>NZ_JADMLH010000022.1:61554-136443 GCF_016464385.1 Nucisporomicrobium flavum | reverse complement strand
ACCAGCAGCCAAGACCGCGCCGACGCACTTCCCGGATGGTTGCACACTTACAACCATCACCGCGGACACACCGCCCTCGCCGGCCAACCACCGATCACCCGCATCAACAACGGTGCTGATCACTACATCTAGAGGTCCCGGCGCTGGAAGGACAGCGCCGACAGGGTCAGTACCGCCGCGATCCAGATCGCCGCCCATCCCAGATATGCCGCCGTCAGCGGCGACATGCTCAGGAACGGTGATTCCTCGATGCCCGAGCCGACCTGCCGCAGCAGCGCCGGGTCCTGGAACGAGTTCATCGCGCCGCGCCAGAGGCCGTCCGTCGGGAGCAGCATGCGGGAGACCGTGCCCACCTGGGCGACGCTGTCGTTGCCGAGGGCCTCGCCGACCGAGCCGACCACGCCGGCGATCCAGGTGGCGCCGAACAGGCCGACGGCCACGATGCCTGAGGCCATCGGGGAGATGGCGGTGGAGAGCAGCAGGCCCAGGGTGAGCAGGACCGTGGTCTGGGCGGCGAGCAGCGCCAGGCCGGTGAGCGGGTGCGGTGGCCAGTAGCCGACGGTGGCCCGGACGATGAGGAACTGGGTGAAGCCGGCCAGGCTCACGAAGACGCCGCCGAACACGACGAGCCCGAGCCACTTGCCGACCAGCACCGCGCTGCGGCGGATCGGGCGGGCCAGTACCGCCAGCGCGATGCCGGACTCGACCTCCCCGGACAGGGTGGGGCCGGCGAGGAACGCCGTACCGAGGGCGGCGATCAGGCTCAGCCCGAACATCACCAGGTTGAGCACCGTGGAGCCGGCGACCCGGGCCTCGCCGCTGGTGAGGCCGCCGAACTCCGCGTCCAGCCGGGAGAAGCCCCAGGCGCTCAGCGCGAGCAGCGCGACGGTCAGGACCGCGAGCGAGCGCAACACCCGCCGCCGGGCGGCTTCCTGCAGGGTGAGGGCCGCGATCGTGAGCACGGTACGCAGGGTCATCGGTGGTCCTCCTGGGCGCCGGTACGCAGGATGTCCAGCAGCCGTTCCTCGAGGCTGATCCGGGCCGGTTCGACGGCGTGCACCCGCACCCCCAGCCCGACGAGGTCGGCGACGAGCCCGGGCACCGTGGTGTCGTCGGGCTCGGCGGGCAGCGTGACCGTGTACGCGTCCCCGCTGCGGGTGAGCCGGCCGGCGGCGGCGAGCCGGGCCTCCGCCTCCGCCCCGACGCCGTCGAGCCGCAGCCGGAGTTCGCGCCGGCCCAGCAGCTCCGCGAGCGTCCCGGCGGCCGCGACCCGGCCCTTGTCGAGGATGACGGCCCGGTCGCAGACCCGTTCGACCTCGCCGATGAGGTGCGAGTTGAGCAGCACCGCGACCCCGCGTCCGCGCAGCGACAGCAGGATGTCGCGGACGTCGGCCCGGCCCACCGGGTCGAGGGCGCTGGTGGGCTCGTCCAGCACGACGAGGTCGGGGCCGGTGACCAGGGCGACGGCCAGCCCGAGCCGCTGCTGCATACCTTTGGAGAAGCCGCCGACCCGGTCGCCGGCGCGATCGGCGAGGCCGACGAGACCCAGGCATTCGCGCCGGTCCGCGGCGGGTACGGCGGCCCCGGTCAGGCGGATGTGCAGGTTCAGCACCTCGGCGGCGGTGAGCCAGGGCTGGTACCGGAAGAGTTCGGGCAGGTAGCCGACCCGGGCGCGGGCCCGCGGGTCCCGGGCCGGGCGGCCGAGCAGCAGCACCTCGCCGGCGTCGGGCCGGACGAGGCCGAGCAGGATCTTGATGACGCTGGTCTTGCCGGCGCCGTTGGGCCCGAGCAGCCCGACCACCTCGCCGCGGCCGACGGTGAGCGACACGCCGTCGACCGCGGTCCGGCGCCGGTACCGTTTGCGCAGCCCCGAGGCCCACACGGCGGGCGCCGCGGGCAGCTCGGCGAGCAGCTGCCGCGCGGCGTCCAGGTCCGGCCCGGAGGTCACCGGCGTCACCGCAGCTCCCGGGCGACCGACAGCACCTCGTCGGCGCTGAGCGAGCCCGCCACCGCGTTGATCACGCCGGCGTCCGCCCACACCACGCCCGCCAGCGCGCCGTCGCGCGAGGTGAGGACCGTGGCGGGTTTCCCGCCGACCTTCGCGGCCGAGCTGGTCAGGTAGCGGGAGTTGACCGGCAGCGGCAGGGTCGTGCCGTCACCGGAGAAGGCCCGCAGCTGCGCCGCGACGTCCGCCGGCAGGCCGGGCAGCTTCAGCAGGTAGTCCCGCGCGGTCGCGAACGGCACCCCCGAGGAGTACGCCGCCGGCGCCACCGCGCGAGCCACCACGAGGGCCGGCACGCCCCGAGCCTCCGTCCAGACCGCGGCCATCCCCGGGCCGGCGGTGAGGCGGAACTGGCTGCCGTCGAGCCCCGGTGGCGGCGTGGGCAGCGTCTCGCCGGCCGCCGTCGCGGTCTGCGCCGCCTTCGCGGCCGAGAACGTGTACACCGCCGTGACCCGGTCGCCCACCTGGTACGTCGGTTCCCCGGTCACGCCGCGGGGCAGCTCGCCGACGCGGGGAACGGTGAGCCCGGTGAGCTGGGCAGCGGTGGAGGCGCCGGCGACCGGGCGTACGTTCGGCTCCGAGGAGACGCGCAGGTCGCCGTACGCGGAAAGGTCCGGCAGCGCGACCAGATCCGCCTGGGTGAGCGTCACCGGGGCGATGCGTTCGGTGCGGAAGATCGGTAGCCAGTCGGCCGCGGCCGCGGCACCGGCCCCGGCGAGCAGTGCCACGACGCCGGCGGCGGCGATCACGGGGCTGCGCAGGGCGGCCCGCCACCGCGCCCGCCGCGGCGGGGCGACCTGGACCGCGGGTGGTACTGCGGCAGCGCCGGCCGTCAGCCGCTGCCAGGCGGCGTCCACATCGGCGGTGACCTCGGTGCTCAGGGCGTCGGCGGCGACGGCCGCATCGGCGCGGGCGGCGGCCAGCCCGGAGAGGCACACCGGGCAGCCGGCGACGTGCTCGCGGTCGGCATCGGCGACGCCGGCCGGCTCGTCCAGCAGCCGGCGCAGCGTGCCGTCAGTCGGATGACGACGCATGGCGGTTCAACTCCTCGCGTAGGGCGGACTCGGCGCGTCGCACGGTGGTGCCCACGCTGCCGGGGGAGAGGCCGAGAGTGGCGGCGACCTCGGCGTAGCTGAGGCCGCTGTGCCGCAGGACGAGGGCGACGGCGTGCTTGCGGGGCAGCCGGGCCAGCGCGGCCCGGACGCGGCGGTGCTCGTCGCGGGTCACGACCGCGTCGGCGACGTCCGGCGAGACGGCGAGGCCGTCACCGGCCTGCCCCTCGCGAGCGGCCCGGCGACGGCCGGAACGAAGATGGTTCAGCGCGGTGTGCGCGGCGGCGACCGACAGCCAGCCCGGTGCCTCCGCGGCGGGCACGGCCGTACGCCCGAAGCTCAGGAACACCTCCTGGGCCACGTCCTCGGCCTCGTCGCGCGTCCCGAGCACCCGGGCGGCGACCCCGACGACCCGGGCGTACGCGGCGCGGAAAACGTCCTCGAGGTCGGCGCGCACGGGCGGGCCGCTCGGCTCCACCCGCCGGGCCGCCGCTGCGATCCCACCGTGTCGTACAACGTCCACACCTGTAGAGCACCACCACCGGCGCGGATGTGACAGGAAATCTTTCAGGCCGGGCGTACGGAGTTCGCCGCGGCCCTGACGACCAGGCGGCGGGGCAGCAGTCCGGCCGCGGCGGCGATGACCTTGTTCATGCGGCCGGAGACCACGCTCGCCGCCCCGGACGAGTCCAGCGCCCGCAGGGCCGTGGCGACGACGTCGGCGGGGGTCTCGAAGGTCACGCCGGTCTCGTCGGTACCGCTGACGGTGTAGAACTCGCTGCGGGTCGGGCCGGGGGACAGGGCGAGCACCCGGACCCCGGTGCCGCGCAGCTCGTACGCCAGGGCCTCGGTGAAGCGCAGCACGAAGGCCTTCGTCGCCGCGTAGACGGCCATTCCCGGCACTGGCTGGTACGCGGTCAGGCTCGCGACGTTGATCAGCGCGCCGGACCCGTGCGCGACGATGCCGGGCAGGAAGGTGGCGGTGAGGTCGGTCAGCGCCGACACGTTCACGTCGATCTGCTGGTGCATCGCCTCGGGCGTGGCCTCGAGGAAGGGGCCGGTGACGCCCAGACCGGCGCAGTTGACGAGGGCGCCGACGGCGATGCCGCGCTCGGCGAGGGCGGCGGACAGTGCCGCACCCGGCACGGGCCGGGAGAGGTCGGCGGCCAGACAGGTCACCGCGATGCCCGGCCGGTCACGGCGGAGCTCCGCGGCGAGCGCCTCGAGGCGGTCCTCGCGGCGCGCGACGAGGACGAGGCCGGCGCCCCGCTCGCCGAGCCGGCGGGCGAACTCGGCGCCGATGCCGGAGCTCGCGCCGGTGATCAGGAAGGTCGTACCCCGGTACCGCATGTCGGCGGGCCTCTCGTCGATCGATCAACAGCTGTCGACGTTAACACCCGTAAACAACGGCCTGCGTTATGGTGACCGGGTGCGGGTGCGGGGTCGGTACGACCAGCTGGTCGCCGCCGCGATGGAGCTGGCGTCGCCGGGCCTGCCGCTGTCGGTCCCGTCGCTGCGAGCGGTGGCCCGCGAGTGCGGTGTCACGCCGACCGCGGTCTACCGGCACTTCCCGTCGCAGAGCAGCCTCAACCGGGTCATCCTCCTGACCATCGACCAGGCCTTCGTCACCGCGGTGTCCGCCGCCGACGACCCCGCCCGGCCGCCCGCGGACCGGCTCCGGGGCTTCGCTCACGCGTACGCGGCCTGGGGTCTGGCCCATCCCGGCCTCTACCAGCTCCGCTTCGAGAGTGCGGACCAGCTGGGCGAGGACTACGTCCGTACGGACGCGGCCGACAAGCTCCTGGCCCACATCGACAGCGTGATCGCCGTCCTCGACGAGCCGTCGGAGGCGACGGCGGAGGACCTGTGGGTGGGGCTGCACGGCGTGGTGTCGCTGCGGATCCACAAGCGGGACCGGCCCTGGTCCGTCGCCGTCGAGGAGCAGATCGACCGGCTCCTGCGCGCCTGGGGGATCGGCTAGGACCGGGTCGCGGTGGCCGGCCGGCGGGGTTGCCCGGGGTCTGCAGGATGGGCGCATGCGAAAGACATTGATGATCGTGATGGCCGCTGTGCTCGGGCTCGTGTCGGCGGGCGCGCCGGCCGCGGCGGGGGCGCGGCCGCGGGGGATTCCGGACCGGGTCATGCTGCAGCCGGAGGATCTGGGCGGGGCGGTGCCCGGGCCGGTGGAGGACGGGCTGGTGTGGCCGTTGCTGCCGCAGCCGTGCGCGGACACGCCCGTGCCGCTGCCCGCCGCGAGCCGTACGGAGGCCGCCGACTACAGCAGCCGGTTCCGGGTCTACGAGAACGTCGCCCGTTACCGGGGCGACGGGGCGCACGCGTACATCGCCGAGCTGAAGGCGCAGCTGGCGCGGTGCGGCGTGGGCGGTGGGAGCAACGGCTTCGACCCGGTCGCCGAGGACCATCTCGGGCCGGACACCGTGCTGTTCCTCGGCAACTACGACGAGGGTGACCGGTACGTCGGTTACGTCGCCGCCGCTGTCGATCACTACGTCGTGGTGGTCATGATGTCGGACTCGACGCTGGGTGCGGCCGATCTGACCGTCCTCAACGGAGTCGCGAGCGCCGCGATGAGGCGCGCCGCGGCCTGAGGGCGCCGGGCGGACATCGATGTGTGTGATGATGGGAGCGCTCCCATAGTCGCCCCTCGAGGAGGACCGGTTGAAGCGCATCGGCCTGCTGACCGCCCTGTCCGTGCTCACGCTCCCGCTGTTCGCCGGCGGCGCCACCGCCGCGCCGCCGGCCCGGGACTGCCCGCCGCGCGGTGCCCTGTTCTGCGAGAACTTCGACCGGCTGCCGGTCGGCGGCGCCGCCAGCCTCGACTGGGGGATCGACACCCGCAACGGCACCCTCACCGTCGAGCGCCGGTCCGCCGGTCGGGGCAAGGTGCTGCACGTCCGTACGGTCGACAACGGCCGCGCGTTCCTGCGCGTCGACGACCTCGCCGTACCCGCGGAGGGTTTCTACGGCCGGATGCGGCTGCGGGTCGGCGCCTTCCCGACGGCGCCCGACTGGGCGCACTTCACCCTCGTCGAGGCGACCGGTACGGGCAGCGCCGAGGTGGTCCGCCCGGTCGGCGGCCAGTACGTCCCCCCGGCCGGCCGGTCCCTCTGGGGCATCGGGGCGGACGGCGGCCCCACCGGCGACTGGACGGCGTGGACGGAGTCCGCACCCGCCGACGCGGGGACGTGGCAATGCGTCGAATGGCGCTTCGACACGGCGACGAACACGGTGACGACCTGGTTCGACGGCGAGACCACGCTGACGGCCACCGAGGACGAGCACGGCGGCAACCCCGTACCGTTCGTGCTGCCCACCGTGGACACCGTGAAGATCGGCTGGCAGCTCTACCAGTCCGGCACGACACCCGCCGGCTTCGATGTGTGGATCGACGACCTCGCGCTCGCGTCCAGGCGGGTCGGCTGCTGAGGGACCCGGCCCGTTAAGGTTCGCGAGTGCGGGAGCTGCTGCGGGACAGGGTCTACCTCCGGTACTGGCTGGCGGTCGTCGTCTCCTACCTCGGCGACGGCATCGCGAAGGTCACCGTCGTCTACGTGGCCGCCACGCTGACCGGTGCGCCGGCCCTGTTCATCGCCGCGGTGGTGATCGCCCAGCTGCTGCCGTCCGGGGTCCTCGGGACGTTCATCGGCCCGCTGGTGGACCGGATGTCGCCGCGGGCGCTGCTGGTCGGTGCGGACCTGGCCCGCTTCGCGATCGTGCTCGCGATGATCCCCGCGGTGCGCAGCGCCCCGCTGCTGCTGGCGCTGATCTTCCTGGAGGGCGTCGGGAAGTCGGTCTTCGAGACGGCTCGGATGGCCGCGATCCCCAAGGTGGTCGGCGGTCACAGCCTGCCGTCGGCCATCGCGCTGTTCCAGAGCACGGTGCAGGCGCTCAACCTGATCGGCCCGCTGGCCGGCGGCATCCTCATCGCGGCCGTCGGCGTACGGGCGTCCTTCGTCGTCGACGCCGTGACGTTCGTGGCCAGCGCGGTGCTGCTCGGCAGCCTCGCGGTGCTGCGGGGCGCCACGGTCACCACCGCCGGCCCCGGACAGTACTGGAGGTCGCTGCGCGAGGGCATCACCGGCGCCCTGCGGATCCCGTCGCTGCGCGTGCTCGCGTGGATGATGGTCCCCGTCATGGTGGCGATCGGCCTGTTCACCACCAACGTGAACACCCAGTTGCTGGTCACGTTCGGCCTGCCCGCGTTCGACTTCGGGCTCGCCCAGGCGATGCTGGGCGGCGGGGCGGTGCTCGGCGCGTTCTCCGGGCCGGCGCTGGTCCGCCGCCTCCCGCTGACCCGGCTGCTGGCCGCCGCCGTGGGCCTGTTCGCCGTGTCTCTGCTCGTGCTCTGGCCGATCGACCACCGCTGGCCCGCCGGAGGGGTCGCGCTCGCGTGCGCGTGGTGCGCGCTCGCCGGCCTGGGCATGAGCCTCGTGCAGGTGCCGGTCGCCAACATCCTGCTCCACGACCTGCCGGACGAGCTGCGCGGACGCGGCATCGCGCTGCTCAACGCCCTCATGGTGAACTGCACCGTCGCCGGGGTCCTGCTCGGCGGCCTCGTGGCGACCTGGGCCGGCGTGTCGACCTCCATCGTGGTCACCGGCGCGGTCCTGCTCGTGCCGGCCGTCGCGTTGGCCCTGGGCACCCGCCCGGCGCGGGCGGGCAGCGTCCGGTGACGGTGCCCGCCCGCGCCGTCAGGGCAGGACGGTCAGCGCCTCGCCGGGCGCGGAGTGCAGCTCCCACAGCCGGTCCGCCACGGTGGCCGGCTCGTGCTTCAGGCCCGCACCGACCGCCCCGACGATCGTGAGCTGGGCGACGCGCAGGCCGCGTGGTGTGAGGGCCTCGTGCAGCAGCCGCACGTACGTCGTCTCGGCGGCGTTGGCGACCGCGCTGGTGGCGCGTTCGGGGCTGGGGTTCACGGCGGCGCTGCCGGTCGTGTAGAGCAGCGTGCCGCGCCCGCGTTCCAGCATCGCGGGCAGGACGGCCTCGGTGGCGGCGACCGCGCCCGTCACGCCGAGGGCCAGCGCCCGGGCCACGTCCTCGCCGGTCGTCTCACCGACCGGCTTGATGGTGGCGACGTCGGGCAGCGGCACGTACGCGAGCACGCCGGCCGGCCCGAGGCGGCCGGCCAGGTCGCGGACGGCCGTGCGCAGCGCCTGCGGGTCCTGGGCGTCGGCGGCTGCCCACTCCACCTCGGCGCCCTCGCCCCGCAGCTCCTGCGCATGCCGGTCGAGGCGGGCCTCGGTGCGGGCGACGAGCCCGATCGGGTGTCCCTCGCGGGCGAAGCGACGAGCGGTGGCCAGGCCGATACCTGGGCCGGCGCCGACGACGATGACGGACATGCGATGTCTCCTTCTCTCCACGACGGGGACGGGCCCCGTACCGATCGCGGGGATCGGCCGGGGCCCGTCGGGCGTACGGATCAGGCGAGGTCGAACCGGTCGAGCTCCATGACCTTGGTCCAGGCCGCGACGAAGTCCGCCACGAACTTCTCCCGGGCGTCGTCGCTCGCGTAGACCTCGGCGAGGGCGCGCAGCTGCGAGTTGGACCCGAAGATGAGGTCGACCGCGGTGGCGGTCCACTTCACCTCGTCGGTGGTCACGTCGCGGATCTCGTACACGTGCTCCTCGGACTGCGACGCCTTCCACCGGGTGCCGGGGGAGAGCAGGTTGGCGAAGAAGTCGTTGGTGAGCGCGCCGGGCCGGTCGGTGAGCACGCCGTGCCGGCTGTCGCCGACGGTGTTGCCCAGGGCCCGCAGGCCGCCGACGAGCACGGTCATCTCGGGCGCGGTCAGGTTCAGCATGTACGCCCGGTCGACGAGCAGCACCTCCGGCTGGGTCTTCTCGCCCGGCCGCAGGTAGTTGCGGAACCCGTCGGCGCGCGGCTCCAGGACCCCGAACGCCTCGACGTCGGTCTGCTCCTGGGAGGCGTCCGTGCGGCCCGGGTGGAACGGCACGGTGGTCTCGACGCCGGCGTCACGCGCCGCCTTCTCCACGGCGGCCGAGCCGGCCAGCACGATCAGGTCGGCGAGCGAGATCTTCGCGCCGCCGGCCTCGTTGAACTCGCGCTGGATGCCCTCGAGGGTGCTCAGCACCGTGGCGAGCTGCTCGGGCTGGTTGACCTCCCAGTTCCGCTGCGGCTCGAGGCGGATGCGGGCACCGTTGGCGCCGCCGCGCTTGTCGGTGGAGCGGTAGCTGGCCGCCGAGGCCCACGCGGTGGAGACCAGCTGGGCGGTGGTCAGGCCGGACTCCAGGACCTTCGCCTTGAGGGCGGCGATGTCGGCGTCGCCCACGAGCTCGTGGTCGACGGCCGGCACCGGGTCCTGCCACAGCTGCGCCTCCGGCACCCAGGGGCCGAGGAAGCGGCTGACCGGGCCCATGTCGCGGTGCAGCAGCTTGTACCAGGCCTTGGCGAAGGCCAGCGCGAACTCGTCCGGGTTCTCCAGGAAACGGCGCGAGATCTTCTCGTACGCCGGGTCGACGCGCAGCGACAGGTCGGTGGTGAGCATCGTCGGCCGGTGCTTCTTCGCCGGGTCGAACGGGTCCGGGATGATCTCCGGCGCGTCCTTGGCGACCCACTGCTTCGCGCCGCCGGGGCTGGTGGTGAGCTCCCACTCGAAGCCGAACAGGATCTCGAAGAACCGGTTGCTCCACTGCGTGGGCTTGTCGGTCCAGGTCACCTCGAGGCCGCTGGTGATCGTGTCGGCGCCCTTGCCGCTGTTGTACGTGCTCAGCCAGCCCAGGCCCTGGTTCTCCAGCGGGGCGCCCTCGGGCTCGGGGCCGACGTGGTTGTCCGCCACGCCCGCGCCGTGGGTCTTGCCGAACGTGTGGCCGCCGGCGATGAGCGCGACGGTCTCCTCGTCGTTCATCGCCATCCGGCGGAAGGTCTCCCGGATGAAGTGGGCGGCCGCGAGCGGGTCCGCGCTGCCGCGGGGGCCCTCGGGGTTGACGTAGATGAGGCCCATCTCGGTCGCGCCGACGCCCTCGGACATCTCCTTCTCGGAGACGTACCGCTCGTCGCCCAGCCAGGTGTCCTCCGGGCCCCAGAAGATCTCCTCGGGCTCCCAGACGTCCACGCGGCCGAAGCCGAAGCCGAAGGTCTTGAAGCCCATCGACTCCAGGGCCACGTTGCCGGCGAGCACGAGAAGGTCGGCCCACGAGATCTTCTGGCCGTACTTCGCCTTGACCGGCCACAGCAGGCGGCGGGCCTTGTCCAGGTTGGCGTTGTCGGGCCAGCTGTTCAGCGGCGCGAAGCGCTGGCCGCCGTCACCGGCCCCGCCGCGGCCGTCGTTGATCCGGTACGTGCCCGCGGCGTGCCAGCTCATCCGGATCATCAGGCCGCCGTAGTGGCCGAAGTCCGCCGGCCACCAGTCCTGCGAGGTGGTGAGGACCTCGGCGATGTCCCGCTTGAGCGCTTCGACGTCGAGCTTGGCGAACTCCTTGGCGTAGCTGAAGTCCGGGCCCAGCGGGTTGCCCTTCGGCGAGTGGGCGTGCAGCACCGACAGGTCGAGCTGGTTCGGCCACCAGTCGCGGACCGTACGCGGGCGCCCGCCGGTCTTCGGCGTCGGCGAGTCGATCGCCGGGTTCTCGCTCTCGCTGCCGTGCGCGGTCACGGAGTCGTGCGCGACCGGGCAGCCTTCCGCCGCCTTCTTGTCCACGCCCTGGGCGCTGGCGGGGTGGTCCTGGGTGTCGCTCATGTGCTTCCTTCCGAACGGGCCGATTGCGGGAGAGGGCGTTCGGTCGCGCAGTCGGGGCACGTGCCCCAGTAGACGACCTCCGCCTCGTCGACCACGAACCCGTGGTCGTCGGAGGCGGTGAGACAGGGGGCTTCGCCGGCGGCGCAGTCCACGTCGGCGATGGCGCCGCAACGACGGCACACCAGGTGGTGGTGGTTGTCACCGACCCGGCGCTCGTAGCGCGCGGTCGCGCCGGCCGGCTGGATGCGCCGGACCAGCCCGGCGTCGGTGAGCGCGCGGAGCACGTCGTACACGGCCTGGTGGGAGACCGTGGGCAGCTCGGCGCGGACCAGCGCGATGACCGTGTCGGTGTCGACGTGGGGGTGCCGGCGCAGCGCCGAGAGCACGGCGACCCGGGGCCGGGTCACCCGCAGGGGGACCGCCCGGAGCTCCGCCTCGAGGTCCGCCGTCACCCGGCCAACGTAGTCCGCAATCTGGAATGAATCAAGTTTGGGCGAGCGCGTCGACCGGGTACGGGAACGAGCCCGGCTGGTAGCCGCACGCGGGCTCCTCGGCGTGCACGTCGCCGGTCGTCGCGTACGCCCGGGCGCGGGAGCCGCCGCACACCGCACGGAACTCGCACGCGCCGCACCGCCCGCCCAGCCGGTCCGGGTCGCGCAGGGCCCGGAACAGCGGCGCGTCGCGGTAGATGTCGACCAGACTCTGCGTGCGGACGTCGCCGGCCGGGAGCGGGAGGAAGCCGCTGGGGTGGACCTGGCCGCGGTGCGAGACGAAGACGAAGCCGTCGCCCGCGCTGACCCGCAGGGGTGGGCGCCGGGGCCGCCGCGGCCCGCTCGTCAGGCCGAGGTCGTCGAGGCGCCGCCGCAGCCGCCGGTACAGCGGGCCGAGGCCGGGAGCGGGGACGCCCTGCCGGGCCATGACCGCGCGTTGCAGGCAGACGCGGCGGAAGTGGTGGGCCTCCGTGGTCTTGACGGGCACGGTCTCGCCGAGGTCGTACAGCAGGTGCAGGACGTCCTCGGTCTCGGCGGCGTCGAGGGCGGCCAGGTCGCGCCCGCGCCCGGTGGGTACGAGGAAGAAGACGCTCCACAGCATGGCGCCGCGGTCGCGTACCTGCGCGGCGATGTCCGGCAGCTCGTCGACCGTACGCCGGGTGACGGTCGTGTTGATCTGCACCTTGAGCCCGAGGTCGGCGGCGTCGCGCCAGGCCCGGGTGGTCAGCGCGTACACGCCGTCGACGCCGCGGAAACCGTCGTGCGCGGCCGGGCCGGCCGCGTCCAGGCTCAGGGAGATCGCGCGGGCTCCGGCGTCGCGGAGCTGGGAGAGGGCCTCGCGGGTCAGCGTAGGGGTGCCGGAGGGGGACACCGACACCGCGAGCCCCAGCTCGGTGCCCCGGCGCACCAGCGTGGTCAGGTCGGGGCGCTGGAACGGGTCGCCGCCGGTGATGACGAACAGCGGCGCCGGCCGGCCGAACTGAGCCACCTGGGCCATGAGGCCGGTGGCCTCGCCGGTGGTCAGTTCGGCCGGGTCACGCTGGGGGCGGGCCGAGGCGCGGCAGTGGTGGCAGGCGAGCGGGCAGGCCTGGGTGGCCTCCCAGATCACGATGAACGGGCGTTCCGCGGAGGCGTGCCGCAGCCGTCGCACCTCGGGCATGGTGGCTCAGGCCGCCACGGCGTCGCGGCGCCCGACCGAGAACAGGTTCAGCAGCAGCGCCGCGCCGGCCACCACGGCGAGCAGGACCAGGCCGATCGCGTACGAGTGGTAGCTGCCGTAGATGGAGCCCATGACCAGCGGCGGGACGAAGCCGCCGAGCCCACCGGCCGCGCCGACCACGCCGGTGACCGAGCCGACCTGGTTCGCCGGGGCCTTCTGCGCGACGAGGGCGAAGGTGGCGCCGCTGCCGGTGCCGAGCGCGGCGGCCATGGAGAGGAACGCGACGGTGCCGAGCGGGGCCAGACCCGGGGTGAAGGACTGGGCGAGCGCGCCGAGGACCACCACGCCGAGGGCGCCGGCGAGCACCCGGCTGGCCGGGATGCGGTCGGAGAGCCAGCCGCCGATGGGGCGCATGAGCACGGCGAGCAGGACGAAGCCGGCCATCCGGTTCGCGGCGTCGGCCTGGGTGAGCCCGTACGCGTTCTTCAGGTAGGCCGGGAGGTAGACGGAGAAGGCGACGTACCCGCCGAAGGCGACCGCGTACAGGGCGGCGGCCTGCCAGGTGATGCGCAGCCGGGAGGTGGCGGCGAGGCGGGTGGCGAGCGGGGTGGTGGGAACGACCCGGCCGGGCGCGTCACGCAGCACCAGCCAGGCGACCCCGGCGTAGAGGGCCAGCACCGCGGCGGTGATCAGGAACGGGGTCTGCAGGCTGTTCGCGTTGACGAGCTTGACCGTGGTGAGCGCGCTGATCGCGGTGCCGCCCATGCCCATGCCGAACACGCCGACCGCGAAGCCGCGCCGCTCGGGCGGGAACCAGGCGTTGACGAACGGCACGCCGACGGCGAACGCGGTGCCGCCGATGCCGAGGAAGAAGCCGCCGACCAGGATCGCCGGCAGCGAGCTGTGCCCGAACAGGCCCAGGTACAGCACCGGGACGATGGTCGAGAGTGAGACCAGCGGGAACATGATCCGGCCGCCGAACCGGTCGGTCAGCGCGCCGATCGGGATCCGCCCGAGCGAGCCGACCACGACCGGTACGGCCACCAGCAGCGACTGCTGGAACGAGCTGAGGTGCAGGGTGGTGGTGAACTTCGTGGCCAGCGGGCTGAGCAACGCCCAGGCCCAGAAGTTCACCGCGAAGCCGATCGTGGCCAGGGCGAGCATCACGCCCGGCTTGCCGCCGCGGCCGGTGGCCGACTGTGGGGTGGTGGTCATGTCATCTCCACGTCTCGCTGGTCGCGGCCGGTGGCTGATGATCCGGACGCTCCCGTTCAGGCTCCGGTAGCGGAGCCGCCGCCAGTAGGGACCTTCGACCCGGCCTGGCGGGACCTCGTCCCGGACTCTCGGCCCAGGTCAGTGCCCGGATGACACCGGGTCGCGCCCGGCGTCGCGGACCGCGGCGGGCGCGGGTTGCGGCGCGGGTGCGGGCCGGCGGCGGCCCCGGTAGACGACGTACGGGCGCCACAGGTACGCCATCGGCGCCGACCACACGTGCACCAGCCGGGTGAACGGCCACAGCGCGAGGAACAGGAACCCGCCCAGCGCGTGGAGCTGGTAGACGAGCGGGGCGCCGGTCATCAGCTCGCTGTGCGGGTGGAAATAGAAGATCCCGCGGAACCAGACGGCGATGGTCTCCCGGTAGTCGTACCCGCCGCCGAGCAGGTTCTTGCCGACCGTGGCCGTCATGCCGAGCACCACCATCGCGGCGAGGCAGGCGTACAGGACCTTGTCCATCGTCGTGGTGACCCGCCGGACCCGGCCGTTGACGAACCGGCGGGCGATCAGCAGCGAGAGCCCCGCGACCAGCATCAGCCCGGTCACCGTGCCGCCGCCCACCGACACCACGTGGTACGCGTCCTCCGGCACGCCGAGCCGTTCGGTGAGCGACTCGGGGATGAGCAGCCCCATGGCGTGCCCGCCGATGACGCCGAACGCGCCGAGGTGGAACAGCGGGGAGCCGAGCCGCAGCAGCCGGCTCTCCAGCAGCTGGCTGGTGTGGGTGGTCCAGCCGAACTGGTCGTGCCGCCAGCGCCAGACGTGCCCGGCGGCGAAGACGGCGAGGCAGGCATAGGGCAGGACGACCCAGAGCAGGGTGGTCATCGGGACGCCTCCGCGGGGGAGCAGGTGGGGTACGGGGTGACATCGGGGCCGGCGCCGATGCTGTCCAGGCCGACCGTCTCGACCGGCGGCCCGTCCGAGGCGAGCGCCGCGATGGCCGCCCGGTCCTCGTCGGTGAGCCCGGGCAGCACCGAGCAGACCGCGTCCAGCAGGTGCCGGTACGGCGTGCCGTCCTCGGTCAGCGCGGCGCGCAGCAGCTCGAGGCCCTGCCGGTGCTGGCGCAGCGGCGCCTCGCCGTCCCCGGGCCCGGCGGTGGCGGCGAACTCCAGCACCACCGGCAGCAGGTCGGGCAGCTCGCCGCCGGTCAGCCGCAGGCCGTGGGCGCGGTACCGCTGCTTGAGCACGAGCAGGGCCATCCCGCGCTTGCGGGTGTCGCCGTGCAGGTAGTAGGTGAGGTACAGCCCGGAGCGCCGGCGCAGGTCGAAGGTCTGCACGTAGTGCCGCTGCGCCTCGATGGCCGGCGTCGCGGTCAGCCAGTCGAGGAACGCGGTGACCTGCTCACGGACCGCCGGGGGCTCGACGCGCGCGGCGGCCTCGCGCAGTTCGTCACCGGCGGCGAGCAACTCGTCGTCGGGATAGGTGAGCAGCAGGGCGGCCAGCTCGAAGACGCGGGACCTCATGACCGGCCCCGTACCGGGGTGAGGGTCATCATCCCCGGGCCGCCCTCGCGATCCAGCGAACACCCGGCGGCCTGCGCGTCCAGGGCCGCCGCCTCCTTGGCGTGGGCGGCGGGAATCACGTACCGCTCGTCGTACTTGGCGATGGCGAGCAGCCGGTACATGGCCTCGACCTGCTCGCCGGTCATCCCGATGCTGTCCAGCAGCTCCTCGGCGACGGTCCCGTCGAGGGTGCGGGCCCGCATGTACGAGCGCATCGCGGCGAGCTTCATCAGCACCCCGGAGACCGCGTCGGTGTCGCCCGCGGTGAACAGCTCGGCCAGGTACTCGACCGGGATGCGCAGCTCGCGGATCGTGTGGAAGACGTCGTCCGCGTCGGTGTCGTCGCGCCCGGCGGCCCCGGCCGCGTCGAGCACGGGCGACAGCGGCGGCACGTACCAGACCATCGGCAGCGTGCGGTATTCCGGGTGCAGCGGCAGCGCGATCTTGTACTCGCTGATCAGCTTGCGGATCGGGGAACGCTTCGCCGCGTCGATCCACTCGTCGGCCATGCCGGCCTCACGGGCGGCCCGCTCCACCTCGGGGTCGTCCGGGTCCAGGAACACCGCGCGCTGCGCGTCGAGCAGCTCGTGCTCGTCCTCGACCGAGGCGGCGGCCAGCACGGCGTCCTCGTCGTACAGGACGATGCCGAGGTAGCGCAGGCGGCCGACGCAGGTCTCCGAGCAGACGGTCGGCTGCCCGGCCTCGATGCGCGGGAAGCAGAACGTGCACTTCTCGGCCTTGCCCGTCGCGTGGTTGACGTAGACCTTCTTGTACGGGCACGCCGACACGCACATCCGCCAGCCCCGGCACCGGTCCTGGTCGACCAGCACGATCCCGTCCTCCTCGCGCTTGTACATCGCGCCGGACGGGCAGGCGGAGACGCACGCCGGGTTGAGGCAGTGCTCGCAGATGCGCGGGAGGTGGAACATGAAGGTCTTCTCGAACTCGAACTTCACCTTCGTGGCCATCCGGGCCAGGTTCGGGTCGTCCTGACCGGACTGGCCGCCGAGCGAGTCCTCCCAGTTGGCGCCCCAGGTGACCGCCATCGGCTCGCCGGTGAGCGCGGAGTGCGGGCGCTTCACCGGGGTGTCGGTGAGCCCGGCGGGTGCGGTGACGAGGATGTCCTTGTCGAACGTCGCGGGCTCGTAGTAGTCGTCGATGCTCGGCAGGTCCGGGTTGGCGAAGATCCGGCTGAGCCGCTTGGCCCGGCCGCCGGAGCGCAGCACCAGCCGCCCCTTGCCGTCGAGCTTCCAGCCGCCCTTCCAGCGTTCCTGGTCCTCGTAGTGCTTCGGGTAGCCGATGCCCGGCTTGGTCTCGACGTTGTTGAACCAGACGTACTCGGTGCCCTCCCGGTTGGTCCAGGTCTGCTTGCACGTCACCGAGCAGGTGTGGCAGCCGATGCACTTGTCGAGGTTCATCACCATGGCGACCTGCGCGCGGATCCGCATCAGTACTCCACTTCCTGGGTCCGGCGGCGGATCACGGTGATCTCGTCGCGCTGGCTGCCGATCGGGCCGTAGTAGTTGAAGGCGTACGTGAGCTGGGCGTGCCCGCCGGCCAGATGCGTGGGCTTGATGAGCAGCCGGGTCATCGAGTTGTGGTAGCCGCCGCGCCGGCGCGACTTCTCCGCCTTGGGGACGTTCACCGTGCGCTCGGGGGAGTGGTACTGGAACACCGTGCCCTCGGGCATCCGGTGGCTGACCACGGCCCGCGCGACGACCACGCCGTTGCGGTTGTGGGCCTCGATCCAGTCGTTGTCGCGTACGCCGATCTTCTCGGCGTCCTGGACGCTCATCCAGATCACCGGGCCGCCGCGGGACAGCGCGAGCATCAGCTCGTTGTCGTGGTACATCGAGTGGACCGACCACTTCGCGTGCGGGGTGAGGAACCGTACGGTCACCCCACCGTCGACGGCGTCGCCGGGCCTGCCGAAGTGCCGGGCCATGTTCAGCGGCGGCCGGAACGCCGGCAACTGCTCGCCCAGCTCGGCCACCCAGTCGTGCTCGACGAAGAAGTGCTGGCGGCCGGTGACGGTGTGCCAGGGCTTGAGCCGCTCCACGTTGAGCGTGAACGGCGAGTACCGCCGGCCGCCCTTCTCCGAGCCGGACCACTCCGGGCTGGTGAAAACCGGCTGCGGCGCGTCCTGCGTCTGCGCGTACGTGATCCGGTCGGTCTCGTGACCCTCGATCAGGTCCTTGAACGGCTGCCCCGTACGGGCTTCCAGCTCGGCGAAGCCGGCCGCGGCCACCCGCCCGTTGGTGGTGCCGGACAGCGTGAGGATCGCCTCGCACATGCGGTCGGCGGTCGCCAGCGAGGGACGCCCGTCGATCACGCCGTTCTGGTGCTTGAGGTATTCGATCTCCGGCGTGACGTCGACGGTGATCGCCTTGGTCGTGGTGCCCACCTTGTCGAGCAGCGGGCCGACCGTCCGCATCTTCCGGCCGATCTGGGTGTAGTCCCGCTCGATCTCGACGAGCTTCGGCATCGTCCGGCCCGGCACCGGCTCGCACTCGCCGGCCTTCCAGTCGCGTACCCGGCCGCCGGGGGTGGCCAGCTCGTCCGGGGTGTCGTGCTGCAGCGGCGCGGCGAGCACGTCGTGGCGGACGCCGAGGTGGTCCACGGCCAGCTCGCTGACCTTGTCGGCCAGGGCGAGGAACGCGTCGTAGTCGGTGTGCGCGTCGCCGGGCGGCTCCACGGCCGGGCTGAACGCGTGCACGAACGGGTGCATGTCGGTGGTGGAGATGTCGTGCTTCTCGTACCAGGTCGCGGCCGGGAGGACCACGTCGGCGTGCAGGCCGGTGTTGGTCATCCGGAAGTCGACCGCGGTGAGCAGGTCGAGCTTGCCGGTCGGTGCGTCGTCGCGCCACGCCACGTCGCGCGGCCGGTGGTCCGGGTCGCACTCGTCGGCGGTGGCGGATCCCTCGACGCCCAGCAGGTGGCGCATGAAGTACTCGTTGCCCTTGCCGGACGAGCCCAGCAGGTTGCAGCGCCACAGCGTCAGGCAGCGGGGGAAGTTCGCCGGGTCGTCCGGGTCCTCCGCGGCGGCCTTCAAGCGGCCGGCCTTCAGCTCGGACACGATGTGGTCCTGCACGCCGACCCCGGCCTCGCGGGCCTCGTCGGTCAGGTCCAGGGGGTTGCGGTTGAAGAACGGGTGCCCGGGCGTCCAGCCCATCCGCTGGGCGGCCGCGACGGTGTCCGCGAACGCCATGCCGGCGAACCGGCCGGTGCCCAGCGGCGACGACAGCTCGTCGGCCGGGACCCGCTCGTAGCGCCACTGGTCGGTGTGCAGGTACCAGAACGGCGTGCTGGCCTGGTGCCGCATCGGCCGCTGCCAGTCGAAGGCGAACGACATGTGCTGCTGGCCGGTGACCGGGCGGGCCTTCTCCTGCCCGACGTAGTGCGCCCAGCCGCCGCCGTTGACGCCCTGGCAGCCGGTGAGCGTGACCAGCGCGATGAACGCCCGGTACGTCATGTCCGAGTGGAACCACTGGTTCGCGCCGGCGCCGAGCACGATCATCGAGCGGCCCCGGCTGCGCTCGGCGTTGCGGGCGAACTCGCGGCCGATCCGGGTGGCGAGCGCGGCCGGTACGCCGGTGATCTTCTCCTGCCACGCCGGGGTGTTGGGCGACTCGGCGTCGTCGTAGCCGGTGGGCCACTCGCCGGGCAGGTCGCCGCGGCGCACGCCGTACTGGGCCAGGAGCAGGTCGAACACGGTGGTGACGAGGTGCTTGCCGATGCGCCGGACGCGGACGCCGCGGCGCACGGTCGAACCGCCCTCGGTGTCACCGACGTCGAAGCGGGCGAGGTCGACCTCCGCGGTCTCGTCGGAGTCGATGCCCAGGGCGGGCACCACGTCGCCCAGGTCGAGGTTCCAGCGGCCGGGCTCGCCGTACCGGAATCCGAGCGAGCCGTTCGGCACGACCGGCTCGCCGGTCCGCTCGTCGATCAGCACGGTCTTGTGCTCACCGGCGTCCTCTCCCGGGGCGAGACCGAGGTCGGCGGCGGTCAGGAACCGGCCGGCCTTGCCGTTCTCGACCGTGACCAGGAACGGCAGGTCGGTGAAGCGGCGCACGTAGTCGGTGAAGTACGGCACCTGCCGGTCCCGGAAGAACTCGGTCAGCACCACGTGGCCCATCGCCATCGCGAGCGCGCCGTCGGTGCCCGGGTGCGGTGCCAGCCAGTCGTCGGCGAACTTCACATTGTCGGCGTAGTCGGGGCTGACCGCGACGACCTTCGTGCCCTTGTAACGGGCCTCGGCGAGGAAATGCGCGTCGGGCGTACGGGTCACTGGGATGTTGGAGCCCCACATCATCAGGTACGTGGCGTTCCACCAGTCGCCGGCCTCGGGTACGTCGGTCTGGTCGCCCCAGATCTGCGGGGAGGCGATGGGCAGGTCGGCGTACCAGTCGTAGAAGCTGAGCAGCGTGCCGCCGAGCAGCGCGTGGTAGCGGGTGCCGGCCGCGAACGAGGCCATCGACATCGCGGGGATCGGGGAGAACCCGACCACGCGGTCCGGGCCGTACGTCTTCGTCGTGTAGACGTGCGCGGCGGCCATCATCTCGATCGCCTCGTCCCAGCTCGCCCGGACGAAGCCGCCCCGGCCGCGCTGCGCCTTGTAGGCGGCCGCCTTCAGCGGTGTCTCGACGATCTCGGCCCACGCGAGCACCGGGTCGCCCAGGCGGTGCCGCGCCTCCCGGAACATCTCGGCCAGGACCCCACGCACGTACGGGTGCCGCACGCGCGACGGCGAGTACTCGTACCAGGAGAAGGAGGCGCCGCGCGGGCACCCGCGCGGCTCGTAGTCCGGGGCGTCCGGCCCGGTCGTCGGGTAGTCGGTGGCCTGGTGCTCCCAGGTGATCAGGCCGTCCTTGACGAACACGTTCCAGGAGCAGGAGCCGGTGCAGTTCACGCCGTGCGTGGAGCGGACCACCTTGTCGTAGCGCCAGCGGTCACGGTAGAACGAGTCCCACTCGTTGCCGCTCACCTGGTGCAGCGTGCGCCCGTGGTCGCCGACGGTCTCGCGGGTCAGGAAGCGGCGGGCCGCCAGCAGCGGGGCCGTACCGGGAAGGCTGTCCGTGGCGGGTGGCCGGGTGTCGTCCAGTGCTGACACGGTGATCCTTCGCGTCGGGTGCGGCGGCCCCCGGCCGCCGGTGCCCCACGGTGGCGCGGCACCCCACCAGGCTTGTCGATCGCATCCGGGGTTTCAGGTGCCCGAGGTCCCCAACCGGACAGGACCAACGTCCCGAATCGATCATCGCGGCCCGACTCCAGTACCGTCGACGCACCAGGAAGGAATGACAGTGATCGATCTGGATCGGCCGGCTCCGGACCGCGGACGACGCCGGCCCGCCACCGTACGCGGGCTGACCCTGGTCGTGGTGGGTGCGCTTCTGGCCGGCATGCTGCTGGGCGGCGTCGCGGCGTACGCCTGGTGGTGCCGGCCGCTGGCGGCGTCGGTGGCACAGGAGAGGTCCACGGTCTCGCTGCTGCTCTTCGCGGAACCCGGCACGCCGACCGTGGACGGGAAGCAGCGGCGGGTGCGCCTCGACGCCCAGGTGACGGTCGTCAACGCCGGGCCGGCCCCGGTCAACGTCCTGACCGTCCGCGCCGACCGGCCCGGCGTCACCGTCCGCAGCCCCGAGCGGGAACGCTGGATCGAACCGGGTACGGCCCTGCCGCTCGACGTGGTGGTGGAGTCGAGCTGCGAGCCGGGCGTGCCCCTTCCCCTGGCCGCGTCGGTCCGCGTGGAAACGGAGGACGAGGAGGTGCGGGACATTTCGCCGGTGGCCCTCGACGGTGCGGCGTGGATGGAGAGCAGCCGCGCGGCCTGCGCCCGTCAGCAGGCTCGATAGGTGAGCCGGTACGTCCCGCCGACCGCGCCGTCCGTGGAGTCCATGGCGATGTAGCTGGTCGCCGCGTCGGCCCGGTCCGCCTGCGCACGCAGCTCGGTGTCGATGTCCACCTTGCTCCCGCCGCACGGGCTGAACATCGCCGGGCTGCCCGCCGGCTCGGTGACCTGCCAGGAGTCGTCGAGGCCGGCCGCGAAGGTGTGCACCGTGGACGCCGGCGCCCCCGCGCCCGTGAAGTGGTAGCGCGCGGACAGGCTCGCCGAGGCGCCGGCCTCCAGGTGCGCGAAGCCGCGGTGGTCGACGGCCGTGATCGCGTACGCCATGGTCTGCGGCACGCCGAGCCGTACGGTGATGCCGCAGGTACGCCGCTGGTCCTTGGTCTTGCCGCCCGCGCCGGCCTGCGCGAGGTAGTCGCTGTAGATCACCGTGAACGCGGTGCGGTCGGCCGAGAGCGCGACCGCGACGGTGTCCGGCCGGCAGCCGGTGCCGTTGACCTTCACCTTCTCGATCATGACGCCGTCGCCGGCCGGCGCGGGCAGGGCGGCGAGAACCATGATCATGAACTGGTGGAGCACCCGGGTTTCCTTCCGGTCGATCGCTAGTGGCTCACCGACGCCCATTTGGTTGCCCGGAGCCGCGATTTAAGGATGATTTCAGCAAGTTTTGCCTGCTCAGGGGGCATGCGGTTACAGTCGCCGACACCTGGGAGCGCTCCCGCGCCCGCACCCCCGATGGAGTTCCTCCATGCGCAGACTGAAACTGAAGCTTCTCGTGGCCGGCGCGGTCGTCGCCGCGACCTCGGCGGTGGCGCTGGTCGCCCTGCCGGCCTCCGCGGAGACCGCCGCGTTCACCGTCACGAACTCGTGGTCCACCGGCTACCAGGCGAGCGTGGTGGTCAAGAACGACACCTCCTCGACGATCACGACCTGGCGGGTGCAGCTCACGCTGCCCGCTGGAACGACGGTCGTCAATGCCTGGAACGCGACGACGGCAACCTCGGGCAGCACGTACACGTTTACCCCGGCCGGGTGGAACGCCACCGTCGCCGCGGGTGCCTCGACCGAGTTCGGGATGATCGTCAACGGCACCGGGCGGCCCACCGCCTGCACGGTGAACGGCGCCGCCTGCGGCATCACGACCGCACCCGCCACGCCGGGCGCGACCACGCCCACGGCCGTACCCACCTCGCCGTCCGCGCGGCCCACCACGGCCGGCCCGTCGCCGTCGCGGCCCACCACCCCCACCCCCACGGCCACGCCGACCACACCGCCGGCCGGCGGCAGCGGCACGCCCGTCGGCATCAACGGCCAGCTGCGGGTCTGCGGCGTGCACCTGTGCAACCGGTACGACCGCCCGATCCAGTTGCGCGGCATGAGCACCCACGGCCTGCAGTGGTTCGCGAACTGCTACAACAACGCCTCGCTCGACGCGCTCGCCACCGACTGGCGCGCCGACCTGCTACGCATCGCCATGTACGTCCAGGAGGGCGGCTACGAGACCGACCCGGCGGGCTTCACCGGACGGGTCAACACGCTCGTCGACCAGGCCGAGGCCCGCGGCATGTACGCCCTCATCGACTTCCACACGCTCACGCCCGGCGACCCCAACCTCAACCTGGACCGCGCCAAGACCTTCTTCGCCGCCGTGTCCGCACGCAACGCGGCCAAGACCAACGTCATCTACGAGATCGCCAACGAGCCGAACGGCGTCTCCTGGTCCGGCATCAAGAGCTACGCCGAGCAGGTCATCCCGGTGATCCGCGCGAACGACCCGGACGCCGTGGTCATCGTCGGCACCCGCGGCTGGTCCTCGCTGGGCGTCTCCGACGGCGCGAGCTCGGCAGAGGTCATCGCCGACCCGGTCCGCGCGAGCAACATCATGTACGCGTTCCACTTCTACGCGGCGTCGCACAAGGACAACTACCGCGCCGAACTGGAGAAGGCGGCCGGCTCGCTGCCGATGTTCGTCACCGAGTTCGGCACGGTGAGCGCCACCGGCGGCGGTGCGGTGGACACGGCGAGCACCGGCGCGTGGCTCGACCTCCTCGACCGCCTGAAGATCAGCTACGCGAACTGGACGTACTCCGACGCCGGCGAGGGCAGCGCCGCGTTCCGGGCCGGCACCTGCGCCGCCGGCACGTACACCGGAACCGGGGTGCTCTCGGAGTCGGGCGCGCTGCTGCGCAACCGGATCCGGACCGCGGACACCTTCCCCACCTCCTGAGGCACGACGGCCCGCCGGCGACCGGGTGGATCCGGCGATTCACCCGGTCCGGCGGGCCACCCGCAGCTCGGTCAGGTAGCGCTTGACGACCCGGCCCCCGTGGTCGTCGATGAGCTGCGCGATGGCCGTCAGCAGCCCGGTGCGCCGGGGCTCCGGCAGCGCCCGGTGCCCTGAGTAGGTCAGCAGGAGATCCAGGTACTCCGCCGTGGAGTACGCCGCCTCCCACTCGTACCGATGGAAGATCGCGGGCCCGAACCGCCCGGACCGGGTCAGCTCCGCGTCGTCGCGCGGGATGTCCTGGGCGAACACCCTCCGCAGGCCCGGTGGCGTCGCGGGGTCGAACTGCTCGTAATGCCGCTGGATCTCGCCGTGGAACGCCTCGGTCCAGCTGCCGCCGGCTATGTGGTGGGTCGCCACGGTGGCCAGCACGCCGCCGGGGCGCACCGCGTCCGCGGACTTCGTCACCCGTACGGCCGGGTCGACCCAGTGGAACGCCGTCGCGCAGAACACCACGTCGAACGGCTCGGCGGGCAGCGGCCAGTCCTCGAACGCGGCCGTCACCACCCGTACCGAATCGAAGCCCGCGAGATTGCGCCGCGCCACAGCCGCCAGGCGCGCGCCCAGCTCGACGGCCACGATGTCGTACCCCCGCTCGGCCAGCGGAACGGTGGCCTGCCCGGTGCCGCAGCCGATCTCCAGCACCCGCGCCCCGCGGGGCACCCCGGCGGCGGCCAGATCGTCGAACATCCGCGCCGGGTAGCCGGGCCGGATCCGGTCGTACCGCTCGGCGTCCTCGTCGAAGGTCTCGCGCAGGTCCACCGGGCAAGAGTACGGGCCGACCGGCCGGTTCAACGCCTGCTCAACGTTCGCGCAACGGGCCGCGCCGATCGTCATCGGTGTGCGGCAGACGGCCGCGAACCAGGGGGAGGAACCCGATGTCCACGATCAAACTGAACTCCTTTCACTGCGCCAAGCTGCAGGACTCCATCTCGGAGGACGAGATCGAGGTGCGGATCAACGGGGTGAAGGTCGCCGGCCCGTTCGGCGTCCACAAGAACGAGACCGTGCAGCTCGGCGGGATCAGCAAGACCTTCACCGGCAGCGTCAACGTGCAGCTCGTCGAGATCGACGCGAACAGCGCCGACGACAACCTCGGCCTGCACACCGTCGGCTCGAGCCCGGTGCAGAACAACACGCTGGAGTTCAAGGCCGCGGCGAAGGCCTTCTACACGCTCAACTACAGCGTCGTCTGACCGGCGGGTCAGGCGGCGGACCGGGCCGGGGGCTCGCCGCGGTGCAGCTTCGTGCGCACCGCGGCGGCCTCCGGGTGCCCGAGCTCCGTGAGCACGGCCAGACCGTCGCGCCACGCGAGGCGGGCCGCTTCGACGTCTCCGGCGGCGTCGTGGGCGTCGCCGAGGCGGGCGTACGTGGCGCCCTCCCGGTAGCGGTCGCCGAGGTCGCCGAACAGGCCGACGGCACGTGCGTAGTGGACGGCTGCTTCGAAGTACCGGCCGAGCTGGTGGTACGCGTACCCCAGGCTGTCCAGGGTCAGGGCGATGCCGTGCCGGTTGCCCAGCCGCTCGTGCAGGGCGAGGGACTGGCCGCAGCAGGCCAGGGCCCGCTGCGGATCGCCGAGGTGCGCGTGGTGCCACCCGATGGCGTTGAGGGCCGAGGCCTGACCCGCCCGGCTTCCGGCCGCCAGGTACAGGGCGAGGGACTGCCGGTCGTACGGCAGCGCGGCGGCGTGCCGGCCCTGCCGGGCGTGGACCCGGGCGAGGCCGCGGTGGGCGTGCGCCTGGCCGAGGAGGTCGCCGAGCCCGGTGAACAGCTCCAGCGACCGCCGGAGGTGCTCCCGCGCTTCGCCGGGACGGTCCAGCCAGACGTATGCCAGGGCCATCTCCCGGTGGGCGTGGGCCTGCCGCCACGGGTCGTCGAGCCGCCGGGCCGCCACCAGGGCCGCCGCGTGGACGGCGAGCCGGTCCTGCCAGTGCCCGCGCCGGTCCAGGTACGTGGTGAGCGCCCACGCCAGCTGCCACACGTGGGCGGGCGAGCCGGCGTCCGCGGCGACGCGCAGGGCGGCGAGCAGGCCGGCGTGTTCCGCGGTGAACCACCCGAGCGCCGCGTCGTGGCCGGGGACCTGCTCGGGGACGACGCCCGGGCCCGGGCCGGGCGGCGCGACCGCGTCCCGGTACGGGGCGAGCAGCCGGTCGGCGGCCGCGGCGGTGTGCAGGTAGTGGTCGAGGATCCGGCGTACGGCGGCCCGCCGGTCGGAGCCGTCGCCGATGACCTGTTCGGCCGCGAACAGCCGCACCAGGTCGTGCATCCGGTGACGGCCCGGGGCCGGGGTCTGCACCAGATGGCCGGCGGTGAGCTCGCGCAGCAGCGCCCCGGCCCGGCCCGGTGACACGCCGGCCAGGCTCGCGGCGGCCGGCAGGGTGAGATCCGGCCCGGGGCAGTGGCCCATCAGGGCGAACAGCCGGCCGGCGGCGGGGGAGAGCGCCCGGCAGGACGCGGACAGCACGGCGCGCAGGTTGACCGCCACCTCGCCGAGGTCCAGCGCGTCCAGGCGGGTGGCCGCTTCGTGCAGCTCCGCGGCGAGCGACGCCAGCGGCAGGGCCGGGTCCGAGGCGGCCCGGGCGGCCACGATGCTCAACGCCAGGGGCAGGCCCGCGCACCACCGCAGCAGCGCCTCCACCGCCGCGGGCTCCGCCGCCGTACGGGCCGCGCCGACCTGATCGGCGAGCAGCTGCCGCGCCTCCGTACCGGTCAGGACGTCGAGCGTCAGGGGGCGGGCGCCGTACGCGCTGAGCAGCCCGAGCAGCCGGGACCGGCTCGTGATCAGCACGGTGGCCGGCGCCGACCCCGGCAGCAGCGGGACGACCTGGGCGGCGTCCCGCGCGTTGTCGAGCACGATCAGCATGCGCCTGCCCGCGACCAGGCTGCGGTAGAGCCCGGCCCGCGCCTCCGGGCCGGCCGGCATGGCGGAGGAGTCCACCCCGAGGGCCTCGAGGAAGGCGTGGACCGCGGTGGCCGGCGGCACCGGCTCGCCGGCCGGGTCGTAGCCGCGCAGGTTCACGTAGAGCTGCCCGTCGGGGAAGCGGGCCGCGTTGTCGTGCGCCCATCGCAGCGCCAGCCAGGTCTTGCCGATGCCGCCGGCGCCGCCGATCGCGGAGATCACCACCGGCGCTGCCTCGCCGGCCGGGCCGTCCATCGCCGCGTCGAGCTCGGCCAGGGCCGCGGACCGGCCGGTGAACCGCCACGGCGGCGCCGGCAGCTGACGCGGCGCCACAGCCGGGAGCGGGCCGGAGGAGCCGGCCGTCCGAGGAACCGCCGGCGGCTCCAGCGCCGGATCGGCGGAGAGGATGCGCCGGTGGAGCTGCTGCAGCGGCGGGCCCGGGTCGGCGCCGAGGGTGTCGGCCAGCAGCCGGCGCATCCGCTGGTACGCCGCGAGCGCCTCGGCCTGCCGCCCGCAGCGGTACAGGGCCAGCATCACCTGGGCGCAGAGGCGCTCGTCGAGCGGGTGGTCGTCGGCGTACGCCGTCAGCTCCGGGAGCAGCTCACCGTGCCGTCCGGCGCGCAGGGCGGCGTCGTTGCGGTCGAGGACGGCCGCGCGCCGCCGGCTCAGCAACCCTTCCCGGACGCCGGTGAGCCACGGGGTGTCCAGGGCGCCGAACGGCTCGCCGTGCCACAGGCCGAGCGCCTGCTCGTACAGCGCCACCGCGGTGTGGTCGTCCGCCGCCTCGCGTGCCTGCCCCAGCAGGACGCCGAACCGGTGCAGGTCCACGGTCATCGGGTCGGCGGTGCACGCGTACCCGCCGGGCCGGCGAACGATCTCCACGCCGCCGGCCGGCGCGAGGGCCCGCCGCAGCCGCGACAGGTAGCAGCGCAGCACGCCGGGCGCGCGCTGCGGGAGCCGCTCGCCCCACACCCGGTCGAGGACCCGGTCGGCCGGCACCGCGCGGCCCGCGTCGACCAGGAGCGCCGCCAGGACGCACCGCTGCCGGTCGTGGCCCAGGTCGAGGCGGCGGCCGTCCACGACCGCTTCCACCTCGCCCAGCAGGCGGAGCTCCACCGCCATCCGGCCTCCGCTCGACACCGCCGGCGACCAGCCGGCTGGTGCCCAGTGTGGGCGGCGCGGCCGCCGGGTCCAGCGGTGTGTCGGCCACCGGACGAGCGGCCGCCGGTGCCGCCCTACCGCGGGGCCAGCCGGAACACCCGGGCGCCCGCGGCCCAGGCCCGGTGCAGATCGGCGGGCTCCGGGTTGCCATCGGCGTCGTAGCCGACGTTGTTGAACGCGCCGAAGTGGTGGTTGGCGCGCGCGATCACGGCGTAATCGGCGACCACGCCGTCCTCGTCGCTGACCACGACGACGTCGGCCGGGCGGCGCTTGCCCAGATAGCGCACCTCGATCGGCTCGCCGGTGCGCAGGTTGCGGCCCCAGCCGAACGCCGAGCCGACGAGCAGGGCGCCGTCGTGCCGCGTGTACGCGACCGGCACCGTGTACCGCTTACCGGACTTCCGGCCCACCACGTACAGGATGATGAGGTTGCGGCCGATCAGGCGTGACACGAGGGGTACCCGGGACAGGCCCTGCACCAGCCGGTTGACGAGGCCCTGCACCGGCAGGGTCCTGGGACGGTCGTCCGCCATGGTGACCTCCGTACGGTCGCTGCCGTCACCACCCAAGATAGCTGCGCGTCAGCGCGGCCACGTGCTCGACGACCTCGATGCCGGATTTCTGACCCTGATGCCCGTGGGACATCACGGACACCGACACGTCGGTCTTGTCGCCGGTGATCCGGCCGGTGCTGTTGATGATCCAGCGGTTGTCCTCGGTGGACCGGGCCAGCCACCCGTTCTTCAGCGCCGTCCGCTCCCCGGCGAGCTGCGCGGCGCTGACGCCCCAGGTCTGGTCGGCGTTGACCGACGACATGAGCGAGAGGATCGCCTTCTGCGACTTCGCCGTCAGCGGGCTGTCCACGTCGATGAGGGCACCCACCATCCGGGTCTGGTCCTTCGCCGTGGTGCGGGTCAGGCCGAACGACGACGCCGGTTCGGTGTCGTGCAACCCGAGCCGCTCGCAGGCGTCGCGGAGCGCGCCGGGGCCGCCGATGGCCTGGTACACCTTCTTCGCCGCGTCGTTGTCGCTGGCCTTGATCATCTTTGCCACCCGGGACTTCTCGGCGCCCGTGAGGCCGCGGTTCGCGCCCTGCGCCTTGAGCAGCAACGCCGCCAGCAGCTCCACCTTGATCACGCTGGCGGCCTCGAGCGGGGTGTCGCCGTGGTAGTCGTACCGGTGCCCGGTCCGGTGGTCGACGACGGAGACGGTGAACTCCGGCACGGTCGCGGCGTAGCGGTCGAGCACCGACGTCAGCCGGTCGGTCCGCTCCGCCCACGATCCCTTGGCCTTCGAGCGGTCCACCTGGTCGCCGCGCTGCGGCCCGGGGAAGACGTACCCCGGGTACGCCTTGACCGTCGGCGGCAGGCGCTTCAGGTCGACCGTCTCGGGGGTGCCGACCATCCTCGGGTCGGCCAGCGGCCGGGCCGGCTGGTCGTGCAGGGCGTCGGCCATGAAGGACCGCCAGATCCGGTACGGCATGCCGTCGCCGTTGATGGCCTTGCCGTTCTTCTGCCGGATGGGCCCGGGCTTCTCCCGGCCCACCCACGTCACCGCGGCCAGCGCCGGCGTCCACCCGGCGGTCCAGGCGTCGGACGAGTCGGTGGTGTCGGCCCACTGCTGCGAACCGGTCTTCGCGGCGGCCGGCAGGTTCGGGATCGGGCCGTCGTGCTGCACCACCTGCGACAGCACGGCTCCCACGTCCGCGGCCACGTCGTCGGACAGCACCCGCTTGGTCTTCTTGGCGTACCGGTGGAGGGTGGTGCCGTCGGCCGTGCTCACCGACTGGACGAAGTGCCGTTCCGCCCGGCGCCCACCGCCGGCGAGGGTGCCGTAGAGCGTGGCCATGTCGGCCGGGGCCACGGGGTAGCGGCCCAGCGCGATGTCGGGACGGGTCTTCCCGGGCGCCGGCTCGCCCTTGAGGTCGACGAGCGTCTGCTGGTCGCCGTACTTCTCGGGTACGCCCAGCCGGTGCGCCAGCCGGCGGACGGCGTCGGGCCCGATCTGCTCGGCGACGGCGTAGAACGGCGTGTTGAGCGAGTGCACCATCGCGACGTCGAGCGGGCAGATCGGGCACTGCAGGTTCTCCTGGTTGTACAGCGGCGCGCCGTCGCGGCTCTCGAACAGGCGCGGGGAGCTGCCGTTGTACATCGAGCGGAACCCGATGCCGCGCTCCTCGGCGGCGGCGAGCACGATCGGCTTGAACGTGGAGGCGGGCGGCCGGGCGGCCATCGCGTCGTCGAAGTAGCCGCGGCCGCGGTCACCGCCGTAGTAGGCGCGTACCCCGCCGTCGGCCGGGTCGACCGCCACCAGCGCGGCGCGCAGCTCCTTGGGCTGACCCTTGAGGGCCTTGCCGATGCCGTCGGTGGCCGCCTCCTGCGCGGTGGCGTCGATCGTGGTGAGCACCCGCAGGCCACCCGTACGGATCTGCTGCCGGCTGATGCCCGCCCGGGTGAGCTCGTCCTCGACCCGGTCCGCGATCAGCCCGGCCGGCCCGCTGACCGTGCTCGTGGTGACGGACTCCTTCGCCACAGCCGGGTACGGCGTGTTCTGGGCGTCGCCCGCGTCGAGCCAGCCCTGCTCGGCCATCGCCCGCAGCACCCAGCGCCACCGCTGCTGCGCCCACGTCGCGTCCACGGCCGGGTCGCCGCGCGTCGGGTCCTTGACCATGGCGGCGAGCACCGCGCCCTGGGCCACGGTCAGCCGGTCGACCGCCGTGCCGAAGTACGCGCGGGCCGCCGCCTCGATGCCGTACGCGCCCCGCCCGAAGTAGATGGTGTTGAGGTAGCGCTCGAGGATCTCGTCCTTGCTCCACCGGTGCTCGACCTTCAGCGCCAGCGCGGCCTCGCGGGTCTTGCGGCTGACCGTCCGCTCCTGCGTCAGGTACGCGTTGCGCACGTATTGCTGGGTGATGGTGGACGCCCCCTGGCCGCCGTCGTGGGCGATGTTGGTCCACAGCGCGCGCACCAGGCCGCGTACGGAGATGCCGAGGTGGTCGTAGAAGTCCCGGTCCTCGGCGGCCAGGAACGCCCGCCGGACGTGCAGGGGCACCCGGTCGAGGCTGACGTCCGTACGGTCGGCGAGCCCGATCCGCGCCAACACTGTGTGACCGTCCCGGTAGTAGAGCACCGAGGCCTGCGGCGGCGCCGGGTCCGGCGGCAGGTCCACGCTCGCGACGTAGCCGGACGCCACCCCGATGAGCACCAGGACCAGCACCGTCAGGGCCGCGACGGACCGGCGCAGCCACCGCGGTAACCGCAGGTACCAGGCCGGAGCCCGGTACCTGCGGTGCCGCCGCGGCGGGGGGTCGGCCGCGAGCGGGGAGGCCGGCTCGGCTGACACTGCACGCGCTTCCGTCAATGCCATGCGGGCGATCAAACCCGCCGAATGTCAGGAAGTTGTTGAGATGCGCAAATGCCGCGAGTATCGCTACGCTCCGTGACGGCGGCCGGCCGTCACCTCTCGTCGAAGAAGCGGAGCTCGGACGGCTCGCGCAGCAGGTCTTCCAGGATCACGTTGCCGTCGACGTTGTACGGCTGCCGCATGTGCTCGTCCCACGCCGCCCGGGACCGGAACATCTCGAGCATCACCCAGGTGTCCGGATCGTCCTGCGGCTGCACCAGGTGCATGAACACACAGCCGGGCTCGGTCAGGCTGTTGCGGCGCATGGACTGCAGCTGCTCCTCCGCCTCCCGCATCCGGTCCGGCCGCGGCCTGATGGTGACCACCAGGAAGAACGCCCTCTCCTCGTCGCTCATGGCTGCCTCATCTCCTCGACCCTGGCCCGGCCTCGCGCCGGTGGGTGCACGGTGGCGCGCCCCCGCGCCACGGCTGAGGGCTCCTGCGGGACCGGCGCCACCCGGGATCGGCGGCGGCGCAGGAGGAGCGCCCCGGCGGCCAGCACCACGAGGCCCGCGGCGGCGCCCCCGACAGCCAGCGCCACCCGGGTGGGGAAGCGCCGCGCCGCCGCGGGGGAGGCCGGCGGTGCCGCGATGACCGCGTCGCCGGCCAGCGTGAGGTCGGCGGTGTCGACGCGTACGGACACCCGCGCCGGAAGGGTCGGCGGGGTCGGCAGCTCCACCAGGTAGCGGCTCGCCAGCTCGGTCGACACCTGGTCGATGGCGGGACCGATGTCGGGGTCCCGGGCGGGCGCGAAGAAGCCCCCGGTGGCCGCCGCCGTGGCCGCCCAGTACGAGCCCGCGTCCGGCGTGCCCACCACGACCAGGACCGTCCCGCTGCTGCGGAACCGTTCGGCGAGCGTGCCGGCGTCCTCGCCGCCCGCGTCGGGCCCGGTCGTGTAGAGGACCACGAGCCGCCGGCCGGGCGCCGCCGCGGGGAACTGCCGCAGGCCCAGGGCCAGCGCCGCGGCGGTGTCCCGGTCGCCGCGGGCCGGCACGGACGACAGCGCCCGCACCGGGTCGGCGGGACCGCGCTGCGGCCCGGCGATCACCGTGGCGGGCGCCGAGCCGGCGATCACCACCGCCTGGGCGCCGGCGGGGGCCTCCAGGGCGAACCGGGCGCCGGCGCTGCGCCACGCGGGCAGCGTCGCCGCCCCGGCGACCGACGTGTCGACGACCAGCGCCACGGCCGTGGCGTCCGTCATCACCGGCTCCAGGGTCGCCCACTGCGGGACGCCGTCGCGGGTGACCGTGACGGCCCGGCGGCCCGAGCGCGTGCTCGCGCCCAGGTCGACGACGAGCGCGGTCTGCTCGCCGCGCACCAGCACCGCGGCGACCGGGAGCGGGAGCGGGGCTGCGGCCGCCGGGGCACCGGTCCACGGCACCGTCACCGCCGTCGCGATCAGGACGGACAGCGCCGGACCCAGCCTCCGGCGGCGCTCAGACGTGGTCGGCGAACACGATGACATTGTCCCGGTAGCTTCCTCGAGCGCGGTCGAAGCTTCCGCCGCAGGTGACGAGCCGGAGGGTGGCGTCGAGCGTGGGCGCGTACACGAGGTCGGTCGGGAACGCGGTCTTCGACGTCTGCGACACCCCGGTCACCCGGAACGTCACCGTGCTGCCGTCCGCGCGGTCGACGGCGATCAGCGTGCCGGGCCGTACGGTGCTCAGCTGAGCGAAGACCCCCGGGCCGCTCCGCGAATCGACGTGGCCGAGGATCACCGCGGGACCCGGCTGCCCGGGGCGGGGACCGTGCTCGTACCAGCCGGCCACCTCGGGGCGGGCGGGCACCTCGACGGTGCCGTCGCGCTGCAGGCCGAGCCGTTGCAGTGCGCTGTCGACGTGCAGGGCGCGGATCCGCAGGCGTACCGGCCGGGCCACGACGGTGTAGGTACGCACCGAGCGGAAGCCGTCCGCCTCCACCGGCGCCGGGTCCGAGGGCGCGACGGGTGCCGCACCGCCCGGGCGGGGAACGGACGGCGCGGCGCCGGTCAGCACCGCGATCATCGCCGTCGTCAGGCCGGCGAGGGCTGCTGTCCGGGCGTACGCGGGCATGTCACCGGTGCTCCGTGACACCGGCGAGGCCGCCGTACCCGGTCTGCGCCCCACCGTGCGGCAGGCGGGCCGCGACGGTCGCGCCGAACCCGTCCGCCAGCCCGCGGGCGAGGGCGAACATGTGCTCGTACGTCCGGCCGGCGAGATCCTGCGCGCCCCGGTAGTCCCGGGCGGCGTACGCGTCGGCGTGCTCGAGCAGCATCCGGTCGTGCTCCTGCAGCGCCGCGGACAGATCCGCCGCCGGCACCCGCCCGCCGGTCGCCGGGGCGAGCACCGCGGCCATGTCGTGTTCGAACGTGCGCAGCTCGGCCTGTGCCCGGTGCCTGCGGTCCGGCTTGCCGGCGGCCGTGGCGGCCGCGTACTCCACGAGCAGCTCCACGTGCGACGCCCACAGCGACTGGAACCGCCGCGCGGTGGACGCGCCGAACAGCGTGTCGATCGCGGCCGCGAGATCTCGCGTGTTGGCGTTGATCGTGTCGCCGGCGGCGTCGAAATCGGCGGTGTTCGCTACCGCCGCCCGGTTCACGTCCTCCAGCAGCACGGCGTGCTCGGCCAGGACCTCGCCCAGCTGGGACCGCAGCCGCCAGACGGGCGCGCGCAGGGTGGCCCGGTCGGCCGCCGGCAGCAGCGCGTCGGCCAGCGTCAGACCCAGTCCGTACGTGTGCTGGTAACCCTCCCGGTACAGGCGGTCGGCGGTGGTGTAGTCGGCCGCCGCGTACGCGTCCGCCTGGCCGGTCAGGTGGTTGACGTGCATGACGACCGCGGCGCGCGCGACCTTCGGGGGCAGCCGGCCGTGCGACGCCCCGGCGAAGAACCGGCCGAGCTGCTGTTCGTCCTCGACCAGCTCGGCGCGGGCCCGGCCCTTCGCCCTCGTGTCCCGCTCCGCCACGGCACCCGCGTACGCGACCAGCGCCACGATGTGATCGGACCACATGGGCCGGAACTTGTCCGCGGTGGCGGCGCCGAACAGCTGCCCGACCAGGGAGGTCATCGCGTCGGTGTTGCCGCCCAGCGCGGCGTTCGCGGCCTGCGCGAAGGCGTCGTCGCCGCGGATCCGGCTGCGCATCAGGTCGGCCGCCAGCACCGAATGCTGCCCCAGGAGAGCCTGGAAGCGCACCGCCAGATCGGCGGCGGAGGGTGCCGTCGCGGCGGCAGCCACCGGATGATCCGGCCCGTGGGCGGACGGCGGCGCGGGCGCGGCCGGGCGGAGCGGGGCAGGCCCGGCCGGGAGGGCCACGGCCAGCCCGGCGCAGAGCAGGGGGAACAGGTGCCGGCGGCGGCCGGCTTGGCGTGTCCGCATGTGCATCATCCCCGTCGGACGGTGATGTCGCCGCCGACCCTACGCTTGCATCGAGATCCGTCGAGTCCTCCGAGCGGACCATCCGGCATGGCCCGAAATCCGCGCAACACGAGATGAATAACCCGAGGGCGGCGAGTACGGTCCTAGATGCTGGTGCCCGCTACTCCGAGGTGACGGCATGGCCGACGCAGAGATGGCCCCGGATCAGGTGGTGGCCGGGCGCTACCGGCTGCTCCGGCCCCTGGCCACCGGGGGCACGAGCCAGGTGTGGCTGGCCGCCGACGAGGTGCTGCACCGCCGGGTCGCGGTCAGGAGATGCGGGCTGACGATGCCGCAGGCCCGCGCCCTGGCCCGGATCGGTGACCCGCACCTGCTCGGCGTCCTCGACGTCCTGCCCGGCGACGGCGAGCCGTGGATCGTGATGGAGTACGTCCCCGCCCGCTCGCTGTGGCAGGTCGTCCGTGAGACGGGCCCGCTGGAGCCGGCCCGCGCCGCCACCGTGGGCGTGGCCGTGCTGCACGCGCTGACCGTGATGGGCAGTGCCGGGGTGCCGCACGTGGACGTGGAGCCGGCGACCGTCCTGATCGGAGACGCCGGCCGCATCGTGCTCTCCGATGTCGGACCGCCGCTCACCGGCGACAGCGCCGACGCCGATGCCGTTCGCGGATCGGCGCGGTATCGGGCGCCCGAGCGGGCGCCCGGCGACGGTTCCACCCCGCCGGCCGATCTGTGGTCGCTGGGCGCGACCCTCTTCCACGCCGTGGAGGGACGCCCGCCGATCGCCGGCGAGACCCCGGATCCGCCGCGGCGGGCCGGACGGCTCGCCGCCGTCCTGGAAGGTCTGCTGCGGCCCGACCCGTCGGAGCGGCCCTCACCGTCCGAGGTGGAGGACGCCCTGCGCCGCGTGGTGGCACCGCCGCCACCGGCTGAGGAACACCCGCCCGCCGAGGCCGTACCCCCGGCATCGGGGCGCTACCGGTGGGCTGTGCTCGCCGCGGTCACGGTCATCGCGGCGGCGGCTGCGGGCGCGGCGGCGGCTGCGACCACCGGCGACGACCACCGGGCGGTCCCGCGGCCGCCGGCGCCGGCCACCCCGAGCGTCCGGCCACACCAGGCGCTGCCCCGCGGCTACGCCTGGTGGAACGACCCCGCCGGCTTCCGGGTGGCCGTCCCGCGCGGGTGGCGGCACCGGCACGACCCCGGCGGCGTGCTGGCGCTGACCGCCCCGGCAGGCCTGCCCACCCTGCGCATCAGCAGGCCCGCCGGGCGACCTCCGGACGTCCTCACGGCCCTCACCACCGAGGAGAGCAGAGGCAGGCTCACGGCGTACCGGCGGGTGCGGATCGAGGCGCTGCCCGGGCCGTCGGCCGCGGTGTGGGAGTTCACGTTCCAGAACTCCGCCGGCGTCGTGATGCGCGGCCAGCGCCGGCTCCTGATCACGGACGGACACGCGTACGCCCTCGAATGGCGGGCGCCGGCGGCGGCCTGGCCGGCGAACCTGCCGACGGTGACCGTGGTTCTCGACAGCTTCGAGCCCGTGGCCGGGGCCTGACCCCGGACAGCGAGACGCCGCCCGGGCCGAGCAGGTCCGGGCGGCGTCTCACGGGCGTACGGTCCCTAGCAGGCGCCGGGCACCCAGGAGCACTCGACGTCCTCGCCCTTGCGCGTGACGACGTGGCGCTGGACCTCCGGCAGGCGGCTCTCCCGCAGCGACGCCGCCTCCGGGCCGCCGGAGCTGGCCATCGCCACCGCGGCCGTGTCGAGGATGTCGCTGACGTTCGACTGCGCGGCGTTGGAGATCGACGAGAACACGAGCTTGCGGCCGCCGCGGTCGGTCACGTACCCGGAGAGCGCGTTGACGCCGGTGAGCGTGCCCGTCTTGCCGTGCAGGTTGCCGGCGGCCGGGGTGCCGCGCATGCGGCTGGCCAGGGTGCCGCCGATCAGCGGGCTGGGGTCGCCCGCGATGGGCAGGGCCGCGTACCAGGTGGCGAACCACGAGCGCGACTGCGCCACCTTCAGCAGCGTGGCGACCTGGGCCGTGGTGAGCCAGTCGCGGCGGGTCAGCCCGGAGCCGTCACCCATGGTGATCTTGCTCGTGTCGACCCCGATGGCCTTGAGGGCGCCGGTCGCCGCCGGCAGGCCGGTGCTCCAGCTGCCGGCCGACGCCGGCGTCTTCGCCCGGCCCATGGCCTTGGTGAGCAGCTCGGCGTGGCCGTTGTTGGACAGCTTCAGGAAGTACGGCAGGAGCTGGCTGAGCGGGATCGACGCGTGGTCGGTGATCGTCTTCGCGGTGCTGGGCGTGGCGCCCGTGGTGGTGGACCCGGAGACCGTCACCCCGTGCCGCTTCAGGGCGTCGCGGAACACGCCGGCCGCCACCTGGGTCGGGTCCTGCACCGACACGAGGTTGATCTTCGTGGCGCCGGCGAGCGGGATCGAGCCCGTGACGGTGATGGTGTTGGTGCCGTGCCCGCGGGTGGCCGACACCGTGGTCGCCGTACCCTTCGCGCCGGTGACGGTCTTGTTGACGATCTTCACGACCGAGTTGGCCGGGGTGAGCGTCACGACGCCCGCCTTGCTCGCGGCGCTGCCGGGCTTGGTCTGCACGGCGACGGCGCCCGCGTTGTAGTTGGCGTCCGCGGCGATGGTGAGCGCGGAGATCGGCGCGTTGTCGGCGTACGTCTCGTCCTGCCACGACCAGTCCAGGCCCAGCGGGGTGCGGTCGAACCACGTGTCGTCGGCGACCAGCGAGCCGGTGAACTTCGTGATGCCGGCCTGCGAGACCTTGAGGGCGAGCGCGTCGAACTGCGCGTACGTCATGGTCGGGTCGCCCTGGCCGCGCAGGTAGATGCTGCCGGAGACGGTCTTGCCGCTCTTGGTCCCCGAGTACTTGGTGATCGTGTGGAACTTGTAGCCCGCTCCGAGCACCTCCAGCGCCGCGGCGGAGGTCATCAGCTTCTCGTTGGAGGCCGGGATGACCCGCTGCTCGGCGTTGTGCGAGTAGATGATCGACCCGCTGGCCGCGTCGCGCACCTGCAGCCCGGTGGTGGAACCGGCCAGCCGCGAGTCGGCGAGGATCTGGTCCAGCGTCGCGACCAGGGCGGTGTCCGAAGCGGACGTCGTCGTCCCGGCGGAAGCGGTGCCGACGGCGACCGCCGTAGCGGTGACGGCAACGGCGACCACAGCCAGGACCGGGAGCACCGGCCCCTTGATACGCGCTCTACGCATGAAATCCGCTCTGCTCTCGTCGGGGGATGATCGTCGGAGGGTGGCGGCACATCCTCGCACGACCCCGCCAGCCGGTGGGGGCACCGGCCGTGCACGCCGGCCGGTGCCCCGCTGCGCCGCTGGTCAGCCCTCGACGCGGTGCGCCGCCCAGAACGACGTCAGGTCGGTCGAGCCCGCGGCGGCCTGCGCGGCCGCCTTGAAGTCGGCGACCGTGGAGATGCCGTACCAGTGGGACGCGGCGTACGACTTGAGCAGGTTGGCCATCGCCGTCGTGCCGATCAGCCGGCGCAGGTCGTGCAGGGTGCACTTGCCGTAGCCGTACACGACGGTGCTGTAGCGGTTGGAGTGCTGGTCCCAGTACGCCATCGAGTTGGTCAGCTTCTCCGCCGACGACTGCCAGGTGATCCCGCAGCCCGCGCCGGTCTTGTTGAAGTACAGGTCGGTGGCGTAGTCGGTGAAGCCCTCGTCGAGCCACGGCGTGCTGTACTCGTCGTCGCCGACGATGCCGTAGAACCACTGGTGCGCCAGCTCGTGGGCGAGGGCGGTGGAGTTCACCAGGTCGAGCACGAAGCCGGGGTACTCCATGCCGCCGAACCAGAAGCCGTTGTCGAGCACCACGTCGGCCTCGCCGTACGGGTAGGCGCCGAAGCGGCCGGCGTGCGCGTCGAGGGAGCCGGTGGCCACGTTCAGCATGGACCTGGCGCTCGCGGAGCTGATCGCGGCGACCGAGTACACGTTGACGGCCACGCCGCCCGCGGTCCGGCCGCTGATCTTCTTGAACGGCCCGGCGGCCCAGGCGAACTCGCGGACCTGCTTGCCCACGGCCCGGGTGACGGTGCGCCCGCTCGTCCCGGCCGTGTCGGTGGAGGTGCCGGTCGCCGGCACGAGCACCGACGACGGGTGGTCCAGCGTGACGTCGTAGTCGCTGGCCAGCGCGTAGAAGGACTCGCCGTTGTTGGTGTACGGGTCCAGATGCCAGCCCGCGGCGTCCCGGACCGCCAGCACCGGCAGCGCGTTGCCGATGAAGTAGTAGCTGCCGTCGTGGCCGAACCGGTCGACGCCCGAGGGCACCACGATGCGCAGGTCGAAGCCGATGCCGGCGGTGCCGCCCTGGGCCAGCGGCGTGGGCAGCGTGATCTTCAGGGCGGTGCAGCCGACCTCCAGCGCGCCGGCCGTGCCCCCGGTGACGTTGCTGACGGTGACCGGGGTCGACGGGCAGCTGCCGTGGTAGTTGTCCCAGAGCCGCAGGTACACCTCGCTCAGCGGGGTGGCGGACGGGTTGCTGAACGTCACGCTCTCGTGCCCGGTCCACGTGCCGCCGGCGGCGTCGCTGGTGAGGGAGATCGTGTACGCCGGGGTGGCCGGCGTACGGGTGGCGTCGGCGGCCGCCGCGGCGGCCGGGGTCGCCGGCACCGCGAGGCCCGCACTGATCGCGAGCACGCCGGTCATGAGTCTGGAGAGCATCTGCCGTCCTGTCGGTCGAGGAAGCTGGACATCGATCAGCATGATTCGCGGCCGCCGCGCGTGGCAACGGGGGAACCCCTTGCGCTGCCCGGACCGACCCCGATTGCTACCGTCCGGGCACTCGGATCGGGCCCCGGCACGTCGATGGGGCGGACATGGTCCAGCGCTCGCATCGCACGGGGTACGCCCACGTGCGGTCCAGCTGCTCACCGCCGTCGCGCAGCGGATCGACGGCGCGGCCGGTGCGAAGGCGACCGTGGCGCGTCTCGGCAGCGACGAGTTCGCGGTGCTGCTCCCGCACGCCGGCGCCACCGCTCGCCGCTCGGCCCGCGCAACGACCTGCCCGCTGACCGATCGGATGAGGGCTGCCACCGTCCGGCCACCATTTCCGCACCTGATTCATAACCTGCGCCGCCCTGCCGAGTGAAGGGCCACATCGTCCGCAGGCGTCGAAGGAGCAGCAGTTGACTGGGAAGGGTCGCCTCAGGGCCGCCGGGGCGGTGGTCGCCACCGCAGCCGCGCTGCTGCACGCGAGCGCCGCGGACGCCGCCACCTCGACGCCGTCGTTCACCGACTACACGTACACCGCCACCGCGGCCGGGCTCGCCGACGTACGGCGGATCGTCCGCGACGACGTGGCGGCGGCCGCCGGGTACACCGGCAAGGGCGTCGGCATCGCGCTCATCGACACCGGTGTCGTCCCGGTCGCGGGCCTCACCAGCGGCAACGTGGCCAACGGGCCGGACCTGTCGCTCGAGTCGCAGGTGCCGAGCCTGTTCCGCCGCGACACGTACGGACACGGCACCCACCTGGCCGGCATCATCGCCGGGCGCGACGCCGCCGGGGGCAGCTTCCGGGGCGTGGCCCCCGACGCCAAGCTGTTGTCGATCAAGGTGGGCGCGGCGAACGGGGCGGTGGATGTCACGCAGGTGATGGCGGCCGTCGACTGGGTGGTGGCGCACCGCAACGACGACCCCGCGAACCCGATCAAGGTCCTGAACCTGTCGTACGGCACCGACAGCACGCAGAGCTGGGTGACGAGCCCGCTCAGCGACGCCGTGGAGAACGCGTACCGGGCCGGCATCAGCGTGGTCGTGGCCGCCGGGAACACCGGGGGGAACATCCTGCTGCCCGGCTCGAACCCGTACATCATCACGGTCGGGGCGACCGACCCGCAGGGCACCACCAACCCGGCCGACGACAAGATCGCGACGTTCAGCAGCAAGGGCACGTTGTGGGGCAACGGCCCGGACGTGATGGCGCCGGGCCGCTCGATCGTCTCGCTGCGCGACCCCGGCAGCTACGCCGACGTGAACTACCCGTCGGCCCGGGTGGGGGACCGGTTCTTCAAGGGCAGCGGCACCTCGCAGGCCGCGGCGGTGGTCAGCGGCGCCTCCGCGGTGCTGCTGCAGAAGTACCCGAGCCTCTCGCCGATGCAGGTCATGTGCTACCTGCGGGCCACCGGCACCCCGGTCGCCGGCTCGTCCGCCCCGCAGATCAACCTGCAGACGGCGCTGCGGTCCACGCTGACCGGGTGCAGCCAGAGCGGTACCACCATCACCGGCCTGGGCAGCATCCAGAAGGACCGCGGCTCGTCGCTGGTGACCATGGGCGACGGGGTCGCGCTGACCGGGGAGCGGGACATCTTCGGCCCGCTGAGCACGGCGGTGTGGGCCCCGGCGAGCGCCGCCCACACCTCCTGGAACGGCGGGAACTGGATGGGCCGCCCGTGGACCGGCACCGGCTGGGCGGCCCCCTCCGACGGGCAGGCCAACTGGGGCGGCAAGACGTGGTCGGGCAAGACCTGGTCGGGCAAGACGTGGTCCGACGTCGCGTGGGCGGGGCAGACCTGGTCCGGCAAGACGTGGTCCAACAGCAACGGCAGCGCGCCGATGTGGAACGGGGCGAACTGGTCCCTTGCCGGCTGGCTCTCCGCCGGTGACAAGGGCTGGACGTCCTGAGCAGTGACGACATGAGGAGGCGTGGTGGAGGCACCGGGGCTCGCCCGCTCGCTGGATGACCTGGAGCAGTACCAGGGCCACGACATCGGTGCGAACCTGGCGTCCGCGACGGCCATCGAGCTGCAGGCCCGCGCCTGCGGGGACATCGTCCTGCAGCTGCGTGCCCGGCTGGTCCGGGCCGACATGGAGCAGCGCAACGGCGACCGCGGCAGCGCCGCCCAGGTGTTCCTGGAGGTCCGGCGGCGGGCGCAGGACCTCGGGTCCCGCCCGCTGCTGGCCCGCAGCCACTTCCACCTGGCGCTGACCTACAACTACCTCGGTGACCACGCCGCCAGCCTCGAGCACGCGATCAGCGCCACCGAGCTGCTGGAGGAGGACGCCGCGCCCGGCCTGCGGGTGATCTACCTGCTCCGGCTGGCGAACGCCCTCGGCGACGTCGGCTCGATCACCGCGGCGCGGGAAAGCTACCGGGAGGCCGAGCAGCTGGCGATCGCCATGGGCGACCTGCACCGGCGGCTGCAGGTGCTGAACAACCGCGCGTACACCGAGTTCGAGGCGGGCGAGCTGGCCGCCGCGGCCACCGTCGCCGAACGCATGCGGGTGGTCGCCGCCGCCCTGGGCCGCGGGTTCCTCATCGTCGAGCGCGACACGGTCGCGAACATCGAGATCGCTCTCGGCCGGTACGCGGCGGCCGAGCAGACGCTGCTCTCCCTGGTGGAGACGCCGCTCTGGTACGAGATGCACGACCTGGCGGAGGCCATCCTCACGCTGGCCCGGGCGCAGCGCGGCATCGGGGCGCTCCGCCGGGCGCAGCAGAGCCTCGACCGCAGCCGCGCGCTGTGCGAGGAACGGGAGCTCACCGGCGTGCGGGTGGCTGTCATGGCCGAGCAGGCCGAGCTGTACGCCGCGACGGGCGCCTTCGAGCAGGCCTTCGGCGAGTACAAGCGGTACCACGCGGCGGGCGAGCTCCTCCGCTCCGCCCAGCAGGAGGCCCGCGCGTCCACCCGGCAGGTGATGTTCGAGACGGCTCAGGCGCGCAACGACGCGGAACGCTACCGCGAGCAGGCCCTGCGCGACCCGCTCACCGGGCTGCACAACCGGCGCTACGTGGACGACCACCTGCCCGCCGCGGTCGCCCTGGCCGCCGAGACCCGCTCACCGCTGACCATCGCCCTGGTGGACATCGACCACTTCAAGCGCATCAACGACACGCTCTCCCACGACACCGGCGACGAGGTGCTGGTGGCGGTGGCCGAGGAGCTGCGGGCCGTACAGCGGACGGTGGCCGAGACCGGCTTCGTCGCCCGGATGGGCGGCGAGGAATTCCTCGTGGTGCTGCCGGGCATCGCCGCCGGGCAGGCCGCGAGCGGGCTGGAGGCGCTGCGCCAGGCGGTCGCCTCGCACCGCTGGCGCCCGGTGACCGGCGAGCTGCCGGTCACCGTCAGTGTCGGGGGCACCGCGACCCTCGGCGACGACGCGGTGCCGACGCTGCTCGCCGACGCGGACCGGATGCTGTACGCCGCCAAGAACGCCGGCCGTGACCGCGTGATGGTCCTGGCGACCGCCGCCTGATCAGAGCCCGCCGGGCCGGGCGCTGCCCGCGAGCGGCCGTTCCCCGGCGGTGAACGCCTCGGCCGTCGAGCCGGCGTCGAAGAACCGCGCCAGCGCGGCGATCGTCCGTTCCGCGGCGCGGCCGTCGCCGTACGGGTTGACGGCCTCGGCCATCCGCCGGTACGCCGCCGGGTCGTGCAGCAGCGAGCGGACCCGCGTGACGATCGTCGCGGGATCGGTGCCCACCAGCGCCGCGGTCCCCGCCGCCACACCCTCGGGGCGTTCCGTCGTGTCCCGCATGACCAGCACCGGCTTGCCCAGGCTGGGTCCTTCCTCCTGCACGCCGCCGGAGTCGGTCAGGATCAGGTGGCTGCGGTTCATCAGCCGGCAGAAGCAGGGATAGTCGAGCGGTTCCACCACGGTGATCGTGCGGTGCCCGCGCAGCTGGGGGAGCAGCGCCTCCCGGACGGCGGGGTTGCGGTGCACCGGGATCACGATCCGCAGGTCCGGCTCCCCGGCCGCCAGTTCGGTGAGGGCCCGGCCGACCCGCTCCAGCGGCCGGCCCCACGACTCGCGGCGGTGCGCGGTCACGAGCAGCACCCGCGCCGGATCGTCGTCCAGGTCGTCCAGGGCCGGGTCGCCGTACCCGCCGGCGTTGGCGACCGCCCAGAGCAGGGCGTCGATGACGGTGTTGCCGGTCAGCACGACGGTCTCCGGCGGTACGGCCTCCGCCAGCAGGTTGGCGGCGGCGCCCGCGGTCGGCGCCAGGTGCAGCGCCGCGACCGACGCGATGATCTTGCGGTTGGCCTCCTCCGGGTACGGCGACCAGATGTTGCGGGTACGCAGCCCGGCCTCGAGATGGGCGACCGGGACCCGCTCGTAGTACGCGGCCAGCGACGCCGCGCAGGCCGTGGTGGTGTCACCCTGCACGAGCACGATGTCGGGGGAGTGGTGGCGCAGCAGCGGACCGATCTCGGCGAGCAGGTGCTGGGTCATGCCGCCCAGCGTCTGGCGCGGCGTGAGCATGTCGAGGTCGACGTCCGGCACGATGCCGAAGAACGCGAGCACCTGGTCGAGCATGCTGCGGTGCTGCGCGGTGGCGACGGTGACCAGGGCGAACCGGCGGTCGTCGCGCAGGCGTGTGATCACCGGGGCCAGCTTGATGGCCTCGGGACGGGTCCCGAAGATCACCATGACTTTGTGCACGGTAGCGGTCCTTCCGCGGTCAGGAGCGGGTGACGTACGGCGATTCGGGCACGCCGGGGCGGGGGTCGTCCGTGGCGGCACGGGGGGCCGGCAGGACGGGCCGGCCGGCGTCGGTGGCGGCGGGCTGTCCGAGCCGGAGGGTCTTCGTCCAGCCCCGGCGGCCGCGCAGGAGCCGCCACGTCGCGCGCCAGCCGACGGGCAGCCAGACGTACGCGTACGCGGTGAACAGGGCGGAGTAGAGCAGCGCGCGCGGCAGCGAGACGTCGGGACCGGCCCGGTTGGACGCCCGCCAGTAGATGACGGCGATGAGGGGGATGACGGCCAGCACGACGAGGTACCACCACAGCAGCAGGCCGTGGTGCGCCAGGGCCGCGTCGACGGCGGCCTGCCACTGCGTGGCCAGGACATAGATCTGCCGGGGCAGGTACGCCACCAGCGACAGCGTGATCAGCAGGACGGTGATCGGCGAGACGAGGTAGACGACGAGGTCGACGGTGCGCCCGACGGACAGCTCGCGACAGGCCAGCACGTCGGCCAGCCGCGACCAGCACTGCAGGTGCCCCTGGTACCAGCGGGTGCGCTGGCGCATCAGCGGGCGCAGCGAGGTGAGCCCCTCCTGGTCCACGTAGGTGTGCGGGGTGAAGCTTGTCCGCCACCCCCGCGACTGCAGCCGCAGCCCCATGTCCAGGTCCTCGGTGAGGTAGTCGGTCCACGGCTCGGCGCCCAGCGAGTCCAGCGCGCCGAGGCGGACGAACTGGCCGTTGCCGCCCAGGCCGGCGTTGCCGTACCGGTGGCGGGCCCGCTGGAAGATCTCCGTGAACACCAGGAACTCCATGTCCTGCATCCGGGCCAGCCAGCCGGCGCCGCGGTTGTACATCCGTACGCCGATCTGCACCGCAGCCGTGCGCCGGTCGGCGAAGAGCGGCGCCACGACGGTCAGGGTGTCGGGCTGCAGGCGCCCGTCGGCGTCGACGACCACGACGATGACCCGGTCGATGTCCCGGCCGGTCGCCGCGACGAGCCCGGAGGACCGCAGATACCGGTACGCGGCGTTCAGCGCGGCGCCTTTGCCCTTCCTGGCCTCGGGCGGCCGCCGTTGCAGCAACCGGACCCGGGGGTCCCGTTCGGCGTAGCCGCGCACGATCCGCGCGGTGGCGTCGTCGGAGCCGTCGTCGATGACCACCACCGCCATGGCCCGGTTCGCGAAGCCCAGCAGGCGGTCGAGGCTCGGCCCGATCACCAGCTCCTCGTTGAGGCAGGGCACCACGAACACGAAGAACAGGTCGTCGGCGCCGGTGACCGCTACGCCCCCGGCCGGCGCGTGCCGCTCCCGGCGGGCGGCCGCCAGCGCGAAGGCGCCGTACACGAAGAACGACACGATCGGCAGGAACGGGATGACGGCGGCGAAGGTGAGGATGACGCTCATCGGCCTTCCTTGGATGTCAGGTCCACCACTGGCGCAGCACCCTCTCGGCGGCCTTGCCGCGAGGCGTGTACCCCAGCGGGTCGTCATCGGCCGGCGGGACGTCCCAGACCCACCAGAAGACCCCGGCCCACCAACTCCGGCCGTGCACGCTGGCCAGCAGGGCGCCGTACGCCGCGGCCTGCTCGTCCTGGTCCGGGCTGCTGCTGGTGGTCCACGACCACGGGGCGGTCGTGCTGCCGTGCTGGCTGGGATAGCCCGCCTCGGTGAACAGGATGCGGCGCCGCTGACGGGTGGCGAACGCGGCCAGCTCCTCGACGATCGGCTCCCACGCCCGCCGCAGGGCCCGGACGTCGGTGGTCGGGCGGGAGCTCAGCGGCCAGTACGCGTCGATGCCGATCAGGTCGACGGCGTCCCAGAAGGCGACCGCGCGGTACTCGTCGTGGTTGGCGGCGTACACGAGGGGCCCGTCGTACCGCTCGCGGACCGAGGCGATGACCCGCAGCCAGCCGTCGCGGTCGCCCGACGTCCCGGCCAGCTCCGTCCCGACGCCGAACTGGTCCACCCGGTGCCGGGCCGCCAGCTCCGCGTAGTGGCCGATGAAGGCCCGGTACGCGAGGAACCACGCCGCCCGATCGGCGGGCCGGATGGTGCCGCGGTACGAGGTCCCGTCCGGAAGCAGGTCGAGCAGGGGCTTGAGGAACACCTTCAGGCCCAGCCCGTGCGCCTCGGTGATCATCGACTGCACGCCGTCGTCCGTGGGCGTCAGCGCGGACGGCCCGATCCGGCTGCCGGCGGCCCGGTCCTGGTACCACGTCGGGGTGAGCTGCACCCACCGCGCGCCGACCGCGACCATCTGCCGCAGGCCGAGCGCCGCCTGCGGGCTCCGGTATCCGTCGCGGGTGTACGTGGGCATGGCGAATCCCCGCTGCGCCCGCGCGTCGTCCCCGTTCGCCGGAGCCTCGCGGACCTCGCCCGGGGTCACCAGCAGCGTGACGACGGTCAGGGCCGCCGCGGCGGACGCCACGCGGCGCGCGCGGGCCGGGCGCCGGCTCACCGCCCGGTCACCAGCTGCTCGGAGCTGACGAACGTGTAGCCCAGGGCGCGGATGCCGTCGACCACCTTCGGCAGCTCGCCGACGCCGAGGAACGGGTGGTAGAAGAAGCTGGCCACGCCGTCGCGCACCACCAGGTTGCTGCGGGCGGCCGCCAGCATCGCGGGCACCGAGCCGCCGTCACTGGTGACATAGTCCAGGTTCTCCGGGACCACGACGGCGCCGTAGACGTCGCGGACCGCGTACGGGAAGAGCTGCCAGCTCCGCTGCGAGTCGACCACGGGCCGGCCGGACAGCAGGCCGGGGAAGTACAGGGCGCGCTCGTACCGCCGGGTGAACCGCCGGCCCGCGGCGAGGTAGCCGTTCGGCGAGGCCATGTAGTGCGGGAACTCGTACGTGGACGGCCGTGGCAGCCCGGCCCGCGCGAACTCGGCCAGCCCCTGGTCGATCCGGTTCAGCGCCCACGCCTGCGAATCGCCCGGAACGGGGCCCAGCGGGATGATGGCCTGCTCGGAGTTCAGCCCGGACAGGTAGAACTCGGCGTCCTGACCGCTCTCCCCGTCGATGGGATTGATGCGCTTCTCCGACTGGTGCGTGTAGCCGTGCATCACCAGGCTTCCGCCGTGCGAGGTGGCGTACGCGAGCGCTGCCACGAGCTCCGGCCGCTCCGACAGCCGGATGCGCGCGTCACCGCCCGGGCCCTGGTGGACCGGGTACACGCCCACGCTGAACGGCACGTGCTGGCCGTACAGATAGTCGATGACCTCGCGGAGCTTGACGGGATCCGCGGTGGGGCCGACGTCTTCCAGGCGGACCAGCGCCCGGTGCCTCGGCGCCGCATGCCGGTCCAGCACCTCGAACAGCAGGTCGGCCAGGGCGAGGTACCGGTCGTCGTCGTCCCCGACGAAGGGCAGCGGGTCCTCGCTGACGAACAGCAGGTCGCGCGACCGTACGGCCCACGGGGTCGACGTGCCGTCGCCGCGCTCCGCCGTGCCGAGCACGGTGACCGTCGCGGGGTCCGCCACGGTGACCCGGGCCAGGCCGGTGTCCGGCAGCTCGTTGATCGGCAGCGCGGCGTCCTTGTACCGCACGTGGCGGAACGGCCCGGCGTCGAAGCCGTCGACGGTGAACCGGTAGCGGCGCCAGGCGGCCGGATCCCGCTCCCTGAGCCGATCGAGGTCGCCGCCGATCCACATCACGGGGCGGTCGCCGGCCAGGACGTCGTCGAGGAACGGGGCCGGCAGCGGCGTACCGCTCGCCTCGCCCAGGTAGAAGACCGCATCATAGGACGTGAGCTCACCCGCCCGATAGCGGCTGACCGGGTGCGCGGTCCAGGCCCCGAAGTGGGAGACGAGGTTGACCAGCGAGGTCGCGCTCAGCTCCCCGCTCTGGTCCGGTGAGTGGCTGCCGTAGAGCACCAGCGACCGGTTCCGCGAGGGGAACAGGCCGGTGCCCGAGGAGCCGCCCCGCGCGTACGTCAGCGGCGTACCGGACAGCGGCGGGTAGACGTGCGCGGGCCGGTGCTGATCCAGCGCGACCGGTGCCCCGGCCGGGCGGCCGGTGCGGCCGGGGTCGCCGGGGAGCCCGGTCACCAGCAGGGCCGCCGCGGTCACGGCCACGACCGCCGCCGACGAGGCGGTGAAGACGAGCCTCGGGCGCCGCCGGAGCCGCGCCGGCCCGAGCCGCAGCCCGATCGCGGCCACCACCAGGACGGCCAGGAACATCGTCACCGCCGCCATGGCGGCGCCGGCCAGCCCCCACAGCACCGTCAGCATTCCGGGGAATTCGGCGGGCCGGCCCTCCGCGGCGAACGGCACGGCGGTGCCGGACAGCATTGGCTGAAGCCTCACAAGAATGTCCTCCGCGCCAGCCAAGCTACTGATAAGTAGAAGAAGCGACATTGATCGAGGACGATGTTACACACGGCATTCGGAACGGGAAGTGGCCGAGCGACCAAACATATTGAACGATCGGTAAATGACCCTCAAGGGCCGTCTTCACCAGGTAATTCTTCGAGAGATGCGCGATGTCTGACTTTTGTTCGGTATGAACCGGGCACCCGATCGGATGATCGATGCATTCCATTTTCCCGTAACGTGGAAACGTGGGACCGGTCCCTGTCCGGAGTGCACACCGCGCTGCCCGGCACACCGTGCGGCGTGCCGGGCAGTCGTGTTCCGTGCCGGGCGGTCAGCGGCGCTGCTGGGCCATCCACTGCCAGATGTGCGTGCCGTCGATGCTGGGATCGTTGCGGGCGACGTAGATCCACGACCAGTGGCCGGGGAACTGGTGGCCGTTCCAGACGACATGGTCGTACAGCGTCATCAGGGAGCCGGGGATGAGGTCGTGCGCGTGCACCGTGTTGGCCTCCGGCGGCACGGTGTCGTCGTCGCGGGAGGTGACCAGCCAGGTCGGCGTACGGATGCCGCGCAGCTCGTCGTCCGTGATCACCCGCGGGCCGCCGGGCTGGAGGGACTCGATGACCCCGCAGACCGGTACGGAGGAGGCGAACAGGCGGGGGTACTCGATGGTCATCTTCAGGCTCATGTAGCCGCCGTTGCTGCACCCGGCGACGTAGATGCGGTCCCGGTCGATCCGGTGCCGGCGTGCCAGGTCGCCGACGATCTCGCGGATGAGCGGGGCGAAGCGGTCGCCGTCCTCGAGCCAGTACGAGGTGCTCTGCGGCGCCACGACGTACGCCCCGGAGAAGATCCGCTGGGCCTCCTCGGTTGCGAAGCCGAGAGCCCCGCGGTTGGCGCGCAGCGTGGTCTCGTTGTCGTAGTAGTTGTCGGGGAGCGAGGCGCCCTCGCCGCCGCCGTGCAGCCAGACGACGAGCGGGTGGCCCCGGCGGCCGGCGGCGTGGCGGTGCGGCGAGTACAGGCGGTACTTCATGCCCGACCGGGAGGTGTGGTAGCTGAACGCGTCGACCTCGGGGTTGGACAGCCGGCCCTGGACGAAGTCCGTGAAGGTGACCGGGCGGTGTCCCCGCACGACCACCGGCGCGTTCTGGGTGATGGTGTAGTCGAGGTCGAGCTGCACGTTGCGGCCGCGGCTCGCGATGTAGCCGAGCGTTCCGCCGCCGACCTGGCCCTCGGCGTACGCCAGCTCCAGCACGATGTCGCCGTGCCGGTCGAGCCGGGCGGCGGTCACCGGACGGTCCAGGTCGTACTCGCTGAAGATCTGGTCGCCGGGCGCGATCGGGATCGGGCTGGTGGCCCTGGCGTGCACGCTGAAGGTGGCGGTGGTCAGGCTCGCCGGGTCGACCCGGCCGAGGCGGCCCGTGCCGAGGGTGAGCGAGGTGACCTGCTCGCCGCCGTCGAGCGTCTCGGCGTTGAGCGTGAACCGCACCCGGGTGGCCGGATGCCCGCCGGCCCGGGCGGCAGCTCCCGGGAGGGCGAGCCCGGCGGCGGCGCCCGCGCCGGCGGCCAGGACGGAGCGACGGCTGATCGGCTGGCCCATGCGATCTCCTCGTTTCGACCACGTTAAATGTCACGCATCGTCGCCGGTCTATCACAGAAGCCACGCGCCGGACAAGAAATGGCTTGCGTGCCGGAAGCGGTTCCGTACGGTGGTGCCGGTCAATGTCGGCATCAAGACGGGGGTTGCTTTCGCATGCCGATCGTGGAGGCCCGAGGCCTGACCAAGGTGTTCCGCCGCCCGGACAAGGGTCCCGGCCTCGCCGGAGCCGTCCGGCACCTGTTCGCCCGCCGCTTCACCGACAAGGTCGCGGTCGACCACGTCGATCTGTCCATCGAGGCCGGTGAGGCGGTGGCGTACGTCGGCCCCAACGGCGCCGGCAAGTCGACGACCGTCAAGCTGCTCAGCGGCATCCTGGTCCCCACCGCCGGAGACGTCCGCATCGACGGCCTGCACCCGCAGCGCGACCGGACCACCGTGGCGCACCGCATCGGCGTGCTGTTCGGGCAGCGTACGCAGCTCTGGTGGGACCTGCCGGTGTCCGAGTCGCTCGCCGTGCTGCGCGACATCTACGGCGTCGACCACGCCACCTACCGCAAGCGGATGGCCCGCTTCGACGAGGTCCTCGAGCTCGGCGAGATCCTGCCGGTGGTCGGCCGCAAGCTGTCGCTGGGCCAGCGGATGCGCGCCGACCTCGCCGCGGCGCTGGTGCACGGCCCGCAGGTCGTCTACCTGGACGAGCCCACCATCGGGCTCGACCTGGCCGTGAAGGACCGCGTCCGCGAGTTCTTCCGCAGCATCCGCGACGAGGGCACGACCGTCATGCTGACCAGCCACGACCTGGCCGACATCGAGGGCTTCTGCCGGCGGCTGGTGATCATCGACCAGGGCCGGATCATCTTCGACGGCGACCTCGAGGCGGTGAAGGACAAGTTCGCCCGCGAACGGATCCTGCACGTCGAGACCGCCGCGCCGGTGCCGCTCGAGACCCTGCGGACGTCGCTGCCCGGCGCGAAGGTCGAGGCCGAGGACACCCCCACGCGGTACGCGGTGCGCTTCGACCGGTTCGCCATGACGGCCGGGCAGGCGGTGACCACGCTGGCCGGCCTCACCGAGCTGGTGGACTTCCGGGTGGACGAGCCCAGCATCGAGGACGTGATCCGGCGCGTGTACTCCGGTGAGCTGGTGCTCGGATGAGGAGCTACCGGGCCCTGATCCGGGCCACCGCGAAGGCGGCGCTCGCGTACCGGTTCAGCCTGCTGCTCGGCCTGGGCGCCGTGCTGGTCCAGCTCGTCGCGCTGCTGGCGGTGTGGCGGGTGATCCTCGCCGAGTCCACGGTCAACGGCTTCACCTGGCCGCAGATGCGGGCGTACCTGCTGGTGGCGTTCGCCGCGGGCACGGTGGTCTCGCTGCTGGGCGATTTCCGGATGGCGTTCCGCATCCTCGACGGCGACGTGGCGCTGGACCTCGTCAAGCCGATCGACTACCAGAAGGCCCGGTTCGCCGAGGCGGTCGGCGGCCTGTGGATCGAGCTGATCCTCATCGGCGTGGTCGTCGGCGCCACGCTGGCCCTCACCGGCGGCGTGGACACCCCGGCCGCGCCGGCGCTGGCCCTGTTCGTCACGAGCATGCTGCTGCTCGTACCGTTGAAGTTCCTGATCGTCTACGTGAGCACGCTGACCTGCTTCTGGACGCAGAACTACATGGGTGTGCAGTGGGCGCGCCTGGCCGTGGTGAACCTGCTGTCCGGCGCGCTGATCCCGCTGGCGTACCTGCCGGGCTGGCTGGCCGCGGTCGCTCAGTGGTCGCCGTTCGCCGGGCTCACCTCCACCCCCGCGCTGATCTTCCTGGGCCGCGTCGACGGCCGCCATGCCCTGCAGCTCGTCGCCGTGCAGCTCGGCTGGGTCGTCGTCCTGTGGTTCGGCGCCCGCCTGGTGTGGCGTGCGGGCCTGCGCCGGCTCACCGTGAACGGAGGCTGACATGCGAACCGTACGGCTCTACCTGCGGCTGCTCGGCGCCCACTTCCGGTCCCTGCTGGAGTACGAGGCCGACTTCGTGATCCTCGTGGTGGCCACGGTGCTGATGCAGGTCGTCAACATCGTCTTCCTGGCGGCGCTGTTCGCGAAGGTCCCGGCACTCAACGGCTGGACGTTCTGGTCCGTCCTGATGATGTTCGGCGCGGTGGCCCTCGCCGAGGGCGTCGGCTCCCTGTTCTTCGACGGCATGTGGTCTCTCGCCTGGCAGATCAACCGAGGCGAGCTCGACTACTTCCTGGTCCGCCCGTACCCGGTGGCGCTGCAGTCGAGCAGCGCCAAGATCGGCGTCAACGGCCTGAGCAACATCGTCATGGGCATCATCATGATCGGTACGGGACTGGCCCACGTGGACATCGCCTGGACGCCCTGGCGCGTCCTGCTCGGCGCGCTGCTGCTGATCAGCTCGGTGGTCATCAAGCTGTCGATCAACCTGGCCACCAACGCGGTGTCGTTCTGGCTCTCCAGCCCCACCCCGCTGTTCGCGTTTGCCATGCACCAGGTCGGCGACCTCGCCCGCTTCCCGCTGTCCATCTACCCGATCGCCCTCAAGGCGGCGCTCGGCGCGGTGCTGCCGTTCGCGTTCATCAGCTTCTTCCCGGTCGCGTACCTGCTGGACACCGGCCAGTCCCGCTGGATCGGCCTGCTGACGCCGCTGGTGGCGGCGTACTGCGCGGTCGCGGCGGCGGTCATCTTCAAGAGAGGAATGCGCCGCTACGAGAGCGCGGGCAACTAGGTGGGGCTCATACGTCGATCGCGTAGGAGCGGTCCATCAGGTCGGTCATCGCCTGCTGGAAGTCATGGCGCCTCGTGTCGCTCCAGCCTTCGGTCAGCTGAGCGAAGACGTCCTCCTGCCATCGATGTGCCTGGTCCAGCATGGACCGGCCCGCAGGGGTGAGCGATGCTTCGCGTCGTCGGCCATCGGCCGGAGCCTCCGCCATGGCCAGGTTGCCGGCTGATGTGGCGCTCTTGATCAACCGTGAGGCGCCACTCTGGTCGATCCCGATCTCGTGCGCGATAGCGTTGACCGTTGCAGGGATTCCTCGCCGGCTGAGCGCCTGGACTGCCTCACAAACCAGCACCATTCGGCCCTGGTCACCACCTGCGTCAGCCGCCACGGGTCGGCGCGCCCAGTGCCGGACGAACTGAAACAGGACTTGCCCGGGGCCTTGGCTCATCACTCGGTTGCCGCCATCTCGCGGCAGATGCAGGCCACCTCGAGGGCGGCCTTGAGGTCCGGCAGTCGCAGCGCAGCCGTGATCTTCCCGCCGGAGGCGCGGAAGACCGTCGCCACCCGCGTGGGCTCCTCAGTCTCAGGCCAGGTGGCGTCCTCCTCGACCACCATCATTCGTGCGCTGATCGGGTGCCAGGACCGAGGGACCAGCTGGATGCCGGCACGCTCCACCCACTCTGCGAATTGCGCAGGCGTGATCGGGCCCGCGCCCTTCGGGCCCAGGACGACGACCGGATCACCGACCGCCCTCGCGGCCCGCTCCAGGTCGCCGTCGTTGACGCTCGCGTGCCACTCGTTGATGGCTGCCTCAAGGCTCGAGTCCATGCCGAGAATTATATGCGATCCGCATACATCTGGGGCCCCGGGAAGGTGAACCGTCGGCCGAGACGCGAACCTGACGGTTGCCCGACGGCCGGTCGCCGCTGGTAGAACTCCAGGCATGGGCGACTTCACGGCGGAGACCTTCATCGGGCGCATGCGGCGGGCCACCGGGCAGGCGGTGACGGCCGGGCTTGCCGGGCTGCTGGTGACTCCCGGACCCGACCTCGCGTACCTCACCGGCTATCGGCCGCCCGCCGAGACCGAGCGGCTCACGATGCTGGTACTCCGGGCGGGCCGGGAGCCGGTCCTGATCGTCCCGCTGCTCGAGCGGGGCGACGCCGAGCGGGCCCCCGGCGCGGCCGTCGTCACGCTGGCCGATTGGGCCGACGGCACCGATCCGTACGCCCGCGTCGCGGCGCTGCTGGATCCGCCCGGCACCTTTGCGATCTCGGACTCGGCGTGGGCGCTGCACGTGCTGGCCCTGCAGCAGGCCTCGCCGCGGTCCCGGTACGTCTCGATGACCGCGGCCCTGCCGATGCTGCGGGCGGTCAAGGATGCCGGTGAGCTCGAGCGGCTCGCGGCCGCGGGCGCTGCGGCCGACGCGGCGTTCGAGGGGATCGCCGGGGTGCGGTTCGCGGGGCGGCGGGAACGGGAGGTCGGCGCGGACCTCGCCGCCCTGCTGCGCGAGCACGGGCACGAGCGGGTGGACTTCACCGTCGTCGGTTCCGGGCCGAACGGCGCCGACCCGCATCACGAGATGGGCGACCGGACGATCCGGGAGGGGGACATGGTCGTCCTGGACTTCGGCGGGCTGCTCGACGGGTACGCCTCCGACACCACCCGTACGGTGCACGTCGGCGAGCCGGGCGAGGAGGAGCGTGAGGTGTTCGAGGTGGTCCGGCGGGCGCAGCGGGCGGCCTTCGAGGCGGTACGGCCCGGGGTCGCCTGTCAGGAGATCGACCGGGTCGCCCGGAAAGTGATTGCCGACGCGGGCTACGGCGAGTACTTCATTCACCGGACCGGGCACGGGATCGGGCTGTCGACCCATGAGCCGCCGTACATCGTGGAGGGGGAGACGCAGCCGCTGGTGCCCGGCATGTGTTTCTCGATCGAGCCGGGCATCTACCTGCCGGGCCGGTTCGGCGTACGGATCGAGGACATCGTCACGGTCACCGCGGACGGCGGGCGTGCCCTGAACAACTCGAGCCGGGAGCTGCGCATCGTCTCATGAGGCCGGTCGGCGGGGCACCTTTCCGGTGACGCGCTGCCACAGCCAGCCCGAGGGAACCGTACGGCCGGTCAGCACGTACTCGCTGACGGCGTGGTGGGTCATGGTGTCGAGCAGCGCCCGGCGGGCCGAGGGGCGCCCGGCGAGCAGCAGCTGGTCGCCGGGTTCCAGGGTGACGTCGCCGTCGGGGCCGAGGACGGTCCCGGAGTCGCGGTGCAGCAGCAGCGGCACCGCCGCGAGCGACCGGTCCCGGTCCTGCGGGTGGCGCAGCAGGCCGCCGACCGTGGCGTCGCCCGCACCGAGGTACGGCTCGAGCGCCGGCGCGTCGCGGCCGGTCAGCTCGACCTTCCACACGCTGCCCAGGCGGGGGCCGCAGAGCCGGGTGAGGCGGCCGATGATGCCGGCTGCCCAGTCGTCGCCGCGGGCCGGCATGTCCTGCAGGAAGCGCCACAGCAGAGGGGTGCTCAGCTGCGCGTAGATCTCCCGGGCCACCGTCTCGGCCGGCACCAGCAGGCGGTCGGTGTCCATCGCCGCGAACAGGGGCGCGCTGGCGGGCCGGTTCTGCCGGGAGGCGATGAACAGGGCGGGGTTGATCCGCCGGGCGGCGGCGATGAGGGACAGGTTCGTGGTGTCGTTGTCGGTGCCGGCGACGAAGCCGACCGCCCGGTCCAGCTCGGCGCGGGCCATCACGGCCGGCTCGGAGGCGTCGCCCACGATGCCGGGCCCGCCGGCCGCGTCCGGCCGTACGTCGATGACGGTGATCTCGAGGCCCTCGGCGCGCAGGTCCTCGGCGAGCTTGCGGCCGAAGCGGCCGTAGCCGCAGATCACCCAGCGCCCGGCGGTCGGCGGCCGGCCCCGGTCCGGCAGGTCCGCGCCCGGTCCGCTCTCCAGCCAGGACATCAGCTGGTACGACGCCGGCGAGCGCAGCGCGACCCGCAGGTGGTCGCCGAACCGGTCGAACGGGTTGACGACGGCGGGGGAGCCGAAGGCCCGCATCCGCTGCTCGATGGCCGGTGACACGGTCCGGGCGATCACCGGCAGGCCGGGGCGCAGCAGCGCGGCGGTCATGGCGACGACCAGGTTGACCTCGTCGTCGTCGGTCAGCGCGAGCACGCCCTCGCAGCGCGGGTGCCCGAGGCCGGCCACGCCCAGCGTGTGCGGGTCGCCGGCGTCGGCGGCCAGGCCCGGCACGTCGGCGTGGTACGAGTCGATGTCCAGCACGTCGACGCGTTCGCCGGACACGTCGAGCACCACGAAGCGGCGGCCGATGGCGTCCAGCGAGCGGCCCAGCAGCTGGCCGGTCTGCCCGTACCCGACGATCAGCAGGAACGGCTCGCGCAGCCGGGCCACCGTCCGGGTGAACCGCTGCAGCGCCAGCGCCTGCCGGAACGCGCGGTCTTGCAGCAGGGTCAGCAGCGAGCCGATCGCGTACGCCCACCCGACGACGGTCAGGTAGATCGTGGCCATCACCCACAGCCGCTGCCCGCCGGTGAAGGGCTGGGGGATCTCGCCGTACCCGATGGTCGTCGCCGTGTAGCTCATGAAGTAGAACGCGTCGAAGAAGCCCATCCGGACGGCGTGCCCGGCCTCGTCCCGGCCGGGGATGAGGGTGAGGCCGAGCACGCTGACCGCGAAGATCGTGATGAGCACGATCAGCGGCGCCCGCATCCGGCGCAGGATCAGGAAGATCGTGGAGGACGTCTCCGCCGAGCGGGTGGACAGCCGCCACCCGCGCAGGCCCGGACCGGCCACGGCACCTCCCCTCACCGGCGGTGGAACGACACTGTCTCGATCACGAGGAGCACGACCGAGACGAGGTTGGCCAGCAGGGCGCCCCCGGACAGCGACACCACGCTGGCCATCGCCGCCCCGTCGAGGCCGGTCGAGGAGATCTGGGTGGCGTACCCCCACACCAGCGCGGCCGCGATCAGCTGGAGGTCCGCGACGAGGCTGGTGGCGAGGTGGACCGCGCCGATCTGGGTACGGTCGCCGAACTTCAGCACGGTCGCGATGAGGCTGACCACGACCGCGGCGAACAGCTCGTACACGTTGTGCAGCGACGGGTCGGACAGGTCGCCGATGAAGAACCCGAAGTTGAGCGTCGCGGCCAGCAGCACGAAGAAGCCGAAGATGACCTTTTCCAGACTCATGCACAGCTCCCCACGTCGGACCCACGCTAGCCCGGCTCGCGCTCCGGCGCCGGGCGGAGCGCGGATGTCAGCTGATCCGGTCCATGCTGACCAGCGGAAGATCGCGGAAGAACGCCGTTCCTTCGGTACGCCACCAGCGCCACGTCGCGGCCTCGGCGGCGGCCGTCTCGGCGTGGTGCCGGATCGTGTCACGCAGCCGCCCGGCGATCCCGTGCTCGATGGCCCTGTCCCGCAGCTCCGCGACGACCTCGGGCGTGACCGCCGGGTCGCCGAGCGCCGGCTGCAGCAGGCGCCGGGTCTCCGGGACCTCCAGCAGGGCCCGGACCACGTACGTGCGCCGCCCGGCCCGGAGGTCGCCGCCGACCGGTTTACCCGTGACGCTCTCGTCGCCGAAGAGGTCCAGGTAGTCGTCGCGCATCTGCTCGTAGATGCCGGCGGACCAGGCGTACCGTCGCAGCTCCTCCTCGTGGTCTCCGGGCTCGGCGCCGGCGGCGAGCAAACCCAGCCGGAGCGGGGCGAGGATCGAATAGCGTGCGCTCTTGTGATCGGTGACCACGTCCAGGAAGCCGGCGCCGGCGTCCGGTGTGGCGTCCCGCTCGAGGTCGAGGATCTGACCCAGCACCGCGTCGGCGGCGGCGCTGGTGAGCACAGCCGCCATGGCGTGGCGCACGCCGGCCGGCACCGGCGCGTCGAGCACGGCCCGCACGGACAGGAACGCTGCGAGGTCGCCCGCGAGGATCGCCAGGTTGCGCGCCTCCGGGTCGGCGACCTCGGCCCGGTACGCGTGATACGTCGACGGACCGCCCCGCCGGGTGGGCGCGTCGTCGATGATGTCGTCGTGCACGAGACCGTGGGTGTGCAGCAGCTCCACGCCCAGCACCGCGCTGTCGAGCCCGGGCACGTCGGCGCCGGTCACCAGCCCGGCCGCCGCGTAGACGACGGCCGCCCGCAGCCGCTTGCCGCCCCGCAGCGTCAGGTCGCGCAGGAGCTCGACGCTGCGCGCCGGCCAGCGCCCGGCGGCCGGAAGGAGGCGGTCCGGCAGGTCGTCGAAGTACCGGACGAGGGCGGCCTCGGCGCGCTGCCGGTACGCGTACAGAGATCTCATGGCTTCGATTGTCGGATCCGGGCGCGGTCGTTCGTTGCAGGGTTGAGCAGCAGCACACAGGGAGGAACCACGATGCAGTATCTGTTCTCCGTGATCCACGACCGGACGGACCTCGCGACCCCGGAGGAGATGACGGCCATCGACGCGTTCAACGACCGGCTGCAGGCCGAGGGGCACTGGGTGTTCGCCGGCGGCCTCGGTGCGCCCGCCACGGCCACCGTCATCGACAACCGGGGCGCGGAGCCGGTGGTCACCGACGGGCCGTACGTGGAGTCGAAGGAGCACATCGCCGGCTTCTGGATCATCGAGGCCCCCGACCTCGACGTGGCGCTGAAGCTCGCCACCGAGGCGTCGCGGCACTGCAACCGCAAGGTCGAGGTACGCCCGTTCGTGAGCGAATGACCGACGTCCACGAGGCTGTCACCCGGGCCCACCGCGACGAGTGGGCGCGGGTGGTCGCATCCCTGACCCGGCGCTTCGGGGACCTCGACGTCGCCGAGGAGGCGGCGGCCGAGGCGTTCGCGACCGCCGTCGAGCGCTGGCCGGCCGAGGGCGTACCCGCGAACCCCGGCGCCTGGCTGACCGTGACCGCCAACCGCCGGGCGATCGACCGGATCCGCCGCGAGAGCAAGCGCGACGACAAGCAGATGCAGGCACGGCTGATGCACGACGACACCCCGCACGAGCCGCTCGGCGCCATCGACGACGAACGGCTCCGGCTCATCTTCACCTGCTGCCACCCGGCGCTGGCGATGGAGGCCCGGATCGCCCTCACGCTGCGGCTGGTGGGCGGCCTGAGCATGGTGGAGATCGCCCGCGCCTTCCTGGTGCCGGAGGCCACGATGGGGCAGCGGATCACCCGGGCGAAGGCGAAGATCAAGGCGGCGCGGATCCCGTACCGGGTGCCGGCCGCCGAGGACCTCCCGGCCCGGGTGTCCGGCGTGCTCGCCGTGCTGTTCCTCGTGTTCAACGAGGGCTATCTGGCGACCGGGCCCGGCACCGGTCCCGTGCGCGCGGACCTCACCGCCGAGGCGATCCGGCTCACCCGGCTGATCCGGGCCCTGCTGCCGGCGGACGGCGAGGTGGCGGGCCTGCTCGCGCTGATGCTGCTCACCGAGGCGCGCCGCCCCGCGCGGGTCTCCCGGAACGGTGAGCTGGTCCCGCTGCACGAGCAGGACCGGGGCGCGTGGGACCGGGCGCTGATCGCGGAGGGGCACCGGCTGGTCCGGGAGCGCCTGGCCTCCGGGGTGGCACCCGGCCGCTACCAGATCCTCGCCGCGATCAACGCCGTGCACACCTTCGCCCGGGAGGCCCGCGACACCGACTGGTCGCAGATCGTCGCCCTGTACGACCAGCTCGTCGGCCTCGACCCGTCGCCGGTCGTCGCCCTGAACCGGGCCATCGCGGTCGCCGAGCTCGACGGGCCGGAGGTGGCGCTGGCGGCCGTGGACCGTCTCGGCGACCGGCTCGGCGGCTACCACGCCTACCACGCGACGCGCGCCGAGCTGCTGCGCCGGATGGGCCGGAGCGGGGAGGCGGGGGCGGCGTACGACGCCGCGATCGAGCTGGCCGGGAACACGGCCGAGTCCGCGTACCTGACCCGCCGGCGCGACCAGCTGGGCTAGAGTACGCATCGACAGTCTCCGATATTTGACCACCGGGGGAACCATGAAGGCTTCCGTCATCGCGGCCACGGCCGTCGCCGGGCTGCTCATCACCACGGGCGCCGCCGCCCAGGCCCGGCCCGGCGCCGCGGCACCCTGCGCCGGCCAGATCCACCCGAACCCCAGCTTCGAGCGTGGCACCGCCGGGTGGGAGGCCGGCCCGCGCATCGTCGTGCTCGGCGACCAGGCGCGGCCGGCGCACACCGGGCGGGCGTACTCGACCTTCGCCGGCCTGGACGTCACCCACAGCGACCTGCTGCGGACCACGGTCACGATCCCGGCCGGCTGCACCCTGACGGTCGGATTCTGGGCGCGGGCGACGACCACCGAGACCGCCCGCGGCGACTACCTCAACGTCGGGCTGGCCGTGACCGGGACGCCGCCGAAGACGTACTTCTCGCTGGCCTTCGACCACCCGGCACAGTGGACCGTGCACACCGCGACGGCCGGTGCGGCGGCCACGGACCGTACGGCGACGGTCAGCTTCCTCGGCAGCGAGTCGGCCGGCAACGGCGTCACCGCGTTCGACGTGGACGACGTGACGTTCACCCTCACAGCTTCCTGACATGCGGCCCCGATAGTGGGCGCATGTCGATCAAAGGTCTCGCCGTCGCCGCGCTGTGCCTGTTCGCGGCCGCGGCCTGCAGCCAGCCCTCATCCTCGGGAAATTCCCGGGTCGCCACGCTGGATTCCGCCGCTCCGGGCCCGTCCGCCTCGACGGGCGTCCCGGAGCGGCCGGTGCTGCGACCCGACGAGGGCCGGGCGGAGTTCGAGCGCTACGTCGCCATCTTCGACAAGTGCCTGCGCGACGAGGGTGCCCAGCTCGGGCCGGGAAAGCGGCCGCAGCTCGGCAGCGACCCGAAGAGCAGGGCGGCCGCGGACAAGTGCGCCCACCTGTACCCGGAGAACTGGATGGAGCACGAGGCCCGCACCAACCCCCGCTACGTCGACCTGCTGCGCGAAACGGCCAAGTGCCTCAAGGAACACGGCCACGAGGTGACCGTCGGCGGCGACCCGGTGGCCCTCATGTACGGCGACAACACCAGCGCCAACAAGGCGTACGCGGACGAGCAGGAGTGCGAGAAGATCGCGTTCAAGGACGACCTCAAGAAGTACGCCGGCAAGTGACGGTCAGCCGGCCATCATGCGGATCAGCGCGTTGCCACCCAGCAGCAGCACGTCCGCGCCGGCGATGAACGCCATCCCCTGCCGCAGCCGGCGCTCGGCGTGTGCCGGGTCGGCCGCGCGGAAACCCTGCGCGATGCCGGCGAAGCCGGCGAGCAGCAGCGGCACCCCGCCGATCAGCAGGAACCCGACCGATCGCGGGGTGTTGCCGCGGGCCACCAGCATCGCCACCATCACCGCCGGGACGATGCCGAAGAAGATGGCGGCGAGGACTGCGTACCACTTGAGCGTCCGGGCCGGGTCCGTCGTCTGCACCCGGCGATCCTACCGGCGCCTCACTCCACGGTGCTGACCGTCGGGCCCGGGCCGCCGGCCTTCAGGCAGAGCTCCTGGATCGGTCCGAATGCCTGCTCGGAGGCGTCGGCCGCCTTCGCCGTGGCGCGGCGGTCGAGTTCGGTGATCTCAGCGGTGAGCGCCGCCTTCAGCTCGGGCGTGTCCGCCTGCGCCACGAGCGGCCGGACGGCGTCCGCCCATCCGGACCAGTACGCCCGCTGGATCTCCCGGGCACCGGCCGTCTTCTTGCCCTGGTACGAGTCGGCCATGGCCTTGGCGTACGCCTTCGCCTCGGGGGCGGTGTTCATGAGGAACGGCTGCTGCGCGGCCATCCACTGCTGGCAGAAGGCGTCGTTGTTCGCGGGCGCCGAACTGGCCGGGGCTGCCGCCGCTGTCTTGCCGGTCGTGGCGTCGTCACCGGCGCAGCCGGTCAGGGCGAGGACGGCGCCGAGCGCCGCCACCCCGGCGAGATGCTTGATCATCCGCAGGAGGTTAGTGGACGCAGGCGCATCCCGTACGCCCGCATCCGCCGGCCGCGACGCACCGGTTACCGCGGCGGCTGTGCAGCCACCCCAGGACCAGCGCCGCGACGGTCAGGCCCGCGGCGACGGCGAGCAGGGTCTGCCGGAGGAGCGCTGCCCCCGCGCCGGTGAGCACGCCCGCGGCGATGAACAGCGGAAGGGTGCAGCAGGCGGCGCAGGCCAGCGCCGCCAGCCCTCCCGTGACCTTGCTGGGGCGGCTCATGCGGGCTCTCCTTCTCCGGCGGGGCGACGGGTGCTGATGGTCAGGAACGGGATCGGGCAGTCCGCGCAGGTGCAGTCGGTGAGGCTGTCGCATCGGGCCTCGACGACCTCGGCGAGCGCTCCGCGGATCGTCGTGAGGTCCGCGATCTTCGCGTCGATCTCGGCGATCTTGTCCTCGGCGCGTCGCCGCAGGTCACGGCCGGGATGCCGGCGGCCGCCGGTGCGCAGCAGGTCGGCCACCTCGTCGAGGGTGAAGCCCAGCCGTTGCGCGGCCTTGATCACGCCGAGCAGTGTGACCGTGTCCGGTGGGTAGAGCCGGTGCCCGCCGGGTGACCGGCCCGGTTCGGCGAGCAGGCCGCGGCGTTCGTAGTACCGCAGCGTCTGGATGTTGAGGCCGGCCCGCTCGGCGACCTCGCCCGACCGGAGCCCGGCGGTCACGGCGCGTCCCGCGGGACCGCGGCGGCAGCGCGCTGGGTGAGCGCCCGCAGCACGTCGGCGTACTCGGCGGGTACGTCCACGTGCAGGCTCACCTCCTCGCCCACGGCCGCCGGCGTGGCGGTGACCGTGAAGGCGAAGAACGAGCAGCACGCTGCCTCCCGGGCGGTCAGGTCCCGCACGGTGGCCGCGAGCCCGCGCGGGCCGGCGAGCCGGATCACCGCACGGGTCGGCGTGACGGGGTCGACGCCCCGGGCCGCGGAGGCGAACAGCGCGTCGAATTCCGCGAGGCGGAGCGGGCGTTCGGCGGTGGGCAGCGTGCAGGCCTCGGGTGCCCATGGCTGGTCGGTCGTGGTCATGGCTCGACGGTAAGCCCGTACCCAGGTACCGGATGCAAGCCGTTCGCCGGCGTCACGGGTTCATATACGGATCCTTCGCCATCTTCCGGTACGCCGACAGCGCCGACGACGAGGAGTTGATCTGCCAGTGGCGTTCCTTGTCGACGTCGAACCAGACCACTGCCTTGATCAGCGGGTACGTGTTCCGCAGCGTGGGGACGATGCCGGCGATCCAGGACGCCTTGCTGCCGCCCGCCTCGTCCGAGGCCGTCTCGGCGATGATGATCGGCTTGCCCTTGGCGGCGAGCTGCGCGTACAGGCCGGCGAAGACGGAGCGGAAGCTCTGCCACTCGAAGTCCGGGTCCGAGGTGCCCCAGTTGTAGCCGTCGATGCCGGTCCAGTCGACGTACGCGTCGCCGGGGTAGTAGTCCATGGCCGGCGGCGAGTCCTCGGCGTCCTCGTTGTTCGGGCACCAGGCCCAGACGACGTTGGTGGCTCCCCGCGCCACGAAGATGTCGTGGATGTGGCGCCACGCGGCGACGTACTTCGCGGGGTCATGGCCGCCCCAGCCCTCGTCACCGTTCATCTCCGCCGCGAAGTCGACGAAGAACTGCCGGCCGAGCGCCTTGGCGTCGTCGGCGCGCCGGCGCAGCATCGCGTCGTACGCGCCGTCGATGATGTCGGCGAAGTCGACGTCGTTGGGTTCGACGTTGACCAGCGGGATCCGGCCGTCGGCGAAGTCGGCGGCGCTGACCGGCGACCGCACCCAGTCGTCCTGCGCGAAGTCGTAGTAGGTGAGGTGGACGGCCGGTTTGCGGCCGATCCGCTTGTCGGTCTGCGCGATGCTGCCGTTGCCGTAGTAGTGGCCCAGCAGTGCCCCCTGCGCGGGCGCCAACCGGGCTGCCGTCGACGCTCTGGCCTGCAGGGCGCCCCCGCCCGGCCCGGTGTTCGAGGCGAAGGCGTCGGTCTGGCTGACGGTGGCCGCGGTGGCCGCGGCCAGGAACAGGCCGGCCGCGACGGCTCGCACGGCACGGCGGGACCGCGGCCGCGTCGACTCAGGATCAATGCTCATGGCGACAGCGTGACAAGCGGATCATGAGCGGACGATGAAGCGGGGGAGGACCAGCTCGACGAGCGCGCCGGGCCCGGAAGCGGGCGCGACGTGTGCCCGCCCGCCGTGCAGCTCGGCGACCCACCGGACGATGGCGAGCCCGACGCCGATGCCGCCCCGCCCGTCGGTGACGCGGTCGCCGAAGACCCGTTCCCGGTCCCGGGCGGCGATCCCCGGCCCGTGGTCGCGGACGGAGACCCGGCCCGTCGCCACGGACACCTCCACGGGGGCCGGCGCGCCGTGCCGCAGGGCGTTCTCGACCAGGTTGCGGACCGCCTGGGCCAGCAGGTCCGGGTCGCCCAGGACGACCGTCGGCTCGGTCCGCAGCGACACCCGGCCATCGGCGTACGGGAGCTCCTCCAGCACCTGCTCGACCACCAGGTCGAGCCGCAGCGGCGTCAGCTCGAGCGGCCGGGTCCCGGTGTCGATGCGGGCGCGGGCGAGCAGCCCGGTCACCAGCCGGTCCAGGTGGTCGACCTGCCGTACGGCGTCGCAATCCGCGCCGTTCTCCACGGCGAGGCGGAGGGTGGCCAGGGGCGTACGCAGCTCGTGGGCGGCCTCCGCCAGGAACTGCTCCTGCCGGTCGAGCGCACCCAGCGCGGGACGCATGCTCTTGCCCGACAGCAGGTGGCCGGCGCCGGCCGAGGTCAGCACCAGCACCGCGCAGCCGGCGGCCAGCCAGAGGACCAGCTCGGTGTGGCGGCGGCGTACCGGTGCCGGGTCGGCCGCGATGAGCACGACCGCACCGATCTCGTCGGTGTCCCACACCGGGGCGGTGGCCCAGCGCAGCTCCCGGCCGTCCGGCGCGGGGATCGTCGCGAGCACCGGCTCCTGGTCCCGCAGGGTCGCCGCCCACAGGTCGTCCAGGCGGCCGGCCGGTGGCAGCGCGCTGTCCCGCTGAGGGTGGAGCCAGCCGGCCTGCGCAGCGCCCGTACCCGTCTTCTGCAGGACCGCCGTCACGTCCGAGACCGTGGCCAGCTCGTCCTCGGCGAGCGGCTCGAGGTGCAGCGTGCCCTTGTCCATCCAGATCGCGCGGGACAGCGCCTCGGCCCGGCCCCGGATCTCCGAGTCCAGGTCGCGGGACCCCGACCGGGCGTCGATGGACGCGGCGATGACGACCAGCGCGACGAGCGAGACGGCGCTGACGGTGGCGTACAGCAGCGTCAGCGCCCACCGCATCCGTCGCAGCCGGGCGGCGGCCGGGCGCCCGGCGATCATGCGGCGCCGCGGAGGCGGTACCCGACGCCCCGGAGCGACTCGATGAGGTCCGGCGGCCCGAGCTTGCGCCGCAGCTGGCGGATCGCCACGTCGACCACGTTGGAGGCCGGGTCGCTCATCTCGTCCCAGCAGCGTTCGAGCAGCTCGCTGCGGGTCACAGCGGCGCCGGCCCGGACCATCAGCGCCTCCAGGACGGCGAACTCCTTGGCGGTCAGCGCGAGCAGGACGCCGGCCCGGCGTACCCGGTGGCTGGGCACGTCGAGGGTCAGGTCGGCGACGGTCAGCACCGGCAGCCGCGGCGGCTGGTCGCGCCGGCACAACGCGCGCACCCGCGCGACCAGCTCCGCCATGGCGAACGGCTTGACCAGGTAGTCGTCGGCGCCGTGCTCGAAACCCGCCACCCGGTCCTCGACGGTCCCCAGCGCCGTCAGCACGAGGACGGGCACCGTACGGCCGGCCCCGCGCCACGCCCGGACCGTCTCCAGCGCGTCGCCGTCGGGCAGCCCGCGGTCGGCGATCACGCAGTCGTAGCTGTTGACCGACACCTTGAGGTCGGCCTCCTCCCGCAGCCGCGCGCAGTCGATCGCGAACCCGGTGGCGCGCAGGCCCGCGGCGATGGCGGGACCGAGCTCCGGATCGTCCTCGACCACCAGCACCCGCATGGTCGGCGAGTGTAGATCCGCTCCGCCGCCCCGCCGGCCGTTCCTGCCCCTCGGTACGCGCCCCGGCGGCAGGAAGGTGCAGATCAGGAGGCCCGCGCCGGCTCGCGCAGCCGTCCGATCAACGCGTCCCCGACGCGCGCGGTCTCCTGCCGGTACGGCGTGTCCGACAGGATGAAGTGGCCGATGCCCAGGGCGGCGTACCGGCGCAGGGCGGCGGCGACGTCGTCCGCGGAGCCCACCAGCCACGTGGTGCCCGCGCCTCCGCCTCCGTACCGGCCGGGAGCGGTGTAGAGGCAGGTGTCGAGGACGTCCGCGCGGGCGGCCAGGTCGAGCAGGCGTTGCTGGCCGACCGCGGGACCGCGCAGCCGGTCGGCGAGTGACCCGGACCGCTGCGCCATGGCGGCGACCCTGGCTTCGGCGTCGCGCCACGCTTCCTCGGTGGTGTCGCGGACCAGCGTGGTGATGCGCAGCCCGAACTCCAGCGGCGGCAGGTCGCGGTCCAGGTCCGTGCTGAGCCGGCGGAGCCGCTCGATACGTTCGGCGATGCCGTCGAGCGGCTCACCCCAGAACAGCTGGACGTCGGCCTCGGTGGCGGCGACCCGTTCCGCGGCCGGTGACGCGCCGCCGAAGTAGAGGCGGGGACCGTTGCCGTACGGCCGCGGCACCACCGTGGAATCCGTGACGCGGAAGTGCTCGCCGGCGTACGTGACGTTCTCCTCGGTCCACAGCCGCCGCGTGAGCCGCATGAATTCCTTCGTGCGTGCGTACCGCTGGGCCTGATCGCCTTCGATGTCGCCGTAGGCGGCGAGGTTGTCCTGTCCGCTGACGATGTTGATGAGCAGCCGCCCGCCGCTGAGGTGGTTCAGCGTGGTGGCCGCGCTGGCGAAGTGGGCCGGCTGCCAGTAGCCCGGGCGGATGGCGGCCAGCGGCCGGAAGGTGGTGGTCCGCGCGGCCAGCGCGGTGGCGACCGTGAAGGTGTCGGGGCGTCCCCAGCCGGTGCCGATCAGCGCGCCCTCCCAGCCGTGCCGCTCGGCCGTGACGGCGAGGTCGACGCTGTGCTCGAGGCTCCCGTAGCCGTCGACGGAATCGTCGCCGCGATGGCCCGGCTCGACGGTGTTCGGGATGTACCAGAGGAAGGCCGGGCTCATCGGGCTCCCTCCCCGGCCAGGACCAGCCGGTTGGCGGGCCGGGGCAGCCCGTAGTGCTCGCGCAGCGTGGTGCCCCGGTATTCGGTGCGGAACAGGCCGCGCTCCTGGAGGATCGGCACCACCTTCCCGGCGAACGCCTCGAGGCCGGACGGCAGGACCGCGGGCATGATGTTGAAGCCGTCGGCGGCGCCGTTCTCGAAGTAGTGCTGGATGGTGTCGGCGACCTGCTCGGGTGTGCCGGTGAAGGTGCGGTGCCCACGGCCGCCGCCGAGCTTGCCGATGAGCTCGCGCACCGTCAGGTGTTCGCGCCGGGCCCACTCGACGATGAGCGTACGGCGGCTCTTCGCGCCCTCGATCTGCTCCTCGCCGGGCAGGTTCTCCGGCAGCGGCCGGTCGAGCTGCAGCAGCTCGGGATCCACGCCGAGGGTGTTTGCCAGCTGCTTGCGGGCGTACTCGGGGCCGATCAGCCGGTCGAGCTCGGCGTCCAGCTCGCGCGCCTCGGCCTCGGTGTCGCCGATGACCGGAACGATGCCGGGCAGGATGACGACATGGTCCGGGTCGCGCCCGGCCGCCGCGGCCCGGCGCTTGAGGTCGGCGTAGAACGCCTGGCTCTCGGCGAGGGTGGGCTGCGCGGTGAACACCGCCTCGGCCCACTTCGCCGCGAACTCCTTCCCGTCCTCCGACGACCCTGCCTGTACGAGCAACGGGTACGCCTGCGGCGAGCGCGGAAGGTTCAGCGGCCCGTCGACCCGGAAGAACGTGCCGTGGTGGTCGATGGCGCGGACCCGCTCCCGCAGCGCGTGCACGCCCCGCTGCTTGTCGGCGACGATCGCGTCGTCGGTCCAGCTGTCCCAGAGCCGGGTCGCGACCTCGAGGAACTCGTCGGCGCGCTCGTAACGGGTCCGGTGCAGCGGCTGGTCCGCCAGCCCGAAGTTGCGCGCGGCCGCGTCGCCCGCGGTGGTGACGATGTTCCAGCCGGCCCGGCCGCGGGACAGGTGGTCGAGCGACGCGAACCGCCGGGCCAGGTTGAACGGCTCGTTGTAGGAGGTGGACGCGGTCGCGATCAGCCCGATCCGGCTCGTGGTGACCGCGAGCGCGGCGAGCAGGACGGTCGGCTCGAGCTTGCCCGACGGCCGGCGGCCGGGATCGTTCCACAGCACCGGGCTGTCGGCGAGGAAGACCGAGTCGAACTTCGCGTCCTCGGCGATGCGGGCCAGGCGCTGGTGGGCGGCGAGCGACAGATTCGCGTACGGGTCGGCCTGCGGCAGACGCCACGACGCCTCGTGGTGGCCGGTGTCGTGCAGGAACAGGTTGAAGTGCAGCTGACGGCTCATGAACGGCTCTCCTCGTCGACGCCGAGCTCGTCCAGCAGGAACGCCCGCAGCTCGGCGAAGGTGGCATCGGAACGGGACCGGTGTGCGACGTCCACCCGGACGTCGGTGCGCACCACACCGGCGTCCAGCAGGATCACCCGGTCGGCGAGCACGATCGCCTCGTCGACGTCGTGGGTGACCAGCAGCACCGCCGGACGGTGCGTCGCGCAGAGCTTGCGCAGCAGCGCGTGCATCCGGATCCGGGTGAGCGCGTCGAGCGCGCCGAACGGCTCGTCGGCCAGCAGCAGCTGCGGCTCACGCACCAGCGAGCGGGCCAGCGAGGCGCGCTGCTGCTCGCCACCGGACAGCTGGTAAGGCCAGGCGCGCTCGCGGCCGGCGAGGCCCACCTCGGCCAGCGCCTGCCGGCCCCGCTCGACGGCGCCGGGCCCGTGCAGCCCGAACATGACGTTGTCCAGCACCCGCTTCCAGGGCAGCAGCCGGGAGTCCTGGAAGACCACGGAGACGGAGTCGGGCACCTCGACGCGGCCGTGGCCGGCGACATCGCGGTCCAGCCCGGCGAGCGCCCGCAGCAGGGTGCTCTTGCCGGTGCCCGAGCGCCCGATCAGCGCGACGAACTCGCCGGGCGCGATGTCGAGGTCGAGGCCGTTGAGGACGCCGCCGTCCTTGCTGAAGCTGCGGTGCAGGTTGCGCACGCGAACCGCGGGCGCGGTGGTCAGTCCTCGAGCGTGCGGCGCCATGCGAGCACCTTCCTTCCGGTCGCCCGTACGGCCGTGTCGGCCAGGTAGCCGAAGATTCCGTAGATCACCAGGCCGACGACGATGACGTCGGTCTGGCCGTACTGCTCGGCGAGCGTGATCATGTGGCCGATGCCGCTGGTGGCGTTGTACTGCTCGACCACGACCAGGCCGAGCAGCGCCGAGGTCACCGCGAACCGCATGCCGAGCAGGAAGCCGGGCAGCGCGCCGGGCAGGATCACGTGCCGGACGAACTCGCCGCGCCCGATGCCGATTGTCTCGGCGAGTTCGGCGTACCGGCCGTCGATGCCGCGCAGCCCGTTGTGGGTGTGCACGTAGATCGGGACCAGGCTGATCAGCGCGATGGTCACGATCTTCATCTCCTGGCCGATGCCGAACCAGGCGATGAACAGCGGGATCAGCGCCAGCGTGGGGATCGAGCGCTTGATCTGGATCGGCCCGTCGACGAGCGCCTCGCCGATCCGCGAGAGCCCGGAGAGCACCGCGAGCACGGTGCCGCCGACGATGCCGAAGGCCAGCCCGAGTACCGCCCGCTGCAGCGAGGACAGAACGTTGCCGAGCAGGTCGTGGTCGGTCCACTGGTCCCCGAACGCCCGGACGACGTCCCACGGCGCGGTGAGGATGGCCGGGCTGATGAGGCCCGTGGTGGAGCCGATCGACCAGATGGCCAGCACGAGGAGCGGGCCGGCCCAGAAGCCGAAGCGGAGACGGCGGCCGGGGCCGAGGCGCCGGCGCACGACGCGGGCGTCGACCCGGGAGTCGTCCGTCGTGGCGGGCGCAGCGGGGGCGTGCACGGTGGCGGTCATGCGGCATCGCCCGTGACCACCCGGGTGCCCGCCGTGGCCGACTGCACCTTCTCGAAGCGGCGGTCGACGAGCGTGCCGGCGTCGAGCTTGTCGTGGTGCTGCTCCTGGGCGAGCAGGTCGGCGGTCTGCTGCAGGCGGGCGATGGCGTTGTCCCAGGTCGCCGGGATGCCCTTCGCCCCGTCGGTGGCCACGACGTCCTTCGCGTCCGCGGCGCTGAGCCCCTGGGTGTCCTGGTAGTACAGCTTGGCGTACTCGTCGGGGTGGTCGTTCTGCCAGAGCACCGCCTTGGTACGGACGCTGACGTAGACCTTGAGCGCCGCGGCCTTCTGCGCGTCCTGGACGGACTTGGTGAGGCAGTACAGGGTGGACGCGTCGTCGCGGATTCCCGTGGGGAGGGCGGTGACGCCTTGGTAGCGGCCCTTGTAGACCTTCACGTACTGCGCGCCGAGGGGGGCCACGTCGACGGCCTTGCTGCCCAGCGCCGTCACGTACGCGTCGTCCTTGCTGGTCAGCTCGACGAGGGTGACGTCCTTCTGGGTCAGGCCCGCCTTCTGCAGCACGCGCAGCACCAGCGCACCCTGTGCCTGCCCGGCGCTGTACGCGATCTTCTTACCGCGCAGATCGGCCAGGGAGGTGACGGTGACCCCGGGCGCGACGCCGAGCTGGTAGATGGGGTGCGCCAACGGGTCCACCGTGACCGACTGGAAGACGATCTTGGTGGAGGTGCCCGTCCACGCGGCGAAGAGCGACGGGATGTCAGCCACCGCGCTGCAGTCGAGCTTGTCGGCGCGGAACGCCTGGATGCTCTTCGGGCCGCCGCTGATGTTGGCCCACGCCACTTTCACGCCGGCGTCGGCGAGTTCCTTGTCCAGGCCGGCCGCCTGCAGGACCGCCTGGATGGACGGGTCGCCGATCCGGACCTCGGTGCCGCTCGGCACCTTGTCCGGCAGTGCGGCGGTGAGCTCCAGCGTCGCGCCGGAACTCCCGCTGCCGCAGGCGGTGCCGAGGGCCAGGACGGCCGCCAGGAGGGGGACGAACGCTTTCCTCGATGTCGTGATCATCAATCTTCTCCGGTGGCTCAGAGGACGTGGTACGTGCCGTCGTGGTAGAGCAGCGGGCCGCCGCTCCCGGCGAGTTCGGTCTCCTCCACCCGGCCGATCACCAGGTGGGAGCCGCCGGCGGGGTGCCGGTGCTCGATCGAGATCCGCAGCCAGGCGGCCGCGCCGTCGAGGACGGGTTCGCCGGTGGGCAGCCGGCGCCAGCGGGTGCCGGCGAAGCGGTCGATGCCGCTGGTCGCGAAGGTCTGTGCCACCTCGGTGTGATCGGCGCCGAGCAGGTGCACGACGGCGGAGTCCGCGTCGCGCAGGTGCGGCCAGACCGAGGCGCTCGCCGAGACGCTGAACGACAGCAGGGGCGGCGTGGCGGACAGCGAGGCGAGCGAGGTGACGGTGACCCCGGCGGGGCCGCGCCCGGCGTCGGTGGTCACAACCGCCACACCGGCGGCGTGGCGCCGGAAGGCCTGCCGGAACAGCGCGGCGTCGACCGGTGTGGAGGGGAACGGCCGATTGGCGATCACGGTCATGGGACGGCTCCGTTCGGATGCGGAAGCGTTGCGGCTGCGCGGGTGGGCACGGCGGATCAGCCCGCGGCAGTGCGGACCGCGCGCTGGGTGTCGGGGATTTCCTGCGGCGTACTCGCCACCGGCTGCAATTCATACTATGCAGCTAGGTTTAGGAGGCAACTATGCGCGGGACTGAATTAAGTCCGTCCTGGTGAGCGGGGAGGCGTACAGGTCGTCGAGGGCGACCGCGCCGCCGGCGACCGCCAGGACGTGGTCCGGGAAACTGCTCGGGCGTACCGAGGACGCCATGTCAGCGCCGGTGGTCGACCAGGCGGCCGCCTCGGCGCGCAGGGCCGCCAGGCAGGCGGGCAGCCGGTTGACGCCGGCCTCGGCCACCACCAGCACCTCGGGGTCGAAGAGGTCGAGCAGCAGGCCCGCCGCCCGGCCCACCAGCCGGGCACGGTCCTGGAGCAGCTCCACCGCCCCGGCGCGCCCGCCGCGGGCCGCGTCGACCAGCTCGGTGACGTCCGGCCGGTCGATCAGGCCGCGGACCAGCGCACGACGCACCAGCGCCCGCTCGGAGACGGCGGCCTGCAGGCAGCCGCGCCGGCCGCAGGCGCAGAGCTCGGTGCAGCCCTCCACCGGCAGATGGGCGATAGCGCCGGCGGCGGACCGCGGACCCTGGTGGACCACTCCGCCCGCCGCGAACCCGACGTCGACGACGTTGCCCACGAAGAGGTGGACCGCACTGCGGCGGGCCCGCGCGGCGACGGCGCCGAAGAGCTGTTCGGCTCTCAGTAGCGCGCGGGAGTTGCTGTCCAGGCGTACGGGCAGCCCGGTCGCCTCGGCCAGGACCGCACCGGCGGGGACGTCGCGCCACCCGAGGAACGGGTGCTCGACGACCGTGCCGGAGGCGGGATCCACCCACCCGCCGGTGGCCAGGCCGAGCCCGAGGATCCTGCGGCGTACGCCGGATTCCTCGAGCAGGGCGGCGATCCGGTGCGCGAGGGCCGTCAGGACGTTCGCCGGATCGTGCCCGCCGTGCGGGTCCTGACGCTGCGCGAGCACTCGCCCGCGCAGATCCAGCACGGCCACGGTGGTACGGGGAACCGCGATGTGCGCCCCGACCACCGCGACGGCGTCACCGTCGAGGTCCAGCGGTACGTGCGGCCGGCCGATGCCCGGGCGCCCGGCCGCCTCCGGAACCTCGCGGACGAGCCGCCGGTCGAGCAGCGCCGGGACGACGCCGCTCACCGTGGCCGCGGACAACCGGGTCACCCGGGCGATCGAGCTGCGGGCTATCGGCCCGTGGTCGAGCACGGCCCGCAGCACCGACGCCGTGGCCTCCGCCGGCCGGCGCGGCCCGGGCGCCGGTAGATCGCCGCGCCGGGTGGTGCGCCGGGCGCCGTCCATGCTCCGAGGCTATAGCGCGTTCACCTGCGGCGTCGCGGTCGATAACCGGACGTTTGAGGGCCGGTAACAAGTGCCCGTGACGGTCGTTACTCCGGCTTTCCCCGGACCCGGCAGCGGGCTATCTTCGTACGGCCCTAAACCTATGGGTCTTGTAGAGAAACCGGACGGGAAGCCGAGTCGAGTGATCCAGATCGAGGGTCTGCGGAAGGTGTACCGCGCCCGGCGCCGGGAGGTCGTCGCGGTCGACGGCGTCGACCTCGCCGTGCGCGACGGCGAGATCTTCGGCGTGCTCGGCCAGAGTGGCGCCGGCAAAAGCACGCTGCTGCGCTGCGTGAACCTGCTCGAACGGCCCGATGCCGGCACGGTGGTGGTCGGCGGGGTGGAGCTGACCGGCCTGTCCGGCGGCCGGCTGCGCGCGGCCCGGCGCCGCATCGGCATGGTGCACCAGCACTTCGCGCTCCTCGCGTCGCGGACCGCGGCGGGCAACGTCGCCGTTCCGCTGGAGATCACCGGAGTGCCGCGGGCGGCCCGGGCCCGCCGGGTGGCCGAGCTGCTCGACCTGGTCGGGCTCGCCGGCCACGCGGACGCCTATCCCGCCCAGCTGTCCGGCGGGCAGAAGCAGCGCGTCGGGATCGCCCGCGCGCTCGCGGCGGACCCGCAGGTGCTGCTCTCCGACGAGGCCACCTCGGCGCTCGACCCGCAGACCACCGGCTCGATCCTCGAGCTGCTACGCGACCTCAACAGGCGGCTGGGGCTGACCATCCTGCTGATCACCCATGAGATGGACGTGGTGAAGCGCATCTGCCATTCCGCCGCGGTGATGCGCGACGGCCGCTTCGCCGAGTCCGGGCCGATCGCCGACCTGCTGCGCCGGCCCGGATCGGAGCTGGCCGGCGGACTGTTCCCGCTGAGCGGCGCCGCGCCGGACCCGGAGGACCCGGTGCTGGACCTCACCCTCAGCGGTGCCGTCGCCGATCAGCCGCTGATATCCCAGCTGGCCCGCCGGTTCGACGCCGACGTACGCATCCTCGACGGCACTGTGCAGGAGCTGGCCGCGACGCGGGCCGGACGGCTGCGGATCACGGTGCGCGGCGACGCCGGCCCGGTCGCCGGCTGGCTGCGCGAGCAGGGCGTGCTCGTGACGGAGGTCGTCCGATGACGTGGTCCGAGGTCGCCGAGCTGCTGTGGCAGGGACTACGGGAGACAACCTGGATGGTGGGCTTCTCCACCGTCCTGACCGCGATCGGGGGACTGCTCGTGGGCGTGCTGCTGACGCTGACGGAACGCGGCGGGCTGCTCCCCCTGCGGCCGGTCAACGCGCTGCTCGGCCTGGTGGTGAACGTCGGGCGCTCGTTGCCGTTCATCATCCTGCTCGTCGCGGTCATCCCGTTCACCCGCGCCGTGGTGGGCACCACCATCGGCACCACCGCCGCGATCGTGCCGCTGACCATCGGCGCCATCCCGTTCTACGCGCGGCTCGTCGAGACCGCGATCCACGAGGTCCCGGCCGACGTCGTGGCCGCCGCCACGGCCATGGGCGCCACCCGGCGCCAGATCGTCGGCAAGGTCCTGCTGCGTGAGGCCCGGCCGGGCCTGGTGGCGGGCCTGACCGTCACCGTCATCGCGCTGGTCGGCTACTCCGCCATGGCCGGCGTCGTGGGCGGCGGCGGGCTGGGCGACCTGGCCATCCGCTACGGATACCAGCGCTTCGAGACCGAGGTCATGATCGCCACGGTCGGAGTCCTGGTCGTCTTCGTGCAACTGATCCAGACGCTGGGCGACGTCCTCGTCCGGCGCCTGTACCACCGATAGAAAGGCACCCCTCATGCATCGCCGCTCCATCGTCGCCGTGATCGCCGCCGCCGGGCTGACCCTGGGCCTCGCCGCGTGCGGGTCCGGCTCCTCGTCCGGGTCCGGCGGGGGCGACACCCTGAAGGTCGGCGTCAGCCCGGTCCCGCACGGCGAGATCCTCGCGTACGTCCGGGACAACCTCGCCGCGAAGGAGGGGCTCAAGCTGGACATCGTCGAGTTCAACGACTACATCCAGCCCAACGTCGCCCTGCGGGAGAAGCAGATCGACGCCAACTACTTCCAGCACATCCCGTACCTGGAGGAGGAGACGGCCGCCAAGGGTTACAAGTTCACCGCGCTCAAGCCGGTGCACATCGAGCCGCTGGGCCTCTACTCGAAGAAGGTCACGTCGCTGGCCGAGGTGCCCTCCGGCGGCGTGGTCGCGATCCCGAACGACCCGTCGAACTCGGGCCGGGCGCTGAACCTGCTCGCCAAGAACGGCCTCATCACGCTCAAGCCGGGCGTCGGCGTGAAGGCCACCGAGAAGGACATCGCCACCAACCCGAAGAACCTGAAGTTCTCCGCACTCGAGGCGGCCCAGCTCCCGCGCAGCCTCGAGGACACGGCTGCCTCGGTCATCAACGGCAACTACGCGATCGAGACGGGGCTGAGCCCGGCCAAGGACGCGCTCGCCCTGGAGGACGGCAAGGACAACCCGTACGCGAACCTGGTGGTCGTCCGGACCGGCGACGAGAACGACCCGCGGGTGGCGAAGCTCGAGAAGCTGCTGCACTCGCCCGAGGTGAAGAAGTTCATCGAGGACAAGTACCAGGGCTCGGTGCTGGCCGCGTTCTGACCGGTGCGAGGGCCGGGCGCCCCGGGGGGGCGGGGGGCCCGCCCCCCACCCCCCCACAGGGACGGCGGGGCGAGCGACCCCGCCACC
>NZ_JADMLH010000022.1:21775-61544 GCF_016464385.1 Nucisporomicrobium flavum | reverse complement strand
GGGGGCGGGGGGGGGGCGGCGTTCTCCCGGGGGCGGGGGCGGGCCCCCGGGGGGGCCGGGGCGCCCGGCCCTCAGCCGTACCAGTGCTTCGCGAGGAGCTCGAACGAGCGCACCCGGTCGGCGTGGTCGTACGTCATCGTGGTGACCAGCAGCTCGTCGGCCCCGGTGACCCGGCGCAGGGTCTCGAGCCGTTCGGCGACCGTCTCCGGGGTGCCCACCAACTGGGTGTCGAGCCGGTCCGCGACCAGCTTGTGCTGCTCGGCGGTCAGCGGCCGGGCCTGCGCGTCGGCGACGCTGGGGTACGGGATCGCCCCCTCGCCGGTGCGGATGCTGTGCACCCAGAGGCCGTACGGGGTGGCCAGCCGCCGGGCGGTCTCGTCGTCCTCGGCCACCAGCACATCCGCGGAGACCATCACCTTCGGCTGCGCCAGGGCTTTCGACGGCCGGAACGCCGCCCGGTACGCCTCGACCGCCTCCAGCACCCTGGCCGGCGCGACGTGGTAGTTGGCCGCGAACGGCAGCCCTCGCGCGCCGGCCACCCGAGCGCTCTCGCCGCCGCTGCTGCCGAGGACCCACAGCTGCAGGTCGGCGCCCTCGCCGGGGACGGCCCGCGCCTCGTTGCCCAGCCCGTCGGTGTACGGCCCGGCGAGCAGGATCTCGATGTCCGCGACGACGTCGTCCAGGTCGGCCGGTTCGGCGTTCGGCTGTTTGAGCAACCGCGCGAAGAGCGCCGAGCGCGCCGACCGCAGGATCGGCGCGAACGAAAAGGACTTCGGGATCAGCAGCCCGTCGACGACCCGCGCCTCGGTCTGCGGTTCGTCCGGCTCGGCCGCCGAGGCCACCGTCGTACGGCGTTGCGCCGAGCGGCCCAGCCCCAGGTCGAACCGGCCCGGGTGGAGCGCGTCCAGCAGGCCGAACTGCTCGACCGCCGCCAGCGGGGTGAGGAAACCCGTTTGCAGCGCCCCCGATCCGAGCCGGATATGGTCGGTCACCGCGGCGATCTGGCCGAGCAGCACCGCCGGCTGAGAGCTCGCCACTCCCGGCGTCAGGTGGTGTTCGGCGACCCAGTAGCGGTGGTAGCCGAACTGTTCGGCACGCCGCGCGAGGTCGAGCGTGCGGCGCAGGGCGTCACCGGCGGTGCCGCCGGCGATCAGCGGGGAAAGATCCAGGACGGACAACGGTACGGTCACCTCTCATTCCTATAGCTGCAATAGGAATAGGGCAAGACATTGCGCCGTTCACAAAGCCGTTAAACATACATAGGCGATAGGACTTGAGGGCATTGCGACCACGGGCCTAGCGTCGTCGGCATCACCCCGCAGCACCGCCCGGAGGGACCCCCGTGAGTCTCCTGTCCTCGGCCCGGCGCACGAGCGCCCACCCACCGACCGCCCCACCGTTGCCGGACGAGCTCGTCGTGGTGCCGGCGCGCCACCCCTGGCGCTGGATCGCCGTCGCCGCGGTGCTCGTCCTGCTCGCCCAGTTCCTGCACGGCCTGGCCACCAACCCGGGCTGGGAATGGGGCACCTTCGCCGGGTACTTCTTCGAGAAGTCCGTGATGGAGGCGCTGCTCGTCACGCTCGAGCTCACCTTCGCCGGCGCGGTGCTCGGCTTCCTCGGCGGGATCGTGCTGGCGCCGATGCGGCTCTCCGGCAACCCGGTGCTGCGGGCGGTCAGCTGGGCGTACATCTGGGTGTTCCGGTCGGTCCCGCTGATCGTCCAGCTGCTGTTCTGGGCCAACCTCGGCTACCTGTACGACCGGCTGCAGGTCGGCGTGCCGTTCGGGCCCGGCTTCTTCTCGGTCGGCACCTCCCAGTTGGTGAGCGCGTTCGGGGCGGCGCTGCTCGGGCTGGCGCTGCACGAGTCGGCGTACGCGGCGGAGATCGTGCGGGCCGGGATCCTCTCGGTCGACCAGCGGCAGCGCGAGGCGGCCGCCGCGCTGGGCATCCCGCGGCTGCGCCAGTTCCGGCGCATCCTGCTGCCGCAGGCCATGCGGGCGATCCTGCCGAACGCCGCGAACGAGCTGGTCAACCTCCTCAAGAGCACCTCCGTCGTGTACGTCCTGGCGATCGGCGAGCTGTTCTACCAGGTGCAGGTCATCTACGGCCGCAACGGGCGGGTCGTGCCCCTGCTGCTCGTGGCCACGGTCTGGTACGTCGTGCTCACCGCCGTCCTGTCGGTCCTGCAGCACTACACCGAGCGCCGCTTCTCCCGCGGGTACGCCCGGTGACGACCCCGATGGTGGAGATCCGCGGCCTGCACAAGTCGTTCGGCCCGCTGGCGGTCCTGCGCGACATCGACCTCACCATGGCGGCCGGCAGCGTCACGGTCGTCCTCGGCCCGTCCGGCTCCGGCAAGTCGACCCTGCTGCGCTGCATCAACCACCTGGAGAAGCCCGAGCGCGGACGTGTACGCGTCGACGGCGAGCTGATCGGCCGCCGCCGGGCCAGCAACCACCTCTACGAGCTCGGCGAGCGTCAGGTGCTCCGGCAGCGTACGGGCATCGGGTTCGTGTTCCAGAGCTTCAACCTCTTCCCGCACCTGACCGCGGTGGAGAACATCGCCGAGGCGCCCATCTCCGCGCTCCGCCGCCCCCGCGCCGAAGCCCACCGACGTGCCCGGGAGCTGCTCGCACGCGTGGGGCTCGCCGACAAGGTGGACGCCTACCCGCGGCAGCTCTCCGGCGGCCAGCAGCAGCGGGTGGCCATCGCGCGGGCGCTCGCCCTCGACCCCAAGCTGATCCTCTTCGACGAGCCCACCTCGGCGCTCGACCCCGAGCTGGTGGGCGAGGTGCTCGACGTCATGCGGGACCTGGCCAGGGCCGGCACCACCATGATCGTCGTCACGCACGAAATCGGCTTCGCCCGCGAGCTCGCCGACACCGTCGTCTTCCTCGACGAGGGCCGCGTCATCGAGCAGGGACCGCCTGCCGAGGTCCTCGACCACCCCCGGCACGACCGTACCCGGGCCTTCCTGTCCAAGGTCCTGGCCTGAGCAAGGAGCATCCATGCGTCGCAGAAACCTGTTGATCGCCCTCGGGCTCGTCGCCGGGCTGACCGCCTGCTCGGCCCCGGACGAGGCGCCGAGACCCGCGGCCGCGGCCGTGCAGGCCGGGACGGTGACGATCAACGACACCGCGGACCAGAAGCGGATCGTGCCGGCCAAGGTGGACGCGATCGCCGCGCAGGTGCCCGCCGCCGTCCGCAGCCGCGGCAAGCTCGTCATCGGCGTGGGGGCGGCCGGTTCCGGTTTCCCGCCGCTGGCCTTCACCGCGACCGACAACAAGACTTTGATCGGCAGCGAGCCTGACGTGGCCGTGGCCGTCGCGGGCGTCCTCGGCCTGCAGCCGGACCTGCAGAACACCTCGTGGGAGAACCTGTTCATCGGGCTGGACAGCGGCAAGTACGACCTCGGCGCCTCCAACATCACGGTCACCGAGGAGCGCAAGCAGAAGTACGACTTCGCCACGTACCGCAAGGACGAGCTGGCGTTCGAGGCGAAGAAGGGCGCCGGATGGAAGGTCACCGGTCCCAAGGACGTCGCCGGGAAGAAGGTCGCCGTGGGCTCGGGTACCAACCAGGAGAAGATCCTGCTGGAGTGGAGCAAGGAGGCGGTCGCCGCCGGGCTGCCCGCGGTGGACGTCAAGTACTACCAGACAAACCAGGCGACGTACCTCGCGCTGGGCTCCGGGCAGATCGACGCGTACCTCGCACCGAACCCGACCGCCGCGTACCACGTCGCCGTCGCGGGCCAGACCGAGATCATCGGCACCTACTCCGGGGCCGGGTCGACCCTGCAGGGCAAGATCGCGCTGACCACGAAGAAGGGCAACGGGCTGGTGAACGCGTACGCCGCCGCGGTGGACGAGCTCATCCGCTCCGGCGACTACGCCCGCATCCTCGAGCGGTGGAACCTCGGCTCGGAGTCCGTACCGAAGGCGGAGGTCAACCCGCCCGGCCTGCCGATCGAGGGGAAGTGACCATGACCCTGCACCTGGCAGTCGCCCTCGAGGGCGCCGGCTGGCACCCGGCGGCGTGGCGCGAGCCGGCCGCCCGCCCGGCCGAGCTGTTCACCGCCCGCTACTGGATCGACCAGGTCCGCGAGGCCGAGGCAGGAAAGCTCGACTTCGTCACCATCGAGGACGGGCTCGGCCCCCAGTCCAGCCGGCCGGACGGTCCGGATGAGCGGACCGACCAGGTCCGCGGCCGGCTCGACGCGGTGCTGGTGGCCGCGCGGGTCGCCCCGGCCACCCGCGGCATCGGGCTGGTCCCGACGGCGACGGTCACGCACACCGAGCCGTTCCACATCTCCAAGGCGATCGCCACCCTCGACTACGTCAGCACCGGCCGGGCCGGCTGGCGGGCCCAGGTCTCCTGGCGCCCCGCCGAGGCCGCCCACTTCGGCCGGCGGGAGATCACCGGTGTCGAGGACCTGTTCGACGAGGCGGCCGACTTCGTCGAGGTGGTACGCCGGCTCTGGGACAGCTGGGAGGACGATGCCGAGATCCGCGACGCCGCCACCGGCCGCTTCATCGACCGCGACAAGCTGCACTACATCGACTTCGCGAGCCGCTGGTTCAGCGTCAAGGGGCCGTCGATCACCCCGCGCCCGCCGCAGGGGCAGCCGGTCGTCACCGCGCTCGCGCATGCGGAGACCCCGTACCGGTTCGCCGCCGCCTCAGCGGACCTGGTCTATGTGACGCCGTTTGACGCCGACGACGCCCGGCGCATCGTCGGCGAGGTGCCCGTCCCGCACATCTTCGGTGACCTGGTGGTCTTCCTCGACCACACCCCGGCCGCCGCCCGCGAAGCCCGGCAGCGCCTCGACGACCTCGACGGCGCGGCCTTCACCTCGGACGCGGCGGTCTTCACAGGCACCCCGGCCCAGCTCGCCGACCTGCTGCTGGACTGGCAGTCGGCCGGGCTGACCGGCTTCCGGCTGCGCCCCGCCCGCATCCCGGAGGACCTGCGGGCCATCACCCGCGGGTTGGTCCCGGAACTGCAGGCCCGCGGCGTTTTCCGGCACGAGTACGAGGCGTCCACGCTGCGCGGGCTGCTCGGCCTGCCCCGGCCCGCCAACCGCTACGCCGAAGGAGCCCGCGTTGCCTAAGCAGATCCACCTCGCCGCGCACTTCCCGGGCGTCAACAACACCACCGTCTGGAGCGATCCGCGCTCCGGCAGCCACATCGAGTTCGCCTCGTTCGCGCGCCTCGCCCGCACCGCCGAGCGCGCCAAGTTCGACTTCTTCTTCCTCGCCGAGGGGCTGCGGCTGCGCGAGCAGGGCGGGAAGATCTACGACCTGGACGTGGTCGGCCGCCCCGACACGTTCACCGTCCTGGCCGCACTCGCCGCGGTCACCGACCACCTCGGACTCGCGGGGACGATCAACTCCACGTTCAACGAGCCGTACGAGGTGGCCCGGCAGTTCGCGAGCCTCGACCACCTCTCCGGCGGGCGCGCCGCCTGGAACGTCGTCACCTCCTGGGACGCCTTCACCGGGGAGAACTTCCGGCGCGGAGGCTTCCTCGCCGAGTCCGACCGGTACGCCCGGGCCACCCAGTTCCTCGACACCGCCAGAGAACTGTTCGACTCCTGGCCGGCGGACGCCGTGGTGGCCGACCAGGAACGGGGCGTGTTCGTCGCCGACGGCCGGGCCGGCGAGTTCGCCCACCGCGACGACCACTTCGACATCCACGGCCGCTTCAACGTCCCCCGCAGCCCGCAGGGCCGGCCGGTCATCCTCCAGGCCGGGGACTCCGACGCGGGCCGGGAGTTCGCCGCCGCCACCGCGGACGCGATCTTCAGCCGGCACGGCACGCTCGCGGAGGGGCAGGCATTCTTCGCCGACGTGAAGCGCCGGCTCGCCGCGTACGGCCGCGACCGCGACGACCTGCTCGTGCTGCCCGCCGCAACCTTCGTGCTCGGCGACACCGACGACGACGCGCGGGAGAAGGCGCACCTCATCCGGCGGCAGCAGGTCAGCGGGCAGACCGCGATCAAGTTCCTCGAACAACTGTGGAACCGCGACCTGAGCGCGTACGACCCCGACGGGCCGCTGCCGGAGATCGACCCCGACGTGTCGGAGAACCACATCGCGCGGGGGCGGGCCAGCGTACGGATGCACCGCGATCCGATCGCCGTCGCCCGCGAGTGGCGCGAGCGCGCGGCCGCCGGCAAGCTCTCCATCCGCGAGCTCATCATCGAGGTGACCGGGCGGCAGACCTTCATCGGCTCGGCGGCGACCGTCGCGGCCACGCTGAACGACCTCGTGCAGCGGGACGCCGCGGACGGCTTCATCCTGGTGCCGCACGTGACGCCGGACGGCCTCGACGAGTTCGCCGACGCGGTGGTCCCGCTGCTGCAGGAGCGCGGCGTGTTCCGCACCGAGTACACCGGCCCGACGCTGCGCGACCACCTCGGCCTCGCCGTGCCGCCGCGCCGGGCCCGGGCCGCGGCCGGTGCCGCTCGATGACGGCCGTCGACGCCCGGCTGTCCGTCCTGGACAATGCCGCGTGGGAGTCCCTGGCCGGGCCGCACGCCCACTTCGCCGAACGGTACGGCCGGGCCGCCCGCTACCCGTCGTCCGTGGCGCCGTTCCACGCGCTCGCCGACCCCCACGACCCTGCGGCATGGGCCGACCTGGCCGAGCTCACCGGCCCCGGCGCCGAGGTGGCCGTGGCCGGTCCGGTGCCAGCTGCCTGCCCCGGCTGGGAAGTGGCGGGCGAGATAGCCGGCGTGCAGTTCGTGGACGAGTCGCTGCGCGCCGAGCCCGACCCGGCGGCCGTCCGGCTCGGCCACGCCGACGTCCCCGAGATGCTGGACCTGATCGCGCGGACCCAGCCCGGCCCGTTCCTGCCGCGCACCGTCGAGCTCGGCACCTACCTCGGCGTACGGCACGAGGGCCGGCTGATCGCGATGGCGGGGGAGCGGCTGCACCCGCCCGGCTGGACGGAGATCAGCGCGGTCTGCACGGACCCGGCGTTCCGCGGCCGCGGCCTGGCGACCCGGCTGGTCCGGGCGGTGGCCGCCGGCATCCGCGCCCGTGGCGAGACGCCGTTCCTGCACACCTCGGCCGGTAACGCCGGGGCGATCCGGCTCTACCAGGCGATCGGCTTCCGCCTGCGCTGCCGCACGACGTTCGCCCGCTACCGCGCCGTCTGAAAAGGTCCACAGGTGGGTAGCACGGGAGGCGTGCGGACGGCTCTGGTGCGGTACGTGGCCGGCGCCACCCTGGCGCGCGGTGCGGATGCCGGGGCGGCGGTCGGATTCGTGCTGCTCGCCGCCACCACGCCGGACGTGCCGCGGCCGTCGCTGGCCGGTGCTCTGCTCGTGACCTGCCTGACCGCGCCGCACCTGCTCGGGCCCGTGCTCGCGCGGCGGCTGGACCGGGCGCGTGACGGCCGGCAGCTGATCGCCGTGGTGTGCGTGGCGTACGGCGTCCTGATCGCGGCGGCGTCCGTCGGCCTGGGCCGGGCGCCGATCGCCCTGGTCGCCGTGCTCGCCGCCGTGGCGGGTGCGTGCGGCCCGCTCCTGACCGGCGGGCTGAGCAGCCGGTTGGCCGCGCTGGCGCCCGACGGGGAACGCGCTCAGCGTCGCGCGCAGGGACTGGACTCGCTCAGCTACGGCCTGGGCGGCACGGCTGGTCCGGCCATGGTGGCCGCCCTCGCGGCGGTCGCCGGCGCGCGGACTTCGATGCTGGTCCTCGCCGCGGCGGCGGTGCTCGGCGGCGTTCTCATCCGGACGCTGCCCGCGGGCGGCGACACCGTGCCCCCGGACGAGGTTCTTTCCGTACGGCAGGCGCTGCGGCTGATCGTGACCACCGGGCCGCTGCGCCGGGTCATGTACACGACCGTCGTCGCCGCCGTCCCGGGTGGGGCGGTCGCCGTCATCGCCGTCGCCTACGGGCCCGACCTGCACGTGGACGCCGGTACGGCCGGGCTGCTGGCGGCGGCGTTCGGCCTCGGCAACCTGCTCGGCTCGCTCGCGGTGAGCGCTCGGCCCCTGCTGGGGGAGCCCGAGAAGCTGGTCACCCGTACGGCTGCGGTGGTGGGTCTCGGGTTCGCGCTGTGCGCGGCGGCGCCCGGTTATCCGCTGGCCTTCGCCGGATTCGCGCTGGTGGGGATCCTCAACGCGCCGTTCTTCACCGCCACCCTGGCGTCCCGGGCCCGCTACTCGCCGCCGCAGGCCCGGGCGCAGGTCTTCGTGTCGATGGCAGCGCTCAAGGTGGGCGCCGCGTCGGCCGGTACGGCCCTCGCGGGCGCCGGCGCGGGTCTCGGCGCCCGGGCCCTGCTGGTGATCGGCTCGGCGATGATCCTGGTGACCGCCGGCGTCACCCTGCTCGACCGCCGGGCCCGTCCGGCCGCGCCGCCCGGCTCGCGGCAATCGGCGGTTGGTGCCACGAGCGACAACGCCGACCGCCCCCGCAGCCACGATAAGTTTCGGTGAGTCGACGACGACGGGAGCGGACATGAGACGGGTCGGCGCGGTGCTCGGTGCGATGGTCCTCATGCTCACGGGGGCCGTCGGTCCCGCTCAGGCCCACCATCGCCGCGGCCCGCTCGGCCCCTTCACCAACCTCGTGGTGATCTACCAGGAGAACCACAGCTTCGACAACCTGTACGCGGGCTGGGGCCGGGTCGGCGCCCAGTGGGTCGACGGCCGGGGCGCGCCCGGGTACGCCCGCCGCAGCGCGCAGGTCCGGCAGGACGGCACCCCGTACCGGTGCCTCTACCAGAACGACCCGAGCCTCGCGTCGCCGCCGCTGCCCGCCACCTGTGGCACCGACACGGCGAGCAACGGGTTCTCGTACGCCAGTCACTTCGCCAACCGGCCGTTCTCCATCAACGACTACATCACGCCGGAGAGCCTGACCTGCCCGGGCGGCACCCCCGGCGGTTGCACGCGTGACCTGGTGCACCGGTTCTACCAGGAGCAGTACCAGCTCGACGGTGGCCGGATGGACCGCTACAGCACCGGCAGCGACGCGACCGGCCTGACGCAGGGCTACTACGACACCCGCCAGCTGCCCATCTACCAGTACCTGCACGCCGCCGGTGCGCCGCACTACGTCGTGGCGGACCGGTTCTTCCAGGCCGCGTTCGGCGGGTCGTTCCTCAACCACCAGTTCCTGGTGGCCGCGCAGGCGCCGCCGTGGCGGGGCGCGCCCGCCACCGCCCACTCGGTCGTCGACGCCGAGGGCTTCCCGAACCCCAACCCGGCCGCCGCGGACACCGGCGTCCGGGCGTACCCGCTGCACAGCAGCAACCCGGCGCTGAACGACGGCCCGCTCACCCAGGCCTGCCCGGGCCGCGCCGGCTTCGCCTGCGGCGACTACGCGGTCAACACCGTGCAGCCGGCCAGCCAGCCCAGCGCGGGCGGCGCCAACACGCTGCCGCTGGTCAACAACGTGGACCCGGCCGCGCCGGACTACCGACGGACGATCGGCGACGAGCTGAGCGAGCGCAACGTCAGCTGGGCCTGGTACGCCGGCGGCTGGAACGACGCGGCCGCCGGGCACCCCGGCCCGCTGTTCCAGTACCACCACCAGCCGTTCAACTACTTCGCCCGGTACGCGCCCGGCTACGTCGACCCGCGCACCGGCGAGCACCCCCGTGACCACCTCCAGGACGAGACGGCGTTCTTCACGGCCGCGCGCGGGGGCAGCCTGCCGGCGGTCAGCTTCGTCAAGCCGTACGGTGCGGAGAACGAGCACCCGGGCTACGCGAGCACGGACAACGGCGAGCGGCACCTCGTGGACCTGATCAACGCCGTCATGGCCGGGCCGCAGGCCGCCCGTACGCTGATCGTGGTCACCTACGACGAGTTCGGCGGCCAGTGGGACCACGTCGTCCCGCCCGGTCAGGGCCGGCACGCCACGCCCGGACCGTCCGACGAGTACGGTCCCGGCACCCGCATCCCGGCCCTGCTGATCTCCCGGTCGCTGCGCTCCTCCGGCGTCGACCACACGCCGTACGACACGACGTCGATCCTGCGCACCATCGAGCAGCAGTACGGCCTGGCGCCGCTGGACACCCGCTTCGGCCGCGACGCCCGCGTCAACGACCTGGGCCACGCCCTCCACGTCGGCGGCATCGGGCGCCGCTGAGGGGGACATCCCGGCCCTGTCGGCGCCGCACGACCGTCGTTAGCGTGCGGACCATGACACCTCCTGTGGTTGAACGGCTGGTCGCGGCGATCAACGCCCACGACCTCGACGCGCTGACCGCCTGCTTCGCCGAGGACTTCCGCTCGGTGGCGCCGGCGCACCCCGGCCGTACCGTGCAGGGCCGCGACCACGTCCGGCGCAACTGGACCGTGATGTTCGAGGAACGGCCGGACGTCCGGGCCGAGATCCTGGCGTCCGCCGGTGACGGCGACGAGTTCTGGTCCGAGTGGGACTTCAGCGGCACCTCCCGGGACGGCACGCCGTTCCACGACCGTGGCGTCATCGTCCTCCGGGTGGCCGCCGACCTGATCGCCGGCAATCGCTGGTTCATCGAGCCCGTCGGCGATTGACCGTGCTTCCTAGCCTGGCCGGGTGCGACACGATGATGACTTCGGCGCCGTCGTCCGTACCTTCCGGGCGCGGCTGAGCCCGGCGGCCGCGGGCGTCACGGCGGCCGGGCCGGCGACGCGGCGCGTGCCGGGCCTGCGGCGCGCGGAGCTCGCGGAGCTGGCCGGCATCTCCGAGGATCACCTCCGGCGCCTGGAACAGGGCCGCCGCCGGCCGTCACCGGCCGTGACCGATGCCCTGGCCCGGGCCCTGGCCCTGAACGCGAAGGACCATTCCCGGCTGAGGGCGTCGGCCGGGTTCGCCGAACCGGGCACGGCGGCGATGCCGCGGGAGCTCACCCCGGCCGCCGTCCGCCTGCTCGACCGGATGACCGAGTTCCCGGCCTGCGTGTGTGACGCCTCCTGGACGGTGCTGACCGGCAACGCGGCCTGGCAGGCGCAGGACTGCGGGGCCCGGACCGCGCGGGGACGCGACCGCAACATGGCCTGGCGGGTGTTCACCGGCGTACCCGGCGCCGTGCACCGCTCTCCCGGCGCGCTGGAGAATCTGCGGTCGTCACTCGTCGCGGGCCTGCACACCGCCGTCCGGCGCTACGGGCAGGACCGGGAGCTCCGGGCGCTCGTCACGGACCTGGCCGCGGCCAGCCCGGCCTTCGCGCGACTGTGGGCCACGGATCCCGGCGTGCCGCCGGGCTGGGTGGACACCATGACCGTCCGCCGCCCCGGCGCCGGCGACGTCGAGCTCGACAAGGACGTCTTGATCGTGGAGCCGGGCGACCTGCGCGTCGTGGTCTTCACCGAGCCACGCGGCGGCGGGGAGCGAGCGGCCCGCCCCACGGCAGGTCGCCCGTTCCCGAAGGACACCGCGCTCAGCCGGTGACGGTGACGACGACCTTGCCGCTCGGCAGGGTGCCCTCGGCGGCCCGGGCGTGCAGGGCGGGCAGCTCGGCCAGCGGGACCCGCTCGGCGACCTCGATGTGCAGGCGGCCGGCGTCGACCTGCCCGGCCAGCTGCGCGAGCTGGTCGGCGTCGCTGCGGACGTACAGGTCGATCCCGGTGACGCCGCGCCGCTCGTCCGAGGGTGCGGGCATCCACACCGTCGTGTTCACCAGGGTGCCGCCGTCGCGGATGACCGTGAGGAGCGCGCCGAGCTGCTCGGGGGCGACCGGCGCGAGGTTGAGCACCACGTCGACCGGCTCGGTGACCTCGGCGGTGACGTCGGCGGCGGTGTGGTCGATGATCTGGTCCGCGCCGGCGGCCCGGACGCGTGCGCTGCTGTGCGGGCTCGCCGTGGCGAGGACGTGGGCGCCGGCGCCCTTGGCCAGCTGGACGGCGTAGCCGCCGACCGCGCCGCCGGCTCCGTTGATCAGTACGCGTTGCCCGGCGGTCAGCTTGGCGTGCTCGAACAGCGCCTGCCAGGCGGTGAGGCCGACGGCCGGCAGCGCGGCGGCGTCGGCGAGCGGGACGGTGGTGGGCGCCGCGGTGAGGATCTCGGCGGGCGCGATCACGTACTCGGCCGCCGCGCCGGCCTCCGCCATGGGCAGGAAACCGATGACCCGGTCGCCGACCGCGAGGGTTTCGACGCCCTCGCCGAGCGCGTCGACCGTGCCGGCCACGTCGATGCCCGGTGTGTGGGGCAGCTTGACGGGGATGGGTCCCTGCATGTTGCCGCCGCGGATGTTCGCGTCGACGCCGTTGAACGACGTCCCGGCCACCCGTACCCGCACCTGTCCGGCGCCGGGGGCGGGCTGCTCGGCGTCCTCGTGGCGCAGAACCTCCGGGCCGCCGAACTCGTGGAAACGCACTGCCTTCATCGCACTCACCCTTTCCCAGTTGCTTCGAACTCGAAGCACTTCCCGACCATACTTATGCTTCGAATTCGAAGCAAGAGTTCGGTCGTGTGACCGCCGTCTCCGCGGCCGGTGCCGGGCAGCGTCCGTCCACCCTGCGCCGTACGGCCACCGGTACGCCACGACCGGCGGTGCTCACCGCTGCTCAGAACTGCCCAGCTGTCAGTCCACCCGGCGGAGCAGAAGCTCGACGAGCCGCGCTTTCCCGAGGGAGAGCTGCCGCCGGTACGTGCCGTACGGAACTCCCAGCCGCCGCGCGGCGGCCCGGTGCGTCCGGGACGCCGAGATGTACGTGGCGGTGAGCGCCTCGTACGCCTTCACGCCCGCCGGATCGACCCGCAGCGCGTCGAGAGCGGCCAGGACGGCGCCCCGGAGCTGAGCCACCGGGTCGCTCGAATCCGGCGCGACGAGGCGTGAGCGCAGCAGGGCACTGGTGGCGAACTCCGCGGGGGAGTGCCACGTCCGCAGAGCCTGGACCACGGCCTCCTCGAAGTCGGCGGGCGGCACGGCCGCTTCGGCCCATCCGGCGGGTACGGCCCCGGCGCGCGCCCGGTGTTCGACCCACTGCTCCACCGGTTGCCGCCGCCAGTCCCGGCCGAAGATGTGCTCCCGGCATCCACCGGCATCGGCCACCACGACCTCCTGCAGCCCGGCGCAGCCGAGGTACCCACGGAACCGCTCCGCGTCGGCCACGGAGACGAAGCTCATCGCGCGTGACCGGGCCCGCATGTCGGCCGCCACCGCGCGCCGCCCGATGAGATCCATGATCGGTGCGGGCTGCCCGGCCCGTCCGGACAGCACCGCGAAGCGCCGGATGCTCAGGTGCTCACCCGGCCGCAGGGGAGCCGTGGCCGTCACGAAGTCCCAGAGCGCCGCGATGACCGGATCCGCGTCGCGGTCCTCCGGAAGCACCGCCTCCAGCCGCAGCAGGGCCACGAACGCGACGGGTGCGGGGGAGTCCGCGAAGCGGTAGACACGGAACGCCTCCGGCTGACGGCGTACCCAGTGCGCCACCGCCGACGACTCCTCCGTCATGCGCAGCAGCTCGGGCACGTCGGCGGGCCGCAGCGGCGTGTCCTCGACGTGCGGGTGCGGCCGCCAGTCGTACGGGTCGTCCGGGCCGCAGTCGTCGCGGAAGAGGTACATCCACTCGGCGACCCGTACCAGCGCGTCCTCCTCGGCGGCGCGGCGCACGGCGTGCAGGCCGGCGACCGACACGCGTACGCGGACGTCCTCGTAGCGTTCGGGATCCCGCCAGCGCAGATCCGCCGCCAGCGTCGAGCGCACCGCGTCGTGCGGGTGCAGCCCTTCCGGCGTGGCCTCGACGTACGGCAACTGCCGCAGCCAGGGGAACACCGTCGCGGTGTCGTCGTCGCCCAGCACCGCCCGCAGCAGCGGCTCGCGGGTGACGTACGCCTGAGCGGCCACCTCGAGCGCGCGCCGGTGAACCGGGCCGGGCAGGTCGCCGACCAGCCGTTCGACAAGTGTGGTCAGGACGTCGCCGGTGGGTTCCCAGGGGCCGCCCGCGGCGAGGACGGACGCGGCGAGCGAGAGCACGAGCGGGCTGCCCCCGGCGAAGGCCGCCACGGCCGGGCGCTGGTCCGCGCCCACCCCGCGCGCCGCGAGCAGGGCGTCGGACTGCGCGGCGTCGAGCGGCCGGAGCTCCAGGCCGGCGAAGAGCTTCACCCAGCCGGGATCCAGGGTCCACTCGAGGTCGGGCGCGGCCCGGCCGGCCAGCACGACGAGCGCCCCCTCCGCGAGCCGGGGCAGGAAGGTGTCCCGAAGCCACGGCTCGAGCGACCGGCAGCGCTCGAAGGTGTCGACGAGGAGCACCGCGCCGGGCTCGTCGCAGGCCGGGGCGGCGGCCTCGGCCAGGCGGTCCGGGTCCCCGTCGAGGTAACGGGCGTCGACGGCCACCACGCGCCGCCCGGCGAGCTGCGCCCGGCCGGCCGCGTACCGGAGGAGCCAGGACTTGCCGATCCCGCCGGGGCCGTGCAGGTACGCGACGACCGGCGCGCCTGCCGCCCCGGACAGCATCCGGTCCAGCACGGCCCGCTCCGCCTCCCTGCCCAACAGCGCCTCGGCCCGCGCCGCCGCCAGCCGGTCACCCAGTCCCGTCGTCCCCACGCCCCGCCCCTCTCCTCGGAGATCATCTTGCCCTCGGGATCGCCGTCAGCAGGCCGAGCGCGGTCCGGACGCCCGCGATGCTGCCCCTATGGCCTCGGACGCGGAGCTGAGGGCGACGTGGCAATCACGAAATACTCAGCCGCTGTTTTGATCCCGCGCGCGTCCCGCTGCGTACCTCTGCACAGCGGGACCCGCCCGGGGACCCTGGCTGGAGGAAGACGTGCTCGCCGTCGTTCGGATGTCCTGGTGGCGCCACCGGCTGCCGGGTGCGGCGCTGGTCGCCCTGGTTCTTGTCCTGCTCGACCCGCAGGGGGCACACGCCGAACCGGGCGTGCCGGTGCCGCCGAACGGCCTGCTCACCGACCGGGGCCGGGGTGACGTCTCCGACGCGGACCGCGACTTCGTGACCAAGGTGCGGCTGGCCGGGCTGTGGGAGATCCCCGCCGGCCGGATGGCGCAGCAGAAGTCGGACGACCCGCGGATCCGGTCCATCGGCAGCGACATCGCCGCCCAGCACGTCAAGCTGGACCAGCTCGTCCGGGACGCGGCGAAGAAGCTCGACGTGCCGCTGCCCGACGAGCCCAACGAGGACCAGCAGGGCTGGCTGGCCGAGATGCGCGACGCCGACGGGACCGACTTCGACCAGGTGTACATCGACCGGCTCCGGGCGGCCCACGGGAAGATCTTCCCGGCCATCGCCACGATCCGGGCGAGCACCCGCAACGACACCGTCCGCAAGCTCGCCCAGCGGACGAACCAGTTCGTCATGACCCACATGACCCTGCTCGAGAGCAGTGGCATCGTCGACTTCGCCGGGCTGCCCACCGCCCCGCCGCCCGCGGCCGCCGGGGGAACGGCGAACGCGGCTCAGCTGCGACCGGCGTCGAACTCCACCACGCCCTCGGTGGCCGGCGCGCCGATGCTCACCATCGTCCTGGTCGCCCTCGCGAGCGTGGCCGTGACCGCCTTCACCGTGCGGTACCTGATGCGCGATCCCCGCCGGCGGTACCGGAGGCAACGGACCAGGTCGTACGACTACTGACCCGGCTCAGGCGGCGTAGGCCAGGACCGGCGTACGCGGAGCCACGGCCACGACCGGCGCGGCGACGGGCGCGGCGGGCCGGTAGTGGTCGTCGCGGCGGCGGCGGTAGATGACGAACGTGTCGCGGATCGTGCGGACGATCGTCGAGCTGGTGACGGTGGAACCGGCGACGCGCTCCTCGAGGCGCACCGGCACGGCCTTGAGGTCGTCGATGCCGGCGGCGTCCGCGGCGACGAACAGCTCCAGGTCGAAGGCGAAGCGGCGCTCGCGCAGCCGGGGCAGCACCGCGGCCAGCACGTCGCGCCGAACGATCTTGCAGCCGGTCTGGGTGTCGCGCACGTCGAGGCCGAACAGCCGGGAGACGAACGTGGAGTAGGACACCGACACGAGCTTGCGGAAGCCGGTGGCCGCGCTCGCCGAGGCGGTGTGGCGCTTGTCGGCGTACACCAGGGCGTGGCCGCCGGTGCGGGCCACCATCAGGTACTCGACCAGGTGGCGGGGGTCGATGTCGCCGTCGGCGTCGATGAAGCCGATCCACGCGCCGCGGGCGGTGGCGAAGCCCTGGTGCAGCGCGGCGCCCTTGCCCTGGTTCACCGGGTTGTCGATGACGCGGACGCCGGGCAGGCCGCCGAGGGTCTGCGCCGAGCCGTCGGTCGAGCCGTCCGAGACCGCGATCACCTCGAAGCCGACCTCGGCGTCGCGCAGGACCGCGACCAGGCGCTCGACCGTACGCCGCAGCGCCGCACCCGGGTTGTAGAACGGCACGACCACCGAGAGCTCGACGCCGTCGGCGGCACGGCCCCACAGGCGGGCCACGTCGTGCAGGGCCGGGGCGGCGGGGGTGAGCTCCAGGATCGCGTTCATGCCCTGGAGATCGGAGCCCTACCTCAAGGCAACCTCTGGTGGTTCTCAAACCCGGGGCAAGGAATCCACCGGTATTCTGGCCCGCATCCCACCCGGGGAGGGGCGATGGCTCGACACCGTTGGCAGGCTGCCCGGGCCGTGACCGCCGTGGCGGCCGTCATGGTGACGCTGGCCTGCGGTTCCGCGGATGATCCCCGCCCGTCGTCGAGCTCACCGCCGGCGCTGCCCGCGAGCGGCACCGGCACGGTGCAGATCGGCGGCCGGCAGGTCACCGTGCACGTCCCGGCCTCCTACGACCCGGCCCGGCCCGCGCCCCTGGTGGTCGGGCTGCACGGGTACACGTCCGACGCGGCTGAGCTGGAGATGTACCTGCAGCTGACCCCCGAGTCGGACCGGCGGGGGTTCGTGTACGCGTACCCGGACGGCTCGACCGACGACCGCGGCGAACAGTTCTGGAACGCCACCGACGCCTGCTGCTCCTTCTCCGAGCCGAGACCCGACGACTCGCGGTACCTCAGCGAGCTGATCTCCACGCTCGAGGGCGCGTACCGGATCGACCGGGCCCGGGTGTCGCTGATCGGCCACTCGAACGGCGGCTTCATGGCGTTCCGGATGGCCTGCGACCACGCCGACCAGGTCGCCGCGATCGTCTCCCTGAACGGCGCGACCTGGGACGACGCGAGCCGGTGCCGGCCGTCGCGGCCGGTGAGCGTGCTCGCGATCAACAGCAGCACCGACGAGACCATCGCGTTCACCGGCGGCGACATCGACGGCAACGCATACCCGTCGGCGGCCACGACGGTCGCCCGCTGGGTGGGGTACGACCGCTGCGGGGCCGGCCGGGACGCGCCGAAGCTCGACCTGGCGCCGGCCCTCCCGGGTGCCGAGACGTCGGTACGTACCTACAGCTGCGCCGCCGGGTCGGTGGTGCAGGCCTGGACGATCCACGACGGCACCCACGTACCGCCGCTAGGTTCCGCCTTCGCCCCGGCCGTGACCGGCTTCATGCTCTCCCGGTAGGCGCCGCAACTCGTCTTTGCGTACCTTCCCCGATCCGGTCCGCGGGAGAGCCGGGACGACGTCGACGTGGACGGGGATCTTGTACTTCGCCAGCCGGGGCACCAGGAAGCCCCGCAGCTCGTCGCCGTCCAGCGTCGCGCCGGGCATCGGCACGACGAAGGCCCGGCCTACCTCGCCCCACACCGGGTCGCTCACCCCGACCACCGCGGCCTCCGCGACGGCGGGATGCTCGAAGATCACCGACTCCACCTCGGCCGGGTACACGTTCTCGCCGCCGGAGATGTACATGTCCTTGAGGCGGTCGACGACGTACAGGTGACCGGCCGTGTCGACCCGGGCGAGGTCACCGGAGCGGAACCAGCCGTCGGCCGTGAACGCGTCCCGGGTGGCCTCGGCGTCGTTCCAGTAGCCGGGCGTCACGTTCGGGCCGCGGACCAGCACCTCGCCCGTTTCCCCAGCCGGCGCGTCGGTCAGGTCCGGCCGTACGCAGCGCACAACGGCGAAGAAGACCGGCAACCCCGCCGAGCCGACGTGCGTACGGCTCTCCCGCGCCTCGAGGAAGGTGGCGCCCGGCGCGGTCTCCGTCATCCCGTACCCCTGGCAGAACGTCAGCCCGCGTTCCTGGTACGCCAGGATCAGCGACTCGGGCACGGCGGCGCCCCCGGACATCACGCTGCGCAGCGACGACAGGTCCGCGCCGGGCCAGCGTGGCGACTGGGCCAGCCCCGCGAACATCGCCGCCACGCCGAACATCCACGTGATGCCGTAGCGGGGGATCAGCTCGAGCGCCTCGTCGACGTCCCAGGACGGCATGAGCACGCTGCACCCGCCCTTGAGGAACGTCGGCAGCAGGCACTGGTTGAGCGCGGCGACGTGGAACAGCGGCGCCCCGATCAGCGTCATCTCGTCGCTCGCGACATCCACCCCGACGAGCAGGTTGGAGCAGTTCCAGAAGACGTTCGCGTGGGTCAGCACGGCGCCCTTCGGCCGGCCGGTGGTGCCCGAGGTGTAGAGGATGAAGGCCGGGTCGTCCATGCCGACCGCCACGTCGAGCGGCTCGGGCTCACCGGCGGCGGCGAGCCATTCCTCGTACGCGTCGCCGACCTCGACGACCGTGCCGGGCCGCACGGAGAATGCGCTGGTGGGGGCGTGGACGAGCGCGACCGTCCCGCTGTGCCGGAGCATGTAGTCGACCTCCGGCGCGGCCAGCCGGAAGTTCAGCGGCACGAAGATCGCGCCGAGCAGGTGCGTGGCGAACATCGTCTCGACGAAGGCGGGATGGTTCGGCCCGAGGTACGCGACCCGGTCGCCGCGCTGCACGCCGCCGGACCGCAGCCGCGCGGCGAGCCGGGTGACCCGATCGAACAACTGGGCGTACGTGACGGCGTCGCCGCGGAAGACCAGGGCGTTGCTGCCGGGCGACATGGCCGCGCGCCGGGCCGGCCAGGAACCGAGACCGGTGTTGCGGGCCGGGACGGTGGGCGTCATGCGTAATGGCGGTAGACGGCCCGGGCGACGCAGGCCGGCTTGGCCTGGCCCTCGATCTCCACGGTGAAGTCGAGCACCATCTGCACGCCGCCGCCCGAGACGCTGGTCACCTCGGCCACGGTGGCGGCGAGCCGTACCTTCGAGCCCACCCGGACGGGGTTCGGGAACCGGACCTTCTCGAGGCCGTAGTTGATGCTCATACCCACGCCGCGCACCTCGAGCAGCGCGGTGAACAGCGGGATGACCAGCGACAGCGTGAGGTACCCGTGCGCGATCGTGCCGCCGAACGGGCCCGACGAGGCCCGCTCGGGATCGACATGGATCCACTGGTGGTCGCCGGTGGCGTCGGCGAACCGGTCCACCCGGTCCTGGGTGATCTCGAGCCAGTCGCTGTGGCCCAGGTCCCGGCCGGCCAGCTCGGTGAGCGCGGGCAGCCCGTCGACGGTGATCACGATGCGTCCTCCTCGTCCAGGCCCAGCAGGCGGGCGGCGTTCTCCTTGAGGATCTTCGGCCGGACCTCCGGCTTGATGTCGAGCCGCTCGAAGTCGGCCAGCCAGCGGTCCGGGGTGATGACCGGGTAGTCCGAGCCGAACAGCACCTTGTCCCGCAGCAGCGAGTTGGCGTAACGCACCAGCTGCGGCGGGAAGTACTTCGGCGACCAGCCGGACAGGTCGATGTACACGTGCGGCTTGTGGGTGGCCACCGCCAGCGCCTCGTCCTGCCACGGGAACGACGGGTGGGCCAGGATGATCCGCAGGTCCGGGAAGTCGACGGCCACGTCGTCCACGAGCATCGGGTTCGAGTACCGCAGCCGGATCCCGCCCCCGCCGCGGACGCCCGCCCCGATGCCGGTCTGTCCCGTGTGGAACAGCGCGGGCACGCCGAGCTCCTCGATCGCCTCGTACAGCGGGTACGCCATCCGGTCGTCCGGCGCGAAGCCCTGCAGGCTCGGATGGAACTTGAAGCCGCGGACACCGTGCTCGGCGACCAGCCGGCGTGCCTCGCGCACCCCCGCACGCCCCTTGTGCGGGTCGACGCTGGCGAACGGGATGAGCACGTCCGGGTGCTCCGCGCAGCTCGCGGCGACCTCCTCGTTGCCGATGCGGGGATGCCCGGTGGTGTGCTCCGCGTCGACGGTGAAGACCACGGCGGCCATCCGGCGCTCCCGGTAGTACCGCGCGGTCTCGTCGATCGTCGGCTGCCGGCCCGCGCCCACCCCGAAGTACGCCGCGGAGGCGCCCATCAGCTCCGGGTCGAGCGAGGGGTGCCCGTCCCGGCTGATCTCGGCGTGCGTGTGCACGTCGATCGCGGTCAGCGACCCGACGTCCATCTACGCCTCCGGGGCCTTTGGCGCGGGGATGCCGTACGCCTCGGGCTCGGCGCCGATCCCGCCGTGCCACGCCTCGGCGATCGCGTCGGCGCTCCACCCGCCGTCCCGGAACGCCACGGATTTCTCGTACGGATGCCCCCACAGCGCGAGCCGGTCGCCGCCGATGCCGATCGCCTGGCCGGTGACGTCCTTCGCGGCGTCCGAGGCAAGGAACACCACCAGGCCGGCCGCGTCCTCCGGGGTGCCCAGTCCCTCGTCGTGGCGCAGCCACCCGGGCAGCGGCCGGCCGGTCCGCTCGGACTCCTCGATCACCGGCGCGAAGGCCGGGATCGTCCGGGTCATCTCGGTGGCGGCGACCGGCACGACCGCGTTCACCGTGATGCCGCTGCGGGCCAGCTCGAGCGCCCACGTGCGGGCCATGGCGGCGATCCCGGCCTTGGCGGCGGCGTAGTTGGTCTGGCCGAAGTTCCCGCGCTGGCCCGCCGGCGACGAGATCAGGATGAGCCGGCCGCCCCCGCCCTGCTCGCGCATGCGGACCGCGGCCTCGCGGGCGCAGGTGAACGTCCCGCGCAGGTGCACCCGGACGACCGTGTCGAAGTCGTCGTCGGTCATCTTCCACAGCACCCGGTCCCGCAGCACGCCGGCGTTGGTGACCATCACGTCGAGCCGGCCGAACCCGTCGATCGCGGCGTCGGCGAGCGCCCGGGCCGTCGCGCTGTCGCCGACGCGGGCGGCCACCCCCGTGGCCCGGCCGCCCGCACCCGCGATCTGCGCCACCGCGTTGTCCACCGCCTCGGCGTCGAGGTCGTTGACCACGACCGCCGCGCCGGCCGCGGCGAGCGCTTTGGCGTACGCGAGGCCGAGCCCCCGTCCGCTGCCCGTCACGATCGCCACCTTGCCGTCCAGTCTCATGACGTTCCCTTCCGGAGCACGGCCACCGCGGGGACGATGCCGCGGGGCAGGTAGCGGACCACGGCGATGAGCAGCAGCGCGTAGACCGCGTAGGACAGCGCGGCCGGGGCGTAGCTCGGCATGCCCGGCCGGGTGCCGAGCTCGTTGAGCGCCTGCACCAGCAGCGTGATGACGGCGGCGCCGACGACCGGCCCGGTGATCGTGCCGAGCCCGCCGACCACGGCCATCACGACGACCTCGATGGACAGCAGCAGCGGGAACGAGCCGGGCCCGAGGTAGCCGAGGTAGAAGGCGTACACGCCGCCGGCCAGGCCCGCGAACGCCGCGGAGAGCGCGAAGACCACGAGCCGGTAACCGCCCACGGGTACGCCGCCGGCGGCCGCCGCGATCTCGCTGCCGGCCGCCGCGCGCAGGCCCCGGCCCGCCCGCGAGTCGACGACGTTGTGGCTGATCAGCAGCACCACGGCGAGCACAGCCCAGGCCACGTACGCGTACCCGACGTCGTCGCGCAGCGGCGTGCCCGCCAGGGACAGCGGCGGGATGCCCTGCAGGCCGATCGCGCCGCCGGCCCAGGTGCCCTGCCCGAGCAGCGACAGCAGGATCAGGTGCACGGCGAGCGTGGCGAATGCCAGGTGGTGCCCGCGCAGGCGCAGCAGGGGAGCACCGACCACCACGGCGGCGAGCGCCGCGACGACGGGCGCGACGAGCAGCCCGATCAGCGTCGGTACGCCGTGCACGGCCGACAGCCCGGCTGCGTACGCCCCGATCGCGTAGAACGCCGCCTGGCCCAGCGACACCTGACCGGCGTACCCCATCAGCAGCGACACCCCGGCCGTGACCGTGGCGGCCAGCAGCAGCAGGACGTACACGGGCAGGTGCCGTTCCGGCAGCAACAGGGGCAGCGCCAGCGTGACCGCGGCGGCGGCGAGCACCGTACGGGTTCTCATCGGGCCACCTCCCGGACCGAACCGGCGCGGACGGCCTGCGCGACCATCACGGCGAGCATCACCAGCAGCGCGATCTCGAGCTGGTGCGCGCCGCCGCCGTACCCGGCGATCAGCGTCTGCGCCACGCCCAGCAGCAGCCCACCGGCGAGGGCGACCCCCGGGCGGGTCAGCCCGCCGAGCACCGCGGCGGCGAAGCCGTTGACGATCAGGGTCACGTCGCTGTCGAAGGTCACCTGCTGCACCGGGGTGAGCAGCACTCCGGCGAGGCCGCCCAGGGCGCCGCCCAGCCCGAACGCGAGCAGGCCCATCCGGCGGACGTCGATGCCGACCACCCGGGCCGCGTACGGGTTCTCCGCGCACGCGGTCAGCGCCTTGCCCGGGTCGGTGCCGCGGAAGAACGCCATCAGCGCGGCGAACACCGGCAGCGTGACGGCGATGACGAGCAGGTAGTGCGCCTGGATCCGGGCGCCGCCCAGCGTGACCGCCCCCGGCAGCCCGGCGTACGACCGCGGCTGGTCACCCCACACGGTCACCTCCACGGCGTACGCGAGCACGCCGAGGCCGAGCGTGATGATCAGCGCCGCCCCGGGTTCCGTGCCGGGCCGGCCGATCGCCACGATCCCGGTCAGCACGCCGGCGCCCGCCGCCACGAGCACGCCGGCACCCTCGGCGAGTCCGTGCGGCAGCCCGGTCGCCAGCAGCGCGGAGGTGAGCATCGCCGCCAGGACCGCGAACGCGCCCTGGGCCAGGTTGACCACCCGGGTCACCCGGTGGATGACCACCATGCCGCTGCCGACGAGCGCGAAACCGGCGCCGATGCCGAGCCCGGTGAGCAGATATCCCAGCAGATCGCTCATCGCGGCTCCTCCGCCGCGACGTGCCCGCCCAGGTAGGCGGCGGCCACGCGGGGATCGCGGGCGAGCCGGTCGGCGTCGCCGTGCAGCACGATCCGGCCGGCCTCCAGCACGTACCCGCGGTCGCACAGCTCGAGGGCGAGGCGGGCGTTCTGCTCGATCAGCAGTACCGCCAGCCCGCGCTCGGCGTGCAACCGCCGCAGGTGGCCGACGAGCATGTCGACGACCTTCGGGGCCAGGCCGAGGCTGAGTTCGTCGACGACGAGCACGTCCGGCCGCGCCATCAGCGCGCGCCCGATCGCCACCATCTGCTGCTGACCGCCGGAGAGCGTGCCGGCCGCGCGGTGCCGCACCGCGGTCAGCTCCGGCATGAGCTCGTAGACCGGCCCGGTGGCCCGTCCCGCACGGCCGTTCCGCCAGCCGCCGAGGCGCAGGTTGTCGTCGACGCTGAGCCCGGCGAACATCTCGCGGCCCTCGGGCACCTGCGCCAGCCGCCCGTGCACGAGGACCTGACCGGCGTCCGGCCGGACCAGACCGGACAGTGCGCGGACGAGGCTCGTCTTGCCCGCGCCGTTGGCGCCGATCAGCGCGACCAGCTCGTGCTCGCCGACCGTCAGGTCGACACCGTCCAGTGCGGTGGCACCGGCGTACCGCACGACGAGCCCGCGGGTCTCGGCGACCGCGCTCACGCCGGGCTCCCGGCGCCCAGGTACGCGTCGATCACCACCGGGTCGGCGCGGACGTCGGCGGGGGAGCCCTCGGCGATGACCCGTCCCAGGTCGAGCACGGTGACGCGGTCGGCAACCCGCATCACGAACGCGACGTCGTGCTCGACGAGCAGCATGGTGATCCCCTCGGCGCGCAGCTCGGTCAGCAGCGCCGACAGCCGCTCCCGCTCGGCCGCGCGCAACCCGGAGGCGGGCTCGTCGAGCAGCAGCAGCCGGGGTTGCCCGCACAGCGCCCGGGCCAGTTGCAGGGCGCGTTGCTGACCCAGCGGCAGCGCCTCGGCCGGGCGGTCCGCCCAGCCGGCCAGCCCGGTCCGGGCCAGGCACGCGCGGGCGCGGTCGCGGATCAGCCGTTCCTCGCGGTGGTGGGCGGGCAGCCGCAGCACCGCCGCCACGAACCCGGCCCCGGTCGTGCCGTGCGCGCCCACCATCACGTTCTCCAGCACGGTCATGCCGGGGAAGACGCGGGCCGCCTGGAACACCACGCCGACGCCGAGCCGGGCCCGGCGGTCGGCGGGCAGCCGGTCGATCCGCGTGCCGTCCAGCCGTACGGTGCCGGTGTCCGCGCGCAGCTGGCCGCCGATGAGGGCGAACAGGGTCGACTTGCCGGCGCCGTTCGGGCCGATGAGCCCGCGCAGCTCGCCGGGCGCAAGGGTCAGGCTGACGTCGCGGACGGCGTACACGCCGCCGAACGCCCGGCTCGCCCCGGAGACCGCCAGGGCGGCTCCGGCTGCCATCACCGGCCGCCGAGCGTGGCGAACTTCGCCTTGGTGTAGTCGGTGGGCACGAACGCCCCGGACCGTACGGTGGTCAGGGCGATGTAGTCGGCGGTCAGTCCGCTGTGGTCGGTGGCCGAGTAGCGGTAGGTGCCGTTCGGCGTGGTGAGCGTGAGGCCCTCCAGGGCGTCGCGGACCTTCGCCCGGTCGGTCCCGCCCGCCTTGGCGATCGCGGCGGCCAGCAGCTTCACCCCGCTGTAGCCGTCCTGGGCGAACTGCGGCGGCGGGTAGCCGTACTTGGTGCGGAACGCCGTGGCCAGCTCCTCGACCGCGGTCTTCTGCGCGCCGGCCGGCAGGGCGTCGCCGACCACGCCGATGGAGCTCGCCACGGTGGCGCCCTCGGCGGCGGGACCGGCCGGGTCCAGGAACAGCTTGCTCGCCTGGGCGCCGGTGAGGATGAGCGGGATCTTCAGGCCGGCGGCCGCGTACTGCTTGGTGAGCGCGACCGCGGGGGCGCCGGTGGCCCACACCATGAGCGCCTGCGCGGCCGAGGACCGGACGTGGGTGAAGACCGCGCCGAACTCGGTGGCGGTGGTCTGGAACTCCTCGACGGGTTCCAGAGTCACGCCGTACCGCGCGGCGGCGGCCTGGAGTCCCTTGTAGCCGGCCACGGCGTAGCTGCTCCGGGTGTCGTACGCGACGGCGAGCCGGCTGACCTTCGTCGCCTGCAGGTACCGGAGGGTGGCCTCGGCGTACGTGCCCGACGTCGCGGGGACCACGAACACGTACGGGTGGACCGGCCGCACCTGCTCGTCGGCGGGCGTCAGCGAGACGTACGGGATCTGCTCGCGGTCGACCAGCGGCAGGGTCGCCAGCGCGGAGTTGGAGAACGGCGAGCCGATGATCGCGTCGGAGTCCTTCTTGAGGTCGTTGAAGGCGAGTACGGCCTGGTCGGGCAGGCTCTTGTCGTCGCGGACGGTCAGTTCGACGCGCCGCCCGCCGATGCCGCCGGCGCTGTTGAGCTGTTCGACCGCCAGCGCGACCGACTTCTGGTTCTCGCTGCCCAGCGGCGAGTAGTTCCCGGTCAGCGACACGATCTGGCCGAGGTGGATGGGATCGTCCGAACCGGACGAGTCGTCGCCGCAGCCGGCCACGGCGGCGGCGAGCAGAAGAGTGACGAGGAAGGGCGTGGGTCTGCGCACCGGTACCTCCTCAGCGAGGGGTTCTGCTGTGCGGATGGACACGAAGTTAGGCGCTTCTCACACGGCCGTCAATATTCTGCCTAACATTCAGCTCATGCCGTCGACGGACAACGCGGAGGCCGGGCCCCGCCCGCAGACCCTGCTGCTGATGCTCTTCGGTGACTACCTGCTCGACCGCGACCTGTGCGTGTTCACCGGCAGCGTGATCGACGTCTGCGACCGGCTGGCCATCTCGGCGCACGCCGCCCGCTCCACCCTGACCCGGATGGCCGGCCGCGGCCTGCTGCACCGGGAGCGCCACGGCCGCCGCGTCTACATCGGCCTCACCGAGCGGTCCACGGCGCTGCTGCGCGACGGCCGCGACCGGATCTGGGGCGCCGGCGCGGTCAACGACCGGTGGGACGGCACCTGGACGCTGCTGAGCTTCTCGCTGCCCGAGTCCTGGCAGCGCCAGCGCCACGACCTGCGCTCCCAGCTGGCCTGGGCCGGCTTCGGGCCGCTGCAGGGCGGGCTGTGGATCGCGCCCGGCGAGGTGGCCGCCGACCACATCGTCAGCAGCCTCGGCCTCGACGCCCACGCCCGGGTGTTCCACGCGCGCGCCGGTTCCCGCACCGACATCGGCGTCATGGTCGGCGACGCGTACGACCTGCCGGCCGTCGCCGCCGCGTACACCGCCTTCCTGGCCCGCTGGGACGGGACCCCGCCGGTGAGCGACCCGCTCGCCGCCCGCCTCACGCTGATCGCGGAATGGCTGCACGTCATCCGGCGGGACCCGCGCCTGCCGGTCGAGCACCTGCCGCCGGACTGGCCGGCGGTCCGGGCGCAGAAGCTGTTCCGCGAGCTCGAGACGGCGTACCGGGAACCCGCCCGAGCCGTCGCGGAAGGCCGGCTGGATCTGCGCCCGGTTACCGCGTGACCTGGCTCAGGCAGTGCTGCAAGGGCTGTTGTTGAGGGCGAAGCCGCCGGCCCGGGCCGTATCGCCGGTGTGGTTGGCCTGGAAGCCGATGCTGACCGAGGCGTTCGGGGCGATCGAGCCGTTGTAGCTCGCGTTCGTCGCCGTCACCCGGCCCGAGGTGGGCGCGTAGCTCGCGTTCCAGCCCGAGGTGATGGTCTGGCCGCCCGGCAGCACGAACGACAGCGACCAGCCGTTGACGGCCGAGGTTCCGGTGTTGGTGATGGTGATGGACTCGGTCAGCCCGGAGTTCCACGCGTTCACCGTGGCCGAGACCCGGCACGTGGTCGAGACCGGCGGGTTGGAGGGCGGCGGGTCGGAGGGCGGGCCCGACGGCGGCGTCGACGGGGGAGTCGACGGCGGGGTGCTCGTGCCGTCAAGACCGAAGAACGCGACCGCGTACGCGGCCATGCCGGCGCTCGGCAGGCTGTGCCCGGCGCCCTGGATGCTGTACGCCTCGACCTGGACGGTGCCGGAGCTGTCGGCGTACCGGCGCCGGTTCCAGCCCGACTGCGGCGTGTCGGAGGAGGTCGGCGTCTGGCTCAGCCCGAACACATTGGTCCACTGCTCGATCTCCTCCTGCAGCAGCGAGTACGGCACGAGCGTGTCGCTGGTGCCGTGCCACAGCTGCATGCGCGGGCGCGGGCCGCTGTAGCCCGGGTACGCGCCCCGCACCAGGTCACCCCACTGCTGCGGGGTCCGGTTCATGCTGCCGCCGGTGCACTTGCTGGTGCCGGGCGGGTAGTCGGCGGCGTTCGCGAAGCAGCCGAACGGTACGCCCATGAACGCCGCGCCGGCCTTGAACACGTCGGGGTACAGCGCGAGCATCTCGTTGGTCATCATCCCGCCGGACGAGCTGCCGGTCGCGTACACCCGGTTCGGGTCGCCGTTGTACTGCCGTTCCGCGTACGTGATCATCGAGACGATCGACACGGGGTCGCTGCCGCCGCCGCGCCGCTTGGCCGCGTCCGACCAGGTGTCGAAGCAGTTGCCGAAGCCGGCCTGCTGGGTCGCGGTGGGGTAGATGACGATGAACCCGTACCGGTCGGCCTGCGCGGCGAACTCGCTGCCGGAGTAGAAGCCCGGCCCCGAGCCGCCGCACCCGTGCATCGCCACCACGATGCCGGGCCGGGCGGGCCGGTTGTCCGGGACGTAGATGTGCATGCGCATGCCGCCGGGGTTGTCGCCGAAGCTGGTCACCTCGGTCAGCGTGGCGGCGAATGCGGGCCGGGCCATGGGCACGGCCAGCCCGACGAGGGCCACCGCGGTGGCGGCGGCGAGCAGCATTTTTCTTCGGATCTTCATGGCGGCTCCTTGGGTCGCCCGCACGCAGGCGGGGGTGGCCGGCCTCCTGACGGACCGGCGGGGATGGTGCGCAAAGGGTGTACGGCCGGGCCCGCGGCTCCGGCGGGCCGAGTCGCTCCAGGCGCGGGACATGCCCTGGTGCCGCGCGCCGGCGCCGTACTCGTGTGACAGATAGTTTTCACCCGGGGACGCAAACTGTCAATCAATGAGCGTCGATGGCGTGCGGCCCTTTAGAGTCGTGGCGATGACCAGCCCGTACGACATCGACGAGATCTTCCCCGGTGACCTCGCCGCGTCGGCACGGCTGCCCCGGCGGCAGAGCGGGAACTCGCCCCAGGACCTCGCCGTCACGCTGCTGGCGGACTACACGCTGCGGCACCGCTCGTGGCTGCCCTCCGTGGCCATCGTCGCCCTGCTCGCCGAGGCGGGCGTCTCCCCGGCCGGCGCGCGGACAGCGATCAGCCGCCTGGCCCGGCGCGGCGCCATCGAGGGGCAGCGCGACGGCCGGCGCAGCTCGTACCGGCTGACCGCCGCGGCCGCCGCCTTCCTGGCCGTCGGCGGAAGCGCCATCGTCGCCCCGGGCGACGCCCAGCCCTGGGACGGCCAATGGACGCTGATCGCCTTCTCGCTCCCGCAGGAGGAGGGCACCCTCCGGCGCGGGCTGCGCAGTCAGCTGCGCTGGATGGGCTACGCCCCGCTCTACGACGGCCTCTGGGTCTCCCCGCACGACCTCGGTGAGAAGGTCAAGGACCGGCTCGCCGAGCTCACCCTCGGCACCATGACCGTCTTCCGCGCCCGGCACGTCGACCTGGACGCGTCGATCCGGCGCAACCCGATCGACGCGTGGGACACCGCGGGGATCGCCCGGCAGTACGAGGCCTTCATCGAGCGGTGGAGCCCGACACTGCCCCGGACGCTCACCGGCGTCGAGGCGGTCCGCGCCCGTACCGAGGTCATGAACACGTACCGGCGGCTCCCCGTGCTCGACCCGCACCTGCCGGCCCGGCTGCTGCCACCGGGATGGCTCCGCGAGCCCGCCCGTGACCTGTTCACCGCCGTGTACGACGGCCTGGCCGAGGCCGCGGAGAACCACGTCCGCGCGGTGGCGAGCCGGCACTCCGGCGGGGACGTCGCCGGCATCCGCGCGCACACCGTCGCCGACCTGGCCTCCGGCTTCTCCGGACCGGGGCCGGGCTGCGTCAGCGCGGCCCGATGACGCGCTGGCGGGCCCGGCCCAGGTGGTCGATGCCCAGCTCCATGACGTCGCCGGGCTGCAGCCACACCGGCGGTTTGAAGCCCATGCCCACGCCGGGCGGCGTACCGGTGTTGATCAGGTCGCCCGGCTCGAGGACCAGGAACTGACTGAGGTGGTGGACGATCACGTACGGGTCGAAGACCATGGTCGCGGTGGTGCCGGTCTGCCGGCGTACGCCGTTGACGTCGAGCCACATGCCCAGGTCGCGCACGTCCGGGATCTCGTCCGGGGTGGCCAGCCACGGACCGGCCGGGTTGAACGTCTCGGCGGACTTGCCCTTGCTCCACTGGCCGCCGCGCTCCATCTGGAAGGCGCGTTCGCTGACGTCGTTGACCAGCACGTAGCCGGCGATCGCGGCGGCGGCGTCGGCGGGCGTGCCGAGGTAGGAGGTGCGCCTGCCGATGACGATGCCCAGCTCGACCTCCCAGTCGGTCTTGGTCGAGCCGCGGGGGATCCGCACGTCGTCGTACGGGCCCACGAGGGTGTTCGGGCTCTTGGTGAAGAGGATCGGCTCGGACGGCACGGCCTGGCCGGTCTCGGCCGCGTGGTCGCTGTAGTTCAGCCCGATGCACAGGATCTGGTGCGGGCGGGCGATCGGGGCGCCGATCCGCTGATCACCGAGCTCGTGGACGTCCCCGGCGGCGATCCGTCCCGCGACCGCCGCGGTCAGGGTCGCGGCGCCGCCGGCGGCGAAGAACGCCTCGTTGAAGTCGGTCACCAGGTCGGACACGTCGACGTAGCGGGTGTCGTCGACGCGGACGGCGGGCTTCTCGGCGCCGAGGGCGCCGATGCGCATGAGAAACACGGGGGCTCCGGTGGTCAGGGGGCGGGGTTGGCGACGACGGCCCGGATGGCGGGCAGGTCCTCGATGAGCTTCTTCAGCGGGGTGCGGTAGGCCAGCGCGCTGATGCTGATCGCCCCGCTGGGCGCGGCCGGCGAGGTCAGGAACATCGGTACGGCCAGGCAGATGACGCCGGGCTCGTTCTCCTGGTCGTCGACCCCGTAACCGCGTTCCCGGGTACGGGCGAGCTCGGCGTGCAGCTCCTCGGCCGTGCCGATCGAGTGCTCGGTCCGTTTCGGCAGCCCGCCGTCGCCGGCCCAGTCGCGGACCTCCTGCTCGGTGTGCAGCGTGTACGACAGCAGCAGCTTGCCCACCGCGGTGCAGTGCGCCGGGTTGCGCCCGCCGACCATCGAGGTCAGGCGTACGGCGCCGGACGTCGGGTCGAGCTTGGACCGGTAGACGACGTCGCGCCCGTCGAGGCCGGCGTAGTGGATCGTCTCGCCGTACCGCTCGCAGAGCCGCTGGAGGACCGGCTGGACCCGGACGTGGTCGGGACGCGCCTCGTGGTGGGCGAACGCGAGCCGCAGGAACTCGTCGCCGAGCACGTACCGGCCGTGGCCGTCCTGGACGGCGAACCCGGCGCGGCGCAGCGAGGCGAGCGCACGGTGGACGGTCGGCTTGGCGCTGGCCATGGCCCGTGCCATGTCCTCCAGGCCGATGCCCCGGGGGTGCTTCGCCAGCTCGGCGAGGACCGCGAGGACACGGTCGGAGCCGACGAGCTTGTCGGCGTCCTGATCCGTCATGGTTCCGGATAGTAGACCGCTGTTCCAGCAATAGGAAAGCAGGTAGCATGCCCTCCAGTCGGAAGGGGGCGGTCATGCAGCCACGCCGCAGTGCTCAGTGGTACGCCGGCGACGTCCGCAACAGCTACATCCACCGGGCCTGGATGCGCCGCGGCCTGCCCGCCGGGGCCTTCGACGGGCGCCCGCACATCGCCATCGCGAACACCGCCTCGGACCTGACGCCGTGCAACGCGCACCTCAACGAGGTGGCCCGCAGCGTCTCCGACGGCATCCACGCCGCCGGTGGCATCCCGCTGAACCTGCCGGTGGTGTCGCTCGGCGAGACGCAGGTCCGCCCCACCGCGATGCTGTGGCGCAACATGGCCGCGATGGCGATCGAGGAGATGCTGCGCGCCAACCCGATCGACGGCGTGGTCCTGCTCGGCGGCTGCGACAAGACCATCCCCGCGCTGCTGATGGGCGCCGCATCGGTGAACCTGCCCGCGGTGGTGGTGCCCGGCGGCCCGATGCTCACCGGCACCTTCCGCGGCGTCCCCCTGGGCTGCGGCACCGGCGTCTGGCAGCTGAGCGAGGAGGTCCGCGCGGGCACCCTCAGCGCCGCCGAGTTCGCCCGCTCGGAATCCTCCATGATCCGCAGCAAGGGGCACTGCAACACCATGGGCACCGCGTCCACGATGGGGCTGCTCGCCGAGGTCCTCGGGATGACCCTGCCGGGCGTGGCCGGCACGCCCGCGCCGGACAGCCGCCTGCTGGAGGCCGCGCACGCGACCGGCGAGCTCGTCGTCGACCTCGTCGACCGGGACCTGCGCCCGAGCGCGGTGATGACCCGCGGATCGTTCCTCAACGCCGTCGTCGCCCTGGCGGCGCTGGGCGGCTCCACCAACGCCGTCGTGCACCTGCTGGCCATCGCCGGCCGGCTCGGCGTCGAGCTCAGCCAGGACGACTTCGAGCGGGCCGGCTCGCACGTGCCGCTGCTGGTCGACCTGCAACCGGCCGGCCGGTTCCTGATGGACGACCTGTACCGGGCCGGCGGCCTGCACGCGGTCCTCGCCGAGATCCGTGACCTGCTCGACCCGGCCGCGCTGACCGTCACCGGCCGGCCCCTGGTCGAGTACCTCGGCGCCGCCCAGGTCTATGACCGCGAGGTCATCCGGGCGCGCGAACAGCCCCTGCAGCCCCAGGCGGGCATCGCCGTGCTGTACGGCAACCTCGCCCCGGACGGAGCCGTCATCAAGCCCGCCGCCGCCTCCCCGGAGCTGCTGCAGCACCGCGGCCCCGCCGTCGTCTTCGACTCCATCGAGGACCTGAACGCCCGCCTCGACGACCCCGAGCTGACCGTCACGCCGGACTCGGTGCTGATCCTGCGCGGCTGCGGGCCGAAGGGCTACCCGGGGATGCCCGAGGTCTCCAACATGCCGCTGCCGGCGAAGCTGCTCGCCGAGGGCGTACGCGACATGGTCCGCATCAGTGACGGGCGGATGAGCGGCACCGCGTACGGAACGGTGGTCCTGCACGTGACCCCGGAGGCCGCCGCCGGCGGGCCGCTCGCCAAGGTCCGCACCGGCGACATGATCGTCCTCGACCTCGCCAACCGGCGCATCGACGTCGACCTCCCCGACGAGGAGCTCGCCGCCCGCGAGCCCGCGCCCGAGGCGGTGCAGGCGTTCGCCCGGCCGCGCCGGGGCTGGGAACGCCTCTACGTCGACACCGTCGGGCAGGCGAACACCGGCGCGGACTGCGACTTCCTGCTCGGTTCCAGCGGCGACCAGGTCTCCCGCGAATCCCACTGAAAGGCGATCCCCATGACAGAGTTCGGTGGGCTGCGCGCCATCGTCACCGGCGGCGCCTCCGGCATCGGCCTGGCCACCGCCACCCTGCTCGCCGAGCGCGGCTGCGCGGTCGCGTGCCTCGACCTCAACACCGGCGTGAAGGAACCGCTGCTCGGCATCGCCTGCGACGTCACCGACGACGCGTCCGTCCGGGCCGCGGTCGACGCCGCGGCCCGCGAGCTGGGCGGGCTCGACATCGTCGTCAACAACGCGGGCATCGGCGCCCAGGGCACCGTCGCGGACAACGACGACGCGGAGTGGGCCCGGGTCTTCGACGTCAACGTGTACGGCATGGTCCGCGTAGCCCGGGCCGCACTGCCGCACCTGCGCGCCTCGCAGCACGCCGTCATCGTCAACACCGGTTCGATCTGCGCGACGGCCGGGTTGCCGCAGCGCGCCCTGTACTCGGCGACCAAGGGGGCGGTGCAGTCGATGACCCTGGCCATGGCCGCCGACCACCTCGCCGAGGGGATCCGGGTCAACTGTGTCAACCCCGGCACGGCGGACACCCCGTGGATCGGCCGGCTGCTGGCCCGCGCGGCCGACCCCGACGCCGAACGCGCCGCGCTCGAGGCCCGCCAGCCCACCGGGCGGCTGGTCGCCGCGGAGGAGGTCGCCGCGGCGATCGCCTACCTGGCCAGCCCGCTGGCCTCGGCCACCACGGGCGCCACCCTCGCGGTCGACGGCGGCATGCAGGGACTACGCCTGCGCCGGTAGGCCCGCGGCCGGCAAAGTGCCCCGCCGAGATGCGGCAGGCCGGGAGGCTACCGCCCGGTAACACTCCTGAGTAGCGTGGCGGGAGGTGCTCCAGCCGTACTCGGAATGAGGGGGTAGGCCGTGACCACGACGCAGCCTAAGCCGGCTCAGGTCTCGGAGAAGCAGGCGCGGCAGGTGGCCGAGGCCGCCCGCGAGTCGGAATGGCGTAAGCCCAGCTTCGCCAAGGAACTGTTCCTCGGGCGGTTCCGGCTGGACCTGATCGATCCCTGGCCCGACGCGGAGCCACGCCCCGACGCGGAGGACTTCCTCGCCCGGCTGGACGCGTACGCCCGCACCGAGGTCGACGGCGCGCTCATCGAGCGCGAGGCCCGCATCCCCGACGAGGTGTTCCAGGGCCTCGCCCGGCTCGGCGCGTTCGGCATGAAGATCGACAAGGAGTACGGCGGCCTCGGCCTGTCCAACCTGCACTACTGCAAGGCGCTGACCCTCGTCGGCTCGGCGAACCCGTCCATCGGCGCGCTGTTGTCCGCGCACCAGTCGATCGGCGTGCCGCAGCCCCTCAAGATCTTCGGAACGGCCGAGCAGAAGAAGGCGTTCCTGCCCCGGCTCGCGGCGGGCGAGGTCTCCGCGTTCCTGCTGACCGAGCCGGACGTCGGGTCGGACCCGGCGCGCCTGGGCACCGTCGCCGAGCCGGTCGAGGGCGGTTACCGGCTCAACGGGGTGAAGCTGTGGGCCACCAACGGGACGGTCGCCACGCTGCTGGTGGTGATGGCGCGGGTGCCGGAGAAGGGCGTCACCGCGTTCGTGGTGGAGGCCGACTCGCCGGGCATCACGGTCGAGCGCCGCAACGAGTTCCTCGGCCTGCGCGGGCTGGAGAACAGCGTGACCAGGTTCGACGACGTGTTCGTCCCCGAGGCGAACGTGATCGGCGGCCTCGGCAAGGGCCTCAAGATCGCCCTCACCACGCTCAACACCGGCCGCCTGTCGCTGCCCGCGATGTGCGTGGGCGCCGGCAAGTGGTCGCTCAACGTCGCGCGCGAATGGTCGGCGGAGCGGGTGCAGTGGGGCCGCCCGGTGGGGCAGCACGAGGCGGTCGCCAAGAAGCTCGCGTTCATCGCCGCGACGACGTACGCGATGGAGTCCATGCTGGATCTCTGCTGCCTGATCGCCGACGACGACCGCAACGACATCCGCATCGAGGCCGCCCTGGTCAAGCTGTTCGCCAGCGAGATGGCCTGGCAGGTCGGCGACGAGCTGGTGCAGATCCGCGGCGGCCGCGGCTTCGAGAAGGCCGAGTCGCTGGCGGCCCGCGGCGAGCGTCCGGTCGAGGCCGAGCAGATGCTGCGCGACCTGCGGATCAACCGCATCTTCGAGGGCTCCACCGAGATCATGCACCTGCTCATCGCGCGGGAGGCGGTCGACGCGCACCTGTCGGTCGCCGGCGACATCATCGACCCCGACGCCGGGCTCGGCCGCAAGGCCCGCGCCGGTGCGCGCGCGGGAGCCTTCTACGCGCGCTGGCTGCCGACCCTCGCCGTGGGCCGGGGACAATCGCCCTCCGCGTACGGTGAGTTCGGCCCCCTCGCCGCCCACCTGCGGTACGTCGAGCGCACCTCGCGCAAGCTGGCCCGGTCGACGTTCTACGCGATGTCACGGTGGCAGGGCAAGCTCGAACGCAAACAGGGCTTCCTGGGCCGCATCGTCGACATCGGCGCGGAACTGTTCGCGATGTCGGCGGTGTGCGTACGCGCCCAGGCGGAGCGGGAGCACCGGCCGGAGGGCGTGGAGCTGGCCGACCTGTTCTGCCGGCAGGCCCGGCTCCGGGCGGAGGCGCTGTTCGCCGCACTGTGGGACAACACCGACTCGATCGACGTGAAGGCCGCCCGGCGCGTCCTCGACGGCCGGTACGCCTTCCTCGAGCAGGGCGTCGTCACCCCGCAGGCCGACGCACCGTGGGTGGCGGTGTCGAGCCCCGGGTCGGCCACAGGGGAGGACGTCCGCCGGCGTATCCCGCCGCCCGCGTGAACGTCTGACCCTCCGCTCGTTACACCCCTGCCGACCTGCCAGGACAGGGGTCGATCGGCCCTGATGACGGGCGGGTCGACCGTGGACGGTGGAGGGAGGAGGTGATTCTCGTGAACGCGCGGTGGTCAAAGGCGCGAACGGCGGTCCGGTCGGTGGTGGTCGCTGTCGCTGTGGCCGGCCTGACGCTGGCCTCAGGGGTGACGGCGCGTCCGGCGGCGGCCGCGGACACCACGCCGTACCGGGCTCAGGTCTTCACCCGCGGCTACGACACCTCGAAGGTCGTGTCGCTGACCTTCGATCTGGACTGGCGCACCGGCACGGCGGCGGAGAACGCGATCAGCAAGGCCAACCTGGAGACCGTCCTGCGGGTGTTCGCCGCCAACGGCATCACCGGTGGTTTCGGCGTGACCGGGCGGTTCGCCGAGCAGAACCCCGCGGAGGCGAAGAACATCGCCACCCAGGGCCACAAGGTCTTCAACCACAGCTACAGCCACCCGGACTTCATGACGCTGACGCAGGCGCAGCGCTGGTCGCAGCTCGACCAGGCGGAGGCGGCGTTCAAGGCCGCGGGCATCGCGTCGGCGGGCTGGTTCCGGGCGCCGTACCGGTCCGGCTACATAGACTCGGGGCTCAACCGGGACCTGGCCCTGCGCGGCTACTACATCAACCTGGACTGGACGTTCGACACCACCGGCTACAAGGAGGCCAGCTGGGCGACCGTGTCCGCCCGGATCGACCAGTACACGGTGCCCGGGGCGATCATCGTCATGCACGTGAGCATCCCGTCCACCGACCCGGGCAACCTGCAGCTGGTCATCGACAAGCTGCGGGGCATGGGGTACGGCTTCGTCAGCCCGTTCCAGGCGGTGACCCGCGGACCGGTCCGGGAGAAGTACCTGGCCATCGGCGGCCCCGGCTCCTTCGGCGCGGCCACCACGGGTGACCTGGACGCCACCACCTCGGACACCGCGGTGCAGTGGTTCCAGAGCGCCCGGATCTACTACTCGCCGGCCAGCGCGGCGCACTTCGTCGGCGGCGGGGTCCTCACGAAGTACAAGTCGATGGGTACGGTGACCTCGCTGCTGAAGTTCCCGGTCAGCGACAGCCTGCCCGCCGCCGGTGGTGGCCGGTACTACGACTTCCAGGGCGGTTCCATCTACTGGTTGTCCGCGACCGGCGCGCACGAGGTGCACGGCTCGATCCGCGCCAAGTGGCTGTCGCTGGGCTCGACCGGCGCGTTCCTCGGCTACCCGATCTCGGACGAGATCGCGGTGACTGTGGGCCGGTCCTCGCAGTTCCAGGGCGGCAACGTCTACTGGTCCAGCGGCCCAGGCGCCCACGAGGTGCACGGCTCGATCCTGAAGAAGTACCTGTCGCTGGGCGGGACGGGCAGCCGCCTCGGTGTTCCGGTGAGCGACGAGTACACCGTCACGGTGGGCCGGCGCAGCGACTTCCAGCACGGCGCGATCATCTGGGACAAGCCGGCGAAGACGATTTCCGTCATCTACTACTGACCGCTACGGGCCCGGGCGTACGAGGGTGCGCCCGGGCCCGCTCATCTGAAATTTCCGGCCGCCCGGCGGTGGCGTATGCATAGTCGTGTGTCGATGCCTTGTCCGCCCGGCTGGATTTCGTCCGACATTTAGCCTAGCCTTTCCCTCAGTGATCAGATTGGCGAGGCGAATCGTGCGGGAATGACCTTGGACGGGTGAAGGTGCACTCTCTGTCCTCGGTCCACCACTCTGGACTCACAGGTGTCGGTCCAAACCAGACTGTTCATGCACCCTCCGTAAATACAGGCGTTACTCACTGATGCCGGGAACGCTGATTTTTGCCGCGAACGAGGGTGTCGTGGCCGATCTTCCCGACGCGGCGCGCGATGCAAGATTCTCGGCGGAAATGGCAAGTCACGGCGACGCACCAACTCTTTTGCGGCACAGCAAGCGTTGAAGATGACGCGGTGAAATAGCACCGGCGGGGATCGCCGTCAACGGGCTGAATTGGTCGCCCTGAAGACATCCGTATAGAGGAACGGCGATCCTTAATTTCTGCTTAGACTCGCCGTCGGCCCTTCCATCGGGGCCGTCCCGCATCGCCCATCCACCCGTCCGTCGTCCCACCGTCTTGTGTGGAGGTCGCTCGATGGCTGCTGCCCGCTTCCCCGCCTACCGCCGAGTGGTACGCGCGCTCGTCGCCGGAGTCCTCGCCGGCACGCTCGTCGCCGCCGCGCCCGCGACCGCCGGGCTCAGACCCGTACGGCCCCCGGCGCCGCCGCAGGTGCCCGGCTTCGGCCAGGTCGCCACGCCGCGCGTCGTCCCGCCCGCACCGCTGCCCCGCCGCACCGGAAAGGTCGCCGTCGCCGCGCACGCCCGGGCGAACGCCGCCGCGGTCGCCGGTCTCAACGACCGCGTCGCCCTGCGCGCGCTCATCGTCGCCACGAACCAGGACGACTTCGGTGTCGCCACCCTGAGAACCACGCTCGACCGGCTCGGAGCCGCCTACGACGTGCTCTACGACGCCACGACGCCGATCACCACCGGCACCCTGGTCCGGCCGGACGGCACCGGGAAGTACAACGCGATCCTGCTGACCAACAGCATGCAGGTGTACGCCGACGGCGGCACCTACCTCAACGGGCTCGACCCCTCGGAGTGGAACATCCTCTGGGCGTACGAGCGGAACTTCGGGGTCCGCCAGGCCGCGCTCTACACCAGCTACGGTTCCTGGCCCGAGGACTACTGCCTGCGGTCGGCCGGCGAGACCGCGGTCGGCGACACCCCGCTCGACGTCTCGCTCACGCCCGCCGGCGCCGGGGTGTTCGACTACCTGAAGCCGGGCGCCACGATCCCGGTGGTGCAGTCGTACGTCTACCGCACCACCGTCGCGCCCGGCTGCTCCGCCGAGCCGATCGCCACCGACGGCACCGCCGTGCTCGGCGTCCGTACGACCTCGACCGACGGCCGCGAGCGCCTGGCGCTGACGTTCACGCTCAACCAGTACCTGCTGCAGTCCGACCTGCTGGTGTACGGCCTCGTACGGTGGGCCACCAAGGGCATGTTCCTCGGCGAGCAGCGTCACTACCTGAACGTCGACGTCGACGACTGGTTCAACTCGGCCGACCACTACTACCCGGACGGCCACGTCGAGTACGACCCCGGCTTCCGCGTGTCGGCGCACGAGATGGTGAACCTCGACCAGCGGCAGGACGCGATCGGCAACGGCTTCACCTTCAACATCGCCTTCAACGGCGCGGACATCGACCCGTTCGCCGGCAACCAGTGCAGCCCGAACGGCGGCATCAACGAGCTCACCGCCACGACGAAGTGCCTCGCGACGCAGTTCCGCTGGCTCAACCACACGCTGAACCACCCGGAGCTCAACACCACCGACTACGCCACCACGTACGGCGAGATCCTCGACAACCGCAACGCCGGCAATGCGATCGGCCTGGCGAGCGCGGACGACGTCCTCAAGACCCCGGAATACTCCGGGCTGGGCGTCTACACCACCAACCCGAACGACGACACCGGCGTGCCGGTCGACCACGGCCTGGCCGGATCCAACCCGCAGCTGCTGCAGGCCGCCAAGGATCTCGGTGTGAAGTACCTGCACGGCAACTTCTCGTTCGCCAGCCAGGTGCCCGCGCACTTCAACGCGTCGATCGTGCACCCGATGGAGCCGAGCCTGTCGGTGGTGCCGGACTGGCCGACCAACATCGCGTACTTCGTGACCACCCCGGAGGAGGAGACCGCCTTCTACAACTCCTTCTACGGGCCGAACGGCAAGTTCCCGTACTGGCCGACGAACCGCACGTACGAGCAGATCCTGGACTACGAGGCCGGAGTCGGCCTGCAGCACGTGGCGGCCGGCGGCATCAACACCCACACCTTCCACATCGCCAACGTCCACGACTACGGGAGCGGCCGCACCCTGGTCACCGACTGGGCCGAGACGGTCGCGGCGAAGTTCCAGACGTTCTACTCCGTGCCGTTGCTCAACGTGGACTGGTCGTCGATCGGGGCGTACACCTCGCTTCGCAACCAGCACTTCGCGCAGCTGGCTGCCGGTGCAGACGCCGTGTACGACCGCTCGGCCGGCACGGTCACGGTGTCCTCGCCGGCGGCCGGCACGGTCCAGGTCAGCGGGGTCCAGGGCGCCGGGGCCACGACGTACGGGTCGGACGTGACCACCCCGCTGCCGCTGACCGCCGGTGCCCCGGTGACGGTGACCGCGGCGCCGCGGGTCTGAGGCGACGATGCGGATCGCGCTCGTGTCCGAGGGGACCTACCCGTACGCGATGGGCGGCGTCAGCATCTGGTGCGAGCAGCTCATCCGCGGGATGCCGGACTATCGCTGGCAGGTCGTCGCGCTGACCGTCGACGGCACGGAGCGGTCCGTCTTCGCCACCCCGGAGAACCTCGACCGGGTGCAGTCCATCCCGCTGTGGGGCGGCCGCCGCGAGCGTCGCGGCGGCCCGCCCGGGCTGGGCGTGACGGGTCCGTACGAGCTGTTC
>NZ_JADMLH010000022.1:8550-21765 GCF_016464385.1 Nucisporomicrobium flavum | reverse complement strand
CCCCCCGCACCCCCCCCCGGGGGTGCCCCCCCCCCGGGGGGGGGGGCGCCCCGGGGGGGGGCGGGGCCCCCCGCCCGGGATGGGCTTCACGGGTCCGTACGAGATGTTCCTGCGTGCCCTGATCACCCCGGTCGAGCCGGTGCGGCCGGAGCTGGGGCGCGGCCTGTTCCTGCTCGCCCTGCGCGGGCTGCACGACTACGCCGCCGGTGGCGGTGACCTCGGTGCCGCGCTGGTGTCGAACGAGGCGGTGACGATGATGCTCGACGCGTGGCACGACCTGCGCGTCGAGGAGACCGCCCCGGCGCCGACCGTGGCCGACGCCGTCCAGGCCACCTGGCTGATCGAGCACATGCTGCGCCCGCTCAGCGCCCCGGTGACCGAGGCGGACATCGTGCACTGCTCGATGAACGGCCTGTCGATGCTGGTCGCGATGGCCGCCAAGTGGCGCCGCGGCACGCCGCTGGTGATGAGCGAGCACGGCATCTACCTGCGCGAGCGCTACATCTCCTATCTGCACGACGACGCGCCCCACGCCGTACGGGTCATGGCGCTGAGCTTCTTCCGCTCGCTGGCCGGGGCGGCGTACCTGATCACCGATGTGCTGGCGCCGCATTCCGCCTACAACCGGCGGTGGCAGTTGCACAACGGCGCCGAGCCCGAACGCATGTGGACCATGTACAACGGCGTCGAGCCGGCCGACTTCCCCGCGGCCACCTCCGAACCCGACGTGCCGACCATCGCCTTCATGGGCCGGGTCGACCCGCTCAAGGACCTGCACACGCTGATCCGCGCGTTCGCCCTCGTGCGGGCCGAGATCCCGGCCGCCCGCCTGCGCATCTTCGGCGGCACGCCGGCGGTGAACCGGCTGTACCACGAGTCGTGCGAGCGGCTCATCGGCGAGCTCGGGCTGGTGGGCGCGGCGGTGCTCGAGGGCCGCATCGAACGCGCGGTCGATGCGTACCACGCGGGCAGCGTCGTCGCCCTCACCAGCATCTCCGAGGGGTTCCCGTACACGGTGGTCGAAGCGATGGCGTGCGGCCGGCCGACCGTCTGCACGAACGTGGGCGGGGTGGCCGAGGCGGTCGCGGACACCGGCCGGGTGGTGGCGCCGCGCGATCACGCGGCCGTGGCGGCGGCCTGCGTCGAGCTGTTGCGCGACCACGAGCTGCGGCACCGGCTCGGCGCCGCCGCCCGGGCCCGCGTCCTGGAGCACTTCACGCTCAACCAGTCGCTGCAGATGTACCGCAACGTCTACGAGGGTCTGGTCAGCCCGCTGCACGCCGGCGACCCGGTCCGGCACCTGGGTCCGGCGCCGCGGGTGCGCCCGGCCGCACCGGTCTGGGCGGGGCGGCGATGACCATCGAGCAGGGAACCTCGCCGGCGGCTCCGCCGATCCACCCGGTCGTGGTGCCGCGGATCTCCACCGACCCGTTGGACGAGCTGGTCGACCGGATGCGGCCGGCGCTGGCCCGCGCGGTCGAGGCCCTGCAGGTGGCCGCCGTGCTGGAGGCGGACGGCGTCACCGACCGGACGGCCCGGGTCGAGTACGGCTTCCCGGACGTCTTCGCCCTCGCCCAGGAGGTCTACCGGCGGCTGGGGCCACCCGCGGACGACCCTCCCGCACCGGCGGGCGGCAAGCACGGTCGCCGGCAGACCGTACGGCTGCTGCTGCACGGCCCGCTCTACGCCCTGCCCGGCGCCGTCTTTCCCGCGGTGCTGGCCGAGGTGGGGGAACGGGACGCGTTGATGGCGCTGACCGTGGCCGGGGTGGTCGGCTGGGCCTGCGCCGGAACTGTCGCGTACGCCGCGTACCAGTTCCTCGGTGCCGACCGCCCGCGCCGTGCCGCCCTCCTGCTGAGGGTCTCGGTGCCGGCGGCTGCCGTCACGGGCGTGCTCGCCGGCATGTCCATGGGCGGCGGCCGGAGCCTGATCCTGCTGGCCGTGGGGCAGCTGACCTACCAGCTGTCCGGCACGGTGCTGATGTTCTATCGGCGTGAAGGCCTGCAGGCGCTGGCGATGGCCCCGGCCGTGACCGCCGGGATCGCCTACCTCGTCGACGCTTCGCTGCGCGGGGTGGCGTTGGGCACCGCCGCGATCGGCGTCACCCTCGTCGCGGTCGCGGCCCTGGTGTGCACCCGGGGACGGGGCACGGGCAAGCGGTCCCGGGTCCGGATGCGCCGGCGGAGCCTGCTGGGCGTCACCGCGTACGGGTTCCTCTCGGCGGTGTTCCTGCTGCACGCCGCGCTGCCCTATCTGTCGCACCGGCTCGACATCGCGATCGGGGTGGCGCCGCTGATCCTGTCCATGGGCTTCGTCGAGTGGCGCGCCGAACGGTTCCGCTCGCAGGCCGTCGGGCTGACCCGGGTCAGCCTCCGGCCCCGCGACTTCGAACGGCGGGTCGGCACGCTCGTCGGCCGCGAGATCGGCGTCTGCATGGCCGTGCCGGCGGGGCTGGGCCTGGTGCTGCTCGCGGCGCTCGGCTTCCCCGGCCCGGAGAGCGCCGTCATGGTCGCGGCGCACGTCCTGCTCGCCGGCGTCTACTATCTCGCGTTCCTGCTGGCCGGCTTCGAGCGCTTCGGCCTGCTCTGCTGCGCGATTCTGGTCGCGCTCACGCTGCACCTCGGTGTCGTGCAGGTGGTGGGCCGGCCGGTGGCCCCGCTCGCCGACACGACCCTCTACCTCGGCAGCGTGCTCGCGCTGCTGGCGCAATTCCTGCTCGGCCTGGCACCGTCCGTGCGCCAGGTACGCCATTTCCGGTGATTCACTCGGGGGTGAGATCTGCATGCACGCGGTGATTCTCGCTGGCGGCAAAGGGGTGCGGCTGCGTCCGTACACCACCACGCTGCCGAAGCCTTTGATGCCGATCGGTGACAAGCACGCGATCCTGGAGATCGTTCTGGAGCAGCTCGCCGGGTGCGGGTTCACCTCGGTGACCCTGGCGATCAACCATCTCGGTCCGCTGATCCGCGCGTTCGTCGGCGACGGCGCCCGCTGGGGGCTGCAGGTCGACTACATCGAGGAGGACCGGCCGCTCTCGACCGTCGGGCCGCTCTTCGGGCTCAAGGAGGTGCTGCCCGAGCAGTTCCTCGTGATGAACGGCGACGTGCTCACGGACCTGAACTACGCGGACCTGCTCACCCAGCACACGCTCTCGGGCAGCGGCTTGACCGTGGCGATCGCCGAGCGCACCCACAAGGTGGAGTTCGGCGTGCTCGACGTCGAGGCCTCGCAGATCATCGGCTTCCGCGAGAAGCCCAGCCTGCGCTACCAGGTCAGCATGGGCGTGTACGGGATGAGCCGCCGCACCCTCGCGCCGTACCCGCCCGGCCGGCCGTTCGGCTTCGACGAGCTCGTGCTCGACCTGCTGGCCCGGCGCGAGCACCCGGCCACGTACCCGTTCACGGGGTTCTGGCTCGACATCGGCCGCCCGGAGGACTACGACGAGGCCAACCGCAGCTTCGAGCAGCTGCGCCCGGTCCTGTTGCGCGACCGCGCCGGGGAGCCGGTATGAAGATCGTGCTGTTCGGCTCCTCCGGCTTCATCGGCCGGCACGTGCGGGCCGCGCTGCGGGACGTGGGCGAGGTGATCTGCCCCGGCCGCGACCGTCACGACCTCGTCCGGGGCCCCACCGCCGAGCTGGCCGCGCTGGTGCGCGCGGAGGCACCCGACGCCGTGGTCTGCTGCGTCGGCGCGCTCACCGGGTCCGCCGAGGAGCTGGTGCGCGCGAACACACTGGTCGCCGCCAAGCTCCTCGAGGCGGCCGCGGGTGCCCGGCTCGTCCGGCTGGGCTCGGCGGGGGAGTACGGCGTCGTCCCGGGCGGGCAGTCCGTGACCGAGGACGACCGCGCCGAACCCGTGGGGGCGTACGGCGTCAGCCATCTCGCCGGCACCCGCCTCTTCGAGCTGGCCGATGCGCCCGCCGTCTCGGTCCGGGTGTTCAACCCCATCGGCGCGGGGCAACCGGCCGAGAACGTGCTCGGCCGGGCCGCCGCCCAGATGCGCGCCGGACATCCGGAGATCACCCTCGGGCCGCTCGCCGCGTACCGGGACTTCGTCGACGTGCGTGACGTGGCCTCACTCGTGCAGCGGGTCGTCGCCGCTGCCGCGCTGCCGCACCGGGTCTACAACGCCGGTAGCGGTCGTGCCGTCACGGTTCGCGAGGCGGTGGCTGCCCTGGCTCGCCACGCGGGGTACACCGGCGTCGTCCGCGAGGTGGGCGCCGGGCCACCGCGATCGGCGGCGGTGAGCTGGATCCGGGCCGACATCAGCCGGGCGGGTACCGATCTGGGCTGGGCGCCCGCGTACGACCTCGACGCGTCGATCAAGAGCATCTGGGACGAGTCGTGAGGAGGGCGGTGGCGGTCCTGGCGACGATGCTGACCGTCGCCGCCTGCACGTTCGGGCCCACGCCGCCGGTCCCGTTCCCCGCCGTGGGCCCGTCCTGGGCCTACCAGCTGCAGAAGTACCGGGACGGGCGCCTCGACCAGCTGGCGGCCGGCCCGTACCGGATCGTCGTGATCGACCTGGCCCGCGACGCGCACGCCGACTGGTTCACCCCTGACGAGATCGCGGCGGTGCGCGCCTCGGGCAAACAGGTCCTGGCGTACTTCGAGATCGGCAGCATCGAGGACTTCAGGCCCGAGTACCCGGTGCTGCAGCGGGTGGCACCCGACCTGATCGCCAACGAGTGGGCGGCCTGGCCGGGGGAGTTCTTCGTGCGCTACTACGACGAACGGTGGTGGCGCCTCGTCGTCGAGCCGCGCGTCGACCGGGCGATGCGGGCGGGGTTCGACGGGGTCTACCTCGACACCCCGCTGGCGTACGAGAACCTCCGCCTCGCCGCCACCCAGGGCCGCGACCGTACGGTGCTCGCCCGCGAGATGGCCGCTCTCGTCGCGAGGATCAGCGCGTACGGGAAGGCCCGCCGTCCCGGATTCCTCATCGTGCCGCAGAACTCCCCGGAACTGCGGCACCAGTCCGGCTACACCGCGGCGATCGACGGCATCGGCATGGAGGAGCTGTTCTTCCGCGCCACCGACGAGCGCTGCGTCGAGGACTGGTGCGCCGAGAACCTGGCCGAGACCCGCGCGCTGCGCGACGCCGGGAAGTTCGTGCTCAGCGTCGACTACGCCACCAGGGCCGCGGATGTGCGCGCTGCCTGCAAGCACTACGCCGCCGAAGGCTTCACCGGCACCGTGACCGTGCTGGACCTGGACCGGCCCGCTCCGCCGTGTCCCCGGATGTAAGGAGAACCGTATGCCTCAGACAATCGGAGTCGTGGGCCTCGGCTACGTCGGCCTGACGCTGACCGCCGCGCTCGCCGACAAGGGGTACGTCGTGCACGGCGCCGACGTGTCACCGGCCGTGATCCAGACCCTGTCGCAGGGCCGCTCGCACATCTTCGAGCCGGGCGTCGCCGAGATATTCCGCGATCGCGTCGGCGCCGGCATCCACGTCGCCGCCGACCTGCCCGGGGACACCGTGGACGTGGCCGTGATCAGCGTGTCCACCCCCGTCGACGAGTCCACCCGCCGGCCCAACCTGGCCAACCTGGCGGCGGCCGCGCGCAGCGTCGCGGCGACCTGCCGGCCGGGCACCCTCGTGGTGGTGCGCAGCACCGTGCCGGTCGGCACCAGCCGTCGCGTCGTGCTGCCGGAGCTCCGCGCGGCCTGGGGTGACGCCGTACGGCTCGTGATGGCGCCCGAACGCACCATCCAGGGCCAGGCGCTGCGGGAGCTCGTCGAGCTGCCGCAGGTCGTCGGCGGCCTCGACGAGGAGAGCCTGCGCGCCGGCGTCGAGTTCTTCTCCGGGCTGGCGCACACGGTGGTGCCGGTGTCCAACCTGGAGACGGCGGAGATGGTGAAGCTCTCCAACAACTGCCACACCGATCTGATCTACTCGTTCGGCAACGAGATCGCGCTCATCGCCGAGCAGCACGGGCTCGACCCGCTCGAGGTGATCCGGGCGGCCAACGTGGACTATCCGCGGCCGGACCTGTCGAAGCCCGGATACGTCGGCGGCGGCTGCCTCTCCAAGGACCCGTACATCATGCTCGACAGCGCGGGGAACCACCGGCCGTTCCTGGTCGGGCCGGCCCGAGCCCTCAACGAGTACCTGCCCGTGCACGTGGCCGAGACCGTCGTACGGCTCGTCCGCGAGATCCGGGGCGAGACCCGGGGACTGCGGCTGGTCGTGCTCGGGTGGGCGTACAAGGGCTGGCCGCCCACCGACGACATGCGCGGCACGCCGATCGCCGCCATGATGCCGATCTTCTCCGCGGCCGGGATCACGGTCACCGGCCACGACCCGATGGTCGGCGACGACGTGGTGCGGCGGTACGGCGGCGAGCCGGTCAGCCTGGACAAGGCCTTCACCGACAGCGACGCCATCCTGGTGATCAACGATCATCCCGACTACCGGGCGATGGACGTGATGTCGTTGCTGGGCGCGGCCCGCCCGGCGCTGATCTTCGACTCCTGGCGCATCCTCGACGGCGACGCCATCCGGGCCGCGGGCATCCGGTACGCCGGCCTGGGCTACCTGCCGGCGGTGACCGCATGAGGGCCCTGCTGCTCGGCGGCGCCGGCTTCATCGGCCTGCACCTGGCCCGGCGGCTCGTCCGCGACGGCCACGAGGTGACGATCGTCGACGACTTCTCCCGCGGGCGGGCGGACGCCGACCTGTCCGCGATGCGCTCGTCGCCCGGGGTCAGCGTGATCTCGGCGGACCTCACCGATCCGGGCACCTACGCCGGCATCCCGCGCGAGTGGGACCAGATCTACCTGCTCGCGGCCGTCGTGGGCGTCCGCAACGTCGAGACGGATCCGGCCCGGGTCGTGCGGGTCAACACCCTCACGGTGCTGCACCTGCTCGACTGGGTCGCCCCGGGCTCCCGCGTCTTCTTCGCCTCCACGAGCGAGGTCTACGCGGGCGGGGTCGACGCCGGCGTCGTCGAGGTGCCCACCGCCGAGGACGTGCCGACGATGATCTCCGACATCACGGCGCCCCGGTTCGCGTACGCGGCCAGCAAGCTCCTCGGGGAGGCGGCCTTCCTGCACACCGCGCGTGCCAGGGGCTTCGACGCCGTGGTGGGCCGCTTCCACAACGTGTACGGCCCGCGGATGGGCGCCGACCACGTCATCCCGGAGATGGCCCTGCGCGCCCACGCGGGCGAGGACCCGTTCCGCGTGCCCGGTGCCGACCAGTTCCGCGCGTTCTGCCACGTCGACGACGCGGTCGAGGCGATGATGCGCCTGATGGCCGCGCCCGGCGCGAAGGGCCGGATCGTACACATCGGCAACGACCGCGAGGAAACCAACATCGGCGACCTCGCCAAGCTGGTGCTGCGTGTCGCCGGGGTCAGCCCCGCCCTCGTCAGCTCCGCCGCGCCGCCCGGATCGGTGCACCGCCGCTGTCCCGACCTGTCGCGGTTGCGCGAGCTGACCGGCTACGAGCCGACGGTGACCCTGGAGGAGGGCGTGCGCACGACGTTCGCCTGGTACGCCGAGCACGGGAGGCCCGCATGAGCGCCGATCGGGCCCCGATCTGTTTCTACTACGGCAACGGCAAGCTGCTGGACCTCGCCGAATATCCGCGGGTCGTGCTGCAACCCGCCTTCTACAACGCCGAGGAACTGGCCTTCCTCAAGAGCCATGGGGCGCAGTGCCTGGGTTACCTGTCGCTGTCCGAGGACACCGGACCGCCGGCCGACTGGCAGCGCGTCGAGCGCAACCCTGACTGGGGCGGCACGTTCGTGCACGTCAGCCATCCCGGGTGGGTGTCGCACGTCGTCGGCCAGGCCCGCGACGCCCTCGCCGCCGGCTTCGACGGGCTGTTCCTCGACACGCTCAACGTGGAGCTGACGTTCCCGGAGGACGTGCCGCATCTGCTCACGCTGGTGGCCGCGATCCGGGCGGAGGCCGGGCCGGCGTACCTCCTCGCGAACCGGGGGTTCGGCATGCTCCCGCGGCTCGCTGAGCTGGTCGACGGCGTGGTGTTCGAGTCGTTCTCGGCCCGCTGGACCGAGGACGGGTACGCGCCCTGGCCGCCCGACGTGCTGGAGTTCCACGCCCAGATCGCGGAACAGCTGCTGCGCCTGGAGGTCGACCTCTACGCGCTCGACTACGCCGACGACCCCGGCCTGACGGACTTCGCGATGCGCCGCGCACGCCAGTTCGGCATGCAGTGCATCGTCAGCGATCGGGCACTGTCCCGCGTCTGACGCGTCCGTCCAGTGCCCCGCCGTCCGGCGTCACCGGGCCGGGTCGACGACCGTGATGCCGGCGACGGCGGCCCGGTCGAAGCGGGGGAGCAGCGCGGCCGCCTCCCCGAGCCCGATCGTGCGTTCGATGAGCCGCTGCGGTTGCAGCAGGTCCCGCTCGATGAGCGCCATCATGCCCGGGTAGTCGGCCGCGGCCATGCCGTGGCTGCCGAGCAGGTCGAGCTCCCAGCCGATCACCCGTGCCATCGGCAGCCGCGGATGGCCGTCGATCGGGGGGAGCAGTCCGATCTGCACGTGGCGGCCGCGGCGGCGGAGGCTGAGGATCGCGTCGGCGCAGGTCTGCTCGCTGCCCACCGCGTCGACCGCCACGTGGCTTCCGCCGCCGGTGAGCTCGGCGACGGTGGCCGGAACGTCCGTCCCGTCGGCCGGAACGGTGTGATCCGCGCCGAGCTCGGCGGCGACGGCGAGCGCCGCCGGGTTCCGGTCGACCGCGACGACCCGGGCGCCCAGGGCCCGGGCGATCATCACGGCGCTCAGCCCCACCCCGCCGGCGCCCAGCACGGTCACCCATTCACCCTCGCCCACCCGGGCCCGGCCGACGAGCGCACGGTACGCCGTGGCGAACCGGCACCCGAGGCTCGCGGCGGTCGCGAAGTCCACCCCCTCGGGCAGCCCCACCAGGTTGGTGTCGGCGGCGTGCAGGGCGACGTACTCGGCGAAGGACCCCCAGTGGGTGAATCCGGGCTGCTGCTGGTGGGGACACACCTGCGCGTCGCCGGCGCGGCACCACTCGCACCGCCCGCAGCCGCACACGAACGGCACGGTCACCCGGTCGCCGGCCCGCCAGCGGCCGACCTCCGCCCCCGTCTCGACGACCACGCCGGCCAGCTCGTGGCCCGGTACGTGCGGGAACGCGATGTCGTCGTCATGGCCGGCCCAGCCGTGCCAGTCGCTGCGGCACATCCCGGTGGCCATCACCCGGACGACCACACCGCCGGGAGCGGGCGTGGGCTCGGGCACCTCACGGACCTCGGGCAGCGCCCGAGCGGCATCGACGACGACAGCGCGCACCGCCCCATCCTCGCAGCCGGACCGGCGGTCCTAGGATTTTCGCCATGACGTGGCCCGGCGGGACGAGCGAGTGGTGAGTCGCGCCCCGCGCCGTGATGCTGTCGCCAACCGGGAGAAGCTGCTGCTGGCCGCGCTCGGCACGCTGCGGCGCGACGGGACAGCACCGATGTCGGTCATCGCGGGGGAGGCCGGCGTCGGGGTGGGCACGCTGTACCGCCACTTCCGCGACCGGGAGGCCTTGCTGGACGCCCTGCAGGTCCGTTCCATCGCGATGGTGGCCCGCCTCCTCGACGACGTCATGTCCCGCGCGGGCTCCGGCGTGGAGGCGCTCGAGGAGTTCCTGACCGGCACCGTGCGGCACGGTTCCGAGCTGTTCCTCCCGCATCACGGGGCCCCACGGTCGCAGAACCCGGAGTACGCGGACCTCAACCGGCAGGTGTGGCAGCGCGCCGGGCAGATGGTCGAACGCGGCCGGGACGACGGGACGCTGCGAGTCGACCTGACCGCCCGGGACGTGATCATGTTCGGGTCGCTGATCGCCGTACCGATGCCCGCGGTGGACGACTGGCCGGCCGTCGCGGGCCGCCAGATCGAGCTCTTCCTCGACGCCGCCCGCCGCCGCTAGGCGGACGAATTCGTCCGTTTAACGCTCACGCCAGCCGGGAACCGGACAACCATGACGACCATTCCCGACGACGACCCGGCACGCTCGCTGACCGTCGCGAGCCCGGACGACCCCGGTACGGCCCGCATCTCGCTGGCCGGTGACACCTACGCCGTGGTGATCACCGGTGAGCAGACGAACGGGCGGTACTGCCTCATCGACATGCGCGTGCCGGACGGTGGCGGCCCGCCTCCGCACCGGCACGACTTCGAGGAGATGTTCACCGTCCTCGAAGGCGAGATCGAGTTCACCTTCCGCGGCCGCCGGCACCTCGTCGCCGCCGGCTCCACCGTCAACATTCCTGCCAACGCCCCGCACAACTTCCGCAACGCCTCCGGCGCGCCGGCCCGGATGCTCTGCATGTGCACCCCCGCCGGTCAGGAGGAGTACTTCCTGCGCGTCGGCGACCGGGTGGCGAGCAACGACGCGCCGCCTCCGGACCTCACCGAGGACGAGATCGCCGACCGGCGCCGCCGGGCCGCCGAGCTCGCTCCGGCGTACCGCACCGAGCTGCTCTGAGCAGCCCCGGGTCGCGCATCGGGCCCGCGACCGGGCATAGTGACGACGGCGTCATCGACCGGAGTCGCTTGCCGTTGAAGAAGGTGATGGGACGTGACGACGCGCGTACGTGCCCGCTGGGCCCGGGCCGCAGCGTTGACCGCGCTGGCCGCAACGGCCCTCGCGGTGTCGGCCGCACCCGTGGCGGCCGCGCCGCCGGCGATCCGCATCGAGAGCGTGTCCTCGGACCGGGTGCAGTCGGGCGAGTCGGTGCGCGTACGGTTCCGCGCCACCAACAACGCCCGCCGCATCGAACGGGTCTTCGTGGCGGTGTCCGGCGGGCTCCGCTGCACCGCCGGATGCTCCGCGGTGCAGAGCATGGGGCCCGGCCGGAGCCAGAGCTTCGACGCCACGCTCGTCGCGCCGCAGGTGAACCCGGGCGAGGAGACCGGCCTGAACCTCGCGGTCTCCGTCCGGGTCGGCACCCAGACCGCCTTCGACCACAAGATGATCCTCGTCAGCGGCGCGGAGCGGAAACCGGCCACGGTGAGCCGGGTCTCCGGCCGCGTCCGCGACACCGGCGGCACGGCGATCACCGGAGCGGCTCTGACCGTACGCGACAGCGCCGGGCACGAATACCGTACGACCAGCGGCAAGGGCGGCAAGTTCTCGATCAAATCCAGCGGTGGCCGGCCGATCGCCCCGGGCCGCATCACCATCGTCGCCGGCAAGGACGGCTACCGCACCGCCCGCGCCACCGTGCAGGCGGCCGCGGGCGACGCCGCCACCGTCCGCGTGGTCCTGGCCGCGGTGGCCAAGCCCTCGCCGACCCCGACGACCACCACGGCAAGCCCCCTTGCGGTGGCGGAACCGCCGGTCGCGGACGACACCGCCGCCGAGACATCCCCGCCGGCCGCCGCCGACACCGCGGGAGACGGCGGCGGGACGCTGCTGCTCACCCTCCTCGGTGGCCTGCTGATCGCCGCGGGCCTGGGCGCGCTGGTGCTCCTGCTGATCCGCCGCCGGGCCCGCCCGGACGATCCGGACCCACTGGCGCCGGCCCAGGTGCCTCCTGCGGCGACCCAACTGCTGCCGCCGGTCGGCCCGGGCCCCGCCGGCATGGCCGACGCCCCGACCGCGCTGCTGCCGCCCGTACGGCCGGACAGCGGCTACCCCGGCCCCCACGGCGGGCAGTTCCGCTAGCGAGGCCGGCTCAGCGTTCCTGGTCGTTCCCGCGCAGCCGGGTCCGGAGAAAGACCCGGCAATTCCTGCGGTACGGGCATGCCCGGAGGCTGCCCGACGCGCGTGGCCGCGCGCTTGCCGGCAGATGACGGCAGGTGGCCGCCGATTTCGGAAGTTTCAGGCCGTCGTGATCCACCGATACCTCGGCGTTACAAGGCCGCGATGAGGGCGTCAGTCGACCTCGCATGGATATGGGTCCTGAGCTGCCCTTATCGCCTGTCTGGCGCGCGAAGATCAAGATCTTCGTTTCCGGAACATTTCCGAAAGTAATTGACAAGGCGGCGCGCGGCGGGCCACGATCCGCAGTGACGGACTTGAATGTCGTCATCCCCGCCACGAGGCACAGCGCCCGCCCGACGGCGGTATTCGTCGTGCCCGTGGGGGCTGTCCCCCCGCGGCCCTTCATGAGGAGGCACTCGCATGACCGCAGAACTGGACCACCCGAAACGCCGCCGCCGCGGCCGCATCCGGTTGCTCGTCGCCGCCGCGTGCAGCGTGGCGTTGACGGTTTCCGGACTGACGATCGCCGGCGTCGCGCACGCCGAGTCCGACCGGACCGTCAGCTCGAGCACCACCGGTACCCACAACGGGTACTACTTCTCGTTCTGGAAGGACAGCGGCAACGCCAGCATGACCTTGCGCGAGAACGGCCGCTACAGCAGCAGCTGGGACCGCAGCACCAACAACTGGGTCGGCGGCAAGGGCTGGGCCACGGGCTCCCGCCGGACGGTCACGTACTCGGGCAACTACAACCCGGGCAACAACAACAGCTACCTCGCCCTGTACGGATGGACGCGTAACCCGCTCATCGAGTACTACATCGTCGAGAACTTCGGCAGCTACAACCCGAGCACGGGCGCCCAGCGGCTGGGTACGGTCACCACGGACGGTGGCACGTACGACATCCTGCGCACCCAGCGCGTCAACCAGCCCTCGATCGACGGCACCCAGACGTTCTACCAGTACTGGAGCGTCCGCCAGCAGAAGCGCAGCAGCGGCACCATCACCACCGCCAACCACTTCGACGCGTGGGCGCGGGCCGGCCTGAACCTGGGCAACAGCTGGGCGTACCAGATCATGGCGACCGAGGGTTACCAGAGCCAGGGCAGCTCGGACATCACCGTCAGCGAGGGCAGCACGCCGCCGCCCACCGGCCCGACCACCACGCCGCCCACGGGCGGCACCGGCAACTGCACCGCGGTCCTGTCGGCCGGTCAGCAGTTCGGTGACCGGTTCAACCTCAACGTCGCCGTCAGCGGCACCAACAGCTGGACCGTCCAGCTCAACCTGAACGGCGGCCAGAGCCTGCAGAACAGCTGGAACGCCTCGGTCAGCGGCACGAGCGGGACGGTCACCGCCCGGCCGAACGGCAGTGGCAACAACTTCGGCGTGACCATCATGGCCAACGGCAACTGGACCTGGCCGACGGTCACCTGCCGCGCCGGCTGACCCCGGCCCTTCGGCGAACCACAACCCGAACAGAACCGTAGTCGTGGCGCGGCGGCCCCTGGCCGCCGCG
>NZ_JADMLH010000022.1:0-8540 GCF_016464385.1 Nucisporomicrobium flavum | reverse complement strand
CCCCCCCCGGTCCCCCCCCCACCCACCCCCCTACCCCCCCGGGGGGGGGGGGGCGGCCCCCCCCCCCCCCCCCGCCACCATCAGCAGAAGGACCTTCATGACGATCGCCAAGCCCGCGGTGTCCACCGCCGGTGCGGGCGGGACCGGTGACCGGATCATCCGGAACCCGGTGCTGCCGGGATTTCATCCGGACCCCTCGATAGTGCGGGTCGGTGCCGACTACTACATCGCCACGTCGACGTTCGAGTGGTACCCGGGCGTACGGGTGCACCATTCGACCGATCTCGTCACGTGGCAGCCGCTCGGTGGCGTGCTCACCGAGCGCCGGCTGCTCGACCTCGCCGGCACCGCCGACTCCTGCGGGATCTGGGCGCCCTGCCTGTCGTACGCCGACGGGCTGTTCCATCTGCTCTACACCAACGTCGCCACGTTCGCGGCCGGCTACTGGGATCCGCAGAACTACCTGGTCACCGCGCCCAGCATCGACGGACCGTGGTCGGATCCGGTGGTCCTGCACGGGCGTGGCTTCGACGCGTCGCTGTTCCACGACGAGGACGGCACGACCTGGATGCTGTCGATGCGCGCCGACTGGCGGCCCGGCCGCAACCGGTTCGCGGGCATCTCGCTCCAGCAGTACGACCGCCACGAGCGCCGCCTGGTCGGCCCGGACCACCTCATCTTCGAGGGCACCGAGGCCGGACTGACCGAGGCCCCGAACATCTACCGCAAGGACGGCTGGTACTACCTCGTCACGGCGGAGGGCGGCACGAGCCTGACGCACCAGGTCACCGTCGCCCGGTCGAAGGACCTGCTCGGACCGTACGAGGTGGATCCGGCCGGCCCGCTGCTGACCTCGGCCGGCCGCCCCGACCTGGAGCTGCAGAAGGCCGGCCACGGCAGCCTGGTGCAGACGCCCTCCGGCGAGTGGTACCTGGCGCACCTCGTCGCCCGGCCGTACGCGCCGTCGGGCCGCTGCGTGCTCGGCCGGGAGACCGCCCTGCAGCGGGTGGAGTGGCCGGCCGGTGGCTGGCCCTGCATCGCCGACGGCGTGCCGGCCGTGCAGGTCCCCGCGCCCACCGGCGCCCCGGCGACGACCCGCGCGCTCTCCTCGGAGCAGTACGAGGACGACGACTTCGACGCCCCCGTGCTCGGCGTGAACTGGTCGACGCTGCGCCGCCCGGCCACGCCCGACTGGATCGACCTGTCCGCCCGCCCGTCGCACCTGCGGATCCACGGCGGTCAGTCGCCGATGGCCCGGCACCGGCCGAGCCTCGTGGCGCGCCGGGTGACGGCCCCGCACTGCACCTTCGAGGCGACGTGCGAGGTCGAGCCCGCCACCTACAACCAGCTGGCCGGGGTCACCGCCTACTACAACTGCCGCAACTGGTACTACCTGCACGTGACCGCGGACGACGACGGCGCCGCGGTCCTCGACGTGCTGTGCTGCGACAGCGGCCGTGTCACCGTGGCGCAGGGCACGCGCGTCGCGCTCGGCGACGTCCGGCGGCTGGGCCTGCGCATCCGGTTCGACGGCCCGGCGCTGACCTTCGCCTACACCCCGGACCCGGGTTCGGACACGGCCTGGCAGCAGGTCGGCGGGACGTTCGACGCCACGACCCTGTCCGACGAGTACGCCGTCACGATGGTCCCCGGCGAACCGGAGGCCTGGGGCTTCACCGGTGCCTTCGTCGGGCTCTGGGTGCAGGACCTGGGCGCCGAGGGCGGGTTCGCCGACTTCGACCGGGCCGTCTATCGCGCCGACTGACCGTCGAGCCTCAGAGTGGTCTGTGCCTCGCCGGGCGCGGCAAGGGTGAAGGACGCCGTACGCCCGGCGCAGTGCACGCCGTAGTCACCGAGGAAGCCGCGTACCTCGACGCGCCCGGCGTCGTCCGTGCGGAGGTTCGTGGGAGCGAGCCACCACTGCTCCTTCACCAGCTCCCGCAGCGCGTCGTACGCGGGCTTCGGTGTGCCGTCGGTGCGCACCAGGCCGCAGGGGGCGCCGAGCCAGGACCCCTCGTCCGACAACCCCCAATAGGTGATCGCCTGGACCGCGGGATGCGACAGCAGCGTGCGGTAATGCCGCACGATCTCGTCGGCCTGCCGTTCCTCGCCTTCCGGCGTGGAGGGCCACGACGGGATCTGGTAATCGTTCAGGTCCTCGATCTCCGGGGGCATCAGATGGCCCGACAGCAGCGTCGTCTCCGTCATGTGGATCGGCAGCCCGAAACGGGAGAACCGGTCCAGAACGGCGAGCGTCCGCTCCTCGCCCCAATAGCCCTGGTGCATATGGCTCTGCAGGCCGAGGGCGTCGACGCGGATGCCGGCCTCGAGCACACCCTCGATCAGACATTCGTACGCCGAGGACATGTCGAAGTCGTTGAGGACCAGGGTCGCCGCGGGATTCGCCGCGCGGGCCTCCTCGAAGGCCAGCCGTACGGTGGCGATCCGGCCGCGGTCCCAGGCCAGCTGGGTGATCGCGTTGCGGTGCGGCTCGTTGCGGAACACCGGCATGATCACGGCTTCGTTGATGGCGTCCCACATGGGCACGACGTCGGCGAGTCCGGCGACCTCACGCCGGATGCGGGCGCGTACCCGGGTCTCGACCTCGTCCGTGGGCAGCTCGCGCAGCCAGTCGGGTGCCAGCGTGTGCCACAGCAGCGGGTGGCCCTTGACCTGGCAACCGTGGCCGGTGAACCATTCCGCGGCCCGGCGCAGCCGCGCCGTGTCGGGGCGGCCGGGCTCGGGCTCGAACTGGCCCCAGTAGAACGGCAGCGTCGCCGTGTTGAAGACGCCGAACCACAGGTCGGCGAGCCCGGCTGACTCGGTTCGGCCGTTCGCCACGGCGACGAGGTCGAAGCCGATGTTGCCGAACGAGAAGGCGTGCGTGCGCTGTTCGACGACCACGTCGCGGTGGGCGAGCGGCTGCCCCTCGCCGTCGAGCAACCTCAGCAGCGCGGTACCGAAACGGTGGCCGAGCTCGACTGTCGTCAATGCGTACTCCTAAAGTTTCTAGAAACTTACGAAAGGGGAAACACGCCCGCGGTCACTATAGGCCAGCCGAGCGTTACGTACGTGTTACCAATGATCACGACGAATGCCTTGACAGGTGATTCAAACTCTCCATAGTTTGAGCGCCATCTTTCGGAACTATTCCGAAACTTCCGGTATCGAGAGGTGGGCTCCATGGCACCTATCAGGACCCTCGCATTGACGGCCGTGGTGGCGTTGGGCGCCATGGGCCTGTCGGCGTGCAGCGGCGACGACGGCGGCTCCGATTCCGGGGGCACCGTCACGATGTCGTTCTGGCACAACGCCACGACCGGGCCCGGTAAGGCGTTCTGGGACAAGACGGTCGCCGATTTCCAGACCGCCAACCCCAAGGTCAAGATCAAGGTTCAGCAGGTCCAGAACGAGGACCTGGACGGCAAGCTGCAGACCGCGCTGAACTCCGGCTCGGCGCCCGACATCTTCCTGCAGCGCGGCGGCGGGAAGATGGCCGCCATGGTCGAGGCGGGCCAGCTCAAGGACGTCACCAACGACATCACCACCGAGACCAAGCAGGCGGTGGGTGACGCCGCGCTGCAGACCGGGCAGGTGGACGGCAAGACGTACGCCGTACCGGTCGCGATCCTGCCCGGCGGCTTCTGGTACAGCAAGGACCTCTTCCAGGAGGCCGGCGTCACCACGCCACCGGCCACGCTGGACGACCTGAACCAGGCCGTCACCAAGCTCAAGGCGAAGGGCAAGCCGATCGCGCTCGGCGGCAAGGACGCCTGGCCGGCCGCCCACTGGTACTACTTCTTCGCGCTGCGGGCGTGCAGCAAGGCCACGCTCGACGCCGCCGCCAAGGACAAGACCTTCACCGACCCGTGCTGGACCAAGGCCGGCGAGGACCTCAAGGCCTTCGCCGCCACGAAGCCGTTCACCGAGGGCTTCCTGACCACCTCCGCCCAGCAGGGCGCGGGCAGCTCGGCGGGCCTGGTGGCCAACCACAAGGCGAGCATGGAACTGATGGGCGCCTGGGACCCGGGCGTCATCGCCTCGCTGACCAAGGACACGAAGCCGCTGCCCGACCTCGGCTACTTCCCGTTCCCCTCGGTCCCCGGCGGCCAGGGCGACCCGGCCGCGATCATGGGCGGCGCGGACGGCTACTCCTGCTCGGCCGAGGCGCCGAAGGAGTGCGCCGACTTCCTCAACTACATCCTCACCAAGGACGCGCAGGTCGGGTACTACAAGGCCTTCAACGCGATCCCCGTCAGCAAGCAGGCGCAGAGCGCGGTCACCGAGGACTACCTCAAGGCCGTCCTCGACGCCTACAACAAGGCGCCGTACGTCTCGCAATGGCTCGACACGGTGTACGGCCAGAACGTCGGCAACGCCCTCAACGTCGGCGTCGTGAACCTGCTCGCCGGCAAGGGTGACGTCGCCGGGATCATCAAGGCCGTGAACGACGCAGCCAAGAAGGGCTGAGGGGTAGCCGAGCCATGAGCAGCAACGTCGGTGGCAAGAGCACCACGGTCACCGAGGACGCGTCCGGCAAGCGCGTACGCAGCGGAGGTGGCGGTCAGACGCCGCCTCCGCTGCGTCCCCGCCGGCGTGGAATCGGCTGGGCCCAGCGGCTGGAGATCGCGGCGCTGTCCGGCCCCGCGCTCCTGATGTTCGTCGGCTTCGTGATCTTCCCGGTGGTGATGGCCGCGTACTACGGCTTCTACAAGTGGAAGGGCTACGGGAAGCCGACCAACTTCGTCGGCCTCGACAACTACCGCACCATCCTGACGGACAGCTCGTTCCACCAGGCGCTGTGGCACAACGGTCAGATCGTGGTGCTGTCGCTGATCCTGCAGGGCCCGATCGCCATCTGCCTCGCGCTTCTGCTCAACCGGAAGGTACGCGGCCAGTCGCTGATCCGGGTGCTCATCTTCGTGCCGTACGTGATCGCCGAGGTCATCGTCGGCACCGCCTGGGCGCTCATGCTGCAGGCCGGCGGCGCGGTCAACGACGTCCTGCGGTCCACCGGCCTCGACGGCCTGGCCCAGGACTGGCTGGCCAACCGCAGCCTCGCCATCTGGACGCTGATGTTCATCCTCACCTGGAAGTACGTCGGCTTCGCGGTGATCCTCTTCCTGGCCGGCATGCAGAACATCCCCGAGGAGCTGTCCGAGGCGGCGGCCGTCGACGGGGCCTCGTACTGGCAGACCCAGAGGCGGATCACGCTGCCGCTGCTCGGGCCGACCATCCGGATCTGGGCGTTCCTGTCGATCATCGGCGCGCTGCAGCTGTTCGACCTGGTCTACATCATCTGGGGCCAGTACGTCGCGTCGACCGCGGGCACCTCCACGATGGCCACGTACATGGTCGTCGAGGGGCGCAACGCGGCGAACTACGGCTACGGCAACGCGGTGGCCGTCGTGATCTTCTTCATCTCACTGATCATCGCGCTCGTGTACCAGCGGTTCGTCCTGCGCCGGGACACCGAGGGCGCGCTCACCGGAGGGCAGTAGCCGTGGCCAGGAACGACACCCGCTGGGGCAACCCGGCCGTCTACGCCGCCGCGCTCCTGCTGATCGGCGTCATGCTCGGGCCCGTCATCTACATCATCCTGGGCGGCTTCCGGACCAACTCGCAGATCATCACCGACCCCGCGGGCCTGCCGCACCCGTGGGTGGGCGCCAACTACACCGACGTGCTGACGAGCGACACGTTCTGGCGCCAGGTCGGCAACTCCACCATCGTCGCCCTGATCACCACCGTCGCGGTCGTCACGCTGGGCGTCATGGCGAGCTACGTGCTGGCCCGCTACAAGTTCCGCGGCCGGGGGGCGATGTACGCGCTGTTCGCCTCGGGCCTCATGTTCCCGGTGACGGTCGCCATCACGCCGCTCTACATCCTGGTGAAGAACCTCGGGCTGGTGAACACGCTGCCCGGGGTGATCCTGCCGCAGATCGCCTTCGCCCTCCCGACGACGATCATCATCCTGGTCCCGTTCCTGCGGGCCATCCCGAAGGAGATCGAGGAGGCCGCGGCCATCGACCGCTGCAGCCGGCTCGGCTTCTTCTGGCGGATGGTGCTGCCGCTGTCGGTGCCCGGCCTGATCACCACCGGCATCCTCGCGTTCATCGGCAGCTGGAACAGCTACCTGCTGCCGCTGTTCATCCTCAACGATCAGGACAGCTTCACGCTGCCGCTGGGCGTGCAGGCCTTCTCGTCGCAGTACTCGGTCGACACGGCGAAGGTGCTGGCGTTCACGTCGCTGTCGATGATCCCGGCGCTGGTGTTCTTCAGCCTCTTCGAACGCCGGATCGTCGGCGGCCTCACCGGAGCGGTCAAGGGCTGAGCCGGGTCACGACTCTCATCCCGCTCTCATCGGGGCGTGATCTGATGGGGATGCCATGACCGCGCGCATCCTCGTCGTCGACGACCAGCCGAACATCGTCGACCTGCTGGAGACGGTGCTGTCCTTCCACGGGTTCGTGGTGGACACCGCCGGCACCGGGGCCGCGGCCCTGGCCCTGGCCGCCGAGCACCGTCCCGACCTGGTGCTGCTCGACGTCATGCTGCCCGACGGTGACGGCCGCGAGGTGTGCCGGCGGCTGCGGGCCGGCGGCTGCGACGCCGGCGTCGTCTTCCTCACGGCCCGCGACGCGCGCCAGGACCTGATCACGGGGCTCGCGTACGGCGGGGACGACTGGATCACGAAGCCGTTCGACGTCGAGGTGCTGCTCGCCCGCCTGCGCGCCGTCCTGCGCCGGACCCGGGCCGCGGCGGCGCCGGACCCCGTGCTGCGGTACGCCGACGTGGAGCTCGACCAGGACACGCTGACCGTACGGCGGGCCGGCGCCGCGGTGCAGCTGTCGCCGACCGAGCTCAAGCTGCTCCGCTACTTCCTGCAGAATCCCGGCCGGGTGCTGTCTCGCGCGGAACTGCTGCGGGCCGTGTGGGAGTACGACCTCGACTCCAACGTCGTCGACACCTACGTCGGCTACGTACGCCGCAAGCTCGATCGGCACGGACCCTCGCTGATCGTCACCCACCGCGGCTTCGGGTACGCGCTGCGGGCCGGGCAGCCGTGACCCTGCGCCGGTCGCTGCTGCTGACGACGGCCGGGCTGACCGCGGCCGCGCTGCTGATCGTCTGCGCGACTGCGGTGCTGGCGATGCGGGCGTACCTGCTGGAACGCACCGACGAGCAGCTCGCCGCGGCCGCGCGGCTGGCGCAGACCCGCACGGCGCTGCTCTCCGTCGACCCGGCACAGCGTCAGGAGACGTTCCGCGAGGTCGTCTCGGTCACCGAGTACGTCATCGAGCTCCGGCGCGGGGACGACGCCCCGGTCCGGGTGGTGGCGGGCACCCCGCTGCCGGCCCGCCCGTTGCTGGAGCAGGCGGCGCTGGACCGGCCGGGGCCGCAGAACGTCCACGGTTACCGGGCCGTGGTGGTGCATGACGCGGACGTCACCGTGCTCGTGGCACTGCCGCTGCAACCGCTGCGCGACACCGTCCGCCGGCTGCTGCTCGTCGCCGTGGCCACGTCGATCGTCGTGCTGGTGCTGTTGACGGCGGCCGCGCGCTGGCTGGTGGCCCGGCGGCTGCGCCCGCTGAACGGCATCGCGGCGGCCGCGTCGGACCTCGCCGACGGGCAGCTCGACCGGCGGGTACCGGACCCGCCGGGCGGTGCGCGTACGGAGGTCGGCCGGCTCACCCTGGCGATCAACGGGATGCTCGCCCGGATCCAGGCCGCCATGGCCGCCCGGGAACGGTCCGAGCGGCGCATGCGCGACTTCGTGGCGGACGCCTCGCACGAGCTGCGCACCCCGGTCACGTCGATCAAGGGCTATCTGCAGCTGATCCGTACCGGGGTGGTCGATGTCCGGGAGCGGCCGGACGTGCTGCGCCGCCTGGAGGACGAGGCCGGCCGGATGGGCGCGATGGTGACCTCGCTGCTCTACCTGGCCCGGCTGGACGCCTCGCCGCCGCCGGTCCGCGAACCGGCCGACCTGACCGCGCTGGTCCACGACGCGGTGGCGGACGCGCTGGCGGTCGAACCGGAACGCCCGCTCACGGTCGACGCCCCCGCGGAGTGCCGGGTCACCGGCGACGTCGCCGCGCTGCGGCAGGTGCTGGCGAACCTGCTCGCCAACGTGCGCGCGCACACCCCGCCCGGCACGGCGGCCCTGGTGCGGGTCGTGCCGGGGGAGTCCGTCGTGCGGGTCGAGGTGACCGACGACGGGCCGGGAATGGACGAGCACGCCGCGGCGCACGCCTTCGAGCGTTTCTGGCGGGCGGACCCCGCGCGCTCGGTGACCGGCGGCGCCGGGCTGGGCCTGGCGATCGTCGCGGACGTCGTGCACGCGCACGGCGGCGAGGCCGGCGTCACCGGCTCGACGGTGTGGTTCACCGTGCCCCGCGATTCTTGACGAACTCTCATCAGCGTAAGACGTTCTGGTCAAGCGGTTGGCCGGGTGCCTCGTCCGTCGTCGGTCCCTGCATAGTCGTAATGGGGTTGGTCCCTGCAGCGCGTAACCGGGTTGATAGACGACGGGCGGG
>NZ_JADMLH010000021.1 GCF_016464385.1 Nucisporomicrobium flavum | reverse complement strand
CCAGGCCATCGGCAACGGCAGGGCGGCCACTCCTCGGAAACCACCCAACGACAAGAAACCATCAGCCACACCCCACCGTCCCCGGGCATCCAGGGCATCACCCCAGACGATCAACAACCTTATGGAGAGACCATGACCGAGACGGCAACGCCCGTGGTGCACCGGCAGATCGTCGTGCAGGCACCGATCGACCGGGCCTTCACCGTGTTCACCGAGCGCTTCGGTGACGTCAAGCCGCCCGAGCACAACATCATGCGAGCGCCGATCGCCGAGACGGTGTTCGAGCGGCGGGTCGGCGGCCACATCTACGACCGGGCCGTCGACGGCACCGAGTGCCGGTGGGCGCGGGTGCTGGCGTACGAGCCGCCGGACCGGGTCGTGTTCACCTGGGACATCAACCCGCAGTGGCAGGTCGAGAGCGACCCGGCCCTGACCAGCGAGGTCGAGGTACGGTTCATCGCCGAGACGCCGGACCGTACCCGGGTCGAGCTCGAGCACCGCCACCTCGACCGGCACGGCCCCGGATGGCAGTCGATCGGCGACGCCGTCGCGAACGACGAGGGCTGGCCGCTCTACCTGAGCCGGTACGCCGCGCTCTTCACGGACGCGAGCTGACGATCGTGTCGCATACCGGTCGCCCGGGCTGTGTAGTTCTGCACAGCCCCGGCCCCGGCCGGCTTCGATACTCGGGCGATGCCTACGTCGAACCGGAACCACGCGCTCGTGCTCGGTGGCAGCATCGCCGGCCTGCTGGCCGCCCGGGTGCTCGCCGACCGGTACGCCACCGTGACGATCGTCGAGCGTGACCGGCTGCCGTCCGGCGCGGAGCACCGCCGCGGTGTGCCGCACGGCCGGCACGCCCACGGCCTGCTGCCGCAGGGCCTGCAGATCATGGAGGAGCTGCTGCCCGGCCTGACCGCCGACATCGAGCGTGGCGGAGGGATGGCCGCCGACATCCTCGGCAACTGCCGCTGGTATCTCAACGGCCGGCTGCTCCGGCAGGCCCACGCCGGGTTGCCCGCCCTGGCGGCGAGCCGGCCGCTCATCGAGGGCGAGATCCGCAGACGGGTACGCGAGCTGCCGAACGTCACGGTGCTCGACGGCCACGACATCACCGGGCTGTGCGCCTCGGCGGACGGCGGGCGGATCATCGGGGCGGCGATCAGCGGTGCTCAGCCGCGTACGGTGAAAGCCGACCTGGTCGTCGACGCGACCGGAAGGGGAACGCGCACGCCGCGGTGGCTGGCTGAGCTGGGGTTCGAGCCGCCGCCGGCCGACCGGGTCTCCATCAACCTGGCCTACACCTCGTGCGTGTACGACGAACCGCCCGGGGTGTTCGGCGACGACGTCTTCGTGATCACCGCGCGGTTCCCGGGGCAGCGCCGCAGCTCCGTCATGCAGCGCCTCGAAGGCGGGCAGGTGCTGGTCACGCTCGCCGGCGTGCTCGGCGAGCGCCCGCCGGAAACCCTCGACGGGATGCCCGGCTACGCCCGCACGCTCGCCATGCCCGACACGTACGAGGTGGTCAGCACGGCGAAACCGTTGAGCCGGCCCATTCCGTTCCGGTATCCGAGCTACGTCCGGTACCGCTACGAGAACCTCGCCGCGTTCCCCGCCGGTCTGCTGGTCGCGGGCGACGCGGTCTGCGGTTTCAACCCGGTGTACGGCCAGGGCATGAGCATCGCCGCGATGAACGCGTACGCCCTCAGCAAGGAGCTGGAGCACGACGGCGAGCCGGACCCGCACCGCTATTTCACGGCCGTGTCCCGGCATCTGGAGGCGCCGTGGCGTCTCGCCGTCGGCGCCGACCTCGCGCTGCCCGGCGTGACCGGTCCGGCGCTGCCGGAATCACCGCTGACCGGCGAATACGTCGGCCGGCTGCAGCTGGCCGCGGCCGACGACGAGGAACTGGCCAAGGCGTTCATCCGGGTCACGGGCCTGGTCGACTCGCCGGCCGCGCTGCTCCGCCCGGAGATCGTCGAGCGGGTGCAGCGGGCCGGCGCGCCCGTCGTCAGCCGGTGACGTCCATGCGCTGCGTGCCTACGACGGCGAGCAGCCGCAGCGCCTCCTCGGACGGCGACCCGGGCGTCGCGGTGTAGATGACGACCCGCTGGTCCCGGTCGGCGATGTCGAGCACGTCGCAGTTGACGGTGACCGGCCCGACCAGCGGGTGCTGGAACGTCTTGCACAGGGTCGGCTCGTCGGACACGTCGTGGGAGGCCCACAGCCGGGCGAACTCGGCGCTGCCGGCCAGCAACTCGTCGACGAGCCCGGTCACCTCGGGGTCGCCGGGGTAACGGGCCGCCGTGGCACGCAGCCGCCGGGCCGAGTGGCGGGCGAACGTGTCCGCATCGGAGACGCCGTACAGCCGCCGGCCGTCCCGGTGCGGTCCGAGGAAGACCCGGCGGACGAGGTTGCGCTCGCGGCGCGAAACGGCGGAGAAGTCCTCCATCAGCGCCGCGGCGAGCTCGTTCCAGGCGATGACCTCGTACGTCGCGGACACCACGATCGCCGCCGCCTGCGGAAGCCGCTGCAGCAGGTCGAGGATGCTGTGGCGGACCTCACGCGAGGGTCCGGGGCGCGGACCCGGCGGCGCACCGGCGAGATGGTGAAGGTGATCCCGTTCGGCGTCGGACAGTCGCAGCGCGCGGGCCAGCCCGGCCAGCACCTCCCGCGACGGCCGTGGCGCGCGGCCCTGCTCCAGCCGCGTGTAGTACTCGGTCGAGATGTACGCCAGCTGCGCCGCCTCCTCGCGGCGCAGCCCCGGGGTGCGGCGGCGTGCCCCGGCGGGCAGGCCCACGTCCGCGGGGGTGATCCGCTCGCGCCGGCTGCGCAGGAAGTCCGCCAGCTCTTGTCTGTCCACGCCCCCAGTGTTTCCAAGGGGCTTCCCGGCTAACCAGGTATTACCGGTGCCTGGCTGAGGCGCAGTGCCGGACGCAGGCTCGAATCATGAACTCCACGACGACACGAGGACTGCTCGACGACAAGGTCGCCTTCATCACCGGCGCCGGCCGCGGAATCGGTGCCGCCGCGGCCCGGCTCTTCGCCCGCGAAGGCGCCCGGGTGCTGCTGGCGGCAAGGACGGAAACGGAATTGCGTACGGTCACCGACGAGATCCGGAAGGCGGGCGGAACCGCCGAGTACGTGGTCTGCGACCTGGCGGACTCCGCAGACATCCGCGCCGCCGTCGACCGCGCCGTCGACCTGTACGGACGCCTGGACGTGGCATTCAACAACGGTGCCGCCATCCAGCCGCCCGGCCCCATGGACCACCTCGGGGAGACCGCGTTCGATCAGCTCTACGCCGTGAACCTGCGCGGGCCGTGGCTGTCCATGATCGCCGAGGTCGCCGCCATCCGGGCCACCGCCGGGCGCGGCGCGATCGTCAACAACTCCAGTGTGGGCAGCCTGATGGGCAACCCCGAGCTGCCCGCGTACGGGGCCATGAAACGAGCCGTCAACAGCCTCACGGAGTCGGCCGCCATCACGTACGGGCCGGAGGGGATCCGGGTCAACGCGATCGCGCCGGGCAATACGCGTACGGAAATGATCAGGACCTGGGAGGCGGCGTCGCCGGGGCTGGTGCAGCGGCTGGAAGCGGCGACGCCGCTGCGGCGGTCGGCGGAGCCGGAGGAGATCGCGCAGGCGGCGGCGTGGTTGCTCAGCGACCGCTCCTCGTTCGTCACCGGGACGGTCCTGCGGGTCGACGGGGGAGCGCGGGCCTGATGATCGCTTGCTTCTCGCGCGAGGGCTAGATTGCTCCACCATGAGCGATGACGATCTGCAGACGCTGCGGGACCGGGCCGCGGCGGGCGACAACGACGCCACCGGCCAGCTCGTGGAGCTGGCCGGTGAGCGCGGCGACCTGGCGGAGCTGCGCCGCCTGGCCGAGGCCGGGAGTGCGGACGCGGCGGACCAGCTGGTGGAGCTCGCGAGCGAGATGGGCGACCTGGACGAGCTGCGCCGGCTGGCCGCTCTGGGGAACCGGGATGCGGCCGCGGTGCTCAGCGAGCTACTCGACTCCTCCTCCGACGATTGGTCGTCGGATACCTCGTCGGATTCCTCGTCCGAAGACGAACCTTCGTAGCTTCAGGCTCAGCGATCCTTCGTAGCTTCGGGCTCAGCGGGGGCGCTGCTGGCGCATGCCCTTGCCGCCCGGGCGCATGTTTTTCGGGATGGCGCCCTTCGGCATCTGCGGGCGGGCCATCAGCGCTCCCAGCCGCTTGTCCAGCGCGTTGACGTCCTTGCCCGTGAGGTTGCGGGGCAGCTTCATCACCGTGGTGCGCAGCTTGCGGATCGACAGCTCGCCCTCCTCGGAACCGATGACGTAGTCGTACATCGGGGCGTTGCCGATCACCTTCGACAGCCGGCGCTTCTCCTGGCCCATGAGAGTGCGCACGCGCTGCGGCTGCCCCTCGCCGAGCAGGATCACGCCGGGGCGGCCGATCACCACGTGCACCATGTCGAACTGCGTGGTCGAGCTCGCCGCGGGGCGTACGCGCCAGTCGCCGCGCATGTTCTCCATGATCGAGGCCGCGGCGCCGGGCTGGCCCTCGGCGGCGTTCATCATCGCGGTGTTCGAGCGCAGGTTCAGCACGATCAGCGAGGCCAGCAGCGCCATCATGATGCCGATCGGGACCCAGACCCAGCCCCAGCCCAGCAGGACGGCCAGCACGGTCAGCGCCAGCGGGATCAGCACCGCGGCGGCGATCAGCGGCACGAACCACTTGTCCTGCCGTGCCGTGAACGTGAACACCTGGCCGATCTGCTTCAGGCGCTCACGGAACGACACCTTCTCCTGGGGCTTTGCCATACCCGGAAGTGTAAGGGTCGGCGCACTGCCTTACGTGGCCAGGACCCTCAAGGTAAGGCGCAGCCCGGCCGGGAAATGCGGCACCTTCCCCATGCGGCGCCGGGGCCTTCCCGCGAAGAGTCGAGGACATCGGAGAACGACCAGCAAGGAGACCCCGATGTTCCCGTTCCAGGACCCCGGATTCCACCTCGACCAGTACCACCAGCGCGCCGCCGAGCTGCACCGGACGGCGACCGAAAGCCGCATCGCCCGCGAGGCCTCCGCCGGCCGGCACCGGCAGGGCTGGTGGGGCCGCCCGGCCCACCGGCCGCGCCCGGTGCGCGCCCCGGCCGCTTCCTGACAGCTTGACCGGCTGACAGCTGTACCGGCTGACAGCTGTACCGGCTGACAGCTGTACCGGCTGACAGCTGTACCGGCTGACAGCTGTACCGGCTGACAGCTGTACCGGCTGGCGGCGTTGCTGGCTGACCGTGCCGCCTTCTGGCGGTGTCGCTGGCTGGCGGTGTTGGCGGCCGGCCGCGTCGCTGGGTGGCGGTGCTGCCGGATACGGCCGGGGCGGGTCCGCGAGCCGACGGGGGATCGCGGGCCCTTCGGTCGTCTTCGCATTCGTGGGGAGGTTTGGTGGTGATCGCACCTTTCGGGCCCGGCGCGGGAGCGGGGTTGCATGGCATGCTCGACGGCGTGACCGCGCACGCCAGCAGCGACGTCCTGGTCGGCAGGGAGGCCGACCTCGCCGCGTTGCGCGACGCGCTCAAGCGGACCCGCAGCGCCGAGCCGTCGGCCGTCCTGGTCGGCGGGGAAGCGGGCGTCGGCAAGACGCGGCTGGTGGAGGAGTTCTGCCGTACGGCGCTCGCCGACGGCGCGCGCGTGCTCACCGGGCAGTGCCTCGAGCTGGGCGAGGAAGGCCTGCCCTTCGCGCCCTTCGCGGCGGCGCTGCGCGAGCTCGTGCACGCCGACGGCACCTCCGTCCTCGAGGGGCGGGAGCACGACTTCGCCCGCCTCCTGCCCGAGCTGGGGCCGGCCGAGGCCACCGTGGAGACCCGGCGGGGCTACCTGTTCGAGCTCGTCGCGGCGCTGTTCGCGCGGGTGTCGGAGCGGCAGCCGCTCGTGCTGGTGCTGGAGGACCTGCACTGGGCCGACCGTTCCACCCGGGACCTGATCGGCTTCCTGGTGCGCTCCGCCCGGCTGCCGCACGTGCTTTTGCTGGCCACGTACCGCACCGACGAGCTGCACCGCGGACATCCGCTGCGACCGTTCCTGGCCGAGCTCGATCGCGTGCGTGGCGTGCAGCGCACCGAGCTGGACCGGCTGGAGCGGGACGGCACCGCGGAGATGCTCACCCACCTGCTCGGCGCCGAGCCGGAGCCGGCCGTGGTCGACACCATCCACGAGCGGGCGCAGGGAAACCCCTTCTTCATCGAGCAGTTCGCGGCGGCCGGCGACCCGCAGTGCTGCGACATCCCGCACAGTCTGCGCGACCTGCTGCTGACCCGGGTCGACATGCTGCCGGAGCAGGCGCAGCGGGTGCTGCGGGTGGCGGCGGTCGGCGGCACGACGTTCGGTCACGACCTGCTCAGCCGGGTCGCGGGCATCGACGAGGCCGAGCTGGAGTCGGCGCTGCGTGTCGTCGTCGCGGCCCAGCTGATCGTGGTCGACGCCGACGGCGGGTACGAGTTCCGGCACGCGCTCGTGCGGGAGGCCGTGCACGATGACCTGCTGCCCGGGGAGCACGCCCGGCTGCACGCACGGTACGCGCAGGCGGTGGAGGCCGAGCCGCACCTCGTCGCGATGGGCCGCGCGCCCGCGGAGATCGCCCACCACTGGCACGCCGCGCACGACTACCCGCGGGCTCTCACCGCCGCGCGGCTCGCGGCGAGCGCCGCCGCCGAACGGTATGCGTACGCGGAACAGTCCAGCCTGCTGCAGCGGGTCCTCGAGCTGTGGGAGGTCGTCGACGACGCCGCGGAGCTGCTCGGCGCCGGCCACCTCGACCTGCTCGAGGAGAGCGCGCTCGCGGCCATCGCGGCCGGTGACCACCAGCGGGCCCTCAAGCTGACGAAGGCCGCGCTGGCCGATCTCGACCCGGAAGCGAAGCCGCTGCGGGCCGCCCGCCTGCTGGTACGCCGCGCCAAACTGCTCTACACCGCAGGCACGAGCGATGGCGCGGCCGAGTCCCGGGAGGCGTATCGGCTGCTGCTGGCCGCCCCGCCGTCCCCGGAGCGCACGGTGCTGATGGCCGACGTCGCCTACCAGTTCGGCGGCGTCGACGACGACCTCGCCGCCCAGGTCGCCACCGAGGTGATGGCGGCCGCGGCCGAGACCGGCGACGTCGCCACCGAGGTGTCCGCGACCATCACGTACGGCCGCGTCTGCGGAGGGCGCATCTCCGCGGAGGAAGCGCTGCCGTCGATGCAGCAGGCCGCCGCCCGCGCCCGGGAGACCGGCGACCTGCCCAACCTGGCCCGTGCGCTCGTCAACGTGTCGGACTCCCTGTTCGAGCTCGGCCGGTACGAGGAATCCGCGGCGGCCGCCGCCGAGGGAGTCCCGTACGCGGACCGCGTCGGGGTCAGCCGCACCACCGGCGTGTTCCTGCTGGCCAACCACGCGGAGGCGCTGATGGCGCTGGGCCGCTGGGACGAGGCGGACGCCCGGCTCGAGGAAGCTGCCCGGCTCGACCCGCCCGGCACGCTGGCCCTGCCCTGGCTCCGGCTCCGCGCGCACCTGCGCCTGGCCCGCGGCCACGAGGGGGCGCAGCCGCTGGTGCAACGGGCGGTGGCGTACCTCGGGCGGCCGTACCTGCACCGCGAGCACCGGCTCTCCCTGCTGGAGCTGCGCATCCGCGAAGCCCAGTGCTCGGGCGACGAAGCGGCTGCGACGGCCGCCGCCCGCCTCGCCATCGCGGAACCGACCGAACCGGACCGCGCCCGTTACCGCTGGCCCCTCCTGGCAGCGGCCGCGGCGGTCGAGGCACCCGACGTCCGCGAAGGCGTGGCCCGGATCGCCGCGATCATGCCCCAGCGCCACCCCGTCGACCGCGCGTACGCCGCCCAGGTGCGCGCCACCCTCGGCGACAGCCCCGAACCCTGGCGCGAGGCACTGGCGGCCTGGCACACCGACGGCCAGCGCTACCCACTCGCCGTGGCCGCGCTGGGCCTCGCCACGGCGGAAGCGGCCGCGGGCAACCGTACGGCCGCCGCCGAAGCGATCGAGGAGGCAACCGCAACAGCGGCAGCCCTGGGCGCCACACCCCTCGTGACCCAGGCCGACACGCTGGCGCGGCGCCTCGGACTACGCTCGGCGACCCACCCGGCTCCCGCGGGAGCAGACATACTCACCGACCGCGAGCGTGAGGTGCTGCGGCTGGTCGCGGAAGGGCACAGCAACAGCCGGATCGCGGAGCAGCTGTACATCTCCCCGAAAACGGCAAGCGTGCACGTCTCCCGCATCATCGCGAAGCTGGCCGTGACAAGCAGGGGGGAGGCGGCGGCTGTCGCCCATCGGCTGGGCCTACTGAACTGAGCTGAACTGAGCTGAGCTGGCGGGGCGTGCCGTTAGGCGACCAGATAGTCGCGGTGATCGGCCCGAGCCCGGGCCCCGCCCGCCGCCGGCCCCGCCCGCCGCCGGCCCGGATCGCCGCCGGCCCGGATCGCCGCCAAACTGCCCTAGCCACCTCCGCCCGGCCCGCCGCTCACTCCCCGGGAGACCCGCGGGCCGCGTTTGGCTCAGCGTCTCACGTACCGCCACCGCTGACCGGCTGAGATCAGTCCTGGCCGGCACCTCTCATCGGTGGCTGCTGCCGTTCGTTACCGGCGGCGTCGGGCGCTCAATTCCGCATCTCCGCGCCTTCGCGGGCCGGCATGGGCCGCCCAATGTGTGATGCTGCCTGCCCCCGTGCGCGATCGGCTCGCCGAAGGGTGTGGACCGCCGAGCAGCTGGCATCGTTATCGGCGGTTGCAAGTCCGGGCGGTGGTGGCGGGACCGCCGACCGAGGCCGGGGTTACGGTGGATCAATAGCAACGTGAGGATGAGGCTGCGGATGATTGACATGCAGGAGTTCGCGCGGCGGCTGAGCACTCTCGGAGCTGATGCGTTCACCAGCGACGACGTCGTGGACCTGGCGACCGCCGCCGATGTTCGTATCAGCGTTGACCTCGAGATCGACGCCTCTGTGGCGCAGCGCTTGCTCGACCAGATCTCGCCCACGCCACCCGTCACCGGAGCGCAGATAACGGCATCGCAGTGGCCGCCACCTGCGTCTTCCCGGCCTGCGGCGCCTTCCGTGTCGTTCTCCAGCCCCGGCGCCGTCGACGGCCCGGCCGATCAGCCGTCGCGACCGCGCAGGCCCGGCCCCGGGCGTAGCAATCGGCGGCCGGGCCCTCGGCGAACTGGCAGGTAGACCACTGGCCCGCTCCGGATGGCGGCGAGTGGCCGCCACCGCGCGGGGATCGATACATTGCCGGCCAGAGGGGACTCGAAGCCACTGGACTGCATCTCACTTCCGCCGAAGTCGCGGCGCTGCGCACTGAGCGGCTGGTGGTATGGCAGGCAAGCAGCGCGGATCGCATCGAGTGAGCAGCTCCAGGTCTGAGGTGTAAGCGCGGACCTCACCGAGGCGGCAACGCAGTACTTCAGGCCGGCATCGGCCGTTACCAGGCGACGACGCCCTGGTTGCTCGGCTGGAGTGAGCCGATCTGCAGGCGCTTCATGGTGATGTTGCTGTCCTCCGGCCTGGGGAAGCCCTCCAGTTGGGCGACGTCCCCGTCGGTGGAGGCTTCGAGGTTGAAGCGCAGGGTGTTGCCGGCACCGCACGACGAGTCGCTCTTGTCGCAGGCGGTCCACTTGATGCCGGCCCAGGCGCTTGCGCCCGGCTTCAACGTGATCTTGACGGGTTTGCCGGGCTGGTTCACCTGGCTGGTGTTGACCGGCACGACCTCGTCGGCGGCGTTGACCAGCGAGATCGCGGCCCAGCCGTCGACGGTGCAGCTGTTCTTCTTCTTGTTGCTGAGGGTGACCAACCCCCGGTGGGTCTGGGTGGTGTCGCCTTGCGGCTGCCAGGTGACGACCGCGGTGAGATCGCGGGTCCGGCAGACGGGCGCGGCGGTCGTCGTCCTGGTGCCCGTGGTCTTCTTGCCGCCAGTCTTCTTCGTGTCGCCGGTTTTCGAGTTGCTGGTCGTGGTGCCGCTGCCCGCACCTGCACCGGCCGGAGCGCTGCTGGTCGACGTGGTCGTGGCGGACGCCGACGACGTTCCGGTGGAGGGCGCGCTGCACGCGCCGAGGAACACGGCGGCGGCGGCAATTGCGGGCACGGCCAACAGCATCGGGCGCATCGGTTCGATCCTTCGGGAGAGCGGATGTGGTGCCGCTCAATCTGCCGTGCCGGTGCCCCGCGGAACCCCTGACCTTCACGGCCTGGCACGAACGAATGACGTTGTGAAATCAGTGTCAAGCCGGACGCCACCGGCTCGGTCATGCCGGCCCGGCCCGGCTGGGGTGGCTCGCGGTGCGACAGCCACCGACGGCGTGCGGCACCAGGTCCTACGCGGTTTCGCCGTGCACCGCCAGGACGAGACCACCGTGCTCGTCCTGGTCGACCCGGACCGCCCGGATGAACACGGCCGCGATCAGCCAAGAGGTGCCGAACGAACACGCCGCGACCGTCGCCACCGTCACCGCCTGCCGCCCACGCGCGCCGCCGGTTACTGTCGCGGTGGCGAGCAATACGGATCAGGATTGTCCCCACGAACCCGCCGACCCCGTGCGCCTTGGCCAGGTGGGGGAAGTCGGCGTAGCCCCGGCGCTGTGGGTGACCGAACGCGGTGGCCGGATCAACCCGGTAGAGATCAATGCGTGTTTGTGGCGCATCGGGACCCCGGAATGGGTCGAGCACTGTCTGCAGCTACTCGTTTCATTGATTAACGACCGCAGCCCGGCCAAATGAGTGTGCGTCGGCGCGCGGGTGAGCCACCATCACAACGTGAACACAAGCGAATCCGGCCGGATCGTGTTGATCGACGACCTGCGCTCGTTCGTCGATGGCCGCGAAGCCGACGTGGCTCGCACGAGCGCGGACGGGATCACGCTGCTGAACCGCTATCGCGACCGACGGCTTGACGAGCTCTGGCTTGACCACGACCTCGGCGAGGACGACACGATCTGGCCGGTGGTCGAGCTTCTGGAGCACGCCGCTTTCGAGGAACGCCCGTTTGACATCGGCATCATCCAGGTCCACTCCGCCAACCCCGCCGGCGCCGGGAAGATGGTGCAGGCCCTCAGGCATTGGGGCTACCAGGTCCGGGTGGCGACGGGATCAGCCGAACTCGGTTACCGGGACAGCCCAACCGGCTCCGACGGACCCACCGTGAAAGGCTGAACACAGTCACACCCAACGCGGTCAGCGGCAGATCCGGACGGCCGTGCCCCTGGAGGGCCAGCCTCAGTTCCGCATCCATGGTCGCACCCGGGATGCGGCCACCAAGGATCCCGGTGCCAAGCAGGAGATCACCGCCTGCGCCATTCTTGACGCGGTGGTGCCCACAGGCAGGCTGGCAGCGAGATAAAGGCCGGCTCGCCGCCGATCGAGCAGCAGCCACGCTGCTGACGGATCCAGCACGGTAAGCGAGACGAAGTACACCGCCACCCACGGGTACGGCGGCCGGCCCCAGCCAGTTGGCTCACCTGGACGACGCCACCGTAGGCAAGAACGAGCGCCTCGGCGACCAGCGCCGCTACGACGCCCCGGGGCACGCCACCCCATCGCTCCCGCCACACTGGCTTCGTCTTCTCACGCGGCCAGGCAATTGGTTCGCGGCAGATCCGGGTATCCGATCATGACGCCACGAGGGACGCCGGAGCCCCGTCGCGGCCGGGCATGGGGCTTCGGCTCACCACGGGACCGGACCGTCGTCCTGCAGGAACGCGCCGGTCGGGCTGTCCGGCACGGTTGCCAGGTGTACGGCGATCGCGGCGCCCTGCTCAGCGGTGCGCTCCAACGACAGGCCCAGCGCGGCGGTGAAGTCCGTGGCAGTTGCGCCAGGCGCCACGGCGTTGACCGCGATCCCGTCGGCGGCCAGGGCCTTGGCGTACAGCACGGTGAGCATGTTCAGCGCTGCCTTCGACGCCGGGTAGGCCAGCGCGACCCCCGTCGAGGCGAACGCATGGCCCGGGTCGGACTGCCAGGTCAGCGACCCGGTGCCGCTGGAGACATTGATGACGCGGGCGTCGTCCGCCCTGCGCAGCAGCGGCAAGAACGCCTCGGTGAGCCGAACTACGCCGAACAGGTTCGTGTCGAACACCGTACGCATGACCGCCAGGTCCACGTCGCCGGCGAGCTGGCCCACGCCACCTCCGGAGATACCCGCATTGTTGACCAGTACGTCGAGCCGTCCGTACCACTGCTCCACGTGAGCGACAGCGTCGCGCACCGAGCCGTCATCGGTCACGTCGAGCGGCACCGCCCGGCCGCCGAGACGCTGTGCTGTCTGCTCGCCGGAGGCGGCGTCGCGCGCCCCGACGATGACGGTCATGCCGCGCTCGGCCAGCCCCTGCGCGATCGCCGCGCCGATACCCCGGTTGGCCCCGGTCACCAGGGCGATCCTCGTTGTTGACATGCCCCTATCCGAGCAGGGCGGCAGGACTCGCGTCCAAGATCGATCGGGTGGGACTCGATACCGTTGCGGTATGGACGACGTCGAGACCCGCGAGCTGCGGTACTTCGTGGCGGTCGCCGAGGAATTGCATTTCGGCCGGGCCGCGGTCCGGCTCGGCATCGCGCAGCCGCCGCTGTCGCGCGCGATCCGGCGGCTGGAACATCGCATGGGTGTCGCGCTGCTGGAGCGCACGAGTCGCGGCAATCACCTCACCGAGGCGGGTGAGGTGCTGCTCCGTGAGGCGCGCGTGGCGCTGGATGCGATCTCGGCGGCAGTACGCCGATCGCGTCGGGCCGGCGCTGCGCAACGGTCGCTGGTACTCGCGATGAAGCCCGGCGGCGACGAGGGTCTGCTGCCGCGGATTCTGGCCGCGTACGAGTCGGAACCGGACGCCCTGCCGGTTGAGTTCGCGTTCTCGCTGGGCGAACGCGCAGCGATGCTGCGCAGCGGGCGAGCCGACGTGGGCCTGCTGCACCATCCACAGAACGACCTCCAGGGGTTGGCCAGCGAGGCGCTCAGCGTGGAGCGGCGGGTGGTCGCCCTGGCCGAGGAGCATCGGCTCGCGGCCTGTGACAGCGTGTGTCTGGCGGATCTGGCCGGCGAGACGATGCCGCAGTGGCCGGAGGCAGTCGACCGCGGCCCCGGGCCGGTGGTGCGCGACGCCGGCGAGCTCATGCAGCTCGTTGCGCTGGGACGGGTGGTGGCGCTGGTCGGCGAGTCGGCGCTGGACCGGCCCTACCGCGGCGTGACGTACCGTGCGGTGCGAGACGCCCCGCCCGCGACGCTGGTCGTGGCGTGGCCGGAGGGCAGCCGGTCCCGGCACGTCGCGGCCTTCGTGCGGGCCGCCCGCACTGCCGCGACCCACCACTCTCGCGCGTGACGGTACGTCGATCCGGCCGACCCGGCGGGCACACCGCTGCGAGAGGCGAACGCAGCTCCGCATCACCAGCCGCACGCCGACAGCAGGGATAGTTGCTGGTTGCCGTTGCCACCCGCCGGCCGTGGGTTGTTGCGTAGCCGTAAGAAGCGCGGTCTGTTGGTCGCGCTGATCAGCGCTTACCTCACGAGGTCGCCTGCGGCGGCGCGCGCTCGCGGGACAAGTCTGCGATGGCGGCGGTTGCGGCCCCGCCTGCCACGGCGGTCTGTCGTGGGACCGCGCGTGGCGGCGCTGCCTGCGACGGTCGCCGGCTGCGGGAATGCTCGCGGCGACCGTCGGTTTGAGGGCTCGGCTGTCGGGGGCCTTCAGCCGCGGGCGGCGAGGGCCTGCTGGTACAGGCGGCCGGCTCGGTAGGAGGACCGGACCAGGGGGCCCGACATGACGCCGGCGAAGCCGATCTGCTCGGCTTCTTCGCGGAGTTCGACGAATTCTTCCGGCTTGACCCAGCGGTCGACAGGGTGGTGGCGGGGGGTGGGGCGGAGGTACTGGGTGATGGTGATGAGCTCGCAGCCCGCGGCGTGGAGGTCCCGGAGGGCTTGGGAGACTTCGGCTCGTTCTTCGCCCATGCCGAGGATCAGGTTGGACTTGGTGACGAGGCCGGCGGCCCGGGCCTGGGTGATGACGTCCAGGGAGCGGTCGTAGCGGAAGCCCGGGCGGATGCGCTTGAAGATGCGGGGGACCGTCTCGACGTTGTGGGCCAGGACCTCGGGCGCGGCGCCGAAGACCTCGGCGAGTTGCTGGGGGTCGGCGTTGAAGTCGGGGATCAGGAGCTCGACGCCGCAGCCGGGCTGGAGCTTGTGGATCTGGCGGACCGTCTCCGCGTAGAGCCAGGCGCCGCCGTCGGGGAGGTCGTCGCGGGCGACGCCGGTGACCGTTGCGTACTTGAGGCCCATCGTGGCGACCGACTCGCCGACGCGGCGGGGCTCGTCGGCGTCGAACTCGGCCGGCTTGCCGGTGTCGATCTGGCAGAAGTCGCAGCGGCGGGTGCACTGGTCGCCGCCGATGAGGAAGGTGGCCTCGCGGTCTTCCCAGCACTCATAGATGTTGGGGCAGCCGGCCTCCTGGCAGACCGTGTGCAGGCCTTCCTTCTGCACGAGCCCGCGCATGTGCGTGTATTCCGGGCCCATCTTGGCTTTGACCTTGATCCACGGAGGCTTCCGCTCGATGGGAGTTTCGGCGTTGCGCGCCTCGATGCGCAGCATGCGGCGGCCCTCGGGAGCAATAGTCACAGCCCTGAGATTACGCCGAACACAAGATCAAGCGGGCCGGGGGCGACGAGGCTCACGTGGGCGAATCTGTGAGTGCCCTCACGCCCGCGCGCAAAATCGCGTGCGTCGACTTCTTGCCCGCTGTTAACGTCCCGGCCACGGCAGTGACGGAACCGAGTAACGCCCCGATCCCGCCGGCCGAGAGAGCCACCGGCAGCTGTGAAGGTGGCCCGGTGCCGGGGCGCGAAGACACTCCTGAGCCGCGTTGCACAAGAGGCGCCCGTCGTGCACGGACGCCTCCGTCGGGCCCAGGCCCGGACTCAGCCGCACGCAGCGGACGGTCCGGCCGGGATCTGGCCCGGGTCCGGCCGCGAGCGGTGGCGGACCGGCCGGGTTCCGGTGCGGGGACGGTCGCGAGAAGCGGACGGTCCGGCGGGGTTCCAGCCCCCGAGCTGGCCATGAGCAGCGGTCGGCAGTGGGTGGCCGGGGCTGGGGGCGTACGGAGGCGGTCGGTGGTCGGCGGGGGCGAAGGTGTGGTGGTACCGCGAGGTTTCCCGCTCGCCCACACCTCCCTGGGGCCGCGTTGCACACACCAGAGGAGGTTCCCGCCATGCAACGCATCCTCTCCACCGACTTGGCCGCCCACGAGAAGCAGACCGGCACGATCGCCGGGTGGGTGCATCGGCGGCGGCTGCTCAAGGCCGTCGCTTTCCTGATCGTCCGGGACGCCGCCGGGCTCAGCCAGGTCGTCGTCACCGAGCCGGGCGTACGGGCGCAGATCGAAGAGTTGCCGGAGGAGACCGTCGTCGAGGTCACCGCCACGGTCGTCGCGAACGCTGCGGCTCCGGCCGGGGTTGAGCTCGTTGCCCCCACCGTACGGCGGATCAGCGGTGCTGTGGCCGTACCGTTGCCGTTCGAGGTGCATCGGCCCACGCTGAGCGCGACCATGGCGACGCAGCTGGACCATGCCGCTCTGGCTCTGCGGCATCCGTCGCGGGCGACGGCGTTGCGGGTCGCGGCCGCCGCGACCGCCGGGTTCCGCGACGCGTTGGAACGCCGGCGGTTCGTCGAGATCCACACCCCGAAGATCGTGGGTACGGCGACCGAGTCCGGCGCGAACGTCTTCGAGCTGGACTACTTCGGGCGGCCGGCCTACCTCGCCCAGTCGCCGCAGTTCTACAAGCAGCTGATGGTCGGCGTGTTCGAGCGGGTGTACGAGGTCGGCCCGGTGTTCCGCGCCGAGCCGCACGACACCGCCCGGCACCTGGCCCAGTACACGTCGCTCGACGCGGAGCTGGGGTTCATCGGCGACCACCGTGACGTGATGGCGGTGCTCACCGAGGTGGTGGCCGGCATGACGGCGGCCGTCGCCGAGCGGACCGGGGTCGCGGTGCCCGCGGTTCCGGCGGAGATCCCTGCGGTGCACTTCGCCGAGGCGCTGCGGATCGCCGGGGCGCCCGCCGACGAGCCGGACCTGGCGCCGGCGCACGAGCGGGCGCTGGGGGAGTGGGCGCTGCGGGAACACGGGTCCGAGTTCGTGTTCGTGACCGGGTACCCGATGGCCAAGCGGCCGTTCTACACCCATCCGCAGCCGTCCGACCCGCGGTGGAGCAACAGCTTCGACCTGCTGTTCCGTGGGTTGGAGCTGGTGACCGGCGGGCAGCGGCTGCACCGGTACGAGGACTATCTCGCGGTGGTGCCGGACCCGGGGGCGCTGGGCGGATATCTGGACGGATTCCGGTACGGGATGCCGCCGCACGGGGGGTTCGCGATCGGGCTGGAACGGTTCGTGGCGCGGTTGACCGGGGCGGCGAACGTGCGGGAGGTGACGGCCTTTCCGCGGGACCTGCACCGGGTCGTGCCGTAGGAGGGGGTGGGCGCGGGCGGGCGAGGGGTCAGAGGACGACGGCGATCGTCACGCCGGCGACGATGATCAGCGGGATGATCGTCATCAGGATGAGGATCCACCAGGCGATCGGGTGGCCGAAGTTCAGTGAGACGCCGCCGGCCTTGTTGGGGACGAAGACGCGCTTGTCGCGGGGGTCGTTGTACAGCTTCACAGCAGCGTCGCCAGGTGTCGTTCGACCAGCGGCATGACCTCCGCGACCGGGACCGGGCGGCCGAGCTCCGCGCTCAGTGAGGTGACGCCGGCGTCGCGGATGCCGCAGGGGACGAAACGGTCGAAGTTCGACAGGTCGCAGTCGCAGTTGATGGCGAAGCCGTGCTGGGTGACGCCGCGGGCCACGCGGATGCCGATCGCGGCGACCTTGCGGTCCGGGCCTCGCTCGTCGGCCCGGACCCAGGCGCCGCTGCGGCCCTCGACCCGGTCCACGGTGACGCCGAACTCGGCGCAGACGTCGATCAGCATCTGCTCGATGCGGCGGACGTACGCGACGACGTCGACCGGGTCGGCGAGCTTGACGATCGGGTACCCGACGAGCTGCCCCGGGCCGTGCCACGTGATCTTGCCGCCGCGGTCGACGTCGACGACCGGGGTGCCGTCCATCGGGCGGTCCATCGGCTCGGTGCGTTTGCCCGCCGTGAAGACGCTGGGGTGCTCGAGCAGCAGGATCGTGTCGGGCCGCTCGCCGGCGACCACGGCCTCGTGCAGGCGGCGCTGCTCGTCCCAGGCGTCGCGGTAGTCGACCAGGCCCGGGCGCAGGACCTGCAGCGTGGAAGTCGTCACGAGCCCAAGCCTAGTCCGTCGCCCGCCGAGGACGAGGGGCGCGCGGCCCGCGGGGCCAACAGCGAGGAGGGCGCGGCGGGGGAGAGGCTAGTCGGTCGGGCGGCGGGGACCGTCGGGGCCGTCGTCCGGTACCGGCATCGGGTCGATGCCCGGGCGTACGCGCCACACCAGCACGTCCTCCACCCGTTCCCCCGGCCCGAAGAGCTCCTCCATCGTGTGCACCAGCGCCGCCCGGAACAGGATGCCGTCCTTGCCGCTGATCCGGTCCGGGATGAACAGCGCGTCGATCTTCCAGTAGGCCAGGTCGCCGCGGACCTTGGCGCGGTCGTAGTTGTCGATGTCGTACGCGTAGCCGGTGACCGCGATGTGGCGCCACATCATGTCGGTGCGGCGTTCCGGTGCTCCTACGCGGCCCGTGCCGTCGGGGCCGCCGGGGCCGAGGAAGTAGCCGTCCGGCATGCGGAACTGGCGGCCGCCGCGGGCCATCGTGTACGCCTGCCAGCGCTGCGCGTCGGGGGTGGAGCTGGCCGCGTACGGGAGGGAGCTCATCACCCCGCCCTCCGGCACGTACCGCTCCCAGCTGCCGTCGGCGATGAACCGGGGTTCGGGGGAGCGTTCGCTGGTGAGCAGCGGCCTCGGGAAGATCGGTACGAGGGCCACCGCGAACGCCACCGCCCAGGTGACGCGCCAGCGGGTGCGCAGGGGCGGGGTCAGCACCCGGTCGGCGAGCAGCGCGAGGGTCGTGCCGATCACGCACGCCACCACCAGGGCCATCCGGGCGGGGAGGGCCGAGTCGAAGATCGGCAGGTGGGCGAGGGCCGCGTACGGGAGCGGGAAGTCGTACTCCTTGCTGAACCAGTTGAAGCGCGGGCCCAGCGACAGCGCGATGAAGAGCAGGCCGACGATCGTCAGCGCGCGCATCAGCGCCTTGCGCCTGCGGTCGCCGCGCCACCAGAGCAGCACGGTGCCGAGGACGATCAGGATCATCAGCGGCGTCCCGAAGAACGAGGCGGCCTCGGTCTGGTTGGAGGCGAGGTCGCCGCGTCCGAAGCCGGCGAGACCGGCCAGCGACTGGAAGGGGTAGACGAGGTAGCCGGCCGCGTCCTCGACGAACCTGCGCTGGTCGAAACCCGTGCCGGAGAACGAGCCGGGCCCGGCGAAGTGCATGTACAGCGGGTACGCCAGCAGCGCGCCGGCCACCAGCGCGCTGACGCCCAGCGCGGCGAGGGTGGTCGGGACCGCGGCGCGGGCCTGTGGCCACGTGGCTCGCCCGGCGCTCCACGCGATGACGAAGACGGACGTGGCCAGGGCGATGGAGAACAGCATCTCGGCGGCAATGGTGAAGCCGGCCGCCATGAGCACGCCGAGCACGATGCCGTCGCGCAGCCAGCGGCGGGAGGCGCGCAGCTTCAGCACCCACCAGAGGATGGCGGGGGCCAGCCAACCGGCCGTCCAATTGAGATGCCCGTTGGCGTGCGAGATGAAGCCGGGCGCGAAACCGCAGAAGAGGCCGCCGATCGCGGCCGCCGACCGGTGCCGGACGGCGTGGGCGTGCAGCACGAAATACCAGCCGTACGCCGACACGGCCAGGTTCAGCGTGAGGATCGTCACGTACGAGACCTGGGCGCCGGCCAGCATGGTCAGCGGTGCGAAGAGGACGGCCAGCGCGGTGACGGACGTGTTGGCCGCCAGGTTCACGCCCACCGGCGCGTTGAGCAGATCGGTGTGGAACGGGTTCGCGCCGTGGCGCACGATCTGCACGCCGTAGCCGAGCAGCCATTCGAAGAACGCGTGGTCACCCTCGTTGTAGCTGATCGAGCGCCGGTACGGGTTCTCCCACAGGCCCGAGGTGACCCAGTAGGCCGTCGCGAGGCAGAGCAGCGCGACACCCACGTCCCAGAGCCAGTTGAGCGACCAGCGACTGCGGGCCGGCCGCGCCTCGGGCACCGCCGGGGGTTCGGCGGAGACAGCGGGAGCGGTTGTTGCGACGGCCACGCGCCGAAGTTAGCAGCGTCCGGACAGTTGCACCGGCCGGGGCGCAGCCGGACAACGATCTTTCAGCAGACCCTCAGCGGCGTGTGTCAATCTCCCGTGCCGCGCCCGGCCGGGTCGATGCCGGGGCGGATCCGCCACAGCAGCACGCCGCCCACCCGTTCCGGCGTGCCGAGCAGGTCGGTCGCCGTCAGCTCCACCGCAGAGCGGAACAGGTCGGTGTGCGCGCCGGTGATCTCGTCGGGCAGGAAGACCGCCTCGACGCCCCAGAACGCGAAGTCGCGCCGGGCCTGGTCCCGGTCGAAGTCGTCGAGCGGCACGACCGTCCCGTAGTAGGCGGCCCGGAAGAACAGCCAGTCGGTCGCCCGGGACTCGGCCCCGATCCGGCCGGTGCCGTCCGGCCCGCCCGGCCCGAGGAAGTAACCGCCGGGGATGCGGAACTGCTTGCCGGCCCGGGCCATCGTGTACGCCTGCCAGCGCTGCCCGTCCGGGGTGTCCGTGGTGGCGACCGGCAGCGCGGTCAGCACGCCGTTGTCGCTGACGTAGTCGCGCCAGATGCCGTCCGCGATGAACGCCGGCTCCGGGGCGCGCGGCCGGGTCAGCACGGGCAGCGGGACCAGCGGCACCAGCGCCAGCGCGAAAGCGGCCGCCCAGGTGGCGTGGACCCGTACCGAGGGCAGCGGCTCGGTCAGCAGCCGGTCGGCGAGCATCGCCACGACGACGCCGATCACCGCCGCGACCACGAGCGCGTACCGGGCCGGCAGCGCCGAGTCGAACAGCGGAAGGTGGCGCAGGGCCTCGTACGGGAGGTTGATGCTCGTCGAGGATTTGAAGAACTTCAGCTGCGGTCCCCACGAGAGCAGCAGGAACACCACGCCGACAGCGGAGATCGCGGCCAGGGTGGCGCGCCGGCCGGGTGCCGCGGCCCGCCACAGCACCACCAGACCCACGACCGTCAGGATCATGAGGGGTACGCCGAAGAACGACGTCTCCTCGGTCGGGTTCGGCGCCAGGTCGCTGCCCAGCCCCAGCCATCCCGCCACCGACCGGGTCGGGTACTGGAAATAGGCCCCGAAGTCCTCGGCGTAGTGCGCCTGGTTGAAGCCGGTGCCGGTGAAGGTGCGCCGGCCGGCGAAGTGCATGTAGAGCGGGTACGCCAGCAGCAGCCCCGCCTGCACCGCGGCGACGCCCAGCGCGGCCAGCACGGTCGGCGCCGCGGCCCGGGCCTCCGAGCGCGTCGCCGGCGCCAGCGACCAGACCAGCACGAAGACGCCCGCGGCGAGCGCGGTGAAGAACAGCCCCTCGGCGGCGATGGAGAAGCCGATGGCGAGCAGTACGCCGAGGATGACACCGTTGAGCAGCCACCGGCCGCGCTCGCGCAGCAGCAGCACCCGCCACAGCACCACAGGCGCGACCCAGCCGGCCGTCCAGTTGAGATGCCCGTTGGCGTGCGAGATGAAGCCGGGCGCGAACCCGATGGCCAGCCCGCCGAGCGCCGCCGCCACCGGGAGCCGGACCAGCCACCGGCGCAGGAACAGATACCAGGTGAAGGCGGAGCCGGCGAGGTTCAGCGTCAGGATGGTGACGAAACTGACCTGCGGTCCGGCGAGGAACGTCAGCGGGGAGAACAGCGTCGTGTAGACCGTCACCGAGGTGTTCGCGGCCAGGTTGACCCCGAACGGCGCGTTCATCATCCACGTGTAGAACGGGTCGGCGCCGTGCCCGAGCGTGTAGACGCCGTAGCCGAGCAGCCATTCGAAGAACGCCTGGTCGCCCATGTTCTCGGTGAGGCCGCGCCCGGCCGGGTCACGCCACAGGCCGCTGGTCACGTACGTCGCGAGGGCCAGCGCGACGAGGGCGACGATCAGATGCGGGCGCCGCGAACCGGAGCCGTGGCCCTCCGGCGACGCCGGCGGCTCTGCGGACTCGGACGGGGCTGCGGCGACGACGGACACCAGCCGGAGGTTAGCAAGGAAACGCGGGTTTCAGGCGACCGCCGGCCGGTCGGCGTCGACGGCGACGCGCAGCGCCGACTCCAGATCCGGGTACGCGAAGGTGAAGCCCTCCCGTTGCAGCACGCCGGGCAGCACCCGCTGGCTGCGCAACGCCTCGTGCGCGAACTCGCCGAGGGCCACCTGCAGCGCCAGGCCGGGGACCTGCAGCAGGGCCGGGCGGTTCAGAACCTTGCCGAGCGTACGGGTGAACTCGGCGTTGGTGGCCGGCTCGGGGCCGACGAGGTTGACCGGGCCCGCCAGGTCCTCGCGTTCCAGCACGAAGTCGACGGCGGAGAGCCAGTCGGCGAACGCGATCCACGGCACCCACTGCTTGCCGCCGCCCAGCTTCGCCCCGGCGCCCGCGCGGAACAGCGGCATCTGCGGCTTCAGCAGCCCGCCGCGCGCGTCCAGCGGCAACCCGGTGCGCAGCAGCGCGACCCGCGTGCCGGCGTCCTCGGCGGGACGGGCGGCGGCCTCCCAGACCCGGCACACGTCGGCCAGGAACCCGGTGCCCGCCGGCGCCTCCTCGGTGACCTCACGGTCGCCGGTGTCGCCGTACCAGCCGACGGCGGAGGACTGCAGCAGCGCCCGGGGCCGGTCGGCGGCCGGCAGCTTGCTGATCGTGCTGGCGATGGTGCCGGTGGTGTCCACCCGGCTGCTGCGGATCAGGCTCTTGTAGCGCGCGGTCCAGCGCTTGTCGCCGACGCCTGCGCCGGCCAGGTTGATCACCACGTCGGCGGCCGCGACCAGGGCCGGGTCCAGCTGGCCCGCGGAGGGCTTCCACGTGGCCTCGCCGGGGTTCCCGGCGGGGCGGCGCACCAGCAGGGTGATCTCGTGCCCGGACCGGCGTAGCCGCTCGGCGAGGGAGGTGCCCAGGAAACCCGACGCGCCGGCCATGAGAATCCGCATGGTCACCATCATTCCCGACGGTGAACCCGTTCAAAACAGAAGAAGGGGCGCCGGAGCGCCCCTTCTTTGTGATCTTTCGCTTAGCCGTGCAGGCCGAGGTCGCCCTCGAACTGGCCGGCCTCCAGCCGCTCCTTGATGGTGACCAGGAAGCGGGCGGCGTCCGCGCCGTCCACGATCCGGTGGTCGTAGCTGAGCGCCAGGTAGACCATCGACCGCGGCACGATCAGCTCGCCCAGGTTCGGGTCGTCGACGACCACGGCGCGCTTGACCACCGCGCCGGTGCCGAGGATGCCGACCTGCGGCTGGTTGATGATCGGCGTGTCGAACAGCGCCCCGCGGCTGCCGGTGTTGGTCAGCGTGAAGGTGCCGCCCGAGATCTCGTCCGGGCCGATCTTGTTGTTGCGGGTACGGTCCGCCACGTCGGCGATCCGCTTGGCCAGACCTGCCAGGTTGAGGTCGCCCGCGTCCTTGATGACCGGGACGATCAGGCCCTTCGGCGTGTCCACCGCGATGCCCAGGTGCTCGGCCTCGTGGTAGGTGACCGTGCCGGCCTCCTGGTCGATGGAGGAGTTCACCACCGGGTGCTGGCGCAGCGCCTCGACGGCGGCCAGCGCGAAGAACGGAAGGAACGACAGCTTGACGCCGTTCTTGGCCAGGAAGTCGGCCTTCGCGCGGTTGCGCAGCTGGGCGATCTTCGTGACGTCCACCTCGACGACCGTGGTGAGCTGCGCCGAGACCTGCAGCGACTCGACCATGCGGCGGGCGATCGTCGCGCGGGTGCGGGTCAGCTTCTCGGTGCGGCCGCGCAGCGGGCTCGCGGCCGGCTTCGGCGTGGGAGCCGGGGCCGAGGCGGGAGCGGACTGCGGGGCGGCGGCCGGGGCCTTCGCCGCGGCGGCAGCGGCGGCAGCCTTGTCGGCGGCCTCGATGACGTCCTGCTTGCGGATGCGGCCGCCGACGCCGGTGCCGGTGATCGACGACAGGTCGACACCCTTCTCGGCGGCGAGCTTGCGCACCAGCGGCGTCACGTACCCGGCGTCGCCGGCGCCGTTGCCGCGGACCGTCTCGGCGGTGGGGGCGGCGGGCTGGGCCGGGGCGGCGGGCTCGGCGGCGCGCTCGGCGGCCACCGGGTCCTTGGCGACCTCCGCCTCGGGGGCCGGTTCCGCGTACGACGAGCCGGGCTCGACCGACGGCGACTGCTGCTGCGGGGCCGGGGCCTGCTGCTGCGGGGCGTCCTGCTTCGCGGTCTCCTGCTCCGGCGCGGGGCTCTGCTGCGGTGCCGGCGCGGCCGCCGGGGCGCTGCCCGGGGTGCCGATGATCGCCAACTCGGCGCCGACGTCCGCGGTCTCGTCCTCGGGAACCTTGATCTCCAGCACGGTGCCGGCCACAGGCGACGGGATCTCGGTGTCGACCTTGTCGGTGGAGACCTCGAGCAGCGGCTCGTCGACCTCGATCGTGTCGCCGACCTGCTTGAGCCAACGGGTGACCGTGCCCTCGGTGACGCTCTCGCCGAGGGCGGGCATCTTCACGGCCGTGCCCTCGCCGCCACCGGTCGGCGCGGCGGTCTGCGGCGCCGGCGCCTCCTCCTCGACCGGCTTCTCGGTCGACGGGGTGGTCGGCGCGGCGGGCTCCGGTTCGGGCTGCTGCTCGGCCTGCGGCTGCTGCGCGGGGGCTTCCTGCGCCGGGGCCTCCTGCTGGGCGGCGGGCGCGGGGGCGGACGATTCCGCCTCCTCGCCGTCGCCGGCGATGACCGCGAGCTCGCTGCCGACGTCGGCGGTCTCGTCCTCGCCGACGACGATGCGCGAGAGCACACCGGCGGCCGGCGACGGGATCTCGGTGTCGACCTTGTCGGTGGAGACCTCGAGCAGCGGCTCGTCCGCCTCGACCCGCTCGCCCTCCTGCTTGAGCCAGCGAGTGACGGTGCCCTCGGTGACACTCTCACCCAGCCGCGGCATGGTGACCGATACCGGCATGTCTCAGAACTCCTTAACCGCTTGCGATCGGTTTGGTGTGTCGATCGGGAATCAGGCGTGTGCGTGCAGGGGCTTGCCCGCGAGGGCCAGGAAGGCCTCGCCGAGCGCCTCGTTCTGCGTCGGGTGCGCGTGCACCAGCTGGGCCACCTCCGCGGGGAAGGCCTCCCAGTTGTAGATCAGCTGCGCCTCGCCGACGAGCTCGCCCATCCGGGCGCCGACCATGTGCACGCCGACCACCGGACCGTCCTCGACCCGGACCAGCTTGACGAAGCCCTGGGTCTTGAGGATCTGGCTCTTGCCGTTGCCGCCCAGGTTGTAGCTGTACGTCGAGACCTTGTCCGCGCCGTACTGCTCCTTGGCCTTGGCCTCGGTGAGCCCGACCGAGGCGACCTCGGGGTCGGAGTAGGTGACGCGCGGGATGCCGGCCTCGTCGATGACGGCCGGGCGCAGCCCCGCGATCTCCTCGGCGACGAAGATGCCCTGCTGGAAGCCGCGGTGCGCGAGCTGCAGGCCGGGGACGATGTCGCCGACCGCGTAGATGGTGCCGACGCCGGTGTGCAGCCGCTCGTTGGTGATCACGAAGCCGCGGTCCAGCGTGATGCCCTGCTCCTCGTAGCCCAGGCCCTGGGTCGTCGGGCCGCGGCCCACGGCGACCAGCAGGATCTCGGCCTCGACGGTCTCGCCGCCGGCGATGGTGGCCCGGACGCCGTTCTCGGTGTGCTCGATCTTCTCGAACGGCTTGCCGACCTTGAAGTTGATCTTCCGCTTGCGGAACGCCCGCTCGACGGCCTTCGAGACCTCCTCGTCCTCGGCGGCGACGAGCCGGGGCAGCGCCTCCAGGATCGTCACGTCCGCGCCGAAGGACTTCCACACGCTGGCGAACTCGACGCCGATCACGCCGCCGCCGAGCACGATCGCGGAGCTGGGCACGCGGTCGAGCTTGAGGGCGTGCTCGCTTGTCAGCACGCGCTTGCCGTCGACCTCCAGGCCGGGCAGCGACCGCGAGTACGAACCGGTGGCCAGGATGACGTTGCGGCCGGTGTAGCGCTGACCGTCCACCTCGACGGTGTCCTGCGAGACGAGCTTGCCCGCGCCCTGCACCAGGGTGATCTTGTCCTGCTTGAGCAGACCCTGCAGCCCCTTGTAGAGGCGGCCCACGACGCCGTCCTTGTACGCGTTGACCCCGGCCATGTCGATGCCGACGAGGTCCGCCTTGATGCCGAACTGCTCGCTCTCGCGGGTCTGGTCGGCCAGCTCCGCGGCGTGCAGCAGCGCCTTGGTGGGGATGCAGCCGCGGTGCAGGCACGTGCCGCCCAGCTCGGCCTTGTCGATCAACGCCACCGAGAGGTCGAGCTCCGCCGCGCGCAGGGCGGCCGCGTAGCCACCGCTGCCGGCGCCGAGGATCACGATGTCGAAGGTTCCGCCAGGCTGGCTCACGTCTACTCCCGATCGCGTTGCCGTTTGATCATCTTGCCGTCGGTGATCTGCCGTTGCCGCATGGGTCACATGGTGGAAACGGTCACAGCTCTCCAGGTCATCTTGTCACTTGACGAACCGTCGGACGCAGTCAGGTGCCCAATGACACGTGGCTAACACGTACCCTTGCGGCAGTTGAGTCCCGAGGAGGGTCGGTGGCCTGGTTCCGGAGGCGCAGGGAGCCCACACGCACGAGCGGGCGACCTGCGGATCGAGCGGATCTCGAGTACCTTGCCGAGTTCGTGCGTTCCCGGCGCGGCGTCGAGGCGTTCATCGAGCCCCGGACCACGGTGACCGAGACCACCATCCTGCTGATCGCCCACGACGGCGAGTGGACCCGGCGGCGCATCGAGTCGCCGGAGGCCGCCCGGCGCTTCGCGCACCAGCTGGCGATGCCGATCTACGACATCCGGCTGATGGGCTACCCGCAGCGGATGCGGGACTACAACGCCCGCCAGAAACGCCGCCCGGCGTAAGGCCGGCCCGGCGGCTGCGTGATCAGGCCGGGACGGCAGCAGGCGCGGCGTGTGCCACGCGCGCCTGCTGTGCCCGTACGTGTGAAGTGGGTTATCCGTTGGCGGCGACGTCGTCGATGAGCGCGAGGAACGTGCGGACCGGGACGCCCGTGCCGCCCTTCGTCCAGTAGCCGGTCGCCTCGCCGGAGTGGTACGACGGCCCGGCGATGTCGATGTGCGCCCACGGCACGCCCTCGGCGACGAACTCGCGCAGGAACACGCCGCCCTGCAGCATGTGGCCGGCGCGGTCCATGCTCGCGTTGACCTGGCTGATGTCGGCGATCTCCGACTCCATGCCCTTGCGCACGTCGTCCGGCAGCGGCATCGGCCAGGCGGGCTCGCCGACCGACTCGCCGGCCGCCTTGACCCGCTCGCACGTCTCCGGGTCGCCCATGACGCCCGCGATGCGCTTGCCCAGCGCGACGACCTGGCCGCCGGTCAGCGTGGACGTCTCGAAGACGTAGTCGGTGCCGTCCGCGCAGGCCCGGGCGATGGCGTCGCCGAGCACCATGCGGCCCTCGGCGTCGGTGTTGAGCACCTCGACGCGCTTGCCGTTGAACATCGTGATGACGTCGCCCGGCCGGTACGCGGTGCCCGACGGCATGTTCTCGGCCATCGCGAGGTAGCCGGTGACCGCGACCGACGGCTTGAGCGCGGCGACGGCCAGCATCGTGGCGCCGACGGCGGCGGCACCGGCCATGTCGGACTTCATCTCCCACATGCCGGCGGTGGGCTTGATGCTGATGCCGCCGGTGTCGAACGTGATGCCCTTGCCGACCAGCGCGACCCGCTTGGGGTTCGCCACACCCTCGGGGGTGTAGCTGAGCTTGACCAGCCGCGGGGGCGCCTCGGAGCCCTGGCCGACCGCGACGATGCCGCCGTAGCCGCCCGCCTTGAGCGCCTCGAAGTCGAGCACCTCGACCTCCAGGCCGGTGCCCTCGGCGGCCGCCACGACCGCGTCGGCGAACGCCGGGGGCCGCAGGTCGTTGGGGGCGGTGTTCACCCAGTCGCGGGTCAGGCGCACGGCCCGGGAGACGGCCTCGGCGCGGGTGACCTCGGTGCCGGCGGCGGCGTCGGCGGCGTCCGGCACCACGAGCTGCAGCGCGGTGACCGGGTCGCGGCGGCCCGGCTGCGGCTTCGTCTTGTAGCCGGCGAAGCGGTACGAGCCCAGCAGCGCACCCTCGAGGATCGCGCGCAGCACCGCGGGCGCGTCGGCATCGTCGGGCACCGGCAGGGCCAGCGCCACCGTGCCGCTGCCGGCGAGGGCCCGGACGGCCGCGCCCGCGCCGCGCCGCAGCGTCTCCGGGGCGGGCGCCGAACCGGACGGCTCGTCGCCCAGCCCGACCGCGACGATCAGCGGCGCGGCGACCGTGCCCAGCGTGGCCAGCTTGGTCACCTCGCCGGGGGCGCCGGTCGCGCCCAGCAGCGCCAGGGTCGCGGTGAGCCGGCCGTCGAATGCGGCGGCGATGCTCTCCGCGCCGGCCGCCGGCAGCAGCGCACCGGCCTCGTCGGGCTGGCTGTGCAGGCCGATGACCAGCGCATCGACGGCCAGTTCGGCGGGGTCGCTGTCGACCAGGCTCAAGGTGGGGGCGGGGTGGGTCACTCGGGCTCTCCGCGGGCGACTGGGGCCGGAGCTCCCTCGTGGGCGGCTCCGGCGGATGGTCCGTCCGGTGCGGGTCGCCCGGACGGCGTGTCCCGCCGATGCTAACCACATGCAAGGTCACGGGTAAGTTGCCACTCATGTCCACCGACGCCACGCCCCTGCTCCGTTCGCCCCTGCACGAGCGCCACAGCGCTCTGGGCGCCAAGTTCGCCGCGTTCGGCGGCTGGGAGATGCCGCTGGAGTACGCCGGGGGCGGTGTGCTGCGCGAGCACGCGGCCGTCCGCGAGGCCGTCGGCGTCTTCGACGTGTCCCACCTGGGCAAGGCGCGGGTGTCCGGGCCGGGCGCGGCGGAGTTCGTCAACGCCTGCCTCACCAACGACCTTGGGCGCATCCGGCCGGGCAAGGCGCAGTACACGCTGTGCTGCGACGACGCGAGCGGCGGGGTGGTCGACGACCTGATCGCGTACCTGATCGGGCCGGACGAGGTCTTCCTGATCCCGAACGCCGCGAACACCGCCGAGGTCGTGCGCCGGCTGGCCGCGGCCGCTCCGGCGGGTGTGACCGTACGCGACGAGCACCGCGACCACGCCGTCCTCGCGGTGCAGGGCCCGCAGTCGCCGGACACCGTCAAGGCGCTGGGGCTGCCGGTCGAGCACGAGTACATGTCGTTCTCCACCGGCCGTGTCGACGGCGTCGAGCTGATCGTCTGCCGCACCGGGTACACCGGCGAGGTCGGCTACGAGCTGGTCGTGCCGTGGGCCGATGCGACGCGGGTGTGGGACGCGCTGGTCGCGGCGGGCGTGCGTCCGTGCGGGCTGGGCGCGCGCGACACGCTGCGCACGGAGATGGGCTACCCGCTGCACGGCCAGGAGCTGTCGCTGGAGATCACCCCGGTGCAGGCGCGCTCCGGCTGGGCGGTCGGCTGGTCCAAGCCGGCGTTCTGGGGCCGCGACGTGCTGCTCGCCGAGAAGAAGCAGGGCCCCCGGCGGTCGCTGCGCGGCCTGGAGCTGACGGGCCGCGGCATCCCGCGGGGACACATGCAGGTGTACGCCGGCAGCACGCTCGTCGGCGAGACGACCAGCGGCACGTTCTCGCCCACGAAGAAGGTCGGCATCGCGCTGGCGCTGCTCGACACGGCCGCCGGGCTCGCCGAGGGCGACGAGGTCGAGATCGACATCCGGGGCCGGCGGACCGCGGCGCGGATCGTGAAGCCGCCGTTCGTGCAGACGTCGGTGCGCTGAGGCGCTACGCCAGCGCGAGCCCGAGCAAGGTCAGCGTCGTCGCGACCTCCGTGACGGCGCCCAGCACGTCGCCGGTGATGCCGCCGAAGCGCCGTACGGCGTGACGCAGCAGCAGGAGCACGGCGACCACCACCGCGGCCACGATCGCCGGGCCCGCCCACGGCCGGTCCGGCACCGCCCACACCGCGCCCGCCGCGACGACGACCGCGATCGCCGCCACCAGGGGAGTGGGAACGGTGGCGGCGACCAGCGCGCCGAGACCGTCGGGCCGCGCGGCCGGCACGCCGCGGCGGCAGGCCAGCACGATGCCCAGCCGTCCCGTCGCCCACGCGGCGACGATCGCCCACGGGCCCACCTCGGTCAGCGCGGCGGCCTGGATGAGCAGCGTGAGCGCGATCGCGGCCACGCCGAACGGGCCGATGTCCGGCTTCTTCATGATCTCCAGCGCCGCGTCCCCGGACCGGTACGACCCCAGCGCGTCCACCGTGTCGGCGAGCCCGTCCAGGTGCAGCCCCCGGGTCAGCAGCACCCCCACGGCGACCGTCACCGTCGCGCCGAGCAGCCCGTCCGGCAGCGCCGCGTGCACCCCGGTCAGGACGAGGCCGAGCAGGGCACCCACCAGCGGGGCGAGGCTCATCGCACGGGCCGCCACCCGCCGGTCGATCCGTCCGGCGCGGACCGGCAGGACCGTCAGCGTGGTCAAAGCCAGGCGGAGCCCGTCACACACTGGCCGGGCCGGGGCCGTCCGGCTCGGGCTCGATGAACTCGGCGTCGTCGTCGCTCAGCCCGCCGTCGCCCGGCGTCGCGAGCAGGGCCGGGTGCACCGGCAGCAGGCCGGCCAGCGCGATCGCCGACCGCAGCAGCGGCAGGGCGGCCAGTGAGTTCGCCCCCTCGCCCAGGTCCAGGCCGAGCTCCAGCACCGGGGTCAGGCCCAGCACGTCGGCGCCCTGGCGGACCAGCTCCTGCCGGCCCGCGTCGGCGAGCAGCAGCCAGTGCCGGCTCTGCGAGGACAGATCCCGGGCGACGAGCCCCGCCGCGATGCCCACCGGGCCGTCCACCAGCACCGGGATCCGGCAGGCTGCCGCACCCAGCACCGCGCCCGTGGCCACGGCCAGGTCCGCGCCGCCCAGCTGGGCCAGCACGTCCTTCGCGCCGCGCGGCTCCTGCCGGACGCGGTGCATGGCGTCTCGGACGGCCGCGCAGCGCCGCATCCACGCCTCGTCGTCATAGCGGCCGCCGGGCACGAGAACCCGGGGCAGCACCGCGACCGGCTCGGCGCCGGTGGTCGCGGCGACCACGGCGGTGGCGGCCGCGTCCGTACCCGTGCCGCACGCGCCGATGATCAGGGCGTCGCGCCCGTCGTCCGCGGCCGCGAAGGCCAGCTCCCAGCCCTGCCGCAGCGCCGCGTCGACGGTCGCCGCGTCCAGCACCGGGCCGTCCTCCATGGCGCCGGAGGCGGGCACCCGGACCACGGCGATGTCGGCGTCGGCGGTGGCGGCCAGCCGGGCCAGCGCGCCCTCGCCGGTCTCCGCCTCGGCGGCGCGCCGCTCCGAGTCCTGGGGGTCGGCGCCCGCCGTCGCGCCGCCGTCGTGCCGGCCGTCGAACAGCAGGACGCGTACCCGGCCCCACGGCCGCGGGGTGGCGGTGGCCTGGGTGCCGGCGGCGAACTCGACCGCCTCGATCAGCACGCCGATCCCCGCGCCGGGCAGGTCGACGCGCTCGAGGCGGTCGCGGGCGTCCGGGCCGGCGTCGCCGTCGGGCAGCGGGAGATCCATCCCGGCCTCGATCACCGTGTCGCGGGGGATCGGAGCGGCCGCATCGGCCCGGTCGGTCCGATCGGCTTCGCCGAAGGTGAGCGGCTTGGCCGGCGTAGCGCTCGCCACCGCGGCGGTCATCGCGGCGGTCATCGCGTCGTGCTGCGGCGCGGCGGGAACCTCGGCGGTGCTGTCCTCGGCCTGGACGTCGGTCACGATGCCAGGCTCGGCGGCGCCGGTCTTCAGCCACGTCGGCCGGCCCGCCACCACGAACGCCACCCGGTCGCAGGCGTCGGCCAGGGCCTGGTTCGCCGTACCGAGCGCGTCGGCGAAAGCACGCCCCACCGGGGTCGCCGGCACCAGCGAGAGGCCGACCTCGGGGCTCACCACGACCACCCGCGCGGCGCATGACCGTACGGCCTCGGCCAGCGCGGTCACCGTGGCGACGTCGTCGTTGGGCTGGTTCGCCGGGTCGAGCAGGGCGGCCACCCAGCCACCCAGGTCGTCCACGAGCAGCGTTTCGTCGGGCTTCGCCTCGGCCAGCAGCGTGGCCAGGCGCGCCGGGTCGGCGCCGGTCTCCTCGGTGGTCCAGGACTGCGGCCGGCGCCGCTGGTGCGCCTCGATGCGGCCGCGCCACTCCGGATCGTCCTCGCCGCCCACGGCCGTGGCGACGTACCGCACCGACGGCGCGGACGCCACCAGCGCCTCGGCGAACGCGGACTTGCCGGACCGGATCCCGCCGAGCACCAGGACCGAACTCCACCCGTCAGCAGACATGCCCCGTACCTTAGATCCGTCGCCGGCGATCATGCGGCCCGGCCCTTGCCGTCCGCCCGGTTCTCGCGTGCGCGCGCCCGGGCGGGCACGGCCGTCTTCCGCGTGCCGGCCCCCCGCGGGAGCGGCGCGTGCGCGCCCGGGCGGGCGCGGCGGCGGGTACACCGTAGGGTGGGACGCAAGCATCCGCCACATCGAGGAGGACGACCGCATGCCGTGGAGTTGGCGGTACGAGGGCGTCGACGGGCAGCCCGTGGCCGGCCCGGCCGAGACGTTCAGCAGCCAGGCCGACGCCGAGTCGTGGATCGGCCAGGCCTGGCGCGAGCTGGCCGCCGCCGGGGTCACCCAGGTCAGCCTGGTCGAGGACGACCGGGTCGACTACAAGATGAGTCTGCTTCCGGCCGAGTGAGCAGCTTCCAGCTCAGCCGCGGCACCCCGCGCAGCGCCTTCCTGCCCAGCCCGGTCTTCGTGGGCATCCTCGCGCTGGTCGGGGTCAGCGCGTGGATGACCTGGACCGGGTACGGCAACGTCCGCGTTGACGTGTTCCTGCTGGTCATCTCCGGCTGGGTGCTGTCGCTGTGCCTGCACGAGTACGCGCACGCGCTGATCGCGTACTTCTCCGGCGACCGGGGCGTGGCCGACCGCGGCTACCTGCGCCTGAACCCGCTCAAGTACACGCACCCGCTGCTGTCCATCGTGCTGCCGCTGGTCGCCGTCGTGCTCGGCGGCATCGGTCTACCCGGCGGCGCGGTCTGGGTGGACCACGCGTACGTCCGCAGCAAGGCCCGGGAGTCGCTGATCAGCGCGGCCGGCCCGGCGACCAACGTGGTGTTCGCGCTGCTGCTCGCGGCCCCGTTCGCGTTCGGCGCCGGCGACGACGCGCTCGTGTTCAGCGGCGGAACGGTCTCGCTGGGCCCGCACGGCGCGTTCTGGCTGGGCCTCGCGGCGCTCGCCTTCCTGCAGGTCACGGCCAGCCTGCTGAACCTGTTGCCGGTGCCGGGGCTGGACGGCGGCAACGTCGTACGGCCGTGGCTCAACGACGCCTACCGCCGCGCGTACGACCTGTTCGCGCCGTACGGCTTCATCATGCTCTTCGTGCTGCTCTGGCAGTCGCGCATCAACGTGTGGTTCTTCGACGCGGTGAGCTGGATCGGGGCGCTGATCGGACTGCCGGACGACCTCGGGCAGCTGGGGCTGGCGTACATGCGCTTCTGGAGCGACTGAGCCCTCCCTTCAGCGGGCGTTCAGGCTCCGGTGGGCCACGATGGTGGTCCCGACTGCCCGGAGGTGGCCCATGCGCGTGCTCGTCGTCGATGACGAGAAGCGGCTGGCGGAGTCGCTGCGGGCGGGTCTGGAGGCCGAGGGCTTCGCGGTCGACCTCGCCCACGACGGCGTCGACGGGTTGTGGCTCGCCCGGGAGAACGAGTACGACGCCATCGTGCTCGACCTGATGCTCCCGCAGGTCAACGGCTACCGCGTGTGCGCGACGCTGCGCGCGGAGCGGAACTGGACCCCGATCCTCATGCTGACCGCCAAGGACGGCGAGTGGGACCAGGTGGAGGGCCTCGACACCGGCGCCGACGACTACCTGACCAAGCCGTTCTCGTTCCCCGTCCTGGTGGCGCGGTTGCGGGCGATCGCCCGGCGGGGTGCGCGGGAGCGGCCGGCGCTGCTGGAGGCCGGCGACATCCGGCTCGACCCGTCCGCGCGCCGGGTGTGGCGCGGCGACGCGGAGATCGAGCTGACCGCCCGGGAGTTCGCGGTGCTGTTGTTGCTGGCCCGCCGCCGCGGCGAGGTCCTGTCGAAGCGGCAGATCCTCGACGGGGTGTGGGGCGGCGACTTCGAGGGCGACCCGAACATCGTCGAGGTGTACGTCCGCCACCTCCGCAACAAGATCGACCGGCCGTACGGCCGCCAGGCGATCCAGACACTGCGCGGCGCCGGCTACCGCCTGGGCGGCGACGGTGGCTGACCGGCGCGGCAGCCGTGCCTCGGTGCGGATGCGGACGACGGCGGTGGCCGTGGTGGTCGTGGGGATCGCCCTGCTCGCGGGCGGTGTCACGCTCGTGGCGCTGGTGCGGCACTCGCTGCGTGACGCCGCCGAGTCGGCCGCCGAGGGGCGGGTCGCCGCGCTGGCCGCCCAGATCGAGGCCGGCGGGCTGCCCGTGGCGGAACCCGCCGACGGCGAGGACGACGACGAGCCCGGCGACGTGGTCTGGCAGGTCACCGACGCGGGCGGCGCCGTCGTCCGGTCCTCCCGGCCGCTCGCCGGGCCGCTGCCCGTCCGGGGCACCGGCGAGGCCCGGCTGGCGGGCGCGGACCACCTGTACGTCGTGGTGGCCGAAGACGTCACGGCCGGCGGGCGGGCGTACCGGGTGGCGGCCGGCGCGTCGCTGGAGGAGGTCGACGCCTCGTCCGCCGCGCTGGTCACGCCCCTGGCCGCCGGGCTGCCGCTGGTGCTGCTGCTCGTCGGCGCCACGACGTGGACCGTGGTGGGCCGGGCGCTCGCCCCGGTCGAGCGCATCCGGCGCGAGGTCGAGGAGATCACCGGCGACCGGCTCGACCGGCGGGTGCCCGAGCCGCCGTCCCGCGACGAGATCGGCCGGATGGCCCGCACGATGAACGGGATGCTGGGCCGGCTCCAGGCCGCCCGCGATCGCCAGCGGCAGTTCGTCGCCGACGCCTCCCACGAGCTGCGGTCCCCGCTCGCCGGCATCCGCCAGGCGGCCGAGGTGGCCCACGCCCATCCGCGCGCGATGCCCGAGGGGAAGCTGGCGGAGACCGTCCTCGAGGAGTCGGCCCGCATGCAACGCCTCGTCGAGCAGATGCTGCTGCTCACCCGGGCCGACGAGGGCGCGGCGGTCCGCGTACGGCGCGACGTCGACGTCGACGACCTGGCCCTGGCGGAGGCGCGCCGGGTCACCCGGCCCGGCCTGACCGTCGGTACCTCGGGCATCGGCGGTGGCCGGGTGAGCGGCGACCCCGCCGCGCTGGCTCAGGTGGTGCGCAACCTGGTGGACAACGCGGCCCGGCATGCCGACAGCCGGATCGCCGTCGCGGTACGCCGGACCGGCGGCACGGTGGAGCTGACCGTCGAGGACGACGGCGCGGGGATCCCGCCCGAGCACCGCGAACAGGTCTTCGAACGCTTCGTACGCCTCGACGAGGCCCGGGCCCGCGACGCCGGCGGCAGCGGCCTGGGCCTGGCGATCGTCCGCGAGATCGTCGCCGCCCACGGCGGGACGGTCGCGGTGTCCGACGCGAAGCTGGGCGGCGCGCGCCTCACGGTCCGGTTGCCCGGCGGCTGAACGGGCTTTCAGACTCGTTCAGGGTCGCTTCAGCGGGGGACCGGCACTCTGGGCACCGATCCGGACCAGTCGAGAAAGGTTGCCGACGATGAAGAAGTTCCCCCTCCGCAGCAAGCGCGTCGCCATCGTGTCCGTCGCCACCGTCGCCGCGCTCGCCGCGGGCGGCGTCACCTGGGCCTCGGTGGCGCAGGCCGACACCCGCGACGCCCCCGACACCGTGGAGCGGACGCTGACCGCCGCCGAGCGTGCGTCGGCCGAGGCGGCCGCCCGTACGGCCGTGCCCGGCGGGACGGTCATCGAGGTCGAGGCCGGCGACGACGGCGACGCGGCGTACGAGGTGGACGTCCGGGCCGCCGACGCCGCCGAATGGGAGGTGGAGCTGGACGCGGCCTTCACGGTGCTGCGCAAGACCGCCGACGACTGAGCGGCCCCGGTGCCGTGGCCCGGTCCCTGTGGACCGGGCCACGAGGCGGATCAGGGCCGGCGCTCGGGGCTCACCGTCTTCGCCGGGTCCCGCTCGGGCAGGTCGCCCAGGACGTCGTCGATCGCCGCCATCAGGTCCGCCTCCAGGCGTACGCCGGAAGCCTTGGCGTTGTCGTGCACCTGCTCCGGCCGGGAAGCGCCGATGATCGCGGCGGACACGTTGCTGTTCTGCAGCACCCAGGCGACCGCGAGCTGGGCCATCGACAGGCCGGCCTGCTCGGCGAGCGGCTTGAGCTTCTGCACGGTGGTCAGCACCTCGTCGGTCATCAGGCGCTGGATGAACTGGGCGCCCGACTTGTCGTCGGTGGCACGCGACCCCGCCGGCGGCTGCTTGCCCGGCTCGTACTTGCCGGTCAGCACGCCCTGCGCGATCGGCGAGAACACGACCTGGCCCAGCCCCAGCTCCTCGCACGCCGGCACGACCTCGGCCTCGATGACCCGCCACAGCATCGAGTACTGCGGCTGGTTGGAGACGAGCGGGAACTTCAGCTCCCGGGCGAGCCGGTGGCCGGCGCGGATCTGCTCGGCGGTCCACTCCGAGACGCCGATGTAGAGCGCCTTGCCGGAGTGCACGATGTCGGCGAACGCCTCCATCGTCTCCTCGAGCGGCGTCGAATGGTCGAAGCGGTGCGCCTGGTACAGGTCGACGTAGTCCATCTGCAGCCGGCGCAGCGACCCGTTGATCGACTCCATGACGTGCTTGCGGGACAGGCTGCGGTCGTTCGGGCCGGGGCCGGTGGGCCAGTAGACCTTGGTGAAGACCTCGAGGCCCTCGCGGCGTTCACCCTTCAGCGCCCGCCCCAGCACCTCCTCGGCGGCGGTGCCGGCGTACGCGTCTGCGGTGTCGAAGGTGGTGATGCCCACGTCGAGGGCGGCCCGCACGCACGCGGCGGCGGCCTCCTCCTCGACCTGGGAACCGTGGGTGATCCAGTTGCCGTACGCGATCTCGCTGATCATGAGACCGGAACGGCCGAGGTGACGGAACTCCATGACCGCCGACCCTACCCGCTCCTTACAGAACCGGCCTGTCGTCCGGGATCAGCCGCTCGATCTCCTGCATCACCTCGGCCGGATCGCGGTACGTGACGCCGACGAGCGGCTCGCCGTCACGGTCCAGCGCGCCCCAGCGCCCGTCCCGGTCACCGACGAGGAACGCCGCCGGGTGGATCAGCAGCCGCGCGTGCACCGGCTGCACCCGCAGCTGGCCCGTACGGTCCACCACGCCGAACCGGTCGCCGGCGTCCACGACGGCCAGCCCCTCCTCGGTGAACCCGTCCACCGGCCCGCCCGCGCTCAACTCGGTCGCGAACGCCCGGTACTTCGGGTGCACCACGACCCGCCCGTGCCGGTCCATCGCGCCCCAGCCGCCGCGCCGCACCGGTGCCACCCCCCGCCGGAACGGCCGTACGTCGTCGAACCCGCCCGGCACGATCACCCGGTTGTGCCAGTCCACCGCGAACCACCCGCCGGCCGGATCGCGCGACACCCACGCCAGGCCGTCCGTGAACGGCAGGGCCTGCAGGTACGCCGACGACTCGTCGATCAGCAGCGCCCCGGACTCGTCGATCAGCTCCCACGCGGCGGCGTGCGGGCGGCGTACCCAGGCGGCGCCCTCGGAGAACGGCTGGGCGTCGGCGAACGACTCCGCGATGACCACGTCACCGTTGCTGTCGGCGTACCCGACAAGCCCGGTCTCGTAGTCGGAAGCCGGCTGCGGCGGACGGCTCTGCTGCAGGATCTCCTCCCGCGACCGCGGGTAAGGACCCCACCCGGCCTCCTGCACCCGAGCCATCACCGCATCGAGCGCCGCCTCGGTCCGCGCGACCAGATCGGGATCCTCGACCCGCCGCAGCTCCAACGCGAGCTCGAAATGGTTGCACGCCTCCAGATACCGCCCCTGCTCATAACAGGACTTTCCGGCGTTCACATGCATCTCGGCCCGCAACCGGCCGGGCAGCTCGACGGAATTGGCCTCCTCGTACAACCGGTCGGCCTCGGCGAAATCGCCCCGCCACTGCTGCACCTGAGCCAGCCGGGCCTGCACGACGGCAACCTGCCCCAGCTCCCCGGTGGCCTCGGCATGGCGCAACGCCTCCCGCCCGTCGGCGAGCGCCCGGCCGTACTCCCCGAGCAGCCGGCTCACCACGGCCCGCAAACTCAGCAACCGCGCCCGGACGGAGTCACGCTCGGCGTACTCCAACCGGTCGGTGAACCGATCCCGCAACGCCCGCAACCGGTCCGGCTCGGCCACCGTCTCGCGCAGGGTGACGGGATCAACCTCCCACGGGTACGCGGACAGCAGCTGTTCCGGGTCGGCCAGGACGGGTACGGGCTCGAGCTCGGGCTCCGGCGGCGGGGGTACGGAGAGGGTGGGCAGCTGCATGCTCGGGGCGCGGACGGCTTGCTCCGTACGGTCCGGGCTCGCTGCCTGGACCGCTTCGCTCTGCTCTGCCGTCTCGCTTTCTGCCTGCTCTGTCGTCTCGCTTTCTGCCTGGTCTTCGGGCTCGGCCTGGTCTTCGGGCTCGCTCTGGTCCTGCGGCTCGCTTGGTTCTGTCGGCTCGTCTGGTTCTGCCGGCTCGCTTTGTGCAGGGGCCTCGCCGCCGACGGGTCCGCTCGCCGCGGTCTCCGTCTCGCCCGGCACGGTCCCGGCGGGGTCGTCCTTCGGCTCCCGAGGGGTCACGATCTGGTTCTCCGCGGAGGGGGAGAACCAGTCCGTCCGGACCGGGGCGGCACTGACCGGCTCGGGAGCGGGCGCGGCGCTGACGGGCGACTCCGCGGGCGACACCGGAATCGAATCCGGATCGGCCGTGACCGCACCCAGCCCGCTCATCGACAACAACCACCCGAGCCCGCCACCCGCCGGTTCACCCTCCTCGTCCGCCGGCCGCTGAGCGTCTGAGCCGTCAGCGCCGTGATCGGCGACCCCTGCCGCGGCCTCGTCACTGGGCGTTCCGACCGGCTCGGCTTGTCCATCGACCGCAGGCTGCTCCTGGACAGCCTCACCCGCCGGAACGTCGATGATCTCGGCGTCAAGGGGCGGCTCCGCGGCCGCGGGCACATCGGCGACGGCCGGAGCGACCTCGACGACGACCGGTTCCGCGACGACCTCGGCCTCGGCACCATCAGCCTCGACGACTTCGGCGTCGACGACCTCATCCCCGGCGTCCACCACGGCGACCGGCACGTCGATGACGACCTCGGCCTCGGCTTCCGGCTGGTCACGGGGCTCGGCCTGGGCGCTGTCGTCGCCGGGCTCGACCGGGCCGCTGTTGTCGTCGGCGGCCTTGATCGGGTCGTTGTCGCTGGCGGGCTCGGCCGGGTCGTTGTCGCTGGCGGGCTCGGCCGGGTCGTTGTCGCTGGCGGGCTCGGCCGGGTCGTTGTCGCTGGCGGGCTCGGCCGGGTCGCTGTCGCTGGCGGGCTCGGCCGGGTCGCTGTCGCCGGCGGCTTCGGCCGGGTCGCTGTCGTCAGCGGCCGAGTCGCTCGGTTCGACGACTGTGCCGGGCTCGCGAAGCTCATCGGCGGGCCGCTCGACCACCGCGACGCTGCTTGCGGCGGTGGTGGGTTCTCCGGCGTCTGCATCAGCCGGGTCCGGCGGAACAGTGCCGTCGGCGGGCCCTGCTGGGTTGGTAGCCGGTGATTCGTTGTCCGGGCTCGGAACGTTTGCTTCCGGGGAAGTCGGTTCAGCGGTCTCCGTCCGGGCCGGCGGGGTCTCCTCTGCCACAACCGGCTCCGGCTGACCCACGTCCGTCACAGCCGGCTCAGGCGCGACGTCGGCCGTCTCCGGCGTGGTCAGGCCTGCGTCCGGCGCGGCCGGGCCTGCGTCCGGCGCGGCCGGGCCTGCGTCCGGCGTGGCCGGGCCTGCGTCCGGCGCGGCGACACCAGGATCGGGCGCGGCGGTGACGGGTTCGGGCTTGGTTGCGGCAGGTGCGGCCAGGACAGGTTCGGCCGCAGCCATGACGGGTGCCGGCGCGGCCGCGGCGGGTTCGGGTGCGGCCATGACGGGCTCTGGCGCAGCTGCAACGGGCTCGGGTGCGGCCAGAACCGGTTCTGGTGCGGCCGCGACCGGTTCGGGTGCGGCCATGACCGGTTCGGGTGCGGCCATGACCGGTTCGGGTGCGGCTGCGGCGGGTTCGGGTGCGGCCATGACCGGTTCGGGCTGAACCGCGGCGAGTTCCCGCGCGGTCGGGGCCTGCTGCGGCTCGTAAGCCGGCGTCGGCGGCGACACTCGGTAGGACACGGGCGTTCCCGAAACAGGTCGCGCCACAGGCGGCGTAGGTGCGGCCGACACGGGCCGCACCACCGGCGGCTCCGGCTGCCGCGCAGCGAGCGGCGGCGCGGCCGAAACCGGCGGCGGGGCCGAAACCGGCGGCGCGGCCGAAACCGGCGGCGGGGCCGAAACCGGCGGCGGGGCCGAAACCGGCGGCGCGGGCGGTGCCTGGGGTGCGGTCGGGGCCGGCGCGGCCGAGACGGGCGGCGTGGTCGGAACGGGCCGGGCGGTCGGCACCGGCTGGGTCGGCTGAACCGGTGGGATCGGTGTGGCCGGGCGCGTCTCGGCCGGCGCGCTTGCTGCCGCCGCCCACCCGGCCGACGGCACGATCGGCTGGGTCGTCTCCGGTCCGGCCGGATCGCTCGCATGGCGGACCGGGGCCGGTTCCGGGGCGCGCGGCGGGGGCGGCGTCTGCAACGGCGCCGGGAAGCGGGGGTCCGTCGGCGGTTCCAGGCTGTGGGCGCCACGCCGCGGTGGCTCCGGCATGCCGTACGGCGCACCGGACCGCTGCCCGGCCTCAGCAGCCGGGCGCGGGTCCGCCGGCACGGCGTAAGGATCGGCGCGACGCGCAGAGTACGGCGCAGCCAGCCGCGGATCGGTCGGTGGCGTGTACGACGCCGCCTGCCGTCCCTCATAAGGCGGAGCGACCCGCGGCTCCGGGGCAGGAACGTGCTGGCCAGGACGGGGCTCGGCGGGCGTGGAGCGCGCCGCCCACATGTCAGCTGCGGATGTCCCGGGCCGCGCCCGCGACCAACCATCCGGCACGGGAGGCGCAGACTCGGGCCGCGGCCGGTCCGCTGCGGGAGGTGCGGACTCGGGCCGCGACCGGTCCACTGCGGGAGGTGCGGATTCCGGCCGCGACCAACCACCCGCCGCGGGAGGTGCGGACTCGGGCCGCGACCAGCCGTCCGGTGCGGGCGTCGCCGAATCCGGGCGTGACCATCCGGCGCCCGCGCGAGGTGCCGGCTCCGGCCGGGTCCAGCCCTCCGCCGCAGGAGGCGCGGAATGCGGCCGGGACCATCCGTCCCCGGCGGAAGGGGCGGATTCCGGCCGGGAGCGGCCCGCCGCAGGTGGTGACCAGGCTTCCGGGGCCGGTGACGGCGGCGCGGATCGCGGTGGCACCCAGGGTTCCGGGGTTCCGGGGCGTGGGTCGACCGGGGCCGCCCACCGCGGGTCGGGCGGTACCGGGCGGGGCGCCGGGTAGCGGGCGTCCGGGGGTGCCGGGCGCGGCGTCGGCTGAGGCGGTGGCGCCGAGCGGTACGGCGGCGTCTGGCGCGGGCCGTGGAACTGGTTGTCGGATACCGGTGGGCGCGGGTCGTGGAACTGCTCGTCGGATGCCGGTTGGCGCGGCGCCGGGGACGGTTCGCGGCCGGGGCGCTGGGCCTCCGGCGGGCCGGCGGGCCGGCGCGGGTTCGCGGCCGGGCGGGACTGGCGGGGGTCGTTCTCGGGCAGGCGGTCGGGGAGCGGGACCGGGCGGTTCCACGACGGCTCGGCCCGCCGCGGGGCCGGTGGGGGTGGGGGAGTGGCCGCCGGGCGGGCGGGCGCGGGGGAGTCCTCCGGCCCGTTCCACGACGGCGGGGGCTGCGGTGGACGGCCGACGGTCGCGCGGCCCGCCGCCGGGGAGATCGGACGGGCGGGTGGCGCCGAGGCGGGGGAGAGAGGGTGGGCGGGTGGCGCCGAGGTCGGGGAGAGATGGTGGGCGGGTGGCGCCGAGGCTTGGGCGATGGCTCGGAAGTCCGCGTCCCACGCCGCTGCCGCCTCGGCCGCGACCGAGGCGTCGTACACCGGTTGGTGGACCGCGCGGCGGCGGCCCGGGTCGCCGGGGTAGCGCTGGCCCGGCAGCGGTTCCCATTCCCAGGTGATCTCGTACACCCAGGCGGGTTCGTCGTCCCAGCCGCCGGCACCGAGGTGTGAGCTCCAGCCGTTCATCCGGCAACCCGGAGGCTGCCCGATGACTGACTACGCTGCGTCACGACGATCCACCTTGTCGGAAATTGCTCGGTGGCAGGGCGGGGCACCGGGTACAGTCGCCCGGCTCCGCTGCGGGGGTTGTGGAAGGAGATTAGCGGCGTGAACGGGCTCGACGCCAGGGTGCCTGGGATCTCTCCTGATCGTCCGTTCCGGGGCCGCGTCACTACGTTCGGTGCGCTTTCATGGTCGGGTTTCCGGAGGTACGCAACCTACCGGCAGGCGACGATAGCCGGATCGTTCACCAACACCGTCTTCGGGTTCCTGCGGTGTTACGTGTTGCTCGCCGTCGCGGCGGGCGCGGCCGGTGGGCGGGCGGCCGGATATGACGCTGAGCAGCTGGCCACGTTCGTGTGGGTGGGGCAGGGATTGCTCACCGTAGTGTCGTTGTGGGGCTGGACCGAGCTCGCCGACCGGATCCGGTCCGGTGACGTGGCCGCCGACCTGCTGCGCCCCGTACACCCGGTCATCGGCTATCTGGCCCCGGACCTGGGGCGGGCCGCGCACGCGATGATCTTCCGCTTCCTGCCGCCGCTCACGGTCGGCGCGCTTTTCTTCGATCTGTACGCCCCCAGCCGCTGGTTCACGGTCCCGTTGTTCGCGCTGTCCGTGCTGCTCGCCGTGATCGGCAGTTTCGGGCTGCGGTTCCTGGTGAACGCCACGGCGTACTGGCTGCACGACGCCCGGGGCCCGATCACGCTGTGGGTGCTGTCCGCGGGCGTGCTCGCCGGGCTGTACTTCCCGCTGCGGTTCCTGCCGGACTGGCTGGCGGTCACGCTGTGGGTCGGTACGCCGTTCCCCGGCCTGCTCCAGACCCCCGCGGACGTGCTGGTCGAGCGCGATCCCGCCCCGGTGCAGGCGGCGCTGGTGGCCCTGCAGGCGCTGTGGGCGGCCGCCCTGCTCGGCCTCGCCGCCGTGGTGCAGCGCCGCGCCGAGAAGCGCCTGGTGGCCCAGGGTGGGTGAGCTGCGGGCGTACGGTGCGCTGTTCCTCGGTCAGTGGCGGTCGCTGGCGTCCTACCGGGCGTCGTTCGCGGTGGACTTGGCCACGAACATCCTCGGGGCGGTGCTGGACGTCGTCGCCGTGCTCGTGCTGTTCGGCGCAACCCGCACGGTGGCCGGCTTCACCCTGCGCGAGGGTCTGCTCGTGGTGAGCCTGTCGTCGTGCGGGTTCGCCACCGCCGACCTCGTGGTGGGCAACATCGACCGGCTGAAGACGTACGTGCGCACGGGCGCGATGGACGCCGTGCTGACCCGCCCGCTCGGCGCGTTGCCGCAGCTGGTGCTGATGGACATGCCGCTGCGCAAGGGGCTGCGCGTGGCCGTGGCGGTCGCCGTGCTGATCACCGCGCTGCGCCTCAACCACGTCGACTGGACGCCGGCGCGGGCGGCGCTGGTCGTGATCGCCCCGCTGTCCGGCGCGCTGTTCTTCGGCGCGATCTTCGTGGCCAGCGCGAGCCTCGCGTTCTGGTGGGTGGAGTCCGGGGAGGTCGGCAGCGCCTTCACGTACGGCGGGCGGGACTTCACCGCGTACCCCGTACCCGTCTTCGAGGGCTGGTTCCGGGCGGTCTTCGCGTACGGCATGGGGTTCGGTTTCGTGGCCTACCAGCCGGCGCTGACGCTGCTGGAGCACCCCGACCCGCTGGGTCTGCCCGCCGGGGCGGGCTTCCTCTCCCCGCTGGTCGCGCTGGTCGCGGCCGGCGTCGCCGCCGTCGTGTGGCGGGCCGGCATCAGGCACTACAGGAGTACGGGCTCATGAGCGTGATCACGATGCGCGGGCTGCGCAAGGACTTCACGGTACGGGTCCGCACGGGCCGCCTGCGCCGGGAGAAACGGACGGTCGAGGCCGTGGCGGGCATCGACCTGACCGTGGAGGCGGGCGAGATGGTCGGCTACATCGGGCCGAACGGCGCCGGCAAGTCCACGACGCTGAAGATGCTCACGGGCGTCCTCACGCCGTCGTCCGGGGAGGTGTCGGTGTGCGGGCTGGCGCCGGTGCCGCAGCGCACCCGCCTGGCGCTGACGATCGGCGTGGTGTTCGGGCAGCGTTCGCAGCTCTGGTGGGATCTGCCGCTGCGCGACTCGTTCGCGCTGCTGCGGCACATCTACCGGGTGCCGCCCGACGCGCACGCCGCCCGCCTGCGGCGCTGCCGGTCGCTGCTGGACCTGGACGAGTTCCTGGACACCCCGGTACGGCAGCTGTCGCTGGGCCAGCGGATGCGCGGCGAGCTGACCGCCGCCCTGCTGCACGGCCCGTCGGTGCTGTTCCTCGACGAGCCCACGATCGGCCTCGACGTGGTGAGCAAGCAGGCGGTGCGCTCGTTCCTCGCCGAGCTGGGCGCCACGGGCGACGTGACGCTGGTGCTGACCACCCACGACCTGGCCGACATCGAACGGCTGTGCCGCCGGCTCGTGGTGATCGACCACGGCCGGGTGGTGCACGACGGCACGATCGAGGCCCTGCACGCCCGGTACGGTTCCCGCCGCCGGCTCGTGGTGGACCTGGACACGCCGCTGCCGCCGGGGTTCGCCGTACCGGGAGCCGACCTGGTCTCGCTCGAAGCGGACGGCCATCGGGCCTCGTTCGACCTGCTGTCGTCGTCCGCGGCGGGTGCGGTCGTCGCGGAGCTGGCGACGCTGGCGTCGATGCGGGACCTGTCGCTCGTCGAGCCGGACATCGAGGACGTGGTGGCCCGGCTCTACCGCGCCTAGGGGGTGTCCTGCGGATCATGGCGACGCCGAGCCGAGGTCCAGGTTTCGCGTCGCAAGCGTGGCGGGCGGTCGGATACCGGGTTGTATCCGGCCGTTCGGCACGTGCCGCGAGGCGGAAGCTGGGCCCGGCGCAGGCCGTCATGATCCGCAGGACACCCCCTAGCGGTGCTCCATCACGAGGACGGCCCAGGTGCCGGGTTCGAGGGCCTCGTAGTGGTGCGGGATGTCGCCGGGGAACGCCACGTAGTCGCCGGGGCCCAGGTCGACGAACTCGCCCCTCGGGCCCGTACGCAGCCGTCCCGCGGCGACGACCACGTGTTCCACGCTGCCCGGGATGTGCGCCTCCGCCTCGCGTGGCTGGCCCGGCTCGAGCTCCATCACGTACAGGTCGCGCCGGGTGTGCGACGACCCGGCGGCGAGCAGGCTCGCCGCGAAATCGGCATGATCGGCTCGCAGACGCGGGGTCTCGGCGGCCCGGATCACGCGTACGACGGGAACGGGCGGTTCGACCAGCCGGCTGAACGGCACCCCGAGCGCGACGCCGAGCGACCAGAGCGTCTCGATGCTGGGATTGCCCGTGCCGTTCTCCAGCTGGGACAGCGTCGACTTGGCCAGCCCCGCCCGGCGCGCCAGCTCGGCGAGCGAGATGCCCACCCGCTCCCGCTCACGGCGCAGGGCGGCGGCGATCGTGGCGAGCGGGGGAGCGGGCTGCGACATGTTCACTCCGTCGGTCGGTTCGTTCGGTTTGACGAACGGCGCGGTGGGCGTTCATTATTCTGGACTATGCGTACGCGAAAACGAACGGTGGACCGCGCGCTCCTCCGCGACGCAGCCGCCATCGCCGCCGCAATGATCGCGGTCGGCGCCTCGTTCGGAGCGATCACCATCGCGTACGGCCTCCCCACCTGGGTCCCGTTCGCCATGTCGACCGTGGTGTTCGCGGGCGGCGCCCAGTTCCTCGCGGTCGGCCTGATCGCCGCCGGCAATCCGGTCGCGGCCGTGATCGCGGGCCTGCTCCTTAACGCCCGCCACCTCCCGTTCGGCCTGGCCGTCTCCACCACCATCGGCGACCGCTGGCGCGACCGGCTCCTCGGCAGCCACCTGATGACGGACGAGGTCGTCGCCTTCACCCTCCGCGAACCCGACCCCGCCCGCCGACGCCGCACATACTGGCTCATCGGCGTCACCCTCTTCACATCCTGGAACGCGGGCACAGCGCTCGGCGTCCTCCTCGGCGGCGCAACGGGCGACCCCGCGGCGTTCGGTCTGGACGCGGCATTCCCGGCCGGCCTGATCGCGCTGATCCTGCCGTCCCTCCGGGACCGCCCGACCCGCGCGGCGGCGCTGGCCGGGGCGGCGGTGGCCGTGCTGGCCACGCCGGTGCTGCCGGCCGGCCTGCCGGTCCTGTGCGCGCTGCTGGGGCTGGCTGTCCTGTTCATCCCGCGGCTGCGGGCAGCCTCAACCCCGGCGGCGGACGACCGGGCCGCGGCGGGTGACCGGACCGCGGCGGGTGACCGGGTCTCGGGCATGCCGGCTGCGGGTGACCAGGTCTCGGCGGTGTCGGCGGCGGGTGACCGGGCCGCGGCGGTGCCTGCGGTGGGCGACCGGGCCGCGGCGGTGCCTGCGGTGGGCGACTCGGTGTCGGCCGGGCCGGCGGCGGCCGGGCCCGCACCGTCCGCGGCTGCGGGGCCGGATCGTTGTCCCTCGGAGGCGTCATGCTGATCGCCACGATCATCGTGCTGGGTGTGGGCACCTACACGTTGCGGCTCAGCGGGGTGCTGCTCCGCGACCGCCTCGTCCTGTCCGAACCGGTGCAGCGCCTGCTTCCGATGGCGGCGACCACCCTGCTGGCCGCGCTGGCGATGACGGCCGCGCTGATGGACGGAGCGGCGTTCGCCGGAGCGGCCCGCCCGGCCGGCGTCGCGGTGGGCGCACTCCTGGCCTGGCGCCGGGCACCGTTTGTCCTGGTGGTCGTGGCCGCCGCGGCCACAGCGGCGCTGCTCCGCCTGGCCGGCGTCCCGTGACCCGCTCGCCGACCCGACCGTAGCGATCGGCTAGACCCGGCTCGGCCTGGCGGCCCGACCCGGCAGCCCGGCTCGGCCTGGCGGCCCGGCTCGGCCTGGCGGCCCGGCTCGGCCTGGCGGCCCGACCCGGCAGCCCGGCTCGGCCTGCCGGCCCCCGCCCGGCTGGCTGGCTGGCTGGCTCAGATCTTGGTGCCGAGCTCCACCTGCGGCTTGGGCACCCGCATCCGCCGGAACGTCAGCGCTCGCATGATGCCGTACATGTACAGCGAGCCCATCCGCTGGGTCGTGTTCGGGTACTTCTCCGTCACCCGCTTCTTGATGCGCCGGGAGATCAGGATGCTGTCGACGATCACGCTGATGGCGAGGATCGCCCAGAGCAGGTTGGCCGCGAGCTGGACCTGGTAGGGCATCTTGCCGGTGGAGCCGATGAAGACGATGATCGCGCCGACGAAGAACCAGGTGCCGGCCGTGCGGCGGGAGTCGACGATGTCGCGGACCAGGCGGCGTTCCGGGCCTCGGTCGCGGGCGAGCAGGTAGCGCTCGTCGCCGGAGCGCATGCCTTCGGAGGCCTCGGCCCGTTCGGCGCGCTGGCGTTCGCGCATCTGCTTGTACGCCTCGCGGCGGTTGGCCGGGGCCGCCACCGTGCCGGGCCGGCGTTGGGAGCTCTGCCGTTTCGGCGTCTCCTTGCCGAGCTCCTTCTTCGACGGCGTGTAGCCCTTGGGGCGCGGCGTGGTGTCCGGCTCGGGCGTCACCGTGGAGGTGGCGTCGGCGACCAGATCGGCGGACTTGCGGCGAAACAGCGAGGACACCCCAGCAGCGTAGCCAAGAGCCGCACCAAACCTGAAACCGCGCCGCCCATCCCTGTGGACAGGCGGCGCGGCCGGGGCGTACGGATGATCAGATGCGCTCGACGTGCGCACCCAGCGCGGCGAGCTTGCCCTCGAAGTCCTCGTAGCCGCGGTTGATCAGGTCGACGCCGTAGACCCGGGACGTACCCTCGGCCGCCAGCGCCGCGATCAGGTGGCTGAAGCCGGCGCGCAGGTCCGGGATGACGAGGTCGGCGGCGTGCAGCTTGCTCGGGCCGGCGATGACCGCGGAGTGCTTGAAGTTGCGGCGGCCGAAGCGGCAGGGGGTGCCGCCGAGGCAGTCGCGGTACACCTGGATCGTGGCGCCCATCGAGTTCAGCGCCTCGGTGTAGCCCAGGCGCTGCTCGTACACCGTCTCGTGCATGATCGACAGGCCGCGGGCCTGGGTCAGGGCGACCACCAGGGGCTGCTGCCAGTCGGTCATGAAGCCGGGGTGGACGTCGGTCTCCAGCGCGACGGCCTGCAACTCGCCGCCAGGGTGCCAGAACTTGATGCCGCCCTCGACCGTCCCGACCCCGGGGCGCCCCACGCGGGCATCGGTGATCTCGAACTGGCCGCCGATCGAGCGGAAGATGTTGAGGAACGTCATCATGTCGGCCTGCTGGGCGCCGAGCACCTCGATCTCGCCGCGGGTGGCGAGCGCGGCGGCGGCCCAGCTGGCGGCCTCGATGCGGTCGGGGATGGGCTTGTGGCTGTAGCCGTGCAGGCGGGGCACGCCGAGGACCTCGATGACCCGGTCGGTGTGCACGGTGATGATCGCGCCCATCTTCTGCAGCACGCAGATGAGGTCGATGATCTCCGGCTCGATCGCCGCGTTGCGCAGCTCGGTGACGCCCTCGGCGCGGACGGCCGTGAGCAGCACCTGCTCGGTGGCGCCGACGCTCGGGTACGGCAGCTCGAGCTTCGTGCCGTGCAGCCCGTTGGGCGCGGTCAGGTGCATGCCCTCGGGGGTCTTGTCGACGATCGCGCCGAACTGGCGCAGCGCCTGGATGTGGAAGTCGATCGGGCGCGGGCCGATGTGGCAGCCACCCAGGTCGGGGATGAACGCGTGCCCGAGCCGGTGCAGCAGCGGCCCGCAGAGCAGGATCGGGATCCGCGACGAGCCGGCGTGCACGTTGATCTGGTCGCTGCTGGCGCTCTCCACGTTCGTGGGGTCCATGACGAGTTCGCCCTCGTCGGCGCCGTCGGACACCTTCACGCCGTGCAGGCCGAGCAGCCCGCGGACGACCTCCACGTCGCGGATGCGCGGTACGTCGAAGAGGCGGCTCGGTGTCTCGCCCAGCAGGGCGGCCACCATGGCCTTCGAGACCAGGTTCTTGGCGCCACGGACCCGGATCTGCCCGTGCAGCGGCGTACCGCCGTGTACGGCCAGGACGTCGTCGGTCAACGCAACCTCCGAAAGGGGCGCATCGACGCGCCCGAGCGAGTAGGGGTGCTGCCTCACGGGTGGGGGTACCCCGCGGCAGCCGCCCGGGCAGCATAGCCCTGAGTGACCGTTGCAGAAATCACCAGATCGCCCAGCGCGGCACGAATCCCTGATGATTAAGCCAACAAAAAGGTACGGCGGAGCGCTCGGCTCATCGCCTGTCACTCAGGGTGACGGAATCGGGGTTTCCGGTCGAGGGCGGGCGGTTGGGGCGGCAGCCGGGTTACGGCAGAGCGAGCATCTGGTCGAGAGCCACCCGGGCGTACTTCGCCGTGTCCTCGTCGACGGTGATCTGGTTCGGGACGCGCCCCGCCACGAGCTCCTCGAGCGACCACACGAGATGCGGGAGATCGATGCGGTTCATCGTGGAGCAGTAGCAGACCGTCCGGTCCAGGAACATGATCTGCTTGTCCGGGTGCGCGAGGGCGAGCCGGCGCACCAGGTTGAGCTCCGTGCCGATCGCCCAGGCCGATCCGGCGGGCGCGTTGTCCAGCGCCTTGATGATGTACTCGGTCGAGCCGACCTGGTCGGCGGCGCGGACGACCTCGTGCCGGCACTCCGGGTGGACGAGGACGGTGACGCCGGGGACCCGTTCGCGCACCTCGCGGACGCTGTCGATCGTGAAGCGGCCGTGCACCGAGCAGTGCCCCCGCCAGAGGATCATCTTCGCGTCGCGCAGCTGCTCCGGCGTGAGCCCGCCGTGCGGCTTGTGCGGATCCCAGAGCACGCAGTCGTCGAGGGAGAAGCCCATGTCGAGCACCGCGGTGTTGCGGCCCAGGTGCTGGTCGGGGAGGAAGAACACCTTCTGACCCTGCTCGAACGCCCAGGTCAGGGCGCGCTTGGCGTTGGAGGAGGTGCACACCACGCCGCCGTTGCGCCCGACGAAGCCCTTGATGTCCGCCGAGCTGTTCATGTAGGTCACGGGGACCACGTCGCCGGCGATGCCCAGGTCGGTGAACTCGTCCCAGGCGGCCTCGACCTGGCCCAGGACGGCCATGTCGGCCATCGAGCAGCCGGCGGCCAGGTCGGGGAGCACGACCTTCTGCGCGGGACCGGTCAGGATGTCGGCGCTCTCGGCCATGAAGTGCACGCCGCAGAAGACGATGAACTCGGCGGCGGGCCGGGCGGCAGCCTCGCGGGCCAGCTTGAACGAGTCGCCGGTGACGTCGGCGAACTGGATGACCTCGTCGCGCTGGTAGTGGTGGCCCAGCACGAAGACGCGGTCGCCGAGGGCGGCCTTGGCGGCGGTTGCGCGGGCCACCAAGTCGGGGTCGCTCGGCGCGGGCAGGTCGCCCGGGCAGTCGACGCCGCGCTCACTGGCCGGGTCGGTGCCCTGGCCGAGCAGGAGCAGCGCGAGTGGCGTGTTCTCGGGTTCCGTCCACGTCGAGGTCACGGCACCCATGTTTCCACAACGTTGCGCCCGCCAAGAGCGTCGATCAGGTGTTCTGAACCACTCAGCGGCGGCGGTTCTGGAAGCGGGTGGCCAGCTTACGGAGACGGGCCTGGTTCTCGGGCTTGGCCAGCTGGCGCCGGCCCTGATCGACGAGCCGCTGCCCCTGAGGGCTGCGGAGGAACTTCTGCACGCGCTGCATGAGGGTGGGCATGCCTTAACGTTGCCCGACGCACCTGAGCGAAACCTGTACTTTCTCCTCGTGCGCGTACTCATCTGTCCGGACAAGTTCGCCGGGACGCTGACCGCCTCCGAGGTCGCCGCCGCGCTCGCCGAGGGCTGGCACGAGACCGCTCCCGGCGACGAGTGCGTGCTGCGCCCGCTCTCCGACGGCGGCCCCGGCTTCGTGGAGGTGCTGGCGGCGGCGCTTGACGGGCGGCGCATCCCGGTCGCCACCGTCGATCCGCTCGGCCGTCCGGCGCGCGGTGAGGTCCTGCTCGCCGGCTCCACCGCGTACGTGGAGAGCGCGCAGGCCTGCGGCCTGCATCTTCTGACCGAGGAGGAGCGCAACCCCAACGTCGCCACCTCGTACGGGCTGGGCCTGCTGCTCGCCGCCGCGGTCGAGGCGGGCGCCACCGAGGTCGTGGTGGGGCTGGGCGGTTCCGCCGTCAACGACGCGGGCGCGGGCATGCTGGCCGCGCTCGGCGCCGGACCGGTCGACGAGAGCGGGTACGCCCTGCCGTACGGCGGCGCGGTCCTCGGCGCGGCGGCCCGCCTCGAAGGTCCGCCCCAGCTGCGCCAGGTCAGCCTGGTCGCCGCCACGGACGTCGACAACCCGCTGCTCGGCCTGCACGGCGCCAGCAACGTGTACGGCCCGCAGAAGGGTGCCACCAGGGAGGACGTGCTGCGCCTCGACGCCGCCCTCGAGCACTTCTCGGGCGTGCTCGAGAAGGCGTTCGGGGTCGACAACCTGGCCCTGACGCCCGGCGCGGGCGCGGCCGGTGGCCTCGGCGCGGCGCTGCTGGCGCTCGGCGGCCGGGTGGTCTCGGGCATCGGCCTGGTCACCCGGCTCATCGGCCTGGAGGAGCAGCTGGACCGCGCCGGCCTCGTGATCACGGGGGAGGGGTCCTTCGACCACCAGTCGCTGCGCGGCAAGGTCGCCGCCGGCATCGCGAACGGCGCCCGCGACCGTGGGCTTCCGTGCGTGGTCGTCGCGGGGCGCAACGAGACGGGTTACCGCGAGGCGGCCGCCGCCGGGGTCACGGAGACGTACGCCCTGGTCGAGCACTTCGGCTCGGAGGAACGGGCACTCGCCGAGCCGGCCCGCGGCCTGCGCGAGGTCGCGGCCCGCCTCGCCCGGCAGTGGAGCCGCTGACGCGCGGTGTCGGACATCTCGGCCACCCGGATTGGGAATACGGCCTGAGAGAGCTAGCGTTGGCCGGTACGGCACATCACCGGACCTGCAGGGAGAACCGCACGTGTCTACTGAAGCGCACACCGAGTCGACCGAGGCCACCACGGCCGCGCCGACCGGCGTCATTTTGACCGACGTCGCGGCGACCAAGGTCAAGGCCCTGATCGAGCAGGAAGGCCGCGACGACCTGCGCCTGCGCATCGCCGTGCAGCCCGGTGGCTGTTCCGGCCTGCGGTACCAGCTGTTCTTCGACGAGCGCTCGCTCGACGGTGACATCGTCAGCGACTTCGACGGCGTCGAGGTCGTCGTCGACCGGATGAGCTCGCCGTACCTCGCGGGCGCGACGATCGACTTCGCGGACCGCATCGACGCCCAGGGCTTCACCATCGACAACCCCAACGCGCAGAACTCCTGCGCCTGCGGCGACTCCTTCCACTGAGCCGCCCGCCTGCAGCACATCGAGGCCGTCCGTTCCCCCGGGAACGGACGGCCTCCCCGTCCAACCACCCCACCACCGCCCACAAACCGACTGAAGGCTGCTGCATGCGACGCGTGTGACGCGGGAGTGTCGTCCCGGGCAACGGCCGGTAGGCTCCGGGGGTAATCGCACCCGACCCCGAGGGCCGACATGAAGATCGCCGTCACCGGCTCGATCGCCACCGACCACCTGATGCACTTCCCCGGCAAGTTCGCCGAACAGCTCATCGCCGACCAGTTGCACAAGGTCTCGCTGTCCTTCCTCGTCGACGACCTGGTCGTGCGGCGCGGCGGCGTGGCGTCGAACATCGCGTACGGGATGGGCAAGCTGGGCCTGCGCCCGATCCTGGTCGGCGCCGTCGGCGTGGACTTCGCCGACTACCGATCCTGGCTGGAGCGTCACGGGGTCGACTGCGACTCGGTGCACGTCAGCGAGGTCGCGCACACCGCGCGCTTCGTCTGCACCACCGACGACGACCTCAACCAGATCGCCTCGTTCTACGCGGGCGCGATGAGCGAGGCCCGCAACATCGAGCTCGAACCGGTCGCGGAGCGCGCCGGCGGCCTCGACCTCGTGCTGGTCAGCGCCAACGACCCGGCCGCGATGATCCGCCACTCGCAGGAGTGCCGCACCCGCGGGTACGCGTTCGCCGCCGACCCGTCCCAGCAGCTCGCCCGCATGGAGGGCAGCGACGTCATGTCGCTGATCCAGGGCGCGGAGTACCTGCTGACCAACGACTACGAGCGGTCCCTGCTGGAGACCAAGGCCGGCCTCACCGCCGACCAGGTGCTCGAGCACGTCCGCATCCGGGTCACCACGCTGGGCAAGGACGGTGTGGAGATCACGGGCCGCGACATCGAGCGGGTGCACGTGCCGGTCGCGCGCGACGTCGTGCCCGACGACCCCACCGGCGTCGGCGACGGCTTCCGGGCCGGGTTCTTCGCCGCGATCAGCTGGGGGCTGGGCCTCGAGCGGGCCGCCCAGGTGGGCTCGCTGGTCGCCGCGCTGGTCCTGGAGACCGTCGGCCCGCAGGAGTACGACGTCAAGGCGGACTTCTTCCTCAAGCGCCTCGCCGACTCGTACGGCGACCAGGCCGCCGCCGACGTCCAGCCGTACCTGCCCGTCGCCTGACCATGGTCCTCGCCGTCTTCGCCGGCCTGCCGGGCGTGGGTAAGAGCACGCTCGCCGCGCAGGTGGGGGCGGCGCTGCCGGCCGCTGTGCTGGCCGTGGACACCGTCGACTTCACGCTGCAGGCGTACGACGTCACCGAGCCCCGTCCCGGCTATGCCGCGTACGGGGTGGTGGCGGCGCTCGCCGAGACGCAGCTCGCCATGGGCCACAGCGTGATCATCGACGCGGTGAACCCGGTGAAGGCGGCCCGGCAGCTCTGGACCGATCTCGCTGACCGCCTCGGCGTCCCGCTACGGGTCGTCGAGGTGGTCTGCGGCGACGACGCCGAACACCGCCGCCGGGTCGAGACCCGGTACGCCGCCCGGGCACACGACGGCGTCCCCGACTGGGTGCGGGTGCTGGAGCGGCAGGGGGAGTACGAGCCGTACCTCGGCCCGCGCCTGGTCGTCGACACGTACCTGGCGAAGGAGCCGGTGGGCCCGGTCGTGGACTACCTCAGCTGAGCCGCCGCACGTCGTAGGCGCCCTCCGCCGGGCTGCCCACGTACTCCTGGCCCTTCATCCGGCACCAGGCCGGGATGTCGTTCGCGGCCGCGGGATCGTCGGCGAGCACCCGGACCACTTCCCCGACCGGCACGGACGGCATCCGCCGCGCCAGGTCGATGATCGGCAGCGGGCAGCGCCGGCCCCGCGAGTCCACCTCGATCACATCCCCGCCTCCTTCCGGATGCCGGCCACCACGCCGGGCAGCACCGCGAGGAAACGGTCCACGTCGGCCTCCGTGGTGCCGCGGTGCAGCGACACCCGGACGTTGCCGTGGCTCAGCACACCCATCGCCTCCAGCACGTGACTGGGCCGCAGCGTCGACGCGGTGCACGACGAGCCCGAGGACACCGCGAAGCCGTGCCGGTCCAGGGCGTGCAGCAGCGCCTCGCCGTCCACGTACAGGCAGGAGAACGTCACCAGGTGCGGCAGCCGTTCGGCCGGATCGCCGACGACCTCCACGTCGGGCACGGTCGCCGCGACGGTCGCCCTGATGCGGTCCACCAGGGCGGAGAGGCGTACCGCTTCGGTCTGCGCCTCGGCCAGGACGGCCCGCAGGCTCGCCGCGGCCGCGACGACGGCCGGCAGATCGAGCGCGCCCTGCGGCCGCGGCCTGTGAAGATCATCACCAGGGTACGGGGACAGCCAGCGCGTGCCTTTACGGACCACGAGGAGTCCCACCCCCGGCGGACCGCCCCACTTCCTCGCACTGGCGGTGAGCAGCGACCAGCCCGGTGGCACCGGAGCGTGACCGACGGACTGGGCGGCGTCGACGTACAGCGGCACCCCCGCCTCCGCGCACGCCTCGGCCGCCGCCGCGACCGGCTGCACGGTTCCCACCTCGTGGCTGGCGCTGATCAGGCCGGCCAGCGCGACCCCCGGCCCGCTCACCGCGGTGCGCCAGGCGTCCAGGTCGAGCCGTCCCCGAAGGTCCACACCGACCTCGGCGGAGTCGCCGTGCCGGGCCGCCGCGTGCAGCACTGCGGAGTGCTCGATGGCGGAGTGGACGAACGTTCTGCCTGCTCGCGCGCGTCCGGCGAGGCCGCCCAGCACCGCGGCGTGGGCTGCGGCCGTACCCGAGGACAGGAAGGTCACCTCGTCCGCGCGTACCCCCAGGGCGTCCGCGACGGTGGCCGTCGCCGCCTCCCTCAGCCGTTGCGCCCGCCGGCCCGCGGCGTGCAGCCGGTCCGGATCGGCCCAGCCGTCCTCCAGCGCGGCCGTCAGCGCCTGCCGGGCCACCGGATGCAGGGGTGCGGCGGTCGCCGCGTCCAGGTACGCGGGGGCAGCGGCTTGTTCCGCCGTGTATTCCACCCACGGAACGGTATCGTCCACAGGATCAGGGGTATGCACGGCCGGGCGAAGATCCGACCCCCGGTAGCCGGGCGGCACGGCCTGGTCGAGTAGTGTGCGACCGTCGGTGACACCTTGCCGCCGGTGTCCGGATTCGTCGCACCGGGCGGTGCTCTAGGGAGGCAGGAGCAGGTGGTCTCAAGGAGTTCGGTCGCACGGCCGCGCGTCGTACGGCTAGCCGGGCTCGGTGTCGGTGGTGCCATGCTGCTGGCCCTGCTGTCCGGCTGTTCCGCGAACGACATCGGTGACAAGCTCGGTGGCTTCGGCTGGCCGCGGCACGGCATCACCGAGCAGGCCCACACCATGTACGACCTCTGGATCGCCGCGGTCATCGCGGCCCTGGTCGTCGGCATCTTCGTGTGGGGCCTGATCTTCTGGTGCGTGATCCGCTACCGCAAGCGGGGCGACAGCCTGCCGGTGCAGACGCGGTTCAACATGCCGATGGAGGTCCTGTACACGGTCACTCCCGTGCTGATCGTCGCCGTGCTGTTCTACTACACCGCGATCGTGCAGACCGATGTGGACAAGCTCTCGGCCAAGCCGGACCAGACCGTCGAGGTCGTCGCGTTCAAGTGGAACTGGCAGTTCAACTACCGTGACGCGCCCGGCAAGGACGCGAAGACGGTCGCCTCGACGCTGGGCTCGTCCGACGTCATCCCGCTGCTCGTGCTCCCGACCGGACGCAAGATCCGGTTCGAGGAGACCAGCCGGGACGTCATCCACTCGTTCTGGGTGCCGGAGATGCTGTTCAAGCGGGACGTGTTCCCCGGCAACACCCGCAACGTGTTCGAGGTGACGCTCGACAAGGAAGGCCGGTACGTAGGCCGCTGCGCCGAGCTCTGCGGCACGTACCACGCGTTCATGCAGTTCGAGCTCGTGGTGGTCTCCCCGCAGAAGTTCGACCAGTTCCTGGCCGCCAAGCAGTCCGGTGCCAGCACGCAGGACGCGATGGCCGCGATCGGCTACACCGGTGACGAGCGCTTCGCCGTGACGACCCGTCCGTTCGACACCCGTCGCCACGGCCAGTCGTGGAACCAGTCGGGCGACACCCCCAACACCGTCGCCGCAGGGAAGTAGGAGCACGCTGTGAAGACCGAATACAAGATCTTCGCGGGTGTCGCCGCCTTCCTCTTCGGCGCGGCCATCGTGTACGCCAGCTACACCAACGGCGAGGTCGGCCGCGTCGAGTGGGTCGGCACCGTCGCCCTGCTGCTGTCGGGCCTGCTCTGCTCGATGTGCGGCGGCTTCTTCTGGTTCGTCGCCCGCCGCATCGACCTGCGCCCGGAGGACCGCCCGGACGGCGAGATCGCCGACGCCGCGGGCGAGGTCGGCTTCTTCAGCCCGGGCAGCTACTGGCCCTTCGGCCTGGCGCTGGCCGCGGCCGTCGCGGCGCTGGGCCTGGTGTTCTGGCAGTGGTGGCTGATCGGCGCCGGCCTGATCGCGGTGATCTTCGCGGCGTGCGGCCTGCTCTTCGAGTACTACTCGGGCAGCCGGCACCCCGCCGAGCACTGACCGAACGCACGACGAAGGCCCGCACCCTGCGCGAGGGTGCGGGCCTTCGTCGTTGCTGTCTCCCGCCCGCTCAGCTCGCCGCTGCGGGCCCGGCGACCCTCACAAGCCATCCAGGGGTGCCCGCCGCGCTCTTCTCACGCAGCGCTCGGGTGGGGCGGCCTGGCGTTGCGGCGGCGCTCGGGTCAGGCGGCCCGGCGTTGCAGCGGCGCGATGCGGTGGTTGTCCGGGCGCAGCCAGACGCGTACCTCCAGCGGCGCCAGGATCTCGGCGGCGTCGCAGCGGGTGCAGACCAGCTCGGGGCAGTCGGCGCCGTGCCCGTCGGTGCACGGCGGCACCTCGAACGGCATCTCGGCGTCGCAGATGACGCAGCGCAGTTCACGTTCCTGCACGGGTGGCTCCTCTTCGCCGGAAGGTGGAATTACCCGAATGTCATTCAAACGTTGTCACGATGTCCCGGGCCACGGGTGGATGCGCCCCGGCGTGTCTCGGGTCCGCAAAAGGTCATACAACTGGCGTTCCGGCCCGGTGGCGGCGGGTCTCCGGGCCGTGGTGCCGCGGGCCTCAGGACTCGGTGGACTTGGCTGCCTTCGCGGCCTCGACCCAGCGGCCGAGGAGGGCCGTCGCCGCGCCCGAGTCCACCGTCTCGGCGGCGCGGGCCAGGCCGGCGCGCATGGTGTCCTCGAAGGTCCCGGGGAAGCCGGCGTGGACCGCCAACGCCGCCGCGGCGTTGACCAGCACCGCGTCGCGCACCGGGCCGCGCTCGCCGGCGAACATCTTGAGCGCCGCGTCCGCGTTGAAGGCGGCGTCGCCGCCGCGCAGGTCGCCCGGGTTGCTGCGGGGCACCCCGAAGGCGGTGGCGTCGACCACGGACTCGGTGACCGAGCCGTTGCTCACGATCCACACCCGGGTGGGCGCGGCAGTCGTGAACTCGTCCAGGCCGTCCTCGCCGCGCATCACCAGCGCCGAGTCGCCTCTACGGGCGAAGACCTCGGCCATCACCGGGGCCATCCGCTGATCGAAGCAGCCCACGGCCGCGTTGCGCGGACGAGCCGGGTTGGTCAGCGGGCCCAGCACGTTGAAGAACGTCGGGTGGCCCAGCTCGCGCCGGGTGACCGCGGCGTGCCGCATCCCGGGGTGGAAGCGCGCCGCGAAGCAGAAGCCGATGCCGGCCTCCGACACCGTCCGCGCCACCCCCTGCGGCCCGAGGTCCAGCGGGATGCCGAAGTACTCCAGCAGGTCCGCCGTGCCGCAGGCGGACGAGGCGGCGCGGTTGCCGTGCTTGACGACCTTGACGCCCGAGGCGGCCACGATGATCGCGGCCATCGTGGAGATGTTCACCGTGTGCGCCCGGTCGCCGCCGGTGCCGACCACGTCGACGGCGTCCGCCCGGACGTCCTCGGGCAGGTCGACGACGGTCGCGCTGGCGAGCATCGCGTCGACCAGGCCGGCCAGCTCGGTGGGGGTCTCACCCTTGGCCCGCAGCGCCACCGCGAAGCCGGCCACCTGGACCGGGGTGGCGTTGCCCGCCATGATCTCGCCCATGGCCCAGGCCGTGTCCTGCGCCGTCAACTCGTCGCCCCGCAGCAGGGCGCTCAGCAGGTTGGGCCAGGTAGGTGCGCCCATGAGGGCCTCCGGAAGGGCGAGGTGCGGGCGGGGAGGGAACGAGGGCCCCGGCTTCGACGGCGGTGCCTCGCGGTGCCGGCACCCGGTGCGAGACGGTGCCGGCGGGCGGTGCGGAAGGATCCGTGCTCAAGCGATGCCGGGTCACGCCCGGCCCGATCGCGCGCAAGGCCCCTGCGAGGGCCCGGCTCGGTCGGTCACCGCGGCCCGTGCGGGGCTGCGGGGGAGCCGCCGGGGGCGGCCGGCGCGGCCGGCCGCGCGCCGATCCACGGGTGCCGGTCAGCCCAGCGTGCCGAGGGTGCCCAGCGGAACCTGGCCGTCGCGGCGGGCCCGCAGCATGCCGGCCACCGACTGGCCCGTGGTGACCGGGTCCAGCGGGTAGAACAGCGTGTGGTCGACCTGGGCGTACGCGGCCAGCCACCGGTCCGCGGCGCGGGCGAGCACGACGCAGGTGGGCGGGGGGTCGGCGTACTCGTCCTTGGTCTGGCGGGCGATGCCGAGGCCGCCGGCCGGGGTCGCCTCGCCGTCGAGGACCATGAGGTCGATCTCGTAGTCGTCGAGCAGGCGTCGGCACTCCTCCCAGGTGGAGGCGTCCACGAACTCCACGCTCAGGTCGGCCGCGGGGCGTACGCCGATCGCCAGCCGGATCTTGTCGCGGACCGCGAGGTCGTCGCTGTACAGCAGGACCGTGTACTTGTCCGGCTTGGGCTTGCTGTCGTCGCTCATGATTACGCCTTTAGTCCGGTCATGGGTGGCGGGTGGGGCGGTCGGAAGGGCCTTTGGTCCGGTCGTGGGTGGCGGGTGGGGCGGTCGGAAGGGCCTTTGGTCCGGTCATGTGTGGCGGGTGGGGCGGTCGGACGGCCCTGGTTCCCACGCTCGTAGGTGCCCGCTGATCGTACCCAACACCTCAGTCGGCGTCGGGCTGTGGTCGTACCGTCGGACTCTCGGTTGTGATCTTGCTCGCGGCCGGCGCCGCCGGGGCCGCGGCCTGCGCGCGGTCCTCGGCCTCCGCCCGGTCGAGCGCGCGGTCGATCCGCTTGGCCTCGCGTTCGGACTGCTTGATCCACTGCAGGACCAGGATGCCGAGCATCGTGACGCTGACGATCTCCCCGCCGGCCCAGAGGATGCCGCCCGCGGTGACCTGGTCCTGCTCCGGGCTGATCCAGCTCAGGTGCAGGTTCGGGTACCAGTCGCCGCCGAGCAGCGTCTTGCTCTGCATGATCGTCAGGCCGAGCACCGTGTGGAACGGCACGGAGAGCACCATGAGCAGGGCGCGGGCCGGGTACGGCCACCTGTTCGGCAGCGGGTCCAGGCCCAGCAGCGGCCAGAAGAACAGACATCCCGTGACAATGAAGTGCACGTGGATGAACTCGTGCAGCCACGCGTGCTCGAGGGTCGCGCGGTACAGGCCCGTGAAGTACAGGACGAACGGGTTCGCGATGAACAACCCGAACGCGACCAGCGGGAACGTCAGGACGCCGACCACCCGGCTGTGCAGGAACGCCAGCAGCACCTTGCGGTTCTTCAGCGGCAGGGTGCGCAGGGCGAGCGTGACCGGGGCGCCGAGCGCCAGGAAGATCGGGCCCACCATGGACAGCACCATGTGTTGCACCATGTGCACGCTGATCAAGGTCGTGTCGTACGCCTCGATGCCGGTGACCGTGACCGCGGCGATGGAACCGAGCCCGCCCACGATGAACGCCACCGTACGCCCGGCCGGCCAGTGGTCCCCGCGCTGTCTGAGCCGGTGCACGCCGTACAGGTAGACGGCCGCCCCGATCAGCAGGAAGAGGGCGATCAGGCTGGTCAGCCGGATCTCGGTGAAGATCTGGGCGACGCTGAACGGCGGGGGAGCAGTATCCCCCGCCGCCATGACGGAGGAGGGCGATTCGGCGAGCTGCACCATTCGAGGCTAGGCCCACCGGGGTGCCGCGCGTTCTACCGGGCGGCGACACAGGACGGATTGGGCCCCCCGCGACATGTTGAGGTGATCGCGGGGCAATAATGAGCCCGTGACAGCGGCAGCCATCGACAAGAGCCGGATCCACTCGCTGACCCGACCCAACATGGTCAGCGTGGGGACCATCGTGTGGCTCTCCAGCGAACTCATGTTCTTCGCGGCGTTGTTCGCCATGTACTTCGCCATCCGCGCGGCGGACTACAGCATGTGGGAGAAGCACACCGAGGTTCTCAAGATCCCGTACGCGACGACGTTCACGGTGATCCTGGTGCTGTCCTCGGTCACCTGCCAGCTCGGCGTCTTCGCGGCGGAGAAGGGTGACGTGTTCGCGCTGCGGCGCTGGTTCACGATCACCTTCGTCATGGGCCTGATCTTCGTGCTCGGCCAGGCGAACGAGTACCGCCACCTGGTCGAGGAGGGCGTGAAGATCAACGGTGACGGCTACGGGTCGATGTTCTACCTGACCACCGGGTTCCACGGCCTGCACGTCACGGGCGGTCTCATCGCCTTCATCGTCTACATGATCCGCACGACCATGGGCCGGTTCACGCCGGCGCAGGCCACCTCGGCCATCGTCGTGTCGTACTACTGGCACTTCGTCGACATCGTGTGGATCGCGCTGTTCGCCATGATCTATTGGCTGCAGTGAAGTCCCGCCGCCGTCCGTGAGTACAGGTCAAGACCCAGAGGGACACAACCCATGACTTCTGACACCCCCGCCGGACGGCGTCTCCGGGTGTTCAACCGGCGGAGGTCCGCGCCGAGCCGGGCGCGCCGGCGCTTCGGCGCCGCGGTCCGCATGGTCGCCGCCCTCGCGCTGGCCGGAGGCGTGTACACCGCCTTCGCGCCGGGTGCGCTCGCCGAGGACAACCGGCCGCTCTCCGCCGCCGCCCAGGAGGGCAAGGCGCTCTTCGACAACAGCTGCATCAGCTGCCACGGCCGTAACGCCGAGGGTGTCGAGGGTCGCGGTCCCACGCTGATCGGCGTCGGCTCCGCCTCCGTGGAATTCCAGGTCGGCACCGGCCGCATGCCGATGACCCGCCAGGAGGCCCAGGCGGAGCGCAAGACGCCGCAGTTCAACCAGGACCAGGTCAAGCAGCTCGGCCAGTACGTCCAGGAGATCGGCGGCGGCCCGCAGCTGCCCAGCGGCTCGCTGACCGAGGACCTGAAGCAGAACCCTGAGGCGCTGGCCCGCGGCGGTGAGCTCTTCCGGATCAACTGCACCTCGTGCCACAGCTTCGGCGGCGCGGGCGGCGCACTGTCCTCCGGCAAGTACGCGCCGAGCCTGCACGGTGCCACCGAGCAGGAGATCTACGCGGCCATGCTGACCGGCCCGCAGAACATGCCGGTGTTCGGGGACAACGAGATCACCCCGGAGCAGAAGCGCGAGATCATCACGTACGTCACGCAGCAGCTCCAGCAGGACAAGGACCCGGGCGGCCTGTTCAACCTCGGCCGGTACGGTCCGGTCACCGAGGGCCTGGCCATCTTCCTGGTCGGCATCACCCTCCTGGTGTTCGCAGCGCTGTGGATTGCGGGGAAGTCATGACGGTGACCAAGGACGATCAGCACGGGTCCGGCCGCAAGCCGGTGGACCTGAGCGATCCCCGGCTGTCGCGCTTCGAGATCGTCAAGGAAGGCGCGCGGCGCGACGACATCGAGATCGTCACGTACGAGTCGCAGTTCGCCGGCCCGAACACCAAGGCCGAGAAGCGCGTCGAGCGGGCCATCGCACTGCTGTTCCTGCTCGCCGGGCTCCTGGGTCTGGTCTTCCTGGTCGCCTACATCTGGTGGCCGTGGGAGTTCGAGCTGGGTCACACGAACAGCGACTACTACACGCCGATCCTGGGCATCTCGCTCGGCCTGGCGCTGCTGGCGGTCGGCTTCGGCATCCTCTCCTGGGCCAAGAAGCTGCTGCCGCACGAGGTCTCGATCCAGGACCGCCACGAGGCGATGTCCACCGACGAGGACCGGCAGATCACCGGCCAGACGGCGCTCTTCATGGTCGACGAGCTGGGCGTCCAGCGCCGTCCGCTGCTGAGGGGCGCGGTCCTGCTGGGCCTGGCGCCGCTCGGCCTGGTCGCCGCGGCCCCGCTGGTCGGCGGTCTGATCAAGAGCCCGCACAAGCCCGACCGGGGCGAGAAGTCGCCGATGTTCAACACCGGCTTCAACGCCGACCTCAACGAGGGCAAGCCGGTCCGGCTCACCCGTGAGGACGGCACCGGGGTCCGGCCCGAGGACGTCAGCGTCGGCGGCCAGATCACGGTCTTCCCGGGCATCCCCGGGGGCGCGACCAACGAGTTCGCCGACTCGCCGACCCTGCTCATCCACCTGCGCGCCGGTGACGCGGAGGTGGCCCGCAAGGCCGCGGAGAGCGACGAGCGCAACAAGGGCGCGATGTGGGGCAACTACGTCGCGTTCTCGAAGATCTGCACCCACGCCGGCTGCCCCGCCAGCCTGTACGAGCAGCAGACCAACCGGCTCCTCTGCCCGTGCCACCAGTCCCAGTTCCTCATCACGGAGAACGCCCGCCCCATCTTCGGACCGGCCAGCCGCCGCCTGCCCATGCTCCCCATCACGGTGGACGCCGAGGGCTTCCTTGTGGCAGCGTCGGATTACCGCGAGACCATCGGGCCTGACTTCTGGGAGCGGCCGTGAAGCGCCGAAAGTTCGACCTGGCCTCCGTACCGGGCAAAACGGCCAAGGGCGTCGACGAACGCCTTCAGGTCGCCACCCCGCTGCGTGGCCTCCTCAACAAGGTCTTCCCCGACCACTGGTCGTTCCTGCTCGGGGAGATCGCCCTCTTCTCCTTCATCGTGCTGCTGCTCAGCGGCGTGTTCCTGACGCTCTTCTTCGACCCGTCGATGAAGGAAGTGGCGTACGAGGGTGCCTACCCGGCGCTGCGCGGCACGGAGATGTCCGCGGCGTACGAGTCCTCCCTGCGCCTGTCGTTCGAGGTGCGCGGCGGTCTGTTCATGCGGCAGATGCACCACTGGGCGGCGCTGCTGTTCATGGCGTCGATCGTGGTGCACATGGCGCGCGTCTTCTTCACCGGCGCGTTCCGCAAGCCGCGTGAGGCCAACTGGGCCATCGGCATCGCGCTGTTCCTGCTGGGCTTCCTGGCCGGCTTCACCGGCTACTCGCTCCCGGACGACGGCCTCTCCGGCACCGGCCTGCGGATCGCCTCGGCGATCATGCTCTCCATCCCGGTGGTGGGCACCTGGCTCTCCGCGTCGATCTTCGGCGGCGAGTTCCCCGGCGAGCTGATCATCGGGCGCTTCTACATCGCGCACGTGCTGCTCATCCCGGGCGGCCTGCTGGCGCTGATCAGCGTCCACCTGGGCCTGGTCTTCAAGCAGAAGCACACCCAGTGGCCCGGCCCCGGCCGGACCAACTCCAACGTGGTGGGCGAGCGCATGTTCCCGCGGTACGCGCTCAAGCAGGGCGGCTTCTTCATGACCGTCTTCGGCGTGATCTGCCTGCTCGCCGGCCTGTTCCAGATCAACCCGATCTGGCTGTTCGGGCCGTACCGTGCCTCCGAGGTCTCCTCGGCCAGCCAGCCCGACTGGTACGTCATGTTCATGGACGGCCTGGTCCGGCTCATGCCGGCGTGGCAGATCGACATCCCGATCGGCGACGGCTACGTGATCCCGCCGCTGTTCTGGCCCGCGGTCGTCGGCCTCGGCGCGCTGACCACGGTGCCCATGTTCTACCCCTGGATCGAGGCGCGGCGCACCAAGGACTACCGGTCGCACCACATCCTCCAGCGTCCCCGCGACGCGCCCGAGCGCACCGGCCTGGGAGCGATGGCCTTCACGTTCTTCGTGATCGCGACCCTGTCCGGCGGCAACGACGTGATCGCCGACAAGTTCCACATCAGCCTGAACGCGATGACCTGGGCGGGCCGCATCGGCCTGGTGATCCTGCCGCCGCTGGCCTACTACCTGGCCGTCCGCATCTGCCTCGGCCTGCAGCAGCACGACCGCGAGGTCCTGGCCCACGGCGCCGAGACGGGCATCATCAAGCGCCTGCCCAACGGCCAGTTCGTCGAGGTCCACCAGCCGCTCGGCCCGGTCGACGACCACGGCCACCCGCTGCCGCTGGACTACGCGGGCTGGGTCGTCCCGAAGAAGATGAACCGCCTCGGCGCCCTGGCGCCCGCGGTGAAGGGCTTCTTCTTCCCGGTCGAGAAGCCGGTCGAGGCCCCGGTCTCCCCGGCGGTCCCGCCGGTGGCCGGCCGCGACCAGCGCGAGGAGATCACCTCCGGGCGCTGAGCCTGCACGACGAGCAAAAGGGGGCCCGATTCGGGCCCCCTTTTCCGTGTCCGTGAGTCAGCCGGCTTGTGCGTGCCCGTGCGCGCGCGTGGTCGGCTTGTGCGCGCCCGCACGCGGCCGGCTTTTGCATGCCCATACCCGCACGCGGCCGGCTTTTGCATGCCCATACCCGCACGCGGCCGGCTTTTGCATGCCCATGCCCGCAGGTGGCCGGCTTTTGCGTGCCCGCGCTTCGCCGGCTTGGGCGTTGCTGCTTTGCGTGCTTGCGAGTCGCCGGCTTGGGCGTGCCCGAGGCCGTGCGTCAGTCGGCGTCCGGCAGGCCGATCGCGAACGCGTCCTCCAGGTCGTGCCGCGAGTACGCCCGGAACGCGATGTGCGACTCGGTGTTCAGCACCCCCGGCGTCTTCGAGATCCGCCCGGCGATCACCTCGGCGATGTCGTCGAAGTGCGGCACCCGCACGATCGCGATGAGATCCACGTTCCCGGCGACCGAATAGACCTCGCTGACCCCCGGCAGCGCCGCCAGCGCCTCGGCGACCTCGGGAATCGAGTCGGTAACGCAGTCGATGTGCACGATCGCGGTGTTCAAGGAAGGCTCCCTCGGGGTCGGCGTCGCGTTCATGCTAGCGATGCCGCGGACGACGCGAGCGGTGGAAGGCCGGTGCACGCCCACGGGGAGCCGCGGCCGGGTTCCGCGCTTGCTGTGAACGGCGGCTGGCGGTCGGGCGGCCAACGGCGGGCTGGCTGCGGGTGCCGGGCTGCGGCGGGCTGGCTGCGGGCCGCGGGCTGGCTGCGGGTGCCGAACTGGCTGCGGCGGCGGCGGGCTGCGGGCGGCGGTCTGGCCGCGGGCGCCGGGCTGGCTGCGGGCGGCGGCGGGCTGCGGGCGCCGGGCTGGCTGCGGGCGCCGGGCTGGCTGCGCCAGGCCGTTGGGGCCAGGCGGGCGGGGCCAGGCGGGCGGGGCTGGGCGGGCGGGGCTGGGCGTGCCTGCCGTGGCCTGTCAGGCCGTCCGCCGGGATGGGGTCAGGCTGCCGGGACCGTCATGTGCGTGCCCGCGCGGATCGCATCCGTCAGGTCTTCGTCCGCGGCCACCTCGGCGCCCGGCCACACCACGCAGCGGGTGATCCGGCCCGCCACCGTGGCTCCCGCGCCGACCACCGACTCCTCGGCGTGGCCGGTCACCGTTGCGGCCGGGTCGGTCAGGCCGCGGGCCGCGTGGAGGTTGGCTGCCAGGTACGTTGCCGGGGTGCCTGTGTCGAGGTAGACGCCCTCGTAGGGGATCAGCTCCAGGTCGCCGGCGGCTTCGGCGGGGCGCCACACCGTGCGGACCAGGTCGGAGAACTCGGGGCTCAGGGTGCGGACGTACCGCCACGGCAGCAGCGAGAAGCCCGCGAACCGGCGGCCGCTGAAGCCGCCCGTGTCGCCCGGCGGTACGGGCTTGGTGAGCATCCGTACGGTGTCGCCGCCCCAACCGTCCACGAGGGCCGCGATGTCCTCGCCGGGCTTGCGGTCCGGGTCGGCCAGGTACGCGTCGGCGTTGCCCACCAGCACGCCGCGGCCGTCGATCCAGTCGCGCAGCCGGCCGATGCCGCCGGAGGTGCCCACCGGGCCGTCCGGTTCCACGGAGAGGTGGGTCCGCTCGCCGACGGCGGCGACGATCTGCTCGGCGAGGTACGCGGCGTTGACGGCGACCGTGGCCGGTCCGGCGAGGCCGAGGCCGGCGACCCGGGCCAGCGCGCGGTCCAGCAGCGGTACGTTGCCGACCGGGCAGAGTGCCTTCGGGACGAGCGTGGTGAGCGGGCGCAACCGTTGACCCTCACCGGCCGCCAGGATCACCGCGGCGAGGGCCGTCACGGCGTCTGCCGGGCCGCGCGGGGGCCGATGCCGTACACGCCGAGGACGATGGCCGTGTTGGGGGTCAGGTCGGGGAGGTCGTCGAGGGAGAACCAGCCCGCCTCGAGCACCTCGCCGCCGTCGACGACGAGCTCGGTGGACGAGGCGGGGACCGTACCCATGAAGACGGTGTCGACCCAGCCCTTGGGGTGCACGATCGCGTTCGGGACGGCCGGGGTGAGGTCGTCCGGGTCGATCCGTACGCCGGACTCCTCGTGCAGCTCGCGGGCGGCGCCCACGGCCGGGGCCTCCGCCTTCTTCAGCAGACCCGCCGGCAGGCCCCAGCGGCGGCCCGGTGGCTGGCGCAGCAGCAGGAGGCGTCCCGGGTCGGCGGCCTCGGCGTCGCGCACGATGCAGACCGCGCCGACGAGGTACTTGGGCACGATGACCCGGACGATGCGCCGCCGGACGCCGTGCGGCAACCGGTAGAACGCCTGGTACGCGGCGCCACGCATCCGCCGGGGAAATTTCACGTCCCCAAGGCTATCGGGACGCTCGATGTCGCTCGGCCGGGGTCCGTCCGGCCCGCACCGGCAGGCTCAGTCGGGGTGGTCGACCAGGGCGATGAGCTGCTCCACCACCTGGTCCGGCTCGAGGTTGCGCTCGGTCACCGCGACCAGCATCGTCTCGAGGTCCGGGTAGCCGAGCTCCTCCGCGAGCCGCCGCAGCGGGACCTCGCTGGCCAGGCCGCGGTCGTGCTTGCGCAACGTCAGGCCGATCGTCGCGCGGCCCAGGCGCACCTTGTCGGCGATGCTGATGCCCGGGGCGTTCTCCTCGGAGAAGTACCGGTTGATCTGCATCTGGGCCTGCGTCGACTTGACGAAGCCGAGCCACTCCTTGCGGGGGCCGCGCGGCGCGGCGCCCGGCTCCACCTGAACCGGGCCGTCCGTCTCGGTGAAGATCTCCACGACGTCGCCGTCGTGGAGCTGCGAGCTCAGCGGCGCCAGCCGGCCGTTGATGGTCGCGGCGAGCGTCTGGTCACCCTTGTCGGGGCTCAGCTCGTACGCGAGGTCGACGGGGGTCGAGCCGGACGGCAGCTCGATCATGCGGCCCTTGGCGAAGACGGTGATCTGGCCCTCGGCGAGGTCGCACCGCAGCGAGGCGAGGAACTGGCCGGCGTCCGTGGTGTCCTGTTCCCAGTCGAGCACCCGCTTCAGCCAGGTGAGCTGGTCGGTGCCGGGCAGCGACTCGGTGTCGGCCTTGGGGTAGCGGTAGCCGGTGGCGACGCCGTACTCCGCGCAGCGGTGCATCGACACCGTGCGGATCAGCACCTCGACCAGACGTCCCTCGGGGCCGGTGACCGTGGTGTGCAGGGAGCGGTACAGGTTGTTCTTCGGCGAGGCGATGAAGTCCTTGAACCGGCCGGCGACGGGCCGCCACTGGCCGTGGATCGCGCCGAGCGCGGCGTAACAGTCGGTCTCCGGGCCGTCGACGATCACCGCGATGCGGGGCAGGTCGAACGGTACGGCGTGGCCGCCCGCGACCGTGTCCTTCCAGATCGAGTAGTAGTGCCGGGGGCGTACTCGCACCTCGGCGCTGACCCGCTGGCGGCGCAGCGCCGTGCGGGCCTGGCCCGAGACGGCGGCGAGGTACTCGTCCCAGCCGGGACGGTTGCGCACATGCTCGTCGATGCGCTGGTACGAATCCGGCTCGAGGTGGTACAGCACCACGTCGTCGAGGTCGCGTTTGAGGGCCTGGATGCCGAGCCGGTCGCAGAGCGGCACGAGCACGTCGAGCGTGGCGGTGGCGATGCGGGCGCGTGACGCGGGGGAGCGGGCGTCGAGCGTCCGCATGTTGTGCAGCCGGTCGGCCAGCTTGATGATCAGCACCCGGACGTCCTTGCCGGCCGCGATGATCATCTTGCGGATCGTCTCCGCCTCGGCGGCCTTGCCGTAGAACGCCTTGTCGAACTTCGTCACGCCGTCGACGAGGTGGGTCACCTCGGGGCCGAAGTCGCCGTGCAGGGTCTCCAACGTGTAGCTGGTGTCCTCCACGGTGTCGTGCAGCAGCGCCGCGACCAGCGTGGTCGTGTCCATCCCCAGCTCGGCGCAGATCTGCGCGACCGCGAGCGGATGGGTGATGTACGGGTCGCCGCTCTTGCGGAACTGGCCGCGGTGCATGTTCTCCGCGACGGCGTAGCTGCGGCGCAGGACGCCGGCGTCGGCCGAGGGGTGGATCGCGCGGTGGGTCCGGGTCAGCGTGGTGACGGGGTCGTCGTCATTGCCCTGAAAACTCAGAAAGGACCGCAGCCGCTGAGTCAGGGGCGCGGTCGGCAGGGCACGTCCAAGGGCGGCGCCGTGGCCGGCGTCGACGTCCACTCGGACACCCCCTCACGCTCGACCCGCACACTCGACCGGCACAACGTGCCCTGCACCGTACGCGCGGAACCCACCGATTTCTCGGCTTTGCAGCCGCGTGCCCTACAGCCTAAGCGAGCGAGCGTCGTCCGAACGGTCAGTTACCGATGAGCGAACGGACGAGTCTCTTCTCGACGCGGCGGCTTCCGCCCTGGTGAGAAGCCTAGTGAACCGCGCTGCGCCACGCGCCGGTGACACCCAGTCCCCGGAAGTTTCCACCAGCCGGGTGTCAGGACGCTCGAGCCACGCGAGAATGCGCTCGGTCTCCTCGGCCGACGCCGCCGGGACCGGTCCCGGCCCCGGAAGAACCGTCTCGGCCGTCGCCCGCGCGAGATCCAGGGTCGGCCGGGGATGCAGGCGCGGCGGTGACGTCGCCGCGGCCGCCAGGCGGCCGTGCCGGACCACGATGATCTCCCATCCGTACGCGTCGTTGCGCCGCGCCGCCACCAGCTCACCGAGCCGGGTCAGCGCCCCCAGCCGCTGCATGCGGACGGTGGCGCGCAGCAGAGCGATGAGCCGCGACCGGATCACCGCCGCCTCCTCGTAACGCTGCCGCTCCGACAGCCCCTCGATCCTCGCGAGAAGCGCCTCGACCAGGGGTTCCGGGTCGCCGTGGGTCGCCGTGCGAAAGGGCAGCGCGGCTCTCAGCGCGTACTCCTCGGGGGAGATCTTGTGCTCGCAGGGTGCCGGGCACCGCCCGAGCTCGGCCAGCGCGCAGGCCGGCGTGACCGTGCGGGGCGAGAGCTTGTGCGTGCACTGGCGCACCGGGAGGGCGTCGTAGACCCCGGCGGCGGCCAGCTCGGCGGTGCGCCGTGACGAGAACGGCCCCAGGTAGGCCGCGCCGTCGTCGGCGAGCTGGCGGACCACCGAGAGCCGCGGGTACGCCTCTGTGGTCAGTTTCAGCCAGACGACCCGCTCCGGATACTTCGACCGGCGGTTGTACGGCGGCGCGTGCGAGGCGATGAGCCGCAGCTCACGCACCTCGGCCTCCAGCGAATGGGCGCACTCGACGGCCTCCACCCGGGTGGCGGCGGCGATCATCTCCGACATCCGGGCGCGCTTCTCGCTCGCGGTGAAGTAGCTGCGCACCCGGGTGGCGATGTCGACCGACGTGCCCACGTAGAGCGGTCGGTCGTCGGCGGCCCGGAACACGTAGACGCCCGGGGCGTGCGGCAGGTCGTCGGCGAGATGCCGCTTGCGCCGCTGCGCCGGGGTGACCGCCTTGGCGAACTCCACCGCGTCGCCCAGCGTGTGCACCTTGTAGCTGCCCAGCCGCTCGATCAGGCCGTGCAGCACGTCGACGGTGGCCTTCGCGTCGTCGAGCGCCCTGTGCGTGGGCTGCACCGCGGCGCGGAAGAACTGCGCGAGCGTGCCGAGCTTGCGGTTGGGCACCTCGTCGCGGGTCAGCGCCCGCCGGGCCAGCGCCGCGGTGTCCAGCACCCGCACCTGCGGCCACTGGTAGCCGTGCCGCGCGCAGGCCGCCTTGAGGAAACCGACGTCGTACGGCGCGTTGTGGGCGACGAGCACCGCCCCGCGCAGGAACTCCAGCAGGCTGGGCAGCACGACCTCGATCGGCGGCGCCGGGGCCAGCATCGCCTCGGTGATGCCGGTCAGCACCGTGATGAACGGCGGGATGCGCTCACCCGGGTTGACCAGGGTGCCGAAGACGCCGAGCTCCTCGCCGCCGCGCACCTTGACCGCCCCGACCTCGGTGATGCCGCCGCCGTCGGGGGCGCCGCCCGTCGTCTCCAGGTCGAGGACCACGAACGTCGTGTCCCGCAGGGACAGCGCCGCCGGATCGACGGAGCCGTCGGCACTCAGGAGGGTGTCCAGAGTGCCCTGCACGTATGCCGGATGTACCACGGCGGGCAGATTAGAGGCGGGGTACGACATTCTCGGGGCCGGTGCGGTGAAAACATCACTTGCCTCGACAAGCTTTTCCGCTGCCCACGGTGGGAGAATGGAAAAATGTCCGGGCCGTACGAGCACGACGACCGCCCCTCCGAGGAGGTGGCGGCGCTCGGTGCGGACCCGGTGGAGGCAGCCGGCCCGGGTGCGGACGACGGGGGGCAGCCCGAGCCGACGCTGCCCGAGCCGGTCCGGCAACGGATCACCGTTCTGACCGCGGCCGCGCTGCCCGGGCTGCCCGGCGACGAGATCCCGGTCGCGCTGCGCCGGGTCGCGCGCTTCGCCCCCAACCGGCGGGCCCGGCTCGGTGGCCAGGTGCTCGCCGCGCAGCTCGCCGCCGACCCGCTCTTCCGCCAGCGCATCGGCGGCCGGGTCGTCGCCGACGCCGGTGACCTGGGCGCGGCCGTCGCCGGTGGCATGGCCCCCGCGGCCGCCGACCCGGTCGAGGTGGCGGCGCTGGCGTACCTGGCCCGGCCCGCCGGATGGCGCGAGCTGATCGACGCGGCCGGGGAGTCGGTGCGCGCCGAGGCCGACAGCGCCGCCGTGGCGAACCTCGTCCGCGATGCCGAGCAGCGTGCCGCCCGCGCCGAACACGATCGGGCGGTCGCGCGGGTCGAGGCCGACAAGCTCCGGGACGAGCTTTCGCGCGTACGCGAAGAACTTGGGCAGTTGCGGGAGGAAGCCCGGACGACCGCTCGCGCGCTGCGTGAGTCGCAGGCCGCCCACAAGCGGGCCAGCGATCTGCTGGCCACCGAGAAGGGCCGCGCGGCCAAGGTGGCCGCGGACCACGATGCGGAGGTACGGCGGCTGCGCACGCGCCTGTCCGAGGCGGAGGCGGCGGCTGCTTCGGGCAAGCAGAGCGCCAAGGACGCCCGCGCGGCCGACGACGCCCGCCTCTGGCTGCTGCTGGAGACGATCGGGCAGGCCGCGTCCGGGCTGCGCCGCGAACTGGCGATCGGCCCCGCGGACAAGCTGCCGGCGGACTTCGTGGCGGACGCGGCCGCGGACCGTCCCGGTGGCCACGAGCGTTCCCGTCCCCGCGCGCAGGACACCGACGACCCCGGCCGCCTGGACCAGCTGCTCGCCCTGCCGCGCGCGCACCTGATCGTGGACGGGTACAACGTGACCAAGCGCGGCTTCGCCGACATGTCGCTGGAGCAGCAGCGGAAACGCCTGATCACGGGGCTGGGCGGCATCGCGGCGCAGACCGGCGACGAGGTCACGGTCGTCTTCGACGGCGCGGAACGGGTCCACGGCCTGCCACCGTCGCCGCGGGGCGTCCGCGTGCTCTTCTCCCGCAAGGGCGACACCGCCGACGAGCTCATCCGCCAGCTCGTCCGGGCGGAACCCGGGGGCCGACCCCTGGTGGTCATCTCGTCGGACCGCGAGGTCGCCGACGGGGTACGCCGGCACGGTGCGTACCCGATGGGAGCCGACTCACTTCTGCGCCGGCTCGCCCGCGGCTGATTTTTGTCATACCCCTCGCATAGCGTGATTGTCACCGATGGTGGTCGGTCCGCGACAAGCTCTTCCCCCCGAGATCGCGGCCGGGCCACCGTCGGCACGAGGAGGAAGTGATGATCATCGACTGCGGCCGCTGCCCCGGTAGGGGGCGCGGATGCGAGGGATGCCTGATCAAGGCGATGGCGGAGACGCCGGAGGGCATCACCGACCTGACCCCGGGCGAGCTGCGCGCGATCGAGATGTTCGAGCAGGCGGGCTTCGACGTGGAGCTCCTGGAGACGCCCGAGCCGCCGGTTTCCGTGCCGCTCTTCCGCCGGCACGGCCACGTGGCGTGATCATGATCGGGGTGCGGGGCCGGGTGCGGCGGGCGGTGCGGTGGTCCCGGGGAGGCCGGATGTGATCACGGCGAGCGGCTCGGTGGGCCGGCTTGGCTGCTGGGCCGGCCTGGCAGCTGGGCCGGCTTCGGCCGGGTGGGCCGGCGCGGGCGGTGTCGGGGATGCCCGTGGGGCACGCCCTAGGATGGGCGATCACGGCTGTCGGTGACGGAGCGGGACGGAGGCGGGCGGGTGACGCCTCGGTGGTGGGCTGCTTGCACGTTGGGTGTGCTGCTGGTCGGGCTGATCGTCTACGCCGCGGTGGCGATTCCGTGGCATCGGCCGCCGGCTCCCCGGGCCGATCAGGTTGCCGCCCTCGGATTGCTGCCCGCCGACAAGGTCGCCCGGGCCCGGGAGTTCCATTCCGCGTTGCGGCCCGCCTCGTACGGGGGGATGGCCGTCGGGCTGGTCGCCGCGCTGGTGCTCGGGTTCACGCCGTTGGGCGCGCGGCTGGTGGCGCTGGCAGGGCGGCCGTTCGGTGACCATTGGATCGCTCGTGCCGTCCTGGGTGGCCTCGTGGTGGTGCTCGTCGTCGAGGTGCTGACCCTGCCGTTCGCCGCGTGGCGGCACACCGTGGTCGTCCGGTACGGGATCTCCACCCAGACGTGGGGCGGGTGGGCCGTCGACCTCGCCAAGTCGTACGCGGTGGGGGCCGTCCTCGGTGGCCTGGCGCTGCTCGGGTTCTTCGCCGTGACCCGGCTGGCGCCGCGGTGGTGGTGGGCGTTCGGGGCGGCCGGGGCGGCGGCGCTGGTGGTGCTGCTGTCGTTCGTGCTGCCCGTGGTGGTCGAGCCGATCTTCAACAGGTTCACGCCGATGGCCGCCGGGCCGCTGCGGACCGAGTTGTTGCAGGTGGCGGCGCGGGACGGCGTACCCGTGAAGGATGTGCTCGTCGCCGACGCGTCGCGGCGGACCCGGGCGGTGAACGCCTACGTCTCCGGGTTCGGGCCGACCCGGCGGATCGTCGTGTACGACACGATGCTCACCGAGGCGACGCCCGACGAGGTGGTGTCCGTGGCCGCGCACGAGCTGGGCCATGCGAAACGCAACGACGTGCTCACCGGGACGATCATCGGTGCGCTGGGTGCGGCCGCCTCCGTCGTCGCGTTGTACCTGCTCGGGTCGCTCGGGTGGCTGCTGCGGTGGGCCGGCGTCGACTCGATGGGCGAGCCCCGGGCGATCGCGCTGCTCCTCGCCCTGATGACGCTGGCCGGGCTGGTCGGCGGGCCGGTGCAGGCGCTCGTCTCCCGGCGGGTCGAGGCGCGGGCCGACGCGCACGCGCTGGAGCTGACCCGCGACCCCGTGACGTTCGAGGCGATGCAGCGCCGCCTCGGGACCGTGAACCTGTCCGACCCCGACCCGCCGGCCTGGGAGTACGTGATGTCCGCCTCGCACCCGTCCACCGTGGAACGCATCGCCGCGGCCCGCGCCTACGCCCGGGGTGAGCGGTGACGGCCCACCGGTCCGCGGACCGGCCTGCAACGGTGCCCGTCACCCCCGACACGGGCCGGGGTGAGCGGTGATGGCTCGCACGTTGCTCGTCACCAACGACTTCCCGCCGCGGCCCGGGGGGATCCAGCAGTTCGTGCACAACCTGGCCGTGCGGCAGCCCGCCGGCTCCGTCGTCGTGTACGCGTCGACGTGGCGGGGCGCCGGGAAGTTCGACGCCGAGCAGCCGTTCGAGGTGGTGCGCGAGCCGACCGGCGTGCTGCTGCCCACCCCGGCCGTGGCCCGGCGCGCCGCCGAGCTGGCCCGCTCGTACGGGTGCGAGAGCGTGTGGTTCGGTGCCGCCGCGCCGCTGGGGTTGCTGGCGGACGGGCTGCGCCGGCGGGCCGGGATCGAGCGGGCGGTCTCGCTGACCCACGGGCACGAGATCGGCTGGGCCGCCCTGCCGGGTGCCCGGCAACTCCTGCGCCGCCTCGCCCGGGGCAACGACGTCGTGACCTACCTGACCGAGTTCCAGCGCGTACGCCTCGACCGGGCCCTGCACGGCCTCACCACGCTGGAACGCCTCACGCCGGGCGTGGACGTGGACGCGTACCACCCCGAGGTGGACGGCGCCGAGGTGCGGGCCCGGCACGGCCTGAGCGACCGCCCGGTGGTCGTGTGCGTGTCCCGGCTCGTGGCGCGCAAGGGCCAGGACATGCTGATCCGCGCGCTGCCGGAGATCCGGCGCCGGGTGCCCGGCGCGGCGCTGCTGATCGTCGGCGGTGGCCCGTACCGGAAAAAGCTGGAAGCCCTGGCCCGGGCCGAGGGTGTCGCGGCCGATGTGATCTTCACCGGCTCGGTCGCGTGGGAGGAGCTGCCGGCGCACTACGCGGCGGGCGACGTCTACGCGATGCCGTGCCGCACGCGCAGCGGCGGGCTCGACGTCGAAGGCCTGGGCATCGTCTACCTGGAGGCGTCCGCGACCGGCCTGCCGGTGCTCGCCGGGGATTCGGGTGGCGCGCCCGACGCGGTGCGCGAGGGCGAGACCGGCTACGTGGTCGGCGGCCGGGACGTGTCCGCGATCGCCGACCGGCTCGCAGGGCTGCTGTCCGATCCGGAGCTGGCGCGGCGGATGGGTGCGGCGGGCCGGGCGTGGGTGGAGCAGGAGTGGCGCTGGGAGACGAAGGCGGCGCGCCTGTCGGAACTGCTTGAGCGTGAATGAGTCCGTGCGCGCATAGACGCGTGTCGTGGCGGCGAGGTAGGAACGGCTGAGAGCCCTCGGGACGGGAGCCGTTGATGCAGGACGCCACCCGGCAGGACGCGGCGGGCGCGCGGGATCGCGATGAGCCCGCCGGAGAAGAGGACGCCGGCGCTGAGGCAGCCACCGACATCGCCGGCGAAGGGGACGATCTCGCGCTGCCGTACTGGCTGACCAGCACCGAGGAGGCCGCGAACACCAGCTTCGGCCGGATGTTCCGGCGGCTGCCGCGGCTGCTGCGGTCCGCGTGGTCGCTGGCGTGGCGGGCCAGCCCCGGCAGCACCGCCGCCGTCGTCGTTTTCCAGGTGCTCGGCGGGCTCGCCAGCGCCGCCGGGCTGATCAGCGTCGTCGGGGTGTTCGACGGGCTGCTGCAGCAGGGGCCGACGCCCGAGCGGGTACGGGCCGCCGTACCGTCGCTGCTCCTGCTCGTCGGGTCCGTCGCCCTGCGCGGCGCCCTGGGGTCGGCGGCCGCCGCGGCGAACGGGCGGTTGACGCCGAAGGTCTTCCAGGCCGCGGAGATGCAGCTGCTGGAGCTCACCACCGGCGTCGACCTGTCCACGTTCGACGATCCGAGCTGGCGCGACGCCATGGAACGGGCCCGGGACCGCGGCATCAACGCCGCCGAGATGCTCGTCGACCGGGCCATCGAGCTCGGCACGAACCTCATCGGCCTGGTCGCCGCGGCGGGCGTGCTCGCGGTGCTGCATCCCGTGCTGCTGCCGCTGCTCGTGCTCGCGGTCGTACCGATCGCGTGGGCCGCGGTCCGCTCGGCCCGGCTCGGATACCGGCAGGTGCTGCGGTTCATCGCGGTGTGGCGGCGGCAGCGGATGCTCGCCGAGCTGCTCGCCGCCCGCGAATCCGCCCCGGAGCTGCGGGCCTTCACGGTACGCGAGTTCCTGCTGGCGGAGATCAGACGCCTGCTCGCCGCCGCGACGGTGCAGGAGATCCGGCTCTCCGAACGGCGGGTACGGACAACGCTGGTCGGCAACCTGCTCAGCGGGCTCGCCACCGGGCTCACGTACGCGGTGCTGCTGTGGCTGCTGTGGACCGGCCGGATGGATCTCGCCGCCGGAGGCGCCGCCGCGTACGCGATCAACATGGGGATCGGGAAGCTGACCGAGCTCGCGTACAGCGCCAACCGGGTTTTCGAACAGGGCCTCTACTTCGCCGACTTCGAGGGGTTCTGCGAGCTTTCGCGCGAGCGGCGGGAGGCGGTCACCGGCCGCAGCGCGCCCACCGGCTTCGCCGAGATCCGCCTCGACGACGTGACGTTCAGCTACCCGGACGCGGAGCGGCCCGCCGTACGCGACGTCAGCATGACCCTGCGCCGTGGGGAGATCATCGCCCTCGTCGGCGAGAACGGGTCCGGCAAATCCACCCTCGCCGGGCTGCTCGCCGGCCTCTACCGCCCGCAGACCGGCCACATCCGCTGGGACGGCCGCGACCTCGGCGACTTCGACCCGGAGTCCGTGCGCCGGCGCGTGGCGGTGGTCATGCAGGAGCCGACCCGCTGGCCGTTCTCGGCCCGGACCAACATCACGATCGGACGGTACGACAGCAGCGCCGCGATGCCGCAGGTCGAGGCGGCGGCCCGGGCCGGCGACGCCCACGAGTTCGTGATGGAGCTGCCCCGCGAGTACGAGACGCTGCTGTCCCGCCACTTCACCGACGGCGCCGACCTGTCGGGCGGGCAGTGGCAGCGCCTGGCCGTGAGCCGCTCGTTCTTCCGCGACGCGCCGCTGCTCATCTGCGACGAACCCACCGCGAACCTCGACGCGCGCGCCGAGCACGACGTGTACCTGCGGCTGCGGGAGCTGGCGGCCGGCCGTACGGTCGTGCTGATCACGCACCGGATGGCGAGCGTGCGGGAGGCGGACCGGATCTACGTGCTCGACCACGGGAAGCTCGTCGAGGAGGGGGATCACCGGTCGCTGATGGCCCGGGACGGGATCTACGCACAGCTGTTCACGCTGCAGGCGAGCGCGTACCAGTCGGCGCCGTGAGCCGCGTCGCACGTCGTGGAGGGCGTCCGGGGCGCGTGCCAGAGTGGGAGGCATGCAGATCCCTGGGCTGATCGCCGTCGCCGCGGTGCTGGTCGTCGGCGTGGCCGCGGGGATGTGGCGGCGCTCCACCGACGGTCGTGTCCGGACAGTGGCCGGCGTTGCGGGGGACGGCGGCTCGGTGGATGGCGACGGCTCGGTGGTCCGCGACGGCCGGGTGGGTGGCGGCGGCTCGGTGGTCCGCGACGGCCGGGTGGGTGACGGCGTGCCGGTGGAGGGTGACGTGCACGGCGTGCGGGATGACCCTGCTGCGCGGCGGCCGGAGCCGGTTGAGCGGATCGATCCGGAGCTGCTGGCCGAGCTCGGGGTGCGGGCCGGCGAAGTGACGCTGCTGCAGTTCTCGACCGCGTTCTGCGCGCCTTGCCGGGCCGTGCGGCGGGTGAGCGCCGACGTGGCCGGCCTGCTCGAGGGAGTGCGGCACGTCGAGGTGGACGCCGAGAGTCACCTCGACGCCGTGCGGGCGCTGGGCATCTGGAAGACGCCGACGCTGCTCGTCGTGGGGGCGGACGGGCGGGTGGCGAAGCGGGCCACCGGGGTGCCGGGCAAGCCACACCTGATCGCCGCCCTGGCCGACCTCCTGCCGCCGCGCTGAAGGCCGCCGCGCTGAAGACCCGCGCTGAGCAGGGCTTTTGCACCGGGTCGCCGGTGATGGCAATCACGGTGGCGGAGGGGCCGCGGCGTGCGAGAGTCCTCGGCATGCAGCTCGATGCCCGTGGTCCGCGGTTCGCCGCGGCGGTGACCAGCGTGGTGCTCGTGGTCGTCCTCGCCACCGGCTGGGGGTGGCTCGCGGCCGCGCAGGCGGTGGTCTTCGCGATCACGGCCGCCGATCCGCGCCGCGGGCCGTACGGTCTGCTCTTCCGGGGCCTGGTCGCGCCCCGGCTGGGGCCGCCCACCGAGCTCGAGGACGCGGCGCCCGTGCGGTTCGCTCAGCTGGTCGGGCTGGTGTTCGTGGGCGTGGCCGCGGTGGGGTACCTGGCCGGTGCGCCCGCGGTCGGCCTCGTCTTCGCGGCGTTCGGGTTGCTGGCGGCGTTCCTCAACGCCGCGTTCGGGCTGTGTCTCGGATGCGAGGCGTATCTGGCGATCCGGCGGCTCACCGCCCGTCGCGCCTGAGGCCGGGACGCCCCGACGGCCCCGAGAAATTCAGAAACGCCGAAGTTGCCCGGATCCTGCCCGGAACAGATGATCTGCGTGCCCGCGTCGCGCCCGGCCCGTATGCAGCGCCGCCCGCCACCTGGGAACCGGTGACGGGCGGAGCGGCGCGCGGGGGGCTGGCCCCTCTAGAACTTCGGTGCGTCCGGTGCTTCCAGCAGCCCGAGCCGCAGCGCCGTCATCAGCGCCTGGGCCCGGTTGGCCGCTCCGAGCTTCTCGTACAGCTTCGAGATGTGCGTCTTGGCCGTGGACTCCGAGACGAACAGCTGCTTGGCGATCCCCGCCACGCTCATGCCGTCGGCGAGGAGGCGCAGGACCTGGCCCTCGCGGGGGGAGAGCTGGGGGCCGGACGGGGCGAGGCGGCGCTTCATCGCCTCCGCGAGGTCGGCCGCCGTGAAGGCGCTCGGTGCGGACGCCGCGTGGCGGGCTGCCGCGACGACCTCGTCGGCCGGGGCGGTCTTCGGGACGAACGCGCTGGCACCGGCCTCGAGGGCGCCGAAGAGCTGGTCGTCACCCGCGTACATGGTCAGCACCACGATGCCCATGTTGGCGTTGTTCTTGCGCAGGGCCCGGGTGGCCTCGAGGCCGCTGCCGTCGGGCAGGCGCAGGTCCATGATGACCACGTCGGGCTGGAGGGCGCCGGCCTGGCGGACCGCCTCGGCGGCGGTGGCGGCCTCGCCGACCACCTCGAACTGCCGGTCCCGCTCGAACGCGTGCCGCAGCCCCTTACGGATCAGGTCGTGATCGTCGACGAGGAGCACCTTGGTGCGGGTCGTCGGCATCGGACTGGTCGACATGCTCGGGTTACTCCCCTTCTGGTGCGGAAACGCTATCCCGCACGCTATCGCGCCGAGCGGAGGTTCCGAGCACTACCGCTACGGTTGTCCCGCTGGGGTGTCGCGGCCGGATCTCCAGACGGCCACGGATACGTTCCGCTCTCTCCGCCATGATCGCAAGGCCGTAGCGGCCGTCGGGCCGGTCGTCGGCGAAGCCCTTGCCGTCGTCGGAGACCTCGATCTCCGCGTACGGCGGGTCGACGGTGCAGGTCACCCACAGGTTCGAGGCGCCGGCGTGCTTGCGCGCGTTCGTGATCGCCTCCTGGGCGATGCGCAGCAGCTCGGCCTCCGTGGCGGCGGGCAGGCGGGCGGTCGACTCGTCGAAGGTGAAGTGCACGCGCAGGCCGGCTGACGTGCCGAGGGTGCGGGCGTACTCGGCGATCGCCGCGGCCAGGCCGCCGTTGCGGTCCACCTCGGAGCGGAGCTCGAAGAGGCTCAGCCGCAGCTCGGTGATCACCCGGGTGACCTCGCCGCGCAGCGTACGCAGCTCCTCGGCGGTCTCCTCGGCGCCCTCGGGCAGCGTCGCCTGCGCGTTGTCGATGCCGTAGCCGACCATGACGAGCTCCTGCGCCACGCCGTCGTGGATCTCGCGGGCCAGCCGCTGGCGCTCCTCGTTGGTCGCCAGCGAGCGCACCTCGTCGAAGAGCAGCGCGGCCTCCAGCCGCAGCGCCGCCGGGCCGGTCACCTCGGTCGCCCGGGAGATCACCGCCGACGGGTACGCGTTGGGCACGTCCGCCTCGAGGATCACGAGCCCGATCGTGCGTACGCCCGCGACCAGCGGCAGGACCAGGGACGACGCGTCCCCGCCCCGGTGCGAGCGGGCCTGCGAGCGGGAGGCGGTCTGCGGCTGCTGGGTGGCCCACGCGTCGGCGATGGCGGAGTCGGCGTCGAGGGTGACCTCCCAGTCGACGCGCTCGGCGCCGGTCTGGGCGAGCACCACCAGGCGGCCGCCGCCGCTGGCCGAGAGCACGGCCGCCCGGTGCCCGGGGGCGACCACGCGCAGCTCCTCGAGGAGGTGCTCGGAGATGCCGCCCGGGTCGAGGGTGGCGCCGGGCAGGGAGCGGGCGACGCTGCGCAGCTGGGTCAGCAGACGGGTGGCTTCCGCGTACGGCTGCGGGGTGTTCTCGGCCGGCGCCATCAGCTGCCGCATGGTGTCCGCGGCGAAGGTGACGATCGCGCCGAGCACGAGCCATTGGCCGCCGGCGGCGAGGTAGCCGGCCTGGGTGATGATCGTGTCGCCGTCCTCGACGATCACCCCGCCGATCACCATCGCGACCGCGGCGACCCCGAGCAGCGCGGCGCCCTCGGTGGGCCGGCGGCGCAGCGCGGCGGTCAGCAGCGGCACGGCGAGGTACGGCAGAACGGCCTCGGCGCCGAAGCCCGCGTCGACGGTCCCGCGGATGTTCGCGGCCGCGGCCACCGAGCCGGCCGCGAGCCCGGTGACGGCCACCTCGGCGAGGCGCCCGAGCGGGGCGGCGATGCGGTGGTCCGGGGCGAAGAACGCCGGCAGCGCCGCGACCAGCAGCAACGCGATCCAGCGCAGCTGCCCCGCGTCCTGCGTGGCGATCAGGGTGAGCGCCGCGACGAGGGCGAGCATGACGAGACGGGCCGCCACCGCGAGCGGATGGATGCGCACGGGAGCGCTGGCTGAGGCTGGCACGTGACGGATCGTAGCCGGACCCCCGCCCGACAGCCCATCGCCGATGCGGCCGGGGCTCGTCGGTGTCACCGGCGGCACGGGGTAGCCTGCCAGCCATGGCGGACAGCTCGACGCAGTCGATCCAGGTCCAGGCCTCCCTCGATCAGGTGGCCGCGGTGATCTGCGACTTCCCCCGCTACCCCGAGTGGGCGGACGCGATGAAGCAGGTGGAGGTCCTCGAGGAGTACGAGGACGGGTACGCGGCGCAGGTCCGGTTCGTCATCGACGCCGGTCCGCTCGCCGACGACTACACCCTGGAATACGCGTACGCCGAGGACCTGTCGCGCATCGAGTGGCATCTCGTGGCACCGTCGAAGATGCAGAAATCGCTGGACGGCTCGTACGACCTCACCGACGCCGGCGACGGCACGACGACGGTGACGTACACGCTCGAGGTGGAGCTCACCATCGGCATGCTCGGCATGTTCAAGCGCAAGGCCGAGAAGATGATCATGGATACGGCGCTGAAGGAGCTGAAGCGCCGGGTCGAGAGCCTCGCCCGCGCATGACGGCCGTCCGCGGCGAGCGCCGGTGAAGGGCTGGGGATGATGACGGGAAGCACGGGTTCGGCACGCCAGGAGGCCGAGAAGCTGGTCGCCTCGCTGCTCGCGATGGCGCAGGGCAGGGATTCGGCAGGCCTGGGTGATGTGCTCAAGCTTTTTTCAGGTACGGGGTCACAGCAGCACAGAAGCAGCACCGGGTGGGCGACTGGCACGGCCGAGTGCTGCGTGTGCCCGATCTGCCGCGCGATAGCCGCCGTGCGCGATCCCGACCCGCACACCGCCGAGCGGCTGGCCGCCGGTGCGGGCGACCTCGCGACCGGGGTGGCGAGCATCATGCGGGCCTTCTCCACGATCGCGAGTGTCGCCACCCCCCAGCCGCAGCCCAGGCCCGCCGCCCGCCCGCAACCCACCCCCGACCAGGCCTGGTCCGCCGCGACCGACCACACGCCCGTACCGGAGCCCCCGGTCGACGAGAACGCCGACCCGTGGGGAGCGGCGACCCGTTCGCCGGCGCCGGCCCGTCCGGAGGCGGCCCGTCCGGAGGCCGCCCGTCCGGAGGCGGCCCGGCAGGAAGCCGCCGCTCGCCCCGCCGAGCGCGCGCCGCGCGAGGCCGCGCCCACGGCGAGAAGGGACACCGGTCCTGCGGCTGGTGACCAGGAGTCCCGTACCGAAGAATCGTTCGTACCGAAATCCGTGACGCGCCTTACGGATCCCTGGGCTGCGGCGGTCGCGAACTACGCAAAAGCGGAGTCGCACGGCGAAACCGGCGTGGCGGGAACCGGCAGCGTAGATCATGATGTGGCGGCACATGGGACACCGGCTCCGGCCGAGGACCGCGGCAGCCGTGCGGGCGACGACGCCCCCGGCGACGACGCGGTGTGACACAACAGAGGGGACGGGCAGCGTGACGCTGACCATCGGGATCGACGTCGGCGGCACGAAGGTGGCCGGCGGGGTGGTGGACGACCGGGGGACCGTGCTCTCGCACACGCGGCGCGAGACCCCGGCGGACGACCCGGCCGGTACGCGGGACACCATCGTGGCCGTCGCCTCCGAGCTCGCCGCCCTGCACCCCGGCGCCACCGCGGTCGGCATCGGCGCGGCCGCCTGGATCGACGCGGCCGGCGCGACCGTGCTGTTCGCCCCCAACCTGGCCTGGCGCGACGAGCCGGTCCGCGACTACGTCTCGAAGGCCGTCGGGCTGCCGACGGTGCTGGAGAACGACGCCAACGTGGCCGCGTGGGCGGAGTTCCGCTTCGGCGCGGCGCGGGACGCCGACGACTCCATGGTGATGATCACCGTCGGGACCGGCATCGGCGGCGGCATCGTCCTCAACGGCGCGCTGTGGCGGGGCGCGAACGGCATCGCCGGCGAGCTCGGCCACATCCAGTCGGTCAACGGCGGCCACCCCTGCGGCTGCGGCCGGCTCGGCTGCCTCGAGCAGTACGCGAGCGGCAACGCGCTGGTCCGCTTCGCCCGGGCCGGGGCGCGGCAGGAGCCGGACCGGGCGGCGCAGCTGCTGGAGCTGGCCGGGGGAGACCCGGTGCAGATCAGCGGTCGCATGATCACCGAGGCGGCGCAGGGCGGCGACGGGGTGGCCCGGGACGCGTTCGCGCAGATCGGTTACTGGCTCGGCGTCGCGATGGCCGACCTGGCGCAGGCGTTCGACCCGCAGCTGCTGATCGTCGGCGGTGGCGTGATCGACGCGGGTGACCTGCTGATGGGGCCCACCGAGCGCACGTACCGGGAGCAGCTGGCCCAGCGGGGCCGCTTCCCGGTCGCGGAGATCCGGGCCGCGGAGACGGGCAACACGGCCGGCGTGCTGGGCGCGGCCGACCTGGCCCGGCGGATCTGAGGGGGACGACGTGGCCGGGGTCCCGCTGCGGGTGCTGAGCTACAACGTGCACGGGCTGCGCGACGACCGCGCCGCCCTGACCGGGCTGGTCCGGGAGCTGGCCCCGGACGTCGTCATCGTGCAGGAGGCGCCGCGCCGGTTCCGCTGGCGGCACAAGTGCGCGGCCCTCGCCGACGACTTCGGCATGGTCGTCGCGGCCGGCGGCCTGCCGTCGCTGGGCAACCTGCTGCTGGTGAGCCTGCGCGTACGGGTGCACGACACCTGGTGCCTGCGCTATCCGCTGACCCCGGGGCGGCATCTGCGCGGGGCGGCGTTCGCCAGCTGCTCGGTGCACGGCGGCCGTTTCACCGTCTCCGGCTCGCACCTCGCCACCGATCCGGCCGAACGCCCCGATCAGGCGGCGCTGTGGAAGCAGGCGTTGTCCGAGGTGGAGGGTCCGCTCGTGGCGGGTGGCGACCTCAACGAGGGCCCGGGCGGCGGGGCGTGGCGTACGGTCGCGGACGGCCTGGTGGACACGGCCGCCTCGGCCCGGGGCACCCCGCTGACGTTCCCCGCGACGCTGCCCCGGCTGCGCCTGGACGCCCTGTTCGTGTCGCCGGACGTGGAGGTCTCGCGCTACGAGGTGGTGGAGTCGGAGGCGGCCCGCCGGGCCAGCGACCACCTGCCGGTCGTCGCTGACCTCGTGCTCGCCGGGACCTGACGCCGCGGCGCGTCAGCCGAGGTAGGTGCCCAGGGCGTCGAGCAGGCCCCGGGTGCCTTCCTCACGGCCCGTCCCGCCGTCCCAGAACCGGTCGAAGAAGACGCCGTGCTCGACGTGCGTGAACCGGGTGCCGTCGCCGATCGGCTCGAACTCGAGCGACGCCACCGACGTGGACATGTGCACCCCGTCCATCCACATGTCGTACGTCGTGATGATGCGGTGGTGCTCGACGATGTCGGTGTACGTGGCCTCGTACCGCGAGACCCCGCCCTCGTGGAACTTCCCCTCGGCGATGTCACGTCCGCCGACCCGGAAGTCGAAGGCCCACTCGGTGGGCTCCATCGCGTCGCCGGCGCCCCACCAGGACAGCTTTTCCCGTTCGTCGGCGAACGCGGCCCAGACGCGCTCGACGGCGGCGGGGTAGTCGCGGGTCAGGGTGAATCCGGAGTGGGCGAGCCGGCGTTCGATCATCACTTGTCGTCCTCTCGCGAGAAGGTGACGTGGAGGGTGCCGCTCTCGGCCGTCTCCGTCGTCACCCGGTGGGTGAGCTCGAGGCCGTGCAGGCCGTCCCACACCCGGGTGCCCCGGCCGAGCACGATCGGGGCGATCATCACGTGCAGGTCGTCGACCAGGCCGGCGCGCAGGAAGTCCCGCGCGGTGCTCACCCCGCCGCCGACGCGGACGTCCAGCCCACCGGCCGCCTCCGTCGCCTCGGTGAGCACGTCCTGGATCGCGGTGTTGCGGAAGTGGAACGTCGTGCCGCCCTGCATCGGGAGCGACGGTCGCGGCGCGGTGTGCGTGAGGACGTAGACCGGGGTACCGAACGGCGGCTGGTCGCCCCACCAGCCCTTCCAGTCCGGGTCGTCGGGGTACGTGTGCAGGCCGTACATGCCCGCGCCCATGATCTCGGCGCCCACGCCCTCGAAGTGCGCGGCGGCGTGGGCGTCGTCCACACCGGTCGTGCCGCTGCCACTGGTGTCGCCGAAGATGCGCGCGCGGAACGTACGGGTCGCGGCCCAGGCCGCCGTGAGACGTCCCCAGTCCTCGCCCATCGGGTTCTCCGGGGTCCCGCCGGCCGAGGTGTAGCCGTCCAGCGAGGCGAACAGGTCCATGCGTACGCGGGTCATGTCAGTCTTCCTTCGGGTTCGTACGGGTCAGGTGGATGCCGATCCGGTCGGCCTGGCGCTCCGCGGGGGTTCGTTGCTCGTCGAGCCACAGGTGCAGGACGTCGAGGGCGCCCGGCCGCAGGCTCACGGTGCGGACGCGCCCGTGCTTCTCCGACGTGACGACGCCCGCGTCCTCCAGGACCCGCAGGTGCTGCATCAGCGACGGCAACGCCATGGAGAACGGTGCCGCCAGGTCGGACACGACGGCCGGTGACTTCGCCAGCCGTTCCACGACGGCCCGGCGCGTCGGATCCGCGAGGGCGCGGAGCACGGCGTCGAGCTCGTCCTGATACTTAGGCACGAGCCTAACTATTGCGCGCGGCACGGGATCGGTCAACCCAGGAATTTGCCCCTTCCGGGCGTACGCCGCGTTCTGCAAGGATTCCCGGGTGCACGACACCCCTGAGATCGCCGACCGGCACGACGCGGTCTGCGTGGTCGGCGCGGGCGCGAGCGGCCTCGCCACGATCAAGAACCTGCGAGAGCAGGGTTTTTCCGTCGACTGCTACGAGCGCGAGACCTCGGTGGGCGGCGCCTGGAACTGGCGGCACGACCGCAGCCCGGTGTACGCCGGCACCCACTTGATCTCGTCCCGCCCGCTCACCGAGTTCCCCGACTTCCCGATGCCGGACGACTGGCCCGACTATCCCGACCACACCCGGGTGCTCACCTACCTCGAGCGGTACGCCGAACACTTCGCCCTGCGGATGAGCATCTGGTTCGGCACCGAGGTGGTGTCCGTGACGCCGGTCGGCGACGGCCGCTGGGACGTGACGACCCGCAGCACCGGCGGCGGCGCCGAGCGGGTCCAGCGTTACGCCGCGGTCGTGGTCGCCAACGGGCACAACTGGTCGCCGAAGCCGCTGTCCGTGGACGCGTCGGCGTTCCGAGGGCGGATCATGCACGCGGCGGCGTACAAGGACCCGGCGCAGCTGCGCGGCCGCAAGGTGCTGGTGATCGGCGGCGGCAACACCGGCTGCGACATCGCCGTCGAGGCCGCCCAGCAGGCCACCACCGTCTGGCACTCGACCCGGCGCGGCTACTGGTACGCGCCCAAGTACGTCTTCGGCCGCCCCGCCGACCAGGTCAACGCCAAGCTGCTCCAGCTGCGCCTGCCGCTGCGGGTGCGGCAGTGGCTGTACCACCGCACGGTCCGGCTCACGATCGGCGACGTCACCCGGTACGGCCTGCCCGCGCCGGACCACCGCCCGTACGAGAGCCACCCGGTCGTCAACAGCCAGCTCGTCTACTACGTGGGCCACGGGCGGATCACCCCGGTCCCCGACGTCGCCCGGCTCGAGGGCTCCACGGTGGAGTTCGCCGACGGCCGCCGCGTCGAGCCCGACCTCGTGGTCACGGCCACGGGCTACCTGCCGCGCTTCGAGTTCCTCGCCCCGGAGCTGCTCGACGTGGACGAGGAGGGCAAGCCCGACCTCCACCTGCACGCGTTCGCCCGGCGGCACCCGACGCTCGCCGTGGTCGGGCTGGTGCAGGCCGACGGCGGGCTGTTCCCGCTGGCCCACTGGCAGAGCGTCGCGGTGGCCCGCTGGCTGCGGCTGCGCGACACCGACCCGGAACGCGCCGCCCTGGTGCAGCAGAAGGAGTCGACGAGGCCGCTGCGGTCGTGGACCCGGCTGCACGTGGTGCCGTCGTCGCGGCACTGGTTCGAGGTCGGCTTCACCAACTACCTGCGCGCGCTCGGGGATCTCCTGGACCGGATGGAGGCGACCTCATGAGCTCGCGGCTGCTGCGCTTCGAGGACTGGACGTCGCCGGTGCCGCCGGTGCGCCGGGAGGTGTTCAGCGCCCTGCCGCACCCCGACGAGGGGGAACCGCCGCTGCTGTTCGTACCCGGGCTCGGCCACGGCGGCTGGGCGTTCCGGGAACACTGGCTCGGACATGCCGCGTCGCGGGGGTTCGCCGCGTACGCGCTGACGCCGCGCGAGCGGGGGTCGCTGCGGGCGTACGTGCACGACGTCGTCCAGGTTGCCGCGGGCCTGCCCCGGCAGACCGTGCTGGTCGGCCACGGCACCGGCGCGCTCGTCGTCGCGCACGCGCTCGCCCGGTATCCGGCGCGGGCCGCGGTGCTGGCGGCGCCGGTGCTGCACGGCTGGCCGGCCCTCGGCGCGGCGCTGCGGGTCAACCCGCTCGGCACCCTGCCGGCGCTGGTCGGCGGGGCTCTGACGCTGAGCCGCAAGCAACTGTTCGGCGCGGACGCGCCGGAGGCACACGTCGAACGCCTCACCCGCACGCCGTCTGCCGTCGCCCGATCGCTGTTCACCGCCCCGGAGCCCGCGGACCCGGTGGGCTCGCCGCCGGTCCTGGTCGTGGGCAGCCCGGACGACCGGGTGGTCACCCGCAAGGCCCTCGACCGGACGGCGGCCCGCTACGGCGGCGCGCCGCTGCTGTTCCCCGGCATGGGCCACGACCTGATGCTGGACCCGGCGTGGCGCGACCCGATCGACGCGATCCTCGACTGGCTCGTCAAGGAGCTCGCCGGGTAGCTCGTTTATCCAGCGCTTATCGGGGCGTCCGTACGGTCGGCGCCCATGGTCAACTCGCTCCTCGAGCGTCGCCGCGGGTCCGGCCCGGCAGCGGCGCCCGCCTCGTCGTGGCTGCGCCGGCATCGCCCGGACCTCGGCGCCGCGGCGGTGTACGTCGCCCTCGGCCTGGTCGTGATGGGCCGGTACCTCGCCGACCCGGACGGGACGCTGTCGGCGCACCTGCCGCCGGACAACACCTGGTTCCAGTGGCTGCTGTCGCACGGGGCGTACTCGGTGCGGCACCTGGAGAACCCGCTGTTCTCGGCGCGGCAGAACGTGCCGGACGGCGTGAACATGATGGCGAACACCTCGGTGCTCGGGGTCACGCTGCCGCTCGCGCCGGTGACGATGCTGGCCGGGCCGCGGGTCGCGTACGTGGTGTGGATGGCCGGGGCCTGCGCGGGCACGGCGTTCAGCGCGTACTGGGTGCTGCGCCGCCACCTGGTGCGGTCGCGGGCGGCCGCCTTCGCCGGTGGTGCCCTCGCGGGGTTCGCGCCCGGCGTCATCCACCACGCGAACGGCCAGCCGAACTTCGTGTCGAACTTCGCGTTGCCGCTGATCGTCGCCGCGGTGGCCCGGCTGGGTGCCGGCGGCCGGGTCCGGCGGGACGGGGTGGTCCTCGGCCTGCTGGTGACGTACCAGCTGTTCGTCAACGAGGAGTTGTTGCTGATCACGGCGGTCGGCTGCCTGGTCATGACCATCGCGTACGCCGCCTTCCGGCGTGACGAGGCGCGGCGGCGCGCACGGGCGTTCCTCGGGGCGCTCGGGGTCACCGCGGCTGTGGCGGGGGTGCTGTGCGCGTACCCGATCTGGTTCCAGTTCCACGGCCCGATGTCGTTCGCGAGCATGCCGTTCTTCACGTCGTGGGGCGAGGATCCGCTGACGTACCTGACGTTCTCGCGGGACACCCTCGCCGGCGGCCCGGCCTCCGAGGCGGTCGTGGGGCGCATCGAGCAGAACAGCTGGTTCGGCTGGCCGCTGACGCTGGTGGCGGTGCTGCTCGCGGTCGTGCTGTGGCGGCGGTCCGTCGCGGCGCGGGTCGCGGCGGTGACGGCCCTGGCGGCGGCCGTCCTGTCGCTGGGCCCGGTGCTGCGCGTCGGCGGGGAGGTGTCCGGCGAGCCCGGCCCGCTGGCCTGGCTGCCGCGGGGCCTGCCGGTGCTGGGGCTGCTCATGCCGAGCCGGTTCACGTACGTCGTCATCGGCGCCCTGGTGGTGCTGGTCGCGCTGGGCTGGGACCGGCTGCCGTGGCGCACCGGGCGGTACGCGATCGCCGCCGCGCTGCTGCCGCTGGCGCCCACGCCGGTGCCCGCGATGCCCGAGGCGCCGCCGCCGGTGTTCATCTCGTCCGGCGCGTGGCGGCCGTACGTGCCCGCGGGCAGCACGCTGGTGCCGGTGCCCGTACCGAGCAACTGGGCCGGACGCGAGACGCTTGGCTGGAGCGCGGCGGCGCTGCACGAGTTCCCGGTCCCGGAGGGCTACTTCCTCGGGCCCGGCGTGCACGGCACCGGCGTCATGGGCCCCGCCCGGCCGGGCACGCTGAGCCGGCTCGTCACCGGCCTGCTGACGTCGGGGACCGTACCGGTGGTCTCCGGGCCCGACCGGGCCGCGGCCCAGGCCGAGGTGCGGCGCTGGAACGGCTCGGTGCTGGTGCTGCGCGCCGACGCCGCGCACGAGCCGATGCGGATCCTGGTCGAGCAGATCTTCGGGCCGCCGCGGCGGGTGCTCGACGTGTGGCTCTGGCAGCCGGTCACCTGATCTTTATCCCGGCTTTATGCAGGGGATTCGATAGTGACCGGCGTGCGGATCCTGGTAGCCGATGACGAACGCCTGCTCGCGGACACCGTGGCCGTCGGCCTGCGCCGGGCGGCCATGGCGGTCGACGTCTGCTACGACGGCGAAGCCGCCCAGGAGCGGCTCGGCGTGAACCGCTACGACGTGGCCGTGCTCGACCGGGACATGCCCGGCCGCAGCGGCGACGACGTCTGCCGCTGGGTGATCCGCGAGCGGCTCGGCACCCGGGTCCTGCTGCTGACCGCCGCGTGCGGCATCTACGACCGGGTGGCCGGGCTCGGGCTGGGCGCGGAGGACTACCTGACCAAGCCGTTCGCCTTCGCCGAGCTGCTGGCGCGGGTGCAGGTGCTGGCCCGGCGTACGGCCCCGGCGCTGCCCCCGGTGCTGGAGCTCGACGGCGTGGTGGTCGACGTCGCCGCCCGTACGGCCACCCGCGACGGCCGCCCGCTGCACCTCACGGTCAAGGAGTTCGGCGTCCTGCACGCCCTCATGCGCGGGCAGGGGCAGGCGGTCAGCACGGAGGACCTGCTCGAGCAGGTGTGGGACGAGCACACCGACCCGTTCACCAACGTCGTCCGGGTGACCGTGATGAACCTGCGCCGCAAGCTCGGTGACCCGCAGATCGTGCGGACCGTGCCCCGGGCCGGCTACCGGATCGGGCGGTCAGCGCCGTAGCCAGGCGGCGATCCGGCCGGTCCGGTCCAGCGCCGTCAGGTACGCCCTTGCCCACGCGAGGATGTCGTGGCTGGTCAGGTGCGCCCGCATCGCTGCCATGCGCCGCTCCAGGTCCCGCTGGTCGGCCTCCATCGCGTGCAGCAGCGTCTCCTTCAGCCCGTCCACGTCGTGCGGGTTCACCAGGAACGCGTCCGCCAGCTCGGCCGCGGCGCCGGCGAACTCGCTGAGCACCAGCGCGCCGGCATCGTCCGCGCGTGCTGCCACGTACTCCTTGGCGACGAGGTTCATGCCGTCGCGCAGCGGGGTCACCACCATCACGTCGGCGGTCTGGTAGAGCGCGGCCAGGTCGGCGCGGTCGAAGGGCTGGTTGAGGTAGTGGATGGCGGTCTCGCCGACGCGGCCGTACTCGCCGTTGATCCGCCCGACCTCGCCCTCGATGCGGTCGCGCAGCACCCGGTAGTTCTCCACGCGTTCCCGGCTGGGCACCGCCACCTGGATCATCACCGTGTCGCGGACCTTCACCCGCCCGTCGCGCAGCAACTCGCTGTACGCGGTCAGCCGGTGCTCGATGCCCTTGGTGTAGTCGAGCCGGTCGACGCTCAGCAGCACGCGCCTCGGGCGGCCCAGGTCCGTACGCAGCTGCCGCGCCCGGTCGCGCACGTCGGGTCGGGCGGCCAGCGCCTGCATCTCCGTCACGTCGATCGACACGGGGAACGCGCCGGTGCGCACCGTACGCCCGTCCACAGTGATCTGGTCGTTGGCGGTGACCGGCGCGCCCAGCAGCTTGACGGCGAGCTGGGCCACGTTGTGCGCGGCCTGCGGGCGCTGGAACCCGACCAGGTCGGCGCCGAGCATCCCGCGCAGCAGCTCCACCCGGCGGGGCAGCTGCATGAACAGCTCCGGCGGCGGGAACGGCACGTGCAGGAAGAAGCCGATCAGCACGTCCGGGCGCAGCTCGCGGATCAGCTGGGGGACGAGCTGCAGGTGGTAGTCCTGCACCCAGACCGCCCCGCCGGGCTCGACCACCTCGGCGGCCGCCTCCGCGAAGCGCCGGTTGACGTCGCGGTACGTCTCCCACCAGCCGCGGTCGAAGACGGGCTGCTCGACGGCGTCGTGGTAGAGCGGCCACAGCGTCGAGTTGGCGAACCCCTCGTAGTAGCCGTGCAGCTCGTCCGCGGAGAGTCCGACCGGGCGGATCCGCAGGGTGCCGATGTCCGGCAGGGACGGTGCCTCCCCGGTGCCGCCCGCCCAGCCGACCCAGGTGGCGGGGGTCTGCTGCAGGATCGCGTGCAGGGCGCTGGCGAGGCCGCCGGGGCTGCGCCTCCACTCGCAGGCGCCGTCGGGCGCGGTGCTGTCGTCGAGCGGCAGACGGTTGGCGACGACCACGAGCGAGCTCTGACGCATTTACGAGAGGTTACGCGATGACTACCCAGCGATATAGAGGCGGGGGTCTATGGGAGGGTTTCAGACGACTGCGCCGTCGTCGAAGTCGTCGTCGTCCTCACCCGAGCGCAGCCGCCACACCAGCGTCACCGCTCCCGCGACGATCGCGGTAAAGCCGATCAGCGTCACGATCGTGCGCTCGATCGGGAGCAGCCACGGGAAGACGAACAGCACGAAACCCAGGACGACGCCGAGCACCCCGGCGATCGCGTACTTGGAGATGTGCGGCAGCGGCGGCGGGGGCGGCGGCACGTACCGCTCGTCGTCCTCGTCGTCCTCGAGCCCGGCGCCGAACGTGTCGAGGCCGTCCAGCATGCCCGGCGGCTCGTCCACCCGGTCGGTGCGCCGGCGGTTGAGCTGGATGCCGGTGAAGTCGGTCGCCGAGGTCAGCCGGTCGCCCGGCTGGGACTTCGGCGGCTCGAACGCCGGCGGCTCGGGCGGTGCCGCCGTGGGGTCGATGCCCTCCGCGGCCGGCCACGGCGGGGCGGTCGGGTCGACGGCGGTGTGGAAGCCCGCGACGATCTTGGCCCACTCGGCGTCCACGTCGCTCTGGTCGCCGGCCGCGGCCGGGTCGGGCCGGGGCGCGGGCGGGGTCGGTCCCGAGCCGCCGGTGAGTTTGTGCAGGTGCTCCCGGGCGGTCGCGAGGTGCAGGCGGTCCACGTAGAGCCGGTCGGTGGGGCGGGCGGGGAAGGTGGTGGCGCGCAGGATCGGGTTCAGATCGGCGGACGGCTGCAGGTAGGCGGCGATCCCGCCGGCCGCCAGGACGTCGAGCAGGTGCTCGCCGACACGCGGATCCACGTCGCCCGCGGCCGCGTAGTCGGCCGCGTCGATCCCGTTGTCCCGCCGCCCGCGACGGGCGCCACCCGCAGACACCCTGCACACTCCTCGCCCCGCGCACGTCGCGCGCGTGCCTTGAATGGTGACACGACAGGTACCGCTTGCGGGAGTGCGTTGTGGCGTGCCGCTCCCGCTTCGTACGCTTTGGCTGCCCTCGACGGGAAGGACACCGGTGTTCTACTGGCTGCTGAAGTACGTGCTCCTCGGGCCGGTCCTCAAGGTCGTGTTCCGCCCCGACGTGCGAGGGCTCGAGCACGTGCCGCAGACCGGTCCGGTGATCCTGGCCTGCAACCACCTGTCGTTCTCCGACTCGATCTTCACACCGTTGGTGCTCGGGCGCAGAGTGACCTTCGTCGCCAAAGCCGAGTACTTCACCGGCAAGGGCATCAAAGGCCGGCTCATGCGGCAGTTCTTCGTCGGCACGGGGACGATCCCGGTGGACCGTTCGGGCGGCAAGGCGGCCCGCGCGGCCCTCGACACCCAGCTGCGGGTGCTGCGCTCGGGCAACATCGCGGGCATCTACCCCGAGGGCACCCGCTCGCCGGACGGCCGCCTCTACCGGGGCAAGACCGGGGTGGCCCGGCTGGCGCTGGAGAGCGGCGCGCCGGTCGTGCCGGTGGCGCTGCTCAACACCGACGAGATCCAGCCGACCGGCAGGCTGATCCCGGCGGTCAAGCGGGTCCGCATGCACTTCGGCAAGCCGCTGGACTTCTCCCGCTTCGCGGACCGGGCCGGCGACCGCTTCGTCGAGCGGGCGGTCACCGACGAGATCATGTACGAGCTCATGACGCTGACCGGCCGCGAGTACGTGGACGTGTACGCCGCCGGCCTCAAGACCGCCGCGGTCGCTCCGGCGCCGGCCGGTTAGTTCCGCCCCGCCCCGGCGTAGAAGGGGCATGAGTGACGAACGAGTACGGGCCGCGGTGGTGGCCGAGCGTACGGACATGGTGAACGTGCTGGCGGGGCTGCGGCCGGAGCAGTGGGACGCGCCCACGTTGTGCGAGGGCTGGCGGGTGCGCGAGGTGGTCGCCCACACCACGCAGCCCTTCCGGGTGCCGATGTGGCGGGTGGTGCTGGAGCTGGCACGGGCCCGCGGGAACGTCAACCGCATGGCGGACCGCAGCGCCCGCCGCGACGCCGCCCGGCTGACCGCGGACCAGCTACTTCAGCAGCTGCGGGACAACGTCGCCCACCCGTGGACGCCGCCGGGCGGGGGAGCGGCCGGCGCGCTGTCCCACGACGTCATCCACCACCTGGACATCACCGTGGCGCTGGGCGTCGGCCGGGTCGTGCCGCCTGAGCGTCTCGGCCTGGTGCTGGAGGGGCTGCGGCCGCGCAATGTGGCCTTCTTCGGCGCGGAGCTGGGCGGCGTACGGCTGGCGGCGACGGACCTCGACTGGTCGTACGGCTCGGGCGAGCTTGTCCGGGGGCGCGCGCAGGATCTGTTGCTGGCGATCTGCGGCCGACGCCTGCCGGCGGGTCACCTGGAGGGACCCGCCGCCGGGCGGTTCAGCCGGTAGTCAGCGCTCCGCCATGCCGGCCCGCCGGCGCAGCGCCGACACGTCCGTGACGACGATGCGCCGGCCCTCCGTCCGCAGCCAGCCGCGGGTGGCGAAGGAGCCGATGGCCTGGTTGACGCTCTGGCGTGAGCCGCCGGCCATCTCGGCGAGCTGGCTCTGGTTGAGCTCGATCGTGATCATCGGCGCCTGGCTGTCACCCGCGAGGCGGACGAGCGTCTTGGCGACCCGCCCGGGCAGGTCCAGGAAGACGTGGTCGGCGTTCTGCTCGGTCAGGCGGCGGATGAGCCCGCCGACCGAGCGCATCACCGCGTCGAGGATGCGGGGGTTGGAGTGCACCAGGTCCATGAACGCGACCCGGGACAGCGCCAGCGCCTGGCTGTCCTCGATCGCCTCCGCGCTCGCCGAGCGGGTGGAGGCGTCCAGCAGCGAGACCTCGCCGAGCACGTCCGGCGGGCGGACCACGGTCAGCACCGCCCGCTCGCCGGTCGGCGCGGTGCGGAAGACGGCGATCGCGCCGCGGCGCAGCACGATGAGGGAGTCCCCGGGATCGTTCTCGACGAAGAGGATCTGCCCCTTGCGATACGTGCGGGGCACGGCCGCGGCGATCACCCGCTGGCGCACGTCGGGCTCCAGCCCGGCGAACATCTCCACGCCCGTGAGCGCGTCGCCCGGCTCCGGCAGCCGATGGTCCACGGTCAGTCCTTCCCCCGGTCGGGACCACCGTCGACTCCGCTGTCCGGCGTCGGCCCCTCGACGCGAACGATCACTCTTAGCATGTAGAGCGTCATCCACGCCATTTGATACCTGCAGAGCGCTCGCTCGATCATTTCGCGGATGTCGCTGGCTGTACACCCCCTAATCGCCGCTCGTGACAATAGGCGGCGACTGTCGCCCGCCGTGTCCGTTGTTGTCACAGAGTGTGCCGGGATAATCGCCGCCGTGCCGGACCATGACCTTCTTCGATCCACCCTGCGCGACCAGTGGCACCTCGTGCCCGCGGAGATATCGCCGCTGCCCGGCGGGCTGCTCTCGGCCGGCTGGGACGTGACCGCGGGCGGCGAGCGCTTCGTCGCCCGCCTCGCGGAGCCCGCCGCCCGTCAGCCCGTCGAGGCCGGGCTGGCCGCGGCCGAGCACCTGCGAGGGACCGGCATCCAGGCCGGGCAGCCGGTACGCACCCTCGCCGGCGGGCTGACCGCCGAGATGCCGGACGGGGCGCTGGCCGTGCTGCGCCGTGCTCCCGGCCGTACCCTCGACGGCCGCGACCCGGTCGACCAGCAGTTCTGGGGCGACCGGCTGGGCGCGGTGCACCGGGCCCTGCAGGGCTTCCACCACCCCGGGCTGCGCCGCTGGAACCTGCTCGACCCCGACGCGCCGCACCTCGCGGTGGAGCCGTGGGTACGCCCCGCCGTCGCCGACGCGGTCACGGCGATGACCCGGCTGACCGTCACCGACCGGCTGACGTACGGGGTGCTGCACGGCGACCCGGCCCCGGAGATCTTCCTCGTCGACCCCGCCACCGGCCGCGCCGGGCTGCTCGACTGCGGCGCCGGCGGCACCGGCCCGCTGCTCTACGACGTGGCCGCCGCAGTCGTGTACGCGGGCGGCCAGGAGACGTCGGCGGAGCTGCTCGACGGCTATCTGGCGGCCGGCCCGGTGGAGGAGGACGAGCTGTGCGCCGCGCTGCCGGTCATGCTCCGGTTCCGCTGGGCGGTGCACGCCGACCGGGCCGCCCGCCGGCTCGCCGCGGGTGGCGGAGACGACGTGCGCGAGGTGCTGCGCCGCGCACGGGAGGCCCTGGCGACGGGCGCCGACCCGGGGTAGGCGAGGATGGGCCCCGATGGTCTACCGCTATTTCTACGACTGCGAATTCATCGAGGACGGCCGTACGGTCGATCTGGTCTCGATCGGCATGGTCGACGAGTACGGCCGCGAGTTCTACGCGGTCTCGACGGAATTCGACGACACCCGCGCCGTGCCGTGGGTGCGCCGCAACGTGCTCGACAAGCTGCCCTCGCCGGCCGACCCGGCGTGGCGCTCCCGCGAGCGCATCCGCGACGACCTGTACGCGTTCCTCGTCGAGCCGGTGCACGGCCGCGGGGAGCAGATCGAGCTGTGGGCCTGGTACGCGGCGTACGACCACGTCGCTCTGGCCCAGCTGTGGGGCGCGATGCCGGCGCTGCCCCGGGAGATCCCGCGCTTCACCAAGGACCTGCGGCAGCGCTGGGACGACCTCGGGCGCCCGCCCCTGCCGACCGCGCAGGGCCGCCACGACGCGCTCGTCGACGCGAAACACAACCTCGCCCGCTGGAAGGCGATGGGCGGCTGACCGGCGCTCCGTTTCGCCGTGCGCACCCCGGGAACGTCCGGGGTACGACCGACGGAAGGAACCTGTCATGGCAGAGCACACCGAGCAGGAGAAGCGCGAGAAGCTGAAGGAGCTCGTCAAGGACGCCCGCATCGGGATGTTCACGACGATGACCACGGACGGCAAGCACGTCAGCCGGCCCATGGCGCTGCAGGACGTGGAGTTCGACGGCGACCTGTGGTTCTTCACGTACTCCGACTCCGACCTGGTTGCGCAGATCCGCGCCAACCCGCAGGTCAACGTGTCCTTCAGCGACGCGAAGCAGCACGCCTGGACGTCGGTGTCCGGTTCCGCGGTGCAGACCGACGACCGGGCCAAGGCGGAGGAGCTGTGGAACCCGATGCTCAAGGCGTGGTTCCCGGACGGCCTCGAGACGCCGAATCTGACGCTGGTGAAGGTGCACGCGGACAGCGCCGAGTACTGGGAGTCCGCGCACAGTTCGAAGGTCATCACCCTTCTGGGGTACGCGAAGGCCGCCGTCACCGGGAAGACGCCGGACGCCGGCGAGAACGAAACCGTCCGCTTGTAGCGGGGCGTTTTGGTCCGGGGTGGGCCCGACGACTACAGTGCGCTTGCGGCCCGCCCCCGGACCCGGCAGTGACGCCGGACGACGGAATCCCAGGGGAGCCGGGCATCTCGCGACCCGATCAGGGAGGACGAGCAATCATGCGTATCGGCGTGCTCACCGGCGGCGGCGACTGCCCCGGTCTCAACGCGGTGATCCGGGCGGTGGTGCGCAAGGGCGTCGCCACGTACGGTCACGAGTTCGTCGGCTTCCGGGACGGCTGGAAGGGTCCGCTCGAGGGCCTGACGAAGCCGCTCGGCATCGCCGAGGTCCGCGGCATCCTGCCCCGCGGCGGCACGATCCTCGGTTCCTCCCGGACCAACCCGTTCAAGATCGAGGGTGGCGTCGAGAAGATCAAGGCGAACCTGGCCGAGCAGGGCGTCGACGCGCTCGTGGCGATCGGCGGCGAGGACACCCTCGGCGTCGCCACCAAGCTCAACGACCTCGGCGTCAAGGTCGTCGGCGTGCCGAAGACGATCGACAACGACCTGAACGCCACCGACTACACGTTCGGCTTCGACACCGCGGTCAACATCGCGATGGAGGCCATCGACCGGCTGCACACCACCGCCGAGTCGCACCACCGCACGCTGGTCGTCGAGGTCATGGGCCGGCACGCCGGCTGGATCGCCCTGCACGCCGGCCTCGCCGGTGGCGCCAACGTGATCCTGCTGCCGGAGCGCAACTTCGACGTGGAGCAGGTCGCCACGTACGTGACCAAGCGCTTCCAGGTCGAGTACGCGCCCATCGTCGTCGTCGCCGAGGGCGCCCAGCCGCTCGAGGGCCAGATGAGCCTGCAGAGCCAGGAGCTCGACGCGTTCGGCCACGTCCGCCTCGGCGGCATCGGCCAGTGGCTCGCCGAGCAGCTCGAGGAGAAGACCGGCAAGGAGGCCCGTACGGTCGTCCTCGGTCACATCCAGCGCGGCGGCACCCCGACCGCGTTCGACCGGGTCCTGGCCACCCGCTTCGGCCTGCAGGCCATCGACGCCGTCCACGAGGGCGACTTCGGCAAGATGATGGCGCTGCGCGGCACCGACATCGTGCGGGTCCCGCTGATCGACGGCACCGGCGAGCTCAAGACCGTGCCGATCGAGCGGTACAACGAGGCCGAGGTCTTCTTCGGCAGCTGAGCGACAGCTCTTCGCAGACGGGGGCGGGCGGCACACGCCCGCCCCCGGTCTCTTTCCCCCGGGAGGACCCATGACCGTCGTCGCGGTGCTCGGCGCCGGCAAGATCGGTGAGCTTGTGCTCTCCGGGCTGCTGCGCGCGGGCTGGCCGGCCTCGAACCTGCTCGTCACGGCGCGCCGCCCGGCCCGCGCGGAGGAACTGAGCGAGCGCTACGGCGTCCGGATCGTCGACAACCCGGCCGCGGTCGCGGAGGCCGACGTGCTGGCGATCGCGGTCAAGCCGCAGGACGCCGGCACCCTGCTCGCCGAGATCGGCCCGAAGGTGCCCGCCGGCAAGCTCGTCGTCTCGCTCTGCGCGGGACTGCCGACGAGCTTCTTCGCCGCCCGGCTGCCCGAGGGCACCCCGGTGGTCCGGGTGATGACGAACACGCCCGCGCTGGTGGACCAGGCGATGACGGCGATCTCGGCCGGCCCGCACGCGACCGGCGAGCACCTCGCGGTCGCCGAGGAGATGTTCAAGCCGCTGGGCTCGACGATCCGGGTGCCGGAGTCGCAGCAGGACGCGGTCACCGCGCTGTCGGGCTCCGGGCCGGCGTACTTCTACCTGCTCGTCGAGGCGATGATCGACGCGGGCATCCTGCTCGGCCTGCCGCGGCAGGTGGCGCACGAGCTGATCGTGCAGACCGCGATCGGCTCGGCCGTCATGCTGCGCGACTCGGGGGAGCACCCCGTGAAGCTGCGCGAGGCCGTGACGTCGCCGGCCGGCACGACCATCTCGGCGATCCGCGAGCTGGAGAACCACGGCGTCCGCGCGGCCCTGCTGGCCGCCCTCGAAGCGGCCCGCGACCGGGCCCGGGAGATCGCCGCCCAGTCCAGCTGAGCTCATTCGCTATCTCCGGTCGGTCGACGACCGTGTCCGTGGCTCGAGCTCTCGGTTTGCGATCGATGCTTCCGCCGGGTGGCCGTATCGACCTGAGGCCGGAAGCGCGAGTCTTTTCGCGCCTTTCCGTCCTTGCGACGCGCACTGCCGTCGACCGCTTCTGCGGTCGTGTACCCCCGCAGACCGTTCGCGGCTCGATGCTCGAGAGTTGTCGAGTGGCGCGCGAAGAGCCGTGATATCACGTTCGTGGTCAAGGCCCGCACAGCGCCGTGGATGAGATCACTGATGAGGTCCATCGGGTCGATCGGAGGCATCGTCATTCCCTGTCCTGAGGCGGCCGAAATGCCGCGCTGACTCCAGGAAATGTGGTGCTAGGGCCAAGCGAAAGTGGCTCGGACAAGGCCGGATCGATCCGCACTAGGTGCGAAGGCGTCGGACAGCTGCCATAGATTCGGACACTGTCGGACAGCGTCGTACGCTGTCGTACTGAGTGTGAGTCCCGTTGGAGCAGAGCGAGGACGACGAATCGTGGCGCAGCAGCCCAGCCCAGAGACGGTCACCACCATAGCTGACCTCGCATACGAACTCCGGATCCTGAAGATGCACGCTGGAAATCCCTCGGTGCGAGCGCTTTCCCGGAAAGCCTCTCTGATCGGGGCCTTCTTGCCGTCGTCGACGGTGCAGGACTGTCTGAGCGGCAAACGAGGGCTTCCGAAGCTCGATACCGTGCTGTCTCTGGTACGAGCTCTGGGGGTCGGCGATCCTGCGCCTTGGCGGGAGGCTTGGATTCGCGCCGGGCAAGATCGGCATGGGTTGCACGGTCGACCCGATCACCGAAGCCCGCCGAGTCCAAACGCGGCGCGCAGGCTCACGGAGGCGGGTAGCCGCATAGCCGTCGTCAACGCCGCTCGGGGCGCTGACTTCGTGGAGACGCTGTCGCTGTCCGAAGTCGTCGAGCAATTGGCGGACATGCCACCATCGGACGCGGCTCTGCGTCTCGATCTAGTGGCTCCAGAGCGTGCGGCTGAGGTGCTCCCGGAGATGGACGAGGGCAAGGCTAGCGGGATCCTTTCTCGCATGCGGGCGGAAGCCGCCGCGGCTGCTGTAGCTCACATGCGGCCCTCCTCCGCGGCGAGACTGCTTGAGCGCGTCGAGCCGCAGGGCCGATCCTCCCTGCTGGAGCGCTTGCAGCCGGGGCTGGCAGAGGCGATCTTCGAAGAGGTAAGCGGCGACTGGCCACGTAAGGTCGGCCGATGGGGCGTGGCGGAACCCGCCATCGCGCGAATCCTCGGTGCTATGTCGCCAGAGAACGCGGTGCGCTACATGACCGAGGAGCAGAACTACCGCAAGGGAGCACTATGGCTCCAGGCGGATCCCGGTGTAGCAAGGCTGTTACCCCTAATGCCGATTTCCGGGGCCGCCAGGTGGCTTGATGCGGTAGATGGAGCGACCTTGGTCGCGGTGCTGGAACATTTGCCGGACGAGTACCTGAGCGCGGTGCTCGCAGCTACAGCGATCGACTCGATGGACCGTGTCTGGCAGGCATTGGGGGAAGATCGTCTGGCGCGGGTTCTCATCGGTATGGCGCCGTCAGACCGGAGTGCGAGAATGGCCCGGATCCGCCACCGGTTCGGCACCGCCGCCCTGCGGCGGATCCGAGACGCCGAGCGTGCCTAGTACCAGATCGCGATCCGGGCGCCGTTGTTCTCCTCCGGCGGGCTGGGGTGGCTCAGCGCCGTCCCGGTCGCCATCCGGTGGGCGCTCCACGCCACCGCGGCCGCGTCGAGGATGTCGTCCGGCGGCGCCTGGCCCGCCGGGCCGAGCTGGTCGGGCAGGACGATGCCGTTGCGGGCGAGCAGGTCGCGGCGGCGGGCCTGACCGCTCCAGGTCTTCTTCGCGTACGCCAGCGGCTCGCCGGCCATCTGGCGGAAGGACACCTCCGGGTGGGCCTCGAACAGCAGGCCGGGGTGGCGTTCCCAGATGGCGTTGGCCTCGAGCAGCTTCGGCCGCAGCGCCCACGACTGGCGGCTCAGGCCGGCGCCGGTGAGCTCGCGGCAGAGCCGGTTGGCGGCGGTGAAGTCGGACTCCTGCCAGACCGCGCGGGGCGGCACCCGGAAGACGCTGCCGCGGCGCGGCCCGAGCTGGTCGGCGGCGAGGGTGTCGGCGGCGCGCCAGCGGTCGGGGAGCATGCCGAGCGGGATGTCGACGCCGATGACGGCCGCGCCGGAGCTGCCCGCCACGATCTCGTAGAGGGTGGACGCGAGCATGGCCCGCCCGAAGCGGCCGTCGCGCAGCTCCACTCCCACCCAGCCCAGGGCATACGCGTCGACGCCGATCACGTGGAGGCTCATGAGCGGCTCAGCGGGGTAGGAGCTTCTCGATGGCGGACACCAGGCGCTCGTCGTCGGGCTGCGTACCGGGGTCGAAGCGGGCCTCGACCGTGCCGTCCGGGCCGACGAGGAACTTCTCGAAGTTCCACTGGATGTCGCCGCCCGCGCCGACGAGCTCGCGGTAGAGCGGGTGCCGTCCGGGGCCGTTGACCTCGACCTTCTCGGTGAGCGGGAAGGTGACGCCGTAGTTCACCTGGCAGAACTGGTCGATGTCGGCCGCGCTGCCCGGCTCCTGGCCGGCGAACTGGTTGCAGGGGACGCCGAGCACGACCAGGCCGCGGGCGGCGTACGCGCGGTGCAGCTCCTGGAGGCCGGCGTACTGCGGGGTGAGGCCGCACTTGGAGGCGACATTGACCACGAGGACGACATTGCCGCGGTATTGCCGCAGATCGGCGGATCCCCCGGTCAGGGCGTCGATGTCCACGTCGAAGATGGTCATGACGGCAGACTACGCGCTGTGCCCATATGAGTGCACGCCGTGGCGCTCACTGCGGCGAAGTTAAAAGAGCGTCCAAACCCTCGTCACCTGCTTGACTCACGTTCATAGATGTGACTACCGTCTCTTCAACTTCCCTTTGGAAAGTTTCCTAACTGTTGGTTGTGAGGAGACGCAGTGAAGAAATCCCTCCGCCGCGCCCTGTGGGCCGGGGCGATCGTGGCGGTGGCCTCCGCCGCGGTCCCCATGGTCCAGGCGTCGGCCGCCGCCGCGTGCGCTCCCGCCTGGAGCTCGTCGGCCGTCTACACCAAGGACATGGCCGCCTCCCAGAGCGGTCACAACTACACCGCCAAGTGGTGGACCCAGAACGAGAGCCCGACGACGCACAGCGGCCAGTGGGACGTCTGGATCGACAACGGCACCTGTGGCGGCGGCACGGACCCGACCACCCCGCCGACGACTCCTCCGACCACCCCGCCCACCACGCCTCCCACGACCCCGCCGACCCAGCCCCCGGGCAACGGTGGCAAGAACGTCGTGGGCTACTTCGCCGAGTGGGGCGTGTACGGCCGCAACTACCACGTGAAGAACATCGTCACGAGCGGCTCGGCCTCGAAGCTGACGCACATCCTGTACGCGTTCGGCAACACCACGGGCGGCCAGTGCTCGATCGGTGACTCGTACGCCGACTACGACCGGGCGTACACCGCGGCGGAGAGCGTGGACGGCGTCGCCGACACGTGGGACACCGGCGCGCTGCGCGGCTCGTTCAACCAGCTGCGCAAGCTCAAGAAGGCGTACCCGAACATCAAGGTGATCTGGTCGTTCGGCGGCTGGACCTGGTCCGGCGGCTTCACCCAGGCCGCCGCCAACCCGACCGGCTTCGCGAACTCCTGCTACAACCTGATCAAGGACTCGCGCTGGTCGGACGTCTTCGACGGCATCGACGTCGACTGGGAGTACCCGAACGCCTGCGGCCTGTCCTGCGACAGCAGCGGCCCGGCGGCGTACAACAACGTGATCAGCGCGCTGCGCAACAAGTTCGGCGCGAACTTCCTGATCACCTCGGCGATCTCGGCCGACGGCTCCAACGGCGGCAAGCTCGACGCGGCCGACTACGCCTCCGGCATCGCGAAGCTGAACCTGGTCTTCCCGATGACCTACGACTACTACGGCGCCTTCAACGCGCAGGGCCCGACCGCCCCGCACTCGCCGCTCACCTCGTACGCCGGCATCCCGCAGCAGGGCTTCTGGTCCGACGCGGCGATCCAGAAGCTGAAGAGCAAGGGCGTCCCGGCGAGCAAGATGCTGCTCGGCATCGGCTTCTACGGCCGCGGCTGGACCGGCGTCACGCAGAGCGCCCCGGGCGGCTCGGCGACCGGCGCCGCCCCCGGCACCTACGAGGCCGGCATCGAGGACTACAAGGTCCTCAAGAACAGCTGCCCGGCCACCGGTACGGCCGGCGGCACGGCGTACGCCAAGTGCGGCAGCAACTGGTGGGGCTACGACACCCCGGCCACGATCGGCGGCAAGATGACGTACGCCAAGAACCAGGGTCTCGGCGGCGCCTTCTTCTGGGAGTTCTCCGGTGACACCAGCAACGGCGAACTGATCACCGCGATCAAGAACGGCCTCGGCTGAGGTAGCAGTTCCTAGCAGGTGGGGCGCCGGGGATCCTCCCGGCGCCCCTTTCTTGTCCCTGGTTAGGCTTTCGACATGCGCCGAGAGTGGCATCAGCTCAGTCATCCCGGGGTCGGTGCGACCGCCCTGCAGACCTCCCGTCCCTCCACCGACTCCGCCGAGGACTCGGCGCTCGGCCTGGACCGCTGGCGCGAGCTTCCGCGCCTGCAGATGCCGCCGTGGGCGGACCTGGACGAGGTCGCCTCGGTCTGCAAGGTCCTCGACAACGTCCCGTCGATCGTCGCGCCGTACGAGGTCGACCAGCTGCGCCACAAGCTCGCCGAGGTGTGCGAGGGGCGGGCGTTCCTGCTCCAGGGCGGCGACTGCGCCGAGACGTTCGCCGACAACACCGAGAGCCACCTGCTCGCCAACGCGCGCACGCTGCTGCAGATGGCTGTGGTGCTCACGTACGGCGCCTCGATGCCGGTGGTCAAGGTGGCGCGGGTGGCCGGGCAGTACACCAAGCCCCGCTCCGCGCCGACGGACTCGCTGGGGCTGCCGGCGTACCGCGGTGACCTGATCAACTCGCTGGAGGCGGACGAGGGCGCCCGGGTGGCCGACCCGCAGCGCATGATCCGGGCGTACGCGAACAGCGCCGCGGCGATGAACATGCTGCGGGCGTACCTCGCGGGCGGCCTTGCCGATCTTGCGGGTCTGCACGACTGGAACAAGGACTTCGTCCGGGCGTCGCCCGCGGGTGAGCGCTACGAGGCCATCGCGCGCGAGATCGACCGGGCCCTGGACTTCATCCGGGCCTGCGGCATGACCGACGACGAGGCGCTGCGCACGGTCAGCCTGTACTGCTCGCACGAGGCGCTGGCCCTGGAGTACGACCGCGCGCTGACCCGGGTCTCCGACGGCCGGGCGTACGGTCTCTCCGGGCACTTCCTCTGGGTGGGTGAGCGGACCCGGCAGCTGGACCACGCCCACATCGACTTCATCAGCCGCATCGCGAACCCGATCGGCGTGAAGCTGGGCCCCGGCACCTCCCCGGAGACCGCGATCGAGCTGTGCGAGAAGCTCAACCCGGAGAACATTCCGGGCCGCCTCACGCTGATCAGCCGGATGGGCAACGGCAAGGTGCGCGAGGCGCTGCCGCCGATCGTGGAGAAGGTGACCGCGTCGGGCGCGAAGGTCGTGTGGCAGTGCGACCCGATGCACGGCAACACCCACGAGTCGTCCAACGGCTACAAGACCCGCCACTTCGACCGGATCGTCGACGAGGTGCTCGGCTACTTCGAGGTGCACCGCGGCCTGAGCACCCACCCCGGCGGCATCCACGTCGAGCTCACCGGCGAGGACGTCACCGAGTGCCTCGGCGGCGCGCAGGGCATCGAGGACCTCGACCTGCCGGACCGGTACGAGACCGCCTGCGACCCGCGTCTCAACACCCAGCAGAGCCTCGAGCTGGCGTTCCTCGTGGCGGAGATGCTGCGTGGCTGACCTGCGCTCGGACACCGTCACCCGGCCGACGCCGGCGATGCGCGAGGCCATGGCGTCCGCGGCGGTGGGCGACGACGTCTTCGGCGACGACCCGACCGTCAACGATCTCGAGGCGCACGTCGCGCGGATGTTCGGCCACGAGGCGGCGCTGTTCGCCCCGTCCGGCACGATGGCCAACCAGATCGCGATGCAGCTCGTCGTACCGGCGGGGGAGGAGCTGCTCGCCGGGGCGGACGCGCACGTGGTCACGTACGAGCTGGGCGCCGCGGCCGCGCTGGGCGGCATCTCGACGCGGACCTGGCCGTCGCGCGGCGCCGCGCTGGACGTGGACGAGATCGCGGCGATGATCCGCCCGGCCGGGTACCCCTCGGTGCCGACCCGGGCGATCGCCGTCGAGCAGACGCACAACCTCGGCGGCGGGGGCGTCGTCCCGCTCGCCACCCTGCGACGCCTGCGCGAGGTCACCCTTTCGGCCGGGGTGCTCCTGCACTGCGACGGCGCCCGCATCTGGCACGCGCACGTCGCGGACGGGGTGCCGCTGGACGCATACGGGCAGCTGTTCGACACCCTGTCGGTCTGCCTATCGAAGGGCCTCGGCGCGCCCGTCGGGTCGCTGATCGTCGGCTCCGCCGAGCGGATCGCCCGGGCCCGGCAGCTTCGCAAGCGGATGGGCGGCGGCATGCGCCAGGTCGGCATCCTGGCCGCCGCCGGCCGGTACGCCCTCGACCACCACGTCGACCGCCTCGCGCAGGACCACGCCCGTGCCCGCCGCCTCGCCGAAGCCCTCGAACCGTTCGGCGTGGTCGACGCCGCCGCCGTGCGCACCAACCTCGTCCCGCTCGACCTGACCAAGGCGCCGATGGACGCGCCGACGCTGGTCGCCAGGGCCGCGGAACGCGACGTCCGCATCACGGTGATGCTTCCGCGCCTGGCCCGCGCGGTCACCCACCTCGACGTGGACGACGACGACGTCGACCGCACGATCGTGGTCCTGTCCGACCTTCTGCGCGCCGCCTGAGCAGGCGGCGCCGGGTCTGGTTACATCGGACCCGACGCCGCCCGCCACCGACGAGGAGCCCGCGATGAGCCGCCGTGCCACCGGCACCTTCACCACCACGTTCGAGCCGCTCCCGGCCGACGACGACATGCTCGGCCGCACGCAGGTCCACAAGACGATCGAGGGCGACCTCACCGGCACCGGCCGCGCCGAGATGCTGTCGGTCGGCACCCCCGTCGAGGGATCGGCCGGCTACGTCGCCATCGACCGCATCACCGGCACGCTGGAAGGGCTCAAGGGCAGCTTCGTGCTGCAGCACTTCGGCCTCATGGACCGCGGGTCGGGCACGCTGACCGTCCGGGTCGTGCCGGATTCGGGTACGGACGAGCTCACCGGCATCACCGGCACGTTCGAGATCGACAACAGCTCGGAGGAGCACCGGTACGTGTTCACGTACGACATCGAGCCGCACTGAGCGATGAGCTTCCTGTTCTCGGGGCCCGTGCTGGCCGGCGACCGCGTACGGCTCGAACCCCTCGGCCACGGCCACGCCGCCGACCTCGCCGCCGCGGCCGAGGAGGAACGCGCCTCGTACGGCTGGACCTGGGTACCCCGCGCCCACGAGATCGACGCGTACCTGGACGAGCAGCTGGGGCGGGCGGCGGCGGGACTGCTCGCGCCGTACGCCCAGATCGCCGTCGCGTCCGGCCGCGCGGTGGGCGTCACGGCCTTCTGGGAGCCGCGGCTGTGGCCGGGCGGCGACCGGCTGATGGCGGTCGAGATCGGCTTCACCTGGCTGGCGGCGTCCGCGCAGGGTACGGGCATCAACACCGAGGCGAAGTACCTGCTGTTCCGGCACGCCTTCGAGACCTGGGGCGTGGCCCGGGTCGACCTGAAAACCGACGCCCGCAACGGCCGCTCCCGCGCGGCGATCGCCGGCCTCGGGGCGCAGTTCGAGGGCGTGCTGCGGCAATGGTCCAAGTCCTGGGCGCCGGGCGAGGACGGCCTGCTCCGCGACTCGGCGATGTTCTCGGTCATCGCCGCGGAGTGGCCGGCCTGCCGCACCCACCTCGAGAAGCGCCTGGCACGCCGCTAGCGCATCACCGGCACTGCGCCTCGACCGTGGCCTGGAAGTCGGGGAACTCCGCCCGCGCCGCGACGATGATCTCGCCGGCCGATAGAGACCACCGGCTGGCGTTCCAGCGGCGCATCCGGCTCGAGGGCGATCCCGTCGCCGCCGTCGTAGTCGAAGCCTTGCTCGTTGGCTTCGGCGAGCGCGGCCGGCAGCGCCAGGTCCACGCCGGTGCTCATGCCGGGCGGAGATCCTTGAGCAGGGCGATGTCCGCGGCGTGGCCCTCGTGCTGTTCGGTGGGGGTTTCGACGATCACCGGGATGCCGGCCGTCGCCGGGTGGGCGAGCAGCTCGGCGAACGCCGCCGTGCCGATGCGGCCCTTGCCGATCGTCTCGTGCCGGTCGCGGGTGGAGCCGCAGTCGTCCTTCGAGTCGTTGGCGTGCACGAGCATCAGGCGGTCCGCGCCGACCGTCGCCACCAGCGAGTCGAGGGTCTTCGTCATGCCGCCCGGGGTGGCCAGGTCGTGGCCCGCCGCCCAGGCGTGGCAGGTGTCGAAGCAGACGCCCAGCCACGGGTGGTGCTCGACCGCTGCCAGGTACGGCCCGAGGTCCTCGACCTTGGACGCGAGGCTGCGGCCGCCGCCGGCGCTGGGCTCGACGAGCAGTTTCGGCAGGCCCTGGGCCGCCGCCCGGTCGAGCAGCGGCAGCAGGGCCTCGCGGAGCTGGTGCATCGCCTTGTCGTCGTGGGCCGGGTCGACCGAGCTGCCCGCGTGGTAGACGACGGCCGCCGCGCCGATGGCCGCGCCGCGCAGCAGGGCGTGCTCGAGGGTCTCGACCGAGCGGGTGACCGTGAGCTCGGTGGGGGAGCCCAGGTTCACCAGCAGCGACGCGTGGATGTACGCGGGCAGCCCCCGCTCGCCGCAGCCGTCGCGGAACAGCGTGTCCTGCTTCGGGTCACCCGGCGGCAGCGCCCAGCCGCGGGAGTTGGAGACGTAGACCTGCACCGCCTCGGAGCCCGCCGCGTCCGCGTACGGCAGGGCGGCCTTGGCCAGACCGCCCGACGTCCTCGTGTGCGACCCGACCGGGCGAGTCACAGACAATTGAGCACGACCTCGGTCTGCGGCGGCACCGGGGTGTTCGGCGCGGGCGACTGCTGGCGTACGAGACCGTTGGGGTTGAAATTGATCTTCGGCACCAGGCTCGAGCCCTGCAGCGTCTGCGCGGCCTGCTGGCACGGCTGGTTGGTGAGGTCGGGGACGGTGACCAGCGGCGGGCCCTTGCTGACCTCGAGCTTGATCTCGTCGTCCTTCTCCGCGCCGGTGCCCTGCTCCGGCGACTGCCCGATGACCGTGTCCGCGGGCTGATCGCTGTCCTTGTACTGCTCGACCACGCTGAGACCGAGCCGCTGCAGCTCGGCGCGGGCGTCGTTGACGTTCTTGCCGACGACCTGCGGCACGGTGATCGGGGCCTTGCCCTTGCTGATCACGGCGGTGACGGTCGCGCCGGGCTTGAGGGACTCGCCGGCCTTGGGGTCGATCGAGATGACCACGCCCTGCGGGAGGGTGTCGCTGTACTTGCCGGCGCCCTCCTTGAACTTGAGCTTCGTGCCCTCGATCTCGCCCTTGGCCGCGGCCTTCTCCATGCCGACCACGTCGGGAACCGGGTAGCGCTCCGGGCCCAGGGAGAGCGTCAGGGTCAGCAGGCCGCCCTTGACCAGCCGGTCGGTGGCCGGCGGGTCCTGCGCCAGCACGGTGTCCTTGGGCACGTTCTCGTCGTAGCGGCCGTCGTCGAAGCGCAGGTCGAAGCCGCGCGCCTTGGCCTCCTGCTCGGCCTGCGAGCGGGTCATGTTCACCAGCTGCGGTGCGTCGGTGTAGCGGCCCAGCGTCACCCACCACGTGCTGCCGATGACCACCAGCACCATCAGCGCGACGGCGCCGAGGATGAACAGCCGGCGGCGGTCGCCGAAGCGGCCGACGGCGCCGTACTCGCCCGGGGCGGGGGCGTCGGGCCGGCGGCGGGCGCCGCGGCCACCGGCCTGCTCGGGCAGGCGGGCCCACGGCGGCCGGTCGCCGGTCGCGGGGGGCATCACCGAGGTGACGGCCGGTACGAGAGCGGTGGCGTCGGCCATCGCGGGGCGGGCGGGCACCTGACGCAGCAGGGCCGTCTCGACGTTGGCGGCGCCCAGGTCGTCTCGGACCACCTGGACCTCGGCGAGCAGCGCGCCGGCGTCGGTGGGACGCGCGCCGGGGTCGCGGCGGGTGGCCCGGGCGACGAGGTCGTCGAGGATGGTCGGCAGCCCCTTGACGATGCTCGAGGGGGCCGGCACGTCGTTGTCCACGTGCTGCCACGCCACCTCGACCGGCTCGTCGCCGTCGTACGGCACCCGGCCGGTGAGCATCTCGAACAGCACGATGCCGGCCGAGTACACGTCCGTGCGGGCGTCGGCGTGGCCGTCGGTGACCAGCTCCGGTGCCACGTACGCGACCGTCGCCATGAGCTGGCCGCTCTCGTCGGCGCTGGCCTCGACCGCCCGGGCCAGCCCGAAGTCGGCGACCTTGACGACCGCGTCGACGAGGTTGGCGATGCCGCCGCTGGGCGCCTCGGCGACCAGCACGTTCTCCGGCTTCACGTCTCGGTGCACCAGGCCGGCGCGGTGCGCGGCGGCGATGGCGGCGAGCATCTGCTCGAGGATCGCGAGCGCCTCCACCGGGTTGAGCCGGCGGCGCTGGGTGAGCAGGTCGCGCAGGGTGCGGCCCTGCACGTACTCCATCACCAGGTAGGGCAGGCCCTCGTGGCGCCCCTGGTCGTAGACCGCGACCACGTTGGGGTGGGTCAGCCGGGCGATCGTCTTGGCCTCGTCGGTGAACCGGTCGACGAAGTGCACGTTCGTCGCCTGCGACGGGTGGATGATCTTGAGTGCGACGGTACGCCCCAGCCGGTCGTCCACGGCGGTGTAAACGGTCGCCATGCCACCGCGGGCGACGCGCCCGGTGATCCGGTAGCGCCCGTCAATCGTCGTGCCGATCAACGTGTCGGCGACAGTCGTGTCCATCGGCGTGAAGTGTATGTGCCCTTCCGGGAAAGACGGTCCAGGATGTCACAGCTGAGACCGAACGGGTACGGCGTCTTCGAGGGCGAGCCGCGCAGATGGACGATATCGGGCCGTGGTCCCGACGACCACGACCCCCTTATCGTGACAAATCGGATCAGTCCCCGGGTGTGACGTGCGCCCGCTCGGTCCCGTCGGGGCGCTCGGGGACCGAGTACGTCGGATCCGGCGACGCGGTGTCGTCGTCCGAAGGGCTCGGGGTGGGAGTCGGCGACGGGCTGTCCGGCGACGACGGGGCCGCGGTGGGCGTCGGCACCGGCGGGGTGAGGCAGTCGCACGGGGTCGGCGGCGCGGCCGGGGAGGTCCGGTGCACGGTGGTGCGCCGCGGGGCCGGCAGGACGGCCGCGCCGGGGCTGTCCGGCGTACCCGTGGTCGCGAGGGTGTGCGGCACGGTCCGCACCGTCCCGGCAGCCGCCGGCGCCTCCACCCGGCCGGGCGCCTCCTGCGGCCCGCGGCCGAGCCCCTCGTTGGACGCCTCGCCCGGCGTGCCGTCCGGCGCCGCGGCGGCCAGCGGGTACGGCTCCGCGCCCGCCGGCTGGTCGCCCAGCACCACGCCGAGCCCGTTGACGACCGCGAAGTAGCTCCCGGCCGCGCCGGCCACGGCGAGGGTGCCGAATGCCGTGACTGCCACCGCCCGGCGGGGGCGGCGGGCGTGCGCGGGCCCGTACGACGTGCGCAGGCCGCCGGTGATGCCGGCGCCGCCGAACGTGCTGTACCCGGTCGAGGTCACGTCCGGGTGCACCGGCCGGGCGCTCGGTGCGCGGCCCTCATCGGCCTCCCGGCGGCCCAGGTCGTAGCGCAGCGATCGCCACGCGCCGGCCACCTCGGTGCGGGTTCTCCGCCACAGGGTCATCGCGACCTCTCCTCGATCTCGAGCCGGGACTGTCCCGGCGGGGTCAGGGGCACCGCGTGGTGCCGCGGGTACGGGCCGTGGCAGGCTGGTCGGGTGACCGATTCCGTAACCGTGGGCCCGGCGGCCGGACAGCCGGCCGGCCCGGCCGAGTGGATCAACCTGCCCGACGTGGCGGAGCGGCTCGGCGTGTCCATCAGCAAGGTGCACCAGATGATCCGCGACGGCGCGCTGCTCGCGGTCAAGCGCGACGGCATCCGCGTGGTGCCGGCCGAGTTGATCGCCAACAGCACCGTGCTCAAGCACCTGCCCGGCATCCTCACGTTGCTCCATGACGCCGGGTACAACGACGAAGAGGCGCTCCGGTGGCTGTACGAGCCCGACGAGACCGTCGACGGCTGCGGCGCGGTGGGGCTGGGCGGCGACCGCGCCCGCGAGGTCAAGCGGCGCGCGCAGGCGCTCGGGTTCTGAGCCGCGTCGATGGGCCACCTGGCGTACCTGCTCGTGCTCGCGGGCTGCCTGGTCTGCGCGCTGTGGCTCGAGCCGGTGCTCAAGGTCAACGTGCTGCGCCGCGGACGCCGGCTCCTGCTCACGCTGCTGCCGGTGGTGGTCGTCTTCGTCCTCTGGGACCTGGCGGCGATCGCGGCGGGCCACTGGACCTTCGACCCGGAACAGACCACCGGCATCCTGCTGCCCGGCGGTCTGCCCCTGGACGAGGTGCTCTTCTTCGTGGTGGTGCCGGTGTGCGCGGTGCTCGGCTTCGAGGCGGTCCGCGCGGTGCTGCGCCGGCCCGCCGGGGACGGTGACGAGTGACCTACACGGTGGCGGCCCTGCTCGGCGTGGTGGGTGCGGTGCTTGCCGACCTGTTCGTGCTCCGGACCCGGCTGGTGCGGCGGGTGGTGTTCTGGGCGACGTACCCGATCATCATCGTCTTCCAGCTGCTGTCCAACGGCATCCTGACCGGGCGGCACATCGTCATCTACGACCCGGCGGCGATCATCGGCTGGCGGATCGCGTTCGCGCCGGTCGAGGACCTGTTCTTCGGTTTCGCGATGGTGCTGCTCACGCTGTCGGTCTGGGTGTGGCTCGGCCGGCGCGGCGTGCAACGCGAGCCCCGCGCCGGCGAGGGCAGTGCGCTGCTGCGCCTGCTCCGGGCGCGTTCCTCAGACCGCGCGGCGCGTGGCCGCGTCGGCGAGGGCTAGCAGCACCGACCGGGCCTCCGGCTCGATGACCTGCGTGTCCAGGGCGGCGAGCGCCTCGGCGGTCAGCGCGGTGATCCGGGTCTCCGTGCGGGCCAGCGCGCCGCTGCCGGTGATCAGCGCGCGCAGCCGCTCCACCCGGGCCTCGTCCAGCTTCAGGTCGCCGAGGCCGCGGTCCAGCTCGCTGCGGCCGGCCGCCGGCAGCGCCTCGTACGCGGCCGCGATCAGGTACGTGCGCTTGCCCTCGCGCAGGTCGTCGCCGGCCGGTTTGCCGGTCTGCGCGGGGTCGCCGAAGACGCCGAGCACGTCGTCGCGCAGCTGGAACGCCTCGCCCAGCGGCAGCCCGTACGCGGAGTAGGCCCGGCTGACCTCCTCCGATGCCCCGGCCAGCGCGGCGCCGAGCAGCAGCGGGCGTTCGACCGTGTACTTGGCCGACTTGTAGCGGGCGACCTTGCCGGCGCGTTCCAGCGACGTGTCGCCGGTGACCGGGGTCAGCACGTCGAGGTACTGGCCGGCGGTCACCTCCGTCCGCATCTCGTCGAAGACCGGCCGCGCCCGGGCCAGCTCCTCCAGGCCCACGCCCGAGCCGTGCAGCAGCTCGTCGGACCAGACCAGGGCGAGGTCGCCGAGGAGCACGGCGGCGTTGTCGCCGAACGCGTCGGCGTCCCCGCGCCAGGCGGCGGCCGCGTGCCGCGACGCGAAGCGGCGGTGCATGGAGGGCTCGCCGCGCCGGGTGTCCGAGCGGTCCATCAGGTCGTCGTGGATCAGCGCGCTGGCCTGGACGAGTTCCAGCGCGGCCACCGCGGCGACGACGCGGTCGGAGTCGATGCCGCCCGCCCCGCGATATCCCCAGTACGCGAACGCCGGCCGCAGCCGCTTGCCGCCGCGCAGCACGAACGCCTCCAGGGCGTCCGCCACGTCAGCCAGCGCGTCGTCGATCGCGAGCAGGCGCGTGCGCTGGGCCGCCAGGAAAGCGGCCAGGGCCTTGTCGACGCGGGGGTGCAGGCCGGCGCGCTCGAGCGGGGAGGTCACGGCGCCAAACCTAGCGGGTCTTCCGGAAGGCGCCAGCCCGGTAGAGTCTGCGGTGTGTCTCTCGGACTTCCCTCCCGCCTTCCCGGGTCCCCGGCGATCGGTTCGCTGATCCGCCGTCCGGGGCCCACGTTCTCGTTCGAGTTCATGCCGCCCAAGACGCGCGAGGCCGAGCAGCTGCTCTGGCAGACGATCCGCGAGCTGGAGCCGCTGCGCCCGGACTTCGTGTCGATCACGTACGGCGCCGGCGGCAGCACCCGCGACACGACCGTCGACGTGACCGAACGCGTGGCCACGGAGACGACGCTGCTGCCCATGGCGCACCTGACCGCGGTCAACCACTCGGTCGCCGAGCTGCGCAACGTCATCGGGCGGCTGGCCGGCGCGGGCATCCGCAACGTGCTCGCGGTCCGCGGCGACCCGCCCGGCGACCCCACCGGCGAGTGGGTCCGGCACCCCGAGGGCGTGCTGTACGCCGAGGACCTCGTCCGCCTGCTGCGTGAGGCCGGCGACTTCAGCGTCGGGGTGGCCGCTTTCCCGTACAAGCACCCCCGGTCGGCGGACATCGAGACCGACACCCGCAACTTCATCCGCAAGTGCCGGGCGGGCGCCGACTTCGCCATCACCCAGATGTTCTTCGAGGCGGACGACTACCTGCGGCTGCGCGACCGGGTGGCCGCGGCGGGCTGCGACACGCCCATCGTGCCGGGTGTGATGCCCGTCCTGAGAATGGCGACGATCGCTCGCTCCGCGCAGCTGTCCGGGGCGCCGTTCCCGCCCGCGCTGCTGGAGCGGTTCGAGCGCATCGCCGACGACGAGGCCGGCGTCCGCAAGCTCGGCATCGAGCTGTGCAGCGAGATGTGCCGGCGGCTGCTGGACGAGGGCGTACCGGGCATCCACTTCATCACCATGAACCGGTCACCCGCCACCCGCGAGGTGTGGCAGCAGCTGTCCGTCGGCGCCGCCGCACCCGCCGCCTGACCGGTGACCTGGGAGCAGTACGCCGTCGCCTGGTCGGCGCTGCACGGTGGCTTCGACCCGCGCGCCGCCTCGCCGGTGGTGCGCGGCTGGGTACGGCTGGCGTACCGCGGCGGCAGCGTGCTCGCGCGGCTCGGCGCGGGCCCGTCCACGGTGACCACCGCGGGCCTCCTGCTCTGCGCGGGCGTGCCGTTCGTGCCGCTGCTGGCCGGCGCGGCGCTGGTGCTGCTGGCGAGCTTCGCCGACGCCTTCGACGGGGCGGTGGCGGTGATCAGCGGCCGGGCGAGCCGGTTCGGGTTCGTCTACGACTCGGTGGCCGACCGGCTGGGCGAGCTGGCCTGGCTGGCCGCGTTCTGGACGGCGGGGGCGCCGGGCTGGCTGGTGGTCGCGGGCCTGGTGGTGAGCTGGCTGCACGAGTACGTCCGGGCCCGCGCGGCGGCCGGCGGGATGAGCGGCCTCGGCGCGGTCACCGTGGGGGAGCGGCCGACCCGGGTGTCGGTGGCCATCAGCGGGCTGCTGGTCGGCGGCCTCGCCGGCCTGGTCCACCCGGGCTGGGACCGGACCGTCGTGGTGATCGCCGTGATCGTCTGGGTTGCCCTCGGCGTGATCGGCCTGGTGCAGCTCGTCGCCGCCGTACGCCGCGCGCTGATCGATTAATTGCGTTGTCCACGCCTGCCCGTTCCGCCTAGTTTTCTCTCCACGACGACGTGGCCCGGATCACCGGGCCCGAGGGAGATCACATGACCGCCTTCCGACACCGCGGCCGGGGCTGCCACCGGGGTTGACGCACGCGCGCCGACCGCCGTCCGCCCTGTGCTCCTGCCGGGCCGGACGGCTTTCTCATGGGCAGACCACAGGGGAGGTGACCCGCGATGAGCGTGGTCCTCGTACTCAACGCCGACTACGGGCCGCTGCACCGGGTCAGCGTCCGGCACGCGATCCGCATGCTCTTCCGCGAGGTGGCGGTGGTGCAGGAGGCCCGGCCGGACGCGCGCATCGGGGTCTTCCCGATCCCGACCGTGGTCCGGCTCGTCAGCTACGTGGTGACGCGCTGGCGGCACAGCCGCGGTCCGGGCTGGTCGCGGGCCGGGGTGCTGAGCCGCGACGGGCGGCGCTGCGGCTACTGCGGCGGGGTCGCGTCCACTGTCGACCATGTGCTGCCGCGTTCCCGCGGTGGGGCGAACAGCTGGGAGAACACCGTCGCCGCGTGCGGGCGCTGCAACCAGCGCAAGGGGGACCGTACGCCGGCGGAGGCGCGGATGCCGCTGCGCTCGGCCCCGAGGGTGCCGGGCTGGGCGGACCTGGCCGCGCGTTGAGGACGACGGCCGGCGGGTGCAACGGGGGCCCGTCGGTCGTCCCTCCCGCTCCCACCGACGATCGCGAAGTGAGGGTCATGTTCCCGCGTTCCGCTCCGGCCGCCCAGGGGATCTCGTCGCGCTCGATCGGCGCGCTGCTGGACTGGTTCGAGGACCGGGCCGTCGAGGGCCATTCCGTCATGGTCGTCCGTCACGGGCACGTCGTGGCCGAGGGTTGGTGGGCGCCGTACTCGGCCGATCGCCCGACGCTGCTGTATTCGGTGACCAAGTCCTTCACCTCGGTCGCGGCCGGGCTGGCGATCGCGGACGGGTTGCTCGCGCTCGACGACCGTGTGGTGGATGTGCTGCCGGGCCACGTACCGGACGACATCTCGGAGCACGCCCGCCGCCTCACGGTGCACGACCTGCTGTCGATGACGACCGGGCACGCCGGCGACAGTCTCGGCGAGGCCTGGGAGCTCGAGCCGGACGACCTGGTGAAGGGCTTCCTGCGGGTCCCGTTCACCGGGTCCGGGTTCGCCTACGACAACGCGACCACGTTCGTGCTGGCCCGGATGGTCGAGCAGGTCACGGGCCGTGACCTGCGGGAGTTCCTCGGCGAGCGACTGTTCCGGCCGATGGGTGCCGAGCACGCCGAGTGGGACCGGGTGGCGAGCGGCAGAGCGTTCGGCTTCCACGGCCTGCACCTCACGACCGAGGCCGTCGCCGCCTTCGGTGAGCTGCTGCTGCGCGGCGGGCGGTGGGGCGACCGGCAGCTCGTTCCCCGGGAGTGGGTGGAGCTGGCCACCCGGCCGCACACCGTCATCCCGCCGTCGGAGGGCGACTCGGCCCGCGGCTACGGCTATCAGTTCTGGGTCTCGGAGCACGGCTTCTATGCCGACGGTGCCTTCGGTCAGCAGTGCGTCGTCGTCCCGTCGCTCGACCTCGTCGTGGTCGTGACGAGCCACAGTCCCGAGCCCGGTGCCACGCCCGATGCGGTCTGGGAGTGCCTGTCGCCCGGCATCGGCCGTCCGGGCAGCGCCCGCGACGACGAGGTGCTCGCCGAGCGGCTGCGGCGGCTGGCGTTCCCGCTGGTGGCGGGCTCGGCCGAGCCGGGGCGTACGGCCAGGGCGACGGTGGCGGCAACCGCGGATCCGCCGCTGCCCGCGGGCTCCCCGGTCGTCGTGGAATCGGTCGAGGGCGGGTGGCGCGTACGGCTCCAGCCGATCGGCGAGGTCGAGGTCGGCCACGGCGAGTGGCGGGAGAGCGCGCCGCTGGGCCGGCCGGTCGTCGCGTCCGGCGCCTGGCAGGGCGACACGTTCGTCGCCGACCTCTTCGTCATCACCACCCCGCATCGGGTACGGCTGGTGGTCGACGGCGGTACGGCCACAGCCACCTGGAGCACCGTGCCCCTGACCACTCCCGAGCTGGCGCTGCACCTGCGAGCACCGTTGATGACGCGGCCCGACGTCGCGTAGGCCCGCCGCGGATAGGCTCGGGGCATGGCTTCCGACGCGCCCGCCCGTACCGTCCGCGATCTCACGGGCCTGCTGAACTCGGCCGGTCACGCCATGAACAACCGGCTGGCCGCGGCGCTCGCCGACGTGGGGCTGACCCCGCGGATGCAGTGCGTCCTGGTGCACGCGCTCGAGGAGGAGCGCACGCAGATCCAGCTCGCGGCCCTCGCCGACCTGGACAAGACGACGATGGTCGGCACGGTCGACGAGCTGGAGCGCCGGGGTCTCGCGCGGCGCCGGCCGTCCGCGGCCGACCGGCGGGCGCGGATCATCGCGGTCACCGAGGAGGGCCGCCGGGCCGCCGAGCAGGGGCAGCGCATCGTCGACCGGGTGCACGCCGAGGCGCTGGAGGCGCTGCCGGAGCCGGCCCGCGCCGCGTTCGTCGCCGCGTTGAACCAGCTCGTCGAGGGCGCGCCGGGGGACGGGCCGCGGCCGGTGCGCCGGGCGCGGCAGCGGGCAACTACGTGACAAGTAGATAGTCTGTATCCGAACTATCTGCTACGGTCGCGTTTATGGTCGTCTCCGCGTACCCCCGCAACCGTGCCGCCGCCCTGGCGGTGCTCTGTGCCATGGCGCTCATGATCGTGCTGGACAGCACGATCGTGGCGGTCGCCGTGCCCGCCATCCAGACCGATCTCGGCTTCTCCGCCGCGGGAGTGGCCTGGGTCGTCAACGGATACCTCGTCGGCTTCGCCGGCCTGCTGCTGCTCTCCGGACGGCTCGGCGACCTCATCGGCGCCCGCGCCGTGTTCCTCACCGGGTTGGTCGTGTTCACCGCCGCCAGCCTGCTCTGCGGCCTGGCCGGCACCGCCGCCCTGCTCGTGGCGGGCCGCTTCGTGCAGGGGGTGGGCGGCGCCCTGGCCTCGGCGGTGATCTTCAGTCTGATCGTGCGGTTGCACCCCGAACCGGCCGCCCAGGCCCGCGCGATCGGCGTGTACAGCTTCACCCAGGCCGGCGGCGCGGCGGTCGGCTTCGTCGCGGGCGGGCTGCTCACCGAGGCCGCCGGCTGGCCGTGGATCTTCCTGGTGAACGTACCCATCGGCGCCGGCGTGCTGATCGCGGCGCTGCGGGTGCTGCCCCACGAGGCCGGGCCGGGCCTGCGGGCGGGCACCGACGTGGCCGGGGCGGCGCTGATCACCGTCGGTCTGTCGGCCGGCGTGTACGCGATCGTGGACGGCAGCGTCCCGTACGGGGCCGGCGCGCTGCTGCTCGTCGCCGCGTTCCTCATCCGGCAGCGGTCCGCCCGTCACCCCCTCGTACCCTTGCGCGTGCTGCGCGGCCGCCGTCTCCTGCTGGCCTGCGCCGCGCTGATCCTCATCTTCGCCACCGGCATGGGCTTCCAGTTCGTCAACGCCCTGTTCCTGCAGAGGGTCCTCGGCCTCGACGCAACGGGCACGGGCCTGGCGTTCCTCCCCACACCCGTGGTGATCGGCCTGGTCTCCCTGGTCGTGGCGCCCCGGCTGACCGCCCGCCTGGGCGTGAAGCCGGTGCTGCTGGGCGGGCTCGCGGCGCTGGCGGCCGGGCTGCTGCTGATGGCCAGGATGCCGGTCGGCGCGCACTACGCCACCGACGTGCTGCCGGGCCTGATCATCATGGGCCTGGGCATCGGCGTGGTGATCCCGGCGATCATCATGCTGGCGATGTCCGGCGCCGCGCCGGGCGACACCGGGCTGGTCTCCGGCCTGGCCAACACCGCGCAGCAGGCGGGGGCGGCGCTCGGCCTGGCGGTGCTGGCCGTGGTCGCCGCCCGGGTCACCGGAACGCACGCCACCGACGGCGTCGCCCCGGTCGAGGCGCTGCGGGACGGCTACGCCCGGGCCTATCTGACGGCGGCCGGATTCGTGCTCGGCGCGATCGTGCTGACCGCTCTTGTCCCGGCCGCGTCCCCGGCGCCGGCCACTGAGGACGGACTTGATCCGGTCGCCGGTCTGCCGGCCGACGACGAGCGCGTGCTCTGTTCTGCCGTGGACGGGGGACGGTGCTCGTGAGCGTGTCAATGTACCGTTGACACAGTGACGGATCTCGATCGCCTTGCCGAGCTCGGGCCCGCGCGGGCCCGGCTCGACGAGCGCGAGCTGGACCTCATCGACCGGGCCCGGCAGGGCGGCGCGACCTGGGCGCAGATCGCCGGCGCGCTCGGGCTGGCCAGCCGCCAGGCTGCCGAGCAGCGCCGCCAACGGCTGCTGACGGCCGCCCGCGCCCGCCGCGCTCACGAGGATCTGCGGTACGCCCCCAGCATCGTGATCCTCCGCCAAGCGGTGTCCGAACTGCACCGCGCCATCGCCGCCGACCGGCGCTGGGGGCAACGCTTCGCCCGTGCGGCCCTGGTGCGCGACACCGTCGCGATCGCCGTGGACGCCGCTCCGAGCGGCCTCTATGCGCTGGCGCGTCAGGTGGCCGACGATCTGGCCGCCGGCCGTACACGGCTGCCCGGTCACGTCCGGCTGGCGGTCGAGAAGCTGACGGAGAGCCTGTCAATGCCACGTTGACAGATCCGCTCAGCCTTGCTGCGACTCCGCTCAGCCTTCGAGGATGGCGGCATGCGTCGCAACGCCGTCCTGTTCGTGGGTATCTCGGTGCTCTCCGGCTTCGGCAGCACCGCCATGGCCCTCGTCGCCGGGATCTGGATCCTCGACCTGACCGGGTCGCCCGCCCGGGCCGGCCTCGCCGGCCTCTGCGTCTACGCCCCGACCCTCGCCGGACCCTGGCTCGGCGGCCTCCTCGACCGGATTTCCCGCCGGCCGTTGCTCATCGGCACCGATCTGGCGCTCGCGGCGGCCCTCCTCTCGCTGACCGCGGTTCGCTCCGCGGGTCAGGCATGGCTCATCTACGCGGTCTCCCTCGCGTACGGCCTGAGCTACGTCCTGCTGGACGCCGGCGAGTCGGCGCTGCTGCCCGCGGCGCTGCCCCCGGACCGGCTGGGCGAGGTCAACGGCTGGCGCACCAGCGCCCAGGAGGGCATGAAGCTCGTCGCGCCCCTCGCCGGCGCCGGCCTCTACGCCTGGCGCGGGGGCGTGGCGGTCGCCGTTCTCAGCGCCTGCATGCCCGTGGCCGCCGCGGCGCTGTACGCCCTGCTGCGGCTGAGGCCCGTACCGGCGCAGCCCGTCGCGGTGGAGCGGGGCCTGCGGGCCGGCCTGCGAGTACTGCGGCGTACGCGGACCCTGCGCGTGACCGTCGCGCTGGCCGGCGTCTCGATCGGCATGTCCGGCTTCACCACCGCGCCCCTCTACGCCGTGATCGTGGACGACATGGCGTTGCCGAGCACGTTCCTCGGCGTGCTGCTCAGCGCCCAGGGCGCCGGGTCGATCGTCGCCGGGCCGGCCGCGGGCCGCCTCATCGCCGCGCGGGGCGAGATCGCCGCCGGCGTCGCCGGGACGGTCCTGTTCGCCGCCGGCACGCTGTGCCGCTGCCTGCCGTGGTGGCCCGCGATGGTGGCCGGCGCGGTGCTCGCCGGGATCGGCCTGCCGTGGACGCTGATCGCGGCGGTGACGGCCGTGCAGTCCCGCACGCCCGGCCACCTGCTGGGCCGCGTCTCCGCCACCGCCGCCACGGCCATGTTCGGGCCGGTCGCGGTGGCGAACCCGCTGGGTTCCGTCGCGGTGCATGCCGGCGGCCGGCCTGCCATGGTCACGGCCGCGGCGGTGTGCCTGGGGTCGGCCGCCGTGGTGCTGGTGCGGCCGCGGCGCGGGCCTCACCCGCCGGACGCTGCTCACCGGGACGCGGTGAGGCCGAGTTTGCGCAGGTAGGGGTCGAGGTCGGCCGGGTCGTCCGTGACGCAGCCCAGGTAGTTGTCCGGGCGCACCAGGACGTACGTGGGGGTGTGCACGTCGTAGGCGTCGTGCGCGTGGCCGTGGGTGTCCACGATGGAATCCGGCCCGGCGGGGGCGCCCGGGCGGACGATCGGGACGGTGCGGAAGCCGTCGCCCAGGGAGATCGCCGGGGCGTCGAAGGCGAGGAGGGTCCACTGCGGGCCCCTCAGCGCGTCGAAGATCCGTACGGGGAAAGCGGAGCTGTCGTGGCACGGGGCGTCCGGCGCGCGATCTCCCGCGCGCACCGATCCGGGCCGCGTCCGATGGTCGGCGGCCAGCGGGCCGCCGCGGTAGTTCAGCGACAGCTGTCGCAGCACCGGGTCGTCGCGGCGCATCGCCTCGGCGGCGTCCTCCTGCTGGAGGTGGTGCAGCCGCGTGCTGATGCCGAGCACGCCGGCGGCCACCGGCAGGCGCTCGGCCTCGTACGTGTCCAGCAGCGCATCGTCCCCGGCCGCCAGCTTCCACCCCAGGTTGTACGCGTCCTGCACGCCGGTGTTGAGCCCCTGCCCGCCGGCGGGGGAGTGCACGTGCGCGGCGTCCCCGGCCAGGAAGACGTTCCCGGCGCGGTACCGCTCGGCCATCCGCATGTTCGCGCGGAACCGCGACGTCCAGCCGATGTGGGTGAGCGTCACCTCGGGCGCGACCTCGGCGACGACGTCCGCGACCGACTCGGCGAGCGGCGCGGTCAGCTGCCACAGGTCCGTGCCGGGCAGTGGGCACAGGCCGAGCCGCTGGCTGCGCCCGTCCGTACCGGGCCAGACGTGCCAGGCGTCGCGGCTCAGCCCGGTCAGCCGCACGTCGGCGATGAGCATGGTGTGCGTCTCGTACGTCCGGCCCGCGAAGCCCACGCCCACCGCGGCCCGCACCGTGCTCCGCCCGCCGTCGGCGCCGACGAGGTAGCGGACCGTCACGACCTCCCCGCTGCTCAGCGTGATGTGAACCCCGTCGTCGTCCTGGCGCAGGGCGGTGACGGAGACCCCGTACTCGATGTGCCCGCCCGCCGCGGCAAGGTGTCCCGCCAGCAGCTCCCCGGTGCGCCATTGCGGAACCATCCAGACGTTCGGGTACGGCACCGCGGGAGTCGGCCGGTGCCACTCGTCGAGACGCAGCTCCATATCCGTCCCGTCCGGACGGTGCACCCGCAACACCGGGTAGTCGGCGCCGGCCGCGAGGAACTCGCCGATGACGCCGAGGTCGTCGAGGACCTCGAGGGTGCGCGGCTGCAGCCCCTTGCCCCGCGAGCCCTCGAAGGGGTGCGCCGACGCCTCGACGATCCGGTACGGCACGCCACGCCGCTGCAGCTCGATGGCGAGGGTCAGCCCGGTCGGCCCGGCGCCGGCGATGAGGACGTCCATGTCCGCTCCATTCGCTGAACCTTGATTCACTGAATAGAGATTCACCGTACGGATGGTTGGTAATCTCGTCAAGACGCAGAGGGGGAGGGGTCCGGATGGCGGTGGGTGCGGGAGTGCGCCGGCAGCAGGCCGCGCAGACCGAGGCGGAGCTCAAGGCCGCGGCGGTCCGCGCGTTCGCCCGGCTCGGCTACCTCAACACCAAGATCACCGACATCACCGCCGAGGCGGGCCGCGCGGCCGGCTCCTTCTACACGCACTTCGCCAACAAGGAAGCGCTGCTCGAGGCCCTCCTGAACGACCTGCTGGCCCAGGGCGACGCGTCGGCGCGCGACGAACGGCACGGCGACGACTTCAGCGACCGCGACGCCATCCGCTGGCACGTGGCGGTCTACTGGGACTTCCACCGCCGGCACCGCGTGGTCATGGACGCGCTGCGCCAGGCGGCGACGGTCGACGCGGCCTTCGCCGAGCGGTCCCGGCACCTGACCGAGCCGGACATCCACCACATCGCCGACCACCTGACCCGCGCCCGCGACGCCGGGGTGCCGCTACCGGGCGACCCGCTGGTGCTGGCCACGGTGTTCACGACGCTGCTGCCGGGGTTCGCCGGGATGTGGCTGTCCGGGGAGGGGCCGCGGCTGGGGCGGGAGCTCTCCGACGAGGAGGCGATCGAGACGCTGACGTCCTTCATCCACGCCGGCATCGGCGGGGCCCCGGACCCGCCTCATTCACAGCAGCTGCCCGAGCACCCCTGACTCGACGAGGATCACCGCGCCGATCGCGACGAACACGAGCGGGACCAGCCAGTGCCCGTACCGCCGCACCACCTCGATCACCCGCGGGTGCGACCCGAGCCACGACGCCGCCGCGCACCACACGGCGACCAGCGCGGCGAAGACCAGGCAGGTCACGACGCTGCCGCCGACGCCCAGGCTGCGGAACACCGGCGTGTAGACCGCGATGTTGTCGGCGCCGTTCGCCACGGTCACCCCGGCCACGGCGAACGCGTTCGCCGCGGTCAGCACCTCCGGCGGCCCGTCGCCCCGGTCCCGCACGGCGCCGATCAGGCCCCGGACCCCCAAGGCCATCGGTACGAGTCCGAGCAGGCCGACCCACCGATCCGGCACCAGCGTCAGGCCCAGCGCGGCGACGGCGGAGACGGCCACGAGGGTGGCGATGCCGGCGTACTGACCCACCCAGATGTGCCACGGCCGGGGCCGTCCGGAGGCGCGCGCCGACAGGAAGAGAACGGTCAGGACGACGAGGTCGTCGACATTCGTCCCGGCGAACACGCCCGCGGCGGCCGCAATGATCTCACCCATCCGCGCCCAGCGTACGGGGCGGCGCCGGTCACGCCGACACGGCCCGCTCGCGCGTGGACCGCGTCCGGGTGCGGCCCCGGCCGCGATCGAGCACGGCCACCACCGCCAGCACCGCGACCAGCAGCAGGAGGGTGACGGTGCCGGGCAGCGCGAACGACACCGGGATCAGGCAGAGGCTTGCTACCGCGGCGGCGAGGTGGACCGGGCGGGGCCGGTCTCCGCGCCGGAGGCTGATGGCGGCCAGGCCCAGCAGGAACAGGGCCGCGCCGCCGCCCAGGCCCGCCGCGTACACGCCGTGGAGGTGGTCGGCCGGGTGGCTCATGATGCTCTCCAGGCCCACCGCGACCAGCACGACGCCCGCCACCAGCGGCAGGTGCAGGTAGCTGAAGACGTCGCGGGCCAGGTGGGCGCGCCGCGCTCCCGTCGCGCGGGCCAGGGCGTGCTCGGTGATCGGGGCTTCACGGTCGAAGTACGTCCACCACAGACCGCCGATCGCCGCCACCGCCAGCAGGATCGCGGCCGCGGCCGGCGGGGTGATGCGGGAGCCCGTGTGCAGGACGCCGGTTCCCACCGCGACGACGGATTCGCCCAGCGCGATGATGATGAACAGCGCGTGGCGTTCGAAGAAGTGGCCCGCGTGAACAGTGAAGCCGCCGACCCCGGTCAGCACCGGCGTGCCGTAGTCGATCAGCACGGCGACGCCCCACAGGACGATTTGGACGGTGTCGGGCAGGAACACCCCGGCGATCAGCAGCAGGGACGCGACGAGGTTGCCCGGGGCGAGCTTGAGGATGGCCGCGCGGTTGGCGCCGCCGGCCACCGCGTACAGCACGATGTGCAGGACCCGGACCACGAAGTACCCGAGCGCGAAAGCGAGCGCGTCGGACCCGGACGCCTGCGGGACCGCCACCGCCACGACGAGCATCGCGCCCATGGCCGCGAGGACCACGCCGCGCGCGCCGGTGCCGTCGGTGCCGACGGCGTTGGTCAGCCAGGCGTACGCGCCCCAGGCCCACCACAACAGGGCCAGGACCAGCATGCCGCGCAGAACCCCCGCGGCGTCGGGATGCTCGAGGATCAGCGCGGTGACCCGGGTGAGCGAGAACACGAAGACGAGGTCGAAGAAGAGCTCGAACGTCGACACCGGCCGGCGCGGCTCGGTTCCGCCGTCAGGGGAGTCCGCCATGCCGCTGATTCTGGCACCGCGATCATGCCCCCGGCTGCCCCGCGACGCGACACGGCGGCCCGTCCACGAGGGAGCGGGCCGCCGCCGTACGCGGGTCAGCGTTTGCCGATCGCCTTGCGGTAGTCGTTGTTGAGCCGGCCGATGAGCGACAGCGGGATGCCCTTGGGGCAGACCGTCGTGCACTCGCCCATGTTGGTGCAGCCGCCGAAGCCCGCCTCGTCCTGCGCCTCCAGCATGTCCACCACGCGGCTGTCGCGTTCCGGCTGGCCCTGGGGGAGCAGGCCCAGGTGGGCGACCTTCGCGGCGGTGAAGAGCATCGAGGAGCCGTTGGGGCAGGCCGCGACGCAGGCGCCGCAGCCGATGCAGGTGGCCGCTTCGAAGGCCGCGTCCGCGTCCGGCTTGGGGACCGGGGTGGCGTGGGCGTCCGGGGCCGTGCCCGTGGGGGCGGTGATGTAGCCGCCGGCGGCGATGATGCGGTCGAAGGCGCCGCGGTTGACGACGAGGTCCTTGATGACCGGGAAGGCCGACGCGCGCCACGGTTCGACGTCGATGGTGTCGCCGTCCTTGAAGTGGCGCATGTGCAGCTGGCAGGTGGTGGTGGCCCGTTCGGGGCCGTGCGCCACGCCGTTGATCATCATGCCGCACATGCCGCAGATGCCCTCGCGGCAGTCGTGGTCGAAGGCGACCGGGTCATCGCCGTCGAGGATGAGCTTCTCGTTGAGGACGTCCAGCATCTCGAGGAAGCTGGCGTCGGGGGAGATGTCCTTCACGTCGTACGTGACCATCCGGCCCTTGTCCTCGGGGCCGGACTGACGCCAGACGCGTACCTGAATGTCCATTACTTGTAGCTCCGCGTGCTGGGGTGGACGTACTCGAACGTGAGGTCTTCCTTGTGCAGCGTGGGCACCTCGCCGTACTCCCAGGCAGCGACATAGCCGAACTCGTCGTCGTGGCGCAGCGCCTCGCCGTCGGGGGTCTGGCTCTCCGCGCGGAAGTGGCCGCCGGCCGACTCGGCGCGGTGCAGGGCGTCGATGCACATCAGCTCGGCGAGTTCGAAGAAGTCGGCGACGCGGCCGGCCTTCTCGAGGTTCTGGTTGAGCTGCTCGCCCGTGCCGGGCACCTTGACCCGGGTCCAGAACTCGTCGCGCAGGCCGCGGATCAGGCCGATCGCCTTGGTGAGGCCCTCCTCGGTGCGCTCCATGCCGCAGTACTCCCACATGATGTGGCCGAGTTCGCGGTGGAAGGAGTCGACCGTACGGTCACCGTTCACGGCGAGCAGGCGGGAGAGGCGGTCCTCGACCTGCGTACGCGCCTCGACGACCGCCGGGTCGTCCGGGGAGACGGACTCGAACGGCCCGTTCGCGAGGTAGTTGTTGATCGTGTTGGGCAGCACGAAGTAGCCGTCCGCGAGGCCCTGCATGAGCGCCGAGGCGCCGAGCCGGTTGGCGCCGTGGTCGGAGAAGTTGGCCTCGCCGATCACGAACAGGCCCGGGATGGTGGACTGCAGGTCGTAGTCCACCCAGAGGCCGCCCATCGTGTAGTGCACGGCGGGGTAGATGCGCATCGGGACCTCGTACGGGTCCTCGCCGGTGATGCGCTGGTACATCTCGAACAGGTTGCCGTACTTGGCTTCGACCGCCGCGCGGCCCAGCCGCTGGATGGCGTCGGCGAAGTCGAGGTAGACGCCGAGGCCGCCGGGGCCCACGCCGCGGCCCTCGTCGCAGACGTTCTTCGCGGCCCGGGACGCGATGTCGCGGGGCACCAGGTTGCCGAACGAGGGGTAGATCCGCTCGAGGTAGTAGTCCCGGTCCTCCTCGGGGATGTCGGCCGCCGGCTTCCCGCAGTCCTCGGCCTTGCGAGGGACCCACACCCGGCCGTCGTTGCGCAGCGACTCGCTCATCAGCGTGAGCTTGCTCTGGTGCGTACCCGATTCCGGGATGCAGGTGGGGTGGATCTGGGTGTAGCAGGGGTTCGCGAAGAGCGCGCCCTTGCGGTGCGCGCGCCACGTCGCCGTGACGTTGCAGCCCTTGGCGTTGGTCGACAGGAAGAACACGTTGCCGTAGCCGCCGGAGGCGAGCACGACCGCGTCGGCGAAGTCGGTGGTGATCTCGCCGGTGACCAGGTCGCGCACGACGACGCCGCGGGCCCGGCCGTCCACCACGATGAGCTCGAGCATCTCGTGGCGGGCGTTCATGACGATGTTGCCCAGGCCGATCTGGCGCTCCATCGCCTGGTACGCACCCAGCAGCAGCTGCTGCCCCGTCTGCCCCCGCGCGTAGAACGTCCGGGACACCTGGGTGCCGCCGAACGAGCGGTTGTCGAGCAGGCCGCCGTACTCGCGGGCGAACGGGACGCCCTGGGCCACGCACTGGTCGATGATGTTCACGCTGACCTGGGCGAGCCGGTACACGTTGGACTCGCGGGCCCGGAAGTCGCCGCCCTTGACCGTGTCGTAGAACAGCCGGTAGATCGAGTCGCCGTCGTTGCGGTAGTTCTTGGCGGCGTTGATGCCGCCCTGCGCGGCGATCGAGTGGGCACGCCGCGGGCTGTCCTGGTAGCAGTACGACCGCACCTTGTAGCCCGCCTCGGCGAGCGTCGCGGCGGCCGAGCCCCCGGCCAGGCCGGTGCCGACCACGATCACGGTGAGCTTGCGGCGGTTGGCCGGGTTGACCAGCTTGGCGGCGAACGTGCGGCGCTCCCAGCGGGTCTCGATCGGGCCGTCCGGAGCCGCGGTGTCGGCGATCGGGTCGCCTTCGTGCCAGAGGGAGTCGGTCATGTCAGTCCACCAATCCGGTGAGCACGGCGAACGGCACCGACAGGTAGCCGGCGACGAGGGCGACCGAGAGGACGAGCGCGGCGGCGCGGACGAGGCGCTCACCGCGCGGGGTGCGCTGGCCCAGCGTGCGGGCGGCGCTGAACAGCCCGTGCCGCAGGTGGAAGCCGACGCTCACGACGGCGAGCGTGTAGAACAGCGTCACGTACCAGCGGCCGGGCGCGAAGTCCGCCACGACGTTGCGGTACGGGTGCTCCGGGTCCGCCACCGGGTTCAGCGTGCCGGTGGTCAGGTCCAGGATGTGGTAGATCACGAAGAGCAGGATGATCACGCCGCCCCAGCGCATCGTGCGCGCCGCGTAGCTGCCCTGCACCTTGGGCCGGTGCACGTACCGCACCGGACGGGCGCGGCGGGCGCGGCGGGCCAGCACCGTCGCGGCGGCGATGTGCGCGATCACGGCGGCCGTGAGCGCGAACCGCTGGATCCACAGAAACCAGCCCTCCGGCAGCAGCGGCACGCCGACCGTCCGCAGCCAGTGCGCATAGTGGTTGAAGCTGTCGGCGCCGAAGAAGATCTTCAGGTTCCCGAGCATGTGCATGGCCAGGAAGCCGACCAGCAGGAGGCCGCTGACCGCCATCAGGATCTTGAGCGAGACCGACGACCGGAGGCCGCGGGGTGCTCGCTTCGCGGGGGTCCTCCTGCCGAGCGCCTTCTTCGCGGGCTCCGCCGTCGCTTTCGGGGGAGGAACTCTGGTATCTACCGCCACTCCATGGACGGTAGGAACACCAAGGCGATTCGTCTAATGCATGATCGACCGGGTCATCATAGACGTAAGCTATGGAGGTGCAGCTCCAACAGCTCCGATACTTCCTAGCAGTGGTAGAAACCCGGCATTTCACCCAGGCTGCCGATTCTCTGGGCGTCTCACAGCCGACTTTAAGTAAGCAGATTCACACCCTCGAGGGCACGCTCGGCGCGCCCCTCTTCGAGCGGGCCCGCGGGGCCGTCGCCCTCACCGCGGCGGGCGAGACCCTGCTGCCCCTGGCCCGCCGGATGGTCACGGACGCCGACGCCGCCCGCGACGCGGTCCAGGAGATCGTCGGCCTGCGCCGCGGCCGGGTCCGGGTCGGCGCGACCCCCAGCCTCTGCTCGTCGCTGGTCCCGATGGTGCTGCGCCGATTCCGTACGGAACACCCGGACATCGCCCTGCACGTGAACGAGGGCAGCTCCCAGGACCTCATCGCCGACCTGCTCGCCCGCGACCTCGACCTCGCGCTGATCGTCCAGCCGGAGCAGGGCGTCGACCCGGCCCTGCACGCGGCGCCGGTCCTGCGCGAGAGCCTCGTGGTGGCCTCGGTGGCGGCCGGCCCCCCGCCGACGCCGAACACCCAGCTCGCCCTCACCGACCTGCGCGACACCCCGCTCGTGATGTTCCGCCCCGGCTACGACCTGCGCGACGTCACCCTCGAGGCGTGCCGGCGGGCCGGCTTCACCCCGCGCTTCGCGGTCGAGGGCGGCGAGATGGACGCGGTCCTCGCCTTCGTCGAGGCGGGGCTGGGCGTGGCGCTGGTACCCAGCATGGTGCTCGCCAACCGGCCGCTGCTGCGGGCGACGCCGCTCGCCCCGCCGGGCATGCGCCGCACGATCGCCCTGGCCCACCGCCGCCGCGCGATCCTCCCGCACGCGGCGGAGGCGCTGCGGGCGACCGTGCTCGACCACATCGGGACCGGCGAGCTGCCGATCGGCGTCCACCCGCTGTAGGTTGCCGTCCCTCAGCGACCGCTGACCCCGGCCGACCCGGCCCCGGTCCCGCGGACGGGTCCGTTCAGATAGGCGAGGACGGCGAGGACCCGCCGGTGGCCGCTGTCGGTCACGGCGAGCCCGAGCTTGGCGAAGATGTTGCCGATGTGCTTGTGCACGGCGTTGGCGGTGATGACGAGCCGACTGGCGATGGCGTTGTTGTCGCAACCCTGAGCCATCAGCCCGAGCACCTCCCGCTCGCGCGGGGTGAGGGCGGCGACCGGGTCACCGGCGCGGTGCACGAGTTGCGCGATGACTTCGGGATCCATCGCGGTGCCTCCGGCGGCGACCCGGCGCAGGGCGTCGACGAACTCGTCCACCCGGCTGACCCGGTCCTTGAGGAGATAGCCGACGCCGCCGCCAGTGGAGGACAGGAGCTCGGCGGCGTACTGCTGCTCGACGTACTGCGACAGCACCAGGACCGGCAGGCCCGGAAGCTCCCGCCGGGCCTCCAGGGCGGCTCGGATCCCCTCGTCGCGGAAGGAAGGGGGGAGCCGGACGTCGACGATCGTGACGTCGGGCCGGTGTTCCCGTACGGCGGTGAGAAAGCCCGGCGCGTCACCGGCGACGGCGGCGACATGGCAGCCCGCACGGCGCAGCAGTAGCTCCAGCCCGGTGGACAGCAGCACGTTGTCCTCGGCGATCACGACCCGCACGGCAGCTCCAGGGTGACGGCCGTCGGCCCGCCGGCCGGGCTGTCGACGCCGACCGTCCCGTCGAGCGCGAGCACCCGGCGGCGGATCCCGGCGAGGCCGGTGCCCTGCCGGTCGCCGGCGCCACCGATGCCGTCGTCGGTGATGGCCACGGACAACCGGTCGGCCGTACGGCTCACCCGTACGGCCGCCGCGGTCGCCCGGCTGTGCTTGCTGACGTTCGTGAGCGCCTCGGCGACGGCGAAGTAGACGACCGCTTCCACGGCTGCGGGGACCCGGCCGAGGTCGCCGAGTTCCAGGCGGGTGGGCACCCCGCACCGGGTGATCACGGCGGTCAGGGCGCCGTCGAGGCCGCGGTCGGCGAGAATCGGCGGATAGACGCTGCGGATCACCTCGCGCAGCTCGGTCATCGCCTCCTCGGCCCCCTCGTGGGCGTCCCGGAGCAGCTCCGCCACGAACTGCTCGTCGCGGGGATCGTCGGCGAACGCCTGGCGGGCCACGGCCAGCCGCATCGCGATGGCCACCAGCCGGTTCTGGGTGCCGTCGTGCAGGTCGCGTTCGATCCGGCGCAGCTCCGCACCGTGGGCATCCAGCACGTCGGCCCGGGTGCGCGTCAGCACAGCCACCCGGTCGGCGAGCTGCTCGGCCGCCGAGTGCGACAGCACCGCGCGGCAGATCCGCGCGTGTGCCCGGGCGGCAGGCGGGAAGCACAGGTACGCCACGGCGACGAGCAGGACGATCTGCAGTGGACCCAGGGTGAGCGCCGTCGCCCAGCCCGTCACCGGGACGTCGATGAACAGCCGTGGCCGCTCCTGGAAGGTGAAGGCCCACCACAGAGGCGTGGCGACCGCGGCCGGCACGACGTTGCCGACGCACAGCAGCGCGGGCACACCGAAGGCCATCCCGGTCAGGGCGTGCACCGGCAACCACAGCAGATCCCGCGGTGTGGCCGGGTCGGTCCATGCCCGGCGGCCCGTCCCGCGCAGCGGAGGGCGCGGTGGCAGCGGCGTGCCGAGCTGCCGGCCGGCGCGTTCGCGATGCCAGGTGGCCCACGAGCGGGCGAGCCTCGGATGGATCAGTACCGGCAGCGCGAGCACCGTGCCGACCGCGGTGGCGAGCGATCCCAGCAGATAGATCCCGCCGCGCCGCGCCTGCACCCATCCCGTTCCCGACACGGCGTCAAGCATGCCCGGCGGCCGCTACCCGGGCACTACAGCCAGCTGTAGTCCGAGTCCGGTGGCGCGGGGTAGTGGCCCGCGCTGATGGAACTCATAGCGTCGGACGGCATGAGATCACGCAATGGAAACGTGTCCAGGCGCTCCCTGCTGGCCGCCGCGGCGGGCATCGCGGGCCTCGCTGTCACGGCCGCCGCGGCACCGCCGGCACCGGCCGGCACCGGTCCGGGGCCCGCCGCCACCCGGCTGCAGCGGGATGCCGACTCCATCCACGCCCTGGGGGTGACCGGCGTGCAGGCGCGGGTGACCATCGGCGGCCGGCACTTCGTCGCCACCAGCGGGGTCGCCGACCGTGTCACCGGACGCCCGGTGCCACGCGACGGTCGGTTCCGCATCGCGAGCACCCGCAAGGCGGTCGTGGCCACCGTGGCCCTGCAACTGGTCGGCGAGCACCGGATGGGCCTCGACGACACGGTCGAGCGGTGGCTGCCGGGGGTGGTGCACGGTGACGGGCACGACGGCCGCCGGATCACCGTGCGCCACCTCTTGCAGAACAGCAGCGGCCTGCACGACGACCCGGCCGGCTACACGACGCCCGAGGAGTACCACGACCAGCGGTACGACCCGCACACCCGCGAGGAGCTCGTGGCGGGAGCCCTGAGCCATCGGCCCGACTTCCCGCCCGGAGCCGGATGGGCCTACTCCAACACCGGGTTCGTCCTCGCCGGCATGATCATCGAGCGGGTCACCGGCCGGTCGTTGTCCGAGGAGATCAACGACCGGATCGTCCGGCCGCTCGGGCTGCGCGGCACCAGCTGGCCGGGGGCGGAGCCCACGCTGCCGCGCCCGCACGCCCGGGCGTACGAACTGTTCCCCGGTGGCGAGCTGGTCGACGTCACCGAGCAGGTCTCGTGGGACCCGGACTCCATGGTGTCGACCACGCGTGACCTCGACCGGTTCTTCCGTGCCCTTTTGAGCGGCGCCCTGCTGCCACCGGCTCAGCTCGCCGCGATGAAGCGCACGGTACGGGTCAGTGCCGACATCGAGCAGGTCTGGCCGGGCGGCCGATACGGGCTCGGGCTCGTGCGCCGCCCGCTGCCCTGCGGCGGCGCCTACTGGGGCCACGACGGCGGCGACGCCGGCTACATCACGCAGACCGGCGTCACCGCTGACGGCCGGCGCAGCGCGGTGGTGTCCATGTCCACCGCGCTCGGTGACTCGCTGGATCACCGTCTCCAGCAGCAACGCGCGGCTGACACCCTGGTCCAGAACGCCCTCTGCGCCCGGCGGTGACGCCCGTGGTCATCGCGCGCCGGCCTGCTCCGCGGGGGAGATCTCCGGCAGGGTGAGCACGGCGTCGTACGCGGCCGCCACATCGGTCTCCTGCCACCCGTCCAGCACTCGGATGACCGTCGCGCCCCCGCCGGCACCGCGCAGCCGGACCATCCCCGCGCCCGCAGCCTCCACGCTGTCCTGTCGCGGCGCCGGAAGCCCCACCGCAGTCACTGCCACCCCTCCCGGCGCCGAGGGGTCGCGGCGGCGGGCCGGTGTGACGCCCGCGACCGCGGTCAGGGCGATGGGTACGTACGCGTCGCCCAGCCGCCGGGTCAGGTGGGTGCCCATGGTCGGGACCGTGACGCCCGGCAGGGCCATCGGGGTGCGCTGGATGTGGCCGTTCGCCGCGCCCACCACCACCTTGGCGCCGGCTTCGACCAGCTCCAGGACCGTCTCGGCCATGCCCAGGTCGCGCGCCGCCACGTTGCCGCGCAGCAGCTGATCCAGCAGGACGACGAGCCGCAACTCCCGCCTCGCCGTGCGGTCGGCGGCGCCGGTGTCGAGGCGTACGGTCAGGTCAGCCAGCAGTGCCGTGATCCGGTCGCGGTCCGGCTGGGGCATCGCCGCGTAGGCGGCGTAGGCCGACAGGCCCGGCTCCTTCGCGTACGTCTCGACCAGCGCGGTGATCTCGTCGACGTGGGGCAGGGCGCGAAGATTGTGCAGGCCGGGCAGGGGCGAGGTGGCCGAGCCCGGCACGTCGATGCCGCTGAAGCGCACCCGCGCCGACCGCATCCACAACAGGTGCTCGCGCATCTCGGCGCACTGACCCATCCGGTACGTGATGTGCCGCTCGGCCAGGTCGTCGAGGTCGCCGGGGCCGCCGCGCACCCACGCGTCCACCGCCAGGCCCTCGCTGAAGCCGGACTCCATCGCGAACACCGAGAAGCCGCACCGCTCCACGAGGAACCGGGTGAGCTGGTGCCGGACCTCGTAGTACTCGCGGACGTGGTGGGCGCTCTCGCCGATGGCGACGACCTTCGCGTCGCGGACGAGCTCGGCCAGCGGTTCGAGGGTGTCCGGCGGCAGGAATGGCACCCGCAGACCTTACCGATGGGTGGAACGGGCGTCCTACAGTCATCGGTGCGGTCTCCCCGCGAACGGATGCGTGGAAGGGAGAGGCACATGGCCAGGAAACGGAAGCGCCGGGACAGCGACGGGGAAGCGTCCTCGTTCCGGCGGGAAGGCCCGGACGACGACACCGGCGGTGGCGCGCCGGTCCGGGAGCCCCGGCGGCCGAAGCCGAAGGATTCCAGCGGAGCCGCCGCCGCTGTGCTCGACTACCAGGACGCCTGAGTGCCGGATACCGTCCTCGCCGGCCTCGAGGTGCCGACGGAACGACTCGTGCTGCGTCCGTGGCGCCAGGGTGATCTCGGTGTGCTCGCGCAGGCCGCGCCGGATCCGTACATCGCCTCGATCACGTCGGTTCCGGAGCCGTACACCGTGGAGGCGGGACAGGCGTTCCTGCGCCGGATGACGGAGTTGTCCGCCGGCGGTGTCACGGTGCCGCGCGCGGTGGAGGAACGGGCCACCGGCACGGTCGTCGGGCATGTCAGCCTGCGCCTGCGCGACCTCGACCTGGGCCGCGCCGGGCTCGGGTACTGGATGCTGCCGCCGGCGCGGGGCCGGGGGCTGGCGCGCGAGGCGGTGGCGGGGCTCACCGAGTGGGCGTTCGACCGGCTGGGGGTCTGGCGGGCGGAGCTGTGCATCGAGCCGTGGAACGAAGCCTCGAAACGGGTCGCGCTGGGGGCCGGGTACGAGCGGGAAGGGCTGCTGCGCAGCTACCAGGTCATGGGCGGCAGACGGTGCGATGTCGAGATGTTCGCCCGGGTCCGTGACGGCTGAGCGGCGGCCTCAGGCCGGTCCGATCGCGTCGGCGACGATCTTCGCCGAGAGCGTGACCATGGGCAGGCCGCCGCCCGGGTGCGTCGAGCCGCCCACGAGGTACAGCCCGGACACCGGCCCGCGGTTGCCCGGGCGCAGCAGTCCTCCGGCCGTACCGTAGATCGCCCCGCCGGGCGCGCCCGTGGCCGCGGCCAGATCGGCCGGCGTGCGGGTCTCCACGAAGTCCAGGCGGTCGCGGACGTCGAAGCCGCGCGCCGCGAGGACGTCGAGAATGTGGTCCGCGTACGCCGCTGCGAGGCCGGGACGCTCCCAGTCCACGGCGCCCGCCGCGCGGCCGTGCCGGGGTGCGTTCACGAGGACGAACCACGCTTCCGTGCCCGGCGGGTGGACCGCGGGGTCCTCGGCGCGGGTGACGAAGACGGTCGGGTCGGACGGCGGCCGGGCGCGGCGGCCGTGGGCGGGGTCGCCGAAGACCGCGTCGAACTCGGCGTCGTAGTCGCGGGGGAACAGGACCGTGTGGTGGGCGAGCCGTGGCGTCTCGCCGCGGACTCCCAGCAGCAGCACGAAGCCGGCCAGGCTGCGGTCGGACAGGCCGGCGAGGTGCGACGGCGACGGCAGCAGGTCGCGGTACAGGGTCTGCGCGTCCACATCGGACACGACGAGGTCGGCCGGGACGTCGGAACCCGCCACGCAGACGCCCGTCGCGCGGCCGGCCGAGGTACGGATGGCGGTCACCGGGGCGGACGTGTGGATCGTGACGCCCAGGGCGCGGCAGCGGTCGAGCAGGGCGGACCCGAGCACGCCGAGGCCGCCGGGCAGGTACCAGCCGCCGAAGGCCAGCTCCGCGTACGGGATCGCGGCCAGGGCCGCCGGGGCGCGGCGCGGGTCGGCGCCGGTGTACGTCGCGTACCGGTCGAGCATCATCCGCAGCCGCCAGTCGCGCAGATAGTGACGGCCGAGCGTGCGCAGCGTGCGGCCCGGCGCGATCGCGGCGAGGTCGCCGAGGCGCCACGACAGCCGGGCCAGCGTCGCCGGGGACACCTCGCGTTGCAGCACCGAGCGCCACGACGCGGCCCAGATGCGCTCCGCGCGCTTCCAGAAGCGTCCCCAGTCCGCGGCCGCCCCCGCCCCGAACGCGTCGGCGATCCGCTCCCGGAACACCTCCGGATCGGACGAGGAGTCGAGCACGGAACCGTCCGGGAACACGTGGCGCACGACCGGATCCAGCGGCACCGGGTCCAGCTCCAGCCCGAGGTCGGCGAAGACCTGGGGGAGCGTGAGCAGGCTCGGGCCGGTGTCGAAGAGGTAGCCGTCGCGCTCGTACCGGCCGAGCTTGCCGCCGATCTCCGGCGCCTGCTCGTACACCGCGACCTTGTGCCCGGCCGCCGCCAGCCGGGCCGCCGCGGCGAGCCCGCCGACCCCCGCGCCGATCACCGCTGTTTCGCTCATACCGGCCGTCCCCGCCAGCTCAGGGCGCCGCGCCGGCGCAACACGAACGACCGGGCGGCCAGCCACCCGAACGCCAGGATCGAGATCGGCTGCGCCAGGGGATCCGGCCAGGTCCGCCCGCCCGTCGCGGCCGCGGCGATCACCCTTCCGAGCACACCCATCCCGTACGCACACAGCGTCACCAAAGCAAGATCCACCCTTGCGGACATCAGGAGCGCGATCGCGGTCACGGGCGGCGCCGCGTACAGCAGGATCAGCAGGACCACGACGGCCGCCGCACCGGGAAGCGACCCGAACGACGCCCACAACGACTTGCTGTAACCGTCGACCAGCTCCCGCCACGACGCGTACATGTGGCACTGCGCCAGCCGTGACCCGTCGGCGAGGGCGATCCGGCCGCCGGAGCGCTTGACCGCCCGCGCCAGCCCGATGTCCTCGAGCACGTCGTCGCGCACCGCCGCGTGCCCGCCGGCCCGCTCGTAGCCGGCCCGGTCGGTGACCAGCCACTGCCCGCCCGCCGCCGCCAGCGACGGCCGGGGGTAGCGTTCCATCAGCCGCAGCGGCAGGAACGTCAGCCACGACCACTGCAGCAGCGGCTGCACGAGCCGGCCGGCCCCGGTGATCCGGGGGTACGGCGACAGCAGCGTGACCTGCGCCGACCGCAACAGCGCGACCCCGCCCGCGACGGCGTCGGGCGCCAGGACCACGTCCGCGTCGACGAAGACGAGCACGTCGCTGCCCGTCGCCGCGGCGGCCAGTTGCGCGCAGGCGTGCGGCTTGCCGAGCCACCCGGCGGGCAGCGGCGCGCCGGTCAGCAGCCGTACCTTGTCGCCGGCGACCCGGCGCACCACCTCGGCCGTGCCGTCGGTGGATCCGTCGTCGAGCACGACGATCTCGAGCTCGGGGACGCCCCGCTGGCCGAGCAGCGACTCCAGGCACGGCGTCACCCGGCCGGCCTCGTCACGCAGCGGCAGCAGCACCGCCACGCGCTCGGTGACCGAGGCGCCGCGGGCCGGCCGGCGCAGCAGCAGGGCGTTGACGAGCGTGTGGCCGGTCAGCGCCAGCCACGGCAGGAGCACGAGCCACGTCATGTGCGTCGCCGCAGCGCTGGGATCAGGGGCAACACGACTGCGCCCATGAGGACGCCGCCCCAGAGCGCGGACCAGGGCAGCCCCAGGAACACCGCGTGGGCGAGCACCGAGGAAGCGTACGTCCACAGCCACAACGCGATCATGGGGGCGTCCCCGCCGAGCGCCTGCCCGCCCGAGGGTCCGGCGGCCGCCGCGAGGACCGCCATCAGCACGAGGGCGAAACCGAGCCACCCCAGATAGTTGCCCACCGGGATGCCCGGCACTCCCGGCAGCGCCGGCGTCGGCGACTGCCACACCCAATAGCCCTCGGCGACCATCTGCGGGTCCAGGAACAGGTCCCACGCCGCCAGCCCGGCCGCCGCCAGCGCGACCCGGACCGCGCGCGAGCGGGCCAGCCGCAGCGCCGCGAGCCACGCCGGCCACGCCATCCACGTCCACGCCAGCGGGATGATCAGCGGTACGCCGAGCACCTTCGGGCCGAGCTGGCCGGAGTAGTCGTACGTGCCGAACGGGAACCCGGTCGCCACCCCGACCGCCTCCACCGCGAACCCGCCCAGCGTGGCCGTACCCACCAGCGCGGCGGCCGCGCGCGGGCCCCGGCTGAGCAGCGCGTGACCCACCGACAGCAGGTAGCCCAGCACCACCGTGGTCACGGTGAACCCGGCGCGTACGCCACCCGAGGTGAGCGGATAGCAGATCTGGACCAGGACGAGCGCGCCGAGCAGCGCCCACGACGGCCACTCAGCCGCGGGGACGGCCGGGCGGGCCCACGACGACCGCTCAGATGCCGACAATGCCCGGTGCGTCCTCGGCCGGGGCGCGCTCGGTCAGCGGCAGGCCGCGCCCGAGGATGGCGAACGCGCGCTCGTCACCCGGGAACATGAAGTCGCGCAGCACGTCCTCGAAGCCGAAGCGCCGGTACAGCCGCCAGGCCCGGGACTGCTCCTCGTCGGCCTCGGGCGTCGACAGCAGCACGGTCTTCCCGTCCGCCATCGACAGCAGGGCGCGCAGCTGGCGGGCGCCGATCCCGTGGCCCTGGGCGCTCGGGCGCACGTGCAGCTCGACCACCTCGAAGCAGTCGGACAGCCAGCGCCGCCGGGCGGGCTCGTCCAGCGCGGAACGGACCTGGTCGTGCCACCACTGGCCGGGGCCGGACGCGTAGCCGTACCCGAACCCGGCGAGGTGCCCGTCGGTGGTCAGGGTGGCGACCGCCCGGAAGCCGGCCCGGCGTACGTGCGCGCCGATGTACCCGCGGCGGGTCTGCAGCAGCTCGGCGCGGTAGCCCATCGCCTCGCCGTACACGCTCACCACGTCGTCCAGCCGCCGGAGCATGTCGTCCGGCTGCCAGGGGACGAGCCTCATCGCTCTCCTTCCCGCCAGCCCAGTACGGCCCTGTCGCCGCTGATGCCGCGCACCGCGAACCGGGCGAACAGGTCTTCCGCGTACCAGCGGACCTCCCGTGTCCGCGCGATCACCGCGCGATGCTCCGGCTGACGGTACGCGAACCGGGTGAGATCCGCCGCGCTGCGCCACACGCTCACCGTGCCCTGCCAGACCACCGGCGCCTCGCCGACGCCGAAGCGCGCGAGCAGCCCCGGCGCGGTGGCGAGCTCCCTGGCGATCGGCGGCACCGCACGCCAGAACGTCAGCGCCCGCGCGGGCCGCAGCCGGGCCCGGGTCAGCGCCAGCACCATGCCGTCGTGCCGGCCGTCCGACGGTTCGCCGAACGGTGTCCCGCCCGACCAGCGGCCGTGGCTGGTCAGCGGCGTCAGGTCCACGCGGGTGGAAGCCGTGGCGATCCGGTCCCAGGCCGCGCCGACCGCGCCCAGGTCGCCGCCGTCCGGGCCGTCCCAGGCGACCACGGCCGCGTACCGGGTCAGGTCCGAGTCGCCGGGCCCGAACGTCGTGCCGGTCCCGGTGCCGAGCAGCCGGCCGAACCGCGCCCCGGGCACCCGTCGCAACCGGCGCGGATCCACCGCCATCCGGACGAAAGCGCGACCGACGTCACGCCGCGGCACCCGCCACACGTGCAGCGTGACCAGCGGCGGTACGGACGTCATCCCGTCACGCTACCCAGGCTGCGGGCCGTCACGCCCCGGCGGGTCGGCTACTTGCGGGGTGGCTTGCGGACGAGTTCGGTCACCCAGACCCGGTGGAACTCGACGTGCAGCACGATGTCGTAGCGGCGCTGGACCGCCTTCTGCTGGTAGCCGGGCAGCGGCCAGAACGGGCTGAGGCCGCCCGGGTCCGTGGACACCAGCCAGATCCGCTTCGTGTCGGCCAGGCACACGGCGGTCGGCAGGCAGGGCGGGTGCTCCCACGACCACGCCTCGTCCGGCGGCTGGTCGACGAGGATCTCCTGCGGCTGCTGCTCGCGGGGCTGGTGGCGCCACTCGTACCGGAAGCCGCGGTGGGCGTACCGGTAGCCGGTGAAGATGATCCCGTCGCCCGGTTCGTCGCGGGCGGCGATGAGCCCCGCGGCCAGCCGGAACGCGAACTCGTCCGGTTCGGCGTCGCTGCGGATGTTGCCCTGCTCCGTCCACCCGGCGAAGGTGAGCCCGGCCGCGGCCGCGACGACGACCACGACGACCTTGGCGGTCGCCGCGACCCGGCCGGAGCCGGCGGCCGAGGCCAGCCGGCGCAGCGCGAACCCGGCGAGCAGGATCCAGGCCGGGACCGTGAAGAGCAGGTAGCGCGGGTAGAAGAAGTAGTACTCGTGGAACGTGTAGTACGCGACGATCGGCGGCAGCAGCGCCCACACCAGCAGCAGCCCGCCCCGGCCCTCGAAGGCCAGCACGAATATGGCGCCCAGGCCGGCGGTCAGGAAGAACCCGGCCACCGCGGGGCTCATGAAGACCTCGCCGGGGAAGGCCTGCACCCGCTCCCACGTCGTGTCCGGGATCCAGTTGATCTGCGCGCCCTGGACCTGCCCGCGGATGATCAGCGGCGAGACGGCGAGCACCGCGGCCACGACGGACAGCGGCCAGCCGAGGATCGTCCACAGCCGTTTGCGTCCCCGGGCGCGGATCACCGCCGCGACCACCACCACGAGATGGGCGGCGAGGCTCATGAGCGCCACGATGTGGCTGCAGCCGATCGCGATCACCGCCAGCGCGTACGGGATCCACCGCCACACCGTCGGGCGTTCCACCGCGCGCAGCAGCAGCCACACCGCGGTGACCGTGGCGAGCATCGCCAGCGCGTACGGGCGCGCCTCCTGCCCGTACCGGCTGATCACCGGGACCGCCGGCATCAGCAGACCCGCGATCAGGCCGGCCCGGGCGTCGAACAGCCGCCGCCCGATCAGCGCGATCACCGCCGCGGAGAACGCCATCGCCAGCGCGGCCGGCATCCGCAGCGCCGTCTCGGAGTCGCCGAAGAGCGTCACCCAGCCGTGCATGAACGCGTAGTACGGGTACAGCACCACGTCGAGCGTCTGCACCATCTCGCGCAGGTCGGCGAGGTCGAGCGAGGCAGCCCACCAGGTCGCGTTCTCGTCGCGCCACAGCTGCCGGGTGCCGATGTTGATGAGCATCACGGTGAGCGTCGCCGCGAACGGGAACGTCACCAGGGCCAGCGTGGGGATCAGCCTCGTCCGCATCCACGCCCACGTCCGGCCGGCCCGGGAGGGCGGCGGCGACGCAGGCGGCGTGTCCTCGGCCGCGGGCTTCTCCTGGACCTTTTCCTGCTCGGCCGGCGGCTGCGGCTCGGCCGGCGGCTCCTGCTCAGAGGGCGGTGTCTGCTTCGCCGGGGGTGCCTGTTCCTCCGCCGGGGGTGCCTGTTCGTCCGGCGGCGGGTCCTGGACGGTGGCAGGTGTCGCTACCGCTTCCGTTCCCGTGGCGGTATCGGCGGCCATGGTTGTCGGACTCCGAGGGGGTCAATGGACAGGGACAGGGGATGACGCAGGCCCCCCAGTTTAAGGACGCGCGCCACCTCCGCCCCTCGAGGCGGAGTTCAGTCCAGTGATCAATGACTCAGGCGACCTCGGTGGGTACACCGTTGGTGACCCGCAGCAACTCCGCGTACGTGATCGGGAAGACCGCCTGCGGTACGCCACCGGCCGCCCACACCTCGTCATACTGCGCCAGGGCCGTGTCGACCAGCGTCCTGACCGGCTTGGGATGTCCCAGCGGAGCCACCCCGCCGATCGCCTGGCCGGTGTGCGCCCGGACGAACTCCGGCGTGGCCCGTCCCAGCCGGGCGACGCCGAGCCCGGCGGCGACCTTGCGGGTGTCCACCCGGTGCGCGCCGGAGGTCAGCACCAGCAGCGGCGCGCCGTCCGCCTCGAAGATCAGCGAGTTGGCGATCTGTCCGACCTCGACACCCAGGGCGGCAGCCGCGGCGGCGGCGGTGTGCACCCCCTCGTCGAACAGGACCATCTCGGGCGCGGTGCCCGCGGCGGTACGGGCGTCGGCGCCGGCGAGCGCGGCGCGGACCGCCTGAACATTGGGGTGGTTCTCCATCGGACCATTCTGCTCGAACATCGGCGCTCACCAGCCGAAGCGCTCCCGGTGCAGGCGCGCCGGCGGGACCCCGGCGGCCCGGGCGGCGGCGCGGACGGCCTCGGTCCACGGATCGGGGCCGCACACGTACAGGTCGTGGCCGGCGATGTCCGGGGCGAGCTCACGCAACGCCTGCGCGTCGGTGTAGTCCGCGTACTCCTCGGACAGCCAGGAGGTGGGACGCGCGCGCGGGCCGATCAACGGCACCAGCCGTACGCCGCGGCGCTGCGCCAGCCATTCGAGCTCGTCCAGGAACGCCACCTCGCGCGCGTGCCGGGCGCGGTAGATCAGCGTCGCCTGGCCGTGGCCGTACGGCAGGTCCCACAGCAACGCCAGCAACGGCGTGATCCCGACCCCGCACGCCAGCATCGTCACGGGCCCGCCCCGGTACGACTCGGCCGTCAGGCGTCCGTACGGGCCCTCGATCAGTGCCCTCGTGCCCGGCCGCAGCCGCGCCACCCGGGCGCTGCCGTCACCGAGCACCTTCACCGTGATCCGCAGCTGATCGCCGTGCGGCGGCCCGGACAGCGAGAACGGGTTCCCGCGCGACCAGCCGGGCCCGTCGAGGAACCGCCAGACGAAGAACTGCCCGGCCCGCACCGGCAGGCGGTCGAGGTGCCGGCCGCGCAGGTACACCGAGACCAGCCCGTGCGCCTCCGGGACGACGTGGTCGACCACCAGCCGGTGCCGCACCGTGCGCCACAACGGCATGCCGACGCGGAAGACCAGCACGCTGCCCGCGGCCACGGCGTACAGCGTCCACCAGTACGCGCGCGCCACCGGGCTCGCCACGAAGTCCGATCCGGCCCACAGCTCGTGCGGCAGCGCCAGGGCGACGCCCAGGTACGCGTACAGGTGCAGCAGATGCCACGACTCGTAGCGCAACCGGCGGCGGGCCCGGCGTACCGATGTCACGACCACCAGGACGACCGCGACCAGCGCCGCCGTGGCCGGCAGCATCCCGGGGTAATGCGCGACGAAGCGCGCGAACTGCGCGAGCAGGTCACCGCCGGTGGCGTACGCGAGCGTCGCCAGCATGACGTGCGCGAGCAGCAGGTGAAACGACGCGAAGCCGGTCCAGCGGTGCCAGCGGGCCGGCGTGTCCTGGCCGAACGCCCGTTCCACCAGCGGGATCCGGGCCATGAGCACGACCTGGAGCAGCATCAGGTTCGCCGACCACAACGCGGCCAGCCGTCCCGCAGCGCCCAGCGCCGCCCAGCCGCCGCCGGCCGCCTGCCGCGCCCCGCCGTTCGCCGCCCACACCGCGGTGACGACGAGCATGGTGAGCGCGGCGGCGCAGCGTGCGGCCCCAGCCCACCAGCGGGGCGTGGCCGGCGCGATCATGACGCCAGAACTTACAAAGGTCCCGCGCCCGCGGGCAGCCCTTCGTGAAGAAGGTAATGAAAGTCGAACTAACGGTTATCCCCGCAGGCCCGCTCGCTGGCATCCCACAGTCGCGCCGCGAGCGCGGGATCCGAGATCCGCGGGTCCGGTGCGGTGACCTTGTGCCCCACGTAGTAGGCGCCGTTCCGCAATTCCTCCGCCGGGGCCGTCGCGAGCCAGACCAGCAGCGCACCCGCGTCCTGCGGGCTGGTCAGGAACGGCGCGACCTTGTAGAAGAACCGCGTCACCGGGCCCGCGCCGAAGTTGCTGCGCACCACGCCCGGATGGAACGCCACCGACAGGATGTCCGGCCACCGGCGGGCCGCCTCGGCCGTGAACAGGATGTTGGCGGCCTTGCTCGCGCCGTACGCGCGCCACGCGTTCCACGAGGCCGGGTCGCCGGTGAGATCGTCCGGGTCGACGCGCGCCCGCTGGTGGGCGCGCGAGGAGGTGTTCACCACCCGGCCGCCACGCAACCGCTCGCGCAGCAGGCTGGTCAGGAGAAAAGGCGCGAGGTGGTTGCCCTGGACGGTCGCCTCGAAGCCGTCGGCCGTCCTCCGGTACGAGCCCAGCATGCCGCCGGCGTTGTTCGCGAGCACATCGATGACCGGGTACGCCGCCAGCAGATGGTCCGCGAGCCGCCGTACGTCGTCGAACGACTCGAAGTCGGCGCGGAACTCGTCCGGCTCGGGGCCCGTGGCGGCCGCCCTGATCTGCGCCATCGCCGAGCCCAGCCGGCCCGGATCGCGCCCGACGACCACCACCTGATCCCCCTGTGCCGCCAGCTGACCCGCGGCGGCCAGCCCCACACCGGAGCTGGCCCCCGTCACGACGATCGTGCGCATGCCGAATCCTCCATCCGCCGGTGCGGGTGTCGTACCCGTGGTGCATCCTGACAATCGATGAGCACCGAGATCAACGTACCGGCGTCCGTGGAGACCCCGGCGCAGACGCCCCCGCCCGTGCACCGGGTGACCCGCTGGCTGCTGGCCAACCGGGTCCAGCCGGTCGGACCCGAGTCGGCCGAGGACGAGACGCACCAGCAGCCCTGGTGGAAGGTCATGGCGCTGACCGGCGTCGACTACTTCTCCACCCTGTCCTACCTGCCGGCCATCGCGGCGCTCGCCGCGGGCGCCCTGTCGCCGCTGGCCACGCTGCTGATCGTCGCGCTGACGCTGGCCGGCATGCTCCCGATGTACCGCCGGGTCGCCAAGGAGAGCCCGCACGGCCAGGGCTCGATCGCCATGCTCGAGGACCTGCTCCCGTTCTGGTACGGCAAGCTCTTCGTGCTCGTGCTGCTCGGCTTCGTCGCCACCTCGTGGATCATCACGATCACGCTGTCCGCGGCCGACGCCACCGTGCACATGTCGGAGAACCCGTACCTGCCCGGCTTCCTGCACGGGCACGCGGTGCCCATCACGGTGGTGCTGCTGCTGGTCCTGGGGTTCGTGTTCCTGCTCGGCTTCCGGGAGGCCGTCCAGGTCGCGCTGCCGCTGGTGGTGATCTTCCTCGGGCTCAACGCCGTGGTCACCATCGTCGGCCTGATCGACGTGTTCACCGTCCCGCACGCCTTCTCCGCCTGGCTCGACGGGATAGCCGCCGGCGGCTTCGGCACGGTCTCCTCGGTGTTCCTGGCGTTCCCGGCGCTGGTGCTCGGCCTGTCCGGCTTCGAGACCGGGGTCAGCATGATGCCGCTGGTCGCCGCCGACGGGAAGTCGCCGGAACAGCGGCTCGAGGCGCGCATCCGCAACACCCGCAAGCTGCTCACCGTCGCCGCGCTGGTCATGAGCGTGTACCTGCTGCTGACCAGCTTCGTCACCACGGTGCTCATCCCGCACGCGGAGTTCGAACCGGGCGGCGGGGCCAACGGGCGGGCGCTGGCCTACCTGGCCCACGAGAAGCTCGGCGAGGCCTTCGGCACGGCGTACGACCTCAGCAGCATCCTGATCCTGTGGTTCGCCGGCGCGTCCGCGATGGCCGGCCTGATCAACATCGTGCCCCGCTACCTGCCCGGCTACGGCATGGCCCCGGACTGGTCGCGCGCCATCCGTCCGGTCGTGCTGGTCTACACCGCGATCAGCGTCGGCATCACCATCGCCTTCGGCGCGGACGTCAACGCGCAGGCGGGGGCGTACGCGACCGGCATCCTGGCCATGATGGTCTCCGGGGCGGTAGCGGTCACGATCTCCGCCGCCCGGCGCCGGCAGCGCGGTGCCACCGCCGGCTTCACCGTGCTCACGCTCGTGCTGCTGTACGCGCTCGGCGACAACATCATCGAGAAGCCCGACGGCATCACCATCTCGGCCATCTTCATCGCGGGCATCATCGCCGTCTCCCTCGTCTCCCGGATCAGCCGCACCACCGAGCTGCGCGCGGACCGCATCGAGTTCGACGAGGCGGCCCGCGCGTTCATCGCCGACTCCATCGCGTACGACGGCGAGCTCAACCTCGTCGCCAACCGCCGCCAGGCCGGTGACGAGGACGAGTACGCCGGCAAGGAACGCGAACAGCGCGGCATGAACCCCGTACCGGGCGCGGCGGACCTGCTCTTCCTCGAGGTCGAGGTCGTGGACCCCTCGCAGTTCAGCAACGTCCTCACAGTCCACGGCGTCCAGGTCGGCCCGTACCGCGTCCTGCGCGTGCAGAGCCCGGCGGCCCCCAACGCGATCGCCGCGGTCCTGCTCGCCCTGCGCGACGCGAGCGGCGTACGCCCGCACTGCTACTTCGAATGGGCGGAGGGCAGCCCCCTCGTCCACCTCTTCCGCTACCTGCTCCTGGGCCGCGGCGACACGGCCCCGGTGGTCCGCGAGATCATCCGCAAGAGCGAGCCCGACCCGGCCCGGCGCCCCGGCATCCACGTCGGCGGCTGACCGGCCCCCGCCCTGGCAGCGTGCCTGCCGGGCTTCTTGCAGGCCGGCGCCGTTGTGGTCAGGCCGGCGGTCGCAGCTTCGTCCCCAGGTACTGCTGCCAGAGCAGCCGGGCTGCGACCGCCCGCCAGGGCCGCCAAGCCTCGGCGCGCAGGACGGTCTCGGCCGGTGAGGGCAGCGCCGGCAGATTCCACAGCTGGGCGATCCCGGCCGCGACGGCGAGATCTCCGGCCGGCCACGCATCGGGCCGGCCCAGAGCCGACAGCCGGTAGATCGCCGCGGTCCACGGGCCGATCCCCGGCACCGCCCGCAGCTGCCGATCGACGTCCTGGTCGTCGAGTCCGGCCAGCGCCTCCAGCCGTAGCGAACCCGCCACGACGGCATCGGCCACGGCCTCACGCAACTGCCGGTCGTCGAGCGCCAGCAGGCTCTCAGCGGTCAGCGGATCGGCGAGCGCCCGCAACCGGTCGAACGTCGCCCGCGCCGACGCCAGCGACACCTGCTGCTCCAGCATGATGTGCACCAGCGAGGCAAACCCGGGCGCGCGGTCCCACATCAGCGGGAACCCGTGACGTTCCTCGACGGCGGCGAAGAGCGGCTCACTCGCGGTGAGCTCGGCGACGCCGCGCCGGAGATCCGCCGGGGTCATCGGGCCGGTGAGCACGCCTCCACGGTAATGACCATTCCGCCCACCTCTCGCCCGCACCTCCCGCCTTCCGCCTCTCGCCCCGCCTCCCGCTCTCACCTCCCCGCGCCCGCCTCCCGCTCCCACGCCCCGTCGCCGCCGTCCCTTCCCTTGTCTGTCTCCCGTCCCCGCGCTGTTCTTCTCCGTCCGCCGTCATCGCTGCCCGGCTCTCCTCCCGCCGTCCTTCCCAGCGGGCGAAGATCACCTCTGACCTGCGGCGCTGCGGCGTTGCTTTTTTGTCGGAGGGTGGTGTTACTCTCTCCAGTAGTTAGAACGAGTGTTCGATTGGTTCGAACGGCTGTTCCAGCCGGTCGGCGCCGGTCGGCGGCCGCCCCTCCTGGCGGGCGCCGCTCCGGTCGCCTCCGCCAGGGCGGCCGGGCCGGGCCGGTCGGCCTCGGGCTGACGATCGGGTTCCGCGTTCGCGGCGTGGTTCCCGGGTGTGACGCCCGCGAAGCGTCGCACCGCAGGTCCGGGCATTCGCGGGTCCGGGCCGCAACAGGCAGGACCGCTGTCCGCCACCCTCGACCCCCGGGTGGCGGGCGGCGGACCCGCCGGCGCAAGTCCGGCCGGGTGTGGTGTGGGGAAGCTTCACACCCGGCCGGCGGCACCACCGCTGTGCCTTCCTCAGCAGCGACCGGTTCGACCAGCACGTCGGATGCGACACACGCGAGGAGTTTCAATGACCATGTCAAGCCGCGTTCGCGGTGAGCGGTGGTGAGGGATGGAACTCACGGCCGTCGCGCAGCAGGGCCCAAATAACGTCGATCAGGCGGCGGGCCAGGGCGATCACCGCTTGG
>NZ_JADMLH010000020.1 GCF_016464385.1 Nucisporomicrobium flavum | reverse complement strand
CCAAGCGGTGATCGCCCTGGCCCGCCGCCTGATCGACGTTATTTGGGCCCTGCTGCGCGACGGCCGTGAGTTCCATCCCTCACCACCGCTCACCGCGAACGCGGCTTGACATGGTCATTGAAACTCCTTGGTGGACTTCTCGGTCAGTTGACCTGTCGGACCCTTCCGGCCCAGAACCGATCGCGCAAGCTGCGCCGCAGGATCTTGCCGCTGGGGTTGCGCGGCAGCGAGTCGATGACGTCGTACGACGTGGGCACCTTGAAGTCGGCGATCTCGTCGCGCAGGAAGAGCATCAGCTCTCGCGGCCGCGCCGTACGCCCCGGGCGGAACACCACGAACGCGTGCACCGCCTCGCCCCACTTCTCGTGCGGGATGCCGACCACCGCGGCCTCGGCCACGGCGGGGTGTTTGGCGAGCGCGCTCTCGATCTCGGCGGGGTAGACGTTCTCCCCCGCCACGATCACGGTGTCCTTGATCCGGTCGCAGACGAAGACGAAGCCCTCCTCGTCGAGGTAGCCGGCGTCGCCGGTGTGCACCCATCCGTCCACAAGGGTCGACGCGGTCGCCTCCCGCAGCCCCCAGTACTCCAGCATGACCGCGGGCGTACGGATGCAGATCTCCCCGACCTCGCGAGCGGGCAGGAGCTCGCCGGCGGAGTCGATGACCTTGATCTCGATCCCCGGGTACGGGCGTCCCGCCGCCTGCAGCCGCGGACTGCCCGTCACGTGCTCGGCCGGCGGGAGGCAGACCGCCGTGTTCCCGGTCTCGGTCAGCCCGTAGATCTGGGCGAACTCGCACCCGATCTCGTCGATGCACTGCTGCAGGAGCGTCTCCGAGATGGGCGACCCGCCGTACACGACCTTGCGGAGGCTGGCGAAGTGGGCCGGGGTGGCACGCGGCTCGCTGAGCATCATCTGCAGCATCGCGGGCACCACGCAGGCGATGGTGATGCCGGCGTCGCGGATCAGGTCCACCGCCGTGGCGCCGACGAACATCCGCATCGACACGATGGTGACGCCGGCGTTGAAGCCCTGCGTCGCCCACCAGATGCCGCCGACGTGGAAGCCCGGGATGCCGATCAGGCTGACGTCGCCGGGGCGCAGGTCGATCCACTCCAGGCCCTGCGACTCCATCGCGTCGCGGACGGCGAAGAAGCTGCGATGCGCGAGCACCACACCCTTGGGCAGGCCCGTGGTGCCGCTGGTGTAGAGCTGGGCGACCGGGTCGTCCCACCCGCCGCCCTCGTCGACGCCGGTGTCCGGGAACCCGCGCTGCCAGGCCGGCAACCCCGTCCCCGGGCCGTCCGGGCCGTCGAGCGCGACGATGACCGGCGCCCGCTCCAGCTCGGCGACGACCTTCTCGGCCGCCGGCAGGAACTCGTCCTCGACGAACAGCACCGCCGTGCCGGAGTCGGCCAGGATGTGGCGTACCTCCACGGGCGTGAGCCGCCAGTTGATCGGGACCAGCACCGCGCCGGCCTTCGCGCAGCCGAACAGGACGTCGTAGTAGTGCTCCGACTCCTTACCCAGGAAGGCCACCCGGGCGCCGGCGGCCAGACCCTGCGCGCGCAGGCCGTGGGCCGTACGGTTGCTCCGGCGATGCAGGTCGCCGTAGGTGATGCTCCGGTCCTCGCAGAGCACCGCCGGATGGTCGGGACGCTCGGCGGCGTGGAAGGCGATCGACTGCTGCAGCGTACGGAGCTGCGGGAAGTACAACGACATCGGGCGAACTCCTTGCCTGGGGCGGGTCATGACCAGACGTGCGTGTCCGGCCAGAGCCGGCGCCCGGTGAGCGGACCGGACGGGGTGCCGTCCCGCGGCGGTGCCCCCGCGACGGCTTCCATGAGGACGTGCGCGTTGGTGCCGGTGAACCCGAACGAGCTCACCCCGGCGACCCGGCGGGCGGACTCCGGCCAGGCCATCAGCTTGCGGGGCACGTCGATCGAGAGCCGGTCCCAGGCGATGTCCGGGTCGGGCCGGCCGAAGTCGGGCTGCGCCGGGATCTCACCGTGGCTCAGCGCCAGCGCCACCTTCATCAGGCTCGCGGCGCCGGAGGCGGTCTCCAGGTAGCCGAGGTTGGCCTTGCAGGAGCCCAGGTACAGGGTCTCCGCGCCGGGGCGGCCGCGCCCGTACGCCGCCGCCGTGCTCTCCGCCTCGATGACGCCGCCCAGCTTGGAGCCGTTGGCCTGCGCCTCGACGTACCGCACGTCGGCCGGATCCACCTTGGCTGCCCGAAGCGCCTGCTCCATCACCCGCCGCTGGGCGGCCACCGGGGTCGCCGTCATCGCGGGACGGTCCCCCTGCTGCCAGAGCGCGGTGCCGCGGATGACCGCGTACGGCCGCGGCTCGCCCGGCTGGACGTCCCTGAGCCGTTTGAGCACCAGGATCCCGCAGCCCTCGCCGCGGACGTGCCCGTCGGCGTCCTCGGCGAACGGCCGGCTGCGCCCGGTCGGCGAGAGCATGCCGGCGAGGTCGAACACGGCGCTGGTGAACGGGGCGAGCTGCAGGTGGCACGCCCCGACGACGGCGAGGTCGCACTCGCCGCGCCGCAAAGCAGGAACCGCGAGGTGTACGGCGGTCAGCGCGGAGGCGCACGCGGTGTCCACAGTGAGCACCGGACCGTTGAGCCGCAGACCGGTGGCGATCCGCGCGGCCGTGGCACTGAGCGCGGCCCCCGTACCCATGTACGGCGACAGGTCCTCCGGCCGCACCCCGTTGCGCAGGTGGGCGTACGGATACTCCAGCGCGCTGACGCCCGCGTACACCCCGACCCGCAGCCCGTAGGTGTCCGGCGCACCGGCGTCCGCCAGGGCCTGGTCGGCGCAGGCGAGCAGCAGGCGCTGCTGCGGATCCATGTGCCGGGCTTCCTCCTCGCCGAGGCCGAAGCGTTCCGGGTCGAACAGGTCCACGCCCTCGATGTGCACGCCACGCCCCAGGACCTCGGCGTACGGTTCGAGGTCCGGCGCGCCGGTGTTCCACCGCGACGGTGGCCGGCGTGGTTCGGCCGGCACCACCCGCTCGTCGCGCAGGGCCGCCCAGAACGCCGCGGGATCGTTGATGCCGCCGGGGAACCGGCAGGCCATCCCCGCCACGGCGATGCCCTGGTGCTCCTCGGCGTGCTGCCGGGCCGCCATCAGCAGGAGCTGCTCGCGGGTCAGCGTCTCCAGGTACTCGATGTGCTCCTTCACGCTCAGAGGTCCTTCAGCGCCGCGAGCTCGGCGGCGACCGCGTCGGCGGACATGTCGGCGACCGCCTGCGGCTCCTCGGGCCCGGCCGGCCCGGCGGACATGTCGGCGCCACCGAGCTGCTGCTCGAGGTGCTCGGTGAGCAGCCCGATCGACGGATAGTCGAAGGCCAGGCTGGTGGGCAGCGCCACCCGCAGCGACGACTCCAGGAAGTTCTTCAGCTCGACCGCGCCCAGCGAGTCCAGGCCGACCTCGATGAACTTCGCGTCCGCCGGGACGTCGTCGGGGCCGTCGAAGTGCAGCGCCGCGGCGACGTGCCCGCGGATCAGCCGGCTCACCGCCGTTCGCCGCTCGGACCGGGGCAGGGCCAGCAGGCCGGGCAGGTCGAGTTCCGCGGCGGTGTCCTGCCGGCGCCGGGCCAGCCGCTGGTACAGCGGGTTGGCGGCGCGCCCGCCGGCCAGCTTGTCCCAGTCGAACTCGCCGACGACCGCCTGCGGCACCGGCCCGGCGAGCATCGTCGCGAGCGCCGCCGTGCCGCGCCGGGGCCGGATGAAGCGGGTGCCCTGGGCCTCGAGGTTGCGCACGAGCCGCTCGTCGAGCTCCGCCGCCATGCCGACCTCGGCCCACGGCCCCCAGTTCAGCGCGGTGCCGGGCCGTCCCGCCGCGGCCCGCCAGGTCATCAGGGCGTCCACGTACGCGTTGCCGGCCGCGTAGTTGGCCTGGCCCACCGCGCCGATGACCGACGCGACGGACGAGTACCCGACGAAGAAGTCGAGCGTCGGCACTTCGGCGACCGCCTCGTGGAGGTGCCAGGTGCCGTACACCTTCGGGCCGAACACCGTGTCCAGGTCGGGCCAGGACATCTTCGCGATGGGACCGTCGGCCAGCACACCGGCGGCGTGCAGCACGCCACCGAGGGGGAACTCCCCCCCGGCCAGCTCGGCGACAAGCTCCCGCACGTCGGCGGCGACGGCCACGTCGGCGCGGTGCACCCGGACGTCCACGTCCCGGCCGATCCGCGACCGCACGTCGGCCAGCTGCTCGTCGCCGACCGCGCGCCGACTCACCAGCGCCACGTGCCGGGCGCCCAGCTCGGCCAGCTTGTGCCCGGCGAGCACGCCGAGCGCGCCGAGGCCACCCGTGATCAGGTACGTGCGGTCCGGCCGGATCACCACCGGGGCCTCCGCCGGCTCGGACTCCAGGGACAGCACCAGCTTGCCGACGTTGGCGCCCCGGCTGAGCACGCCGAACGCCTCCTCGATCTCGTCGAGGGTGTACTCGGTGGTCCGCAGCGCCGCGAGGCTCCCCGCGTCGATGCCGTCGACGACCTCCCGCAGGATCTCGTTGTTGATCCGGCGCAGCTCCTCCTCGGGAAACTCGCTGAGGTCGAAGTTGTGGTACGCGACGTCGGGGCGTTCCGCGGCCGCCCGCTCGGCGGACCACACCCCGATCTTGCCCAGCTCCACGAATCGCCCGCCGCGACCCAGGGCGCGCATGCCGGCGTCGATGTAATCCTTGTTGAGGCTGTTCAGGACGATGTCGACGCCCGCGCCGCCGGTGAGCTCCAGCACCTGCGCCGAGAAGTCGAGGGTGCGCGAGTTCAGCACGTGCGCCACGCCCTGCTCGCGGAGCAGCGCGTGCTTGTGCGGGCTCGCCGTGGCGAACACTTCCGCGCCGGCCGCCTTCGCCAGCTGGACGGCCGCCTGCCCCACGCCACCGGCCGCGGCGTGGATGAGCACCCGGTCGCCGCGCTTCATCCCGGCCAGCCGGTGCAGCGCGTAGTGCGCCGTGATGTACGCGGTCGGCAAGCCTGCCGCCTCGGCGTACGAGATGGACGCGGGCATGCGCACGGCGGAGGCAGACGCGACCGTCACCCGGCGGCGCATGGACCCGATGTGGCTCAGCACCACGTCGTCACCGACCGCGAAGCTCGCCTGCGGGCCGGCGGCGACGACCGTGCCGGCGCCCTCGAAGCCCAGCGGCAGGGGCACGTACGGCACCCCGGTCTCGTCGGCGTACTGCTTGAGCATGCCGAGCGCGTTGAGGACGTCCTTGAAGTTGAGCCCGGCGGCCCGGACCCGCACCTCGATCTCGTCGCCCGTGGGCGCCACGTCCGGCACCGGGGTGAGGCCGAGGCCGCCGAAGCTGCCGTACTCCTTCACGGTCAGCTCGGCGTTGCCGGTGTCGCCGGGCCCGGGCGCGTACGGCAGCAGCCGCCGCACGTGCCGCCCGGAGTCGCGGTACGCCACCTGGTATTCGTCCTCGGCCGCGGCCACCTCGTCGAGCAGCGCGCCGGCGTCCTCCTCGAGCGAGCGCAGGTCGACGAGCGTGACGCGGTACGCCGGATACTCCGACCACAGCGACAGCCCGAAGCCCCACAGCGTGCTCGCCGGCAGGTGCTCCGCCGTCGCCTCGGTCCCGTCTCCGGGCAGGTGCTGCGCCGCCTCGGTGACCAGGAAGAGCCGGACGCTGCGGCCCTCGAGGGCGCCGACGAGCGCGAGGAGCTCCCGGTAGTTCTGTTCGTTCTCGGCTCGCAGCCGGTCCTCGGCGTCGCCGGCGAGCGGGCGCCACACCCAGCACACGTCCGCCGGTCCGTCGTCGAGCAGCCGGCCCACAGCGGCGGCGTCGGGCGCGAACACCAGCTCCATGCCGGTCGCCGCGGCGCGGACGCCGAGGGCATGGGCCGCCTCCGGGTCCCGGTTGACGACGATAAGCCTGCGCTCGCCCGCGTCGGCGCGGCGTACCAGCGCGCGCTTGAGCCAGCGCGGGCGGTGGAACATCCGCCGGGCCCGGTCGCCGGTCTGGGCGACCTGGCGGAATCCGAGCCCCTCGACCACGACCACCGGGCGGTCGCCGTCGAGCAGCATGAGGTCGGCGCGGAAATCGCCGGACGCGCCGGGCTCGGCACCGGTGCGGCGGACGACCGCGCGCAGCGTCTCGCCCTTCGGCTTCTTGAACAAGCGCAGCCGGCCGAAGCGCACCGGCAGGTACGTGCGGCCGTCGTCGATCACGCCGCCGAGGGTCTGGATGACGTTGTCCAGCAGCTCCGGCGGCAGCAGCTCGACGGCGCCGGTGACGCGTCCGCGGACCTCCGAGACCGCGGCACCCGGGGCGACGCGGGAGAGCTTGCGGATGCGCTGGAACTGCGGGCCGTACATCAGGCCGACGTCGGCCCATTCGGGGTAGAGCTCCGCGCCGGCCCGCTCGTCGAGCGGTGGCTGGGCCGCCACCGCGCCGAGCTCGTCACCCAGGGACTGCAGCTCGGCGGACCCCTCGGCATCGGCAGCGATCCCGCCGCGGGCGTGCGTACGCTCGATCGCCGTGTCCCCGGCCCCGTCGACGCTGATGATCTCCACCGTGCCGGCACCGCCGGGTGCCGTGCGCAGCCGCACCCGGACCTCGGTGCGGCGGTCCGCCGAGAGCAGCAGCGGCTCGAGGATCTCGATGTCGCGCAGCGGCCGGGCGGTCTCGCCGTGCACGGCGTCCTGCAATGCCAGGATGGCCTCGACGTAGCCGGCCGCTGGGAACACGACCTGGTCCATGACGACGTGGTCGGCGAGCCACGCGGGCTGGTCGGGCCCGATCCGGGTGCGGAACTCGCGGAGGCCGGCCGCCGCCTGCTCCGGCGTGGTGATCTCGTCGCCCAGCAGCGGGTGGCGGACGGCGGACGGCTCCACGGCACCGGCCCGGTCGTGCCGCTCGCCCTTGACCGGCAGCCAGTAGCGGCGGCGGTCGAAGGGGTACGTGGGCAGGTCGACGCGCCGGCCCGGACCGCCCGCGAAGACACCGGCCCAGTCGACGGCCAGCCCTCCGGCGTACGCCTCCGCCACCGACTGCAGCAGGATCGCGCCGTCCGGGTCGCTCGACCGCATGCTCGCGAGCCAGCGGTGCCCGGCACCGGGCTGCACGCACCGGCGCCCGAGCCCGATCAGCGTGGGCGCCGGGCCCACCTCGAGGAAGACGTGGTCGCCGCGGGCCTCGACGGCCCGCATGCCGGCGGCGAAGTCGACCGGCTCGGCGATGTGGCGCACCCAGTAGTCGACCGTGCCGACCACCGCCGGGTCCGCGGGCTCGCCGGTCAGGTTCGAGATGAACGGTACGGTGATCTCGCCGAAGCGCAGCCCGGCCATCTCGCGCCGGAACGCCTCGGTCACCTCATGCATCAGCGGCGAGTGGAAGGCGTGCGAGACCGCGAGGCGGTTGACGCGTACGCCCCGGCCGGTGAGGGTTTCGGCGACCGTCTCCAGCGCGGCGCGGCCGCCGGACACCACGCACTGCCCGGGCGCGTTGAACGCCGCGAAGCTGACGTCGGGCAGGCCGTCGATCAGCGGGCGCAGCTCCTCGGCGGGCGCGGACACGGCGATCATGGACCCCGGCGCGGAGACCGACTGCATGAGCCGGGCCCGTACCGACACCAGCCGGACCGCATCGGCGAGCGTGAACAGCCCTGCCACGGTGGCGGCGACGACCTCGCCGATGCTGTGTCCCATGAGGATGTCCGGCTGGACGCCGAACGACCGCCAGAGCATCGCCGTCGCGTACTCGACGGTGAACAGGGCGGGCTGGGTGTACCTGGTCTCGTTGAGCCGCTCGGCGTCGTCACCGAACATCAGGTTGCGGATGGACTCGCCGAGGTGCTCGGCGAACAGCCGGTCGCACTCGTCGACGTGGCGCCGGAACACCGGGTGGCGGCGGTAGAGGGCCCGGCCCATGCCGGCGTACTGGGCGCCCTGGCCGGTGAATAGCATGGCCACCGCCGACGGACCGGCCTCGGTGGCCGGCGGCTTGGGTGCGGCGAGGGCGGCGGTGAGCTCGTCGGTGGAGCGGACCACCACGGCCGTACGCACCGGGAAGTCGGCACGGCACACCGCGGCGGTGTAGCAGAAGTCGGACACCCGCACGTCGGGGTGCGCGGCGAGGAAATCGCCGTACCGGGCGAGCTGGCGCTGCAGGGCTTCCTCGGTACGCGCGGACACGGCGAGGATGCGCGGCTCCCCGGCGTCGTCCGCGTCGGCCGGGGCGGCGTCGGGCCGGGCCGGGGCCTGCTCCAGCACGACGGAGGAGATGGTGCCCGCGAAGCCGAACGAGTTCACCAGCGCTCGCCGGACGTCGCCCTCCCACGGCCGCCCGGTCAGCGGCACCGACACCGGGTACGCCTCCCAGGGGATGTGCCGCGACGGCGACTGCATGCCGATGTGCGGGAACACCTCGGCGTGCTGCAGCTGGAGCACGGTCTTGATCACGCCGCCGATCCCCGCGGCGGACTCCATGTGCCCGATGTTGCCCTTGAGCGACCCGATGACGACCGGGCGCTCGGCGGAGTGCGACTCCGAGAAGACCGAGCGGATCGCGCCCACCTCGATGGGGTCGCCGAGCGAGGTGCCGGTGCCGTGGGCCTCGACGTACTGGACGTCGGCGGGCTCGAGCATCGCCCCCTGCAGGGCGGCGCGCATGACGGCGTCCTGGGCCGACCCGTTCGGCACGGTGAGGCCACCGCTCTCGCCGTCCTGCCGGACCGCCGTGCCGCGGACCAGCGCGAGGATGTGGTCGCCGTCGCGCTTGGCGTCGGAGTAGCGCTTGAGCACGATGACGCCGCAACCCTCGCTGCGGCTGTAACCGTCGGCGCTGTCGTCGAACGTCTTGCAGTGGCCGTCCGGCGACAGCATGCCGGCCTGGCTGAACACGATGTGGTTGCGCGGGTGGTGCATCGCGTTGACGCCGGCGCACAGGGCGATGGAGCACTCCTTGCGGCGCAGCCCCTCGACGGCCAGGTGGAGGGCGACCAGCGACGAGGAACAGGCGGTGTCGATCGCCATGCTGGGCCCGCGCCAGCCGAGGAAGTACGAGACCCGGCCGGGGATCGCGCTGTGCGCCGTACCGGTGCCGACGTACGCGTCCAGCTCCGGGTACTCGAGCGCCTCGACCTCCAGCGAGTAGTCGACGCAGCTGACGCCCACGTACACGCCGCCGTCGGAGCGGCGCAGCCGGGCGGGGTCGAGGCCGGCGTGCTCCAGCGCCTCCCACGAGGTCTCGAGCATCAGCCGGGCCTGCGGGTCGAGGTACTGCGCCTCCTTCGGCGAGATCCCGAAGAACCGCGGGTCGAACTGGTCCACGTCGTCGAGGAAACCGCCGCCGGCCGCCCGGATCCGGCCCTTGCCGCCCTCGGCCGAGGCGAACCGGTCGACGTCCCACCGGTCGGCCGGCACGGGTCCGATCCCGGAGCCGCCGGCGCGCAGGAACTCGGCGAAGCCGTCCGGCGTACGGTTCCCGCCCGGGAACCGCAGTCCGATGCCGACGACGGCGATGGGCTCGTACTTCTCGAGCAGAAGCTCGCGCAGGAGTTCGGAGTCGGGCGCGGGCATGGTGGTCTCCTCCCGGCTGCTGCTCATGCTTCGAACAGGTCCTTCAACAGGCTGTCGACAAGGGGCTTGCGGTCGGCGGTCGACGGGCCGGGTGGTGGCGCCGCGACCGGCGGGAAGAGCCCGGGCAGGGCCGCGACCAGGTTGTCCGTGAGGTCGGCGACGGTGGGGCTGGCGAAGAGGACGGCGGCGTCCACCTCGCATCCGAGCTTCTCCTCGAGGTTCTGCTTGATCTCGGTGACCCGCAGCGAGGTGAGCCCCAGCTCGAAGTAGTTGGCGTCGGCGGGCAGCGCCTCGTCCGGCGTCATCAGCAGGGCGGTGCGGAACTCCGCGGTCACGGCCTCCTGGAGGGCGGCGCGGCGCGCGCTCACGGGGATCCGGCTCAGCTCGGCGGCGAATGCGGTCGGTGCAGAAGTCATGTCCTCGTGTCCTCGGCGGCCGCGGGCGGGTTGGTGATCGCCACCCGGACCTCGCCGGCCGAGGCGCCACCCCGCTCGTCCCAGTAGCGGCAGGTGGTTCGCAGCACGACGAGCGCGTCGCGCAGGTCGCTGCCCGCCCACTCCGCGATGTCCGTGATCTCCAGAGCGCCGTGGAAGAAGCGGCCGCTCATCGCGCGCTTGAACGAGCTGCGGAAGTCGGTGATGAGGAAGTCGGCGAGCTGCCGGCTCCAGTAGTCGTCCATCGTCCACCGGGCGAAGGGCTGCGCCAGCCGCTCCTGGACCGTCTTGGCGACCGTGTAATAGAGCATCTGGTTGTAGCAGATGTTGAACTCGACCGAGTTGAAGTGACCGGTGTCGTCGATGTAGCACGACTCCGGGATCACGAAGGTGCAGCGTGCCGTCACCCGGCCGCCGTCGGCCGGGTTGCCGGCGGCGGTCACCTCCGCCGACTGCAGATACTTGCAGTTCTCCCGGTACGGCCGCAGCACGGCGGCCAGCAGCCCGGGGTCGGTGGCGTGGGCGCCGCCGGGCCCGATGACGGACCCGGCGGCGTGGGTCACTGAACTTTTTTCAACGTGGCGGGGCCGTCCCCGGCCGCCGCCGGTCGACGGCGCGGCGCTGTCGGGCTCGATGTCAGGTTGAAAAAGGTTCACTGCGTTCACACGGTCACCGGGAACTGCCGCGGGACGCGGATCAGCCACGACGGCCGCCAGTCGAGCTCCTCCTGGGGTACGGCGCACTTGATGTTCGGGAACCGCCGGACGACCTCGCCCAGCGCGATCCGCAGCTCGTTGCGGGCCAGCTCCTTGCCGGGGCAGTGGTGCGGTCCGCGGCCGAAGCCGAGCTGCTGGTTGTCCGGCCGGTCCAGCCGGATCTCGGCCGGGCACTCGAAGCGCTCGGGGTCCCGGTTGGCCGCGCCCAGCGAGATGATGACCTGCTGGCCCGCCTTGATGTCGGCGCCACCGATGGTCATGTCCTCGATCGCGAACCGGCGGATGCCGCTGTGCGTCGAGCCGTCCCACCGCATCAGCTCCTCGACCGCGGCCGGGATGATGTCGGGGTTGTCGCGCATCTCCTGCGCCTTCTCCGGGTTGTTGATCAGGGCCAGCACCGAGGCGCCGATCTGCCCGACCGTGGTGTCGTACCCGCCCAGGAGCAGGAAGAAGGTCATGCCGATCATCTCCTGGTCGGTCAGCGGCTGCCCCTCGTTGTCGCGGGCGCTGATCCAGTAGGAGATGAGGTCGTCGGCGGGCTCCTTCTTCTTGAACTCGATGAGCTCCTCCACGAACGCGAGGAGTTTGCCGGCGGCCACCCGCGCCGCGGCCGGGTCCTTGCCGAGCATCGCGTCGCTCCAGGCTCGGAAGTCCGCCCGGGAGGTGTCCGGCACGCCGAGGATGTCCGCGGTCATGGTGATCGGCAGCGGCGCGGCGAGGTCCGACATGATGTCGCCGCCGCCCTTGCGTTCGATCTCGTCCAGCAGGTCGCCCACCACCTGCTGGATCCGGGGCACCAGGTCCGCCATCCGCTTCGGGGTGAACGCGAAGTTCATGAAGCGGCGCAGCCGGGTGTGCAGCGGCCCGTCCTCCATGTGCAGGTTCCCGGACCGGACGATCTCCGGGAGCATCTCGTTGGTGTAGTCCGAGTCGGCGTACCGGCGGTTGCGCACCAGCCGGCGGTCCTTGAGCGCCTCGCTGGCCTCGTCGTACCGGGTGATCAGCCAGATCGGTGAGCCGTCGGGCAGGCACACCCGGTGGATGGGGCCTTCCTCGTGCAGCCGCTCGTACGTCGGGTACGGGTCGGCGAACCACTCCTCGTCGTACGGGGAGTCCAGGTTGTGCACGGGGCACTTGGAGGTCATCGATGGGTCCCTTCCTGGCGTGGGGCGGTGGTCAGAGCGGCTGATCGTCGTGGAAGGGGTGGTCGTCGTGCACCGTCACGCGGAACGACACGGTGGGCTCCGGCGTGGTGGTGTGCAGCGCCCGGTGGATCAGCGCGCGGTTGTCCCAGATCAGCAGATCGCCCTGCTCCGGCGTGACGAGCTGGATGCCGGGCGCGGTGAAGCTCATGTCCCGCTGCCCGGTCTCGTCGAACACCCGCTGCATGAGCGAGTCGTCGAGCCGGTTGCCGTCGGCGTCCTCCATGCCGACGGTGAAGCCCTCGCTGTTGTAGAGCACCGTCGCGCCGGTCACCGGGTGCTTGAACAGCGTCGGGTGCGAGACCGTGGGGGTCTTGCGCTCGACCTCCTCGGTCAGCTCGCCCAGCGGCCGGTACACGTCGGACGGCCGGATCTTGAAGTACCGCCGGACGCTGAACAGCGTGCGCGTGCCGGCGATGTCCCGCTTGAGGTCCTCGGACAGCCGCTCGTACGCCTGCGTCATGTCGATGTAGTAGGTGCCGCGGTTCTTGGCCGGGATGACCTGGGGGTAGATCAGGGTCAGGCCGAACGGCTTGGGCATGAACTGGTAGTCGGCGTGCCAGAACTTGCCCGTCTTCGGGACGCCGATCTGCTTGTCCCCGTCGCTCACGTTGGAGGAGACGAAGATGTCCGGTTCCTCGGGGTGGTGGTACATCGGCTCGTAGTACGCCTCCACCTGTCCCAGCCGGCGGCCCATGGCGACGAACGCGGCCGGGGTCAGGCTCTGTCCCTTGAGGATCAGGATCTTGTGTTCGTAGACGCCGCTCTTGAGCGCGGTGATCTCGTCGTCGGAGGCGGTGGCCGGATCGAAGTCCCGCACCGTCGCCCCGAATCCGCTGCTGGTGACCTGCACGTCCAACAGGACAGCCCCCATCCATATCGCTGGCGATAAAATCACTGACTTATCGAAATCGACCTCGACAAACGTAGCAGCCAGTTCTGAACAGCCGCTTACTTGTCACTAAAGGGGCCATAAAGCGCGCATTGAAGACCGACCTGAGCTGCAAAAACCTGCTATTTCAGCGGGCAAAAATGAGCGCCACATTGTGGCCGCCGAATCCAAAAGAATTGTTCAGAGCGACCGGCACCTCACCATGACGCGGTTTATCGGCGGCGACATCGAATTCGTCGATGCCGTCGGGTTCATCGATATTGATCGTTGGCGGGACGACCCCGTGGTGCACCGCCAGAACGGTGGCGATCGACTCCAGCGCGCCGGCCGCGCCGAGCAGGTGACCGGTCATCGACTTGGTGGCGGTCAGCACCGCGCCCGTACCCAGCGCCGCCCGCAGCGCCTTCAGCTCGGCGAGGTCCCCCACCGGGGTGCTGGTGGCGTGCGCGTTGACGTGGGCGATGTCCGCGCCGGTCACGTCCGCGGCCCGCAATGCCGCCGCGACGGCCCTGCGGGCGCCCGCTCCCTCGGGATGCGGCTGCACCATGTCGTAGCCGTCCGACGAGATGCCGCTGCCGGCCAGGCGGGCGTACACCCGTGCGCCCCGCGCGGCGGCGTGCTCGGCGCGCTCCAGCACCAGCGAGGCGGCCCCCTCGCCGATGACGAAACCGTCGCGCTGCCGGTCCCAGGGGCGCGAGGCCCGCTGCGGCTCGTCGTTGCGCACCGACATCGCCCGCATGGCCGCGAAGGCCGCGATCGGCAGCGGCGCGATCGCCGCCTCCACCCCGCCGGTCACCACGACGTCGGCCCGGCCGCACCGGATCAGGTCCCCGCCCAGCGCCACGGCCTCCGCCCCGGTCGCGCAGGCGCTGGCCATAGAGTGCACCCCCGCCAGCGCCCCGAGCGCCACGCCGACCTGGGCGGCGGGCCCGTTCGGCATGATCATGGGCGGGGTGTGCGGGCTGACCCGGCGCGCGCCCGCCGTCTCCAGCACGTCGTCCTGGTCGAGCAGCGTCTGCACCCCGCCGATGCCGCTGCCGAAGCTCACCGCGAGCCGCTCGGGGTCCGGCCCGCCGCCGGCCAGGCCCGCGTCGGCCCAGGCCTCGCCGGCCGCGATCAGGGCCAGCGCCTCGGAACGGTCGAGGCGGCGCAGCCGTACGCGGTCCAGCACCATCGCCGGATCCACGGCGGCCTGCGCGGCGATGCGTACCGGCAACTGCTGTGCCCACTGCTGCTCGAGAGGGCGTACGCCGGACCGCCCCTCCAGCATCGCCGCCCACGTGGACGCCACGTCGCCGCCGAGCGGAGTGGTCGCGCCCAGCCCCGTGATCACCACGTCCCCGAGTCCCATACCGGCGCTCCTTCGCATCAACGGGCGTACGAGCCGAAGGTCCAGCGGATGCTCAGACCCGACGCCGTCCCGCCCGGCCCGCCGCGCAGCCGCGGAAGCACCCGGGCGACCAGCGCCTCGATGAGGTCCGCCCGCAGCCGCGGATCGGCGATCTCCGGCAGGTATTCGCCCGCGTTGGACGGCACGAGCAGCGTCGCGAGGATCTCGTCCGGCTGGATCTCGTGGTTGGCCACCTCGACGCTGCCGGTGAAATGCCGTCCGAAGGCCGCGGCCAGCTCGGTCGCCGTGTGCGGCCGGGACAGGATCCGGCGCCGCGCGCGTTCGTCCGACTGGGCCGTGCGGACGGCACGGACGTTCCCGATCGCCCGGCGTAGCTCGGCGGGGAACGAGTCGTCCAGCGGCGCGTGCAGCAGGCATTCGCGGACCGCTCGGTTCACGTCGTGGAACAGGTGCGCCGACGGGCCGGACGGACCGGTGTCGGGAGAGGTCCAGAGCAACTGCCCCTGCCGCCGCAGGATCGTCGCGAGCCCCGCCACCACCCCGTCGAGCGCCCGGGCCGGAATGAGATGGAAGACCATGCTCGCCAGCACGAGGTCCACATCGTCCGGTGCGAAGACGTCGGTGAGCGGCCGGAAGGACCCGTCGGGCCCGCGCAGATCGTGGAACCGGACGAGCTCGTGACCGGTGAGGAGCTGCCGGCCCTGCGCGAACCAGTCGCCCGGCAGGTCGGCCAGGTGCAGCTCCAGGTTGACGCCGGCATCCTCCAGCCGGTCGTGGAAACCCCGTTCCCGCAGCGCCTTCAGCAGCTCGATGACGCTCAGCGCCGTACCGGAGCCGTAGTCCAGCACCCGGATCGTCTCGCCCGGGCGCAGCACGGCCAGCCGGTTCTCCAGAGCCCGTACGGCCCGGCCGACGAGCCACCCGGTCGGGCGGGCGCACCAGGGCCGCGGCCGGCGGATGTCCCCGTTCTCGTACACCAGCTCGTGCAGGGCCCAGCCGTCCGCCGAGACGGGCTCCGGCTCCGCGACGCCCTCGGCCGTCCGGGTCTCCACGGGCACGAGGCGGTTGAGGCTGACCGCGACGAAGGGCTGCCGCGTCGGGTAGCACCGCCCCTCGGAGAGGATCGGCTCCAGGCCGGCCTCGCGGCAGGCGGCCATCCAGTCGGCGTGGTCGATCGGATACTGGTGCGAGAGCCCGTGGTACGCCTCGAACGCCACCGCGTGCATGTCACCGAGGTGCCGCTGGGAGATGTGCGGGGCGACGCTGTGCGCCTCCAGCACGAGCAGGCCGTGCCGGCGCACGTACGGCGCCCAGCGGCGCAAATGCGCCACGAGGTCCTCGCGCACCGCGGCCTCCGCGAGCGCGCGGCCGTCCGGGTCGAGATGAGCGGCGGTCTCCGCCGAGGTGGCCTCGGGCGGGCGACGGTCACCCAGGTACGGCCGGTCGTGGTCGATGAACGACCGGATGTGCAGCCCCTCCCGCATGTCGATGCCGTGCCGGCCGAGCTCCCGAGCGATGCCGGCCGGCGCACCGATGTCGCCGGGCAGCAGCACCGCCGGCACGCCGTGCTCGGTCAGCAGCCGGTCCGCCTCGTCCAGAGCCGCCTGGTTGGGGTCGATGCCGACCATCGTGAGCGGGTGCTCGGCGAGGAACGCCCCGCGCAGCGTCCGGTCGCGTACGGCCTCGTACAGCTCCACCAGCCACCGCCCGTTCCCGCAGCCGGTGTCCGCGATGAACCGGGGCTGCGCGGCGAGATCCGGCCGGTTGAACAGGTCGAGGACGACGGCGAGCGTGTCCCGGAAGTACCGGCCGTGGGCGGCGCCGCTGGCGTTGACGTTGAGGGCCCGGTTGACGTGCCACTCCGCGCCGCCGTCCGGGCGTACGACGGTCGCACCCCGGATCAGGTCCGCCAGGCGCGCGAACATCGGCAGGTACGAAGCGCTCATACCGAAGGAGGCCGCGTACCGGCCGGCCTCCGGTCCGGACCAGCCGGTCAGTTCCAGCAGCTCGGCGGCACCGTCGGGCAGCGCCACGGCGGCGTCGCTCAGCAGAAGGGGCATGACCAGCGCTCCGTCGAGGTGCCCCCGCACCACCTCGTCCGGACCGTCCGCCTGCCCGTCGACGTCCCACCGGGCGCGTGCCCGGTCCAGCAACCCGGCGAACGCCTTCCGCGCCGGCTCCGGCCACTCCCGCGACCACGTGTCCCGGTCCGTACCGCCGAACATCGTGAGGAAGCGCCCGATCGCCTGGTAATCGCGGTGGTGGGCCGCGACGGCCCGGCCCTCGGCGGTCCACCGCAGGACCGTGCCGGCGGGCGAGGCACCCGGGCCGTGCGCGGTCCATCCCTGCGCGGCGAGGGTCCGCAGCACGACCCGCAGCGAGCCGAAGCCGGCGGCGGGCAGACCCGGGAGGAGCTCGTCGACCGACTGCTCCCGCCGCAGGGACGGCCCGACCACGCCGAGCTCGTCCAGGGCCTGAAGGATGCAGGAGAGGACGAGCCCGTCCTGCGCGAGGAACGCCGCCCGGCGGAGCCGGGCCCGGTCCGGCGCCGCGGGCTCCGCGGCGGTCCGGGTCACGGATGTCTGCATAACCGTCCTAACCGAGAGCTACGAGGAATCCTGGGAAGGTGCCAGCCGGCCGAAGAGGGCGACCACGGCCCCGGCGAAGGCCAGGGCGGCGGTCACGGCCAGCGCGGTGTCCATGCCGTTGACGAACGTGGTGTCGGCGATCGACGCGGCGGTCGCGGCCGGTACGCCGGTGACGACCGGCGACTCACCGACCGACACGTGCTGCACCGCCGCCGCCGGGTCGGCGACGACCGCGCCGGCCGCGCTCAGCCGCTCCGGCAGCAGCGCCCCGACCCGGGCCGCCACCACCGCGCCGAGCACCGCCGTGCCGAGGCTGCCGCCGATCTGCATCGCGGTCTGCTGCAGGCCGCCCGCCACCCCGGCCGCGCTGCGCGGCGCGCCGCTGAGGATGAGCCGGGTCGCGCCGATGACGACCGGGCTGAAGCCCATTCCCATCAGCACGAACCAGCCGGTCAGGGCGTCGATGTGGGCGTCCGGGCCGAGCCGGAGCAGGCCGATGAGCGCGACGCCGGTCAGCAGCAGGCCGACAGCGACGGGGATGCGCGGGCCGGTCCGGGACATGACCGCCCCGGCGACCGGCCCGCCCACGACCATGACGAGGGTCAGCCAGAGGACCTGGATCCCGCACTCGGCGGGCGTGAGGCCCAGCACGTTCTGGAGGTAGAAGGTGAGCAGGAACGGAACTCCGAACAGGACGAACGAGATGAGCGTCATCACCGTGACGCCGACCGTGACCGGTACGGAGCGGAACAGCGACAGCGGCAGCAGCGGGTCGGCGGCCCGGCCCTCCCACCAGACGAACGTCGCGCCCAGGAGCACCGAGGTGATGAGCGCCCCGAGCACCCCGCCGTCGCCGAAACCCCGCTCCGGCGCCTTGGTGACCGCCCACAGCAGCAGGGCGAGCGTCGACGCGAGCAACACCAGGCCCGGTACGTCGAACCGGGTGCCGGTCCGGGCCACCGTCCCGCCGCGCAGCACGACGGCCGCGAGGACCAGCGTGACGATGCCGATGGGCAGGTTGAGGTAGAACGCCGCCTGCCAGTTGAGGTGCTCGACCACCAGGCCGCCGAGGATCGGACCGGCCGCGGTGGAGCCGCCCAGCACGGCGCTGCGGATGGCGATCGGCATCATGAGCCGGTCGGGCGGGAACACGAGCCGCAGCAACGCCAGCGTCGCCGGCTGCATGAGGGCGCCGAAGACACCCTGCAGCACACGGAGCGCGATGACCCACACGATCGTGCTGGAGAGCCCGATCAGCACCGACGTGGCCGTGAAGCCGACGACTCCGATCAGGAAGACCCGGCGGTGGCCGAAGCGGTCACCGAGCTTCCCCGCGCCGACGAGCAGCACCGCGACGGCCAGCAGGTAGCCGGTCGTGACCCACTGCACCTGCGTGAACGACGCGGACAGCTCCTGCTGGATGACCGGCTGCGCGACGGTGACCACCATGCTGTCCAGGGCCACCATCATGGCGCCGCTGGAGACCACGACGAGCGTGAGCCACGGGTGACCGCGGAGGCGGGAGAGCCGTCCGGCCCCGGCGGTGCCGGTGTCCGTGAGCTGCCCGCCGGCCGATCTCGTGTCCATGTCGGTCCCCTAGCTCCGGCGCGCGGCCGGTGTCGACGGCCGCCTCGTGCCGGCCGGATGCGTCATCTCGGCCAGCACGATATGACCCGGTGTCGTCAGCTCGCGACAACCGGTGCGGGCGTCGGCACGGAGCCCTCGGCGGGGGCACCGTCGAGATCGGTGGGCTGCCATCCGGGCGGGCCGAAGATGTAGCCGAGGCGGTGCCGGAAGGTGCGGGCACGCCGGACGTCGCGGATCATCGCGGCGAACTCGTGCACCTGGATCCGCCAGATGCTGTGGGTGTTGATCTGGGTGGTCAGCCCGTACGTGGGGCGGCGGATCTCGGGCTGGAACGTGCCGAACATCCGGTCCCAGATGATCATCGTGCTGGCGTAGTTCTTGTCCAGGTACTCCGGGTCGCTGCCGTGATGCACGCGGTGGTGCGACGGCGTGACGAAGAAGTACTCGATCGGCCGGGGCAGCTTGTCGATCTTCTCCGTGTGCACGAAGAGGCCGTACAGCAGGTGCAGCGAGTGCATCGTGAACACCATCCACGGCGGCACGCCGAGCAGCGGGAGCGGCAGCCAGATGATCTTCTCGAACCACTGTGCCCACTTGCGCCGCAGCGCCACGGAGATGTTCAGGTACTCGCTGGAGTGGTGCACCTGGTGGCCGGCCCACATGAGCCGTACGCGGTGCGCCATGCGGTGGTACCAGTACAGGAGGATGTCGACCGCGAAGAAGAGGAACACCCACGTGTACCAGGCGCCCGGATCGAGGTGCCACGGCGCGACGTAGACGTACGCCACCGCGTAGAGCGCCAGGGCCGCCGTACGCATCAGGGTCGACACGACGAGGGCGCCGATCCCGGTGAGCACGTTGGCCCGCAGGTCGCGCCGGTCGTAGCCCTTGGTGTCGTCGTCGAAGTAGGTGGCGATCATCTCGACGACGATGAGCAGCGCGATCGCCGGCAGCGCATAGACCGCCGGATCGTGCAGACGGTCCAGTACCTGGTCCATCATGGGGTCAACCTCCGATTCTCGTTGCCGGTTCCGCGGGCGCCGACTTGTCCTTGTTGCCGTACCGGTCGACGTACTCGAGGCCGGAGAGGCGCTGGATCTCGCGCATGATCTGGTCGGTCACGGTCCGGCGCAGCCGCGGATCGGTCTCCGGACCGGTGAACGTCATCGGCTCGCCGAAACGCATGGCGAACCGGGCGACCCGCGGCACCGTGGTGCCCAGCGGCTGCACCCGGTCGGTGCCGGTCAGCCCGCAGGGGATCACCGGCGCGCCGGTCGCGAGCGCCAGGAAGCCGACGCCCGTCCTGCCTTTGTGGACCCGGCCGTCCGGCGAGCGCGTCCCCTCCGGGTGGATGCCGAACACCCGGCCCTCGGCGAGCACCTCACGGGCCACGTCGAGCGCCGCGGTGGCGCGGTGCGCACCGTCCCGGTCGACCGGGACGATCTCGATCGCCCGGAAGAACGCCGCCCCGAGCCGGCCCCGCAGGCCGGTGCCGGTCAGCCGCTCGGCCTTGCCGATGAAGACCACCGGGCGGCGGGTGGCCAGCGAGATGAACACGTGGTCGGAGAAGGAGAGGTGATTGGCCGCGATGATGCACGGTCCGGTGGCGGGAATGTGGTGCGCCCCGGACACCTGAGGGCGGTAGACGATCTTTACCAACGTCGACACGGTAAACCGCGCCCATCGTCTCAACATGATGAAAACCTCCGCATCCGGCCTGACCGAATGGATTGGCGAAATGCGTCGCGAAAGAATTTGCGTACGGCCGGCGGCGCGTTTGGCTGGTCGATGCTAACAGCGCTTATGAGCAAAGCTCTGAATGCCCACTAAATCGCGGCTTAACGACGGCGTTCACCGTGGTGACACCGCCGCTAAAGTTGCCCGTAACCTCTGGCGGGACCGCGAATTCCCCGCCTATCTTCATTGTTCGAATCGGTTCGCCGCGTGCGAACTTCTCGGCGTGCCGACGGGGGTGGGCCGGGCTTGATCTTCCATGCCGGGTCTCGGAGGAATCATTTTGACGCACACCAGCGAGCACGCCGTCACATCTATCGGGCGGGCGGTACCGCGCGGTCGCGCCCGGCTCCGTGAGGCATTCGACAACCCCGGCGTGATCCGTATCGCCGGGGCCCACAATCCGCTGGGGGCCCGGCTCGCCGAGCGCGCCGGCTTCGACGGCGTCTGGTCCAGCGGGCTGGAGATCTCCGCGTCGCACGGGCTGCCGGACGCCGACATCCTGACGATGAGCGAGCTCCTCGCGACCGCCCGGTCGATGGCGATGGCCGTCGATCTGCCGGTCGTCGCCGACTGCGACGCCGGGTACGGCAACGCCAGCAACGTGATGCACATGATCCGCCAGTACGAGGCGGCCGGCATCGCGGCGGTGTCCATCGAGGACAAGCCGTTCCCCAAGCTCAACAGCTTCGTACCGGGGCGTCAGGAGCTCGTGCCGACCGACGAGTTCGCCGGCAAGATCGCTGCCGCCAAGGCCGCCCAGCGCGACCCGGACCTCATCGTCATCGCGCGCATCGAGGCCCTCATCGCCGGCTGGGGCATGGCCGAGGCGCTGCGCCGCGGTGAGGCGTACGCCGAGGCGGGCGCGGACGCCGTCCTCATCCACGCCAAGGGCGACAGCCCCGAGCCGATCCTGACGTTCCTGGAACGCTGGCGGCTGCCGGTACCGGTCGTCGTCGTACCCACGACCTATCACACGATCAGCGCCGACGAGCTGTACCGGGCCGGCGCGAAGATGGTCATCTACGCCAACCAGGGGCTGCGGGCCAGCATCACCGCGATCAGCGACACCTTCGCGGCCATCCTGCGCGACGGGCGTACGACCGGCATCGAGACCCGCATCGCGCCGCTGTCCACGGTGTTCGACCTGCAGGGCCTCGCCCGCTTCCAGCAGGAGGAGAGCCGGTTCCTGCACCGGACGGGCCAGCAGGCGCGCGCCCTCGTGCTGCCCGGGGACACCGGCTCGGAGCTGGCCGACCCGGGGACCACGACGGTGGCCGGCGCCACGGTGCTCGAGCGACAGGCGGGCACGCTGCGGCGCGCCGGCGTCCAGGACATCAGCGCCTGCACCGACGCCGCGACCGCGACCGCCGCCGGGGTCACCGTACGGCCGGCCGGCGCCGCCGAGATGCTCGCCGCCATGGAGGAGCAGTTCCACGGGCGCACGATCGTGCTCGCCTCGCACGTGCTGTTCGATCCCGCGCCGCTGCGTCAGCTGCTGGCCGACACCCCGGACATCGCCGTGCTCGCCGACATCGGTCAGCCCGCCTCCGGTACGGCCCCGTCGATCACGCTGGACGCGCCGCCGGTCATCGGCCGCCGGCTCTCCGGTGACCGGCTGCCCCGGGTCGTCGCCATGGGCGCGGGCGCTTCCGGCGCCGAGTTCGCCGGCGCCGCCGTCCTGTCGCCGAAGGGCTTCGCGGCCCTGCGGGACGCGGCCGCGGCCCGACGCGCCGACGGCCGGCCCGACGCGGGGCTGGCGGACCTGCTCGGCGACCTGGTGGCCTCGGACTGGCCGGTGCACGCGGTGCTGGTCACCGCGGGCTGGGCCGAGCTGATCTCGGCCGACGACGCCGACCGGATCGGCGAGCACCTGACCCGCGAGGAGGCCTGAGTGGCCGCCGCGACCGGCCTCGGCGCCGAGGTGATCGTCGACCGGCTGCTGGAGGCGGGTTTCGGCCCGTTCACCGGCGTGCCCTGCTCGTTCCTCGGGCCCGTGATCAGCCACCTCCAGGCCGAGCATCCCGGCCAGTACCTGGTCAGCGGCAACGAGGGTGAGGCGGTGGCGCTGGCCGCCGGGGCGCGGCTGGCCGGGCGGTGGCCGGTGGTGATCCTGCAGAACTCCGGGCTCGGCAACGCGGTCAACCCGCTCACGTCGCTCTGCCACACCCTGCAGGTGCCGGTGCTCCTGCTGGTCACGTGGCGGGGCGAGCCGGGCCGGCCGGACGAGCCGCAGCACGAGCTGATGGGCCGGATCACCCCGGCGATGCTCACCGCTATGGACGTCCGGCACGAGCTGTTGCGCCCCGACGCCGGGTGGTTCGAGCGTACGGTCGGCGAGGCGCGCCGCCACATGGAGGAGACCGGCCGGCCCTTCGCGCTCGTGGTGCCCAAGGGCGCGGTGGCGCCGGGCCGCAGCGTCACCTCGCCGCCCGTCGCGGGTGCCAAGCTGCGCCGCGCCGAGGCCATCCGTCACGTCGTGCAGTCCCTGGACGACGACGCCCTGATCGTGGCGACCACCGGCAAGACGGCCCGCGAGCTGGAACGCGACCTGGACCGGCCGGAGAACCTCTACGTCGTGGGCTCGATGGGCTGCGCGTCGAGCGTCGCGCTCGGCATCGCCCTGCACGCCCCCGAGCGTCAGGTGGTCGTGCTCGACGGGGACGGGGCCGCGCTCATGCGGCTGGAGGCGCTCGCCGGCATCGGCGGCCACTCGCCGGAGAACCTCCTGCACATCGTGCTGGACAACGAGGCGTACGAGTCCACCGGCGGCCAGCCGACGATGTCCCCGGTGATCGACCTGCCCGGGGTGGCGCGGGCATGCGGCTACCGGGGAACCGCCGTGGCCGCCGACGAGCCCGCGATCCGCCGGACCGTGTGCCGGGCGCTGCGCGAGGGCGGGCCGCAGCTGGTCCGCGTACCCGTCATCCCCGGGTCGGATCCTGGGCTCGGCCGCCCGGCGCTGGCGCCGCCCGCGTCGGCCGCCCGGTTCAGCGCCGCCGTCGCCCGGCCTACCGAACGGGTTGCGTCGGCCGGGCGGACCGGAACGGACCCGATGGACGCCGCTCCCCCGGTCCGGCGCCGGCAGGTGCTGATGAACCCGGGTCCGGTGAACGCCGACGAGCGGGTCCGCGCCGCGCTGGCCGGCCCCGACGTCTGCCACCGCGAGGTCGAGTTCACCGACCTGCTGCTGCGCGTACGCGACAAGGTCACCCGGATCTGCGGCGGCGGCGACGACCACGCCTCGGTGGTCCTGACCGGCTCCGGCACGGCCGCGGTGGAGGCGATCATCAGCTCGGTCGTCCCGCGCGACGGCGGCGTGCTGGCCGTCGACAACGGCCACTACGGCCGGCGGATGTACGACATCGCGGTGGCGCACGGCCTGACCACCCAGCACCTCGACGTCGGCTGGGGGGAACGGATCCACCAGGCGGACATCGGGCGGGCCCTCGCGGCGGACGAGCGGCTCACCCACGTGCTCGTCGTCCACCACGAGACGAGTACGGGCATGCGCAACGACGTGGCCGCCGTGGCCGCCGAGGCACACCGGTACGGCCGCGAGGTCATCGTGGACGCGGTCAGCAGCGTCGGCGCGGAGTACCTCGACATGCGCGCGACGGGCATCGACTGGCTCGCCGGCTCGGCCAACAAGTGCCTCGAGGGGATGCCCGGCCTGGGGTTCGTCTGCGGGCGCCGCAGCGGTTTCGCCACCCTCGACGCCCTGCCGCGCCGGACCTTCTCGCTGGATCTGCACCGGCACTACCTGGCACAGGAGATCGCCGGCGCGCCCGCGTTCACCCCGGGGGTGCCCGCCTTCTACGCCTTCGACGTCGCGCTCGACCTGGCCCTCGCCGAGGGGGTGGCGGCGCGCGGCGCCCGCTACGCCCGCCTGGCCGAGCAGCTCCGCAGCGGCCTCGAACGGCTGGGCTTCCGGCTGCTGCTCGGGCCCGAGGACCGGGCCGTCAGCCTCACCGCGGCGGCGCTTCCGCCGGGGGTCGAGTTCGCCACCGTGCACGCCGCGATGCGCGACGCGGGCTTCGTCATCTACCCGGCGCAGGAGGTTCTCGCCGGTGGGTACCTGCGACTGTCCACGATGGGCACGATGACCGCGCAGGACGTGGACGAGTTCCTCACCTGCCTGCAGGCGCTGGTCCGTACCACCCTCGCCGCGGACGCGGGGTGAACCGATGACGGTCACCACCGCGCGGCCCCGGCCACCCGGCGGCGCCGCGGGCGGCCGGGAGCCGTACCGGCTCGCGATCGTCGGCGGCGGGCCGCGGGCGACGTACGCGCTGGAGCGGCTCGCCGCCACCGTGGACCGCCTGGGCCCCGGCGAACGGCTGGAGATCCGCGTCTACGAGCGGACCGGCGAGTTCGGCGCCGGCGCGGTGCACAGTGCCCGCCAGGCCCGGACGAGCTTCCTCAACCGCACCAGCGAGCAGGTCAGCTTCGCCGCCGACGAGACGGTCCGCGGCGCCGGCCCGCTGCGCCGGCGCGACCAGCGCCCGAGCCTGTACGAGTGGTGCCGCGGCGAGTACGCCCGCACCGGCGACCCGGACTTCGACGTCTCCCCCACGGACTGGCCCAAGCGGCACGTGCACGGCGCCGCCCTCGCCGACATGTTCACCCGGTTCGTGGCGGAGCTGAACGCCCGCCCCGGCGTGGAGGTGCTGCTGGCCGGCGAGGAGGTCGTCGACATCAGGGACGACGGCACGGAGCTCCTCGTCTGCACCGGTTCCGGGGAGCCGTACCCCGCTGACCAGGTGCTGCTGGTGACGGGGCACTCGCCGCACGACCCGTTGCGCCTTCCCGAGGGGCGGCAGCGCACGGAGTTCGCGGGCCGGCACGGGACCGTCTATGTCCCGTACGCGTATCCGCTCGACGAGACCCTGTCGCCGGCGGCGGTCCCACCCGGCGCTGTGGTCGGCTGCCTCGGGATGGGCCTGACGGCGATCGATGTGATCCTGCACCTGACCGAGGGCCGCGGCGGCACGTTCGTCCCCGGCCCGGACGGTGTGCTCGTCTACCGTCCCGCCGGCCGTGAGCCCGGCGCCATCGTGGCGTGCAGCGGCGCGGGCCTGTTCACCTTCACCCGGCCGGACAACCACAAGCACGACAGCGAGCTGGAACACCGCGGCACCTTCCTGACCGAGCGGGCCGTCGACCGGCTCCGCGAGTCGTCCGGTCTCCCGTCGCCCGGCGGTCGCCGGCAGCTGGACTTCGACACCCAGGTGCTGCCGCTGATCCTGCTCGAGATGGCACACCTCTTCGCCGCGACGCTGTTCGGCGCGCGCGTGGGCCGTTACCTCGCCGCCCGGGCCCGTCCCGGCTACGAGCGGTTCCTGCGCGGCGAGCCGGGCGGCGACCTCACCCGGCCGATCGAGGATGCCGTCGACGAGATCGGCCGGATCCTGGACGAGGTTCTGTCCGGCCACGTCAGCGCCGCCGAGGCGGCCCGCCGGAACCCCGACTGGCCGGTGACCGGTGCGCTGGCCCGATGGGTAAGCGTGGTCCACGGCGAGGCCGCGGCCCGGCACCTGGCCGACGTGCTGGACGATCCGGCCGCCCTGGTCGCCGCCCGGCGCACCTGGCCGCTGCCGTCCGGCCTCGGCCCCTCCCCGCGCGGCAACCGGTTCACCTGGCCCGGAACGCTCGCGCCGATCCCCGCGGACGAGGCCACCGACCCCGGCCGGTACGCCTCCCGGGTGCTCGCTTTCATGGACCGCGACCTGGCCCGGGCCGCCCAGGGCAACCTCGACAACCCGCACAAGGCGGCCGCCGACGGGGTGTGGCGGGACCTGCGCGGGATCATCTCGTACGCGGTGGACGACGGCGGGCTCACCCCGGCCTCGCAGCGGGCCTTCCTGGGCACGTACCCGCGCCACCACAACCGGCTGGCGAACGGCGCCGCGCCGGAGGTGATGGCCCGGATCACCGCCCTGGTCCGCGCGGGCGTCGTCGACGTCGGCACCGGCCCCGGCGCGCGGGTCGAGTGCGACGAGGACGCCGGCCGCTTCCGGCTGATCGGCCCGGCCACCGGGGCCCGGCGTGCCGTGGACCTGCTCGTCGACGCCCGCATCCACACCTTCGACCCGGAGCTCGACAGCACGCCCCTCTTCCGGCGGATGGCTGCCCGAGGGCTGGTCCGGCGGTGGCGCAACGTGGGCGCCGACGGCACCTCGTACGCCCCGGGCGGGCTGGACCTGACCCGCGAGGGCCACCCGGTCCGGGCGGACGGGTGCCCGGAGCCGCGGCTGACGGTGCTGGGGCCGGCCGCGGAGGGACAGCGGTCGTTCCTGCTGTCCGCGCTGCGCCCCGGCCGCGATCACTACGTCATGCGGGACACACTCGCCTGGCTCGACCGATTCTGGGCGGCGTACCGCGAGCGGCCGACGCCGGCCGGCGCCACCCCCTCCCCGACCGAAGCGAAAGGCGGGCTCGCCCGATGACGACGGAGACGGAACTGGAGCTGGACGGCTGTCTGGTGATCTTCGAGGGGGCGCCGCGCCTCCGGTGGCGCCGGCTCGACGCCGGGCACTGGCGGATGACGGGCCTGTGGCCGGACGAGGATCAGCGCGTACGGGTGCACGGCCGGATCGACGCCGGGTTGCCGACCCTGGTGGTGCTCGGTGCCCCGGACTCCGTGCCGGTGCTCCGGGAGGAGTGCGCGGACATGCCGCCGGGACCGGATCCCGTCGACATCACCGTGCCGCTGCTGGACTGGCTGCCCGCGCCGCACCGCCGCCGCGGCCTGGACTTCCTCGCGGCGACCACCCGCGTCGCCGAGAGCCGGCCGCGGCTGCTGCTGCCGCCGCTGCTCCTGGACGACGACCCCGGCGCGCTGCGGTTCGCGCTGCGCACCACCGAAGGACCCCTGTGGCCCCGCCACCTGCGGGAAGTCGCCGCCCACGCGTTCGGCGACACGGTACGGACGGAACAGCTCGACCAGCGGATGGAGCAGATGGCATGACCGGCACCGAGGCCCTCGAGGGTCGTATCGTCGCGCTGACCGGCGCGGGGCGCGGCCTGGGGCTGCAGATCGCCCGTACGCTGCTGGAACGCGGCGCCCGGGTGGTGGCCAATCACCGCAGCCCGTCGGCCGACCTGGAGCAGCTCCGGGAGAAGTTCCCGGACCTGGTGCTCGTCCAGGGCGACATCGCCGAGGAGGAGGCCGTCATCGAGCTCGTGTCGGCGGCCCGCCGCCTGGGCCGCCTGGACGCGGTGATCCACAACGCCGGCATCGCGCGCGACCAGCTGCTCGTCCGGATGCCCGTGGAGGACTGGGACGAAGTCCATCGGGTGAATCTGCGGAGCGCGTTCCTGCTGTCGAAGCACGCCGTCAAGGCCATGCTCCGGCAGCGCTACGGCCGCATCGTCTACATCTCCTCCGGCGCCGCCATCCTGGGCAACGCGGGACAGGCGGCGTACGCGGCGAGCAAGGCCGGCCTGCACGGGCTGTCGGCGACCGTCGCGCAGGAGTACCGGTCGTACGGCATCCGTACGGTGGTGCTGGCGCCCGGCCTGCTGGACACGGGTCTCGGCGAGAAGCTGGACGAGAAGATCATCGAGGAGAAGGCCGGGCGGTCGATGCTCGGCATCGGCTCCGGTGAGCAGATCGCGGGCACGGCGGCGTTCCTGGCCTCCGCGGACGCCGACTACATCAACGCCGTGATCATCCGCGCGGACGGCGGTCTGGTCTACTGACCTGAAGCCGGGGAGGCGCATCGGGGCGCCCATTCCTTATGATGTCAGGCGGTCATGTTCGCGCGTCCGCAATGGATCGGATCGGAAAGCACCGTTGTCTCTCATCTACACGGGCCTGCGCGCCCTCGCCGTTCCGACGTTGCACGCCATGTGGAAGCTGCAGGTCAGCGGCCGGGAGAACGTTCCTGACCACGGACCGGTCATCCTGGCCTCCAACCACCTGTCGGTCGCCGACCACCTGTTCCTGCCGGTGGCCTGCCCCCGCCTGGTGTACTTCATGGCCAAGTCCGACTACTTCCAGCAGGGCGGGCTCAAGGGCCGGTTCCGCGGGGCCTTCATGCGCTCGGTGGGCCAGATCCCCATCGAGCGCAGCGGCGGCCGGGCCGCCCTGGCCGGCCTCGAGCAGGCCCGTCAGGTCATCATGAGCGGCAAGGTGTTCGGCATCTTCCCGGAGGGCACCCGGTCGCCGGACGGCCGGCTCTACCGCGGGAAGACCGGCGTGACCCGGCTGGCGCTGATGACCGGTGCGCCGGTCGTGCCGGTCGGCGTCCTGGGCACCGACAAGGCCCAGCCCATCGGCGCACCCTTCCCGCGTCCCGGCCACACCGTGACCGTGCGGATCGGCAAGCCGATCGTCTATGACGGCGCGGAGAAGGTCGGCCACAACGCCAAGCAGCTGCGGGAGATCACCGACGACATCATGAGCCGCATCCAGGAGCTGACGGGGCAGGAGACCGTCGACGTCTACGCGAGCCGCTCGGGAGATCCGGCGCAGTGACCCCGCTCGTCGGCGGTCGTCCCCACCGGGACGACCGCCGATCCGCGTCGGGTCACAGCACCAGGGCGTCCGCCTCGTCGAGCTGCGTGTCGAACTGCAGGATGCGCTGCTGCAGCCGCTGACTGCGCGCCCCGGGCTCCAGGCCGACCGCGTCGATGAGGTGTTCGCGCAGCTGGGCGTAGACGGACAGCGCCTCGGCGGTGCGTCCCGTGCGGTAGAGGCACAGCATGAGCAGCTGGTGGATGTGCTCGTGCGTCGGGTATTCCGAGGCGACGGCGAAGAGCTCCGGGACCAGGCGGGCGTGCCGGTCGAGGCGCAGCTCGAGCTCGGCCTTGCGGCCGTACACCATCAGGAACTGCTCGTCGAGCTGGCGGCCGACGGAGTTGAGCACCGGCACGTCGCGGAAGCCGGCGAGCGCCGGGCCGCGCCGCAGCGCCGTGGCCTGCTGCAGGATCTCGACGGCCTCCGGGACCCGGCCGGCCGCTTCAGCCTCGTCGGCGCGCTGCATCAGGCGGCGCAGGGTCTGGTGGTCGAGGTCGTAGACCCCGTCGTCGAGGACGTACCCGGAGGCGCGGGTGGAGATGCCCACCGGTTCGGCGCCGTGGCTCTCCAGGTGCTTGCGGACCCGCGACACGTACACGTGCAGCGCCGTCGCCGCCGTCCGTGGGCGGCACTCGGTCCAGAGCGCCGATTCGAGTTGCTGGGTCGACACGGAGGTCCCGGCGTACGCACACAGCAGCACCAGCAGGGTGCGCATCTTCGCCGGGCCGGGTGTGATCGTCCGGCCGTCCGGACCGAGGACCTCGAACGGCCCCAGCAGCCGCATGGCGATGCGTCGGGTGCTCGGAACAGCATGGAATTCCGCACGGATGTTCAACATCAAATCGCCGTCTCCCCCGATGGCCGCCGATGTGATCTAGAGATGACAATCCTAAGAGGAGTAGTCGCCTCGCGACAGTCTGGTAAAGGTCGATGTTTGCGTGCTTTCCTCCCTTGCCGTGTCCCCAGCCCGCTCCTCTGATCCAGCGCCTTGTCCCAGCTAGAACGGGATGCGCCCTGGTCGGGTCGCCGACGGGGCACCGTGACAGTGACTTGTCTCACTTGACACAACGCCTATCCGCCGATCAAGAAAACGGTCGAGATCCCAGTAGCCGAGATGGGGCGACCGCATTTCGTTGCGCATTTCCGCAATCGACGTTCGTTGACTTGTCAAGCAATTACCGCAGGCGAAGATCCACCGGCAGCTCATAGCATCCGTGCAAGTGCGTCGTCGTCCGGAAACGCACCTCGGAGCGCGGTACGGCCAGCGAGATGTCCGGGTAGCGGGTGACGATCCGCTCCAGGGCGATCTCGAGCTCGGCCTTGGCCAGCAGCGCACCGATGCAGGCGTGGATGCCGTGCCCGAAGGCGAGGCTGCGCCGCGTCCGGGGCCGGTCGGCGTCGATCTCGTCCGGCCGCGGGAACGCCTCGTCGTCCCAGTTGGCCGCCTGCACGGAGGCGATCACCCCCTCGCCGGCCCGGATCGTCACCCCGCCCAGCTCCACATCGGCCAGTGCCGCCCGGCGCGGCGAGTCGCGCACCACGGAGTGGTAGCGGAGCAGCTCCTCGACCAGCTCCGGCAGGATCGAGCGGTCCGCGCGGACCCGGGCGGCGATGTCGGGCCGCTCGATCATCGTGAGCGTGCTCAGCTCGATCATGTGCGCCGTCGTGGCGAAGCCGGCGAGCAGCAGGGAGCACGCGTACGAGACCAGCTCCACCGGATCCAGCTCGGGGTTCTCCACGATGAGCCGGCTCAGCAACCGGCTGTCGGGCTCGGCGCGCTTCACCTCGATCAGGTTCAGCATGTACTGCAGCAGCTCGAGCTTGGCCTGCTGCCGCTCCGCCGAGTCGAGGTCGTCATGGGCCAGCACCAGCCGGATCCGCCGGACGAAGTAGGCGTACTCGTCCTGCGGCACACCGAGCATCAGGCAGATGACCGAGGCGGGGATGGGCGTGGCGAAGTTGTCGACGAAGTCGAACGGCTGGGGCAGCGCCTCGATGGCGGCGCACCGCTCGTCGGTGATGCGCTCGATGTCGGGGCGCAGCTCGTTGATGCGCTTCAGCGTGAACTCACCGGCCGACATCTTCCGCATCTGGGTGTGCACCGGCGGATCGGCCTGCGTCATGTTGAGCGGCAGGTCCAGGCCGCCGGGCAGGTTCCAGCTCGGGAAGCCGGGCGACTGGGGGCTCGCGCTGAACGACGGATGCGCGATGATCTCGCGGACCAGCTCGTAGCTCGTCGCCAGCCAGGTCCACGTGCCGTCGGGCAGCCGCACCTTGGTCAGCGGGCCGGAGCTGCGCAGGTCGGCCATCGCGGGCGGCGGCGCGTACGGGCACCCGCTCGGCGCCCCGTGCGGCAGATCCACCAGCTCCTGGTGCGGCGGGTCGGTGGCGATACTCATCGGTGAACCTCGAATCCGTGTCGGTGGATGGTCACAGGTGGGCGTAGGCGCCCCGGAGGACGCGTGCGGTGATCCGCTTGCCGGAGACGACCGGGGCGACACCGGCCGTCCGGGTCACGCCACTGCGCAGGGTCCGCGCTATGGCGGCGGCCTGCACCTCCGCACACCGGACGGCCGCGTCGCCGCACCGGAACCTGTTCATGAGGAAGAGCCCGGCGCTGCCGGGAACGTCGAGCGCCACCCCTAGGCCGTCGCGCAGGCGTTCCTGCACGGGCCCGGGCAGGTGGGCGGAGTCGTCGCGGAAACCGGTCGCGGCGATGACGGCGTCGAAGCTGTCCTCGCCGTCGGCGAACAGCACGCGCTCCGGCTCGAGCGCCCGTACCGCCCCTCGCACGGTGATCCGTCCGTGGCTGAGGAAGGCGAGGAAGTGGTCGCTGAGCACGGGCGTGCTGCGGGCCAGCGGCAACGGCGGATCGGGCAGCCCGTACGCGCCGTACGGGCCGAGCACCTTGCGCACCACCGCCTCCGCGACGGCCGCGGTGACTCGCCCCGCCCCCGGCACCCGGTCGAGCCACCCGTCGGAGGACCGGTCGACCGGCCGGCCGAACAGCATCTTGGGCAGGTACCACTTCGGGGTGCGGGCGCTGACCGTCACCCGGGACGCCACGTCAGCGAGGTCGCACGCGATGTCCACGGCCGAGGCGCCGTTGCCCACCACGAGCACGGCCCGGTCCCGGAACGGCAGCGCGTTGCGGTACGACGACGAATGCGTGTACGGGTACGCCAGGTCCGCGGCCGCCGGCACCCGAGGCCAGCGCGGCTCGACATTGCGGCCGGTGGCGTCCACGACCGCGTCGAACGCGGCCGCCTCCACCGAGCCGTCCCGCTGGTCCTCCCACCGTACGAGCCACGCCCCGTCCGCCGGCCCTGACACCTCGGTGACCCGGCAGCCCCACCGCCGTTCCTGCGGCACACAGTCCTCGGCGACCCGCGACAGATACTCCGAGTAGGCGGAGTGGTGGACGAACTCCACCCACGGCTCGAGCGGGAGGTCCGTGCCGCGGAACGTGCTCTGCCGGCGGGACGTGTTCAGGAAGAGCGCGTCGTACACCCGGGAGCACGAGGACGAGCCGTTCCACAGGCCGCCGCCGGTGAGGTCCGCCGACAGCCAGGTGACGTGGGCCCCGGGCAGGGCCGTGGTGAGCTCCCGGACCGCCGCGATGCCGGAGATGCCCGAGCCGATGACGCAGACCCTCATGGGCCGGTCCTCGCCGGCACGTCGCTCTCACTGAACATCGCCGAGCCCGGCCGGTCGCGGAACAGGCGCCGGGCGACGTTGTAGGCCGGCACCTCGACGTACCGGTGCAGCGGCATCGCGAGCAGCACGATCACCCCGAAGTACGCCAGCACGAACGCGACGTTCCAGGGCAGGTGCTCCAGCGTGCGCTCGGGCACGTCGAGCGTCGAGGAGAGCCAACGCAGCAGGAACGGATAGCTCGGCAGCAGGACGAGGAGCTGGATCGCGTACAGCCCGAACGACAGGTCGCCGAGCCGGACGAAGAACCGGTGCCGCAGGAAGGAGGCGTGGTCCGCCAGGTCGGCCTGGGCCAGCGACACCAGCAGGACGGCCAGCGGCACGAGGCCGACCGCCGTACGCTGCCAGTACCCCGGCGCGTAGGTGCCGATCAGGTAGCCGGCCGCCACGAAGAGCCACGCCCAGCGCTGCCGGACGAACGGCAGGGCGCCCCGGCGCAGCAGCAGGCAGCAGATCATGCCGACGACGAACTCGAGGAACCGGTACGGCGGTGCGGCGAGGGTGAACCAGTAGACGAGGTCGCCGCCGGTGCCGCCGGACGACAGGAACGCCGAACCGGCACCGTCGGGATTCACGGTGAAATAGCGCATGACGTACCACGGCAGCGCGAATTCGAGGAATACCGCGACCACGAACATGATGCCGAGCGCACGGGTGGACAACCGCCGGAGCAGGAACAGCGACAGCGGAAACAGAACGTAGAAGAACGCCTCGGTGCTCAGCGACCACGTCACCGGGTTGACGCCGTGATAAATCTCCTGGTACGGCACCCACGACTGGAGCATGCCCAGGTGCAGAACGATGTTCGCCGTGCTGATCGGCATACCGATCAGCAGAATGGCGATGATGGCCAGCGCCGACGTCACGAAATAGATCGGATACAGCTTTCCCACGCGTTTGGCGCAGAAGTTGGCCAGGCTGGTGCCCTCGCGCGTGGTCAGCGTGAGCACGAAGCCGCTGAGGATGAAGAAGCTCGAGAGCGCCATGTTGCCGGCCATGGTGAGGAATCGCGGCCGGTCCAGCTGGACGAAGGTCAGCTTGCCGGATTCCAGCACGAACCGGAAGGTGAAGAAGTGGAAGACGTAGATCCAGGTCGACGTCAATCCGCGCAGTCCGGTCAGCGAGTCGAGCCGCGCCGACGCGGTGACCGATAACGACGGTTCGGCGACACGCAGCGCGCCGTCAGCCATACCGCACCCGCGAAGAAATCATGTTTTTCCGCTCCCCCGTTCGCTTGAGCGACACAACTATTGCCGAGGCTCAATGCGGACACAAGCTTGCGGAGAAGCCCGTTAATCTGGTCTACAGGCGCGCTTTAGCGTTCTGCAATGCTCCTCCCGCACCAACCGGACGAACGGAACGTAGGGGCGGCAACCGGGCATCGGGAACGGGCGGGGCTCCCCCTCAGCCGGCGGCGGAATTGGCCGATGGGACTGCTGTAACCCCCAAGCACCGTCTGGTGAGGATGTCATGGATCAGACCTTCCGCCCGCTGCTCGACGCCCTCAAACAGATGGGCATCGACGAGGACGTGGTGGACGCTGCCGCCGACGAGGCCCAGCGCACCGGCCGGTCGGTCCGTGCCGTCCTGATCAGCGAGCGGATCGTCACCGAGGAGCAGCTGACCGAGGCGGCCGCGTACGCCTTCGGCATGAACACCGTCGACCTGGTCGGCTACCCCCTCGACCCCACCGCGCTGCGGCGCATCCCGCTCTCGGTCGTCCTCCGCCACCGCGTCCTCGGCCTGGCGCTCTCCGACGGCGAACTGACCGTCGGCGTCACCGACCCCGGCGACGTGGTGGCCCTCGACGACGTGCGGGCCGCGACCGGCATGACCGTACGCCCGGTCGTTGTGGCCCGCAGCGAGGTCCGCCGGATCATCGAGCGGCTGCAACGCGAGGCCAGCGACCTGGGCGATCTCGCCGACACCTCGCTCGACGACCAGGCCGGCATGACCGCGCAGGTGAACAGCGCCGACGACGCGCCGATCGTGCGCTACGTCAACAACCTGATCGAGCAGGCCGTCCAGAACCGCGCCTCCGACCTGCACCTGGAGCCCACCGAGGACGAGATGCGGGTGCGCTACCGCATCGACGGCGTCCTGCACGAGCTGGACACCGTGCCCCGCGGCGTGATGTCGGCGCTGACCTCGCGCCTGAAGATCATGTCGGGCATCGACATCACCGAGAAGCGGGTGCCGCAGAACGGCCGTATCACCGTGGTGATCCGCGACCGCAAGGTCGACCTGCGCGCGGCGACGCTGCCGACGGTCTGGGGCGAGAAGATCGTCCTGCGGGTGCTCGACACCGGCGGCATCGACCTCGACATGGGCAAGCTCGGCTTCACCGAGCACAACCTCAACCGCTTCGCCGAGTCGTTCACCAAGCCGCACGGGATGGTCCTGGTCACCGGCCCGACCGGTTCCGGCAAGTCCACCACCCTGTACGCGACCCTGGGCCGGATCAGCCGGCCCGAGGTGAACGTCATCACCGTGGAGGACCCGGTCGAGTTCCGCATGCCCGGCATCAACCAGGTACAGGTCAACGCGAAGGCCGGCCTGACGTTCGCCGCGGTGCTCCCGGCGATCCTCCGCTCGGACCCCGACGTCGTGCTCATCGGTGAGATCCGGGACGGGCACACCGCCCAGATCGCCGTCGAGGCGTCGCTCACCGGCCACCTCGTGCTCTCCACGCTGCACACCAACGACGCTCCCGGCGCGGTCACCCGCCTCACCGAGATGGGGATCGAGCCGTTCCTCGTCGGCTCGTCGCTGGACTGCGTGCTCGCGCAGCGGCTCGCCCGGCGGCTGTGCGACTGGTGCAAGGAGGCGTACGTGCCGACGGACGAGGAGCTGGAGGGCGCCCGGTGGCCGATACACGACCTCAAGATCCCGGAGGCGCTGTACCGGCCGGTGGGGTGCCGCGACTGCGCCAACACCGGCTACCGCGGCCGGATCGCCCTGCACGAGGTCATGCCGATCTCGGCCGAGATCGAGTCGCTGACGATCCGCCGCGCCTCCTCCAACGAGATCCGCGAGGTCGCCCTGGAGCAGGGCATGTACGACCTGCGCTCGGACGGCCTGGCCAAGGCGGCCGGCGGGCTGACGTCGCTGACCGAGGTCTCCCGCGTCGCCATCTGAGCACCGCAGGCCTGGGGCACAGGTCCTAAAGCCGCCCGCGGCCGTGCCGAATGGTGAGGCGTCAGAGGTTCACCAGCAGATTGCCGGGTGCAGCGGATGTACACGCTCGATCACGAAGTACCGCACCAGGCGGCGCCGCCGGAGGGCCCGGTCGCGGACGACCTGGCCGTGCTCGACCAGATGCTCATCACCCTCGTCGAGGCCCGCGGTTCCGACCTGCACCTGACGGTCGGGGCGCCGCCCATGATCCGGGTCGACGGAGGCCTGCGCCCGCTGCCCGGGTACGGCAAGCTGAACTCCGCCGACACCGCGCTGCTGGCCCGGGCCGCCGTCTCCGCCACGCAGTGGGAGCAGTTCCAGCGCGTGCAGGAGATGGACTTCGCGCACAGCATCGTGGGCGTCTCCCGGTTCCGCGGGAACCTCTACATCCAGCGCAACTCGTGCGGCGCGGTCTTCCGGGCCATCCCGCACAAGATCAAACCGCTGGACGAGCTGGGAATGCCCGAGTCGGTGTCCCGCTTCGCCCACCTGCCGCGCGGCCTGGTGCTGGTCACGGGCCCGACGGGCTCCGGCAAGACCACGACGCTCGCCTCAGTGCTGGACCTGGCCAACCGCAGCCGCGCCGCGCACATCATCACGATCGAGGACCCGATCGAGTTCCTGCACCCGCACAAGCGCAGCGTGGTGAACCAGCGCGAGGTCGGCTCGGACACCGAGAACTTCGCGCAGGCGCTCAAGCACGCGCTGCGGCAGGACCCCGACATCATCCTCGTCGGCGAGCTGCGCGACCTGGAGACCACCGCGACGGCGCTGACCGCCGCGGAGACGGGCCACCTGGTGCTGGCGACCCTGCACACGCAGAGCGCCACGCAGACCATCGACCGCGTCATCGACATCTTCCCGCCGCACCAGCAGCTGCAGATCCGCGCCCAGCTCGCGGCCAGCCTGCAGGGCGTCGTCACCCAGGCGCTCGCGCCGCGTGCCGACAACAAGGGCCGGGCGGTGGTCTGCGAGATCCTCACCGCCACGCCGGCCATCCGCAGCCTCATCCGCGAGGGCAAGTCCCACCAGATCCCGTCGTTCATGCAGGCCGGCGGCAGCGAGGGGATGCTCGCCTTCGATCAGCACCTGGCCGAGCGGGTCCGCGAGGGTGTCGTGACGATCCAGTCGGCGATGGAGATCTGCCATTCCTCGGACGAACTCAAGCGCCTGATCGGACGGGTGTGACATGCCGGCCACCAAGGTCTTCCACTACAACAGCATCGACGCCACGGGCCGCAAGACGAAGGGCACGGTCGAGGCACCGAACGAGGCCGCGGCCACGCACGTGCTGCGCCAGCGCGGCGAGGTGCCGCTCGAGCTCGTCGCCGCCGGCCAGGGCCTGAACATGGACATCAAGATCCCTGGGCTGGGCAACCGCACCAAGCTCAAGGATCTGGCGGTCTTCTCCCGGCAGTTCGCCACGATGACCGCCTCGGGCATGTCGCTGCTGCGTTCGCTGGCCATCCTCGAGGAGCAGACCACCGCGCTGTCGCTCAAGAAGGCTCTCGGCGAGGTCCGTACGGACGTCTCCGGCGGCGTGTCGCTGTCCGCGGCGATGGCCAAGCACGACCGGATCTTCCCCCGGCTCATGATCGCGATGGTCCGCGCCGGCGAGGCGGGCGGCATGATCGACCGTGCGCTCGAGCAGATCGCCGACAGCATGGAGAAGGACACCGCGCTCCGCGGCAAGATCAAGGGCGCGCTGACGTACCCGGCGATCGTGCTCGGCTTCACGTTCGTGCTGATCGCGGCGGTGCTGAAGTTCATCGTCCCGATCTTCGAGAACATGTTCAAGAACCTGGGCGGCGAGCTGCCGGGCATCACCCAGTTCCTCGTCGACACCAGCCACAACATGTACTGGATCGGCCCGCTGACGCTGGCGCTGCTGATCGGCGGGACGGTGGCGTACAAGCGCCAGATGCGGGCCAGCGAATCGTTCCGGCTCGCGGTCGACAAGGTGAAGCTGGGCATGCCGGTGTTCGGGCCGCTGTTCCGCAAGCTCGCGATGAGCCGCTTCTCCCGCAACCTGGGCCTGCTGCTGAACGTCGGCGTACCCGTCATGCAGGCCCTGGCGGTCGTCGGCGAGACCACCGGCAACGAGGTCATCAACATCGCCATGCGCGACGTGCAGTCCGCCGTCCGCGACGGCCAGCCGATGTCCTCGGCCATGCGCCACCACAAGATCTTCCCCGAGATGGTCACGCAGATGATCGAAGTCGGCGAAGAAAGCGGTCAGATCAGTCAGATGCTCGACAAAGTTGCCGATTTCTACGACAGGGAAGTCGACAGCGCCGCCGAGTCCCTGACCGCCTCGATCGAACCGATCATGGTCCTCGTCATGGGTGCCGTGGTCGGTGGAATGGTGATCTGTCTGTACCTACCGATGTTCACCATCTACCAGAACATCCAGAGCAACTGACGCCCTGGAGCAAGGCGACCGGTCTCCCGGTCGACGTCGGGCGCCCGAGCCCGGACAACACCATCCCCGCCCCACCCTGACGCCACCGAAGGAGACACCCCCAATGCAGGACATCATCAGCCGGCTGCGTGCGAAGAAGAACGACGAGGGCTTCACCCTCATCGAGCTCCTCGTCGTCGTGGTCATCATCGGCGTGCTGGTCGCCATCGCCGTGCCGGTCTACCTGAACTACCGGCAGGGCGCGGCGGACAAGTCGGCCCAGTCCGACGTCCGCGGCGCCATCAGCGCCGTCGAGCAGTTCTACACCGACAACGGCAACACGTACCCGGCCGGCTTCGTCAGCAAGCAGTCGACCGACTCGCCGGTCGCCATCGGCGGCCAGCAGATCACGCTGTCCGACAAGACCGTCATGACGCTGACGTCGACGGCCGCGGCGGCCACCTACAAGATCTGCGCCTACAACACCGGCGGCACCAGCAAGAAGTACTACGTCTACGACAGCGCCGCCGGCGGCTCGGTGTCCGGCAAGGTCTACACGACCTTCTCGATGGACACCTGCACCGGTTCCTGATCACCACCACCCCGGGTGGCGCCGCGGCGGCGGCGCCACCCGCCACGTCCGCGACGAGACCGAGGAGGGACGGCACATGCCACAGCCACTGCTGCTGGGCGTCGTCGCCCTGCTCGGTCTCGCCGTCGGCTCGTTCCTCAACGTCGTGATTCACCGGGTGCCGCGGGGCGAGTCGCTCGTACGGCCCGGCTCGCACTGCCCGTCCTGCGGGAACGAGGTCCGCAATCGGCACAACGTCCCCGTCGCCGGCTGGCTGCTGCTGCGCGGCCGGTGCGCCGACTGCAGGGCCCCGATCAGCGCCCGGTACCCGCTCGTCGAGGCCGGCACCGCCGCGCTGTTCGTGGCCGTCGCCGCCCGGTTCGGCTGGTCGTGGGAGCTGCCCGCGTACCTGTACCTGGCCGCGGTGGCCATCGCCCTCGCCGCGATCGACCTGGACGTGCTGCGCCTGCCCGACCAGATCGTCCTGCCGTCGTACGGTGTCGCAGCACTGCTGTTCCTGCCGGCCGTCATCGCCGGGCACAGCTGGGACGCCGCGCTCCGCGCGCTCCTGGCCGCCGCCTGCCTCTACGTCTTCTACCGCGGGCTCGCGCTCGTACCCCGGGGCATGGGCGGCGGCGACGTCAAGCTCGCCCCGCTGCTCGGCCTGTACCTGGGCTGGCTCGGCTGGAGCTCGGTCGCCGTCGGTGCGTTCGCGGGCTTCTTCCTCGGCGGCCTCGTCGCCGCCGTGCTGATGCTGGTCAAGGCGGCCGGGCGGGGCAGCCGCATCCCGTTCGGGCCCTACATGCTGGCGGGCTCGTTCCTGGCGGTCTTCGCCGCGGCGCCCATCAGCGACTGGTACGTCTCCCTGCTCTTCCCGACCGTCTGACCGCACCGACCGCTACCACCGAGAGAGGAAGGAACCGATGGCTGGCGTCAATCCGATCGGGCTGGACATCGGCTCGTCGTCCGTCCGTGCCGTGGAGGTACGCCGGGCCAAGGACGACTTCACCCTCACCAACTTCGGCCAGGTGCCGCTCCCGCAGGGAACGGTGCAGGCCGGGATCCTCGCCGAGCCGGTCGCGCTCACCTCGGCGCTCAAGCAGCTCTGGGCGGCCTGCAAGTTCACCACCAAGAAGGTCATGCTCGGCGTGACGAACCCGCAGCTGGTCGTCCGCGAGATGTCGGTGTCGAACCTGCCGGCCAAGGAGATGCGCAGGTCGCTGCCCTTCCAGGTCCGCGACATGCTGCCGCTGGCCGTGGAGCGTTCGCTGCTGGACTTCCGCCCGCTCGAGGAGCCGGGCACCGACCCGACCGTCCGGGGCCTGCTCATCGCGATCCCCAAGGACGCGGTGATGGAGCTGGTCCAGGCGGTCGAGAAGGCCGGCCTGCACGTCGTCAACGTCGACCTGGCCTCGTTCGCCCTGCTGCGCGCCGCCTCCCGGCTGGACGCCCAGGTCGAGGCCATCGTCGACATCGGCGCGGAGGTCACCAGCGTGGTCGTGCACGCCGACGGCGAACCGTTGATCGTGCGTACCGTGCCGCGGGGCGGGGTGGAGATCACCGAGAGCATCGCCACCCGGCTGGGCATCCCGCCGGCCGAGGCGGAGGCGCTCAAGTGCCGCTTCGGGCTGCACGGCGACGGCCGCCCGGACACCGCGACCGCGGCGGCCGACGCGGTCCGCCCGCTCATCAGCGAGCTGCGCAGCTCGTTCACCTACCTCGCCTCCGGCGAGCGGCAGAAGCAGGTGACCCGGGTGTCGCTCTGCGGCGGCAGCGCGCTCATGCCCGGCCTCGCCGAGCACGTGCAGCGGCAGCTCGGCGTCTCGGTCATGTACGCCGACAACGCCGGCCGCCTCCGCGACACCCGCAAGGCCCGGCAGCGCGGCTTCGACAGTTTCCTGCCGTCGGCGGCGGTGTCGATCGGCCTCACCCTGGGAGCGGCAGCCTGATGGCCACCACCCTCCTGCCGGTCGACCCGGCGGCGTCCCCCCAGCGGGCCACCCGGCTGCTGACGATCTCGGCGAACCTGCTGCCCGAGGAGGTCGTCCGGGCCCGCCAGATCGGCCGGATCCGGATCTGGGTGATCGTCTTCGTGCTGCTCGTGGCCGCCGCCTGCGGTGGCTGGGTCGCGTACGCCAACAACCGTAAGCAGCAGGCCGACCGGGAGCTGACCGAGGCCACCACCCAGGTGCTCGCCCTGCAACGCGACCAGCGCAAGTACGCCGACGTGGTCAAGGTGCGCTCCGACACCGAGCTGCTCAGGAAGCAACTCAAGTCCGTCATGGCCAAGGACCTCGACTGGGGCACGCTGCTCACGCTGCTGCGTACCACCGGGGAGCCGGAGAAGATCACGGTCACCGGCGTCAACGGCAAGCTGACCACCGCCAGTGACGCCGCGGAGGCCACCGGCGCCCTGCCCAGCACCAGCAAGTCGGGCTCGATCGGGCAGATCGTCGTCACCGGCACCGGCCCCGACAAGAAGGCCGTCGCGGCGTACGTGGACCTGCTCGCCCAGAAGCCGACGCTCGCCAACCCGTACGTGACCAACGTCGCGGCGACGGAGGAGGGCAACGTCACGTTCAGCCTCACCGTCGACATCACCCAGAAGGCCCTCTGCGGCCGCTTCGGGGAGCCCTGCAAGCCCAGCGGAGGCAAATGATGGCTAGCCGATACGGCAACCGGCTGTGGCTGGCCGCCGGCTTCCTGGTCGTCGTCCTGCTCGTCGCCGGGACGTACTTCGGGGTGGTCAGCACGATGTCCACCGACACCGACGCCCTGCACGACCAGACCGGCACCGCGCAGCTGCAGATGGTGGGCCTGCGCAAGCAGATCGCCAAGCTCGAGGCGGACCGGAAGAACGAGAAGCAGCTCACCGCCGCGCGGGACGCCTACCGCGACGCGCTGCCGACCGATTCCGGGGTTCCCGCGTTCCTGCGGCAACTGCAGGCGTCGGGCTCCGATGTCGGCGTCGACGTCAGCGGCCTGACCGTCGGCACCCCGTCGAAGGACGAGGCCGTGCCCGGCGTGTGGTCCATCGAGATCCAGCTGACAGCGGACGGCGAGCCGGGCGAGCTGGACGACTTCCTCGGCCAGCTGCAGGGCAGCGCCCAGAAGCGCGCGGTGCTGATCGAGTCCGCCGCCCTCGCCAACAGCGAGAGCGAGAACTCCAAGGACCTGCGCCTGAACCTCACGGTCAAGGCGTTCGTGGCGCCGCCGGTCGGCGCCGGAGCACCCACGGTCACCACGAACTGATGGGTGACGTCGAGGGCGCGATGCAGACCCCGGACGGTGCCTGGCGGGTCGAGGTGGTCCGCCGCGGCCGCACCCGCTGGTACCGCATCGTGCACGGCGAGGACGTGCTCGACTGGCTGTCCATCGCCGCCGTCGAGCGCATCCTCGACGAGGCCGGTGTGCCCCGGCACCTGCTGGTGGAGGCGGACCCGGCGGCGTAAGGCCCCGGCAATCCTCAAGTCGCGGGCCCGCCGACCGAAGAGACGGGCATGCCGACGGACCGAGCCGCTGTCGCCGTACCCCGCGCGCCCCACCGGCGCGCCGCGGGTGACGGCGGCTTCTCGCTGGTCGAGATCCTGGTCGCCATGGCGATCATCGGTACCGTGATGGGCGCCTCGGTGCCGTTCATGGTCCGTACGCTCGCCGCCAGCGACCAGCAGGCGGACCAGCAGGTCGCGATCCAGCTCGCCACCGACGGGCTGGAGCGGGTCCGGGCACTGAACCCGAAGTCGCTGCTGACCGGGCGCGGCGATCAGGCCGTCAAGGAGCAGTGGAACCTCGCTCCGGCGGTGGTGAAGTCGCGGCTCGCCACGATGCGGGCGGCGTCGGACCCGATGCTGCCGGCCGGCTCCACCGAGGGCCGGTTGGCGCCGCTGCCCACCAAGCCCGTCGGCACCGCCGTCAACGGCACCACCTACCAGACCCAGTGGTACGTCGGCCGGTGCTGGCAGGCCGTCGCCACCGGCAGCCCGTCCGTCGTCGGGGCGTGCACCGCACCCGCCGACGCCACCGTGACCCCGGCCGGCCCGGCGTTCTACCGCGTCGTGGTAGCCACCACGTGGACCAGCCGCGCCTGCACGACCGTGGACCACGTCTGCGCGTACCTGACCTCGACGATGACCAGCATCGGCATCGACCCGGTCTTCGACACCAAGCGCCCGGCGCCCACGGTCAACGACCCGGCCGCCCAGGTCAGCTACGTGGGCGACACCGTCAGCCTGCCGGTCGCCTCCGCCGGCGGCACCCTGCCGCTGACCTGGTCGGCGACCGGCCTGCCCGCGGGCCTCACGATGACCGCCGCGACCGGCCTGATCAGCGGTACGCCGACCACGGCCGGCACCTCCTCGGTCACGGTGACCGTGATCGACCGGGACAAGCGCACCGACGTCTCCAGCTTCACCTGGAAGGTCTTCGCGGTTCCGGCGCTCACCAACCCGGGCAACCAGACGAGCCGGACCGGCACCGCGGTGAGCTTCCAGCCGGTGCTGGCCGGCGGGCAGGCGCCCGTGACGTGGAACATCACCGGGCTGCCCACCGGGCTGAGCTACAACACGACGACCGGGCTCATCACCGGCACGCCGAACACCGTGCAGACGCTCACCACGACGATCACGGTGACCGACGCCGGGAAGCGCACCGCCACGGCCACGTTCTCGTGGCGCGTGCTGACCCCGGTGCAGCTGTACAACCCCGGGCCGCAGAGCATGACGAACAACTCCAACGTCGGCACGTTCACCCCGTACGCGTACGGCGGGACCGGGTCGTACACGTGGCAGGCGCAGAATCTGCCGGACGGCCTGACGATGGACCCGTCGACCGGCGAGGTCAGCGGCGTGGTCGTGCACGGCACCCGGTACGTCGTCACCGTCACGGCGACCGACACCGCCGGTGGCACCGCGACGATGACGGTGGTCTGCACCGTGACCCCGAGCTCCGGCGGCGACCTGACGATCACGTCACCCACCGGCAACCCCGACCGCAGCACGGTCCTGAACACCGCGGTCAGCTTCACCGCCGCCTCGAACGGCAACAACCCGAACACGCACACCTGGACCGCGACCGGCCTGCCGCCGGGCGTGACGATCGCCCGCAGCGCCGTCGGCCCCGGCAACACGACGACCGCCACGATCAGCGGCAAGCCGACGGCCAAGGGCACCTACAACGTGACGCTGATCGTGACCAGCAGCGCGAGCGTGGCCAAGCTGATGTTCACCTGGACCGTCACGTGACGCGGCGGAGGACCGACGACGCCGGCGCGTCCCTGGCGGAGCTGCTCGTGACCCTCGCGGTCATGTCCGTGGTGATGGTGCTCTTCACCGGCGCCATCGTGCAGATCTACCGCACGGTCAACGCCACCGAGACGCTGAGCGACTCGCAGAACGAGCTGAGCCGCGCGTTCCAGCGCTTCGACCGGGAGCTGCGCTACGCCTCGTGGATCGCCGACCCGAGCAACCAGGACGCCGCGTCCACCGGCCCCTGGTACGTCGAGTTCGCCGGGCCCGACCCGACGGCGTGCTTCCAGCTGCAGCTCATCCCCGGCGCGCAGAACAAGGGTGTGCTGCGGCTGCTGACCTGGACCCGCGGTACGCCCCCGCCACCCGGTACGCCGGGGCAGACCATCGCGTCGCAGGTCGACACGACGGCGGGCAAGCGGCCGTTCTTCGAGAAGCAGGCGTACGGCGCCACCCCGTACGCGAGCCCGAGCGCCACGCCCAGCGGCGGCGCCGTCGGCACCGGCTTCCAGAGCGTCTTCCAGCGGCTCCGGATCAAGCTGACCACCCGGTCCGGGGCCGGCACCGCGCAGATCGACACCACGTTCACCGCGCTCAACACCACCAAGGACACGCCCGCCGGCAACGGCTGCAGCGAAGGGAGGCCGACGCCGTGAGGAACCCGTTCCGCCGCCGGCGGCCGCGCGACGAGGGCTCGATGCCCATGGCGCTGCTGGTCACCATGGTCGCCATGTCGCTGACCGCGACCCTGGTGCCGGTCGTCGTCCGGCAGTTCACCACGACCCGTACCGCCGACTCGCGCACGGTCGCGCTCGACGCCGCGCAGATCGGCATCGACGTGGCGCTCGGCCAGCTGCGCGCCGCCGGCACCGCGGGTACGGCCACCGACGGCACCCCGATCATGAAGGGCGTCCTGGAGAGCCTGCCGCCCTGCACGTTCACGGGCAGCCAGGACAGCGGCGGCATGCTGAACGCGAAGAACTCGCTGCTGTACTACGGCGTGCGGGTCGCGTACTACGGCGTGCCCGACGACGCCACCGACCCCACGCCGGCGCTGCTGCCCTGTCCCCCGGTCAGCGTCCCCACGACCGCCGTCATCACCGCGACCGGCTCCGGCTCGGGCACCGCGACGCTCACCAAGGGCGCCGCCGGTACGCGCACCCTCGAGGCCACCTACACCTTCAAGACCAACAACGAGAACATCACCGGCGGCGCGGTCAAGCTCGCCGCACCGACCAGCCCGCAGCAGCTGTGCATGGACGGCGGCGCCGACGCCACGCCCGCCGCCGGCACCGCCGTGATGATGCAGTGGTGCAAGGGCGGCACCAGCGACCAGCGGTTCGCGTACACCGCGGACCTCAACCTCAAGCTGGTCGGCTCGGAGACGGGCGTGGCGCCGAACGGCATGTGCCTGGACGCCCCGCTGCCGCACAAGAGCAAGGACCCCGTCACGTTCCAGCCCTGTCTCGGCCGCAGCGCCCGGCAGCAGTGGAGCCTCAACAACAGCGGCAACTTCCAGGGCACCTCGGACGGCGTGAACCTGGACTCGTTCTGCCTCAACCTCAAGACCGCCGGCGCACCGGACGTCCTGATCATCGACGGTTGCGGCGGCACCGCGAACAAGCAGGTGTTCCGGCCGGAGGCGAAGGTCGGCGCCGGCATGGCCTCCGGGCTGACCCACCAGCTGGTGAACTACAAGCAGTTCAGCCGCTGCCTCGACGTCACCAACCACGTGGCCACGTCCGGCTACATGATCGTGTGGTTCTGCAAGCAGGACCCGAGCGGCAACGTCTCCTGGAATCAGCAGTGGTCGCTGCCGGCGATCTCGCTCGATCTGAAGAACGCGACGAAGGAACGCATCCGGACCGCCGGCTCGGGCAACCCCGGCTACTGCCTGCGGACCCCGGACGCGATCAGCGGCTACGTCACCATGAAGCCGTGCCCGGTGGCCGGCTCGGGGCCCATCCCCGAGAAGAACATGGAATGGGTCGTGTACGGCGACACCGGCAACCCGGTCACCAGCTACCGCATCGTCGACACCAACGGCTACTGCCTCACGCCCACCGACCTGACCGTCGCCACCCCGGACACCCACAGCGACGGCACCGCCAAGGTGAAGGTCGCGCCCTGCACCGGCGACGAGCTGCAGAAGTGGAACGCCCCGCCGTACTTCAACGCGCCGCTGGTGCTGACCAACACCAAGGAGAAGTAGGCGGGGCGGTCCCTCAGTGCGGCAGCGGCGGCCGGCTCCGCTGCATCTCGGCCTGTTGGTCCGGGGTCATGCTGTCCCAGGCCGCCCGGCGGCGCTCGGCCATCGCGGCGAGCTCCTCCGGGCTGAGCCGCTCGGCCATCTCCCTGCGCTGTGCGGCCATCCGTTCCAGTTCCTCCGGCGTGTACGCGTGTTCCACCGCGGTCATCCCCTCGATCAGTCGGACCAGCACCGCCGCGGACGCCCCGCCCGCGGCCTCGAACCGACCCAGCACCGCCTCGATCCGCCTGCGCAGATCCTGCGCCCGCGCGATCCGGTCGACGACCTGGTCGAGCTGGCGACGCAGGAGCTCGCGGGCGTCCGGCCCGTCCGTCCCCTCGTCGAGCAGCGCGCCGATCTCGCCCAGCGCGAACCCGAAGCCGCGCAGCGCCAGGACCCGGTGCAGCCGCCGTACGTCGCCCGCGGTGTAGCGCCGGTGCCCCGCGGAGCTGCGGCGCGACGGGCGTACCAGGCCGATCTCGTCGTAGTGGTGCAGGGTGCGCACGGTCAGGCCGGTGGCGGCGGCCAGCTCGCCGACGCCCCATGTGGTCCCGTCCGTGCTCATGGCTCGACGCTAGGTCCTCCCGTTACGTCAGGGGCAAGCGCCAGACGCCGGTCGGACCGGCGATGGTCGGGCAGGCGAGGTACGGCCCGTCCGCCTCACACCCGTACGGTGCGGTCGTGTCCAGCCAGCCGACCGTGTGCGGAGCGCCGTCGCCACCGGTGATGCTCACCCACGTACGCCCGGTGAGCTTCGTGTCGCCTCGCAACTCGACGTCGCCGACGAAGAAGGTGTGCGCCAGCGGCCGCAGCACCGCGCCGGACGCCGGATCGATCTCGGCGGTCTCCGGGTCCTCGGCCCACGTGGCGGCGACGAGCCGGCCGTCCGGGGTCAGGCCGGCCGAGCTCCATGCCGGAGCGGTCCACAGCAGGGAGCCGTCGTCCGGGTCGATGCCGTTCAGCCGGTGGCCGTCCGACATGCAGAGGATCCGGCCGCAGGCGTACACCGTGCCGAGCGCTCCACCGCGGACCTGCCATTTCGGGCTCAACGCCGGCAACCGGTACGCGGCCAGCGACACCCGCCCACCTTCCCGGCGCGACAGGTACAGCTCGTCCCCCGACACGTCCACGCTCGTGTAGTCCAGGTCGGTGTCGCTGTTGTACTCCGCGCGCAGCCGTACGCCCAGGTCACCGCTCCCGAGCACCCGCCCGTCCGCGAGGTTCAGCGTGGTGACGTGACCGTCGTAGCCGATGACGTAGAGGCGCCGCGGCGGGCCGGCGCCGACGGTGTCGTCGCGCAGTTCGGAGTAGCCGGCCAGCATACGGGTCCACAGTGGTGTGCCGGTACGCGCGTCCGCGAGCTTCAGCTCCATCCGGTCGGGTGGCACGTCCTTGCGCAACAGCACCCTGCCCCCGGTCAGCCGTACCGCGGAGGTCCCAGCCTCGGCGAGGCGCCACAGCACCGTCCCGTCGGCGGCGTCGAGGAACACCATCCGCGGGTCCGAGCCGGAGCGCGCCAGCAGCACGCCGGACTGCGGCTCCAGGCTGAGCGACTGCACGTTCTGCGGCACGGCGGTCGCCCACGCCTGGGTGCCGCCCGGCAGGTCGTACCTCCGGATCCCGGCCTCGCTGTCGGGATTCTGACCGAAGGTCGCCGTGAACAACGCGTCGGGCCCGAGCGTGAACGCCGCCGCGGCCGTACCCCCGGCGGACAGGACCCGGTCCAGGGCCGGCGCCGGCGGCACCGCGGCGGTCATCGTCAGCAGGACGGCGGCCAGCACGCCCAGGATCCGCGGGATCCGGCCCGGGACCGGCAGCCGGCGCAGCGGTGCCGGCTCGGCCGGCGCGTGCGGCGGCGCGAGGTCGAGATCGATGAGCGGTACGGCGTCCGGCACCCGTTCAGCATGCCCCGTCCAAACCCGTCACGGGTACGGTCACCACCGCGTCGTCACGGTGGGTAGGCTGCCGGTATGTCCTACACGGTTCCGCCGACCCGTACGGCCGCCGTGGTGCGTCAGCTCCGCAACGAGATAGTCACCGGTGAATTGCCGCCCGGCACCCTGATCAAGGACGCGGAGCTCGCAGCGCGCCTCGGGGTCAGCATCACGCCGGTGCGCGAGGCGATCGCCCAGCTGTCCGTGGAGGGGCTGATCGACATCGCCCCGAACCGCACGCGCCACGTCACCAAGGTGACCCACAAGAACGCCCTCGAGCTCATCGACGTCATGAGCGTGCTCGCCTGCGCCGGTTTCGAGTGGGGGGTGGAGAACCTCACCGAGACGCACATCGACCTCCTGCGCCAGCGGCAGAAGGAGTTCGTGGAAGCGCTGCGCACCGGCAACCTGCTCACGGCGGGCGCGGTCGGCGCGGACTTCAGCACGATCGTGATCCTGGCCAGCGGCAACCGGGAGCTGCAGTCCATGGTCGACCTGGTGGTCGCCCGCACGCTGCGCATCCTGGCGATGGGCGCGGACAGCGACCTCTGGGAACCCTGGACGAGGGGGTACGACGAGGTGCTGGCGCTGCTCGAACACGGCGACACCAAGGGCGCGACGGCCCGCTACCGGCAGATCTACGTGGACTACCGCGCCAAGGTGGAGCAGGAGCTCTTCCAGGAGTGACGGCCGGGCCGCCGCACGAGCGGGCGGCCCGGGCCCCCGGCCGGTCAGGACGTGGTCTGCTTCTCGTTCCAGGTGTAGTAGATGTACGTGCTGCCCGGCCCGGTCATCGTGCCGTAGACCTGCCAGAAGCTGTTGGGCGCCAGCGAGTAGCGGACGATCTTGTCGCCGGGGCGGTCGTCCACGATCACCCTGGTGGACCCGTCCGAGGCCCAGACCCGCACCTCGATGGTGAAGGTCGAGGTGTCCGGGATGTCGAGGCAGACCTCGTAGTCGTACGTCAGCCCGCCGCCGATGTTGTAGCTGTGGCCGTCCACCGCCGGCCGCTGCACGTTGGTGGGGATGTAGCTGCGCAGAACGCGGGTGTATTCACCCTTGGCGCAGTCGACCGCGGGGCTGGCCGCGGAGGCCGGGGCGGCGCCGGCGAGCGTGGCGCCGGCGGCGACAGCCGCGGCGGCGAGAACGGGAACCATGCGCTTCATGTCTCTCCTCGTCTACGGGGGGTGCCGTAAAGTGGTTGAAGCTTGAACCAGTTCTCCCATAGAAGCCGGCCTATGACAAGACCGGCGAAACTTTCCAGGGCGTCACACCTCGGACAGGCGGGGCAACAGCGGCCCGAGCAGCTCGAGGGCGGGCCGGCGTACGGCATACCGCGTGATGCCCCACCGCTCCCGGTTCCGGCGCACCGCCGCGACGATCTCGTCGGCCGAGCCGACCAGCAGGAACGGCACCTCCCGCAGCTCGGCGACGCTCATGCCGAGGTCGCGCGCGGTGCCGGCCAGCGCCGTGTCCACGTCGTCGGTGAGCTCCACCTGCTGCACGAGCGCCTCCAGCACCGGCTCGCCCCCGGCGCGGGCCAGGGCCACCTGGTCGTCGATGTCGGCGAGCCGCCACCGCACCTGGTGCTGGTGGCCGTCGGACTTCGTCGGCCCGAAGCCGGTCAGCCCGACGATGTCGGCGTGCTCGCTCGCCCAGCGCAGCAGCCGCGAGTTCGCCGTACCCACCAGTAGCGGCATCCGGTCCTGCACGGGCCGCGGCTTGTCGAGCACCGCGTTGTGCATGGTCAGCTCGGGGATGTCGACCGTCACCTTCTCGCCCGCGAGCAGCCTTCGGGTGGCCTCCATGACGGCGATGCACCGGTCGACCCGGGCCCGTACGCCGGGCCGCACCCGCCCGACCGCCTCCCACTCGACGGGCGTGTGACCGGCGCCGATGCCCAGCACCGCGCGCCCGCCGGACACCACGTCGAGGGTGGCGGCGTCGGTGGCGAGCAGCATCGGCTCCCGCACGCCGGCGTTCACCACGTACGACCCCAGCTTGATCCGGGAGGTGACCGCGGCGGCGGCCGCCAGCGCCACGAACGGAGCGGCGCACGAGCCGGGATGGTCGGCGGCGGTCAGCGTGTCGAAGCCGGCCGCCTCGGCGCGGCGGGCGGTGTCGATCCACTCGGCGGCGTCGGTGGGTTGAACCTGCAGCGAGAACTGGGCCATGCCCCCGATGATGGCTGCCTGCCCGCCCGGCCGCCGCCCTGCCCGGCCCGTTTCTGCCACCGGCAGAACCGCCACGTGGCGGGTAACGTCCGCCGCCTGGCGCTGGATCGGCCGCCGCCGGCCGGACCATCCTGATCACAGCGATCACCCGGCCGGGACCGGCCGAACCCCCGAGGAGGCCCGCATGACGCTGTCCGTGGCGGCCACACCGCCGCCGTTCGACCCCGAGCTGGGCGCCGCGCTCGCCGCCGTTGCGGAGACGAACCCACCCCCGCTGACCGCGGACCTGATCCCCGCCCTGCGCGCGGACAGCCCGATGGTCCGCGCCACCGAGGAGGAGCTGCGCCGCGACGGCAGGTTCACGGTCGAGGAACGACTCGTGCCCGGCCTCGACGGCGACCCGGACATCAGCCTGCTCATCTGCCGCCCGACCGCCCCGAAGGGGGTGCTCGGCTGCGTCTACCACACGCACGGCGGCGGCATGATCATCGGCGACAACCGGACCGGCGTCCCCGACATGCTCGACTGGGCCGAGGAGTTCGACCTGGTCGTGGTCTCGGTCGAATACCGGCTGGCCCCCGAGACGCCGCACCCCGGGCCGGTCCACGACTGCTATGCGGGCCTGCTGTGGACCGCCGGGCACGCCGACGAGCTCGGCTTCGACCCGGACCGGCTGCTGGTGGCGGGCGGGAGCGCCGGCGGCGGGCTGGCGGCCGCGCTCGCCCTGATGGCCCGGGACCGGGGCGGTCCGGCGCTCCGGGGTCAGGTGCTCATCTGCCCGATGCTCGACGACCGCAACGACACCCCGTCGGCGATCCAGATGGCGGGGCTCGGCGTCTGGGACCGTACGGCCAACGACACCGGCTGGACGGCCCTGCTCGGCGACGCGCGCGGCGGGCCGGACGTGTCGCCGTACGCGGCCCCCGCCCGCGCCACGGACCTCAGCGGCCTGCCCCCGGCGTTCATCGACGTGGGCTCGGCGGAGACGTTCCGGGACGAGGACGTGGCGTACGCGACCCGCATCTGGCAGGCCGGCGGCGTGGCGGAGCTGCACGTGTGGCCCGGTGCGTTCCACGGCTTCGACGGCATGGTGCCGCAGGCCGCGCTGTCACAGGAGGCGAAGGCCGCCCGCGTACGGTGGCTCCGCCGCCTCCTGGACGCCTAACCTCTTCCACCATGAAGGACCTGGCAGTCCGCCTCGCCGCCCTGGACGCCGACGCCGGAGCCGCGCTGCGGGTGATCGCGTACTTCGACAACCTGGTCGAGGCCCGGGCGGGCCTCACCTCGATCGTGCGCGGCGCGGCCATGCTGGCGGACTGCCCGGCCCGGCTCGTCGACGAGCAGCGCCGGGTCCGCGTCCGCGTCACCCAGCGGGGCGAGAGCGCCTGGGCGGACGGGCCGCCCGATCCGGCCTGGCTGTCGATCGCGGCCGGCCCGGCGATTCTCACCCTGGAGAAGCCGGGACCGCCGGGCCCGGTCGGCGCGATGATCCTGGAGCGTGCGGCGGGCGCGGCGAAGGCGGTCCTCGACCGCACCCGCGGCCACGCTCCGGCCCCCGACCCGGCGTCGGTCGAGCTGGTCGTGGACGCGGCGGCATCTCCGGACGTACGCCGGCAGGCAGCGCGCCGCCTCGGGCTCGACCCGGCGGGCACCGCCACGGCGGTCGCGCTGGAGACCGGCCCGCAGGTCTTCGCCGGCCCGCCACCGCCCTTCCCGGGCCGGGCGGGGATCGGTCCGGCCGTCCCGGTCCCCGAGCTCCCGTCGTCCTGGGCGGCGGCCAGAACCGCCCTGCGTTTCGCCGCGGACGGCACCGACGAGGATCCGGGGCCGACGGTCGTCCACCACGCCGACCTGGGCGCGCTGGCGCTGCTCGCGGACCTCGGCGACCAGTCGTCGCTGCCGGACGTCCGTGCCCTCGACCGCACGGCCGCGGCGGCGCCCTGGATGCCGGCGACCCTGCAGGCGGTGGCGGACGCGATCAGCCTCCGCGCGGCGGCGTCGGCCCTGCACGTCCACCACTCGACGCTGCAGGACCGCATCGCGCACGCGGAACACCTGCTGGGCTGGACCGTACGCGACCCGCACGGCCGGCTCCGGCTCCAGCTGGCTCTCGCGCTGCGCCGCCTCCACCGCCACCCCTGACCGCCGGCTCAGTCCCAGTCGTCGACCCGGACGTCCCGCGGCGAGGGAGCGCCCATACCGGTCTCCACCAGCGACTTCAGGCTCATCAGGTACGTGCCCCACTTCGTGCTGCAGTGGTGCATGAACTCCACCGGCTCCCGCCAGCCCTCATGCTTGAACAGCACGATCGTGTAGTCGCCGTCCTGGCGCAGCCGCCAGTCGATCGTGGTACCGACCCACTCCTCGGGCCCGTCGACCACCCGCCACGTCACCTGCTCGTCCGGCTTCGTCTCGACGACCTCCATGTCGAAGCCGCCGGGCGGGAAGCGGAACTGCAGGACACCCTCGCTCTCCTTCGTGTCGTCCGTCCACCACCCCCGGAGGCCGTCGACCGTCGTCAGGGCGGCGTACACCTTCTCCGGCGTCGGGGTGGAGACCCCGACGCGATGCAGAATGTCGACCATCTCGGTCCCTCGCTCTCGTCAGTCCTGCTGTTGACGCTGGATCGCCTCGGCGATCCGCTTGATCCGCTGCAACCGCGCGTCCCACGCCGACCCGACGGAGGCAAGCTGGGCCACCGCCCGCGCCAGCTGCACGTCATCGACCCGGTACCGCCGCTCCCGCCCGTCCGGCGTCCCCCGGACCAGCCCGGCCCGGTCCAGAACGCCGAGATGCTTGGCGACCGCCTGCCGCGTGACGGGCATCTGCCGGCTCAGCGAGGTCGCGGTCCCGACCCCGTCGACCAGCAACAGGTCGAGCATCCGCCGGCGCGTCGGATCCCCGATCGCCGACCACAGGTCGTCGTCCACCTCGGCGACGGCGGTCACGGCCGCACCCGCAGGCTCGACACGTACACCACGAGCCGCGGCAGGAAGTGCCCCCACCCGCTGACGTGGTCCCGGTACGTCTCCTCGAGGACGGCGGCCTCCCAGCCCATCTCCCGGAAGCCGGTCTCGGTCATCTTCAGCACCGTGCCGTCACCCGACGGCGTGAGATCGAAGGTGACCAGCAACGAGTTGCCGGAGGCGGCGACCTCGCCGGCGGGCTGCGTCCACCGGAACGAGAACAGCGTCGGGGGCCGTACGTCCACCACGGTGAACGCGACAACCTTGCCGCCGGCGTTGCAGTCCCCGAAGACGATCTCCCCGGTCGAGCCCGGGACGGCGTCGTACCGGGCGTCGTCCGGCCACCACTGCTTGAGATGGTCGGGGCTGCTGACCACCTCGAAAACGATCTCCGGCGCGGCCTCGACGTAGATCTCGCGCTCGATGGACCTGAACTCCATGACACCCTCCTGCAACCATCGGTTGCGTGTCACCGTACGACGCCATCCCGCGATGCGCAACCAGCAGTTGCGCGTTCCGGCCTCAGGAAGAGTGATCTGCCCCACTGGCCTCCGCAGACCCGGCCCGCAGCGCACGTGCTAAGTTGGTCCCGTTGCAGTTTTGATTTCCGTAGACGTTTTATGGCGCCTGGTGGGTTATTCGAAACCCGCCCAGGCGCTTTTCGTTTTTCGTGTCGTTTCGACGCGGGTTATCAACGCGGCGGCGCAAGGGTTCGCACAGTGCGTTCCCGACCAGCCTGCGAAGGAGCAGACATGACTACAGGCACCGTGAAGTGGTTCAACGCCGACAAGGGCTTCGGCTTCATCAGCCCGGACGACGGCGGCGCCGACGTCTTCGCCCACTTCTCCGCGATCGCGACGAGCGGCTACCGCAGCCTCGACGAGAACCAGAAGGTGGAGTTCGACATCACCCAGGGCCAGAAGGGCCCGCAGGCGGAGAACATCCGCCCGCTCTGATCCACGCACTGCGAACGGCGGCCCGACTGGTTCAGCGGGCCGCCGTTCGGCGTTTACCGCGCGCCTCGCTCGGAGCTGATCGGCGAGAATGAGCGCCGTCCCCCCACAGGGCTCCGTCTCACCATCACGCCGGCGTCTTCGGCCCTGGGCCGCTCGGGCACGCCGCGCGACATCCTGAAGGAAGCAACGATGACGACAACCTATTCAGGCCCCGCGAAGCTGACCCTGGTCGACGGCGCATGCATCTCCGGTATGGCCTCGCTCAGCACCAACCAGCGCGGAGGGATCAACGGCTGGGGCGGCACGTTCCGTCCCGACGAGATCACGACGGAGCTTCGCGACGCCGGCGAAGGGCTTCAGTTGGAACTGCCCTACGACCGGGTGGGGACAGTTGACGTCACGGGCATGCGCAAGCTCCTCGCCACGCAGCTGCTGGTGTCCTTGGCAGGTCGCGGCCCCGCACCATTCTGAGGGCCCGCGCAGAACCTCGCGCTCCGGTGCCGGCGTGAGCCGGCCGCACCGCCACGAGCCGTAGTCGGCGAGCGCGCGGGCTTCTCCACCTGAACGTCGCCGCCTCCCGGAACCTCCGAACTCTGCCCCGAAAAATCTATGCCTCCGCGCCTAGACTTTCTCGCCGGGCGCGGGTAACGTTCCTTCCGTTGACAGCAGAGATCGTTGGAAGACGCAGACGAATCAGACCGAGCGTCAAGCAGGGCCCGGAACGTTTCGTGGCTCGCTCGGCAGGTGCGGTGAAGACATCGCCGCACGTGGCAAGGCAAGGCAAGTGCACGACAAGACCTTGACGTAGTTCCAGGTCAGGGCAACCGCAGGCAGGGCCGATGCGTTTTCGGGGCTCAGCCTGATGCAGGAAAGATCCGCCGCACGTGTGCGGGGCCATGAAGTTTGCGTGGGGCTCCTCCACCGGCGGGGTAGCACGACCGCACCATCAGTAATGCAGCAGAGGAAAGGGAGGGAAGAACACCGTTGGATCGCCCGCCGTCGGAACGTAGTTCTCAGTTCTGAGGCGGACACCGCAGGGCCATCGATCGTGAGGTGCTCTCCGGTCACGCTGATGCGATCCTCGCACCGCAAGCCGCTGAATGCGGCGAGGTGTGGAAACGACAAACCGACGAACCTGTCGGTAGATGGTGTATCACCCGTAACCCTGGGCCCCGGCGCTTCCGCGCCGGGGCCCTCGTCATGGAGAGGTATGCATGGCCCAACCCGACGACATGCTCGACGACGACTACCCGGCCTACACAATGGGTCGCGCCGCAGAAATCGTAGGTGCCTCGCCGGACTTCCTGCGCCGCCTGGCCGCATCCGACCAGCGCCGCCTCATCGCATCCTGAGCTCCCGGCCACGTGCCGGCGACGGAGTCATGTGCCCCGGAGGGAGGCCGGTCCGGGTCAGGCGGTGACGGCGCGCAGGGCGAAGGAGATGCCGACGCAGTGAGCGGTAGATGCGGCGATGGTCAGGCTGTGGAGAACCTCATGCGAGCGGGAAGGTACCGGCATGCGGCGGCAGCACTAATGGACGGCGCCGGCCTGGCGGGCGGTCAGCCGGCCGGTGTCGTACAGCCACCGCACCGTGTCGCGGTACGTATCCACCAGCGGGCGCGGATGGACGCCCAGTTCCTCGCGGGCCGGCGAGTCGTCGAACCGGGTGTCGTAGGCATGAAGGAGAACGCCCTCGTACTCGGCGGGCAGATGCACCGGCAGCACACGTTGGGCGGCAGTCGCCATCGCGGTGAACGGAAGCATCATTCTCGCCGGCGAGATGACATGCGGCAGCCGGCGTCCGGTCACTGCCCGCAGCGTGGTGAACATGGTTTCGCCGGTGACGTGATGGCCGGGCACAACGTATCGCCGCGGTCCGGCACCCGGCGTCATCACCGCAGCGTGAAGCTTCGCCACATCCCGTACGTCCACCTGGTGGTAGCCGCCGCTGGGCCATGACGGGTAGCGCCCCCGCACAACGTTCCGCAGGCGCTGCACTTGATCACCCAGATGCGGATCGTACGGGCCGAGCACGCCACCCGGATACACGATCACTATGGGCGCGCCATCGTCCTGCAACCGGCGGGCCACCGCCTCGGATTCCGCCTTCGACCGTACATAGACTCCCCGCGCGGTCGACAACGGCGAGCCGGCGGTGACCGTTGCCCCCCGTTGGATCAGCGCAACGAAACTGGAGACATGAACCACCGGGTCACAGCCATGCTGGACGGCGGCGGTCAACACGGTCTCGGCACCGCGGACGTTGGTCTCCTTGATCTTCGCGTACGCCCGGGAGTCCAGGCTGTACACGGCCGCCGCGTGCAGGACCGCGTCGCAGCCGTCCAGCGCCCGCTCGACACAGCCCCGGTCGGTGACGTCCCCGACCACGTGATCGACCGGCTCGGCGATCCCCACCGGCCGCAACGCCGGCGCGATCCGATCCGGCGACCGGACCAGCAACCGGACCTCATGCCCCCCGCCAACCAGCGCGGCGACCGTATGGGACCCCACGAAGCCAGTGCCGCCCGTCACGAGCACACGCACCCGGACCACCTCCACGCGAGGCCGAACCGGTGGGCCCCACCCGATCAGACCCGGGCGCCTCGCAGTCGGATTGTTCACCCTTCCCTGCTGGTGTGGGGAGGTCCGCCTTCAAGATAATTTCGCCATCGCCGGCGGTGAAAGGCGCCAGGGCGCAAACAAAAACGCCCGGACGTCGGTCCGGGCGTTGCTCAAGGGTGGAGCTGAGGGGACTCGAACCCCTGACCCCCACACTGCCAGGACGGTATTCGACCATGATCGCCGAGCTGCGATCCGTCTACCAGGGCAAACGTGCGTCGATCCCTCGTGGTTCCCCGCTACTCCCCGGTGATGACCGATCTGTCTGGCACGGAACTGGCACGCCAGCGGTAGTGCTGTAGTGAACCAGCCTCCAACCGATCCAGGAGTCGCCTTGGAGTCGTACCCTGTGGACGTGAAGCGGTCTGGCGCTCGAGCGTGGTCAGAACTTGTAGTGAGCTGCTTATTGCTCACAGGAGCCCCAACCAAGGTGGCTGACGACCTCGACCTTCCCGAATCTGAGATGCCGATCGACCCCGCACACCAGATTTCGACAGGCTCCCCGAACACAGGCCCAGTCGTCGAGCCGAACTATAGGGCCGTCAACGGTTTCCTTCGCGTCCGACGCTTCGGTGGCGCCGTGACGGAGCACTATGTTGCACATCAACCTGACTTCATCGCCGAGCGGCTGATGGAGGCCAAGGAAGCAGGACAAGCGATCTTTCGGTACTGGGACATGCCCGGCCGTCGCGACGCTAAGTTGATCGAGTTTGCTACCGCAACGGTTGAGTCGGTGAGCGTTGTGCATCTAGAAGCCGACCTTGAAGCTCTATGGGATGACTCTACCTGGGCCCTCTGACTGCTTCCGTGTCAAGGAACGATCATGGTCGCCCATGCAGCAACGACATAGCCGCTGAGCTGCTGGGACAGTCCATCAGCTTCCATGGACGTCCCCCTTTAGACGTTCCGGTCGTCACTCAGTTAGTCACTCACATGCTGGCCGCGCGTTCAACCCGGCTTGCCGCTGCCGGCCCCCCGTTCACGCCGGGCACCGATCTCGCAGGAAGCCCCAGGCTGCGCTGCCCGTCGGCAACGATAGTCACTCAGCCGAGCGTTAGGCTTCCAGAATGGAAGACCTTCAGATCTCGATGAACAGCGGACGGCTCCACGTCGAGGGCTTCCCGGACGCCGTGAAGTTGGCTGTTTTATCTGACAGGGAGGCCCGCCGCTTAGCGCACCTTGCGCTTCATCGCCAAGATCTAGAATTTGCTCACCAGTGTGCCATCACACTTCGGAACAGCCCAGACCAACCTGAGGTAATTAAGCAATCTTTGCTTCGATCCTCGGTCACCACCTGGGCTAAATGCTTCGGCAACTCCCGATCGCGCTTTTCATTGTCTCTCCAAAGGATTTACTCAGCGGGAGTACAGCGAGACGTAGCGAATCACTATCTTGCCATGCGAAATAAGCATTTCATTCACGACGAGAACCCTTTTTCACAAGCTCAAGCAGGAGTCGTTGTGGCTCCTCCGGCCACAAAGCCGCAAGTTCAGAAAGTCGTATGCCTAAGTATGGTTGGGCTTATCGGAGGCGACTCGGATGTAACCAATATTGGTCTACTGATTGAGACGGCGCTGACTTGGGTTTCAGACCAGTTCGATGCCCTCGCCGACCGTATTGCGGAGCAGCTCGAGAAGGTTCCGTATTCGGAGTTGATGTCGATGCCTGATATGAGTTTCGCAGTTCCTACGGGCGATGATGCACATACCACTCGTCCCAGGTAGCGGCGAGCGGGAGGGGCGACCCCTTGACCCCCAGGCAACCGACCATGGCGGTTCACCCTGCGCGATACTCGCGTTGAGCCGCGGTTTCACTCCGCAGACATCCACGGTCGTCCGTCGGGATTTCTGGCGATTGTCACTCAGTTAGTCACTCAGCTCGGGTCCGCGTCGGCCTCGCGCTACCGCCTTGCGATTAGCCCGTCCTTCGCCCATTGCACGATCGCGACAGCCAGATTGACCAAGGCCCGTTCCTCCTCAGGGGTTGCCGGCGCCTCGGGTCTGGGAGAACCGTGTCGGTTTGGGTCCGGCCATAGCAAGGTGAGCGCAGCAACAAGGGGCTCAACGCTGTGGTCTCGATTTTGCCCGCGAATGCCTAGTTTCCATAGGTGGGGTTGGCCACGCAATTGACCGATCACGTCACCGAGGTTGGGCTTGCTTTTCCTCGGCACGACGATCGGGATGAGGACGCATTCAACAGCCTTGATGGCGTGGTCCCATGCGTCACCCGCGCTGCCGTTGCGAGTGTGAGCTGTCCGCCATGCCTCATTCAGCTCCGTGCTTGACGAGCCTGGCGTAGTCGCAGCTGACTCGAAGGCGGCTTGAGCCGTTGGGCTGGAGCGGTGCATGACGCCGTCCTCAGTCGCGGTCCATGCCGATCTACCGACGGCGAGGAAACGGTCGACGTCTTCATGCGGAGGATTCCGCCGCGTTGTACGCGTGTCCGACTTCAGCACGCCGAGGGTGACGTGGACGGCATCAAGGAGTTCTTCATCGCCCTGATTGCTGTACTGGAGGAGGTCTCTAAAAGCCCAGTCAGGACGGCCGATGTCAAGGTCTAGTCCGGCCGCGACTAGTACCGCACGCTGGAGATCGTCGCCGAATTCGCCGGCTAGCCAGGACGCCAGCCAGCCCTGAAGTCCCTGCCGGACAGGAGGCGACAAGGAGGTTCGCATGTCTTCTGGGACGGGACGTCCAACGCGCGGTGTGATCGGCTGCGCTGGCACAAGCTCTCCCTAGCTGGTAGGTCGCAGTTCGTGAGCGAGAATACGGCACGGGACCGACAACAACCTTGACCCTCGCTTGCAAATCCCCGGGCGGGTAGAGGGAGCTAGCGATGCTCTACACGTCTACCGACCCCACTGACTCCCACACTGCCAGAGGGTCCTCGGTCATGATCACCGAGCTGCGGAACGCTCACCAGCCTCAAGACCTAATCCTCGCCACGTCCCCACCGCGCCCGGCTCATCGGGCACGGTTTTGGCACGCGGACTGCCCGGCTAGCGTCAAGACGTGGGCACCCAGACCTGCCAACTGACTACAACGTCTACTAGCGATTGTTCATCCTTGATGACCTCCCATGCCGGCTGCCCGCAACCGTGTGACGACATCCAGCCGCTCGACCCATAGGCGGCCGCTTCAACCGTGATCAGATCCGGCACAGAGACCAGCGACGCAGCGACGGAGTGACCGCCAAGTGTTCGCCAGCGGACGAAGAAGCGCTGGTGAGCGCAACCGTTCATCGTCGCCGGAAAATCGGACATTATGGCCAGCCCCTGTCCGCCGAAGACCCGAACGCCGCCGCTCTCCTCGCGCAAGAATCTGTAGCCCTCAAAGTGCCTAGGCCAGGCAGGCAAGTCGGAGGGGGCGCAGACCTCGTTGACGAGACCGCCTTCCTCCTTGTCCCAAACTGAGTAGCTAGCCCCTGCCGGACGTTGCCGCCGCAGCAACCAACTGAGCCCTCCAACCACGAGCCCAGCTACAGCAATGAACATCGCCATGATGCTGCTGTACTTGTCAGCGCGGTCAAGTCCCTGCCCAGCGAGGAACCAGCCGAGGCTGCCCACGAACACGACTGCGCCGCCAGTCCCCACCCAAAACCACCGACGTGGGTGCCCAGCTCCTTGCACGTCGCTACGGTGGCTCTCGGTGCGACCCCGATCAGATTGCGATGTCACGCACTGAGCCTAGGCTTTGGTCAAGATCTGCTTATATCCGTGCCAGGCTGCAACCTCCGCATGCGGATTGGATCTTGACCCTTCTTAATTGCCTTGGCAACCTTCGGGTTGCCGACCATAGCTACTCCGACTGCCGCCCGGCTGACTACCCGCCGGTAGGTCTTCTGCTGTCAGTCCGCCGGTGCCTGCACCCCTGGTTGGTAGCTTCAGCACATCGTCCTCACAGCATGGTGGTTGCGCAGTGATCATCCAGCTGGCTGCTGTCAACCGTCACGCCGGGCCTGTGGCGACTTTCGCATCGAGAATGATCAGGGCGCTGGACCGGCCGCTGACGCCTGCGGGCTTCGCCTTGAAAGCACTCGACGGGCTGTCTAGCGGCGTGTTCGACACCGGCTACCAGCCATAGAGGAATCTCAACGAACTCGGACAGGACGGCTAGCTGCCCGTGTTTGTCGTACCCTCGTACTAGTGTTCTAAGGAGGAGTCGGAGGTTCGAAGTTGCTTGGCTCGCGCCGAGCAGGAGGGGAGATCTCACATGATCGCAAGTGATCCGCGTGTCGGATTTTGGTCATGAGACAACACGGTCCCCTAAGGCGTTTGAACACGTGCGCGCATACCGTGTCTTTATGCTGCCTCGATCGCTGGTCTTCTATCAATGGCACGCCGAGCCGATGCGTGCCCCCTTCCGTCCGTCGGAGGTCGCTACCCGTCTTGCTGCCGAGGCCGTCGGTGACCCCAAGTTCCTCGTTCTTAAGGGCAAGGAAGTGACCACCGCGGTGAGCGTTGTTGATGTGGGTGATGACAGTCGGCCCACAAGACTACAACTGCTAGCACTGCGCACCGAGGACCAACATCCGACGCAGTGGCAGCCGGGTGGCAAGATCGATATTTTGCCGGTTCTCGCTGGCCACTATCCCGCCGACGTGTCTCATGTGACGTTGTGGCCCGACGGCATCGCGGGGCAAGATCTTCACAAGAATGCCCCTCGGCCAGGACGACTTTCTTTTTTTCTCCGTAGCAAGTTGGCGCAATACGTTTCATTTGAGCCGTTATACAATCCGGACATGTTCGAGAAACTGCTGCGCATGCGGGGAAGTTTGCGTAGCGTCGAGATTGGCATTACGCGCCCCGACTATTCGAGCCGAGACGCCGGCATCCTGGAAACCTTCATGCCCGGCGCCTTTGGACCGAAGGCCCCATCGCTTCGGGTCAAGGTTGGCATAGGGCGATTTAGGCCGAAGAACGAGTATCTCGAACAGCCCCTCGAAGATGCTGCATTCGAGGCAGCAGAGAGAGCTCACGACATTGTTGACACCCTGATTATTAGCGGGTATGACCCACAGGTAGGAAAGATCGATACCATAAATCTGACGAAACAGCGCCTGAAGGTTGAAGTCGATCTTCCGCGCGACAAAGCCGTTCCTGCGCTGCCTAATGCTGATGCGACGTTCACTGAGCTGGACAAGGCTCACCGCTCTTACGTCGATCAAGGCACCTTCGCACGGGCGCTTCGGACGCAGGTTTTTCACGATTATGAATAGGGGGTGTTGTGCGTTTCCTGAGGTGGATAGATCGTAACCATTGGTTCGTTCCTGTGCTTTTCTTTGTTGGCTCGGGCTTGCTGCTAATAATTTGGTGCGCACGCTCCAGGGGCCCAATACTAATTTCCGATCTTGCTGTACCCGTTCGCCAACAGATGTATTCCTCATTGACTGGCACTTCTAGTTCGCTGCTCGGCTTCATCATGGCCGCAGTCGCGATCCTTGCAGCCTTCGGTCCACGATCGACGGGTAGCCCGAACATGCAGGAGTCCGAGAAAAAATTCGCGCGAGCACGGGGGCGAATCATCATCTCTCTTCTGGTCACTGGGGTCTTCCTGCTGGTCGTTCTGGTTACAGCATCTCTTGCCTTAGCTACGGATACCCGGGCGAATGGAAATTCCGCAATTCTTGTAATATTGGCTAGTTCGTCAATCGCCGGAGTTCTTGGCTTGCTTCTAAGCGGTTTAGGGCTTTCTCTAGCCGTGATTGAGCGAAGCCGAAAGTAAGTTCCGCTAACCGACGTACGCCGTCCCGTCGCCCTCGACCCGCCCATTGGGGAGCGGGCCGCCGCCGGCGCCCGCCGCGTCAAGACCGCCTTGACATTGGCCACCCAGGCTGGCGGGCGCCGGCGGGGGTCTGCTCGGCTTGCCCGGGTCGTGGGTGACGGGGTACGCGGCCATCCCGGAGCCGGAGCGCCCCCGCCGGAGGCGCAGTAACCGCAACCGTCCACCGGCCCGCCGCACGCGCTGCGGCCTGGCGTGGGCAGCTGCACCGGGTCGCTGAGGCCGCACCGGTCGGCCGCCGGATAGCACCGTCCACTCCAGCAACTCTGCGGTCTTCGGCAGGCCCGACCCTCCCGTTTCCACGAGTGTCGCCGAGGAGCGGTTAGCGTGCCGCCGCCCGCATCCCTGCGGGCGGCGGTGCGCTGCCCTCGGCGACGGAGTGAGCGGCCCGTTTCGGGCCGCCTTGAAGACGTACAGAAAGTTTGAACAGGATCTGCGGCCAACCTGGGGCCCTAGAAGCTATTTCCACTCTCCCGACGGGGATTTAGGCCTAGGACCATCGCGTAGTAGAGCGGCGCATCGGCCCAAGGCCGGATGCTTCCTACCTTGACGTATCCCCATCTCCTGTAAGCGGGTGAGTGCTGGCGTTGCTTCCGGCCGGACCAGCAGCGTGGCGCGTTCTTCTTGAACGTCGGTCAGCAGCGCATCGTGCATGGCCGCCGAGATGGAAGACGGCACCCAGATCGACGGCGATCCCAAGTCAGCCGCGGGCAAACGGCCCATCAGCCTTCCGGACGGCCTACGCCTCGACATCGAGACTCACCTTGAGCGGTACGCCCAGCCCGGCCCCACCGGCCGCCTCTTCGTCGGCCCGCAAGGCGGCATCCCCCTGCGCCGCAATTTCAACCGGGTCTGGCATGCCGCCCTGAACACGGCCAAGATCCCGAAGGAGACCAGTCTGCACCTCCACGACCTACGGCACACCGGGAGCACCTGGTCCGCGCAGAGCGGCGCGACACTCAAAGAGTTGATGGCACGCATCGGTCACTCCAGCACCCGGGCGGCGATGATCTACCAGCACGCGAGTCGTGACCGAGATGACGCCATCGCCACTGCGCTCAACCAGCTGATCATGGAAGCGCGCGCCAAGGTCGACGAGTGATCTGGCACGGATCTGGCACATACGAAAACACCCGGACGCTTGTCCGGGTGTTTCTCCTGGTGGAGCTGAGGGGACTCGAACCCCTGACCCCCACACTGCCAGTTCGAACTTATACGCCCTGTGACCTGCTTGTTTGCAAGTAGGCCCTGGTCAGAAGGTTTTCAGGGTGCCGGTTCTTACGCTCAGTAGGAGCCGACATGCCTCGTTGGTGTTCGCATGCGTACACCTGTTCGGCTTACCTTCCTCGGCATGGCATCTATGAAACCGCGGGGGCGGTCTTACGAGGTTCGGTGGCGCTCGGGTCGCATGGGCGCTTGGCAGACGTGCACCTTCGCGGCCGAGAAGATGGCGCGGGCGGCCAAGGATCTGGCTGAGGCGCGTCACCACAAGATCAGTGACACGGACGTATACGCCGCGCTGCTGGGCATCGACAAGGTGGACGACGAGCCGGACGACGAGCAGAGCGGGGAGGCGGAGCGCAGCCCGACGCTCGCCGCGTGGGTCGAGGAGTGGCTGACGTTGAAGGTTGACGTAGCGGACAGCACTCACAAGGAGTACGCCCGCATGATGCGGAGCCGGGTTGTGCCCGTCCTCGGCAATCTACGGGTGGAGGAGATCACCCGCGACGAGAACATCAATCCGTGGAAGGTGAGTCTGTCGGCGGATCTGATGCCAGCCGGCGTCCAGAAGCATTGGGCTGTGCTGAGCATGGTGATGAGAGATGCGGTCCCCCGGTTCCGGCCTGACAATCCGCTCGACCGGCTGCCCGGGCACCGGAGCAACGGCTTGCCGAAGGTCTACCGGTACAACGCGTCTTTCCTGGCGACCGAGGAGGCGAGTCTGCTTGTCGCTGCTTGCCCGGATGCAATCCGCGATCTCGTTCAGGTGGCGTTGGGAACGGGTATGCGGATGGGTGAGATATTTGGCTTGAGGGTGGGCTCGTTGGAGCTGCGCGGTGATCGGCCGGTGGTTTATGTCGAACAGACGTTGCGGCGTGGTGGCACTTTCGCGGAGCCGAAGTCGGAGCGATCGAGGCGGTCGATTTTGCTGCCGAAGACGGTCGCTGCGTTGCTGGCTGAGCGGATCAAGGGCAAGCGCCGCGGCGACTTGGTCTTTACGGCGCCGGGGGGTAAGCCGTGGGACGCGAACAATTTCCGGTCGCGGTATTGGAACAAGGCAGTTGCAGCGGCACAGCGGTGCGCCGCTCATCCGCCGATCCCGGCCAAGGTTGGTAACGGCACGAAGGTGCGGCGCGTCAATGATTTGGCCGTGTCGTCGTGCGAATGCAAGACGCGGCTGCACCAGCGGCCTCGGTTCCATGACCTGCGGCACTCGCACGTGGCGTACTTGATCGATGCCGGGTGGGATTTCTTCGTCATCCAGCACCACATCGGGCATGCTTCGATCAAGACGACGTTTGATGTCTACGGTCATCGACTCACGCGCGGCGATAAGGCGCGGCTCAAGGCGCTTGATGAGCGTCTCCCCGATGGAAAAGTTGCGGACATGCGTGAGGCGAAGAAGGGTCGCAAGAAGGGCAAGAAGTTGAAGGGCGATGTCTCGCCGTTCATTGAGGGTTTGGGCGAGGCTGCTTGACGGCCCTCGGGCGAGGTGATGTCGGCGTTGTTGCGTGCGAGTTGGTCGGGGATCAGTGAGAACCGGCTCGCGCGCGGCTCACTCGACGCTTCGTTGATATTGACGTGCCTGACCGCACCCGCGGTTCCATAATGGAGGTATGTCCATGAGCGATAAGCCGCTCCCGCAGCAGCGATCTCACGAATCGGTGTGCTTGCGGTGCCGCCGTCTTGATCAGTTGGTGAGTGTGCCGGCTGCGGTGCGTGCCGGTCACTCCACAGGCGTGGTCCGTGGCAGTGTAGTTGGCCGGTTCGGCTACGACGTGCCCGTCAGCGGTCGAGTGGTCCAGGTCAGCGCGTTGGCTCGTGCCTTGGCCGCGCCGAGGCGACCGCGTGCGGGCACCGGGCCGGCCATCACGATTGCCGGCTCTGTCCTGCTGGCCCTGTGGAATCTTCAGCTGGCGGTGCTGGATTCGGGTGACGGTACGGCTTGGTTCGGGCTGGTGTTCTTCGTCGCCGTGGCGGTAGGCAGCGGATGGGTTCTGCGGTCGCGGCAGCGTCGCCTTCGGGTGATGGGTCCGCTGATAGACGACGCGATCGGGCTCTGGCGTCGGTCGTGGTACTGCCGGCGATGCGGCGTCGTCAGCCTGTACGGGCCTGGTGCGCCGAGGGCCGTGGCGGCGAGCGGTCTTGCCTCTGCGCTGCTCCTGGCGGCTCAACAGCACCGTCAGCATGGAATGCAGTCCGTGCGGCCGCGGTCCGCGGATGTATTGCGGTAGCGCGCACTTTCGGCAGCGCGTTCCGCGGATTCGGCTGCTGTTGGGTAGAGAGGTCTCGCCTTGCCGGCCGTCCGCTTCCGTACTGGCGACCTGGTCGGTGCTTATGGCGGCTCGCAGAATGTCCGCCCGTTACTACTATGGTGGAGCTGATACGACAACGACCGAACACGTCTTACAAACGGGAGTGTTGATTATATGGCGAAGCAAGTTATTACCGTCTTGACGGATGATCTCGACGGCGGTGACGCTGATCGCACCGTCGAGTTCGGCCTGGACGGGGTGAACTACACCATCGATCTGTCGGAGAAGAACGTCGGCAAGCTGCGTAAGGTTCTCGACCCCTACCTTGAGAAGGCCACCCGGGTTGGCCGGGGGTCGGCAGCTGGCCGTATCACGTCCCGCGGTGCCGCGGCCCCGTCCGGCAGGTCCAGCCGTGATCAGAACCAGGCGATTCGGGAGTGGGCGAAGAAGAACGGTCACGAGGTCTCTGAGCGTGGCCGGATTCCGAGCTCAGTGGTCGAGGCGTTTCACGCCCACCGCTGAGCCTTCGGGCGGGACTGCCTCGTCCGAGCGGATAGAGCTGGGCGCCGTTGCGAATTCCCCGGAGGGCGGAACTCGCAACGGCGTCTGCGCGACAGTCGTTACCGTTGGCTTCAGCTCGGTCGCGGCGGAGAGCCGGCGGCGTGGGGCGGTTTCGCCAGCACGTCGCGTTGGGCGACACGCAGCTCATCAGCGGCTCGGTCTGATCCTCGGGGTGCAACCCGGTCGATGACGCCCCAGGCGTCGGTCACCGCTTGTTCTAGTTCATTTATTCGCGCCGCATGTTGACGGCGTACCGCGTCTCGAACCTGTTCGATACGGCGCATCCAGCCGGCTGCCGCATGTTCCGTATCGACCCTTGGCGCCGCAGCTGGCTCGTCGCTGGGCACAGCAGTTGCCGGGACGATCGCGGCTACGGGACGCCCTTGATCGGTGATCACTGCAACTTGGCCGGTCAAGGAGGCCAAGCGTACGAGCTGGGTGAATCGGTTCCGCGCCTCGAGCAGCGACAGTTCGATGCGGCGGCGCGGCATCGGAGCGGCGGGTTCAGCCATGCCTCCATAGTGACGGGAGGCTATGACATTTTTGCTGCTCCGCACACATGGCCTGGCTACTGGCGTCTCGGTCATGTCCGTCTGGACCCAGCGTGCTGGCTGGCAACCGCATCGGCTATCTGAGCCACACTCCCAGAGAGTCCGCTGGGGTTTGACCGCTGATCCGGCCCAGCAGGTCGACCGCCTGCTGCTCGGTCAGGGTGCATATGTAGTCGGCCGCCGCCCGCCGCAACGCTTCGAGCTCGTCTTGCTCTTTGGCGGCCGCTCTGAACATTTCGTCAAGCAGGTCGGGGCAGCCGCTCCGCTGTTTAGCGAGTCGGTCGGTTAGTGATTCGACGAGCTCTTCGTGCAGGCGCATGACAGTCTTTTTCTGGCCAGCCTCTGCCGCGCGGATGCTGGGATTGCTGACTACGTAGTAGTTGGTGATGTGCTTGAGGACTTCAGCGACATACTGTCTATGGGGATTGACCTCGACGTAGGGCGGACCATCTACTTCGCTGCAGGCGTGGTCGAGGTCCGTGATCAAGTCGCTGATCAAGCTATGCAGCTTCGCGCGATGCTGGCGTGTCCCGTCGTACGGTTTAAACCCTTCGAACAAGCTTCGGACTCTCTGGCATGCCCTGTCGTACTCATCGGGATTGAAGCCGTTCTTGCCAGCAAGACGACCCTTTCCATCGATGCAAAACTCATCCCACTGGCTGGCCAGGGTCTCGAGCTGCACGATCCCCGCGTGGATGAAGTCCTCGAGATCGTGTGTGGCGAAGGAGATGTCGTCCGCCCAGTCCATGACGATCGCATTGGGTGTCCGAACCCCGGCTACACCCTTGGCCGGCACCGAGCCGAGCGCGAACTGGAAGTCCTCCAGCTCGGTTTCGTAGGCGCCCCACTTCTTGCCCTTGCTGCGGTCGGTCAGGTCGGGCGGCGTGTTCGGCGGGGTCAGCTGCGGGTATTTCAGCACCGCGCCGAGGGTCGCCTTGGTGAGGTCCAGGCCGGGAGAGTTAAAGTCACGGGTCGAGAGCTTTGTGACGATCCGGAAGGATTGTGCGTTGCCCTCGAACCCGCCGCAGTCCTCCAGCGCGCTTGCGAGTGCTTCCTCGGCGGCGTGGCCGAAGGGCGGATGGCCCATGTCGTGAATGAGGCCGGCGGTTTCCACGACGTCGGGCATGAGACCGGCCTCGTCGAGATTGGAGTCCTCTTGGTCCAGTAGCCGCTCGGCGATACGCCGGCCCATCTGGGCAACTTTCAGACTATGGGTCAGTCGATTATGTATGAGGTGCCGCTCGTGTGCGGCCCCGACCTGCGTGACACCGGCAAGCCGTCGGAACTCGGCCGAATATAGAACACGGTCGCGGTCTTTTTCCCCCGGGCTCCGATAGTCGCTCGGTTCATTGTCCCGGCCACCGACCCTGCGACGGGAACGATCCTTTGCGCGTTCTGCCCCGATATCACGCTTCATGTGAGCATCAATCCCCGTGGAGGCCGGTCGATACACGGATCGAGCGGCGTGGTCTATTGCTTGCTACCTATCAGCCTGCCGTCGTTGTCGCCATATACGAGTTCGCCCTGTCGCACCATCGCGGACACTGCTTGCCACAAAGCCTCTCGACGTATCGTGGTGGTGGGGCGTAGTCGTTCCACCAGTTCGTGGCGGTGCAGCGGCGCCTCCTGACTGGTCACGAAGTTCCGCATGTCGGCCAAGGCGAGGAAGTGCGCTGTCTCGTCACTCATTCGGACAGTGAGGGCTATCTCGTCGTCCACTGTGAAGTGGAGCCGTCCGCTGACGAGAAGATAATGCCATCCGAGGAGCACCGAGTCCGGTGGAATCGAGAACCTCTCGGCGACGGCGGCGACCAGGGCGGAGGGCATCATCGGCCCGGTTTCGGCGAGAACGTCGGTAATAGCCCTCATCGCGTGTTGCTGTTGGCATTCGGTGATTCTCATGGAGCTTCCTGTGTCGTTCTTCCGGGGGCGGACGAGCGACGGTAACAGCCGTTCACCGGAGGCCGAATCCGCGTAACGGCCGAGTTCAGGGTGACCTTGCACCCATCGACCGGTGGAATCAGTCAATGGTGACTAAAGCGATACGGCGCCCATCCGGTCACGAATCCGGAAGACTGTGCCCACGGAAACGGTCGGCGAGCCGGACTGACACGACGGGTCTCTCGTTACGGCCACACCTGCCCAGGCGGTGATATATCGGGTTCGCGCGGTGCCGAGCCCTTACTTTGCCGACGGGCTCGCCGGACGGGTAACGCAGCTGCAATCGACTACGCAGGTACATGCACCGAGAGACTCATGATCGGCGGAGGGCAGATCGCGCTCACTCACCTGCGGCGCTGCTTCCTACAAGCTCCTAACAGGTTCTCTGAATAGTCCAGTTAGTCAAGCCGCGTCAGCAGATTAGGACGTAGGCGAAAGTGACGAAGCAGTCATGGAATGTGGAGGCGTCTTTCCCAGCGCACGGACAGGCGGCGGAGCTGGTGGAGTAGGGCGAGGGCTTGCTCGACAACATAGCGGAGCTTGCTCGGGCCCTTGATCCCGGTGATCTTGGCCTTGAGATAGAGGGTTCGGCGCCGCGTTCGCGGCAGGCATGCCGGAACGCTTCTCGGCTGTTTGCATTGTCGGCCAGGAGGCTGGTTAATCGGCGGCGTGGTCGTCCGGTCCGGCCAGCGATCGGTGGGTAGCCATCGAGCAGGTCCAGTGCCCGGCTGATGGCAGGCGCGTTCGCGCCGGAGGTGTGTACGTAGACCGGAGTGCCGTTGCCGTCACGGATCAGATGGTGCTTGGAACCCGGCTTGCCGCGCTGGGCTACTGCCGGTGTTGTTTTGTCCGGCCGGCCGGGTCCGTGGTGGTCGTCAGCACGGTGGGACGGCCGGGTCGAACCAGGGCGTGCGGAGCAGTGACCCGCTGGTTGCGCCGTTGTTGTAGAAGGCGTCCGCCGACGCGTAGAACTGGTGGTTCCACGGTGGGGAGGCGATCCGGTACCAGTTCGTGTTGCCGTTGCTGACGGCGAATCCGGTCAGGCGGCAGGCGACCTGGACGGTGGTGAACGACGCGATGGTCGCTCCCTCGATGCCGCCCGCGTTGGCTGGGTTGGTCCAGGTGTGCGTCGCGCCGCCCACGGTCTCGGACCACGTCGCGGGCGCCGGCTCGGGTGCGGGGTCCGGCTTTTGCTCCTTTTGGTGCGGTGCCGGCTCCTGCCGCGGCGGCGCGGCCTTGGGCGGATCGGTCGTCGTGGGCGGGTTCGGTTCGGCGGTTGGTTTCACCGGGGCCGCTTCCAGCTCGAACGTGAACTGTCCTGGCCGGTCGGTACCTGAGGCGGAGAATAGGTCCGGTAGCTGCGGAAACGTCGAGGTGATCACTCCGACCGGGCCGATGATTTTACCCAGGAAGCGCAGTCGGTGCGCGGCTTTCGCCAGGCCATTCTCGGAGGACTCGGCGTAGGCGGCCTCGCCGTAGAGGTCCATGGCTTGGGCGAAGGCGACGTCCGGGTTCTTGAGGTTTTCCAGGGCCTCCTCCACGAAGCAGCGAAAGAACTCGACGGCGTTTTCTTCGGAAACGGACGGTTTCAGGGCGAGGATGGGTGCGGTGCACTCGAGCACGATCGGCAACACGGTGGCTAAGTCGTTCTTCGGATCCAGGCCGAGGATGCTGAATCCGACGCTGATCGCGGAGCTGTAGGGGTCGAGGTAGGCCTGGAAGACCTTGGTCTCGGACCGGGCCGGCCGGCGGAAGCCCGCGGTGAACCAGCTGCCGCCGGTCAGCAGCACCTGATTTCGGTCGTGGCCGGTCGCGTTAGCGATGAAGGTACGCGCTACGTCGGGGACCTGGTCTACCCAAACGTAGTCAGCGCCGTCGGGCACCGACACCCACTGGGCGAAGCGGCGGTTGGACTGCACCTGGAGTTCGGCCCGATCGCGGTTCGTGATCGAGCAGAGGTGGACCTGGGTGGTGCCCCTATCCACCCGGCTCCAGTCTGGTGCACCGCCCGCGCAGAGGCGGGCATCCGTGCGCTGGGTGGCCATGTCGGCCAGCGAGTCACCGAGCTCGCGCACCCAGTCCGGGATAGGGATCCAGCCCAATAGATTTGGCGAGAACTCGTCGGTCGACAGGTAGGGGACACCGTCGGCGGCGCGGCTCAGTCGCTTGACCTCCCAGTCGCCGCCCGCCGGTTTGTGCATCACGATCGGGACGGCGTCGCGGGGCACCCGGTTGCGGGTGGCGGGGTCGTCGAACCGTACGGTGATCGGCGCGCGCAGCGCGGTCTGGTCGAACGACACGTCCACGCCGACGCCGCCCAGCAGGACCGCCGAGTCCGGAGCCTGTTCTGCGGCCAGTGTTCGCACCACGATCCGCCCGGCCGCGGTGAAAGATCCGCTCTTCGCATTGAGATGCCCCACCCCGGGGACGGCGACCAAGAGAGGGCGATCCGGTGCGACGGCGACCGTGATTGCCTCCCCGTCGGTGCGGACCGACGGCTCCCGGGCGGGCGGCGCTTTCGGGGTCGTTCCACCGGGATTTTCGGTCACTAACCACGCCGCGACGCTGCCACCGGCCAGCAGAACACTAGCCGCGACCAAGGCGGCCATCAGCGGCTTACCGCGCCATTGGACCATTTCGCAATTATGCCGCATCAACGCTGAATGACGACCCAAGCGCACTCTTGATGACGGCGGCGGTGCAGGCCCTGCCCGGCGTTCGCGCCCGGACCCGGGCACGCCGCCGCCCGAAACGTTTTTGAGGCCGATTCCTACGCGGCGGTCAGCGCCATGCGGAGCCGGGTGAAGTCGTCACCGGTGAAAAGCAGTCGCGGCCGGTTCTACGCTGTACGTATGAGCTACCTGTTCGATCTCGCGTTCACGCGGCTGGATCGGGCCCTGAGCCGGCGGCGGGAGTTCGCGGACGCGTGGGCGGCTTACATCGCCCCGCACCCGTGGAACGCAGAGCTCTCCGCCATGTCCGCCGACACCTTCGAGATCCGGGTGCGAACTGACACTCCCGCCCCTGCGTCGTTGGGCCTAGCCTTCAGCGACTGGCTTGCCGCGCTCAGGGCGGCGTTGGACAATGGTCTCTACGCCTGGGTGGCCGCGGAGACGGGACAGGACCCGCCGCCGGACGCTGGCAAGCTTCAGTTCCCGATCGCCACAACGCCCGCCGATTTCCGCAATCAGAGTCGGCGACTCGCGAACGCGCCCACATACATCGTCGCCGCACTGGAGAAGGCTCAGCCCTACCAGTCTCCTTATGGTCCAGAAAGCAACCTGCTGTACTGGCTGCACGAGCTGGCGAGAGTGGACCGGCATCGACGGCTGCACCTCGGCCTCGGGCGGGTCTCGGGACATCGCGTTCAAGTCGGCGTTCCGCTGGGCACCACCGTTACGTTCGACACGAGCATTCAGCCATACGCACCGGTCAACGAGACTTTGACCATTGCGCGATTTACTACCAGCCAGCCGCTGTCCGCGTCGGACATCATGTTTAACCCCGGTGTGTCCATCGATCCGGAGATCCAAGAGTGGGCAAGCTTTGAGCTGGACGGCCAGAGAGTGTCGCTGCACGAACGCATGTTCAGGACGGAGATCCACATGCGTAATCACCTTGAGAATATGGCATTCTTCGTGAACGTCACACCGCCCGGCGGGTTCAGGACCTTCGACCCCGAAGACCCATCTGATGACTCTGTAGCCGCGGCGGTGATATCGGCAGACCAGTAGGCGTCAGCTTCGACCATTAGCGCCTCCAATCGCGAAGCGAAATCTGCGTCGTGTTCCTCGCGGTTCGGATGGCTTCCCCACCGCATGTTTCCAGCTGCGCTACGGATTACTCGTCGCGAGCAACCGATGTCCGTTGCCGGAACCCTCTGCGGTGCAATGCCCCGCAGCCCCCCGTCCAGACCTTGCCGATTTGGCGTACCTGGCTCTGTACCGGCTCCCGACGCCGTAGGGCCGGGCGCCGACCACCTGGTCAGGGTATGTAGGCGGTCACCGGGAGTTCGGCCGTGTCGATCTCGCAAGGTAGATACCACGTGCCGTGCTCTTTGTGCTCGGCGGTAAAAGCAAGACGAACAGTGCTTCCGCATTGCCGTAGCCAGTCGGCTTGGCTCGTGCTTCCCATCCACCTGCCGGGGGCCGTGTGCTCGAGTTGGAACAGCAACTCTTCGGCGATTGGCAACTCCGCGCCATACACCGTTGTCCGCCCAGCTCTATCGGCCGGCGTATCTCCATACGGCCCGGTGCCAGGCGTGAAACGGTACGGCCCCCATATGTGGGCCTTGATGTCTTGTGTCGTCGGCCCGCCCATGACGGGCCGATGAGCGTCACCTCGTCGGTAGAGGTCATCCCTGATCGTGACGGTCAATTTGTCAAGCCGAGAGAGTCCTGGCGGAGCGATGATCATAACTCGAAGACGTAGATTCTCGCTGCTACCGCCTTCATGCCAGCGCTCGACCGTCACGCGGAATCGAGGGCACAGCTCGCTGTGGCGACGCTGGCTCTCAATGGCCAGCAGCTTGGTTGCTGCCTCGTTCGCCTCGCTCGCGGACGCGCGCGACTCGCCTGCCGCCGCGCGAGCTTGCTTCGCGGCGTAAGCTGCGATTGCCGCTGCCACCACGGTGCCTATCGCTTCCAGGGCGTCCCAGGCGGCCAACAGTTCCTACCGATCGCTCGAACGGGTATCTGTCCTCGCAGTAACGGTTGCACCAGAGCGCAAGCGGAACACGTCGACACGCCGCCGCTCCACCGCGATCGTCAGCCTCGGACTCGTCCGCATCAGGCGGCCCCTTCCGCGACACCGCTGTCCCTGATCCGGACCGTCAGGCCGAGACGCCCGGCGCGATCACCGCCGAGGCGGGCATCAGACGGAACGGGGTTCGGAGGGGCTGCTCGGCTACCACGGTTTACCGCGAATTGCCGCACGATGTAGATGTGCATGTCTCCACGAACGACTGGACTTTTCGCCTCGTTGCGCCTGTGTAACCGGCAGATCCTGGACTTCCTGCTGGCCGCGATGTGCCGCCTGACGGAGTGCTCGACGGGACCGTCATCCCCGCAAGGGCGAAGAAGTGCGATCGGTCTCGGCGTTGCCGCTGGTAACTTGCTGCTTGTGAGCCGGCTCGGCGGTAGCGAGGTATTCGGAGGGGCGGCCAGTGACATCGGACAGTCCGGGATACGCGACGCTTCGGTTAACCATGAGGCCACCACGAGTCGCGATCATCTTCGACGGTGGAGAGAACTGGCAATACTGGGCACGGCTTGCTCTCTACGCCAGCACGAGGGTCTGGGGCGGACGAGGGTTCATCCTCGTTCCGCACGTGGCGGGCGAGGTAAGCCCCGCCATGCTGCGCGCCGTCCGCGCCTACGACCCGGACCACGTCGTCACGCTGCAGGCAACGCTGAGCACGGTGGAGGAGGTACGGCCAGGCCTGATCAGCATTCTTTCCACTAACGGAGGGGGCGACTCGCGCAGCGGAACTGACCGCGCCGCCTTCATCGACGAGCACCGCGAGGACCCCGTCGATCTGCCCGGAGCTGAGGCAGCGCGGCAGCGGGTTGTCGAGGCATGCACCCCGCACCGCCGCCGCATGTCGATCGGCCAGGAACACGACGAAGCATCCTGGGCCGAGATAACGACTTGCTCGATCGACGGGACCATCGAGACCCTCACGAAAGCCACAGATCTAAACGACAGCTCATACGGCGCGGCATTCGACACCCCTGCACATCCCTGGGGAGTGTGTCTCAGCCCGCCAGCAGATTGGGGAGGCGTTCTCGGCGTCGCCGTGGCGGCGCAGTGCGGCGTCGTGGAACTGCCACGCCATGGTTTTGATCCGGACCTCGAGGACGACGACTTCCGCTCGCTGACATGGTGGCTCGTCGAGGCGGGCCTGCCAGCCCACGTCCGAGGGATGGGCAAGCCAACCAGTCAGATCATCTGGCAGACCGGAGCGGCGCTGGGCTTCGATCCGGGCGAGCTCGATGTGGCATTTCAACTCACGATGCGCGGCCTGACCACGATGTCTCGCGCAAACGCCTACCCGCCGCACGCCATCGTCTCGGTCGGTGACACGGCCGAGGACTTCGCCCTTGCCTACGCCCATCAACGCGTTTATGGCCTCGGCGTGTGGCTGCCGTCGAGCTGGCTTTCTCGCGATAGCACCATCACAACGTGGGCCCTGCGTTCCCGGCTGGAGGCAGCCGCCAGGCAGGGCCTCGAAACGACGGTGACCTCGTCGTCGCTCACGGACCCGGAGATCGGCGAGGTGGTCGAGAAGATCAGCCGGCCGGTGAGTCACCCCGCGGGGAGGATCGAGCGCGGCTCCCCACGCTGGTCGACCAAACAGGTGCAATATCTCGCCATCACCGCGGACTTCTACCGTGACTTCGCCATCCCGATCACCCGCAACGACGCCGGCGACGTTGCGATGGTCGTTCCCTGCCCGGCCCCAGTCATCACCGAGCCCAGCCTGGTCAATGCCGCATCCCGCTTCCCCAACCGCGACCAGCCTGGTGCCGGCTCACTGCTCTGGCAGATCGATGCGGCGCTGGTCGAGTCCGAAACCCCAGCCGGTCGCGGGCTGGAAGGCCGCAACCTGGTCCTCTCGGACGTCCCGCTGTTCGAGACAACTGTGCGCGACGGCCGCGACGGCATCACCTTCGTTTCCGAGCCATCCGGCTTGCTGTCGTCTGGCATGCCGCTGACCACCCGCCTCGCCCGGCCGCGACTGTGCTCCCCCGGCTTGGCGACTTGGGCGAATCTCATGGCCGGCCAACAGAACCGCACGATGGTCCTCTCCCCGGCCGGGCGACGCGTCGAGATCGTCCGGCGCTTGTGGGGGGACCGGGCCGCGGTGGCGGAGACTCTCGCAGGCCCAATTTTCCCGGTATTGCGGCGATTTCTAGCGGTGCGTAAGCCCGCGGAGATCGAGCTCCCCGAGGAGGAGGGCGTGGTACTGCCGACGGGCGCCGGGGACGTCCGTCACGAGCCCTACCTGACGCTTCAAGGAATCCGCCGGGCCGCCGGCGACAGACTGAACGACCAAGAGGTACGCCGGCAGACCGACGAACTCCTGCAACGCAGCGTCCTGCGACGAGGGCTCCTCCTGCTCTGCGAGCAGTGCGGCAGAGCAGGATTTGTCTCCATCGACGATCTTCGGCAAGTCAATGAATGCCCTCGCTGTCAGGCGCGCAACGATCTCGTCCAGCCACGCTGGAAGAAGCCGGCGGACGAACCAACGTGGTATTACGACCTTCACGCGGTCGTCCGAGATCTCATCGCTCAGAATGGCGATGTGCCGCTGCTGCTATCGCACCACCTCCGGACGACCTCGCGAAGCTACGCCGATGTGGCCGAGCTGGAGCTTCTTGGGGCCGGCAAGCGGCTGGCCGAGGTTGACCTCCTGGCCTACGCCGACGGCCAGCTCATCACCGCCGAGGCGAAACGGCCCGGGACCATGGGATCCAGCACCGAACTCACGAGTGGCGCTCGCAAACGCGTGCTCGTCGCGGAACAACTGCAGGCGGACCAGATCGTGCTCGCCACCGCGGCCGCGCAGTGGGCCGAAACCACTGTCAAAGCGATGTGCCACGCAATGAGATCGCAGAGCTGGTCCCGGGTCGTTCCCCGGCTACGGCTCATCTCCGGCCTCAGCACCGCAAAGATCGCCGATCTGTCGGCGGACACGAACACCGGTGAGACTTCGACGTGGCGCTGACGAAAGCCTAGAACACCCGTTCTCAAGGCATCTGCCGGAAGACGCTCAACGAGGCAGCGGCGCCACCCGGAAGCGCACACCAGCGTCCCAAGATTTCAAGCAAATGGTCGACACGGGCCATTGCCGCAGCTCGCGGATCATCTTCGTGCTCGCACAAGGTCCAGACTTTCGACCTGTTCCGAACCGTTGCGCGTCATGGCGCCACCGCTCGGCAGCAACGCTCAACGCTGGATCCGCATCGAGGACCTTTTGCACCTCAGCATGCGCTTCGGCTCAGGTAAAGCCGCCAGCGCCGAGACCTGCAACTTTCGCTTGCAACTGCTGATGCTGTTCGACGTCCAGTGCTGGCACAACCCCGGCACCCCGGTACGGAACCCCCGCAACATCGTCCGCCGCGCCGACCACCGGTACGCCGGCTGGTGCGAGTTCCGTCTTCCGATGTTCTTGCCACTGCTCGCACATCAGGTGAGCGAACTGCAGGGTCTTCGTGCTTCCGGCCAGATGCCGCCAGTCCAGGAGTTCCTGGTCGACCGGCGGACCTTCGGCTCCCCGCGCGCCAGCAGAGGGTGGAACGGCCTCAGACAGGATCGACACGCGCCGCGGCCGGTGTGAGATCTGCAGATCGGGCTACGGCTGGCCAGCTTGCAAGACGAGCTGGATCGCAGCCTGCCGTCTGATGTCGGTGAGCGAACTGATTAGGTGCACGATGATCAATACAGCTTCATCGACTGGGTGTTGTTTCGACAGGCGACGCCAGACATCCTTGAATATCGCCCGGAGTACCTCGTCGGCTGCCTCTGGCATGAGCTTTTGCAGAGCGCTTTCGATCGCTTGGAGGTGTTCGGGACGCGCCCAGGGTTCACAGATCAGAGCGGTGGCTACTCCGATGAGGTTTGTGCGGCGGTGTTCTTCCGGGGAGGCGTCGTGTAGCCCGCGAAGTGATAGCTGGATCCAGGCTGGTGTGGCGTCCGGCGGCGCTTGCCGAAGTGCTGCGCGAAGGACTGCCGCTGCTTGTTCGGGGTGGGTCCAGGCGGCTGGTCGACTGAGAATGGTCGTGACGGGACCGGGTTGCCATTGTCCTTCTGCGGCGACGTCGGTAAGTAGCTGCAGGTCAAAGGGTAGGTCGACGGCGTACTCGACCGTGAGGGTATGCAGTGCTCGTCGGCGGGCGCCGTCGGCGAGGTGACCGCCTTCCACCGATGCGTCGAGGAGCGAGGCGGTGCCGAAGGTGCGTACGCCGTGGGCGTGGGCGAGTCGGCGTAGGCCGAGGTCGTCGCACCAGAAGGCGATGTCTTGGGATTTGGCTGCGTCGGTGTTGATCAGCCACGTGGGTGCCGGGTCACCGAAGAGTGTGGGGAGGTGCAGCAGTGTGGAGTGGCCGACGCGCCGCAAGTGGCGTGCGTGGGTGAGCATCGCTTTGATCTGTTGGCGTTGGCGTTGGCGTATGTCGTCGTCGGTCTCGGTGGCGAAGAGGCGGTCTTGGTCGGGGTCGAATCCCAGGGTTCCGGCGGACGGCAGGTTGAAGTAGTCGTCGGCGGAGAGGATGTCTTCGAGGCCGGCGGCGGTGGTGAGTCCTCGGCCGAGCAGCTGCAGCAGTGTGGTTGCTACATCTGGTATGAGTGCCAACGTGAATAGGGCGCTGGCGTCGAGGAGGCAGTCGTGGTCTATGGCGTCTCGTGCGTGTTGAGTCTCTATGAGCAGGTCTTGCTGGATTGGTGAGGCGATCCTGTTGTACCCGAGTGGCCGGTACGGGAATATCGCCGCATAGGGCTTGCCTACCAGTGGCGACAGCATGCCTATTGGCAGCAGATCGTTGATGATGGCATTGCGGATTGTTTGGTAGCTGGCTGCTTGCGCGCGCAGCATCGCCTCCATGTCGGCGGGCACGACATTGTCATCGAAGGTGTATGTGGTGATGCGGTTGCTGGCGGGATACCGCTCGAAGAACGTGGTCCAGGCATCAGACACTTCCAGGCTCATCGGCTCCGGCAGGTCAGTGCGGTCGATGCGGGTGTTGATGGCGTTCATCGCGGCCAGGTGCAGAGCTTCGTCATCGGGGAAGGCGCGTAGCTGTGCCAGGGCAGTTCTGGCGACTTCGGCAGCGTCGCCGAACCTGCGGATGAGGTCGAGCAGGAACAGCGCGCGTTGTGGGGTGGTGGGCTGGGGCAGCCCATGACGTTGCAGGGTCTGCAGGGCAGCCTGTGGATCACCGTCACGGAATTGGCAGAGGGCTAGGTTCCAACGGGCGTCGTCGTCTTCGTCGTCGAGTTCGAGCAGCGAGCGGCACGCGGCGATGGCGCTGGTCCAGTCATGGAGGGCAATTTCGATGTCGACCAGCCGGCGCAGGGCAGTCGCTCGGCCGGGCCAGAGGCTTCCTGCTTCGGCAATCGTTTGTCGGGCGACCTCCTTGGCGCTGACCCAGTCCCCGTCCTGCATGTAGCAGTCGGTAGCCATCAGCAATAGCCGGGGGTCTTCCCAACGTTGGGTGGCGTCCACGAGCACTTGAGCTGCACGAGGCAGGTCCCCAATGGCTCGGATGAGTTCGGCGCGTCGGATAGATGCCAACGGCGATTTGTGCTCCAGCCCGCGTAGCCGGTTGTCAGCTTCGGGTCCGTCGAGCAGGAAGATCTCCCGAGTTTGGTCGATATCCGCCATGGCGTCGGGATACTTTTCTCTCATCGCTTCGGCGCAAGGGTGGGAGGCGCCGGAGAGGGCTAGGTATCTCAACGCGTGGAGGCGTTGCCCGTCGGTGGTGGCTGCGTCGGCCACCCGCTTCCATGCTTCGATGGCTGATTCGGGAGGGCGGGGTTGGCCATCGAGTGACGGCCCGGCCAGGATTTCGGCGCTGACCTGTAGCTTGACGAATTCGTCCCCGGACTCGGCCGCTAGCTGCTCTGCCTGCACGGGTCGCCCAGTCACCGCGGCTGCGATGGCGGCGAGGGAGAGTACGCGAGCATCGGCCGCTTCAGCCGGCGTTGCCTCACCGTCGAGTGGGGGACGCGTGATGGTCCATACCGCGGCAGGGTCATCCCCGACAAACATGGCCTCAGCTGCGGCGGCGACCGCCTCTGCGCTGTCGCCTCGCCACGAACGGCGCATGTTTCGTGCGTGGAGGGCCAGTTCGCGGGCGCGGGCGGCATCTTTCCACCGGCTGTCTCCTCCCCCTGTCTGTGATCGCTGCATGAGCAGCCGTGCGAGGGTGAGGAGGTTGCCCGACCAGAGGGTGCGATCGGCTATCGAGTCGAGGGCAGTGACGGCGTCATTGAGTCGCTCGAGGTTTGCGAATACGACCGACGCAACTAATGCTGCTGCGTCACGTTCCCAGTCCGTCGTGGGCCGAAATTGGGCGAGAACCGAAGCGGCTTCCTCCCACTGGCCAGCGTGATTGAGTCGTGCCGCGGCGGTCAGAGGATAGCTGGGATCGATCTGGTCGGCTTCGTCGAGCAAAGCGAGTGCGGTGGTTTCATCCTCTGCGGCGCCAGCAATTTGATGGGCGCGGAATAGCCAGAACAAGCGTGGAGTGACACCAAGATCGAGCGCGGCACGGATGAACCGGAGCGCGGCCTTCGGCTGCCCGTATGCCAGCAGGATCTCCGCTACGCAGAGCTGACCGTCTGCCGACAGCGCATCAGCGCCAGCGGGAGGTGCTACGGCCCATTCCCGCGCCATCAGGAAGGGGTCGGTCGCGTCTCGGGTGAAACCGACAATGACCTGCCAGGTGCTCTGGTGGTCGATATCGCCCTCGATGATTTGCCGGGCGAGAGGTGGCAGCCGTTTGAGTATGCGGTCGTCGTTCTCCATCTGGCTGATCTCGATACGGCCAAGCTGATCGTGCAGCCCCTCGGCCGTACCTGCCAGCTCGTCGCCGGTGGCTGGTTGCGGCCCGGCCTCGCCGAGAAAGTGGCCAGCAGCCCACAGGGCGAACATCACCATGGTGAGCGCAAGCGAGGCCCAGACCGGGTGGTCTTGCACCCATGACAGCCACGGCGGCAGCTTGATCACATCACTGGCAAGGTTGCCCGTGATGGACAGTGACGTGCCAACCAGAGATGTCAGCAGCGCCACCGTGAGTGTCGGAAGGAAGGAAGCGCGTCGCCGGCCAGCCAATTGATCCAAACCCCATCGAAGTGAAAGGTGCAGAAGAACTCGCAATGTCACTCATGCCACGGCACCGGTGCAGGGATCCTTAGATGTTGTTGCATCCCCGGCTGCCCGGTGACACGCAGGCTATCGGAGGGGTACGACATACCTCAGGAATCTGCCGCCGGTAGGCGGCGACGACGGCTGACTCCGGATACACATCACTGATGTAGCGACCAGTATTCCGCCGACTTCGACACCGTCGTGCTTCACCTATGCCCGCCGGGCACCGTCTCGTCAGTCACCTCGACATGATCGCCGCTACGGATGCTTATCGGCCGGGTCTTCGCCAGTCAGTGGTGTCGGCCGCGGCTGCGGTGCACGACGGGGGCGGCGATGACCAGCAGCGTTGCAAGGCCTGGGAGGATGAGCAGGGCGTTGCGGAGGCCGATGTGCATGGCGGCGCCGCCGATGATGGCCGGGCCGGTGACGTAGCCGAGGTAGCCCAGTGCGGCCACTCGCGATAGCGCGGTGCCGGGGCGTGCCGGGTCGAGCCCTCCGGCGGTGGAGTAGAGCAGGGGGACGACGCAGGACAGTCCGGCGCCGAGGCAGGCGAACCCGGCGATCGCGGTGACCGGGGTGCCGCCGATGAGGCCGAGGGCGAGGCCGCCTCCGCCGATCAGGCCGCAGCCTCGCAGCAGAGCGGCGGGAGCGACGGCATTGGTGAGGCGGTCACCGATGAGCCGACCGGTGGTCATGCTCGCGGCGAAGGCCGCGTACGCGGTGGCGGCCATGGCGGGGGTCGCTCCGAGGCGGGTGAGGTAGGTGCTGGCCCAGTCAGCCGCGGCGCCTTCGCTGATCAACGCGCTGAAGGCGAGCAGGCCGAGCAACAGTATCCGGGTCCGCGGCCGGCGCTGCACCGGTGCGACCGCGGCTGTCGACTCCTGGCTGTTGAGGCTTGAGACCGGCGCGGGCTTGAGATGGTGGATTGCCCCTCCGGCCGCGGCGGTGGACGCGACGGCGACGGCGGCGAAGGTGTCGGCGACGCTGAGGCCGATGTGGGCGAAGGCGGCGGATAGCAGGGCGCCGGCGGCGCCGCCGATGCTGAACAGTGCGTGGAAGGAGGTCATGATCGGCCGTCCGTACGCGTTCTGGCATGAGACTGCCGCCGCGTTCATCGCGACGTTGAGCGTGCCGTGCAGGATGCCGAAGGTGAGCAGGGCGGCGGCCAGCGTCGTCCACGTGGGGGCGTGCCCGGCGAGAAGGAGCGCGCCGCCGAGGGCCAGCGATGGCAGGACCATGACTGTGGTGCTGCCGTGCCGGTCGATGAGCCGGCCGGCGGTGCGCATGCCGAGCAAGCCGCCGACGGCGAGGATGAGCAGGCAGATGCTCAGTTTGCTGTCGGCCATCTTGATGTTGTGCTGGATGGTGGGGATCCGTGCGGTCCACGTGCCGATGCTCATGCCGGCGATGCCGAACATCAGGCTGATCGCAAGTCGGTAGCGGCGCAGTCCATCGGTGACGTCAGTGGTCGTACTGGGCTGGGGATGCAGGGCGGTGGTCATGGAAGGTCTCCGCGAAGGTTCAGGGCGGCGCGGCGGCAGCAGTAAGGCCTCGTGTGCGGTGCCGGCTCGAGGGCGCGGTGATGCCGGCGGCATCACCGCGCCCTGTGTTCAACCACCGGTGAGCTGGACCGTCACATGCAGGCCATCGCCGGCGCAGCGCCCGGAGCCTGTGTACGGCCCCAGCCTCGGTCCGAGAGGCTGTTGTAGCCGCCGCGGCCGGCCGGGACGGTGATCGGGTCGTCGACCGGTCCTCGGCCGTCGGTTGCTGGCTCGACCGCGCCTGCCCACGGCGGTGTGCCGTCCCGCATGCTGACCCATGCCGGGGAGGTCTCGATGAATCCGGCGGCGGTGATGGGCACCGCACCCGGCTGGGAGGTGGCTTTACAGGGTGCGGCGTTGGCGGTGGCCGGTCCGAGGATGAACGCGGCGGCCAGGGCGAGCGGCGCGGCGGCGCCCAGGATGATGCGAGTTTTCATGGCTGGTCCTTTCGAGTGTGGGTGGTACAGAAGGCGGATGGCGCTGCGATCGGTCGTTTTTGGGGTTCTCCCTCCTTCGTGATCTTGTGGGCGGTGGAACGGGCCGTAGTGTCCTTGTCGACCGCCCGTCTGGGGCCCGGCTCCGCTGGCCTCTGGTGGTGTTGAGAGCTGGCCGGACGCTGGTGCCAGCGGGTGTCAGATGCCTGGTGCTCCGCTGATTTCGTCGGCTGGCGGTGGCTGGACGCTCACGTCTTGGCCGAATTTGGCGTAGGTGAGCTCCAGCGGGTAGGTGGTGCCGTTGCGTCGGGGAATGTCGAGGTGGTAGCGGATGAGGCGACCCTGCTCGTCGAGGTCGGCGGTGAATGCCACGGTGGGTGCCAGCGACGTGTTCGCGCTGGTGGCGGGAGTGGGCAGGCTGAGTGCGTCGACAACCGCGTCGGTGGTCAACGAGCCGGTGAAGCGGGTCTCGCCGGTGCGCTGGACGCCGGTTGCTCGGGTGAGGGGGCCGGCCATGGTGGCGCCGTCGAAGCTGGCGGCCAGGGCAGGTGCGTCGGCTTGGTTGATCCGCCGCCATGGTCTGGTCGCGTTGCGGGGCGCGCTTGCGGCTTCGCTCTTGCGGTAGACGGTGCCGCCCAGGATGCGCCATTCGTTGATCGAGGTGGCGCCGTTGCGTGTGGTGGTGACCGTGAAAGCGCCGGTCTTCTTGTTTGCGTCCATGGCGCCGACCACGACGGCGGTAGTTGTATCGATCTTGACGGTCATGGTCATCGTGAACGAGTCGGCATTGAGCCGGTTCGCCGCGGCGGCGAGCGCGGTCGCGGGGGCCTTGGCTGAGGAGCTTCGGGGGTGCGGAGCGGGTTTGGTGCCGGTCGTGCAGGCGGTCAGTGTCAGGGCGGCGGTCAGAAGGCTGACGATCGCCGTGGAGATGGTCCGTCGTCGCATGGTGACGTGGTCCTCCGTGGGGTTCTGATCTGGTCTTGCCCGGGCAGCGGGATGCGTCGGCGGGTGCTTGGCTGCCGGTCCGGTGGCCGACGCGACGACGTGGCGGCGCGTTCTCCGCGCCTGTGTGTGGTGTCCGGTGAGCCGCTGCTGTGAGCTGTGCCGGCGCCGGTCGCGAGGGCGGCGGACTGGTTGAGGCTGCCGCGCTGATCGGGTTGGCCGGCTGACTCGCAGGACGGTGAGCTTGGGGCGAGGGGGCGTTGTGCCCGTCAGGCGCCTGGGCTCGGGTTGCCGGCGATGTCGAACTCGCCGTCTTTGACGCCGGCGACGAACGCGTCCCATTCGGCGGCGGTGAACAGCAGCGTCGCGTCGTGCGGGTTCTTGCTGTCGCGTACGGCGACGCCGCCGGCGCCCTGGAGGGCGACTTCGACGCAGTTGCTGCCACCGTTGCCGTTGCTGTAGCTGGATTTGCGGAACTCGGCGGTGTCCAGGTGATGTCGCATCAGGATTCCTTTCCGGGTGAGCGTCGCTGGATGACGCGGGCGTGGTGGGCGGTGGCGCCGAAGAACTCGACGGACAGCGCGGTCGCGGCGTCGGGGTCGAAGCCACGGCAGGAGAAAACGTTGATGTAGGCGTCGCCGGTGGCTTCGACGGCGTGGACGTTGATGTTGGAGGTGGTGATGAGCTGGATGACGGTCCAGCCGTAGAGGTCGCCCTCGCCGAAGTGGGCGATTGTCGGCTCACCCCAGCGGGTCATGCCGATCGCGTCGGCGAGGGTGACCGTCCAGGCTTTCAGCAGTGCGGCGCTGGTGATCACGTCCGGGTTGCAGCCGGACAGATCGAGCAGCAGTTCCATGCCGAACCCGTCGACGCCGCGCCCGTCGGGCTCGGCGCCCGGGCCGGGATGCTGGGTGGTGGTGGTCATGGCCGGGGCCCATCGACGGTGCCGAAGCGGTAGAAGATGAAGGTCTGCTGGTCGGCCACTTCCATGCGCGTGGTGGGGTCGAGCCGGCTCAGCAGTGCGAGCGTCGCGTCGGGCAGGCGCCGGGTGATGAGGTTGTGGGTGCAGAAGTCCATGACGGCCATGCCGTTGTTGCTGCGGATGAGGTCGTACATGTCGGTGACCAGGTCGCGGAAGGCGTGCAGCTGGCCTGGACGGGCACCGACGAAGCCGCAGTACCAGATCGCCTGCCTTTTGTGGGAGTGCGGCCAGCGGCGGGCGAAGTACGGCGGTGAAATGAGCGGCCAGGCGGCCAAGTTGTTGGTCAGGGTGGCCATCCCGATCAACCGGCCGGCCCTGTCGTGGGCGTAGAACTTCCGGACCTCGTCGTTGTGGTAGACGGACTGGAATTCTTCGTAGGTCATGAGGTGTCGCTGCGCGGCCAAGCCGTTGATCTCGGCGAAGGTCTCTTCGTACAGCTTCCAGGCCTGTTCGATCGGAGGGGCGCCCGTAGTGTGCGCGACCGCTGTCATGACGACCGCCCGGCCACACGGCGCTCGCGCAGGTGCAGCTGTCCGCCGTCGGTACACGACAGGCCATACGCGAACGCGCCGTCGCTGGTGGTACCGGCGGGATCCTTTCGCCGGAGCAGATGCCGACGGGTATCGGTCGACACCTGGGGACTGTCTCGACGATGAACGCCGCGGACGCCGAAGCCGTGGGGACTGGCTCCGAACCGAGATGTTGGCATGCCGAATCCTTCTTTGTTCTCGTGGGCTTAAGCCGATGTGGATTACCGAGAGTTGGCAGGAATCGCAGAGTTGGTCGTTACAGCCGGGAGGCGCGGCGGCAGCGGATAAGTGCTCGAGTGCGGCTCTGCTCCAAGGCGCGGTGATGGCTGGCGGCATCACCGCGCCTCTGCGTTCAGCCGACGGTGGCGCAGGCCGTTCCGAAGCTGGTGTGCCCGTTGACGCTGCCGGGCTTGGTCGAGCCGTTGCTCCACCAGAACTTCGAGCAGATCTTCGTGCCCCTGGCGTAGTTGCGGTTGACGTTCCAGGTGCCGGTGGTGACCTCGGCGCCGAAGACCGACTTGGAGCAGTAGTCCTTGTCCCTGCCGCCGTTGGAGTCGGCGTAGTGCTTGCCGTTGATCAGCACCTGGCTGTGGCCGTACCGGCACGTTTTCGAGTACAGGGCGACGCGGCTCTTGATCGAGTTGACGTGCAGCTTGCTTCCGTTGACCGCCACGCAGCTGGCGTAGGCGTCGCCCTTGCACTTGTCCGCGCTGGCCAGCGCAGGCGTGGCCACGGTGAACGCCAGGCCCAGCGCCGCGGCGGCAACAGCGGCTACACGAGCGAGGGTGTTGTTCATGGCTACCTCATTCCGGGAAAAGGGTGAGCCCCAGACCGCGGCACGAGCAAAGATCGGTGACGCCGTCACCTGACTCGGCCGCGACCGCGCCGACGGATGTCCACTGCCTTGCCTGAGCCGCGCCTTCGGATGCGGTGTGGGTCAAGACGGATGCCGGGGCTGGGTGTCGGTCGCTTCCTTGACGACCCTGCCCGCTCGGATCTCAGCGATATAGCTGTCCGTAGCTGTCCGGGGCTGTCCTGCGGCCCAGTGGTCCCACCCGTCTCGGCACAGCGGGATCGGGGACTCGAGACCGATCGGCAGGCCCGGTCAGGCATCCAAGGCCTCACTGACGTTGCTAACTGACGGATGCGCCGACGCGGCGTCACGCTCCGAACGTGCACGGCTGTTACCGTCGGTGCCACGGCGTTAACACGCACGCCCCCTCCGGCCTCATCGCCCGCGCCTTGAAGCCACACGGAGCAAGGCCCTGGTGCCACGCGTTTCCTTCTGCTGTCCGAAGGACCCTCACATCGGCCGCGCGGGGCTCAACCGAGGGTTCTTCCGGGGACTCGGAGGACATCGTGAGCCGTAACCAGACCGCTGTTTCCCGCTCGCAGGTAGCTGGCGAGACCTACCGTGTCGCCCAGCAGCGCATCGCCGACGCTCACGTGAGCGTCGTGGCATTCCTGAACGACGACAACTACGGCAACGCAGACACCCTGCCGTTCATCCGCCCAATCGCCGCGGCGCTGGCACAAGCCGGACGCCGGGTCCTGCTCGTTACCGACAGCGGCATCACCGCCCAGGTCGCGTTCAGGCCCCTGTGGGAGCGGCTCGTGCCCGGTCAGGTGCAGCAGATCACCCGCAACGTCGACCTGCTGATGATTCCCGCGGACATCGACTTCGACGAGTTTCAGACCCTGGAGCTCCTGCAGCGGCATCGCGACAGCGGCGCATACACGCACCTGCTGATCGACTCCGGCAACGAGGACAACCCCACACCCGCCTACCAGGTCGGCGTCGCCTTCTCGGACGTCACGCTCGTCTGCCTGAAGTACAACCGGCTGCCCGCCCACCCACAGGAGCAGCAAGTCGAGGAATGGGTCACCGCCCGGGCCACGCAGCTCCCCGCGCCGCCGGCCGGGCGAGCTGACCTGGCCCGGTGGGTTCACGACCAAGTCGGTCTACTTCGGCGCCAGCTGGCCCCGGCGGGGGTGCAAGGCCGAGCATTGTTCGGGCCGCAGGTGTGGGACGCCGCGTACGAACGTGCGCTGGGCTGGCACGCGTTCGCGGCCTGGACCGCCGTCCACAAGAACGACGAGTGGTCATACCCGCTGTGGGTGAACCTGGGACGGCCGCTGCTCGACGAGCCCGGCAGCATCGCCTACCTGCATGAAGTCGCCGACTCGGTGCAGGAAGTCCTCGGCGATCGCGACTACCTGGGCCTGCCCGAACGTGCGCATCGCACCGCAGTGCTCGGCTACGACATCGACGGCGACAGCCAGCACTGGACACCTATCGCGCGCCGGCTGTCCGCCGCCAGCCGCGTCACGCTGCTGCACACCGCGATTCCCTACTTCCCCGACGAGGGCACACCGTTTGACCGGACCGAGGCTGGTCGGCGGATTTATCGGCAAGTGGCGATCAACCTCGACCAGATCACCGGCCATCGACGCCCGTCCCCGCGCTGATAAGTGGTGACGAACGTGCGATCAACCCACCGCACGGTTTCGAACAAGTCCCAGCCGGCGGGCCTCACAGCCGGCGGAGTCCGAGCTGGAAGCCGCCGTGTCGCGATCGCCGACCTGGGGGGACCTCCGACCATGTTCGACGTCGCATCGATGCCGGACCGTACGCTTCCGTCACCGTTGGCCGCGTTAATCGCCCCGCAGTTCAGATTGCGTCCGCAGCGTCGGGCTGCTGGTCGGTGGTGCTCGACGCCAATCGCGTTAACTCCAGTCCGCCATTTTGCTGGACGTGACGAGCACACACTGAGCGACGAACCGGACGAGGTGAAGGTCGTGCCGCAGACGCTTGACCTCAGGCCCGAACGGACGCAGCGGCTCGGCCTCGGCGTGGTTTTCCTTACCGTGCACGATGCGGCAGCGTAGGTCGTAGATCCGGTCGGCGATCTGGCGGACGAGACTCACCTGGACGTCACCCGCAACGACCACCCGTACACCTGCGATCCAACTCGCGTCGCGTAACGCCTTCGCTGCTGCGGGCCGCTGGTCGAGGAACTGGGCAACCATGGCGTCGTCGAGGCAGGCGGCCACTGCCACGCGGACCTGTTCCCGCTCAGTGGCCCGGTTACGCCCGCCCGGCAGAACGACGCCGATGAGCCGATCGACGGCCATCTCGTCATGGTGATCGAATTCTGGGTCAGCCAGCATGTTACTGACACTCTTGATCATCGTGGCCCTGCTGAACGCCGCCATGTAGTGCTCGATGACCTGGTAGTAGCCGAGATACTCCAGTACGGGCAGCTGGAACGGCACCGTGCGAGCGTAGAGATACAGCGCTGCCGCGTTGCGCCCGTATCGCGACGCAGGCAGTCGAGGCGGTGAAGGGCTGATCGACTCTTGGTCGTACTCGTGCTCGACCAGATCGTCGTTGAGGGTCCGCTGGAGCGTGCCGGCCAAGCCGTAGTTGCGGTCGAGCTCGATGAATACCGCTGCGGCCATGTCCTCAAGCAGCTCATGCGCCTCGTCGTGGGATTGCGCCGACACTCCGCGGATCACCAGAGTCTGACCGGTGCTAGTAGACCTGCCTCGCAAGGCGCCGACTTCGGACGATGCCTGAGATTGCAGCTCGACCGTCAGGCCGGCCATGGGGCCAACAAGGGTGAGGGTACTCGGCCCTGGCAGGTGGCCGGGCAGTTGGAACGCCAGGCGCAAATTGGTAGCGCCGTTGCTGACGGGCTCGACATCCTCCGGTGGTCCCACGAGAACGCCAGGGATCTTGCTCAGGCTGGTTCCGCGGAGGGTGACCGCCGCAATGATGCGTTTCTCGCCGGGATCGAAAATCGCCTCATAGCCGCGCAGCGCCGTCCACCGCTCGAACGGGAATCGCAGCAGCACAGCGGCTTCCTCGCCGCTGCTGAGGTCAACGCTGCGAATGGTTGGCCCCGATTGCAGGTCTACACGCATTCCCCACGGCCCTGCGCCTCGGCCTGTCGCCGGGTCCCGAAATTGGGTCCACCAGGCGTTAAGACCGGCCGCCTGCGCGCGCTGCCCGACCTGTTCCAGCCGGGCGTCGCGCTCGGACGACAACTGGCCGATCCCTTGCGTCGTGCTCGTGTTGCCGTGCCGTTCTGACATACCAGCAGGATTGCATGCCATCGATGATCATCAACCGGCGTGTCTCTGTGTATTCGTTAGTCGGCAGACGAGCGTCCCGCCACCGGCGATCCTGGTCCGGGCCACGCATGGCCCGGTCTTGACGACACCGCCTCGGACATCGGTCCGGAGTGTTTCCAACGCCGCTCATCCGGCTCGAGACCTCCGTATCGCGCCGCGGCAGCGAAGAACCCTCGATCGGGTGAATACCGACGCATTGACCGGCTCTGCTGTGCCCGACAGCATCGAACGATGAGATCTGAGTCGTTCCTCGCCCTCGGCTACGACGTACCGATCGCCGCCGAGGACGCCTTGACGACGCTGCTAGACGCGGCGCGCAGCCAGGCGCTGATGCCCGACTCCGATCGTGCCGGCCGAAACTTGCTCGACCCCGCCGATGTCGAAGACCGCACGGTGCACCTGACCCAGATTGAGCTGCACGTGCAAGCGCTCAGCGGCCAACATGACGGCCACTGCATCGTGGCCTCGCGGCTCTACACCGCTGACGTCGATGACCTGCAGGAAATCGACCGCGACGACCTCGCCCCCGGCGACGACCGCCAGCGACTCACCTGGGCCCTGACGACCCTCGGCCTTGCCTCAATGGCCGAAGATGAACCCCGCTGGAGGCTTGGCATAAGCCTTCAACCTTCGGCTCCACCCCTCTAATACCAAGCAACCGCAGGTCAGAGGCAGGCCAGCAGATCGAAGCAGTGCGGATTCTCGGCCTCATTCCGCCCGCCGAGACCGGCGACCGGAACCCGGCTGCAGCCAGCAAGATCCTCAGCTCGCGCGAGCGTAGGTCGGCGTGTTGATGGCCGGACTCGAACGAGTTAACCGGCGCCCTCTTGGGAGTCGTCGAAGTTCGGCGGTTACTCGTCAAATGCCCGGTGCGTAGCGATCCACTGCTCGACCTGGTCGGCGAGCCACACCCGACCTTGGGCCAGGTCAGCGACCGGCCGCGGGAAAGTGCCGCGGCGAGTGAGCTGGTCCACGCGTTGACGGCTCACTCCGCCGCAGAGGATGCAAATCTCTTGAATACCAACTAGCCGGAGAGCTGAACCACGCATCCCCGCAGTCTAGGCATACGACTATAGTCGCACGAAAGGGCACCGTCGCTTTCGCCGGTATCGAAATGACGAGACGACGACGCGAGACTCCGATAGGCCGGAACTCCGAGCGCAGGAGCGCGGCAGTGCCTTAGTCAGCACTCACGCGCCCCCGCCGGAACCTTCTTATCGAACATGTGTACGATATCGTCGGATCATGGGTGACGCAGAGCAGGACTGGCGGGCACCTGGCGGCCTGCTGTGGGAGTCGTGGCTGCTCGTGTGCGTGATCAGCGGTGACCGTGTCATGACCGGGCAGGTGATCGTCAAGCGCCTGATGGACGGCCGCTGGTGCGTCCAGACGATCGAAGCACCACGGCGGCTGCATCTGCGGCACTTTGTGACGTTCGACGACACTGAGCACGCCGGCCGCGCGCTGCGCGACCTGTACGAGCAGGGCCAGACCGCCGGCACCTGGTCTGAGAGCCGCTTCGGCCATCAGAGCATCCTCGCGATGACGGCCGACAGCAAGCCTCATTGGTAAGCAGAAGCCGGAGGAAGGAACGGCCCTCCCACGAGTCGAACCGGGCTCGAGGTCCCGTCGCCCGAGCCGTCAGGCGGCGCCCCACTCGTCACCGCACAGGACGAGGTCAGAGGGTCGCAGATCCGCTCGAATGCGTTGCAGTGCCGCCGCGTGCCGGAGTCGCTGGAATGGTCCATCGGCGGCGTGATCGACGAGCACTTCAGCGACGAGAGTTGGCTCCACCTGCCGGTAAGGTACGGGCTCTCGGCTGTTGAAGTCGGCGAGCCACCCCGCCGGGAGCGGGCACGGCCACGGGTGGCTGTCACCGCGGAAGACAGGCGGTCGAAGACCGGAGAGTTCAGTCCTCATTGCCGCCCGGATGCGGTGGGTGCGCCCGACAACCCGGAGTATGCCCCGCTGGTCGTAGCGTCCGAGCAGCAGGCTGATGGGGCGGTCGAGGGAGCCGGTGACGCCGCCGATGATGTATTCCTCGGTGTGCTTGGCTTTGGTCTTCTGCCACACAGCTTGGCCGGGAACGTATTGCCCGGCGGGGCTTTTCGAGACGAGGCCTTCCACGCCGGCCGGCTGCCAGTCGGTCAGCCAGGACAGGGCGGTGGCCCGGTTGCTGGTCTGCGGGCACAACGTCAAGGTCGGTGGCGCGGCGCCAAGCAGTCGTTGCAGGCGCCGCCGGCGGCCGGCCAGCGGCAGCAAGAGCAGTTCCTTGCCGCGGGCGCCGCGGAGCATGTCGAACGCGACCAGGTGCGCGGGATGCCGTGCGGCTTCCTCGCCGACGCGGCGTCCGGCGCTCAGCCGCCGCTGCAGCAGGTTGAACGACGTCCGGCCCGACTGCTCGTCCCAGATCACGATCTCGCCGTCGAGAACGACACCAGGCGCCAAGAAATCTGCGGCTTCCCGGCAGATTTCCGGGAAGTAGGACGAGAGGTCCCGCAAATTGCGGGACTGAATTCTGACACCCTCTTTGCCTACCCAAATAATAGCTCGGAAGCCGTCCCATTTCGGTTCAAATACAATGGTACTTGCAGGCGTGCTGGACGGGAGTTCCGGTGCGGGGACAGCCCGCATCGGCTCGACCGGCCAGCGCAGCACCACGACACCCCCGTCAACGAGTTCCCCGTCGACGGTAGGCAGAACAACGGGCTCCTGATCTGCGGAAACGCCGATTTCACTCTGCCCGCGAGGACGGCCAGACGGCCATCGTGCACGCAGACGACGCGTCCAGGCAGGAACCGCGCAGTGTCCAGGCAGATTCTCCGTGTAAATAACATCGCTGTAATTCGGTGAGGTGACGTCGTGACAGGTTGCAAGATCTGCCACGTGGGCATCACATGGAGCGTGTTGCCCATTTACGTACGCGATGATTGGCAGGTCGAGACGGTGCTGCTCGACCGCGGAGACGGTTTGCGCGAATGGGTCGAAGTGCGGCATGACGGCGCTGTTGAACACTTCCCGGACCACGCCGCCGTGCAACACATGCTCAGCGGGCAAGGCCTTGATCTGGCCCGGTTCACGCCGGTCGACACCATCGACGACGGCTGCGAATGATGCCTGTACACCTGCCTGAGCTGATCCGGCCGATGCTGGCCGCCGCCGGGCCATTGCCGACTGGCGGCGGGTGGGCATTCGAGTTCAAGTACGACGGCGTCCTTTACTGAACTTGTCAACGCTCAGATGGAGACGACCTGGCCGGCTTGGACTGCTGCGATCATCAGGACAAGAACCGCGCCGACCAGTGTGCCGATGAAGAACCAGAGCCGCCATGGGCGAACACGGTGGAAAGCTCCAGCCACGATCACCAGAATCAGGCTGACGGGGACGATGATGAGCTCTGCGCGGCCGTATAAGGCGAACGGAATCGCGCAGACAGCGCCCTCCAGGGTCAAGAACGGCCACTCTCCGGCTGCCGCGCCGACTGCGACGACAGCCACGTGCGGGCCGGCACCAAGTGCGAGCGCCAGCCAGGTGTGCGGAGGGTAAGTCACGTGCTCAGAGTGCCACGCTCAACGGAGCAGAACCTACCAAATCGCCTTGCGCACCTGACACGCTAAGCCGTGGGCGCCTCGAGTTGGGAGCGCTTGTTTCTGATGTGCCGGAGGCTTTCTTCGAGGGCGGCTACTTCGCCAAGCCACTGCTTCCCGTGGGCTTCCGCGAGCCTGTCTTTGGTGCTTGCTTCGATGATGTCCAGACGCGGCGCTTGGGTCGGGTCGAGGCGGAGGAATGGACACCGGACACAGGCGTGTTCGTGGACGCAGGGTGTGCCATAGGGGCGGAAGCAGTCCCCGAGCTCGACGCGGCGCAGCTGAAAATGTTGCTCGAAGTCGGCCCATTCTTCCGGCGCGACGGCGCGGTACTCGTGAGAGTCACGCAAGCTGCGGCGGTGCTCGACCATCTTGCGGTGGGCATGGATGACCTGTTCAGGGAACACAGCGGTGTAGCCGCGTGTGGTGTCGAGGTCGAGGTGGCCGAGCAATGTGGCGGCGATGTGGATGGGCAGCCCAGCCCCGACCAGTTCGGTGGTGAACAGCCGCCGGAAGTCGTGCGGCGTGAATCTGATGGGCTCACCGTTGTCGCTTAGGCCAGCTGCATCCGCGGTGGCGTTGAGGATCGTCCGGACGTAGTGGCTGGAAAGCACCTCGTGGCGGGCGCCGACCGGGCGGGAGAACAGATGCGGAAGCGGCGCGCCGTGGATACGGTCGTGCCGGTCATAGCGGATTGACAGCGGGATGCGTTCGTCGTCACCGCGGGCGCGGCGAACGACGGCCAGCAGGACGCTGACCAGTTCGGGAGTCATCGGCACGAGGCGTTCAGTGTCGAGCTTGGATGGCGTGATGTGCAGCAGCGGCACCACCGCGCCGGTGGTAGGAGGCGTGTAGTGGCGCAGGGACAGCTGGGTCAGCTCCATGACTTCTTCGATGCGGCAGCCGGTCAGCCGCAGGGTCTCGATCAGCGCCCAAGCCCAAAAGCAGTCCGCCTCCAAGGCGCCGGCATCGAATCGGGTGCCGTCAGGGCGCAGCACCCATGTCCGGCAGCGAGCCAGCCGCTCGCTTCTGGTCGGTGGGTCGAATCGCTGGCAGCTCATACCGTCGAGATCGAGCGTCTCGCCATGGCCTGCAGCTTCGGCAGCGGCCAGCAGTCGCACGGACCAGCCACGGCGAGCCGTTGCCGCAGCCAGCAGCTTCGGCAGTAGCGGTGTCAGCACGCGCGTTCGTTGCTGGGTTCGGGCCTTCTGATGCCGTTTCGCCTTTTTCACTGCGCGGGCGTCGGCGTCGCGCACCGGTGACGGCGCCGCCCAGACACCCCACCGCGCGGGCTCGTCGAGCGCCCATTGTTGGAGGTCGCGGTAGAAGGCTCTGACCCGGAAGAGCAGGCTGTGCACGTCGCGGCGCGTCCCGCCAGCGGCAGTCACGGCTAACCGTTCGCGCCATTGCGCGACGACGTGTGGTGCCAGCCGCAGATCGGCCTGATCGGGGTTGATCTGGAGGATCTCCCACCAGAACGCCCGGCCCAACGTATGCACGTGGTGGACCCAGCTGCCGTAGTCAAGGCCGGGCCTGATCTCGCTGAGATAGTCGATGATCACCTCTCTGACGGGGCTCGGCGGGATGCCGTAGCGGTCCAGGACGTGAGCGGCGTCGTGCTGGCGGCTGTTGCCCTTGGCCGTCCATACCGCTCGCAGCGTCGCGGGTTCGCCGGCCAACGGCCCGGCCTGAACCAACAGTTCCCAGAGCAGATGCTCGCGGCGGGCCCGCCCGGAGGTCTTGACCAGGTCGGCATAGATAAGCAGGTCGTCGGCGTTGATGTCTCCGAAGCTCTTTCCGGTGCGGATCAACACCCGGATGAGTCCAGCCTCGGCGTCGATCTGCGCACGAGTCACTGCCCGCCGGTAAGCAGCGAGAGCTCGCAGCCGGGCAAAGTCGTCGCAGTCGTGCACCAGAGGGAATCGTTTGAACAGCTCACCGAACTTGGCGTTGAGCAGGAACGAATACGAAGGGCGCAGCACGCGGCCGAGAAGCAGCACGGCCAGGGCTTGCGAGAACATAGTCGGAGGTCCGGGGCAGGCGGCTGCCAGCCGCGTGTTCCAAGATTTCGGTGCGCAGTCCACGCCGCTGGCCAGCCACCTCTGCTCCCAGTCTGCGCCGGGAAAGCGCTGCAACCATCCCAGCAAAGTGCGGACATGTCGCAGCAGAATCCGCCGTAGGTCGGACCGCTCCGGCAGAACCGCGGCCAGCCGCTGCCGCAACGCGGCGATCACCAGATCGATGTCGGCCGTCACCAGGTCCGCGCCAGGACCGTCACCGCAGCGCGGCTCGGCCGGGCGGCCGGCGTCATAGGCGGCCAGGTGCCGGACCCGGCCATCAGCGGCGAACCGCTCGTCGGGAGCGACCGGCTGCAGCACCGGCGCCGAGGGGCCCAACGTGTGGCTCATTGGCCGAGCCCGAGCAGCTCGTTCAGCTCACCGGCGTCGTAACCGGCCGGGATCATCGGTCCGGCGGCCGCCGCCGTGGTGCGGCGCTGGTGCAGCTCGGCGACTTTGGCAACCAGGTCGTCCAATCGTGGTTGCAGGTAGATCTGCGTGCTGCTGAGTGAGGCGTGCCGCAGGATGGTCTGCACCTCCACTAAAGAGAAGTTGTCGTCGGCGGCCATCCGGGCTGCAGCCGTGTGCCGCAGATCGTGCAGCGAATAGTTCGTGCCCAGCATCGCGTTCGCCCGGCTCAGTACCGCCCGGGCCGCGTGGTAAGTCAACGGCCGTCGCGGCCGGCGCAGCGTCCACCACACCGGTCCTTCCACTGCTGGCCGGCCGCCCAGCTCAGCCAGATAAAGCGCCAGCCAGACGAAGGCGTCCGCCGACGCGGGAACCGCATCCAGCGACCGGGTGCCCTTCGACACCACCGTGATCGTCCGACGGCCGTAGTCGATGCGCTCCAGCCGCAGACCCAACAACTCCGATGCACGGACCCCGCTGGACAGGTAGAACGCCACAAGTGCCCGATCGCGATGACAGGTCAGGGCGGCGAACAACCGGTCCGCCGCATCATCGGGAATGCTGCGCGGTGCTACCCGCGGCACTCGCTGGCGATAGGCCGCCCGAGACATGCGCCGCACCGGCTCCAGCGGACTCTGATGAGCATGGACCCGACCACCGCCGAGGCCACGCTGCACCGGGACCGGATTCACCAGCGGTCCGAGGTCACAGTCCACCGCGAACGAATAGAACCCGTGCAGCACCGTCAACTGATGGTTGATCGTGCGTGGCGCATAACCCGCCCTCGGGTGCGCCTTGCCGGTAATCGGATTGAACGATCCCAGCGCCGGCGCTGTCACAGACCGGCCATCTCGCAACGGATTCGGAGCCTCCCGCAAGAACTCCACCAACGCCCGTACATGCAGGCGCTCCGCTCGCTCCCACGGCACCTCGCGGACGTGAAGAAAACGCAGCCAACGCAGCAGGTCATAACCGTAGCTGCGCAGCGTTCCCCGGCTGACATCACACACCGCAAGATCGCGCAACCACGCCCGGGCCGGCTCATGCACCTCCGACGGAAACCGCACCAACCACCACGGCGACTCCGGAACCGACACCACGGCACCCACCCGAGGCAGCACCCGCACAGCAGCAGACAAGATCCACCTTCCGGCCCAGCAGAGATCAACGACCCTTCCTGAGCCGGCTTAGTTCAGTCAACATGGCGCGGGATCAGCTACGTCGGCGACGGTCAGGTCCGGGTGCTGTCGCGCAACGACCGCGATGTCACCACCACCTACCCGGAGCTGGCTGAGCTCAGTGCGCTGCTTGGTGGCCGGCAGGCGGTCCTCGACGGTGAGATCGTCGCGCTCGAGCCCGGTGACAGGCCGTCGTTCGCGAAACTCGCCGCCCGGATGCACGTCGCGCACCCCGCAGCCACCTTGCTGCAGACAGTCCCGGTCGTCTACTACGTCTTCGACGTCCTCTGGATCGACGGCACGTCACTGCTGGCCCAGCCCTACCAGGTTCGGCGGGAGCTGCTCACCAGCCTCGAACTGGCCGGCACAGCCGTCCGGACGGCGCCGTCGTTCACCGGCACGGGCGGCGCAGCCGTCCTGCAAGCGGCCGAGCTCGCCGGCCTCGAGGGCGTGGTCGCGAAACGCGTCACCGCCCCCTACCGGGCCGGGAAACGGTCGGCCGAGACGTGGACCAAAGTGCCACTCCTCCGCACCCAGGAGGTAGTGGTCATCGGCTGGAAACCCGGTGAGGGCCGCCGGGCCGGCACCATCGGATCGCTCCTGCTCGGTGTCCACGACCAGAGCGGTGCGCTGCGATACGCCGGCGGGGTCGGGACCGGCTTCACCGACAGCATGCTCAGCCAGCTGCACCGCCAGCTCACCTCGCTCAGCCGAGTCCGTCCGGCAGCGGAGGTCCCGCGCGAGCATGCCCGGCACGCCCGCTGGGTCGAACCGGTCCTGATCGGCGAGGTCGCTTTCCGGAACTGGACCCCGGACGGCCGGCTCCGGCACTCGTCCTGGCGAGGGCTCCGCGCCGACCGCAGCCCCGCCGAAGCCCAACACGACTTCACGCTGCCCCCGCCGCCACCGGCGCAGGCGACGGTGAAGGGGGCGATGGCCACCGAGGACGAAACGTGGCGGATCGAGGTCATCGACCGCGACGGCACCGAAACGCTACGCGTGATCCACACCGGCAACGTCGTCGAAGGGCTCAGCATCAACGAGGCAACCGCCCTGCTACGCCGCAGCGGCGTCGATATTCGCCAACTGCACGAGGTCGACCCCGCAGCATGACGTCCATGCCAGCCGACTGCCACGCGATGCCGGCGGCGCCAGGAACTCCGTGATGACTTCGCTCGTGAGAATTGGGTTCTGGCGCGAATTGTGTGATGACGATGCTCGCTCCGCTCGGACCTAGGATCAGCCGAACCAATCGTCCGTGTCGTCGCCTTCGTCGATGCGGTGGACCTCGCAGTCTGCGCTCGGTTCGGTTTCGTCGACACGCCATGCGGAGTGGATCTTCCGATCGAGGTCGAGGACCTTCGGGGCGCGATCCACGGCGTCTCGCGCGTCCTGCCACGAAGGGTATGGGCCGACGACAGCAAACCGGTATCGCGCACGTGGCGCGAGGTCGGCCCACAGCCAAAGCCGGGTCATGCCGTCGTCTACGTCGTCGTCTATGGTCATGAGCGCCTCCTGCCGTCGAGCGTTCGCGTATGAACCTAGCGGTGACCGTCTGCCGTCCCCTCATATAGCGATGGCGGCCAAACAGACGCGCCGTCTTCCTGCGGCTGGCGGCTGACCTACGTGCGCTCCGCGGCCCGTCGACAGGGTCAGGCCAGCTGGAGATCCTTCAAGCAATATGCGCCAGAGCCCCGAACCCGACGCATGATCGTCGACATGGCCGCCGTCGGCTTCATCGACTCCACCACCATCTCCACTCCTGGTTGCCGCACGACCCGCGCCTGGGGAACACCCGCACAACGGCGGCGAAGTCATTCGGGCTGAGCTCTTCGTAACCATCACGGACCGAAGCCGCTCACGCGACAAAGGAGGCGGAACTGAACCCCGCCGTCGGCTTCCTGGGTGACCTTGGACGCATCACCGTGCACACTGCCGCAGGTCACCTCAAGCTTGCCTTATGGCAAGCACCGCTGGGCGGGGCGGGCACCGGCGACGGAGGGGGAAGTCGGTGTCCTCACCCGCAGCAGTGTCCAGCCAGGCGTGAGCCGGCGGCCGCCCGTCGTTGCCGCCGGCTCACCCGCCGTGCCAGGGCCGACCGCACCATCAGCATCCGGCGGCGCAAGCTGCTGGTGGTCTGCTGCTGCCAGCGATCAGCGCCACCGCGTAGAGCGCGGTCGCCGCGGACCGCCCTCGGGGGCCGGCATCGCGGCATCTACTCAGTCTTGTTCCGGCCGGGTCCAGCCCGCTGCCGTCCGGTCAAGTTGAGGTAGCTCGCCCCCGCTAAGCAGTTTCTTCAGGTAGCGGTACTCGCTCTCGATGCGCGGCCGGTCGGCGCTAGACGCCCAGGTGCTCCGGTTATAGGGTCGCCCGTCAGCCCGAGCGGGCGGGTTCCACGTAGCTGCGTAGATCCGTTCGACGGACGGCAGCCCCGCAGCCAGCAGGTGCAGCTGGCGGCGTTGCCACCATTTCACCACGGCGATAACGGTGCGAACCCGACCGAGGCGCTCTTCAATAAGCGGGCGAGCGAATGCGACATTCTCCACGGAGGTGCGAGAGCCCCGCTCGATGATCATCCGATCTGAGGTGATACCCCGCGCCAACAGCGCACGAGCATGTTCTTCGCTCTCGACGTGGACCGGGTTGCGGCGGTTGGGACCTCCGGTCAGGACAATAAGCGGTGCAAGCCCCGAGCGAAGTGCCTGCTCAGCTGGCGTAGCGGCGTCCGGTAGGGTTGAGCCGAACACAAAGATCACATCGGCGCGGCCCAGCCCAGGAGCAGAGGCGTCGACAAAGTCCGCGGTACCCGCGTCGGTCCCGGTCATATCGGCAACCTGCTCTCGTGCTGGGCCCTGGCCGCCTAGTTTTCTTGGTCCGCCGACGACCTCCCCTCTGCGGCCATCACGGTTTCGGCGAATTCTCAAACCGTACGTAGCTCGATCGGACGGGGTCGACCAATCGCCGTCGTGTGCGCGGACCACGAACGACAACATCGGCCCGCCCGCAAACGACAAACTCCGCTGCATGGAGCTCGGCCCGTCTCTGAGTACGACTTCCGGAGCATGGTGGGATTAGTTGCGCATCCGAATACGCGGCCGCAGATGCGCCGGATGATTGCAGCCGCCAAGCGGTAGCCAACGGCCTAGCCGGAATCTCGACGCGTGGCAAACGCCTCGATGCTGATTCTGCACGTCATCGCACATCGAAACTGTCATGTATCCGTTCGCCGATGGGCAGAAACAGCCAAATCTGCGAACCGGGACACCGGCATCCCTCGCGGAATTCTCGAATAGTCAAGCGGCGTCCATACAGCTTCCGCTACCTCCCCGTTCAGTCGAAGCTGATCCGACTGTGCGGTGACCCTGAAGATAGTCAGGTGGTCACGCTTACCTTCGGCTGTCGTCACAAGTTCCTCGAGGACGTCGGCTGCGGGCCCGAATGCGAGACCCAGCTCTTCCATGCACTCGCGCCGCACGGCATCTTCGGCCGATTCCTTATGGGGCCGGTAGCCGCCCCCTGGCAAGCCCCAGCGGTTTTGATCGCCGTAGGACTGTCTGATCAATACAAACAATTCAGGATCTCGTGGGTGCAGAATCAAGGCTTTTACGCCATAGGTCCTCGGTTTAAATAGCCTCCAGTAGAATTTCAAGGCCTTATCGATGGCGGAGACGGCGACACGATGAATGGCCATCACGAGGCACTCGCCGACCTGGCTGTGCAGTATGCGCATCGATTCGGGCATGCACTGAACGGCGGCGACTTGGAAAGGCCGCTGGTGTGCAGGATGGCCGCGACGGTTTGTTCCTGGCTGCTGTCCTCGCTGATCACGACCTCGCCCGAGACGCCGAGGACGTCATGGGCGGTGTACCAATCGCGCAGGTGATCGGCGGTGACGTGTTCCAGGCCCTTGCCTTGATGCCGACGGATTGTCTCGTCCAGGCTGACATCGAGATAGAACACATGCGCCGGCCCGGCATGCGCGCGGATCAAGCCGAGCAGTGCCTGCTGGTAGCGGGCGGCGATCATCATGCCCTCGACGATCACGTGGAAGCCGTGCTCGAGCGCTGCCGTGGCGGTCGCGGCGATGACCGCGGGTGCAGCGACATCGATGCTGCTCGTGTCGTGCTCGCGCAGAACGATCCGGCGCATATGGTCCTGCTCGATCAGCGCGCAGCCGCGCCCGTACCGAGCCCGAACTTCACGTGCTGTGGTCGTTTTTCCGCTGCTGGAGTTCCCGCGGATCACGACGAGCGTCGGGGATTGCGTGATCATCGGATGCTGGGCCAGTCGATCGCGGTCAGGGTGTGGGAGCGTCGCACCACCAGCCGCAGCCGGTCGGTGTCCGCGAGCTCGGTACTGGCCGGGTGCACGGTGATCTGCGGGCCACCGTTCTGCCGGTGCTGCTCGTCCCAGGTCACGAGCAGGCCGGTCAGATCGTCGGCGAGTGACTGCGCCTGCGGGCCGAAGCCGTGGGCGCCGAGCTGCCAAGCGCCATCGTGCTGCTGCCGGCTGGTCAGGTAGGTGAGGCTGTCACCGGCCAGCAGGGTCGGGCAGAAGAACCGGTCCTGGGGATCCAGCAGGCCCAGGGTGCGTTCCCGGTCGACGTTCAGGATCCCGTACGGGCGGGGCTGGCTGGCCAGGAACAGGTGCAGCGCCTCGAACGACGTACCGGCGGTCAAGGTGACCGGCGACCAGCGTTCCGTCCGTGGCCCGTCCAGCGCCATGGCGATCGCGGTCGCGTCGACCTGCGTTGCCGGGTCGTCCAGGATCAGGACAGCGGCGTCACCGCGCAGCTGCACCAGGCGTACCGGGTCCTGACCGTGGCCTTGCATCGACACGAACCCGCATTGGATCGACGCGCGCGCCACCAAGTGGTCACCGGCACGGTCCAGGGTGAGGCAGCGAGTGTGGGCGCGCATCCGCAACGGCACCACCAGGCGGCCGCCCGGCGTCAGCTGCTCCGTCCACGCGGGCGGCACGTCGGCGGCCTCCACGGTGACCAGGATCGCGTCATAAGGTGCGCCGGGCGGGTAGCCATGCTCGCCGTCGGCCACCGCCGTGTGCACCAGCGGATAGCCGGACCGGTTGAGCACGGCCCGCGCGGAGCTGATCACGTCCGGGTCGATGTCGATCGTGGTCACCTGCCCGGCCGGGCCCACCAGCTCGGCGGCCAAAGCCGCGTTGTAGCCGCCCGACCCGATCTCGAGCACTCGCGCTCCGGGCCGGAGCTGGGCCTGTTCCAGCATGTAAGCCTGCAACCACGGCGCCGACACCGAACTCGTCGCCGCCCTGGCCGCGTCGCGTTTGGTGACCACCACGCGATCGGCGTACGCCGCCTGCAAGCTCGTGCCGGCAGGGGCGAACAGGTGTCGCGGCACGGCCCGAAACGCTGCCCGTACCGATGGTGACTGGGCGAACCCCTTCGCCACCAACCGCGTGGTCAACTGGGCGCGAAGATCAGCGGTGATCGGTCCGGCGACGACATCGGTCATCGGCAACTCCCTCAAACTAAGCGGCTCGGCGCACCGTAGCGGCGGGGTACGACCTTTCCATGCCCTCCGCGAGAGATCTGTCACCCGAAAGGAATCCACGCCGCAAGATGCAGCCGACATGTCACCCTTCAACGCCACTACCGAGCGACGCGACGAACACTCCGGCCGGGGCCCAGCGCCCAGGTGGTTCAGGATCGGTTGCGGTATGTGGGACTCCAAGGCAGCGACGCCAGGGCCCTGCTACTGGTGATCTCGATCTCGCGGCGCCGTCTGGATGGGGCGCGTGAGGGTGCCACCGGGCTCGAAAGTCCTGGTCTTCCGGGGTGGGCCATCGTGGTTAGGAACACGAATGGTTTCATGCGCACCAGCTATTCATCTCAGCGCACGCCATCGATGACGGCATCACCTTAGCTTAGAATCGCCCAATTCTTCCTTTAGTCGGTGACGGATGTCGGCAGCCAATCTCTCGGTCTCGCCGATGTCATGCCGACCATCGTCGAGGTAGGTCCACGGCAGCGCGCCGCGCGGAATGGGGTCTTTTTGCGGGCGGGGTAGAACGTGGGCGTGTAAATGAGGAACGTTGTTGCCAAGGACTTCGTAATTCATCTTGGCGGGTTGCAAGATTTGTTCGACTGCCCGTCCGATCGTGAGCATATCGGCGAAGAATGCAAGTGCATCGGCCGCTGACAGTTCGGTCGGCTCGCAGACATGCCCGCTGTTCCAGATGACCCAGGAGTAGCCGGGAATCTGGCCACGAACGCTCAAGAAGCCGGTCGCGACCTGACCGGTGTAGATACGTATGCCCCAGTCGGGGTCTTCCGTGGCGAGGAAAGAGCACAGCTTGCAGTCGGCCCCTGCCTTCAGGTTTGGCCAGTCGGCGTCCCAGGGCGTCCAGCCTTGATGTTCGACAGCCATCGGCGCCTCCGTTCGCCACTCCGCCTGCCTGCTGCACCGTGCTCGTTGCCGAGTTGCACGCGGAGTTCGCAGCGCGAGCGTGGTTTCGTCGGATCAGCGTCTCATAGCGACTACCCTCCTCGAGTCGACATCGGTAAGCAGGGCACATCAATTTCCACTCAGCGGGTAGGCGACCACCCGTGCGGCGAAACGCCCGAGCGAAGCTAATAGCTTTGAAGCGGTCAACGATGACCCGATTGCGCTACGGGGCGACACCAGGGGTGCTGTCGCTCTTCTAAGACTTTCCACAGACATCTAATAAGGTGACGACTGAAGTCGTAGTAATGGAATCCTGTTGCGGATAGCTCATTCAAAAGGACCTCCAAGAACAGGTCATCTTGACTGTCGAGAAGCGCACGTACCTCATATTCCGTGGGCCAGGTCAACAGCATTCGTAACGCCCGGTCATTCAACAGAAACTCGCCACGCTCCAGGAATTCGGCCAAGAGTTTGGGGCAGGGCCCACTTGCCGCGTTGATGCGGTCTTCGACCTGCGGGTCCGTAGCGGCAAGGCTAGGGTTAACGCGGATCGCGTAGAGGTAGTCAATTTCTGCTGGCCGCAGGGGCTCTAGCGTTTCGGTCATTTTCGCTTCAACGGCGCCGGTAACGATGAGATCGTCGACGCAGATGACGCGCGATCCTCGGACCATATTAGGATCGGCGTAGTCGATGGTGGCGGCCATTGCGACTCGCCTTTGGTTGGGGTTGAGAGTTGCGTACGGCACAGCCGACCCTTGGCGGACGTGCTTCATATCGTGCAACTGGGCTGGCGGAAGGCGATGCTCTGCGCGCCAGTGGTTGAGTAGTTGTGTGAGGTAGAAGGCGATTGCCTGGGCTGGTTTGGGCGTGTGGCGTGTAGCGGGTCCGTAGATGACCACCGGCGTGCAGGAGTCGGCGAGCAGGGTTGGGTTGGCGTCGGCCAGCATCCCGGCGAGCCGGTAGCCGTAGTCGCGGGCGGGCACGGTGTGGCCATATTTCATGTTGCTGTAGGACGCCGCATCGAAGTCGCCATACTGAGTGACCAACCGTCCGTTCTCGGCTACCTGAATCTCGTAGATCGCCAGGCGGGTGGTTCGCACCACTGCGGCCTCCTCACTCGTCAAATTCGCATCGGGTGTGGTGCAGGGCAGCACTACTGTCGAGGGAGCGCCCGTTCAAGGACGTGCGGGTACCGCCGTTTGAGGGCAGTGAGATCGTCGAGGACCCTCGTCCGGAATTCGGGGCGGCCGGCGTACAGAGCCGAGCTGGCGTAGGTGTCGCTGGCGGCCCATTCGGCCTGCGTGCGGTTGTCGTCTTCGGTCTTGCCGAAGAGTTGCTCGTAGAGCTCGGTGGCGGGAAAAGGCGTGAAGAAGTGGTGCTTCTGCCGGTTGTGCTCCAGGGCAGCCAGATCGGTGACAAGTTCGAGCGTTTGACGGCTGTCCTGGAGCTCTTCGCCAGGAAGGTCGTGGATCCAGCTGCTGAGTTGAATGATGCCGGCCTCGTCCAGCAGGTGACAGGCGTTGCGGGTGTCGGCAACGGTTGCACTCTTGTGGAGGGCTTTGAGCATACGGTCGGACCCGGACTCGCAGCCCAGGAAGATGGCCGAGAATCCAACCTTATGTAGTCGCTTCAGGTCGATGACCTTGGCGAGGTTAACCACGTCACGCGTGCGCATGTTGGCGCGTAGTTCGATTCGTTGATCCTGGTGTTCGAGCAGCGTGACGATGTCAACGACCCGAGGGATGTTGGTGGAGAAATTCGGGTCGAGCAGGCTGATCTGGCTTGGCGCGTATCTGCGCCACAGCGCGGCCAGCTCGGCGGCGACCCGTTCCGGCGCCAGGGGTTTCCACTTCCGGGTGCTGGTCTGGGGTTCGGAGCAGAAGGCGCACCCGTAGGGACAGCCATAGCTGGTGATGTAAGACAGGTCCCGGATGGATTCGGTGTAGTACCTGGTCGGATCGATGAGCTGGTAATTCATCGGGGGCAGGGCGTTCATGTCGCCGAGAAACTCGTAGCTGGTCCTGACGATCCTCGGCTCGGTGCCGCCGCGCGGGGTGACGGCAGTGCGGCCGTCGGCCATGGCCAGGTTGGGCACGTCGGCGAAGGACTCGGGGCGCAGCGGTGCGCCGCCGGCCAGACGCTGCGCGATGGCCAGGACGGCGTGTTCACCCGGGCCGCGCACCACGATGTCGACGAGCCCTTCGCGCAGGATGCCGCGGTGGGCCAGGGTGGCGTGGTAGCCGCCCCAGATCAGGGGGATGTGCGGGGCCGCGTCGCGCGCGATCGCAATGGCCGTTAGGACGTTGCCGATACTTGGGCCGGTCATGCAGGTGACGCCGATGAACAGGGCGTCGGCGGCGTGAGCACGGATCAGGTGACGCCAATCAGCGTCGACCTGGCAGTCGATGATGTGTACGTCAAAGCCGCCATCCTGAAGGACCGAACCGATCGACAGGACCGACAGCGGGTGCCACGCGTAGTCGGATTCACCGGTCGACAGCGGATCGACACCGGCGAACAGGATGATTTTCTTCATCGAGATGGGCCTTTCATCGCTGCGGGCACCTGTCGAACGAGGTGGCTGGGTTCGTTTCCCTCATTGGGGTGACGGTGCGCCCGGAGGGACTCGGGTTGTTAATCGCGGTATCGGCCCGCTTCGAGACCGGGTGTCGGCCAAGTACCTGGACTCCGTATAGGAGCCTTGCCGACCCCCGGGGCGGGACTTGCTCGCGGCCGGCCGGCGCCGTCCGAAGTCCGCGTTGCGGGTGACCTGCGGGTCGATCAAGCTGACCAGAGCTCGCGTTTGCTGCTCGACAAATTGCCTGGCGTGCCCACAACATGTGGCCCCAGTGAGGCTGTATGGTGCCCACTGATTGTGTTTGGGCCGCCGCCACACGGGAGAGTGAATGTCCGATTCTTTGGTGCCGAGGCAAGCAAATCGAGCTGCGTCGCGGGTCAGTCGGGGAGAGACGACGCGGTTCAGCGTTGACGACCAGAAGGGCTATCTGACGACCACGACAGCGCCGGACGGCTCGTTGCAGGATCTGACGATCCGCATGGCAAAGCAGGGTTCGACCTTGGCGGGCATGATGGATGCCCTGGGGCAGGCCATCTCTCTGGCGCTGCGGGCGGGAGCACCGCCGGAGGTCTTCGTCGGAAAGTTCACGAACATGCGCTTTACGCCGGCAGGTCTCACCGACGATCCGGAACTGCCGATCGCGACGTCGTTGATGGACTATGTGGCGCGCCGCGTGGCCGTGGATCATCTGCCGGCCTGGCAGCGAGCCGAGATGGGAATTCTGACTGCGTCCGAGCGCCGGCAGCAGGCGAGCGTGGAGGACGCGTGGACTGATCTTCCCGGCCTCGCGATGTCCGCGCCGCAGGGGGCGTAGCACCTCAAGTCCGCGCGGGGGCCGGCTCATACCGGCCCCCGCCCTGCGGCAAAGCCGAGCCTGGCCGCTGCGCGCACAGCGTCGTCGAAGTCAGCGACGACTGTGACGTCGGGCAGCATGTCGAAGGAGCAGCGGGGTGCGCCGATGATGATGACCTGCTTGTCGAGGGCGAGGGCAATGCCGATCTCGACGCCGAGGCCGTGGCTGCGCCGGTGTTCGGCGAAGGCTATGAGAACGTCGCAGCGGGCGACGTCGGCGAGGCACAGTCGAGCGGCGAGCTGGTTGAGCGCGAGCCCGGCGTCCAGCTGGCAGCTGGCTCGAGTCAGCGGATCGATGTCGAGCCACCGGCTGGTGGACACCAATGGGGCCGGGAGTGCGTCGCGGACGCGGCGCATCTGGTTTCGGTGGCGCAGCGTGGCCCCGAGGTAGACGCTGATTGCGTTGTCCGGTAGCGGGTCCGGGCGGTCGGCGGGGACGGCGATGCGGTCGGGCTGCAGGCCGTGGAGGACCCGGGGCTGCCAGGAGTTGGTGGGGCAGGTGCGGGCTGCGCCGTAAGGGGTCAACGGCGAGAACGCGAACTGGGCGTCGTCGGCGAGGTCCGGCAGGCCGATCGCTCGGCGGGCGGCGTCCACGTCGGCGCTCGTGCCGGCCAGCGGAAATAGCAGCGCTGGTTCATCGTCGCGGATGAGCCGCAGGGTGCCGTACTGCTGGCCTTCGCCGCGGACAGTGCATTCACGATCGGTGAGCAGCGCGAGATGGCGGGGGTCGGCGTGTCCGCGCTCTACAGCGGCGGTGAGCGCCGGGAGCAGGGTGCGTCGCTGTTCGTTGTTGGCGTCGGCGTGCTGCAGCAGGAGCCACGCGGCGTCCGCTGCTGCCGGACTGTCAGGCCAGCCGTGGTTGGTGATCTCGGTGATTGTGGCGTGGCCCGCGGTGATAGCGAAGGCGAGGTACGCGGTGAGGTGCGGAGCTGCGGTCGTCAGCTCGGGTGCGAGGTCCGGAAGCAGGGTCAGCGGCTGCGGCCACGCCGGATATCCCAGCGCCCGGCTGATGCGCGTGTCGAGGTCGCGGTCGCTGAAGACCGATGCGAGGGCTGCGGTGAGCAGGGCTTGTTCCCTGCGGGCGACGGCGACGAGGTCGACCCTGGTGGCGGTGATCACGCCGGCCTCCTGAGGTTCTCAAGCACCGCGGACCGGGCTGCGGTGAGGTCGGGCTTGCCGGCCGGGGTACGTGGGATCTCGGGTACCGCCAGCACGATGGCCGGGACTTTGAAACCCGCCAATTCATGGCGGGCGTGAGCTGCAACGTCGCTGACGGTGGTTCCGGGCCGGAGCTGGACGAGCGCGGTCACGGTGCAGCCGAGCCGGGGATGGGGGACGCCGAGGACGGCGGCGTCGCGGACGCCGGGATACCGCAGCAGAGCATCCGTGACTTCGGGGGCGAAGACCTTCTCGCCGCCGGTGTTGATGCAATCGTCGGAGCGGCCGAGCAGCTTGAACCGATTCTCGTCGATGGCCAGAACGCGGTCGCCGGACATCAGGTAGCGGCGGCCGTCGTGGCTGACGAAACGTTCGTCCGGCAGCGTCCCGGCCGGGTGCAGGCCCACCGGGTGTGGCGTGCTCACGCCGATCGACCCGGTTTCGCCCGGCTCGGCGGGCACGCGGTCGTCGGTGAAGATCCGGGCTGCGTGCCCGAGCATGAACTCGCCGGTGGCCGGCACGGTGTCCATGGTGGCGGTGCTGAAGCCGAGTCCCGTGGCTTCGGTGGCGCCGAGAGATTCACTTAAGCGTACGTGCGGGAGGTGCGTCAGCAGCCGTTGTTTGACCGGCTGAGTCCACGCTGCCCCGGAGGATGTGATGGTCGATAACGCGGGCAGGCGCCAGCGGTGCGGCTCGGCGTCGAGGGCCTCGGCCAGCGTGGTGGCGTGGGCGTCACCGACGATGGCGAGCGCGGTCGCGCGCCGCTTCGCGGCGATGTCGAGCAGTAAGGCGGGGTCAAAGGACGAGATCGGCAGGGTGATGACGGTGCCTGCGGCGCACAGCGCGCCGAGCGCTCGGTTCAGCCCGGACCCGTGCATGAGCGGACTGGCGACCAGCAGCCGTGGCCGGTCGCCGACCGATGGGACGAGGACCGGTGTGGTCAGGTCGTGCTGATGCCAGGGGTTGTGCCGGTTGAGTTGCTCGAGGATGTCGCCGACGCGCCATCGCAGCGCGACCGGAGCGCCCGTGGTGCCGCCGGTGCATTTGAGCAGGACATCGTCGGGGCGCGACTGAATCGGCTCGCGATCCCCACCGGACTGGAGGAGCGGATCGAAGGGTCCGGCAGCGGCCGGTTCGACGGCATGCCATAGCCGCACCCCGGGTAGCTGCACGGCGAGCCGCTCTGCGCCGCTGCCGGCCATATGGCAGACCACGGCGGGGTGCAGCCTGCCCAGAAGCGTGGACAGCTCATGCGGCAGGTAGCGGTAGTTGACGCCGCACGGGCTCGCGCCGCATCGCAGGGCACCCGCGAACAGCACCAGGTACTCCAGGACGTTCGGCAGGCACATCGCCACCACATCGCCGCGGCGGACACCGGCCTCCCGCAGGGTCGCGGCGAAACCGGCCGCCGCAGCGTCGAACTGTCCCCACGTGAGGCTGCGGCCACCGTGGATCAGAGCCGGCCGCTGAGGCTGGTTCGCAGCCACCGCGCTCCATAGGCGGGCCAGGTCCCAGCTCATCGCTGGCCCGCCCCGGCAAGAGCTGACCGGTCGCGGACGGTACCGCCGAGGTCGTCGATCGTGCGGCGCATCAGATCGGCGCAGGGATCGCTCTGCCAGTCCCAGCGGCGGGCGTCAACTTGGGGGTCGAGCAGCGCCACGACCTCGCGCAGCCGGATTCGAGGCGCGGCGTCGTTGGCGACCGGGTAGAGGCTCAGCGGGCGGCCGGGCTCGAAGACGCTGATGTACGACTGGTCGGCTCCTTCGGGAAGGTGCTCCATCGATTCGACCCGCGAGGTACTAAGGCGCCAGCCGAGGTAGCGGCGTAGTGCCGGGCCCGCGGTCGACGGTAGGAGGTGCTGGTGGCCGTGCTCGATCCGACGGCCGCCGGGCAGGTTGAGCCCATACTCGAAGCCGACCACCGGGCTGGCGTAGACGTCGGCGATCCGTTTGGCGAGTTGTTCGGTGAGCTCGTGAACGGCCCGGCGTTCGGCCGGGGTAAGCATGCCGATCGAGGTGGTGTGCCGGGCCGGGACGATGAGGACGTAGCCGGCCACGAAAGCCCCGATGGTCGGCACCACGGCCGCGTCCGTTGTGCGGGCGAGGATACGCGGCTGGTCAGGGCGCAGGTGGTGTTCGAGCGGCCCGCCCGCGCCGGTGGGATCGATCGCGGTGCACAGGTCACACCGTGACGGCATGGTCTCGCTCCTCCAATAGTGGTTGGTCGGCGTGCGCGATGTGCAGGTGGCGTGGCCGCTCCGCGGGGCGCAGGAGGGCTGCGCAGTGGGCCAGCAGAGCTTCCGGGTCCAGCGGTGCTCGGGTAGTGACGCGGGCCGTGACGACCTGCCCGTAGGCGTCGTCCGGGGTGGCGGTGACCTGGCAGTCCCCCACCGCAGGGTGCGCGGCCACCACCGCGTGAACGTGGGCGAGGGCAACGTTGACACCCCCGACGATCGCCCGGCCAGCGGTAGCGGTGGCCGTGACGATGAGCCGGCCGCTACCGTCGAGCAGCCCACGGTCGCCGACCGAGCGCCACCGCCCGTCCGTCGTGCACGGCTCGTCGCTGTAATGGCTAAGGCAGCCGGCGGTGCTACGCCCTTCGATGATCCCTACCGATCCGGTGGGCACCGGTTGGCCACTCGAGTCGACAATCCGGAACTGCGCGCCGGGAATCGGCCGGGCCCCGGCCTGGCGCTCTTCCGCGCGGGCGAAGGTGCCGTCGTACTCGGCGGCACCGTAGTAGTCCGCAACCACGTGCGGGTCAACCAGCTGCAATAGTCGCTCTCGGACCACGGGAGGGCACGGGGCGGCTGAATGCATCAGGGTTCGCAGCCCAGCCAACGCGGTACGTAGCTCGCAGCGATCGGCCTGATCAAGCAGCCGGGTGATCTGGATCGGGGCGAGAAACGCCCACCGCGCGTCGACTGCGGCAGCGAATGCGGTCCAGGCGGCGGCATCGAAGCGGTCCAGCACGGCCACGGTGCCGCCCAGGAGCAGGTGGCGGACTGCGAGCTCGAACGGACCGTTGAGATGCATGGGGGCCGCGAACAACGCCACCTGAGCACCCGATGCGTTCCCTGATATGTCGGCGCCCAGCCCGACGGCGAGCGCTTTGCGGGCGGTGGTGGGAGGTTCTCCGCCGCTGACCAAGCGTCGGTAGCTGCCGCCGGCCACACTGGTCACGGCCTTCCACGGCCGGCAGTGGTGGACGCCATCGACGTCGCGCGGGTCCCAGACGTCCTCCGGGGTGGCGACATCTTGGCGTCGGCAGGCATCGGGACGGCGTCGTTCAGCCACACCGCGGCGACGCGAATGAAAAAGGCCACCGTCGACGTGGACGCGATCGTGACAACCGCCCCGGGCCGCGGCTCATGCCGGGCGGCCAGCGCTCGAGCCCGTTGCCAGAGCTGCGCGAACGTCACTGTCTCACGGCGGTCGATGATCGCCAGGCGGTCACCGTGCCGGCGGGCACGCTGTTGCAGCGCGAGCCGAATGGCATCCGTAGCGGATGGAGTTGGCACCATGTCCATCCGTTCTAATCGCCGCGAGGACCGGAGACAGCGGGGGCATACGGGGCGGTCCAGGCTGCGGCGGCCGCGCGCTGCTGCTGATCGGTAAGCCAGCCGAATCGCAGCGCCTCGTCCACCGGACCTACGCGGCGGCCGGAGTAGCCGGGCAAGGTGATCCAACATCGCAGCAGGTGCCGGCCGGCTTCGGCGTCGTCGCGGTACGCGGTACGCGAGTGCAGCACCGTGTGGTTGTTGACGATCTGCAGGTCACCGGGCCGTAGTTCCATGTCGAGGCAGAGCCCCGAGGCCATGTTCTCCAGTAGATCGAAGGCCGCGAGAGCGTCTTCGCTCAGCGCGATACCGGTGACGGCTGGGGTTTCCAGCAGGGTGTGGCGGACGTAGCGGATGCTGAACTTCGACTCGTGGAGCGAGAAGATCGGGCTGATGAAGGTGGGTGGCAGGCCCTGCACGTTCCCGCCGGCCATATGAAAGTGGAAGGGCTCGTACAGCGCCGCCACCGCATCCTGGTTCGCCTCCAGCATGGCGTTGTGCACCGCGACGGCCGACGCCAGCCGGCTCAGGCCGCCTTCGGCGGCGCGGTGGCGGCACAGCAGCACGGCGGCGTCGGCTCCGTCAGTGTGAAACCACAGCCGGTTGCTGGTTTCGTGGCCGCGCGTGATTCCGTTACCCAGGTTCTGCCCGGTGGCGCGGACGTGCCGGATGAGGTGACCGTTGCGGCTCTGGGTCGCGATCGGTGCCAGATGCGCGGTCAGCCCGCGGATCAGGATCGCTGCGTCGTGCTCGCTGATCCCGTCGACCGGCAAGCCGCGCAAGAGGGTGAAGCCACGTCCGGTGGCGACTTCGTCGGCGGCGTCGGCCAGCACCCGGCTGGTGCGCGGCAGCGGGAAGTCGTGCGGGCCCAGCTCGCGGTCAAAGGTCAGGTCTCGTCCGGTCCAGCGGCGGCGTGCCGACGCGACGGCGTCAGCTATCTCCGTGATCTGCACGTCGTCGAGGGTCACGGTGAACGTGTCGGTGGTGAAGTCGGTGCTGGTCCACAACGGGCCGTTATCGGCGCTCAATGTGCCGGGGGCGGTGGCGTTCATGACATAGCCTCCAGAGGGGTGGTCGGCGGCTGGTGAGTCAGCTGCTGGTGGTGGCGTAACGGGCGGCAATGGCGTCGCCGGCGAGCCATCCCGAGTCGGCGGCGCCGATGATGCCGCCGGTCAGGCCGGGACCGTCACCGACCAGGAACAGGCCGGGCTGTTCGGCTTCCATCTCGTTGGAGACCGCGAACCGGGTTGCCCAGCGTTCGACGGCAGGACCGTAGAGCTGGTTGTCCGGGTGCAGGGCCTGCGGGCACAGCTTCACCAGCTTGTGCAGATATTCGCGAAGCAACGCCACGATCGCGGCAGGGAATTCGGTGCCCAAGTCGCCGCCGCTTGCCGTGGGCATGCTGGGGGCGAACAGGCGAGCAGCGCTGCCCGGCGATTGTGTGGACGGGGAGTCTTCGAGGAAGTCACCGAGGCGTTGGGCGAGCACGCCGCGGTGCCGCTCGTTGATGCCGGCGACGATGCCGCGCGCGTCAGCCGCGGTCAGCGGCAATGCGGTGCCGGCCGTGGCAATTACCGCCGTGTTCGACCGGTTGGCGTCGTGAGAGGAGGTCGCGTGCCCGCCGACCAGCAGTAGGCCGTCATACCTTGCCGGAACGACATCGCCGCCGAAACAGACGCAGTGCGTGCGCACCTCGGCGCCACCACCGGCGTTCCAGATCAGCTTTGGGTCGCCGGCGGCCGCCAGCAGCGGCTGGAGGAAGTCCTTTGGTCCCTCGAGCCGGAACCCGAGCTTCGGCTGAGCGGCGATGCGGGACAGGCCCAGCTGAGTACCGAGTGCGTCGAGCCAGGCCGCGCCCACCTTGCCGGGCGCCAATACGACGTGGTCGGTGCTCACCTTGTCGACGCCGCGATCCGACTGCAGCTGCAGGGTCCACCGCGCCCCGGGACGGCCGCTCGGGCGGACGCCGACGACTCGGGTGCGGCATCGGATATCCGCACGGGCGGCGAGCGTTGCACGCAAGCGCCGCAGCATCCCGGGTAGCTGATCGCTGCCAACATGCCGGATCGGGTAGTGCAGATATTCCATCCCGGCACGGTTAGCCCTGCGCTGCAGGTCGGCGGCGGCGGCGTCGCTACCCAGCAACGGTGCGGCATCGCCGGAGCGGATCTGCTCATCGATTGCCCGCTGCCGCTCGAGGACTTGAGCGGCGGGAAATCGATGGGCGATAGTCGATCCGATGCGGTGCGACAGGCACAGCTTGCCGTCAGAGAACAGCCCGGCGCCGCCGAAGCCTGTGGTGATGACCTGTGAGTCGTCGGGCCGGTCTTGGCGGGCGCGTAGTCTTTCAGCAACGTCGTCGCCGGCGTCGACGATCAGGATCTTGCGGAAGCCGCCGCTGAGCGCACGGAGCGCGGCGAATAAGCCGCCCGGTCCGGCACCCACCACGACGGCATCGAAGTGGGCGGTGGGGTGATCTGTCGGTGGAGCAGCGTCACTGCCCCGGTTGTCGAGTCGCACCAGGTCTCCAAATTCTCAGGCGTAGCGGGGTGCGCCACCCGTTGAGGCTGAAGGGGCTGCGGAGCCGGCGCACGCTGCCTGCCGAATCGGCGTGGGCGGGCAGCGTGATGCAGCGGCTGGCGGCAGGCTGGGTCGCCTGTCCCCGCATCACGGCTGTGGGACGAATGCGTATCAGCCGATGCTGGCTGCGGCCCGCGTAAGCGCCGACCCCGCCGGATGTTGTTCAAGCTCGGCGGGCCGGTCGCCCGATAGGTGGAGCGCTACTTCCGGTGGTACGGCAACGCTCTAGCCGAAGATGCCGCGTCCGTGCAGTCCCTGCACGCACGTCGTGACCTGAGCAGCGCTCATACGCTTGGCGGCCTGCGCTGCGGGGTCTTCTCGTGCCGCGCCGTACTGCCACCAGACGGTGCCGTTCTCTCGGTCGGAGACGACGAACCGGTCGGTGACGGCCGGCCCACGCACGATCAGGGTCGTGGTCCAATTCGCGGCGACGACAGAGTGGATCATGCTGTGGTGCAGGGCGTAGGTGTTGCCCGCCGACTCGGTGCGCACCATGCGGGCGATCAAGGCCCGGGGGTCGATGCCGGAGAGATCGTCGGAGTCGCCGAACTGGTCGGCGGTTCCGTAAAGGGTGTGCTGGTAGCTGCCGTCGAGGACGCGGCTGACGTAGTCCCAGCGGTGCGTGTGCGGCCGGTCGAAGTACCCGGGCAGGAAGACGTGAAGGCGTAGCCGCCAGCCGGTCGGATCATCGTGAATGACGATCTTGTCGAGGATGTCGTAGTGCTCGTGAAGCCGGGTCAAGTCGGGGTCGGTGACGGCCGCGTCGACGAGCTTTTGGAGGGCGCCGCGGTCGTGGTCGAGCGCGTCGAGCACGGTGCGGCTGGCCGCCGCGACTGCGGGCAGGTCGGTCCAGTCAATGGTGCTCAGCGGGGTGAACAGGTCCTCAGTCATCCGTTGGCTCCTTATACGGGGACAGCAGCCGATGGCCGCACGGGGATGGGGGCTGCGGGGCTGGTGCAGTGTCGAGTGCCGGCGGTGCAGCCGGCGGTGAGGGCTTCCGGCAGGTCGGCGCCGGACAGGATCGCGGCGGCGTAGCCTGCGGAGAGAGCGGCTCCCGCACCGTGGGTATGTCGGATGTGTGCCGTCGGCGTCGGCGCCGGAACTCGCACGATGCCGTCGTCGGTGGCCGCAACGGCACCGTGGCGCCCGACGGTGACGATGGCTGTGGGAGTGGTGAAACGGCGTCGTAGCGTGGCGGCGACGTCGACGGCAGTGTCGACGGAGTCCTCGTCGATGCTGGTCTGGACAGTCAGCACATTGCGCTCTTTCGCGGCATCGATGAGGCTTGGCGGGGGTGTGTCGCCGCCGAGGTTCAGCAGCAGCGGGGTGGTGGCGTTGCGGATGGCGCGTTCGGCGGCGCCGGCGATGACCGTGTAACAGTCGATGTAGGCCAGGCGCGCCTGGCCGAGCAGGAGCAGGGGAACGTGCGCCAGGCCGGTGTAGGCATCGTGCAGGGCGGCGAACCAGGTCCTGGTTCGGGTATCGGAGATGATCGTCAGCTGTGGGGTGATCTTGTCGATGGCCGGTCGCAGCTGGTGGGTGACACGTGCTTGGTCGAGCCACGCCAGCGCGAGCGCTCCGGACGGGTCGTCGCCGACGGAGTTGCTGATCATCGCGGTGCGCAGGCCGAGGTTGGCGGCAGTGACGGCGGTCAGCGGACCGTCGCCGGCCAGGGATGCGGCGATCTCGGTGACGACGGCGCCGCCGTTGGCACGCGGATAGGCGTCCACGGTCAGCACGTTCGCGGTGGCGAGGTAGCTGAAGCACACCAGATCCAGCGGACGGTCCGCTGTCATCGTCTACCCCTGCCAGCCGCGCTCGGAGTACAGTTCGCCGGCGGCGTACTGCTCGAGCGCTTGACGTCCGTACGGGATCATCTGCTCAGGAAGCGCGTCCAGCGGGAACCACTCCCACGCGACACACTTGTCGGGTTCAGTAACGACCGGTTCACCGGACCAGTGAGTGACCTCGAAGAACAAGGCAATACGCCCTGATCCGGTCCAGTGGTGCAGCACGTGGGCGAGCCGCGCGTGCTCCGGCTTGATGATGACGCCGGTCTCCTCTTCGGCCTCGCGGACGAGCGTGCCGAGCGACGGCTCCTGGTCCTCGCCGTGTCCGGACGGCACATGCCAGCAGCCGTCCCCGAAGCCGGTGTTGATGCGCTGACCCAGCAGAACATCGTCGCCGCGGCGCAGGATCAGGTGCACGTCGACCTGGGCGCGCTGGTTCTTCTCGTTCGCCATGGAAATCTGGATCCTTACTCTCGGTTTCCCTACGGGGTCGGACTCTGATGCCCCGCCGGTATACACAACGGGCGGTCAGCCGGCCGCAGCCCGGGGTACGACGTCGGCCTTCCACAGGCGGCACACCGACACCACCTCGGCGTCCTCGGCGCACGCCGAGGTGTTCATGACGACCTGCTCGGCCGGACACCCGCCACCGCAAGCCGCGGTGCAAGAACCGCAGCTTGGGCGCGACAACGGCTGAGTGAACAGGTCGAACTCGTTGTCGCCGCTGTTCACACGTAGTTGCCCGTCGTCGAATTGGGCGTAGAACAGGTTGGTGTCGAACAGATAGGAGCACACGTACATCCGGCCGTCCGGGAAGATCGACGCTCGGTCCAGCGTGCGGCCGATGCAGCCGTAATAGCCTTGGTCTGCGTAGCGGGGCAGATCCTCGCGAAGAGCGAAGGTCGGCTGGTACCAGACTCGGGTCCGATACTGGCCAGCGACGCTTTCAAGTTGCTTGTAAAAGGCGATCCATTCGCGCGGGGCCATCGCCATCTGCTGACCGCCATGGCTTGAGCCGGCGCCGATCGTGCTGAATACGTGGTACTTGACGAGCGACACCCCCAGTTTGTCCGCGATACCCAGGAGATCTAAGGCGTCGCCGGCGTTGACGTTGTTCACCGTGCAGATCAGACGTGTGTCGAAGCCGGCCGCGGCCAGGCGGGCCACGTTGGCCAGGGTTTCGTCGAAGCGGCCGCTGCCACGGATCCGGTCGTGGCTTGCTGCGGATCCTCCGTCAAGACTGATCTGCACATAGGCGAAGTCGTCCGGGGTCATCGTCGCGAACTTGCGCATCGCCGGGTCCAGGCCGTTGCTGGTGGTGATCACTTGTTCGTAGCCCATCGCCTTCGCGGCACGGATGACCGTCACATAGTCCGGATGCAGGGTCGGCTCGCCGCCGAGAATCGTCAGCTTCGAGCTACCCATCTTCCGCATGTAGTGCAGCGTTCCCAGCGACTGGTCCAGGGACATGCGCTGCGCCTCGTCCAGCCGTTCGCCCATGTAGCAGTGCTCGCAGCGAAGCTGGCACGCGTTCGTGATGTAGAGGTACAGGTTGCGGAAACGGCCGTACGCGATGCGATCGACGTGGCCCGGGTCGGCGGCGCGGGCGCCGGCCGGAAGTCGCGCATGACCGTATCGATCGGTAGCGCCTTGGACAGTAGGGGCGGCCAGCTGGGGCAGTGAGCCGGCAGCGCGAACCGTGCGAGGAAAGCCGAGGGGGGTGGCGGTCATCGTGCTCCTTCCAACGGAGGCCTTCGGGGCGGCGCAGCGCGGCGAGGACGCCACAGTGCCGGTGCTGGTGCGGCGCCCACGTTGTCGATGTCGTTGTTAACCCCGGTCAGACAGGCCGGGGAGAGATCACGAAGTAGGCGCGACAGGTCGGCCGGGTCGCTATTCGTCGTATCGATTTGCTGATACGAGACGCCGAAGGAGTCGGCGGCGGCACGGATACCGGGCAGCCGGTTGCGGTATCGCTCCAGACGTCGCGAGAAGGCTCTCGGGTCGTCACTCCGACGCCGCGAGAGCAGTTGAGCACAGCATCGGCACCGGCCGGTGTTTTCCAGGTCTGACTGCGCAGGACGATGCGGCTCGCCGTCAAGATTAGGTTCGCATGTACCGCATACCCATCGGTTGTTCACCCGTGCCCGCAAGACGTCGTCGTCGGCATTCAGCTCGACAATCGACAGTGGAGCGCCCAACCGTTGCGCCGTGCGGCGCAGAATGTGGACCTGCTCTGCCGTTCCAGGAAAGTTTTCGCACACAACTATCGAACACAGCGGGAAACGCCCACGCAGAAACGCCTCGCCGATCAACGCCTCGACGGTGTTGTCCGAGAACCAGCCTAGGTGGTCATTGGTGAGGCAGCTTTCTGGAGTGACCCAACCGGCGGCACATGCCAGCTGCGCGAACTCTCGCAACCGGAACACCCCGGCTTTGTATGCCTCTGCCAGCCGGGCGGAAGCGGTGCTCTTGCCCACGCCCGGCGGCCCTATCAAGGCGACAAACGCGAGCCGGCGGGCCGTAGGCGTTGCCATCTGTCCTCCTTAAGCCATGCGCCGAGGGGTTCAGGTGCCTCATGATCGACGAGCCTCGATGTTCAATCTTGGTCCGGTGAGGCCGCCGCCACACCCGACTTCCACAGTCACGCATCGCAAGACACGGGAGAACGCCATACAGGGGGGAATTCTGGGGGAATTTAAAGGGGAAGTAGCCCTCCGCCTCGGACAACCTCTTGTGGACAGCGAGAGTCGCTCGAGATTCACGTTTCGTGCCAGGCCGCACTCGCGTACGCTGATTGCCAAGATCACTTCCTACGTCGCCATTGCGGACGTAGTGGCGCAAACCGAGCGCGCCTTGGAGTCGAGGGGCCCGATGCGCTCGACTAACGAGTTCCTAGTAGCGGCTGTCCACGCAGCGGCAGGCCTGGGCGGTCGCGCCTGAGCACACGCGCTTTCATCCGCAGGTGCGCGGAGGTCTGACGTGATCTCACCACAGATGGCTGCCTACGCAACGAGGCTCCAGTTCCCGAATGATGGGAGAGGCCCCTACACTGAGACCATCTGTTCCCGCTTGGTGGTGATCCAGGAGCCATGACCTTGTCGCGCCGGCCTCCGAACGAACTATTCCGCGCCGCCCGGCTATGCCTCACATCAGCCGACGGCGAAGGACCGCTATCTCGGGAAGAGCTAGCCGACCGAGCCAACAAGATCATGGATCCGCGAGATTCCGACGGCCCGCTCACTGCCAACGACATCGGCAAGATCGAACGCGGGCTAGTGTCGTATCCGCGTAAGTACCGGCGCCAGGCCTTTCGCACTGTTCTCGGCGTTGACACCGATGCCGACATTGGCCTGATTAATCGCCGGACCAGGCCATCCGACGCGCCCTCAAGGAAGCCCATTTCATACTGGGATGACGTCGTTGGCCACCCGATTCCTGTTCTGCTCCCGTCGCAGACCGCGGACACGACATCACCCTTCACGCGGGGACGGGCTGAAGCGGCGATCACGAGCCTCGGTATGGCCGGTCCGGCACTGACCCTTGAGGACCTCGATCGAATTGATGCCGTGGCGGGCGATGCTCGTCGCTACCTCGACGAAACACTCGTCGCCTTCCTCGAACAGCAACTCGCCTGCTGCGCCGCCGACGACGGGCTTAGAGGCCCGCGGTACGCGCTCCCGCCCACACTTGGCATTTTGTCGATCATTCAACGTAATGCGGGGGTGGTGAGGTGGTCCGTGCGACGGCCGCTCCTGCGCGTCGGTGCCCGGGCAGCAGAGTTTGCCGGCTGGCTCTACCGCGACGCCGGGCATGCCTCAGCGGCGGACTACTGGCGTGACCGCGCGTCAGAATGGGCGATGGAAGCCGCCGATTTCGCGATGCCCGGCTACATCCTGATCAAAAAAAGCCAGGCCGCATGGGACGCCAGGGATGCGACTCGGATGCTCGGCCTCGCCGAAGCGGTTCAAGGTGGCCCATGGCGTCTGCCGGCTCGAATCATGGCCGAAGCCGTCCAGCAACAGGCCCGGGGCAAGGCCATGATGAAGTCAAATCGCCAAGATGTTGATGACACGCTCGAGAGGGCTCGTGAACTCCTCGAGGAGGGTTCGACGGACAAGAGTCCGCTCTCCGCGCACTACGACAAGGTGCTCTTCGAGGTCCAGAGGGCGATCTGCTACGGCGAGTCTGGACGGCCTGAGGAAGCCGCCGCCGTCTACGCGGAAATCCTCAAGCCAGCCGTATTCTCGACACGCGACTATGCCTACTTCTCTACACTGCACGCTCAAACTCTTGCAGCCGCCGAGCTTCCTGACGACGCAGCCGCCATGGGTACGTCCGCCGTGCACGATGCGCTAGCGGCGGGCTCGACTCGAACCGTTCGAGAGTTGTCGCGCCTCAGTGCGAGCCTTCGCCAATGGGAGCACCGGCCCGCCGTTGCCTCCTTCCAGAGGTTGATGCAAGCTGTCTAGGAAACCAGCCAATCGGCGATGTCTCGGATGGCTTCCCGCTGCCATTGCTGCGTCTGCGGATCAAGGTACTTCGGATCATCGTGCACAGCGATACCGTGCTGCGCGCCATCGATCTCGATCAGGCGACCCCCGGCCGGTATCTTGGCAACGTAATCCCGAGAGCTTTGCACTGGAATGAAAGTATCGCCCGTGCCATGCAGAACCAACGAGGGCCTGTCGATAAGCTCGAAAGCCTTGTCAGGTCGCAAATAGAAAACCTCATTGAGCAGCGGGCGGCCCAGCTTGAACGTCGGGGAATGCGGCAAGTAGCCATTCTCGCTCAACTCACGGGCAGCATCGCCGTTGATCTGATCGTCTGACCAGTATGGCTTGTCGTCGATAAAGCGCTTCTTATAATTAATCAAAGGATTGATCAACACCAACTTCGCGAGCCGGTCCGGATGATGCGCAGCGAAGTACGCACAGATCCCACCTCCGAAGCTAGCCCCAAGCAGGCTCACCGGAGTATCGTCGGCGAGCTCACGCACATGCCCCGTGGCCGCGCGGATGTCGTTGAGTACACCAGAAAGGGTTAGGTCTTCCTGCCGACCGTCACTCTCACCATGGCCACGAAGGTCGAACCTCAGCGACGCTATACCACGCTCGGCTAGGCCAGCCGCCAACCGCGTGAAGAACCCACCCTCCTCGCGGGTTACTCCGCCTCCGTGGACCAGCACGATGCTGGATGTCGGCGGCACCCGCGGTGAGTCATACGAACCTCGAAGGAGTAGTCCATCCGGGCTTCGGAAGCTAGTCCGCACGGTTCCGGCGGCACCGTCCTCGTCGCTCATCCCTACATCCTCCAGCCCAACAGCAAGGTCGGCCAGAGCCTACCGTCAACGATCCCGCCAAGAGATCAATGGTGCAGTAACCCCGTTATAGGCCACCCTCTCCGGCCAGTCGGTGCCGCAGCAGGCCGCCTCGCAGGGGTCGAGCACATGGCTACGGGAACTAGTACATGCCATGATGCGTCGGTGACCAATCCGAGGCCCGGGCTTGTAGTATGGGACGTCGACGGTACGTTGATTCCTGCGGATCTTCGGTGGATGCGGCGCGCTGTAGCCAGGACCTACGGTCTGGCAGAGTCGGCGGTAGTGTTTCCAACGGCGAAGGTGCACGGCTATACCGACGAGTCGATCGTAATCGACACAGCGGTCGCCTCCGGGATTGATGAGCAAGCCGCCGAAGCCGGCCTCATCCATTTCTCCGGTCACCTCGCCTCCGTCATGGAACAGGGACGTGAGGAACTCGCCCGCGACCAGCCGGCTTACCCGGGGGCGAAAGAGACGATCCGGTTGCTGCACGAGGCCGGCCTCGTTCAAACGGTGCTGACCGGGAACCTGCGTCCGGCGGCGGAGATGAAACTAGCCACGGCTGGCCTGGACAAGTACATCGACTGGAGGATCGGCGGCTTTGGCTCCGACGCTCGCGACCGGTTCGACCTGCCCGACGTCATCCGGCGCCGGTACGCCGACGTCCTTGGACATCCGCTGGACCCGGACACGACGGTGGTCATCGGGGACGCCGCGAACGACATCGCCTGTGCCCGGCATGCCGGCTTCCGCGTTATCGCCGTGACTCACCGAGTCACGCGCGAAGAGTTGGCCCAACACGATCCCGACGCGATCCTTGACCACTTGTCCGCGCCGGATGTCGTCGCGACGGTATCCCGGCTGATCGGGAAGGCCTGACGGCCTGTTAGGCAGCCCGACAGGCCGCCATCCGCTCGTCCAAGTCACGGATGAGGCGCTCGGAGTTCCACGGGTTGAGGCGTTCACGGGCCCGCTCGGCGCGATCGACGCCACGCTGGTTGCCAATGGCGACGAGCTTGCCGTACGCGTCGCCAAGGAGCGCGCATGACTTGTCCAGGTCCTCGGTCTGTGCGTACGCGCTGGCCAGGTCGACTTGAGCGGCCAGGCCGACGTTGACGTTGCTGCTGTCGGATGCGAAGTGTGAGACGGACCCTTCAAGCAGGTGGGCGGCCTTCTTCGGTTCGCCGAGGAAGAGCCGGCAGGTTCCTTCGTAGACTCCGAGCCGGGAGGCGTTCCAGTCGGAGAACAGACCGGATCGGTCGCGTTCGGTGATGCCGGCGGCCGCGGACCGGGCTCGCTCGAGGGCTTCGTCGCACTCGCGGGGTAGCTTGAGCACCGCGAAGATCTGGGCCTGTTCCGCGGCCAGCCGAGCCTGGGCGGCGGGACCGAGGGCGGTGGAGAGTGCCTGGGCCTCCTGCAGAAGGCGTAGTCCGTCGGCGATGTCTCCGGAGCGTCCGATCAGGGTCGCCGCGTCGGAGCGCAGGTTGCTCTCGAAGATCCGCGCTGTTGCGGCCAGGGCATGGTTGCCGAGGTCGTCGCCGAGCTGCCGGGCGCGGGCGCAATGGGCCAGCGCCATCGGCCGGTTGCCTTGGGCGCTCCACAGGCGGCTGGCGACGATGGAGGCTTCCGCCACCATCGCGCCGATATGGCTGCGCAGCGGGTCGTGCTCGGCTTGGCGAAACAGCGTGGCGAGGCAGTCACGGTGTGCCTCGACCAGGCTGAGCAGGACGGCTGGTGCGACTGCTTGGCGCTGGCTGGCCAGCAAGCGCGTCACGGTGAGGAAGCTGTTCCACTCCCCGCCCGGATAGTCGCCGAGGTCAGGGACCGGTGGCGAGGCCGGCGCGATGATCGGTTCATCCAGCGCCTGCTGTGTGGCACTGGCCGCGACGATCGGAAGCCCCGCGGGCAGCTGAGCCTCGTCTCGAACGGCGAGGTAGCCGACGACCCGCCAGCCGGCAGGCGGGGATGCGTCCGTCAGGGCCGGACTCGCTATGTCGGTGCTCACGGCGATAACCGCCGCTGGCTCAGCCGATGGCCTCGCCTCGATGGCCGCGGAGCGCGAGGGCAGCGGCACACTACTCCGCCATTTGTGCCGTTCGAACCCGATCTCGGCGTCGGTCTGTACGCCGCAGATGGTTCGCAGTGCCGACCTTCGGGGAGCACTGGGCCGGTCGACGACTCCGCGTTCGAGTTTGCCGATGTGGTTGGCGGACAGCAGGTAGGTCGGCGCGAGGTGTTCATTGGCGGCTTCGGCCATCGCCGCCTGTGTCCTGAATAGACGCTCGCGGTAGCCGCGGAGCAAGTTGTTGGGATTCTTTGGTGCCAACGTGGCCTCCTCGGTCCGTCGATGACCTGTACCACCATTTCACGTCGTCACCGCAGCTTAGGGGCGATGCGTACCCCGCGTTCCTGCACCGCGTACGCATCGCCTTCGACGTCGCCGCGTGGCTAACAGTCGAATTCGCCGTTCTTAGCGCCGCCTACGAACGCCGTAAATTCGGCGTCGGTGAACTTCAGAACCGGTCCGTTGGGGTTCTTGGAGTCGCGGACGTTCACGCCCCCGCCGTCGAGGAACATGACCTCGAGGCACTCGGCGCCACCGCCGGACCGGCTGGACTTGAACCACCGTCCGAGCGGTGGCCACATAGCGTCGTCGTCCGGACGGGCGCCCTTGAAGGTTCCGTGCGCGTGACTTGTGGTGTCCATGTTCATCTCCTACTCAGAAAAGCCTCAGCTGCTTCGGTAAGGCGTTCGATAGATTCGGCCGGGCTCAAGGCTGCTTCGCGCAGCTCGGACGCGAGACCGGTGAAGACGGTCAGTTTGTCCTTGTCGTTTGCGTCGTGACTCTGATAGAGATGGTCCTCTACGTTGGTGTCGACCAACGTAATGTCGAGCGCTTCCGGGTCGGTGAACGCGTACTGCGTGAATGCGGTGCGCGCTTGCGCGTGTTCATTCGACACAGCCTCGAAGGGAAGGATGCGAACGGCAACCGAGCGTTTATTGAGGACAGCACCGATGATGTGTTCGATTTGCTCGTGCATGACATCGGGGGGTGCCGATCTGCGACGAAGAACCCCCTCATCGATAACGACTTCGAAGTGTGGGGAATCGGCGCCGTCGAGGATAGCCTGCCGTTTCTCGCGGGCTTCCAGCATCCGCGCTTTGGAGAAGCGGCGCGAATTCGCCGACCGATCCGCGACCGCCCGCACGGCGGCGAAGTTCCGGGTCTGAAGAAGTCCCGGCATTAGGAACGGCTGGAACTGGAAGATACTACGGGCACCCTGCTCGATGGCGGCGGCAAGGGCCTGGCGGGGGCCCATCTCGTCGTCGAAGCGCTCCCACCAGCCAGGTTCGGCTGACCCGGCCGCAAGTCTCATAACATTATCGAACTGATTTGCCTGAACGTCGAGATGCGCCAAGAGCTGGCGGATAACCTCCGGATCCACCCGCTGTTTAGCCGTCTCAATGTGGCTAATCTTCTGGCGCTGAATCCGCGACATGCTGGACAGATCCTCCGTCTTTAGGCCGGCCTGCTGCCGCAGGTCGAGCATACGTTCAGCGAGGACCAGCCTGTACACGTAAGGACTGATTGCCATGACGACACCTCCGATGATCAGCCTGGCGTGTACCTCTCCAAATTTTTAGCAGACCACGGCCCCCCACGAGTAGCCACCTCGCAGACGACGATCTTCACCTGACCAGGCATTCGAGTAAGTTGCCGCAGGTCAGAGGCCAAAACTCCCCTTACCATTCCCTTTTATATTCCCCCTAGATTCCCCCCTTTATGACCTTCCCACCCCGTTCGCGATACGTGATCGTGGAGCCACACGAGCGCACAAAGTCGGCAAGGACACACTTCTCCGGCCGCTGCTTTCTGGCTAGACCATGTACCTCGCCATTCCTTAGCTGCTCCGGGGCGGGCGTGCTTCTCATCGCCGCCCGCCTCGGAGACATAGCCACAACGACGAGAACTTCCTGCACGTCGACCCGGCACAACGTCGACCGCGACCCGAGCCGAAAGAGGAGAAGCCGATGCACCCGACGCAGCCAGCCGATCAGCTTCCCCTTCACGACGTGCAGGTCCCTGGTGGTGTGCCGGCCTGGAGAGCCCCCGTGACCGGCCGGCCCCCCACCACAGCAGGGGGGCGTGGCCGGTCTGCGCGCCCAGGTGGGGCCGGGCCGGGGGGGTGGGCGGGCCGGTCCCCCCCCCGTCCCGGCCCGCCACACCACCTCAGCTTGGCGTCGTCCCCTTTCTCCTCGCGACGAGAGACCTTCACTCATGCCCCCTTCCCGATCGGCGAGCGTCCTCTCGAGTCCGGCGCGCGTTTACGACCGGCCTCGGTGGAACGCCGGGCAGCAGCTGATGGCCGATCATCTGCCCGTGCCGGCAGACGTGAGCCGCTGTCAGAATCCCCGCTGCACGGGCCGGGTTTACCCGTGCACGCTGGCGCGAACAGCTGCGCGGCTGGCCCTGGCGAGCCAGATGCAGTTCCACAAGCGGATGACGGCGCTGACCGGCGCCCTCACCTGCTCCGTGCCGCCGCCCTCCTACCTCAGCTCAATCGTCGGCCTCGACGCCGACCGCGCCGAACGGTGGCACGTACCGGCTGCGGCAAGCACCTGTAAGGTCGTGGAACCCGCGCTGGCCACGGCGGCAGTCGCATGACCGCGGCCCCGGAAATCTCCCCGCCGGCCGGGAGTAAGCGGCGCTGGCTTCGCCTGGCCGACCGTCGGATCCGCACGAAGCTGACATTGCTCGTCGGCCTTCCTGTGGTGCTGGTTCTGCTGCTGGCCGGATATACCGCCTCGACGAGCTTGTCGGCCACCGCGCAGACGGGTACCGCCCGGCAGCTGGTCGACGTAGGCACTGCCGGCGCCGGGCTGACCGGGCAGCTGCAGCAGGAACGAGCCGCGGCCGCGTTGCTACTCACCCGGCACAGCCCGGCGAAGGCCGCCGACGCGTACCGGCAGCAGAACACCGCGACCGACCATGCCCTCGCCGTGTACTCGGCTGCCCAGGACGGCCTTGACTACTCCAATGGCCTCGCGGCGCCGTTGCGGCGGCTCAACGACCAGCTGGCGGCATTGCCGCTGCTGCGCCAAGACGTCCGCAGCGGTAACGACGCGACCGAGAGTTCGGTCGTCTTCCGCTACAGCGCGCTGATCTCCGCGCTGCTGGGATTTGGGCAGTCGCTGAGCCAGGCCGACATCGACGCCGACACCGCCGACCAGCTACGCGCCGTCTCGACGCTGTCGCAGGGCATTGAGGCGCTGGGCACCTTGCAGGTTAGTGTGGTCCCGGCGATCGCCGCCGATACGTTGACCCCGGCCGCGCAGCAGCAGGTCATCGCGGCAGACGCGGCGTTCGCCAGTAGCCAGGAGAGCTTCCGGCAGCTGGCCCCGGCGTCCTGGCAAGTGCTGATCACCTCGCAGCCCGGCAGCAAGCAGATCCTGACCGGTGAACGGCTGCACTCCACTGTCGTACGGACCGACGCCAACACCGGCCTCGAGCTCGGCGTGAGCCCTGCCGGCTGGGTCGCCGCGATGACCGCGCGCATGCGGCAGCTGCACCAGGTCGAAGGCCAGTTCCTCGCCGAGGACCTCGCAGCGGTCACCGTCCAGCGCGACCAGCAGCGCCGCAACACCGTCGTGCTCGGCCTCATCGTGCTGGTGAGCTTGCTCGGGGTCGGAGCGATCGGCTGGTGGGTGACCCGGTCGATGACCGCGCCGCTGGCCCGGCTGGCCGCAGAGGCCACCGAGGTCGCCCAGCGGGTGCTGCCGCGGATGGAAAGTCAGCTCAACAAACGCGGGGTCACCCGTCAGGAACTGGACGAGGCGCTCGAAGCTGCATCGCGGCCGCTGCCGGTGCCCGGCAACGACGAGATCGGCCAGGTCATCGCCGCGTTCAACGACGCCCGCGGCTCAGCCGCCCGCGTCGCCGCCGGGCAGGCGGAGTTCCGCGAGATCGTCGCCGCCGCGTTCAAGACGCAGGCATACGAGCAGGGCACCCGCATCGACGCCATCACCTCGACACTGGATCGCCGCGAACGCGAGGACTTCGACAATCCCCAACGGCTCGACCACTGGTACGAGCTCGACCAGCTCGTCACCACACTGCTGCGCAGCGTCGGCACCATGCAGCTGTTCTCCGGCGGCCGCGTCGGACAGCCCCGCAGCGAGCCGCTACGGCTGCCGGACGTCGTGACGGCGGCCGTCAGCCGGGTCGAGGAGTACCAGCGGGTCGAACAGCACCGCATTCCCCTCGAAGTGATGATCGACGGAGACCTGGTCGACGAACTGATCCACCTGCTGGTCGAACTGCTGACCAACGCCATCCGCATGTCGCAAGGCCCCGTTGAGGTCACCGCGAAACCCACCCGCGAGTGGCTTTACATGGAGATCCGCGATCACGGCCTCGGCCTGAACGAGCAGCAACAACGCGAGATGCAGCAGCGCATCGACCACTTCATCCTCGACGAGTTCACCGCCCGGCACTACGGCTTGGCCGCTGTCGGGTTGATCGCCGCACGACGCGGCATCAAGGTCGAACTGGACTCGCTGGCCAAAGACGGCACCAGCGTCAACATTGCCGTGCCGGCAGGCTCGTTCTGGCATCAGCCGTTCCTGTTGGCGCCGATGGACGAGCGACCCGCGCCGACTCAAATGTTGCCCGCCCGCCCGGTCACGCCAGCACCTCCCGCCATGCCTGCACCAGCGGCCATCGACGCGCGGCCCCTGGACACGAGGGCGCTGACCGCGGTCGCCGGCCAGCCATCGGCCGCGGACGCGCTGGATGCCACCGTCGTGCTGCCGGCGCTGACGGGGGTCCGCGCCGGAATGCCTCAGGGCCCGCAAGCCGGGCGGCCGTTGCCGATCTACGAAACCGTCGCCGCCAGCCACCTCCTGTTCGACCCGCACGCCAGCGTCGAGCACGTGGTGCAGTCGGTCACCGTCGACTGGGTCCGCGCCGAGCCTGACCAGCCGCACCCCCAACAGGAACTGCTTACCGCCAGCGGTCTGCCGGTCCGGGTGCCGGGGCGCTTGACCCCGGCCGAGCCGGTCCCGGTCGCACCCCCGGCGGTGCCCCGCCCACGTGACGCCCGCGCGGGCCGGGCCCAGTGGTCCTCGTTCGGTAAGAGCGGCGCAGCGTTCGTCAGGTCCCGCTGACCCTCGTCCACCCCTTTCACAGATTGGCTGCTCATGACGGCTCCGACCGCACCTGCCTTCGGGTTGCGACCCGATCTGTCCTTCCTGCTCGACCAGTTCGAGGCCCGCAACCGTGGCGCCGTGCGCACGGTCGCGGTGTCGGCCGACGGCATGTTGCTGTGCGCCAGCCCGTCGGTCGACAGCCAGCCGCAGGCCGAAACCCTGGCCGCGATCTGCTCCGGCATGACCTCGCTGGTCGTCGGCCTGGCCAAGCAGCTGGGCGCCGGACCGGAAGCCGACATCGGCATCGTCATGGACATCGGCTCCACCATGATCGCCGGCCCGTTCGGCAACGCCTATCTGATGACCCTCGCCCCGCCGAACGCCGACATGGGCGCCATCAACGAGGCGCTGCTCAAACTCGGCGAATCCGTCCTCGTCCAGCTCAGCCCCACCACGCGCTGACGATCTCGACGCCGACCGGCGACCACCGGATCCCTCCATCCGGTCCGGAACCCGCCGCGACCTATTTCGCCCGGGCGCTGTACCCGGCCCGAGCGTCACCACCCCTCACGCACGCTAAGCAAGGAGAACCGTGACCACCCGAAACCTGCGCCGACAGCCCACCGGCCGAGCTGTCCGCCTAGCAAGGACCATCGCCGCCACGACCGGCGTGCTGATGCTGACGGCCGCGGCCGGCTGCGCCGGCTCCAGCCTCGACACCACCGCCAACGACACGGCGTCCGGCGACACCATCACCGTCGGGCTGATCCTGCCCAAGACCGGCCCGTACCAATCGCTCGGCGACGACATGACCGAAGCGTGGGACCTCTACCTGGAACTGCACGGCGGTAAGCTCGGCGGCCACACCATCGTCACCAAAACCGCCGACGAGGGCACCGACGAGGCCACCGCCCGCAAATCGGCCCTCAAGCTGCTCGACCAGGACCACGCCACGGTACTGGTCGGCTCCGCGTCCGCGGTCCCGTCCGCTGTGATCGCCCCGCTCGCCGCCACGCGGCACGTGCCGTTCATCGGCACCGGCGGCCGCCCGTCGGACAAGGTGATACCCGACGTCAGCTACGTGTGGCACACCTCGTGGCAGTCCCGCGAGACCGGCGCCGCTATCGCCCCCTACCTGGCAAGGACCATCAAAGGCAGCGTGTACGCGATCGGACCGGCGTACACCGGCGGCTACGACCAGCTGGGCGGCTTCACCGACGCGTTCGTCAAGGCCGGCGGGAAACTGGCCAACCCCGAAGGCGGCAACGCCCCCGGCGGCAACGCGTTCGCCGAAACGCCGTTCCCCGGCACCAAGGACTACAAGCCGTACCTGAACAAGGTCCGGGCCTCCGGCGCGAAGGCGGTCTACACGTTCTACGCGGGCGCGGACGCGATCCAGTTCGTCAAGGACTACCGCGACGCCGGCCTGTCCGACGTCCCGCTGTACGCGGCCGGGTTCCTCACCGAGGGCGACGCACTGGAGTCCGAAGGCGCGAACGCGGACGGCATCTTCACCGTCCTGAACTACTCACCGACCATCTCGAACCAGGCCAACGCCGAACTGGTCCAGGACTTCCAGAAGAAGTTCAACAAGACCCCCACCTTGTACAACGTGACCGCATGGGACGCCGCGCAGGTCCTTGACCTGGCCATCGCCACAGCCTCCGCCACGCCCGCCGGCAGCCCCTCGTCGGCACCCGCCACCAGTCCTTCATCGGCGGGCGCCAGCCTGGCCGCGAGCAACCCTGCCTCGGCAGGCCCCACCGCGAACGGCAACGGCAGCCCCTCCACCAGCACCTCGGCAGGGACGGTACCGCCGGTCACCGGGCAGGCCATCAACACCGCCATCGCCGGACTCGGGCAGATCAACAGCCCACGCGGCGCGTTCCGGCTCGACCCGGCCAGCCACGCCCCCATCCAGCCGTTCTACCTGCGCAAAGTCCAGTCCGACGGCCGCTCGCGCAGCAACGCGGTCATCGCCACCCTCATCCCCGCGAACTAAAAGGATCCCGCATGCCCACCACTTTGGCCGCCGAAACCCAGTACGGCTTCAACAACCGCACCCCCGAAGGCGGCAAACAGGTCGGCCACCTCGCCGCCTACCTCGACCCACACACCTTCGCCATCCTGGACGGCCTGAACCTGCCGGTCGGCGGCCGCTACGCCGACATCGGTGCCGGCGCCGGCACCGTCGCACACTGGCTGGCCGAGCACACCGGGACCGACGGCAGCACGCTCGTCGTCGACGTGGAACCCGAGCACGTCCCCCCGCATCCGCATATCGAGATCCTGCAAGCCGACATCGCCACCGCAGCCTTGAAGCCGGCCAGCTTCGACGCCATCCACGCCCGGCTGCTGCTGATGCACCTGCTGCAACGCGAGCAGATCCTGACCAGCCTCGTCGACGCGCTCAAGCCCGGCGGGATGCTGATCATCTCCGACTGGGCCACCGACCACCTCGACGACATGTTCATCGACGGCCCCGCCGAGATCCGCGGGGTCTTCCTCAAGTTCCAGCACGCCCTGATCGAGGTCTTCGGCCGCGGCGGCATGAACTCCACCTGGGCCCGCCGCGTGCCGGCCGTCATGCGCTCGGCAGGCCTCGAAGTCCACAGCGGCCAGACCTTCAATCAGGTCCTGCATGGCGGCGACGCGGGCATGCTCCTGCACGCCTCCAACAGCCGCCAGAAGGAGAAAGAGCTGTTGGACGCCGGCATGACCGCCGGTGAGCTTGAGCTCCTGCGCAAGGCAATGGGCAACCCGGACGTGCTGACGCGCAGCTGGCCGATGCACACCACCGTCGGCGTCCGCCCCGCCGCCTGATCCAGCCACCCCCGTTTTGAGGAAGGAACGCGTCGTGGGATCCACGTCAGCGACCATCGCGGTCACCGGGCTCGGCGGCCTCGCGTACGGGCTGCTGCTGTTCGTCGTGGCCGCCGGGCTCAAGCTGATCCTCGGCGTCATGAAGGTCATGAACCTCGCCCACGGCGCGTCCTACCTGGCCGGAACCTGGCTGGCCTACCTGTTCGCCGACGGCACGCTCACCGGCCTCGCCCTCGCTCTGGCCGCCGGCCTGGCCGCCGCCACCGTGGGCGGCGCCGGGCTGGCCGCCCTGCTGCGCCCCCTCGCGGGGCACACCGAGCAGGCAGTCGTCACGCTGGGGCTGGTCGGCATCGTCGTGTGGCTGTTCAGCCGGATCTCTGGCGGTAGCTCCCTGACCGTGCCCCGCCCGGGCCTGCTCGACGGACACCTGAGCTTCGCCGGGCACGGCTACCCGATCTACCACCTGGTGTTCATCGCCGTCGCCGCGCTGATCGCTGTCGTCATGCACCAAGTCCTGCACCGCAGCATGGCCGGGATCGCGCTGCGGGCCGCCATCGACGACCCGCCGATCGCCGCCACCCTCGGCCTGTCCGCGACCCGGATCCGCATCGCCGCGATCACCGTCGGTACCGCCCTCGCCGTCGGTGCCGGAGTCCTCGGGGCGCCGGTTCTCGGGCCGGCTCCCGGCGTGGACGCGACCGTGCTGACGCTGTCGCTGATCGTGGTCATCCTCGGCGGTGCCGGCACCAACATCCGGGCGTTGCTGATCGCCGCCTTGGTCGTCGGCATGGTGGACTACGTCGGCGCGGTCGTCGCCCCGGGCCTCGCCTCGTTCAGCCTGTTCCTGGTCGTCATCGCCGTCCTGGTCGTGCGCCGTCAGGGTCTGCGGACGGCGGTCGCCGCATGACCACCACCACTGCCGCGACCGCCTCAGACGCGGCTCGCGAAGACCACGCCACAGGCTCCACATCATCCGGCCGACGGCGGGTGGTGTGGCGGGTCGGCCGGTGGCCGGCCGCAACCGGCGTGGTCCTGGGGGCCGCCGCGCTGCCCGCGCTTGCCGGGCCGTACGTGGTCGGTCTCGCCAGCAGCGCCGTCGTGCTGGCCCTGCTGGCGATGAGCACCCAGATGCTCGCCGTCGCCGGACTCCCGTCGTTCGGGCAGACCGCGTTCCTCGGCGTCGGCGCCTACACCGCCGTCGTCCTGGCCGCCTCCGGGATCACCGACGGCCCGGTACAGCTGGCCGCCGCGGCAGCAACCTCCGCGGTCGCGGCCGTAGTGACGGCACCGTTCGTGCTGCGCACCCGCGCCGTGAGCTTCCTGATGGTCACCGTCATGATCCAAGGGCTCGGGTACGCGATCGCCGTGCACTGGACCGGCGTGACCGGCGGCAGCGACGGCCGGCACACCCCGCCGGTCACCCTCGGCCACGGCCATCCGCTGACCAGTACCCCCGGCGTTTACTGGTACGCGATCACCGTGCTTGCCGTGGCCGCAGCGGGCACCGCGGTCCTGCTGCGCTCGCGGCTGGCGTTGATCTGGCGCGGCCACGCCGGCCACGAACCCCGCATGATCGCGCTCGGCTACCGGCCGACCGTGAATCTCGGCGCCGCCTACGTGGCGGCCGCCGTCCTCGCCGGTATCGGGGGAGCTTTGACCGTCGCCATCAACACGTTCGTGTCCCCGGCCGACCTGAGCTTCGATGTCGCCGCGGCCGCATTCGCCGCCGCCGCGCTCGGCGCCGCCCTGTCAGGTACCCCGACGATGATCGGGGCGCTGGCGGCCACCGTGGCGATCGTGGTCGTGCGGGACTACTTCGGCAGCAACGGCACCGGACCGCTCTACTTCGCGCTGCTCTGCCTCACCGTCCCATATCTGCGGCCGGCCGCCACCGGCCTTCGCACCTGGTACACCCGCCGGAGGCGGGCATGAACGCCCCGCTGCTGCACGTCGGCGGCGTCTCCTACGGCTACGGCGCCGCCATCGTCCTGCACCCCGTCAGCCTCCACATCGCCGCCGGGAGCCGGCACGCCGTCATCGGACCCAACGGCGCCGGCAAGTCCACCCTGCTCAACGTGATCGCCGGAAACCTCGTCCCCCCGGCCGGCGACATCCGGCTCGGGCAGAGGCCGGTCACCCGGCTGCGCGAGGGCGCCCGGGCCCGGCTCGGCATCGGCCGGACCTTCCAGCACCCCGCCGTCGTCGAGCAGCTCACCGCCGCCGAGAACATCGCGCTGGCCATCCGCCACCGGCGCATGCGCCGCCCGAAGGTGCAGGCCGCGCTCGAGCAGGTCGGGCTCGGCCGCCATGCCGGCACCCCGGCCGGGCAGCTACCGTACGGCCAGCGGCGGCTGCTCGAACTCGCCGTCGTGTTCGCCGCCCAGCCCCAGCTGCTGCTGCTCGACGAACCCTCCGCCGGACTCGACCCGAGCGAGATCACCCACGTCGGCACCATCATCCGGCAGCTGCCCGACACCGCCGCGGTCATCGTGGTCGACCACCATCTGCCCCTGGTCTTCGACCTCGCCACAACCATCACCGTCCTCGCGGCCGGCCAGCACGTCTTCAGCGGCACCGCCGACGAGGTGCGCGAGCATCCGGTCGTCCAAGCGGTCTACCTCAGCCCGGCCACACCGGACACCATCACCGCGAACCCGGCCGACCAGGAGGAACCCGGCGGTGCGGCTACCGCCGGCAAACCCCCGCGCCTGCGTCGCACACTCACCGTCACAGCCGACACCGTCGCAGTGCAGGAGCCGGCCGTATTGCAGGTCGACAGCCTGCACGCCGCCTACCACGGCGCCACAGTCCTCGACGACATCACCCTCTCGGTGGACGCCGGCAGCGTGCAGGCCGTCCTCGGCCGCAACGGCACCGGAAAATCTACCCTGCTCAACACCATCGCCGGCCTGCACCGGCCCCACCGCCACACCCGGATCCGGGTCGCCGGCGTCGAGCTGCGCCCCGCACAACCGGCCGACGCCGGCCGGCACGGCATCGCCTTGGTCCCGCAAGGCCGCCGCCTGTTCGCCAGCCTGACCATCCGCGAGCACCTGGCCCTGGCCGCCCGCCGCACCCGCCGCCAGCGGCAGGAGGCCCGCTGGACTATCGACGACGTCCTCGACCTGCTGCCCGCCCTGCGCGACAAACTGCGCCGGTACCCGGCGCAGATGTCCGGCGGCGAACAGCAGATGGCCGCGATCGCCCGCGCGTTGCTGACCGGCCCCCGGCTGCTGCTGCTCGACGAACCCACCGAGGGGCTCGCCCCGCAGGTCGTCGACCAGCTCACCGGCACGATCACCCGCATCGCCGGCACCGGGGTCGCGGTCCTGCTGGCCGAACAGAACCAGCGCGCCGCCCTCGCCGTCGCCGACCGCATCAGCGTCCTCGACGCCGCCCGCATCGCGTTCTCCACCACCGACATCAACGGCCCGGCCACCCACGCCCGCCTCGCCGGATACCTCGGCGTCAGCACGGCAGGAGCCGCCGCGTGAACCCGGTCAATCCGCGTCCCACGCGCCGCGAACTTGGGGCGCCGCTCAAAGACACCCGCCCCGACCGGTGGCTCAACTCCCACGCCCGCACCATGCCGGCGGCCGGCCTTACTCGTCCCACCGTGGACGACATGCGCCGCGAGTGGCAGCACCACGTCGACCAGCTACGCCGGCGGACCTGGACCGTCGTGGCCGTCGCCGCCGTCCTGATCGCGATCACCGTCGCCGCCGCCGTCGTCCACGGCCGTTCCGCCACCCGCTGCGCGCCGCCCACACCGGCCACACCGATGGCGGTGACGGCATGAGCCTCCCCCGCAGCGCCCGGCCGGCGGCCGCCAGCGCCACGTCCGGCAGCGTGAGCACCAGCCCAGCACGCAACGACCGCTGGCCCGCCAGCACCGCGACCGACCGGCCGCACACCTCAGCACCGACCGACCGGGCTCCCTCACACGATCCGGACGCCGAGCAATGGGCCGGCTTCGTCACCGAGCTGCTCGCCCTCGGCTTCGACCCGGCAGACCTGGTCAGCGTCGCCACCCAGGCAGCCGCAGACCGGGACTACCCGCACGACGTACGAGACCTGATCTCGCGCCGGGCGTGCCAACTCGCCCAGCACGCCTGCACCCCGACCGCTGCGGTGGCACTGTTCGCGGTGCGTACCCGCGCCATCGTGCTCGACGACGCCGGCCACCACCAGCAGGCCGCCGATCTCTGGGGCCAGCTCATCACCCGGCACGAGAACGCGCACCAACCGGGGCCGGCCCAGCAGGCACGGCTGGCCCACGCCGCCTGCCTGCACCTCCAGGGCCGGTGTTTCGAGGCTCTCGACGAAGTCCTGTTCGCTTGGCAGACCGCCACCCAAACGGCTGACGAGGACGCGCCGACGGTGGCTACGGTCGTGCGGCTGTACCGGTTGATGCTCGACGCGTGCCATTCCCGCGCCGGGACCACTGTCACGCATCCTGCTATCCCCGGCATGGCAGAGCAGCCGACCGATGGTGGTGGCACCGTGCTGATCGCCGGGGCCTTCGAGCACCGGCGGGTGTGCGCCTACCAGGCGCGCACGACGAGTAAGGGCTGCCGATGACCTCCGCTGAGCGGCAGGCACTGCCGATGAGCCTGCCTTTCGCTCGCCTCCTGCTGGCCAACGGCGACCCCGACGGTGCTGCCCTGCTGCTGAAGCATCATCTGAGCGGCCTCGATCCCGATGATGCCCCCTGCGATCTGGTGCTGCTGGAAGCCGCGGCCCTCTACAGCGACATCACCGGCGACCCGGGGTGGACACGCTACGCCGTCCGCGCCCGGCTGCACTTTCCTGCACCGCGACACTCGGTACCCTCGCCCCGGCCTGCCCAGCCGGACCCCGCCGGCCATCCGACGGGGCCTGGCGTGCACCGCCCGTACGCCAACTTGGTCCCGTCGCCGGATCTGCCGATGAGGCTGCTGCACGACGCGCAGTCGCTGCACTGGCAGGGCCACTGCGGCGAAGCCATCCGCACCGCCACCAAGGCGCTGGACCTGTGGCGCAACCAGCAGCACGACGACGGCGGTACGACACTGCTGCTATGGCTGGCCGCCATGCTGTGCGCGTGCCGGCGCGACCATGACGCCGAAGCCAAGCTGTTCGCCGACAGCCGGCTCCTGCCCACACCAGGCAGCCCCGAACGGTACGAGTTCGCCGAGTACGGCATCCGTACCTTCGCCAGGGTCTCCGCGACCCACGACCAGGCCTGCGCGCGCTGGCGGCGGCCGGTGTCGCTGGCAGACCTCGGCGCGCTGACTCTCGCCGACGCAGCAGTCCAGCCGTGGCCCGAACGCCGCAACCGCTGGTGGGGGCTGCTTCTGAGCCTGGCCGACGCGTCATGACCGGCCGCCCCCGCTCGGTTCCTTCCGCTCTGCAATCACCCACGAGGCAGCTCATGACCCACGACGTACCGCAGATCGACACCAGCGTGGCGCACCCGGCCCGGCGCTACGATTACTGGCTCGGCGGCAAGGACAACTTCGCCGCCGACCGCGCCTCCGCCGACGCGATCGAAGCCGAATACCCCAGCATTCGCATCGCCGCGGTCGAGAACCGCAGGTTCCTGCGGCGGGCAGTGGGCTTGCTGGCGGGTGAGGCGGGGATCCGGCAGTTCCTCGACATCGGCACCGGCCTGCCCACCGCCGACAACACCCACGAAGTCGCCCAGCGTGTCGCGCCGGACAGCCGCATCGTCTACGTCGACAACGACCCCCTCGTGATGGCCCACGCCCGCGCCCTGCTCACCAGCCACCCGGACGGCCGCACCAACTACATCCAGGCCGACTTACGTGAACCGCGGGGCATCCTCGACGACCCGAGACTGCGGGAGATCCTGAACCTCAAGCAGCCCGTCGCCCTGCTGCTCGTCGCGGTGCTGCACTTCGTCCGCGACGACGAGCAGGCGTACACCGTCGTACAAGATCTGCTCGGGCAGCTGGCGCCGGGCAGCTACCTGGTCGCCTCGCACGCCACCGGCGACTTCCTCGACGCACCCACCCGCGACCAGCTGTCCGGGCACGACTTCGTTCTTCGCGACCGTGACCAGTTCGCGCGGTTCTTCACCGGCCTGGATCTCGTCGAGCCGGGCATCAGTCCGATCACCTTGTGGCGACCGGACAGCGACACCATCGTCGCGCCCGAGCAGGCATCGATCTACGGGGCGCTCGCCCAGCTTGCTGGCCCGGCGGCCGGACGGCGCGCCGGATGAGTGTCATGCCAGAACCCTCCCACTTTGACAGCAGCCCGTGGATCGGCAAGCCGGCAAACGGAACGCCCGCAGATCCCGCGCAGCCGATGCAACCGACCGGCGGCCAGCACGATGAAGGCGATCCGGCTTCGCTACCGCTGGAGCTGGCCCACCGTGATCCCGCGGCCACGCCTGCCGATCAGCGGCTCATCGATATCGCCCTGCGCTGGATCGCCGACACACCGCACCGCGGGCCAGTGGTCGCGCGGTGGGCGCAGTACGCCGCCGCGGCCAGCACCCGGCTGCACCCCAGTGGGCATCAGCAACGACAACGCGCCGCCCTGGCCGAGGCCGCCGTGCGTGCCGGCATCCTGCCCCTGATCGACAGCACCTCCGGCGCGGCATCGGCCATCGCGCTACGCATCAACGATCCCGGCCATGCCCCCGTCGACGTCGAGGCCATGCTCGACCACCTGCTCGCCTACCTCGCCCTGCACACCCATGGGATGTGCGCCCTCGCCCACCAAGGCGTACGGCATACACCCATGCCTGCCGAACAGGGCAAGCAACCGAGGCCGGCACTGCTGACGACCGTGATCGTCGCTGTCGCGCTGGCCGGCGCATGCGGTCGCGACGACCTCGCCGGCCTCCTGCTCGACGTGCACGCAGCACACCTGGAGCCGCTGGACGCACCCGGGCGTGCCCTGTTCGCCACGCTCGCGCTGGACCTCACCGACCGGATCCGTGACCCGCACCGCAGCGTATGCACCCAACCCGGGCGCCGGGCGCTGGACCGGCATCAATTCTCGGCCCTCCTGCACGGTGAACCGCCCGTTGGTCACCGCAGCCCGGCACCGCCCGACACGTCGCCGCTTCCCGCAGACGCGGGTATCGCGGCGATGCGGTACGAGGAAAACCTGGACGCCATCTGGTACGGGCTCACCGCCCACACCCACGCCCTGCACACCCGCCATCGGCTACACGCCAAACCGGCCAGCAGCAACGTATGGCTGATCTGCGACACCTGCCGGCTCGCGCTGCGCCTGGGCAGCTCCGTCGTACACGGCGGCCAGCTCGACACACCGACCGTCCCGATCATCGCAGCCGGACAACCCGCCTGGCTCCAGTCCGACGTCAGCCGGGCGACGTGGCGGCTCCTCACCGAACACCCCAATCATGACCTGCGCGTCCTCACCGAGGTGTCGCCCGCCTGGCGGAAGTACACGGCCACCCCCACCTGGCTGATCGCCTCGCCGGGCACCGACCCGGAACCCGACATCGCCCTCGCTGACTACCTCGCCGCCGGGTCCGGACCGGCCACGCCCATCGGCTTCGACGGCGCCAGTCCCACCCCACCGGAGGAACCGGCACCCGGCGAGGTGAGCCTGGTCTGCCTTTCCTGCCGCCTCGAACTGGTCTTGGGCCGCAGCACCGGCCACCCCGGCGCCGCCCTCACCATCGGCGGCCGGCCCGCAGCCGATCACGCCGTCGCCACCACCGCCGTGTTCCGGATGCTCACCGACCACACGAGCCATGACCTGGCCGTACTCGCTGCCGCGGACCTCGGGGACCACTACACCGATTCCGGCGAGTGGAGCTTCACCATCGAACCCGGCGACAACGTGCGCCCGCCACACCTCGGCGACATCACCCACCGGCAGTACATCGACGGCTGGCCCGACGCGCCCACCCGCCCCCACTACCGCGGCGCAGACCCCCTGCACGAACCGCCACTACCCGGCAGCTCGTCAGGAGCACCATCGTGAGGCCGCCGGTGCCCTGCTCACGCGTCCGACCGCCGCACCCAATCACGCGCGGGACTCACCTACCAGGAACCATGAAGCAGCCTGAGCCAGCCGCGAAAGACCGCCCCCGAAGCCACGCCGCAGACGCCATCTTCATCCTCGTGGCCGAGGACGACGCGCATCCCGGAGATCGTCGATGAGCGGCCGGCCCGGCGCCGACCAGATCGCCTTTCACATCGGCGAGCAGGCCGTGACCGCCCGGTGCGCCCTGCACCTCGACTTCGCCGAGACCTACCCGTACGGCGACGACCGGCAGGTCCCGGCCACGTGGTTTGTCCGCGTCCTGGCCGACCACCTCAGCGACCATCCGGCCGACGCACCTGATGCTCCCGCTGTCGAGAAGCCCGCGGCCGAAGCGTCGCAGCTTGACGAGTTCGAACGCGAAGTCGCCGCCCGCTGCCGCTGGGCCATGACCGTCAACGCCTCAGATCCCGATAACAGCTGGCCAGACCGCTACCGCATCGCGGTAGCGCTGGTACTCGGCAACCTCGCATACCTACGCGACATGGGACCCGGGCCCGGGTACACCCCCGAGCAGGCAGCGGTACTGCTCATCCGTGGCATGACACGCCCGCCGGCCAACCTCGAAACCTGGATCGGTGCCATCCGCGACGACATCAAGCCCCCGCCACGCGACGGTCAACGCGGGCTATGGCTCCCACCTACGCAGCCACGAACCGGCCCATGACCCAACCGGCGAACCGGCCCCGCTGGACGCATCGCCGACCCCTCATCGCCGCCTGCAAGACCCCTCTCCCCACGCGCCGATGACTGCGTGGACACTGCCGGCCTGCACCCACAGGCCGGCCCATCCCTCAACCTGAGAAGGACGAGACATTGACGTCAGCTATCCGGACCGGCGGGTTCATCACCGCCGCCGTGACCATCATCAGTCTGATGTCTCCCGCGGCTCTACCGGTGTCCGCGGGAGGACCGCCGCAGAGCAAGGCGCAGGCCCTGCCGGCGACGTCGGAGAGCCCGGATAGGCCCCACAGCGAGCAGATGTAGCAGCCAGTTTTCACCGCTACCTGAAAGGATCCCGCCCCCTGTGGCAAGCACCACCTTCCCCACCACTCCAGCAAGGGCCTCGAGTGCTGCCAGGCCACGTAAACGGGCCGCTGTCGAGCTCGTCGCCGTCGGGGTGGTCACCGACCATCAGACGCCCCGGCCCGGCAGCGGGCCCGACACCGTGAGCCCTAGGAATGCGGCGCACGCGGTCGTGGCTGCTGCCCGGCACCTGCGGCTGCGGCAGGTCGTCACCTACCATCGGCTGGCCGCCGATTCCGTCGCGTTCGCCCAGATCCTTGACGACCCCACCGCACGGCCAGCCGTCCCCGTCAGGGCGTACCACGTCACCGGTGCCCGCCACGGCAACACCTCGCTGCCGTCGGTCCTGCGGACGATCACCAGCAGCCCACCCCAGGGGCTCACCGTCTTCTCGACCGCGATCCGCCGCGCCGCCCTCACCGACGTGCCCGCAGACGCTGTCATGGTTGCGCAGCCGCTGCTCTCCATCGCCACCGCCCGGCAGGCGATCACCGCCGCCCGCACCAATAGCAGCAATCCGCTGACCGTGCTCGCCCCCGTCGCATTGCCCGCCGACCCACAGACGATGCCCGTCGACAGCGCCGTCGCCGCGGTCGCCTACGCCGCCCAGGCCATCCGCGGGATCGACGGTCGCCTCGACGCCGCGCTCGACCACTGCCTGGCCCGGCACGCGGCCGGCTGGCCCGCTGGCCTGCCCGCCACGATGCGGCTGCTGCTGCCCACCGAACGCGACAGCGACCAGCTCCGCGGCCGCATCGCCGGGCTCATCCTGCAACAGACCGCGACACCGTGGTCGACCAGGTACGCGGCGCTGACCGTCTTCCACACCCAGCACGGCCACACGCGGATCCCCGCCGGGCACCGGCCCGCCGGCGCCGACCTGGCCGGATGGGTCGGCAAACAGCAGCAACTGCTCGACACCGGCCGCCAGCCCGCCGGCAAAGCCGCGGCCCTGCGCCTGGTCGGCATCGTGCCCTCGACCGCGACCGCCGGGACCTGCGCCAGGGAGCTGACCGCCTGCCGCGCCTACGCCGGCACCCACGGCCATCTCCGCCCGCCCGGCCCCGCCACCGTCGCCGGTATCCGCGTCGACACCTGGCTACGGGAATGCCGCCGGCAACTGCAGACCACGACACTGCCCGGTGCTATCGGGCAGGCCCTGGACACCATCGACGCAGGCTGGGCCGCAGGCGCCTCCAGGGACGCGGTCCTCGACACCGCCTGCCGCTTCTACCAGCTCCACGGGCACCTACGCGTACCGGACGGCACCACGATCGACGGCGTCGACCTCTCAGCCGCACTCGCCCAGCTGCGACGCGAGCGAGAAGACGGGACGCTGGCCGCGAGCGAGATCGCTGTCTGGGACGCCCTGTTGCTCGACTGGGGACCACCCGGCCGAGCTCCGAGGCCAGACGCTGTCCCGTCCCGCACGATAAGGACCGTCGCATGACCGGGCGGCATCGGTGAGACACAAGCGTCCGAAAAGCCACGGACGCGTCCCCGCGTAAGCGACCGGCCGGAACGCTCTGCGACCGGCCATACCTGCGCAGCGCGACTGACCCGGCGTCCACTGCACAACTTGCCAGCGCTGGACCAGTCCGGAACTCAATCTCGATCAACTTGATCACCGCACATCCATTCAAAGGAAAGCGATGCAACCAGATCAGCAGCCCAGCGGTACCCTCGATCAGACCGCGCTGACCGCGCACCGGTTCGCCTGGCTGAACTTCCAGAGCGGCGGCGCACGGACTTCCGGCAAGCTGGACTACGACTTCACCCGGCTGCACCGCCTGGTCGCACCGCTCGTCGAGCCGGCGCTGAGCCCAGCGGCGTCCGTACCGGTGGCCGTGTTCGCTCTGTGCGAGGCCAAAGGATGGGCAGCGGACGCCAACCACGGCCTGTACGCGGCAGCAGAGGTGCTTTCCGCGACGCTCGGACGCCCCTACGCCGCCAAGATGCAACCGTTCGACCGCGGCCCCATCGGACCGGCCCTGTTCTACGACCCCACGCTGGTCTGCCCTGTCGCCTGGCACGACAGCAGCGGCTATCCCGACTTCGACGACAAGGCCGGCGTCGTCCGCTTCCGCACCGTGCACACCGACCACCACTTCGTCGTCATCGTCCGGCACTGGAACCCCCGATCACCGCAAGTCCGCCTCGAGGAGGCCCGGCTGCTCGGCAGCTACGGTGACGGCTTCCCGGACCCGGTGTTCGTCATGGGCGATCTCAACGCGACGGCAGGCGGATCGCACTGGCCGCTGCGCGACTGGACGAAGGCCCCCTACATCGCCCGCGACGCGAAGGCCGTCCTCACACCAGACGGCTCCTGGGTGGACGCCACCGACGCGATTCACCACCTCATCGGCCGATGGGAGTGCGACGAGTCCGGCCAACAAGGCCGGCGCATCGACGGCTGCGGCTTCTGGGCCATGCCCGAAGTTGCGTACGCCACCGGAACACCAGCCGGCGAAGCGTTCGAGGCGACCGTCAACCGGGGCATCGACGCCGGCGGCGGTCAGATCATCGACCACTGCCTCATCACCCGACCCGAGCACTACGTTCGCGGCAGCTACCACATCCACGTGCCCAGACAGCAACACGAAGGCCGCTGGGACAGCGATCACCGCCTCGGCGAAGCCACCTTCAACCTGACCGCCGGACGCGACCTGGTGCCGTGCACTGACGCCGATTTAGCCACTCGTTACCGGCTGGCCCAACCCAATCCCGGCTACCGGACCGCTGCAGCGTGATCCTCGCGGCGCTTGGCCGGCTGTCCACCGCACCGCCGTGGCGCCGGCGCTCGGCAACACGGACTACCTACGCGACATGAGACCTGGGCCCGGCTACCGCGCCGACCACGCCAGAGTGCTGCTCATGCGCAGCATGACGCACTCGCCGGCTCGCGGCTCAACGCGACCCAGCACCTCTCGCTCGAGCCCGATCGCACAGACCTGATGTACGAAAACGGACCCAATGGAGAGACCAACCCATGCCTGACGATGTCCAGCAGCCGCGCCCGGTCCGGCGGCACCGCTTCGCTTACACGGAAACCTTCCGCTCTCTCAACGGCAGCGACCGCGAGACGGAACTGGCGCTCTTGAAGAAACTCTACGAGAAGGAACGGTTGACGATCCGGCAGATAGCCAGTCTGGTAGCAGCCTCGTACGGCTTCATGCAGAAGCGACTCTGCGACGCCGGCACGAACACCAACATCGCCAGACGAACGAGACCTTCCGTCTCGGCAGAGGCGACCGCCACCATCGCCGCGCTACCCTCTCGCCGGGCCCGTTCTTGAAGCGGGTGATCGGTGTCGACGCGTACCCCCTTGGCTGGGTCGCCGTCGAAGTGCATGACGGCGCCTTCGCCCGAGCCATGCTCGCCCCCACCCTGTACGAGGTCATCACGAAGTGCTCCGGCGTCGCCGCGATCGCCGTCGACGTCCCCCTCGGGACGGCACCCGACCGGTGGCGAGCCGCGGACAGCCTCGTCGCCGAGCAACTCGGCCCACGCCGCGGCAGCATCTTCCGAGTCCCTCCAGGACCGGTATGGGCCGAGAACGACTTCGCCGCCGCCAGCAAACGGTGCCACGAAATCACCGGGGAAAGGCTCAGCCGGCAAGCCTGGGCCATGCGCCCCAAAGTCCTCGAGGCGAACAACCTCGCGAGACGACACCCCGCACTGCTGCTCGAAGCCCACCCGGAGCTGTCCTTCCGCACCATGAACGGCATCCCTCTGGAGCACGCCAAGAAGACCTGGGCCGGCCAAACCCAACGCCGTCATTTACTGACCCGCAACGGCATCATCGTCCCGGACGATCTCGGCCCGGCCGGCCAAGCCCCGCCCGACGACATCCTCGACGCAGCCGCCATTGCCTGGACCGCACACCGCAAGGTGACCGGCACCGCTCACAGCAACCCGAACCCGCCAGAAGACAACGGCAACGGCCTCCCCTTGGCGATCTGGGCTTGAACCACGGCCATCACTGAAGGTGACCGGTGCCACGCGTCGGCCCGCGTCCTGTCGTTCGAACGCAGGCACCGCGAACCGGCTTCTCTGATGACCGCCGCGTAACCAGCCACCGCTGCAGCAAACGGCAACACCCTTTGTCACGACAGAAAAGGCACGCATGGACATGATCCGGGAACGAAATATCGTCGGGCCGCTGGCCGGCTCGGCGGCGATGGTGATCGCCGTCGGCGCCGCCACACAGCTCGATCAACAAGCCGCAGCCTGGTTGATAATGGTGGCCGCCGTGGCCGCGATCGCAGCGGTGGCCGTGCCGCTGCGCCCGTGGTGGCGCTCGCCGGTGACCGCCGCCCAACGGCAAGCGGCGCTGAAGCACCTGCCTCCCGCCCTGGTCGAACGGGGCCGGAAGATGTCAGCCGCGCTGGTGTGGTCAACGTGGACGCTACTCGCGGTTCGTCTGGCCACCGTGCCGCTGCTGATCGCGGCCGGAACACCGGCGGCGGACTGGGTCAGCGATCCCGGCCAGCCGTGGTATCTGCGGGCCGGCCTGGCAACCCTGGTCCTCGCCGGGGCGGTCGCCGTCCTTGAGGCGACGCCGATGTGGTGGGACACCCGGTGCCGGGGCACAGCCAGCACGAAGGTCGCCGGCCCGGCGGGCCTTAATACCGCGATCGGGGTACTCGCCGGCACCGTGTTCTGGGCGGTCAAGATCCTCGGCCTGGCCTGGGCGATGCACCTCTGGCCGTCGGGGTGGTGGCTGGCGCTGATCGCGGCCTACGCCGCAGCCAGGCTGGCAGCGCGGATGCTGCTCGAGCCCGGCACCGTGCAGTCGGCCGCCTCGGGCGGAAAACCCGTCACCAGCGACCGGCTTCGGCAACGCGTCGCCGCCGCGGCGGCCGGCGCCGGACTGCGATCCCCGCAGATCCTGGTCGTCGAGAAACCCGGCCCGCTCAACGCGGTCGTCGGCGGCGTCGGCCGCCAGAAGATCACCGTATTCGGCCCGGGCCTGGCCGAGACCACCGACGACGAGACAGCGCGGCCAGCGACCGGGGTCGAGGACGAGGCCGTCGCCATCGCCACGCACGAGGTGGCACACGTCCGCTACGGCGACGGATGGCTGCGGATGTTGACCGGCACCGCCCAAGCCGGGTTCACACTCGCTGTCCTGGTCCTGGCCGGCAACACGCCGGGCCTGCTGCACTTGGCCGGCGTGGTGTCGCTGGCCGACCCGCACGCCGTCGGGCTGATCCTGGCAGTCCTGACCGTGCCCCGGCTGATCGCGGTACCGGTGCAGACGTGGCTGAACCGGGCCCAGGAACGACGCGCAGATCAATACGCCCTGCACACCACCGGCGAGCCGCACACGGTGGCCTCCGCATGGCAACGCGCTCTGCGGGAGGTCGGCGGGGACCCGAACCCCGGACCGTCGTATCTGCTGTGGCCCAAGCCGGCCGGCCACCCCGTCCTAGCCGAACGGCTGGCCACCGCACTGGCCTTCGACCCGCCGGCCGCCCGCCTCGCACCGGCAACGGCCAACGCTCCGACCACCGCGCCCGCGCCTGCCACGGACGCCGACATCGTGAACCGCGTGTAGACGCTCGACACCACAGCCGACAGGCAGATCCGGCGCCCGCCGGCGCCGCGCGCCGGCCACCGTGATCACGGCCTCGAACCCCTGCAGGCCACCGGACTGCACGTCGCAGGTCGAGCCACCAGACTCCGCTGCCCAGTTCGGGCGGCGGACGGCCGACGCCCCAATCGGGCGGCGGAACAAACAACCAGGAAAGGTTCTGTCCATGACAATCACCGTGGAGTCCACCGCCGTCGAAACCGGCAATCCGGGCACCCGCCGAGGCCGCCTGCTCGACAGGCGGCTGGGCCGTCACACCCTCAAGCAGTGGCTGCTCGTCGTCGCGTTGATCGCCCTTTAGCTGCCGTCCGCGCCGTCCGGGCAGCCACCGCCCGGACGGCGCCGGAGCACCCTCGTTCGAGCCCGCTGCAAGAGCGGCACCTTCGCTGACCGGCAGCCGACGACGTTCATCCCGGTCGGGCCCACTGTGGTTGCACAGGCCGAAGTCGACACCGCGCTAGATGGCCAGCTCGTCCGAGTCCACCACCGTGGCCGGCTGGTTAGCCTTCCTTCTTTACCTGGACCTCTGTGACCTTTACCTGGACCTCTGCGACGTCACCCCGGAGGATCTGGCCGGCGTGACCGGCGATGGCCGCTCAGGATGACCGGCCATCGGAAGCATCCGGAGACTTGGCCAGGAACGGTCGCCCAAGGCGGTTCTGACCGCACACCAAGCACCGCCCCTGCCATTCGCGAATGGGCGTCTTTGTGACGCAGGGGCGGCACGGGTCGATGAACCCGGGCCAACCCGTCACGAGATGATGGGGTGATGGGCCGTGTGGAGTGGATTCGCCTCGAGGGCAACGACGTCGAGGCCGTGGTTGCGATGTTCGTCAACCGGGAACGACCGGACTCCGTACGCATCTCCACCTCGCGGGGTGACGGCGGCATCGACATCCTGGAGCGAGGCGCTGGCCCCGCCGGCGGTGACGATGTTCACCAGGTCAAGTGCTACTGCGGGCCACTGACGGCGCGGCAGAAGGACGAGGTCAAGAAGTCCCTGGTCAGGCTCACCACCGATCCCCGATGGGCGGGACTGGCCGTCGAGCGGTGGTACCTGGTCACTCCGTGGGATCCGACTCCGGAGGCTGAGGCATGGCTGCAGGAGCTCACAGCCGGCTACAAATTCACAGCGGTCTGGCACGGACTCGCCTACGTCGAGCAGCTCGCCGCGAAGTACCCCGACGTCGTCGACTACTACCTGCACGGCGGCAAGACCGCCATCGAAAACGCCTACCAGGCGGTGGCAGCCGTGTTCGCTCTCGGCGGCAACCAGCAGCAGACGCTGGACATCCCGTCGGTCACCGCCCGGGTCCAAGCGGCGCTGCCGGTGCTCGACGCGGACCCCCACTACCGCTACGAGCTGCACTTCGGTAGTGGCGAACCCCCACCGCCAGCCGACCGCCCACGGCTGGTCATGAGCTGGCTGAGCAGCCGCCGCAGTGGCGGCCCCTGGGTGGTCGTCGACGTGATCGCCCGCTGCGCCGCCTCCACCGACGAACGCCCCATCACGATCACCGGACGACTCGCCGCGAACAACGACAGCACGTTCGCCGAGGAGCTGCGTGACTCCGTAGCCTTCGGCACACCGTTCACCAGCCCCGCCGGTGCCTTCACCGGCGAGATCGACGCGCCCGGCGGCCTCGGCGGCCCGCTCGACAACGCGCAGATCATGTCCCTCCCGATCGACGACCTCGGGGCCAACCCGCAGCTGCACGTCCAGATCATCGACCCGGCCGGAACGGTCCTGGCCGCCGCCGACCTCGACCGGATCGACCGCAGCCAGGGCACCGACGGCGTACGCCTCGTGCTCCAAGAGGTCCACCACGTTTTCCAGGTCGAAGACCGCTACCAGCTCCCGGCCCGGAGCCTAAGGCGCACCTTCCGCCTCGCCGACCCCGCCAACCTCGTCGGTGAACCCCCCGCCGCGGTGCTGGCCGCCCTGCAATTCCTCAACGCCTGCCGGACCCCGAACACCGCACGGGCCAGCGTCCGCCACACGCCGCCGGAACGCGGCACCATCGACCGGGCCTGGATCCTCGACCTTCCCGACGAGTGGCAGAAAAAGATCAACTTCCTGACCGAGACAATCGGCGCGCTCACGACCATCCAGCAGCACACCAGCACACCAATCCGGGTGCCGGACCTCACCCTGGTCACCTTCGAACAACACCAACGCTGGATCCTCGCCGCCCACCTCCTGAACGGGAAGGAAGTTCTGACGACCTACCCGGACGGCCAATGCCTGGTGCTGGAGCTCGGCTCCGAGGTCGACGTACCGGACGGCGGAACCATCGGCATGGCCGTACCGCTGAGCGTCGTCATCGGCGGCGCGACCATCGAGCTGGGCAGGATGGAAATCTGGCTCACCGAGGCGACGCTGGTCCGCCGCGAGCAACGCGGAGATCGGACATACCACCTGTTCACCACGCCGAACCGCCGCTACCGCTGCCTCCCGGCGCCCGAAGAGAACGCCTGAAGCACACACGTCATTGCATGATGTCCCACACCCGCGCACGCGCGTGAACGCGGGTGTGGTGTCAGCACTGGGCGTGGAAGGCGTCGACGACGGCTGCCGGGATCCGGCCCTGCGCGGACACCTGGTAGACGTTCTTTTCGCTTACTCCTGGATCGCCTGATTTTGATCTCGGTTAGCCTGCGCCGGCACATCTGCACATGCCGGACTTTTGCATACAGCCGGGCATGGCGGGTCTTTGTCGCCTTGCTGCGGTAGGGCTCGAGGATGGCGCGCAGCTCTGCGGTGAGCCATCCGGGGGGGTGCCTGCGCGCCAGACTCCCACCGACCACGGCCTTCAGCACCCCCTGCGTGGGGCTGAGTCCATCCCGAGCTAGTCGCGCGTCTTCCGGTTCAGGCTTTGATCGGTGCGGCCTGCGGCCGCGCTGTCCTTTGCCCTTTCCCGGCCACCGGGACGAGCCCGGCAGTGTGGGTCACGTGCGCCGTCAGTCAAATCCGGGCCGGGCAGGTAGAACA
>NZ_JADMLH010000002.1:722473-820734 GCF_016464385.1 Nucisporomicrobium flavum | reverse complement strand
TCGCCATCTCAGACTTGGTCGGGAACGGCTCATCACCCTTGTGATACGTGTGGAAAATGCTCGCCGTACGACCGCTGAGCTTCTCCCAATCCTTCAGCGCAGCGTCACGCGGCGCGCTCGTGAAACCGCCGGCGGCGGCACCCCACAGCACGCCACACGAGGGCACCAGGCGGGCGTCGGTGACGCACCCGGTGGGAGCGGCAGCCGGCGCAGCCTGCGCGGCGGTCGCGCCGGTGAGGGCGGCGCCCGCACCGGCGAGCAGAGCGGTCAGCGACAGGACGGTCTTCGTGATGGCCGAGCGACGCAAGATCTGATCTCCCCCGAGTCTGTCCAGCCGTTGTCGGCCGGGCATACGAAGAAGATTCGCGGAGGCGCAGTGCACGTCCGGTGCCCGCTCGGGTGCTACAGGGTTGCCCTCAAATCCGCCCTAGACCGGTGCGCCTGGAATCGGCCACGAGAGGGCTCACTTGAGAAGTGTTGTGACTCCTGTGGCGGATCAGTCGACCCGCTTGGTCAGTACTCGGGTTCAGGAGCCGGTGCAGGCATGACCCAGTCGGTCATGTCGTAGACAACCGAGCCGTAGTCGTCGGCGGCGGTGATCCGCTTCTGGTGCTGCAGTTCATCGTCGCGGACCAGGGAAGGCAACTCCACCGGAAAGGATCCGCCCTGCCCTGGCCAGATGGTTCCGTCGGCCTGGGTCAAGGGAAGATCGATGCCAGTGACCGCACCGGTCCGAGTGTCGCTGATGTAAAGCCGGTGACGGCCAGGCCCGGTCAGCAGGTAGCCGCTGAGCGTGAAGATGTGTTCGAACCACAAGGCCCCGCCGCCGTAGAGCATCTGCCGAAGCATCGAGAAGTAGTTGACGTCGTACTCGGTCGCTCGACGATCCGACGAGAGCCCCAACCTTCCGGCGGCGACGACGACGTTGCCATGACTGTCGCGCCCCCCCGTCACCGCAGCGAGATCGGCAGGGGCGAGCGTACGAATCCAGTCGACTGCCGCGTGGACGTCAAGCTCGCTGCCGTCATCCCCGATGAGCTGGAACTCGACGGCCACCCTGACCGGCGCCGACGCACCGGCCAACAACACAACCCGAGTCCGGTTGGCGCCGGCGCGGACCACTCCCGCGAAGCGCACGGCGTCAGCGGGTTGCGGGCCGCAGGGCGCCACCACTAGCGGGGCCAGAACCCCCACCAGCTGTTCATGCAGATGGTTTTCGCGCTCCACAGTCGCCACATCCTCGGTCTCGTGTGGTGGGCTTACCTTCTCAGCTTGTTGACGAACTCCGGGCACTTGGTCTTGCCCTTGCAGTACGCGGTGATCACCCCGATGTACCCGCCGTCCGGGGTTTTCCATTTGTTGTCGTCGGTCCGCGTCGCCTGCTGAGAGACGATGAAGATTTTCTCAGCGATGTTTCCGTTGGAGGGGTCAGCGACGTAGATGGTGTACTCGAGCCTGGCACCGGCAGCATCCGTCGGCTTCGTGGCCATGAGGTGCTCGAATACGACGCGGTTGCGCAGGTTGTGCTTGGAAGCGAAGTGGTGATACCCGAGCGCCGAGTTCCCGTACCGAATGAACACCTTGTTGCGCTTCAGGTCCGAGTACGAGTACAAGACGCTCCACCACGGGAGACCGGAACCGCCGCCGCCACCACCGGGAATCACGGCACGCTGAGGGCCCGATCCGTCCTCGGAGGCGACGGCGCCGGCCTGGTCCGCAACGGACTTCTGTGTTGTGTCGATCAGCTCGCCCGCGGTGTTCTGAACGACTTGCGGAACCGGCGAAGTGGGCACCTCAGACAAGTCCGAGGGAGCTTCCGTCCCGTGCACCTTGAGATAGGTGCTCCGGTATTCCTCCTCGGTCATGAACGTCATCACCGGAGGTTCCTGGCCAACGGCAGCACCCGAGTCCGCGGTGTCCTCGGCCGCCGAGGCAGTTGCACTCAGTGACAGGGCCCCGAGAAAAATCGCGGCCGCCGCGACCGCTGATACCCGACGCAGCATCAAACCGGGCCGGTGGGTAGTCGCTCGCATCAATTGTTCCTCCCCGTTGCGCCCATCCGGGCCGCAAGATCATCAACCACCTCGCGCGGCCCGGTCAAGCTCATGTGACCAGCTCACGCCCGCGCCGGGCGGCTGGACACCGGGTTCAAGGTCAGCGACACGACGGCCTAGCGGCGCTGCCACACCGTGGCTCGCGCCGTCTCAGTCGAGGTCTGCCCAGGGCTCGTGCCGCGTCTTCGCGACGCCGCGAAGGTCGAATCGAAGGGGGCCGCGCACCCCGCCCAGGACGGGAGCCGCTGGGCATCGAGCTCGCCGCTCTTGGCAGCTTCGATGAAACTCGGTGAAAGCCTCACGCCTCGAGGTCGAACTGCCCGCTTCTTGCGCCCTCGATGAAAGCCATCCACTCATGGCGAGCGATCAGCAGCGTTGCGCCAGCCCGATTCTTGGTGTCCCGAACTGCCACCACGTCCGACAGGAACGCAACCTCGACACAGCTGCCGTTCGCGCCGCTGCGGCTGCTCTTGAACCACTTAGCGTCAGCGAGATCCATCGCTCCACGCCCTTCCTTCATGCGACCTCGGCCGCCTGGTTGATCAGCGCCAGTGTGTCCTTCGGACTGAGCGCCTGCGCAGCAAGACGCTGGAAGCCTGCCCGGTACCGCTGGACGTCCGCGTCTGCCTCAAGGAACAGGCCACCGCCTGCATTCTCCGTGTAGATCAGCGGCGGATCAGGGTCGGGGAACTCCATCACGATGAACGAGCCTGGCATTCCGACGTGGGCGCCGGCGCTGAATGGGATCACCTGCACCGTGACGGCCGGCCAGTGGGCGGCGGCGATCAGGTGCTCCAACTGCTCCCGCATGACGGTGGGACCGCCGACCTGCCTGCGGATGACGGACTCATCGAGGATGGTCCACAGCGACAGAGTCTTGGCCTGGGTGAGGACCTGTTGTCGCCGCTTCCGGACTTCGACGCGCCGCTCGATGTCTTCTTCAGCTTCCTCCGGCATCAAGCCTTGGATGACTGCACGCGCATAGGCCTCGGTCTGGAGCAGGCCCGGCATCATGTCGCCCTCGTAGTCCGAGAGCCGCGACGCCTCCGCCTCGAAGCTGATGAAGGTCTGATAGCTCTGCGGAAGGTTGTCCTCGAAGAGCTGGAGCCAGCTCAACTGCTGCGACTGCCGGAGAAGGTCGAACAGCTCGGTACGCTTCGCCGCGTCCGTGACCTTGTAGAGGTCGAGCAGCAGGATCAACGTCCGCTTCTGCGGACGAGTCAGCGCCTTCTCGATGCGGAACAGCGCACCGGTGGACAGGCCCGTGGTCTCAGCCACCTGGTCGCGAGTGAGTCCGGCCGCCGTGCGCAGCCCCAGCAGTTCAGCGGCAAGCCTGCGCCGTCGAACAGTTGGTGGTTGCCGGCGTGCTGGCATTTCGTCCATCCCTCTCGCTCCGTCCGTCGAGTCTGCCGGTCTGGGGAGGCGCGTATCCGCCGGGGTGACACTAGAGCTACTAGCCAAAGTATCAATGGTACTTATATCGTTCGCTCCAGTGCTGGGCGCGCTACAGCACGTGATCTTGGACCGTTTGGCAGGGGCGCCAGCCGCCCCCAGGGCCGAGGACTGCCCATGCGAGGGAGTAGCGATGGAGCATCAACGCAGGCGGCGATGGGTCGTCTTGAGAGCAAGCCGCTGCGTCTGTGGGCTGCGCTGGCCCTGCCCCGACCGATACCTCTGGCCACCCGAAACCCCGATCCCGGACGGCTCCCCCACCCCGAGCCCCACCTGGAACGGCCCCACCACCCAGCTGTACCAACCAGGCCGAGCCGGCACTCTCACCCCAGCCCAGGCTTCGCGGGCCGCTCAAAGGCCCCACCTTTGATGCCTGCCCACCCACCGGTCCACCAGCGATGCCGGATCGAGGCCGACGCGGCCGTTTCCCCGGCCCGGCCCGATCGGTGACGTCCGCGTGAGCGTTCACGAGCCCGTACGTCCGAAGTGGTTCTGCGATGTCTGCGGGTTTCCGTGGCCGTGCCCGACCGCCCGGGCTGAGCTTTCGCGGGATTTTGATCGGTTTCCTACGTCGTTCGCCGCCTACATGGCGCAGTTCTACGCCCTGGCGTTCGCGGACGGCGCGGCCCAGCTGGACGGCGCCCCGGCTGATCTCTGGGACCGTTTCATGGGCTGGCTCCCCCGCCCACCGGTCGGCGCCGACGGTGTCCGTCGGGACTCGAGCCGCTGAGGCCGGCGAGCGGGAGGCGCAGCGCTCGCCAGGTTCGAGCACCCCGCGAGAATGCTCAGCTCAGCTGCTTCTTCTCGACGTAGTACGCGTACGCGAAGCTGCCGTTGGCCTGGCCCTTGACCTCGGCGGCGAAGCCGCGCCGAGCCGTGGCGTGCGTGCGATAGGAAGGACGCATGCTCGACCAGGAGTCGACGACCAAACGATCTCCGCGGTACGGCACCGCCTTCTTCACGTCCTTCCTCTGGCACGTGACAGCGTTCGCCGCCGCCTGGATGAACACGCTCGTCGACCGGGAGGACACCTCTTGCGACGACGCCGGCGGCTTCTGTTTCACCGCCAAGGACGGCGCGGACCTTCTCCTCGCGGTGAGCGCGGCTTTCCTGTTCTTCTCGATGATGTTGTCGCTGGTGATCGCTGCGGGGTTCCTGCGCCGCGTCCGGTCTGCGGTGCTCGCCGGCACTCTGGCCGCCCTGAGCAGCACCGCCGTCTTGGCGATGGGTGCCGTCGCGCTCCTCGCGCTCCAGTCCTGCCCGGACAGTGTCGGGTGACCGAGGAGGTCGGCGAGGGCGCGGGGTTCGCGCTTGATCAGTCGCTGCCGCGCGCGAGGCGACGCACACTGCGATAGCTGAGTATTCCTCCACCGACCGACATCACCAGCCCGATCACCATCGCCGGGATCTGGCCCTTGAACCCGGTGGGATCCGTCATCAGCCCGACGACCAGGAGCATGGTGACCACGGCGAGCAGCAGCGTGGTGGGTACGACCAGGACAAGGAACAGGATGGTGGCCGCGCGCCCGGCCCGGGTGGGCTGAGGCTTGCCGGAGCGGGGTACGTACTTGACGGTTATCACGGCGCGCAGCATAGATGATCATCATCGTCGCAATGAACCATGCGTGCGCGGACGACGCAGTGAGCTCCCGGGCAGTGCGCGTACCCTCCCGTGATGGCTTCCAAGACCCTGCTGGCCCGCGGCGGACTCACGTACGTCGATCGCCGCGCCTTCAGTCGCGGCGAGTCCCGGCGGGCCGTCAAGAGGCTGCGCTGGCCGTCGGTGCGCCTCTGGGCCGAGGGCAGCACGTTGACGTTTTCGTCGCCGGCCGGCTCGGACGTGCTGCACCACGCAGAGGTGACCGCGTTGCCACATGGGCCGGTCGTGGGCAGGCACTGGGCCCTCGCCCTCGCGGTGTCCTTCAGCACCGAAGAACGGGAGCAGGTTCTGCTTTTCTGGACTCCTCGCGCGCGAACAGTCCTTCGGGAACTGGCACAGCTCGGGTGGGACGCCGACCCCCGCGCGGACGACTTCGTCGCATAGCCGGACGCCGGGACGTGAGAGTCCCCCGCCGACGGGTCAGGCCCGGGCCCAGGGTACCGGGCAGGGCGGCTATTGCGGGGTGAGGACGAGCTCGAGCAACCGCGCGAGCTCAGCCTGCTGCTTCGGATCCAGCCGCCCGGTGGCGGGCTCAAGGGCGACCCGCCCCTCGGCTTCCAGGCGTTCGAAGAGTTCCATGCCGGCCGGGGTCATGGAGACCTCGACCACGCGGCGGTCGTCGGGGTTCTTGCCTCGGGCCAGCAGGCCGCGGCGTTCGGCGCGGTCGATCAGGCCGGAGAGCGTGGATTTGTCCAGGCCGAGGTAGGCGGCCAGGTCCGTCACGCGGACGCGGCGGTCGCGGAGGATGCCGAGGACCCGGAGTTGGGTGAGGGACAGGTCGTGCTTCGCGCTGAGGCGGGTGAGCACGCCCATCACCTCGAAGGCGCTGCGGACCAGGCCGTCGATGAGGGCGTCGGACGTCATGGGGAGATCGTACTTGACATAGTTGGTAATCCCAATCATCCTTCAGGTAGTTGGTAATCCAAACTACCTGTGGAGGTCGCCATGCACGCCGCTGTTCTCACCTCGTTCGATGCCCCGCCGGTCTACGGGGAGCAGCCCGAGCCCGTCGCGGAGGGTCGCGGGGAGATGGTTGTCGAGGTTCTGGCCGCCGCGCTGCACCTGCTCACGCGGGCGAAGGCGACCGGCGCGCACTATTCGAGTACGTCCGCGTTGCCGCTGGTGCCGGGCGTGGACGGGGTCGTGCGGGATGAGGCGGGGAAGCTTCGGTACGCCGTACTGGACGACACGGCGCTGGGTACGTTCGCCGACCGTACGGTCATCGACCCGCGCCGCAGCGTGGTCTTGCCGGACGGCGTCGATCCGGTGCAGATCGCCGCCGCGATGAATCCCGCGATGTCGTCCTGGGTGGCGCTGCGCCGGCGCATCGAGTTCTCGGCGGGGCAGCGCGTCCTGGTTCTCGGGGCGACCGGGAATGCCGGGCGGATGGCGGTGCAGATCGCCAAGCAGTTCGGGGCGGCGCAGGTGATCGCGGCCGGGCGGGACGCCGGGCGGCTGGCCGCGCTGCCCGCGCTGGGGGCGGACGAGACCATCACGTTCGATCAGGCCGAGCGGGCGGCGGATGTCGATGTCGTGCTCGACTACGTGTGGGGTGAGCCCTCGGCGCGGATGATGGTGCCGCTGCTCACCGCGCGTGCCGATCGGGGCGCGCCGCTGACCTGGGTTCAGATCGGGTCCGTCGCCGGTCCGACCGCTCCGGTGCCGTCCGTGGCGTTGCGGTCGTCGCGGTTGCAGATCGTCGGGAGTGGGATCGGGTCGGTGCCGGCGCGGGAGTTCGTGGAGGAGCTTCCGATGCTGGCCGAGGCGGTGGCGGAGGGGACGCTGGAGGTGCGGGCCCGGGCCGTGCCGCTGTCGCGGGTGGCGGAGGCGTGGGGCGCGCAGAGCGACGACCGCGTCGTGTTCGTGCCATAGAAGGGCCCGCGCCGTAGAAGCGCCCGCGGCGGAGAAAGGGCACATGTGCGGCGCGGACATTGACCGGCGGAATATCGACAGTCTTGACTGGCGGGTGACCCCGACAACGTTGTCACCCGCCAGCCGAGAGGATGCGCCCATGCGTCGAGCCCTGACCACCGCCCTGGCACTCCTGATTGCCGCCGCCTCCGTCGTCAGCCCGGGCGGGCCCGCGCAGGCCGCCGAGTCGAACGGCGGCGTACGGATCATGCCGCTCGGCGCGTCCATCACCGACGGCTTCAATGTTCCCGGCGGTTATCGGATCAAGTTGTGGGAGTTGCTGACGAACGCCGGCTACCGGATCGACTTCGTCGGGTCGGGCTCGAACGGGCCGGCCAGCCTCGGCGACCACGATCATGAGGGGCACAGCGGCTGGCGGATCGACCAGATCGACGCGAACATCGAGGGCTGGCTGCGGTCGTACGCTCCGCGGTCGATCCTGGTGCACCTGGGCACCAACGACGTGAACCAGAATTATGATCTTCCGAATGCCGGCGCCCGGATGGGCGCGCTGATCGACAAGATCCGGGCGAACGCGCCCACAGTGGAGCTGTTCATCTCGACGCTGATCCCGGAGTCGGACCCGACGCTGAACGCGCGGATCGACGAGTTCAACGCGCAGCTGCCCGGAATCGTCGCCCAGAAGGGCCCGCTCACCCACCTGATCGACATGCACGCGGTGGTCGGCACCGCCGACCTTGCCGACGGTACGCATCCCACGGCCGCCGGGTACGACAAGATGGGCGCCCGCTGGTACGACGCCCTGCGCGCGACCCCGTCGAGCCTGAACGCGACCGTACTGCCCCCGGTCGGCGCAGCGGTGATGGTGGCGAACCCGCAGTCCGGCAAGTGCCTCGACGTGCCCGGTACGGCCACCGCCGACGGTACGCAGCTGCACATCTACGACTGCCTCGGCAGCACGATCCAGAAGTGGACCCGTACGGCGGCCGGCGAGCTGCGCGTCTACGGCGACCGGTGCCTGGACGTCGACCACAGTGGAACCGCCGACGGCACGAAGGTGCAGATCTGGACGTGCAACGGCACGGCGGCGCAGCGCTTCACGTTCAACGGCGACGGCACGATCGTGGGGGCGGCGTCGGGCAAGTGCGTGGACGTGACCGGAGGCGCCAGCGCGAACGGCACGCTGGTGCAGCTGTACACCTGCAACAACACGGGCGCGCAGAGGTGGTCTGTGCGCTGATCTCCGCGGCGGCCACAGTGGAGGAGGGGGTGCCGGCGGCGCCCCTCCTCCACCGGTCAGGTCGCCCCGATCCGGCTTCCGCGGGGACGGTTCACGGTTTTGTTGTGGCGATGGCCCCTTTTCCGTTGTGATCATTCACTGTCGTCACAGAGGCGTCAGCGAGACAATTATCAGGTGCCTCAGCTTCAGTTGTTCTCGGCGGCAGAATTGGCCCTGATGCGCGACCGGACCGCGTCGCGGAACTATTCTCCTGCGCGGGAGGAATTTCGTCGGGAGCACGCCCGTCGTCGGGCGTTGGGCTTGGCACAAAGGCACGCCACGAAGCTGCGTCGCTTGCACGGCGGCCGAGGCACAGACCGACCCGCCGGCGCGCAGTGCCGACCGCACCCGATGACGCAGCTCAGGTCAGAGGCGTTAAAGGCAGGGTGGGCGACGGCATGCGCTCGGCGGGGAGCGGAGTCGGACATTGCGCAGGAGGTGGCGGCACCAAAGGTCCCCACAGCTCAGGAGGTTGCGGCGCCGGAGGTCACCACAGCCCAAGTGGTGGAAGTCGGTTTCGGCTGCGTTGAGAAAGGCGCCACGCGGCAGGTGAGAGCGCAATCGCGAGCACACATTCCGGCACGTCCGCCCTCAAGAATGAGAACGTTTTCGCATGCCGCTGTTTCGACCGCGAGACCTAGTTCCGTCACGACACCGGCGAAGGTGGCAGATAACGCGGGTCAACGACCGCCGCCATTCCGGGCGATGCCACTGACGCTCGGCGTCAGCGCTGCGCGTCGCGGCCGCGGCGCACCGGTTGCGCCTCGATGGCACCGTGGGCCGCATGCACCGCCGATCAGGGTGAGCGGAAAGTCGAGCACCTACCACCCCGGCCGGCGGCGAACCGAAGGCGCGGCTGGGTCCAGCACCACGCCGGCGCCCTGGAACGAAGTCGCGGTCGGTGGTCCCCGTGCGAGAACCCGCCCCTCGCGGCGAAGGGCCGAAAAAATCCGGCGATCTCTGAAATTGGATGCTTGCGGCAGGCGTGTACCAATCGTGTCGGCGCTCTGGACCGGCGCATCTGACCCCTCGAGAGGAAGCACGCACATGTCGAAGCTGAAGTGGGCCGCTGGCGCGGCCGTGCTCGCCTGCACCAGTGCCGCCATGGCGTACGCCGCCACCGGAACGGCCGGCGCCGCGACGACCGGCAGTGGGACCGGCACCGCCGCCGCCCCCGCCGCGCACAGCAAGGTGGCGACCCAGAACAAGGCCGCAGTCAAGGCCAAGGCGGCCAAGGCGGCCAAGCGCCCGCCGGTGCTGTCCGGCAAGCGGCAGGTCACGATCGTGCGGGCGCAGGCCTTCGAGTCCGCTGTCTCGATGGTGAGCGGCGAGTTGACCGAGGTCGACGACGACAGTGGCCGTCAGCTGTTCGTGCCCACCCCGGTGAGCCGGACCGAGTACATCATCAAGGCGTACGGCAAGGCCACGAACGACCCGGCCAGCCTGGAGCCGTCGTGCTGGCAGGTCAGCCGGCCGGGCGGCTCCGACCCGCTGCGGGTCGAGGCGGCCGCGTGTGACAAGAGCAATGCGCGGCAGCGGTTCCACATCACCGCGCAGGCCGACAAGACGTACGCGATCGACAGCGGTTCGGCGTACCTGCAGTACTCGCCGACCCGGGGGCTGATCCTGGAGGAGCTGGGCGACGCGCCGCTGCTCAGCACGTTCCGGCTCGTGGACAACGGTCCCGCGCCGCGCGGCAACCGCTGAGGGGGGACGGTACGGCCGGAGGGGGCGGGCCTCCGGCCGTACCGTTGACTTTCCGTCTTGGAATGTGATTGCCTTTCCGTCATGGAAAGTAGTGCTGCCGAGCAGCTCGCCGCCATCGCCGACGCCCGTGCCGCGGTTGCCGACCGGCTCGTCACCCCGTGGTGGTACCACCCCGTTCTCGGGCTGCTGGTCGGCGCGTACGTCGTCGCCTTCGGCATCGGCGACAGCGCCGCCCGGCTCGCCGCCGGGGTGTGCTTCGCCGGCGGATGCGTCCTGCTGGTGAAGGCGTACAAGCGGCAGACCGGCGTGTGGGTGTCCGGTCTCGACGCCGGCCGCGCCAGCCGGTGGGCGATCGCGATGGGCGCCATGCTCGGGGTCATCGCCCTCGCCGCCGTGGCGATCGGCCGCTACAGCGACCTGCGGTGGCCGGTGTGGGCGCTCGCGATCGCCGGTTTCGCCGGCACCGTCCTGCTGGGGCGCCAGTTCGACAGGGCGCTGCGCGCGCAACTGCGGGTCGCCGCATGAGCGAACCGTTCGACGAGGTCATCCACGCCCCCAACCGGCTGCGGATCTGCGCCTTCCTGGACGCGTCGACCAGCACCGAGTTCGCCGTGCTGCGTGAGCTGCTCGGCGTCGCCGACTCGGTGGTCAGCAAACACCTGAAAGTGCTGCAGGACGCCGGCTACGTCAGCATGACGAAACCCACCGGCCGGGGCCGGGTGAAGACCTGGGTCAGCCTCACCGCCGAAGGCAAGCAGGCGTACGCCCGGCATGTGAGCGCGTTGCGCGCGCTGTTCGACACGCCTCAGTTGCCGACCCCGAGCGACGACATGAAGGCGGCCGGGTAGCGGTCGCCGCGGGCCGCGCCGGCCGGCACGGCCTCGCCGATCTCCGCGAGATCGTCGGCCGTGAGCGTCACGTCCAGCGCCGGGAGGGCTTCCGCCAGGCGATTCCGGGTACGGGCACCGACCAGCGGGACGATGAACGGCTCCTGCGCGGCGACCCACGCGATCGCCAGCTGAGCCACTGTGCAGCCCTTCGCCTCGGCGACCCGCCGCAGCCCCTCCACCAGCGCGAGATTGTGCTCGACGTTGCCGTCGGCGAAGCGGGGGCTGAAGGCACGGAAGTCACCCGGGGCGGCCTGCCGGTCGGCGGACCAGTGCCCGGAGATGAGGCCACGGCCGAGCACCCCGTACGCGGTCATCCCGATGCCCAGTTCCCGCAGCGTCGGCAGCACCTCGGCCTCCACCGCGCGGGACAGCAGCGAGTACTCGATCTGCAGGTCGGCGATCGGGTGCACGGCGTGGGCCCGGCGGATCGTCGCCGCGTCGACCTCCGACAGGCCGATGTGCCGGACGTACCCGGCGTCGACCATCTCCTTGATCGCGCCGACCGTCTCCTCGATCGGCACGGCCGGGTCGAGCCGCGCGGGCCGGTAGATGTCGACGTGGTCGAGGCCGAGCCGGGTCAGCGAGTACGCGAGGAAGTTCCGCACCGCCTCGGGACGGCCGTCCATGCCACCGGAGAGGGAGCCCGGCCCGCGCAGCATCCCGAACTTCACGCTCACCTGGTAACTGTCGCGGTCCCGGCCGTGCAGCGCCTCGGCGAGCAGCATCTCGTTGTGGCCCATGCCGTAGAAGTCACCGGTGTCGATCAGCGTGACGCCGGCGTCCAGCGCGGCGTGCACGGTGGCGATGCTCTCCGCGCGGTCGGTCTCGCCGTACGCGCCGGACATGCCCATCGCGCCGAGGCCCAGCGCGGAGACGGCCGGACCGGTCTTGCCCAAGGTTCGTGTCTGCATCATGTCCCCACCGTGCGCCTCGGCCGGGCGCGGCGGGAGCGGAGCGCTGATCGTGGGAGCGCCACTCCCTGGATCGGGCGGGCGTACCCGAGGCAGCATGAACGCATGCAGCGTGACCAGCTCGCCGACTTCCTGCGCCGGCGCCGCGAGGCGATCCGCCCGGCCGAGGTCGGGATCCCCGACGGACCGCGACGGCGCACCGCCGGCCTGCGGCGCGAGGAGGTGGCCCGGCTGGCCGGCATGTCCGTGGACTATGTCGTCCGCCTCGAGCAGGGCCGCAGCAGCCAGCCGTCGACGCAGCTGCTGGGCGCGCTCGCCCGGGCGTTGCGCCTGTCCGACGACGAACGGGCCCACCTGTTCCACCTGGCCGGTCACCAGCCACCACCGGCTGACGGGGTGGCCCGCCTGGCCCGCGCCGGCCTGCTGCGCATGCTCGACCTGCTCGGCGACACCCCGGCGCTGGTGCTCTCCGACCTCGGCGAGGTGCTGGCCCAGAACCGGGCGTCGATCCTCGTGTCCGGCGACCACAGCGGCCTCACCGGCGACCGGCGTTACATTCCGTACCGGTGGTTCACCGAACCCGATTCCCGCGGCCTGTGCCCGCCGGAGGACCGCGCGGACCAGGGCCGCAAGCTCGTCGCGGATCTGCGTGCGGCCGCCGGCCGGCGCTCCGGTGACCCGGAGGTCGCCCGGCTCGTCGCGCGGCTGCAGGCGGAGAGTCCCGAATTCGCCCAGCTCTGGGCAGCGCACGAGGTGGCGGTGCGCCGCGCCGATCAGAAGACCATGGTCAACCCGCGGGTCGGGCCGCTCGTCATGGACTGCGAGACGCTGGTGACCCCGGACCAGGGGCAGGTGCTGGTGGTGCTCACCCCGGCGGACGCCCAGACCCGGGAGCGGCTGGAGCTCCTGCTCGTACTCGGCACCGAGGAGTTCCCGGCGGGAGTCACGGCTGAGTAGGCGAACCCATGCGCGGGCCGGACAGGGTTGGAAAGACTGACCGGCATGACCGTACGCCCGGCCACCGCGCCGCCCCGCCGCGAACCCGCCGTCCTGCTCGCCGTCGGCCTGGTCGCCCTGGCGATCTCCGCGGTCGGGGCGACGTCGATCGGCACCTGGTTCCTCGAGGTGGCGGCGGCGATCGTCGCGGCGGTGATCCTGGTGGCCACGTACCGCCGGTTCCCGCTGAGCCCGCTCGCGTACCGGCTCATCCTGGCCCACGCGCTGATCCTGATGGTCGGTGGCCACTGGACGTACGCCGAGGTCCCGGCCGGCGACTGGGTCCGCGACACGCTCGGGCTGGCCCGGAACCCGTACGACCGGCTCGGCCACTTCGCGCAGGGCTTCGTACCGGCCATCGTGGCGCGCGAGGTACTGCTGCGCCGTACGCCCCTGCGGCCGGGCGCCTGGCTCGCCGCGCTGGTGATGTGCGTGGTGATGGCGTTCAGCGCGACGTGGGAGCTGTTCGAATGGCTGTCGGCGGTGATCGGCGGCTCGGCGGCGGACGACTTCCTCGGAACCCAGGGCGACGTCTGGGACACCCAGTGGGACATGTTCTGCGCGGGCCTCGGCGCGGCCACGAGCCTGCTGCTGCTCACCCGCCTCCACGACAAGCAGCTCCGGACGCTCTGATCACGCCACGATCAGGCGCAGGCCGAGCTCCACCTCCTCCAGCCCGACGATGTCGCGGTTGCGCTCGGCCCACCGCCCGGAGGACAGGTCGTCCCTGAGCCGGCTCACCGCGCGCTGCTCGGCCTCCGGCCCGACCCGCGCCCACACCGACACCGCCCGGCGCACCCGCTCCTCCAGGTACGCCTCGGGCCGGCGCCAGTACGCCTCGAAGAACCCGTCGGCACAGTCCCACGGGATCATCACCGGCTCCGCGCGTCCGCCGACCGCGCTCGTCAGCTCCGCCAGGGACGGCCAGCCGACCAGGAGCTCGGAGAACTCGGGCAGGTAGTCGCGGGTGAGCCAGAACCGCTGCCGCGGGCCGGTGCCGTAGGCGTCGTACGTCACCACGACCACCCGGCGCGCCACCCTCCGCATCTCCCGAAGCCCGGCGACCGGGTCCGGCCAGTGGTGGACGGTGCTGACCGCCATCGCGGCGTCGAAGGACCCGTCGGCGAACGGCAGGCGCTCCGCCGCGGCGGCGACGCACGGCGCGGCGCCCGGCGGACGCTGGGCGCGCATGACGGCCGACGGTTCCACCGCCGTGACGTCGCGGTCGTGCGGTTCGTACGAGCCCGTCCCGGCCCCCACGTTCAGCACCGTCCGGGCGTCCCCGAGCGCCTCCCAGATGCGGGCGGCGATCCGCGGCTCGGTGCGCCGCGTGGCCGGGTACGCCGACCCGATGACGTCGTACAACTGCGGACCGACCATCTTCAGCTGCTCCTCCGGCGTCGTCCTGATTCCCATCGCGCGTGCCTCCAGTTCCCTGTCGATGGCCGTCACCATGGCCGCGGCCCGGTCGCGCTGGTCCACGAGCAACCCGCGCAGCCGGTACAGGTGCGCGACCGCGTCCGTCGCCGGGTCGTCGACCAGGGCAGCGATCTCGCCCAGCCCGAAGCCCAGGCGCCGGTACGCGAGCACCTCCCGCAGCCGCTCCACATCCGCCGCGGAATAGGCGCGGTAGCCGCCGGCGGTCCGCGTGGACGGCCGCAGCAGGCCGATCTCGTCGTAGTGATGCAGGGTGCGGACGGTCACTCCGGCCAGCTCGGCCACCCGTCCCACGGTCAGGTGCTCCTCCACGTGGTCGACTATGTGGCATCACGCAACGTCAGGGACAAGCCTTCGGCAGGGGAACGATGACTTCCGACCACACCGCCACGTTGCCCCGCAAGCGGATGGGTGCCGGGGTCGTGCTGTCCGACGCCTCGGGCCGCGTGCTGCTGGTCGAGCCGACGTACAAGCCGTACTGGGAGATCCCGGGCGGTGCCGTCGAAGCCGACGAGTCGCCGTACGCGGCGGCGGCGCGCGAGGTGGAGGAGGAGCTCGGCCTGACGCTGCGGCCGGGACGCCTGCTGGTGACCGACTGGGTGCCGCCGCGCCCGGACCGTACCGAGGGCCTGATGCTGCTCTTCGACGGCGGAACGCTCACCCCGGACCAGGCGGGGCGGATCAGGCTGCCGGCCGAGGAACTGCGCAGCTGGGCCTGGTGCACGGAGGCGGAAGCGGACGACCGCCTCTCCGGCTTGCTGGCGCGACGGATGCGGGCCGCCGTCCGGGCACGTGCCGAACACACGACGTCCTACCTGGAGAACGGCTTCCCGACGGCTTGACCCCGCGCGTCACTCTCTTGGGCTAAACCGGTTGGGCGCACGGCGATGATCAAAACGCGAAAACCGCGAAACGGACGCCCGATCTCCGTACCGGTGTCTACGGCGTTTTCTCCTACGAGACGCCGTCCTGCCTGCGAAGCGACGGCGTCTCACCAAGCGAAGCGTCAGGAGAATGCGCCATGAACCACGACCGCGCCGGATAGCCGGCTCCGGAGCGCCTGCTGTCTTACGAACCCGGCAGGTGACGAAAAAAGATTCGCAGACCGTGTCGTGGCGCGTGTGCGGATCAGGCGGGTCCTCGGCGGCCAGAAAACGCCGAGGGCCCGCACTCGACGAGCGTAAATCATTCACAGACCTCACCGTCGCGGCCGTGTCGCATGCCCCCGGTCAGCGGCCGCAATGGTGTGGGCCCGCCGCCCGTGGTGCTGACAGGCGGGTTCTGCAGGGGTCCTCGCCGTCCCGCCCGGCGGCGGGGACCCCTGATCCAGGCCGGACACCGGCCGCGAAACGTCAGACCTCGAACACCGCTTATTTGCCCCACCCCCGAGGAAGGTGCTAATCGCATGTCGTCCCTGGTCATCGCCGCTGTGGCGGGCGCCGCGCGCCGGTCGGGCATCGATGACGGGTGTGGCTTGCGGCGCGCCGTCCCCCGGACGGGGTAATCCGGTGAGCGCAGAAACGGGATTTCGAACGGATGAGAATGCCGCACGGACATCCGATCACGTTTCTGCCCTTGGTCCGGGAATGTTGTGCCGCGCCCTTTCCGCCTCCACCGGAATCGGCGCATTCGGCAGGTCATTCCCCGTGGCCCCGGTCGCGTCCCGGCGACCGGGGCCACGTTCAAGGTCTCGCAGGAGGAAACCGCGGATGCGCAAGCTCAGTAGACGGACCACCGCCGTCGTCGTCGCCTCGGTCGTCGCTGTCGGCGCGGCGGGAGCGGCGTACGCGGCATGGACCCTCACCGGTACCGGCACCGCCGAGGCGAAGGCCGGCTCCGTGGTGACGCTGAAGGTCACCAGCGCCGGGCTGGCGGGCGGGCTCACCCCGGGCAACGCGACCACGGTGCTGCTGACCGTGGAGAACCAGAACGCCTTCCCCGTACGCATCACCGACATCGACCTGAAGCAGCTGGACTCCCCGCAGGAGGGTTGCGCCGCGACGGACAACGTCGAGGTCGTCAACGACGCGCCGTTGCCGGACGAGGCGACCGTCCCGGCCGGCAGCAAGGACAAGCCGGCGACCGCACGGATCGCGTGGGCAGGGCCGCTGCGGATGGTCGCCGACCCGGCGGATGCCTGCCAGGGTGCGCCGTTCACGTTCAACGTCCACCTCGACGCCGTCAGCGCGGCGTGAGGGCGGCGATGGGGCACGGTGGCGGCCTCGCCGTCGCCCCGTCGCCCACCGATGAGCAGACACCGAAAAGGATGCGCATGCGCAAGCTCGACCGTCGCGGCAAGGTGATCCTGAGCGTCGCCGCCGCTGCCGCCGTGATCGTGAACGCGGGTGCCGCCTGGGCGTACTGGACGCTGGGCGGCGCCGGCACCGGCGTCGCGGTGGCGGGCACGGCCGTGGAGCTGAAGCTGCAGGGCCGGTCCGACGAGAGCAAGCCGCTGTACCCGGGCGCGACCGCGGACCTCGCGGTGACCGTGACCAACCAGAACGACTTCCCGGTGAAGATCACCTCGATCAGCCCGGGCAAGGGCAAGGTGACCGCGGACCCCGACCACCGCGATTCCGGGTGCGTGGAGACCGGTGTGATCCTCTCCGCCGACGTGCTGCCGGTGTCCTGGCAGGTCCCGAAGAACACCATCGGCGTGTTCACCGTCCCGGGCGGGCTGCGGATGACGAACAGCTCCGACAGCGCCTGCCAGGGGGCGACCTTCACGATCCCGGTGAAGGCCTCCGGGCTGAGCAGCGCTTCCTGAACCATCGGCGTGGGCATCCGGGCCGACGCGCCGCCCACGCTCCCCCTTTCCCGTCGGCGCGAGCATGTCAGGAGTTCCGCTGTGCACCGGTGGCACAAATCCGTGGTCGCCGCGGCGGCCGTCGTCGGCGCGGCCGGGCTGGCTGTCGCCCTGCGCGATCCCTCGACGTCGGACCAGCAGATGACGCTCACCGCCGCGCCGGGTGCCGACGGCAGCAACCCCGTTTTCACCGTACGGGGAGCAGCGGTCGAGGACCTCTACCCGGGCGCGCGACGCCGGCTGGTGCTGACCCTCGCCAACTCCTCGAGCCACGACCTCGTGGTGACGGGGATGCACGCGCGGCTGACCGCCACGTCGAAGCCGGGCTGCGAGCCGGTCGTGTCCAACCTGGAGGTGGGGCCGTACACCGGATCCCTGCCGGCCCGGGTCGGTGCGCGCGACAGCCGTGAGGCCGGGGCCGTACCGCTGCACATGCCGAACTCGGTCGTGGACGCCTGCCAGGAGGCCACGTTCACCGTGCTCCTGACGGCCGACGCCACCGTGGCAGCCCGGTGAGGCATCGGCGTACCCGTACCGGACAGTCGATTCGTTTTCTGCGGTCGCCCCTGCCGTTCGTCGGCGTGGCGACCGCGCTGGCGATCGGCACCGGTGTGGCCGCGTACGGCGACTGGGATGTCGGCGCGGAGGAAGCGCAGTTCACCGTGCACGCCGCCGGCATTCCCCGCATGAAGGCACCCACGGTGGAGCTGCCCGGCGGGGAGCCGCAGATCACCGCGGAGGGCATCGTCGCCGCGGGCCCGCGGATCGCCTGGGACCGGGTCACGATCGCCCCGGGTACGCCGGTGCAGCGGTACGTGGTTACCCGGCACCTCGGGCCGATCGCGCAGGTCGCCTGTGACGTGCCGGCCACCGGTGCGCGGTGCGTCGACGAGAGCGCTCCGGCCGGCTACCTGGTGACGTACACGGTGGCGGCTACGTACGGCACGTTCTGGACCGGCGAGCCGAGCCCGGCGAGCGAGCCGACGCTGCTGCCCGGTGAGGCGGCCCCGATCGTGGTCGACGGCGTGGTCGTGGTGCCGGGCGCCGACGGTTCCCCGCTCGTCCCGGCGCCCGGGGTGAGCACCTCGGCGCCGGGCGAGGTCGTCGTCGTCCCGCAGGCGGGCGCCGCGGACGGCCGGGGTGAGCCGGAGCCGGTCGTGTCCACGTCGACAACCCCGGCACCGGATCAGGTGCAGCCGCCGCCGGTGCACAAGCCGCCCGCGCCGCCGGAGGAGTCCGCGTCGGCTCCGGACGCCGGGAAACCGTCGTCCGGTGCGCCCGAGGGAACCGATAAAAACGATGGGGACATGGAAAAGGATACGCCGATCGGCTCGGCGATCGACGCCGTCATTCCGGGCTGACTAGACACCCGTCGAAGTTCATAAAAGCGCGTTCCTGTCACGGCGAAACACCCTGAACAAACAGCTAAATTCCGGACGACGGCCGTTTACGCCAACTGCCTTTACAGGTGTCACGGTTTCCATGGGGCAACAAATAGGATCGTCGTATGACGCCATCCGGTTCGATCGCCATCCAGCTCGCCCTGTCCGTCGCCATGGTCATCTTCACCGCGTACGTCGCGGGGCGGGTGCACCAGTGGTACCGGCACGGCTTCGATCGTGATGTCGCGTTCCGGGAGGGCTACAACCAGGCGTCGCACACCCTGTTCCAGCTCGCGGTGCGCAACCACCCGGTCAAGCCGGCGCCGGTCGCCGCGCCGCGCCCGGCCGCGACCGTCGCCCCCGGGGTCCGCGCCGTCGTCCCGCTCCACCACCTTCCCGAGCGCACCCCGGTCGACTCCGCCGGCGGCCGCATCGAGCACACCCGCCTGTTACCGCACCAGGCCTGACCCGTAGGGAAGTACCGGACCGCCATGACCGTTCCCGGCAACAGCATCATCCAGGCCCTGTTCGCGCTCGCGTTCGTCATCGCCAGCGGGTACGCGGCCGGCCGCATCCACCAGTGGTACAAGCAGGGCCTCGACCGCGACGAGGCCTATCGCAACGGCTACGACCAGGCCTCCAACTCCATGTTCGACATGGCCATCCGCAAGCGCCAGCAGGACCCGGCAGCGGCGGACGCCGAGGGTGACTTCTCCCCCGCGGCGGCGGAGAGCCCGGACCGTCAGCATCTCGTCGGCCAGTCGCGCCGGCGCATCCAGTCCCAGCCGCAGCCCAAGTCCGGGCGCCGGCGCCGCCGCTCCGGGACACGCTGAGGTTTGCCCTCCGCCCGCGGATGCTGCTAGACCCCCATTCTTCCTGGTCATGACCGTGGCGCCCGGCGAACCGCGGCGCCCGTGGAGCTGACCGGGCGCGCCGCTCCTCGCCCGGCCGGGTTAGCTCGGAGGGCTCGACCCTTCCGGTCGACCGGCCGCCCGGGACGGACCGAACGCCGATCCCGCACAAGGCGACGAATCGGGCACTGTGGGGACTCCGTCGAGCATCCGAACCGCAGGAGGAGCTCCGTATGCGCGTCCCCGCTGTCTCGGGCCTCCCGGGCATCGCGGAGGGCGACCCCGCGCCACCCGCTCCACGAATCCGGCGGCCCCGGCTCGACGGGCGCGCCAGAGTCGTCCTCGCGGGAGCCGCTGCCACGGCCGCCCTGGTCAACGCCGGCGCGGTCTGGGCGTACTGGACGATCACCGACGCCGGCGGTGCGCGGCCCGGTTCGTTCGTCTCGATGGCCCTGCTCGGCAAGTCCAGCCTGGACACGCCGCTGCAGCCGGGAGGAGTCGGCGCGCTCACGGTGACGGTCGCCAACCAGAACCCTTACCCGATCGTCGTCACCTCCGTGGAGCCCGGGCCCGGCAACGTGGTCGCCGACGCCGAACACCGCGAGGCGGGCTGCCGGCGACCCGCGGTCACCTTCACCGAGCGCTCCTCATCCGTACGCTGGCGCGTGGCCGCCAACAACGTGGCGGTGTTCACCGTGCCGGACGGCCTGCGGATGGCGGCGGACGGGAACGCGGCCTGCCCCGGTGGCGTCTTCACCGTCCCGGTCGAGGTCACCGGTCACGCCGACCGACATTGACCGGGACTGCTGCGCTCGCCGCCCGAGCGGCGTAAGTTCGAGACGCCGGATCGACATTCGCCGCTACCGGAGGTCGCCCATGACCACCGTCCAGCCGAGACCGATCGTGACCCGCCCCTGGCCCGTCCGGCGACAGGTCAGAGGTAACGCGCTCGCGCGCATGCTGCGCACCACCGACGCGAAACAGATCGGGATCATGTATCTGTTCACGTCGTTCGCCTGGTTCATGATCGGCGGCTTCCTCGCGCTGCTGATGCGCGGCGAGCTCGCACAGCCCGGCATGCAGTACCTGTCGCCGGAGCAGTACAACCAGCTGTTCACCATGCACGGCACGATCATGCTGCTGTTCTTCGCGACGCCGATCGTGTTCGCCTTCGCCAACTACATCGTGCCGCTGCAGATCGGCGCGCCGGACGTGGCGTTCCCGCGGCTCAACTCGTTCGCGTACTGGCTCTACTTCTTCGGCGGCCTGATCGCGCTGGGCGGCTTCCTGACCCCGGGCGGCGCCGCGGACTTCGGCTGGACCGCGTACACGCCGCTCAGCGACTCCACGCACTCACCCGGCATCGGCGGGAACGCCTGGGTGGTCGGCCTGGCCGTGTCCGGGCTGGGCACGATCCTCGGCGGCGTCAACATCATCACCACGATCCTGACGCTGCGGGCGCCCGGCATGACGATGTTCCGGATGCCGATCTTCACCTGGAACATCCTGGTCACGAGCCTGCTGGTCATCCTGATCTTCCCGTTCCTGGCCGCCGCGCTGTTCGCCCTGGCCGCCGACCGCATCCTCGGCGCGCACGTGTACGACGTCGGCACGTCCGGCCCGATGCTGTGGCAACACCTGTTCTGGTTCTTCGGCCACCCCGAGGTGTACGTGGTGGCGCTGCCGTTCTTCGGCATGGTCACCGAGGTCATCCCGGTGTTCAGCCGCAAGCCGGTCTTCGGCTACAAGGGCCTGGTCGGCGCCACGCTCGCGATCGCCGGGCTGTCCATGAGCGTGTGGGCGCACCACATGTTCGCCACCGGCCAGGTGCTGCTGCCGTTCTTCAGCCTGCTGAGCTTCCTCATCGCCGTGCCGACCGGGCTGAAGTTCTTCACCTGGATCGGCACGATGTGGCGCGGCCAGATCAGCCTCGAGACGCCCATGCTGTTCGCGCTCGGGTTCATGGTGACGTTCCTGTTCGGCGGGCTCACCGGCGTGCTGCTGGCCGCTCCCCCGGTCGACTTCCATGTCCACGACACGTACTTCGTGGTGGCGCACTTCCATTACGTGCTGTTCGGCACCATCGTGTTCGCCGTCTTCGCCGGGACCTATTTCTGGTTCCCGAAGATGTTCGGCCGGATGCTCGACGACCGGCTCGGGAAGGTCCATTTCTGGCTGACGTTCGTCGGTTTCCACACCACCTTCCTGGTGCAGCACTGGCTCGGCGCCGAGGGCATGCCCCGCCGCTACGCCGACTACCTGCCCACCGACGGGTTCACCACGCTCAACATGATCTCCACGCTCGGCTCGTTCGTGCTGGGCGCCTCGACGCTGCCGTTCCTGTACAACGTCTGGCACTCGTACCGGGCGGGCCCGCTGGTCACGGTGGACGATCCCTGGGGCCACGGCAACTCGCTGGAATGGGCGACGAGCTGCCCGCCGCCGCTGCGCAACTTCGACCACATGCCGCGTATCCGCTCCGAGCGCCCGGCCTTCGACGCGAAGTTCCCCGAACTCGCCGCGGGCGGCCAGTCGGTGGCCGGCCCGCCGGAAGGCGGCGCCCGCCCGCTCACCAGCGAGTCCCACGGCGGCGCCACGTATCAGGAGGACCGCACCGACAGCTGAGCGCTCTAGAATCGCTGCGTGATCATTGAGCGGCACGCCTCCGACGACGGTGGCGTACGCCTGCGCGTCGCCGGGGAGCTCGACATGGTCACCGCCGACGAGCTGAGCGCCGCGGTGTCCGCCGCCCTCGCCGACGGCGCCACCGCGGTGGTCGCCGACCTGAGCGGCCTCACGTTCTGCGACTCGTCCGGTATCGCCGCGATGGACCGGTCCTACGCCGAGGCCGCGCGGGCCGGACGGACGTTCCGGATCACCGGGGTGCACCCGAACGTCCGCCTGGTCCTCGAGCTCACCGACCTGTACGACACCCTCACCGGCACCTGAGCCGGTCAGCCCGGCACGGTCAGCCCGGCACGGTCAGTCCAGCGCGGTCGGGTCCTGCCCCGGCAGCTCCGCCTCGATGCGTTCCTTGCGGACCTCGCCCGCGAACACGTGCGCGTCGGTGTGCACGAGCTTCGAGAGGCGTACCCGCTCCACCGGAACGATCTCCGTGGTGACCACGGGCCGCTCCTCGTGCAACGTGACCTCGTAGATGACACCGCCCTCGGGCGTCTCGAACACCTCGCGCGGCCCGAACACGTCCGGATCGTGCACCAGCTCACGGCCGCCCTCGGCGATCTGCTCGCGTTCCAGGCGGAGCTCCTCGCGGCGTACCTGGACGGTGATCTGCACTTCCTCCGTGACGACGTGCTTGCGCAGGCGGGCGCGTCCCGCCTCGTACACCTCGGTGGAGGCGACGAGCCGCTCCTCCGAGCGGGTCATCGCGTCGTCGGAGCCGAGGTCGTTCCCATCGGCGATGCTCATGGTTCCAGCCCTCCGTGCCGGCCGGCGCGGCCCGGGCCCGCGCGGAACGGGCCCGGGCGCCGCCTGGTCAGCGGTTGCGACCCTCCGGGCCGTCGAACTCGATCTGCTCCTTGCGGACCTCGCCGCTGACGGTCTCCTCGTCGCGGACGGTCTCCTTGCCGAGGCGTACGCGCTCCACCGGCACCGCCTCGGTCTCCACCACCGGGCGCTCGGCGTGCAGCGTGACCTCGTGCTCGGCCTCGCTGATGTCGGGGCCGCTGAACGCGTCGCCCCGGTTGGCCTCGGTGATCGGCTCGCGCTCGAGGCGGACCTCCTCGTGCGAGACCGGTACGCGGACCTGCTCCCGCTCGGTCACCACGTACTTGCGCAGCCGCGCGGTGCCGGCCCGCTCGGTCCGGGTGTCGGCGACGAGCCGCTCCTCCGACCGGGTCATCGCGTCGTCGCCGCCGCCCGTGGTCGCGGTGGTGGCGGTGTCCTCGCGGTACTCGGCGTACTCGCCGCCGTTGCCCGCGGACAGGCCGTAGAACGTGTACAGCTCGCGCTCCTCGCCCGCGCTGAGCTCGCCGTCCGGGTCGACCCGCGGCGCATCCTTGACCCGCGCCTTGTCGTACGCGACGACGACGCGGTCCTCGCCGAAGCTCGCCCGCTCGAGCGGGACGAACGTCTCCTTGGTGCCGAACAGGCCGGTCTTCACCGACACCCACTCGGGCTCGCCGGTGGTGTTGTCCAGGTACACCTGGCCGACCGAGCCGATCTTGTCGCCGTCGGTGTCGTACACGTCGGTGCCGTCGAGCCGGGACAGGTCGTTCTGGGTGATCATGGGGCCTCCGGGGGTACAGGCGATCGCCGATCGCACTGGGATGGACGCATGGACGTCGCCACGGGGGGCATTCAGCTGTTTCGGCGACGTCGTTGCACCCCGGAAAGTGCCCTGCCGTTTACGTCATAAACAACTCGCGGGAGTTACTTTCCCTCGGTCAATCGTGCCGGTCGGCGGCGCCGCGGCAGCAGCAGCGCCACCCGGTCCAGCAGCGCCTCCAGAGCCTCTTCGAAGTCCTGGGCGGCGACGTCGACCGACAGGTGCGGCTCGAGGCGCTCCAGGATCGGGTAGTCGTCGAGGTCCTCGACCGGCGCGACCTCCGGCTCCTCGACCGGCCCGGTCTCCACGCCACGCCCGGAGACCTCGAGCAGCAGGTAGCCCAGCAGGAAGCTGCTGAACGCGCGGTACACCGCCGCGGCGTTCTCGTCGGAGAACCCCGCCTCGGTCATCACCCGCAGCATCGACTCGATCCAACGCAGGCTGCGCAGCGGAGGGCGCACCCAGGGCGCGGCCGGGGGACGCGTCGCCACCAGCGGAAACACCTCGGGGTGGGCCAGCGCGATCCGGCGTAGCCCGTGTGCCAGGCGCTGCAGATAGTCGACCCAGCCGGCATGCGCCTCCAGGTGCACGTCGGGGTCGCCGAACAGCTCGTCCACCACGGCCTCGACCACGCCGTCGAGCAGCGCCTCCCGCCCCGGCACGTACCTGTACAGGGCCATGCCCTCGACACCCAGGTACGCGCCCAGCCGCTGCATGGTCAGCATGCGCAGGCCGTGCTCGTCGATGTACTGGACCGCGGCGTCGATGATCCGCTGACGGCTGAGCCCGCCCCGGGCGGCGACGACGGCGTCGGCGGAGGGCACCCCGGCCGCACCGCGACCGCGGGGGCTGTCCGGATCCTGCACGGTGCGACCTCCCGGAGGGTGACGTACGGCGCAAGTCTGCCATAGATCATGATCAAGCGGACACCGAAGCAGAGGGGATTTCACATCGAACGGTCGCCGGCTCTATCGTTTATGCAATAAACAACATCACCGCGATTAATCACGTCCCGGCTCGGGCAAGGGCCGCCCCAGACGCGGCCCATGGAGGAGGCAGCCGGCGTGCACCAGCACTACACGATCCTGCGCGAGCCGGACGTCCTGAGCCTCGGCGGCACGGCGACCCTCGTCGTGCACGCCGGCGGCGAGGTCGACCTGCAGGCCTGCCCCACGCTGCGCGGCCTCATCCTCGAGGCGGCGGCGGACGCCCGGGCCGAGGCGGTCACCGTCGACCTGGCCCGCGCCACGTTCATCGACTCGGCGGCGCTGCAGGTCCTCGTGCACGGGTTCATCGCGGCCACCGACGCGGGCAAGGGCTTCCATGTCGCCAACGCCCGCGGCATCGTCGAACAGGTCCTCGTCACGACGGGGATGCTGGAGGTCTTCAACGGCCGCCGGTGAGCACCGGTTCGCGCTCCGGCGCCGGGGCCGGGCGGTCCACCCGCGGAGCCCGCAACAGCGGCAGGCAGGTGAGCGCGAGCCCGCCCGCGACCGCGACTCCCCCGGCGAGCTGCGGGGCGGAGAGCGCATCGCCGAACACCGCCACCCCCAGCGCGAAGCCGACCAGCGGCTCGAGGTTGACGAACGCGCCGGCCACCGCGGGCGTCACCCGGGACTGACCCCATGCGAAGAGCGTGAACGGTACGAGCGTGCCCGCGACCGCGAGGACGAGGGTTGCCGCGACTGGGGCGGGGGCGAGCGACAGGGCCGCCGTACCGTCCACGAGCACGGCCGCCGGCAGCGTCACGACGGCGCCGACGCCGAACTGCACCGCGGTCACCGCGACGGGATCGCGTCCGGCCAGCACGGCCGGCTGGGCGAGCAGGAACGCGGCGGACAACAGGACGGACAGAGCCACGAGGGTGTCGCCGGCGAGGGTGGCCGTACCGCCGCCGTGGCCGGCGATGACCGCGATGCCCGCGAGGGAGAACGCGGAGCCCGCCCACGTCGAGCCGGTCGCGCCGCCCCGCCGGGTCAGCACCCCGAGCAGCGCCACCAGCACCGGCGTGGCCCCGACGATCAGGGCCGAGTGGCTCACGCTGGTCCGGGCGATGCCGGCGTTCTGCAGCACGATGACCCCGCCGTACCCGATGGCTCCCCAGAAGAGCGCCCGCGGTGACGCGGCCGCCCGCAGCCCGCGCCGCGCCACGATCGCGAGCGGCAGGGCGGCGATGACGAACCGCACCACCGTCAGCCACGCCGGGCCCATGCCGGTGAGCGCGACCTTCGTCAGCGGGACGGTGGTGCCCCAGAGCAGGCCGGCGGTGGCAAGAGCGAGCAGGACGGTTCGACGATCGGTACGCATCAGACGATCGTCCGCACCGCGACGTCAGATTCGCCGGCTCAGCCTGATCACGAAACTATATTTGGTCATATGGCGACTCGACTTGACGAAATCGATGTCCAGCTCCTCAACGAACTGCAGCAGGACGCCGACCGGTCGAACCTGGAACTGGCCCGGCTGGTCGGCCTGTCCCCCGCCGCCACGCTCAACCGGGTCCGGCGCCTGAAGAAGTCCGGGGTCATCCGGCACGTCATCGCCAAGCTCGACCCGGCCGAGGCCGGCTTCCCGCTCCAGGTCTACGTGTCGGCACGGCTGGGCCGGCACGACCCGCGCGCCGACCTCGCCTTCCAGAAGGCGGTGCTCGCGATGCCCCAGGTCATCGCCGCCGACTGGGTGGCCGGCGAGATCGACGTGATGATGCTGATCGTGGCGCGCGACGTCGCCGAGCTGCAGCACGTGCTCACCCAGCTGTCCTTCAAGGGGGCGCAGCGGCTGACGACCCTGCTGCGGCTGCAGGAGATCAAGGGCACGTCGCCGCTCCCGCTCACGCCGGAGACCTGACCGCTACAGGTTGTAGCCGCCGGAGACCTCGATGTCCTGCCCGGTGATCCAGCCGCCGTCGTCGCCCAGCAGCGCCGCGACGGCCCGGCCGATGTCGTCCGGTTCCCCCAGCCGGCCCAGGGCCGTCCGCGCGGCCAGGGCCGGGATGACCTCGCCGGTGGCGCGCGAAGGCGTCGCCGCCGATCCGGGTACGCGTCGAGCCCGGCGACACCGAGTTCACCCGGATCCCGCGAGGGCTGAGCTCCTTGGCCAGGTAGCGGGACAGCACGACCAGGCCGCCCTTCATCGTGCCGTACGCCGAATAGCCGGCCTCCATGCCGGAGCGCGACGCGGCGTTGCTGGCGACGTTGACGATCGCGCCGCCGTCCGCCAGCAGCGGCAGCAGCGCCCGGGTGAGGAAGTACGGACCCCGCAGCAGCGCGCGCATGAGCTCGTCGAACATCTCCTCGGTCGTGTCCTCGAACGGCGCCGAGCGGCCGAAGCCGGCGTTGTTGACCAGGTGGTCGAACGAGTCCCTCCGCCACGTGTCGCGCAGCGCGCCGGCCACCTCGTCGCGGAACGCCGGGAACGTCTCGGACCGGCCGACGTCCAGGCGCAGCGCGACGGCCGTGCCACCGTCCGCCTCGATGGCCGCGACGGTCTCCCGGGCTCCCCGCTCGTTGCCGTTGTAGGTGAGGATCACTCCCGTTCCGCGCCGGGCGGCCTGCACGGCGACGCTCCGGCCGATGCCCGAGCTCGCGCCGGTGACGATGACGATCTGCATGGTCAGTTCTCCTTTGTCGTGGTGCCGAGCAGCCGGGCGAGCCAGTCCGTACGGGTCCGGCGCGCCGCGACCGACAGCGATGCCTGCGGGAAGAGCGCGTCGAAGCCGTGGAAGCCGCCGGCCCACACGTGCAGCTCCGCCCGGCCGCCGGCCGCCCAGATCCGGGTCGCGTAGCCGGCGTCCTCGTGGCGGAAGACCTCGGCCGAGCCGGCGTCGACGTACGTGGGCGGCAGGCCGGAGAGGTCGTCGGCCAGCGCGGGCGACACGTACGGGGACACCGGCCCGCCGGCCCGCTCGCCGAGGACCGAGCGCCAGCCGAACTCGTTCATGTCCCGCGTCCAGACGCCCGGCCCGCCGGAGAACTGCCGGCTGGAGACGGTGTCGTTGCGGTGGTCCAGCATCGGCCCGATCAGCACCTGCGCGGCGATCGCCGGTCCGCCGCGGTCCCGGGCCATCAGCGCCACCCCGGCGGCCAGGCCACCGCCCGCGCTGGCGCCCGCCACGACCAGGCGAGCGGGGTCGATGCCCAGCTCGCCGGCGTGCTCGGCCACCCAGGTCAGGCCGCGGTAGCAGTCGTCGACAAGGGCCGTACCGGACGACTCGGGGGCGAGCCGGTAGTCCACCGAGACGACCACCGCGCCGAACCGGTCCAGCCACTCCAGCGGGATGTCGATCTGCGAGTACCGGTCGCCCATGACCATGCCGCCGCCGTGGATCCAGTAGACGCAGGGCGCTGCGGCCGTACGGTCCGCAGGACGGAGAATCGTCAGCGGGAGCGCCGCGCCGTCCGGTCCGGGAATGGTCAGCTCGCGCCGCTCGACGGCGCGGCCGTCGAGCAGTGGCTCGATCGGCGCCGACGCGAACGGCCGGATCTGGGCGAGCATGCCGGCGTCGAGCCGAGGTACGAGCGGCATGCCGGCGAGCAGCGCGGCCAGCTCGGGGTCCAGGTCGGGTCGCATCCTCAGAACGCCTTCCCGCCGACGGGGACCTCGTCGGTGTACCGCGACTCCCCGGCCATCAGCGGCTGCAAGGCGGCCACCAGCGCCTGCGCCGGCTCCGAGGCGAAGAAGGCCCGGTGGGCCTCGGGGGTCGTCCAACCCTCGGTGACCGAGACGACGTCGGGGTCGGCGGCCGAGCGGGAGACGAGGAAGACGATGCAGTCGGGGTGCGACAGGGCGGGTGCACCGAGGAGCAGGCGGACGAGCTCAGCACCGCGTCCTGGTTGCGCAGTCATGCTGGCGTGGAATCCGTGCGTCATGTTCATGCCCACTATGGAATCAACGTGAGCTGCTAAAACGTTAGACCGATGCTCTCGACCTCTTGCATGATCCTCTCAATCACGGCAGGATCGGCTCATGAGCGTCGACGTGCTGCGCGAGCTGCTGCTGCGGCATGCCCGGCCCGACACCGGCACGGCCATCGAGGACGTCCTGATCTCGAAGGTCGACCGGTCGGAGCCGCCGTCGTCGTCCATGACGGGTACGGTGCTGGCCCTCATCGCCCAGGGCGCCAAGCGGATCGCGCTGGGCGACCGCGTGTACGAGTACCGCGCCGGCCAGTACCTCGTCGCCTCCGTCGACCTGCCCGTCACCGGCCATTTCGTCGATGCCACCGCCGAGCACCCGGCGGTGGGCTTCGGCCTGGTCCTGCGCCCCGCCGCCGTCGCCGAGCTGCTGCTCCAGGCGGCCCCGGGAGACCTGCCGCCGCTGGGCGGCGCCGCGCCGTCCGGCCTGGCGGTCAGCGACGCACCCGGCGAGCTGATCGACGCGGCCGTCCGGCTGCTGCGCCTGCTCGAGCAGCCCCGGGACATCGCCGTGCTGGCCCCGCTGATCAAACGCGAGATCCTTTGGCGGCTCATCACCGGCGAGCAGGGCGCCGTGGTGCGCCAGCTCGGCCTCGCCGACAGCAACCTCACCCACGTCGCCCGGGCGGTCCGCTGGATCCGCGACCACTACCCGCAGGCGTTCCGGGTGGAGGACCTGGCCCGGCGGTCGGGGATGAGCACGTCCGCCTTCTACCGCAACTTCCAGGCGGTCACCGCGATGAGTCCCATCCAGTTCCAGAAGCAGATCCGGCTGCAGGAGGCGCGCCTCCTGCTCGCCTCGAACCCCGGCGACGTCACGGGCATCGGCCGGCGCGTCGGGTACGACAGCCCGTCGCAGTTCAGCCGCGAGTACCGCCGCCAGTTCGGCGCGCCACCCAGCCAGGACGTCGTCGCCGTCAGCTGATGAGACCGGCTCCCAGGCTCAGCACGGCGAGTCCCTGCAGGACCGCCCGGGCGACGATGATGCGGTCCCAGTCCCGTTGCCAGGCGCGGGCGCCGGCGGGGGTCTCGTGCGCGACGGCGGCCGCAGTGAGCCTGCGGTTGATGGGAGCGCTGATCCGCACGTAGAGCACCACCCACACGACCAGCAGCAGGAACGCCGCCCCCGCGACCACCGCGGGGACGGTGTTGCCGGCCACCGCGGCGAGCACCGATGCGACCGCCGCCGCGATGACGCCGAGGATCCCGGGGACCGGCATCCGACGGTCGGCGACGCGGTGCAGGTTGCCCATGGCCGCCACCAGGGTGGTGTCGTCGACCCGCTCGAGGGCGGAGCGCTGGACCAGCGCGCAGAAGACGTCGGTGCCGTAGACGACGCCGGTGGCCAGGATCGCGAGGAGGGCGGCGAGCTGCGACACGAGCGTCATGCCTGCGCCCCGGTGCCGCCGAGCGCCGGCAGGGCGCCGATCTGCTGGAACACCTGCATCAAGTTCAGCTCGTCCCAGTGCTCGACGAACATGCCGTCCTGGACGCGCCAGATGTCGATGGTGCGCATCTCGACCGGCTTACCGGTGGCGGGGAAGCCCATGAGCTCCCCGGTGTGCGTGCCGCGGTAGACGAAGCGGCCCACGACGCGATCGCCGGAGATCACGAGGTCCTCCATCGTGACGGTCACATCGGGCAGGCCGGCGAAGAACGTGGCCCAGAACTGGCGGTTCGCCTCGCGCCCGTCGGCGACGAAGGCGTTGTGGTTGAGGTAGTCCTCGGCGACGAACCGGTCCACCAGGTCCGGGTCGTGGGTGTTGATCATCTCGGTGAAGAGGTCGACGAGCCGCTGTTCGTGGGACATGAGAGGCCTCCTGAGACTGGTTAGCGCTGCTAATGCTAGCAACGCTAACTACCGGGCCGGCTCGTGTCAATAGCACCGCTAGCGTCCGTAGCAGTGCTACAGTCGGGTATGGCGATCGAAGACCGCCGGCAGCGCGAGCGCCTCGCCCGTCGCCGGCTCATCACGGAGACGGCGCGCACCCTGGCCGAGCGCGAGGGCTGGAACGCGGTCACCACGCGGCGGTTGTCCACCGAGATCGAGTACAGCCAGCCGGTGCTGTACAAGCACTTCGGGTCGATGGAGGACATCGTCGAGGCGGTCGCCCTGGAGGGCTTCGGCGAGCTCACCGAGGCGTTGCGTGCCGCCCGGCGCGACAGCCCCACCCCCGCCGACCAGGTCGCCCGGGTCGCCGCCGCCTTCAGCGACTTCGCCGCGGGCAACACCGCGCTCTACGACGCGATGTTCACCCGGTCCACGCGCCTGCACTTCGGGGGTACGGACGAGACGCCCACGCCGCTGATCGAGGCCTTCGCCGAGCTGCGCGAGGCGGTCGCCGCGGTCGCCGGCACGCGCGACGTCGACACGCTCACCGAGGTCGTGTGGGCGGCGCTGCACGGGCTGGTCGAGCTCGACCGCAACGGCCGGCTTCGCCCGGGGTACGCCGCCGAGCGTCTCCAGCTCCTGGTCGAGCAGATACGCGGGTCGACGCCCTAGGCGATCGCCAGAGTGGTGTTCGCCTCGGGCCCGGAGCCGACCGGGCGCGCGGTGAAGGCGGGAATCTGGGCGGGCGCCGTACGGCCGGTCGTGTCGCCGAGGCCCAGCTGACCGGACCCGTTGGCGCCCCAGCACCACACCGCGTTGCCGGTGTCGGTGGCACACGAGTGCTGGGCGCCCGGGGTGACCGTTCGCCAGGCCGTACCCGAGCCCACGCGTACCGGGGCGGTGCGGTTGGTCGTGTCGCCGAGGCCGAGCTGGCCGGACGCGTTGGCACCCCAGCACCACAGGCTGCTGTCCGTACCGATGGCGCAGGTGTGCTGGCCGCCCGTCGACACCGTCCGCCAGACGCCGGCGCCCACGCGGACCGGGGACAGCTTCGTCGTGGTGTTGCTCTGGCCGAGCTGGCCGGCGGCGTTGTCGCCCCAGCACCAGAGGCTTCCGTCGGTACGCGTCGCGCAGGCGTACGCGGCACCCGCGGTGATCGCGTTCCAGGTGGCCGTGCTGCCGATCTTCACCGGGGCGGTGCGGTCCGTGGTGGTGCCCAGGCCGAGCTGGCCGGACGCGCCCGCGCCCCAGCACCAGATCGTGCCGTCGGAACGCAGACCACACGTGGACGCGGTCCCGGCCGTCACCGTCCGCCACGTGGTCACCGTGCCGACCTGCACCGGCGCCGTACGGTCCGTCGTGTCGCCCAGCCCCAGCTGCCCCGACGCGTTGGCGCCCCAGCACCAGAGGGTGCCGTTCGAGCGGACGCCGCACGCGTGCTGACGGCCCGTCGCCACGGCGGTCCACGTCGTCGCGCCGACGATCTGGACGGGACCCGCGGTGCGGGCGGTCGTGTCGCCCAGCCCCAGCTGCCCCGACGCGTTCGCACCCCAGCACCACAACGTGCCGTCCGTACGCGCGGCACACGCGAACCCGGCACCCGCCGTCGGCCGTACCCACGTGGTGACCGAGCCGACCGCGGCCGGCGTGGTCAGAGAGCCGGAGGCAGCCGCACCGGTCTGCCCGGAGGACGAGTCGCCCCAGCCGTAGAGGCGGCCGGACGAGAAGGCGGGGGCGGCGGTGAACTTGACCGAGGCGGTCGTCTTGCCCGTGAAGGCGGCATCGGACCCGGCCAGACCGACGAGGCCGCCCATGGCCGCCACGGTCACCGCAGTCGCTATCAGCAGACGCCTCACGCCGCTCCTTCTCCGTCCGCTGTCATCGTCGGCCGGGAACCGCCCGAGGTGAGGAATCCGGGCAGCGCCCGGCGAGGATCAGGGTTTGCGGGCCGGGCGCAGCACCAGCGCCAGCGCGGCCAGGACGGCTGCGCCCTGCGCCACGAACAACGCCGGACGCCCCTCGCGCAGCTCGAGGCTGCCGAGCGCCACCCGGGGGACGAGCAGCCGGCCGATGCCCCGCACGTCGGCGGGGGCCGTACGGAAGGAATCGTCGCTGCCGTTCGCGTCGCCGCGGGTGACCAGCATGCCGTCGGCGTCGATGCCGGCGATCCGGTGGATGCGGGTACGGCCGGGGCGCAGCGGATCCGGCACGACCACGACCTGGCCGACGGCCGGTGCCCAGCCGGCGGACGGCGCCGAGGTGACCGCCACGTCCCCGCGGTGCAGCGACGGGCTCATCGAGCCGCTGGTCACGACGGTCGGCTGCCAGCCCCAGACGGCGGGCAGGGCGGTCCAGGCGAGCATGGCCGCGACCCCGGCGAGGGCGGCGACGGCGATCAGGCGTACCGCGCCCGCGGAGAGGCGCAGCACCGGCATCCGGCGGGCACCGGTCCAGGCGACGGCGGTCATGGTCAGCTGTTCGCTTCCCAGGTGAAGGTCGCCGCGGCGGACGCGGCCTGCGCCGAGTCGGGCGTCGCGGCGTTCACCGTGTACGTGACGTGGTACGTCTTCTGCTGCCCGGAGCCGCTCGGGGCGAACGTGCCCACGCCGGTGGCGAACCCGGTCTTCGTGCTGCCGAAGTTCGCCAGCGTGCCGGTGTACGCGGTCCCGGACGGCGTGAAGCCGGTGCAGCTGCCGAACCCGCCGCCGCTGCCCTCCTCGATCACCAGGTCCACGTACGGGGTCAGCGCCCCGGAGACGGCGGTGCCGTACATCTTCACGGTCGACGACAGGCTGCCGGTGTACGAGACGGTGATGCACTTGTCGCCCGTCGAGCCGGGCCGCAGGTTCGTCGCGTTGAACATCGCCACGGCGCTGTCGTCGTCGCTCAGCACCACGGTGCCGGCGTTCCAGGAGTTGGCAGCCGTCCCGGTGGAGGCGGTGAAGGCGGCGCTGGACGCCTGCCACATGACCCCGGAGCTGACCGCGATCCCACCGGCCACGGTCAGGCCCACGGCCACCATCTTCATCCCCGCAAGCTGCATGACATTCCTCTCGGACCGGCGCGGCGGCATCGCCGTCGCAGTTGCCCGGTAGTTCGGCGGCCCGTCTCAACGCGGACTCAAGCGCCCGTCAAATCCCCGGCAAGTCCGCGACGACCGCTCAGCGGTTGGCCGGCTCGTACCGAAGGTCGTCGCCCGCCGGCAACAGAAGGCCCGCCCACCGCTCCTCCGGGACGACGCCGCCGAGCGCCTCCGCCGAGACGGTGTCGACCTCGAAACCGACCATCCCCAGCCGCACCGGCACCCGCCGGTGCACCAGCCCGGCGACGCCGACGAGCCAGTCGTCGAGCCCGCGCCGCCAGTCCAGGGACTCCGGCCCGCTGCGATCGTCGAACGGGTAGCCGCCGATCCGCCGGTCCGTGCGGGCCAGCGCACCGAGGGGCAGGTAGAGCTCGATCCAGTCGGGCCCCTCATCGTCGCGTACGGCAAAGCAGCCGCAGACGACCCGCCGGCCGGCCGGAAGCGTGACCCGGCCCAGCAGATGGCCGAGGCTCTCCAGGGACGCGACCGTGCACGGCACGGCGGGCTGCTCCTCGGGCTCCAGGCCACGGTCGGCCACGCAGCTGTCGATACCGGCCGCCTGCCAGAGGGCGGTGAGGGCCGCCTGCAGGCGCTGGTCGTCGCGAGGGCCGAGCTCCAGGAAGAGCTCGTAGAAGCCTCCGGTCCAGTTCTCCCCGTCGGCGAACGAGCCAGGATCAGGCACGCGGGTGCCTCATATCCGGCTGAGGTCGACTTCGACGGGGAAGGGGGCGGCGGCCTTCACGGTGCCCGCGAAGATGTCGCCGTCGCGGTAGCGGCCGGTCGCCGGGTCGAGGACGTACGTGTAGACCAGCGGCGCACCGGTCGGGGCCTGCTCGACGCGCCAGTAGAACTGGATGCCGGCCCTGGCGTACTGGTCGGCCTTGACGATCCGGTCCGTGGTCTCCGAGCCGGGCGAGACGACCTCGACCACGAGAAGCACGTGGTCCGGCCGGGTCGGTGACACATCCAGGGTGTCCGCCCGATACACCGTCACGTCGGGACGACGATTGTTGAGCGGCACGTCCTGGAGCCGGACGTCGAAGTCGGTGTCGGCGTTCCAGTCCGGTCCCGCAGCGTCGTCCAAGGCGTTGGCCAGGAGCCGGGCCAGGCGGTTGTGGCGCTTGGAAGCGCTCGGACTCACGAGAACCATCCCATCCACGATCTCGATGCCCGCACACTGCTCTTCTGTCCAGGTCGCGTATTGCTCCGCGGTGACCTGCTCATGCATCCAAGCCGGCGGGACCATCTCGGCGGTCATACCTACCTCCTGGACCGTGAAGTGCTACACCCCTCAACATATCGTCAGGGCAGTGCGGTGACCGTACGCGTCTCGGAGTTGTACGTGCGGGCTGCGACCACGTGACCGGACGCCGCGCCGACGTCGCAGGGGTACAAGTCCTGCAGCTCCGGCTTCACCCGCAGTGCCAGGCTCACGTGCGGCACCCAGCGCCCCGGCTCGTGCAGCGGGTTCCGCTCCCGGCCGTCGAGCGCTTCCCACACCCGGCGCTGCACCGACAGCAGTGCGGCCGAGGGGCGTACCCGCCAGGCCACCGTACGGCCGAGGAACACCACGTCGCCCAGCTCCACGTCGAGCGGCAGCCCGTCCAGTGCGGGCGCGACACCCGGCGACAACGCGTCGGCGGTCGCCAGCGTGACGTGCGGGCGGTTCGTGGGGTGCTCGTGCGAGGCCAGGCTGCGCAGGCCCATCGCCAAGAGGTCACGCCACACCGTCCGGACATGGGCTTCCAGCGGGGCGTCCAGCAGGAGCTCAACCGTGTGCATCACAGGGAACGGTAGACGCGCAACGGCGGGGACGACGATCGCTCGTCGTCTCCGCCGCTCTTCGAGCCCGGCGCCACCGCCGATAACAGAGCGTGGGCAAGCGGTACGCCGGAGTGAAATAGTAGCCCTCCCGTGCAATTTGCACTATGCCCTGAGGAGGCTGTTCACCAGTCCGGGCAGGCGCGCGGTCTCGCCGATGGAGGTGAACCAGGTCCACAGCTCGAGGGCGTGGTAGAGCCGGTAGAGCGCGATCCGTTCCGGGCCGTACGGCGGCAGCGGGCCGTACCCCTCGAACAGCGCCGCCCGCTTCTCCGGCGACTCCTCGGGGTCGAACTGCAGCGTCTTGGCCAGGTCGGTCATCGGGTCGGCGGCCACGGCGTTCTCGACGTCGATGAACCCGGCGACCGTCCCCTCGTCGTCGATCAGGACGTTGCCCTCGTGGAGGTCGTTGTGGCACAGCACCGCGCCGGTGCAGGCCGCGTACGCCTCCTCGTCGGCCGCCACCCGCCGGGCGACGGCATCGTGGAGGTCACGCCGGCCGCCGGCCGCGAGGAACTCGTCCAGTTGCCGCGCGAAGATGCGACGCACGTACGTCACGTTGTCGGCGACGGGATCGACGATCTCGGTGGTGAGGTGCCCGTACGCCGGCAGGCTGATCCTGTGCAGGGCAGCCAGGAACTCGCCCATCCGGCGGTACGCGGCCCGCACGGCGGCGGGCTCCAGCTCGTGCTCCCACATCGGCTTCCCGCGGATCAGCGTGAGCACCGTCGTCGCCCGCTCGTCGTCGGCGTGCACCACCTGCGGAACGCCGGCCACCCCGGCCGCCAACCGGTAGACGTGCACTTCCTTGCGCTGCTGCGCCCGCCACCGGTCGGCGTACTGCTTGACGATCAGCGGGTCGGCCCCGGCGCGGCGCACCTCGTGCACCGTGTGCAGCGATCCGCCGCTACGGGGCACGACCTCGGTGACGACGGATCCGGACGGCAGAATCTCGGCGAACGGCGGCGGCTGCACAGCGCCGAGGGTAGGGCACGCGGGCATCACGCCCTGATGCTGTCCACATCGCGCAGCGTGTGGCGTTCGATCACGGGTACGGGCGGCAGCGGCGCCCCGGTCACGCTGTCGTAGAGGTGGGCGCGGGCCCGTTCCACCGCGATGCCGGCCAGCTCCTCGTCGTGCGACGCCTTGCCGATGCTCTCCGCCATCACCCGCGAGGTGGCCTCGGCGTACCGGCGAGCGTCGCGCAGGCCCTGCTCGTAGCCGATCGCGGCCTCGTGCTCCCGGCCTCGGGCGACGCGGGCCTCGCTGCGTTCGTACCCGTTGCCGTGCGAGACGAACTTGAGGCCGACCGCGGCGCAGTCGAGGGCGACCAGCAGCAGCGCGATGCCGACGTAGAAGACGCCGATGCCCCAGAAGTCGCTGGTCACCAGGTACCACATGGCCTTGGTGCGGGCGCCGAACCCGGCGTCGGCCTTGATCGCCTCGGCGTTGGCCGTACGCTGATCGCTGATCTTGCGGGTGAGGTCCGCCTGCTCGGCGGCCCGCGACTGCCGCGCCGCATCCTGGCTCTTCTGCAGCTCCGCGGCCTGCGCGTCGAGGCGCGCGGCCTGATCGTCCAGGCCCCGGGACCGCTTCACCAGCGTGTCGCAATAGCCGCCCTCCGGGCAGCCCGCCTTGCGGGAGACACCGTCACCCTCGGAGTCGGCGAGGGCTTGGGCATAAACGGTACGGGCGTCCCTGCGCTTCTGCGCAGCGCGTGTGGTGAGCGCCTGCACGGCCCGGTCGTCCGCCGCCGTCTCCCGCTTGAGCTGCTGCATCCGGGCGTCGTACGCGGCGATCGCCCCGCTCTGCTCGACCCGGCTGATCTGCTCGTTGTGCACCTCGTTGAGCCGCGCGTCGATCTCGCCCTGGTAGCGGGCCAGCATCAGCGGCTCGGTGATGATCACGGCGAACAGCAGGGCCAGGGCGAGGCGGCCGGCGTACAGGCCGACGGTCGGGCGGCGCAGCAGGTCCGCCGGGTCCGACGACTCCAGCCGCTCGTAGTTGATCGCCACGCGGCCCACCACGGCCCGGTCGTACGCCACCACGCCGGTCGCGACGAGCGGCCCGACCAGCCACTGCCACCACGGGTGCGTGTAGTTCGCGCTGGCGTCGACGAACGCGGCGCCGCCGACCGTCGCGTACACGAAATAGAGCACGATGAACACGCCGATGGCGCTGTAGAGGACCCGGTCCGAGTGCGTGGTCACGCTGTCCGGGTTCACGTTGGCGATCCGGAGCAACAAGCGACGCATGCAGCGAGTCTCGCTGATCGCACGCTCCCGCGCGGGCGAAACGGGCGGATCGGATGGTCGCCTCAGGTGAGCGAGGACGGCTCCGTGATGGCCACGCGGACGATCACCGCGGCGTGCACGGTCTGCGGCTGCGGGTCCAGCTCGAGCTCCAGGTCGGCGGCCGACTCCATCCCGTACGCCGCGGCCCGCATCCGGCCGCCCCCGCCGCCGCCGGTGCCCTCGTCGGAGATCTCCACCAGCCGGTCCACCCGAGCGCCGACCGCCTCCGCGTACTCCCGGGCCCGGCCCAGCGCGTCGGTGATCGCCTCGCGTCGCACGTCGGCGCCGGCCCGGCTGCCCGGGCGCAGCTGCCACCAGGGCCCGGAGATGGTCACGTCCTCGCCGCGGCCCAGCCGCAGCAGGATCTCCCCCAGCGAGGCGAAGTCGGTGACGGTCACCGTGGTGCTGACGCTCCCCACGTACGCGGAGATGCTGCCGCCCCGCTTGAGCTGCGGGTGCACCTGGACCCCGCTGGTATCCCGCCGCTCGACCGCGTCGGGGTAGTCGTCGAGCGCGGTGCGCACCTCGGCGGCCCGCTCGGTCAACCGGGTCAGCGTGACCTGCCGGTCCTTGTCGCGTACGGACACGGTGACGGAGAACTGGGCGATCTCCGGGGGCACTTCCCGGACGGCCTCACCACGGACGACGACCATCGGCTGCTCAGGCATCCCCCGAACCTACCCATCAACCGAGCGGGATGCGTACGCCGCGGGTGAGCGCCGAGTCGCGCAGCACGACGGACGCCAGCCTCGTTCCGCGGGGAACGTCGAAGACCAGCGTGCCGTGTACGCGTACGCCCGGGTCGATGCGCTCGAGCACCGTCCGGCCCGGTCCGGCCGCGAACATGGCGGCCCCCGCCTCGCTGGGGAACGCCCGGCCGTCGGCCGCGTACCCGGTCTGAGCGCCGGCGTCGAGGGTCCGCGCGTGCCGGCCGATGTTCTTCACGGAGACCGTGACCAGGCAGAACCGGCCGCGCGCCTTCTGGCCGAGCCGCCTCGTGCCGACCTGGCGTACGCCGCAGCGCATCCCGGTGACCGCGAACTCGAAGCGGCCGTCGGCGACCTCCTGGTTCATCCGGCCGGCCACGGCGTCCGCGCGGGTGGCCTGCCGGGTGGTACCGCCGAGGTCCGCGGCGAGCTGGTCCGCGGCGGCGCCGATGGCGGCGACGAGCGTGACGCAACCCGCGGTGAGCAGCACCGCGAGGGCGGCGACGAGCCACGGCCACCAGTCGTCGGTACGCGTCGTGAGGTGCTGCCGGAGCCGGCGGTACGGCATCGGCGACTCCCCCCGGTACGGCGTAGCGGCGTGGCCGGGTAGCCACCCGAGAGATACCGGACCCGGCCACGCACTACACCAAACCCGCACGTATGCCGTCGCGTAGTGGGCCGAACAGTCACCCTGTGTGGTCCGGTCGGCACGCAGCGCCCGCCCGTACGCCTCATAGCCGCGAACCTCGTCTCACGGCCGCGCCGGAATGCCGCCTTCGCCCGTTATGCACCTGGCTAGACCCCCTCATGACCCACGGGAGTTCGCTGTGACCGAGACCCAGATCAAGGACCGGCTCAAGGCCGTGCTGAACGGGAGCACGCCGGACACCGCGACCTCGGAACACCCGCTGATCGTGCCCGGCGCCATGCACCCGAACCAGGCCCTGCAGGTGCTGACGCTGGCCCAGCGCACGGCCGAGGAACACATCGCGATCGCCAACCGGCAGGCCGAGAAGATTCGCGCGGACGCCCAGGCCGCCGCCGATCAGATCGCCAAGGATGCGGAGGCGCACTCCAAGAACATCCGCAAGGAGGCCGACCGGGTGCTCGCCGAGGCCCGGGCGGCCGCCGAGAAGGCCGCCCGCGAGGCCCAGGCCCAGGCCGAGGAGACCCGCCGCAACGCCGAGAAGATCGTCTCCGAGGCCCGCGACCAGGCCCAGAAGATCACCGGCGACGCCCAGGAGCACGCCGAGCAGCTCAAACTGCAGGCGCAGCAGCGGTACGAGGACGCCGTCGGCAGCCTCGGCTCGAAGCGGGAGGCGCTGCAGCAGCAGATCGAGTCGCTCGAGGAGTTCGACCGCGAGTACCGGGCCCGGCTGACCACGTTCATGCAGGGCCAGCTGCGGGCGCTGTGGGTGGACGTACCGGTCGTGGGCGACGAACTGGGGGCGCCCGCGGAGGAGCCGGCCGCCGACGAGGCGGAAACCGGGGAGTGACCCCTCCGTTCGGCCAGCACGTCCTGGCCGTTCGACCGCGCCGCCACGGCTGCCGCCGTACCGGTAAATAGGGATGATTCGGACATGACACCACACTCTTCCCGGCGCCGCCGGGCGGCCGTGGCCGTGGCCGCCACCGCTGTGGCGGCCACGATCGCCGGGTCGTTCTTCATACGCGCCGACGCGAGCACCACCCCCTGGGGTACGCAGGTCGCGCGGTACACGTTCGACGAACCCGCCGCCGGCAGCCTGCTCGACCTCTCCGGCCACCGGCACATGCTCGCCCCGGTCAGCGGCGCGGGCGGCGCCGTGACCACCGTCCCCCGAGGCGACGGCGTGGCCCTCACGTTCCCGGCGGCCTGCCACGAGGAGCCGTGCCCCCGGGTCGCCCTGCGCGCCCGCAGCTCCGCGGACCTCAACCCGGGCAAGCGGCTGATCCGCTTCGGCGCCTCCGTGCTGCTCGCCCCGGATCAGACCACCAAGGGCCAGAACGTGCTGCAGAAGGGCTACTCCGCCCGGGGCAGCCAGTACAAGCTGCAGATCGACGGGGTGGCCGGCAAGCCCAGCTGCGCCCTCGTGGACGGCCGTACCCGGCGTGTGCACATCGCGAAGAGCAGCGTCACGGTCGCGGACAACGCCTGGCACAGCCTCGAGTGCCGGCGCAAGCGCACCATGCTCGTGATCCGGGTGGACGGCGAGCGGCGTGGCAGCACGCGCATCCCGGCCGGCCTGTCGGTGTCGAACCGCAACCCGCTGAGCGTCGGCGGCAAGGGCGCGTACACCGACAACGACCAGTTCCAGGGCGCGCTCGACGACGTCTGGGTCGCCGTCGCCTGACAGCACGAAGCCGGCGCCCCCTTTTCGGGTGGCGCCGGCTCGTGGCGTTCCGTCAGCTCAGAGGGCGAAGCCGTCGAGCTGGTCGCGGAGCTTCGCGAGCGCCTTGGTGAGCAGGCGCGAGACGTGCATCTGGGAGATGCCGACCTGCTCGGCGATCTGCGACTGGGTCATGTTGCCGTAGAAGCGCAGGCTGACGATCCGCTGCTCGCGCTCGCTCAGCATGGCCAGCGCCGGACCCAGCGCGACCCGCAGCTCGGTGAGCTCGAAGCCGTCGTCCATCCCGCCGATCGTGTCGCCCAGCTCGGTGCTGCCGTCGGCGTTGACCGGCGTGGACAGGCTGGCCGCGGTGTACGCCCGCGCGCCCTCCAGGCCCTCGACGACCTCTTCCTCGGTGATGCCCAGGTGCTCGGCGATGTCCGCCACCGTGGGCGAGCGGCCCAGCGTGTGGCTCAGCGTGCTGTTGGCGCCCGTGATGGCCAGCCGCAGCTCCTGCAGCCGCCGCGGCACCCGGATCGACCAGGTGCGGTCGCGGAAGTGCCGCTTCAGCTCGCCGACGATCGTGGGGATCGCGAAACCGGCGAACTCCACGCCGCGGTCCAGCTCGAAGCGGTCGACGGCCTTGATGAGCCCGACCACGGCCACCTGGTACAGGTCGTCGGCGGGCTCGCCGCGGCCGGAGTAGCGGTTGGCCAGGTGCCGGGCCAGCGGCAGCCACGCCTCGATCGCGCGGTCACGCAGAGCCGGGCGCGACGGGTGCCCCGCGGGCAGGCTCGCCATCGCAGTGATGAACTCACTGGCGCTGTCCGTGCTCGCCGACGCGTCCGTGCGGGTCTCGGCGTCGTGAGCGGGAACGGCGATGACGGTCATGAACAAGCTCCCTGTATCCGGCTGCCGACGTCGGCAGCCCTCCGTACTCGACGGACCGGCCGGCACGGGGGACGCGCCGGCAGCCCGCGAGGTGCTGCGGTGTGCGGACGTCTTGCCCGCAAACAGGGCATGCTCAAACTCACCTGTACGGCCGGAAACCTCGCACCCGAAGGAGGTTGCGCTCCGGTCGACCGGTGCGTTAATGATCAGCGCGAACGTGAGTGCCATTACTGTTCCCCGTCCATCCGCGTTCAACCGATCAGCCGGCGGAACTGCAGCGTGCTCGTACGGAACACCGCCCGCTCGACCACCCGTCGCCCCGGCCCCGGCGCGTCGACCATCCGCCACCGCCCGACCAGCACCCCGACATGCCCATTCATCGCGACGAGGTCGCCGACCTTCGCGAACCGCGGCGTGACGCGGATGCCCCGCCGGGCCTGCGCGGCGGACGAGTGCGGCAGCCGGATCCCCACAGTCCGGTACGCCCCCGACGTCAACCCCGAGCAGTCCCACCGCGACGGCCCGCTGGCACCGTGCGCGTACCAGTCACCTCGCTGAGCCCGGGCATACGACACGACCCGCACCCGCGCCCGGGCATGTCGCCGGGACAGCTCGACCGGCGTGAGCGCCGGCGCCTTACGGACGGCAACGGGCTTCCCGGCGCTCACCACCTTCCGCACGGTCGGCGGAGGCGCGGGCGCGGCATGCACCGGAGCGGAGGCGAACAGAACTGTGAAAGCGCCGGTAACAGCGGCCAGGCGCATGCGACGAGCGGACAGCTAAGTCTCCTCGATCGGCTCGGGACACGCGTGTGAGCTCCTGCGCCGGCGCGGTGCCGGTGCCGCCGCGAATGCGGACAGCCAGGACCCGAGCTATTTTTCTGGACAAAGGGGACGCTAGCTTGTGATGGGCACCACACGTCAAGCCGCATATTCGCGAAAATTAGTCAAGAAGACGCGCCGTCAGCCCAGACCGTTCGGTGTTCGGGATTGACCGAACACCGAACAGCAGGCCCGGTCAGCGGCACTCCGGGGGTGGGGTCGGCTTGCCGGCCTCGACCAGCGCCTGGTTCGTCTCGGTCGCCGTGGCCAGCCGTCGGAAGCCGTCGCCGACCACCAGCTCGACGGCACCGTCCCGCCCCGGGTCGAACTGCAGAACGGCCTGGTTGCGCAGCATCGCCCGCAGCACCACCGCGTCGCCCACCGCCTCGGGCCCGTACCGCAGGATCGCCACCTCGTCCGTGCGGCCGGCCGCCTCGCCGGCCGCGATCGCCTGGGTGAATCGGCGTTCGCGCAGGTCACGGACCACCGTTTGGTCCAGGCCGGCCGTGGCCGCCCCGTCGAGAACGCGGACCCGGATGTCGCCCGGGTCGGCCGGCAGCGACAGATCCAGGCCGGCGCACGGGTCGGCCGGCGCGGCGGCCGGCGGCGGGGACGACGCGGGGGGTGGTTGGTCGCCGGCCAGCCGGAGCGCGGCCGTTCCGGCGCCGGCGGCGACCAGGGTCAGGCCGGTGGCGGCCAGGGTGGTGCGGCGGCGGGCCCGGGTGCGGCCGCGCGCGCGGATCTGCGCCGCCGGCGCGAGGGGGGCGCGGCGGACGTCCTCCGCCAGGTCCAGGAGCATGTCACGAACGGGACGCGGCATCGTTGACCTCCGGTGTTTCGTCGCTGAGCAGGTCCGCCAGCGCGGCGCGGGCGCGGGCGAGCCGGGCCTTCACCGTTCCGGCCGGGACCCCGGTGCCGGTCGCGATGTCGCCAACCGACATGTCGAGCAGGTAGTGCAGGACCACGGTCTGCCGTTGCGCCTCGGGCAGCCGTTGCAAGGCGGCGATCACAGCGACCCGGTCGGGCGACGGGCTGGCCGTGGTGGAGGGCTGACCGCCCAGCCGGGCCTGCGCCGCGAGCCACCGCTTGAAGCCGCGCCAGCGGTTGGCCGCCAGCCGCCACGCCACGGTCCGCACCCACTGCTCCGGGTTGTCGTACGCCGACACCTTCGGCCAGTGCTGCCACGCGCGCGCGTACGCCTCCTGCGTGATGTCCTGAGCGTCGCCCAGGTCGCCGCAGACGGCGTACACGTGCAGCACGACGCGTCGCGCGGTGGCCGCGTAGAACGCGTCGAAGTCCTCGGTGCCGCCGCGGGTCATGGCGATGGTGTCCCTTGTGAGATCCGCACAGACGTATACACCCCGGAGCCGCCGGGCCGGTTGCCTCAAACGTCGAGTTGTTCGACGACCTGTTTGCGGGCGTGCTGGTAGATCACCGAGCTGCGGAACCCGACGATCTCCCGCCGGCCGCTGAACTTGTCCATCAGGAACGCGTGCAGGGCGTCGACGTCCGGCACGGCGACGTGCACGAGGAAGTCGTCGCCGCCGGCCACGACGAACACGGACAGCACCTCGGGCAGGGCCATCGCGTACGCCTTGAAGCCGTCTATCACCGTACGGCTCAGCGGCCGGACCTGGACGTGCAGCAGCGCCTGGACCGGCCGGTTGAGGGCGGCCAGGCTGACCTCGGCGTGGTAACCGGTGATCACCCCACGCTCGCGCAGCGCCCGGACCCGTTCGAGGCAGGTCGACGGGGCGATGCCCAGCTTGCGGGCGAGGTCGCGGTTGGTCTGCCGGGCGTCCGTCTGGAGATGCTCCACCAGCGCCGAATCAAGTTCGTCCACGACCGGCATTATGGGCCATCTTCCGAACGACATTCGGTACGGCGGCCCAACGGGCCAGCACATCTCTACGTTCCTCGCATGGAACACGAACGAATCATCATCGAGCGCGGGAAGCGCTCCGGGCTGCCGATCATCGTGGCGGTGCACTCCACCGCGCTGGGTCAGGCCATCGGCGGGTGCCGGCTGGCCGCGTACGCGGATTGGCGTGACGGCCTGACCGACGCGCTGCGGCTGTCCGCCGCGATGACCGACAAGTGCGCGCTCGCCGGGCTGCCGAACGGCGGCGGCAAGACCGTGGTCGCGCTCGCACCCGGCCGGACCCTCGACGGCCGGGATCGGCGCGACGCCCTGCACGACGTCGCCGACGTGATCGCGTCGCTCGGCGGCACCTACGCCACCGGCCCGGACATGGGTACGGGCCCCGACGACATGGCCACGATCGCCGAGCGCACCCCGTACGCGTTCTGCCGCCCGGTCACGTCCGGCGGGAGCGGCGACTCCTCCGAGGCCACCGCCGTGGGTGTCCTGGCCTGCCTGCAGACGCTCTGCGCGGAGAGCGACCTGTCAAACCGCACCTTCGCGATCCTCGGCCTGGGCCGCGTCGGCGCGCACCTGCTCGGCCTGCTGCACGAGGCCGGTGCGCAGCAGGTGGTTGTCAGCGACGTCGACGAGACCAGGCGGGCGGTCGCGGACAAGTACGGCGCCACCTGGACCACCCCGCAGGCGTGCCTGACCGCGGACGTCGACGTGCTGATCCCCGCCGCGACGGGCGGTCTGCTCACGCCCGACTCGGTGCCCACCCTGCGCTGCGCGGCCATCGCCGGGCCGGCCAACAACCAGCTCGACCAGCCCGCCACGGCCGGCCTGCTGCACGATCGCGGCATTCTGTGGGCACCCGACATCGTGGTCAGCGCCGGCGGGATCGTGCACGCCACCGCCGTCGAACTGCACCACGAGACGTCCGCTGAGGCGACCGCCCGGGTCCGGGCCATCGGCGGCACGCTGGCGGAGATTCTGCGTACGGCCCGGGCCACGGGCACCACCCCGGCGGAGGCGGCCCGCGCCCGGGCCCGGAACGTCGTCGCGCGAGGACGAGGCGAGCTGGCACGATGAGCGCCGTGGTGGCTCCCCGGCAGCTCGAGCTGCGTCCCTCGTACCCGATCCGCACCGAGCGCCTGCTCCTGCGCCCGCTGACCGCCGGCGACGCCGGTGCGCTCCTCGACTACCGCAGCCGGCCCGACGTCTGCCGGTACGTGCCGTTCGAGCCGATGGACGCCAGGACGATCTCGGAACGGCTCGCCACGTACTGGGCGGCCACCGTGCTCACCGACGCGGGGCAGGGCATCACGCTGGGCGTCGAGCACGCGGAGACCGGGGAGCTCGTCGGCGACGTGCTGCTGTACTGGATCAGCCGCGAGCACCTCAGCGGCGAGATCGGCTACGTGTTCCACCCGGGCCACGCCGGACACGGGTACGCCACCGAGGCGGCGCGAGCCATGCTCCGGCTGGGCTTCGAGGACCTGGGCCTGCACCGCATCACCGCCCGCATCGACGAGCGCAACGACGCATCCGCAGCGGTCCTGCGCCGGCTCGGGATGCGCCAGGAAGCACGCCTCGTGGAGAACGAAATGTTCAAGGGCGAGTGGACCACGGAGCTGGACTTCGCGATGCTCGCCTCGGAGTGGCCGGCGCACCGCTGACCCCGCCTGCTACCGCGGCAGCAGGGCCAGCGCCTCGGTCAGGTTGTGCTCGGCGATGTGCGCCATGAACGCACGGTCGGGGAAGTCGGTGTCGAGCAGCCGCAGCGGGCCCGCGGTCAGCGACAGCCGCTGGGTCAGCATGTACAGCGCGAGCCGGTCCTCGTCGAGCCCGTCCACCGCCAGCCGCGGATAGTCGCGGCCGAGGCGGATCCGCAGGAACACGTGCTCCCACTCGACGTCGAAGTACAGCAGGTCCTCGACGTCGATGAGCACCGGACGGCCGTCGCGGTCGACGAGCACATGGTCGAGGCCGAGCTCGCCGTGCACGACTGCGTACTCGCTGCGTGGCCGGACCGCGGCGGCCAGCTCGCGCAGCCGCTCCTCCAGCCGGTCCCGCGCGTCGGCGATCCGCCGGTCACGCCCGGCCGCCTCGGCGAGGCAGCGCAGCGCGAAATCCAGGGCCGCCTGCTCACATGTGGGCCAGTGGGAGGCGCCGCCGCCGTCGATCACGGCCACTTTCCCGTACGCGCGAGCGCGATGTGCCCGCATCGCAGCCAGCCCCTCGGCGAGCTGTGCCATCGTCGGCTCGGCCGCAACGGGGTCGCGGGCGAGCCGGTCCATGAGGTTCTCGCCCGGGAAGTCCTCCAGCACCACGTGATCGGCCGGGTAGCGGGTGCGGCTCCGGTCGATCACGTACACCTCGGGAACCCGCAGGCCGAGGGAATCCAGCCGGGCGTACGCGGCCTCGAACAGGTCCAGACCGACGCCGGCCGCGAACGGGTCGGCCGGGTCGTCGTCGTTCTCCCGCGCCGGCCAGTAGTTCTCCGAGGCCTCCCACAGATAGACGATCGCTGTCGTGGCGTCGTCCATCGTCAGCCGGTACACGCCCTTGCTCGTGCCGCCGGCGAGCCGCTGCACCGCCTCGAGCCGGCGCCCTCCGCCCAGCGCGGCACCCGCCACGGCGGCGAGATCGTCCCTGGTGACCGTTCTGGGCGCCATGACTTCTCCCCCGTGATCAACCTGTTGTGCGCGTACCTCATATTGAGCGCATGAGATCCCGTACGAGGGTAGTGGCGGCGTCCCTGCTGGTGGGCGCGGCACTGATGGGTTGGACGACTCCGGCCGCCGCGGCACCCGCGTACCCGAAGCCGGGCCGGTGTGTCGACCGGACCGACGTGCTGGGCAGCGCGCTGTGCGCGAAGGTGACCACGATCCTGAAGCGGGACGAGAAGGCGACCTCCGACGAGATCGCCGTCGCGGTCGTGCCCACCACCGGCGACGAGAGCATCGAGGCCTGGACGACCGGCCTCTTCAACAGCTGGGGCGTGGGCAAGAAGGACAAGAACAACGGGGTCCTGCTGGTCGTCGCCGTCGACGACCATCGGGTACGCCTGGAGACCGGCCGGGGCGTGACGAAGCGGCTGACCGACGGTGAGGCCGAGGCCATCGTGGACGGTGTCGTCACTCCGCGCTTCGCCGAAGGGAACTACCAGCTGGGGATCCTCGCCGGCCTCGACGAGGTACGCCGCGAGCTGGGCCATGCCCTCCCGGCGAACGCCCGGCTCGAGTCCCTGGCCGAGCCCGCCGACGACGAGCCGGATTCCGACTACGTGTCCGGCGGTGGGTCGGGGTCCGGTTACATGCCCGACGGCGACTTCGCCTTCCCCGACGAGTCCGGCGACGACGACGGGTCGGGGTCGGGATGGCTCGTGCTGTTCGTCGTGCTGGCCGGCATCGGCGTGGTCGCCGCGCTCGTCTCGCGCGCCACCGGTGCCGGTTCCGGCGGATCTCGCGGCAGCTCCCCGGGCTGGGTGCGCCCGGCGGCCGGGCTGCGGTCCCCGCACCATCACCACCACACCGCGTGGATGGGCGGGAGCACCGACACGTCGGCGCCGTCCTTCAGCTCGTCACCCGACACGGGCTCCAGCTTCGGCGGCGGCAGCTCCGACGGCGGATCAGGAGCGTCCGGAAGCTGGTGAAGCCGGCGAGCTGAGCCCGGCATCGGCGAACACGGACCGGGCGACCCGGACGAACGCCGCGACCGCCGGCGACCGGGACTCCCGCGGCCACGCCACCACCAGCGTCGACGGCGCGAGATCGGCGACCGGACGGTACGCGATCTCCGGCCGTGGATGCCGCCGGGCCAGCGACTCGGGCAGGAACCACACGATGCTGCCGACCTCGACGAGGTTGAAGATCTGGGCGAGGTCCAGCGACCGCGGCGGCCAGGCGGGCGGGGCGTCGCTGCCGTCGGCCGCCGTACCGTCCGGCAGCAGGCGCCCGGCGAGGTCGGCGGGCCGCAGCTCGGTCCGCGCGGCGAGCGGATCGGCCGCGGGCAGGGCCACCAGGCGGGGTTCGGTGAGCAGCGGCTCGACGTCGAGCCCGCGGTCGTCGAACGGCGTCGGCAGCAACGCGACGTCGGCCCGCCCGTCGCGCAGGGCCGCGACTTGTTCGCCACGGCCGCCGAGCTGCAGTTCCACCGGCAGCGCCGCTTCCTCACGCTCGTACGCCGCCAGCATCCGTGGCAGCATCCCGGCGTCGTGATCGGCCTTGAGCGCCAGCCGCAGCGTACGCACCGGCTGCCCCGCATGCCGCGCCCGCCGCTCGGCCGCGGAGACGGCGTCCAGGGCCGTACGCGCGTCGCGCAGCAGCACCTCGCCCGCCGGCGTGAGGCGGACCTGCCGCGTGGTGCGCTCGAGCAGCCCGACGCCGAGGTGCCGTTCCAGGTCGCGGATCGCGCGGGACAGCGGGGGCTGGGCCATGCCGAGGCGTTCGGCGGCGCGGCCGAAGTGCAGTTCCTCGGCGACCGCCACGAAGTACCGCAGCTGGCGGACCTCGAGGTCACTCATATCCGTACGGTATCAATGCGGATCGGATCGGTCCTTCAGCTCCGCGGCAGGCGCGCGTTCACTGAGGTCATGATCGTTGTCAGCACGCCCACGGGCGCCATCGGACGGCAGGTCGTCCGCCATCTCCTCGACGCGCACGCGCCGGTACGGGTCATCGTCCGCGATCCGGACCGGCTCGCCCCCGAGGTCCGCGAGCGCGTCGGCGTCGTACCCGGCTCGCACGGCGACGCGGACGTCGTCGACCGGGCCCTCGCCGGCGCCGATGCGGTGTTCTGGCTGGTGCCGCCGAACCCGCGTGCCGAGAGTGTCGACGCCGCGTACTCAGGATTCAGCCGACCAGCCTGCGCAGCCTTCGCCCGCCGGCCCGACCTGCGCGTGGTCGGCATCTCGGCGCTGGGCCGCGGCACCCCGGTGGCCGCGAATTCCGGGCACGTGGCCGCCACGCTGGCCCTGGACGACCTGATCGCCGGTACGGGCGTCAGCTACCGCGCGCTCACCATGCCGTCCTTCATGGACAACCTCCTGCGCCAGACCGACTCGATCCGGGACGGGGTGTTCTTCCAGCCGATCTCCGGCGCCCACAAGTCTCCGACCTGCGCGACCCGCGACATCGCCGACGTGGCCGCCCGCCTGCTGCTCGACGACTCGTGGAGCGGCGTGGGCAGCGTTCCGGTGCTCGGGCCGGAGGACCTGTCGTTCGACGAGATGGCGCAGATCATGTCCGAGGTGCTGGGGTGGCCGGTGCGCTTCCAGCAGGTCCCGGTCGACGCGTTCAAGGCGCGCCTGCTGGCGGCCGGCATGTCCGAGGCCATGGCGCAGGCCATGGTGGACATGGCGGTGGCCAAGGAGAACGGCCTGGACGACGCCGAGCCGCGGACGCCGGCCGGGAGCACCCCCACGACGTTCCGCCAGTGGTGCGCGGAGGTGCTCCGGCCGCGACTCAGCTGACCTTGCAGGACACCCCGTCCGGCTTGGTGCTGATCAGCTTCGGCTCGCCGCTGGTGACGCCCTGGAACAGCCCGCACAGCGCCGACTTGCTCGCGTCACCGACCAGCGTCGCGCCCGAGATCGTCGCCGTGTCACCGAAGTTGGGGTTGATCCCGACCAGGATCTTCAGGGGTACGGTGACCGTCACGTTCGACACCTGCACGTGGCGCGCGAACTGCTTGCTGCAGTTGCCGCACGAGCGGTAGAGCTTGCCGATGTCGGCGGCCTGGAAGTCGCGGATCACCGTCGTGCCCGGGCCGTTGTGCTGGAACACCTTGTCGGCCGCGTGCATCGCGCCGCCGCCGACGATCGTCATGGTCTGAGCGGCCGAGGTGCCCTTGAACGTGGCGGCGTCCTCGCCCACGTCCTGCCACCACACGTTGCGCAGCGTGCAGGTGCCGGAGCAGTGCACGCCGTCGGCCGCCGGGCTGCCGATGATCACGTTGGCCAGCGTGGCGCCGTCGGCGAGCTGGAACAGCGGGTCCTGGCCCTCGTCCTGACCGCCGTCGCCGAGCGCGCCACCGCCGACGAACCGGACGTTGCCGCCGTCGAAGCTGCCGCTGATCTTCCGGGTGGCGGTGAGCGTCTCGGTGCGTACGGGGGTCGGCCAGGACGCGGCCAGGGTCTTCGCGGCCGGCTGCGGTGCGGGCGCAACGGTGGGCGTGCCCGCGAACGCGGACGTCGTGATCCCCGCGGCCGCGACCAGCACCGCGGCGAAACCGGTGAACACCGCGGCACGTCGCCTGTGGCCCGCTCGGACGGTTCGTACCCTCATCGTCTGCCTCCCGATCGTGGTTGGTCATGTGCAGGTGGGCCGCGCCGCCGCGGAGGTTGCCCGCTGCATCGAGGAAAGTCAGTGCGACAGGGCACCGACGCTGCCCTGCCGCACGCTGACCTTGCAGTACCCTTCGAACCCGTGGATCCCCTCCTGCCCGCCGATCCCCGCCGAGCCGGGCGGTACGAGCTCGAGGGCCGGCTGGGCACCGGCGGCATGGGCACGGTCTATCTCGGGCGCTCGCCCGGTGGCCGCCTGGCCGCCGTGAAGATGCTCGACCCGTTCCTGCTGGCCCACCCCGACACGCTCGTCCGGTTCCGGCGGGAGGCGGAGACGCTGCGGAAGGTGCGCAGCGCGTACACGGCGGCGCTGATCGACTGCGAGCTGACCGACCCGCCGTACTGGATGGCCACCGAGTTCATCCCGGGCGCCACGCTGGCCGACGCGGTCGAGGCCGAGGGCCCGATGACCACCGGGGAGTGCCTGCGGCTGATGGCGAGTCTGGCCGAGGGCCTCGCGGAGGTCCACGCCCAGGGCATCTGCCACCGCGACATCAAGCCGCAGAACGTCATCCTGTCCACGACCGGCCCGCAGCTCATCGACTTCGGCCTGGCCCGGGACCCCAGCGACACCGGCCTCACGCAGAGCGGCATCATCGTCGGCACCCCCGGCTACATCGCTCCCGAGCTGCTCACCGACGACCGGCTCTCCCCCGCCGCGGACGTGTTCGCGCTCGGCGCCACGGTCGCGCACGCGGCCACCGGGCGACGCCCGTACGGCGCCGGCAGCGCCCAGGCCATCTGCCAGCGCCTGCTGCGCGAGGAGATCGACCTCGACGGCGTCGACGCGCGCCTCGCCGGGCTCATCCGGTCCTGTGTGGCCGGTGACCCGGAAAGGCGCCCCACGCCCGAGCAGATCGTCAGCCGCTGCCACCACCCCCGGCTCGGCGACACCGACCCGCACGCGGCCGCCATGCCGCCTCCGGTGAGCTGGTCCGGCGCGTCCGTGGCGATCGACCGTTCGAGCCTGTCCGGCCCGGTCGCGCAGGTGGACACCCCGCCACCGACGACCGGCGTGCCGCGGCGGCGGGGCAGGCGGCTGGGGCTGGCGCTGGGTGCGGTCGCCGCCGCCACGCTGCTGTTCGCCGGTGGGGTGGGCGCGGCCGTCAAGTTCACCGCGACCGCCGAGGACGCGCCGGCCGCCCCCGCCGCGCAGGCCTCACCTGTGCCCTCCGCCACCCCGTCCGTACGGCCGTCCGTGCGCAAGTCCCCGTCGAAGCGGCCGACCAGCAAGGCGCCCGTACCCGTCAAGACCACCCGCAGCACAGCGAGCCCGTCGCCGAAGCCGAGCACCCTGCCGCCCGTCACCACGGTGACCAGCCTCGACGGGCGCTGCATCCAGACGCCCGCCGAGACCACCAACGGCGTCAAGCTCAGCGCCGCGAAGTGCACCGGCGCCAAGGCGCAGCGCTGGACGTTCACCCGCGAGGGCGCGCTCATGCCGGCCACCGCGACGAAATGCCTGGACATCGGCGGGAACGCGGGCGCCGACATCGAATACCGCATCCAGCTCTGGGACTGCAACTTCGGCGGCGCCCAGCTCTGGGTGCCGCAGACCGACGGCGCGCTGTTCAACGCCGGGTCGGGCCGGTGCCTCAGCATCCTGCCGAAGTCCGAGGGTGGCCCGGCGCTCGCGATCCTGCCCTGCACCGGCAAGGCCGGCCAGCGGTGGCGGCTGCCGCGCTGAACTGCCCGTTCGGCTGAGCGGCAGACCGGCGGCCCCGGCGCCCCGGCCCGTACGGTGACCACCGGTGAGACACCTGCGCATCGACCGCCCCGGCGACCGTGCCGAGGCAGCCCGCCGGATCGCCGCGGGCGCCATGCTCGCCACCGCCTTCGGCAACTTCTACGCCCTCGTGGCCGAGCCCTCGCGGGACTCGCTACGGCGGGTGAACCGGGCCAAGGGCCGCCCCGCCGACCAGGTCGGCAGCGCCACCACGACGCCGGAGCGGCTGAGCCTGATGTTCGACTGGCAGCGCCTGCCACCCGGCGCCGACCCCGCGGCCCTGCACGCGCTGATGGCCGAGCTGACCGCGCTGGGCCCGATCGGCTTCCGAGGACCCGCCGCCGGCACGCTGCCGCCGCACCTGACCGAGGCGTCCACCGCCCAGGTCGTCGTCCCCGGCACCCGCTGCCCGTCCAACGCCTTCTTCGCCGAAGCGATGAACGCGCTGGGCACGGATCACCTGTACATCACGTCGGCCAACCACTCCCGGCACAGCACCGGCCGCGACGAGGAGCCGGCACACTGGACGGCCGACGGGATCGCCGCCGACTTCGCCCACCTGGACGGCTTCACCGTGCTCGCCCACGACGACGAGCAGGCCGCCCGCGACCGCCACCCCCGCCACCTACCGATGTCGGTGACGCTCGCGTCGTTCCATCGCGCGCCGGGCGTCCTGACGGTGGAACGCCACGGCTCCCTGCACGTGGACGACGTACGCGACATCGCCGCCCGGCACGGCCACACGGTCGAGCTGGCCGCGTCGGCCCGGCACCGGCTGCCTCAGCGGCGGTACGAGCGCTTGGAACTGTAGGCGGCGTTGCCGGCCTGGTCGTACGCGCGCAGCTGCACCGTGAACGTCCGCCCGTACTTCTTCGGGTTGACGGTGAACGCGTAGCCGGCCTTGCGGTCGACGGCCACGACCTTGCCGTTGACCAGCAGCTCGACCCGGTTGACGCCGTACGTGTCCCGCGCAGAAGCGGTGATCTTGGTGCTCTTGCGAAGCGTGGACTTGTTCCTCGGTGCCGAGCTGAGCTTCACCGTCGGCTTGGTGTTGTCCACGGTGATCGAGCGCTTGACCACGGTCTGGTTGCCGGCCTTGTCGCGCACGTCGAAGGTCAGGGTGTGCTTGCCGTCGCGGCACCGGCGAGTGTCGATCGTGACCTTCCAGGGCGCGCCGAACCGGGGCACGGTGGACACGCACGACAGGGAGGCGATGAAGTACGCCGGGCCGGTCGCGTCCCTGACGCCGGTGACCGTGGCGGCGACGGTCCCGCGCACCTTGGCGTTCGCCTGGGGCGTGACGGTGACGCCAGGCGCGTCGTTGTCAACGGTCACCGTCCGGGTGAGGGTGCCGACGTTGCCGATGCTGTCGTACGCGCGCACGGTCATCGTCGACCGGCCGTTCTTCGCGGCGCGGTCCCAGGCCAGGCGCGCCCACCCCTCGTCGGTGGCCGAGCTGCCGATGAGCCGGCCGTCGACCAGGAGTTCGACCTGGTTCGCCCAGGCCGGGTCCTTCGCGGTCACATCGATGCCGCCCTTGGCTCGCACGTACCCGTCGGTGGAGTCGAAGCGCACGTCGATGCTCGGGCCGACGTGATCGGCCCACGCGTGGGTGACAGCCAGGCCCTCGTTGCCGGAGGTGTCCCACGACCGTGCCCTCAGCTCGACCTTGCCCGCGTATCCGCTGGTGTCCCACGGGATCGTCCAGGGATCGGCGTCGGCGGACCCGATCACCGTGTCTCCCACGGACAGTTCGATACGCGCGGTGTCCGCGGGCACGCCGTACTTCCGGAAATCGATGGGCACGACACCGGTGAAGCTCATGGTCGGCACCTGGTGGGCGGAGTCGCTCCAGAACCACGGGAAATACAGAAAGGGCCCGTAGTTGTCCGCGTGGACGTCGACAAAGGAGCGGGTGCTGTTGCGGGCGGCGTCGTAGGCGGTCACCTCTACCCTCGCGGGCACATCATGCAGCAGTCCGCTGTCCCAACGCAGTGACCACGGCGCGGAACGGTCCGAGACCACGAACGTGCCGTTGACGAACAGCGACACCTCGGTCACGGCGACGTCGTCGGAGACCACCGGATCCAGCACCACGGTCTTGTTCACCCGCGTACCGGCGGCGATACCCACGTCCTGAATCACCGGCGGGGTCACGTCCTGCCCCGCGTCCGCCTGAGCCGGCGCCCCGCCGACCGCCAGGACGGCCACCACAGCCGTCATCACCGCACACAACCGCCGTACCACCGCTGCCCCCATGATCTCGTGCCGCCGGGCAGCATACGCGAATCAATTCACGTACGTCACTCGCCGCAGGCGCCGGCCACTCCACCACGGGCGATCGGGCAGAATCACCGGGTGACACGAGCACAGGGTGACGCCCAGCCGCCGCAGGCGTCGATCTCCGAGGACCACTTCGTCAACCTCTACCTCGCCAAGGACGACCCCTGGGACGTCGCGACGAAGTGGCACGACCAGCGCAAGTACGCGGTCACCATGGCCAGCCTGCCCCGCGAGCGGTACCGGCGCTGCTACGAGCCGGGCTGCTCGATCGGCCTGCTCACCCGGATGCTCGCGGAACGCTGCGACGAGGTGCTCGCGGTCGACTGCGTCGAGTCGGCGGTGCAGCAGGCCGCCGAGGTGAACCGCGACCTGGCGAACGTCCGGGTGGCGACGGCGATGCTGCCCGCGGAGCTGCCCGAGGGCACGTTCGACCTGGTGGTGATCGGTGACCTGCTCTACTACCTGTCCGGCGACGACCTGACCGCCCTGCTCGACGGGCTGATCCAGCGGCTGGAGCCGGGCGGCGACCTGGCCGCCGTGCACTTCCGGGACCGGCAGGACGGCGGCAACTACGACGGCTTCAACGTGCACCAGGCGCTGGCCGGGCGGCCGGAGCTGGACCGCGTCGTCCGCCACGAGGACGAGTGGTTCGTCCTGGACGTCTTCCGCGTCAGGGGATAGCCACCTCGTCGCGGCCGGCGAGCACGTCCGCGGCCACCTCGAGCAGCGCCTGCAGCGCGGCCTGCGGGTCCGCCGGCGCCTCGGGGAACGGCTCGGGCCGCAGGCAACGGTCCAGCAGCAACTCGACCAGCGCGGCACGGTGCAGGACGTCGGCGGTCTCGATGGCGCCGGGCAGGATGCGGATCTCGATGGTGTCGCGCAGCGGCGTGTCCGTGAGCAGCTGGGTCAGGTTGACGTCGAAGAACTTCGTCAGCTCGCCCTCCTCGGCCGCCTTCCGCAGGTCCTCGTACGAGGGCACGCCCCGCGCCGCCTCCACGAGCGGCTCCGGCAACGGGGCGAGGCGCCGGCACGCCGGGTTGGTCTGCAGCAGGGTGCGCAGGGGCTCACGCCACGACGCGAAGAGCCGTACGACGTTGGCCAGCGCGTACGCCTCCCGGAACGGCGCACCGTCGAGGTGCAGGTGCACGGCCGCCTCGCGGGGCACGGTGAAGCCCAGCTCGCGGGCCGGGCCGAGCAGCTCCTCGAGCCTCGCACCGTGGTCGTCGGCCAGCGGCGGGGTGACGATCTCGCACGGCCGTTCCCGCCCCGCGCCCTGAGCCGCGGCCAGGGCGATCGTCGCCCCGCCCGGGTCCTCGAGCACGTACACGTCGTCGTCGTGCCGTTGCACCCTCGTGCCCCACAGCTGGGCCGGCCCGTCGAGCGCGGCCCCCAGCGTGCCGCCAGGGTCGCTGTGCGCGGCGAGCAGGTGCAGGAGCCGCCCGTCGTCGGTAAGGATGCGGAACCAGCCGGGCGCCGCCGGGGCCCGCGGGTCGAGGTCGGCGAGCAGCGTCACGTCGTCGACCAGCGTGCACAGCAGGGCGCCGTCCGCCCGGCGGACCTCGAAACCCTGGGTGAGGTGCAGGAACCGTCCCAGGCCGGGGACCAGGGACGGTTCGCTGTCGCGATGCCACACCGGGTGGACCCGGCCGCCGCAGCGGGCGGCCAGGTCCACGGCCAGGGTGCGCCGGCTGAGGCCTGGCGGGGCCATCAGCTCGATCTCGAATCCGGTACGCCGGAGCAGACGGGGGGTCACGGCTGGAACGGCAGGCTCTCTCCGGCGATGAGCTTCTTCCCGCCCGCGATCTTCGCCTCGTACGGCGTGGCCTTCTTCCACATCTTGGCCAGCCGCACCGCGTCGTCGTAGTCGTAGCCCGCGCGGAAGAACGCGTTGACCTGCTGCTCTTCCTTCGGCGTGGTGACGTCCGCGGAATCCGGGTCGTTGCTCGGCCTGACCGGCAGCTTCTTGCCGTCGAGCAGCCACTGGCCGGCGCGGATCTTCACGGCGTCGATGTGGTCGTCGTCCGACTTCAGCTTCCACTTCTTGGCCAGCTTCACGGCGTCGTCATAGTCGTAGCCGGCGTTGAAGTAGGCGTCGTACTGCTTCTGGTGCGCGTCCATCGGGTTCGGCTCGTCCGGCAGCTCCGAGCTGCGCGGCGCGCGCACCGACGGGGACGGCGAGGGCGTCTGCGGCGCGGCGGCCGGCGCCACCATGGCCCCGTCGTTGCCGCCCTGGCCGGCGGGCAGGATCGACGGCAGGTTCAGCACCCCGGCCACGAGCCCGGCGCCGAGCACGGTGCCGCCGGCGACCTGCAGGCCACGGCGACGCCACTGGTACGAGCGGGACAGCTCCCGCACGCGGGCGTAAACCTGCTCCGCGTCGGGAGCCAGGTGCTCGTGGCTCTCGAAGGCTTCGCGAAGCCGGTCCTCATTGTCGATCACGACGCCTCCTTGGCGTGAATCCTGTGCGCGAACTCCGGTGACAGCCGGAGCGTCTTCAGCGCCCTCGAGGCATGGCTGCGGACGGTCGCCGGCGAACAGCCGACCAGGTCGGCGATCGCCTCGTCGTCCAGCTGCTCGTAGTACCGCAGCACCAGCACCGCCCGCTGCTTGCGGCCCAGCGTGGCCAGCCGGTTCCACAACGCGTCGGCTTCCACGACACCCTGGGCCGGGTCGTTCACCCCGCCCCGCGCGTCGTCGAGGTCGACGAGCCGCTCACCCACCGCGTGGACGTTGCGCACCGCCCAGCTACGCCGCCAGGACAGGTACTCGTTGAGCACCATTCGGCGCACGTACGCCTCGGGCGAGTCGGCATCGCTGATCCGCCGCCATTTCACCTGTGCCCGCGCCAGAACCTCCTGGACGACGTCCTGCGCGAGGTCGCGGTCGCCGGTGAGGACGACCGCGTACCGCAGCAGGCTCGGGAGCCGGGCCACCGCGAACTGCTCGAAGGTCACACCCAGTAGGACGTCTGCCGGGCCCTCGCGTGTGCACTCGAGATCAGATTTTTTCGGCCACTACCCCAGGATGCGGCACGAGGCGGTGGCGGTGGCGGCCGGATCACTCTCCGACGTGACGGTGACCGGCACCTTCGTGCCCCGCCGTCCCGCGCCGTCCCGTTCGACGTACACGTCCACGGCCTTCGTCCGCCCGGCCGCCACCTCGGTGATCTCCTTCGGCAGCCAGGTCGTCCAGCCGGCGGCCGGCGCGGCGGAGATGCGGTACACGTCGGTGGCGCCGGCCGGGTTGCGGACCGGGACCCGGCAGCGCGCCCAGCCCGAGGACGACACGACGGCCGCGGTGGGTGCGACCGCCACGCCGCGGGGCTGCGGGCCGGCGCCGTCCAGCGACCGTACGGCCACCGTGTACGAGAGCACGCCGGAGGCGTCCCGGTGCGGATCGAGCACGTAGAAGTGGAGCCGGTTGGCGGTGTCGGCGTACTCGTACTCGCTGCCCGAACCGGTGCCGGCGTGGAACAGGGCGTCGGACAGCTGCCGGTAATCGCCGACGGTCATCTTCTGCGGGGTGCCGTCCGGCCGTACGAAATCCACCTTGTCGATGTCCTGGGGGTTGGCGTCGATGGTCCAGATGAACGGTGCGGCGTCCTCGTTCTTGGTCTTCGCCAGCAGCACGCCGGAGTCGGGCGTGAACGAGTCGAAGCCCATCCGGTCGACCACCTCGAGCGTGTAGTTGTCGTACCCGCCGCCGTCGCAGTACGGATCGGCCGCGGCGTCGCAGGCCGGGCTCGCGTCGCCGCCGTCCAGGGCAACGTTGATGCCGGCGATTCCCCGCTTGCCCGGCTCGGCCTCGCGGGCGGTCACCCGGGCGACCACGACACCGGACGCGGCCAAGGCGCTCCGGGAAAGGCGCAGCACGGACGCGTCATCGACGATGCCGAGCTTCAGTTTGTTGCGCAGCATGTGCTGAGCACCCATGGACGCCCCGGCGGTCGCGGGAATGAGCCACCGGCTGTGCGGACCGCCGGGCCCGTTGAACGTCCCGCGGCTGAGCATCTCCCACGGCCCGCTGTAATCCCGGCGCGGCGGTACGGAGTACGGATTGTTGTAGTTGTCGCCGACGCCGAGGATGTGGCTGAACTCGTGGGCGTACGTCGACATGCCCGAGCTCTCGGCCTGCAGCGAGCTCCCGGCGGTGGCGTTGGGCCAGATGTTCGACGAGGCCTGCCACGACGTCCACTCGACGTACCGGGTCGCGTTCCAGTTGGGCAGCGCGTCGTCCGGCGGCCCGAACGCGTCGCTCACCGCGTCCTTGCCGGGGAACTTCATCTCGCCGAACTCCTGCCACGTGGACGACTCGTCCTGCCCCGCGGCGAGGAAGAACACGAAGTCGTACCGGGCGGCCACGGCGTCACCGACGTCCGCGATCCAGGCCGCCCGCGCGTCGGTGCGCAGATCCCGGCCACAGGTGTCCCCGGCGGGGCAGCCACGACCGCGCTGCATCGAGTTCTCGATGCCGTACTCATGGCTCTTGGACGGCATTTGATAGACCCCGAACGCGCCCAGCTCGATGCCGAAGCGGCCGCCGGAATCCTCCATCCAGTATTCGTGGATGGTGTGGCCGCGGTTCAGCTCTCCGGGCCGGTTCAGGAAGTCGCGATAGAACCCGGGTACGTCGGAACGCGCCAGGTCGTGCACGGAGAACGGGTTGCCGTAGATGGTGGAGTTCGCCGGCTGCGTCACGACGAACGGCTGATTCGGGAAGTCGACCAGGACCAACGCGCCCTGGAAGGTGCGGACCGAGCCGGGGGTCGCGGGATCGGCCCAGTCCGTACGCGGAACCGGCCGGTAATCGTCCCAGGTCATGGTGTCCGGCAGCTCGTAGTTCTGCGGATCGATCGGCTGCAGCGCGCCCTTTCCCGGCGCGGGCTGGTCCCGCTGCCAGGGTTGCGTCTGCGGCCAGTGGCGCATCCGCCACGGGGTGTCCGGTCCGGGCGGAGCGGGAGCCGCCTGCGCCGGGGTCGCCACGGCTCCGGTCACCGCCAGCAGCATCGCGCAGATCATCGAGGCCGAACGCCGTACCGTCATCGCCGCGCCACCCGTCGATAGAGGACAGTCGATCGATCCTGGCACGCCGGGGCGACGCGGATCAATCACCGGCTCAGCGCAGCAGGACGGCCACCAGGTCGGCGCCGAGGGCCGCCGTGGCCGACAGGTCGAGCTCGTGACTGACGTACCGGCCGCGGCGGGCCGTCCGGATCAGGCCGGCCTTCTTCAGGACGGCCAGGTGCCGCGAGACCTCCGGGGCGCTCAGGTGCCACGCCTCGGCCGCGGTTTGGCGCTAGGCCCCACCGAAATAGGGTGCGCCCCGCACCAACCACCGGTTCACCGAATTAGTCCGAATAGTGCAGAGTTCGGCTCGGGCGAATGAATCGGCCGCCGGCCACCGCGCTGTGTCAGACTCTCCACAAACGGAAGGACGCCCTCGTGATGCCTGCCAGCAACGGAGGACGTCCGACCGCCGCGGTCTCGCCCTTCAGGCGAGACCGCCTCCCTTCAGCGCCCCGTAGAGCGCAGCGACCGCTGCCATGATCTTCACTGCCAGCAGCGCCACCTCACCGGCAGTCCGCCACGGAAGACTCGGCTTGCGTCCGGCCCGGCGGACCTCCTGCTCGCCACCCACATTTCCTCCTCACCCCGGGGCCTCCTCGTCCCCAGGCCTGTGGGACGAGGACGCGAGATTCGGAATGGGTGACTAGACAAATACGGTACGTCTACCCGTCCGTTGCACACAGTGAGTGAATGAGCAGTTCACAAGTCACGGTGCCGCTCAGAATTCGGGTGCGACTACCGACTGCCGTTCGTACGGTGGCGGGATGTCTCTGGAAGCCGCCCGCGCCGCCGACGTCCTCACCCAGCTCTCCGGCGAGACCCGCCTGCTGGCCCTGGCCGAGCTGGTCCGCTGCGGCAAGGACGGCGCCAGCCTCGGCGAGCTGAGCTACCGGCTGGATCTGCCGCTGCCCAAGGTCGGCGACGCCTGCGCCCGGCTCGTCGCGCTGGGGGTGGCCATCGGCTCCGGCAACGGCTTCTACCGGGCCCGGCTCGAAGGCCTGCGCGAGGCGGCCGCCGCGGTCGAACGCTCGCAACCCATCGCCGGGCTGCTCGCCGACTATCCGCAGCTGCGCGGCAACTTCTCGCACGGCCGGCTGACCAGCATGCCGCCGACCCTGAGCGACCGGTACGAGGTTCTCGGCGAGCTGCTGTCCCGGTTCCTCGCGCTAGACGGCCTGTACGACGAGGACGAGATCAACAAGCGGCTGGCCGAGGTCACCGACGACGTGGCCGCCGTACGCCGGATGCTCGTCGACACCGGCTGGCTCGAACGCGACCGGGCCGGCACCACGTACGGGCCCGGCCGCTCCCGGCTGTAACGATCACCCCTGTGCCGCACATGTAGGTCCCGGATGCGACCCCCGCATCCGGGACCCGCAGGAGGCGGCGATGACGACGGCTACCCGGACCGGACGCATGTACGCCCTCGACGGGTTACGGCTGATCTGCGCGCTGGGCGTGGCCGGGTACCACTTCGGCGACTCGTGGCGGCTGGACGGCGTACGGCCCCCGAAGCACTTCCTGCCGGACGCGGCGCCCGTACTGATCTACGGTTTCCTCGGCGTCGAGGTGTTCTTCCTGATCAGCGGCTTCGTCATCGCCACGAGCGGGTGGGGCCGGACCGTGCGCGGCTTCGCCGTCTCCCGCGCCGTACGCCTGTACCCGGCGTTCTGGGTCGGCGTTCTGCTGACGGCCGCCGTGGTGACGGCGCTTCCGGTGACCTACGGGGTGCCCGTGAGCGGGCAGCCGGCCGTGAGCGACATCGTCATCAACCTCACCATGCTCGCCGAGCCGCTCGGCACGCCCCTCGTCGACACGGTGTACTGGACCCTCTGGTGCGAGATCCGGTTCTACCTGCTGTTCGCCTGCCTCGTCGGCGCCGGGCTCTCCCGCAAGCGCGTCGCCACCTTCGCCACGTGTTGGCTCGTCGCTGCCGTCGTGATCCCCGCCCACCCGCGCTCGCTCGTGACCGACCTGGTCATGCCCGACTTCGCGCCGTACTTCATCGCCGGCGTGACCATGTCCCTCATGCGCCGCTTCGGTCCCGACCGCCGCCTCGGCCTGCTGCTGGCCGGCTGCTGGTTGGTCAGCCTGCAACGGGTGCACGTGCGCGTCCTCGACCTCAAACCCGGCTTCGCGGTCCCGGCCTGGCCGGCCTACCTCCTGCTGACCATCGCGTACGGGGTGCTGCTCGCCATAGCCCTCGGGTACACCGACCGCCTCACGTGGCGCTGGCTCGCCACCGCCGGCGCGCTCACGTACCCGTTCTATCTGCTGCACCAGCGCATCGGATACAGCCTGATCCGCACCGCGTACGCCCACACCGGCCTGCCCGCCCCGGTCCTGATCACGGCTGCGGTCACCGTCCTGCTGACGGTCGCGTGGCTGGTGCACCGGTTCGTGGAACGGCCGCTCGCGCCGGTGCTTGCTACCCTCGCGAGCCCGTCGCCGAAAAAAGTCGGTAGCACCGAAGCCCCTGCCGAACATGTGAGGTCGTGAGCCAACCCACGGCGGATGCCGAGACCGCCTTCCGCGCCCTGTTCCAGGCCACGTACGACGACCTGGTCTGCTTCGTCGAGCGCCGCACCCACCTGGCGATCGCCGACGACGTGGTCGCGGAGGTGTTCCTCACCGCCTGGCGCCGCTTCGCCGACGTACCCGAAACGCTCGACGACGCCCGCGCCTGGCTCTTCGTCACCGCCCAGCACACCCTGCGCAACCGTCAGCGCAGCGACCAGCGGCAACGCAGCCTCGCGCTGCGGATCCTGCGCGAGCCGAACGACACCGCCACCGCCGCCGAGGCCGACGGCGTGGCCGCCCGCGTCGACCTGGTCCGCGCCTGGCAGCACCTGAGTCCCGACGACCAGCAGGCGCTCACCCTGACGGTCTTCGAGAACCTCACCGGCGCGCAGGCCGCCCGCGTCCTAGGCATCTCCCGGGCCGCGTTCAGCGTCCGGCTCCTGCGGGCCCGCCGCCGCCTGCGGCGACGCCTGCTGCAGCAGGAAGCCACCGCCGGTCACCGCCACCCCACCTCCACCCCGATCTCCGAGACGGGAGCCCCGTTATGAGCCGCCACCTCGACCTCGACCAGGCCCTGCGCGCCGCCGCCGAACCGGTGCCCGCCCGCGTCGGACAAGCGCCCGCCCAGGCGCTCGTCGACCGCATCGTCGCCTCCGACCCTTCCCCGGTCCTCGCGAAGGCGGGCTCCCCGGCACGCCGCCGCCGACTGATCACCGTCGCCGCGGCGGCCCTCGCGGTCAGCGCCGCCGCGCTCGCCCTGCCCAACCTCGGCGCGGATCGCGCGTACGCCTCCTGGACCCCCGACGCCCGGCCCCTGCCCGCGACCCAGGCGACCGCCATCGTCAACCGCTGCGTTCCGGACGTCGGCGAACCGGCCACCGCGGCGGAGGCCCGCACCCCCCGCCTCATCCTCGGCGAACAGCGCGGCGCGTACGCGTACCTGAGCATCACCACGAAAACCTGGACCGCCACCTGCTTCCGCGACCGCGACGGCGCGGTCCACGGCGCCAGCATCTTCGCGGCCCCGGTCAACGACGCGCAGCTCGGCCGCGAGGGCGTCGAACTGCAGGCGTACGGCCAGCTGCGTACCGAAGAAGACTATTGCCGGTTGATCGCCGGGCACCTCGGCTCGGACGTCACCGGAGTCACCATCACGGTCCCGAAGAGCCCGGCGGTGCACGCGACGGTCAAGGACGGCTTCTTCCTGGCCTGGTACCCGGAGCCGGACGGGCCGCAGAGCGTGGGCACCCAGCTGGCGTTGCGACTGAGCGACGGGAAGACGGTGGAGGGCCTGCTGGCCAGCGACCTGTACGAGGCACCCAGGCTCAAGTGACCCGCCTTCGCTCCGGAGATCACCTGAGCGTTCGTTCAGTGCGGGAACGGGTGAAGCACGCCTACTTCTCAAATCCGGCGTTCTAAAATGGCATGAAGGGGACGAATCTTCTAATCTGCGTTCTGCAGACTGCGGTGAGCGGACCGCCTAGTCATGAGTGAAGCTTGCTGACGGCTGGCTCACGACTGACGATGGCTTGAGGAGGGGTCGCCATGTCTGCGGAATCAGTCACCTCATCGAACCACCGGATCCTCTACCCCGGCCCGGACATCGTAGTAACGGACGTCTACATCGAGACGCCCTCGGCCCGCTACCCGGTACGCCGGCTGGCCATCCTGGATCCCGAGCAGATCTACACCCATCCAGGCCTCATCGTGGCGTTGTACTGCGGAGGCGTGGAGCTGCTGCTCGCCTTCAGCGTCGCCGTGCTGTACGGCTCGGCGCAGGCGCTGCTCTGCACGGCCGGGGTCCTCGCGGGCGGCGGCATGGCCGGAGCGGTACTGGTCGACAACCGCCGCAACCCGCGATGGATGGAACTGACGGCCTGGTACGAGGGACGCCTGGTCGTCCTGTTCGCCTCGGACGACCAGCGCATCTTCGGCCAGGTGCACCGAGCGGTGGTCCGCGCCATCGAAGCCAACCGCCCGCCACGACCATGACCCGCCCCCGGCCCACCGCCGGCCGGGGCCGGGTCGCCGTCGCGCTCTAGTCGCCCTGCATGCCGTCCCGGATCGAACGGATCATCTGCAGCGCCCGATCCCCCGTCCGGCCGTAATCAAGCAGATCCTTAAACAGCGCGTTGTGCCGATCGGTCGAGCCCTTGTCCGCGAGCAGGAAGTCGCGTCCCGCGGCACCTTCCACGAACAACACATCCGTATGACTCTTGTCGGAGAATTTGAGAAGCTCGAATGAGCCACCCAGACCGGAGTGATGCTCGAGATCGAGTGGCGCCACGCCGAGAGCGAACTTCGTGTCATCCTCGGCCAATGCGAGAAGGTGGTCGAGCTGGCGGGCCATGACGGCCCGTCCCCCGATCGGCCGCCTCAGCACCGACTCGTCGAGGATTGCCACCACACGGGGAGCCTCAGCCCCTTCCATGCGCTCGAACAGCGCTTTCTGCCGATCCAGCCGCAGCTCGACCCGCGCCTTCACTTGCTCGTCGTTCGGGTCGGCACGCAGCGTGCGGGCCGTAACCGCTCGAGCGTAGTCGCTGGTCTGCAACAGCCCTGGGACGAACAGCATCTGCCAGGCCTGAATGACGGAAGCCTCATTCTCGTAAGCCACGAAATCGGCGTACGCTCCGGCAAGGCGATGCCGGCTGTACCATTGCCTCGACCGAGAGGTCCGGGCCAGCCGGGCCAGCTCGGTGACTACATTGGCGTCCGTTACGGCATAGTGGTCCAGCAGCGCTCGAACTTCCAAGGGCTGAATCGATACTTCACCCTTTTCAATTCGAGTCAATTTCGAGACGGACCATTCCATGGCGTCAGCGACGGACGTGACGCTGAGGCCTGCTTCTTCGCGCAGCATCTTCAACTGCTGAGCTACGTTGACCTTGGCGATCTTAGGACCCACCATGGTGCGCAGACCGGGACTGTCCGACGTTTCGGGCACGTCCGCTCCTCCCGCCGTCATCAGCAGTCTGCAAAAGTCAGGTGGCTGACGCCCACTCGCAAGAGCCTACCGCATCGTCGATGTCTGGTCGTGCGCCCCCGAGTCGGGCTCCATTGGCCTCCCATTGGCAGATCCAAGTCACTGAATATCCGGTACGCTGGGTGACTGGTCGGCTCCGACGAGGCAGCCCGCCGCCGGCGCAGCTCAAGCGTTCAGATACGCCGACATGCCGCCCATATGACGTGGCCTTTTCGGCTCCGTGGGCCGTTCGCAGGAGGCACAGTGCACGACCACAAACAACCTGAATGGCACAAGAGCACCCGAAGCGCCAGTGGATCATGCGTGGAGATCAAGAAAGAAAGCGATCGGGTGCTCATGCGCGACTCAAAGGATCGTTCGGGCCCGGTTCTCGCCTTCGACCTCGACGCGTTCCGCGCCTTCATTGCGGACCTCAAGGCAGGCGACCTTCCCGGCGATTGACCGCCGGCTCACCCGCCGATGAGTTTGGACATCAGCGTCCGCGCTTGCTCACCATGCACGGCGATATCCATCAACGAGCTCGCGAACTCCCAATACATGGCGACGCGATCCACGTCCTCCAGAATCCGGTCGCCCTCCGCCCCTTCGAAGAACACCAGGCTGCCGTTCACTGAATCGTGGAGCTCGAAGGATCCGACCAGGTTGGGATGCGGGCCGCTCTCCAGGGGCATCACCCCGATGCGGACGGTGGGCCTGCGCGACACCTCGATCAGATGCTCGATCTGCCTGCGCATCGCAGCCGAATCCGGCCGTCCGCGTCGCAGAACAGACTCGTCCAGAACCACCTGCACCTGGGGCGCGTTGTCCTGCTCCAGCCGCTCCAGGAACGCGGCGTGCCGCTCGTTGCGGACCCGCACGCGCTCGACCGCCTCCGGATCAGCCGACACCAGGCCGGTGATGCCGCAGATCATCTCCTCGACATAGGCCGGCTCCTGGAGAAGACCGGGCACGTGGAGAGGCGCGTTGTAGAAGATGCTCTCGGAGGTCTTCTCCGTGTCGAGAAGCCGATGGAAGGGCTTCGAGGCGCGGACGTCGAACAACTTCGTCATCGTCAAGCTCTCCATATGGCGTAATCCTAGCGAGGTTTGCGCGACGCAATCAGCTTCTTGCAGATTTCGCAGCGCGGGTTGCAGATTACACATGTACGGGTGAACCTCCAACGCCCCGCATGGACATCCTCGTCATGGGCGCACTGTCACCCGCGGAGCAGACGTGGGCAGCGCTGGGCCAACGACCGTCCGGGCGAAACGCACCTGGCTCAACGGACGTACCCGATCGATGCGCCCGGTCCTGATCGGATCGAAAGGACGGGTCGAACCCCGGTCGTTGACGACTGGTACGGAGCCTCAGGTCACCGGGCCCGGCGGCGGGCCAGGAGGAAGACTGCGAGTGCCGCGACCGCCAAGAGGAGCACGCCGGCCGCCACGATAAGCAGCGGCGGGATGCCGTCGTCGTCGCCATCGGCTGGGGTTGTGGGCGGAGCTGCCGCCGGTGCGTTCGTCGTCGCCGGGTCGGCGGTGGTTGCCTTCGGCTCGGGGGCGGTCAGGGCGGCCATCAGGTCGAGCTGGCCCTCGCCGTAGTAGTCGTCGCGCCCCTTGGCGCCTCGGTCGATTGCTGTGCTGGTCAGGCGGTCCACAACCTGGGCGGCCGTGAGGTCGGGGTGTTCGGCTCGGATCAGGGCCGCCGCGCCGGCTACCAGGGCGGCTGAGACGCTGCTGCCTTCGACCTCGGCGTACGTGTTGCCGGGGGCCGGGACGGTGATGTCGACGCCCGGGGCTGCCAGGTCGACCTGGGGGCCGTGGTTGGAGAACGCGGCGACCTTGTTGCGGCGGTCGACGGCTCCGACCGTCAGGACCTGGGGGTACGCGCCCGGGTATTCGAGGGCGTTGCCCTTGTCGGCCTCGTTGCCGGCAGCCCCGATGAGGACGACGTCGGCGGCTGCGGCCTCCTTGAGAGCGGACTGCAGGTTCTCGGAGGGGTCGATCTGGAACGCGAGGGTGATGACCTTGGCTCCGTGGTCGACGGCCCAGCGGATGCCCTGGGCGACGAAGAACGTGTCGTTCACCGGGCGGATCGGCAGAATCTTCGCCTGCGGGGCGATGCCGCGGATGCCGTCCCCCGAACCGTGGCCGCGGCCCGCGATGATGCCGGCCATGCCAGTGCCGTGGCCGACGCTGTCGTCGTTGCCGGCCGGCTTGTTCTGCACGATCTGGCGGCCCGGCAGCACGGCACCCCGCAGGTCGGGATGGCCGGCGTCGACCCCGGTGTCGAGGACCGCGACGACGACGCCCTCGCCCTTGGTTATCTTCTGCGCTTCGGAGACCTTCATCGGGGACCAGTACCACTGCTTGTCCCTGATGGAGTCGGCGCGCGCGGGGACCGCCGACCCCGCGACGATGAGCAGGGCGGTGAGCACCGCCCCGGCCTGGCGTGCCGCAGCGGCCAGCCGCCGGCCCGGGTGACGGGCGCCGTCAAACGCGGCCGAGTCGGGGTGGCGGGCGACGTCAAACGCCGCCGAGGCGGCGAGGCGGGCGACGTCAAACGCAGCCGGGCCGGGGGCGCAAGGGTGGTGGGGCGCAGCCGGGCCGGGGGCGCAAGGGTGGTGGGGCGCAGCCGGGCCGGGGGCGCAAGGGTGGTGGGGCGCAGCCGGGCCGGGGGCGCAAGGGTGGTGGGGCGCAGCCGGGCCGGGGGCGCGGCGGTGGTCAGGCGCGGCCAGACCGCGGCCGAGGGCGCCGAGGTGGTCGGGCGCGGCCGCACCGCGGCCGCAGGGGTGGGACTGGTCGGGCACAGCCGAACCGCTGCCGGCGGCGCGAGGGCGGAGCTGGTCGGGCACGGCCGGACCTCGGCTGCGGGCGCGAGGGCGCGGGTGGCCGGGCACGGCTGGGTCGCGGCCGGGGGCGTGCGGGTGGCCGAGCACGGCTGGGTCGCGGCCGGGGGCGTGCGGGTGGACGAGCACCGCTGGGCCGCGGCCAGGGGCGTGTTGGTGGTCGGGCGGCGGGGCCCACCGGCCGGTGGGCCCCGGGTGGGTGGACGGGGTCACCCGCGCCAGCCGATCACGTTGGGGCCGGGGTCGTGGGTCGCCTCCTCGGTGGACGGGGCGATGACCGGGTCGACGCCCTCCGCCACCTGCCACGGGTTGTCCGGGTCGAACTCGGGCTGGCTGCCGTCGCCCGAGCGCCGGGCGCCGCGGGCCGCGCCGGACATGCCCGTCGGGCCGGTGCCGGGGCGGGTGGTGCCTGCCGGTTCCTCCGGTAGCCAGGACGGGCGGGGTGGGCGAGCCGGCTCGGCTGCGCCTCTGACGGCGCCGGCGCGACCTGTCATCCCTCCGCGGCCTGCGACAGCACCGCGACCTGCGGCGCCGCCTCGGCCGGCGACACCACCGACGGAGCCGGCTGCGCCGCCGCGGCCTGCCATTCCGCCGGGGCCGCCGACGCGACCGGCTCCCGCGCCGCGGCCGGACACTCCGCCGACGCCTCCCATGGGGCCGCGGGCACCGCCTGCGACCGACTCACCGATCACCGCGCCGGAGGGCAGGGCCCTGCCCGCGCCGGTGGGCACGCGTACGCCGCCGCGGCCGGCGCCCGAGACGCCACGGCCGACGCCGGAGACGCCCGCGCTGCCTCCGCCGGAGCCGATCTGGCCCGGGGGGACCACGCCGGGCGGGAGGACTCCGGAGCCGCCGCCGGTCACCGGGCCCGCGCCGCCGCCCGTGCCGGGGAACGGTCCGCCGCCAGGGGGCAGCGTGTCGGCCGGGGTCACGCCGGGCGGGGTGATGACTCCGGCCAGTCCGGGGCCGGACGGGGTCACCACGGAGCCGGAGCCACCGCCGGACGGGCCACCGCCGGGCTGGGTCGCGCCGGGGCCGGTCACGCCGTCCTGGGTCGTCTCGTCACGGCCAGGCATCGGCGGCGGCGGATCGTGCGGCACAGAGACCGGGCCGCTGGCGCGCGAGTGCCCGTCAGACGAGCTGCCGGTGTCGGAGCCGCTCCGCGTGTGCGGTTGCCGGGGATCGCCGCCGGGCGGGGTCTTCTCGAACTTGGGTTCCTGCGGCTTGAGCTCGTACGGGTCCGGCACCTTGAGGCGGGCGACGTTCTCCTGGACGATGCCCTCCGCCGTGATCATGTGCTTACGGGCCTGCTCGTCGATCTCGTCCTCGGCGTTGTCCCACCAGGACGGCCAGATGTCGTCGTTCTTCTCCTTGTACTGCTCGTACAGGGGCTGGATGTTGTTCTTCGCCTGGCGCAGCGCCTCGAGGATGTTCGCCAGGCCGGTGGCGGTCTGGTCGGCGTCGACGCGGGCGGCGTCCATGCGGGCGATCAGCGTGTCCAGCTCCTGGACGAACGCCGCGGACGACTTGTTCTGCTCCGGCGGCCACGCCGCGACGAGGTCCTCCTTGGCCTTGACCAGCATGGCCCGCTGGTCCTTCACCGAGCCGGAGATGTCATCCCACGCGGCGACCTGCCGCCACGCCTCAGGGTCGTCCTCGTCGGCGACCATCGCCCACAGGCGGGGCGTGTTGTACGACTGCCACGCCGTGCACCAGCTGCTGCTCAACACCTCGTCGCTCATACCGCCTCCGCCCGTCCACCGTGGTGCGATGCGCGCTCGGCGGCCTCCGCGGCGAGCCGGGCCTTGCGGGCCTCCTCCGCGGCCGCCCACAGCGCCTGCTCGGCCGGCGCGGTGGACTTGGCGGCCCGCGCGTCCGAGGCGTCGAGCTCGGCCGCGACCTTCTGCGCCGCGGCGGCGAGCAGTTTGGCCGCTGCCACGTACTGCTTCAGGTTCTCGGTGGACGCGACGAGGCTCTGCGCATAGCGCTGCTTGGCCGCGTGCACCGCGCCGCTCGCGTTCTTGGCGCCGAAGCGCACACCGTCGGAGAGCTGAACCTGCGCTCTCTCGGTGGCCGGCCCGAGGACACTGTCGGTGTCCACGTGCACGTCAGTGGCGAACTTGTTCAGTCCGCCCGTCTCGACATTGATCCCTGGTTCGCCCACGACGACCTCCCCGTTGCCACGCCGTCACAGCATCGCATCGAGAGTAGCGACCGCGAGCGATCCGCGTGCACCCCCTGTGGACAGCTTGTCAGAGGATGGTCAGGCGGCGAGCCGGGCCACCGCGGCGGCGACCCGCTCATCGGTGGCCGTCAGTGCGATGCGGACGTACTGGGCCGCGGCCGGGCCGTAGAAGGCGCCCGGTGCCGCCAGGATGCCCCGCTCCGCCAGCCAGTCGACGGTCTTCCAGCAGTCCTCACCGCGGGTGGACCACAGGTACAGGCCCGCGCCCGAGTGCTCGATGCGGAAGCCCGCCGCCGTCAGCGCGTCACGGAGGGCCTCGCGGCGGGATGCGTACCGGGCGCGCTGGCCGGTCACGTGGGTCTCGTCCTCGAGCGCCGCGATCATCGCTGCCTGGACCGGCGCCGGGACGATCATGCCGGCGTGCTTGCGGACCGCGAGCAACTCGCCGATGAGAGCAGGGTCGCCGGCGACGAAGCCCGCGCGGTAGCCCGCCAGGTTGGAGCGCTTGGACAGCGAGTGCACGGCGATGACGCCGGTGTAGTCGCCGTCGCAGACCTCGTCGGACAGCACGGAGACCGGGGTGTCGTCCCAGCCCAGCGTCAGGTAGCACTCGTCGCTGGCCACGACGGCGCCGCGCTCCCGGGCCCAGTCGACCACCTTGCGCAGGTGCTCGCGGGGCAGAACGCGGCCGGTCGGGTTGGACGGCGAGTTGACCCAGACCAGCTTCACCCGGGGGTCCGGGCCGAGGGCGGTCAGCGAGTCGGAGCGGACCACCTCGGCGCCGGAGAGGCGTACGCCCACCTCGTACGTCGGGTAGCAGACCTGCGGGATGACGACCACGTCACCGGGTCCGATGCCGAGCAGCGTGGGCAGCCACGCCACCAGCTCCTTGGAGCCGATGGTGGGCAGGACCGCGGGCGTACCCGAGGCGTTGCAGGCCCGGGCCACCCACCCGGCGATCGCCGACCGCAGCGCCGGGGTCCCCGCGGTGAGCGGGTAACCCGGCGCGTCGGAGGCGTCCGCCAGCGCGGCCCGGATGGAGGCCGGAACCGGGTCGACGGGCGTGCCGACCGACAGGTCGACGATGCCGCCGGGGTGGGCGGCGGCGACCGCCTTGGCCGGTTCCAACAGGTCCCAGGGAAAATCAGGCAGCGACGCCGAGACCACGGTCAGTGCGCATCCCCGCGCGGCGGCTGGGCCGCCACGAACGTCGCGTCCTTCTCGATCTTGCCGACCTTGGACGCGCCGCCGGGCGAGCCGAGGTCCTCGAAGAACTCGTAGTTGGCGTTCGTGTAGTCCTTCCACTGCTCCGGGACGTCGTCCTCGTAGAAGATCGCCTCGACCGGGCAGACCGGCTCACAGGCCCCGCAGTCGACGCACTCATCGGGGTGGATGTAGAGCATCCGGTTGCCCTCGTAGATGCAGTCGACCGGGCACTCCTCGATGCATGCCTTGTCGAGCACATCGACGCACGGCTCGGCGATGATGTAAGTCACGGGTCTTTCCCTTCCAGAGCCTGGCTAGCCCAGAGCCTTGCTGTGCCTAACTCAGAGCCTTGCTGTACAGAGCCTTGCTGTCCTCACAGAGCCCAGCCGCGGGAAGCACGGCGGTACGGGCAGAGCCTAGTATCTCGCCGGGAGGAGGTGGGACGTGCTCCGACGGCAGGATGTGGGACACCGGGTGGTGGTTCGCCGAATTGTAGGTGTTTCCCAGGATCGTCCGCTTTTCACCGACGCGCTCGGGGAACTGGTGGAGCTGACGGAGACGGATCTCACTCTCGCGACGGCCAAGGGCTCGGTTCGCGTACCCCTCACAGAGGTGCACCGCGCCAAGCGGGTGCCGCCCGCCCGGCGCCCGCCCGCGGCGGACGTGGTCGCCCTGGAGCTGGCGGCCAACGACGGCTGGCCGGCGCCGGTGCAGGCCAGGCTCGGTGCCTGGATCCTGCGCGCCGCCGACAACTGGACCGGCCGAGCCAACTCGGCCCTGGCCGTCGGCGACCCCGACCGCACGCTGGAGGCCGCGATCGACGCGGTCGAGCAGTGGTACGCGGCCCGCGGCCAGCAACCGCTGATCAATACGCCGATGCCGCTCGCCGCCCCGGTCAACGCCGCCCTGGACGCCCGCGGGTGGACGGCCCGCCCCCTCACCCTCGTGCAGACGGCGCGGGTCGCGGCGCTGGTGGACGCGTTGCCGGCGCGGAACGACCTGCCGACGGTCGAGCTAGCCGACTCCCCCACGGACGCCTGGTTCGCGATGGTGGCCGAGCACAAGGGCACCCTGCCCGCGACGGCGAAACGTATTCTCACCGGCGTACCCGATGCTGTTTTCGCTCATGTGCACGACGCCGACGGTGAGCTGCTCGCGGTGGCCCGCGGTGCGGTCAGCGGGCCCGACCGCTGGCTCGGTGTGTCGCTGCTGCAGACCGCTCCGGCCGCGCGGCGGCAGGGTCTGGGCGCCCATGTGCTGCGGGCGCTCGCGCAGTGGGCCGTGCAGCAGCGGTCGTCGCGGGCATATCTGCAGGTCGAGGAGCGGAACACCGCGGCGGTGACCCTCTACCAGAAGATGGGCTTCAGCACGCACCACACCTACCTGACGCGGGAGGCGCCCCGGTGATCCGCATCACTGCGGACGGTCGCCCTTGCGGGGCACGACGCCGCGCTCCAGAACGGCAGTCGTGGCGGTGAGCGTGCCGGCCTTGCCGGTGGCGGTGTCGCGGACCAGGTACGAGCGTTCGCCGAGATAGTCGAACGTGGTCGCGTCGAAGATCCATTCGCGCCGTTCGCCGAACTCGTCGGTGCGGGCGACCGCGATGCCGTGGCGGCCGGCCGCGTCGACGGAGTCGGTGACCAGGACCACACCCGGGATCTTCGCGGCGGCCCTGTAGAGGGCGGCGGCCACCTGCGGGGGCAGCAGTGATTCCCGTAGCGCCTCACCGATGAAGTCGAAGGCTGCGCCGTCCGCGCTGGTGCCCTGCCCGCGGGTGTCGGCGTAGATCTGCCGGAGGAGGACGGCGGGATCAGTCGGCAGGTCGGCGTAGCGGCTGTTCGGGAAGGCGCCGCTCAGGCCGAACGTCTCGCCGCGCTCGCGGATCAGACCCTCGTCACCCTGCGACTCGGGCACCCAGATCTCGCGGCTGTGCACCTCATCGAGGACCTGGGGGTCGACGCCGGCCGCCTGGGGGCGGGAGTCATCGTCATCGGCGAAGACCAGCCAGGCGACCTTGCTCTTGATGTAGACGTACTCGTCCTGACCTACCGGCACCTGCGGCTTCTTGCCCACGACCAACGCCATCCGCTCGAGCAACGGGGACGCTCCACGGGCATCGCCGGCCGCGACCGCCACGATCGGACTGGTGGTGAATTCATCTCCGGACTGCGCACGCCGGGCATGCACCGTCACCGCGACGATCGCCGCGAACAGCACCACTGCTGCGGCCGGCGCGGCGACCAGGGCGAGCCGCCGGCGAGGCGCTGTGACGCGGGGTTCGCTGATCTGTTGCAGGAAGGCGTCTTTCAGCAGGAGGTGACGACCGGCCGGCAGCTCCGGGTCCCCCGGCGGCGGCAGCAGCCGGGCAAGCTCGGCGCGCTCGGCAGAATCGAGCTCGGGTGAGTGGTTCATCGGTTGCGCTCCTGATTCGACCGGGCCGCATCGGTGCGGCCACCCAGTACCTGTCCGTAGGCCGAGCCGGGTTCCTGATGCCGGGGGACCTGTGCGGTCAACTCGCGCAGTTTGCTGCGGGCCCGCGACAGCCGGGACCGGACCGTGCCGATCGGTACGCCGAGCGCCTCCGCAGCCTGCGCGTAGTCGAGCCCCGACCAGACGCACAGCGTGAACACCTCCCGCTCGGCCGGCCGCAGGCTGTCGAGCGCCTCGGCCGCCGCGGTGAGCTGCTCGCTGTCGTGCATCCGGTTGACGATCTCGTCGGCGAAATCGGGCATCGCCTCGGCCGGTGGCAGCCGGATGAGCGCGGCGGCGTGCCGGCGGGCGGCGCGGCGGGTGTTGCGCAGCACGTTGACGGCGATGCCGAGGAGCCACGGCAGCACGCTGTCGCCCTCCGGACGCAGTTTCTCGCGCAGCCGCCACGCCTCCAGAAAGGTCAGCGAGACGATGTCCTCGGCGGCGCTCCAATTGCCGGTGCTGCGGACGACGTGCCGGTACACCTCGTGCGCGTGGTCTTCGAAGAGCTGCCCGAACGTCGCGGCGTCGCCGGCGCGGATCCGAGCTCGCTGAGAGAGATTCACACCCTGTCCTGTCCGCCCACGGCGACGAGTTCCCCAGCAGTCATCACACCAGCATGACCTGCGCGGTACCCCCGGGGGTATATTGGGCCGAGGAGGTGGGCGCTGGTGGAGATGAGTCCGGTGCAACTGAAGGACGCCTTGACCCGGCTGAAGCGGGCACAGGGCCAGCTCGGCGCGGTGATCTCAATGATCGAGAACGGCGAGGACTGCAGGCGCGTCCTTACTCAGCTGGCCGCGGTGTCCAGCGCCGTCGACCGCGCGGGCTTCAAAATCATCGCGACCGGCATGCGGCAGTGCCAGGCTGCCCGGGAGCGTGGCGAGGAACCGCCGATGAGCGACGAAGAACTCGAGAAGCTTTTCCTGTCCCTTTCCTGATCCACCCGGAGGTCATCGCCCCGCAAGGGGCGACGACTCCGGCACCACCATGGCCGCAGCGTGTTCGCAACATACCCCCGGGGGTATGTACGGAAGGAGATGCAACAGTGACTGAGTTGAGCGTGGAGGTCGTCCAGACCTCGTCCCTGGGTGACCGCAGCTACCTGGCCCACGACGGGCAGGTCGCGATCGCGGTCGATCCGCAGCGTGACATCGACCGGATGCTGGCCCTGGCCGGCCGGCTCGGCGTACGTATCACCCACGTCGCCGAGACCCACCTGCACAACGACTACGTCTCCGGCGGCCTCGCGCTGGCGAAGCTGACCGGCGCCGCGTACCTGGTCGCCGCGGACGACGAGGTCCGCTTCGATCGGCGGCCGGTGACCGACGGCGACGAGATCACCGTGTCGCCGCGGATGCGGCTGCGGGTCGTGGCCACGCCCGGGCACACCTTCCACCATCTGTCGTACGTGCTCGACGGCGACGACGGCCCGGCCGGTGTGTTCACCGGCGGTTCGCTGCTGTTCGGCACCACCGGGCGCACCGACCTGCTCGGGAAGCAGCACGCCCACACGCTCGCCGAGCATCAGCACGCGTCGGTGCGGCGGCTGGCGGACCTGCTGCCCGACGGCGCGCAGGTGTGGCCCACCCACGGCTTCGGCAGTTTCTGCTCCGCGACCCAGTCCGACGCGCCGGAGTCGACCATCGGCCGGGAACGCAGCGCCAACCCGGCGCTGCGCCTGGAGTCCGACGACTTCGTCGAGCAGACGCTCGCGGGGCTGGACGCGTACCCGGCGTACTACGCGCACATGGGCGCCCGCAACGCCGCCGGCGCCGGCCTGATCGACCTGACCCCGGTCGCCGTCGCCGACCCGGCCCAGCTCGCCCGGCGGATCGCGGACGGCGAGTGGGTGGTCGACCTTCGCTCACGGAAGGCGTACGCACACCGGCACCTGACCGGGACGCTGAGCTTCGGCCTGGACGGCCCCATGTCCACCTGGCTGGGCTGGATGGCCCCGTGGGGCGCGCCGATCACCCTCCTCGGCGACAGCGAGCAGCAGGTGGCCGACGCGCAGCGGGAACTGGCCCGCATCGGCATCGACCGGCCCGCCGCAGCGGCCGCCGGCAGCCCGGAGCAGTGGGCCGGCGGCGACGACGGCGCCCTCGGCCACCTGATCACGGCCACCTTCGCCGACCTGGCAGCGGCCCGCGCCGGCACCCCGCCCCACGGGCTGCCGGGTGCCGACGTGCTGCTCGACGTACGGATGGGCAACGAATGGCGCTCGGGCCACGTCGACGGCGCCGTCCACATCCCGCTGCCCGACCTGCCCGCCCGGCTCGCCGACGTACCTGCCGGCACGGTGTGGGTGCACTGCGGCTCCGGCTACCGCGCCGCGGCCGCCACCAGCCTGCTCCAGCGCGCCGGCCGGGAGGTCGTGCACATCGACGACGCGTACGCGGAAGCCGCCGGCGCCGGCCTGCCCATCGTCGGCGACAACTGATCCGGGAGAGCAACTACATGACCACCCTCGACATCCCCGCCCTGCAGCACCTGCTCGCCACCGGCCACGCACCCCGGCTGATCGACGTACGCACCCCTGCCGAGTTCGAGACCGCCCACATCCCCGGCTCCTACAACGTCCCCCTGGACCTGCTGCGCGAGCACCGCGACGAGCTCCGTGACCACTTCGACGAGCACGTCGTGCTGGTCTGCCGCTCCGGGCAACGCGCCGCGCAGGCTCTCACCATCGCGGGTCTGCCCAACCTGCGGGTGCTCACCGGCGGCATCGCGGCCTGGCAGGCCGCCCACGCCCCGGTCGTCACCGGCACCCCGCGCTGGGAGCTGGAACGGCAGGTCCGCCTGGTCGCGGGCAGCATCGCGCTGCTCGCCGTGCTCGCCAGCACGCTGGTCGAGCCGGCGAAGTGGGTGGCCGCGTTCGTCGGCGCGGGCCTGGCGGTCGCCGCGCTGACCAATACCTGTGCGATGGGCATGATGCTGGCCAAGCTGCCGTACAACCGGGGCCCGCGCACCGACCTCGACCGGGTGGTCACCGCCCTGACCGGCGACCGGCCGTAGACGTCATGCCCCGGCCCACCCGGAGCCCGACATGATCGCCGCGATCGGGTTCGGCGCGCTCATCGGAATTCTGCTCGGCCTGCTCGGCGGCGGCGGCTCGATCCTCGCCGTTCCCGCGCTCGTCTACGGCGCCGGCCTCACGCTGGCCGCGGCCGTACCCACCTCACTGCTGGTGGTCGGCATCTCGTCGGCCACCGCGCTGATCCCCCGGCTGCGGGCCGGGCTGGTGCGATGGCGGATCGCCGGGATCGTCGGGGGTACCGGCGCCGCCGCGGCCTTCGCCGGCGCCGCCGTCAACCGGCTCCTCGACCCCCGCCTGGTCCTGGCCGGGTTCGCCGCCCTCATGGTGGTCGCCGGCTGGCGGATGCTGATCGGCACCGACGACTCCGGCGGCGACTGCGCCCTGCCCGGCGGCGGCGTCAACTGGCGCGGCTGCCTGCCCAAGTCCATCGCCGCCGGACTGGCCGTCGGCTTCCTCACCGGCCTGTTCGGCGTCGGCGGCGGCTTCCTCATCATCCCCGCCCTCGTCCTGCTGCTCGGTCTGACCATGCCCGCCGCGGTGGCCACCTCCCTGGTCATCATCGTGGTCAACTCCGCAGCCGGCTTCATCGCGCACGCCGGCGATGCGGCCGTGGACTACCGCGTCGCCGCGGCGTTCACCGTCGCCGCCGTCGCCGGCTCCCTGGTGGCCGGCCGGATCGCGGGCCGCCTGCCCACCCGGCGCCTGCAACGCGCCTTCGCGTGGCTGGTCTTCGCGGTCGCAGGCTTCGTCGCCATCCAGGTGCTGATGTGACCTTCGGCCCTGCTGCGCACATACCCCCGGGGGTATCTTTGATTCGTGAAAATGATCGTGGTGGGTGGAGTGGCCGGCGGGATGTCCGCGGCGACCCGGTTGCGCCGGTTGCTGCCGGACGCCGAGATCGTGGTGTTCGAGCGTGGCGAGCACGTGTCGTACGCCAACTGCGGGCTGCCGTATCACGTCGGCGGAGTGATCGGCGATCGGGAGGCGCTGCTGCTGCAGACGCCGCAGAGCCTCCGGGCCCGCTTCGACCTCGACGTCCGGGTGCGCACGGAGGTGCTCGCCATAGACCGGAAGAGCCGCAGCGTACGGGTACGCGAACTCGACAGCGGCCGTGAGTACGAGGAGCCCTACGACCGGCTCGTCCTCAGCCCCGGCGCGGCGCCCATCGTGCCGGATCTGCCCGGCGTGGACCGTGCGCTCGTGCTGCGTACCGTCGCCGACGCGGACCGGATGGTCGCAGCCCTGCACGCCGGCGCTCGCACCGCCGTCGTCGTGGGCGGCGGCTTCATCGGCCTCGAAGCAGCCGAGAACCTGTCCCATCGCGGACTGGCGGTGACCGTGGTCGAACTGGGCACCCAGGTCCTGGCACCGCTCGACCCGGAGATGGCCGCCGCCGTGCACGCCGGGCTGCGCCGGCACGGGGTCGGCCTGCGCCTCGGCGCGGGCCTGGCCAAGGTGCTGCCCGACGCCGTCGAACTCACCGACGGCAGCCTGCTGGACGCCGACGTGGTGCTGCTGGCCATCGGCGTACGCCCGGAGACCGGCCTGGCCCACGACGCCGGTCTGGCCCTCGGCCCGCACGGAGGCATCCTCGTCGACGAGGCCATGCGTACCAGCGACCCCCGCATTCACGCCGTCGGCGATGCGGTCGAGAAGACCGACTTCGTAGCCGGCGGGACGGCGCTGATCCCCCTCGCCAACACCGCCAACCGGCAGGGCCGCCTGGTCGCCGACGCGGTCGCCGGACGGCCCGTCACCCTCGGCGGACGCCTCGGCACCGCCATCGTGCAGGTCTTCGACCTCACCGTGGCGGTCACCGGCGCCAACGAGAAGCGCCTGCGCGCCACCGGCCGCGACCACCGGGCCATCCACACCCATCCGGCTTCGCACGCCGGCTACTACCCCGGCGCCGAACCCATGTCGCTCAAGCTGCTGTACGACCCCGCCGACGGCACGATCCTCGGCGCGCAGGCGGTCGGCGGCACCGGCGTCGACAAACGCATCGACGTCATCGCCACCGCCATGCGCGCCGGCCTGACCGCCGACACCCTCGCCGACCTGGAACTGGCGTACGCGCCGGCGTACGGCTCGGCCAAGGATCCGGTCAACATGCTCGGTTACATCGCCGAGAACCAGCTGTCCGGCACCGAACGCAGCATCCAATGGCACGAGCTGGCCGAGGCGGTCGCCGCGGGTGCCACCCTGGTCGACGTACGCACGCCGGCCGAACACGCCGCCGGGCACATCCCCGGCTCGCTCAACGTGCCGGTCGACGACCTCCGCGCCCGGCTGGGCACCCTGCCCGGCGGGGAGCTGATCGTCTACTGCCAGGTCGGCCAGCGCGGCCACACCGCCGCCGCCCTGCTGTCCGGCCTCGGCCGCGGCGTCCGCAACCTCGACGGCGGCTACCGCACCTGTACCGCCGGCATGGGGTGACTCACTCGGACCGGCTCCCACCCGCGGCCCCGGCCACAAGGACGAGGCCGGGCAGCGCGCCCAGCAGCATGATCAGTGACAGTGGCCAGCGCATGAGCGAATCGGCGACCGGGCTGATCGACTGCCGCCGCACCAGCCGGTAGCCCGTGCCGTCCCCAGGGGACGAGCAGGTGAGACCGTAGATGCCGGCGACCGCCACATCGACGTCCGCGATCGTCCTGAAGCCCGCGGTGGCGTCGTAGCCGGCCTCCTCCGGTTGCACGGTGAGGGGCTCGGCCCGTACGTCGGCGGCCCCCGCCCGGATGAGCCGGCAGCCGGGGTCCGGGGGCGGATCGCCGTCGCCCAGCAAGGTGTAGCGGCCCGCCGCAGGTACCGCGATCTGCCCCGGGCCCAGCGTGTACAGATCCGGCCCGGACTCTTCGACGGCGCTGAACTGCGCTGCGTCCGCCACCGTGCCCGGCAGGAGAAGAGCACCGAACAGGGCGAGCGCGGCGCCGGTCATGGCGGCCTTCACCGATCCGAACCCCGGCCGGCTCCGGGATCTGCGGCCGATCAGGTGGCCTGCGGTCGCGCCTGCCAGCGCGGGCAGGACGGCGAGCAGCACCCCGGCGTGGACGGGATGCGCCTCCATCGGAAAGACGAGGAGGTACCCGGCCACCGTCGCGGCGACGTAAACCGCGGCAACCGCCAGCCCGGCCCCGATCGCCGACGCCGCGCCGATCAGTGGCGCCGCGCCGGAAGACGGCCCTGCGCCGGAACGCGGTGCTTCGCCGGAAGGTGGCCGGAGATCGGCGGCGACGGGAGACTGGAGGGCTGGCGCAGCGCCGGAACGCCGGGCGAGACGAGCAGCGACGGAACGCCGTGGGGGAAGCGCAACGGCGGAGCGCCGCGTGAGGCTGGCAGCGACGAAAGGACGCGGGGGGCGGGCGGCGGCGATAGCGGCCGGCAGGGCGGCCGCGGCGACGATCCACCAGGTCATCTCCGGGCCGCCGAAGCGGGCCTCCTCGACCGGCCGGGCGGAGGCGGCCAGGCCGAGCGGGATCACGGCCGTGACCAAGAACCACCCGGCCAGGGACAACGCTCCGGAAACCCGCACGCTCCGATGATGCGGCCCGTAGCGCCGGGGTAGGAGCCGTCTCGGCGAATCTGCCCGTTCGGGAACCGGCTCAGCGTCCGCCGCCGAGCCGAGCCGAGGGCAGGGACCGTCAGGGCGTAGGGCGGGCCAAGCGCTGAGCCGACACAGGGCAGACCAAGCGCCAGGCCGGCGCAACGCAGACCAAGCGGCAGGCAGCCTTGGCCCTAGGCGGGCCCGGCCGAGCCGAGGCGGGCCCGGCCGAGCCGAGGCGGGCCCGGCCGAGCCGAGGCGGGCCCGGCCGAGCCGAGGCGGGCCCGGCCGAGCCGAGGCGGGCCCGGCCGAGCCGAGGCGGGCCCGGCCCGAGGCGGCCCTGGCCCGGCCTGCCCGGCCCGGCGCCTCCGCTCAGCGGCGGACGACGCGGCGTGGGCGGGTCACCTTTGCGGTCGCGAATGCCTTGAGCGACTTCGAGCGGTAGTCGCGGCCGAGCATCGTGGCGAGCCAGTAGCCGAGCAGGGTGCCGACGATGGCGAAGCCGCCGTACAGCCAGATCTGCGAGAAGAAGTTGCCCGCGCCGCCCGAGAACGGGTAGTCGCCGCTGACGAACGGGCCCACCAGGATGGTGAGCAGCATGCCGCCGGCCGCCGCGGCTGCCAGGTCGGGCAGCCAGACGCTGGGTGGGACCCGCTGGCAGCGGACGAACGTGACGCCCGCCAGCACCAGGCCGATCACGGCGAACATGATGATGCTGACCCTGTTGCCGGCCGTGTCGTTGTCAGGGAAGCTCAGGCGCGTCACCAGGCGCGCCACCACATTGATCGCGAACAGCGCCGCGGCCAGCACCGCGATCCTCACCCAACGCTGCCTCATGCCGTCCTCCGTGCGGACTTACGGCTTCTCGCCGCAGATGAATCGTGGTTCGGGATCGTAGCGCCAGGTGAACTTCTCGCGCTCGACCTCTTTTCCATCCTTGCGGATGATGCGCCACGCATCCTGAGTGAAGCCTGGGAGTCCGCTGCTGGAGATGCACCTCGGGCCGGGCTCGCGGTAGACGGTCGGCGGCGACGTGAGGTTGCGGCGCGGGCTGCGTACGGTCTTGACGCTGTCGTAGACCTTGGTGCTCCACATCGACACGGTCACCGACCTGCTCGTGTACGAGGTGTCGATGAGGATCCCGTACGGCGTGGTGTTCTTGAACTTGAGGTCGAGCGTCGGGTAGAAGATCGTCGACTCGATCACCGCCGGATAGCGCGAGAAGTAGAACGAGTGCGGCTTGTGCTCGACGTCCTCCAGCCCCGCGTAGTACGCCGCGTTGAACAGCGTGGTGGTGAACTGCGACGCGCCGCCGCCGACCCCGGGCTCGAGCTTGCCGCCGACGATGACGGGCGCGTCCTGATAGCCGGAGGCGTAGTCGCGCTCGCCGGTGTGCGCGTTGAGCGAGAACGTCTCGCCGGGCCGCACGATGGCACCGTCGACGTGACGCGCGATCGTCATGATGTTCTGGCTGCGCGGCGAGCTCGCCCCGCCGGTGAAGTACGTGGTGAAGGTGGAGACCTTCTGCTTCACACCGAGCTTCGCGATGTCCGCGGCGGTGACGTCGGGCTCCTGCCGCGCGAGGGACGCTTCGACCGTTCGCGGGGCGGGATTGCGCAGCACGCCGAGCAGCGCCGTGCCGAGCGCGTCGAGGTCGACCACGTCACCGGCGGCGCCCGGCACGATCGACGGCTTGCCGCCCTTGAGGACGACGCGCGCCGGCTTCGGCTCCTTCTCCACCGCGGCGAAGGCCTTGGCGGCCGCGGCGTGCAGCTTCGCACCGTCGATCGCGGGCGTGAGCAGTCCGTTGTCGTCCGAGCGGAACACGACCCCCTTGGCCAGCGCCGCCCGGGACAGCATCAACGACTTGCCCGCGACCTCGACAGTGACGGGCGCGGCCACCGAGGGCACCGCGAGCTCGGCCACCATGGCGTCGACCTGCTCGCGGCTGGTCGCGGGCGGCTTCTCGACCAGCGGCACGCGCGCGGTGCCACCGACGAGCCAGGCCTTGCGGACCTCGGCCGCGGCCGCCGCCGGGTCCAGGCCGCGGCCGGCCGCCGGGTACGTCGGCTTCGGCGTGAGCCCCGCATAGGCGATCCCGGGCTTCTTCAGGGTGAGCTTCTTCGGGTCCACCTGGCGGCGCAGCGCGGCCTCGAGCCTCGCCTGGTCGACCTGGATGACCGGGGGCACGGCACGCTCGCCGAACGGCCTCGGGCTGCCGTGCATCGCCTTGCCGACGGTGAGCTCGACGTTGAGTCGCAGCCCGATCTCCGCGGGCGCGATCCGCAGGGTCTTGCCGTCGAGGTCGACGGTCACCGGGTCGTCGGTGCGCGGGCCGAACGTGTCGGTCACCGCGCGCTCGGCCTCGGTGCGTGACTTGCCGCCGAGGTCGAGGCCGAGGAGTTTGGTCCCGCGGGGGACATCGCCGCCGTAGGCCCACGCGGCCACGCCGGCCGCAGCGATCAGGACGGTCGCCACCGTGGCGACGACGACGATCCGGGTGCGGTTGACGCGACCGGGCTCACCAGCCTCGGGAGCCGGGGCGCCGGCCGGGGCGGTGGGCTGAGGGATGTCTTCGGAGACGGAGGTCAACGGGGTCCCCTTCGACGGCGGCGGCGGACTCCGCGCCAGTCTGCAACCCCACGATCAGCGGCGACAAACGCCACGACCCGATGTCATGACTTTGTGACGGTTGGCCCGCGGAGGATCGCCCGGTAGGTGAAGACGGCGAAGGTCAGGCTGCCAGCCAAGATCATCACGAGCGCGATCCAGTTGTCGCCGGCGATCAGGAAGTCGCCCTCGGCCGTACGGGTGCCGGCCGCGAAGAACATGATCGCGGTCCAGATCGCCCACGGGAGGGCCAGCGCCCAGCGCCGCCCCACGGTGGTCAGGGCGAACCACGCGATCGCGTAGTTGCCGGCCACCGCGACGACGACCGCCAGCCCGAGCAGCACGCCGCCCGCCCGCAGCGGGGCGAGGAACAACTCCAGCACCGCGGACAGGACCGTGGCCAGCACCGAGACCGTCACGCCGCCGATCTTGATGAGCCGCTCCAGGCCCGTACGCTGCGGCGCCGGCCCGTCGGTGGGCGGCGCGGGAGCGGGCGCTTCCAGCGTCATCGCCCGACCACGTTGCTGAACAAGTCGCTCTCCCACTTGTGCGGACCGCTGACCTCGCCGCGCTCCCCCTTGACCAGCGTGAAGTACTCGACGCCCATGAACTCGCCGCCGAAGTCGCCGGCGATGCCGTACAGCCAGGAGTTGTCCGGGATCTGCGTGGCGTGGGCGCGCATGGCCGCGACCTTCTGCTCGTAGAAGTCGGTGCCGTCGATGCGGGCCGCGATCTCGTCGTCGGGATGGCCGAACGGCAGCTCGTCGACGTTCTCCACGTCGGCGAACGGGTTGTCGTCCATGCCACGGAACGCCTCCATGCCGCCCTCGAGCACGCTGCGTGGCATGGCGGTCCAGTAGATCTTCTCGGGCCCGAAGCCCTCGGCCTCGGCCAGCTCCGCCGCGCGCATCGCCACCCGGTGGGCCTGGATGTGGTCGGGATGGCCGTAGAAGCCGTTCTCGTCGTACGTGATCAGCACCTGGGGGCGCACCTCACGCATGACCTCCAGGCAGAGCTTGGCGGCTTCCTCGAGGTCGGCCTGCCAGAACGCGCGCGGATGGTTGTTGGTCTCCAGCCCCATCATCCCGGAGTCGCGGTAGCGTCCCGCACCGCCGAGGAAGCGGTGGTCGGTGACGCCCAGCGCCGCGCAGGCGCGCTCGAGCTCGCCGATGCGCCAGCCGCCGAGCTGGTCGGCCTGGCGGGCCTCCAGCTGCGCCAGCGCCGGCACGTGGATCTCACCCTCCTCGCCCAGCGTGCAGGTCACCAGCGTCACGTGGGCGCCCTCGGCGGCATAGCGGGCCATGGTGGCACCGGTGCCGGTGACCTCGTCGTCGGGGTGGGCGTGCACGAGCATGAGGCGGCGTGCGGGCAGGGCGTTCGTCACCCGCGCCACTTTACGCGCGCCCCGCCGCGCCGGTTCGTCTGCTGTTTGACCCGCGCGGAGGGGCTCCCATCAGCGATGCTGGTCGGCGTGGAGTATCCCGAACTCGCCGGTCGGACCGGCCGGTTCCGCTTCGGCGCACCCCACGCCGTGACGGTCGGCGGGGACGGCGCCCGAGTGGCGTTCCTGCGCTCCGCGGGGCCGTACGACCCCGCGGCGGCGCTGTGGGTCCTCGCGGTGGCGTCCGGAACGGTGACCAAGGTGGCGGACGGGCCGATCAGCTCGTACGCCGGTTCGTCCGACCTGAGCGTCCTCACGTGGGCCCGTGACGGACGGCTGTGCAGCTCCGGCCCGGCACTGTCCGCGGCGGCAACCGTCGTCGAGCCACGGCCGGACCCGACCGGGCGCGCCGTCGGCTACACCACACCGGACGGCACCCTGCGGGTCATCGACGAGGGCGGCACCGACCAGTTGCTCGCCGGGGAGCCGGGCACCGGCGTGTCCTGGGGCGTGCCGGAACCGGTGGCGGCCGAGTTCGGGCGCACCCGCGGATGGTGGTGGTCACCCGACGGCACCCAGATCCTCGCCGTACGCAGCGCCGGGTCGATCAGCCTGCACCTGCTCGACCTGTACGGCGGCTGGGTCGACGTGCACTGGGACCGGGAGACGTACCCGTACCTGGTCGACGTGCGCTGGACCGGCGCCGGGAACGCCCTCATCGCGGTGCTCCGCCGCAGCCAGCAGCACGGGCTGGTGCTGTCGGTCGACCCGCGTACGGGAGAGACCCAGGTGCACGCGGAACTCGCGGACGCGCGCTGGGTGGAGCCGGTGCCGGGCACCCCGTTGCTGCTGCCGGACAGCCGCGTCCTCGTCGGCGGCGAACTCGCCCACGACGGATTCGACGCCCGCTGCCTGTTCGCCGACGGCAGCCTGCTCACCCCGCCCGGCCTCTACGTGCGCCGCGTGGTGGGCGTGCTCGCCGACACCCAGGAACTGATCGTCGAGGGCACCGAGGGAGAACCTTCGGAACAACACGTGTACGCCGTGCGCACAGCGCTGGGCAGCGGCGGCGGGAAGGCCCGGCCGCTCACCGACCAGCCGGGCTGGCACACCGCCGAGGTGGGCGGCGACGTCCTCGTCATCGACTCGACGGTGCACCGGGGCACCGCCGCAGTCCCGTTGCCGTCGGACGCGGCGCTGCTCCCGTACGCTCCGAACCCGGTTTTTGAAAGGGTGACCGACCGCCGGCTGCCGGCCGCGGTCCTCTACCCCGACGGTCACGTCACGGGCACGCGCCTTCCGGTGCTGGTGGAGTTCGGCGACGGTCCCGGACATCAGCAGGTGGTGCAGGACGCGGCCCGGTGGCAGGAAAGGCAATGGTGGGCGGACGCCGGCTTCGCGGTGGTCAGCGTCGACACCAGGGGTACGCCCGGAGTGGCGCCCAGCTTCGAGAAGGCGGTGTACCGCAGGCTCGCCGACGTCAGCCTGACCGACCAGGTCGACGCCCTGCACGCCCTCACCGGCAAACACCCCGACCTGGACCTGGACCGGGTGGCGGTCCGCGGCACCGGCCTCGGCGGATGGCTCGCGGCCCTCGCGGTGCAACGGCGCGCGGACATCTTCCGCTGCGGCGTCGCGCGGGACCCGATCACCGACTGGACGCTCCTGGCGCCGCCGTTCGCGGAACGCTATCTGGGCAGCCAGGCCGACAACCCGGACGTGTACGAACACCACGCCGCGGCGCCGCCGTACCCGAGGGCTCTGTTGATCTCCCCCTCCGGGGGTCTGTCAGAAGAAGTGCAGTTCGTAATCGGGGAGTGTGCATGACGTCAGCGCTGATCGGCCGCAGCCTGCCCATGGAAGCCCTGCCGACCACCGAGGTCGACTACCTCCGGCTCGGCGAGACCTCGGCCATCTCCGAACTCTGGGACGGCAACGTCCTCACCTGCCCCCGCGACACCCCCCGCCACCAGATGATCCTCAACGCGCTGGCCAACGCGCTGCGCGCGGGCCGCTCCGACCTGAACGTCATCACCGGCGTCCCGGTCCGCCTCGCACCGGGCCGCATCGCGGTGCCGGACCTCATCATCGCGGGCGCGATCGACCCCGACATCCCGCTGGTGGAGGCGCAGTCGGTCCGCCTGGTCTGCGAGATCACGTCGGCAGCGAGCGCGACGGTGGACTGGACGCTGAAGATGCACGCGTACGCGCAGGCCGGAATTCCCTGCTATCTGGTGGCGGAACCGGACCGAGGGCTGCTGCACAGCAACATGCTGACGGCACAGGGGTACGTGGAGCAGTCGGTGATGCAACTGGTCCGCGTCACCGGCCTCAACCTCTGACGTGGCCAGTCAGCTCAGGCACGTGGAAGAATCGCGCTCATGACGTCCGCCATCTTCGGCGATGGACTGCCGATGACCGAGGAGCGCTTCTTCGCGCTCGGTGAGACTCGCGAGCGCGTCGAACTCTTCGACGGGAGCCTGTACGTGACGCCCGCCCCCACCCCCCGCCACCAGCACATCTCCTCTGAGCTGACGTTCGCGCTGAGGCGAGCGGCCCGCGAAGCAGGGCTCTTCGTGCTGGAGGCCGTGAATGTGCGACTTCAGCACGGACGCATCCCGATCCCCGACCTCGTCATCACGAGACCGATCGATTTCGATCAGCTCGTCGTTGACGCGGAGGCCGTGCTGCTCGTGTGCGAGATCGTCTCGCCGTCGAACGCCTCCGCCGACAAGGTGCTGAAGATGCACTACTACGCCGCAGCGGGGATCCCCTGGTATCTGCTGGTCGAGCAGGAAACCGGCGCTCTGCACCTCTACCGGCTCAAGGGCCAGCATTACGCCGAGCACTCGGTTACGCCGTGGGGCGAGGTTCTTCACCTGGAAGAGCCGGTCAGGGCCGCGATCGCCACCGCGGAGCTGCTGCCTCCCAGGTGAACCACACCGCCGCGAGCCACGAACCGTTTCCGGGGTTCCCCGCGCGGGGAGATGGGCCCTTCTTTGTCGTACCCGTCCCCTAGGGTCTGGTTCATGAGCGTGGATCACTTCGACGAGGCCGGTGCGGCGGTCCAGGCAGCCCTCGACGCGGGCGCCCGCTATGCCGACGCCCGGGTCATGCTGCGCCGCACCGAGACCATGAGCGCCCGGGACGGCGAGGTCGAGGACCTCAGCTCCGACGAGAGCGCCGGGCTGGGGGTGCGGGCCCTGGTCGGCTCCAGCTGGGGCTTCTACGCCGTACCCGATCTGTCCGACGCCGCCGCCCGCGCGGCCGGGCGCCGGGCCGCCGAGATCGCCGCCGCCAGCGCTCTCGTGCCCGGGCCGGCGATCGACCTGGTCCCGGCCGGCGCCGGGACGGCCAGCTGGGCCAGCCCGTGCGAGATCGACCCGCTGTCCGTGCCGCTGTCCACGAAAGGCGATCTGCTGGTCGCGGCGACGGCCGCGGCCCGCGACGCCGGTGCGGACCTCGCCGAGGGCATCTACCAGATCTGGGACACCCGCAAGTGGTTCGTGTCCAGCGACGGCCACCGCATCGACCAGCACATCCGCGAGTGCGGCGCCGGCATCACCGCGAGCGCGTACGGCGACGGCGAGATCCAGCGCCGCTCGTGGCCGTCGCACCGCGGGCAGTACGGCACGCGCGGCTGGGAGCTCGTCGACGAGCTGGCGCTGACCGACAACGCCGCTCGGATGGCCGATGAGGCGCGGGCGTTGCTGACGGCGCCGCTGTGCCCCTCCGGTGAGACCACGCTGATCCTCGGCGGCGAGCAGCTCGCCCTGCAGATCCACGAGTCCGTCGGCCACGCGATCGAGCTCGACCGCATTCTCGGCTGGGAGGCGGCGTTCGCGGGCACGTCCTGGCTCGACCTCAGCCGGCTCGGCACGCTGCGCTACGGCTCCGAGCTCATGAACATCACCATCGACCCGACGATCCCGGGCGCGCTGGGCAGCTTCGGCTACGACGACGAGGGCTCGCCCGCGACCCCGCGCGACGCCGTACGCAACGGCATCTGGGTCGGCGTGCTCGCCGGGCGCGACTCGGCAGCGATGGCCGGCCTCGACTATGCGGGCAGCGTGCGCTCGGACGGCTGGGCACGGCTGCCGATGGTGCGCATGACCAACGTCGGCCTCGAGCCGGGGCCGCACACCCTCGACGAGATCATCGCGGCCACCGACGACGGCGTCCTCATGGACATCAACCGCTCCTGGTCCATCGACGACCGGCGGCTCAACTTCCAATTCGGCTGCGAGATCGGGTACGAGGTGAAGAACGGCAAGCGCGGCCGGATGCTGCGCAACCCGACGTACACGGGGATCGGGCCCAAGTTCTGGCAGTCGATGGACATGCTCTCCTCGGAGACGGTCGCGTGGGGCACGCCCAACTGCGGCAAGGGGCAGCCCGGCCAGGTGGGCCACACCGGGCATCCCGCGGCGCCGGCACGGTTCACGAACGTACGGGTGGGGGTCCGGGGATGAGCACGCCAATGACGTCCGAAGTGGACCTGGCCGGCCGGGTCGTGGAGCTGACCCGGAGCCTCGCCGGGGCCGGCGCCGAGGCGGAAGTCGTCGCCGCGCACTCGGCCGAGGCGCTGACCCGGTTCGCCAACTCCGCGATCCACCAGAACGTCGCCGACGCCACCACGACCGTCAGCCTTCGCCTGCACCTCGACGGCCGTACGGCATCCGGTTCCACCACCGTCACCGACGCCGACGGGCTGCGGTCGCTGGTCGAGCGTACGGTCGCCGCGGCCCGGCTGTCCCCGCCCGACCCGACGTGGCCCGGCCTCACCCCGCCCACCCCGCTTCCGGCCGACGCCGGGTACGACGAAGCCACCGCGGCGGCGGGACCGCGGGAACGAGCGAACCGGGTCCGCGACTTCGTGCAAGCCGCCGAAGGGCTGGAGACCGCGGGATTCTGCCGCACCGCGTACGCGTCCGGCGCCTTCGCCAACACCGCCGGCCACACTGTGCACGGCCGCTCCGCCGAGGCCGCCATGGACGGCATCGCCCGCCTCGCCGGGGCGGACGGCGTAGCCCGGCGCGCCGCGGGACGCCTGGCCGAGCTCGACGGCGCCACCCTGGGCGCCCAGGCCGCCGCGAAGGCGCGCGCTGCCACATCCCCCGTCGAGCTGCCGCCGGGACGTTACGAGGTCGTGCTCGAACCCACCGCGGTGGCCGACCTGCTCGACAACCTGGCGACCTTCGGCTTCAACGGCAAGGCGTACGCCCAGCACCAGTCCTTCGCCGAGCTGGGCGCCCAGCAGTTCGACCGCAGCATCACCATCACCGACGAGCCGCTGGGCGCAACGCTGCCGTTCGACATGGAAGGCACGCCCCGCGCCGCGCTCCTCCTCGTCGAGGACGGCGTCACGCGCGCGGCCAGCCACGACCGCACCTCCGCGGCCGAGGCGGGCGCGGCGTCCACGGGCCACGCGTCCGCGGCCTCCCGCTCCTGGGGCCCCATCGCCACGAACCTCCACCTCGCGGCGGGACCGATCGCCAACGCCGTACCGGAACCGAGCACCGGCCCCACCGCCTCCTCGGCCCGCGCTCTCGTCGCCGGCATGCGCCGCGGCCTGCTCATCACGGACCTCTGGTACACCCGCGTGCTCGACCAGAAGAGCCTCGTCATCACCGGCCTCACCCGCAACGGCGTCTGGCTCGTCGAGAACGGCGAGGTCACCGCGGCGGTGGGCAACCTGCGCTTCACCCAGTCGTACCCGCAGGCACTCGGGCCGGGCGCGGTCCTCGGGGTGGGCGCGGAAGCGGTATCCCTGCCGGACCGCTGGTCAGGCGTGCGCTACACGGCCCCGGCGCTGCACCTGGCGTCCTGGAACCTGACCGGCAACGCGTCGGGCTGACGCGAACGGGGTCGCGAATGGCGGGTGCTTGCCGGAGGCGGGGCGGGCGCTTGCCGGGGGCGGGGCGGGCGCTTGCCTGGCGCGGGGCGGGCGGGTGCCGCCGGCGGCGGCGTATTGACTGTCGTGTTTCACTGGGGCCGTGAGCGACACGCCGCATGAGCAGGGACGGAACCCGGACGCCGAGGGAGCCGGGCCCGGCGACGCCGTCGAGCCGACGACGGGCCCACCGGCCGGCGCAGCTGCCGCCGGAGCGGTCCCGAGCGGCGGCGGAGTCCCGGCCAAGGCGACCTCACCCGCAGCCCCGGACACCAGCACCGGCTCGAAAGCCGGCCCGCGGCGGGGCGGCGGTTCCACGGCCGGCACGCGGCCCGGCGCCAGCTCGCCAGCTGGCACAGGAGCAACGCCGGGCGCACGAGCAGCAGCCAACGCAGGAGCAGCAGCCAACGCAGGAGCAGCGCCCGGCGCAGGAGCTGACACGAGCACGCAAGAGCAGCCCACCACCCCGCCCGGCACCACTGCCCCCAGATTCCGCGCCGGGAAGGCGACCCCCGGCCGTACCCGCGCCGCACGCCTCTCGCCCGCCGGGCCCGAGACCGACGCCCGCAAACGTCGCCGCCGTCGCTGGCTGGTGGCGGGGATCTCGGTCGGTGCCGCCCTGCTCGTCATCGCGTTCTGCGCCGGTGGGCTCGCCGTCCTCTCGACGGTCGCCGACCTGCGCGACGATGCCGCCGAGGCCCATGAGGACCGCAGCCTCCGCGACGCCGCCTGCCTGGAGCTGGAGCAGCGCCTCAACCGGCTCACCCCGCCCGGTGCCACCACGTCGCCGCAGGCCCGGGCAACGGCCGTACGGGACGAGAATGCCGCCGCTCGGATCTACGTGACGCAGGTGCGGGACCGCCGGGCCGCCGACGGGTGGCGAGAGTTGGTGGATGCGCGTACCGCGTATGCCGAAGGGTTGGATGCGCAGGCGAAGTCGCGTACCCCCGCGTTCTTCGTCGCTCCCCGGACCGGCGACGGCCGGGCCGTGGCCGACGAGCTGGCCCGCAGTTCCCCGGAAGCCTGCGCCGGACCGCTCCGCCGCCTGGCCGCACCCGACCTGTAACCGGGAAGCCGGGCCCGGCCACCGGCCGGGCCACACCCGTGAGCAGGCCCGGTCACCGCCCGGAAACGGACCTCAGGCCCTAAGCCTTCCCTTACGCGGCATCGACCTGACCTTCGTTGTAACGTGTGCCACACATTGCGGACGCGCATCCCCGGAGCAATCACGTTCACGGGCGCCCGCCGGCAGAGCAGGTCCAACAGCACTGTCAGGGAGAGCAGTCAATGACGACGACGGCAACGAGGCCGGATGCGGGGCGTGCTCGCGCCGCCATCGCGGCGAGGACGTTGCGGACGGACCGGTGGTGGATTCCGCCGCTGGTGACCTTCGTAGGGCTCAGTGCGTGGGTGATCTACGCCACTGTCCGCGTGTTCATGCACAAGTGGTACTACGTCGACCAGTATCACTATCTGACCCCGTTCTACTCGCCCTGTCTCACCGACCGGTGCGTCGAGGGGTCCGCGGAGTTCGGCACGCCGCTGCCGTCCTTCTGGCTCATCCCGGAAGCCGCGTTGACCCTTCCGTTCCTCTTGCTCTTCCGGCTCACCTGTTACTACTACCGGAAGGCGTACTACCGCGCCTTCTGGCTGTCGCCGCCGGCCTGCGCCGTGCCGGACGGGCACAAGAAGTACACCGGTGAGACGCGGTTCCCGCTGATCTTCCAGAACGTCCACCGGTACGCGTTCTACGCCGCCGCGATCATCTCCGTGATCAACACCTGGGACGCGGTCGTGGCGTTCCAGTCCGGGGAGAAGTTCGGGTTCGGGCTGGGCAACATCGTGCTGGTGATCAACGTGGTGATGCTGTGGGCGTACACGGTGTCCTGCCACTCGTGCCGGCACATCGTCGCCGGGCGGCTGAAGCACTTCTCCAAGCACCCGGTGCGCTACCGCTTCTGGGTCTTCGTGTCGAAGTTGAACGCAAAGCACATGCAGCTCGCCTGGATCACCCTCGGCACGCTCGCCCTGACCGACTTCTACGTCATGGCGGTGTCGGCCGGCTGGTTCTCCGACCTGCGCTTCATCAACTAGAGGGCCCCCAGACACATGACTACGCGAATCGAACGACACCACTACGACGTCGTCGTCATCGGCGCGGGCGGCGCCGGGCTGCGGGCCGCCATCGAGGCCCGGCTGGCCGGCAAGAAGACCGCGATCATCTCGAAGTCGCTGTTCGGCAAGGCGCACACGGTCATGGCCGAGGGCGGCGCCGCGGCGGCGATGGGCAACGTGAACAGCCGCGACAACTGGATGGTGCACTTCGGTGACACCATGCGCGGCGGCAAGTTCCTGAACAACTTCCGGATGGCGGAGCTGCACGCCAAGGAGGCCCCGGAGCGGATCTGGGAGCTGGAGACGTACGGGGCGCTGTTCGACCGTACGAAGGACGGCAAGATCTCTCAGCGCAACTTCGGCGGCCATGAGTACCCCCGCCTCGCGCACGTCGGCGACCGTACGGGCCTGGAGCTGATCCGTACGCTGCAGCAGAAGATCGTGTCGCTGCAGCAGGAGGACTTCGCCGAGACCGGGAGCTACGACTCGCGGATCCGGGTGTTCGCCGAGACGACGATCACGGAGCTGCTGCTCGAGGGCGACCGCATCGCCGGCGCGTTCGGCTACTACCGCGAGACCGGCGAGTTCATCCTGCTGGAGGCGCCCGCGGTCGTGCTGGCCACCGGCGGCGTCGGGCGGTCGTACAAGGTGACCTCCAACTCCTGGGAGTACACCGGTGACGGGCACGCGCTGGCGCTGCGCGCCGGGGCGACGCTGATCAACATGGAGTTCCTGCAGTTCCACCCGACCGGCATGGTCTGGCCGCCGTCCGTCAAGGGCATCCTGGTCACCGAGTCGGTCCGCGGCGACGGTGGTGTGCTGCGCAACTCCGACGGCAAGCGGTTCATGTTCGACTACGTCCCCGACGTGTTCCGGCACCAGTACGCCGACACCGAGGAGGAGGCGGACCGCTGGTACACCGACCCGGACAACAACCGGCGCCCGCCCGAGCTGCTGCCCCGCGACGAGGTGGCCCGCGCCATCAACAGCGAGGTCAAGGCCGGCCGCGGCACGAAGTCCGGCGGCGTGTTCCTCGACGTCTCCACGCGCATGCCGGCCGAGACGATCACCCGGCGGCTCCCGTCGATGTACCACCAGTTCAAGGAGCTGGCCGACGTCGACATCACCAAGGAGCCGATGGAGGTCGGACCGACCTGTCACTACGTGATGGGCGGCGTCGAGGTGGACCCCGACTCGGGTGCCGCGTTCGGCCACGTCGAGGGCCTGTTCGCGGCCGGCGAGGTGTCCGGCGGCATGCACGGCTCCAACCGGCTGGGCGGCAACTCGCTGTCCGACCTGCTGGTGTTCGGCAAGCGCGCGGGTGAGCACGCGGCCGCGTACACCGACGCGCTGCCCAAGCGCCCGAAGGTGGCCACCGCGGACGTGGAGGCCGCGGTCGACACCGCGCTCGCGCCGCTGAGCCGGGAGAACGGCGAGAACCCGTACACGTTGCAGCAGGACCTGCAGGCCGTCATGGGTGACCTGGTCGGCATCATCCGCCGCGAGGCGGAGCTGACCGACGCGCTGAAGCGGCTGCAGGAGCTGAAGGTGCGCGTGGCGAACGTCGGCGCGGCCGGCGGCCGGCAGTACAACCCGGGCTGGCACCTGGCCCTGGACCTGCGCAACATGCTCGTCGTCTCGGAGTGCACGGCGAAGGCCGCGCTCGAGCGCGAGGAGTCCCGCGGCGGTCACACCCGCGAGGACTTCCCGAAGATGAGCCCGGAGTGGCGCAAGGTGAACCTGGTCTGCTCGCTGGACGAGGCGGGCGACGTGCATCTGGAGCGCAAGCCGCTGCCGAAGATGCGCGACGAGCTCCTCGGGCTCTTCAAGCGCAGTGAGCTCAGCAAGTACCTGACCGATGAGGAGCTCGCCGAGTTCGACGCGATCACGACGGAGGCCAACTGATGAAGCGCCACTTCCGGATCTGGCGGGGCGACTCGTCCGGCGGCGAGATCCGCGACTTCCAGGTGGAGGTCAACGAGGGCGAGGTCGTGCTCGACGCCATCCACCGGCTGCAGGCCACCGAGGCGCCGGACCTGGCGTGCCGCTGGAACTGCAAGGCCGGCAAGTGCGGCTCCTGCTCGATGGAGATCAACGGCAAGCCGCGGCTGAGCTGCATGACGCGGATGTCGACGTTCGAGGAGAACGAGACCGTCACCATCACGCCGCTGCGCACCTTCCCGGTGATCCGCGACCTGGTGACCGACGTGTCCTTCAACTACGAGAAGGCCCGCGAGACGCCCGCGTTCGCGCCGCCGAAGGGCGTCGCGCCCGGCGACTACCGGATGAAGCAGGTGGACGTCGAGCGCTCGCAGGAGTTCCGCAAGTGCATCGAGTGCTTCCTCTGCCAGAACACCTGCCACGTCGTGCGTGACCACGAGGAGAACAAGAAGGCGTTCAGCGGCCCGCGCTTCTTCATCCGCGCGGCCGAGCTGGACATGCACCCGCTGGACGACCGTACGGACCGCAAGGAGTACGCGCAGGCCAGCCAGGGCCTCGGCTACTGCAACATCACCAAGTGCTGCACCGAGGTCTGCCCGGAGCACATCAAGATCACGGACAACGCCATCATCCCGATGAAGGAACGGGTGGTGGACCGCCGCTACGACCCGCTGGTCTGGCTCGGCCGCAAGATCTTCCGGCGCGACCAGCTGGACGACTCCAACGGCCACGGCTCGCACGGCCACGGCTCGCACGGCAACAGCACCGGCGGATCCGGGCAGTCGATGGCGCCGAGCACGTCGGAAGGCGTCACGGGCGTCGCGGCCGGGCTCGGCAAGTCGGGCGCCCCGCTGCCCACCGCGCCGGCGCTCAACCCGGACGGCAGGCTCGACGTCGCCGAGCTGCTCGCGGAACGGCCGGGTGGCCCGTCGCCCTTCGGCGACGACCAGCAGTTCCCGCTGCCCAACGTGACCTACAACCACCCCGAACCGGGCAAGGACTGATCGCGAGGGACCCGCTTTCCGGCGGGTCCCTCTCCTTTTCCGGTACGGATCCACCCGCCGACAACCGCATCACCCCGTCGGCGACTCGCGGCATGCGGCACCCGGGCGCGCCTACTCCCCTGGCTCCCAGATCAGCATCTGGCGGTGCTGACCGAAGCCGTTCCGCAGGTAGAAATCCACCGCGCGACGCCCCGAGTGGACAGTCACATGCTCCAGCCCGCGGGCCCTCGCCTCGTTCAGGATCGCCGCCATCAGCGCGGCACCGACGCCGCGGTTGCGGTGCCCCTCACGCACCATGACCGACTGGATGTCGCCGTACCAGCGGCTCGTCGCCGCGCCACCGGGCACCCGTTCGGCGACGAGCAGCCAGGCCGCACCGATCACCTGCCCGTCGACCTCGGCGACGAACGGCAGGTGCGTCTCCGCATGGGCCGCCACCCAGCCGGCGAACGCCGCGAGCCCGCCCTCGCCGATGTCACGTAGTCCGGCGAGCGCCGCCATGTCGGCCTCCCCGCCCCTTCGCACGATCATGGAAGGATTCTCCGTCGTCGGCGAGGATCGTCTGCTCGTAGGTGTTCGGCCCCCAGGCCTGATAGCGGCACGCCAGAGCGGCGTCCGGCCACGGACAAGCGCGTGAGCCGCGGTCGATCCCAACCCGCCCATACTTGGTGGGTGCATGCGGAGACTCCGCTTCCCGCGGGAAGGATGACGCAGGGCATCGTCCGCCGCGGTGGGCAACTCCTGCGGCCGATGGGTTCGTGGTCCGGGGCCGTTCATGAGTATCTACGGCACTTGGAGGCCGCCGGATTCGCCGGTGCGCCCCGGTTCCTCGGCGTTGATGGGAGCCGCGAGGTTCTCACGTTCCTCGAAGGAGACGTGCCGGCCGATCCGCAGTGGCAGCCCGGGCGTGGGCATCGGCTGCCACCCTTCGCCCGGTCCGAGGCCGCCCTGGTTGCGGCCGCGGGGCTGGTCCGACAGCTTCACGAGGCCGCGCGTGGTTACCGGCCGGCCGACACCGGGTACCGGTTCCACCCCTGCCCGCCTCGCGTCGGGGAGATCGTCTCGCACGGTGATCTCGGCCCCTGGAACACGGTCTATCAGGGTGGTGTGCCGGTGGCGTTCATCGACTGGGATGCGGCCGGCCCGGTCGACCCCGTGGTGGACCTCGCTGCGGCGGCATGGGAGTTCGTTCCGTTGGCCCCGCCCGCGCAGTTACGGGAGGCGGGATTCGATCCCGTACCGGACATCGCGGCCCGGCTCCGGCTGTTCGTGGACGCGTACGGGCTGACCGGTCCACCGGCCGTCCTTCCCGCCCTGCAGCGGTGCCGGGTGCTCGCGGCCGGACGTGTGCAGCACGCGCCCGTGACGCCCTCGCAGGCCGCCGATGTCCTGGAGCACCACGCCCGCGAGTTGCGATGGCTGCAGTCCGTCCTCCCCGAGCTCGATCGGGCGTTGGCGGCCTGAGCTGTCGTACACGAGTTCTAAAGCCGGCGTAGAGTGGCCGCCGTGGGTGCTTATCAGCCGTCGATGCTCGACCTCATGGGCGGGGCCGGCCCGACCGTCGATCCGCTGCCCGGCCGCCTGGTCCGGCACCGGTTGACCGCCGGCGCGTGGGTGGACGTGCTGCCCGGCTGGGTGCACGGCTCCGACGACGTCTTCCGGACGCTGCTGACCGAGGTCGACTGGCGTGCCGAGCGCCGCCAGATGTACGACGGGGTGGTCGATGTCCCGCGGCTGCTGCGCTGGTACGGGCGCGACGAGCAGCTGCCGCATCCGGCGCTCACCGAGGCGCGCGAGGCCCTGTCCGCCCACTACCGCGCCGAGCTGGGCGAGCCGTTCGTGACCGCCGGCATGTGCCTGTATCGTGACGGCCGTGACAGCGTCGCGTGGCACGGCGACACCCTGGGCCGCTCGTCGCGCGAGGACACCATGGTGGCGATCGTGTCGTTCGGCTCGCCTCGCAACCTGATGCTCCGGCCGCGGGCGGGCGGCGCGGAGACGCTGCGGTTCCCGCAGGGCCACGGGGATCTGATCGTGATGGGCGGTTCCTGCCAGCGCACATGGGAGCACGCGATCCCGAAGACGGCCAAGCCGGTGGGCCCGCGGGTGAGCGTGCAGTTCCGCCCGATCAACGTCGCGTAGAAGCTTGGAGAAAGCTGCATCCATCCCGGCCGGTCGTAGCGAAGACCCGGGTGACGGCACCCCGCCGATCACGGGTCCACGACTTCACCGACGAAGGATGTGCGCAGATGAACGTGGCAAGACTGCTCGCTCGTACCGCCGCCACCGCCACCGCTGCCGTGCTGGCGGTCACCGCGGTGGGCGCCGCCGGCGCCTCCGCCTCCGGCAAGACCGGCACGCGGTCGCTGGCCGCGGTCCTGACCAAGGACACGAGCGGCTTCGACCGCAACAGCCGCGACTTCGACGTCCTCACCGCCGCGGTGCTCGCCGTGCTGGACGCCAAGCCCGCCAGCCCGGTCAAGGTGCTCACCGACGGCAAGGTGGCGCTGACCGCGTTCGTGCCGACCGACGCGGCCTTCCAGAAGCTCGTCGCCGACATCACGAACAGCCGCAAGCTGCCGAGCGAGAAGCAGGCCTTCACGGCCGTCGCGGGCCTGGGCATCGACACGGTCGAGGCGGTGCTGCTCTACCACGTGGTGCCGGGCGCGACGATCGACCGCAAGGCGGCCCTGAAGTCCGACGGCGCGAAGCTGACCACGGCCGGCGGCGGCAAGGTCACTGTGGACGTCACCCGCTGCTGGTACGGCCCCCGGTACATCCGCCTGGTGGACGCGGACCGCTCGGACCGCGACCCGCGCGTGGTGAAGTACGACATCAACAAGGGCAACAAGCAGATCGCGCACGCCATCGACCGGGTGCTGCGCCCCTCCGACCTGCCGTAACGAGCGCTTCCTTCGTGGTGGGGGGGGGCGGGGGGGGGGGCCCCCCCCCCGCCCCCGCCCCCCCCCCCCCCCCCGGGGGGGCCCCCCCCCGCGCCCCC
>NZ_JADMLH010000002.1:699343-722463 GCF_016464385.1 Nucisporomicrobium flavum | reverse complement strand
GCGCTACCCGCCCGGCTCGGTGGGGGGGGCCCCGGGGGGGGGGCCCCCCCACCACGCGTTTCAGCGCCGGTCCGGTCCCGGCGTGTCCCACCCGATCGGGCCGCTCGCCAGGCCTTCCTCCCACGAGTCGCCCGCGGCGGAGAAGGGAGCGGACGTCGGAGCCGGCTGCGTGAACGGCGGGGTCTGTGCGAACGCCTCGGCCGGAGCGCCCGCCGCGCCGCTCAGGACGGCCTCCTGACCGGCGGTGATCCGGCGGATGAGGCCGATCGCCGCGCTCGCCGCCCCCACTTCCACTGCCGCCGACAGCGCCGCCAGGGCGGTCGAGCCCGTCGAGTCCGCCGCGCCGAGGACGGCGACCGCCACCACCCGGTCGAGGATGAGGAACGCCGTCCACAGGACCGCCCACCAGACGAACACCGCGCGGCCGGGGCGGCGCGTGTCCCAGCCCTGGACGCGGTGGTCGGTGGCGCGGTCGACCTCGTTGATCATCAGGATCGGGATGACCAGGTTGCCGAGGGGCACGAACCAGGCCCCGATCGTCCAGCCCGCGCCCCAGCTCAGAACCGTGCCGCCGAACGCGTCGAGGTTCGTCCGGGCCCGGTGCAGCCAGCAGATGAAGGCGATGCCCGCGAACAGCAGCGAGGTGATGCTCAGCAGGCCCGCCCCCGCAGCCGTCGCGGCTTCCACCGCTCGTGCGGTGCCGAGCCCTTCGCCGGTGACGCGCGCATCGTCCACGAGGTTGGAAGCGAAGAAGGTCAGTGCCGCGGTGAGGGCTGCCGCCACCATCGCGAGGACGAGGGCCACGATCGCGACGGTGGCGCGCGTACGGAGCGGGCGGGCGGTGCTGTAGGGCACGAAGGACGACTGCGGATATGTGTACGGCGCGTGCTCGGTCATGACTGTCTCCCCGTGAAGCCGATCGGCCTGGGCAGGATACCGAGCCGTACGAGCTGCTGGAATTCGTTGACACCGATGTTTGGCTGGGCATTGACACCGCGCCGCAAGAACTTACACTCCAAGTGTAATTAGTTTGATCTCCGCAGGCTCCATCCAGGACACGTCCGCCCTCATCGCCGAGGTGACGATGACCATGCCCGCCGGCGAGGCCAGCCCCGGCCTCACCCTCCATCAGATAAGCGTCCGATTCGGCGGGCTGGTCGCCCTCGACGGCGTCTCCCTGCGCGTCGCGCCCGGCCGTACGGTCGGCGTCATCGGCCCTAACGGCGCCGGCAAGACCACGCTCTTCAACGTCGTGTGCGGGTTCGTCGCCCCGACCAGCGGCACCCTGACGTTCGACGGCCGGCCACTGCGCCCGCGCCCGCACCGCCTGACCCGGCTCGGCATCGCCCGTACGCTGCAGGGGGTCGGCCTGTTCCCCAGCCTCACCGTGCTGGAGAACGTGCAGGTCGCCGCGCCCGGCGCGACCGACCGGGCCTGGGCCGAGCTGGACCGGTGCGGCGTCGCCCAGCACGCCGGCACCCTGCCCGGACGACTTCCGTACGCGGTCCGCAAACGCGTCTCGCTCGCCCGCGCCCTGGTGGCCCGGCCGCGGCTGCTCCTGCTGGACGAGCCGGCGGGCGGCCTCGGCGCCGAGGAGATCGAGGAGCTGCGCGAGCTCATCACCGGCCTGCCCTGCTCGGTGCTGCTCGTCGAGCACCACATGGATCTGGTCATGGCGGTGTGCGACGAGATCCTCGTGCTGGACTTCGGCAAACCCGTCGCCCACGGCACCCCGGACGAGATCCGGACGGACGAGGCCGTGGCCGACGCGTACCTGGGCGCGGCCACATGAGCGGGCTGCTGCACGTCGAAGGGCTGACGGCCGGGTACGGCGCCGCGCCCGTGCTCACCGGCATCGACCTGGACGTGGCGGCCGGGTCCATCACCGCGGTGCTCGGCGCGAACGGGGCCGGGAAGACGACTCTGCTGCGTACGCTCTCCGGCTTGTTGCGGCCCACCGCGGGCCGCATCCTCTTCGACGGCCTGGACCTGCGCGGGGTGAAGGTCGAGCAGATGGTGCGCCGCGGCATCGCGCACGTGCCGGAGGGCCGCGGCGTCGTCACCGAGCTCACCGTGGACGAGAACCTGCGCCTCGGCGGCCTGTGGCGGCGGGACCGCGCCGACGCCAAACGCGCGCTCGACGAGGTGTACGAGCTCTTCGAGCCGCTCGCCCGACGCAGAACCTTCCCGGGTCACCAGCTCTCCGGCGGCGAACGACAGATGCTCGCGCTGGGCCGGGCGCTGGTCGGGCGGCCCCGGCTGTTGCTGCTGGACGAGCCGTCGCTGGGCCTGGCGCCGCGGGTGACCGCGCAGATCATGACGCTGCTGGGCACCCTGCGCGACCGCAGCGGGCTGACCGTGCTGCTGGTCGAGCAGAACGTGCGCAGCGCTCTCGCGGTCGCCGACGAGGCCGTCGTCATGTCGCTGGGCCGCGTCGTCACCCGGGGCACGTCGATCGACGACGAGCTCCGCCACGCGTACCTCGGCTTCTGAAAGGAGGAGGGCCATGGACAGGTTCGTGTTTCTCACGTTCGACGGCCTGGGCCGGGGTGCGGTGTACGCCGCGTTCGCCCTGGCGCTGGTCCTGATCTGGCGGGCCACGAGGATCGTCAACTTCGCCCAGGGCGCGATGGCGGTGGCGACCGCGTACGCCGGCTACTCGGTCTCGTCCGCGACGGGCTCCTACTGGCTCGGCTTCGGGGTGGCGATCGCCGCGGGCCTGGTGCTGGGCGCGGTGACCGAGCGGGTGGTGATGCGCTTCGTCGACCATTCGTCGCCGCTGAACGGGGTGGTGGTGGCGCTCGGCCTCGTGCTCGTCATCCAGGGCGTGCTCGGCATGATCTACGGCAACGAGTACCGGCCGGCCGGCGCGCCGTTCAGCCGCGACGCTTTCGAGGTCGGCGGGGTTGCGCTGCTGTCGCGGTTCGACCTTTTCGTGTTCGCCGCGGTGGCCGTCGTCGTGGTGCTGCTCGCGCTGCTGTTCACCCGTACGGCGATCGGCCTGCGCATGCGCGCCTCGGCGTTCGCACCCGACGTCTCCCGGCTGCTCGGCGTGAACGTCGGCGGCATGCTGACGCTCGGCTGGGCGCTGGCCGCGGCGGTCGGCTCGCTCGCCGGGATGCTGGTGCTCCCCACCGAGCTGGGCCTGCACCCGAACGCGATGGACATCGTCTTCGTCTCGTCGTTCACGGCTGCGGTCGTCGGCGGCCTGGACAGCGCGGTCGGCTCGGTGGCCGGCGGGCTGATCGTGGGTCTGCTGCTGTCGTACGTGAGCGGCTATCTGGGCGCCACGGTCGCGCCGATCGCGGTTCTCGTCCTGCTCGTCGTGGTGCTCCTGGGCCGCCCGGGCGGGCTCTTCTCCCGATCGGCGGCGAGGACGGTATGAGCATCGTGCGCGAACGCGTCACCGCGGGTCCGGCCGTCGCGGTCACCCGGGATCGCCCCTGGAGACTGCGCTATCTGCTGTGGACGGTCGGCGGCGCGGTGGCCGTCGTGGCGCTGACGTACGCCCTCCCGCCGTTCCGGACCTACCAGCTGGCGACCATCGGGGCGTACCTGTGTGTCACGGCCGGCCTCACGGTGCTCACCGGGCTGAACGGGCAGCTGTCGCTCGGGCACGGCGCGCTGATGGCGACGGGCGCGTACACGGTAGCCCTGCTGCAGGACAAGCTCGCCGGCCGCGGGCAGTGGACGCTGCTGGTCTCCGTGCTGGCCGCGATCGCGCTGACCACCGTCGTCGGTGCGGTCGTCGGCCTCGCGGCGGCCCGGCTGCGCGGGCCCTACCTCGCCGGGCTGACGCTCGCGGTGGCGGTGGTGGTACCGGCCATCACGAGCACCTTCGACGAGACGTTCAACAGCGACCAGGGCCTGTCCGTGGTGCTCGATCCGCCGCCCGGCACGATCTCGGTCGAGCGGTGGCAGGCGTGGCTGTGCTGGGCCGGCGCGCTCGTGACGATGCTCGCGCTCGCCGTGCTCGTCCGGGGCCGTTTCGGCCGGGAGATGCGGGCGGTACGCGACGACGAGACCGCCGCGCGGCTCGCGGGTGTGGGCGTCGCCCGTACCCAGGTCCTGACCTTCGTGGTGAGCGCGGCCTGCGCGGGTCTGGGCGGGGCGCTCGTCGCGGTGCTCGCGCAGAGCGTGTCCCCCGGCGCGTTCCCGCTGACCCTCTCGCTCTTCCTCGTCATGGCGATCGTCATCGGCGGGCTCGGCAGCCTGGCCGGCGCGTTCTGGGGCGCCGTGCTGCTGGTCGCGCTTCCGGCGCTGGCCCACTCCGTCACCGAGGGCATCGACGCGCAGCGGCTCGAGGGCAACCTGCCCCTCGCGCTGTTCGGCGTGACCCTCGTCGTCGTCATGCTCGCCGCCCCCGGCGGCATCGCATCGCTCAATCCCCTCAAACTCTTAAGGAGAAAGGCATGAGGCGTACTTCGACCGCCCTCGCCGCGCTGGCCCTGGTGGCCGCGGCGACCGCCTGCAGCGACAGCGGCGGTGGCGGCAGCAGCTCGAACACCCCCGGTGTGACCGGCACCGAGATCGTCGTCGGCACGCACATGCCGCTCACCGGCCCGGCCGCGGCCGGTTACTCGAAGATCGCGCCGGCGTCCAAGGCGTACTTCGACTACGTGAACGCGAACGGCGGCGTGCACGGCCGGAAGATCACCTACAAGATCATGGACGACACGTACAACCCGGCCACCACCCAGCAGGTCGTGCGCGAGCTCGTTCTGCAGGACAAGGTGTTCGCGATCCTCAACGGGCTGGGCACACCGACCCACACCGGCGTGCTCGACTTCCTGAAGACCAACCGGGTGCCGGACCTCTTCGTGGCCTCGGGCAGCCGCAGCTGGAACCAGCCGGACAAGTACCCGGGCACGTTCGGCTTCAACGTCGACTACACCGTCGAGGGCAAGATCCTGGCGACCCACGTCAAGCAGACACAGGCCGGCAAGAAGGTGTGCTTCCTCGGGCAGGACGACGACTTCGGCCGCGACGCGCTGGCCGGCATCGAGAAGATCCTCGGCCCGGTGGCCGCCAAGCAGTCGTACGTCACCAGCAACCCCAACGTCGGCCCGCAGATGGGCGCGCTCAAGCAGGCCGGCTGCCAGGTCGTCATGCTCGCCACCGTGCCGGGCTTCACCGCGCTGAGCCTCGGCACCGCGGCGAAGATCGGCTTCAAGCCGCAGTTCGTCGTCTCCCAGGTCGGCGCGGACCTCACCACGCTGAAGAAGCAGCTCGGCCCGGCGGCGCCGCTCACCGAGGGGCTGATCTCGGACAACTATCTGCCGCTGAGCACCGATGACGCGAACCCGTGGATCCAGCTCTACAAGAAGGTCAACTCGCAGTACAACGGCAACGCCGAGTTCGACAACAACGTCGTCTACGGCATGTCGGTCGCGTACCTGTTCGTGCAGACGTTGCAGGCGGCCGGGAAGGACCTGACCCGCGACGGGCTCACCGCCGCGGTGGAGAAGGGCGGCTTCCAGGGACCCGGCATGGCCCCGCTGCGGTTCTCCAAGACCGATCATTCCGGGTACGGCGGCATGAAGATGAGCCGCGTGCAGGCCGGCAAGCAGGCGTACTTCGGCACGGTCTACGAGACGGACGACGGGGACGGTGCGGTGCAGCCGTACACGGCGGCCCCGGCGGTCCCGCCGTCGAACGGGATCCCCGCCGCCCCGTAGTGACTCGGTAAAGGACCCGAAATGGTTGCGGCCCGCCGCCGGCCGATGCAGGGTTGGCGGCGGGGAAGTTACCCGTTAGTATTTCGCACTCTAAATGCACATTCTTGGGGGGTTCTGCCCGGATGTCGAAGCTCTCGGACACCGTCGCGATCGTGACGGGCGCCAGCCGTGGAATCGGGTTCGCCATCGCGCAACGCTTCGTCGCCGAGGGTGCGAAGGTCTGCATCACCGGCCGGGACGCGCAGGCGCTCGAATCCGCGGTCAAGGACCTGGGCGGCCCGGAGGTCGCCATCGCGGTCCCCGGCAAGGGCGACGACGCCGACCACCGCGCGGCGGTCGTGGACACCGTGCTCGGCGCGTTCGGCCCGGTGTCGGTGCTGGTCAACAACATCGGCATCAACCCGGCGTACGGGCCGCTCGGCACGCTCGACCTGGGCGCGGCGCGCAAGATGCTCGACGTCAACGTGCTCGGCACGCTGGGCTGGGTGCAGGAGGCGCTGCGCGGGGGCCTCGCCGACGCGGGCGGGTCGATCGTGAACATCTCCTCGATCTCGGGGCTGCGGCCGGCGCCCGGCATCGCGTTCTACGGCGTCACCAAGGCCGCGCTCATCCACCTGACCGAGGAGCTGGCCGTCGAACTGGCGCCGGCGGTCCGGGTCAACGCGGTCGCGCCCGCCGTGGTCAAGACGAAGTTCGCCACCGCGCTGTACGAGGGACGCGAGGACGAGGTCGCCGCCACGTACCCGCTGCGCCGCCTCGGCGTGCCGGAGGACGTGGCGGGCGCGGTGGCCTTCCTCTGCTCGCCGGACGCCGCCTGGATCACCGGCCAGACGCTGGTCATCGACGGCGGCGTCACGCTCACCGGGTCGGTCCAGTGACGGCCCGGTTCCCGCGCGTCGTCGTCACCGGGGCGGGCGGGGGCATCGGCGCGGCCCTGGCCCGCCGCTTCGCCGCCGACGGAGCCCAGGTCGTCGTGAACGACCTGGACGCGGCAGCCGCGCAGGCCGTTGCCGACGAGATCGGTGGCCTCGCCGTCCCGGGCGACGCCGCGAACGAGGCGGACGTGCGCCGCCTCGTCGACACCGCGTGGGCCGAGCTGGGCGGCTGCGACCTCTTCTGCGCCAACGCCGGCATCCTCACCGCGGGCTCGGCCGACGCGCCCGACGCCGACTGGGAGAAGGCGTGGCAGGTCAACGTCATGTCCCACGTGTACGTGGCCCGCGCCCTGCTCCCCCGCTGGCTCGACAACGAGAACGGCCAGGGCGGGCGCCTGCTGTTCACCGTCTCCGCCGCGGGGCTGCTCACCCTGCTGGGCTCCGCGCCGTATTCGGTCACCAAGCACGCCGCGCTCGGCTTCGCCGAATGGCTGCGCGCCACGTACGCCCACCGCGGCATCACCGTGCAGGCCCTGTGCCCGCAGGGTGTCAACACGGCGATGATGATCGACGGCGGGCGGAGCGCCAGCAAGACGCTCCTCGCCGCGGGCGCGCTCGAGCCGGAGGACGTCGCGGAGACGGTGGTCGAGGGCCTCGCCGGCAACAGCTTCCTGATCCTGCCGCACCCCGAGGTGGCCGAGTACTACCAGCGCCGGGCCACCGACACCGACCGCTGGCTGGGCGGCATGAACAAGATCCAGCGCGGCTTCGACGCGGCGGGGATGCCGTGAGCGGCCCCCGCGGACTCGACCTCGAGAAGCTGCAGGCATATCTGGGCTCGCCGCCGCTGAGCGCCACGATGTTCGCCGGCGGGCGCTCCAACCTCACGTACGCGGTCAGCGACGGCACCCACCGCTGGGTGCTGCGCCGGCCACCGCTCGGGCACGTGCTGCCCACCGCGCACGACATGTCGCGCGAGCACAGGGTGCTGGAAGCGCTGTCCCGGGCGGGGTTTCCCGCGCCGGCGCCCGTACGCCTGTGCACCGACCCGGACGTCATCGGCGCCCCGTTCTACCTGATGGAGCACGTCGACGGCACGATCTACCGCGACGTCGCCGTGCTGGACGCCATGGGCCCGGAATCCATGCGACGCCTCACCCTGTCGCTGGTGGACACGCTCGCCGACCTGCACGCACTGGACCCGGCGGCGATCGGGCTGAGCGACTTCGGCCGGCCCGAGGGCTTCAACGAGCGCCAGGTACGCCGCTGGAAGAAGCAGCTCGACGCCTCCCGCAGCCGGGACGTGCCGGGCATCGAGGAGCTGCACGCACGCCTCGCCGCCGACATCCCGGCCGGCGGCCCCGGCTCGGTCGTGCACGGCGACTACCGCCTCGACAACGTCCTGATCGGCGACGAGCTCCAGGTCAACGCCGTGCTCGACTGGGAGATGTCGACGCTCGGCGACCCGCTCAGCGACGTCGCCCTGATGCTCGTCTACGCCGGGCGCCCACTGCTGCTGCCGGACCGCACGCCGTTGTCCATACCGGGGCATCCGAGCCTCGCGGAGATCGGCGAGCACTACGCCAAACGGTCTGGCCGTGACGTCTCCGACCTGCACTGGTACGTGGCGTTCGCCGCGTTCAAGCTGGCCGTGATCCTCGAGGGTGTGCACTACCGCTACGTGCAGGGCCAGACGGTCGGCGAGGGCTTCGACACCGTCGGCGCGATGGTGGGACCGCTCGTCGCGCAGGGACACGAGTCGCTGGAGGGCAACTGATGGACTTCGCGTACGACGAGAAGACCGAGGACTACCGCAAGCGGCTGCTCGCCTTCATGGACGAGTACGTCTACCCCGCGGAGGACGGCTTCCACGGGTCGTACCGTGGTGACTGGTCGCCGCCGCCCGCGCTGGCCCCGCTGCGGGAGCGGGCCAAGGCCGCCGGGCTGTGGAACCTGTTCCTGCCGGGTGAGCACGGCGCCGGCCTGACCAACCTGCAGTACGCGCCGCTGGCCGAGCTGACCGGCCGGAGCCCGTCGATCGCCCCGGCGGCGCTGAACTGCGCGGCCCCGGACACCGGCAACATGGAGGTCCTCGCCGAGTTCGGCAGCCCCGAGCAGCGGGAACGCTGGCTGCGGCCGCTGCTGGACGGCACGATCCGCTCGGCGTTCGCGATGACCGAGCCGCAGGTCGCCTCGTCGGACGCGACGAACATCGGCACCCGCATCGAGCGCGACGGCGACGAGTACGTCATCACCGGCCGCAAGTTCTACATCTCCGGCGCGATGAACCCGGACTGCCGGATCTTCATCGTGATGGGCAAGACCGACCCGGAGGCCGCCCGGCACGTGCAGCAGAGCATGGTCCTCGTGCCCCGGGACACCCCGGGCCTGACGGTCAAGCGCGGCATGACGGTGTTCGGCTACGACGACGGCGACCACGGTGGCCACGCGGAGATGATCTTCGACGGGGTACGCGTACCCGTGAGCAACCTCATCGGCGAGGAGGGCTCCGGCTTCGCGATCTCGCAGGCGCGGCTGGGCCCCGGCCGCATCCACCACTGCATGCGGCTCATCGGCATGGCGGAACGGGCGCTGGAGCTGATGTGCACGCGGGCGCTGGCCCGTACGGCTTTCGGCAAACCCCTCGCCGAGCAGGGCGTGGTGCAGGAGTGGATCGCGGAGTCGCGCGTCCGCATCGAGCAGGCGCGCCTGCTGGTGCTGAAGGCGGCCTGGCTGATGGACACCGTCGGCAACAAGGGCGCGCACACCGAGATCCAGGCCATCAAGATCGTCGTACCGGCCACCACCGAGTGGATCCTCGACAAGGCCATCCAGGCCCACGGCGCGGCGGGCGTCGGCCAGGACACCCCGCTGGCCCGGCTGTGGGCGGCGGCCCGTACCCTGCGGCTGGCGGACGGCCCGGACGAGGTCCACAAGCGATCGCTGGCCCGCCGGGAGCTCAAGCGCCACCGGAGCGCCTGATGCTCCGGCCGCGCCCGCTCCCATCCGGCCCCGCCCACCGGGCCGGTCCACCGTCCGAGCCACCACCACCGGAGCTACTGATGCCGGCCGCCTCACCCCGCCCGTCCCAGCGCATCGACGGCCGTACGGCCCGCTCGGAGCGCACCCGCAGCGCGATCGTCGAGGCGCACGTCGCCCTCATCCGCGAGGGCGACCTGCGTCCCACCGCGGACCGCATCGCCAAGCAGGCCGGCGTCAGCCTGCGCGCGCTGTGGAGCCACTTCGCGGACATGGAGGCGCTGTTCGCCGCCAGCGGCCAGCTCATCCTCGAGCAGCGCGACGAGACGTACGAGCCGGTCCCGACCGACCTGCCCCTCGAACGGCGGATCGAGGCGTACTGCCACCAGCGCGCCCGCATGCTGGAGCAGATCGCCCCGATCGCCAAGGCGTCGTCGCTCAAGGAACCGTTCTCCCCGGCCCTGCAGAGCTACCGCCGCACCCACATCCAGCGGGTCCGCGACGAGCTGCGCACCCTCTTCGCCCGCGAGATCGGCGACGACGAGGCCCTGCTGAACGCGCTCACGGCGGCCGCCATGTGGCCCACCTGGGGAACCCTGCGCGACGCGATGGGCCTCGACGTGGACGCGGCCCGTCAGATCCTCACGCGCTCGGTGACGGCCCTGCTCACCCCGCGGTGACCGCCTGAGCGAGGGAGACGGCGAACCAGCCCTGCGGGTCCGTCCACCACTCGCGCAGCGCGAAGCCGGCCGCCGCCAGCTCCGCCGCCAGCCCGTCGCGGCGGAACTTCGCGGAGATCTCCGTACGCATCTCCTCGCCCTCGGCGTAGTCGACGGTGAGCCCGAGCTCCGGGATCGTGACGCGCTGGGCCGTACGGGCGCGCAGCCGCATCTCGATCCACTCGTTGCGCGCGTCCCAGAGGGCGACGTGGTCGTACGCGTCCACGTCGAAGTCCGCGCCCAGCCGCGAGTTGATCACGCGCAGCACGTTGCGGTTGAAGTCGGCCGTGACCCCCGCCGCGTCGTCGTACGCGGGCACCACGATCGCCGGGTCCTTGACCAGGTCGGTGCCGAGCAGCAGCCATTCGCCCTCGCCGAGCACGGCGCGCAGGTCCCGCAGGAACGTCGCCCGTTCCGCCGGTACGAGGTTGCCGATCGTGCCGCCGAGGAAGGCCACCACCCGGTTGTCGCCGTCCGGGATGTGCTGGAGGTGGCGGGTCATGTCGCCGACGACGCCGCGGACGTCCAGGTCCGGGTAGTCGGCGGTGAGCCCGGCCACCGCCTCGCGCAGCGCGGCCTCGGAGACGTCGAGCGGAGCGAACGCCCCGAGCGTGCCGTGCCGCAGCAGCGCATCGAGCAGCAGGCGGGTCTTCTCCGACGAGCCGGAGCCGAGCTCGACCAGCGTCTTCGCGTCGGTGAGCGCGGCGACGTCGGCGGCGCGGCCGGCCAGGATCGCCCGCTCGGTACGGGTCGGGTAGTACTCGGGCAGCCGGGTGATCTCCTCGAACAGCTCGCTGCCGCGGGCGTCGTAGAACCACTTCGGCGGCAGCCACTTGGCCGGCGCGGTCAGGCCGGTGGCCACGTCCGCGCGCAGGTGCCGGGCGATGTCCTGGTCGTCGAGATGAACGTCCAACATGGATCAGGCTCTCCCTAGCGGGGTGATGGTCAGGGTGGACGGGGTGGCCACCAGCAGGTGGCGGTCCGGTACGGCCTGCCAGGCCGCGTCGTCGTCGAGGGGCTCGGAGCTGACGAGCACGGCGCCCGGTGCCGCCCGCACGGACAGCGCGTGGCCGGCCGTGGTGGCGACGATCTGCCGCCCGTCGGTCAGCAGGAGGTTGAGGCGGGAGCCGGGCGCCGCGAGGTCGACCTCGGCGAGCACCTCGGTGACCGCCTCGGCCGCCGGCGTGCCGGCTCGCAGCCGGTCCCGGACCAGCGCCCAGAGCAGCGCCGCGTCGGTCGGGGCGTCGAGCGTGATCAGGTCCTGGACCGGCAGCCGGCCGGCGACCTTGGTCACCGATTCCGGCCAGCCGCGGACGACCCCGTTGTGGCTGAACAGCCAGGGGCCCTCCGCGAAGGGCGCGGCGGCCGTCTCGGTGACCGGCATGCCGACGGTGGCGGACCGTACGGCGGCCAGCACAGCGCCGGCGACGGTGGCGGACGCCAGCGCCGGAAGGGCGGCGTCGGACCACATCGGGGCGGCGCTGCGGTAGCGGACCGGCTCGGCGTGTCCCGGCGGGTACCAGGCCACGCCGAAGCCGTCGGCGTTGATCGTGCCGCCGCCGCGCATGTCCCGCGGCGCCCACGCCTGCCGTACGAGCGCGTGCGGCGGCTCGAACAAGACTGCGGACAGGGGTTGCGGGCCACCGAGATAAGCCAGGTGGCGGCACATCAAACGGCGTCCCGGGCGCAGCGGAAGCCGCTGAAGATCTGTCGGCGGATCGGGTGGTCCCAGTTGCGGAACGTGCCTCGGCACGCGGCCGCGTCCGTGCCGAACGAGCCGCCGCGCAGCACCTTGTAGTCACCGCCGAAGAAGACCTGCGAATACTCCGCGTACGGGAAGACGGCGAAGCCGGGATAGCCGTGGAACCCGGAGCTGGTCCACTCCCACACGTCACCGATGAGCTGGTGGACGCCGAGCGGCGAGGCGCCGTCCGGGTACGCGCCCACCGCTGCCGGGGCGAGGTGGCGCTGGCCCAGGTTGGCGTGCCGGGGCTCCGGAGCCTCGTCGCCCCACGGGTAGCGCCGGGAGCGCCCGGTGGCCGGGTCGTGGCGGGCGGCCTTCTCCCACTCCGCCTCGGTGGGCAGCCGCTTTCCGGCCCACGCGGCGTACGCCTCGGCCTCGAACCAGCAGACGTGCACGACCGGCTCGTCGGGGTGGACGCGTTCCGTGCGCCCGAACCGCGTGTACGCCCACCCGTCCCCGTCCCGCTGCCAGTGCATCGGCGCGGTGAGGCCCGCCTCCTGCCGGTGCGCCCAGCCGCGTTCGCTCCACCACTGCGGGTCGTCGTACCCGCCCGCGGCGATGAACTCGGCGTACCGGGCGTTGGTGACCGGGGCCGCGTCGATGAGGAACGCGGGCACGTCCACGGTGTGCGCCGGCCGTTCGTTGTCCAGCGCCCACGGTTCGGTGTCGGTGCCCATCGTGAACGGCCCGCCGGGGACGAGCACCTCGCCGTCGACCGGTACGCGCGCGGGCGGCGGTGCCGGGGCGTCGAGGACGGGGGCACCCGTACGCAGCTGGTGGGTGGCGAGCATCGTCTCGTCGTGCTGCTGCTCGTGCTGGACGATCATCCCGAACGCGAAGCCGCCGTTGAGCAGGGGACGGTCGTCGAGGCGTACGTGGTCCAGCACGTCGAGGGCCTTGTCGCGCACCTGGCCGACGTACGCGCGGGCGTCCTCCGGCCCGAGCAGCGGCAGCGCCGGACGGTCCCGCCGCGGGTGCTTGAACGCGTCGTACAACTCGTCGATGTCGCGGCGCACGGGCTCCCGCCCGCCGACGTCGCGCACGAGCCACAGTTCCTCCTGGTTGCCGACGTGCGCCAGGTCCCACACGAGCGGGGACATGATCGTGGAGTGCTGGCGTACGAGATCGGTCTCGTCCACCGCGTCGGTCAGCAGGGCCGTACGGGCGCGGGCGCGCTCCATCTCGGCGGCGACGGTCAGTCGCAGATCCTTCATCGGGACAGGTCCTTCCTGAGAGGGGCCGCGTCGCGCACTCTCCGGTCGACGATGTCGGCGACCGTGTCGCGTACGGGCCCGGGCAGTCCGGTGCGGTCGAGCCGGCGGCAGGCGAGGTCGGCCACGTCGGCCGCGCACGCCGCCACCACGGGGTCGGCCAGCCCGTCGCGGGCCGCGTCCAGCCACCGGTCGGCGGCGGGCGCGGCGAGGTCACGGGCGGCGTCGGTCACCGCGTCGTCGGCGAACAGCGCGGCCAGCATCGCCAGGGGCGCGATCCACTCGCCGCCCGGCTGCGCGTCGAGGTAGCGCACCTCGAGGTAGCCGCGCGGCCGGACGGGCGGGAACAGGGTGCTGAGGTGGTAGTCGAGGTCGTCCACCGTGGGCGGCCGGGACAGCGCGCCGCGGATCCAGTCGGCGAACGTCACGCCGTCCGGGGTCTCCCACACGCCGCCGTCGCCGCGGACGCACAGCAGCGGGGCGTCGAGCGCGTACGCGGCCCAGCCCGCAGCGGGATCCGCCGAGCGGGGTACGGGGCCGCTGCGCCGCGCGTCGATGCCGTGCCAGGCGGCCATCCGTCCGCTCGCCCAGCCGGTGTCCCGGCCCGCGTGCGTACGGGAGGTCGCGAACGTGGCCAGCAGCGGCGGCCCGAGGTCGTGCAGGGCGGCCCAGCGCGCCGCGACCCGGTGCGGCGGGCCGGCGTCGAGGCAGACCTGCAACCCGGCGGTGCTGCACATCATGGTGCGCCCGGCGGGGCTGCCGGCCCGGTCGAACGCGCGGTGCATGGCCGCGTACCGGGGGGTGTCGAGGATGCGCACCGGCTTGCGGTGCGGATCGAGGCCGTGCCCGCCGAGGCTGATCCCGGACCGGGCCAGCAGGTCGGCGAGGTACGCCTGATCGAGGCTCACCGCCTCGTACAGGGCGGTGAGGGAGGTGGCCGGGGCGGAGGAGATCTCGACCTGGCCGCCGGGCTCGAGGGTGACCGTGCCGCCGCCCGGGAGCGGCACGGGCTCGGGGTTCCCGAGCGCGGTGGGCGCGTACGGCCCGAGCGCATGGCCCAGGTCCGCTGCCCGCAGGTGGCCCGCCGGTCGGCGGGCGGGATGGGTCGTCCATTCCAGCTCGACGCCGAGGCGCCGCGGTGGTCCGGTCTTGAAGCAGATGCCGGCGACATGCTCGGCCGCGTCGTCCAGCCGGAGCAGCTCGTCGGAGGCCGGCGTTTCGCTACCTGGAGTAGTCATCACCCTCCCCCGTAGTAGTGACCTCGTCGGACGATACACACCGATCCGGAGGAAAAGCAGTCTTGCGGGAGTCGCCTTCGCGGCGTACCGGTGAAGCCTCAGCGAGATCGGTGCACGCCGCCCCGGGGCCGTCGACGGCGGCGGCGCAGCGCGGTGAAACCCACCACACCGGCGACCACGGCCACCGCCGGCACCGACACCTGGTACGCGGTGAGATCGCTCAGGCCGGCCGCGGGCCCGGACGGCGGCGCGGCGACCTTGGTGTCCCGCGCCTGCCGCGACGGCGACGGCTTCGGCCGGGCCTTGGGGGTGGCGGCCAGGTCCTTGCCGACCACCGAGGTGATCCAGCGCGCCACGGCGTCGATCCGGCCGCCCTGGTCCTCGCCGCGGTGCGGGCAGGTCGGGCCGTGGCTGACCACGGCGACCACGACCGGCGCGCCGTCGTCCTCGGAGAAGTACGGCCCACCCGAGTCGTGGGGGCAGGGGCTCGTGGTCGACCGTGGCGCCACCCCGGACAGCCCGATGGCCTTCCGGCCGACCGACGTCACCTCGAACCGCCCCGTACGCATCCGGGTCGGCTCCGCGGTCGCGTCACCGTCGGTGAGGCCGAAGCCGGCGAGCCGGACCTCGTCACCCACCTGCGGGGCGCTGCGGCTGATCCGCAACGGCTTGATGTCGGTGATCCCCTGGTCGATACGCGCGAGCGCGACGTCGGCCGTCTTGCTCTGCCGCACCTCGACCACCGTCGCGACGTGCCCCGCGTCGGTGGTCAGGTCGGCGCGACCGACCGTGGCCGTGGTCTTGCGCGCCACGGGCCGGGAGACGTGCCTGTTCCGGGTGTCGCGGAAACAGTGCCCCGCGGTGAGCACCCAGTGGGGCGAGATGAGCCCACCCGAGCACGAGCTGTCGCGGCGGCCGCCACCGGCGGTCGGGATGCCGGTCATCGTGAGCTTGACCGCGAACGGGTACCGCCCGTCGGCCACGCGCTCACCGTTCGCGATGGCGTGGGCCGCACCGGCCCGCATCGTCACCATCACCCCGGACACGCCGAGCAGGGCCGCGATCACAATGAGGAACTTCGCCGCTGTCCTGGTCATCGTCCGACCACCGTGCGCGGGATCGCTGGTCGGATGGAAGGCCAATCACTGATCAATAGCCTCCCGCACCGGAAGGCTACTGTCGGTCATGACCGGGGCGTCACACCTGCTGAACGTGCGTCTTCGCCACCTCGGCGAGCTCCTGCGTCCACTCCATCGGCTGGTGCGCGGTCTTGGTGTGCAGCTCGACATGCTGCATGAGCTCGTCAGGGTCGGGCGCGGTGAACTGGGCGGGACAGTTGTTGCCGAAGTCGGCACAACGGATCGTCACGGTCATGACGCAAGGGGTACCCGGCCCCTCCGGCCCGAAACGGCACCCTCCAGCTCCTCTTCTCAGAGAGTGACGACCGATCGGGCGCCTTCCCCGCGCGCCATCCGGTCGAACGCGGCCGGCACGTCCGCCAGCCCGATCCGGTCGGTCACCAGATGATCCAGCCGCAGCGCACCGGACAGCACGTCCGCGGCCAGCGCCGGCACCTCGGCGTCCGGGTCGGCCGAACCGTACACCGAGGCGCGCAGCGTCCGCGCCGACGAGAAGATGTCGAGCGCGCTGAGCTGGACCATGTCGTCGGCGCGGCCCATGCCCACTACGGTGACCTGCCCACCGCGGCGGGTAGCCCGCCACGCCGCCCGGATAGTCGCCGCCCGGCCCACGCACTCGAACGCGTGGTCCGCGCCGCGGCCCTCCGTGCGGGTGCGGATGTCCTTGGAGAGCGTCTCGCCGGACACCACGAAGTCGGTCGCCCCGGCCGCCTCGGCCAGCGCTTTCTTGCCCTCGGAGACGTCCACCGCGACGACCGTCGCCGCGCCCGCCGCACGGGCCGCCGTCACCACGGACAGCCCGACGCCGCCCAGGCCGATCACGACCACCGAGTCACCCTCGGCCACCTTCGCGGTGTTACGCACCGCGCCCGTGCCGGTCAGCACCGCGCAGCCCAGCAGCGCCGCGCTTTCCCACCCCAATTCGTCGGGTACGGGAATGAGCGCGCGCTCCGGCACCACGACCTCCTCGGCGAACGCGCCCAGCCCCAGCGTCACATGCACCGGCGCGCCGTCGAGGGTGGCGCCGTTCTCGAGCGCCGCCACGTTCGCCGTCGCGCAGAGCCACGGCTCGCCGTGCGTGCAGAACCAGCACTCGCGGCACGGCGGCGACCAGTTGAGCGCGACGTGCGTGCCGGCGACGACCCGGGTGACGCCCGTGCCGGCCTCGACCACCTCGCCGGCGGCCTCGTGCCCGAGCACCAGCGGGTACGGCGGGCTCAGCGTGCCGTTGACCATCGACAGGTCGGAGTGGCAGACCCCGGCGGCGCGGATGCGGACCCGTACCTGGCCGGGACCGACCTCGGGCAGCCGGATCTCCTCCACCGCGGGTGCCGCCGCGGGCTCACGCACCACGAGGGCGCGGACGTACGCCGTCATCGCTGGATCGCCTTCGTCTGCTGGAATTCGGTGAGGCCGTGCACGCCGAGCTCGCGGCCGAAGCCGGACTGCTTGTAGCCGCCGAACGGCGCCACCGGGTTGAACGGGGCCCCGTTCAGGTCGACCGCCCCGGTGCGCATCCGGCGGGCCACCGCGAGCGCGCGCTCGGGCGAGCCCCAGACGCCGCCGGCGAGGCCGTAGCGGGAGTTGTTGGCGATCCGGACCGCGTGGTCGTCGTCGTCGAACGGGATGATCGACAGGACCGGCCCGAAGATCTCCTCCTGGGCCAGCTCGCTGTCCGGGTCGACGTCGGCGAACACCGTCGCCGGCACGAAATACCCCTTGTCGGGTACGGGCGCGTTGCCGGTGACCAGCCGGGCGTCGGCGCGGTCGATGAAGCCGCGGACCCGGTCGCGCTGCGCGGCGGACACCAGCGGCCCGAGCCGGGTGGACTCGTCGAACGGGTCCCCCGTGCGGTACGCCTCCGCGGCCGAGGCAGCCAGCTCCACGGCGGCGTCGTAGTGGCTGCGGTGCACGAGCATGCGGGTCCACGCCGTACAGGTCTGGCCGGAGTTGAGGAACGCGTTGCCGACGCCGACCTTGACCGCCTTGGTGACGTCGGCGTCCTCGAGGATCACGTTGGCGGACTTGCCGCCCAGCTCCAGGGCGACCCGGGCGATCCGGTCGGCCGCCGCGTGCGAGACCGCCCGGCCGGTGGCCGTGGAGCCGGTGAACGAGACCATGTCGACGTCCGGATGCGCGGCGATCGCAGCCCCGACGACCGGGCCGGTGCCCGGCACGAGATTCAGCACGCCGGCGGGCAGCCCGGCCTCGTCCGCGGCGTCGAGGAGCAGGTACGCGACCAGCGGCGTCAGCTCGCTGGGCTTGAGCACGACCGTGCATCCGGCGGCCAGGGCGGCGGCGACCTTCGCGACGACCTGGTGCAGCGGATAGTTCCACGGGGTGATGGCCCCGACCACGCCCACCGGCTCGCGGACGATCAGCGAGTGTCCGGCCGTCTCCTCCTCGACCGGTTGCGCGGCGAGGTCGGCGTACCCGCGGAGCACGGTGAGCGGAAGTCCGGCCTGGACCGCCTTGGCGACCTTGAGCGGCGCGCCCAGCTCGAGCCCGACCGTCCGGGCGATCTCCCCGGCGCGGGCGCTGAGCGCCTCGTGCAGCTTGCCGAGCACGGCCCCGCGCTCGGCCATCGGGGTGGCGGCCCAGTCGTCGAAGGCGGCGCGCGCCGCGGCGACGGCCCGGTCCACGTCCTCGGCCGACCCGGCGGGCACGTGCGCGAGGGTCTCCTCGGTCGCCGGGTTCTCGACGGCGATCGTCTCGCCGGAGGACGCCGGCACCCACCGGCCACCGATGTAGAGACTGTCCCGGTTCATCGCAGCACTCCGTTCTTCAGGGCCTCCAGGCCGGTGACGACGGTTTCCAGGCCGAGCTCGAACGCGCCCTCGTCGACGCTGCGGCGGTGCTCGGCGAGCAGGTGGGCGTCGCGCAGGTGCGGGTAGCGCTCGGCGTACACCTGGGGGTCCTCGTCGAAGCCGAGCGCGAACGACCCGAGCGCGGAGCCGGTGACGAGGTAGCGCATGAGCGCGCCGATGTGGGTGGCCCGGGCCGGCGGCCAGCCGCCCGCGATCAGGCCGCCGTAGACGGTGTCGGCCATGGCGAGCGCGGCCGGGCGGCGGCCGGGTCCCTGGGCCAGCACCGGCACGATGTTGGGGTGGGCGCTGAGCACCGCGTGGTACGAGCGTGCCCAGAGCCGCAGCGCGTCCTGCCATCCGTGGGTGGCGAAGAACGAGACGTCGACCTGGGCGACCACCGCGTCGGCGACCGCGTCGAGGATCTCGTTCTTGGTGGCGAAGTGGTTGTAGAGCGAGGGTCCGGCGACGCCCAGCTCGGTGGCGAGCCTGCGCACCGAGACGGCTTCGAGCCCTTCGGCGTCGACGAGGGCGGCCGCCACCTCGACGATGCGCTCCCGCGAGAGCAGGGTCTGCCGGGGGCGGGCCATGTATCGCTCCTCCACCTCTGGACTTCGGAAAACTTACACCGCTAGTTTTATCACGTGGACTTTTCACTCAGCGACGAAGAGCGGGCGGTCCGCGACACCGCCCGCCAGTTCATCACCCGCGAGGTCATGCCGCTGGAGCAGGAGGCGCTGCGCCGCGAGCGGGCCCACCGTCCCGGCCTGGACCGCAGTGAGCTGCGCGAGCTGCAGCTCAAGGCCAAGAAGTTCGGCTTCTGGGGCCTGGCGACGCCCGAGGAGTACGGCGGCATGGACCTGCCGGCCGTCATGCAGTCCCTGATCTGGACCGAGGTGGGCCGCAGCTTCGTCCAGTTCCGGTTCGGCGGCGAGGCGGACAACATCCTCTTCCACGCCAACGACGAGCAGAAGCGGGAGTATCTGATCCCCACGATCGAGGGCGACCGGATCTCCTGCTTCGCGATCACCGAACCGGGCGCCGGCTCGGACGCGGCGAACATCAAGCTCAGCGCCCGCCGCGACGGCGACGACTGGGTGCTCAACGGCGAGAAGACGTTCATCACCAACGGCAACGACGCCGACTTCGTCATCGTGGTCGCGGTGACCGACCGGGAGAAGGGCGTCCGCGGCGGCGGCACCACCGCGTTCCTCGTCGACCGGGACATGGGGTGGCGCTCGGAGTTCATCCAGACGATGGGCGAGGGCGGCCCGGCCTCGCTGATCTTCGAGGACGTGCGGGTGCCGCACCGCAACATCCTGGGCGAGATCGGCCAGGGCTTCGAGCTGGGCATGAAGTGGATCGGCAAGGGCCGCTACCTCATCCCGTCCATCGCGCTGGGCATCGCGGCGCGGGCGCTGGGCATGGCGATCGACTACGCGAACACCCGGGAGACGTTCGGCCGCAAGATCGGTGAGAACCAGGCGATCCAGTGGATGATCGCCGACTCCGAGGTCGAGCTCGAGGCGGCCCGCTGGCTGATCCTCAAGGCCGCCTGGACGGTCGACCAGGGCGAGGACCCGCGCCACGCCTCCTCGATGGCCAAGCTGTACGGCGCCAACATGGTCAACAACGTGGTGGACCGGGTGATGCAGATCCACGGCGGCATGGGCTACACCCGCGAGCTGCCGATCGAGCGCTGGTACCGGCAGGTCCGGCTGATGCGCATCTACGAGGGCACCGACGAGATGCAGCGCCTCATCATCTCCCGCGACCTGCTGCGCGGGTACACCAAGATCGGCGGGCACCTCGCATGACACAGCTGAGCCTGGCTTCCGTCCTTGCCGAGGGCGCTCGTAAGTATCCGGACAAGGTCGCGGTGATCGACGGCGCGCTGCGCACCACCTACCGGGATCTCTGGGCGCAGGCGCGCTCGTACGCGGCCGCCCTGCAGCAGCTCGGCATCGACCGGGACGACACCGTCGCCGTGGTCGTCCCCAACGTCACGGACTTCCCCCGCGTGTACTTCGGCGCGCTGGCCGCCGGGGCGCGCGTCGTACCGGTGCACCTGCTGCTCACCGCCGACGAGATGGCGTACGTCCTGCGCGACAGCGGCGCGAGCGTGGTCGTGGCGCACTCGAGCCAGCTCAGGACGGCGGCGGCCGCAGCGGCGCAGACCGGCGCGAAGCTGGTCACCGTCGGCCCGCTGCCGCCCGATCTGCCGGAGGCTCCGCAGCGGCTGGAGGACGTCGCCGAGTCCGCCTCGCCGCTGCCCACGTACGTGTCCCGCGAGGCCGAGGACGTGGCGGTGGTCTTCTACACCAGCGGGACCACCGGCGAGCCGAAGGGCGCCCTGCTCACCCACCTCAACCTGGTGATGAACGCGACCGTCAACGTGTTCGACGCCAACGACGCCCGGGTCGACGACGTGGTGATGGGCTGCCTGCCGCTGTTCCACACGTTCGGCCAGACCGTGGGCATGAACGGCACCTTCCGGCTCGGCGCCACGCTCGTCCTGCTGGCGCGCTTCACCGGCGAGGCGGCGATCGAGCTGATGGTCCGGGAGAACGTGACGGTCTTCCACGGCGTACCGACGATGTACGTCGCGCTGCTCGAGGCGGCGGCCAAGGCGGACCGGCTGCCCGATCTGCGGCTGTGCGTCAGCGGCGGCGCCTCGCTCCCGATGGCGGTGCTGGAGAAGTTCAACGAGACGTTCCACGCGCTGATCTACGAGGGGTACGGGCTCTCCGAGACCTCGCCGACGGCCACCACCAACCAGCCGGCGTTCGGTACGCGCCCGGGCAGCATCGGGCACGCGATCTGGGGTGTGGAGGTGGAGATCGCCCGGGCCGAGGTGGACGAGCGCATCGAGCTGCTGCCGATCGGGGAGCTGGGCGAGATCGTGATCCGTGGGCACAACGTCTTCGCCGGTTACCTCAACCGGCCGGAGGAGACGGCGCACGCGGTGGTCGACGGCTGGTTCCGCAGCGGGGACCTGGGCACCAAGGACGCCGACGGCTTCATCACGATCGTGGACCGCAAGAAGGACCTGATCATCCGCGGCGGCTTCAACGTCTATCCGCGCGACGTGGAGGAGGTCCTGGCACGCCACCCGGCCGTGGTCCAGGTGGCGGTCATCGGCGTACCGGACGAGATGCACGGCGAGGAGATCTGCGCGGTGATCGTGCCGGAGCCGGGCGGGGCGGTGACCCAGCAGGAGATCATCGAGTGGGCGAAGGAGCGCCTGGGCCGGCACAAGTACCCGCGTCAGGTGCGCTTCGTGGAGGCGTTGCCGATGGGACCGAGCTTCAAGGTGCTCAAGCGGGAACTACGCCGGACGATCGGCGGCCAGTAGTCCGGGCAGCTCCGCCACGATCGGTTTGTCGGCGGGCAGCCACGGCACGCTGTCCAGCTCGTCCGCCGCCAGCCACCGCATTGCCGTGTGTTCCAGGGCGCGCGGCTCGTCGCCGTCCAGCACCGTGACCGCGAAGACGCGCAGGACGGCGCGGCCGTGCGCCAGGGGCACGTCCGGTCCCACCCGGGCGCCCACCTCGACCCGTACGCCGAGCTCCTCCGCGCATTCGCGGGCGAGCGCCTCCGCGTCGCTCTCGCCCGGCTCGACCTTGCCGCCGGGGAACTCCCAGCGCCCGGCGACCTCGGGCGGGGCGGACCGCTCACACGCGAGCACCCGGCCGCCGCTGACGATCACGGCCGCCACAATCACTCTCCGTGACATCGGCGCGCTGACGTGCTGTTCTGCGGGCATGGACCAAGAGCGTGCCACAAAACTTGACCGAACAGGTTGAACGATGCGTCCCGATCGTCACGAGAACACGGATATGTGGGCGTGGACATAGTTGACAGCGAAGACAAGACTGTGGGCACCGACCATGACGACACGGCGACAGTTTGGCCACAAGCCGGCAACGACGCCCGGGAGGTGCGGACATGCGGGGCAGGAAAGCACGGGGAGCCCGCTCCGATTACTTGAGCGACGCGCTGGCGGTGCTCGGCGGCTGGACGCAGGACGGCGTCCTGCTCAAGCGTGTGCTCGTGTGCGACGACAGTCAGCATGCCGCATTGACGGAGCGGATCAAGGTGGCGGCCGACACTCTGCGCCTGCGCCCCCGGATCCACCGCACGGACGGTCACACGCAGATCCTGCTCGGCGCGCCGGACGGCCAGGCCATCACCGATGGTGAGGTCACCCTGGCGGCTCGGATCGAGGACGCGTACCGCACGGTGGTGGGCCCGCAGTAACCTCGGCGGTCATGACGGCTCCCGTGTACGACAACAAGGGCCAGTTCCAGCAGATCCAGTCGGGTCTGCTCGACGGCGAGCAGATCATCGCGGTCTACGACGCGGTCGGCGTCGGCACCGGCTTCATCGGCCTCACCAACCGCCGGGTGATCATCCAGGACAAGTCCTTCGCCGGGAAGCGCTTCGCGATCACCAGCATCCCGTATTCGAAGATCAGCAGCGTGAGCGTGGTCAGCAACAAGAGCTGGGCGGGGCAGTACTTCTCGACCGGGACCATCGCCATCACCGTCGGCCAGCACGTCTACGAGGTGGAGTTCCGCGGGTCCGAGAAGACCCACCACGTGCACAACGTCATCCTGCACTACGCGTCCTGACGCCTCCTTGCCGCAAGAAAGGTGGGGCCCCCCCCCCCGGGGGGGCCCCGTTTGTTGGGAAAGACGAAAAAACAAGACAGACCGGCCCAGATATAGTAC
>NZ_JADMLH010000002.1:467700-699333 GCF_016464385.1 Nucisporomicrobium flavum | reverse complement strand
CCCATCCTCAACCCCGCGCCCTCCCCCCCCCTGCCCCAACGACTGGGCCCCCCCCCCGGGGGGGGCCCCACCTTTTTGTCGTCATCGACGAAAGTCCATGCAGGACGGACGAAAGTATGGACAGCCGCTGCGGAAGTAACTAGCGTTTCCTCACCGTTACATGGCGGTTACGAGCGGCGCGGCCGTCCCCGGGCCCGCGCGGCTCGCCTGGCAATTCCCCCACGTCAGGAAAGGGATGGACCCCCATGTCCGCAAGACATCGACGTATGCCCAGATATCGATCAAGCGCCGCGGTCGCCGTACTGACGGCCGGCCTGCTGGTCGCCGTCGCCTCCCCCGCACGCGCCCACGACATCGACCCCACCGACTACCAGCAGGTCACCCTCGCCAAGGGCGTCGACGAGGTCGGCGAGCCGATGGCCCTGGCCGTCCTGCCCGACCGGTCCGTGCTGCACACCGCCCGCAACGGCACGCTGCGGCGTACGGACGCCAACGGCACCACCACCGTCGTCGGCACGCTCGCCGTCTACAACCACGACGAGGAGGGGCTGCAGGGCGTCGGCGTCGACCCGGGCTTCAGCAGCAACCGCCAGATCTACCTGTACTACGCGCCGCCGCTGTCCACGCCCTCCGGCGACGCCCCGGCGACCGGCTCGAACTGGTCGGCCTGGCAGGGCGTCAACCGGCTGTCGCGGTACACCCTCAACGCCGACTTCACCCTCAACACCGCCAGCAAGGTGGACGTCCTCGACGTGCCCGCCGACCGCGGCCTGTGCTGCCACGTCGGCGGCGACATCGACTTCGACGCGGCCGGCAACCTCTACCTGTCCACCGGCGACGACTCCAACCCGTTCGACTCGGCCGGGTACGCGCCCATCGACGAGCGCACCGACCGCAACCCCGGGTACGACGCGCAGCGCAGCGCCGGCAACACCAACGACCTGCGCGGCAAGGTGCTGCGGATCAAGGTGAACGCGAACGGGTCGTACTCCGTCCCGAGCGGCAACCTCTTCGCCCCCGGTACGCCCAACACCCGTCCCGAGATCTACGCGATGGGTTTCCGCAACCCGTTCCGGATGAGCGTCGACAAGGCGACCGGCGTCGTCTACCTCGGTGACTACGGTCCCGACGCCGGCAGCACCGACCCGAACCGGGGTCCCGGCGGCCAGGTCGAGTTCAACCGGATCACCAGCCCCGGCAACTACGGGTGGCCGTACTGCACGGGCTCCAACACCAGCGCCGAGACGTACAACGAGTGGAACTTCGCCACCAACAGCACCGGCCCCAAGTACGACTGCGCGGGCGGACCCACGAACAACTCGTTCCGCAACACCGGCCAGACCAAGCTGCCCCCGGCCCGGCCGGCCTGGATCAAGTACGGCGGTGACAGCGGCACCCCGCCCGAGTTCGGCGGCGGCTCCGAGTCCCCGATGGCCGGCCCGGTCTACCGCTTCGACGCGAACCTGACCTCGCCCACGAAGTTCCCGGCCGACCTCGACGGCCACTTCTTCGCCGGCGAGCTGGGCCGCGGCTGGATCAAGCCCATCCACGTCGGCGCGGACGGCTCGGTCGGCGAGATCTCCTCGTTCCCGTGGAGCGGCAAGCAGGTCATGGACATGGCCTTCGGGCCGGACGGCGCCCTGTACGTCCTCGACTACGGCACCGGCTACTTCAACGGAGACGCCAACTCGGCGCTCTACCGCTTCGACTACCTGGCCGGCTCGAACCGGGCACCCACCGCGGTGGCGAGCGCGAACCGCACGTCCGGGCAGGCGCCGCTGAGCGTCACGTTCTCCTCGGCGGGCTCCTCGGATCCCGAGGGTTCGGCGCTGACATACCGCTGGGCGTTCGGCGACGGCAGCACCTCGACCGCGGCCAACCCGACGAAGACGTACACCACGAACGGGACGTACTCGGCGACGCTGACGGTCACCGATGGTGAGGGCCTGACGGGAACCGCGAGCGTACAGATCACGGTCGGCAACACCGCGCCGACCGTCCGGATCAACAGCCCCACCAACGGATCGCTCTTCGCGTACGGCGACACGATCCCGTTCTCGATCACCGTGACCGATCCCGAGGACACGTCGATCGACTGCGGACGGGTCAAGATGACGTACGTGCTGGGCCACGACAGCCACGGCCACCAGATCACCTCGCAGAACGGCTGCACCGGCTCGATCACGATCCCGGTCGACGGCGAGCACGACGCGGCGGCGAACATCTTCGCGGTCTTCGACGCCGAGTACACCGACGCGGGCGGGCTGACCACGCACACCCAGCACACCCTGCAGCCCCGGCATCGGCAGGCGGAGCACTACAAGACTTCCTCCGGCGTCGACCCGATCACCAAGACGCAGGCCGAGGGCGGCCGGACGGTCGGCAACATCAACAACGGCGACTGGATCGCGTTCGAGCCGTACCGGCTGGACAACGCCACGTCGTTCACCGCGCGGGTCTCCTCCGGCGGCGCGGGCGGGACGCTGCAGGTCCGTACGGGCTCGCCCACCGGCACGATCCTCGGCTCGGCCACGGTCCCGGTGACCGGCGGCTGGGAGACGTTCACCGACGTGACCGGCACGATCAGCGGCGCACCGGCCAGCGCCGGAACGGTCTACCTCACCTTCTCCGGCGGCACGGGCGCGCTCTTCGACGTGGACGCGTTCACCTTCAGCTCGGGCACCGTGCGCACCGGGCCCGTACGCGGCCTGGCGAACAAGTGCCTCGACGTGTCCGGCGGCGCCTCCGCCGACGGTACGAAGATCCAGCTCTACACCTGCAACAGCACCGCCGCGCAGAACTGGACCGTGACCCCGAACAGCACGTTCAAGGCGCTCGGCAAGTGCCTCGACGTCGCGGGCGGCGCCACGGCCAACGGTACGAAGGTCCAGCTCTACACCTGCAACAACAGTGCGGCGCAGGTCTGGTCGGCGCAGACCGACGGCACCGTCCGCAACCCGCAGTCGGGGCGCTGCCTCGACGTGTCCGACAACAGCTCCGCCGACGGCCAGCAGATCCACATCTGGGACTGCCTGGGCGCGGCCAACCAGAAGTGGGTGCTCCCATGATCGGCAAAGTGCTCGCCGCCCTGTTGATGCTGCCCGCGCCCGTTGCGGCCCTCGCCACCCCGGCAGCCGCGGCCGCCGACGACCCGTACGACGTGCTGGTGTTCTCCCGCACCGCGGGCTTCCGGCACGACTCGATTCCCGCCGGCACCACCGCCATCCGTGAGCTGGGAGCGGCCAACGGCTTCTCCGTCACGGCGACCGAGGACCCGGCGGTCTTCACCACGGCCGGGCTCGCGCCGTACGAGGCCGTGGTCTTCCTCAACACCACCGGCGACGTGCTGAACGCGGCGCAGCAGACCGCCTTCGAGGGCTACGTCCGCGGCGGCGGTGGCTACGTCGGCGTGCACGCCGCGGCCGACACCGAGTACGACTGGCCGTTCTACGGCAACCTCGTCGGCGCGTGGTTCGCCTCGCACCCGGCGATCCAGGCCGCGGACGTGGTCGTCGAGGATCGGGCGCACGCGGCCACCGCGCACCTTCCGCAGCGCTGGCACCGCACCGACGAGTGGTACAACTACCGCACCAACGCCCGCTCCACGGCGCACGTGCTGGCCTCGCTGGACGAGGGCTCGTACTCCGGCGGTAGCATGGGCGCCGACCACCCGCACGCCTGGTGCAAGACGCTCGACGGCGGCCGGTCGTTCTACACCGGCGGCGGCCACACGATCGAGTCGTACTCGGATCCGGCCTTCCGGGCCCACCTGCTCGGCGGCATCCGGTACGCGGCCCGTCAGGCGAACGCCGACTGCCGTCCCGAAACCGGCTACACCCCGCTCTACAACGGCTCCACGACCGGCTGGACCCAGGCCGGGCCCGGCTCCTTCACCAACGCGGACGCCACGCTGACGTCGACCGGCGGCATGGGTCTGCTCTGGTACAGCGCGAAGCAGTTCACCAACTACTCGCTCAAGCTGGACTGGAAGATGGCCGGCGACGACAACTCCGGTGTCTTCATCGGCTTCCCGCCGTCGAGCGACCCGTGGTCCGCCGTGGACAACGGGTACGAGGTGCAGATCGACGCCACGGACGCCGCCGACCGCACCACCGGCTCCGTGTACACGTTCAAGTCGGCCGACCTCGCCGCCCGCGACGCCGCGCTGAACCCGCCCGGCGAGTGGAACACCTACGAGCTGCTGGTCGAGGGGGAACACCTGCAGGTCTTCCTCAACGGCACGAAGATCAACGACTTCACCAACACCGACCCGGTGCGCTCGCTGGCCGGGCACATCGGCCTGCAGAACCACGGTGACGGCGACGATGTCTCGTTCCGCAACGTCAGGATCAAGGAGCTGGGCGGCACCACCCCGCCGCCCGGCCCGCGCACCGGCCCGGTGCGCGGCCTGGCGAACAAGTGCCTCGACGTGTCCGGCGCCGGCACCGCCGACGGTACGAAGATCCAGCTCTACACCTGCAACAGCACCGCCGCGCAGAACTGGACCGTGACCCCGAACAGCACGTTCAAGGCGCTCGGCAAGTGCCTCGACGTTGCGGGCGGCGCCACGGCCAACGGCACCAAGGTCCAGCTCTACACCTGCAACAACAGCGCGGCGCAGGTCTGGTCGGCACAAGCCGACGGCACCGTCCGCAACCCGCAGTCGGGGCGCTGCCTCGACGTGTCCAACAACAGCTCCGCCGACGGCCAGCAGATCCACATCTGGGACTGCCTGGGCGCGGCCAACCAGAAGTGGGTGCTCCCCTAGTTCTTGAGCACGCGGGTGGGCAGCGGCGTCTCGGTCACCGAGCCGTCCGCTGCCCGCTTCAGCTCGTACCCCAGCGGGCCCTCCCGCTCGGCGACCACCTCGGCGAGGCGGGTGCCGCGGTAGACCAGGCCCGCACCGTCGTCGGTCGCGTACCCGTCGGGCAGCGTGCCGTCGCCGATCAGCTTGTGCATCATCGGGCGGCGCTGCTCCTCGCCGTCGTAGTGCACACCGTTGCTGTACGGCAGCCAGCCCAGCCCATCGGTGAAAGCACGCAGCTCCGGGCCGTAGCTGTCGGTGCTGCCGCCGACGTGCCAGCAGATCGAGCCGGCCGAGACGCCGCCGAGGACCACGCCGGCCTGCCATGCCTCGTACAGGATCTCCTCCAGGCCGTGGGCCCGCCAGACCGCGCAGAGGTTCGCGACGCTGCCGCCGTTGACCCAGATGACGTCCTGCTCGAGCAGGTGGGCTCGGATGTCGTCGTGGTTCGGCATCGGGAACAGCTGCAGGTGCGAGGCGCGGTAGTTCGTCTTCGCGAACGCCGCGTAGGTAGCACCGATCCAGTTGTCCGGGTCGCCGACGGCCTGGTGCAGGAAGCAGAACCGGGCGTCGCCGCCGGCGTTCGCCAGCTCGGCCGCGAAGCGGTGGATCGGGCCGGGACGCATGTCGAAGATGCCGTACCGGCCGCGTTCGAAGCCGGCGCTGGTCGCGAGGATGGTGGGTTCGTCGGCGGTCATCGCGCCATCATGGCGCACGCGTCGGCGGTCTCCAGCACGAGGTCGGCGGCCATGTCGAGGGCGGTGCCGAGGTGGCCGGGGTCGCCGTCCAGGCAGGCGAACATCGCGTCGGCCCGCTCCTGGAAACGCTCGGGCGCGCCGGGGAGCGCCGCCGCCGAGGCCACCGCGCCCTTCTCGTTGATGAGCCAGCGCCCCGCCGCGCCGTGCAACGCGTGCGCGCACACCCCGATGAGCCGGAAGAGGCATCCGGCGACGTACGCGGCGTCCCCGCGGGACACGGCCTTGCGCGCGATCCCGGCGAGGAAGTCGGCCTCCCAGAGCCCCGCGATCAGCGCCTCGCGCAGCGCCGGCGGATAGACCCGTGCGCGCTGCTGCAGGGTCGCGAGCTCCCCGGTGGGATCGCCGAGGATCACGCTCAGCGCCACTTCCCCGGCGTACGTGAAGTCGGGAACGCCGAGCGGGTGACCCGCCTGGGCGTGGAAGGCGTACCGGCCGTGCTCGGCGTCCGCGATGGCCCGGGTGACCCGGCCGAGGTCCCGGTAGATCCAGTCCACGGGCGCGCCGTCGACGGTGAGCCAGCCGCCGCCGTCCACCCACGGCCCCCACTCGCCGGGCGCGGTGACCCGTGCCGCGGGGCCGGCGAACTCACGCGCCAGCGCGCCGAGCGCGGCGAGGTCGAGCGTCCCGCGGTAGTAGAGGCCGACGTCGGTGTCGGAGTCCGGGGCGTGCGTGCCACGGGCCCGGCTGCCGCTGAGCGTCACGGCAGCCACGCCGGGCACCTCCACCAGACGCGAGGCCATCTCCTGGAGCCGTGAGTCGCTGACCGCCACGCCTCTCATCCTTCCTCAGCCGGCTTGACCGCCTCGACGAGCACCCGACGGGATGACGAGCGGAACACGCCCTCCCGCAAGATCCGCTCGTGCACCGCACGCAGCTGCGGGCGGAACCGTTCGATGGAGAAGCCCGGCACCGTCCACACGACCTTGCGAAGGAAGTACGCCACCGCGGCGACGTCGAAGAACTCGACCGGCAACCGCTCGGCGCGCAGCTCCACGAGGTCCAGTCCGGCGGCGGCCACCACCTCCTCGAAGTGCTGCGGTTCGGGCGGTGGCAGCGGCCCGAGCATGGCCTCGGACAGTTCCCGGTTGGTGCCCGCGCCGATCTGCTGGGAGAGGAACGTCCCGCCGGGCCGCAGCACCCGCGCCACCTCGTCCCACGGCGTCCGTACGGGATGCCTGCTGACCACCAGGTCGAAGACCGCGTCCCGGAACGGCAGCGAGTCCCCGGCCTCGACCACGGATGCGCCGAGCGGGCGCAGGTTGCGGGCCGCGACCGCCACGTTGGGCCGCCAAGCCTCCACCGCGACCAGCACCGCCGGGGGCTTCGGCACCGTGGCCAGCACCTCACCGCCGCCGGTCTGCAGGTCGAGAGCGGCGCCCGCCCCGGCCATCCGCTCGCCGATCAGCCGGGCGTAACCCCAGCTCGGGCGGGCCTCGGTGGCCCGGCCGGCGAACCAGGAGAAGTCCCAGCCCTCGACCGGTACGGCCGCGGCCTCGGCGAGCAGGTCCTCGAAGGTGTCCACGGACCGTGAGTCTGCGCGGTCGGTGGCCGCCGGGGCGAGCGGATTACTCCTCGTCCTCGCACGGCATCGTGAGGTCCAGGGCGTCCAGGTCGTCGGAGCTCAGCAAGCCCAGGTGCTGGTCCAGCAGTTCCTCCTCCTCGGGTTTCGTCTCGTCGCTGCACACCGCGCTGCGCGCCAGCGGTGCGCATTCGCTCTGATCGCCGCCGCACGAACCGTCCGGGTGAGTGCCGCCGCCCGACCGGCGGTTGCCGAAGGCGATGACCCGGTGCTGCGGCTCACGCGCGACGGTGGAGTCGAGCAGCCGCCGCGCGGTCTCCTTGCTCCCCGTGTACGTCACCTCGTAGTGCAGCACCCGTTCGCCGGGCACACCCCGCGTCTGGACCCGCTTGCTGCCGGGGGGCAGGGACGGATCGCGGACCAGCATCGTGCGGAACGGGATCGTCTGCGTCTCCGACACCCGCGCCCTACGCACGACGGGTACGGGCACCGCCCCGGTGGCGGCGAGGCGGGCGGGCTCGCGGACCGTTCCGGCCACGGTGGACGTACGGCGCGGCGCGCGGGTCCCCGTACGGTCGGCCACGCCGGGAGCGGACCGGTCCTCGGTGATGGCCGGGATCTCCACCTCCGCCGCAGCTCGTCCGAGAAGGGGCGCGCTGGAAGCCGCCGGAGACGGCGACGGCGGCGCCTCGGCGGGCGGGGCGGCATCGAGGGGCGCGACCGCGACGGCCTCCTGACCGACCGCGCGTACGGCGTCAGCCCGCTCATTGCCGGTCAGCGCGACCAACCCACCGGCAGTGCCGCCCACGAGCGTGAGCACCCCGAGTCCGGCCGCTGTCATCCGGACGCCGAACGGCAGACGCGCCCAGAAAGACTTTCGCGGCATTTCGAGTAGATGCTGCCAGGAATCACTAGATGTCTGGTTTAGCACCAGAGCATTGTGCGGCCGGGAGCGCGCCAGGCCAGCGTCACTGCCGCACCCGAAAGGATGACCGTGGCCGGACCGACGGGTATGCGACACCGCCCGACCCGCTGCGCCGGCCTCACCGGCCCCACGGCGAAACCTCTCCACAATGCTGCGACACGCCCACGACATCTGGAGGCATGGTGCGCAGATCGATCAGCATCCTCGCGGCGGCCGTGGTGGCCGTCGCCGGCTCGCTCGCATCCGCCGGTCCCGCCTCGGCGGCCACCCCCTCGCTGCGGTTCCACGGCGCCCAGTACGACTCCCCGGGCTCCGACACCCGCAGCAACGCCAGCCTCAACGCGGAATGGATCTCCCTCGTGAACAGCGGCACCCGGTCCGTCAACCTCAGCGGCTACACGATCCGCGACAAGGCCAACCACATCTACAAGTTCGGCAGCGTGACGATCGCGGCCAACGGCGGGCGGCTCTGGCTGCACACCGGCAAGGGCACGAACAGCACCCAGTCCCGGTACTGGGGCAGCGGCAACTACATCTGGAACAACACCGGGGACACGGCGTACCTGCGCAACGCCTCGGGCACGCAGCTCGACACGTGCTCGTGGGGGCAGAAGTCCGGCCGTACCTGGGTCGGCTGCTGAACTGACACGGGCCCGCCCGGGGAGCACCTCCCCGGGCGGGCCCGTCGGTCTTCGGGCGATCAGGCGGTGACCGGCGTGCGCAGCGGCGCCAGGGCCGTGCTCCAGGCCACCAGCTGGTCCAGCATCGTGGTGAGCGCGCCGGCCTGGTGGGCGCCCGGCGTGAACTGGCTGTAGTTCACGAAGTCGGTGGCCAGCGACAGCGTCACCGCCGCGCGGACGTCGGCCATCATGAGCTCGCCCGCGATCAGCCGCAGGGACTCGATGGCCCGCGCGCCGCCGACCGAGCCGTACCCGACGAAGCCCACGGCCTTGTTGTTCCACTCCGCGAACAGGAAGTCGATCGCGTTCTTCAGCGCGCCCGAGGTCGCGTGGTTGTACTCCGGCGTGACCATCACGAAGCCGTCGAACTCGGCGATCTTGGCGGCCCACTGCTGGGTGTGCGGCTGCGTGTACTGCGCCATGGACGGCGGGATGGCCTCGTCGAGGTGCGGCAGCTTGTAGTCGAGAAGGTCGATGAGCTCGAATTCGGCGTCGGTGCGCTGGGACGCCTGCTCGAGCACCCACTTGGCCACGGCTTCGCCGTTACGGCCCGGGCGGGTGCTGCCGAGAATGATGCCGATCTTGGGCATGGTCGCGAGCTCCGGTCTGTGTCGAGGTTCATTGCTTCGTCAAGCAAATACCTGTCGTCGGCCGGGTGTCAAGGCCGTACGATCAAAGTCATGTCCGCCACACCCGCGCCCCCACCGCTGAGCAGCGAGGAGGAAGCGGTGATGCGCGCACTGGGCCGGCTGATGCTGGTGCTCCCGCGCCTGCTCGACGCGGACCTCGAGCGCGAGCAGCGCATGTCGCTGAGCGAATACCAGGTGCTCCGCCACCTGTCCGAGTCGCGGCGCGGCATCATGCGGATGAGCGAGCTCGCCGCGGCGTGCGACATGTCGCTGAGCGGCATGACCCGGCTCGCCGGCAAGCTCGAGTCGCAGGGCCACCTCAAGCGCATCCCCTGCGAGAGCGACGGCCGCGGGTCCAACGCCGTGCTCACCGACGCCGGCCTGAACCGGCTGCGCGAGGCCTGGCCGGACCACCTCGCGAGCGTGCGCCGGCACATCTTCGACCACCTCGGCGACCTGGACCTGCCTACCGTCGCCCGCGCCCTCACCGCGATGACCGGCCACGAGGACTGCCCGGCCGCCCCCGCCGGCTGCGCCGGCTGATCCCCGCACCACCCCGCCTCACCCGTCAGCCGGCTTGACGCATTCCGTTATGGGTATACGATTGCGGCATGGCACGAGCGGCGACCACCACCGACGCGTTCAACGCCGTCGCCGAACCCCGGCGGCGGCAGATCCTCGACCTCCTGCGGGCCCGTGAGCGGCCGGTCAACGAGCTCGTCGAGCTGCTCGGCCTCGCCCAGCCCCAGGTCTCCAAGCACCTGCGCGTGCTGCGCGAGGTCGACCTGGTGCACGTCCGCGACGAGGGGCGGCAACGGATGTACCGGCTCAACCCCGGGCCGCTGCAGCCCATCCACGACTGGCTGCGGGCGTACGAGCAGCTGTGGAACGAGCGGTTCGACCTGATGGACGACGTACTGGACGACCTTGGGAAGGCGGAGACAGACGATGGCGACGACGACTAAGGGCTCGGCGAAGGTGACCCTGCCGGCCGACAACCAGATCCTCATCACCCGGGAGTTCAACGCCCCGGCGCGCGCGGTGTGGAAGGCGTACACCACGCCCGAGCTGATCCGGCGCTGGTGGGCCGGGCAGCGCGGCACGGTGACCAGCGTCGACGTGGACCTGCGGGTCGGCGGCCGGTGGCGCTACGTGATGACCGCGAACCCCGGCTTCGAGGTCGCCTTCCACGGCGAGTACCGGGAGATCCAGGAACCGGTACGCCTCGTGAACACCGAGGCCTTCGAGGGCATCCCGGACCCCGACGGCAACGCCGCGCTGGTCACGATGACCCTGACCGAGAAGGACGGGCGTACGGCCATGGAGATGCTGGTCGAGCACCACGACCAGGCGGGCCGCGACGCGCACGTCAACTCCGGTATGGAGGGCGGCATGCAGGAGGCCATGGACGCGCTCGAGGAGCTGGCAGCCTCGCTCACCTGAGCCTTTGCGATGATCAACGGGTGAGAGCAGACCGCGCCGCCCGGATCGCCTCGGAGGTGTTCGCCCCGGCGGTCCTGGTGGCGGTCCTCATGCTGGTCGTCGGGTGGCACGCCGGGGACGCGCCGGGGGTGTCGCGCTGGTGGGGCCTGCCCGGCGCCCTGTTCGCGGCGGGCATCCCCCTGGCGTACGTGCTCCGCGGCGTCCGTCAGGGCAGGCTGACCAGCCACCACATCCCCGAACGCGAGCACCGCCTCGTCCCGCTCCTGATCGGCATCGCCTCGGTGGCCGCGGGCCTGGTCGCGCTGATCGTCCTCGGCGCGCCGCGCGACGTCGTCGCCCTGCTGGCGGCGGGCGGCGCGGGCCTCGTCGTCTTCACGGCGGTCACGCACTGGTGGAAGATGTCCATCCACGCCGGCGTGGCCGCGGGCACAGCCGCGACGCTGACCGCGGTGTACGGCCCGGCCGCGCTGCTCAGCGTGCCGTTCGTGCTGCTGGCCTGCTGGGCCCGCGTACGCCTCTCCGCACACACGATCGCCCAGGTGGTGGCCGGCGCCGCCGTCGGCGCGGCGATCGCAGGAACGGTCTTCCCCGCCCTGCGGCAGTGACCTTTAGGGTGAGGCGCCCCGGCACACCACGTTCTACTGTGGCCGCCATGGTGAGACGGTTTCGCAGCGTCGCGTCCGGACTGATCCTCTGCCTCCTCGTCGTGCTCGCGCCGCTGCCGGCAGCCGCCGCGCCGACCTACTCCGTGAAACTGTCCATCTCGGCGACGGCAAAGCTGTCCGGCCGATTCCTGTACGTCTGGGACCGCGCGACCTGGACGTACCGCGTGGTCCAGGGCGACGCGGACAGCACCACCGGCACGGTCAGCCTGCCGCCCGGCGACTACTTCGCCGTGGCCCGGTACGGCTACTTCCGCCAGCGCAACTACCTGCTCGTCAAGACGTTCAAGGTGACCAACGCCGGGCTGACGGTGACCTTCGACGAGAAGGCCGCCAAGGAGACGCGCATCGTCCCCGACGACACCACCGCCACCCGGTTCACCTCCGCGGTGTGGCTCACCACGCCCGGCGGCGTCGCCGGCTTCGCCAGCGGCGGGCCCGCGAAGACCTACGTCACCCCGTTCAGCGTCGCGGGCGTCTCGCTCCGCATCCACGACATCCTCACCACACCGAAGTCGTACCGCTACGACCTGTACCACTCGTTCGCCACGACCGTGCCGGCCACGCCGACGGTGTCCGTGACCCGCGCGAAGCTTGCGAAGACGGCGACCACCCTGGGTGCACAGGGCCCCGGCACGGCGGGCGCCCTCGGCTCCGCGGTCAAGGGTGGCTGGAGCGGCTCCTACGTGGAGTCCAAGGTGCTGCTGCCCGGCACGGTCACCGAATACGTCACCCCCGGCGTGGCCCTCCAGCGCCGGTTGACGTACGGCTCGGCGGAGAGCTACCTGACGCTGCCCGACCGCACCCTGACCGCCGGCACCCACCCCGGAACGACGGTCGGCACCGGGCCGTTCGGGCCGGCCCCCGGAACGTCGGCCCGGGTGGGCGGCGAGCTCCGCATGAACGAGCCGATCTCGTACGCCGATGCGGCCGGCAACCCGGGCACCGACGGCCGGGCCCGCGAGACCCACACGCTCACCTCGGACGGCGACACCCACCACTTCGACCAGACGGTCACCCGCCGGGTCCCGTGGTCCCACCTGTCCACGAAGGTCCGCAGCGAGTGGACGTTCACCGCGCCCGCGGACGGTCCGGTGCCCCTGATCGACGCGGGCTTCACCGTCACCGGCCTCACCTCGAGCAACCGGACGGCCTCCACCCGGATCACCGCCCACGCGGCAACCCGGGGCGGCGGCAGCGCCACGGTGACGGCCCTCGAATACTCGACGGACGACGGCGCCACGTGGACCGACGTACCCGCCGACGCGTTCGGCGTCACCGCTGCGTACGTCTCCCTGCGCGTCACCGCCACGAACGACCAGGGTGGGCGGCTTCGCCGTACCGTCATCCGCGCCTTCGGCGGCCCGGCCGCCGCCGGCGACGAGAGCGCGGGCACCACGAAGCTCTCGAACGTCGCGGTCAACGGCGGCAAGGCCCTCGCCTTCGGCACCTCGGGAACGGCCACGTTCACGGCGACCTTCACGGCCACCGACCCGGCCGGCATCAGCGGGGGCGACGCCTACCTGTACCACGGCAGCTACGACACCCCCGACGGCGTCGCGCTCGCCGACGGACCCGCCGACTGCGCCAGGACCAGCGACACGACCTCCCGCTGCACGGCCCGCTACACGATGAACGTCAAACTCGACGCGCCCGCCAACGCCCTCGCCGGTACCTGGAAACTCGCCGCCTGGGCCGACGCCACCGACGGCACCGGGTACACCGACCGGCACGCCGCGGGCTCGGTCGCCGTGAAGCGCACCACCAAACTCACCGCGGACGCGACCCCGGAGCCGGTCAAGAAGGGCAAGACCATCACCATCACGGGCGCCCTCACCCGGGCCGACTGGGGGACGTGGACCTTCCGGGCGTACACCGGGCGGTCGGTCGTGCTCCAGTACCTGAAGGCGGGAACGAGCACGTGGAAGACGGTGAAGACCGCCACGACCGACTCCACCGGCAAACTCAAGACGACGGTGAAGGCCTCAGCGGACGGCTCGTTCCGCTGGACGTACGCCACCGACACCACATCGGCAGCAGCAACCAGCGCCGGCGACTACGTCGACGTGAAGTAAATTCACCCTATATGTCCGTAACGCTCCTGCCTTTGGATCGTTCTTCCGAGGAGGCGTCACCTTCGCTCCAGGCATCGAGGAACAGGATCACCACGTGACTGATCGGCCGCTGACCCGCGACTGGTTCAAGAGCTCCCGCTCCGGGGCGTCCAGCCACTGCGTCGAAGTGGCGGTGTCCGGGCCGCAGATCCTCATCCGCGACTCCAAGAACCCCGGCGGCGGGGTCCTGTCCTTCCCGTCCGAGTCATGGCGGCAATTCGTGGCTCACGTCAAGCGCGATGCCTTCAGCGGCCCCGGCGGTCCCGCCGCAGCCGGCTGACGCCGACGGCGATACCGGCGCAGGCGACCGGGACACCGACGGCGACGACATGCCGCCATCGGCTGCTCCGCCGCTCCGCTTCCGCTAACGGCGACGGTGGCGGTGGCGGTGGCGGTGGCGAGTACGCGGCAGCGCAGGCGGCGGAGACCACCTCGATGAACCGCTGACGACGAGGGCGTACGCGGGTGCCGATCCACGTGGGTCCGTACTGCTTCCACCAGTCGCGGGCCACGCCGTAGCGGAACATCCCCGACGCGAGGCCGAACAATTCTTCGTCGTCCACCTCGCCGATCTCCCACATCGCCAGCCAGTAGTTCATGAGCAGGTTGAGGTACGCGATCTGCCGTCCGACCGGCGAATCGGCGAGGTCACGGTCAAGTGCACGGAGCAGATGCGGGTCCTCGAGCCCCAGCTTGATGAGCTCGAAGTGCTGCTGCCGCTCGATCATCATGGCTTCCTGGCGGATCTGCCGCTGCTGATAGACCAGCGAGGCGCCGACACCGCACAGAGCAGCGGCCGACAGCAGCGACGACGCCCCGCCATAGGCGTCGCCGATGTCCGCCATGCGGTCCCATGGCAGCCGGCTGCCCGACAGGTGGAGCATCACGAGAGGGAAACCGAGCACCACGAGGGTCGCACCGACAAGGACGGCGACGAAGAGCATCCCTCTGATGGTGCTGGCACGCGGAAAACGAGAACGTCGATACACGGCGCAGGCCTCCCCATGGGCTCCAAGTGATTGATGGACATCACTTTCCACCCAGGGTTGCAGGCCGGACTTGAGTTCAACCGGGGATGAGGTTCTAGGTTGCGTCGGTGAGCGCGATCCTGCGGCGGCCGTACGCCCTGACCACCATCGGAGCCTGGAGTCTCGTCTTCCTGGCCGCCTTCGAGTCGCTGGCGGTGACGACGATCATGCCGGACGTGACGGCCGACCTGAACGGGCGCGGCCTCTACGCGCTCGCCTTCTCGGCGGCCCTCGCGGCCGGCGTGGTCGGCATGGTCACCTTCGGCGCCTGGGCGGACCGGCGCGGCCCCGCCGTACCGTTGCTCAGCGCGATCCTGACCTTCGGCGCGGGCCTGGCCCTCGCCGGCACGGCCACCTCGATGCCGCTGTTCGTGGCAGGACGTTTCCTGCAGGGCCTCGGCGGCGGAGGCCAGACCGTGGCGCTGTACGTCCTCATCGCGCTGGTCTACCCGTCCGAGCTGCACATCAAGATCTTCGGCGCGTTCGCGACCGCCTGGGTCCTGCCCTCGCTCATCGGCCCCTCGCTGGCCGGCCTCACCGCGGAGGCGCTGAGCTGGCACTGGGTCTTCCTCGGCGTCCTCATCCTGGTCGCCGTGGCCACGACCCTGGTGCTGCCGGCGCTGCGCGGCCGCGACCGTACGCCCGCAGACCGCATCCCCGCCTCGGCAGCCGACGTCCGCCGCGCCGGGCAGGCCACGATCGTCGCGCTCGGCGTCACCGTGCTCAGCTCCCTCGCCGAGATCGGCGCCGGCCTGGCCTGGGCCATCGCACCGGCCACCCTCGCCGTCGTGGTGGTCGCGCTGCGCAACCTCGTACCGGACGGCACGTACCGGATCGCCCGCGGCCTCCCGGCGGCGGTGGCCCTCTGCGCGGTCGCCGGCGGCGTCTTCTTCGGCACGGAGGTCTACCTGCCGCTCCTCCTCCACGACCGCTACGGCGTCCCCACCTGGCTGTCCGGCATCACCCTGACCGCGGGCGCGGTCGCCTGGGCGATCGCCTCCGCCGTCCAATCGCGCCTCGGCGACCGGCTCACCCCGGACACCCCCATCCGCGCCGGCACCACCCTGCTCGCGGCGGGCGCGGCGACGGAACTGGCAACGGCAGCGCTCCACCTCCACCCGGCAGCCGCGGCGGCCGGGTGGTTCCTCGCGGGCGGGGGGATGGGCACGCTCTACCCGCGGATCAGCGCCCTGGTCCTGGCCTGGTCACGGCCGGGTGAGGAAGGCTTCAACACGGCCGCCAAGAGCATCACCGACGCGGTGGGCGGAAGTGCGTCGCTCGCGGCGGCGGGGGCGCTGTTCACGGTCATACCGTTCGTGGCACCGTTCGCCTTCACGACGGCGCTGGGGGTTCTCGCCATCGTGGTCGGCGTCCGCACCTCAGCGCCGTCCCGGTCAGGGGACCGGATCGTCACCACGTCATGAAGCCGGCTCCCGGCCGGGACGCAGCGTCACCGCCACGACGTCCCCTTCGCCGATACCCTCGGCCTGCCGGACGGCGTCCTTGAGCGGGACCAGGTAGCGGCCGTCACGGGGGAAGAGCGCGGTCCGGAACTCCGTGTCGCCGATGACGACCCGCACGGGAACCTGACCCCAGTAGATGAGGGACCGGGCCGCTTCCTTGAGCTCGGCGCTGTCGGCCGCGGACATGGCCACGAAGTAGTACGGCGCCGGCCCACGCCACTCGATGATCTCCGCATCGAACGCCCACTCCACGGAAAGGTATTCAACCAGCCGGGCGTCGATTACTCGCCCACACCAGGCGGCATCCGCCACCGCATGGCCCGGAACAACCCTCCACGCTTGTTCTCCCTGACGGACTCCTCGATCTCCCAGTAGGGCCTGACTTCGTTGTCGGCCCACTTACGCAGGGTTGATCCCAAGCTGGTCTCGTTCAGGTCGAAGCTGCAGATGACGGTGAACACCCGAGGCCGCCCGGCATCAGCCTTCAAGAAGTCCTCGTACGTGGCCCCGAGCTTGTGGTCCCCCTCCACCCACGGCAGAAGAATCTCCTTGTCCTTGCCGAGCGGGGGAATCCGCACCGGGTTGAGCCAGTTCTCGTACCGGTCCGACTCGGCGACGACAACATTGAGTGCCGGACCGTTGCCGACGTTACGCAAGAACCAGCCCTTATGGGGCTCATAGACGAACACGAGCACCGGCATGCGGGCCCGGCGGTCCGATCCGGACGCCACCCGATAGTTCAAAACAAACGACAGCACCGAGGCCACCAGAGCAGCGGAGGCCACGTACGTCGGCAACATCTGGGCTCCATCTGTCGACTGATCGTGTGTCCTCCATGGTCACGGAGGACACCGATGCACGCCCGCGCCACTGAAGAGCGGATCCAGATGGGGCACGATCGGGCCGATAGGCGGATGCCGACGTCACGGCAATCCCCGCCACCGGAGTCAGACGTTGAAGCGGAACTCCACCACGTCGCCGTCCTTCATGATGTAGTCCTTGCCTTCCATGCGGACCTTGCCCGCCGCCTTGGCCGCCGCCATCGAGCCGGCCGCCATCAGGTCCTCGAAGCTCACGATCTCGGCCTTGATGAAGCCGCGCTGGAAGTCCGAGTGGATCACGCCCGCCGCTTCCGGGGCCGTCGCGCCGACCGGGATGACCCAGGCTCGGGCTTCCTTGGGGCCGGCCGTCAGGTACGTCTGCAGCCCCAGCGTGCTGAAGCCGACGCGGATGAGCTGGTTGAGGCCCGGTTCGGTCTGGCCGGTGGATTCGAGCAGCTCCATCGCCTCGTCCTCGGGGAGGTCGATCAGCTCGGACTCGATCTTCGCGTCCATGAAGATGGCCTCGGCCGGGGCGACGAGGGCGCGCATCTCGTCCAGGAACGCCGCGTTGCCCAGCTCGGCCTCGTCGACGTTGAAGACGTACAGGAAGGGCTTGATCGTCAGGAGGTGCAGCTCGGCGAGCTGGTCCAGGTCGATGCCTGCCGCCTTGGCGCCCGCGTACAGGGTGGTGCCGTCGTTGAGCAGCTTGAACGCCGCCTCGGCCGCGGCGACCGCCGGGGCGCGGTCCTTCTTGAGCTTGGCTTCCTTCTGCAGGCGGGGCAGGGCCTTCTCCACCGTCTGCAGGTCCGCGAGGATGAGCTCGGTGTTGATCGTCTCGATGTCGTCGGCCGGGGAGACCTTGCCGTCGACGTGCAGGACGTTCGGGTCGGAGAAGGCGCGGACGACCTGGCAGATGGCCGAGGCGTCGCGGATGTTCGCGAGGAACGCGTTGCCGCGGCCCTGGCCCTTCGACGCGCCGCGGACCAGGCCGGCGATGTCGACGAACGAGACGGGCGCCGGGATGGTCTTCTCGCTGCCGAACATCTCGGCGAGCCGGGTCAGCCGCTCGTCAGGCAGCCCGACGACGCCGACATTGGGCTCGATCGTCGCGAACGGGTAGTTCGCGGCGAGCACGTCGTTCTTGGTCAGGGCGTTGAAGAGGGTGCTCTTGCCGACGTTGGGCAGGCCGACGATCCCGATGGAGAGGCTCACGACAGACCAGTCTACGGGCCTGGCCGCCGGCTCCGAGCGGGGTGCACGTACGCCTTGAGCCCCAGGTGCGCGAAGGCCGCCACGGGATCGTCGATGACCGGCAGGCCGGCGAGGAACCGCTTCCACACGTCAAGGTCCGCCCGCCACGCCGCCAGGTAGCGCACGCAGAACGCGGGGTCGATGATCCGGCAGCGTCCGCGGGCCACCCGCAGCGCCTGGGCCATCCGGTGCCGCCGTTCGTTCGGCGGTGTCGCGGCGAGGCGTTCGAGGATGTCGTCGATCATGAGGATCCGGTCGTCGAGGAACGCCCGCCAGTAGGCCTCGTCAGCCGCCTCGGCGGGACGATCCTGCTCGGAAAGCGCAAACAGGCCCTCCGCGAGGCAGTCGCCGAACTCCTCCGACCGGGCCCGCTCCGGCGACAGATATGGGTCGTACTCGCGCTGGCTGACCTTGCCGCAGACCGCCACCCGCTCCACGGCACGTCGGCCTACGAGGAAGAACCAGTCCTCGTTGTAGACCGCGGGGAAGAAAGGGGTCCGCTGGTTGACTCGCACGGCCATTGCACCGCCCCCGACGAAGGTGTCCTGCAGCATGCCGACCTCCCGGCGCGTGTGACAGACCACGGAGTTGTCCGGGAAGCCGACATTCTCCAACGCTGCAACGTTGTGCCGGCTCAGCATCCCGCCGGCGGCGCGAATGGCGTCCGCACTCAGATCGGTGATGTCATCGTCGAGGAAGGCGAGCCGCCGCCAACGCAGCATGCGCGCAACCGCCAGGCTCAGGTTCCGCTTCAAGCTCACATCGTTGAGCCGGGTGAGACCTCGCATCGGGGCCACGAGCACGTCGCAACGGAACTTCGGCAGTTGGGTCGCACCCGCCACGTCCACCACCACGACGGTGACTTCGAATGCCCGGGCTTCGCGAAGAACACGTTCGACCAACGACCATTGGCTGCAGAGCGCTACCAAGGGGCGGCCCAACTCCTCCGCCAGCCGGAGCGAATCACGCATCGTTGCCGCGTCGCGGTTCGTGGGCACTGCGATGGCCGATACATCCGCCGGTTGGACAATGCCGGGCTGCACGAGCAGACCGCGATGGGAGGGGCGGTGACGGACGCGTGCCGCCGGTCCGGCTGACCCTTCGAGATGATCGAGAAAATCGATCATATGGCAGTCGAACATTCATGCACCGACGGATACGACTGACCGGCGCAGTCGTCGGAGTGTCCGGATTCCTCGAAGAAGATCGACGAACGGGCGAATGGCAGATCAACGGCTGTTTCTTGACGTCTCACGTGCCCTCCAGCCCGTCGGATACGGCGAATCCCAGGGACTATCGCGATCCTGATCTCGGATGAGCGCGGGCAGACCGTCGACGCCGTCGTCTCCGTTACCGTCGACCGCTCCCACAGCGCGGTCGTATTCCGTCTGCGAAACGCATCCACCGGCAAGACTTCACCGGCCACTCATCCAAGCGCCATACTAGCCGGATGAAAGCATGGAGCATACCCTTCATGTGACAGCGCTCCCGCGGAGTGAATCCGCCGGCTGAAAGATCATCCAGAGCACCCGCGCCATAGCTGATCCACACGATGAGCACAAGCAGAAGTCACCAACGGCAACGGGGTGAAGTGAAGGTATCCCGATGCGCATGGAGTGGTTTCATGATTCGAGATGATGTCGTTCGTGATCACCGGCATTGAGCTATTCCGCGCCGGCGCGGCGGACGTCGACGCCCTGGCCAAAGTGTTCGAGGGCGAAGAAGGATACTTCGCTCACTTCCTGGCCGGCTCGCACACCGGCACCGAGCTTGTGGTCGCCCGGCGCGGTGAAGAGGTCCTCTGCACCGCCACCTTGGGACCGGTCGGCAGCGACGAGACTGAACTGCGCTCCCGGTTCCCGCCTGCCACCGCACGGCTCCTCACACACCTGCAGGTGCCGGAGGCATTGCGTCACCAAGGCATCGGCACCTGGGTGATGAACGCGATCGAGAACCGTCTTCGCCGGCAACGCTTCACCACGATTGTGCTTGGCGTGGGACTGGACAATGAGGGCGCCGAGCGGCTGTACCGCCGGATCGGCTACCGACGCTGGCGTGACGAGCCACTGGACACCACGAAAGTCGAATATGACGGCGGCGGCACGGTGGGATCGGCGGAGCCCGACCGATGCCGGGTGCTCATGAAACAGCTCATCCCCCCGCCGCACCGCAGGCTCGTGATCAGACGAAACCCGGAAGTATCACTCCGGTCCGGACGCAGCAACAATGATCATGCTTCGAGCGGCCACTCGTGCAGGACGGTGCCCTCGACGGTCCAGTCCGGAGTGATGACCTTGCCGTTCACGATGGTGACGCGGGCCAGAATGCTGTACGTGTCCCCCGCCGAGTACCGCGCCTGGATGTACGTACGGTTGCGGTCCCGGAAGCGCGGGTCGGTCAGAGTACGCACCGCCGCGTACGTCCCGCGGCCGTAGTTCCCGTTGCAGATGGTGACCGTCCTCTTGCGGTTGAAGGGGTTGGGCCCGCGGCAGAACTGCGCCACGTCCTCGGTGAGCCGCTGGTTCGGCCGCGCACCCTCCAGCGTCGAGGGGAAGCTGAGGGTCGCGCCGCTCTCGTCGGTGACCCGGAAACACCCGACGTCCGAATCGCCGCCCTCGCGCCTGTCCTGACTCACCGGGAGACTCAACTCCTGCATCACCAGACGTGTCATGGGGTTGTAGTCGACGCCACCCAGAAGGACGAGATGGTTGGTGATGTCGTCCTGGGTCAGCACGTCGGCGAGCACGCGGCTGACCCGTACGCCGGGGTTGGCCGCGTATACGTGACCGTAGAGCTCCATCAGCGCATCCAGATCACTGTACGAATACAGCTCGACGTAGTCCGGGCTGCCGGAGTCCGTGTACACGGCGCTGGCCCGAGCGCTCTTCGGCAGGCGGGCGCAGACGAGCGTGATCGGGGCTCGGTCCTCGAAGTGCCACATGCCCTCCCACGGCGATCGGGTCACCCGGGTCTCGCGTCCGGCGGGCGGGCCGTTGCGTGCGGGGCGCAACGACGTCAGCTCGCTGAGGAGTTCGGCGTAGCGGCGGCGTTCGTGCTCGTCGAACTCCCCGACGGACAGCAGCCGCGGGTGCCCGTCTCGCATGGAGCGGGCCGACGCAAAGAACCGGGCGTACGTCTCCAGGCGTTCGTCGGGCGGCACGGCGTTGCCCTTCTCCCAGGAGGAGACCAGGGGCCCACTGACGCCGAGGGCCATCGCGAGCGCCTTCTGGGCGACTTTTCGCTCGCCGAATTCTTCCGTGCGCAGCCTGCGCAGCCGCGCGCCCATCGCGTCCGCAACCATTGGATTCAGCCCTTCAGTTGCGTTCACTTTAGTAGCTGAACTATTGATCGAGCGCCGTCCCGCAGATACCGCTGATTGCGACCCTTTGCTGAGGCGGACCTACTCAATCATGTGCATAGCGCTCACCGAAGCGCGGAATGCGTATTGCTTCAGTTCAGCGCTGAAGTTTAGCGTCGAAGCAGAGCGTTGCTGAATCGCCATCAGCCGGCCGGAGGTCCCATGATCCGAAAGCGACGACCCGGCGGCTTGCAGCGGGCACCACCAGCGGCACGCGCGGCTGTGATCAGGCGAGGCCCGCGACGATGCGAGGCATGCGAGGCGACCGAGCCAACGGCCCTCGAACGGCAACACACCCCCGGTGGCCGCCGGAGGTGTGTCTGTAACGGCAACGCCCTCCCGCTCACCAGCGAAAAGAGTCACCTGTGTTCACCCTAGCGCCTGTTCCCGTACTCGAAAAGTCGACCTTTCTTCTGACCGCCTCGCCCACGCCCGGTGGCGGCCGCGGCAGTCTGAGCATCCTGATCATGCTGATGGCGGCGGTCATGATGATCATGTTGGGCCTGCTGCGGGCGGCGATCGCCCCGGTCATGGACGTCATCAAGGCCGTGCTGGCCGGGCTCGCCGCGTTCACGCTGGCCGCGGCCCTGCTCATCCTGTTGATCGTCGCCTTCGTCATGTCCACCTAGTGCGGCGCCTCGGGATCACGGGACCGGCGCTGCGTGCGTACGGCGCACGCCGGTCCCGGATCGACCGGCGTGCGTCCATTGGGCACGATGAACCTGTCTACCGGGAACGCGCCCGGCAGCCGGGTGTCGTGCTCGTCGCCCGGGTCGGCACCCGCCCGGTGGGCGCGATGTACGTGTCGCTGCGCGCGGCGCACGAACCTGAGGTCATCCGCCGGCTGGGTCGCGTACCCATGCTGCACAAGCGGATCTCTGACGCGGCACGGCCATGTCCGAATCCCGCCAGCCAGGAGGGCCGGCCAGGGAGCAGACTCGAGCCCATGGAACTGGACTTCGAGCGGTGCTACCGGGCCGTCGACAGCCGTGACCAGCGCTTCGACGGCTGGTTCTACACGGCCGTGCGTACCACCGGCATCTACTGCCGGCCGTCCTGTCCCGCGCTCACCCCGAAGCGCGAGAACGTCACCTTCCATCCCAGCGCGGCGGCCGCCCAGCGGGCCGGCTACCGGGCCTGCCGCCGCTGCCGGCCCGACGCCGCGCCGGGCTCGCCCGAGTGGGACGTGCGGGCCGACGTGGTCGGGCGGGCCATGCGGCTCATCGGCGACGGCGTGGTGGACCGGGAGGGTGTCCCGGGGCTCGCGAGCCGGCTCGGCTACACCGAGCGGCACCTCAACCGGATGCTCTCCGCCGAGCTGGGCGCCGGTCCGCTGGCGCTGGCCCGGGCGCAGCGCGCGCAGACCGCGCGGATCCTCATCGAGACCACCGCGCTCGGCTTCGCCGAGATCGCGTTCGCGTCCGGTTTCGGCAGCGTGCGGCAGTTCAACGACACGATCCAGGAGGTGTACGCGCGATCGCCCGGCGAGCTGCGGGTACGGCGTACCGGCGGGGAACCGGAGGCGGGCGCGATCTCGTTGCGGCTCGCGTACCGGGCACCGCTGCACGCCGGCGCCCTGCTGGGGTTCCTCGCCGCGCGTACCCTGCCGGGCGTCGAGGAGTGCGACGGGACGACGTACCGCCGGGGGTTGAATCTGCCGCACGGCAGCGCGACCGTCGCCCTGACCCCGGCCGACCGCTTCGTGTCGGCGACACTGCGGCTGACCGACGTGCGCGACCTGGCGCCCGCCGTGGCCCGCTGCCGGCGGCTGTTCGACCTGGACGCGGATCCGGTCGCCGTCGACGGCACGCTGGGTGCCGACCCCGCGCTGAGTGCGCGGATCAATGCGGAGCCGGGGGTACGGGTCCCCCGCGCGGTCGACGGCTTCGAGATGGCGGTCCGTGCGATCGTCGGCCAGCAGGTCTCGGTCTCCGGCGCCCGCACCACCCTGAGCCGCATGCTCAGTCCGGTGCAGCCGGGTGAGCTGCGCGGCTTCCCCACCGCCGAGGCCGTGGCGGGTCTGCCGGACGACGCGTTCCGGATGCCTGCCGCGCGACGGGCGAGCATCCGCGCGCTGGCCGAGGCGGTGGCCGACGGCAAGCTCGACCTCGAACCCGGCGCCGACCGGGAGGAGGCCGTCGCCCGGCTGCTCGAGCTGCCCGGCGTCGGCGCGTGGACCGCGGGCTACGTGGCCATGCGCGCCGTCGGCGACCCGGACGTCTTCCTCCCCACCGACGTGGCGGTCCAGCGCGGCGCGAGGGCGCTCGGCCTGCCGCACACCCCCAAGGCGCTGGAGGCGCACGCCGAACGCTGGCGGCCCTGGCGCTCGTACGCCCTGATGCGACTCTGGAGGTCCGCATGATGCACAGCCACACGCTCGACACCCCGGCCGGCCCGTTCACCTACGTCGTCAGCGACGCGGGCACGGTACGGGCGGCCGGCTTCACCACCGAGGTCGGTGCGTTGCTTTCGCTCGTACACAAGGATCTGCGGGAGGAGACGCGACCCGCAGCGTCACCTGGGCCGGTCGGGGACGCGGTGCTGTCCTATCTGGACGGTGACCTGACCGCGATCGATGGGGTCGTGGTCGAGCAGCACACAACCGGCCCGTTCCTGGCCCATGCCTGGCAGGTCATGCGCGAGATCAAGCCAGGCGCGCCGGTGACGTACACGGGCTTCGCGGAGCTGGCGGGCCGCCCGTCAGCGATCCGCGCGGCGGCAACGGCATGCGCGCGCAACGCGGTGGCGCTGTTCGTGCCGTGCCATCGGGTGCTGGGAACGGACGGGACGCTGCGCGGGTACCGGTGGGGTCTCGGGGTCAAGACCTGGCTGCTGGAGCACGAACGCCACGATCCGTCCTAGGCTTCCGGCTCCCAGGCGATCAGCTGCTCGAAGACGCGACGGTCGCCCGCGAGCTCCACGGAGTCCAGCGGGATGCGGCCGTAGAAGACCAGGACCAGATCGCTGGCCGTACCGCGGAGGGAGGCGTCGGGCTTGTCGTCCGCCGACTGCAGGCGGGTGACCCTCGCCCCGTCGGCGGACAGTCGGAGTCGGAGGGAAAGGCCCTCGGTGGCGTGGTAGTCGACGACCGCGGGCTCGTGCGGCCACGCGGCCGTCGTCGCGCAGCAGGTGAGCTGGAATTCCTCGACGCCGTCGAGTGCGATCTCCACCGGCAACGGCTGCGGGTCGCCGAGGGCGAGCTGGGCGTCGTACGTGTGCACCGCGCCCTCCTGAACCTGGTGCCGGGCGACGGCTCCGGAGGTCTGCGGCGACTGAGAGGCGCCCCACCAAGTCCGGCAGCCGCGATCCGGGCCGGCCTCCCGCAGGGCGTTCAGCAGCTCCTGCGTCGAAGCGGTGAACCAGGCGAGCAGGGCGGGGCGCTCGCTCGGTGCGGCCGCTGCGGGACCAGGAACCTTCCCGGCGACGACGGCGGCCCACTTGCGGCGTCCCGCGCCCAGGTGCTGCACCAGATCGAACAGCGTCCAGCCGGGGCAGGTCGGCACCGGGACATCGAGATCGGGCGCGCCGGCGATGAGGGTGCTGAAGGCGGTCGACCGCTCGTCGATCAGCCTTAGGAAGTCAGGAAACTCACGAGCGTTCTGCACGTCGGTTGTCTATCCCCATTCCGCGTGAAGGTCGCCCGCCGTGACCAGTATCGAGCCACCCGTGAGCTTGATCTCGTGGGTGCACCCATGCACGTGCGGCATTACCTCGTCGAGCTGAACGTCGCCCAGCCTAGGCGTGTCCGGCCAGATGCGTGGTCCCCCGGCGGGCCCGGCGTCGAGGTCGAGCCCGACGACATCGTCGTAGGTGAGAACCAGACCGGCGTGGTGCTTGAACGTGTTGGGGGCGAATCGGAGCTCAGCCGTCAATCGACCGTGCCCGGCTTCGCCGAGGGAGATGCCGGCGAACCGCAGGTCCTTGACGCATCTGGCACTCGCGAAGTCGTAATGATCGACGTCGGTCGCGAACGACCGGGCACCTTCCGGGAGGCCGGCTTCCAACTCGGGAAGCTTGTCCAAGTACGGCTGAGGATCCAGCAGCTGAGAAGGCCAGGGGCCATCCGCCGAGGACACTCGTACCAGCTTCATCAGAAGCTACCGCCTCCAGCTCGAACACCAGAACGTCGACTACGGAGAGGTCTGCACCGGGACCCCCAGCAGCACGGGGAACGATGGACGGTCATCACCGGCCAAGATCGAGTACGCAGTCTCTGGTGAAGATGGCGACCACGATCTCGTCCTTGAGAAATTCTCGAGCAATGTACGATCTTTCGCCATGACGCACGGCGCAGAAGGTTACATTCCCCGTGAAATAGTCGGCATCGAAGAGCGCCGGGGACACCGAGACATAGGCAGACATCTCAACGTCAGGTAATTGCTGATGCTGCACATGGAGGGCGCTCCAACTGAAAGCAATTCCCCGCCGCAACAGCGCAGGAACCCGTTCACGTTGAGCCTCAGTCAGGTCCAGGTCAGGTATTCCACGGCCGTTGACGGCCACCTCGTGGTCCATGACATGAGGAAACGTCGACCTGTCGCCGTGGTAGCTGTCGTACCAGGCCGACAACAACACAGCTCCGCCGACGACGCGCCAGCCCTGCTTCACCACCGCATCCAGTTCAGGTGTCAGGTCATGTCGGCGAAGCGTGCTCAAAACATGCGTTCCGCCGACCGCTTCCGCTTCGGCACTAAGCCATGACACGGCCTTGCATCTCCTCTACGGCATCGCGTTATCCACAAGTTTCGATCACGCGGCTGAAGATTTCCGAGGTCCAGTTCTCAGCTGTCGGCCTCCTTCGCCAGATAGACACGACGACCACTGCTTCCTGGCCAGTGGGCGTCCGGCCTGCCCACGAAGATCGACGACTCGATCACGATCGGTCCATCTTGAAGGGCCTCCAGCTCGAACAGCAGATCGTCGATGTCCTCGTCCACCTCGGCGTTACGTTCGCTGACGGCGACATAGAGGACTACACGGCCGGAATCCAGCGCCACCGACAGAGCGCGGATCTGCGGCGATATGAGGCCCAGAGCCGCCTGCACGACGTCGAGCACCAGCCTGTTTTCCTCTTCGAGCAAGCTCACCAGCCCAACCCCTTAAGGCGTCCAGCCCGGATTGATCGGAACAACGCTGGGGCTCCTTGTTCCCTTGATCATGAAAACATTCGTCGGCTGATCGACGAAACCCGCGCCAGGATTGTTGTTGTAGCCCGTCACACCGCCATAGCGGACAACGATGTGTCCGTTGTTGGTCCGCCCCAGGACCGTCGCGTCACCGCTGTGATACGCGTCCAGCACACTCTGAGCGTCCGCCTGGCTGTTGAGATAGCTCTTGCCGGTTCCGTCATGCAGCGGGTCTCCCTGGACATGCCGCCCTTGCTTCTGCCGGCTGATGGACGTGTTGACGCAGGCCGAGCCGCCTTCGTTGTGCACGAGGACCGGAACGTTGCCGGCCAGCACATAGTACGTGTGGAGGTTGGCGACGGTGAGGGTGTAAGCCGGGGCGTAGCGGTGGTCATCGAGGTCGAGTGAACCGACGGCGGCGCCGGTTCCGGCCGGCGTCCGAAGGTGGTCACGGGTATCGAGTTCGTCCGTGCGCTCCCACCGGCCGTCGGTTGCGTTCCAGAAGGAATGGTCCTCAGTCGTGACGATGCGTTCGCCGTCGACCGTCAGGACGAACAGATCGTCGTCGTGGGCCCAGACCTCTTCGATCTCGCGACCGCCCTGCTCCCCGGTTGTCGGGTCGGTAGCCAGAACCTCGTCACCGGGCTTCAAATCTTGCAAAGCCTTGGCCGAGCCGTCGGCCAGCAGAACCCGGGTGTCGGCGGAGAAACTCTTGCAGCTGGTCGCTTTCCCGATCCTGACGCCCGACGGACCACCCTCTTTGTCGCCGGGGCGGCTCATCGGGCCGACCGGGTGCATGTTGCCGTCGCCGCCCAGCGTGAGCAGGCCGTTCCACTCGTGGATGGTCATGACCATTTGCCACCACTCGAAGGTCTGTTCCTTCTCGCCGCGGAACTTCAGGTAGCCCGACATCCAGGCCGAGAAGACGCCCTTGAGCGTGTGGTCGTTGTCGTCCTGGTCGATGACGCCGGGCAGGGCCGGCGGGTGGTCGCCCTTGTAGCGGTCCAGCGCGAGCGCCATCTCCTTGACCGACGTCGCGTTGTTGCCGCCGAGGTTGATGGCGACGCCGTTGATGGAGCCGGTGCCGTTGCCGTCGTAGTCGGTGTCATACGTCGTGCCGTTGGGCAGCGTGCCCTCGTCCGGCGTCGTGTCGGTCTGCGGGGGCGGCGGCGAGTTGCCGTTCTCGTGGCCGTCGCAGCCCATGCCGTTGCCGACCATGCCGGGCGTGCATTCGGCCGAGCCGTGCTCGCCGGTCGGGTCCGACATCGTCACGGGCGTGTTGTTGGAGTACGAGTAGCCGTTCCACTGCTGCGGATCTGCCATGTCCATCAGCGGGTCGACCGAGATGAAGCGGCCGAGTTGCGGGTCGTACTCGCGCGCGCCTACGTGGGTCAGGCCGGTCGGGTCCACGTCACCGCCGACGAAGCCCTTCAGCGTCGGCCACATCTGGCCCGCTCCGCGGGGTTCGCCGTACGGGCTCTGGCGGCGGACGGTCTCCTTCTGGGTCGCCGCGTCGATGACCAGGAGCTGCGTGCCCTGGTGGTCGGCGTACGTCCACTGCAGGCCGCCGGGCCCGGTACGGGAGCCGATGATCGCCCCGTTGAAGGTGTAGTACCTGGTGGCGGTGTTGCTGGATGCGCCGGTCGCGCGCTTGAGTTCCATGCCGGGCAGGTACACGGTGGAACCGGAACTGTCGCGGCGCAGGAAGCGGTTGCCCGTGTCGTCATAGAGGTTGGTGACCTGGGTGGCCCCCTCCACGATCTTGGTCAGCTTGCCGGCGTTGTCCCAGGTCAGGGTCTGCGCGCCGCCCGTCGGGCCCGGCCGGGTGATCATGTTCCCGGCTTTGTCGTAGCCGTAGGAGGAGGTCTTGACCGCCTGTCCCGTGGCCTGGGTCGTCGTCTTCGTGACGGCGTGCGGCTGGACGACGCCGTCCCCGGGCGCCGGCACGGAGTAGGTGGTCTCGACCGTGCTTCCCGGCAGGTAGGACGTCTGGGTCTCGCGGTTGCCGAGCTCGTCGATCACCCATTCGGTCCGGTACGGAGCCGGGCCGGTCATCTCCGTCGCGGCGGCGGCCACATCGCAGCTCACCGTGGTGCCCGGCGTCCATGCGGAGACCAGTCGCTGCTGCTTGTCGTAGCCGAAGCACTGCTTCTCGGCGCCGCCTGTCTGGGGCACGTCGAGCAGATTCAGGATGTTGCCGGCCGCGTCGTAGTCGTACCGGCGGTCCCATACCGTGCCGGTGGCGGTTTCGGCCTTGACGGACGTCCGCTTCGTCCGGCGGGTGAAGATGTCGTACTCGGTGGTGTCCTGGACGTACTGCTCGCCGGTGACCTTGCGCTGGGTCACGGTCGGCTCGCCGAACTTCGAGTACTCCTGCAGCGTCACGTAGCTGTCGACGCCGGGCAGGTTGGTGGTCAGTTTTGTCGCGAGGCCGGTGTCCCCGGAGAAGGCAGTCACCACCTTCTCGGCGGGCAGGTCACCGACCTTCGGGTACGTGATGCTTTCCTGTACGCCGTTGAAGGGCGAGAAACCGTAGCCGTACGTATAGGTGCCGCCCAGCCCGGTCTCGCCGCTGGGGATCACGTAGTTGACACCGGTCGCCTGGTTCCGGGCGTTGAAGGAAACGACCTGCGTCTTGTACGCCCGCTTGTCCTCGTAGCGGATCGTCTGCGTGAGCTGGTCGGGGGCGGGCTGCCCCGTGTACAGCACGTCGTACTTCCATTCGGTGCGCAGGTTCTCCGGCGCCTTGGAGCCGTTGTACTCGGCCGTGCGGCGTCCCAGGCCGTCGTAGTCGTAGACGAGCGTGCGGTTCTCGGCATCGGTGGTCGACATCAGGTCGCCGACCTCGTTGTGGAACTGCTGCGTCTGGCCCTTGTCCGGGTCGATCGTCAGCCGGATCCGCCCGAGCACGTCGTACTTGGTGACCCAGCGGTTCTTCTTCACGTCGACGACATCGGTCAGCTGGTTCTTGCGGTTGTACGTGTACGTCGTCGCGTCGTACGCGCCGTCCACCCCCGCGGCGGTGGTGTGCACGCGGAGTTCGCGGGTACGCCCCTGAGCGTCGACCACCGTCGTCTTGGCTGTGCCGCCCTTCGGCGGCGTCACCCGCGTCAGATCACCTTCGTGGGCGGTGTGCGTGCGCCATTTCTCGACGAGGTTGGTCTCGCCGTCGCCGGCGAAGTTGATGACGTCGGTCGCGCGGCCCGCGAGGTCGTACAGCGTTTCCTGGACCCGGCGCAGACTCCATTCCGGCGCCCACCAGAGCCGGCCTGACGGCGTTCCCTCGGCGGCGTGCGCCGGATAGGTCTTCACCGTGTTGCCGTACTCGTCGTAGAGCGTGTCGGTGACGACCCTGTTGCCGTCGGTCGCCCGGACCTGCGTCTGCCGCGGCCGCAGGAAGCCGTCGTAGATCGCGTACGTGGTGGTGTACTTGCCGCCCGCGTTGAGCGCCGCCGTCACGACGTACGGGTAGTCGCTGCGGTCCGGGGAGAAGACGTAATCGAACGTCGAGGACGGCTCGTCCTTGTGGTCCGCCTTCGGCCAGCCGACCGCCCACACCTTGCTCAACCGTCCGAGCGGGTCGTATTCCTGGGTGGCAGTGCCGCCCGAGAGGTTCACGGTCGTGGTCGGCAGGTCCCAGTACGGCGCCTGCCCTACCTCGGTCTTCCAGTTGTACGGGGCGCCGGTAACCGTCGTGATCTTGGCTGCCGGAGCGTTCGCCGGCTCGTACGTCAGCGTGCTCTTGTTGCCCCGTTCGTCGGTCTGGGTGGCCGCGCGTCCGAAGTCGTCGAAGGTGGCGGCACTGGCTCTCATGAACTCGGTGCCGCCGGCCTTCGTCCAGTTCTTCAGCTCATTGGTCTGGGTCACCGAGCCGTACTTCGGGTCGGTCGTGGAATCCGCCGCGCCGTCGTAGAAGTACTGCGTGTCGGTCAGGATGTCGTCGGTGCTCGCGACCTCCTTGTCGCAGGTGACCACCTTGGTCACGACACGCTGCTTGATGCCGATCAGATTCTTGCCGACGTTGTTGTTGTACGAGTACGTGGCGCACTGCTCGTCCCCGTCGACGTCGACGTCGCCCATGTCCTGCATCTTGAGCAGCGTGCCGTTGTTGTCGTCGAACCAGGACTCCTGACGGGTCACCCGCCAGCCGCGTTTGCCGTCCACGCCCAGGGCTGTGGCCGCGTACTTCACCCTGGTGTTGATGAAACGGGCTTCGGCCTTGTCGCCGTTGATCGTCCGAGTGGCGTGCGCCGCCGACCGCCACGGGACGTTCACCGTCTTGGAGACCGGCTTGCTCTTGCTGCCGTTGTAGACGGTCTGCTCGCGTACCTGGCCGGCGAACTGGTCCTCGTCGTAGACCTTCTCGGTGCCCAGCGTCGCGTCGACCGTCTCGACGCGTTTGTCGCCGGCCTCGTTGAGCCGGTCCTCGTCCATACCACGCATGAAGGACGTCACGGTCAGGGTCTGCGGGTTGCCCGGATCCCCTACCCGGGTCTCGACCTCTTTGTACCCGCGGAACTGCGACCAGGTCTTACGTGACTGCCGGATGAAGCCGTCGTCGTCGGCGTAGTGCCATGCCGGCTTGCCCACGTACGTGTAATGGGTGTTGCGGATCGGGCTCTGCTGACCGCTGTCGAGCTGTACGTCCGACTGTGTGACCTGCTCGACGCGGTACTTGTGCCACCACTCGGTGATGTCGCCCTCGTCGGCGTCGCTCGGGTTCGGTCCGATGACGGGGTAGCAGAGCCGGCTGTTGTTCTCCGGCTTGATGTCCTCGGTCTCGGCCGCGGTGCAGTCCGGCAGGCTGTACGTGACGGTGGTCTTCGCGCCCGTCTCCGTGACGATCTTCCCCAGTCGCTGCCAGCTCTCGGTGCGGTTGTGCGCGGTGAGAACCCGGTTGGGCAGAGTGGTCGGCGAGAAGGTCACCGGCGGCAGCTTCACCTCACCGCCGACGAGCCCCGCGTGCACGACCGAGGCGAGCCACAGGCCGGCGTGGGTGCCGTCCTGCGGTGACGGGAAGTCGTGGGTCAGCGTCCACGAGTCGACGTCCTGCCACCTGGCCGGAGAGACCGTCGTGTCCCAGATCTTGGTCGTCACCTTGGCGAGGCGCTTGGTGGACCAGAACGTCGGCGAGAAGTTGTCACACGTACTGGCGTCGGTTTTGCACTCCTGGTCCCAGGGCACGTCGGGCCAGCTCGCTGCCGTGTGCTTCGAACAGTCCTCGTTCGGCTTGCACCGGTCACCGGGCGTGAACACCACCTGCGCGCGGGCGGTCGTCGAGCGGTCGGCTTCGCCGCGGTCCCAGGTCCCGTAGTCGATGCGTTTGAGGAAGCCACCACGAACGTACGGAACGACGTCGGTCTTCTTGAGGTTCGCCGCGTAGGCGTTGGTGTCCTTGTCGTACCAGTAGGAGATGGTGTTGCCCCGTACGTCGACGACATAGTCGAGGTTCCACCGCCACGCCTGGTCGCAGTGGGCCTTGGCGAAGTCGGAGTTGTAGCAGGGCTCCTTCTCCTTGTTGCCGTAGACGCGGGTGGTCCAGGCGGAGTTCGTGGACTGGGCCTGGCCGGGCAGCTTGTTGCGGCCGAAGAAGTACTGGGTGCCGTTGGTGGTGGTGACCTTCCAGTGCTCGCCGTCGTCGTCACCGTTGTCCGCGCCGGTGAGCTTGGTGATCACCGAGCCGTCGTCGCTGCGGGAGCGCCAGAGGTCGTCCTTGTCCCAGATCAGCTCACTGGAGTGACCGTCGAGGTTCAGCACCGCGTTGTCGGAGCGCCAGCACCGGTCGCCGCTGTCCTCCTTGTTGGTCGAGTCCTTCTTGTCGTCGTAACAGGCCAGGTACTGCCGCTCGATGTAGCCGGGTGAGTACTCGAAACCCTCGCCGATCACGGACGGCTGATTGTTCGTCGCCGAGGTACGCCCGTCGACACCGCCCGAGTTGTAGGTGAGGCCGACCGTCGGTGCGGCCCCACCGATCGCCGGCGGCGTCCGCATGGGGTACGACCAGGAGAAGTCACCGGTCGACCCGCCGGAGGACCAGGTGGAGGAGGCCGCCAGCGACGTCGCCTTGTAGTCGCCGTCCGGGCCCTCCGGGGCGGTGTCGAGCGCCAGGAACGACCCGGCGGACAGGCTCCGCGTGGACGCGCTGACCGTGCCGGCCTTCGTGTCGTTCACCGAGGGAACCTCAGCCGCCTCGCAGCCGAGGGCCTCGGGTGTCGTCACCGCGCACGCGGGAAGCTTGTAGAGCTTCAGCCGCGACGCCCAGTCGCCGCCGCGCGCGTACCGGAAGCCGTCGTAGCTGAGGGAGACCCGGACTGCTTTCGCCGCGGACGTCTGCTTTCCCGACGTCGACGCCGCGGAGGCCGGACGGGCCGCGACGACCTTGACGACCAGGCCGTCCTGCCACCGTGCACCGACCTTGGCCCGGTCGACGACCTCCAGCTCCGCGGAGGCCGGGGCGGGGGCGGCGGAGTCCTTGGCCGCCGCCTTCGGCTGACCGGCAGCGGTGATCCTGGTGCCCGCTGCCGGCCACACGGGCGCGGGCGGTGGTGTGTTGCGGTACGGCGAGGCCTCCACCGGAAGACCCTTGACGGTGTGCCCCGCCGTGTTGAGCTGGTCCGCCGCGGCAGCCGGCCCCGCACCTGCGCCCGGTGCCCGCGCATCGGCGGGCGCCGGCGCGTTGACGAGCACCGCGGCCACGATGCCGGTGGCCAGCGCCGCGGTGACGGCACGACGAGATCGGGAGAAACGCACAAGGACCTCCGCCCGTACGGGCTGACGAGAAGACGGGGCGGAAACGCGGACCGGTCGCACTAGGCGGCCGGCTCGGTGTCGACCTGGGGTGCCTCACCGGCGTAGAGCGTGTGGATCGCAGCGGCGGTCATGGCGCCCTGCCAGGCTGTGACGTTGTCGATGGACCCGGACAACCAGTGGGTGCTCCCGCCCGGCTGGTCCGAGCGGCCCACGACCAGGGGACCGCCTGCCTGCCAGGGCACAAGAGCCACGTTGGCGGGAGCCACGGCGTGCCGGGCGTCGGACGGCTCGGCCGGGTCGACCGGGTCTCCACCGTCGACGTGCAGCCGTAGCTGCTTCAGCCCCGGATCGAAGACGGCGACGACGTGGTGCCACTGGGTGGGGTCATCGACGGCCACGGCCGCCCAGGAAGCCTGGGTCGTGGCGCCGGCGGTGTTGCGCATGGCGAAGACGTACCTGCTGCCGCTCGACTCGTATCGCAGGTCGAAGCCGCTGAAACCCGCTCCCGGCCCGTCCTGGCTGACGATCGTCTGGGTGCCGGTGTCGTCGTCGAGGCGTACCCACGCGGCCACGGTGAACGCCTGGTCCGTCCGAAGGACCGCGGCATCCTGCAGCTGCGGCTCGGCGTCCTGCCCGGCGACATTGTGCTGCGAGTAGCCGTACTCCCGGGTGCTCGTGCCGGCGAGCGGGCTCGGCTCGGTGGCCCAGTGGGTGCCGTCGAGGAGGAGGCCGCCGTCCTGGACGCCCTCACCGGTCTGTACGCCGGGAGTGAGCGTGAGCGGACGGTCGAAGGCCGAGCCGTCCGGGGCGCCGCAGGTGTCCGGGACACCGGCCTCGTAGCACCAGCCCGCGGCGTTGAAGTCCCACGTGCCGACCTGGACCGGCTTCATGATGCCCGGCTCGTCGACCCCGTTGGAGTTCTGGTCGTCGGCACGCTGGCCGAGCAGGTCGGCGGCCACCAGAACGCGGTCGAACAGCTGCACGTCGGAGATCTCGCCGCGGAAGTAGTCGAGGGGGCCGGAGTACTTCGAGTCCGTCGCGCGGCCGACGACGACGGATCCCGTGGCGTTCCAGCCGCCGGCCCAAGTGCTCACCCAGCTCGCGGGCGGCGTCAGGTCGGACACGAGGACGCCGTCCACGTACAGCTTCAGCTTCAGCTCGGCGTCGTCGTAGACCCCAGCGACGTGCGTCCACTTCCCGACGACCGCGGAGGCGGAGCACGCCATGGCAAGCTCCGCGTCCTCGACGTCCTTGGCCCGGAGGGTGAAACACCAGGCCTTCTTGTCGGTACGGTACTGCAGGCGGAACACGCTCATCGCGGTGCCGTCCTTGGAGACGGCCGTACGGTACTTGTCGGCGTCACCGAGCCGCAGCCAGGCGGCGACGCTGAAGGACTTCGACGTGTCGAGGGAAACCGCTGCCTTCGCAGCGCCGTAGGGAGCGCCGGCGCCGGCGTCGAATGAGGCAGCCGTCCCGCCGAGCAGATGCGCGTCGGCAGCCCACGTGACATCGGCTGCACCCGGCTCCACCTGCAGCGGAGTGTCGCCCTTGGCGGCGGGGTTGGCGTCGGCCATCGCCTTCGCCGCGTCGACCAGCGGATACGTCTCCAGCTTCCAGCGGGCGAACGCCTCGCTCGGCCGGCCGACGGTGAATTCGACCTCCGCGTTGTTGCCCTCGTTCTGCGTGACGTCGATGGCGTACGCGTAGAAGGTCAGGCCCCCGTACCGCGGCGCCGTGAGCGAGACCGTCGCGGTCTTGGTCGTGGTGCCGGTGGCGTTGACGGTCCGCAGCGGGGTGTCGTCCCAGCCGTACGCGAACTTCACGACGTCCTTGTTCGTCGAGTTCAGCGTGACGGTCGCAGGCGTGCCGGGAAGCGTCGGACTCGCCTTGACGATCAACTCAGGCGGCTTCGGCACGGTCGTGTCGACCTTGAAGAAGCACCATGACGACCACGATCCGGAGATCTCGTACGGCTTGGGGTCCTTCGCCTGCGTCCGTACCGCGTACTTGTGGTCCTTCAAAGCCCCGATGAGTTTGTTGCTGGTCTGGCCGTCGCCGGCCGGGACCGTCTTCCCCGCCGGGGCGGTCCTGCGGGGGGTCGAGTCGGTGATCGACCCGTTCGCGGGCACCTCGACCCACTCCCACTTGACGGAGATGACCTGGTTGTCCTTCACGTCGGCATCCGGATAGACGGCGTACAGCGTCGGCTCCGCCGTGCCGATGGATACGTATCCCGACGTGGGACACGTGAAGCCGGAGATCTTCAGCTTGGTGGGCTTTCCCGGAGGGCTGGCGTAGTCGACGATCAGCTTGGCCTTGCTCGGGAAGAACTTCTTCCAGCGATCCCACGACGACTCGTAATCGCCGTCCGCGTTGCAGGCGCAGAACCCCATGGTGACCGTGGACGTGCCGTTCTTGGCGATGCTCTGCAGCTTGTTCGTGACCTCGGGATGGGCCTTGACGTCGGCGGGGAAGTTGACCACCTGGTCGCCCTTGCCGTCGCACCCCGAACCCTCGGGGGCACGCGACGCCGTGGCAGCCAGCCACGTCGTCAACTTCGGACTCCACTTGGTCCGGGGAGTCGACGCGATGCTTCCGGTCGCGTACATGTGCGTCCAGGTCTCTTCACAGGACGCCGAATGGTCGAGTTCCATCTGCACGTACGCGGACTCGACGTGCTTGCTCTTGAGGAAGGTCGTCGGGAACTCGAAGAAGGACCGATAGGTACGGCTGCCCTCCGGGTCCTTGCCGACCCGGGCCACCGAGACGTCGGTGTTGTTCCCGTTGTTGTTCGTGGCGTACGCCCACCGCTTCTTGCCGGTGGACCACGCGGGATCGATGTACAGCGGGAACGCGGTCGCCGGCGCGGCGAGCATGGCGGCGTCGGGACGCAGCACGAGGTCTTCGTTCTCGATGCCGACCGACACCGGAGCGACGGCCGCGGCGTCGCCCGGGGCCTTCGCGGTCGAACCGTCGAGGTCCGCCCCGTCGAGTACTGCCTGCTGCTGGGCACGCGCAGTGCCGCCGGCGGGCTGCTTCGCCGGGCGCTGCTGGGAGTCCCACATGACGGCTTCGGTGGCGGCCGCGAGCACGGTGTCACCGGCGATCGCCGCGAGCCCACCGTCCTCGCGAGCCTGGAACGCCGCGTCGCCACCGAGGTCGTAGCGGATCTGCCGGACCCGCGAGTCCGCGGCGGCCTGCGGCGTCTTGACGACGAGGACGTGCGCGAAGCCGGTATCGGTGGCGTGCACGATCAGGTCGACATCGGGGAAGACCTCGGCGTACTTGGCGGCGTCACCGAGCAGTTCGGGTTCGGGCAGGCGCCCGGGCCAGCCGATCGTCAGCCGGTGATCGTCCTTCACGAGGGTGACCAGCGGGTCCTCGGTGCCGCCGCCGGAGAACCGCACGTCGGCCACGGACGCGATCGGGCGCAGGGTTCCGTCGGACGCCTCGCGCAGGTCGAGGTTGACCGCCGCCCATTCACCGTTGTCGCGCCGGACGTGATGCGGAACCGCGGTCGCCTCGAAAGTCAGGTGCCCGTCGGGCTCGGCGAAGACCTGGGTGGTCTCGGAACGCGCGCTGGTCACCTCCACCCGGGAGGAGGTCGCGGCGGCGACGGCGACCGCTTCGGACTCGGTGGACCGTTCCTTCGGCCCGGCGGGCTTGTCCAGCGCCGAGACGGCGGGCGACGCCGTGGCTGGGTCCGACACGACCAGAGCAGACGAGCAGAACATCGTCGCGGCCGCCGAAAGGGCGACGAGCCGATACAGAGTTACGCGATTCCGGGCACAGTTCACCGACGCATGCCTAACAACCCCCGTGATCATGAGTGCAGCGGGCAAACTTTAAGGTTTCTTTCAGGAAAGTGTCAACAGCGATCGATGTCCCGGATTCCCGCATCTCCGAACTCCGTAGCCCGGCCCACGCCGCACCTCTACCCTTTGCCCATGACTGATACGGGAAGGACCGCGCGCGCCGGTCTGCCCGAGCGGCCGTCGCTGGACGGGCTCGAGGACAAGTGGGCGCGCCGCTGGCAGGAGGAGGGCACGTATGCGTTCGACCGCTCGAAGGAGCGGGCCGACGTATACGCGATCGACACGCCTCCGCCGACCGTATCGGGCGAGCTGCACATGGGGCACGTGTTCTCGTACACGCACACGGACACCGTGGCGCGGTTCCAGCGGATGCGCGGGAAGACCGTCTTCTATCCGATGGGGTGGGACGACAACGGGCTGCCCACCGAGCGGCGGGTGCAGAACGTGTACGGGGTCTACTGCGACCCGTCGCTGCCGTACGACCCGCAGTGGCAGCCGCCGCAGACTCCGCCGAAGCCCGCGGTGGCGGTGTCGCGGCGTAACTTCGTCGAGCTGTGCAACCGGCTGACCGTCGAGGACGAGAAGGCGTTCGAGGCGTTGTGGCGGCGGCTCGGGCTGTCCGTCGACTGGGCGATGACGTACACGACGATCGGCGCCAAGGCTCAGGCGGTGTCGCAGCGGGCTTTCCTCGACAATCTCGCGCGCGGGGAGGCGTACACGTCGGAGGCGCCGACGCTGTGGGACGTCGGGTTCCGCACGGCCGTCGCGCAGGCCGAGATCGAGGATCGGGAGCGGCCCGGCGCGTACCACCGGCTGCGGTTCCACGGGCCGGACGGGCCGGTCGAGATCGACACGACCCGGCCCGAGCTGCTGCCGGCCTGCGTCGCGCTGGTCACGTACCCCGGGCATCCGCTGGTCGGAAAGACCGTGCGCACCCCGCTGTTCGACGTCGAGGTCCCGGTGCACGCGCACGCCCTCGCCGAGCCGGACAAGGGTACGGGCATAGCCATGGTCTGCACATTCGGCGACCTGACCGACGTCATCTGGTGGCGCGACCTGGACCTGCCCACCCGCGTGGTGCTCGGCCGCGACGGCCGGTTCCTGCCGGACCGCCCCGACGGCGTGCCCGCGGCGGCGTACGCCCAGTTCGCAGGCCTCACCGTCAACGCGGCCCGGCGGGAGGTCGTGCGGCTGCTCGAGGAGGCCGGCGACCTGCTGGGCGAGCCGCGGCCGATCACGCACCCGGTCAAATTCTACGAGCGCGGCGACTCCCCGTTGGAGATCGTCACGAGCCGCCAGTGGTTCATCCGCAACGGTGGCCGCGACGAGCATCTCCGCGACGAGCTGCAGGAACGGGGGCGGCAGCTGCGCTGGCTGCCGGCGCACATGCGGCACCGGTACGAGCACTGGGTCGCCGGGCTCACCGGCGACTGGCTGATCAGCCGGCAGCGCTTCTTCGGGGTGCCGGTCCCCGTGTGGTACCGGCTCGACGACGCTGGCGAGCCGGACCACGGACAGCTTCTCATACCGGACGTTTCGGCGTTGCCGGTCGACCCTTCCTCGGAGTGTCCGCCGGGCTTCGACGAGTCCCAGCGCGACGTACCGGGCGGCTTCACGGCGGACCCGGACGTCATGGACACCTGGGCGACGTCGTCGCTGACCCCGCAGATCGTCGGCGGCTGGGGCACCGACGAGGACCTGTTCCGGCGGGTCTTCCCGATGGACCTGCGGCCGCAGGGTCAGGAGATCATCCGTACCTGGCTGTTCTACTCGGTGGTCCGCGCCCACTTCGAGCACGGTGCGCTGCCCTGGTCGACGACGGTGCAGTCCGGCTGGATCCTCGACCCGGACCGCAAGAAGATGTCCAAGTCCAAGGGCAACGTGGTCACGCCGATGGACCTGCTCGTGCAGCACGGCTCCGACTCGGTGCGCTACTGGGCCGCCAACGGGCGCCCGGGCGCCGATCTCGCGTTCGACCCGGCGCAGATCAAGGTGGGGCGACGGCTCGCGACCAAGCTGCTCAACGCCTCGCGCTTCGCGCTCGGGCTGGGCGCCGCCGACGCGCTGCGGCAGCCGGTCACGGCGGACCTCGACCGGGCCATGCTCGCCCGGCTCGCCACGGTGGTCGAGGAGGCGACGGCGGCGTTCGACGCGTACGACCACACGACCGCGCTCACCACGACCGAGGCGTTCTTCTGGACGTTCTGCGACGACTACATCGAGCTCGTCAAGGACCGGGCGTACGGGGAGGGGCCGGGTGCCGACTCCGCGCGGGCGGCGCTCGCTGCCGGGCTTTCGGTGCTGCTGCGGTTGTTCGCGCCGTTCCTGCCGTACGTGACGGAGGAGGTGTGGTCGTGGTGGCGCTACGGCTCGGTGCACCGCGCGACCTGGCCGACCAAGTACGAGCTCACCCGCGTCGCGCCGGACGGTGACGCGACCCTGCTGGACCTGGCCGGCGACGCGCTGCGCCAGGTCCGCCGGGCCAAGTCGGACCGCAAGCTGTCGATGAAGGCCGAAATCCCGCTCGCCGAGGCGCTCGGACCGGCCGCGCTGCTCGACCGGCTCGCGCTGGTGGAGGGCGACCTGCGCTCGGCCGGGCGGATCGGCAAGCTCGACATGCTCCCGGACCGGACGCCGGAGCTCGTCATCGCCTGCGCGTTCTGACATGCGCCGCGTCACCTACCACTCGCACGGCGGGCCCGAGGTGCTGGTGCACGAGAGTGCGCCGGATCCCACCCCGGGCCCGGGTGAGCTGCTGATCCGGGTCGAGGCGATCGGGGTCACGCTCCCGTCCGTACGGGCCACGCGTGACCCGGCCACCCCGCTGCCCGGCGTGCTGGGCGGCGAGGTGGCCGGGCCGGTCGTGGCGGTCGGGCCCGGCGTCGACGACTTCGCGCCCGGGGACCGCGTCACGTCGCTGACGTTCTCGGGTTCGTACACGGATCTGGCCGTGGCCCCCGCGATGATGGCGTCGCGGATCCCGCCGGGCGCCACCGCGGTCCAGGCGGTCTCGCTGGTACGCAGCGGGCACGTCGCGCTCGCCGCCCTGCACACCGCGGCGCTGCGGCCGGACGAGTCGGTGCTGATCACCGGGGCCGCGAGCGGCGTGGGCCACCTGCTGGTCCAGTTGTCGCGGTCCCGCCGGGTCGTCGCGGCGGTCGGGTCGCCGGAGAAGGTGGACTTCGTGCGGTCGCTCGGCGCCCACGAAGCCGTCACGTACGCGGAGCTGCCCGGGCTGGCCGGCAAGGTCGACGTGGTGCTCGACGCGGTCGGCGGGGACCTGCTCCCGGCGTTCGTGGGAGCACTCGCGCCGGGCGGGCGGCTCGTCTTCTTCAATTCCGGGGGCGGGACGGTGCCGGCGTACGAGCTGCTGGCCGGCGCCAAGACCATCACCGGCATGACCATGCGCCAGTTCGCGGCGACCCACCGCGCCCGGTACGACGAGCACGAGGCCACTCTGTGGCGGCTGCTCGAGGCGGGCGAGCTGCGTCCCGTGGTGCACGCCGAGTTCCCGCTGGCCGAGGCGACGGCCGCGCACGCGGTGATCGAGGCCCGCGCCAACCTCGGAAAGGTCGTCCTGCGCCCGGCTCCTTGAGCCTCTCCTTCGCCGAATGCGGACCTCAGGACGCGCTCGGCACGGCAGCATGGAGGCATGTCGGTCCCCCCTGAAGCGGTCGAGGCGCCCGCCGACGACGCCGTGCTGTTCCGGTCGTCACCGTGGCGCACGTTCACGGTCATGTTCGCCGTGCTGTTCGTGGCGTACGTGTCGGTGTCGCCGCTGGTGGCGTATCTGCTCGGGGCGGCACGGGAACCCTGGTGGTCGACGGCCGCGCAGGCCGCGGTGATCGGCACGATCGTCGCCGGCGGGTACGCCCTCACTTCCCGGTCCGCGCTGCGCACCTGGGTACGCGCCTCCTCGGGCGGGCTGGAGCTGGCCTCCGAGGGCAGCGACCCGGTGCTGCTGGCCTGGCCGGACATCGACCACGTGGTGGTACGCCGCAGCGGCCTGCGTACGGTCCTCGACGTGACACCGGTCGACCTGGACCGCGTCCACCCGATCGCCGAGGGCGACGACGGCTGGCCGGCGCTGCACGACGAGGAGGACGGCTCCCCCAGCTTCACCGCCGACCTGACCCAGGTATGGCCGGGCCCGCGCGCCCTGCGCCGCGAACTGGCCCGCCGGATGCGTTAACGCAGCAGTGTGGAGCCGGACTCGTCGAGCAGCTCGGGGGCCTGCGGCTGGCGGGGCGTGAGCTCGACCTGCGCGGGGACCGCCAGCTCCTCGTCGGACACGCCCATCTCCGCGAGCTTGCGGGCGCTGACCAGCACCCGGGACTCCAGCGAGCCGACCGCGCGGTTGTACGCCGTCACCGCACCGCTCAGCGACGCGCCCAGCTTGCCCACGTGGTCGCCCAGCGTGGCGAGGCGGCCGTACAGCTCGCGGGCCAGGCCGTGCACCGCGAGGGCGTTGCGGGCCAGCGCCTCCTGCCGCCACGAATACGCGACCGTGCGCAGCAACGCCACCAGGGTGGCCGGGGTGGCCAGCACGACGTTGCGGCTGAACGCGTGCTCCATCAGCGTCGCGTCCCGTTGCAGGGCCGCGTCCAGGAACGGGTCGGCCGGCACGAACAGCACCACGAAGTCCGGGGTCTGGTCGAACGCCGTCCAGTACGCCTTGCCGGCCAGTGCGTCGACGTGCCCGCGCAGGACCTTCGCGTGTTGGTCCAGGTGGGTGTCGCGGGTGCGCTCGTCGCGGGCCTCCATCGCCGACAGGTACGCGTCGAACGGCGCCTTGGCGTCCACCACCACCGACCGGCCGCCGTGCAGGCGCACCACCATGTCGGGGCGTACGCCCTGGTGGTCGGTGGCGGACGTGACCTGCTCGGCGAAGTCGCAGTGCTCCAGCAGCCCGGCGGCCTCGACGATGCGGCGCAGCTGATGCTCACCCCAGCGGCCCCGGACCTGCGGCGCCCGCAGCGCGGCGACCAGCTGTTTCGTCTCCGTCCGCAGCTCGCCCGAGACCAGGCCCATCGCGCGCACCTGCTCGCGCAGCTCGGCGTACGCGTCGACCCGGTCGTGTTCCAGCTCGCCGACCCGCTGCTCGTAGCGGCGCAGCATGTCGTGCAGCGGCGCGACGGCGCGCGCGACCGCCTCCTGCGACTGGGCGGTGGCCTCGTAGGACAGCGCCCGCAGCGACTGCTCGAGGCGCTCCTCGCCGTCCTTGCCGGCCTGCACGGTCGCCTCCAGCCGGGCGATGTCCGCGGCGGCGCGCAACCGCGCGGCGAACCACCCCAGCGCGGCCCCCACCGCCAGACAGATGATCACCACGGCCAGCGTCGAGAAGGTCACCCTGCGAGCTTGCCAGAGGCGTACGACGTTCCCGGCGCGGGTACCGTCGAGATATGAAGGTGTTTCTGCTGCTGTTCCTGGTTCTGATCGTGGTGGCGCTGGTCCTCGCGTGGCGCCGGGGCACCGCGGCCCGCGAGCAGCGGCAGCTCGACGACGCCCGCGCCGAGGCGCAGCGCTGGTACGAGCGGCTCGGCGGTCAGGTGATGAACCTGCACGCCGACGACGCCGCGGCCCGGCAGGCGCTCGCCGACGCGTCGGAGCGTTACAACGCCGCCGGTGGACAGTTGCAGCAGGCCCGCTCGATGCGCCAGTTCCAGCTGGCCCGGGAGTCGGCGCTGGAAGGGCTGGCGTACGTGCGCGCGGCCCGTACGGCGATGGGTCTCGACCCGGGCCCGGACCTGCCGCCGCTGATGAGCTCGCAGGGGGCGGGCCAGCTCACCCGCGAGCGCGAGGTGACCGTGCAGGGGCACCAGTACAAGGCCGGACCGCAGCCCGGAGCGGACACGCCCTACTACTACCCCGGCGGCCGGGTGCAGGGCCGTCCCGTACCGGCCGGCTGGTATTCGACGCCGGTGTGGAAGACCGCGCTCGGCGCCGGGGCGGGTGTGCTCGGCGGCATGCTCATCTTCGACGCGCTGCTGTCACCGGGCTTCGGCGACATGGGGTACGGCGACGGCTACCAGGACGGCTTCCAGGACGCCGCGAACGACTTCGGCGGCGACGACGTCCAGGCGGGCGACTTCGGCGGCGCGGACCAGGGCGCCGACTTCGGCAGCGGCAGCGGCGGCGGGGACTGGGGCGGCGGAGACTTCGGCGGGGGCGACTTCGGCGGCGACTTCTGAGCTGTCCGGCGCGCTTCTGAGCGTCAGGAGCGGGCGGCCGCCGCGGCCTTCATGTCGCGGCGCAGCTCCTGCGGGAGCGAGAACGTCAGCCGTTCCTCCGCGGTCGTGTACTCGGTGACCTCGCCGAACCCGCGCTCCCCGAGGTGGGCCAGCACGTCCATGACCAGGTCGTCCGGGACGCTGGCGCCGGAGCTGACGCCGACCGTCGTCGCGCCCTCGAGCCACTCGTCCCGGATCTCGGACGCGTAGTCCACCAGGTGACCGGCGCGGGCACCGGCACCGAGGGCCACCTCGACGAGGCGTACGGAATTGGACGAGTTCCTCGAACCGACCACGATGACCACGTCGCACTCCGGCGCGATCTCCTTGATCACGTGCTGCCGGTTGGAAGTGGCGTAGCAGATGTCGTCGCTGGGCGGCGACTGCAGCAGCGGCAGCCGCGTCTTGAGCCGCGCGACGGTCTCCATGGTCTCGTCCACGCTCAGCGTCGTCTGCGACAGCCAGACCACCTTCGCCGGGTCGCGCACGACCACGTTCTCGACGTCGTCGGGGCCGTCGACCAGCTGGATGTGCGCGGGGGCCTCGCCGGAGGTGCCGATGACCTCCTCGTGCCCCTCGTGGCCGATGAGCAGGATGTCGTAGTCCTCGGCGGCGAACCGGCGGGCCTCGTGGTGCACCTTCGTCACCAGCGGGCAGGTCGCGTCGATCGCCTTGAGGTTGCGCGCGCGGGCCTGCTCGTGCACCTCGGGGGCCACGCCGTGCGCGGAGAACACGACGGTCGAGCCCTCGGGGACCTCCTCGTTCTCCTCCACGAAGATCGCACCGCGGGCCTCGAGGGTGCTCACCACGTGCTTGTTGTGCACGATCTGCTTGCGCACGTAGACCGGGGCGCCGTAGAGCTTGAGCGCCTCCTCGACCGTCTGCACCGCGCGGTCGACACCGGCGCAGTAGCCCCGCGGCTTGGCGAGGAGCACACGCTTGCGGACCGGGGTGGAGGCGTCAGAAGTCACCCGGCCATGGTATCCGCCCTCGCCGCGGATCTCGCTTCCTGCGATACGGGCCACAACCCCCCGGCCACCGGCGGATACTCGGCCCATGAGCGCCGTCGGCACCGCGCTGCGCCTGGTCATCGGCTGGATCAGCGTGATCGTCGGCGTGCTGAACCTCATCGCCGACGCGGACGACCTCTCCGACCGCGCGTACCTCGCGTTCAGCGGCATGCTGGTGGTCGGCGGAGTGATCCTGGTGTCGCTCGCGGGAATCGGGGCGCGGCCCGGCATCGCGAGCTACCTGACCGGCGGGGTGGTCATGGTCGCCGGGCTGGTGGCGGGACGCGGATACCCCTTCCCGTTCGCCGACGCCCGCGGGCTCGTCGCCGACGTCTTCTTCTGGGGGTACGCCGGCCTGGTCCTGATGCTGCTGGTGGCCCTGGTACGGCGTACCACCGCACGGACGCAGGAGCACCCGCCCGTAGGCTAGGCCGGGTGACCCAGCCGGAGCCCAAGTCCAGCGCCGACGAGCCGTGGCCCGTACGCGTCGTGAGCCAGAAGCTCGGCGCGTGGGTCGCCAAGCTCGGCTGGGTGTGGGTCGACGGGCAGGTCGCCCAGATCAGTCGCCGGCCCGGCGCGAGCGTGGTGTTCCTGACCCTGCGCGACCCGTCGGCCGACCTGAGCCTCACCGTCACCGCTCACCGCGACGTGCTCGACGCCGGCGCACCGGAGCTGAGCGAGGGCGCCCGGGTCACCCTGCACGCCAAGCCGGAGTTCTACCCGGCCCGTGGCTCGCTGAGCCTGCGCGCCGACGAGATCCGCCAGGTCGGCCTCGGTGAGCTGCTGGCCCGCCTCGAACGGCTGAAGAAGCTGCTCGCGGCCGAGGGCCTGTTCGCCCGGGAGCGCAAGCGCCGCCTGCCGTTCCTGCCGCAGCGGATCGGGTTGATCACCGGCCGGGCCTCGGCGGCCGAACGGGACGTGCTGATGAACACCCGCCGCCGCTGGCCGGGCGTCGACTTCCGGGTGATCAACGTGCCGGTGCAGGGCCCGACCGCGGTGCCACAGATCATCGACGCGCTCAAGGTGCTGGAGAACGACGACACGGTCGACGTCATCGTGATCGCGCGCGGCGGTGGCAGCGTCGAGGACCTGCTGCCCTTCTCCGACGAGGCGCTGTGCCGGGCGGTGTTCGGCTGCCGTACGCCCGTGGTCAGCGCGATCGGCCACGAGACCGACGCGCCGCTGCTGGACTACGTCGCCGACCTGCGCGCGTCCACGCCGACCGACGCGGCGAAGCGGATCGTGCCGGACCTCGGCGAGGAGCGGCAGCTGATCGGGCAGGCCCGGCGGCGCCTCGACCGGGCGGTGCTGGCGCTGGTGGACCGCGAGGCGCACCGGCTGGAGGCCTTCCGGTCCCGGCCGTCGCTGGCCCGGCCGGAGACCTTCGTCGAGCAGCGCGCCGCCGAGGTCAGCGGGCTGCGCGACCGCGCCACGCGCAGCCTCGAGCACCGGGTGCGCCGGGCCGACGACGATTTGCGGCACACCCTCGCGCGACTGCGGGCGCTGTCGCCCAAGGCGACCCTCGAGCGGGGCTACGCGATCGTGCAGCGCGCCGACGGGCACGTGGTGCGGGCCGCGGACGAGGTCGCCGCGGGGGACGTTCTACGCGTACGGCTGGCCGACGGTGAGCTGAGCACGGAGGTACGGGAGAACAGATGAGCGACGAGACACTGAGCTACGAGCAGGCGCGGGGCGAGCTCGCCACGGTCGTCGAGAAGCTGGAGCAGGGCGGCGCCTCGCTGGAGGAGTCGCTGGCGCTGTGGGAACGCGGCGAGAAGCTGGCCGACGTCTGCCAGAAGTGGCTGGACGGCGCCCGGGACCGCATCGAGACCGCCCGCGCCGCGCGCCCCGAGCAATAGGGGTCAGGGCAGGGCGCCGGCCAGCGTCTCGAGGTGCTGGGACGAGGCCGGGCCGAGCACGATGACCGTACGGCCGCTCTCCCGCAGCACGAGCGCGTTCTCGCCGGGGCGGCCCTCGTACCGTTGCCAGGTCCGTGCCTCGTCGCGGAACGTGCCCACCGGCTCGCGCGGCTTGTCGCCGAGCTCGGCCGGGACGATGGTGGTGGGCGCGACGCTGCTCTCGATGAGCTGGATCGGCTTCTTGTCCGGGTCGACGTAGCCGAGCCGCAGCGTGGCGCCGTCGTCGTCGCGCTTGAACGTGGCGCTCTGCACGTGCCAGTCGTCGCCGAGGCCCTGCGGGGCGCTCACCGGGAAGACCGCGGCCGACCGGGCCTGCTGCAGCGTGGGCTCGGGGTCCATGCCGATCGGCTCGTCGCCGCCGAGCACCAGCCGGTAGAAGAGCAGCAGCAGCGCGATCGGGACGAGCAGGACGGCGAGGGACAACGCCATGTCCCGCGGCCGGCGCTCTTCACGCTTGCCGATGGCGGGGGTCTCGGGGCTGGACACCCCACCATTGTTAACCATGTCGCGGACGCGGGACTTCGCGCGGGCCGCCGTGTGAGGATCGGACGACCACACCCCGCACCGTCGCGAGGAGGCCCTCTCATGCCCGCTGCCGCCAACCCCCAGGATCTCGACCGCAACATCGCCCTCGATCTCGTCCGCGTCACCGAGGCCGCCGCGATGGCCGCCGGCCGGTGGGTGGGCCGCGGCGACAAGAACGGCGGCGACGGCGCCGCCGTGGACGCCATGCGCAAGCTCATCAACTCGATCCAGATGCGCGGCGTGGTCGTCATCGGCGAGGGTGAGAAGGACGAGGCGCCGATGCTCTTCAACGGTGAGCAGGTCGGCGACGGGACCGGTCCGGAGGTCGACGTGGCCGTCGACCCGATCGACGGCACGACGCTGATGAGCAAGGGCATGCCCGGCGCGGTGTCGGTGCTGGCCGTCGCGGAGCGCGGCGCCATGTTCGACCCCAGCGCGGTGTTCTACATGGAGAAGATCGCGGTCGGCCCGGACTGCGCCGACGTGATCGACATCAACGCCGGGGCGACCGAGAACCTGCGCCGCATCGCCAAGGCGAAGCGTTCCGACGTCTCCGACGTCACGGTGTGCATCCTGGACCGGCCGCGGCACCAGGCCCTGGTCGAGGAGGTACGCGCGGCCGGCGCGAACATCCGTTTCATCTCCGACGGCGACATCGCGGGCGCCATCTCGGCCGCCCGCACCGAGTCCGACGTCGACGTGCTGATGGGCATCGGCGGCACGCCGGAGGGCATCACCGCCGCGTGCGCGCTGAAGTGCCTCGGCGGCGAGATCCAGGCGAAGCTGTGGCCGCTGGACGACGCCGAACGCGAGAAGGCGCGGGCCGGCGGGCACGACCTCGACCGGGTGCTCACCACCGACGACCTGGTCACCGGCGACAACTGCTTCTTCGTCGCGACCGGCGTGACCTCGGGCGACCTGCTCAAGGGCGTACGGTACCGGGCCGGCGGGGCGCACACGCAGTCGATCGTGATGCGCTCCAAGAGCGGCACGATCCGGGTCATCGACTCGTACCACCGGCTGGAGAAGCTGAAGCAGTATTCGGCGGTGGACTTCGACGGGCACCTGCCCACGGTCTGGCCCTCGGTGCGCGAATGACCCAGACCGGCACGTCGCTGCCGGCCGTGACAGCCACGCGGCGCGCGGTCGGCGTAGCGCTCGCGGTCCTCGCGGGCGTCGCGCTGGCCGTGCAGTCGCGGATCAACGGCGAGCTGGCCGTACGCCTCGACGACCCGATCGGCGCCGCGCTGATCTCGTTCGGCTCGGGCCTGCTCGTGCTCATCGTGCTCGTACCGGCGCTGCCGTCGGGCCGGGCCGGGCTGCGCTCCCTGCGCGCGGGCCTGCGCGACCGCCGGATCCGTCTCCTGCAGTGCGTCGGCGGCGTGTGCGGTGGCTTCCTCGTCGCCACGCAAGGGCTCACGGTGCCGACGCTCGGCGTGGCGGTCTTCATCGTGGCGGTGGTTGCGGGCCAGTCGTCGAGCAGCCTGATGGTGGACCGCGCGGGCACCGGCCCCGGCGGCCCGCAGCCGGTCACCACCCCCCGGCTGGCCGGCGCGGTCCTCACGGTGGCGGCGGTGGTGATCTCGGTGGCGGACCGCATCGGCCATTCGGGCGCGCTGGTCCTGGCGATCCTGCCCCTGCTCGCGGGCCTGGGCATCGCCTGGCAGCAGGCCGTGAACGGCCACGTCCGCATCGTCGCGAACAGCGCGATGGTGGCGGGCCTGATCAACTTCCTGACGGGTACGGCGGTCCTCGTCCTCGCGTACGCGATCTCCGTGCTGGTCCGCGGCACCCCGGGCCACCTGCCGCACGGCCCCTGGTGGCTGTACGTCGGCGGCACGATGGGCATCGTCTTCATCGCGGTGGGCGCCACGGTGGTCCGTTACACGGGCGTCCTCCTGCTCGGCCTGAGCATGATCGCCGGCCAGGTGACGGGCGCGCTGCTGGTCGACGAGATCGTCCCGGGCGACGCGGGCCGCCCGGGCTGGAACACGATCCTGGGCGCGGCCCTGACGCTGGTCGCGGTGGGCGTCGCGGTCCTGCCCGCCCGCCGCCGCGGATAGTCCTCGGCATGGACGATCTCGCCGACTTCGTCTCGCAGATGGCGATCCTGGTCCGGGAGGAGGCGCCGCTGCACGAGATCCCGCACGGCTCGCGCGATCTCGTGGGCGCCGGCGCGGTGGTGAATCACGGCCCCTGGCCGGCCTCGACGTGCGCGGCAGTGCTGACGCTGTGGCATCGCGCCGGCTGGATCGGCTTCTCCTTCCGCGACCCGCCCGCCGGATGGGACGTCGCCCCGGCGGAATGGCGGAGTCGCCTGGTCCACGGCGAGGACCTGGCGGCCCGGGACATCGACGACATTCTGGACCACCCCGAGCGCTGGGTCCCCGAGAAGGCGGACGGCCACGTGCAGCCGTACCGAACCGACCAGGGCGCGAAAACGCCGCAGGAGCAGTGGTTCGACCTGGTCATCGAGACGGCTCGGAGCCTTCCGCTCAGACCGGCGACCTGAGCGCTGAGCCGCGTCAGATGTCGGTGAGGGTGGCGTCCGGGCCGTAGAGGGCCGGCAGGGGCCGCGGCCGCCGGCGGCGGAAGGCGATCGCCGCGATGACGCCGCCGAGCAGGCCGAGCAGGTGGCCCTGCCAGGAGATGGGCTGGTCGGTGGGAAGCACGTTGTAGATCTGGTACCAGTAGAGGAGCCCGATGAAGGCCGCCACCCCGAGGTTCCACCAGCTGCGCTCGACGAAGCCGCGGGCGAAGAGCAGGCCGAGGTAGCCGAAGATCACGCCGCTCGCGCCGACCACCACGCTGCTGGGGTCGCCGACGAGCCAGACGCCGAAGCCGCTGACCAGGACGATGACCAGGGTCGACCAGAGGAACCGGCGGGTGCCTCCGGCCAGCGCGAACGTGCCGACGAGGATGAGCGGGACGCTGTTGCCGTACAGGTGGTCCCAGCCGGCGTGCAGGAACGGGCTGAACAGCACGCCGTCGAGGCCGTCGATGCGGCGCGGGATGATGCCGCCGGCGACGTCGAGGCTGCCGGGGCCGAGGCCGCGGTCGATGGCCTCGATGAGGAACAGCACCGGGATGACGGCGCACATGGCGACGAAGGCCCGGCCGATGGAGGCGAAGAAGGCCTCGGTGCCGAACTTGGCCGACGTGTCGTCCTGCGCACCCGGATAGCTCATGTCTCGATGGTTACCGATCGGCGCCACGGTCGCCAACTGCGGGTGGTGGATCGGGCACGGTCAGCTGAGTTTGCGGGTGGCCGTACGGATGGCCGGCCGGAACGCGGACACCTGGGTGTAGACGCCGGGGTAGCCCTTGCGGGCGCAGCCCAGCCCCCAGCTCACGATGCCGACCTGCACCCACCGGTCCCCGGAGCGGCGCACCATCGGCCCGCCGGAGTCGCCCTGGCAGGTGTCGACGCCCGGCCTGCCCGCGCAGATCGATTCGTCCTCGACGAGCTGGACGCCGACGCCCCGGTACGCCTTCGCGCAGTCGTGGTCGGAGACGACCGGCACGGTGGCGTACCGGAGCCGCTTCTCCTGGCGCATCGACTGCTCGCTGGTCTGTCCCCACCCCAGGATGGTCCGCGACCCTTTCTCGTCGCCGCCGTGGGCGAGTTCGAGGGTCGGGAGGTCCAGCGCGTGGTCGAGCCGGATGAGCGCCCAGTCGTCGCCGCTGACCTCGCCGTGGAAGCCCGCGGCGCGGACCACCGAGACGGATCGAGCGGTCAGGGCCTTCGGGGACTTGAGGTTGGTCACCCCGGCGATGACGCCGATGCTGTCGTCGGGCCCGGTGCCGTTGACGCAGTGCCCGGCGGTGAGGACCACGCGCGGGGCGGTCAGCGCGCCGCCGCAGCCCATCGAGAGCCGCACCATCCACGGGAACTGGCCTTCCGCGGCGAGGGAGCCCCCGACCACCTCACGTACCGGCGGGGAGCCGTCCTGGGCGCTGGCGGCCATCTGGCTCGCGGTCAGGACGGAGGCGAGGATTCCGAGCACGACCAGCGATGCGACTTTCCGGACCATGCGGACATTTGATCACTGCCGGGGACAGAGGAAAGGGGTACGCGCCGAAGCACGTACCCCTTTGCCCGAACGGGTGTGGCTCAGTACCAGCCGGTGCTCTCGGAGTGCGCCCAGGCACCGCAGGGGGTGTCGTACCGGCCCTCGATGTAGCCGAGGCCCCACTTGATCTGGGTCGCCGCGTTGGTACGCCAGTCGTCGGCGACCGTGCCCATCTTGCTGCCGGGCAGCGCCTGCGGGATGCCGTACGCGCCGGAGCTGGGGTTGGAGGCCTTCGGGTTCCAGCCGCTCTCGCGCTTCCACAGCTTGTCGAGGCAGGGGAACTGGTCGATGCCGAAGCCCGCGTCGATCATCAGCGCGCAGCCGGTCTCCCGGGTGCCGCTGTACTCGTTGCAGGAGTCGGGGATCGGCCCGGTGTAGGCGACCGAGCCGCCGGAGCTGCCGGAGCCGCTCTTCTCCGCCTTGGCGGCCTTCTCGGCCGCCTCCTTCTCGATCGCCTCCTGCGCCTTCGTGCGCGCCTTGCCGGCGGCGGCCTTGGCCTGGGCCATGGCCTCGGAGGCTGCCGCGCCCTCGGCCTTGCGCCGGTACGCGCGCGCCGCCGCGTGCTGGGCCTGCCGCTCCTTGAGGTACTGGATCTCCTCGACCTCCGCACGGGAGTCGACGAGCTTGACCTGGGAGGTGGCAGTGGCGCTCCGCGCCTGGACTTCCCGGTCCTGTCCGAGGTAGACCCCGCCGATGACGCCTGCGACGAGCAGGCCGACGGAGGCCGCACGGATTCCGACCCGGCTCCAGAGCCGATTCACGAAGATTTCCCTTCGTAGGGGGCAATGACGCGGGGCGGCACCGCCGGCTTGCAGCCCGGCGGCGGCTCACACCGCGAGCATCCGGCCCCTCGGGCCGCGCGGACCGGCCTGGTGCGCCGGTCCCGCGAGTGCCCCCGGTCGATGTGCGGCCGGGCGGGCCACGCGAATGATGCTCGCCAGCCACCATGGCTCACGGTGAAGTGGATGTGAAATGGCAACGCCAACCTGTGAAGCGAATCACAGGATTTTCCGGCACTGAAGCGGGCGAACCTCGCCTATTCGCTTCACTCTCCCGGTATAGGCCGAGTGACAATCCGTAATCGACCCCAAGCATGGGGTGAGGCGGGGATCCGGCCGGATCCCCGCCTCACGGTGACACCGGGTCAGAGCGGGATCTCCTCCAGCAGATCGGTGACGACCTCCGCGATGGGCGAACGCTCGGACCTCGTCAGGGTGACATGCGCGAAGATCGGGTGGCCCTTGAGCGCCTCGATCACCGCCGTCACGCCGTCGTGCCGGCCCACCCGCAGGTTGTCGCGCTGCGCCACGTCGTGGGTGAGCACCACGCGCGAGCCCTGCCCGATGCGCGACAGCACCGTCAGCAGCACGTTCCGCTCGAGGGACTGCGCCTCGTCCACGATCACGAAGGAGTCGTGCAGGCTGCGGCCGCGGATGTGGGTCAGCGGCAGGACCTCGAGCATCCCGCGCGCCAGGACCTCCTCCACGACGTTCGCGTGCACCACCGCGCCGAGCGTGTCGAAGACGGCCTGCGCCCAGGGCGACATCTTCTCCGACTCGCTGCCCGGCAGATAGCCGAGCTCCTGGCCGCCGACGGCGTACAGGGGGCGGAAGACGACCACCTTCTTGTGCCGGCTGCGCTCCATCGTCGCCTCGAGGCCTGCGGCGAGCGCCAGAGCGGACTTGCCCGTACCGGCCTTGCCGCCGAGCGAGACGATGCCGATCGACTCGTCGAGCAGCAGGTCCAGGGCCACCCGCTGCTCCGCCGAGCGGCCGCGCAGGCCGAACGCCTCCCGGTCGCCGCGGACGAGCTTCACCGTCTTGTCCGGCGTCATCCGGCCCAGCGCCGAGCCGCGCGACGAGTGGATCACCAGACCGGTGTGGCAGGGCAGGTGCTCGGCGTCCTCAACCTCCAGCTCGTCACCCTGGTACAGGCGGTTGACCTCGTCCTCGTCGAGGCTGAGGTCGGCCATGCCGGTCCACGTGGGGTCGCTGGCCTGGCCGTGCCGGTACTCGTCGGCGGTGAGGCCTACCGAGGCGGCCTTGACGCGCAGCGGCATGTCCTTGCTGACGAGAGTGACGGCACGCCCCTCCGCGCTGAGCCCGAGAGCCACGGACAGGATCCGGGTGTCGTTGGAGTCGTTGCGGAAGCCGTGCGGCAGCACGCTCTGGTCGGCGTGGTTGAGCTCGACGCGCAGCGTGCCGCCCTCGTCGTTGCAGAGCAAGGGCTGGTCGAGCCGGCCGTGCTTGATCCGCAGCTCGTCGAGCATGCGCAGCGACTGCCGGGCGAACCAGCCGAGCTCGGGATGGTGGCGCTTGCCCTCCAGTTCGGAGATCACCACGAGCGGGATGACCACCTCGTGGTCGGTGAACCGGCGGAACGCCGCCGGATCGGACAGCAGGACCGAGGTGTCCAGCACGAAGACCCGTCCGGCTGGAGCGGGCTCCGCGTCGGCGTGCCGGTCCCGGGACGGGCGGCGTCCCGAGGTGGCGCGGCTGCTGGAGACTTTGGCGGCCGGGTCGGTGTGCACGGCCCCGGCGTCAGTACGGCGAGATGTCACAGGCCTGCTCCAGCGGGCGTGCAACCCGGTCCGCCCGCGGTCCGCCATGTCCGGCGCCCGTCGCTTGCACGGGGTCGGGATGCTGGCCCCGTGGCGTACTCGTCGCAGGTCCGGGCCGGCCGGATGGCTCGGGAAAACCCCGTGCCATGACTAGAACGCTAGCGGTCAAGAGCCACCTTCGGTAGTACCCGCGAGATACGCCAATTCGGCGACGTTCCGTGGACGTGCAATGGGCCGTACGCCAGGTAGGCTGGGCTTTGTGCCTGAGTCCCCGTTTGAGAACGCGCGTCCCACGCACCCGCTCCGTCCTTCGCATCCGTTGACGGCCGCGGAGGCTTTGGAGTTCACCGCCTCGCGGGCGAAGGACACCACCTTCTTCTTCGACTTCGACGGCGTGCTGTCCCCCGTCACGGACGACCCCGACGCCTCCCAGCCGGTCCCGTCCGTCCTCGGCGTGCTGGAGCAGCTCGCGGCCAAGGTGGCCCGGGTGGCCATCGTGTCGGCCCGCCCGGTGAGCTTCCTGCGCTCCCGCTTCGACTCGCTGGAGCACGTCGACCTCTACGGGCTGTACGGCCTCGAGGTGTGGCACGACGGCGACGTGGTCACCGAGCCGGCCGCGCTGCCCTGGGTCCCGGCGATGGCCGACCTGGCCGAGCGCGCCAGGTCCGAGCTGCCCGAGGCCATCCTCGTGGAATACAAGCGGCTCTCGGTGGCCCTGCACTACCGCACCGCGCCGCAGCTCGCGCCGCAGGTGGAGCGCTGGGGTCACGAGCAGGCCGAGCGCCTCGGGCTGCGCGTGCAGGGCGGCCGCATGGTGGTCGAGCTCAAGCCCCCGGTCGACCAGGACAAGGGCATGGTGATCAGCGAGGGCGTGCTGAACGCCGGCTGCGCCTGGTATTTCGGCGACGACATGTCCGACATCAAGGCGTTCGACGCGCTGCGCGCCCGCGAGGCGGTCGACCCCGGCTTCTTCGGCATGTGCGTGGCCGTGGCCAACCCGGAGACCGGCGCCGACGTCTCCAGCGCGGCCGACCTGACGCTGGAGTCACCCGAGGCGGTCGCCCGTTTCCTCGCCGACGCGCTCCCCGCGTTCGACCGCTGAGCCTTTCCACAGGCGGCGCGCGGACTCCACCAGTTCCTCCAGGTAGGGCGGCGGATCCTCGCGCCACCATGCCAGCCGGACGGTGACCGGCGGGACGTGCCGCAGCGCCCGGTAGGCGACGCCTGGGCGCGGATACTGGTTCGCCGTGGCCTCGGCGGTGACGCCCACCGCCTGCCCGGCCGCGATCAGATTCAGCCATTCGTCGACCGCGAGTGTCTGCCGGACCGCGCGCGGACGGGCCTCCGGCGGGAACAGGTCGAGGGTCGTCGTACCGGTCCGGGGGTCGATGGCGACGGTGTAGCGGGCCAGGTCCTCGATGCCCAGCGTGCGCCGGCGCGCCAGCGAACTGTCCGTCGCCACGGCGGCGAAGCGGGCCTCATGGCCGATCTCCGCGGCGGCGAAGCGGGCGTCCGCCAGTGGGCGCCGGATGACGGCGACGTCGGCCGCCCCGTCGCTCAGCCCCGCGGTGGCGTCGTTGACCTGCACGAATACCAGCGGTACGCCGGGATGCGCCGCGGCCCACGCCTTCTGCAGCCGCCGGGTGTGCCTGCCCAGCGCCGCCCACGCGTAGCCGACGCGTACCTCGTTGCGCTCGGCGGCGATCTGCGCGAGGTGGGCCATCTCCTGCAGCACCCGCCGGGACTGGGCGAGGACGCGTTCGCCGACCGGGGTCAGCGCCACGTGCCGGGTGGTGCGGTGCAGGAGCCGTACGCCCATCTCCCGCTCGAGGGCGGCGATGGAACGCGACACGGATGCCTGCGAGACGCCGAGCACCGCGGCCGCGTCGGTGAACGTGCCGGCGTCCACGACGGCGACCAGCGCGCGGAGCTGCCGTACTTCCATGCGTTGAGCGTATAAGTCCCCCGGCCGGCGCATTTCTCTTCCGGTGCCCGCGGCGTGAGGGTCGGGTCATGAAATCGTCCCAGCTCACTGGTGTCGCCACGATGCTCGGCAGCGCCACCGGCAACCAAGTCGGCGCGGCGGCCGGCGCGCACGCCTTCGACGCTCTGGGACCGGCCGGGGTGGTCGCGGTGCGCCAGCTCGTCGCCGCCGCCCTGCTGCTCCCGGTGGCCCGGCCGGACGTACGCCGCTTCACGTGGCCGCAGTGGTGGCCGGTGCTCTGCCTCGCCGGGGTGTTCGCGGTGATGAACCTCAGCCTGTACGAGGCGGTCGACCGGATCGGCCTCGGGCTGGCCGTCACGCTGGAGGTGCTCGGGCCGCTCACGGTCGCGCTGCTCGGGTCGCGTACGCGCTTCGACCTGCTGTGCGCCCTTGCCGCCGCGGCGGGCGTCTACGTGCTCGTACTGCCCGGCCCGGCGAGCGACTACCCGGGGATCGCCTGCGCGCTGCTCGCGGCGGGGTGCTGGGCCGCGTACATCCTGCTCAATCGGGTGGTGGGGGCGCGGCTCCCGGGCGTGGAGGGTCTCGCGGTGGCCACGTCGGTGTCGGCGCTGGGTTATCTGCCGGTCGCCCTCACGCTGTCGCTGGAGACCGCGCTCGGTTACGCGGCCGTCGCGGGGGTGCTGAGCGCTGTGCCGTACGCCGCGGATCTGATCGCTCTCCGGACCGTCCCGCCGCGGGTGTTCGGCATGTTCATGAGCGTGCACCCGGTGCTGGCCGCGCTCGCCGGCCTGGTGCTGCTCGGCCAGGAGCTGCGCGGGCACGAGTGGGCCGGGATCGCCGTGGTGATCGGGGTGCTGGCCGCGAACAACCTCAGGCGCCGTAGCGGCGCTGGCGGTTCGCATACGACCGCAAAGCCCGCAGGAAGTCCGTCCGGCGGAAGTCGGGCCAGTTGGCGTCGTGGAAGTAGAACTCCGAGTGCGCCGACTGCCACAGCAGGAAGCCGGACAGCCGCTGCTCCCCGCTCGTGCGGATGACCAGGTCCGGGTCGGGCTGGCCGCGGGTGTAGAGGTGCTCGGCGATGTGTTCCACGTCGAGGATCTCGGCGAGCTCCTCGAGGGTGCGCCCGGCCGCGGCGTGCTCGTGCAGCAGGGAACGGACCGCGTCGGTGATCTCGCGGCGGCCGCCGTAGCCGACCGCCAGGTTGACCTCGACGCCGTCGCTGCGCTCCCGGGTCTTCTCCTGCGCGGCCTTGAGGGTGGTGGCCGTGCCGGCGGGCAGCACGTCCAGGGCGCCGACGATGCGCAGCCGCCACGGGTTGCCGTCCTCGGCCAGCTCGGTGGCGAGGTCCTCGATGATGGTGAGCAGCGGGTCCAGCTCGCCCGCGGGACGGCGCAGGTTGTCGGTGGCCAGCAGGTAGAGCGTGACGTGCTTGATGCCGGCCTGGTCGCACCAGGTCAGCAGCTCCTTGACGCGGGCGGCGCCGACCCGGTGGCCGTCGTTGGGGTCGACGTAGCCCATCTCGCGGGCCCAGCGCCGGTTGCCGTCGCACATGACCCCGACATGCTGCGGTATCGGCTTGCCGGCGAGCTTGCCGGCGAGCCGTCGTTCGTACAGCGAGTAGACCAGGGACCGCAGAGTCATCGCGCCCAGCCTATCGAGCCCGGGCCGCGGCTCAAGAGGGCGATGCGGCGATCCGGGCCAAACCACCCGCGATGCGTCCGATCGTGCGAAGGTCGAAAACCCCGTCAGCGAGGCCCAGGTCCACCATCCGGTCGAAAACCGTGGCATCCCGGCGCGCCGCCTCGACCGCGGCGTCGACCACCTTGGGCCGCCGGGTCAGCAGCGAGGCCACCCGGGAGTGCCGCAGATGCCGGCCGAGCCGGGCCCTGAGCGCCGCGGTGTAGTGCCGCGCCGCCGTCTCCGGCCCGCCGGCCGCCGCCGCTCCGGCCAGCGCGCCGGAGAGGACCGCATAGAAGATGCCCTCGCCGGTGAACGGGTTGATAAGCGACAGGGCGTCACCGGCGAGCAGCACCGGACCGCGGGCGGGTGCCGGGCGGTGGGTGGACAACGGCAGGTGGTGGGCGCGCAGTCCGGCCGGTTCGCCGCCGGGCAGGAGATCGGCCAGACGCTCCATCAGGTACGCCTTCGTCAGCGGCGTCCCGCGCAGCACCTCGCCGTACCCGACGTTGGCCGTGCCGTCGCCGAGCGGGAACGACCACGCGTACGCCGGCCAGCGCTGCCGCGTGGTCCTGATCAGCTGTTCGTCGCCGGTCGCCGGGGCGTACCCACGGATCGCGATGGCGAGATGGCCGGCGGGGTTCACGGGATGCCCGAGCCGGCGCCGGACGACCGAGCCGGCCCCGTCCGCGCCGATGACCACGCGTGCCCTGAGGCGGTCGTCCAGCACGACGGTGTCACCGTCGCGGCGGATCGTCCGTACGGTGTGCCGCTCGAAGTCCGCACCGGCGGCCCGGGCCGCCTCGACCAGGCGCGCGTCGAAGACCTTGCGCGGCACGGTGTGGGCCGGGCGCGGCAGGGGCCGCGCGACCTCGATGCCGCCCGGTGCGACCAGGCGCAGCCGCTCGACCGGCGGATAGCCGTCGGTGACCGCGGTGACGCCCAGGTCCGCGAGGACGTCGAGGGTTTCCGCGGCGATGCCGTCCCCGCACGGCTTGTCCCGGGGGAACTCGGCGCGGTCGAGCAGCAGCACGGAGGCGCCGGCGCGCCGGGCCGCGAGCGCCGCGGCGGAGCCGGCGGGACCCGCGCCGACGATCGCGACGTCGTGGCTCACGCGGCGGCCGCCGCCGGCACGGGGTCGGCCGGCAGCCGCGACACCCGCCACAGCGAGTAGCAGACCAGGAGGGCGGCGGCGACCAGCGGGGCACCGTCGCGCACGAGCCCATCGGTGCCGAGGAGGAGATAACAGAGCGGCAGGTCGACGACGAGCACGCCGAGCGTCACCCAGAGCAGCAACCGTCGCGCCCACGTCTTGCCGCGCATGAGGAAGAGGGTCGTCAGGCCCACCGCGTAGCTCACCGCGAACCCGGCCACGAACCAGAAACCCACCGCGAGCAGCCACTGCGGCCGGCGGCCCAGCTCACCTACGGAGATCAGCGCGGGTACGAGCATGAGCGGGCTGTACGTGAAGGCGGCGACCCGGGCGGTCAGGGCCCAGGCGGCCAGCGGCGGGCGCTTCGGCACCGACTCCCGCCACTCGAGGCCCTTACCGGTGACGACCAGCTTCTTCGGGTGCCGGACGAGGTGGTCCTGCACGGTCGGGTGCCGGTACAGCAGCACCACCACCGTGATGCAGAGGAGGGTCAGGGCGGCGAAACCGAGGACGCCGGGAAGCGGCGGGGTGCCGGAGCGGGGCACGATGAGCCGCCCGACGGCGAAGATGGTGGTGACGGCCAGGATCAGACCGATGGGCCGGGCGCCCGCGCGACCGCGGCGCACGTGCCAGATCAGGATCAGCCAGCCGAGCGTACGCAGCAGCGCCCAGCCGGTCCGGACTGCGAGCCCGTAACCGTGCTCGGGCGCGTACCAGAAATTGAGGAGCTCGACCCCCGCCGTGGCCGCCGCCGTCGCGACCAGCAGCCAGGTGAGCGCGCGGACCACGCGCGGCTTGCGGTCGTCGACGGTCACGGGTGCGAAGGTACCCAGGCCGCGCCCGCCTCGAACGCGAGGCGGGCGCGGGTCGTCACGCGGCGTTGAGGCGGGACTTGAGCGCGTCCAGCTCCGACCACAGCACGGCCGGCAGCTTGTCGCCGAACTTGGCGAACCACTCCTCGACCTGCGGGATCTCGGCCAGCCACTCGTCGGCGTCGACGGCGAGCACCGCCTCGATGTCCTTGCGGTCGACGTCCAGACCGGTCAGGTCCAGCGCGTCCGCGGTCGGTACGTGCCCGATCGGCGTCTCGACAGCCTCTCCCTTGCCGTCGAGCCGCTCGACGATCCACTTGAGCACGCGCGAGTTCTCGCCGAAGCCGGGCCACAGGAACCGGCCGTCCTCGCCGCGGCGGAACCAGTTGACGTAGAAGACCTTCGGCAGCTTGCTCGCGTCGCCCGACGCGGCCTTGCCCATCTCGATCCAGTGGTTGAAGTAGTCACCGGCGTGGTAGCCGATGAACGGCAGCATCGCCATCGGGTCGCGGCGCACGACGCCGACCTGGCCGACCGCCGCGGCGGTGGTCTCCGACGACAGCGTCGCGCCGAAGTAGACGCCGTGCACCCAGTCGCGGGCCTCGGTGACCAGCGGCACGGTCGTCTTGCGGCGGCCGCCGAACAGGATCGCGTCGATCGGTACGCCGCGCGGGTCGTCGTACTCCGGTGCCAGGATCGGGCACTGGTTGATGGGCGTGCAGAAGCGGCTGTTCGGGTGGCTGGACGGGCCGTCCGAGTCCGGCGTCCAGTCGTGGCCCCGCCAGTCGGTGAGGTGCGCGGGCGGCTCGCCCATGCCCTCCCACCAGACGTCGCCGTCGTCGGTCAGCGCCACGTTGGTGAAGATCGAGTTGCCGCGGGCGAGCGTACGCATGGCGTTGGGGTTCGTCCGCTGGTCGGTGCCGGGTGCGACGCCGAACAGGCCGTACTCCGGGTTGGTGGCCCACAGCCGGCCGTCCTCGCCGAAGCGCATCCAGGCGATGTCGTCGCCGACGGTCTCGACCTTCCAGCCGGGCAGCGTCGGCTCGAGCATCGCCAGGTTGGTCTTGCCGCAGGCCGACGGGAACGCGCCGGCGATGTACCGGACCTGCCCCTCCGGCGAGGTCAGCTTCATGATCAGCATGTGCTCGGCGAGCCAGCCCTCGTCGCGGGCCGCCACGCTGGCGATCCGCAGGGCGTAGCACTTCTTGCCGAGCAGCGAGTTGCCGCCGTACCCGGAGCCGTAGGACCAGATCTCCCGGGTCTCCGGGAAGTGCGAGATGTACTTGGTCTCGTTGCACGGCCAGGCGACGTCGGCCTGTCCCGGCTCGAGCGGCGCGCCGACCGAGTGCAGCGCGGGCACGAAGTCGGCGTCGGTGCCCATCGCCTCGAGCACCCTGGCGCCCATCCGGGTCATGATCCGCATCGAGGCCACGACGTACGCGCTGTCGGTGAGCTCCACGCCGAACATCGGGTGGGGCGAGTCGAGCGGGCCCATGCAGAACGGGACGACGTACATGGTGCGTCCGCGCATGCAGCCGCGGTACAGCTCCGTCATCGTCGCCTTCATCTCCGCCGGCGCCGTCCAGTTGTTGGTGGGACCGGCGTCGGCGGGATCGACCGAGCAGATGAAGGTGCGTTCCTCGACCCGGGCGACATCCCCGGGATCCGTACGCGCCCAGAACGAGTTGGGCCGGCGCCCGGGGTCGAGGCGGACGAGCGACCCGGCCTCGACGAGCGCGTCGGTGAGCCTGGTCCATTCCTCGTCGGAGCCGTCGCACCACACGACCCGGTCCGGGGTGGTGAGGGCGGCGACCTCCTCGACCCAGCTGAGTAGGCGGGCGTGGGAGGTAGGGGGCAGTGACATGTGAATCCCTTCGGTCGGCTTGACCTGTGACGCATCCGGCCGGCAGTCCGGCCCTTGTCACGGGAGTCACGTCAGCGTAAGCCGAGCGAACGTTCAGTTCATCGGTGAAGCCTGTGGACAACCGCACAATCCTCGGCGTTTGTGCTCATAGACGATCGATCCTTCGCCGGACGGTGCACGTGTGCGCAGAGAGCGCTCCCATGAGCACGGCCCGCGATCGTTTCACAAAAAGGACAAAGCGTCCTAAGCTTGTCCACACTCGGGCTTTCCTCTCACTCCCGGCTCTGGAGGCAGGAATGACGACCCCGGCGGGCGAGGCCGATGCCGACGAGGAGCTGCTGGCGGCCGTACGCGCCGGCGACACCGCCGCGTACGGCGTGCTCTACGAGCGTCACCGCACCGCCGCCCGGAACCTCGCGTACGGGCTCGTCACGGATCACGCCGACGCGGACGACCTCGTCGCCGAGACGTTCGCCAAGGTCTTCGCCACCCTGCGCGCCGGGCGCGGGCCGCTGGTGTCGTTCCGCGCCTACCTGCACACCACGCTGCGTCACGTCTGCTACCACCGGGCACGCCGTGACCGCCGCCTCGAGTTCACCGACGACCTGAGCCGGTACGACGCCGGCGAGCCGTTCCGCGACCCGGCGCTCGACCGCCTCGAGCGCACGTACGCCGCCCGGGCCTTCCGCGCCCTGCCCGACCGCTGGCGTGACGTGCTGTGGCGTACCGAGATCGAGGGGGCCAGCCCGGCCGAGGTCGCGCCGCAGCTGGGGCTCACCCCCAACGCCGTCGCCGTGCTCGCCCACCGGGCCCGCGAGGGTCTGCGCCGCCTCTACCTCCAGCAGCATGTCGGAGCCGCCGACCCGCCGGAGTGCCGGTGGGCCGGGGAACGGCTGGGCGGCCGGGTGCGCGGGCGGCTCGCCCCACGGGACTCCGCCCGGCTCGACACCCACCTCGCCTGGTGCGCCGAATGCCGCGCCCGGCTCGCCGAGGTGACCGAGATCGACCAGCCGCGTCACCGTCCGTACCGGCAGCGCAACCCGGCCGGGCCGCCCGGTTAAGACTCGCTCACGAACACAGCGGGGGGTGACGGGCGCCGGTACGCTCGGATCCGTGCCCGTTGCCGACATACTGCCCGCTCTGCGGGCACGCTTCGGAGCACTCGTGCGCGAACTCAGCAAGTTCGGCACGGTCGGGGCGGTCGCGTTCACGATCGACCTCGTGATCTTCAACGTGCTGCTGCAGAGCGGCCTGGAGTCGCTGCTCGCCAAGACGATCTCCACCGTCGTGGCGACCACGGTGGCCTTCGCCGGCAACCGGTTCTGGACCTGGCGGCACCGCGACCACCGCAACATGGCGCGGCAGTACACGATGTTCTTCCTGCTCAACGGCATCGGCCTGGGCATCGGGCTGGCCTGCCTGGCGATCAGCCACTACGGCCTCGGCTCGATCTGGCCCGAGTTCCAGAGCCCGCTCGCGGACAACATCTCCGGGCAGCTGGTCGGCACCGCCGTGGGCGCCCTGTTCCGCTTCTGGTCGTACCGCCGCTTCGTGTTCGGCGACCCGATCGTCCCGGACCCGGCGGCCCCGACGGGCCCGGAGACACCGGCACCGCCGTCCGGCACGGCCGCACCGCAGTCCACCGAGCCGCCGGCGCCACGCGCCGTCCCGCGGATGTGACGAGGGTTTCAGCCGACCCGCTGAGTCCGTCGTCCCCGCCCCTCCCCCCTTAAGGTTGTCCAATGCCTTCAGCCCGCCCGCTGGCGGAACGCCTGCGCCACCTCGCCCCCGAGGCCCTGGCGTTCGGCGTGATCGGCGCAGCGAACACCCTGCTCTACATGGCCATCACCTGGGCACTCCTGCCCATCGGCGCCGTGAAGGCGAGTGTCGTCGCCACCGTCGTCACGACCACGCTGGCCTACATCGCCAACCGGTTCTGGACCTACCGGCACCACACCCGCACCGCCCTGCGGCGCGAGTACACGCTGTTCTTCGGGTTCAACCTGGTCGGCATGGTCATCCAGTCGGGCGCGGTCGGCATCGGCAAGTACGGCTTCGGCCTCACCGAGGAGAAGGACGCCGTGCTGTTCATGGGCGTCACCCTGCTCGGCATCGTGATCGCCACGATCTTCCGCTTCTGGGCGTACCGGACCTTCGTCTTCCTGAAGCCGCCGGTCGACGGTCACGAGGCCGCGATGGCGGAACTCGACGTCACCGCCGGCCTGGCCGAGCTCAGCGCCGAGGCGGAGGGCCGCCTGGACGAGGAGATCGCCAAGGAGATCGACGCCCAGCGCCGCGCGGTCTGACCAGCGACGGCTCCGGCTCGTCGTCATCGTCGTCATCCTCCGGGCGCAGCTCCCGGTCGGTCTCGATGAGCTCGTAGAGCGTCGTCTGCACCTGCTGAACGTGCGGCACCGAGGCCAGCACCGCCGACTGCTCCCCGATCGAGTCGACGGTCAGCGTGCCGCACCCGAGCACCCGGTCCAGCAGGCCCTGCTGCGTCAGGTGATCGTTGATGCGGTTGAGCGGCAGATCCCGCCGCTGCCGGGCGACCACGCCGTCCTGCAACAGGATCCGCTCGTCGGTGAAGACGTAATGGGTGGTCCGCCACACCAGCAGCGGCCACACCCCCCGGGTCACGCCCATGAACAGGGCGATCGCCCCGACCACACACACGCCGATCAGGCCACCGGTGGTCGTCGGGAGCATCACCCACACCACGATCACCGCCGCCAGGCAGACCAGCAGCACCAGGGTCGGGCGCACCGCCGCCTTGGCATGCGGATGCAGGTGGAGGACGACCTCCTCCTCGTCGGTCAGCACGTCGTCCGGGAAAGCCACGGGCTCAGCGTACGTGCACGACGTCCCCCGCCGAGACGCCACGCTCGGCACCGTCCGCCGTACGGACCATGAGCTGGCCGGCACCGTCCACGGTGGTCGCCACTCCCGCGATCTCCCCACCGCCGGGCAGCAGCACCCGCACCTCGCGCCCGATCGTGAGGCAACCCCGCCGGTACGCCCCCAGCAGCCCGCACAGCTCGGCGTCGCCCCCCGTCTCGCGCCAACCGGCGTACCACCGCTCGAAGCCACGCAGCAACGCCCGCAGCAACGGATCCCGGTCGGCGGCCTTCCCGCCGGCCAGCTGCAACGACGTCGCCGGCAGCCCGGTGGTGGCCGGCAACTCGGCGGCCCGCGTGCTCACGTTGAGACCGATCCCGACCACCACGGCATCCTCCGCCGCCTCGGCCAGAATGCCGGCGGCCTTGCCCGGCGCACCCTCCTGATCGTTCACGACCAGATCATTCGGCCACTTGAGACCGGCATCCAGCTCGGTGACGCGCTGCACGGCCTCCATCAACGCCACCCCGGCCAGCAACGGCAACCACCCCCACGCCCGCTGCGGCGCGGGCGCCCAGCCCCGCTCCGGCTCAGCGGCCCCGGGCCGCAGGAGAACACTCAGCGTGAGCCCAGCCCGCGGAGGCGACACCCACTGACGCTCCCGCCGCCCCCGGCCGGCCACCTGCTGCTCAGCGACCAGGACGAGCCCTTCGCGGGAGCCGTCCCGGGCGGAAGCGATCACGTCGGCGTTGGTGGAGCCCGTCTCGGTGACGACGTCGAGCTGCCGCCAGAGACCGCCGGGGACGACGAGAGCGCGTTGCAGGGCCCGGGTGGCCAGCGGGGGACGGTCCAGGTCGGCGTACGGCGAAGAGGCCATCGTCCTAGCCTAGAGCGCCCGTGCGTCGGCCTTGGGCCGCAGCGCGGTCTTCCGTTGTTCGGCCCCGCCTCAGCCGGGGTCGGCTGCGTGCTTGCTCACGTAGACGGTGCTGCGCTGGTCCGGGGGCGCGGCCTCCGGGCGCGGGCGGGGCCGGGGGCGCGGTCGCGCGCGGGACTGCGGCTGCACACCCTCCCGGTCGTCGGTGACCGCGGGCAGGCTCTGGGTGGGCTCGCCGGCCAGATTCCGTGGGCGCTGGGCCATGACCGGCGACCGCCGGCGCCGGGCCCCGGGCACCTCCGTACCCGGCCAGGTGAGGTCGGGCAGCTCGGCCTCGGGAAGGTCGGGAACGGTCCAGACCGGCCCTTCGACGCTCTCCTCCCGGCCCGCGTACCGGTTGTCGGGTGTGGTGGCGTCACGGTCGTCGTCACGCCAGCGGCGGCGTTCCGGCTGGTCGGCTCGGTTCCAGGGGTTGCGGTTGCGGGGCTGGCGGTCGCTCTCAGCGGCGTACCGGGGCTGGGCGCTCCAGCCTTCGTTCCGCTTCCTTCCCGCTCTTCCTCGGCCTTCTGTGGTGTGGTGCTCTCTCTCCGCGGCGGCCCGCTCTCTTGCCGCGGCGGTCCCTTCGCTTCCTACGGGCGCCCCTTCTGTCCCCGCGATCGCTTCTGCTGTTTCTCCCGGAGTTCCCTCTCTTTCTCCGAGCACTGCATCCCTGGCCGCTGCCTCTTTGGCTGCCACGTCCCTGGCCGCAGCGTCCCTGACCGCAGCGTCCCTTGCTGCCGCGTCCCGTTCTTTCGCTGCGGCGTTCCGGCGTCGGCTGGGGGCGTCGAGCGACGTCGGGAAGCGCCGACCGGTCGGACGCTCGCCCTGCGACCAGGCGCGGGGCGGCCCGACGTGGTCATCGGGGCGGACCGGCGGCCACTGCGGCACGACCGCGGTCGGCTCCGACTCCCCCTCCGGCAACGGGTCGAACCCCGAGGCCGGCGGGTACGGCGGAACAGCGGGGATGCGCTCGACCGGCACGGGCCAGCCGTACCCGGCGTCCGGGATCGGCGTCCAGTAGTCACCGGTGACGGGCTCGTCGCGGTACTCCGGGCGGACCCAGCCCTCCACCCGGTCCCCGTAGCGGCGGTCGGGGCGGGTCGCCCATGGCCGGCGTACGGGCTCCCCGGCGTCGGCCTCGGTCAGCGCCGGCTCCTCGAGATCAGCTCGCTCGGAGCCGAACGGGTGCGTACCCACGGGGAGGTCGGCCAGCCGGACGTCCTCGTCGGCCAGCCAGTCCTCGTCATCGCCGTCCGGCTCGTACGGGTCCTCGTACGGGTCCGCCGCCACACCCGCCTCGACGTCGTACCCCTCCTCCAGGCCGAGATCCACATCGAGCTCGGGGTCCCCACCCGGGCGGGCGTGAAGATCGACCAGGCGCACGTCCGCCGGGCCGGCGGGGTCGCCGTCGGCGGGCTCCACCGACAGCAGGCGGCGCAGCTCGAAGCGGGCCTGCTCGGGGCCGGCGTCCCGCTCAGCCGCGGCTTCCTCACCGCCCGGCGCATCCACACGGTCCGCCACGCCGGGCCGGTCCGTGATGCTGGGCCGGTCCGTGACGCTGGGCCGGTCCATGACGCCGGGCCGGTCCGCCATGCCGAGCCGGTCCGTGGTGCTGGGCCGGTCCGTGATGCTGGGCCGGTCCGTGATGCTGGACCGGTCTGTCATGCCGGCGGTTTCCGTCATGCCGGGCCGGTTTGTCGTGCCGGACCGGTCCGTCGCGTGGGGCCGGTCCGTCGCGCCGGGCCGGTCTGTCATGCTCGGGCGACCAGGCGTTTCCGCGCCGGCCGGCGTCTCGGTGGGAGCTGGCTGGGTCACCGCAGGCTCATCCGCCGACCCGAGCTCCGGCTCGGCGGTGCTCCGCCGGCTGCCCGGCCCTTGCTCCAGCTCTGCGACGCCGCGGCGGCCGAGCTCCACGTCCTCACCTGCGACTGCCTGGTGGGCCGGCTTCCCCGCCGCTCGATCGGCAGCCATGCCGTCGGGCGAGGCGACCGGCCAGAAGCGACGGGAGTCGCGCGGTCCAGGCACGGGCGGTACCGCTGCCGGCTGGCCCGGAACGGCGTTGCGCGACACAGAACTGCCGCTGCGGCCCGGCACTAAATCGATGCGGCGCGTCACCGCCGCCGAGTCATCAATGCGGGCTGTCCGCGACGCTTCGCTCCGCGCTGCCCCCGGGGCGGCGCTGCGGAGTGTCCGCGGGGCATCGCTCCGGGCACTGCCTGGGGCATCGCTGCGAGCCATCCGCGCGGCATCGCTTCGCGTCGTCCGCGAAGCGCCGCTGCGCTCTGCCCCTGGACCAGCGGTGCCGACCGGTGCTGCAGGGCCGGTACCAGCGGGAATCGCCACCTCGGCGTCGGCATTACGGCGACGGGCCACGCTGCCGCGTCCACCGTCGCCGCCTCGGGCGCTAGTGCGACCGCCACCGACGGACGCGCCACTGTCGCGGCCGTGAGCGCCGTCGCTGCCGTGAGCACCGTCGCTGCCGCCGTGAGCACCGCTATCGCCACCGATGCTGCCGCGAGCGCTGCTGCTGCCACTGTCCCTGCCGCGACCGCGGCTACTGGACCCACTGCCGCTACCGCGGCGCCCGCCGGCGCGCGAGGTCGAGCGGGCACGGCGGGCAGCCCGCTTGCCGGGGTTGGCGCCGTGTTCGTTCGCGCCGTTCTCACGACCGCCGGCGAACAGCACGTGGCGGAAGACGATGAGCGTCGCGATGCCACCGACGATCAACGCCACGCCGACGGGGGTCATCCATGTCGTCACGGGGGTTGTAACGAATGGTGCATTAGGAACGAAACGCACCCGGTTCGACGTCGCCCGGACCGTGGCCGTGTGTTGAAGGCGTTTCTCATGCCGCCACCTTGGCAGACCCGAACCCGCAGCCTCCCCGTTATCCACAGCCCCGGTGTCGCCGCAGCCGCGTTATCCACAGCCCGGGCCGCACACCCGCCGAGAGCCCACGCCGATGGATACGATCACCCGGCATGGCACGACAGGCCCGTGCCGCGCCGGACGGCAGAGACACAGCCCGCACACAAACGCGGGTCATGGGACAGCGCACCGAGGACAGCGATCGTCCGCGGGCGAGTGGAGGCGCAGGACAGTGACGACTCAGCAGGACGTGCAACGGTCCGACATCCACACGACGGCCGGCAAGCTCGCCGACCTCGCCCGGCGCACGGACGAGGCGGTGCACGCCGGCTCCGAGCGTGCCGTCGAGAAGCAGCACTCCCGCGGCAAGAAGACGGCACGGGAGCGCATCGAGATGCTGCTCGACGAGGGTTCATTCGTGGAGCTCGACGAGCTGGCCCGGCACCGCTCGACGAACTTCGGCCTGGACCGCAACCGGCCGTACGGCGACGGAGTCGTCACCGGCCACGGCACCATCGACGGCCGCCAGGTGTGCGTCTTCTCCCAGGACTTCACAGTGTTCGGCGGCTCCCTCGGCGAGGTCTTCGGCGAGAAGATCGTCAAGGTCCTCGACCTGGCCATGAAGATCGGCTGCCCGATCATCGGCATCAACGACTCCGGCGGCGCGCGCATCCAGGAGGGCGTCGTCGCGCTCGGCCTCTACGCCGACATCTTCTTCCGCAACGTACGGGCGAGTGGCGTCATCCCGCAGATCTCGCTGATCATGGGCCCGTGCGCGGGCGGTGCCGTGTACTCCCCCGCGATCACGGACTTCACGGTCATGGTCGACCAGACGTCGCACATGTTCATCACCGGGCCGGACGTCATCCGTACGGTCACCGGCGAGGACGTGGGCATGGAGGAGCTCGGCGGCGCGCGCACGCACAACAGCCGCAGCGGCAACGCGCACTACCTCGCGAGCGACGAGGAGGACGCGATCGACTACGTGCGGGCGCTGCTGTCGTACCTTCCGAGCAACAACCTGGACGAACCGACCGCCTTCGACGCTCCGGCGGACCTCGACCCGAGCGAAGCGGACCTCGCGCTCGACACGCTGATCCCGGACTCGGCGAACCAGCCCTACGACATCCACGCGGTCATCGAGGCGGTCGTGGAGGACTTCCTCGAGGTGCAGCCGCTCTACGCGCAGAACATCGTGGTCGGCTTCGGCCGCGTCGAGGGCCGCCCGGTCGGCGTGGTCGCCAACCAGCCCATGCACTTCGCCGGCACGCTCGACATCGCCGCGTCCGAGAAGGCGGCACGCTTCGTGCGGACCTGCGACGCGTTCAACATCCCGGTGCTCACGTTCGTCGACGTGCCCGGCTTCCTGCCCGGCACGGATCAGGAATGGGACGGCATCATCCGGCGCGGGGCCAAGCTCATCTACGCGTACGCCGAAGCCACGGTGCCCAAGGTCACGGTCATCACCCGCAAGGCGTACGGCGGTGCGTACGACGTCATGGGCTCGAAGCACCTCGGGGCCGACATGAACTTCGCGTGGCCGACGGCCCAGATCGCGGTCATGGGTGCCCAGGGCGCGGTCAACATCCTCTACCGCGGGGAGCTGGCGTCGGCGGAGGACCCGGCCGCCCGGCGCGCCGAGCTCATCCAGGAGTACGAGGACACGCTCGCCAACCCATACATTGCGGCGGAACGGGGCTATGTGGACGCGGTGATCGCCCCGTCCCACACGCGCAACCAGGTGACCCGCGCCCTGCGTACGCTGCGCACCAAACGCGAGACGCTCCCCCCGAAGAAGCACGGCAACATCCCGCTCTGAGAAGCCGCCGCCTCAAGGCGTCACCGACGCGGCAGAGAGTCGCGCCGGCCCTCACACCCCCGTCGGGCCGCGAAAGAGGTCAGCGCGTCAGGGAAGCACGCTGAGCCTCACGCGCCGTGGCGCAGGAGGAGGGCGCCCCCGTAGACCAGTGCGCCCAGCGAAAGGAGCCAGAAGACGAACAGCCACACCACGTCGCCGATCAGCGTGTGCTTCTGCAGCAGGCCCGCGTCGGTCATCGGGTCGGTGTGCATCGACCAGAACAGCTCCGGCACCTGCCGCGCGCCGCCCATCAGCAGGAACCACACCCAGACGTGCGAGAAGACGAGCTGCACCGACTCCGTCGACCGCATCGCGACCACCCACAGCATCGTGCCGACGGAGAGGATGACGAAGACGCCGAACAGGTTTCGCGTCATGATCAGTACGCCGGCGAGGAACAAGAGGCTGAGGAACAGCACCGATCGTGGGTCGGCGTCGTGGATGAGCAGTTGTACGCCGCCGAAGCCGAAGATGGACGGCCCCAGGTAGCCGGCGACCAGCGACATGAACCGCGACAGCCAGTTCTCGGCGCCGGGGAGCATCTCGCCTGCGCCGGCGTGGAAGATCTTGACGTGCTTCACGGCCGAGCCGAACAACCAGCCGAAGATGGCGTGACCGCCCTCGTGCGCGATGGTGATCGCGTTCGTCGTGTACCGCCACAGCGGCACGGCCGCGACGAATGCCACGACGCCGGTACTCCAGGCCATGCCCAGGTCAGCAGCCATGCGGTGGAAGCTATCGACCACCTCGGGTGACGCGCATCACCGCGGCATACTCAAAGTGTTGCCGTTCAGCTACTCGAAGTGGCCAGGTCCGGCAACCACTGCCCGGCCAGCAGGAACGTGCCGATCACCAGCGCCGCGACGTCGACGATCAGGAAAAGGCCGACCCAGAACAGCGCCGGTACGTGGGTGAGCCCGGCCAGCTGATCCGCATCCGACTCGGGCATCCGCCCCCGGCTGCGCAGCGACTGCAGCTCGAACACCGGGCGGACCCCACCGATCAGCAGGAACCACACCCCCACGTACGCGAACAGCGACTGCACCTGCGGCGACGCCGACCACGACACGGCGAAGACGATCACGCCGGTGACCAGGACGGACACCACACCGAAAACATTGCGGATGTTGATGAGCATGAGCAGCAGCAGCACGACGGCCACCCACAGCAGCAACGTGATCCGGTTCCCGCCGAGCAGCCATGCGCCCGCGAGCCCGATCAGCGACGGGGCGACGTACCCGGCAAGCAGCGTGAAGATCATGCCCGGCCCGGTCGGCCGCCCGGCCGACAACGTCAGCCCCGACGTGTCGAACTCGAGGCGGATGCCCCGCAACTTACGCCCGGTGAGCAGCGCGGCCAGGGCATGACCACCTTCGTGCGCGATGGTGATCGCATTCCGGGCGATCCGCCACACCGGCCGAAAAGCCACAACCGCAAGCGCGATCACCGCGGTGACCAGCACGAGCGTCCGGGGAGGGTCAGGTTGGGCGCTGAGCAGGGTGTCCCACACGTCAGTCACCGAGTCGATCGCCACAGCCCGCGAGCGTAGCGGATCAACGCCGGTACAGCCGCACAGCAACCTGTGAATCAGCCGAGCACGACATCGCGCGGCGCGGGTCTCCGCTCCTGAGGCTGCGCTGGCTCTCCACGCACGGCTTCCTCACGCCACGGGCCGTCTCGCGCAGGGCGGGCCCGCTCACGGTCCGCGGCCGTCTTGCGCAGAGCGCGGCTCGCTCACGGTCGGCGGCCGTCTTGCGCAGAGCGCGGTGCTCTCGCAGAACGCCGAAAGCTCCACGCCGCGCGCGTGATGTGATGCGGGCGGCGTTTTCCTCAGGCGCGGCGGCGCAAGGCTGGGGATGGGTCTGCTTGGGTGCGCCGTTGCAGCTGCCAGGCGCCGACGGCGGCACCTGCTACGAGCATCGCCCCGGCGGCGGCCAGCGCGAAGGTCACCATGCCCACGGCCGCCACGAGGATGGCGATGTCAGCGAGCGCGACGAGCATCCACAGCGCGATGGTGGGCTTGCTCCCGTGTCGGCGAAACATCGTGCACCTCCAGTGATGGTTCACGATGACTACCCATTCACGTGAGGGCTCATGCACCCGGTTCACGACAGCGGCTTGAACCCGTCGTAGATGGCCTGAAGATCCTTCTTCGCCGTGTCCCAGTCGTCGGGCGTGGTGTACCAGTTGATGCTGTACGCCTTCTTCGGCCCGGTGAGGAAGTTCCGCTTCACCGCATGCTGCCGGTTCCCGCTGACGGTGGTGTAGAGGAACTCCCAGTCGACGCCCTTCTGGAAGTAGTCGACGGGCACCATCTTGATGCGCTGATAGTTCCGGTACTTGCCGCCCGAGCGGGTCGCCTCCTGCTGCTTCCAGTCCGCCATCGGGTCGGCCGCGGGCTGGTCGGTCTGCGAGATGATCAGCAGCCGGTTGTTGTACCGGAACTCGGTCTCGCCCGGGTTGTTGACCTGCACGGACACGCCGGCGGGCAACGGTACGGAGAACCCGGTGCGGGAGTTGCCGTACACCTTCCAGCCCTTCGGCACCGCAACGTCGTTGCGGGCCGGCGCGGACGACGGCGGCGCGGAGGGCGTCGTGGTCGCCGGCTTCGGCGCAGTCGTGTTCTGCTGCGGCGCCGCGCCGGCAGCGGACTGCTGCGCCTTCCCGGCACTCGCCGCCGGCGCCACCCCACCCCGTGGGCCCGGCTTCGCGGCATCGTCGTCATCACCGCCGGCAAAAGCCAACGGCACAACGACAAGAAGCAGGAGTACGGCGGCCAGAATCGCCAGCGCCACAACGGTCTGCCGCCGCGTGAGCGTGACACCGAAAACGGTCAGCCCGCGCCGCCCGCCGGAGGGCTCCCGGAAGTTCATCGGCTGCCACGCGGGCCGGCTCGACGGCAGCACGCCCGAGGCGCCGGACACGGGAGCAGCAGCGACGCCACCCCCGGCAGCAGCCTCGGCGGCGGCCCGCTGCGAACGCCGGCTCGGCATGCTGCCCGCTGCGGGAATCACCCGCGTACGGGCCGGTTCGGCGGCGGCCGGCTTGTCCTGGACCTTGGCCGTCTTGGTCACATCGTCGGCGACCTTGGCCGTCTTGGAGATGGCCGCGCCGGCAGCGGCCACATCGGACTTGACCGGCTCAACCGTGGTCGGCTCGTCCTTGGCCGCGGTTTTCGGGGCTGCGGTGCGTTCGGCCGCCGTGGCGGTGGAGGCCGCGACGGCGGCGCCAGTGGCCGCGGCGGCGGCGGGCGCGGCGGCGGCGGGCGCGGCGCCGGCGGGCGCGGCGCCGGTGGCTGCGGCGGGCACGGCGGCGACTTGGAGCTGGTCGCGCTTGGGCGCGGCTGTGGAGTCGGTCTTTGCAGCGGCGGCCTTGTCGGCCTCACCCTGTCGCTGTTCAGCAGTGCCGTCGGCTTGCTTCGGCTGCGCCTTCTCCGGCTCGGGCTCCGACTTCTTCGCGCCGGTCTGGTCGGGCTCGGCCTTGACGTCGGGCTTGGCCAGGCCGGACGGCGTGGAGGCGGCCGTCTCTGCGGGAGCAGCTGCGTCCGCTGAGACCTCGGCGTCCGTGCTCTCCGGCTTGGCGGTCGACGCTTCCGCGGTGGGGGCGAGCGCCTCGGCGGGCTTCTTGACGTCCGCGGGAGGCACCTTCGCCTGGCGGCCCCGACCCTTCTTGCGGGAGGGCCTGGTTCCCGAGGTCGTACTTGCTCGAGCACCCACCGTCGGCTTACCGGTGTCGTCCTCGGACTTGCTCTCGGTCGTCGGTGCGTCGCTCTCCGTCGCGGCGGTGCTTGCCTTGGCCTCGGCCTGCTTCTCCGCTACCGCCTTGACCGAGTCGTCGGCCTCAACCACGGGCTTGTCGGCTGCCGTGCGCTCTGCGTCCGGCGCCGCGGCCTTGGTAGCGCCGACCGTCGCATCGTCCGGGGCGGCCTTGTCGTCCGGGTCCTTCTCAGCCTCGTCCTGCTTGGAGCTGGACGGTTCGGCTGGGAGCGCGCTGGGTGCCGGCTTCGGAGACGGGACTTCCTCGGAGGCGGTGTCCTCGGGCTGCGCCGATGCGGCAGGCGACGGAGACTCGGCGGGCGACGCGGACTCGGCCGTCGACGGGGAGGACGCCGGAGCATCAGACGAGGCCCGAGCATCAGACGAGGCCCGAGCATCGGACGAGGCCCGAGCATCGGACGAAGCCGGAGCATCGGGCGACGCCGGAGCAGCCGTCGAGGCGGAAGCGGCTGGCGCAGCGGGTGACGCAGTCGAGGTCGGCTTACTCGCCGTGGGAGCCGTCGCCTTCTCCTCCTGCGACGGCGCCGTGGATGGAGACTGCTCGGTTGCTGGGGTGGTCTGGCTGGGGGTTGAGGCTGGGGGCGCTACTGCCGGGGTACGGCTCGACGGTGGCTGGGGGGCCGCCGCGCGCTTACGGGCTGCGGCTACCTCCTCGACCGTGAACGACCCCGGGGCGGAGCCCGACCCGCGCATCGTCGCGTCGAGGGCGGTGCCTCTTTCCGCTCCGGTTGCCGCTTGTGGGGGCGGTGGCTTTGCTGTGCCCGTACTTTTCACAGCAGCCGGACCCTCGGGCGGGAGCGGTGCGTCGATGCGGGTCGGCGTGTCCGCGGAACGCGGCGCGCGGCCGACCGTCGCCTTGCCGGGGGCGAAGATGGGAGCGCGACCAGCGGGGGCTCCGCTCTGCGGACGGTTCTGCGCGGCCGCCGGGTCCACGGCGGGGTGGCCGGGCGGCGTGGCGGCACGACCGGGCGGCGGGGGCGCGGCCGCCCGACCGGGCGCGACCGGCGGCGGCGTGGCGGCACGGCCGGGCGCGACCGGCGGCGGCGTGGCAGACGCGCGGCCGGTCGTCACCGGCGGCGTGCCGGAACGACCGGGAGAAACGGGCGGCGCGCCGGAGCGGCCTGGAGAGACAGGCGGCGCACCCGAACGGCCGGGGGAAACCGGCGGAGTGCCGGCCGCGGGGCCCGTCACGGGCGGGCGCGGGCCGGGGACGACCGGGGCGCTGGCCGACACGCCGGGGACGACCGGTGGGCGTTCGCGGCCGATGCCGGGCCGGCGCATCGACGGGCTCATCGGGAACGTGATCTTCGACCGGCGGCCGACGGCGCGCAGCAGCAACCGTTCCGCCTCGTCGGCGTTGATCCGGTGCGCCGGGTCCTTGCGCAGCAGACCGTTGAGGACCGGCTTCAGCGGGCCGGCGTTGCGGGCCGGCGGCGGGTTCTCGGTGGCCAGCGCGGCCAGCGTCGCGATCGCGGACGGCCGCGCGAACGGCGACGCGCCCTCCACGGCCGCGTAAAGGGTCGCGCCGAGAGACCAGAGATCAGCGCCGGGACCGGCTGTGCCGTCGCGGGCACGCTCCGGAGCAATGTACGCGGGTGAGCCCAGCACCAGCCCCGTCCGGGTGACGTTGGGGTCGCCGGGCACCGTCGCCAGGCCGAAGTCGGTCAGCACGACCCGGCCGTCCTCGCCGATCAGCACGTTGCCGGGCTTGACGTCGCGGTGCACGACCCCCGCCCGGTGCGCCGCGCGCAACGCACCCAGCACGCCGAGCCCGATCTCGGCCGCACGAACCGGGTTGAAAGGCCCGTCACTGGCCAGGATGTCCTGAAGGGAGCGGGACGGCACGTACTCCATGACGATCCACGGATCGGCGTCGGTCCGCAGCACGTCGAAGACGCGCACCACATTGATGTTGTTGAGGCGCGCGATGGCCCGGGCCTCGCGCAGCGACCGCTCGCGCATCTCCCGCCGCTCGTCCGGCGTCAGGCCGGGAGGAGGCACGAGCTCCTTGATCGCCACATCGCGGTGCAGGACGACGTCGGTCGCCCGCCAGACACGACCCATCCCGCCCTGACCGAGCGGCGCGACAAGCCGGTAGCGGTCAGCGACTACGAGCGGGGGGGAAGTAGACATCACGCAGAAAATACCCGGTCATGTCGAGCCGCAGCGAATCGATCAGCCGAGTGTGGGACGCGTGTCACCGCATACCCGCCGGTACGGTCGTAGGCTTGATCAATGGAAGAGGAACCGCTGGTCAGCGTGGTGCGCGGCGAGCCGACCCCGGAAGAGCTGGCAGCCCTGGTCGGAGCCCTGGCCAGCCGATACACGGGTACGGATGCCGACACCCCGAAGCCATCGACAACGGCTTGGACACGTAGTGCCCGGCCGAGCGCCGGAAAGGGCTCGTGGCGGGACTCGGGCTTGCCGCGGTGAGCGAGGCTGGTGGATAGACGGCCGTCTGTCCACAGACCCGGGCACGGGGTCGAGAACACCGGCCGTCACCGACTAGTCTCGCGGAAGATTTCGCGCACTCTCGGGGGAGGGCCCAGGCGTCATGCACGAGCCGCCAACCAGCTCCATCACAAGCTTCGCCTCGATCGAAACCGACATCCAGGCGATGGAGGAGTTCGCCAAGACCCTGGCGAACGAGGTCCAAGCAGGCTACGAGCCCAACCTGCAGCGGGTCACCGCATCAATGATGACGATGCTGCCCGAGGCCAACGACCACATCCCCGAGCTGCAGCGCTTCCTCAAGGTGCACAACGAGGTCCAGAACCAGACCCTGGCCAACACGTACAACTTCCGCGACGGTACGCACGTCTTCGCCACCGCCGCCCAGTCCATCAGCGACGAGTACCGCAACTCCGACGCGTACGCGCACGCCAAGGTCGGAGACGTCGAGACAGCCTTCACGAAAGCGACCGCCGCCGCGGCGCGCGACAGCGAAGCGGAGAACGGCTGATGCTCATCGCAGACGGAGGCGGCGGCTACGGCGGCACGGACTGGAACTCGAAGGACGTCCGCTACATGTGGCAGGCCATCGCCGACCAGGAGACGGACAAGCACTTCGACGTGGTGGCCGGCTGGCGGCAGACGGCCGACCTGACCATCACCCACCTCGGCCAGGTCCAGATGTACCGCGACAACCTCGCCTCGGTCTGGCCCCCGTCGAAGAGCCCGGCAGCAGCCGCCTACCTCGAACGCCTCGACAAGCTGATCGCCGACCTCCAAGCCACCCACGACGCCGCCTCGGCGAACTACACGGCCTTCTCCACGGTCGCGCTGACGCTGAGCCTCGCCAGGAACAAACTGAAGCCCCTGTACGACCAGTACGAGGCCAACAGGAACGCCAACCTCGCCTGGCAGGCGGAACAGGACGCCAAGCCGGTCGACCCGACCGAACCCCCGAAAATCTCCCTGCCGCCGGTCTCGTCAACCCAGCAGGAGCAGCTCAACAACCAGGCGCGGGTCATCATGTTCGACCTGAGCAGCACGCTGATCAGTGGACAGAGCGCCCTGCAGAAGCCCAAGCCGTACAACCCGGCTCGGATCGCGAAGGACGAATCCGGCGGGGATCATGACGGGTCGTCATCCGGCTCAGGGTTCGCGGCGCCACCCGTCATCCCTCCGCCGGGTGGTGCGGAAACGCAATCCTCCAGTTCGTCCTCTCGCCCCTCTTCTTCCCACGGCGTGGCACACGCCCCATCCGCCATCACGCCTGTGCCCTCGGGTCATATGGGCCCCGGCCACATCGGGACAGGCGGCGTGGGGACAGGCCCAATCCTTGGTGGAGTGGCAACCAGCCCTGTCGCGACTCCGCCGACGTCCCTCGTCCCGTCAACCGTCAGCCCAGCGCCGGCGCCGACGACCTCTGTCGGCGCAATTCCAGGAGTTATCGCACCTAATACGACGAGCGGCCCGAGAAGCCCAGTTGGCTCGGCGTCCGGTGGCGGTCGGTTGCCCGAGGGCGCGATGCGGGTCGGCAGCGGCATTCCGACCGGCCGCGCGGCAATGCCTTCCGGCGGCGTCATCGGGGCAACTCCAGGTAGCGGCACCATCGGTCAAATTCCTGCTACAACTCAAGGTCGCCGCGCTCTCGGGGGCGGTCGCGTCAATCCGGTCGGCGGCGTTATCGGCCAGGAAGGAGCCGGCGCTAACAGGGTCCGTTCAGCCGGCCGGCCTATCGGATCGACGTCCGCTTCACATGTCGTGGCCCAGCCGTCGTCCCGAGCGGCCCGCAGGGCTTCGGACGACCGCTCTGAGCACACGCAATGGGATCGGGATAATCCCTGGGCCACGGATCAGGGGGTTGATCCAGTAGTGCTTCCGCCAGGCGAACCGGGCCCTATTGATCCAGGTCCCGCTATCGGCATTGCCAGATGAGACGTTTCTTCGTTGCCGCCGGAGTGGTGGTGGCGAGCGTCGGCATCGTCGCTCCGGCAACTTCCGCGCACGCGGACTTCATTCGAGACAGGCAGTGGCACCTCAAGTCGTTGGACATTGCGGCGGCGCACCGCATCTCCACCGGCAAGGGGGTGAGGGTAGCGGTCATTGATTCCGGCGTGGGCAGGCATCCCGATCTGTCCGGAAGCGTCCTCGCCGGATTTGACTTCGTGGAAAAAGGCGGGAGCGGTCGGACGGACAAAACTGGGCACGGGACTGGGATGGCTGGCCTTATCGCCGCCCACGGAAGGTCAGGAGCCGGTGCTCTCGGCATCGCCCCTGACGCAAAGATTCTTCCCATTCGCGTCCTCGACACCGAGCAACCGAGGAACGCAGAATTAGGTCCGGCGATCAGGTATGCGATCGCCCACGGCGCCCAAGTCATCAACATTTCCGTGGGCGGAGGGCTCGACCCAGCGACGATCACAGCCGTGCAAGCGGCCGCCGCCGCCGATGTGGTCATTGTCGCGTCCGCGGGCAACAAGCCCAGCGATGCTGGAGTTACGGCGCCCGCGGTGCTGGATTCGATCGTCGCCGTGGGCGCAGTGGACAGAAGCGGCCAGAAGGCGGACATATCCGTCACCGGCCCCGCCCTGGATTTGATGGCTCCGGGCGAAGACGTCGAAAGTACAAGCAGGAACGGCCGGTACCGCACCGGCACGGGAACGTCAGACTCCGCAGCTATCGTCTCTGGGGCTGCTGCACTTCTACGCAGCAAGTATCCCGATATGAGCGCCGAAGAGGTCGTGCAACGGCTCGAAAGCACGGCCACCGACAAGGGCGCACCCGGGGTCGACCCTGAGTACGGGCACGGGATCATCAACATTGTCGCCGCTTTGAGTGACAGAACAGTCCCCGCGTCCGACGGTCAGAGCGCCGCTCCGACCACACAACAGCCCACCACCGCGCCGACGAACACCGCCGAAGCGGCATCCCCCGAGCCCGAGTCGAAAAGCAGCTCAACCCCGCTGGTCGCGGGCGGCATAGTCGCCGTTGTGGTCCTGGCGCTGGGCGGTGTCTTGTGGTTGCGACGGAGGCGGGCCAGCAGCAGCGCCGGGTAGGCATCACCGGTTTCGCGGCCCCGGGCTTGTACCGTTGGCGCTCGTGCGTATCGACAACGGCCCCCGGTTGATTCTTGCCTCTGCCAGCCCTGCCCGTCTGCAGCTGCTCCGCGCCGCTGGGTTTGATCCTTCTGTGCAGGTCAGCGGCGTTGATGAGTCCGTTGTCCGGACCGATGACGCGTACGAGATGTGCTTGGCTCTGGCTCGGATGAAGGCTCAGGCTGTGGCAGCTACCCTGCCTTCCGACCCCGGGGTTCTGGTGCTCGGCTGCGATTCCGTGCTGGCTTTCGACGGGCAGATCCTCGGCAAGCCGGCGAACGCCGAGGAGGCCGCATCCCGGTGGCGGGCCATGCGGGGGCGGTCCGGGGTGCTGCACACCGGGCACCATCTCACCGATCTGACGAGCGGGAAGCAGGCCGAGGACGTCGGGGCGACGGTTGTGCATTTCGCCGATCTCACCGACGACGAGATTGACGCGTACGTGTCCAGCGGCGAGCCGTTGCATGTTGCCGGGTCGTTCACCATCGACGGGCTCGGCGGGGTTTTCGTCGAGCGGATCGAGGGGGATCACGGGAATGTGGTCGGGTTGTCGCTTCCGCTGTTCCGGCGGCTGCTCATGACGTTCGGTGTCAGCGTGCCGCAATTGTGGGCCACGCGGGATTGAGAGCGCGGCGCGATACGCAGCCGGCCACGAAGCAAAGGCGGAACCCGCAGCCGGCCGCGACGCGAAGGCCGGAACACACGGCCCGGCCGGGCCGCAGAAGCCTCAACCCACAGCCAGCCGCGCCACAAAAGCCTGCACCCACAGCCAATCGCGGCGCAAAGGCCGGGCACTCGAATCCCGCCGCGGCGCAAGGACGGATCGCCGACCGGCCGCAGCCCCCAAACCGAAGCCGCGGCCGGTCGGCAAATCCTCAGCGGACGCTACGAGCGAACAATCGCGCAGCCCACGTAATGGCCGCCACCGCCAGCACGGCCATGATGACCAGCCCTTGCCACACCTCAGGAGCCCCCAGATCCCCGCGGAACAACGCCCGCACTCCGTCGACCGCCCACGAGAACGGGTTCCAGTCCGCGATTCCCTGCAGCCATCCCGGCGCGAACGTCAAAGGCAGCAGGATGCCGGACAGCAGCAGCACCGGCTGCGCGACCGTGTTCATCAGCGGCGCGAGGACGTCCTCGCTCTTCACCGCGAGCGCCACGCCGTAGGACAGCGCCGAGGTCATCAGCGAGATCAGGGCCAGCATCAGGTACGCCAGCAGCAGGTTTCCCAGGACCACGCGCAGGTCGAACAGCAGGGCCAGCAGCGTGATGATGACCGCCTGGGCGAGCAGGGACACCGTGTCCCTCAGGGATCTGCCGAGGAGCAGGGCGAAACGGCTGACCGGGGTGACGCGGGAGCGTTCGATGACTCCGGCGCGGAGTTCCGCGATCAGGCCGAAGCCCTGGAAGAGGCCGCCGAAGATGGCGAGCAGGACCAGCAGGCCGGGCACGAAGATCTCGTACGCCTCGGCGTTGGTGCGCACGTTCAGGGCCGGTTTGAGCAGCGGCGCGAAGAGCAGCAGGTACATCACCGGCTGGAAGACGCCGACGAGGATCCAGACCGGGTTGCGGAGCAGGAGCAGCGCCTGCCGCTGGAAGATCAGCCAGGTGTCCCGTAGCAGTTTCATGGCTCAGCTCTCCCGCAGCGATCGGCCGGTCTTGGTCAGGAACACGTCGTCGAGGGTGGGCCGGTGCAGCTCGATGGTGCCGAGCGGTACGGATGCGGCGTCGAGCGCGCGCAGGACCAGGGGGATCGCCGCGGCGCCCTCGTCGACGTAGAGGCGGACGCTGTCGTCGTGGGTCTCGAGCTTGTTGACGAAGTCGGCCGAGCCGAGCACCTCCGCCGCCCGGGCCGGCGAGTCGACTCCGACGCGAACGACGTCGCCGGAGATCTCGCGTTTCAGCGCTTCCGGCGTGCCCGAGGCGACGATCTCGCCGTTGTCCATGATCGAGATGCGGTCGCAGAGCGCGTCGGCCTCGTCGAGGTAGTGCGTGGTGATGAACACCGTGATGCCTTCGGCGCGCAGGCGGCGGATCTCGTCCCACATGTGCGCGCGGCTCTGCGGGTCGAGGCCGGTGGTGGGCTCGTCGAGGAAGACCACCTTGGGTTCGTGGATGATGCCGAGCGCGATGTCGACCCGGCGACGCTGGCCGCCCGAGTACGTCTTGCATTTGCGGTCGGCGTACGCGGCCAGGTTGAACGCCTCGAGCACCCGCGCGGTCCGGGCCTGGGCGTCCGCCCGGGAGATGCCGTAGAGGCGTGCCTGGAGGATCAGCTCTTCGCGGGCTGTGGAGTCGTCCCAGGTCGCGCCGCCCTGGGCGACGTACCCGATGCGGCGCCGCACCTCACTGGGGTTCTTCCGCAGGTCCGCGCCGGCGACGACGGCCGTGCCGCCGTCGGGTTCGATCAGCGTGGCGAGCATGCGCAGCGTGGTGGTCTTGCCGGCGCCGTTGGGCCCGAGGAAGCCGAAGATTTCTCCCTCGTCGACGGTCAGGTCGACGCCGCGGACGGCCTCGACGGTCTTCTTCTCTTTGCCTTGGCGGGATGTGAACGACTTGCGCAGTCCCCGCGTTTCGATCATCTCGGCCCCCACTCGTGGGCGGGCCCGGGGGCCCGCCGCCGTGCAGCGGCAGGCAGAGACCGCCGCTGTCAGGCGGAGAGAGCCGACGAAGAGGCCCCACCGCCGCATGGCAGCGTAGGACCGTCACCGCGGATTAGTCAAACTTGATTATTGGCCCGGGAAGTACGCCGTCCCCGCCTCGATCAGCCCGGCCACCCGCGAGCACCACCGGATCTCCGCCTCGGCGCGCTCCATCGCCAGCTCCCACATCCAGTTCACGTACACCGGCTTCTTGGTCGCCCAGTCCGCCGCCATCGCCGCCGCCAGCTGCTTGTTCCCCGCCTCGAGCTGCATCGCCCTGCTCCGCAGCGCCGCCGCGGCCTCCTCGCGCGGAAGGGCCGGCAGGAAGGAGAAGGCCGCCATGAAGGGGTCCGGCGACCCGCTCAGGTTCCACCAGTTGTTGCGGAGCAGCGACTCGAATTCGGCCACGCCCTTCTCGGTGATCTCGTACGTGGTCCGCGCCGGCCGGGCCCCCACCTGCTCGGTCGCCACTTCCCGCAGCAGCCCTTCCTCGGAGAGCTTGCGCAGGCCGTGGTAGATCGAGCCGGGCTGCACATTGGCCCACTTGTCGGCGCTCCAGCTCAGCAGCTCGCGGCGGACGTCGTAGCCGTGGACCGGCTGCATCCACTGGACGAGGCCGAGAATCATCATGCGCGTGGCGGACATGGACGCCAGCGTAATAGGCAAACTTGACTGAGCGCGCATGTCGGTACCGGCCGGTAGGCTCAGCCCGTGCGCAAGGTTTTGATCGCCAACCGCGGCGAGATCGCCGTCCGTGTCATCCGGGCCTGCAGGGACGCGGGCCTGACCAGCGTCGCCGTCTATGCCGACAGCGACCGGGACGCGCCGCCCGCGCGACTCGCCGACGAGGCCTATGCGCTCGGCGGCGAGACGGCGGCGGAGACCTATCTGCGCATCGACAAGCTGATCGACGTCGCCCGGCGCAGCGGTGCCGACGCGGTGCATCCCGGCTACGGCTTCCTCAGCGAGAACGCCGAGTTCGCTCAGGCCGTACTCGATGCGGGTCTGACCTGGATCGGTCCCTCGCCGGCGGCGATCCGCGACCTGGGCGACAAGGTCACCGCGCGGCACATCGCGCAGCGGGCGGGCGCGCCGCTGGTGCCGGGCACCGCCGAGCCGGCGGCCGACGCCGACGAGATCGTGGCGTTCGCGCGGGAGCACGGCCTGCCGGTCGCCATCAAGGCGGCGTTCGGCGGCGGCGGCCGCGGGCTGAAGGTGGCCCGCACGCTGGAGGAGATCCCGGCGCTGTTCGAGTCCGCGACCCGGGAGGCGGTCGCCGCGTTCGGGCGCGGCGAGTGTTTCGTCGAGCGCTACCTGGACCGGCCGCGGCACGTGGAGGCGCAGGTCCTGGCCGACACCCACGGAAACGTCGTGGTGGTGGGCACGCGCGACTGCTCGCTGCAGCGCCGCCACCAGAAGCTGGTCGAGGAGGCGCCCGCGCCGTTCCTGAGCGCCGAGCAGCGCGAACGCATCCACTCCAGCGCCAAGGCGATCTGCCGCGAGGCCGGCTACCACGGCGCCGGCACCGTCGAATACCTGGTCGGCCAGGACGGCACGATCTCGTTCCTGGAGGTCAACACCCGCCTGCAGGTCGAGCACCCGGTCAGCGAGGAGACCGCCGGGATCGACCTGGTGCGCGAGCAGTTCCGCATCGCCGACGGCCTGCCGCTCGCGCTCACCGAGGACCCGGAGCCGCGCGGGCACGCCATCGAGTTCCGCATCAACGGCGAGGACGCGGGCCGCACCTTCCTGCCCGCGCCGGGCACGGTCACCGCGCTGACCTGGCCGTCCGGGCCGGGCGTCCGGGTCGATGCGGGCGTCGAGGCGGGCAGCGTGATCGGCGGCAACTTCGACTCCATGCTGGCGAAGATCATCGTGATCGGCGCGACCCGGACCGAGGCCCTCGAGCGCGCCCGCCGGGTGCTCGACGAGACGGTGATCGAGGGCATCGCCACCGTGCTGCCGTTCCACCGCCTGGTCGTGCGCGACCCGGCGTTCACCAGTGAGCCGTTCACCGTGCACACCCGCTGGATCGAGACCGAATGGGAGGGCGGCGTGCCGGCCTTCACCCCGCCCGCGGCCGCGACGCCCGAGGCGCCGCAACGCGAGACCGTCGTGGTCGAGGTGGGCGGCAAGCGCCTGGAAGTGACCCTCCCCCGGACCCTCATGACGGGTACGCCCTCAGCACCCGGCCCGCGTCGACCGGCCCGCCGGGGAAGCGGATCGACCGCCACCCCCGCCGCAGGGGGAGCGGGCGCGCTGACCGCCCCCATGCAGGGCACGGTGGCCAAGGTGGCGGTCGCCGACGGCGATCAGGTCCGCGAGGGCGACACGATCATCGTGGTCGAGGCGATGAAGATGGAGCAACCGCTGGTCGCCCACTCCGCGGGCACGGTGTCCGGGCTGTCGCTGAAGGTCGGCGACACCCTCGCGGCCGGCACCGTCATCTGCACGATCGAGAACGACGACTGACCGCGGCCGGACCCCGAACGCCGATACCGGACGCCGACACCACGCCACGCCACGCCACGCCACGCCGACGATCAGCGGAGCGGGTGATCGCTCAGTACAGCAGAGAAGTACAGCAACGAGCGCAACCGAACCGGACCAGGAGCACCGCCGCCGGACGGTCTGATCTCGAAGGGAGCCGCAAGCAACCCCGTCGCGCAAACTTGACACGGAAGAGGTCAGAGGGCGAAGTCTTTGATCCCGGTCGCGATGGCCGACACAGTCCCGACTGTCCCTGACACTGTTGCCAGGATCGCCGTCGGGGAAGCCCACATCCCCCGAGTGAACTGTGCCCACCGCTTGGAGTAGAAGAGCATCTTGAACTTCTGCCAGCGGTGCTGGCGCAGGTGGCAACCGAGCAGGAGGCCACGCGAGTTGTTGATGCAGAATTTGCCGTTCCGGTTGACGGCACCGCACCAGGCCGGCGCCCAGAACAGGGACCACACCACCACGACGCCCGATAAGAAGAACAACGGGGCGGCGCCCGTCTCGGCCGTCCACCAAGTTGTGAGCAGTAGGGCAAGAGCAACAAGGCCCCAATACTCCTTCAGGAACTTCATGAACTATAGGTAATCGATCAGACACTGTCGGTGTAGTGGTCTGTCGCCTTCCTGCAGAAGGGTTGCCTGCCCGCCCTCCGCCGTCCCGGAGTCAGTGCTGAGCTACTCAGCGAGGGCTCCGAGGCCGTCTCCAGGCCGTCCGAGGTTCGCGAACGTTGACCAACAACGACAATCACCACAAGTGGTTGCCCAGCTCAGCGGCACTATGAACGATCATGGCCAGGGCTTATCTCGGTGGGCCGCCGGTACGGGACCTACCGACGGCCCGGGCGCCGCTCGTACCGAGGCGCCGAGAGGGAGCGGCCCGGCTCCCACCGTACGCGGGATCACACCCCGCCGGAGAAGCGTACGAATAGGGACGGAAGCGCCCGAGATTGGCAGAAAGCGCCCGCGTCCTGTCCCCCACGTGCGACGTTCAGGACGTACCGTGTCGGGCATCACCGTTTCCTGGGCCTGATCCGGGCTCATCCTGTACTCAGCCCATTCTCAGGTGCGCACACGGACAATGCCGTGAACCCTGGAGCCGCGAGGTGGCGACCCGATGACCGACCTGTTGACCGTGATGGCAACACCGGCGTGGGCGTACCTGGCCATTTTCGGGTTCCTCGCGATCGATGCGATGGTCCCGGTGGTGCCCATCCAGGCCATCATGATCACGTCGGGCGCCCTCACCGTCTACGGCAACCTCAACCTGGCCCTGGTCATCGCGGTCGGCGCGCTGGGCATGTTCACCGGCGACTCGATCGCGTTCGTGCTGGGACGCACGGCCGGGCACGCCCGCAAGCACTGGCTGAGCGACCGGCTCGCGGCGCTGCGGCAGCGGTTCGCGCCGCGGGCCGACCCGGGCGCCCCCGAGGCCGAGCCCACCGAGTCGCGCACCAAGCGCGCCGCGGCCCGCTTCACCCGCGGCCTGCGCCGGCCGGGCCCGCTGGTGCTGCTGCTCTGCCGCTTCGTGCCCGGCGGGCGGATGGCGGCCGGATACCACGCCGGACGTACCGGCTACCCGATCAAGCTGTTCATCCTCTACGACGGCGGCGCGGCCATCGCCTGGGCCACGTACGGCGGCCTGGTCGGCCACGTCGGCGGCACCGCCGTGACGCAGTCGGCGTGGCGGCTGTTCGCGATCGCGGCCACCGCCGCGCTCATCTTCGGCACCGCGGGCTGGATCCTCGCCCTGTTCGGCGGGCGCAAGGACGCCGAGGAGACGGGCGAGGAAGCCGGGGAAGCGGCAGACCGGGCGGAGGACCAGGTCGGCGAGGTGCCGGCCCCCGAGGGGGAGCGCGCCCGCCGGTGAGAGCGGGCGCCGCCCCGGATCACTGCAGCTCGTGCAGCATGAGCTGACGGGCGGCCTCGGCGATCGAGCCGGACAGCGACGGGTAGATCGTGATCGTGTGGGCCAGCTGGTCCACCGTCAGGTTGTTCTCGATCGCCATCGTGATCGGCAGGATCAGCTCGCTGGCCTTCGGCGCGACCACCACGCCGCCGACGATCTGGCCCGTGGCCGGGCGGCAGAAGAGCTTGACGAATCCGTCGCGCAGGCCGGCCATCTTGGCGCGGGCGTTGCCGGTGAGCGGCAGCATCACCTGCCGGGCCGGGACCTTGCCCGCGTCCACGTCGTTCTGCGAGACGCCGACGGTGGCCAGCTCCGGGTCGGTGAAGACGTTGGCGGAGACCGTACGCAGCCGCAGCGGCGCGACGGCCTCGCCCATGGCGTGCCAGATGGCGATGCGGCCCTGCATGGCGGCGACGCTGGCCAGGGGCAGCACGCCGGTGCAGTCGCCGGCCGCGTAGATGCCCGGGACGTTGGTGCGGGACACCCGGTCGACGGTCACGTAGCCACCCTGGGCGACGTCGACGCCGTACTCGCGCAGGCCCAGGTCGGCGGTGTTCGGCACGGCGCCGACGGCCATCAGCGCGTGCGAGCCGGTGACCACCCGGCCGTCGGAGAGGGTGACCTGGACGCCGTCGCCGGTGCTGACCACGGAGTCGGCGCGGGACTGGTTGAGGATCGTCATGCCGCGCTCGCGGAAGACCCGCTCGATGGCCATGGCGGCGTCGGCGTCCTCGTGCGGCATGACCCGCTCGCGGCTGGACACGAGCGTCACCTGCACGCCCATGGCGAGGTACGCGCTGGCGAACTCGGCGCCGGTGACGCCGGAACCGATGACGACGAGGTGCTCGGGCAGCTCGGTCAGGTCGTACACCTGCCGCCAGTCGAGGATGCGCTCGCCGTCGGGCACCGCGGACGGCAGCACCCGCGGGGTCGCGCCGGTGGCGATCAGCACGGTCGAGGCGTCCACCGCGTACGGCTCGCCGCCGTGCGGGCTGATCAGCACCTGGTGCGTGTGACCGAGGGTGTCCTCGCCGAGCCGCGCCCGCCCTGCCACGACGTCCACGCCGGCCTTGACGAGCTTCGACTGGATGTCGCCGGACTGCGCGAGCGCCAGCTTCTTGACCCGCTCGTTGACCGCCTTCGCGTCGACGCTCACGCCCTCGAGCCCGGCGGAGCGCACCCCGAACCGCTCGTTGTGCCGGTAGCCGGTCACCACCTCGGAGCTGGCGATGAACGTCTTGGAGGGCACACAGTCGGAGAGCACGCACGCACCGCCGGCCCCCTCGGCCTCGACGAGCGTGACCTCCGCGTCGAGCTGCGCCGCGACCAGCGCCGCCTCGTACCCGCCCGGCCCGCCGCCGATGATCACGATCCGACTCACGTGGGTTCACCCTCCACTGTTCCGTTTCGTCACTTATGTGACTGAGTTGTGCCGACACGCACACCTCGTATTCTCCCCCACCGGCGCATCGGGCTATCGTCATCGCCGTGGGTCACTACGCCGCGTACGGCTCAAACCTCGATCCGGCCCGTATGCGGGCCTATTGTCCGCACTCGCCGATGGTGGGCGTGGGGTGGGTCGAGGGCTGGCGGCTGACCTTCGCCGGTGAGGGCGACCTGGGCTGGGAGGGCGCGGTCACCACGATCGTCGAGTCCCCCGGCGACCGGGTCTTCGTGTCGCTCTACGACGTGCACCCGTGGGACGCCGCCCAGCTCGACGAGGTGGAGGGCGTGACCGCGGGGGCGTACCAGAAGCTCACCGTGCGGGTCTCGACGCTCGAGGGCGACCTGAGCGCGTGGGTCTACGTCTTCGACGGCTACGAGGGCGGCATGCCGACGGCCTGGTACCTCTCCGAGATCGCCAACGCCGCGGAGAAGGCGGGCGCGCCCGACGACTACGTCAACGACCTGCGCCAGCGCCCCACCCGCACGTCGACGCCGGAGCTCTAGATCGTCAGCTCGTAGATGTTCGCCTCGAACATGGGGTGCATCCCGACGGCACGGTAGAGCCGCGCGGCCCGGGTGGGATTGGCCAGGTCGACGCCCAGGCCGGCGGACGTGCGGCCCTTGGCCGCGTAGGTGGCGAACGCGCGGCGCAGGAGCGCCTCACCGACACCCCTTCTCCGGTACGCCCTCAGCACGGCGAGATCGCTCACCCAGCCGGTGCCGTCCTCGGCGCTGGAGTCGGAGGACTGCAGAACCCCGGCCCACTCTCCGCCGACCTCCCCGACGAACCACTCGTCGTACGAGACGCTCGACTCCCCGGCGACGCGTTGCCGCCAGGTGTCGTAGCCGGTCGCCTGGTGGTCGGTGTCGCGGAACGCCTCCTCGATCGTCGCGTGGAAGCGGCGCATCTCGGCCTCGTCGTGCGCGCGCACGGGCCGCACGGTCACCCCGGCCGGCGGCTGCGGCGGCTCGGGGGCCACACCCTCCAGCGACATGGTCATCCGCGCGTGCTGCTTGACGAACCGGAAGCCCGCGTCGGTCAGCGCCGCGATCCACGGCTCCTCGGTCGGCACCGCTCCGGCCCGTACGGTGTACGGCGAGTGCCCGAACTCCTCGCCCCGCTCAGCCGCCCGCCGGAGGATGGTCTCGAGGAGCGGCCGCTGGGCGGGCACACCGCGCTCGGGCCACACGTACACCTCGATGAAGTCGCGGTCCCCGCCGCCGGGGTTGTGCGGGTACGCGAAGCCGACGATCGCGCCGGCCTCGTCGACCGCCACCCAGCAGTCGCGGGTCATGTCGGTGTTGGGGCCGGTGAGCGCGTCGCGGACATCGTCCTTGGTGAAGTCGGGCTCGCCCATCGCGGCGATGTCGCTGGCGTGGGTCAGGGCGAGGAGCTCGGGGACGTCGTCGAGCGTGGGCCGGCGCGTACGCCACCCGGCGGGAAGTGCGGTCACCGCGCCAGCGTGCCCTATCCGCCGATCCGGTGCGACAGGGATTCCAGGAGCCCGATGAGTTCGACGCGCTCGCCGAGGTCCAGGGCCGCGTACGCCTGCCCCGCCAGCGAGTCCGCGACCGACTCGGCCCACATCAGCCGCCGCACGATCGGCCCGGCGGGCGGGTACGGCGGCTGCCAGCCGAACGCGACAGCGCCGGTCTCACCCTCCGGCCCGGCGAGGATCGCCTGCAGCGGGGTGAGGCCGCTGGCGCGTACGGCCACGACGTGCACGCCGAGCCGGTGCTCGTGGAGCAGGTGCAGCATGACCGCGACCTGCGCGCCCGGCGACGCGTCGGGCACCGGCATGGCCCGCCAGGCGGCGAACAGCGGCAGCCCGGCGCAGTCCACGGCGTCGACCACCCGCTTGGTCAGCTCCAGCAGCCGGGTGATGCGCGGGAAGTCGCCGAGCTGGTCGACGCCCCAGCGGCACAGCTCCTGCAGGTGCCACGTGGCCACCTCGACCGGCGCGGTGGTCTTGGCGGCCGCCTCCCAGCCGTCGGTGAGCGCGTCCGGCGCGATGAAGCCGATGACGGCCGCGGCGGTCTCCGGCCGCACGTCGCCGAGCGCACCGGCCCGGGCGGACACGTGGTACGCCCACCCGGACAGGCCCATCAGCCGGGCGCGACGCAGCGTCTGCGGGGACTCCGCGAACGCCCCGACGAGCGACGCGAGGCCCGCGCGGGCATTGGCGGCTGCCTGTTCGGGGGTCACCGCCCGATTCTGCTCTCTCTGACCGGTTCTGGAAAATGGCCGACTAGACCGGTTCATCCCCCTCAAGATCCTCGAGCGCGGCCTCGACGTCCCCGACGCGGCGGCGGGCCACCGAGGCCTCCCGTTCGGCGGATCGCCGGGCGAGCTTGCGGCGCGACACCTCGGCCTGCGCGACGATGCGCTGCCGTTCCAGCTCGGCGATCTGCTCCTCGAGCTCGTCGACAGCCTGGCTCGCGTTCCGCTCGGCCTCCTCGGCCCGTTCCAGGGCGGTCCGTGCCTTCTGATCCGCCGAGTGCGCCGCGGTCAGCTCCCGCTTGAGCTCGCGCCGCTTCGCCGCCCGCTCGGCCCGCGCTTTCTCCTCGGCCCGGCGCCGCCGCTCGTCGCCGGGCGACGCGCGAGGTGCCTCCTCCGGCTCCTCCTCCGGCTCGGGGGCGTCCTCGGCGGTGACCAGGCGCAGGCGGGGCCGGGGCACCTCGCCGAAGCCGGCGTACGTGGCGGCCTTGACGAGCCGGCCGCTGCGGACCTGCTCGGCGATCTCCGGCTCGGCCAGCGCAGCGGTCAGCGTGGCCTCCACCTCGGCCATCGGCAGCTTCGCCCCCCGCAGCCCCGGGTCGTCCTCGACCGCGAGCTGCTGCGCGGCGCGGACCAGCGCCGACACCACCTGCCGGCGCTGGGTGGACAGCTCCCGCAGTTCGTCGCCCTTGAGGCTGCGCTGGGCCTGGCGCAGGGCGGTGGCGAGCTCGACGAGGTCCTCGATCAGGTCGGGTCGGCGCAGCGCCAGCAGGTTCACCAGCCACGCCGCCACGGTCGGCTTGCGCAGCGCGGCGAGCCGCTTGGCCAGGTCCTTGTCGCCGGCCCGGCGCGCGTCGGCCACGGCCTGGGCGCGGCCCGCGACGAAGTTGTCCGGGGGTGCCTCGTACAGCCGGCGGATCAGCTCGTCGGTGCTCGGTGCCACGTCAGGGGAGCGTAGTGCCCGGGGCGAGCTGCGCGTACGAGGTGCCGCCCAGCCGTTCCAGGTGTCCGTTGGAGATCTGCGCGCCGGTCCCGGTGAGCAGGTGGTCGTGCAGCGCGTACGCCCGCCCCGGCTTGACCGCGCGTACGAAGTCGATCGCCTCGCTCAGCTTCATCCACGGCGCGTTCAGCGGCACGAACAGCGTGTCCACGTTCTCCTCCGGCACGGTGAACGAGTCGCCGGGCGTGTACACCGACTGGCCGCCGTCCGAGATGAGGTATCCGAGGTTGGCGATGCGCGGGATGTCCTGGTGGATGACCGCGTGCTGTCCCCCGTACGCCCGGACCGTGAAGCCGGCGGCCTCGAATGCGGTGCCGGGCTCCACGGCCGTGACCACGTCGGCGAACGCCGTCAGCTTGGGCAGCACGTCGGGGTGGGCGTAGACGCGGGTGCCGGGCCGCTGGGCCAGGGCGTCGGCGAGCCCCTCCACGTCGAGGTGGTCGGGGTGCTCGTGGGTGATCAGGACGGCGTCCGCCCCGGTGAGCGCCGCCCGCTCGCTGAACCCGCCGGGGTCGACCACCAGGACCGCATCGCCCTCGATGCGTAGGCAGGAATGCGTGAACTTCGTGACGCGCACGGGACCCCTCCGCTGCCGAATCGTGACCGCTCACCACGCAGTCTGCCGGAACCGGCGTCACCGTGCCGCACGTCCCAGGGTCCAGACCGAACGGGGAAGGGAAGATCCATGAACGGACGAACTCGGGTCAGAACAGCCGTCTGCGCCGCGGGGCTGGTGGCCGCGCTCGCTCTGCCGGCCTGCAGCAGCGACGGCGCGGACGACAAGGCCTCGTCGATGTCCGGCGGCGGGCCCGCCGTCAGCGAGCAGCGCGCGCCGGCCCAGGGCGGGGCCGCCGCGCCCGCCGAGCGGCAGGGCAAGGACACCGGCGCCAAGGCACCGGACCTGGGCGTGGACCAGCGGTCGATCATCTACACCGGGTCGATCACCGTACGGGTGGACGACGTCAACACCGCCGCCGCGCGCGCCACCGGCATCGCGACCGCCGCGGGGGGCTTCGTCGGCGGCGACAAGCGCAACAGCAACGGCGACCAGGGGTCCAGCGACGCCACGCTGACGCTGCGGGTGCCCGCCGAGAAGTTCACCTCCGTGGTGGACCAGCTCGCCGGGATCGGTACGGAGGAGCAGCGCGGCATCAACACCGAGGACGTCACCGAGGAGACGATCGACCTCGACGCGCGGATCGCCACCCAGCAGGCCCGGGTGGACAGCGGCCGCAAGCTCCTGGCCCAGGCGAAGTCCCTGAACGACCTGGTCATGCTGGAACGCGAGGTCGCCACCCGCGAGTCGGACCTCGCGTCGCTGCAGGCCAAGAAGCGCCGGCTGGGCGACCTCACCGCGCTGTCCACGATCACCGTCGTGTTGCTCGACCCGCAGGCCGTGGCGGAGGAGAAGGACGACGACGGGGCGCCGGGCTTCCTCGCCGGGTTGCGCAACGGCTGGGACGGCCTGCTGGCGTCGCTGGCCGTCGTGGCGACCGTGGTCGGCTGGCTGCTGCCGTGGCTCCTGCTGCTCGCCCTGCCGGCGTCGGCCGTCCTCTGGTACGTGCGCCGGACCCGGCGGGCCCAACCTGGCAGTTCCTGAAAGTCGGCACTCTAGGCCGGGGACGGCGGCCGGTGGCGCAGGCCGTCGAGCACGAGGCTGATGACGCCGTCGGCGTCGGCCGGGCCACCCGGACGGTCGTAGGCCGCGGAGATGCCGTGCAGGGCCATCATGACCGGTCCGACGCCGACATCGTCGCGGATCGTGCCGTCCTCGGCCGCCGCGGCCAGCAGTTCGCCGATGGCCTGCGCCAACGCCTCGCTCCCCTCGGCCAGGGCCCCCGAACGCGTGGCCATGAGCGTGGCAAGCGTGCGAGCGAGGCCCTGGTGGGCGTGCAGATGGCTCACGAAGCCGCGCAGGAACGCCGCCAGCGCCTCGTCCGGGGGGAGCGTCGCCCGCAGGTCGCGGGCGTGGGCGCACAGGGTGGCCACCTCTTCGCGGTAGACCGCCTCGGCCAGCGCTTCCCGGGTGGGGAAGTGGCGGTAGAGCGTGCCGACGCCCACGCCCGCCAGCCGGGCGAAGTCGTCGAAACGCAGGTCGAAGTCACCCGCTTCGAAGATCTCGCGGGCCTTGGCGAGCAGGGCTTCCCGGTTGCGCCGGGCGTCGGCACGCAGCGGCTTGGCGGTGGTCACGCGCAGCCCCTCCTTGACAAGTGGAAGTCATCTCCATATTTTGCAAGTGGAGATGGCCTCCGATTATAGGGCCGGAGGCGCGACGTGAAGATCCTGATGTTCGGCCGGGGCGTCATCGCCACGATCCACGGATGGGCCTTGGAGCGGGCCGGGCACGAGGTCGAGTTCTACGTCCGGCCGGGTCGCGCCGCGGCGTACGGGGACACGATCGCGCTCGAACTGCTCGACGTGCGACGCCGACTCCGAGGGCAGCGCGTCAGTGAGAAGTGGCCGGTGCGGTACCGCGAATCGCTGGAACCGGACCACGACTTCGATCTGATCGTGCTGAGCGTGCAGCACTACGCCTTCGCCGAGGCCGCCGCCTTCCTGGGCCCGCGCCTGGGCCGGGCCACGGTGCTGATCTTCAACAACCTGTGGGCCGAGCCCGCGGTGGCGGCCGAGCCCTTCCCGGCCGACCAGGTGGCCTGGGGCTTCCCCGGCGCCGGCGGCGGCTTCGGCGACGACGGGGTGCTGCGGGGAGCTCTGCTGCCGATGGTCTTCTTCGGCACCCTCGGCCGGCCGCCGACCGAGCGGGAGCGAGCCGTCCGCGAGGCCTTCCGGCAGGCCGGATTCCGCTTCCGGGAGCAGCCCGACTTCCGGGGCTGGCTGTGGATCCACTTCGTGCAGAACGCGGGCCTGCACACGCAGAGCCTGAAGCTCGGCTCGCTGGCCGGGCTGGCGGGATCGCCGGGCAGCGTCCGCGAGGCGATACTGGCCACCCGGGAACTGCTGCCGCTCGTCGAGGCCCGTGGCGTCGACCTGCGGCGGCACCGGGACGACGTGTGGCCGGTCCGGGCGCCGGCCTGGCTGACGGCGCCGGTGCTCGCCTGGCTGCTCGGTCACTTCCCGCCGGTGCGCCTGCTGCTCGAGGCGCACGGCAACCCGGAAGAGCTGCGTGCGGTCTGCCGCGACACCCTGGCCGAAGCGCGCCGGCTGGGGGTGGCGGCGCCCAGACTGGAGGCCGCCGAGCCCTCCTTCTAAAAGGCGCCGGTGGAGAGCGCCGCCAGGGCGGTGTGCACCATGACGCGTACGCCGTAGCCGATGCAGCGCTCGTCCACGTCGAAGTTGCTGGTGTGCAGGTCGTACTTGACCTCCGAGCCGGGCGTGCCGGTGCCGAGGCGGATCATCGCCCCCGGGACGTTCTCCAGGTAGAAGGAGAAGTCCTCGCCGCCCATGCTGATCTCCGCCTCGACCACGCGGTCGGCGCCCAGCGCGGCGCCGGCCGCCCCGGCGATCACCGCGGAGGCCATCCGGTCGTTGATCACCGGCGGGACGCCCCGGTTGTACTGGATCTCGGCCTTGGCGCCGGTGGCCGCGACGACGTCGTGGATCAGCTGGGAGATCAGCTCCGGCGCGTCGCGCCACGCCTCGCGGTTGAGGATGCGGACGGTGCCGAGCACCTCGCCCTCGCCGGGGATCGCGTTGAACGCCTGACCGGCCTTCACCGCTCCCCACACCATGGAGACGCCGGCCCGCGGGTCGACCCGGCGGTCCAGCAGCGCGGGGACGTCCACGATGACCCGGCCCAGCGCGTGCACCAGGTCGGCGGTCAGGTGCGGCCGGGCGGTGTGCCCGCCGGGGCCGGTGAGGCGTACGCGGACCGTGTCGGCCGCCGCGGTGAACGGGCCGGAGCGGACCCCGACCAGGCCCGCGGGCAGCTGCGGGTAGCAGTGCAGCGCGTAGATCGCGACGACGTCCTTGAGCGCACCGGAGGCGATCACCTCGGGGGCGCCGGAGGGCACGTACTCCTCGGCGGGCTGGAAGATGAGGCGTACCCGGCCGGGCAGCTCGCCCTGCTCGTTGAGCTGCGCCAGGGCCAGGCCCAGCCCGAGCAGCACGGTGGTGTGCACGTCGTGGCCGCAGGCGTGCGCGACTTTCTCGACCGTCGAGCGGTACGGCACGTCCTTGGTGTCCTGCAGCGGCAGCGCGTCCAGGTCGGCGCGGAACGCCACCACCCGGTCGCCCTCGCCGATGTCGCAGATCAGGCCGTTGCCCTTGGGCAGCAGCTGCGGCGAGAGGCCCGCCACGGCGAGCTCCCGGGCGACGAGCGCGGCGGTCTCGAACTCGGCGTTGGACGGCTCGGGGTGCGCGTGGATGTGACGGCGGATGGCCACGAGCTCGGCTCCCCGCGCGGCGAGCCAGCGGTCGAGCTGACCGGGCAGGGGCTCGGCCCCGGGGGGCGGTCCGGGGAAAGTCGCCGTCTCGGCGCCGGCCGGCGCCGTCAGTGCACTCGTCACGTCGATGTCTCTATCGCTCTCGGTATTCGGTCCGTTTTCCGCAACGCGCGACAGCCTAGACCCATTTTGGTGACGCTGTGCAACGTCATTCCCGTATTGGTCGGATCGCGGACTGTTACGAAAGCCCTGATAAGAGCGATCTCCGGGCGGCATGCGTTGACCACCTCCTACAACGGGTTACGAATCGCGGAGGTGACGCGGTTCAAATCCAGGCAGCGCTCAGAAGTGCTCCACCGGGTGGTATACCCCCCAGACGCCGCGCAACGTGTGGCAGACCTCACCAACCGTGGCACGGCGGCGCAACGCCTCCCGCATCGGCGGCAGTACGTTGTCCGTACCCTCGGCGGCCTTGCGCAGATCGGCGAGGGCGGCCTCCACCGCCGAGCCGTCCCGCTCGGCGCGCAGCGTGGCCAGGCGCGCGTTCTGCTCCGCCTCGATCTGCGGGTCGACGCGCAACGGTTCGTACTTCTCCTCCTCGTCGGCGCCGAAACGGTTGACGCCGACCACCACCCGCTCGCCGCCGTCGATCTGCTGCGCGATCCGGTAGGCCGAGGTCTCGATCTCCTGCTTCTGGAAGCCCTGCTCGATCGCCTCGACCGCCGAGCCGTAGCCGAACACCCGCTCGATCAGGGCGGTCGCGGCCGTCTCCACCTCGTCGGTCATCGCCTCGATCACGTACGAGCCGGCGAACGGGTCCACGGTGTCGACGAGCCCGGTCTCGTACGCGAGCACCTGCTGGGTCCGCAGCGCGAGCCGGGCCGACTTCTCGGTGGGCAGCGCGATGGCCTCGTCGTACGCGTTGGTGTGCAGCGACTGCGTGCCGCCGGCGACCGCACCGAGGGCCTGCACGGCGACGCGTACCAGGTTGACCTCGGGCTGCTGCGCGGTGAGCTGCACGCCGGCCGTCTGGGTGTGGAACCGCAGCATCATCGACTTCGGGTTCGTCGCGCCGAACTCGTCGCGCATGATCCGCGCCCACATCCGCCGGGCGGCGCGGAACTTGGCGATCTCCTCCAGCAGCGTGGTGCGGGCGACGAAGAAGAACGACAGCCGGGGCGCGAAGTCGTCCACCGCGAGGCCGGCGGCGACCGCGGCGCGTACGTACTCGATGCCGTTGGCCAGCGTGAACGCGATCTCCTGCGCGGGCGTGGCCCCGGCCTCCGCCATGTGGTAGCCGGAGATCGAGATGGTGTTCCACCTCGGGATCTCCGTACGGCAGTAGGCGAACGTGTCCGCGACCAGCCGCAGCGACGGCTTGGGCGGGAAGATGTACGTCCCCCGGGCGATGTACTCCTTGAGGATGTCGTTCTGGATGGTGCCCTGCAGTGCCGAGCCGGGCACTCCCTGCTCCTCCGCGACGAGTTGGTAGAGCAGCAGCAGCACCGAGCCGGGCGCGTTGATCGTCATCGAGGTGGACACCTGGTCCAGCGGGATGTCGCGGAAGAGCCGCCGCATGTCCTCGATGGAGTCGATGGCCACGCCGACCTTGCCGACCTCGCCGTGCGCGATCGGCTCGTCGGAGTCGTACCCCATCTGGGTGGGCAGGTCGAACGCCACCGACAGCCCCATGGTCCCGGCCTTGAGCAGCTGGTGGTAGCGGGCGTTGGACTCGGCGGCGGTGCCGAAGCCGGCGTACTGCCGCATGGTCCACGGCCGCTTCGTGTACATCGTCGGGTAGACGCCGCGGGTGTACGGCCACTCACCGGGCCGGCCGAGCTTCTCCTCCACGTCGGCGGGCAGGTCGCCCGCGTCGTAGACCGGCTTGATCTCGAACCCGGATTCTGCGTTCACACCGCGATCCTAGGCGTCGTTCAGCTCCGGTGGGGTGTGAGGGATTTTGCACCTCGCGTCCGAAAAGTTCCACTCTATGCGACAGCCTTGCTACGGTCCGTCAAGTTCGCGGAAACACTCCATGACCGGCTTTTCGAATCGGGGTACGAACCGGCAAGATAGCGTGGTTGGCCGACCGCCCCCTACACCCCATTCGGTGGCATCTCACGTGACTCAGATTCCGACGTGGAGCAGTGGCAACACCGCTCCGACCAGCGGACGCGCAGCCCCGGGCACGCTCATCGGCGGGCGGTACACCCTTCGCGCAGCGGTCGGCCACGGTGGCATGGGCACGGTCTGGCGTGCCGCCGACACCCTGCTGCGCCGGGACGTGGCGATCAAGGAGGTCATCCTCCCGCCCGGCCTGGCCCCCAGCGACCGCGACGCGATGTACGAGCGCACGATGCGCGAGGCCCGCGCCGCCGCGGCCCTGCAGCACCCGGCCGTCGTGCAGGTCTACGACGTCGTGCACGAGAACGGCCGGCCCTGGATCGTCATGGAGCTGCTGGAGGCTCGCAGCCTCGCGGACATGGTGATCGAGGACGGCCCGGTCCCCTCACGGGTGGTCGCCAAGATCGGCATCGCGCTGCTCGGGGCGCTCGAGGTGGCCCACGCACACGGCGTGCTGCACCGCGACGTCAAGCCGGCCAACGTGCTGATCTGCACCGACGGCCGCTGCGTGCTCACCGACTTCGGCGTCGCCCGGATGCCCACCGACGTGCAGCTCACCACGCCGGGCATGGTGCTGGGCTCGCCGCACTTCATCTCGCCCGAGCGCGCCATGGGCAGCGACTTCGGCCCGCCCAGCGACCTGTTCTCGCTCGGCGTCACGCTCTACACCGCCATCGAGGGCCGGCCGCCCTTCGACAAGGGCGACCCGATCGAGACCATGCACGCCGTCGTCGAGGACCCGCCCACCCCGGCGGTCCGGGCCGGCTCGCTCACGCCGGTGCTGATGGGCCTGCTCGAGAAGGACCCGGCGCGCCGGTTCGACGTGCAGACCGCCCGCACGATGCTGCGCCAGCAGCTGGCCGGCCCGCTGGCCAGCAAGGCGCCGCCGCACATGATGACGGACCCGTATTCGGTGGTCCCGTCCCAGCGCCCGCCGGCGGCCGAGACCCAGCCGATCCCGCCGCAGCAGAAGCCCACGGGTCAGATCGGCGGCCGGGCCATGCTCGCGCCCGGCGACTCGCTCTCCGGCCACCTGGCGAAGCTCAAGCAGGGCGACACGGACGACAAGCGCCCCGCCGCGCCCGCAGCCGACCAGCCCACCGGGGCTTACCCGGGGCCCGACGGCGACCGCACCAGCGTGATCCCGCCGTCCGGCCAGGGCGGCGACACCACCAGCGTGCTACCGCCCCGCCGGCAGTGGGACGGCGCCCGCGCCGCCCGCGAGCCGATGGCAGGTGGCGGCACCGTGGTGGCGGGCCCGGCCGTCAAGCGCCGGCAGATGATCGACAAGACCGTCGCCACCGTGCGCGAGGCCACCGGCAAGGCGGTCACCACGGTGAAGGGGTGGCCGCGCAACACGCAGCTCGCCGCGGCCGGCGGGGTCGCCGTCCTGCTGGTGATCGCCATCGTGCTCGCCTTCTCCGGCGGCGGCGACGACAAGACCCCCACCGCGGCCGGCGTGCCCCGGGGCAACGCCGCGGGCGACCCGGGCTTCGCCACGGTGGCGTACAAGGGGCGCGGCACGAGCGTCTCCGTGCCCAAGGGCTGGACGAAGAAGAGCGGCGGCAGCTGGGTCGACTACGTGGACCCCAGCGCCGAACGGAAGGTCCGCCTGCTGGTCGAGCCCGGCAAGGGCACCCCGCAGAGCTTCCTGAAGATCGCCGAGAGCAACCTCAAGAAGAAGGGCTCCAGCTGCCCGAAGCCGTACGCGCAGGTGGGCCTCACCGACCGGGAGATCAGCGGGCACCCCGGCGCGGTCCTCGAGTACACGTGCGCGGGCACCCGGCACGGGCTCTGGGGCGCCATCCTCACCAACGGCAAGGCGTACTCGTTCTACATGACCAGCACCGAGCAGCAGTTCGCGGAGAGCAAGCCGATTTTCGAGAACCTCGTGAGGACCTTCGCGCTCGACGGCTGACCGGGTCGTGCTATCCACTGAGCATGGCAACTGACGACCTTCGCGAGCTGGCCGAGACCTGGCTGGCCGACGACCCCGACCCGGCCGGCCGCGACGAGATCCGCGCGCTGCTCGACCGCCTCCCGGAGAGCGCGGCCGAGCTGGCCGACCGGTTCGCCGGCCCGCTCACGTTCGGCACCGCCGGGCTGCGCGGCCGGCTGCGCGCCGGGCCGAACGGCATGAACCTCGCCGTCGTGACCCGCGCCGCCGCCGGGCTGGTCGCCTGGCTCGACGCCCAGGGCGGCCACGGCCCGCTCGTCATCGGGTACGACGCCCGGCACGGCTCGAAGGACTTCGCCGAGCAGACCGCGCGGGTCGCCACCGCCGCCGGCCGGGAGGCGCTGGTGCTGCCGCGCCCGCTGCCGACGCCGGTGCTGGCGTACGCGGTCCGCAAGCTGGACGCCGTCGCCGGGGTCATGGTCACCGCCAGCCACAACCCGCCCCAGGACAACGGCTACAAGGTGTACCTGGGCGCGCAGCTCGGCGGGCCGGCCGGCGCCGGGGCGCAGATCGTCCCGCCCGCCGACGCCGGGATCGAGGCCGCCATCCAGGCCGTCGGGGCCCCGGCGGAGGTCCCGCTGGGCGAGCCCGGCACGGTTCTCGGCGAGGAGATCGTCGACGGGTACGTGGCCAGCGCCGCGGCCGTCCTCGGCGACGGGCCGCGGGAGCTGCGGGTGGCGTACACGCCCCTGCACGGGGTGGGCGGCAAGGTGCTGGACGCCGCCTTCACCGCGGCCGGGTTCGAGGCGCCCGCCGTGGTCGCCGAGCAGGCCGAGCCGGACCCCGACTTCCCCACGGTCGCGTTCCCGAACCCGGAGGAGCCCGGCGCCATGGACCTGCTCCTCGCGCTGGCCGCGGAGACGGGCGCGGACCTCGCCATCGCCAACGACCCGGACGCCGACCGCTGCGCCGTGGCGCTGCCCACCGGCGAGGAGGGCGGCTGGCGCGCGCTGCGCGGCGACGAGCTGGGCATCCTGCTGGCCGACCACCTCATCCGCACCGGCACCCCGGGCGTGTACGCCACCACAATCGTCTCGTCCACCCAGCTCAAGGCGCTGTGCGCGGCCCGCGATGTGCCGTATGCGGAGACGCTGACCGGGTTCAAGTGGATCGTGCGCGCCGCCGACGAGCTGGCGTACGGCTACGAGGAGGCACTCGGCTACTGCGTCGCCCCGGACATGGTCCGCGACAAGGACGGCATCACGGCCGCCCTGCGCATCGCCGAGCTGGCCGCCGCGCTGAAGGCGGAGGGCAAGTCGGTGCGGGACCGGCTGGACGAGCTCGACACCGAGCTCGGCGTGCACCGCACGGACCAGCTGTCGGTACGCGTCGACGACCTCACCGTGATCACCCGCGCGATGCAGCGGGTCCGCGCGAACCCGCCCGCCACGCTGCTCGGCGAGCCGGTGACGCAGGTCGAGGACCGGGCGCCGGCCGCCGACGTGCTCACCCTGCGGACGGCGGGCGCCCGGGTGGTCATCCGCCCGTCGGGCACCGAGCCGAAGCTCAAGGCGTACCTGGAGGTGATCGAGCCGGTCGGCACCGGCAAGCTCGTCACCGCACGGTTCCGCTCCGGAGCGGGCATGGCCCAGCTCCGGAAGGAGGTCTCCGCCGCGCTGGGGCTGTAGCGCCGGCTACAGCACCTTGGGGGTGCCCAGGGCCGCGCTGATCGCCCGGCCCAGGGTCGCCACCACCAGCGCGACGCTGGGCCGCACGATGGAGTCCTCGATGCTCGCGCCGGAGAAGCCGGCCCCGCTCGCGATCTGCTCCAGCCGCTCGTGGGCACGGGCCGACTCCTCCGGCGGCAGCCGCAGCGCGGGCTCCATGCGGGTCGCCACGAGCAGCGTGGCCAGCGCGGCGGTGCGCTCGTCCGGCACCGCGTCGGTGATCAGCGCGTCCGCCAGCCGCTTGCGGATCTCCGCCTCGTACGCCGGGTCCGTCGTCGGGTAGCGGTGCACGTGGATCGCGCCGAGCTGGGTCTCGTCGACGTCGCGGATGACGCCCCGGGCGACCAGGTCCTCGAGGACCCGCTCACGCAGCCGGTGGCGCAGCCGCTGCACCCACTGGGCGGGGGTGTGCGGGACGTCCGCGGCCGCCTTGGCGAGCACCGCGTCGGCGATCGGTTCCCCGGTCGGGGTCGGGTCCTTCACCACCAGGTTGCCGTCGGCGTACGCGATCCGCCCGGCGAGCGCGAGGTCGACCAGCACGGCCGCGGCCATGCCGAGGTCGAGTCCGATACGGGAACCGGTCGCCTTGCCGGTCTGGTCGTCATACGCGAGGAGCAGCAGCTCCTCGGCGAGCGCGATGGAGGTCATGTCGAAAACGATAGTGGCCGGTGTCACCGGGGCAACCGCCAGAGGGGTTGCCCCGGTGACTACTTCCGGACCACTTCGAGCTCCTCCGGCCAGGCGCCCCCGGCGAAGACGTTCGCCCAGCTCTCGCTGATGTGACCCATGTCGATGGCCCAGCGCCCGCGCTGCGACAACCAGGCTGCCGCGAGGGTCCCGGCGGGGCCCAGCGCGAACAGGTACAGCCGGCTCGGATCCCCGTCCTCCAGCTGCCGCATGAGGCGCGGCAGGTCGGCGTACGCGTCGGTCGCCGTCGAGTACACGAAGTCGATGGAGCGGGTGTTGCCGAACAGCGCCGGCTCGAGGTGGAACCGCGATCCCTCGCCGGTGACGATGCTGATGTCCTGCCCGTCCCACACGTCACGCCACAGCTCCACGCCGCGTCGGCCGAGGTGCGAGAAGTAGATCGGCCGGGACACGTGCGCGGTGCCGTACGGGACGATCGGGTTGAGCAGCGGCTTCACCTCCGGCCAGATGTCCTGCCACACCGAGGTCCAGTGCACGTCCCGGAACGTGTACGGGAACCCGACCAGCAGCCGATCCGGGTCGAAGCCGTCCATCGTCAGCACCGCGCGCAGATCCCCGGCGAGCCGCGCCGACCAGGGCTGGAAGCGCAGGTTGTACTGCGGCCGGAGCATGATCTTCAGCTCGCCGTCGCCGAAGCGGGCCAGGCTCAGCCGGTTGTCCGCCACCCGCCGCATGGTCTCCTCGAAGCCCAGTTGCTGCGCCTCGGTGAACGCGCGGATCTCGGCGAACATCGCGGTCGAGGCGTACGCGCGGAAGCCCTCCAGGTACTTGCGCTGCTGCTTGAGCTCCCAGCGGATGTCGTAGAGCAGCTCGTTCTGCTTGCGCGCCTCGGTGTTCGCCTCCTTCATGGCCTTGAGCACGCGCGGGTCCGCCGGAGGACCGGACATGTGGCGCTTGATGAGCTTCCTGACGCGGTCCCGGATCATCGGCTTCCCCCGGCCTCGAGCATGCGGTCGGCCAGCTTCGCCGCGGCGTGGCCGTCGTCCAGGTCACAGGCCTTCGCGGCGAACGCGCGGTAGCGGTCGGCGTACCGGGCGGCGGTCGCGTCGGCGTCCCGGATCGCGGCGACGACCTCCGGCGAGGTGGCCAGCAGCGGTCCGGGCGCCTCCGCCTCGAAGTCGAAGTAGAAGCCGCGCAGCTCGTCGCGGTAGTACGCGAGGTCGTACGTGAAGAACAGCATCGGCCGCCCGGTGTTCGCGAAGTCGAACATGACCGAGGAGTAGTCGGTGATCAGGATGTCGGCCGCCGCGAGCAGGTCGGCCATGTCCGGATACGTGGACACGTCGTAGACGAACCCGTCGCCGTCGCCGGGGATCTCGTCCAGCACGTTGGGATGCCGGCGGACCAGCAGGGCATGGTCGGCGCCCAGCTTCTCGGCCGCGTCCCGGGTGTCCAGCTGCATCGAGATGCGGTACTGGCCACCGCTGTACTCGTCGTCGCGCCACGTGGGGGCGTACAGGACGAGCTTGCGTTCCGGCGGGATGCCGACGACGGCCCGGACCCGCTCGGCGATCTCCACCCGGTCGCGGAACAGCACGTCGTTGCGCGGGTACCCGATCTCCAGCAGCTCGCCCTCGTAGCGGAACGCGCGGCGCAGGATCGGCGAGCTGAACGTGTTGGGCGAGACCAGGAAGCTCCAGTTGGGCGCCTCCTGGGCCAGTTTCTCCAGGTAGCGACGGTCGGTGAAGCGCACGTCGGCGATGTCGAAGCCGATCCGCTTGAGCGGCGTGCCGTGCCACGTCTGCACGACCACCTGTCCCTCCCGGCGGCGGAACCACTCCGGCAGGTGCTGGTTGGTGACGATGTAGCGGGCGGTGGCCAGCGCCTCGTACCACCGCCGGCTCCACAGGGGCACGGAGTCGGCGGTGTGCGGCACCGGCGCCTGCCCGTCGACCGACACCCACAGGTGCTCCAGCCGCAGGCCGCGGGCGACGAGCTCCTCGTGCACCGCGCGCGGGCTGTCCGAGTACTGCCGTCCGGTGAAGCTGTTGTAGAGCACCACGTCCCGCAGCGGCTTCTCCCGCGTCGCCGGGTAGTGCCGGTCGCGGAGCCGGGCCTGGTTGCCGCGGCCGCGTTCCTCGTCGTCGAGCGCCGAGCGGATCCGCAGCACCACGCGCTCGTCGGCGAGCCACTCCAGCGACACCCGGGGCGCGTCCCCGGCGAGCGCCAACGGCAACGCTTCCACGGCGGTGGCTGTCGCGGGCAGGGGTTCCACCGGGCCGCCGGCGATGCGGCAGAGGACGTTCCAGGTGCCCGTACGCATCCGGACCCGGGTGCCGAAGTGCTCCACCGCGTCGGGGTCGACCTCGGCGTGCCAGGTCGCGCCTTCCACGCGTACGGGAAAAGCCTTGGTCTCGCGGCCGTTGCCCGGACGCAGCACCAGCTCCATCCGCTCCGCGCGACCGTGCAGGCGCCCGCTGAAGTGGAACTGCCGCGCGGCCGTGCTCACGGCGGTCAGGACCGGTCCGGTCGGCAACGCGGCCAGCACCGGCTCGCCGGTCTCGCCGCGGTGCAGGTGCACGGTGCGCGCGCCCAGGTCCACCGGCTCGAGCGTGCCGTCCGCGAGGGCACAGGGCAGCTCGCCGCTGCGCTTGGTGCCGGTGGCGAGCCGGATCACCCACCGGTCGGCCGGCTCGCCGATCCGCAGCGGCGCGTACGCGACCCCGTCCACCTGCAGATCCTCCACGGGGATGCTGAAGGTGAACCGGTCCCCGTCGGGCGTCAACGGGTACCGCCGCCACACCAGCCCGTCGACCCGCGACAGGATCGCCGTCGTCGGCTCCCCCACGCCGGCTCTCCCGCCGATGACCAGGGCATCCCCGTCGCGGTGGACGGCATCCAGCACGGCCCCGACGTGACCGACCTTGAGGCGCAACCGCCCGTCCGAGACGTACGGCGTGACCCGCACGTCGCCGAACTGGCAGGCGGTCAGCCGTACCGGGGTAGCGGGCTGGCCCATCTCCAGCGAGCCCTTGCTCTTGCGGCCCAGCCCCACGACCCCCGTCACGATCGACCACTCGCCGTCGCGCCAGACACCCTCCGGCGTCCGCAGCGTCTGCGGGTCGATGACCGCCTCGAAGCCGGACCAGTCGTACGAGGTCTGCGCCGAGCCGTGGTCGGCGGTCGCGTCGACGCAGCGCCGGTTGATCAGCGGGGTACGCCGCGTCCGGCGTCCGCCCGCCTCCTTGAGCCAGATCAGCCGCGAGGTGCTCCACGGGTGCGCGGCCGACTGGCCCGGGATGAACGCGTGGCCGCGGATGCGCAGCCTGCCGTCCTCCCACGCCACGTCGTGCACCTTCGTCCGGGGGCGCGGCGTCCCGGCCGCGAACAGCTCGGGCGGCAGCTGTGGCAGCTTCGCGTGGAAGAGGTCCATGTCGTGGTAGCGGCGCAGCCCCCTGCGGGCGATCCGGCGCTGCTTGCGCACCACGGGCACCAGCTCGAGGATCTCCGGCATCATCCGGTGGCGTACCAGCGTCCAGAGCACCCGCTGGACGGCGGGCAGTTCGAGGATCGCCTCCGGGTCGACGGTGTCCAGGTACGCGTTCGTCCGGTCCAGGAACACCTGCCGGTAGTCGTCGTCCACCCGGGGCAGCACCCGGACGAAGAGCATCAGGTCGCTCTTGAGCACCGACTCGTCGTACAGCCGCTTGATGCCGTGGTAGCCGGACCGGCCGAGGAGGCGGCTCACCGCCCAGCAGCTCTCCAGCCGGTCCAGGAACGCGGGCAGCTCCTCCCGGCGCTGGGTGATCGACTTGTCCGGGCCCTCCCGCTCCCGCCAGTAGTAGACGGGCGCGCTCAGCACGTCCACCGAGTCGGCGAGCACGTGCGCGGGGACAGTGACCGGGATGTCCTCGTACAGCACGCCCTCGGGGAACACGAACTCGTGCAGGTCCCAGAAGCTGCGGCGGAAGACCTTGTTCCAGGCCGTACGGTCGCCCAGCAGCGCGGGGAAGTGGCTGACATGGGTACGCAGCTTCGTGGCGGCGAACGGCGCCCGGTGCATCCCGGACTGGCTCAGCCCCTTGGTGGTGAGCCGCAGCACGTTGGCGCACGAGAAGTCCGAGCCGGTCTTCTCCAGGCTGCCGACGAGCAGCTCGGCCGCGTACGGCGCCAGCGCGTCATCGCTGTCGACGAACATCAGGTAGTCACCGGTGGCGTGCTCGGTGCCGGTGTTGCGGGCGGCGCCCAGCCCGGCGTTCTCCTGGCGGATCAGCCGGAACCGGGGGTCGCGGGCGGCGTACCGCTCGGCCACGGCGGCGCTGTCGTCGGTCGAGCCGTCGTCGACCATGACGACCTCGAGCTCCTGCCGGTACTGCCCGGCGAGGGAGCCCAGGCACTCGTCGAGGTAGGGCCCGACGTTGTACATGGGCACGACGATGCTGAGGACCGAACTCGCCATTTCGGCAGGATATGCACCATTTAGGGGCCCGGTCCGAGCATCCGCGGATTCCCACACCTAAGGTTTCCGCCGTGCAGGCAACCCTCGCGACACTCGGCTACGTGACCTCGCCCGACGGCCGGCAGGTCCTCATGATCCGGCGGGACACCCGGCCCGACGACCTCCACTTCGGCTACTACAACGGGCTCGGCGGCAAGCTCGAACCCGACGAGGACGTCGTCAGCGGGATGCGCCGGGAGATCCGCGAGGAGGCCGGCCTCGACTGCGTCACCGTCGAGCTGGCGGGCACCGTCTCCTGGCCCGGCTTCGGCCGCAACGGCGAGAACTGGTTCGGCTTCCTCTTCCGCATCCCGGTCTGGACGGGCACGCCGCTACCGGGCAACGACGAGGGCAGCCTGCACTGGATACCGGTCGCTGACGTGCTGGCGGGCCGCGTACCCATGTGGGAGTCGGACCGCCATTTCCTGCCGCTCGTCTTCGCCGAGGACCCGCAACCGTTCCACGGCGTCATGCCGTTCCGCGACGGCCGGGCCCTCAGCTGGTCGTACACCTAGAACCGGGGCATGCCGCCGAACTGGCGGTCACCCGCGTCGCCCAGGCCGGGGACGATGTACATCTTCTCGTTGAGGCCCTGGTCGATGCTGGCCGTGACCAGGCGCAGCGGGAGCCCGGACTCCTCGAGCCGCTGGATGCCCTCGGGCGCCGCCAGCACGCAGCAGATCGTCACGTCGGTGCAGCCGCGGTCCACCAGCAGCCGGCAGCAGTGCAGCAGCGAGCCGCCGGTGGCGACCATCGGGTCCAGAACCAGCACGGGCAGCCCGGACAGGTCCCCCGGCAGCGACTCCATGTACGCCCGCGGCTCGTACGTGTCCTCGTCGCGGGCGAGCCCGACGAAGCCCATCGACGACTCGGGCAGCAGGGCCAGCGCCGAGTCGGCCATGCCGAGGCCCGCGCGCAGCACCGGCACGATCAGCGGCGGGTTGGCCAGCCGGGTGCCCTGGGTCGGCGCGACCGGCGTGGTGATCGGGTACTGCTCGACGGCGAAGGTGCGGGCGGCCTCGTACACGACCATGGTGGTCAGCTCGTGCAGGGCGGCGCGGAAGGTGCCGGAGTCGCTCTCCGCCCGCCGCATGGCGGTGAGACGGGACTGGGCCAGCGGGTGATCAACGACGAGTACGTCCACGCCGCTCAACCTACCGGGGTTGTCCAAGATCAACTGTCGGTGGGCCGCGTAGAATCCCTCTCATGACTGCGACAACGACGTCGAGGCTGCCCGGCGTGTCCGGTTCCGCCTTCGATCTCCGATCTTTCCTGCACGGGCTGCCCGGCGTGGACAAGGTCGGCGTGGAGGCGCGGGCCGCGGCGCTGGGCACCCGGTCGGTGAAGACCACCGCCAAGGCGGCCGCCATCGACCTGGCGATCCGGATGGTCGACCTGACCACCCTCGAGGGCGCCGACACCCCCGGCAAGGTCCGCGCGCTGTCCGCCAAGGCGCTGCGCCCCGACCCCGCCGACCCCACCTGCCCGCCGGTCGCCGCGGTCTGCGTCTACCCGGCGATGGTCCCGGTGGCCGCCGAGGTGCTGGCCGGCAGCGGCGTCCACCTCGCCAGCGTCGCCACGGCCTTCCCGTCCGGCCAGGCGCCGCTCGACGTCAAGCTCGCCGACACCCGCGACGCCGTCGCCGGCGGCGCCGACGAGATCGACATGGTGATCAGCCGGGGCGCGTTCCTCTCCGGGCGCTACGACCACGTGTACGACGAGATCGTCGCGGTCAAGGAAGCCTGCGGCCAGGCCCACCTCAAGGTGATCCTCGAGACCGGTGAGCTGGGGACGTACGACAACGTCCGCCGTGCCTCCTGGCTCGCGATGCTGGCCGGCGCCGACTTCATCAAGACCTCCACCGGCAAGGTGCCCGTGGCCGCCACGCTGCCGGTCACGCTGGTGATGCTCGAGGCGGTCCGCGACTTCCGGGCCCGCACCGGGCGGCAGGTCGGGGTCAAGCCGGCCGGCGGGATCCGCACCACCAAGGACGCGATCAAGTACCTGGTGCTCATCAACGAGACCGTCGGCGACGACTGGCTGCACCCGGACTGGTTCCGCTTCGGCGCCTCGTCGCTGCTCAACGACCTGCTCATGCAGCGCACCAAGCTGACCACCGGCCACTACGCCGGCCCCGACTACTTCACGCTGGACTGATCGCCATGTTCGAGTACGCCCCCGCACCCGAGTCCCGCTCGGTAGTCGACATCGCCCCCTCGTACGGCCTCTTCATCGACGGCGAGTTCGTGCCCCCGGCCTCCTCCGGCGGCGCCTTCAAGACCGTGAACCCGGCCACCGAGGAGGTCCTCGCCGAGGTCTCCACCGCCGGGCCGGAGGACATCGACCGGGCCGTCGCCGCCGCCCGGCGCGCGTCCGGTCCCTGGTCGGCGCTGCCCGGCGCCGAGCGCGCCAAGTACCTCTTCCGCATCGCGCGGATCATCCAGGAGCGCTCCCGCGAGCTGGCCGTGCTCGAGTCGCTCGACAACGGCAAGCCCATCCGCGAGTCGCGCGACGTCGACCTCCCGCTGGTCGCCGCCCACTTCTTCTACTACGCGGGCTGGGCCGACAAGCTCCGGTACGCCGGCTTCGGCGACAACCCGCGGCCGCTGGGCGTCGCCGCGCAGGTCATCCCGTGGAACTTCCCGCTGCTGATGCTCGCGTGGAAGATCGCGCCCGCGCTGGCCACCGGCAACACGGTGGTCCTCAAGCCGGCCGAGACGACCCCACTCTCCGCGCTGTTCTTCGCCGACGTCTGCCGGCAGGCCGACCTGCCGCCCGGCGTGGTCAACATCGTCACCGGCGCCGGCGACGCCGGGCGCACGCTCGTCGAGCACCCCGGTGTCGACAAGGTCGCGTTCACCGGCTCCACCGAGGTGGGCCGGCAGATCGCCCGCTCGGTCGCCGGCACCCGCAAGCGGCTGACGCTCGAGCTCGGCGGCAAGGCGGCCAACATCGTCTTCGACGACGCCCCGATCGACCAGGCCGTCGAGGGCATCGTCAACGGCATCTTCTTCAACCAGGGGCACGTCTGCTGCGCCGGCTCCCGGCTGCTCGTCCAGGAGTCCATCGCCGAGGAGCTGCTCGAGTCGCTCAAACGCCGGATGGCCACGCTGCGCGTCGGCGACCCGCTGGACAAGAACACCGACGTCGGCGCGATCAACTCGGCGGAGCAGCTGGAGCGCATCCGTACGCTCTCCGACATCGGCGCCGAGGAGGGTGCCGAGCGCTGGTCGCCACCGTGCACGCTGCCGTCGCAGGGCTTCTGGTTCGCACCGACCATCTTCACCGGGGTCACCCAGGCGCACCGGATCGCCCGCGAGGAGATCTTCGGCCCGGTGCTGTCGGTGCTCACCTTCCGCACCCCCGACGAGGCGATCGAGAAGGCCAACAACACCCCGTACGGCCTCTCCGCCGGCATCTGGAGCGACAAGGGCTCGCAGATCCTCGCGGTCGCCGACAAGCTGCGCGCGGGCGTGGTGTGGGCCAACACGTTCAACAAGTTCGACCCCACGTCGCCGTTCGGCGGCTACAAGGAGTCCGGTTACGGCCGTGAAGGCGGCCGCCACGGCCTGGAGGCGTACCTTGCCTGAGTCATCGTCCGACCGCCCGCGCAAGGGCGGCTCCGACAAGTCCGCCGGCAAGGCCGTCGCCGTCCGCAAGGCGGCGCTGGCCAAGACGGTCACCGCGACCCCGGTCCCGGCCGCCGCCGTCGCGACCCGCGCCACGTCCGGGCGGCTCACCGTCCGCAAGACCTACAAGCTGTACATCGGCGGCGCCTTCCCGCGCAGCGAGTCAGGACGGACCTATCTGGTGGACGGCGACAACGTGGCGCTCGCCTCGCGCAAGGACGCGCGGGATGCCGTGATCGCCGCCCGCAAGGCCCAGCCCAAGTGGGCCGGCGCGACCGCGTACAACCGGGGGCAGGTGCTCTACCGGGTCGCCGAGATGCTGGAGGCGCGCCGCGCCGAGTTCGTGGCGCTGGGCGTGCCGGCCGCCGAGGTGGACGCCGCCGTCGACCGCTGGGTCTGGTACGCCGGCTGGTCCGACAAGATCGCCCAGGTGCACGGCGGCGCCAACCCCGTCGCCGGCCCGTTCTTCAACATCTCCGCGCCGGAGCCCACCGGTGTCGTGGGCGTCGTGGCGCCGGCCTCGTTCCTGGGCCTGGTGAGCGTGATCGCCCCGGCGATCGTCACGGGGAACACCGTCGTGGTGCTCACCGCCACGCCGCAGGCCGCCGTGACCCTCGCCGAGGTGCTGGCGACCTCCGACGTGCCGGGCGGGGTGGTCAACATCCTCACCGGCAACGCCGCCGAGACCGCGCCGTGGCTGGCCTCGCACGACGACGTCAACGCCCTCGACCTGACCGGCGTCACCGACCCGGCGCTCGCGGCGGACCTCGAACGGTCCGCGGCCGGCAGCCTCAAGCGCGTGGTCCGGCCCCCGGCGGACGGCACGGACTTCACGGCCGACCCGGGCCTGGGGCCGATGACCGCGCTGCTGGAGATTAAGACCGTCTGGCACCCCAAGGGCTTCTAGACCACCGCGGTCGGGTCCCTCCCAGGAGCGACCACTAAGGTGTGTGCGCAGACTCACCCATCCGAACAGCGTGCGAGAACCCATCCGGAGGTCAGCGTGGCCAGCCAGTCTCCCGAAGAGGCCGCCGAGGCCTCGACGGTCACAGAGGGCCCGTCGGGCCGTTCGCTCTGGGACGAGGTCCGGATCGAGCCGGTGGAGATCGCCCTCCCCGGTGGCGTCGCGCTGACGCTGCGGGCGTACCGGAAGGCCTCGGAGCTCACCCTCACCGAGGTCGAGGCCGACGAGGACGACCCCTTCGAGGCGCGGGAGCGTGCGGCCGCCGCGCGCGCCGCCGAGGAGGACGAAGTCATCGTCGACGAGGAGTTCACCGCGCTGGTCGCGGAGGACGCCACCGGCTCGAAGACCCACCGGTCCGACGACGGCGTGCTGCGCAACGAGGACGGCGAGGTCGTCGAGGAGCCCGACCCCGAGGACTTCAAGGACGACGAGCCGGAGGCGGAGGCCGACCAGGCGGACGACGAGGAGGTGCCCGTCTTCCTGAGCCACAAGGGCAGACTTCTCGCGTTCAAGAGTCCCGAGTCGCTGGTCTCCTTCATACATTCGGGTGCGCCGCACGATCTCGCACAATTGGACACCTGGCCGACCCTGGCCCAGCGGGTACAGTCGTCCGACGTCGACCCGCTGCCGGAGGACCGCTACGAGCTGGACCTCGTCGTGGAGAACCTGCGCGGCGGGCACGACACCTGGGACCTTCCGCTGCTCATCGCCGCGGGTGAGGTGGCCCGGGACCTGGGTCACGCGTTGCGTCTGAAGCCGGTGATCCTGGCCCTGGCGCCCGGCTCACCGCTCGATGACCTGGACGAGTCCCTCCGGTCCGCGGAGAGTGGCGGAATGGGCGGTTTCTTCGGACGCCGCAAGCTCCGTAAAATCGGCGCACAACAGGCGAGCCTGGGATGGCGTTCGGTAATCGGCAAGATCTCTGCCGCTGTGGACTGGCGCGACTGACCCCTCACCAGGGACCATCAGTCCTTGGCCGAAATCAGGTCGCGAACAACCCTCACCCGGGGAGGAGGACGACGCCGTGGCGCTCGTGCGCGTGTACTGCGGTCTGGCGTCGGCTGATGAGACGGTGCGCTCGGCCTCGGCCGGCTCCGCGCTGACCATCGCCGTGGTGGACGACGCAGGACGGCTGCTCGGAGTTCACGAGATCAGCGACGACCCGGCCGGGTACGCCCAGCTCGGCATGCTGCTCGTCGAACGGACGAGCGGCTTCGCCGAGGCCGCGGTGGCCGCCGACAGCGACGACCACATGGTCACGTCGCTGCTGACCGCCGCCGGGCGTCCCCTCGTGGTGGCCGACGACGACTCGGCCGACGACTTCGCCGAGCGCTTCGCCGACGACGAGTCCCCCGAGGAGATCGCGGCACCCCCCGCCGCCCGTCGCGCCGTGGGCCTCGCCCGGGCGCTGCAGGCCGGTGCCATCGCCGCCGTCACGGTTCCCACCCCGCGCGACCTCGTGAGCTACAAGCCCGTGCTCGCCGCGCACATCGCCATGCTGAACGGCCGGTACGCCTCCGCCATCGCCCTGCGTGAGGTGCTGCGCGAGCTGTATCCCGCCGCGCTGCGGGCGTACCCGGATCCCGCGCACCCGCTCGCGCTGGCCGTCCTCGACGCGCTGCCCGAGCCCGGCCGCCTCACCGGCCGCGGCGCCGACCCGCAGCAGGTCGCCGAGGAGGTGGCCCACGAGCTGACCCGCGCCGGCGCCGGCACCGAGGACCAGGTCGTCGCGGCCGTCACCGCGCTGGTCGTGGCCATCAACGAGTCCCCGCGCCGCGGCGGCGTCAACAAGTCCCTCGCCCCGGCGGCGGCCGACACCGTCCGGCACGCCATCGGCGCCGTCAAGTCCTGCGACTCCGCCTGCGAGGCGCTGGTCGGCACGCTCGCCGCCCGGGTCAGCCAGCAGGCCGCCAACGCGGTACCGGGCCGCCGCCAGGCGGGATCCCGCCGCGCCGCCGAGCCCGCCGCGAGCCTGCCCTCGGTCCGCCCCGGAGACACCGGCACGCGCCTCGGCCGTCCCGGCGACACCGCCACGCGCCTCGGCCGCCCTGGAGACACCGGCACCCGTCTCGGCCGCCCCGGCGACACCGGCACCCGCATCGGCCGCCGTGGCCGCCCCGAGCCCGCCGCCGCGAGCGGCGGACCGGCCAACCCGCGGCCGCTCACCACGCCCCCGGTCGCGCCGGACCCGATCATGCCGCCGCCGATGGCGCCACGCCCGGTCACCCCGCCGCCGGCCGCCCCCGCCGCGAGCCTGCCCACCCGCACCCCGGCCGCCGGCCCCGCCAGCCGCCCGGTGTCGGTGCCGCCGCCCCCGCCGGGTATGACGCCGATCACCCCGGGCGCCCGCCCCGGCTCGTCGGCGCCCCGGCCCACCTCGCCGGCCTCCCGCCCCTCGTCGGTCCCGCCGGCGGAGGCGGGCCAGCCGTTCCGCCCCACGCTGACGAACGCGGCGATGAGCAGCGCCCGCGCCGAACGCCAGCGCACGGTCATCCCGCCGCGGCCGAACACCCGCAACGGGTCGGCTCCCGCGCCGGGCGGCGCCACCGACTTCTCGCTGCCCATGCCCGCGCAGCGCGGCCCTGAGACGCCCGAGCCGGGCTCGCGGGCCAACTGGCCCCTGCTGAACTCCTCCGACGACGCGGCCACCCCGCCGCCCGCCGCCGTCAGCAGCCCGCCCTCGGACGGCCGCGTCAAGCCGCCGTGGCAGGACATGCCGAAGGAGCCGCCGTCGCTGCGACTCGTGGAATCCGGCCTGGGCGGTCTCGAAACCACCCCGCCGGACGTCACGGCGATCACCGACCCGCCGCCCCTGCGCCTCGTCGACGACCGCGGCCGCAACGGCCGCGCCACGGCCCGCCGCGCCACGCCCACCCTGACGGCCCTGGACCGCAGCACCACCCCGCCGGTCCCGGCCGAGGGCGACGGCGACCTCCTCATCTTCGCGGCCGCCCGCTCCGCCTGGTTCACCGGCCACGACGAGGCAGCCGCCCCGGCCGACCTCGACTGGAGCAGCCCGATGGACACGGGCTGGCGCGCGGCCGAGAAAGCCTCCGCGCCGGAGGTGGCCGCCGAGACGCCGGCCGGCCTGCCCAAGCGAGTGCCGCAGGCCAACCTCGTGCCGGGCTCCCCGCTCCGCGAGGAACGCCCCCTCCGCATCGTCCGCGACGCGGCCAGCATCGCCGCGCACACCACCGGCTACTTCCGCGGCTGGCGTCGCGGACAGGAAATCGGCGGGTACGCGATCGGCGGCCGGCCGGGTCGCGAGGCGGCGGGCGGCTGGGACTTCAGCCGGGACGGCCAGGAGTCCGAGGACTACCGGAACGCGGGCTACCCGAGCCGCTGACCCCGCGGCCTGGTTGTCCTCGCCGGTCTGACCGCCACCTGGTCGCCTGCTGAAGCCGCTCACGCAGGCCTGCCGCTTGGGGCTGCCTGCTTATGGCCGCCCACCCGGGTCTGCCTCTTGGAGCTGCCCGCTTGTGGACCGCCCACCCGGGTCTGTCGCTTGGAGCTGCCCGCTTATGGGCCGCCCACTCGGGCCTGCCGCTTGGAGCTGCCCGCTTATGGGCCGCCCACTCGGGCCTGCCGCTTGGAGCTGCCCGCTTATGGGCCGCCCACTCGGGCCTGCCGCTTGGAGCTGCTCACTCGGGCTTGCCCGCTCGAGGGCAGCCTGACCGCCCCGAACCCGGCTGCTGGCTGCCGGGCGAGCCATGGCCGCGGCGCCCGCCCACCCGGGTGCGACCGTTGGGCCTGCCCGCTGCGTCTCCCGCCGGGCCCTGGCCATCGGACTTGAACACCGCGCCTCGCCCGGCCCGACGACCGCGCCAAAGCCCCGGCCTGGCCGCCGCGCCTGGCCACCGTGCCTGGCCGCCGCGCCTGGCCGCCGCGCCTGGCCACCGCGCCTGGCCACCGCGCCTGGCCGTGGCCTGGCCACCGGGGTTGTCCGCAAGCCCGGCCGCCGCCTTCGCCGACGAGACTGCCCGTCGGCCGGCCCTTGCCGATCACTGCCTTCCCGGCCGACCGGTGTCCCCCTCGCCGGGCCCGGCGCTCGGCCGGGCCGGGCGAGGGAGCCGTCAGCTGACCGTCTGGGTCAGCTGGCCCGGGTCCGAGAGCCGGTCCAGCGCGTCGATCGCGCGTACCGACCAGGTGTGTTCGCCCGTCGGCGGGACCGGTCCGACGTACCGGAGGGCGCCCGTGACGGCTACCGGTGTGCCGTCCAGCGACACCTCGTAGCCCGCGATCACGGGGGCGGGGCCGACCGGCGGCGGGAGTGGCTGCTCCCAGGTGAGCCGCTGGGTGCCGGGGGCCGCGGCGGGAGCGATGGCGAGGCGGCCGGGTGCCGGGGGCGGGGACATCTGGGGTGTGCCCAGGGACGCGTACGCGCTCGCCGAGTAGTTGCCCGCCGCGTCGATGGCCCGTACGCGGAAGACGTAGACCCGGGGCGGCAGGGCGGGGCCGGTGTGGAAGACGTAGCTGGTGCTCGTGGTGGTGGCGACCAGCGTGCCGCTCTCGTACACCTCGTAGTGCCGCAGCTGGCGGTCGTCGGTGGATGCCGCCCAGTGCAGGGTGACTCCGCCGGTGGTGTCGATGGTCAGCGGCGTGGGGCGGGTGGGGTCGGTCTCGTCGGGCCATTGGCCGTCGCAGGGCTGGCCGTTGATGCGGCAGTTCGCCGGCTCGCCGGTGCCGTTGGCGTACCAGCCGAGGTCGACGGCGCCGCCGGGGACCAGCGTCGCGTTCCACGACTCGGGTTGCACGGTCACGTGGTTGCCGCTGCGCGCGAAGCGGCCGTTCCAGCTGGTGGCGATCGTGGTGTCGGCGGGCAGGTCGAACTCCAGCCGCCAGCCGGTCACGGTGACGGACGAGTCGTTGTGTACGCGGTATCCGGCCACCTGGTCGTTGTTGAACACCGTCCGCTGGAGGTCGGCGCGGACCGTCGGCGGTAGGGGCGGGGTGGCGAGCGCCGGGGCGGGGATCAGCAGGGTCAGCAGGGCGGCCAGCCAGGGCAGAGGCTTCATGGCCACAGGCTAGAGACATCGAGCTGGCTCAATGGGGTAATTACCGGGATTTTGCCGGGAAGACGTGTTCTGGCTCGTCCATCCGGTGGGACGGCCCAGGAGCACCCGAGCACGGACCAATGCCCCGACGCCCGCGCCCCTGCCATCGCGGGCGCCTACGAAGCCGTGAGGACCCCGCACGAGCCCTCCAACGAGCCGGCGAGGGAGGGCACCGAGCAGGAGACACCACGGCTGCCACAGCACGCGGCGCCCGTCGACGGAGAAGACCGGTACACGGCGCGCACCGACGAACGAGGTCACGGGACCCGGCTGCGGGGACCGGGCACGCAAAAGTCCCGCTCTGTCGGACAGAGCGGGACTTTCGACGATGGGTCAGGCCGGCGCTACCGCGCGCGAGCGGCGCATGGTGAGGACGTACTCGACGAGCGAGATGAGTACGTTCTTCGTCGACTCGCGGTTGCGGGCGTCGCAGCTCACCACGGGTACGTCGCTGGAGATCGCGAGCGCGTCGCGGACATCCTGGGCGTTGTGGTACTGCATGCCGTCGAAGCAGTTGATGGCGACCAGGTACGGCAGCCGCCGATGCTCGAAGAAGTCGATAGCGGCGAAGCAGTCGGCGAGCCGACGCGTGTCCACCATGACCACCGCACCGATGGCACCCCGGACCAGCTCGTCCCACATGAACCAGAAACGCGTCTGGCCCGGTGTGCCGAACAGGTACAGGATCAGGTCCCGGTCGATGCTGATACGGCCGAAGTCCATCGCCACCGTGGTCGTCGTCTTCCCCGGCACCTGCCGGTTGTCGTCGACGCCCACGCCGGCAGAGGTCATGATCGCCTCAGTGGTCAGCGGGGTGATCTCAGATACGGACCCCACCAGCGTCGTCTTACCGACGCCGAACCCACCGGCGATGACAATCTTCGCCGATGTCACGCGCCCGGCGGTCGGCCGGCGCGACATGTCAGAGCCTGCGAAGTCCACTCAGCACCCTTTCCAGCAGTTCCGTACCCACCGCATCGTTCTCGTCCTCCAGCGACGTCGGCTCGTAAACTGCCACCAGGCCGTCGTGCGCCATGTCGGCGACGATCACCCGAGCCACCCCGAGCGGTAGTTGCATGCGTGCAGCGATCTCGGCCAGCGACTGAACTCTGCCGCCGTCGCACATCGCCGCGATGTACTGGTGTTCGCTCCCGCCCCTGCCCGTACCGGTGGAACGGCCGCGGACGGTGGTCTCGACGAGCGCTTCCAGCGCTATCTCAAGCTTGGGCCGGGTCCGGCCACGGGTCACGGCGTACGGTCTGACCAGTGCGCCGGTCGGCTCATCGCGTTCGGGCATCGTCACCGCTCACCCCATCCCTCGGCCCATAGAAGTGTCTCTTGTTGTCAAGGTTTTGGACAGATACCGGACGGATCCGGTAGGCAATCCGTTCAGCCGAGAACTCCGGCCGCCGAGCGCGGAGCCGGCGTCAGGGCCTCGCCCACGCGGTCCACCAGGAGCGCCATCTCGTAGCCCACCTGCCCGACGTCGCAGCTGCGGGCCGCGAGGACGGCGAACGACGAGCCGTCCGAGATCGACATCAGGAAGAGGAACCCGTTGTCCATCTCGACGACCGTCTGCAGCACCGCGCCGCCCTCGAAGCACCGCGCGGCGCCCTGGGTCAGGCTGACCAGGCCGGAGGCGATGGCCGCCAGCTGGTCGGCGCGGTCCCGGGGGAGGTCCCGCGAGGCCGCGAGCAGCAGACCGTCGGCGGAGACCGCGATCGCGTGCGCAACCCCGGGGACGCGGTCGGCGAAGTTGGCCAGGAGCCAACCCAGATCCTGCGTACTTGTCATGCCTCATGCTCCTTGCCAGCCTGCGAGGACTGCTGCCCTCCCGGAGTCTCCTCCGGGTTGGTCGATTGATCCTTCGTGCGACCCCGCTGCACCCCGCGGTGGTACGCGGACAACAGCCCGCGAACCGCCTCGGGGGTGCGGCGTTGGACGGAGGTCTCGGCCCGGTCCACACCACCAGGAACGAGCTGTGCCATCGGCGTACGGCGCGGCAGACCGGCCGTCGTCGTCGTCTCCACCGGCATCTCGGCGGCCTTGCGGGCTGCCTGCCAGCCCTCGTCGGCCGCGGTCTGCCAGGGGCTGCCTGTGCTGCCGTCGGCCGTGCCGTTCACACCGGCCGAGCCGTTCGCCGCCGAGCCGTTCGCCGCGACCGCACCCACCGTGGCGGGGTCGCGGTCGATGCGGGTCTCCGGCGAGGGAGCCTGCTGCGGCACGCCGGGCTGGCGGGCCGGCTCCCCCGTGGAGAAGCGCTGGGTGGTCACCACGTCGGCGTCCGGCGCGGAGCTGGACGCGGCCGACGGCTTCGGCTCGGTCGTCCGCGGCTCGCTGGGCCGGGCGGTGGTGAACCAGGCCGACTCGAGCTCCCGGAAGATCGGCAGCTCCATCGTCTCGTCCGCGAACTGCGACTGCCCGTCGCCGTTGGCCCGCTGACGCGCCGCCGCCTGTGCGGCGGCGATCTGCGCGGCGGCGGTCGCCTGCGCGGCAGCTGCCTGCTGGGCAGCCGCCTCGTGCGCGGCCGCGGCGGCCTTGGCGGACCGCTCGGCCTCGCTCGGCGGCGTGGCGTTCTGCGGGTTCGTGGGCGGCGCGACCTGCGGCTGCGGGCCGGGGCCGGACCGCTCCGGGCGGTACCGCGGCAGCTCCGCGGTCATGTCCAGGGCGGCCGCGAGGCTCTCCGGGACGTGCGGGGTGCCGTTGTCACGCTCTCCCGAGACCGGCGGCCAGGCCGGCGGGGACGCGGGCGGTGCCGACTGCGGACGGCCGGCGTTCGGCGGGGCCGACTGCGGGCGGTTCGTGTTCGGCGGCGCCGAGGTGGGCGGGCCGGAGACGGGCGGCGACGACACCGGCCGGCCACCACCGTACGGCGGGGCGGACGGCACCGGCGGCGCGGAGACCGGCGGGACCGGGGGCGCGGAGACCGGCGGCACGAACGGCGACCGGCTCGGCGTCTCGGGGCTGGGCGGCAGCTGGCGCGGGATGGTGTGCCCGAAGGCGCCCGTGTCCTCGGGCCGGGGACCGTCGCCGTTGCGGCGCTGCGGGAGCCCGTCGTTGCCGGCGAAGCCCTGCGGGCCGGACTGGGGCAGCGGCGGGATCGGCTCGTTGCTGCGCGGGCCGTGGAAGCCGTTGGCACCGGTGGAGCCGTTGCTGAACCCGTTGGCGCCGCCGCCACCGAAACCGTTGGCACCGCCGCCGAAGCCGTTGGACGGGCCGCCGAAGCCGTTCGCCGGCTCGAAGCCGTTGGACGGCGCGCCGGTCAGGTCGGACCAGGCCGGGACCGAGCGGCCCGCGCCCGTGCCGAGCATGCCACCGGTGGGCATCGGCGGGTTCGGGTCGAACGGGCGTCCGCCCTGGTAGCCGCCGCGACCGCCGCTCTCGAGCGCCAGCGGCGGCTCGGTGTGGACGTTGCGGTGGTCGACGCCGCCGAACGACGTGGGGGTGGCGCTGCCCGGCAGCCGGCCGGCCGAGCCGCCCGTCACCATGACACTGGTCGGCAGGCCGACGTCGGCGACCGTGCCCCGCTCCGTGTCGGCGGGTCGCAGCTCGACCTTGACGCCGTGCCGGTTGGCCAGGCGGGCGACCACGACGAGGCCCATCATCCGGGAGACGGCGACATCCACCATGGGCGGGTTGGCGAGCCGCTCGTTGAGGTCACGCAGCTGCTCGCGGCTGATGCCGATGCCGCGGTCCTCGACCGAGAGCACCGCGCCGTCGCCGAGGCGGCGCGCCTCGACCACGACGTGCGAGTTCGGCGGCGAGAACGCGGTCGCGTTGTCGAAGAGCTCGGCGACCAGGTGGACCATGTCGTTGACCGCGTGAGCGGACACCTCGATGTCCCGGTCGATCATGCCGAACTCGATGCGGGTGTAGTGCTCGACCTCGGACTGCGCCGCACGCAGCACGTCGATCAGGGCGGCCGGCTCGCGCTGCACGCGGGTGGAGTCGGCGCCGGCGAGAACGAGCAGGTTCTCGTCGTTACGGCGCATCCGGGTCGCGAGGTGGTCGAGCTGGAAGAGCTCGGCCAGGCGGTCCGGGTCCTCCTCGCCGCGCTCCAGCCGGTCCAGGTGACCGATGAGCCGGTCGACCAGGATCTGCGAACGACGGGCGAGGTTGACGAACATGGTCGCGACGGAGGACCGCAGGGCGGCCTGCTCGGCCGCGGTGCGGACGGCTTCCAGGTGAACCGCGTTGAACGCCTCGGTCACCTGCCCGAACTCGTCCCGGCTGCGCACCGGCAGCGGCTCGGCGACCTGGTCGGCCACCTGCGCCGGGGTCAGCGAGCCGGTCAGCGCCGGATCACGCAGCCGCTCGACCGCCTGGGGCAGGCCGAACTGGGCGACGTTCAGGGCGCCCTGGCGCAGCTCGCGCAGCGAGCGGGCCATCGACCGGGCCACGATCCACGCGAAGACGATGGCGAGCAGGAGCATGCCCAGCAGGACGCTGGTCTCGATGAACACCTGGCGCTGCACGCGGTCGCGGATGTCGGTGGCCTGGGCCACGATCTGCTGGTCGAGGTCGGTCTCGACCGTGCGGAACAGGCCGTTGTAGCCGACCATCGCGCTTTCCCACTTGGTGCGGTCGAACGGGATGGCGGTGATGTTGTCGGCGCCCAGCGCGGCCAGCGGGCCGGTCAGGTTGGTCGCGGCGCGCTTGGCGGGGCCCTTGACGACCCGGTCGAAGAGCGCCTTGTCCTCGTTGGTGGCCACCTGGCGCATCGACGAGTCGGCGATCGTGTAACCGGTGTCGGTGAGCAGGAGCTCGCGGCGCAGGTCGGGGGTGAGCCGGCCCTCGCCGAGCACCCGGTGGCCGACGTCGCGCTGGCGGGAGATGTAGTCCTTGGCCCGGGCGACGGCGGCGACCACGCGCAGCCGGTCGCTGAGCTCGGTGTCCTGGGCGAGCTGCGCGGAGGCGTCGCGCACGTTCAGCAGGTCGTTGATCACGACGCTGTACGCGCTGTCGACCTCCTTGGGGTTGAACTGGCCGTTGGCCGTCTGGCTCCGCGTGGAGGGCAGCTCTTCGAGGTTGAAGTTGAGCCGCGACAGCAGGGTGGCGACCTGGTCGGGCACCTCGTCGAGGGCGGCCTTCTGCTGGGCGTACGGCAGCTTGGCCGCGTCGACCTTGGGGTGCTCGGCGTTGTACGCCTGGGTCGCCGCCTGGCGGTCCGGCGTGTCGGGCTTGGTGGTCGCGATCATCACGCCGTACGCGCGCTCGTTCTGCAGGTGGTCGACGAGTCCACCGGCGGCCTGCGACAGCACGGCCAGCGTGCGTGCGCGCTCGGCGTTGCTCGCCTCGTCGATGTGGTCGATCAGGCCGCTGGTACCGACGATGATCGTCGCCAGGGTGGGCACGAGCATGATGAGCCCGAGCTTCGACCAGATCGGCAGATCCCGCAGCCGACCGGCCGGCCGGCGGAGACGCGACATGACCGCGTTCGCCGTCTTGGGGCGCTTGCTCACGTCACCGTCCTCCTGTTTCGGACCCGGCCTTCGGATCACCGGGCACCGCACGGCCGACACACCGGGTCGGGCCCCCGAGATTCCATCACGACGAGTGTCAAAGAGAAAGAGCAGCCTGACCCGGACCGTTTGTGTGATGCGAAGTCGCGTCCGAAGACGCCGCCATCGCCGGTCGGTCATCACTGCTCGTATAGGGGCGCATCTCTCACGGTCACTCGATTCCGTCGGCGTCGCGGTGTCCCCGCGCGTGCCGATCTGCCCGGATCCAGCTCGATCCGGGCAGCACAGACGATGGCTCGCACGGGAGCGGACGGCAAGGCAAGATGCCGGATTATGCAGCTTTTGTAGAGAGGAGACTGACCGAACGGTCGAGGCCCCTGACCGAATCGGTAGTTCGGGTCGACGAAAGTACGGACGTGTCGTTCATGCCCGTTGAAAACGGACTTCAGGCTACCAACTTCGCGTACGCCGGCTTGATCACGTCAAGGATGATCGCCAGCCGCTCGTCGTACGGGATGAACGCCGACTTCATCGCGTTGATCGTCAGCCACTGCAGTTCACTCCAGCCCCAGCCGAAGGCCTCGACCAGCAACGCCATCTCCCGCGACATGGAGGTTCCGCTCATCAACCGGTTGTCGGTGTTGACCGTGACCCGGAAGCGGAGGTCGCGCAGGAGCCCGATGGGGTGGTCGCCGATCGACTCCACGGCGCCGGTCTGCACGTTGGACGAGGGGCACAGCTCCAGCGGGATGCGCTTGTCGCGGACGTACGACGCCAGCCGCCCCAGCTTCCCGGCCGTGATGTCGTCGACGATGCGTACGCCGTGGCCGAGCCGGTCCGCGCCGCACCACTGGATCGCCTGCCAGATCGACGGCAGCCCGAACGCCTCGCCCGCGTGGATGGTGAAGTGGAAGTTCTCCCGCTGCAGGTACTCGAACGCGTCCAGGTGCCGGGTGGGCGGGAAGCCGGCCTCGGCACCGGCGATGTCGAACCCGACCACCCCGGAGTCGCGGTAGCGCACGGCCAGCTCGGCGATCTCCTGCGAGCGCGCGGCGTGCCGCATCGCGGTCAGCAGCGTGCCGATGCGGATCGTGGTGCCCCGCGCGGCCGCCTCGGCGCACCCGTCCCGGAAGCCGGCCTCCACCGCGTCGACGACCTGGTCGAGGCTCAGGCCCCGCTCGAGGTGCTGCTCCGGCGCGTAGCGGACCTCCGCGTAGACGACGCCGTCGGCGGCCAGGTCGAGCGCACACTCCTTGGCGACCCGGTGCAGGCCCTCCTCGGTCTGCATCACCGCCACCGTGTGCGCGAACGTCTCCAGGTAGCGTTCCAGCGACCCGGAGTCCGCCGACGCGACGAACCACTCCCGCAGCCGCTCCGGATCGGTCTCGGGCAGCTCGTGCCCGACGGCGTCCGCCAGCTCGACGATCGTCGCGGGCCGCAACCCGCCGTCGAGGTGGTCGTGGAGCAGGGCCTTCGGGGCCTTCACGATGTCGGCGAGGGAGATGGCAGCCATCAGCAGATGTTAGAGGGGCGGAGGAGATGATCGACGGCGCATTGCCGTACCTGCGGTGCCCGGTGTGCGGTGGACCACTCGCCCGGGGGGACGAACGGGCGCTGCGGTGCTCCCGCGGGCACTCCTTCGACATCGCTCGGCAGGGCTACGTCAACCTGACGGCGGGCCGGTCGCCGCATCCGGGCGACAGCGCCGACATGGTCGCCGACCGGGAGACCTTCCTGACGGAAGGCCACTACGACTTCATCGCGCAGGCACTGGCCGCAACGGTACGCGCGGACGACGGCCTGGTCGTCGACGCGGGTACGGGCACCGGCCGCTACCTAGCCCACGTCCTCGACGCCCTCCCGGAACTGCCGGGGCTGGGCCTCGACGTCTCCAAGCCGGCCCTGCGACGGGCGGCCCGGGCGCACCCGCGAGCCGCTGCCGCGCTCGCCGACCTCTGGCGGCCGCTCCCCCTCGCCGACGCCTCGGCGAGTGTCGTGCTCAACGTCTTCGCCCCGCGCAACGGGCCGGAGTTCCGCCGGATCCTGCGCCCGGACGGCCGGCTGCTCGTGGTCACGCCGGCGCGGGACCACCTCGCCGAGCTCGTCGACGCGTACGGGCTCGTCAAGGTGGATCCGGACAAGGCCGACCGGGTCGCCGATGCGCTGGGCGAGGGCTGGGCGGTGGTGTCCGTGCAGTCGGTCAGCCGCACCCTGCGGTTGTCGGAGGCCGAGACCCGTACGTTGATCGGCATGACGCCCAGTGCGCGGCATGTGCCGCCGCACGTGGCGGGACCACACGAGGTGACCGCGGCCGTTGACGTGACCTCCTACCGCGCGGCCTAGACCGACAGGTCGACCTCTTCCCATTCGGGCGGTTCGTCGTGGTACGGCCCGGAGAACACGACAGCCCACTCGAGGGCCCACCGGCGCTGGCCGATGGCGTTGCTGTCCACCTCGCCGGGCGGCCGTACGCCGTTCTTCTCCGCCTCCTGGAACGCCCAGTCCAGGCAGTAGTAGAGGTCGAGCAGCACCGCCGCCTCGATCGCGTCCCGCGGCGCCACCAGCGACCGGGACCGCCAGGCGTTGAACAGCTCCCCGCCGGGCAGGTCCGGCATCTGCCGCATCAGCCGCTCCTCGGGCGGCGCGGTCGGGTCGAGGTGCCGGCTCAGCCCCAGCAGCCAGGCCAGCGCGAACACCGCGTCGTGGTGCAGCACGAACGATCGGTGATCGCCCTTGGCGCCGGCCACGAACTGCCACTCCGGGGGTGTGACGAAATCCACCAGCTGGGACTTGAGCAGCCAGCTCATCGCGATCTCGGTGGGCATGCCGAAGCAGCGCGCCACGACCACGTGCAGCACCGCCGCGCGCGCCTCCAGCTCAGCCGTGGGCCGCAGCTCCACGCCGTCGCCCGGCTCCCACACCAGCGGGAACGCCTGCGGCGGCAGCGGCAGCGCGAGCCGTTCGAGCTCGTCCAGGCTGGCGTCGCGTACCGCTCGGGGGTCGGGGGCGGCCTTCATGACCACTCAGGCTATGCGGTCGATCAACAGAGGGCCTTCAGTCCGTTCGTGGGTGGCGGTGGGGCGGTCGGAAGGGCCATGGGCGGGCGCGTCCGGCCCGACGTGGACGGCGCCGGCCGCGTCGGCCCGGGCGGCCGGGATCCGCTCCGGGTCGTCCGTACGCAGCTCGAGCAGCACGTCGCCCGCGCGTACGGCGTCGCCCGGCCGCACCTTGAGCACCACGCCGGCGCCGAAGCCGACCGGATCCTCCTTGCGCGCGCGACCCGCACCGAGCCGCCAGGCCGCCAGGCCCACGCCCAGCGCGTCGATCGAGGCGACCACGCCGTCGCGTTCGGCCCGCAGCACCTCGGTCTCCCGGGCGGTCGGCAGCGCCGCGCCGGGGTCGCCGCCCTGCGCGCGGATCATGGCCTTCCACGAGTCCATCGCGGCACCGGACGCCAGCGCCTTCGCCGGGTCGGCGTCGATGCCCGCGGCCTCCAGCATCTCGCGGGCCAGCGCGAGGGTCAGCTCGACCACGTCGGCCGGGCCGCCGCCGGCGAGCACCTCGAGGGACTCCTCGACCTCGACGGCGTTGCCCACGGTCAGGCCCAGCGGGGTGTTCATGTCGGTGAGCAGGGCGACCGTACGGACACCGTGCGCCTTGCCCAGCTCCACCATCGTGCGCGCGAGCTCGCGGGCGGTGTCCTCGTCCTTCATGAACGCGCCCGTGCCGACCTTGACGTCCAGCACCAGCGCCCCGGTGCCCTCGGCGATCTTCTTGCTCATGATCGAGCTGGCGATCAGCGGGATGGCCTCGACGGTGCCGGTCACGTCGCGCAGGGCGTACAGCTTGCGGTCGGCCGGGGCCAGGCCCTCACCCGCCGCGCAGATGACCGCGCCCACGTCGCGCAGCTGACTGACGAACTCGTCGTTGCTCAGCGTGGCCCGCCATCCCGGCACCGACTCGAGCTTGTCGAGGGTGCCGCCGGTGTGCCCGAGGCCGCGGCCGGACAGCTGCGGCACGGCGGCGCCGCACGCGGCGACCAGCGGGGTCAGCGGAAGCGTGATCTTGTCGCCGACGCCGCCGGTGGAGTGCTTGTCGACCGTCGGGCGCGACACCGCGGACAGGTCGAGCCGCTCGCCGCTGGCGATCATCGCGGCCGTCCACCGGGCGATCTCGCCGGGCGTCATGCCGCGCAGCAGGATGGCCATGGCCAGGGCGGACATCTGCTCGTCGGCGACGACGCCCTTCGTGTACGCGTCGACGACCCAGTCGATCTGCGCGTCGGACAGCGCGTGCCCGTCCCGCTTGGCCCGGATGACGTCGACGGCCGCGAACTCGCTCATGGTTGTTGCTCCCACCTGGTGCCGATGCCTTCGGGGGGCTCCCCTTCGCCGGCCCACGCCAGCGCGCCCGCGGCGTCGACCACGACCACGCGTGAGGTGCGCGTCAGGCCCCACGTGACCGCCGCGGCGGCGTTCGGGAAGATGGGCCCCTCCTCGAGGATGCCCTTCTCGGCGTCGCTCTCCTGCGAACTTCCGCCGGAACGCTCCCAGTAACCCGTCCAGACCTGCTCGCCGCCGGAGAGATCCGGGTGCACGAAGACGGTGCCGCGGCCACGCCAGCGGGCGAGCTGCGGCGGTACGTCGGGCACGGCGGCCGGGCCGGTGACCTTGTCCAGGTCGTCGGGGCCGAACGCGTGGGGCAGCAGCTCGGCCATCTTCAGCGGCCGGGGCAGGGCCTCCACCAGGCATTCCGGGCCGCCGTGCTCGTACAGCAGCTGGCGGCAGCGCCCGCACGGCATCAGCGGCAGGCCGTTGGCGTCGACGCACGAGACCGCGACGAGCCGGCCTCCGCCGGTGGCGTGCAGCGAGGAGACCAGGCCGCACTCGGCGCACAGGCCGACACCGTACGAGGCGTTCTCGACGTTGCAGCCGACGACCACCCGGCCGTCGTCGACGAGCCCGGCCACCCCGACCGGGAAGTCGGAGTACGGCGCGTACGCGTGCCGCATGGCCTCGATGGCCGCGGCGCGCAGCGACCCCCAGTCGATCTCCATGGTGCGGATTCTCCCCGTCAGCTCTTGATGTACGGCTGGCCGTCGGCCGCGGGCGCGCGTACCCGGCCGACGAGCCCGGCCACCGCCACGATCGTCGCGAGGTACGGCAGCATGTTGAGGAACTGGCTGGGCACCGGGCTGCCGACCGCGCTGAGGTACGTGGCGAGCTTCTGCGCGAAGCCGAAGAACAGCGCCGCGCCCAGCGCCCCGAACGGCGTCCAGCGGCCGAAGATCAGCGCCGCGAGCGCGATGAAGCCGGCGCCCGAGGTCATGTTCTTGTTGAAGCTGCCCGTGGCCACCAGCGTGAAGTACGCCCCGCCCGCGCCCGCGATCACGCCGCCGAGCAGCACGTTGAGGTAGCGCAGTCCGCGTACCCGGATGCCGACCGTGTCCGCCGCGGTGGGGTGCTCACCGACCGCGCGGGTACGCAGGCCCCACCGGGTGCGGGTGAGCCCGAAGTGGATCGCGAACACGAGGATCAGCGCGAGCCAGACCAGCGCGTTGGTGTCGAACAGCACCGGGCCGATCACGGGGATGTCCGCGAGGCCGGGGATGTGCCACTCGGGCATCTTCGGCGGCTGGTTGTACGACTGTGCGTCGGGCTGCATCAGGCGCTCGTACAGGAAGCCGGTCACACCCAGCGCCAGTAGGTTGAGCACGATGCCGACCACGACCTGGTCGACGAGGTAGCGGATCGCCAGCACGGCGAGGATCGCGGCGATGAGCACGCCGCCGACCGCGGCGCTCAGCACGCCGGCCCAGACGCTGGTCGCCATCGTGCCGACCAGGGCGGCACCGAACGCGCCCATCAGGAACTGGCCCTCGATCGCCACGTTGACCACACCGGACCGCTCGCCCAGGACGCCCGCGAGGGCACCCAGGATCAGCGGTACGGCCAGCTCCAGCGTGCCGCTGACGGTGTCGACGAGCGGCAGGAACTTGCCGGCGACCTGCCAGCACAGGAAGGACAGGACGAAGGCAAGGATGCCCAGGCTCAGCACGCCCGTCTGGTAGCGGCGGGCCAGGCCGGCGAGGAGCACCGCGCCCGCGCCGAGGGCGATGACGCCGAACGCGATCGCGCCGACCTGCCCGTTGATCGAGAGCGCCGCGCCCGCGGCGTCCTCGCTGAGCGTGAACCGGGCCGTTTCCGAGGGCGCCAGGGCGCCGAAGAGCACGGTCGCCAGCAGCCCGATCGCGGCCACACCGACGCCGAGGCGCCGCTGCCGGTCCCAGAACCGGGCCGGCGCGGCCGCGGTCAGCTCCTCCGCAGTCGCGGTCGACACCGCCGTCACCAGCCCTTCGCCATCGAGGCGCCGAGCCGCGCGGAGCGGGCGGCGCGCAGGTGGAAGATCGCCTTCACGAGAGCCGGTGCGGCGATGAAGATGACGATCAGAGCCTGGAGCACGGTGACGAGCTCCAGGGAGATGCCCGAGAACGACTGCATCCGGTTGCCGCCGGCGCGCAGCGCGCCGAACAGGATCGCGGCGAGCAGGGTCCCCCACGGCCGGTTGCGGCCGAGCAGCGCGACCAGCAGGCCGTCGAAGCCGATGTTGCCGGCGACCTGCGGGGTCAGCGCGTGCGCGGTGCCCAGCACCTGGGTCGCGCCGCCGAGGCCGGCGAGGCCACCGGCGGTCACCATGAGCAGCGTGTACGTCCGGGCGACGCTGATGCCGGCGGTCCGGGCGGCCGGCGGGTTGGCGCCGACCGCGCGCAGCTCGAAGCCGAACGCGGAGCGGTTCAGCAGCCAGGCGACCACGGCGGTGGCCAGCACGGCCAGCAGGATGCCGAGGTTGGCCCGCAGCTCCCCGCCGAACGAGGTCAGCTGGGCGTCGCCGTCGACCGTCTTGCTGATCGCGTCGCTGCGGCCGGGCTGCTGGACACCCTTCTGCAGGATGAGCCAGCCCAGGAACAGGTTGGCCGTGTAGTTCAGCATGATCGTCACGATCACCTCGTGGGCGCCGGTCCGGGCCTTGAGGATGCCCGGCACGAAGCCCCAGAGCGCGCCGCCGAGCAGGCCGGCGGCCAGCGCCGCGATCAGGTGGATCACCGGCGGCAGCGGCAGGAAGAAGCCCGCCATGGCCGCGGTGATCGTGCCGACGACCGCCTGACCCTGACCGCCGATGTTGAACAGGCCGCCGCGGAACGCCAGCGCCACGGAGAGGCCGGTGAAGACCAGCGGGGCGGCGTACGTGAGGGTCTCGGAGATCGGGAAGAAGACCTGCCGCCACGTCCCGGTGCCGTTCGCCCACGCGGTGATCGTGGCCGGGTCGACGATCGCGCCCTTGAACAGGTCCGCGTACGCGTCGCTGACCACCGTCCAGCTGGCGTCGAACGCGTCGCTGGGCCGAGCGGTCAGGTAGCCGAAGGTGCTGAGCACGTCGGGGTCCGACACGATGATGAAGATCGCGCCGATGACCAGCGCCAGCACGACCGAGAGCACGGTCACCGTGACGGTGTTGGCCGCCCACAGGTTCTGCAGGAAGCGGTTGAGCAGGGTGTCGCCGTCGCCCGGCTCGTCGTGAGCCGGCTTCGCACCCACCGGGCCCGGCGCGGCGGCGTCCGTGGCGCTGTCGGCGGCCGTCTCGTCGGCGATCTTGGGCGCGCCGACCGGTCCGTCGGTGGTCACTTCGTCCCCTTCTCTGCGGCCCCGTCGCCGGCCGCCGGCTTGTCGTCGTCGGACGCCGCCGCACCCCCGCCGGGCGCCACCGCACCGCTGCCGCCCGTCGCCGCGCCGCCCGTCGCCGCGCCGGGCGTCGCCGCGCCGGGCGCGGACGTGCCGGGCGCGGACGTGCCGGGCGCATGCGAGCCGGTCGCGGGCGTGCCGGGCGCATGCGAGCCGGTCGCGGGCGTGCCGGGCGCATGCGAGCCGGTCGCGGGCGTGCCGGGCGCAGGCGAGCCGGTCGCGGGCGTGCCGCCGTCGGTGATGCCGGCCATGAGCAGGCCCAGCTCCTCGCGGGGCGTGTCCGGCGAGACGATGGCCAGGATCCGGCCGCGGTACATCACCGCGATCCGGTCCGCCAGCCCCACCACCTCGTCGAGCTCGCTGGAGATCACGAGGACCGCCGTGCCGACGTCGCGCTCGTGGACGATGCGGCCGTGGATGAACTCGATCGAGCCCACGTCGACGCCGCGGGTGGGCTGCGCGGCGATGAACAGGCGCAGCGGCCGGGACAGCTCGCGGGCCACCACGACCTTCTGCTGGTTGCCGCCGGACAGCGTGCTGACAGCCGCCTCGGCCGAGGACGTACGGATGTCGAACTGCTCGACGCGCTCGCGGGCCGCCGTGGCGACCGCGCCCGGGTCGAGCCGGAAGGCGTTGCCGTACGGCGGCCGGTCGTACTGGTCGAGCACGAGGTTCTCGGCGACGGAGAACTCCTTGACCAGGCCGTCGTGGCTGCGGTCCTCGGGCACGTACCCGATGCCGGAGCGCAGGATGTGCTTGGTGCTCATGCCGATCAGGTTCTCGTTGTCGACCATGATCGACCCGGCGCGCGGCTCCCGCAGGCCCATCAGGGCCTCGACGAGCTCGGTCTGCCCGTTGCCCTGCACCCCGGCGACGCCCAGCACCTCGCCCGCGCGCACGACCAGGTCGACGCCGTCGACGGCGCGGACGCCGCGCTCGTCCTCCACGACGAGCCCGCTGATCTTCAGGACCTCGCGGCCCGGCTCGGCGGGGGCCTTGTCGATGTCGAGGCTGACCGCCCGGCCGACCATCGTCGAGGCGAGCTCTTCCTCGGAGGTCTGCGGGCTGAAATACGCTTCAGTCCGGTTGTGGGCGGTGGCGGGGTGGTTGGAAGGGGCCACCGTACGGCCGCGCCGGATCACCGTGATCCGGTCGGCGATGGCCTTGACCTCTTTGAGCTTGTGGGTGATGAAGACGATGGACTTGCCCGCGTCCGACAGCCCGCGCATGACCTCGAGGAGCTCCTCGGTCTCCTGCGGGGTGAGCACCGCGGTCGGCTCGTCGAGGATCAGCAGGTCGACGTCGCGGGTGAGGGCCTTGACGATCTCCACGCGCTGCTGCGCGCCGACCGGCAGGTTCTCGACCAGGGCGTCGGGGTCGACGGGCAGGCCGTACCGTTCGGAGACCTCGAGCACCTCGCGGCGGGCGCGGCGGCGGTCGAGGAAGCCGGCGCGGGTCTTCTCCGCGCCCAGTGCGATGTTCTCCGCGACCGTGAAGACGGGCACCAGCATGAAGTGCTGGTGGACCATGCCGATGCCGGCGGCGATGGCGTCGCGGGGGCTGCGGAAGGTCCGCGCCACGCCGTCGACGACGATCTCGCCCTCGTCCGGCTGCAGCAGGCCGTAGAGCTGGTTCATCAGGGTGGACTTGCCCGCGCCGTTCTCACCGAGCAGGGCGTGGACCTCACCGGGTTCGACGGTGAGGTCGATGTGGTCGTTGGCCACCAGGTCGCCGAAGCGCTTGGTGATGCCGCGCAGCTCGAGTCTCAGCGGAATCTCCTGCAGACGAGGGACGAATGGTGGCGACGCGAGGGACGGTATAACAGCTCCGAGCAGAGCCGCCGCGCAGGCCACGGGTCCTCCCCGCGGCCGCGCGGCGGCCCGATCATCGATCAGCTACGGGTCACTTCGGCGCGTTCGGCGACTCGACCTTGACCTTGCCCGCGATGATGTCCTGCTTGAGCTGGTCGACCTCGGACTTGAGGCCGGCGTCGACCTTGCTGTCGAACTTGTTGTACGGCGCGAGCGAGACGCCGTCGTTCTCGAGCTTGCCGAGGTAGCCCGGGGCGGCCGCGAGGGGCTTGCCCGCCGCGCCGTCGGACACGGCCTGCTTCACAGCGTCGTTGATGTTCTTGACGACCGTGGTCAGGAAGACGTCGCAGTACTGCTCGGCGCTCTTGCAGCCGTCCTGGTCGACCCAGATCACGGAGACCTTGCCGTTGGACGCCTTGGCGACGTCCGCGGTGCCCAGGCCCGTACCGCCGGCCACCGGCATGATCACGTCGGCGCCCTGGGCGACGAACGTGTTGGTGATCGACTTGCCCTTGTTCTGGTCGCCGAAGTTCTCCGCGAAGGTGCCGTTCTGCTTGGCCTTGTCCCAGCCGAGCACCTGGACGTTCTTCTTCTTCTGCTCGTTGTAGTACTTCACGCCGTCGGCGAAGCCGTCCATGAAGACGGTGACCGGCGGGATCTTCAGGCCGCCGTACGTGGCCACCTTGCCGGACTTCGAGTAGCCCGCGGCGAGGTAGCCGGCCAGGAACGCGGCCTCGTCGGTGGCGAACTGCATCGGGAACACGTTGGTCGCGCCCTGGATGCTGCTGTCGACGATGCCGAACTGCTGGCTGGCGTTCTCCGCCGCGACCTTCTTGGTGGCGTCACCCATGAGGCCGCCGACCGCGAGGATGAAGTTGCACTTCTGCGTCACGAACTGGCGCAGGTTGGGCTCGTAGTCGGCCTCGGCCGTCGACGCCACGTACTTCGGCTCGACGTTGCTCTGGGCCTCCTTGGCGGCCTGCATGCCGGCCCACGCCGAGGCGTTGAAGGACCGGTCGTCGATGCCACCGGTGTCGGTGACCATGCACGCCTTGTATGTCGCGGCGGCGGCGCCGCTGGCGCCCGAGCCGCTCGGGGTCTCGGCAGGGGCGTCGCCACAGGCCGCGGCGGCGAGCGTCAGCCCACCCGCCGCGAGAATCGCAACGATTCGGGTCCCACGTACTGGGCGCAACACGCCCTCCTTCCACAGCGCACCCGCACTTCGCGGCGCGTCTCAGGTCGGGAGCGTAGCCGCAGGCCACGGCGACGGCAGGAAATCCGCCGGACTGTTGGCGCACCGTTACCTGGCCGCAATCGCGTCCGCGGCTGAACGTCGCCTCAGGCGCCGAAGCGAGGTAATTGCCCGAATATCGGGAAGCCGACCGTCAATTTTTCGGCCGCTCCGCCCCCACAGCCACGGAATCTTCGGCGGTCGATGTCTTGCGGCTCGCGGCCCGCCACCCGCGGACGCCGAGCACGCCGACCGTCGTCCCGATGGCGAGCGAGGCGGCGATCAGCGCGGCGTGGACCGTGAGGAAGGACGTCGGCCGGCCGTCGGCGAAGGACCGGTCGTCCTTCCAGATCGCCAGGCCGAACCGGGGCCAGATGAGCCAGGTCCAGACACCGACCGTCACCAGGAAGGCGGACCACCGCCGGGAGAGCACCACCGGCAAAGTATGCGCGCCCCGCTCAGCCGGCCATCGCCGGCTCGGGCCGCGCCTCGGCGAGCGCGACCTCCGCGGTGGCCCGCCGCGTGCCGCGCCGGCCGGCCGCCACCAGGACGAGACCCCCGATCGCGTACGCGGCCAGCACCCACACCGCCGTCGCGCTCCCGTGGCCGTCGAAGTACGCGACCGAGCGCAGCAGCGTCGCACCCGCCCCGACCGGCAGGAACTGCCCGACGGCCCCCCACGGCTGCGGCAGCAGCTCGGGCGCCGAGGCGACGGCGGACAGCGCGTTGCCGACGAGGAAGAACGTCGCCGCACCGAGCGCCACGCCGGCCTTACCGGCCACCGCGCCGAGCCCCGCCACCGCGGCGGACACGGCGAGCGCGAACAGCGCCAGCACCGCGGCGACGCCGAGGTAGCCGCCGGGGACGACATCGAGCCAGTACTGCTGGACGACCGCCCCCACGAGGCCGGCGAGCACGGCGAACGTGCCGAGCCCGGCCAGGCGCGCACCCGGCCGCTTCACCAGCAGGAACGTCAGGACACCGGCGACCAGGGCGGTGATGGCCAGCGGGAGGAACGCCGCGCCGAACCCGGCGCCGCGCGGGTCGCCGGAGTGGGTGGGCACGACGTCGACCACGGGCACCGGGCGACCCTGGCCGAGCTCGGCGGCCGCCTGGGTGAGCAGCGTGGCCACGGTCGGGCTCGCCGCGGAGGCGACGTGCAGGACCGGCCCGTCGGCACCGAGGACGATCGCGCCGTAGACCTCGCGGTCGCGGATGGCGGCGTCGGGGTCGGCGACGACGCGGACGTCGAAGGCGCCGGGGCGGACCTCGGACAACCGGGCGACGAGCTGGTCGGCCGCGGGTGCCGGACCGGCGACGGCGATCGGCAGGTCGCGGGGCGCGAGGTTGGCCGCGGGGCCGGCGAAGAGCGGCACCAGCAGGGCTTGCAGCGCGACGACCACGACCGCGAGGGCCACGGCGAGCGCTGCCGGGTGCGAAGGCCTGGACATGGGATCCCCTTAAAACGAATGTTCGTTCTCTTTGCATGTCAGCGTGCTCCCCTCGCGGGGGTTCGTCAAGAACGAGCGTTCGTTTTAGACTGTGCCGCGTGCCACGCGTCTCCGAAGAGCACCTCACCGCCCGCCGCGAGCAGATCCTCGCCGCGGCCCGCGCCTGCTTCCTGCGGCGCGGCCTGCACAACACGTCGATGCAGGACCTCATCCAGGAGGCCGGCCTCTCCGTGGGCGCGGTCTACCGGTACTTCAAGTCGAAGAACGAGATCATCAACGCCATTTCGCAGACGGTGGCCGGCGGGCTCGCGGCCGTGCTCACCGAGATCGCCGCGGACGACGGCCTCACGCTGCTCGACGCGATGTCCCGGGTCCTCGACGTGATCGACGAGCAGGTGAGCCCGGCCGGGAACTTTCCGCTGGCGATCCAGGTGTGGAGCGAGGCGACGCTGGACCCGGCCATCGCGGCCATCGTGCGCGAGCGCTACCTGGAGCTGCGGAAGCCGTTCGTGGTCATCGCGAAGCGGGCCGTCGCGCGCGGCGAGGTGAGCGCCGACGCGGATCCCGAGGCGGCGGCGGCCGTGTTGTTCGGTTTCATCCCCGCCTACGCGACCCAGCGACAGCTCGTCGGTTCACCGGACAAGGAGACGTTCCTGACCGGCGTACGGGCCCTGCTAACCCGCTGAGGTCAGCTTCTCGGCGATACGGGCGAAGCCGGCGCGCACCTCGGCCTCGGTCGGCGGCCGGCCGGGCGTCGTACGGCGCGGCTGATCCCGGTCGAAGGTCTGCGCCTCGAGGTCGTCGGTGCTGGCGTCGTGCGGCGCACCGGACTTCGCCAGCGCCACCTCGTCGCGGATCGCCTCCGCGTCGGCCAGCGGCAGCAGCGGCTCCACCACGGCCATGAGGTCCTCGTCGGCGACCACGGCCTGGGCCAGGGCGAGCGCGTGCGGGCGCTCGTACGGCCCGCAGACCAGTGGCTCCCACTCCTCGTCGTCGCCGAGCGCACCGATGGTGATGATCCACGGCAGGTTCGCCACCGGCGAGTCCGGCGGCAGGTGCAGCGTCACGAGTGTGCCCACGCGCTCATCATTCCGGGCGGTGGTGCCGAATCCAGGTATTTTGCCCCACCGGGGCAGTTTTATCGTCAGCTGACAGGTCGACGACCCGGCCGTGCGGGCTGGTGGCCGCCCACGCCGCCCCGAACAGCAGGATCTGGTTGAAGACATAGAGGTAGACCAGCAGCCCGACGGCGCTGGCGACCAGGCCGTACGCGGGGTTGCGCTGGATCAGCCCGACGAACGACTTGCCCACGGTGTTGAGCAGGTAGATGCCGATGCCGACCTGCAGCACGGGCGGGGCCATCCGCCGGGCGGTCATCCGCAGCCGGGGCACCGCGGCGAGCAGCGCGGCCGCCAGCAGCATGTTGATCGCGATCGTCAGCACGGTGCTGATGATCGACAGCAGGAGGTTGGCCCGGCCGTCGGAGATCCAGTCGAGCAGGGACTCGAGCCCGTACACGGCACCGACCGAGATGATGAGCAGCAGCAGGATGCCGAGCAGCACGAGCAGGTCGACGGCCTGCCGGATGCCGATGTAGCCGGGCTGCTCGTTGAGCCGCCAGATCAGCCGCTGCGACGAGCGGATCGCCTCGACCCAGCCGATGCCGGTGAAGACCAGGCCGACGATGCCGACGATGCCGACCGTACGGCCGCTGTCCAGGATGGCGGCCACGTCGAGGAAGGGCAGGTTCTCGTCGAGGAAGTCCTGCACGATCTCGAAGAGCCGGACGTTGTTGTCGATGAGGACGCCGAAGACCGAGTAGCCGATCAGCGCCAGCGCGAAGACGGCGAAGAACCCGTAGTAGGCGATGGCCGCGGCGAGGCGTCCGCCCAGCACCTCGTCATACCGCAGCGCCGCCCGGCAGAAGTGGTCGAAGTACCGGGAGCGGTGCCGCAGGGCCATGATCCGCGCCTCGACCGCCGCGTACGCCCGGTCGATGGCGTTCACGCGGGAGACCGTACCCAATGGGACGGGGATCTAAGGCTAACCACCGAGCTTGTAGTCGCGGCGGCGCTGCCAGGGGCCCTCGCCGCCGGCGGAGAGGTCGTGCGAGAACAGCGTGAACGCCGGCACGTCGAAGCGGGCGTCGAAGTCGGCCAGGTCGTCGAAGACCGCGTCGAGGGCGTCGCTCGGCACGTCCTGCGCGACCGTCACGTGCGGGTGGTACGGGAACCGGGCGTCCCGGTGCACCCCGTCGGCGGCGGCGATGGCCGCGGCGAGCAGCTCGCACTCGCTGATGCCGACCGCGAGCGTCACGAAGACGACCTCGGTGACCGGCCGGAACGTGCCGGTGCCGCGCAGGTGGATGGTGAACGGCTGCTGCGCCGCGGCGATCTTCTCCAGCTGCCGCTCGATGCTGGGCAGGTCCGCGCCGGCCACCCCGGTCGGGCCGAGCAGCGTGACGTGCGCCGGGGTGTACGCCGCCTGCGGGTCCCCCGCCTCGTGCCGGCGCCGGGTCAGCTGGGCACCCCACGGCGGCGGGATGTCGATCGCGACCCCGATCCGCGTGGTGGCCGCGTCCGTCTGCGCCACCGGTGTCAGGCTCCGCGGAACGGGCTCAGGAACCCGATGTTCTGGTACGCCTGGGCCAGCGTGACCGCGGAGACCGCCCGCGCCTTGTCCGCGCCGATCGCCAGCACCTTGTCGAGATAACCGGGGTCCTCCAGGAAGGTGCGGGTGCGCTCCTGGATCGGCTTGACGAACTCCACGACGATCTCGGCGAGGTCCTTCTTGAGGTCGCCGTAGCCGCGGCCGTCGTACTGCTCGAGCAGCTCGTCTATGGTCCGCCCGGTGAGCGCCGCGTAGATGGTCAGCAGGTTGCTGATGCCGGGCTTGTTCTCCTCGTCGTAGAGGATCTCCCGGCCGGTGTCGGTGACCGCCGACTTGATCTTCTTCGCGGACCGGGACGGCTCCTCGAGCAGCTCGATGATGCCGTTGGGCGAGGACGCCGACTTGCTCATCTTCGACGTCGGGTCCTGCAGGTCGGTGATCTTCGCGGTGTCGCGCACGATGTACGGCGACGGCACGGTGAACGTCGGCCCGAAGCGGGTGTTGAAGCGCTGGGCGAGGTCGCGGGTGAGCTCGAGGTGCTGGCGCTGGTCCTCGCCGACCGGCACGGCGTCGGCCTGGTAGAGCAGGATGTCCGCGGCCTGCAGGATCGGGTACGTGAACAGCCCGACGCTGGTGGTGTCGGAGCCCTGCTTCGCCGACTTGTCCTTGAACTGGACCATGCGCCCGGCCTCACCGAAGCCGGTGATGCAGCTCAGCACCCACGCGAGCTGGGCGTGCTCGGGCACGTGCGACTGCACGAAGAGCGTGCAGCGCTCCGGGTCGAGCCCGAGGGCGAGCAGCTGGGCCACCGACAGCCGGGTCCGGTTCCGCAGGGCCACCGGGTCGTGCCCGGCCGTGATCGCGTGCAGGTCGACGACGCAGTAGAACGCGTCCGCCGTCTCCTGCATGGCCACCCAGTTGCGGACCGCGCCGAGATAGTTTCCGAGGTGGAAGGAGTCGGCGGTCGGCTGGATGCCGGAGAGCACCCGGGGACGGCGGTCGGCGTCGGACATGAGCGCCATTGTGTCAGTTCCGGCGGGACCGTCAAACGCCCCTCCCGACCCCCGGGCGATGTTCGAACGTGTTGACTTATGAGCGTTCTTGGGGAACGCTGGACGGTGGTTCGTCCGCTACGAAAGGTCGTGTGGTGAAACTTCTGGTCACCGGGGGCGCGGGATACATCGGCAGCGTCACCAGCCGCCTGCTGCTCGACGCCGGTCACGAGGTCGTCGTCCTGGACAACCTGAGCAACGGCTTCCGGGACGCGGTCGCGCCGGGTGCGACCTTCGTGCAGGCGGACATCGCCGACGCCGCCTCGGTGCTCACCCCGGACGCCGGCTTCGACGCGGTGCTGCACTTCGCCGGCCTCATCCAGGCCGGCGAGTCGATGGTCAGGCCGGAGCTCTACTGGGACCACAACGTCCGCCGGTCCCTCGCGCTGCTGGAGGCCGTCCGCGCGGCCGGGGTGCCGCGGTTCGTCTTCTCCTCGACGGCCGCCGTCTACGGCAACCCCACCGAGCTGCCGATCACGGAGGAGGCCACCAAGGCCCCGACCAACACGTACGGCGCCACCAAGCTGAGCTTCGACTACGCGCTGACCTCCGAGGCGTTCGCGCACGGGCTGGCCGCGGTGTCGCTGCGCTACTTCAACGTGGCCGGCGCCCTCCTCCGCGAGGACGGCGCCGTCGGCGAGCGGCACGACCCGGAGACCCACATCATCCCGATCACGCTGCAGGTCGCCGCGGGTAAGCGGGAGAAGCTGCAGCTGTTCGGCGACGACTACCCCACCGCCGACGGCACCTGCGTGCGCGACTACATCCACGTGCACGACCTGGCCCGGGCCCACCTGCTCGCGATCGACGGCGCCACCGGGGGCCAGCACAAGATCTACAACCTGGGCAACGGCAACGGGTTCTCCAACCGCCAGGTGGTCGAGGCCGCCCGCGAGGTCACCGGCGCCGAGCTGCCCGTCGAGGTCGCACCGCGGCGCGAGGGCGACCCCGCCACGCTGGTCGCCTCCTCCCAGCGCGCCCGCGACGAGCTGGGCTGGGTGCCGGAGAAGCCGACGCTGACGGAGATGATCGGCGATGCCTGGGAGTTCTACCGAGCCCACGTCGCGTGATCTGATCATCGTCATGACTGTCGCGTCCTCGGCCGCAGCGGCCTTCGAGTCCACCTTCGGCAGCGAGCCCACCGGCCTGTGGGCGGCGCCCGGCCGGGTCAACCTGATCGGCGAGCACACCGACTACAACGACGGCTTCGTGCTGCCGTTCGCGCTGCCGCAGCAGGTCGTGGCGGCCGCGGCGGTGCAGGAGGGCCCCGGCTGGACGGTGTGCTCCGACTTCGCCCCGGAGCCGGTGACGTTCGCGTCGTCGGAGCCGGGCGAGGTCAAGGACTGGGCGGCGTACGTCGCGGGCGTCGTCTGGGCGCTGCAGGAGGCGGGCTTCGACGTGCCGCCGGCCCGCATCGCGCTCGCCTCGGACGTGCCGGTCGGCGCCGGGGTCTCCTCCTCGGCGGCGCTGGAGTCCGCGGTCCTGACCGCGCTGGCCGACCTGGGCGGCCTGGACCTGCCGGTGGCGAAGCGGCCCGCGCTCGCCCAGCGCGCCGAGAACGTCTACGTCGGCGCACCCACCGGGATCATGGACCAGTCGGCCTCCATCCGCTGCGAGGAGGGCCGGGCGCTGTTCCTGGACTGCCGCTCGCTGGAGGTCGAGCAGATCCCGTTCGACCTGGCGGCCGCGGGGCTGGCCATCCTGATCATCAACAGCAACGCGCCGCACCGGCACGTCGACGGCGAGTACGGCGCCCGCCGCCGGTCGTGCGAGGAGGCGGCCCGGATCCTCGGCGTCCCGGCCCTGCGTGACGTGACCGGCGACGGGCTGGACGCGGCGCTCGCGAAGCTCGACGACGAGGTGATGCGCCGGCGGGTGCGCCACATCGTCACCGAGAACCAGCGGGTGCTCGACACGGTGGACCTGCTCCGCTCCGGCCGGGTCCGCGAGATCGGGCCGCTGATGACCGCCTCGCACGCTTCCATGCGCGACGACTTCGAGATCACCGTCGCCGAGGTGGACGTGGCGGTGGAGGCGGCGCTGGCCGCGGGCGCGTACGGGGCCCGGATGACCGGCGGCGGCTTCGGCGGGTGCGTGCTGGCGCTCATCGACGCCGAACGGGCCGATGCCACCACTGTCGCCGTCGAACGGGCGTACGCGGTCCGCGGGTTCACCGCGCCGACCACCTGGCCGGCCGTGCCGGGGCCGGGCGCCCGCCGCCTCTGAGGCGCGCATATCCGCCCGTTCCGCCGGGTAAGCGCAGGGGCATGACAGACGCATCGGAAGAGCACCGGCCGAACGAGTACGGCTTCTCCGGCGGCGCCACCGCGCCCGAGCCCGAGCCCCGGTCCGAGCGGACCGACGACGTCGACGGCGAGGCCATCGCGGTGCCCGCGGGCGACCTCACCGGCGCGGTCAGCCACGCGATCGAGGACGCCACCACCGGCGGCGACGACGACCGCTAACGCGGCAGGGGCTGCGGCTCCGCGGTCGGCCCGTGCACCGCGGGCCGACCGGCGGTCCAGTCCACCCGGTCGAGCCACAGCTGCCGGCCGGGCGCGACGCTGCCGATCGCCTCGGGCGGCCAGGCGTGGTAGAGCAGCCAGGTCTCGCCGGCCGGCGTGGTGACCAGGAAACTGTGGCCCGGTCCGGCCGCCGCGGGCGACGACGTGAGGATCGGGTTCTCGGCGGCCTTGCGGCACGGGCCCAGCGGGCCGTCGCACTCGGCGTAGCCCATCGCGTACACGTCCCGGTCGAAGGCGTTCGCCGAGTAGAACAGGTACAGCTTGCCGTCGTGGGCGACCATCTGCGGCGCCTCGATGACGTGGTCCTCCCAGGCCGCGTCGTTGACGAGCAGCCGCACGGTCTTCCCGGTCAGCTTGCGCCCGTCGTCGCTCAGCCGGCTGCCGTAGAGGTACGTGGGCTGCCCGATCGCGTTGCCGTCGTTCTTCCAGTAGAGGTACAGGTCCCCGCCGGGGTCCCGGTACGGGCTGGCGTCGATCGAGCCGCCCTCGTCGGCCTGGCAGATCAGCGGCTCGGCGCTGTCGTCGACGAACGGGCCCTGCGGGGTCTTCGAGAACGCGACCCCGATGCACTGACGCCCGGCCGCCGTGGACCGGGCGGTGTAGTAGAGCAGGTAGCCGCCGTCCCCGGCGATGACCTCCGGCGCCCAGGTGTTGCCGCGCTCCGCCCACGTGCCGACCGCGGGCAGCGCGTCGCCGGCCGGGGTCCACGTGACCAGGTCCGGCGAGGTCAGGATCGGTACGTTCCGGGTGGCGTCGTTGGTGCCGTACGCGTACCAGGTGCCGTCGACCAGGATCGCGCCCGGGTCGGGGAAGTTCTCCAGGAACACGGGGTTGGTGAAGGTCTTCACGACCGGCGCCTCCTCGGGTGCGGCGGAGCTGCCGCTGCTGCACCCGGCCAGGAGCAGCAGCGACATCAGGGCGACGCGGGTTCTCACCACCGGCTGAACCGAAGGTAGTCGAACGACGCGGTGACCGCGGGAGTCGCGCCGCCGTGGGCCACGAGCCCGATGCGCGGGGTGGTGTCCGCGGGCAGCGTCCACACCCCGCCCCACGTCCAGGTACGCCCGTCCCGGCTGACCCCGGCGCGGTACTCGTGCTCGCCGTTGCGCGGGTCGACGTGGTGGGCCAGGCGCAGCCAGGTGGTGGTCAGCCCGGGGGTCCCCGCGATGGTCCCGCCGTACGAGGTGCTGCCCGCGTACGGGATCTCGTGGCCGAACTCGACCTGCCGGGTGTTCCAGATGGCGACTGCCGAGAGCCGGGCGAACTGGTCGTCCCCGGCGTACGCGATCAGGCCCGCCTGCTGGTAGTTGCGCACGGTGTCCTCGCCCAGCGGAAGCGTCAGCTTCGTCTCGGCGATCCAGCTCCCCGGCGGCGGGGTACGCAGCAGCACCCCGGCGTTGTTCGACGTGCCGGTCAGGTCGGCGTCCTGCACCGGCCAGCGCAGCTGCCCTGCGGAGATCGTCACCGCGGGGTCCGGCCGCACCCAGGTCCAGCCGGGCGCCGCCGTGCGGAACTCGTCGGAGTAGGCGGGCAGCGGCCGGCCCGGGCGCGGCTCGCGGGCCGAACCGGAGTCCCGCCCGTCGGAGGCCCACGCCCCGGCCCGGACGGTCGGCCAGCCGCCGATCCAGTCGAGCCGGTCGACGAGCATGGGCCGCTCGTTGATCCCGAACGGCTCGTCCAGGTACGGGTCGCCACGGTCGATCGCGTGGTAGACCAGCCAGTCCTGCCCCCGCGCGTCGGTGACCAGCCCGTTGTGCCCGGTGCCCACCCAACGGTTGCCGTTCGGTGCGACGACCGGGGTGCCGCCGGCCCGGGACACGTTCAGCGACTGGCCGAGCTTGTCCACGAACGGGCCGCGCGGGTCCCGGGAGCGCCCCGCCGACACCGAGTAGCCCGTGGTGGGCCCGGCACAGCAGTTGGCCGACGAGGCGAACAGGTAGTACCAGCCGTTGCGCCGGACCACGTACGCGCCCTCGAACTTGTTGTCGATCGCCACCCGGGTGGGCGTGCCGACGGTCCGCAGCCCGTCCGCGGTCAGCCGGCTCACCCAGATGCCGCCGAAGTAGCTGCCGTAGTACAGGAACTTGCGGCCGTCCGGGGTGACGAGCTGCGCCGGGTCGAACGTCCACCACCAGCCGCCGTCGCCGGAGGGCCGCGGCGCGACGACCGGCGTGTCCACGAAGGTCCACGGCCCGGTCGGCGTCGGCGCGGTGGCCGCACCGATCGCCGAGGCGCCCGGCGCGACGGTGGTTTCCGTGACGGTCACGTACATGACCCAGTGGTTGCCGGCCTTGCGGACGTCGGGCGCCCAGAACGCGGTGTTCTCCGCGGCGAACGCGGGGCGCTGGCCGGCCGTGAACGCGTCACCCACGTACGTCCAGTGCTTGAGGTCTTTCGAGCGCGCGGTGGGGATCCGGTGCGCGACCTTCTCGCCCTCGCGCAGCGGGTCCGTGGTGCCGTACGCGTACCAGAAACCGTCGTCGCCGCGGACGACCATCGGGTCGGCGAACGTGTCCGCGAAGCTCGCGGACACCGGGTTGTGCCCCACCCGGGAGCCGGCCTGCGCGGCGGCGGGGGTGAGCGAGACGAAAGCCGCGACGAGCGCGGCGGTGAGCCGTCGCATAGGTCAGCCTTTCAGTCCGGACCGGGAGACGCCCTCGATGATGTAGCGCTGCGCGATCACGAACAGGATCAGCACCGGGATGCTGGCGATCGCGGCGCCGGCCATGATCACCGGGTAGTTGATCGTGTACGCGCCCTGCAGGATGGCCAGCCCCGGCGGCAGCGTGAAGTTGCCGGGGCTGAACAGCACGTAGACCGGCCAGATGAAGTCGTTCCAGTTGGTCAGGAACGCGATCACCGCGAGCGTGGCCAGGGCGGGTTTCGACAGCGGCAGGATCACCTTGGTGAAGATCTGCCAGGAGTTGGCGCCCTCCAGCACGGCCGCTTCCTCGAGCTCGCGCGGCAGCGACTGGAAGAACTGGCGCAGGAAGAACACCCCGAACGCGCTGGCCGCCCCCGGGACGATCAGCGCCCACAGGCTGTCCAGCCAGCCCAGCCGGTCCACCATCAGGAAGTTCGGGATGATCAGCACGAACGACGGCACGAACATCGTCGCGATGATCAGCGCGAAGATGGCCCGCTTGCCGCGGAACTCCATGCGGGCCAGCGCGTACGCGGCCATCGACGCCACCGCGAGCACGAGCAGCGCCTGACCGGTCGCCGCCAGCATGCTGTTGAGGAACCAGCGCAGCACCGGCGTCTGCGACCCGCCGCTGAAGATCGTGTCGTACGCGCCGGTCGTCGGGGACTGCGGCAGCAGCGTCGGCGGCACCCGGGTGGCCTCGTCCGGGGTCTTGAACGAGGTGATGAGCATCCACACCACCGGGGCGATGAAGACCAGGCTCAGCCCGCTCAGCATGGTGTACCAGGCGATACCTCTGACTCGGCCCATGCCCTCAGTCCTTCGTCCGGAAGAGACGGAACGTCACCATGCTGATCAGCAGCAGCGCCAGCGTGAGCAGGTAGCTCATCGCCGCCGCGCTGCCCATCCGGTAGCTGCGCAGGCCCTCCTCGGCGATGTACATGATCGCCGTACGGGTCTCCACGCCCGGCGCGCCCTGGGTGATCAGGTACGCCTGGCCGAACATGTTGCTCGACGCCAGAATCGTGTTGATCACGACGAACAGCAGTACCGGCCGCAGCCCGGGCAGGGTCACGTGACGGAACTCAGCCCAGCGGCCGGCGCCGTCCACCTTGGCCGCGTCGTACAGTTCCCGCGGGATGTCCTGCAGTCCGGCGATGTAGATGACCGCGTTGAAGCCGAGCGTCCACCACACCGTGACGCCGACCAGCGACACCCACGCCCAGGGCAGCCCGGTCGTCCACGCCGTCGAGTCCGGTAGCCCGATCGCACCGAGCAGCGCGTTCACCGCGCCGAGGTTCGGGTCCAGCAGGAAGCGCCACAGCACGCCGATGACCGCCACGCCCAGCACGTACGGCGCGAAGTACACGGCGCGGAAGACCGTACGGCCCTTGAACGAGCGGTTGAGGATCAGCGCGATGCCCAGCGGGACGACCACCAGCAGCGGCACGCTGAACACCGTGAAGATGCCGGTGGCCTGCATGCTCTGCCAGAAGAAGTCGAACACCGGCGAGGTGCTGCTGAACAGCGCCTGGTAGTTGTCCAGCCCCACGAACGGCTTGCCCGGCAGCAGGTAGTCCCAGTCGTGCAGGCTGATCCACAGCCCGTACGCCGCCGGCGCCAGCGTGAACGTGACGAACAGCAGCGCGTACGGGGCCAGGAACAGGTACGGGGTCAGGCCGGGCCCCCGCCTCGGCGCCGCCGCCACGGGCGCCGAGGTTCCGGTGGTGGTCTCCGCCAGCACGTCCACCATGGCGGATCAGCCGCCGTACTTCTTGCGGTTCTGCTCCAGGATCTGGCTCGCCTTGGCGGCGGCGTCGGCGAGCGCCTTGCCGGGCTCCTTGCGCAGCAGGATCGCCTCGTTGATCGCGGTGTCGATGGTGGCCATCGCGTCCGGGATGCCCGGCACCGAGGGCGGGAAGTGCAGGTTGTCGATCTGCGACCCGATCGCCGCCTGCTCCGCGAGGCCCTTGAACTCGCCGCCCTCGCGGATCTCCTTGCGGGCGGGGACCTGGCCGCCCTTGGCCCACTCGATCGAGTTCTTGCTGATGAAGTTGATGAAGACCTTGCCGGCCTGCAGCTTGTTCGCATCCGGGGTGCGCTGCTTGAACTGCACGAAGTTGTGCGATCCGGCCCAGGCCGCCGGCTGCGTGCCGATCGTCGGCAGCGCGCTGACACCCCAGGTCAGGCCCTTCACGCCCTTGAGCGTGTTGATCGTCCAGATGCCGTTCCAGTTGAACGCGGCCTTGCCGTTCTGCAGCGCGATCAGGTCGGCGTCCTGGGCGACGTTCTTCGGGCTGTAGCCGTTCTTCACCAGGTCGGTGAGCCAGGTGAGTGCCTGCACGCCGGGCGCCTCGGCGAACAGCGGCTTGGTGGCCTGCTCGTCGAAGAGCTGCCCGCCGAACTGCCAGGTCAGCGACTCGAACTGCATGGTGCCGGTGAACGGGAACGGCGTCGCCCAGTGCCCCTGCACGCCCTTGCTCTTGAGCGCGTCCAGGGCCTTCATGTAGTCGTCCTTGGTCTTCGGCGGGTTGTCCGGGTCGAGACCCGCCTTCTCCAGGACCGCCTTGTTGTAGAACATGCCCAGCGGGTGCACGTCGAGCGGGATCGCGTACCGCTTGTTGTTGTAGACCCCGGCCCGCCACACCGGCGGGGAGAAGTCGTCCTCCTTCAGCTGCAGCGACGCCGCCACGTCGTCGAGCGGCAGGACGACACCGCGCGCGGCGTTCGTGGCGACCTGCTCGACGTGCATGATGCCCAGGTCGGGGCCGTTGCCCGTGGAGACCGCGGCGGGGACCTTCTGGTAGTAGTCGGCCCACTCGTACACGTTCATCGTGACTTTGATGTTGGGGTTCTCGCTGTTGAAGCGGTCCACCAGCGATTTCATCACCGGGCCGTCGCCGCCGGTGAAGCCGTTCCAGAAGGTCAGGGCCACGTTCGGCCCGGTGTAGTTCGTCGCGGCGGGCTGTGCCTGGCCGCCGCCGCCGACGACCGGGTTGGGGCCGTCGTCGCCGCAGGCGCCGAGCAGGACGGCGCCGCCGGCGCCGACGCCGAGACCGAGCAGGCCCCGGCGGGACAGGTGTGGTTTCACGGTTTCTCCTCGGAGGTGAAGCGGAGCGCGTGCCAGGAGACGGGAGGGAGAAGGACGGTCGCTCGCCCGCCGTCGAGGGCGGGCATTTCTTCGGTACGGGCACAGACGCGGTCAGGCGCAGCAGCGGTGTTCACGATGGACGGGTCGGGTTCGGCGAGCGCGATGTGCTCCCCCGCCCGCAACCCGGGGAACGCCCGCAGATCCAGCTCCAGCGGCACGGCGTCGGTGCCCCGGTTCACGGCGAAGATCGTCAGCTCGCCGCTCGCCTCGTCGCGCGTGGCGACGGCGTCGACCGCGGGCACGTCGCCGAACCGGCCGGTGGCCATCGTCGGGCCGGTCAGGGCCGCCCGCAGCACGGTCCCCCGGGCCAGCCGGGCGGTGTGCGCGAACGGGTGGAAGATCGTCTGCCGCCAGGCCGGGCCGCCGGCGGTCGTACGGATCGGCGCGATGATGTTGACGAGCTGCGCCTGACACCCGATCTTCAGCCGGTCGGCGTGGCGCAGCATGCTGATCAGGAGGTTGCCGACGACCATCGCGTCGGTGACCGTGTAGTCGTCCTCGATCAGCGCCGGCAGCTCCTCGATGCCCCGGTCCTCCGGCTCGGTGAACTGCGACTGGTACCAGACGTTCCACTCGTCCAGCGCCAGGTTGATGCGCTTGGTGCGGCGCAGCTTGGCGCGTACGTGGTCGGCGGTGGCGATGATGTCGTCGACGAACCCGTCCAGGTCCACGGCGGACGCCCGGAAGCTCGCCTCGTCGTGCTTCGCCGGGTCGTAGTACTGGTGCAGGCTCAGATAGTCGACCTGGTCGTACGTCTCCTCCAGCACCGTGGCCTCCCACGCCGCGAAGGTCGGCATGTCGGCGTTGGAGCTGCCGCAGGCGACCAGCTCGATGGTCGGGTCGACGCGGCGCATGGCGTGCCCGGCGCGGGCGGCGAGGCGGCCGTACTCGCGGGCGGTGAGGTTGCCGATCTGCCAGGGCCCGTCCATCTCGTTGCCCAGGCACCACAGCCGGATGTCGTGCGGCTGCCCGACCCCGTGCTTGCGGCGCAGGTCGGCGGCGGCGGTCCCGTCGGTCAGGTTGCAGTACTCGACCAGCTCGGCCGCCTCGGGCACCCCGCGGGTGCCCAGGTTGACCGCCATCATCGGCGCGACCCCGGCCTGCCCGGCCCAGCGCATGAACTCGTTGAGCCCGAACGCGTTGCTCTCCAGCGACCGCCAGGCCAGGTCCAGCCGGCGCGGCCGGTCGCCCACCGGCCCTACCCCGTCCTCCCAGCGGTAGTTGGAGACGAAGTTCCCCCCGGGGTAGCGCACCAGGCTGACGCCCAGCTCGCGGACGAGGTCCAGCACGTCGGTCCGCAGCCCGTCGGCGTCGGCGCTGGGGTGGCCCGGCTCGAAGATGCCGGTGTAGACGCAGCGGCCCATGTGCTCGACGAACGAGCCGAAGAGCCGCGGGTCGACCTCGCCGCAGGCGAAGGCCGGGTCAAGCGTCAGTCTCGCGGTGATCACGTATCACTCCCGTCGCACCGGTGTGTGCCGTCTCACAGGTTTACAACGTTGGAACCATCGTTGTAAAGATCTCGACACGCCGTCGTTACGCGGGTGGACCTCCAGGTGGGGCGGGTTTCTGCCCGGGTGTCCGGGTTGCGCCTGCCGTTTTTCCGAATACCGCTGCTACCCGGCCGCCCGGTTGCTCAGCGGCCGAGCGTGCTTTCGCGGGCCTTCAGCTCATAGGGCACCCGCAGCTCCCGCGGAGGCGTCCCGGAACCATCGCCGCTGCCGTCGCCCTCGGGCTTCGTCTCACCCAGCCGCTCCGCGAGCAGGTCCACCGCGAGCCGGGCGAGCTCCGCCGTGTCCGGCGCGATCGTGGTCAGCGTCGGCGTGCTGAACCGCCCGTCCTCGATGTCGTCGAAGCCCGCGACCGCCACGTCCTCCGGCACCCTCAGGCCGCGCTCCAGCAGCGTCCGCAGCGCACCCAGCGCCAGCACGTCGTTGAAGCCGAACACCGCATCCGGCGGCTCCGGCCCGTCCAGCAGGGCGGCCATCGCCGCGGCGCCGTCGACCCGGTGGAAGCTCGCCACCTCGGCCACGAGCCGCGGATCCTCCGGGATGCCCGCCTCGGCGAGCGCCGCCCGGTAGCCGGCGAGGCGCTGATGGGCGGTGACCGCGGAGGGCAGGCGCTGCGCCCCGATCGCCGCGATCCGGTGGCGGCCCAGCCCGATCAGGTGCCGGGTGACGTCGGCGGCCGCGGCGGTGCTGTCGATCGCCACGTGGTCGGCCGGCCCGTGCCAGATGCGCTCCCCGAGCAGCACCATCGGGGTGTCACCGGTGGTGGACAGCTCCTCACCGGCCAGCGCGAGCGGGCTGAAGATCAGGCCGTCGATGGCGTGCCGGCGCAGCCCGGCGACCAGGTTGCGTTCCCGGTCGGCGTGGCCGTCGGTCTGGTCGATCAGCACGGTCCAGGAGCGCCGCTCGGCGGCCTGCACGATCAGCCCGGCCAGCTCCGCGAAGTACGGCGACTGCAGCTCGGGCACGGCCAGCGCGATCACCCCGGACCGCCCGCTGCGCAACTGGCGCGCGGCGACGTTGGGGATGTACCCGAGGGCGTCGATGGCCTGCTGCACCCGCGCCCGCGTCCCGGGCGACACGTGCACGTACCCGTTGACCACGTTCGACACGGTCTTGATGGACACACCGGCGCGCGCGGCCACGTCCTTCAAGCCCGGCGGCACCCGCCTCGCCCCCTCATCGACGATCGACCGTCGCCCGCCCGTGCGGGTCCGTCGGGCTTACCGTAGCCCGCCCGCGCGGGTCCGTCGGGCTTACCGTAGCCCGCCCGCGCGGGTCCGTCGGGCTTACCGTAGCCCGCCCGCGCGGGTCCGTCGGGCTTACCGTAGCCCGCCCGCGCGGGTCCGTCGGGCTTACCGTAGCCCGCCCGCGCGGGTCCGTCGGGCTTACCGTAGCCCGCCCGCGCGGGTCCGTCGGGCTTACCGTAGCCCGCCCGCGCGGGTCCGTCGGGCTTACCGTAGCCCGCCCGCGCGGGTCCGTCGGGCTTACCGTAGCCCGCCCATGGTCACCGGCGCGCCACCCGGCCGGGGCCGTCCCACAGAACGGCCCCGCACGCAGGGCCCGCCCGCCGCCGTCTCGCAGGGCGACCTCAAAACGCGCAGGGCCCGCCCGGCCTACCGGGCGAGCCCTGTCTGCGGCTGAGCGGTCAGCCGGCCTCGATGATCATGCCGGCGCCGACCGTACGGTTGGTCGATTCGTCGATGAGGATGAAGCCGCCCGTGGTGCGGTTGCGGCGGTACTCGTCGGCGAGCAGCGGCACCGTCGTGCGCAGCTTGACGCGGCCGATCTCGTTCAGCCCGAGCTGCCCGGCGTCCTCGTCGCGGTGCAGGGTGTTCACGTCGAGCTTGTACTGCAGTCCGCGGACCACCGTGCGGGCCGTGCGCGTGGTGTGCTTGATCGTGTACTTGCCGCCGACGCGCAGCGGGGCCGTCTCGTCCATCCAGCAGATCATCGCCTCGATGTCCTGGGCGACCGCCGGGGCGTTGTGCGGGCGGCAGATCAGGTCACCGCGCGAGATGTCGATCTCGTCGGTCAGCCGGACCGTCACCGACATCGGCGGGAACGCCTCGTCGACCGGGCCGTCCGCGGTGTCGATGGCAGCGATCTTGCTGGTCATGCCCGAGGGCAGCACCATCACGTCGTCGCCGGGCTTGAGCACGCCCGAGGCGACCTGACCGGCGTACCCGCGGTAGTCGGTCACCGTGGTCGACTGGGGACGGATCACGTACTGCACCGGGAACCGGACGTCGACCAGGTTGCGGTCCGAGGCGATGTGCACGTGCTCGAGGTGGTGCAGCAGCGACGGGCCCTCGTACCAGGGGCTCTTCTCGGAGCGGGAGGCGATGTTGTCGCCCTCCAGCGCGGAGATCGGGATGATCGTCAGGTCGGTGATGTCGAGCTTCGCGGCGAACGAGGTGAACTCGTCGGCGATGCGGTCGTAGACGTCCTTGTCCCAGCCGACGAGGTCCATCTTGTTGACGCACAGCACCAGGTGCGGCACCCGCAGCAGCGACGTCAGGAACGCGTGCCGGCGGGACTGCTCCACCAGGCCCTTGCGGGCGTCGACCAGGATCAGCGCGAGGTCGGCGGTGGAGGCGCCGGTGACCATGTTGCGCGTGTACTGGATGTGCCCGGGGGTGTCGGCGATGATGAACTTGCGCCGCGGCGTCGCGAAGTAGCGGTACGCCACGTCGATCGTGATGCCCTGCTCCCGCTCGGCGCGCAGGCCGTCGGTGAGCAGCGCGAGGTTGGTGTACTCGTCACCGCGCGACGCGCTCGCCGCCTCGACCGCCTCGAGCTGGTCCGCGAAGATCGTTTTGGTGTCGTACAGCAGGCGCCCGATCAGGGTGGACTTGCCGTCGTCGACGCTGCCGGCGGTGGCGAACCGCAGCAGGTCCATGTTCCGGGCAGCTGCTGCCTCGGTCTCCAGCACTGCCTGACTCATCAGAAGTAACCCTCTCGCTTGCGGTCTTCCATCGCCGCCTCGCTGACCTTGTCGTCGCCGCGGGTGGCGCCGCGCTCGGTGATGCGGGTGGCGGCCACCTCGTCGATGACCTTCTCGACGGTGTCGGCGTCGGAGAGCACCGCGGCGGTCTGCGACGCGTCACCGACCGTGCGGTAGCGCACGCGGCGGGTCTGCACCGTCTCGCCGTCGCGGGGCACGATGAACTCGTTGACCGCGTAGAACATCCCGTCGCGCTCGACGACCTCGCGGTCGTGCGCGTAGTAGATGCTCGGCAGGGCGATCTCTTCCTTGGCGATGTAGTGCCACACGTCCAGCTCGGTCCAGTTGGAGAGCGGGAAGACGCGGATGGACTCGCCCGGGTGGTGCCGGCCGTTGTAGAGCGACCACAGCTCGGGGCGCTGGTTCTTCGGGTCCCACTGGCCGAACTCGTCGCGGAAGCTGAACATCCGCTCCTTGGCGCGGGCCTTCTCCTCGTCGCGGCGGGCACCGCCGAAGAGGGCGTCGAAGCGGTACTTCTCCACCGCCGCGAGCAGCACCGGGGTCTGGATGCGGTTGCGCGTGCCGTCGGGCAGCTCCCGCACCAGGCCCGAGTCGATGGCCTCCTGCACGCTGGCGACCACGAGGTTGAGGCCGAGCTCGCCGACGCGGGCGTCGCGATAGTCCAGGACCTCGGGGAAGTTGTGGCCGGTGTCGACGTGCATGACCGGGAACGGGACGCGGGCCGGCGCGAACGCCTTCTCGGCCAGCCGCAGCATCACGATGGAGTCCTTGCCGCCGGAGAACAGCAGCACGGGGCGTTCGAATTCGGCCATGACCTCACGCATCACGAAGATGCTCTCGGCCTCGAGCGCGTCGAGATGCGATACGCGATAGGGCTTCGCCTGGCTCACAGGATCGGCAGACCTTTCGGTGTTGGCTCTCGCCCGCGGTCGACGTCCGTAGCGGGAGCAGGTGCAGAGGGTCAGGGTAGCGGGAGGTGACGCTGCAACGCTGCAAGCAACCGAGGAGCGAGATCCTTGCGGCAGACCACGAGATCCGGCAGTTTGGGATCGGCCCGGTTGTATTCCAACTCACTTCCATCGATTCGGGAAGCGTGCAGTCCAGTGGCCGACGCCACAGCGACCGGGGCGGCGCTGTCCCACTCGTACTGGCCGCCGGCGTGCACGTACGCGTCGGCCTCCCCGTTGATGACCGCGGCGATCTTCACGCCGGCCGAGCCCATCGGCACCAGCTCGGCGCCCAGGTCCTCGGCGAGCGCGGTCACGAAGGCCGGCGGCCGGGTCCGGCTCGCCGCGATCCGGATCTGGCCACCGGTGGCGGCCTCCAGGGGAAGCGGCGGGTACGCCGGAGCCTTGTCGGTCGCGAGCGTCCGGTGCCGGGCCGGCATCGCGACGGCCCCGGCGGCGAGGCAGCTGGGGCTGGAACAGTCGGCCGTCCACAGCGCCACGTGCACGGCCCAGTCGGTGCGCCCCTCCTCGGAGAACTCCCGCGTGCCGTCGAGCGGGTCGACGATCCAGACCCGCGAGGCGCTCAGGCGGTCGGGGCGGATCGACGACGGCTCGCCGTCCTGCCACGCCACCCGGGACTGGTCGTCCTCCTCCGACAGCACCGCGTCGGCAGGGCGCCAGCGGGCGAGCTCGGTACGCAACAGGTCGTGCGCGGCCTTGTCCCCGGCGGCCTTGAGCGCCTTGCCGTCGGCGTACCCCATGTCCTCGCGGACCTGGAGCAGCACCTGGCCGGCGCGGTCGGCCAGCCAGCGCGCGAAGGCGGAGTCGTTGACCGGCGGCGTGCCGCCGGCCTCGGGCTCACGCTGTCCCGCTATGCGCGCCGACGTCCCTGTCTGCTCGCTCATCGTTCTCCCTTGGATTCAGTACGCGCCCGAGGACCGGAGCACCGCGGTCATGGTCCGCAAAAGGATCACCAGATCCAAGCTCAGCGACCAGTTCTCCACATAGCGCAGGTCCAGCCTGACCGCTTCCTCCCACGGCAGGTCCGAGCGTCCGGAAACCTGCCAGAGGCCGGTCATGCCTGGTTTGACCGCCAGCCGGCGCCGCACGTCGTCGGCGTAGGCGGCGACCTCCGACGGCAGCGGCGGTCGCGGGCCGACCAGCGACATCTGCCCCAGCACGACGTTGAGCAGCTGCGGGAGCTCGTCCAGCGAGAGCCGCCGCAGCCACCGGCCGACCGGGGTGACGCGCGGGTCGTCGCGGATTTTGAAGAGCACACCGTCGTGCTCGTTGAGGTGCTTGAGCTCGGCGAGCCGGGCCTCGGCGTCGACGTACATGCTGCGGAACTTGAAGATGCGGAACTCGGACCCGTCACGCCCGACCCGTACCTGCCGAAAGAGTACCGGCCCGCGCGAGGTCAATCGGACGCAGAGTGCGACGGTTAACAGCACCGGACCGAACACGACCAGCAGGATCAGGGCGCCGAGCCGGTCGAAGAGATCTTTCACGACGCGCGCGCCGCCGTGCAGCCGCGGATGCTCGACGTGCAGCATCGGCAGGCCGTCGAAGGGCCGGATCGTGGTCCGCGCCCCCGCGACGTCGATCAGCGCGCTCGCCACGATCAGGTCGACCTCGTCGCGTTCCAACCGCCACGCCAGCCGCCGGAGCGCGACACCGTCCAGCTCAGGGCAGCTCAGCACCACGACGGTGTCCGCATCGGCGGCGTCCACGGCGTTGGCCACGTCGTCAAAGGTGCCGTACACGGGCAAGTCCACCACGCCGTCGTGGTCCGGCGGCAGGCACGCACCGACCACCTCGAGGCCGTGGTACCGCTCCCGGCGCAGCTGGCGGGTGATCCCGATGACGGACAGCTCGTGCCCCACCACCAGCACCCGGCGCAGGCTCTCCCCCCGCGCCCGCTCGATGTGCAGCCGCTTACGCATCGCGAACCGCAACACCACGGCGGTGCCGATCGCCGTCGGCAGCGCCGCCAGCACGTAGGAACGGGCAAGATCAAGTTCCAGCGCGTACGAGACGACGGCCGCGCTCGCGATCAACCCGACCCCGCCGCGCAGCACCCGCTGATACTCGTCGGTGCCCACGAACAGGAACCGGCGCTCGTACGCCCGGCTGACCACCAGCACGGCGAGCAACGCCACCGGCAGCAGCGCCGACAACAGCAGATACCACCGGTTGTACGTGGTCACCTCGTCGCCGAAGCGCAGCCCGAACGTCACCGCGCCCGCGGCCACCCCGGCCGTCAGATCGCCGACGACGAGCATGCGGACGTACCGTCGCTCCCAGCGCTGCCGCCGCGACATCGCCGCGTGCCGACCGGGCACCCGGACGAAGGGCCGCGTCGCGGGGCGCGTGGCAGCCGACCGGTTCGGCCGGGCCGACCAGAGCCGGTCCATCGCCTGATTGCGGGCCCGCCCGCTCGCGACCTGCCCACCATCGCCGGCCAGCGGCGGCGCATTGTCCCGGCCGTCCCCGGCAGGCGGCGGCGCACCGAGGTCGCCGGCATCCTCGTCCCCGGCGGGCCGCGCCGGCGACGGGATCTTGCTGTTACGCCCGCGCTCCCGGTACGGCGACGGACGATGCGGACGTGGGCCATGGTTGCCCGGCGGATGATTCGCCGGGCCGTGATTCTCCGGCGGATCGCTGCGGACGGCATCCGTCCGCGCCTCCGCACCGCTGCCCCGCTGAATGGTCGGCAGGGTCACCGTCGGTTCGTCCAGCGTCGCCTCATGGCTCCTGGACAGGTCCTGTGTCACCCGAACCTCCCCCACGCCGTCGATTCCCGCGCGCCGCGGCGGCGCGCTCCCGTGTCACGTGCGCGCCGATGCTGCGCGCTCCGCGAGCGCGCCCATTCCGGCGTGCTCTGAGAGCGCGTCGCGGTTCCGGCGCGCCCTGAGAGCGCGTCCCGGTTCGGCGTGCCCCAGAGCGCGTCCCGGTTCGGCGTGCCCTGGAGCGCGCTTCTCGGCGTGCTCGCAGAGCGCGCTTCTCGGCGTGCTCGCAGAGCGCGCTTTACGGCGTGCTCCCGGAGCGCGCTTTACGGCGTGCGTCGCCTTTCGGCGTGCTCTGGGAGCGCGGCCGATCTGGCGTGCTCTGGGAGCGCGGCCGATCAGGCGTGCTCCGTGAGCGCGTCGCGTTTCGGCGTGCTCCCGGGGCGCGTCGTCCGGCGTGCTCCGAGAGCGCGTCGCGTTTCGGCGCGCTACGTGGACAACGGACCAAAGGGTGGCGGCGTCACGGGACCGATAGACGGACAAAACGGTCCAAACGATCTATGCGTTCGCCGGACAGCGCCTTGGTTCGCGTGGTATTCGCCTAATTTCCGTGGTACTTGTTCTGCGCCCACTCGACGCCCTCCAGCACGACCGCTTCCACCACATCGGCGGCCCGGTCGACGAGGAAGTCCAGCTCCTTGCGCTCCACGGCGGAAAAATCGGACAGCACGAAATCCGCCGGATCCTGCCGCCCCGGCGGCCGCCCGATACCGAACCGGACCCGCGCGTACTCCTTGGTGCCCAGCGACTTCGACATCGAGCGCAGTCCGTTGTGACCGCCCTCACCGCCGCCGCGCTTCACCCGCACCTGCCCGTACGGGACGTCCAGCTCGTCGTGCACGGCCACCACGTTCTCCACCGGCACCTTGAAGAACTGCGCCAGCGCCGACACCGGGGCGCCCGACAGGTTCATGTACGTCAGCGGCTTCACCAGGATCAGCTTCGGACCGCCGAACCCGAGCCGGCCCTCCCCCACCTCGGCCACCGCACGCTTGTGCCGCCCCACCTTCGCGCCGATCCGGGACGCGAGCAGCTCGGCCACCATGAAACCCACGTTGTGCCGGTTCCCCGCGTACTCCCGGCCCGGGTTGCCCAGGCCGACCACCAGCCACGGCGCGTCCTCGGTCATTGCATTTCCCTCCACACGACAAAACAGGGAAAGTGCCGGGCGGCACTTTCCCTGTCGGGTGCTTGCTCCGGCTGCGTCAGCCGGCGGCTTCCTCGGTCGCCTCGGCGCTCTCGCCGGCGGCGGCCTCGGTGCTCTCGCCGGAGTCGCCCTCCATCTGCGCGGCGGTCTGCGCCTGCGAGACCATCGCGATGAGGTAATCCGGCTCCACGGCCAGCTCAGTGCCCGCCGGCAGGGTCACGTCGGCGGCGGTGACCTGCGCGCCGGCCTCGAGGCCCTCGATCGAAACCTCCAGGGCGGCCGGCACGTGCAGCGCCTCGGCCGTCACCGACAGGGTCGTGCTCTCGCTCACCACGAGCGTGTTCTTCGCGGCGTCGCCGACCAGCGTCACGGGGACGTCGACCTGGACCTTCTCGCCGCGCTTCACGATGATCAGGTCCACGTGCTCGTACGTGTCCTTGATCGGGTCGCGCTGGATCGCCTTCGGCAGGGCCAGCGTGGCACCCGACCCGCCGGCGATGTCGATCGTGAAAACCTGGTTGAGGCCACCGTGCCGGATGGCGGCGGCGAACTCGCGGGCCGGCAGCGCGATGTGCTGCGGCTTCTCACCGTGGCCGTACAGCACGGCAGGCACCAGGCCGGCCCGGCGCGTGCGACGGGCACCACCCTTGCCGAACTCGGTACGGGGCTCGGCGCTGATCTTTACCTCGGACACGGGGAAACTCCTGAAACTCTGAATCGGGCTGCGTCTAAGTCGGCGGGCTGCGGGCGGATCATCGGCGGGAACCGAATGGTGGTGCTCAGTGCTCGGCAAGGGGCGCACTGGGCACAGGCCCGGAGCACCGCGTCGATCACGGTGCCTCGAGCGGACTGCGCAACACCTGCAGCAGACCGCGGGGCACCCTCGCCGTGGCAACCGCACCAGCTTACCTGCTCGCGCCACGCTCAAACCGGCGGGTCCCGGCTGCTGCCCCTCCCTGCGAAAACTTCACCCGTCGGATGCACCTTGCGCCCCGCAAACCACAGCGGAAAGCCGCTAAATGGTTACAGCGCGTCGACCGGGCAGGGCGGGGTGGCCGAGCCGCGGGCCGCGGGGAGCAGCGGGCCGGGCTGGGTGGCGGGCCAAACGGAACCGCGAGCCGCGGCCAGCCGAGTGGCAGGCCGAGCAGCTGGCCTCGCCCTGGCCGAGCGGCGGGCCGAGCAGCTGGCCTCGCCCTGGCCGAGCGGCAGGCCGAGCAGCTGGCCGCGCCCTGACTGAGTGGCAGGCAGGCCGAGCAGCTGGCCGCGCCCCTGGCTAAGTGGCGGCCGCTTGCCGGACCGGCCGCCGGCTCGCCCGGCGGCCGGGTGGAACGGCGGTGAGCCGCCGCGGTGCCGCGGGTCCGTCGGCCGCCCAGCCCGCCGGCTAGTCGCCGCCGCGAGTCGGTCGGCCGCCCAGCCGCCCGGCTAGTCACCGCCGCGAGTCGGTCGGCCGCCCAGCCGCCCGGCTAGTCACCGCCGCGAGTCGGTCGGCCGCCCGGCTAGTCGCCGCCGCGGGTCAGCTGAGGCCGCCGAACAGGGTGGTCACCGAGCCGTCGTCGAAGACCTCGCGGATCGCGCGGGCCAGCAGCGGCGCGATCGAGAGCACGGTGATCTTGTCCAGGCGCTTCTCCGGCGGCAGCGGCAGGGTGTTCGTCACCACCAGTTCGGAGATGCGGCTGTTCTTCAGCTTCTCCGTCGCCGGGTCGGACAGCAGCGCGTGCGTCGAGGCCACGACCACGTCGGCGGCGCCGGAGTCGAAGAGGATGTCGGCGGCCTTGGTGATCGTGCCGCCCGTGTCGATCATGTCGTCGACCAGCAGGCAGACCCGGCCCTCGACCTCGCCGACGACGCGGTTGGCGACGACCTGGTTGGGCTTCATCGGGTCGCGGGTCTTGTGGATGAACGCCAGCGGGCAGCCGCCCAGCCGGTCCGTCCAGCGCTCGGCCACCCGTACGCGGCCCGAGTCGGGGGCCACGACCGTCATCGGGCGGCCCTCGAACTTGCGCTCGACGTGCTCGGCCAGGATGTCCATCGCGAAGAGGTGGTCCACCGGCCCGTCGAAGAAGCCCTGGATCTGCGCGGTGTGCAGGTCGACGGTGAGGATCCGGTTGGCGCCCGCGGTCTTCAGCAGGTCGGCGACCAGGCGCGCCGAGATCGGCTCGCGGCCGCGGTGCTTCTTGTCCTGCCGCGAGTACGGGTAGAACGGCAGCACCACGGTGATCCGCTTCGCCGACCCGCGCTTCAACGCGTCGACCATGATCAGCGTCTCCATGACCCACCGGTTGACGCCCTCGGTGACCGACTGCACGACGAACGCGTCGGACCCGCGTACGGAATCCTTGAACCGGACGAAGATCTCGCCGTTGGCGAACTCGTAGGAGTCCGACGGCGTCGGGGCGACGCCGAGCACCTGGCCGATCTCCTCCGCCAGCTCCGGGAAACCGCGCCCGGAGAAAAGCATCAGACTCTTACGGTTCTCGGCGACGATGCTGCCCATGGGCCCGTCCGCTCCCGTGCGATCGAGGGGTTGTCACCTGAAGTATTACCTGCCCGGGGCCGGACACCACGTGCCGGATCCGGGTCGTGGGATGGCTCACCCCAGCTTGCGCCGCCGCCGACCACCTGTCAGCTGTCCGAGGCCCGCACGGCACGGAAGCGCAACGCGACAGGAACACGGGACGCGCTCGGCCGGCGGGCGCGGCGCCGCTACGCGGTCGGGTCCGGCGAGGCCGGCCGCTCGGCCGCCACCTTCTGCTCGGCGGCCTCCGCGGCCTCCGCCGACACCGTCCCCGGCCGCTTGCGGGCCGTCCACCCGTCGATGTTGCGCTGCTGCGCGCGGGTCACCCCCAGGCTGCCCGCCGGTACGTCCTTGGCGACCGCGCTGCCCGCGGCCACGTACGCGCCCGGGCCGATCTCCACCGGGGCGATCAGCACGGTGTCGCTGCCCACGAACGCCGCCTCACCCACGGTCGTGTGGTGCTTGTTGACGCCGTCGTAGTTGGCGAAGATCGTTCCCGCCCCGATGTTCGACTTCGGGCCGATCGTGGCGTCACCCACGTACGAGAGGTGCGGCACCTTGGCACCGGCGCCCAGCTCGGCGTTCTTGGTCTCGACGAAGCCGCCCACCTTCGCCTTACGGCCCAGCCGCGTGCCGGGACGCAGGTACGAATACGGGCCCACGGTCGCGTCCGGCCCGATCTGCGCGCCGACGGACTGCGTCCGCAACACCGTCGCGCCCTCCGCGACCACCGTGTCGATCAAGGTCGTGTCCGGGCCGATCACCGCGCCCGTCGCCACCGTGGTGGAGCCCTGCAGCTGGGAATTCTGGTCCACGACCGCGTCCGGCTCGAGCGTCACGGTCACGTCGATCCACGTGGTCGCCGGGTCCAGGATCGACACCCCGGAACGCATCCACGCCGTGTTCACCCGGTCGCGCAGCAGCGCCCGGAGACGGGCCAGCTCGGCCCGGTCGTTGCAGCCGAGCGTCTCCTGCGCGTCGGCGGCCACGTACACGCCGACCGGGTGACCGACCGACGCGAGAATGCCGAACACGTCGGTCAGGTATTCCTCGCCCTGGTCGTTGTCGGTGGACAGCTTGCCGAGCGCCTCGCGCAGCAGCGTGGCGTCGAACACGTAGATGCCCGCGTTGATCTCGCGGATCGCCCGGACCTCCGGCGAGGCGTCCCGCTCCTCCACGATCCGCTCGAGGTTGCCCTCGGCGTCGCGCACGATCCGGCCCAGACCGGTCGGGTCCGCCACCTCGGCGGCCAGCACGGTCGCACCCGTACGGGCCGACTCATGCGCGGCGACCAGGGCCTCCACGGTTTCCGGGCGCAGCAGCGGCACGTCGGCGTTCAAAACCACCACGGTGCCGGCCGCCTCCGGGATCGCGTCCAGCGCGATGCGTACGGCGTGCCCGGTGCCGTTCTGCTCGGCCTGCAGCACCGGCGTCGCGCCGGGCGCGATCTCGGCGAGGTGCGCGCGCACCTGGTCGGCCTTGTGCCCGACGACCACGACCGTGCGGGAGGCGTGCGCGGCGTCGGCGGCGTGCAGGACGTGACCGAGCAGGGTGCGGCCGAGCAGCGAGTGCAGCATCTTGGGCGTCGCGGACTTCATCCGCTTGCCTTCACCGGCGGCGAGGACGACGACGGTGCGGCTCGGGGCCTGGCTCACGCGGGACTCCATTGTTCGCAGTGTGGCGGTTCAGAGACGCGGCGCCAACTCAGCCGCGGATGAAGAGCTCCCGGGAGAGGATTCGAACCCCTATAATCATAGCCAAAGTATGATGTCCTGCCCTTAGACGACCCGGGAGGGCAAAGCGGACATAACGCTAGAGGTCATGTTCGCGGGCTACATAGTAGCGTCTCCCCCGAGCTCGGTCGCGGACGCGACGCCTCGCATCATGCCCTCGATCCTCCAGTAGAGCTGGCGTGACCTCGGCACATCCACCACGAGGCACCCTCGATAAGGATCCCCGACGTTGTACCGGACCGTGGACGGATTGTGCGTCTTCAGAGTGGGTCGGCGGAAAATCGCGAAGGGCACACCGACCACCGCGGCCCACCATCGACCCGCCGCCTCCGCGTCGGCGGATTCATGGATGCTGACGCGGTATCTCAAGGCGTCACGATCCTGCCCGAAGGACTCGACGAACCGGATGAACAGCAGGATGAGCGCGGGGTCACTGTTGATGAAAGTGACGCGACACCGGTTCGGCTCCCACGGCTTGGACTTGGCGCCCTCGCACCAGTAGGCGACAGCGCCGAGGAGGCGCACCTCCCGGTCGGACAGCGCGCCGACCCAGGCGGCTTCGGCTTCATTGGTGGCTGCGCGGTCGGCGTCGCGTTTCTGCCGGAGGGGTTCCCAGCGGGTCTCGGCGATGCGCCGGGAGTGTTCGCTGCGGCGCTCGTGTGCACGTTCGCTGGTCTCGTCGAGGGGCAGGTGCCGCACCCAGAGGTACGCCGTGGACTTGGAGACGTTCAGCTCGGCGGCGATCTCCGGGACGGTGTATCCGGCATGCCGGAGGTCGACGGCCCGGTCGCGAAGGTCGTCCTTGGCGTTGGGCCGGCGGGTCCATTCCGGGGTGGGTTCGTTCCAGAGCCAGGCCGCCATGGTGTCGCGGCTGACGCCGAAGTGTTTGCGGAGCTGAGCCAGGGAGATCCGGGTTTCCGCGCGCAGACGCCGTGCCTCGACCGCACGCGGATCACCCGTTTCGGATGTCTGCATGTAGGTACATTACTGCGCACCTACAGCTCGATGTCAATGCTTGGGGTGGGCGTTGAGGAACTGCCAGATGGTCGGGGTCGCATCGATCGCCGTGGAGGGTGGGTCGAGGTGGAAGATGCGCTCGGCGACCGGGGTCGGGCGAGAGCCGGGCCATTGGTGGCCTGCGCCGGCGACCGTGATCAGGTCGACCGCGCGGCCGTCCGGGCAGGTCGATGTCGACGTCGTGACTGCGCCCTCTTTGGTGGTTGCCGGGGGCGCGCAGTTGTCGGTCTTGCGCCACGTCTCGATGAGCGAGGGCACCGAGGGGCCGTCGATCTTCACGGGGAGGCGTCCCTTGCCGTCGTTGCTGCGGCGGCCTGGGCCTCCGGCGTACGGGATGGTGGGGTCCTTGTCGCCGTGGATGTGGATGATCGAGAGCGGTTTCGGTGCGGGGCAGTCGTTGATCATTGTGCCGGCGACGGGGCCGATGGCGGCGAAGATGTCGGTGTCGCAGGCGAGGCGGTAGGCGAACATCGCGCCGTTGGAGATGCCGGTGGCGTAGATGCGTTCGGGGTCTGCGGGGAGTGTGGAGACGAGCCGGGTGATGAAGCCGACGTCGTCGACCTTGTCGCGGGCCGCTACGCCGCAGCAGTCGGAGCTGACGTTCCAGGTGCGGTTCACCCCGTCGGGGTACGCGACCAGGAAGCCACCTTTGTCGGCCTCGGCGTCCCAGCCGTACGCCTGCTCGGCCTGGCGTCCGGTGCCGACGGCGCCGTGCAGGACGACGACGAGGGGCGCGCCGGCGCGGGCGGCGGCGGGCCGGTACAGCAGGTAGGTGCGTTGCCGGCCGTCGACGGTGATGGTGCCGCTGGACTTTCCGACGGGTGGTTCGGAGACCCGCGGTTGCGGTGACGACTGCCGGGTGCAGCCGGCGAGGAGGAGGGCGAGGATCGCCACGGAAAAGGCGGCCAGTCTCTTCATGTCGTCACCGTTCTCCGTCGATGTTCGAGGAACGTACGGGCGCGGTCAGAAGTGCGGCTGGGCGGGCCTGGTGGCCCGCCCAGCACTGTGGAGACGGTTCAGCGCTTGGTCATCTCGATGAGTTCCCAGCCGCCCTCGGGCTTGCTGTCGCGCTTGTCCGTACGCAGGTTCATCGGGTTGGCCATGCCCAGGTAGAGCCCGCCCTTGCCGTTGGGGACCATGTTGCGGATCCCGTAGTTGAGGTAGTTGCCGAGGCCGCGCGTGTTGACGGCCTGGGCGGGCGAGCTGGAGTTCGGGAACATGTAGAGGTCGCCGCCGAAGTTCGACGGGCTGATCAGCGGCATGTGCCAGTTGTCCGGGTCGGCGAGCGCCTTCTTGGCCCGCTTGTTGACCGGGGCCTGCGGGGCGGCGCCGGACAGCAGGTCCTTGACGAGGTAGCTCCAGTCCATGGTGCCGACGAAGAGCTTGTTGTCGACCACGGTCATGCGCCACGTGTAGTTGTTGAAGAGGTAGCCGAAGCCGGACTTGCCGTACAGGGGCGTGAAGTTGGTGGTCTTGTCCGACCAGGTGGAGGTTGCCGGATCCCAGGCGGGGAGGGTCTTCTCGCCGTACACGAGTTCGACCTTCTGGGTGGGCAGGCCGATGTCCTTGGCGCGCCAGATGCTGATCGCGCGCTGGGTCTTGACGGCCTGGTCCTTGGCCTGCTGGTCGGTGGTGGGCGGGTAGACGGTGGCGTGCACGGTGCTGCTCTTCATCGGCACGTGCATGGTGCCCCAGTAGACGTACCCGTCGAACGCGGCGATGCCGCCGCCGCCGTACGTGGCGGAGACGACGCGGTCCGGCTCGTACTGGCGGGCGTTCCAGATCTGCTTCCAGCCGGTCTTGTCCTCGTCGTTGAGGCCGGGCAGGCCGTCGGCGAGCTTGGGGCTGACCCAGAGGCCGGCGAGCATCGCCTGGCTGGTGGGCTGCTCGGCGGGCCAGCTGGTGGCGGCGATGCGGCCGTCGTAGACGGTGAGGTCGGCGGCCTGCACGGGCAGGGCGGCGACGGTGGTGAAGTCGAACGGCCGGGTCGTGTCGCCGTTCCAGCGCCAGACCGCGCCACCGGCGGAGCCGTTGCGGCCGATGCCGACGCCGAGGTAGAGGGCGTCGTCGGCGACGAGGAACGTCCGGATGTTGCCGTAGTCCGGGAAGTTGATCGAGCCGAGGTACTCCTGGGTGGTGGCGTCGAACGCGAACATGTTGAGCGTGTTCTCGAGCGCCGGGCCGCCGAGGAGCACGACGTTGCCCATGTGGCCGGCGGCGCGCAGGCCGAGGGTGTGGGACAGCCGGAGGGCGTCGTCGGGGCCCTTGGCGCGGATCTCGGCGCTCTTGTTGACGGCGAGGCGGGTGGTGAGGTCGTACGTCCACACCTCGGGGGCGCGCATGTCGCCGAGGTAGTCGGGGATCGCCTCGTCGTCCTTGGACGCCTGGCTCTCGCCGTACTCGCAGGTCCAGTTGTCGTTGGCGGTGGGCTTGACGTAGTCGAGGGTGGCGCCGCTGACCAGGCAGTGCACGTTGGCGCCGGTGCCGTACCAGAGGGTCTGCTCGACCTGGGTGAGGCCCCAGACGTAGGCCTGGTTGACCTTGGGTTTGCCGGTGGAGCAGGGCGGCCCGGCCGGGTAGGGCTGGCCGACGCCGTTGAAGCACTCGTCGGGCTTGGCCTTGGCGAGCAGGTTGAACTTGTACTCGGGCCGGGTCGGCGCGGCGGCCGCCGGCGAGATCGCCGAGCCGGCGGCCACGAGGGCCACCGACCCTATGGCGAGAAGTCTTCTTATATTGATCAACTTAATCGTCCTCCTGAGACGCGGCGAGCGCCCGCCGCGAAGGGTTCGCGGGGGCGCGGGGGATGGGGCGGGCGGGCGGCGTCGTGGGAAGCGCCACCCACCCACGTTCGTGGGTTACGGGTTGGGCACCGTGAGCCTTCTCAGTTCCCAGCCGCCCTCGGGGACGGAGTCGGCGGGATCGGTGCGCAGGTTCATCGGGTTCGCCATACCGAGGTAGAGGGTGTTCCCGTCGGCGGCCATGGTGCGGACGCCGTAATTGAGGTAGTTGCCGAGGCCGCGGGTGTCGACGGCTTCGGCGGGGGCGTCCGCGGAAGGGAACGCCCACAGGTCGGCGCCCCAGCCGGCCGGGTCGGTGGGGGGCGCGTCCTCGGCGAGGTCCTGGACGAGGTAGCTCCAGTCCATCGTGCCGACGTAGAGGCGGTCACCGGCCACGGTCATCCGCCACGTGTAGTTGTTGAACGTGTTGCCGAACCCGGACCTGCCGTACCGCGCGGTCCAGCCCGTCGGGACCGCAGCCCAGGTGCCCGTCTCGGGCGTGTAGCGGGGCAGGGCGGATTCGCCGTACAGCAGCTCGATCTCCTGCTGCGGGGTGCCGAGGTTCCGTCCCCGCCAGATGCTCGTCGCGCGCTGGGTGAAGCGGACCTGGGCGCGCTGCCCCTCCGGGGTGGTCTGCGGGTACGTCGTCTGGTGCACCTTGGTGGCCTTGAGCGGCACGTGCATGCTGCCCCAGTACACCCAGCCGCCGTACGCCGCGACGCCGCCGAGGCCGTACGTGCCCTTGATGAGCGGGTCGGTCTCGTACTTGCCGGCGTTCCACACCTGGGTCCAAGCGCCCGTGTCACCGGTGTTCAGCGGCAGCTCCGGGCTGCGCCACACGCCGGCGAGCTGGGCGTCCGTGGTGGGCTTGGCCGTGGACCAGGTGGTCGCGTACAGCCGGCCATCCTGGTAGGCGAGGTCGGCGGCCTGCGCGGGCAGCGTGCCGACCCGTTCGAAGAGGAACGGGGTGAGCCGGTTGCCGCGCCAGCGCAGCACCGCCCCGCCGAGGCTGCCGTCCGGGCCGATGCCCACGCCGAGGTACAGGGAACCCCCGGCGGCCAGGAACGTCCGGGCGTTGCCGTACTGGGCGAAGGTGTGCGAGCCGAGGTAGCGCTTCGTGGCCGCGTCGAAGGCGAACACGTTGAGGGTGCTGGTCAGGTTCGGCCCGGCGAACAGCACGACACCGTTGAGCGTGCCCGCCGCGCGCAGGCCGAGCGTGCTGCGCAGCCGCCGGGCGTCCACGTCGGAGGCGGCCGTGATGTCACCGGACCGGTTGGTGAGGCTGCCGGTGGTGGCGTCGTACAGCCACGCCTGCGGCGCGCGGACGTCGCCGAGCGCGTCGGGCACGGCCGGGTGGGTGCGGGCGACCTGGCTCTCGCCGTACTCGCAGACGTAGTTGTCGTTGACCACCGGCTCGCTCGTGGCGAGGCTGGTGCCGCTGGTCAGGCAGTGGGTGTTGGCGCCGGTGCCGAACCAGACCTGCCGGCCGGCCCGGGTCAGCCCCCACACGTACGCCTGGTTGACCTTCGGCTTGCCCTCGGCGCACGGCGGCCCCGCCGGGTACGGCTGCCCGATGCCCGCGAAGCACTCGTCGGCCGCCGCCTTGCCCAGCAGCTCGAAGGTGTCGGCCTGCGCGACCGTGGTGGGTGAGACCGCGAGCAGAACAGCTGCTAACCCGGCTAATGCAGTCATGCCGGCACCGCCACTGGTTCGGGCTTACGGACGCGGTCGGCCACCGACACCGCCCAGCCGGCCGGGTCGGCGAAGCCGAGGAATGCGCCGAGGGCGGTCAGCTCGCCCACCGGGTCCGCGACCAGGGCCTCGTACGCCATGGTGTGCAGGTGGGCCGGCGGGTGATCGGCGAGCGCCTGCTCGGCCTGGCTGCTCATGAACGCGCACAGCCCCATGAACCGCTTCGGGTCCCGGCCGCGCTCCTGCAGGAACTCGGCGGTGAGCCGGTCCGGCAGGTACGCGCGGACCTCCTCCGGCATGTCGTCGGCGGGATCGGCGGTGAGCGGGTCCACGCCGTACCGTCCGACCGCCTCGACCCGCAGCTGCACGAGCTGGAACGAGGAGTGCCGGCTCATCGACTTCGCGGTGGCCGCCCAGTCCCGGGTCAGGTACACGATCTTCGCGGTCGGGAAGTTCTCCAGCAGCGACGTCGTCACCTGGCTGGAGCCGCCCGAGCGCTCCACCCAGCGCTTCTTGCCGGTCAGCTCGGTGAGCAGGTCGAGGAACGCCTGGTGGTGCGCGCCCACGCTCTGCGTCGGGAACGCGCGCACCCGCGGGGCGAGCCGGTCGAACAGCTCATCCGGGTCGTCGGTCAGCTTGGCGAGCGTGATGGCCAGGATCCGCGGCAGGTTGACCAGGTCGTCGTTGAAGCGGCCGGACGCCGGGTAACGCACCTCCTTGGGCGGCACGCCGATGCGGAACAGCACCGACAGCTCCTCCTTGGGGCCGCTGAGCACGTCCCAGTACGCCGGCCCGGTGATGATCTCGGTGCTCCGGTTCCACGGCGCCACCGACATGAAGAACTCCTGGACCGAGCAGGTCTCCGGCTCCTCGACGATCAGGTCCGAGAGCAGGGTGGAACCACAGCGGCCGTTGCTGATGATGATGGCGCGGTCCATCGGACCTCCTAGTGCACGTGGGTGGCGAGCCAGGGCAGCACCTCGGCGCGCACCTGGTCGGGAGCCTTGATGAGCAGGGTGTGCTTCTGGCCGGGGACGACGACGTGCTTCGACTGCGGCAGCAGCCGCTCGGTGGCGGTCGCGAGCTCCTTGACCGCCGATTCGCCGCCGTACAGGCACAGGACGGGACAGTCGATCGTGGCGAGCGCCGCCGGGTCGGGCAGGTCACTCGCCGGCAGTTCCTCGCCGATGCTGGTCTGGGCGAGCAGGTCGGACGCGGCACGCATCCGCCGGGCCACCAGCGGGCGGCTCGCGGCCACCGCGTCGGCGTCCGCGAGCGTCTCGGCGGCCCGGGCGAGCCGGCGCGCCATCCGGGCGAACCACTCCCCGGTGGGCGGCGCCGACTCGATCGTGGCGATGCCGGCGACCGCGGCCGGGTGGCGGGCCGCGTACGCGAACGCGACCGTGCCCCCGAACGAGTTGCCGAACAGGTACACCGGGCCGTCGGTGCCCCAGTGCGCGAGCAGCGCCTCGAGATCGTCGACGAAGTCGGCCAGCCGGTAGCCGGACTCCGGCCGGGCGCTGCGGCCGTGACCGCGCAGGTCGTACAGCAGGACCCGCATGCCGGCCTCGGAGAGCGGGTGGGCCAGCGTCAGGAACCAGCTCGCCATGCTGTCCGAGGTCATGCCGTGGATCAGCACCACCGTGCCCCGGTGGGCGCCGATCGGCGGCACCTCCTCCACGTGCAGGGCGATCCCGTTCGCCCGGACCATGCTCATGACGTGGCCGGCACCTTCGCGAGCGAGTCGGCGATGTAGTCGACGAGCTGGCCGACGCGCAGCTCGCCCACCGACTCGACGTCCAGGCCCGAGACGAACAGCGCGAAGTTGACCGCGGTGCCGTAGCGGGCCTGCAGCCGCCCGGCCAGCGAGACGACGTCGATGCTCTCCATGCCGAGGTCGTCGCGGAAGGTGGTGTCCATGGTGATCTCGGCGTCGTCGCCGAAGTCGCCGAGCACGGAACGCAGCATCCCGGCGACGTCGGCGAGGATCGTGGCGGTCTGGTCGAGGGGCATGGCGGTGCTCCTTATTTCTGTGCGGTGGTGGTCCAGGCGACGACGTATCGGCGCGGCGGCAGCTCCGGCGGGTTCTCGATCTCCCGCCAGGCCACCGGGAAGACCCGGCCGCCGACGGTGACCGTGCCGGCGGCCAGCGAGACCTCGAAGCGGCGGGGCGCGCCGTCGAGCCCCGTGCCGAGCGCCTTGCCGACGGCCTCCTTCGCGGCCCAGAGCCGGGCGAAACTGCGGTCGTCGGTGAGCTGGGCGCGTTCGGCGTCGGTGAGCGCGTACCGGTAGGTGCTCTCCTCGCGCGGGGCGATCTCGATCACGTCGATGCCCACCTCCGCGCCCGCCGGGCCGGCGATCGCGACGCCGGCCTCGCCGGTGTGCGCGATCGACACCGCGCAGTCGACCAGGCCGCGGCCCGGTCGCAGCTGCACGTACGGGCGGCCGTTCGGCTCGTTGCGCACCGTCAGCTCGATCGGGTAGACGTCGGTGTGCCCGGCGTCCCACTGCCGGAACCGCACCGCGTCCTTGGCGGCGATCCGGCCCAGCATCCACTGGTTGCGGCGCGCGCCGGGCATCCGTTCGTACTCGACCGCTGCCTCGCCGCCGAGGATGCCGCGCGCCGCCATGCCGCGGGTGACCAGGTCGGTCCACGCGTCGAAGACGACCGTCCAGCCGCCGTCCTGGCGCTGGGACATCGGGTACTTCTCCGGGAACCGCTCGCAGGCCCGCGCGGTGGGGTGGCTGTCGAACCGCCGGTCGGTGGCGCCGTTGATCTGCGCCCACACCCGGCCGTTCACCGACAGCTGGGTGTCGGCGACGAGCTCACCGTCGGTGATCTTGCGGACCCGGGCGACGCAGTCGAACGCCGTGCCGGGCGCCGGCGGCGGCCCGTGGAACGTGACGTGGCGCAGCCCGACCGGCAGCGCCACCGTGCGGAACGGCTGGGTCGTGATGAGCCAGTTGCCGATGAGCTGCAGGGCGTTGTCGAGCAGCGCCCCGGGCGGCGTCGGCGCGGTGACGATCCCGCGCACGTGCATGTCGCCGAGCGCGTGGACGTCGGTGACGCCCTGGAACAGCGGACCGTGGAACATGAGGCGCTCGGCGTACATCTGCTCGGCGCTGACCGTCGGCGGGAACTCGGTCGCCGGGTCCTGCGTCCACGGCTTCTCGGCCGGCTCCGGGTAGGCGGCCGCCATCTCCACGGTGGAGCGGGCGTACCCGCCGAAGATGACGGTGACAGCGTTCGCACCGGACCGCTTGACCGTGATGTCGACCTTCTGCGGCGGCGCCGCGATCAGCCAGCGGTTGAACTTCGCGTCGCGCACCGTGACGGCCTTGAGGCCGGGCAGCGCCCGCTCGGCGGCATCCATCATGTGCTGCACCACGGTCGTCGCGGGCACCACCGGCCAGCGGTCCTCCACCCGCGGCCAGTCGTCCGGCTGCACGAAGAAGCAGTGGTCCCGCAGGTAGGGCATCGTCTCCACGGAGACGTCGAGGGTCGTTCTGAGGAGGACTTCCTCCGCTTCCTTCGACGGTACGGCTACCGGCCTCGCTGACACCGTCGATCCGTGCCCAGCGGTTACCGGCGGTGGTGCCGCAACCGGCCTCGCCGCCGGCGCCGTCGCCGCTCGCTGCCGCGGGATCGCCGGCGCGGCGGGCACCGGTGCGGGTTGCTGCCGCGGGATGACCGGTCGCTGCGCCGGGGGCGCGGCGCCCGCTTTCATGACCGTCACCGCGTCGCTGGCGGTCTCCTGCAGCAGCGCGGCCAGCTCGGCCGCGGCCTTCGACGTGCCCGCCATCCTGCTCAGCGCGGACAGCGCCGCGGTGTGCGCCTCGACGTTGCCCTGCACGGGCGCCGGCTGCGCGGACGCCAGCTGCGCGGACGCGGGCTGCGCGGGCGCGGGCTGCGCGGGCGCGGGCTGCGCCGACGCGGGCGCTTTTGTGGTGTCGGCCAGCCCGAGGATCCGGTCCGCGCCGTCTCCGAGCTTCACCAGCGGGCCGCCCAGGTTGAGGCGGACCGCCGGGCCCTTGCGCTCCGACGGCTCGGCCACCGCGTTCACCTTCGCCGCGGGCCGGTGCGCGGGTGCCGGGTTCAGGACGTCGAGATCGGGGTCGCCGCCGTCCACCCACAACGCCGTGGCGACCCGGCGCAGCTGGGCCAGGCCGTCGCGGCGCGACACGTTCACCGGCATCGCGAGGTGGTCGCGGTCGCGCAGGTTGTCGTCGATCAGCGAGGCCAGCTGACCGGCGCCCACCTGCAGGAACACGCGGATGCCGGCGTCGTACATCGCGCCGACCGTACGGCGGAACCGGACCGGCTCGATCATGTGGCGGATGAAGAGCTGATTGACCTCGTCCGGGTCCGACGGGAACGGCGCGGAGATCGTGCCCGACCACACCGGCACCTCGGTCGGGTGCACCTCCCAGCGGCCCAGCGCCGCGCCGATCGCCTGCAGCCCCTCGGCGAACACCGGCGTGTGGAACGCCGACCGGAACGGCAGCAGCTGACACAGGATCGTCCGCGCACGCAGGTCGTCGACCAGGCGCTGCACCTGCTCGCGGGGACCGTTCACCACGCACTGGTTGGGCGCGTTGTCGTGCGACAGGACCACGCCCGGGTAGCCGTCCAGCAGCGGCGTCACCGTCTCCATCGGGGCGCTGACCGCGGCGAACGCGTACCCGGAGACCTCCACGCTGTCGGCGTCGAAGATGCCGAGGAACGCGTCGACGCCCTGGGTGCTCATCTGCCCGGTGACCGCCGCGGCGGTCCACTCCCCGAGGCTGTGCCCGGCGACCGCGTCCGGGCGTACGTTCATCCGCCGCAACGCGGTGTCCAGCAGCTTGCCCACCTCGACCAGGCCGGAGCCGTGCTTGCCGAGGTCCTCGGCGGTCCACTCGCGGTGCGGCAGCCCGAAGTGGGCGGCGATGTCGGCGGTACGCGGCGCGAACTCCGCCTCCACGCCGGGGAACACGAACGCCAGCTTGCCGCCGCCCGGGCCGAGCAGCGGGCGCGGCGTGAACCACAGGTCGCGCCCGCCGCGCCACGCCTCGCCGCGCGCCACGATCTTGCGGGCGATGGCGAGGCGCTGGTCGGTGGGGTCGACGAGGCCGAGGCGTACCGGGCCACCGGTCCCGGGCCGGGCCAGGTCGCGGACATCGGGGCGCTCGAGCAGGCGGCCCATCTCCTCGACGGACGAGGCGGCGAGCCAGAGGATGCGCTCCGGCTCGGCGACCGTCACGGCGGCGGCGGACTCGTACTGCTCGACGATGACGTGCGCATTGACGCCGCCGAAGCCGAACGCGTTGACGCCGGCCCGGCGCGGTCCCTCGCTGCGCCACGGCTGCGCCGCCGGGATCGGCTGGAACCGGGTCTTCGCCATCTCCGCGCGAGGCTTCGTGACGTTCAGGGTCGGCGGCAGGACGCCGTGGTACACCGCGAGCGTCGCCTTGATGAGGCCGGCCACCCCGGCCGCCGGCATCGCGTGGCCGATCATCGACTTCACCGAGCCGATGACCGGCTTCTCGCCGCCGGCGTACGGCCCGAACACCTCGGCCACGGAGGTCAGCTCCGCCGCGTCGCCGGTCGGGGTCGCCGTGCCGTGCGCCTCGAGCAGGCCCAGGGCGTCCGGGGCGGTCGGGTCGAGCCCGGCCATCTCCCAGGCGCGCCGGATCGCCAGGACCTGGCCGGAGCTGGCGGGGTTGAACATGCTCGCCGAGCGGCCGTCGCTGGAGGTACCGCTGCCGCGGATGACGCCGTACACCCGGTCGCCGTCGCGCTCGGCGTCGGCCAGCCGCTTGAGCACCACCATGCCGGTGCCCTCGCCGATCAGCACGCCGTCCGCGTCGGCGTCGAACGGGCGGATGTCGCCCTTGCGGCTCAGCGCCTGCAGCTGGCTGAACACCGACCAGAAGCTGATGTCGTGCACGTGGTGCACGCCGCCGGCCAGCACCGCGTCGAGCCGGCCGTTGTCCAGCTCGGTCATGCCCTGGTCGACGGCGATCAGCGAGGACGCGCACGCCGCGTCGATCGTGTACGCCGGCCCGCGCAGGTTCAGCCGGTTCGCGACCCGGGACGCGGCCAGGTTCGGCACCAGCCCGATCGTGCCCTCGGGCTGGTGCTTGCCGAGCCGCTCGTCGATGCGGTCCCGCAGCAGCTCGAGACGGTCCTCACCGAGGTCCGGCATGAGCTCGCGGAGCACGCTGATGACCTGGCTGGCCATGCGCACCTTGTTGGCGTACCGGGACGCGGCGGGGTTGAGCAGGCCGCCGCGGCCCAGGATCACGCCGATCCGGTCGGCGTCGGGCAGCCGCTGCGCGCCGCCCGCGTCCGCGATCGCCGCCGCCGCCACCTCGAGCGCGATGAGCTGGTCCGGCTCGATGTCGCCGACCGAGTTGGGCATGATGCCGAACTTCAGCGGCTCGAAGACGGCCTGGTCGTCGAGGAACCCGCCGCGGCGCGTGTAGAGCCGGTCGGGGCGGTGCGCGTTGTCCGGGTCGTAGAACAGCGCGTCGAAGCGGTCCTCGGGGACATCGGTGATCATGTCCTTGCCGTTGACCAGGTTCTGCCAGTACTGGTCGAGGGTGGCGGCGCCCGGGAAGATCGCCGCCATCCCCACGATGGCGATCGGCTGCACGGCGCCTACCAGCCCGACGCGGTGAGCACGACCGACGGGTTGCCGCCCCACGCGAGTTCGCGCAGGAGGCTCATCGCGCCCTCCTCGGGGTCGATGAGGCCGATGCCGCGGCGGGCGTACTCGGCGGTCAGCTCCGGCGTCACCATGCCGCCGTGCTGCCCGACCGGCGCCCACGGACCCCAGTGCACGGTCAGCGCGCGCCGCCCGGTGGCCTGCGACCAGCGGGTGCCCATCGCGTCGAGAGCGTCGTTGGCCGCGGCGTAGTCGCTCTGGCCACGGTTGCCGTACGCGGCCGCGATGCTGCCGAACATCACCACGAACTTCGGCGCGGCGCCGCACGCGTCGAGCGCCTCCAGCACCGACCGGGCGCCGTCCACCTTGGTGCGGAACACCCGCTCGAAGGAGGCCGGGTCCTTGTCGCCGATGAGCTTGTCCTCGATGATGCCGGCCGCGTAGACCAGGCCGTCGAGGCGGCCGTGCTCGTCGTGGATCCGCTTGATCAGCCGGCGGGTCGCCTCGTCGTCGCGGACGTCGAGCGAGTGGTAGCGCACCTCGGCGCCGAGCTCGCTCAGCTCCGCCACGGTCGCGTTGACCTCACGGGCGGCGAGGATCGCCGACGCCGCCCGGTCGATGTCGGCCGGTGAGCGCATGCCGCGCCGGGCCAACGCCGCCCGCAGCGCCGCCTTGTCGCCGGCCGCGGCCAGCTCCGGGTCCTCGTCGGTCTGCGGCAGCGGGGTGCGCCCGACCAGCTCGATCCGGCAGCGGGAGGCGGCGGCGACCGTACGGGCGAACCACGGCGTGATCCCCCGCGCCCCGCCGATCAGCACCACCACCGCGTCCTGGTCGAGCCCGATCGCGCGGGCCTCGGCCACGCCGTCACCGGCCGGTCCCGCCCCGCCATCGGCGAGCACCCCGAGGCCGCTCTCGGTGAGCCGACCGATGAGGCGGCCCTCCGCACGGCGGTACACGACAGGCGCCGTGGAGGCGTCGTGCACCTCCTCCATCAGCGCACCGGCGAGGTCGTCGGCGGAGGTCTGCGCGGGCATCTCGACGTAGCGGGCGACCGTCTCCGGATACTCCCGGGCGATCGTGCGGAACAGCCCGGTCAGACCGTCCGTCCGGGCGTCGCCCGATTCGGGGCCGGCGGCGATGACCCAGCGCGCCCCGCCGGTGAGGGCGTTCTTGAGGAACCCGAACCCGTCCGGCAGCAGCGGGCCGGAGCCCTCGGTGAGCCCGTCGAGCAGGATGATGCCGTCGGCGCCGGCCGGGTCGTCCGCGAGCGTTCCGGTCGCCGCGGTCACGCCGGCTTCGCTGAGCAGCTCGGCGAGCCGTACGCCGGCAGCCCCGCCACCGGTGATCAGAAAGCGGGAACCGGTCAGGTCCGCTCCGGCCGTCCCGGCCGGGGTGGCGGGCTCGAGGCGGGCGACGAGCCGCTGCGGCGCGATGCCCAGCCGGGGCGGTGCCTCGCTCTCCTCGGCCCTGACCTCTAACGCCGCGACAGCCTGCGCCGGGGCGGCAGACGCGTTGATCTTCGTGTCGAGCCAGCCCACCATCGCGCGGACGGTCCGGGCCTTGACCAGGTCCTCCAGCTCGGACTCGTCGCCCTCGACGGCGAGACCCAGCCGGTCGGCAACCTCGCCGGCCACCTCCGCGCGCTTGATGGAGTCGACGCTGAGATCGGCCTCGAGGTCCAGGTCGAGCTCGATGAGCTCCTCCGGGTAACCGGTGCGCTCGCTGATGACGGCGAGAACCGCGGCCTGGACGTCGATCGCGGGAGCCGCCGCAGCAGGCGCCGTGATCGCCGCGGTGACGGGGGCCGCCGCTACCGGGGCCGTCGTGTTGATCTTGGAGTCGAGCCAGCCCACCATCGCGCGGACGGTCCGGGCCTTGACCAGGTCCTCCAGCTCGGACTCGTCACCCTCCACCGCCAGGCCGAGCCGGTTGGCGACCTCGCCGGCCACCTCGGCCCGCTTGATGGAGTCGACGCTCAGGTCCGCCTCGAGGTCCAGGTCGAGCTCGATGAGCTCCTCCGGGTAGCCCGTGCGCTCGCTGATGACGGAGAGCACGGCGCCCTGGACGTCGATGCCGGGTGTCGCCACCGCCGGCTGCGGAGCGAGCACCGCCTCCGTCTCGGCCACCGTCGGGTAGTGCACGCCGGCGGAGGCCATCACCGGCGCCGGGGACACCGGCGCGGCCATCGGGGCGGCCGCCGCGACCGGTACGGGCGCCAGCGCCGGCGTCTCCCCCGGCTGCCACACGAGCCGCCCACCGGAACCGTCCCCGCCCAGGAACGCCAGCAGCACGTCCCGCTGGGTCGCGATGAGGTCCCGGCTGGTCCGCAGGAACTCGCTGACCAGCTCGCTGCGACTGTCGCGGACGCCCTCGGGCCCCGGCGCTGCGGTCATCGTCACTTCTCCGATCTCGATGCGCCGGGCGGGGGTCATCCCGCCGGGCAGGCACTGTCCGTTGCCGTCGCGCACCACCTGGCCGTCGACGGTCCAGATGGGGCGGTTGCTCGCCGGCGCGGCCGGGTCACCGGCGTCGCGACCCGCGAAAAGCCAGCTGGTCTGCACGGGAACTCCGGCGCAGGCCAGCTCGGCGGCGGCGGTGAGCAGGGCACGCAGGCCCTGCCCGGGTCGGCCGTCGACGGTGACGACCAGGTGCGGGCGGTCGCCGAGCACCGCGTCCACCAGTCCGGTGAGCACGTGGCCCGGGCCGGCCTCGACGAAGATGCGGGCGCCGGCGGCGTACATCGCCTCGATCTGCTCGACGAAGCGGACCGGCGAGCCGATCTGCCCGGCGAGACCCTCGCGCACGGCGGCGGCGTCCGCCGGGTACGGCTCCGCGCTGCGGTTCGACCACACCGGGAACGCCGGCGCGCCGATCTCCCGGGTGGCGAGCACGCCGGCGAAGCTGTCGGAGCCGCCGGCAACGACGGGGCTGTGGAACGCGGCCGCCACCGGGATCCCCCGGGCGCGCAGCCCGGCCTCCTTGAGCGCGGCCGTCGCCCGCTGGATCGCCTCGGTCGGTCCCGAGATGACGACCTGCGTCGGCGCGTTGTGGTTGGCGAGCACCACGTCACCGCTCAGCCCGGCCGCGGCCAGCACGGCGGAGATCTGCTCGGCGGTGCCGCTCACCGCGGCCATCGTGCCGGGGTCGTCCCCCGCGGCGGCGAGGATGGCGGCGGCCCGCTCGCGGCTCAGGTCCAGCAGCGTGGCCGGGTCGAAGGCGCCCGCCGTGCACAGCGCCACGAGCTCGCCGTAGCTGTGCCCGCCGGCCATGTCGGGGCGTACGCCGAGGCGCCGCAGGACGTGGTCGGCGGCCAGACCACCGATGCCCAGCACGGGCTGCGCGACGCGGGTGTCGCGTACCCGGTCCTGCTGGGCCTTCTCGGTCTCCTCGTCGAACGCCGTCGGCGGGAACAGCAGGTCCGCCCACTCCCGGCCGAGCTCGAGGTACTCGTGGAGCTCCGGGAAGGCGACGAACAGGTCGGACAGCGCGCCGGGTTTCTGACTGCCCTGGCCCGGGAACAGGAAGGCGACCTTCCCCTGACCTTCGGCCGTGGGCGGCTGGATGAGACCGGTACGCGGGTCGTGCTCGCCGTTCAACGCCCGGCGCAGCAGCCCGGCCAGGTCGTCCACGTCGGACGCCACGACGGCGATGCGCACCGGTCCGGTCCGCGGGTCCGACTCACGCGCGGCCGCGGCGGCGAGGTCCCGCAGCCGGCCGCTGCCCTGAAGCTTGTCGAGCAGCTTCTGCACGCCGCGCCGGGCCGTCTCGACCGTCGCGCCGCGGAACAGGAACAGCTCGGCCGGCCACTGCTGACGGGTGTGCCGTGGGTCCGCGGTGGCGGCGTGCGCGCCGAGCACCACGTGGAAGTTCGTGCCGCCGAAGCCGAACGCGCTGACGCCGGCGTACCGCTCCTCGGCCGGCGCGGACCAAGGCCGGGTCTCGGTGTGGAAGGCGAACGGGCTGGACTCCGGGCTCCACGCCGGGTTCGGCCGGGTGAGGCCGATCGTCGGCGGCTTCACGCCGGTGTGCAGCGACAGCGCCGCCTTGATGACGCCAGCCATGCCGGCCGCGCACTTGGTGTGGCCGATCTGCGACTTCACCGAGCCCAGCACCGCCGAGCCCGGGCGGGCGCCGTTCTCGGTGAAGAGCCGGGTCAGCGTCTCCAGCTCCGTACGGTCACCGACGACCGTCCCGGTGCCGTGCGCCTCGACCAGGCCCACCTCGCTCGGGGAGATGCCCGCGCCGGCGTACGCCCGGTCGAGCGCCCGCCGCTGCCCCTCGGCGCGCGGCGCGGTCAGGCCCAGCGCCCGGCCGTCGCTGGCGCCACCGAGACCCTTGATCACGGCGTACACGCGGTCGCCGTCGCGTTCGGCGTCCGAGAGCCGCTTGAGCACCACGGCCGCCACGCCCTCGCCCAGCGCGATGCCGTCGCCGGTGCTGTCGAAGGTGCGGCAGCGGCCGGTCGGGGAGAGCGCGTGCGCCGAGGTGAACATCAGGTAGTCGTTGATGCCGTTGTGCAGGTCGGCACCGCCGCAGATCATCAGGTCGCTGTCGCCGGCGCGCAGTTCCTTGCAGGCCGAGTCCATCGCGGCCAGCGACGAGGCGCACGCGGCGTCCACGGTGTAGTTGGGGCCGCCCAGATCGAGGCGGTTGGCCACCCGGCCGGCGATGACGTTGGCCAGCACGCCCGGAAACGTGTCCTCGGTGACGGTGGGCAGCAGATTCTCCATCTGCTCCGGGACCTCGCCGAGGTAGCCGGGCAGCAGCGTCCGCAGCGTCTGCGTCTGGCTCATGTCGCTGCCGGCCTCGGCGCCGAACACCACGCCGGTACGCGCGTGGTCGAAGCCCGAGTCGTACGCGTACCCCGCGTCCACCAGCGCCCGGTGCGAGATCTCCAGCGCGAGCAGCTGCGTCGGGTCGATGCTGGCCAGCGCGGCCGGCGGGATGCCGTACTTGATCGCGTCGAACGGCACGGGGTCGATGAAGCCGCCCCACTTGGAGACGGTGATCCGGCCGGCCTGCCCGGGGCCCACCTCGGGCGCGTAGTACGTGTCCGCGTCCCACCGGTCGGCCGGCACCTCGCCGACCCGGTCGGCGCCGGTCAGCACGGTCTCCCAGAAGCTGGAAAGGTCGGGCGAGCCGGGGAAGACGCAGGCCATGCCGACGATCGCGATGTCCAGCGGGTCGGCGACCTCGGCCTCGAGCACCGGGTCGAGGCCCAGGTCCACGCGCAGCCCGGCGACCCGGTCGGCGTGCACGGCGGCGGCCGCGGTGGTCACCTGGGCGTGCAGCCCGGCGATCGTCGTGGCGGTGTCGCGCAGCACGGCGACCTGGCCGGCCATGAACAGGCCCTCGGCGGCCTGGGTGGCCTCGTCCACGGTGACCAGCTGGTCGCCGTCGCGGGTCAGGCCCTTGCTGGCGATGCGCAGCCGGCCCACGTTGAGCATCTCCAGCTGCTCCCAGACGACCCGGTTCTCCACGCCGGCACCCTCGAGCTGCTCGCGCAGGTCGTGGAAGTCGTCGACGAAGCCGGACTGCAGGCACCGGGTCGCGTGGCCGGGTGCGGTCTCCAGCAGCGCGGTGCTCGTCGCCTCGATCGCCTGCTGCTGGAACAGCGGCTGGATCGCGCCGTGGGTCACGGCCTCCTCGGTGAACAGGTACGCCGTACCCATGAGCACGCCGACCTGGGCGCCGCGACGGGTGAGCGGACCGGCCATCGCGGCCACCATCGCCGCCGACCGCTCGTCGTGGATGCCGCCGGCGAAGAAGATCTGCAGCTCCGCGGCCGTCTCGGCGGTACGGCCGGCGAGGAACTCCTCCAGCACACCCAGCTGCGCCTCCCACAGCGGGAAGCTGGCGCGCGGGCCGACGTGGCCGCCGCACTCCGCGCCCTCGAAGATGAACTTGCGCGAGCCCGCCTGCAGGAACTGCTTGAGCAGCCCGGGCGACGGCACGTGCAGGAACGAGCTGATGCCGTCCGCCTCGAGGCCCTTGGCCTGGGCGGGGCGGCCACCGGCGATGATCGCGACCTTCGGGCGGATCTCGCGGATGACCTCGATCTGAGCGGCACGCAGCTGCTCGGGGGCGAACCCGAGCACGCCCACGCCCCACGGCCGGTCACCCAGCGCGGCGGCGGCCTCGGTGAGCATCCGCCGCGTCTGCTCGGCGTTCGCGAGCGCGAGCGCGATGAACGGCAGGCCGCCCCGGTCGGCCACCGACTCGGCGAACCCGGCGACGTCGCTCACCCGGGTCATCGGGCCCTGGGCGACGGGCAGGTCGACGCCGAGCGTACGGGCCAGCGGCGCCCCCGGGCTGAGCACGTCACCGGCGTCCGCGTGCTCCAGGGCCCGCAGGATCGAGTCGCGGACACCCCGTACGGCGGCGGGCGTGTCGGCGTACCGGCGGGCGAAGTCGGCGGCGAGCCAGCCGTCCTGCCCGACGGAGAGCAGCGCGCCGTCGCTCTCGAGGCCACGCAGGCCATCGCGCAGCACGGTCTCGGTGCCGTCCATCCGGCGGATCGCGGAGCGCGCGGCGTCCGACACAGTGGACTCCGGCAGCAGCGTCAACTGGGTGTCGAGCAGCACGCCCGCTGCCCCGCCGACGACGCAGGCGGCCGCGGTGTACGGCCCCACGCCCCCGGCCACCCACACCGGCACGTCGAGCCCTGCGAGGTTCTGGAGCAGCACGAACGCGCTCAGCTCGCTGACCCGCCCGCCGGACTCCATGCCCCGCGCGACGAGCCCGTGCGCGCCCGCGGCGATGGCGGCACGCGCCTCGTCCAGAGTGGTCACTTCGGCGTACACGCCGTAGCGCTCGGCCAGCGCCGTGAGGTCCCAGCCGGCGTCCGCGGCCACGATCATCAGGTCGACCGCGTCCCCGCCCGCGCGCTCCACGTCGGACGGTGTGGCGGCGCAGGCGGCGGTGACCCGCACGCCCATGCCGTCGCGCGCCCGGCGTGCCGCGCGGGTCAGCAACCGCAGCGTCCACGGGTCACCCGCGCCCAGGTCGAGGATGCCGACCCCGCCGGCCCGCGCCGCCGCGGTGACCTGGTGCGGGCTCGGTTCGAGCGCTGCGCCGCCGCTCACGGCAAGGACCAGTGACCTCGTGTGTCGCTCTGTCTTCATCGGACTCCCGCCTCGTCGTTCGGACACGGTTGCACAGCCGGGCAAGGGCATGGGGGAGGAAAGAATGTCGATACGTGAATGTTGCTCGACAGCGGACGCTATCGATCTCTAGTTACGAACGCGTTACACCTTCTCGATGGAAAAAGTGCAGAATCTTTCGTCCACGGTGCCGTAATCGCCCGTGTTCGCCCGGGTCACGACGGGGGACCGAAGAATTTTCGCGCTGTTGACCTATGGCGTGGATCTCAGTGCGCAACGTGACGAGATATGACAGCGGAAACGGCCGGGTGACCCTTTCCGCTGCCCCTTCGCACCCGGGTTGCCCCTTCGCGCAAGGTTGCGGGGACCGCGCGGACCGGCGCGTCCTGGCAGGATGTGGAAGTGACCGACCCTGAGGCTGGCCGCCGCCGCGGCTCGCGCGTCCGCATGACCGCCACCCAGCGGCGCGAGCAACTCATCGCCATCGGGCGGCAGCTGTTCGCCGAACGCGGCTACGACGGGACGTCCGTGGAAGAGGTGGCGGCCCGGGCGAAGGTCTCCAAGCCGGTCGTCTACGAGCACTTCGGCGGTAAGGAAGGCCTGTACGCGGTGGTCGTCGACCGCGAGGTGCGCGCCCTGCTCGACCGCATCACCACCGCGCTGACCGCGGGGCACCCCCGCGAGCTGCTGGAACAGGCGGCGCTGGCCCTGCTCGACTACATCGAACAGGAGCCGCACGGCTTCCGCGTGCTGGTCCGCGAGTCACCGGTCCTGCAGTCGGCGGGCAACTTCTCCAGCGTGATGAACGACGTGGCGCACCAGGTCGAGCACATCCTCGGCGCCGAGTTCACCTCCCGCGGCCTCGACCCGAAGTTCGCCGAGCTCTACTCGCAGGCCCTGGTCGGCATGGTGGCGCTCGTCGGCCAGTGGTGGCGGGAGGCACGCAAACCGAAGAAGGAGGTCGTGGCGGCGCACCTGGTCAACCTGGCCTGGCACGGCCTGTCCAACCTCGAGGCGAAACCCACCCCGCTGACCCGTACGAAGCGCTGAGCCGGGCTCAGCCCCGGTCGCCAACCTTGCCGTAGAGCCCCGCGGTGAGCACGACGAGGCCGATCAACGTCAGAACAATGACATTGACCATGGAGACGTTGAGGACGTTCGCCTCGGTCTGCAGGAACGCCAGCAACACCATCGCGTACGCGATCAGCGCCCAGCCGAGCACCACGTTGACCCGGTGGTGCACGTTGCCACCGAGCAGCACGGCCGCCAGCACCGCGAGGCCGACCAGCGTGGACAGCCAGGCGGTGGCCGGGTTGGTCCGCAGCCCCAGCACCCAGTCGGAGCCGCGGTGCAGGAACGGTTCACCCCAGGTCATGGCGACGCCGAGCACCCCGAAGAGGGTGAGGTAGAGCCCGGCGGCGCCGGCGAGGAAGCGGTACGGCTGACGGAGATGGTGGTCGAGGGGGTAGTGAGCCATCAGGCGTTCTGCGCCTCGCGCTCCTGACGCGGCGCACCGGCCCGCGACGGCGGCGCAACCTTGCTGTACTGCCCCGCCATGATGAGCACCAGGGCGAGGAGCCAGGTGACGACGACCGTCGCGACGCTCCAGTCCAGGAAGTTGGCGTCCGTACGCAGCACCGCGAGCTCGTACGCCCCGACGCCGACCAGGCCCCAGCCGAAGTACTTGTCCACCACGGTGTCGGAGTTACGCCCGAGCACGGCGGCGGCCAGCACGATCGCGCCGACGAGCAGCGCGACGATCGACCAGAACATGTTGGCCCGCTGGCCCAGCACCAGGCCGCCGTCGTTGCCGAAGAGGCCCTCACCGGCGTTGACGATGATGCCCACGATCCCGAAGACGATGAAGTAGACGCCGGTCAGCGCGCCCAGGGCGCGGTAGATCGGCCGCAGGGGGTGGTTGACCGGAGTGTGCGCCATGGTGTCCCGTCTCCCAAGCTCGGTAGATGTCGAGGTGATTCTCGCGCATCGGGTGGACGGGCGCAGGAGCACCCCCGGATCAAGCCTCGGGCACCTGTTCGGCCAGCTCCAGCCAGGCCTCCTCGACCTGTGCCCGCTCCGCCTGCACGGCCTTCAGCTGCGCGTCCAGCTCCATGATCTTGTCGTAGTCGCTGCCGTGCTCGGCCAGCCCTTCGTTGATCTTCACGATCCGGTCCTCGAGCTTGGCGAGCTGCCGCTCCAGCCGGCCCAGGTCCTTCTTCGCCGCCCGCAGCTCCGCCGCCGACATGCCACTGCTCTCGGCCGGCACCGGGGACGCGGCCACCGGCAGGACGGAGGTCACGGGCGTGCCCGCCGCGCGCGCCAGATACTCGTCGATGCCGCCCGGCAGGTGCACCAGGCGGCCGTCGCCGAACATCCCGTACGCGGTGTCGGTGACTCGTTCGACCAGGTAGCGGTCGTGGCTGGCGACCACCATCGTGCCCGGCCACGAGTCGAGCAGGTCCTCCAGCGACGCGAGGGTGTCGGTGTCCAGGTCGTTGGTCGGCTCGTCGAGCAGCAGCACATTCGGCTCGGTGGCGAGCAGACGCAGCATCTGCAGCCGCCGCCGCTCACCGCCGGACAGGTCGCTCACCGGCGTCCAGATGCGCTTGTCGGTGAAGCCGAACACCTCGGCGAGCTGCCCCGCGGACAACTCCCGGTCGCCCAGCTTGACGCGCTTGGCCACCTCCTCGACGGCCTCGAGCAGCCGCAGGTGGCCCGGCAGCTCCTTGAGCTCCTGGGACAGGAAGGCCGCCCGTACGGTCGAACCCGTGACCAGCCGCCCGCCGTCCGGGGTGCTGACCCCGGCGAGCAGGCGCAGCAGCGTGGTCTTGCCCGCGCCGTTGGCGCCGAGGATGGCGATCCGGTCGCCGGGCCCCACCTGCCAGGTCAGGTCGTCCAGGATCGTCTTCGGGCCGGCCTTGAGCGTCACGCCCTCGAGGTCGTACACCTGCTTGCCCAGCCGGCTGGTCGCGAGCCGCTGCAGGCTCACCTTGTCGCGGACCGGCGGTACGTCGGCGATCAGCGCGTTCGCCGCGTCGATGCGGAACTGCGGCTTCGAGGTGCGCGCGGGCGGCCCCCGGCGCAGCCAGGCGATCTCCTTGCGCAGCAGGTTCTGCCGGCGCGCCTCGACCGACGCGGCGATCCGCTGGCGTTCCGCGCGGGCGAGGATCCAGGCCGCATAGCCACCCTCGTACGTGTGCACCTGCTCGTCCACGACCTCCCAGGTCGCGGTGCAGACGGCGTCGAGGAACCAGCGGTCGTGGGTGACGACCACCAGCGCGCCCCGCCGGCCGAGCAGGTAGCGGGCCAGCCAGTCCACGCCGGCCACGTCGAGATGGTTGGTGGGCTCGTCGAGGATCAGCAGGTCGGATTCGCGCACCAGCAGCGCGGCGAGGGCGACCCGGCGGCGTTCGCCACCGGACATCGGCCCGACCGGGGACTCCAGCCCGAGATAGCCCATCCCCAGGCCCTCGAGGATCTCGCGTACGCCTGAGTCGCCGGCCCACTCGTGCTCGGCGCCCATCCCCTCGGCGAGCCAGGCGGTGCCCAGCACGACGTCGCGGACGGTGGCGCCCGGCGCCAGCGTGAGGTTCTGCGGGAGGGCGGCGACGCGCACGTCCCGCCGGTGCGTGACGCGCCCGGAGTCCGGCTCCTCCGACTTGGCGAGCATGCGCAGCAGGGTCGACTTCCCGGCGCCGTTGAGGCCGACGATGCCGACCCGGGCGTCGTCGTCCAGCCCGAGGGAGACGTCGGTGAGCAGCTGACCGGCGGCGCCGTAACCCTTGTTGACCCGGTCCAGATTGACGATGTTGGCCACGATGCTCCCCAGCCTATCCCGGCGCCCGACCCGCACCCGCACGGCCGGTCGGGCCACCCGGTCCGGCCCGGCCCCGGTCAGCGTGCGCCGCACGGGCGGCAGGCCCGCCCGCTCAGGTGCCGACTCGCTCAGGTGACGGGGCGAGAGGCCCGCCCGCTCAGGTCGCGCGGGCTCCCGGCATCGGGCCGCGGGCGGGCACGGCCGCCCGGCAGACGCCGGACGCGGCCAGCTCCGCCGCCACGTGCTGCGCGTGCCCGCCGTCGGTTGCCAGGAACACGCAGGTCGGCCCCGAGCCCGAGACGATGCCGGCGACCGCGCCGGCCTGCTCGCCGGCCTTCAGCACGTCGGCCAGGGCGGGCCGCAGCGACAGCGCCGCGGCCTGCAGGTCGTTGGCGAGAGCCGCGCCCAGCACCTCGGGCCTGCGCTGGCGCAGAGCCGCCATGAGAGCGTCCGGGCTGTCCAGCGCCGGGGGTGAGGCGGCCGAGCCGCGAAGCCGGTCGAGCTCCCGGTAGACCGCCGGGGTGGACAGCCCGCCGTCGGCGATCGCCACCACCCAGTGCCAGGTCGTCGGGCGGGCCAGGACCGGGTTGACCACCTCGCCGTGCCCGGTGCCGAGGGCGGTGCCGCCGTGCAGCAGGAACGGCACGTCCGAGCCCAGCTCCGCGCCGATCTCGGCGAGCTCGTCCTTGGTGAAGCCGGTCCCCCACAGCAGGTCGCAGGCCAGCAGGGTGGCCGCGGCGTCCGCGCTGCCACCGGCCAGCCCGCCGGCCAGCGGGATGGACTTGCGCAGGTGCAGGCGCGCGTGGGCGGGAACCCGGGCCGCGCGGGCCAGCGCCCGGGCCGCCCGGATGATCAGGTTGCTCTCGTCCAGCGCCAGCTCGCCGGCGCCCTCGCCCTCCATGGTCAGCGCGAGGGTGTCGCCGCGGCGCGCGGTCAGCTCGTCGAAGAGGCTGATCGCGTGGTAGACGGTGTTCAGCTCGTGGAAGCCGTCGGGGCGCACCGGGCCGACGCCCAGATGCAGGTTGATCTTGGCCGGCACCCGCACCTTGACCGGGCCCGCGGACGGGCGAGGCTTGTCGTCGTCCGGACCCCACGCCTCCGTCACGAAGCGACGCCCAGACCGGCGGACCCGATCGTCAGGAGCGCGCCCTTCATGACCGCGCCCTTCATGACCGCGCCCTTCATGACCCAGCCTCCTCGCGCCGGCTGCCGGACGGGGTGAGCTTACCGCCGTACCCCTCGGCGATCGCGGCAGCCGCGAGCGCCGCGAACTGCGTCACGGTCAGCGCCTCGCCGCGGGCCTGCGGCGAGATTCCCGCCGCCACCAGCAGGTGCTCCGCCCGGTCCGCGCCGCCGGCCCACCCGGCGAGGGCCGCGCGAAGCGTCTTGCGCCGCTGCGCGAACGCGGCGTCGATGACCTGGAAGACGACCGTACGCGGCACGTCGGCCACCGGCTCGTGGCAGGCGAAGGCGACGAGACCGGAGTCGACGTTGGGCACGGGCCAGAAGACCGCCGGGGGTACGCGTCCCGCGGCGCGCGCGTCGGCGTACCAGGTGAGTTTCACCGAGGGAACGCCGTACACCTTCGAGCCCGGGCCGGCGACGAGCCGGTCGGCGACCTCCTTCTGCACCATGACGAGCCCGCCGCGCAGCGTGGGCAGCGTGGCCAGCAGGTGCAGCACGACCGGCACGGCGACGTTGTACGGCAGATTCGCCACGAGCATCGTCGGCGCCGGCGTGAAGAGGTCCGCGGTCACCCGCAGCGCGTCGGCCGGGTGCACAGTCAGCTTGGCCACGTCGGCCCGCTCGGCGACGGTCACCGGCAGCGCGGCGGCCAGCGCGGGATCGATCTCCACGGCGTGTACGTGCGCCGCCGCGCCGAGCAGCCCCAGCGTCAGCGAGCCCAGCCCCGGCCCCACCTCGAGCACGACGTCGTCGCCGGTGAGACCGGCCGCCGCGACGATGCGCCGGACGGTGTTCGGGTCGTGCACGAAGTTCTGGCCGAGCTTCTTCGTCGGCGCCACCCCGAGGCGCGCGGCGAGCTCCCGGATCTCCGCCGGGCCGAGCAGTGCGTCAGCCATGACGCCACAGCCTACGGCGCTGCCCCCGACCGGCCCGGAACCGCCCGGCTGCCCAAGCACGGCACCGCCCGCCCGCCCGGCCCGGCACGGCACGGCCCGGCACGGCCCCGCACGGCCCGGCACCGCCCGCCCGCCCGCCCGGCCCGGCCCGGCCCGGCACGGCCCGGCACGGCCCGGCACTGCCCGCCCGGCACGCCGGCCACCCCGCCCGGCCTGTCGCCGACCGGACGTGTGACGCGGCGTCACCGGGACAGCACGGTTGGACGCCGCACGGTAGAACGGGGGCATGACGGAGTTGCTCGAGCTGCGTGGCGTGGTCGAGGCGACACCGGACCGGGTCGCCGAGGTGCTGCTGGACGCCCGGCCGGGCGGGCGGTCACCGATCGCCGCGACCGGCTCGGCGCGCCCGGCGAAGGGCGACGAGTTCACCGTCACCCGGGACGGCAGCACGATCACCGTGACGATCGACCGGGACAACCGCTCGCTCGTGCAGCAGGGCGAGTGGTGGTATCGCGGCGTGACCAGCGTCGAGCCCGACGAACGCGGCTCGCTCGTGGTGCACCGCATCTTCAACGTCGCACCGCAGCACGGCTGGGCGGTCCGGTTCGTGTCCCGCGGCCCGATCCACGCCGCGCCGACGGCCTTCGCGAAGCTGCTCGGCGGCCTCGGCGAGCGCCTGGACTGCGCCGCGTACCCGCTGCCCGCCTGAGGCCCTATCCCCAGCTGCCGAAGACGCGCTCGCCGTTGGCGGAGATCGCCGCGCACAGCTCGTCGAGGTCCCGACCGGTGACGCCGGCGAGCGCCCGTACGGTCACCGGAATGAGGTACGACGCGTTCGGCCGCCCCCGGTACGGCACCGGCGTCAGGAACGGCGCGTCGGTCTCCACCAGCATCTGCGCCGGAGGCGTCAGCGCGGCAGCCTCCCGTAGCGCCCCCGCGCTGGCGAAAGTCACCGTGCCCGCGAAGCTCAGGTAGAACCCCTGCCGTACGCACTCAGCAGCGAACTCGGCGTCGCCGGAGAAGCAGTGCAGCACGACGGTCTCCGGCGCGCCCTCCTCGTCCAGCACCCGCAGCACGTCCTGGTGGGCGTCCCGGTCATGGATCACCAGCGCCTTGCCGTACCGCTTGGCGATGGCGATGTGCGCCCGGAAACTCGCCTCCTGAGCGGCGCGTCCCTCTTCCCCCGTACGGAAGGTGTCCAGGCCCGTCTCGCCCAGCCCGCGCACCCGCGGCTCGCCCGCCAGGGCTTCGATCTCACGCAGCGCCTCGTCCAGGTCGGCGAGCCCGGGGGCCTCGTTGGGGTGCAGGGCCACCGTGGCGAGCACCGACGGGTGCCGGGCGGCCAGCTCCGCGCCCCACCGCGACGAGGCGACGTCGACGCCGACCTGCACGAGCCGGTCGACGCCCGCCTTCGCGGCCTGGGTGATCAAGGTCTCGACGGGGTCGCCACCCGGCACACCGGCCTCGTGGATCGTGATGTCGAGGTGCGTGTGGCTGTCGAACACCGGCACGGCCAGCGGCTCCGGCGGGGGCGGGAACTCACCGGCACGCTGGGCGGAACGCTGCTTGCGGGACTCGGACGGTTGCGTGTTCATCGCCGTCCAGCATCACACATCGCATCCGGGCCACCCGGCGTTCACCCACCGTCCACTTGCGACCTCTAGGTTGCACCGGGTGACCGTGACCGATGAGGCACTCGGCACCGACCCTCTCGACCCGCCGCTGATGGCGCCGCTGCGCCGGGACCTGTCCTGGGCGCAGGTCCAGGCCATGAGCCAGTCCGCCGGGCACCAGCAGGATGCGGTGCTGCAGCGGATCCGGGCCACCGCGGCGGTACGCCGGGGCACCCGCATGACCAAGGTGCTCTCCGCGGCCCAGCTCGCCGGGCATCTGGCGGGGTGGCTGCCGTACGGCTTCTGCTACCGCGCCTGCGACATCGCCCACCTGCGCACCCCCGCCGAGCTGTCGCTGCTGCGCACCGACGGCGCCTCCGACGACTCGGTGGCGTACGCGCTGCGCTGGCGCGCCACCGACCCGCTCGACTTCGAGATCCCGATGGGCCCGGTGCAGGCCGGGCTGGCCGCCCTGCCGGCGCACTCCCGGATCGGCGCGATGGTCCTGGGCACCGGCTTCACCCCGAGCACCGACGACCTCATCCCGGAGTTCGTCACCGCGGGCTTCGCCGACCTGCCCATGCCCGCGAACGCGCAGCTGGTGGCGTACCCGGGGACGGGCGACGAGGTGGTGCTGTACACGTACCAGCCGGAGCAGCACGGCTGGCTGCGCCTGGCCGGCCCGCGCTGGCGGCACCTGCTGGAGGGCGTGCCCGGGGTCAGCCCGGACCGCGAGTACGTGCCCTGCACCGACGCCGGCTCGGCCCGCCTCATGGGCCGGATCAACGAGCACGAGTACCAGGCCGTGGCGGACCCGCCCGAGGACTTCCGGGTACGGGCGCTGACCCGGGCCGCCCGCTACCCCGTGCAGTCGCTGTGCCGCCGCGCCGAGGCGGCCCTGTGGCGCAACGTGCCCGCCTGGGTGCTTCAGCGCGACGACTCGTGGGCGCGGCTGCGGCTGGTCCGCCCGGACGCCGACGCGATCGCGGCCGTGGGGGCCCGCTGCTACGAACGCGGCGTCTACGAGGTGTGGGCGCCGGTCCGTGAGCTCGCCGACCACCACATCGCGGAGACTCCCTACACGCTGTGAGCTAGATCCAGCGGTTACCCAGCCACATCCGTGACGACCAGTCCTCGTACGGGATCAGCTGCCCCACGAAGATCGGATGGAAGTACGCGAAGCACAGCGCCACCAGCAGCACGTACACGCCCGCCACGATGGTGCCCACGAACTGGCGGTCCGTGCGCCCGGCGCCCGTGGCCACGCCCTCCGGTGGGGTCATGATCGCCCCGAGCGCGTAGACCACCGCCAGGATCAGGAACGGCAGCGCGGGCAGCACGTAGAACGCGAACATCGTCCGGCCGTCGGCCACGGCGTAGTAGAACCACGGCAGCATGCCCGCCACGACGCCCGTACCGATGGCGAGGGCCCGCCAGTCGCGGCGCGCGATGCCGAACCACAGCAGCGCGCCCAGCGCCGGGATGAACGACCACCACAGCAGCGGCGTACCCAGCAGCAGGATCTCCGCCGCGCAGCTCGGCGCGCCGCAGTCGCCCTTGCCGTTCCACGAGAAGGCGACCGGCCGGCCCAGCAGCAACCACTGCCACGGCCAGGACTGGTACGGGTGCCGGTCGGTGAGCCCGCTGTGGAACGAGTACGCCTCTTGGTGGTAGTGCACGAGGTTCAGCAACGCACCCAGGATCGGCGGCTCGCTGAGCCCGTTCGCCTGCCGGTAATGCCGGAAGTAGCCGGTGTTCGTGACGAACCAGCCGGTCCACGTGGCGAGGTAGAAGATCACCGTGAGCAGGAAGCTGAGCAGCAGGTAGCCCAGGTCACCCACCAGGCCGGGGCCGATCGCGCGGCGCACCCCGGCGGAGCGGCGTGCCTGCACCCGCCAGACGACCACCAGCAGCGCGAAGAACGGCGCGAAGAACAGGGCGCTCCACTTCACGCCGCAAGCCAGCCCGAAGGTCATGCCCCCGACGAACAGCCACCAGGGCACGATCCGCGGCCGGGAGCGCGCCGTCGCGGGGTCGTAGCCCTCCTCCAGCGCCCTGAGCCAGCGTCGCCGGTAGTGGTCGCGATCCAGCAGCAGCGCGGCGAACGTCATCAGGATGAACAGGCCGAGGAAGATGTCGAGCAGCGACGTGCGCGACAGCACGAGCTGGAAGCCGTCGAGCGACATGAGCAGGCCGGCCGTGCCGGCCAGCACGACCGAGTGGAACAGCCGGTACGCGACCCGGATGAGGATCAGGATCATCAGCGTGCCGGCGACCGCGGCCGGGAAGCGCCAGCCCAGCTCGTTGTTGCCGAACGCCTTCTCGCCGAGCGCGATCAGCCACTTGCCCAGCGGCGGGTGCACCACGTACGCGGGACCGTTGTTCTTCTCGTCCCACTCGACGCCGTGCTGCAACATGTCCCACGCGTCGGTCGGGTAGTACACCTCGTCGAAGATGTACCCCCTCGGGTGGGTGATCCCGACCAGCCGCAGGATCGCCGCTATCGCCACGATCACGCCGGTGACCAACCACGAGTACGGGTTGAGCCAGTTGTCGAGGGTGGCCAGGCGGCGGCGGACGACGGCGGGCACGAGGGACGCGCCGGCGGCCGCCCCCGTACCCGGGGCGTCGTCCGCGGGCGGCGGGCTCGCGGTGTCGGTCTCAGCTGTCGCCGAAGTCACCCCGCGATCGTAGGCTGCCCGTCCACCCGACGGCGCCTGGAGGCCGTCCCGCCGGGCGAGTGTGATGGACTCGGGTCGTGGACGAGAACGGTACGGGCCGGGTCGTGCTGGTCGGCGCGCCGCTGGGCAACGTGGGCGACGCCTCCGCACGGCTGCGCGAGGTGCTCGCGAGTGCCGACGTGGTCGCGGCCGAGGACACCCGGCGCCTGACCCGGCTGGCCCGCGACCTCGGCGTCACCGTGAACGGGCGGATCGTGTCGTACTTCGAGGGCAACGAGGAGCGGCGTACGCCCGACCTGGTCGAGGCCCTGCGCGGCGGCGCGGTCGTGGCCGTCGTCACCGACGGCGGCATGCCCAGCGTGTCGGACCCGGGATACCGGCTGGTCCGCGCGGCCCTGGACGCCGGTTTCCCGGTCACCGCCGCACCCGGCCCGAGCGCCGTGACGACCGCGCTGGCCCTGTCCGGGCTGCCCAGCGACCGGTTCTGCTTCGAGGGCTTCCTGCCGCGCACCGGTTCCGGCCGCCGGTCACGGCTGCGCGAGCTGGCCGCCGAGCCGCGCACGCTGGTCTTCTTCGAGGCGCCGCACCGGATCACCGGCATGCTGCAGGACCTGGCCGGCACGTTCGGCGAGGCGCGCGAGGCCGCCGTCTGCCGCGAGCTGACGAAGACGTACGAGGAGATCCGCCGCGGCCCGCTCGGCGAGCTCGCGACCTGGTCGGCGGAGGCCGGGCCGCGCGGCGAGATCACCGTCGTGGTGGCGGGCGCCCCGGCCGGACCCGCCGAACGCCCCGCCGACGAGGAGCTCCGCGCGGCGGTCGCGCAGCGCGAGACCGCCGGCGAGTCCCGCCGCGATGCCATCCAGGCCGTCGCCGACGCGTACGGCCTGCGCAAACGTGAGGTGTACGCGCTGGTGCACGCCGCTCAGTAGGCGACGGCCAGGAACCCGGCCAGCAGGGCGAGCGGACCGGCGAGGCTCAGCAGCAGGGCGGTACGCCGCTTCGGACGGCTCTCCAGCCGCCGGACCCCGGTCAGGCCGGCGATGCCCAGCCCGCACAGCAGCACCAGCAGGAAGCCCAGCGACCAGCGCAGGTGCACCAGCACACCGGTGGCGCCCACGTACGCCTGCCGGCTGTCGCTGCTCACCATCCGCGCGGGAGCGGTCCGCTGCCCGGGCTCGACGCCGAGCAGCGCGACGTGCTTCACGATGTACTGCCCGTCCGCCGAGGTGAAGTCACCCACGCAGCGCTGGGTGAAGCCGGATCCGGTGCACCGGCTGACCGTGGCGTCACCGTGCTGGCCATGCCCCACGGCGAGCCAGAACGGTTCCGCGCTGACCCAGGAGAAGAACGCGGCGACCAGTGCGAGCGCCAGCAACGCCACCAGGCCGCTGGCCGGGCGACGCGGCTCCTTACTCCTCCGGCGTGGCGCGCGCGGTGCCACGGGAGTCCGTACCCGGGCCGGCTCGGCGGGGCGCTCGTGCTCCTCCAACCAGAACGGGGACGTCTCCAGCAGCGCGGACGTGCGCTCGGCGCGTACCCGTTCCTGCAGCTCATGGTCCGCCCGAGCGACATCCTGCGGCGTCCGGACGGGCCGCGGCCGGCCCGAGGACTGCCCCGGCACGGCAGCGCGGTCCAGGACCACCGTCGGCCGGTCCCGCTGCGGTTCGGGCAGGATCATCACATCGGGTACGGCCGCAGCACGCGCTGCCTCCACGGCGTCCGCCGCCTCCCGGTCCCCCCGCCCCGCCTCCTCGGCGGCCTGCGCCTTCGCCGCTTCCTGACGGGCGACGTAGGTGGTCGTCGTGCCCGCGGTGTTGAACCGTTCGGCGTCGACCTCGTCGTGCTGCCGCTCGACGCCCTTCGCGGAGCCCTCGGGCTCGGCGTCGCGCGCCTCGGCGATCGCCGCCTGCGCGGCCGTGGTCTCCGCCTTCGCCGTCTCCGCGTCGGTCGCCCGGCTCGCCAGGTACGCCGGCACCTCGAAGAACGCGGTCGCGTCCTGAGCACCGGCCTCCCGCGCCGCGGCGGCCGGCTTCGGCGCGGCGTCCGGCTTCGGCGCGGAGGTCTGCGTCGTAGCGGCCGGCTTTGGCGCGGCAGCCGGCGTGGCGGCCGGATTTGGCGTGGCAGCCGGCTTCGGCGCTGCGGCCGGCTTCGGCGTGGCGGTCCGGTTCGTCGCGGCCGGTGGCCAGGCCGGCTTCGGCGCGGCTTCCTGCTTCGGCGCGGCTTCCTGCTTCGACGCGGCTTCCTGCTTCGACGCGGCTTCCTGCTTCGACGCGGCTTCCTGCTTCGACGCGGCTTCCTGCTTCGACGCGGCTTCCTGCTTCGTCTCACCTTCCGGAGCGGCGGCCGCCTTCGGAGCCGGCCTCCTCCGCGGCGGTACCGGCATCGCGACGGTGGCCTCCCGCGCGCCGGCCGCCGGTGGGGTGTCGGCGCGCCACCAGGCTCCGGTGTCCACGTCGGCCCATGACCCCGGGCCGTCCTCGGTGCGCGGCGTTTCCCCAGGTTGCGGCGCGTCTCCGGTCATGGCTCCCATTGGACTACGGCATCAGCCACCAATTGCGGAGATGACGGGCGTGTCGCCGCAAAAAGGGCGCTTGCCCGTCGGTTCGCGAGCGCGCTCCCCGACTCACTACGCTTGGTCCCCATGAGTCACGTTCTCGCCGCGGTCGCCTGGCCTTACGCCAACGGCCCGCGCCACATCGGTCATGTCTCCGGCTTCGGGGTGCCCTCCGACGTCTTCAGCCGGTACATGCGGATGGCCGGCCACGACGTGCTCATGGTGTCCGGCACCGACGAGCACGGCACCCCGATCCAGGTGCAGGCCGACGCGGACGGCGTGACGCCCCGTGAGCTCGCCGACCGCTACAACCGAGTGATCGTCGAGGACCTGCACGGGCTCGGCCTGTCGTACGACCTCTTCACCCGTACGACCACCCGCAACCACTACGCCGTCGTGCAGGAGCTCTTCACGGGCCTGCACGAGAACGGCTACATCGTCGCCAAGACCACGCTGGGCGCCATCTCCCCGTCCACCGGCCGCACGCTGCCCGACCGCTACATCGAGGGCACCTGCCCCATCTGCGGCTACGAGAGCGCCCGCGGCGACCAGTGCGACAACTGCGGCAACCAGCTCGACCCGGAGCAGCTGATCAACCCGCGCTCGCGGATCAACGGCGAGACGCCGGAGTTCGTGGAGACCGAGCACTTCTTCCTCGATCTGCCCGCGTTCGCCCAGGCGCTCGGCAAGTGGCTGGACACCCGCGACGGCTGGCGCCCCAACGTGCTGAAGTTCTCCAAGAACCTGCTGGAGGACCTGCAGCCCCGGGCCATCACCCGCGACCTCGAATGGGGCGTACCGATCCCGCTGGACGGCTGGCGCGACCGCAACGACAAGCGGATCTACGTCTGGTTCGACGCGGTCATCGGCTACCTGTCGGCGTCGATCGAGTGGGCCCGCCGCTCGGGCGACCCGGAGGCGTGGCGCAAGTGGTGGTCCGACGGCGACGCCCGTGGCTACTACTTCATGGGCAAGGACAACATCGTCTTCCACTCGGTGATCTGGCCGTCGCTGCTGCTCGGCTACTCGGGCGAGGGTGACAAGGGCGGCAAGCCGGGTTCGCTGGGCGCGCTCAACCTGCCGACCGAGGTGGTCTCGAGCGAGTACCTGACGATGGAGGGCCGCAAGTTCTCCTCGTCCCGCAAGGTCGTCATCTACGTCCGCGACTTCCTGGAGCGGTACGACGCCGACGCGCTGCGCTACTTCATCGCGGCGGCCGGCCCCGAGTCCAACGACACGGACTTCACCTGGTCGGAGTTCGTCCGGCGCAACAACGACGAGCTGGTGGCGGGCTGGGGCAACCTGGTGAACCGCTCGATCTCGATGGCGGCCAAGAACTTCGGCGCGATCCCGGAGCCGGGCGAGCTGACCGCCGAGGACCACGCGCTGCTCGAGGTGGCGAAGGCGGGCTTCGCCACGGTCGGTGACCTGATCGGCAAGCACCGCCAGAAGGCCGCGATCGGCGAGGCGATGAAGGTGGTCGCGGAGGCCAACAAGTACCTGTCGGACCAGGCGCCCTGGAAGCTCAAGGACGAGGCGTCCAAGCCCCGGATGGCCACGATCCTGCACGTGGCGCTGCAGGTCGTCAGCGACGCCAACACGCTGCTGACCCCGTTCCTGCCGCACTCGGCGCAGAAAGTCCACGAGCTGCTGGGCGGCACGGGCGTACACGCCCCGATGCCGTCGATCGTCGAGGTCGAGGACCTGGACGGCGGCCCGGCCTACCCGGTGCTCACCGGCGACTACACCCAGGGCGCGACGTGGGGGTCGGTGCCGCTGGCGCCGGGTACCCCGCTGGCGGCGCCGAAGCCGGTGTTCCGCAAGCTCGACCCGTCCGTCGTGGAGGAGGAGCTGGAGCGCCTCGGCTCCTGAAGGACCCGTCGCAGGCCCGCCGTATCCCCGGATGCGGCGGGCCTCACCACATCGACTGGCCGCCCGCCGCCTCTCACATCGTGGGCAGGCGCGGTTCCACTTGCGCGCTCATCTCCGCCCGCCGGCCTGGCAGCACCCCAGCGCTCGCACGGACCGGCCGGCGCGGATGCTGCACCGTCGGCATTGCACCCTGGACGATCGACCTGCACCTTGAGGATCGACCACCGCGAGGACGGATCGCGGGGCCCGCAACGAGCCTCGCCCCGAGGATCGCGAACGTCCGGCGATCGTGGGGCGGAAATAGGCAACGCCCCGATCGCCTGCCACGGGGGAAGCGGGCGATAGGGGCGTGCAAGGCAAAGCTTAACGAGCGTCCTTGGCGGACACAACGGGTGGCGTTACTCAAGTATGGGGAATCTTGCTGCCACAATGACCGTGCACCGTAACGGATTGACCACGCCCAGCTAGGCAGCCCTCCGGGTTGCGGCAAATCGGGCATAAGGTTATATTGGGTTTTAAGCCATTAATGTATTGGTGAATTCCGTTCGGAAAATGCTCGTCCGTGAGTCGTGAACATCACAGCAGATCCGTATCTGAAATCGCGTAACCTTTCGCGCGCAACGCATTTCGCGCAGGTCAGCGAACACGTCTCATTCCCTTGCGCACACGGTCGCCATCAGGTCAAACGCCACGGCTCACCGTTTCGGTGGAATCGCCTCCCGCGAATGGTCGTCATCTGATGGAGTGACGCCCGTCAAGATCTCCAAAGATCTTCTTAAGCTTCGCCGCGTGACATCGCAGGAGCTCCAGAACCCGATTTCCGCCGACGCCGAGATCCTCGACACCGAGGTGATCGCCGTAGCGCAGCCATCCCCGGTCTTCGTCGACTCGACCGGGCGGCGCCGGCGGGTACTGCGGCGCGTTGCGTACGGCTTCGGCGCCCTCTGCATGATGTACGGCGGACTGGTGAGCGTCAGCCTCGCCGGCGGTCCGGTCAGCTCGAGCGCGGTGCTGCCGCTGCCCGACCTGACGGACGGCGACGACGAGGCGGTCATCGCCCGGCCCACCCCCACGCCGGAGCCGGTCTCGGCCACCCCGAGCCGGCGCCCGGTCCTGGAGGTCCTGCCCCGCCGCAACGCGCCTGTCACCGGCCACGCCCTGGAGGTGCGTACCCGGCCGGCGACCTCCGCGGCCCGTCCCGCGCGGACGCCGACCCCCAAGCCCACGACGAAGAAGCCGGTCGCGCCGGGCATCCCGACGACGCCACCGGTCGAGTCGGGCACCACGAAGCCGGTCACGCCCACCACGCCGGTGACCACGCCGCCGGCGCCCGACGACACGACCCCACCCCCGGCCCCGCCGGGTACGGGCGGTACGGGCGGCGGCACCCCGGTCACCCCCGCCGACAACGACGGAGGCGCCGGCAGCGGCGGGGGCGGGTCGGCCGGGGGCGGGACCGCGGGCAGCGGCGGCACCGGCAGTGGCACCGGCGGGATCGGGGGCGGCACCAGCAGCGGCGGAACCGGGGGCGGCACCAGCGGCGACGGAGCCGGCAGCGGCGGCAGCAGCCCCGAGGAGCCGCCCGCCGTCGACGCGGCCGACACCGACGAGCCCGCCGGCACGACGGCCGACCCCGCTCCCGACACCGGCGGCGCTGACGGGGCCGGCCGGTGACAGCCCCCCGGAACCGCAACCGCAGCCGGTCCCGGCGCCGGGTGCTCCCCCAGCCCCGCGTCATGCTCGGCGTGCTGCTCATCAGCCTGTTCGTCGGCGTACTGGTCGTGCAGGCGTACATCAACGCCGAGTTCCGCGGCGACCACGTCGAGACCGAGGTCGGCGATCAGGCGGGCGTACCGCGGGCGATCCGCGAGGGCGGCCCGATCGTCAACACCACCGGCGGCCAGGAGAGCTCCAGCCGGCTGCCCGCCCGGACGATCGCGCTGACCTTCGACGACGGCCCGGACCCGGTGTGGACGCCGAAGATCCTCGACGTGCTCGAGGAGAACGACGCGCACGGCACGTTCTTCGTGGTCGGGTCCGCGGTCGCGCGGCATCCCGAGCTGACCCGCCGGATCACCGATCGCGGCAACGAACTGGGCCTGCACACGTTCACCCACCCGAACCTGCAGCGCCTCGCGCCGTGGCGGCGGCAGTTGGAGCTCTCGCAGACCCAGGTGGCCATCGCGCGGGCCGCGGACGTGCGCACCAACCTCGTACGGTTCCCGTACTCGTCGAAGCCGCAGGCCATCGACGAGGTCAACTGGAAGATCGTCAAGGAGGCCGGCGAGCGCGGCTACCTGGTCGTCGTCAACGACCTGGACAGCGAGGACTGGCAGCGGCCCGGCGTCGAGCAGATCATCCGGAACGCCACCCCGCCCGCCGACGCCGGCGCGGTGATCCTCTTCCACGACGCCGGCGGCGACCGCGCGCAGACGATCGCGGCGCTCAAGGTGTTCATCCCCCTGATGAAGGCCCGCGGGTACACGTTCACCACGGTCACCGGGGGCATGAACCGGGCCATCGAGCAGCAGCAGGCGGCGGCCGCGGGTGCGGCGCTGCCGATGCTCCCGCTCAACCCGGAGGCGGAGCCCGCCGACCGCTGGCGCGGCACGGCACTGCTGTGGACCGTACGCCTGGCCGACGGTCTGGTCTGGCTGATCGCGGGCCTCTTCCTCGTCGTGGGCCTGCTGACCATCGGGCGTACGGTGCTCCTCCTGGTGCTGGCGACCCGGCACGCCCGGCAGCGCCGCAAGAAGACGTTCAGCTGGGGTCCGCCGGTCACCGAGCCGGTGTCGGTGATCGTGCCCGCCTACAACGAGAAGGAGGGCATCGAGGCGGCCGTCCGCTCGCTCGCCGGCGGCGACTACCCGGACATCGAGGTGGTCGTGGTCGACGACGGCTCGACCGACGGCACCGCCGCCATCGTGGAACGCCTGCACCTGCCCAACGTGCGCGTGATCCGGGTGCCGAACGGCGGCAAGGCCAACGCCCTGAACACGGGCATCGCGCTGGCCCGGCACGACCTGATCGTCACCGTCGACGGCGACACCATCTTCGAACCGGACTCGATCCGGATGCTCGTGCAGCCGTTCGCCAGCCCCGCGGTGGGCGCGGTCGCCGGCAACGTCAAGGTCGGCAACCGCGACAAGATGGTCGCGACCTGGCAGCACATCGAGTACGTGATCGGCTTCAACCTCGATCGCCGGCTGTACGAGGTGCTCAACTGCATGCCCACCGTGCCGGGGGCGATCGGCGCCTTCCGGCGTACGGCCCTGGCCGAGGTGGGCGGCATCAGCGACGAGACACTCGCCGAGGACACCGACGTCACGATGGCCCTGTGCCGGGCCGGCTGGCGGGTCGTCTACGAGGAGCGGGCCAAGGCGTGGACGGAGGCGCCGGCGACGCTGGAGCAGCTGTACCGGCAGCGCTACCGCTGGAGCTACGGCACCATGCAGGCGATGTGGAAGCACCGCAGGGCGCTGACGGACTCGGGCGACTCGGGCCGCTTCGGCCGGGTGGGGCTGCCGTTCCTCGCGCTGTTCGGGGTGGCGCTGCCGATGCTCGCCCCGGTCGTCGACATCATGCTGCTGTACGGCCTGGTCTTCTGGGAGCTCAGCGCCACGGCGACGGCCTGGCTGGCCATGCTGGCCCTGCAGCTCTTCACGGCGGCGGTGGCGTTCCGCTTCGACCGCGAGCCGATGAAGCCGCTGCTGCGTCTGCCGCTGCAACAGTTCGCGTACCGGCAGCTCATGTATCTGGTGTTGATCCAGTCCGCGATGACGGCGATGACCGGCGGCCGCCTGCGCTGGCACAAACTGCACCGAGCCGGCCTGGCGGGGGTGAAGTCGGTGCCGGTCACACCGCCGATCGTGCTGCCGCAGCAGAGCGTGGCGCCGGCCATCGACACCTGGCCACCGAGCCTCGACACGGTCCCACCGCCGACCCATCCGGCGTCGGGCCGGGCCACGGCCCGCCCGGCGGTGCCGTCCCAGACCCAGATCATGAACGCCGAGGACCTCCCGTCGGCCGGCTCGCCCCCGGGCGGCGGCACCGGCCCCGTCTACACGCACGGGGCAACACCGCGCCCCCCCCCCCCCCTACCGGCCCCGGGGGGGGAGCGGGCCCACACCACATCCATCCGGCCGCTTCCCGCCCTCACCGCCGGGCGCCGCGCCCTCACCGCCGTCACCGCATCCTCACCGCCGGCGGCGGCGGGGTCAGGTGGTTGCGAGCGCGGTCTCCTTCTCCGCGAAGGGGAACACCACGTGCAGTGACGTGCCGTCGCCCGGGCGGTCGGAGAGCGCGACCGTGGCGTGGTGCGCGTCGAGGATGCGCTTGGCCACGGCGAGCCCCTGGTCGGGGCCTTTCACCTCGGACGGGTTGGCGATCGTGCCGTAGTACAGGTGCGCGAAGAGGTCGGGACGGACCCCGTCCGGCAGGTCCATGTCGTCCAGCCGCACCGTGGGACCCGATTCGATCTCGGTGCCCACGCGCACGCGTCCACCGGGCGGCGTGTACTTCACCGCGGCGAAGAGCAGGTGCATCAGGACCTGCTCCAGGCGTACGGGATCAGCGATGATCGGCAGCGCGGCACCGCCCGCGTGGTTGAGGATCCAGATCTGTTTCGTGGCGGCGATGGGCCGCACGGCCTCGACCGCCCGCTGGGTCAGCCTCGTCAGGTCGATCGGGCGCATGTGGAGGCTGTCCGCGCCGTGCCCGGCGTCCGCCATGGACGTCAGGTGGTCGAGCAGGTCGCTGAGCCCCCGCACGTGCGCCGCCGTGGCCCGGCCCACCAGATCGGCCATCTCGGGGTCGTGCACCCCCTTGTCGCCGAGCTCGGCCAGGTACGACCGCATCAGCCGCAGCGGCGCGCGCAACTGCCCGCCGACCAGCCCGGCCAGGTCGTCCTTGCGGCGCTCCAGCTCCTGCAGCCGCGCGGTGGTGTTGGCGAGCGCGACGGCGTACCGCCGCAGTTCGAGCTGCGACGTGACCTGCCGGGCCAGCGCGCGCAACGCCTGCAACTGCTCGACGTCGAGCCGCCGCGGGTGCGAGTCGACGACACAGAGCGTGCCGAGCGCGAACCCGTCGGTGGTGACCAGCGGCGCCCCGGCGTAGAACCGCACCCCGCTCTCGCCGGCGACGGCCGGGTGCCCGGCGAACCGGGTGTCCTGGCTGACGTCGGGAACGACCATCAGATCCTTCCCGAGGATCGCGTGGGCGCAGAAGGAGAGGTCCCGTGAGGTCTCGGTCAGATCGGTGCCCAGCCGTGCCTTGAACCACTGCCGGTCGGTGTCGATGAGGCTGACCAGCGACATCGGCACCCCGCACACGCTGGAGGCCAGCGCGACGATGTCGTCGAAGTCCTTCTCCGGCGCGGAATCGAGAATATTCAGTTCGTAGAGAGCGGCAAGCCGATCGGCTTCGTTCGCGGGCAAGGGCGCTTGCATGACGGTCACCTCCGAGGCTGCCTCCAGAGATACCACCCATAAGTAGCGGGGCTCACAAATCGCTCAATTCGCTCCCGAGCATCCACGCCACGCCCTCACCAGGCGGCAGATCAGGAGCGGCAGCCTGGCGACCGACAGCCTCCGATGCGCCGAGCCCTCACACCGGCCTGTGGCACACCGCCTCGATGTTGTTCCCGTCAGCGTCGAAGGCGAACGCTCCGTAGTAGTTCTCGTGGTACTCCGGCCGCAGCCCGGGCGGCCCGTTGTCCACCCCGCCCGCATGCAGAGCCGCAGCATGGAACGCATCCACCGCCGCGCGGTCGGCCGCCGTGAACGCCACGTGCACCCGGTGGGACGGCTCGCGAACCGCCAGCCAGAAGAACGGCCGCCCGCTGTCGTCGCCGAAGCCGACGAGCTCGGGCGCCTGGCTCACCACCTTGAGGCCCAGCGGCCGCAGCGCGTGCTCGTAGAAGAACCGGCTCTCGTCGAGGTGGTGCACCCCGAGAACGACATGATCGATCATCGCTCCCCCTTCCAGCGGTGGACGTCGAGCACGCGGGCATCGACCGTGCGTGGACATCGACCGTATAGCGCGGGTACGACACTTCCTCCGATCTCTGCGCCGAGCGGTGCCAGCCATGCGCCGAGCAGGCCCGGCGAGCCGAGGAGCTCAGTACGCCCCCAGCAACCCCCCGGCATGGCTGACCTGCACCGTATGCGTCACGCAGTCGTCCCCGTCGATCATGTGCAGCAGAAACCCGGTCGGCTCGGCCACGTACCCGGGCGGCGCGTCGGAGCTCAGCAGCAACCCGGACTGCCGCCACGTGCTCGGCGCGATCGTCATCACACTCCCGCCGAACGCCGCCGTGATCGGCCGGTGCACATGACCGGCCATGATGCGCGCCACGTTGCCGTGCTCGGCCACCACGTCGCGCAGCCGCTTGCCGTCCAGCAGGCGCATCCCGTCGAGGAACGGGATACCGATCGGCATCGGTGGGTGATGCAGCCCGATCAGGGCGGGCAGTCCGGGGCGCGCCGCGAGCACCCCGTCCAGCCAGTCGAGCTGCTCCTCGCCCAGCCGCCCGGCCGGCGACCCCGGGATGAGCGAGTCGAGCGCGACGAACGTGAACTCCGGGTACTCGACCGAGTAGTAGGGCTCACCGCCGAACGCCCTGATCATCGCGTCGCGGTCGTCGTGGTTGCCGGTCGTCAGGTGCAGCGGCAGCGGAAAGTCGCCGATGACCTCTTTGAGCGCCGCGTACTCCTCTTCCCGGCCATGGTCGGTGAGGTCGCCGGTGACGACGACGCAGTCGGGCCGCGGATCGAGGGCCATCACGCGCGCGAGGGCGAGCTGGAGCCCGGCGGCCGGCCCGCCGCCCAGCGGCCCGGTGGTCAGATGCGAGTCGCTGAGCTGAGCGATGAAGGAGGTCATGCCGTCATGTGATCCGGCGGGGCGGGGGCCGGTCAATCGATCGGTCAAAAGCCCTACAACGTCAACATCAAGACATTGACGGTACGCCGTAAGCATGATGCATTTGAGGCCGCGGCGGGACGCTACCCGCTGGTGTCCACGTACAGACAGAACGGGTGACCGTCCGGATCGAGCATGACCCGTACGGTGTCCTGCGGTTGATGGTCCGCTTCCGTGGCACCGGCCTCGGTGGCGAACCGGACGGCCTTCTCCAGATCGGGCACCTCGATGTCGAGGTGCATCATCATCTGCTGCTTGTGGGATTTGTTCGGCCAGGTGGGCTGCTCGTAGTCGGGTGAGCGCTGGAAGGCCAGATACTCGACGTGGTCGCCGAGCGGCGCCAGGGCCACGAAGTCCGGCCCCTCCTTGACGATCTTCCAGTCCATCAGCGCCGAGTAGAACTCCGCCAGGGCGAGCGGATCGGGAGTCTCGAGCACCACGCCCCACATGTGCGATGAGTTTCGTCCCAGCATCCGTGCAGTCTGCCCGGCGGCATGCCCCGGCGCACCGTGCCGCGCAGGCTCTTGGCTGTATCGATATGTCGCAATGATCATCTCCGTCCGGAGCGTCACGCCCTGCCGCCTCCCCGGGCCTCCGCCGAGCGGCCGCGAGGCCGCCATCGCGACGGCGGCCGAGCAGCGGCGAGGCCGCCATCGGGACGGCCGTCGAGCAGCGGCGAGGCCGCCATCGGGACGGCCGTCGAGCAGCCGCGGGGCGCATCACCGAGCCGCCGCTGGGGCGCTCGGAAGATCCGCTCCTCGGATGCAACCCGGGTCCCGCTGCGGGATCGCGCCACCCCGCCGATGTGCGGGGCCATGAACGAGAACCTGATCCTCGTGGCCGAGGACGACCCGGACCTGCGCGACATGATCACGTACACGCTGGAGCGTGCGGGCTACACCACGGTCGGTGCCAAGGACGGCAGCACCGCGGCGCGCATCATCCGGGTCGCCCACCCGATCGGCATCGTCACCGACGTGCGCATGCCGGCCCTCAACGGCATGGAGCTCTGCCAGCTCGTCCGCCAGGACCCGGAATCCCGCAACGCCGCGGTCCTGATGGTCTCGGCCAACAGCCATCTCCACGACATCAACGCGGGCCTGCACTCGGGCGCCGACGGCTACCTCCCGAAGCCCCTCTCCCCGCGCCGCCTGGTGGCGGAACTGGAGGGCCTGATCGCCCGCCGCAAGCTGACCGGCTCCTGACCGGCCCGGAGGCACCAGACGGAGAAGGCCACCTCCGCTGACGGAGATGGCCTGAACTCTCGGGGTGGAGCTGTGGGGATTTGAACCCCAGACCCCCTCGATGCGAACGAGGTGCGCTACCAGACTGCGCCACAGCCCCCCGGTCCCGTAGGACCGCAGCAAGGCTAACAGGTCTCCGGCCGGCCCCGCGAATCGCCCTCCCGTGTCGCGCCGGGAAGATCTCAGGCCGGGTAGGAGCTGCCTCGGCCGCCGGCTTCGTAGGCCCGGCCACGGAGTCCTCCCGTACGCCGGTAGGACACCGAAGCGCCGTTGACCGCGGCCGGCAGGTCGGACGGGTCGCGGTCCAGACCCAAGGCAGTCCGGCGTACGGCTTCCTTCTGCGCGGCCAGCCGGCGTTGCGCTTCCCGGCGTGCCGCCGCGCGGCGGGCCTGTTCCCGGCGTACCTCAGCCTGCCGCGCAGCGAGCCACGCCGCCTCCCGTGCCTCGATGCGCCGGCGGCGGCGGTCCGCGATCGCGCGGTTGCGCAGGTGCACCAGGTACGCGCCGAGCAGCGCGGCGGTGACCGCGAAGCTGATCCAGAACCCGGGACCGACGGCGAGCACACCCACCAGCTCGATGAGGTTGAGCAGCAGCAACGCGGCGAACACGCGACGCCGGCGGACAACGGCCGGCGTCTGGCGGCGTACGGGTGGACGCCGCCGCGCGGGCCGGCGCGAGCTGACCACCCGCAGCCGCCGGGCGGGGGGCGCGGAGACGGGCGCGCCGGAGACCGGGGCGACCGGATCGCGCCCGGAGCCGGCGGGGGTGGCCGCCACCGGCGCAGCTTCACCCGTTAGGGTCCGCGACGTAACCATGTACTGGCGGCCAGGGTTGACCGGTCGGCGTCCGGGCACAGTACGGCGCCGACGGCGGCGCTGCAGCACCCGAGCCGTCGACGACGCCCGCTCCGCGGCCAGGCGCTCGGTCGCGTCGTACCGGCGGACGAGCGCCGGCGCGAGGGCGAGCAACCCGGCCGCGGCGAGGACGGCGAGGAGCACCGAGGTCGGCACCCTCACCCCTCCCGTCAGCCTCGAACCGTGCCGGGCGGTCGCCGCCCGGTCACGAAAAAGTCGCAATCTCCCCGAGATTACGGGCGAGAGCTGCGGATACCGACGCGGCGCGCCGGTCCCGTAACGTCCTGATGATCAATTCGTCGGCGCAGGACCGGATCGGCCCTGCTCACTCCCACCCCCGCGGGCACGCCCCGAACCCCTCCCCGCAGGCCCCCGGACACGGTCAGCACCGCGGCCAAGCGACCGATCAGACGGACCGACCGGCCCGCGGCCCGGCTTGCCCGGCTTGGACCCCCGCGGCCGGGCTTGGACCCCCGCGGCCCGGCTTGGACCCCCGCGGCCCGGCTTGGACCCCGGTCGGGTTACTGCGCCGCCGCGCGCAGTCGCCGCCACCGTGCGACGAGCCCGCCCTCGGCGGCCACCTCTTCGCTGGTCATCGCATACCCGAGGTGGTCGCGCCACGCGCCGTCGATGTGCATGTACCGCGGGTGGTACGCCTCCTCGCGGAACCCCAGCTTCTCCACAACCCGCCGGCTCGGCCCGTTCTCCGGCCGGATGTTGATCTCGACGCGGTGCAGGCCGCCCGCCCCGAACGCGTGGTCGACCGCGAGCGCCAGGGCCGTCGGGATCACGCCGCGGCCGGCGACGCGGGAATCGACCCAGTAGCCCACGTACGCGGAACTGAACGCCCGCCGCACGATGCTGCCCAGGTTGATGTGCCCGACCAGCTGTTCCTCGCCGGCGTCCTGCCGCAGGCAGACGGCGAACGGCATGCTGTCGCCGCGCCGCGCGGCCCGTTTCATGTCGCGGTACACGTACATGTAGGCGCGCGGGGAGTTCATCTCGGCCCACGGCCCGGGCGGCGCCGATTCCCAGGGGCTGAGCCAGGCCTGGTTGGCGATGCGGACCTCGGACCAGGCGCGGGCGTCGCTGCGCCGGTAGGGCCGCAGGAGCACGGGTCCGTCCGCCAGGACGGCAGGCCATCCGGGCGTGGACCCCAGCATCATCGCCTCCGGTCGAGCAGCAACACGTCGACGGTCGACCCGGCAGCCGCCGCGGTGACCCGCTCGCCGAGCACCAGCAGACCGTTGGCTTCGGCGAGGCCCGACAGAGTGTACGGCCCACCGGCGAGCGGCTGCACGGTGTAGCCGCCGCCGCGCCGTTCCGCTACATGCGCAGGCCGGAACTCGCGTAGCCCGCCCGGCGACGACACAGTCTCCAGAAGGTGGGCCTTGACGCTGGGCCGGAAGACCGGTTCGGCGCCGGCGAGCAGTTGGATCACCGGCCGGGCGAGCACCTCGAAGCCGATGAGGGCGGCGCCGGGCTCCCCGGGCAGGCAGACGACCGGCACTTCCTCGCCGCCGACCGTGCCGAAGCCGAGCGCCGCGCCGGGGCAGAGTGCGACGTCGGTGAACTCGACCGCTCCCCGTCCCGGGTCACGCCGGGACAGAACGCGGCGCAGCATGTCGCCTGGTCCCGTACCCGTGCCCCCGGTGGTGATGATCAGGTCGGCCCGCAGCGTCTGGTCCTCGAGCAACCCCCGCAAGCCTTCCGGGTCGTCGTCGCAGATGCCGATCCGGTACGCGAGCGCGCCCGCCTCCACGGCCGCGGCGGTGAGCGCGTGCGAGTTCGCGTCCACAACCTGTCCGGGCTGGCTGGGCCGCCCCACGTCGACCAGTTCGTCGCCGGTGGCCACCACGACGACGCGAGGGCTGGGCCGGACCACGACGTGCCCGATGCCGGACGCGGCGAACACCGCGACCATGGCGGGCGTCACGTACGAGCCGGCGGCGGCCAGGACCCGGCCGACGGGCAGTTCGTCGCCCGCCCGCCGGACCCCGGAGCCACGCTTCGGCGCATGCATGATCTCGACCGCCGCCATGCCCTGGTCGGTCCAGTGCACGGGTACGACGACATCGGCGCCGATCGGCAGCGGCGCGCCGGCCGCCACGGAGAAGCAGGTCCCCGGGGTCAGCCGGACGGGTCGCCAGCTGGCCGCGCCCAGATCACCGACGACGTTGAGGCGTACGGGTCGCAGCCCGCCCTCGAACGCCCCGAACGACGGGTGCGAGCCGATCCGCCCGGCGGCGGCGAGGTCCTCCCAGCGGGCCGCGTACCCGTCGATCGCGGCCTGGTCGAAGGCCGGGTACGGGTGCGGGGCCAGCACGTCGTTGGCGAGGACGTTGCCGTGCGCCTGGGTGAGGTCGAGGTCGAGCGGAGGCAGCGCCCGCAACCTGCGCAGCACGCTGCCCAGGTATTCGGCGAGAGGCATCAGCTCGTTGGCGGCCGCCTCGGCATCGGCCGTGGCCGTCATCCCTTCGCACCGCCGGCTTCCGTGGCCACGAACTCGCTCAGCCACTGCCGGAAGTCGGCGCCCAGGTCGGGGCGCTTGGCCGCGATCTGCACGACCGTCTGCAGGTAACCGAGCGGCATCCCGGTGTCGTAGCGATGCCCGCGGTAGACGATGCCGTGCACCGGAACGCCGTCGGCGAGCAACTGAGCCATGGCGTCGGTCAGCTGGATCTCCCCGCCGCTGCCCGGCTTGGTGTTCGCGATCGCCTCGAAGATCGCCGCCGGCAGCACGTACCGTCCGACCACGGCGAGGTTGCTGGGCGCTTCCTCCGGTGCGGGCTTCTCGACCAGCCCGGTGACCTTGACGATGTCCTCGCCGCGGCCCTCCTCCGGAGCGACGGAGGCGATGCCGTAGCGGTTCGTCTCCTCGGGCGAGACCTCGATGAAGGCAAGCACGATGCCGCCCGTCTCGGCCTGCAGGTCCAGCATCGCCGGGAGCAGCGGCTGATCCTCGTCGACGAACTCGTCACCGAGCAGAACGGCGAACGCGTTGTCGCCGACGTGCGAGGCGGCCACACCGACGGCGTGGCCGAGACCGAGGGCCTCACCCTGCCGGCAGGTGTAGATGTCGGCGAGGTCGCTCGTACGCCGCACGGCGGCGAGCCGTTCCGTGTCGCCCTTCTCCTCGAGCCGCGCCTCGACGTCGGGCCGCCGGTCGAAGTGGTCGACCATCGACGTCTTGCCACGGCCGGTCACGAGCAGCACATCGGTGAGGCCCGCGGCGGCGGCCTCCTCCACGATGTACTGGAGGACCGGACGGTCGACGACAGGCAACAACTCCTTCGGGACAGCCTTGGTGGCCGGCAGGAATCGGGTGGCGAGCCCGGCCGCGGGAATGACGGCCTTCACGGCTCGACGGCCGGTCGCATGCGCCTGCGTGGACATCTGAGGTCACCGCACCTTCGCTGAGTTCTGCCCGGACATGCCGCGAGACTATCGGCCACGGCCCTGCCGCGGCGGCTGTGGCCCGCCGGACGCGCCCGTCACCGATCCCGGATGATCCATTTGCCCGTCCCGAACCCGCCCCGAAACTGACGCGTCCGTCACACCGCCCGGGCCCGCACCGCCGCCGGGTGTTCGGCGCCGCGAACCATCGATGTCGTCGGGCAACACGCGCATCGAATGCGCCGCATCGCTGTCTGTGCCCTGCTGCGTACCGCCGGACCCGCCGTCGCCTGCGCGACCGTCTCCGGCCCTGCCGTCCACGGCCCTGCCGTCCACGGCCCTGCCGTCCACGGCCCTGCCGTCTCCGGCGGCGCCGTTTTGCGCAAGGCCGTCCCCCGGGCCTCCGTCGCCGGCCGGGCCTACCTCGCCATTGTCCGCGCCCCCGGCCCATCCCGCAGCGCCGCCGCTGGACACCGGAGCCGTCCCCGCATCGCCGCCCGCGCCCCCAGCCCGAGCCTGAACGTCACCACTCACCCTGCGCGGCCCACTCATCACCCGCACCCTGTCGGCCAGGCGGTACGTGTCCCGCCCCGCACTCTTCGCCGCGTACAGCGCATCGTCTGCCGCCTCGAGCACCTGCTGAGCATTCACGCCGTGCTCCGGGTACACGGCGATGCCGATGGAGACGCTGATCGAGATCCGCTCGACGACCGCCGACCCCGAAGGATCCAACCGCCGGCCGTCGACCGGTACGGGAACCTGCCGCACCGCCGCTCCGAGCCGCTCGGCCACGACGATCCCCCCGTACGCGTCGGTCTCCGGCAACAGCACGACGAACTCCTCACCGCCCTGCCGGAACGCCACGTCGACCTCGCGCAGCCCGAGCCGGATCCGTCGCGCGAACTCGCTGAGCACCGCGTCGCCGGCCGCGTGGCCGTACGTGTCGTTGACCTCTTTGAAGTGGTCGAGGTCCAGCACGAGCACGGTGAGCATCCGCCGGAACCGGCTGGCCCGTTCCACCTCGCGGCGCAACGACTCCTGCAGGCACCGGTAGTTCCACAGCCCGGTCAGCGGGTCCGTGAGCGAGAGCCGCTGCGCCTCCTCGTGCACCCGTACGTTCTGCACGGCGATCCCGGCCTGCCCCGCGAACGTCCGCAGGGTGAGCAGGTCGGCGTCGTCGAACTCGTCGGAGCCGAGGCGGTCGTACAGGGCGAGCACGCCGAGGGTGGCGGGCTGCCCTGCCGACTCCCGCTCGCCGGGCACCAGCGGATCCCCCACGGTCGCAGGCGCGCAGATCGGCACGGCCACGTACGTCTTGCAGACCGGCTCACCCGCGGCTCCCTCACCGAGCCTGCAGACCCCCCGCCGCGCTTCCCCACCGGCGGCGACGGCACCGAGAATCCCCTGCCCCAGCCGTACGCGAAGAGAACCGATCTCGTCCGTCGGCACGTCCCACGGGCCGGTCAGCCCCTCGGCGCACCGCGCGACGAGGCAGTTCTCCTCGGGATCGATGAGCAGAACGACGCCCGCGCGGGCACCGGTCGCGGACAGCGCGGTCTGCAGGATGACCTGGAGGATCCGGTGCAGATCGTGCGTGCTGGACAGCGTGTCGCCCAGGATCGCCAGGTGCCCGCGGAGCTGATCCCGGCTCGCGGTCAGCGCCTGCACGTACGTCTGCAACTCCCGCGTCATCCGGTTGAACGTCCCGGCCAGCTGCCCGATCTCATCGTCCCGCCCGACCGGCACCCGTACGCCCAGTTCCCCGTCAGCCACCTTCCCGGCTGCCCACGCGAGCTCGGCGAGCGGCCGGGTGGTGGACCGCGCGAGCCATCGCGCCGCCACGATCGCGATCCCGGCGACTGCCACCACCGCCACGAGCAGCACGGCGTAGAGGACGGTCGGCTCGCTTCCGGGCACAGTGACCACCAGAGGCAGGGGCTGCCCGGGAGAAGCTTCGACCTTCCTCGCGTACGGGCCCCGCGCGGAGGCTTGCAGGCTGACGGCAGCGCCACTCGTACCGCCGAGCCGAGAGATGAAGGCCCCGTCAACCCGCTCGGTGGCGGCCACAGTGACATCCCCCTGTACGGCGTACGCGGCTACGGCCGTGATAGGCGTGGCGTCGTCGGCCGCCTGCCCAGCCGCGCAGTCCCGCTCGCCCTCATAGCCCTCGGCAGGAAGGGCCGCCATTCCGGCCATCCCCCCGAGAACAGCTGCGCTGCCTACCCTCTCTGCGCTGGTGGGGCTGTGTCCGCCGGCTTCCGGTACGCCGCCTGTCGGGACCTCGTTGGCGGCCGCAGCCTGTCGAGGTCTTGCGCTCTCGGTGGGGCGCCCCTGGTTCTCGCCGCCGGGGGCACCGGGGCCTCCCGTGATTCGTACGTCGGCGGCCAGTCCCCGGGTGACCATCTGCTCGGCGGCAACCTGCCGATCGTCCGGCGGCAGCACCGCCACGGCGTCCGCGACAGCCTGAAGCTGCCGGCACATGGCTCCCATCGCCGTGCGTACGGTCGTTGCGGCATGATCGAGCCGCTCGACCGTCCGGTCCCGGCTCACCGTGGCGACGGTCATCCCGATGAAGAAGGATCCGAGCAGAACCGGGCCGAGCACGACCACCAGGAAGGCAGTAGTGAGTCGGCCACGCAGAGTCACACGTCCTCCTGGAAGTGGCCTTCTTTTCCAGCGATGCTGACATAGTGCGCACCGTTTGCCGGTCTTCCAAAGGGGGTGTTGCATGGCCGATTTGACCCGTGATGCACAAAGATCTAGAGCCGAGAAGGTAGCCCTCCGCAACCACCTGCTCGCAGCACGTAGATCAAAACCGCCGGAAGCCCTCGCCTCGGCAGCAACCGCGGTCCACGAGGCGCTCACTTCCCTCGTCCGCCAGGAGTCACCCACGGTTATCGCCGCCTATGTCCCGATCGGCTCGGAGCCGGGCGGCCCGGAGCTACCCGAGGTTCTACGCGAAGCACTGCCATCGACCTCCCTGCTCCTACTTCCTGCGCTACTGGCAGACGGTGATCTGGACTGGGTCCGCTACGAGGGCCCCGCCTCCCTGAGCCGCGGTCCACGCGGACTCCTCGAACCCACAGGACCCCGCCTCGGCCCTCCGGCGATCTCACGAGCCGACTTCGTGGTCGTCCCCGCCCTCGCAGTCGACCGGCAAGGCGTACGCATGGGCCGCGGCGGAGGCTCCTACGACCGCGCCCTCGCCCGCGTGGACCCCACGGCTTTCACCGTCGCCCTGCTGCACGACGGCGAGCTGCTCGATACCGTGCCCTCGGAGCCCCACGACCGCCGCGTACGGGCCGTCATCACACCTGCGGAGGGGCTCAGTGCGACGCCGGACTGGACGAAATAAACTCCGATGACGCAGCATTGGCACTCTGAGACGGCGAGTGCCAAGCCCTGAGTATCGACGCGGAGGACCAGTGCCCACGTACCAGTACGCATGCACGGAGTGCGGGGAGCAGCTCGAGAGGGTGCAGTCCTTCTCGGACCCGGCGCTGACGGAATGCCCCGCCTGCAGCGGCAAGCTGCGCAAGGTCTTCAACTCCGTAGGGATCGTCTTCAAGGGCTCCGGCTTCTACCGCAACGACTCCCGCTCCGGCAGCGTGAGCACGGACAAGCCGTCGTCCTCGACGACCTCCACGGACGGCAAGTCGGACTCGTCCTCGACGACGTCCACGACCCCGGCCGCAGCCTCGACACCTTCATCGTCGCCCTCCTCCTCTTCGTCGTCGACGACCTCGTCGCCGGCTGCCTCAACCGCTTCCTGACCCCGAGGCCGCGCGACCCCGAGGCCGCGCGACCCCGAGGCCGCCCGGCTGGGTCACATCACCGGCCGCCTGGCCGGGGCCGCAACCCGGCCGCCGGCCGCGGGCCGCAACCCTGCCGCCGGCCGGGGCCGCAACCCTTGCCGCCGGCCGGGGCCGCACCCTTGCCGCCGGCGGGGGTCGCATCCCGGGCGCCTGGCCGGGTCGCCTTCCTGGCGCTGCCTTCGCTGACGGCGGCCCCGGTCGTCAACCACGCCCGCCGTGAACCAGACGCACCGGGGCTCGCCCCAGCGCGCCTGCGGAGCACTCGGCCGGCTGCTCGCCGCAGGTCACGGCTGTTGTCGACCACGCGGCAGCTTTTGCCCCAAGATCGGTCAGGACCGCGATGGACCTTCGGGCCGGCCGTCGATCCGCCACGCCCTTTCTACCGGGCTCGGCCCTCTCGACCGCCGGTTATCCACAACGCGCGGGTATCCACAGCCGCCCCGACGCCCGCCCCCGGATTTGCCTAGCTTCATCGCGTGCGGCCGACTCAATCCCAGAAACAGACCAGCGATGTCCTCGACCCGGTACGCCGGCGCAGGCCGGGAAGATCAACTCTGCTGCGCGTGGCCACGGTCGCAGCGCTGCTGGCCACGGCCGCGACCCTCACGTGGTCGGACCCGGCGCCCTGCAGGCTGCCGTCCGAAGCGCCGACGCTCCGGCGTCCAGACATTGCCCGGCCAGCGTCGGAGCCCAGCCCTGCGGGTAGGGCGTCTGTCGCGGTCGAGGTGGCCCCCGGGAGCGGCTCCTCACGCGGCATGACGTCCAGCGCCACGGAGCCTCCGATCCCTGTCGGCTCAGCGCCCGAGCCTCTGCCGGCACCTGTGGGCACCGTGGGCGTACCGCTCCGGCTCGCGGAACCGGCGGCGCTGCGCCTCGTACGCGTGGGCGACCGCGTGGATGTCTTCAGAGCCGGCGCGCACCCTCGGCCGATAGCCGCCGCAGCGCTGGTCCTCGCTGTCACCGGCGTGGATGATCCGCTGACGGGAGGGCTTCTCGTGGCGCTCACGCCGGAAGCGGCCAAGGAGACGATCAACCCGGCGCCGGACGGGTACGCAGTCGTGATCCGCCCAGACGGTTGACCGCCGGGGACGCCGGCGAAGCCGGGGCGCGCAAGACTGCGCTGAGCAGCGAACGATTCAGCTGCTCAGCTGCGAGAGCCCCACACCACCGCGGCAAGCAGTGACCAACACCACCGCCGCAAGCAGCGACCGACACCGCCGCAAGCGGGACTCCAGCCACGACGCCGCAAGCGGGGGTGCGCTCATCCCCAGTGGGGAGGGCGGTCCTCCAGGAGGCGGTCGTCGTTCGAGCTTTCGATGCCGCTGTAGCCCCAGCCGCGTTCCGTGTCGTCGCGAGTCTGCTCCGGGAGGAGGGGTGCTTCCTCGGACTCGAGGTCGACGGTGCGCTCCGCGTCGGCGTCGCGGTCAGGATCGTCAAGGATGTCCACGGTATGAGGGTAGGCCGCGTCGCGCGCGCTGTCGGCACCCGAGGGATGTAGCGTCGATGAACGTGAGCGCCCCGACAGGATCCGACGACGACGCGTACTGGCAGCGGCCGGACTCTGCCCCGGAGCAGTTCGGTGCCGACCGTCCCAGCCCGGCTCCCGATGCCAAGCCGGCATACCAGGGACCGCCCCGCCCCGCGCCGGCCTCGCCGTACTGGCGACCGCCGACGGTGTCCCAACCGCCGCCGCCGCGCTCCATGCCGGCTCAGGACATCGACGCTCTCGACGAATCGGAGGGTTCCGCCCGCACCGTGACGTACGGCGTCGGGCTGGTCGCCGGGGCGGTCGCCCTGATCCTCATGTGCCTGCTCTGCGCCCGCGCGATCTTCTGAGCAAGCCCGCGCACCGACGAGCGAACGCGAACACCGACGGTGCGAACGCAAGCACTGACGGGCGAACACGAGCACCGACGGGCGAACACGAGCATCGACGGGCCACCCCCGCACACCGACGGGCCAGGGCCGTCCCAGCCGCCACCCCACACGGCGGCCGGGACGGCGGCTCGTCAGGACGAGGTTCCCCAGACTGCCTGGGCCCCCGAGTCACCGGTCCTGAAGACGTAATAGCCGGAAACCGCCGCCAGCGCCACCATGATCACGGCCAGGAGGATGCCGGCCGGTCGGGGCAGCGGGCGGGCTGATGGACGCAGCGTCAGGAAGACCATGAGGAGGGTCACCGCGGCGAGACCGAGCGTGACGTAGAAGGTCAGCGTGCCGTACCCCATGTGATCGTCGATCTTCTCGAGCGGCGGGCCCGTCATGCCGTTGGCGATCATGCGGTCGCGCAGCTTCTCGCCGGATTCCATGGCCACGAAGGTGGCTACCGGGGCGGCCAGGGCCAGGAGGACGGCAGCCCAGCCGACCTTCGTGCGCCAGCGGGGCACGACCGCGTAGACGATGGCCGCGAGGGCCAGGAGCGGCACGAACACGACCGCCGCGTGGAGCACCAACGCGTGTACGGGCATGCCGTTTATCTGGTCGAACACGGTCACCCTCCTTGAACGTTAAACAATCTTGGGCCAAGCGTAGAGCCACCGGCACCGCTGCCGGTGCCCTCCGAAGCGCGAATGTCCCCTCGTCCGCGCTTACGCGCGTCGAGCCGATCCGGTTCACCGGCGAGACCACCCGCCCGAAGATGCTGCGCCACCGCGGCAATCGGCACCGGTTGAGCCGTCCGGTTCAGCGTGCTGTCATTGTGAGGTGTCGACCGCCGAGCACCTGCTGCGTGATCGGGGCCTGCGTGTGACGCGGCCGCGGGTTGCGGTGCTGGAGGTGCTCACCCGGGGTGGGCACCTCGAGGTTGAGGAAATCACCCGGCAGGTACGGGAGCGGCTCGACTCGGTGTCCACCCAGGGCGTGTACGACGTTCTCGGGGCGCTGTCCCGGGCGGGCTTGGCGCGGCGGATCGAGCCGGCCGGAAGCCCCTCGCGGTTCGAGGCGCGCGTGGGCGACAACCACCATCACCTCGTCTGCCGGAGTTGCGGCGCCATCCAGGATGTCGACTGCGTCGTCGGGGAGCGCCCCTGCCTCGACCCTGCCGCCGGCCACGGCTTCGCGGTCGACGAGGCGGAAGTCACATTCTGGGGGCTCTGCCCCGCCTGCCAGCGCGAGGAACGCGCCGACCGAGCGGCGTAGGAAATTCTGAACCTGTTCAACTTCGCCTTCCGCGTGGCACGCTGGGGGCATGGACAGTGCCGCAGACCTCGGACTTTTCGGCCCCGGCTCGGTCACGTGGAAGGTGCACGAGGAGCCGATCCTGCTGCTCGGCGGTCTCCGCTCGCTCTACCTGCAGGCCCTCCACCCGCGTGCCGTCGCCGGGGTGGCGCAGAACTCGGCGTACCGCGCCGACCCGTGGGGGCGGCTCGCGCGAACCTCCGCCTACGTGGGCACTGTCATCTACGGCAGCACCGCCGAGGTCGAGCGGGCCGCGAGCCGGATCCGGCGGCTGCACGCCCGGATGACCGCGACCGATCCGCGTACGGGCGACAGCTTCCGCATCGACGAGCCCGAGCTGCTGCGGTGGGTGCACGTCGCCGAGGTGGAGTCGTTCCTCACCACGGCACGCCGGGCCGGCCTGGCGCTCACCGATGACGAGGTGGACCGGTACTACACCGAGCAGGTGCGGGCGGCCGAGCTGATGGGGCTTGATCCCGCCACGGTTCCCGCGACGGCCGCCGAGGTGGCGGACTACTACGAGCGCATGCGGCCGCAGCTGAGGATGACCCGCGACGGCGCAGAGACCGCCCTGTTCCTCACGGTGCCGCCGGTGCCGCAGTCGTGGGGCAGCGTGCCGCTGCGCCTCGGCCTGACGCTCGGCCCGACCCGGTGGGCCTACTTCGGGGTCGCCGGGACGGCCGTCGCCCTGCTGCCACCCTGGGCCCGGAAGATGTACGGCGGGCTCGGCTGGCCGACGACCGACGTCTCGGCGGATCTTTCCGTACGCGGCATGCGCCTGCTCATGAAGGCCGCCCTCGCCGCCGCACCGGAGCGGTACCGGTCAGCCCCGATGCGCCGCGAAGCCCTGCACCGAGCCGGCCTGGCCTGACGGCTGGGTGGTGAGCGGGCGTCAAGCCCGTTCGAGGTGCTCGACGGAGGTCCACGGCTCCTTGGGCTGCGCGTCCGCGGCCGCCGGGCACACGCGCCGGAAGTCGCACCAGCCGCACAGCAATCCGGGGTTGGCGGGGAACTCCGCGTCCGGATCAGCCCCCGCAGCCACCGCCTTCTCCGCCGCCATGATGTCCCGCGCCGTGTCCTCCGCGCGCGCGACCTGACGGGCCAGGGACTCCTCCGTGTGCTCGTGGGCCGCCACGGTGCCGGTGGGCAGGTGGTGCAGCTCGACCCGGCGGCACGGGCGGCGGAACACGCGCTGGGCCGCGTACGCGTAAAGGGCCAGGGCCTGGGATCCGCGGGCATCGTCCGCGTCGAGGCCGGAGCGGCCGGTCTTGTAGTCCACGATCACCGCTTCGCCGTCGCGGGCGTCGATGCGGTCGGCGCGGCCGTTGAACGCGAGCACTCCGGTCTTCGTCGCGACCACACGCTCCACACCCAGCGGCTCCTCCTCCGGGTCGAGCCCGGCGACATACGTGTCGAGCCATTCCAGCGCCTTGCGGTACGTGATCCGCTCCTGCTCGACGTCCCGGTAGCCCTCGCGCACCCACGTGGCCTTGAGCAGCGTGGGCAGCGAGGCGGCGCTGCGGCGGGCGGCCGGCAGCGCGTACCAGTTCTTGAGGGCGGTGTGGACGCTCGCGCCGAGCGAGTTGTGCGCCCAGGGCGGCCCCTTGGGCGGGCTGGGCCGGTCCACGTACGTATATCGGTAGCGGCGGGGGCAGTCCACGTATGTGCCCAGCTTGCTGGGGGTGCAGACGAAGAGGCGCTCGGGCATGCCGGCGAACCCCAACTGCTCGGGTACGGCGGCCGATCGCGGCGGTGTCCTGCGCACGGGACAATCCTGCCAGGCCCCTCCGACAGAAACTCCCCGCGACCCGGTCAGGCGGCCGCGTACAGCTTCACGAAAGCGCCGACCGCGTCCGCGATGAGCTGGACCGCGATGGCCGCGAGCAGGAGACCCGCGATCCGGGTGAGGACTTCGATGCCGCCGGGTCGCAGCAGTTTGACGATGCCGCCGGAGAACCGCAGCACCACCCACACCGTCAGCATGACGCCGAGGATCGCGAGCCCGATCACGGTGTAGTCGACCGCGCCGTCCGCCCGCTGGACGAACAGCATCGTCGCCACGATCGCGCCGGGCCCGGCGAGCAGCGGCGTGCCGATCGGGACCAGCGCCACGTTGCTCGTGCCGCCCTGCTCGGACGGCTCGTCGGTCTTGCCCGTGAGCAGCTGCAACGCGACGAGGATGAGCAGCAGACCACCCGCGCCCTGCAGCGCGGGCAGCTGGACGTGCAGATAGTCGAGCAGGGTCTGGCCCGCCACCGCGAACACGACGATGACGCCGAGCGCGAGCAGCACCGCCTGCGTGCCCGCGCGGTGGCGCTGCTTCGCCGGCAGGGTGCCGGTCAGCGCGAGAAAGACGGGCACCATGCCCGGCGGGTCGACGATCACCAGGAGGGTCACGAAGACCTCGCCGAACAACTTCAGATTCACCCCGACAACGTAGGCGCAGCGCCCGGTCACCCGCTCTGAACTGCGAGGACCGTCACCCCAGGACGGGAACTCCGGTGGCGGCGGTCACGATTTTCCGGTACGCGGCGGGGTCGGTCGTGAAGGCGCCCAGCCTGACCGTCTTGTGCGTACCGTGAAAATCCGACGATCCGGTGACGACCAGCCCGAGGTCCTCGGCGAGCGACCGGACATGGGCCCGCTGCTCGGGAGAGTGGTCCTCGTGGTCGGCCTCGAGTCCGAAAAGGCCCGCCGCGGCGAGCTCCACGATGAGCTTGTCGGGCACGATCCGGCCGCGGACGGTCGCGTTCGGATGGGCGAACACCGCCACCCCGCCCGCAGCTCGCACCGCCCGCACGGCCTCGAAGACATCAAGATCCGCTTTGGGTACGAAGTACCGCGCGCCCAGCCATCGGGAGGCGAACGCCTCGCTGGTCGTCCGCACGAGACCGGCCCGGATCAGGGCCTGCGCGATGTGCGGGCGCCCCACCGACCCGCCGGCCGCATAGCCGCTGACCTCGGGCCAGCTGATGTCGACACCGTCTGCGCGGAGCAGCTCGACGATCTTCTCGGCGCGCTGCTCCCGGTCGGCGCGCAGGCGCGCCAGGTCGGCCGCGAGCTGCGGCTCCTCCGGGTCGAACAGGTACGCCAGCAGGTGCAGCGGGATCGCCGGCTCCACCCCGTACCAGCGGCAGGACAGCTCGGCGCCGCGCACCAGAGTCAGCCCCTCCGGTCGCGCGGCCGCGGCGGCGGCCCACCCGCCCGTGGTGTCGTGGTCCGTGATGGCCATGACGTCGAGACCCGCGGCGGCTCCCGCCCGGACCAGCTCCGCCGGGGTCAGCGTGCCGTCACTGGCGGTCGAGTGGCAGTGCAGGTCGATTCTGGTCACTCGGAGACGCTACCGGGTACGCGCACGAATTCCGTTGATGACGTCAGGCGTCGTCGCCCGCGTCACCGTCCTTGCCCAGACGTGCCTCGACGGCCTGCGGCTCGTACATCTCCTCGACGACGCGCAGGTACAGCTCGTTGGGGTTGGGCAGGTGCTTGACCTCACGCAGCGCCTGGTCCTGGCCGGCCGACTCGAGGACGAACGTGCCGTAGCTCAGCATGCGGCCGAGCGCGGACTGCTCGTACTTCATGTCGGTGACCCGCAGCAGCGGCATCATGGCGACCTTGCGGGTGATGATGCCGTTGACGACCATGACCCGCTTGTTGGTCAGGATGAAGCGGTCGAAATACCAGTCCGCGACCTTCCACCCGACCCAGCCCATCACGCCGAGCCAGATCAGGACGGCCGCGGTGACCAGGCCGTCGATGTCCTGCCGGGTCAGGAAGCCGGCGAGGTACCCCAGCAGCAAGGTCGCGCCGACACCGACGAGCAGGGGCGTGGACAGGTGGATCCAGTGCCGCTTCCACTCGCCGCGGTAACGCTCGGTCGGGAAGAGGTAGCGGGAGACCAGTGTGGTCGGCTCGTCCTCGAGCGGCAGGACGCGGCGCGGTCCACCCGGGACACCCCCGCCGTCGCCGCCCAGCCCCTGGAGCTCCTCCTCGGTGAAGACCGGGGGGTCGTACTCACCGGGGTCGCGGTAGCGCTCCTGCTCGCGCGTCTCGTAGTCGTCGGCGTAGCCGGCGCTCGTCGCATACGCGGGTCCGGACGAATACTCAGGACCGTCCGCAGAGGCCGTTCCGCGGGCGTACTCGGGGCCGTTCGCGGCCCGGAACGCCGGATCGTTGTAGCCGAAGGTGTCGTCGTCGTCCTGAGGGCGACGCGCACCCTCCTCATCAGGTTGCCGCGGCTCACCAGGACCCATGCGCCGATGTTAAGCGACGAGTTGGGTGAAGAAGGTTCCGAAACCACGGGCGATGTCGCCGATGGTGTCCCCGAGCGACTCGAAGACCGCCGCGGCCGAGTTCGGGTTGAACGCAATGAAGAAGATCAAGAATGCGATGCCAAGCCAGGTGAGAACCTTCTTGATCATGGCGGGCCTGCTCCTCCGTTGCGGGTACGGTCGACGCCGCAGCAACACTCACGGTATCAGTAAGACTGCGCTCTGTGAACATTGTGCTCGGAAAGCCCAAACCGTCCCCGCAGGTCACCGGGCCTTGATCAGACCCGGCCGTGCAGGTACGGCGACGGCGCTCCGTACACGAGCTCGGGCGGCACCCCGTCGGTCAGGTCGTGCAGCACGACATGCTCGGCCAGGAAGTAACCCGCGCTTGCCGGCCACGCTACCGCATAGAGCCACATTCCTCGGGCTTCACTCACATAGGCGCTTCGGTCTTCCGGGGACTTGACGCACCACAGTGGAGTCGGATGCCCCCCGGCCTTGATCTTCGCGTGCGGTCCACGCCGGCCACCGCCGTCGCCGAGCGCCTCGGCGATCAGGTAGCCGGGGTCGATGCCGGGGATGCCCGCGAAGCGCGTGCCGAGTCCGACGCCCGGCTGCTCCGCGATCAGCACCAGATCCGCGGGACCCCCACCTAGCGGGTCAGGCCCGGTGCAGGACAGGGCGGTCGCGCGTACGCCGGAACGGTCGTCACCCGCCCAGCCGACGCCGGTGACCATCCACCCCGGCGGCAGCGGCCACGGACACCACAGGGGCATGCGCTCGGGGCCCGGGGCCGCCTGGCGCAGCACGCTGTCGAGGATCTCCGGACCGATGTGCTGGGCGACGTGGAACGGATGGACGTCACCACAGTCGTTGCAACGCCAAGCGCTGTGCATCAGGTCCGGAGGACGGACCTGACCAGCACAACGGGGGCAGCTTACGGTGACACCCACCCCCTTAAGGTGCTTGCCCCGGAGGCCCCCGTCAAGCGGATCGGCGGAACCCGAACGGATGGAGAACGGCCGCCACGCTGCACCGGAGCCCCTCGTCAGCCCGGAGGCGGGCCGGCGTGGGCGCGTACCCAGGAATGCATCGCGATGCCGCTCGCCACGCCCGCATTGATCGAGCGCGTGGACCCGTACTGGGCAATGGAGAAGAGCTCGCTGCACGCGGCGCGCGCCGCATCGGACAGCCCGGGCCCCTCCTGGCCGAAGATCAGAACGCACTCACGCGGCAGCGTGACGCTCTCCATCGGCCGCGACCCGGGCAGATTGTCGATCCCGACGACCGGCAGCCCGGACTCCGCGGCCCACGTAGCGAACGCCTCGACGCTCGGATGGTGCCGCACATGCTGGTACCGGTCGGTGACCATGGCGCCGCGACGGTTCCAGCGCCGCAGCCCGACGATGTGCACCTCGGCGGCGAGGAACGCATTGGCGTTGCGGACGACGGTTCCGATGTTGAAGTCGTGCTGCCAGTTCTCGATGGCGACATGGAACGGATGCCGCCGCCGGTCCAGGTCGGCGACTACGGCCTCACGCCGCCAGTACCGGTAACGGTCGACGACATTGCGGCGATCGCCTTGCTCCAGGAGTTCGGGGTCGTAGCGGTCGTCGTCCGGCCAAGGGCCTTCCCACGGGCCGACGCCCACTTCCACCAGCGGCTCACTGTCAGCCGCAACCTCATCGGCCACCATGGCGCAGCACGCTATCCGGATGGCGGTCGGTGGGGCCCGGCGGGCCGGGTGCGGTGATTCCGGCGTGGCGGGGCTGGGCCGGTCGCTGATAGCACGTCGCTGAAGGCGTTGCTGCTGGAGGGGCGGGCGTCCCGGCCGGCAGGAAGTCGGTCCCGCGGTCCCCTCCCGGCCCGAGACGGTCGCCAGGCGCCACGACGCCGGCTCGGGAATCCCGCTCCGACCGGCGGATTCACGGTCTCGGAGCACTCCGGGGAGGAGACGCAATGAGCGGCGGGGCCCTCCCCGGCACCCGCCGCCCACGCTCTGTTGGGGAAGAGTCTGCCTCACCCTGCGTATCCATGTACAGGAAATCCAAAAGTGACACAGCTCACATTTAACTTTGTTACCAGTTTTTGTTATCGGCGACCTTGTCGCTATCGCGGCGCGTCAGGTGCCACGAGCCAGGCCGAGACGGTGCAAAAGGGACGCAGATCTTCTCGTAACAAGTGAGAGCGCTCTCCATACAGTCAGTTACGATGAGTTGCCTCGACGCGTCCGGCTGGATCGCGAATCGTGCCGCAGCCCACGTGTCACCGGCGATGGGCAGGGAATTGACGAGGTGCAGGATCGGTTGAAAGCCACGTAGCCCCAATCCCGTGGACGGAGAGATCATGGCGACCGTTGCGCTGACCACAGAGAATTTCGATGAGGTGACCGGCAAGGACGGCATCGTGCTGGTCGACTTCTGGGCCAGCTGGTGCGGCCCGTGCGTGCGCTTCGCCCCGACGTACGAGCGGTCGTCGGAGAAGCACCCGGAGATCACCTTCGGCAAGGTCGACACCGAGGCTCAGCAGGAGCTCGCCGCGAAGTTCGACATCCGCTCCATCCCGACGATCATGGCAGTGCGGGACGGCGTCATCGTCTTCTCGCAGCCGGGCGCCCTCCCCGAGTCGGCGCTCGAGTCCCTGATCGACCAGGTCGAGAAGCTCGACATGGACGACGTGCGCAAGCAGCTCGCCGCGCACAACCACTGACCACCAGCTCGGCACGGCGCCGCGGACCCTCCGGTCCGCGGCGCTTCTGCATGCCGGGACCCTTTTCGGAGGCTTTGAGGCGACTCGCCGGCCCGACCCGCCCGTTCGAGGGTTCGAGTGGACAGGGTCGTCGTACATGTGTTCGAATCTTCGCCATGCGATGGTCTCACCTGTCGACGCCGGTCGACGACGACTCGCTCCTGGACGCACCGCCAGCGGCCTCACCCCTGCCGCTGGCGGTGCCCGGAGCGACCGTCCGCACGTTCGACACCCCCGGCTTCGCGGGCATGACGTTCTACGAGATCCAGGCCAAGTCGATCATCAACCGGGTGCCCGGGGCCTCCCGCGTGCCGTTCGAGTGGACCATCAATCCTTACCGAGGCTGTTCGCATGCCTGCTCCTACTGCCTCAGCGGCGACACCCCGATCCTGCTGGCCAACGGCTCGACGCGGCCGCTGTCGCAGCTCAAGGTGGGTGACGCGGTGCTCGGCACGATGGGGGCCGGCACCCATCGGCGGTACGTGACGACGACCGTGCTCGACCACTGGTCCACATCGAAGCGGGCATATCGCGTGACGTTGGCGGACGGCACCCGGCTCGTGGCGAGCGGGGACCACCGGTTTCTCACCGACCGCGGCTGGCGGCACGTCAGCCCCGCCGAGCCGCACCTGCCCGCCCTTGCCGTCGGCGACCGGATGTCCGGCGTCGGGCACTTCGCCGACCCGCCCAAGGAGTCGCCGGACTACCAGACGGGCTACATCTGCGGGCTGGTCCGTGGCGACTCCGGCGCCGCCCCGTCGTCCGGCCCGCGTGAGGGCGACGCGTGGATCCGCGCGGACGCGTACCTCGAGGACGTGCCCATGGACCAGGCGCTGCGCTGGCCCGAGATGCCGACCGGCGGCTGGTATCGGGGCTTCCTCGCGGGAGCGTACGGATCGATCGGGTCGGCGGACCGCCTGGCTGTCGTCTTCGCCAGCCGCGACCGTGGCTTCCTGGACCGGGTGACGGAGGCGCTGACGCACCTCGGCCTGCCCAGCCGCCGGCCACCGCACACCCAGCTCGGCGGGTCGCACTCGGTCGAGATCACCCGCGACCTGTGGGCGGCGTTGCGGTTCCGGCACCTGACCGGCGTCAGCGAGGCGCCACTCGACGCCGCCGGCATCGGGGTGCGCAGCGACGCCCAGCTCACCGTCGCGGACATCGAGGACCTGGGCCTCACCCTCCCGCTGTACGACATCACCACCGGCACCGGGGACTTCATCGCCGACGGGGTGGTCAGCCACAACTGCTTCGCCCGCAATACGCACACGTACCTCGACCTGGACGCCGGCCACGACTTCGACTCCAAGGTGGTCGTCAAGGTCAACGCCGGCGAGCTGGTCCGGCGGGAGCTGGCCGCGCCCCGGTGGACCGGCGACCACATCGCCATGGGCACCAACGTGGACGTCTACCAGCGGGCCGAGGGTCGCTACCGGCTGATGCCCCGGATCCTGGCGGCGCTGCGCGACTTCGCCAACCCGTTCTCCATCCTGACCAAGGGCACGTTGATCCTGCGCGACCTGAAGCTGCTCGAACAGGCGGCCTCCGTCACCCGGGTCGGTCTGTCGGTGTCGGTGGGCTTCGTCGACGAGAACACGTGGCGCGCGGTCGAGCCGGGGACGCCGAGCCCGCGCCGCCGGCTGGACGCCGTACGCCGGCTGACCGACGCGGGGTTCGCGGTCAGCGTGCTGATGGCCCCGATCCTGCCGGGCCTGACCGACACGGACGAGTCCATCGACGAGACGGTCGCCGCGATCGCCGCATCCGGCGCGACGAGTGTGACGCCCCTGGCGCTGCATCTGCGGCCCGGCGCGCGCGAGTGGTACGCGGCCTGGCTGACGCGCGAACACCCGGCGCTCGCGCCTCGGTATCGGGAGCTGTACCGCGGCGGTTCCTACCTGCCGCAGTCTTTCCAGAACGAGATCACTGCACGGGTGCGGCTGGCGGCGAGGCGGCACGGGCTGCATCGGGCCCGGCCGGATGAGGCTCGGAGCGTGCCCGCGGCCCAGACCGTCGACGAGCCGGTCTCCCAGCAGTTGACGCTGCTGTGACGGCGCGGCGGTCCCCTGCTGCGCTGCTTCAACGTCGTTTCCGGTGAGGGGCGACCAGCCGTGACTAGAGTCGGGGGATGAGGAGTGCTCAGCAGATCCTGGCCGAAGCGAACGTCATCGCCGTCGTCGGCGCTTCTCGTGATCCCTTCAAGCCGGCGCACTCCGTACCGCTGCAGATGCTCCGGCACGGCTGGAAGATCATCCCGGTCAACCCGTTCGTGGACGAGGTGTTCGGGGTGAAGACGGTACCCACGCTGGCCGACCTGCCCGAGCCGGTCGACCTCGTCGACATCTTCCGGCCCGCCGCCGACGCCGTGGAGATCGTGCGCCAGGCCGCGGCCATCAACGCGCCGGCAGTCTGGCTGCAGACCGGCATCGTCTCGACGGAAGCGCGCCGCATCGCGACCGAGGCGGGCATGGACTACGTCGAGGACCGCTGCCTGGCTGTGGAGCGAGCCGTCGGCAACCTCACAAAGCTGACCTGACCGGTTCCCGCGCGGGGCTTGCGGCGGTCCGCCGGGCGGGGGTTGGAGCGGGCCCCAGGGCAGGGCTTTGCGGTGGTTCCCCGGGCAGGGCTTGCGTCGCGCCCCGGGGCGGGGCTTGCGACGCGCCCCGGGGTGGGGCTTGCGACGCGCCCCGGGGTGGGGCTTGCGACGCGCCCCGGGGGGCAGGGCTTGCGGCGGCGCTTGCGGCGGGCGCTTGATGCGGGTTGCCAGCTGTGCCGGCCCCGGCCGGGCGGCGTCGCTGGTGGCGGTGGGCGGCCGGATGCTGGCGACGGTGGCGCACGCGGCGGTCGGGTTGCCGGCACGTGGGTCGCATCCGGCGTGCCGCAGTTCGATGCATCGTCATGACGCGGCTCGCTGGGTCGGCGTCATGGGTGGTTCCTTGGGCGGATCGAGGCGTGACGTGGGACGGAAGGGGTCAGACACGCAGGCGCGGGTGCCCCGATCGTCGCTCCGGCTAGTACGGTGCCGGGTGAACTAGGAGGACCTTGAATGACTTACCCGCCGCCCGGTGGCACGCCGGACCCATATCAGCCCCAGCAGCCCTACGGGCAGCAGCCGTCCTACGACCCCAACTCGCCGTACTCGCAGGACCCGTACGCGAGCCCGGCCAGCGGCGCGCCGTCGAGCGGGCAGCCGTACGGGCAGCAGTCGCCGTACGGTGCTCCGTCGAGCGGGCAGCCGTACGGACAGCAGCAGTACGGGCAGCCCGGCTACGGTCAGCCGTACGCGCAGCCCTACGCGCAGATGCCCGCGCCGACCAACACCATGGCGATCCTCAGCCTGGTGTTCGCCTTCGTGTTCGCGCCCGCCGGCATCGTGATGGGGCACGTGGCGAAGAAGCAGATCCGCAGCACCGGTGAGTCCGGTGAAGGGCTGGCGACGGCGGGGCTCTGGCTCAGCTACATCATCACCAGCGTGTACCTGCTGATCTGCGCGTTCTACATCGTGGTCGTGATCTTCGCGATCGGGTCGAGCAGCACGTCGACGTACTGACGCGGGAACGCCCGGCGGACCACGGTGCGCCGGGCCTCACCCGACCCGCCCGAAGCCGGCGCATGGTGGTGAAGCGCTCGGGTCCCGCGCCGCGGACGGAGCTACGGTGTCGACCCCGCGGCCCGGACGGGCGGTGCTTCGCCCTGCGCCGCCGATGGGGGGTGCTGAGCCTGATCCCGGCGGGGCCGGGATCAGCGGAATTCGGCCTCGCGGACGCTGTTGCCGCCGTCCACCACCAGCATCTGGCCCGTGATGTACGAGGCCGCCGGCGAGCACAGGAACGCGATCGCCGCCGCCACCTCGTCGGGGGTGCCGGGGCGGCCGATCGGCGTGCCGAGGCCCTGCTTGATCTCCGTGACCGTGGACGCCGCCGTGTAGATGGTGCCCGGTGCCACGCAGTTGACGTTGATGCCGTCCGCCACGAGCTCCATGGCCAGCGCGCGGGTCAGGCCGACCACGCCCGCCTTCGCGGCCGCGTACGCCGCTTCGGTCGGGAGGGCGTTGATCGGGCCGGCGGTCGCGGCGAGGTTGACGATGCGGCCCCAGCCCTGTTCCGACATGCCGCCCACGAACGCTCGGCTGCACAGGAACGCGGTGCTCAGGTTGCGGTCGATCTCCGCGCGCCATTCGTCGTACGTCAGCTGGGCGACCGGGCGGAGGACCTCCGGGCTGGTGCGGCTCGCCAGGCCCGCGTTGTTGACCAGGACCTCGACGTCGCCGAGCTGGTCGGCGATGGCGTCCGCGAGGGCGCCGACCTCCGCCTCGTCGGTGAGGTCCGCGACGAAACCGGTCACGCCCAGCTCCGTCGCCCGTTCGTGGATGCGACGGGTGGTGGACACGATCGCCACCCGGGCGCCGAGGTCACGCAGGCGGCGCGCCGTCGCGTACCCGATGCCGTCCGGGCTGCCCGCGCCCGTCACCAGGGCGACCTTGCCATCCAGGCGCAGCGTCACGGGGGCCTCCTCCGCTTCCGTGCCGGGGTCCTCGAACGACGACGCGGCCGGCTCGGAGTCGGCGGCGGAGGTGGCGGACCGGGGCCGGCGCCCGGCCGCGGGACGCGTCGCGTCCCGCCTCGACCGGCTGCCACTCGCGGAACGGGCGTCGAAGACCATGCGGCGATCCTGCCCGCTCCCGCGCACCGGGGCAAACATCACCCCGCCCGTGGCGTACCCCGGAAACGTCGGCGAATCCGCGCAGCGAGCCCCCGGCCACGAAGCGCTACCGGCGCCGGGACGCCGCTGAGCGTGGACCGCGGCCGGTCGCGGTGAGCCACCACGTGGTCGGACGCCACCGGTCGCGGTGAGGCTGAGGGTCGGCTGACGAGCCTGATGACACGGGCTTCTATTCTCGGATGGCGACCCGGGAACCGAGTTCCCCGGGTGGCGACGCGAGGCGGAACGGCCCCGGATCGCGGGGCCGACGGCGGGACCGCGCCCGGGTGGCGACGCGACGGCCGGATGCCTCGGGTGGCGACGCGCGGGCTGGACGGAGGCATCACGTGACCTACCCACCGACGTCCGGGCCGGACGGCACCTACCCGCCGCCGCCGGACCCGCCCGTGCAGCCGTACCAGCCGCCTGATCTGCAGCCGCACCCTTCCTATCCGCCGGCTCACGACCCTTACGCGGCTCAGGCGCCCGCTCCGGCTCCTGCTCCGTACGCTCCGCCGCCGGTCCCGTACGCCGCGCCGCAGCAGCCGTACGACTACGGGTACGCCGGCAGTCCGTACGGATATCAGGCGGGACCGCGCCCCACCGAAGGGCTCGCGATCGCCTCGCTGGTCGTCTCCTGCGCCTCGATCGCGGGTTTGTGCGGCTGGGGTATCGGCGGCCTGCTCGGGGTGCTCGGGGCGATCTTCGGGCACGTCGCGCGCCGGCGGATCCGGCGGTCGGGGGCGAACGGGGCCGGGATGGCGCTGGCCGGCATCATCATCGGCTGGATCGTGACGGGGGTCGCGCTGATCCTCGGGGTGGTGCTGGTGATCGCCATCGTCTCGGACAATTCGACCAACACGTTCTGACCGGATCGGTCCGAGCAGCCGGAGCGGCCGGGAAGGCGGGCCACCGGGAAGTGGGCCGTGAAATCAAGCCGGGAAGGCGGCCGTTCAGCCGCCCTGCTGCGGGGCGGCCGGGAAGCCGGGGCTGGTCAGCGGGGTCACCGGCCCCTCCTCGACGAAGATCAGCGGAGCCCGGCGGCCGTAGTGGCGGGGCAGCTCGTGGCGGGCGCGGGACACGTCCTGGGTGCCGATCTCCACTCCCGCGCCGTCGTGCCGGGCCGCGATCGTGGAGATGCGGATGCCTCGGGCGCGCCAGGCGTCGAGGTCGGTGCGGACGCGGTCATGCCACGCGGCGAGGTCCCGCAGGCTGTACGGCGCATCGCGAACGAAGATGCACGTGTCCTCGGCCGTCTGGCGGATGAAGTCGTCGAACGCGGCGGACGGTACGCGGTACACGATGGCGCGTACCCGCTCCTGGTCGACCTCGAGGCCCGCGTAGCTGACGGCGTGGTCCGTGCGCCCGCCCGCGTCGATGCGGTTCATGGCAGCCGTCAGGGCGGCCGGCGTCACCGGCATCGTGTGGCCGCCCACGGTCACGGTCTCGGGCGTACGCGTGAACTCGCAGCCCGCCGTGGTCCAGCCGCCGATGATGCCAGGCTGGGGCGGCTCCGGGGGCTCACAGGCCGCGGTCATGAGCACCGCCCCGAGCAGCAGCCCTCCGACCAGACATGGACAGCGGTGCATCGCATCCCCCCTCTCTACCGCGCGGGGCGGCAGTTCGCCAGGGTTCAACGAGGTTCGTCCACCCCGCGACGCCCTACGCGCCGCGAGGCCTGCAGTAAAGCTGGAAGGCGGGAAGCGGAAGCCGGAAGTCAGGCCCGCTCCGGATCGGCAGCCTCGGCCAACGACGCCGTCGCCGCCCGGCCATTACGCCGACGGGCGCCGCCCAGGATCACCACCGCGACCCCCACCACCAGCACAGCCAGCCCTGGCAGAGCCTCGGCGCGCGGCACCTGCCCCAGCCATGCCCAGGCCAGCAGCGCCGCCCCCGGCACCTCCAGGAGGATCAGCACGCTGACCGTCGTGGCCGACACGTGGTGCAGCGCGTAGTTGAACATCGAGTGACCGAGCAACTGGGCCCCCACCACGAGAGCCAGGATCGCCGCCCAGGTACGGCCGTCGTAGCCGGTGAGGCGCACGCCGCCGATCAGACACACCACCAGCAGCACCGCCGCGCAGGTCCCGTAGCAGCTCCAGGTGTACGTCGTCGTGCTGAGCCGCCGGCGGGCCCGTTCCCCGAACGCGGTGTAGACGGCCGCGGCCATCGCGCCGATGAGGGCGAGCACGTCGGCGAGGACGGCCTGGGCCGACACCCCGATGTCCACGCCCGTGGCCCAGGCGACGCCCGCGACCGCCAGCACGATGCCGATCCAGGCGGTGCGGGACGGGGCTGCGCTGCGGCCGCCCACGGCGACGGCGATCAGGCCCTGCCACACCGGCTGGGTCGCGACGAGGGCCGTGGCGGTCGCCACCGAGCCGAGCTGGACGCTGGGCATCCAGGTGGAGAAGTGCAGGGCCAGCGCCAGGCCCGCGAGGACGCAGTACATGCCGTCGGCGCTGAGCAGCGTACGGACCTCGGCGCGGCGCGGCCCGGCGCTGATCGGGGTGAGCGCAGCGAAGGCCAGGCTGTTCCGCCAGAACGCGATGGCCAGGGCCGGAGCGGCCGCGAAGGCGATGAGCGGGGCCGACGAGGACACCGCGAGGACCGCCACGGTCAGCGCCGCGATGGTGAGCAATGCGGGTGTTGAGCGCGTATTCATCCCTCGGCGTCGCTTTCCGCAGATCGGCACGTCACAGTTTGTCGACCACGTTTGAGCGGAAAGTGATGCTGTCGTTACGCTCACCGCCGGAACTCATCGGTCAATTCCCCTGGAGAGTGATTTCTAGATGCCCGCGTACCAAGCGGTGCTGTTCGACTTCTTCGGCACGCTCACCCGGTCCGTCAAGCGCGGGCCGCAGCACGCCGAGATCGCTCGGGCCCTGGGGTGTGACCCGGATGCCGTGCTGAGCGTGCTGGACCGCACCTTCCAGGTCCGGGCCCGGGGCCAGTTCGGCTCCGCGGAGGCCACCCTACGGTGGGTCACCGAGCAGGCCGGAGGCAGCCCGCGACCTGCGCAACTGCGGGCCGCCGTACCCGCCCGGGTCGATGCGCTGCGCGCCGACACCGAGCTGCGTGCGGACGCGGAGAGCGTTCTCACCGCCGTCAAGAGCCGGGGTCTGCGGACGGCGCTGATCAGCGACTGCACCCATGAGCTGCCGGCCTTCCTGCCGAGCATGCCGATCGCGCCGCTGCTCGACGTCACCGTGTTCTCGGTGGAGGTGGGCCGGTGCAAGCCGGACCCGCTGATCTACCTGGAGGCGTGCTGGCGGCTGCGGGTCGCTCCCGAGGACTGCCTGTACGTGGGCGACGGCGGCAGCCGCGAGCTCACCGGCGCGGCCGCGGTGGGCATGACGCCGGTCCGGCTCGCCGCCCCCGACCTCGCCGACCACCTCGTCTTCAACCGCGACGACGACTTCGCCGGGCTGAGCGTGCCGTCCCTGTCCGCGGTCGTCGACCTGCTGGACCGCGTACCGGCGTTGAATTGAGCGGGCACCGGCCGGCTGACAGGATGGGCCGGTGACGACGGAGCTCGTGGCCGAGGCCATCAAGAAGGCCGCCATCGCGTGGATCAGCGTCGACGGCGGTCCCGCGCGCGGGCTGTGGGTGATGCCGCTCGACGGTTCGCTCGTCGTGGTGAGCGGCCCCGGCGAACAGGCGGCGCCCGGGCTGGCCGAGGCGCACTCCGCGCAGGTGCGGCTCCGCGGGGACACCGGCGGGCTCATCGTGATCGCCGACGCGCAGGTGGAGCGGCTCACCCCGGGCAGCGAGGCCTGGGCGGAGATCGCACCCCAGCTGGCCGGCAAGCGCCTGAACGCCGCCGGCACCACCGAGGAGGTCGTCGCGCGGTGGGCGGAGACCGGCTGCGCAGTCGTCCGCCTCACCCCGGGCGGATCAGCGCCGGTCGCCGCACCGGACCTGCCTCAGGGCTCCGGCGCGGCCGCGCCACGGGAGACCCCGGCGAGGGTTCCGGTCCGTCGTCCGTTCCGCCTTCATCGCGTACGCAAGAAGCGCGGCTAAGGCCTGCTGCAGGCCGTCATGATCGGCAGGACAGGCCTTGGTCATCCCACGAAGGGCGGCACGGCGATCTCGCCCCTCGCCACCGGGACCACGTGGCCGGACACGGTCGCCGACGTGGCCGCACCGCCCGACGCGGTCACCGTGCACTCGAGCAGCGACGGCCGGTGCATCTCCAGCCCCTGGTGCACCGTGTACGCCGAGGTCTCGTCGCCGGGCAGCCACCCGTTCGCCACCAGCCACACGCCCAGCCCCAGCGCCGCCGACCCGGTGGCCGGGTCCTCGGGCACCGCGACACCCGGGCAGAAGACGCGCGCCCAGGCCGTACGCGTGTCGGCGTCCCAGGCGAACACGCTGATCTGGGAAACGCCCACCTTCGCCGCCCGTGCCGCGTCCGCCCACGCGCGGTCCAGGGCGCGCCGCTGCACCGGCAGATAGGCGAACTCCAAGCCGCACCCGGCCGTCGACGGGGTGGCCGGCCCGCCCGCGTAGTCGTCCGCCGCGAGGCCGGTCAGCTCCAGCAGGGCCGCCGGCTCCAGCGGGGCACCGAGCGTGGGCGTACCGCCGGTCAGCGTCGCCGACCCCGCGTCCGTGACCTCGACGGGCAGCAGCCCCGCCCCGCACTCCTGCACGAGCCGGCCGTACGCCGCCAGTCCCCGGCGTACCGACGTCACCGCCGCGCCGACGCTCGGGTGACCGGCGAACGGCAGCTCCGTCTCCGGGGTGAAAATCCTCGCCCGGTAGGTGGCCTCGATGTCGGTCGGCGGCAGCACGAACACCGTCTCCGAGAGGTTGAACTCGCGGGCCAGCACCTGCATCTGGTCCCCCGCGAGGGCTTCGGCACCGAAGATCACCGCGAGCGGGTTGCCGGCGAACGGCCGGTCGGTGAACACGTCCACGATCTCGTACGCCACGGTAGACATGAGCCGACGCTAACCCAGGGCGCAGGCCCTAGGCTGGTGCCGTGACCATGGGGACGAGGGTTTATCTGGCGCGGCTCGCCGCTCTGCCGGTGTTCGACCCCAACGGCGACCGGGTGGGGCGGGTGCGTGACGCCGTCGTGCGGCTGCGGACGACCAACCGGCCGCCGCAGGTCGTCGGGCTGGTGGCCGAGATGGCGCTGCGGCGGCGCATCTTCCTGCCGATCGGGCGGGTCACCTCGATGGACGCCGAAGCGGTCGTGCTCAGCACCGGCACGCTGAACCTGCGCCGGTTCGAGAAGCGTCCCAACGAGCTGCTCGTGCTGGAGGACCTGCTCGACCGCCGGGTCACCATCGAGCCCGAGGACCGCAGCGGGCCCGGGCAGGCCGGCACGGTCGTCGACCTCGGCATGGACCTCAACCGGAACAACGAGTGGCTGATCACCAGGGTCGCCGTCCGCGAGCACACCGGCCGCCTCACCCGGCGCGGGCACACGTACCAGGTCGAGTACGACCGGGTCAGCGGGCTGGTCGGGCCCACCGACACCCAGGGCAGCGCCAACCTGGTGGCGCTGCTGGAGCAGATGCGGCCCGCCGACATGGCGAACGCCCTGCAGGACCTGTCGGACGCGCGCCGCAACGAGGTGGCGGCGGCGCTGAGCGACCGTACGCTCGCCGACGTGCTGGAGGAGCTGCCCGAGCACGACCAGGTGGAGATCCTCGTCCGGCTGGACCGGGAACGGGCCGCGGACGTGCTCGAGCGGATGGACCCGGACGACGCCGCCGACCTCCTCGCCGAGCTGCCCAAGGCGGAGCAGACGATCCTGCTCGACCTGATGGAACCCGAGGAGGCCGCCCCGGTCCGGCAGCTGATGGACTACACGCCCGGAACGGCCGGGTCGGTGATGACCTCAGAGCCGGTGATCCTGACCCCCGACGCCACGGTCGCCGAGGCCCTGGCCCGCATCCGCGAGCCCGAGCTCTCCCCGGTCGTCGCCGCGCAGGTGTTCGTGGCCCGGGCGCCGTCCGCGACGCCCAGCGGCAAGTACCTCGGCATGGTGCACTTCCAGCGGCTCCTGCGCGAGCCGCCCTCGTCGATCCTGGGCGGGCTCATCGAGACCGACATCCACCCGCTGCAGCCCGAGACGAACCTCACAGAGATCACCCGGCGGATGGCGACGTACGACATGGTGGCGATGCCGGTGGTGGACAACTCGTTCCGGCTGGTCGGGGCGGTCACCGTCGACGACGTCCTGGACCACGCGCTGCCCCGCGACTGGCGTGACCGCGACGTCCAGGACGTCGAGCCCGCCGGCCTCCTGCCCGGGGTCGAGCGATGACGGACCTGCGCAGCAAGCGGGTCGAGCGGCTCGACCAGCCCGTCGAGCCCGGCCGGGTCCGGCTGCCCCGCTTCGACCCCGAGGCGTTCGGCCAGTGGTCGGAGAACATCGCCCGCTACATGGGTACGGCGAAGTTCATCGTCTACATGACCGTGGTCATCACGGCGTGGTTCGCGTGGAACACCCTGGCCCCCGCCGACCTGCGCTTCGACCCGTACACGTTCACGTTCCTGACGTTGATCCTGTCTCTGCAGGCCTCGTACGCCGCTCCGCTGATCCTGCTCGCGCAGAACCGGCAGACCGACCGCGACCGCCTCGCCATGGAGGAGGACCGCCGGCGGGCCGCCATGCAGAAGGCGGACACGGAGTATCTGGCCCGCGAGATCGCCTCGCTGCGCATCGCTCTCGGCGAGGTGGCGACGCGCGACTTCCTGCGCTCGGAGCTGAGCCGGCTGGCCGACGAACTGGACGAGGCGGCACACCGGCGGCAGAAGCGGGAACGCAAGGAGTGGGAAGAAGAGCACTCCTGACACAGACGTAAGCTTGTCGACATGTCAGCACCCGCCCCCGCCATCGAGGAAGCCGTCCAGGCGGCCCTCGCCACGGTCGACGACCCCGAGATCCGCCGGCCGATCACCGAGCTCGGCATGGTCAAGGGTTTCACCGTCGCCGGCAGCAAGATCACCGTCGAGCTGCTCCTGACGGTCGCCGGCTGTCCGCTGCGGGACAAGCTGACCACCGACATCACCGCCGCGGTGACGAAGATCCCCGGCATCGACACGGTGGACATCGACTTCGGCGTGATGACCGAGGAGCAGCGCAAGGCCCTGCAGGCCACGCTGCGCGGCGGCAGCCAGAGCGCCGAGCCGGTCATCCCGTTCGCGCAGCCCGGCTCCAAGACCCGGGTGTACGCGGTGGCCAGCGGCAAGGGCGGCGTCGGCAAGTCCAGCGTCACGGTGAACCTGGCCGCAGCCCTCGCCCAGCGCGGCCTGTCGGTCGGCGTGATCGACGCGGACATCTACGGCCACTCGGTGCCCCGCATGCTCGGCGTCGACGGCCGGCCCACCCGCGTCGAAGACATGATCATGCCGCCGCAGTCGCACGGCGTGAAGGTCATCTCGATCGGCATGTTCACCGCGGGCAACGCGGCCGTCGTCTGGCGTGGCCCCATGCTGCACCGCGCGCTGCAGCAGTTCCTCGCCGACGTCTTCTGGGGCGACCTCGACGTGCTGCTTCTCGACCTGCCCCCGGGCACCGGCGACGTGGCGATCTCCCTGGCCCAGCTCCTGCCGAACGCCGAGATCCTGGTCGTCACCACCCCGCAGGCCGCGGCCGCCGAGGTGGCCGAGCGGGCCGGCGCGATCGCCATGCAGACCCACCAGCGTCTCATCGGCGTCGTCGAGAACATGTCCTGGCTCGAGCTTCCGGACGGCACCCGCATGGAGGTCTTCGGCGCCGGCGGCGGCCAGACCGTCGCTGACTCCCTGACCAAGACGGTGGGTGCCTCGGTTCCGCTCCTGGGCCAGATCCCCCTCGACACCCGCGTACGCGAAGCCGGCGACGCGGGCACCCCGATCGTCCTGGCCGACCCCTCCGCCCCGGCCGCGGCAGCTCTCTCCGCCGTCGCCGACCGCCTCGCCGTCCGTCGCGAGTCGCTCGTCGGCAAGCCTCTGGGTTTGATGGTCAACGCTCGGCGTTGAGTTGCGCTGGGGGCGTTTTGGGCGGGGATCGCCTCACTCCGGGCGGTCAGGCTTGATCCCTGCGTGAGGCGATCCCCGCCCCCGAAGCCGT
>NZ_JADMLH010000002.1:0-467690 GCF_016464385.1 Nucisporomicrobium flavum | reverse complement strand
GGGGGGGTGCCCCCCCCCCGGGGGGGGGGTGTGTTTTCCCCCCGGGTTGGCGCCCCCCCCCCCCAAAACGCCGTCGTGGTCCCGCTAAGCGATTGACCTGCGGGGTTACAGCCACCAGCAGCGCGTGGCACCGAATCGCGCTGTGGCACCGGCGCAGGCACGCGTTGGGCAGCGCTGTCCTGTGGCTTGCTTTTGGGGCGGGATTGGCCCACGGAGGGATCAAGCCTGACCGCCCGGAGTGGGTCAATCCCGCCCCAAAAGCCCCCAGGCTCAGGTGGCGTCGATGTCGAACGACGAGATGGCGGGCTTGGCGGCGGGGGCCGGGGTCTTGGGGTCCGCGGCGGCGGCTACGTCGTTGAGGTCGGACTTGACGCTGTTGAGGTCGGACTTGACGTCCTCGAAGAGGCCCTGGAGCGGCTTGCGGATCGCCGCCTCGTCGTCCTCGCTCAGCAGGTGCTTGCGGATGAACGCCTTCGGGTGCAGGTCCTGGAGCTGGATGTCCGTACCCAGCTCGCGGCTCAGGTCGCTCGTCGCGTTCTGGGCCATCGCGCGCAGGCCGCGGAGCATGCGCAGCCCGTCGCCGATGACCTTGGGCAGCCGTTCGCCGAAGATGAGCAGCGCCAGCATCAGCAGCGCGGCGATCTCCCACCAGTTCAGGTTCTCGAACATGGCGGCCTCCCCTGCCCGTGAGGGCCTCTCACTTCGCGTCGGCTGCCAAGGTTACTGACGCCGTCTGTGTGCTGGTGCCCCGGCGGTATTCCACCGAGACGGTAGCGCCCGGAGCGTACTTGCGGACCAGGGCGATCAGGTCGGTGCCGTCCTCCAGCACGTGCCCGTCGATCTTCGTGATCACGTCGCCGGATTTCAAGCCCGCGGCCGCCGCCGGGCCGGCCGGCTCGACCGCACGCAGCCGCGCCCCGGTGGAGCCGCTGGAGCCCGTGGAGCCGCCGGCGGAGACCTCCGCGCCGATCACCGTACGCCGGGCCTTGCCGGTGTCGATGATGTCCTCGGCGATGCGCCGGGCCTGGTTGATCGGGATGGCGAAGGCGAGGCCGATGTTGCCGGCCGCCTCCTCGCTGCCGCCCACCGAGCGGATCACCGAGTTGACGCCCACCACGCGGCCGGCCGCGTCGACCAGCGGGCCGCCGGAGTTGCCCTGGTTGACCGCGGCGTCGGTCTGGATGGCCGCGTAGTAGCGGGTCGTGCCGCCCGGGTCGCCGGCCTGGATGGTCCGGTCGAGCGCGCTGACGATGCCCTGGGTGACCGTGTTGACCAGCGCCAGCGGGGAGCCGAACGCGAGCACGGGGTCACCGACCGCGATCGAGTCCGAGTCGCCGAACTGGACCGCCGGCAGATTGCTCTTGGAGACCTTGATCACTGCGATGTCGGACTCGGGGTCGCGCCCCACCAGCGTCGCGGAGGCCGTGGAGCCGTCGCTGAACGACACCGCCATCGTCTTGCCCGCGCCCTCGACGACGTGGTCGTTGGTGATGACGTAGCCGTCCGCGGACGCCACGAAGCCGGAACCGATCGCGCCGGTGACCCGTACGGTGACCACGCTGGGCAGCACCTGCTTGGCGACCCCGCCGAACGACTCGGGCGCCCGCTGGGCCGCGCTCGGCGCCGCCAGCGGTGTCCCGCCCAGCTGGGTGCCGCCGCCGACGCCGCTGCGGGTCGCGAACACGTACCCGAGGGTGCCGCCGAGGCCACCCGCCAGCAGGGCCGTGAGCAGGCAGATCATCAGGATCGGGGTGAGCGAGCGGCGGGGCGCGTCGGGGTCGGCGACCGGCTCGGGCGCCGGCCCGGTGCTGACCGGTGCGCTGGACACGACCACGGCGGACGGCGCGTACGGGTCGCGCCACGGGTCGGCCAGCGCGTCGGACCACCAGGGCGAGCCACCCGCCGCCGGAGGCGCCGCGGGTGGCGGCTGGGGCCGGCGCCAGTTCCAGCCGTCGGTCACGTGGGTGCCTCCACTCGTCGTCCTCGAAGCCCGGGGGCTTCCGCATCCAGGATGACACGGATCGGTGGCGGTCATCCGCTCTGCGGGGTCCCCCGAGCGTCTCATCGCCGCTTTCCGCCGCCGAAGTCCCGGTGCGCGAAGGGAGTGCATCGCTCTACGCTCATACCCGATGTGCACCGGTTGTCTCCCGCGCATCCCACACGGAGGTTCGTCATCGTCACCGCAGCCCGCCAGCTCGGCACCCCCAGCGCGCAGTCCATGCAGTTCGCGGAGGCGTACGCCGCCGAGGACGTCGTGCTGCAGACCGCCCGCAGCCTCGCCCGTGAGGTGGGGCTCTCCTGCGTGACACCCGGCGCGGGGTCCGTGCTCAGCCTGCTGGCCGCCGCGGGCAGCGCCAAGTCGGTCGTCGAGATCGGCACGGGTACGGGGGTCAGCGGCGTCTGGCTGCTGCGCGGCATGCGGCCCGACGGGGTGCTCACCACGATCGACGTCGAGAACGAGCACCAGCGCATCGCCCGGCGCATCTTCGCCGAGGCCGGTTTCGCCGCGTCCCGGACGCGCATCATCACCGGCCGCGCGCTCGACGTCCTCCCCCGGCTCGCGGACGGCGTCTACGACCTGGTCTTCGTCGACGCGGACGCCACGGAGTTCGGTGCGTGTGCCGAGGCGGCGCTGCGGCTGCTGCGCCGCGGCGGTGTCCTGGTGGTGAACGGCGCGCTGGCCGGCGGCCGGATCAGCGACCCCGCGGCCCGGGACGTGGACACGATCACGATCCGCGAGACGGTGAAGGCGGTCCGGGAGTCCGAGGAGTGGATCCCGGCCCTGATCCCGGCCGGCGCCGGCGTCCTGGCCGCCGTCAAGCGGTAAGGAAGCGGTCGCCGTCAGGCGCTGAGGTAGCGCAGGAGCGTCCGTACGCCCCAGCCGGTGGCGCCCTTGGTGAGGTCGCCCTCGTGGGTCTCGGCCCAGCTGGGCGCCGACATGTCGATGTGCGCCCAGCTGCCGACCTTGTCGCCCAGGAACTCGCTCAGGAACAGGGCGGCGACCACGGACCCCGCACCCCGGGCGGGTGAGCTGTGCCGGTCGGCGATGTCGCTGTGCAGGTATTCGACGTAGTCGTCGGGCAGCGGCAGCCGCCACATCCGCTCCCCGGCGGCCCGCCCGGCCGATTCGAGGGCCTCGGCGAGGGCGTCGTCGTGGCTGTAGAGGGCGGCGGTGCGCTTGCCCAGGGCCACGGAGTTGGCGCCGGTCAGCGTGGCCACGTCGAGCACCACGTCCGGGTCCAGGCGGGCGACGGCGTACCCCAGGGCGTCGGCGAGCACGAGCCGGCCCTCCGCGTCGGAGTTGGTGGTCTCCGTCGTGCTGCCGTCCCACTGCGTGATCACGTCACCCGGCCGGTACGCCGAGCCGCTGACCGCGTTCTCCGCCAGGGGCGCGAGCGCGGTGATGCGTACGGGAAGGCCCAGGTCCGCCGCGGCCAGCGTGGCGGCGACGACGGTCGCAGCGCCACCCATGTCCTTCTTCATGAGCTTCATGCCGTCGCGCGTCTTGATCGAGAGGCCGCCGGTGTCGAACGTGATGCCCTTGCCGACCAGGACGACGTGCCGGGTCGCGCCCTCCGGCCGCCAGGCCAGCTCCACCAGCCGGGGCGGGGTCGCGGAGCCGCCGCCGACGGCCAGCAGGCCACCGAAGCCCTCGGCGCGCAGCTGCTCCGGTTCGCGCACGGTCACGGTCAAACCCGGGCGTGTCGCCGCCTCGGTCACCACCTGCGCGGCGAACCAGGCCGGGTTCTTCACCGACGACGGCATATTGGTCAGGTCGCGGGCCAGCCAGGTCGCCGCGGCGGTCGCGCGGGCGGTCTCAAGGCTTTCCGCGTACGCATCAGGGGTGGAGGTCTGCAGCGTGACCTCGACGGACCGGGGGCCGTCGACGGCATCGCGGAACCGGTAGGCCGCGAACCAGACGCCCTCGGCGAGCCCTCGCACGGCCGCCGCGTCAACGCCGTCGGGCAGCACGACGTGCAGCGCCTCGTCGGGTCGCACGGCGCGGACCGCGGCGGATCCGGCGGCACGCCACCCGGCCTCGTCACCCGCGCCGACGCCGACGATCACGATCTTGGCCGGGGTACGCAGCGGACGCGGCACCACCTGCACGGCGCCCGCCCGTCCCGGTTCGTCGGCGGTGCGGTGCAGCTCGGCGGTCTCGTCGTCGCCGCCCGCGAGCACGCCGGAATCGTCCGCGGCAAGCACGCGGGTCCCCGGCTCCGGCGCCGTCACCAGGCGTATCGCGAACACTGGAGGATGACCCTTCCCCGAAGACATGGAAAGCCCGCCGGTACGGCGGTACCGTACCGGCGGGCCACGTGAAACGTCAGCCGGCGATCGCCTTCAACGCGTCACCCAGCGCGTTGGCCTCGTCCGGAGTCATCTCAACGACGAGACGGCCACCACCTTCCAGCGGGACGCGCATGACGATGCCGCGCCCTTCCTTGGTGACCTCCAGCGGACCATCGCCCGTCCGCGGCTTCATCGCCGCCATCTTGTCTCCCCTCAGACCTACATCAGGGACGGTGGGTTGCCCCACAGCCACTTCATCACGCCCTGTGCTCAGCCCCACAGTGCGCCGTACTCGTTGCCGACCGCCGGGATCGTGCCCGCTGGACCGACCCGAGACCGCAGCGTTGCGGGCCTCGCCACAAAGTCACGCGACAGGGCCCACCGTGCCGATCAAACATTTTCCCTGATGAACACCGGCGAACCCAAACCCAGCCCGGGCTGATGTGACAGCGTCTAGCATATCGTCTTTCGGACTGTCACAATGTGCGGTCATGCAGGCGCGGTCGGCACTCTTCGACCTCTACGGCGACTACCTGCGCCCCAGAGGCGGCCGGGCGCCCGTCGCGGCCCTCGTCAAACTGCTCGCGCCGCTCGGCATCGCCGCCCCCGCCGTGCGCACCGCGGTCTCCCGCATGGTGCGGCAGGGCTGGCTGCATCCGCTGCGACTCGGGTCCGGGCCAGGCTATCTGCTCACCCCCAAGGCCGCCCGGAGGCTCGACGAAGCTTCCGCGCGGATCTACCGCACCGGCCGCTCCGGCTGGGACGGCCGCTTCGATCTGGTCCTGCTCGGCGCGCCGCTCCCGCGCCGCGAGGCCCAACGGCTCGCCTTCCTCGGGTACGGGATGCTCGACGACAGGGCCTGGGTCGCGCCGCGGGCGGCCGAGGAGGTCGACGCGGTGCTCACCGGGACCGGGGTCACGTACGAGCGGTTCAGCGCCGGGCACGCCGCGGGTTCCCCGGGGGCCGCCCACGTGGTGGGACGGGCGTGGAACCTCGAGGAGATCGGAAAGGCGTACGAGGAGTTCGTGGCCGCCCAGCGCCCGGCCGTCACCGCGATCACCGCCCGCAGCTCGGACGAGGAGGCGTACGCGGCCCGCTTCCAGCTCGTGCACGCGTGGCGCTCGTTCCTCTTCCGCGACCCGCAGCTGCCGGCGTCGCTGCTGCCGCCCCGCTGGCCCGGGGTCGGCGCCGCCTCCTTCTTCGACAGGCACGCGGCCCGCCTGCGCCCCGCCGCCGACCGCTTCGTGGAGCGCTGCCTCGCCTCAGCATCCCGTAACAGCCGTGTGGGATTCTCAGACACATGACCGACTCGCTGCTCGTCGACCGCGCCGACGCGGTCGTCACCCTGACCCTCAACCGCCCCGACGCCATGAACTCCCTCGATGTCGACCTCAAGGAGGCGCTGCGGGACACGCTCGCCGAGATCGAGGGGGACCGTTCGGTGCGGGCAGTGGTCCTCGCCGGGGCGGGCAAGGCGTTCTGCGTCGGTCAGGACCTGCGCGAGCACGCGGGCATCCTCGAACGCGGCTCGACCGACCTCGACACCGTCCGGGCCCACTACAACCCGATCGCGCAGCGGCTCGCGAGCCTGCCGAAGCCGGTCGTCGCGGCCGTACGGGGCACCGCGGCCGGCGCGGGCGCCTCGCTCGCCCTGCTCGCCGACTTCCGCATCGGCGGACCGAAGACGATGTTCCTCATGGCCTTCGCCAACGTCGGCCTCGCCGGCGACTCGGGCGTGTCGTGGTCCCTGCCGCACATCGTCGGCCGCGCCCGCGCCCTCGAGCTGCTCCTGCTGGCCGAGCCGGTGCGCGCCCAGCAGTGCTACGAGTACGGCCTGCTCACCCAGCTGCTCGACGACGACGAGCAGGTGCTGCCGACGGCCCAGGAGTTCGCCGCCCGGCTCGCCGCCGGCCCGACGGTCGCGTACGCGGCGATCAAGCGCGAGCTCTCCATCGGTACGGCGGGCACGCTGTCGGACGCGCTGGCGGCGGAGGCGCAGGCCCAGGCGATCTGCGGGGCCACCAGCGACCACCGGAACGCGGTGACGTCCTTCGTCGCCAAGCAGAAGCCGGTCTTCGAGGGCCGTTGAGCGCACCCCCGCCCCGCGATATGAGTCTTTCGGGATAGCGACATATACATCCGTTGATGCGTAGGCTCTGGCGCAACCGTGAGGGAGCGCCCCACCGGGCGTCCCCTCGCTCACCTTCGGGGCCGGCCACCGGCCGGTCCCGGATCGGTTTCGTCAGGGAGGTCCGGATGGCAAGGTGGCGCAGGATGATGGGCGGGCTCGCGGCCGCGCTCACGGTGGCCGCGATGGGCACCGTGATGCAGACGTCGCCCGCGGCGGCCGCCGACGACGGCCCGCAGAAGGTGGTCGGCGGAAGCCGCGCCAACCAGGGCGATTTCCCGTTCATGGTGCGCCTCTCGATGGGCTGCGGCGGCGCGCTGTACAGCCCCACGCTGGTGCTGACCGCGGCGCACTGCGTCAACAGGACCGGCACCAACACGTCGATCACCGCGACGCTCGGCGTCGTGGACCTCAACTCCAGCAGCAAGATCACCCGTAAGTCGAACTACGTGTACCGGGCCCCCGGCTACAACGGCAACGGCAAGGACTGGGCGCTGATCCGGCTCTCGAGCCCGGTGACCGGCCTGGCCACCCTGCCGATCGCGACGACGACCGCCTACGACAGCGGCACGTTCACGGTCGCCGGGTGGGGGGCGACCCGCGAGGGCGGCGCCCAGCAGCGGTACCTGATGACGGCCACGGTCCCGTTCGTCAGCGACGCGACCTGCAACTCCAGCAGCATGTACAACGGCGAGGTCATCCCGTCCGACGAGATCTGCGCCGGCTACACCCAGGGCGGCGTCGACACCTGCCAGGGCGACTCCGGCGGCCCGATGTTCCGCCGCGACGCCGCCAACGCGTGGATCCAGGTCGGCATCGTCAGCTGGGGCGACGGCTGCGCCCGGCCCAACAAGCCCGGCGTCTACACCCAGGTGAGCTACTTCTCGTCCTCGATCGCCTCCGCGGCGGCGAGCCTGGGCGGCTGACCCACCCGGACATGACAGCGGGCCCCGGAGCGCTGCTCCGGGGCCCGTCTCCGCTGTGCCGAGGCGGTCAGTCCTCCTCGTCCTCCTCGGGATCGAGGTTGGCCTCCTCGCCGAGCACGAACGCCTGCATCGCCAGCTCGTCGCCGGACGGCGAGACGAACGTGGGCAGCTCGGCCGGCCCCAGCTCCACCACGTACGACCAGAACTGGCGTACGGCCTCGGCCGGGGTGGCCGCCTCGATCGGCAGGTCCAGGCTGACCAGCCACGTCTGCTTGTCCCGGTCGCCGCCCAGCCCGGCGGCGAGCCGGCGGAACACCTCGGGGTCCACGGCCGTGATCGGCGCGTCGAGCGCGAGCTCACCGGCCGCCACGGGCGCGTCGAACGACCGCCGCGTGTACGCCACCTCGACCTCGGGCACCCCGTGCGCCCCCCGCCGCCGCGACTCCTGCTCCGCCACCACGCCGAGCGCCACCAGGTGCGGGGTGGCCCCCTCGGTCACCAGCAGCACCTCGTCACCGGGCGCGGGTGCGACGCCGGCAGTGCCGGCCACCGTCAGGGTGTCGTGGTGGAACAACCGCTCGGTCGCCCACCGGTCCGCAGGAATGGTCACCGCCCATTGAGCCATGCGCCTATGACATCACGCTCCCCCCGGGCGCCATGACGCCGACCCCGCCGGGCCGGCGCCCGTGTCACCCGGCCCGCGTCACCCAGCCGGCATCCCCGGACTCGGGTCATTTGCCCCGCCCGCGTCACCCGGCCGGCGGGACGTGGCAGCCCGCCAGGTGGTCGTCCACCATGCCGGTCGCCTGCATGAGCGCGTACGCCGTGGTCGGCCCGACGAACTTGAACCCGCGCTTCTTCAGGTCCTTGGCCATGGCCGCGGACTCCGGAGTGGTGGCCGGCACGTCCTGCCTGGTGGCGGGTCGTGGCCGGGGAGCCGGGGCGTACGACCAGAGCAGCTCGGAGAGGCCGGAGGGCAGGTCGGCGGCGACCCGGGCGTTGTGCAGCGCCGCGTCGACCTTCATCCGGTTGCGGACGATGCCCGGGTCGGCCATGAGCCGGTCGGCGTCCTTCGCGTCGAAGGCCGCCACCGCCTCGATCGAGAAGCCGGCGAACGCCTGCCGGAACGCGGGCCGTTTGCGCAGGATGGTGATCCAGGAGAGGCCCGACTGGAACGCCTCGAGACACATGCGTTCGAAGAGGGCGTCGTCGCCGTGCAGCGGCCGGCCCCACTCGGTGTCGTGGTAAGCCACGTAGTCGGGAGTGCTGCCGCCCCAGAAGCAGCGGGCGAGCCCGTCCTCGCCGATCACCAGGCCCCGGGCCAGGGCGTCCGCCGGGGCGAGGCCGATGGTGGGAGCGCCCAACGGCGAGATGTCATCCGTCATGGGCGACACCCTAGGAGCACCCACCGACAAAAACGGTCAGGGCAGCTTGCCCTCCTCGACCAGCCGCCCGAACTTCTTCAGCGCGCCCTTGAAGCCGAGCTTCGAACCCGGCCACAGCACCGGCCACGCCAGCTTCCCCACGGGGCCGGGGAGGTGGAACCACTCGTGCATGACCACCTGCGTACGGTCGCCGCCCATGGCCGTGCAGCGCATCGAGCCGGGGCCGCGCAGCACGTTGCCGCAGTGCACGACCCGCAGCTCGTACGGCGCGTCGATGCGGACCACGCGGAACTCGTCGCGGAGCGCGGCCGGGCCGACGGCCGTGACCGCCTCGATGAGGCTGCCCTCACCCCCGTCGCCCTCCACCACGCGCACCTTGGTGAACGGGATCCACTCGCTCTGCCTCTCCCAGTTCAGGAACGCGGCGAAGACCCGGGGAGCCGGGGCGTTGACGATGACGGTGGCGGTGACCTCACCGGTTCCCGGCCGTGCGGCGTCACCGAGCCCACCGACCTGCTCGGTCTCGCTCATCGGCGCTCCGCCGCCTTCTCCTCGGCCACCGCTTCGGGCGCCTTGTCAGCCTCCTTCGCCGGAGATGCGGCGGGCGAGTCAGCCGACGACACGGCCGGCGCCTCGGCCTCCGGCCCGGCCGACGCATCCGAGGGAGCCGGGTCCGAGGACAGGATGTCGGGCGCCGGGCCGGACGACGCCGGAACCGCGGGCGGCGGCGCCACCGCCGCTTCCCGCGCGCGGCGCAGCACGTCGGCGTCCGCCGTGCGGCCCTCGCGCAGCGCCGTGACCTCGGCCTCCAGCACGCTGATCAGCTCGGTCTTGTAGCCGATGTCGTACGCCGCCCGCTGCAGCGCCTGGTCGACCTGCGCCATCCGGTAGCCGCGGAACACCGTGTCGAAGCGGGTCCGGAACACATCCTCCTCGGCCAGCGGCCGGTCGCTGGGCAGCGGCAACGCCTTGCCGTCGGGCTCGACCGGCGCGAGACCGGGGTCCCCGCCGCTCACCATGACGGTCACGCCGAAGACGATCGCCGCGACCACGAGCGCCACGACGACGAAGAGGAGAAGCTGACCCATGGGCACGATCGTGGCACGAGTGGTGCGGCGTGGCGAGCCCGCCACCCCCCGAGGGGGTCACGTCCAGGTGAGGATCTTCTTGCGCCAGGCGTACAGGATGCCGAGCGCGAGCACCGCGACGAAGATGCCCATCTCCGCGACGGTCACCGCGCCGAAGCCGGGGCGGTCGAAGACGACCGCCCACGGGAAGAGGAAGACCGCCTCGACGGCGAAGAGCACGTAGAGGTACGCGTAGACGTAGTAGCGGATCTGCGCCTGAGCCCAGTCGCCCCCGACGGGGTCGATGCCGCTCTCGTACGCGATGCGCTTGCCGGAGGGCTCGGCCGGGTGAGCGGGCCTGAGCAGCCTGTTCGCCCCGAACGCGCCGACGAAGACGAGCACGCCGGCGCCCAGCACCAGGCCCAGCGTCGCGTACGTACCCAGATACCCGTCCACGCCCGCACTCTAGCGAATCACCAGGTGGACTCAATTGGCTGAGGAAAGGCTCACCTGGCTACTGTGTTCGATCGGACAGCCTGCGACAACCACTGGTAAGGGGCGGCGACGTAGGCTGGAAGTGACGAATGCGGGCCGGCTCATCGACGTGCGTACCCGCGCAGGCCGGCGCCCTCAGGAGGTTGGAACGTGGCCGCTCCCGCGAAGCGTGTCGAGCAGCTCGATCGCGTGGTCATCCGGTTCGCCGGCGACTCCGGTGACGGTATGCAGCTCACCGGTGACCGGTTCACGTCGGAGACCGCTCAGCTCGGCAACGACATCTCGACGCTACCCAACTTCCCGGCGGAGATCCGCGCACCAGCGGGCACCCTGCCGGGTGTGTCGAGCTTCCAGGTGCACTTCGCCGACTACGACATCCTCACGCCCGGCGACGCGCCGAACGTGCTTGTCGCGATGAACCCGGCCGCGTTGAAGGCCAACCTCGCCGACCTGCCGGCCGGCGCGGACATCATCGTGAACACCGACGAGTTCACCAAGCGCAACCTCGCCAAGGTGGGGTATGCGGTGAGCCCGCTCGAGGACGGCGCGCTGGGCGACTGGTCGGTGCACCCGGTGGCGCTGACGTCGATGACCGTGGCGGCGCTGGCCGACTCCGGCCTGTCGAAGAAGGACGCCGAGCGGGCCAAGAACATGTTCGCGCTCGGCCTGCTCAGCTGGATGTATTCGCGGCCGTACGCGTCGACGCTGCGGTTCCTGGAGCGCAAGTTCGCCAAGCGCCCCGAGCTGGTCGCCGCTAACAAGGCGGCCTTCCAGGCGGGCTGGAACTACGGCGAGACCACCGAGTCCTTCTCGGTGCGCTACGAGGTCAAGCCGGCCAAGATGCTGCCGGGGACGTATCGCAACATCACCGGGAACGCGGCGCTCGCGCTGGGCCTGGTGGCGGCCGGCGTGCGCGCGAAGCTGCCGGTGTTCCTGGGCGCGTACCCGATCACCCCGGCGTCGGACATCCTGCACGAGCTGAGCAAGCACAAGAAGTTCGGCATCACCACCATGCAGGCCGAGGACGAGATCGCCGCGGTCGGTGCGGCCCTGGGCGCCTCGTACGGCGGCGCGCTCGGCGTCACCACGACCTCGGGCCCCGGCGTGGCGCTCAAGGGCGAGACGATCTCGCTGGCCATCGCGCTGGAGCTGCCGCTGGTGATCGTCGACGTGCAGCGCGCCGGGCCGTCGACGGGCATGCCGACCAAGACCGAGCAGGCCGACCTCAACATGGCCCTGTACGGCCGCCACGGCGAGGCACCGCTCGCGGTGATCGCACCGAAGTCGCCGTCGGACTGCTTCCACGCAGCCATCGAGGCGGCGCGGATCGCGCTGACCTACCGCACGCCGGTCATCCTGCTCTCCGACAACTACGTGGCCAACGGCTCCGAGCCGTGGCTGCTGCCCGAGGTGTCCGAGCTGCCGGACCTGCAGGTGTCGTTCGCCACCGAGCCGAACACCGAGGACGGGCGCTTCCTGCCGTACCTGAGGGATCCGGAGACCATGGCCCGCCCGTGGGCCGTCCCCGGCACGCCGGGCCTGGAGCACCGCATCGGCGGCCTGGAGAAGGCCGACAAGACCGGTGACATCTCCTACGACCCGGCCAACCACGACTTCATGGTCCGCACCCGCGCGGCGCGGATCGAGAACATCCCCGTCCCCGACGTCGAGGTCGAGGACCCGGACGAGAACGCACGCGTGCTGGTGCTGGGCTGGGGCTCGACGTACGGGCCCATCGGCGCCGCGTGCCGCGCCCTGCGTCAGCGGGGCCTGCCGGTCGCCCAGGCGCACCTGCGGCACCTGGCACCGCTGCCGGCGAACCTCGGTGAGGTGCTCAAGGCGTACGACAAGGTCGTGATCCCGGAGATGAACCTGGGCCAGCTGGCTCACGTGGTCCGGGCGAGGTACCTGGTCGACGCCGTTCCCTTCAACCAGGTCAGCGGCCTGCCGTTCACCGCCGCGACGCTGGAGAACATGCTCGAGGACGTGGTCAAGAATGGCTAGCCCGACGATTCCGATCACCCCCGTCAAGCTGACGGCGAAGGACTTCAAGTCCGACCAGGAGGTGCGCTGGTGCCCGGGCTGCGGTGACTACGCGATCCTGGCGGCCGTGCAGGGCTTCATGCCTGAGCTCGGTATCCCGCGGGAGAACATCGTCTTCGTCTCCGGCATCGGGTGCTCCTCGCGCTTCCCGTACTACATGAACACGTACGGCATGCACTCGATCCACGGCCGCGCGCCGGCGATCGCGACCGGCCTGTCCGCGTCCCGCCCCGACCTGTCGGTGTGGGTCGTGACCGGTGACGGCGACGCGCTGTCGATCGGCGGCAACCACCTGATCCACGCGCTGCGCCGCAACGTCAACCTGAAGATCCTGCTGTTCAACAACCGGATCTACGGGCTGACCAAGGGCCAGTACTCGCCCACCTCCGAGCTCGGCAAGATCACCAAGTCGACGCCGGTGGGCTCCAACGACGCGCCGTTCAACCCGCTGTCGCTGGCGCTGGGCGCGGAGGCGACGTTCGTGGCCCGCACGATCGACTCGGACCGCAAGCACCTGCAGTCGGTGCTGCGTGCGGCGGCCGAGCACGAGGGCTCGGCGTTCGTGGAGATCTACCAGAACTGCAACATCTTCAACGACGGCGCGTTCGAGCTGATCAAGGACCCGGGTACGCGCGACGAGCACCTGATCCGCCTCGAGCAGGGCGAGCCGATCACCTTCGGCGCGGACAACCGCTACTCGGTCGTGCACCCCGAGGGCAGTTTCGGCCTGCAGGTGCAGGAGGGCGGCACCCCTCTCGTGCACGACGCGACGGTCGACGACCCGGCGTACGCGTTCGCGCTGTCCCGGCTGTCGGGCTCGGACCTGAACACGACCCCGATCGGCGTCTTCCGCAACGTCAAGCGCCCGACCTACGACAACCTGGTGCAGAAGCAGCTCCAGGACGCGCAGGCCAAGGCGAAGGGTACGCAGGAGCAGATGCTGAGCGACCTGCTCAACGCCGGCGACACCTGGACGATCCTGTAGCCCTCCCCGGCGGTCGTCGTCAGACGGCCGCCGGGACGCTCTTCTCCTCGTCACGGATGTAGATGAGCATGTCGCCGGTCTCGATGGTCTCCGCCTGCTCCCCGCCGAGCGGCACCACCTTGCCGCGCCGGATCAGCGCGACCACCAGCGTCTTCAGCTCGCGCGGGTTCTGACCGACCTCGCTACGCTCCGCCGAGCGCATCGCCAGCGCCATGCCCTGACCCGGGGTGAGCAGGTCCTCGACCACGTCGATCAGCGGGGGCGTCGTCGTGGTGAGGCCGAGCAGCCGGCCCGCGGTGGACGACGAGACGATCACGTGGTGGGCGCCGCTCTGCTTGAGCAGGGCGGCGTTCTCCTGCTCGCGGACGGCGGCGATGATCCGGACCTGGCCGGCGGTCAGCTGCCGTACGGTCAGCGAGATGAGTACGGACGCCTCGTCGGTGTCCGTCGCGATGATGACCGCCTTGCAGTTCTTGACGTCCGCCTGCATCAGCACCGCGGAGCGGGTGGCGTTGCCCTCGATGGCGACGATCCCGTTCGCGGCGGCCTGCCGCAGCGCGACCTCCCGGCTCTCCACGATGACGATGCGGGACTTGTCGTACCCGGTCTCGAGCAGGGCGCTGATCGCGGCGCGGCCCTTGGTGCCGTAGCCGCAGACGATGATGTGGTCCTTCAACTTTCGCCTCCACCGGTTCACCCGCAGGCTGTTCCGGTACTGGTCGGTCAGCACCTCGAGGGTCGTGCCGACCAGGATGATCAGGAAGAGCACCCGCGCGGGGGTGATGAACACGATGTTCACCAGCCGGGCGTCGGGTGTCACCGGGGTGATGTCGCCGTATCCGGTGGTCGAGAGCGACACGACCGCGTAGTAGAAGCTGTCGAGCAGCGTCAGGCCGTCGTCGTTGACGTCGCGGTAGCCGTCCCGGTCCAGGTAGATCACCAGCACCGTGAGCAGGACGAGCACGATCGCGGCCACGAGCCGGACGGCCAGGGCACGCAGCGGGCCCTGCCGGACCAGCGGGAGATGGATCACCTGACGTCCGCCTGCACGGTCACACCATAGCCGCCGCACCTCACCGCGTTCCTCAGGACATCACACGTCCCAGCCGCTGGGGAATACCCACGAGTAAGTTGAAGCATCGTTAAGGATATTTCGTCATCGCCGTTGTTTGATAACCCTATGGAGTCGAAGACTTACAGCCAGTGGCCCCCACCGCTGGAGGTTCCGATGAACCGTTCGCCCCGCCGTCTCCTCGTCGTCCTGATCTCAACCCTCGCCCTGCTGCTCCCCGCGGCCGCTGCCCACGCCACGGAGAGCAAGGCGTCCGTCCTGTCGAGCTGGACCCAGACCACCGCCACCAGCACCAACGCCTGGAACGCCGCCCGGCTCAACCGCGAGCAGTGGGCCTCCTACAACTTCGACTGGTCCACGGACTACTGCTCGTCGAGCCCGGACAACCCGCTCGGCTTCGACTTCAAGCTGTCGTGCTGGCACCACGACTTCGGCTACCGCAACTACAAGGACCTCGGCACGTTCGACGCCAACAAGTCCCGGCTCGACTCCATGTTCTACGCCGACCTCAAGCGCAAGTGCGCGACGTACAGCGTCGTGGTCCAGCCGGCCTGCTACAGCCTGGCCTGGACGTACTACCAGGCGGTCAGCATCTTCGGCTCGCTGGAGGCGGTCAACCCGTCCGACGTCGACCGGGCCCGCGCGCTCGTCGGCTGATCTCCCCCGCGGCCCGACCCCGCACCGGCCCCGCCGGCGCGGGGTCAGCCCAGGTTGGGAGCCGGCCCGGGCTTCGGGTCGTCGGCCCAGGCTTCGGGTCGGCCCAGGCTTCGGGCCGGCCCAGGCTTCGGGCCGGCCCAGGCTTCGGGCCGGCCCAGGCTTCGGGCCGGCCCAGGCTTCGGGTCGGCCCAGGCTTCGGGTCGGCCCAGGCTTCGGGTCGGCCCAGGCTTCGGGTCAGCCCAGGGTTTGGGCGAACCGGGGCGAGCCGTATTCCAGGTCCGGATGCTCCACGGCCAGCGCGGTCGCCACCGCGCTGGTGAAGCCCTTCTGCGCCCCGTCCGCGTACGCAGCGTCGAACACCGCGTCGCCGAGCATCTGCCGCAGGGCGCCCTGCTGGTGCCCCCAGAACACCCCGAACTGCGTCGCCCGGCGCCCGTCCCGCACCGACTCCGCCCCGCCGAACAGGACGGCCGCGGTGACCGGATCCCCGCCCATCGCGCAGCGCACCGCGATGGCGGCGACCGCGTCGGCGGCGGCACCCCGGAAACCGTGCCGCAGCCGGGACCGCAGGGCGACCACCAGGTGGTCGTGGGCGGCAACCAGGTCACCCCGGCGCAACGCGACCATCCCGAGAAGCCAGTCGACGGTACGGCGGCCTCGGTCCTCCGGCCGCGTCGCCTCCATCACCCGAGCCCCGCCGAGCAGCTCCGCCGCCTCGTCCAGCGCGTCCCGCCGCCACAGCAACTCGGCGAGCGCGATGATCGTCGGCAGGGCGGCCGCCGGGGCACCCGTACGCTCGGCTGCGCGGATGACCTCCCGGCACAGCAGCTCCGCGTCGTCGAGCCGGCCCTCCTCGATGAGGGAGACGCGGTGACCGGCGAGCGCCCGTACCAGAAGAACCGGATAGTCCGCCCGCCGAGCGGCCTCCTCGGCCCGCTGGAGGAAGCGGTCACGCTCGTCGCGATCGCTCGACAGGCCGGCATGGACGAGGTACGCGGACGCCAACTCCTCCGGCGTCACCTCCGTGCCCTCCAGCCGGCCGTACAGCCGGTACAGCAGGTCCCGCCCGGTCCGCGCGCCGCCGTGCTCGCGCCACCACGGGTCCAGCGCCCCGGCCAGCCGCAACCCGGCGCGGGCATCGCCACCGGACACCGACCACCGCAGAGCGGCTTCCCATTCCTTCACGTACGGCGACAGCTCGGTCAGCGACACCGTCCGCGGCTGCCCGTCCGTGTCGACGACCACACCGTCCAACGTGTGCAACGACCAGGCGGCGTGCCGATCCCGGGCCACCCGCTCCTCCCCGGCCGCGGCGAGCCGACGCGCCGCGTACGCCCGTACCTGCTCACCCAGCCGGTACCGCGGCCCGGACACGACCTCGACGAGCGACCGGTCGGCCAGCTCCGACAGGGCGCCGAAGGCGTCATCGCCGGACCACTCGACGGTGGCCAGCTCGACCGGGCCGGCGAACACGGCGAGGCGGCGCAGAAGGGCGGCGGCCTGATCACTCAGGACACGGTAGGAGCAGTCGAGGTTGCGGGTCAGGCTGGTGTGCCGGTCCCGGAACGACTCGACCGGCTGCCGGCGCCCGGACGGCTCAGCGGGCTGCCAGCTGTTGCGTCGTTGCAGCTCGGCGGCCTCCGAGCTGTCGTGTCCTCGCGGCTCAGCCGGCTGCCGATTGTGGCGTCGTTGCAGCTCGGCGGCCTCCCGGCTGTCGCGTCGCCGCGGCTCGGTGGGCTCCGAGCTGTCGCCGATTCCGCGGAGGAACGGGTTCTCCCAGCCCTCGCGGCCGGCGTCGAGGGCCGCGATCGGGTCGTGCAGCCGCGAAGCCAGCTGGGCCGCGGACAGCAGCCTCAACCGGTCGGCGGCCAGTTCGATCGCCAGGGGGTGACCGTCCAGCTTCGACGCCACCCGGCCCAGGTCACCGGACTCCTCCGCGGACACGGCACGCCCGCCCCGCGCGGCGACCGAACGCTCACTGAGCAGCGCGTACGCATCCGCCGGCGCCATCGGCGGCAGCCGCCACACCAGCTCACCCGGCACCCCGAGCGGCGCCCGCGAGGTCGCCAGCACGTCCAGCCGCGGGCAGGCGCCGAGCAGCCGCCGCACCAGACGCCGTACCGCGCCGGGATGCGCGTCGCAGGTGTCGAGCACCAACAGGATCCGTCCGTCCCGGCACCGCTCGACCACGGACTCGAGAACCGGTCGCGCGGGCTCCGGCCGTACCCCCATCGCGGCCGCCAATGCGGCCTCCGGCACCCCCTCGGCAAGATCAACCACCCAGACCCCCTGGGCGTACGACGCCAGCACCTGCTCAGCGACCGCCAGCGCGACCCGCGTCTTGCCGGCACCCCCGGCCCCGGCCACGGTGACAAGCCGGTGCTCCCCGACCAGCCCGCGAAGTTCGGCGACCTCGGCCTGCCGCCCCACGAACGAGGTGAGCGCGGCCGGCAGATTGTGAACGGGGGCGCTCTCCGTACGAGGCTCCGGGAAGGACCTCTGAAGGCCGGGAGCGACGATCTGGAACAGCCGCTCGGCATCGTCGAACCCGCGCAGCCGGTGCTGCCCGAGATCAACCAGGTCGATCGCGGACCGGGCAGCGGCCTGGTACGCGCCCCCGCCCCCCGTCGCCTCGAATGCCGTCCTCGTCGCCGCCGCCCCTCGAGCGAGCTCCCACGACGCCGTTCCGCTCGCTGCCGCCTCGAAAGCTGTTCTGGCGGCCGCCGGGCCGCCGGCGGGTCCGCCCGTTGCGGCGCCGATAGTGGTCCCGCCCGCTCTCGGGCCGACAGTGGTCCCGCCCGCTCTCGGGCCGACAGTGGAACCGCCCGCTCCCGGGCCGACAGCGGTTCCGGGCGCGTTTCTCGCGCTGCGGGGCTCTGTCGATGTTGCGAATGGCCTGGTCAGCAATCCCGCGGCGGTCCGGTTCAAACTGTGGGCGCGGCGCGGTATCCCGGCAGTGTCGGCGGCATGGCGTCCGTGGTTGTGGGCCCCCGCGACCGGTACGCCGGGGAGCAGATCCGCGGACCACACGCTCACCGCCAGCGCCGTCGCCTCGGAGCAGATGATCTGACCACCGTGAGCGGCCGCGGACACCCGGGCGGCGCGATGGACCTCGTGGCTGGTGTACTCGCCGCCGACCGGCTGCGCCCATCCGGTGTGGAGCCCCATCCGTACGCGCGGCGCCACGTCCGGGCTCGGCCACGGATGGTCGGCGAGTGCGCGCTGTGACGCCACGCAGGCGGCGACGGCCTCAGCGGCATCCGCGAAGGCCACGAAGAACGAATCACCCTCAGTGAAAAGCTCGATCCCCGAGTGATGACGCACCGCATCCCGGATGACGCCGCGGTGGGCGTTCAGCACGCTGCGATATCCGTCGCCGAGCATCCTGGCCAGCCGAGTCGAGCCCTCGATATCGGTGAACATGAAGGTCACCAGCCCACTCGGCAGCTCGGTCCGTCCCGACACGGTGTGAACCTCCGCCCCCTTGGGAAGTCGCGCTCCATGCTGCCGCACAGCAATCACGGGGCACATCGTAGAAACGGTCGGTAACCATCCACCCGCCACGGCCGACCCCGATCGGGCGACCCCGGAGTCGTCGTCCACATCCACGCACGGCACTACGCGTGACGTAACGAGGCGGTTCATGCGCGGGTCACGCAGCAGGTGGTCATTTCCAACCCCCCGAACGGACGTGCCAGGAGAGACCCCGAGCGCGAAGCCCGCACGACTCCGACCTGTCACTACCCGATCACTCACCGAGAGTGCCTGCTGTGGACGGGTGGCGGCCCGCTATCCACGGTGGTGGGCGAGTTGAGCCCGGCTGGAGTCGCTGTCGCGGTTGGACCCCTGACCTGATCACTCACCCGGGATCGACGACTGCCACGGTCAGGGCACGGACGGCGATCGGCCGACCCCCGGACCCTGTTTGCGGAGTAACTCGGTCGTCGACCATTCACCGCCGGTCAGGACTCGCTCGCGCGCACGGATCGCTCAGTCACGGGCTTGCCCCACCCACCCGGGTCGCGGTCGTCCGGATCGATCACCCGGCCGAGTCGCTCGCCCAGCCGGATCGATTGCCCGGCCGCTCATCCGTCCGGTTCGCTCGCCTTGGCGGAGACGCCGCACCCAGCACCGCTGGTTGTCAGCAGCCGCAGGACCCACCGCAACAGCCGCCCCCACCACCACCGCCGCCGGCCGGCACGGACGGCGCAGCGCCGCCCCGGCCCGTGACGGCGACCGTGGAGAGAAGCTTGACCGTGTCGCTATGGCCGTGCGGGCAGGTCGCCGGGGCCGACGCCTCGGCCATCGGGCGATTCAGTTCGAAGGTGTCACCGCATGCGCGGCAACGGAAGTCGTATCGCGGCATCCGAACAGCGTATGGGCTGGACCGGCACTCGCGCTGCATCGCAGGTGCGTAGTTGTTGACCACGGATTGGCCAGAGCCGATGCACCCTGGTGGCCAGAATCCGCGGCACCCGGCGGTGGCCCTCGACCGGTAGTCTTCTGCGGGTGGTAGACGGGCACGACACACCCTCGAAGCGACCGGCGGCGCCGCACTCCGGCGGTCCCCTGGGCAGCTCGGGTGCCGCGCCCGATGAGCCGCTCGCCGCGACGGCGGAGAAGCGATCCGACACCACGCCTGAGCAGCGCACCGCGTCGGCGGACGCGCAGCCGGCGTCTCCGTCGGCAGCGGACAAGCAGACCGAAAGCCCAGCCGACTCGCCGGCCTCGACAGCGGACGAGCGAACCGGCACCGGTGACAAGTCGCCCGCGAAGGAGCCGGCTGGGAAGGCCGCCGACAAGCCGGCCGGAAGCTCGGACGACGCGCCGGCAAAGGACAAGCCGACCGAAAAGGCAGCGAGCCCTCCGGCAGCGACCAAGGTCGGGGAGAAGCAGCCGGAAGGGGATGCGACAGCGCCATCCGCCACGGCCGCCGCACTCGCGGCACGCGGCCGGACCACCCGGGTGTTGCGCAAGGCCAATCCCGTACGCGTGGTTCGCAGCACCTCGGAGTGGGCCAAGCGCCCGTCCGGCCGGTTCATCCTGCCGGCTGTCATAGCCGTGCTGCTCCTCGGCGCTGCGGGGACGGCCGGTGCTTACCTCGTACCGCAGGCTCTGGAGTCGGCGCCGACGCCCAGCGCGACGCCGAACTTCGGCCTGGATGGCGGGGGGTCGGGCGCGCCGCTGCCCAACGCGAGCGGGCTGCCGAGCCTGCCGGGCGTCAGCTCCGCGGCGACCGCGCCGGGCGGCCTGCCCACGGCCCCGCCCGTGGGCGTTGCCGGCGGCCGGCCCGCCGACGTGCTCGCCGGGTGGGCCCAGCAGACCGGGACCCGGGTCGGGATCCCGGTGGTCGCCGTCCAGGCCTACGGGTACGCCGAGCTGGTCGTCGGCCGTACCGCCCCGAGCTGCCACCTGAGCTGGACCACTGTCGCCGCCATCGCGAAGGTGGAATCCGCACACGGCAGCGCGAACGGCGCGGTGCTCGGCGTGGACGGCACGGTGGCACCGGCGATCTTCGGTCTGCCGCTCGACGGCAAGGGCGGCCGCCAGCTGATCCGCGACACCGATCAGGGCGTACTCGACAAGGACGCCCAGTACGACCGCGCGATGGGGCCGCTGCAGTTCATCCCGCAGACGTGGAACGAGATCTCGGTCGGTAACGCGGTGGACGCCGACAACAACGGTGTCTCGGATCCCAACGACATCGACGACGCCGCCCTCGCCGCGGCCGTCTATCTGTGCCGGGGCGGACGCGACCTGTCCAGGGCGGACGCCTGGTGGGACGCGATCCTGTCCTACAACGCTGTACGCCCGTACGCTCAGAAAGTCTTCGACGCCGCCAACGAATACGGCCAGCGCAGCCGCGTCTAGCAGACCACCCACAGTGACGGGTCGCGTACATTTGCTCCCCCGGCACTTCCCTGAATGTCGAGATACCGGCAAGCTGTACGGGTGAGGGTGCGTGAGTGGGATCCCCGGTCCGCGTCGGACGAGGAGGTCCGATCGCTCGTGGAGACGCTGAACGACGTGCTCGCAGCGGATCTCCCGGACGATCCACCGTGGCAGGACGTGCAGGTCAGGGACTACCTGGCCGAGACGATGCCGGGCGAGCGCCGGATCAGCTGGGTGGCCGAGGACGACCGCCTCCCCGAGGGTACGGGCAGGGTCTTCGGGCACGTCACCCTCCTGCTGCTGGGTGACATCGGCGTGCTGGAGGTGCTCGTGCACCCCGATCTGCGCCGCCGCGGCCTCGGTCAGCAACTGGTCGCCGTCGCAGCCCGCCGGGCGTACCTCGAGGGGTTCTCGTCGATCGGCGTCGAGGCGATCGGCGACACCCCGGCGATCCCCTTCTACGAGGCGCTGGGCTTCGAGAAGGAGTACGTGGAGACCCGCAGCGTGCTGACCCTGTCCAGCGTGGACTGGAGCGCCCTGAGCACCATGGCGGGCGGCATCAGCGCCGGATACCGCGTCGAGTACCACCCGGGTGGCCCGCCGGAGAGCCTGCTGGAGGCGTACGCGCAGGCGAAGCTCGAGGGTCAGGACGGCGACGACAACGACCTGGATCTGCGTCCGAGCTCGTCCGATCCGCAGCGCCTGCGGGACAGCCTCGACACGTTGCACCGGCGTGGGCTGAAGCCGTACATCGTGCTCGCGATCCACGAGGCGACCGGGACGGTTGCCGGCCTGACGGAGCTGGTCGTGCCGGCGCAGCATCCGGAACGCGCCGACCAGTACGACACCATCGTCGTGCGAGACCATCGCGGTTACGGGATCGACCGGGCGATCAAGGCCCGGATGCTGCTCGAGCTGCGGACGGCGGAGCCGGGTCTGCGCGAGGTGCAGACCTGGAACGCGCAGCACAGCGAGTCGATGCTGAAGGTTAACGCCGAGTTGGGCTTCCAGTCCGACCGGGATTGGTACGAATACATCGCCGACGTTGCGCAACTGGTACAGAGGCTGGAACCCACGGACTGACCTGGACCTTTAGGGTCGGCGTACCCCTTTTCAAGCTCCGCTGTGGAGGCTTCGTGCGCTACCCACGCATATTGCCCATTCTTGTTGCCCCCGTTCTGACGGCTGTGTTGATCCCAGGCGTGGCGCGGGCGGCTGACGAACCCCTGTCGGTCGGCGCGGTGCAGGGCAGCACCACATCCTCGCCCCGCACGCACCGCTCCCCACTGGCGAACCCGTCCGGCAACGGCACTAGCAGCACCCTGTACGAGGTACGCGGTGTCGTCACGCAGCGCACGCTGGCGCGAACCGCCGCGGGCGCCGACCAGAACGGCTTCTTCCTGCAGAGCCGCAAGGGCACCGAGGACGGTGACCCGGCCAGCTCCGACGGCATCTTCGTGTTCATGGGCTCGTTCACGTCGCTGATCGGCGGCTACGTGCCCACGGTCGGCGACGAGATCGTGGTCAAGGCTCGGGTGTCCGAATACTTCTCGCTGACCCAGCTCTCCAGCGCGTCGCTGGTCACGAAGCTCGACTCGGGCGTACCGATGAGCGACGTCCAGATCGACGACGCGACGCCGCCGGTCGACGTGGCCGCGGCCGACCTGTTCTGGGAGCGGCACGAGGGCATGCAGCTGCGGGTGCGCGCGGGCTCCGGCGCCGTCTCGGGCCGCAACGTCTTCAGCGACACGGCCGACGCCGAGATCTGGGTCGTCGACAGGGACGACCCCCTGCTGGACCGCGCCGACCCGTACGCGCGCCGGGTCTTCCGCGACGCCCACCCGCTGGACGACGACCCGGCCCGTTTCGACAACGGCAACGGCGACCGCATCCTGCTCGGCCCCATGGGCGTCAAGGCGACCGCCGGTGACAACAGCACCCTGTTGCCGCCGGTGAAGACCTTCGACACGTTGTCGGCCGACGCGGTCGGTGGCGTCTACTACGCCTTCAACAAGTACGGGCTTCAGCCGTCGACCGCGGAGTTCGCGGCGGGCGCCGACCCGTCGAAGAACAACCCGCCGAAGCCGGCCAAGCGCGGCTCCGAGTTCGCGGTGTCCACGTACAACGTCGAGAACCTGTACGACTACCGCGATGACCCGTTCGACGGTTGCGACTTCACGGGCAACTCCGGGTGCCCCGGGGTCAGCCCACCGTTCGACTACGTCCCGGCGAGCGAGGCCGCGTACACCGAGAAGCTCGGCAACCTGGCCGACCAGATCGTGAACAGCATGCACTCGCCCGACGTCATCCTGGCTCAGGAAGCCGAGGACCAGGACATCTGCACGGTCTCGGGAACCGCGCTGAGCTGCGGTGACACGAACAACGCGGACGGGCGGCCGGACACGCTGCAGGAGCTCGCGCTCACCATCAAGAACGCGGGCGGGCCGGCGTACGCGGCGGCGTTCGACCGCACCGGCGCCGACGCGCGCGGGATCACGGCGGCGTTCCTCTACCGCACCGACCGGCTGTCGCTCGCGGCCGCCTCCGCGGACGACCCGATCCTCGGCTCGGCGCCGCAGGTGCAGTACCGGGGCACCCCGCTCGCCGGCAACGCCGACGTGTCCAACCCGAAGGCTCTCAACGCGGTGCTCCCCGCCGACGTGGACCGGTCCACCGGGGTGGACGGTGCCAACGTCTTCACCCGGGCGCCGCAGGTGGCGCTCTTCGACGTGAAGGCCGCGCCGGGCGCCTCGGAGCACTTCCAGCTGTGGGCGATCAGCAACCATTACAGCTCCGGTCCGGACAGCCGCGTCGGACAGCGCCGGGAACAGGCGACCTACGGTGGCGCGATCACCACGGCGATCGAGGCGAGCCACCCGCACGCGCGGATCGCGTACGGCGGCGACCTGAACGTCTTCCCCCGGCCGGACGAGCCGGTCCCCGCCAAGCCGGCCGACCAGCTGGGGCCGCTCTACGACGCCGGGCTGCACAACCTCTGGGACGACCTGGTGGCGGACGCGCCCGCGTCGGCGTACTCGTACGTGTTCGACGGCCAGGCCCAGACGCTCGACAACCTCTTCGTCAACGAGGCCCTGTACGGCGACCTGATCGAGATGCGGGCCGCACACATCAACGCGGACTGGGCGGCCGAGGACGAGGCCAACGGCTCCAAGGGCTCCAGCGACCACGACCCGCAGATCGCCCGCTTCCAGTCGAAGGCGGCACTGATCCCGACCGACGCCACCGTGTCCGAGGGCAACAGCGGGACGACGGCGCTGGGCTTCCCCGTCGGTCTGTCGCGCCCGCTGAGCCAGCCGCTCACGGTGTGCGCCACCGCGGTGCCCGGCTCGGCGTGGCCGATCGTCGACTTCGATCCCTATTTCGGGTGCAAGTCGATCCCCGCGGGTGAGACCGGCGTGACCTTCACCGTCAAGGTGCGCGGCGACCGCCTCCGCGAGCCGGACGAGAAGCTCACGCTCGTGGTCGCGGGTCTGGGCGACGTCCGTCAGACCGATCCGTCGGCGACGGGCGTCATCAAGAACGACGACTGACCGGTACGGCCTACCGCTGCCGGGTCCGCTTCGTGCGGGCCCGGCAGCTGTGTTTCCAGCCGACCGGCGAAGGGCCCAGCCAGCCGACCGGCGAAGGGCCCAGCCAGCCGACCGGCGAAGGGCCCAGCCAGCCGACCGGCGAAGGGCCGAGCCGGGCGCAGCATCCAGGTGAGGGATCGGCTGACGAGTGGCTGATACGAGCTTGAGCACGCGCCGAGGGTGCCGGATTTCCGTCGAGCCCGCCGGGTGCCCTGTGGATACTCGCGCGTTGTGGACAACCCGAATCGGCGGTCGACGGACGGGTAGCGTGCCTCGCATGACAGACGAGCCGCTGGACATCGAGGCCTCCCGGAACGCTGGGACGCCCGCCGAGGAAACAGGTCAGAGCAGGGCGTCCGCCGAGAGGCAGAACAAGGGCTCACCCGACCAGCCGTGGGAGCCGGACGAGCAGCGCTACAGCGACCGGCCCGAACAGGGCGGTGAGACACCCAGACCGGCCAAAGCCGAGCCCTCGGGCTGAGTGCCTGCGCCGGCCGGCCGGGTCAGTACCGGCTGCGCAGCAACTGGGCGGCCTCCGCAGCCCAGTACGTCAGGATGACCTGCGCGCCCGCCCGCTTGATCGACGTCAGGGTCTCCAGCATCACGCCCTCACGGTCGATCCAGCCGTTCGCCGCGGCCGCCTCGACCATCGCGTACTCGCCCGAGACCTGGTAGGCGGCGACCGGCACGGTCACCCGGTCGCGGACCGCGGCCACCACGTCGAGGTACGGCAACGCCGGCTTGACCATGACCATGTCCGCGCCCTCGGCCACGTCCAGGTCCACCTCGCGCAGCGCCTCGCGGAGATTGCCGGGACTCTGCTGGTACGTGCGGCGGTCGCCCTGGAGGGTGGACTCGACGGCCTCGCGGAAGGGGCCGTAGAAGGCGCCGGCGTACTTGACCGCGTACGCGAGGACAGCGACGTCCTGGTGACCGGCCTCGTCGAGGGCACGCCGGATCACGCCGACCTGGCCGTCCATCATGCCGGAGGGGCCGACGACGTGGGCGCCGGCTTCGGCCTGGGCCACGCCCATCCGGGCGTAGAGGTCGAGGGTGGCGTCGTTGTCGACGGTGCCGTCGGCGGTGAGGACGCCGCAGTGGCCGTGGGAGGTGAACTCGTCGAGGCACAGGTCGCTCATGACGACGGTGGCGTCGCCGACCTCCGCGACGACGTCCCGGATGGCGACGTTGAGGATGCCGTCCGGGTCGATGCCGCGGGAGCCGGTCTCATCCTTGTTCTCGGCCGTGGGCACGCCGAAGATCATCAGGCCACCGACGCCCGCGCCGACGGCTTCGTGGGCGGCCTTGCGCAGGGAGTCGCGCGAGTGCTGGAGGACGCCGGGCAGCGACGAGATCGGCCGCGGCTCGGTGAGGCCCTCCTTGACGAAGAGCGGCAGCACCAGCTCGGGGGGCGACACGCGGGTCTCCTCGACCAGCCGACGCATCGCGGCCGTGCGCCGCAGCCGGCGCGGGCGGATGTCCGGGTAAGACATGCGAACTCCCTCTGCCAGGCCCGCCGCGCCACGGCAGGCCGGAAAACAGCCAGGCCCGCCGCACCACGACAGCCCGGAAAGACAGCCGGGCCGGACGCACCACTAGCGCGTCCGGCCCGGCTCACATCATCAGCGGAACCGGAGCGCCGTCGGGCCCTGGACCTTCGAGCCGCGGCGCTGCTTGGCCGGCATGGCCGCCAGCTTTTCCCGGAGCTCCACCGCGTACGAGGCGAGCGCCTCGACGAGGTCGGGGACCGAGGCGTGCTGGGGCTGGACGTCCACGCGCAGGCCGAATTCCGTGGCCGTCTCCGCCGTCTTCGGGCCGATCACCGCGACCACCGTGCGGGCGTGCGGCTTGCCGGCGATGCCGACCAGGTTGCGGACCGTCGAGGACGACGTGAACAGGACCGCGTCGAAGCCGCCCGACTTGATGGCGTCGCGGATGTCGGCCGGCGGCGGGGCGGCGCGGACCGTGCGGTACGCCGTCACGTCGTCGACCTCCCAGCCGCGCTCGATCAGGCCGGCCGCCAGGGTCTCCGTGGCGATGTCAGCGCGGGGCAGGAGCACCCGGCCGACCGGGTCGAGGATCTCGTCGTGCGGGGAGAACTCCGCCAGCAGGCCCTCGCTGGACTGGTCGCCGGACGGGATGAGCTCGGGCTGGATGCCGAAGTCGCGGACCGCGTCGGCCGTGGCCTCGCCGATGCAGGCGATCTTCACGCCGCCGAAGTGGCGGGCGTCGAGGCCGTGCTCGGCGAACTTCTCCCAGACCGCGCGGACCGCGTTGACCGAGGTGAAGACCACCCAGGCGTAGCGGCCGTCGACCAGGCCCTTGACCGCGCGCTCCATCTGCGCCGGGGTGCGCGGGGGTTCGACGGCGATCGTCGGGACCTCGCACGGGATGGCGCCGTACGCGCGCAGCCGGGCGCTCATGGCCCCCGCCTGCTCCTTGGTGCGCGGCACGAGGACCTTCCAGCCGTACAGCGGCCGGTTCTCCCACCAGCTCAGCTTGTCGCGCTCGGCGACCTCCGAGCCGACCGTCAGCACCACCCGGCCGGTGAAGCCGAGCGCCGCCGCGACGAAGCTGTCGACCGTGGAGGTGGTCGTGTACTGGGTCTCGCCGGTGCCGTCGCCGGTCACCGCGACCGCCGTGCCGGGTTCGACGCCCGCGGCCAGGAGGCCGTCACGGACCGCGGCGAGGTCTCCGGCGTCCACCGCCACCGCGAAGGAGCCCTTCTGGGTCGCCGCGGCGAGCGCGTCGAAGTCGAGGGCCGCCACGTCGTCGATGTCGGCCACCGTGCGGACGCCCGGCAGCGGCACGCCCGCGTACGTGGCGACGCCCTCCGCCTGGCCCAGGCCCGGTACCACCTCGAAGTGCACGGCCGTGCGAGCGACCGCCTGCACCTCGCGGACCACGGCCTCGTGCCCGAACGGGTCGCCGGCGACGAGGTGGACGGCGGACAGGCCGGACTTCGCCGCCGAGAGCAGCACCTTGGCGACGTCGCCGGGCGCGCCCTCGGCCGGGCTGAACTGCGTGTCCTCCTTGGCCTCCGCCTTGATCGCCGCGAGCAGCGACTCGGGGACGCCCCGGTCGTAGACGACCTGGTCGGCGTCGGCGAGGGTGTCGTGGGCCCGGCGCGTCAGCAGCCCCGGGTCGCCGGGTCCGGCGCCGACGAACGCGATGCGTCCGGCGCGGTTGCGGGCGGTGCGGGTGGTCATTCTGTGCTCCCCATCAGGGTGTCGGCGCCGTTTTCGAGGAGATCGGCGGCGAGCGCCTTGCCGATCTCCGCCGCGTCGGCGGGCGTTCCGGTGCGCGACAGCCGGACAGCTCGGGCCCCATCCGGGCTGATCACCGCACCGCGCAGGTAGATCTCGTCGCCGTCCTCGCCTTCGGCGAGCTCGGCGTGTGCCGCGACCGGGGCGGAGCACCCGGCCTCGAGCGTGGCAAGCATCGCCCGTTCCGCCGTGACGGCGGCGCGGGACGGTGCATGATCGAGCGCCCCCAGCAGCTCGACCAGGTCTGCGTCGCCGGACCGGCACTCCACCGCCAGCGCACCCTGAGCCGGGGCGGGCAGCATGAGCATCGGGTCCAGCGTCTCCGTGATCTCGGCGGCCCGTCCGAGACGCACCACGCCGGCCCGCGCCAGCACGATCGCGTCGAGGTCGGCCTCGGGGCCGAGCACTCGCGCGATGCGGCTGTCGACGTTGCCGCGGATCGGCGTGACCTGCAACTGTAGGCCCAAAGCATGCAGTTGCGCGATTCGGCGCACCGCCCCCGTGCCGATGGTGGCGCCCGGTGGGAGCTCCGCGAGCGTCTTCCCGTCGCGGGCGACGAGCGCGTCACGCGGGTCCTCGCGCTGCGGCACGGCGGCGATGTGCAGTCCGGGGTGCTCCCCGGTGGGCAGGTCCTTGTACGAGTGCACGGCGAAGTCGATCTCGTTCGCCAGCAGGGCGTCCCGCAGGGCCGACACGAACACGCCGACGCCGAGCCGCGCGACCGGGGCGGACGAACGGTCTCCCGGGGTCACGATGGGCACCAGCTCGACCGGCACGCCGGACACGGCCGTGACCGCGGAGGCGACCATCTGTGACTGGGCGAGGGCGAGGGCGCTGCCCCGGGTTCCGAGGCGCAGCGGGGAGCTCACGCTTGTCCTCCGATCTCGGGTACGGCGTCGGCCTGGGTGGCGTGCGGAACGTCGAGGTCGAACAGCTCCCGCAACAGCGCCGCATACTGGTCGCCGCCCGGCTCCGCCGCAAGTTGCCGGACCCGTACGGTCGGCGAGTGCAGCAGTTGCTGGACGACCCGGTGCAGGGTACGGGAAACGTCGGCCCGCTGCTCCTCGGTGAATTCCGGCCGCCGCGCGGACAGCTTGCGCAGCTCGGCGGTGACCACGTCGTCGGCGCGCGTGCGCAGCGCGGCAACGGTCGGGGCGATCTCGGCGCCCCGCAGCCAGGCGAGGAAGTGGTCGACCTCGCTCGCCACGATCTGCTCGACAGCGGCGGTCTCCGCGGCAGCGGGCTGCGTCCGGCGGGTGGCGGCGAGGCTGTCGATGTCGATGACCGTCACGTTGGGCAGGTCGGCGACCCCGGGGGCGACGTCGCGCGGCACGGCGAGGTCCAGCACCACGAGCGGGCGCTCACGCCCGGCGAGACGGTCGGCGGTGAGCACGGGCTCGGTGGAGGCCGTGGCGCAGATGATCAGGTCGGCCTCGGCCAGGGCGGAGTCGAGGTCGGCGAACGGGACGGCGGTCGCGCCGTACGCCTCGGCGAGCCGCTCGGCCCGCTCGGCGCCACGGTTGGTGATCCGCAGCGGTCCGACGCCGGCCCGGGTGAGGGTGGCCACGGACAGCGCGCCCATCGCACCGGCGCCGATGACGAGCCCTGGGTGACCGCTCAGGTCGCCCGCGAAGGTGTCGGCCGCCACGTCCAGGGCGGCGGTGACCACGCTCTGCCCGGCGCGGTCGATGCCGGTCTCGGCGTGGGCGCGCTTGCCGACCCGCAGCGTCTGCTGCAGGAGCTCGTGCAGGAGGCGGCCGGCGCTGTCGGCCTCGGTGGCGGCGTGGTACGCGTCCCGGAGCTGGCCGAGGATCTGCGCCTCGCCGACGACCATGGAGTCGAGGCCGGAGGACACCCGGAACAGGTGCCGCACCGCCGCTTCGTCGTAGTGCACGTAGAGGTGGCCGGCGAGCTCGCTGGCGCTGATGCCGGACTCCTCGGCGAGCACGGCGCAGACGTCGCCGAGGCCACCGTGGAAGCCGGAGACGGCCGCGTACACCTCGACGCGGTTGCAGGTGGAGAGCACGACGGCCTCGCCGACGTACGGCTGGGCGACGAGCTTCTGCAGCACGGCCGGGATGTCCGGGCCGGCGATGGTGAGGCGTTCGAGCGTGCCGACCCCGGCGGTGCGGTACGACGCTCCGACGCTGAGCAGGTTCACGATCCGACCGCCTCCTGGTTCGCACCGCCGACGGTGGCCGCCCCGCGTCCGCCGGGCAGCGCGGTGAGCGACGCCTTGCGGTGCTCGTGGAACGAGAGGATCTGCAGCTCGATGGCGAGGTCGACCTTGCGCACGTCGACGCCGGCCGGCACGGACAGCACGCAGGGCGCGAAGTTCAGGATGCTGGTGACCCCCGCGGCCACCAGCTCGTCCGCGACGCCCTGCGCGGCGCCGGCCGGGGTGGCGATGACGCCGATGGCGATGCCCTCCTCGACCGCGGCCCGCGCGAGCTCGTCGATGTGCCGCACGATCAGCCCGTTGATCGTCTCGCCCACCAGCGCCGGGTCCGCGTCGAAGAGCGCGGCGATCCGGAAACCGCGGCTGGCGAAGCCGTCGTAGCCGGCGAGCGCGTGACCGAGGTTACCGACGCCGACGAGAGCGACCGCTCGGCGCTGGTCGAGGCCGAGGATGTATTCGATCTGGTCGACGAGCAGGGCGACGTCGTAGCCGACGCCGCGGGTGCCGTACGACCCGAGGTGGGAGAGGTCCTTGCGGAGCTTGGCGGAATTGACGCCGGCCGCGGCCGCGAGGCCTTCGCTGGAGATCGTGTCCGAACCGTTCTCGGCGAGATTGTGCAGAGCTCGGAGATATTCCGGCAGCCGCGCGATCGTCGCCTCCGGGAGGTCCGGGAAGGCGGGCACTGCACCGGCATTGCCGGACGCGTTTCCTTGACGCTGCTGACTCATCTGACTCCGTGCCGACGAGGTGGCGGACCTGCGGTGAGCCCTCTGTGGCCTGGATCGACCGGCTGTGGTAGCGGGGCTCGTCGGAGTCACAGAATAGGCGCTTGTGAAGGCGTGCACAAATCGCGATCTTGATAGCGGAACTGGACAAAGATCAAGTCAGCGTGCTATTCGCACGCCGACACCTGTGGAGAGTATTACCGCTTTCCGGGGCCATCGACCAGCACCACCGGCATCCCGACGACGAGGATCACACGGCCGTCGCGGAAGGTCACAGCGCCGTCGCGAGCGAGACCGCCTCCAGCAGCGAGTCGGCGACCGGCAGGCCCGAGGCACGCAGCCGCGCAGGCTCGGTGAAACCGCCCGTGTAGAGCACGCACAGCGCGCCTACCGAGGCGGCGGCGTCCGCGTCGTCGATCGAGTCGCCGATGAGAACGGCCTGCTCGCCGGCGAGCCCGAGCTGATCGAGGTGCCGGGCCAGGTGACCCGCCTTCAGGCCGCCGTCGACCTCCGTGGGCCGGCCGTCGATCCGGGCGAACACGCCGGCGAGCCCGCGCGACTCCACGGCCGGGACGAGCTCGTCGTGGAACCACATGGACAGCAGCGACTGCGTACCCGGCCAGGTCTTGATCGCCGCCTCGGCGTCCGCCGCGAGCGGGATCGTGGTCAGGCCCATCCGGTACGCCTCGTGGAAGATCCGGTCGAGCTCCTCGAACTCCTCGTCGGTGATCGCCCGCTCGAGGATCTCGGCGTAGAACTCGCTCACCGGCCGGCGGAAGCGCCGGCGATGCTCGTCGGAGTCCACGCTGCGCCCGCCGATCGCGGCGAACGTGTGATTCGTGGAGGCGACGACGAGCGAGAGGTCGTCGAGCAGGGTGCCGTTCCAGTCCCAGACAAGATGCGTACGCGCCACGGCGAGAGGCTACAGGCGAGGGGCCCCCGGCGGTCGAGCCATATCCCGCAGCAACCGCTCCTCCTCGATCCGCCAGTAGCCGTGCTCCTTGCCGTCGAGCAGCACCACCGGCACCCGGTCGCCGTAGTCGCGCTCCAGCTCGATCGAGTCGGAGACCTCGACCCGGGTCCACCCGCCGGCGGCGATCCGGTCCAGCACCTGCTCGGCCTCCTCGCAGAGGTGGCAGCCGGTGCGGCTGATCAGGGTCAGGCGGTTCATCGCAGCTCTCCCTTGCGTACCTTGCCGATCGCCGAATGCGGCAGCTCGTCGACGATCTCGAAGCCCACCGGCAGCTTGTACCGCGCGAGCCGGGCGGAACAGAACACTTCCAGCTCCGCCAGGGTCGGCGCGGGGTCGAGGGCGGCGACGACGTACGCGTACGGCGCCTGCCCGGTCCGCTCGTCCGCGACGGCGACGACGGCCGCCTCGGCCACGCCCGGGTGCTCGCCGAGTACCCGTTCGATCTCGGCGGGATAGACGTTGAAGCCGTTCACCAGGATCAGCTCGCCGATCCGGTCGACCAGGACGAGATCGCCGTCGGCGTCCGCGTACGCGATGTCGGCGGTGCCCCACCAGCCGTCGGCGTCCGGGCCGTCGCGCCCGTCCGGCCAGTAGCCCGAGAAGAGGTTGTCGCCGCGCACCACGATCTCCCCCGGGTCCGTGCCCGTGGAGACCTCGAGGTCCAGATCGAGGTCGTCGGTGGCCGGCTCGGCGGCCGAGCCGTCGCGCCAGAGCACGGCCCCGTCCGCGGAGCGCAGCAGCAGCGACACTCCGGGGAGCGGACGACCGATCGATCCGACCTTGGTGCGGTCACTCACCGCGGTCGTCGTGAGGACCGGCGCCGCTTCCGTCAGTCCGTACCCGATCAGGATGCCGGCCCCGGTCACGGCCGTGAACCGCGCCGCGTCGGCAGGGTCGAGCGGCGCCGCGCCGCACACCGCGGTGCGCACCCGCCGGAAGTCGGCGCCGGGCGTGCGGGACCACGCCGCATACATCGACGGCACCCCGACGACCACGGTAACCTGGTGTTTCGCGATGAGCGAGGCGGTCTCGGCCGGGTCGAAGCGGTCGACGAGCACACCGCAGGCCGCGTGGTGCGCGACCGCGCCGAGCCCGGTGTTGAGGCCGTAGGCATGGAAGAACGGGATCGCCAGCAGCACCACGTCGGCCTCGCCCACGACCGCCGGATCGATGCGCTGCAACTGATCGTTGTTCGCCGCGAGAGCACGGTGCGTGAGCATGGCGCCCTTCGGCCGCCCGCTCGTCCCGGAGGTGTAGAGCAGGACCGCGAGGTCGGTCGCGGCCGGCGTCGCTGCCGCGGGCAGGGCTTCGCCAGGCACCACCCCGAAAAGATCCGATGACGGTACGGCTACCCCCTCCGACAACCGCAGACGACCCAGCACCGCATCATCGGCGACCACCCGGGCCGCGCCACTGTCCGTCAGCGCGAAGGCCACCTCGTCCGCGGCGTACCCGGGATTGAGCGGCACGGCCACCCGCCCCGCGCGCAGCGTGCCGAGATAGGCGGCGGCGAATTCCGGGGTGTTACCGAGAATGATCGCCACCCGGTCGCCGGGCGCCGTCCCGGAAGCGAGTCGCCGGGCGGCGCGATCCACGCGCTCGTCCAGGTCTGCCCAGCTCAGCACGGTGTCCCCGGCGATCAGCGCGGGGCTGTCCGGGCGCCGGCGCGCGGCGTCGCGGACGGGGTCACGGGCCGGATCGGCGGTGCGCTCTCCCACGACGCCCGAGTCTGGCACACCGCCTGCCCGTACGGGGAGCGTCGGACAGCCTGTCCGCGTTCGATCACAGAGAGTCCCACATGGTGACAGAGGCGCGCCATGTCGCCTCTGTGCCACTTCGGGCCAATTTCGCGCAGCGCACACGGTGTGCGACTCCCTGTGCTTGAGCTCCGCAATACTTCCCGTCTGTGTAACGCCGATCCACTTTCGTGGGTGGGGCCGGCCCGGCGATCGGGTCCGCTTCACCCCGTTTTGTTGTGGACCGCTTTCGGACACCCCTCATTCGACGGCCCGCCGGGTCAAGGAGGCGCAGTGAGTCATGTGTACGCCGGCGATCCGTACAGCCGCGAGCTCTTCGCGGCTTACCCGAGCCTTCCGGAGGGGTTGACCTCGTTACGCGACGGAGTCGCCAACGCGATCCGCGGCGACAGCCCCAAGCGCACCCGGAACCGTCCGCACATCAACGAGTCCCCGCTGGGACACCTGCCGCCCACGGGCAACTCGAAGAGCGGCCGGGTCGCCGTACCCGGGCGGCCGCAGCCTCCGCAGCAGCCGGGACCCGGACGGGCCGGCGCAACCGACGGGGAGCAGGCCGTGGTCGTACCGGCGCAGAGCACGACCGGGCCGCCCGCCCCGACCGAGCCACCGAAATATCCGGCCCGCCCCGACCCGGGCGACGCCGCGGCCGAGGTCTGGGCGCTGGTCGAGCGGGCCCAGGCCGGCGACTCGGCGGCCTTCGGGCTGATCTACGACCGCTACGTGGACACCGTCTTCCGGTTCGTCTACTTCCGCGTCGGCAACCGCCAGCTCGCCGAGGACCTCACCTCGGACACGTTCCTGCGGGCCCTCAAGCGCATCGGCAGCTTTACCTGGCAGGGCCGTGACCTCGGCGCGTGGCTGGTCACCATCGCCCGCAACCTGGTCGCCGACCACTTCAAGTCGGGCCGGTACCGGCTCGAGGTGACCACCGGCGACGTGCTCGACGCCGACCGCGAGGACCGCGGGCCGGAAGGTAGCCCCGAGGCCGCCGTGGTCGACCACATCACCAACGTCGCCCTGCTGACCGCGGTGAAGCAGCTCAATCCGGAGCAGCAGGAGTGCATCGTGCTGCGCTTCCTGCAGGGCTTCTCGGTGGCCGAGACCGCCAGGACCATGGGCAAGAACGAGGGCGCCATCAAGGCGCTGCAGTACCGGGCCGTCCGGGCGCTCGCCCGCCTGCTGCCCGAAGGGTTCCAGTGGTGACGCCGATTTCCCCGATGTCGATCTCTCAGACCGTTGTTGCCCAGCTCGCACCCGTAACCGGGCCCGCCGGTCGAGCGTTTGTCCGGGTGCGACCCGTGGTGGGCCAGCGTTCCACCGGTTCCGTCGCGCCCACCGGCAACCTCGCCGGTGGGTCACTCACGAGCGAAGGGAGGTGCCCTCGGTGAGCTTCGATTTCCTCGACCGCCGGAGCGCCGAGCGCTTCGCGGAGCTTCTCGACGAGACCAGCGGCGGCCGTCGCCACCACGCCCGGGGCCAGGCCGACGAACAACTCGCCGAGCTGGTCGCCATCGGGCACAGCCTCTCCGCGGCACGGCCCGCAGTCCAGGTCGATCCCGAGTTCCGGATGGGCCTGCGGGCCATGCTGATCGCCACGGCGGAACGCGACGGGATCGGGGAGACGGCCACCGCGCCCGACCCGGAACCCGACGTCGCCGAACCGGTCCGCAAGCTGTTCGGCCGTACCGGCAAGCGCATCCGCGCCCGCGGCGCCATCGTGATCGGCGTCGCCGCCGGCGCCATGGCGGTCTCCGGGATCTCCGCCGCCAGCGAGAACGCCGCGCCCGGCGACGCCCTGTACGGGGTCAAGCGCTCCACCGAACGCGCCCAGCTGGCGATGGCCGGCTCCGACATCACCCGCGGCCAGCTCTCCCTGACGTTCGCCCGCAACCGTCTCGCCGAGGCGGCCGCGATGAACGGCCAGGACAGCCGGTTCGCCGACGCCCTCGACGACATGGACGCCGACACCAAGCAGGGCGTCAAGCTGCTCACCTCGGCGGCGGTCACCCGCCGCCAGGCCACCGACCTGGCCTCCGTCGACTCGTTCGTCGCCAACCAGCGCCGGGTCATCACCCCGGCCCTGGACGGGCTCAGCCAGGCCAACGCCGAACGCGCGCAGCGCTCGGTGAGCCTGCTCGACGCGGTCGAGCGGCGTGCCGACAACGTCCGCGACGGGCTCAGCTGCAGCACCGTCACCCCGTTGCGCAGCGACGCGCTCGGGCCCGAGCTGAAGTCGTGCAAGGCCGGCGCCTCCGACTCCACCACGTCGGAGCGGCGGCAGGGCCAGGGGCAGGGCGAGAAGAAGGCGCCCGGCAAGAACGGCGAGGCGAAGAAGACCGCGAAGCCCAAGGTCAGCGGCAGCGCCTCGGCGACGCCCGGCGCCACCGGAACGAGCACCGGCACCGGCAGCCGCGCGGGAACGCTGAACGCCGGCGACCCGGCGGCCCCGGCGAGCCTGGACCCGGAGCCGATGATCTCCGAGGATCCGGCGAACCCGCCGACCGCGGACGACAAGGGGCTGCTCGGCGGCCTGCTGGGCGGCATCTTCGGCGGCAAGTAGGTCAACACATGTAGCTCAGTGCATGTGGCTCTCCATGTGGCGAGGGGCGGTGCCGACTTCAAGAGTCGGGGCCGCCCCTCACTGCGTACTGTAGCTTTCGACCGGTTGTGAGAAAAAGACCCGTCTCACGGTCCGAACGGGTCGGGCCGCTTCTCCAGCAACGAGTGCAGCGTCGCCTGGATGGTCTCGCGCACCTGGTCGGCGAGGTTGTAGACGACCAGCGGATCGTCGGCGTACTCGGTGAGGTGCGACGTCGGGATCGGCTCGCAGAACTGGATCAGCCACTTGCTGGGCAGCGGCACGAGCCCCAGCGGGCCCAGCCACGGGAAGGTCGGCGTCACCGGGAAGTACGGCAACCCGAGCAGCCGGGCGAGCGGCTTGAGGTCGGCCAGGATCGGATAGATCTCCTCGGCACCGACGATCGCGACCGGCACGATCGGCGTACCGGTGCGCAGCGCGGCCGACACGAAGCCGCCGCGGCCGAACCGCTGCAGCTTGTAGCGATCGGCGAAGCGCTTGCCGATGCCCTTGAACCCCTCGGGGAAGACACCCACCAGCTCGCCGTCGCTCATCAGCCGCTCGGCGTCCGGGTTGCAGGCGACCGTGGCGCCGGCCTTGCGGGCCAGCTCCGACAGCACCGGCATGCGGAACACGAGGTCGGCGCCGAGCAGCCGGAGATGCCGTTCGCGCGGGTGCTGGTCGTGCAGCGCGGTGGTGAGCATCAGCGCGTCGAGCGCCAGCGTGCCGGAATGGTTCCCGACGATCAGCCCGCCGCCGCTCTCCGGCACGTTCTCGATGCCGAACACCTCGGTACGGAACCAGTCGCGGTAGAGCACCCGCAGCATCGGGTGGAACACCGTGTCGGTCAGCTCGGGATCGAAGCCGAAGTCGTCCACCTCGTACGCCCCGGCGAGCCGCCGCCGCAGAAAGGCCAGCCCTCGGGCGACCCGCTGATCCCAGATGTCCACGGTGTCCGGCGTGGTTTCCGGCTGCCCGGCCGGGATCTGCGCCGCGTCCGGGATCGGGGTCGGGGTCGGGGTGATGGTGGGCTTGGCCTGGGCTTTCGGTGCGAGCTTGCGGGCTCGCCGCCGGGGAGCGGGCTTGGCCGTCCCGGCGTCGGCGGCTGTCCCGGCGTCGGCGGCCGTCTCCGCCTTCTTCGCGGCCGTCTCACCCTCTTCGGCGAGCTCGTCCTTGTCCGCGACCAGCTCGGCCGCCAGCTCGTTCTTGTCTGCGGCGAGCTCGGCTGCCAGCTCGGCTTTCTCGGCCGCTGTCTCGGCCTTGTCCGCGGCGAGCTCGGCGGCCACCTCAGCCCTCTCCGCCGCAGCGGCCGCGCGGCGGGGGCGGCGGGCGGCCGGGGGCGGGTCCGGCATCGGGATCGGACGCTTGCCGTTCAGCGGCTTGGGCGCGGGCGCCTGCGGCAGGGCGAAGTCCGCGTTGCCCGGCAGCGCGGGGTGGAAGTCGTCGTTGCTCATCGCGTCACAGCCTCATGATTCTCGGCAGCGTCCGGAGACCCGGCAGCGTCCGGAGACCCGCCCGCGGCGGCGCCCGAGGACCCGCTTCCGGCAGCGTCCGGGGACCCGCCCGCGGCGGCGCCCGAGGACCCGCTTCCGGCAGCGTCCGGGGACCCGCCCGCGGCGGCAGCGCGTACCCGGCGGATGCCGTCGAGGATCGCCTGCTCCGCGGTCGCGAGCCGGTCCGCGGTCAGCGACGAGCCGTTGCTGTGGCCCCGGATGAAGTCGTCGAAGGCGGCGGCCGTGCTGCGCGGCGTGAAGCCGAACTCCTTCACGAGCCGCGCGGTGTCGACCACCCGGCCGTGCACGAACAGATCGATCTGGTCGAGGCCGATCTCACCCACCCCGAGGTTGCGGGCGAGTGCCGCCACGGAGGACAGGGCCGCCTCGGGCAGCGGCACGGCGACGCGGCCCGCCCGGCGTACGGCCTGGGAGAGCGCGAGGACGCCCGCGCCGGCCACGTTGAACGTGCCGGGGTGGTCCTCGATCACCGCGCGGTGCAGGATCTCCAGCGCGTCGTCGACGTGGACGAACTGAAGCCGGGCGTCGCGGCCCAGCACCGTGGGCACGACCGGCTGGGCGAAGTAGCGGGTCAGCGTCGTCTCGGCCGTGTCGCTGATGAACGGCGCGAACCGCAGGACCGTCGCGGCCACCTCGGGGCGGCGGCGCCGGAAGCCGCGGACGTACCCCTCGATGTCGAGGATGTCGCGCGCGAACGAGCCACGCGGCACCGCGCGGGGTTCGGTGTCCTCGGTGAAGACGGCCGGGTCCCGGAACGAGGCGCCGTACGCGGCCGTGGAGGAGCGCACCACGAGCTTGCGCAGCCGGGTCGCGCTCTGCGCGGCGGCGAGCAGCTGCATGGTGCCGATGACGTTCTGTTCCTTCATCGCCGCGCGTCCGCCGTGGTGCGGATCCGGCGCGCTGGTGACGGCGAGGTGGACGACCGCCTCGGCGTTCAGCTCGGCGATGGCCGTGGTGGCCGCGCGCGCGTCGGCCCGGATCTGCTCGACGTCCGTCAGCAGGCCCGCGTAGGCCGGCGGCGGGTCGTGCGGATCCAGGCCGATGACACGTTCGATCCGCGGATCGGCAGCGAGACGGGAGGCCACCCGGGCGCCGAGAAAACGGCTGATGCCGGTGACCACGACGACCCGCGGCGGGGCCGCGGCTTCAGACGACACCACGGGCGCCTCTCACGTGCGGCTTTTCGCGTTACGACGGCAAGTGGACGGCCGGGCCGGTGGCCCGGCCGGGCATCACTTGCCGAGACGGCGACGCTGGACGCGGGTCTTGCGCAGCAGCTTACGGTGCTTCTTCTTCGCCATACGCTTGCGGCGCTTCTTGACCACGGAGCCCATACGTAATGCCTCTCGAAACCATGTGGGGCCGGCCGCTGCGCGCGATGACACGCCGGCCGGACTGACAGCGGTTTGCCCCTCACCCCGGCGCCTGAGCACTCACGGGTATCACGGGCGAACCGCCCCAGCGTAGCGGCCTGCCCGCCGAGGGACCAACACGCCCCCTGGCGACTGCTGCTGCGAGCCGATTCACGCGTACGCGCGCACGACCGGCACCTCGCGGCGGTGCCGGGATCCGCAGGCCCCTCAGGCGGTCTGGGAGAACGCTCCGCGCAGGTAGGCGTGCACGGCGTGCTCGGGCACGCGGAACGAGCGGCCCACCCGTACGGCGGTCAGCTCCCCGCCGTGCACCAGCCGGTAGACGGTCATCTTGGAGACCCGCATGAGCGCGGCGACCTCCGCCACGGTCAGGAAACGCACCTCGGCGAGGCGCTCCTCGGCTTGGGCTGGACCCGTCATCTCCTCGCACCGATCCTTTCGCAGGCGCCTCCGCCGCGGCCGGTCAGGCCTTGCGCCGCGGCGGGCGGGCGCGCGTGTCATCAGTACGGTATCGAGACGGCTGTTACCAGCGCGATGCGTTCCGTGAAATGGCTACAAAAAGTCAAGGCGACACGCGGTCTTTGCCCCGAAAGGTGACCTACTTCCGGCTTGCCAGGGCCTTGCCAAAGAACGCCATGTTGGCCGGGCGCTCCGCGAGGCGGCGCATCAGGTAGCCGTACCACTGGTCGCCGTAGGGCACGTAGACGCGGACCGTGTGCCCCGCGCCGGCCAGCCGGGCCTGCTCCTCGGGGCGTACGCCGTACAGCATCTGGAACTCGAACTCGTCGGCCTGGCGGTCGAACCACCGCGCCCGGTCCTCCGCGATCGCGATCAGCCGGGGGTCGTGGGTGGCGACCATGGGGTAGCCGTCACCCGACATGAGGATGTTCAGGCAGCGTACGTACGCCTTGTCGACGTCCAGCGCCGACTGGTACGCGACCGACTCGGGCTCCGCGTACGCGCCCTTGCACAGCCGCACCCGCGACCCGGCCGTGGCCAGCTCCCGGCAGTCCCCCTCGGTACGCCGCAGGTACGCCTGCAGCACCGCGCCCGTGCCCGGGTGGTCCTTGCGCAGCTCGGCGAGGATCTCCAGCGTCGAATCCGTCGTCGTGTGGTCCTCGGCGTCCAGCGTGACCGTGGTGCCCGCCTCCGCCGCCGCGGCGCAGATCGCGTGCGCGTACTCGTACGCCATCCGGTCGTCGACCTTCTGCCCCAGCGCCGAGAGCTTCACGCTGACCTCGGCCGCCGGCGTCAGGCCGGAGCTCTTCAATCGGCCGAGAAGCGTGAGGTACTGGTCCTTGGTGGCGGTCGCCTGCTCCGCGGTCAGCGTGTCCTCGCCCAGGTAGTCGAGGCTGATCCCCAGGCCGTCATCGGCGAGCGCGCGGCTGGCGCTCAGCGCGTCGTCGACACCCTCACCGGCGACGAACCGCTTGACGATTCCCTTGGTGACCGGCGCGGAGGAGACCAGCCGCTCCATCCGGGACGACCCGGCGGCGGCGAGAAAGACGGATCGGAGCATGAGCCGAGCGTATCGCCCGTCCGGGCGCCGGTCGCGCCGAGCTTGTCCACAGCCATGTCCGTCGCGGGGCAGGTGAGGATACGGTTGTCCGGTGAACTTCGATGCGTACGCGCGCACGGCCGTGGAGCTGGTCAACGCCGGCCTCGACGACCTCGACGGGCTGAGGTCACTCTTCGGTGAGGACCTCGCCTGGATGGGTGCCGAGGTCACGGAGAAGGACCTGGCGATCTTCCGCCGGGCCCGGCGCCGGTTGCGCGACGTCTTCGAGTACGGCACGTCCGGCCGCGACGCGCAGGCGGTCACCGAGCTCAACGCGCTGCTCGAGGCACATCCGGTGCAGCCGCGCATCTCGGGCCACGACGCGAGCGACTGGCACATGCACGTGACCAGCCGCGGCGCCTCGGTCAGCGCGGAATACCTCGCGGGCGCGGTGTGGGGCCTGTCGGTCTGGCTCTGCGAGTACGGCAGCGCCCGGTTCGGCATCTGCGCCGACGACCGCTGCGGCAACGTCTACCTGGACACGTCGTCGAACAACTGCCGCCGCTTCTGCTCGGAGCGCTGCGCCACCCGGTCACACGTGGCGGCGCACCGGGCCCGCAAGCGCGCAGCGACACTCACCCCCGCGTAGCCAGCCGGGCCGACTGACCGGGTCAGGCGCTGGTCACGGCCGGTGTGCTGGATTCCGCCGGTGCCAGGTGCCGCCGGGCGAACTCCAGCGATTCGCGCAGGTCCTGGACCCGTACGTCCCGGCTCTTCACCTTGCGGGTGGAGACCTCCAGCGCGACCGAGCCGCGGAAGCCCCGGCTCGTCAGCGAGCGGAGCAGGTCGGCGCAGGGCTGGGTGCCGCGGCCCGGGACGAGGTGTTCGTCGCGGCCCTCGCCGGTGCCGTCGCCGAGGTGGACGTGCTTGAGGCCCGCGCCCATGCGGTCGGCCATCTCCAGCGAGTCGGTGCGGGCAGCCGCGCAGTGCGACAGGTCCAGCGTGTACGCGTCGTAGCCCGCCTCGGTGGGGTCCCAGCCGGGCACGTACGGCACGAAGGTCCGTCCCGCCATGCGCACCGGGTACATGTTCTCGATCGCGAAGGTGGTGTCCGGGTGCCGGGCCTGCACCTTCGCGAGGCCCTCGGCGAAGTTGCGCGCGTAGTCACGCTGCCAGGTGAACGGCGGGTGCACCACGACGGTCGGCGCGCCCAGGGTCTCGGCGAGCTCGGCCGCCTTGGCGAGCCGCTCCCACGGGTCCGGGCTCCACACCCGCTGGGTGACGAGCAGGCACGGCGCGTGCACGGAGAGCACCGGGACGTCGTAGTGTTTCGCCAGGCCCTGCAGGGCGCCGGCGTCCTGGCTGACGGCGTCCGTCCAGACCATGACCTCGACGCCGTCGTAGCCCACCGTCGCCGCCATCTCGAACGCGGCCGCGGTCGGCTCGGGGAAGACGGAGGAGCTGGACAGGAGTACGGGGACACGGGAAGTCACGCGTCAAGGGTAGACCCGTCGGCCACCTCTGCCAGTTCCTCGGTCGGTATACAAGGGGGCAAACCCGGCCCGCTGCGCGCCGGTGCCGGGGGCACGCGCGTACGCTGTCGCAGGTGAGTCGCCGCACCCAGCTCCGCATTGTGATGGACGACGCGGCAGCCGCCCGCGCCCGCGAGGTCGATCTGGATTTTCCTCGTGAATGGATCGAATTCACCGACCCGGCCGACGACCAGCACGTGGTCCGCGCCGACCTGACGTGGCTGCTCTCCCGCTGGACCTGCGTGTTCGGCTCGGCGTGCCACGGCATCATCGCCGGGCGCGCGAACGAGGGCTGCTGCTCGCACGGCGCGTTCTTCACCGACGCGGACGACGAGAACAGGATCAAGGCCGCGGCCGCGAAGCTGACGCCCGAGACGTGGCAGCACTACCGGCGCGGGTTCAAGAACTACACGGAGATGGACACGATCGACGGGTCCAAGCCGGCCCGGCGTACGGCCACCCAGCCCGACGACGGCCCGTGCGTCTTCCTCAACGACGCGAGCTTCCCGGCCGGGGGCGGCTGCGCCCTGCACGCCCAGGCGCTGCGCGACGGCGTGCACCCGCTCATCTACAAGCCGGACGTCTGCTGGCAGCTCCCGGTACGCCGCGAGCAGGACTGGACGAAGCGCCCGGACGGCAGCAAGTACCTCCTCTCCACCCTCACCGAGTTCGACCGGCGCGGCTGGGGCCCCGGCGGCCACGACCTCGACTGGTGGTGCACGTCGTCACCGGACGCCCACGTGGGCACGGAACCCATGTACCGCTCGTACGGCCCCGAGCTGGCCGCCCTGATCGGCCAAAAGGCCTACGACGAGCTAGCCCGCCTCTGCGACGCCCGCCTGGAGTCAAACCTGGTGGCCCCCCACCCCGCCACAGTCGCCGCCCAAGCAGCCCAAGCCCCCAAGAAGCGCGGCGGCCGCGAACCCGCAGCCCCACCGCGCTCCTGACACAGGATCGGCCGCCGCCGAAGCGCAAAGCCGGACCACAACGGCTTCGGGGGGAGGGGATGGCCCACGCAGGGATCAAGCCTGACCGCCCGGAGTGGGTCATCCCCTCCCCCCGAAGCCCCACCGCAACCAAAAACTCAGGGCTCGAACTTGTACCCCAGACCACGCACGGTAACGATGTACCGAGGAGCGCTGGGCTCCGGCTCAACCTTGGACCGAAGCCGCTTGACGTGCACATCCAGCGTCTTGGTGTCGCCGACATAGTCCGCGCCCCAGACCCGGTCGATCAGCTGCCCACGGGTCAGCACCCGGCCCGCGTTGCGCAGCAGCAGCTCCAGCAGCTCGAACTCCTTGAGCGGCAGCTGCACCCCGGTCCCGTCGACGGTCACCACGTGCCGTTCCACGTCCATCCGGACCGGCCCCGCGGCCAGCGTCGGCGTCGTCACCTCGGCCGCCTCCGCGCCCTGCCGGCGCAGCACGGCCCGGATCCGGGCGACCAGCTCGCGCGGCGAGTACGGCTTGGTGACGTAGTCGTCGGCGCCGATCTCCAGGCCGACCACCTTGTCGATCTCGCTGTCCCGGGCGGTCACCATGATGATCGGTACGGCGGAGCGCTGCCGCAGTTGCCGGCACACCTCGGTGCCGGACATCTCGGGCAGCATGAGGTCGAGCAGGACGATGTCGGCGCCGGTCCGGTCGAACTGGGTCAGCGCCGAGGTCCCGGTCGGGGCGACCGACACCTCGAAGCCCTCCTTGCGGAGCATGTACGACAGGGCGTCGGAGAACGACTCCTCATCCTCGACCACGAGCACGCGAGCCAATGGGGGTTCCTTTCGGGTGCTTCCGCGGCCGTCAGGCCGAGGGGAGCCCGGCCGCGCCGGACTCGATCTCAATCGCCGCCGGTAACGGCAGCGGGGATTCCGGGGGGCGCGCCGGTAGGCGCAGGGTGAACGTCGAGCCTCCACCCAGTGTGCTGGAGACGTCGACGCGGCCGCCGTGGTTCGTGGCGATGTGCTTGACGATGGCCAGGCCGAGGCCGGTGCCGCCGGTGGAGCGCGAGCGTGCCTGGTCGGCGCGGTAGAAGCGCTCGAAGATCCGGTCGACGTCGTGCGGGGCGATGCCGATGCCCTGGTCGGTGACGTCGATCTCGATCCACTCGTCGTCCTGGCGCATGGTGAGCGCGACGCGGGTGTCCTCGCCCGAGTACGCGATCGCGTTCTCGACCAGGTTCGTCACGGCGGTGGCGACCTGGCTGTCGCTGCCGTACACGGTGGCGCCCTTGGGGCCGGTGTAGACGACTTCGATGTTCTTGGCCGCCGCGGTGGTGCGGGTGCGGTCGACGACCTCGGCGATGACCCAGTCCAGCGCGACGGGTTCCGGCGTGGGCAGCGGCTCGGCGCCCTGCAGCCGGGTGAGCTCGAGCAGCTCGTTGACGAGGCGGCCCATGCGGGCGGACTCGTGGTGGATCCGGTCGGCGAAGCGCCGGGCCGCGATGAGGTCCTCGGACTGCGCCTCGGGTGCGGAGCCGGGGAGCTCGGTGGCGTCCAGGAGGGCTTCGGCGAGCAGCTGCAGGGCTCCGATCGGCGTCTTGAGCTCGTGGCTCACGTTGGCCACGAAGTCGCGCCGGACCCGGGCGAGGCGGTGCGATTCGGTGACGTCGGCGGCTTCCACGGCGACGTGGGTGGCGTTCAGGGCGACGGCGCGCAGGTGCAGCCCGAGCGGCGCGGATGCGTTGCCGGCTCTGCCCCGGGGCAGGTCGAGCTCGACCTCGCGGCGTACGCCGGTGCGGCGTACCTGGCCGGCGAGGGTGCGCAGGATCGGGTGGGCGGCGATGGTGCCCGGGGCGCCGCCGGAGCGGAGCAGCCCCATCGCGCGGGCGGCCGGGTTCACGAGCACCGGGTGGTCGTCCGCGTCGAGCACGACCACGCCCACGCGCAGCGAGTCGAGGCTCTTGCGGCCGAGGCCCTTGAGCCCCGTCCTGCCGGTCGGCTCCTCGTCGATGTCGATCTTCCGTACCCCCTCGCTCGCTCCGGCCGGCGCGGGTCCGGCCACCGGCCGCTCCGGCCCACGGGTGCGGGACAGCAGCCATCCCGCCGCGACGCCGACGGCGAGCGCGACGAGGATGAGGGCGAGGCCGTACACCGTGTCCACGCAGCGATCGTAGGGTCATTGTTTACCTGACCCGTACGGCTAACCGGACAAATCCGGCGCGCTTCGAACAATGTTCACCGCCCGGCCCGGCGTCGTTCACCGCCGTTCATGTCCGCGCCGCCGAGCCCTCCTAGCGTGGCCCCTGCAAGCCCTGCTCACCTCGGCTGCCGGAGATGGTTCCGGCCGGCCTCGACCCCGGGACGAGAACATGCGTGAGGAGTTCCAGGCGGACCTCAATGAGGTCAGTCGCCTGCTGGTGACGATGGCGGAGGCGGTACGCGCCGCCCTGCGCAAGGCGACGACCGCGCTGCTGACCGCGGACCGGGAGGCGGCGGAGGCGGTGATGGCCCGCGACGCGGAGGTCGACGACATCTACCGCCAGGTCGAGACGAAGGTGGCCGACACGATCGCGCGGCAGGCCCCGGTGGCCTCCGACCTGCGGATGGTGATCACCGCGCTGCACATCTCCGCCGATCTGGAGCGGATGGGCGACCTGGCCGAGCACGTGGCGAAGACCGCGCTGCGCCGGCACCCGTCGCCGGCGGTCCCGGCGGAGCTGCGCCCGGTCTTCCGGCAGATGGCGGAGGTCGCCGACCGGATGGCCGACAAGATCACCACGGTGCTGGCCCGTCCCGACGCCGGCTTGGCGGCCGAACTCGAGAAGGACGACGACGCCATGGACGACCTCGAGCGCGACCTCTTCAAGGTCCTGCTCGCCGACGACTGGCCGTACGGCGCGGAGACCGCCATCGACGGCGCCCTCCTCGGCCGCTTCTACGAGCGCTACGCCGACCACGCCGTCAACAGCGCCGAACAAATGCTCTACCTCATCACCGGCGAACAAACCGCCTGACCCACCAACTGACAAAGCGCCGGGCGCCACGGGGGCACCCGGCGCTTCGCCGTCACCAAGGCCTCGGCGTCAACCGGTGCAAGCAGAGCAACCACAACGCTTTTCGGGGGCGGGGATGCCGCACGCAGGGATCAAGCCTGACCGCCCGGAGTGCGGCATCCCCGCCCCCGAAAAGCCCCCACAGTGGGAAAATCAGCGACCCTGGTTAGCGACGGCGGCCGCGGCCTCTTTGGCCAGCTCCGGGTCGAGGTACTCGCCGCCGGCGGTGACCGGGCGGAGCGAGTCGTCGAGGTCGTAGCGCAGCGGGATCCCCGTCGGGATGTTGAGCTTCGCGATGGCCTCGTCGGAGATCTGGTCGAGGTGCTTCACGATCGCGCGCAGGCTGTTGCCGTGCGCCGCCACCAGCACCGTCTTGCCCGCGCGCAGGTCCGGGACGATCGCGTCGTACCAGTACGGCAGGGCGCGCAGCAGCACGTCCTTCAGGCATTCCGAGCGGGGCTTGAGCTCCGGCGGCAGGGCCGCGTAGCGCGGGTCGGCGAACTGCGAGTACTCGTCGTTGTCGTCGATCGGCGGCGGGGGCACGTCGTACGACCGGCGCCAGAGCATGAACTGCTCCTCGCCGTACGTTTCGAGGGTCTGCTTCTTGTCCTTGCCCTGGAGGGCGCCGTAGTGGCGCTCGTTGAGCCGCCAGTGCCGCTTGACCGGGATCCAGTGCCGGTCCGCGGTGTGCAGGGCGATCTCGCTGGTGCGGATGGCGCGGCGCAGCACGCTGGTGTGCACGACGTCCGGCAGCAGGCCGTGCTCCTTCAACAGCTCGCCGCCGCGGCGGGCCTCCGTCTCCCCCTTGGCGTTCAGGTCGACGTCGACCCAGCCGGTGAAGAGGTTCTTGGCGTTCCACTCGCTCTCGCCGTGGCGCAGCAGCACAAGGGTCCCAGTCATGCCCTCCATCCTGCCGCAACCCCACACCGGCCGTACGCCGACCCCGAGTGGCGACCACCACGTGGAAACCGGGCTGCGAGGCCCGCGAAGGATCACTAGGTTGTAAGTCCACAAGGTTCTACCGGTGCTTACAACGGGGGTGCGGGCGTGCGTGGGTGGTTGCGGGAAGCGGCGGGTGGGCTGCCCCGGCAGTTCTGGTTCCTCTGGACCGGGACGCTGATCAATCGGCTCGGCGCCTTCGTCGTCATCTACCTGGCCATCTACCTCACCCAGGACCTGCATTTCTCGCAGAGCCAGGCCGGCCTGGTGCTGGGGGCGTACGGCGTCGGCGGCGCGATCGGCACGATGACCGGCGGGGTGCTCACCGACCGCTGGGGCCGGCGCCCCACGATGCTCATCGCCCAGTTCGGCACCGCCGCGCTGATGCTCTCGCTGGGCTTCGCCGGGCAGTTCTGGCAGCTGCTCGTGGGCGCCTGGCTGCTGGGCGTCTTCGCCGAGGGGGTCCGGCCGGCGTTCCAGGCGATGATGGTCGACGTGGTGCCGGACCGGGACCGGATCCGGGCGTTCTCGCTGAACTACTGGGCGATCAACCTGGGCTTCGCCGGGGCGGCGATCCTGGCCGGGATGCTCGCGAAGGTCGACTACCTGCTGCTGTTCGTGGTGGACGCCGGCACGACCCTGATCACCGCGCTCATCAGCCTCGTCTTCATCGCCGAGACGCGGCCGGTCCGGGCGGCCGTCCGGCGGGTCCGCGGCGGCCCGGGCCTCGGTACGGTCTTCCGCGACCGGGTCTTCGTGAGCTTCCTCGCACTGAACTTCGTGATCGTCCTCGTGATCATGCAGCACATGTCCACGCTGCCGATCGCGATGACCGCGGACGGCCTCAGCCCGGCGACCTTCGGCTGGGTGATCGCGGTGAACGGGCTGATGATCGTGGCGGGCCAGCTGTTCGTGCCGAAGCTCATCGACGGCCACAACCGGTCGCGGGTGCTCGCCCTGGCGATCCTGATCATGGGCATCGGCTTCGGGCTCAACGCGTTCGCGGGCTCGGCCGCCTTCTACGCGGTCACCGTGGTGATCTGGACCCTCGGCGAGATGCTGCAGAGCCCGTCGAACTCGGCGCTGGTGGCCGAGCTGTCGCCGTCCCAGCTGCGGGGCCGCTACCAGGGCGTCAACTCGCTGTCGTGGTCGGCGGGATCGGCGCTGGCACCGGTGATCGGCGGTTTCGTGCAGCAGCACGCGGGCAGCGCCGTCCTGTGGCTGAGCTGCGCAGCGCTCGGCGTGCTGGTCGCGATCGGCCAGCTGGTGTCCGGCCCGGCCCGGGAACGCCGCGCGGCCGAGCTGCGCCTGTCGGAGCGCGCGCTGACGACGCCCGCTCCCGCCGCGACGGAGACGCCTCACGAGGAGGACATCACCCCGCCGCGGCAGGTGCCCGTCCCGGCCGAGAATTAGGGTGTGAACACGACCCGGGCCCGCAGCCGCCGGAAGCCGGTGCGTTCGAGCTCGGCCACGGTCGCCACGCGATGGGCGTCGGCATCGGCCACCACCTCGCGGGCGCCGGCTTCCGCCAGCACCCCGGTCGCCTCGGCCAGCAGGTCCGCGAGGACGGGAGGGTCGAGAACGCCGAGGTAGGCCAGGAGCGGATAGCAGGCGTCCCCGGCCGTACCGGCGAGTCCCACCGGTACGCCGTCGGTCAGCGCGACCCGCCAGTCCCCCGGCGAGTCGCCGAGCCACGCGAGCGGGTCCGTGGCGAGGTCGACGCCGGCCACCGCCCGGGCCGTCTCCGCGCCGGTCAGCACCTCCGGCCCGGCGATCCGGCCCACCAGGTCGTTGATCTCGGCGGCATCGTGCGCCGGGCGGAACGTGTGGCGCCCCGAGGCGGCCGGGAGCGGCGTACCCGTCCAGGTGAAGCGCAACCGCTCACCCCGCTCGACGAGGCCGGCGAGCCGGGCCGCCTCCATGGGCCGTTCCACGACGGCTTTGACGTCGGGCCGGCGCCGCCAGTAGGCCGGCGCCGCCGCGTAGTAGGGGCGGGGGCCGCCGAAGGCCTCGTGGGCGGCGCGCAGCAGCTCGGCGCCCACCTCGGGCTCGGCGGTCACGTCGAAGCGTTCCAGCCAGGGATCGCCGACCGCGCCGGGCGGCTCGACCCAGGCGGCGCGGGCGACGAGCCGGCCGCCGCGCAGGGCGACCCAGGTGTTCTCGGGGCGGTAGCCGCCGGCGGCGAGGCCGTCGGCGTACGGGACCTGCCGCAGCTCGGGCAGCGGGTCGGGCAGCGAGTCGAACAGGTTTTCCTCGCCCGCGGCGAGCGGGCGGACGACCACGTCGGTCATGGGGAACTCCTCCAGAGCAGACGCCCCGGTTCAGCTCCGCGTGGACGCCGGGACGCGGAGGGGGCGCAGAACATCGGACATTGTTCTGACCTCCTTCCGGCTCGTGGCGTACCGAAAAACTAGCAGGCTCAGACCAGCTCGGCGACGACCATCGCGGTCAGGTCCACATGGGGCAGCAGCCGGCCGTGGGCCTCCGTACCGATCTTGACCAGCGGCCCGCGCTGCAGCAGCGCGCCCGGGTCGGCGGTCTCCTTCGGCTCGGTCTCCTCCCACACCGAGTCCTCGATCGCGTGCAGCGCGGGGACGACGAAGCCGATCAGCTCGCCGCCGGGCCCGTCGACCAGCAGGACCCGCGCCGTCCTCGGGTCCGGCACGCCGGGCACGCCGAGCAGCTGCGGCAGCGACATCAGCGGCACGGACAGCCTGCGGTGGGCGAAGATCCCGAGCAGGGCGCCGGCGTCGTCGACGGCGATCGCGTTCTCCGGGTACGGGACGATCTCGGTGATCTGGCTCAGCGGCGTCGCCGCCTCGGTACCCACGCTGTACGTGAGGAACTTGCGGACGCTCGGCACGACCTGACGGCCGTCCGGACGGTCCTGTTCCCGGCTCGCATTCCGGGTCGCCGGCGGTCGCTGGGTGGTGGCGCCGGCCGGGTCCAGGGGTACGCCCAGACTGCCGAGCGCGTCCAGCTCGGCGTCGGCACGCAACGCCTCGCCGTTGAGCAGCAGGTGCTGATCGCCGGAGCCGGTACGCAGCACCCCGGTCAGGAACCCGTCCTTGCGCATGCCGACCGGCGGGAGCGGCAGCACGTCGGCGACGGGCACCGAGGCGATGTCGGCGATCTCCGACACGGTGAACACGACGAGGCCCCGGGGGGTGGCCAGCACCACGCCGCGCAGGTTGCCGTCGTCGGGCACGGTGCCCAGGCCGAGAAGTTCGAGCGGGTCCACGGCCGGCACCGCCTTGCCCTGCAGGTGCACCACGCCGCGTACGGAGGAGCCGTCCAGCGGCGAGGAGTGCAGCGTGACCTGGGGAACCACCGAGTGCACGTGGCCCACGTCGATGCAGAGCCCGACCGGCCCGCAGCGCAGCAGGAGCACCGTACGGCGGGACGTGTCGGTGTCCACGCCGCCGAGCCCGGCGATGGACGCGCGGGGACCGGTGTCGCAGACGACGGGTACGCCGGGCAGCCGGGAGATCGCCTCGGCGTCCAGCAGCGACACCACCGCGCCGTCCTCGGGCCGCTCGAAGGTGTGCGAGAACAGCGCCGGCCGCTCCCCCGCGACGGAGACGCCCAGCAGCGACTCGGTACGGATCCGTGTCACCCCCTCGATCTCGTCGGCGAGCAGGCCGAACAGTTGGTCGCCGCGGGCCACGATGACGATCACCCGGCCGCTGTCGTCGTCCGGGGCGTACCCGGCGAGCAGGCGCAGGTCGAGCACGGGGATCACGACGTGCCGCAGGTTGACCGCGCCGAGCAGCCCTGGCGCGGTGGCCGGGAGCGGGCTGAACGCCGGCGGTCGCATGATCACCTCGCGGAGCTCGTCCAGCGGCAGCGCGACCCGGACGCCGCCGGCGTGGAAGACCCCGTACCGGGCCTCGATGGCCGTCACCGGGCCGGTGTCCCCTCCGGCGCCATCGCGGCGTCGGTGCCGATCAGGTCGTTGATGAGGCCGTTCACCGACCGCGAGGCGTCCTGCTGGAGCTGGGTCGAGTCGGCGATCCGCTTGATCGACTCGGTGGTGGAGGCGACGCTCCTGAGGATCTGGCCGAAGGCGTCCTGGGCGCGGTGCGAGACCGCCGAGCCCTGGCCGACCCGCTGCGCGGACTCGTGGATCAGCGTGGTGATCTCCCGTGCCGCGTCGGAGGACCGCTCGGCCAGCTTGCGGACCTCCCCGGCCACCACGGAGAAGCCGACTCCATGCTCGCCCGCGCGGGCGGCCTCGATGGAGGCGTTGAACGCCAGCAGGTTGGTCTGGCTGGCGATCTCCCCGATCACGTTGACGATGGCGGCGATCTGATCGGAGGACTTCTCGATGAGGTCGATCGCCTCGATGGACTTGCGCAGCTCCTCGTACCCCTCCTGGGCGTTCTGCTGGGTCTCCCCCGCCAGCCGGCTCGCCTGCTGCGCGCTCACCACGATCTCGTCGATCGAGCCGGTCAGCTCGTTGATCGACCGGCTCATCTCCCGGGTCTTCGCCGACAGCAGCTGCTCCAGCTGGACCTGGTCGGTGATGTCGTGGGCGTACTTGACGACCTTGAACGGCCGGCCCTGCATGTCGAAGATCGGGTTGTACGTGGCCTGGATCCACACGTCGCGGCCGAACTTGCCGACCCGGTGGAACCGGCCGCTGAGGTACTCGCCCTTGCGCAGCCGCAGCCAGAAGTCGCGGTACTCGGCCGAGATCACGTACTCCGGGGTTCAGAGCATGCTGTGGTGCTGGCCGACCAGCTCCCGCGCCGAGTAGCCGAGCGTGCGCTGGAAGTTCTCGTTGGCCAGCATGATGATGCCCTCGAGGTCGAACTCGATGACCGCCTGGGCGCGGTTGATGGCCTGGTCCTTGCCCTCGTACTCGGCGTTGTGCAGCTTGGCCTCGGTGATGTCGGTGGCGTACTTGACGACCTTGTACGGCCGCCCGTCCAGGTCGAGGATGGGGTTGTACGTGGCGCGCAGCCACACCTCCCGGCCGCCCTTGGCGACGCGCTTGTAGACGCCGGAGTCGAACTCGCCACGCCCCAGCCGGTCCCAGAACGCCAGGTAATCGGCGCCGGCCGCGTCCTCCTTACCGACGAACATCCGGTGGTGCTGCCCGCGTACCTCCTCGAGGGAGTAGCCGACCACGTCGAGGAAGTTGCGGTTGGCGTTGAGGATCCGGCCCTGCAGGTCGAACTCGACGACGGCCTGGGCGCGGCCGATCGCCTCGACCTTCCCCTCGTACTCGGCGTTACGCAGCTTGCCCTCGGTCACGTCGGTCGCGTACTTCACGATCTTCAACGGCCGGCCGTCCAGGTCGAAGATCGGGTTGTACGACGCCAGCAGCCACACCTCCTTGCCGTCCTTGCCGATCCGCTTGTACTCGCCGGACTCGTACTCGCCGCGGGCCAGCCGCTCCCAGAAGCGCTTGTACTCGGGGCTGCGGGCCGCCTCGGACTCCATGAACAGGCGGTGGTGCCGGCCGCGTACCTCATCGAGCTTGTAGCCGACCACGGCCAGGAAGTTCTCGTTCGCGTCGAGCACGTGCCCCTCGAGGTCGAACTCGACGACCGCCTGGGAGCGGCCGATCGCGGTGACCTTGCCGACGTACTCGGCGCTGTGCAGCTTGGCCTCGGTCACGTCGGTCGCGTACTTGACGACCTTGAACGGCCGCCCGTCCAGGTCGAAGATCGGGTTGTACGTGGCCTGCAGCCACACCTCCCGGCCGCCCTTGGCCAGCCGCTTGTACTCACCGGACTCGTACTCGCCGCGGGAGAGCGCCTGCCAGAAGTTGCGGTACTGGGCGCCGCGCGCCTCCTGCTCCTCGACGAACATGCGGTGGTGCTGGCCCCGGATCTCGTCGAGGGTGTAGCCCATCGTGTTCAGGAAGTTCTGGTTGGCGTCGAGGATCAGGCCGGACAGGTCGAACTCCACGACCGCCTGCGAGCGGTCGATCGCGGTGACCTTGCCCTCGTACTCGGCGTTGCGCAGCTTGGTGCCGGTCACGTCCAGGGCGTACTTCACGATCTTGTACGGCCGCCCGTCCAGGTTCAGGATCGGGTTGTACGTGGCCCGGATGTACACCTCCCGCCCACCCCGCCCGACCCGCTTGTACTCGCCGGACTCGGGCTCGCCGGTGCGCAGCCGCTCCCAGAACTGCTCGTACTCGGGGCTGTCGGCGTACCGGTCCTCGCACAGCATGCGGTGGTGCTGGCCGACCAGGTCGCTGAGCGAGTATCCGACCAGCTCCAGGAAGTTCTCGTTGGCGGACAGGATCGTGCCGTCGAGGTCGAACTCGATGACCGCCTGGGACCTGTCGATCGCGGCGTACTTGCCCTTGAGCTCGGTGACATACCGCCGGTCCTCGGTGATGTCGTACGCCGTGACGAACACCATCTGGCCGTCGGTCTGCCGCGCGCCCGGCTCCGGCTGCACCGGCCCGCAGTTGAGCCGCAGCCACTTGTGCCGGTCGGCGTGGTCCACGACCTCGATGACCTGCTCCAGGTACTCGCCGCCACGCGCGGCGTCGAGCATCCGGTCGACCGCGCTCGCCGAGGTGTTCCAGAGCTCGCTGAGCCGCTGCCCCACCACCTCGCTCCCGTCCCGGCCGACCAGATCGCAGAACCGGTCATTGGCGGCCACGACCGCGCCGGAGCGCGCGTTGACGGTGGCGATCAGGCGCTCGTGCAGCAGCAGGGCGAGGGATGCCTGCTGCAGCGCGGGGTCCGAGGCGAGCGGGGCGGAGGGGTGGACCACGGGGCTGCTCCTGGAGATCGTTTCCGGGACGTCACCTACCCGTTCGGCCGATGCCCGGAGGGGCTGAGCCGGTCCGCACGTTCCCCGGGCAATTGGCCTTAAGGGCGAGTTCGGCATCGTCCGTGAGGTTTGAGTTGCCCGGTGTGACGGTCCCGACAGATGGCAGACAGCCAAGTGGCTTGTGAGGCTTGACGGGCCCAACTAGCGTGGTCGATGGACGCCGAGCCGTTAGTTCGGGGAACGGGTTGGTCCTTCGGGACCGCCGCGGATCGGCGTTCGGGGACGGGTGGCATCAGCCGTTGGGGGACGGCGCGACCCGAGACCGGCGGTATGTGCGGGCGACGCCTATGGGGATGGGTGTCGCCCGCCGCCGCCGGCGCCAATCGTGATCACGAGCCCGGCCTGAGTGCCGGGCTTTTGTGCGTCTCAGACCCGCTGGGGCCCGCTGCGGCAGGTGAAGCGGGCATCCGGGCACAGAACGGGCAACGACAGCGCGCTTTCGGGCACGCTTCGGTCGTCGCGGGCGTCGCCCCGGGGCCATTCGGGTGGCCCGCCGAAACCGGCCCGGGGCGGCCGGTCACGCCGTGGTCTGGCGGGTGCGGGCGGCCGTCGCCGCCACCCGGCGCTCCCGCGCGGGCCCGGCAACCAGGTGCAGCACCGCCCCCGCCGCGCCGACCCCCGCGACGATCAGCCAGTGCGCCGGCCCGAAAGCCTGCAGGCTCGCCCCGCCCAGCGCCGGCGCCAGGAACGACGCCGCCGGGAACGTCAGGAAGAACACCGCCTGGTACCGGCCGCGCAGCTCCGGCGGCGCCAGCTCCGAGTTGATCTCGGCGTTCGGCGGGGCCGCCAGCATCGAGCCGATCGTCCAGACCGCCGCGGCGAGCAGGTAGACGGTGAGGCTGTCCGCCGCCGCCAGCACCGCGAAGCCCACGGCCATCACGGCCAGCGACACGGCCAGGACGCGGGCCTTGCGGTGCCGGTCGATGAGCTTGGGCACGAAGAGCTGGCCGGTCACGATGAGCGTCCCGCTCAGCGCCGTGAGCAGGCCGTAGCTGGACGGGCTCAGACCGTCGTCCCGCATGGCCAGGGGCACGATGGTGTTCGTCTGGCTGTAGAGCAGCGCCTGCAGCAGGGTCAGCCCCACGAACGCCAGGAAGATCCGGTCGGTCAGGGCCGTCCGCATCCCGCCGGCGTCCGCATCCGGCAGCGTCGTGCGCCGGCGGGTCTCCGGGACCTTCCAGAAGATCAGTACGCAGGTCAGCGCCGTCGACGCCGCGTCGATGAGGAACAGGCCGAGGTAGCTCCACTCCGCCAGCACCCCGGCGAGCAGCGACGCACCGGCCATGCCCAGGTTGAACGCCCAGAATTGCAGGTTGAAGGCGCGGGAGCGGTGCTCCGCCGGCACCACGTCGATGATCGCGGCGACGAAGGCGGGGCCCGGCATGGCCTGGGCGAGACCCAGCAGCAGTGAGAACGCGGCGATGACGGGCAGCGCGGTGCTCAAAGCCAGGGCCACGAGCAGGATCGCGGTGGCAATGTGCGAGGCGAGCAGCGTGGACCGGCGGCCCCAGCGGTCGGTGAGGACGCCGCCGAGCAGGGTGCCGGCGACGCCGCCGATGCCGTACGCGCCGACGATGAGGCCGGCCAGGGCGGTGCTCGCGCCGCGCTGCGCCGTCAGGTAGAGCGACAGGAACAGCACGGCGAAGCCGCCGACCCGGTTGATCAACAGGCCCGTCCACAGGTACCAGTAGGTGGCCGGCAGCCCGCCGACCGCGTCCGACCACCACGTACGCGCCTTCGGCACCCGGCCCTCCAACTGGCAATGCTCTTAACTAATGCATCAGCCAGGTTAACCGTGCCGTCAGCCCCGATCGCGCCAGACCCAGTTCGGGCGGACGTACAGCTCGCGGAGGCCCGCGCGGAGCATGTTCGTCAGGGACGGGTTGACCGTTCCCTCGGCGGGCTGGGCGACCTCCGCGACGAGCCACCGGCAACCCGCTCGCCGGGCTGCCTCGGCGCCGGCCGCGATGAGCGCCTGTTGCGCGCCCCGGCGCCGGTGCACGGGCAATGTCGCGGTGGTGTTCAGCGAGGCCACCTCCCCCATGACGAAGACGTTCGCCGCGGCCACGAGCGCGTCCCCGTCCCAGGCCGCGTACGGCCGGAATCCGCCGTGACCCGCGGCGGCGGTGACCATGTCGATCAGCCCGTCGAGCGGCATGCCGAAACCTCGGAGGACGACCGAGGCCCAGGCCGGCGCGTCCGCGGGACCCACCTCGCCGATGCGCAGCCCGGTCGTCGCCGGGCCGACGACCTCGACCGGGGCGGCGAGCTTCACCAGCCGGTGGCCCTCCTCGATGCCCCTGGCGGCACAGATCTCCGCCCAGTCGGGCGGCAACGCGGCCGGCGCGATCTGCAGGACCGCCTCGGGATCGTCGTGCGCCCGGTAGAAACCCAGAATCTCGTCGACGAGGTCCGCGGTGACCGGCTCGGTGATGCCGAATCCCAGCGCCTTGCTCCAGTAGCCGGTCGGGTCGTCGCGCATGGACAGCACGACCCCGCCGCCGATGCGGGCCGTACGGATGGCCAGCCGGAATCGGGCAGAGGCCGGGGCACCGGACACGTACGCGTCCATGAACTCCGCTTCGACCCGCTCGGCCAGCACGGTCAGGTGATCGGTGATCGTCGTCTGCATACCGGCAAGATGCGGGCCGGCTCCCGGGAGTTCGATCTCCGCGGCAGGTTTTTCAGCGCGGGTGGTGGTAGAGCCGCAGTTCGTGCACCCGGCCCCGGGCCAGCGACTGGACCCACACGACGCCGGGCGGGCAGTGCTCCGGGTCCTCCGGCGGGTTCACCAGGTCGCACTCCCAGACCAGCACGTCCGGGCCCGCGACAACCCCGGTCAGCCGCTGCCGTACGCCCACCGCCAGATCGCTCTCCATGACGTCCACGAGGTGGCGACGGCCGCGGTGCCGCGCCCCGCCGGGCCAGAAGCTCTCGACGGCCGGGGCGTACAGGGCCGCCAGCGCCTCACCGAAGGACCCCGCCTCCGCCGCCCGGAACACCTCCTCGGCCTCGCTGCGGCGCGCCGCCGTCCGGAGCCGCGTGTCCGCGTGGGCGGCGTCCGCGGTGGCCAGCAGTGCCTCGGCCAGCTTCGCCCGGGCCTGACTCAACCGGCTGCGCACTGTGCCGACCGGGATCGCGCAGACCTCCGCGATGGCCTCGTACCGGGTCAGACCGGTGAAGTGCCGCAGCACCGTGACCAGCCGCAGTGGGGGCGTCAGCCCGTCCAGGGCGTGCCACACCCAGTCGCGCAGCGCCTGCCGTTCCAGCACCTCGGCCAGGTCCGGCTCCACCGGCAGCAGGCCCTGCAGGACGTCGTCGCGCACCGGCCTGGCCGCTTCCCGGCGCAGCTGCGCCCGGCTGGCGTTGCGCACCACCGCCCGCAGCCACGGGCCGGCCGCCGCCGGATCGCGCAGGTCGCCGATGCGGCGTACGGCCACCAGGGACGCCTCCTGCACGGCGTCCTCGGCGTCGGGGCCGGCACCCAGCAGGCTCAGCGCGACGCCGTACATGCCGGCCCGGTGGCGGGCGAGCAGCAGCCCCAGCGCCGAGACGTCGCCGAGCTGGGCCTCGCGTACCAGGTCGGCGTCCGGCGGCATGTCAGGCCCGGTCGGCGTCCGGGTCCGCGAAGTGGGCGAACGCCTGCAGGTTGGCCAGGGACTCGCCGCGCTTGGCCCGCCACTCCCACTCGCGCCGGATGGCCGTGCCGAAGCCGATCTCCAGCATCGAGTCGAACGACTCGTCCGCGTACGTCAGCACCGCTCCGAACAGCCGGTCGAGCTCGTCCTCGTCAAGGCCCTTCAGCGACACCCGCCCGGTCAGGTAGACGTCCCCGGCCGCGTCGATGGAGAAGGCGACGCCGTACATGCGGGCGTTGCGGCGCAGCAGCCAGGCCCACAGCTGCTCGTGGTTCTCGTCGGGGTGGCGCATGACGAACGCCTCGACGCGCAGCGCGTGCTCGCCGACGATCAGATTGCACGCGGTCTTCAGCTTGTGCGTGCCGGGGATCGTGACGACCCAGGACGAGTCGCCGGTCGGCTCGCAGGGCAGCTCGCGCTCCGCGCAGACGCGTTCGATGAGGGCTCCGACGTCGTTCACCACGAGAACGAGCCTGCCAGACGCGCGGCGATCAGCGCACGGTGCTCCGAGACCGCCTCGCGATAGACCCGCAGCAGGCCTTCCGCCGTACGGTCCCAGGAGAAGTTCGATGCGTGCCGCACCGCGCCGACCGACAGCCGCAGCCGCTGGGCCGGCGAGTGCAGCAGCCGGGCCAGCACCGCCGACCAGTCGGCGGGGTCGTGCCCGTCGACCAGGACGCCGCTGACGCCGTCGGTGACCGCGGTGACCAGCCCGCCGACCGCGGCCGCGACCACCGGCGTGCCGCACGCCTGGGCCTCGAGCGCCACCAGCCCGAACGACTCGTTGTGCGAGGGGACGGCGACCAGGTCCGCCGACCGGTAGAGCGCGGCGAGCGCCTCGCCGGTCTGCGGCGGCAGGAACCGCACCTTGTCCGCGACGCCGAGCGACGCGGCGAGCTCGATGAGCGAGGTGGGCCGGTCGAGCCCGCTGCCGCTGGGACCGCCGCAGATCACCACGGTGACGTCGGCGTTGCGCATCGGCCCGGCGGCCAGCGCGCGGATCAGCACGTCCGGGCCCTTGAGCGGCTGGATGCGGCCGACGAACGCGACCACGTACCCCCGCTCGGGCAGGCCGAGCCGGCGGCGGTCGGCGGCCTGGCTGCCGCCGGGCCGGAAGCGGCCGAGGTCCACGCCGGGCTGCACCACGGACAGCCGGGTCGGGTCGGCGTCGTAGCAGGTGACGAGGTCCTGGGCCTCGAAGCGGGTGTTCGCGACGAGCCGGTCCGACTCCGCGACGACCTGCTCCTCGCCGATCACCCGGGCCTTGGGCTCCGGGCGGTCACCGTCGGCGATGAACCTGTTCTTGACCTTCGCGAGCGTGTGCGCGGTGTGCACGTGCGGGACGCCCCAGCGTTCCCGGGCGAGCCAGCCGACCTGCCCCGACATCCAGTAGTGCGAGTGGATGAGGTCGTAGTGGCCGGGCGGGTTCGCGGCCTCCGCACGCAGCACGCCGTTGGTGAAGGCGCACAGCTGCGACGGCAGCTCCTCCTTCGACAGGCCCTCGAAGGGTCCCGCGGTGACGTGCCGCACGCTGACCCCGGGCGCCATCTCGACCACGGGCGGGAGCTCGCTGGACGTGGCCCGGGTGAAGATCTCGACCTCGACACCGCGCTCGGCGAGCCGGCGGGACACCTCGACGATGTAGACGTTCATGCCGCCCGCGTCGCCGGTGCCGGGTTGCTCGAGCGGTGAGGTGTGCACGGAGAGGGTGGCGATGCGCCGGGGAGTCGGCCAGTGGCCTGCGGCCCGCGGGTCAGCCACGTCGTGTCCCTTCAAAAGCGGTCAAACGTAACGGCGAACTGTTACGCCGTCGTTCATCTTCCCCGTGCGGACCGCCTGAATCCCACTCCAGGCGCTCCGGGGTGACTCAGGTCATGAGGCAGGATCTAGGCATGGTGCAGAAGAACATCGCCGTCGTGACGGGTGCGTCCAGCGGTATCGGGGCGGCGACGGCCCGCCGCCTGGTCGCCGAGGGCTTCCACGTGGTCGCCGCGGCCCGCCGTACGGACCGGCTCGAGGCCTTCGTGAAGGAGGTCGGCGAGGCGTCGGCGACCGCCGTGGCCTGCGACGTCACCTCGGCGGAATCGGTCACGGCGCTCGCGGAGGCGGTGACGGCGCTGGGCGGCCCGGTCACCCTGCTCGTCAACAACGCCGGCGGCGCCCGCGGGGTGGAGCCGGTCGCCGAGGGCTCGGTCGAGAACTGGCAGTGGATGTACGACGTCAACGTGCTCGGCACCCTGCGGGTCACGAAGGCGCTGCTGCCCGCCCTGGAGGCGAGCGGCGCGGGCACGGTCGTGACGGTCGGCTCGACGGCGGCCTTCGTGGTCTACGAGGGCGGCGGCGGGTACACGGCCGCGAAGCACGCCCAGAACGCGCTGGTCGGCACGCTGCGCCTGGAACTGGCGGGCAAGCCGGTCCGGGTCGTGGAGATCGACCCGGGCATGGTGCGCACCGATGAGTTCGCTCTCAACCGCCTCGGCGACCAGGACAAGGCCGATGCGGTGTACGCGGGCGTCCGCGAGCCGCTGGTCGCCGACGACATCGCCGACTGCATCGCGTGGACGGCCACCCGTCCGCAGCACGTCAACGTCGACCGGCTGGTGGTGCGCCCGATCGCGCAGGCCGCGCAGCACAAGGTCGTCCGCGAGAAGTAGCCATGACCAGGCCGCTGGGCGCGATCACCCGGGGCACGACCAACCCCAACCGGCTGCGCCGGGTGGACAACTTCATCGCGTACCGGTGCGGCGGGCTGCTGACGGCCGCGGACCGGCCGCTGGTCGTGGACCTGGGCTACGGCGCGACGCCGATCACGGCGATCGAGCTGCGCGCCCGGCTGGCGGCCGCGGTCCGGCCCGACGTCGCGGTGGTCGGGCTCGAGATCGATCCGGTACGGGTGGCCGCGGCGCAGCCGTACGCGGACCCGCCCCGGCTCGAGTTCCACCGCGGCGGGTTCGAGCTGGCCGGCCTGCGCCCCGTGGTGGTCCGCGCGTTCAACGTGCTGCGCCAGTACGCCGAGGACGAGGTGGCCGACGCCTGGCGCACGATGACCGCCACCGGCGCGCTGCTGGTCGAGGGCACCTGCGACGAGCTGGGCCGGATCGCGACGTGGGCGGTGGTCGGGGCGGGGGTGCCGCAGACTCTCACGCTGTCCGCCCGGCTGTCCGATCTGGACCATCCGGCGACGTTCGCGGAGCGGCTGCCCAAGGCGCTCATCCATCACAACGTGCCGGGGCACCCCGTGCACGACCTGCTCGCTTCGCTGGGTACGGCGTGGGAGGCGAGCGCCACACCGTTCGGGCCGCGGCAGCGCTGGCTCGCGACCGTCGAACGGTTCCGCGCGTCCTGGCCGGTGCTGGACGGGCCGGCTCGCTGGCGCCGCGGGGAGCTGACCGTGCCCTGGCCACAATAGACATCGGGCCGGCCTCCGAACGGAGACCGGCCCGAATGCCTCGGGGGGTTACTTGATGGTGACGTTGAACATCGGGTCCGCGGCGACCTTGCGGAAGGCGGCGAGGCTGCTGGCGGTCGAGTCCACCGAGATGTCACGGTCGCCCTCGTTGTCGGCCTTGGTGTCGAAGTAGACGACGGCCTTGACCTTCGGGTGCGCGGCGAGCTCCGGGATGACGGTGTTGAACGCCGGCGCCTTGTCGACCTTCACCGTGGTGCGGTGGTACATGCCCCACTCGGCGACCATGATCGGCTTGGTGGGGTGGTTGGTGACGGCCCAGTCGTACCAGCCGAGGCCGCCGCCGCTGGGCTGACGGTCGAGGATGTCGCCCATGTCGCCGTAGTGGTAGTAGCCCTTCTCGACGCTGACGTACGAGTCCAGCCCGACCCAGTCGACGACGTCGTCACCGGGGTACAGGTCCTTCCACCACGACTGGGCCATCCACTTCTCGTTGCCCATGTACGCGACCACGTTGACGGCGTTGGTGACCCCGTTGGCCCGCAGCCGAGTGATGACGTGGCGGTACATGGCCGCGTAGTCCTTGGCCGTCATGCCGGAACCGGCGGTGGCGTTGACGTCGTTCTCCGGCTCGTGGTGCAGGGCGAGGAAGAACTTCTGGGTGCCGTAGTTGTTCTTCACGTACGTCGACCACGCGTCGATCCGCGCGTCCTGGCCACCGGCGGCGACCTTGGCCCACGTGGTGCCGTACGCGACCTTCCAGTTGAGCAGCAGCACCCGCGGGCGCGCCGGGTCACGGGTCATCGCGATCTCGGACTTGGTCGGGAACAGCTCGTTGCCCTTGTGGTACGTGTGGAAGATCGTCGCGGTCCGCCCGGTGAGCGTCTCCCAGTCCTTCAGTGCCTGGTCGCGTGGGGTGTCGGTGAAGCCACCGGCCGCCCCGCCCCAGAGCACGCCGCACGACGGTACGAGCAGCGCGTCGGTGACGCAGCCGGTCGCCGGCGCGGAGGTGGTCGGCGGAACCGTCGTCGGCGGAACCGTCGTCGGCGGGACGGTCGTGGGCGGGACGGTGGTCGGCGGAACCGTCGTCGGCGGGACCGTCGTCGGCGGAACCGTGGTGGGCGGAACCGTGGTGGGCGCGGTCGTCGGCGGCGTCGTCACCGGGGCCTTGGTCGTCGGGGCCGTCGTCGGGGTGGTCGTCTTCTTGACGACCGTGAGGCGCAGCTCGGGGCCGCCGCCGGTGGCGTCGCCGTACTCCAGCGAACGCACCCGGGTGACGCCCGCCGTCGACGCCGACTTCAGCGCGAACGCGTACGTGCCCGACCTGGTGACCACCTTGGACAGGTCGAAGCTGACGCTGGTGTCGGTGACCTTCGGCTTGACCGACAGCAGGGCGGAGCCCAGCTTCGGCGCGTTCGAAGCGGTGAGGGTCTTCTCGGACCAGGCCGACGACACGGAGTAGAGGGTCAGCGTCGCGGCGACCGGCTTGCTCTCCAGCGGAAGCCGCAGCTCCGCGCCGGCGACCGTGGCGCCCGTGGCGACCTTGGGTGCGAACTTCACATAGGACAGCCGCGTCTCGCGGCTCTCCGTGCCGACCACGAGCTTGTCGGCCTGGCCGAAGTTGGTCGTCTTACGCGTGCTCGACGTGTACGCATCGTCCGTGCTGTAGACGCTCACCGTCTCGGTCGTCGTCGCCGCATTGGCCGTGCCGCTCAGCGCGAAGCCCGCGCCTGCGGCCACCACGCCGGTCACGGCGACGCCGATGATCCCCCGCCTGCCGTTCACCAGATTCCCCCTGTATGTCAATGAATCGCTGTCTGACATCAGGTTCGACAGGGGCGGGTGCCACGGCGGCGAGCGTTCGGGTGCAGCCCAGGTGCCACCGCCGGGACGGTGGGCAGGCGGCAGCGGAGGCGGGGAATGAAGGGCTTTCCGGCCGGATCCGCGACGCCGGCCGGGCATGAAAAAGCGCCGCCGGACCGTGGTCCGGCGGCGCTTCTCGTTCGGTACGGCTACCGCTACGTGTTGGCGGCCTCGGCGAGGACGAGCCGCAACGCCTCCAGCAGGAGGTCGGAGGTGAACGGCTTCTTGACGAGCAGGGCGTCCTGAGGGATCAGCCCCTTGCTGACGGCGATGTCCTTGGGCAGGCCGGAGATGTAGACGACGCCCATGTCGGGACGCAGCTCCCGGCACCTGTCAGCCATCTCGCCGCCCGAGACGCCGGGCAGGCCGAGGTCGGTCACGAGCACCGCGATGGGTCCGGGGTGGTCCTGGCAGACCGCGATGGCCTGGTCGGCGTCGCCGGCGACCAGCGTGGCGTAGCCCCGCCGCTCCAGCATGCGCCGCATGATGTCGCGCAGGTCCTCCTCGTCGTCGACGACGAGGACGGTGGGACGCTCCCGCTGATCCTCCGACATGTGAGCCTCCTCCAGGCTGGTGCCGTTCACGCTATCGGCGTGCCGGGGGCCGGAGGGCGGCTTTCACGGTTTCTCTCAGAGCGTCAGGCGCCACTTGTCCAGGACCCCCACGGCGGTCCCGAAGGTGTCTTTGACCTGCAAAGACCACTTTCCGTTGCGGGGCGTACCGGACAGGTCGATCGGGTACGTGTGCGCCAGATCGGCCGCCCTGTCTGCCTTGCTCGCCCCCTTGAGCGTGTACCGCACACCGGCCGGGCTGGTCAGCGTGACGACCAGCGACCCGCGGTACGCGTGCTTCACGGTCACCCCGACCGTCGACGCGGCCGAGGCCGTACCGGAGCAACCGGCGACCGTCTTGGTGCTGGTGGCCCTACCCAGCCTCGCGATCGTCACGTCCGTGCCCGCCACGAACGGTCCGCAGGCGCTCGCCGGTGCGGGCTGGACGACGGTCTCGGTGTTCAGGAAACCGGTCTGGAGCAGCCGGTTGACGGATCCGCTGCCCGGGCTCGCGACCTTGCCCTGGACCGCCTTCCCGACGAGCGCGGCGGTGATCTCCGCCGGCGACCAGGCCGGGTGGGCCGCCGCGACGAGGGCCGCCGCGCCCGCCACGTGCGGGGTCGCCATCGACGTGCCGCTCATCATCGTGGTGGCGGTGTCGGACGAGGAGCCGGCCGAGGTGATCCGTACGCCGGGACCGAAGAGGTCGAGGCAGGAGCCGTAGTTCGAGAACGAGGCGCGGACGTCCGTGCTGTCCGTCGCGCCGACCGTGATCGCGGCCGGCGCCGACGCCGGCGAGTAGTTGCAGGCGTTCCGGTTGTCGTTGCCCGCCGCGACCGCGTAGGTGACCCCGGCGACGATCGACTTGGCGACGGCCGAGTTCAGCGCGGAGCTGACCGGGCCGCCGATGCTCATGTTGGCCACGGCCGGCTTCACGGCGTTCCGCGTCACCCAGTCGACGCCCGCGATGATCGCCGAGTACGACCCGGAGCCGGTGCAGTCGAGCACCCGTACGGCGACGAGCTTGACGTCCTTCGCCGCGCCGTACGTGCGCCCGCCGATCGTGCCGGCGACGTGGGTGCCATGGCCGTTGCAGTCCTGGGCGGTGGCGTCGTTGTCGATGAAGTCCCGGCCGTAGCTCGCCCGGCCACCGAACTCCTGGTGGGTGATGCGCACCCCGGTGTCCAGCACGTACGCGGTCACCCCGGCCGCGGACCGGTACGTGTAGGTCTTCGACAGCGGCAGCGACGGCTGGTCGATCCGGTCCAGGCCCCACACCGGGCCGGTCTGGACGTCGGCGAGGCGTACGGTCGCGTCCTGCTCGACGTAGTCGACGGCCGGGTCGGCGGCCAGGCGCCGGGCCTGCAGCGCGGTCAGGCCGGCGTGGAAGCCGCGTACGGCGGAGGAGTAGTCGGCGAGCACGCTGCCGCCGTAGCGCCGGCTGAGAGCGCGGGAGCTGCCGGGAGCGCTCGAGGGCTTGAGCACCACGATGTAGCTGCCGGTGATGGCGCCCGTGGCCGCTGCCCGTACGCTTCCCAGGGGCAGGGCTCCGGGCGTACCGGCGAAGGCGGTGCCGGACACGCCGGTCACGGCGGCGATGGTGGCCGCACCGGCCGCCAGGGCCCGGCGCACCGCACGGCGACACCCGTCGTTGCTGGTCATTCGGGGGTTCCTCCTCGTCCGGCCCGGCCGGCGACGGAAGTCACTCGGGAAGCAGGCATGCCGGCGGTCGTAGGGGGAAATCGTGAGAAGAACGCAGAGCCGCAACGGGACCGCACCGGTTGCGCGTTGGTTGCAGCGCGCCGGATCGGCACCTCGGTGCTAAGTCCACCGGACGGCGGGCCGAACTACCCGCTGTCGGGCCCGCTTGCACCGCCACCGAGCAAGGAGAGCGTTATGACCGCCGTGCTGTCGCCCCAGATCGTCGTCGCCCCGTCACTGACCGAGCGCTGCGACAGCTGCGGCGCGGCCGCGAAGCTGGAGATCGCCCTCGCCAGCGGCGGCAACCTGGCCTTCTGCGGGCATCACGCCAACAAGTACGCCGGCCGGCTGGCCCCGATGGCCGCGAAGGCCACCCTCGAGGACGGTTTCGAGTGGGCCGGGCGGTCTCCGTCGGCGTGACCCCTTGACCCCATCCGCCGCGATATGATCGATCCCTCACGCTTGGGCCGATAAGCCCATATTTAGAGGGGTTTCTCCGGTGCAGATGGCGGCGCAGGACGTGGGCAGGCTGTCCCGGCTCGCGGCCGGATGCGCCGGCGCCGCGGTGGCCGCCGCCGGTGTTCTCGGCCTCGTCACACCGTCCGTCCGCACCGCCCCGCTCCTCACGTCCAGCCCGGCCGCCGCGCTCAGCGTCGCCGGGCTGGCGCTTTTCCTGCTCGCACCCCGCCGGAACGCGCCCGCCGTCCGGGTTACCGCGTACGCGCTCGCCGGGGTTTCCGCCGTGCTCGGGCTGGCCGCGCTGCCCCGGCACCCGGCCGCCGGGGTGGCGACCCTGCTCGCGGCGCTCGCCCTGCTCTGCCTGGACCTGCGCGTACGCCGCCGGCCGGGACACCCCGTGCGGTACCGCGTCGCCGACCCCCTGCTGGCCGGGGCCGCCGTCATCGCCCTCGTCGCCCTGGTGCCCCGGATGTTCGCGCCCACCTTTCCCGGCGGGCGGGGCCCGGACAGCCTGATGTCGCCGCACCACGCGGGGGCGCTGCTGCTCCTCGCCGTGGGCACGGTGCTGGCGCGGCCCGAGTCGGGTCCGCTGCGGACGGCCGCCGCCGGCCCGGGCGTGAAGGTCCGCCGCACGCTGCCCGCCGTCATCGCCGTACCCGTGGTCGCCGCGCTGGTGAGCGCGCTCGCCGTGCGTACGGGCATCAGCCGGCCGGCGGCCGCCATCAGCACCGGCGCGGTCCTCGCCGCGCTCGCGGTCCTGGCCCTGATCGGCTTCCTGGTCCGGTCCCTGGAGGGGGCCGACCGCCAGCAGCGGGAGCTCGTGACGGAGCTGCACGAACGGCGCGACTTCGCCGACACGCTGCTGCAGTCGATGAACGAGGCCGTCATGGTGCTCGACGCGAACTACCACGTCATCGACGTGAACCGGCGCTGGCGTGAGCTGACCGGCCACGAGGAGGCCCCGGGACCGCCGGGACCGGCGCAGGTGCCGCCGCCCGGGACCGGGGACTGGCTCGTCCGCCGCGCCGACGGGACGGACGTGCCGGTGCTGGCCACGATGGCAGCCATCCCGGACGCCGACGGCCGGACCCGCGGCTACGTCGCCACGTACGTGGACATCACCGACCGCAAACGGGCCGAGGACGAGCTGAGCGAGCGGGCGGCCGAGCTGGAGACCAGCAACGAGCGGCTGCTCGAGGCCAACGCCCGGCTCGAGGCGGCGCTGACCTTCAAGAACGACCTGACCTCGATGCTCACCCACGACATGGCCCAGCCGATCAGCTCGATCGCGAGCCTCGCCGAACTGCTGCACGCGGACTACACCGACCTGCCCGACGACATCCGGGTCGAGCTGGTCGAGAAGATCGACCGGAACACCCACCGGCTGATCAAGATGATGAACGACCTCCAGCTGCTGTTCCGGCTGGACACCGGTGCGGTCACGGCGCGGCGTACGCCGGTCCCGGTGCTGGAGGTCGTCACGTCGGTGACCGCGGAGCTGGACTGCGCCGAGGACGTGGGCGTGACGGTGCCCGACGACGTGTCCGCACTCGCCGACCGCCAGCACGTCTGGCACGTCGTCCGGAACCTGCTGATGAACGCGCTCGCGTACGGCGAGGCCCCGGTGCAGGTCACGGCGGCCCGGCACGACGACACGGTGATGCTGGTGGTGCAGGACGCCGGGGCCGGCATCCCGGAGGACCTCGTACCCAAGCTCTTCGACCGGTTCATGCGGGGCGCGGGCCTCGGATTGTTCATCGTGCGCCACCTGGTGGAGGCGAACGGGGGCTCGGTCCGCTATGAGCGGGCCGAGCCCCGGGGTGCGCGCCTGATCGTGATCTGGGAAGCCGCCTCGGTGTAGGCGGCCGGCGACGCTACCGGTCGTGGGCGCTGCCGCGCTCCTCCTCGTGGATGATGCCGTCGCCGCGGCGGCCGCGGGCACCCATCACCTTGCCGCCCATCCTGGCCGAGGCGGCCGTCTGCCGGCCCGTCACGGCGCCCGCCGCCCCTCCGCTGATGGTGGGCCGGCCGGTGATCCGGCGGCCGGGCGCCAGGACGTCGTCGAGATCGTGCGGGTCGGAGATGCCGGGCGCCGAGGTGATGTCGACGTTCGTGCCGGCCATGGGGGTGCCGAGCGGCGCGGTGCCGGCGTTCGGGCGTACGGTGCCGAGGCCGTCCGGGCGGGCGTTGCTGAACTCGCCGGCGCTGGTGCCCCAGCCGGCGCCGGGCTGGGGACGGCCGCTGCGGGCGCGGGCCGCCACGGAGGCCGGTGAGGCCAGGCCGGCCGACATGGCCTTCGAGCTGGCGCCGCCGAGCGGGACGGCGTCGCCGAGCTTGCCGGCCTCGATGAGGCTCTTGAAGGCGTTGAGGTCGTTCTTGAGCCGCTTGCTCAGCGTCTCCTGGGCGTGCCGGTCGCTGGGCAGCAGGAACGCGACGTCGGCCTCCAGCTGCGCAACGATCTGCGTCCGCGTCTCGCCCATCGGCCGCAGCGTGATGGTCTCCGACAGCGACGGGCCTCCGACCGCGGTCCAGGCCACCCGTTCGTCGAGGGAGCGTTCGGTGATCCGGGCGTCGAACTCGCACCGGTCGCCCTCGACGTCCATGACCCAGTGCGCCCGGTCGGTGCCGATCGGGGTGACCTGCTCGACGCCGGTCATGAAGCGCGGGTAGTTCTCGAATGCCGCCAGCTGCTCGTACACGGCGTGCAGCGGTGCGCTGATCTCGACGGCCTGCTGAACCATACTCATCGCATCTCTCCCATGCTGACGTGCGGCTATGACAGAGAGTACGTAGGCGAATACGTGCCGCGTTCGGTTTCGGCTCAGACCCGGCGCAGGTACTGCCACTGGCCGACCTCGGCGGCGTACCGGGCGTCACTGGCGGCCACCATCGCCACACCGGCACCGCGCAGCATCGCCACCACCCGGGGCGACGGACTGCGCCACGCCTCGCTGATCTCGACCACCGTGCCGGTCGACCGGCAGGCCGCGGCGAGGGCGCCGAGCACCGCCGGGGTGACCGCCGAGTCGTCGATGCCGACCTGCGCGAGCAGGCTCAGCGGGCGGGCCAGCTGCACCGGGGCGTACCGGGAGGCGCGCTCGATGCCCTTGATCGTCGCGGTCACGGCGACCTCCGCGACCTCGTCCGGGGTGACCCGGCCGGCGGCGAGCAGGGACCGCACCTCGCGCGGGGTGGCGGGCCCGGTGGCGAGCGGCAGGCGGGACACGGCGACCGAAACCGCCTCGAGCTGCCCCAGGTCGGCGGGCCAGGCCAGCCAGCCGTCCGGCTGGACGACCTCGACCTCGGCCGCGACGCGCAGGGTGAGCTCCGTACGCTGCCGGGCCCGGCGGACCGCATCGGCGTACGCGGACAGCCACGAGGTGTCCGGGCCGACCTGGTCGGCGAAGGTCAGCGAGGTCAGGCCGGCACGGTCCGCGGCGGAGACGACCACGCCCACGCTGTCCCGGCCGGCGGCGAAGCCGGTGTGCACGTGCGCATCGGTACGCAGATCCAGCGCGGCCGCGGGCGCGGCGAGGGTGGTGCCGTCCAGGACCGATTCGAGCTCTGCACCCACGATGACTCCCCGACCGCTCTGCGAGAAGGACGAGCTCCTCCCGCCCTCGCAGTTACAGTGCGGCCCAGGTGTTGTGGGCCGGGGCCGCGCCAGGTGCATTCCGGGTGCGTGCTACAGCTTGAATCCGCCGATGAGCGTCCGCAGCTCCTCGGCCGTACGCGCCACCTCGTCGCTGGCCTGACGGGTCTGGGTGACGCCGTGCACCGCGGAGGCGCTGGCGGTGGCCACGTCCGAGATGTTCGTGGCGATCCGGCTGCTGCCGGAGGCGACCTCACCGATGCTGCGGCTCATCTCCTCGGTGGTCGCCGTCTGCTCCTCCACCGCGCTCGCGATGGTGGTCTGGAAGTCGTTGATCTTCGCGATGACCTCGCTGATCCGGCCGATCACCTCCACCGCGCCGGTGGTGTCGCCCTGGATCGCGGCGACCCGGGCGCCGATGTCCTCGGTCGCCCGCGCGGTCTCCTGGGCCAGGTCCTTGACCTCGCTCGCCACCACGGCGAAGCCCTTGCCGGCGTCACCGGCCCGGGCCGCCTCGATGGTCGCGTTGAGCGCCAGCAGGTTCGTCTGCTCGGCGATCGAGGTGATCAACTTGATCACGTTGCCGATCTCCGCCGACGACTCGCCGAGCTGCCGGATGGTCTCGGTGGCCTGCGCGGACTCGGTCACCGCGACGCCCGCGATCTGCGCCGCCTCGGTGGTGTTGCGGGAGATCTCGCGGATGCTCAGGCCCATCTCTTCCGAGCCCGCCGCGACGGTCTGCACGTTGCGGGAGATCTCCTGCGCCTCGTGCGACGCCGAGGAGGTCTGCGCGTCGGTGTCGCGCGCGGCGTCCGCGATCTGCCCGGCCACCGCCGACAGCTCGGTGGCGGCGCTGGCGAGGGTCTCCGCGTTCTGCCCGATCGTGGTCATCGACCGGTGGATCGACTCCATCGCGGAGTCCATGCCGGCCGCCATCCGCCCGATCTCGTCCCGGCTCCGGATGCCCGCACGCCGGGTCAGGTCGCCCGCGGCCAGCGCGTCCACGACCTCGCCGAGGCGCCGCACCGGGCCCAGGATCGACCGTGCCAGCGGTATGGCCATCCCGATGAGCAGCAGCAGGCAGACGACCACCACGATGCCGGTGATCAGGCGTGCGCTGGACGTCGTCGTGTCCATGTCGGCACGTTCCCGGTCGGTCGCGGCGGCGACCTTCTCGTTGAGGGCGCCCAGTTTGTCGTCGACGGCGTGGTTGCGTTCGGCGATCTGGTCGATGTTCGCCCGGGCGGCCCCGCCGGGCGACCCGGCCTGGCGGGCGAAGTCGGTGATGAACGTCCCGAAGGCGTCGACGTCGGGCCGGATGCCGGCGAACTCGGCCGCGAGGTCGGCCGGCAGGCCGGCACCCTCGACCGCCTCGGCCGCCTCGGTGGCCGAGGCCACGTCGTCGGCGACGTCCTGGGTGACGTCCTGGGCCAGCGCCGCCCGGTACGCGTCGACCTTCAGCTCGCTCTGCCGGGTGTCGAGGTGGTTGAGCGCGGCCAGCCCGGCCTCGAGCCCGCGTACCCGGTCCGCCTGGTCCGCCAGCCGATCCTGGGACACCCAGGACACGACCGTCAGCACGAGCAGCCCGACGACACCGGCCGCGACGATCAGCGCGAGCCGCTTGGCGATGCCCATTTGCGTCAATCGGGACATGCAAGTCTCCCTCAGGGGTCAGCATGGCGGGGCGGGCTGAATGCATTCGTCACGCCGGTTCCGCCCGTCGACTCCTTATTTTTCCGGCCATTCCGGGCTCCGGACGCCGTTTTGCGGGTTTTGCCGTAACCGTTCCGTTCGCCCGACGCGCGCCGGACCGTTCCGAAGGGAATCTCGATGAAGCGCCGACATCAGCGCAGCGCCCTCGCCCTGCTCACGGCCGCCGGCACGCTGGGCGTCGCCGCGCCCGCGGTGGCCGCACCGGCCGCGACGGGCACGGTGGTGACCGGCGGCACGCCGCTCAACACACGCAGCGGCCCGTCCGCGACCAGCCCCCGGATCGGCACCGTCGAGAACGGAGCGACGGTGTCCATCGTCTGCCGGATCGCCGGTCAGTTCATCAGCGGGTCGGTGTCGAACACGGGCCACTGGGACCGCTTGGCGGACAACAGCTACGTCTCCGACGCGTACGTCCGGCGCGGCGACGCCGAGATCCCGAAATGTGCCGCCACGACGCCGATGCCGGCGGTGACCGGCTCGTGGATGCTTCCCGTTCCCGCCGGTCTGGTGAGCGGCTTCCGCACCCGGCAGCGTCCCGCTCACGACGGCGTGGACCTCGGCGCGACCCGCAACACCGCGATCCGCTCGGCGAGCGCCGGCACCGTCATCCGCGTGGTCTGCAACGTCTCCCGGGGCACCTGCGACGTCGACGGCAACAGCTCCCTCCGCGGCTGCGGCTGGTACGCCGAGGTGCAGCACGCCGGGAACGTCGTCACCCGCTACTGCCACATGGTCCGGCGCCCGTCGGTGACCGTGGGGCAGACCGTGGCGCGCGGCTCCATCCTCGGCTACGTGGGGACCTCCGGCGCCTCGTCCGGCCCGCACCTGCACTTCGAGGTGCACGCGGGCGTACCCGCGACGAGCGCGAACGCGATCAGCCCGGTCGCTTTCATGCGGGCCCGCGGGCTGACGATCCGCTGAATCGACGAAGGGCCGGCTCCCGGGGGAGCCGGCCCTTTCGGTCGTCAGTCGCTCTTCTGTGGACGGTCGAGCATCTCGGTCAGCGCGCGGACGGCCGCATCCGTCGGGGATGCCGCTTCCCGGTTGACGTCCCGCAGTTCCTGGTACACCTCTTCGCGGTGCACCTGGACGTCCCGCGGCGCCTTGATGCCGATGCGGATGACGTCGCCGCGCGCCTCGAGCACGGTGACGACGACGTCATCGCCGATCATCACGCTCTCGCCGGCCTTCCTGGTCAGCACGAGCATCGTGGCAGCCCCTCACTCCATCCGTGGACAGGACACCTGCCGCGCCGAGGTTCAGTAGTCCTTGCGCATGATGGCGCGGACCGGCATGTTGCTGCCGTTGAGGACGACCTGCATCGCGCGGCGCGAGTCCCGGTCGACGACGATCGGGGCGAGCAGGTTCGCCGTGGTCTCGTTGACGCCGGCGGTGATGACCACCATGAGCAGAAGCCGGTCGGGGTCCTTGGTGTTCAGGGCCGCGAAGACCTCGTTCTCGATCTCGGGCGCGTAGTCCGGGAAGAACGGCTCCGGCGGCGCGACGAGGAAGCGGAGCTCCGGGTCGTCGATCGACGTGAACGCGTACAGGAGACCCTCGTCGTTCAACCGGACCAGCACGAACTGCCGGTGCGCCGGGAAGCCGGGCATGGGGACAGCCATCTCGATGATCGGCATGTCCAGCTCGGTGTCGGTCATGGAGGCCCCAATCGGTCGGGACGCGGTGCGAGTACTCATGGTCACCTCAGGAAGTCGATGAGCGAGGGCTGGATCACCTTTGCCGAGGCGGCCAGAGCCGCCTGGTACGAGGTCTGCTGGAGCTGCATGTCCATGATGGTCTTCGGCAGGTCCACGTCCTCGACGTCGGACAGCTGAGCCGTCACGTCCAGCAGCCGGTCTTCCGCGGACTGCTTCATCTGCGTAACCCGATTATATCGGGCGCCTACCTCCGAAAGAGTGTTTTTCAGGTTATTCGCCGCGGTATCCAGCGCCTCCAGTCCCGACGCCAGAGCCGTCGTGTCGTTGGACTTCAGCGCGGCCGAGACGTCATCGAGGATCTTGAACACCGAGGTGTTCCCGTCGCCGAACGCGGCCACCCCGTCGGCGTCCACGCGGATCTGGGAGTTCGGCCCGATGGTCCGCGTGACGCCGTCCTGGTTGCCGACGAAGACGCCGGCGTCGTCGAACGCCTTGGTCTGCGTCGTCGTCCCGCCGAACACCGGGCGGTCCAGGTACGTCGTGTTCGCGTACCCGATCATCGAGTCCTTGATCTGGTCGATCTCAATGGCCAGCGCGTTGCGCGACTCGGGGGTGTTCGAGCCGGAGTTGAGACCCTGCAACGTGAGCGACCGCGCGCGCTGCACCAGCGTCGAGGCGCTGGTCAGGGTGCCGTCGAGGGTGCTCAGCCAGCCGAGCCCGTCGTCCGCGCTGCGCACGTACTGGTTGTTGGCGCGCGTCTCGCCCCGCAGCTGCATCGACTGCAGCGTGCCGTTCGGGGAGTCCGACGGGCGGTTGATCTGCTTGCCGCTGGAGAGCTGCTGCTGGATCTTCTCGCCCCGCTGGATGTTGCGCTGGAGATTGGCGAGCACCCGTGTGTGGATGCTGCTCTCGGTGACCCTGTTCGCCATGTCAGTCCTTACCTTCCGACCAGGCCCGTACGGTTGATGAGCTGGTCGAGCATCGAGTCGATCGTGGTGAGCACCCGGGAGGCGGCCTCGTACCCGCGCTGGTACGTCAGCAGGTTCGTCATCTCCTCGTCGAGGTTGACCCCGGACTCCGCCTCGCGGGCGGCGTCCACCTGCGCGGTGACGTTGACCTGGATCTCGCTGCGCCGGGTCGACGTCTGCGCGTTGACCCCGAGGTCGGCGATCATGTCCTGGTAGACGAGGTCCGGGCTGCCCACCTTGGTGGCGGTGCCGGCGAGCGTGGTCGCCTTCGACCCGTCGTTCGTGCCGATCGGGTTGCCGCCGACGTCGAGCTTCGGCGTACCGTCCGGGTTGGTCTCGTTCTTGGCGGAGATCGCGACGTCCTTGGGGTTCGTGATCGCCACGGTGATGTTCCGCGCGTACCGGCCCGTGGAGAAGTCCCCGGTGAAGAAGTCGGTGCCGGCCGTGCCGTCGGTCTTGTACGCCGACGTGGTCGCCGCGTTCACCGTGTCCACCAGAGTCTTGGCCACCTTGTCCAGCTTCCCGGCCATGCCGGGCAGGATCGTGGTCATGGTCTCCACCATCGAGCCCAGCCTGCCGCCGGCCTGCACCACGTCGCCGGTGTCGGCCCACGTGAGCCCGGCCGACTTGGTGCCGTTGGCGGGATCGGCGTTGTAGTCGCGCTGAGCGTCCAGCGTGGAGACGCCCGCGGTGGCCGTCATCGGCCGCGTCGTCGTCCGGTTCACCAGCAGGGCGTTGCCGACGTACACGTCCATCGAGCCGTCGTCGCGGACCGAGGCGGTCGCGCCGACCAGCTCCGACAGCTTCATGACCGCCAGGTCGCGGCGGTCCTCGAGCTCGTTCACCACGACGCCGGTCGCCTTCGCCTTCACGATGGAGTCGTTGAGCTGGGCGATCGTGCCGGCCGCAGTGTTCACCTCGGTGGCGTACTTGGTGAGCTGGGTGGCGTTCGCCGACCACTGCGAGTCCAGCGCGCCGTAGGCGCTGTTCAGCCCTTCCGCGACGACGCTGCTCTGCTGCAGCAGCGCGGACCGGGCGGCGACGCTGGTCGGCTCGTCGCCGACGTCGCCCCAGGCGGCCCACATGTCGTGCATCTGCGCCTGCAGCGCGGTGTTGCTCGGCTCGGAGAAGACATCCTCGAGCGACGTGTACGCGGCCGCCTGGTTGGACAGGTAGGCGCTGTTCGCGTGCTCCGTACGGCCGCGGTTCTCCAGGTACTGGTCGCGGAGCCGCTGCACGTCGCTGACCGCCACGCCGGTGCCGAGGCCGTCGGTCGTCGCCCAGCGCACGCCCACGGTCGAGCCGACCTGGGCCTGCATGTCGACCCGCTGGCGGGTATAGCCCTCGGTCGTCGCGTTCGCGATGTTCTGGCCGGCCACGTCGAGGCCGCGGCGCTGCGCGTACAGCGAGGTCAGCGCGGTGTTGATACTGCCGAAGCTGCTACCCATCAGATTGCCTCGTCCACCAGGCTCGGGCGGCGTACTCCGCCGCTGACGGTTTTGCCCTGCGGGCCGTACGTTTCCACTGTTCCGGCGAACGCGAGCATCGTTTCGCGAGCCGCGCGCTGGCCGGCCGTGAGCAGGTCCCGGTTGGCCTCCGCCATGGTCCCGATCTCCTGGGTCAGGGTCAGGAACGCCTTACGGTGCTGGTGCAGCAGGTCCGACCACGGCGGGGGCGCCGCGTCGGCGAGCTGACCCAGGGACGCCTCCGCCGGCAGGCCCAGCTCGAGCGCGACGGCCTGCGCGTACGCCGCACGGGCCACCTCGGTCTGCCGGATCTGGTCCAGCACCACCTCGACCTCGCGGGTGGCGTGCGCCAGCCAGCGGGAGCGGTTGGAGGCCAGGAGCAGTTGCTCCTCCTCGAGCTTGAACAGGAGAAGCTCCAGCAGCTCCCGCGCCCGCCACAGGACGCTGGACAGGTCGGTCAGGCTCACCCGGTCCTCCGTCTTCCTCATGCGGGACGGCCCGGACGGCGCGTTCCCTGTTCATCCGGACAGGTCGGCACGGCCGGTGGGTCTCTGAGGGGTTTCCACCCGGTAGCAGGCCGGAGATCTGGCAATCGCCCGAAAAGCCCGAAGAAATTTCGCAGACTGCTCATGACCGGCGGAGGACCGCCGATCTGACTGGCGCAACGCCAACGGCTTACGGATGAGCCGCCACGGACCCGCACTCAAGGAGGAAACACCATGGGTCTCCGCATCAACCAGAACATCGCCGCCCAGAACGCCTACCGCAACCTGTCGGTCACCGACGGCCAGATGTCGAAGTCACTGGAGAAGCTGTCCAGCGGTTTCCGCATCAACCGCGCGGCCGACGACGCGGCCGGCCTCTCGATCTCCGAGGGCCTGCGTTCGCAGGTCGGTGGCCTGAAGGTCGCCGTCCGCAACGCCCAGGACGGCATCAGCGTCGCGCAGACCGCTGAGGGTGCGCTCAACGAGGTCACCTCGATCCTGCAGCGCATGCGTGACCTGTCCGTGCAGGCCGCCAACGGCGGTTCGCAGGACCCGTCCGCCAAGGCGGCGGCGCAGAAGGAGTTCGGTCAGCTCAACAAGGAGCTCGACCGGATCGGCAGCACCACGTCGTTCGGCAAGTCGAAGCTGCTCGACGGCTCGTTCGGCAAGGCCAACGAGGTCACCGGCGTCGCGACGACGACGGACGTGGACACCACCCAGGGCATCAGCTTCGCGATCAAGAACATCGGTGGCGTGGACCTGACCGCGGCCGGCACCACCGACGGCATCGTCGTCACCGTCCCGGCCCCCGGCGCGGGTGCCAGCACCAAGGACATCACCGACGCTCTCAACGCGGCGGTGAGCTCCGCGGTGAAGACGGCGGCGGCGCTGCCGGCCAACGCCGGTACCGAGATCGCCAAGCTGACCGGCGACGAGATCACGTTCAGTGCCAAGACCGACGGCACGAACGGCTTCACGATGACCGCCTCGGGCACCAAGACCTTCGAGCTGGGTGCGGACTCCGCCGCGGCCGGTCTCGAGCTGGGTGACCTGGGCATCACGCCGGCCGCGAGCTCGGTGAACGCTGGGGCGAGCAACGGCCAGTTCCAGGTCGGCGCGAACCGCGGCGAGACGATGGACATCTCGATCGCTGCCATCAACTCCACCGAGCTCAAGACCAAGGACCTCAGCCTGGAGACCCCGCAGGGTGCTCAGGACGCGATGGAGGCCCTGGACTCCGCGATCTCGAAGGTCTCGGACCAGCGGGCCACGCTCGGTGCGTTCCAGAACCGGTTCGAGCACACGATCAACAACCTGAACGTCTCGGTCGAGAACCTGTCCGCGTCGGAGTCGCGTATCCGTGACACCGACATGGCGCAGGAGATGGTCGCCTTCACCCGCAACCAGATCCTGACCCAGGCCGGCACCTCGATGCTGTCGCAGGCCAACCAGGCCTCGCAGAACGTTCTGTCGCTGCTGCGCTAACCGATTCGCTACCGACAACCTCTAACCGAATATCACTCACAACCGAATAGGTGGGGGTAGCTGGCAGACGGCGCCGGCTACCCCCGCTTCACATCTGTACCCGGCAAGGAAAGTAGGCGCACCGTGGTCAGCTCGATCGACGGCCTCGTCAGTGGGCTCAGCACCTCCTCCATGATCAGCTCGCTGATGCAGGTGGAGGCGGCCCCGCAGACCCGGCTCAAGGCCAAGGTCTCGGCCGCCCAGTCGGTGGTCTCCGCGTACCAGTCGGTGAACTCGAAGGTCGCCTCGCTGCAGACCGCGGCCGACTCCCTCAGCCAGCTGAGCACCTGGCGCGCGGTCAAGCCGACCTCCAGCTCCACGTCCGTCACCACCACCTCGACGGGCGGTACGGACACCGCGACGGGTGCCGTCAAGTTCTCCGTGAACGCCCTGGCCACCGCGCAGGCCGGCACGATGCGGGTCAACACCGCCACCGTCACGAACGCCGAGGGCAAGCAGGTCGCGGCCGACATCCTCCCGCCCGAGACCACCGAGCTCAAGATCCGGACCGGCGTCTGGGTCCAGGCCGTGGACGGGCAGGGCAACCCGCAGGTCGACGGCAACGGCGACCCGGTCTGGGCGAGTCAGGGCAAGGAGGTCACGGTCCCGATCACCGACCGGACCGCCAAGGGCGTGAGCGCGGCCATCAACGGCGCGGGCGCCGGCGTGAAGGCCACCCTGGTGAAGATCGGCGAGACCGAGAGCGTGCTCCAGCTCAACGGCATGAGGACCGGCGCGGACAACGCCTTCCAGATCATCGGCCTGGACGCCGCGGCCAGCTCCGACGGCAAGGGCGTCATCACCACGACCGAGGCCGCCAACGCCAAGATCACCGTGGGCGACCCCGACAACGGCGGCTTCAGCCTCGTCAGCACCACGAACACCTTCACCGGCCTGATGCCCGGGGTGTCCGTCACGGTCAGCAAGATGGAGAACGACGTCACGATCACGTCGGTCTCGGACGCGGCCGGCATCGCCGCCAAGTTCCAGGCCCTGGTCGACGCCGCGAACGCCACGCTCACCGAGATCGGCGCCCAGACGGCGTACAACCCGGAGACGAAGAAGGGCTCGCCGCTCACCGGTGACTTCTCCGTCCGGCAGATGAGCTCCGCGATCCTCAGCACCATCAGCCAGGGACTGTCGTTCCGCCGCGAGGGCGCCCCGCCCGCGCCCACCGGTGCGGACGCCACGCCGCAGGCCCTCGCCGACGACCGCGCGGCCAACGTCGTGAACTTCGGCGCGCTGAGCCAGCTCGGCGTCGCCCTCGACTCGACCGGCAAGCTGACGTTCAAGGCCGATCAGTTCATCGCGAAGTACAACAGCGACCCGGACGCCGTTCAGGCCGCCGGCATCGCCTTCGCCGACAACTTCGAGGCGCTCGCCAAGACGCAGACCGCCAACGTCACCTCCGCCGTCACCGGGCGGAAGACGCTGATCGACTCCATGAACTTCCAGATCGACGACTGGGACGTCCGGCTCGCCGCCAAGCGGGAGGCGCTGCAGAAGACGTACTCCGGCCTCGAGACCGCGCTGAGCAAGCTCAACTCGCAGTCGTCCTGGCTCTCCGGCCAGATCGCGAGCCTGGGCTGACGCCCCGCCTGACCGCCGCCCACGGAATCCGCCCATTCCTGAGCAAAGGGAACTGATGACCTCTCCGCTGAACCGCTACCTCCAGGACTCCGTGAATACGGCCTCCCCCGGCAAGCTCCTGGTCATGCTCTACGACCGCCTCGTCATGGATCTCTTCCAGGGTGAGGAGGCGCTGCGCACCGGCGACCGGGAGCAGGCCAACGACAAGCTGAACCACGCTCAGGAGATCATCCTGGAGCTGCGTACCACGCTGGACGTCGACGCCTGGGCCGGCGCTCCCGGCCTGGCCAACCTGTACGGCTTCCTGCTCACCGAGCTGATCGGCGCCAACATCGCCCGCGACGCCGACCGGGTCGCCGCGTGCCGCGCGCTCGTCGAGCCGTTGCGCGACGCCTGGCGGGAAGCGGCCGCCGCAGCGGCGACCCATCCCGCACCTGTTGCCTGACGCGAGTGATGATGACGGAGAGCGAGGTGGGGACAGGGTGACCAACGCCTGGCGAGATGCCTGGACCGCCGCGCTCGACGACCTCGAGCTGGACGTGGCCGCCACCGAGGCCATGCTGGCCGACGCGCGCCGCCACGCCGAGACCCCGCCGGCCGACCTGTGGAAGCCGCCCACCGACCTGGGCGCGCTGCCGCTCGAGCTGCGCCCGCGGGCCGACGAGATCCTCACCCGCCAGCTGGCGGCCGCGCAGGAGATCGCCCGCCGGCTCACCGCCACGCGGGTCCAGCAGGCCATGACCAGCCGGATCGAGACCGGCGAGGCGGTCAAACGCCCGGTCTACCTCGACTGCGCCATGTGAGGTAAGCCCCACCGCACCGGCCCGGGCCCCCCGAGGGGGTTCCGGGTTTTTGCGTGCAACTGAGCGGCAACCATTTGCCGCTCAGCGGATCGGCGGGCAGGCCGAAGCGAAAGGTACGAGCAATGGATTGCTCGGCCCGACCGCCACGGACCGGCACCTCGATCCACTGGAAGGAACCGCTGCCGTGTTCGACGACGTCGCATCGTCCTCGCTCCGCGTCGCAGTCGCCGGCCTGTCCGCCCGGCAGAACGCCATCGCCAACAACATCGCGAACATCGAGACTCCGGGCTACCAGGCTCGTAAGGTCAAGTTCGAGGAGGCGCTGAGCAGCGCCGTCGCCAACGGCCGGTCGCCCTCGTCGGTCTCGCCGAGCGTGCAGAACTCGCTGGAGCCGACGCGCCTGAACGGCAACAACGTCAACCTGGACGAGGAGACGCTCTCGCACATCGACACCACGATGCGCTACTCGCTGGCGATCCGCGCTCTCGACGGCAAGTACAGCCTGATCCGCGACGCGATCAAGGGGGCCTGAGCTAGATGAGCACCTTCAACGCGATCGGCGTGGCGGGCAGCGGCGTGACGGTCTACCGCAAGTGGCTCGACGCCGTGTCCGACAACATCGCCAACATCGACAACGTCAGCCGGACGTCCGAGAACGCCTTCCAGGCCCGCTACGTCGTCGCCCAGGAGGCGCAGGACGGCAACGGCGCCCAGGTCGGCGGCATCGCGTACGGCAACGCCGAAGGCCGGCTGTCGTACGAGCCGGACAACCCGCTGGCCGACACCGAGGGCTACGTACGCCGCCCGGACATCGACCTCGGCGGCCAGATGGCGCAGCTGATGATGGCGCAGCGCTCGTACCAGGCCAACCTCTCCGTCGTCGACCGGGCGCGGGAGTCGTACCAGGCCGCGATCAACCTCGGGAAGGCCTGACCATGACGTCTCCCATCGGCGCGATCGGCGCGGTCACCGGGCTCAGCGGCGTGACCGGCGTGAACGCGGTCAGCGGCACGTCCGGTACCGCGGCCGCCACCGGCGTGAACACCGACTTCGCCAGCATGCTCTCCAAGGGTCTGGAGAGCGTGCAGGCGTCCCAGTCCAAGGCCGGCGATCTGGGCGTGCAGGTGGCCAACGGCACCCTGCAGGACCCGGCGCAGTACACGATGGCGGCCACCGAGGCCTCCCTCGGGCTGCAGCTGACGATGGCGATCCGGAACAAGGCCGTCGAGGCCTTCCAGGAGATCATGAGGATGCAGGCATGACCGACTGCACCGAGCGGCACTTGCCGGCAGCGAACGACGGCCTGGCAGGCGAGGGCCAGGAGGGCATGCCAGAAGGGCTCAGCCTAAGATGACGGACCGTCTCCCCGCGCCCGTACGCAAGGTCGGCGACACGTTCAAGTCCTTCACCCCCGGACAGAAGGCGGTCACGATCGCGGCGGTGCTCGCCCTCGTGATCGGCGGCTACTTCTTCGCCACCTGGGCCTCGAAGCCCTCGTACTCCGCCCTGTTCAGCAACCTGTCGAGCAAGGACGCCTCCGCGATCGTCGAGTCGCTGCAGAAGGCCGGCACGCCGTACGAGCTGGCCAACGGCGGCACGACGATCATGGTGCCGCAGGACCAGGTGTACGACCTGCGCCTGCAGATGTCCGGCGAGGGTCTCCCGGGCGACGCCGACACCGGCTATGCCCTGCTCGACAAGCAGGGGATCACCACCAGCGACTTCATGCAGCACACGAACTACCAGCGGGCGCTGCAGGGCGAGCTGGCCAACACCATCAAGAGCATCGACGGGGTCGAGGCAGCAACGGTCAACCTCGTCATCCCGCAGAAGGACGTCTTCGCCGACGACCAGGAGAAGACCACCGCCTCCGTGCTGGTGGCCTCCTCGCCGAGCAAGCCGCTGTCGGGCCAGACCGTGCAGGCGATCGTGAACCTCGTCGCCTCGTCCGTCGAGGGGCTGGACCCCACCAACGTCACCGTGGTGGGCGCGGACGGCAAGGTGCTGTCGAGCGGCAACGGCGCGCCGGTGTCCTCGGGCGGCGACAGCGGTTCCGACTCGGAGACCGTCGCCTTCCAGAACCGCCTCAACTCGTCGCTGCAGAAGATGCTCGACGCCGTCGTCGGCCCCGGCCACGCCGTGGTCACCACGACCGCGGAGCTGGACTTCGACCAGACCCAGACGACCAGCAAGACGTACTCGTCGGACCCGTCGGTCGCCGCGCTCTCCGAGCAGATCCAGCGGGAGGCGTACAACGGCAACGGTAACGGGACCGGCGGCGTGCTGGGCCCGGACAACATCCAGGTGCCCAACGGTACGAGCACCGCCGGCACCGGCCAGTACGAGAACAGCACCATCACCCGCAACAACTCGGTCAACGAGGTCACCGAGACCCGGAACCGGGCGCCGGGCAGCATCAAGCGGCTGAATGTCGCGGTCCTGCTGGACGCGACCACCGCCGGTGCCGTCAACCAGGCCGACGTGCAGACCCTCGTCAGCGCCGCGGCCGGCGTCGACCCGACCCGGGGCGACACCGTGGCGGTCAGCGCGATGGCCTTCGACACCTCGGCCGCCACCGCCGCGCAGAACGCCCTGGCCGCCTCGGCCGCCGCGGAGAAGACGGCGAAGCAGACGTCGCTCATCAAGACCGCCGCCATGGCGCTGGTCGTGCTCTTCCTGATCTTCCTGGCCTGGCGCTGGAGCCGGAAGCAGCGCAAGCGCAAGGCGCTGACCCCGGCGGAGCTGCGGCACCTCGAGGAGATGCAGTCCGCCCTGGAGGCGCAGCGCCTGGCCGAGCTGAACGCGGCGATCCCGTCGCCGGCGATCGAGGCCGCGAACATCACGCACGAGGCGCTGGAGGAGCGGCAGCGGGAGATCGAGCAGATGGTCGAGGACCAGCCGGAGGAGATGGCCGCCCTGCTGCGGGGCTGGCTCGGCGCCGGTCGCTGACCCACCGCCCGACCCCCACACCCCCTGGTTCAAGGAGGAACCGCGTTGACGACACCGGCATTGAGCACGAATACGATGACCGGCCTGCGCAAGGCCGCCATCCTGCTGGTGCGCATGGGCAAGGAGTACTCGACCCGGGTGCTCGCGAACATGAGCGAGAGCGAGGTCGAGGAGCTGTCGGCCGAGATCGCCCGGCTCGGCAAGCTCGAACCCGAGGTGGTCGTCGACGTCATCGACGAGTTCTACGCGCTGGCGACGACCAAGCACGCCGGCGCGGGCGGCATGGCGTACGCCCGTGAGCTGCTCGAGGCATCGCTGGGCTCGGAACGGGCGCAGCTGATCCTCGACCGGCTGCAGGCCTCGATGACCGACATGCCGTTCAACTTCCTCAGCCACGCCGACCCCCGGCAGCTGCTGTCGTACGTGCAGTACGAGCACCCGCAGACGATCGCGCTGGTACTGGCGCACATCCCGTCGGCGCTGGCGTCCTCGATCCTGTCCGGACTGGCGCCGGAGGTGCAGTCCGACGTGGCGCACCGCATCGCCGTCATGGACCGCACCTCCCCCGACGTGATCCGCCAGGTCGAGCTGGCCCTGCAGCGCAAGCTGTCCACCGTGCTGCAGCCCGACGAGCTGTCCACGGTCGGGGGCCTGGGACCGCTGGTCGACATCATCAACCGCGCCGACCGCACCACCGAGCGGCTCATCCTGGAGGCGCTGGAGAAGCGCAGCCCGGAGATCGCCGAGGAGATCCGTCGGCGGATGTTCATGTTCGAGGACATCGTGAACCTCGACGACCGGTCCGTGCAGCTGGTGCTGCGCCAGGTCGAGCCCGCGGACCTGGCCACCGCGCTCAAGGGCGTGGCGGAGCCGGTCCGCGACAAGGTCACCAGCAACCTGTCCGAGCGCGGCCGGGAGAACCTGCTCGAGGAGATGGACCTCATGGGCCCGGTCAAGGTGCGCATGGTCGAGGAGTCCCAGCAGAAGATCGTCTCGGTGATCCGCTCGCTCGAGGACTCCGGCCAGATCGAGATCCAGCGCGGTGGTGAGGCCGATGAGCTCATCGTCTGAGGAGGGCCCGGTACTGCGCGGCACGGTGGCCGAGTCCGCCGCCGCCGCCCGGTTCGGCGTGGACCTGCGGCGTGCCGTACCCATGGACAGCGCTCCCGTGGAACGCGCTAAGCAGGAGGCCCGTACGGCCGGCTATGCCGAGGGCTGGGCGCAGGGCCAGCGGGCCGCCGCGATGGAGGCCCAGGCGGCCGCCGAGCGGGCGCGGGCCCTGGAACAGGCGCACGACCAGCGGCGCGCCGCGGCGCTGGCGCAGGCGGTCAACGCGCTCGGCCGGGCCGTGACCAACCTGGAGACGCAGCTGATGCCGACCCTGCACGAGCTGCAGGAAGCGGTCCTGGCGCACGCGTTCGAGCTGGCCGAGGCCATCGTGGGCAGGGCGATGGACGACCCGGAGGGGCGGGCCGCGGCGGCCCTGCGCCGGGCCATGAGCGCCGCACCGGATTTCGGCGACGTCGTGGTGAGCCTGCATCCCGACGATTTCGCCAATCTGACCGGTACGGCAACCGACGCCGACTACAACTACGAGGGTCGGCCGGTGCACCTGCGCCCCGATCCCGCCCTGCGGCCCGGCGACGCCGTCGCGGAGACCGGCACCACCACGGTGGACGCGTCCATCGCCGCGGCCGTCGCCCGAGCAAAGGAAGCCCTCCGCCTGTGACCGACGTCTTCCGCAACCGGATCAACGCCGCGCTGTCGGCGGCCCAGCCGCTCACCCGGGGCAAGGTGACGGGCGCGGTGGGCCTGCGGGTCACGGTGAGCGGGCTGGAGGCACGCGTCGGCGACCTCCTGCAGATGGGCGAGGGCGACGAGGCGGTACTGGCCGAGGTCGCCGCGCTCGACGGGGAAAGGCTGTCCTGCCTGCCACTCGGCCCGATCGCGGGGCTGAGCACCGGTACGCCGGTGGTCTCCACGGGTGGCCCGCTGCGGGTGGCGGTCGGGCCCGACCTGCGCGGGCGGATCCTCGACGGGCTGGGACGGCCGATGGACGGCGGCCCGCCGCTGAAGGGCGAGATGGTCGGCATCGACGCCGCGCCACCCTCGGCGATGGAACGCCAGCTCGTGGACGCACCGATGCCACTGGGCGTACGGGTCCTGGACACGCTCGTGCCCTGCGGCCGCGGCCAGCGCATCGGCATCTTCGCCGGCTCGGGCGTCGGCAAGAGCACGTTGATGAGCATGATCACGCGCGGCACCACGGCCGAGCTGAACGTGGTGGCCCTGGTCGGCGAGCGCGGCCGCGAGGTCCGTGAGTTCATCGAGCACGACCTCGGCCCGGAGGGGCTGGCCCGCTCGGTGGTGGTGATCGCGACCTCCGACACGCCCCCGCTGGTCCGCCTGCGCGCCGGCTCGGTCGCGACCCGCATCGCCGAGTACTTCCGCGACGAGGGCGGCGACGTGCTGCTGATGATGGACAGCGTGACCCGCGCGGCGATGGCCCAGCGCGAGGTCGGCCTTTCCGTCGGCGAGCCGCCCGCCACCCGCGGCTACCCGCCGTCGGTCTTCGCGATGCTGGCCTCGCTGCTGGAACGCGCCGGCCCGGGCGCCCGGGGCAGCATCACCGGCCTCTACACCGTGCTGGTGGAGGGCGACGACCACAACGAGCCGATCGCCGACGCGGCCCGCTCCATCCTGGACGGCCACATCGTGCTGGACCGCAAGCTCGCCACGGCCGGCCACTTCCCCAGCATCCAGGCGCTCGACTCGATCTCCCGGGTGGCGAACAGGATCACCACCGCGGAGCAGCGCAGCGACGCGACGGAACTGCGCCGCCTGATGGCCGCCCACCGCGAGGTCCGCGAGCTGGTCGAGATCGGCGCGTACGTCCCGGGCACCAACCCGGAGGCCGACCGGGCCGCGGCGATCTGGCCGCAGATCACCGCGTTCCTGCGTCAGGGGCTCGACGAGAAGGTCGGCGTGGACCAGGCCTGGGCACAGCTGCGCCAGGTCATCGCGGCTTCCTGACCCGGGTGGCGTGCAGCGCGGCCAGCAGCTGGAGGCGGTCCGCGTCCGCGCTGCCCGGCTCGGCGGTGAAGACCAGCATGACCGGACCGGGGTCGCCCGGCAGCGGATACGTGTCCCAGTCCAGGACGATGTCGCCGACCTCGGGGATCCGGAACGTCTTGCTGCCGCTGACCGACTCCCGGACGTCGTGGCGGCCCCACAGCCGCCGGAACTCGGGGCTGCGGATGCTCAGCTCGCCGACGATCGCGGTGGCGCGCGGATGGGTGGGATCGGTCGCGACCGCGGCGCGCATCATGCCGATGTAGTCGAGGGCCTGCTGTTCCCAGTCCGGGCACTGCCGGTCGCCGGTGTGCGCGTCGTCGAACATCAGCAGCAGCATGTTGAGCCGCCCGGGCGGAACGCCGACCGGATCGCCGAGCAGCGCCTCGGCCATGTCGTTCCACGCCAGCACGTCGAGGTGCCGCCCCAGGACGACGGCCGGCGTACCCATCACGCGCAGCAGCCGCCGGGTGCTGTCGGGCACGCGTTCCGGATCCCGGTGGACCTCGGTGGGTGCGGGCCGGCGCGCGGCACGGGCCAGCGTGAAGAGGTGCCGGCGCTCCTCGTCGGCCAGGTCGAACGCGGCGGCGAGCGCGTCCAGGACGTCGTCGGAGGGGCGTACCTCCCGGCCCTGCTCCATCCGCTGGTAGTAGTCGGTGCTCAGGCCGGCCAGGAGGGCCAGCTCCTCGCGCCGCAGCCCGGTCACGCGCCGCCGGCCGCCCGGCTCGAGGCCGACGTCCTCCGGACGCAGCCGGCTGCGGCGGGCGCGCAGGAAATCCCCGAGCTCTCGGGCGTACGGATGGGTGCCGGTCATGCCGCCAGTGTGCCGCCCCGAGCCTGGGGGAAGGTAGGTCCCGCAGTCCTAGGCACATCGGTACGACGGGAGCACGCCGTCGCGCCCCTAGCGTCGCCACATGACCACTGACATCCCTGACCAGCGCGGCCGCATCGCCGTCGTCACCGGCGCGAACTCCGGCCTCGGACTCATCACCGCCACCGCGCTGGCCCGTGCCGGTGCCCGCGTCGTCCTCGCCGTACGCAACACCGCCGCCGGCGCGGAGGCGGCCCGGACGATCGGCGGGGAGGTGGAGGTGCGCGAGCTGGACCTGGCGTCGCTGGCGTCCGTCCGCGCCTTCGCCGCCAAGCTGCACGCCGACCACCCGGCCGTCGACCTGCTGATCAACAACGCCGGGCTGGTGCTGCTCGGCCGGCGCCGGACCACCGCGGACGGCTTCGAGCTGCACCTGGGCACGAACATGCTCGGCCACTTCGCCCTGACCGGCCTGCTGCTCGACGGTCTCGCCGCGGCTCCGGCGCCCCGGGTCGTGAACGTCAGCTCGATCACCCACAAGCGGGCCCACCTCGACTTCGACGACCTCATGTCGCAACGTACCTACAAAGCCGCCCGCGCGTACGGTGTGTCGAAGCTCGCCACCACGGTCTTCGGCCTCGAACTGGACCGCCGCCTGCGGGCCGCCGGTTCCCCGATCCTCGGCGTGCTCGCGCATCCCGGCGTCTCACGGACGAACCTGACGCCCCGCGCCTGGGAGGACAGCGGCCTGCCGGGGCGCATCCTCGCCGAGCTGGGCCTGCTGTTCACCCAGCCGGTGGAGCACGGCGCCGCCCCGCAACTGCGCGCCGCCACCGCGCCCGGGCTGCGCGGCGGCCAGTTCTTCGGGCCGGCAGGCTTCTTGGAGATGCGCGGCCGGGTCACCGAGGTCCGGCCCAGCGCCGAAGCCGCCGACCCGGCCGTCGGCAGGCGCCTGTGGTCCGCCGCCGAGGAGCTGACCGGCATCAGCTACCTCTGACCCGGCTGCCCCTGAGGCGGGCCGGGTGCAGCTCGGGTGCAGCCGCTCAGCGGGCCCGCGAACGGGCCGACCGGGACGGTGACGGCATTTTCTGGGAGGTCTCGTGAATCGCTTGTTCCGGCTCGGCCCCGTGCTGCGCGCACGCAAGGCCCAGGAGGACGCCGCCCGCGGCGCCGTCATCCAGTCCCGCCAGGAGATCCGCGACGCCCAGGCGCTGGTCAAGCGCCGGCAGCTGGACCTGGCCGGGGCGGACGCCCCCAGCGAGGGCACCGCCCGCGCCATGGTCGCCTCGATGGTGGCCCGCCAGTCGCTGGCCGCCACGCTGTCCGGCGCGCACCGGATGGTCACCGACGCCGAGGAGCGGACCCAGGAGAAGGTCGCCGACCTGGCCGACGCCGCCAAGCGGCGCCGGGCGGTGGAGATGCTCGCCGAACGGCACGCCGAGGCCGTACGCCGCCACGACCTGACCGTCGACCAGAACACGATCGACGAGATGGCGGTGACGTCGAAGGCGCGCAACGCCGCCCGGGGCGTCGACGCCATGAACGAGGAACGGGCCAGCGCGCTGCGCCAGGGCGGCGGCACGATCGCCGACCGGGTCGCCGCGGCCGCCGCCCGCGAGGACGCCGCCCGGGAGGCCGCCCTGGCCGTCGCCGCCCAGCGGCCGCCGATCGAACTCACCGACGCCCGCACCGCCATCGAGGCGGCGCGAGCCGAGCTGGGGCTTGCCGCTAAGCGCTCACCGGAACCGGCCGAACTCGAAGACGAGGGCCACGACGACCAGGGGAGCCGCGCATGATGGGTGTTGACGGTGTGCTGTCGCGCATCACCGAGCTGCAGTCGCAACTGGGGATCGCACCGGCCACAGCCAGCACCGGCACGACGTCCGGCGCGTCGTTCGCCACGGCCCTCGCCGACGCGGGCGGCAGCAGGGCCGCCTCTTCCGGCTCCGGCGTCACCGGGCAGGCCGTGGTCGACGCGGCCAAGAAGTACCTCGGCACGCCGTACGTGTTCGGCGGCACGGACCCCGGCAAGGGGCTGGACTGCTCGGCGCTGGTGCAGCGGGCGTACAAGGATCTCGGTATCGACCTGCCCCGCACCTCGCGCGAGCAGGCCCGGGCCGGCACGAAGGTGGACAGCCTCGCCCAGGCGAAGCCGGGCGACATCCTGGCCTTCGACTCACCGGTCGACCACGTCGCCATCTACCTCGGCGACAACAAGATGATCGCGGCGCCCAAGGCCGGCGACCACGTCAAGATCCAATCGGTGTACGAGACCCCGACGCACATCCGGCGCGTGCTCGGCACCGCCGACGCCCCCGCCGCAGCGGCCGTACGCCCCGCCAGCCTGCAGAACTCCTCGTCGCTGGCCGGCGTCCCGTACGCGGACATGTTCGTCCGGGCCGGCGCCAAGTACGGCGTCTCCCCCAAGCTGCTCGCCGCCGTGGCGAAGGTCGAGTCCGGGTACGACCCGAAGGCCGTGAGCAAGGCCGGCGCCCAGGGGCTGATGCAGCTCATGCCGGCCACCGCGCGCGGCCTCGGCGTGCACAACTCGTTCGACCCGCAGCAGGCGATCAACGGCGCCGCGAAGCTGCTCTCCGGCCACCTCAAGGAGTTCAAGTCCCTGCCGCTGGTGCTGGCCGCGTACAACGCGGGCGGCGGCAACGTGCACAAGTACGGCGGCATCCCGCCGTTCGCGGAGACCCAGGCGTACGTGCCGAAGGTCCAGAAGGCGCTCGCCGCTCTCGGCTGAGCTCACGGAGGGAAGCGCGCCATGACCAGCTCCGTCACGGGCCCCGACCGCAGGCCGGCGGCCGACGCCGGGCGCCGTACGCCCACCCGCCCCGGCGACGGCGCGGAGGCTTTCGGCTCCGCGCTCTCCGCCGAGCTCGACCGGTCCCCGGCGGCTGTCTCCACCGACCGCCGGCGCGACGACGCCGTCCGGAACCGGTCCGCCGACGCACGGTTCGAGAACCGCGCGGCCCAGCAGCGCGCCGCCGAGCTGGCCCACGCCCGCGCCGCCGAACGCTCGGATGCCGGCGGCCCCACGATCGCCGAGACGGCCGCGGAACACCGTCTCCAGCTGCGCGCGGCCCAGGACCGGGACGCCGAGCAGCAGCGCATGTCGCAGGCGAGGGCCGCGGCGAGGCGGACGACCGCGCAGCGCCCGGAGCCGGCCGGACCGGCCTCGCCCGCGCTGGAGGCCGAGGAGGCGGAGACGCCCGACGCTCCGGTGACGTCCGCTGCTGTCCCGACCGTGATGCCGCCGCCCACGGTCGCGCCGCCCGGCGAGGCTGCGGAGCAGCCCACAACGGTCACACCGTCCCCAGCTGCCCCCGCATCACCACAGGTCACGGCGTCCGGCGCAGCACAGGCCGCGGCCCGGACGGCGGACGCGCAGCCCTCATCGATCTCGCTCGCGTCCAGCACTGCGGCGCAGCCGGTGGTCACCCAGGCCGATGCCGCCGCACAGACCGTCGCCGTGCGGGCGAATGGGGCCGCAGCGCCGGAGGTACGGCCGGCAGCTCCGGCCCCACCGGCCCCACCGGCCGCATCAGCCACAACGACGGCCCCAGCGACCGCGCCGGGCACACCGGCACCCGTGGCTGCCCCGGACGCCGGCGGACCGGCCGCGACCGCCCCGGCCGCCGTCCCGACGACCCCCGTCCCGATGGACGCCGTCACGACGGCCTTGCCGAGGCCGGGGCCTGCCCCGGTCGCCGCGGAGCCGCAGGGCATCGTGCCGCCCACGCCCCAACCGCCGACCGCGCAGCCGGCCGCCCCGGCCGCCGCACCCGCCCCGCCGCCCGCGGACGCGACCACATCCGCAGCCGCACAGACACCCGCGCCCGCGGCACCCGCGCCCGCGGCACCCACGGCCGCGACGGTTCCGGAAGCGCAGGCCGCTCCGGCGGCAGCAAGCCCCACACCATCCGAGCCGCAGACGACCACAGAGGTCCCAGCAACCGCACCGGCCCCGGCCGACACAGCGATGGTCCCGGCCGACGCAGCGACGGCAACGCCTGACACCCCGGCGGCCGACGCCACCGCGCCCGCGGACGCACTCGGCCCCGCAGGCACGGACACCGGCGCGACCGGCCAGGACCAGCAGCCGTCCCAGGGCGACGGCCGGGGAGACCGCGGCACAGCCTCCCCGACCCCGTTCCCCGCAGCCGCCGCGAACCCGGCGACCGCAGCCCCCGGGACCGACCTACCGGCCGGGCTGCCCGGGGCCGCACCGGTCGGACCGGCCGCACCCGCCGCACCGGTCGCCGCGCCCGCCGCCGCGCCGACCCCGGCCGCACCGCCGCTGCCCGGCCCGGTGGCGATGCAGCTGGCCGCCCGGATCAGCCCGCTGCGCCTGGACGCCGACGGCGTGCACCGGCTCACCGTGAACCTGCACCCGGCCGACCTCGGGCCGGTGCAGATCGTCGCGGAGATCCGCAACGGCGAGATCAACGTACAGCTGGCCAGCTCGACCGACGCCGGCCACGAGTCGCTGCGGGACGCGATGGACGACCTGCGCCGCGAGCTGCAGCAGTCCGGCTTCGGCAACACGTCGCTGGATCTGCGGCAGGGCTCCGGGCAGCAGGACCAGGCGCGGCAGCAGTTCGCGTTCATGAACGGCGGAGGCGGTGACGGGCGGCACGGGCGTACCGGAGATCGTGCTCCGGACCGGGCTCCGACACCCGCCGGAACCGCCGCACCGGCCCCATCCGGCAGCACCGGCACCAGCCGTCTCGACGTCCAGGCTTAGGCTCCGACACCGGCGAAAATAGGGGCTAAGCGAATCGGCGCGCCCGCCGAACCTGAGTGCGAGGGCCAACCACCCAACTCAGGAGGACCCGGCGCATGACTTCCCCGATCAACGGATTCGTCAGCAACCAGTACGACGACAAGACCGCCCGGTCCACGTCGACGTACTCCAACAAGACGACGGTCGACGCGGGCAGCAAGTCGGTCGCCGACCAGGACACGTTCCTGAAGCTCCTGGTGGCCCAGCTGAAGTACCAGGACCCGTCGAACCCGGCCGACTCCACGCAGTTCCTCGCGCAGACGGCCCAGTTCACCCAGGTCGAGAAGCTCGGCCAGATCGCCGAGATGATGCAGGCCCAGCAGTTGATCGGCGCGAGCGCGCTGGTCGGCCGCACGGTCACGTACCAGGACGCCAACGGCGTCACCCAGACGGGCGTCGTCACCAAGACGAAGCTCAACGGAGACAGCGAACCGACGCTCGTGGTCGGTAACACGGATGTGCAGCTGTCCAAGGTCACGGAAGTCCAGCAGACGCCGGCCACCACCGGCCCCACCACCTCCGCTCCTGCGACCACGAAGGACAACTGACCTATGCTGCGTTCCCTCTTCTCCGGCATCAGCGGCCTGCGCGCGCACCAGCAGATGATGGATGTGACCGGCAACAACATCGCCAACGTCAACACCACCGGCTACAAGTCCAGCCAGACCGTCTTCCAGGACACCCTGTCGCAGATGGTCAACGCGGCGGGCGCCCCGCAGAACGGCCAGGGTGGCACCAACCCGGCGCAGGTCGGCCTCGGTGTGCGGACGGCGAGCGTCAACGCCAACTTCAGCCAGGGCGCCGCGCAGACCACCGGCAAGTCCGGCGACATGATGATCCAGGGTGACGGCTTCTTCGTCGTCAAAAGCGGCGGCGAGTCGGTCTACACCCGCGCCGGTTCGTTCACCTTCGACGCCAACGGCTCGCTGACCACGCCGAACGGGCAGATCGTGCAGGGCTGGTCCGCGGACACGGCCGGCACCGTCAACACGGCCGGCGCGCCGGGCAACATCAAGCTGCCCATCGGCATCAGCCTGGCGCCCGAGGCGACCAAGAACATCACCTTCACCGGCAACCTGTCCTACGAGGCCAAGCCCAACGACCCCACCGATCCCACCTCGATGAAGGTGATCCCGGTGCCGACGATCGACGCCAACGGCGCCTCCAGCACGATGAACGTCCGGCTCGCGAAGACCGGCACCAACGAGTGGACCATGACGCTGCCCGACGGCACGGCCGACCCGGCCGACCCGTACTCGGGCGGCTCCACCCGGGCCATCACGTTCGTCAACGGCAAGCCGGTGGACACCGACGGCGTGACGCCGCTGGTGACCGTCGCCCTCGGCACCGCGCCGAGCGACTACACCTTCGACGTGCACGACCTCACCCACTACAGCGGCAACACCGAGGCCCGGGTGAGCGCGTCGGACGGTTCCGCGGCGGGCATCCTGAGCTCGTACACGGTCTCGAACACCGGCCAGATCGTGGGTGTGTTCTCCAACGGCATGAAGCAGACGCTCGGTCAGCTCGCCCTGGCGAACTTCAACAACGTCAACGGTCTGGAGAAGATCGGCGACTCGATGTTCCGCAGCACCGTGAACTCGGGCCTCGCCCAGATCGGTTCCGCGGGCTCGGCCGGGCTCGGCCTGATCACCAACGGCGCGCTGGAGATGTCGAACGTCGACCTGGCGCAGGAGTTCACCAACCTGGTGATCGCCCAGCGTGGCTTCCAGGCGAACAGCCGGATCATCACCACCAGCGACGAGATCCTCCAGGAGCTCGTCAACCTGAAGCGCTAGTAACCGGTACGCCGGCGTGAAGCCGGGACGGGTCACCTGACCCGCCCCGGCTTCTGCTTTTCCGGGTACGCCCGCACCCGGAATGCGACCGGAGCGCGCTCATCAGCAACCGGCGTTCCGCCGAATGGTCAAGTGACCGGCCACGGATGGCCCCACCAGCTGCTATGCCCCAAGGACGGATGTCGTGATCCTCGTAACCCGCCTCAACGGAGCCGTTTTCGCCCTCAATCCCGACCTGGTCGAGCGTGCCGACTGCACGCCCGACACGGTCATCACGCTGGTGGACGGCACCAAGTACGTCATCGCCGAATCGGTACCCGAGTTCATCGACTCGGTACGCCTCTACCGCGCCTCGCTGATCGCCCAGGCGAGCCGCATCGAGGGTGACCCCACCCTCCTCGCCGCGCCCGACGACGAGCAGGACTCGCAGACCTCCGCGACCGTGCTGCCGCTGCACCGGAAGGACCGCTGATGGACCTCGCCACCCTCATTGGTGTTGTCGTCGCCCTGATCATCGTCTTCACGGTGCAGATCCTGGAGGGCGGCAGCCCGGCCTCCATCATCCTGATCCCGTCGATGCTGCTGGTGTTCGGCGGCGCGTTCGCGGCCGGCATGGCCGGCGGCGTGCTCAAGGACGCGCTCGGCGTCGGCAAGCTGCTCCAGAAGGCGTTCCTCGCCAAGGTCGCGCCGCCGAACAAGCTCGTCGACGACATCGTCAAGCTGGCCGAGCGGGCCCGCCGCGAGGGCCTGCTGGCCCTCGAGGACGCGGTCAAGACCGTCGAGCACCCGTTCCTCAAGCGGGGTCTGCAGCTGGCCATCGACGGTACGGACCCCGAGGAGCTGCACGACATCCTGCACGCCGAGGTCGCCGCCAAGAAGAAGGCCGACAAGGCCGGCATGAAGATCTTCGAGAACATGGGCGGGTACGCACCGACCGTCGGCATCATCGGCACGGTCATGGGCCTCGTGCACGTGCTCGAGAACCTCAACAAGCCGGAGACGCTGGGCCACTCCATCGCGGCGGCGTTCGTCGCCACGCTCTGGGGCGTGCTCTCCGCCAACCTCATCTGGCTGCCCCTCGCCGCCCGCCTGACCCGTCTCTCCGGCATCGAGGCCGAGGAGATGGAGCTGGTCATCGACGGTGTGCTGGCGATCCAGGCGGGCTCGAACCCGCGCCTGGTGGCCCAGAAGCTGCGCAGCCTGCTGCCCCCGGACGCCGCGAAGGCCGCCGAGGCCGCCGCCGCTGCCAAGACGAAGAAGGCTGCTTGACATGAGCTCTGGTGGTAAGCCGCGGCGGAAGGGCGGTCATGAGGAGCACGAGGAGCACGTCAACCACGAGCGCTGGCTCGTGTCGTACGCCGACATGCTCACCCTGCTCTTCGTGCTGTTCGTCGTGCTGTTCAGCATGAGCGACGTCGACAAGAAGAAGTTCGCCGAGCTGGCGGCCGGCCTCTCGCAGGGCTTCGGCTCGTCGACCGCGGCGCTGCAGGGCAACCCGGCCGTGCTCGACGGCGCCGGCCAGGCCACCAACATCGTCGCCATCGACCCGGGCACCAACCCGGGCGACGGCGGTTCGGGCCTCGCCGGGATGACCAAGGCACAGCAGGACGCGGTCACCCGGGCGGTGCTCGCCGAGGACCGGAAGGCGGCCTCGGAGAACGCCAAGGCGGCCGCCGCCGAGGCCGCGAAGCTCAAGGAGATCGAGAACAAGATCTCCGACGCGCTCGCCGAGGCGAAGCTGCTCGACCAGGTCAAGTTCACGATCGACCAGCGCGGCCTGGTGGTCACCATCGTGACCAACGAGGTGGTGTTCGCCGGCAACCGCGCCGAGCTGCAGGAGGGCGGCCGGAAGATCCTGGACGCCATCGGGCCGACGCTGGCGAAGCTGCCGAACAACATCGAGGTCGACGGCAACACCAACCAGCTCAAGGCCACCGTCACGTACTACCCGAGCGGGTGGGAGCTCTCCGCCGCCCGGGCCTCGACGACGGTGCGCTACCTGGTCAACCACGGCCTGGCGAAGAGCCGGATGAAGGCGGTCGGCCTCTCCGACACCCGGCCGCTGATCGACCCGAAGGACCCGCGGTCCATCACGATGAACCGCCGGGTGGACGTCGTCGTGCTCACCACGCTCAACGCCGAGCAGGCGGCGCTGCTGCCGTCCGCGGCCGGCGCCGACGGCAAGCTGCACACCGGTCAGACCACCGCCGAGGCTCAGGCCGCTGCGGCCGCGGCCGAAACAACCACCGAGTCCCCGACCACTACCCACGACTGAGCACGAAGGAGGAGTTCTGATGGCCAAGGACGAGAAGGACGGCGCGGCGGAGGCGCCGAAGAAGTCCAAGAAGATGCTGATGATCATTGCGCTCGCCGTCGTGCTGCTCGGCGGTGGCGGCGCGGGCGCGTACTTCATGTTCTTCAAGGGCGACGCGGCCGAGGCGAAGGAGCCGGCGCCGGTGAAGGGCGCGGTCGTGACGATCGAGAACCCGCTCACGGTCAACCTCGCGGACGGGCACTACCTCAAGCTGGGCTTCGCCCTGCAGATGACCGAGGAGGCCGGCGAGGAGGAGATCGACACCGCCGAGGCGCTGGACCTGGCGATCGACCAGTACACCGGCCTGGAGGTCGGCGAACTCGAGACCGAGAAGGGCCGGGAGAAGGCGAAGGGCGAGCTGCTCGAGAAGATCGAGAAGGCGTACAACGTCGACGACAAGCACCTCGTGATGGGCGTCTACTTCACCTCCTTCGTCACTCAGTAACTCACGCATTGCGATGGGCGGGGCCGCGGCGGGCGGACCCGCCCATTCATCGCAGGTACGGACATAGCACGTCGTAGGCCTCAGCGGTTGCGCAACCGAGCCGATGAGGACGACGTGACCACGTCTCCGACCCGCTCCCCCGGCAAGATGTCCCGGCGCGGCGCCAGTGCCGGGCCCACCGCGTACGACTTCCGCCGGCCGATCAAGCTGTCCCGGGAGCACGTCCGGACGCTGCAGATCGCGTTCGAGACGTACGCCCGCAGCTGCGGCACCCTGCTCACCACCCGGCTGCGTACGGTCAGCAGCGTCTCCCTGGTCTCGATCGAGCAGCTGAACTACGACGAGTACGTCGCCTCGCTGGCGAACCCGACCGTGATCGCGGTGGTGTCCATCGACCCGCTGCCCGGCACGGTGCTGATGGAGATGGCCACGTCGGCGGTGATGACCGCTATCGACCATATGCTTGGCGGCCCCGGCGGCCCCCAGCCGGAGCGGCCGCTGACCGAGGTGGAGATGCCGCTGCTGCGCGGGCTGCTGGAGCGGATGCTCGGCGAGCTGCGGTACGGCTTCGAGAGCCTGGTCGACATCCAGCCCAAGCTGCGCGAGATCGAGTACAACGCGCAGTTCCTCCGCGCGCACCAGCCCGGCGACGCCGTGGTGGTCGCGTCGTTCGAGATGAAGGTCGGCACCGAGGAGTGCGTGGCCAGCGTCTGCCTGCCGTTCAACTCGATCCTGCCGGTACTGGAGAAGCAGGAGACGATCGAGCTCACGCCGGCCGAACGGATGGTACGCGAAAGCTCCCTGCGCAAGCTGACGGCCGGACTTTCCGCGGCGCCGATCGACGTAGCTGTCCGATTCCAGCCCATTCGGATGCGTACCGATGACATCGTGGATCTACGCCCCGGCGACGTTGTGCCGCTGGGGCACCCGACCAGCGTGCCGCTCGAGGTGACCGTCAACGAGACCGTTTTCGCACATGCAGTCCCCGGTAACCAGGGTGCCCGGCTCGCCTGTCTCGTCGTGCCGTCGCCCAAGGAGGAAGAGCGTCGATGACCGCGCCAACCATCACCGAGCCGCAGCTCGCGCTGGTCCGTGCCGCCGCCGAGCAGGCCCTGGCGGTGCTGCCGACGAGCCGGGAGCTCGCGGTGGGCGCCCCCGTGGCCGCGAGCGCCGACCTGTTGACCTCCGGCCAGGCGATCACCGCCCGGTTCAGCGGCGCGGCCGCCGGCGAGGTCGTGGTCGTGGTGGGTCAGGACCTGGCCGACGCGCTGAAGGAGAGCCCGCTCGGCGAGCTGGACCTGACGGCCGCCGTACGCCCGGCGCTGGAGGCCGCGGCCCGCGCGTTCGGCCCGGTGGTGCTCGACCCAGGCCAGATCATGGAGCCCGCGGTGGCCCTGAGCGCCATCGCCGCCAAGGCGGACTCGGTGGCCGTACCGCTGCTGGACGGTGGGGAGATCCGCGCGGTGCTGGCGCTCGCGCTGAGCCCGTGGCCGTCCGACGGCGGGCCGGGCGGGATCGCGCGGCGAGGGCCGTCGGCGGCGGCACCGATCCGTGGCGGCCTGGACATGCTGCACGACGTCGAGATGGAGGTCTCGGCGGAGCTGGGCCGTACCCGGATGAGCGTGCGGGAACTGCTCTCGCTGAGCCCGGGCGCCATCGTCGAGCTCGACCGGGCCGCCGGCAGCCCCGCGGACCTGCTGGTCAACGGCCGGCTGATCGCCCGCGGCGAGGTCGTGGTCATCGACGAGAACTTCGGCATCCGGATCACCGAGATCGTCTCCCCGGGCAGCGGGGAGTAGGCCTTGTTCGAGCTCGTCCTGCGCATCGGCTTCTCCCTGCTGGTCGTCTTCGGCCTGATGTGGGGACTGGCCCGGGTGGCCCGCCGCGGCGGGCTGGGCCGACGCGGGTCGGGCAGCCTGTCGGTGCTCAACCGGCAGCCGCTGAGCCGCGGCTCCTCGGTGGCGGTGGTGCAGGTGGCGGATCGCGCGCTGATCCTCGGCGTCACCGACTCGCAGGTGAGCCTGCTCGGCGAGACCGAGCTGGGCGCGTTCACGCACGACGCGCATCCCGCCCCGGCCGGGCGGGGCGCGGCGCCGGTCGAGGCCGGCGACCTGCTTCCGCCCGCGCACCCGACGGTGCTCCCGCACCACGGCGGCAAGCTGGAGGGCTCCATCCTGTCCCCGCGGACGTGGGGCTCGACGCTGGATTTCCTCCGCGACCGGACGACGAGGCGCTGACATGTGGCGGGGACTGATGAAAAGGCCTTTAGTCCGGTCGTGGGCGGTGGCGGGGTGGTTGGTAGGGATCGCAGTGCTGGCGTTCGCGGGGCTGGTGCCCGCGGCGGCGGCGCAGGCCGCGCCGCAGCCGATGCCGGCCGCGGTCGCCCCCGTCGCGCACTACGAGCTGCCGCGGGCGCCCGGTCCGACCCCGCCGGTCGCGCCGACGGTCCGGCCGAGCGGCGGCAGCATCAACTTCAACATCAACGGTACGAACCCCGACGGCAGCAAACCAGCCACGTCGCTGGTCATCGTGCTGGGCCTGACCCTGCTGTCGGTGGCGCCCGCCGTCCTGCTGCTGTGCACGAGCTTCACCAAGGTGTTCATGGTCCTGGGTATCACCCGCAACGCGCTGGGCCTGACCAGCATGCCGCCCAACCAGGTGCTCGCCGGGCTGGCCCTGTTCATCAGCCTGTTCATCATGAGCCCGGTGCTGTCGCAGGTGAACGACCAGGGCGTGCAGCCGTACCTGGCCGGGGACAAGACGCAGTCGCAGGCGTTCAACGACGGCGTACAGCCGCTGCGCGACTTCATGCTGAAGAACACCCGCGAGGACGAGCTGGCCCTGCTGATCAAGGTCTCCGACCAGGAGAAGCCGGCGAAGGCCGAGGACGTCGAGCTCACCACGCTGATTCCCGCGTTCGTCCTCTCCGAGCTGCGCGCCGCCTTCATCATCGGGTTCGTCATCTTCATCCCGTTCCTCATCATCGACATGGTCGTGTCCGCGTCGCTGATGAGCCTGGGCATGATGATGCTGCCCCCGGTGACCGTGGCGATGCCCTTCAAGCTGCTGCTGTTCGTGCTGGTCAACGGATGGGGGCTGATCATCACCGCGCTGGTGGGGTCGTACCCGTGAACGCCGACCTGCCGATCGCGCAGCTCATCGCGGTCTTCCTGGGCGCGGCCCGGGCCGGCGCGTGGCTGATGCTCTGCCCGCCGTTCAACTCGCGGCTCATCCCGGCGCAGGTGAAGGTGCTGCTCTCGATCGGCATCGCGCTGCCGATGGCGCCGTACCTGACCGCCTCGGTGCCGTCGCTGCAGACCTCGGCGATCATCGCGGCGACCGTGCTGCAGCTGTTCGTGGGTGCCGCGCTCGGCTTCATCACGTTCGTGTTCTTCGCCGCCGTGCAGGCCGCCGGTGACCTCATCGACGTCTTCGGCGGCTTCACGCTGGCCGCCGCGTACGACCCGCTGTCGCAGAACCAGAGTTCGGTGTTCGGCCGCTTCTACAACCTTGTCGCGGTGACCCTGCTGTTCGCCAGCGACGGGCACCAGATGGTGCTGCGCGGGTTCATGCAGTCGTACCGGACCCTGCCGCTGGACGCCTCGTTCTCGCTGGAGACGTTCAGCACGGTGCTGACCGACGGCGTCGGCGAGATGTTCCTGGCGGCGCTGCAGATCGCCGGGCCGCTGATCGCCGTGCTGTTCCTGACCGACGTCGCGTTCGGCCTGCTCAACCGGGTGGCGCCGGCGCTCAACGCGTTCCAGCTGGGCTTCCCGGCGAAGATCTTCCTGGTGCTAACCCTGTCCGGTACGGCGATCGCCGTGCTGCCGCAGGCCCTGGACGGGCTGATCGACAAGGCCGTGACGGTCGTCGTACGCCTGAGCGGGGGGTGATCCGTGGCCGGCGAGAAGACCGAACAGCCCACACCGCAGAAGCTCAAGAAGGCCAAGCAGGAGGGCCAGATCGGGCGCAGCCAGGACGTGGGCGCCTGGTTCGGCATGCTCGGCGCGAGCATCATGCTGCCGCGCACGCTGTCCTCGGCGATGGACCACTCACGCGAGCTGATGGCGAAGATCCCCGACGTGATCGCCGACCCGGACCCGCAGATCGCGCTGGGCATCCTCAAGGACGGCCTGATGAGCGCCGCCTGGGCGGTGCTGCCGCTGGCGCTGACGATGATGGCGATCGGCATCGCGGCCGCCGGGGCGCAGGGCGGGATCCGGGTCGCCACCAAGCTGTTCATCCCGAAGTTCAGCCGGCTCAACCCGCTGCCCGGCATCAAGAAGATGTTCGGCCCACAGGCGCTGTGGGAGGGCACGAAGGCGCTGATCAAGACCGGTGTGCTGGCCGGCGTGCTGTACGCGACGATGAAGGACATCGTGCCGTTGCTGATGACCGCCGGGCGGTTGCAGATCGGCTCGCTGCTCGGCGTGGTCAACGACGCCGTCCTCGCGCTGATCCGGGCCGCCGCCGTCGCGGGCATCGTCATGGCCGCGGCCGACTACTTCGTCGTGCGCCGGCGCACCAACAAGCAGCTGCGGATGACGAAGGAGGAGGTCAAGCAGGAGAACAAGAACACCGAGGGCGACCCGCACGTGAAGGGCCAGATCCGGGCCCGGCAGATGGCGATGGCCCGCAACCGGCAGATGGCCGACGTACCGACCGCGGACGTGGTGCTCGTCAACCCGACCCACGTGGCGGTGGCGCTGCGCTACGACCCGGCGAAGGGTGCGCCCCGGGTGATCGCCAAGGGCCAGGGCGCGATCGCGCAGAAGATCCGGGAGCTGGCCACCGAGCACCGCATCCCGATGGTGCAGGACGTACCGCTGGCCCGGGCGCTGGAGAAGGGCGTGGAGGTGGGGCAGGAGATCCCTGCCGAGTTCTTCGGGGCGGTCGCGAAGGTGTTGGCGTTCGTGATGAGCCTGAAGTCTCGTGGGTCCGCCGCAGGTGTGCACCGCAACCCGAACCCTGCGCCCGCGGCAGCTTAGTCATAATCTGGGAGATTTCCTCACATCACGGTCTTCGCTGCGGGACTATCAGCAGGTGGAAGGGGGGCCGTGAAGAACCGCAACCTCAGCAAGTTCGCCGTACCCATCGGGGTCATCGGCATCATCGTCATGATGGTCGTGCCCCTGCCGACCTTCCTGCTCGACCTGCTGATCGCGACCAACATCACCGGCGCCCTGCTGATCCTGATGGTCGCGATGTTCGTGCAGAAGCCGCTCGACTTCTCGGTCTTCCCGGCACTGCTGCTGGTCATGACGCTCTTCCGGCTCGCGCTCAACATCAGCGCCACCCGCCTGGTGCTGCGCGACGGCGACGCCGGCAAGGTCATCCACGCGTTCGGCGACTTCGTCGTCGGCGGCTCGCTGGTGATCGGCCTGGTCATCTTCCTGATCCTGATCATCGTCCAGATGGTCGTGGTCACCAAGGGCGCCGAGCGCGTCGCCGAGGTCGGCGCCCGGTTCACCCTCGACGCGATGCCCGGCAAGCAGATGGCGATCGACGCCGACCTCAACGCCGGCCTCATCGACGAGGACGAGGCCCGCCGGCGCCGCGCCGAGGTCGCCGCGGAAGCCGACTTCTACGGCGCGATGGACGGTGGCTCGAAGTTCGTCAAGGGCGACGCCATCGCCGCCATCATCATCACGGTCATCAACCTGGTCGGCGGCTTCGCGGTCGGCATGCTCCAGCACGGGCTGTCCCCCGGCGAGGCGATGAACCAGTACAGCCTGCTGACCGTCGGCGACGGCCTGGTCTCGCAGATCCCCGCCCTGCTGCTCTCCGTCGCCACCGGTCTGATCACCACCCGCTCGGCGACCTCCGGCGACATGGGCAGCAGCGTCACCGCCCAGCTGGGCCAGAACAAACTCGCGCTGCGCATCGCCGGCGGCGCCGCCCTCGGCCTGTGCGTGATCCCGGGCCTGCCGAAGGTGCCCTTCCTGATCGTCGGCGCGATCACGCTGTTCATCGCCCAGCGGATGAAGGATCCCGCCCCGGAGGCGGCGGCCGCGGCGGTGCCCGAGCTGGAACGCCCCTCGCCGGACTCCCCCGAGCAGCTGCTCGGCGAGATGCGGGTGGACCCGCTGGAGCTGGCGCTCTCGCCGGACCTCGTCGACCTGGTCGACACCAACGGCGGCGACCTGCTCGACCGGGTCCGGGCGCTGCGCCGCAAGATGGCCCTCGAGCTGGGCATCGTGATGCCGCCCGTACGCACCCGTGACGACCTCGACCTGGCGCTGTCGTCGTACGCGATCCGCATCTCCGGGGTCGACGCGGGCACCGGCCAGGCCCCGCCGGGCACGGTGCTGGCGATCGGCGACGGGCTGCAGGCGCTGCCCGGCCGGGCCGGCGTCGAGCCGGTCTTCGGGCTGGCCGGCAAGTGGGTGCCGGCGGAACTGCACTACCAGGCCGAGCTCTCCGGCGCGACGGTGGTGGACCGGGCCTCGGTGATCATCACGCACCTCGCCGAGATCGTCCGGCAGAACGCCAGCCGGCTGCTCGGCCGCGAGGACGTCCGGGCGCTCACCGAGATGGTCAAGCGCACCCATCCCGTGGTGGTCGAGGAGCTCACGCCGACGCTGCTCAGCCTCGGCCAGATCCAGCGGGTGCTGCAGGCGCTGCTGGACGAGGGCGTACCCATCCGGGACCTGGTCCGCATCTTCGAGGCGCTGTCGCTGCGCGCCAAGGTCTCCGTCGACCACGACGGCCTGGTCGAGGCGGCTCGGGCCGCGCTGGGACCGGCGATCGCGGCCCAGTACGCGGCCGACGGCCGGCTGACCGTGATCACCCTCGACCCGATGCTCGAGCAGACCCTGCTCGAGTCGCTGCGGCCCAGCGAGACCGGCGCGTTCATGGCCATCGACGGCCTGCGCGCCGAAGCCATCGTCAGCGAGGCCGCGCGGCTCGTCGAGGCCGCCGAGCAGGCCGGGATCACCCCGGTGCTGGCCTGCTCACCGCAGCTGCGGCTGCCCCTCATGCGTCTCCTGCGGGCCGGCTCGCGCCGCGTGCAGGTGCTGTCCTACTCGGAGATTTCAGGTTCCACCGCACAGATAGAAACCATGGGGGTGGTGAACGGTGCCTACGCGGGTGCTGCTTGAGGGTCCGGCCATCGAGCCGTTGCTGGCGCAGGTGCGCGACGAATACGGCTCCTCGGTGCGGATCATCTCGGCGGACAAGGTCCGGACCGGGGGCTTCGGCGGGTTCTTCGCCAAGCAACACTACGAGCTGTCCGTCGAGGTCCCCGACCCCGACGAACGCGACAACCCACCGCCCCGGCGGCCCGCCGCGGCCGACGACGGCCCGCAGACGCTGGAGCAGCTGCTGGCCCGGGCCGAGTCGAAGGACCGGATCGCCCAGGAGGGGCCCGCCGCGTCGGTGGCCCGGATGACCGGACGCGACGCGGGCATGGGCGACGCCGACGCGGCGGTCGGCGGCCGGGGGCTGTCCGGCGTCGCGGGCGGCGCCCCCGAGCCGGGTTCCGCGTTCGCGGAGCTCATGGCCAACCTGGACCGGGCCGAGGCGTACAACCGCCCGTCGCCGCGGCCGCCGGCGACCGAGCCGGAACGGCCCGAGAGCCCGACGGTACGGCCGTTCCGCCCGGCCCAGGCCACCGGCTCACCGGTCAACGGCGGACCGGTACGGCCGCTGCCGCCCGTACCGTCGCTGGCGGAGCTGATGGGCGGCCTCGGGGTCAACGACGCCCCGGCCTTCCCGCCCACCGCGGCGGCGAACCGGGCCGCGCAGAACCCCGCGCCTCCCCGCTCGGCGGCCGCGGCGTACCACCTCGCGCCGACGTCACCGGCGCCCGCGCCGGCACCGACCAGCCTGGCCGAGCAGCTCGGCGGCCTGGGTCTCGGCCCGATGCCCACGCCGGGCGCGCCCGGTCCGGGGCACGTCATGCACGCCACCGTACGGCCGCACCACTACGACACCGTGCAGCAGAACCTGATGAAGGTCGGCATGCCGGAGGCCATGGCCGCGCAGATCCTGGGCGGCGACACGTACGCCGGGGTGCTCGGCGTGCTGGCGAACCGCCCGTCGGCTCCCGGCGTCCCGGACGCGCCGGGCGAGATCCTGGTGCTCGCCGGCGACCTCGAGCACGCGTTGCCGAGCGGCCGGAAGCTGTGCGAGCAGGCCGGCATCGACCAGGCCCACCTGCTGCTGGGCGGACCGACCGCGGCCGGGACAGGCATGCACTCGTCCCGGATCCTCGGCGATCCCGAGGCGGCCGCGCAGCGGGCGGAAAAGCTGCAGAGCGCCGACCACGCCTGGATCGTGGTGGTGAACGCGCCCGTCGGGGCCACCGACCCGATCTACCTCGCGGAGATGTGCGACGCGCTGGGCGCGACCGCGGTGTGGGCGGTCGTGGACGCCACCCGCAAGACCGCGGACACCGCCCGGCACCTGCGCGCGCTCGGCGACGTCGAGGCCCTCGTGGTGCACAACGTCGACATGACCTCGGACCCGGCGACCGTGCTCGGCCTGGACCTGCCGATCGTGTCGCTCGACGGCAAGCCCGCCACCCCGCACTCGTGGGCGGCGATGCTCTGCGCCCGGATCGCGTCCGACGTGGTGCCCATGGCCGCCCTGCCCCGCCGGCCGGCCCGCCGGGGCTGACCGGTGATCCGTCCCTCCGTCCTGCTGTTCGCGCTGCTGATGAGCGGGCCGGCGCTGTACCGCTACGTGCTCGACGAGATCGACGTGACCGAGGTGCTGGTCCGTTTCCTGATCGCCGTGCCGATCGCCGCGATACTGCTCGCCGGCCTGCGCTTCGTCACCGCCGGCTACGGCAGGACGGAGGAGCCGGGCACCCCGGTCCGCCCGACCCCGGACACCGGGTCCGAGACCTCCGACACGCCGTAACACTTCGTCAACAATCGCCCGTTTTGCGGCTATGTTACTGCCGGTGAGCTACTGCCCACCGGAGGTGTACGGTGCCCAGTGACCGTCCGATCATCGTCGTCGGCTGCCCGCGTTCGGGCACGACGATGCTGCAGCTCATGCTGCACGCGCACCCGCGCATCGCGATCCCGCCGGAGACGCGGTTCGTGCTGGCCGCGTACCGGGAACGGCGCGAATTCGGCGACCTGACCGTCGCCGACAACCGGCGCGCCCTCGCCCGGCGGATCGTGGACCGGCGCGAGACCCGCTTCTGCGACCTCGGCCTCGACGCCGAGGACATCGTCGAGCGGATCGCGGCCGCGCCCGGCACGCTGGGCTCGGTGCTCGGCACGATCTTCCAGCAGTACGCGGCCCGCTTCGGCAAGCCGCGCTGGGGTGACAAGCGGCCGGCGTACCTGCACAACGTCGACCTGCTGCTGCGCCTCTTCCCGGACGCGCAGTTCATCAACATCGTCCGCGACGGGCGGGACTGCGTGGCCTCCCTCAAGGAGATGTCCTGGCACCGCAAGGACATCTACGCCACGGTCGCCTCGTGGGCCCGCGCCGTCGACGACGCCCGCCGCGCGGCCCGCCGCCTCGGCCCGGCGCAGTGGCATGAGCTGCGCTACGAGGACCTGGTCGCGGACCCGCACGGCAAGCTCACCGAGCTGTGCGCGTACCTCGGTGAGGACTACGACCCGGCCATGGCCGAGCCGTCGGCGGTCGCGCGGATCGCGGTCCCGTCGTTCAAGACCTGGCATGCGCGTACGCACTCGGCCGTGACCACCGAACGCGTGCAGAGCTGGCAGAGCCGGCTCACCGCCGAGGAGATCGCACTGTGCGAGGCGGCGCTGGGCAGCCGCCTGCAGGCCAACGGCTACGAGCTCTCCCGCAAGGTCCGGCCCGCCCCGGCGGAACTGCTCCGCTACGGCTGGACCGCGGTGCCGCAGCGCTTCATCCCGGCCCGGCGCGGCCTGAGCCGCGCGGCCAGCCGGCTGCGCCGCGACGAGGGTTTGGCGCACCTGCCCGCGACGGTGCTGCCGCAACGCTCGGCGCCGGACCGCCGCGTCGACGCCGGCTGATCGTCGGGACACGCGAAAGGGGCCGGTCCGCCGACCGGCCCCTTCTCGTCGTGCCTCATCAGGCGATGGACAGGGAGAACCTGCCCTTGCCGTAGCGCGCGACCTCGATCGTCAGGTCGAGCCGCTTGCCGAGCGCCAGCAGGTGGGCCCGGGCGTCGTTGGGCAGGTCCATGCCCGGATAGATCACCTGGTAGAGCTTGACGTGCGGTGCGCCCTCGCGGTTGAGCAGGCTGGTGAAGACGTTGCAGAGCTCGAAGACGTTCTCGGCGAGGTTCGGGAAGAGCGTCTTCTCCTCGATGCTGTCCTCGGCGGCGCCGGCCGGGAGCAGGCCGAGCGCCGCTCCCGCGTTGGCCGCGAGGCTCAGCGTCATGCCGAGCACCGCGTAGAGCTGCTGGGACGTGTCCGTATAGATGGCGATCACGCCGGTGGGCAGGTTCTCGGCGGTCATCGGATCGCCCGGGGAGACGTTGACGTCCCGGCCGAGGAGGTCCTCGAAGAGGTTGCGGACGGCGTGCGGGGCGGGAATCACCGAGGTGTCAGACATAGCTATATCATCCCAAAATAGGAGTGAGGACCTCGTCGAATTGCTCTGCTGTGAAGGGCTTGACGATGAAGAACGCGGAACCGGCGCTCTCCGCGGCACTCTTCATCTCCTCGGTGCACTCCGAGGTCACGAAGCCGAACTTCACGTCGTTGCCGGCGGCGCGCAGCTTGCGCAGCACGTCGATGCCGGTCAGCTCGGGCATGTTCCAGTCCGAGATGATCAGATCGGGCTTCTCCGCGTTCGCCTTCTCGACCGCCTCCGCGCCGTCCGCGGCCTCCACGAGGTCGTGCCCGTCGAAGCCGGCCTGGCGCAGCGTACGGGTGACGATCTGCCGCATGACGCGGCTGTCGTCAGCGATCAGGATCTTCATGCCGACGCCTCCTGCTTCACGCTCTGCCACATCGAGATGGAGACCGGCTCGCCGTCCCAGGTGCCGTACAGGCCACTGATCCGCGCGGCGGCCGGGTAGTACGAGGCGGTGTCGGGCGCCAGCACGACGGTCGGCAGGGACAGGAAGCAGCCCGCCGGGAGCATCGCCTTGACGTTGCCGCCGACGATGTTCGCCAGCTCGCCGAGCACGTCGGAGATGTCCTCCTGGCTGACCTCGTCCGCCTCCATCGCCAGGAAGGCCGCGGCCGACTTCTTCGCGGCCACCAGGGAACAGGCGTAGACGAGGTGGCCGTGCCACGTACCCGTGATGGACACGGTCGAGTGCACCTCGGTCGCCTGCTTGTCGTCGCCGCTGACGACCAGCGGGCTGACCCCCTCGGGATCGAGGTACGACACCCAGACCTGTTCCACCATCTCGGCGAGATCGTCCTCGGTCACCACGGTTTCGACGCTCATGAGTTCGCTCCGGTCGGTACCAGGCCCAGCAGGGCCAACTTTTCGATCATCGCGCCCTCGGTGAAGGGCTTGATCACGTATTCGTGGGCGCCCGCGGCGAGGGCCCGGACGATCTGGCTCTGTTCGCTCTCGGTCGTCACCATGACCAGCGTCATCTCGCGCAGCCGTGGCTCGGCGCGCACCTTGGTGACGAACTCGAGGCCGTTCACGTTCGGCATGTTCCAGTCGATGAGGGCCAGTTCCGGCACCTCGGTCATCGTGGCGAGCAGGTCGAGGGCCTCCTGGCCGTCACCGGCCTCGATCGCCTCGAAGTTCAGCTTGGCGACGATGCGCTTCAGAATCATGCGCATCGCCCGGGAGTCGTCGATCACCATCGCCCGCACCGCGGTTCACCCCTTCCTCGCGGCACCGGCCGGCACCGCGCTGCGTACTCGGTAGGCAGAGGTCCGGCCGGCCGCCACCCGTTCGTAGTTGTCGTCGATCCCGATGGTCGTCTCGGCGGCGCCGAGGAAGAGCCAGCCGTCCGGACGCAGCAGGCGCGCCACGTTGCGCAGCACCGCCTTCTTCGTCGCGACGTCGAAGTAGATGAGGACGTTGCGCAGGAAGATCACGTCGAAGGGCGGCATGGCCGGCAGCGGCGCGGTCAGGTTCATGTGCTTGAACGAGACGTTGCGCCGCAGGTGCGGTGCGACCCGCCAGTGCGCTCCCACGCGCTCGAAGTACTGGACGAGCTGGGTCGCGGGAAGGCCCCGGTTGACCTCGACCTGGCTGTACTCGGCCGCCTCGGCACGCTTGATCATCTCGGTGGAGATGTCGCTGCCCATGATCTCGTACGCCCACCCGGCCGGCAGCGACTCCTGCAGGGTGATCGCGAGGCTGTACGCCTCCTGCCCGCTGGAGCTGGCCGCGGACCACAGCCGTACCTTGCGCGCCGAGCCCCGGCTCTTCACCAGCTCCGGCAGGACCACGTCGGTCAGCGCCGTGAACGGTTCCCGGTCGCGGAACCACGACGTCTCGTTCGTGGTCAGCGCGTCGATGATCCGGCGCTGGTCCGCCGGGTTCGGCTTGCGCTGCAGGTTGGCCAGGAAGTCCGTGACGCTGGCCGCGCCGACCTGCCGCGCGACCGGGATCAGCCGCGCCTCGACCAGGTACTCCTTGCCGGGCGCGAGCACGATCGCCGCCTCCCGGCGGACCAGGGCCGACACGAACGCGAAGTCCGCCTGCGAGAGCGTCATCGGGTCACCGCCGTGGCCCGTGGCGCGCGGCCGACCTGGACCCGCTGGATCAGGGCGGCGGCGATCCGGTCCAGCGGCAGCACCTCGTCCGCCAGCCCCGCGCCGACCACGGCGCCGGGCATGCCCCAGACCACCGAGCTCGCCTCGTCCTGAGCCAGGATCTCGGCTCCTGCGTCCCGCAGCACCTTCGCACCACCCCGTCCGTCGTATCCCATGCCGGTCAGCACCGCCGCGTACGCCGCCGCCCCGAAGAGCGACGCCACCGAACGGAACATCACGTCCACCGCCGGACGGCACGAGTTCTCCGGCGGCGCGCCGCTGAGCTGGGTCAGCGTCGCGGTGCCCCGGCGCTGCAGCACGAGGTGCTTGTCGCCCGGGGCGATGTAGACCGTGCCGGGCGCGAGCTCCAGCCCGTCGCCGGCCTCGACGACCCTCAGCGGCGTGCTGCGGTCGAGCCGCTCGGCGAACATCTTCGTGAAGACCGGGGGCATGTGCTGCGTCACCACGATCGGCACCGGCAGGTCCGTCGGCAGCGACTGCAACACCTTGGTCAGCGCGTCCGGGCCGCCGGTCGACGATCCGATCGCGAGGATGTCCACCCGGGCGTGCGGTCCCCGCCGCACCGGACGGGCCGGTGCCGCGGGCGGTTGCGCACCCGGCCGGCCGGGGAGGGCCGTGGGGCGGCCTCCCGGCCCGGGCCGGTACGCCGGCGGCGTCAGGCCGGGCCGGCCCGGCACCGGGCGTGCACCCGGCCGGGCGGGTCCCGGGGACCGCCGCCCCGCGAGCGCGTGGATCTTCGGTACGAGCTGCTCACGGACGGCCGCGATGGACTCCGCGATGGAGCCGACGTTGCTCGGCTTCGTCACGTAGTCCGTGGCGCCGGCCGACAGCGCCTCCAGCGTCGCGCTCGCGCCCGCCGCGGAGAGCGTGCTGAACATGATGACCGGTATGCGCTTGTGCCGCTTGCGCAGCTCACGGACCGCCTCGATGCCGTTCATCTGCGGCATCTCGATGTCCATCGTGATCGCGTCCGGCTTGAGCTGGTCGATCTTCGCCTGGGCCAGCAGGCCGTTCGCGGCGGTACCCACCACCTCGATGCCCGGCGCGCCGGACAGCGAGTCCACGATGAGCCGGCGGACCACGACGGAGTCGTCGACGACGAGAACCCTGATCATCGCTGCCCTCCGTTCCTCACCCGAGCCACGCCGGGCCGAGCGCCGCGATGACCGGCGAGAGCAGCCGGTGCGCCGTGGCGGTGTCCAGCAGGTCCCGGACGACGAGCGCCTGGACCGCGCCGCTGAGCATGTTCCAGACGCCGCCGGCCCGGTCGGCGAGCGGGATCGCCGCGGTGTCGATGGCCTGCACCAGCAGCATCTGCGCGGCCGCGGCCGTACGGACCCGGTCCGACAGGTACGCCGCCCACGACGCCGAGTGCACCGCCGGGGACCAGCCGCCGGCGTTCTTGCGGGCGTCCTCGGCGGAGCGCACCAGGCGTTGCAGGTCGTTGGGCCGGATGGAGCGGAGCCGGTCCAGCAGCGCGGAGACGGCGTAGTGGTGCGGACCCAGGTCGATCGGCTTGCCGGCCGGGAGCTTGCGCACCGCGGCCACCCAGCCCGCGCCGAGCATCCGCCGGGTCGTGTCGTCCAGCACCTCACGCAGGTAGCTGGCCACGGCCGCGTCGCAGAGCAGCGCGGTCGCCGAGGCGGCCGTCTCGCTCTGTTTCGCGTCGCGTCCCGTGCCCTGCCAGGTCCAGGCCATCACGTCGTAGCGCAGGCAGGTCAGCAGCGCGTCCACCGAGCCGATCGGCGCCCGCTCGACCAGCGCCAGCGAGCTCGCGGCGTCGTCGGCCTTCATGCCCTTGAGGGAGGGCATCCGGCGGGCGGCGCTCTCCACCTCCACCCACAGCGGGCCGCGTACGCCCTCGTCGGGCAGCCGCTGGGCGAGGATCGGCAGGTCCCCGAGGCTGAGGCGCAGGGCGCGCAGCAGCACCTCGGCGGTCGCCGACCCGCCGCCCAGGCGGGTCAGGTCGAAGCCGAGGACGGGGGCGCTGACCAGGCTGTACATCAGGTGGTGGCTCGGTACGTGTCGACGGCCTGGTTGACGTCGAGGGCCAGCATCAGCCGGCCGTCCATCTTGAACGTCCCGGTGACCAGCTCGCGGGTGGGCCCGGCGAGCGTGTCCGGCGGCGGCTCGAACTGGTCGTCGTCGAGGTCCACGACCTCACCGATGCGGTCGACGAGCAGGCTGACCGGCTCGCCGTCGCCGCGCAGGATCACGTTCATCACCGGGCCCTGCAGGGCCTGGCGGGCGAGGCCGAGCTGGACCCGCAGGTCCACCGCCGCGATCACCTGGCCGCGGAGGTTGAACAGCCCGCCGACGGCCGGCGGCGCGAGCGGCACCGGGGTGTACTCGTTGTACGAGAGCACCTCCTGCACCGTGTCGACCTCGACCCCGAACAACTGGTCTGCCACCTCGAAGGTGGCGAACTGCCGGCTCGCCATGTCAGGCCTCCACCAGCATCTCGTCGCCGGCCATGTCGTTGTAGAAGTTCGGGTCCGCGGCGAGGATCGCCCGGCGCACGTCGAGCAGCTCGGTGACGCGCTGCTGGATGACCGCCGTACCGACCAGGCCGTCCTCCTCCGCGTCGCGGCGGGCCGTGGTCGAGTTCTCGGCGATGTCGACGATGCGGTCCACGACCAGCGCCACGCTGCGGCCTCCCTCGCTGTAGACGACCACCGAGACGGTGTCGCCCTCCTCCACCTCGCTGTACGCCCCCAGCAGGTGCGACAGCCGCACCAGCGGGAGGATCTGACCGCGGTACTGCACGACCTCGCGGGAGCCGGCGTGCTCGATGCGGTCCCGCGGGAACTCCTCGAGACGGGTGACCGTGTCCAGCGGGATCGCCACCCGGCGCTCGCCCACCGCGGTGATGAGCAGGCGCTCGCCGGTGCCGGCCGCGCCGGTGGACCGGGAGGTGCCGACGAGGTTCTCCCGCTCGGAGTCGACCGCGAGATGCGAGCGGCGCGCCAGCGAGGAGGCGTCGAGGATCAGGCCGACCTTGCCGTCGCCGAGGATCGTGGCGCCGGCGTACAGGCCGATGTCCTTGAAGCGGCTGTTGAGCGCCTTGACCACGACCTCCTCGGTGTTGAGGACCCGGTCCACGACGAGGCCGAACCGGCGCCCGTCGGCCTGCAGCACCATGATGTAGACGCCCTGGTCGCCGCTCGGCTCGAGACCCAGCGTGCGGTCGAGGCGGACGAGCGGGAGCAGCTTGCCGCGCAGCCGGTAGACCGGAGCGCCCGAGGCGTACTCGATCTTCGTGGACTGCCCGTCGATGAACACCAGCTCGAGGACGGCCACCTGCGGCACCACGTACCGCTGGTCGCCGCAGTCGACGGTGAGCGCCTGGATGATGGCCAGGGTCAGCGGGATCGTGAGGCGCCAGACCGTACCCTGGCCCAGCGTCGAGTCGACGCTGACCGCGCCACCGATCCGCTCGATGTTGGTCTTGACGACGTCCATGCCGACGCCGCGGCCGGACACGTTGGTCACCTTGGCCGCGGTCGAGAAACCGGGCTGGAAGACCATCGCCATGATCTCGCGCTTGTCCATGTTCGGGACCTGCTCCGGGCGGAGCAGTCCCTTCTCGACCGCCTTCTGCGCGATCCGGTCGACGTCCATGCCGGCGCCGTCGTCGGCCACCTCGACCGCGACGTGCCCGCCCTCGTGGTACGCCCGCAGCGTGAGCGTCCCCTCGGGGCTCTTGCCCGCGGCGATCCGCTTGTCGGTGTCCTCGATGCCGTGGTCGACGGCGTTGCGGACCAGGTGCGTCAGCGGGTCCTTGACCGCCTCGAGCAGGCTGCGGTCGAGCTCGGTCTCCTTGCCCTCCATGACCAGCTCGACGCGCTTGCCGAGGGACTGGGAGAGGTCCCGGATGACCCGGGGCAGCTTCGACCAGATGTGCTCGATCGGCTGCATGCGGGTCTTCATGATCCCCTCCTGCAGCTCCGAGGTGATCATGCCGAGCCGCTGGGCGCTGCGGACCAGGCCGGAGTCGCCGGTCTCCATCACGCCGCGGACGAGCTGGTTACGGGCGAGTACGAGCTCACCGACCATGTTCATCAGGGTGTCGAGCAGGTCCACGTCGACCCGGATGGCGCTGTCCGCGACGCTCCGCTTCGGGGTCTGCGCCTGCAGCGCCTCGTTGACCGCGGCCGGCTGCGTCTTGCCCTCCTCGAGCAGGATCGTGCCGAGCTTGCGCTCGTCGCCCTCGAGCTGGGACTGCAGTGCGGAGCCGATGTCGGCCGCCTGGGCCGCACCGGTCTCGACGAGGATCTCGCCGAGCGGGCGGCGCTGCTCCTCGACCGGCTCGGGCGCCGGGCGGACCGGGCGCTCCTGGAGCGGCTCGGGAGCGGCGGCCGGCTGGGCCGTGGCGGCGGGCGCGGCCGCGGGGGCAGCGTCGCCGGGGGCGTTCATCTGCGCGTGCACCGCGGCGATGATGCTGTCGACGTCGACGTCACCCTCGGCGCCGTTCTGCTCGATGGCCTCCAGCAGCGACCGTACGCCGTCGATCGTGGCCAGCAGCGTGGTGATCGTCGTCGGCGTGACCGGCTGGACGCCGTCGCGCAGCCGGGACAGCAGCGACTCACCGGCGTGCGCCAGCGTCTCCAGCCGGGTGAAGGCGAGGAAGCCGCTCGTGCCCTTGATGGTGTGGATCGCCCGGAAGATGCGGGAGATCAGGTCGCGGGACGACGGGTCCTGTTCCAGCGCCACAAGGTCCCGGTCGATCTGATCCAGGTTCTCGTGGCTCTCCATGAGGAATTCGCCGACGATCTCGCCAAGGTCTTCCAACGCCCTACCTCCTGCTCGTTTCCCAAGACCCTCATCGACCTACCGCGGCCTCACCTGAGGACACCCGGACCGCTCCTGGTTGCGGCTCAGGTGTCGCCGCCCGGGCGGCGGTAGCGGTAGCCGAAACCGCGTACCGATTCGATCGGGGACTCATCGGGATCCGACCAGCCGAGCTTGCGGCGCAGCCGCAGCACGGCGAACTTCACGCGCTCCTGCCCGATGCCGGTGGGGTCGTCCCAGGCCTGGGTGAGCAGCTGGTTGGGGCTCAGCACCGCGCCGGCGTGCCGGACGAGCGCGTTCAGCAGCCGGAACTCCGTCGGGGTGAGGCGCTTCTCGTCGCCCTTGACGTAGACCCGGCGCTTGGTGGGGTCCAGGTGCACCAGGCCGTCGTCGTAGATCTGGCTGGCCCAGCTGTTCTGCCCGCTGGACGAGCGGCGCAGCAGCGCCTCCACCCGGGCCAGCAGCTCGTTGTTGGCGAACGGCTTGGTCAGGTAGTCGTCGGCGCCGCCGCGCAGGCCGCGTACCTTCTCGGCCTCCTGGCCGTGCGCGGTCAGCACCAGCACGGGTACGTCCGAGACGTCCCGCAGCCGTTCGAGCACCTGCCAGCCGTCCATCTCCGGCAGGCCGACGTCGAGCACGACCAGGTCGGGGTGCTCCGCGTACGCCTCCTTGAGGCCGGTACGCCCGTCGCCCGCGTGTGCCACCTCGTACCCGGCCCGGCTGAAGAGCAGCCGCAGCGCCAGGGCGATGTCCGGGTCGTCCTCGACCACGAGCAGTCTGCTCATGAGTTGGTCACCATGCCCTCCGCCTCCGCCCCGCGCGTCGCACGGCTGCCCGCCCGGCACGGCACGTGCTCGGCTGCGGGTCAGCTTCTTGCTCACGCCCCCCGCGATCGCGGACGGCGACGATGAAATGTCAGAAACTCACGATAGCGTGACGTGTCGGTTCATATACGGAAAGTTATAGTTCAGCGTGCGATCCCCCACGAACGCCTTCGCGCTGCAGGCCCGGTTCCTCGCCGTGATCTCGCACGAGCTGCGTACGCCCCTGACGACCATCGCCTCGTTCACCGAGAGCCTCGACACCGACGACCTCGCGCCCGCCGAGCGTTCCGTGGCGCTGGCCGCCGTACGCCGCAACACCGACCGCATGCTCGCCCTGGTCGCCGATCTCATGGTGGTGAGCCGGCTGCAGACCGGCGACCTCGCGCTGCGCCCCGGGCCGGTCCGGATCGGCGACGTGATCCAGGAGGCGGCGGACCTGCTGGCCAGCCGGGAGCCGTACACCGCGGCCACCGTCCGGGCCGGGGACGGGCCGCCGCTGTCCGCCGACGCGGCCCTGCTGCGGGACCTCTTCTACGCGGTGATCGGCACGGTGGCCAGCGGTGCCGCCGACCGCGCCGCCACGGTCAGCGCCGTGGCGGACGCCTCGGGCTGGACGGTGACGGTGGTGGCCCGGCAGGCGGAGAAGCTCACCGACGAGTACCTGATGGCCGGCATGCTGGCCGATCCCGAACCGCCGCACCGGCGGCGCAGCACGGCCCTGTGGATGCTGCTGGCCGAGGCGGTCGCCGCGCGGCACGGCGGGTCGGTGGCGCTGACCTACGACCCCGCGACGGGCGCCGGAGCCGAGATCCGGCTACCCCAGGCCATCCCCACAGATTGACACGGGGACGGACCCGCGGCGGCGGAAACCGGAAAAGATCGGACGTACCCCCGAAAAGCCAGGTCCGATAGCCATTGCCGGGCGAACAGGAGCCCGGCCGTGGACCGGGAGGCAAGCACGTGTTCGACTCCGTACGCCGTATCGCCGCCGCGGCCGCACCGGCCGCCCTGCTGGCCCTGATCGCGACCCCCGCGCACGCCGGAACCACGGTGCCCGCGGCAGCGGCGCGACCGACCACCGAGCAGGTGCTCATGGACGACGTGATCGCGCGGACCAACGAGGAGCGCGCCCTGGCCGGATGCGCTCCGCTCGGCGTCGAGCAGGAGCTGATGGTCGCCTCGGTACGCCAGAGCCACTACATGGCCGCCACCGGCGACTTCGGCCACATCGGCTGGCGGGGCTCCACCTTCCAGACCCGGTCGCGGGCGGCCGGCTACCCCTACGTGGCGGGCGAGAACATCGCCTGGGGCTTCACGAGCCCGGCCGAGGTGGTGGACGCGTGGATGGCCAGCCCGGAGCACCGCCGGAACATCCTCAACTGCGACGCGCGCTCGTTCGGCGCCGGGGTGCAGCGGGCCGCGAACGGCACCCTCTACTGGACGCAGGTGTTCGGCTGGCGCTGACGGCCCTACAGGGCGCAGCGGACCAGGACGGGCTCCGGGTGGAGCACGACCCCGAACCGGTCGCGTACGCCGTTGCGGATCTCCCGGGCCAGGTCCAGCAGGGCCTCCGTGGTCCCGCCGCCGCGGTTGGTCAGCGCGAGCGTGTGCTTCGACGAGATCGCCACCCCGTCGCGGCCGGCGTACCCCTTGCCGAAGCCCGCCTTCTCGATCAGCCAGGCGGCCGGCACCTTGACCGTGCCGTTCGGGGCCGGCCAGCTCGGCGGTTCGCCCAGGTCGACGAGCCGGTCCTGGACCGCCGCCCACTCCTGCGCCGACAGCACCGGGTTGGTGAAGAACGAGCCCACCGACCGGGTGTCGGGATCCTCCGCGTCGAGCACCATGCCCTTGCTCGCCCGCAGCTTGAGCACGGTCTCGCGGACCCGGTCGGCCGCGACCCGCTCGCCCGCCTCGACGCCCAGGTGCCGGGCGAGCTCGGCGTACTTGACCGGCGCGGACTCCGCGGACTCGGCGAGCCGGAAGTCGACGTGCAGCACCGCCCACCGGTCGTTGTGCTTGAAGACGCTCGACCGGTACGCGAACCCGCACTCGGGCAGCGACATGACCTTGACCTGGTCGTCCGCACGGTCGTAGACGTGCACCGCCTCGATCGTGCGGGCCACCTCCTGCCCGTACGCGCCGACGTTCTGGATCGGGGTCGCGCCCGCGGAACCGGGGATGCCGGAGAGCGCCTCGAGGCCGGACAGGCCCCGGACCAGCGTGTCGGCCACGAAGTCGTCCCACGGCTCGCCGGCTGCCACCCGTACCAGCGCGCCGCGGGCGTCCCGGTCGATCACCTCGATGCCGCGGGTGCGCACCAGCAGCACGGTCCCGGGGAATCCCTCGTCGCCGATCACCACGTTGCTGCCGCCCGACAGCACCAGGACGTCTTCCCCTTTACGCGCGACCGCGCGCAGGGTTTCCACCACTTCATCCGTTTCAGTGGCCACCGTCAGTGCGCCGGCAGGGCCACCGAGGCGTAGCGTCGTGTACGCCGCCAGCGAACTGGCATGCGCACCGGGTGCGGCGGCTGGCGGGTCAGCACTAACGTCAGGCACGAGGTCAACCCTAGGCCGACGGGTCACGGGCCGACCGTACGGGTGGTCCGCTCCAGCGGGAGAAGCTGATGAACAGGCTCAACGCGACGAAGGACTTCTGGCTGGCCGCACTGCGCGCCGACGGTCCGGCGCTGCAGGACGCTGTCGCCGAGACCGGTCCGGACGCCGCCGTGCCCGCGTGTCCGGGCTGGACGGCCGCCGACCTCACCGAGCACCTCACCTCCGTGCTGCGCTGGGTGCGCGAGTTCGCGCCGCGCGGCGTGCTGGACCGGCCCGCCGCCCGCACGGTCCCGGAGCCGAGGCCTGCCTGGCCGGAGGCGCTGGACCAGCTGCGCCGGGAGATGACCGGGGCGATCGAGACGCTCGACGCCCTGGACCCCGACCTGCCGTCCTGGACGTGGCCGGCGCAGGCGAAGAAGGCCGGCTTCTGGCAGCGCCGGATGGCGCACGAGGTCTCGGTGCACCGCTGGGACGCCGAGCAGGCCGCCGGGCGCGCCACCCCGATCGAGACGAAGCTCGCCGCCGACGGCGTGAACGAGGTGCTGGACACCTGGCTGCCGGCGGGCTACCGCAAGGGCCCGACGGACCTGCACGGCGTCGTGCACCTCACCGCCACGGACGCAAGTTACGAGTGGTTCGTCCGGCTGCGGGGTGCCGGCATCGCCCTGCTCGACACCGGGACGATCCTCGACACCGACGACCACCACCCGCGCGCGGAGGCCTCCGGGACCGCCAGTGACCTGCTCCTGACGCTGATGGGCCGGTTCGAAACGGACAAACTGACCGTCGTCGGCGACCCTCGGCTGATCTCCGCACTGCGCGCCGGCTGACGTCCCATCATCCGGACGTGGTTCCGCAACTTCCGGATGCCTCCCGAGATAGTGAATGGCCTTACGCTGTACCGGTTAAGTTCGGACGGCTCAGGCCGTCCGCCACAGTTCCGCCGCTGATCACACCGGTCGGCGCGGCCCGGCAGGCGGCGGTATTCACGCAGGGAGCGGTGACGGCATGACGGCAACCGTCGAGGTGGAAGAGAGCGGTGAACCCCTGGCCTCCGGCCTGAAGTTCCCCGACGGCTTCGTCTGGGGCGCGGCGACCGCGTCGTACCAGATCGAAGGCGCGGCGAACGAGGACGGCCGGGGCCCGTCGATCTGGGACACGTTCAGCCGTACGCCGGGACGGGTGTACGCGGGCCACACCGGTGACGTGGCGTGCGACCACTACCACCGCTACGTCGACGACGTGGCGCTGATGGCGGACCTGGGGCTGGGCTCGTACCGGTACTCGATCGCCTGGCCGCGCATCCAGCCGGACGGCACCGGCCCGGTCAACACCCGGGGCCTGGACTTCTACGACCGGCTCACCGACGAGCTGATCGGCAAGGGCATCGACCCCGTCGTCACCCTCTACCACTGGGACCTGCCGCAGACGCTGCAGGACCGCGGCGGCTGGACGGCCCGGGAGACCGCGGAGGCGTTCGCCGAGTACGCCGCCATCGTGCACGCGCGCCTCGGCGACCGCGTACGCACGTGGACGACGCTCAACGAGCCGTGGTGCTCGGCGTACCTCGGCTACGGCAGCGGCGTGCACGCGCCCGGCATCCAGGATCCGGCGTCGGTCTTCAAGGCCGTGCACCACCTGCTGCTCGGGCACGGTCTCGCGGCCCGGGCACTGCGCTCGGCCGGCGCGCAGACGGTCAGCATCACGCTGAACCCGGCGTCGGTCTCCCCGCTCGACCCGGCGAACCCGGCCGACGTCGACGCCGCCCGCATCGTGGACGGGCTGAACAACCGGATCTTCCTGGACCCGCTGTTCCGCGGCGCGTACCCGGAGGACATGCGCGAGCTGATGGCGCGCTTCACCGACCTCAGCCACATCCGCGAGGGCGACGAGGCGATCATCAACGCCCCGATCGACGTGCTCGGCGTGAACTTCTACACCCCCACGTACGTCTCGGCGCAGCCCGGCGAGCCCGCCAAGCTGGACAGCCCGGGGACCGAGGGCGTCGCGTTCCGCGCACCGGTCGGCCCGATCACCGACATCGGCTGGCAGATCGAGCCGGCCGCGCTGACCCGGCTGCTGGACCGCATCCACGCCGACTACGGCGTGCCGATGATGATCACCGAGAACGGCGCGGCGTACCCGGACGGCCCGTCGCCCGAGACCGGCGAGGTGCGCGACACCAACCGCATCGAGTACCTGGACGGCCACCTGCGCGCCTGCCTGGACGCCATTTCCCACGGGGTTGACCTTCGGGGATACTTCGCGTGGTCTTTGATGGACAATTTCGAATGGGCCGAGGGCTACAAGATGCGCTTCGGGCTCGTGCACGTGGACTACACCACGCAGCAGCGGGTCCCGAAGGACAGCGCCAAGTGGTACCGGGAGGTGATCCGGCGCAACGGTCTGAGCGACCGGGACCGGATCGGGGAGTGAGCTGATGGTGACGCGGGAGCGGCCGACACTCGAGGCGGTGGCCAGACGGGCCGGGGTCTCGCGGGCGACCGTCTCCCGCGTCGTGAACGGCTCGACCACGGTCGCGGTCGCCATCCGCGACGCGGTCAACCAGGCCGTGGAGGAGCTCGGGTACGTCCCCAACCAGGCCGCCCGCAGCCTGGTGACGCAGCGTACGGAGTCGATCGCGCTGATCCTCCCGGAGACCGCCAGCCGGGTCTTCTCCGACGACATGTTCTTCCCCGCCGTGATCCGCGGCGTGAGCGTGGAGCTCGAGGCGGCCGACAAGCAGCTCGTGCTGATGATGGCGGGCTCCGCGGCCAGCCACGACCGGGTCGAGCGGTACGCGATGGCCGGCCACGTCGACGGCGTCATGTTCGCCTCCATGCACGGCGCCGACCCGCTGCCCGGTGCGCTCGCCCGGCTCGGCATCCCCGTGGTGTGCAGCGGCCGGCCGATGACCCCGGCCGAGCTGCCGGTGCCCTACGTCGACGTGGACCACATCGGCGGGGTGGTCGCGGCCGTACGCCACCTGCTCGCCACCGGGCACCGCCGGATCGCCACGATCGCCGGCCCGCAGGACATGGTGGCGGGCATCGACCGGCTGACCGGCTACCGGACGGCGCTCGAGGAGGCCGGCCTCGCCGCGCACGTGGCGGTGGGCGACTTCACCCGCGACTCCGGCGTCCTGGCGATGCGCCGCCTGCTCGCCGACGACCCCGACCTGGACGCTGTCTTCGTGGCCTCGGACATGATGGCCCACGGCGCGCTGCAGGCGCTCAAGGACGCCGGCCGCCGGGTCCCGGGCGACGTCGCGGTCATCGGCTTCGACGACTTCGAGATCAGCCGCCTCAGCGACCCGCCGCTGACCACGGTCCGCCAGCCGATCGTCGACATGGGACGCACCATGGCCCGGCAGATGCTCGGCCTGGTCGACCACCGCCGCGACGTACCGGCCGCGGTGGTCCTGCCCACCGAGCTGGTCGTCCGCGCCTCCGCCTGACTACAGCGGGCTCGTCGTCACGATCTCCGTGGGCAGGCCGAGCACCTTGCGCGAGAGCAGCGCCGCCCCGGCGACCGCCGCCGGCATCAGCAGCACCGCGCCCAGCGGGATCAGGAAGCACAGGAACACAGCCACGCCGAAGCCCAGCGTCAGCGGCCGCCGCCCGGCCAGCGCCTGCCGCCGGTCCCGGAGCCGCTTGTCGCGGCGCTGGAACGGCACGCCGGTGAGCTCCACGGCGAGCAGCCAGCCGCCGATCGCCCCGCCCACCACCGGCACCACGGTCTGTCCGACCACCGGCAGGAACCCGGCGAGGAACAGCGGGATCGCGAAGAGGATCGACAGGCCGATCAGCCGCAGCGAGTCGCGCAGGCTGCGGCCCAGCGAGCGCAGCAGCGGCACCTCGACCTCGTCCGGTACGCCCCCGTAGCGGCTCTCCACCACGCCGGAGATCTTCTCGTAGAACGGGTCGCCGATCAGCAGCGTGACTGCGGTGAAGGTCAGCACGCCGAGCAGCGCGCCGAGGCCGAGCAGCGCGGCGCCCGCCCCGAACCGGACCGCCCCGCGCCACGGCGAGGACCAGTCGTCGGCGAACCAGGTGACCGCCCCCGCCAGATCGTCGACGAAGACGACGAGTGCCACGAGGGCCGCCGCGTACAGCAGGCCAGCGAGCAGAGCGGGCAGCAGGCCGAGACCGAGCAGCCGCGGATTGCGCAGCACCAGGCCGAGCCCGCGGCCGAGCAGGCCGGCACCGGTGAGGAACTCCCGGAGCGCGCTGCCCGGGCCCAGCTGAGACTTCGCCACGGTCCGCGAGCTTAGGACCTGCGGACCAGCCGGAGACCGGAGGGCACCGGGGTGGCGCTCGTCGGGGCGGTCGTGGCGTCCGGATCCGGCGGTGTCGGGAACACCGATGCCGGAGTCGGTACGGGCGGCTCGGTCAGTGACGGTGCCGCCGATCCGGACATCGGGGCGGAGGGCGTACCGGAGCTGGGGGCGGCGCTCGCGGACGCGCTCGGGCGTACGGGCTTCACCACCGAGACCGGCTTGGGTGCGCGGGGAACCCAGTCGCCGACCGATTCGGGTACGGCGCTGGCGACCGGCGCGCTGCCGAGGGCGCCCGCACCGCCCGGCGCGCTGACGGCCGGCGGTGCCTCGTCGGGGCTGCCGAGAGCCCATCCGACGCTGACGGCGAAGGGCAGCCCGAGCGCTACGAGACCGAGGAAGACAGTTCTGGGGGTGAGCCGCACGACAGGAACACCGACGAGCGGGGCAAAAGGTTACGCCGATCGTCAATCCGCCCACATATCGACGGTCAACCGCTTGATCAAGCGACCCCCGACCCGGTACTGTCCCGGGGCTCGCATTCATTGCGGCCACTTTCACGGGGAGAGTTATGAACACCGGAGGACCGCGCGGCCTCGCCGCGATGCTGACCCTGGCGCTCGGCGCCGGCACGGTGGCAGGCGCCGGCGTGCTCGGTACGCCCGCCTGGGCCGCCGAGGGCTCGATCACCGCCAGCTACGCCGTCGACAAGGCGAGCATCTGGACCGGCCAGCAGGTCACGCTGACCCGGACGGCCTTCGAGGACAGCACCCCGGACACCGCCCCGACGTTCGCCCTCAACTGGGGTGACGGCACGACGCCCGAGCCGCCCGCGGCCAGCCTGACGAGTGCCAGCCACACGTTCACCAAGGCCGGCAGCTGGACGGTCGTCGTGTCGATCACCGACGACGGCGTACAGACCGACGTCTCCAACACCGTGACGGTTGCTGCCGGCGGCGGTTCGTTCAAGTTCGACCCGACCTGGAACTGGACCTGGTACAACGGCGGCCACGAGGCGACGCTGAAGCTCTCCGGCATCCCGAGCTCCACCAGCAAGGTGTGGGTGAACTGGGGCGACGGCGAGACCAGCCTGGTCAACAAGGCCAACACCTCGGTCAAGCACTACTACTCGTGGGGCAGCACCGGTAAGCACACCGCGAAGGTCACCCTCGAGACCGCGTCGGGCAGCAAGGTCGCCGCGTCCGCCGGCACGTACACGCTGGTCGAGGACACGTACAACCCGAGCGCCACGCTGAAGGTGCCGAGCAGCCCGTCGAAGGCCTCGTCCTGGAAGACCGTGCAGGGCACCGCCAAGGACAGCCAGATCGGCATCGAGGACGTCGGCATCCAGCTCTGGAAGTGGACCAGCACCAAGGACTACTACTACAACTTCCAGACCGCCAAGTGGGTCAAGTACACCCCGGGCGTCACGAACATCCCGAACGCCGCCGTGAAGTGGGTCGGGGTCAACTCGAGCGGGGTCTGGAAGACCAGCGTCGCCGGCCTCTCGAAGGGCTACTACCTCGAGGTCGACTACGTCGCGTACGACAAGGCCGGCAACAACAGCGGCTGGAAGTACAAGGTGCAGAAGCTCACCAGCTGAGCATGCTTCGCGATGATGGCCCGGACCGCACGGTCCGGGCCATCATGCGTTGAGGAACGTGGAGATCCGCTCGCGCAGCTCGCGCCGGTGCGTCCAGAGCACCGCGGGCCGGTCGTAGACGTGCAGCTCGGCGCCGGGCAGCAGGCCGGCCAGGCCTTCCGCCCAGGCCGCCGGGTGCAGCTCGTCGCCCTCGCAGCCGATCACGAGCGCCTTCCCCTGGTACGCCCGGAGCGCCCCCTCATCCGCGGCGGGCTCCCGCCACAACGTCTCCAGCTGCGGCGCCAGCCCTTCCCGGAGCAACTGGTCGACGCGCTGACGCAGATAGCCCCAGCCCGTCGGGGTGTTACGCACCGACGGCGGCAACTCCGGCTCGACCGCCTCCGCCACGGCCGCCGCCTCACCCGACGCGATGGCGGCGAGCAGGCGCTCCAGCCGCTCCTGCGCGGCGCGGGGCCGTACGCCGTCCAGCGGCGCGGGCAGATAGAGCACCACCCGGTCGAACCGGGCGGGATCGGCGGCGAGGAGCCGGCACAGCGCGGCGGAGCCCATGCTCACCCCGAGCGCCCGGGTCGCACCGGCCCGGTCGGCCACGGCGCGCAGGTCGGCGGCGAGGTCGGCGAACGTCCACGGTCCGGGCGGCGAGTCGGAGCGGCCGTGCCCGCGGAAGTGGAAGAAGACGCGGCGGCCCGCGACGGCGCTGCCCAGCGGCCGGGTGCCGGCGATGTCCCCGGCCAGCCCGTGCGCGAACACGGTGACCGGGTCGCCGACGCCAGTGACGAGCTGCTCGAGCCGTACGCCGTGCGGCGTGCCGACGAGCTCGGTGGGCGGGGCCGGCAGGGTGGGCCGCCCGGAGCGGGGAGCGGTGGGCCGCGGTCCGGGATTCCGCGGGCCGCCATCCGGGGGTGGCGGCCGGCGGAGTCTCACCAGAAGCCCTTGCCGTCCGACAGGTCGCGCAGGCCGGGACGGACGTCGAGCAGGTAGATGAGCGCCGCGGCGAGGCCGACGAGCCCGAAGATGCCGATCGGGCCGATCACGTACGTGAGCACCATGCAGACGGCCAGAATCGCGATCCACGCACCCTTGGGCAGGGTGCCGATCGCCTGGAAGCCGTCGCCGCGCTGCGTCACGCAGTGGATGAGGGCGATGGCTTGCACGATCAACGAGCCGATCATCACGAGCACGTCGATGTAGAGCCTGACGTGCAGATAGAACTGCGGCGCGCTGGAGACCATGGTGAAGAGTCTATGCCGCGGGCCCCGGCTTCGGCCGGGGCCCGCGGATCAATGCCGGGGTGTGTCTGCTTACTCGGCGGCCGGGCGGGTGGCGCGCTTGCGCGGCTTCGGGGCCGGAGCGGCGGCGGCCTCCACGGCCTTCGGCTCCTCGGTGGTCACCATGTCGGCGTTGACCACGTCGGCGGCCTCGACGACGCCGGTGCCGATCACGCGCTCGCCGCGGGCGACGAGGGTCGTGTACAGCGCGGTGGCCCGCTCCTGGGCGACCTGGGCGAAGGTGACGGCGCTCGTGGTGGCGGTGGCACGGAGCTTGTCGAAGTCCGTGGTGCTCGCCTTGTCGCGCAGCGAGGTGGCGGTGGTGCCGGCGGCCTCGTTGGCCATCCGCAGCGAGGCGACGGCGCGGTCGCTGAGCTCGCTCACCACGGCGGGCAGCTTGCGCAGCTCGCGCCAGGCGAGGTCACCGGCGCCGGCGGCGGCGTACAGCGGGGCGGGGATCCGGGTGTTGGTCTGCTCGGGCATGATGTCTCCTCGGCGTTGCAGTGGTCTTGGTGGGGTCAGGACTTGGCCGGCGGGGGCGGCGCGCCGCCGTCCTCCACGACCGACACGTCCTGGATGACGGCCCGCAGGGCCTCGTCCTCGTCGGGGACGTCGAGCTCGTCGGCTTCCCCGGGCTCGCCGGCCGTGGGCTCGCCGCTCTCGCGGGCGTGCCGGGCGTTCTCGTTGCGGAACGTCTCGTAGATCTGGGTCAGGGACTGCTTCTGCGCGATCGTCAGGTCGGGGTCGACCGCGATGGCGGCCAGCACGCCCTGCTGGCCCTCCCCGTCGAGCAGGCCGGCGCGCAGGTACATCGCGGGCGTCGACACCCGCAGCGCGCTGGCCAGTTGCTGCAGCACCTCGGCGCTGGGCTTGCGCAGGCCCCGCTCGATCTGGCTCAGGTACGGGTTGCTCACGCCCGCCCGGTCGGCGAGTTGCCGGAGCGAGATCTTCGCGGTCTGCCGCAGGTCACGGATGAACGAGCCGATGTCCTGGGGCAGATCTCCGGTGGCCATGACTCGACCGTAGCCCTGCCTGCTAGCTCCTGCAAGCAAACGCTTGCAATAGTTAGCGTGAATCAGGTCACCAGGTCGCGCGGACCTCGCCGACCGGCAGGCCGCCACCGAGGACGGGCACCGTGGCCAGCGAATCCAGCACCGGGGCGACCACCCCGAGCCGGCGCAGCGCCGACACCAGCACCGGCATCCGGGCCCGCATCGCACCGTCCTCGATCTTCAACGCCACCGCACCGACGTCCGGCACGGCGACCGCCACCACACCCTCCGCCCCGCCCTTCGCGAGCAGCCCCGGCACGCCGTGCATCAGCCGCGTGTCGTCCTGCCCGGTGCCCGCGACAAGCTCCGGGTTCGCCCGCATGGCGTCCGCCACCATCCGCTCGGGCGTACCCGGGGCCGCCGAGACGAGCCGCTGGAAGGCCCGGGCCAGCGCGGTCAGCGAGAACCCGAGGACCGGTGCGCCGCAGCCGTCGATGCCTGTGGCGGCGATCGGCTCCCCCGCCAGCTCTGTCACCGTCTCGGCCAGCACCTGCTGCAACGGGTGCTTGGCGTCCCGGTAGTCGTCCAGCGGCCACCCGTTGGCGACGCAGGTGGCCAGCATCCCCGCGTGCTTGCCGGAGCAGTTCATGAGGATGCGCTGCGGCGCCCGGCCGTCGTGCCCCGACTCGGCGAGCGGCAGGGCGGGCGGGCAGAGCAGCGCCTCCTCGGTCAAGCCCGCGGCGGCCAGGATGTCGCGTACGCGGTGCACGTGGAACGGCTCGGCGAAGTGGCTGCCACTGACCAGGGCGAGATCCGCGGGGTCGGCGACGCGCAGCCCGGCGCGCAGCATGCCGACGGTCTGCATCGGCTTGTTCGCCGAGCGCGGGAAGACCGGGCCGGTCACGTCTCCCGCCGAGCCGGCGACCGCGCCCGACGCGTCCAGCAGCACGACCGAGCCGTGGTGCACGGACTCGGTGAAGCCGGAGCGCACGACCTCCGCGAGGATCATCGGGCCGGCACCCCGAGCAGCTCCCGCGCCTCCGTGGTGGTCAGCGGCGGGCGCTGGGCCAGCTGTGCGAAACCGACGGCCCGCGCGACGAGCTGCATGTTCGACTCGACCGGGCGGTCCTTCGCGTACGTGACCGTGTCCTCCATGCCGACCCGCAGGTGCCCGCCGGCCGACAACGAGGCCAGCATGACGGGGATCGTGCTGCGGCCGATGCCGGTCGCGGAGAACGTGGTGCCCGTCGGCAGGTCCCGGATCGCCCGGTGACACGCGACCAGCGCCTCGGCGGTGCCCGGCATCCCGCCCGGTACGCCCATCACCAGGTCGACGTGGACGTGACCGCCGTACGGCAGCCCGTGCTTGGCGAGCAGGCGCTGCAGCGAGGTGAGCTGACCGAGGTCGAAGATCTCGTACTCGGGGACGACGCCGCGCTCCTGCATCCGGGTGTGCAGGTCGACGATGAACTCCCAGCGGTTCATGAACACGCCGTCGCCGAAGTTGACCGTACCCATCGTGCAGGAGGCCATCTCCGGGCCGGCGTCGAGCACCGCGAGCCGGTCCGCCTCGGGGTCGGTCACCGCGCCGCCCGAGGAGAGCTGGACGATCAGGTCCGTCGACTGCCGCAGGGCGGCCACCGTGTCGCGCAGCCGGCCCTGGTCCAGCGTCGGCTCGGCGGCGTCGTCACGGATGTGGACGTGGATGATCGCGGCGCCCAGCGCCTCGCACTCCTTGGCGGTGGCCACGAGCTCGTCGATCGTCACGGGCAGCGCCGGTACGGCCGCCTTGGCGTTCTCCGCGCCGGTGGGCGCGACGGTGATCAGGGTCCCGGTCATAACCGAGATCCTGCCATGAGCGAACGTTCAGGTGCCCAGGCCTCAGCCCACGTCGATGGCGGCCGCGGACTCACCCACGATGAGGCGGGCGTCGTCGGCGACGTTCCGCTTGAGCACGGCCAGCGCGATCATCCCCAGCTCGTGGTGGCGGACCGCGGTGCCGACGAACCCGACCTCGCGCCCGTCCAGCGTGACGGGCGTGCCCTTGGCCGGCGGCTGGTCGGTCGCCACGCCGTCGAGGTGCAGCAGCACGAGCCGGCGCGGCGGGCGGCCGAGGTGGTGCACGCGGGCGACGGTCTCCTGCCCCCGGTAGCAGCCCTTGTCCAGGTGCACGGCCGGCGCGATGAACCCCGCCTCGGCCGGGATCGTGCGGTGGTCGGTCTCCCACCCGAGCCGCGGGATGCGATGCGCGACGCGCACGGCCTCATAGGCCCACAACCCCGCCCGGGGTACGTCGCCCAGCCGGTCGAGCACGGCGTCGAGGCGAGCTCGGGGCACGAGCAGGTCGACGCCGAGCGGGACCCGCCGGGCGAGCCCGCCCTCGAAGAACCGGACGTCGTAGAGCGCGGTCGGCCCGGCCGGTACGGAACCCGCGGCGAACTTCGGACCCGGCACGTCGAAGATCCGGGGCGCCGACAGCTCGACGTCGAGCAGGCGCGCGACGGTCGCCGGGGCGTCCGGCCCGACGATCGAGAGCACCGCGGTCTCGGCGGTGGCGTCCCGTGGCTCGACGCGCGTGAAGAAGCGCATCATCTCGAGGTACTTCAGCAGGCCCTCGCCCGCGCCCGGCTCGGTGTCCAGCCAGGCGGTGGTGCCGTCCTCGGCGATCAGCGCGTGCTGCTCGACGTGGCCGTTCGGGGAGAGCACGAGCAGCTCACTGCCCTGCCCGGCGCGCAGATCGGTGAGGTGCTGGGTGGTCAGCGTGTGCAGCCAGCTCGCCCGTTCCTCGCCCGGGACCGCGATGACGTCGCGGTGGGAGCGGTCGACGAGCCCGGCCGTGGTCTCCAGCGTGCGCTGCTCGCGCATGGGGTCGCCGTAGTGCGCGGGAACGCCGGCGTCCGCGGACTGCGGGTCGAGCTCCTCGATGAGGACCGTGGTCATGCTTGCTCCTTGCAGCCGCCGCAGACACCGAACAGCGAGACGTGACCGACGTCGACCCGGAAGTCGCGCTCGTCGCGCAGGCGCTCGGTGACCGGCAGCATGATGGCGGGGTCGACCTCGTCGACGGAGCCGCAGGTGCGGCAGACGAGGTGCACGTGCTGGTCCTCGCCCGCGGCGTGGTACGTCGGCGAGCCGTGCGACAGGTGGGTGTGGCTGACGAGGCTCAGGTCCTCGAGCAGCTCGAGGGTGCGGTAGACGGTGGTGATGTTGACGCCGGCGGCGCGTTCCCGCACGGTCTGGTGGATGCGCTCGGGCGTGGCGTGGCCGAGCTCATGGACCGCCTCCAGGATCAGCTGGCGCTGCGGCGTCAGTCGCAGGCCGCGCTCCCGGAGCATCTCGGCAAGGGATGTGGCGGACACGTTACGAGCATAGTTCGCGCCGCTATACCCTCCGTCGCGTGAACGCGCCCATCATGGTGATCCCGGGCTCAGGGGAGCTGACCCACGCCGACCGCGGCCTGCTGTACGGCGAGGGCGTCTTCGAGACCGTGCACCTGCGCCCCACCGGCGCCTGGCTGCTCGACGCCCACCTGGCCCGCCTGCGACACTCCGCCGGCATGCTCGGCATCGACGTCCCCGAGCAGGTGGGGGGCCTGGCGCACGGACTGACCCACGAGGACGGCGCGCTGCGGCTGGTGGTCACGCCGTCGACCTCGTTCGCGACCGTGTCCCCGGTGCCGGAGGCGATCCGGCTCGAACGCCGTGACGGCATCCGCCTGATCACCCACGACGTGGGCCCCCGGACGCCCTGGTCCCTCTCCGCCGCCAAGACGCTCTCCTACGCCGAGAACCTGGCGGCGAAGCGCTGGGCGGTCACCCAGGGCGCCGATGACCTGCTGTGGCTCCGCGAGGGTCACGCTCTGGAGGCGCCCACGGCGAGTCTGGTGTGGCTCGACGGCGGCACGCTGTGCACCGTGCCGCCGGGATCGTCCGGCATCCTGCCCGGCACGACAGCCGCGCACCTGCTCGGACGCGCCGGCGAGCTGGGCCTGCGCGCCGAGGAGCGGATGATCACCGCAGCACAGCTGTCGGACGTGGAGGCGATATGGCTGGCCAGCTCGCTGCGCGGGCCGGCCGAGGTGCGCTCGCTGGACGGCGTACCCCGCGCGGCGTCGCCCTGGACGCCGCGCCTGCAGGACCTCCTGGGCTTCAGCCGCCCACCCGCAGCAGCCGCGCCGACAGGTGCGGCTTGAGCGTCTCGCCGTTGGCCGACATCTCCTGGGCGTAGAGCAGCGCGCCCTCGACGATGCCGTAGAGGCGGTGGCCGCCGGTGACCGCGAGGCCCGTGGCGGTGTGCCCGACGCCGGCCGTGGCCATCTCCAGCCGGGTGCCGGTGGCCTCGCCCTCGTAGATCTCGATGAAGCCCTGCTGGGTGGTCAGCGTCGCTTCCATCTCGTCGGTGGGACGCCCGTCCGCGTTGAGCACCGGGCGCCAGAAACCCACCTCGCGGTCGGCCATGCCGGTCGGCTGCGAGTCGTCGTCGAGACGCCAGATGCGGGACTCGTACGCGAGGAACGGCCGCCCGTCGTGGCTGATCCGGACCTCCTGCGCGAAGTTGAAGTCCTCGGGCTCCGGGAAGCCACCCTGCCCGCGGCCGCGCCACAGCCCGATGAACGGGAGCAGCCCGAGCAGCGCGGGGTGCAGGTCGGGGCCCCGGCGCAGGTCGTGAGTGTCCTCGTACGGGTACTCACCGACCGGCGGGGCGTTCAGCCAGGGCGGCGGTCCCAACGGGTTCTCGGTATCGCTGCTCACCATCGTCCCCTTGCAATGCGCATCGCCAGATAGCCCAACCCGCCGGCCAGCCCGCCCAGACCGGCGACCAGCAGGCTCACGTACCCGATCTCCGTAACCATGACGGAGCCATCCTATGCTGACCGCCATGGCCCGCCTTCTCGTCGTCAAGACCACCGCCGGAGCCGACGCCCCGGAGCGCTGCTCGCAGGCGTTCACCGTGGCGAGCACGGCCGTGTCGTCCGGCGTGCCGGTGTCGTTCTGGCTCACGGGCGAGTCGGCGTGGTTCGCCCTGCCCGGCCGCGCGGCCGGGTTCGAGCTGCCGCACGCGGCCCCGCTGCCGGACCTGCTCGAGCTGCTGCTGGAGGCCGGCCGGGTGACGTTGTGCACGCAGTGCGCGGCCCGACGGGACATCGGCCCGGACGACGTGCTCCCGAAGATCCGCATCGCGGGCGCGGCGGTCTTCGTCGAGGAGATCATGTCGGACGGCGCCCAAGCGCTCGTCTACTAGCGACAGCTCGCGGTCGCGCTGACCCGTGCGGTCCCGTCGCCGTCGCTGACCAGCACCGAGACCTCGCCGGCCCGGTACGCCCACGCGTGCGGTTCCGCCTGGATCACCAGCGCACCGCCCACCACGTCGCGCAGCGCACGCCCGAGGTCCTTCGGCGCCGCCAGGTCACCCGCGGTCGCCGTCGTCGCGGTCCGCCCGTCGGGGCACGTGACCGACACACCGGTGGCCGTGCCGTCGCCGCCCAGCGCCTTGCTCGCCGCGACGAAGGCCGCCGGCGGCCGCGCGACCGGCCCCGGCGGCTCCTCGGGCGCGGAGCCGGGACGGCAGCCGGTCGAGATCCGCAGGGCGAACGACGTGGCGGTCGCATCGACCTCCGCTTCCACCCCGACGAACTCGCCCGCGTCGGCGCGCAGCACCTGCCGGGTGTCCTCGGCGTTGTGCCGGATCGCCGGCCGGTACGCCCCCGGCAGCGCCCGCGCGATCGAGTCGAGCACGCCGAACGCCTCGTCGGGACGCACCCGTACGGTCACCTCCTGGGCGGCCTCCACGCCCTCACGCACCGGGGTGAGCGCGCAGTCGCGGTCCAGGGTCACCGCGCCGATGACGATCACCCGGTCCGGCCCGTCCGCCGCAGCGACCACGACACCGGCGGTCCGGTGCAGCACCGGCAGCGCCTGGCCGAGGTCCCGCTGCTCGGGGACGGTCGGCGGATCGTTGCGTACCGACCACACCGCCAGCCCCGCGAGCACGAGCGCCCAGGCCGCGACGACCGCCACGAGCCACCACCGCGTCGGGCGCCGCTCGGGCGGGGGCGGGGGCGCGTACGCGGGAGGTGCGGGCAGGCTCACGGCAGCCATGCTCGCATGCGGGTCACAGACAGCACGAAGGGCGGGACCGCACGGTCCCGCCCTTCGTTTCAACAGAGCGTGGGTCAGGCAGCTGCCACGTTCAGGCCGACCTCGTTGACGCCGCGGGTGGCGTCGACGGCGAGGTCGCCGTTGCCGTGGCGGGACAGGGCGCGCAGCGTCCACGAGCCCGGCGCCGCAAAGAAGCGGAAGACGCCCTCGGGGGACGTCACCACCTCCGCGGTGAACTCGCCGGACGAGTCGAGGAGGCGGACGTACGCGCCGCCCACGGCGTCACCCTCGGCGGTGGTGACGACGCCGGTGATCACGGTTTCCTTCTCGAGGTCGACGCTGGCCGGGATGGGAGCCGACTGGTCGGGCGCGGCGCAGCCGTCCGCGATGTGGGGGGTGGTCATCGCGATCACGCCTTTCCGGGCTCGTCGCCGAGCGCGATCGGCACGCCGATGAGCGAGCCGTACTCGGTCCACGAACCGTCGTAGTTCTTCACGTTCTCCTGGCCGAGCAGCTCCTTGAGCACGAACCACGTGTGCGAGGAACGCTCGCCGATGCGGCAGTACGCGATCGTGTCCTTGCCGCCGTCGAGGCCGGCGTCGCCGTAGATCTTGGCGAGCTCCTCGTCCGACTTGAAGGTGCCGTCCTCGTTCGCGGCCTTGCTCCACGGCACGCTGATCGCCGTGGGGATGTGGCCCGCGCGCTGCGACTGCTCCTGCGGCAGGTGCGCCGGGGCGAGCAGGCGGCCCGCGAACTCGTCGGGGCTGCGCACGTCGACCAGGTTCTTCACGCCGATGGCCTGCACGACCTCGTCGCGGAAGGCGCGGATCGACAGGTCGGGCTCCTTGGCCTGGTACTGCGTGGCGGCGCGCTGCGGCAGGTCCTTCGAGTACGGGCGGGCGTCGAGCTCCCACTTCTTACGGCCGCCGTCGAGCAGCTTCACGTCGCCGTGGCCGTACAGCTTGAAGTACCAGTACGCGTACGCCGCGAACCAGTTGTTGTTGCCGCCGTACAGGATGACGGTGTCGTCGTTCGAGATGCCCCGCTCGGACAGGAGCGCGGAGAACTGCTCCTGGTTCACGAAGTCCCGGCGCACCGGGTCCTGCAGGTCCTTCTTCCAGTCGAGCTTGATGGCGCCCGGGATGTGCCCGCCGTCGTAGGCGGTGGTGTCCTCGTCGACCTCGACGAAGACGACACCCGGGGTGTCCAGGTTCTTCTCGGCCCAGTCGGCAGAGACGAGTGCGGTGTCGCGACTCATCGCATTACTCCCTTGTCAGGTGAGAGATGGGGGTGAGTCGACGCGCGGGAGGTGAAGAGGTCGCACGCGCGCCGACCCGATAAAACGGATCACGCTTTGCGTACGGCGCCACTGCCGGGCGAAGGAAATGCCGGATGGCCCCGTCAGACGACAGGGCGACACAGGCAGGCGGCCACGCGGCACAGGTCGACCGCGCGCCTCTTGGTGAGCAACAGGCTCATGGGAAGCGACCCTACCAGCGGTTCCAGGGGCCGGAACACTGCCGACCACCATCCGGGAAGGAGTCGGCTGTCACAGGCCGCCCGAGTTGAGCGGTACGTCGCTCGCGCCGGCGGTCACCACGAGCCCCTCCGGCCGCGGCTCCACCTTCTGCACCTTGAGCCCCAGCGGCAGCGCCGGGACCTTCAGGTCGTACGCGAGTCGCTTGACGTAGTTGTCGACGAGGTTGCGTACCAGCGGCACGTTGGGCAGGCCGTCGGCGGTCACGTCGGCGAAGCGCACCTGCACGACGCCGTCCTTGAGCTCGAGGTTCGCCGTGCCGGAGACGTTCCAGGTCTGGCCGAGCGCCTGGATCGGCGCGGAGCCGACGAGCTTCCCGTCCTTCTCCGTGACCTTCAACCCCTGCTGGCCGATGAGGTCGGCCAGCGTCGGGTAGTCGATGGTCCCGGCGCCGGTCACCGTGCCGGCCACGATGTCGCCGTTGCCGCTGCGGATCGTGTCCAGCGGCGCGGTGACGTCCCGGGCGTGGATGTCCAGCAGCGGCATCTTGATCGTCTTGTCGGCGGCCACCGGCCCGGAGAAGTTCTTCAGCCGGATCTGGATCTCCTGGTACTTCCCGTCGAGCACCTGGGTCAGGAACGGCACGCCCTCGACGGTGACGTCCGGCTTCTCGGACGTGGCCTTCTGATCGGCGACCTCCTGGGCGACGCGATCACCGATGGCACGCTCCGCGTACGAGGCGGCCACCCGGTCCGCCACGACGAGCAGCACACCGGCGATGATCAGCAGAACCAGCAGGGTGATCAGAAGACGCCTCCCCCAGCGCTTGCGTGGGCGCGCCGACCCGTACACCTCTGCCACCGGTCCTCCTTGTTGCCGCCGTCGCGGGACTGGGCACGGTATATGCCCACTGCCAGGTGCCGGGACACTTGCTCAGGACAGGTAGAGAACTGTCAGGGCGTACGTGGCCGGCAGGCTCAGGCCGAAGGCGCCGAGCGGGCCCTGCATGTGCCGGGCGACCCACAGGGTGGGCGCCTCGCCGGCCATGCTGCGCCCGGCCTCGGAGTAGTTCACGGCGAGGTCGACCAGGCCGGCGATGACCGCGACGACGAGGCCGAGCACCGCGCCCTTGGCCGGCGTGAACGGCAGCACCAGCACGCTGCCCAGCGCGGCGGCGGCGAGCGTGCCGAGCATCGCGCCGACGATGATGCCGGTGGCGCCGCGCGGCACCTGCGGCGCGATCCGCGGCTTGGGCCACACCGCGTCGATCAGGTGCGCGACCATCAGCGAGACGCCGACCGCGGTGAGACAGACCAGCAGCGCCTGGGTGCCGACGGGCTTCCTGGTCAGCAGGATCGGCAGGGCGAACGACACCACGCCGAGCACGACGAGGAACGTGCCGCCGAGCGAGTCGCGCAGGCGGGCCCGGTCGGCGGCCCGGACGGTCTGCCCTATCAGCGCGGCCGCATAGGCGGCGGCCAGCACGTACACCAGCGGCAGGAGCGCGGCCGGCTCGGTGGTCACCGCCATCCGGTCGGCGACGGCGCCGGCCACCACGCAGACCCCGGCGACGGTTCCGGCCGCCGGGGGCCGCACCGCCATCGTGAACGCCAGGATGTACAGCAGCTGCACTCCGAACAGCACGATCGCGTACGGCAGCCGCGCATCCGGGCCGGACGTCTGTGCGCCCAGGATCAGGCCCGCGCCCAGCAGCACCGAGAAGCCGGCGATCGCCACCGACAACTGGCGGCGGACCGGGGCGACCGGGATCTCCTCCTCGTGCTCGTCGTCCGCGTCCTCGATCGGGCGTACGGTCACCGGGTCCTTCTCCGGCGCGCCCGCGTAGAAGCCCGAGGACGACCGGGCGGGCGCGGCACGCGCGATCTCCCGGGAGACGTCTTCGTCCCAGGAGTCACGGTCACGCGGGCTGGAGGGCAACACGCCTGCGATGGTGCCAGACCCGGGCCGCCACGTCCCCATCGCCGCCCGAGGTTCTTCGCGTGCGACGGTCGGGTGAACGGATGGTCACGACTCGGCCGTTCGGTCACCTCGAGGGCGTTCATCACATCACTCGATGATCCGGAGAGGGCTTTCGAGCAGATGCATCGGTTAAGGTATGCGCAGCCCACCCGTCGGTGACGCCGGGACGAGACCCTCCGGTTGCGCAGTTCTCGGCTGCTCGCCAGCTGTGCCGCGCAGACCGGGTCACCCGAGCGGCCCCGTGCCGCGAGGATCGAGGTGAGTGTGGAAATCCTCCTGTTGGTGACGACGCGTGCCGGCGAACCCTCCGCCGTGCTTCCCGCGCTGGACCTGCTGCCCCACACCGTGCGTACGGCGCCCCGCGACGTACGCACTCTGGTTTCCGGGCCGAGCCCGGACGCCGTGCTCGTCGACGCCCGTTCGGAGCTCTCCGAAGCCCGGGCCACCTGCCGCATGCTGCACGCCACCGGCATCGGCGTGCCGCTGGTCGCAGTGGTGACCGAGGCGGGCCTGATCGCGCTCAACGCCGACTGGGGCGTCGACGACGTCATCCTGGCCAGCGCCGGTCCGGCCGAGGTCGAGGCCCGGCTGCGCCTGGGCGTCGGCCGGCTGTCGAACGCCACGGCGGGTGCGGGCGGCTCCATCCGCGCCGGCGAGCTCATGATCGACCCGGACACGTACGCGGCCAAGCTCAAGGGCCGCCCGCTCGACCTCACGTACAAGGAGTTCGAGCTGCTCAAGTTCCTCGCCCAGCACCCCGGCCGGGTTTTCACCCGCGACCAGCTGCTGCGCGAGGTCTGGGGCTACGACTACTTCGGCGGCACGCGCACGGTCGACGTGCACGTGCGGCGGCTGCGCGCCAAGCTCGGCTCGGAGTACGAGTCGATGATCGGCACCGTGCGCCAGGTGGGCTACAAGTTCGTGGTCCCGCCGTCCGGCCGCCAGCTCCCCGACAACGAGCCCGTCTCGCTGCCGGTCTGAGCCGCCGCAGATGACGGACGTCCGGTCCTCGGACCGGCTGACCTCCGCCGAGGTGGCCGACGTGCTCGCGCTGGCCGCCGCGGCGGACGAGGCCGACGGCGTGTCTCCGCTGTCCGAGGACGGCGTCCTGGGCCTGCGCGGCACTGCCCACCGCCACCTGCTCTCGCGCGCCGACGGGGGTGAGCTCGCCGGGTACGCGTACCTCGCCGGGTCGTCCGGCGAACTGGTCGTGCACCCGAAGCACCGCCTGCGCGGTCACGGCACCGCGCTGCTCGCCGCGGCGGGCACCGGCGACCTGCAGTTCTGGGCGCACGGCGACGAGCCGGCCGCCCGGGCCTTCGCGGAGCGCAACGGCTTCACCCGCGCCCGCGTGCTCTGGCAGATGCGCCGCCCGCTCGCCGACCTGCCGGATGTGCCACTGCCGGACGGGCTCTCGCTGCGCGCGTTCGTGCCGGGCGCGGACGACGAGGCCTGGCTGGGCGTCAACTCCCGGGCCTTCGCGCACCACCCCGAGCAGGGCCGCTGGACCGCCGACGACCTGCGGCTGCGCTTCGCCGAGCCGTGGTTCGACCCGGCCGGCTTCCTGCTCGCCGTGGACCCGGACGACCGGCTGGCCGGCTTCCACTGGACCAAGGTGCACCCGCCGGAGGGCGACGAGCCGGCCCTCGGCGAGATCTACGTGCTCGGCGTCGACCCGGGCGGCCACCGCCGCGGGCTCGGCGCGGCGCTGAGCGTGGCCGGCCTGCGCCACCTCGCCTCGCAGGGCCTGCGCGACGCCCTGCTCTATGTGGACGAGTCGAACACCGCGGCCGTCGCCCTCTACCGCCGCCTCGGCTTCGACATCTACTCGACCGACGTGCAGTACCAGCGCCCCGCCTGACCGACCTCAGACCTGCCCGGCACTACACGCCCCGCAGCTCGTGCAGCGTCGCCGCGGTCAGCGTGTACGGCTCTTCCTCCGGCCGGACGAGCACCACCGTGCACGCGGCGGCGTGAGTCAGGGCCGCGGTGAAGCTGCCGTCGGCGAACTGGGCGGCGGGCCCGCGCGGGGACCGTCCCACCGCGACAGCGCGCGCGGCGACGTCCTCGGCGTGCTGGGCCAGCACCCGGCCGGCCGCCGCGTGGTCGCCGACGCTGGTCAGCACGAGCCCGGTCGCCGCGATGCCCTGTGCCGCGAGCCGGTCGAGGTGCGCGCGGACCGCAGCGCGGGCGTCCTCCCCGTCCTCGGGCTCGATGGCGAGCTCCTCGATCACCACGGTCTCGCGGACCCGGACGACCTCGAGCGGGCTGCCCTGGTCGCGGGCGATGGCCGCGGCCGCGTCGACGATCCCGCCGGCGTCCGGGGTGGCGCCGACCGCAACGACCACCGGGCGCGAGCCGGGCGCCGTGGCCAGCCCGACGGGCTCCAGCGCCGCGGGAGCCGTGCCCGACTCGGCGGCCGCCACCAGCTTGTGGCCGGTCGCCAGCACCGGGATCGCCAGCAGGAACGCCACGCCGCCGACGTAGAACGGCACGCTGAGGTCGAGGGCGTCCGCCAGCCTGCCGGCCGCGTACGGGGCCAGCCCGCCGCCGATGAAGCGGACGAAGCCGTACGCCGACGAGGCCACCGGGCGTTCGACCGGCGCGACCAGCATGACCGCCTGGGTGGTGAGCGTGTTGTTGATGCCGATGAACGCGCCGCTGACGATCACCGCGGTGATGACGGTGGCGGGGGTGGTCACGCCGGCCGCGATCACCACCATGACCACGGCGAGCGCCGCCATGTTCGCGTAGAGGACCGGGGCGGTGCCGAAGCGCGCCTGCAGCCGCGGCGCGACGAAGACGCTGAAGATCGCGACGAGCAGGCCCCAGCCGGTGAAGACCAGCCCGAGCTTGTGGGCGTCCAGCTCCATCGGGTACGGCGCGTAGCCGAGCATCGTGAAGAAGCCCCAGTTGTAGAGCAGCGCCATGATGCCCATGGTGAGCAGGCCGCGGTGGCGCAGCGCCTGGAGCGGGGCGGCCACCGAGGTGGGCCGGGCCGGCTTGGGCAGCGCCGGGACGAAGGCGATCGTGGCGACCATCGCGATCGCCATCAGCACCGCGACGCCGAAGAACGGGCCCCGCCAGCTGATGCTGCCGAGCTCGCCGCCGAGCAGCGGGCCGACCGCGATGCCGAGGCCCAGCGCGGTCTCGTAGAGGATGATCGCGCCGGCGAAGCCGCTGGTCGCCGACGCCACGATGACCGCGAGGCTGGTGGCGATGAACAGCGCGTTGCCGAGCCCCCAGCCGGCCCGGAAGCCGACGATCTGCCCGACGGTGTCGGAGGTGCCGGCCAGCGCGGCGAAGACCACGATGATCAGCAGCCCGACGATGAGCGTGCGCTTGGGGCCGATCCGGCTGGCGACGGCGCCGGCCACGAGCATCGCGACCGCCGTCACGACCAGGTAGCTGGTGAACAGCAGGGAGACCTGGCTCGGCGACGCGTGCAGGTCCTTCGCCAGCGCGGGCAGGATCGGGTCGACGAGCCCGATGCCCATGAACGAGATGACGCAGGCGAACGCCACCGCCCAGACGGCTCGGGGCTGTTTGAACGGGTTGGTGGCCGGCTTGTGGCCGTGCGGTGCGGTCATGGAGCGATCTCCCGGGGTGATGGTTATAGCTGTATTATGCAGCTATATGCCTGTCCCGGGCCAGTGGCGCGCGCCACGTCGAAGCGTCGCAGGTTAACGGATACTGACGGACAATCCGCCCAGTCGCGTCGCGGTTCACTCAACGGACAACCCCTCCTCAGCCAAAGGCAACGAGCCGGGGTCGAACCGTTCACCCTTCGTTCATGTAGGCCCGGGGAGCCGGTCACCTGGCCCTCCTAGCTTTCCGGGTGTGCCGATGAGAGTTCGGCCGATCATTCGAAGGGAAAACCGTGAAGCTCCAGCGGTACTACGTTGCCGGCATTGCCATGACCGCCGCCTTCGCGCTGACCGCGTGCGGCTCTGACAACACCGACTCGCCCGCCGCCGGTGGCGCCTCCGCCGCGAGCGGCAGCTGCGCCACGGGCCAGCTGACCGCGCAGGGCTCATCCGCGCAGAAGAACGCGATGGACGAGTGGATCAAGACGTACCAGGGCCAGTGCTCGGGCGCGCAGATCGGCTACGAGTCGACCGGCTCCGGCGCGGGCATCCAGGCGTTCATCGCCGGCACCGCCGACTTCGTCGGTTCGGACTCCGCCCTCAAGGAGGAGGAGCAGCCGCAGGCGAACGCCAAGTGCCCCGGCGGCCAGGCGCTCAACCTCCCGATGGTGGTCGGCCCGATCGCGATCGTCTACAACGTCGACGGCGCGGACAACCTCCAGTTCTCCGCCCCGACGCTGGCGAAGATCTTCTCGGGCAAGATCAAGAAGTGGAACGACCCGGCCATCGCCGCCGAGAACTCGGGCGCGAAGCTGCCGGACGCCGCGATCCAGGCCGTGCACCGCTCGGACGAGTCCGGCACGACCGACAACTTCACCAAGTACCTGAGCAAGAGCGCCGCCAGTGACTGGTCGTACGACCACGCCAAGGCGTGGAAGGCCCCGGGCGGCACCGGCGCCAACAAGTCCGACGGCGTCGCCTCGCTGGTGAAGAGCACCGCCGGCACGATCGCCTACGTCGAGCTCTCCTTCGCCGAGAACAGCGACCTGAAGAAGGCGAAGATCAAGAACGGCGCGGGTGAGTTCACCGAGCTGACCGGCGAGAGCGCCGGCAAGACCATCGCGGGCGCCAAGGTCAAGGGCACCGGCGACGACGTCGCGCTCGACATCGACTACGCCACGACCGAGGCCGGCGCGTACCCGATCGTGCTGGTCACGTACGAGATCGCCTGCAGCAAGGGCAGCGCGAAGGCCGCGGCGATCAAGGGTTTCCTGACCTACACCTCGAGCACCGGCGGCCAGTCGGCGCTGGGTGAGCTGGGCTACGCCCCGCTGCCCGAGTCGGTCCGGAGCAAGGTCGCGGCCTCGGTCGCGAAGATCTCCTGACCCAGGTCCCCCCGAGAGATCCCCCTTCTAGACGACAGCGAGCGAGCGAATGGGCGACTATCCCTCCCGCTCGGCGAGCACCAGCGCCGGCGGACCGGCTGTGACGGCACGTCACTCCCGGCCCGCCGGCAACGGCGTGTCGCCGATCCCTCCCGATGACCGGCCGCCGTTGGGCGGCGGGGGCGCGCTCCCCACGAAGGCCCGGTTCTCCATGGAGACCGGCTTCCGCGGGCTCAGCACAGCGGCCGGCGCGATGGTGCTCGTCATCATCGTGGCCATCGCGATCTTCCTGGTCTCGAAGGCCGTACCCGCGCTGGACGCGAACACCGAGAACTTCCTGACCTACAAGGCCTGGTTCCCGAACGAGACCCAGCCGCGGTTCGGCATCGCCGCCCTCGCCTTCGGCACCGTGCTGACCTCGGTCATCGCGCTGATCGTCGCGGTACCCATCGCCCTGGGCATCGCGCTCTTCCTGTCCCACTACGCGCCGAAGCGGCTGGCCACGCCGCTCGGCTTCGTCATCGACCTGCTCGCGGCCGTACCCAGCGTGGTGTTCGGCCTGTGGGGCCGCGACGTCTTCTCCGAGCCGGTGAAGAGCTTCTCGGTCTGGCTCAACGAGTACTTCGGGTGGCTGCCGATCTTCGGCGGGGACGGGCCGTTCGGCCGGTCGATCCTGCTGGGCAGCCTGGTCCTGGCGATCATGGTGCTGCCGATCGTCACCTCGCTGTCGCGCGAGGTGTTCCAGCAGACGCCCGGGATGAACGAGGAGGCGGCCCTCGCGCTGGGCGCCACGAAGTGGGAGATGATCCGCACGGCGGTGCTGCCGTACGGCAAGCCCGGCGTCCTCGCCGCGGTGATGCTCGGCCTGGGCCGCGCGCTCGGCGAGACCATCGCCCTGGCCCTGACCCTGGGCACCACGTTCGTGATCTCGTTCAACGTGATCGAGAGCGGCGGCAACTCGATCGCCGCGAACATCGCCAACACCTTCGGCGAGGCGAACGCCACCGGCCGCGGCGCGCTGATCGCCTCGGGCCTCCTGCTCTTCGCCATCACCCTGGTCGTCAACATGGCCGCGCGGGCGATCATCTACCGCCGCCGCGAGTTCCGGGACAGTGCGGCATGACGGCCTGCACCGAAGCCAGCGTGCGAGTGCAGGGCCAGGCCGGCATGCCCGTCAAGCACAGCATGACGGCCTGCACCGAAGCCAGCGTGCGAGTGCAGGGCCAGGCCGGCATGCCGAAGTGGAGCACAGTATGAGTCTGCTGGAAAGAGAAACCCCGGGCGTCGTGATGACGCCGGACCACATCCGGTCCCGCAAGCTGCCGGTCGCCGCTGACCTCGGCATCGCGGTCGTCGCCCTGCTGCTTTCCGCCGCCGTCGTGTACGGCCTCGGCATCGGCAACTGGGTGCTCGTCCTCGTCCTCGGCGCCGCCCTGTACCTCGTCGGCCTCTACGTCGGCGCGAGCCGGGTCGAGGGCCGGCGGTCGGCGCGCAACCGCATGTGGCGCACCGCGATCTACTCCGCCTGCGTGCTGGCGATCCTCCCGCTGGCGTCCGTGGTCTGGACGCTGGTCTCCAAGGGCGCCGCCCGCCTCGACGGCGACTTCTTCGGCAGCTCGATGAACAACATCGGCGCGCGGGACCCGAACGGCGGGGCGTACCACGCGATCGTCGGCACGCTGGAGCAGGTCGGGCTCGCCACGCTGATGGCGGTGCCGCTGGGTGTGCTGGGCGCGATCTACCTCGTCGAGTACGGCCGCGGCAAGTTCGCCCTGACGGTCCGCTTCTTCGTCGACGTCATGACGGGCATCCCGTCGATCGTGGCCGGCCTGTTCGTGCTGGCGTTCTGGGTGCTCATCGTCAGCCCGTGGTTCAACAACGGCACACCCCGGTTCTCCGGCTTCGCCGCATCGCTGGCTCTCACGGTGCTGATGCTGCCGACGATCGTGCGGTCCACCGAGGAGATGCTGCGGCTCGTGCCCGGCCCGCTGCGCGAGGGTGCGTACGCGCTGGGCGTACCGCAGTGGAAGACGATCTTGAAGGTGGTCCTGCCGACCGCCCTGCCCGGCATCGTCACCGGCATCATGCTCGCCGTGGCCCGCGCCGCCGGCGAGACCGCGCCCGTGCTGCTCGTGGCCGGCGGCGCCGCCGCGATCAACATGGACCCGTTCAACGGCAACCAGTCGTCGCTGTCGCTCTTCGTCTACCAGCAGGCCGGCGACGCGTCGAAGTACGCGCCGGACCGCGCCTGGACGGCGGCGCTGACGCTCGTCGCCCTGGTCCTGCTCCTGACCATCGCAGCGAAGCTGCTCGCCCGCCGCAACCGACTGTCCGCCAGGTAAGAGGTGTCCCCCATGGCCAAGCGCATCGAGGCGAGCAACGTCTCGTCCTACTACGGCTCGTTCAAGGCGATCGACGGCATCTCGATGACCGTCGAGCCGAAGACGATCACCGCCCTGATCGGCCCGTCCGGCTGCGGCAAGTCGACGTTCCTGCGGTCGATCAACCGCATGCACGAGGTGCTGCCGGGCGCCCGCATCGAGGGCCGGCTGACCATCGACGACCAGAACATCTACGACGCGGACGTGGACGTCACCGCCGTACGCCGGATGATCGGCATGGTGTTCCAGCGCCCCAACCCGTTCCCGACGATGAGCATCTACGAGAACGTGGTCGCCGGCCTGAAGCTCAACGGGGTTCGCAAGAAGGCGGTGCTGGACGAGGCGGCCGAGAAGTCGCTGAAGTCCGCGAACCTCTGGGACGAGGTGAAGGACCGGCTGAACCGGCCCGGCGCGGGGCTGTCCGGCGGTCAGCAGCAGCGGCTCTGCATCGCCCGTACCATCGCGGTCGAGCCGCAGGTCGTGCTGATGGACGAGCCCTGCTCGGCGCTCGACCCGATCTCGACGCTGGCGATCGAGGACCTGATGTTCAAGCTGAAGGACCGCTTCACGATCATCATCGTCACGCACAACATGCAGCAGGCCGCCCGGGTCAGCGACAAGACCGGCTTCTTCTCGATCGACCGGACCGGCGAGCCCGGCCGCCTGATCGAGTACGACGACACGCAGAAGATCTTCAGCAACCCGGGCCAGAAGAAGACCGAGGACTACATCACCGGCCGATTCGGCTGAACCTGGATCCTCACCACGGCGCCGCCGTCGCCGGTCAGCTCCACCTGGGGCATGATCGGCACGGCGGCGTTCCGCTGCCCGCTCGCTGCCACGAGATCATCGATCCTTCGGTACGGGGACAGCTCGTCGAGTGTCACACGCGTAGGCGGGAGCATGGCCAGGCCGTTGGCGGCCGCCGGGCTGATCCACGTGGTCGTGTCGGCCTCACCGGACACGTCGCGCGCCGTCTGGGCCTGCGGCAGAAGAGCCACGAAAAACCAGGTGTCGAACCGCTTCGGCTCGAACTCCGGCGTGATCCACCGCGACCACGGCAGCAGCAGGTCGTCCCGCATCCGCAGTCCGCGCCGGGCCAGCAGGTCCGTCATCGAGAGCTCGCGGGCCGCCACGGCCGCCCGGTCCGCCTCCCAGTCGGCGCTGCTCACGTCCCCGACCGTGCGTTCCGGCTCGTCGAGCGGGCCGGCCAGCAGCACGCCGGCCTCCTCGAACAGCTCGCGGGCCGCCGCGCCGACGACCGCCCTGGCCTGCTCGTCCGGGACGCCGAGCCGGTCGGCCCAGTCGCCCCGAACCGTCTCGGGACGGTCGTCCGGATCGACGCGGCCACCGGGGAACGCGTGCATCCCGCCGAAGACCATCGTGCTCGCGCGCCTGAGGACGTACACGTCAAGGGTCTCGGGATCCAGGAGCACGACGGTGGCCGCGGCGCGTGCCGGAGCCGGGCTGCCGCGGAACTCGCGGGCCTTCTTCACCAGGGCGGGCGGTAACGGCATCACACGGCTCACCCTCCCATCTTCCAACCCCGGGCCCTGGGAGCGATACCGTGGCGATCATGACGACCACGCGCTGGGGCATCCTGGGCACCGGCGGCATCGCCGCCACGTTCGCATCCGACCTTCCGCTCGTGCCCGGCGCCGAGCTCGCCGCGGTGGGTTCGCGGACGCCGGAGACCGCCGCCGCGTTCGCCGAGCGGCACGGTTTCGCCCGGGCCCACGGCTCCTGGGCCGAGCTGGCCGCCGACCCGGACGTCGACGTCGTGTACGTGGCCACCCCGCACGCCTACCACCACGCCGGGGTGATGGCGTGCCTCGAGGGCGGCAAGGCGGTGCTCTGCGAGAAGCCGATGACGCTGGAGCTGGCCACATCGGCCCAGCTCATCCAGGAGGCGCGCACCCGCGGGTTGTTCCTGATGGAGGCCATGTGGATGCGCTGCAACCCGGCCGTCCGCCGGGTGCAGGAACTCGTCCGCGACGGCGCGATCGGCGACGTCGTCACGGTGCACGCCGACTTCGGCCTGCAGGGGCCGTTCGAGGCGACGCACCGCCTGCGCGACCCGGCCCTCGGCGGCGGCGCCCTGCTCGACCTTGGCGTCTACCCGATCCACCTGGCGCACCTGCTGCTGGGCACCCCGGCGACCGTGCAGAGCTGGGCCCGGCTGACGCCGGAGGGCGTGGACGAGACGACCGGCATGCTGCTGGGCTACGAGTCGGGTGCGGTCGCGGCGCTGACCTGCAGCATCTCGGGGGCCTCACGCAACGCCGCGTCGATCACGGGCACGCTCGGGCGCATCGACCTGCCGGAGGGCTTCTTCATGCCGCAGTCGTTCGTATTGCACCGCGACGGCAAGGCGGAGACGGTCGAGGTGCCGTTCGAGGGCCGCGGCTACCAGTTCGAGGCGATCGAGGTGCAGCGCTGCCTCGCCGAGGGCCTGCCGGAAAGCCCACTGGTCCCGCACATGGCCACGCTCGACGTCATGACGATGATGGACACGATCCGCGCCGAGGTCGGCGTCGACTACGGCAATTCCCTGACATAGCCGTTCCGCATCGCGGCGTCGAAAATGAGGGAGTCGAGCGCCGTCTGCAGCACCTCGGCCTCAGCAATCGTCAGCTTCGCCGCGCAGCGGTGGTGGCCGGACGCCGTCACCAATTCGATCATCGCGGCGCGGCCGGCGTCCGATCCGCGGGCGAGCGCCACCGTTACCGCTCCCCGCGCATTATCGGAATCACCATCGCAGGCAGCTTCCCCAACAGTTATCTGCACGGTCATCTGAGCTCTCCAAGTTCGTCGTGAAACCGTTCAGGCGCGGTGGGCCGGGTCCGGGCATTCCTTCGTGACGCCGCAGACCGCGCACCAGGCGCCTTTGGCCTTCAGGGTCAGGAGACCTGCCAGAAATCCGAGCACGGATGCCGCTCCGACAGCGACTGTGGTGACCATCTCGCCCTCCCGGTGACTGCGCGATCCGTCGATGGTCGTGCGCTGGAAACCGGCATGCAAGGTTCCAAAGCGTGGATTTGCATGTTGATCATTGACGATGCCTGATGTCGGCGGTAGACCTTTCACATCGCGCGATGGAGGGTCCCGGATTGGAAGGCTACGGCGTTCAGGACGGAAGGCGGTCGCAGTATGGTGGTTGAGGGTAGCGGCTCGACAGTGCCTCGCCGCACGCTCGGCATCGGGTTGCGCGCCGCACGGGAGAAGGCCGGTGTGAAGCTCAAGGACGCGGCCGCGTTGCTCGGCGTGAGCGAGCAGACGATCTGGCGGATCGAGCAGGGAACCACCTCCACCAGGCCGCCCTATGTGCAGGCGCTCTGCGACGCGTACGGAGTGCGCGACGACATGCGCGGCGTGTTCGTCGGGCTGGCCCGGGAGACCCGGTCACGAGGGTGGTGGCATGCGTACGGTGACGTCCTTCCCACGTGGTTCGAGGCGTACGTGGGGCTCGAGCAGGCGGCCCGGCGCATCCGGATCTTCGACCCGAGCATGGTTCCGGGGCTGTTGCAGCACCGCGAGTACACCGGCGCCTTCGTCCGGATCGAACGTCCCGACCTGTCCGAGCACGAGGTCGAGAAGATCATCGAGCTGAAGCAGTCCCGGCAGCAGCTGCTCACCCGTTCCTTCCCGGCTCCGCCGGCGGTCGACGTCGTCATCAGCGAGGCGGTGCTCATGGCCGAGCCGGAACCCGAAGGGACCATGCGCCGGCAGGTATGGCACCTGCTGCAGGCGACGCAACTGCCGAACGTATCCGTCCGGGTCCTCGACCGGCGCGTCGGCCCGCATCGAGCCTCGATCGCGGGCGCGTTCAGAATGCTCGACTTCCCGGAGCACAACGGCAGCGCACCGCCACCCACGGTTTACAGCGAGAATCTGACCGGCGCGCTCTACCTGGACAAGGCTTCCGAGATCGAGGCCTACTCCGACGTCTGGGAGGCGGTACACGGTGCCGCGCTGTCCGGGCCCGACTCCGCCGAGCTGCTGCAGAAGTATTTGAAGGAGTTGAACGATCGTGAGAGTTGATCTGAAGACGGCGATCTTTCGGAAGTCACGGCGTTCCGGTGACAACGGATGCGTCGAGGTCGCGACGAACCTTCCCGGCAGCGTCGCGGTGCGCGACAGCAAGGACGTGGCCGGACCGGTTCTGCTGTTCTCGGACGCCGAATGGACCGCATTCGTCGGCGGAGTGCGGGACGGCGACTTCGACCTTCGGGCCTGAACGCGATGAACCCCGCCCTCCACGCGGAGAGCGGGGTTCATCGGGTCAGCTGAAGAGGGGCCGTACGCAGAAGTAGACGACGCAGGAGATGGCCGCCGCCGCCGGGAACGTCGTGATCCAGGCGATGACGATGTTGCCCGCCACGTTCCAGCGCACCGCCGACAGCCGCTTGGTCGAGCCCACGCCCATGATCGCCGAGGTGATCGTGTGGGTGGTGGAGATCGGCGCCTTGAGCACGAGCGCGTTGAAGAACAGCACCGAGCTGGCCACCATCTCGGCCGCGAAGCCCTCCGCCGGGCCCAGGTCGATGATCTTGCGGCCGAGGGTGCGGATGATGCGCCAGCCGCCGGCGTACGTGCCCGCCGCCAGCACCGCCGCCGAGGTCCAGAACACCCACCACGGGATGTGCGTGGCGCTGCTCTGGAAGCCGCCGGTGTACAGGGCCAGCACGATGATGCCCATCGTCTTCGCCGCGTCCTGCATGCCGTGGCCGACGGACATGAACGCCGCCGAGATCGTCTGCGCGACCCGGAAGCCGCGGTTCAGCTTGCCCGGCTGGCCGCGCCGGAACGACCACATGATGGCGACCATGACGGCGAAGCCGAGCAGGAAGCCGACGAAGGGCGACGCCACCATCGGGATGAGCACCTTCTCGATGATGGTGCCCCACTCGATCGTCGCGTCGGCGGCGAAGAAGGTGGCGCCGACCAGGCCGCCGAACAGCGCGTGCGACGAGGACGACGGCAGGCCGAAGTACCAGGTGATGAGGTTCCAGGCGATCGCGCCGACCACCCCGGCGAAGACCACGCCGAGGCTGGGGATGCCGACCGGGAGCTTGACCAGGCCGTCGCCGACCGTCTTGGCCACGCCGGCGCCGAAGTGCGTACCGATGAAGTTGCCGACGGCGGCCATCGCGAGCGCGACCCGCGGGGTCAGCGCGCGGGTGCTGACGCTGGTGGCGATGGCGTTCGCCGCGTCGTGGAACCCGTTGGTGTAGTCGAAGGCCATCGCGGCGATGATCACCGCGAGCACCGCTATGAGCTCAGCGGACAAGGCTCAGGACTCCTTGACCGTGATGGTCTCGACGGTGTTCGCCACGTGCTCGAAGGCGTCGCAGGCGGCCTCGAGCTCGTCGGCCACCTCCTTCATCTTCAGCACCGTCAGCGCGTCGTACTCGCCGGAGAAGAGGCGGACGAGCAGCATCCGGTACGCCCGGTCGCCGTCGTTCTCCAGCCGGTTGATCTCGATCCAGTACTCCTCGAGGCCCTTCATCGACTTCAGCTTCGGCATCGCGTCCGCCGTGATCTTGGCCTGCTGGTCGAGAACGTTGACCAGCTCGTGCATCTCCCGGGGCAGCGAGGGCAGCTCGGTCAGCCCGTACAGGTAGAGCAGGTTGCCGACCGCCTCCAGGTGGTCCATGACGTCGTCGAGCAGCGAGCCCAGCGAGTAGATGTCCTCGCGGTCGAACGGCGTGATGAACGTGGAGTTGATCTTCTTGTACAGATCGTGGGTGATCTGGTCGCTGTCGTGCTCGACGTCGGTGAGCCGGTCGCTGACGGACTGCACGTCCACCCCGGGCAGGGCCAGCTCGTTGAGCAGCTCGGTGCCCCGGACGAGGTTCTGAGCAGCCCGGGTGAACAGCTCGTAGAAGGCGCCCTCGGTGGGGCGGAAAGAGAACTTCACGACGAACCTCGTTCGAGGAAGGATGGACGGGTCAGGCGGATTCCCGGGGAATGCTAGGTAACACGTCCGGAGGTTGCAGAGCCCGCCTACCCCTGCTCAGCAGCAGTTCAGGGCGCGTTCACTTGCCGTTAACCTTGAACGCTCGCTTATCCGGACCTTTCAGACGGACTGCGTCACGTCCGGTCGCCGCGGCGACGGCGACGGGCGCCGGACGGCGGGCGCCACCGCGACCCGGCGCACCGGATGCTTGCGCAGGTGCCGGGCCAGCGCCACGTGATCCGTGTCGGCGATGACGTCGACGCCGGCCTCGCTCAGCTCGGTCCAGATCGCCTGCCGCGCCCGGCGGGAACCGGTCGGCAGCCCGCAGATGCGTACGCCCCGGCCGTCCTCGTGCGCCGACCGGACGAGCGCGTGCAGCAGATGCCGCTCCTCAGCCGGGATGGGCTCGCAGCCGTCCCAGCCGAACCGCCGCGTCCACTGCTCGCTGACCATCGGCACCAGCGTGGGCGGGGCCGCCACGGAACCGATGTCGTCGAAGGAGCCGTCGGCGAAGGCGTACCGCTCGGTCTGGACGGCGAGCAGCTCGCGGACGTCGACGATGCCGGTGACGGTGACCGTCACCGCGCCGGCCTCCAGGTTGCCGTCCACACAACGGCTGAGCAGCGGCGCATGGTCGCGCAACTGCTGGTCGAGCATCCGGTACGCCCGCAGCAACGCCCCCGCATCCCGGTTCGGCCCGGCGAACTCGACGACCAGCCGGAACGGTACGCGCTGGTCACGGCACAGCCGCCCGCCCCGGGCCTGAGCCCGCGCGAACAACGGGTTGAGCACGAGCCGGCGCAGCGTCCGCCCCGGTTGCGGCGCGCCGGGTCCCACGTACAACTCGCCGTGCGGACCCGGCCGGACCGGCACGGTGAGCCCGGCGAGACCGTGGCGCAGCACGGCGGGCAGCGGGTCGGCCACCTCGGCGCCGGCGATCGCATGCGCGGCGGGCAGGTACGGCCGCGGCCGCCGTGCCACCGCGACGCCCAGGGTCGCCGCGCCGGTGGCCCCGGCGAGCGTCGCCAGGCCGCCCAGGAGGGTTGCTACGTCGTCGGACACCGTCCTACCCCCGTCTCCCCCGGCACACGAAAGGGGCCAAATGCCCCCATAGTGTTCACCACTGTGTCACATGTGACACCGGTGGCCGGGCAATCTCGCGGAGAATTCCTCCATGCCGTCTCCGGGTCCCTCCGCGCTCCCAGCTCCCTCTCCGGCTGACTTCGAGGCCGAGCGTCCGCATCTGCTGTCGGTCGCGTACCGGATGCTCGGCAGCCGCGCCGAGGCCGAGGACGCGGTCCAGGAGGCGTGGCTGCGCTACCACCGCGCGCTCGAAGCCGGCGAGGAGATCCGCGACCTGCGCGGCTGGCTCACCACCGCCACCGGGCGCATCTGCCTCGACGTGCTCAAGTCGGCCCGGGTGCGGCGGGAGGCGTACCCCGGGCAGTGGCTCCCGGAGACCTTCGTGTCCCGCCTCGACGACCCCGCCGAGAAGATCGCGCAGAAGCAGGAGGTGAGCCTCGCCCTGCTCGTGGTGATGGAGAAGCTGACCCCCGAGCAGCGCGTCTCCGTGGTGCTGCACGACGCGTTCGGGCTGCCGTTCGAGGAGGTCGCGGACGTCCTCGGCACCAGCGTCGCCGCCGCCCGGCAGCACGCCTCCCGGGGTCGCCGGGCGATCTCCGACGGCCAGGCGCGGCACACGGCCGACCTGGCGGAGCAGCGCCGGGTGCTCGAGGCGTTCCTCGCCGCGGCGTCCTCCGGCGACCTGCGCGCGCTGGCCGCCGTCCTGGCGCCGGACGTGGTTTCCATCGGCGACGGCGGCGGCGTGGTCAACGCGGGCCAGAACGCGGTCGTCGGGCTCGACAAGGTGGCGCGCTTCTGGGTGGGCATCCTCAGCCGGCGGCTCCGCGAGGTTCCCGAGTTCACCGTGGAACCGGTGCTGGTCAACGGCGACGCCGGCGTGCTCGTCACCGGACGCTACGCCGACGGGCGCCGGCTGCTGACGGTCATGTCGGTGGCGGTCTCCGACGGCCGCATCACGGCCGTCTACAACCAGCTCAACCCGGCCAAGCTGGGGTCAGTCACTGACGGCCGATAGCCATTTCCGGTACGCCGAAGCGAACGGCTCGGTGCCGTCGCCGAGGGCCACGACGAGATGCTCCGCAGCGGCGTGCGCCTCGGCGACCACCTCGGGGGGATAGCCGAAGCGCACCCGGTGGTCCTCGAACTCGTCCTCGTCGCGCAGCTCGATCAGGCCGGTGTCCCGGCGGCGGGAGACGTCCAGGTCGAGGTCGACGATGTGCACGGTGTCGCCCTCCCAGCGCGCCGGGGTGGTGATGTCGCAGTAGACCTCGCTGGTGCGCGGCGGCGGGTTGAACATGCCGGTCCACCATGCGCTGTGCGGGATGAGCAGCACGAACGGGATCTGCTCGACGGACGGCTGGCCGTGGTAGACCGACGCCGTTCCCCGGGTCACGCCGACCCAGACGCCCAGGTCGTCCTCGTTGAGGCGGCGGGCCGGATAGTCCCGGTGAGCGGATCCGTCGTACTTGGTGTAGACCACCCGGACCATCTCACTCGGCATGACAAGACCCTAGCGGTGCGACGGTTTCGTCGGTGGTGGCGGGTACGGTCTTCGTCGTGACCGCCCCCGCCAAGTCCCGCCGCAAGTCCACGACCGCCAAGCAACTCCTCGCCGCCGCGGTCGGCGCGGTCCCCGGCGGCGCTTCCCGCCCAGGTCAGGAGCAGATGGCCGAGGCGATCGAGCGGGCCGTCAAGGAGCGGGAGCACCTGCTCGTCCAGGCCGGCACGGGCACCGGCAAGAGCCTGGCGTACCTGACGCCCGCGCTGCTGGTCGACGGCCCGGTCGTGGTCTCCACCGCGACCCTCGCGCTGCAGAACCAGCTCGTCGAGCACGACCTGCCGCGCCTCGCCGCCGCGGTCGAGCCGGTGCTCGGCCGCCGGCCCACGTTCGCGGTGCTCAAGGGCCGTCACCACTACCTGTGCGTGGCCAAGCTCGAGCACGCCGACGAGGAGGCGCCCACCGACACGCTCTTCGACGACGCGCCGGCGCGCACGACGCAGTGGCTCGGCGAGGCGGGCCGGCTGGGCAAACAGATCCTGCGCGTGCAGGAGTGGGCCGAGAAGACCACCACGGGCGACCGCGACGAGTTGGACCCGGGGGTGGACGACACCGCGTGGCGGCAGGTCTCCATGCCGGCCCGCGACTGCGTCGGCGCGGCGCGCTGCCCGTACGGCGCCGACTGCTTCGCGGAGGCGTCCCGGGTCCGCGCCCGGGAGGCCGACATCGTGGTCACCAACCACAGCCTGCTGGCGGTCGACATGCTGGCGGAGCGCAACATCGTCCCGCCGCACAAGCTGCTCATCGTGGACGAGGCGCACGAGCTCGCCGACCGGGTCTCCTCGGCGGCCCAGGCGGAGGTGACCCCCGACGCCGTGGAGCGCGCCGCCAAACGGGCCCGCCCGCTGATCTCCCCGGACGCCGCCGAGGCGCTGGCGACGGCGGCCGACTCGCTGACCGTGGGCCTGGCCGACATCCCCGCGGGCCGGCTCACCACGGGCCTGCCCCCGCTGCTGCACCAGGCCCTGCTGCTCGTCGACTCCGCGACCCGCGCCGCGCTGGAGGCGATCGGCGACATCAAGGCCGACGACCCGGACCCGGTCCGCAAGCAGCAGGCCAAGGCCACCCTGGACGACCTGTCCACCACGACGCAGCGCCTGCTCGAGGAGTCCGACTTCGACGTGGCCTGGGTCGAGAAGAGCGATCTCGGCTCGGGCCGGCGAGCGGTGGTGGTCGCGCCGCTGTCGGTGGCGGGCACGCTCGCCACCAACCTGTACGACGAACGCACCGTGGTGGCGACCTCCGCGACGCTGACCCTCGGCGGCCGGTTCGACACGGTCGCCCGGTCCCTGGGCCTGCCGGCCGCACCGGCGGTCCCCGCGGCGCGCACCGGCCCGGGCCTGAGCGCGGAGGCGCCGCCGACCTCCGGGGACGGCTGGAGCTCGCTCGACGTCGGGTCGCCGTTCGACTATCCGAAACAGGGCATCCTGTATGTGGCGGCGCACCTGCCCCGGCCCGCCGCCTCCGGCCTGCCCGACGCCGCCGGCGAGGAGCTGCTGAAGCTGGTGGAGGCGCTCGGCGGGCGTACCCTCGGACTCTTCTCCTCCCGGCGCGCGGCGACGCAGGCGGCCGAGCTGCTCCGGGCACGGACCGACCTGCCGATCCTGCTGCAGGGCGAGGAGACGCTGCCGATCCTGGTCCGCAAGTTCAAGGAGCAGCGGGAGAGCTGCCTGTTCGGCGTGATGTCCCTCTGGCAGGGTGTCGACGTTCCCGGTGACGCCTGCCAGCTGGTGGTCATCGACCGACTGCCGTTCCCGCGGCCGGACGAACCGCTCGCGGCCGCGCGGGCGGCGGCCGTCGACGCGACCGGCGGCTCCGGCTTCGCCTCGGTGAGCGTCCCCATCGCGGCGGTCCGGCTCGCCCAGGGCGTCGGCCGGCTGATCCGCTCCCACGGCGACAAGGGCGTGGTCGCCGTGCTCGACTCCCGCCTGGAGACCGCGCGCGGCTACGGCGCCTTCCTGCGCAAGTCCCTGCCGCCGTTCTGGTACACGACCCGGCCGGAGGTCGCCGTGGGCGCCCTCCAGCGACTCAACAAGAGCTGATCACTGCGCGTCGAGGGCGCCGCCCGTGGGGACCACGACCGCGTTCGGCGGCACCTCCGGCCGGCGTCGGACCAGCCGTCTGATGCCGGTGTTCAGCACCGCGATGAGCGGCACGGCGACCAGCGCGCCGATGATGCCGGCGATCACCACGCCGGAGGCGATGCCGACGATCACCACGAGCGGATGGATCGCGACCGCACGCCCCATGATCAGGGGCTGCAGGATGTGCCCCTCGACCTGCTGCACCAGGATCACCGCGCCGAGCACGATGAGCGCGACGATCCAGCCCTGGTCGACGAGCGCGACCAGCACGGCGACCGCGCCGGAGACGCTCGCCCCGACGATCGGGATGAACGCGCCGAGGAAGACCAGGGCCGCCAGCGGGAACGGGAACGGCACGTCCAGGAACACCAGCGCGAGGCCGATGCCGGTGGCGTCGATGAACGCGACCAGCACGGTGGCCCGGACGTAGGAACCCAGCGTCGCCCACGAGGCGTCGCCGGCGTCGGACAGGCTCCAGCGGGCGTTGACCGGGAACAGGCGGACGATGAAGCGCCAGATCTTCCGCCCGTCGCGCAGGAAGAAGAACGTCGCGAAGAGCACGAGCACCGCGCTCGTCAGCACCTCCGCGAGCGTGGCCGCGGTGGCGACCCCGGTGGCCGTCAGCTGCGAGGTGTTCGAGTTGGTCCAGTCCTGCACCGAGTCGATGGCCTGGTCGACCTGGGCGTCGGACAGGTGCAGCGGGCCGGTCCGGGCCCAGTCCTGGATCTGCCGGATGCCCGTGCTGGCGTTGTCGACGAGCTGCGGCAGGCCGTTGATGAACTGGTTGACCACGAGCGTGAGCGTGCCCGCCACCGCGCCGAGCCCGCAGATGAGGACCAGGAACGTCGCCAGCGAGGGCGGGAGCCGCAGCTTCAGCAGCCAGCCGACGGCCGGGGCGAGCAGCGCGGAGAGCAGCAGGGCGATCGCGAGCGGGACCACGACCACGCTGACCACGCTGATCACGCGCAGCAGCACCCAGCCGACCACGCCGACGACGATCAGCCGCCACGACCACGCGGCGGCGATCCGCAGCGAGTGCGGCACCTCGGCGTCGTCCCGGCTCGTCGTGGAGTGGTGCTCCTCCCCCGGAGGGGGCGGCGGCGGCTCGAACTCGATCTCGGGCTCGTCGGCGGGGTGGTCATTCTCGGCGCGCGCGGTGCGCACCGATTCCCGCCCCGACTCGTACGCCCTGCGAAGGTTCTCCTGTACCCGTTGCAAGCGGCTCAACCGCCCGACCCCCTCGCCCTCGACACGCGCTAACACCGTAGTCCAGACCGGCACACGCGCACGTCAGGCGCGGGCGTACCGTCCTCTCGTGAGCACCGACACCGAGTCCGAGGCCGGGCTGCCCATCCGCATGCTGCACGACCGAGTCCTGGTCCGTCTCGACGGCGGCGAGGGCGAGCGCCGGTCCAGCGGAGGCATCGTGATCCCGGCAACCGCGTCCGTGGGCCGCCGCCTCTCCTGGGCCAAGGCGGTCGGCGTGGGACCCAACGTCCGATCCATCGTCGTCGGCGACCGGGTCCTGTTCGACCCGGAGGAGCGCTCGGAGGTGGAGCTGCACGGCAAGGAGTACGTGCTGCTGCGCGAGCGGGACGTGCACGCCGTGGCGGCGAGCCGGGTCGAGTCGGACGGAACCGGGCTCTACCTCTAGTAGCGAGGCGGACCGTAGTTGTACGGCGGCGGCGGTCCGTAGGAGGGCGGCGGCGGGGCATAGCCCGGGTAGGCGTACGCCGGCATCTGGGGTGCCAGGCGCACCGGGACCGGCACGACCGGCTCCTCCGGCGGCCGCACCGTCCGCGTCACCCCGTCCGGGAAGGCGATCTGGTAGCTGGCGCCGTCCCAGAACGCCCGCGGCATCTGCGGGTCACGCCCCACGAAGACGGACCGGTAGCCCGAGATGTCCGCGAGCAGCTTGCGTTCCTCCTCCTGCGCCCGCTGCTGGTCCTCGGGCTTGCGGTGCATACCGCGCCGCATGCCGTCGCGCAGCAGCGCCAGCTGGGTGGCGGCCGCCTGGAAGCCGCGCATCGCCCGCAGGCCCGGGTCACCCGCGACGCGCTTCGCCCACTGCCGGGCCGAGTGGCGGCGGCCGAGGCTGCCCAGCGTCGCGACCTCCGGCGGGGAGAGCCAGCCCGTCCGCACGTACTCCGGCAGGACCCGCTCGCTGAGCCGCCCCTCGTAGCCGCGCAACGCGATCGCGAAGCCGACCGCCGCGAAGAAGAACGGGACCATGAAGCCGAGGTAGCCGTACAGCATGATCAGGGTCTCGCCGGTCGCCACGGACAGCGTGGGCAGCAGGTTGAACGTGCCGTGCAGGATCATCGCCAGCAGCAGGCCGGCGATCGGGGCGAGCCAGCGCACCCGGCGGTCCCCCGACCGGGACGCGACGCCCAGGCCGATGCCGGTCATCGACGTGAACAGCGGGTGCGCGAAGCCGGTGAAGATGATCCGCACGATGAAGATCAGGAAGAGGTTCCGCACACCGGTGGCGGGACCGTACTGGTCGGCGCCCGACGCGTACCCGTGGCCGCCGAGGTAGAGCACGTTCTCCACCATCGCGAAGCCGAGCGCGGAGAGCCCACAGTAGACGATGCCGTCGGTGATCCCGGACCATTCCCGGCGGCGGCGCCAGAACAGCAGGATCGGGCCGAGCGCCTTCATCGACTCCTCGATGAACGGCGCCACGAGCACCGCGACGAGGGCCTCGGGCAGGCCGAGCTTGTCGAAGCCCCAGGCCGCGAAGCTGTTCACGCCGATCGCCACGAGCGTCGCGACCGCGGAGCCCCACGCGAAGCAGAACACCAGGTAGCGGATCGGCTCGGGCTCGTACCGGTCGAGCCACAGGAAACAGCCGACCAGCACGGGCACGGGCAGGATCGCCGCGGTGAGGCCGACCACGAGCCCGACGGGGCCGTTGCTGAAGCCGAGGATGACCAGCATGGCGATCGCGCAGATCGCGATGAAGCCGATGATGCCGACCAGCGGCAGCCAGCGCCGCCACCCGGCACGACGCTGGGGCAGGGGCGGCAGCGTCGCGGGGTCGGGTACCCGGTAGGCCGCGTCGAACGGCACCGTCGTCCCGGCAACCGGCTGCACGGCCGGCCCGGCTGCGGCCCACCCACCCGCGGGCGCGACCCCGCCCGCGGGGCCGGGCCACCCGGCGGCGGGCGCGGCGGTGAAGGCCGGCGGCGCGGGGTTGGGCGCCGGCGGCGCGAAGTGGGGTGCCGCCTCCGCGGGGTTGGGCGCGGGCGGCGCGAAGTGGGGTGCCGCCTCCGCGGGGTTGGGCGCGGGCGGCGCGAGGTGAGGCGCCGGCGAAGCGGCGGTGGGGGCGGACGACGCGGCGGTCCCCGGTTGCGGGGTCGGATCGGGCGGTCCGGAAGCTACGTCGGCCATGCCGCCAGCGTAGCCACCCGGCCGCGCCCCCGGCGTGCCCACGGCGACCGAACGGATCAAGCGGCCCGGCGACGGACGGATCAAGCGTCGCGGCGGCGGGGGACGAAGATGCGGCGGCGGGGAGCGGCATTGCGGCGGGCGGCCTGGTTGCGGGCGTGCCGGCCGACCGCGCGGCGGACCAGGCGCGGGGCCTGGCCGTGCTCGACCCCGGTCGCGCGCAGCAGGTCCGTGACCGTGGTGCGGACCTGCGCCACGACCACGCTGCCGGAGAAGCCGACCCCCTCGTCGTACGCGCGCCCCGCCTCCGCCGCCGCGCGCAGCGCCCGTTCCCGCGTCGCCTCGGGCTCGGCCGCCCGGGACCACTCCTCCCGCAGCAACCCGACCGCGTCGCCGAGCAGCGCGATCGCCGTCGGCAGGCACGCGGGCATGCCCTCCTTGTCGTCCAGCGCCGTGATCACCCGGCGGGCCAGCACCCGGACGTTGCGCAGCGCGTACGTGAGCTCCGCGGCGCCCTCGACGTACTGGCTCAACGCCCCGCGGACCCGCCAGCGTGCGGGCGCGAAGGCGACGTTCTCCCGGGCTGCCGTGGCGGCCTGGGCGAACGCGGCGAAGGTCGCCTCGGCGGAGCGGAGCTGGGCCAGCGCCTCGCGCACCGCGTCGGCATCGGCCGCCTGCAGCCCCCGCGCGACCGCGTGCAGCCCGTCGGCCATGGCTTCGAGCGCGGGGTCGGCGGCACGGCGTACGACGGTCAGCGGGTTGAGCGGCAGCAGGAGCGTCATCACGGTCAGGCCCACTCCACCGCCGACCAGGGCGTCGAAGAAGCGCGTCCACGGCAGCCCGGTCGTACTGGTCAGCGTGGCCACCAGCACCGCGGACGACGCCGACTGCACCACGAGCGGCGTACCGCCCCCGACCGCGGCGGCGACGAGAATGGCCAGCACCACCACGAGGCCGATCTGCCACGCGCCGGAACCGATCAGCAGGATGAGGGCGTCGCCGATGCCGATGCCGATGGCCACGCCGACGACGAGCTCGACCGTACGCCGCGCCCGCTGCCCGACCGACGACGCGAGCGTGATCACCGCCGCGATCGGCGCGAAGAACGGCGCCGGCCGCCCGATGAGGTCGTGGGCGACGAACCAGGCGATGCCCGCCGCGACGCCCGCCTGCATCGCGAGGCCGAAGGCGGCGCGGATCCGGGACCAGCCGGCGCCCGCCCCGGACCGGGAACGACCGTGCACCTCGGCGAGGACAGCGGCGAGCCTGCGCTGCGCCCCGGCGTCCGTCATGCTGTGCCTGCCCCGCGTGCCCTCCTGGCCCTCACGGTCGCGGCCGTGGGCCACTCGCGCGGGTGAGGTTCGGTGCAGTCGGTCACGCACTGACCCTAACGGCGGGCATGCCAGGATGGCGGCCGTGACATCACTTCTCGATCGCTGGGTCGCCGCGGCCCGGGGTGCCGGCGCGACCGCCGCGGAGCCCGACCTCGAGGCCGCCGGCGGCTATCTGCTGGGGCGCTGGTCGGAGCCGCAGCGGCAGTATCACGACGTGAGCCACCTGACCGCCGTGCTGGACGTGATCGACGAGCACGCGGGGCTGGCGGCGGCCCCGGACCGGGTACGCCTCGCCGCCTGGATGCACGACGCCGTCTACGACCCGCGGGCCCTCGGCGACGCCAACGAGCGCGACAGCGCGGAGTTCGCGCGCGGGCTGCTGACCACGCTCGGCGCGCCGGACGACGTGGCCGCCGAGGTGGCGCGCCTGGTGGGGCTCACGGCCGGGCACGCGACCGAGGAGACCGACCCGGACGGCGAGCTGCTCTGCGACGCCGACCTGGCCATCCTCGCCGCCGACCCGGACCGGTACACCGCCTACACCGAGGCGATCCGGCGCGAGTACGCCCACGTCCCGGAGGACACGTTCCGCGCGGCCCGGGCGCAGGTCCTCGTGTCGCTGCTGGAGCTGTCGGCGATCTACCGGCACGCCCCGCTGCACGAGGAGTGGGAGGCCCGGGCGCGCGCCAACCTGGAGCGGGAGCTCAGGGTGCTGGCGGCTGGTTGAGGTGCTTCGGACGGCGCAGCCCCGACGCCCGCAGCCGCGCGGCCACCTCCCGCGGGGCGACGAGGGTCGCGCCGAGCCACAGCGCCATCCGGAAACGGTTCTCCGGGATGTCGTAGTGGTCGCGGTCGAACCCGCGCCGGGGCGCGCCCAGCATCTCGGCGAAGGCGTGCAGTTCGGCATACGAGACGTCGCTGACCAGGTGGGACCAGAGCCGCCCGCGCGCCGGCCAGCGCGGCTCGTCGACAAGGATCACCGGTCCACGTCGAGCAGGTCCGTCCCGCGGTCCGCCGCGTAGCCGCGCACGTCGGCCACGCCGAGGCGGGCGGCGTCGGCGGTCAGGTCGTCGGGCATCTTCTGCGACTGCCGCTCGGCCTCGACCCGGGCCAGGTAGTGCTCGACCTCGCGGTCGCGGACCGCCTCGTCCCAGCCCAGCGCGTCACCCATGACCGCGGCCGCGTGCCGGGCCGTCTCCGCCCCGCGGTGCGGCGTCTCGATCGAGATCCGGGTACGCCGGGTGAGCACGTCCTCCAGGTGCAGGGCGCCTTCGGCGGTGGCCGCGTACGCGATCTCGGCCGCGAGGTATTCCGGGGCCCCGGCGAGCGGCGTGGCCAATTCCGGCTCCGCGGTGATCATCGCGAGCAGGTGGATGGTCATGGTGCCGTAGCGCTCCAGCAGGTGCTCCACCACGCCCGCGGTCACCCCGTGGCGGCGGGCGAGGTCGTGCCGGTCGCGCCACGCGGCCGCGTACCCGTCGGCGCCGAGCAGGGGAAGCTGGTCGGTGCGGGAGGGCGTGTCCAGGCCCAGCCGGCGCATCGCGCGGTCCACCACGTCGGCGGCCATCACCCGGTAGGTCGTGTACTTGCCGCCGGCCACGAGCATCAGGCCCAGCATCGGCTCGATCACGGCGTGCTCGCGGGAGAGCTTGGAGGTGGAGTCGGCCTCGCCGGAGAGCAGGGGGCGCAGGCCGGCGTACACACCCTCGATGTCGTCGACGGTGAGCGGCCGCTCGAGCACGGTGTTGACCTGGTCGAGCAGGTAGCTGATGTCGCGCGCGGAAGCGGCCGGGTGCGAGCGGTCGAGCTGCCAGTCGGTGTCGGTGGTGCCGATGATCCAGTGGCCGCCCCACGGGATCACGAACAGCACCGAGGTGGGCGTACGCAGGATCAGGCCGGCGTCGCCCGTGATCGCCGAGCGGGGCACCACGAGGTGGACGCCCTTCGACGCGCGTACCCGGAACCCCGGGCGTACGCCCACGTCGCTGAGCATCCGGGACATGTCGTCGCTCCACACGCCGGTGGCCGCGACGACCGTGCGGGCGCGTACCTCGAAGTCGGGTGAGTCCGGCGCCTCCAGGTCACGCACCCGGACCCCGACGACCTGGCGGGCGTCGCGGACGAAGCCGGTGACGCGGGCGCTGGTGACCACGGCCGCGCCGAGGCTGGCCGCGGTGCGGGCGAGGTTGACCACGAGGCGGGCGTCGTCGACCTGGCCGTCGTAGTAGCGGATCGCGCCGGTGATCTTGTCGGCGCGCAGGCTCGGGAAGAGGTGCCGGGCGCCGTCGCGGGTGAGGTGCCGGTGCAGCGGCATCCCCCGGCCCTGGCCGAACACTCCGGCGAACACGTCGTACGCGGCGACGCCGAGGCCGTAGTAGAGGCGGTGCCACACCCGGGCGGGCGGCGTGGCGGTCTCGAGCGGGACGAGGATCGGCACCGGGCGCACCAGGTGCGGCGCGAGCCGGCTGGTGAGCAGGCCACGCTCGGTCAGCGCCTCGTGCACGAGGTGCAGCTCGAGCTGCTCCAGATAGCGCAGGCCGCCGTGGATGAGCTTGCTGGACCGGCTGGACGTGCCGGCGGCCAGGTCGCGCGCCTCGACCAGCGCAACGTTCAGCCCGCGCGACGCCGCATCCAGGGCCGCGCCGGCGCCGGTGACGCCACCGCCGATGACGAGCACGTCGAATTGCTCGTCACGCAGCCGCTCGAGGTCGGCGGCGCGGCGGATGGGCGAGAGCCGTCCGGCCGAATACCGGGAAACCGAGGGAGAGCGCACCACCCCACCGTAGCGCCGCGCCTTTCAGAACGACGCCTTCACCGCGTCCAGCATCTCGGCCACCGAGCCGGCCGGGTCGGTGACCGGGAACTGGACGGCCCGGATCGTCGCCCGCTCGTCCACGAGCAGCGTCAGGCGCTTGAACCGGTCCGTACCCCCGGCGCGGAAGGTGGGCAGGCGCAGGCTCGCCGCGATCCTGCCGTCCTGGTCCGAGAGCAGGGGAAACGGCAGCCGGGCGTGCTCGGCGAAGGCTTCCAGCTGGTCCGGGCGCTGGGTGCTCACACCGGTTATGCGTACGCCGTGGGCCGCGAACTCGTCCGCCCGGGCCGCGTACGTCGCCGACTCCAGCGTACAGCCGGCCGCGCCCGGAATGTCCGTCCAGCCGGGGGGATAGCCCTGCGCGCCGGGGGCGTACGCGCCGGGGAAGAAGTACAGAACAGTGGGCGCCTCGACGGTGAACGCGGGGATGCGGTGGCCGTTGAGCCCGTGGACGCGGCGCGCCTCGGCGGAGGTCGGCGCGGCCGTGGCGGTCAGCGAGCCGTCACCCATCACGTGCCGCGTACCCCAGTCCTGCAGCGCGATGAGCACCGGCAGCAGGCCCTCGCCCTTGTCCGTCAGCAGGTAGTCGTAGCGCGGCGGGCGGTCCGAGTACGCGGCGCGGCGGAGCACGCCGTGCGCGACGAGGCTCCCGAGCCGTTCGCTGAGCGCGCGGCGGCTCATGCCGAGCTCGCGCTGCAGGGCGTCGAAGCGGGTCACGCCGCCGGCGACGTCGCGCACGATGAGGAACGTCCACCAGTCGGTGAGCACGCCAAGGGCCTGCGAGATGCCGCAATCGGCATCTATGGGATCGACCTGGCGCACGCCGCTCACTATAGTCCGTTCCAAAGTGAAACTCACTGGAACGGGGCGGGGACCGTGAGCGTGTTCTGGCGGTGGTGGACGGCCGGTACGACCAGCAGCCTGGGCTCGGCCATCGGGGGCGTGGCACTGCCGCTGACCGCGCTCGCGGTCCTCGACGCGACGCCGTTCGAGATGGGCCTGATCGCCGCCGCGGGCTTCGCCGCCTGGATCGTCATCGGGCTCCCGGCGGGCGTGATCGTGCAGCGGCTCCCGTTGCGCGGCGCCCAGGTCGGTGCCGATCTGGCCCGCGCCGCGGCGGTGGGATCGGTGCCGCTCGCGTGGTGGTGGGGCCACCTGACCGTCACGCACCTCGTGGTGACCGCGCTGGTGGTCAGCTTCGCCAACGTGATCTTCGACGTCGCGAACATGACGTTCCTGCCGGAGATCGTCGACCGCGACCAGCTGCAGTCCCGCAACAGCCTGACCTCGGGTACGCACGCAGCGACGCAGCTGGGTGGCCCGTCCCTGGGCGGCCTCGCCGTGCAGGCGCTCGGCGCCGTACCGACGATGCTGGTCGACGCCGTCAGCTATCTCGTCTCGGCGGCCCTGCTCCGCACCCTGCCCGCCCGGCGCGTGGACCGCCCCGACCGGTGGCCGCCGGTGGGCGAGATGATCCGCGAGGGGTTCGGGTTCGTCGTCCGGCATCCCGCGATGGGGCCGGGCATGTGGGCCGCCGCGGCGGTCAATTTCGTCTGCGGCGCCCAGCTCGCCCTGTACCCGCTCTACCTCGTCCGCGAGCTGCACACCGCACCCGGCCTCGTCGGGGTACTGCTGGCCGCGGACGGGGTGGGTTCGCTGGCCGGCGCCGCCCTGACCACCCGGTTCACCGACGCCGTCGGCACGGCTCGGGGCCTGATCCTCGCCGGATTCGCCTCCTCGGCCGGCGCGCTGCTGGTGCCGTGGGGCAACGGGCTGGGCGCGTACGCGGCTTTCGTCGTCGGCAACCTCGTCTTCTCGGCCGGCGTGGTGGTGCTCAGCGTCACCACCCGCACGTACCGGCAGATCGCCAGCCCGCCCGAGCTGCTCAGCCGCGTGATGGCCACCGTACGGTTCGTCACCTGGGGTGTCATCCCCGTCGGTGGTCTGGCTGCGGGCGCGCTCGCCGGCCCGATCGGCGCCCGGTGGACGCTGCTCGCCCTGGCCGCGGTGACCCTGTGCGCCCCCGCCGCCTGGCTCCTGTCGCCGGTACGCGGCCTGCGCGACCTGACCGATGTCGCCCTGCCCGCAGCGGTCCGGTAGTGCGTACGGAAAAACGGGCCGTCCCTCGCGGGACGGCCCGTTCTCGTGGTGCTGGGAGGGGTGGACTCAGAAGTCCATGTCCCCGCCGCCCGGGGCACCGGCCGGAGCCGGGTTCTTCTCGGGCTTGTCGGCCACGACGGCCTCGGTGGTGAGGAACAGCGCGGCGATCGACGCGGCGTTCTGCAGCGCCGAACGGGTGACCTTGGCCGGGTCGATGATGCCCGCGGCCAGCAGGTCGACGTACTCGCCGGTCGCGGCGTTGAGGCCGTGACCCGCCTCGAGGTTGCGCACCTTCTCCACCACGACGCCGCCCTCGAGGCCGGCGTTCACGGCGATCTGACGCAGCGGGGCGTCGAGCGCGATCTTCACGATCTGCGCGCCGGTCGCCTCGTCGCCGACCAGGTCCAGCTTGTCGAACGCGGTCTTGCCGGCCTGCACCAGCGCGACGCCACCACCGGGCACGATGCCCTCCTCGACGGCCGCCTTCGCGTTGCGAACGGCGTCCTCGATGCGGTGCTTGCGCTCCTTGAGCTCGACCTCGGTGGCCGCGCCGACCTTGATGACCGCAACGCCGCCGGCCAGCTTGGCCAGGCGCTCCTGCAGCTTCTCGCGGTCGTAGTCGGAGTCCGACTTCTCGATCTCGGCGCGGATCTGGTTGACCCGGCCCTGGATCTGCTCGGCGTTGCCGGCACCGTCGACGATGGTGGTCTCGTCCTTGGTGATGACGACCTTGCGGGCCTGGCCCAGCAGGCTCAGGTCGGCGGCGTCGAGCTTGAGGCCGACCTCCTCGCTGATGACCGTGCCGCCGGTGAGGATGGCGATGTCGTCCAGCATGGCCTTGCGGCGGTCACCGAAGCCCGGGGCCTTGACGGCGACGGACTTGAAGGTGCCACGGACCTTGTTGACGACCAGGGTCGCCAGGGCCTCGCCCTCGACGTCCTCGGCGATGATGACCAGCGGCTTGCCGCCCTGCATGACCTTCTCCAGCACGGGGAGCAGGTCCTTCACGGCGGAGATCTTGCTGTTCGCGATGAGGATGTACGGGTCGTCGAAGACGGCCTCCATCCGCTCCGCGTCGGTCATGAAGTACGCCGAGATGTAGCCCTTGTCGAAGCGCATGCCCTCGGTGAGCTCCAGCTCGAGCCCGAAGGTGTTGCTCTCCTCGACGGTGATGACGCCTTCCTTGCCGACCTTGTCCATGGCCTCGGCGATGATCTCGCCGACCGTGGAGTCGCCCGCGGAGATGGAGGCGGTGGAGGCGATCTGCTCCTTGGTCTCCACGTCCTTGGCGATCTGGGTGAGGCCCTCGGAGACGCTCGCCACGGCGGCCTCGATGCCCCGCTTCAGGGCCATCGGGTTCGCACCGGCCGCGACGTTGCGCAGACCCTCACGGACCAGCGCCTGGGCGAGGACGGTCGCCGTCGTCGTGCCGTCACCGGCGACGTCGTCGGTCTTCTTGGCGACCTCCTTGACCAGCTCGGCGCCGATCTTCTCGTAGGGGTCCTCGAGCTCGATCTCCTTGGCGATCGACACACCATCGTTGGTGATGGTGGGCGCGCCCCACTTCTTCTCGAGCACGACGTTGCGACCCTTGGGGCCGAGCGTCACCTTGACGGCGTCGGCGAGCTGGTTCATGCCCCGCTCGAGGCCGCGACGCGCTTCCTCGTCGAATGCGATGATCTTGGCCATACGGCTGTGTCCTCCTGGACATCCGCGGTGCCGGGCCTCGTCGGCCCCGCCCTCCGCACGTTGAGGAACTCTGCGGACGTCGCCACCTGGCGATGCGACGTCCTCAGGTCGAGCCGGATAGCCCGCGACGACCGGTCCCGTGCCCGGCGCCGATGGCGGCGCCGCAGCCGTGACCCCACCGTCCCGACCTGTTGGCACTCACACCTCGCGAGTGCCAATGACTTGTTTAGCACTCTGGTGGGGCGAGTGCAAGGACAACGGCCATGCCCGGGGCGGCTCTCGCGCCGGTCGCCCTGATCACGATGCGTGAACAATCCACCCGGGCGGGGGATGGCCTCCGCACGGTGCTCCGCGCTTGCATCAAGCCAGCATCCGGCGCCTCACCATGGCACCGGATCGCTACGTCAGTTACCGATATATGTGCACATATGACCGTTTTCGATCCGCGCGGATCAATGCTAAATTTCAGCACTGCCGCAGGCTGAAGCGGACAACAACAGGCTGTTGACATTGCCTGAAGCGCGCGGGAACAGATCGCGTGGCGCGGCACTGCGGGTGGTCGTTCTGACCGGATTGAGGAGTGAGCGGAGTGGACAACCGTACTGTCGGTGTGGACGGGCGCGCCCACCTACGGGAGGCGGGGGACCAGCAGATCCCTGCGCAACGATCACCCGGCAGCACCGAATCGGCGGACCACCGGCCGGTGCGTCCGGCCACCGCCACCCGGCCCCTGCTCAGCGTCGTGGTGCCCGCGCACGACATCGAGATCTACCTCGACGAGTGCCTGACGTCGCTCGCCCGGCAGACGTACCACAACCTCGAAGTCATCGTCGTGGACGACGGCTCGGTCGACGGCACCGGCGCGATCGCCGACCGGTGGGCCGCCCAGGACCCGCGTTTCAAGGCGATCCACCAGGTCGAGAGCGGGCCCGGCATCGCGCGCAACACCGGCATCGCGGCCGCCCAGGGCACCTTCCTGGCGTTCTGCGACGGTGACGACGTCGTGCCGTCGTACGCCTACGAGATGCTCATCAACACCCTGGACCACACCGGCTCCGACTTCGCCTGCGGCGCGGTCCGGCTGCTGACCTCCAAGGGCGCCACCCCGTCGGGCCTGCACACGGCGATCTTCAGCAGGACCGTGCTGCGCACCCACGTCCGCGAGCGGCACACCCTGCTCAAGGACCGCACGATGTGGAACAAGGTCTACCGTCGCCGGTTCTGGGACGAGAACGGGATCACCTTCCCGCCCGGCCTGCACGAGGACATCCCGCCGTCGCTGATCGCGCACGCCATGGCCACCACGGTCGACGTGCTGAACGTGCCGGTCTACTACTGGCGCCGCCGCGAGGCCGGCGAGCACTCGATCACGCAGCGCCGCAACGACTGGAGCACCACCGGCGACCGGTTCCGGGCCATCCACACGGTCACCACGTTCCTGGAGGACCACGGCCAGAACGACGTCAAGCAGGCGTACGACTACAACGTCCTGGTCGACGACTTCGCCATCGTGGCCCGCCAGCTGCCCGACGCCGACGCGGAGTTCCAGGCGGCGTTCATGCGCGAGGCCAAGCTGTTCCTCGCCCGCGTCTCCCCCGCCACCTTCGACAGCCTGCCCGCGAAGTTCAAGGTGCTCTGGCACCTCGTCCGCCAGGACAAGCTCGCCGAGGTCATCGAGGTGCTGCAGGCCAGCCGCCCCGGCATGGCCGTCGGCACCAAGCACGAGGGCAGCAAGCGCTACGCCGAGCTGCCCTTCCTCGACGACCCGACCGCCGGGGTCCCGCGCGAGTTCTACGATCTCGGCAAGGCGCCGTTCCGCAGCCGGGTCACGGATGTCTCCTGGCGGAACGGCAAGCTGGTCATCCGCGGTTACGCGTACGTGGACGGCACGGCCGCCAACTCCCGGTGGACCTCCGTGCGCGTCGTGCGCCTGCGGGACCGCGCGACCGGCCGTACGGTCACCCTGCCCGCGACCCCGCGCCGCGAGCCCGAGGCGACCGCCAGCTCCACCCGCCCCAACCAGTCGTACGACTGGTCCGGCTTCGAGGTCACCATCGACCCGGTGGCCCTGCAGTCCGGCGGCCGCTGGAGCGAGGGCCGCTGGCAGATCGCGGTCGGCATCCTCTCCGGCACGAAGCTGCGCAAGGGCCGGCTCAAGGCCGCCCCGCTCCCGACCAAGCTGCGCCTCACCCCGCTGGCCCTGGACGCCTCCACCCAGCTGACCCCGGTGACCGACGGCACCTACCTCAACCTCCGCGTCGACAAGGTCACCGCCCGGGCGACCTCCATCACGTTCGACGACGACAAGCTGGTCATCGCGGGCACCATCCTCGGCGGTCAGCCGAGCGCCGGACGGATCCGGCTGTGCCGGATTCCCGACGTCGCCGACGCCCACGCGTCGGTGGAGTTCGGCGAGACCCGCAACGGCAGCACGCCGTTCCGGTCGGTCCTGGAGCTCAAGCAGCTGTTCGCCGACGCCGGTACGCCCGCCATGCCGCCGCCCGGCGGCCCGATGGACCGCTGGCGTATCCAGATCGGGTTCTTCAGCGGCGGCCAGCAGTCCGAGCACCTGCTCAGCGACAGCATCCCCGACGCCCGGGCGGCCGTGTTCGACCGTCACGTGTTCGTCCGGCGCACCGCCGCCGGCTTCCTGTGGCTGTGCGCCCGGCCCCAGGGCCCGGTGGCGAACACCGCGGAATGGGAACCGGACGGCACGCTGGTGCTGACCGGCGACTTCCGACCGGTCGACGGCCCGCCCCAGATCAAACTCCGGGCCCGCAGCGGCGGCGCCGAGGAGCGCCCGCTCGACGTCACCGTGGACGGTGACCGGTGGGTGGCGAGGTTCAACCCGAGCAAGGTCCCGTCCTGGGGCGACCTCATCGAGCTGCGGCCCGGACTCTGGGACCTCCTGGTCTCGCACACCGCCGACCGGCCCAACAGGCTGACCAACCTCATGGTGGCGAACGCCGTCCGGACGATGTGCCCGGCGTACTCCCCCGACGACCACCGTGAGTTCTTCCTGGAGCTGTCCGACGGCGACTTCGTGGCGCTGCGCGCGGGGCCGGTGCTCAACGTCGACGAGCGCGGCGCCTTCGCCCGTACCCAGCTGCGGGAGAAGCGGTCGCCGGCCATGCGCCGGAGCCCGCTGCGCGACGTCGTGCTGTACGAGTGCTTCGGCGGCCGGCAGTATTCGGACAGCCCGAAGCGCGTCCATGAGGAGATCCTCCGCCGTGGGCTGCAGTTCGACGCGCAGTACCTGACCGTCCGCGACGGGCAGGCACCCGTGCCGGACACGCTCACCCCGGCCCGGTTCGGCGGCATCGAGTGGTACGACGCGCTGGCCACCGCGCGCTACATCGTCACCAGTTCGCACCTGCCGGACTGGTTCGTCCGCCGCCCCGGCCAGGTGGTGGCGCAGATCTGGCACGGCACGCCACTCAAGCGGCTCGCGTACGACGCCGCCGACATCCGGCATGCCGACCGCAACTACCTGGACCACGTGGCCAAGGAGACGCCCAACTGGTCGTTCATGGTCTCGCCGAACAGGTTCAGCACGCCGATCTTCAAGCGCGCGTTCCGCTACGAAGGGGAGATGCTCGAGTCGGGCTACCCGCGCAACGACATCCTCTTCCGCAACGACCCGGCCACGATCGACGCCATCCGCCGGCGCGTCGGCGCGCCCGAGGGCAAACGCGTCGTCCTCTACGCCCCCACGTGGCGCGACGACGAGTTCTACGGGTCGGGCCGGTACAAGCTGTCGATGCACCTCGACCTGGCCGCCGCCCGCCGGATGCTGGGTGACGACCACGTCCTGCTGGTACGCCGCCACCCCAACGTGGTCGACCCCATGCCGGACGACGGCTCGGGCTTCGTCATCGACGTGTCCACGTACCCGGACATGGCCGACCTGCTGTGCATCACCGACGTCCTGGTCACCGACTACTCCTCGGTGATGTTCGACTTCGCCAACACCGGCCGGCCGATCCTGCTCTTCACGTACGACCTCGAGCACTACCGCGACAAGCTGCGCGGCTTCTACTTCGACTTCGAACACGAAGCCCCCGGCCCGCTGCTGATGACGTCCGAGGACGTGATCAAGTCGCTGGTGGAGATCGCGGTGGACCCGAACGCGTACGCCGACCAGCGCGCCGCCTTCAAGGAGCGCTTCTGCGACCTGGACGACGGCCACGCGACCGAGCGGGTGGTCGACCGGATGCTGCAGCTCGGAAACGACCTGCGCTCGGAACGCTGAGAACCGTCGCCGCCGCCCCGCCGCCCACCCGGGCCGGGGCGGCGGTGCTGTCCGGGCCACCTCCCGGCGGCGTTTTCCGGCTCGGCGCCCGCGGGCTTCCGGGGCCGTCGGTCGGCATCTCGCCATCCGGGTTGCCTGCCGCGCCCTCAGCGGGTAGGCAGGCAGCATGACCAGCACTTTGGCCCCCGCCGTCACCGTGCACCGGGTGACCCCGCAGGACGCGGCGCGGATGCGCGCGCTGCGGCTCGAGATGCTGGCCGACAGCCCGCTCGCGTTCCTGGAGACGCTCGCCCAGGCCGCGGCCCGGCCGCACGCCGACTACCGCCGGCGGATCATGCAGGCCTCGTCGGGCACCCAGCTGGCGCAGTTCGTCGCGGACCCGGGAGGCCGGCTGATCGGCCACGCCGGCGGCACGGTGCTGCCCGAGGAGCCGGCCGCCACGGTGGTCTTCGCCGTCTACATCACCCCCTCCCACCGCGGCCAGGGCGTGCTGGCCGCGCTGGTCGACGCGGTCGCGGAATGGTCGCTGACGGTGGGCCGGCGGGAACTGATGCTCGAGGTCGTGGTGGGCAACGACCGGGCGGTCCGGGCGTACGAGCGCCTCGGCTTCGAGGACACCGGCGTCCGCGTCCCGCACCCGGTCGTCCCCGGCCTCCGCGAACTCCAGATGCGGCGACGCGCATGACCGGCATCCCGCCCCGGGAACCGCCGCCGCCGATGGACCGGCCGCCGCTGCGACGGTGGCCGCTGGCCCGCTCGGTGCTCACCGCCGCGAACGGCACCACCCTGGTCGGGCTGGCGGTCGCGGTGCTCGCCGGCGCGAAGGTCCGCCGCGGCCGGCACGGCATCCTGGTGGCCGAGGGGTACCGGCGCCGCATGCCGCCGGCCACCTGCTTCACCGTCGGCTCGGTGATCATCACCCGCCGGACGGCCGACTGGTTGCTGCACGACAGCCGCGCGGAGCTGCTCGCCCACGAGAGCCGGCACGCGGGCCAGTACGCCGTCCTCGGCCCGCTGTTCTGGCCTGCTTACTGGGCGGCGTGCGGTTACTCGTGGCTGACGACCGGCACGTACGGCGCCCGCAACGCCTTCGAGCGGCACGCGGGCCTGGAGCGGGGCGGCTACGCCGACGCGCCGCTGCGCCCCTGGGTCCACAAACTGCGCCGCAGCCGCGCAACAGGCCCGGAGCCGCAAGGCCCGGAGCCGCAACGCCCGGAGCCGCAACGCCCGGAGCCGCAACGCCCGGAAGCAGGCGGCTGAGAGGCTCAGCGATTGAGAGGCTCAGCGGTTGACAAGGCCGACCCGGAAAGGGCCGGGAAAGTTTGGTCGGGAGGACACGCGCACAGCGCCTCCGGCACTGGGTCGTTGGGCCCCTAGGAGATTGTCGCCAAGCTCGTAGGTGGGGCCGCGTACGGCGTCGCGTCCTCCCGCGTAGAGCATCCTGCCGATCCCGGAACTCTCGCGCAAGCCCTCGCGGGAAGGAATTCTCGACGTACGGCAGGATGCCCGCTACAGCGAGTTATCCGAGCAGGCCGGCCTCGCGCGCGCCGCGCAGGGAGGGCTTGATCCGGTGGGTGGGGCCGACCTGGCCCTCGACCGCGTCGATCGTCTTGAGGCCCTCGCCGGTGTTGTAGACGACCGTCTCCTTCTCCGGGTCGAGCTTGCCGGAGGCCACCAGCTTCTTCAGGACCGCCACGGTGACGCCTCCCGCGGTCTCGGCGAAGACGCCGGTCGTGCGGGCCAGCAGGCGGATGCCCTCCCGGATCTCGTCGTCGTCGGCGTAGTCCATCCAGCCGCCGGTGCGCTCCACCGCCTCGATGGCGTACGCGCCCGCGGCCGGGTCGCCGATGTTGAGGCTCTTCGCGATGCCGGTGGGCTTCACGGGGATGATCTGGTCGGTGCCGTTGTGCAGCGCCGTGGCGATGGGGTTGCAGCCGGCGGACTGGGCGCCGAAGACGGTCCAGCCGCCCTCGGGCGCCTCGCACAGGCCGATCTCGACCAGCTCGCTGAACGCCTTGTCGACCTTGGTGAGCAGCTCGCCGGAGGCCATCGGGATGACGACCTGGGCGGGGATGCGCCAGCCGAGCTGCTCGGCGACCTCGTACCCGAGGGTCTTGGAGCCCTCGGCGTAGAACGGGCGCACGTTGACGTTGACGAACGCGGTGTCCTCGAACTCGTCGGTCTCCACGAGCTCGCCGCAGAGCCGGTTGACGTCGTCGTACGAGCCCTCGATGGCGACCAGGTCGCCGCCGTACACCGCGGAGGTGATGACCTTGCCGGGCTCGAGGTCGCTGGGGATGAAGACGATGCTGGGGACGCCGGCGCGGGCGGCGTGCGCGGCGACCGAGTTGGCCAGGTTGCCGGTGGAGGCGCAGGCGAAGCGGGAGAAGCCCAGCTCGCGGGCGGCCGTGAGGGCGACGGAGACGACCCGGTCCTTGAAGGAGTGGGTCGGGTTGGCGGAGTCGTCCTTGACCCACAGCGGCGCGCGCAGGCCGATCTCCGCGGCGAGGGCCGGGGCGCTGATCAGCGGGGTGAGGCCGGGGTCGAGGGTGACGCGGGTGGCGGGGTCCTGGCCGGCGGGCAGGAGCGCGGCGTAGCGCCAGATGTTCTGCGGGCCGGCCTCGATCTGCTCGCGGGTGACGGCGGCGAGGGCGGCGGGGTCGTACGCGACTTCCAGGGGGCCGAAACACTCGTAACACGCGTGCTGCGCGGCGAGGGGGAACTCGGTGCCGCAGCCGCGACAGACGAGCGCGCGGGCCGGGCTGGTGGTGTTGGCGGGGGCGTCGACCGTCGACGTCATAACGAGGCTCCTTCTCATCTTCCCCGGGCGCGGGATCACCGCGGTTCCGGGACGGAATTAGCACCTGCCGCGCGCTTGCCTCGTCATCGAGTCATGCGCGGTGGTTGCCGGGGCGTCGTCGGGCCGTATCCCTCAGCCCCTCTGGATGAGGTATTCAGTTGTGTTTCCAACACCTTACGTGGCCGCGCCGGAACGACAAGTCGGTTGTCCCGAGGTGTGAGCGAGGCGACCGGCGCGGGAAGTGCGCGCCGAGGTGGCACCGAGTGCATAGGGTGACGCACGTCATTCCCACTACGCTCCGGAGGTCCGGCGTGAGCGCCGTCCTTGAGATCCAGGGTCTGCAGAAGACCTATCGCAGCCGGAAGGGGGTACGCCGGGCGCTCGACGGCTTCGACATGGTCGTCGAGGCGGGGCAGGTGCACGGCTTCCTCGGCCCCAACGGCTCGGGCAAGACCACCACGCTGCGTACGCTGCTCGGCCTGATTCGGCCGAACGGCGGCCGGATGGCGATCCTCGGCCGGGAGGTTCCCCAGTCGCTGCCCGAGGTGGCCGGGTCGGTGGGCGCGATCGTGGAGAGCCCCCAGTTCTTCGGCAACTTCTCCGCGCGCGACACGCTGTCGCTGCTGGCCGACGCGGGCGGCGTCGAGCGGGTCCGGGTGGACGAGGTGCTGGAGCTGGTCGGGCTGCGGGACCGGGCCGGGGACCGGGTGAAGACGTACTCGCTGGGCATGAAGCAGCGCCTGGCCGTCGCCTCCGCGCTGCTGAAGAACCCGCGGCTGCTGATCCTGGACGAGCCGGCGAACGGCCTCGACCCGGGCGGCATCCGGGAGATGCGCACGCTCATGCGCACCCTCGCCGAGTCGGGGATGACGGTGGTGCTGTCCAGCCACATCCTGGGCGAGATCCAGCTGATCTGTGACTCCGTCACGATCATCGCGGCCGGTCGGCGGGTCGCGGCGGGTGCGGTCACGGACGTGCTGGCCCAGCACGCCACTTCTTCGGTACGCGTACGCCTGGAGTCGGCGAGCGACCTCACGGCCTCGGCCGGTGCACTGCGCGAGCTCGGCGCGCAGGTGGTCGTGGAGCACGACCACCTCATGGTCAGCGGCCTGGCGCAGCCCAGCGCCATCACCCGGGCGCTCGCCGCCCGCGAGGTCTACGTCGCCGAGCTGTCCCCGGTGTCGGTGGACCTCGAGAGCGTGTTCCTGGAGCTCACCGGCACCGCTCCGGTGGCCGGCGAGCACCGGCAGGTGGACCAGACGGTCATGGCCCAGGCGGGTCCGGCGCAGGGTGGGTGGGGACAGTGAGCCTGTACACGGCGGAGACCCGGCGGCTGACCAAGCGCCGCTTCACCCGGTTCTTCCTGATCGGCGTCGTGCTGCTGCTCGGTGCGATCGCGGCCGGCATGTTCCTGACGAACCACAAGAACACCCCGGAGGTGGTGGCCGCCGCGCAGGCGAAGGCCGACCGGGAGTTCCAGCAGGCGGTCGTGCAGGCCGAGGCCGAGCGCAAGGCCTGCGAGGCCCAGGCCCAGCCGGGCAACGACTGCTCGCAGATGTGGACGCCGACCCGCGAGGAATTCCAGGCTCAGTGGTACATGCCGCCGACCTTCAACTTCCGGAAGAACTTCGGCGACATGGTGACGACGCTCGCGGCGATCCTGGCGATGGCGGCGTTCGTGATCGGGGCGTCGTTCGTGGGCGCCGAGTGGAGCAGCGGCGGCATGATGAACCTGCTGCTGTGGCGGCCCCAGCGGCTCACGGTGCTGAACACGAAGCTGGCCGCGCTGCTCGCGGTGCTGACCGCCGTCACGGTGCTGCTCTCGGCCGTGTGGACGGGCGTGTTCGCGCTGGTGGCGAACCTGCGCGGCACGTTCGGCGGGATGACGTCCGGGGCGTGGCAGTCGATCCTGCTGATGGAGCTGCGCGGCCTGGTGATCGTGCTGGCCGCCGGGGCGCTGGGCTTCGGGCTGGCGTCGATCGGCCGGCACACCGCCGTGGCGATGGGCGTGGCGATCGGGGTCGTGGTGGTGCTCCAGGCCGGGCTCGGCACGGTGCTCGCCATGGCGCAGGTGAAGTACCTGGAGATGTACCTGGCCCCGACCTGGATCGCGGCCTGGATGAACAAGTCCGTGGAGCTGGTGGACTACAACGCGCCGTGCGTCGGCGCCGGGGGCACCTGCGAGCAGCCGACCCTGACGCTCACCTGGGGCATGGCCGGCGTCGGGCTGGTGGCCGTGCTCGCCCTCGTCGTGGGTACGGCAATGTGGACTCTCCGTAAGCGAGACATCACCTGAGGTAACGTGCGGAGGAAGGCGCGCGGCGGGGATCGTCAGCTGTCACTATGGTGGCGGTCCCTGCCGCGCGGGACCTCCCACCACCTGCGAGGACTGCCATGCAACCCGACGCCGCCACGAACGAGCAGCACGTCCCGGCACCCCGCGAGGCCGACGAGGCGCCGGCGCTCAGCGAGCGCGACCGGCAGATCCTCGCCTTCGAGCAGAAGTGGTGGAAGCACGCCGGCAGCAAGGAGCAGGCCATCCGCGACTCGTTCGGCCTCTCCTCGACCCGCTACTACCAGCTGCTCAACGGCCTGCTGGACAACCCCGCGGCGCTGGAGCACGACCCCGTCCTGGTCGGACGCCTGCGCCGGCTCCGCTCCACGAGGGCACGCACCCGCCGCCGTTAGCCCGCCGCGTGCGTCGACGCGTACGCCTCCAGCCACGCCACCTGCACCGGGTCCAGGGACGGCCGTACCCGCTTCCGGGCGGCCGCCACGTGCTCGGCCGTGACCGTGGTCGCCTCCAAGGACTCCCGCATCGCCGTCAGCGCCGCCTCCCGGATGAGCGCCGCGCAGTCGGCCGCGGAGAAGCCGTCCAGGTCGGCGCCGAGCGCGTCGAAATCCACGGCCTCGTCCAGCGGCACCGACTTCGACGACGCCCGCAGGATGGCCGCGCGGGCCTCACCGTCCGGGGGCGGGACGAAGACGAGCCGTTCGAGGCGGCCCGGCCGCAGCAGCGCCGGGTCGATCAGGTCGGGCCGGTTCGTCGCCCCGATCACCACGACGTTGCGCAGCGACTCCACCCCGTCCAGCTCGGTCAGCAGCGCCGCCACCACGCGGTCGGTCGTACCGCCGTCGGTGGCCTGGCCGCGGGTGGGGGCCAGCGCGTCGACCTCGTCCAGGAACACCAGGGTCGGCGCGGCCTCGCGGGCACGGCGGAACAGCTCGCGTACCGCCCGTTCACTGTCGCCGACCCACTTGCTCAGCAGCTCGGCGCCCTTGACCGACAGCACGTTGGCCTTGCCCGTACCCGCGATGGCCTTGACCAGGAAGGTCTTGCCGCAGCCGGGCGGGCCGTAGAGCAGCACCCCGCGCGGCGGCTGCACGCCGAGCCGGGCGAACGTGTCCGGGTACGTCAGCGGCCACAGCACCGACTCGGTGAGGGTTTGCTTGACCTCGACCATGTCGCCGACCTCGTCCAGCGTGACCTGGGCGACCTCCAGCGTGGACTCCGCCATGGAGGTCGGGCGCACCACGTCGAGCGCCGCCTCGAAGTCGTCCATCGCCACCGTCGGCGACTCCGCTTCCTTCTGCCGCAGGGCCGCGCGGACCCCGGCCTCGCGGGCCAGCGCGCCCAGGTCGGCGGCGACGAAGCCGGGCGTACGGCCCGCGACGTCGTCCAGCCGCACGTCCTCGGCCAGCGGCATCCCGCGGGTGAGCACCCGCAGTTGCTCCCGGCGCATCGCCGCGTCCGGCAGTGGTACGGCCAGCTGCACGGCGAGCAGATCCGGCGACCGCAGCGACGGGTCGACCGCCTCGGGCCGGCTCGTCGTGCACACCACGGCCGCCCCGGACGCGATGAGCTCGGCCACGATCTGGCGGAACACCGTGGACAGCGGCCCCGGCTCGTCCCGGGGGGCGAGCGCCTCCACGTCCGCGATCAGCAGCACCGCGGGGCCGCCGGCCCGGACGTCGCGGGCCAGGCCGCGCAGCCGGGTCGCCGCGGCGTCGTTGGTGAGCGCGGCCAGCTCCGGCCCCCACACCGGCAGCACGCCGGCCCCCAGGCTCGCCGCCACCGCGCGGACCAGGGCGGACTTGCCCGACCCGGCCGGACCGGAGACCAGCACGCCCAGCGACACGGTGGTGCCGAGGCGCCCGAGCACCTCGCGGTGGTGGAAGCCCAGGTCCAGCAGCTCGGTCAATTCCTGCGCCTGGGTCCTGAGGCCGGGCAGGTCGTCCACGCTGGGCGGCGGCATGTCCGGGTCGGTGGACGCGGGGTGCGCGGTGGCCAGTACTGGCTCGGCTTCCGGCCGTACGGTGGAGAACTGCCCGTCCTGCCACCCCACCACCGTGTCCATGGTGACCAGCGCGGCGTCCGCGCCCTCGACCGCGAGCACCTGCAGCAGCGTGCTCGTCCAGGCGTAGCCGACGCGGTTGGCGAGGCTGCGCCGGGCCGCCTCGACCAGCGACCGGTGCGCGGCCTCCGGCATCACGTCCTGCGGCAGCAGCGACACGTCGTCGCCGGCGGTGACGACCTTGCCGAGCAGGGCGAGGCGCAGCATCTCGGGCGAGACGATCGCGACGATCTCGGCCGGGCCGGTGAGCGCGACCCGGCGCGCCGCGACGACCGGCACCGGGGTGACCGTCACCTGGCCGCCGTCGCGAAGGCCCAGATTGCCGATGGTCAGGTCGTCGGCGTAGAGCAGCGCACGGCTCGCCCCCGGCTCGGCCTTCGCGGCGATGCCGGCGGTGCTGCGGCGCCCGGTCAGCCGCAGCGGATCGCCCGGGTTGATGGCGAGCGCGGCCATCACCTCCGGGTGCAGGCGCACGATGCCGCGGCGCGCGTCGAGGGCCGCCGGCCGTTGAGTGACGGTCAGCGTGAGGTCGTCTGGCACCGCGGGGCCCTTCCGTTTGGACAAGGGGACTAGGTTGACACGCTATCGCCGTCAGTCGCCCCGGGGAGGCACACACCATGAGGCACCGCCGCAGCGCCGCGCTCGTCGCAGCCGTCGCCGCTTTCGCTCTGCTCGGCACCGCCGCCTGCGGAGACGACTCCGACGACAAGGGCAAGCCGGCCTTCGTGCCGCCCAGCGGCTCCGCGAGCGCCCCGGCCGCCGGCGCCACGTCCGCGGCACCCGACGCCTCCGCCGCGCCGACCGGGACGCCCACCGAGGGCACGTCGTCGCAGAAGCCGCCGAAGAAGGGCGGCAAGGCGAACCAGGGACCGGTGGGCCGGCAGGGCGGCTGATCAGGTTCACAGCTCCCGCTCAGCGGCACGCGGATAGCGTTGCCGCATGTCTCTGCCCTCGCGGCTGTGCCTGCCCGCAGCGGAAAACTGAATATGAACCCCTTCAAAGGCCGCGCCCTCCCCCGGATGACCCGGCGCCGGGTCGTGGCGAGCGCGGCGGTCCTCGTGATCGTGGCCGCGCTGGTGACCTGGGCCGCGCTGCCCGAGCGGCACTCCTGGACCGCGACCGACCAGCGGATCACCGTACGGTCCGGGCCGTCGGGCACCGAGCCGGTCGACCTGGACACGCGCTTCTACCTGCCGAAGGACCGGGACGGGAAGGTGCCGGCGGTGCTCCTGGCACACGGCTTCGGGGGTACGAAGGACTCGGTCGACGACGACGCGGAGTCGCTGGCCGACCGCGGGTACGCCGTCCTCACCTGGACCGCCCGCGGCTTCGGGGCCAGCGGCGGCGAGATCCACCTGGACAGCCCGGACTACGAGGTCAAGGACGCGCAACGCCTGCTCGACTGGCTGGCCGCCCGGCCCGAGGTGCGCACCGACGCCGCGGGCGACCCTCGGGTGGGCGTGGTCGGCGGCTCGTACGGCGGCGCGCTCGCCCTGCTGCTGGCCGGCCAGGACCCGCGTGTCGACGCGATCGTGCCCCTGATCACCTGGAACGACCTCGGGAAGTCGTTCTTCCCGCAGTCGGCGGACGGTGTCACGGCGCCCGGTGTGTTCAAGAAGAGCTGGGCCGGGCTGTTCTTCGGAAACGGCTCGTCGTCGCCGGTCGGCGGCCCGCCCCGCGCACAGGGCGATCCGGCGTGCGGCCGGTTCGCCGCCGACGTGTGCGCCGCCTACCTGAAGATGGCGACCACCGGCGCGCCGGATGCCGCCACCACCGCGCTGCTGCGCCGGTCGAGCCCGGACACTGCGCTCGCTCGGATCAAGGCGCCCACGCTGCTGATCCAGGGCGCGGTCGACACGCTCTTCCCGCTCTCCGAGGCGGACGCGAACGCGCGGGGCATCGCGGCGGCCGGGACCCCCGTACGCGTGGCCTGGTTCACCGGCGGGCACGACGGCGGCCAGGGCCCGCAGACCGACCAGGACCGGACGAAGTTCCTCACCGCCCAGTGGCTCGACCACTACGTCAAGGGTGAGGGCGCCGCGCCGGAGAACAGCTTCACGTACTCGCGGGTGGCCGGGTTCAGCGCCCTGGACCGCGGGCTCGTCACCAACGGCTACTCGGATCCCGCATACCCGGGGCTGGCGGGGAGCGGGCGTACCGAGGTCACGGTCAGCGGGCCGGCGCAGCCGATCGCCAACCCGCCCAACGGCAACCCCGGCGCGCTGTCGTCGTTGCCCGGCGTCGGCAGCCAGCTCAGCTCGCTGATCGGCGGCGTCGCGGGCGACCTCGGCGGCCAGCACGCGACGTTCGAGTCGGCGCCGCTGACCACCGCGGCCGAGGTCGTCGGCGCGCCCACGGTGCGGCTGCGGGTGGCCTCGCCGACCGGCTCGGCGACGGTGTTCGTCAAGCTCTACGACGCGGATCCGAACGGTACGGCCACGCTCAGCGGCGGCCTGATCGCTCCGGTGCGGCTCACCGGCCTGCCGAAGGACATCGCGGCCGCGCAGCCGGTGACGGTCACGCTGCCGGCGATCGTGCGGCGCATCGACGCGGGGCACACCGTACGCGTCGTCGTCGCCACGTCCGACCAGGCGTTCCTCACCCCCGCCGACCCCGCCGTCTACACCGTCGCGGTGGAACCGGCGGTGACGCTGCCGACCGTGGTGGGCACCCCCATCGCCAACCCGCAGGTCGTGTGGCGGTGGGTGCTGCTCGGTGTGCTCGCGGCGATCATCCTCGGCGTCGTGGCGGTGCTGCTCGTACGCCGCCGCCGGGAAGCGCCGCCGGTCGCCGAGTTCGCCGACACGCCGCTGGTCGTGCGGGGGCTGCGGAAGGCGTACGGGGACGGCTTCGTGGCCGTCGAGCAGGTGGACTTCCGCGTCGAACGGGGCCAGGTCGTCGGCCTGCTGGGCTCCAACGGAGCGGGCAAGACCACGACGCTGCGGGTGCTCATGGGCCTGACGATGCCGACCTCCGGCGACGCGCTGGTGTTCGGCCGCAGGCTCACCCCGGGCGCGCCGATCCTGTCGCGCGTCGGTGCGCTGGTCGAGGGGCCGGGCTTTCTGCCGCACCTCAGCGGGTACGAGAATTTGCGGGCGTACTGGCAGGCGACGGGCCGGCCCGAGGCGGACGCGCGCTTCGAGGAGGCGCTCGAGATCGCCGGTCTGGGCGACTCGGTGCACCGCCGGACGAAGAACTACAGCCACGGCATGCGCCAGCGGCTCGCGATCGCCCAGGCGATGCTCGGCCTGCCGGAGCTGCTGGTCCTCGACGAGCCGACGGACGGGCTCGACCCGCCGCAGATCGCCGAGATGCGCCGGGTGCTGCGGCGGTACGCCACCGACGGACGGGCGGTGCTGGTCTCCAGCCACCTGCTCGCCGAGGTGGAGCAGACCTGTACGCACGCGGTGGTGGTCAACAAGGGCCGGATCGTGGCGGCCGGGCCGGTGTCGGACATCGTGGGTGAGTCGCCGTCGGTGCAGCTCTCCGTCTCCGACGTCTCCGCGGCGACCTCCGTGCTGGAGACGCTCAACGTCCGCGGGGTGAAGCAGGACGGCGCCTCCGACCTGATCGTCGACATGAACGGCACGCCCCGCGAGGAGGTGGTGGCGTCCCTGGTCCGCGCCGGCGTCGGCGTCGACCGGGTGGTGCCCCGCCGCCGCCTCGAGGACGCGTTCCTCGCCCTGGTGGGCGACAACTCCCGGGGAAGTGGGGACCGATGAGCAGCGCAGCCACCGGCTACCGGCCGTCCGCCACGCTCCCGATCCGGGCCGAGATCCGGCGGCAGGCCTCGCGGCGGCGTACCCAACTGGCCCTGGGTTTCATGGTTCTGCTGCCGTTGATCGTGCTGCTGGCGTTCGAGTTCGGCGGCGGCAACGACGACGACAACGGCGGCGGGGCGTTCTCGTCGCTGGTCGACCTGGCCACGTCGGGCGGCCTCAACTTCGCGCTCTTCGCGATCTTCGTGTCGGCCGGCTTCCTGCTCGTGGTGGTCGTGGCCCTGTTCTGCGGCGACACGGTGGCGTCGGAGGCGAGCTGGGGCAGCCTGCGCTACCTGCTGGCGATCCCGGTGCCCCGCGCCCGCCTGCTCGCCGTGAAGCTGGTGGTCGCGCTGGCCTACTCGCTGACCGCGCTGCTCACCCTCGCCGGCACGGCCCTGCTGGTCGGCACCCTCCGGTACGGCTGGCACCCGCTCGGCAGCACGGTGGCCGCGGAGATCCCGGCGGGTCAGGGCGTGCTGCGCCTGCTCGCGATCCTCGGCTACCTCGCGGTGACCCTGCTCGGCGTCGCCGGCCTGGCCTTCCTGCTGTCGGTGCTGACCGACGCGGCGCTCGGCGCGGTCGGCGGCGCGGTCCTGCTGTGGATCCTGTCCAGCATCCTCGACCAGATCACCGCGCTGGGCTCGGTCCGCAACTTCCTGCCCACCCACTACAGCGACGCGTGGCTCGGGCTGCTCTCCACGCCGATGCAGACCGACGACGTGGTCAAGGGCGCGATCTCGGCGGTCTGCTACGCGACGCTGTTCTGGTCGCTGGCGTTCTACCGCTTCACCCGCAAGGACGTGACGTCGTAGCCATGACCAAGACGGCTGCACACGGGGACCTCCGGATTGCCTATGAGGTGTTCGGGCCGGCCGGCGGTGAGCCGCTGCTGCTGATCAGCGCCACGGACGCGCAGATGGTCATGTACCCGGAGGAGTTCTGTGCGGGCCTGGTCGCGGCCGGCTTCCAGGTGGTGCGGTTCGACAACCGCGACGCCGGCCTGTCCACCCACCTCACCGGCGTACGGGCACCGGGACCGCTGGTGGCCGCCCTCCGACCGGCGAGAGCGCCGTACCGGCTGACGGACATGGCCGGCGATGTGGTGGCGGTCCTCGACGCGATGGGCTGGGAGTCGGCGCACGTCGCCGGCACGTCGATGGGCGGCATGATCGCGCAGACGGTCGCCATCGACCGCCCCGGACGGGTCCGCAGCCTCACGTCCCTGTCCTCCACCCCGTCGGTCCGCATCGGCACGCGACCCCCGCTCACAGTGCTGCGGGCGATGACCGCGCTGCTGGCCCGGCCGGTCCGCTCCGCCGAGGAGGCGGCCGACCGCGAGGTGGCGATCTACCGGCTGATGGGCTCGCCCGGCTACCCGCTGGACGAGGAGCTGGTGCGCTCGATCGGACGGGAGGCGTACGACCGCCACCCACCGGAACCCGAGGCGGGCCTTCGCCAGCGCGCGGCCGTCGCGGCGTCGGGAGACCGCCGGAAAGGGCTGGCCGGCCTGCGCATCCCCGCCCTCGTGATCCACGGCGACGCGGACGTGATGATGCGCCCGAAGGCGGGCCGGGCGACGGCGGCGGCCATCCCGGGGGCGCGGCTGGTCACGTACCCGGGCATGGGCCACGACCTCCCCCGCCCCCTCTGGCCGTCGGTCACCGAGGAGATCAGCCGCCTGCTTCGGCCGTAGAGCCCGGTAGGGTCGGTTCGTGACGATCGACGATCGCCTATCAACCCTGGAAGCGCTCTGGTCCGCCTGGGCGCAGCACGGCCGTGCCATGACCGAGGACCAGTGGCGACAGCCGACCAGGCTGGGCGACTGGGACATCCGGAGCCTCTACGCGCACGTTGCCTCCTGGCCGGAGATCCTGGCCGGGGTGACCGGCCGGGTGCGTGACGCCGAACCGGTCGCGCCCACCGCGGCCGCCCTGCTGCGGTACATCAACGCACCCGGCGGCCTGGCCCACAGCGAGCGGAACCGGGTGGCGGAGAACGCCCGGGCGGACGGCGCCCGGCAGAGCACCGCGCAGCTGATCGACGCATTCGCCGGCACCGGCTCCCGTGCGATCGCCGCCGCACGGCAGCTGGGCCCGGTGGTCGTCGACTACTTCGGGGCGCTGCTTCCGCTGGCCGAGGCCGTCAGCATCGGCATCGTGGAGGCGACCGTCCACCTGCTCGACCTGCAGCGCGCCCTGGGCCGCGAGCCGGACGTCCCCGCCGGAGGGCTGGCGCACACGACGGCGGTCCTCGTCGAGATGGCGCCGGCGGTCGACTTCATCGAGGCGGCGACCGGGCGGTCCACCGAGGCCCTGTTCCCGCTCCTGTCCTGACGGCTCACGCCGGGTCCGCGGCGCGGACCACGGAGAGGGCGACCTCGCGCTGGGCGTCGTGGGACTCGAGGCGGGCGACCAACGACGCCCGGACGTCCTCGTACGTGTCGCGCCCCAGCGGCAGCCGCAGCGGCGCCTCGGCGGAGTCCGCGGAGGCGATCATCTCCTCGACGATCCGGGCCGGGTCGTTGTCCAGCCGGAACGATCCGCCGGCGATCGCGCGGCGGGTGTCGCCCGCCGGGGTCGCGTCGTACTCCGGCATGGCCGGGGCGGTCGCCAGGCCCGCGCCGAAACCGGTCGGGGTCGCTCCCGGCTCCACGATCGTCAGCCCGATGCCGAACGGGGCGATCTCCCGCGCGATCGTCTCGCAGAAGCCCTCGATGCCCCACTTCGAGGCGTGGTAGAAGCCGAAGTTCGGGTACGTGGTCTGCCCGCCCGCCGACGACACCTGCAGGATGCGGCCGTGGCCCTGGGCGCGCAGGTGCGGCAGCGCAGCCCGGATCACGGCGATCGAGCCGACGAGGTTGGTGTCGAGGACCTGGCGAATCTGCTCGTCGGAGGCCTCCTCGACCGCGGCGAACAGCCCGTAGCCCGCGTTGTTCACCACGACGTCGATGCCGCCGAGCGCGTCGAACGCCGCGGCCACGACCTGCCGCACCGCCGCCGGGTCGGTGACGTCGAGGCGGGCGGTCCAGAGCAGATCGCCGTACGCCTCCCGCAGGTCGTCGAGGGCCTCGGGGCGGCGCAGCGTCGCGGCGACCCGGTCACCGCGGGCCAGGAGACGTTCGGTGAGGATGCGGCCGAAGCCGGAGGAGGTGCCGGTGATGAACCATGTCTTCGCCATGGCACCGACCGTATGAGCTCGAGTCGGCTCGAAGTCAACCGCGCGTAGATTGGCGGGCATGACGACTGCCGAGCGTCCGCGGCTGAGCATCGGGGACGTCAGCGAGCGCACCGGGCTGACGCGGCACACGTTGCGGTTCTACGAGCAGGAGGGCCTGTTCGTCGAGCCGGTGAGCCGGGATTCCGCCGGTCGCCGCGTCTTCACCGAGCAGGAGGTTGGCTGGCTGCTGGTCTGCGCGCGGCTGCGCGCGTCCGGGATGCCGTTGCCGGACATCCGCCGCTACGCCGACCTGGTCCGCCAGGGTCCCGGCACCGAGCACGAGCGGCTCGCGATCCTCCAGGAGCACCGGGAGCGGGTCCGGGCGCAGGTCGCCGAGCTCCACGAGGCGCTCGAGGTGATCGACGACAAGGTCGCCCTCTACGAAAAGCGCCTCGCCGAGGGCACGGCCGACGAGCTGTGGCGCAACGGCCCGGAGTGCGACAACCTCTAGCTAGGCGACGACGACCTGCACGCCGGCTTCGCGGAAGGCCTGGACCACCGGGGCCGGCGCGCCCGAGTCGGTGACCAGGGTCTCGATCTTGTTGATCGGGCAGATCCGGGCGAACGCGTGGCCGCCCAGCTTCGACGAGTCGGCGATCACCACGACGCGCTTGGCGCGGGCCACCATGAGGCTGTTCATCGCCGCCTCGCCCTCGTGGTGGGCTGCCGCGCCGAGTTCGACGTCGAGGGCGTCCACGCCGAGCAGCACGATGTCGAGGGTGACCTCCTTGAGCAGCGCCCCGCCGAGCGGGCCGACCAGCTCGAAGGACTGGGGGCGGACCACGCCGCCGGCCACCACGATCTTCATGCGGGAGCGGACGAGGAGTTCGTTGGCGATGTTGAGCGCGTTCGTCACGACCGTCAGCTGGGCGCCGTCGCCGCTGGTGTTGAGGTCGGGGCGGACGGCGAGCGCGCGGGCGACCTCGGTCATGGTGGTGCCGCCGTTGAGGCCGACGACGGTTCCGGGTACGACCAGGTTGGCGGCCGCCTCGCCGATGCGCTGCTTCTCGGCGGAGTGCTTGGCGCTCTTGTAGCGCAGCGGCAGGTCGTACGAGACCCCGTTGGCGACGGCCCCGCCCCGGGTACGGGTGATCATCTGCTGTTGGGCGAGCTGGTCGAAGTCACGGCGGATCGTGGCCTGGGAGACGTCGAGGCGGTCCGCCGCGTCCTCCACCGTGACGCGGCCGCTCTCCGCCAGTAACTCCAGCAGGGCATTCCACCGCGCGTACCGGTCCACCCGACCTCCCCGCTGCTCGTTTCGTGATAAGAGTGTGCACATTAGTGCGCGAAACGTCGCGAAGCAAAGATGGTGACTGCGCGAACTCGGGGCGATGGTTGCGGCGCGGCCGACCTTCCACGCAGAATGGCGCTCGAAAGAGCGGAGAACCGAGCGCTTATGCGCAGCACAACGGCCTGATGAGGAACCCATGAGTCACGTCAAGGTGGAGATCGCCAGTCAGCCGGACTGCTGGCGGCAGGCGGCGAAGATGGCGGACTCCGACGGGCTGCCGCTGCCGGGCGAGCGGGTCGCCGTCGTCGGCTGCGGCACGTCGTGGTTCATGGCGAAGGCGTACGCGGCCCTGCGCGAGCGCGAGGGTCACGGCGACACCGATGCGTTCCAGGCCTCCGAGTTCCCGCTCCACCGCGCGTACGACCGGGTCATCGCGATCACCCGCTCCGGCACGACCACCGAGGTGCTGGAGCTGCTCGAGGCGCTGCGCGGGCGTACCCGGACCACCGTGATCACCGCGGACGGCCGGGAGCCGGCCGCCGGGAGCGCCGACGACGCGATCGTGCTGGACTTCGCCGACGAGCTGGCGGTGGTGCAGACCCGCTTCGCCACCAGCGCGCTCGCCCTGGTCCGCGCCCACCTGAACTTCGACATCGAGCCGGTCGCGGCCGACGCCGAGGTGGCCGTACGGCTGCCGCTGCCGGTGCACCCCGCGCTGGCCGAGCAGATCACCTTCCTGGGCCGCGGCTGGACCGTCGGCCTGGCCGAGGAGGCGGCGCTCAAGTGCCGCGAGGCCGCCGGCTGGTGGGCCGAGGCATACCCGGCCATGGACTACCGGCACGGCCCGATCTCCATCGCCCGGCCCGGCCGCGTGGTCTGGGCATTCGGCGAGATCCCCGCGGGCCTGTGCGAGGAGGTCGAGGCGACCGGCGCGGCCTTCGTGCACAGCCGCTACAACGGCGGGTACGCCGCCCTCGGCAGCTGGCGCGGCGGTGGGCGGGCCGGCCTCGACCCGATGGCCGACCTCGTGATGGCCCAGCGGGTCGCGGTGCTGCTCGCCACCAGCCAGGGCCTCGACCCGGACCACCCACGCAACCTGACGCGTTCCGTCGTCCTGCCATGACACCCCGGGATGTGGTGGTGGCGCTGGACGTCGGCGGCACCGGCATGAAGTGCGGCCTCGTCCGCCGCGACGGCACCGTGCACCACTCCGAACGGCATCCCACGCTCCCGCAGCGCGGGCCGGACGCCGTCACCGCCGACATCCTCGACATCGCCGAGGGCCTGGCAGCGCGGGCACGGGCGGACGGGCTCGAGCCGGTGGCCGCCGGCGTGGCCGTACCGGGCGTGGTCGACGAGGAGACCGGCACGGCCGTGTGGTCCAGCAACGTCGGCTTCCGGGACGTACCGCTGAAGGATCTGGTGTCCCGGCGGCTCGGGCTGCCCGCGGTGCTCGGCCACGACGTGCGCGTGGGCGGGATGGCCGAGGCGCGCCTCGGCGCGGGCCGCGAGCAGCGGCACGTGCTGTTCATCGCCATCGGCACCGGCATCGCGGCGGCGCACGTGGTCGACGGCAAGGCGTTCTCCGGCGCGCACGGCGCGGCCGGCGAGGTGGGGCACATCATCGTGCGGCCGGGCGGGCCACCCTGCAACTGCGGCGGTCGCGGCTGCCTCGAGGCCATCGCGTCGGCCTCCGCGGTCGGCCGCCGCTACGTCGAGCTCTCCGGCGAGGCCGGGGTGACGGCCCATGACGTGGCCGTCCGCGCGGCCGCCGGCGAGGACCTGGCCAACCGGGTCTGGACCGAGGCGGTGGAGGCGTTCGCCGACGGCCTGCTCACCGCGCAGGCGCTGTACGACGCCGGCATCGTCGTGCTCGGCGGCGGCCTGGCCGAGGCCGGGGAGGCGCTGCTCGCACCGCTGCGGGTGGCGCTGGAGGCCCGCATCACGTTCCACCGGGTGCCGCGGATCGTGCACGCGGCGCTCGGCGACACCGCCGGCTGCCTCGGCGCCGCCCTGCTGGCCCTCGACTCCCTGGAGAACACGCAGTGACGAAGATCCACGGCCACGTCGTCCGGCCGGGCGCGGTGGTGCCCGGGTTCGTCGAGGTCGACGGCCCGACGATCCTGTCGGTCGAGGCGGGCGATCCCGCGGGTGACGACGTGATCGTGCCGGGCTTCGTGGACCTGCACTGCCACGGCGGCGGCGGGCACACGTTCACCCGCGGCGACGCCGGGGACGCCGCCCGGGCCGCCGCGTTCCACCTCGGCCACGGCACCACCACGATGCTCGCGAGCCTGGTCAGTTCGCCGTACGAGCTGATGCGGGACGCGACGGAGGCGTACCTGCCGCTCGTGCGGGCCGGCGCGATCGCGGGTATCCACTTCGAGGGGCCGTACCTGAGCGGGGCGCGCTGCGGGGCACAGAACCCGGCGTTCCTGCGCGACCCGTCGATCGAGGAGCTCACCGCGCTCGTCGAGCTGGGCGCGGGCGCGATCCGCATGGTCACCATCGCCCCGGAGCTGCCGGGCGCGCTCGACGCCGTCCGCTACCTCGCCGGGCGGGGCGTCATCGCCGCGCTCGGGCACACCGACGCGACGTACGAGCAGACCCTGGCCGGTGTCGCGGCCGGCGCGACCGTCGGCACCCACGTCTTCAACGGCATGCCGCCGGCCCACCACCGGGAACCGGGCCCGATCCTGGCCCTGCTCGACTCCCCGTCGGTGGTCTGCGAGTTCGTCGCCGACGGCACCCACCTGCACGACGGCACGCTGCGGTTCGCGGCGCACGCCACCGGGCCGGACCGGGCCGCGCTGATCACCGACGCCATGGACGCCGCCGGGATGCCGGACGGGCAGTACGAGCTGGGTGGCCAGGACGTGACGGTGGCCGGCGGAGTGGCCCGCCTGACCCGCAACGACTCGATCGCCGGCAGCACGCTGACCATGGACGCGGCGCTGCGGCAGGCGGTCGGCGCCGGGCTCGGCCTGCCCACCGCCTCGGCGATGGCCTCGACCACCCCCGCGCGGGCGCTCGGCCTCGGCGACGAGGTCGGCGCGCTGGAGGCCGGCCTGCGCGCCGACCTGGTGGTGCTCTCCGCGGACCTGCGGGTCAAGCGGGTGATGCGGGCCGGGGAGTGGATCCAGGGCTAAGTCCCCACGGTACGCGGGCCAGCAGGCGCGCCAGGATCAGGCCGAGCAGCAGCCCCGCCACCGAGTCGGTGATCCAGTGGAACGCCAGGTACGTCGTCGTGACGAAGACGATGGCCGGCGGCAGCACCCGCAGGGCGAGGGTGGCGCGCGCGGACAGCGGCCGGCTCAGCACCACCCCGAGCAGCACGGCGATCACGTAATACCAGGCCAGCGCGTTGGCGACGTGCCCGGACGGGTAGCTCATCGCGGCCGCACCCGAGGCGGCCGGGTTGAACAGGATCTCCCGGTCCGGCCCCGGGAACGCGGGCGCCGCCCGGTCCAGCCAGATCTTGAGCGGGCCGATCGTGACGTACGTCAGCACGAACCCGCCCGCGAACAGCGCCACCGGCCGCCACGAGCGCAGCCGCCAGGCCGCGAACCCGGCGAGCAGGATCGCGACCGGCATCAGCACCTGGCCGCCCTGGCCGAGGTAGTTCAGCACCCGCAGCACCCAGTACAGCGGGGCCGGCCGGTGGCCGGACACCCAGTCGGCGACCCGTACGTCCAGCGTGAGCAGGTGCCCCCGGGCCAGCGCGACCGTCAGCGCGACGAAGGCCGCCAGCAGGACGACGTCCGGCCACCATCCGCGTACGCGCTGGTCCGGGCGGGTGTCGACGGCGCTCTCCTGCATGCGCCCCACGCTACCGTCGCCGGGAAAGCCCTACAGGTACGTCCTGAGCCGCGCGTACAGCAGGTCGGCGCGGACACCGGAGTTGGGGCAGCCGCCGAAGTGGTGCAGCGCCACCACCTTGTCGGTCTTGCGGGACAGCACCGGGCTGCCGCTCGAGCCGCCCTCGGTGTCGCAGTAATACGCGACGTCGGAGTTCTGCCCGTACCCGTCGTAGGCGTTGTCGGTCACCGAGCAGGTACCGGCCTTCTCGCCGAGGCGCCCGGCGATCCGCGTGGGCTCGCCGGCCGGGTGCTGCGGGACGTACAGCTCCTGGCCGCGGGCCGGGCGGGCGGTGTCCAGCGCCAGGTTGCCGAACTTCTGCACCGCCGCGAAGTTCTCGACGGTGAAGAGCGTGTAGTCGTACACGTGGCTGGTGGAGAGGACCTTGTAACCCCACACCTTGGTCGGCTTGAACACGTCGTAGCCGCCGCACCGCACGCACTGATAGTTGAACCACACCTCGGTCTCGTACGCGTCGGCCGAGGTGCTGAAGCAGTGGTTGTTGGTGAGCATGCGGTTCTTCGTGCCGAGGCGCCAGCCGGTGCAGAGCTCGGTGCCGTTGATCAGCAGCCGGGCGACCGCCTTGGAGCGGGTGTACGCGACCGGGTCCGACGACCGGTAGCAGACGGCGTCGCGGCTCTCGTCGCTGCCGCAGACCGACTCCTCGCGGCCCGTACGGTGCGGGTTGCGCAGCTGGTCCTCGGGCGCCCGCCCCTGCTCGTCCTTCGTGAAGCCCTTGGCGACCTTGTCCACGCGGACGCCCAACCGGCCGAGCAGCGACCCGACCACACCGCCGCCGCGGTGCAGCTCCAGCACGGCCGTGTCACCGGTGATCGACATGGCCCACCGGTCGGAACGGGCGGCCGGGTCGAGCAGCTTCGGGGCGTCGTACCGGTAGGACTCCTGGCCCGTGGCGTCCGAGACGGTCAGGTAGTCGCCGGGCAGCATCGTCATGCGGCCGAAGTGCAGCTTCACGTACGACGCGCCGGGGTAGCGGAACACCTGGCGTTCGGGGGACCCGTACCCGAGCAGCTTGTCGATGCCGAGCAGCTCGCCGACCTTCTGGCGGCCGTCCTCGGCGGGCCGGGTGGCCGACTCGGTGGTCGCCGCGCCCTTGACCGTGGCCCGGGTCTGCTCCGCAAGCGGCGCGGCCGGCTTCTTCTCAGCCCTTTCCGCCTTTTCCGCGGTGGACCGCTGGACGGCGACGGGGGTGCGCTCCGGGCTCGCGGCGTCGTGCCAGGTGCCGACCGTGCGGCCCTCGTCGCCGCTCGACCGCCACGCCACCGCACCGGCCGACCCGGCCAGTGCCAGGGCGGCGCAGGCCCCGGCCACGATGCTCACCGTACGTCGCAACATCCACTCCCGCCCCTCGCGTCACATCGCCGACATAAGCAACAATCGGGCGATCTCGCTTCTGTGTAACGAGCCACGTGCGGCAGCGACGCGCCGCCCGGAGCGTGCACACTGGCTTCGTGCGCATCACCTCCGCCCTTGTCGACCCCGCGCTGCTGGACCTTCCGTGGCACGTTCCGCTCGAGGAATGGCCCGCGGATCACCTGGTCGCGCTCCCGCAGGGCATCTCGCGGCACATCGTCCGGTTCGTCAAGCTCAACGACACCGTGTACGCCCTGAAGGAGACCCGGGAACGGATCGCCGAGAAGGAGTACGACCTGCTCCGGGCGCTCGAGCGGATCGACTTCCCGGCCGTGAAGGCGGTCGCGATCGTCACGGACCGTACGGACGCCGACGGCGAGCCCCTGGAGTCCGTGCTGATCACCCGGCACCTGCAGTTCTCGCTGCCGTACCGGGCGCTGTTCTCGCACGTGCTGCGCCCCGAGACGATGAACCGGCTCCTCGACGCGCTGGCCGCGCTGATCGTGCGGATGCACCTCACCGGCTTCTCGTGGGGCGACTGCTCGCTGTCCAACACGCTGTTCCGCCGCGACGCGGGCGCCTTCGCGGCGTATCTCGTGGACGCCGAGACCGGGAACCTGCACCCCAAGCTCTCCGAAGGTCAGCGCAGCGAGGACATCGAGATCCTGCGGCTCAACATCTTCGGCGAATGCCTGGACCTGCAGGCCGCCGAGCTGCTGCACGAGGCCATCGACCCGGAGTCAGTGGTCGACGACATCGTGGCGCGCTACGAGCGGCTGTGGCACGAGGTCACGTACGAGCAGGAGGTCCCGCGCGACGCCCGGCACGACATCGAGGGCCGCATCCGGCGCCTCAACGATCTCGGCTTCGACGTCGCCGAGGTGGCCATGTCCACGGTGGACGACGGCTACCGGGTGCGCCCCAAGGTCGTGGACGCGGGCTACCACACGCGCCGGCTGCTGCGCCTGACCGGGCTCGACGCCGAGGAGAACCAGGCCCGGCAGCTGCTCAACGACCTGGACGCGTACCGGGCGGAGAGCGACCTCGTCGACGAGCAGCAGGCCGCCCACCGCTGGCTGACCGAGGTCTTCGAGCCGGTCGTCCGCGCGGTCCCCGCCAACCTGCGCCACAAGCTCGAGCCGCAGGAGATCTTCTCGCAGATCATCCAGCACAAGTGGCTGCTCTCCGAGCGCGCCGGCCGCGACGTCGGCATGGCCCCGGCCGTGCAGTCCTATTTGACCGACGTGCTGGCCCACAAGCCCGACGAGCAGGCCGTGCTGGGCGTCGAGGTGGGCGCGGTCTAGGGCGTCTGCTCCGGCTCGAGCAGCATCGGCTCGGGCGGCGGGGTGGCCTGCTCGGTCAGCGCCCGCAGCCCGGCCCGCCGGGCGACCGCCATGACCCGGTCACCGGCGATGAGCACGCGCCGCGGGTCGGGTGCCCAGTCCACCCACTCCGAGCCGGCCGCGATCAGGCCGATGACCCGTACGCTCAACGGCCGGTCGGCGCGCTCCAGCGGGGCGCCGTCCAGCGGCGAACCGGGCAGAATCCTGACGTCGGCGACCAGCAGCGCGTGCCGGTCGACGGGGATGGTGGCGAGCACGTCACGGTCCAGCATCGCGGCGGCGAACGCGGGCGCGGCCAGCCGGGACACGCTGCGGGAGATGTCGATGCTGAAGGCGTCCTGCACGCGGCGGGCGAAGTCGTCGTCGAAGAGGCGCAGCACCACGCGCAGGTCGGGGCGGACCGACCGGGCGTTCAGCGCGGCCTGCAGGTTGGTCACGTCGTCGGTGGAGACCACCACCAGCGCCTTGCTGGTCGCGATCGACGCCGACCGCAGCGTCTCCTCCAGCGAGGCGTCCCCCACGATCAGCGGTACGCCCAGCTGTTCGGCGACCTTCGCGCCGCGCGCATCGGCCCGCCGGTCGATGGCCACGACCTCCAGCCCCAGATCGGTGAGCTGGCGCAACACGCGGGTGCCCACGCTGCCCAGCCCGACCAGCACGATGTGGTCCTGGTGCGGGTTGGTGACGACACCCCGCGCCAGCGCCAGCCGGGCGTTGACCATCCCCTCGACCACCGCCGCGGTGATCAGGGGCAGCAGGGCCAGCCCGGCGATCGTGAGGATGAGCTGGGCGGCCTGCGCCACCGCGTTGCGGTTCTCCTCCACGTCCGAGGACCCGACCGCGGTGAGCAGCGTGACGTACATGGACCTCCAGAAGCCGTCGACGTTGTCGGCGTGGGCGAGGACCGTACCGGCGATCGCGGTCACCACCAGCGTGATCATCACGGCGATGCCGAGCTTCCGGCTCAGCGCCGCCCGCAGCGCGCGGCCGAACGTCACGAACGGGTGCCGGCGCCGCTTGCGCGCCCGGACCAGGCGCTGGGCGGCCACCGCCTGACCGGCCGGGCGGCCCGTCGCCTCGGCGAGCACCAGATCGGCCGGCCGCTCGGCGTCCGGCGCGGGGTCGGCGGGCAGGACGTCGAGCCGGCCGGCACCGTTCGCCGCGGTCAGGGCACAGACCACATGCTCCGGGTGTACGTCGGCCCTGCGCGCGACGTAGACCGTGCGGCCGGGGAGGCGTACGTGGGTCGGTGCGACCTCACCGAGCGAGGCGGCCACGAACGCGGGGGCGGCCATCGCAGCGTCGGAGAGGACGGCGCAGTCGGCGAACAGGCGGCGGACGCCGTACCCGAGACCGGAGTTGAACATCCGGATGACCAGCCGCAGGTCCGGCTCGACCGCCTGCGCGCACAGCGCCGCGTGCAGGTTGACGACGTCGTCGGGCATCACCAGGGCGAGCGCCGCGGCACCCGCCAGGCCTGCGGAGCGGAAGGTGCTCTCGTCGAGCCGGTCGGCGCGGACCACGCGTACGCCGCGCAGCCCCGCGAGATCCGGCACGTCGGAGCGCAGCCGCGGCGGCACCACCACGGTCAGGCGGATCCGGTGGCCGGCGTTGGCCAGCTCCTCGGCGAGCGTGTAGACGAGCGCGTCGGCGCCGCAGATCACGAAGTGCGGCCGGTTGTCGCCGTTGCGGGGAAGCCCCTCGCGCAGCCGGGACACGAACGATCGTCGGGACGGGTCGCGCGCGGGATCGACGGCCATGGCCGCATCGTAGCCAGCCGGTACCCGCGCCATGGGCCGGTCACGGACCACCGCCCCGCCGGGCGGATCATTGCCTGATGCAGACCTTCCTGCCCTTCCCGGACTTCGTCGCCAGCGCGCGGGCGCTCGACCAGAAGCGGCTGGGCAAGCAGCGCGTCGAGACCGTCCAGGTGCTGCGCGGCCTGATCCAGCCCGGGTACGGCTGGCGCCACCACCCCGCGGTGAAGATGTGGACCGGCTACGAGGAGGCGCTCGTCCGCTACGGCCTCGACATGTGCGGCGTCTGGGTCGCCACCGGCCGGGCGGACACGACGGCGGAGACGATGCGCGCCGACGTCGCCGCGGCCCGCGGTCTCACCGTGATCCGCGCACAGGACGACCTCGCCGCCGCGGGTGAGCTGCCCCCGTGGCTGGGCGACGACGCCCTGCACCTCAGCCACCGCTCGGCCCTGGTCCGCAAGGACCCGGACTTCTACCGCCCGCTGTTCGGCGACATCCCGGCGGACCTGCCCTACGTCTGGCCCGGCTCCGACCGGTCCTGAGTCACGTCCCAGGAGAGCAGCAGGAACGGTTCCTCCTCGTTCGCGCCGGCCTTGCGGTACGTGCGCTGCGCGGCCTCGTTGTCCCGCTCGGTCGCCACCCACATGCCGTAGCACCCCCGCTCGCGGGCGATGGCGGCCAGCGCCTCGACGAGGGCCGTACCCACGCCCTTGAGCCGTGCGTACGGTGCGACGCCCAGCTCGTACAGGAACATCTCGGTGCCCTTGTCGGGGTGGGTCATCTCCACGCCGGTGACCATCCCGACCGGGCGCCCGTCCTCGTACGCCAGCAGCAGATGGTGACCGGGCTCGGCGAGGAACTTCGCCGTCGCGTCGGCGAGCGGCGGCCCGTCGAACAGGTGCGCGGCCGGCTGGACGGCCGCGGCGTCGGTGATGCGCTCGATACGCATGGCGACACCCTCAGGGGTTGGGAATTCTTTTCAGCGCGCCGGGGCGCCGGGAAGGTGGAGCCCCCGGTCGGAATCGAACCGACGACATCCTGTTTACAAGACAGGTGCTCTGGCCAACTGAGCTACAGGGGCGTGCGCCTGAGCATACCGGCTCCCGCCATCCGGGCCGAAACGCCCGTTGCCGCGCCGCGACCTTGGCAGAACATGAAAAAACATTTACGGTGGCGGGGCGTGTGGTCCGCCACATGGCTGTTCCTCCCACTCGGATCGTCCGGCACGTTCCTGCCGGTGGAAAGGAAGTCGATTCACCATGGCTACCGTCACCTATGACAAGGCCTCCCGGATCTACCCGGGTTCCGACCGTCCCGCCGTCAACGAGCTGGAGCTCGAGATCGGCGACGGCGAGTTCCTCGTCCTGGTCGGCCCCTCGGGTTGTGGCAAGTCCACCAGCCTCCGCATGCTCGCCGGCCTCGAGGACGTCGACCGCGGCCGGATCCTCATCCAGGGCAAGGACGTCACCAACCTGCCCCCGAAGTCCCGCGACATCGCGATGGTCTTCCAGAACTACGCCCTCTACCCGCACATGTCGGTGTACGAGAACATGGCGTTCGCCCTGAAGCTGCGCAAGACCCCGAAGTCGGAGATCGACCGCCGGGTCAAGGAGGCCGCCCAGCTGCTCCAGCTCGACGAGTACCTCTCCCGCAAGCCGAAGGCGCTCTCCGGTGGTCAGCGTCAGCGTGTCGCCATGGGCCGGGCCATCGTCCGCGAGCCGCAGGTGTTCCTCATGGACGAGCCGCTGTCGAACCTCGACGCCAAGCTCCGCGTCCAGACCCGTTCGCAGATCGCGACGCTGCAGGCCAAGCTCGGCATCACCACCGTGTACGTGACCCACGACCAGGTCGAGGCCATGACGATGGGTCACCGGGTCGCGGTCATGCTGGACGGCGTGCTGCAGCAGTGCGACACCCCGCGTGAGCTGTACGACCGCCCCGGCAACGTCTTCGTCGCCGGCTTCATCGGCTCCCCGGCCATGAACATCAAGACCGTTCCGCTGACCGAGCGGGGCGGCAACTTCGGCGCGCTGGACCTGCCGCTGAGCCGCGAGCAGCTCTCCGCCGCGCAGTCCGGCGGCGGCAAGGTGACCCTCGGCTTCCGGCCCGAGGCGACCGACCTGGTCTCGCCGACCGAGGGTGGCCTGCCGATCGTGGTGGACCTGGTCGAGGACCTCGGCTCGGACGCCAACGTCTACGGCCACGCGGCCATGGACGGCGGCTCGGAGCGCTTCGTGGTCCGCACCGACCGGCGCACCATGCCGACCATGGGCGAGACGGTGTACATCAAGCCGCAGGCGAACAACGTGCACGTGTTCAACGCCAGCAGCGGCGAGCGCATCTGACGTTCAGCTTCAGCGGACGGGCGGTTCCCCTCGGGGGCCGCCCGTCTTTCGTCGCTCAGGATGCGAAGGTCTGCAGGACGAAGTCCTCCTCGGCGGCGCAGGCCAGGTTCTTCTGATCCCAGGCGCAGGACGCGGTCCGGACGTTCTCCAGCGACCCCAGCGGCACCGCGGCGTCGCCCACGTGCACCCCGGAGAGGGCAGGGTCGTCGGCGGAGGTCGACAGCGCCTTGGAGAAGAGCAGCACGTTGCCGCCGTCCAGCCGGCCCGCCGTACCGGCCCGGGTCCACGCCACCTTGCCGTCCTCGTCGAGCAGCGTCACCTGCCCGGGTGACGTGTTCTGCGACGCGAGCACCGCGTCGCCCACGGGCACCAGGCCGTCGGCGTCCGGCACCGTCCGCGACCACGTCACTCCGCCCTCGGCGACGTCCACCGCGACGACCTGGGCGGTCTTGGCGTCGTACCCGGTCTTCTGGACGAAGCAGACCCGGTCGTCGCCGCACGCCGTCAGATGCTCGAGCTGGCTGTTGTCCGGCAGCGTGTACGGCACCTTCGGCTCGCCGAGCTTCGCCAGGTCGTACACGACGATGCGCCGCGCGGTGCCGGACTCGGCGACGATCAGCCGCCCGTTGTGCGCCACGATCGGGTCGTCCGGGTCGGCCACGCTGCGCCGCGGCCCGGCCACCTCGTCGCCGGTGCGCGCGTCCAGCACCCGCGCGGACCGGTCCGCGCCGATCTGCACGAGCCGCTCGTCGTCGTCCGTCGGCCCGGCGAACGGGACCCCACCGGTGGTCGCCGCCCCGGCGAAGTCGTCGGCCGTGGTGGCGGTGACGACCCGGGTGGTGCCCAGGCCGTACTCCGTGGTGGGGTTCCGCTTCTCCCACTCGGTCCGCCCGCGGTCGCGGACCTTGAGCCCGAGCACGCGCTTCTCGGTCCGGTCGACCAGGACGGCGATGTCCCCGGCGAAGAGCACGTTGTCGTCCGACGAGATCGAGCGCTCCCACATCTTCCGGCCGCTGCCCGGGTCGAGCATCACCATGCGCCGGTCGCCGGTCGAGGAATCGGTGCCGGTGATCGCGACGACCGCGTGCGGCATCGTGAAGAAGAACTCCCACCGGCTCGCCGTGCCGGCATCCGCGCTGGTCCACAGCTTCTTGCCGGTGCCGGCCTCGGCGGCGACCACCCCCAGCTGCCCCTTGTCGTCGGCCGAGGCGAAGTAGGCCCGCCCGTCACGCAGCCCCGCGGCGGAGAAATACGAGGTCACCGGCACGAGCGGCGGGACGCGCCGCGGCTCGCTCAGCGGCCGGTAGTCCAGCGCCCGCGTACCCGGCCACAGCAGCACCACGGCGGTCGCGGCCACCCCGAGAACGACAACGGTCGCCGCCGCGAGGATCCACAGACCTTTCCTCCGGTACGCCGGCAGCCGGCGCTCCCCCGCCGGATCGGATTGCACCGGGTGGCCGTGCGCCGAGGCGAGCCACGGCTGCTCCGGCGCCGGTCCCGGCGCGGGCGTCGACATCGGCGAGACGGGCGTGGCGGAGACCGGCGGGATCAGGGGTGCGCCGCCGGCAGCGGCGAGGGCGGCCGCTTCCCCGGTGGCCCACGGGTCGACGGGCTCGGCGTAGTGCGGCTCCTCGCCCGCCACGTCGGCGCCGGTCGCAACCGCCCCGGCCGTCGGAGCCGGCGCTGCCTCGGTCGCGGTCACCGGCGGGCCGGCGGGCTCGGTGGCCGGTCCGGCCGCCGGCGGGGGCCCGGGGTGGGCCATCGTGTCGGTCTGCGGCGGCACGACGGCCGCCTGCATCGGGCTGACCGGGGTGTCCCGCTGCTCCGGCACCGCGAGGATCGCACCCTCGGCCACCGGGAGCTCCGGTTGCTCGATCACGGTCGGCGCGACCCCCAGCTCGCTGTGCAGCAGCCGCGCCACGAGCGGAACCCGCGACGAGCCGCCGACGAGGAACAGTCCGGCCAGATCGGCGGGCACCAGCCCGGCCGCCTTGACCACCGCCTCCGCCTCGGCCACCCCGCGCCGGACCAGCGGGCCCGCCACCATCTCCAGCTCGGCACGCGTCAACCGCAGCGCGTGCTCCAGGCCGGGCACCGGCACGGGTGCCTCCCCGGCGCGCGACAGCATCTCCTTCGCCCCGCGGACGTCGTCCCAGAGCTGACGCCGGGCGCGCCACTGCGCGAGGGTCACCGGCTCCCGCAGCGCGGCCCACGCCTCGGGGTGCGACCGCTCCAGCTCCGTGCCGAGGTGCGCCACCAGGGCGGCGTCGATGTCGAGGCCGCCGAGGTCGTCCAGGCCGCCGGAGGCCGCCACCTCGAAGCGGGCGCGGCCGTCGGGGCCGGCGCCCTCGTTGCGGACCACGGCGACGTCCAGGGTGCCGCCGCCGAAGTCGAAGACGGCGAGCGCCGCCCCGACCGGCACCGGCCGGCGCAGCACCTCGGCGAAATACCGGGCCGCGGCGACGGGCTCGGGCACCAGCGGTGTGGACGGCGGCCAGCCGGCGAGGGCCAGCGCCTCGGTCAGCACCTGGCGGCGCTGAGCACCCCAGGCCGCCGGGTACGTGACCACGGCGGGCGGCAGCTGACCGGCCGCCGCGACCGCCTCCCGCGCGACCGCCTCGAGCAGCGCCGCGAGCAGGTCGGGCACCGGAACCTCGGACTCACCGAGGAGCACCGCCGGCGCGTCGACGTGCCGCTTCGGATGGGGCTCGAGGCGGGCGGGTTCGGCGTGCCCGAGGCGCAGCGCGTCGCGGCCCACGTGCAGGCGGCCGGCGCGGTCCAGGTGGACGGCGGAGGGCAGCAGCGGGAGGCCGTCGAAGAGCAGCGGGCGCACCCGGCCGTCCGGCCAGCGGAGCATGGCGACCGTGTGCGACGTGCCCAGGTCAACACCGAGCATGCAGCTGCCCCTCCGCGCCGGACGACACTCGGCCCGTCACGTTACATGCCCGGTACGACGACTCCCCGGCGCGGCGGCTCAGCCGTACGTTCGGCGGCGGGAAACCTCCGCGAGGGTGACCGCCGCGGCGACGCTCGCGTTGAGCGACTCCACGGTGGACGCCATCGGGATGCTGACCCGCAGGTCGCAGGTCTCCCCGACCAGGCGGGACAGGCCGCGGCCCTCGGAGCCCACCACCACGAGCAGCGGGCCCACGGCCGCCTCGAGCTGGTAGAGGTCCGTCTCGCCGTCCGCGTCCAGCCCGATGGCCGTGAACCCGGCCTGCTGGGCAGCCTTGACGGCCCGGGTCAGGTTGACCACCTGGGAGACCGGGACGCGGGCGGCCGCACCGGCGCTGGTCCGCCAGGCCGTGGCGGTGATGCCGGCCGCGCGGCGCTCCGGCACGAACACCCCGTGCCCGCCGAACGCGGCCACGGAACGGATCACGGCACCGAGGTTGCGCGGGTCGGTGACCCCGTCGAGGGCCACGAGCAGCGGCGCGGGCTGCTCCAGCGCCGCGGCGACCAGGTCGTCGAAGTTCTCGTACGCGAACGGGGGCACCTGCAGCCCGACGCCCTGGTGCAGCACCCCGCCGGTCATCCGGTCGAGCTCGTTGCGGCTGATCTCCAGGATCGGGATGCCCCGGTCGCCGGCGGTACGGACGATCTCGGTGATCCGGTCGTCGATGTCGATGCCCTGCGCGACGTACAGCGCGGTGGCCGGGACCAGCGCGCGCAGCGCCTCCACCACCGGGTTGCGGCCGAGCAGCAGCTCGGGGCCTTCCTTGGTGGGGTTGGAACGGCGGCCCGGTGCGACCCGCGGACCACGGCTCTGCATGCGGGCACCCCGCTGCGGGGCCGGGCGGCCGGTGGCGCGACCGCCGCCGCGCCCCCAGGTGGTGTCCTTGGTGCCCGGCACGCCGACCTTGGGGGCACGCCCCTCGGCCGCCGCGGCACGGCGTTCCTTCTCCTGCTTACGGGCGGTCTTGTCGGGCAGCTTCTCGGTGCCCGAGTAGCCCTTGTGCCACGGCCGTTCGTCGGCGGGCAGGGTCTTGCCGCGGCCCTTGAGCCCGGCGCGGTTCTTGCCGCCCGAGCCGGCCGCGGCGCCCTTCTTCGAGGTGACGCGCTTGCTCACGTTGCGGGAGTTTCCTGGCATCAGTGCTGCTCTCCTACCGTCCAGCGCGGCCCGGCCGGAGTGTCCTCCACCTGAATTCCCGCGTTCTTGAGCTGGTCGCGCACCGAGTCGGCGGCCGCCCAGTCCTTCCGTGTGCGGGCCTGCGCCCGCTGCTCGAGCGCGAGCGCCACGAGCGAGTCGACGACCGGCTTGAGGTCGCCGCCGGTCTCGCCGCCGGCCCACGCGGGGTCGAGCGGGTCGAGCCCGAGCACCCCGAGCATGGCCCGCACCTCGGTGAGGGCGGCCCGCACCCCGGTCTCGTCGCCGGCGGCCAGCGCGGTGTTGCCCTCACGGATGGTGTCGTGCACGACCGCGAGCGCGGCCGAGGTGTTGAGGTCGTCGTTCATCGCCGCCGCGAACGCCGGCGGCACGTCCTTGGGACGGCCGGTGCCCACCACCTCGACGGCCCGCTGCACGAAGCCCTCGATGCGCCGGTACGCCGTGGCGGCCTCGCGCAGCGCGTCGTCGGAGTAGTCGATCCGCGAGCGGTAGTGCGGCACGCCCATGTAGTAGCGCAGCTCCACGGGGCGGATGCCCATGTCGCGTACGGCCTGGAGGTCGATGACGTTGCCCAGCGACTTGCTCATCTTGGCCTCGCCGAGGTTGAGCAGCGCGTTGTGCACCCAGTAGCGGGCGAACGGCAGCCCGGCCGAGCGGGACTGGGCGATCTCGTTCTCGTGGTGCGGGAACGTCAGGTCGAGCCCGCCACCGTGGATGTCGAACTCGTCGCCGAGGTAGCGCCGGGCCATCGCGGAGCACTCGATGTGCCAGCCGGGCCGGCCGGCGCCCCACGGCGAGGGCCACGAGGCCTCGGCGGGCTCGTCGGCCTTGACGCCCTTCCACAGCGCGAAGTCCTCGGGGTGGCGCTTGCCGCGCTCGGGCGCCTCGCCGGCCGACAGCATGTCCTCCGGCTTCTGCCCGGACAGCGCGCCGTAGTCCGCATATGTCGGGACGTCGAAATACACGTCGCCGTTGCCCTCGGACGACTCGTACGCGTGCCCGCGCGACATCAGCTCGGCGATCAGTTCGTGCATCTCCGGCATGTGCCCGGTCGCGAGCGGCTCGTAGGTGGGCGGCAGCACGTTGAGGGCCCGGTAGTCGGCGTCGAGCACGAGCTTGTTCGCGTACGCGATCGACCAGAACGGCCGTCCGGTCTCCAGCGACTTGACCAGGATCTTGTCGTCGACGTCGGTGACGTTGCGGATGAACGTGACCTCGTAGCCGGACTGCGCCAGCCAGCGCCGCAGGATGTCGTAGTTGACGCCGCTGCGCAGGTGGCCGATGTGCGGCACCGACTGCACGGTGAGGCCACACAGGTAGACACCGACGTGACCGGGCGTCTTCGGGACGAAGTCGCGGACGGATCGAGTCGCGGTGTCATGCAGCCTCATCGTCACCGTACAAGGGTACCGGCCCTGGGAAGCGGGAAACCGCCCCGCCCGGGGGACCGGGCGGGGCGGTTATCCACAGCTTTGTCCACAGGCCGGGTCAGCGGCCGCCGACCGCCTTGTACGCGTCAACGATGCCGTGCCCGTAGAAGCCGTTGAACACCTTCGGGCCCGCGCAGTACGCGTCGAACTCGGGCGCATAGCCCTCGTTGGCGTAGCTGCGCAGCCGCGGCTCGGGGCACGCGGTCTTCTCGGCCGTGCGGTACAGCTGCGCCTCGACCAGGTTCGGGTTCATCGTCAGCCCGCCCCGCCAGAAGTCGCGGTGGCCGTACTTGCTGACGATCAGCGCGGCGACGCCGGCTGCGTGCGGCGAGGCCATCGACGTGCCGGCGAGGTACGTGTAGTAGCCGCACTTGCCGTCGGCGGTGCAGTCCTTGAAGACGGTCGGGCTCGTCGGGTTGCCGGCCGCGTCGACCGTGCCCTTCGCCTGCAGAACCTTCAACGGGTACGACGACAGGATGTTGTTCGCCGCCGAGTTGTACTGCGGCGTGCCGAAGAAGTCCTTCGTGAAGCCGCCCGGGGCCGCCACGCCGATCTGCTCGGTCCCGTAGTTGGAGTAGACCGCCTTGGACTTCGACGGGCCGACCGAGGCCACGCCGATGACGTGCGCACCCTCAGCGGGCAGCGTGAAGCAGGTGCTGTTGTCGATCGGCCGGTCGTACGGGTCGCCGCCGTAGTCCGGGCTGGTCGTGTCCTCCTGCGGGTCGTTCAGGTTGTCGTGCTGGTTGCCCAGCGCGCCGACCAGCGTGACCCCGTGGGCGTGCGCGTAGTTCAGCGCCCGCTTCATGCCGGTGATGATCGCCTGCTGCTCGGCCTGCGCCTCGGGGGCGTCGGCCGGGTTCGAGGTGCAGTTGTAGAGCCACGGGTCGACGTAGAAGGACATGTTGACCACGTCCAGGCCGGCGTCGCCCGCGTACGTGAGCGCGTTGACCACCGGGTCGAGGAAGAAGTAGCCGGAGTCCTGGCCGCCCTTGATCTCGACCAGCGTGACGTTCGGCGCGACGCCGGAGACGCCGGTGCCGTTCGCGGACGCGGCGATGGTGCCGGCCACGTGGGTGCCGTGGCCGTCGTCGTCCGTGCCGACCGGGTCGACGCAGCCCTCGACCTCGCACGGGCCGTCGATGTCCACCATGTCCGGCGCGAAGTTGCGGGAGAGGCGGCTGCTGAAGTTGGGGGCGAGGTCCGGGTTGGACGCGTCGAGGCCGGTGTCGAGGACGCCCACGGTCACGCCGCGCTCGCCCTTCTCGACGGCCCGGGCCTTGTCGGCCTTGACCATCTTCAGGCCCCACAGCTTGTCGTCGAGCGGGTCGGCGGCGGGCGCCCCGGCCGGGCCCCGGCCACGCAGCGACTCGGTCACCGGCTGCTCGACGGCGGGCGAGGTGCGCGGCGCGTACCCGACGGGCCGGTTCGCGGACGCCCCGATCAGCGCGTCCGACCTCGCGGCGCGGATCTTGAAGTCGGCGGCGGCCGACGACACCTTGTAGGTGCCCACGGCCGTGTTGGTGGAGACCACCGTGCCGCCCGCGGCGGTGATGGCCGCGATGGCATCGGCGGTGGAGACGCCGTCGTCGGCCACGACGGTGTACTCGGTGGCGGTGGCGGCGGCGGCCGGCGTGCCCGGCACACCGACAAGGAATGCGGCGAGGCTCGTCGCGGTGGCGACGGCCCCGGCCGTCAGTCGTCTTCTCATGCCCGCATTCCATCGAAGACGACGATCATTCACAAGGCCCGATCGCCGCCTTCTGCCGACGGTCGGTCAGGGCCGGGTCATCCGGAGGACGTCGAGGGCCGTGTCCAGCTGTTCCTCGGTCAGCGTGCCGTTGGCGACATGTCCGCGTTCGATGACAACCGCCCGGATGGTCTTGTCTTCCTTCAGGGCCTGCTTCGCGATCGCGGCCGCCTCGTCGTACCCGAGGTAGCGGTTGAGCGGCGTGACGATCGACGGCGAACCCTCGGCGTACCCCCGGACGACCTCCTCGTTGACCTCCAGGCCGTCGACGCAGCGGTCCGCGAGCATCCGGGCCGCGGCGGCCAGCAGCCTGATCGACTCGAGCAGGTTGCGAGCCATCACCGGAAGCATGACGTTGAGCTCGAAGTCGCCCTGGGTGCCGGCGAACGCCACCGCGGCGTCGTTGCCGATCACCTGGGCGGCGACCTGGCGCACCGACTCGGGCACCACCGGATTGACCTTGCCCGGCATGATCGAGGAGCCGGGCTGCAGGTCGGGCAGGCGCAGCTCACGCAGGCCCGCGCGAGGGCCGGAGCCCATCCACCGGATGTCGTTCACGATCTTGTAGAGGCTGACCGCGACGACCCGCAGCTGCCCGGACGCCTCGACCAGGCCGTCGCGCGCGCCCTGCGCCTCGAAGTGGTTGCGCGCCTCGGTCAGCGGCAGGCCGGTCGACTCGCGCAGCCGATCGATCACCGCCGGGGCGAACCCGGGCGGGGTGTTCACGCCGGTGCCCACGGCCGTGCCGCCCAGGGGGAGCTCGGCGAGGCGCGGCAGGGTGGCGGTGAGCCGGTCGATGCCGTTGCGCACCTGAGCGGTGTACCCGGAGAACTCCTGGCCCAGGGTGACCGGCGTGGCGTCCATGAGATGCGTACGCCCGGACTTCACGACCTCGGCCCACTGCTCCGCCTTGGCGCTCAGCGCGGCCCCGAGGTGCTCCAGGGCCGGTACGAGGTCAGCGGTGACCGCCTCGGTCGCGGCCAGGTGGATCGAGGACGGGAACACGTCGTTGCTGGACTGCGAGGCGTTCACGTGGTCGTTGGGGTGCACCGGCCGGCCCAGCTCCCGCGACGCGAGGGTGGCGATCACCTCGTTGGCGTTCATGTTCGACGACGTGCCGGAGCCGGTCTGGAAGACGTCGATCGGGAACTGGTCGTCGTACCCGCCGTCGGCGACGTGCGCCGCGGCCGTGACGATCGCCTTGGCCAGGTCCTCGTCGAGCACCCCCAGCGCCGCGTTGACCTGCGCGGCGGCACCCTTGATCCGGGCCAGCGCCCGGATGTGCGAGGACTCCAGCCCTCGCCCGGAGATCGGGAAATTCTCGACGGCACGCTGCGTCTGCGCCCGCCACAGGGCATCGGCCGGCACCCGGACCTCACCCATCGTGTCGCGCTCGATCCGGTATCCGCTTTCGTCAGTCGTCGTCACCGTTCCATCCTGCCCCCGTCGCGGCCGGGTCGCAGTTGATCCAGGCCACTGTTCAGCCGTCGAGCTCCGCCAGCCGCTTGCGCACCTCGGAGTGTTCCGGCACGCCCATCCGCTCGAAGATGTCGAGCGCCTGCCGCCAGTGCCGGCGTGCGCCCTCCGGATCCTGCGCCGCGAGGCATTCGGCCAGCCCGCTCAGCGCCCGGCCCTCCTCGAGCGGGTAGCTGGCCCGGCGGGCCACGGCCAGGGCCTGCCGGTGCAGTTCCATCGCGCCGACGACGTCGTCCACGGTCCGGAGGGCCCGTGCCAGGTCGTTGGAGTAGTGGGCGACCCGCGGCAGCCTGCCGTGTTCGCGGGCGAGCTTCAGCGCGCTGAGGTGCCGCTCGACGGCCTGAACGCCGCGGCCGCGGGCGAGCTCGACACGGCCCAGGAGGTTCAACGCCTCACCCTCGTCGGTGCGGATCCGGTGCCGGCGGCCGGCGGCGAGACCGGCCGTCAGAATCCGCTCGGCGGCGTCCAGCTCGCCGAGCTCCAGCCGGGCCATGCCGACGATCACCAGGGCCGCGGACTGGAAGTACGCGGATCCGTTCTCCGTCATCGATTGCAGGGCGATGCGTGCGTTGCGCAGCGCTTCCCGGTAGCGGCCCGCCACCACCTCCATGTAGCCCAGATCCCGGCGGAGGACGGCCAGCCCGCTCCGGTGACCGCTGCTGTGCAGCAGGCGGTATGCCTGCCGGGCCTGCTGCCGCCCCTCCGCCAGGCGGCCCAGGTGGGTCAGGATCCCGCTCAAGTTGGCGCGGGCCCGCCCCTCGGCGGACCGGTCGCCCGTCCGGATCTGGTACTCGAGCATGGCGGTGATCCGGCTCAGCGCCTCCTCCGCGTGCCCCAGCCGGAAGAGCCCCGACGCCAGGTAGTTGTTCATGAGGGCCACGCCGCGCTCATCGCCCTCCTCCTCCGCCGCGCCCAGGCCCGCCTCGCAGGTGGCCACGACGTCGGCGAGGTACCCGTGCTGGAACAGGAACCGCCACGCGACGCGAGCGAGTCGCCAGGCCCGGCCGCGCTGTCCGATGGCGGCGGCCGCGCGGATCAGCGGCACCACGCTGGTGCGATGTTCCTCCGGCCACCCGGGATCGAGCACCGCCAGCTCGACGAGCTCCGCCCGGGCCGGCGGTTCCACGACCAGGTCCTGCCGCGCGAAGTCGCTCTCGCGGTCGCGGGCGATCCGGGCGCCCACCTGGAGGTGCAGATCCACCAGACCGGCGAGGGCGTCGTGCACCTCCCGCTCGGTAAGGGCCTCGGCGAGGGTGGCCGCGTACTGGCGTACCAGGTCGTGCAGGCGATAGCGCTGGGGCAGCGGCTCCTCGACGAGGTTGACGTCGACGAGGTCGTCCAGGACGTCCTGCGCGTCGTCGTACGGCAGCCCCGTGAGCGCCGCGACAGCGAGCGTGCCGAACCGCTCGGCCGGATGCAGGCCCAGCATCCGGAACACGCGCTGTGCGGGTGCGGGAAGCTGTTCGAACGACATGGCGAAGGCGGCGGCGACCGCCCGGTCCTCGGCGGCCAGTTCGGGCAGCGCGGCATCGCCCAGCCGCCGGAGCAGGTCGGCGACCCGCCAGCGGGGCCGGTGCGCCAGCCGGGCCCCGGCCAGCCGGATCGCCAGCGGCAGCCCGCCGCAGCGGCGCACCACGGCCACGGCCGCGTCCCGTTCGTCCGCGACCCGGGACCCGACGATCCTGCCGAGCAGCTCCACCGCGTCCGCCTCGGCGAGGACCTGCAGCGATTCGGGGTGCGCACCGTCGAGGCCGGTGAGCCGCCGGCGGCTGGTCACCACGGTCAGGCAGGTCGGCGAGGCGGGCAACAGCCGGGTCAGCTGGGCGCTGGAGGCCGCGTTGTCGAGGATCACCAGGGCCCGGCGGCCGGCCAGCTCCGAACGCCACACCGCGGCCCGTCCGTCCAGATCGGACGGGACCCGCTCGGCGTCGACGCCGAGCTGACGCAGCAGCGCCAGCAGCGCCGCGTCGGGCGTGAGCGGCTCTCCCTCGCTGTGCCCCTGCAGGTCGAGGAACAGCTGGGCGTCCGGATACCCGTCGGCGAGGATCTCCGCCACGCGCAACGCCAGGGTCGTCTTGCCGCTGCCGGCCATGCCGTCCAGCGCGAGCAGGTTCGTCCGCGCCGCGGCCTTGAGAAGGCGTTCCATCTCCTCGTCGCGACCGGTGAAGTCGCCGACCGTACGCGGCAGGCAGCGCACGGGGGTGACGTCGGGCCGCGCACGCGCGACCGGCAACACCTCGCCGGTCAGGATCCGCCGATGCAGGTCCTGCAGGGTGGTTCCCGGCTCGATGCCCAGCTCGTCGTGCAGCAGGTCGCGGGCGCGGCGGAACTCCGCGAGGGCGTCGGACTGCCGGCCGACCCGGTGGAGAGCCAGCATCAACTGGGCCCGGAGGCGTTCCCGCAGCGGGTGCCGCTCGACGAGCCCGGTCAGCTCGGGAACGAGGTCGCCCTCCCGGCCCGCCACCAGTTCCAGATCGATCCGGTCCTCCAGCGCGGCGCCGTACTGCTCGTCCAGCACCGCGGCGCCACGCCGTACGGCCGGGCTGTCCACGCCGGCCAGCGCCGGCCCCCGCCACAGGGCCAGAGCCGCCCGGTAGAGCTCGCCGGCACCGTCCGGATCACGCCCCGCCATCGCCCGCGCCCGTGCGACCCGCTGCTCGAAGACGATCGCGTCCAGCTCGTCGGCGGCGACGGTCACCCCGTAGCCTGCGGGATTCGTCAGGATCGCGCCGGGCGGCAGGAGCCGGCGCAGCCGGGAGACGCAGGTCTGCAACTGGCCCCGGGCAGTCGCGGGTGGCGCCTCGCCCCACACCGCGTCGATGAGCTGGTCCACAGCGACGATCCGGCCGGCGTGCAACAGCAGCACGGCGAGCACGGTACGGTCCCGACCGGCGGTGATCGCCACCTCCCGGCCCGCATCGGTCACGGACAGGGGACCCAGGATGCCGAACTGCACCTGGCCTCCTCCCGTGTGCCGAACCGCGTCTGCCCCGCTGCAACCCCCGGACGATAGCTCGTGAGAGCGATACGACAGCGCGACGAGAGCGCCGGGGCGCACGCTTCATCAGGCCGTTCCGCTCCCGTGCCATCGCACGCCCCCAAAGGGAGCGGAACGGCTACATCGGGGGCGTCCAGCTCGTTCACATCGCGGTGAGCGGGCTGTTCGCGTACTCCGGCCGTGGTCCTGGCTCCGGGTCCACCTCGCCGAGCCGCTGCCGGATCTCGAAGCGCTCGGGTACGCCGATTCGCTCGAAGATCTCGAGAGCCTGTCGCCAGTGCCGCCGCGCAGCCTCCCGGTCCTGGTCGACGAGGCAGGCGGCGAGGCCGCTCAGGGCCCGTCCCTCCTCGAGCGGATGGTTCACCCGGCGCGCGGTCGCCAGCGCCTGCCGGTGCAGCTCCACCGCTCCCATGACGTCGTCCACCGCTCGCATGGCGAGTCCGAGGTCGTTGGAGTACCGGGCCAGCCGGGGCAGCCAACCGCGGTCCCGGCAGATCTCCAGCGCCGCGAGGTGCCGCTCGACGGCCCGGTCGGGCCGCCCACGGGCGAGCTCCACCCGGCCCAGAAGGTTGGTCGCTTCCGCCTCGTCGGTATGGATGCGGTGCCTGCGGGCGGCGGCACGACCGCAGCGCAGCGCCCGCTCGGCGGCATCGAGCTCACCCAGGTGCAGCCGAGCCTGGCCGAGGACGATGAGGACGACGCAGAGGAAGAAGGACGTACGGTTCTCCGCGAACCATTGCAGCGCGATCCGGCTGCTGTGCAGTGCTTCCCGATAACGGCCGGCCATGACTTCGCCGTAGCTCAGGTGCGCCCGGAGCACGACTGTCGCGCTCCGGTGGCCCGCGCTCTGCAGCAGCAGGTACGCCCGGCGCCCTTCCGCACGGCCCTCGTCGATGCGGCCGAGCTGCATGAGGACGCCGCTCAGGTTGGCCCGGGCCCGTCCCTCGGCGGAGCGGTTACCCGTCCGGACCTGGTACTCGAGCATGACGTTGATCCGGCTCAACGCTTCGTCGGCCCCGCCGAGGACGAAGTAGCCGGAGGCCATGTAGTTGTTCATGGTGGCCACGCCGTACTCGTCGCCCGCCTCCGTGGCCGCGGCCAGGCCCGCCGAGCAGGTGGCGACGACATCGGCGAAGTAGCCGCGCTGGTACAGCAGCCGCCAGGAGACGCGAGCCAGCCGCCAGGCCCGGCCCGGCTGCCCGATCGCCGCGGCCGTACGGATCAGCGGGACCAGGTCCGTGCGGTGCTCGTCCGGCCACTGGGGATCGTCTGCCGCGAGCCCGACGAGCTCGGGCCGGAGCGGCGGCTCCACGATGAGGTCCTGGTGGGCATAGTCGCTCTCGCGGTCGAGGGCGAGCCGGCTTCCGACCTGCAGGTGCAGGTCGACCAGCCCGGCCAGGGCGGCGTGCAGCTCGTTCGGGTCCAGGGCCTCGGCGAGGCCGGAGGCGTACTGGCGGACCAGGTCGTGCAGGCGGTACCGCCCCGGTCGCGGTTCCTCGACGAGGTTGACGTCGACGAGGTCGTCCAGCACATCCTGGGTGTCGTCGCAGGGCAGTCCCGTGAGGGCAGCAACCTCGAGCGTGCCGAACCGCTCCACCGGGTGCCGGCCGAGCAGCCGGAAGACCCGCTGCGAGCGCTCCGGGAGCTGTTCGAACGACATGGCGAAGGCGCGCGCGACCCCGCGGTCCTCGGCGGCCAGCTCGGGCAGTGCCGCGTCACCCAGCCGCCGGAGCAGGTCGGCCACACGCCAGCCCGGTCGGTGCGCCAGCCGGGCCGCGGCCAGCCGGACCGCCAGCGGCAGCCCGCCGCAGCGGCGCGCCACCGCCGTGGCCGCCTCGGGTTCGGCGGCGACCCGGGATCCAACGATCTTGGCAAGGAGCCGCACCGCTTCCCGCTCGGTCAGCACGGACAGCGACTCGGGATGGGATCCGTCGAGGCCGATGAGCCGCCGACGGCTCGTGACCAGCGTCAGTGTGGTCGGCGAGGCGGGCAGCAACCTGGTCAGCTGGGCACTCGACGCCGCGTTGTCGAAGATCACCAGCGCCCGCCGCCCGGCGAGTTGGGTACGCCACAGCGTGGCCCGGCCCTCCGCGTCCGGCGGTATCCGCTCGGCGTCGACGCCGAGCTGACGCAGCAGCGCCAGCAGCGCCTCATCGGGCGTGAGCGGCTTGCCCTCGCTGTGGCCCTGCAGGTCGAGAAACAGCTGAGCGTCGGGATACCTGTCGGCGAGGATCTCCGCCACGCGCAGCGCGAGGGTCGTCTTGCCGCTGCCGGCCATGCCGTCGATCGCCAGGACACCGGTGTCGGTCGCGGCCTTGAGCAACCGCTCGACGGCCTCCTCCCGCCCGGTGAAGTCGCCCACCGAGCGCGGCAGGGCCCGGATCGGTTCGACGGCCTGCCCACCGCGTGCGGCCGGACCGACGTCGCCGGTCAGGATGCGCCGATGCACGTCCCGAAGTGCGGCTCCTGGGTCGACGCCCACCTGTTCGCGCAGCAGGTCCCGGGCGCGGCGGTACTCGGCGAGGGCATCGGACTGCCGACCGGACCGGTAGAGCGCCAGCATCAACTGGGCCCGGAGACGTTCGCGTAGGGGGTGCTGCTCGACGAGTCCGGTCAGCTCGGGGACGAGATCGCCCTCCCGGCCCGCCTCCAGCTCCAGATCGATCCAGTCCTCCAGCACCGAGCCGTACTGCTCGTCCAGCACCGCGGCGCCGTACCGCACGGCCGGGCTCTCGAGGCCGGCCAGCGCCGGCCCCCGCCACAGGGCCAGAGCCGCCCGGTAGAGGTCCCCGGCGCCCGCCGGATCTGCCTGTGCCTTGGCACGGGCCCGCGCAACGAGCTCCGTGAACTCGGCCGCATCGAGCCGGTCGGGACCCGCGGCGACACCGTAACCGGCCGGGTCGGTGAGGATCACGTCCGGCGGGAGCACCCGGCGCAGGCGGGAGACGCAGGTCTGCAGCTGGCCCCGCGCGGTCGCCGGCGGCGCCTGATCCCACACCGCGTCGATCAACTGCTCCACGCCGACGATCCGGCCGGTGTTCAGCAGCAGCACGGCCAGGACGGTCCGGTCCCGGCCGGCGGTGACGGCCACCTCCCGGCCCGCATCGGTCACCGACAGCGGCCCCAGAATGCCGAATCGCATCCCGTCACCTCGATCCACCCGGTCCATACATCGACGGACCCTAACGTGGCAGCGCTACGAGCGTACGAGCGCGCGGCCCGATCGCTACGACGCGGGTTGGACTGGGCAGCGGCGCGGAAGTATCGTCCCGAGGGTTTGGACGTCCCCGACGAACAGGATCTTTGTCATGCGACGCGCCCTTCTCGCCGCAACCCTCGGCGGCCTGCTCCTGACCGGGACGGCCTGCAGCAGCGACGGTGACGCGGAGCCGACGGCCGGCACGACCACCGCCGGCACGGAGGCTGCGCCGACGACGGCGCCCACGTCGGCGGCGCCGGACTACACGGCGAACACCAAGAAGGTCTGCACCAAGGTCGTCAAGATCTACAGCGACGGCACCGAGGACTTCGGTACGGAGATCGGCAAGATGATCGCCTACAAGGAGGCGAAGCAGGCCGACAACGCCCAGGCAGCGGAGAAGGCGGCGGGCAAGGAGCTCCGCGACGTCGGCGCGAAGCTGAAGAAGGAGACCGCCGCCGCGCAGGATCCGGAGCTGCGGCAGGCGGGTGCCACGTCGGCGGCGAAGTTCACCAAGAGCGGGAACGACAGCAAGCTGTTCGACCGGATCAAGACCACGAAAGACCTGGACAAGGTCCTGCAGACCGAGCTGACGAACTGGCTCACGCCGATCGCCGGCTACTGCGCCTGAGCAGTCCCGGCGCGGCGGGGCCGCCGCGGGATCAGCGGCGGCCGATGCTCAGGACCGGCTTCGTCACCTCGGCGAAGAAGTCGTTGCCCTTGTCGTCCACGACGATGAACGCGGGGAAGTCCTCGACCTCGATCCGCCAGACCGCCTCCATGCCCAGCTCCGGGTATTCCAGCACCTCCACGTGGCGGATGCAGTCCTGGGCGAGCCGGGCCGCGGGGCCGCCGATCGAGCCGAGGTAGAAGCCGCCGTGCTCCTGGCAGGCGCGGGTGACCTGCGCCGACCGGTTGCCCTTGGCGAGCATCACCAGCGAGCCGCCCGCCGCCTGGAACTTCTCGACGTACGCGTCCATCCGGCCGGCCGTGGTGGGGCCGAACGAGCCCGACGCGTACCCCTCGGGGGTTTTGGCCGGGCCCGCGTAGTAGACCGCGTGGTCGCGCAGGTACTGCGGCATGGGTTCGCCCGCGTCGAGCCGCTCGGCGATCTTCGCGTGCGCGATGTCGCGGGCCACGACCAGCGGGCCGGTCAGCGACAGGCGGGTCTTGACCGGGTACTTGGACAGCTCCGCGCGGATCTCGTCCATCGGGCGGCGCAGGTCGACCCGGACGACCTCGTCGGTCTCCAGCGCCTCGTCGGTGACGTCGGGCAGGTAGCGCGCGGGGTCGGGCTCGAGGCGTTCGAGCCAGACGCCAGACGGCGTGATCTTCGCCAGCGCCTGGCGGTCGGCCGAGCAGGAGACCGCGATCGCGACCGGGCAGGAGGCGCCGTGCCGGGGCAGGCGGATGACGCGTACGTCGTGGCAGAAGTACCGCCCCCCGAACTGCGCGCCGATGCCGAAGTCGCGGGTCAGCTCGAGCACCGCCGCCTCGAGCTCCACGTCGCGGAAGCCGTGGCCGGTCATCGAACCGGCCCGGGGCAGGTTGTCGAGGTACTTGGCGCTGGCCAGCTTCGCGGTCTTCAGCGCGTGCTCGGCGCTGGTGCCGCCGATCACCACGGCCAGGTGGTACGGCGGGCACGCCGACGTGCCGATGAGCCGCAGCTTCTCGTCCAGGAACTCCATCATCCGCGCCGGGTTCAGCAGCGCCTTGGTCTCCTGGTAGAGGTACGACTTGTTGGCCGAGCCGCCGCCCTTGGCCATGAACAGGAACTTGTACGCGTCCGGCTGCCCGCCCGGGTCCTCGGCGTACAACTCGATCTGGGCCGGCAGGTTGGAACCGGTGTTCTTCTCGTCCCACATCGTGAGCGGCGCGAGCTGCGAGTAGCGCAGGTTCAGCCGGGTGTACGCCTCGTAGACGCCGCGCGCGATGGCCTGCTCGTCGAGCCCGTCGGTCAGCACGTGCCGGCCGCGCTTGCCCATGACGATCGCCGTACCCGTGTCCTGGCACATCGGCAGCACGCCGCCGGCCGCGATGTTGGCGTTGCGCAGCAGGTCGAGGGCGACGTACCGGTCGTTGGCCGAGGCCTTGGGGTCGTCGATGATGGACCGCAGCTGGGCGAGGTGGGCGGGGCGCAGGAAGTGCGCGATGTCGTGCATGGCCTCCGCGGTGAGCAGCGTGAGCACCTCGGGCTCGACGGTCAGGAACCGCCGGCCGCCGGGGCCCTCGACCACGTCCACGCCGTCGTCCGCGAGCAGCCTGTACTCGGTCGTGTCCTCCCCGAGGGGGAGCAAGGGCGAGTACGAGAAGGCGGCAGCTCTGCTCATGACGGGCAAGCCTAGGCCAGCACCGCCCGGACGTGCGAACCGGCGGCTCAGGATGCGTAAGGCAGGTAGGCCATGTCGCGCCCGGACACCAGGATCAGGCCGCCCGGGCCGGCCGCGAAGACCTTCGCGTCCGTGCGCGCCTCGACCCTGACACCCCCGTTGCGCGGGCTCAGCGCGACGATCCGGCTGGGCTTCACATCGGCGATGATGGCCGCGTACGGCGTCAGCGCCGCGGAGGCACCCGGGTTGACCGTACGACGCCACGCCACCGACCCGCGCGAGAAGGACCGGGCGCTGACCGTCCGCTCGTCGGTGCTGCGAATGAGCGCGTAGGAGTTGTCGACGGCGAGCACCTCCTGCCCCTTCCGCCCGTGCCACAGATCACGCCCGTCGTGCGCGGCGATGAGCTCCGGCCGGCCCACCGGGTCGACGCCGAGCACCACGTCGGAGCCGCCGGCCGGGTCCTTCTCCTGCTTGCAGTCGCTGGACGCGGTCCGCAGGTTGAGCCCGTCGCGCTGCCACACGGGTTGCCCGGACGGCGGGTCGTGCGCGACCACGCCGTAGTAGCAGGTGCCGTCGCGCGCCTCGCCGGTGACGGTGAGCACCCGGCTGCCGACGACCGCGACGCGCTGGTCGCGCGACGGCGTACGGGTCAGCGCCACCCGCCCCTGCGCGGTGTCGATGACCTGCACCTTGCCGTCGCCCGGCAGCCCGATGAGGTTGGGCAGCGGCTTGGGGCCGGCCACCCGCACGTCGACCCGGTTGTTGCCGATGGGCTGGGTGTCGGGCAGGTCGGGGTTCGACGCGTTGAGCACGAACCCGATGCCGGGCGTGGGCACCGTCCACATCGGTTTGCTGCCGCGCGGCTCCCAGGCGGTCAGCTCGCATTCGCCGGCCGACGGGCAGCGCAGGTCGAGGATCGCGTCGGCGTACGTCCACACCGCCGTGGCCGCGGTGTCCTTGCGGCGGACGGCTCCGGTGGCCGGGTCGAGGACCTCGTACCCCTTGGTGAGCAGCCGGCCGACGACCACGACGGCGTCGGAGTCACCGCCGGCCACCCCGGCCCAGTCGGCGTCGGACTTCCACAGCTGCACGCCGGCGGTCAGCCCGTACGCCTCCACCGAGGTGCGGTATTCGACGATGACGGCGCCGCCGGTGATGGTGACGCTCTGCGGTGATCCACCGATGGCCGTCTGCCAGGTCGCGACGCCCGGCGCGATGGGGTCGCTCTTGGTGATCCACGACCAGAGTTTCGGGAACGGGTTCCACACCCCGGTGGTGGCCAGCACGATGACGACCACGACGCCGACCAGCGCCACGCTCTTCGCCGAGGGACCACCCGAAGCCACGCGGGTACGGTAACGAGATCGACACCGCCCGGCGGTTAGCCCGATTAGTCCGTGTCGATGCCTTATGCTCCACTGGCGGCCCTGACCAGCGGCATCGTGCGGTACGGGATCTGCTCGGCCAGCGCGATGATCGTCGAGGCGCGCAGGATCCCCTCGTACGCCAGGATGCGGTCGATCACCCGCTGCAGGTCGGCGTTGGAGCGGGCCACGATGCGGCACATCAGGTCGCCGGAGCCGGTGATCGTGTGCGCCTCCAGCACCTCGGGGATCTCCGTGAGATGCGCGGTCACGGCGGTGTGGCCGTACCGCTGGGAGATCTCCAGGGTCACGAAGCTCATCACGCCGAAGCCGATGGCGGCCGGCGAGACGTCGGGGCCGAAGCCGCGGACCGCGCCGCGGGCGATGAGCTTGTCGAGGCGCGCCTGGACCGTGCCGCGGGCGACGCCGAGGCGACGGGAGAGCTCGAGAACGCCGATGCGCGGCTCCTCGGCGAGGGCGGCGAGCAGTCGGCCGTCGAGGGCGTCGAGATGGACATCTTGTGCAGCCATGATGCGTCCAGACCCTACCGAATGCGCAGACTGACCAGCAGGGATTGTCACTATTGCCTAGCGGTGTGACCTGGCACAACATCTCGTCATGACGCAGATGATGGAACACGCCACGACTACCGCCGACGTCTTCCCCGTCAAGGGCGTCGACTACCTCCAGTTCCTCGTGGGCAACGCGAAGCAGGCGGCCCACTACTACTCCACCGCGTTCGGCATGACGTGCGTCGCGTACCGCGGCCCCGAGCAGGGCTACCGCGACCACGCCGAGTACGTGCTGGTCAGCGGCTCGGCCCGGTTCCTGATCACCGGCGCCGTGCACGCCGGCGCGCCCGGTTCCGACCACGTCACCAGGCACAGCGACGGCATCTACGACATCGCACTCGCCGTCCCGGATGTCGACAAGGCGTACGCCCACGCGCTCTCCGCCGGCGCCCGCAGCGTCGCCGAGCCGCACGACGTCACCGACGAGCACGGCACGGTCCGGATCGCCTCGATCGCCGCGTACGGCGACACGGTCCACTCGCTGGTCGACCGCTCCCGGTACACCGGCGCGTTCCTGCCCGGCTTCGTCGAGCGCGCCCCGATCGTCGACCGGCAGCCCGCGATCGACGCCGGCCTGCAGCCCAAGCGCTTCTTCCAGGCCGTCGACCACGTGGTCGGCAACGTCGAGCTCGGCAAGATGGACGAGTGGGTGGAGTTCTACGCCCGCGTCATGGGCTTCACCAACATGGCCGAGTTCATCGGCGACGACATCGCGACGGATTACTCGGCGCTGATGAGCAAGGTCGTCGCGGACGGCACCCGCAAGGTCAAGTTCCCGCTCAACGAGCCGGCCGTGTCGAAGCGCAAGTCGCAGATCGACGAGTACCTCGAGTTCTACGGCGGCCCCGGCGCCCAGCACATCGCCGTGGCGACCAACGACATCATCGCCAGCGTGGACGCCATGCGCGCGGCCGGCGTGGAGTTCCTCGACACCCCGGACTCGTACTACGACGACCCCGAGCTGCGCGCCCGCATCGGCGAGGTCCGGGCCCCGATCGAGGAGCTGAAGAAGCGCAAGATCCTGGTGGACCGGGACGAGGACGGCTACCTGCTGCAGATCTTCACCAAGCCGGTCCAGGACCGCCCGACGGTCTTCTTCGAGCTGATCGAGCGGCACGGCTCGCTCGGTTTCGGCAAGGGCAACTTCAAGGCGCTGTTCGAGGCCATCGAGCGGGAGCAGGAGCTGCGCGGAAACCTGTAACACTGTTCCCGTGACCGAAGCGAACGACGACGCCCCGGCCGCGGGCCGCCCGGATCCCGGGCCGGCCCGCGCCCCGGCGCCGCAGCCGGCCGGCGGACCCGGTGCCCCACCCGCCGGGCCCCCTCCCGGATACGCGGGACCCCCACCGGGCTACCCGCCGTACGACGGGCCGCCCCAGCAGTACGGCCCGCCCCCGTACGGCCCGCCCGGCTGGCGCCCGCAGCCGGTGCCGCTGAGCCCCGACGGCCGCCCCCTGGCCGACTTCGGCACCCGGCTGCTCGCGTACCTGATCGACGGCGCCCTGCTCACCGCCGTCGCGATGGTGCTCTTCGCGCCGGTCTTCATCTGGCTCTTCACCAGCGTGCTGCCGGAGATGACGCCGCAGGAGACGTTCGCGCCGGAGACGCCCGACTTCGGCGGCGTCTTCGTCAAGTTCCTGCTGGCCGAGCTCGGCCTGGTCCTGTTCCTGCTGGTGGCGTACTACGTCTACTACGTCGAGATGATGTTCCGCACCGGGCAGACCCTCGGCAAGAAGCTCATCAAGGTACGGGTGATCCCGATCGCCCCCGGCGCCACGCTGACCCGCAGCATGGCCGCCAAGCGCTACCTCATCGAGTTCGTCGGCGGCATGGTCGTGCCGTTCTTCACCTACGTCGACGGGCTCTGGCAGTTGTGGGACAAGCCGTACCAGCAGACCCTGCACGACAAGGTCGCCGGGACCGTCGTGATAAAGGTTGCGCCATGAGTTCGCTGCCCGCCGGTTGGTACAAGGACCCGGCCGACCCGTCGACCCAGCGCTGGTGGGACGGCGAGGGCTGGCTGGGCAAGGCCATCCCGGCGGACCAGACCCCGCCCGACGGGCCGCCGCCGGCCGAGGAGGAGCCGCCCGCGGCCGCCCAGCCGGTCACCCCGGCCGCGGCACCCGGCACGGCGGCACCCGCTCCCGGCCCCGCGGCGACCCCGGGCGTCTCTGAGACCCCGGGCGCCCCTGCGGCCCCGGGCGCCCCGCCCACCGGCGCCGTCCCGCCGCCCGGCTGGCCCGCACCTCCGCCCGGCTGGCATCCCCCGCCGGGCTGGCAACCTCCGCCTCCCGGATGGCAGCCGCCTCCCGGATGGCAGCCGCCTCCCGGATGGCAGCCGCCCGCCGGCCAGCAGCCACCACCCGCCGGCTGGCAGGCCCCGCCCGGCTATCCCCCGGTTCCGCCCGGATACCACCTGCCGCCCGGCTACCCCGTGCCGCCGGCCGGTTGGCAGCCGCCGCCGTTCCCGTACCCGTACCCGGTGCAGGCCCGGCCGCACGGCATGGCGCTCGCGGGGCTCGGCCGCCGGCTGGTCGCGCGGCTCGTCGACATCGCCGCCGTGCTCGTGCTCAACGTGCTGGTGAACGGCTGGCTCGCGTACCAGTGGTGGCTCGAGGTCGAACCGACCTTCCGGGCCGCCATGAACGAGCCGTTCGCCACGCCGGAGCCGGCCTCGGTGCGGTCCATGTACCTGATGCTGACGATGCTGTTCGTGACAACCGCGCTGTGGCTCGCGTACGAGGTCCCCGCGCTGGCCAACAGCGGGCAGACGCTCGGCAAGCGGCTGCTGCGGGTGAAGGTCGTCAAGCTGGAGGACACCACCCCGCTCGGGTTCGGGCGGGCGTTCCGGCGCTGGGGGCGGCTCGGCATGTGGACGCCGCTCTGGAACTGCTACGGCCTGGGCTTCGTGGCGCAGCTGATCGACGCCGGCTCCGTGCTGTTCGACCAGCGGCTGCACCAGGCGCTGCACGACAAGTCCGCGCGCACCGTCGTCGTGGCGGTGCCGCCGGGCCACCCGAAGCAGGCCGAGCCGGCGACGCCGGAGGCCGCGGATCCCACCGGAGGAAGACGATGAGCAGGCTGACCCGCGCCGACCTGGACGCGCTGCCCGCGTACGTGCCCGGGCGCAACGTCGCCGACCTGGTCCGCGAGCTGGGCCTCGCCGAGGCGATCAAGCTGGCCAGCAACGAGGTGCCGTTCGGCCCGCTGCCCGGCGTGGCCGAGGCCGTCGCGACGGCGGTCACCCAGTCGCACCGCTACCCGGACATGGGCGTGGTGGAGCTGCGCGACAAGCTGGCCGACCGGTACGGCGTCAGCCCCGACCGCATCGTCACCGGCTGCGGTTCGGTCGCGCTCGCCGAGCACCTCGTCAAGGCCACCTGCCTGCCCGGCGACGAGATCGTGTACGCGTGGCGCTCGTTCGAGGCGTACCCGATCATCTCGGCCGGCGCGGGCGCGACGAGCGTCCGGGTGCCCAACACGCCCGGCCACGGCCACGACCTTGCCGCGATGGCCGACGCGATCACCGACCGGACGCGCCTCGCGATCGTGTGCAACCCGAACAACCCGACCGGCACCAGCGTGCGCCGCGCCGAGCTGGACCGCTTCCTCGACGCCGTACCGAACGATGTCCTGGTGGTGCTCGACGAGGCGTACCGGGAGTTCGTCACGGACGACCAGGTGCCCGACGGCATCGAGACGTACGGCGACCGCCCCAACGTCGTCGTGCTGCGCACGCTGAGCAAGGCGTGGGGCCTCGCCGGGCTGCGGGTCGGCTTCCTCGTCGGCCAGCCGGAGGTCGCCGCGGCGATCCGCAAGGTGCTCACCCCGTTCTCCACCAGCCTGGTGGCGCAGGCCGCGGCGCTGGCCGCGCTCGACGCCGAGGACGAGGTCCGCCGCCGCTGCGCCATCGTCATCAGCGAACGCGAGCGGGTCACCGAGGCGCTGCGCAAGCTGCTGCCGGACGTGCCCTCGAGCCAGTCCAACTTCGTGTGGCTGCCGCTGGGCGATCAGGCCGCGGCGTTCGGCGCGGCGTGCGAGAAGCGGGGCATCATCGTCCGGCCGTTCCAGGGCGACGGCGTCCGGGTCACCATCGGTACGCCCGAGGAGAACGACGCGTTCCTGGCGGCGGCCGAAGCGGCTCTGTAGCGGGACCGGCCACCGGCACCCGGGCCGGGAACGTGCGGCGGGCGAGGACCACCACCACGCCCGCCGCGATGGCCGACAGCGCGGTCAACGCCGGCAACCGGCCGAGCAGCCCGGCGCTGACCAGGCGCTCGCCGACGAGCGCGCCGCCGCCGATGCCGATCTGGAAGGCCACCACGTAGACGGCGGAGGCGGCGTCCCGGGCCCGCGGCGCGACCCGCAGGATCGTCGCCTGCAGCACCACGGGCAGCGCGGTGAAAGCGCCACCCCACGCCAGGGTCGCGAGCACGGTGACGGCCACGCCGGACACGGGTACGAGCAGCGCCAGCGATCCGGCGATGACGGCGATGAGCCCCAGCAGCACCGCGCGGGGCCGCCGGTCCACGAGCCGGCTCACCACCCAGGTGCCGAGCAGCCCCGCGGCGCCGTACCCGAGCAGCAGGACGCTCAGGCCGGGTCCTTCCAGCCCGCCGTCACGCCGCACCAGCGGGGCGATGTACGTGTACGCCGCGAAGTGCCCGACGACCACCACGGCCGTGAGCAGGCAGACGACGGCGACCGGCCCGGACCGGATGATCCGTACCGCCGCCCGCAGCTGCGCGCCCGTCCGTGTGGCCGCGTCCCGGGGCAGCGCGGGCAATCGGGGCAGCACCGTCAGCAGCGCCACCACACAGCCGGCCCCGGCGACCGCCAGTGCCCCGAGCGCGACCCGCCAGCCCAGCCACTGGCCGAGCGCCGTGCCCAGCGGCACCCCAGCCACGATGGCGAGCGAGTTGCCGAGGAACACCGCGGCGGTGGCGCGCCCGGCCTGGCCGTCCGGGACGAGCCGGGCGGCGACGGGTGCGATCGTGGACCAGAACACGCCGTGTGCCACCGCGCAGATCAGCCGGGAGAGCGCGAGGATGAGGAAGGTGTCCGCGGACGCGGCCGCCACCTGGGAGAGCACGAAGATCGCCAGGGTCGTGGCGAGCAGCAGGCGCCGGGGGATCCGCATGGTCAGCGCCGTCAGAGGCACGGTGGTCACGGCCGCCACGACGGCGTAGCTGGTCAGCAGGAGCCCCACGTCCGCCTCGTGCACCGCCAGCCCGGACGCGATCTGCGGGAGCAGCCCGACCGGGATGGTCTCCGCGGTGACGTAGACGAAGCACGACGCGCCGAGCACGACGAGAGCGCCGCGATGGTGAAGCTTCACCATCCGACAATATGCTCTTCTACAGAGCATAAGAAGGGGGAACGGTGTGACGACGCGCGCGACCGAGCTGCTGCGGGTGGTGCACGCCCGTCCCGGGGTCACCCGGGCGGACGCGGCCCGGCTGATCGGCGTCGGCACCGGGGCGACCACGGAGCTCGTCGGCCGGCTCGGGCAGGCCGGGCTCCTCGCCGAGCAGCCCGCCGCGCCCAGCGGGGCGCGCGGCCGGCCCACCACCTCGCTGATCCCGCACCCGCGCGGGCCGCTCATCGCCGCCGCCTCGATCACCCACGAGGCCTGGCGCGTCGACGTCGTCGAGCTCGGCGGCGGCACGCTGGCCACCGTCCGCAAGGACGTCGGCGGCCACAGCGGCACGGAGGTCGTCGCGGCGATCGGTACGGCCGTGACTCGGCTGCGCCGGCAGTACGGCGACCGCGTCCGCGGCATCGGCATCTCGGCGCCCGGCACGGTCTCCCGCGACCTCGTGCTGGACGCGAGCAACCTGGGCTGGCACGACGTGGACCTGGCGGCGGCCTGGCCGGGTGCGGAGATCTTCGTGGCCGGCAACGACGCCACGCTGGCGGCGTCGGCCGAGTCGCACCGCGGGGTGGCGGTCGGCGCGTCGGTCGCCCTGCACCTGCGGATCGAGGCGGGGCTCGGCGGCGCGGTGGTCAACGGCGGCCAGGTCCTGGTGGGGGCGCTGGGCGCGGCCGGGGAGTTCGGGCACATGCCGTTCGGGGACCCGGCGGTGGCGTGCCCGTGCGGGGCGTACGGCTGCTGGGGCACCGCGGTCGACGGCTCGGCGCTGGCCCGGTTGCTGGGCCACGACCAGCCCCGCGACCCCGTCTCGTACGCCCGCCGCATCATCACCGCCACCGACCCGGAGCCGGCGGCCGCGACGGCGACCGTGGCAGCCGCTCTGGGCCGGGGCATCGCGGGCCTGGTCAACGGCCTCGACCCGGACCTCGTGACGCTGGGCGGCCTGGGCGCCGACCTGCTCGCCGCGGCACCGCAGGCGCTGGAGGAGGCGTACCGGGCGGGGCTGATGGCCTTCCGCCGGGCATCGCCGCCACCGGTGCTCGCCGCGGCGCTGGGCGACGACGGTCCGCTCGCGGGCGCCGCCGAGGAGGCCTGGACCGCCCTGCTGGCGAGCCTCGTCTAGAGGTCGATGGCGACGAGTTGTCCCTGGGCCGTGGCGCTGGGGTAGACCGCGGTGACCGCGTACAGCACGCCGTCGCCGACCACGCAGTCGAAGCCGCCCCGGTCGAGCGGGACCCGGCGGAGGACCTCACCGCCCTCGCGCACGAGCACGCATTCCTTGTTCGGCACGTCGGCGTACCAGACCTGGCCCGGGGCGGGCACGCAGATGCCGTCGGGCGCCGCGTTCTCGAGGGCGGCCCAGACCCGCCGGTTGTGCAGCCCGCCGTCGGGTGCCACGTCGAAGGCGGTGAGCCTGCTGCCGTGCGACTCGGCCACGATCAGCGTGTCGCCGTCGAACGCCATCCCGTTCGGGAAGTCCAGGTCGCCGGCGGCCTCCCGGACCTCGCCCCGGGGCGTGACCACGCTGATCGTTCCCGGTCCGCGCGGTCCCGCGTAGTAGTCGTACCCGATGTTGTTGACGAACACGTTCCCGGCGCGGTCGACGGCGATGTCGTTCCACGGGTACGGCGCCTCGAGCCGGACGAAGGTGCCGAGCGTGCCGTCCGGTTCCTCGCGCAGCAGCGGACCGCGTCCCGTGATCACGACCATCCGGCCGTCGGGCAGCCAGTCGATGCAGAAGGGGAAGTCGGCGATCCGTGCGACGGCCGTCGCGCTGCCGTCGGAGAAGCGGGCGATCTGCCCTGTTCCCCAGTCGCAGAACCAGAGCCGGCCGTCGTGCCAGCGCATCGACTCGCCCAGCGACAGTCCGTCGATCAGTACGCGCACCGCTCGATCCTAGAGTCTGTTTCGTACCATCCGGCGGTGCGCTGGCGAGGTTTCGGGGTGGTGGCCGCGGCGGTCCTGGTCACCATCGTGCTGGCGGGGCACCGGTTGATCCCCGACATGGGCGGCAATCCCGGTAGCGTCATTGAGACGTTCCTACCATGGCTCGGACTCAGCGTACCGATGCTCGCGCCGCTGGGCTGGTGGCGGCGGCCCCGGGTGGCGTTGCCCGCGGTGCTGTTGCCGCTGATCGCGTGGCTGGTGCTTTTCGGACCGGCGCTGCTGCCCGGGGACGAGCGGCAGGACCTGGTCGCCGTGCAGCACAACGCCAGCGACGAGAACCGGGACCCGGCCGGGACGGTACGGGAGCTGCTGCGCGTATCGCCCGACCTGGTGGCGCTCAGCGAGGTGCTTCCCGAGGCGTTGCCGGCGTACGACGCGGCGTTCGGGGCGGCGTACCCGCACCGCGTGGTGCACGGGACCGTGGCGCTGTGGTCGCGCTACCCGATTGCCGAGGAGGCCGCGCTCGACATCCGGCCACGGGCGTTCGCGACGGACTGGAACCGTGGCCTGCGCGCGGCCGTCCGCACCCCGTACGGCGACATCGCGGTGTACGTCGCGCACCTGCCGTCCGTACGCATGGGCGTCACGGGTTTCGCGACGGCACCGCGGAACGAGAGTGCGGCCCGGCTCGGCGCGGCGCTGGACGCCGAGCCGCTCGGCCGGGTGCTGCTGCTGGGCGACCTGAACGGCACCGTCGACGACCGCGGCCTGAAGCCGGTGACCACGCGGCTCGGCACAGCGCCGGCGTTCGCGTTCAGCTGGCCCGCGCGAGCGCCCGTGGCCCGCATCGATCAGATTCTGGGCCGCGGGCTCACCGTGACGTCGCTGTGGTCGCTCCCGCGCACGGGCAGCGACCACCTGCCGGTCGCGGCGCGGATCACCTTCTAGATCGCCGCGATGACGGACGGGTCCGGGAGGTAATAGTCGTCGTCCTGCAGCCGTTCGACGGCCACGTACGAGTCCGTCAGCTGCCACAGGTGCGGCTGCCACGGCTCGACGCGCTCCCGCTTGACGTACATGGGGAAGGCCGCGGTCCGGGAGCCGGTGCGCGCGTCCAGCACCACGATGTGCCGGTCCGGGGTCAGCAGGACGACCTTGTTCGCGCGTACGCCCAGCACCTGAGCCTCGCCCGCCCAGCGCCAGGACGCGGCCCCCGACGCGGTCACGGCACCGCCGGACGCGGTCAGCACGAGGCCGCCGCCGGCGGTCGCCTCGCGCGCGTCCAGGGCCGGCGTACGCACGGGCCGCGGCCCGCCGGTGAGCCAGCCGTGCCCCGCCGCGTCGCGCAGGCCGGCACACCCGGACCGGGCGACGCCGCAGCCCACGGGGGTCGACGGCCCCACCGGCCAGCTGCGGACCGCCGCGCCGGAGGTGACGTCCCAGGCGCCCACGCCGCAGACGAACTGGCCGCCGACGGTGACGAAGGGCGTGACGCAGCCCCGCGGGAGGGTGATCGTCCAGCGCGGTGAGCCGTCGGCGGCCGAGAAGGCGAGGACCTTGCCGCTGTCGCCGACGAAGACGGCCGGGCCGGCCACGTACAGGCCGGGCGGGGCCCAGACGGCGGTCGCGCCGGTGCGGTCGGTGAAGGGCTCGCCGGCCGGTACGCTCGCCCGCCACGCGACGGTCCCGGTACGCCCGTCCAGCGCGATCAACGTCCCGTCGGTCCACCGGCTCACCACCGTGCTCCCGACCGCGACGACCCCGCTGACCTCGGCGGGCCAGCGCCGGTACGACCACAGCGGCGTGATCGCCATCCTCTCGCCGACCGGCCCGTCGGCCTTGATCACGCGCGGGCCGGCGTACACCCGGATCCGGTCGTCGACGATCAGCGGCGCCTGCGTGACCTTGCCGGTGGCGCCCGGCGGCAGGACGGCCGCGACCGGGTACGCGCCGGTCGCCGGCTCGAGCACCTCGGCCGGGCCGAGCACCCGCCAGCCGATCAGCCCCGCGGCGGCCAGCACGACGAGGGCGGCGAGCGCGCGCAGCAGGTTCCGGGTCACCCCCGGGACAGTAATTCAGGCGGCGGCGGCCAGGTCGTCGAGGTCGCGGCGGAGCGCCCCCTCGACCGTACGGGCGGCCAGCCCGCCGAACACCAGCGCCAGGAACCGGCCGGCGGGCGCCGTCGGGGCGCCGTCCTGCACGACCGTGACCATCGTGCCGCCGCGGTGCCGGCCCTCGATGACCGGCACGAACGTGTACGTCATCCGGTAGTCCGCGCCGATGCCCGGCGACCCGACCACGAACCGTTCCGGCACGGCGCACTCGCGGACCCGGAACTCCTCGGTGATCTCGCCGCCGTCCGCCATCGTCCGGGTCTCCCGCCACACCGTGCCGGCGCCGAACGGGCCGGGGGTGAGCAGCTCGACGCGGGTGACCGTGGACAGCCACTCGCAGCGGCGGGCCAGATCGGTGAAGACCCGCCACACCTCGACGACCGGCGCCTCGACCAGCCGGGTGACCGCGACCGTGGACATGGGTCACAACTTACGGGCAGTCGCGCCTCAGCGACAGACGGTTCCGGTTACCTCGCCGAGGCCGATAGTGCCGCCATCTGCACCGGCGGCGGTCGCGCTGATCGTCACGGTGTCGCCGTCGAGAAGGAACCCCCGCGTCGATCCGTCGGCGAGCGTGACGGGCCGTTCCCCGTTCCAGGTGAGCTCCAGGAACGAGCCGGCCTCCTCGCGGGCCGGCCCGGAGACCGTCCCGGACGCGTAGAGGTCGCCGGTACGCACCACCGCGCCGTTGACCGTCAGGTGGGCGAGCTGCTGAGCTGCCGTCCAGTACATCTGCGCGAAGGGCGGGGTGCTGACCTGCGTACCGTTCCATTCGACCCGCAACCGGACGTCGAAGGCCGGTCCCGGCGGCAGCAGATAGTCCTGCGGTACGGGATCCTGCGCCGGCGGCGGCACCTGGGCCAGCGCGGACAACGGCACCACCCAGGGCGACACCGAGGTGGCGAAGGACTTGGCCAGGAACGGCCCGAGCGGCTGGTACTCGAACGCCTGGATGTCGCGGGCGGACCAGTCGTTGACGAGCACCACGCCGAAGACGTGCTCGGCGAAGTCCGCGGTGCTGATGCGCCGGCCCGGCACCCCGACCACGAACCCGACCTCGGCCTCCACGTCGAGCCGCCGGGTGGGGCCGAACACGCCGGCGCCGAGCTGGCCGGCGGGCCGCTCGATGGGCGTACCGGAGACCACGACCGTCGCCGACCGGCCGTGGTAGCCGATCGGGAGCTGCTTCCAGTTGTCCCGCAGCGGCGGGCCGCCCGGGCGCAGGATCCGGCTCACGTTCGCGGCGTGGTGCTCGGAGGAGTAGAAGTCCGTGTAGTCGGCCACGTCGAACGGCAGGTGCAGCTCGACGTCGCCCAGCGGGATCGCGGGCAGCGCCGGCGCCAGCTCCACGATCCGGGCCCGGATGGCGGCCCACTGGGGGCGGCCGAGGGACATCAGCACATTGAGGGAAGGCTGCTGCAGCGCCCCGCCCGCGAGGATCAGGTCGTCCGCCTCGGCGCGGGACAGGTCCAGGACCGTGTCGCCGAGCCGTACGCCGATCCTGCGCACGCCGTCGCCGGGGGTGGAGAAGACGCCGTACGGCAGGTTCTCCAGTCCGAAAAGGGTCACTCGTAGCCACCGTTGATCAGGCCGAGCCGGATCAGCTCCGTCACCGGCTCCAGCAGGTTGCCCGTACCGAATCCCACCCACAGCGGCCGCTCGTGGTCGCGCCGGGCGCGGGCGGGCTCCACCAGCGGCAGCGGGTGCGTCGCCGCGAGCACCTCGGCCACCTCGGCCACCTCGCCGCCGTCCGCGGCCAGCGTGGCGGCGACCAGCACGTTGAGGAAGCCGTGGTGGGCGAAGCCGGTCTCCGGGTCGGTGTGCCGCAGGGCGTGCCGCAGCCCCGCGGCGAGCTTGAACGGCAGGTCCCGGTCCCGGCACGCGCAGATCACGGCGGCCAGCTCGACCGGGGTCGGGAACAGCTCGGCCGCGAGCCCGCCGACGCGGAACTTGGGGCGGATCGCCACCCCCTCGGCTCGGGCCGCGGCGACCGTGTCGAGCGCCGCGAGCAGGCCCCAGCTGAGCGGGATCTCGGCGTACACCTGCAGGTCGAGCTCGGCCTCGGCGAGCGTGCGCAGCGCACCCAGGCCTGGTTGGGGGTCCTCGCCGCGGCGCGAGACCAGCGCCTCGACCTGGCTGACGACCGCGCCGGCGGCGCGCATCTTCGAGACGGCGGCGGGCAGGGCGGCGATGGCGGCGTCGTTCACGACACCCACGGCCAGGCCGTCCGTCGCGGCGTCCACCGATGACGGTACGAGCAGCGCACCGAACATCCCGGCATACCAGGCATCCCGGTGTCTGCGGTGCGCGGCGACCGCTTCGGGGACGCTGAGCACGGCGGGTGGAAGCAACGACGCATCGTCCACGAGGCCGGCGAAGAGCCGTGGCACGAGCGTTGACACGAATACTGAACCTAATGGACGCTTCGAGAGCCGGACAACACCGTCCGTAATGTCAGTTTCCAAGGGGTGGTGGCAACGATGCCGTACTACCGCAGCGTCGGGGAGATCCCCCGCAAGCGGCACACCCAGTTCCGCCGGCCCGACGGCGGACTCTACGCCGAAGAACTCATGGGCCAGGAAGGCTTCTCCTCCGACTCGTCCCTGCTCTACCACCGGTACGCCCCCACGGCCATCGCCTCGGCCGAGGTGTACGAGCCACCGGCGACCCGGCAGTCGCCCAACCTGCCGTTGAAGCCGCGGCACCTGCGCACGCACAAGCTCGACACGGGTCCGGCCGACGCGGTCCTGGGCCGCCATCCGCTGCTCGCCAACGGCGACGTCCGGATCGGCTACGTGGTCGCGGACCGGCCGTCCCCGCTCTACCGCGACGCCGTCGGCGACGAGTGCCTGTACGTCGAGGAGGGCACCGCGACGATCGAGACCACGTTCGGCGCGCTGAGCGTGGGCACCGGCGACTACGTGATCATTCCGACGTCCGTGGTGCACCGGATCGTGCCCGACGGCCCGGTACGGCTGCTGACCATCGAGGCGACCGGGCACATCGGCCCGCCGAAGCGCTACCTGTCCGTCCGCGGGCAGTTCCTGGAGCACTCGCCGTACTGCGAGCGCGACGTCCGCGGCCCGGGCGAACCCCTGCAGGCCGAGGGCGAGAACGTCGAGGTGTACGTCAAGCACCGCGCGGGCTGGACCCGGCACGTGTACGCCCACCATCCGTTCGACGTGGTCGGCTGGGACGGCTGCCTGTACCCGTGGGCGTTCTCGATCCACGACTTCGAGCCGATCACCGGCCGCCTGCACCAGCCGCCGCCGGTGCACCAGACGTTCGAGGGTCCCAACTTCGTGGTGTGCTCGTTCGTGCCCCGCAAGGTCGACTACCACCCGCTGGCGATCCCGGTGCCGTACAACCACCACAACGTCGACTCGGACGAGATGATGTTCTACACCGGCGGCAACTACGAGGCCCGCCGCGGCTCGGGCATCGAGCAGGGCTCGATCTCGCTGCACCCGTCCGGCTTCACGCACGGGCCGCAGCCGGGCGCGGTGGAACGGTCGATCGGCGCGGAGCACTTCGACGAGCTCGCGGTCATGGTCGACACCTTCCGACCACTCGACCTCTGCGACGCGGCCCTGACCGTCGAGGACACCGCGTACGCCTGGACCTGGAACCGATAGGCAGGAGGCGGGCAGCTCGTGGCTGCCCGCCTCCCCCTTTCCCCGGATCAGTTGATGTGGAACTGCTCGCCGTAGACGGCGAAGTCGAGCGGGGTGTTCAGGTCGAAGTTGCCGTTGCGGAGGAAGACCCGCTGGGCGGTGTCCACCCGGCTCGTGTCCGAGTGGGCCTCCTCCTTCTTCATCTCCACGACCCGCTCGTCCAGGAACGCGTTCAGCCAGGTGGTCTCGTTACCGCCCTGCGCCGGCGGCTTGGCCCGCTGCAGCGCGCGGCTGCGGATCTGGCGCATGCCCTCGTAGCCGTGCATGACCGCGGCGTCGTAGTAGGCGAACTGGCCGAGCGCGCGCACGCCGTCGTTCTTGCCGTCGCGTACGGACGGGTTGAAGTACACGCGGTCGCGTTCCGCCTCCTGGGCCGCCTGGAACACCGAGTCGGCCGCGGCGGTCTTCCAGTCACGGGTGAAGTTCGGGTCGAGCCCGGCGTGCGAGTCCGTGCCGTCGACCGTACGCAGCGCCGGCAGGTACTTGGCCAGCACGTTCCCCGGCTTCGTGGCCGTGTACGCCTCGACGAGCTCGAGCATGTCGCCCGTACCGGAGCAGAAGCCGATGATGCCCGCGGTGTAGCCCCGCCCGTCGCCGATGTCCTCGATGTAGCTGAACTGCGCCCGCCAGTCGAGCGACGAGTTCTCGGCGGCCGAGACGATCTGCATCGCCACGTCCTTCTTCGCCGGGTTGTCGAGGTTGGCGCCGTTGTTCTGCGGCGGCGTGGTCGGCGGGGTCGTCGGGGTGCTGGTGCCGCCCGGCAGCGTCCACTTCTGGTTGGCGGCGCCGCCGCAGGTCCAGATCTGCAGCCGGGTGCCGTTCGCGGAGCTCTGGCCGGTGACGTCGAGGCACTTGCCGGAACCGGTGTTGACCAGGGTGCCGCCGGAGCCGGCGGTCCACTTCTGGGCGCCGGTGCCGTTGCAGTCGTACAGCTGGATCTTCGTGCCGTCGGCCGTGCCGGCGGCGGTGACGTCGAGGCACTTGCCCAGCGCCTGGATGGAGTTGTCCGCGTTGCCGACCGTCCAGGTCTGCGCGTTCGTACCGTTGCAGTCGTACAGCTGGATCGCGGTGCCGTTGGCCGAGTTGGCGGCGGCGACGTCGACGCACTTGCCGCCGAGTCCCTTGATCGGGCCGGCGGTCGCGGCGCTGGCGGGGAGCAGGCCGTAGGCGACGGCCGCTGCGGGGATCAGCACGCCGCCGAGGGCATAGGACAGCGTTCTCTTGCGGTTCATGGCGCTCCTCGTGGGGGATGGAGGGGGTGGGCGCGCAGAGGTGACCGTCGATGGCAGGCGCTGGGGATGCCCGCCATCGACGGCGATGAGTGGTCACGCTAGGTCAGTTAAAGTGATTTATCAATAGCCGTCGCAGCGCGGTCACGTGCGCCCTTTCGGGCAGACGAGCGGCCAACGGGAACTCACTGTTGACTTCACGGGGTGACGGTTCTACGGTCCAGCTAATTGTTAGCCAGATTGCCAATCACCTCGGAGGCCCGGTGACACGCCTGGCGGGTTCGTCCAAACTGCTGCGCGCCATGAACGCGAGCGCGGCCCTCGGCCATCTGCTCGAGGCGGGCGGTCTCACCCGCGCCGACCTGCGCAAGCTGACGCAGCTCTCCACCCCGACCATCTCCGAGGTGCTGCGCCGGCTCACCGAGGCCGGCCTGGTGACCGTCGTCGGCTACCACAGCGGCCGGCCGGGACCCAACGCGGAGATCTATGCGGCGAACCCGGACGCAGCGTACGCCGCCGCCGTGTCCGTCCGCGACATCGGTGCCAGCGGGGCGCCCTCGGTCGTCGCCGCGCTCTGCGACCTGACCGGCGCCGAGCGGGCCCGCATCGAGCGCCGGATCGACTTCCTGCGGACCGACCCCAAGACCGCCCTGGTCGAGGTGGTCGCGGACCTGCGCGAGGAGGCCGGTGTGGCGGCTGAGGGGATCCACCACGTCCAGCTCGGCGTCGCCGGCTCGTACGACTCCCGCGCGCAGACCATCCGCCACGTCGACGTCCCCGGCTTCTCCCGCCCCGGCCTGGTGCCGGAGATAGCCGCGGCGCTCGGCACCCGCGTCGGCGTCGACAACGACGTCAACCTCGCCGCGGTCGCCGAGCGTCGCCACGGCGTGGGCACCGACGCCGACGGCTTCGCGCTGATCTGGCTCGGCCAGGAGGGCCTCGGTCTCGCCATCGACATCGGCGGCACGCTGCTGCGCGGTGCCCGCGGCGGCGCCGGCGAGATCGGCTACATGCCGCTGTACGCACCCGACTCCACTCACCGCAAGGTCGACCTGCAGGACCTCGTCGGCGGCGCCGCGGTCCTCGCGCTCGGCAGGGACCACGGCGTGCCCGGGCGTACCCCGCTCGAGGTGGTCCAGGCCGCCGCGGCCGACCCGGAGGCGGGCGAGTTCTTCACCGAGCTCGCCGACCGCGTCTCGGTGGGGCTCGCCGCCGTCATCGCCGTGCTCGACCCCTCGCTCGTCGTCCTCGCCGGACCGGTCGCGCAGGCCGGCGGGCAAACCCTGCTCGCGGCGGTCACCACGGCCGTGCGCCGGGCCGCCCCGCTGGAGAGCGCCATCGCCGTCACCACGATCGACGACGACGCCGTGCTGCTCGGCGCCCTCGACGCCGGGCTCACCGCCGTCCGCGAGGCGCTGATCGCCTCGATCCGCGACGACCAAGCCTGACCCCTTCCCGAGCACCACCCTTCGAGAGGACCCTCGAGTGAACAAGCGGATACCCCCTGCCCAAAAACCGGTCATCGCCGCCCTCACGGCCTTGCTGCTGACCGCCGCGTGCACCCCCGCGCCCAAGGAACAGAAGATCGCCGACCCGGGTACGGAGGTGTCCGGCACCGTCGAGCTGTGGCACTTCTTCACCGAGCGGGAGGCCGCCGCGATCGACACCGTGGTCAAGGACTTCGAGAACAGTCACCCGAAGATCAAGGTGACCGTGAAGCCGGGTCAGGACGACTCGAAGATGACGCAGGCCATCGGCGCGGGCAACGGGCCGGACATCGGGCTGTCGTACTCCACCGACATCGTCGGCAAGTTCTGCTCGTCCGGCGCGTGGGTGGATCTGGCGCCGTACATCAAGCGCGACAACGTCGATCTGGGACAGCTGAACGCCACGACCCGGCAGTACACGGAGTTCGGCGGCAAGCGCTGCGCGATGCCGTTCCTCGCCGACGCGTACGGAATGTTCTACAACAAGGACCTCTTCGCGAAGGCCGGCATCGCCCAGCCGCCGAAGACGCTGGACGAGCTCACCGAGGACGCCAAGAAGCTCACGGTGAAGAACCCCGACGGCTCGCTGAAGACGGTCGGCTTCCTGCCGCTCTTCGACTTCTACGAGAACGCGGCGGCCCACCTGGCCCCGGCCGTGGGCGCGAAGTGGCTGACCGACGACGGCAAGTCCGCGGTCGGCGCCGACCCGGCCTGGAAGACGCTGCTGACCTGGCAGAAGAACCTTATCGACTGGTACGGCTACGAGAACCTGCGCACGTTCCGGGCCGGCCTGGGCGACGAGTTCAGCGCGGACAACGCGTTCCAGAAGGGACAGGTGGCGATCAACATAGACGCCGAGTACCGGCTCGCCTTCCTCAAGGACCAGGCCCCGAAGCTGACGTACGGCGTCGCGCCGATCCCGGTCAGCGACCCGGCCCGGTACGGCGCCGGCTACGTCACCGGCAACATCGTCGGCATCTCGAAGAACGCCAAGAATCCCGAGGCCGCCTGGGAGCTCATCAAGTACCTGACGACGAACGACGCCACGATCGTCAAGCTGGCGAACTCGCTGAAGAACCTGCCCACCACGACCAAGGCGGTGAGCGACCCCGGCCTTCAGGTGGAGCCGGAGTTCAAGACGTTCATGGACATCTTCGCCAGCCCGAACTCGTCCACCACGCCGCCGTCCGCGTCCGGGCCGGCGTACCAGGAGACGTTCCAGACGTTCGCGACGAACTGGCAGTCCGGCAAGGTGAAGAACCTCGACGCCGGGCTCGCCGACGCCGACAAGCAGATCAACAGCGTGATGACACTGGGCGGCTGACATGCGGCTGCGCCGGAACCTGACCACGCTGTCCTTCCTGGCCCCCGCTCTGGTCGGGATCGCGGTCTTCTTCATCTATCCGCTGCTGTCCGCGGTGTACTTCTCGTTCACCAAGTTCGACCTGCTGACCGTGCCGCAGTGGGTCGGGCTGGCGAACTACCGGCGGATGGCCGACGACCCCAACCTGCTCCAGTCGATCCGCAACACGCTGTGGATGGTCGTGGTCTTCGTCCCCGTCCGCATCATCAGCGCGATCGGCCTGTCGATGCTGCTCACCCAGATCAAGCGGGGGGCCGGCTTCTTCCGGACGATCTTCTACCTGCCGGCGCTGGCGCCACCGGTCGCGGCGACCATCGCCTTCGTCTACCTGCTCAAGCCCGGTACGGGCCCGGTCAACACGTTCCTCGGCCACCTCGGCATCGAGGGCCCGCTCTGGTTCAACTCGCCGGACTGGTCCAAGCCGTCGCTGGTCCTGCTCGGGCTCTGGGGCATCGGCGACATCATGATCATCTTCCTGGCGGCCGTGCTGGGCGTCTCCCCGAGTCTCTACGAGGCGGCGTCGCTCGACGGCGCCAACGCCTGGCACCGCTTCCGCTACGTGACCCTGCCGTCGATCCGCCCGGTGATCCTGTTCGCCACGGTCACCGGCGTGATCTACACGCTGCAGTACTTCGACCAGGCCGCGGTCGCCGGGTCCATCGCCAGCGGCCAGGCGACCACCGGTGCCGGCGTATCGCAGTCCTTCGGCTTCCCCGAGGGCTCCACCTTCACCTATCCGCTCTGGCTCTACACGGTCGGCTTCCGCTACAACGCGCTCGGCTACGCCAACGCCATGGCCGTCGCGCTGTTCGTGGTCGCCCTCGCCGTGACGGTGATCCTGCTCCGCCGCTCCAAGGCCTTCTCCGGGGAGGACCAATGACAACCCTGCTGGAACGGCCGCCGCGCACCGCCGCGGTCACCCCTCGACAGGTACGCCGCCAGAACCGGCTCGCGTGGATCGCCCGGCACAGCATCGCCATCGTGCTGGCCATCATGTTCCTGACCCCGGTGGGCTACCTGCTCCTGATCTCCGTGATGACCAGCGATCAGGCGCTGACCAGCGACTACTGGCCCAACACCTGGCACTTCGACAACTACGTACGCGTCTTCGAGGTCACCCCGCTGCCGCGGTACCTGCTCAACACGGTGATCTACGCGGTCCTGGCCACCGCGTTCATGCTGCTGTCCAGCGTGCCGGCCGCGTACGCCCTGGCCAAGCTGAGGTTCCGCGGCCGCAACGCGATGTTCCTGGCCGTCATCTGCGTGATGATGTTGCCGCCGCAGGTGGTGACCGTCCCGCTCTACCTGATGTGGGCCCGGTACGGCCTCACCGGCTCGCTGACCCCGCTGATCGTGCCGATGCTCTTCGGCGACGCGTTCTGCATCTTCCTGCTGCGGCAGTTCCTGCTGACCATCCCGTCCGACTACCTGGACGCGGCCCGGGTCGACGGCTGCGGCGAATGGCGGACCCTGATCCGCGTCGTGCTGCCGATGGCCCGCCCGGGCATCGCCGCCGCGGGACTGTTCCAGTTCTTCTACGCCTGGAACGACTACTACGGGCCGCTGCTCTACACCAGCGAGAACGAGCGCTCGTGGACGCTGTCGCTGGGTCTCGCCTCGTTCCACGGTGTCCATCACGTCGACTGGAACCTCGTCACGGCCGCCACCGTGCTGGCCATGGCGCCGATCGTCGTCGTGTTCTTCTTCGCCCAGAAGGCATTCGTCCAGGGCGTCACACTCACGGGGGTCAAGGGGTGAAGATCGCTGTCGTCGGCGGCGGGTCCACGTACACGCCGGAGCTGGTGGACGGGTTCGCCCGGCTCGGTTCGATGGTGTCGGAGCTTGTGCTGATCGATCCCGCCGGGGAGCGGCTCGACGTGGTCGGCGCCTTCTCCGAGCGGATCTTCCGGCACCACGGCCACCCGGGGAAGGTCACCTGGACCACCGACCTCGACGCCGGCGTCACCGACGCCGACGCCGCGGTGATCCAGCTGCGCGTCGGCGGGCAGGCCGCCCGGATCAGCGACGAGACCTTCCCGCTGACCTGCGGCTGCGTCGGCCAGGAAACCACGGGGGCGGGCGGGCTCGCGAAGGCTCTGCGTACGGTCCCCGTCGTGCTCGACGTCGCCGGGCGCATCCGGGCCCGCGCCAAGCCGGGAGCGTGGATCGTCGACTTCACCAACCCCGTCGGCATCGTGACCCGCGCCCTGCTCGACGCCGGGCACAAGGCGGTCGGGCTCTGCAACGTGGCGATCGGCTTCCAGCGCCGCTTCGCCGCCCTGCTCGGCGTCGACCCGTCCGCCGTCGTGCTCGACCACGTCGGCCTCAACCACCTGACCTGGGAACGGGCGGCCTATGTGGACGGCGTCGACCGGCTGCCCGGGCTGCTGCGCGAGCACCTCCCGGAGCTCGCCGCCGAGGTGGAGCTCGATCCCGCGGTGCTCACGGCGCTCGGCAACGTGCCGTCGTACTACCTCAGCTACTTCTACGCGCACGACCAGCACGTACGCGCCGCGGCCGGCGCGCCCACGCGGGGTCAGCGGGTCGCCGAGATCGAGGCGACGCTGCTCGAGATGTACCGCGATCCGGCGCTGGAGGAGAAGCCCGCGCTGCTGGGCGAGCGCGGTGGGGCGTACTACTCGGAGGCGGCCGTCGGGCTGATCGCGGCGCTGCACGGCCACGACCCCGACGGCGTGCACTCGGTCAACGTCCGCAACAACGGCACGCTGCCGTTCCTCGACGACCGGGCCGTCATCGAGGTCTCCGCACGGGCAGGCCAGGACGGCCCGGCACCGCTGCCGGTCACCCCGCTCGCGCCCGACCTGGCCGGACTGGTCGCGCACGTCTCCGGGTACGAGGAACTGGCGCTCGACGCCGCCCTGCGCGGCGGACGGCACCGGGTGTACCGCGCGTTGCTGGCCCACCCGCTGATCGGCCAGCACAAGCGGGCGGAGAAGCTGACCGACGAACTGCTCGCCACGGGTGCCCGGCACCTGGCCTGGGCTCGATGAGACTCTTCCTGGCCGTGGACGGCGGCAACTCCAAGACCGACGTCGTCCTCGGCACGGCGGACGGCCACGTGCTCGGCTTCGTCCGCGGCCCGACCACGTCGCCGCACTCGATCGGCCTGGCCGGCGCTCTGCACGTCCTCGACGGCCTGATCACCGCCGTACGCGCGGAAGCCGGCCTGGCACCCACCGACCCGATCGACGTGGCCGCGGTCTACCTCGCCGGAGCGGACCTGCCCGTGGAGGTGGAACGTCTGCACGCCGCCATCTCCGCGCGCGCCTGGAGCCGCACCACGCTCGTGGACAACGACTGCTTCGCCCTGATGCGCGCGGGCACCTCGCTCCCGGACGCGGTCGCCGTGGTCTGCGGGGCGGGCACCAACTGTGTCGGACGGTCCGCCGACGGCCGTACGGCCCGGTTCGTCGCCCTGGGCCCGATCTCCGGCGACTGGGGCGGCGGCCACGACCTGGCCGAGCACACCCTGCGGCTGGCGGCCCGGGGCGAGGACGGCCGCGGCGAACCCACCGCGCTCTCCGCCGCCGTCGCCGCCCACTTCGACCGGGCCCGCGTCGAACAGGTCAGCATCGGCCTGCACCTCGGCGAGATCGACCCGCTCCGGGTCCGCGAACTCGCACCGCTGCTGTTCGCCGTGGCCACCGCGGGCGATCCCGTCGCCGAAGGGCTGGTACGCCGCCAGGCCGAGGAGATCCTGGCCCAGCACCGGGTGGCCGCGGGCCGGCTCGGGCTGCTGGGCGTACGGCACGCGCTGGTCCTGGGCGGTGGCGTGCTGCGCGCCCGGCACCCCGTGCTGCACGACCGGGTGGTGGCGGGCGCCCACGCCCAAGCGCCGCTGGCCGAGATCGGCGTGCTCGACGCCCCGCCCGCCGTCGGTGCGGCCCTGCTGGCCCTCGACACCCTGGGCTGCCGTCCGGTCGCCGAGGAGCGCCTGCGGGCGAGCATGCGCGGCCTCGTACCCGCCACGGCGGTGCCCGCGGTGGCGCTCGGGAACGTGGGTTAGGCGCGCTGGGTCAGGACCATCAGTTCCGCGACGGCCGCGAGCACCATCGCAGCGACCAGGGGCGCCAGGCCACCGATCACCGCGTACAGGACGAGCAGCACGGGGGCCAGGGTGGCCGCGTACACGGCGAGGACCAGCCTGGGCGCGGTCGTCCGGGCCCTGCGCAGCACGGTGCCCAGCGGCTCCGGGCGCAGCTGCCGGGTCAGCCACCCGACGAGCCCGAGCAGCAGCACCACGCCGATCATCCCGGCCCACGTCCGTGCGATCCCCGCGCTGGACAGCGTCATCACGGCGCTCAGCACCGCCGCGATCATCACACCGTTGGCGCCGAACAGAACCGCCTGCCGCAGCGCGGCGACCGTGACGGCGGAGCGATCCAGCACCGGGCCCGCCGGCGGCGTCACGTCCACCGGCTCCGCGGCAGCCGCCGCAGCCTGCTGATCCGGCTCCGCGGCCTGCAGCGTCGCCTCGTCCGCCAGCGCCTCCAGCGCCTGGGCCCACCGCCGCCGCTCCAGCCGGACCAGGCCGACGTCGCGCTGGGCGTCGCCGATGGCCGGGTCGAGGTCGAGCGCCTCGCTGTACCCGCGCTGCGCCAGGTCGAACAGCCGCAGCCGGGCCGCGACGACCGCGAGCACCAGGTGGGCCTCGGCGTCCCGCGGAGCGAGCCGTACCCCGTTCCACGCCGCGTTCAGCGCCGCCTGGCCGTTCCGCGACTCGCTGAGCAGGGCGGCCCCCGTACGCTGCGCGAACGCCTCCTCCGGCCACCGGGTGAGGATCTCCCCCGCGACCTGCGCCGCCTCCCCGTAGCGGCGCTCGTCGGTCAGCGCCATGGCCCGCACGACGAGCGGCTCGATCATCCGGGGAGCGACGGCGACCGCCCGGTCCGCGGCCGCGAGCGCGTCCACCGGCTGCCCGGCCGCCACGTGCAACCGCGCCAGCGTGGTCAGCAGCCCGGCATCGGAGGGCGCGGTCGCCAGCCCGGCGGCGATGTCCGCGGCCGCCTCGTCGTACCGGCCGAGATCGGCCATCAGCAGAGCCCGCTGGCGGTACTCCTCGGGGGTCGTCTCGGGATCGGACTGGGAGGTGGGCTCGCTCGACACCCGTCGAGCCTAGGCCGTCCCCGGCGAGATCACCCGCCCCGCGACGACGGCACCGGCTCCCGCCTGCCGACACACCAGCCGCCGGCCCGGGTCACGGTCGCGGTCAGGCCGTGGTCAGGCCGGGCGGTGGATCAAAGCGGTGGCGATCGCCGCCAGCCCTTCGCCGCGGCCGGTCAGCCCCAGCCCGTCGGTGGTCGTGCCCGACACCGTGACGGGGGCGCCGACCGCTGCGGAGAGCACCTTCTGCGCCTCGTCCCGGCGCTTGCCGATCTTCGGCTTGTTGCCGATGACCTGGATCGCGACGTTCCCGATCGTCCATCCCCCGGCGCGGACCCGACCGGCCGCCTCGCTCAGCAGGGCGACCCCGGCGGCCCCGGCCCACTCGGGTGCCGAGGTGCCGAAGTTGCTGCCCAGGTCGCCGAGCCCGGCGGCGCTGAACAGGGCGTCGCAGGCGGCGTGCGCGGCGACGTCGGCGTCGGAGTGACCGGCCAGCCCCGGCTCGCCCGGCCACATCAGCCCCGCCACCCAGCACACCCGGGTGGGGTCGAAGGCGTGTACGTCCGTGCCGATGCCGATGCGCTGGTCCACGGCCGTCAGGCTACGCGGAGCAGCGCCTCGGCGATCACCAGGTCCAGCGGCCGGGTGATCTTCAGGGCGAACTCGGAGCCCGGTACGCACACCACCGGCGTCCCGGTCTTCTCGACCATGCCTGCGTCGTCGGTGTGCGCGTCGAGCCCGGCGCGGTGGGCGGCGGCGAGCACGTCGTGCCGGAACCCCTGCGGCGTCTGTACGCTGCGCAGCACCGACCGGTCAACCGTGCCCAGAACGGTCTCGCCCGGGCCGACCTCTTTGACGGTGTCGACTACCGGGAGCACCGGGATCACCGCGGGGCTGCCGTCGCGTACCGCAGCGGCGACCGATTCGACAAGCTCCGGGGGTGTCAGCGCGCGGGCCGCGTCGTGCACGAGCACGATGCCCACCGTCGTGGGCACCGCCGCCAGCATCGCCGCGACCGAGTCCTGCCGCTCGGCGCCACCCGCGACGACGACGACCGGGGCGACCGGCGCGAGCAGCTCGCGGACAGCGTCGACCTCGGCAGCCGGCGCGGCGACGACGATCATGCGGACCGACGGGGCGGCGGCCACCCGGCGGACCGCGTGCACGAGGAGGGGTTCACCGGCGAGCAGGCGCAGGGCCTTCGGCGCGCCGGGGCCGAGCCGTACGCCCGAACCCGCAGCAGGAACAAGGACCGCGACGTCACCGCGAGCATTGAGCTGCGCGGTCACGTCGCGGTCCTCGGTTTCGCCTGGTGGTGCAGAGAGGTGGTGGAGACGTCAGGCCTCGGTGAGCACCTTGTCGAGGAGGACTTCCGCCTCGTCCTTGGTGCTCTTCTCGGCGAGGGCCACCTCGCCGACGAGGATGTCGCGGGCCTTGGCGAGCATGCGCTTCTCCCCGGCCGAGAGACCACGCTCACGCTCGCGACGCCAGAGGTCACGAACAACTTCGGCGACCTTGAGCGGGTTGCCGGAGGCGAGCTTCTCGAGATTGGCCTTGTAACGCCGCGACCAGTTGGTCGGCTCCTCGGTGTGCGGAGCGCGGAGGACGTCGAAGACCTTGCCCAGGCCTTCCTCGCCGACCACTTCGCGCACGCCGACGATCTCGGCGTTCTCAGCGGGCACGCGGACCGTCAGGTCGCCCTGGGCGACACGGAGGACGAGATACTGCTTCTCGACGCCCTTGATGGTCCTAGTCTCGATTGCCTCGATGAGTGCGGCCCCGTGGTGGGGGTAAACAACGGTCTCGCCGACACTGAAAACCATAGGTTCGAAACCCCTTTCGCTGTGTCTAGGGTAACACGCTCAGGCAGCGATGTCCCACCCTGGCCGTGACTGTTAGTGCAGCTCAGAGGCCCTGTGAGCCGTCTTTCTACCGCTTGACATGCGAGCGAATAGCTGCCTCAGTGACGCAGGGTGATGACACGGTGACCACTCGACCCAACGAGTCGGAAATTCCGGTCCTGGCGGTTTTGCGAGGTCAAGCTTATCGCTAGTGACCCGGCAGGCCGACCACTGGCGGCCGAGCCACTGCTTGGGGGAGGCTGGACGCAGGTCCCCGCAGCACGTGAGACTCTGCGCAGAGGGGAGGGCGAGGCGTGGGCAGTTTGAGCGACAACGGTGGCAGCTGGCCGGACGGCGGTTCCGCCGACGGCCTGCCCGGCCTGCCCGAGGAGTGGGGCGTCATCGTCGTCCCGGACGACCTCTCCGAGCTGTCCGACGAGGTCACGGCCATCCAGGCCGAGCTGCGCCAGGACCGGCGGCCCGCCACCCGCTGGGAACGCTTCACCGATCGGCCCGCCGTCCGCCTGCTGCGCCGCCTCGGCAACGCCGGCCTGCGGGCGCCGGTGCTCATCATCTCGATGGCGATCCTCGTGACGATCGCCAGCCTCTTCGCCTCCGCCTGGCCCGGGCCGTCCCGGCCGCCCGCCACCCAGCGCACCGCCAACACCACCGACGACGGGGCGGAGGTCCTCCCGGCGCTCGAGCTCCGGGGCGCGGACGGGCAGATGGTCACGCTGAACGGGCAGTTGCCGGCCGTCATCCTCGTCACCGACCTGTGCGAGTGCGGCGAGCTGGTCGCGGCCACCACCTCGGCGGTGCGAGCCGACACGACCGTCGTGACGGTGGTCAGCGGCCCCGGTTCGGCGGTGCCCGCGCTGATCCCGCCGACCAACACGACGCCCCAGGCGCAGGGCAAGACGGTCCGCGCCATGCGCGACCCCACCGGCGAGCTGCGCTCCAGCCTCGATCTGGGCGCCCCGGACGGCACCGCGGCGGTCCTGCTCGTCAACCGTTCGGGGGAAATCGTCCGCAAGATCCCGCGTACGGCGTCGATCACCGACTTCCAGCCGGACCTCGCGCGCCTCTGACGGAGCGTGACGATCTCGAGCCTGACGCTCAGTAAGAACCGGACCGGATGAGCCGCCAGCGGAAGACCGAAGGTTCCCGCGTCTCGGCGGACACCACCATGTAGAAGGCCTCCGCCAGCGCGACCGTGAACTCCACCGTCTGCGGCTGCTCCCGCGCGCACCGGACGGCGCGACCCGAGTCGTCGGAGGTCGTGCTGAGGCGTACGCGCAGCTGGCCCTCGCCGACGCAGGCCAGGGCGATCGCGTAGGAACCGCTGCGGACCGCGGCGTTGCGCTCCTCGTGGCCCCCGGCGTCCAGGACCAGCGTCTCGGCCTCCGTCTGCACCGGGACGTCCGGCAGGAGGGCTTCGAGCGTACGGCGGCCCGCGGCGATCCCGTCGGCCTCGGCGGTGTCCGGAGCCGCACCGACGAACCAGAACCCGCCCGCCAACGCGAGCAGGAGCGCAAGGGCGTACAAAGTCACACCTTGCGCGCGTTCCCGGGTCACCCGTCCCAGACTAGAACTTTTCCAGCAGGACGCCGTACAGGGTGAGGCCGGGACCGAAGGCCAGCATGACCACGCGCCGCGGCTGCTCCGCGCGCCGGCGCAACTCCTCCAGCGCGAGCAGCACCGTCGGCGACGAGCAGTTCCCGTACGTCGACAGCACCTCCCGCGACGCCGCCAGGTGCTCGTCGCCGAGCCCCAGCCGCTCCTGCACCACGTCCAGGATCTTGGGGCCGCCGGGGTGCACCGCCCAGCCGTCCACGTCGCCGACCACCAGGCCGTTGCGGCCCAGCAGCTCGTCCACGAGGCGGCGTACGTGCACCGACAGCACGTCGGGGACCTGCGGGGACAGGCCCATGCGGAAGCCCAGGTCCGTGACGTCCCAGGTCATGTGCCCGGCCGTGGTGGTGTCCGTGAGGGCGGCCACGTCGCTGACCCCGTACCCGGAATCGGAACCCGGGGTGAGCACGACGGCGGCCGAGGCGTCCGAGAAGAGAGCGTGCGAGACGATCTGCTGGATGTCCACCCGGGTGTCCGGCGGCTGCAGGTGCAGGCTGGTCAGCTCGGTGCAGAGCAGCAGCGCCGGCAGCCCGCGCGCGGCCACGAAGTCGGCCGCCGTGCCCAGGCCGGGCAGCGCGGCGTAACAGCCCATGTGCCCGACGAAGAGGCGCTGCAGCTGCGCGGACATGCCCATGTCCCGGGCGAGCAGGATGTCCAGCCCGGGAGTCGCGTACCCGGTGCAGGAGCAGACGGCGAACAGGCCGATCTCGTCGGCCGCGACGCCGGCGTCGGTGAGCGCGCGGCTCACCGCCTCCTTGCCGAGCGGCACGGCCTCGACCTGGTAGCGGCGCATCCGGCGCTCGGTCGACCAGTCGGAGACGTCCTCCAGCAACGGGCTGACCACCGCCTGCCGGGTCCGCACGCCCGAGTTCTCGAAGATCCGCTTGGCGAGGCCGCGGCGGCCGCCCGCCGCGTAGTGCCGGGCGAAATAGCCCTCCCACAGGTCGTCCTGCGCCGTTGCCGGCGGCAACGCGACGCCGAGACCGGCGATCACCGCCTGACCGTTCTTGTGCACTTGTGCCTCCCCAGGCCGACCCCCTTGATACCCGCGCAGGCCGATCACCAACGTGGGGCGGTGCCTTCCGAATCCGGGTCGCCGCCGAGCGCCTCCACCCCGAGCCAGTCCGCGCACACATCCGAGGTGGCGGGCTGCAGGGAGCCGGCCCGCGCGTCGCGGTAGAGCCGTTCCAGGGGATGGCCGCGGCGCATCGCCGAGGTGCCCGCCGCCTCCAGCATGGACGCGGCGACCTCGGCTGCGGTCGTACCGGCCGTCAGCTTCGCGCGCCACACCCAACGGTTGGTCTCGGTGTCGCCGGGCTGCTCGTCCACCCGGCGCGCGGCTTCCATGACGGTCAGGTGGGCGGCGGCCACGGCCGCGTCGGCGCGCCCGATGCGGGCCCGTACGGCCGGCAGATGCCCGAGCTTGCGCGCGTTGACGTGCTCGACGGCAGCGTCCACGGCCGCGCGGGCTACCCCGACGTACACGGCCGCGTAACTGGCCACCATCCAATGGGGAGCCAGCTGCGCCACGACGAGCGCCAGGCCCTCGACGCCGCCCAGCAGCGCGCCCTCGGGCACGGTCACGTCGACGTGCACGTCGTGCGAGCCGGTCGCACGCATGCCCAGGGCGTCCCAGGTCGGCTCGACGGTCAGCCCTTCCCCGGCCGGCACCAGGAACTGCGAGACCTGCGACGGATCCGCCGCGCTGCGCGCCGCCACCAGGTACGCATCCGCGTGGCCGGCGCCCGAGCAGAACGTCTTCGCGCCCTTGATGTGGAAGCCCTCGGGCGTGCGCTCGTACGTGGTCGACATCTGCGAGAGCCGGGAGCCGGAGCCGCGCTCGCTCATCGCCACGGCGTACCACTTGCCGTCGGCGGCGTCGCGCAGGTAGCGGTCGCGGGCCTCGAGCGCCCCCGCCGGCAACCCGAGCGCGTCGGCGAGCTCGTCCGTCACGCCGCTGAGCGCGCCGGTGACCGAGGCGTGCATGTTGAAGATGAGGGCCGTGGCGCCGTTGCCGCGCGCCAGCTCGTACGCGACCGCGGCGTAGTCGGCGAAGCCCGCGCCCCTGCCGCCCAGCCGCTCCGGCGCCATCAGCCCGAACAACCCCGAACGGCGCAGGTCGGCGAAGTCGTCGGCGGGAAAGGAGCCGTCCCGGTCGTGCGCGGCGGCCCGGGCCGCGAACCGGGGTGCCAACCGCCTGGCCTCGTCGACTGTCATGGCGTCTCCCTCACCCTGATTTGCGGCCCATGCCCTGGTAGAGCACCTGTGTGGAGCGGGTCGGCACCATCCGGCCCAGCCGGCTCGGCCGCGGGCCCGCCGGCAGGAACAGCCAGCGGATCAGGCCCGGGACGCTCGGCCGGACCCCGCGGACCCGCAGGCGTACGCCGTTCTTGGCGCAGTGGGCCGTCAGCTCCCCGGGATCGACGAACAGCTCCGGATCATGGATGCCCGTCGGCGCGGCCCCGAACCGTTCGCCGAGTGTGATCGACACGAAGCGGCCCATCCGGGTCGCGTTGATGGTGTCCAGGACGAGCAGGCCGCCCGGACGCAGCACCCGGCACAGCTCCGCGACCGTGGCCGGCATGTCCGGCACGTGCTCGAGGATCTCCCCCGCAACCACCACGTCCGCCGACTCGGTCGCCAGCGGCAGCGCGGCGACGTCGGCGGCCACCGCGGCGACCCCGCGCGACGCCGCCTGCTCCAGGCCGGAGCGGCGCAGGTCGATGCCGACGTGGCGGTACCCGAGGGACTCCACGTGCGGGGTGAGCAGGCCGCCGCCGCATCCCGCGTCCACCAGGACCGCGCCGGGGAAGGGCGCCGGCGGCACGAGGGCGGCGCGGGCCTCGGCGAGCCAGTGCAGCATCTCGAACTCGCCGCCCGGGCGCCACCATTCGCCGGCCAGGTCGTCGTACTGACGCGGATCGTTACGCGGGAGCGACGGCATGTGATCGAGCGTGGCACGCGCGGGCCCCAACCACCACACTGCTTCCATGTTCCGTCCCGTCGCACTCCTCAAGGCCTCGCACCCGGAACCCGGTGCTGCGGTGACGCTCGCCATGGCTCTGCTCGCCATCGGCGTGGGCCACAGCGCCTGGGGCGTCGTCGGGGTGGCGGCCGCGATCGGTGCGACCCAGCTGTCGGTGGGCTGGGTGAACGACTGGCTCGACGCCGACCGGGACCGGGCCACGGGACGGGCGGACAAGCCCATCGCGTCGGGGGCGGTCTCCCGGCGTACGGTCGGCATCTCGGGTCTGATCGCCTCGCTGGCCGTGCCGCTGCTCGGGCTGCCCTTCGGCGCCGCCGCGACGGTGTGCATCACGGTCGTCGGTGTCTTCGCCCTGCTCTACGACTGGCCGCTCAAATCGACGCCGCTGTCGGTCCTGCCGTACCTCGTGGCGTTCGGGCTGATGCCCGCGTTCGTGGTCCTGGCCCTGCCGGGCCACCCGTGGCCGCCCGCGTGGCTGGTCGCGGCCGGTGCGCTGCTCGGCGGCGGCGCCCACTTCGCCAACGTCCTGCCCGACCTCGCCGACGACGCCGCGACCGGCGTCGTCGGCCTCCCGCACCGGCTCGGCGCGGCCTGGTCCCAGGTCGCCGCCGGTGGCCTCCTGCTCGCCGCGACGCTCACGCTCGTCTTCGGGCCGGCCGGCCCGCCGACCTGGCCCGGTGTCGCCGCCGCCGCGGCCGCCGCCGTGGTCCTTCCCGCCGGCTGGTATGCAGGCAGGAAAGCGCTGAAACGGGGTACGAGGCAGGTGGCCATGTTCCGTTCGGTCATCGTCGTGGCGCTGATCGACGTCGCATTGCTGGTCTTCAGCGGGCGCGTGGTCTGAGCCGACGGCCAGGACAGGCGCTGGATGGCCGGGTCGGCGCACGCGCCGGATCCCGGACCTCTAGGCTGATCGGCGGAGGATTCTCGATTCACTTGGAGGACTGTGATGCGCTCGCTGGGAACCCGCCGCGCCGTTCTGGGCACGGGTGTCGCCGCGGTGGCCGCGATCGCGCTCGCCGCCTGCAGCGCCGGGCAGGTCGCTGAGACAGCCCTCAAGAGGCCCTCCAACGCGGGCGTCAACGCCGACAACGCCGACGGCAGCGTCTTCATCCGCAACCTCTCGGTGCAGTATCCGGGCGTCGAGGGGTACGCGTCCGGCGAGGACGCGCCGCTGGAGCTGGGCATCTACAACCAGACCAGGGAACCGATCACGGTCCTGATCAGCAGCCAGCCGTACGCGGGACCGAGCACGAGCCCCGGCGTCGTGTCCGCCCGGCAGATCGGCCTGTCCGGCGCCGGCCCGGCGACCCCCTCCGCGCCCGGCTCGGCCATCCCGGAGCCGTCCGGCAGCCGGCCGTCCGACACCGAGGACGACCAGAACAGCGACCAGCTCCCCACGCCGGACCCGAGCACCAACCCCTCCCCCGGCGAGTCGGCGGCCGCGCCGTCCACCGCGCCCGGGGCGTCGATCCGCCCCGCGCGGATCGAGATCGGACCGCTGGGCTCCGCCACCTTCCAGCCGGGCGACGCGGAGCAGCTGATCGCCGTCGGCCTCACCGGCAAGCTCGTGCCGGGCAGCTCGCTCAACCTCGTCTTCGAGTTCAGCAACAACGCCGCGCCGCTCACCCTGCAGGCGCCGGTCAGCGTCCCGCAGTCGCCGGCGTCGCGGGCCCCGGGCAACCCCGCCAACGAAAACCTCGGCGAGGACCACGAGTAGGAGACCCCGCTTTGTCATACCGCCCGGCTAGCGTTGCGGTGTGACGACATCGCGGACCCGGGCGGAACCCCGCCCCGCCTATCAGTGCGACGCCTGCGGCCACCAGCCGCCCAAGTGGCTGGGGCGCTGTCCGGAGTGCCACGAGTGGGGCTCGATCGTCGAGTCCACCGTGAGCGGCCCCGTGGTCTCCGGCCGGGTCGTCAGCTCCCGGTTGCCGTCCGAGCCCGCCCGTCCCATCGCGACGATCAGCGCGGCGCCGGCCCGGGCGGTGCCCAGCGGCGTCAGCGAGCTCGACCGGGTCCTCGGCGGCGGCCTCGTGCCCGGTGCGGTGGTGCTGCTCGCCGGTGAGCCCGGCGTCGGCAAGTCCACCCTGCTGCTCGACGTCGCCCAGCAGTGGGCGGCGGGAGCGGGCTCGCCGTCGCTCGTCGTCAGCGGCGAGGAGTCGGTCAGCCAGGTCCGGCTCCGCGCCGAACGCCTCGGTGCCCTGCACGACCGGCTCTACCTGGCCTCCGAGAGCGACCTCGGCGCGGTCATCGGGCACCTCGACGCGGTCAAGCCCGGGCTGCTCATCATCGACTCGGTGCAGACGATCTCCGCCCCGGGCACCGAGGGCGTCCCCGGCGGCGTGACCCAGGTGCGAGCGGTGACGGCCGCCCTGGTCAGCGTCGCCAAGGAACGCGGCATCGCCACCGTCCTGGTCGGCCACGTCACCAAGGACGGCTCGGTCGCGGGGCCGCGCGTGCTGGAGCACCTGGTCGACGTGGTGCTGCACTTCGAGGGCGACAAGCACTCGTCGTTGCGGCTCGTGCGTGGCGTCAAGAACCGGTACGGCGCCGCCGACGAGGTGGGCTGCTTCGAGATGCACGAGACCGGCATCGTCAGCCTCGCCGACCCCTCCGGACTGTTCCTGACCCGGTACAACGAACCGGTACCCGGCACCTGCGTCACGGTCGCCATGGAGGGCCGGCGGGCGATGGTCACCGAGGTGCAGGCGCTGATCGGGGCGCAGGTGCAGGGGTCGCCGCGGCGTACGGTCTCCGGGCTCGACAGCGCCCGCCTGGCGATGGTCCTGGCCGTCCTCCAGCGCCGGATGGAGAAGATCAAGCTGCACGACCGCGAGGTCTTCGCGGCCACGGTCGGCGGCATCCGCGTCACCGAACCCTCCGCCGACCTGGCCATGGCCCTGGCCGTCGCGTCCGGTGCGCTGAACCTGGCGATGGCACCGCACCTGGTGGCGATCGGCGAGGTGGGGCTCACCGGCGAGGTGCGGCGGGTCGGTGCGGCCGGCCGGCGGCTCGCGGAGGCGGCGCGGCTGGGATTCCGGTTCGCGCTCGTACCGCCCGGCTGCGGACCCGGCGAGGGTGACAGCGCTCCCAAGGGGATGCGCGTGGTCGAGGTCGGCGACCTCCAGTCGGCGGTGCAGTGGGCCGCCCGGGCGTCGGCCGAATGATGGCCACCCCCGCCCGCCGCGCACGCAGCGTGATCGACGATCACGCTACGGAGCATTCGCTGCACCGCGGCTCGTTGACCTGGATGACAGTCCGTAGAATGTACAGGTGCCGCTCGACCGCGATGCCTCCGCCAACCGTCACGCCCACGGTGCTGCCCCCGGCATCAACGGATCGGCGGCCCGCCCCATGACCCCCACGACGCCCGGCCTGACCGGCGGCGGGGTCAGCGGCGACCCGCTGCGCGCCAACCTCGCCCTGATGGCCCCCGGCACCGCGCTGCGCGACGGCCTCGAGCGGATCCTGCGCGGGCGCACCGGCGCGCTCATCGTCCTCGGCCACGACGACGTGGTGGAACGCATCTGCACCGGCGGCTTCCCGCTCGACGTCGAGTTCTCCGCGACCCGCCTGCGCGAGCTGTGCAAGATGGACGGCGCGGTCGTGCTCTCCAGCGACGGCACCCGCATCGTGCGCGCGGCCGTCCACCTCATGCCCGACCCGGGCATCCCGTCGGAGGAGTCGGGCACCCGGCACCGCACCGCCGAGCGCGTCGCCAAGCAGTCCGGCTTCCCGGTCATCTCGGTCAGCCAGTCCATGCGCATCATCGGCCTGTATGTGAACGGCCAGCGCCACGTCCTCGACGACTCCGCGGCCATCCTCTCCCGCGCCAACCAGGCCCTCGCCACCCTCGAGCGCTACAAGCTGCGCCTCGACGAGGTCTCCGGCACCCTGTCGGCGCTGGAGATCGAAGACCTGGTCACGGTCCGTGACGCCGTCGCCGTGGTGCAGCGCCTCGAGATGGTCCGCCGCATCGCCGACGAGATCTCCGGCTACGTGGTCGAGCTCGGCACCGACGGCCGCCTCCTCGCCCTGCAGCTCGACGAGCTGATGGCCGGCGTCGACGCCGACCGCACCCTGGTGATCCGCGACTACCTGCCGACCGGCCGCAAGGCGCGCACCCTCGACGAGGCCCTCGTCGAGCTGGACCTGCTCACCGCCACCGAGATGATCGACCTGGTCGCGGTCGCCAAGGCCATCGGCTACGGCGGTGCCTCGGACGCCCTCGACGCGGCGGTGAGCCCGCGTGGCTTCCGCCTGCTCGCCAAGGTCCCCCGCCTCCCGGCCCAGATCGTGGAACGCCTGGTCGACCACTTCGGCAGCCTGCAACGCCTCCTCGGCGCGACGGTCGAGGACCTCCAGGCGGTCGACGGCGTGGGCGACGCCCGGGCGCGCGGAGTGCGGGAGGGGCTGTCCCGGCTGGCCGAGGCCTCCATCCTGGAACGCTACGTCTGACCCGAGGGCGGCTCGCTGCAACTCGGCCCCCGCGGGTCGCCGATCGGGAGCTCGGCCTGGGCCCCAGCGGGGTCACCGCTCGGCCGCCGCTTGCGCAACCGCGGCCGGCGACCTTCAGCGGCCGGCGACCTTCAACGGCCGGCGACCTTCAGCGGCCAGCTCCGGTCCGCGGCGGCGATGTGACCTCCGCCGGCTCACCGTCGCGGCCGATGCTCGGGGGCGCCGGGGCGCGGCTGACCTACGACGGCGAGCGCAACCGGGGACTTCCCGCGAGCCCAACCGGCGACTTCCCGCAAGCGCGACCGGCGACTTCCCACGAGCGCGTCCGGCGGCTTCCCGCGAGCGGCGGGGTTGGGTCGGTGCGGCTGGTCAGGGGATGACGGTGATGGCGACCGGGTCGCTCACCTTGGCGCCGAGCCGCGCGCGGATCTGGTACTGACCCGCCGGCGGCGCCGTGCCCGCGGCCAGGCCGGCCGAGCAGCGGTTGGACTGGCGGCCGTTCCAGGTGACCTTGTACTCGCGTTCGCCGTTCGGGGCGAACGGGCGAAGGTCCGAGCCCTTGGCGTTGCTGCAGGTGTCCGAGGACCAGATCTTCTGGGCGCCCGTCTCGATGTAGAGCTCCTGCAGGTCGGCGCCCACGTCGCGGGAGCACGTACGGGCCGAGACGTTCTTGATCTTCAGGCGGATCTCGAGCGGGACACCGCGGCGGACCGTGGTGCCGGCCGGGATGGGGGTCACCGAGATCTCGGCGTCCGTGCAGGAGCCGTCGGCCGGTACGTTCACGTTGGTGTTCGAGCCGCCGTTCGTGCCCCCGTTGGTGCCGTCCGGGTCGTCCTCGACGTCCGTGCCCGCCGGTACGCCGTCGGACTGCAGGTCCTCCGGGTCGGGCAGGGACGGGTTGCCGGCACCCGGGGCGGGGTCGACGAAGGACGGCTCGTCCTCCGGGGTGGCGCTGGCAGGCGCGGACACGGGGGCCGGGGTGGACGCACCCGTACCCCGCTTCTTGTCGTCGTCGCCGCCACCGGAGCAGGAGACGAACAGCACGATGACGCCGAGCAGGAGCGCACCGAGCACCACTGCGCGACGCCGCCAGTACACGGCGGAGGGAAGGGGACCGACCGTCGTACGCATAGTGGGAGCACCGTATCGCCGTAACTGCACGGAAGTGGGCGCGACGCGCCGGTTATGCGACACCGGCTCGTTTACTGATCGTTAGAGATAGACCTTGCGCTGGTACACGGCGTGCGCGCCGGCGACCCGGTCGAGAAAAAGTTTCCCCGCGCAGTGGTCGATCTCGTGTTGCAGGGCGCGCGCCTCGAAGGCGTCGGTGGTCAGGCGCACGGCTTCGCCCGTACCCGGGAGCACTCCCTCGACCACGACGCGGCCGGCGCGTTTCACGTCTCCGGTCAGGTCCGGAACGGACATGCAGCCTTCCCGGCCGGGCCGCCACCGGCTGGCCTCCACCACCCGGGCGTTGCAGAGCACGAACGTGCCGTGCGACGTGGCGGTCTTCGGGTGCTGGGTGACGTCCACGACGAAGACCTGCGCGCCCACGCCCACCTGCGGTGCGGCGAGCCCCACGCAGCCGGGCGACACCCGCATCGTGGCCACCAGGTCGGCCGCGAGCTGCACGATCTCCGGGTCCGCCGGGTCGACCTCGGCGCCCTCGCGGCTCAGCACCGCCGCCGGGGCCGTCACCACCGGCAGGACCCGGCCCTCGACGCCGAGGACGTCGGGTTTCCAGTCGGCCAGCGCGTCGCTCACAGCACGTCCGATTCGGCGCGCCGCAGGGTGACCTCGACGCCCAGCTCCCCGGCCGCCTCGGCGAGGCGTACGGCGAGGTCGTCGGCGGTGCCCCGCGGCAGGTCCACCTCGGCGATGAGGACGTACAGCGGGCCGGTGAGCCGGGTGGTCAGGTCGGTGATGTTGCCGCCGGCCTCGGCGACGACCCGGGTGACCGCGGCGACGATGCCGAGCCGGTCCGCGCCGTGCACGCTCACCAGGTACGGCTCCCCGCGCGCCGCGCCGTCCGCCTCGGGCTCGACCGCGCGCACCGTGGCGAGCAGGTCGCTGAGCGGCTCGAGTGCCTTCTCGACGTCCTCGGCGGCGGGGCCGGTGCAGATCAGGGTCATCGCGAAGTGCCCGCGCAGCCGGGTCATCGTCGAGTCCGAGAGGTTGGCGCCGACGCCGGCGAGGGCCGCCGAGACGTCCGCGATGATGCCGGTCCGGTCCGGGCCGATGACGGTGATGGCGAGCTCGTTCACCCCGGCATCTTAAGCTTGCCCGGTTATGACGCTCGCCGACTCAGCCATTCAGTGGTACGACGACAACGCCCGCGACCTGCCCTGGCGGGTGCCCGGAACCACCCCCTGGGCCGTGCTGGTCAGCGAGGTGATGCTCCAGCAGACCCCGGTCGTCCGCGTGGAGCCGGCCTGGCACGCGTGGATGACCCGCTGGCCGACCCCCGCCGACCTGGCGGAAGATCCCCCGTCCGAGGCCATCCGGATGTGGGGCCGGCTCGGCTATCCCCGCCGGGCGATGCGGCTGCACGCGTGTGCCGTGGCGATCGTGGAGCGGCACGGCGGGCGGGTGCCGGACGACCTCGACCAGCTGCTGGCGCTGCCGGGCGTGGGGACGTACACGGCGCGGGCTGTGGCGACCTTCGCGTACGGCCAGCGGCACCCGGTCGTGGACACGAACGTGCGCCGGGTCGTGGCCCGCGCGGTGGCCGGTGATCCGGACGCCGGACCCACCACGACGGCGGCCGACCTCACCGCCACGGCCGAGCTGCTGCCCGAGGAGCCTGCCCGCGCGGCGAAGGCCAGCATCGCGTTCATGGAGCTCGGCGCGATCGTCTGCACGGCACGGTCCCCGCGTTGCCCGGAGTGCCCGCTGGAGAGCGTGTGCGCCTGGCGGCTCAGCGGAGCTCCGGCGCCGACCGGCCCGACGCGGCGCCCCCAGAAGTACGCGGGCACCGACCGGCACGTCCGCGGCCTGCTCCTGGAGGTTCTCCGGCACGCCACCGGCCCGGTGCCGCGGCAACGCCTCGACGCGGTGTGGGCGGACGACGTGCAACGGGCCCGGGCGCTCGCGGGGCTGGTCACGGACGGCCTCGTCGAGCCGCTCGACTTCGACGCGGACCGGTTCGTCCTCGCCGGCGACCACCCGCCCCGCTACCCGGCACTGCAGTAAGGAAGATCTGCCGTAAGGGGGGTATCCCTACCCTCGGCCGGGGGGTTCGCCGCAACGACTTCCACCCGTACGCGGCCATAGCGTCGTGACGTGACCACGACGACTGCTGCGACCGCCACCGCCGTCTCCCTGCGCGGTGTCACCAAGGTGTACGGCAAGGGGGCGGCGGCCGTACGAGCCGTCGACGCCGTCGACCTCGACCTGCCGCGGGGTGGCTGGACCGCGGTGATGGGACCCTCCGGCTCGGGCAAGTCCACGCTGCTGCACCTGGCCGCGGGCCTCGAGCACGCCGACGCAGGCCGGGTGCTGATCGGCGGCACGGACATCACCGACGCCGGCGACCGGGAACTCACCGACCTGCGGCGTACGCGCATCGGGTTCGTCTTCCAGAGCTTCAACCTGATCGGTTCGCTGACCGCGGAGCAGAACGTGGCGTTGCCGCTGCGGCTCGGCGGGCGGCGGCCCAGCCGATCGGAGGTACGTGAGGTGCTCGCCTCCGTGGGGCTCGGCGACCGGGTGAAGCACCGGCCCCGGGAGATGTCCGGTGGGCAGCAGCAACGCGTCGCCCTGGCCCGGGCCATCGTGACCCGGCCGGAGGTGCTCTTCGCCGATGAGCCGACCGGAGCTCTGGACTCGGCTGCGGCGCGTACGGTATTGGATCTGTTGCGGGCCATGGCGGATGCCGGACAGAGCATCGTGATGGTGACCCACGACCCGGGCGCGGCGGCCCGGGCCGACGCGGTGGTCTTCCTCCGCGACGGCCGGGTCGTGGACCACCTGACCGGCGCCGACGCCCCATCCAAACACCCCACCGCCACCCAAAACGGACTGAAGGCGGACACCATCGCCGACCGGCTCGCGGCGTGGGAGCGCTGAGATGTTCCGGATCAGCCGGGCCGGCCTGGCCGAACGCTGGACGCTGTTCGCCGGCGCCGCCCTCTCCGTCTGCCTGGGCGTGGCGCTGGTGCAGTCGTCGCTGCTGCTGATCATCTCGGCGGCGACCCTGGACCCGCCGCCCGGGCTGCCCGCGGCCGAGCGGCTGCGCTTCGCCGAGAACGCGGACGCGTCGGTCGCCATGCTCGGCGTGCTGCTCGGCACGGCGACCTTCCTCGCGGTCTTCATCATCAGCTCGACCTTCGGCTTCACCGTGGCGCAGCGCCGGCGCGACCTCGCGTTGCTCCGGCTCGTCGGTGGCAGCCGCGGTCAGCTGCGCCGGCTGCTGCTGGGCGAGGCGGTGCTGCTCGGCGGGGCGGGTGCGGCGCTGGGCGTCCCGGCGGGGCTCGGCGTGATGGCGGTCCAGTCGTGGCTCATGCGGACCATGGGCTTCGTCCCGGACGGTTTCCGCGGACAGTGGCGTACGTGGATCCTCGGCGTCTCGCTGGGCACCGGCATCGTGCTGGCCGTGGCGGGGGTCCTGCTGGCGGCGCGGCGCGCCTCCCGCGTACGACCGCTCGAAGCGCTGCGGGATTCCGGTGAGGCGGCTCGCGTCATGACCGCCGGCCGCTGGGTCGTCGGTCTGATCTTCCTCGCCGGAACGATCGCGATGGTCATCGTCGCCCCGCACGGCGGTCCCGCGGGCGGCCAGGCGATCTCGCTCAACGTCCCGATGTGCGCGGCGGCGGCCGTGGCGGCGTTCGGGCCGCTGCTGGTGCCGGCGGTCGCCCGGCTGGTCCCCACCGGCGCGGGAGGTCCGCTGGGCATGCTCGCCCGCGCCAACCTGCGTGACGGACGCCGGCGCAGCGCCTCCGTCGCGGCGCCGGTCATCGTCCTGGTGGGGCTCGTGCTCGGCCAGGCGGGCGCGGCGATGTCGTTCACCACGGCCGGCATCGAGGAGCAGCACCGGGCGCTCACCGCGGACCTCGTCGTGGAATCGACCGGTCCGATCGGCTCCAAGGTCACCGCGGTGCCCGGCGTCGCGTCGGCCTCCACGGAGATCCAGCTCCCGGCCCGGATCGCGTACGGCGCCGGCGAATCGGCGGAGACCGAGAACGGCGACGCGCTCGCCGTCGACCCTGCCGCCTACGCGGCGGCTCACCCGGGCAGCGAGACGCTGCGCAACCTGACGGGCCGGGCGATCATGGTCGGTCCGGGTGGGGACATTCCTTCGGAAGGCACCGTACGGGTGGAGCTCCCGGAAACGACCCTCGGCGACCTTCGGGTGGCGGGCGCGGTACCGGCCACGCTCGCCGGTGGGGCGACGGTGCTCGTACCCGCCGGCCTGGTCCCGCCGGACCAGCTGACGTCGGCGCCCAGCCGCGCCTTCGTCCGGCTCGCCCCGGGCGTCCCGGCAGCGGAGGTCGCCGCGGCCCTCTCGCACGTCGGCCAGGTCTCGGACGTGGACGCCTGGCTGACCGCGGACGCCGAGGCGAGAGCTTCCACCAACAACAAGATCATGGTGGTGGTCCTGGGCCTCGGAGCCCTGTACGCCCTCATCGGCACCGTGAACTCGGTGGTCATCGGCGCCGCAGCCCGCCGGCGAGAGTTCGCAGAGGCACGGGTGACGGGGCTGTCCCGGCGCCAGGTCGTCCGCGCGGCGCTTGCAGAGTCGACCGCGGTGACCGTGGCGGGCGTGATCCTGGGCTTCGTCGCGGCCGGGGCAGCGTACGTGGCGGTGCTGGGAACGACGTCGGCGGTGACCGGGGCGGGGACGCTGCAGGTGCCGTGGGGGTTGGCGGGAGCGGTGGTGGCGGCAATCCTGGTGGTGACGGGGACGACCAGCGTGGTGACGTCCTGGTCGGCTACGCGGGAGCGGCCGGTCGTGCTGCTGGGCGCCCGGGAGTAGCGCCGGTCCGCGCCCCTTCCGGCAGTACCGCTCTTCCGCCGGCGACGCGTGGCTCACGTCTCCAGGTGGCGCGTCACAGCGGCCCGGATCGCGTCGTGCGCCGGTCCGAGCGCGTGAGCCGGGTCCCGCCAGCGGTCCCTCGGGTACAGCCAGACCGGCCACCGCCGCAGCTCCGGTGGCTCCCAGTCGTACCGGGGCCAGACATGCGCGTGCAGGTACGGGTCCGCGTTGCCGAGGATCTCCAAGTTGATCCGGCGAAACCCCGGGTCGAGCTCCGCGCAGGCGCGCTCCACGGCAGCCCCGAGACGGTCCATGCTCTCCAGGTACGCCAGCCGCCGTCCACGCGGCAGGTCGCTGAGCCGCGACACCGCCGGGTCGTCGGTGAGCAGGACGCAGTACCCGGGCAGCCACTGGACGTCCCCGATGACGGCGAAGCTCTCGGGCAGCCGGCCGAGCACGGTCGGGTTCCGGCCCCGGTGCGCGGAGCCGATGCGGTCGTCACGCCAGTCGGTCATGCCGTCCATGCGTACCGGACGCCGACAACCCGCCGGCCCGCGCACGCGCTGCCGGGCAGCGCACACGCCGCCGGGCCGCGCACACGCCGCCGGGCCACGCACACGCCGCCAGCCCGCGCCCACTTCCCCAGCCGCGCACGCACGCCGGCCGGCCGCCCGCACACGCCGCCGGGGGCGCGCGCACACGCGCGGCCAGCCCGCCCGCACACGCCGCCAGCCCGCCCGCACACGCCGCCAGCCCGCCCGCACACGCCGCCAGCCCGCCCGCACACGCCGCCGGGGCGCGCGCACACGCTGCCGGGGCGCGAAGGCGCCCCCAGCCCGCGCACGTGCCGCCAACTCGCGCACATGCCGCCAACGCGCGCATGCGCCGTCACCCCGCACACACGCCCCAAGGCCGCACACGCCCCAGCCTGTACACGCCCTTAACCCGCGCATGCCGGCTCGCGGACGCCGCGGGTGCCCCCAGCCCAGCCGGGGATGCCGCCGGCTCTCCGGAGTCAGCCCGCCCGGCCGGTCAGCCGCCAGACCCCGGGGAGGGCAGGGACGCGAAACGGCCCGGCGCCGAAGCGCCGGGCCGTTTCCCAGTCTTACCGGTCAGGCGGAGGTCACTCGTCGGCCGCGGCCGCGCCGAGGTCCGCCGGCACCGCGTCGGGGACCACGGAACCCCGGTCGGCGCCCTTGAAGACCAGCTTGGACTTGTCGATGTTCTCCGGGTCGCCCTCGCAGTCCACCACGACGATCTGGCCGGGGCGCAGCTCGTTGAAGAGGATCTGCTCGGACAGCGAGTCTTCCAGGTCCCGCTGGATCGTCCGGCGCAGCGGCCGAGCGCCCAGGACCGGGTCGAAGCCCTTCTTCGCCAGGTACTTCTTCGCGTTGTCGGTCAGCTCGAGACCCATGTCCTTGTTCTTGAGCTGGCCCTCGATGCGCGCGGTGAAGATGTCGACGATCTCGAGGATCTCGTTCTGGCGGAGCTGGTGGAAGACGATCGTGTCGTCGATGCGGTTGAGGAACTCCGGGCGGAAGTGCTGCTTCAGCTCGTCGTTGACCTTGACCTTCATCCGCTCGTAGTTGGACTCCTCGGCCTCGGAGGCCTGGAAGCCCAGCGACACCGCCTTGGCCACGTCCCGGGTGCCCAGGTTCGTGGTCAGGATGATGACCGTGTTCTTGAAGTCCACGATGCGGCCCTGACCGTCGGTCAGGCGGCCGTCCTCGAGGATCTGCAGGAGCGTGTTGAAGACGTCCGGGTGGGCCTTCTCGATCTCGTCGAAGAGGACCACGGAGAACGGCTTGCGGCGCACCTTCTCGGTCAGCTGGCCGCCCTCGTCGTAGCCGACGTATCCGGGGGGCGCACCGACGAGGCGGGACACCGTGTACCGGTCGTGGAACTCCGACATGTCGAGCTGGATCAGGGCGTCCTCGGAGCCGAACAGGAACTCCGCCAGCGCCTTGGAGAGCTCGGTCTTACCGACACCCGAGGGGCCGGCGAAGATGAACGAGCCCGAGGGGCGCTTGGGGTCCTTGAGGCCGGCCCGCGTACGCCGGATGGCCTTCGAGACGGCCTTGACCGCGTCCTCCTGGCCGATGACGCGCTTGTGCAGCTCGTCCTCCATGCGCAGCAGGCGGGAGGTCTCCTCCTCGGTCAGCTTGTAGACCGGGATGCCGGTCCAGTTGCCGAGGACCTCGGCGATCTGCTCGTCGTCGACCTCGGACACGACGTCGAGGTCGCCGGCCTTCCACTCCTTCTCCCGCTGCGCCTTCTGGCCCAGCAGCTGCTTCTCCTTGTCGCGCAGCTGCGCGGCCCGTTCGAAGTCCTGCGCGTCGATCGCGGACTCCTTGTCGCGGCGCACCTGGGCGATGCGCTCGTCGAAGTCACGCAGGTCCGGCGGCGCGGTCATCCGGCGGATGCGCATCCGGGCGCCGGCCTCGTCGATCAGGTCGATCGCCTTGTCCGGCAGGAACCGGTCGGAGATGTACCGGTCGGCCAGCGTCGCCGCCGCCACGAGCGCGGCGTCGGTGATGCTGATCCGGTGGTGGGCCTCGTAGCGGTCGCGCAGGCCCTTGAGGATCTCGATGGTGTGCGCCAGCGACGGCTCACCCACCTGGATCGGCTGGAAACGGCGCTCGAGGGCGGCGTCCTTCTCGAGGTGCTTGCGGTATTCGTCAAGGGTCGTGGCGCCGATGGTCTGCAGCTCGCCACGAGCCAGCATGGGCTTGAGGATGGAGGCGGCGTCGATCGCGCCCTCGGCGGCACCCGCACCGACCAGGGTGTGGATCTCGTCGATGAACAGGATGATGTCGCCGCGCGTACGGATCTCCTTGAGCACCTTCTTGAGGCGCTCCTCGAAGTCACCGCGGTAGCGGGATCCGGCGACCAGCGCACCCAGGTCGAGGGTGTAGAGCTGCTTGTCCTTGAGCGTCTCGGGCACCTCACCCTTGACGATGGACTGCGACAGGCCCTCGACGACGGCGGTCTTGCCGACGCCCGGCTCGCCGATCAGCACCGGGTTGTTCTTGGTACGGCGGGAGAGCACCTGCATGACCCGCTCGATTTCCTTCTCCCGGCCGATGACCGGGTCGAGCTTGCCCTCGCGGGCGGCCTGGGTCAGGTTGCGACCGAACTGGTCGAGCACCAGCGACGTCGACGGCGCGGCCTCGCCCGCCGCGGCGCCGGCCGCGGCCGGCTCCTTGCCCTGGTAGCCCGAGAGCAGCTGGATGACCTGCTGGCGGACCCGGTTGAGGTCGGCGCCGAGCTTGACCAGCACCTGGGCGGCGACGCCCTCACCCTCGCGGATCAGCCCGAGCAGGATGTGCTCCGTGCCGATGTAGTTGTGGCCCAGCTGCAGGGCCTCGCGCAGCGAGAGCTCCAGCACCTTCTTGGCCCGCGGCGTGAACGGGATGTGCCCGCTCGGCGCCTGCTGGCCCTGGCCGATGATCTCCTCAACCTGCTGCCGGACCCCCTCGAGGGAGATGCCGAGGCTCTCCAGAGCCTTCGCGGCAACACCTTCGCCCTCGTGGATCAGGCCGAGCAGGATGTGCTCTGTCCCGATGTAGTTGTGGTTGAGCATCCGGGCCTCTTCTTGGGCCAGGACGACAACCCGTCGCGCTCGGTCGGTGAACCGCTCGAACATGCCCTCGTGCTCCTCACGTGCCGTGCGCCAATGCTGAGCCTGTCTCAACAGCTGGCGGGGCCAGCGCACGGGCATCGGTGATACCCGTGCTGTAACTCTATCGCCGCCGGAGGACTCTGCTGGGCCCTCGAGCCCTCTCGGGAGGTCCTGCGCCGATGATTTCCCCAACTTCGCACGCTCAGGGGCTGTTCCCCACCCCTGCGGAGTACGCGCACAGCGAAATCGTCGGCACCCTCACCGGCCTTCCCGGCGCCGTCCACAGCCTGTGGACAACGTCGTCCACCCCTGTGGATAACTTACGCAAGCCGAGCGCGGGACGAGCGGAAAGCAGCAGGGTCCGCCGCGCCGGAGCGCAGCGGACCCTGTGGAGAGCGGTGGGTGCGGCTCAGCGGCCGGGACCCTTGGCGTGGAACTCGTCGACGATCTCCTGCGGGATGCGGCCCCGGTCGGAGATCTCCTTGCCGTTCTTCTTCGCCCACTCGCGGATGGCCTTGTTCTGCTCGCGGTCGGCGGTGGCGCCGCCGCGTCCGCGGGCCGCACGGCCCCCCACGACCACCCCGCCGCGGGCGACCTTCGACCCGGCGGCGACGTACGGCGCGAAGACGTCGCGCAATTTCGCCGCGTTCTTGTCGGACAGGTCGATCTCATACTGAATGCCGTCGAGGGCGAACTTGACGGTCTCGTCGGCGTCACCGCCGTCGAGGTCGTCGACCAGCTTGTGAATGATCTGCTTGGCCACGGGCCGTTATCCTCCCGAACACAGGTTCTCTCGTCAGGCAATCCTCTGCCGAGAACAATAACGCTATGCCCGCGCGTTGCGTCAATGCGGGCCCGATATCCGCGCCCCGAAGCACAACCGCGCCGTTTCGCGAATGCCCCGCCGGGCCAACACCGGACATCGCCGAGCGGATTGCAAAAGGCCCGCCGGGCGGCCGGATTCGTTGTGCCGTCCCGGGAAACGACGGCGCGACCGGCCCGTGAACGGCCACGTCACCCACCGGCCACGACCGCCGGCGCCGGGAAAGGTCCAGCCTTTCGCCGGCCCACGGCGGCCCCGAACAAAGCCGGTGACGGATTGTCACTTCCGCTCGCCGGTCCTCTCGACCCCCATCGAAGCAGGTGACCAGGAGTGATCCGGTGGTTGCGGCGAGGGCAGGAAATCGGTCCGGGCGCCGGCGCAAAACACCGGCGCCGCCCGCGCTTCGGCCGGCCCGTCGAAATAGCACCGGGCGGAGATACGCCGATAGAGATCTATATCGAGCGCGTCGCTGTGCGTCACAAACGACGGGTGCGCCACCGCCGGCCGGCATTCCCAATTGCGGAACAACGATGCGCGAGCCGTACTGCGCTAGTCGGGCATCAAGCCACATTCCGCTCATACACCATGCGCAGCCCGATCAGCGTGATCATCGGCTCGTGCGCGGTGATGGTGCGGCATTCATCCTTGACCAGCCAGGCGAGGCCGCCGGTCGCGATGACCGACCGGATGGGTGAACCCAGCTCGGCGGCCATCAGCTCGACGATGCGGTCGACCTGACCGGCGACGCCGAAATAGAGACCGGACTGCAGGCATTCGACCGTGTTCTTCCCGATGACCGAGCGCGGCTTGGCCGGTTCCACCTTGCGCAACTGCGCGGCCCGCGCGGCGAGTGCGTCGAACGAGATCTCGATTCCGGGCGCGAACGCCCCGCCGAGGAATTCCCCCCGGGCGCTGATCACGTCGAAGTTGGTGGTCGTCCCGAAGTCCACGACGATCGACGGGCCGCCGTACAGGGCGTGCGCGGCCAGGGTGTTGACCACCCGGTCGGCGCCGACCTCCTTCGGATTGTCGATCGCCAGCTGCACCCCGGTCTTCACGCCCGGTTCCACGATGACGTTGGGCAGGTCACCGTAGTAGCGCGCCAGCATCGTCCGCAGCGAGCGCAGCGCAGCCGGCACTGTGGAGCACGCGGCCACCCCGGTGATCTCGACGGCGTCGCCCGCGAGCAGGCCACGGAACATCAGGCCCAGCTCGTCGGCGGTCGACCGGGCATCGGTCTTGATCCGCCAGCTGTGCACGATCTTGTCGCCGTCGAAGGTCGCCAGAACGGTGTTCGTATTGCCGATGTCGATGCACAGAAGCACGATCAAAACCTTAACCGCCGAGGGTACGGCCGTTGGCGTCAGCAACCGCAACACCGTCGCCGACCGGCACAGAGGCGAGAACCTGGGGCCCCGCCACCGGTGAAAGTGCGCCCGTCCGGGGGGAGAGGTCAGCTCACCCGCAGGTCCATGGCGATGTCGAGGATCGGTGACGAGTGGGTCAGGCCGCCGACCGACAGGTAGTCCACGCCCGTCGCGGCGTACGCGGCCGCTGTGTCGAGGGTCAGGTTGCCCGTGGCCTCGAGTTCCGCGCGGTCGCCCACCTTCTCCACCACCGAGCGCAGCAGCTCCGGCGGCATGTTGTCGCACAGCAGGAAGTCGGCGCCCGCCTCGACCGCCTCCTGGGCCTCGGCCAGGGTGGTCACCTCGACCTGCACGGGCACGTCCGGGAACCGCTCGCGGACCAGCCGGTACGCGGCCGCGATGCTGCCCGCGGCCAGTTTGTGGTTGTCCTTGATCATCGCGACGTCGTACAGGCCCATGCGCTTGTTCGTGCCGCCGCCGACCCGGACCGCGTACTTCTCGAGGGCGCGCAGGCCGGGCGTGGTCTTGCGGGTGTCGAGCACGGTCGCCTTGGTGCCGGCGAGCTCGTCGGCCCACTTGCGGGTGTGGGTCGCCACGCCGGACATGCGGCACAGCAGGTTCAGGGCCGTACGCTCGGCCGTCAGCAGCGACCGGGTGGGGCCGCCGACCACGGCGAGCACGTCCCCGCGGACCACCCGCGCACCCTCCTCGACCAGCTGGTCGAACGACGCCGTCCCGCCGGAGGTGACCGCGAAGACCTGGGCGGCGACGGGCAGCCCTGCCACCACGCCGGGCGCCCGGGCGACCAGCTCGGCGGTGTCGGCCTGCGCGGCCGGGATCGTCGCCTCGCTCGTCACGTCACGGGGCGGATCGCCGAGGTCCTCGGCCAGCGCCGTGTAGACGACCCGCTCGACCTCCGCCAGATCCAGGCCTTCGATCATCGCGATCCCCTCATCAGCCGGTTGGTCATGCCATCTCCTCGAAGGTCTGGGTCAGCGTGCCCTTGGCGTCGATCGAGTCGAGCAGGTGCCCGCGCCACTCGTCCGCGGCGTTGGGGTAGTCCTCGCGCCAGTGGCAGCCCCGGGTCTCGCGGCGCTCGTACGCCGACGCCACCAGCGCCGTCGCCACCGTGAGCAGGTTGGTGGATTCCCAGGCCGCGTTGTGCGGCCGGCCGTGCTGCTGGCCGAGGCGGGACAGCTCCTTGGCCGTGGCCGTGAGCGAGTCGGCCGAGCGGAGCACGCCGGCGCCGCGGGTCATCGAGCGCTGCAGCTCGCCGCGGATCTCCGGGACCGTCACCCAGCCGGCCTCGCCCGTGGCCGGTGCCGGGTCGGCCTGCGGGGGCAACTCGCGGGCGATGTCGTCGGCGATGCGGCGGGCGAAGACCAGGCCTTCCAGCAGCGAGTTGCTGGCCAGCCGGTTGGCGCCGTGCACGCCCGTGCAGGCGACCTCGCCGCATGCGTACAGGCCTCGGATCGAGGTGCGGCCGCGCAGGTCGGTGCGGACGCCGCCGGAGGCGTAGTGGGCGGCGGGCGCGACCGGGATCAGGTCGGTGGCCGGGTCGACGCCCGCGCCGCGCGTCGAGGCGACGATCGTCGGGAACCGCTTCTCGAGGAACTCCCGGCCGAGGTGCCGCGCGTCGAGGTAGACGTGGTCGGCGCCGGTGGCCCGCAGGACCCGGTGGATGCCCTTGGCGACCACGTCGCGCGGGGCCAGCTCGGCGAGCTCGTGCTGGCCGACCATGAACCGCTTGCCGGACTCGTCGACCAGGTGTGCCCCCTCGCCGCGCAGCGCCTCGGAGATCAGCGGCCGCTGCACCGAGGTGACGCTCGCGGTGACGAACGAGGTGGGGTGGAACTGGACGAACTCCACGTCGGTGACGGTGGCGCCGGCGCGCAGCGCGAGCGCGACGCCGTCGCCGGTGGAGACGGCCGGGTTGGTGGTGGACGCGAAGACCTGGCCCATCCCACCCGTGGCCAGCACGACCGCGCGGGCCAGGATCGCGCCGACGCCATCCTCGCTGCCCTCGCCCAGGACGTGCAGGGTCAGGCCGCAGGCCCGGCCGTCGGACGTCCGCAGCAGGTCGAGCACGAGCGCGTGCTCCACGAGGCGGATCCAGGGGTCCCGGTGGACCGCATCGTGCAGGGCTCGCTGCACCTCCGCGCCGGTCGCGTCGCCGCCCGCGTGCACGATCCGGTCGGCGCGGTGCCCGCCCTCGCGGGTCAGCATGAGCGACCCGTCCGCGTTGCGGTCGAACTCGGCGCCGATGCGCATGAGCTCCCGGATCCGCGCCGGGCCCTCCTCGACGAGCACGCGCACGGCGGCCGGGTCGCAGAGCCCGACGCCGGCGATCTCGGTGTCGAAGGCGTGCGCCTCGGGGCTGTCCAGCGGGTCGAGCACGGCCGCGATGCCGCCCTGGGCCCAGCGAGTCGACCCGTCGTCGATGTTGACCTTGGTGACGACGGTGACGTGCAGGCCCTGCTCCCGCAGGTGCAGCGCGGCGGTCAGGCCCGCCACGCCGGAACCGACCACCAGCACGTCGGTCGTCTCGGTCCAGCCCGGCTCGGGGGCGGCCAGGCGGCGGGGAAGCGCCGGCAGATCGGCGAGATGCGACATGGGCTCAGTCAACCTCGCGGGTGCGACGAAATCACGGCCGGGGAGGCAAGAAGTGCCAGACGTTACTGGTACTGGACAGGGAGCGCCTTCTTGCCCTTGCCCCGCAGCGAGGAGGTGAGCGTCGTGGTGTCCACCCACAGGTAGCAGCGCACGCCCCGCTCACCCAGCGCCCAGACGTCGTCGCCGGCCGGCAGCGAGATCACTCCCGCCCGGTACTGCAGGTCCGCGTCGTCGGGTACGCCCACGTACGCGGCGATGAGCCGGCGACAGCCGTCGTGGAAGTCGTTCCACTGCTCGTCGGTCTTCGGGTACGCCCGCTTGCCGGCGTTCCACACCCCCGCGAACTCGGCGTTGTGCCGTGACGCGCAGGGCGCGGCGGGCATCGTGTCGATCTTGCCTTGCGCGTCCAGCTGCACGGCGTAGCAGGTCAGCAGCAGCGACGAGCCGCGCTCCTTCAGGGCGTTGCGGAGGCTGCCGAGCCGCTGGACCAGGCCGCCGTCGTCCTCGACCGAACTGCTCTCCACCACCTCGCACCGGAACCAGCGGGCGCCGCCGGCCCAGGCTGCCCGGGTCGGCTGGGTCACCCCGATCCACAGCCGGGCCACCCGCCACGGACCGCCCACGTACGCGCTGGTCTTCTGGTCGCAGACGGCGTACGCGGCCCGCGCACCGGCCGAGTCGTCGGCGGGCGGGGTGGGCGCCGCGGAAGCAGGGCTCGGGTACGTGCCGACGAAGACGGTCTCCGTACGGTGCTTGACGTCGCAGTCGACCTCCTCGTACGAGGCCCGGGGCCCGAACGTGGAGAAGTTCGCGAGGTGGCACGTCCCGGCGGCAGGGGTGAACCCGGTGGGTACGCCGATCGCCGCCCACCCGTTCGTGAGGTTTCCGTCGACCCCGCCCGGATTGCCGCACCCGGCGGCCAGCAGCACGAGGCTCAGCGCGGCGGCGAGCCCCCACCGGCGTCTCCGCACGGCGAACTCACCCATGGTCCCGAGCCTCCGAAGCGCCGCCAGCCGTCCGATTTGCCGATCATATGGCAATAGTCGGGTCTGACCGGCCGCTTCGGAGTCGGCGGCGAGGGCGGGAGCGCGAGGACCCGTCAGCCGGCGGAGAGCGTCAGGTCCCCCCGTACCAGGTCGTCGGCCATGCCCGCGACGGCCGCCGCCGGGTCCGCGCCCAGCTCGATGATCGAGTTCCGCGCGTCCACGTGCACGATCCGGGGCTGATAGGAGCGCGCCTCGGCCGACTCCATCTGCCCGTACGAGATCAGGATGACCAGGTCACCCGGGTGCACGAGGTGGGCCGCCGCGCCGTTGATGCCGATGACGCCGCTGCCGCGCTCGCCCGGGATCACGTACGTCTCGAGCCGGGCGCCGTTGGTGACGTCCACGATCGCGACCTGCTCGCCGGGGAGCAGGTCCGCCGCCTCCATCAGGTCCAGGTCCACCGTCACGGAGCCCACGTAGTGCAGGTCCGCCTGGGTCACCGTGGCCCGGTGGATCTTCGACTTGAGCATGGTACGGAGCATCAGGCGGCCTCTCCCAGGAGCAGCGGAACGTTGTCGATGAGCCGGGTGGTGCCGACCTTGGCGGCCACGAGCAGGCGGGCCGGGCCGGTGGCGGGCGCGGGGCCGAGCAGCGGGTCGGTGAGCGCGAGGTAGTCGACCTGGACGCCGGGCTCGTCCCGCAGGATCTTCGTGGCCGCCTCCAGCACCCGCTCGCCGTCGGTCTGCAGCGCGCCCTCGCGCAGGGCATGCGACAGGGCGAGCGCCGCCTGTCGCTGCTCGGCGGAGAGGTAGCGGTTGCGGCTGGACAGCGCCAGCCCGTCGGCCTCGCGGACCGTCGGTACGCCGACGATCTCCACTCCCATCTCCAGGTCGGCCACCATGCGCTTGATCAGGGCCAGCTGCTGGTAGTCCTTCTCGCCGAAGAACGCGACGTCGGCGCGGGTGAGCTGGAGCAGCTTGGCGACGACCGTGAGCATGCCGGAGAAGTGGCCGGGCCGGCTGGCTCCCTCGAGGATCTCCCCCATCGGCCCCGCGGCGAGCGTGACCGACGGCGTGCCGCCCGGATACATCTCGTCGCGGTCCGGCGCGAACACCAGGTCGACGCCCTCGGCCGTGCACGCCTCGACGTCGGCCGCGAGCGTGCGGGGGTACTTGTCGAAGTCCTCGTTCGGGCCGAACTGCAGCGGGTTCACGAACACCGTGACGATCACGAAGTCGGCCCGCTCGCGCGCCTCGCGCATGAGCTGCCGGTGCCCCTCGTGCAGGGCTCCCATGGTCATCACGACCGCGACGCGGCCCGGTGCGGCCGCGCGGGCCGCGGCCAGCTCGGCCCTGGTGTGGATCAACTTCGTCATGACGGGCTCCCCACGGTCGCATCGGCAAGGACGTCCAACAGCAGAGCCGCGTCCTGCGGGCGCAGGCGCCCCGCGGCGATCGCCCGGTCGGCGGTGCGCCGCGCCAGGGCCAGATAGGCCGGCGCGGACGCCGGCGTCAGGCGGTCGAGATGCTTGCGTACGGTGCCCGCGTCGCCCCGTGACACCGGACCGGTGAGGGCGGCGTCGCCGAGGCTCAGCGCGTTGCTCAGGGCGGCGTTGAGCAGGGGCGACAGGACGGCGGCCGGATCCCGTACGCCCGCGGCGCGCAGCAGGTCGGCGGCCTCGTTGACCAGCGTGACCAGGTGGTTGGCGCCGTGCGCGAGGGCCGCGTGGTAGAGCGGCCGCGCGTCTTCGGCGACCCACTCGGGGATGCCGCCGAGGTCGGCGACCAGGCGGGCGGCGAAGGCCCGGTCCCGCGCGGTCACGCCCCAGGCGATGCCGGGGAGCCGGTCGAGATCGGCGTCCGCCCCGGTGAAAGTCATCGCGGGGTGCAGGGCGAGCCCGTCGACCTCGCCGAGAACCGCCAGGCCGTGGGCTCCGGAGGTGTGCGCGACGACCGTACCCGCGGAAAGCGCGCCGGTCGCGGAGAGGCCGGCCACGACGCCGCCGAGCGCGTCGTCGGGGACGGCCAGGAGCAGCAGATCGGAGGCGGCCCGGGCCACCTCGTCGGCGGGGAGGATCTCAGCCCGCGGCAGCAGCCGCCTGGCCCGTTCGCGGGAAGCGGCCGAGACGGCCGCGGTGGCGACGACGTGATGCCCGGCCGCGTCGAGGACGGCGCCGAGGACGGCTCCGACCCTGCCCGCGCCGACCACGCCGACGACCAGGGATTTCGCGCGCGTGCCTGCGCTCATGTGTGGATCCAGTCCTCGTGAAGGGGTACCGGTCGAGGCCAGTATGCGCCGATGTAACACGCTCGTGACAAGAGCGTGTGAACAACGGCACCGCCTAGATTGGCCGGTGTGACGAGGGTCGGTTGGCGGGTCGCCATGCAACGCGCGCTGTACGGGCCGGAAGGCTTCTTCACCAGCGCGAACGACGGTCCGGCGGACCACTTCCGGACGAGTGTGCACGCCTCGCCGCTCTTCGCCGGCGCGCTGCTGCGCCTGATCGAGGCGGTCGACGCCGCGCTCGGCCGGCCCCGCGTCCTGCAGGTTGTCGACGTGGGCGCCGGGCGCGGTGAGCTGCTCGCCACGCTACGGGCCAGGTCCGCCGGGACGGACCTTGCCGGCCGGCTGCAGTTCACCGGGGTCGAGGTCGCGCCCCGCCCGCCCGGCCTGCCCGCGGACGTCGGCTGGCAGCGGAACGTTCCCGGCGAGGTCGTGGGGGTGCTGCTGGCGACGGAATGGCTGGACAACGTGCCCCTCGACGTCGCCGAGGTCGATCCGGCCGGGCGGATCCGGCGGGTGCTGGTCGACCCGGCCGACGGCAGCGAGACTCTGGGCGGCGACATCGACGCGGCGGACCGGCTCTGGCTCGCACGGTGGTGGCCCGGCGCCGCGCCCGGCGACCGGGCCGAGATCGGGTGGCCGCGGGATGTGGCGTGGGCGGACGCGGTGTCATCGGTACGCCGGGGATGCGCGCTGACCGTGGACTACGGGCACCTGCGCGACGCCCGGCCGCCGCTCGGGACGCTCACCGGGTTCCGGGGCGGTCGGCAGGTGCTGCCCGTGCCCGACGGGAGCTGCGATGTCACGGCGCACGTGGCAGTCGACGCGGTCGCGGTCAGTGTCGGTCAGCCGTACCGAATGATCACCCAGCGGGAGGCGCTGAAAGCGCTCGGTGTCGACGGCGCGCGACCCGCCCTGGATCTGGCCCGCAGCGACCCGGCGGGCTATCTGCGCGCGCTGAGCATGGCGGGGGCGGCCGCCGAACTGACCGATCCCGGCGGGCTCGGCGCGCACTGGTGGCTGCTGCACGAGGTGGGGATCGACCTTCGTGGGAGCATCTAGTCCGTGAGTGACTTGCGGGAGATGACGGTCGGGACCGGCGCCGGGCTCGACACCGCCGACATGGTGCTCAACATCGGTCCGCAGCACCCCTCCACGCACGGCGTGCTGCGGCTCAAGCTGAAGCTCGACGGCGAACGGGTCGTCGAGTGCGAGCCGATCGTCGGCTACATGCACCGCGGCGCCGAGAAGCTGTTCGAGGTGCGCGACTACCGGCAGATCATCGTGCTCTCCAACCGGCACGACTGGCTCTCCGCCTTCTCCAACGAGCTGGGCGTGGTGCTCGCCGTCGAACGCCTCATGGGCATGGAGGTGCCCGAGCGCGCCACCTGGCTGCGCATGGTGCTCGCCGAGCTGAACCGGGTGCTCAACCACCTGATGTTCCTCGGCTCGTACCCGCTGGAGATCGGCGCGATCACGCCGATGTTCTACGCGTTCCGCGAGCGCGAGACCCTCCAGGCGGTCATGGAGGAGGTCTCCGGCGGCCGCATCCACTACATGTTCAACCGGGTCGGCGGCCTCAAGGAGGAGGTCCCGGCCGGCTGGACCGGGCGCGCCCGGGAGGCGATCGCCCAGGTCCGCAAGCGGATGCCGGACATCGACAACCTCATCCGTCGCAACGAGATCTTCATGGCCCGCACGGTCGGCGTCGGCGTGCTCACCGCCGAACAGGCCGCCGCGTACGGCGCGTCCGGCCCGGTCGCCCGCGCCAGCGGCCTCGACATGGACCTGCGCCGCGACGAGCCCTACCTGGCGTACGACCAGCTCGACGTGCCCGTGGTGACCCGGACGGCCGGGGACTGCCACTCGCGCTTCGAGGTGCTCCTGGAGCAGGTGTACGTGTCGCTCGACCTGGCCGAGCAGTGCCTCGACAAGGTCGACACCATCGGCGGGCCGGTCAACGTGCGGCTGCCCAAGGTGGTCAAGGCGCCGGAGGGCCACACGTACGCGTGGACCGAGAACCCGCTCGGCATCAACGGCTACTACCTGGTGTCGCGCGGCGAGAAGACCCCGTGGCGGATGAAGATGCGCACGGCCTCGTACGCGAACGTCCAGGCGCTGGCGACGCTGCTGCCGGGCTGCCTCGTGCCGGACCTCATCGCCATCCTGGGCTCGATGTTCTTCGTGGTCGGCGACATCGACAAGTAGCCGCCGCGCGCGCTACCAGCGGTGGTGCTCGGCCCGGTCGCGGTTCGGCACGGCCAGCGGATCCGGCCCGTACGCGTCCGCACCGTCGTACCGGCCGTCGCGGCTTTCGCGGCTTTCGCGGCCGGCACCGTACGTGGTCCCCGACCGGTACGTGCCGGGCGCCTCGTCCACCCCGTCACGGTCGTAGCCGAACCCGCTCTCACCGCCGTAGTCATAACTCCCGGCCGAGGCGAAACCGGTGGCGTCGTACCCGTAGTCGTCCGCGCCCTGGTCGTAGTCGCTGGTCCCGTAGGTGCCGGGGCTGTAGGTGCTCTGCCCGTAGACGTTCTGCTGGTAGTCGTCCCCGCCGCCATAAGCGCTGGACGCCGAGCCGTACGTCCCGCCCGCGCCGGACGGCCGCGCGATGCCGCCGGTGGTGAGGCCGTACCCGTGATCGGCGTCCGCAGCGTCGTAGCCCCCTGCGTGACCGGCGTCCGCAGCGTCATAGCCGCCGACGTGACCGGCGTCCGGGGTGTCGAAGCCGCCGCCGTCAACGGCGTCCGGGGCGTCGTAGGCGCCGAAGCGGGCGATGTCCGTGCCGGTGTCCGGCGCGGCGTGGCGGCGGGACGGGCGCGGTTCCGGGATCGGGATGTCCTGGCTCTGGTCCCAGCCGTGGTCCGGGGTCTCCGATCCGGGGAACGCAGCGCCGCGTTGCCGGGGGAAGCCTGAGGAGGAGATGGGGGGCGTCGCGCGGGGGCTTGAAACGGACGCGGTCGCGCGCGGGGCGGAGACAGATGCAGTTGCCCGAGGGCCGGAGACGGACGCCGCGGGCCGCGGAGCAGGCCCCGCCACCGCGGGCCGAGCACCCGACGCCGCGGGCCGCGGAGCGGACGCCGCCGGCCGCGGAGCGGGCCCCGGCGCCGGCGCCCGGGGTGGGGAGACCGAGGCCGACGCGCGCGGGGCGGGAGTCGCCGCGCCCGGACGCGGTGCGGAAGCCGAGGCACTCGCGCGCGGCGCGGACGCCACGGCGCCCGAGCGCGGCGCGGACGCCGCCGCCGCCGAGCGTGGCGCGGAGGCCGACCCGCTTGTGCGCGGCGCGGATGCGGAGGCCGCTCCCCGGGGTGCCGAAACGGTGCCGGACACCGGAGCCACCGCCGCACTACCGGCCACGGCCGCGCTCCCCAGCACTGCCGCGCTGCCGGCCTGCGGCTGAACGTCGGACCAGCCTGTCTGGGGTTGCGCTTCCGCCCAGCCGGGCTGGGGTTGCGCTTCCGCCCAACCGGTCTGAGGCTGCGCTTCCGGCCAGCCGGTCTGGGAAGGCACGAACTGGCCGGCCCCGGAGCGGCCCGGCGCGCCGGCCACCCGCAGCTGCGCCATCTCGTCCTCGAGCGCCTGGACCCGGTGCCCGGTGGCCCGGGCGGCCGAGGCGATCTCGCCGCGCAGATCCCCGCGCAGCACGTCGACCTCCGTGGCGACACGGTCCTCGACGTCCATCCGCTGCAGCACCGGATCGTTGCGGATCAGCATCGCGGCGCCCAGCAGGACCACACAGACGGCCATCAGCAGCACCGCGAACCGTACGGCGCCGCCGCTGCTGCCCGCGAGCACGATGATCGCAGCGATCGGGGCGAGGCCGAGGCCGCCCCAGATCAGCGCCCGCAGGAGGCGGGCGCTCTGCTGCTCGGGGTCCCGGTCAGACATGGCCGCAGATGCTACCGAGAGTCGCAGCGGTTACGAAACGGGCAGGGAACGGGCAGGGGCGGCCGGACGGAGCGTAACGGCAGGTGACGGCCGCATCGATGCATCGGAGAAAAACTTGTCTAACGCGGAGGGCCGGCCCCGGCCGGGTGAACGACCGGGGCACGGTCCCGCCACACGGGAGTCGGCTGACCCGCCGACCCCTCGCGGCTCGGGGGCCGGCAGGGTCAGCCGGCCGCCAGCGCGCCGTCCGAGCTGAAGACCAGGCCGACGCTGATCGTGCCCTGCTTCAGGCCCGTCTTGGTCAGCGGGCCGCCCGCGTCCAGCGAGGTGAACTTGCCGGCCTGGAACGAGTACGTGTCCACGAGCCCCTGCTGGCACTTCGGGCGCTGCGGGCACTCCGGCGGGCCGCCGAGCACCGTGGCCGCCCCGGAGCACTTCGCGGCCAGGTCGGAGAGCGTCTTCACGCCGTACTTGTCGGCGAACGCCTGGGTGGCGGCGAAGGCGTTCTGGTCCTGGGCGCTGGACGGGGTGCCGAACACGAGGCCGGCCTTCTCGCCGAGGGCCTTGAGGTTGGCCATCGTCGTGTTCAGGTCGGACGAGGACGGGTCCTTGGCGCCCTTGCCGTCGACCTTGCCCGACAGGAACGTGGCGAGGGTGGCCGCGTACTCGGGGACCACGTCGATCTCGCCCTTCTCGAGGGCGGGTTCGTACAGCTCGCGGTTGCCGATCTGCTGCACCTTCACGGTGTAGCCCGCGGCGGTGAGGACGATGTTGTAGAGCTCGCCCAGCGTGGCGTTCTCGCTGAAGTTGGCGGCGCCGACGGTCAGCTTGCCACCGGAGCCCTTCTGGATGCCCGCGGTGAGGTTGTTGGCGCTCGCGAACTCCTGGGCCGCCGCCTTGGACGACTTGCGGTCGATGTCGACGGCCTTGTTGAGCTCGATGAGCTTGGCCGTGTCGAGCGCGGCGGAGACCTTGTCGAGCGCCGCGACGATCTGCGGGGTCGAGGCCGTCTTGTTGATGGCCGGGACGATGTTGTCGGTGTTCTGCAGGTTCTTGTCGTCGGTGAGCACGACGAGCTTGTCACCGGCGACGGGCGCGCAGCCGGCGCCCGAGGCGGAGCTGGCCGGGGCCTCGGTGCCGGAGGAGCCGGACTCGCCGCAGCCGGCGAGGATGACGGCGGCGGTCATGAGGGTGCCGGCCGTCAGGAGCAGGTTTCGACGCATACTGCCGCCTTCTGTGTCCCGGTACGGCTTGCAGGCCGTGCCGCGTGTCCGACGGGCAGTCGAAGATCCGATGCCCGCACTCTTCGGTTGTCGCACCGCGCCCGGATAAGGAGCGGCACCGTCGTTCCTAACCTGGGGGTACGACAACTAATGCCGCAGCCCGGATCGGCGATGCGGATTCGTTACCCAGCCGATGGGCGAATCCCGGCGAAACGCGGAATACGGGTCAGCCCGCCGGCGCGGCTGCTGTCGTGGGCCGGCGACGCGCACCCCGCAGTGCGGGCGGCGTCACGAGCCGTTGCACCGCCGCCAGCAGCGCCTCGACGAGCAGCGCCAGCAGGGCCACCACGATGCCGCCCGCGACGATCTGGCCGCCACCGCCGTTGCTCATGCCGACGCCGAAGCCCGCCGAGATGATCTCGCCCAGGCCGCCGCCGTTGACGAACGCCGCCAGCGCGGCCGTCGCCACCACCTGCACTGCCGCCGTACGCAATCCGGCAGCGAGATAGGGCACCGAGAGCGGGAGCTCGACCTGCCGCAGCAACTGCCCTCCGGAGAGGCCCATGCCTTTCGCGGCGTCGCGGGTCTCCGGGTCGATCTGCCGCAGCCCGGTGTACGCGTTCGCCAGCAGCGGCGGCACCGCGAACACCGCGAGCGCCACCACGACCGGCGGCTTGCCGAAGCCGAGCGGCGTGAGCGGCAGGATGGTGAGCAGGGCGAGCGTGGGGATCGCCAGCGTCAGGTTGGCGATGGTGACGATCGCGCCGCCGCCCCGGCCGCGGTGCCCCAGCCAGATGCCCAGCGGCCAGCCGATCGCGCAGCCCAGCAGGACCGCCCACAGGCTGATCAGCAGGTGCTCGCCCAGCCGGTCCAGCAGGCCACCGGGGTTCGTCCAGTTCAGGGGGTCGTTCAGCCAGACGAAACCCTCGCGGAAGTAGTTCACGATCGCCGCTCCCGGGCCCAGGGGGTCACCAGCCGGCCGAGGCCGGCGAGCACGAGGTCCAGCACGAGCGCGAGGCCCACGCACAGGATCGTGCCGGTCATGATCTCGGCCTTGTAGAAGTTGTTGCGGAACCCGCCGAGGATCATCTCGCCGAGGCCGCCCTTGCCGATCAGCGAGCCGACGGTCACCAGCGCCACCGTCGACACCGTGGCCAGCCGCAGGCCGGTGAGGATGCCGGGCAGCGCGAGCGGCAGCTCGATGCGCAACAGGCGGCCGAGGCGCCCGTACCCCATGCCCGCGGCCGCGTCGCGCACCTCGCTGGGGACCTGGGTGAGGCCGGCGAGCGCGTTGCGTACCAGGACGAGCAGGGCGTACAGGACGAGCGCGATCAGGACCGACGTGTCGCTCGTCGTGCCCACCGCCGGCGCGACGAGCGCGAGAAGCGCCAGCGACGGAATCGTGTACAGGACGCCGGAGAGTGCAAGAATCGGGCCGGTCAGCGGGCGCCACCAGTAGGCGACGACCGCGAGCGGCACGGCGACGACGAGCGCGATGATCACCGCGCGCGCGGTGAGACCCGCGTGGAACTGCAGGGCGGAGAGGATCTCGCCGGCGTTGTCGTGGACATAGCGCCAGGAGAACCACGGATTTCCCGGCCCGTCATCAGCGGGGGCGGCCAGGGGCCACGCAGGCGCCGGGGCCCTCGACAGGAAGGACATACGTGGACGCTACCGCGATCAACGACTCCGGCGCTGGCCGGAGCGCGGCGTCTATCACGCTCGAGAACGTGGGCAAGGTCTATCCCGACGGCACCGTGGCCGTCGGTGACATCAGTCTGGACGTCGGCGCCGGCGAGCTCGTCGTCCTCATCGGCCCGTCCGGCTGTGGCAAGTCGACGATCCTGCGCATGCTGAACCGGCTGATCGAGCCGTCGAAGGGCCGCATCCTCATCGACGGCGAGGACGTGTCCCGGCAGGACCCGGTCGAGCTGCGCCGGCACATCGGGTACGTGATCCAGAACGTCGGCCTGTTCCCGCACCAGACGATCCGTACGAACGTCGGCACGGTCCCGCGGCTGCTCGGGTGGAACAAGAAGAAAACGCGCGCCCGCGCGGAGGAGTTGCTGGAGCTCGTCGGCCTCGACCCCGCGCGGTACGGCAGCCGCTATCCGCACGAGCTCTCCGGCGGTCAGCGCCAACGGGTCGGGGTGGCCCGGGCGCTCGCCGCGGATCCGCTGGTGCTGCTCATGGACGAGCCGTTCTCGGCGGTGGACCCGATCGTCCGGTCCCGCCTGCAGGAGGAGTTCCTCCGGCTGCAGGCCGCGGTCCGCAAGACCATCGTGCTGGTCACCCATGACATCGACGAAGCCGTACGCCTCGGCGACCGGATCGCGGTTCTCGGCGAGGGCGGCCGGCTGCAGCAGTACGCCACCCCGGCCGACCTGCTCAGCAACCCGGCCTCCGACGCGGTCAGCCAGTTCGTCGGCGAGGATCGGGGCATCCGGCGGCTCGCGGTCACCAGGGTGCGCGACACCATGCGCCCCGTCGGCCAGATCGAGGAGATCGAACGGCTCCCGACCGTCGACGTCGGCGGCACGCTGTACGACGCACTCGGCGTGATGCTCACGAGCGACGCGCTGAACGTGGTCGTGGTCGAGGACGGGGCTCCGGTGGGCACGATCGCCCGCTCGGCGCTGTTCGGCGTACCCGATGAACGGGCCGCCGCGCCGGCGTGAGACACACCGCAGCCCGGACCGGGGGATGGTCCGGGCTGCGGTTCGGCGCGACGCGAGGTGCCTGACGGGGGCTCGGGACACCTCCGCGCCTGTGGGTGCCGGGTTCGGATGGCGGGGGCATGCACCCGTCCCGGCGGGAGGTGGACTAACGGGTACCTCGGCGGCCGCCGAGGGTGGCCAGACCGATGATCCAGCCGACGAACAGGCCGTACTCGGCCCCGTCACCGGCCGCGCGGAAGGCGCCCAGCAGCGACGGGTTGGCCAGGAACAGCGTGGTGAGCAGCGCGGCGAAGCCACCGGCGAAGATGTACGCCGCCCAGCCCGCGAAGAACTGGCTGACAGTGCCGCGGGCCCGGGCCAGCTGGGAGCCGGGCAGCAGGTAGAGGAAGAGCAGCGTCAGCACGACGACCAGGATCGCCTTGAGGTCGCCGATGATGATCGAACGCAGGGAGTCGTCGGAGTCGAACTGCCAGTGCGGCCACGCCAGCAGGCGCAGCCACCAGCCACCGGCGGTCTCCGGGTTCGTGTTGTCCGTGACCCAGTCGGCGTACCAGGGGCTGCCGAAGACCAGGACGAGTATGAGCGCGGCGAGAGTGCCCGCACCCGGCGCGGATTTGTAGCGGTTGGTGAGAGCCATGGCCCGCTAATTCCCAGCGAGCGCTCAGTTTCAAACGACGAGCATAAATGCCCTCAGACCGGGCGTCAGTGCTTCTGCAGGTAGTCGATGAAGGCGGCCCGCAGCAGCGGCTCCTGCTCCCCGTACCCGTGTCCGGTCAGTTCACGCCACAGCGCGACGGCCTCGTCGACGGTCGGGCCGACGGTGTTGGGGGCGCCGTCGAGCGTGGCGGCGTCGTCCGAATCCGGCAGGTGCTTGAACACCGACCAGAAGAAGCCCAGGTCGCGGCGCTCCTTCGCCTTCGCGAAGGCGCGCTCGCGCAGCTCCTCGGTCGGCAGGGCGTCCAGCTCGGCGAAGGTCGCGTCGGTCATGCAGCCAGCATAGGGCGGTTACCCAGCGGGGTTGCGCCGGCCGGGGATGCGGTCAGCGCCCGCTGCCCCACGGCCCGGAATCCCACTGCTCGCCCGGGCGGCCCTGCGCCGCGGTGGTCGACGGGGACCAGGTCTCGGGCAGGTCCGGCGACCACGTCGCGCCGTTCCCGGTGGGCACCCAGTCGTCGCCCACACCCGGCGCCGGCAGCGGGCGACCGTACGTCTCGACCAGCCGCGTGACCAGTAGGCCCGCGCCGACGAGGGCGGCCGCGATGGCGAACAGCGCGATGTCGAAGTTGCGACGGTCGGCGTAGTCGAGGAACAGCGCGACCCCCGCGACCGCCAGCAGCGTGCCGAAGATGCCGCCGCGGCGGCCGTACGCGCTCGTGCCCGCAAGCAGAGCCGCGCCCAGCGCGATGCCCGTCCACTCCAGGCCGGTGCCAGGCACGATGGGCGTGGTGGACTGCGCGGCCATGAGGGTGCCGGCGCCGACCGCGAAGACCGACGACAGGACCAGCGAGGCGATCACCGGAAACGCCACGGCACCGCCGCGCCGGATCGCCGGGTCCCCGACCGGACGCAGCCGGCCGACCATGCGACGGATCGGGCCGACCGTGCCGAGCGCGCCGCCGATGACAGCCAGGAGCGCGAAGCCGCCGAACAGGTAGAACGCCTGGTTGGCCGGATCGTAGGTGCCCTGCACGGCCACGGGCGCAGTGCGCAGCTGGTCGTACACGATGACGCCCATGGCGGCGCCCAGCGAGGCCACCCAGCCCGGCACGTGCAGCAGCAGCACGATCAGTGCCACCACCAGGCCGCCACCGGCCGCGATGGCCAGCGCCGGCACCATCGACTGGACGAGGCCCTTGTCACCGTTCTCCGCGTAGTGCAGCGCGGCGGCGAGGGCGATCGGACCGACCGCGAGATTGGGTACGCCGGCCCGCAGCGTCAGGCCCGCCCCGAGGGTGAGCAGGCCGATCGTGGCGCCGGAGATCAGCAGGGTGTCGAGGGCGGGACGGCGCAGCGCCGCCGGATCGAGCCGGTAGAGCAGGTAGGCGACGGCCGCCACGGCGAGCAGCAGCACGATCTCCCACCCGATGTGGACGCCGAGGCGGTCCCGGCCGTCGTCGCGGGCGGGGGACTCGGCGATCGGCTCGGTGACGCGGGCTCCGGAGTCGTCCGCGTCGAGGTCGCGCCGGCGGTTGCGGAAGTCGGTGGCCGCCAGTCCCGCCCGGTACGCGGCGGGATTGCTCTCCGCCTGCTCGTCACCGGTGTTCCGGCGGTACGTGGTCTCGTCGTAGGCCATGTCGTCCACCTCCTTCGCGCGGCTCAGCATACGGAAGTGAGGGGCCTACAGTTCAAGTGCAGAAACCCGGGGAAATCAGGACCGTCCGGCGCGCCTGCCCGAGTCGTCCCCGTCCTTCTGATCCGGCTCCTTCGGCACCCGGCACGCCCGCTCCAGCCACAGCGCCGCGGCGGTCAGCGCGAGGGCGGCCACCACCCCGCCGATCGCGGCCGGTATGTCGCCCCGTGCGGCCTTGGTCGGTTCCAGGGCGAGCCAGGAGAGCAGTCCTGCGGAGAAGCCGGCGAACAGCGCACCGGCCAGCGAGGACGCCTTCGCGAGGACCACGTACCGCGCGACGGCGAGCGGGTCGACCCGCGGGGCGCCGGGCTTGCGCTGAATCCGGGCGGCCGTGTTCTGGGCCAGGAACGCCTCGGCCACGGCCAGCGCCGCCAGCACGATGATCGGCAGCCACGGCAACCGCGGCATCTCGGAGTAGAAGGAGCTGAGCAGCAGCCACCCGACCGCCGCCGCTGCCAGTGCGGCAACGACGAGCGCCGAGAAGCTGGTCGGCCGCAGCGACGGGTCAGGGCCCGCGCCGCCGGGGTTGTTGCTCACTCCTCTGACTCTAGTGGCAGATCCGGACGCGGGGTCATGGCGTTGGCGTCGGCGGTGAGGCCGGGAGAGTTGAGCAGGTCGGTCACCCAACCATGGCCGGGCAGCTGCGCGTACGGCTGCAGATCGAGCCACGGCTTGAGCACGAACGCCCGCTCGTGCGCCCGCGGGTGCGGCAGGGTCAGCTCCGGGTCGTCGCTGAGCACCGGCTGATCGTCGTCGCCCCAGACCACGATCACGTCGACGTCCAGGGTGCGCGGGCCGAAGCGGCGCTCGGGGTCGCGTACCCGGCCGGCGGCCTGCTCCAGCGAACGGCACCGGTCCAGCCAGGCGCGCGGGTCCGCCGCCGGCTCCAGCGCCAGCACGACCGCGTTCAGGTACGGCGGCTGTTCGGTGTCACCCCAGGGCGGGGTCTCGTACACGCCCGAGACGAGGAGGACGCTGTCGCCGAGCCCCTGGACCGCGGCCCTGAGGTGGGCGAACCGGTCTCCGAGATTGCTGCCGATCGAGAGCAGCGCGCGGCTCATCGGGTGCGCCGCAGGGTGACGGCGACGTCGGCGAACTCGTGCGGGATCGGCGCCTGCGGTTTGTGCACCGTCACGGTGGCGGCACTCACGCGGTTGTCGTCCAGGCACACCGCGGCGAGGCGGTCGGCGAGCGTCTCGATCAGGTTCACCGGCTCGCCCGCGATCACCTCGGCGAGGCGTCCGGCCAGCTCGCCGTAGTGCACGGTGTCGTCGACATGGTCGGAGGCGGCGGCCGGGGCGAGGTCCAGTTCCAGGTCCACGTCGACGACGAAGTCCTGCCCGTCTCGACGCTCGAAATCGAATACGCCGTGGTTCCCGCGTACGCGAAGCCCGCGCAGCGAAATGCGGTCCGTCATGACTCTCTCCTCTGCAGGCGTGGGCTCCCGGTGGCGCGCCAGACGGCCAGCGCGTCCACCGTGGCTCGCACGTCGTGCACCCGGACGCCCCACGCGCCGGCGGCGACGGCGAGCACCGAGGTGGCAATCGTCGCGGCTTCCCGGCCGCCCACCGGTCGCGGCTCGCCGTTCGCGTCCGCCAGCAACCGGCCCAGGTACGTCTTCCGCGACGAGGCGAACAGGACCGGATAGCCCAGCGCTGTGAGCTCGTCCAGGTGGGCACTGAGCGCCCAGTTGTGCTCCGCCTTCTTCGCGAAGCCGAGGCCCGGGTCGAGGATGAGGCGGCCCGGGTCCACTCCGGCGGCCACCGCGGCGTCCACGCGCTGCCGCAGCTCGTCGCGTACCTCCGCCACGACGTCGTCGTAGACGGCGAGGTCGATCATGCGGCGGGAGTGCCCGCGCCAGTGCATGAGGACCCAGGGGCAGCCCGCGTCGGCCACGACGGCGGCCATGCCCGGGTCGGCGAGACCGCCCGAGACGTCGTTCACCACTGCGGCGCCGGCCGCCAGCGCGGCGGCGGCCACCTCGGCGCGGGTCGTGTCGATGCTCAGCGGCACCCCGGCCGCCACCAGTTCCTCGATCACCGGGAGCACGCGGGCGGTCTCGGTGGCCGCATCGACCCGCTCGGCGCCCGGACGGGTGGATTCGCCGCCGATGTCGACGATGTCGGCACCCGCGGACCGCAGGGCCACCCCGTGGGCGACGGCGGCGTCCAGATCGGCGTACCGGCCGCCGTCGGAGAAGGAGTCAGGCGTCACATTCAGCACGCCCATCACGACCGGGTGATCTTGCTGAAGCAGCAGGTCGCCCGCGATCTGCCCGGTCGTTGCGCTTCCGGTCGGCTCACTCACCCCGACGACGCTACCGGCGGACGATCTTCGCACACGTGTACGATCCGGCGTGACTCAAGTTCAGTCACGCCTTTACCTTGGGTAACGAATCAGGCAGCTTGTAGGTAAGAAGTACGGCCCGTACGCTTCGGAGCTAGGCATCATTATTGAACCGAAGAGAGCAGACGGGCGTGGGTAGGACAGCAGAGCCCTTCAGGATCGTGACCGCGCACTCGACGCGGTGAGCGGGAAGTAGCACCATATGGGCGTTGCCGTCAGGCTTCACAACTGCAGCGTGTCCGGCGCCCTCACGCCGGTCACCCGGGAGGTTTACCGATGATCGCCACCGAACTCGCCGCGCAGGTCGCGACGGCGATCCAGCACGGCGCCACCCTTGCCGCCCCCGAGCCCAAGGGCATCAACACCGAAGGCGTCGTCACCTTCTTCGCGAGCAACATCGCACCGATCCTGCTGGCCGTGCTCGGCATCATCTTCATCGGCCGGGCCAGCCGCGGTGAGATCTCCAAGGTGCTGACCAGCAGCGCGATCGCCATCGTCGGCCTCGCGTTCATCGCCGGCGCCGCGACGCTCTTCTTCGTCGGCGACTACCTCATCGACCTCATCTTCAGCTGAGGCCCGAAGACCCATGCGGCTGCGCACCGATGACGACATCTACCGGGCACGCCTGGTCTACCTCGGCCCGCCCGGATACACCCTGCCGATGCACCTGCCGTACGCGCAGTACGGGATGTTCGTCGTCCTCGTCCCGGTCTTCGTCTTCCTGCACTACCTCATCACCTGGCAGTTCGACGCTTTCCCCGCTTGGGAGATCGCCCTCGCCATGGTGACGACCTCCTATGTCTTCCGGCACGTCGACCCCGACCGGCCCGCGAGAATGGTCATCCGCACCGCCCTCACCGACTGGAAGCGGACGAGGGAGCCGGCCGTCGAGCAACGGGACCCGAGACTCGTCGCCACGCGCATCCGGGTACGGGAGGAGTTGGTATGACCAGGTTCGCCACTCTCGCTGCATGCCCGAACGGGGCCCTCGCATGACCGCTACCCCACCGCCGGGCCATTCCCGAGCGGAGTCGTCCCCCCAGGGCAGGCAGGGTAACTCTGGGCGATCGAACGATTACTCTCCGGAGGAGTCACCCGAGCAGGTAGCCGGCCCCGGCCACGGGGCAGTCGCCGTCTTCCAGTCCCCCCAGCCGGTACGCCCCCGCGCCAACGGCACGCCGCCGCCGGTGGACCCGATGGACATCGACTCGCCGTTCCTCGACCTGTTCGGCAGCCCGGCACCGCAGCACCAGCCGGCCGCCGCGCCGCCGGACGACCCGGACGCCGACTTCGATTTCGGGTTCGACTTCGAGGGCGAGGACGCCCGTCGGGCCGCCGGAACGCCCGCCCCACCACCGGCCGCGACCGGTGCGCCGGGGGCACCCGGCACCGGGCCTGCCGTGCCGAGCGCCCGGCCGGTGTCACCCGCCGCCGCACCACCGCCCCAGCCATCCGCGCGGCCGGTGTCGCCGCCCGCGCCGGGTCCGGAGGCCAACGGTCACCCGGCCGGTATGCCGCCGTCCGACACGCGGCCCACGGTGCCGCTGGCGACCGGCACCCGGCCGGTCCCCCCGGTGTCACCCGCGCCGCCGCCTGCGGAGGCTCCCTTCGAGCGGCCCATCTCCGGGCAGCCTGACCTCGGCGGCCCTGCCTCCGCACGCCCGGCTTCCGGGCCGCCGGCCCCGGCGCAGCCCAGGTCCGGGCAGCCCGCTCTGTCGCAGCCCACTTCCGGGCCGCCGGCCCCGGCGCAGCCCACCTCCGGGCCGCCCGCTCCGGCGCAGCCCACGTCCGGGGGGCCGGCCTTCGTCAGGCCGACTTCCGCGCCGCCTGTCGTGGCTCCGCCTTCGGGGTTCGACGCGCCCGGCGGCCCCGTGCTGCCGCTCGGCCCGGCGGTGCCGCCTGTTTCCTCAGGTCCGGCCGTGCCGCCTGCTCCCGCGGCTGGCCCGGCCGTGCCGCCTGCCCCCGTCGCGCCCGCCGGTCCGGCCGTTCCGCTGGGTCCGGCAATGCCGCTCGGCCCGACCGCGCCTGCCAGTCCGGCCGTTCCGCTGGGTCCAGCAATGCCGCTCGGCCCGGCCGCCGCCTCGGGCTTCCCTGACGCGCCGGTCTCGCCGTTCATGCGAGCTCCCGTCGGACCTCAGGCCGACTTCTACGAGGGGCACCAGGACGACGACGACCTCGACTTCGCCGACTGGCCCGAGCAGGCGCGCCCCGGTGTCGCCACGCCGGTCCAGCCCGTCATGCCGGACCTGATCACCCCGGCGCCCGTGCCCGCCCAGCCGCTCTGGCAGCAGGCGGCCGGCCCCGCGCCCGGCGTTCACCCGGTCGCTCCGCTGACGCCGTACGTGAATGACTCGGAGCCGGACCACCATGCCGACCTGGCGCCGATGCCGGAGAAGGCCCCCGCGCAGCGTGCCGAGAAGGCGGTGAAGAAGCGCCGCAAGAAGCGGGATGAGCCGGACAATCTGCCCGCCGTGCGGGACAAGAAGGACGCCAAGCCCGCGGTGCTTCGTCCGCACAAGCTCAAGTTCAGCGACCGGGATCCGGCCATCGAGCTGGAGATCAGTGAGATCGCCGGGCACCTGACGTTCACCCAGAGCACGGTCACGGCCTGGTACTACCTGCCCGAGGTCCGGTGGGCGTTCCGGCCCGACGCCGAGCGGGAGGCGCTGCTCTCGGCGATCTCCGAGCAGTACGCGGGCCTCGCCGGCTTCCGGCTGCACCTGCGCCGCACCAACCGGCCGTTCCCCGCGGACGAGTGGGCCCGCACGGTCGACTCGTTCACCGCGAAGCCGCTGCCCGACGTCACCGGCGGGACCTCGTGGTCGGACCACCTGGTCGCCGCCCAGCGGCACCTGCTGTCGGTCAACCACGCCGAGGGGCAGACGTACCTGGGGGTGACGTTCGCGCGGCGGTCGCTCGGGGACACCTTCTCCGAGCGGATCCTGCGGCTGTTCGGCAAGGGGACCAGCGACGGGGAACGACGCAAGCTCGGCCGCACGGTCGAGCAGTTCGACGAGGTCCTCAACGCGTTCGGCATGCGCGGGCGGCGGGTCACCCCGCAGGAGCTGGAGTGGCTGCTGTTCCGCTCGGTCGCGCTCTGCATGGCGCCGCCCGGGCCCCTCTCGCCGGTCTCCAACGGACACTGGGAACGCGGTGACCTGCTCGCGCTGACCGAGCAGGTCGAGCGGTACCGGACCCCGTACGGTTCAACGGTCAAGCTGGTCAACCGCATGACCGGCGAGGAGCGGCACGTCGCCGTCCTGTCCGTCGGGCGCATGGAGCCGCTGGAGATCCCCGAGAAGCACGAGCCGTGGATGCACTTCCACGAGCGGCTGCCGTGGCCGATGGAGCTCTCCTCGCGGATCGACATCCTCGGGCCGAACAGCTCGTTCAAGAACCTCGAGCACCGGCTCCGGATGATCCGCTCCCAGCAGCTGGACTACGCCGAGCACGGCATCGACGCCCCGCCCGAGCTGGAACGCCTCGCGAAGCGCGCGCTCGTGATCGGCGACGAGATGACCACGGGCCTGCCGGTCGAGTCCGCACGTGCGCACGGCTGGCATCGGATCGCGGTGGGCGGGCGTACCCGTGAGGAATGCCTCGAGCGTGCCCGCCGGCTCATCCAGCTGTACTCACGCGAGCTGCGGATCTCCCTGCAGCATCCGAAGAACCAGGACCAGCTGGCCCGCGAGTTCATCCCGGGCGAGCCGATCGCGAACACCGGCTACGTGCGACGCATGCCGGTCAAGCTGCTCGCGGCCGCGCTGCCGCAGGCCGCGTCGACCGTCGGCGACCGCCGGGGAGACCTGATCGGGCGTACGGCGGGAACGTGCCGCCGGCCGGTCTTCCTCGACCTGCACTTCCCCATGGAGGTCCGGGAGCGCTCCGGCCTCGGCGTCTTCGTCGCGGAACCCGGCGGTGGCAAGTCGACCCTCATGGGCGCGCTCGGCTACCTCAACGCCCGCCGCGGTGTCCAGGTGACGCTGCTGGACCCGTCCGGCCCGCTCGCCCGGCTGTGCCAGATGCCGGAGCTGCGGCCGTACTCCAGGGTCCTGAACCTGACCGGCTCCGAGCAGGGGACGCTGGCTCCGTACGCGCTGATCCCCACCCCGGTCCGCACCGAGTTCGCCACCGGGCCGGGCGGCGACCGCGAGTACGAGATCGCCGTCTCCAACGCCCGCGCCGAACGCCGCATGCTGGTCCAGGACATCTGCTCCATGCTGGTCCCGCCGCAGGTGGCGAAGGAGGCGTCGACGGCCACCCTGCTGCGCCACGCCGTACGCCAGGTGCCCGCCGAGGAGACCTCGACGCTCGACGACGTGGTCGCCACCCTGCAAGGCCTGGACAACGACGAGGGCAAGGAACTGGCCAACCTCCTGCTCGACACGGCGGAGATGCCGCTGGCGTTGCTCTTCTTCGGCCGTCCTCCGCAGCACCTGCTCGGCGCGGACTCCGCGCTGACGGTCATCACGATGGCCGGCCTGCGCCTGCCCGACCTGAAGATCGAACGCGAGTACTGGTCGGCGGAGGAATCCCTGGCGCTGCCGATGCTGCACACGGCCCACCGCCTCGCGGTCCGCCGCTGCTACGGCGGCTCCATGTCGTCCCGCAAGATGGTCGGCCTGGACGAGGCGCACTTCATGGAAGGCTGGCGCTCGGGCCGCTCGTTCCTGGTCCGCCTCGCCCGCGACTCCCGAAAGTGGAACCTCGCCGCGCTGGTCGCCTCCCAGAACCCCCGCGACATCCTCGGCCTCGACGTGCAGAACCTCGTGTCGACGGTCTTCGTCGGCCGCATCGCCGAGGACCAGGAGATCGCCTCCGAGGCGCTACGCCTGCTCCGCGTCCCGGTCCACGACGGCTACGAGGCCACGCTGGCGTCCCTGTCCCAGGCGGACACGTCGTCATCGGCCCGCCTCGGCTTCCGCGAGTTCGTGATGCGCGACGTGGACGGCCGCGTCCAGAAGGTCCGGGTCGACGTCTCGTACGTCGACGGCCTCCTCGAACACCTCGACACCACCCCGGCAGCGGCCAAAGCTGCGCCGACGGCCATCCCCAGCCTTTCGGACCTGGAGGTCTGACATGCTCCGCCGGGTCTGCGCGATGGTCATGACATGGGCGGTGGCGGTGGTGGCCAGCATCGCCTGGGCAGTGGCATCGCCGGCGCCGGCGATGGCGGGTCCGCTGCAGGCACCGGGCGGAGCATGCAGCACGGACGAATGGAAACAAGACTTCAAATCCTGCGTCTCCCGCCTGGCCGACGCGACAAGTGATCGCGTCGATTGCCTGGATCCGCCGACCCCCAGCACGCCCGACTCCGGCCTCGCGGGCTGGTTCGCGGAGCGCCCCGCCTCGTCGACGAAGCCGGGCCCGCAGGGCATCTACAGCCAATACGGGTACGCAGGCTACGGTTTCACCACGTACAACCTGGACGGCGGCTGCGCCTCCACCATCACGGCGCCTGACACGAAACTCGAGACGACGGTCGCGAACGGCGAGTTCATGATCGCGACGGCGGTCATCGGTGCTTCCAACGCGCTGCGGGAGCGCGCCTGGGACCCGGCGACGCTGTGGGGCTGGGCGGACCCACTGGTCGAGCAGGCCACGAAGGCCGTGTACGAGAAGGTCTTCAGCGTCTTCGGCGTCATCACTCTCGCCGTCGTCGGCCTCTATTTGATCTGGCGTTCGCGTCAGGCCGACATGGGGGCCGCGACGACGACCGCGGGATGGGCGATCCTCATCATGGTCGCCGTGACAGCCATCGCGGCCTGGCCTGTCCGGTCGGCGAACATCGCCGACCAGAGCCTCATCACCACACTCGGCATCGTCCACGACGCCGTGGGACCACGCGCGCAGAACGGTGACATCACGGCCAGCTGCAAGCTTGGAAAGGCGGACGCCTGCCAGGACAACCGGCCGCCTGCCGTCCGGGCCAGCGATACCGCGACCGACACCATGCTGTACCGGAACTGGCTGCGGGGCGTGCTCGGCTCGGCCGACAGTGTCACCGCGCAGAAGTATGGCCGGGCGCTGTACGACGCTCGCTCCTTCACCTGGGACGAGGCGCAGAAGATGCGCGACAACCCGGACACGCGGACGGCCACGATCGACGCCAAGAAGGCGCAGTGGAAGAAGGTCGCCGCGCAGATCGAGACGGAGGATCCGGAGGCGTACGAGTATTTGCAGGGTGTGAATGGGATGGATCGGATCGGGGCCGGGTTCATTGCCGTGCTCGCCGCCGTCATGTTCGCCATGTTCGATCTCACCGCCTCGCTGCTCGTTCTGCTCGGCTTCCTGATCTTCCGGTGGGCGGTCATCGCCGCGCCGATTCTTGGCACCGTTGGGTTGCTGCGGCCGGCCAGTGCCGGTATCCGGCGGCTCGGCAATGCGGTCGTCGCGGCGATCTTCAACATTGCGATCTTCGGTACGGGGGCGGCGATCTACCTGTTCGCCGTTGACCTGATCATGAACACCGCCAGCCTTCCCGGGTGGCTGCAGGTGGTCCTGGTGTGGCTCTGCGGCGTGGTGGGCTGGCTGCTGCTGCGGCCGTACCGGCGGATCACGCAGCTCGGCGGCAAGGACGGCACCGCGGCGATCACGTCCGCCGGGTCCTGGCATCGGCGGTTCTTCCGGGACATGCGGGAGGCCGCGAAGCTGGACGTCGCCGACGCCGGTGGGACGAACGAGCCGCAGATCGGCAAGGGCCGCACCGTGTACGTCGAGCAGGGCAATCTGCGGCCCGAGGCACGGCTGGAGGACCCGGCGCACGCCGCGGCCTCCCGTCCGGCGGTGGCGTCCGGTCCGGCGGGGACGCGGGGCGGCACATCGCCGGCCACGCGGCCCGACGGTTCGGAGTCGGTGCGGGACGACGCCCCGGCGACCGAGCGGCGTCCCATCCCGCTGCCGGCGGCCGGCGGCGCGCCCGCAGCCCGGCAGCGGCGGACGTCGACGTGGACCGAGCCGGACGTGGCCGAATCGTCGTCCTCGTACGCGATCTACCGGCCGGAGACCGGGAACACCACCCGCGAGCAGGTACCGCCCCGCGTGCGCACCGAGGCCCGGTGATCAGCCGTGCCGAGGGTCCTCGAACGCGGCCTCACCGGGCTGTTCCGGTCACGCTGGGGCGTCGCCGTGGTGATCGCCGTGCTGGTGCTGGCGGTCGTCGGCATCGGCCGGTTGTTCTCCGGCGGCGGGGACGGCAGGCAGCAGCTGCTTGACCCGGTGTCGCCGGCGCCCACGGTGAGCGTCGACCCGAGTCACGACGACGACGGCGTCATCGTGGACGATGCCCCGGCGCCGAAGCCCACCGCGAAGCCGGGGAGCGCATCGCCCGAGGCTGTCGCGTACGCGTTCGCGTCGGCCTGGGTCGACCACAAGAACGTGTCCGCGAAGACCTGGCACGACGGGATCCTGCCCAACGCGACGAAGAACCTAGCCGAGGAGCTGGACGGGGTGGACCCCGCGGACGTGCCGGCCGACCGGGTCATCGGGCGGCCCACGCTGGTGCCAGTCGGGGATGGGCTGGCCAACGCCGTGGTGACCGTGGACTCCGGCAAGTTGACGTTGCAACTGGTGGGCCCGGACGGGAAGTGGCTGGTGGACGGCGTCGACTGGGAGGCTTCGTGACGACGTTGCCGCGGCCTCGGCGGGTCGCGCTGCTGGTGGCCCTGGTCGCGACGTTCGCCCTGCTCTGCTGCGGTGGAGCCGTGAGCGCGCTGGTGTTCGGCGCCTTCACCGACAAGGAGGACGACCTCTCCCTGTTCAGCTCCGGCTGCGGCACCGGCGGCCCGGTCGACCCCGATTCGCGGCTGCCGCGGGTACGGCCGTACGGGCCCGCGCAGATCCGGAACGCGGCGATCATCATCAACGTCGGCGCGGAGCTGAAGATGCCGCCGCGTGCCTGGGTCATCGCGGTCGCCACGGCAATGCAGGAGTCCCGCCTGACGAACCTCGGCAACCTGGGCAAGCGCAACGACCACGACTCGCTCGGGCTCTTCCAGCAGCGGCCGAGCAGCGGCTGGGGCACTCCCGCCGAGGTCACCGACCCCAAGTACGCCGCCACGAAGTTCTACGAGAAGCTCAAGACGATCGACGGCTGGGAGTCGATGTCGCTGACGCGTGCGGCGCAGCGCGTGCAGATCAGCGCCTATCCCGACGCGTACGCGAAGCATGAACCTATTGCGACGCAGATCGTGAACCTTCTCGCCGACGGCGCGGCCAACGCGGTCGGTAATTCGCTCTCCATGGTCTGCGCGTCGGCGGCGGACGTCGCCGCTTCGGGATGGACGAACCCGCTCGCGGCGAGGGCGCCGCGAAGTGGGCAGTGGACCGTCGGGTCCGGATTCCGTACGGCGAGCCGCCCCAAGCACCAGGGCGTCGACCTCATCGTCGGCCTCCGCACGCCGGTGCGGTCCGTGGCCAGCGGCGTCGTGTCCCGGATCAAGTGCGACGAGACGTTCAGCGGGAAGAAGGACTGCGACCGGCCCGGCTACCCCGGGAAGGGTGGTTGCGGCTGGATGCTCGAGCTGCGGCACGCCGGCAACGTCATGACCCGCTACTGTCACCTGGTGCAAAGGCCGAGTCTGCGGGTAGGTCAGCGGGTCGCCGCCGGCCAGGTCGTCGGCCTGAGCGGTACGAGCGGTAACTCGTCCGGCCCGCACCTGCACTTCGAGGTACACCTGAACAACGACCGCTCGAGCCGCAGCGCGGTCGACCCGGTGCAGTTCATGGCCCAGCACGGCGCGCCGCTGGGCGGCTCGCAGTGACGGGTGGCTCGATGCCCGACCCGTTCACGGGCCGATCCGACTGGGCGCCCGATCCGCCTCGCCCGATCGTGCCCACGCCGGCCACGATGGGCGGCCGCCTCCGGGGCCGCCGGGTCCTGATCGGCCTCCCCGGCCACGGCTGGCGGGCCGACCTGCGCGCCGACGAGAAAGTGGTGCAGGGCAGCCGGACCTACGTACCGGTCATGCCGGAAGCCGAGTGGTACCGCGCCGAGGCGGAGCAGACGGAAGTCTTCGCCCCGCTGGTCCCGGTCGAGCGGGTGTGGGTGGAAGAGCTGGGCATGACGGGTACGGCGACCCGGCCGGCCGACGTAATGTCCCGCCTCGTCTCCATGGACGAACCGCCCCGCCGCAACCCGGTGGCGGCACTGGACGCCGACGGCCTCACGGGGCGGCGGGTCATCGAACTCCTGGAGGACGGCGGGGAGCGCCGCGACCTGAGGGCGGTGACGGAACTCCACACAGGCGACGACGGCGACATCTGCGCCCGCGTGGCAACGGAGCTCGACTGGTATCGCTGGGCCTGGAGCGGAAAAACCCCACCCACTCTGGCAGTGCCGGTACACCTTCTCTGGGTGGAGTAGCTCAGGAGACGGGTTCGGCGCCGCAGACTCTCCAGCCGTCGTCATCCACCATAGGAAACCGCCAACCGTCGGTCGTCCGTTCGCTTCCATCGGCGATTGCGCGTCGGATATCAGTGCTCACGGTGGTCTTGCCGCTGTCGGTCGACACTTGAAGGCTTGTCCAGTCAACCCGAATGCCGATCGAGAACCGCTGCTCTCGGCTTTGGATATCCGTCCGGAAGGCGTCCAACCGGCTCAAGTCCGGGCCGGACTTGCAGGTGAAGAGGGAGGCCTCTTTGTCGTCCCGATTGACCAGGTAGGCGCGGAGGAAGCTGTCCACCACCGCGTCCGGGGCTTTTCTTTCGATCTTGGTGGCTTCGTCGTAAAAGGAGATGAAGACTCCTACTCCCCCCAGGCAGAGCAGCGCCATAATCCCCCCCACCATCGCCAGAATCAGCCGCGTCCGCCGGTTCCTCGGCTTCGGGGGCGCAGCGGCCGGCGTCGGGGGTGGGAGCGCCGGCTGGGTGGGTGGGTCGATGGGCTGCACGTCTATCAGGTTAGTGGGCTCCGCTGTGGACCGGTCGGCGAACCGTACAGTGCTCGGCGTGCAGATGGGTTTCGATGTCGGGGTCGGCGAGCGGCACCGGGTGGAGTTTTCGTTCAACAAGTTCTGGGGGCGGTTGTCCATCAAGGTGGACGGCGTCGACGTGGTGCGGACCGTACGGCTGGCTTCCGTGGACCGGGTGAAGCGGTACGAGTTCGTCGTCGGGTCTCAGGAGCGGCATCACGTGCGCATCGAGAAGCATCGGGAGCTGCTGTTCGCCGGGTTCCGGCCGCAGCCGGTGTACGCGTTCGTCGACGGCCGGCTCGTCGCTCAAGCCGTCGCCTGACGCCGGCCGCCGCAGGGGAAACGTCTCGAGAAGCGCCACACGCACTGCGAGCCCGCCGGCCCAGGCCGGGAAAGAGCGGCCCGGGCGGGGAAGCAAGGCCCGGGCGGGGAAAGCGCGCCGGGCGGGGAAAGCGCGGGCCCAGGCCAGGAATCCGCGGGCCCAGGCCGGGAAGCGCGGCCCGGGCGGGAAAGCGCGGGCCCGGGCGTCACCCCTGTCCGCCTGGGCTGGGAAGATTGACCGTGGCTGCGCGGTGCGGGCCCGGGTGACCTTTGCAGGGTACGGTTCAAACGCACACACGGAGGTGAGGCGGTGGCGTCGACGGGGCGGATCGAGCAGGCCGCTGCCCTGCACCGCCAGGCGGAGGCCACCGTTGCGGCCGCTGCCGCCGCGTTGGACGGGCAGGCGCCGCCCGCCGCTGATTCGTTGGAGCAGCACCGGCTGGCCGAGGAGTTGCGGGCCGCCGCCAACGCTCTCGTGCCCGGGTGGTTGGGGTCGCCGCTGGATGCGGCTTCCGCGGTTGCGCCGCTGGGCGGGACGGAGCTTCCGCAGTTCGTGCGCCTCGGGGTCGCCCAGCCTCTGGACGATGCTCGTTTTCCGGCGATTGTGCCGTTGCTCGGCAGCGGGCATCTCACGATCGACGCCGATGCGCGGGATCCTCGGGTGGCGGGGCTGCTCCGCTGCCTTCTCGTACGCCTGCTGGCCGCCGCGCCCGCCGGGTCGTTGCTGGTACGCGGGGTGGATGCGTCGCGGGGGGCAATTTTTGCGCCGTTTGCGATGCTGGCCGACGCCGGGCTGATGGCGCCGCCCGCCGAGGATCTGGGCGGGCTGCGGGAGGTGCTCAGCGAGGCGGAGAAGTGGTTGCGCCCGGCGCGGGGCGGTGCGGTGCGGCGGAACCGGCGGGATCGGGTGATGCTGCTGGTCATCGCGTGCCTGCCGCAGCTCACCGAGGGTGGTGAGCTCAACCGGATCGCCTGGCTGGCGCAGCAGGGCCCCGAGTCCGGCCTGCACCTGATCGTGGCCGGGTGGCCGCCTCCGCCGCTCACCCCGGACACCATGCAGCCGCCGTTGCCGCGTACGACTCAGGTGTCGTTGCGTAATCCGTACGCGGTCGTGGGCAATCCGCCCGGGGCGACGTTCGGGTCGATGCCGGAGGCGGTGTGGCTCAACGCGCCCGTCTTCCTCGACGAGGATCCGCCGCCGCACCTCGTCGACGCCGTGTGCCGGGAGCTGACCGCGCATTCGGTCGCCGCCTCGCAGGTGACGCTCTCCGACCTGTTGCCGGAGCCGTCGGACGAGCTGTGGACCGGGGACGCCGCCGACGGGCTGGGCACCACGGTCGGCCACGACGGGGACACCCCGGTCGTCCTGCAGTTCAACGACCTCACTCCGCATTGGATGGTCGGTGGGCGGTCCGGCGCCGGCAAGACGGCCTTCCTCATCAACGTTCTGTACGGGCTGGGCGCCCGGTACAGCCCCGACGAGCTCAACCTGTACCTGCTCGACTTCAAGGAGGGCGTCTCGTTCGCCGAGTTCGTGCCGACCGTGCGGGACCGGACGTGGTTGCCGCACGCACGGGCTGTCGGCGTCGAGTCCGACCGGGAGTACGGGCTCGCCGTGCTGCGTGAGCTCGACGCCGAGATGACGCGCCGGTCGGTGGCGTACAAGCGGGCGGGCGTGACCCGGTTCGCCGAGCTGCGCGCCGCGGCGGCCGAGGAGGGGCGCGGCAAGGGAATGCCCCGGGTGCTCTGCGTCATCGACGAGTTCCAGGTGCTGCTGGCCGGCAACGACCCGATGGCCACCGAGGCCGTGCAGCTGCTGGAGTCGCTGGCGCGCAAGGGTCGCTCGTACGGCATCCACCTGGTGCTCGCCAGCCAGACCGTCCTCGGCGTCGAGGCCCTGTACGCCAAACGCGACTCGATCTTCGGCCAGTTCCCGGTCCGGATCGCGCTGCCCGGCGGCGGCGACGTGCTGGAGCCCACCAACGACTCGGCCGCCGGGCTGCCGCTGGGCACCGCGGTCGTCAACACGGCGGGCGGGCTGGGCGGCCCGCGCGGCGCCACCCGCGGGCATGAGCGGATCGTCCGATTCCCGGACCCGCACGCCGACCGCGACGTGCTCAGCGACCTGCGGCACAAGCTGTGGGGTGCCCGCGATCCGGAGGCGACCCCACCGCGGATCTTCGCCGGGTACGCCCACCAGCACCTCGCCGACGACCCGACGTACCGGGCGGCGCTCGCGGGGCGGGCGGGACGTCCGGCGGCCCTGGTCGGGCGGGTCATCGACGTGAACCTGTCCACGGCGGCGTTCCCGCTCGACGCGTCCCCCGGCCGCCACCTGGCGATCTTCGGCTCGCACGCGACGGGGGCGGACGTCCTGGAGGCGGCGGCCCGGAGCGTTGCCGCCCACCACGCACCCCGTACGACAAGATTTGTGATTTCGTCCCTCGTCGCCGAGGGTGACGGCCTCGCCGAGGCTCTCGCCGCGGAGATCGCGCACCGGCAGGAGGTCGTGGTGGTCGACGCCGCCGGCCTCGGCGCCGAGCTGGACCTGGAACGCCCCGGCTACCGCGTGGTGTTCGGCATGGATGCCGCAAGCCCGGGCACGCTGCCTACGCTGCGTCAACTGCTGCGGGAGGGGCCGAGCCGCGGCGTGCACCTGCTGTCGTGGTGGCGCGGGCTGCGCCGGTTCAGCGAGGAGACCGGCGGCAGCACAGGCCGGGAGGACGTCGCCGGCCTGGTGTTCCTCAACGTGCCGCAGCAGGACGTCACGCTGATGCTGGGCCAGCCCATCGACTGGCAGCCGCGGGAGAACAGGGCGTTGCTGCATGACCGGCACGCCGGCCGTACGGTGACGTTCGTGCCGTTCGTGCAGCCCGAGGTGGACCGATGAGCGTGCCGGACACGGGCGCGCCGGCCGGCGGGGAGGCCGTCGTCGGCGATCAGCCCGTGGGCCCGTGGGGCGACTACCTTGCGGCCGCCCAGCAGCTGGACGCGGTGCGCCGGGCCGCGAGCACGGCCGCAGGTGAGCAGGCGGCGACCTTGCAGGCCGCCCAGCAGGAACTTTCCGCGGTACGCGCGCGGCTGGCGCCCCAGCGTGCGCGGCTGCTCCAGGACTTCGGCGTACCCGAGACGGCCCTGATGCCTCAGCCGGCCGAGCAGGCGATGGCCGCCCAGACGGTGGCCGCGGGCCCGGCGGCGATCCTCGGCGCGCTGCGTCAGGCCCGGGCCACCGCCGACGCGGCCGACGCGGGCATGCTGGGCGCCGCCCCGGCAGCGGCACTCCCGCTCCGCCCCTGGGCCCGCAACCTTCTCGTGTACGGACCGTTCGCGGCGGCCGTGCTCATCGTGCAGATCGTCCTCTACCTGATCGCGCCGTCCGGCTCGCTGCCGACGTACGCGCTGCTGTGCGGGCTGAGCCTGCCGGTGCTGGCGTACGGGCTGGGCTGGCTGACCATCGGCTTCGTGTACGGGGGTGGTTCCGAGAAGGTGGACCGTACGCCCCTGGTCGGCGCCATCACCTGCCTCACGCCGGTGCTGTTGACGTGCATGGGCGTGGGGTTGCTCGCGTTCATCCGCTGAGGAGGGTTCATGGCCAGCGTCGAGGAGATCAAGGCGAACGTGGCGGCGTCGGTGGACGGCGCGCAACGGGCCGTGTCGGGCATCCAGCAGGTCAACGACCAGCTCGACGACGCGCTCGCCCGGCTGCGGATCACCGCGATCGGCTCGATGCACCCGTCCATCGCGGCGGCGATCGCGCAACTGGAACAGGCCCGCACCCGGCTCGACGAGGCGGCGACGCTGGCCCGCGCGGCCATGGACAGCGCCGACACGTACCGGATGATCGTCTGACCGGCGGGCGACCGCCCGCTCCCGTCATCGATCGGCGGAGGTCAAGCGCCCGTCGTCACCCGATGGCGGACCCGGCCGGCGGCGATGAGCTGGAACGCGCGCACCGGGTGGCGGCGCTCAGTCCGGCAGGGCGGCCGTCAGGTCGATCTCGACCAGCTGCCCCTCGTAGCCCAGCGCCGCCACGCCGAGCAGCGTGCTGGCCGTGGTGAACGCCGGGGCCAGCTCGGATTCGGCCAGCCGCTGCCACACGCTGCCGAGTACGCCGCTGTCGGGGCTGACGACGTACACGATGGAACGGACGACGTCGGCCGGGCGGGCGCCGGCCGCGGCCAGGACCGCGAGGCAGTTGGCGACGACCTGGTCGGTCTGCGCGGCGTAGTCGCCGGGGGCACCGACGACGGTGCCGGCGAGGTCGAGCGGGCATTGGCCGGCGAGGTGGGCCAGCCGCCCGGCGGTGGAGATGGTGATGTGGCTGTAGCCGGCCGGGTCGTGGACGGTCGGCGGGTTGAGCTTCTCGATCACGCCGCCAGTATGTCGGCGGGTGCCGGCGACGGACACCGAGATTCGGGGCGACCGCCGGCGGTCCCCGCCAGGCCCGGCCCGTCAGGCTCGGCCCCCGCCAAACCAGGCCCTGCCAGGCTCAGCCCCCGCCAAGCTCGGGCCACGCCAGGCTCAGCCCCGCCAGGACAGGTCGCGCCTGCCAGGCTCCGCCCGCGCTCCGCCCGAGACACCAGGCCCGGCCCAAGCTACCCGGCCGGGAGGGCCTCAGCGGGCGTTTATCAAAGCCATCGCCTCGGCGCGTACCTTGCCGTCGCTCTGGAACGCTCCCCGGACCGCCGACGTCACCGTGCGCGCGCCCGCTTTGCGGATGCCGCGCATCTCCATGCACATGTGCTCGCACTCCAGGACGACGATCGCGCCGCGTGGGTCGAGTTTGGCCATGAGGAGGTCGGCGATCTGGGAGGTGAGACGTTCCTGGACCTGGGGGCGGCGGGCGAAGACCTCGACGAGGCGGGCCAGTTTCGACAGGCCGGTGATGCGGCCGTCGACGCCCGGGATGTAGCCGATGTGGGCCACGCCGCGGAAGGGCAGGAGGTGGTGCTCGCAGAGGCTCATCACCTCGATGTCGCGGACCAGCACGAGCTCCTCGTGGTTGGCCTCGAACGTCGTGGTGAGGACCTTGGCCGGGTCGACGCGCAGGCCGGCGAAGAGTTCGGCGTACGCCCGGGCCACCCGGGACGGGGTGCGCTGGAGACCGTCGCGGTCCGGGTCCTCACCGATGGCGAGGAGGATCTCCCGGACCGCTTTCTCGATGCGGGCCAGGTCGACGGCCTGCTCGACCGGGGAGCCGGTGAGCTTGCCGTCGACCAGACGCGCGGCGAGGTAGTCGAGCTCGTCGTCGGAGTCTGCTGGCTCCGTCGAGCTGGCGTCGGTGATCAGTGCCCCTCCACGTTGCCGTTCGGGTTCATGTCCGACGCGGTGGCGCTCCCGCCGCCGACCGCGATCTGCCCGTCGGCCTCGGCCTGCGCCTTGAGCTTCTCGCGCTCGGCCGGGGTGAGGACCGGGGGTGCCTCGGAGGGCAGCCGCTTGCCGAAGCCGTTGAACGGCGACATCGGCGCGCGCTTCTGCACCCGGGCGCAGATGCGGTCCATGTCCTGCTGGGTGATGGTTTCCTTCTCCATCAGCTCCAGGACCATGGCATCGAGCACCTCGCGGTACTCGACCAGGATCTCCCAGGCCTCGTCGTGCGCCAGTTCGATGAGCGCGCGCACCTCGGAGTCGATCTCGGCGGCGACCGCGTCGGAGTAGTCGCGTTCGTGGCCCATCGAGCGGCCCAGGAACGGCTCGTCGTTGTTCGAGCCGTACTTGACCGCACCCAGCTTGGAGCTCATGCCGTACTGGGTGACCATGGCGCGGGCCAGGCCGGACGCCTTCTCGATGTCGTTGCCGGCGCCCGTGGTGGGCTCGTGGAAGACGAGCTCCTCCGCGGCCCGGCCGCCCAGCGCGTACGCCAGGGTGTCGATCATCTCGGCGCGGGTCTGGGTGTACTTGTCCTCGGTCGGCAGGACCAGCGTGTGCCCGAGCGAGCGGCCACGCGGCAGGATCGTCACCTTGTGCACCGGGGCCGAGTGCGGCAGCGCGTACGCCACCAGCGCATGCCCACCCTCGTGGTACGCGGTGATCTTCTTCTCGTTGTCGCTCATCGCCCGGGAGCGCCGCTCGGGGCCGGCGATGACCCGGTCGATCGCCTCTTCGAGGTAGTAGTTGGAGATCGCCCGCTTGTCGTTGCGGGCGGTCAGCAGCGCAGCCTCGTTGATGACGTTGGCCAAGTCAGCGCCGGAGAAGCCGGGCGTGCGCCGGGCCACCGAGTCGAGGTCGACGTCCGGCGTGAACGGTTTGCCCTTGGCGTGCACCCGCAGGATGGCGCGGCGGCCCTCCATGTCCGGGTTGTCGACCGGGATCTGCCGGTCGAAGCGGCCGGGACGCAGCAGCGCCGGGTCGAGGATGTCGGGGCGGTTCGTGGCGGCGATGAGGATGACGCCGCCCTTGGTGTCGAAGCCGTCCATCTCGACGAGGAGCTGGTTCAGCGTCTGCTCGCGCTCGTCGTGACCGCCGCCCATGCCGGCGCCGCGGTGGCGGCCGACGGCGTCGATCTCGTCGACGAAGACGATGGCCGGCGCGTTCGCCTTGGCCTGCTCGAAGAGGTCGCGGACGCGGCTCGCGCCGACACCGACGAACATCTCGACGAAGTCCGAACCCGAGATCGAGTAGAACGGCACCCCGGCCTCGCCGGCGACCGCGCGGGCCAGCAGCGTCTTACCCGTACCGGGCTGGCCGAACAGCAGCACGCCCTTCGGGATCTTGGCGCCGAGGGCCTGGTACTTCGCCGGGTTCTGCAGGAAGTCCTTGATCTCCTGGAGCTCCTCGACGGCCTCGTCGGCGCCCGCCACATCGGCGAACGTCGTCTTGGGCATGTCCTTGGTCAGCATCTTGGCCTTGGACTTGCCGAAGTTGAGGACGCGGGAGCCGCCGCCCTGCATCTGCGACATGAACAGCAGCAGCAGGATCACGAGGATCGCGATCGGCAGCAGGTTGACGAGCAGGCTCAGCAGAATGCTGTCGCCGGAGACCGTGGCGTCGACCGTGCCGGTGATCCGGCCCTGGGTCTTCGCCTGCTGGACGTCGTTCCAGATCTCGTCCGTCAGCTCGTACGGATACTGGGTCTCGATCTTGTCCGTGGTCTTGCCGTCGAACCGCTCGGGGGCCGCCAGTTCGAGCTGGAGCGTCTGCTCCTTGTCCTCCTGGACGACCTTCTTGATGCCGGGCTGGTTGAGTCGCTCGAGGACGACGGAAGTATCGACTCGCTGGTAGCTCGGACCACTGGTGAAGAATGAGCTCAGCGCAATAGCACCGATGATCACCAGAATGATCCAGACCACCGGGCGGCGGAAGAAACGCGTACGTTCCATACTTTTGTCGGGCGCCGATGCGCCCGGACCCTCCTGATCGGCGTCCTGGTCACCTGGGTTGACGTGGTCCCCGCCACCGGTCGCCGGCTGGGCGCCCGGGTCACGGGAACACTGCCGGATCGATAACCTCAAGGGACGGGGGTAAACCCCGTGGGCCCTTGCGTCACCGACCCGACCCCTCCGGCGCTCGTGACACTGCGCCATCGGTCACTCGACGGTACACCGTGGGTGCGTGTTCCGAATGCGTCAGCCCGGCCCGCCGGAACCCTGTCGTCGCCGGCAGTTCACGTTTCCGGTGGCCGAGAATCGCCGCAAAGTCGGACAATACTCCTCGCAACCGGGCCGTTCACCCGATTCCTGAGAGTCGGCTGGGAGACCGTTCAGCTACGGGCGTACACCTCGGGCTTGAGCACTCCCACGTAGGGCACCTCGCGGTAGCGCTCCGAGAAGTCGAGGCCGTAGCCGACCACGAATTCGCTCGGGATGTCGAAGCCGACGTACTTGGTCGGCACGGGCACCTTGATGGCGTCCGGCTTGCGGAACAGCGCCACCACCTCGACGCTCTCCGGCGAGCGGGACCGCAGGTACTTCATCAGCCAGGACAGCGTCAGGCCGGAGTCGACGATGTCCTCGACGATGACCACGTGCCGGCCGGCGATGTCGCGGTCCAGGTCCTTCAGGATGCGCACCACCCCGGAGGACGTGGTGCCGGAGCCGTACGACGAGACGGCCATGAACTCCATCTCGCAAGGGGGACCCTGCCGGCCCAGCGCACGCGCGAAGTCCGCCATGAACATGACCGCGCCCTTGAGCACGCAGACCAGCAGCACGCCGCCCTCGGCGTCCGCGTAGTCGGCGGCGACCTGCTTGGCCAGCTCTTCGGTCTTCTCGCGGATCTGCTCCTCGGAGATGATCACGCGGTCGATGTCGGCGTCGTACCAGGAGCCGTCTGCCATGCGCCTAGCCTGCCGTATGCGAGCAGCGATCCGCCCCCGGGGGCAGCGGTCGGTGCCCGGACAAGCGCTGGTTATGGGGCAAATTCGCCCCGGACGACCGGGTCACCGGCACACTCAGTGACAACTGTCACAGATCGGTCCGCACAAGGTCACCCGCTCGGCGGGCCACGTGGATCCCGCCCGGCAACGCGGCCGGTCCCTGACCGTGCCAGCCGGTGACGAGCGCGTCGAGCGCCGCCACGTGCCGGTGGGACAGCGCCGTTCCCGGCGCCCCCAGCTCCCGGACCCAGGCGTGCAGCACCCGGCCGCGGATCGCCTCCGGCAGCTCGCGCAGGGCCGCCACCGACAGCCCGTGGTCCGAGCGGACCGAACTCAGGGCCTCGGCGGCGATGGCATCCAGGTAGGCGACGTCGGCGGCGACCAGGGACGCCGTACGGGCGAGATTGGCCACCACCGCCGGGCCGAGGGCGGTCACCAGGGCCGGCAACGCGGCGGCGCGCACCCGCGAACGGGCGTACGCGTCATCGGTGTTGTGCGGGTCGTCCCAGGTCGCGAGGCCCAGCGCGGCGCAGGCCTTGCGGGTGTCGGCCCGCGCGACGTCCAGGAGCGGGCGGACGAAGATCCCCCGGCGGTACGGCATCCCCGCCACTCCCCGCGGCCCGGCGCCCCGGGCCAGCGCCAGCAGCACGGTCTCGGCCTGGTCGTCGCGGGTGTGACCGAGCAGCACGGCCGCCGCACCGGTTTGCTCCGCCACGGAGCAAAGGGCCTCGTATCTGGCCTCGCGCGCCGCGGCCTCCGGTCCACCGGTCCGCCCGCCGACCGCCACGGTCGCCACCTCCACCGGCGCCATGCCCGCCGACCGCGCCCACTCGGCCACGGCGAGAGCCCGTGCGGCCGAGCCTTCCTGGAGCTGGTGATCGACCGTGACAAGGCCGACCGGCACGCCCACGCGCGGACCCGTGAACGCCGCTGCGGCTGCCAGCGCGAGCGAGTCGGCGCCGCCGGAGCACGCGACCAGAACCGGTCCCGGGAGACCCGTCAGCGCCGCGCGGACCGCCGCGCGGACGGTCGCCACCGGCGGCGGGATGCGCGCCACGACGCTCGTTACGAGGCGAGACCGACCGGGCCGTGCACCCGGGCCACCCACGCGTCGGGGTCGCCCAGCTCCTCGAGCCGGGGCAGGGTCAGCGGCGAGCTGAAGATCTTGTTGAAGCCGGTCATACCGACCCGCTCCACGACGCCGTGCACGAACTTGCGGCCCTCCGCGTACTGGCGCATCTTGACCTCGATGCCGAGCAGCCGGCGGATGGCCTTCTCGAGCGGGTTGCCGCTCTCGCGGCGCTGGTTGAACTTGGCGCGGATGGCGTCCACGGACGGGATGACCTCGGGTCCCACGCCGTCCATGACGAACTCGGCGTGCCCCTCCAGCAGCGTCATCAGGGCCGTGAGGCGGTCGAGCACGGCCTTCTGCGCCGGGGTCTGCACGATGTCGAGCACCGAGGAGCGGCTGTCGGGGTCACGCAGCGCGTCGGACAGCGTGGCCACGCCGCGGCGCAGGCGCTCCAGGATGTGCTCGCCGCTCTGCGAGGCGTCGACGAACGCCTGGACCTCGCCGAGGAAGTAGCCGCGCATCCACGGCACCGCCTGGAACTGGGTGAGGTGGGTGACCTCGTGCAGGCACACCCAGAGCCGGAAGTCACGCGGGTCGGCGCCCAGCTTGCGCTCCACCTCGACGATGTTCGGGGCGTTGAGCAGCAGCTGGCCCGGCTCGGCGGAGAAGACCTCGTACTGACCGAGGACCCGGCCGGACAGGTACGCCAGCACCGTGCCGGCCTGCACGCCGGTGACCCGGGAGCCGATCGCGTCGGTGAGCGCGCCGGGCTGCCGGTCCCCGGAGAGGCGGCTGACCAGCGGGATGATGACTTCCTTGAGGCCGGCGATGTTCACCGCGGCCCAGTCCTTGCGGTCCACGACCCGCACCGGCGGGCCCTCGACCTGCGGGGTCAGCCCGGTGTACGCGGCGACGTGGCTGCGCGCCTCGTCGGTGAGCTCGCGCAGCTGGGCGACCACCTGCATGGCTTCCTCGTAGGACACCGCGGGGCCGGATTTCGACAGCGCGCCCGCGGTGGCGGCGGCCAGATCCCAGTCAACGAACTGCGCCATGCTGACCACCGTACCCGCGGATGACCAGCCACCCACCCTGAGAAATCCCCTACTGGCAGCCGCAGGTGACCAGCTTGGCCGCGATCTTGTCGAGGGCCTGGCGGGCCGCGCCGGACGCGCCTGTGGCATCCGCCATGATCGCGAAGACCAGCAGCCGGCCGTCCCGGGTGACCACCTGGCCCGAGATCGTGTTGACGCCGGTGAGCGAGCCGGTCTTGGCGCGGACCAGCCCCTGGCCCACCCGGTTGGGCGCGGGCGTGGCGAACCGCGTGCGCAGCGTGCCCGACCAGCCGGCCACCGGCAGGCCGCCGAAGAGGCTGCTCAGCTCGGGGTGCTTGCCGCCGGCGGCCAGCGTGAGCACGTCGGTGAGCAGCTTCGGGCTGATGCCGTTGTGGCGGGACAGGCCGCTGGCGTCGTACAGGTTGGCCTCGTCGGCCGGCAGCCCGAGCTCGGCAAGCTTGGCGACCATGGCCTTGGCGGCGCCGTCGAACGACGCTTCCCCGCCCGCGGCGAGCGCGACCTGCCGGCCCATGGCCTCGGCGATCACGTTGTCGCTCTGCTGCAGCATCCAGTCGATGACGTGCACGAGCGGCGGCGACTGCACCTTGCCCAGCTCGGCCCCCGGAACGACCGTGGTGGTGGGCGCGGAGGAGGCCGTCGGCGCCGGAGCGGCCGGCGCCTTGCCACGGGTGACTGTGCCGGTCGGGACGCCCAGCCGCCGGGCGAACGCCTTGCCGGCGGCCAGCGCCGGGTCGCTGAACCGCGGGTCGCCGCCGAACTCGTGGTGCACGGGCTCGATGCGGCCCGCGTTGGTCATCAGCGCCTGGATCCGGGCGACCTGGCCCCCGCCGATGACGTCGCCGTCCCAGCCGACCGCCGTTTCCTTGCCCGCGTACAGGGAGGTGTCGATCACGACCTTGGCCGGTTCGGCGCCACCGAGGGCCTTCTTGACCTGCGCGGCGAGCTTGTCGAGCCGGGCCGCGCCCGGGAACTGGCCGTCGGCGTCGACCGACAGCGTGGGATCGCCGCCGCCCACGAGCACGACCTCGCCCGGCGCGTTCCCGGCCACGGCCCGGGTGGTGAGCCGGTAGGCGGGACCGCGCGCGGCCAGCACGGTCGCGGCGGTCAGGACCTTCGTGGTGGAGGCGGGCGTGGTCATCGTGTCGGCGTTGCGCTCGTACAGGGAGGTGCCGGTCGCCGCGTCCACCACCGAGACGTTCACCTGCGGGCCCAGCGCGGGCGCGGTCACCAGCGGCCCGATCGCCGCCTTGACCCCCTCGGCCGTCGGGGCGGTGCCGTCGGTGGGCGCGGCGAGCAGCACGGGCGTCGGCGTGGGGTCGGGCGCCGGAATGCTCGGGGGCGGGGTCGTCGGAGCGGACGACAGCCAGCCGTCCACCGGCCCCGGCCGCACGACCAGCGTCACCGCCAGCAGCACGGCCAGAACCAGGACCGACAGACCGGAAAGAAGGAAGGTACGCCGCGAGCGCCGGGTTGCCGGCTCCGCCGCTGGCGCACCCCCGCTCTGCGGTTCCGCGACGCCGCGGACGGGGCCGCCGGGCTCATCCGCGGGTCCGGCCGGGGGCTGGGGCGGCGGGGAAGGCTGGGGTCGTTGTGCGTCATTCACGGGAACGGACGCCCGGCCGTACGTGTGACCGGTCGGGCGGGGGGCAATCGGCACACTGGGTGCCTGATCAGGTCGCCCTACCGCAAAACCGTCGTCCTGGTGCTGCGACACGCCGTCGTACTCAGGAGTGTTCTGTGAATCTTGCCTCCCCACGCGCCCCTCCTCCGTACATGGCGTCAGACTTAGGGGAGACTACTGACATCCGGCACACCGGCGCGCACGGATCCTGTGGGGCTCGAGGGGCAGCCCCCGCTCCGTCGCCGGCACAGCCGGTCTTCAGCCGGGGCGAACAAGGGAGCGAACGATGGATTTCGACGTTTTGGTTGAGATCCCGAAGGGCCAGCGGAACAAGTACGAGGTCGATCACAAGACCGGCCGCATCCGGCTCGACCGGACGCTCTTCACCGCGACGCAGTACCCGGCCGACTACGGGTACATCGAGGGCACCCTCGGGCAGGACGGCGACCCGCTGGACGCGCTCGTGCTCATCCAGGAGCCGACGTTCCCGGGCTGCCTCGTGCGGGCCCGCGCGATCGGCATGTACCGGATGACCGACGAGAAGGGCCGTGACGACAAGGTCCTCTGCGTGCCCTACGAGGACCCGCGGCAGGAGCACCTGCGCGACATCCACCACCTGGGCGAGTTCGACCGGATGGAGATCCAGCACTTCTTCACGGTCTACAAGGACCTGGAGCCGGGCAAGTCGGTCGAGGGCGCGACGTGGGTCGGCCGGGTGGAGGCCGAGGACGAGATCCGGGCCTCCTTCAAGCGGGCCGAGGCCGCCGAGCACCACGACGAAGGCCACTGACGGCATTCCGACACTCACCGACGGCCGAGCTTTTGCTCGGCCGTCGTGCTTTTCCGGCAGCCGCGCCGCCGCGGGCGGGTCAGATGCTGATGTTGCTCACGAGGCCGTAGAGGCCGACCACCGAGCACGCCACCGGGATCACCGAGATCACCGCCAGGCTGTCCAGCAGATCCGCCGCACGCCCCAGGTACGGCGATGGGGCCCGCCGCGACCAGGTGGCACCGGCGGCCACCGTGGCCATCGCCAGCAGCAGGCCCACCACGCTGAGGCCGAGCAGCATCGTCGCGCCCGCGCCCCACAGCAGGTCGACGCCGAGCGTGAACAGGCCGAACAGGCCCGCGGTGATCAGCGGAAGGCGCTGGCGCAGCGTGACGAACAGCCGCGACCGCAGCAGCAGCGCGGCGATCGCCAGCCCCATGAGGATCCGGGCCGCGAGGCCGCCGGACGAGGCCAGCACCACGAACGCGACCCCCGCCAGCGCGGCGTGCCCGATCAGCATGCCGGTGAGCAGCTCCTCCGTACGGCTCACGGCGGCGAAGACCCGCGCCCGGTCGGGGAGCTCACGGGCCGCGTCGAGGGCCGTGTTACGGGCGCCGGTGAAGCCCTGCTCGGCGTCGCTGCCCGTGGGCAGGCTCACCGGCGGGGTGGGCATCTTGCCGAACCGGATGGCCAGCAGCGGGATGATCCCGATGCCGCACACGAGGGCCGAGATGAGCACTGCGGCGGCGCCCGCGGCCGAGGTCAGGAAGCCGACCAGCGCCGTGAGCGCGCCGAGCAGGCCGGCCGTCACGCCCGCGGCGAAGATCCGCAGCGAGGCGGCCACACCGACGCCACCCAGGGCCGCGAGCAGCAGCAACGCCACCGAGCCGGCCAGGAGCTCCGGACCGCCCAGCCACGGCAGCAGCGGGAAGACGCCGGCCCGGTCCGCCGCACCGGAACTCACCAGCACGGCGCCGCCGGCGAACGCGTACGGCAGGGCGAGGCCGCCCAGGGCCGCTCCGGCGCGCGCGTCCCCGTACGCCCGGGAGGCGGTGATGCCCGCGAGCGACAGCAGCAGTCCCACGCCGAGGCCGACGTAGGCCGCGCCGTCCCACCCGGGACCGGCCATGAGCACGGCGATCAGCCCCAGCGAGAGCAGCACCGCCGCGCCGGACAGCGTCGCCGTGCGGGTGGACGCCGGTGACCAGATCGTGCCGCGCCGCCGTGCGCCCTCGGCGATCGCCTCGACGACGTCGTCGTACTCCAGCTCCGGCCACTGCTCGCGGGCCGGGACGAGGTGCAGCACCTCGCCGTCGCGAACGCCCTGCGAGAAGAGACCCTGCGCAGTGGCCAGCGCCACGCCGTCGGTGCGGCGCAGCACCCAGCCGCCGTGCTTCTCGCCGTCGTCGGCCAGCCCTTCGCCCGCGTGCCGCAGAACCTCGGGCAGCAACTCGGCGAGCGGGACGTGCTCGGGCAGCGCCACATCGACGCGGCGCGAGGGCGCGCTGATGGTGACCCGGGCCAACCCGACGCTCATGCCGTATTTCCCATCGACAGGGGTGAGCCTTCAGTCCGACCTTAGGGTGGAGGGCGGGGCGGTCGGACGGGAGGCTGCGGAACGCAGGGGACTTTACCTATCCTGGGCCTCGCGCGGTGACCGGTCGGTCGGACCGCGGACGGGGGAGCCGCGAAGGCCTCAGTGGACAAACTGAGCAAAGGTCATAGCGGGTGAGGAAAGGGACAGTTCTTCATGAGCACGGTGGTGATCAAGCGGGCCGCGCGTCGCCCGGCGCCCGAGATCCCGACCGGCGAGCTCGCGGTCGATCCGCCGCCCGAGATCCCGCAGGCGGTCGGCGGCCGCTGGCAGCAGGCCTTCATGGTGCTGCCCATGCTCGGCGGCTCCGTCGCCATGGCCATGATGATGGGCCGCGGCAGCGGCGGCTCCATGTCCTATGTGATCGGTGGCCTGTTCGGCGTCTCGTCCCTGGCGATGCTCGCCACCTCGTTCGGCAGCGGCGGCTCACCCAAGAAGGCCGAGATGATGGCGGCCCGGCGCGAATACCTGCGGCACCTCGCCAGCCTGCGCCGCCGGGTCCGCGACACCGCCACCAGGCAACGCACCGGCCTCTACTACCGGCACCCCGACCCCACCCAGCTGTGGTCCACCGCGGGCAGCTACCGCGTGTGGGAGCGCCGGTCCGCCGACCCCGACTTCGGCGTCGTACGCCTCGCCGTCGGGCCGCAGACGCTGGCCACGCCCCTGATCCCGCCGGTGACCCGGCCGCTCGAGGACCTCGAGCCGATGACCGCCGGGGCCCTGCGCCGGTTCCTGGATGCGTACTCGGTGGTGCCGGATCTGCCGGTCGCCGTGTCGCTGCGCGGATTCGCCCGGGTGTTCATGCGCGGCAACGGCGCCGGCGCGGAGGCCGACGCCCGCGCCCTGACCCGCGCGGTGCTGGCCCAGCTCGCCGTCTTCCACGCCCCGGACGACCTGATCATCGCCGTCTGCGCGGGACCGGAACGCCGGGCCGCCTGGGAGTGGGTCAAGTGGCTCCCGCACAACCTGCACCCGTCCCGCACCGACCGCCTCGGCCAGGTGCGCCTGGTCGCCAGCGCCGGCCCCGACCTGGAGAAGCTGCTCGAGGACGTGATCGGCAACCGGCCGCGGTTCAACCCGGCCGGCGTGAGCACCAGCGGCCCACACGTCGTGATCGTGCTCGACGGCGCCGACCTCAAGGGCGCCACGCAGCTCGACGACGGCATCGACGGTGTCACCGTGCTCGACCTCGACGACGTACCGCCGCGGCTGCTCGACAGGTCGCTGCTGGTGCTGGAGGTGAAGGCCACCGGCGTCCGGCGCGAGCTGCACACGTACGCGATGGACCACGCCGCCGAGGTCGGCACCCCCGACCGGCTCAGCGAGGCGGAGGCCGAGGCGGTCGCGCGCCGCCTCGCGCCGCTGCGGCTCGCCGCGATGTCGAAGTCGGCCGACACCCCGCTGGCCACCGAGATGGGCCTGGCCGAGCTGCTCAACCTCGGCGACCCGGAGTCGTTCAGCGTCAGCCGGGCCTGGCTGCCCCGGCCCAACCGGGACAAGCTCCGCGTGCCGATCGGCCTGGGCGCCGACGGCTCCGCGATCGAGCTCGACCTCAAGGAGTCCGCGCAGGACGGCATGGGCCCGCACGGCCTGCTGATCGGCGCCACCGGCTCCGGCAAGTCGGAACTGCTACGCACGCTCGTGCTCGCCCTCGCCGCCACGCACTCGTCGGAGATGCTCAACTTCGTCCTCGTCGACTTCAAGGGCGGCGCGACGTTCTCCTCGCTCGACCGGCTGCCGCACACCGCCGCCGTCATCACCAACCTCGCCGACGAGCTCCCCCTCGTCGACCGCATGGTGGACGCGATCGACGGCGAGCTGATCCGCCGCCAGGAGCTGCTGCGCAAGGCGGGCAACTACGCGAGCCTGCGCGACTACGAGAAGGCCCGGGCGGGCGGTGCCGCCCTGCCGCCGCTGCCGTCGCTGCTGGTGGTCTGCGACGAGTTCTCCGAGCTGCTGTCCGCCAAGCCTGACTTCATCGACCTGTTCGTCCAGATCGGACGGCTGGGCCGCTCGCTCGGCGTGCACCTGCTGCTCGCCAGCCAGCGGCTCGAGGAGGGGCGGCTGCGCGGGCTCGACACCCACCTGTCGTACCGGATCGGCCTGCGAACCTTCTCCGCCCTGGAGTCGCGCGCGGTGCTGGGCGTGCCGGACGCGTACGAGCTGCCCCGCTCGCCCGGTCACGGCTACCTCAAGTTCGGCACCGAGCCGCTCGTACGCTTCAAGGCCGCGTACGTGTCGGGGGTCTTCCGGAAAGCCGGCATCGGCGGTCCCGGCGCGACCCGCGACGGCGCCGCACCGCAGATCCTGTCCTACTCGACGCACTACGTGCCGGCGCCCAAGCCGGTCAAGCCCGTGCAGCCCAAGCCGGAGGACACCCAGACCGGCGACAGCCTGCTCGACGTGATGGTCGACCGGCTCAACGGCCAGGGCCCGCCCGCGCACCAGGTGTGGCTGCCGCCGCTGAACACGTCGGCGTCCCTCGACGAGCTGCTCGGCCCGGTCACCGCCGACCCGGTCCGCGGCCTGGCGTTCGCCAACCCCGAGCTGCACGGCGCGCTGCAGGTGCCGATCGCGCTGATCGACAAGCCGCGCGAGCAGCTGCGCGACGTCATGTGGCTGCAGCTCGGCGGCAGCGCGGGCCACGTGGCGGTCGTCGGCGGCGCCCAGTCCGGCAAGTCGACGGCGCTGCGGTCGCTCGTCTGCGGGCTCGCGCTGACCCACACCCCCGCCGAGGTGCAGGTCTACTGCCTCGACTTCGGCGGCGGCTCGCTCACCACGCTACGGGACCTGCCGCACGTCGGCGGCGTGTACCAGCGCCTCGACGCGGTGGGCGTCCGGCGCACGGTCGGCGAGGTCTCCACGCTGCTCGCCGAGCGGGAACGGCTCTTCGGCGAGCTCGGCGTCGACTCCATGGGCTCTTATCGGCGGCGGCGCGCGGCCCAGGCGGGTCTCGGCACCGGCGCGGACAGCGACCCGTTCGGCGACGTGTTCCTCGTGATCGACGGCTGGACCACGCTGCGCAAGGACTACGAGGAGCTCGAGGGCGTGGTCACCGACATCGCGACCCGGGGCCTGTCGTACGGCATCCACGTCGTCACCAGCGCCCCGCGCTGGATGGACTACCGGCCGGCGATCCGCGACCTCTTCGGCTCCAAGGTGGAGCTGCGCCTCGGCGACCCCACCGACTCCTCGATCAACCGGCGGCAGGCGATCAACGTGCCGGAGAAGCCCGGCCGCGGCCTCGTCGAGCACCCGACCGACAAGAACAAGGCCCTGCACTTCCTGACCGTACGGCCGGAGCTGACCAACGCCGAGTCCGCCGAGCTCGTCAAGATGATCGCGACCAACTGGAGCGGACCGGTCGCGCCGCGGGTGCGGTTGCTGCCGCCGTCGCTGCCGTACGCGGACATCGACCTGGACCGCTCCACCGGCCTGCGCCTGCCGATCGGCATCGCCGAGTCCGACCTGCAGCCCGTCGAGATCGACTTCGCGAGCGACCCGCACTTCCTGCTCTTCGGCGACGCCGAGTGCGGCAAGTCGTCGTTCCTGCGGGCCCTGGCCACGACGATCACCCACCGGTTCCAGCCCACCGAGGCGCGGATCATCCTGGTCGACTACCGGCGCAGCCTCATGGACCTGCCGGAGACCGACCACCGCATCGGGTACGGCATCCAGGCCCAGAAGACGCTGGAGCTGATGGAATCCGTCGCCGGGTACATGGAACGCCGCCTGCCCGGCCCCGACGTGACCGCGCAGCAGCTGCGGGAACGCTCGTGGTGGAACGGCCCCGAGCTGTTCGTGCTGGTCGACGACTACGACCTGATCGCGTCCGCGCCGACGAACCCGCTGCAGCCGATCCTCGAGTACCTCCCGCAGGCCCGTGACGTGGGCCTGCACCTGATCGTCACGCGTCGCGCCGGTGGTGCCAGCCGGGCCATGTACGACCCGGTGATCCAGCGGCTGCGCGAGCTGTCCTCGCCGGGCCTGGTGATGAGCGGCCCGTCGGACGAGGGAGCGCTCATCGGCCCCGTCCGCCCGACCCTCATGCCGCCGGGACGTGGCCGCCTCGTCACGCGCCGTGAGGGCGTACGGCTCATCCAGCTGTCACATCTGCCCCCGTTCTGAGGCGCCACCAGCACAGACGTACCGGCCGTGCGATCGGCATCCACAGACCCGAGCATCGAGGACCCTATTCGGAGTAATCTCCCACCATCGACCGTCCCGCATCGCCAATGGCACCGTGTTCGTGAGAGCTGGCCGTCCGTGAGAGCTGAGAGCGAAGCACCGCCCGTGTCCCGCCGACCCCGGCGCGGCCTCCTCGCGCCGTGCCCGGTCCGCGGTGGTGCGCGTTGGTGAGACTTGCCGTACGAGTCACTGCGGCATGCGTTGCCGTCGGCCTGACCGCCGCTCCGGCTTTCACCTTCCCTGCCTCCGCTGCTCACTCGGCGTCTTCCGCGGCCTCTTCGGCTGGGGTGGGGGCGCTGGCCGGGCCGGTCACCGCGCCCGAGCCTCTGCTCGGCGACTCGGTCCGCTCCGAGCAGTGGCACCTCAAGACGCTCAACGTCGCCGGCGCCTGGACCTACTCGACCGGCGAGGGCGTCACCGTCGCCGTCATCGATTCCGGCGTCGACTCCGACCACCCCGACCTGCGCGGCCAGGTGCTCAAGGGCCTCGACCTGGTCGACCCCCAGGGCGACGGCGACACCGACCTCGTCGGGCACGGCACCACGGTCTCCGCGATCATCGCCGGGCGCAACGACGACACCGACGGCGTCGTCGGCATCGCCCCCAAGGCGAAGATCCTCCCGGTGCGCGTGCTGGACCGCGAGAACAAGTACGACGACGCGATGATCGTCGCCCGTGGCGTCCGCTGGGCGGTCGACAAGGGCGCCCGGGTGATCAACCTGTCCCTCGGCGGCAACGGCAGCAGCCCGGCCCTCGCGGCCGCCCTCGACTACGCGTTCGCCAAGGACGTGGTCGTGGTCGCCTGCACCGGCAACGCCGGCTCCTCCACGTCGTCGGGGGTCTGGTACCCGGCCCGCGAACCGGGCGTGATCGCCGTCGCCGGCATGGAGAAGGACGGCGACGTCCTCTGGTCCGGCTCGATCACGGGCAAGGAAACGGTCGTCACGGCGCCGGCCACCGAGCTGTACGGCGCCAGCCCGGACGGCTACTGGCGCGTCCAGGGCACCAGTTTCGCGGCCCCGATGGTCTCCGCCACGGCAGCCCTGATCCGCTCCCGCTGGCCCACGATGTCGGCGGGCGAAGTGGTCAACCGGATCATCCGTACCGCCAAGGACCGGGGCCCGGCCGGCCGCGACAGCGAGTACGGCTTCGGCATGATCGACCCGACCGGCGCGCTGACCGCCGAGGTCCCCACGGTCCTCCGCAACCCGCTGGACACCACGGCCTCCCCGGGCATCTCCCGCTTCGGCAGCGCCCCGACCTCGGGCCAGGCGCAGTCGGCCCCGAACACGACCGGCAGGAACCGCGTACCGCAGGTGCCGGGCTCCAACGCCGGAGCGGCCATAACCAACGGCGACGCGGGCGCGGCGGAGTCCTCGCACGGCTGGTGGGCGGCGGCTGCGTTGTTCCTGGTGTCGGTGCTGGCAACGATCCTGACGATCCGCCGCTTCGCCCACATCACCTGACGCCCGCGGCAGCTGCCGGCATCCGGAGTCACGGACCGCGTCCGCCTGCCCGCCATCCGCCACCTCGACCGGGAGCCGGGCAGCGCCGGCGGCCCGCCAAGCGCAGTCGGCCAGGTCAGCCGGGCCGGCCGGTCAACGCGACCGGTCCAGCGAAATCGGCCAAGCCAGGCCCAGCCGGCCAACGCGACCCGTCCTGCGAACTTCTGCCAAGCGAGCGCAGCCGGCCGGCTCGGGCGGTCCACCGCAATCGGCTGAGCCGAACCAGTCGACCGGCGGGCCAGCAGCGTGGTCGCGCAGGACGGCACCTGCCGAGCGGATCGGGAGAGCGCGCCGGTCCGGCACGCCGACCAGACCAGCAGTCGAGCCCGGCAACCCGCGAGCCGGACCAACGTGCGAGCCAGACCAACGTGCGAGCCAGACCAACGCGCGAGCCAGACCAACGCGCGAGCCAGACCAACGCGCGAGCCAGACCAACGCGCGAGCCAGACCAACGCGCGAGCCAGACCAACGCGCGAGCCAGACCAACGCGCGAGCCAGACCACCGCGCATGAGCGAAGTCGGGCGCGGTCAGCGCACGATCACGGCCGCGGTGGGTGTGGGCCGAGCGCGCTCAGCCCGACCCGGTCAGGCGCAGTCGCCCGTCTTCACGCCGCGCGTGCGTTCTACGCCGAGCCGCGCCGTGCTTGCCGCTTCCGCCGCCGTCAGTGCGAATCCCACGTTCCGGTCGTCCGCCGCCGCTGCGAAGATCACGCCGAGGACGTCGCCGTTCGGGGCGATGAGCGGGCCGCCGCTGTTGCCGCTCTGCACCAGCGCGCGGATCGTGTAGATCTCGCGGGTCACGTTGCCCGAGTCGTAGATGTCCGGGCCGGTGATGTTGCTGACGTCGCGGACGCGGGCGCCCTGGGCGTTGTACGGGCCGTCGAGCGGGAAGCCCAGCACGATCGCGTTGGCGCCGGTGCCCGCCGGCTTCCTGACGAACGGCATGGTGGGCGCCCGCAGGCCCGGTACGTAGAGGACCGCGAGGTCGCGCTGGGGGTCGTACACGACGACTTTGCCCTGGAGGCGGCCGGCGTTCTGGGTTTCCACCTCGATCTGGCGGGTGCCGGCGACCACGTGCGCGTTGGTCATCACCCGCTCGTTGGCGTACACGAAACCCGAGCCTTCGATGCGCCGCGAGCAGCTCGGGGCCGTACCCAGGACCTTGATGACCGACTTGCGGGAGTTGATGACGACCTGGCTCTTCGCCAGCGCCGGGTCGGGCGCGGCCACCTCGCGGGCGTTGGTGCGGGTCAGGCCGCCGAAGACGTCCGGGAAGCCGTTGGTGTTGAGCGACTCGCGCAGGCCGGCCGACAGCGCCTGCGCCTCGTCCGGCATGAGCGTGTTGATGCCGTTGAGGATCGCGCTGCTGCGGACCTGGCGGTTGATCTCCGGGAACGGCGTCGAGCCGAGGGGTACGGCGATGAGCCAGGCCACCAGCAGCACGGCGACCAGCGACACGACCGCCCCGCCCGCGTCGTCGAGGCGCTGCATCGGGCGGCTCTCGATGGCGCGCCGCAGCTTGGTGCCGAGCCACCCGGCCAGGGTCTGCCCGAGCACCGCCAGCGCGAAGATGGTGACCAGCGAGACGACCAGCCGCACCGTGCCGTCGGCGAACTGGTTGGCGATCAGCGGGCCGATCTGCAGGCCGATCAGCACGCCGCTGAAGAAGCCGCCGAAGGACAGCGCCCCGATGACGAAACCCTGCCGGTATCCGCTGATCGCGAAGACCAGCATGAGCAGGATCAGGATTCCATCGACCACAAGCACTCGCTCAAGGTAGAAGGGACGGTCACGACACCACCTCGTCGGAGGTGGCCGGCGCGGAGGACGCCGGGACGGAACCGTGGGGCAGCAGCGGGTCGGGCAACTCCATCATGGGCCCCGGGCGCCAGGGGCGGGTCCAGCCGGCCATGTCGAGCAGCGCGGAGATCACCCCGGCGGTGAATCCCCACACCAGCATCCCGCGGACCTGGAACGCCGGGCCGACCCAGCCGCTGGGGTGGCGTACCCGGATGCGGTTGGCGGGGTCGACCAGCTCGGCCACCGGCAGCCGGGCGACGTGGGCGACCTCGGCCCGGTCCATCGGCCGGACCGGGTGCGGGGCGTGCCACCAGGCCAGGACGGGGGTGACCACGAACCGGCTGACCGGGATGTACAGGTCGGGCAGGGTGGCCAGCACGGTCGCGCTTGCCGGGTCCAGGCCGACCTCCTCGCGCGCCTCGCGCAGCGCCGTGTCCGCCGCGTCGCGATCCTCCGGATCGGCCGCACCCCCGGGAAAGGCCGCCTGACCCGCGTGGTTGCGCATGGTCGCGGCGCGCTGCAGGACGAGCAGGTCCGGCTCGCCGGGACGCTCCTCCCCCAGCAGTACGAGCACAGCACTCGCCCGCCCGCCGCTCGCCGGGGTCCGCAGGCTGGTGAAGTCCTCGGTCCGCGCGGAGGCGGCCCGGGTCAGCAACGGCTCCCACCACCCGGGCAGCCCCTCGGGCGCGCTCGCCCGGCCGACATCACGCGGGCCCGGCAGCCCCTCGGGCGCGCTCACCCGGCCACCGTCACGCCGGTGTGGTCGCGCACCAGGGTGCCCAGGGTCGGCTTGTCGAGCGCCTCGCCGGTGTAGACGAAGCGTTTGCCGTCCCCGCGGAGGAACACGGTGACCGGCAGCTGGAGTTTCTCGAGCGCGGTCAGCAGCTTCTGGTCGCGGTCGTAGAGCGTCGGCATGGTGACGCCGTGGTCGGACGCGAACGAAGCGCCGGCATCGCGGTCGTCCCGGGTGTCGACCCCGATGACCCGCAGCCGGCCGGCGGTGGCGTCGGCGAGCTCCTGGATGAGGGGGAGTTCCTCGCGGCAGGGGGCGCACCAGGAGCCCCACAGGTTGATGACGGCCGGACCGCGCAGGGCGGCGAGGCGCACGGGAGCCCCGCCCGTGAAGCACGGCAGCGAGAGATCCGGCAGATCCGGCACGCCCCCGGACGCCGGCTCGGAGGAAGAAGCGGTCAGCGACGCGCAGTCGGCGAACGGCGCGGGTGACTCGTCCGGGCCGGGTGTGACCTCGGTCGCCGTGCAGGCGGCCAGGAGCAGCACCAGCGGTGGGGTCAGCCACCGGGCCAGTGCCGGTCGGGGCGCCGGGCGGCTCGCGAGGTCACGGCTCATGGGGCCTCCGGTGCCACGACCGCGGCCGCCGGGACGAGGTCGGGGTCGACGCCCGCCTGCGCTGCCAGGTCCCGGGCGCGGGGGCCCTTGAGCAGCTTGGCCGCCGGGGCCGCCTCGGTGGGTCCGGTGCCGTACGACGGGCACATCGTGGCGAGGGTGCAGGCGCCGCAGGCCGGCTTGCGGGCGTGGCAGACGCGCCGGCCGTGGAAGATGATGCGGTGCGACAGCATGGTCCAGTCGCGCTTCTCGATGAGCTCGGCCACCTGGAACTCGATCTTCACCGGGTCCTCCTCCTGGACCCAGCCGAAGCGGTTGACCAGGCGGCGGAAGTGGGTGTCGACGGTGATGCCGGGGACGTCGAAGGCGTTGCCGAGGATCACGTTGGCGGTCTTGCGGCCGATGCCGGGCAGCGCGACGAGCTCGTCGAGCGTGCCGGGCAGGACGCCGTCGTGCCGGTCGATGAGGGCCTGGCCGAGCTTGATCAGCGAGTCCGTCTTGGCACGGAAGAAGCCGGTGGGCTTGAGAATCGTCTCCAGCTCGGCCCGGTCGGCGGCGGCGTAGTCGGCCGCCGTCCGGTAGCGGGCGAAGACGGTCGGGGTGACCTCGTTGACCTTCTTGTCGGTGCACTGCGCCGAGAGGATCGTGGCGACGGCGAGCTGCAGCGGCGTCGTGAAGTCGAGCTCGCAGTGCGCGTCGGGGTGGGTCTCGGCCAGCACCTTGGCCATCTTGCGGGCCCGGCGTTTGCGGCCGATGGGGGTCTCCCCCGCGAATCGCTTGGCCGACCGGGCGAGGACGGCCGCACCGGCGGGTGCGGCGACGAGGGGACGACTCACGCGAGCAAGAGTACGTCGCACCACCGACATTCCCGGCCGCGGAAGGCCTCGCGCCGCATGCCGCCCCGATGACCAGGCGCTACGCGGATCAGGCCGGCGCGGAGATCAGCCCGTTGTCGTCGATCTCGGCGGCGGTGTCCCCGAAGTCGGCCGCGGAGAGCTCCCGTACGCGCGCGCGACCCCGCTCGTTCGCGGAGTCCCGGGTCGGACGCCCTGCCGAGTTCATCGCCGTGGACAGGAACTTGCCGCTCTTGAACGTGCCGTCCCTGGTGACCGTGACGCGCAGGATGCCGCCGTACCCGAGGACGCCGCCGCGGCTGAGCGTGCGCCCGCCGCCGGCGAAGTTGCCCAGGCTGTACGCGATGAGCTTGCCCTTGTAGAACTGCATGCCCCGCAGCACGTGCGGCCCGTGCCCGACCACCACGTCAGCGCCGGCGTCGACGACCGCGTGACTGAACTTGATCGGGTCGCCCCGGTTCTCCCCGAAGAACAGCTCGTTGCCGGGCTTCACGTGGCCCTTGTCGGAGCCTTCGGCGCCCATGTGCACCTGCACCACCACGACGTCGGCCTGCCCGGTCGCCTCCTGGATCACGGCCTTCGCCGCCGGGATGTCGTTCAGGTTGTTCGCACCGGCGTACGGCGAGAAGCCCACGACCGCGACCTTCACGCCCTTGACCTCGACGACCGTGATCTGCCCCTCGGCCCCGGTGTGCTTGAGCCCCGCGCCCTCGAGCGCCTTCACGGTGTTGCGGTAGCCCTGCGTACCGAAGTCCTTGGAGTGGTTGTTCGCGGTGTTCAGCAGCTCGAAACCGGCGTCCTTGAGGTGCCCGGCGTACGAGGGCGGCGAACGGAACGCGAAGCAGTTGGCGCGCGGCGGCGTGCCGCACTTGGACGTGCCGGTGTCCCCGGTGAGTGGCTGTTCGAGGTTGCCCATGACCAGGTCGGACTTGAGCCCGGGCTTGACCGAGTCGAAGAAGCCCTCGCCGTTGTTCGCGGGCAGCTTGTTCGGCGCGCTGCCCATGATGATGTCGCCCGTGGCCGAGAACGTGATGGTGTCCGGCTCCTCCGCGGCGGTGTCCTGGACGTCGCCGGCCGCGGGGGTCGTCGCCGAGGCGCGCGCCGACGTGGGGGCGGCGTGCCAGGTGGCCGGGGCGCGCTCGGGGCCGCGGTCGGCGAGCGCGACGCCACCGAGGCCAGCTCCGGCGAGGACCGCCACGACGAGCGTGACGGTCAGGATCGGCCGGCCGAACAGACCGGGTCGCTGGGGCGAGGGCTGGGAATTCATCGATCCGGACGATACCGTCGGGCGACAAGTCGTCGCGACCGTCGAACGGCCGACCGCTGCTCACCGAGAGCGACGGATTTCGGCCGGCTTGGCGGCCGTGGTGGTTACGCTGCGAGATCTGGATCGAGGGGTGCCGCCCGTTTCCGGCCCGCGTGCGCCTAGACTGATCGTGCGCGGCGAAGCGCGTATTCGGAGGTACAGCGATGGATGAGGTACTGGCTCGCAGCGGGATCTTCCAGGGTGTGGACCCGGAGGCGGCCGAGGCGCTCGCCAAGGAGATGGAGACGATCGAGTTCCGCAAGGGCGACATCGTCTTCAACGAGGGCGAGGCGGGTGACAGCCTCTACATCGTTCTCTCCGGCAAGATCAAGCTCGGTCGGCGGGCCGCGGACGGCCGGCAGAACCTTGTCTCGATCATGGGCCCGTCGGACATGCTCGGCGAGCTGTCGCTGTTCGACCCGGGCCCGCGCACGGCAACGGCCACGGCGGTGACGGACACCCGCCTGGCCCGGCTGAAGAAGTCGTCGCTGCGGCCCTGGCTGAACAACCGCCCGGAGATCGCGGAGCAGCTGCTCCGGGTGCTCGCGCGCAGGCTGCGCCGGACGAACGACGCGCTCGCCGACCTGATCTTCACGGACGTACCGGGCCGCGTGGCGAAGAACCTGCTGCAGATGGCCGGCCGCTTCGGCACCCGCGACGGCGGCGTGCTGCGGGTGACGCACGACCTCACCCAGGAGGAGCTCGCCCAGCTCGTCGGCGCCTCCCGGGAGACGGTCAACAAGGCCCTCGCCGACTTCGCCTCGCGGGCCTGGCTGCGCCTCGACGGCAAGAGCGTGATCATCCTGGACCCGGAGCGCCTGGCGCGCCGCGCCCGCGTCTGATCTGCGACACATCACGAGAGGCCGCCCCGCTGGGGCGGCCTTTTGTCGTGCTTGATGCCCGTTCGTCCACCTGATCAGGCGACAAAGCCGCCCCCACAAGATCCGTGTCGCACCCGGTCAGCCGCTCGTTACCGAGGTGGTCGAGAGGCACCACGACGGTCGAGAGGGCGCGGGCTTTGAACGAGGTGGCGGGCGTGCAGCGCAGCGGGGTGACGACGTGACGGTGCTGGACACCGCGATCGACCCGCGCACCCCCGCGTACCTGGCGAGCCGCAGCGCGATGCTGGAACGGCTGACCGAGCTGGAGACGGCGCTGGAGGCGGCCCGGGCCGGCGGCGGGGAGAAGTCGGTCACCCGGCACCACGCCCGCGGCAAGCTGCTGCCCCGCGAACGCGTGGAGATGCTGCTGGACCAGGACAGCCCGTTCCTGGAGCTGTCGCCGGTCGCGGCGTGGGGCTCGGAGTTCCCGATCGGCGCGAGCGTGGTCACCGGCATCGGCGTCGTCGAGGGTGTCGAGTGCGTGGTCATCGCCAACGACCCGACGGTCGAGGGCGGCGCGGTGAACCCGTACACGGTGGAGAAGATCCGCCGGGCCGCCCGGATCGCGTCGGTGAACCGCCTGCCGCTGGTGAACCTCGTGGAGTCGACCGGCGCGGCCGCCCCGGCGGGCCCGCCGCCGGGCGGCGCGATCGCCCGCGACCTCAGCCAGCTCACCGCCGACCGGGTGCCGACGGTGTGCGTGGTGTTCGGGGCGACGACCGGGGACGCGGCGTACCTGCCGGCGCTCTCCGACTACACGATCATGGTGCGCGGGCACGCGAAGATGCTGACGATCCACCCGCAGCCGGTACGCTCCGCCACCGCCAACGGCCGTCCCGCCCCCGAGGTACGCAGCGCGCCGACGGTGCCGGCGGGAGTGACCGGCCCGGCGGACCAGCTCGCCGAGGACGAGCGGGACGGGCTGCGGCTGGCCCGGCAGTGCGTACGCCGCTTCAACTGGCGCAAGCGCGGTCCGGCGCCGCGCTCGTTCCCGCCCGAGCCGCCCAAGTACGACGCCGAGGATCTGCTCGCCATGGCCGGCGCGGACCCGTCGTCGACGTTCGAGCCGCGCGAGGTGCTGGCCCGGATCCTCGACGGCAGCGACTTCGACGAGTTCAAGCCCGCCCAGGGCACCGCGCTGGTGACCGGCTGGGGTGAACTGCACGGCTACCCGGTGGGCGTGCTGGCGAACCTGGGCGCCCCGTTCTCACCGGCGGACACGCAGAAGGCGGTGCACTTCATCCAGCTCGCCAACGCGACCGCGACGACCCTGCTGTTCGTGCAGTACACCGGGATGCCGTCGGCCGAGCAGCACGAGGCGGCCGACGTACGCCACGGCGCCCCCCTGGTGCACGCGGTCGCCAAGTCGACCGTCCCGCACCTGACCCTGATGATCGGCGGCACCCCGGCGGAGGAGGCCGGGGGGATCTACGGCCGCGCGTACGAGCCACGGTTCCTGTTCAGCTGGCCGGTGGGCCCGGCAGGCGACTCGGTACCGCGCGGGAAGCTCCCGGACGACGGGATCATCGACCCGCGGGACACCCGTACCGTCCTCGGCCTCTGCCTTTCCGCCGTGCACAGCGCAACCGTCGAGGGCGCCGAGCACATCGGCGTGTTCCGACCCTGAGGCCAGCCACAAAGGCCGCGAGGACCCCGAAAGGTAGAGCAGAGCAGTGATCCGACGTCTTCTGGTGGCCGACCGTGGGGAGATCGCCCGCCGGGTCTTCGCCACGTGCCGCCTGGTCGGCATCGAGACGGTCGCCGTCTACTCCGATGCCGACTCCGACGCGCCGCACGTGACGGAGGCGGACTACGCGGTCCGTCTCACCGGCGGCACGCCGTCGTCGACGTACCTGCGGGGCGACCTGATCATCGCGGCGGCGAAACGGGCCGGCGCCAACGCGATCCATCCCGGCAACGGGGCGCTGGCCGAGGACCCGGAGTTCGCCGCCGAGGTGGCCGACTCGGGCATGATCTGGGTCGGCGCGCCGGCCAAGACGCTCGGCACGCTGCACAGCAAGATCGACACCAAGGGCATCGTCGCGGAGGCCGGCGTGCCGGTGCTGCAGACACTGACCGACCCCGCGACGGTCACCGACTTCCCGGTGCTGATCAAGCCGGCCGGCGGCACCGGCGGCGCCGGCATGCGGGTGGTCCGCGACCCGGTCACGCTGGCCGAGGCGGTGGCCACCACCCGCCAGGAGACCGGCGACGACGTCTTCTGCGAGCCGTACCTGGAGAACGTGCGGCACATCGAGGTGCCGATCGTGGCCGACTCGCACGGGGCCGTAGTGCCCTTCGGCGAGCGCGAGTGCTCGGTGCAGCGCCGCTACCAGAAGATCATCGAGGAGACGCCGTCACCGGCGGTGGACCCCGCGCTCCGCGAGCAGCTGTGCCGGGCCGCGATCCTCGCCGTCCGGTCCATCGGGTACGTGGGCGCCGGCGCGGTCGAATTCCTGCTGGAGGAGGACGGCTCCTTCTGGTTCGTGGAGCTCACGCCGAGCCTGCAGGTGGAGCACGCCGTCACCGAGTGCGTGTCCGGGTACGACCTCGTCCGTCTGCAGCTGCTGATCGCCGAGGGCGGAAGCCTGCCGATGCCCGGCCCGCCGCCGATCCGCGGGCACGCCATCGAGGTACGCATCTGCGCCGAGGATCCCGCGTACGCGTGGCTGCCCGCGGCCGGCACCCTGCACCGCTTCAAGGTGCCGGATGTGGCGGGCTCGTTCCGCCCCCTGCCCCAGCCCGGCCTGCGCCTGGACGCCGGGGTGGTGGACGGCTCGGTGGTGGGCGGGCAGCACGACTCGATGCTCGCCAAGCTCGTCGCGTGGGCGCCCACCCGGCAGGAGGCCGCGCGGATGCTCGCGTCGGCGCTGACCCGTACGGAACTGCACGGGGTGGTCTCGAACCGCGACCTGCTCGTCCGCGTGCTGCGGCACGGGGCGTTCCGGGCCGGGGACGTCGACACCGGCTTCCTGGACCGGCACCCCGAGGTGTTCGCCCCGCTGCTGTCCAGCGTGGACGCGGTTCGCATCTCCTGCCTCGCCGCCGCCCTGGCCGGTGCCGCCGCCCGGCGGTCGAACGCCCCGGTGCTGCGCTCGCTGCCGTCGGGGTGGCGCAACGTGCCGTCCGGCTCGCAGACCGCCGTGTACGACGGCCCGGCCGGCCCGGTCGAGGTGGGCTACCGGATGAACCGGCACGGCGAGCTGGCGGGCTGGTGGGTGCGCGCGGTGGACCCGGAGGAGCTGGACCTCGCCGGCCTCGGTCAGGCGCCGACGCTGGACGACCACCCGCCCACGACCGTGGTGCACGCCGACGGCTCGCGGGTGGACCTCGACGTCAACGGCATCCGGCTCAGCCTCAAGGTGCACCGGGTCGGCGACGTCTCCTACGTGGACAGCCCCGAGGGCTCGGTCACGCTCCGCGAGCTGTCCCGCTTCCCGCTGCCGGCGCCGGAGGCCACCGAGGGTTCGCTGATCGCGCCGCTGCCCGGGGCCGTACGCCGCGTGCTCGTCGTGCCGGGCCAGCGGGTTCGCGCCGGCGAGCTGCTGCTGACCCTGGAGGCGATGAAGCTCGAGCACCCCGTGCACGCCCCGTCGGCCGGGGTGGTGGCTTCGCTGCCGGTGCACCCGGGCGCCGAGGTCGACACGGGCGAGCTGCTGGCGGTGCTCGACCCGGAGTGACGCAGCGGAGGAGGCGAAACCCCGGTGGGTCAGCCCCGGCTCAGCACCGGGCCGTGCAGGCGGCCCGCGCCCTGACCGGCCAGGCACCGGAACGTCCGATCCTCGGAAGTGGGCGGCAGCACGGACAGCGCCCATTCGGCCGCGTCGGCACGCGCGGTCGTCCGCCGGAACACGGTGCGGCTGCACACCCGCAGCACGGCCGGCTCGGTGGTCACCGCGTCCCGGTCCCGCGGGTCCACATCGGAGGGCAGCGACCCGACGGCGAAGACCTCCCAGCTGTGCCGCTTCGCGCAGGACACCTTGCGAGCCACCGGTCCCATGCCGGCCCGCAGGGTGAAGCACTCCAGCTCACCGGGGCAGTACGAGCGCCCCGGGCAGCCGGGCAGCTGCACCATCGTGGCCGGCAGCGTGGAGGCCGTCGGCGCGGCGAGCTTGGCGGCGATCGAGCGAGCCGTCGGTCCCTGCGACGCGGCCAGCCACGAGCCGCCGATCGACGCCGCGAGCAGCAGCGCCACGCCGAAGCCGCCGAACAGCCACTTCCGCTTGCCCCGCTTGGGGTTGTCGGTGTGCACGGTCGGCGTCTCGTCGGCCGCGTCCCGGGTCGGGGTCACCGGCGGTACCGGCCGGGGCGGCGGGGCGGTGTGGTGCGGCCGCGGGGCGGGCGGCACGAACGTGGACGACCGGTACACGCCGGCGGAATTGTGCCCGGCGGGGCTGAGGTGCAGCTCCGCGAGCATGTCCCGCAGCTGCTCGGCGGTGGGACGGTCCCGCGGGTCGTTGGCCATGCCGTAGCGCAGGACGTCGGTCAGCGAGCGCGGGACCCCGGGGAGGTCGGGGATCGGCTTGGTGAACATGTCCATCAGCGTGATGAGGCTCGGGCTGCGGTCGCCGTCCCAGCGTGGCGGGCGGCCGCGCATCACCGCGTAGAGGGTGGCGCTGAGCGCGTACACGTCGACGGCGCCCGAGGGGTCGGCGTGCGAGAACATCTCGGGCGGCGCATACGCCGGGGTGAGCACCTCGAGGGTCACCGACGAGTCGCGCATCTCGCCCAGCACGGCGAGGCCGAAGTCGGCGAGCACGGCCGGGTTGAAGTGCGAGTACAGGATGTTGGCCGGCTTCACGTCGCGGTGCAGCACGCCGTTGGCGTGCGAGTGCACCAGCGCGTCGGCGATCTTCACCCCGAGGTCGCGGGCCTCGACCGCGCCGAGCGGCGAGACCCGCATGCGGTCCAGGTACGAGCCGTCGCACAGCTCCATGATCAGGTACGGGTGCTGGTCCACCGTCACGCCGACGTCGAAGAGGTCGACCACGTGCGGGTGCGACGACATCCGCCCGGCGGCCTTCGCCTCGCGCAGGAACCGGGCCTGGTCCCGTGGACTCTCGAGGGTCCGGTTCTCGACCTTGATCGCGACCTCGCGGCCGACCGAATCCTGTGTCGCTCGGTACACGGTCGCGTACCCTCCGCGAGCCATGACGGACAAGCCGGACATGCCTGGCACGTAGGGCACGGGCAGGCGACCAGGCGGGGTTTCCGTCACGGCTTAGAAAATACGCGAAGTGCGGCGTCGATCATCCCGGCACGTCAGACGCGTACGCGACAGATTCCGCCGGTTCCACGATGGAAAGTCCCAGAGCGTCCCGCAACTCCTCCGCCGCCACCCGTTCGCTGGCCTGCTCGGTGGAGTACGCGAGCAGCACCCCTTCCTCCGCCGCGTCCCGTGCCGCGGGCATATTTCCGGCCGCCGCGTGCACCCGGGCCTGCACCATCGCCGCGACGACACCGCTGCGTACGTCCTCCGCGCGCACCTCGCGGGCCCGGCGGATCCACGTGGCCGCCGCCTCCACCCGGCCCTCGGCCAGCAGCGCCGAGGCGTACGACGCCAGCGCGTGCCGCCGGGAGAACAACAGCGAGCCGCCGGTGTCGCTGGCGATCGGAGCGAGCAGGCCGACCGCCGTACCGGGATCGCCCGCCCGCATCCGCGCCTCGGCGAGCAGCACCCGCGGCCCCACCTGCGCGGGCGCGAGCGGATTGTGCGGCTCCACCGACGTCATCACGCGGCGCGCGTCGTCCTCGGCGGCCTCGCCGTCACCACGTTGCAGCGCCACGAAACCGCGCAGCGTACCCGCCATGCCGAGCAGCAGCGGGTGGCCGGTGCGATCGGCGTACCCGAGCGCGTCGGTGAGCAGATCGTGGGCGTGATCGAACTCACCCACGCCGCGGGCGATGACGCCGCGGACCACGAGCGCCAGGCCACGTCCCCAGTCGTCGGAGACCACGTCGAAGTCCCGGTACGCCCGCCGCGCCTCGCCGTCCGCCTCGGCCAGGTCACCCAGCTCGGCGGCCGCGTACGCCTCGACCGCCCGCAGCGTGCCCACCGCCCAGCCCTCACCGACCCGGTCACCGAACGGGAGGAAGATCCGGGCCAGCCGCCGCGACTCCTGCAGCCGCCCGGCGAGCAGCCGGGCGAACGCCGTGGTGCCGCGCAGCCAGGAGCGGCCGACCGGGTCACCGAGCTCGGCGAACAGCCGCGCGGCCCGCCCGAGGACGGCGTCGGTGCCCGCAAAGTCCCCGCGCGTGGTGGTGACCCAGGCCAGGTTCTGCAGCGCCCAGGCCTGCCCGTGCCGGTCGCCCGCGGCCAGCGTCACCTGGTACGCGGAGGCGAACCGGCTGCTGGCCTGGCTGAGCCGGCCGGCGAGGAAGTCGGCCATGCCGAGCCGCCGCATCGCGTTGGCGCGTTCCGGGGCGAGCTCGGCCTCGGTGGCCACTTCGAGCGCCTCCTGCCAGGCGACGACCGCCTTCGGCACGTCGCCCAGCGCCTCCTGCGCCCGTCCGACCACGAGCAGGGCCTCGGCGCGGCACACCGGCTCGTTCTCGGCCGACTCGGCGATCTTCTCGCCGTGGGTCAGCGCCTCGGTCGCCCGGCCCAGGCGCAGCAGCGCGCGGGCGTGCACGAGCTGGTCGGAGAGGGGCAGGCCGTCCTTGGTGAGCCCGGTGGCGCGTTCGGCGTACGCGATCGAGGCGGCGGGCTCGATGTTGGCGAGGGCACGCCGGGCCATCCGGCCGAGCGCGGCCACGCCGAGCGGCGCGACGTCGCGGACGCTCGCCTCGGGACGGAGCCGCACCTGGTCGGCGAGCTCCACCGCGCACTCCACGTGAGCGGCCACGAACGCGTCGCGCTCGTTCTCGCCCATGCTCAGCCGGGAGGCGGCGTCGTACCCGAGCGTCGTGATCGACTCCGGCGCCGCCCAGCGCGCCAGGTACGCGTGCCGCTCCGCGAGGTCCGCCTTGCCGATGCCGGCGTACGCGGCCTCGCGCATGAGCGGGGTGGCGAACGCGTAGCCGCCGCGGACCCGGTGCAGCATGCGGCGCTGCAGCAGCTCGTCGACCGCGCGTTCCAGCTCCACCGCGGCGACCGCGCCGGGACGGGCGTCACCGGCGGACCGGCGGTCGCGCAGCGCCTCGATCGCGCCGGTGGGAACGGTGTCTCCGACCACCGCGGCGTCGCGCAGGACCGACCGCGGCTCGGTGGGCAGCGCGTCGATGCGGGCCGCGAGCACGGCGGCGAGGTCGCGGGAGAGCAGCTGGCTGCCCAGCGATCCGGCGGCGAGCTGCCACTTGCCGGCCGCGTTGGCGCCCACCGCGGGCATCAGCGCACCGCGTTCCATCAGCAGCGTGACCAGCTCAGCGAGATAGAACGGGTTGCCCTGAGCGGTGGCCAGCAGGCGGTCCGCGTCCTGCTGCGGCAGCTTCCCGCCGTTCAGGTACGACGTCAGCAGCCGGGACGCGTCCGCGCCACGCAGCGGGGGCAGGCTGTGGATCTCGGCGTCCGCGAGGCGGGTCAGCGCGCCGGCCGTACGGACCAGCTCGGGGCGGCCGAGCAGCAGCATCACCACCGGGCCCTCGAGGCGGGACAGCACGCCGCCGAGCGCGTCGATCGTCTCCGCGGTGGCGTCGTGCAGGTCGTCCACGATCACGACCAGCGGCGCCTCCCGGGACAGCGCGGTGAGCAGCCCGGCGACCGCGATCGGGATGGTCTCGGTCTCCGGCCGGGCGCCACCGGTGGGCTGCCACTCGGCCACCGCCGCCGGCCCCACCGCGTTGCCGGGCGCCTCGCCGTACCCGAGCAGCGCGAGCAGCCGGTCGAGGTCGACGTCCGGGGTCTCGCCGTCGCGGGCCAGCCGGCTGACGACCTTGCGCAGCCGCTCCTCGACGACCGTGCGGGTCATCGTGGCGGCCACGTCCTTGGGCAGGCCCGCGGCCTTGCGCACGAGGTCGGCCAGCGGGGCGAAGCGGCGCCGCTCGCCGAAGGCCCGGCAGCGCGCCCGCAGCACCCGCGCGCCGGTGTGCGCGGCGAACCGTCCGGCGCCGACGTCGTAGCCGGCCGCCAGGCGCTTCACCTCGCCGGCGAACCGGGTCTTGCCGATGCCGGCCTCCGCGGTCATCACCATGACCCGCGGGGCGCCGGAGTCGATCACCTCGGCGAGCCGCCCCGCGACCCGGCCCAGCTCGGTCTCGCGGCCCACGAACGGCGCCTCGTCGCCGAGCCCGGAGCGCGTGCCGGGTGCGTCGTGCAGGCCAAGCAGCTCGTACGCCGGCACCGGCTCCCGCTTGCCCTTGAGCCGCAGCGCCCGCAGCTGCCGCCACGAGGCGACGTGCCGGGTGCCCGCGGCGGTCCGGGAGCCCGCGTACACCGCGCCCACCGCGGCGGCGTCGGCCAGCCGGGCGGCTGTGTTCACGGTGTCGCCGATGACCGTGTACTCGATCGCGGCCTGGATGCCCGCGACGACCTCGCCGGTGTTCAGGCCGACGCGCAGCCCGAGCGGCGCACCGCCGCCGCGCTCGTCGTCCAGCACCCGCCGGACCGCGCGCTGCATGCTCAGGGCCGCGCGTACCGCCCGCTCGGCGTCGTCCTCGTGGGCGACGGGCGCGCCGAAGACCGCCATGATGCCGTCGCCGGTGAGCTTGTCGACGTGCCCGCCGAAGGTCTTGACCGCCCCGGCCAGCGCGGCGAGAACGCGGTCGGTGACCGCGCCGACCCGCTCCGGGTCGAGATCCTCCGACCACGACGTGAAGTCGGAGAGGTCACCGAACAGCACGGTGACGATCCGTCGTTCCGCCGCCGGGAGCGTGGCGGCCGCGGGCAGCGCCGCGCCGCAGTTGTGGCAGAAACGGGCGCCGGGAACGGCCACGGTTCCACACACAGGACAGGTCACAGCGGGTCCAACTCTTGCGGGCCCGGCTGTGATTCCCGCCTCAGGAAGTCGAGTTGCGCCCGGGCGGACCATTCGGCCGCGAAGCGCACCTTCGGGTCGACGTCGGGATACACCGCGTCAACGACCGCCTCCGGTGTGTCAGCACCGGCGGCCATCGCGGCGCGCACCTGCTCGAGTCGTTCATGCCGGTGGGCGAGATAGGCCCGGGCCAGCTCGGCGCAGTCGGCCCGCACCGGGCCGTGGCCGGGCAGCATGAGCATCGGGTACGCCCGCAGCGCCGCGAGGCTGTCCAGGTACGCGCCGAGGTCGCCGTCGGGCCACGCCACCACGGCGGTGCCCCGGCCCAGCACGGTGTCGCCGGTGAAGATCGCGTCCTCGGCCACGAAACAGACCGAGTCGGCGGTGTGCCCGGGCGTGGCGACGACCTCGATGTCGAGGCCCGCGAGGCGCATCCGGGGCGGCAGCGGGTCCCCGTGCCGGGGGTCGGCCGCGAGGATCGGCACGCCGCCGAGCATCCGCGACAGCGTCTCGGTGCCCTCGACGTGATCGTGGTGGCCGTGCGTGACCAGGATGGCGCTCAGCGGCCGGTGCTCGGCCAGCGAGGCGAGATGCCCGGCGTCGTCCGGCCCGGGGTCGATCACCACGGCGTCCCGGGCGCCCGGCGCGCGAAGCACCCAGCTGTTGGTGCCGTCAAGCGTCATCGGGCCCGCATTGGGTGCGCGCAGCGGCGTGACCCACTCCGGCAACCGCTCCACCTGCGACGACACAGATACACCCCCCAGCGCATGGTACGTCGCCGGGGACCGGGGGACCGAGCACGCATTGTGCGACCCGGTCAACCCACGGTCACTCCTTGGAGTGGAGACGCCCGATTCAGGCGATCTCCGCGATGACCTCGACCTCGACCGGCGCGCCGAGGGGGAGCTCCGAGACGCCCACCGCGCTGCGCGCGTGCCGGCCCAGCTCGCCGAGCACGTCGCCGAACAGGTTCGACGCCCCGTTTACCACGGCCGGCTGGCCGGTGAAGCCCTCGGCCGACGCCACGAACCCGGTCACCTTGACGATCTTCACGACCCGGCCCAGGCCGACCAGCGCGTCGATCGCCGCGAGCGCGTTCAGCGCGCAGTAACGGGCCAGCTCGGTGCCCTGCTCGGGGGTGACGTCCGCGCCGACCTTCCCGGTGTACGGCAGCTTCCCGTCCACCATCGGCAGCTGCCCGGAGACGTAGACGTAGTTGCCCGACTGCACGGCCGGCACGTACGACGCCAGCGGCGGCACCACGGTCGGGAGCGTCAGGCCCAGCTCGGCCAGCTTCGCGTACGCGTCCGCGCCACCGTCGCCGCTCACGGGAGTCGGAGCCGTCACTGCTTCGCCCGCTTCATGTACGCGACCAGCTGCTCCTGGTTGGGGCCGGGCACGACCTGCACCAGCTCCCAGCCGTCCTCACCCCAGTTGTCGAGGATCTGCTTGGTCGCGTGGACCAGCAGCGGCACGGTCACGTACTCCCACTTCTGCATTGCTCGCCCAGCTCCCTGCGGTAGATCGGATGCCTGCGCGACAGCCTAGTCACGCCCGGAGCTGCCTCGCGCCCGACCGGATTCCACTAACCTTCAGGTGAGCCGCAACGGGCGTTGATCAGGGGGTTCGATGACGGAACAGCCGCCGGGGCGGACCCCGCGGGCGTCCTCCATCGCCGCCGAGGAGGCGCCGGCGTCGGACCTCACCGACGCGCAGGTACCGGGCGCACCACAGTGGCCGCCGCTGGGGGCGTATCCCGGCGAGCCCGGTCATCCGCACCCCGCCGGGCCGCCCGCGCCCGTGGCCGGGGCGGAGACCGTCGAGGGCGAGGTCGTCTGGCACCAGGAGCCGCCGGCCGGGCCGTGGCACGCCAAGCACGAGAAGCCGGGCGAGTGGCGTACGCACCCGCCCGAGCACCTGGCCTTCGAGCACTCCCCGCCCGCCGAGGTCCAGCCCGGCATCCAGCACGACCAGCCCACCGAGGCCATCCCGCTGAGGATGCTGCCGCAGCCGTGGGAGGTGCCGTTCGACCCGCACGGCACCGAGACCGTGGTGGCCGACCCGCCGAGGCGGCGGCGTACCGCGCTGTGGGTCGCGCTCGCCCTGGTCCTGACGCTGCTGCTCTTCGGCGGCGGCACGCTCTCCGCGCTGATGCTGCTGCGCAACGCCGACAGCGGCAAGGGCTCGCCGGACCCGGCCACGGCCGTCGACCGGTTCCTCACCGCCGCCTACACCCAGCAGGACGCGGGCGCGGCCGGCGACCTCGTCTGCCGCGAGGCCCGCGACCAGGACCAGCTCCAGGAGAGGATCAACCGGATCAGGGGGTACGCGAACGAGTACCAGGCCCCGGTCTTCCGGTGGACCGAGCCCGCCGTCTCGGGGCAGAGCGAGAAGAAGGCCGTGGTGGCCGTGCAGCTCACGATGACCACGGACGACGAGAAGGCCGCGCAGCAGCAGCTGACGTTCACCGTGATCCGCAAGACCGGCTGGCTCGTCTGCGACATCAACGGCTGAGAGATGACACGTACGCTCGACAGCGTGGGTAGGAACAGTTGGCCCGCCCGTCTGCACGTGGTGACGGGCAAGGGCGGGACGGGCAAGACCACGGTGGCGGCGGCGCTGGCTCTGGGACTCGCGGCCGGCGGGCACCGCACGCTGCTCGTCGAGGTCGAGGGGCGGCAGGGCATCGCCCAGCTCTTCGGCACCGAGCCCCTGCCGTACGAGGAGCTGCGGATCGCCACCCCGGCCGAGGCCGACGGGGAGGTGCGCGCGCTGGCGGTGGATCCCGAGGAGGCTCTGCTGGAGTACCTCGACATGTTCTACAAGCTGGGCGCCGCCGGCCGCGCCCTGCGCAAGATCGGCGCGATCGACTTCGCCACCACCATCGCCCCCGGCCTTCGGGACGTGCTGCTCACCGGCAAGGTGAAGGAGGCGACCACGCGCTCGGCGGACGGCCGGCGCGCGTACGACGCTGTGGTGCTGGACGCGCCGCCGACCGGCCGGATCGGCCGCTTCCTGAACGTCACGGCGGAGACCGCCAAGCTGGCGAAGATGGGGCCCATCAAGACCCAGAGCGAGGGCGTCGCCTCCCTGCTGCGCTCGCCGATGACCTCCGTGCACGTGGTCACGCTGCTCGAGGAGATGCCGGTGCAGGAGAGCCTGGACGCCATCGCCGAGCTGGGCACCCTGCACATCCCGGTGGGCCGGATCATCGTCAACGGCGCCCGGCCCCCGTTGCTGGCCGGCGCCAAGGTCACCAAGACCGAGCTGAAGCGCGGGCTGGCGGCGGCCGGCCTGCCCACCGACCCGGCGACGGTCGCCGGGCTGCAGGCCGAGGCCAAGGCGCACCTCACCCGGCGGGAGCTGGAGGAGTCGCTGCGGGCCGACCTCGCCGAGACGGACCATCCGATGGTGGAGCTGCCGATGCTGGAGGAGGGCGTCGACCTCGACGGGTTGCACCGCCTCGCCGCGGTGCTCATGTCTGTCAGATGAGTGTCTGACCCCCCACACACCGCTGTGCTCCACCCGCGCCGCACCCCACGAGTCAGTACGCTCGAAGCGTGGCTGATCAGACCGCTCCGCGCCTGGACGTCGACGCCCTGCTCGCCGACCCGGCCATCCGCATCATCGTGTGCTGCGGCGCGGGCGGCGTGGGCAAGACGACCACGGCGGCCGCCCTGGGGCTCCGGGCCGCCGAACAGCACGGCCGGCGCACCGTCGTGCTCACCATCGACCCGGCCCGCCGGCTGGCCCAGTCCATGGGCCTCAACGAGCTGGACAACACGCCGCGGCAGGTCAAGGGCATCGACACCGAGGCGACCGGCGGCCAGCTGCACGCCATGATGCTCGACATGAAGCGCACGTTCGACGAGGTCGTCCAGGCGCACACCTCGCCGCAGCGCGCCGCGGAGATCTTCGCCAACCCCTTCTACCAGGCCATGAGCTCGACGTTCTCCGGCACGCAGGAGTACATGGCGATGGAGAAGCTGGGTCAGCTGCGGTCCCGTGACGAGTGGGACCTGATCGTGGTGGACACCCCGCCGTCGCGCTCCGCGCTCGACTTCCTGGACGCCCCGGCGCGCCTGTCGCGCTTCCTCGACGGCCGGATGCTGCGCATGCTGATGGCGCCGGCGCGCGGCGGGCGCAGCATGTTCAGCCTGGTCACGGCCTCGTTCGGGATCTTCTCGCGCGCGGTGCAGAAGATTCTCGGCGCTCAGCTGCTGACCGACCTGTCCGGCTTCGTCGCCGCCCTGGACTCGATGTTCGGCGGCTTCCGGCAGCGCGCGGACGAGACGTACCGGATCCTGCAGGACCCGCAGACCGCGTTCCTGGTGGTCGCGGCTCCGGAGCGCGACGCGGTCCGCGAGGCCGCGTATTTCGCGGAGCGGCTGGTCGCGGAGCGGATGCCGCTCGCCGGGCTGGTGCTCAACCGCACCCACCAGGCGGCCCTGGACTCGGTGCCGGCCGCCGAGGCCGAGGCGGCCGCCGCCGCGCTCGACGCGGCGGGTGACCAGCAGACGACCGCGGATGCGCTGCGGGTGCACGCCGGGCTGCTGCGGCTGATCGAGCGGGAGGTGCGGGTCGCCGCCCGGTTCACCGACGCGTTCCCCCGGGTGCCGGCGGTGGCGGTGACGGCGCAGCCCGCCGACGTCCACGACGTCGACGGGCTGCGAACGATCGGCGATGCGCTGACCGCGTGAATCACCTGCAGTCAGCGGGTCGAGACGAGCACCTTGTCGGCGCCCTTCTCGCGCAGCGCGGCTTCGAACATCTTCCGCCAGCTCGCCACGTGCGGGTGCCGGCGCAGCAGCGCGCGGCGCTCCCGCTCGGTCATGCCTCCCCAGACCCCGAATTCGATCCGGTTGTCCAGCGCGTCGGCGAGGCATTCGTAGCGGACCGGGCAGCTGCGGCAGATCCTCTTCGCCACGTTCTGCTCGGCGCCCTGCACGAACAGCGCGTCAGGGTCGCCACTCTGACACGCCGCCATGCTGGGCCAGTCGCTGATCATCCCCATCTGTATACGTCCCCCCTTGCCATAACCCCCTGACGTCTGCGGGCTCATGTCCCCCAAGCCGTGCAGACGTCGTGCGATGTCTCGCCGGACCATCATGCTCCGTAGTCGGGCGATTACGCAACGTTGTCCCTCAAATACGTATCTCTCGGGAGTTACGGCCATCACGCCCAGACCGGACAGGCAAAAAGTTGCGCGAAATTCGAAGAAAGCGCCGCGCTCTGCCGACCGTAAGGGCAGGATGATTCTGGGCGAACCGTGGCCATCTCGACACTTGGCCGGGCGCTACTTTCGCGTACCCTGCTCACGTGAGCTCCTGGATGCGCAGACGCGATCACAACATCTTCGCCAATGCGACCTCGCTGCTGATCTGCGGCCTACTGGCCGGCGTCGTCGTGGCCGCCGCCGCATTTCCCGCCGTCGCGATGTCCGGCCTGGCCGCCAAGGCCGGCGGGGAGACCTTCGCGAGCCTGCCCAGCGAACTCAAGCAGGCCAGCGCGCCCCAGATCAGCCGGATCTTCGCGTCCGACAACAAAACGCAGATCTCGCTCTTCTACGACGAGTTCCGCAGTGACGCGCCGTTGAAGGCCATCTCGGTCAACATGCAGCACGCGATCATCGCCGCCGAGGACCACGAGTTCTACAAGCACAACGGCGTCGACCTCAAAGGCGTCGCCCGCGCATTCGTGAACAACAACAGCGGCAAGTCGTCCACGCAGGGTGCCTCGACCCTCACGATGCAGTACGTGCGCATGTCCCTGGCCTATTCGGCGACGAACCCGCAGGAAGTCGTCGACGCCACCAAGGACAGCCCCAAGCGCAAAGTCACCGAGATGAAGTACGCGATGCAGGTCGAGAAGGAGCTCACCAAGGAGCAGATTCTCGAGCGCTACCTCAACGCGGCACCCTTCGGCAACGGCGCGTACGGCGTCTACGCCGCCAGCCAGGTGTACTTCCAGAAGAAGCCGAAGGACCTCAGCGTCGCCGAGGCCGCCCTGCTCGCCAGCATGGTGAAGGCCCCCACCGCGTTCAACCCGACCACGGCCAGCGGCTACCCGCAGGCGCTGGCGCGGCGCAACTACGTGGTCAACGACATGCTCGAGCTCGGCTTCATCACTCCGGACGAGGCCAAGAAGGCGACCAACACCAAGATCAGCAAGACGGTCAAGCGGAGCGGCAACGGCTGCGTCTCGGTGGCGAAGAACCACTGGGGCTTCTTCTGCGACTACTTCTACCGCTGGTGGCTGAGCCGCAACGAGTTCGGCGCCACCACGTACGACCGCGAGCGGCGGCTCAAGAGCGGCGGCTACCGCATCCAGACCTCGATGGACATCACCGCGCAGAACGCGGCGCGGGAGAACATCGGGGACCACATCAAGGAGAAGAACAAGAACGCGCTTCTCCTGGCCGGCGTCCAGCCCGGTACGGGCAAGGTCCGCGCGCTCGCCGCCAACCGCCGCTTCAAGCTGGACGACCAGGACCACCCGCAGAACAAGATCTCCTCGGACCCGCGTAAGGCGCGCAAGAAGATCCGCGGCACGTACCCGAACACCACGAACCCGCTGCTCAGCGGCGGCGGGGACATCACCGGCTACCAGGCCGGCTCGGTGTTCAAGATCTTCACGGTGGTGGCGGCCCTGGAGAACGGCTACCCGCTCGCCTACCCGATCAACGCCCCGCCCCGGTACGTGTCGAAGTACATCATCGCGCCCGGCCCCTCGACGTGTAACGGCAAGTACTACTGCCCGTCGAACGCGGCGAAGAACGAGGCCGGCGTCTTCAACATGTGGACCGGCTTCGGCGCGTCGGTCAACACGTACTTCGTACCGCTGCAGGAACGGGTCGGCGCGGAGAAGGTCGTCGACGTGGCGAAACGCTTCGGGGTGCAGTTCCGCGCCAAGAACGACGCCGACTTCGCCGCCACGGAGCAGTCCGCGCACCAGTGGGGCGCCTTCACCCTCGGCGTCTCCTCCTCCACCCCGCTGGACATGGCCAACGCGTACGCCACGCTGGCCGGGGACGGCATGTACTGCACGCCGACCCCGGTCGAGCAGATCACCGCGCAGGACGGCGAGAAGATCGACGTCGGCAAGCCGCACTGCACCCGCGCCACCTCACCGGACGTGGCGCGCGCGGCGATCGATGCGGCCCGCTGCCCGGTCGGCGACAGCGCCCAGCTCGGCAGCTGCAAGGGCCGGACGGCGCCGCAGGCGCACGGCATCATCCGGCACCCGATCTACGGCAAGACCGGCACCACCGACCACGACAAGACCGCCGCGCTGATCATCAGCAGCAACTCGCTGACCGTGGCGGGCTACCTGGTCAACCCGGACTACGCCGACCACTCGGACCGCATGTCACACGGGATCGTCAACCCCGCGGTGTGGGACACGATGCGCGACTACATGAAGGGCAAACCGAAGGTCCAGTTCAAGAAGCCGGGCGATCGGAAGATCTCGATCGGCGACCAGCGGTCGATCCCCGACGTGACCTGCGCGACCGTGGACGGCGCCAAGGCCCGGCTGCGCAGCGCCGGCTTCAGCGCCTCCGTCGGGCAGGAGGTCGAGTCGAACTGCCCCAAGGGCACCGCGGCCGGCACCAGCCCCGACGGCCGGACCATCAAGGGTGGCTTCGTCAGCATCCTCGTCAGCAAGGGCAAAGAGGACAAGAAACCGGACAAGCCCGACACCCGCGGCCCGGCCTTCCCGCCGAGACCCGGGCGGCGCTAGAGCGAGGACGGGCGGGTCACCCTGAGGTGGCCCGCCCGCTTTTCATCCCGTACGCGTGTCAGCCGAGCTGCCGGCGTACCTCCGCCGCCACGCGGCCTCCCTCGGCGCGCCCCGCCACCGCGGCCTGAGCCGCCCGCATGGCCGGGCCCATCTGGGCCTTCCCGGTGAAGCCGCCGTCCCGCAGCGCCCCCGCGACCAGCTCGGCGATCTCCTCATCGCTCAGCTGGGCCGGCAGGTAGCGGTCGAGGATCTCGCCCTCGGCGGTCTCCTTACCGGCCTGGTCCGCGCGGCCGGCGTCCCGGAAGGCGGTCGCGGCCTCGCGCCGCTTCTTCGCCTCCTTGGTCAGCACGGCGAGCACCTCGTCGTCCGAGAGCTCGCGCGCGGCGTCGCCGGAGACCTCGGCGGTGCGGACGGCGGAGAGCGCCATGCGCAGCGTCGACGTGGTCAGCTCGTCGCGGCCCTTCATGGCGGAGTGCAGGTCGTCGTTCAGGCGGTCCTTCAGCGTTCCCATGGACGGTCAAACTACCCTTGCCCTCATGCGCAAGCGTCCCTTTATCGCCCTGGCCGCCTCGGTGACCGCCGCCGGCGGCGCCACGTTCGCGTACGCCTCCCTGATCGAACGCAACCTGTTCACGCTGCGCCGCTTCACCGTCCCGGTGCTGGAGCCCGACGCCGAGCCGTTCCGCATCCTGCACCTGTCGGACCTGCACATGATGCCCGGCCAGCACCGCAAGCAGGCGTGGGTCGCGGCGCTGGCCGGCACGGACCCGGACGTCGTCGTGGTCACCGGCGACAACATGGCCTCGCCGGACGCCGTACCGGGTGTGCTGCGGGCGCTCCGGCCGCTGCTGGATCTGCCCGGCGCCTTCGTGTTCGGCTCCAACGACTACCGCGGCCCGGTCTGGAAGAACCCGCTGCAGTACCTGCTGCCGGAACGCGAGTACGTCCAGGGCGCCGAGCTGCCGTTCGAGGACCTGCGTTCGGCGTTCACCGGCGCCGGCTGGGCTGACCTCAACAACGCCCGTACGGTGCTCAAGGCCGGCGGCCGCTCGGTGGAACTCGTGGGCGTGGACGACCCGCACGTCGACCGCGACGACTACCCGTCGGTGGCGGGCGTCGTCTCCCCGGACGCCGACCTGCACCTCGGCGTCACGCACACCCCGGCGTCCCGGGTCCTGGACGCGATGGCGGCCGACGGCTTCGCGCTGCTGCTCGCCGGACACACCCACGGCGGCCAGGTCTGCGTACCGGGCTACGGCGCCCTGACCACCAACTGCGACCTGCCCCACGCCATGGCGAAGGGGCTGCACCGGTGGCCGGGCTCGGAGGCGTGGCTGCACGTCTCCGCGGGACTGGGCACCCACCCGACGGCGCCCATCCGATTCGCCTGCCGCCCGGAGGCGACGATCCTCACGCTGATCCCCCGCTGACCATCCCCAGCCGGCCCCGTCAGGGGTCGATCAGTTCCCACTCTCCTTCGGAGACGATCTCGACACCGCCATCGACCACCTTGATGGCGGTGTTGTCGTCGATGGCGTAGGTCGGGACCGGGATGCCGGATGCCCACTTCCGGATGGCGGACAGCTCGGTGTCCGCCATGTCCGGATGATTGAGGTGGGGGTACAGCGTGAAGTCCACCAGCCCCAGAGCCCGGTCGGCGCCCTCCGCCATGTCGCTGCCGTCCGGGACGAAGGGAAGGTCGAATTCGGCGTCGCAGTTGTACGGGGTGACCGCGATGCTCCCGGCGCTGACCCCGACGTAGACCGTGTCGGTCAGCGACGGCAGGAGCTCGGCGAGGCCCGACCGGCGCATCCAGTAGGTCAGGTACAGCACATCGCCGCCCCAGACGAGAAGGGCGTCGGCCTCCCGGACCGCCGGGACCCAGTTCTCCTCCCGGATGGTCGGGAGCGCGGTGAGTTCCAACAGCCCCACGGATTTCCACCCGAGCTGGGACAGCGGGATCGCAGCCTGGCCCTGAACCGCCTTCCACGCCCTCGCAGCCCCGCCGGGGAAGGGATGGACACCGGTGGGGACGAACAGGGCCGTGGACTCGGCGATCGGCTTGCCCAGCAGATCGGCGAGCGCGTCGGAGATGCTCGGGTTGCAGATGCCGGACGATGTGAGCAGGAACTTCATCGGATCCACCCTTCTTCACCGCCCCTGACCTGCGCTTTTACGGGTACGGGGATACCGATTTCGCGTGCGCGGGACGGTCGGATACTATTGCTCAGCACGCCTCGGGGTGTGGCGCAGCTTGGTAGCGCGCTTCGTTCGGGACGAAGAGGCCGTCGGTTCAAATCCGGCCACCCCGACAGAGGTCAGGGCCACTTTCCACCAGGGAAGTGGCCCTAGTGCTTTTCCGGGATCACCCGGGGCGATCCTCGTCGTCGAAAGTCAGCGTCGTCGTCGAAAGTCAGCGTCGTCGTCGAAGGTCAGCGTCAGAGTGCTGCGGTAGGCCGCACCCTCATCCGGCCGCGACCGGCGATCCACCGGTTCCGCGTCCCGCGGCCAGAATCTCGCCGCCCGCCACGCGTAGCCGTCCTGGCCCGGCGTCTCCCCCTCGAGCCACACCGCCTCTCCCGGGCGGAACGCGGCGTAGCCCTCGACGGCCGCCGCACTGAAATGCGCCCAGCAGCCGCCCGGGGTATCGGAGGAGTCGATGACACCCCAGCCCTCGTCGTCGTGCCACTCCCGGATCGTCCCCGTCACCGCCATGGTGTCGAATGTAGGCGAGGAGGCCGGGTTGTGAGCGAGGACGTGGTCGAGGTCGTGGTCACCGCGGCCGATGCGGAGTGGCTGGCCGGGTTCACCCGGCGGCTGGTGGAGGAGCGGCTGGCCGCCTGCGGGCATCAGATCGCCGCGATCCGGTCGGTCTACCGGTGGGAGGGGGCCGTGCACGACGACCCCGAGGCGCGGGTCGCCCTGCACACCCGCGCCTCGCTGGTCCCGGAGATCGTTGCGCGGGCCGACGCCGAGCATCCGTACGACGTGCCGTGCGTGCTCGCCCTGCCGGTGGCCGGGGGCAACCCGGCCTACCTGGCGTGGGTGGTCGCCGAGACGAAGGAGCCGTCCTAGGCGGCGGCCTCGAGGTCCGCCCGGGTCAGCAGCGCCCGCAGCTTGATGCCCTCCGCGGACAGCGCCTCCGCGCCGCCCTCCTGGCGGTCGATCACGCAGAGCGCGTGGTCCACGTGCGCGCCGAGCTTGCGCAGCTCGTTCGTCGAGATGACCACCTGGCCGCCGGAGGTGACCACGTCCTCGACGACGAGCACGCGCCGGCCCGCCACCTCGGCACCCTCGGAGAGCCGGGCGGTGCCGTACTGCTTGGCCTGCTTGCGGACGAACGCGCAGGGCAGCTTGGCGTGCCGGCCCAGCGCGGTCACCACGGCGATGCCGCCCATCTCGAGGCCGGCGAGCACCTCGGTGCCCTCGGGGATGAGCACGGCCATCTGCTCGGCGAGCTGGTCGAGCAGCACCGGGTCGGCCTCGAACTGGTACTTGTCGAAGTATTCGGTGGCGGTCCGGCCGGAGCGCAGGACGAACTCGCCGGTCAGGCGGCTCACGTCGCGGACCTGCCGCGCAAGGTCAGAGTCAGTCACGAGGACACAGCCTTCCACCTCGCCGTCCGGCCCGGCAGCGCGGGTGTCCGGCCCGTTCACCCGTACGCGTAATTGCTTGTGGGCGGGGGTAAGGGTTTGTCTGGTTTCGTCTACTTTGCGGGTTACAACCTCGACCCTTGTGAAAGGCCTGTCGTGACACCCTTCGCGTTCCTTTTCCTGCTCGCCCTCGCCGGTTCGTCGTGCTTCGCCATCGGCCGCGCTCTCGGCCGTGGGGAACGCTACGAGAAGGGCTACCGGGAGGGCTTCCGGGACGGCGAGACCGGCTCGCTGGCCCGCGCCGCCCGGCTGATGCAGCTCAGCGACCGCCGGTCCATCGCCCCGGCCGTCGAGGCGATCCTGGTGCCGAGCTCCGTCCCGCAGCAGCCGATGCCGGTGCGCACCGCCGCGCCGGCCGTGGTGGGCATCCCGGCCCGTCCGCAGCTCGCGCTCTGACCGGCACAACGAAGAAGGGGGGTACGGCCACAACGGCCGCACCCCCCTTCGCGCAGCTCAGCAGTAGAGGTTGCTGCCGGGGCTGACGCCGAGGATCGCGGTGAAACGGTTGTACGCGTCCACGCGGCTCTGCACCTGCGCGGGGTTACCGCCGTTGCACTCGAGCGAGCCGTTGATGCTGCGGATCGTCTCGCCGAAGCCACGGCTGTTCACCATGGCGTCGTGCGGGGTCATGGAACCCGGGCCGCGCTGGGTCATCCAGTACCAGACGGCGGTCTGGTAGGCCACCGACGCCTCGTTCTTGACCCGGTCCGGGTCGTTCAGCAGGTCGATGCCGAGCGCGTCGCCGGCCGCCTTGTAGTTGAAGTTCCAGCTCAGCTGGATCGGCCCGCGACCGTGGTACGCGGACTGCCCGGCCGGGCACCCGTACGGCTGGTTGCGGTCGCAGTACAGCGGCCAGTTCGCCTGGTTGATCTCCTCGACGTAGACCAGCCCGCCGGACTCGTGGTTGACGTTCGCCAGGAACGCCGCGGCCTCCTGCTTGCGGACCGTGTCGCTGCCGGCCGTGGTGAACGCCGGGAACTTCTTCACGGCGTCGAGCAGGCCGGCGTACGAGTAGAACGGGATCCGGTTCGGGAACATCTGGTTGAACTGCGCCTCACTGACCGGGAAGCCCGATCCGGTGCTCGGCGGCGGCGGGTTCGTCGTGCCTCCACCCCCGGTGCAGCTGTACGGCTCCCAGAACCAGGTGCTGATGACCGGGTCGTAGCCGGGGTTCTCGTACTTGGCGCGGTAGTGGTTGCCGTTGGTGTACTTCACGATCGAACCGGCCGGGTAGAACGTGCCCGCGGCCCAGTTGGGGTAGTTGCAGCTGCCGCCGGTGTTGGGCGGGGGCGTGGTGCCGCCGCCGCACGAGCCGTTGTCCTGCCACACCCCGGAGCCGCCGGTGCTCGGCGCCTCGCCCTGGGTCCACCACTTCGCGGTCCAGTTGTGGCTGCCGTACGACGCCTTCATGCCGCCCGTGTAGACGGCGCTGCTGCTGTACGCCGCGACGCAGGCCTCGGCCGCGTTGGAGGACGTCATGGGGATGACCGCGGCGGCCGCGCCGGCGACGGCGACACCCACGGTCGCCATGATCGCCAAAAGCCGTTTTCTGGGCATGGTTCACCGTTTTCACATCGGGAGGATCAAGGGGGATGGATCGACTCAACTAGATCGACAGCGGTCGCGTCAATATCTGTAAAGAAACTTCAGGGATTAATCTGAAACCGACCTGCCACCGCCCGATTGCTCCCGCTTGCGCCCGGACGAACCGACAGGGATCGCGACCCCACCCGAAAGGTGCAGCGATGACGATGCTCGGCCGCTTCGTACCGGACGCCGCCCTTTCGGAGCAGGCTTTCGCCGCCCGGCACCGGGTGCTGCGGTTCCTGCTCTGGCTGCACGTACCCGTGGTGCTCGTGCTCGGGTACTTCACCGGCGAGCTCAGCCCGGGCCACCACTCCACGCTGCTGCTCGCCGTGATCGGTGGCGTCCTCGCCTGCGGGGTCATCGCCGGCACCGCCACGAGCCAGCGCGGCCGCGCGATCTCCACCAGCGTGGGCTTCCTGCTCGCCACGGACGCGCTCGTCCACGCCGGCGGCGGCTCGATCGACCTGCACTTCCACTTCTTCGTGGTGATCGTGCTCATCGGCCTCTACCAGGAATGGACCGCCTTCGCGGTGGCCGTCGCCCTGGTGGCCACGCACCACTTCGGGGTAGGCCTGCTCGCCCCCGAGCTCGTGTTCGCCCACGCCGACCACTCCACGTCCGCGCTGTTCTGGCGCGCCCTCCTGCACGCCGGGTTCGTCCTGGCGATGTCGGCGGCGCAGATCGCGTACTGGCAGTTCGACGCGGCCGCCCGGCGCGAGAACGACGCCCGGCAGGCCCAGCTCGCCGAGGAGACGGCCACCCGGCTGCGCGAGGCCGCCGAGGAGGCCACCCGGCGGGAGGAGAACGCCCGCGACGAGGCGGCGGCCCAGCTGGCCCGCGCGGAGCAGATGGCCGTACGCCTCGAGCACGTCCTGCAGCGCACCAGCGAGACCGGCGCCCGGCTGCGCACCGACGCCGACGAGGCCCTGGGCGGCTTCGAGTCGGCGCTGTCGGACGTGGCCCGTACCGTCGAGCACGCCAGTGCGCAGGTCGGCACCACCCTCTCGGACGCCGACGCGGCGCTGACGTCTCTCGAGGAGCTGCGGGTCTCGGTGGCGGACATCGCCACGATCGCCGGCATGATCCAGTCGGTCGCCGACCAGACCAACCTGCTCGCGCTCAACGCGACGATCGAGGCCGCCCGCGCGGGCGAGGTCGGCAAGGGCTTCGCGGTGGTGGCAGGCGAGGTGAAGCAACTCGCGGGTCAGACCGCCGAGGCGACGGCCCGCATCGAGGCCACCGTGCACGAGGTCACCACGGGCGCCGCGGCGGTCGGCAAGGCCGTGTCGGAGATGACGAGCCGGCTGAGCTCGGTGGCCGACGCCCAGCGGCTCGCCTCGTCCGTGATGGGCGAGCAGGTCACGCTCGCCGGCCAGACCCGTGAACTGGTCACGAGCGCGGCCGGCGAGGTGGCCCACTCCACCGCGGGCATCACGCCCTGAGGCTCACGCCTCGCTGCGCTCGCAGTTCACGAACTCGCCGGTGCCGAACCGGCCGGGCACGCAGGCGTCGCCCACCTCGGTGTTGGCGCCGCCGTCCAGCACGTACCGGTCGTGCTCGTCGTAGTCGCCGCCGGTGAGGACGTCGTCGCCCGCCTCGCCGTAGACCTTGTCGACGCCGCCGGCGATGCCCTCGCCGCCGTCCAGCGTGTCGTTGCCGGCGCCGCCGCGGATGACGTCCGACCCGTGGCCGCCGTCGATGCGGTTGGCGGCGGCGCTGCCGGTCAGCGTGTCGTTGCCCCAGCCGCCCACGAGGTTCTCGACGTCGGCGCCGATGGTGTCCTTCTCGCCGGAGGAGCCGTCGTCGCCGGTCGTGCCGTCGAGATCGGCGACCACCGTGACCAGCCGGTCGTAGTAGTCGACGGTGTCCACGCCCGGACCGCCCAGCATGACGTCGCTGCCGAAGTCGCCGTGCAGGTTGTCGTTGCCGTTGCCGCCGTCGATCCGGTCGTTGCCCGTACCGCCGTTGAGGTCGTCCGTGCCGCTGTAGCCGTACAGCTTGTCGTTGCCCTCGTTGCCGAAGATCCAGCCGTCACCGGTGTTCCCGGCCAGCCAGTCGTTGCCCTGGCTGCCGTCGATCCCCTCGATGTCGGCGCCGACGGAGTCGCCCTCGTTCCGGGCCCCGTCGTCCTTCTTCTTGCCGTCGGCGTCCACCACGACGCCGCCCTTGCGGAAGTAGTAGTTGACCCGGTCCCAGCCCGGCCCGCCGTGCATGTCCTGGGCGCCCCGGCCGTCGCTCTCGTTCTGGAAGAACTCGTCCATGCCGTCGTCGCCGTACAGGACGTCGCTGCCGGAGCTCTCCTCGAAGTAGTCGTCCCCGGCGCCGCCGTGCGCGACGTCGTTGCCCGAATCCGGCCGGATGCGGTCGAAGTCCGGGCCGCCGTAGATCGTGTCGTTGCCCGGGCCGCCGATCAGCTCGTTGCTGCCCGTACCGCCGTAGATGGTGTCCTTGCCGCCGGCCGAGTAGATGTAGTCGTCGCCGCCGGCACCCCAGATCGTGTCCGCGCCGTCGTCCGCGTACAGGTCGTCGTGCTTCGGCCCACCGGTGATCCAGTTGTTGCCGGAGCCGGCCCGCGCGGTCATGCCGAGGTCGGTGCTGTTCTTGATCGAGTCGTTCTTGTCGCCGGTGTACACGAAGAACCAGGTCGGGTTCTTCGGCGTCGTGCAGCGGACCTTCGTGGTGTCGCCGGAGACGGCCTTGCAGCCGGCGCCCGCCTTGACGGTGACGACGTCGTCGATCGTGAACGTCCGGCCGGACCGGGTCACCACGACCTTGTTGGCCTTGCCGCTCGCGGCGGAGTACTGGACCTTCGTGTCGCCGACGACCTTAGCGACGCCGGAGGACGCGGCCGACGCCGGGCCGGCGATCAGGGTGCCGCCGGCGGTCAGAAGTCCCGCCACGGCGGCGGACAGCGCGATGCGCATGCGTACGTTCCTCACTGGTGGGCCACGTAACCGTAGGAGGCTTCCACGACGCCCAGCGAGCGGCCGCTGACGACGGAGCCGCCGCCGAGGCCGTTGCTGCCGCCGTACAACTTCGTCACCGTGCCGGACGCCCAGCCCGCGGCGTCGCCCGAGACGCTCTCGCCCGGCGCGCCGACGGCGGCGTCGAGCCCGTTCTTGCCGTTGAGGTTGAGCAGCGAGACCGCGGCGCCGAAGGCGTCGCCCTTCTCCGGGCCGTCCGGGACACCCCCCGAGGACTGCGACAGCGACCACGAGCCGGAACCGGTCAGCCCGTTGCGCGAGCCGCGCAGCAGCACCACCTCGCCGGCGTCCGTGGTGCCGCCGATGTCCTCGCCCGGCACCCCGACCAGCACGTCGGCGATGCCGTCCTGGGTCACGTCGCCGACGGCGATCGCATCGCCGAAGTAGTCGTCCCCCTCGGAGGAGCCCGCGATGCTCCGGTCGTGCTGCGACAGCAGAACCATGCCCTTGGTGGTGATGCCGGAGCCGCCGACCTTCAGCGTCACGACCACGCCGCCGTTGATCTCCCAGTTCGCCTGCGCCGCCGAGTCACCCACGACGACCTCGCCGTACCCGTCACCGTTGGTGTCCCCGATGGCGAGGACGCCGCCGAGGTACCAGACCACGGCGTCCTTGGCCTCGGCCACCGCGCCGGTCGACGAGCCGCTCACGACCGTGACCTTGTTCGACGAGACGCCGGCGCTGCTCCCCCAGAACTGCGTGACGGAACCGCTGCCCATCCACGCCTGACCGTCGTCCTCCTGCGGCGCGCCGATCACCACGTCCCGGTACTTGTCCTTGTTGATCTTCCCGATGGCGAGGCCACCACCGAAGTGGTCATTGGTCTCGGCACCGCCCGGCACGCCCGAGCTGTTCTGGTCGATCCACTTCGCGCCGGTCGCGACGACCCCGCTCGTGCTGCCCTTGAGCACGACGGCGGCGCCGGCCTCCTTCTTGCCGCCCACCTTCTTGCCCGGGATGCCGATCAGCAGCTCGTCCCGGCCGTCACCGGTCACGTCCCCGGCCGCCAGCGAATCGGCGAACCAGTCCGACGTCGCCGAGGCGCCTGGAACCCCCGAGGTGCTCTGGTTGAAATGCTTGACCGCGTCGACCTTCAATCCCGACGGCCCGCCCGGGAAAACCCACACAGCGCCCGCGAAATACCCCATCGCGCGCAGGTCGGCCTCGCTCGGGTCGGCGATCGCCAGGTCGTCGTACTTGTCGCCGTTGAAGTTCCCGGTCACCAGCTCGACGCCGAAGCACCCGCAGCCGGTCCCGCCCGGGATCTCGGTGACGAGCCGGTCCACCGCGGGAGCCGACGAGTACGTGACGATCACGCCACCGGTGCTGAACGCGGCGATGTCATCCCGCCCGTCACCGTCGAAATCGGACCGCGTGGCGCCGCTGCCGGTCACCGGCGTCCGGGTCACGGACGTGCGCAGGTGCAGCAGCGTGATCCCGTCCCGGACGATCTCGGCGGCGCCGGGCAGCTCGGACGACATGGCGTGGGCGTCCGCGCCGCCGGCCTGGGCGGCTCCGGCGTTCGCGGCACCGGCCTGGGCGGCTCCGGCGTCCGCGGCGCCGGCCTGGGCGGCGCCGGGGTTGGCGGCGCCGGCCCGGGCCCGGGCCGCGTGGGCCTTGACCTTGGGGGACCAGGGGCGCGCGGAGGGGTCGCCGGCCGGGGGCACGGGACGCTGCCCGGCATCCGCCGGAGTCATCGCGAGGAAAGTGGCGGAGGCCGCCGATGCGGCAACAACGGCCGCGACGATGCGTACGAGTTTCACGGTGCTCCTAGAAGTCAGGAGCAGCACACTAGAAGATCGTCAATCTCACCGCTGTCCCATACAGTGTGACCCAGGACACAACCGCGATTATCGAACCTACAGGTCTTCACCTCGGCAGGTTTCCCGGCGGTTCGATGAGCGGCCCCTAGGCTGTATCCATGGCGCTACCCGACATCGACGACGCTGCCGTTCTAGCCACCCTGCAGGAGTTCGACGAGCTCGGCAGGATGCAGTTTCTCGACCGATACGGGTACGGGGTCGCCACAACCTACCTGCTCCGTCACGAGGGCCGCTTCTACGATCCCAAGGCCGTGCTCGGCGTCGCTTATCGGAGAACCGAGCATGGCGTCGCCCTGAAGCCGCACGAGTTCGATGCAACGGAAGCCATCTCGCGGCTTGGCCGGCTGGGCTTTGAGGTGCTTCCCTTCAACGGCATCTGGTGGGTCAACCAGGGCGAAAGCTACAGCATCGAACGGGACGGTGGCTTCGTCTGGGCGCCGCTCACCGACAAGGTGGGCCGCGAGCTCGGCCACCACAAGAACGTCAATAACCTCCGCGTCGGCCAACGGACCATCCACTATGTCAATGGCTGGATCCGAGCCGTTGGCACGGTCGCCGCCGCTCCCACCGTCGCTCCGCAACCGAAAGCGCTCAGCCGCGACACCTGGATCAACGACGGTTACCTCTGCGCAGTCGACTACCGAGAGCTGGAGCAGCGCATCGCCCGGGATGACATTCCGGGACGGCACAATGATGTTGATTCGGGAATTTTCGCCACCAACGGCAACGTGAAGTTGGGCTACGTGTACTCGGTCAAGCCGGAGTACCTGTTCACCCTGCTCGAGTTCCTCAACCAGCGGATCCCCGACTTTTTCGACAACATCGTCACCCACGAGCACTACGTCGCCGAGGAGCAGAGCGGGGTCATGGGCGAACGGGAGCCCAGCAACCCCATCGTTAGCGCGCTCCGATCGTTCAAGAATGTGGTCCTGGAGGGCGTGCCCGGCACCGGCAAGACGTACGCCGTCGAGCAGGTCGCCGACGACTGGAAGCACATGACAGGTCGGGACCTGATCGACTTCGACGGCGTCCCGTTCTGCGCCACGGTGCTCCACCCCAGCAGCTCGTACGAAGACTTCGTCGAAGGCCTTCGCCCCGAGGTAAAGCACAGCGGGGATGCGACCCAGCTGTACTTCGACGAGAAGCCCGAAGGGACGGGCGGCTTTGGTATCCGAGATGGGTTCTTCCTCTCGGTGTGCGCTCGAGCGGTGGAAACGCCCCACAAGGATGTGCTTGTTCTCCTGGACGAGCTCAATCGCTGCAACGTACCCAGCGTGTTCGGCGATCTTCTCCTCTCCTTGGATAAGTCACGCCGAGGGACTCATGTGGCGTTTGGTCCGGAGGCACGAGCGTTCCCGCGTGAGGCTCGCGACTGGCAGGCCGCGACGCCGGTGACCCTGCCGTACTCAGGCCGGAAGTTCTTCGTCCCGGACAACGTCTACGTCATCGCGACGATGAACACGACCGACCGGTCCGTCGCTCCGCTGGATGCCGCGATCCGCCGGCGGTTCGCCTTCCATCGCCTGGAGCCGCAGATGCCGGAGGCCAACATCCTGACGGAGACCCAGCCGGCGGCTACTCGGGAATTGTTCGCCAGGTCTGCCCAGGTTCTTACGGACCTTAACCAGAACGCGCTTCGCCCCTGCCTCGGGCCCGACGCCATGATTGGCCACTCCTACCTCTATGCGCTAGCGGCGAACCTCACGGCCTCCGCCGACCTCAACGCGGGCATCGAGGAGCTCAAAACGCAATGGCGTTACGCCATCCTTCCGCAACTCATCGACTCCGTACGCTCGTTCGGCGGGGAGGACCTCCTGAGCGTTCGAACGAGGGACGCTTGGCTCGCCCGCCATGCCGACCAGACGCCGGCCGCAACCGCGGTCGTCGCCTTGGACCAGCTAGACGAGTTTCTGATGAGCGCTCTCGACCTCCGAATTGCGGTGGAGGGCGTCGGCTTGTCGCGAGGAGCGCGCATCGAGGAGCGCGTCGCCGTCGTGGCTCCCGACGAGGTCGTAGCCGACGACGACGAATCGCCCGCATGACCATCACCCTCGCGGCGGCGCCTCGGGGCGGCACCATCGGTTTCACGACGGTGGGTGACCGGGATCGGCAGCTCACCATCGGTGTGTTGCCGAAAGCATGGCGCCCAGCGGGGCGGAGCAAGGTAGTCCAGTCGAGCGAATGGCCGGCCGGCGGCCACCAAAGCGTCGCGCTCTACGAAACGGATCGGTGGCATGTCGCCACCTCGGACAGCGGTCTCGACCGGCTGCTGATGAGGTGCCTTCAGGTCAGCCAGGATAGGGACCCTGACTCGTCCTGGGGCGACAGCGCCCTCCTCACCATGGACATACTGCCTAGCCCTGCTCGGCTTAGCGCAGCTGTGCCGGTGGATACGGCAGGCGACGCCTCCGTGACGGACTTGGTGATGCTTTTTGACCGGCTGAAGGTGCTGTTTCCCGAGTCCGACGAGCTTGACGGGGCATTGACGCACTCACCGCTGCACCGGCCTCTGTTATGCCGGCGGCTGCTGAAGGAGGTGCTCGAACTAGCCCACTCGGCCCGACGGGGATACCGAAGCGTCACGAGTGTCGGCGGGACCATCCGCGGCAGGATTTCCCCCACCTCCATCGCCCAGCACGTCGCGACGGGCGATCCCCGCCTCACGGTCTCGTACAACGAGCTCACCGAATCAACGGTGCTCTTGGGCATCATTACGGCGGCCCTCGAGCAGATAGCCGACGGGTTCGCCCTCCGGTCCCCCTTCGACGGCGAATATTCGGCCGCCGCGCTCGAGCAAGACGCCGTATCGCTACGCCGAGCCTTCAGTGAGGTGACCGCTCTGCCCAGCGCCAAGGCCCGACTGCTGGGACATCGGCTTCGGCTTTCGCGCCTGGACCAACCGTGGTTGCCGGCGCTGCAGATGTCGCTGACCCTGCTCGACGAGAAGGAGCACAGTCCGCAATACGCCGACGCCAGACTCACCGACGCTATCGAGTTGGCCGTACCGACCCACCGGCTCTGGGAGCGCATCGTTACGGAGGCGATGCGCCGCGCCGGCTTCACCGAGTTGTTTCACCATTCAGTGCAGCCGGTCGGCCTCACGAGCGATCCTTGGCTGACAAGTACCGGCAAGGGAACCGGCAGTCGACCCGATAACGTTGCGCGGCTCGGCGGCCACCTCTGGGTTGTCGATGCCAAGTACAAGACGCCGCCCGATGGCGCCTGGCCCTCACGCGATGACCAGTACCAGATCTTCGCGTACACCCATCTCGTCCAGCACCGGGGAGAGGCCGCTACCCGAGCGGCGCTGGTCTACCCGGGATTGGGCAAGACGAAGGGGTGGCGACGCGGCCGCGGCAATGCGGCCGAACCGTGTGACCTATTGGCCGTCCAAATTCCGTTTCCCGCGCCACAAGAGGCTCGCAGCCAGACAGCGTGGAAGAACTACCTCGATAGGGCCGGCTGGGCGTTGCGACAGGCCATAGCAACGCCCGAGCTCAGCTGACTCGCCACAGTGTCAGGCTTTGCTGAATTCCTCGGCGAGCAGCTCCGCGATCTGCACCGTGTTGAGCGCCGCGCCTTTTCTCATGTTGTCGCCTGTGATGAAGAGGTCGAGGGCTCGGGGGTCGTCCATGGCGCGGCGGATGCGGCCCACCCAGGAGGGGTCGGTGCCGACCGCGTCGATGGGCATGGGGAATTCGCCGGCTTCCGGGTCGTCGACCAGGATGACGCCCGGGGCGTTGCGGAGGACCTGGCGGGCCTCCTCGGCGTTCAGCTCGGAGGCGAAGACCGCGTGCACCGCGATGGAGTGGCCGGTCACGACCGGGACGCGGACGCAGGTGGCGGAGACCTTGAGGTCGGGCAGGCCGAGGATCTTGCGGGACTCGTTGCGGAGCTTGAGCTCCTCGGAGGACCAGCCGTCGGCGGCGAGGGCGCCCGACCAGGGCACGACGTTGAGGGCGAGCGGGGCCGGGAACGGGCCGAGGTCGTCGCCGACGGCCTGGCGGACGTTGCCCGGGCGGGAGCCGAGCGTACGGTCGCCGGCCACCTTGCTGAGCTGGTCGTGCAGGACGTCCACGCCGATCTGGCCCGCGCCGGAGACCGCCTGGTACGAGGCCAGCACCAGCTCGCGCAGCCCGTACTCGTGGTGCAGCGGGGCGATCGCCATGATCATGGCCATCGTGGTGCAGTTGGCGTTGGCGACGATGCCGCGCGGGCGCCGGCGCAGCGCCTCGCGGTTGACCTCGGGCACGACCAGCGGGACGTCGGGCTCCATGCGGTACGCCGACGAGTTGTCGACCACCGTCACGCCGCGGGCGACGGCCACGGGCGCCCACTCGAGCGAGACGTCGTCGGGCACGTCGAACATCGCCACGTCGACGCCGTCGAAGACCTCCGGGGTGAGCTCGCGGACGGTCAGCTGCTCGCCGCGGCAGGCGAGCTCCTTGCCGGCCGAGCGGGCCGACGCGACGAGGCGGATCTCGCCCCAGACGTTGCGGCGGGAGGTGAGCAGCTCACGCATCACCGTGCCGACGGAACCGGTGGCTCCGACGACCGCGAGCGTGGGCTGCGGCGACCCCATGCGCCGCTACCGGCCGGTCCCCGCGTACACGACGGCGGTCTCGGTGCCGCCCAGCTCGAAGGTGTCGTGGACCGCGCGGACCGCGGTGTCGAGGTCGCTGTCGCGGCAGACCACCGAGACCCGGATCTCCGAGGTGGAGATCATCTCGATGTTGACGCCGGCCTCGCCGATGCAGGCGAAGAACTGCGCGGCGACGCCCGGGTGCGAGCGCATGCCGGCGCCGATCAGCGACACCTTGCCCACGTGGTCGTCGAAGAGCAGGCTCTTGAACTTGATCTGTTCCTTGATCTTGTCCAGCGCGGCCATGGCGGTGGGGCCATCGGCCTTGGGCAGCGTGAACGAGATGTCGGTGCGGCCGGTGCCCTCGGTCGACACGTTCTGCACGATCATGTCGATGTTGATCTCGGCCTGGGCGACCGTCTCGAAGATGCGCCCGGCGGCGCCCGGCTCGTCCGGCACGCCGACGATCGTGATCTTGGCCTCGCTCCGGTCGTGGGCGACCCCGGTGATCAGCGCTTGTTCCACGTTCGGGTCCTCCATCGATCCGGTGACGACAGTGCCGGGCTTGTTCGAGTACGACGAGCGTACGTGGATCGGCACCTTGAACCGGCGCGCGTACTCCACGCATCTCAACATCAGCACCTTGGCCCCGCCGGCCGCCAGCTCGAGCATCTCCTCGTACGTGATCTGCTTGATGTGGCGCGCGTTCGGGACGATCCGCGGGTCGGCGGTGAAGACGCCGTCCACGTCGGTGTAGATCTCGCAGACGTCGGCGTTGAGCGCCGCGGCGAGCGCGACCGCCGTGGTGTCGGAACCGCCGCGGCCCAGCGTGGTGATGTCCTTGGTGTCCTGGGAGACGCCCTGGAAGCCGGCGACGATCGCGATCGCGCCCTCGTCGAGCGCGGTCCGCAGCCGGCCGGGCGTCACGTCGATGATCCGCGCCTTGCCGTGCACCGAGGTGGTCAGCACGCCGGCCTGGGAGCCCGTGTAGGACCGGGCCTCGTAGCCGAGGTTGTGGATCGCCATCGCGAGCAGCGCCATCGAGATGCGCTCGCCGGCGGTCAGCAGCATGTCCAGCTCGCGGCCGGGTGGCAGCGGGCTCACCTGGTTGGCCAGGTCGAGGAGGTTGTCGGTGGTGTCGCCCATCGCGGACACCACCACGACGACGTCGTCACCGGCCTTGCGGGCGTCCACGATGCGTTCCGCCACGCGCTTGATGCGCTCGGCATCGGCCACGGACGAACCGCCGTACTTCTGCACCACCAGAGCCACGGCAGCCGACTCCCTTCCCAACGCCGTACCAGCCTGTACGTGCCGACGCCGCCGGGCTCATCCGGCCGGCGGCGTCGGTCGCGTCAATCGCAGACCAGCCTAGCGGCGCAGGCCGGCATCGCTGACACGCGATCCCAGATTCCGGCCTGTGCGGCACACCACCCCACGACACGCCGGGAAGGTTCGGGTCCTTGCATCGACTCGTACGCGGGGTCCGGAGGCGAGAATGTCGCGATGCGCTCCCGTCCCGCCTCGCGTGCTTTGTCCGCGTTGGCCGCCGCCCTGCTGATCGCCGGCGTCGCCGCGTGCTCAGACGCGGCGCCCGCGGTGAAACCCGCCCCGACGACCGCCTCGGCGCCTCCCGAGGACGACGACGCGCGCATCGGCCTCGCCGCCCACGCGGCGCTGGCCATCGATCGCCAGTACACGGCCGTCTACACGCTCGACGTGGCCGGTCAGGCGCAGAGGTCGGTCATGGCCACGGTCGCCACGGACGGAAGCTGGCGGGTCGACATCCCGGGCGGCGCCCTCGGCGGTACGGCCGACGTCTCCGTGGTGCAGACCGAGGCGGGCGTCTTCCAGTGCGCCATCCCGTCCGCCACGAACCCGGTCGCGCCGTACTGCATCCACGTCGCCGACAAGGGCAAGCAGCTCCCCAAGCGGTACGACCCCAAGGTGCAGCGGGTGTTCCGGCAGTGGCTGTCCGTCTTCACCGACCGTCAGGCCGCGCTCTCCGTGACCGGCGCGCAGCCGCTGCCCGGCTCGTCCGGCGAGTGCTATTCGGTCGACGGCATCTCCGCGTCGCTCGCCGCGCCCGTCGACGTCGGCATCTACTGCTACAGCGACGACGGCCTGCTGACGGCCGCGCGGGTGGATTTCGGGACATTGACGATTTCGGGTACGCCCGCAGCCGCGCCCCCGACGGTCGACCTGCCGGGCCCGGTGGCCGGCGGCGAGCCGATGGGCATGTCGTCCCCGCCGCCCACCACCCCGCCCGTGACCTCGTCCGCGACCTCCCAGCAGCCATCGACCGCTCCCTCGGCCGGGTGAGCTGAGCGGGGGTTTCTCACGATCCGGGCGTAGAGTTAGCGCCGGGCGAGCCGACCGCCTAGGGTGACTTTTGACATGTGGAACGCGCTTCTCCTTCGCTGCCGCGACGAGGCCCCATCTGAGGCCGGCACCTCGTCGCGGAGTTGACGCGCGCCGGTCGGTCCTCGTGAACTGACCAACCTGCACAGGAGCCCGCATGTCCAGCGACGTGAACGCCGATCCGATCGCCCGGCAGAGTCCCAGCCGGATGCCGTTCGAGCGCTACACCCCGTATCAGCAACAGTTCGCCGTCGACCTGCCCGACCGCCGATGGCCGTCGCGGCGCGTCGAGGCCGCCCCGCGCTGGTGCGCGGTCGACCTGCGCGACGGCAACCAGGCCCTGATCGACCCGATGTCCCCCGAGCGCAAGCGGCGCATGTTCAGCCTGCTCGTCGCGATGGGCTACAAGGAGATCGAGGTCGGCTTCCCGGCCGCCAGCCAGACCGACTTCGACTTCGTCCGCCAGCTCATCGAGCAGGACCTGATCCCGGACGATGTGACGATCCAGGTGCTGGTCCAGTGCCGCGAGCACCTGATCGACCGCACGTTCGAGTCGATCCGCGGCGCCAAGCGCGCCATCGTGCACTTCTACAACTCGACCTCGACGCTGCAGCGCCGCGTCGTCTTCGGCCTGGACAAGGCCGGCATCACCGACATCGCGACGACCGGGGCCCGGCTCTGCCAGAAGTACGCGGAGATCCACACCCCGGACACCGAGATCTTCTACGAGTACTCGCCGGAGTCGTACACGGGCACCGAGCTGGACTACGCGCTGGAGATCTGCTCGGCGGTCATCGACGTCATCGACCCCACGCCGGACCGCCCGCTGATCATCAACCTGCCGGCGACCGTCGAGATGGCCACGCCCAACGTGTACGCGGACAGCATCGAGTGGATGGACCGCCACCTGCCGCGCCGCGAGAGCATCATCCTCAGCCTGCACCCGCACAACGACCGCGGTACGGCCGTGGCCGCCGCCGAGCTGGGCGTGCTGGCCGGCGCGGACCGCGTCGAGGGCTGCCTGTTCGGCAACGGCGAGCGCACGGGCAACGTGGACCTGGTCACGCTGGGCCTCAACCTGTTCTCGCAGGGCATCGACCCGATGATCGACTTCTCGGACATCGACGAGATCAAGCGCGCGGTGGAGTACTGCAACCAGCTGCCGGTGCACGAACGGCACCCCTACGTCGGCGACCTCGTCTACACCGCGTTCTCCGGCTCGCACCAGGACGCGATCAAGAAGGGCCTGGCGGCGCTGCAGGAGGACGCCGCGGCGGCCGGTGTCGACGTGGACAAGTACGCCTGGGGCGTGCCGTACCTGCCGATCGACCCGAAGGACCTGGGGCGCACGTACGAGGCCGTCATCCGGGTCAACTCGCAGTCCGGCAAGGGCGGCGTGGCGTACATCATGAAGGAGGAGCACAAGCTCGACCTGCCGCGCCGGCTGCAGATCGAGTTCTCCGGCGTGGTGCAGCACGTGACCGACGCCGAGGGCGGCGAGGTCGGCCCGCAGCAGATGTGGGACATCTTCGCGAGCGAGTACCTCGTCGACCACCAGCAGTTCGGCATCATCGAGCTGGAGCGCTACACGACGGCCACCGTGGACGGCAAGGTCGAGATCGACGCGGAGGTGCGGCACCGCAACACCCGCCGCCCGGTCGTGGGCCTCGGCAACGGCCCGATCGACGCGTACGTGCAGGCCCTCGAGCCGCTGGGCATCAAGGTCCGCGTCCTCGACTACGCCGAGCACGCCCTGACGTCCGGTGAGGACGCGCAGGCCGCCGCGTACGTGGAGTGCGAGATCAACGACCGCACGGTGTGGGGCGTAGGCCTCGACGCGAACATCGTCACGGCCTCGATCAAGGCCGTGACCAGCGCGGTGAACCGCGTCCGCTGAGCGGGCGCCATCCACGGAGCCTTTCCTGGTACGCCGCCGGCCACGAGCCGGCGGCGCGCCGAGCCCGGTCACGAGCCGGACCCCCGACGCAGAAGCCGGCCACGAGCCGGACCCATACCGCAGCCGCCGGCCACAAGCGGGAGCAGGCGCGGAGCGCGGATACCACGGACACATCGGACGGCCGGCCACGAGCCGGTGACGTCCCACGGAGGAGCCGGCCATCGGCCGGCAGCCCCGACGCGGTGGCCGGCCACGAGCCGGCGGCCCTGAGACGGTGGTCGGCCACGAGCCGGCGGCCCTGACGCGCCGGTCACGAGCCGGCGGCACGCGGGACGATTCGGGCGGGGGTGATGGGCGGGGCGAAGCGGGCGTTCGTTGCATACGCTTGCTTCGTGCCCCCTCGCCCCACCCCCCGCCGGACGGTGCGCGTCACCGTCGCCCTGCTAGCCCTCACTGCCGTCACCGCCGCCGGGTGCGAGGTGACCGTCACCGACCAACCCGGCTCGAAACCGGGCGGCAAGACGACCAATTCCACTCGGGACGCCAAGACCGCCCAGGCAGCGCTGGACAAGCTCACCGTTGCCAGGTCCGGTTCGATGGCCCGGTACAGCCGGGACAGGTTCCCGCACTGGCGCAGCACCGGCGACAACTGCGACGTCCGCGACACTGTGCTCAAGCGCGACGGCACCAAGGTGAAGGTGTCCGGCTGCAACGTGGTCGCGGGTACGTGGATCAGCGCGTACGACGGCCTGCGGATCACCGACCCGGCGAAGGTCGACATCGACCACATGGTGCCGCTGGCCAACGCGTGGCGCTCCGGTGCCAGCTCGTGGACCGACGACAAGCGCGGAGACTTCGCCAACGATGTCGACGATCCGCAGCTCATCGCGGTTTCGGCGGCGTCCAACCGGTCAAAGGGTGATCAGGACCCGTCGACCTGGAAGCCCCAGCGGACCGCCGCCTGGTGCCAGTACGCCGAGGACTGGATCGAGGTGAAGTCGCAGTGGAAGCTCACAGTGACGACCGCCGAGAAGAAGGCCCTCACCGACATGCTGAGGAACTGCTGATGACCGAGCCCGCCGCACCGCAACCTGCCGCGACCCAGCCCGCGGCGCCCCAGCCGGCAGCCGCCGCCCGTCCCGAGGCCGCGGAGACACCGGCCCAACCGGCCGCGGCCACGCCGCCCGCGGCCACGCCGGCCGCGGGGAGCGAGTCGCCGCAGGGCTCTGCCGACCGCCCGGCCGCCGCAGAGACGCCGGCCCAGCCGGCCACGGCCCAGGCGAGCGCACCCGAGCCCACCGCGACCGACGCCGACGCGACGCAGCCCGCGACACCCGCGGCGGACGCGACGCAGGCGGCGGGCACGGCGGATGCCGCGGCGGGTGGGGCGGGCGCCGCGCCGGGTGGGGCGGGCGCCGACAGCCGGACCACCGACATCGTCGCCGGTCAGGGCGGCGTCATGACCGACGAGGTCGGCGTCGTCACCGGCGACCTCACCCTGCGTACCGAGCTCTCCGGCGGCCAGGTCGTCGTCCGGGCCCAGTACAAGGACGCCGACGAGTGGTACACCGTCACCGGCGCGAAGGCGCAGCTCAAGGATCCGGCCGACCTGGACGCGGTGCATGCCGTCGCGGTGGGCATCCTCAACCGGCCCGAGGGCTGATCCGCAACAACCTTTACAGATCGAGAGCGGCCTATGTAGCGTCGGGCATGGCCAAATCCGCTCTGTCTCGCCTGCTCACCGCGGCGGCGGTGAGCCTCCCGCTGCTCGCCGCCCAAGCCGCACCGGCAGCCGCCGCCCAAGCCGCCCCGAAAGCGGCCGCATCGTCCGCCACCCCGGCCCTTTCCAGCGTCCTCCCGGCACCGGTCCAGGTCAGCCCCGACGCGGGCGCCACGTTTCACCTCGGCCCGCTCACTGTGATCCGCACGCAGCCCGGCTCGCCCGCAGCCCGCGCGGTCGGCGAACAGCTGGCCCGGGACCTGCGGCCGGCGACGGGCTATGCGCTTCCCGTCCTGCCGGTCGCGCCCCGGCGGCTGCCGAGCATCTCGCTGCTGCTGGGTGCTCGCGAAAGCCGCCTGGGCAGCGAGGGCTACCGCCTCGACGTGACCCGGCAGGCCGTCACGATCCGGGCAAACAACCCCGCCGGCCTCTTCGCCGGCGCGCAGACGTTGCGTCAACTGCTGCCCGTCGAAATCGACTCGCCGACCGTGGTCCGGCGGTCGTGGACCGTGTCCGGTGGCAGCATTCTCGACTACCCGCGGTTCGCGTACCGGGGGGCGATGCTGGACGAGGCGCGGCACTTCCACACCCCGGACGAGATCAAGGCGTACGTCGACGAGATCAGCCGGTTCAAGGTGAACCACCTGCACCTGCACCTCTCCGACGACCAGGGCTGGCGTATCCAGATCGACAGCTGGCCGAAGCTCACCGCGGTCAGCGGCGGCGCGGGGACCGGAGTCGACGGCGAGGGTCCCGGATTTCTCACGAAGGCCCAGTACAAGGACATCGTCGCGTACGCCGCGAAGCGTTACGTGACCATCGTGCCGGAGATCGACATGCCGGGGCACGTGAACGCGGCGCAGGTCGCGTACCCGGAGTTGACCTGCGACGGGGTGGCGCCGCCGCCGCGGACCGACACCGAGGTGGGGTACAGCTCGCTGTGCATCGGCTCGGAGACGACGTACCGCTTCGTCGAGGACGTGATCCGCGAGCTGGCCGCCATGACGCCGGGGCCGTACCTGCACATCGGCGGTGACGAGGCGCACGCCACGCCCGAGGCGGACTACGTGGCGTTCCAGCAGCGGGTGCTGCCGCTGGTCGCCAAGTACGGCAAGACCGCGTACGGCTGGAACGAGATCACCAAGGCCCCCGCCTCGAACAAGGCAGTCGCGCAGTTCTGGGACACCGCCACCACGAACCCGACCGTGGCGGCGGCGGTCACCCGGGGCACCAAGGTCGTGATGTCGCCGGCGAACAAGGCGTACCTGGACATGAAGTACGACCCGAGCACCCCGCTGGGCCTGGACTGGGCCGCCTACATCGAGGTCGCCGACGCGTACGGCTGGGACCCGGCGACCCGCGTGACCGGCGTCGGCGAGAACGCGATCCTCGGCGTCGAGGCGCCACTGTGGTCGGAGACCCTGCGCAGCCTGGACGACATCGAGTTCATGGCGTTCCCCCGCCTGCCCGCCATCGCCGAGCTCGGCTGGTCCCCGGCGTCGACGCACGACTGGACGTCATTCTCGGCCCGGCTGGGCGCGTACGGTCCGCGGTGGACGCTGCAGGGTGTCAACTTCTACCCGTCCCCGCAGATCAATTGGGGTTGATCTTCCCCACTCACGCAGAATGAAGGGGCCAGGGCCAGCGAATGCTGGGCCCCGGCCCCGGCCTCGGCGGGAGCGACGGTCCGCGCCACCCACCGAGCTACGACATCGATTTGTTCTTGATCTTTCAGGGGGTCGGCGCGCTCACCGGGCGCCGGCCCTCGACCGTCTCGCCCTCGACGATCGGGAAGTGGCAGGCCGTCTGGTGCGAGGCCGCGTCGCCGAGGCGCGGGATCAGCGGCGGTTCCTCCTTGGCGCAGATGTCCTGCGCCTTCCAGCAGCGGGTCCGGAACCGGCAACCCGACGGCGGGTTGATCGGGCTCGGCACGTCGCCGGTGAGCAGGACCCGCTCGCGCTGGGCCCGGTCGCGGCGCGCCGGGTCCGGGACGGGGACGGCCGACATCAGGGCGACCGTGTACGGGTGCCGCGGGCTGGTGTACAGCTTCTCCCGCTCGGCGATCTCGACGATCTTCCCGAGGTACATGACGGCGACGCGGTCGGAGATGTGCCGGACCACCGACAGGTCGTGCGCGATGAACACGTACGTCAGGTCGAACTCGTTCTGCAGGTCGTCGAGGAGGTTGACGACCTGCGCCTGGATCGACACGTCGAGCGCCGACACCGGCTCGTCCGCGATGATCAGCTTCGGTCGCAGCGCGAGCGTCCGGGCGATGCCGATGCGCTGGCGCTGGCCGCCGGAGAACTCGTGCGGGTAGCGGTTGTAGTGCTCAGGGTTGAGCCCGACCAGCTTGAGCAGGTCCTGCACCGCGCGCTTGACGCCGTGCTCGGTCTTGACGCCCTGGATCCGGAACGGCGCCCCGACGATCGTGCCGACGGTGTGCCGCGGGTTCAGCGACGAGAACGGGTCCTGGAAGATCATCTGCATGTCCCGCCGCATCGGGCGCAGCTTGCCCTGACGCAGATGGGCGATGTCCCGGCCGTCGAACTCGATCGAGCCGCCGGTGGGCTCGACCAACCGGGTCAGCAGGCGGCCGGTGGTGGTCTTGCCGCAGCCGGACTCGCCGACCAGGCCGAGCGTCTCACCCTTGTAGACGTCGAACGTCACGCCGTCGACCGCACGCACCGCGCCGACCTGGCGGCGCAGGAGGCCCTTGGTGATCGGGAAGTGCTTCTCGAGGCCCTTGACGGACAGCAGCGGCTCGCCCTTGACGGCCCGCTCCTCCCGCATCACCTCGGCCGGCACGGGGTCGCTCAACCGCACGGCCTCCGTCGGTCCCGCCGCCTCCGCCGAGGCCGCAGCGCCGGCCATGGGGTCCGCCGGCACCGCCGTGCGCCCGGTCGGGTCGGCCGGGATCGCCGCCGCGCCGCTCTCGTCGTTCACTGCGCCTCCAGCTTCGGCTTGACCTCTTCACGCCAGATCCGCTGACGCTCGGCGGTGGGCAAGTGGCAGCGGACCAGGTGCCCGGGCCGGCCGGCGACCGTGAGCTCCGGCGTCAAGGTCGTGCCCAGGCCGCCGGTGCGCGGCTCGTAGGCGCAGCGCGGATGGAACGCGCACCCGGACGGCAGGTTGATCAGTGACGGCGGGAGACCCGGGATGGGCACGAGCCGGTCCAGGTTGGGCCGGTCGATGCGGGGCATCGAACCCAGCAGACCCCACGTGTACGGGTGCTCCGGCTCCTCGAAGATCGTCCGGGCGGTGCCGTACTCGATGCAGCGGCCGCCGTACATGACCAGCACCTCGTCGGCGAGCTCGGCCACCACGCCCAGGTCGTGCGTGATCACGATGAGCGCCGAGTTGAACTCCTCCTGCAGGTTGTGCATGAGGTCGAGGATCTGCGCCTGGACCGTCACGTCCAGCGCGGTCGTCGGCTCGTCGGCGATGAGCAGCTGCGGGTCGTTCACCAGCGCCATGGCGATCATCGCGCGCTGGCGCATACCGCCGGAGAACTGGTGCGGGTAGTCGTCGACGCGGCGTGCGGGCTGCGGGATGCCGACCCGGCCCAGCATGTCGATCGCGTGCTTGCGGGCCACCTGCTTGGAGACCCGGTGGTGCACCCGGTACGCCTCGATGATCTGGTGCCCGATCGAGTAGAACGGGTGCATCGAGGACAGCGGGTCCTGGAAGATCATCGCCATCTTGGCGCCGCGCAGGGCCCGTACGGTCTCCGGCGCCGCGCTGACGAGCTCCTCGCCGTCCAGCCAGATCTGGCCGGAGACCTGCGCGTTGCGCTTGTTGTGCAGGCCCAGGATGCCCAGGCTGGTGACCGACTTGCCGGAACCCGACTCGCCGACGATGCCCAGCGTCTTGCCGCGCTCCAGCCGGAACGACAGCCCGTCGACGCTCTTGACCAGGCCGTCGTCGGTCGGGAACGAGATCTTCAGGTCCTTGACCTCGAGGAAGGGTTCGGCTGCCACTAGCTGATCCTCACTCGCGGGTCCACGACTGCGTAGAGCAGGTCGACGATCAGGTTGGCGACGACCACGAAGAGCGCGGCCATCATCGTCACGCCGAGCACCTTCGGCAGGTCGTTGTTGGTGATCGCGTCGACCGCGTACTTGCCCAGCCCCGGCAGGGAGAAGACCTGCTCGGTGAGGACGGCGCCGCCGAGCAGCAGACCGAAGTCGAGACCGAAGATGGTCAGCAGCGGGGTCAGCGCGGCCCGCAGGCCGTGCCGCACGTTCACGGCACTCTCCGGCAGGCCCTTGGCGCGCGCCGTACGGATGTAGTCCTCGCCGAGCGTCTCCAGCATGCCGGCCCGGGTGAGCCGGGCGTACTGGGCGGAGAACTGGAAGGCGAGCACGATCCACGGCAGCAACAGCGCATAGAACCAGTCGGCGGGATTCTCGGTGAACGGGGTGTAGGAACCGCCCGAGGCCGTCCATCCCAGCTTGTAGCTGAAGACGAGCAGGCCGATCAGGCCGGTGAAGAAGATCGGCATGGAGACGCCGGCGAGCGAGACGGTCATCGCGGCGCGGTCCAGCAGGGAGCCCCGGCGCAGCGCGGAGATCACGCCGGTCGAGACGCCGAAGAACGCCCACAGCAGCGCGGCGCCCACGGCGAGCGACAGCGTCACCGGCAGCCGGTCGAGCAGGTCCGGCCACACCGGCTGGCGGGTGATGAACGAGTAGCCGAAGCAGGGCGCCGGGCAGTGCTCCGTACCGCTGCCGTAGTCGTACTCGGAGCCGAGGAAGATGCCCTTGACCCAGCGGCCGTACTGCACCCAGATCGGGTCGTAGAAGCCCAGCTTGTGGGCGATGAGGTTGACCGTCTCCGGCGTCGCGGCGCGCCCCACGTACCGGGTCGCCAGCGTCTCGGGCGTCGCGCCCACGACCCGCGGAACCAGATAGAAGATCGCGAAGACTGCGGCGCTGACGATGAAGAGCAGCACGACGGCCGCTAACAGACGCCTGATGATGTACGTGATCACAGTGCCCGGCTACGACGGCCGGCCCGGGTCGCCCCGGACCGGCCGCCTGCTGCCTTCACCTACCCAATCGGAACTAGGACGCCAGAGGTGGTGGTCACGCGACGCCGAGCGCCACGTAGTCGTACATGTTGTACGCCGGGTTGACGTACACGTTGGTCAGCTTCTTCGGACGGATCAGCAGGGCCTTGGCGTAGACGCCGGGGAGGATGAACGCGTCCTCCATGACCTTCTTGTCGATCGCGCCCCACTGCGCCTCACGCGCCTTGGCGTCCGTGTTGCCCACCGCGGCGTCGAGCAGCTTGTCGACGTCGGGGTCGCGGACGCTGGCGTTCGAGGAGCCACCGGTCTCCCGGATGACCCGGCTGTCGACGATCTGCGACAGGTAGCCGAAGCCGTCGTTCCAGTCCGCGCCCCAGCCGTTCAGGACGAGGCCCAGGTTGTTGGCCTTCACGTACGGCGGGTTGCCGGCGTACTGCGAGAAGTAGTCACCCTGCGGGAACGGCTTGAGCGTCAGCTTGATGCCGACCCGGGCCAGCGACTGCTGCAGCGACTCGGCGGTGGCCTTCTCCTTCGGCCGCTCGGCACGGTAGGCGATGTTGGTCGAGAAGCCGTTCGGCTGACCGCAGGCCGCGAGGGCCTCCTTCGCCTTCGCCACGTCGCCGGTGTTGTCCGGACCGGCCGGGTACAGGTCGAACTTCTGGTAACCCGGGATGGTCGGCGGCATGACCGTGCTGGCGATGTCGCCACCGGCGAGCGGGCCGCCGTACGCGGTCTGGTAGCCGGTACGGTCCGCGGCGTACTGGACCGCCTTGCGGCAGTCGATGTTGTCGAACGGCTTCACCGTGCCGACGATCGAGGTGTACCAGAGCCGGCTCTGGTTCGGGTTGTCCGTGCCGGCCTTGGCCGTCGGGTCCCCCACGACGCGGCCGAGCGTGGCGGGCTGCACGCCCGTGCCGACCACATCGATGTCCAGGTCGCCGGAGAGCAGCCGGTTGTCGATGTCGTCCGCGTTGACGTTCAGCGAGACCTCGAAGCGGTCCGGCAGCGCCTTGCGGAACGGGTCGGTCTCCGCGCTCCAGTTCGGGTTGCGCTTGAGCGAGAAGTTCTTGCCCAGGTTGTTCTGGTCGAACATGTACGGGCCCGTGGAGACCACGTGCTCCTTGTACTTCGCGGCCGTGTCCTTGGCCTGCGGGACCGGAACGGTCTGCGGCAGCGCGGCCATGTAGTCGAAGCCACCGAACGCCTGCTTGAGGTGGAAGACGATCGTGCTGTCGTCCGGCGTCGAGATGGCCTGGTCGGTGTTGACGCCCTTGGACTTGTACGGGCCCTTGTAGCCGGCCGGCAGGTTCAGGAACTGCTCGAAGTACGCCGGGCCGTTCGGGAACGTCGCCTTGTCGATCGAGCGCAGCACCGCGTACTTGACGTCGGCCGACTTGACCTCGGTGCCGTCCTCGAACTTGACGCCCTTACGCAGCTTGTACGTCCACGTCTTGCCGTTGTCGTTCGTCTCGCCCAGGCCCTCGGCGAGGTCCGGGGTCAGCTCGTTGCCGGCCGCGCCCGGGGAAGCCTTGAACGTGAGCAGGCTGCGGCCGTACAGGCGCAGGAAGTCCCACGAGTAGCCGTAATATGTCTCGCCCGGGTCGAGGGTGTCCCAGTCGCCCGAGTTCGCCAGGCGGATGGTGCCGCCCTTCTTCTCGGAGGGGTTGAACACCTTGTCCAGGGCGGCGTTGAACTCCGCCTTGGCGGAGCTGCCCGAGCTGGAATCGTCCTTGCCCCCGCCGCACGCGGCGGTCAATCCGAGTGCCAGGGCGGCCGTCGCGGCCACCAGCACCCTTGTTCTCTGGATCACTTGTAGCAACCTCCCTGAAGGAACGGCCCGCTTGGACCGCCTGGCTGGCGAGAAAGTCATCCGGCGCATGATCAGCGTCGGCCCTTGGGGTCGAGCGCGTCGCGCAGGCCGTCACCGAACAGGTTGAAGGCCAGCACGGTGATGAAGATGGCCATGCCCGGGAAGAACATGAAATGCCAGATCGTGTAGAAGCGGGCGGCGTCGGAGAGCATCCCGCCCCAGCTGGCGGTGGGTGGCCGGACCCCGACCCCGAGGAACGACAGCGCCGCCTCGAACAGGATGTTCGTCGGGATGAGCAGCGTCGCGTAGATCAGGATGGGCGCTACAAGATTGGGCAGAAGTTCCTTGAAGATGATGTACGGCCCGCGCGCGCCGAGGCTGCGCGCCGCGTCGACGAACTCGCGTTCCCGCAACGACAGCGTCTGCCCGCGCACGATGCGGCCGATGTAGGGCCAGCTGAAGAAGCCGATGATGAAGATCAGCATGGCGATCCGCAGCGCGTCCCCGGACAGCCCGAACGCCTTGTCCGGGATGACGCCGGCCAGCGCGATCGAGAAGACCAGCAGCGGGAAGGCCAGGAAGACGTCCATCGCCCGGCTGATCAGCGCGTCGACCCAGCCGCCGAAGAAGCCGGCCACCACGCCGAGCGTGGCGCCGATGACCACCGACAGGCCGGTCGCCAGGAACGCGATCAGCAGCGAGATCCGGGCGCCGTAGACGACCCGGCTGAAGATGTCCCGGCCGTTCTGCGGCTCCACACCGAACAGATGGTCGCCGCTGATGCCCGTACCGCCCTTGGGCGCCAGGGTGTTGACGTCGATCAGGTTCTGGTGGAACTCGTTCGGCGGATCGCCGAGAAGCTTGACGATCAACGGGGCGAAGACCGCGACCAGGATCAGGAAGACGACGACATAGCCGCCCGCCATGGCGACCTTGTCGCGCTTGAGCCGGGTCCAGGCGATGCGGCCGAGCGAACGGCCCTCGATCGCCTTGCCGGGGACGCTGCCCCCGGCGGGGTCCGGAGCCACCGGAGCCTGGTCAGAGACCGTGCCGGGTCCAACGACCATGAAGCGCCCGGTCCTCTCCCGGCGACCGCGCCACGACGCCACGGCCGAGCCGGGCCAGCTGCGCTCCGGATCGGTCCGGCCCCGCAACGCGGGCAACCGATCGGTTGTCGCGTACGTGGACTACAGCCGGCCCCCGCGATGGTGACGCCGGGCCGGCATGCCGAACGTGCGAACGGGTTGCGCCGTCGCACGAGAGGAACGCTCACGTACTCGGCGGCGCGGGTCAAGACCCTCCGGCCCTCGTAACCAAGTTCAGGCCGCGCCGTGATGACAGCGTGATCTGTTACCGGCACCACATCCGTACGCCCGCACCGTAACCGACCGAACAGGCAGGCCGGGCACTTTGCCGGAAGAACCCACCAAACGGCTCCGGCGCGGCGACCGAGCGGGCGGGCGCGGCCGGACGGGCCCGGCCGGACCGGTGATGGAGACGCCGCCCGTTCGCAGACGCGGCCCGGTCGTAGGCGGCCCGGTCGTAGACGCGGCGGCGCGGCCCGGCGCGGCGGCGCGGCCCGGCGCGGCGGTGCGGCGGATTGAATGCGTGGCCGGGCCCGGCCTGTGTCAGACGGCGCGGCGGCCTTCGAAGGCGCGGCCCAGCGTGATTTCGTCCGCGTACTCCAGGTCGCCGCCGACGGGGAGCCCACTCGCCAGCCGGGTGACCGCGATCCCCATCGGCTTGATCATCAGCGCCAGGTACGTCGCGGTCGCCTCGCCCTCGGTGTTCGGGTCGGTGGCGAGGATCAGCTCCTTCACCTCGCCGGTGCCGAGGCGCAGCAACAGTTCCCGGATGCGCAGGTTGTCCGGCCCGATGCCCTCGAGCGGATTGATGGCGCCACCCAGGACGTGGTAGCGGCCGCGGAACTCGCCGGTACGCTCGATCGCCACGACGTCCTTGGGTTCCTCCACCACGCAGAGCACCTCGTTGGTGCGGCGCGGGTCGCGGCAGACCCGGCACTGCTCCGACTCGGCGACGTTGAAGCAGGTCGTGCAGAACCGGACCAGCTCCTTCACCTTGCGCAGCGAAGTGGCCAGCCGGTTCACGTCGGCGGGGTCGGCGGAGAGGATGTGGAACGCGATCCGCTGGGCGCTCTTCGGGCCGACGCCCGGCAACCGCCCCAGCTCGTCGATCAGGTCCTGGATGGCACCTTCGTACACGGGCTCAGAATCCCGGCAGGGTCAGGCCGCCGAGACCGCCGGTGGCCGGGCCCATCTTCTGCTCGGTGAGCTCGCGCTGCGCCTCGGCGGCGTTGTGGATGGCGGCGAGCACCAGGTCCTCGAGCGTCTCGACGTCGTCGGCGTCGACCGCCTTGGGGTCGATCTTCACGGACTTGAACTCGCCCAGCCCGGTCACCACGACGGTGACGAGGCCACCGCCGGCGGTACCGGTGAGCTCCGCCTCGGCCAGCTCGGCCTGCGCCTGCGCCATCTGCTGCTGCATCTTCTGCGCCTGCTTCATGATCTGCTGCATGTTCGGCTGTCCACCGGGGCGCATCGCATAACTCCTCTGTCAGGGGGTGGTCGGATCCATTGTCCCGTGCCCGGCCGACACGGCCGGGAACCGGGTCAGGACTCGCTGATCCGTGCCCGGCCCAGGCGGCCGCCAACCGGGTCAGGACTCGCTGATCCGTGCCCGGCCCACGCGGCCGCCAACCGGGTCAGGACTCGCTGATCTTCTCCGCACCGAAGGCTTCCCGCAGCAACTGCACGGCTTGCTGCTCACTGCTCTGCCGCGCGGTCCGTTCATCGATCACGTCGTCGAGCGGCTCGTCCCCCGGATCGAACCCTTCCCACGCGGCCCCGTCGGCAGCGCGCGGCGGGCCGTCGTACTCAGGGTCGTACGGGGCCTCCTCGGTCGGCGAACCGTCCGCCCAGGAGTCCGCCGGGCTGGTGCCGGGTTTCGCCGAGGGGCTGCCGGCGGGCGCAGCGGGGCTGCTCGGTGCGGTGCGCGCGGAGGCCACGGCCCCGGCTCCCCGGGCCGCAGCGGCTCGGGCCGCGGCCAAGCCGCTGCTCGGCGCGGGACCGCCGGCCCCGCGTCTACTCGCGGGAGCCGCCGGTGATGCGGCGGCAGTGGCGGGTGCGGCCGCCGCATTCCGGGGCGGGGCAACAGAACCGGCCGCTGCCTGCCCGGCCGGAGCAACAGAACCGGACGCTGCCTGCCCGGCCGGAGCAACAGAACCGGACGCTGCCTGCCGGGCCGGAGCAACAGAACCGGCCGCCGCCTGCCGGGCCGGGGCAATAGAGCCAGCCGCTGCCTGCGGGGCCGGAGTAACAGAGCCGGCTGCCGCCGCAGTCCCGGAGCCGACCGTCGAAGCGAGCGCGGACCCGCCGACCGGACCGGCTCCAGACTTGTCGGCCGACGTCGACGCGTCGCCCTCGGAAGCGGGCGCGGTGGGGGAAGCAGCGGCACCGGGCGCGGGGCCACCGCTCGGCGACGATGCCACAGCGGCGGCCGAGGAACTACCGGGATCGGCCGACCCGTTGACGGCCGCCGGACCGCTGGGGCCCGGGACGTCACCCGGCTCGGCCTCCCCACCCACGGCCGGTGCGCTGCCGCCCGGCCGGACCGGCTCAGGCCATTCGTCGTCCTCGTCGTCCGCCACCGCGGCCGGGGCGGCGGCCGGCGGAACAGCGGCGACGGAACCGCCGGGGCGGACCGGTTCCGGCCAGCCGCCGTCGTCGTCATCCTCGGCGGCGGCCTGCGGCGTCGTGACCGCTTCGCGGGTCGATACGGTACGAGCCTGAGCAGGCGCCACCTGCTGAGCAGCATCGGCGCGCGCCGGAGCACCGCGGCCGGCGGCCCCCCGGGCGGGGGGCGTACCTGCACCGCCCTGCGGTCCACGGCTGGAGCCCAGCGAGGGTCCGCTCTCGCCCGCGACGTCGCAGCGGATCTGCCAGCGGCCGCCGAGCGCCTCGTACAGGGCGTCGGCGATGAGTTGCGGTTCGGCGGCGACCATGCGGGCGTGCGCGGGGAAGCGGAACGTCAGGACGACGGTCTGCCCGTCGAGGTCGCGGACCGTGGCGCCCTGGGCCAGCGCGGCGATCTTCTTGCTCTTCCGGCCGACCGTACCGATGATCTCGGGCCACACCTCGCGGATGGCGGCGGCGGAGAGCTGGCCGGGCACCGCGGCGTCGGCGGCGCTGCCCAGCTCGTCGGGGGCATCCGGCATGATCCCGGCCGGCTCGGCCCGCCGCGGTTCGGGTGCGCGCGCCGGAGCGGCGGACGTGGGTGCGACCGGCTCGGGCTCCGCCGGACCGGCAGACGGTTGCGCCGGACCAGCGGGCGGTTCGGCCGGACCGGCAGACGGTTGCGCCGGACCAGCAGGCGGTTCGGCCGGACCGGCAGACGGTTGCGCCGGACCAGCGGGCGGTTCGGCCGGACCAGCAGGTGCGCCCGGACCGGTGGCGTCATGCGTCGGCGATGGGTCAGCGGCCGGCAGGTCAACCGGACCCGGCGTCGAGACGAGGGCGGAAGTCGCGCCGGCCTCGGAAGGGATGGCACCGGCGGAAGAAACGGGCACATCATCAGCCGGTGGCGCGCCAGCGGGCGCCGAGGCAGCGAATGCAGAGGCAGAAGCCGTCGAGGCGGAAGCCGTCGGGGCTGGAGCAGCCGGGGTAGGAGCCGGCGGGGCGGCGGACGCCGGGGAACCGGTACGCCGCGCAGCCGCCGCGGCCGCCGCACGCGCCGCGGACAGTCCGCCGCTGGATCCCGTGGGCGCCGCGTCCTGCGATCCCGCGCCGGTCACTGCCGCATCCGCCCCGGTCGGCCCTGTGGGCTGCGGGGACGGGTGCTCGTGGCGTACGGGATCGGCATCGGTCGTCAGCGTGAGCCGCCGCTCCATGCGCTCGAGGCGCTGGAGCAGGGCGCCGCTGGAGTCGTCCGCGCCGGGCAGGAGCATGCGGGCCGTGATCAGCTCGAGCAGCAGCCGCGGGGCGGTCGTGCCGCGCATCTCGACCAGGCCGTTGTGCACGATGTCCGCGCAGCGGGACAGGGTCGCGGGGCCGAGACGGGTGGCCTGGGCGGCCATCTGGTCGAGCTGGTCCGCGGGTCCGTCGATGAGGCCTTTCGTGACGGCGTCGGGGACCTGCTGCAGGATGATCAGGTCGCGGAGGCGCTCGAGCAGGTCGGAGGCGAAGCGGCGGGCGTCGTGGCCGGCCTCGGCCACGCGGTCGATCGTCTGGTACGCCGCGGCGCCGTCCCCGGCGGCCAGCGCGTCGCACATCTCGTCGAGGAGCGTGACGTCGGTGACACCGAGCAGCGCGACCGCCCGCGGGTAGCTGACACCCTCGGGCCCGGCGCCCGCGATGAGCTGGTCGAGCACGGACAGCGAGTCCCGGGCGCTCCCCCCGCCTGCGCGCACGACCAGCGGAAACACCGCCGGGTCGACGTGGACGCCCTCGGCCTCGGTCAGCTGCTGCAGGTACGGCCGGAGCGTCGCCGGCGGGATCAGCCGGAACGGGTAGTGATGGGTCCGCGACCGGATCGTGCCGAGCACCTTCTCCGGCTCGGTCGTGGCGAAGATGAACTTCACGTACTCCGGGGGCTCCTCGACGAGCTTGAGGAGCGCGTTGAAGCCGGCCGACGAGACCATGTGCGCCTCGTCGATGACGTAGATCTTGTAGCGGCTGCTCGCGGGCGCGAAGAACGCCTTTTCCCGCAGGTCACGCGCGTCGTCGACACCGCCGTGGCTGGCCGCGTCGATCTCGATGACGTCGATCGACCCGGCGCCGTCGTTGGCCAGCGACCGGCAGGAGGCGCACGTGCCGCACGGCTCGGGCGTCGGCCCCTGCTCGCAGTTGAGGGACCGGGCGAGGATCCGCGCGCTGGACGTCTTGCCGCACCCACGCGGGCCGGAGAACAGGTACGCATGGTGCAACCGCCCGCTGCGCAGCGCCTGCGACAGCGGCTCGGTGACGTGCTCCTGCCCGATGATCTCGGCGAACGTACGCGGCCGGTACTTGCGGTAGAGGGCCAGTGCCACTCCTGCCTCCTCTGGACGACCGCGCCATTCTCCGTCGAGGGTGTGACAAGAACAAACGCCGTGCCCCAGAAGTGAAGGACCCCTCGTGCACCCGCCAGAGCCCGCTTATCCTTGCTGCCTTCCGGCCCTGGGGAGGTTCACGGGGTACGCGCCGCACGAGGGGCTGCTGAACAGGGTACCCGGCGGCCCGGGGCCGACACGGGGTGGTCCCGGGGAAACCAGGACGACGGGGTCTGTATCCTGTCGGACGGAGGATTCGCCTAGAGGCCTAGGGCGCACGCTTGGAAAGCGTGTTGGGTTCACACCCTCACGAGTTCGAATCTCGTATCCTCCGCCAGCTCTCACCAGGGCAGACGTTGAAGGCCGGACCCGCCGGGTCCGGCCTTCGTGCTACCTGCGTCTCAGTTCCCGTCTCAGTGAAGAGAGCTGAGCCGCCCAAGCAAGGTTCATCCGGGGTGACCGCACCGCCGCGCGGACCGTCGCACGCTGCGGTCCGATCTAGTACGGCAGCCGCCGTTCGGGATCATGGCTGAAGTTCGAGATTGAGGCGGCGTGTGTGGTGGGCTCGGGCTCGGGCTTGGTGCTGGCGTCGCCAGCCTGACCAGTGCAAACGGTGGGCGAGGTCGCTGATCGGGCGGATGATGCAGGCGTTGATCAGGCGGCGGATCTCGTTGATGGTCAGCTTGATCAGCCGACTGTCGGTTGAGTCGTCGGTCGCGTCGGCGGCGCAGATCCGTCAGGACGGCGAGGGCGGCCAGGGCGAGGGTGATGAAGCGGTGCCAGGAGTCCCAGCGGCGGACCTGGCGCTGGTCGAGGCCGACCTGGCCCTTGGCGGCCTGGAAGCTTTCCTCGACGGTCCAGCGGATGCCCGCGACCCGCACGAGTTGGGCGAGGGTGGCCTGGTGTGGGGTCCAGCAGCGGTAGAAGGCCAGTTCACCGGTGGTGGTGTTCTTTCTGATCAGGAGGCTGTGCCGGCCGCCGTCGTCGGGGTCAGCGTCGGTGCACACGTCATCGAGATCACGCGGTGGCCGCCTCGCGTCCACGCCGCTTCACCAGCATGATCTCAAACGGCGGCTGCCGTACTAGGGTCAGCGGAGTTGAGTGAGCAGGATCCGGCCGCCCTCATAGACGCCGCCGTCGATGGCGATGACTCTGTCGTCGGCGTACGGCAGCGCAGCTGTGACGTCCTGCGGCGCCACGCCGAAGTGCTTGGTGAGGGTGCTGTGGCCGTGGACGAGCACGTTGCCCCCGAGCGTGCGCAGCATCATCGATACTCGATCGTCGGGTTTCGCCGACTCGGCGTCACGGAAGGCACCCCGATCGCTCATCCGGCCACAGAAGTCCAGCCATGCCGCGGGGTCGCTGGAGCCTAGGGCCATGGTGACTGCCGCGTTCACGGTGGCCACACTAGATCCTAGTTCCAGGTATCGGGCGGTGTCGGAGTGCACGAGCAGGAACCCGTCGACAACCGCGACCGCAGGCAGATGTGTCATCCACTCAATATGCTGTGGCGTCAGCCGGCGCAGGTCCTTCTCACGTCCGCCGAACCGCGCCCAGCCACCTTGAAACCCGCCGGGCTCGTCCCACCCGGCAACGGGCATGGTGCCGAACCGGTGCGCGGCGAGTAACTGCACCTCGTGGTTGCCCAACAGCGCCCCGACGTGGCCGCCCACGGCAGTTGCGGAGACTGCGAGCCGCTGGATGTCGTTGATGACGCCGATACCGTCCGGGCCGCGATCGACGTAGTCGCCGAGCAGCCACATCCGCGCGCCACCCCCGGACCAGTGCCCAGTGCGGTCGACGAGCCCGGCCTCGCCAAGCGACTCCCAGAACTCGGACCGGTGACCATGGATGTCCGCCGCCACGTACAGCGGCGTCATGCCGCTGCCGCCAGCTCACCCAAATGAATGGCCGCATGCCAGTACGGCTCATGGCCTGGGACGGTCATGACGTACTGCGCCAGCTCACTCATCGACCGTGATCTGCCGCCCGGCAGATCGACCGGCGCCAACCACCGCTCCTCATCGTATCGGCTCAGGTCGTCGATCAGCGCGCCCCGCACCACCTGGAACCGGTGCACAACCAGTTCCACGGGCAACTCCCGCCCAGCCATCACGCCCGAACGGTTGAGCCGCGTGCCGATCTGAGGCTCCTCCCAACGCGCGTCCAGGCTCCAGTGCGCACGTCCTTGGCGCGCCTCGGCCAGTACGGCGAGGTTAATCTCGTCCCACATCAGCACGTGTGCGACCAAATCACGCAGCGATTCGCAAAAGTCACCGAGAGGACCACCACGCACCCGATACCCCGCGGACACCTCCTCCTCTGTCCGATCCGCGATCCGGTCCATCAGCACGTCCCGGTCGGCGGCCAACCGCCGCATCGTCTCGCCGAGCGTCAACATGGCCGCCACGGTAGGAGGTACCGCTGGCAGGCAGCCAATGCCTGCCAGTCTTCAGCAGGGAATCACCGGCGGAGCACGCCGAGCAGGTCGGCGCCGATCGTCTGGATGGCAGACGCCTCCAGGGAGTACCGGACAAAATGCCCAACCCGCTCCGCGCGGACCAGTCCAGCGGCGCGCAGAGCGGACAGGTGCTTGGTCACCGCGGTCTCGTCGAGGCGCCAGAGTCGGGCGATCTCCCGGGCTGACCTGGGCTCGACCGCGATGGCGCGGCACACCTCCAGGCGCGCCGGATGAGCGAGCACGTCGAGCCGCCGCAGGGCCAGTCGCCGGTCGGCCGCACGCTCCGGCGGCGGGAACGGGTAATGCACCACCACCGGACGGCCCGCCTCGTCGGCGACGTACACGTGTGGAGTGCCGAAGACGGTCGGAACCAGCACCAGCCCACGTTCGGACACCGCCAGTGACTTGCTCTGCACCTTGTCTATGGCGACGCGGCCGTCCTCACCGACGGCGATCGCAGGAGACAAGCCAGACAAGGCGGCGCGGAGGTCGCCGCGCGCACTCGTGCCCAACCGCGACCGCACCTCACCACACAGCGCGGGCTCGATTTGGCGCCACTCGGCCGCAAAGAAGGCCGACCAGCAGCCCTCCAGAAGGCCGACCACGGCGGCCTGCGCCGCGCCAGGCTTCTCCAGGACCAGCCGCACCGCCCGCACCGCCCCCGCTCCCCGAGCCCGCGTCAGAGCCACCAATTCGGCACGCACGCGATGGTCGGCCAAGTCGCCGGATCGACCGCCCACTCGCAGCAGCGGTCGAAGCATCGCAGCAGCGAACTGTGCGGGAGGCATCCTCCGCAGCGCCGTCACCGCCTGATCCCAGCCGGAGGCTAGCGGCAGCGTCGGATCCGCGAACACCGTCGCGCGGACCGCCCGTACCGCGAACGACCATGCGTCCAACTCTGCGGCCAGGTCGTCTGGCAACTCACCGAGGACTCGCGCCGCCCACTCCCCACGCTCCGGGTGATGCTCAGCACCGACCAGCACATGCCACGCCCAGGCCAGCTCCACCATCGGCGAGACCGCGAACGTCACCGCTGGGGCCCGACCTGCAGGAAGCTGCAACGTGATCGGCACGACCACACCCTAATGGTCGCTAAGCAGCACGATGAACCCCGCGTTGGCAGCGGCCCGACCTCTAATGGTGGATCGAGTTATGGTGGATCGAGCCACGCCACACCCTGCTTACCCGTGACCTTCGGGGGCGAGCTGCACGGTTTGTCGCAACATGCTGGACGGAACCCATTCGCCGCCATCTGGTAGGCACGATCTCGAACGGCGGCTGCCGTACTAGGAGAGAACATCCGTCACCCCTCCGGCCGACCATCGTCGTAGATGGCCAGCGAAGCGCGTAGCTTCTCCGCGATGCGATCGGTCTCAGCGACTGATCGCTCGGGAACATCGCCCCAGTTTGTTCCTCCGCCGGGAAGAGTTCCTGCTACGTGGAAGTGCACGTGCGGGATCGCTTGATGCGCCGGAACACCGTTATTTTGCCAAACGGCGATGCCCGGACCCGCGGGTCCGGCCTTTTCGCTTCCCCGGCGCCCCGACCAGGCCGTTCTGCCTTTCGGCGGATGGCAGGACCGCTGCTGATCGGTGCGGTTTGCGATCATGGGAGCCCTCAAGCCGTGGCACGTCCTGCTGGTGCTGGTGTGCGTCGTCGCCGTCGTCTCCATCGCCGCCGCCCTGGTGGCTTTGATGCTGAAGAACCGCCGACGCTGAGGGGACAGCGGCGCTGGCGCGTACGGCGTACCTTCTTGATCATGTTGAGCCGCCTGATGGCCGCCACCGCCCGCCACCGGCGCCTCATCGTGGCCGTCGAGCTGGCCGTGGCGGTTGTCCTGGTCGTTCTCAACGCCCGCCGCGCCGACGTGACCCGGACGCTCTTCCCCTGGGAGGTCGGCGTCGTGCTGCTCGGCGGCGCTCTGGCGATCGCGGCGTTCAACCGGCGGCCCACGACCCTCGAAGTCGCTCCCGACCTGCGCGCGTTCGCGACGCCGGTCGGCCCCGGCACGGTCTTCCTGCTGGGCGCGTGGGTGCCGATCGCGAGCTCGAACGTGGGTTCGGGCCTGCGCGACGTGGCGGGCCGCGAGGATCTGTGGCAGCTCGACCTGGCCTCCCTGGTCTGCTACGCGGTGGCGCTCGTTCTGCTCGTGCGAACCCTGTGGATCAACCCCGGCCTCGAGCTGCGTCACGACGGTGTGCTGGATCGCTCGGTGGCCGGGTCGCTGTTCGTTCCGTGGGACGCGTTCGACCTCGAGCGTCCCGCGTATCCGACCGGCAAGCCCGGCCAGCTGGAGTTCGCCTACCGGAATCCCGAGCTGGTGCAGCGTCGAGGGCTTCCGCCTGGCCGGAAGGTGCGGACCGTGACCAATGTCGACCTGTGGTTCCTGTCCCGGGCCATTCACCACTACGTCACCCAGCCCGGGCACCGGGCGGCGATCGGCGCGGAAGCGGAGTACGGACGCCTCCGGCAGAGCCTCCAGGTCACGCCGGAACAGGGCTGACGTCCCGACGAAGAGGCCGGCGCGCGCTCGCTAGATGCGGGCCGCCGCGATGGCGTCGTCGACCTCGGGGAAGATCGCGAAGTAGCGGCTCAGCCCGACCGTGTCGAGCAGCTCGGTGACGAACGGGTTGGCGCCGGCGAAGCTCAGCCAGCCGCCGCGGGCGACGATGACCTGCTTGGCGGTGATGAACGCGCTCAGCCCCACGGAGTCGCAGAACTTGAGGTCGCAGAGGTCGACGACGATCCGCGGGACCGGGCGTTCGAGCAGGTCGGCGATGAGGTCGTGGAGTCTCGAGGCGGTGCCGGCATCGAGTTCGCCGCTCAGGCGGAGCACGGCGACTTCGGTACGGTGATCGGTCACAGTGGCCTGCATGGGATCGCTTTCGTCCTGGTTGCGCGGCTCCTCAATCTAGAGCGGTTTGATCATCGGACGGCGCACACCCCGTCCGTCCGGTTTACGAACGAGGATCCGCATTGCGCAGCCGGATGCCGCTGACCTGCAGCGATGAGGCGACGATCAGGTCCCAGAGGGGCCACAGCTCCCGGACGAGCCGCAGTTCGATGCCGGCTTCCTCGTGCAGGGCGAGCAGGTCACCGACCGGCTCGGGCGGCCCGAGGGGCTGCACCGGCTCGGTGGCGACCATCGCGTACGGCCGCGGTGCCCCGATCGGACGGAACGGCGCGGCGTCGAAGCGGTACGCGTACACCCGGGCGGTCTGCATCCGGTGCAGCCAGCCGTACTCGATGGCGTGCACGCGGCCCGCGACGAGGAGGCGGCGGTCGGCGTCCACGGTGTCCGGTCCGGGCCACGCCATCACCCGCGGGCAGTCGCGGGGAAACCAGTAGGAGGGCGCCTGCTCGGCGTCGAGGGCCCACACGTACGGGTCGGGCTCGGCGGCGGTGGCCGCGACGTGCGGCTCGAAGCGGGCGATGTGCGGGTCCTCGGAGAAGTGCAGCACCTGACCGGCAACGGGACGCATGTCGAGGTTGTAACAGAACCGGGCCGGACCCCGTGGGAGGGTCCGGCCCGGTCAACGGCTGGCCGAGAGAAAGTCAGATGCGGCGCAGCCCGGCGGCTCCTGGCGTCAGATCTGACGCCACCGCCAGCGTGGACCGCGCCACGCGTCAGCCAGGATCAGCGCGGAGGCCTTACCCGGACACTGCTGCACCTTGGATTTGCCCTGGGGGCCGCCCATCTGGGCTTCGACCTCCCAGACTTCTCCATTGGTGCGGACGTAGACGTCCCGGCGCGCGAGCCGGACGTCACCATTCCACCAGTGCTGCTCAACTCTCACACGTCAACTTTACGACAGACATAGACAACTCTGCGCGATGCGAATCTGCGAAAGTTTTTCGCCGGGTGGCCGGAGCGAGTTGTCCGATCCGGTGGTTTTCCGCCTGATACCTTGCGTCACGGCGACATATTAGGGCGGCGTCTTAACAGACACTCTCCGTGGTTGTCGCAGGTCGGAGGTTCGTACCCGATTCGACGTAACGGTACCGACACGTGCGCGTCATCCGACCAGGGCAGATGATCATGGAATCGAGCCGAGCGGCGGCGGCGAGCCGGGCCAGACGAGAAGAACTCGGCACGGTGCGTGATCGAGCACAAAACGCGTACGGTGGCCCAGGCTGCGGGGTCCGAGGCGTCGCTGATCACCGTCACGGGCCACGATCAACAGGTCCGCGGAGGCGCACGAGGCCAGCACTTCGTGTTCAGGACGACCACGCAGAGTGAGAACTTCGGCCGGCCGGTCGAGCCGTTCCGCGGCCGCGGTCAGCAACCGGCGTTCGGCCGCCGCGAGGAGCTCCGCGGGGTCGGCGCCGGCGACCCGGCCCAGCAGCCCGGCGGACCCGCTCAGCGCCGCCTCGGTGCCCACATCGGAGACATGCAGCAGCGTGACGTCACCGGGAAGGTCGCGCGCCGCGTCGATGCACGCTTCCCACGTGCCCTCGTCGAGCCACACCAGGATCTTCACAGCCCCGACACTCGCAGACCCAGCCACAGCGACGCCACCCCCACGAGCAGACAGGCCGGAACGGTCAGCGCGCCGAGCCGCAGGAACTCCCCCGTCACCGGCGGCGCGCCACGGTGGTGCAGGATCCGCCGCCAGAGCAGGGTCGCGAGCGAACCCACGTACGTGAGGTTGGGTCCGATGTTGGCGCCCAGCAGGACCGCCAGCACCAGGCCCGGGGAGTGCGCGGCCAGCGGCAGCAGCATCAGCGTCGCGGGCAGGTTGTTGAGCAGGTTCGCCAGCACGGCGGCCAGGCCCGCCATGAGCAGCAGGCCGAGCAGGTCCGGCCGGTGCGGCGCCACACGGTCGACGATCGTGCCGAACCCGCCGCGGCTCACCGCCAGCACCACGACGCCCAGCGCCAGGACGAAAAGACAGAAACCCGGATTGGCCTTGCGTACGAGCGTCCCGACCGGCTCCCTCTGGCGTACGGCGAGAACGAGCGCACCGCCCAGCGCGACCCATGCCGGATGCACGCCCACCGGCCCGCTGATCGCGAACCCGGCCAGCGTCAGCCCGAGTACGACCAGGGCGAACCGCGGCGGCCGCTCCACCGGCACATCGGCGGGGCGCGGCGGCGTACCGAGGTCGTCGGCGAAGAAGCGGCGCAGGATGAGGTACTCGACCGCGATGACGGCGAGCCACGGCAGGGCCATCAACCCGGCGAACGTCAGGAATGACAGGCCGGCGGCCGACATCGCGAGCAGGTTCGTGAGGTTGGACACCGGCAGCAGCAGGGAGGCCGAGTTCGCCAGGTGGTTGCAGGCGTACACGTGCGGCCGCGGGCGTACGGCCAGCGTCGACGCAGTGGCGAAGACCACCGGGGTCAGCAGCACGACGGTGGCGTCGAGGCTGAGCGCCGCGGTCACCACGGACGCGATGACGAAGACGAGCCCGAGCAGCCGCTGCGGCGACCCGCGACTCCAGCGGGCGGCGATCGTGCCGGCGTACCGGAAGACCCCGGCCTCGTCGGCGAGGTAGGCCAGCAGCAGCACCGCCGCGAGGAAGCCGACCGTCGGGCCCAGCTCGGCCAGTTCCCGTACGGCGTCGCGCCACGGGACGAGCCCGGCCACCACCGCGACGACGGCGGCAGGCACCGCGGCAACTGCCTCGGGCAGCCCCCGCGGCCGGGCGACGGCGAAGCCGAGCACGCCGACCAGCAGGACGAGCGAGGCCACGGTGATCACAAGCGGCCCCTGGTGCCCGAATACCGTAGCGTCGAAACCATGCTCCGCCGCTGGCTCCTCGCCGCCGTCCTGCTCACGCTCGGCGTCATCCTCGCCATGACGTCGGGATGGCCGTTCCTCATCGTGTTCGCGCTGCTCGCGCTGGTGGCCTCCCCGCTGCTGTTCCCGCGCTCCATCCCGGCCGCCGAAGCCCAGCGGCGCAGCGCCGCGGACGGCCGGGCGATCGTCTACTGGCGGCCCGGCTGCCCGTTCTGCGTCCGCCTGCGCGCCACACTCGGTCTGCGGTCACGCCGGGCCCACTGGGTCGACATCTGGCGGGACCCGGAGGGCGCGGCGGCCGTCCGGGCCGTCGCGGACGGCAACGAGACGGTCCCTACGGTCATTCTGGCCGGCACCCCGCACGTCAACCCCGACCCGCGGTGGCTGCGATCCGCGCTCTGAGCAGCATGTGCACCACCACCAGCGGTACGACGCCCACGGGATACCAGGCCACGTCCGCCCAGTCGAAGTGCGACCCGAGCACCAGCCGCGCGATCAGGCTCCGCTCGGACAGCCCGGCCGGTACGCCGCTGAGCTGGAATGCCTCAACCGCCCAGCAGAGGGCGACCGCGACAATGCCGGCCGGGAGGGGCGCTGTCGCCGGCCGTAGGACGAGCACGCCGGCGTAGATCATCGACGCGTAGAGCGCGGTGCCGGCATTCTGCGCGAAGGACCCGCCGGCTCCGGCGCGGACGGCGAGCCCGAGGCCGACGATCAGGACGGCACCGCTGAGGGCGACCGCCCGGCTGCGCAGCATGCGTTGCTCCCTTGTATCAGCGTCCGCCGGAAGCGGCGTGCCCAGGCCGGGACGGCACCGCCCCGGCGTGTGTCACGGGCGCTTGCTGCGCCCGTACCTAAATGATCAGTTTTCCGACGCCCGGGCCGCGCAGATCGGCGAGGGCGACCGACCGCCCGGCCGCGGCCATGGCCAGGGCCTCGACGGGCCCGGCGACCTCGGCGCCGGATCCCCAGTCGCGGCCGGTGTCGGTCGCGACCAGGCGGAGTCCGCGCAGGCGGCCCGGCCGGACCAGCGCCGGCGCGACGGACGGCGAGGTCAGGTAGTCCATGAGGACGTGCCAGTGCTCGACGGGCACGTCGGCGTCCAGGCCGAGCGGCCGAGCGATGTCGCGCAGGTGCAGGCAGGTGTCGGCGAACGGCCCCATCGGGCCGACACGCGGTGGGACCACCCGGTCGCCGGCGTGGTCCCGCAGCAGCCGGACCAGCTCGGTGGGCGGCCGGCGAGCGAGGCGCCGGGTGAGATGGTCGACGGTCCGGTCGGTGTCGCCGCGGTAGCGCATCGCGGTGAGGAGGAACCGACCGAATCCGATCAGTATGGGCTGGACGAGGTGCGCCGCCATGTGCCGGACCGTCCACCCGGCACACAGGGTCGGATGGTCCCACCGCGCATCGTCGAGGGAGTCGAGGACGTCGGCGATCAACCGGCGGTTGGCCGTGGTCATCTCGAAGATCGTCATTCGGCGGCCCGCTTCCGGACGTCGCGGCCCAGCGCCTGCAGCACCCGGGTCGCGGTGGCGATGTCTTCGGGGGTGCACTCGGGTGCCATCGCCGCGAGGTGGCGCAGATCATCGGCGTGGACGTGGGCGAAGACGTCGGCACCCGCCGCGGTGAGGGCGACGAGGACGGACCGCCGATGGGCCGGGTTCACGCGGATCTCGACGTGCCCGAGCCGGACCAGGTCGTCGACATGGCGCTGGACCCCCTGCCGCGCCAGGTCGAGCCGGGTGGCGATGGCCGGTACGGTCGCCGGGCCGGCCTCGGACAGGACCTCCAGGACGGCCCGCATCCCCACCGTGAGGTGGTACGGCCGCAACGCCGCCTCGACCACCCGGGCGGAGTTGAGCGTGAGCGGGCGGACGTGGCGCAGCAGGTCGTACAGCGCGGCCCCCCGGTCGACGGACATGACAACAATGATGTCATGTCCGACGACCGCTCGTCCATCACTTGTGCGGCTGGACGATCACCTTGATCGAGCCGGGCACCTCGCGGGCGGCGGTCAGGGCGAGGTGGGTGTCCCGCAGCCCGTAGTGGGCCGTGACCAGCGCGTCCAGGTCGACGCGGCCCGAGGCGGCGAGGTGGATGGCGGTCGGCCAGGTGTTCGCGTAGCGGAAGACGCCGGTGAGGACGATCTCGCGCATCTGCAGCTCGGCCACCGGGATCAGGAGCTCGTCGGCGCCCATTCCGATGAGGACCGCCCGTCCGGCGCGGCCCAGGGCGCGCAGGCCGGACATCACCGCCGCGGTGGAGCCGGAGCACTCCAGCAGGACGGTCGGCGCCGGTTGGTGCTCGTCCAGGGCCGTCCGGGTCGCGCCGCAGGCCCGGGCGACCTCGAGCCGGTCCGGGTTGATGTCGAGCACGGTGACGTCGGTGGCCCCGTAGGCCCGGGCGGTCTGCAGGGCCAGCAGCCCGATGGGGCCGGCCCCGGTGACCAGCACCCGGTCGCCGGGGCGTACGCGCGCCTTCTCGCACGCCCACACGGCCACCGACAACGGCTCCAGCAGCGCCGCGGCGTCGTCGCTGACCTCGTCGGGCACCGGGTGGGCGAAGGCGGCGTGGACGGTGACGAGCTCGGCGAAGGCACCGTCCACCGGCGGGGTCGCGAAGAACCTCATCCGGTGGCAGAGGTTGTAGCGGCCGGCCAGGCATTCCGGGCAGGTGAGATCGGGTACGCCGGGCTCGATCGACACCCGCTGCCCGACGTGCCGGTCGGTCACCCCGGCCCCGACGGCTTCGATCACGCCGGCGGCCTCGTGGCCGAGCACCAGCGGCGCCTCGACGACGAAGTGCCCGATCCGGCCGTGGTCGTAGTAGTGGGTGTCCGATCCGCAGACGCCGACCGCCGTGACGCGTACCAGCACCTCGCCCGGGCCGGGTTGCGGCGCGGGCCGTTCCTCGACGATCAGATCCAGCGGCTCACGCAGGACGGCAGCACGCATGACGGGTTCCTTCCGCAGGGGGACGGGGCTGCTCGGGCGGTCATTCACCGGTGACCGCGCCGAGGGACAGCCCGCTGACGAGGTGGCGCCGCACCGCGAGGCCGGCGATGAGCATGGGTACGGCGACCACGACGGCCAGCGCCGACAGCAGCCCCCAGTCGATGCCGCTCTGGGTGACCAGGGCGCCGGCGGCCTGCGGCAGGGTGGCCGTGTCCGGGCCGCTCAGCGCCGAGGAGAAGGCGTAGTCGTTCCAGCTGAAGACCATGCAGAGGACGGCGGTCGTCACGATGCCGGCACGCGCCATCGGCAACGAGACGGTGCGGAACCGGCGCCACTTGGTGCAGCCGTCGAGCAGCGCCGCCTCCTCGACCGACTCCGGGATGCGGGCGAAGAACGCCGACATCAGCCAGATCGCGAACGGCAGGTTGAAGCTCAGGTGGGCGAGGACCAGCCCGGGGATCGTGTTGACGAGCCCGGCGCCACGGAACATGACGAACAGCGGGACGAGGACCGCCGCGATCGGCGCCATCCGGGTGGAGAGGACCCAGAAGGCGACGTCGCGCTTGTACCGCGACGCCCAGTGGGTGAGGCCGTACCCGGCCAGGCAGCCGAGGACCACCGCGATCACGGTGGACACGCCGGTGACGACCAGGCTGTTCACCAGGTACGCGCCCACGCGGTTGCCGCCGAGGAACAGGTTGCGGAAGTTGTCCAGGGTCGGCGTGAAGCTGATCGTCGGGTGGCTCGTACGGATGGCCGTGTCGGGCTTGAACGCGGTCAGCAGCATCCACAGCAGGGGCAACCCGGCCCACACCGCGATGACGACGGCCAGCGCGGGCACGAGCAGGCGGCTCATCGAGCGGGCTGCCGGAGGCCTGATGGTGGTCATCCGCGGTCACCTCCGTCCCCCGCGGCGATCGACGGGCGTTCGCCGAAGAACCGCAGGAAGATCCGGGCCATCACGATCGAGAAGGCCAGCATCGTCAGGCCCAGCACCGCGGCCTTGCCGAGCTGGTTGTTGAATCGGAAGGCGAACTCGTACAGCTTGATCGGAATGATCTTGGTGGCGTCGGCCGGTCCGCCGTTGGTGGTGGCGACGACGATGTCGAAGTACCGGATGGCGTCCATGGACCGGACCAGCAGCGCCACCAGGATGATCGGCTTCATCTGCGGCAGGATGATCGAGACCAGCGTCCGGAGGTAGCCGGCGCCGTCCACCGTCGCGGCCTCCAGGGTCGCCGGCGGCACCGCGGTGAGTCCCGCCAGCAGGATCAGGGCCACCAGCGGCGTCCACTGCCAGACGTCGATGGAGACGATCGTCGGCAGCGCGGTCGACGGCGAGGCGAGCAGGTCGTCGCCGAGGCCCACGCCCTGCAGGATCTTCGCGTACAGGCCGATGGTGGAGTCGAGCATGAACCGGCCGAGCAGGCCCACCAGCACCGGCGCCAGGAACATCGGCAGCAGGACGATCGACAGCACCACCGAACGGGCCCGGACCAGCTGGTGCAGGACGAGCGCCACGGCGAGCCCGAGCAGCATCTCCAGCCCGACGATGGCGACGAAGTAGACCAGCGACCGGGCCCAGGAGGCCCAGATGGCGCCGTCGCCCAGCACCGCCGACCAGTTGTCGGCACCGGTGAAGGTCAGCGACACCCCGCCGAGGGTGCGGACCTTCGCGAAGCTCATCGCGATCAGGATCACGAACGGCACCCAGGACAGTACGAACAGCACGGTGAGGGCCGGCGCCATCATCGCGAACTCGAACGTCTTCAACCCACGGGGCGGGCGCGCTCGCCGCCGGGCCCGGCCCGCGCGCGCCGGCGGAACCGCGCGGGTTCTCAGCGTCGTGCGGGGCGCCGTGTCGAGGCCGGCGCTCACTGCATGGCCTTCTGCATCTGCTGCTGCATCGCGGCCATGGTGGCGGCCGGGTCGGCGCCGCGGGTGAGCATCTTCGACAGTTCCGTGAAGATGATCGTGTCCAGCTCGACCCACTGGGCGACCTTCGGCCGCAGCCCGATGTTCTCCGCCTGCCAGGCCTTGAGCACAGTCTCGGCCGTACGGATGTTGGGGAACTTGGACGGGCTCTTGCCCTCCTCGGCCTTCACCTCGGGCAGCTCGTAGACCGAGGTGCGGGTCGGGGTGCCACCGCCGACCTTCGAGCCCAGGCTCATCAGCTGGGTCTGCGGCGAGGTGGCCCAGTTGACGAACAGCCACGCCGCCCCGAGCTCGTCGCCCTTGGCGTTGGCGTTGATCCCGATGCCGGTGCCGCCGAAGATGTGCGCCCGCCGGGCCGGCCCCTTGGGCAGCAGCGCGTACCCGACCTTGCCGGGGAAGGCCTTCTCCTCGCCGGCCGCGAACTCGTGCCAGTTCGGGCACATGGCGATCTCCCCGGCGACGAAGGCGTCGGCCAGGCCGGTCCAGTCCCAGGTCGTCGACGACGGGTGGGCCACCTTGAGCAGGTCGCGGTAGAACGTCGCCGCGGCCACGCCCGCCGGCGAGCCGACCGTCACGGCGCCGGGCTCCTCGGATCCGCGCAGGCCGAGGCTCTGCCCCTTCTCGAAGTAGTCCCCGCCGAACGACCACAGCACGTTGGAGAAGTCGCACTGCAGCGCGTCGTGCTGCTTGGCCTGGGCGCCGATGCCGTACGCCACGTCGCTGCGGGCGTTCTCGTTGAACCACTTGGCGACCGCGAGGTACTGCTGCCAGGTCATGGAGTCCGAGGGGGTCGGGTCGAAGCCGAGGTCGGCCTTGGCCCGGGGTCCGTACTTCTCGAAGAGGTCCTTGCGGTAGTGCAGGATCATCGTCGGCGCGTCGTACGGCAGCGCGAAGAGCTTCTTGTCGTCGATGAACGACCCCGTCGCCTGCAGCTGCGTGTCGATGAAGTCGCCGAGCCCCTTGTCGACCGCGGGATAGTTGCCGCTGTCCAGGAGCGGCCGGAGGTCGGCCAGGCCGTCCGCCATAGGCGCCAGGATCTGGTACGGGTCCGCGTAGATCACGTGGTTCTGCGCCGTGCCGGAGGAGAAGTCGAGCTTGCACTTCTCCACCACCTTGTCGAGCTCCATCTGCTGGACCTTCACCGTGATGCCGGTCAGCTGCTCGAACGGGGCCAGGTTCGCCGCGATGGCGGCGGACGGCGAGGTGTTCTCCGAGATGAAGTTGATCGTGGTGCCGCTGAACTGCTTCCAGGGGTCGCCGCCGCCCGCGGTGCCCTTCGGGGTCTCCGTCTTCTCGCCGGTCGAGCACGCCTGCAACGCGAAGAGCGCGGCGAGCGAGGCACCGCCCGCCAACAGCTGCCGGCGGCTAATTGCATCAGTCCTTGGCGCCATACCGATCACCTCACTGGTTGCCGTCCTGGTTACAGCGAAGTTAAATGGGCGCCACAGCCGAAACTAGTGCCATAGATCACAGCTTCTGATACTTATATGCACCCACCGGACGGAGGTCGTGGCTTGAACACCCACGTCGAACGCGCCCGTCGGCTGGTCGGCCAGACCGCGGCCCGCGAGATCATTCCCGCCGTCCCGGACCAGACCGGCCGCTGGCTCATGCACGGGTACCCCGACCCCGTCGCGCGCTGGAACCACCACCCGGAGCTGGAGGTTCACCTGCTCCAGCACGGGTCCGGCTGGTACATCGTGGGCGACCGGATCGGCAGATACTCCCCGGGCCAGCTCGTCCTGGTCGGCTCGCACCTGCCGCACAACTGGATCAGCGACATCGAGCCGGGAGCCCACATCGCCGACCGCGACGTGGTCTTCCAGTTCCACCCGCAATGGGTCAAGGACGCGCAGTCACTGCTCCCCGAGCTCGCCGCGCTGGAGCCGCTGCTGAGCCGAGCCACCCGCGGCATCGAGTACTCCGGCGCGTCCGCCCAGCGCGGCACGGCCGAGCTCATGGCGATCGGCGGCAGCACCGGGATGGCCCGGCTGCAACACATCACCACCCTGCTCCGGACCCTCGCCGAGGCGCCGGCCGACGAATACCGGCTGCTCGCCAGCCCGGGCATCGTCCCGCCCAGCGACCACCAGGCGAGCCGCATCGTCGACCTGGCCATGCGCGAAGTGCTCACCAACCTCAACGGGACGGTCAGCCTGAGCTCCATCGCGGCCCGGGTGGGCATGTCGCAGTCCGGCTTCTCCCGCTACTTCACCCGCGCCACCGGACAGTCGTTCAGCGACACCCTGCGCAAGCTCCGCCTGGCGAAAGCGCGGCAGATGCTGGCCTTCACCGACGACCCGATAACGAAGATCGCCCGCTCCAGCGGCTACAACAACCTCTCGAACTTCAACCGTCAGTTCCGGGCAGAACACGGCGTGACGCCGACCGAGTACCGCGACGGCGCCGGGCCGTCCCGCGGGGAGCGCGGCGACCCCGACGAAGGCCGGACGGCGGCGTGATCCGGCCGGGACGGCAGCGGCGGGGCGTGTGCCACGCCCGCTCCGCTGTGGCCGTACCTGAGAAAAAGCGGGACCACCCACGGCCGGTCTTTGTCTCCTTCGGGGCGTGGCGCTGCGCTGCGGCCGATGCAGGGGCTACCGTCACTCGCTGAGAACACATGTTCGTGGGGGGATTCGTGTCGACTTTCGCTGCCGCCGTCGCCCGGGGCAAGAACGGCTGGACGGCGTCCGAGGTGGAGCTCACCGGGGCGGCCGACATCGAGGAGGTCGTGGACCGGCTGCGTGACGCCGAGCCCGACGCCGAGCTGTCGCTGCTCTTCGTCGAGGCCGACGATCAGTATCTGGTGATCCTGCGGCTGGACGAGGGCGAGGATCTGCGGATCTTCGGGTCCGACTCGGCGTACGCCGACGAGTCGCGGCTCGGGGCGCTGCTGCTCGCCGACGTGGAGACGCCGGCGTTGGAGATCGACGACCTGGCCGCGCCGCCGGCCGGGGACGACGACGAGGACGACCGGCCCGCCGCCGACCCCGACGCCGACCCGGTCGGGGACGTGGAGCTCCTCGCCGACCTGGGGATCGGCTCGCACCGGCTGCTGGCGCTCTGCGGCCTCGAGGGCATGATGCCCTCCGACGTGACCGCCGAGATCTGCCAGAAGCTGGGCTGCGGGGACGAGCTGGAAGAGCTGCGCGACGCGTGAGCGTCCGTCCTCTGCATGAGGCGTGGATGCGGCGGGCCCTGTCCGCCGCCACCGCGTCCCCGGAGGACGTGCCGGTGGGCGCGGTCGTCTACGACCCGTCCGGTACGGAGCTGGCCGCCGCCGGCAACGAACGGGAGGTGGCCGGCGACCCGACCGCGCACGCCGAGATCCTCGCGCTGCGCCGGGCCGCCGAGGTCGCCGGCACGTGGCGGCTCGACGGGTGCACGCTGGTGGTCACCCTCGAACCGTGCACGATGTGCGCCGGAGCGCTGGTGCTGGCCCGCATCGGCACGCTCGTCTTCGGCGCGTGGGAGCCCAAGACGGGGGCGGTCGGATCCCTCTGGGACGTGGTCCGCGACCGCCGCCTCAACCACCGGCCCGAGGTGTACTCGGGCGTCCTCGAAGCGGAATGCTCCACCCTGATGCGCGACTTCTTCCGCGGGGCCTAGTTTCCGAGGGGCTAGGCGATCGCGGTGTCCAGGCCGATCTGCACCATGTCGGAGAAGCCCTGCTCCCGCTGAGCCGCCTCCATCTTCTCGCCGCGCTTGATGTGGTCGCTGACGGTCAGGATGGTCAGCGCCTTCGCGCGGTACCGGGCGGCGATCGTGTAGATGGCGGCCGACTCCATCTCCACGGCCAGCACGCCGTAGTCGGCCAGCGTGTCGTACAGGTCGGGCCGGTCGGTGTAGAACGCGTCCGCGGCCAGGATCGGACCCACGCGCATGTCGACACCCCGGCGCTCGGCGACCTCGGCGGCCGTACGCAGCAGCCCGAAGTCCGCCACCGGCGCGTAGTCGATGAGCCCGTCGAACCGCACCCGGTTCATGTTCGAGTCCGTCGCCGACCCGATCGCGGCCACGACGTCACCCAGGTTCAGGTCCTCGGCGAGCGCGCCGCACGACCCGATCCGGATCACGGAGCGGACGCCGTACTCGTTGATCAGCTCGTGGGTGTAGATCGAGGCGGACGGCATACCCATGCCGGACCCCTGCACCGAGACGGGCACCCCCTGCCACGTGCCGGTGAAGCCCAGCATGCCCCGCACCTGCGTGTAGCAGACAGGGTCGGTCAGGAAGGTCTCGGCGATCCACTTCGCCCGCATGGGATCCCCGGGAAGCAGAACCCGCTCGGCGATGTCGCCCGGCTGCGCGCCGATGTGCACACTCATTCGGAAGATCCTGCCAGGCGGGCCGGGCGGAGGCGGCACGACCTGGCACTTCGGGCCGGGCGGAGGCGGCACGACCTGGCACTTCGGGCCGCGGCGCGCCGTTGGGGTAACCCGGCGGCGGAGGCCGCGGGCGGTCGGGTAACCTACTTCGCGGTGGTGTGTCCGAGCGGCCTAAGGAGCACGCCTCGAAAGCGTGTGAGGGTGCAAGCCCTCCAAGGGTTCAAATCCCTTCACCACCGCCAGCTTGCAGACGCCCGGCCCCTCGAAGCGAGGGGCCGGGCGTTCTTGCATCTGGGCTCAGCGCCGGGAGCGGCCGGTCAGGCCTGCTGGTCGCCGGAGGGCTTCCATTTCTGCATCCAGGGGCTGTCCGGCCAGTTCTCCGCCGCCGCCATGATGGGGTACGCCGTCCCGCCGTCGATCGCCTCACGGATGATGTCGGCGTGCCCGGTGTGGCGGGCCGTTTCCTGGATGAGGTGGAGCAGGACCCAGCGCACCGACCAGTTGTCGACGTCCTTGGGGTTCCAGGGAACCGAGTGGTCCACCGGCACCGCCTGGCCGAGGTCGTCGATGCCGGCGATCGTCTCCTCGGTCTTCAGCGCGACGCGGCCGTACTCGGCGAGGACCGCCTCGATCGGCTCGTCGTCGGCGAGGCGGAAGTTCGCGTTGTACGCCTCGTAGTCCACCTTCTGCGGCTGGCGGCGTACGGTGTCGATCCAGCTTTCCTCGGTGGCCGTGCAGTGCTTGATGAGGCCGCCCACGCTGAGGGTGCCGGCCGTCGGCGTGGCGCGGAGCTGTTCCGGCGTGAGGCCGTACGCGGTGAGCTTGAGGACGTAACGCATGTGCGCGAGGTAGGCGAGCAGACCCTCGCGCTCGTTGCTGATGGCACCGACCTGACCCGGCATGACTGTCTCCCGTCGTTCGCGGTTACCGCCTCAGCCTAGGAACCATTCCGGCCACTTTCTGGCCGCTGACCGATGATGTCCGGGCCGATATCGGTGAGCCAGCCGCCCGCGCGGCCGAGGCTCAAGAGGGCGTCGGCCTCCCGGTCGACCCGCACGGTCACACCATCGACGACCGGCCACGCCCGCCGCAGCTCGCCGGGCCGTTGCAACGACGAGGTCAGGGCGGCCACGGGGTCCGGGGACGCGAGCTCCGCGTCGTACGCCGCCAGGTGGTCGAGCACCTCGGCCAGAACCCGGCGTACGGCCGCCGCGTTGCCGCCGCACATGGCCGCGATGAGTTCGGCGCGCGTCGCCGCGACCCGGGTGCCGTCGCGGAACGACCCGGCGGCCAGCGCCCCGGCCAGCGGGTTGCCGTCGAGGAGGCTGCTCAGCGCGGAGGCCAGCAGGTGCGGCACGTGGCTGATCCGGGCCACGGCCTCGTCGTGCTCCTCCGCCGTGGCCGGCACGACCCGCGCGCCGATCGAGGTGTACAGGGCCGCGAGGCGCAGCCAGTCGTCGAGGTCCGTCTCGCCCGGCTCGAGGCACAGGACCCACGCGCAGCCGTCGAAGAGGCCCGGGTCGGAGGCGTGAAAGCTGGACGACTCCTTGCCGGCCATCGGGTGACCGCCGACGTACCGGCGGCCCTTGAGCAGGTCGCGCACCGGGCCCTTGACCGAGGTGACGTCGGTGATGAGGCCGCTGAAGCCGGCGAGCGCGGCGGTGACCGCCGGCAGCGCGGGGAGCGGCACGGCCAGCACGACGATCTCCGCGTCCGCGATCGCAGCCGGGATGTCGGCCGCTATGTGCCAGCTCCCCTCCGCAACCGCCGCCTGAACCGCCGCCTCCGCGGCTGCCTGGCGGGTTGCTTCGCTGAGGTCGTAGCCGGTGACCTGATGGCCGCGGGCCGCGAGGGCGCGCAGCAGGGAGCCGCCGATGAGACCGAGACCGATGACCGCGACGTTCACGCCGGTGACTCTCGCACACCCCTGCGACACATCAGCCGTACGGACATGTGCCTTTTAGTCCGTTTCGTCACTAGATAACCCACGTCAATACGGTTACGTTCGGGACGTGACGTACAGGGGCAAAATTCGCAAGCAGTGCATGATGGTACTCGGGGCGCTGATCGTGGCGGTCGGGACCGTCGCCGGGCCGGCACAGGCCGCGCCGTCGCAGTCCTCGGACGCCGTACCCGGCTTCAACGGGACGGTACGGGCGGTCGCGTACTCGGGCAGCACGATCTACGTGGGCGGCGACTTCACCTACGCGATCGTCAAGGGCAAGAGCATCGCCCGGACCCGGCTCGCCGCGCTGAACGCGTCCACCGGCGAGCTGCTGCCGTGGGCGCCCACGGCGGACGCCCGGGTCAAGGCGATCGCGGTCAGCGGGTCGAGTGTCTACATCGGCGGTGAGTTCACGTACGTCAGCGGGCAGAAGCGGGACAGCCTCGCCCGGCTCGACGCCACCAGCGGGGCGGTCTCCAGCACGTTCAAGCACGCGATCGACGGCAAGCCGTACGCCCTCGCCGCCGCGAACGGCCGGCTCTACGTCGGCGGCACGATCACCAAGGTCAGCGGCCAGGTGCGGACCCGGCTCGCCGCGTTCGACCTGCTCACCGGCGCGCTGGACGGCACGTGGAAGCCGATCGTCGACGACCAGGTGGAGGCGTTCGCCACGGCGTCCGGCCGGGTCTACGTCGGCGGCAAGTTCCACAAGGTCAACAGCACCAGCGGGTACGACCGCCTCGTCGCCCTCGACCCCGCGTCGGGCGCGATCGTCACCGGATTCAAGCCGAAGCCCGCCGTCATCGTGTTCGGCATCGCGGTCACGGGCGACAGCGTCTACACCGCGCACGGCGGCCAGGGCGGTACGGCCACGGCGTACACCCTCAGCGGCGGCAAGCGGTGGAGCGCGACGTTCGACGGCGACGCTCAGGCGATCACCAGCCTCGGCGACACCGTCTACGTCGGCGGGCACTTCGACCACGCGTGCCGTACCGCGCGTACCGGGGACCAGGGCGTCTGCCTCGACGGCTCGGACCCACGGGTCAAGCTCGCGGCCCTCGACATCGCGGACGGGCACCTGCGCGACTGGACCGCCGACGCCAACGGCATCGAGGGTGTGCTCACCATGGCCGTCAACCCGGGGCTCGGGGCGTTCGCCGCGGGCGGCGCCTTCACCACGATCAACGGCGTGACCCAGAAGCGTTTCGCACAGTTCAGCTGAGCCTCACCGCAGCAGGGCCGCATCCTCGGGCGACGGGTGCGGCCCTGTGTCGTTCCGCACCGGCCCTGCGGTTGTCGCGGCCCTGTGCCCGTACCCTCAGGCTTGGCAGTTGTGGCTGTTCTTCCAGGCCTTGACCTTCGCGACCGGGCTCTTGTTGCCGCTCTTGCGCCAGGAGTCCAGGTACGGCGCCGGCCAGATGACGCCGCGGCGCACCTTCCAGTCGCCGACCCGCGCGCACGGCGGTGAGATGCCGTAGTGCAGGTGGCAGACGTTGTTGGCGTTGCCGGTGTGGCCGACCTTGCCGAGCAGCTGGCCGGCCTTGACCCGGACGCCCTTCTTGATGCCCGTCTGGACCTTGCTCAGGTGCGAGCCGTAGTAGCGCACGCCGTCGTCGCCGAGCAGCGAGACCGACAGGCCGCCGTTCAGCGGACCGTCGGGGCGGCCCTTCACGTACTCGTCCTTGAGGCTGATCTCGAGCACCACGCCGCTGGTCGTCGCCACGACCTTCTCGCCGCAGTCGGCGAAGATGTCGGTCGCCGGATACTTCGAGTGCGTCGGGTGGTACGCCACGTTCGACGCCTTGACGGGGAAGACGTACTTCACGCTCAGCGGTGCGGTCGCCCGCGGCTTGGCCGGCGTCTTCGACGGCGTGGCCGGGGTGACGACCTTGCCGGCGGCGGCGGGTGGTGCCGCGGACTCCACGGGCGCCGCGGTGGTCGCGGTGGGCTCCACGAACTGCGGCGTCGCGGCCGACGACGGCCCGTCGCCCGGCGTGCCGCAGGCGGCGAGCGAGAGCGCGGTGACGGTCAAGACCGAGAGGGTACGCAGGGAAAGCACCGCGCCATCCTGACAGAAGTTGTCCGCGCCCGCAGACCCGCGGCCGGTGGATAGGGTTCAGGTTCGGGTTCGGGGACGCAGCTGGCCGACGACGGAGGGGCGCGCATGAGCGAGCACGCGGGATGGGGCGGGACGACGCCGCCGGCCGGATGGCTGCCGCCCGCACGTCCGCCGGAGGCGCTGCCCGGCCTGCCGCCCCGCCCGACGTACCGTGAGGCGCATCGCATCCGCACGGCCCCACTGCTCAGCGGCGCGGGAGCGGCGGCGCTCTGGTTCACGCTCTTCGGCAGCCTCGGCCGCGATCTGTTCGGCTACGCATGGTGGACCCTCGGCGCGGCGGTGTCGGCGTGGATCGCCGCGGCCGTGCTGACCGTCCTGGGCGACCGCGGGGCGGCCGCCGGCGTGGCCCTCGCGAGCGGCGTCGGCCTATCGATAACCGCCGGTGTCGTCGGTGCGAGGTGGATCACTACGAACGACTGGCCGCTGTGGTGAATGTCCAGCTCTGCGGCGGTCTGTCATTGACGAACCGTACGGCTCCGGTGGCGCAACGCACTCGCCCTTGACGAAGGCCGAACGCCTTGGGCACTCTCGGCCCATGGCCCACGTACCGCAGCGACTCGACCCCGAACGTCGCCGCCGCCGGCTCGAGCTCCTCGCGGCTCTGGCAGACGCGAAGTCGGCCCGCGAGCTGAGCCAGCCCCACCGCCTGCGCGGCGCCCGCATCCGCGAACTGATCGCCAACCGGCGCCGCCTCGCCAACTGACCCGCGGCCCGGGCCGCCCGTCTCGGGCGGTCCCCGATGTCCGCGGCCGGCGCCCTCCGCGACCCGCGCTCCCCATAGCCGGCGCGACGCGCGCTCCCCGCAACCGGCGCGACCCACGGCCGGCGCGACCCACGCTCCCCGCAACCGGCGCGACCCGCGGCCGGCGCGATCCGCCGGGCCCAGGTTTGCTGTGGGTCAGGGCTTCTCGCCGCGGTCCAGCCGGATCACCCGCCGGTCCGTGACGATCGCCGTGACCAGGTCGTGCGGCGTCACGTCGAACGCCGGGTTGACCGCCGCCGACCAGGCCGTCACCTCCGCCGACCCCCGGTCCTCGATCTCCACCGCCGCGCCGTCCGGGGTGTCGACGTCGACGGTCGTCTCCGGCGCCACCACCACGAACGGCACACCCGCGCGCCGCGCGCCGAGGGCGTGGGCGTACGTGCCGACCTTGTTGATGACGTCACCGTTGGCGCAGATCCGGTCGGCGCCGAGGATCACCGCGTCCGCCTCCCCGCGGGCCAGCAGGAACGGGCCGGCCGAGTCCACCGCGACCCGGAACTCGATGCCGGCCTGTTCCAGCTCCCAGGCGGTGAGCCGGGCGCCCTGCAGCAACGGGCGCGTCTCGCTGGCGATAACCCCGGCCAGGGAGCCGCGCCGCTGCAGCTCGACCACCACCCCGAGGGCGGTCCCGCCGACCACCGCGGCGAGCCCGCCGGTGTTGCAGTGGGTCAGCACCCGGGGCGGCCCGCCGCACAGCTCGACCATGAGGTCGGCGCCGAGCGCGGCCATCGCGGCGGACGCGGCGATCTCCTCGTCGCGCACCGCGCACGCCTCGGCGAGCACGCCGTCGAACCCGTCCCCGAGCCGCGCGGCGGCCCTGCGCACCCCGCGGGCGAGGTTCACGGCGGTGGGCCGGGCCACTTCGACATCGCGTACGGCCGCAGCGAGCCCCGCGGGGTCGCCGGCGAACTCCCGCGCCGCGAGCACGACCCCGAAGGCGCCGGCCACCCCGAGCGCCGGGGCGCCCCGCACGGCCAGCGACCGGATCGCGGCGACCAGGTCGGCGACCGAGGTGACCCGGAGGATCCGCAGCTCATCGGGGAGAGCGGTCTGATCGATGAGCTCGACGGCCCCGTCCACCCAGTCAATGGTCCGCATGCACCGCAGTCTATCGACCCGCCCGCTGCCCAGGGCCCGAGTGCGGCCCAGACCCGAGTGCGGCCCAGGGCCGGGAGCGGCCCAGCCGCCCGGGCGGCGACCCAGATGGCGGGGCGGCGACTCAGATGCGGGCGAGGGCCTTGCGCAGCGGGTCCAGGCCGAGCGATCCCAGGTTCAGCGCGTCCCGGTGGAAGTCCTTGAGGCTGAACGCCGCACCCTTGCGGGCCTTGGCGTCCTCGCGCGCCTGGAGCCAGATGCGCTCGCCCACCTTGTACGACGGCGCCTGCCCCGGCCAGCCCAGGTAGCGCTTCCACTCGAAGCGCAGCACGTCCTCCTGCATGCGGCAGTGCTGGCGCAGGAACTCCCAGCCCAGCTCCGGCGTCCAGCGTTCACCCGGGTGGAAGCCGAACGGGTTGTCGCGGGGGATCACGAGCTCGAGGTGCATGCCGATGTCGACGATCACGCGGGTGGCGCGCAGGGCCTGGTTGTCGAGCATGCCGAGGCGGTCGCCCGGGTCGGCGAGGTAGCCGAGGTCGTCCATGAGGCGTTCGGCGTACAGGGCCCAGCCCTCGCCGTGGCCGGAGCACCAGCAGAGCAGCCGCTGCCAGCGGTTGAGCAGGTCGGCGCGCTGGATCGTCTGGCCGATCTGGAGGTGATGACCGGGCACGCCCTCGTGGTAGACCGTCGACGTCTCGCGCCAGGTGGAGAACTCGGTCTGGCCCTCCGGGACCGCCCACCACATGCGGCCCGGGCGGCTGAAGTCCTCGCTCGGCGCGGTGTAGTAGATGCCGCCGTCGCTGGTGGGTGCGAGGCACGCCTCGACCGTGCGGACCGCCGGGGGGATCTCGAAGTGGGTGCCGTTGAGCTCGCTGACCGCCTTGTCGGCGACGGACTGCATCCAGTCGCGGAACGCCTCCTTGCCGGGGATCCGCCGGGCGGGGTCGGCGTCGAGCACCTCGACCGCGCGGTCCACCGTGGCACCGGGGCCCGCGATCTCGGCGGCGACCACGCGCATCTCGCGCTCCAGCCGGGCGAGTTCCTCGAAGCCCCAGGCGTACGTCTCCTCCTGGTCGACCTTCGCGCCGAGGAAGTACTGGGAGGCACGGGCGTACCGGTCGGGTCCCGCCGCCTGCTTGTCGCGGCCGTACGGGGCCAGCTCGGTGCGCAGGAACTGCCCGAAGCTCGCCGTGGCCGCCGTGGCAGCCGCCGCATTGCGTTGCAGGTCGGCCAGCAGCGCGCCCTCGGCACCGAGCCCGTCGGCGAGGTTGTGGAAGAAGTTGTCGCGCTGGGGGTCCGTCCACGCGGCGCACTGCTCGGCGACCTCGAGCAGCTGGACCCGCGCGCTGGCGTTGCCGCGGCGGGCCTCCTCGAGCAGCGTGCGTTCGTACTGTTGGAGGGCGCGCGGGAACGCGCCGAGCCGGGCGGCGATGTTGGCCAGCGCCTCGTCGCCCTGCACCGGCATCAGGTCGAAGACCATCCGCAGGCCGTGCACCGCGCTGGAGATGACGTTGATCTCGCTGGCCGTGTCGCCGGACTCGTAGCGGGCGAGGTCGAGTCCGAGCCGCTCCTGCATGGCGTCCTTGGCGACGTTCTCGGCCTCGGTCTCGGGGTCGATCGGGTCGAGCTCGGCCAGGGTGCGGCGGACGAGGTCGGCCTGGGCGCCGAAGCCCTCGGGCGACAGGTCGTCCAGCTCGTGGTCGTGCCCGGGCACCCCGATGAAGGTGGCGCCGGTCGGGTTGAGCGGCGCCCACTCGTCGACGTAGCGGTTGGCGAGGTCATCAATCTGTCCCACGCGCCGACCCTACGGGAGACCTCCGACAATCTCGGGCCCTATTCCGCCGCCGAGTGACCCGCCGTCCATTCGAGGAGGCGCTCGGCCGACCAGGTGTTCACGACCCGGTCGGCCGGTACGCCGCACAGCGCGGCGCGCTCACACCCGTACCGTTGCCAGTCGAGCTGTCCCGGCGCGTGGGCGTCGGTGTCGATGCTGAAGAGGCACCCGGCCTCGACCGCGACGGTGAGCATCCGCTTCGGCGGATCGAGCCGGTCCGGTCGCGAGTTGATCTCCACGGCCTTGCCGTGCTCGACGCAGGCGGCGAGCACCTTCTCCAGATCGAACGTGCTGGGCGGCCGGGTGCGCCCGCCGCGGTGCGCCCGGTCGCCCTCGCCGCCCGCGGAGACCTTGCGACCGGTCATGTGCCCCAGGATGTCGAGGTGCGGGTTGGCGATGGCGGCCAGCATCCGGCGCGTCATCTTCGGCGACTCCTCGCGCAGGTTGCTGTGCACCGACCCGACCACCACGTCGAGGCGGGCGAGCAGCTCGTCCTCCTGGTCCAGCGACCCGTCGGCGAGGATGTCGACCTCGATGCCGGTGAGGATGCGGAAGCCGTCGGGCAGCGCGTCGTTCAGCCGTTCCACGTAGTCGAGCTGCTTGCGCAGGCGTTCGGCGGTCAGACCGTGCGCCACGGTCAGCCTCGGGGAGTGGTCGGTGAGCACGAGGTATTCGTGGCCGACCTCGACCGCGGCGAGCGCCATCTCCTCGATCGGTGAGCCGCCGTCGGACCAGTCGGAGTGCGCGTGGCAGTCGCCGCGCAACGCCTGGCGCAGGGCGGCGGCCGCGCCCTTCAGGTCGGTGCCCTCGGTGGTCTCGAGCCGGCGCAGGTACACCGGCTCCTCGCCGGCGAGGGACTCGGCGATGCACCGGGCGGTCACGTCCCCGACGCCGGGGAGCTTGGCCAGCGTGCCCTCGGCCGTACGCTCGGCCAGCTCCGCGGCGGGCAGCGCCGCGACCGTCGCGGCCGCCGACCGGAACGCTCGGACGCGGTACGTCGCCTCGTTGGCCCGTTCCAGCAGGAACGCGATGCGCCGCAGGTCGGCGACCGGATCACGGGTTGGCATGCGGTCAGCGTAGGGCTCACATACGCCGTTCCGCTCGACGTCGGCGCAGCGGCGCACGGGGTTGCCGGGCAGAGATCGGTGCCGGTATCTTCCTCGCGCCGCGCGGCCGGTCCGGTGCGCGGGACCGCGGCTGGCATGCGCGGTGTCACGGGGGAAGGAACACCGGAGATGTTTCGTGCTGCCGCATCCGTCGTGATGCTGCTCGGCTTCTATGTGGTCGCTCTGATCCAGTTGGCCGCCGTGCTGGCGCTCGTCGTGTGGATCTCGATGGAGGCCAACGCCGGCGTCGGGATCAAGCTGGGCTTCCCGCTGCTGCTGGCCGTGGGCGCGACCGTGGTGGGGCTGTGGCGGGCCATCCGTACGCGCCCCGAGCCGATGCACGGGCTCGTCGTCTCACCGGAGCAGGCGCCGGAGCTGTGGAACACCGTACGGGCCCTGGCCGCCGAGGTCGGTACGCGTACGCCCGACGAGATCCGCCTGGTGCCCGAGGTGAACGCCGCGGTCAGCGAGGACACCAAGCTGCTGGGCCTCATCGGGGGCCGGCGCCTGTTGTATCTGGGCATGCCGCTGGTGCAGGCGCTGTCGGTGGATCAGATGCGCTCGGTCGTCGCCCACGAGCTGGGCCACTACTCGGGACGGCACACCCGGCTCGGCGCGGTGGCGTACCGGGGCCGGCTGGCGATCGGTGGCACGGTCAGCCGCATCGGCAAGTGGAACCCGGTGGGCATGGTGTTCCGCGGCTACGCCCGGCTGTACCTGCTCGTCGACAACGCCGCCTCCCGCCGGCAGGAGTTGGACGCCGACCGCGCCTCGGTGCGCGTCGCGGGCCCCGAGGTGGCCATGTCGACGCTGCGCGAGCTGCCGGTCGTCGACGCGGCCTGGGACTTCTACTTCGGACGGTACGTGTCCGGCGGCTGGGAGGCCGGGTACGCGCCGGACGACTTCTTCGGCGGCTTCGGGCAGCTCTTCGCCGCCCGCGGGGACGAGCTGGCAGAGCTGCGCGATCAGGAGCCGGAGGAGCACCGCTCGCGCTGGGACACGCACCCGTCGACGGCCGAGCGGATCGCGGTGATGCGTACGGCGCCGCAGGTGGCGCACCCGGTGGACGGCCGGCCCGCCGCCGCCCTGCTGCCCTCGATCCGTGAGGCGGGGATCGCCCTGCAGCGTGAGGTGGTCGACGTCGGCAACCGGCAGGTGCTGCCGTGGCCGCAGTTCACCGCCGCCGCGGCGACCGCCCGTCTGCAGCGCAACGCCGACCGCATCTTCCGGTCGCTGGGCCGGCTCACCGGCGCCCCGGACCCCGGGCTGGGCACGCTGTTCGACCTCGTGACCGCGGGACGGCTCGGGGAGCTGGCGGAGGAGTTCTTCCCCGGGGCGACCCGCAAGGAGGCGGCGCTCAGGTTCGCCGGCCCGATGGACATGCTGTTCGCCCTGGCGGCCATCCGTTCCGGTACGGCGTTCTGGCAGCACTCGTGGTCGGGCCCGGCGCGGCTGACCGACGCGCAGGGCGCGGAGCTGGACTTCGAGGAGATCGCCAAGCTCGCCGTCTCGCCTCAGACGATCGGCGAGGCGCGGGCCCGGCTGGCCGAGCGGGGCGTACACGTGGAGGCCGCCGGCATCATCGAGCGCAAGGCGTCCGCGAGCGGTTCGGACGTGATCGCCGCGATGGCGAACCTGAAGGTCGACGGCGCGCACACCGATCTGGTGCTGCTGGACCGTGGGTTCCTGTTCGTGCCCGGGCCCAAGTCGACGGACCACGGCAAGAAGCGCCTGCAGGAGCTGCTCGGGTCGGCACCGGTGGAGCAGCTGGCGGCGCAATACCGGTTCGTGCCGTTCGAGGAGGTACGCGGCGCCACGGTGACCAAGCGCACCCCGGTGCGGGCCGACCTGCGGATGCACGACGGCACCGTGATCGCGGTGGAGGAGCGGTGGACGGGCGAGCAGCTCGGCGACAGCCGGGAGACCCTGCTGAAGGTCCTGGACCGCTTCGCCCAGGAGGCGGACGCCTAGCACTCCCTTCGTCCCCAGCGAAGATCCGAAAGCCCGTCCGGCCTTCCACCGGGCGGGCTTTCTCATGGATTCGTCCGGTACGTGAGACGAGAAATGTATCCGCATGACTACGCAGAGCAACTAAGTATCACTACGTGACGCAGTCTTTACCGCTGAGTAACAATGGCCGGGCAAGACAGCGTACTCCACTGTGGAAGTTCGGTCCTGGCCGGGGTCGCCGGGCCAGGGCGCACACGGGAGCGCGCCCAGCGCGCGTCGCGTCCGGGCCGGACAGCGGCGACGTGGCTGGTGGGGCTGGTTCCGGAACCGCCTACGACCTGCCCGGCCCCGCGGTCCATCCTCCGATCAGACGAGCCAAGACTGACCCTAGGAAAGGGGTCACATGATTTTTTCTCGGATAGATTGACCCGGATCGGTGCGCTTGCACGGCTACGGAGGGTAGCCGCCGAAACGGTCTATCGCGGGCGCATGGTGGAGGAATTGGCGATGTCAGTCTCGGTGGAGAACCGGCGATCCCGGACGCGGTCCGTGCTCGCGGCTGTTTTGACGCTTTTGATACTCGTGCCGGCGGGCATCCTGTTCGCCCGGGCCTGGGACGACGTCTCGGACCGCAAGGAGAGCACCCGGCTCGAGCAGAAGGGCGTCGAGTACCTGACCGCCCTCGGCCCGCTGGTCAGCGCGCTCACCGAGGCGCAGTCCTCGGCGCTGTCCGGCGTCGCCACCCCGCCGAGCTCGCTGACGTCCGCGGTCGCCGGCGTCTCCGCCGTGGACCAGCGCCTGGGCGCAGAGCTGCGGACGCGGGACCGGTGGAGCGGGCTGAAGCAGCGTATCGACCTGCTCCCCAAGGCCACCGGCGGACCGCTCGCCGTCTACCAGGCCCACGTCGAGGTCGCCGACCTGACGCTGGCCCTGTACGACGCGGTGCGCAACAACTCGGAGCTGGCCCGCGACCCCGACAACGACATCTCGCACCTGCAGCAGGCGGTCGCCGACGACCTGCCCGCCGCCGTCGTCCAGATGAGCCGCATGAGCGACCTCAGCCAGCTCGTCGCCAAGGCCGACGCGCAGCAGCGGGCCCAGCTCGGCCCGCAGTTCGGCGCCGCGGTGGTCGAGGTGAACACCTCGGTGAACAACCTGACCGACAACCTGCAGGCGGCGGTCGACGACACCAGCAGCCCGACGCTGAGCGGCAACCTGGTCAGCGGCCTGGACGCGTTCCGCCGCGGCGTCGAGCTGCTCACCCGCGGCGCCAACCCCACCGGCGCCCCGAACGCCTCCACCATCGCCACGGCGCAGACCCGGTTGCAGGTGTCGCTGGGCAACCTCGCCGGCATCACCACGCGGGAGATGACGCGGCTGCTGGACGACCGGCTCGACAGCCTCGGCTACCGCACGCTGGAGACGCTCGCCGCCGCCATCGCCGCGGTCCTGCTCGCGCTCGCCGCGATCATCCTGCCGCTGACCGGCCGCCGGCGCGGCGCCTCCGGGCCGTCCCCGTCCGCGCGGGCCCCCGGCGAGTCCACCCGCGACATGACGGTCGGGCCGGGCGGCGTCGAGCTCGGTGGCCAGATGCCGGCGTACGGCGACGCCACCTCGACACGGCGGGAGCGAACCGGTGCTCTTCGGTAAGTTCCGCATCCTCGGGAAGCTCACGCTGCTCGTGCTCGTACCCCTCATCGGGGTCGTGGCGCTCGCCGTGCCGATCGTCGTCAACCGCGTCGACGTGGCGCGCGACGCGCAGGGCACCTCCGACGCCGTCCTGCTCGCCACCCGGGTCGGCTCGGCCGTCCAGGAGCTGCAGGAGGAGCGCCTCCTCTCGGTGGGCTACATGTTCGGCCTGGTCCAGGAGCCCGAACTGGCCGTGCAGACCGCCAAGGCCACTGACCGCATCCAGGGGCTCAAGCACCTCGACGAGCCGCTGTCGGCCGACATGACCAAGGCTGTCGACAACATCTCGAAGCTCAGCGGCACCCGCGCCGGCGTGCTCGACCGGACCATCCGGCCGGACCTGATCGTCAGCGACTTCAGCGCCGTGATCAACCAGATCATCGACGCACTCGGGCTGTCGCGGAAGGCGGACCTCACCACCTCGACGGGCCGCCAGATGTACGCCCTCGAGCAGGCCCTCCGCAGCGACAACCTGATCAGCGAGGCGTCCGGGTACCTGACCGCCGCCGTGGTCACGAAGAACTCCGGGCTGGTCCGCCTGTTCTACTCGACCCTGCTGCAGCTGCAGTTCATCATCACCAACGCGCAGCCGTACTTCACCGACGCGCAGTACAAGCTCTACCTCGGCGCCCAGGACGCCTTCGCCTCGCGCGTCGGCACCCGCTTCCTGGTCGAGGCGGCCACCGACCCGGAGTCGGCGATCAAGCAGCTGAGCATCCAGACGCTGTTCCCGTCGCTGCGGTCCGTCATCGTCCTCGGCGGCTTCGTGGAGAAGCGGGTCGCCGCGGACGTGGACACGGTCGTGACCCGCAACCGTGACGACGCGCTGCGCACCGCCGCGCTGGTCGGTGGCGGCTCGCTGCTCCTGCTGCTGCTGGTGGTCGCGCTGTCGCTGTTCATGGCCCGCGCGGTCGCCCGGCCGCTGCGCCGCCTGACGTCCTCCGCGGAACGGATCGCCCGCACCGCCGAGGCCGAGCTCGAACGCGTGGCCGACGACGAGTACGAGGCGTCCCGGCCGATCCGCCTCGACCCGGTCGACGTGGAGGCCCGCGACGAGATCGGCGACCTGGCGCGCGCGTTCGACCGGGTGCAGACCACGGCCGCCCGGCTGGTGGAACGCCAGGTGCTCGGCCGCCGCAACGTCGCCCAGATGTTCGGGCACGTCGGACGTCGTACGCAGAACCTGGTCGGCCGTCAGCTCGCCCTGATCGACAACCTCGAGCGCCGCGAGACCGACACGGACCGCCTCGGCGAGCTGTACCGGCTCGACCACATGTCCAGCCGTCTGCGGCGGAACGCGAGCGCGCTGGTCGTGCTCTCCGGTGGCGCCGGCGCGAACGACCACATGGCGCCGCTGCCGCTGTCCGACGTCGTACGCCTCGCCCTCGGTGAGATCGAGGACTACACCCGCGTCGACGTCGAGGTGCCCGAGGAGATCGTGGTCGTACCCGCGGTCGTGGCGGACCTGACGCTGCTGCTCGCGGAGCTGATGGAGAACGCCACGTCGTTCTCGCCGCCGCACACCCGCGTCACGGTCAGCGCCTCGGACCTGCACGGCGGTGCCCGCCTGGCCGTCGTCGACCACGGCCTGGGCCTGGCCCCGGAACGCCTCGCCGAGGAGAACGCGCGGCTCACCCGCCGCGAGCGTCTCGACCTGGTGCCCAGTGAGGTGCTCGGCCTGTTCGTGGTGGGCCGCCTCGCCCGGCGGCACGGCATCGAGGTCACGCTCACCGACACCCCCGACGGCGGCGTGACCGCGTGGGTGGACCTCAAGCCGGCGCACCTCGTGGCGCGGCCCGAGGCGATGCCCGTGGCGGTGTCGCCGATCCACGCGACCGTGCCGAGCCAGCACAGCGAGTTCGCCCCGCTGATCGCCGGCGGTTCCGTCCGGTCCGTGCCCGGCAGCGCCCAGCCGTTCGACGCGAACGTGCTGACCCGGGCCACCCGCACGCTGGAGTCCGCCCGCAGCTGGAACGCCTTCGCGGTCCGGCCGCAGCTGGAGGCGTCCCCGACCGACCACCAGGTCTTCGAGGCGACGCCGGTGGCGGGACGGTTCCCGGCGGCGCTGCCGGAGCTGCCCGCGGCCGGTCGGTACGCCGAACCGCAGCGCCCGGTGGTGGACGCGCCGGTGGACGCGATGTACCAGCGTCCGCAGCCGGTGGCCGACTTCCGGCAGCCCGGGCCCGCCCCGGTCAGCCCGATACAGGTCAGCCCGACGCCCGTGAGCTCGACGCCCGTGAGCTCGACGCCCGCGCCCCCGGCGGTCGTGCCGCAACCGCGCACGAGCCCGGAGCCGCGGAACGGGACGGCCGCGCCGCTGCGCCGGCGCGTGCCCGGCAGCCAGCTGCCCGCCGAGACCGGCCCCAGGCTGCCCGCCGCGCCGCCGACCTCGGACGACGCGCTCGCGGCCCGGGAGGCGTTCGACGCCTTCGAGGCCGGCGTCTCCCGCGCCAAGTGGGACGTCATCGAGCAGGACATGTCGGCGCCGCCGGCGGTGGGCCACCCGCCGCTGACCCGGCGGGTGCCCGGCGCGACGCTGCCGGTCAGCGAACCCATGAATCCCACCCCGCCGGCCACGCCGGCTCAGCCGCTCGATCCGGACGCCGCCCGGGCGCTCATGGAGCAGTTCGAGTACGGCGTAGCGCGAGCACTGCAGGACAGCCAGCCACAACCAGAGGGACAACCGCGATGACTTCCCCCTACTCCACCGACACCGGCAACGGGCGCGACTACGCGCAATCCCAGCTCAGTGCGGAGGCGAAGACCTTCAACTGGCTGCTGGACTCGTTCACGTCCGGCACCGCGGGCGTCGTCGAGGCCATCGCCGTGTCCTCCGACGGGCTGCTGATGGCGATGTCGGCGATCAAGGACCGGCCCAACGCCGAGCGCCTCGCCGCGGTGGTCTCCGGCCTGACCAGCCTCGCCGGCGGCGCCGCCAGCTGGTACGCGCTGGGCAGCCTCAACCGGGTCATCATCGACATGGCGGACGGGTACCTGCTGGTCACCGCGATCAGCGCCGGCTCGGTGCTCGGCGTGATCGCCGACCGCTCGGCCAACCTCGGCACGCTCGCGTACGAGATGACGCTCTTCGCCACCCGGGCCGGCGGCGCCCTCAGCCCGCGCCTCATCGCTGAATTGAAGAACGCCGTTCAGCAATGACCTTCCCGGCCGACCCCGACGACCCGGACCACCCGGCGGCAACGGGTGTCCGGCCGTTCCTGCGCGCCACGGGCCCCGGCGTGCGGTACGAACCCGCGCCGGCCCCGCCCCCCGGGCCCGCGCCCGGGGAGCCGCCCGGCGAGCACACGACGTCGCTGCGGCCGTTCGTCATCACGTCCGGCCGGGTCGCGGCGGTCGATCCCGCCATCGGGCTGGAGACGCAGGTCAGCGCGCACCCCGGCGCATTGTCCGCGCGGCTGTCACCCGAGCAGCGGGCCATCGTGCACCTGTGCGGTGAGCCGCTGTCGGTGGCCGAGATCTCGGCCCGGCTCCGGCTGCACTTCGGCGTCACGCGGATCCTGGTCGGTGATCTGCGGGCCGCCGGCCACCTGGACGTACACGTGTTGGAGAACGACTTCCCCGACCCCGAGACCATCATGCGAGTGATCCGTGGACTTCGATCCATTTCCTGAGAGCCGCGTCGTCGGCACCGCGCGCGTACCGGGCGCGCCGCAGCGGACCGCACCGCCGGTGCCGGTCAAGATCATCGTTGCCGGCGGCTTCGGCGTGGGCAAGACGACGACCGTGGGCGCCATCTCGGAGATCTCGCCGCTGACCACCGAGGCCGAGATGACCATGGAGTCGGTCGGCGTCGACGACCCGGGGCAGGCCACGGCCAAGACCACCACGACGATCGCGATGGACTTCGGCTGCGTCACGATCGACCAGACGCTGAAGCTGTACCTGTTCGGCACGCCGGGCCAGTCCCGCTTCGCGTTCATGTGGGACGACCTGGTCCGCGGCGCCCTCGGCGCGCTCGTCGTGGTCGATACGTCCCGGATCGACGACTGTTATCCCGCAGTGGATTATTTCGAGCGCGCCGGGCTCCCGTTCGTCGTCGGGATCAACACGTTCAACGGGCAGGCCGGCTACAACCTCGACGAGGTGCGCTGGGCGCTCGCGGTCCGTGACGACGTGCCGGTTCTGCAGTTCGACGCCCGTTTCCGCGGCTCCGTCCGCGACGCCCTGCTCGTGGTGCTCGACCAGGCCCTCGACAAGGCCATGCGGATGCGATCGTCGTAAGGTGTGCGCCGAGTCGCTGGTTGCCCGGTTCACAAACCGCCCTCCGAGCGGGCACAGTGGTACGGGGCGACCGCGTGTGACGGGAGGACGGTGACGTGCGAGGCGGACTGGACGACGCGCTGGACAGGCTGGCGCGCCGGGACGAGCTACGCCGCCGTGCCGCGGGCGAGGCCACCGGCACCCCGCCGGCCGTGACAGAGCTGGTCGAGGCGATCGCCGGGGTCGTCGGGCGCAACCCCGAGCTCGCCGTGACGGTCGGTGTCGAGGGTGCGGGCGACCCGGTGCTGCTGCACTTCGGGGTCGAGGACGGCATCGTGCAGGTGCGCGCGGACAACTCGGTCGCGCAGCGCGCGGCGGAGCCCGCCCACGAGGACTACATCGACATCGACCTCGTCGAAGAGGCGGAGCCGGAGCCGTACGCGCCGCCGAACGGCTACGTGTTCGGTTCGCCGGTCGGCCCGCCGGTCATGGAGCCCGACCCGACGGGCTCGCACCGCTACGAGGAGCCTCAGCCGCACCCGTTCGCGGCCACCCCGCCGCCGGAAGTGCCCCCGCAGACCACCCGCCCGATCCATCCCGAGCAGCACCGGGCCCCGCAGGAGCCGAGCGCCGCCGAGCGCGCCCCCGAGCCGCCGCTCGGCATGCCGACCCCGCTGCCCGAGCCGGTGCCGCTGCGGGTCAGCGAGGAGGAGACGGAGATGGCGGCCCGGCGCCTGGCCGCCCTGCTCCGCGAGGACCCGTCACTGCTGCGCGCTCAGGACTGAACCTTTTTCCACGTGGCGAGGCGGTCAGGCTCGATGCCAGGTGGAAAAGGGTTCATTGAGCGCGCCCGAGGATCGCCTTCTCGACGCCGGAGACCCGGTCGGCGAGCAGGCCTACCGCGCCGACCGCCCGGGTCATCGGGTCGTCCTCCGCGCCGCCCAGCGCCTGCTCGCGCCGGAACGCCGCCTTGACCTCTTCCCAGCGGGCGGCCTGGTCGGCGGTCAGCCGCCCGCGCAGCTCGGCCAGCTTCAGCAGGTTGGCCTCCGCACCGGTGGTCAGCGTCTGCGCCTCGCCCCGGTAGTGGTCGTCGACCACGGCGTCCAGCTCGGCATCGTTCATCACCGGCACGATGCGCTCAGCCAGCTTGTTCATGTTGCGGTACGAGCCCTGCAGCTTGAACGGCGGCTCGGTGCGCGCCGAGTCCGACTGGGCCGCCGAGGCGATGTACGTCTGGTTGTTGCGCAGCACGATCCGCTGCACCCGGCGCATCTTGCGCAGCACGGACAGCACCTGCTCCAGCTCCGTCGCCGAGTACGCGTAGCTGAGCCGGTCGGGGCGTACCGAGTCGTCACCCTCGGCGAGACGCACGAGCAGCGGCAGGTCGTCCCGGTCGCGGGCGGACAGCGGCGCGAGCACCGGGTTGGAGGTGAGCGCGTTCTCCAGGTACGACATCTCGAACACGTCCTCGCGCCCGGACAGCACGTCGCCGAGGTTCCACACGTCGGCCCGGTTCGCCAGCATGTCGGGGATCCGGAACCGGGTGCCGCTCTCGGTGTACGGGTTCCCCGCCATGCACACCGCGAACCGCTTGCCGCGCAGGTCGTACGTGCGCGTCCGGCCGTCCCAGACGCCCTCCATCCGCCGCTGCGCGTCACAGAGCGAGATGAACTTCTGCAGCAGCTCGGGCGAGGTGTGCTGGATGTCGTCGAGGTAGAGCAGGACGTTGTTGCCCATCTCCAGGGCGAACGAGATCTTCTCGACCTCCTGGCGGGCGGTGGCGTCGGGCGCCTCCGCCGGGTCGAGCGAGGTCACGCCGTGCCCGAGCGCCGGCCCGTTGACCTTGACGAAGACCAGGCCGAGGCGGTTGGCGACGTACTCCATGAGGGTCGTCTTGCCGTAGCCGGGCGGTGAGATCAGCAGCAGCAGGCCGGACTGGTCGGTGCGCTTGCCGTCACCGGCGGCACCGAGCTGGCGGGCCAGGTTGTCGCCGATCAGCGGCAGGTAGACCTCGTCGAGCAGGCGGTTGCGCACGAACGCGGACATGACGCCGGGCTTGTACTCGTCGAGCCGCAGGCGGTCGCGTTCGGCGGCGGCGAGGGCGGTCCGCTGCTTCTGGTACGCCCGGTACGCCGGCATCTGCTCCTCCCGGAACCGCCGGGTGGCCGCGAGGAACTCGTCGAGCCGTACGGTCAGCCGCCCGCCCGCCAGCCGCGGGTGCGTCGACAGCAGCCCCTCGACGGTCTCGCTGATCGCCGCCGCGGAGTCGTACCGGGTCAGCGCCGTCCCGGTCAGCTCGATCGCCACGGCCTCGACGAGGTCGCTCCCGTCCCCGGCGTCCGGGTGCGCCCGGTGGAACGCGGACAGCCAGGCGTGCACGACCTGTCGGCGGGAACCGGGGTCTGCCTCCAGCGCGCGGAGATCCTCCGCATAGGACCGCGCCGCCTCGGGGGACAGCGCACGGTGGAAGCGGTCGAGGAACATCCGGGCCGAAGCGCTGGTCACAAAGCCGGCGGGGGCGCTCGCCAGCTCTTCCACGAGGTATTCACCGACGGCCGGTTCGTCCCCCGCGGCCGCCGCGAGGGACGCGCAGAGGTCGGCGAGGTCCTGACCGGCGCCGAACAGCTCACGGGCGCGGACGAGGGAGCCGGCGCGGACAGCCCAGGACGACTGCCGGTCGGCGGGGAGCGCAGCCCAGAACAGCTGCGCGGCGGCCCGGACGGGCGCGGGATATCGCAGCAGGCCGGCTCCCGCGTGCAGCCGGACCACCGCGCCGAGGATCAGCGCGGCGTCGCTGTCGTGGACGCCGCGTTCGTAGCCCTCGTCGTAGCGGGCCTCGGCTCCCCGGCGTACCAGATCGCGCAGGGTGCCGTCCGCCAGCGCGGCCGACGCACCCGCCGGGTCGTCGGCGAACAGCGTCGCGGCCAGGTGTTCGGCGCGGGAGACCTCCCGTGATTCCGAGATCAGCGGCTGGTCCCAGAACTGCCGGGTGGCCCGGAACGCCTCGTCGCGGATCGGCGCGCGGAAGTCGGTGCCGGTGACCGCGAACGCCAGCTCGGACCCGTCCGGCACGAGCGTGAGGTCGATCGCCTGCGTGTTCACCGCGAACGTGTGCCGGCCCAGCGTGATCGTGGTGCCGTCGGCGCCGTAGAGGTCGAGCCGGTCGCGCAGGGCACGCCCGGCTTCCTGCCGCGCGGCCTTGACCCGCCCGTCCAGCTCCTCTGCCCGTACGGTGTCGCCGAGCGTACGCAGCTCCTCGGCGACCTGCCGCAGCTTGGCCACCATGGGGTCGGTGGCGAAGTACGTGTTGACGTCGTCGACCGTGCCCAGCGTGGCGACCCGGCGCTGGACGCTCGCCAGGGTGCGCTGCGCCGAGCCGAACAGCCGGTCGGCGCGGCGGGCCCGCTCGTCGAGCAGCGCCTGCCGCCGGGCCGCGAACGCCTCGTAGACCTCCGTACGCTTCGCGGCCAGCTGGTCGGCGAAGTCGTCGAAGTCGCCGAACCGGGACTCCAGCGCCTCGACCTGCAGCATCAGCTTGGCCAGCTGCTCGTCGCCGCGTTCCGGGGTGTCGGCCGCGGCGAGCCCGGCGGTCACGGACTGGCCGAGCAGGGCGAACTCGGCGGCGAACGCGGCGCGGCCCTCGGCGGCGGCCAGCTCGCGGCGGCGGGCGTCCAGCGTGGCCCGGGCGCGGTTGACCCCGCCGAGGATCTCGCCGATGTGCTCGAGGATCGCCACCCGGACGGTGGCGTCGGCGATGTCGAGGCCGCCGACGACCTCGGTGACGACCTGCAGCCCGTCGGCCTGCTCGGTGAGGCGTTCGGCGACCGGGGCGGCCTCGGCGACCGTGGTGATGGCCGCCGCGTCGGCGACGAGCTGCTCGACCGACTGCTGGTAGCCGGTGAACGCGTCGTCGCGCCGGAGGAACTCCACGGCCCGGCGGGCGGTCGAGTCGACCTCGGCGGTGAGCTCGGTGTCCAGCGCGTCGAGGCGGGCGGTGTCGGCGTACCGCATCTCGCGCAGGGTCACGATGCGGCCCTGTGCCTGCCGGAGCGCGGCGAGCTGCCGGATCCAGGCGTCGGTGCTGGTGGGCACCTCGCCGCGGGCCCGGCGGATCAGCGAGGTCGTCGCGGCGGCCGCCTCGTCCACCGCGGCGGCGGCCTGGGAGGTCAGCTCCTGCACCGACTCGAACTCGTCGAGGACCTGCTCGGCGGTGGCGCGGACCTCGGACAGCGGGGCGCTGAGCTGCTCCAGCTCGCCCTCGGTGAGCCAGTGGTAGTTGTCGAAGAGCCGGGTGGAGGCCGCGATGATCGCCTCGAAGACCGGCCCGGACGGGCTCATCTCCTCGACCATGCGGGCCACCGACAGCGCGTCCGCGATGCCGCGGACCAGGTCGGCGTTGCCCACGCGCTCCAGCGGGCCCTCGCCGACCGGCTGGGCGGCGGCGAAGGTGTCCGAGACGTACGGCGTCTGCCACACCTGCATCGGATGCACGCGGGTCGGCTCGTCGGACCCGGCCCGGAAGGCGACCAGCGTCCCGTCGTCGAACAGCGAGTACCCCTGGCAGGCGATCGGGGTGGCGACCTCCTTGCGGATCACGTTGTACGGCAGCAGCAGGTAGCGCCCCGCGACCCGGGCGTGGAAGACGTACAGCACGTCCTCGCCGTTGATCGAGCGCACGACCCGCTCGAACTCCAGGTCGGCCACGTCGGCGTCGAAGGTCTTCGCGATGCCGGTGGACAGGTAGTAGCCGCCGGGGAAGATGACGCCCTGGTCCTCGGGCAGCCGCTGGCACGCCTGCCCGATCCCGTCGAGCCGGACCACCTCACGGGTACGCGTGTTGAACACCAGGTACCGGTGCCGGGTCTCCTTGTACGGCAGCACGCGCAGCAGGATCAGCGGACCGATCCGGGCGTACGCGATCTCCGCGTCGGCAAGGCTCTGCAGCGGCTCGTCGACGGGCTCGGAGAAGATGCCCTCGCCGTCCTCGGTGTTGTTCTCGATCTTGACGGTGAGCGTGCCGCCGACCGTCTCCACGAAGACCTCGTCCTCGATCGACACGTGCGGGTGCCGGCCGAGGATGTGCTGCTCACGGGTGGTGAGCCGCCACTCGAAGTCGTGCGAGGGCGGGAAGACGTGGTCGCGTTCGCCGCGGTTGTCCACGTACGACACCGAGCCGTCCGTGCCGACCCGCCAGCGCAGCACCTTGAGGTCGTCGGCGCGGGCGCCGGTCTGGAAGACGGCCAGCAGCACGCCCTCCAGCCGGCGCAGCTGCAGCAGATGCGTCTCACGGTAGTAGCGGTACAGCTCCGCGAAGTCGCGCAGGAACTGCGGATCGTCGAGCAGCCCGGGCAGCGTCGTCTCGTGGAACTTGCCGTCCGCGAACCCGTGCACGGTGAACACGTCGGCGACCGTGGTCTCGGTCTTCAGCCCGATGAACACGTTGTAGCCGAACAGCATCGCGCCGCCGACCTGCACGATGTCGCGCGGCACGCAGTTGTTCTCCGTGCGGATCCGTTCCGCGCCGAGCAGCCGCATCTGCTGCCCGCCGAATGTCTCCATCCGGCGGGCGTTGAGCGCCTCCGCCCGCGCGGCCAGCTCCTTGGCCTGGGCCCCGAGCCGGCCGCGCAGGACCTCGTAGGTGCCCGCGTCGAGGGTCCCCGTGGTCGCGTCGGTCACCGGGACGCCGGCACCTTCGCGTCGGCGAGACCCATCTCCTGGGCGGCGGCGAGCAGCTCACGCAGCTTGCCGGAGTCCTCGCGGCCGGCCTTGATCTGCTGGGTGAGGAACGCCGACAGCGTCAGGTTCGCCACGTCACCGGTGCCGACCGAGCCGACCACCCGGCTGAGGTCGTCGGCGAAGTTCGCCGAGCCGTCCAGGTAGCGCGCGCCGAGCCCCTGCACGACGTCGGAGTGCTGGACGAAGCCGTCGATGCTCTTGCCCAGCGTGATCGAGCCGACCAGCTTGTCGAAGAACACCGAGTCGCCGCCGACGATGTCGATGTCGGCCTTCTCCAGCCCGGTGGCGATGAGCGTGGCCTGCGCCTCGGCGATGTCCTTGTGCACGTGGATGCCGGCGAGCCGGATCTCCTTCTCCATCTCCAGCCGCAGCCGGTACTCCTCGTGCTCGCGGCTCGCGTCGTCCAGCGCCGCCATCGCGCCGGCCTTCTCGTGCAGGCCCTCGGCCTCGCCCTTGAGCTTCTCGCGGATCGCCTCCGCGGCGACGAGCGCCTTCTCGCGCTCCACGGCGGCCTCGGCGCGGCCCGTCTTCTCGACGACCTCGGCGTTGCGCTCGCGTACCTGCACGTCGGCGAGGCCGGCGGCGGCCGCCTCGGCCTGCGTACCCTCGGCCAGCCGGATCTTGGCCCGGGCGTCGAGCTCGGCGGCCTGCTGGCGGGCCTCCGCCAGCACCAGTTCCTCGCGGGCCTTGAACTTCGCGGCGGCCTCGGCCGCCTCCGCGGCCTTGATGTCCTTGACCAGGGCCTCCTGCGCCTCGGCCTCGGCGTTGATGATCACGGCCTGCCGGGTACGCTCCGCCTCCTCGACGACGCGCAGCCGCTTGATGTTCTCCTCCTGCTCGGCGACGGTCTTCTCGACGGCGATGCGCTCACGGATCACCTCGGCGATCGAGCGCTTCTCCGCCTCGACCTCCTTGTCCTTGGCGATCGTGGAGAGCTGCGTCTCGCGCTCGCGGCCGATGACCTCGAGCATCCGGTCCTTCTCGATGCGCTCGGTCTCGATAGCGATGACCCGCTCGCGGTTCTTCTCGGCGACCGCGATCTCCCGGGCCTTGTTCTCCTGCTGCACCCCGAGCTGCTGTTCGGTCTGCAGGTGCGCACCCTCGGCGCGCAGCCGCTCCTGGGCGTGCGCGAGGGCGATCTCCGCCTCCTCGCGGGCCCGCATGGTCTCGATCTCCCGGCGCTGCTTGATCTCCGCGTCCGCCTGCCGGCGCTCCAGCTCGAGGATCGCCTCCTTGGCGTCCACGTTCTGCCGGGTGATCTCCTTCTCCTCGTTGCGCCGGTAGTCGTTGGTGCGCACCGACTCGATCGCGGTGAGCTCGGTGATCTTCCGGATGCCCTGCGCGTCGAGGATGTTCTTCGGGTCCAGCGACCCCAGCGGCGTCTGCTCGAGGAAGTCGATCGCCGCGTCCTCGAGGCTGTACCCGTTGAGGTCGGTGCCGATCACCTCGATGATCTGGTCCCGGAACTCGTTGCGCTTGGTGTAGAGGTCGACGAAGTCCAACTGCTTGCCGACGGTCTTCAGCGCCTCGGAGAACTTGGCGTTGAACAGCTCCTGCAGCGTCTGCTCACTGCTGGCCCGGGTGGTGCCGATCGCCTGCGCGACCTTGATGACGTCCTCGGTCGTCTTGTTCACGCGCACGAAGAACGTGATCCGGATGTCCGCGCGGATGTTGTCGCGGCAGATCAGCCCCTCCCGCCCCGTACGCGAGATCTCGATCGTCTTCACCGAGATGTCCATGACCTCGGCCTTGTGCAGCACCGGCAGCACGACCGCCCCGGTGAACGTGACGTCGACGCGGCGCACCTTGCTGACGATCAGCGCCTTGCCCTGCTCCACCTTGCGGAACATGCGGCTGATGAAGAACACGACGCCGAGCGCGATGAGCAGCACCACGGCGATGAGCACACCGATACCGGTGGAGATCACGTCCATGCAGGGGTCCTTAATTCTGTGCGATGTCGGCGGGGATGATCCAGAAGAAGTCGCCGTCGGGGTCGACGTCGTAGAGCACGGCGACCGTGCCGGCGCGCAGGTCGTCGTCGCCGGCCTGGCGGACCTGCACGATGGCGGAGGAGCCGTCGGGCGCGTGCACCTCGGCCTGCCCGAACGTGCGGGTGACCCGCCCGGTGCGCACGACGCAGGTCAGCCCGAGGAAGTCGGCCCGCGACGGCTCGGCGCCGGCGGGCAGGAAGCGTCTGATGAGCAGGACGGCCAGGCGCGCGACGACCCACGCCACGACCACCGCGGCGGCCAGCACGAGCGCGGCCGGGATCGCCCCGAGCAGCTGCGAGCCGGCAAGTGTGGCGAACCACGCGAAGACGACGAGCAGGGAGACGACCACGGAGGCCGGCACCCCGCCGAGCCCCAGGAACCCGAGGAAGCCGCCCTCGCCGCCGGCGCCGTCACCGTCGGGGTCGGCGCCGCCCACGACGACGACCAGCCAGTACCCGATCACCACGACCAGTAGTGGCGTGAGCACGACGGTGGGGAAGCTGAGCGCAGCCTCGAAGAACCCACCCATGAATCAGCCCCGCCCCCGTGACACGCCCGCCGGATGGATCTCCTGCGGTGACGTCGATGATGACAGGCCGGTACAAGCCGGTCCCTCCCCCGTCAGGACAAGATCGCGGGTGGTCGTACCGGGTCAGTCGTCGGTGAGGGCAAGCGTGTCGGGGAGCTCGAGGAGGACCTCGCGGCGGTCCGGGTCCCGGGTGAGGTCCGCCTGTTCCTCGATGTAGTCGATGAGTTCGTCGCGGTCGGCGTCCGGGAGGTCGTCGAGGGTGGCCGCCAGGTCGTCGAGGAGCGTCGTCGCCGTCCGGGGGTCGATCTCGTCGTCGCTCGACAGCTCGATCGCCACCGCCAGGTCGATCAGCGCCCGCACCAGGATCCGGTTCACGCACGCAGCATAGACCTCACCGAGAGTTACAGGAATCGCCGCCGGGGGTTGTCGTGCTCCGTGACGGCCGCACTTACGCATAGTCACCGGCCGCAGCAGCCCTTTCAGGCCGCTCGCCGTCCGGCGACGAAACCGGTTGGCCCGGTTTTGCCCGTATTGCGCTGCCTGAGATGTCTGAGATGGGCCGAACAGTCAGTTCGCGTCGTCGCTCCGGTCGCCGGGCTTGTATCACGCTGAGTAGCGCCCTAATGTCCTGATACGTCCGGGAGCGCGGCAAGCGTTACCCGGCCGACAACACAGTCAGTGACAGCGGGGAGGCAGCGATGACGGCAGCGGACAGCTGGTTCCTGGTGGTCGCCGGGTACGCGGTCCTGCTCGCCTGGCCGGTCTCCACGCTCGCGCTGGTCAGCTTCGCCGTCCGGTACGCCGCGTCACACCGCCGTACGGTCGTCGAGCAGTCGCTCGCGCACGGCGACGGCACCCCGGAGCACTTCTGGATCATCGTGCCGGCGCTGAACGAAGAGGTCGTCGTCGGCAACACCGTGAACGCGGCGCTCAGCCTCGGCGGCCCCGGCGGCACGCTCGCCCGGGTGCTCGTGGTCGACGACGGGTCGGACGACCGTACGCCCGAGGTGCTCGCAGCCATCGACCACCCGCGGCTGCAGGTACTGCGCCGGGAGCTGCCGGAGGCGCGCAAGGGCAAGGGCGAGGCGCTGAACGCGGCGTACCGCTACATCGCCGAGCGCACCGCGGAGTCCGGTGTGGACCCGGCGAAGGTGGTCATCGGCATCATCGACGGCGACGGCCAGGGCAGCCGCAACATCCTGCTCGAGGTCTCCCGGATGATGCGCGACCCGCGGATCGGCGCCGCCCAGGTGCAGGTACGCATCCGCAACCGCAACAAGCTCCTCGGCGCGGTGCAGGACCTCGAGTTCGGCGCGATCGTCAACGCCTGCCAGAGCCTGCGCGACACCATCGACACCGTCGGGCTCGGCGGCAACGGGCAGTTCACCCGCCTCTCCGCGTTGCTGGCTCTCGGCGACGCGCCCTGGTCGGCCTGCCTCGTCGAGGACCTCGAGCTGGGGCTGCGCATGCACCTCGGCGGCGTCGGCATCCGCTACACGTCGCGGGCCTCGGTCACCCAGCAGGCCGTCGTCGACCTGCGCCGGCTCACCCGGCAGCGCACCCGCTGGGCGCAGGGCAACCTGCAGTGCGCCCGCTACCTGCGCCGGCTGTTCGCATCCCGGCAGATCGGCGTCACCTCGCTGCTGGAGATGCTGCACTACCTGGTCTCCCCGTGGCTCAACGCGCTGGTCACCGTGGCGCTCGTGGCCGGCGTGTCGGTCGCCGCGGTCGGGCTCGCGGCCGGGCACCCGATGCCGTACCTGCAGTCCTGGCAGGAGCTGGCCTACAGCGGCGAGGTGTGGTTCGCGGTCACGTTCTTCCCCGGCTTCGTCTGGGCGCTCGTGCACCGGTACCGGCTGCGCGACGAGACCCTGCGCCGGCTGCTCACCGCGGCGGTCGCGTACCCGATCTTCCTGCTCCTCGGACTCGTCGCGACGTACCGCGCGATCGTCCGGCAGGCCCGCGGACAGCAGTCCTGGGCCAAGACCGAGCGGCTCGCCGAGGAGCCGCTCGAACCCGCTCCCTCCCTCGCCCTCGCCGCCTGAAGGTTTTCCCCCCGGACCTTGGAGAAAAGGCATGTCGCTCCCCTCGCTCCCCGAAGTGCACCTGATCGGCGGCACCCGCCCCGAAGCCGTCAAGCTCGCGCCGGTCGTCCTGGCGATGCGCGACGCCGGCCTGCTGACGCCCGTCCTGGTCGCCAGCGGCCAGCACCCGGCGATGGTCGGGCAGGCGCTCGCCGCGTTCGGCCTCACCCCCGACGTCACGCTGCGGGTCGAGCGCGGCACCGGCGGCCAGGCCGAGCTGCTCACCGCGATGATCCGGCAGCTCGACGAGCTGTGGCAGGTCCGCACGCCGGCCGCCGTGATCGTGCAGGGCGACACCACTACCAGCCTCGCCGGGGCGCTGGCCGCGTTCTGGCGGCGCATCCCCGTGGTGCACCTCGAGGCCGGGCTGCGCTCGGGCGACCTCGACTCGCCGTTCCCCGAGGAGGCGAACCGGCGGCTGGTCGCCCAGGTCGCCGCGCTGCACCTGGCGCCGACGCCGCTGGCCGCGATGAACCTGCTCGACGAGAACATCGCCACGTCCGACGTGCTGATCGCCGGCAACACCGTCGTGGACGCGACGCTCGCGGTGGCCGCGCGGCGGATGCCGTACGAGAACCCGCAGGTCGCCACCGCCCGGGCCGGCAGCACCAACCGCCTCGTGCTGGTCACCGCCCACCGGCGCGAGTCCTGGGGCGCCCCGCTGGACCGGATCCTGACCGCGGTCCGCGAGCTCGTCGCCCGCTACCCGGACATCGACGTGGTCCTGCCCAGCCACCCGAACCCCGCGGTCCGCGCCCAGGTGGAGGCCGGGCTGGCCGGGATCGAGCGGGTCACGGTCACCGACCCGCTGCCGTACCCGGACCTGTCGCGGCTGCTGTCCGAGGCGTACCTGGTGCTGACCGACTCGGGCGGCATCCAGGAGGAGGCGCCGTCGTTCGGCGTACCGGCCCTGGTGCTGCGGGAGGTGACCGAGCGGGTCGAGTCGCTGCACGCCGGCTGCGCCCGGCTGGTCGGCTCCGACCCGGAGCTGATCGTCAAGGAGGCGTCCGTGCTGCTCGACAGCCGGGTGCGCCGGGACGCGATGGCCGCCGGCGGCAACCCGTACGGCGACGGGCTCGCGGCCGCCCGTACCGCCCAGGCCACCGCCGCCCTGCTCGGCCTCGCCGAGGCTCCCGCACCGATGCCCGCCCTGGACTCCCCCGCCACTGCCACGTACGGAGCGTTCTGATGCGTACCCCGAAGTTCTCCCGCCGGGTCCTGCTCGGCGCGACCGTCGCGCTCACCGCGACCGCCGCTCTCGGGCTGGGCGTGGTCAACGCCGACGCCGCCGAACGCACCGCCGCCCCCACGCCGGCCGCGAAGTCCGGCAAGGCGGCGCCGGGCGGCGGCACCGCCAAGACGCTCGTGCTGTACGACACCACCGGCGACTACGGCTGGATGGGCGAGGTCTACGCCACCCAGACCGCGAACCTGGCCTCGCACTTCGGCTCGTGGACCGCCGCGCCCGTGGCGAGCTACAAGGCCAACGACCTGTCGGCGTACACCGCTGTCGTCTACCTCGGCTCGACGTACGACGAGCCGCTGCCGGCCGCGTTCCTGGACGACGTCGCCGCCACCACCAAGCCCGTCACCTGGGTCTTCGACAACATCTGGCAGCTCGTCTCGCGGGACGCGACGTTCGCGGCGACCCACGGCTTCACCAGCGGCGCCTTCGACTTCTCCGACGTCGCCCAGGTCGACTACAAGGGCACGAAGCTCACCCGCGACACGGTGAACAGGTCCGGGATCATGAACCTGTCGATCACCGACGGGGCGAAGGTCAGGACCCTGGCTTCCGCCGTACGCCCCGACGGCACGTCCTTCCCGTGGGCGGTGCAGTCCGGCAACCTCACGTACGTGGGTGAGATGCCCTTCGCATACGTGACCCACGACGACCGCTACCTCGCCTTCGCCGACCTGCTGTTCGACTCCCTCGGCGACACCGGGGTGTCCCGCGAGCGGCACCGCGCGCTGGCCCGCATCGAGGACGTCGGCCCCGACTCGGACCCCGACGAGCTGCGCGCGATCGCCGACTACCTGTACGCCCAGAAAGTCCCGTTCAGCGTCGCCGTCTACCCGCGCTACCGCGACCCGAAGGGCGTCCAGAACAACGGCAAGGCACAGGACTACACGCTGCTGCAGCGGCCGAAGGTCGTCTCCGCCCTGCGCTACATGCAGCAGCGCGGCGGCACCCTGCTCATGCACGGCTACACCCACCAGTACGGCTCCGCGCCCAACCCGTACGACGGCGTCAGCGCGAACGACTTCGAGTTCTACGCCGCGCACGTCGACGCGAACGACAGCGTGATCTACGACGGCCCGGTCGCCGGTGACTCCGCCGCGTTCGCCGCCAGCCGCATCGCGTCCTCCGGGCTCACCTTCGCGCTCGCCGGGCTGGGTGTGCCGACGACGTTCGAGTTCCCGCACTACGCCGGCAGTGCGGTCGACTACCAGACCGTGAACTCGGTGATGGGCAAGCGCTACGACCGGGGCCTGTACTTCCCCGGCGTGCTCGGCGGCGGGAAGATCGACTACAGCCGCCAGTTCGGCCAGTTCTTCCCGTACGCCGTCCGCGACGTCTACGGCTCGGTGGTCATCCCGGAGAACATCGGCAACGTCGAGCCCCTGCCGTTCAACAACCACCCGGCCCGGCTCCCCGCCGACCTGATTGCCTCGGCGCAGCGCAACCTGGTGGTCCGCGACGGAGTGGCCAGCTTCTTCTACCACCCGTACCTCGGCACCGACCACCTGAAGCAGCTGGTGCCGGGCATCAAGGCGCTGGGCTACACCTTCGTCAGCGGCGACTCGATGGTCGCCAACTGACATGGAGGTGGCCGACTTCTACGCCCGGTCCTGGATCTCCCGGGACCGGGCGGCGGTCCGCCGGCTGATCGCGCCGGACGCCGAGATCGAGTGGAATCTCGGCGTCCCGGTCGACGACGAGGAGCTGGTGCAGACCCAGCACCGGATCGCCTCGTTCGCCGACTCGGTCACCGTCGTCTCGGCCGTGCACGCCGGCGACCGGACCGCCCTGCTCTACGACTGCGCCGCGCCGTTCGGGACGGTCCGGCTCGCCGAGTTCCTGACCGTCACCGACGGCCGGATCGGCGAGGTCCGCCAGGCGTGGGACCTGGTGGCGCTGGCCCGGTACTTCGCCGGCCTGGCCTGACCTCAGTCGAGGCGGTCCAGGAAGGCGAACAGGTTCTCCCAATGCCGCTTCTCGGCCGCCTCGTTGTAGGCCGCGGTGTCAGACATCGTGAAGCCGTGCGGCGCGCCCTCGTACACCTCGGAGGTGTACCGCACGCCGGCCTTGTCCAGGGCCGCCTCGAGGGTGGCGATCTGCTCGGCGTTCATCGAGTGGTCGTTGTCGGCGTGGGCGAAGTACAACTCGCCGGTCACCGCGCCGACCTTCAGGTGCGGGCTGTCCGGCTGGTCGGTGACGAGGCGGCCGCCGTGGAAGCTGGCCACCCCCTTGATCCGGTCCGGGTACGCCTCGATCGCCTTGACCGCGTTGGTGCCGCCCATGCAGTAACCGGTGGCCACGACAGGACCGGGCGCGACGCCGTCCTGCGCCGCCAAAAAGTCGAGGTACGCCCGGGTGTCCCGGACGATCCTGTCGGTGTCCAGCGCCATGATCATCGGCACGACCTTGCCGAAGATGGACTCCCGGGCCGCCGGGTCGGAGAGAGCGCTGAGGTCGACCAGCGGCGAGCGGCCGCCGCGGTACAGGATGTTGGGAGCGAGGACGACGTATCCCCGCCCGGCGATCCGGGTGGCCATCTCCTCGATGCGCGGACGCAGGCCGAACGCGTCCATGAAGAGCAGCACTGCCGGCCACGGCCCTTCGCCGTCGGGCCGGACGAGGTAGGCGTCGGCCACCCCGTCGTCGGTGGTGATGTCCACGGTGGTCTTGTGCATGCCTCGAACCGTATCCCCCGCCGGACGCCATCCCGCGCATGCTCACCGGCAGTGATCAACAGGCCCGCGGTCAGCGACTTGAAGCAGACTTAAGGAAATTGGCAGAACCCTTTAAGCACCGCCGGATCACGATCGACTCCGTTCGCAGCCCCCTCGATCGGAGTCGTTACATGGCACGCAACCGGCTACGCCTGTCCATCTACCTGGGAGCGGCCCTCGTCGCCGTGGGCGGAGGCGCGATCGCCGCGGTGGCGGCGACCGGTCCGGCGGCCGGCGGCCTGACCGCCTCGTTCACCAAGGACTCCGACTGGGGTACGGGCTACCAGGCGCACTACACGATCAAGAACTCCGGCGGCTCCGCCGTCACGGGCTGGCAGCTCGCCTTCGGCCTGCCGTCCGGCGCGAAGCTCGGCACCTTCTGGGACGCCGCCGTCACGACCTCCGGCGCGGTGTCGACGGCCAAGGACCGCGGCTACAACGCGACGATCCCGGCCGGCGCGACCACCGAGTTCGGCTTCATCGTCAACGGCAGCGGCGCCCCGACCAGCTGCACGATCAACGGCGCCCCCTGCACCGGCGGCGGCTCGGTCCCCACCACCGCGCCGACGACGACCAAGCCCGCCACGAAGCCGCCGACCACCGCGCCCACGAAGCCGCCGACAACGGCACCGACCACCCAGCCGCCCGCGACCAGCAAGCCGCCGGCCACCACGGCTCCCCCGGCATCCGGTGGCGGCAGCGTCCGCGTGGCCCCGTACGTGGACATGGGCCTGCTCTCCAACGGCAGCACGACGCTCTCCCAGCTGGCCTCCAGCGGCAACGTCAAGTCGTTCTCGCTGGCGTTCGTGACCAGCGCCGGCTGCAAGGCGAGCTGGTTCAACGCGTTCGACCCGCGCAGCAAGCAGTTCGGCGACCAGATCGACGCGCTGCGCCGCGCCGGCGGTGACGTGAAGGTGTCCTTCGGCGGCGCGACCGGCATCGAGCTGGCCCAGGCCTGCACCGACGTGAAGGCGCTGCAGGCCGAGTACCAGGCGGTCGTGTCGGCGTACAACCTGAAGTACATCGACCTGGACATCGAGGGCGCGGCCGTGGCCGACCCCACCACGATCGCCCGCCGCTCCACCGCGCTGGCCGCCCTGCAGAAGGCCAACCCGGGCCTGAAGATCTCGCTGACCCTCCCGGTGCTGCCGGAGGGCCTCACCAGCGACGGCCTCAACGTGGTCAAGTCGGCCAAGAACGCCGGCGTCGACCTGGACCTGGTCAACATCATGGCGATGGACTACGGGCGCTCCGCGCAGGACTACGGCGACCTGGCGATCCAGGCGGTCAAGTCGACCAAGGACCAGCTCAAGTCGATCTACGGCAGCAGTGACGCGGCGGCCTTCAAGATGGTCGGCGTGACGCCGATGCTCGGCAAGAACGACGACAACGGGACGTTCACCCAGAGCGACGCCCGCGACCTGGTCGCCTTCGCGAACAGCAACCACATCGGCTTCGTCTCCTTCTGGGAGGCGAACCGCGACCGCAACGCCTGCAACGGCGCGCTGTTCCAGTGCACCAACGTGGCCCAGTCGCCGTTCGAGTTCAGCAAGATCTTCGCCGGCTTCCAGGGCTGAGGCCCCGGCCGTCCCCGCGGCCGTACCGTCCCCTGAGTTCCACCATCCCCACCAGCGCGGCGCCAGGAAGCATCCCTCCCGGCGCCGCGCGCCCGTCTATTCGACGAACCCGCGCCCGACCTCGGCCAGGGACCGCTGGACCAGCTCCGCCAGGGGCGTCTCTGCCGGGTCCTCCAGCCACACGTGCAGCGAGACCCGGGTGGCCGTCATGAAGGTGGCGGCCATCAGGCGGCCCCGGATCCCGGACCGCTGGGCCTCGGGCAGCCGGTCGGCCACCGCGGCGGCCAGTTCGCGCTCCAGCGCCGCGAACGTGCTGACCTGCTGGGCGAGCAGCGCGGGCTCACTGCGCAGGAGCCGGGTCTGCGCCACCCAGTGCGGGTCCAGCTCGCCGATCTGCTGGTACGCCTCCTGCGCCGCCCGGCTGAGCGCCGTCCACGGACCCTCGGCCGCGGGACGCGCGCGCACGGCGTCGATGAGCAACACCATGCGCTGCCGGTCCCCGTGCAGCAGCGCCTCTTCCTTGTTGGCGAAGTAGTTGGAGAACGTCCGCCGGGAGACGCCGGCCTCGTCCGCGACCGCCTCGACCGTAAGCCTGTCCGCGCCGTGCTCGATCGCCAGGCGGACGGCGGCGTCGTGCAGCGCCTGACGCGTCGCGGCTTTCTTGCGTTCCCGCAGCCCCGGCTCGGGTACGCGGACTTCGGCGGTCATGGGTCGAGCGTACCGACGATGTGACTCACTTCCCACTGAGCAAAGTTGCACAGTGAGCAATGCGAGCCGATAGTTGTATGCGGCACCCATTCCGGGAGGGGCAGATGGACGACGGCACCGCGGTACGACGCGAGCTTTTCAGCCACGTACGGGAGATGCTCAGGGCCGTACGCCTCTTCAAGAACGACCTGCCGGCGCGGCACCCGGCTGTTCCCTTCGGCACGGTCGGCGTGCTCTCGGTGATCGACGCCATGGCGGCCGGGCTTCCCGCGGGGTGCCACGGCAAGGAGCTGGCCGCCCGCTGCTCGCTCGACCCGTCGACGATCAGCCGCACCGTCGCCACCCTCGTGCGCTCGGGACTGGTGCAGCGGACGGCCGACCCGGCGGACCGCCGGGCCAGCGTGCTCAGCCTCACCCCGCTCGGCCGGCAGGCCCTCGACGACGTCACGGCATGGGCCGACGAGCGCCTCGCCGACGCCCTCCAGGAATGGCACCCCGACGAGATCGCCGCCTTCACCACGCTGATGCGGCGCTTCTCGACAGACCTCACGTCCCGCTACGACCAACCGCTGGAGGCCGCGCGATGAGCGCACCCACCACCACGCGCGCCGAACAGGGCGCGATGAGCCACCGCGAGATCCTGGAGGCCCTCAGCGGCCTCCTGCTCGTGCTGTTCGTCGCGATGTCCAGCGCCACCATCGTCTCCACCGCGCTGCCGAAGATCATCGGCGCGCTCAACGGCAGCCAGACCCAGTACACCTGGGTGGTCACGGCCAGCCTGCTCACCGCCACCGCGACGACCCCGATCTGGGGCAAGCTGGCCGACCTCTACAGCAAGAAGGCCCTGGTCCAGGTCTCGATCGTGGTGTTCGTGCTCGGCTCGATCGTGGCCGGCTTCGCCCAGTCGGCGGGCCAGCTCATCGCCGCCCGCGCGTTCCAGGGCATCGGCATGGGCGGCGTCCAGGCGCTGGTCCAGGTCGCCATCGCGGCGATGATCCCGCCCCGCGAGCGCGGCCGCTACAACGGCTACCTCGGCGGCGTCCTCGCCCTCGCCACGGTCGGCGGACCGCTGCTCGGCGGCGTCATCGTCGACACGTCGTGGCTGGGGTGGCGCTGGTGCTTCTTCATCGGCGCCCCGGTCGCCGTGGTCGCGCTCGTGGTGCTCCAGCGCACGCTGCACCTGCCGGTCTTCCGCCGGGACAACGTGAAGATCGACTACGCCGGTGCCTCGCTCATCGCCGCCGGCGTCAGCATCCTGCTGATCTGGGTCTCCTTCGTCGACAGCTCGTTCGGCTGGGTCTCGTGGCAGACGTTCGCCATGGTCGGCGCCGGCCTCGTGCTGCTCGCGACCGCGGTGTGGGTGGAGTCCCGAGCCGCCGAGCCGGTCGTCCCGCTGCAGATCGTGCGGCAGCGCACCACGGCCCTGGCGATCCTCGCCAGCCTCGCGGTCGGCATGGCCATGTTCGGCGGCTCGGTCTTCCTCGGCCAGTACTTCCAGATCGGCCGCGGCTACAGCCCCACCGAGGCCGGCCTGCTCACCATCCCGCTGATGGCCGGCGTGCTGGTCTCCTCGACCATCTCCGGCCGGATGATCACCAAATCCGGCAAGATCAAGCCGTACATCGTGACCGGCACGATCGTGCTGGTCGCCGGCTTCGCGATGCTCTCCACCATGGACCACCTGACCCCGCTCTGGTACATCGGCGTGGGCATGGCCCTGGTCGGCATCGGCGTGGGCATGTCGATGCAGAACCTGGTGCTCGCGGTGCAGAACACCGTCCGCCTGCGGGACATCGGCGCGGCCAGCTCGACCATCGCCTTCTTCCGCTCGCTCGGCGGCACGATCGGCGTCTCGGTGCTCGGCGCCGTCCTCGCCCACCGGGTCACCGACTCGATCACCTCGCAGCTCGCCGCGGCGGGCGTACCGGCGGGGTCGAGCGGCGGCAAGACCAGCAGCCTGAACCTCGCGGAGCTGCCGCCGACGATCCAGCACATCGTGCGGGCCGCGTACGGCGACGCCACCGGTCACATCTTCCTGATCTCCGCGGGCATCGGGGTGGTCGGCGTGATCGCGGCCCTGCTGTTCCGGCAGATCACCCTGCGCTCGACCATCGACCTCGCCGCCGCCCGGAAGGCGGACGGGGCACCGGTTCCCGCGGCTCGATAGAACGGATCATCGCAACGGCGCCCGGGGCTCACCCCGGGCGCCGTTCGCGTCGGCAGGTCAGGCGGCGACGGTAGGTCAGGCGGCGACGGCCGCCTCCGCGAGCTGCTCCGACGTCGGGCGCAGACGCGGAGCGCCGATGGCCGTCAGGATGTTCGCCGCCGCGAAGATCGCCGCGAAGAACAACCCGCGCTGGAACCCGTCGACCAGGGCCGTGCCCGGCTGCTCGCCACCGGCGATCAGGTCCTCGACGTGCGAGGTGGCGAGCGTGGTGATCACCGCGAGCCCGAGCGCCCCGCCGACCTGGTAGCCCGCGTTCACCACGCCGGACGCGGCGCCGGCCTGCTCGTGCCGGACGTCGGCCACCGCGGCGATCGAGGCGGGCGTGCCCGTGCCGATGATGCCCATGCCGAACAGCACGATGCCCGGCAGGATCGTGAACGCGTACGAGCCCGTGGCATCCGCGCCGGAGAGCAGCAGCAGGCCGGCGACGCTCAGCACCGCCCCGCCGATCTGCACCGGCCTGGTGCCGTACCGCGTCACGAGCTGCGAGGCCAGCACGGCGCTCGCGATCGCGGCGATGCCCATCGGCAGGAACTGCAGGCCAGTCTCCAGCGCGGTCAGGCCCCGTACCTGCTGCAGGAAGATCGCGGTGAGGAAGAACATCGCGAGGAACGCCCCGCCGTTGAGGGCCAGCGCCAGGATCGAGGTGCTCAGCCCACGGGAGCGGAACAACGCCAACGGCACGAGCGGAGCGGCCGACCGTGCCTCGACGCGTACGAACGCCCCCAGCAGCGCCAGCCCACCGGCCAGCAGCGCCACGACCTCGAACGACGACCAGCCGAGCGGTTCCGCGCGGATGACGCCCAGCATGATCGCCAGCAGGCCGCCCGTGCTCAGCAGCGCACCGGCCACGTCGAAGGTCCGTTTCCCGGGCGTCGTCGCCCGGCTCTCCGCGACGAACATCGGCACGATCAGCGCGAGCACCGCGGCGATCGGCACGTTGACCAGGAAGACCCAGCGCCAGCTCAGCGAGTCGACGAGCAGGCCGCCCGCGATGACGCCCAGGGTGCCGCCGAGCCCGGCGAGACCGCCCCAGATCCCCATCGCGATGTTGCGGTCCCGGCCGTGGGCGAAGGTGACCGTGAGGATCGCGAACGCGGCCGGGGACAACAGCGCGCCGCCGAGCCCCTGCACGGCCCGCAACACGACGAGCTGCTCGGGGCTCTGCGCGAGGCCGGCCACCAGGGACGTCACCCCGAACAGCAGCAGCCCGGCGACGAAGACCCGGCGGCGGCCGAGCAGGTCGGCCACCCGCCCGCCGAGGAGCAGGAAACCCCCGAAGATCAGGGTGTACGCGCTGACGACCCACTGCAGCCCCGAGGCGCTGAACCCCAGGTCCTGCTGTATGTCGGGCAGCGCCACGTTCACGATCGTCACGTCGAGCACGACCATGAACTGGGCGAGCGCCAGTACGGCCAGGGCCGACCACGGTTTGCGGTGCATCGGTACCTCCTCCGAGCGGCGTCCTATGCGCCGTACATGTACAACGTATATGTACGGCGTAGAGGACCGTCAAGGGGTGTGACCGAGATCAGTTGCGGCGAGTGCCGCGGACGCCCTGCACGAGGAGGTCGATGTTGATCGTGAAGTAGTCGTCCTGCCCGCGGCAGCTCACCAGGGCGGGAGCGGCCGCGATGAGGTTCGGGTAGCGCCCCGGCTCGAGCGCCTGGAGCATCGCCTGCTTGTGGCGCATGTCCGCGGCCGCATCACCACCCACGGCGGCCTTGGCGGCCATCGGGTCGCCGACGACAAGGGTGATCACGGCGCACATCAGGAACGTGCCGACCTCGGCCGCCTGCTCCGGGCCGAACCCGGCCTGCCGCAACAGATCCAGCACCCGCTCCGCGAGCCGGAGACCCGGCTCGGCCACCAGGATGCGCCGCAACGCCAGGCCGGCCAGCGCCGGATGCGGCCGGATGGCGTCCAGGAAGGCGACGAGGATCGCGCGCAGCTGCTCGTCCCACATACCGTCGCCGGGCTCGGGCAGCTTCACCGAGGCGATCAGGTGCTCCGCCAGCCCGTCGAGCAGGCTGTCCTTGTCGTTGAAGTGCCAGTACATGGCCATCGGCGTGACGCCGTTCTCCTGGGCCAGCCGCCGGATCGTCACCGCCTCGAGCCCCTCGGCGTCCGCGAGCGCCGTCGCGCAATCGATGATCGCATCCCGGGACAGACGCACGCTCCGCTTGGCCATCCCACAACTGTACGACGTACAACGTGTGCGACCTCGGACGACGGCGAGCTGGATCACGTACGCCACACTGGGTCCCAGTGGTCACTCAGGGCTAACCTTCGGGAACACAGCGCATTTGTTCTTCAGCGCGCGCTGTTCGTGACGATGATTCGCCTGAGCGGAAGGGGTGAGCCGGATGGACGGGCGCGTACGCGACGTGGAGCAGCTGTCGGCTGCCCTGACGCAGCACGAGGATCAGTACCTCTGGGACGCCGACGCGACCCTCGAGGCCGCGACCGCCTTCGAGGCAGCGGCGCTCAGGCTCGGCGACGAGCGGCTCGCCACCCGCGCCCGGCTCCTGCAGGCCAACATGCTCATGCGCAAGGGCGAGGTCTCGGGCGCCGCGCAGCGCATCTGGAAGATCCACCAGTGGGCCACCGAGCACGGCGACCACCTCGTGCAGGCGCGTACGCACCTCGTCTGGGCCAACATCCACCGCCACCTCGGCGACGCCGCCCAGTCCCTCGAACACTCACTGCTCGCCGTCGAGCTCCTCGACGACACGGCCACCGACCACATGCGCGTCTGGCACCGCGCCAAGCTGGCCGACGCGCTCGGCGCCGCCGGCTCCATGGACGCCGCCCGCGACCAGTACGCCCAGGCCGAGGAGCTGGCCGTCCGGCTCGGGCTGCCCCAGCTGCTCATGGGCATGCTCAACAACTACGCGTACACCGAGTTCGCCACCGGCGAGCACGCCCGCGCCGAAGCGGTCGCCCAGCGCCTCCAGGACGTCGCGGCGGAGTACGGCTTCGTCCTCGACCCGGCGGTCCTCGACACCATCGGCGCGATCGAGATCGAGAACGGCAACTACACGCAGGCCGAGGAGACGCTGCGGCTCGCGGTGGCCCGGCACCACGACGGCCGGTACGAGGACGCCGACTCGCTCGCCGAGTTCATGCTCACGCTCGCCCGCGCCCAGCGCTTCCTGGGCGCCACCGACCGGGCCCAGGTCAGCCTCGACAAGTCCCGGGCGCTCTGCCTCGAACGCGAGCTCGGCGACGTCCTCGTCCGGGTCCACCAGGAGCAGGCCGAGCTGCATGCCGCCCGTGGCGAGTACGCGGACGCTTTCGCCGTACACAAGGAGTTCTTCGCCGCCCACAACGCGCTGCACTCGTCGCAGCGGGAGGCACAGGCCCGCACCCGGCAGGCGATGTTCGAGACCACCGAGGCGCGGCGCGAGGCGGAACGCTTCCGCGAGCAGGCCCGGCGCGACCCGCTGACCGGCCTGCGCAACCGCCGCTACCTCGACGAGCAGCTGCCTGCGCTGGTCGCCGACGGCGGCAGCCTGACCGTGGCGATCGTCGACCTCGACCACTTCAAGCGGATCAACGACCAGCTCTCCCACGAGGTCGGCGACCAGGTGCTGGTGCTGGTCGCGAAGCTCCTGGAGACCGAGCTGGCGGCCGTCGCGCCGGAGGGCTTCGTGGCGCGCATGGGCGGCGAGGAGTTCCTGCTCGCGCTGCCCGGCACGGACGTACCCCAGGCCACCGACCAGCTCGACGGCATCCGGCGCGCGATCAGCTCGTACGACTGGACCGCCCTGACCCACGGCCTCCCGGTCACCGTCAGCATCGGCGTCGCCGGACTCTCCGACGCGGCGGCGGCCACCCAGTCCGGCCTGATGTCCACCGCCGACCGCAACCTGTACGTCGCCAAGCACGCCGGCCGCAACCAGGTCGTGGCCGGCTCCCGCGACCGCCGAGCGGGGTCCTACCGGAACGGCGCGAACGCGGCCTGATCACCGCCCGTACCGTGCACCGGGGACGGCGCGAAAGCGTGCTGATCACCGCCCGCACCGTCCAACGGCGACGGTGCGAACACGGCCTGATCACCATTTTTCCATGCTGGAGCGGACATCCGTCCCTCCTCCCGGCGGCCGGTCCGATCGAGCGACGCGGCTGAATTTGATCAACTTCTGAGGCTAGGCTGGCGGCTACGGCTCCCGGCCGGCGCGGCTCGCGATCGGCCTGTCGAGTCGCGACGGGCCTCTGCCCACGCGGCCCTGCGGGATCCGGCCGGTCGCTCGCGGCCGGCACGGGCGCGGCCACGGCGGCCGGTGTCCTTTTCGGCCAGGGGTGGCCTGAGCAGGAGGCGGTCGACAGTGACCCAGCGCAGTGAGACGTCCGCACCGGCCGAGGTGGCGCCGCCCGGCGTCAACCCGAACATCCCGCACTCGGCCCGCATCTACGACTACTGGCTGGGAGGCAAGGACAACTTCGCCGTCGACCGGGCGGTGGCCGAGGCGATGCTGAAGGCCATCCCGGGCATGCGCGCCATGGCCGCCGAGAACCGCAAGTTCGTCCACCGCGCCGCCCGTGACCTGGTCAGCGGGGAGGGCATCCGGCAGTTCCTGGACATCGGCACCGGCATCCCGACGCGGCCCAACCTGCACGAGATCGCCCAGCGGATCGCCCCGGAGACCCGGGTGGTCTATGTGGACAACGACCCGATCGTGCTGGTCCACGCCCGCGCCCTGATGATCAGCAGCGAGCAGGGCCGCTCGGAGTACATCTCCGCGGACATCCGCCACCCGGAACAGATCCTCGAGCAGCCGGTGCTGCAGGAGACCCTCGACCTGACCCGGCCCGTCGGTCTCACGCTGATCGCCATCCTGATGCTCCTCGCGGACGAGGACGACCCGTGGGACCTCGTCGGCCGGCTCCGCGACGCGATGCCGTCCGGCAGCATCCTCGCGATCACGCACCCGACGGCGGACTTCAGCCCGGAGGCGGTCGGCCGGGCCGTGGCAGCGGCGACGGACGCGGGGATGACGCTGGTGGCCCGCACCAAGGAGGCGGTGGCCCGCTTCTTCGGCGACTGGGAGATGCTGGAGCCGGGCCTCGTGCCGGTGTCGGCGTGGCGCCCGGACGCGACGGACGTGGAGCCCGAAACCGCCTACTACTGGGCCGGAGTCGCCCGCAAGCCGTAACCGTAAAGCCGGGCCGGCCGTCGGACCGCAGCCCCGGCCGGCCGGGGGAACACAGCCGGGGGGCGGTCGTCGGGCTGCAGCCGGGCCGGCCGGCCGAGCGATCCAGCACGGGGGAACCGGACCGCCCGGCCGGGATCCGGGCGGCGCGTCCCGTTGCCGGGACGCGCGTCGAACGGCATCTGCGCGACGCCGCTCACTCTCTATGACGTTGTCAGGGCCGCAACCGTGGGCGCTTGCGGTGCGGTGGTCCAGGAAGTCTGCACGCCCGTACGAGTACCTGCCGGGTCTGCCGCTCCTCGCCGGTCCGGCCGTCGATCACCGTGCCCTCGACCTCGAGCCAGGTGTCGCCCTCGTACGGCACCGGCGACGTCCAGCCGACGCGGGCGACCCGCAGCGCCAGCGGGCCGACGCCGTAGCAGTAGTCCTGTTCCTGGAAGACGCGTACGGGCCAGCGCGCGATGCTGAGCTGGAGCCGCCCCCGGCGCAGGATCGGGGAGGACAGCGACCAGGCGCGCCGCCCGAGCGTCTCGTCCGGGCGGCGCCGGCTGGCACAGGGCAGGTGTTCAGTGACTCTCGTCGGGATCACCTCCGGCGTCCGGGCCGGCGTCCGGCGACGCGCCGTCGTGCCGGGTGAGGGCGTAGCGCACCCCGCCGAACCGGTGGGACACCGTGGTCGCGCGCGTCGTGGCTGCTTCCATGCAGTCCGTCAGCCTCTCGTCGCGCAGGACCGGCGCCGGGTTGCCGCGCCGGTGGGTGTCCACACCGTCGATGTCGTAGGTCTCGAAGGGCTCCGGGCCGATGTTGGGTACGGACATTGTGTTCCTCCCGCTCGGACGCTCCCGCCAGAGAGCCTCGCGTCGAGGGCCGCAGCGGCCGTTTCCGCGACCGACCCGTCACTCAAAGATGTCACCCTCCGTGACCCACTTTCAGTGGGGTACGTGCGTTATCATGCTCACAATCATGTGAGAACGCAAGGCCAAATGCACGTGCATCTGCACAGCAGGTAGCCGGCGGGACACACATCGCCGGTCCCCGGACCGGTCTCACCGTTAGGGAGCCTAGTAATGACGCGCATTTTCAACGGCATGCCCGCTGGGCAGCTGCAGGGTGTGACCTGGCGAAAGAGCGGCCGGAGCAACCCGAGCGGCAACTGCGTCGAGTGCGCCGCACTGCCGGACGGCAGCGTCGCAATGCGGAACTCCCGCGACCCGGAGGGCCCGGCCCTGATCTACACGCCGGCGGAGATCGAGGCGTTCCTCGGCGGCGTGCGCGACGGGGACTTCGATCACCTGCTCGGGTGAATCGCCCCCTCGACGGGGGTGTCACCCTCAGGGGTTAATTACATAAAGTAAACACTCTGCAACCCAGGGGCCGGAGCGGTGCCGCCCCTGAGGCCCGGAGGGCAGGGCCTATCGGGCACACCTGCCGTGGATCACCGGGCGATGTGTGCGCCCAGGAGTCAGGTGAGCCGGCCGACCTCGTGCAGCAGCTTGCCGAGGATTTCCTGGGTGTGGCTGGGCGGTTCGGCGTCGATGCAGACGCGCTCCATGGCGATCGCGTACTGGTCGACGTCGTCCCGCTTGTCCAGATAGATGGCGCTCGTGAGCTGCTCGACGTAGACCACGTCGGGCAGCTCCGGCTCCGGGAAGCGCAGGATCGCGAAGGGACCGCCCGCCGCGGCTTGGCCGCCGGCGTTGAACGGGATGATCTGCAGGCGCACGTTGGGCTTCTTGGCCGCCTCGATCAGCGCCTCGATCTGGCCGCGCATCACGTCCACCCCGCCGATCGGGCGGCGCAGCACGGCCTCGTCGATCACCGCCCAGAGCTGCGGCGCCTCGACCCGGTTCAGCAGCTGCTGACGCTGACGGCGCAGCTCCACGCGGCGGTCGATCTCGTCCGCGGTGGCGCCGGCGTGGCCGAGCATGATCACGGCGCGGGCGTACGCCGGGGTCTGCAGCAGGCCGGGCACGAACTGGATTTCGTACGTCCGGATCAGCGAGGCCGCCGCCTCCAGGCCCAGGTAGGACTGGAACCAGGACGGCATGATGTCGCCGAAGTGGTGCCACCAGCCCGGGTTGTTCGCCTGCCGGGCCAGCCCCAGCAGCGCCTCGCGCTCGGCCGGGTCCTTGACGCCGTACAGCGTGAGGAGGTCGGCGACGTCGCGCTCCTTGAAGCTGACGCGACCGAGCTCCATCCGGCTGATCTTCGAACCGGAGGCGCGGATCTCGTAGCCGGCGTCCTCACGGCTGATCTGCTTGGTCTCGCGGAGCCGTCGCAGCTGCGCACCGAGCAGGATGCGCAGCACGGTAGGGCCGCTGTTCGGCCCGTCCTCCTGCGTACCCGTGGTCACGTCGCTCCCGTCCGGTTCGTCCCCGGAAACTGCAAGTTGCAGCTCCGTCGCCCAATGCATCCTAAGGGTGCCGCCGCTCCGTCGAAAACCGAACGTTCGGCTACCTTCACTCGCACCCGCACGCTACGGATGCACGTGCATCCGGCCTTGCGGACGCACTGGATGCCGAGCATGATAGCTGACAGGCGGTTGCCTGGTCGCTGACACAGCGTGCTGAAAGGCATGACGTTTTCGGTGTCACGGCCGGTGGGCGCCCCATGGACGACCGACGACCCGAGTCCCGGGATCCAGGAGGCTCTCGATGTCGACCCCGACCATCGCCCCACCGCACCGAGATCCGGCGGAGGTGGCGCCGGCCGACAGCTACCACAAGGCGGACCCCGTGTGGGTCTACCGCGACGGCTGGCGCGCCGGAGTGATCGAGGCAGCGTCGCCGCGCGCCGTCACGGTCACGTACCGGCCCGGCACCCACGTCGGCACGGGCGTGGACACCTTCACCGCCTCGTACGTGACCTCCCGCGCCGACGAGGACCCGGCGCTGGACCACCGCCAGGCGAACGGCCTCGCCTGCCGCCGGCCGCGCGTCGGTGGCGACGGCGCCTCGGCCCTGGGCGGACCGCACCTGTGACGGGCGCCGTGGCGCTGGCCGCCCTCATCGGCCTCGCCAGCCTCCTCGCCGGGGTCGCCCTCGGCTGGTACCTGCGCCGCACGAACGACTGGTGCGCCCACTGCGGTGAACAGCTCAGCTGCGACGCCTGCGGCAGCAAAGCCGCCTGGCCACGCCGCCGCGAGCCCGAGCTGAGCCTCGACAAGCGTTAGGGTCCGCCCGGACGCGTGCGGGTGAGGCAGACTTGAGGTGTGCCGGCCTTCCGCGAGTTCGTGTTGAAGGTGCACCAACGCTGCAACCTCGCCTGCGACTACTGCTACGTCTACGAGCTCGCCGACCAGAGCTGGCGCGACCGGCCGCCCGCGATGTCACCGGAGGTCTGGCGCAGAGCCGCGCAGCGCATCGGTGAACACGTCAGCCGCCACGGCCTCGACCACGTCGACGTGGTGCTGCACGGCGGTGAGCCGTTGCTCGCCGGGCGCGAGTCGCTGGTCCGGCTCGTCGGCGACCTCCGGGCCGTCGTGCCGGCCGCCCGGTTCAGCACGCAGACCAACGGCGCCCTGCTCGACGCCCGCATGCTCGATGCCCTGGCCGGCCTGGGTGTCCGCATCGGAGTGAGCCTTGACGGGCCCGCGGGGCAGCACGACCGGCACCGGCGGCACCGTGACGGCCGGGGCAGCCACGCCCTCGCCGACCGGGCGCTGCGGCTGCTCGCCGGGCACCCCGCGTACGCGGGGATCCTCTGCACCGTCGATCCGGCGACCGACCCGGTCGCGGTCTACGAGTCCCTCCTGGACCACCGCCCGCCGATGATCGATCTGCTGCTGCCGCACGCCCACTGGGGGGCGCTGCCCGCGCCCGGCACCGCGGACTGGCTGATCGCCGTCTTCGACCGCTGGTACGAAGCCCCACGCCGGGAGACCGGCATCCGCCTCTTCGAGGAGGTGATCAGCCTGGTCCTCGGCGGATCGAGCCGCTCGGACCAGGTGGGGCTGAGCCCGGTGGCGGTCGCGGTGATCGAGTCCGACGGCACGATCGAGCAGGTCGACTCGCTCAAGGCCACGTATCCGGGCGCCGCCGCGACCGGGCTGAACGTCTTCGACCACGACCTCGACGCGGCCACGCGGCATCCGGGGATCATCGCCCGGCAGTCCGGGCTCGCGGCGCTGGCGGCGTCCTGCCTGAGCTGCCCGGTGCATGACCTCTGCGGCGCCGGGCACTATGCGCACCGATGGCGGCCGGGCGGCGGCTTCCGCAACCCGTCGGTGTACTGCGCCGACCTGCGCCGCCTCATCGACCACATCGGCGCCCGTGTCGCCGCGGACCTGGAAAGGCGCGCCCGCGCGTGAGCACCTTCATCCTCACCTGGGACGGGAGCGACACCGGCTACTTCCGGACCAACCACGAGAACGACATCGCGGCCACCGCGGCCGGCCGCCGGGTGCGCGGCCGGTGGAGCTTCGGGTCACGCCGATCGGGTACGGCCCCCGGCGACCTCGTCTTCCTGCTCCGGCAGAACACCGCCCGGGGCATCATCGCCGGCGGCCGCCTCGCCGACGGCGTGATCTTCCCGGCGCCACATTGGGCCGGCCGGGCGGACCGGGTCACCTACTATGCCGACGTGCTGTGGGAGCGCGTGCTGCCGGTACCTGACCGGTTGCCCGTCGCGGAGCTGCTGCACGACGTGCCCGGGCACCACTGGAACCACATCTTCGCCTCGGGCCAGCTGGTACGCCCACCCGCCGACGCCGACCTCGCCCGCCGCTGGGCCGAACACTTGAAGGACGTGGATGGCAACGATTGACCGCCACGCGACGGTTGCGCTCCTCGGCGGCGTCGCGCTGGGTGCCATGGACTTCGCCATGCAGAAGCTGCTGCCGTACCCGTGGGCGAACCTCGCCAACTCGTCGGCCGTGTGGGCGGTGCTGGCGTTCGCGATGGCGTACGGGCTGCGCGAAAGCCTGCTCCGGTCGGCCGGTGCGGCGATCGTGATGCTGGTGGTGGCGGTGCCGGCGTACTACCTGACGGCCACGCTCGTCCAGCACGACGACGTCGCGAACCTGTGGACGACGACCGCGATCCTGTGGATGTTCTTCGGCGTCCTGGCCGGTGCCGTGTTCGGCGTCGCGGCCGCGTGGGCCCGGGACGGCGGGTGGCGCGGCGTCGTCGGGGTCGCCCTGCCCGGGGCGGTGCTCCTCGCGGAGGCGGTGCGGCTGGCACGCCGGGACGAGCCGGCCACCGCGATCATCGAGGCGGTGCTGGCGGTGGCCGTGGTGCTGCTGGCCGGCCGGACGTGGCGGCGGCGGGGGCTGGGCGCGGCTGTGGCCGTACCGTTGGCCCTGCTCGGTTTCCTGGGTTTCCAGATCGGCGGGTTCGCGTGAGCGTTGTGTTTCGGGTCACTGCTGGCGGGTAGAGGGGAGCGTCGGCACGCCGCTGGTGGAGGTGGTTCCGGTGCCCGATCCCACGTTCGACGCCATCGTGTCGCAGCTGCGCGCCGAGGACCCGGACTTCATCCGGCGGGTACGCAAGCTCGACAGCCCGCACGGCACGGTGCGGCTCGTCCTCGCCATTCTGCTGTGGACGCTGGCACCGATGTGCATCGTGCTCGGCGGCTGGACCGGCGCGATCATGGCGGTGGTCGGCGGCGCGTACGGCGTCCACCTCATGCGGCACCGGCACCAGCCGCACGCCGGGGCGGCGGACCCGGCACGGCACCGGCGCCCCGGTGCCTCGCTCTGACCGCCGCGGCCGGCAACTCAGGAGGAATTCATGACGAATCCGGACACCGAGGGCTCGGAGATGAGCACCGAGGAAGCGGCGGACATCGTCCGCAACGACGACGCCCTCCAGGCGGCGCACGGCATCCAGGGCGACGACGACGCAGCCACTGATGACGACGCCCGCACCCCGGACTCGTCGACGGCCGGCGAGACCCGGGGCGAGTGAGGCGTCAGCTCCAGCGGTTGCCGGTCAGGCGCTCGTACACCTCGATGTAGCGGTTGCGGGTGGCCTCGACGACCTCGTCGGGGATCTCCGGACCGGGCGCGGTCCGGTCCCAGTCGGACCGCGACGACCAGTCGCGCAGGAACTGCTTGTCCAGGTAGCGCTGGGTGCCGCCGGGCTGCCACTCGTCGGCCGCCCAGAACCGGGACGAGTCGGGCGTCAGCAGCTCATCCCCCAGCTTCAGCACGCCGCCGGAGAAGCCCAGCTCGAGCTTCGTGTCGGCGACGATGATGCCGGTGCGCGCGGCGATCTCCGACCCGCGCCGGTACACCTCGAGCGTGATCCGCTTCAGCTCGGCGGCCACGTCCGCGCCGACCGACGTCTCGACGTCCGCGTACGTGATGAACTCGTCATGCCCCTCGCCCGGCGCGACCTTCGTCGTGGGCGTGAAGATCGGCTCGGGCAGCCTCGAGCCCTCGATCAGCCCGGGCGGCAGCGCGACGCCGGAGACGGCCCCGTCCTTCTCGTACTCCTTGAGCCCCGACCCGGCCAGATAACCCCGCGCGATGCACTCGACCATGACCATCTCGAGCCGCTCGCAGCGCACGGCCCGGCCGGCCCACTCGGCGGGCACGTCGGTCGCGGAAATGATGTGGTTCGGTACGACGTCGGCAAGCTGCTCGAACCACCACAGCGACAGCTGGGTGAGGATCTTGCCCTTGTCCGGGATGGCGGTGGGCAGCACCACGTCGTAGATCGAGACCCGGTCCGAGGCGACCAGCAGGAGGTCGTCCCCGTCGGCGTAGACGTCCCTGACCTTGCCCGAGTGCAACAGCTCCACGTTCGTCCCTCCACCACACCGGCTCGTTGCAGGTCACGCTATCGAACCGCCGGCGCGGCCGTTCAGGCGAGTTGCTCGGCCGGCCGACGCCCCACCAGCGGCAACACCGCAAGCACGCGGACGCCCTTCAGCCGGGCCAGCACGACCCCGCCCGCGACGGCCGCCACCACGGTGACCGTGCCCGCCGAGACCAGGGTTCCGCGGGCGCCCAGCGAGTCGCACAACCACCCGATCAGCGGCGCGCCGACGATGCCGGAGAGCGAGGAGACCATGCCGACCGTGGCCAGGACGCGGCCGCGCATGTCCTCGCGGGTGTCGAGCTGGATGCGCGTCGAGACGATCGTGTCGAAGATGACCGCGCCCGCCGCGATGGGCAGGATGAACGCCGCGAATCCGAGGGTCGTCGGCGCGAGGCCGGCGCCGATCTGCAGGGCGCTGATGGTGGCGCCGGCGGCCAGCAGCACGCGCAGGGTGGAGCGGCCGCTGCCGGCCAGCGCGATGCCGCCGGCGACCGCGCCGACCGCGAAGACCGTCGAGAGCATTCCGTACGAGGCGGAGCCGGCGTGCAGCGGTCCGGCGACCATCGCGGCCATGGTGACCTGGTAGTTGCGGCCCAGCGAGCCGAGCACGAACGAGAGTGCCAGCACGACCAGCACGACGGGCTGACGGGCGATGTAGCGCAGGCCGGCCCGTACGCCCCCGTCGCCGGGTGCCGCGGTGGCGAGGGTCCGCACCGAGCCGGGGCGCATGGCCGCCAGCGCCACGATCACCGCGCCGTACGACAGGGCGTTGAGGGCGAACAGGGAGGACACGCCGGTGACGCCGACCAGCACGCCGCCAAGCGACATGCCGAGGATGCGGCCGGCCGAGCTGAGGACGGAGCCGAGCGCCAGCGCCGAGCCGAGCGCGGAGGGCGGGACCAGGGCGGAGCCGAAGCGGCCGAGGCAGGGGCCCTCGAGGGAGCTGATGACGCCGGAGACGAGGGCCACCGCGTAGATCGGCCAGAGGTGGCCCGTACCGGCGATGAGCGCGAGGGCGAGCAGGGCCCGCAGCGTCTGCAGGGCGATGAGCGTGGGGCGGGCCGGGAGCCGGTCGGCGAGCGCGCCGCCCCAGCCCCCGAGGATGAGGACGGGCAGCGCCTGCAGCATGACGATCACGCCCATCGTGGCGGCCGAGCCGGTCGCGGTGAGGATGAGCCAGTTCAGCCCCAGCACCTGCATCCAGGTTCCCGCCACGGACACCAGGTCGGCGGCGGCCCAGAGACGGTAGTTGCGCTCTCGGAGCGGTGCGAGCATCGGGGCCACGGTGGCGGCACCTCCACAGATAGAAACAGGTGACGCCGGGATCGGCGCCACCTGCCCTATCGGGACGTGCTCGGGGGGTGCTTCGGGGCAGCGGCGCGGTACACCGCAACCGCAACCCCGTCGGTTGCTCAGGCGCGGTACGACCGCAGCGCCGTCGCCAGATCCTTGGCCGCCTCGCGCAGCTCCCGGGTGACCTCGTCGGTCTGCTCGACGGCCTCCTTGGCCTGCGCGCGGGTCTCGGAGATGCGGCTCATGTTCTCGGCGATCTGGGCGGCCTGCGTACCGGCCGACACGATGCTGCGGGCCATCATGTCCGCGGTGGCGTGCTGCTCCTCGACGGCCGACGCGATCGTCGTCTGGTAGCCGTTGACCTTGCCGATGACCTCGCCGATCTGGGTGATCGAGTCGACCACGCCGGTGGTGTCGGCCTGGATCGTGCCGACCTGGGTGGTGATCGAGTCGGTGGCCTTGGCGGTCTCCTGGGCCAGGTCCTTGACCTCGCTGGCGACCACGGCGAAGCCCTTGCCCATCTCGCCGGCGCGGGCCGCCTCGATGGTGGCGTTCAGCGCGAGCAGGTTGGTCTGCTCGGCGATGGCGGTGATCACCCGGACCACGTCGCCGATCTGCGCCGACGAGTCGCCGAGCTTGGTCATCGTGCGGCTGGCGTCGGAGGACACCTCCATGGCGTCGGCGGCGACGGTGACCGCCTCGCTGGCGCTGCGGGAGATCTCCTGGATGCTCGCGCCCATCTGCTGGGCGCCGGCGGCCAGGCTGGCGATGTTCTCGGAGACCTCCTGCGAGGCGCGGAGGATCTCGCCCGCGGACTGCACCGAGCCCTGCGCGCCGGCGACCATGTCGGCGACCAGCGAGGTGAGGCGCTCGGTGGAGCCGGTCAGCCGGGCGTTGGTGGCCTCGGAGACCCGGACGATCTCCGCGAACTCGTCGAGCAGCTTGTTGAGGTTCTCACCCGCGGGGGTCAGGTTCGCCTCGTCCACCCGTACGGTGAGATCACCGGCCGCCGCCCGCTCCAGCACCTCCACCGTGGGGTCCTGACGCCGCATGCTGCGCGCGATGAAGAATCCGACGACCAGCCCGACAACTGCGGCAACAATGCCTACGACCATGACTGCTTCCCCCTGGGAGTTCCGACTTGCCCTTTGATCGGCAGTCGGGAGGTCCTCTTGAGGCGCGACGGCAACAGACTCCGGCCGGCCCGCGGGGTCCGCGTGCCGGCCGGAGCTGCCGGGCTCTGCCGGTCATGAAGGGGGAGACCGAAGCGCCCGTCTCTGCCGACCGTCGCGCCTTTCGGCGCGTGGGGATGCCGGTCGGGGTCGGTCCATCAGTTGTTGATCATGGTGAGCATCTGCTTGATCTGGTCCGTACGGCTGAGCTTGACCCGCTCGGCGAACGCCTTGGCCTCGGCGTTGACCCCGTCGGCCGCCTCCAGGTTCGCCATCTCGACCGCGTTGTGCTGGTGGGCGACGAAGAGGTTGAGGAACGCCGTCTCGAACGCCTTGCCCTTCGCCTTCCTCAGCGCGGCGATCTCCTCGGGACCGGTGGCGGGCAGGCCGCCGTGGTCGGCATGCGCGCTGGGCGCGTGGTCGACCGTGGTGGGCTGCTTCCACGAGGTGAGCCAGGACTTCATCATGGCGACCTCGTCGGACTGGGTGGCGTCGACCGCCTTGGCCAGGGTCTTGACCTCGTCGCGCTTCGCCGACTTCTCGGCGAGCCGGACCATCTCCAGCCCCTGCTCGTGATGGGCGACCATCATCTGCAGGTACATGACGTCGGTGTCGTTGTGCTCACCCTCGGCCTGCACGACGGCTTTCGCGTCGGTGACCTGGGTGGCCTGGGTCTGCGGGGCCGTACCGCACGCGCTGAGCAGAAGCACGGCGGAGACCGCTACGACGAGGCGCTTCACAGCGGAAGCCAGAGGGCGAGCGTGTAGATCGACGGCTCCCAGCTGTGGATCGAGGAGTGCGCCTGCCGGCACTTGTACTTCTTGCCCTCGTAGCTGACGACATCGCCCGTCTTGTACGCGACACCCGCGGCCCACGAGCCGCTCGCCGGAGCCGCAGGCGCGGTGGTGGTAGGAACGGCCGGCGCCGGGGTGGTGGGGGCGGGCTTCGAGGTCGGCGGGGTGGTCGGGGCCTTGGTAGGAGCTGTGGTGGGCGGGGTGGTCGGCGTGGTCGAGCCGCCGCCACCGCCCACGTTCAGGTCGATGCAGCTGTAGAACGCGTTCACCGTGTCACCGATGTTCCAGACGGCGAGGACCGTCTGCCGGCCGGGGAAGGCGCTGAGGTCGACGGTGTGCGTGACGACCGCGTCCGGCTGCTGGTTGCCCCCGTCCACGGTGGCGACCTTCTTGCCACCGATGAAGTACTCCCAGTTGCTGGTGCGGTGCCGGGCCGTCATGACCCAGGTGAAGGTGACGTTCTTGCCGACCGCCTTCGCCGGCCAGTTACGGCTCTCGTCGGCGAGCACCGACCACTGCGCCACGCCGCCGTTGCAGGACCGCTGTCCCTTGGGCGCCTCGACGCTCTGCGGCTCGAACTGGATCTGCCCGCAGTCCTTGACCGCGCCGCTAGCGCAGAGGGCCTGACGGCTGGGCGGGGCGGAGACGTAGCCGTGCGCCAGCGCAGGAGACGCGACCACCGCTGCCGACCCCACGATTGCCCCGAGTGTCACCAGCGGATAGGCGATCGACCTGCGCATCTTTGCGGCTCCCAACGTGTCGTCCGGCTTCTTACGGCGAGGACCGTAACGACGCGTTCCATAAAGCAGCCTTAACAGCACCAGAAAGGATCATGAAGGCGTACGGCGGCGCCGGGCGGCCGGCCGTGGCTGCGGGGGCGGCGTTTCGTCGCGTACGGGCAGCACCAGCCCGATCCGCGCCCCGCCGAGCGGCCCCCGGGAGATCTCCAACCGCCCACCCGCGGCCTCGGCGACCCGGCGCACGATGTCCAGGCCGAGTCCCGTGGAGCCGGCGCCGCTCACCCCGCGCTGCACGGCGGCCTGCGGGTCGGCGATGCCCGGGCCGGCGTCGTCGACGAGAAGCCCGGCCTGCGACACCGTCACCCGGAACGCCACACCCTCGGGCGTGTGCGCGAAGACGTTGCCCAGCAACGAGTCCACGGCCAGGATCAGCTCGCTGCGCGGCAACGGCACGGGTACGGGGGTCTGCCCGCCCACGACCTCCCACGGCCGGAACTGGTCCTCGGCCAGCGCCGACCAGAACGCCAGCCGGTCGGCGAGCACCTCCACGAGGTCCGACTGCTGCTTGCCGCGCGCCTCCACGCCGAGGCGGGCGCCCGCGATGATCGCCTCGAGCTCCTCGTCGAGCATGTCGCAGGCCTGCCGCATCCGGTCGGCGATGGGCCCGGGCGGCATCGTCTCCGCGTCCAGCCGCAGCGCGGTCAGCGGCGTCCGCAGCCGGTGGGAGAGGTCGGCTGCCAGCTCCCGTTCCGCGTCGAGCAGGCGGCGCAGGTCGGCGGCCATCGCGTTGAAGGCGTTGGCCGCGTCCCGCAGCTCCGGCGGTCCGGACGGGTCGATGCGGACGGCGAGGTCACCGGCGCCGAGCCGGCGGCTGGAGCCGGCCAGGTCCCGGGTCGCGCGGACCAGGCGGCCGCCGAGCCGGTCGGCGAACAGCACCGAGCCGGCGACCAGCACGATCGCGAGAGCCCCCAGCGCCAGCCACGCCGGCCACACGCCGCGGCGCATCTCCTCGTCGGGCACGAAGACCTCGATCACCACGGACCGCCCGTCGCTGAGCACGCTGGGCTGCAGGTAGACGAGCCCGCCCGCGGCGTCGGCGGTGACCGGCCGCCGGTAGAGGTTGGCCTGCGCGACCTCCGCGTCGGTGACGTGGCTGTGACCGACCGGCGCGATGCCGGGCAGGTGGACCGCGAGCCGTCCCGCGCTGCCGGCGACCGTGCTGGCGACCGCGCTGGTCAGCAGTTGGGGGTCGGCGTTGACGGCGAGCGCCGCGACCATCGCCGCGGCCTGCTGCCGGGCGTCACCGATGGCCCGGTCGTGGGCGATCTTCCCGGTGGCGTAGATCAGCGGTACGAGGAAGGCGAGCGCGACCATCGAGGTGATGGCGAGCGCCAGCCGGTTCAGCTCCCATCTCACTGCGGGTCGACCATCATCACGCCGACCCCGCGTACGGTGTGCAGAAATCGCGGCGCCGCGGCTGTCTCCCCCAGCTTGCGCCGCAGCCAGGAGATGTGGACGTCGATCGTCTGCTCCTCGCCGATGCGGGACTGGTTCCACACCTCGGTCAGCAGCTCGCGGCGGCTGACGACCTGGCCGACGCGCTCGGCGAGGTAGGTGAGCACGTCGAACTCGCGCCGGGTCAGCTGCAGCGCCTGCCCGCGCAGCGCCGCCCGCCGCTGGCGTGGGTTGATCTCCAGCTCCCCGACGGTGATCACGCTGGGTGCGGTGTCGACGGCGGCCCGGGTACGCCGGAGCACCGCGGTGATCCGCGCCAGGATGTGCCCGCTGGAGAACGGCTTCGTCACGTAGTCGTCGGCGCCGTCGCTCAGCAACGTGATGATGTCGGCCTCGGAGCGGCGTGCGGTGGCGACGATGACGGGCACGGCCGACACGGAGCGCATCATCCGCAGCGCGTCCGTACCGTCGATGTCCGGCAGCCCGAGGTCGAGGATCACCAGGTCCGGCTGCTCCTCGGTGAGGATCTTCAGGGCTTCGGCGGCCTGCCCGACCGGGCGCACGACGTGGCCCGCGTCCGTCAGCGCCCGGGTCAGCGCCGCGGTGATGTTGCGGTCGTCCTCGACCAGCAGGATCAACGCCATGGGCACAACCATAGGGGTAGGTGAGAGCATGGCCACGTGCGATCTCGGCGGAGCTGGTTCCCGGTGCTCGGATGGTGCGCGGCCACGCTGACCAGCGTCGCGCTGGCGTCGGTGGCGATGCTGCCGGTGCTGCGTACGGCCACCGCGGACGAGAGCGCCCTGGTGTCGGTCGATCAACTGCGCGACTCGACGGTGCTCAGCCCCACGCCCGCCCCGCCACCGCCGCCGCCGTCGCCGTCCGTAACGTCCTCCGCGCCGGAGAAGCCCCGGTCACCCTCAGCCGCGCGGAGCCCGTCACGCACCCGCTCCACGCCGGCGACCCGGGCCCCGACGACGACCACGCCGCCACCCCGGGACGACTCGACCACGACCGTCGAGGACGGCTGGACGGTGACCACGAACGGTGACGGTGACCGTACCTATGTCCGGTCGTTCCGGATGGAGGGCGGCCAGACCGTGATCCGGGCGGCCGACGGCGTCATCAAGCTCGTCACGGCCACGCCGGCGGACGGCTTCTCGGTCGCCACCGTGCAGAACACCGCGGACAACCTCGCCGTCTACTTCAACGAGGTCAACCACAGCTTCATCGTGCACGTGGTGTGGCAGGCCGGGAAACCGTTCGCCGAGGTCAGCGAGGTCGGCTCGTGACGGCCACGGTCGAGCGCCCGCCCGCCACCCGCCGCGAGACACGGTTCGAGATTGCGGTCGTGCTGCTGCTGTCGCTCGGCCAGTCGGCCGTGTACGCCGTCGTGTCCCTCGTCGCGAAGCTCACCGCCGGGAAGCCGCTGTCGCAGCAGACCGCCACGTTGAACCCGTCGCAGTCGCCGCGGCCGTACCTCGATCTGACGTACCAGGTGCTGGGCATCTTCTTCGCGCTCGTGCCCGTACTCCTGGCGCTGTATCTGTTGAACCGCGACCGGCTGGAGCCGGTCCGCACGCTCGGCCTCGACCTGCGCCGCCCCGGCCCGGACCTGGGCTGGGGTGCCGGGCTGGCGGCGGCGATCGGCATCCCCGGCCTGCTCCTGGTGTACGCGGCGGCGCAGCTCGGCCTCAACGCGCAGATCATCCCGGCGGCGCTGAAGCCGGTGTGGTGGGCGATCCCCGTGCTGATCATCGCCGCGATGCAGAACGCGATCCTCGAAGAGGTCATCGTGGTCGGCTACCTGATCACCCGGCTGCGCTCGTTCGGCTGGCGGCTGAGCTGGATCGTGGCGGCCAGCGCGGTCCTGCGCGGCTCGTACCACCTCTACCAGGGCTTCGGCGCGTTCGTCGGCAACGCGGTGATGGGCGTGGTGTTCGCGCTGTTCTTCCTGCGCAAGGGCCGGGTCATGCCCCTGATCGTGGCGCACAGCCTGCTCGACATCGCCGCGTTCGTGGGCTACACCCTGCTCCCCGACGACTGGCTCCGGTGGCTGTGACGCCCGAGGACCGGGCCCGCGGGGTTTTCTTCTCCGGTGCCAACTTCCCGTTCGGCGCGTCTCTCCACGCCTACTTCGGAACCGGACTCACCTGAGTCCACCGATAATTCCGGCGATCCGGTATCGGTCTCCTTTTTGGATAGTCCCTGATCCGGCCGCTGCGAGCGTTCGCAGCGGCCGGAAGTTTCTTCGTTACATTGACTCGGTTCAATGGATGGGCCAACACTGGGGCATCGACTCGGGAGCGCTCCCACGCCCCGGAAGGAGAAGCCCGTGACCAGAATCCCGGGCCGCTCGGCGATCCGCTCGACCATGGTCGCGCTCACCGCAGCGCTCACGGTCGGCGCCGCGGTGGCGGCCATCCCCCGGATCGCCACCGCCGACGTCGTCACGGCGGCCGCCGGCGTCGAGGACGAGGGTGCCGGCTGCCCGGTGCCCGCCCTGCCCGACCCCGGCGCGCTGCCCACCGTCGCGAAGCTCCCCGACCCGTTCAAGAAGATCGACGGCACCCGCATCGCGACCAAGTCCGAGTGGACCTGCCGGCGCGAGGAGATCAAAAAACAGGCCGAGCGATACGTGTACGGCGAGAAGCCCGCAAAACCGCAGACCGTCACGGGTACGGTCACCAGCACGAGCATCACGGTGAACGTGTCCCACCAGGGCAAAAGCTCCAGCTTCTCCGCCAAGGTGGAGCTGCCCGGCGGCTCCGGCCCGTTCCCGGCCGTCGTCGTGCTCGGTGGTTTCGGCGCCGACACCGCCGCGATCAAGGCAGCCGGCGCCGCGGTCATCAACTACGACCCGTACGCCGTCGGCAAGGAAGGCACGCCCCGCAGCAACAAGCAGGGCGCGTTCTACAGCATTTACGGATCGTCCAGCAGCACCGGCCTGCTCATGGCATGGGCCTGGGGCGTCAGCCGCATCATCGACGTGATCGAGCAGTCAGGCGGCACGATCCTGCGACCCGACGCGACGGGCGTCACCGGCTGCTCCCGCTTCGGCAAGGGCGCGTTCGTCATCGGCGCCTTCGACCAGCGCATCGCCCTGACCATGCCGATCGAGTCGGGCAGCGCCGGCGTACCCATCTTCCGCGGCATCCCCGGCGAGGGCGCCCAGAGCCTGAGCAGCGCGTACGGCGAGCAGCCCTGGCTGGGCGACGCGTTCGGCTCCTTCACCAGCAGCCCCACCCGGCTGCCGGTCGACACCCACGAGATGGTCGCCATGGTGGCGCCGCGCGGCCTGTTCATCATGGACAACCCGCACATCGTGAACCTCGGCCCGAAATCTGCGAGCGTGGCAGCCCTGGGCGGCGCCGAGGTCTACAAGGCCCTCGGCGCGGGCGACAACATCACCTACTGGTCCGACATCCAGGACGGCAACCACTGCGCCAGCCGGCCGGAATGGCGTACGCCGCTGCAGCAGAACATCCAGAAGTTCCTGCTGAAGACGGGCAACGCGGCCGGGACGATGCGGATCTCCAGCAAGGCGGCCGGCAACCTCGCCGAGTGGCGCGACTGGCAGACCCCGGTCCTCGGAACCGGCACCCCGAGCACCCCGCCGTCCGGCCCCGGCCCGTCCGACCCGCCGCCCTCGAACCCGCCGCCCTCGGGGTGCAGCGCAAGCATCTCGGTCAACGCGTGGAACGGCGGCTTCGTCGGCACGGTCAAGGTCACCGCCGGCGCCTCCGACCTCAACGGCTGGACGGTCGGCCTCACCCTGCCCGCCGGCGCCACCATCACCGGCAGCTGGAACACCACCCGTACCGGCGCGAGCGGAGCCGTCCAATTCGCCAACGTCTCGTACAACGGCCGGGTGACCGCCGGCCAGACCACGGAATTCGGCTTCCAGGCCACCGGTACGAGCACCGCGATGACACCCACCTGTACGCCCGCCTGACCCATACCGGCCGGCGCCCACCCGCGGCGCCGGCCGGCCCGTAAAAGGCTTTGACCGCGCCGGCGCCTTCGTCCAGGATCATCGTCAACACCGGCGAGCGAGGGGAGTTGAATCGACATGTTGTGGCAGCCAGCCGACGCCGACGCCCAGCAGCGGGCCGTTCAGCTACTCCTGTCCGACCTCGCCTATCAGCCGGAGCGGCGGAGCGGGTAACGCAGCAGCGTATCCATCCGAGCCGCCCCCTCCATCCGAGGAACGGGCGGCTTTCCCCTTTCTCGGGCCCGTGGCGCAGCGGTAGCGCACCGGTTCGGCAGACCGGGGGCCGACGGTTCGAATCCGTCCGGGTCCACGAAACCCTTATGAGCTTTACCGTTCCGGCCCGGTGCGCGATACGCGCCCGGCCATGGCCGGGCCGGCGGGACCGCTACCCCCGCCGGCCCGCCGATGCGAGCTGGTGCAACCGGCAGCACACCCGGCTCTGACCCGGGAGATGGGAGGTTCGAATCCTCCGCTCGCAGCTCCGCGCCGCCGACAAAGCGGCGCGGCCCACCCTCGTGGCCCAACGGCAGAGGCACGACGTTGAGGACGTCGCCGGTGCGGGTTCGAATCCCGCCGAGGGTACGCACGGCAATGCCCGGGTAGCCCAACGGCAGAGGCGTCCGATTCAGGGTCGGAAGGATGGGGGTTCGAATCCCTCCCCGGGTACGCAATCCGCAAGCGGTAGCGCCGACGCGGGAGAGTCGGGCCTGCCTGTAAAGCAGGTGCATCGCTGAGAGGGTTCGAATCCCTCCTACCGCACGACCATCGATACGATCGGCGCTCGGACACTGAAACCGCGGGGACGGCAGCCGAGCATGGCGAGAAGTCACACACCGCACGGCCACGGCGGTGGCGGCGACGGCGGCGGTCCGCCGCGGCGGCGGCGACCCGGTTTCGGGGGCGGCGGCGGACGGGCGCGCTCCGTCGCCGAGGCGCAGGCGGCCGCCGAGCACATGGCCCGGCTGGGCCGGCCCGGCGCCGGGAGTGTGCCGTCAACGGGCGGCTCGGTCCGGCGCGGAACTGGTGATGGTTCCGGCACCGGCACGACGGCTCGCCGGGAGGCCTGGGACAACCCCGACAGTCACAGCACGCCGGCACGGGACCGGGTCGCCACCACGGACCCGGTGGACATCGTCAGCGGCGAGGTTTTCATGTCGCAGACCGACGTCATGCTGCCCGGGGTGCTGCCGTTGGTGCTCGAGCGTACGTACGTGTCGTCGTACCGGATGGGCCGGGCGTTCGGCCACCGGTGGGCATCGACGCTGGACATGCGGCTGGAGCCGGAGGAGACGGGTGCGGTCCTCGTGCTGCCGGACGGCGCGCTGCTCGCGTACCGGAATCTGCCGGGTGAGGGCGCGGTCTTTCCCCAGGCCGGACCGCGACTGGGTTTGACCGCCACGCCGGAGGGCTACGCGGTCACCTCCTCCGCGGCCGGGGTGACCTGGCACTTCTCCGGCGACGGCCTGCCGCTCACCGCGATGACCCACCGCTGTGGTGATCGCATCGACCTGGTCCGTGACCGGCACGGACGCGTGACGGAGGTGGTCCACAGTGGGGGCTACCGGGTGGCCGTGGAATGGCACCTGGACCGGGTGGTCCGGCTGTCCCGGTACGGTCCCGACGGCATCGCCGTCCCGGTGGCGCGGTTCGGGTACGGGGACGACGGCGGTCTGCTGACCGAGGTCGTGAACGGCTCGGGGCTGCCGCTGCGCTTCGAGTACGACGATGACGGCCGGCTGACCCGGTGGCTCGACCGCAACGGGCACTGGTACACGTACGCCTACGACGAGCTCGGGCGATGCGTGACGTCGACCGGGCCGGCGCGGGCGCTCGCCACCCGGCTCGCGTACGACGAGCCGGCCCGGACGACCACGGTCATCGACGCGCTCGGGCACGTCACCTCGTACACGTATGACGATCGGCGTCGCGTGGTCCGCGAGGTGGATCCGCTCGGCGGGGTCCTGCGGCGGAAGTGGGACGGGCACGGGCGCATCGTCGAGCTCACCGACCCGACCGGGGCGACGACCCGGCACGCGTACGACGACGACGGCAACCTGATCCGGGTGTCGGGTCCGGACGGCTCAGTGGCAACGGCGTCGTACACGAGCCACGGGCTGCCTCAGACGGTGATCGGCCCGGACGGCGCGCGGAAGACGTTCACCTACGACGCAAGGGGCAACCTGACGTCGGTCACCGATGCTGTCGGCGCTGTCACCGCGTACACGTATGACGCTGCAGGTCACCTCGCGTCCGTGACCGACCCGCTCGGCGCGACCACCCTGGTGGAGTCGGACGGCGCCGGCCTGCCGGTGCGGGTGACGAACGCGGCCGGCGCAAGCACGGTCTACGACCGCGACGACGCCGGCCGGGTCGTGTCCATCACCGACGCGCTCGGCGCCCGAACTGTGCTGCACTACAACCTCGACGGGCTGCCTGTCGTGCGGACCGGGCCGGACGGGTCGACGGAGGTGTGGGAGTACGACCCGCAAGGCAACCTGATCACGCACACCACCGCGTCCGGCGCGGTGACGAGGTACGAGTACGGACCGTTCAACACCCTGTCCCACCGCATCGACCCCGACGGAAGCCGGCTGGCATTCGCGTACGACGCCCAGCTCCAGCTGATCGAGGTGACGAACCCGCAAGGTCTGAGCTGGTCGTACACCTATGACCCGGCCGGCCGGCTCGCCACCGAGACAGACTTCGACGGGCGCACGCTGACGTACGGGACCGACGCGGCGGGGCGGCTCGTCACGCGCACCAATGGGTCCGGCCAGACCACGACATATGTCCGCGACGCGGCCGGGCGGGTCGTGGAGCGCCGTTCCGACGAAGGTGTCACCACGTTCCGCTACGACGCGGCGGGCCGACTGCTCCAAGCGACGTCACCCACGACGGATCTGAACTGCACATACGACGCAGTTGGCCGAGTCCTCAGCGAGACCGTTGATGGGCGAACAGTCACATTCAGCTATGACCTCGCGGGTCGCCGCATCGGCTGCACGACGCCGACCGGTGCAAGCTCCACGTGGAGCCACGGCGCGTCGGGCACACCGACCGTCCTGCGCCTGGGAGGCCACGAGGTCACGCTCCTGCACGACGCGGCGGGGAACCTGCTCGAGCGCACGGTCTCGACGGGCTCGGACTGGCAGACGCTTCGCCAGGCCCACGACCTCGGCGGCCGGTTGGTCGCGCAGACGCTGACCGGCTCGGCCGGGACCACGGTACGGCGGGGCTACGCGTACGGCCCGGACGGCTTGCTGACCTCTGTCGACGATCCGGCGACCGGCACCCGCACCGTGGCGCTCGACGATGCGGGACGCGTCACGGCAGTCACAGCGGCCGGATGGCAGGAGCGGTACGCCTATGACCCGGCCGGCAACCTCACCGCGGCCTCTTGGGCCGCCGGGGAGCCTGAGGTCCAGGGCGCGCGACGATACGAGGGCACCCGGATACGCTCCGCGGGCCAGTACCGCTACGAGCACGACGCGCAGGGTCGGATGGTGCTCCGGCAGCGGACCCTGCATTCGGCCAAACCGCTGACCTGGCACTACCTCTGGGACTCCGAGGATCGGCTGGTCGGCGTACGGACCCCCGACGGCACCCGCTGGTCCTACCGCTACGACCCCCTCGGTCGCCGCGTCGGCAAATACCGGCACGCCGCGGACGGCCGCGTGACGGAGCAGCTCGACTTCACCTGGGACGGAACCCGGATCGTCGAGCAGGTCCACCACCGGTTCGGCTCCGACGCCGGCCCGGAGGTGACGACCTGGGACTACGTGCCCGGCTCGTACACCCCGATGGCCCAGCGCGAGCGCCGCTGGACAGCAACGACCTCGCAGGCCGACATCGACGAACGCTTCTACAGCATCGTCGCGGACCTGGTCGGCCGGCCCACGCATCTCACGGCCCCGGACGGCAGCGTGGTCTGGGAAACCCGCCAGACCATCTGGGGCACCACAATCGCGGTGAGCAGCGGCGGAGCAGAATGCCCGCTGCGGTTGCCCGGCCAGTACCACGACCGGAAACGGGACACCACTACAACAACCAGCGCTACTACGACCCGGACACCGCGCGTTACCTGAGCCAGGACCCGCTGGGCCTGCAACCGGCACCCAATCCCGCGGCGTACGTGCCGAACCCGACATTCGAGATCGACCCGCTGGGACTCAACGCGGTCCCGGTGGGCCCCACCCCCGAACAGCTCCAGCACGCGACCCAGAACGTCGGAGGCCTGGGCGAGGCACAGGCCCGGCTGATCATGACCGAGGCGTTCAAGCGCGGCTCGTCCGTCGTCTTCGGCGGTAGCCGGGTTCGCGGCAATTACACGCCCACGAGCGATGTGGACGTCGGGTTCGGAAGCCTCAGCCCCAGTCAGGCCGGCAAGGTGATCGACAAGGTCAACACCGCCGGTGCGAACGATCCATCCTTCCTACCCATGGAGACCACGAAGATCGTCCCCGGAAACCAGACCCCGCACATCGCTAGGATCGAGTCGCCCGAGGAGTTCTTCGCGCGATCCGGCAACCGCCGGCCCGAGGACAAGGGCGGTGCACCGTACACGCCCTCGGGCTCGCACACCTACAACCCTGACGGATCGATGTCATCGAGGTGCCCCGGATGACGCTCGCCTACTTCGACATAGGCGCGAAGCGCGTGCCCGGCGACCGGGTCATCGCGCGACCGATGAACTTCGGCCAGCCGATCGCAGGAGAGACTCCCCTGCGATACTCCCTGCGTCTGGCCATACGGGAGTTCTGCGATCGCACCGAGCCGCAATACCGGCAATGCGTGGCGGAGCTCCAGGAAGACATCGCGGCCGTCGGCACGGAGGACGAGGGCGTCGACGTGGCGGTGATGCGCGCCGGTTGGCCACCACTGGAGACGTTGCTGCGCGATCACACGCCGCTCGCCTCGGAATTCTTGAAGGTTTATCTGGCGATTGAGATCCTCAACGTCTGGGCGTCGGGCGCCCAGGAGGTCAACGATTATCTGCTGAACTCTTTCGACGAGGTGACCGTGGCGGGAAACGAGGTGACCATCACCGGGATCTGCTATCGAGTCAGTCGGTAGTGGGAGTTCACGGATGGTCTACAGGCGCATGTCCGCCACGAAACACACCACCGACCCGGCATCGTCGTACCCGATCCAGGTCGGATACGACCCGTCCCCCCACCCGCTCGGCCAGGCCACCATCCCGCCCGCCTCCACCACCACGAACTGCTGCTCCCCGGCCACCCGCCCATGCTCCAGCCAGTCGTCCTCCCACGCATCACAGCCGTCGTGGTCCCGTTCGCTCAACGACCGCCACAGGTCCGCGTCGGCGAAGGACGCCAGCCCGCTGTCCACACCGAACCCGTAGAATTCCCCGTTCCCCAGGTCCAGCACGCTCTGACCGTCCTGCAGCGCGAGCTCCCAGCGCACCACCGGCCGGTCGCTGACCTCGAGCCGCGCCGCCGCCACCCGCGGCCGGTCCGGCCGGTCGGCGGATCGCACCCGCGAGACGGTCACTGGGTATGTGCCGGGCGCAACCGTCACCGCGTACGGCGGTTCCGGCGTCGCACCGATCGAACTGGGGTCGGCAGCCACCAGCCGGCCCGAGGTGAGCCGTACCGAACCGGCCGGAACCAGGTCGACGACCCCGAACGTCACTGTGGCGCCGACGGTGAACAGCAGCGCGAGGTCCCGCGGCGCCGCAGGGCGAGGTGGGTGCCAGGGCGGCTCGGCAGCGGTCACGACCGGAAGGTCATGATCCGGTGCGTCGGTCACGGCGGCGCGGCCGAGTCCGGCGAGTTTCAGCAGTTCATCCCATGCGCCGAACGGAAACGGCGCCACGCGCGGGGGTTGTTCGTCCCTCCAGTCCCGCGAGCTTCCGCCCCCATCTCCCGCGGGCTGGTCGAGGTCCTCGCGGCGGCCGGCGAGCGTCCAGGTGGTGGCATGCCGGGGCGCGGCGGGCCCGTCGCCGTCCGGCCACTCCCGGCGTTCGCGGAGGAACAGATCGCCGGTCGGCGTACGGCGCAGGTCCAGCGAAGCGGTCCGCCGGCCGTCGTCTCCGTGCACGACGACGCCGACGTAGGCGTCCGCCCAGGAAACGTGCACCAGTACGCGCGGGCGGCCGCCGGCCAGGAGCAGCACGGCGTACGGGATTCCGTCGGCGTCCCGCCGTTCCGCCTCCGCACGAGTCAGCGGGTTGACGACGGCGCCGGCCCAGCCGTCGGCGTACGCGGCGGTGAAGTGGGTGGTCACGCCGGCACGCTACCTGCCCTTCATGCCGCGATGAGCGATCCCGTACGCAGCAGCGCCACGACTTCCTCCGGGGGAATCGGGCGGGAGAACAGGTAGCCCTGGCCCTGCTGGCAGTCCAGCCCCAGCAGCTCGGCCCGCTGCTCCTCCGTCTCGATGCCCTCGGCCACCACGGCCAGTCCCAGCGAGTCGGCGATCCCCAGCACCGCCCGGACGATGCCGCGGTCGGTGTCGGCCGCCAGTCCGTCCACGAAGGACTTGTCGATCTTCAGGATCTCCACCGGCAGCCGTTTGAGGTGGCTGAGGTTCGAGTACGCCATGCCGAAGTCGTCGAGGGCGAAATGCACCCCGGCCGCGCGCAGCGTGGTCGCGAACGCGGTGACGTCCTGGCGGATCGAGCTGTGCTCGGTGATCTCGAGCCACACGTGCGACGGGTTCGCTCCGGCGGCCGCGATGACGCCGAGCGTGTGTCCGGCCGCCTCGGGCTGCTCGAGCTGGACCGGGGACAGGTTGACGCTCATGCGCAGGTGCTCGTACCCGGGCAGTCGCTGCCATTCGACCAGCCGGCGGCAGGCCTCGCCGAGCACCCACTCGCCGATGCCGACGATGGCGCCGGTCTCCTCCGCCAGCGGGATGAACTCGTCCGGCGGCACCGGGCCGTGGCGCGGGTGGGTCCAGCGGCAGAGCGCCTCGAAGCCGATGATCCGCCGGCCGGCCAGCTCGACGATCGGCTGGTAGTGGATCGTCAGCTCGTCGCGGGCGAGTGCCTGGGCCAGGTCGGAGCGGAGTTCGAGCCGGCCGAGGCTGTGCTGCGACGCGTCCTCGTCGAACACCCGCACGCGGCCGCGGCCGGCGTTCTTGGCGGCGTACATGGCGGCGTCGGCGTCGCGCAGCATCGCGCTCGCCTGGGACCGGCCGCGGGTGCCGAGCACACCGCCGACGCTCGCGGAGACTTCCACCCACTCGCCGTGCAGCCAGAACGGCGACTCGAGCGCCCGGACCACCCGGTCGCCGATGTCGGTGACGCCGTCCAGGTCCGCGATGCCGTCGAGGAGCACGACGAACTCGTCGCCGCCGAACCGGGCGAGCAGGTCGACGGAGCGTACGCACCCGCGCAGCCGGTCGGCCACGCGGACCAGCAGTTCGTCGCCCGCCTCGTGACCGAGCCGGTCGTTGACGTCCTTGAACTTGTCGAGGTCGCAGAAGAGCAGCCCGACGTGGTCGTCGCCGTCGCGGCCGAGCGCCGCGTCCAGCCGTTCGCCGACGAGCGCCCGGTTGGCGAGGTCGGTCAGCGGGTCGTGGGTGGCACGCCGGCGCAGCTCGTCCTCGAGCCGGCGCCGCTCGTCGATGACCCGGGACGAGAGCACCAGCGTGCCCTCGTCCGGCACCGGGCGCAGCGCGCTCTCCACCCACACCCAGGAGTCCTCACCGATACCGAGCCGGTACTCCACCTTGGCGGCGTCCGACGGCCGGGCGAGCGCCGCGGCCAGGGCCGGCCGGTCCGCGGTGTGCACGAGGTCGATCACCGCGGTGCCCAGCAACGCCTGCGGCACGAGGCCGAGCTCGCGTTCGTGCGACGGGGAGGCGTACCCGAACCGGCCCTCGGCGTCGACCACCGCGATCAGGTCGCTGACCGAGTCCGTGATCAGCCGGAGCTGGTTCTCGCTGCGACCGAGGGCCCGGTACAGCTCCGCGTTGGTCATGGCGCCGCTGACGTAGGTGCCGAAGATGGTCGCCGACTCGAGGGCGTCGCGACGGAACGGCCGGTGATCGCGGCGCAGCGCGTAGAGCACGATGGTCGGCGAGCCCTCACGCACGATCGGGACGGCCAGCACGGACCCGCCGACGGGTGGGCCGTCGTACTGCCCGGCGTACGGTTCACCGGCCCGGAGGGCGTCCCAGCCGATCAGATCGGTGAGCGGGATCGGCTCGCCCGGCCCCGGCGTACCGGAGACGTCGCTGGCGGCGCAGAGATACGCGACGTCGCCGTCGACCCGCGCGACACCGGCGTGGTCCGCGTCGACCAGCGTCGGCAACAGGCGTACGGCCTCCGCGTAGAGCGACGGCAGGTCCAGCCGGCTGGAGAGCCGGTGACCGAACGTCGCAAGGTCCTCCACGGCGGCGCTGCGCCGGCGGGCCTCCACGGCCAGCCCGAGCCGGGCCGCCACCGAGCCGAGCACCGGCAGGTCGCCCGGCGGGAAGCCGGCTTCGCTGAGCCGGTACATCACCAGCAGCTCGTCCGCGCCCGCCTCGCCCACCGGCACCCAGCACGCCGAACCCGGCGCCAGGTCGGCCAACGTCGGCGGCAGGTCGGCGGCCGGGTCCAGGTCCGCGCCGGTCCGGGCGACGACCCGGCCGGTGGCCAGCGCCTCCGCCGCGCCGCCGGCGAGCGGCCACCCTGTCGTGTACGCCGCATCGCGCTCGGGGATCCCGCAGGCGCTGGTCACCCGCAGCCGGCCGCCCGTCGTCTGCACCATGGCGGCGACATCGGCGGCGTAGATCTGGGACAGCACGTTCAACGTCTCGTCCACCAGCTCGGCGGGCGACGACGGCCGGCCCAGCACGGTGAGCACCCGGATCAGGCGCGAGGTGTGCCGGTACGCGTCGCGGGTGGCGGCCGTCGCGGCAGCCAGCTGCTCCCGGAGCCGGTCGGCCTCATGCTGTCCGGACATGGTGATTCCCCTCCTGTACGAGTCGCCCGGTGCCCTACAGCGCGATGGCGGTGAGGGTGGCGTTGTGGTACCCGGCGACGCCGTTGCTCCGGGCGAACTCGCCGTACGTGTAATAGCCGAAGGTGGCGACCTGGCCCGCGGCCTTGTGCAGCCGGGCCGCCTCCTCGGCGGCCCGGTCACCGAGCAGGTCGCTGCGGGCGATGCAGCTGAACACGAGCATGACCGCGGGGTCGGCGATGCCGTCCAGCGCTTCCTCCACCACCTGTTCGCTGGCCGTCAGCAGGTCGTCCTGGTCGGCGGAGACGATCTGCACCGCGCAGTACTCGGGCAGCGGCACGAAGGTCCGCAGCACCCCGTCCTGACCGACGAAGCCGCCGCGGATCAGCTGGGTGCCGTCGGGCTCGATGAGACCGAACGAGTGCCCCGTGTGCCACCCCTCATAGGTGCCCTCGAAGTACTCGGAGCGGGCCGACGCGTCCCGGGCGACCGCCTCGTTGAAGACGTCGGCGGCCGGGCGGCCGTCGATCTCCTCGACCGCCATCCCGTCCACCTTCGTGACCAGCATCGGCAGCGTCTGCGGCTGCCAGCCGTGCCCGGCGACAACCCGCAGCGGACGGTCGGAACCGATCCAGACGGCCACGGCGGCGTCGCGCAGGGCCCGATCACCGAAGAACACGTACGCGCCGGAGAACGTCCGGTCGTCTCCCGCAGCGCCGCCGACCACCGGTACGCGTGCACCGGTGACCCGGTACATCCCGGCGAGCAGGCTCTGCATGTCGCCCGCCATGCCGTCGGCCAGCACCATCAGCGCGCTGTGCGGCGTGGTGTCACCGCCGGCCGCGTCCAGCGCCCGGCGTGCGAGCTCCCGCCCTGACCCCGCGATGTCCGCGCCGATCCCGCTGACCTCGGCGGTGCCGAACCGGTACACGCCCGAACCCAGCACCATCACGCTCACCCCGGAACTCGGTGGCAGGTACTCGCCCTCGATGAGCTGCCCGGAGGAACTGGCCCCGACCAGGGGAACGTCCCCGGTGACGCCACGGACGGCGGCGAGCAGCTCGTCGAACGCGTACCGGATGGACGCGTACACGATCACCAGACCGGGCTCGACCCCGCCGAGCCCGGACACGGCAGCGCGAGCGGCCTCGGCACCGGCGACGGCGGCGTCGTCCGAACAGCTGGACCCGGACCCCACAGACAAACGTTCCATGCCGCTGCCATCGGTGACCGGCCCGGCGAGGTGAGCGATTCGCGGCGCCGGCAACCGACCTGAACCTGGCGCTGCCTCAGTAGGGTCGTCGGCATGGCTGACGCGGTGGTGATCCCCGGCGGTCGGTTCGGACCGTACGCCCCTCTCCTCATGTACGCCGGAGACGTGGCGGAACAGCGCGGGGCGACGATCCATCGACATTCATGGTCGCGGGAGTTCCCGCCGCACGACCAACCCGAGATCGAGAGCTGGGTCGCCGGTGAGATCGGTCCCGTCATCGACGCCGCCGGCGCCGCCCCGCTGCTGATCGGCAAATCGCTCGGCACCAACGCGGCATCGCTCGCAGCGGAAAAGTCCCTGCCCGCAGTGTGGCTGACGCCGTTGCTGACGTTCCCCTGGGTGGCAGACGCCCTGAGCCGAGCAACGGCGCCGTCCCTGCTGGTCGGCGGCACAGCCGACGAGGTCTGGGACGGCAACCTGGCCCGCCGGCTGTCACCTCACGTGCTGGAAGTGGAAGGCGCAAACCACGGAATGTACGTACCGGGCCCGCTGACGGAGTCGGTCGCGGTACTGGGCCAGGTCGTGGCCGCCATCGAGGATTTCCTCGACGCCATCGGGTGGCCGGGCTGGAAGCGAGCGGCTCGTCCCGCCGCGAGTCAGTGGTAGTAAGCATGCGCCGTTGCCGGCGGCCCGCCGACGCGGGCGTATCCGCGCAGGATCGAGGCAACCACCTGACTCAACAACCTCTGGTTCACCCCATCAGCCGCCCCGGTGAGGTCCCCGCTGACCACGTCGAGCACCAGGTCCCCGATCGGCCGCCCGCCGGCGTCGGCCGGGCGGAACCTGCGCGTCGCCACCTCGAAAGCCACGAAGCCCGCGTCCTGGTCGGCTTCCCATCGGTACAGGACGTGGTCACCGGTCAGATCGCCGTGGGCCCAGATCCCGATCGAGGCGGTCATCGCAGCACCCTCCGTCCATCGGCAGCCTTCGGCCGGCGCGAGCCGACCCGGCGACTCAGCCGAGGCAATGTCACGACCGATGAATACGATCCGTGAATGCGAGAAAGACCCCCGCCCATGCCGTTTCGGCTGGTGGAGGCCTTCTCGAGAAGTGCGCCCGAAGGGACTCGAACCCCTAACCTTCTGATCCGTAGTCAGATGCTCTATCCATTGAGCTACGGGCGCTCGGTGCTTCGCCAGCATACACACCGGCTTCACACGCGGAGACTCCGGGATTCGAACCCGGGAGGGGGTATAAGCCCCCAACCGCATTAGCAGTGCGGCGCCATAGACCAGACTAGGCGAAGTCTCCTCGGTGGCTTGCAGGCCACCGACGGTTGAGGATACCGGACCCTCCGACGGCCCGGCAAAGAGGTTCGCCCCTCAGCGCGCCGCCCCGGCGGACCAGGCCAGATGCGCCCCGGAGCCCGGCCCGGCCCGGCCCCGCCGGCCCGACCTCGAGACCCGCGGGACGGGGCGGTCGATCAAGCCGCGCGGGCCCGCTCGAATCCGGAACATACGAATCGATCGGCCACACCGCTTTCCAGCAGGTGAAACCGTCGCGGTCAGGATAGGCTCCGACGGCATGGAGGAGAACCAGCCGCCGCGGCGTCGCCCGCGGACGCCCCGGGCCGCGTTCAGCACGCCTGACCAGCAGGAATCCTCCGCGCCGCCGGCCCGGAAACCGCCGGCCACGCCGCCGCCGATCACGTTCCGGCCACCGGGTCCCACGGTTGATCGAGGGAAGAGTACGGCCACAGACCACCCAACCGCAGACGAGTCCACCCAGGTCAACGGCTCGACACCGCCCGCACCACCGCGCCGGCAGCAGCCCGCCGCGAGGCGCAACCCGGCGAACCAGCCGCCGGCCAAGCGCACGCCCAGCGGCGGAAGCGGCGCGACCGACGGCCCGGCCAAGAAGGCAGCCCCGGCCAAGGCAGTGACGAACCCCACGCCTGCCAGGAAGTCGGCAGCCGCGAAGAAGGCGGGCCCGGCCAAGAAGGTGACCCCGGAGGCCAGCGCAGACACGCCCGTGAAGAAGGCCGTGAAGGCGACTCCTGCCAGGAAGACCGCGCCGCTCAAGCACGCCCTGAAAGCAGCCGCCGCCGAGGTGGCCCCCGCGCTCGTCGAGCCCGACATGACGACGGTCCCCGACGAGGGGACCACCCCCGAGGAGCAGGCGACCGCCACTGTTCCATCTGCGGATGAGGCCACACCGGCGAGCGCTCCCGCAACGCCGGCGACGACCGCTCCGGCGAGCGCCCCGGCCACGTCGGCGACGATCGCTCCGGCGACCACCGCACCGGCCACGAGCGCTCCCGCAACGCCGGCGACGACCGCTCCGGCGACCACCGCGCCGGGGCCGACCGCTCCGGTGAGGACCGCCGTTGCGGCGGGCGGTCCGGCCGAGTCCTCCGCGGCGACTTCCGGTGTCCCGGCTCAGAGCCGCCCCGTCGAGTCCGCCACCCACACCGAGGCTTGGGCGCGCCTGATCGCCGACCCCGGTCACTCCCCCGAGCTCCTCGCGCTCGCCGCCGTGCAGACGCTCGGTCCGCAGGCGCAGGAGTGGGCGGACCGGATGCGGGACGCGTACCCGGGTGCGACGCCGGACGGACTCGCCCGGCTGGCTGCACAGCAGTTCGTGCGGTTCGGCACCGTGGGCAGCGTTTTTGGCGCCGTCGCCGGTTCGTACGCTCCGCTCACGCTGCTGGGGGCCGCCGCGCTGGCGCATGCCGAGCTTTCGCTGCATGTCGCCGCCGCTTACGGCGTTGATCCGGCCGACCCGGCGCGGGCCGCCGACCTGCTGCTTCTCACCCGGGTGCATCCCACCCGGGAGGATGCGGAGGCCGCTCTGACCGCTGCGCGGGAGCATTCGTACGAGGGTGCCGGCGGCGTCACGGATGCGCTCTGGCGTCTGGGCCGGATGGTGGCCGTCCACGCCGGCGCCTGGACGGTGCTGCGCGGGCTCAATCGGTTCTTCCCGGGCGCGAGCCTGCTCACGGCGGTACTGACCAGCCGAGCCGCAGCCGGCACGGTGGCTGCCCGGGCGACCCTGTTCTACCGGACGGCCGCAGCGGCATAACGGGACCGCGGAAAGCCGACCGCCCGAAGACACAGGGCGATCGGCCACGGAAAGCCGACCAGCCGCGGACAGTGCGATCGGTCGCAGACAGTGCGATCGGGCCGGACGAGGCGCTCGGCCGCGACGGGAGTCGGCGCCCCCGACGGGAGTCGGCGCCCGCGACGGGAGTCGGCGGCCGCGACCGAGCCGCGCGGGACAGCGAGGAGCGCCGATCACCCCGTGCCACCCGCCCATAGGTCGACATAATTGCGGCGTATCGGGCAAGCAGCACGCCGACTGTCGGTAATCTGTTCCGCCCGCGTCGCACCTTGCGTGCGATGCATCAGCGTCTTCCCTGCTCACGCTTAGGGCATGGGAGACCTCGCGCGTTTGCTCAAGGAGAGCTGGAGCCTCGTCGAGGAGCATCAGGACAAGGTCGCCGGGTATTTCTACGCTCGGATCTTCCTCTCGCATCCCGATCTCCGGGAGCTCTTCCCCGTCCACATGGACGTGCAGCGGGCGCGACTGCTGGGGGCGATCGTCACCGCGGTGCAGACGCTGGAGGATCCCGAGCGGTTCGACGACTATCTACGCTCGCTGGGGCGTGATCATCGCAAGTTCCACGTGGAACCGAAGCACTACGAGGTCGTGGGCGGCGCGCTGATCGAGGCGATGCGGCATTACGCCGGGGAGCAGTGGGGGATCGAGTACGACCAGGCGTGGGCCGACGCGTACGCGGTGATCGCCTCGAAGATGATGGCCGGCGCCGAGGCGGACACGAACCCGCCGTTCTGGTACGCCGAGGTCACCTCGCACGAACGCCGGGGGCACGACATAGCGGTCTTCACCGTGAAGCCGATGCAGCCGCTGGAGTTCCGCGCCGGGCAGTACCTGAGCCTGGAGTGCCCCCGCTTCCAGCCGCGGTTGTGGCGCACCTACTCACCGGCGAACGCGCCGCGGCGGGACAACTCGATCGAGTTCCACGTACGCGCGGTCGGCGCCGGCTGGGTCTCCAGCGCGCTGGTGCGCCGCCTGCAGGTCGGCGACATGCTTCGCCTGGCGGCGCCGATGGGGTCGATGAACCTGGACCGGCGGTCAACCCGCGACGCGGTGTTCGTGGCCGGCGGTACGGGTCTCGCACCCGTGAAATCCCTGCTGGAGGAGCTGACGCGCTACAACCGTACGCGGTGGGTGCATGTGTTCTTCGGCGCCCGTACCCGCGACGACCTGTACGACCTGGCCGCCCTCAACCGCCTCGCCGCCCGCTACCCGTGGCTGTCGGTGGTGACCGCGTGCAGCGACGATCCGACGTTCCCCGGTGAGCAGGGCAACATCTCGGACGTCGTCGGGCGGTACGGCCCGTGGAACGAGCATGACTTCTTCGTGTCCGGCTCCGGGCCGATGGTGCGGGCGACGCTCAAGACGCTCGCCGAACTTCAGGTCCCGTCGATCCGCGTCAAGTACGACAGCTTCTCCGAGGCCTGAGGGTCAGTACGCCCAGGGCCGCCCGGTCTGGCCGTACTCCTCGACCGGCACCAGCGTCGCGTCGGCGGCCATGCGGTCCACGTACAGCCGGCCCTCGAGGTGGTCGATCTCGTGGCTGACCAGCCGGGCCATCGCGCGCTCGAACGACGTGATCACCCGGGTCCCATCGAAGCGGGCGTGTTCCACGTCGACACGCAGCGGCCGCCGGACCAGGCCCCGGTAGTCGAAGAACGACAGGCAGCCCTCGTACTGTTCGTCGGTGTCGCCGGACTCGTCGACGACCCGCGGGTTGAGCAGCACGACCGGTTCGGCACCGCGTTCGGGCGGGCGGACGACGGCCGCCGCGGCGGCCAGGCCGATCTGCGGGGCGGCGAGGCCGACGCCCTTGCTGAAGTCGTGTACGCCCTCGAGCCGGTCCAGCGTGGTCCGCAGCGCGTCGACGGCTTCGCGGGCGGCCGCCTCTTCCCGGGGCAGCTGGAAGTGCCGGGCGCGCTGGCGCAGCAGGTCCGCGCCGCGTTGGACGATGCCGATTCCGCGCATCCGCTGGCTCGCTCTCAGCTCGTGACCGTTGGTGGCCCGCTGGGGTGCGTCCCCGTGCGGGGCCGCCGCAGCTTCCGGTCTCGGGACTGCGTCGTCGCCGGCGGTGGGTGCGGACTGCCCGCGGAACCGCCACTCGAGGCGGTACCGGGCGTTGAGCAGGGGCGCGTCGGTCGACCATTCGAAGACGGCGCGCTCGTCGTCGTTGTGGCGTTCGAGGGGCGTACGGACCGGCACCTCGGCGGCGAGGGACGTCTCGACGCCCCACACCTGCGGTTCGAACTCGACCGGGAAGTCCAGCCGTACGGTGAGGTTGCGGGTGGGCAGGCGGACCGCCCGCTGGAACCACTGGCCCCATTTCTCCTCGCCGACCGTGTACGCGTAGTCGATCGTCGTCCGTTCGCCCGGGTAGAGCGGGAACTGGCCGTGGTCGTTGGCGAAGAGCAGCCAGACCTCCTTGGCGGCGTCCCGGTCGAGCTTGAGCCGCCAGTGCATCGGCTCCGCCGCGTCGCCCTCGCCGGCGACCGCGTGCAGGTCCATCTCGTCGAAGCTGAGCGGGTGCGTCCGGTGGTGGCGGTTGGAGCCGGCGGGGTCGTGCGGGTAACGGTCGACCGCGATCTTCACCAGGTAGCGGGTTACGGGCTCGACGCCGGCGTTGTAGAGCGCCCGGCGGATCCGGCACCGGTACGCCCCCTGCGTGTACGTGAGCTCGGCCACCTCACGCTCGACGATGAGTCCGGTGCCGGGTGGCATCCACTGGACGGGTACCGGCGGGTCGCGGTGCAGCGTGGCGCCGCGGGCGTGCCGCAGCTCGTCGTACTCCTGGAATCTCTGCCAGATGGCACCGCCGGCGGCCAGGACCGCCTCGGCGCGCCGGGCGAAGTCCTCGGTGGGCTTGTGCCGGCGGCCTTCGACGTGGCTGACGTAGGAGGGGTCGAAGCCCATCCGGGCGGCGAGTTGCTTCTTCGTCATCCCGCGCTCGACCCGCCACTGCGCGAGCGCCGTCACGAACTGGTCGGCGGCCCTCTCGACAGGCGAGGTGGTCATCACGGATGTCCCCTTTGCGACAGGAATTTCAGTGTCCATGTCTTCCGGTGTCCGCATGGGGCTAGTAGCGCGTTGCCGACAGATACCTTGACGACTCCGGCAACGGCGCAGCGTTCCGTTAGGTGACCCTTGCTAGGGGTATTCGTGCAGAAGAACACCCGGTCCGGGCGCCCAGGGGGTGGCATGGTTAGGCTAGCCTTAACGGGGTACGGTGAGTGACCCGGAGCTTGAGCGCCGACAGCTCCCGGTTCAAGGACAGCGAGGTGAGCACGGTGATCCAGCGGAGTCCCTGCTCCCCCGGGCCCGGCGGCAGCCGGTGACGACCACCCTGGACCACGCCCCCGGTCACGCTTCGTTCGCCGACTCGCCCCTGGCACCCGTCACGGCGAGCCTGCGCGCGATGTTCGGCACGTCCACCCAGCTTCCCGGCCTGGCCCCCGATCTCCTGATCCGCGACACCGCCGGCTGGGTGCCCTCGGCCGAGCTGGCCGGCAGCACCCTCGACATCCTTCTGGAGTCGTCGAAGCACCGCTGGCAGGCGCAGCCGCACGCCGCCGCCGCGCTGGCCTGGAAGGCGTACACGTACTGGCTGGCGCTGCCCGCCGTGCTGGGCTGGGCGTCCGCGCGCCGGGTGCCGCTGCTGACCGGCACGGACGTGCTGATGCACTTCAACGACCCGCGGCCGCTCGTCACGCTCGGCCTGCACCCGGACATCACCGTGGCGGTCCTGCCGTCGGACCCGCTCGCGCTCAGCGGCCTGCCCGAGGTACGCGTCGTGGCGGACGAGGCCGCGCTCCTGGAGGAGCTGCGCCGCTCGCTGCTGGATCAGCACCTCACGCCGCTGCTCGACGCCATCCACGCGAAGGTACGGCTGGGCAAGCGCACGCTGATGGGCTCGCTGGCGTCCGGGGTCGCGTACGCGGTCCTGCGCTCGGCCGACGTCATGCCGGGCTCGTCCGCCCGGACCATCGACACCCTGCTCACCACACTCGGCGTGGAGGACCTCATCGAGCTGGTCCCGGGCCGCGCCGGCAAGCTGGACGTGCAGCGCAAGACGTGCTGCCTCGCGTTCACGCTGCCGAAGCCCAAGGTGTGCATGGGCTGCTGCATCAAGCAGGCCTAAGCCCACCTGAACGACAAAATGCCGGCGCGGGAAGCCCGCGCCGGCATCGCTGTGCCGGACCTCAGCCCAGCGTCGCCTTCGGGTCGTCCACCAGGTTCCGCACGTCCCACACCCACGCGCCGCCGGTCCAGGTGGGCTGGAAGCCGAGCAGGTCGGTCATCGCGCGGAGCATCTCGATGTCGCGCACCTGCGGCGTGAGCACGATGACGCCGGCCTTCCAGTAGCGCAGGTCCGCCAGGGTCATCTCGCGCCGGGTGTCGGTGATCTCCGGGATCGGGTTGCCCTGCTTGATCGACGTCATCAGCCCGCTGGTCGGCCGCCACGGCGGCGAGAACAGCGCGGTCCGGTCGCTCGGGTCGAGCGGGTTCTGGCTGGGCAGCAACGCGTACGCGCTGGCGATGCGCATGTCGAGCCCGGTGTACGCGCTCCAGCGCAGCGGGTCCGGGTACGTGCTGTCGGGCAGGGGCAGCGACACCATCGTGTGGTTGTCGTCCACGTACTGCTGCCAGGCGCCGGACGTGACGAACTCGGGGACCGGGTCCATCTTCACGGTCTCGAGCGGGGTCGGCGCGAGCGGCACCAGCGCCATCGCGACCGCCGTGATCATCGCGACCCGGACCGGGCCCCGTGCGCCCGGCTGGGCCTTCATCAGGTCCGAGGCCTTCTGGCAGCCGAGCGCGAGGATGATGCCGACGACCGGTGCGATCGCCATGGCCCAGCGGGTCGGCACGGCCGAGTTGAGCACCGGCACGCTGTGCAGCAGCGACCAGATGCCGGAGACGCCGGTGTCCACGCCGTTGAGGCGGACCTGCGGGCCGAGCGACATCGCGCCGAACAGCAGGGCGACCCCGGCCAGCGTCAGGACGGCGGCGCTGCGGCGCATCCACGCCACCAGGCCGAAGAAGAGGATCACCAGGCCCCAGCCGAAGAACGCGTTCTGCTCGGAGGCGTTCTGGGCGAGGCGCGCCGCGGTCTCGCTGTTACCGGCGATCGAGCGCTGCGCGTACGCGGTGAAGGATCCCAGGTCGGCCCCGAAGTAGCGGACGAACTCGGGCAGCCCGTGGTAGCTCTGCGGCCCGAAGAACTGCACACACAGCGGGTACGCCAGCAGCGCCACCGTGACGGCCGCCGCGATGCCGAGGCCGCGCAGGAACGTCAGCGCCTCGGTACGCCCGCCGCGGCGCCGGACGAGCCCCATCACCACGCAGAAGACGCCCAGTCCCACCGCGGTCATGAACAGGACCTCGAGGTTGATGAACGCCTGCCAGACCAGCAGGCCCGCGAGGGCGAGGCCGTTGCGGACCACCCGGCCGGGCGTCCGGAGCGCGAGGGTGCGCCAGATGATCAGCGGAACCAGGAACTGCGAGACGATGTTCGGGTGGCCGCCGGCGTGCGAGATCATGCTCGGCGCGAAGGTGGCAACGAGGGCGCCGACCCACGCCGCGAGCCGAGATGCCACGAAGTGGCGAGAGAGCACCAAATACCACGAGATACCGGTGAGTGCCAACGCGAGGGTGAGAAACGCGTTGAACGCCACATGCGGCCCGAAGATGGCAGTGACGGGCGTCATCGGCAGCGAAACTGCCAACACCGAGGTGTTGGCCATCATGTTCACCCCATCGGGGTAATTCATGCGATCCGAGAAGAACGGATAAACGCCATCCGTGAGCACGCGTGCACCGTGCGCCAACATCCACTCAAAAAATGCTTGGTCCTGTGGATCGTCGCGCAACTCATGATCAAGGTTGAGCCACAACGGAGCTGTGACGAAGAGCGCTACCGCAATGAACGAGGTAATCGCGAGCGCATCTCGCCAGGTGAGAGAACGCCACCAGCGGCGCCGCGGCGTGACCTGCGACTCACCGGCGGGTGCCGTGCGATCTGCGGGTATGACGGAGATCGGCGCGGCGGCGACCTCGCTTTCCAGCGCGATCAGCTCCGCATCCAGGTCGTCGGCGGCGGCCTCGCGGGGCGGCGGCAGAAGGTTCCCGCCGGGCGAGTGGCCTGTCGAGTCAATACCCGTAATCGTCATAGCATCGGCGAGCCTAACCGAGGTTGGTAACAGTGTTGTGACGGGCGGCCCATGCGTGATCGAGCCGATATGAAGGCATGTTTTAGACGCGGTCGGCACCCGTCGGGCATGATGGGTATCGACCCCGGCTACCCGCCGGGCAATGTCTCAATCAGGCAAAAATAGAGCGCCCACCCCCTGCTCAACTTTCGGCAGGACGCACCGGATGGTTAACTCTTCCGGTCCCGCTGTCAGCTCGGATCGGCAAGACGAGGGAACCTACTTATGGCAGACATCACTGGAGACCAGCGGATCCAGTCCGAAGTGCTCGAAGGCCTCGCCATGGCGGTGAACCACCGTCGGTGGTTCGTCGAGCTCGCGCTCCCCTACCTGGGGGAGAACCCGATCGAGATCGGCAGCGGTCTCGGCGACTACGCCCTGGAGTGGGCGGAGCACGTTCCGCACTTCACGGCCACCGAGGCGGACCCGGACCGGCTCGTGCAGCTCAAGGAGCGCCTGGCCGACCACACCAACATCGACGTGCGGCAGATGCTGCTGCCCGCGGCCGACGCCGCCGGTGAGTACAGCGCCGCGGTGTCGTACAACGTGCTCGAGCACATCGAGGACCACGTCGGCGCCCTGCGCAGCATGGCCGAGCTGGTCCGCCCCGGCGGCCGGGTCATCCTCATCGTGCCGGCGTTCATGTTCGCGATGAGCCAGGTCGACATCGCGACGGGGCACATCCGCCGCTACACCAAGAAGACGATGCGCGCCGCCATGACCGAGGCGGGCCTCACCATCGAGAAGCTGCACTACGCGAACGCGCTCGGCCTCATCGGCTACTACGGCGCGACGAGCATCTTCAAGCTGGCCCCGAAGGAGGGCCCGATGGTGAAGGTGTACGACAGCGTGGTGCTGCCGATCACCAAGGCCGCGGAGAAGATCGTGAAGCCGCCGTTCGGCCAGTCGGTCTTCGTGGTCGCCAAGGTCCCCGGCTGACCCCACCCTCAGCAGCGAACGACGAAGCCCGCCGGGTCGATCGACCTGGCGGGCTTTCGCGTGCGGCGGATCCTCAGCCCTTGACCTGGTACGTCGGGCGGATCGTCGCCCGGGCCAGGGTGTGGAACGCGAGGTTGAAGCCCACGTACGCCGGCGTCGCGTCCGCGCCGACCTCGAGACTGTCGACGTCCAGGGCGTGCACCGCGAAGACGTACCGGTGCGGGCGGTCACCCGGCGGCGGGGCGGCACCGCCGTACCCGGCCTCGCCGTAGTCGTTACGGATCGTGAACGCTCCCTCGGGGAGCGGGTCGATGCCGCGCGGCAGGTCGGTCACCGACTTCGGCAGGTTCACCAGCACCCAGTGCCAGAAACCGCTGCCGGTCGGCGCGTCCGGATCGAAGCAGGTCACCACGAAGCCGCGGGTCTCCGCCGGGAATCCGGACCAGGCGAGCTGCGGGGAGAGGTTCTTGCCACCGACGCTGGTGTGCACGTACAGCTCGTCGAGCGGCTGCCCGTCGGCCAGGTCCGTGCTGGTCACCGTGAAGGACGGCACCGGCGGCAGGAGGTCGTACGGATCCGGTGCTTCGGCGCGCTCCAGGCTCATACTCGTTGTCCTTCCAGCTGTGCTCGGTCCGAGTCAGACTGCCCAGGTGCAGCCGAGAGTAACCGGCGGACATGTCAGCGGCCTTTCGAGCTGATGACCTGCGCCGAGGAAATTGAACAAACGCACAGCTGGTGCGCGTCAAATCGCTTGACGGGGGCAATAGTTGTGTCAGACATCCGACCGGGTGTGAGCGGCAGGAGATCCCCGCGCCCGGTGGTGATCGGTCGTCCGGCAACGACGCCGCGGCCAGCAAGTCGGCGCCTGTCCCACGGGACGGGCGCCGACTGCCGTCCGGCCACCGATCGCCCGGACGCCGCCACCGCCCGCCGCGCGATGCGTCCCCGCCGCCCGCGCCAAGCCCTGTCGCACCGCGCAAACCGGCCCTGACCAGGGTGCGGCGATGAGACGATCACTGTCGTGAGAGCTCCGCTGCCGGACGACGAGGCCGCCCGTCTCGCCGCCCTGCACGATGCCCAGGTCCTCGATACGCCCGCCGAGGACGACTTCGACGACATCGCCATGCTCGCCTCGGAGATCTGCGCGACCCCCGTGGGGATGGTGACGTTCGTCGACCGGGACCGGCAGTGGGTGAAGGCCGCCGCCGGGGTGGACCGGGGCGAGGTCGGCGGCGGGCTCCCGTACTGCTTCCGGGTGGTGGAGGGCCGGCAGATGGTGGAGGTGCCGGACACCGGCCCGGGCACCCCGGCCCTCGCGGGTCACGAGGTCCGGTTCTATGCGGGTGCGCCCGTCGTCCTCGGCGGGAATCATTCGATCGGCACGGTGTGCGTGGTCGACCGACGGCCTCGGGAGCTGACCGAGGAGCAGCGTCGCGCCCTGCGCAGCCTCGCCCGGCACGCGTCCGTGCAGCTGGAGCTGCGCCGGTACGCCCGGCACGCCGGCGAGATCGTGGACCGGCTGCGCCAGCTCGACCGGATGAAGGACTCGTTCCTCGCCTCGGTCAGCCACGAGCTGCGCACGCCGCTGTCCGCCATCCGGGGCTACCTGGAGATGCTGCTCGACGACGACTTCGACGCGGAGACCTCGCACCGGTTCCTGACCGTCATGCAGCGCAACTCCGACCGGCTGCTGCGGCTCATCGACGACCTGCTCACCGTCGCGCGGCTCAGCGACGAGAGCGTGGAGCTGGACCTGACCGAGATCGACCTGGCCGAGCTGGTGCACCACGTCACGCTGTCGTGCCGGCCGCTGGCCGAGCACCGCGAGGTCAAGCTGCGCATCCGCTGCGCCGAGCCGGTGCCCGCCCGGGGCGACGCCAAGCGGCTGGGCCAGGCCCTCAACCACCTGATCATGAACGCGATCAAGTTCACCGCGGCCGGCGGGGAGATCTCGGTGACCACCACCGCCGGCGACGAACCCGAGGTCGTGATCACCGACACCGGGGTGGGCATCCCGGCGGACGAGCTGCCGCACGTCTTCGACCGCTTCTTCCGCAGCGCGACGGCGGACGCCATGGCGACGCCGGGGCCCGGCCTGGGGCTGGCGATCGTCCGCTCGATCATCGACGCCCACCACGGCAGCATCCACGTGGCGAGCGAGCCCGGCATCGGCACGACCGTCCGGATCATCCTGTCGAAACCCTGATCAGGGGGTACGGCCGGCCGCGCAGTAATCGTTCCCGCTGCTGCGATCGGTGTTGAGCGCGGTGAAGGTGGCCTGGTTGCCCTCCCCCTGCCGGCGCAAATCGATCCGCAGGCGCTGGTGCCCGAGCGAGTCGTCCGGTGGCACGTACGTGAACGGCCGGGCCAGGGTGAGCCCTGAGGCGAGCGGCTTCCACCCCGTCGGGCTGATCCCGCTCCCGCCGTACGCCCAGGTCCGCTGGGAGAGCACCCCACCCACGACCCGCAGCTGGACGCAGACCTCGTGCGTCCCCTGGATGGTGAGGAAGTCGACGGCGGAGGCGCCGGTGGCCGGCGTCGACGAGACGCCCCGGGCGTAACGCACCTCGCGGTCGAGCCGCTGGAGCACGAGCCCGAGCTCCGCCTGCGCCGCCGACCGGGCATCGACCTCGCCGGCCGACCGGTACATCGAGACGATCCCCGCGGTGGCGACCGACATCACGACCACCATGACGGTCATCGCGACGAGCAGCTCGATCAAGGTGAAGCCCTCGTCGCCGGCACGCGTCGACGCGGACTTGCTCCCCATGACCGTCGTTATCGGCACCGCCGGACGGGATCCGAGCACCTCACCGGCCGAACCTGCGCCAGGCCGTCGTTCCGGCCCGGCGCCATGATCAAACCGAACCCTGCGGTCAGAGCCGTTCGATGTGCAGGCCGGCGTACATCCTGCGGTAGACCACGCCGGTGCGCGGGTTGCCGGCGTCGATCATCATGCCGCCGCCCATGTAGATGCCCACGTGCCCCGCGCCGACGACCAGGTCGCCGGGCCGGGCCGCGGACCGGGAGATCGAGCGGGCCCGAGCCGCCTGCGCTCCCGACGAGTGCGGCAGGTTGATCCCGGCGCGGGCGTACGCGCGCTTGGTGAAGCCCGAGCAGTCGAACGCGTTCGGGCCCTCCGCGCCCGCCGAGTAGCGCTTGCCGACCTGGGCCCGGGCGAAGGCGATCACCGCGGACATCCCCGCCGGCACGCTGCGGCGCGTGCGCTGCTTCACGCGATGCCTCACCGCGTGGCGCGCGGGACTCACGTGGGCCCGGCGCTCGCCCTGCACCCGGCGCGCGGAGGCCCGGCGCGGGGAGGCCCGGCGCGCGGGGGCCCGGCGCTCGGCTCCGGTGGCCTGCACGCGCCCTTCGGCGAGGGCGCGCCGGTGCTGGGCCGCGACGCGGGCCTCACGCTGAGCGATCGCGCGGCGCTGGGCGGCCGCGCGGAGTTCGGCCGCGCGGCGGGACTTCTCTGCCCGCCGTACGGTCGCGATCTGACGGTGTGCCGCACGCAGCGCGATCGCGGCAGGGCGCGTGGCCGATCGGCGGGCCGCGGTCCGGGAAGCCACCCGGTCACGGGAGCGGGCCTGCAGCGTCGCGTCGGCCACCGCGGCGGGGGCGACGGCGAGGACCGGGGTGGGCCGCGCCTCGGCGGCGATGTGGACGGGTTCGAGGGCCGGTGCGCTCACGGCCAGCGCCAGGGCGCCGGCGGCCAGCACGCGGCCGGTGGTCGGACGGGACAGCAGGAGCCTCCGAACTCGGCCCGGGGCACTCACGCGCATCCCAGCCGGGCGGAGGCGTCGCTGCCGCCGACCGGTTCGTCACCCGTCGAGCGGCGACAATGGGAACCCGGACGTATTGGTCATTCCGCCGACCATGCCAACACACATTCGCCATCGGGTCCGGCGGAATTGGCAAAATCCATCCCGGGCCGCTGTCGAGATCGGGGGACCGCCGTTCGTGTAGGGCGTGAAAGCAGTTCTTCCAGGGAGGTAGTTGTGAAGACGTACCTGCTCAGCCTGTATCAGCCCGACGGGCCGGCGCCGTCGCCGGAGTTCCTGGAACCGATCATGCGCGGGCTCGCCGAGCTCACCCGGGAAATGCACGACACCGGAGCATTCGTGTTCACGGCCGGCCTGTGCCCGCCCGACACGGCGACGGTGGTTCGCGTACGCGACGACGACACCCTGCTGACCGACGGCCCTTTCACCGAGGGCAAGGAACACCTCGGCGGCTTCACTGTCGTCCGGGCGCCCGACCTCGATGGCGCGCTGGAGTGGGGCCGGCGGATGGCGGCGATCACCACGCTGCCGGTGGAGGTCCGGCCATTCCAGGGTTGACCGAGATCTACCGCGCGGAGTACGGGCGCGCGGTGGCCGTCCTGACCCGCTTCCTCGGCGACCTCGACCTCGCCGAGGAGGCGGTGCAGGACGCCTTCACCGTCGCGGCCGACCGCTGGCCGCGCGAGGGCACGCCGCCCAGCCCGGCCGGCTGGATCATCACGACCGCCCGGAACCGGGCCGTCGACCGCCTCCGCCGGGAGGCGGCCCGCGGCGCGAAGGAGGCGGAAGCCCTCCGGCTGCACGCCGGCCGGACGTCCGAGGAGGATGACCTCTTGCGGCTCATCTTCACCTGCTGCCACCCCGCCTTGCGCCGGGAAGCGCAGGTCGCCCTCACCCTGCGGCTCGTCGGCGGGCTCACCACCGGCGAGATCGCGCGCGCCTTCCTCGTGCCGGAGGCCACGATGGCGCAGCGGATCGTGCGGGCCAAGGCCAAGATCCGCGACGCGGGCATCCCGTACCGGGTGCCGGGCGAGGCGGAGTTGCCGGACCGGCTGCGACCGGTTCTGGCCGTGCTCTACCTGATCTTCAATGAGGGGTACGCGGCCAGCACCGGCCCCGCCCTCGTCCGCGACGACCTGTGCGCCGAGGCGATCCGGCTCACCCGGATGCTGGCGGCCCTGATGCCGGACGAGCCGGAGGTGTCCGGCCTGCTGGCGCTGCAACTGCTCATCGCCGCCCGCCGGCCCGCACGCACCACTGTGGACGGCGAGCTGATCCGCCTCGGCGACCAGGACCGGGCCCGGTGGGACGCCGCGCTGATCGCCGAGGGCCAGCGGCTCGTGCGGGCGTGTGTGCGGCGAGGCCAACCGGGTGCGTACCAGCTCCAGGCGGCGATCAACGCGGTGCACAGCGCCGCACCGACCGCCGCGGCCACCGACTGGCCCGCGATCCTGCAGCTGTACGACCAGCTCATGGCCCTCACCCCGACACCGGTCGTCGCGCTGAACCACGCCGTCGCGGTCGCCGAGGTCACCGGTGCTGCGTCGGCGCTGGAGATTGTCGACGGGCTCGACCTCGACCGGTACCACGTCTTCCACGCCGTCCGCGCCGACCTCCTCCGCCGGCTCGGACGGGCACCCGAGGCGGCGCTCGAGTACGAGCGTGCGGCGGAACTCACGCAGAACGAGGCCGAGCGCCGCCACCTGCTGGCCCGCGGCGGCGCAGACTGGGGTGATGGAACGAGTCGACCTCAATGAGGTTCCGTACGAGGACGCCATGCGGCGGATGGCCGGCTGGGTCGAGGAGCGCCGGTCCGGGGCCGCGCCGGACCGGCTCTTCCTGCTCAGCCACCCGCCGGTGATCACGTACGGGCACACGACACCCGTCACCGAACTGCCCGACAACCTGTCCCGCATCCCGGCGGTCGAGGCCGACCGCGGCGGCCACGCGACCTACCACGGCCCCGGCCAGCTCGTCGGCTACCTGGTGCTCAACCTGCGCGAACGCGGCCCCGGCGACGTGGTCCGCTGGTTGGAGAACGGCCTGATCGCGGCGCTGCGGGACCTCGGGTTCGAGACCGTGCGCCGGGACACGCCGAAGGGGTCACCCAGCCTCGTCGGCGTCTGGACCCCGGACGGCCGCAAGCTCGTCTCCATCGGCATGCGCATCCGCGGCGGCGTGACCAGCCACGGCTTCGCCCTCAACATCGACCCGGACCTGTCGGTCTTCGACTCGTTCGTCGCGTGCAGCCTCACCGATGTGGCGATGACGTCGCTGCGCCAGCTCGCCACGCAGCAGGACATCCCGATGCCGGACGAGGCCGCGGTCCGCGACGCCATCGCGCTCCACCTGGTCAAGGAGTCAGGGTCGCGTACAGGTGGAAACGGGTGACGCTCTGCGGGCGTACCCCCGGCATTGTCTGGACCTTGTCCCACAACGGCCCGGAGGAGATCCCGCGACCGGTCGCCGCGACGGCCCAGCGGTGGGCCTCCGCGCTCTCCCACTCGGCGTAGTTCAGCACGCGGGTGCCGTCGGTGCTGATGTGGAAGAACGCGCCGATGCCGCCGGCGGGCAGATTCCCGTCGTGTGCCAGCGCATCGAAAACCGCGTCGACCCAGGTGCGGGAGAGATCGGCACCGTCCGTGTCGACGCGCACGACGACGAACGCGCCGGGAACGCCGGGTTTCCGCGAGCCGCGATACAGCTGGTATTCCACGAGATCGCGCCGGACGATGCCGGGCAGGTCGCGCTCCACCGGCCGGTCCGTCCACTGTGAGTAGTCCCGGATGAGGTCGCCGTCGGCATCACAATAGATCGAGTACGAAAGCAGGCCTTCCGGCCACGGCTCGGCCCTCCTCGCATCGACCGCGGCCGACGCGGCCAGGTCGCGCGCCTGCCACTCACCCGAGAGGACAAACCGGGCATCGTCTCGCGCAGGGTCCGGAATCCGGTCACTGATCTGCACTTTCAGGCTCCCATCGGGTACGGGCGCAGCACGCGGGCGTCCCTCAAGGTGTGCCCCCACCAGGCCAGCCCGTCGAGCATCCGCCCCGCCGCGACGGTGCTGCCGGGGTCGACAGGAAGCCCGTCCCCGCCGAAACACTGCCGGGCGCCGTGGAAGCTGACGGTGTCCCGCACGGTGACGGCATGCAACTCGGCGAAAACGGGGCGCAGGTGTTCGACCGCGCGCAGACCACCGGACAGTCCCCCGTACGAGACGAAGGCGACCGGCTTGGCCCGCCACTCGCTGAAGTGACCGTCGATGATGGCCTTCAGCGGGGCGGGATAGCTGTGGTTGTACTCGGGCGTGACAACGACGAAGGCGTCGGCCAGCCCGAGCGCCTCCGTCACGGTCGCGGGGCCGGCTGGGGCGGCGCCGGCGTTGCCGCTGCCGGCTTCGTCGGCCCGGACGCGGTCGGCTGCGTCAGCCGGGACGCTGTCGGCTTCGTCGGCCCGGACGCGGTCGGCTGCGTCAGCCGGGACGCGGTCGGCTGCGTCAGCCGGGACGCTCTCGGCTTCGTCGGCCCGGACGCTCTCGGCTTTGTCGGCCCGGACGCGGTGGGTGAGGGCGGGTGCGACCGGGTCGATGAGGTCGGCTTTCAGGTCGGATCGCCGGCTGATCAGGCCGGCGATCCAGGCGGCGACGGTCGGCCCGAACCGGCCCTCCCGGGTGCTGCCGACGATGACTGCTACGCGAAGCGGCGTGGTGTCCATGCCCGGGACGCTAGAACCCAAACTAATGTTGAGGTCAAGCGACGAAGGGGCACGGGAGATGGAGCTCACGGTCGGCCAGCTCGCGGCCCGCAGCGGCGTGTCGGTGTCCGCGCTGCACTTCTTCGAGCGGCAGGGCCTCATCACGAGTACGCGCACCGCCGGCAACCAGCGCCGCTATCGCCGTGACGCGCTGCGCCGGGTCGCGTTCATCCGCATCGCCCAGCGGGTCGGCATCCCACTCAAGGACGTAGCTGCGGTCCTCGCTGTGCTGCCGGAGAACCGCACCCCGACGCGGGAGGACTGGGCCCGGGTGTCGGCGTGCTGGCAGGCCGAACTCGACCGGCGGATGCGCCACCTGCAGCAGCTGCGCGACGACTTCACCGGCTGCGTGGGTTGCGGCTGCATGTCGATCGACCGCTGCCCGCTCATCAACCCGGGCGACGAATTGGGCCGACTGGGTGCGGGTCCCCGCCGCTTGATCGACAACTGACCCCATTCGGACGAACCGGACACGGTGGTCTTCTTTCGGCGTTCTCGACGGCCCCGCCTGCGGCTGGGACACTTCGGACATACCACTGTGAACCATTCCGAAAGGCCACCCGTTTCATGCGCCGCAACCCGTCCCTGTTCCTGACCCTGCTCACCGCCGCCACCGCGCTCGCCGCCACCATGGCCGCCCCGGCCCAGGCCGCCCCGGCCCAGGCCGCCCCGAGTGCGCAGGTCGCGGTCAAGATGACCTTCAACGCGACCCCCGAGCCGGCGCTCAAGGGCTCCACCGTCACCCTCACCGGCCGCGTCTGGGTCGGCGCGACCGGCAACCGCGGCAGGGTCAGCTTCTACTTCCGCAAGGCCGGCACCATGTCGACCGCCTTCACCTACCGCGGCTACGCGACCACGACGGACGCCGGCACCTTCACCCGCCGCTACGTCGCCGACACCACGGGCACCTGGAAGGCGGTCTTCGCCGCCACCACGGCCCGCAAGAACGCCGCCCGCCTCGACGCCGTCCAGGTCGTGCAGCGCCGCTCCAAGCTGATCTCCGACTGGCAGGGCACGTCCAGCACCTGGCAGAGCCCGACGCTGCGGGTGCCGACCAAGGACTACAAGGTGATCGCGAACTACACGTGCGAGGAGGACGGCTTCCTCTTCGTCGCGTGGAACGGCAACCCGTCCGGCTACGAGTCGGCGAACGCCTCCACGTCCGCGGGCACGGTGACGCTGAACGGCCACGCCGGGGCGCGTACGGGCTACTTCGACGTGAGCACGTGGATCAACTGCAGCTGGCGGGTGCGGGTCTTCTCCGGCATCGAAAACGTGCAGGTCTGAACCTCCTCACAGAACGACGCCGGCCGGTCGGCTCGGGCAACCGGGGCCGGCCGGCCGCTCGCTCTTCCGGGCGCCCGATCGCCCGGCGGCCAGGCGTGCGGCTCGAGCGAGTCGCGCGGCGCGCGGCCCGGCCGGTCGGGCCGCGCAGCCCGACCCGGTCGCTCGGCGCGGCTCAGCGCGGCTCGGCTCGGCCAGCCCGGCTTTGGAGGGCCGCGTGGGCCGAACCGCTTACGGGAGCAGCACGATCTTGCCCAGGTGGTCGCTCGCTTCCATCAGGCGGTGGGCGTCCGCGGCGTCGCGCATCGGGATGGTGCGGTCGATGATCGGGCGGATGGCGCCTGCGTCCACGAGTGGCCAGACCTGGTCTCGCACGCCGCGGACGATGCGGGACTTGTCTCGGACCGGGCGGGCTCGCAGCGTTGTCGCGGCGACCGTGCCGCGTTTTGCCATGAGGGCGCCGAAGTCGAGCTCGCCCTTGCGGCCGCCCTGCATGCCGATCGTGACGATGTGGCCGTCCGTGGCGAGCGCCTCGATGTTCCGGGGCAGGTATTTCGCGCCGATGATGTCGAGGATCACGTCGGCGCCGTGGCCCTCGGTGAAGTCGCGGGTCGCCTGGACGAAGTCGCCGGTGGTGTAGTCGACGGCGAGGTCGGCGCCGAGCGCCAGCAGCTGCTCGTGTTTCGCCTCGCGGGCGGTCACGATGACGGTGGCGCCGAGCGCCTTGCCGAGCTGGATCGCGAAGGTGCCGATGCCGCCGCCACCGCCGTGCACCAGCAGGGTCTGGCCCTTGCGGAGGCGGGCGATGTCCACGACGTTGGACCAGACCGTGCAGGCGACCTCGGGCAACGCCGCCGCCTCCTGCAGCGACATGCCCTGCGGCACCGGGAGCAGCTGGCCGGCCGGCACGGCGACGCGCTCGGCGTAGCCGCCGCCCGCCAGCAGGGCGCAGACCCGCTCACCCACGTGGTGGCCGGTCACGTCGGGCGCGGTCGCGGCGATCACGCCGGAGCATTCGAGGCCGGGGTACGGCGGGGCGCCGGGCGGCGGCGGATAGTGGCCCTGTCGCTGCATCACGTCGGCGCGGTTGACGGCCGCGGCCGTGACCTCGACGACAACCTCCCCGGGGCCGGGCTCGGGATCCGGGACCTCGGCCCAGACGAGCGCCTCGGGTCCGCCCGGCTTCTCGATCGTGATGGCGTGCATGGGATGAGCTTGCCCCAGGGGTGTGACAGAAAACGGGATGGCCTTCAGTCCGGTTGTGGGTGGCGGCGGGGTGGTTGGACGGGGAGAGGGCCCACGGGTGGCACCCACCGCCACCCGCGAGCCCTCTCGTCCGAGGCCGGCCCTAAGGCGTGTTTCATAAGCCCCGCCGAGATCTGAAGTTGCGGCGTGGCGGTGGTCGATAACTGAAGAGGTCTCCGGTATCTGGTTCTGCGACCAAGCAAGAACTTCATACCGGAGACCTCGTGGCC
>NZ_JADMLH010000019.1 GCF_016464385.1 Nucisporomicrobium flavum | reverse complement strand
ACCAGCAGCCAAGACCGCGCCGACGCACTTCCCGGATGGTTGCACACTTACAACCATCACCGCGGACACACCGCCCTCGCCGGCCAACCACCGATCACCCGCATCAACAACGGTGCTGATCACTACAGCTAGAGGAGCAGGCCCACTCCGCCGCGCCGCGGGTCGCCGGCGGCACCGCCGACTCCGACGGCCGTGACGCCGCCGAAGTAGTGGTTCAGCTCCGACCATTCGTGGATCAGCCACCCCGCTTCCGCGAGCGCCGCCAGCTGCTCGGCCGGGCAGCCGGGCTCGGCGTGGACCGTGTCGTCGACGACGTGGAAGCGGGGCCGCTGGATCGCCGCCTCCATGTCGAGGCCGTCGACGAGCACGCCGACCAGCGTGCCGATCAGCGCGGTGCGGATGCGGGAGGCGCCGGCCGAGCCCGCCGCCACGGCCAGCGCGCCGGTCTCGTCGATCACCACGAGCGGGCACATGTTGGAGGACATCCGGCGCCCGGGCGCGAGGTCGGCGGTGATCAGTTCACCCTCGCCGAGCATCGAGTTGAGGTTGATGCCCAGCCCCGGGAGCCAGACGCCGGCGCCGAGGCCCATCGTGGTGGTGATGACGCAGGCGTTGCCGTCGCCGTCGACCACGGACACGTTGGTGGTGTCGCCGATCTTCTGCCGTCCCCGGTCCCGCAGGGCACCGGCCATGGCGACCGCGCGCTCCGGTCCGGGCAGCTGCGGCAGCGAGGCCGGCAGTGCGGCGATCGTGTCGACGGTCCGGTTGAGGTCGTGCCGGGCCCGCACCCGGTACGCCCCCAGCGACGCGTGGTCCACGTGCGTCTCGAGCACCCGGTACGAGGCGAGGTCGTGGGGCCCCAACGAGCCGCCGGCCGCCCGTACCGTCTCGACCATCAGGGCCGCGTACGCGCCGGTGTAGAACAGCGCGGGCCCGTCCGCGGCGAGGGCCTCCAGCGCGGTCGCCAGCCCGGGGTGGAACAGCCGGTCGCCGCCTTCGAGCAGCTTGTCGCCCGGTGCGTAGATCGCCGCCCCTTCGCCGTACGCGAGGGCCGGCGCGCACGACTCCAGGGTGCGGGCGTGAGCGGCCGGCAGCGGCACCCCGGTCACGGCGAGCTCGTATGCCGGCGCCACCAGCGACTCCCACGGCAGCCGTCCCCAGCGCCGGTGCACCTCACCGCAGCCCGCGGGCACTCCCGGCACCGCGACGCTCGCCCCGCCGATCGAGTAGACCTGCGGCACCCCGCCGAAGAACACGTCCACGGCGACCATCGGGCCGGCCGTGCGGTCGCCGTCCGTACCGGGCACGGCCACGAAGAAGTCCAGGCACGTCACCTCGCCGGAGGCCGCGTCGAGGTACGTGCAGAACCCGCCCCCGCCCAGTCCGGTGTAGATGGTCTCGGCCACGCAGGTCGCGAGCACCGCGGCCACGGCGGCGTCCGCGGCCGTGCCACCGGCGCGCAGGATCCGCAGTCCGGCAGCGGCCGTCTCCGGGTGGCTGGCAGCGATCCCGGCGGCGACCCGCCGGGACGATGCGGACATCTTCATTGAACTTTTTTCAACGTGGCGAGGCCGATCCTGCCCGCCGCTGCCGGACGGCCCGGACCCTCCGGGCTCGATGCCAGGTTGAAAATGGTTCATTCGGCGAAGCGTAGGCGCAGCGGCCCGTGCGTGGTTACCATCCGCGTCCATGACACCTGCCGGTCCCTCGCCCGAAGTACCGGCGCCGGACCGGACGAAATCACCGCAGACGGCGCAGCCGCTTCCGCTGCCGCGTCGCACGCTGGCCGGATACGCGCTGGGCTCCCTGGTCACGGGACCTTTCGGCACGGTTCCCGGCTTGCTCCTCCTTCCGTATCTCACCGACACGCTCGGCGTGGCCGCGGGCGTGGCGGGGCTGCTCGTCCTGCTGCCCAAGGCGTGGGACGTGCTCGTCAACCCGGTGGCCGGCCGGATCTCCGACCGCACCGGCGACCGCCGCCCGTTCCTGCTCGGCGCCGGCCTGCTGCTCGCCGTCCTGTTCGTGGCGATGTTCGCGGGACCGTTCCGCGGCGCGGGGCCGGCCGGCGTCTACGTCGCCGCCGCGTTCCTCGCCGCGGCCACCGCCTACGCCTTCTTCCAGGTGCCTTACGTCGCGATGCCGGCCGAGCTCACCGACGGCTACGCCGAGCGGACCCGGCTCATGACGTGGCGCGTCGCGGTCCTGGCCCTGGCCATCCTGGTCTCGGGCGCGCTCGCCCCGCTGGTCGTCGACCTCGGCGGCGGCGGCCGCGCCGGCCACCGGTGGTCCGGCGCCTTCGTCGGCGCCCTCATCGTCGTGGGCACGCTGGGCGTCTTTTTCGGTACGCGCACAGCAGAGTCCCGGACAGCCCCGGGTGCGGAACCCAGCTGGCGCGGGCAACTGCGGATCGCGGCAACGAATGTGCCGTTCCGTGGTCTGCTCGCCTGCTGGGTCGTGCAGGCCGCCGGCATCGGCACGATGCTCGCGGGCGTGCAGTACTTCGCCGACCACGTCATCGTCCAGAAGTCCGGTGCGACCTTCCTCTTCGCGGCGTTCGTCGGCCCCGCCCTGCTCGTCATGCCGCTGTGGACCCGGGTCGGCGCCCGCCTCGGCAAGCTGCGTGCCCTGATCCTCGCCTCGCTCCTCTTCGCCGCGGGAGCCCTCGGGCTGCTCTCGGCCGGCCACGTCCCTGCCACGGTCACCTACCTCGTCGTCGCGCTGATCGGCTGCGGTTACGCCGGCCAGCAGGTCTTCGCCCTCGCGATGCTCCCCGACTGCATTGCCCACGACACTGCCAGAACGGGCCGCCGCCAGGCGGGCGTCTTCACCGGCCTGTGGACAGCGGGCGAGACGCTCGGACTCGCGCTCGGTCCGGGCCTGTTTGCCCTGGTCCTGCAGCTCTTCGGATATGTGCCGTCATCCACAGGAGCGGCAGCGGCGCAGGACTCGACCGCGCGGCTGGGCATCCTGCTCGGCTTCACGATCGTCCCGGCGGTCCTCGTAGGAGCGGCGGTCCTGCTGCTGAGGCGCTACGAGGACTAGCTTGAGGCGATGATCGAAGCGTTGCCGCCCGAGGGCGTACCGGCCGGGCAGGTGCTCGCGGAGCTGGGCAAGCTGCGGGAGGCCGACCTGCCCACGCACGGCGGCCGGCTCTTCGCGTACGTCTACGACCCGGCCGTCGCGGGCCTCGACGAGCTGGCGCGGGCGGCGTACGCGATCTCCGCCCATGTCAACGGCCTGGACCCGACCGCCTTCCCCTCGCTGCTCGCGATGGAGAACGCGCTGGTCGCCGCGGCCGGCCGGCTGCTCGGCGGCGGGCCGGGAACGGACGCGCCGGACGTGGTCGGCAGCGTGACCAGCGGTGGCACGGAGTCGCTGATCCTCGCCGTGAAGGCGGCCCGCGACGCGGCGGCCACCGAGCGCCCGCGGATCGTCGTGCCGTCCACGGCACACGCAGCCTTCGCCAAGGCGGCCCACTATCTGCGCGTCGGGCTCGACGTGGTGCCCGTCGGCGAGGACCTGCGCGCCGACGTCGCGGCGACGGCGGCAGTAATCGGTTCCGACACCGTTCTCATCGCCGGCTCGGCGCCCTCCTATGCGCACGGCGTCGTCGACCCCATCCCGCAATTGGCCGCGCTCGCCGCCGACCGCGGGGTCCGCTTTCACGTGGACGCGTGCTTCGGCGGCTGGGTGCTGCCCTATCTGCGGCGGCTGGGCGCGGGACTGCCGGACTTCGGCTTCGACGTGCCGGGCGTCACGAGCATCTCGGTCGACCTGCACAAATACGCGTACGCGCCCAAGGGCGTCTCCGTCCTGCTGCACCGGGACGCGCGCTTGCGGCTGCCACAGTTCTTCGCGTACGCGGACTGGCCGGGCTACACGATGGTCAACCCGGTCGTGGCGTCCACGCGTTCCGGAGGGCCCATCGCGGCGGCGCTGGCCACGGTGCGCCACCTCGGCGACGACGGCTATCTGAAGCTGGCCGCCACGACGCGGGACGCGGTGGCAGTGCTCGCGGGCGCGGTCGAGGCCACCGACGGCGTACGCCTCTTCGCCCCACCCGAGACCACGGTCGTCTGCCTGACCACCACGGACGACGTCGACCTGTTCGTGCTCGCGGACGAGCTGGCCGTCCTCGGCTGGCACACCCAGCCGCAGATGGCGTACGCGAACCTTCCGCCGACCATCCACCTGACCGTGACCGCCGCGGTGGGCGCGACCGCCGACCAGTTCGCGGCCGACCTCGCCGCGGCGGTGGCGGCGACCCGCGCGCGTGGCCCGGTTGAGCTCCCCGCCGAGCTGCTGCAGGCAGCGGGCGCTCTCACGCCCGAGGCCGTCACCCCGGAGCTCATCGAGGGGCTGGCCGGGGGACTGGGCCTCGGCGACGGCGTGGGCGGCCCGATGGCGGCGGTGAACACGCTGCTCAACGCCGCGCCGCCCGCCCTGCGTGAGGCGCTGCTGGCCGGCTTCCTGAGCCAGCTCCAGCAGCCCGCCTGGTGAAGGGTAGGTTGGCACGGTGGCCGGTCTGCCAGGAGTGCTCGGGGAGCCCATCAAGTTCGTGCTGAACTGGGGGCGCCGCTACTCGCTGTGGGTCTTCAACTTCGGGCTCGCGTGCTGCGCCATCGAGTTCATCGCGACCAGCATGGGCCGGCATGACTTCATGCGGCTCGGCGTGATCCCGTTCGCGCACAGCCCCCGCCAGGCCGACCTCATGGTCGTGTCGGGCACGGTCACCGACAAGATGGCGCCGGCGATCCGGCGGCTCTACGACCAGATGCCCGAGCCCAAGTACGTCATCTCGTTCGGTTCCTGCTCCAACTGCGGCGGGCCGTACTGGGACTCGTATTCGGTGACCAAGGGCGTCGACCAGCTCATCCCCGTCGACGTGTACGTGCCCGGCTGCCCGCCGCGGCCGGAGGCGCTGCTGCACGGCATCCTGCGCCTGCAGGAGAAGATCGCCGCCGAGGAGTCGGGCCTGGGCGGAGTCCCGCGCCCCGACCCTCTGAGCGGCCGCGAGCTCGTCCCGGGTCCGCCGGAACCCGCCCCGGTCCGCGACGCTGCCTCGCTCACCGCGCCGATGGTGCGCCGGCCCGCCACCTGATCGGCGGTTCACCGCTCGAACGGGATCGTCTGCAGGCCCGTACGCCCGCCCTCGCCGGTGAGCAGCCCGTTGTCGACGTGCAGGATCCCGTAGCGGCCTTCCAGCTCGAACTGCCCGGAGTCCCCCGCCGGCACGACCCGCCAGGTCTGCGCCTCGTCGCCCACCCGGCACGGCTGCAGGGTCAAGGCGGTACGCGACGTGGCCGTGACGCACTCGTTCCAGGCCGGCGGCGCGATCCACACCTCGTTCCGTGCTCTGGTCGGCGCCGGACGCAGCGCCATCTTCGTGGAGTCGCCCTTCGCCGTACCCGTGAAGTCCACGACGCCGCCCTGCCCGGCCTCCAGGAAGCGGTCCACGCCGTCGTCCGCGACGTCGATCAGCACGCCGACGTTCAGGTCGATCCCCAGTTCCTCCAGCCGGGTCACGTCGGAGCTAGCGGAGCTGGACGGCAGCACCCGCGGCGAGATGCTCACCGGCGGGACGGCGGGAGTCTCGTTACCGGGCCGGCCCAGGGTGAGTCCGATGCCGAACCCGGCGAGGAGCACGGCTGCGAAGGCCGCAACGGCAGCTCGGCGCGTACGCCGTCGCGCCGCCCGTTCCCGGATCGTCCGCGCGGGTGCCACGGTGGCGGTGCGCTGCACGTGCTCGGCGTACGCGTGCAGGCCTTCCTCGATGCGGTCGTCAGACATCGCGTCCCTCCCGACCCATCGCAGTGTCCTCGGTCAGATGCTCCGCCAGCGCGCGCCGCCCCCGGGCCAGCCAGGTGGTGATCGTCCCCGCCGGCAGGCCGGTCTCCCGGTTGATCTCGGCCACGCTCAGCCCGGCGAGGTGGTGCAGGACGATCACGCGGCGCTGGCCGGCGGGTATCCGGCGCAGCGCCTCGACCACCGCGACGTGGTCCGGGTTCAGCGCCTCGACGTGCCCGTCGACCGCGTCCCGGCGGTGCGCCTGCAGCCGGCTGACTGCCTTGCGCCAGGTGCTCACCGCCTGCCGGTACGCGACGCGGCGGACCCAGGCCTCGGGGTCGTCGTACCGGCTGATCTTCGACCACCGGTTCCACGCCCGCAGGTACGCCTCCGCGACGGCGTCCTCGGCCTCGGCCTGCCCACCCACCATCATCGAGACGTGGGCGAGTACGCGACGCGCGGACGTCGCGTAGAAGGTGTCGAAGTCCTCAGCGTCGCGCATGGGCTCCTTCCCGCCGGTGTGCCTCACACACGCGCCGCCGCGGCGCCCGATTGCGCGAGAAGATCACGAACGGGTCACGGCTCGTCCGCCACTTCGTCGTGTCTGTGACATACAGGTATAGCCACCGAGGTCTACTCTTCGATCATGAGCGACCAACCGCGGGCCGACGTCATCATCGACGTGCTGACCAGGGAATTCGGCGAGCTGATGGCGATCGATCCGGCGGCGTTCCGGCGCAAGTTCCGGAAGATGGCGGCGTCGCCGTTCGCGTTCTACCGGGGCAGCGCGTCCCTGTTCTACGCGGACATGACCGGCGCGTTCCGCGACGACCGGTTCCTCGACGAGCGGACCAGCCGGGTGTGGATCCACGGCGACCTGCACGCCGAGAACTTCGGCACGTACATGAACTCCTCCGGTCAGCTCGTCTTCAACGTCAACGACTTCGACGAGGCGTACGTCGGCCCGTTCATCTGGGACCTCAAGCGCTTCGCGGCCAGCGTCGCCCTCATCGGCTACAGCAAGGCCCTCTCCGACGACGTGATCACCTCGCTGGTGACGACGTTCGCGGGCGCGTACCTCACCGAGCTGCGGGCCATCGCGCACGGCGGTGACGACGCCATCGGCTCGATCACCCTCGACAACGCCGACGGCGTCCTGCGCCGCGTCCTCCAGGAGGCCCGGCTCAACACCCGGGTGGACCTGCTCGCCGCACAGACCACGATCGACGAGTACGAGCGCCGCTTCTCGCTCGGCGACGGCGTGTACGACGTCGACGAGGCCACCGCCGCCACGGTCACCGCGGCCTTCCAGAACTACCTGCACACCCTGCCCTCCCAGGGCACGGGCGTGTCGGCGAACATCAAGGACATCAAGCTGCGCAAGGGCGTGGGCATCGGCTCGGCCGGGCTGCCCTCGTACAACCTGCTGCTCGAGGGGCACACCCAGGCGCTCGAGAACGACGTCATCATCTACATGAAGCAGGCGCAGATCCCGGCGGTCGCCCGCTGGATCGACGACGAACGGGTCCGCGGCTACTTCCAGCACCAGGGCCACCGTACGGCCGAATCCCAGCGGGCGTTGCAGGCCCACGCCGACCCGTGGCTGGGCTACACCGAGCTCAACGGCGTCGGCCAGCTGGTCGCGGAGGTCTCCCCGTACGCCGCCGACCTGGACTGGTCCGACGTCAACGAGCCGGAGGAACTGACCGGCGTCCTCGCCGACCTGGGCCGCGCGGTGGCCCGCATGCACTCGGTCGCCGACGACGAGTCCAGCCACGACCTGGTCGACTTCTCGACGGAGGAGGCCATCGTGGCGGCGGTCGACAAGGACGAGGCCGGCTTCGTGGGACTGCTGGTCGAGTTCGCCCACCGGTACGGCGACCAGGCCCGCGAGGACCACCAGGACTTCGTCGACCTGTTCCGCAACGGCCGCCTCCCCGGCCTCGCCTGACCCGGCGTTCCCGGCCGGTCTCCTCGCTGCCGGCCGGTCCCTTCCCGGGCGTTGTCCACAGGCTCGCGGCCGCGGGACCGGGACCGGCCGGGCCGGATCATAGGATGTGCGGCATGACGCCCGAAGAGGTCGGCGAGCGGATGGTCGCGCTGCTGACGGCCGACGATGCCGACGCCCCCGTGGACCCTTCGGCGCTGACCACGAGCGTGTCCGGCGGCGGCCCGGGCCACGAACGAGCGGTCCTCGACGTCCCCCCGGCGCTGTGGTGGACCGCCCTCCGAGCAGCCCGCGACCCCGGCGCCCTGGGCTGCGACTACTTCGACTGGCTGTCCGCGGTCGACGAGCTGGACGAGGGCTTCACCGTCGTGGCCCACCTGTGGTCCACGCGGCGCAAGCACGGCCTGCTGGTCCGCGCCCGCGTGCCCCGCGAGAACCCGCTCGTCGAGTCGGTCGTCGACCTCTACCCGGGCGCGGCCTGGCACGAGCGCGAGACCCACGAGATGTTCGGCATCGGCTTCGACCGCCACCCCGGCCTGCGCCCGCTCCTGCTCCCGCCGGAGTTCGAAGGTCACCCGCTGCGCAAGGAGTTCGTCCTCGCCTCCCGCGTCGCGAAGGCCTGGCCGGGCGCGAAGGAGCCGGGCGAGTCGGAGGCCGGCGTGGCCAAGCGCGCCCCGATGCGCCCGCCGGGCGTACCGGACCCGAACGAATGGGGCCCGCTCAAGGGCAAGGTCCCGCCCCCGGAAACCCCGGCCCGCCGCGCCCCCGGCGACCGCCCGGCCCGCCCCGCGGGCGACCGCCCTGCGCGCCCGGCGGGGGAGCGTCCCGCGCGCCTGGCCGGGGAGCGTCCGGCCCACCCGGCGGGCGACCACCCTGCGCGCCCGGCTGGCGACCGCCCCGCGGGCCCGGCTCGTCCTGCCCCGGGTGATCGGCCCGTTCGCGACATCGCGGACCGCGCGACCCCCGGGACCCCGGGCGATCCCAAGGCCGAGACCACGCCGCCTGCTCCCGCCGCCGGCCCGGAGGCCGAGATCCCGGTGCCGCCCGCTCCGCCCTCCACCCCAGCCCACGCCGCCGGGGCGGCCAACGCAGCGGAAGCAGCCGACGCGGCCGACGCCGCTGCCGCCGCAAACGCCGACACCGCGCCTGCGCCCGACACCGCGCCTGCGCCCGACACCGCGCCTGCGCCCGACACCGCGCCTGCGCCCGACACCGCGGCCGCGCCCGATACCGCGCCCGCGCGGAATGCCGACGAAGACGACGAGGGGACGCGCTGATGCCACTCTGGCTCGACCTGCTCGTACGGGTCGTCGCGGTCGTCGCCGCCTTCCTCGTCCTGCCGCTCGTCGTCGGTCAGGCCGAGCACAAGGTCATGGCGCACATGCAGGGCCGGCTGGGTCCCATGTATGCCGGTGCGTTCCACGGCTGGGCGCAACTCGTCGCGGACGGCGTCAAGTTCGTGCAGAAGGAGGACATCACCCCGCGGGACGCCGACCGCCGGGTGTTCCAGCTGGCGCCGATCGTCGCGCTGTTCCCGTACCTGTTGGTGCTGCTGGCCGTGCCGCTCGGGCCCGGCGGCCTGGTCGCCCAGGCCCTCGACGTCGGCCTGTTCTTCGTCCTTGCCGTGCTCGGCGTCGGGGTGGTCGCCGTGCTGATGTCCGCGTGGGCGTCGGCGAACAAGTACAGCCTGCTCGGCGGCCTGCGCGGCGCCGCCCAGCTCCTCGGCTACGAGCTGCCGCTGGTGTTGTCCGCGGCGAGTGTCGCCATGGCCGCGGGCACGCTGAGCCTGCCGGGGATCGTCGAGGCGTGGTCGCCCTGGTGGCTGCTGTGGCAGGCGCCGGCCGCCCTCGTGTTCTTCGTCTCCGGCCTCGCGGAGATCCGCCGGCCCCCGTTCGACATGCCGATCGCCGACTCGGAGCTGGTGTTCGGCTACATGACCGAGTACACCGGCCTGCGCTTCGCGTTCTTCCTGCTCGCCGAGTACGTCGGCATCGTCGTGATCGCCGCGCTCACCACCGTCCTGTTCCTGGGCGGCTGGCACGGGCCCGCGGCTGACCACCTCGGCTGGCTCTGGACGCTCGTCAAGGTCTTCGCGGTCTCGTTCGTGATCATCTGGCTGCGGGTGAGCTACCCGCGGCTGCGCGAGGACCAGCTGCAGCGCCTCTGCTGGCTGGTGCTGGTGCCGGTCTCGCTGGGCCAGCTGGTGCTCACCGCCGCGGTCAAGGTCGCGCTGTGATCCCGGTCGGTCGGCTGGTGCTCACCCCGGCGATGAAGGTCGCCCTCTGACCTGCCCGGTCAGTCGATGACCGCGGTGGCTTCAACCTCGACCAGATGCTCGGGTACGTCCAAAGCCGCCACACCCAGCAGCGTGGCCGGCGGCGTCACGGTCGTGCCCAGCCGTGCCGCCGCGCGGGCGATGCCGTCCAGGAGCGCGGGCATCTGGTCCGGGGTCCACCCGGCGACGTGGACGTTGAGCTTCGCCACGTCTTGGAACGAGGCGCCGACCCCGGCCAGCGCGGTGCCGACGTTGAGGTAGCACTGCTCGACCTGCGCGGCCAGGTCCCCCTCGCCGACCGTCTTCCCGTCCGCGTCCCAGGCGACCTGCCCGGCAACGAAGACCAGTTTCGACCCGGTCGCGACGGACACCTGCCGGTACACGTCGATCGTCGGCAATCCGTCGGGGTTCACCAGCGTGATGGTCATGCCTGCCTCCTGGTCACTTGCGGTTACTCAGGAACCGTAGGAGAGTGTCCGGCGGCAGGGAAGAGCGCACTTTTTCGTGACTGGGGAACCCGATGGTGACCAAGCAGGCCGGCGGCCATCTCGACGAGGCGGATCTGACCCGGGCGGACTCGCTGGCGCGCGAGATCTTCTCCGACGTCGCCAACAAATGGGCCCTGTTGATCATCGAGAGCCTCGGCGACCGGACGTTGCGCTTCACCGAGGTCCGCTCGGAGATCGAAGGCATCAGCCACAAGATGCTCACCCAGAACCTGCGCATGCTCGAGCGGTACGGCCTGGTCGAGCGGACGGTCCACCCCACGATCCCACCCCGCGTCGAGTACGCCCTCACCGAGCCGGGCCGGGCGCTCCGTGAGACGGTCAGCGGCATGTGCGACTGGACCCACCGGTATATCCGCCACATCGAGGCGGCCCGCAGCGCCTTCGACTCGGCAAGCTGACGGCCGGCCGCCGAGGCGCTGACGGCCGGCGAGGCGCCGACAGCTGGGCAGCAGCGAGGCGCCGACGGCCGACCGGGCGGTGAGCCGGTGACGGCCCGGCCGGCAGCCGGTGACGGCCGGGCGGCAGCCGGTGACGGCCGGGCGGCGAGGCCACCCGGCCGTCGTGGCCGACAGCGCGGATCAGGTCAGCAGCGTCACGGTGTAGTTCAGCGTGGTGCCGCTGGCCGTGTACGTGGCCGTCTGCCCGTTCGCGCAGTACGACACGAAGGTGTTGCCGAGCACGTCGTCCCCGGCGGTGGCGTGCACGAGCGGCCGCACGTCCACGCCCTCGGCCAGCGCGGTGGAGGTCAGGTCGACCAGCCGCCACTGGTTGATCGGGTAGTCGTCGGTGGGTGCGGTCAGCTGCCCGTCCCGGGTGGTGAGCTGGAAGTTCATGACGAAGCCGCCGTTGTTGACGACGGCGACCTTCTGCACGCACGGCGTGGCCTGCTGCGCGGTGGGCGCAGCCGCAGCAGGCTGAACGGTGGCGCCCAGCAGGGCGGTGGCGCCGGCGGCGGCGAGCGCGGCGGTCAGGCCGGCCCGGGTGCGGGTGGTGACGGTCATCAGCGTTCCTCCACTGTGGTCGGTGGCTTGCTGTCGAGCAGCCCATTAACCGGACACACGGGGCGCAAACTGACGATCATCTTTATTTACGATCAAAACTGTGAACCCGCTGAACAGTGACCTCGCGGGCAATCCGGACGACAGCCCTCCGAACGCGCCCTCAGAGGTGCCGCGGACGCAGCCGCGCTACGGGGATCTCCATCTGCCACGGCTCAGCAATCTCGATGACGTCGGTGAAGGTCCCGGACGGGTGGTACACCTCGTCCTCAGGATCGAGGCGGTACGTCTGCACCACCAGACCGCCCTGCGTCTCGACCAGCCAGTAGTGCGGGATGCCGGCCTTCGCGTAGAGAGCGGGCTTCATCACCCGATCCATGCTCTGCGAGGTGGGCGAAACGATCTCCACCGCCAGCACGACCTCCTCCGGCGAGTACTTCCCGGTACCGCGCCTCGCCGCCTCGTCCGTGGTCACCAGCACATCGGGAATGAATGACCTCCGAGCGCTGATACGCACCTCATTCGCCTGGGTTACCTCTAGATCACCTGGGCAACTCTCCTCGAGCGCAACCACGAGCCGCGCGGCAAGGATCTGGTGAACGTTCGTGGGGGAGGGGGACACGAGGAGCACTCCATCGAGCAACTCGCGGCGGAAGCCGTCGTCGGGCAGGGCGTCAAGATCGTCCGTGGTCCAGCCGTCGGACGGCGGGTGGTCGCTCAGCGCAGCGGTCATCACGGGCCTCCAGGAACGGGGTCTCTCACCCCTCATCTCACCGTACTGGAAGATCTGGTGGGGGTGTGCTCGCCTCCGGTCCGGCGACCGGGCAGGATATGCGGTTATGAGTGAGCACGGGGAGCGGTCCGCGCCCGGCAAGGGCCTGGTCAACGGGCTCGCCGTGACGCTCAAGACGATGACCAGGCGGTCCACCACCCAGCAGTATCCCGACGTCGAGCCCGAGCTGCCGCCGCGCTCGCGCGGGGTCATCGCGCTGCTGGAGGAGAACTGCACGGTCTGCATGCTGTGCGCGCGGGAGTGCCCCGACTGGTGCATCTACATCGACTCCCACAAGGAGGAGGTCGTCGTCCCCGGGGCGGCGCGGGCCCGGCAGCGCAACGTGCTCGACCGGTTCGACATCGACTTCTCGCTGTGCATGTACTGCGGGATCTGCATCGAGGTGTGCCCGTTCGACGCGCTGCACTGGTCGCCCGAGTTCGAGTATTCGGAGCTGGACGTGCTCGACCTGCTGCACGACAAGCAGCGCCTCGGCGAGTGGATGCCGACCGTGCCGCCGCCGCCCGCCCACGACGTGCTCGGCGAGCCGTCGAAGGAGGAGGCCACGGCCGCCCGCAAGGCCGCCGGTCCGGGCGCCGCCACCCCGGCCAAGACGGCCCGCCCGGCAGCAACCCGCCCCGGCACCCCGAAGCCCGGCCCGGCAGAAACGCAGCCCGGCCCGGCAGAGACGCAGCCCGGCCCGGCAGAGACGCCGGGGGAGAAGCAGTGACCGTCGCCGACGCGCTGCTGCTGGCGCTCGGCGCCATCGCCGTGGGCTCGGGCGCCCTCGTCGTCACCAGCACCCAGATCGTGCGCGCCGGCCTCTACCTCGTCGTCAGCCTCGGCGCGATGGCCGGGCTCTACCTCGTCCTCGGCGCGGAGCTGGTCGCCTGGGTGCAGGTCCTGGTGTACGTCGGCGCCGTCGTCGTCCTCCTGCTGTTCGCCGTCATGCTCACCCGGGCGCCGATCGGCCCCTCCCCGGACCTCGACCGCCCGGCCTGGCCCGCGCTGATCGTCGGCGGCGGCGTGGGAGTCGGGCTTGCCGCCCTGCTCGTGGACGCCTTCCGCTGGACGATCTACGCAATGCCGGTCCCGGGTACGACCGACCGCATGGGCGCGGAGCTGTTCGGCTCGTGGGTGCTCCCGTTCGAGGTCCTGTCGATCCTGCTGCTGTCAGCCCTGGTCGGCGCGATCGTCCTTTCCCGCCCCGATATAGGCGCCCCGAAAAAGACCGAGGTGGAGGTCTGATGCACGCGGTCATCCCGTACGTCACCGCCGCCCTGCTCTTCGGCCTGGGCGTCTACGGCGTCCTGCGCCGGCGCAACGCGATCCTCGTGCTGATGGCCGTCGAGCTCATGCTCAACGCCGTCAACCTGCTGCTGGTGACCGCCGACGTCACCCTGCCGACGCCGGGTGGGCACCGCGGCGGGGCGTTCGCCCTGTTCGTGATCGTGCTGGCCGCCGCCGAGGTGGGCGTGGGCCTCGCGATCGTCCTGCAGTACTACCGGATGCGTTCCGCCGTAAACGTGGACGAGGTCGCGCTGCACCACGAGCCGGAGGCCGGATGACCGCCGACGTCCTGACGCCGCTGCTGCCCGGCGTACCCCTGCTTCTGGGTCTGATCGGTCTTGTCCTCAGGCCCGGCGACAAGAGAAGCAGCCAAGCCCTCGGCATCGCCGGCGCCGCGATCGCCCTGATCGTGACGATCGTCCTGCTCGCCGTCGTGGACGAGCCGGTCGAGGTGACGCACCGCTGGGTGACCTTCGGGGATCTGCCGGTCACGCTGGGCTTCTCGCTGGGGCCGGCTGCCCTGTACGTGGCCGTCGCCGTCGCGGTGGTCGCGTTGTGCGTGCAGGTCTACTCGGTCGCGTACCTGCACGACGACACCCGGTACGCCCCGTACGCCGCGCAGGTCAGCCTCTTCACCGGCGCCATGCTGCTCGTCGTCTCCGCGAACGACCTGATCCTCCTGCTGCTCGGCTGGGAGATCATGGGTGTGTGCTCGTACCTTTTGATCGGGCACGACCGGCGGCTTCCCGAGGCGCCCGCGGCCGCGGTCAAGGCGTTCCTGGTGACCCGGGTCGGCGACGTGGGGTTCCTGCTCGGCATCGCCTGGCTCGGCGTGTGGGCGGGCAGCTTCCGGATCTCCGACATCCTGGCCCACGGCGGTGTCCCGACGGTCGCGCTGCTGCTGATCCTGGCCGGCGTGGCGGGCAAGAGCGCGCAGTTCCCGCTGCACACCTGGCTGCCGGACGCGATGGCCGGCCCGACGCCGATCTCCGCGCTGATCCACGCCGCCACGATGGTCGCCGCGGGCGTGTACGTGGTCTTCCGCCTGTTCCCGCTCTTCGCCCAGTCGCCGGCGGCGCTGGCCGTGCTGGGCGTGATGGCGGCGATCACGCTGCTGCTCGGCGCGCTGTCGGCGACCGCGCAGGACGACCTCAAACGGGTGCTGGCCTGGTCGACGGTCTCGCAGATCGGCTACATGACCGGCGCGCTCGCGGTCGGTTCCCCCGCGGCGGCGCTGTTCCACCTGCTCACGCACGCCGCGTTCAAGGCGCTGCTGTTCCTCGCGGCGGGCGCGGTCATCCACGCGGTCGGCAGCAACCTCATGTCGCGCATGGGCGGCCTGCGCGAGCACATGCCGGTGACGTTCTGGTGCTTCGTGGCCGGGCTGGGTGCGCTGGCCGGCGTACCCCCGCTCGCGGGTTTCTGGTCCAAGGAGAACGTCCTGGTCGCGGCCGCGCACGCGACCGAGGGCGACGGCCCGGCGCCCGCCTGGGTCGGCTGGGTGGTCTGGGTGGCGGCGCTGGCGGGCGTGGCCATCACGGCCTGGTACGCGACCCGCCTGCTGCTGTACACGTTCTTCGGTCACGCGCGGTCGCGCACCGACGAGTGGCACGCCGGCTTCAGCGACGCCCACTACGAGGGTGCGCCGGGGGTGCCGCACGACCCGCCGGCCCTGATGCGCTGGCCGGTGCTGCTGCTCGCCGTGCCGGCCGTCCTGCTGGGCCTGGCCGCGTTCCTGCCCGGTTTCCGGTCCGCCCTGGAGCTCGAGCCGCCGCACCTGAGCGTCTCGATCGTGCTGCCGCTGGTCCTGCTCATGCTCGGCGCGGGCAGCGCGTGGTGGCTCTGGCACACCGGCCCGGGCGTGGACCCGGCGCGGGCTCTCGGCCGGTCCCGGCCGTTGTTCGCCGCCGGCTTCCACCTGGACAAGATCCAGAACCTTCTGGTGGTACGCCCGGTACGCGCGTTCGCCGGTGCCGTCCGTCTCGTGGACGAGAAGGTCGTCGACGCGGCCGTGGAGGGCGCGGGCACCTCGACGACTCGTCTCGGCACCGTGCTCGCCGCGGCCCACCGGGCGGCGCTGCCCCGGGCGGCCGTCGCCGTCTTCTCCGGCGCGCTGCTGCTCGGCGTCGTCGCCGCCATCTACGGAGCCGCGTCATGATGGACCCTCCCGGCGTCCCGGCCGCCCTGCAGGTGCTGCTGATCGCCGCGCTCGTGCTCCCCGCGGCCGGTGCCGTCGTGGTCGCCCTGCTGCCCACCCGCCTGGACCGGGGTGCGCGGGTCGTCGCCACGGTGTTCGCCGCGGTCACGTTCGTGGCGACGCTCCTGCTGGCGCTCCCCTCGTCGCGGGACGTCGGCTGGACGGACTACTCCGCTTCGGGCGCCGTTCCGGTGGTGCCGTGGGCGGAGGTGCAGGCGCCGTGGGTGCCGTCGCTGGGCATCGAGTTCCACCTGGGCGTGGACGGCGTCTCGTACCCGCTGGTCGTGCTGACCGGGCTGCTGACGCTGCTGTGCTGCGCGTACACGGTGTGGAAGGTGCCGGCCGGAGGCTCCGGGCGTACGCTCGCGGCCCTGCTCCTGGTCCTCGAGGTCGGCATCCTGGGTACCTTCCTCGCGCTCGACCTGGTGTTGTTCTTCGTGTTCTTCGAGGTCGTGCTGCTGCCCATGTACGCCGTGATCGCCGGCTGGGGTGGCGCGGACCGGCGGCGGGCGGCCCGCAAGTTCGTGCTGTACACGCTGTTCGGCTCGGTGCTGCTGCTGCTTGGCGTCTTCACCGTAGTCGTCGCGGCGGGAACCGGAGACCTGCTCGCCCTCGCCGGCGGTTACGGGCTCTCCCGCACGACGCAGCAGGTGGCGTTCGCCCTGTTCGCGGTGGCCTTCGCGGTGAAGGCGCCGCTGTGGCCGCTGCACACGTGGCTGCCGGACGCGCACACCGAGGCCCCCACCGTCGGCAGCGTGATCCTCGCCGGCGTCCTGCTCAAGATGGGTACGTACGGCCTCATCCGGGTCGGCGTGGGCGTCGCGCCCGAGGGTGCCGCCTGGGCCGCGCCGGTGCTGGGCGTCCTGGCGGCCGCCGCGATCATCGCCGGGTCGCTGGTGTGCCTGCGGCAGACCGAGCTGAAGCGGCTGATCGCGTATTCCAGCGTCGGGCACATGGGCTTCGTCCTGCTCGGCATCGCCACCCTGACCGTGACCGGCGTGCAGGCCGCGCTGATCGGCAACGTGGCGCACGGCGTGATCACCGGTCTGCTGTTCTTCCTGGCCGGGGCGATCAAGGACCGGGCACACACCGGCGACCTCGGCGCCCTCGGCGGCCTGCGGGAGACCGCGCCGCGGCTGGCCGGCCTGCTCGGCTTCGCGGCGATCGCCTCGCTGGGCCTGCCCGGGCTGGCCGGGTTCTGGGGCGAGGCCTTCGCGGTCGTTGCCGCGGTCGAGCGGGGCGGCGCCCTGTGGATCACGCTGGCGGTGGTGGCGGCGATCGGCGGTGCGCTCACCGCGGCGTACTTCATGCGGCTGCTGCGCCGGGTGACCCACGGCCCGGCGACCGAGGCGGTGACCGGCTTCCCGGCGATCTCGCGCCCGGAGTGGATCGCGTGGGCGCCGCTCGTCCTGCTCGCGCTGGCGGTCGGCCTGGTGCCGGCGCTCGTGCTCGCCGCCACCGCCGACCCGGTGGCCGCCCTGACCGGAGCGCTGCGATGACCCAGGCCGTCAACCACGTCGCCCTGCTCCCGCTGTACGCCGCGGCCGGCACGGCGCTGCTCGTGCTCGTCGCCGACCTGGCGTTCGCCCGGTTCCAGGTGCTCGCCGGCATCCTCGGGAGCATCGGTACGGCGGTCTGCGCGCTGGCCGTGCCGGGCCGCCCGTCGACGTTCTGCAGCGGCGACCTGTGCTCGTGGATCACGACGCCGCGGGCCGCCCTGACCACGGTGATCTTCGCCGCGCTGACGGCCGGGGTGCTGGCCCTGTCGACGCCGGCACTGCGCATGGGGCTCGCGCCGCGGGGCGAGTTCAGCTTCCTGCTCACCTGCTCGATGACCGGCGGGGTCGTCGTCGCGTACGCCGGTGACCTCATCACGCTGATCGTCGGCCTGGAGACGCTCACCCTCCCGCTGTACGTGCTGGTCGGGCTCCGACGCGTCCGCGGGTCCCGCGCCGGCACCTCGGCCGCGGTCACGTTCTTCCTGGTCAGCGTCGTGTCCACGGCCGTGGCCCTGCTCGGCGCCGCCCTCCTGTACGCCGCCACCGGCGCGCTGCACCTCTCGGCACTGACCGTGGGCTCGGGGGAGTTCCGGTCGCTGGCGGCGGTCGGCGCGGCGATGGTCGTGGTGGGCTTCGCGTTCAAGGTCGCGGCGGTTCCCCTGCACGCCTGGGCGCCGGCCACGTACGACGGCGCGCCGGTGCCGGTGGCCGCGTACCTCTCGACGGCCTCGAAGCTCGGCGGCGTGCTCGCGCTGGCCGCGGTCGTCCAGCGGCTCGACACGGGACCGCTGGTCGCGGTGCTGGCCGTGCTCACGATGACGGTCGGCAACCTGGTCGCGCTGCGCCAGACCCGGATGGTCCGCCTGCTGGCGTGGTCGTCGGTCGCGCAGGCCGGCTACATCATCGCGCCGCTGGCGGCGGGGGCGGTCGGCATCGACGCGGCCCTGGCGTACGCGGTGTTCTTCGTCGCGCTCGAGTTCCTCGCGTTCAGCGTGATCACCGCGTTCCGCGCCCCCGGTACGGACGGCGGCGACCTCGACGACTACCGCGGTGCCGGCCGGCGCAACAGGTGGTTGGCGGCCGCGTTCGTCCTGGCCGTGGCCGGGCTGGCGGGCCTGCCCCCGGGCCTGGCCGGGCTGTTCGCCAAGGTCGCGATCGTGCAGTCGCTCATCTCGGCGAACTGGGGCTGGCTCGCCGGCGTGGTCGCGATCAACGCGGTGATCGCCCTGGCGTACTACGTCCGGGCCGCCGCGCTGCTCTACACGGCGCCGGACCCCGTCGGCGTCCACTTGACCGGCCCGGTGCAGGCCGGCCCGGTCGCGGTGGCCGACCCGGACCTGCTGCGGGCGGCTACCCACCCCCGGATCGCCGTGGCGCGACCCGTGGCGGCGGCGATCGCGGTGGCGGCGGTGGTCACGGTGGTGCTCGGCTTCGCGCCACAGGCGATCTTCGACTTCCTCAACGGCTGAAACACCCGCGCTGCGATCGACATGTAACAGGTGTGGCAGAGACACGGGAACAGTACGAGCAGGTGTACGCGCACACGTACGCCGACCTCGTACGGTTCGTCATCCGGCGCGGACACCCGCCCGACCAGGCCGAGGATCTCGCGGCCGAGGCGTTCACGGTGGCGTGGCAGCGCCTGAGCGACCTCCCCGGCGAGCTGGGCGAGGCCCGCGCCTGGCTCTTCGGCATCACCCGGCACCTGCTCCTGGCCCAGCGGCGGTCCGATTCCCGCGGGCAGGCGCTGTCGGTGCGGATTGCCGGTCAGGCTGCGTTGGACGGGCAGACGCTCGAGCACGACGATCTCGTCGCCACCTCGGTGGACCTGGCGAACGCCTGGGCCCGGCTCAGCGCGCCGCACCAGGAGGCCCTGAGCCTGTCGGTGTGGGAAGGGCTGACCGGCGCTCAGGCCGCCCGGGTGCTGGGCATCTCCCCGGTGGCCTTCCGGATCCGCCTCAGCCGCGCCCGCGGCCTCCTCCGGCACCACCTCGGCACTCCTTCGGACGCTGCGGCGCCCACCGCCCGCAGCGAGAAGGGATTCGTGTGATGACCCTCGACGACCAGCTCCGCCGCCACGACCCGGCGCGTGACGTTCCCGACGACCTCGCCCGATCGCCACGCGCCATGGCCACGCTGGCCCGCGTGACCGCGACCGGGCCCTCCGCCACGCCCCTCCGCCCGGTTCGCCGCACGCACGCCGCCCGATACGCCCTGGTGGCGGTCGTGGCGGTCGCGGGGCTCGTCGTCGCCCCCATCCTCGGTGCCGACGACGCGGCCTTCGCCACCTGGGACGCCGACCCGCGCCCGGCCACGGCGCAGGAGGCCGCCCGCTACGCGAAGGAGTGCGCGGGGTGGACCCGTGTCCCGCTCGGCGATTACCAACCCCAGGTCGTCGAGGTACGCGGCTCCTGGGTGATGACCTACCTGGCGTCCGCGGACGGTGAGGCGCAGTGCCTCAGGTCGACCGCCCCCTCGCCGGACTTCGTCGACGGGGAGAACGAGTCGATGTCCGGCCCCCTCGCCGAGACGCCACCCGCGGACGGTCTCGCCACGATCGGGGTGCTGAAGACGTCCGGAGGGCTGTCGAGCACCCAGTTCATGGTCGCGGGCAAGGCCGGTTCCAAGGTCACCGGCGTCGTCTTCGAAGCCCAGGGCAGACGGGTGCGCGCCACGGTCACGAACGGTCGCTTCACGGCCTGGTGGCCGCAGCGCGAGCCGGACAACCTGTGGGGGCTGCTCATGGATGAGACCGGCTTCAACGGCTCGACGAATCCCCGGGTCAGCATCACCCTCAGCGACGGCACGAGCCACACCGAGCGGATCCGCGACTACGACGTGAACTACTGAACGCACCGCAGCCGCTCAGCCAACTCACAGTCACCTCCGGATGATTTCCCGGCGCGGCGATGTTTCATCAGACGTGGGCCCACCGGCCCGCGTGCTGAAGGAGTCATCAATGCACAGCCATCACAACGGCCTCAAGACGGCCGCTCTGCTGGGTCTGCTCACCGCCATGATTCTCGCCGTCGGATACTGGCTCGGCGGAAGCGGCGGCCTGGTCTTCGCCGTCGTCCTGTCGCTGGCGATGAACGCCGGCACCTACTTCTTCTCGGACAAGCTCGCGTTGCGGGCCATGCGCGCGCGGCCGGTCACCGAGGCGGAGTTCCCCGCGCTCTACCAAATCGTCCGCGAGCTGGCCACGGACGCGGGCCAGCCGATGCCCCGCCTGTACGTGAGCCCCGCGCTGCAGCCCAACGCGTTCGCCACCGGCCGCAACCCGCGTAACGCCGCCGTGGCGGTGACCGTGGGCATCACCCAGCTCCTCGACCGGCGTGAGCTGCGCGGCGTCATCGGCCACGAGCTGTCCCACGTCTACAACCGCGACATCCTGATCTCCAGCGTCGCCGCCGCCCTGGCCGGCATCGTCACGATGGCCGCCCAGCTCGCGATCTTCCTGCCGCTCGGCGGGTCGGACGACGACGACGGCCCCAACCCGGCCGCGCTGCTGCTCATGCTGATCCTCGGCCCGCTCGCGGCGTCGATCATCCAGCTGGCCATCAGCCGCAACCGCGAATACCAGGCGGACGCCTCGGGAGCCACCCTGACCCGGGACCCGCTCGCCCTGGCGAGCGCCCTCGAGAAGATTCAGTACGGCGCCCAGCGCATGCCCCTGCCGGCCGAGGGTCAGCTGGCCACCTCGGCGCACCTGATGATCGCCAACCCGCTGCGCAGCGGCGGCATCGCGGGGCTCTTCTCGACGCACCCGCCGATGGCCGAGCGCATCAAGCGCCTGCACCAGCTGGCCGCGATCACGGGCAACGGTCCGGTGCAGTTCCAGCGCTGAGTGCCGCCTCACAACCCGGTAGCCGAGCCGCCTCCGACAGTTAGGGTCGGAGGCGGCTTTCGCTCGTTACGCCCCGATCGCCGCCCGGCACGCCGGCCAATGATCGCCGTCACTCCGGCCATCGACCGCCGTCACGCCGCGAGCCGGCGCTCGTTTCGCCTGACCCGGGAGGAGGACCATGACCGCGTTGCGTCAGTACCTCGGCGTCTGGCGTATGCCGGGCGGCCGGGTCCTGCTCGTCGTCGGCATCCTCGCCCGCCTCGGCATCGGCATGACCCCGCTCGCCCTGCTCCTCCTGGTGCAGCAGGCCACCGGCCGGTACGCCGCCGCGGGCCTCGCCGGCGGCCTGTACGCGCTCGCGGGCGCGGCGGTCAGCCCTGTCGCCGGGCGCATCGCCGACCGGATCGGTCCCACGCCCGTCCTGCTGCTCACCGCGGTCCTGCACCCCGTCGCGCTCGCCGGGCTCATCCTCGCCAGCCGTGGCGGCGCGGCGGCCCTGCCGGTGATCGTCGTGGCGGCGGCGCTGGCCGGGGCCACGTACCCGCCGCTGAGCGCCGCGATCCGCAGGGCCTGGACCGACGCGACCGCCCCCGGCACGGGCCACCACGCCCTGCGCGCCGCGGCGATGGCGGCCGAGACGTCCCTGTTCGAACTCGTCTTCGTGCTCGGCCCGATGCTGGTCGCGGCGTTCGTCGTGGTCGCGCACGACCCGGCGGTGGCGATCGGCTTCGCGGCGGTGGCCACGCTGGGCGGGACGGTCCGGGTCGCACTGCTGCCGATCATGCGGCACTGGACGCGGCACGGGTCCGCCGAGGGGGCGCGCGGGCTGGGCCCGCTCAAGGCCGACGGCTTCCCGGTGCTGCTGCTCTGCGTCGCCGCGCTGGGCATCGCGTTCGGGGCGGCGGGGGTGATCGTTCCCGCGTACGCCAACCGGCACGGCGGCGGCGACGGCCTCGGCGGCATCCTGCTCGGCGTCTGGGGCATCGGCAGCGCGATCGGCGGCATCTGGTTCGGCACCCGCCGGCCCGCGATGGCCCTGGCACGCCAGTTCGCCTGGCTCCTCGCGGCGGTCTCGGTCAGCTTCCTGGTCCTCGCGGTCATGCCCGGCCCGCCGGCGCTCGGCGTGGCCCTCGTCGTGGGCGGCGCCACGATCGCACCCGCGCTCACGGTCGAGAACAACCTGGTGGGACGCCTCGCGCCCGCGGCGATGCTGAACGAGGCGTACACCTGGGTGGTGACCGTGTCCGTCGGGGGCAGCGCAGCGGGCGGCGCGGTGGCCGGGGTGATCGTCGACCAGCCGGGCGGCCTGCCCTGGTCCTTCGTCTTCGCCGGCACGGTCCTCATGCTGGCGGCGGCGGTCGCGGCCCTGCCCAGGGGCCCGATAGCCCGCGCCGACCGGCAGGCCGACGAGCGCCTGCGCGAGGCACTCGCCGGCTAGCGCTGCGGCTCAGCCGTCGACGAAGTCCTCGCCGAGCAGGGAACGCAGGCGGGCCAGGGCCCGGGCGGTGCGCATCTTCACCACCGACCCGGAGACGCCGAGAATCGTGGCCACCGTGTCGACGCTGTGGTCCTCGGCGTGCCGCAACACCAGCACGGCCCGGTCCTCGACGGACAGGGTGGCCAGCGCGTCGACCAGGGCGAGGCGCAACTCGGGCGTGCCGGCCGCCGCGCCGTCCGGCCGGTCCGGCAGGTCCGCCAGGACGACCTCGGAGCCGCTGCGCCGCCGCTGCTGGTCGAAGACGAGGTTCATCAGCACCCGCCGGCTGTAGCCCTCGGGGTTCGTGCCGGTGCGGATCCGGTCCCAGGAGGCGTACATCTTGGCGAAGGTCTGCTGGGTCAGGTCCTGGGCGAGATGCCAGTCCCGGCACATCAGGTACGCGCTGCGCCGCAGCCGGGTGGCGGCGGACTCCACGAACGCCGTGAACTCCTCGTCCCGGGCGGCCTTCGTCCGGCGGCGGCCGGCACCCCACCCGGCCGGGGCGCCGCCGTCCACCGGCCGGGGCGTGGTCACGGTGTCCGTCACTGGACGCCGCCGATCGGGGCGCTCACCGGGCACACCCGGCCGACGATCTGCTCGACGCCGTCCATCGCGGCGTACGCCGTCACAAAGCCCCGGTACTGCGACGGGTCCACCATCCGCAGGCGGTACGACTCGGGCAGCTGACTCGGGCTGACCGCCTCGACGAAGTCCGGGCTGTCCGCCCACAACGCGCGGAACCGTTCCCAGGCCTGCTCGCGGCTCTCGAACTGCAGCTCCGCGACCCGCGGATCCCCGCGCAGCGCCGCCCCCACCGCCGAGCGCTGCGGATCGGTCGCCTCGGTACCCAGGAAGATCGCAACGTCACTGGCATCGCTCTCCACCGGCTTCTCCGAGCAGGACGGCGCCGCCACCGGCATCATCGCCGCCGCAACCGTCATCGGAGGGCCCGCCGGCCCTGTCGGCTCCGACCGGAGGCTCACGCCACCGACCACGGCCAGCAGAGCCACCACTCCGGCAGCCACCCCGGCACCCGCCAGCTGCCGGCGCCGCCGGCGGATCCGTCCGCCCTCGGCGATGGCGGCGAGCGCGATCTCGCCGGGGTCGGCGCCGGGGTCGTCGGTGACCGCCCGGTCGAAATGCTGCCGCAGATCCGCGTCCACCGGTTCTCCTCGCTGTCCGGTCCGGCCCCCGCTGGGCTCGGCCCTCTGCTGATAGGACCGGATGGGCGGCCGGATCGGTCACACCGTCTTCGCGGGTCAGCCGGATTCGGGGCCCAGCTTCAGATGCTGGGTGATGCGGTACCGGTCGCCCCGGTACACCGACCGGGCGAACTCGATGATGCGGCCGTCCCCATCGCGGGTGGTGCGTTCGAAGAGCAGGGCGGGGGAGTGCAGCGGCACCCCGAGCAGCCGCGACTCGGCGGCATCCGTCACCGTCGGCTCGGTGGTCTGCAGCGCCTCGGCCGGAACCACCCCATGCCGATCGCGCAGCTGACGGTAGAGCGACCCGGCGGCGAAGTCGTCCCGCGCCAGGCCCGGGGCGACGGCACAAGGAATATGGATCTCCTCCAGGGCGATCACCCCGCCGTCGACGATCCGCCGGCGCAACGCCCGAACCAGCTCGGCGCCGGGCGACACCCGCATCCGCGACCCCAGCCGCGGACCCGCCGGCACCACGCCGAACTCCAGCACCTCGCTGGCCCAGTCACCCTCCGCGGGCGGCAGGTACGCCGTCGAGGGCACCTCCTGCGAGATCTTGGGCGGGCCGGTGAACGTGCCGCGGCCGTGCCGGCGTACCAGAAGACCCTCGCGGGCCAGCTCCTCGATGGCGGCCCGGATCGTCGGCCGGGAAGCACCCAGCGCGCCGCTGAGGTCCCGCTCGGAGGGCAGCGCATCGCCGGGCGGCAAGCTCGCGATCAGCTCGCGCAACCGTTCCTGAACCTCGCCCCGCCGCATCCCCACCGCCCTCCACCGGTGGTCTGCACTCTGCCGGGTCCGCGCGGGCTTGTCCATCTTGTCCACTGGCCATTCCAGCAGGCCGTGATTTAAGCCGGACCACAGGTCACGACTATTGACGATCACCACTACCGCCGGGTTGTGTGTTGACCACTGGTAAACATCCCCGATACCCGAGGAGGCCCTTCCCCCATGGGCCGGAAACGCACCATCACCGTCGGCGCCACGCTCGCCGCCACCGCGGGCGCGCTCGCCTACGGCATCGCCGCCGCCCCGAGCAGCAGCGCGGCCACCGCATGCGGCGCGCTGTTCGACGACTTCAGCTACTCCTCCCGTACGGACCCAGCGCTGTCCCAGCGCGGCTGGAGCATCCGCGGCCAGGCGGGCGGGCCAGGCGTACCGGGCGCGAGCTGGCTGGCCGACAACGTGTCCTTCCCGACCGTGGACGGTCAGCGGGTAGCGCAGCTCACCGCCAAGACGAACGGCACCGCGGCCGGCACGTCGCACGCCGAGTTCTCGCAGAGCAACCGCCGCTTCCTCGAGGGCACCTACCTCGCCCGCATCAAGTTCGCCGACGCGCCGTCCACCGGCCCCGACGGCGACCACGTGAACCAGACGTTCTACACGATCTCGCCGCTGGCAGCCCCGAAGGACCCGCTCTACTCGGAGATGGACTTCTCGGAGTACCTGCCCAACGGCGGCTGGGGCGAGGCCGGACCGATCAACTACCAGACCACCTGGTACACGTACGTGGCCGACCCCTGGTACGCCGACAACCAGCACAGCCAGCAGGCCAGGAGCATCGCGGGCTGGCACGACGTCATGGCCACGGTCGCCGACGGCCACGTGAAGTACTACATCGACGGCGCCCTCGTCGGCGACCACTCGGGCAAGGTCTACCCGAGGCAGAAGATGTCCATCGACTTCAACCAGTGGTTCATCGACCTCGCGGGCCGGTCGGCGGGAGCCACCTCGGTCTGGCAGGAGTCGATCGACTACGTCTTCCACGCCAAGCGCCAGGTCCTGACCCCGGCCCAGGCGAACGCGGCGATCGCGTCGTACCGCTCGGCGGGCACAACCCACACGGACTCCATCGCCCCGGCGGACGACTGCACGGCAACCACCCCACCTGCCCCGCCGACCACCACCCCCGTAACCCGCCCGCCGACGACCATTCCCACCACCCCGCCGACCACGGCACCCACCACAGCGCCGACAACGACCCCGCCGGCGACCCGCCCGACGACCACGGCCCCGCCGGCCGGCGCCGCCTGGGCCCCGAACGTGGCCTACCAGCTGGGCCAGATCGTCACGTACGACGGCAAGCGTTACCAGTGCCGCATCGCCCACACCTCGCTCGTGACCTGGGAACCCCCGAACGTCGCAGCCCTCTGGCAGCCGCTGTAGCGTTCCCCGCCGCGGCGACCATCGATTGTCAGCCCTCGTGCCCGATCACCTCATCAGGCACGAGGGCTCAACCGTCCTCTGGGCCGTTCCCGCGTTGCCGCCCTCACCCGAGGCGGTCGTCGAGCTCCTGCAAGTCCTTCACGAACCACACCTGCTTGCCCTTGTTCGTCTCGCGAACCAGGTCACGAAGCGCCCCGCTCTCCGCCACGTGAGCCGAGATGTCACCCACGACGGCGAGCCGGATCCGGTAGTTCACGAACTTCTGCATGATCTCGCCGGCCACGCCCGTGCTCAGCCGGTAGAAGCTCGCATCGAGCCGCTCCGCGGGGATCGCCACGACCTCGGCGCCCGCGTACGCCGCACCGATCAGATCGAGCGCGTCCTGCGGTCCCGCGACGGGGGCACCATCGGCGTCGCACACGAGCACGGGCACCCCGCCACGCTCGACTATCTGATCGGCCATCTGACTCTCCCTCCACGGAAACCGTCAATGAACGGGCAGGTCAGCCCGCACGCCCGAGCCTGCGACGAATCTCGGCCTTGAAACGCTCAGGGACCCCGTCCCTTCCCAGGTACTCCGGGAGCAGCTCCGGCTCATGCATCCATGCCCGGAAGCTCTCCGCGATCGTCACGCCGTGCTCCGGCCGCTCCACGACGGTCACCGAGTCGCCCACCTGGACGTCGCCCGGCGTCACCACCCGCAGGTACGCCCCCGGCCGGTTCTCGGCGGCGAACCGCTTCACCCACCGCGGCTCCTGCATCTTCCACTGGAACGTGGCACAGGGAATGCGCCCGAACGTCGTCTCGAGCACGAGCGTCTCGCCGACCCGCCACTTCTCCCCGAGCACGGCCCCGCCGACCTCGACGTCCACTGTGGTCAGGTTCTCGCCGAAGAGCCCGCCCGGCAGCTCACGCCCGAGCTCCTTCTCCCACCAGTCGTAGTCCTCCCGTGCGTACGCGTAGACCGCCTGATCGTCCCCGCCGTGGTTCTTGATGTCGAAGATCTGGTCGCCCGCCAGCCCGCTCGCCTGCTCCGGCGGCAGCGTTCCCTTGGGGCCCGGTGCCCGGACGGCCACCGGGTGCGTGACCGGTTGCTTGTTGATCCCGGTCCGGCCGACGTTCTTGGCGTTGCTGTCCTCGGGCACGGCGATGTTGACCTGCAAGATCCGGCTCATGCGATGAATTCCACCATGCTGCGGTCCTCCAGAGGTACATAGCCCAGTCGCTGGTACAGGGCGTTCGAGGTGGGGTTGGCAAGATCGGTGAACAGCAGGACGTGCGACATCCCGGCGTCGAGCGCGGCCTGGCTCAGGGCCGTGGTGACCGCACCGGCGAACCCTTGACCCCGGTGCTCACGCGGCGTGTAGATGGCCTGGATCCGCACCATCGCGGACTCCGGCCGGGTCGTGCCGCCCATCGAGACCGGACGCCCGTCGAGCTCCCACAGAAGCATGCCGTCGTGCGCCAGCTTGTCGTCGATGAACTCCTCGACCTGGTGCGGTTCCTCGCCGACCTCCCGGTAGAAGGCCGCCATCCAGTCGATGAGCAGGTCACGGTCGGCGCTGCCCGCCACGCGAGCCGAGCCCTTCGCCGGGGACGTCGGCGGGACGAGGGCGCCGAGCCGGTAGAGCCGCTGTTTCTTGTGCACCCGCGAGCCGGAGCCCGTGAGTCGCTCCCACTCGGCGGCGAAGGCGTCAGCGGTCGCGTCCGGTCCGATGACGCCGGGCAGAACCGCTTCGGACAGAACTCCGGCAAGCTCGGCGGCCGCCTCCGGGGACATCGCGGACAACAACGCTTCGCGCGGTGGCGTACGCAGGAAAGCCGCCTCCTCGCCGTCCCGCCACCCGAACACCGGCGCCTCGGACCCGTAGGCGCCCGGCCCGTGCACTCGTACGGTGTCAGCGATCGTCAGCAGCACCGTGTTCTCCACCGGGCGTGCGCGGAGGAAGCCGCCCGCCCGGTCGAGGAAGTCGTCGACGTCCTTCGTGATGTGCCAGACCATGGCGCCGATTCTGGCAAAGTTGCCGCGTCGGCGAACCCGGTTATCCACAGGCCGGCGTGCCGCGGGCCGTGATGTGGATAAGTCAGAGGCCCCAGGCCTTGGCGATCCGGGCCAGCGAGTCCCGCCGGGTGGCCGGGTCGTACACCGTGCCGGCGAGGATCAACTCGGCGGCGCCGGTGCGTTCGACCAGCGCGTCCAGCCCGGCCACGACCTCGTCGGCCGTCCCCGCGTACTGCGTGCCGGGAAGCTGGTCGAGCACGGCCCGGTCCAGATCGGACAGCTCACGCGTCGCGGCGGTCTCGGGCGACACGATCGGGCCCAGCCGTCCCGTACGCAGGCTCAAAGCCATGATCCGGCTCGGGCCGGCCAGGAACTGCGCCTCCTCGGTCGTCTCCGCGGCGATCACCGAGGCACTGATCATCAGGTGCGGCTCGGGGAATCGCGGCGACGGCTTGAACCCCGTCCGGTACAGGCGCGCGGCGGTGTCCACATCGGAACTCATGGCGAAGTGGTACGCGTAACAGAAAGGCAGCCCGAGCGCGGCAGCCACCTGAGCCCCGTACGTCGACGACCCGAGCATCCACACCTCGGGGTAACTCGCGGGCGCGGGCGTGGCCTTGAGCCGCTCGATCCGCTCCGGCGCGACCCGGTCGTCGCCGAGCAGCGCCAGCACCATGCCGAGGTGGTCGGGGAACTGCTCGACCGTCAGATGCGGCGACACCCCGCGAAGAGCGGTGGCGGTGGCCTGATCGGTGCCGGGCGCCCGCCCGATGCCGAGGTCGATCCGGCCCGGGTGCAGCGCCTCCAGCAGCGCGAACTGCTCGGCCACCACGAACGGCATGTGGTTGGGCAGCATCACGCCCCCGGAACCGACCCGGATCCGCTGCGTGCTCGCCGCCACGTGAGCGATGAGCACGGGAGGAGAGGTCGACGCCACGGCCGGCATGTTGTGATGCTCAGCCACCCAGAACCTCGAATACCCGAGCTCGTCGGCGGCCCGGGCGATCTCCGTCGTGCCCCGGAGAGCATCGGCACTGTCGTGACCCTCACGCACGGTGGCAAGGTCAAGGACGGACAAAGGTACGCGACTCACCCGCCGACCGTAGCTCGACGCGTACCCCCGGCAGGCGGCACGGACCGCATGACCTTCGCCACGTTCCCCAGCCCGTCAAGCGCGACATCCGCCGCCCGGTGAGCCACCCTGAGGAGGGAGGTATCGATGAGCTACGACGACGTGGTCAGCAGCCTGAGAACCATCTACGACGCGCGCGCCGCCCAACGCGAGGCGACGGCGAAACAATCGTGGAAGCTGGAGGAGCGCGGCGCGTTCCTGGACCGCCTCCAAGCCATCGAGGCGAACACCCTGCTGGACCTGGGAGCGGGCACAGGCCAGGACAGCGCCTACTTCGCGGACCAGGGCCTCAAGGTCACCGCCGTGGACATCGCACCCGAACACGTCGCCCGCTGCCGCGAAAAAGGCCTGACAGCAGAGGTACGCGACGTCCTCCACCTCGGCTTCGCCCCAGCGGCCTTCGACGCGGTGTGGTCACTGAACTGCCTGCTCCACGTACCCGACAAAACCCTGCCCGCCGCCTTCCGTGCCGTACGCGAAGTCCTCAAGCCGGGCGGCCTGTTCTTCGTCGGCCTATACGGAGGAGCAGACTCGGAAGGCATCATGGAGGAAGACGGCCGCTTCTTCGCATTCCGCTCGGACGAAAGCCTCCTCCGTTACGCCTCAGAAGCATTCGACCTGGTCGACTTCCACACCATCGACCACGGCTTCCACTTCCAGGCCCTGACCCTCGCCCGCCCCCTCCCGTAGAACGGCGAGGTCCCGGCGCCAGGTCAGGTGCAGACCCTTCCCGACGGCCACGGTCGCCCCGACGAAATGCGGATCGCCGGCGCCGACGACCCGGCTCATCCGGGATCGTCGCGCCGGCCCGACACGACGCCGCGGCCGTAAAGAGGAACGAGGACGGCCTCTACTGGACCTTGTCCAGCCTTTCCAGGAACTGCCTCCACTGTTCAGACGCGGAGTCTCCGTATTGCTGCTGTGCAGTCGCCCAGTTGGTCATGATCCAGGCTGCCAAGCCTTCTCGAACATGGCCGTTTCCAGGGGGCAAGACTGCGACAACCTTCTTCCAGAGCGCGAGAATCTGTTCCGACCCGTCGTGCACCGATATGGTGCCGTCGTCAATGCCGTGCTGTAATTCGCCTATTCTTTCAAATAATATCGACAAAGCGTTTGTGTCCATCGGGATTCCCATGCGTGTCGTGAACCTCCTTCCGCCGGGCGTGGCTGAACGTCGATCAGCTCAGTCCGTCGTGGAGCTCAGGGGATTTCTGCCCGCTCTTCTTGGCGCAATCCGGGCATAGCTTCGCGCTCCAGCTGCCCGTGTGCCTGGCTTTGCACTTCTCGCACACCAGATCTTGTGGCCGTGCCATCGCATGCCTCCCGAAGTCGGTGCGGTTCTTGCGGACGATGTTGCGTGAAAACTTCGCTCGCGAATCTGTCAACGATTTTCATACTCTCACGAATAAGACGAAATTAGTCGATCCGGTTCAAGATTTTCGCTACGAATTCCGTGCCCGCATTTCCGCAAGGCCGAATTCGCGTTAGCTGCTGAGGGAGGAGCCTCGGGCTTTTCCCCTGCCGGGGCAGCGACAAGGCACCCTGTGATCACTTTTCGGGCAGCGCGGCGAGAGGTCGAGTGGCCTAAAGTGGCCTCAGCTGGCCGCCGTAATGGCCCGCTGATGGCCCGAATCCTGGGCTAACTCGGTCCGCCGCCGCCGAGGCCAGGGGACACCAGCACCCGCGCCGTGCCCTCGGTCTGGCAGCTCAGTCCTTGCCGGGGAAGCGAGGACAAGGGGGACGCTGGAGACAAAACGCCGGTGATCTCTCCATCGACGTGATGACGACGATGTCTGATCCCGCGAACGCGTCTACCTTCCCGGGCCCGTTGGCGTACCCGATCGCGGCGGCTCCGGCACAGCGGGCCGCTTCGATGTCGGAGAGCGTCGGCCACCGACCCGCATCGGCTCTCCTCGTGTACCAGCGGATCGAGTTCGCGCATCTGGGAACGATCTCAGGTCCGGGCGTGCCTCCGGCAGAGGTCTCGGGCTTCTGGGATGGTGGCCGCCCTCCCGCCCACAGCCACTGGCAACGAGCCGGACTCGGCTGGATCGAGCTGGACTCGACGAAAACGGCCCCGGAGCGCGTTTCCGCAGCTCACGGGGCCGTTCTGCTTGCCTGTGGCGGGTAGAGGATTCGAACCTCTGTAGCTTTCGCGACGGATTTACAGTCCGCTCCCATTGGCCGCTCGGGCAACCCGCCTGGGCATGGCCGCCACGGTTTCCCGCGGCAGCGAACAACAGGATAGCCATACCGTCGGCCGGATCCACAACCGGGTACGGTCGGCATGTCGGGGGCCCTTGCGCGGCCTCCGCGGACATCGATACGTGGCCCAGCAGCAGGAGTCTGATCATGGCAGCCAGCCCGTCGTTCGACATCGTGAGCAAGGTCGACGGCCAGGAGGTGGACAACGCCTTCCACCAGGCGGAGAAGGAGCTCGGCACCCGGTTCGACTTCCGGGGGACCGGCACCTCCATCGCGAAGTCGGGGGATAACGGCGTCTCCATCACGTCGGAGACCGAGGAGCGGGTTTCCGCCGCGCTGGAGGTTTTCAAGGAGAAGCTGGTCAAGCGGAACATCTCGCTGAAGTCGCTGGAGGCGGGCGAGCCGCGGCAGTCCGGGAAGACCTACAAGATCGACTGCAAGGTGATCGAGGGGATCGAGACGGACAAGGCGAAGGCGATCAGCAAGAAGATCCGCGACGAGGGCCCGAAGGGTGTGCAGGCGCAGATCCAGGGCGATCAGCTGCGGGTCACCGGCAAGAAGCGCGACGACCTGCAGGCCGTGATCGCCCTGCTCAAGGCCGAGGACTTCGGCGTCGCCCTGCAGTTCACCAACTACCGCTGACAAACGCGAAGTCGCGCTGCGAGAAGCCGCGGTCAGCGGACGGAAGAGGGATAGGGGAGCGGCGTGATCGGTCCGGTCGTCGACGTGCAGTGGCTGCAGGAGCACCGGGACCGGGTGGTGCTCGCCGACGTGCGCTGGTATCTCGACGGCCGCTCCGGCCGTGAAGCGTACGAGAAGGGTCATCTGCCGGGCGCGGTCTTCGTCGATCTGGACCGCTGGCTGGCCCGGCACGCCTCTCCGGCCGACGGCCGGCATCCCCTTCCCGATCCCGAGGTCTTCGCCCAGGGCATGGCCGCTGCGGGCATCGGCGACGACAGAACCGTGATCGCGTACGACGACGCCGGCGGAGTGATCGCGGCGCGGCTCGTGTGGATGCTGCGCGCCACGGACCATGACGCCGCGCTGCTGGACGGCGGGCTCACCGCGTACGAGGGAGAGCTGGTGAGCGGCCCGACCAGCCCAGCCCCCGCGGTCTTCACGCCCCGGCCGTGGCCGGACGACCGGCTGGCCGACATCGACGATGCCGCGACGGGCGCCGCCGTGGTGCTGGATGCCCGCGACCCTGCCCGCTTCCGCGGCGACACCGAGCCGGTGGATCCGCGACCGGGTCACATCCCCGGCGCCCGCAGCCTCCCGTGCCGCGACAACCTCGACGAGACCGGGCGTTTCCTGCCCGTGGCGCAGCTCCGTGACCGTTTCGCCTCCGTCGGCGTACGCGAAGGCGCCGACGTCATCTCCTACTGCGGCTCGGGCGTCACCGCCTGCCACAACCTGCTCGCGCTGGAGCACGCGGGCCTCGGCGCGGGCCGCCTCTACCCGGGCTCCTGGTCCCAGTACAGCGCGACCGACCGCCCCGCCGCGACCGGCGACTGACCCGCCCGCCGGGACGGACCGCCCCGCCGCGACCGGCGACTGACTTCCCGGCGGCAGCCAGCGGCCAGCCACCGGCCGCGACCAGCGACTGACCGGCCCCGGCCGCGAACGGCGACGGGCCGGCGAGCGGCGGTGATCGCCCGGGGGATCAGTCCGGGCGACCGGCCAGCCCTCGAGCCGCGTCCGCCTGCCCCTCGTCGAACCCCTGGTACCCCGTCAGCTCGTGCTGCCGCACCTGGTCCTCGATCCAGCGGTTGTGCGACTCCCAGGCGGCCTGCTTGCTCGTACCCAGAGCCGCCCCGATCTGCGTCCAGGACGCCCCCGCGCCCCGCGCCGAACGGACCATCGCCTGGCGCCCGTACCCCGCCTTCCGGATGACCACCTCGCTCAGCGCGAGAAGCTCCAGGGTTTCCTCCCGCGTGAGCGGGGTGGCGTCACTGTCCTCCGTCATCGTGGCCAGCGCGTCACGCATCCTCAACTCGTCGTAACGCGTTGTGGCGGTGGAGAGGGTGTGCTGCTGCTCGAGTTCGTCGGGAGTGGTCATGTAAGTAGCCTTGTCGTCAAGACGCCTTGACGTCAAGGTCGCCTGACAGCACCATGCGAATTGGTCTCACATGTGCTCTTAAATCGGGCACAAAGCCGTCAATCATGTGGGCTGCGGCCGTGACAGCACCTCAGCCGTTCAGCCAAGATTTCGGGATGTGCGGCTTCGACCGGCGCACGGACGCTGTCTGACGTACTCAGCGTGTGGCACCATCATGGAACCCCCCCACCCGCGGTGTCTTTCTCGTACAGGAGCAAACATGTCTGCAAGGAAGCTGGGCCGCTTCGCAGGCTTGGTTTTCGTGCTCGCCGCGTTGATCGGTGGCGCCACCGCCGCCAACGCTGAGTACGGAACGGCGGGGGCCGGTGCGGAGCAGTCGGTGACTGCGATCCAGGCCGACTGGCACTGGGGCTGACCGCTCGTCCCAGGGTGCCTGCGCGCAGGACCGGTCCCATCGACTGAGGAGTGCGATGACTGGGCATCCGGCACGGCCGACGCGGTCGGCCCAGTACGCCTGGCTCATCACCAATCCGCTGGCGATGTTCGCGCTCGCCTGCGTCGCGTGGTTCTGGGTCAAAGAGCCCCATTGGTACGAGTCCTGGCTGGGCGGCCTGATCGCCACGGCCGGGCTCGTCCTCGCGAACGTCGGCGTCTTCAGCGTCGCGATCCGTAAGCAGAGCTTCTATGTGGTCGTCTCGGAGATCCCACTCGTTCTGGCGATCTTCTACTTGCCGCCTGTGATGGTTGTCCTGGCCGCCACGCTGGCGCCTCTGCTTCCCCAATTGCGTTCCCGCATCGGTTTCACCAAGGTCGCCTTCAACCTCGCCAAGTCGGCCGCCGCCACCTGCGCCGCTCTTCTGGTCGTGGCGGCGCTGCCGCCTATCCGCGGTGCCGGCCCCGGGACCTGGGGCATCCTCTTCTCAGCCGCCATGACGAGCGCCCTGGTGGCGTCGCTCGCCCTCGCGGCGGTCATGACCGTCATCCAAGGGTTGCAAGCGGGTCAGGAGACGTTCCGCGCCGGCCTGCCGACGCTCGTCACCGCCTCGATCAGCGTCGCGATCGGCTGCGTCTTCATCGTCGCGGTGGAGGCCACGCCCTGGGCGATCGTCCTGCTCTCCGTTCTGGTCGGGACGCTCGTTCTCGCGTACCGATATCTGGTCGGTTTTCTCCGCCAGCACCGGACCCTGGCTGACGTCTACGAGCTGACCCTCGCCGTCCAGGAGCACGGCAACGACGCCTCGCTCCCGGACGTCCTGCTCGGCCGCATCCGCGCCCTCATGCGAGCGGAGTACGCGACGATGTGGCTGCCGGCCAGCGGACGCCATCCCGAGGTCCAGCTGACCGCCCGCGTCGACGACAAGGGGCTGCTCGACCTCGCGGTCACCCCCGCGGCCATCCGGGAACGCGCCGTGGGCGGCCAGCACGCCGTCGCCGTCGGCAAGAACTTCGACGACAACGCCGACCTGCGCCCCGCGCTGCGGGAGAGCCGGCTCAAGGACATCATCGTCGTGCCCCTGCGCTCCGGGCAGACCACGATCGGTTCCATCGAGGTGGTCAACCGGCAGGGCGGCACCCTCACCTTCCGTCCCGCCGACGTCCAGGTGCTGCAGACGATCGCCGCGCACGCAGCGGTCGCGGTCGAGAATTCCCGCCTCGTCGAAAGGTTGCGCTACGACGCGTACCACGACCGGCTGACGTCGCTGCCCAACCGCCGGCGCATGACCGACGCCCTGGCCGAGTCCGTCAAGGTACGGGCGCCCGGCGAGGTCGTCGCGGTCATGCTGTTCGACGTGGACGGTCTTCGCGACGTCAACGAGTCCATGGGTCACGCGGCGGGCGACAAGCTGCTCGCCGAGGTCGCGCAGCGCCTGCGCAGCATCGCCGGACCGGGCGCCCTGGTGGGCCGGATCGGCGGCGACGAGTTCGTGGTCACGCTGCGTGCGGAAAGCACCGAGGAGACCGTACGGCTCGCCACCGAGATGCGGGAGCAGCTGCGTGGCCCCATGGTCGTCGGCTCCCTCACCCTCGACGTGGACACCGCCGCGGGCGTCGCCCTGCACCCCGACCACGGCGACGATCCCGATTCGCTGCTGCGCCGGTCCGAGCTCGCCGCCAACGCGGCCAAGGCGCTTCCGTACGGCGTGCAGCTCTTCCACCCGGCCCTCGAGTCCCGGGCGGTACGCCGCCTCGGCCTGGCCGCCGACCTCCGCCGCGCGCTCGACACGGGCCAGCTCGAGGTCCACTTCCAGCCCAAGGTCTCCATCCAGGACCGGCACCTCATCGGCGTCGAATGCCTCGCCCGCTGGCAGCACCCCGCGCACGGCGACGTTTCCCCGGAGGACTTCGTCGCGGTCGCCGAGCACACCGGCCAGCTGCACCGCCTCACCGAGGTGGTCCTCACCGCCGGCCTGCAGCACTGCCGGGAGTGGGCGGACGCCGGCCGGCCGCTGTCCATCGCGGTCAACCTGTCGGTCCGTACGCTCCTCGACCCCCGCTTCCCGGACCAGGTCCACGAGCTGCTCAAGCGGTACGCCATCCCGCCCGGCCAGATCACCTTCGAGATCTCCGAACCGGGCATGCTCGGCGAGATCGAACGCGCGCTCCCGACCCTCTACCGCCTGCGCGACCTCGGCGTACGCCTGGCAGTCGACGACTTCGGTACGGGCGCCTCTTCGCTCTCCTACCTGAGGCAGCTCCCGGTCCACGAAATCAAGATCGACGACAGCTTCGTCCAGGGCATGGCGACCGACTCGGGCGACCTGGCCATCGTGCGAGCTGTGATCGGCCTCGCCCGTGAGTTCGGCCTCACCGTGGTCGCCGAAGGCGTGGAGAGCGAACTCACCCTGGACCTCCTCGCCGAGCTGGGCTGCGAGATCGGCCAGGGCTACTTCTTCAGCCGCCCGCTGCCGGTGGAACGGCTGAACACCTGGCTGAGCGCCCAGACCGAGCCGGAAGAAACCCCCACCGGCGAGGTACGCCGCCTCCGCGCCGTCGGCTGACCGCGCCCCCGCCCTTCGCCGCTCCTGCGACCGCCAGCGCTACCCGCGCAGCTCCGCCGCCAGTTCCACCCCCGCAGCTCCGCCGGCCAGCTCCACCCGCGCAGCTCTGCCCACTTCGCTTCGCACTCGTCGGCCTGGTCGCGTCGCTCAGCCGACGTCGGCCTGTGTGCCGCTCGTCTTGGCCGCTTCCGATCCCTTCAACGTCGCCGTCCACAAGGCTTTCCGCGCGGCCGGCCACCCTGCCACGAGCCGCCCATCGCGCCGTCGAACCCGCCCGTCGAGGGGCGTGATCTGCGATGACGCCGCGCCGGGGTACCGATTTCACCTCGGCTGCGGGGCCGTGTAAGCTTCTGTCTGCGCAACAAGCGAGAGATCGCGCGCGCCCCCTTAGCTCAGTCGGCAGAGCGTCTCCATGGTAAGGAGAAGGTCTACGGTTCGATTCCGTAAGGGGGCTCCAACCGGGTTTGTGATCCGCCCTCAGGCGCTGGATTTCAGCCTGGCGCGGCGGTGTAGCTCAGATGGCAGAGCAAGCGGCTCATAATCGCTGTGTCGCCGGTTCAAGTCCGGCCACCGCTACTGTCCGGGACTAGTCCCGGATGCCGTACGACCCCGGGTGAACACCCGGCGTTTTGCATGTCCGCGTGGAAACCGTCTACGCTGGCATGCCGTATGTGAACCCGTGAGCAGGAAGGCACCCCGCCGTGGCCAAGGCGACCGACGTCCGTCCCAAGATCACCTTGGCGTGTACGGAGTGCAAGGAGCGCAACTACATCACGCGCAAGAACCGCCGCAACGACCCGGACCGCATCGAGCTGAAGAAGTTCTGCCCCCGGGACGGCCGGCACACCCTGCACCGCGAGACACGCTGAGCTGAGCCCCAAGAGATGGCGGCACCCCGATCCGGGGTAGCCGTCATTTCTGCGTTCCCCCAGCTCGCGTCGCGAACCCGCACATCCCGCCCGCACATCCCGCCCGCGCATCGCGCCCGCGCGTCACGGCCCCCGCATCCCGCCCAGGTCGCGTCCCCATGCACCCGCCCGCCCCGGCACCGCATTCACCCCTGCCGCCGTACCTATAGCTGCCGCTCGGCCGCCCACCCAGCCGCAGGAATTTGCGCTAAGCGTGCACCCTTCTGCCCGCCAAGGGCCCACAGGGTAGTTTCTGTTCATGCCCCTGGACCCTTCCTTCGCCGGCCGCAGCTGGCCGGCCACCGCCCCCTACCTGGTCGGGCGCGAGAAGATCCGTGAGTTCGCCACCGCGATCGGCGCCACCGACGCCGAATACCACGATCCGGAGGCGGCCCGCGCGGCCGGTTATCCGGATGTGGTCGCGCCGCCGACGTTTCCCGTGGTGATCACGATGGCCGCGAACCGGCAGATCCTTGCCGATCCGGCGCTCGGCCTGGACTACAGCCGGGTCGTGCACGGCGACCAGAAGTTCGCGTACACCCGGCCGGTGGTCGCCGGTGACGCCCTGGTCTGCGTGAACACCGTGGACGACATCACGTCGCGGGGCGGGCACGACTTCATCACCACCCGGACCGAGGTTTCCACCGAGGGCGGCGAGCCCGTGGTCACGGTCTGGTCCAAGCTCGTCCAGCGCGGGGAGGAATGATCATGGCTGAGGAGCTGCCCACCCAGACCTTCCGGGTGACCCGGGCCGATCTGATCCGGTACGCGGGTGCGTCCGGTGACTTCAACACGATCCACTGGAGTGACCGGATCGCGAAGAACGTCGGCCTGCCAGGGGTCATCGCGCACGGCATGTACACGATGGCGCTCGCCGGCCGGGCCGTGTCCATCTGGGCCGGCGCGCCCGACGCCGTGGTGGAGTACGGCGTCCGCTTCACCCGTCCCGTGCCCGTGCCCGACACCGACGAGGGCACCGAGGTGGTGGTCAGCGGCGTGATCAAGGAGGTCACCGACGACGGGCTGACCAAGATCGAGCTCACCGCGACCTGTCATGGCGAGAAGGTTCTGTCACTGGCCAGGGCTACCATCCGCAAGAGGTAGGCCCGGGTTGGGAATCACGCGGACCTACCCGTACACTGGTCCGCCGTGGGGTATTCGGCCCTGCCTTTCGCGTGCGAAAGGTCATGTGCCGGCTCCTCACGTAGGGGTGTAGCTCAATTGGCAGAGCAGCGGTCTCCAAAACCGCAGGCTGCAGGTTCAAGTCCTGTCACCCCTGCGCACCGACCCGTATCGGCCCGGCGGCGAACCGCCCGGCGCGGGCCGCCGGTACATCCGCGCGCCGCGTAGGGCGCTGATGCGACATCCACCGACCGACGACGGAAGAGGGCGAAGTGGCCGAGAGGAAGCGACCCGGTGACGACGCTGCAGGCGACCGCCCCGAGGACGAGGTGTTCGACGACGCAGTCGCCGACGATGACGCGGAGGCCGGCGAGCCGGTGACGCGGGGCGGCGGCACTGCCGTCCGTGAGCGCACCGAGAACGCCGACAAGCCCCGGTCGAAGGAAGGCCGTCGCGGTGGCCGCATCGGCGGTTTCTTCCGCGAGGTCGTCAGTGAGCTGCGTAAGGTCATCTGGCCGACCCGCAAGGAGTTGCTGACATACACGGCGGTCGTGATCGTGTTCGTCACTGTGATGACCGCGATCGTCGCCGTGCTGGACTACGGGTTCGGCAAGGGCATCCTGGCGTCCTTCGGCAACTGAAGCTGATAGGCGTCGTTCGGCAACTGAAGCTGATAGTTACGGAAGTGAGCAAGCGTGCCTGAGTACGACGACGAGACCGCCTTCTCCGCCGAGGAGCAGGCCTCGGTGGCGACGGCGGGCGACGCTGAGTCGGTCGAGGCCGCTGCTGAGCCCGCCGCCGAGGTGGCGGCGCCGGACGTGGACGAGGATTACGACCCGGTCGCCGAGCTGCGCCAGAAGCTGCGCTACGCCCCCGGTGACTGGTACGTGGTGCACTCCTACGCCGGTTACGAGAACAAGGTCAAGACCAACCTCGAGACCCGGATCACGAGCCTCGACATGGAGGACTTCATCTTCCAGGTCGAGGTGCCGACCCGCGAAGAGGTCGAGGTCAAGAACGGCAAGCGCAACCAGGTGCAGGCCAAGGTCTTCCCCGGGTACATCCTCGTCCGGATGGACCTGACCCCGGAGTCCTACTCCTGCGTGCGCAACACGCCGGGCGTGACGGGCTTCGTCGGCGCGACCGACCGGGTGGACCGCCCGGCGCCGCTGTCGCTCGACGAGGTGCTGAAGTGGCTGGCCCCGGCCGTGCAGGCCGAGGAGAAGAAGGCCAAGCCGGAGGTCAAGGTCCTCGACTTCGAGGTCGGCGACTCGGTCACCGTCACCGACGGCGCGTTCGCCTCGCTGCCGGCCTCGATCTCCGAGATCAACGCCGACCAGCAGAAGCTCAAGGTGCTGGTCTCCATCTTCGGCCGGGAGACGCCGGTCGAGCTGAACTTCAACCAGGTCGCCAAGATCTGATTGAGGCACCACCCCGAGTAAGTCGTGGGAGGGGCGCGCGTAGGTGCGCCCCGCCATCAACCACAGGAGTACGAGAAATGCAGCGCAGCAAGGCCTACCGCAAGGCCGCCGAGCAGATCGACGCCGCCAAGCTGTACGAGCCCACCGAGGCCGTGAAGCTGGCGAAGGACAGCAGCCCCACCAAGTTCGACGCCACGGTCGAGGTCGCCATGCGCCTCGGCGTCGACCCGCGCAAGGCGGACCAGATGGTCCGTGGCACGGTCAACCTGCCGCACGGCACCGGTAAGACCGCCCGCGTGATCGTCTTCGCCCAGGGCGCGAAGGCCGAGGAGGCCGTCGCGGCCGGCGCCGACGAGGTCGGCACCGACGAGCTGGTGGCCCGCATCCAGGGCGGCTGGCTGGACTTCGACGCCGCGATCGCCACCCCGGACCAGATGGCCAAGATCGGCCGTATCGCCCGGATCCTCGGCCCCCGCGGTCTCATGCCGAACCCGAAGACCGGCACGGTCACCATGGACGTGACCAAGGCCGTCTCGGACATCAAGGGCGGCAAGATCACGTTCCGCGTGGACAAGCACTCGAACCTGCACCTCATCATCGGCAAGGCCTCGTTCAGCGAGCAGCAGCTGGTGGAGAACTACGGCGCGGTGCTCGACGAGGTCCTGCGGGCCAAGCCGTCCGCCGCCAAGGGCAAGTACCTGAAGAAGGTCACGGTCAGCACCACCATGGGCCCCGGCGTGCCGGTCGACCCGAACGTGACCAAGGGCCTGGTAGGCAACACCGAGGCCTGATCCACGGTTATCCACAGGAGGCCCCCGGGGACACCCCGGGGGCCTTTCTCTGTGCAAGGCTGCCTGCGTGCGATTCGACCAGGTCCATTTCCGGTACGCGCGCAGGCTCCCGTGGACCCTGCAGGCGGTCGACGCCGAGGTGGCCCCGGGCCGGACGATCGTGGTCCTGGGCCGCAACGGCGCGGGCAAGTCCACTCTGCTCCAGCTCGCGGCGGGCGTCCTGCGGCCGAGTCGCGGCGCCGTGCGCGACCGGCCGGCCGTGGTGGGCTGGGTGCCGGAGCGGTTCCCGGCCGACCAGCCGTTCACCACTCAGCAGTATCTGACCGCCATGTCCGCGCTCCGCGGTCTGCGAGGCACGACCGAGGTGGACCGCTGGATCGAGCGGCTCGGCCTGGCCGAGCACCGTCACACCCGGCTGAGCGCGCTGTCCAAGGGCACGGCGCAGAAGGTCGGCCTCGCCCAGGCGCTGCTGCGCCCGCCCGGCCTGCTCGTGCTGGACGAGCCGTGGGAGGGACTCGACGCGCACGCCCGCACGCTGATCCCCGAGATCGTCACGGAGGTCACGGCGGCCGGGGGAGCGGTGCTGGTCAGCGATCACCGCGGCGAGATCGCCGGCCTCCCCGACGCGATCCGCTGGCGTGTCGCCGACGCCACCCTGAGCACCCACGCCGCGGTCACCGAGTCCGTCGGCGACCCTTCCGACGACGTGGTCATCGAGATCGCCGTCCGCCGGGCGGACGCCGAACGGGCGGTGGCCCGGCTGAGTGCCGACGGGCACCGCATCCTGGGCGTACGCGAGGAGCAGCCGCGATGACATCCCTGGTCCGCATGCGCCTCGGAGGCTTCGTCCGCAGCGGCCGGATCCTCGCCCCGCTGATCGCCGGCATGGTCGTGCTGGGCGTCATCCACGGCGGGGGGAAGTCGGCAGCCGCCCCGGCGTACGGCTACTCCGCCGTCATGTTCTTCCCCGTGTTCGCCTGGCTGACCAAGTTGCTCCTCGACGCCGAGCCCGACGTCCAGCGCCGCCTCGCCCGCGTCGCCGTGGGCCCGGCGCGGGAGGCCGCGGCCGGAGCCCTCGCCGCTGCGGCCGTGGGCTCGGTGTTCTGCCTGGTCGCGATCGTGGCGCCGCTGCCGCTCGGAGCGATACGGGGCCCGGAGCCCGGGGAACCGTCCATGGCAGCGGGCATCGGTCTCGGCGTCCTGGCGCACCTGCTCTCGCTGGCCGCCGGCGTCGGGCTGGGTGCGCTGGCGAGCCGGGCCGTGACCCGGAGCGTCCGGGCCGGCATCACCGTGCTCGTCACCGGCGCCGTGCTCGGAGTGGTCCTGGGCCTCCAAGGCTCCATCGCGCCCTGGCTCGTACCCCCGCTCATGGCAACCGCTCGTGCGCTCGCTGCCGTACCGCTGCCGCCGGCCGGGGACCTCTGGCTCCTCAGCGGCTGGACGATCCTCTGGTGCACTGCCGTCTTCACCGCGTACGCCTGGCTCCGCCGAAGCCGCAGCTGACCCGGACCCCGCACCGCCGGTCGAGCCGGGAGCGCCAGCGCGGCGCCGGGGAGTGGGGCGTTGAGCCGCCGGTCGAGCCGGGAGCGTGCGCGGCGGCCAGGATGGCGCGGTGAGCCGCCGGTCGAGGCGGCAGCGCATGCGCGGCGCCCGGGAGGGGGCGGGTCAGGTTGGCGAAGCGGCCCGCCCCCGGCCGGGGTGCAAGGGCCGTGGCAGGGCGAGGGGCCGTCGGCCTGCAGCGCGAGGCGTCCGTTCCGCCGTCAGAGCGGTGCCGGGCGGAACCGCCGGCAGGTGGCGGGCAAGGTCGATTTGGTCTGGCGCGCTCGGCCGCGTAGTCTTTCTTCTCGAAGTTCCACCCACAGACCGCTGGTTACCGCAGCCCCACAGCCCGACACTTCGTCGGAGCTCGAGGCCGCGGCCGAAGGTCCCGCAACAAGCGGGCGGCCCGCGCAGGGGAGAACGGTTCGTGATCATGCCGGCGCCCGCGTGCGCCCATGTCCCGCCCCGTGCGCCCTGCGCCGGGGCGTTTCTCGTGTTCGGGTCCCGCAAGCATCACCCAGCGGCTCTTGAGCAACGAGAGGAGGGACATGGCGGACAAGCCGGTCCGGGCCGACAAGGCCACTGCCGTCGCCGAGCTCACGGAGCATTTCCGTAACTCGGCGGCCACCGTGTTGACCGAGTACCGCGGCCTGACGGTCGCTGAGCTCACCGCGCTGCGGCGCTCGCTCGGTGCAGACACGAAGTACTCCGTGTCGAAGAACACGCTCGCGAAGCGGGCGGCCAGCGACGCGGGCATCGAGGGTCTCGACGCGCTCTTCGCCGGTCCTACCGCGCTCGCCTTCGTCACCGGTGACCCGGTCGAGGCGGCCAAGGGCCTTCGGGCCTTCGCCCGCACCAACCCGGCCCTGGTGATCAAGGGCGGCGTCTTCGAGGGCAAGGCCATCTCGGCCGAGGAGGTTGGCAAGATCGCCGACCTCGAGCCTCGCGAGGTGCTGCTGGCCAAGCTGGCCGGCGCCATGAAGGGCAACCTGACCAAGGCCGCGGGCACGTTCCAGGCCCCGCTCGCCCAGGTCGCACGTCTGGCGGCTGCTCTGCAGGACAAGCGCGCGCAGGACGGTTCCGCCGCGGCCTGACACAGGCCCGCGCGGAGTTCGACTTACATCTTCAGTTACAACGAAAGGTTGCCAGACATGGCGAAGCTCAGCACCGACGAGCTGCTCGACGCGTTCAAGGAGATGACGCTGATCGAGCTGTCCGAGTTCGTGAAGCAGTTCGAAGAGGTCTTCGAGGTCACCGCCGCGGCGCCGGTCGCCGTTGCGGCTGCCGTCCCGGGTGGCGGCGACGCTGCCCCGGCCGAGGCCGAGAAGGACTCCTTCGACGTCGTCCTCGAGTCGGACGGTGGCAAGAAGATCCAGGTCATCAAGGTCGTGCGTGAGCTGACCGGCCTGGGCCTCAAGGAGGCCAAGGACACCGTCGAGAGCGCCCCGAAGGCGATCCTCGAGGGCGTCAACAAGGAGAAGGCCGAGGAGGCCAAGGCCAAGCTCGAGGGTGAGGGCGCCAAGGTCACCCTCAAGTGACCTGACGCTTCATCGCTTTTCCTCGCCGCAGGCGGGGGCTCTCCGGAGCCCCCGCCTGCGCGGCTTTTCCGGCCCGGATCGGCGGGCAGGCGGCCGACCGAGCCCTAAAAGCCCAGGTCAGCAAGGTGGCGGCGAGAGGTCGGAAGGTTGACGGACGAAAGCCGCTAACCGCTTCTTTTCCTGCGTTAAGGTCTCTATGCCGCGTCCGGCGGCCGACGGCACAGGACCGACCCGCGGCGCAACCCTTGACTGTGTGTCCGCTGACAGGCACGCTGACATCAGCAAGTTTCCGCGCTTGCGACAGCCGCCCTGTGGGTATACCTGCTTCTGCCAGGTTCCCCGCAGACCGGCACCCGAGGGAGTTTCGCCGCGTTCCGAGCGGCCCCGCACGAGGCACTGACCGAGAAAGCGCAGGTCAGGGGCCGCGGGGACACGTTCCGCAGGCCCCCTCCGGTGTGGGCTGGACAGCGGTTAGCCGAGCGGCTACACTGCTAGTTTGCGCTGCCTTCTGCCTTGAGCCCTGCAGGAACATCCATCCGGATGATTTCCTGGGGGTTCATTGGAGTGCCCGGCAGTCCGTAGCGCAGACAGCCGCATCAGCAGCACCGGTCCTCGGAAGGACGCATCTTGGCAGCTTCCCGCCCTGCGAAGACCAGCCGTACGTCGAGCGCTTACGCTCCCCGCCGTATCTCGTTCGGCAGGATCACCGAGCAACTTGAGGTCCCCAACCTCCTCGCCCTCCAGACGGAGTCCTTCGACTGGCTGGTAGGCAATGAGGCGTGGCAGGCCCGTTCGACGGACGATCCGCATGCCCAGTCGGGCCTCGCAGAGATCCTCGAAGAGATCAGTCCCATTGAGGACTTCTCCGGCACAATGTCGCTGTCCTTCTCCTCCCCGCGCTTCGACGAGGTCAAGGCCTCGATCGAGGAGTGCAAGGAGAAGGACCTGACCTACTGCGCACCGCTGTTCGTGACCGCGGAGTTCACCAACAACACGACTGGCGAGATCAAGAGCCAGACCGTGTTCATGGGTGACTTCCCGATGATGACCCCCAAGGGGACGTTCGTCATCAACGGCACCGAGCGCGTCGTGGTGAGTCAGCTCGTCCGCTCGCCGGGCGTGTACTTCACGAAGGAGCCGGACAAGACCTCCGACCGTGACCTCTCCAGTGTCAAGGTCATCCCGAGCCGGGGCGCCTGGCTCGAGTTCGACATCGACAAGCGCGACACCGTCGGTGTCCGCATCGACCGTAAGCGCCGGCAGGCCGTCACCGTCCTGCTCAAGGCGATCGGTTGGTCGGCGGACCAGATCCGGGAGCGGTTCGGCTGGTCCGAGCTGCTCATGACGACGCTCGAGAAGGACCACATCGCCGGGCAGGACGAGGCCCTGCTCGACATCTACCGCAAGCTCCGCCCTGGCGAGCCCCCGACGCGGGAGAACGCGCAGACCCTGCTCGACAACCTCTTCTTCAACCCGAAGAGGTACGACGTCGCCAAGGTCGGCCGTTACAAGTTCAACAAGAAGCTCGAGATCGACGTACCGATCGACCGCGGCACCCTCACCGAGGAAGACGTCGTCCGCACCGTGGAGTACCTCTGCCGGCTGCACGCCGGTGAGGAGGGCTACGAGGCCGACGACATCGACCACTTCGGCAACCGGCGCCTGCGTACGGTGGGCGAGCTGATCCAGAACCAGGTCCGCGTCGGCCTGTCCCGCATGGAGCGCGTCGTCCGCGAGCGCATGACCACGCAGGACGTCGAGGCCATCACGCCGCAGACCCTGATCAACATCCGCCCGGTGGTGGCGGCGATCAAGGAGTTCTTCGGCACCTCGCAGCTGTCGCAGTTCATGGACCAGACCAACCCGCTGGCGGGTCTGACCCACCGGCGCCGGCTGAGCGCGCTCGGCCCGGGTGGTCTGTCCCGCGAGCGGGCGGGCTTCGAGGTCCGTGACGTGCACCCGTCCCACTATGGCCGGATGTGCCCGATCGAGACCCCGGAAGGCCCGAACATCGGCCTGATCGGTGCCCTCTCGACGTTCGCGCGGGTGAACCCGTTCGGTTTCGTGGAGACCCCGTACCGCAAGGTGGAGAACGGCCGCGTCACCGACGAGGTCCACTACCTCACCGCGGACGAGGAAGACCGGTTCATCAAGGCGCAGGCGAACGCCGCGCTCTCGAGCGACAACACCTTCGCCGAGGATCGCGTCCTGGTCCGCCGGAAGGGCGGTGAGGTCGACTACGTGCCCGGCACCGACGTCGACTACATGGACGTCTCGCCGCGGCAGATGACCTCGGTCGCCACCGCGATGATCCCGTTCCTCGAGCACGACGACGCCAACCGCGCGCTCATGGGCGCGAACATGCAGCGTCAGGCCGTACCGCTGGTCAAGGCGGAGGCGCCGCTGGTCGGCACCGGCATGGAGTACCGTGCCGCCGTCGACGCCGGCGACGTGGTCGTGGCCGAGGTCGGCGGTGTGGTCGAGGACCTGTGCGCCGACTACGTGACGGTTCACCAGGACGACGGCCACCGCCGCACGTACCTGCTGCACAAGTTCCGTCGCAGCAACGCCGGCTCCTGCGTCAACCAGAAGCCCGTCGTCTTCGAGGGCGACCGGGTCGAGGCCGGCCAGGTCATCGCCGACGGTCCGTGCACCGACGAGGGGGAGATGGCCCTCGGCCGCAACCTGCTCGTCGCGTTCATGTGCTGGGAGGGCCACAACTACGAGGACGCGATCATCCTGTCGCAGCGCCTCGTGCAGCAGGACGTCCTCACCTCGATCCACATCGAGGAGCACGAGGTCGACGCCCGCGACACCAAGCTCGGCCCGGAAGAGATCACCCGCGACATCCCCAACGTCAGCGAGGAAATGCTCGCCGACCTGGACGAGCGCGGCATCATCCGGATCGGTGCCGAGGTCGTGCCCGGCGACATCCTGGTCGGCAAGGTCACGCCCAAGGGCGAGACCGAGCTGACCCCCGAGGAGCGGCTGCTCCGCGCGATCTTCGGTGAGAAGGCGCGCGAGGTGCGCGACACCTCGCTGAAGGTTCCGCACGGCGAGACCGGCACGGTCATCGGCGTACGCACCTTCTCGCGCGAGGACGGCGACGAGCTGCCCCCGGGCGTGAACGAGCTGGTCCGCGTGTACGTCGCCCAGAAGCGCAAGATCCAGGACGGTGACAAGCTCGCCGGCCGGCACGGCAACAAGGGCGTCATCTCGAAGATCCTGCCGATCGAGGACATGCCGTTCCTGGAGGACGGCACCCCGGTCGACATCGTGCTGAACCCGCTCGGTGTGCCCTCGCGTATGAACATCGGCCAGGTCCTGGAGACCCACCTCGGGTGGATCGCCAAGACGGGCTGGGAGGTCGAGGGCGACGACGCCGACTGGAAGCGTCAGCTGCGGGCCATCGAGGCGCACGAGTCCCCCGCGGACTCGAACGTCGCGACCCCGGTCTTCGACGGCGCCCAGGAGGAGGAGATCAAGGGCCTCCTCGAGTCGACGCTCGTCAACCGCGACGGCAACCGGCTGGTCAACGGCGACGGCAAGGCGCAGCTGTTCGACGGCCGCTCCGGCGAGCCGCTGCCGGACCCGATCTCCGTCGGGTACGTGTACATCCTGAAGCTGAACCACCTGGTCGACGACAAGATCCACGCTCGGTCGACCGGCCCGTACTCGATGATCACGCAGCAGCCGCTGGGTGGTAAGGCGCAGTTCGGTGGCCAGCGGTTCGGCGAGATGGAGTGCTGGGCGATGCAGGCCTACGGCGCGGCGTACGCGCTGCAGGAGCTGCTCACCATCAAGTCCGACGACGTCCTTGGCCGCGTGAAGGTCTACGAGGCCATCGTCAAGGGCGAGAACATCCCGGAGCCGGGAATCCCGGAGTCGTTCAAGGTGCTGCTCAAGGAGCTGCAGTCGCTGTGCCTCAACGTCGAGGTGCTCTCCAGCGACGGCGTGGCCCTGGAGATGCGCGAGACCGACGACGAGGTCTTCCGGGCCGCGGAAGAACTCGGCATCGACCTGTCCCGCCGCCCGAACGAGGGCGTCAGCAGCGTCGAAGAGATCTGACGGAGGGTGTCCCCGGCGGTCTGAAACCACCGGGGACACCCCCGCCGGCCTGGAATTTATCCGAGCAACGAAACACGAGGGATAGTCCAAGTGCTCGACGTCAACTTCTTCGACGAGTTGCGCATCGGCCTGGCGACCGCGGACGACATCCGTCAGTGGTCGCACGGCGAGGTCAAGAAGCCCGAGACGATCAACTACCGCACGCTCAAGCCCGAGAAGGACGGACTCTTCTGCGAGAAGATCTTCGGTCCTCAGCGGGACTGGGAGTGCTACTGCGGCAAGTACAAGCGGGTCCGGTTCAAGGGCATCATCTGTGAGCGCTGCGGCGTCGAGGTGACCCGGTCCAAGGTCCGCCGTGAGCGCATGGGTCACATCGAGCTGGCCGCGTCGGTCACGCACATCTGGTACTTCAAGGGTGTGCCGAGCCGGCTGGGCTACCTGCTCGACCTGGCGCCCAAGGACCTCGAGAAGATCATCTACTTCGCCTCGTACGTGATCACGAGCGTGGACGCCGAGGCGCGTCACCGCGACATGTCCACCATCGAGAACGAGATCTTCGCCGAGAAGCGTCAGTCGGAGAACGGCCGCGACTCGGAGATCGAGAAGCGGGCCGCCAAGCTGGAGCAGGACCTCGCCGAGCTCGAGGCCGAGGGTGCCAAGGCCGACGTGCGCCGCAAGGTCAAGGAGGCCGGCGAGCGCGAGATGCGCCAGATCCGTGACAAGGCGCAGCGCGAGATCGACCGGCTCGACGAGGTGCTCGACACCTTCCGCAAGCTCGACTCCAAGCAGCTGGTCACCGACGAGCTGCTCTACCGCGAGCTGCGGGACCGCTTCGGTGAGTACTTCACCGGTGGCATGGGTGCCGAGGCCATCAAGGCGCTGCTCGAGAACATGGACCTGGACGCCGAGGCCGAGAACCTGCGGGAGATCATCCGTACGGGCAAGGGCCAGCGGAAGATCCGGGCGCTCAAGCGGCTCAAGGTCGTCGCCGCGTTCCTGAACACCCGCAACTCGCCGCTGGGCATGGTGCTGGACTGCGTACCGGTCATCCCGCCGGACCTGCGCCCGATGGTGCAGCTCGACGGTGGCCGCTTCGCCACCAGCGACCTGAACGACCTGTACCGCCGGGTCATCAACCGCAACAATCGGCTCAAGCGCCTGATCGACCTGGGCGCGCCCGAGATCATCGTCAACAACGAGAAGCGGATGCTGCAGGAGGCCGTCGACGCGCTGTTCGACAACGGCCGCCGCGGCCGGCCGGTCACCGGCCCGGGTAACCGCCCGCTGAAGTCGCTGTCCGACATGCTCAAGGGCAAGCAGGGCCGGTTCCGGCAGAACCTGCTGGGCAAGCGCGTCGACTACTCCGGTCGTTCCGTCATCGTCGTCGGCCCTCGGCTGAAGCTGCACCAGTGCGGCCTGCCGAAGCAGATGGCGCTGGAGCTGTTCAAGCCGTTCGTGATGAAGCGCCTGGTGGACCTGAACCACGCGCAGAACATCAAGTCGGCCAAGCGCATGGTCGAGCGGCAGCGCCCGGTCGTGTGGGACGTCCTCGAAGAGGTCATCAGCGAGCACCCGGTGCTGCTGAACCGCGCGCCGACGCTGCACCGCCTGGGCATCCAGGCCTTCGAGCCGCAGCTGGTCGAGGGCAAGGCGATCCAGATCCACCCGCTCGTCTGTACGGCGTTCAACGCCGACTTCGACGGTGACCAGATGGCGGTGCACGTGCCGCTGTCGGCCGAGGCCCAGGCCGAGGCCCGGATCCTGATGCTCTCGTCGAACAACATCCTCAAGCCCGCCGACGGCAAGCCGGTCACCATGCCTACCCAGGACATGGTCATCGGGCTCTACTACCTGACGCACTACACCAAGGGTGCGAAGGGTGAGGGCCGGACGTTCAGCTCGGACGCCGAGGCCCGGATGGCGTTCGACAACGGCGAGCTGCACCTGCAGGCGCTCGTGAAGATCCGCCTGCCCGAGGTGCTCGAGGTCGACAACGGCGCCGGCCAGGCCGCGTGGGAGCGGCCGGAAGGCTGGGAGTCGGGCGACAAGCTGGTCGTGGAGACCACCCTGGGACGGGTGCTCTTCAACGAGACGCTGCCGCCGGGCTACCGCTACGTCAACTACGAGATCCGCAAGGGTCAGCTCTCCGCGATCGTCAACGACCTCGCCGAGCGCTTCCCCAAGGTCGCCCTGGCCGCGACCCTGGACGCGCTCAAGGAGGCCGGCTTCCACTGGGCCACCTGGTCCGGTGTGACGATCGGCATGGGCGACGTCATCGGTCCCCCGCGCAAGCCGGAGATCATCGCCCGCTACCAGGGCGAGGCGGACCGCATCGACAAGCAGTACCAGCGGGGTCTGATGACCGCCGAGGAACGTCGCGGCGAGCTCATCGACATCTGGACCAACGCGACCAAGGACATCTCGAAGGAGATGGAGACGGCGCTGCCGCAGGAGAACCCGCTCTGGGTCATGATCAACTCCGGCGCCCGCGGTAACCTCCTCCAGCTCCGGCAGATCGCCGCGATCCGTGGTCTGGTGGCCAACCCCAAGGGCGAGATCATCCCGCGGCCGATCACGTCGTCGTACCGCGAGGGTCTGACCGTGCTGGAGTACTTCATCTCCACGCACGGTGCCCGTAAGGGTCTGGCCGACACCGCGCTGCGTACCGCCGACTCGGGTTACCTGACCCGGCGCCTGGTGGACGTCTCGCAGGACGTCATCATCCGCGAGGAGGACTGCGGCACCGACCGCGCGATCCCGATGCAGGTGGGCGAGCGGGAGCCGGACGGCACCCTGGTCGTGCACACGCACGCGGAGACCGGCGTGCACGCCCGCACGCTGGCGGACGACATCACGGGCCCGGACGGCAGCCTCGTCGTCTCCCGTGGCGACGACCTCAACTCGATCCTGGTGGACAAGCTCGTCGCCGCCGGGGTGGAGAACGTCCGGGTGCGCAGCGTCCTGACGTGCGAGTCGAAGCTGGGCGTCTGCGCGGCCTGCTACGGCCGGTCGCTGCCGACCGGCAAGTCGGTCGACATCGGCGAGGCGGTCGGCATCATCGCCGCCCAGTCCATCGGTGAGCCGGGTACGCAGCTGACGATGCGTACCTTCCACACCGGTGGTGTCGCGGGTGAGGACATCACCCAGGGTCTGCCGCGTGTGCAGGAGATCTTCGAGGCCCGCGTACCCAAGGGCAAGGCGCCCATCGCCGACACCCCGGGCCGCGTGCGGATCGAGGACGGCGAGCGCTCGCGGAAGATCATCGTGGTGCCGGACGACGGCAGCGACGAGATCGTGTACGACAAGATCTCGAAGCGCGTCAAGCTGCGGTTCCACGACGGCGACCACGTCGGCGTCGGCGAGAAGCTCACCGAGGGCACCATCGATCCGCACGAGCTGCTGCGCATCATGGGTCCGCGGGCGGTGCAGGTCCACCTGACCCAGGAGGTCCAGGAGGTCTACCGCTCGCAGGGTGTGCTCATCCACGACAAGCACATCGAGATCATCATCCGCCAGATGCTCAAGCGGGTGACGGTCATCGACAGCGGCGCCTCGGAGTTCCTCCCGGGTGTGCTGGTCGACCGTGCGCTGTTCGAGTCGGAGAACCGCCGGCTCGTCAGCGAGGGTGGCGAGCCCGCCGCCGGTCGTCCGGTGCTCATGGGTATCACCAAGGCCTCGCTGGCGACCGACTCCTGGCTCTCGGCGGCCTCCTTCCAGGAGACCACCCGGGTGCTCACCGACGCGGCGATCAACTCGCGCAGCGACTCGCTCGTCGGCCTCAAGGAGAACGTCATCATCGGTAAGCTCATCCCGGCCGGTACGGGCATCAGCAAGTACCGCAACATCCGGGTCGAGCCGACCGAGGAGGCCAAGGCCAAGGTGTACTCGATGACCGGGTACCCCGAGACCGACTACGGCTTCGGGCCGGCCAGCGGCCAGGCCGTACCGCTGGACGACTTCGACTTCGGGTCGTACCGCTGACGGTCTGCTTCATCGCCAGGGCGCTCGCGCATCGCGCGGGCGCCCTGCGCCGTTTCTAGAATGGAGTCGTGACGCTCCCCGCCGCCAGCAGCGCGCCCACCCGCCATCCGATGGATCCGGAGCCGGCGCCGTCCACCAAGGCCCGCGCCGTCTTCGCGCTCGGGCTGGTGGCGTTCCTGACCGGTGCGTTCGTGGGAGGCGTGATTCCCGCCACGGTCGCGTTGCTGCTCGCCCGTCAGGTGAGCCGCGAGCAGTACGCCGCAGCCGGCTACCTGACCGGCGGCAAGTGGGTGCGCCGCGGCCGGTGGCTGGCCTGGGCGGGCATCGTCCTCGCGCTGACCGCCCTGGTCGTCGCCACCATCGCCGGCCTGCTGCACCTGGCAGCCGCCCCGGGCGGCCAGGACTTCGACTCCTCGACCGACTGATCCCCGGCGCGGGGCCCTCGGGCTGCGGCGGACCTCCATCGGGTGACATGCTCGACGTTCAGGCGTACGCGGCGAGAGGGACGGTCCGTGACACAGCAGCCAGGTTCGTGGCCGGGACAGCCGCAGCCGCCGGCCGTGATGCTCCCCAGGCCGGGGGAGGCGTGGACCCCGGAGCGGGTCGAGCCGGTCCCGGGCACGCAGTTCGGCCTGGTCCAGCTGCGTGTTGCGCCGATCACGTCCGGGCAGGCCATCGGCTCGCTCATCGCCGGCATCGCCTCCATCCTGGTCGCCACCCTCGTGCTGTGCTTCGGCGTCGCCGGCTCGGCCCAGGGCTGGGGAGGCATCGTGGCGGGAGCCTTCGCGCTCCTGGGCGGGCTGGCGGGCGGTGGCGCGATCGCGGTCGGGCTGATCGCCCAACGCCAGATCAAGCGCTCCGGCCAGGCGGGCCGCGTACGTTTCACCGGCCGCGGCGTGGCCATCGCGGGTATCTCGTGCGGTGGTGCCGGCGTGGGAATCGCGGCGCTCACGCTGCTGTTGGTATGGGTGTTGCAGTCGTCGTGATGCCGTGTGGTGCGGGAAACGGGCACCTCGGCTTTGTCGCGCCGGAGCACCCGGTACACTTGGTATGCGGAGATGTCCATCGTCAGGCTGGCTGGTCAAACGGCGTTCGTTTTGACCTGCGTGCCTGTGGTGGGTACTCTTTCCCCTCGTGCCCGGGCTAGCCCGGGCAACTCGTGCGTGCGCCCGAGTCTGTAAGTGATGACGGGGCGAGCACGACGGGCTGAAGCCCGACAAAGACAAGACTCGTTGCACGCGAGAGCGTGCGGCGGGACCGTGAGCCGGACGACACGCCCGACCGCGGGTGCGGGCCAACCCTCCGGATGGCTTGCACATAAGGCAGAAACGAAGACGGTGCGGCCGCTGAAGGGCGGCCGAAGGGAGCGGAGAAACCCGGTGCCCACGATCCAGCAGCTGGTCCGAAAGGGCCGCCAGGCGAAGACGAGTAAGACCAAGACGCCGGCGCTGAAGGGAAGTCCTCAGCGGCGCGGCGTGTGCACGCGCGTGTACACCACCACCCCCAAGAAGCCCAACTCTGCGCTGCGCAAGGTCGCTCGTGTGAAGCTGAGCAGCCAGATCGAGGTGACGGCGTACATCCCGGGCGTCGGCCACAACCTGCAGGAGCACTCGATCGTGCTCGTGCGCGGCGGCCGTGTGAAGGACCTCCCGGGCGTCCGCTACAAGATCGTCCGCGGTTCGCTGGACACCCAGGGTGTCCGCAACCGCAAGCAGGCCCGCAGCCGTTACGGCGCGAAGAAGGAGAAGAGCTGACATGCCGCGTAAGGGCCCCGCTCCGCGCCACCCGGTGGTTCCGGACCCGGTATACAACTCCCCGCTGGTCACCCAGCTGGTGAACAAGATCCTGATCGGCGGCAAGCGTCAGCTCGCCGAGCGGATCGTCTACGGCGCCCTCGAGGGCTGCCGTGAGAAGAGCGGCACCGACCCCGTGGTGACCCTCAAGCGAGCGATGGACAACGTCAAGCCGACCCTCGAGGTCCGCAGCCGCCGTGTCGGTGGCGCGACCTACCAGGTTCCGGTCGAGGTCCGTACGCCGCGTCAGACCACCCTCGGTCTGCGCTGGCTGGTCCAGTACTCCAAGGCCCGCCGCGAGAAGACCATGATCGAGCGGCTGCAGAACGAGCTGCTCGACGCCAGCAACGGCCTCGGCGCCGCCGTCAAGCGGCGTGAGGACACCCACAAGATGGCGGAGTCCAACAAGGCCTTCGCGCACTACCGCTGGTAAGACCCCCGTTGCCGGCCCGGTACCCACCGGGCCGGGACGCCGGTCGCTCCGGTTCTCCGCGACATCCCGCGGAACACAGTCGATACGACGACGAAGAGTAGGGATTGCAGTGGCTGCCGCAGACGCGCTCGCCAAGGTACGCAACATCGGCATCATGGCGCACATCGACGCTGGTAAGACCACGACGACCGAGCGCATCCTGTTCTACACCGGCATCACGTACAAGATCGGTGAAGTCCACGAGGGCGCGGCCGTCATGGACTGGATGGAGCAGGAACAGGAACGCGGCATCACCATCACCTCCGCCGCCACGAAGTGCGAGTGGAAGGGCTACACGATCCAGATCATCGACACGCCCGGCCACGTCGACTTCACGGTCGAGGTCGAGCGGTCGCTGCGCGTGCTCGACGGTGCGGTCGCCGTCTACGACGGTGTCGCCGGCGTGGAGCCGCAGACCGAGAACGTCTGGCGTCAGGCGGACAAGTACCACGTCCCCCGGATGTGCTTCGTCAACAAGCTCGACCGGACCGGCGCGGACTTCTTCCGCTGCGTGCAGATGATGATCGACCGGCTGAACGCCACGCCGCTCGTCCTGCAGATCCCGATCGGTCTCGAAGGAGACCACATCGGCGTCGTCGACCTGATCGGCATGCGCGCGCTCACCTGGCGCGGCGAGACCGCCAAGGGCGAGGACTACGCGGTCGAGGAGATCCCGGCCGACCTGCTCGACTCCGCGACCGAGTGGCGCGAGAAGCTCATCGAGACCCTGGCCGACGTCGACGACGCGGTCATGGAGAAGTACCTCGAGGGCGAGGAGCTGTCGCAGGACGAGATCAAGGCCGCCATCCGGCGCGCCACGATCGCCAGCAAGGCCAACCCGGTGCTGTGCGGCTCGGCGTTCAAGAACAAGGGCGTGCAGCCCATGCTCGACGCCGTGGTCGACTTCCTGCCGTCGCCGCTGGACATCCCGGCCATCGAGGGCACCGCGACGGACGGCGAGACGCCGCTGCAGCGCAAGCCCTCCAACGACGAGCCCTTCTCGGCCCTGGCCTTCAAGATCCAGACCGACAAGCACCTCGGCAAGCTCACGTACGTGCGGGTCTACTCCGGCACGCTCGAGTCCGGTTCCCAGGTGGTCAACTCCACCAAGGACCGCAAGGAGCGGATCGGCAAGATCTACCAGATGCACGCGAACAAGCGTGAGGAGCGCGCCACCGCGCAGGCCGGCGACATCATCGCCGTCCAGGGTCTGAAGCAGACCACCACCGGTGACACGCTCAGCGACCCGGCCAACCCGGTCATCCTGGAGTCGATGACCTTCCCGGAGCCGGTCATCCAGGTCGCCATCGAGCCGAAGACCAAGTCGGACCAGGAGAAGCTGGGCACCGCGATCCAGCGCCTGGCCGAGGAGGACCCGACCTTCCGCGTCTTCAACGACGAGGAGACCGGCCAGACGATCATCGCCGGCATGGGCGAGCTCCACCTGGACATCCTGGTGGACCGCATGCGCCGCGAGTTCAACGTCGAGGCCAACATCGGTAAGCCGCAGGTGGCCTACCGTGAGACGATCCGCGGCACCGTGGAGAAGCTCACGTTCGTCCACAAGAAGCAGACCGGTGGTTCGGGCCAGTACGCGAAGGTCGTCGTCACCGTCGAGCCGCTGTCGCTCGGAGCGGACGGTCCCACATACGAGTTCGTCAACGCGGTGACCGGCGGTCGTATCCCCAAGGAGTTCATCCCCTCGGTGGACGCGGGCGCGCAGGACTCCCTCCAGTACGGCGTCCTCGCCGGGTACCCGCTGGTCGGCGTCAAGTTCACGCTGGTCGACGGTCAGTACCACGAGGTCGACTCGTCCGAGATGGCGTTCAAGATCGCCGGCTCCATGGCGATGAAGGAAGCGGCCCGCAAGGCTGACCCCGCGCTGCTCGAGCCGATGATGTCCGTCGAGGTGACCACGCCCGAGGACAACATGGGCGACGTCATCGGCGACCTCAACTCCCGCCGTGGCATCATCCAGTCGATGGAGGAGCGCTCCGGCGCCCGAGTCGTCAAGGCGCTGGTGCCGCTGTCGGAGATGTTCGGCTACGTCGGCGACCTGCGGTCGAAGACTGCCGGCCGGGCGAGCTACAGCATGCAGTTCGACTCCTACGCCGAGGTGCCGCAGGGCGTGGCGAAGGAGATCATCGCTAAGGCCACCGGCGCCTGATGCGTTGAGGCGCGTGCGGTCCGTCGAGGACCGCACGCGCACAAGCAGTCGACAGAGTCCTAATCGCCTTATCGGCGTGCCGGGCGAGAAAAGAAACCACAGTCCACAGGAGGACACCAGTGGCGAAGGCGAAGTTCGAGCGGACTAAGCCGCACGTCAACATCGGCACCATTGGTCACATCGACCACGGTAAGACGACGCTGACTGCGGCCATCACGAAGGTCCTGCACGACGAATACCCGGACCTGAACCCGTACACCCCGTTCGACGAGATCGACAAGGCGCCGGAGGAGAAGGCCCGCGGCATCACGATCTCGATCGCGCACGTCGAGTACCAGACCGCGGCGCGGCACTACGCGCACGTGGACTGCCCCGGCCACGCCGACTACATCAAGAACATGATCACCGGTGCCGCGCAGATGGACGGCGCGATCCTGGTGGTGGCGGCGACCGACGGCCCGATGCCGCAGACCAAGGAGCACGTGCTCCTGGCCCGCCAGGTCGGCGTTCCGTACATCGTCGTCGCGCTGAACAAGAGCGACATGGTCGAGGACGAGGAGCTCCTGGAGCTCGTCGAGCTCGAGGTCCGCGAGCTGCTGAGCACCTACGAGTTCCCGGGCGACGACGTTCCCGTCGTGCGCGTCTCGGCGCTCAAGGCGCTCGAGGGCGACGCGGAGTGGACCGGCAAGCTCATGGAGCTGATGAACGCGGTCGACACCGCGATCCCGCAGCCCGAGCGTGAGACCGACAAGCCGTTCCTCATGCCGATCGAGGACGTCTTCACGATCACCGGTCGTGGCACGGTCGTCACCGGTCGCGCCGAGCGTGGCATCCTCAAGCCGAACGAGGAGGTCGAGATCGTCGGCATCCGCGAGAAGTCGACGAAGACCGTCTGCACCGGCATCGAGATGTTCCGCAAGCTGCTCGACGAGGCCCGCGCGGGCGAGAACGTCGGCCTCCTGCTGCGTGGTATCAAGCGCGAGGACGTCGAGCGCGGCATGGTCGTCGTGAAGCCCGGCACCAGCACTCCGCACACGGAGTTCGAGGGCCAGGTCTACATCCTCTCGAAGGAGGAGGGCGGCCGTCACACGCCGTTCTTCCAGAACTACCGCCCGCAGTTCTACTTCCGCACCACGGACGTCACCGGCGTCGTCACGCTGCCCGAGGGCACCGAGATGGTCATGCCGGGCGACTCCACCACCATGTCGGTCAAGCTGATCCAGCCGATCGCCATGGAGCAGGGCCTGAAGTTCGCGATCCGCGAGGGTGGCCGCACCGTCGGCGCCGGAACGGTCACGAAGATCAACGTCTGACCGAGGACGTTCACCACGGTGAACAACCCCTCAATGGTGACCCCGATTAGCGTTGCCGCTTTCGATGCGGCATACTAGTCAGGTTGCGTCCGCGCAGGGTGGTTGGCTGCCTTTGCTGTTCTGGCAGCCAACCACCCTCGCCCGGTGTCCGGCGTGTGTTAGAGCCGCCGGCCGCCCCGATCCCGACGGATGGGGTAGTCCTCCGGGAGCTGCTCCACGGGCATGATCGCTCCAGATCCTTGGGGCGGAGCCTGGTTCCAGAGCGCGACACGCCCGACCGCGGGGGTCGGACAACGCAGGATCAACGGTCCTGCGGGCATGCGAGGGCCACCGCCTTCGCACGTAGCGGCATCGAGAGAAGGAAACAGAAGCCACCATGGCGGGACAGAAGATCCGCATCCGGCTCAAGGCCTATGACCACGAGGTCGTCGACTCCTCGGCGCGGAAGATCGTCGAGACGGTGACGCGGACCGGGGCGCAGGTTGCTGGCCCGGTGCCGCTGCCCACGGAGATCAACCGTTTCTGCGTGATCCGTTCGCCGCACAAGTACAAGGACTCGCGCGAGCACTTCGAGATGCGCACGCACAAGCGTCTGATCGACATCATCGACCCGACTCCGAAGACGGTCGACTCGCTCATGCGCCTCGACCTGCCGGCTGGCGTCGACATCGAGATCAAGCTGTAGGGATCCGGACAATGGACAGGCAAGTGAAGGGCATCCTGGGCGCCAAGCTCGGCATGACCCAGGTCTGGGACAACAACAAGGTCGTCCCGGTAACCGTGGTGCAGGCCGGCCCGTGCGTCGTGACCCAGGTCCGCAGCGCCGAGACGGACGGCTACGCCGCCGTGCAGCTGGCGTACGGCCAGATCGACCCGCGCAAGGTGAACAAGCCGGAGAGCGGCCACTTCGCCAAGGCCAGCGTGTCGCCGCGCCGCCACATCGTCGAGCTGCGGACCACCGACGCCGGTGAGTACGAGCTCGGCCAGGAGGTCACCGTCGAGGCGTTCGCGGTCGGTACGCCGATCGACGTCACCGGTAAGACCAAGGGCAAGGGCTACGCCGGCGTCATGAAGCGGCACGGCTTCCACGGCCTCAAGTCGAGCCACGGTGTCGAGCGCAAGCACCGCTCGCCGGGCTCGATCGGCGCCTGCGCGACCCCCGCGCGTGTCTTCAAGGGCACCCGGATGGCCGGCCGCATGGGTAGCAAGCGCTTCACCGTGCAGAACCTCACGGTGCAGGCCGTCGACACCGACAACAACCTGCTGCTGATCAAGGGTGCCGTTCCCGGCCCCAAGGGCGCGCTGATCCTGGTCCGTACGGCGGCGAAGAAGAAGGGTGGTGCCAAGTGAGCTCGGTTGACGTGATCAACGCCGAGGGCACGAAGGCCGGCTCCGTCGAGCTGCCCGACGACATCTTCGACGTGCAGGCGAACATCCCGCTGATGCACCAGGTCGTCGTCGCCCAGCTCGCGGCCGCGCGGCAGGGTACGCACAAGGCGAAGACCCGCGGTGAGGTCGCCGGCGGCGGCAAGAAGCCGTACAAGCAGAAGGGCACCGGCCGCGCCCGTCAGGGCTCGATCCGCGCCCCGCAGTTCACCGGTGGTGGCGTCGTGCACGGTCCCGTGCCGCGCGACTACAGCCAGCGGACCCCGAAGAAGATGAAGGCTGCCGCTCTGCGTGGCGCCCTCTCCGACCGGGCCCGCGAAGGCCGCGTGCACGTGGTGGAGGCGTTCGTCGCCGGCGAGAAGCCGTCCACGAAGGCCGCCATCGCCACGCTGCGCAAGGCGACCGAGTCGACCAAGGTCCTGGTTGTCCTGGGCAGCTACGACGAGAAGAACTGGCTGTCGCTGCGTAACGAGGCGACCGTGCACCTCATCGAGGCCGGTCAGCTCAACACGTACGACGTGCTTGTCGCGGACGAGGTCGTCTTCACCAAGGAAGCGCTCGAGGAGTTCCTCGGCGTTCCGGCTGAGACCTCCGAGGAGGGGAACAAGTGAGCACGATCGCCGACCCGCGCGACATCATCGTCGCGCCCGTGGTCTCCGAGAAGAGCTACAGCGTTCTCGACCAGAACTGGTACACGTTCCTCGTCCACCCGGACGCGAACAAGACCCAGATCAAGATCGCGATCCAGCAGATCTTCGACGTCCGCGTGCTGACGGTGAACACCGCGAACCGCGAGGGCAAGCGCAAGCGCACCCGCACCGGCTTCGGGCAGCGCAAGGCGACCAAGCGCGCCATGGTGAAGCTGGCTGACGGTGACCGTATCGAGGCCTTCGGCGGCCCGGTCAGCTAAGGGGTTTGTGAATCATGGCTATCCGTAAGTACAAGCCGACCACGCCGGGCCGTCGCGGCTCCAGCGTCGCCGACTTCGCTGAGATCACCCGGTCGACGCCGGAGAAGTCTCTGCTGGTTCCGCTGCCCAAGAAGGGTGGCCGCAACGTCCACGGTCGCATCACCACGCGGCACCAGGGCGGCGGTCACAAGCGGCAGTACCGGCTGATCGACTTCCGGCGCAACGACAAGGACGGCGTGCCGGCCAAGGTCGCTCACATCGAGTACGACCCCAACCGCACTTCGCGTATCGCACTCCTGCACTACGCCGACGGCGAGAAGCGCTACATCCTCGCGCCGAAGGACCTCAAGCAGGGTGACCGCGTCGAGTCGGGCGTGGGCGCGGACATCAAGCCGGGCAACAACCTGCCCCTGCGCAACATCCCGGTCGGTACGACGGTCCACGGTGTGGAGCTTCGTCCCGGCGGTGGCGCCAAGCTGGCTCGTTCGGCCGGCGTCGGCATCCAGCTCCTGGGCCGTGAGGGCGCGTACGCCACGCTGCGTATGCCCTCCGGTGAGATCCGTCGCGTCGACATCCGGTGCCGCGCGACCGTCGGCGAGATCGGCAACGCCGAGCAGTCGAACATCAACTGGGGCAAGGCCGGCCGCATGCGGTGGAAGGGCAAGCGCCCGACCGTCCGTGGTGTCGCCATGAACCCGATCGACCACCCGCACGGTGGTGGTGAGGGTAAGACCTCCGGTGGTCGCCACCCGGTCAACCCGGCTGGTAAGCCCGAGGGCCGTACCCGCCGCAAGGGCCAGGAGAGCGACAAGCTGATCGTTCGCCGCCGCTACGCCACCCGCAAGCGCGGGTAACGGGAGTTAAAAGATGCCTCGCAGCCTGAAGAAGGGCCCGTTCGTCGACGACCACCTGATCAAGAAGGTGGAAGTCCAGAACGAGAAGAACTCGAAGAACGTCATCAAGACCTGGTCTCGGCGCTCGACGATCATTCCCGACATGCTCGGGCACACGATCGCCGTGCACGACGGGCGCAAGCACGTCCCGGTGTTCATCACCGAGGCCATGGTCGGGCACAAGCTCGGCGAGTTCGCTCTGACCCGTACGTTCAAGGGTCACGAGAAGGACGACCGCAAGAGCCGTCGTCGCTAAGCAGTCCACGGATAAGAACAAGGGGTTACAGCGATGCCAGTCAAGGGCGACGCTCCGGCGCTTCCGGGCGCGCGGGCGGTTGCGCGCCACGTGCGCATCTCGCCGAACAAGGCGCGCCGTGTGATCAACCTCGTCCGCGGTCTGCCCGCGAAGGAGGCTCTCACGGTCCTGCAGTTCGCGCCGCAGGCTGCGAGTGAGCAGGTCTACAAGGTGCTCGCCAGCGCGATCGCGAACGCCGAGAACAACGAGCGGCTCGACCCGGACGCGCTCCTGGTCAGCGAGGCGTTCGTCGACGAGGGTCCGACGCTGAAGCGGTTCCGGCCGCGGGCGCAGGGCCGGGCGTACCGGATCCGCAAGCGCACCTGTCACATCACCGTCGCGGTGGAGGCCGTTCAGGTCGCCACGCCGGCCCGCAAGGCCGCCGCGAAGAAGGCCGCGCCGGCCAAGAAGGCGGCTCCGGCCGCCGAGGCCAAGCCGGCCGAGTCCCAGAGCACGGAAGGTGCCGAGTAATGGGTCAGAAAGTTCACCCCACCGGGTTCCGGCTCGGCATCTCCACCGACTGGAAGAGCCGCTGGTTCGCGGACAAGCTCTACAAGGACTACATCGGCGAGGACGTCAAGATCCGCCGCATGATGTCCAAGGGCCTGGAGCGCGCCGGCATCTCCAAGGTGGACATCGAGCGCACCCGTGACCGGGTCCGCGTCGACATCCACACCGCCCGGCCGGGCATCGTCATCGGCCGTAAGGGCGCGGAGGCCGACCGGATCCGCGGCGAGCTCGAGAAGCTCACCGGCAAGCAGGTCCAGCTGAACATCCTCGAGGTGAAGAGCCCCGAGTCGGACGCGCAGCTCGTCGCGCAGGGCGTCGCCGAGCAGCTGTCCAGCCGCGTCAGCTTCCGCCGTGCCATGCGCAAGGCGATGCAGTCGGCCATGAAGAACCCGGTCTGCAAGGGCATCCGCGTGCAGGTCTCCGGCCGCCTCGGTGGCGCGGAGATGAGCCGTACGGAGTTCTACCGCGAGGGTCGCGTTCCGCTGCACACGCTGCGCGCCAACATCGAGTACGGCTTCTTCGAGGCCCGTACGACGTTCGGCCGCATCGGCGTGAAGGTCTGGATCTACAAGGGCGACGCCGTGCCGGGTCGCGAGGTTGCCCCCGAGGCGCCCGCGCGTCCGCGCCGTGACCGTGGCGACCGTCCCGAGCGTCCGCGCCGGGGCCGTTCCGGTTCGTCCGGGACGACCGCGGGTGGCACCGAGGCGGGCCGGGCCGCGCAGGCCCAGGCCGCTTCCGCGCCGGCCGAGCCGACCGACACCGCCGCTGCTCCGGCTGCGGCCGAAACGCAGCAGGAGGGCTGACACATGCTGATGCCGCGTAAGCCCCCGAAGGGCTTCCGCAAGCCGCACCACCCGGACCGCCACGGCGCGTCCAAGGGCGGCAACCGCGTGGTCTTCGGTGAGTTCGGTATCCAGGCCCTGGAGCCGGCGTACGTGACCAACCGGCAGATCGAGTCGGCCCGTATCGCCATGACCCGTCACATCAAGCGTGGCGGTAAGGTCTGGATCTCGATCTTCCCGGACCAGGCGCTGACCAAGAAGCCCGCTGAGACCCGCATGGGTTCCGGCAAGGGCTCCCCGGAGTGGTGGGTGGCGAACGTCAAGCCGGGACGCATTCTCTTCGAGATGTCGTTCCCGAACGAGACGATCGCGCGCGAAGCGATGCGACGCGCGATCCACAAGCTCCCGATGAAGTGCCGCATCGTGACGCGCGAAGTGGGTGAAAGCTGATGGCAGCGGGCGTTAAGCCGGCCGAGCTGCGCGAGCTCTCCGAAGAGGAGCTGGTCTCGCGGCTGCGGGAGGCGAAGGCGGAGCTGTTCAACCTTCGCGTGCAGGGCGCGACCGGGCAGCTCGACAATCACCGTCGACTGCAGGTGGTCCGCAAGGACATCGCGAGGATCTACACGATCATGCGTGAACGTGAGCTGGGGCTCTCGGCCGCGCCGAGTGAGGTGACAGCATGAGTGAGAACGCTGCTGCTGCCCCCCGGGCTCAGCGCAAGGTGCGCGAGGGCCTGGTGGTCAGCGACAAGATGGACAAGACCGTCGTCGTCGAGGTTGAGGACCGCGTCAAGCACGCCCTCTACGGCAAGGTTCTCCGTCGTACCCGCAAGCTCAAGGTGCACGACGAGCAGAACGCGTGCGGCATCGGCGACCGGGTCCTGATGATGGAGACCCGTCCGCTGTCCGCCACCAAGCGGTGGCGCGTCGTGGAGATCCTCGAAAAGGCCAAGTGAGTGCGCTGGGCCGGCAGGAGCCGGCCCAGCCGCCCATTCGTTCCGCCAAGCTTCGGGAGCCTCTCTCGGAGAACTGGCAGACATAGGAGACAGACGTGATCCAGCAGGAGTCGCGACTGCGCGTCGCCGACAACACGGGTGCCCGGGAGATTCTGTGCATCCGCGTACTGGGCGGCTCCGGTCGCCGCTACGCGAGCATCGGCGACGTCATCGTGGCCACGGTCAAGGACGCCATCCCGGGTGCCGGTGTGAAGAAGGGCGACGTCGTCAAGGCGGTCATCGTCCGCACCGCCAAGGAGAAGCGCCGTCCCGACGGCTCGTACATCCGCTTCGACGAGAACGCCGCCGTCATCATCAAGGACGGCGGAGACCCCCGCGGTACGCGTATCTTCGGCCCGGTCGGCCGCGAGCTGCGCGACAAGCGGTTCATGAAGATCATCAGCTTGGCGCCGGAGGTGCTCTGACCGTGAAGATCAAGAAGGGCGACACGGTCGTCGTCATCGCCGGTAAGGACAAGGGTGCCAAGGGCAAGGTCATTGCGGCCTTCCCGCGGCAGGACAAGGTCCTCGTCGAGGGCGTCAACCGCATCAAGAAGCACGAGCGCATCCGTACGACGCAGCGCGGTTCGAAGACCGGCGGCATCGTCACGCAGGAAGCCCCGATCCACATCTCGAACGTGCAGATCGTGGACGACCAGGGCAAGCCGACCCGCGTCGGTTACCGCGTCGACGACAACGGCCAGAAGGTCCGTATCGCGCGTAGCACCGGTAAGGACCTGTGATGACTGCCGCTACTGAGCCCAAGACCCTGCCCCGGCTGAAGCAGAAGTACCGCAGCGAGGTTATCGCCGCGCTTCAGGAGCAGTTCAAGTACGGCAACCCGATGCAGGTTCCCGGCCTGGTCAAGGTCGTCGTGAACATGGGTGTCGGCGAGGCCGCCCGGGACGCCAAGCTGATCGACGGCGCCGTGCGGGACCTGACCACCATCACCGGTCAGAAGCCGCTGGTGCGGCGGGCGACCAAGTCCATCGCGCAGTTCAAGCTGCGTGAGGGCATGCCGATCGGCGCGAAGGTGACCCTGCGCAACGACCGGATGTGGGAGTTCGTGGACCGGCTGCTGTCGATCGCGCTGCCCCGTATCCGTGACTTCCGCGGCCTCGACGGGCGCAAGCTCGACGGGCACGGCAACTACACGTTCGGTCTGACCGAGCAGTCGGTGTTCCACGAGATCGACCAGGACCGGATCGATCGCACGCGGGGCATGGACATCACGGTGGTGACCACCGCCAAGACCGACGAGGAGGGCCGGCAGCTGCTCAAGCTCCTGGGCTTCCCGTTCAAGGAGAACTGAGCATGGCGAAGAAGGCCCTGATCCTGAAGGCTGCCGCGAAGCCGAAGTTCGCTGTCCGGGCGTACACCCGTTGCCAGCGTTGTGGCCGGCCGCACTCGGTCTACCGCAAGTTCGGCCTCTGCCGGGTCTGCATCCGGGAGATGGCCCACCGCGGCGAGCTCCCCGGTGTGTCCAAGGCCTCCTGGTAACCCCGACTTAGTAGCACCGCTTCGCCGTAGGCCCCAACGGGGAACCCCGGCGAGAAAGGTTGACGAATACCCATGACGATGACGGACCCGATCGCAGACATGCTCACGCGTCTGCGTAACGCCAACCAGGCGTACCACGACAAGGTGACCATGCCCTTCTCGAAGATCAAGGCGAACATCGCCGAGGTCCTCAAGGCGGAGGGCTACATCGCCTCCTGGTCGGCCGAGGAGCCCGAGGAAGGCGCTGTCGGCAGGCGTCTGGTCGTTGAGCTCAAGTACGGCCAGAACCGCGAGCGCAGCCTCGCCGGCATCAAGCGCGTGTCCAAGCCCGGTCTGCGGGTGTACGCCAAGTCCGACGAGCTCCCGCGTGTGCTCGGCGGCCTGGGCGTCGCGATCATCTCGACGTCCCAGGGCCTCCTGACCGACCGGCAGGCCCGCAAGCGGAGCGTTGGCGGGGAAGTCCTCGCCTTCGTCTGGTAACGGAGACTTAGACATGTCGCGAATCGGACGTAAGTCGATCCCGGTCCCGGCCGGCGTCGACGTCACCATCACGGGCCAGACCGTCAAGGTCAAGGGCCCCAAGGGCGAGCTCAGCCACACCGTCGCCGAGCCGATCACGGTCGAGAAGGCGGAGAACGGCGAGCTGTCGGTCAACCGCCCCAACGACGACCGCAAGGCCAAGGAGCTGCACGGCCTCTCGCGTACCCTGGTCGCCAACATGATCGTCGGCGTCACCGAGGGCTACAAGAAGACCCTGGAGATCAACGGCACCGGTTACCGCGTGACCGCCAAGGGCAAGGACCTCGAGTTCGCCCTGGGCTTCTCGCACCCGGTCAACGTGCCCGCGCCGGCCGGCATCACCTTCTCGGTGGAGAAGCCGACGCAGTTCACCGTCGCCGGTATCGACAAGCAGCTCGTCGGCGAGGTCGCCGCGAACATCCGGAAGATCCGCCCGCCGGAGCCCTACAAGGGCAAGGGCGTCAAGTACCAGGGCGAGGTCATCCGCCGCAAGGCTGGAAAGGCAGGTAAGAAGTGACCGCCACGCTGCTCAAGCGCCGCAATGGCGGCGGTGTCGCCGCCAAGCGCGCCGTCGGGAAGGCGCGTCGGCACTTCCGGGTCCGCAAGAACGTCCGCGGCACCGCCGAGCGTCCGCGCCTGGTCGTCACCCGTTCCACGCGGCACATCACCGCGCAGATCGTGGACGACCTCAAGGGCCACACGCTCGTCTCCGCCTCCACGCTCGACGCCTCCCTGCGGGGTACCGAGGGTGACAAGAGCGCTCTGGCCGGCAAGGTCGGCGCTCTCCTCGCCGAGCGGGCCAAGGCCGCGGGCGTGTCCAAGGTCGTCTTCGACCGCGGTGGCAACAAGTACGCGGGGCGTATCGCCGCGCTTGCCGACGCCGCCCGCGAAGCCGGACTCGAGTTCTAGGAAGGAAGACCAATGCCTGGTCAGCAGCGCCGTGGCGGCGGGTCCGGCGGTAACAACGAAGGCGGCCGCCGCGACAACCGCCGTGAGGGCGGCCGCGGTAACGCGCCCGTCGAGAAGACCCCCCACCTGGAGCGGGTCGTAGCGATCAACCGTGTCGCGAAGGTCGTCAAGGGTGGTCGTCGCTTCAGCTTCACCGCCCTGGTGATCGTCGGCGACGGTGACGGCACCGTCGGCATCGGATACGGGAAGGCCAAGGAGGTGCCCGCGGCCATCGCCAAGGGTGTCGAGGAGGCCAAGAAGCACTTCTTCAAGGTGCCGCGGATCGGTGCGACGATCCCGCACCCGATCACCGGCGAGGCCGCCGCGGGTGTCGTCCTGCTCAAGCCGGCATCCGCCGGTACCGGTGTCATCGCCGGTGGGCCGGTGCGTGCCGTGCTCGAGTGCGCGGGCATCCACGACGTGCTGAGCAAGAGCCTCGGCTCGTCCAACCCGATCAACATCGTGCACGCGACCGTGGCCGCTCTCAAGGGCCTCGAATCGCCGGAGCAGGTCGCGAGCCGTCGTGGTCTGCCCGTCGAGGACGTCGCGCCCGCGGCCATGCTGGCTGCGCGTGCGGAAGCGGCGGTGCGCTGATGGCACGCTTGAAGGTCACCCAGATCCGGTCCGAGATCGGCCGTAAGCAGAACCAGCGGGACTCCCTGCGGTCGCTGGGCCTGAAGCGGATCAACGATGTGGTGGTCAAGGAGGACCGCCCCGAGATTCGGGGCATGATCTTCGCCGTGAGCCACCTCGTCAGTGTCGAGGAGGTCGAGTAATGGCGATCAAGGTCCACCACCTGCGCCCGGCGCCCGGAGCGAAGACCGCCAAGACCCGTGTGGGTCGCGGTGAGGGCTCCAAGGGCAAGACCGCCGGTCGGGGCACCAAGGGTACGGGAGCCCGCAAGAACACTCCGGCGAGCTTCGAGGGTGGGCAGATGCCCATCCACATGCGCCTGCCGAAGCTCAAGGGCTTCAAGAACAAGAACAAGGTCGTCTTTCAGGTCGTGAACCTGGACCGGCTCGCCGAGCTGTTCCCGAACGGCGGCGAGGTCGGCCCGCTCGAGCTGGCCGAGGCCGGCGCGGTCCGTCGTGGCCAGCCGGTGAAGGTCCTCGGTTCCGGCGAGCTGGGTAGCGTGTCGCTGCAGGTTTCGGCGCACGCGTTCAGCGAGTCGGCCAAGGAGAAGATCGCAGCCGCCGGTGGTTCCGCCACCGAGCTGTGAGGCTTGCCGGGGATGCAGGCCCGAGGTATCGCACAGATGCCCCGGGCCGGCATCCCCGTTCTGGCGTCTGACCTGGTCTTTCACCGGGTCGGGCGGAATAGTTCCCCCAGCCGCGGCATAGCTCTTCGTCCCCGGGTGTTGCACAAGCGGCGACCGTGCCTCACGGCAGGCACGTCAGGCTGTTAAAGTCCGTTCCCAGCCAGGTATATCGGTCGTCCGGACCGATGCCTACCCCCATCCGCCGGTCCAGGCGGTCACCTCGCGCAGGAGGAAGAAGTTGCTCTCCGCCTTTCTGAGTGCGTTCCGGACGCCTGACCTGCGCAAGAAACTGCTGTTCACAGTAGCGATCATCGCGGTCTACCGGCTCGGCGCCACCTTGCCCAGCCCGGGCGTGTCCTACACCAATGTGCAGAACTGCCTCGACGCAGTGAACAGCTCGAACGCCGGCGGCGGGGTCCTGAACCTGCTGAACCTGTTCTCCGGCGGCGCGCTGCTCCAGCTGTCGGTCTTCGCGCTCGGCATCATGCCGTACATCACGGCGTCGATCATCCTGCAGCTGCTCACCGTGGTGATCCCCCGCCTGGAGCAGCTCCGCCGGGAGGGCCAGTCGGGCCAGGCGAAGATCACGCAGTACACCCGCTACCTGACCCTGGGCCTCGCGGTGCTGCAGTCCTCGGCGTTCGTCGCGCTGGCCCGCTCCGGCCAGCTCTTCGCCGGCGCCTGCCCGCAGGACCAGTCGAACTTCGCGATCATCCCCAAGGGCACCGGGATCCCGGACTGGCTGACGCTCTCGATGCTGGTCATCACGATGACCGCCGGCACGGGCGTGGTCATGTGGCTGGGCGAGCTCATCACCGACCGCGGCGTCGGCAACGGCATGTCCGTCCTGATCTTCACCTCGATCGCCGCCCGCCTCCCCGGCGAGGGCTGGACGATCAAGGAGAGCAACGGCTGGGGCAAGTTCTGGCTCGTCATCGCCCTGGTGCTGCTGGTCATCTGCGCGGTCGTCTTCATCGAGCAGGCCCAGCGCCGCATCCCGGTGCAGTACGCGAAGCGCATGATCGGCCGGCGCATGTACGGCGGCACCTCGACGTACATCCCGCTGAAGGTCAACCAGGCCGGCGTCGTGCCGGTGATCTTCGCGTCGTCGCTGCTCTACCTGCCGCAGCTGTACCTGCAGTTCTTCGACCGCAACAACCTCAAGGGTTACCAGCAGTGGATCCAGAACAACCTCGCCGACCCGACGAGCTGGATCTACATCGTCACGTACTTCCTGCTGATCATCTTCTTCACGTACTTCTACGTCTCGATCACGTTCAACCCGACCGAGGTCGCCGACAACATGAAGAAGTACGGTGGTTTCGTACCGGGTATCCGGCCCGGTAAGCCGACCGCCGACTACCTGGACTTCATCCTCAGCCGGATCACCCTGCCGGGCGCGCTCTACCTCGGCCTGATCTCGGTGCTGCCGAACTTCTTCTTCATCTGGCTCAATCAGAAGCAGTACCAGAACTTCCCGTTCGGTGGTACCGCGGTTCTGATCATGGTCGGCGTGGGGCTGGAGACCGTGAAGCAGATCGAGAGCCAGCTGATGCAGCGCAACTACGAAGGGTTCCTCCGGTAGTGGGGGCGCGGAGCCGGGGGGCTCTCGCGTCTGCGGTTTGCGGAGCTCGTTCTCACCGAAGCGAGGCGATGTAGGTGCGGCTGGTACTGGTGGGCCCTCCGGGGGCCGGCAAGGGGACCCAGGCTGAGTTCATCGCCGCCCATCTCGCCGTACCGAAGATCTCGACCGGTGACATCTTCCGGGCCAACGTCTCGCAGGGCACGCCCCTCGGGCTCGAGGCCAAGCGGTACATGGACGCGGGCAACCTCGTCCCGGACGAGGTGACCATCAACATGGTCCGCGACCGGCTCGCTGAGCCGGACGCCGGCGACGGGTTCCTGCTGGACGGTTTCCCGAGGACCGTCCCGCAGGCCTCCGCGCTGGACAAGCTGCTCGCCGACCTCGGCACCGCGCTGGACCTCGTGATGGAGCTCGTGGTCGACGACGACGAGGTCATCCGCCGCCTCTCCGGGCGGCGGACCTGCCGCGGCTGCGGCAAGATCTGGCACGTCGAGTTCGACCCGACCAGCAAGGACAACATCTGCGACCGGTGCGGCTCCGAGCTGTTCCAGCGCGACGACGACCGGGCCGAGACCATCGCCAACCGGCTCGTCGAGTACGCGGACAAGACCGCGCCGCTCGTCGACTTCTACGGCGCGCAGGGCAAGCTCGTCGGGATCGACGCGACCGGGCCGGTCGAGGACGTCACGGTGCGGGCGATCGACGCGCTGCGGTCGTACGGAGGCTGAGATGCGCCGTCAGCAGCTGGACATCCAGCTGAAGACCCCCGAACAGATCGAGCTCATGCGCGGCGCGGGACTCGTCGTGGCCGCCGCGCTCGACGCGATGCGCGAAGCGGTGGCGCCCGGCGTCTCCACGGCCGACCTCGACGCGATCGCCGAGCGGGTCATCCGGGACGCCGGCGCGATCCCGTCGTTCAAGGGCTACCACGGCTTCCCGGCGTCGATCTGCGCGTCGGTCAACGAGCAGGTCGTGCACGGCATCCCGTCGTCCGCGCAGGTGCTCAAGGAGGGCGACCTCCTGTCGCTGGACTGCGGGGCGATCCTCGACGGCTGGCACGGCGACTCCGCGATCACGGTCGGCGTGGGGGAGACCGACCCGGCCCTGCTGCGCATGGCCGAGGTGGCCGAGGACGCGATGTGGGCCGGCATCGCCGCCGCCGCGCGCGGCGCCGCCAACGGCCGCGGCCGGCTCACCGACATCTCCTTCAACGTGGAGAAGGCTGTCCGCAAGGGTGGCCGCTACGGCATCGTCGACGGGTACGGCGGCCACGGCATCGGCACGGAGATGCACCAGGACCCGCACGTGCTGAACCACGGCAAGCCCGGCAAGGGTCCCCGTCTGGTGCCCGGCATGGCGCTGGCCATCGAGCCGATGATCACCATGGGCTCCCCGCGTACGCAGGAGCTCTCCGACGGCTGGACCGTCATCACCCGGGACGGCTCGATGGCCGCGCACGTGGAGCACACGATGGCGCTGCTCGAGGACGGCGTGTGGGTCACCACGGCCCGCGACGGTGGCCGGGCCCGGCTCGGTGACCTCGTCACGTCCCGGCAGCCCGCGGTTGACTCGCTCGCCGAGTAAAGTCCGCATCGATGAGCGACGAGCAGATGCGTGCGGGCGACGCCGAGCGCCAGGCGGTCGCCGATCGGCTGAAGGCCGCGCTCGACGAGGGACGCCTGGAGCTCCACGAGTACGACGAGCGGCTGCAGCGGACGTACGCGGCGAAGACGTACGGTGATCTCGATGCCCTGACCACCGACCTGCCCGGCACCGTGCCCGCGCAGCGCGCCCAGGTGGTGCCGCAGGCGCCGCGGGCGGCCGCGGAGGCCGGAGCCGGCGCAGGACCCGAGGTGGGCGAGATGCGCCGGCCGGGTGGGCCGCCGTGGCTGGCCTCCTACGGCGGCGTGGTGCTGGTCTGCGTGATCGTCTGGGCGCTGTCGAGCATGGCTTCCGGCGATTGGATCTACTTCTGGCCGGGCTGGATGCTCATCCCGTTGGTCTTCGGCCTCATCCGGCGGATGACCGGCCGCGACCGGTAACCAGGCCGACAGCCGCGGGGATTCCGGCAGCGGCGCGGCGCTGGCATCCTGGGGTGCATGGGGCGTGACGAGATGCGGGCGGGGGACGCCGATCGGCAGGCCGTCGCCGAGCAGCTGCGCGTCGCGCTCGCGGAGGGCAGGCTGGACCTGCACGAGTACGACGAGCGGCTGCAGCGGACGTACGCGGCCAAGACCTACGGCGACCTGGGCGGGTTGCTGAGCGATCTGCCGGCGGCCGCCGTGCCCGCGCCGCGGAGCCCGGCCGGAGAGGCGCTCGTCACCGCTTCCGACGCGGAGCTGACTCGGCGCTGGCTGGCCGAGGTGTGGGGCTCCTGGATCCCCGTGGTGGGGATCACCTCGGCGATCTGGGCGATCTCGTCGCTGGCCGGCGGTGAGCTGCTCTACTTCTGGCCGGTGTGGGTGGCAGTGCCGTGGGGCCTCCTGCTCGTGCTGACGACTGTGGCCGGGCTGACCAATGGTGAACCGCGCAGGCGGGCGGAGAAGAGGGCCCGGAAGCAACGGGCCAGGTCGCGGAAGCGGGAGCGCAGGGCCGCCGCTCGGGGCGAACTGCCGTCGGCGGAACCGGGGCCGGCGAAGCCTAAAAAAGCGAAGAAAACCGGCTGAATCGACCGTCGTGTCCGGTTCTCCGGTATGCCGACACACCCGACCCCGGGTTGCGGGGGGCTCGGTTTGGTGTCGATGCATGCACGCGCGTACACTGGCTTGCTGGCGCACAGCGTCCACTCCGGCGTGTCCACCAAGCGCTTCTGGTGGTGTCCGGAGCCGCGGCTGGTCCGGCCCCTCGCGGGTTGCGATGAACGTTGTGAGCCTGCCCCAAGAACCCGATGTCAGGTAGCGGAGGACATGCCTAAGAAAGACGGAGCCATCGAGATCGAAGGCCGTGTGATCGAGCCCCTGCCGAACGCCATGTTCCGCGTCGAGCTCGCCAATGGTCACAAGGTGCTCGCGCACATCTCGGGCAAGATGCGACAGCACTACATCCGCATCCTTCCCGAGGACAGAGTCGTCGTCGAGCTTTCGCCGTACGACCTGACCCGTGGGCGCATCGTCTACCGCTACAAGTAACCGGGTCACGGGGATCCACATCCCGTCTGACTGAGAGTTAAGGCAAACCGTGAAGGTCAAGCCGAGCGTCAAGCGGATCTGCAACAACTGCCGGGTCATCCGGCGGCACGGGCGCGTCATGGTCATCTGCAAGACCGACGCGCGTCACAAGCAGCGCCAGGGCTGATTCCGCCCCAGGGCACTGTCAGATCCGCACCACTGAACGAGCTCGTCCCAGCCGCCGTCGCGAACCTTCGCTGACGCGTGGCTTCACCCCCGGTCGGAGGCCGGGGCCCGCCAGGGCAGGCGGGGTGGGAACGGGCACAGACCTCCGTGAGACACCTGAGGAGTACGCCCACTTATGGCTCGACTCGTCGGCGTCGATCTTCCCCGCGAGAAGCGGATGGAGATCGCGCTCACCTACATCTACGGGGTCGGTCGCACCCGCGCCGTGGAGGCGCTCACCGCCACCGGCATTGACCTGAACAAGCGCGCCAAGGACCTCACAGACGAGGAGCTGGTCCAGCTCCGCGACTACATCGAGGGCAACTTCAAGGTAGAAGGCGACCTGCGCCGCGAGGTCGCTGCGGACATCCGCCGCAAGGTTGAGATCGGCTGCTACGCCGGCATCCGCCACCGTCGTGGGCTCCCCGTCCGGGGCCAGCGCACGCGGACGAACGCTCGTACCCGCAAGGGTCCGAAGCGCACGGTCGCCGGTAAGAAGAAGCCCGGTCGGAAGTAATAGGAGCGCAGAAGACTTATGCCACCGAAGGCACGCGCTGGGGCCGCAGTCAAGAAGGTCCGGCGCAAGGAACGCAAGAACGTCGCCCACGGGCAGGCGCACATCAAGAGCACCTTCAACAACACCATCGTGTCGATCACCGACCCGACCGGTGCGGTCATCTCCTGGGCCTCGTCCGGCCAGGTGGGCTTCAAGGGCTCGCGCAAGTCGACCCCGTTCGCCGCGCAGCTGGCCGCCGAGGCCGCCGCGCGCCGGGCGATGGAGCACGGCATGCGCAAGGTCGACGTGTTCGTCAAGGGCCCCGGCTCCGGCCGGGAGACCGCTATCCGTTCGCTGCAGGCCGCCGGCCTCGAGGTCGGGCAGATCTCCGACGTCACGCCGCAGCCGCACAACGGTTGCCGTCCGCCGAAGCGTCGCCGGGTCTGAGGGAGAGACAGAAGTAATGGCTCGTTACACAGGTGCGGACTGCAAGCGTTGCCGCCGCGAGAAGATGAAGCTGTTCCTCAAGGGCAGCAAGTGCGATGGTCCGAAGTGCCCGTTCGAGTCCCGGCCGTTCCCGCCCGGGCAGCACGGCCGCGGCCGGACCAAGGAGACCGAGTACCTGCTCCAGCACCGCGAGAAGCAGAAGGCCCGTCGTACGTACGGCGTGCTCGAGAAGCAGTTCCGCGGTTACTACGAGGAGGCTGTCACCAAGCCCGGCAAGACCGGTGAGGTGCTGCTGCAGATCCTCGAGTCGCGTCTCGACAACGTCGTCTACCGGGCCGGCTACGCCGCGTCCCGCGACATGGCCCGGCAGCTGGTCAAGCACGGCCACTTCCTGGTCAACGGCGTGAAGGTCGACATCCCGTCGTACCGGGTCAAGGAGCACGACATCGTCCAGGTCCGCGAGAAGTCGAAGGAGATGACCCCCTTCGTCGTCGCGCAGGCCCAGGCCGGTTCGCGTCCGACCCCGGCGTGGCTGGAGCCGATCCCCAGCGACATGAAGATCCTGATCCACACCCTCCCGGCCCGCGCCGTCATCGACACGCAGGTCCAGGAGCAGCTGATCGTCGAGCTCTACTCCAAGTAGCGCTCTGCCCGGGCGCCTCCACGCGGAGGCGCCCGGGGTAGTTCATGAGGACGGGCATCAAATAGCGGGTGCCCCGACAGAAAGAAGAAACGCGTGCTCATCAGCCAGCGCCCGAGCCTCTCGGAAGAGTCGCTCAGCGAGACCCGCTCCCGGTTCACCATCGAGCCCCTGGAGCCGGGCTTCGGCTACACCCTCGGCAACTCGCTGCGGCGTACGCTGCTGTCGTCCATCCCGGGCGCGGCGGTGACCAGCATCAAGATCGACGGCGTGCTGCACGAGTTCACCACGATCCCCGGTGTCAAGGAGGACGTGGTCGAGCTCGTCATGAACGTCAAGGAGCTCACCGTCAGCTCCGAGCACGACGAGCCGGTCAGCATGTACCTGCGCAAGCAGGGCCCGGGCGACGTCACCGCCGGTGACATCCAGCCCCCGGCCGGCGTGTCCGTGCACAACCCCGACCTGAAGCTGGCCACCCTGAACAGCAAGGGCCGGCTCGACATGGAGCTCACCGTCGAGCGGGGCCGTGGCTACGTCACGGCGGCGCAGAACAAGAGCGCCGGCGCCGAGATCGGCCGGATCCCGGTCGACTCGATCTACTCGCCGGTCATGAAGGTCACCTACCGCGTCGAGGCGACCCGAGTCGAGCAGCGTACCGACTTCGACCGCCTGATCATCGACGTCGAGTCGAAGGCGTCCATCTCGCCCCGTACCGCGCTGGCGTCCGCCGGTTCGACGCTCGTCGAGCTGTTCGGTCTCTGCCGCGAGCTGGACGAGACCGCCGAGGGCATCGACATCGGCCCGTCGCCGCAGGACGCCCAGCTGGCCGCCGACCTCGCCCTGCCGATCGAGGAGCTGGACCTCACCGTCCGGTCGTACAACTGCCTCAAGCGCGAGGGCATCAACACCGTCGGCGAACTGATCGGGCGGACGGAGGCCGACCTTCTGGATATAAGGAATTTCGGTCAGAAGTCGATCGACGAGGTCAAGATGAAGCTCGCCGGAATGGGCCTGGGCCTCAAGGACAGCGCGCCGTCCTTCGACCCGGCGCACGTGGTCGACTCGTTCGGCGACGTGGACTACGACACCGACGACTACCGCGAGACCGAGCAGCTCTGACCACCTCGGCCGCCTGAACTAGGAGCAAGAAATGCCCACGCCCACCAAGGGTCCCCGCCTCGGCGGCAGCCCGGCGCACGAGAAGCTGCTGCTGGCCAACCTGGCCACGGAGCTCTTCCGGCACGGGAAGATCAAGACGACCGAGACCAAGGCGCGCCGGCTGCGCCCCCTGGCGGAGCAGCTGATCACCAAGGCCAAGCGCGGTGACCTGCACGCCCGCCGCCGGGTGCTCACGGTCGTCAAGGACAAGGACGTCGTGTACGCCCTGTTCGAGCAGATCGCGCCGCGCTACACCAACCGTCCGGGTGGCTACACCCGGATCACCAAGACCGGCATCCGCAAGGGTGACGCCGCTCCCATGGCCGTCATCGAGCTGGTCGAGGAGCTGCAGGTCGCGGCCACCACGGCGCCGGCCAAGAAGGCCGCCCGCGCAGCCAAGCAGCAGGACAAGGTCGAGGCGCTGGCCCGCGAGGACGAGGCGCCGGCGAAGGCCGACACCCCGGCCGAGACCGCCGCCGACCAGGACGCCGAGCCGCCGGTGAACGCGTCCGGCGACAAGGGCGCCGAGGGCCCGGGCGACCAGGCCGAGGGCGAAGACACCGACGACGCCAAGGCCTGATTCAGGCAGCTGCGGCCCGGTACCCCTCGCGGGGTGCCGGGCCGTTTCGTCTTTCAAGGGGCAGGACTGCGGTGACAGACACGACTCGACTTCGCCTCGACGTCTCGTACGACGGCGGGGACTTCTCGGGATGGGCTGCTCAGCCGGCTCGCCGTACGGTGGCCGGGGTGCTGACCGAGGCGCTGGCCCGGCTCGTGGGTGCCGACGTGCCGCTCGGGCTGACCGTGGCGGGGCGTACGGACGCGGGGGTGCACGCCACCGGGCAGGTGTGCCACATCGACCTGCCGGCGCCCGTGTGGGAGACGTTGTCGGAGTCGTTGCTCCGCCGGCTCGCCGCGCTGATGCCGCCGGATGCGCGCGTACGGGCCGTGACGCCGGTGCCGTCCACCTTCGACGCCCGGTTCTCCGCGACGTTCCGGCGGTACGAGTACCGGGTCACCGACACCGTCTTCGGGCCCGAGCCGCTGCGCCGCCACGACACCCTCGGCTGGGTGCGCCCGCTGGACCTGGGACGGCTCAACGAGGCCGCGGCCGGGCTCGTCGGGCTGCACGACTTCGCCGCGTACTGCAAACGCAAGGAGCACGCGACCACCGTGCGGGCCATCACCCGGCTGGAGTGGCGCCGCGACCCGGACGGGATCGCCGTGGCGACCGTGCAGGCCGACGCGTTCTGCCAGGCGATGGTCCGCAGCCTGGTCGGCGCGATGCTGACCGTGGGCGACGGGCGCCGCGACCCGGGCTGGCCGGCGAAACTGCTGACGCTGCGGGAACGGTCCAGCGAGGTGACCGTGGCGCCGGCGCACGGCCTGACCCTCGTGGCGGTCGGCTATCCCGACGAGAGCGAGTACGCCGAGCGCGCCGACGCGACGCGCCGCCTGCGCGCCTGAATCAGGACCGTGCGGCGCGCCGGGCTATGACCTGGCCGGCGAGGTGACGCTCGATCAGGTCGGCGGTGATGCGGGCGGCGTACGGGTCGTCGTCGGCCACCAGCGCGCCGTCCGGGCGGGAGATCACGCAGTAGAGCAGGTAGTGCCCCCGTGCGTGCCAGTTGACCTGGCCCAGCGGCGGTACGCCGGAACCGGCGTCGACCGGGATCAGCGACGCGAAGGTGCCCGTACCGGCCTCGACCAGGCTTCCCGCGCGCTCGCTGGCCTGCGCCGCCGCCACCTCGTCCGCCAGGTTGAAGACGCCGGCGGTCACCTGGTAGCCGCCGTACGGGGCGGTCAGGCGGGCCCGGACGAGCTGGGAGCAGCCGTTCTCGGCGAGCACGGCGCTGAGATCGCCGGTGGCGCCCAGCCCGCAGTCGTCCTCCGCCTTGCTCGCCGTCACCTCGTACGGTGCGGCGCCGGCCGGGATGATCCGCGGGCCGGGGAAGACCTCCGGGCCGGTGAGCGGGGTGGCGTCGACCCGGCGGGAGCTGATCGACGCCGGTGCGGCCAGCGCCGCCGAGGTCTCGCCGACGGGGCCGCGCTGCTCCTCGGCGATGACGAAGAAGACGCTCACCGTGATGATCGACAGGATGATGAGCGCGCCGAGGCCGCTCAGCAGGAAGTGCAGCGCCTCGCCGGGCTCCTGAGGGCCGTGGCGGAGGGTGCGCGAGGGCGCCGGCCGGACGGGGCGTACGGGCGCCGGCCGAAGCGCGGTCCCCACGCAGCGCGAGAGGCCGGTCAGGGCGGTCTCGAAGCGGAGCGTCAGCAGGTCCGTGAGGCCGGCGGCGGCTCGGCGATGCGGGGTGGGCTGGTACGGGACCGGCGGAGAGGTGCCGGCCGAGCGGCGGCGCTGGGCAGGGATCGAGGGACGGCGGTGCTGCGCCGGGGGCGTACGGGACAGGCCGGGCAGGGTGAGGGTGGCGAGTCCGCTTCCCTGGTTCGCGCGGTGGGCGGAGCGGGGGTGAGGGGGGCGGAACATGCAGCACACGGTAGGAGCGCACGTGAATCGGTGGACGCACAGAATGTGCGGCACCCGGGCGCGCCACCGCTCGTTGTGCGGCATCCCGGTGTCAGCGGGCGGGGCGTACGCGGGACACTGACGGGGTGACTGCGGACCATTACTTCACTGCCGAGCCGGCCACCCTGGAGAGCCGGGGGCGCATCGAGTTCACGGCGGCGGGGCGGGCTTACGACCTGGTGGTGGCGCGCGGGGTGTTCTCCGCCGGGCGGCTGGACCCCGGCACCGCCGTCCTGCTGCGCAAGGCCGAGCTGCCCACCACCGCGACGACGGGGACCCTGCTCGACCTCGGCTGCGGGTACGGCCCCATCACCTGCGTGCTGGCCAGCGAGGCGCCGGCCGCGACCGTGTACGCGATCGACGTCAACTCCCGGGCCCGTGATCTCACCGTGGAGAACGCGGCCGCGCTGGACCTGGCGGACCGGGTCCACGTGTACGGCCCCGACGACGTGCCCGCGGACGTCACGTTCGACCAGATCTGGAGCAACCCGCCCACGCACGTCGGCAAGGCGGAGCTGCAGGTGCTGATGCGGCGCTGGCTGGAGCGGCTCGCCCCGGGCGGGGTGGCGTGGGTGGTCATCAACCGCAACCTCGGCGGCGACTCGCTGCACGGGTGGCTGACGTCGCTGGGGTGGGACGTGGACCGGGTCGCGAGCCAGCGCGGCTTCCGGGTGCTGCGGATCACCCGGGGCACCGGCGGAAAAACCGACTGACCTGCGTCGCTTCCTCGGGGAGGATGGCCGCGTGGGTTACGTGGATGTCTCCGGGGTCGCGTTCGTGCTGCCGGACGGGCGGGAACTGTTCTCCGACGTCTCCTTCCGGGTGGGGGAGGGGGCGAAGGTGGCGCTCGTCGGGCCGAACGGCGCCGGGAAGACCACCCTGTTGCGGATGGTCGCCGGGGATCTCGCCGTACCCGTGGGGACCGTCGCCCGGGCCGGTGGGCTGGGGGTCATGCGGCAGTTCATCGGGATGATCGGCGACGACCGTACCCTCGAGAATCTTGCTCTGTCCCTGGTCGCGCCCCCGTTGCGGGCCGCGGCCGACGCGGTGGGCGCGGCCGACGCGGCGCTGCGGGAGGCGCCCGGCTCCGAGAAGGCGCAGATGCGGTTCGCCACCGCGCTGGCCGGGTGGGGCGAGGCCGGCGGGTACGACGCCGAGGTGCTGTTCGACACCGTGGCCGTCGCTATCCTCGGCAAGCCGTGGGACGAGGTGAAGTCGCGACCGGTGCGCACGCTCTCCGGTGGACAGCAGAAGCGCTTCGCGCTCGACCTGCTGCTGCGCGGCGGCGACGAGGTGCTGCTGCTCGATGAGCCGGACAACTTCCTGGACGTGCCCGGCAAGCGGTGGCTGGAGGCGCGGCTGCAGGAATCGTCCAAGTCCGTGCTGTACGTCTCGCACGATCGGGAGCTGCTGGCACAGACCGCCACCCGGGTCGTGGCCGTGGAGGGCGGCAGCGCGTGGACCCATCCCGGCGGTTTCGCGTCCTGGCACGAGGCCCGGTCGAACCGCCACGAGCGGCTGCTGGAGCTGCGGCGGCGCTGGGACGAGGAGCACGAGAAGCTCAAGGAGCTCGTCTTCACGCTGAAGAACAAGGCGGCGTACAACGACGGGCTGGCCTCGCGCTATCAGGCGGCTCAGACGCGGCTCCGCAAGTTCGAGGAGGCCGGTCCGCCGCCGCTGCCGCCGAAGGAACAGTCGCTGCGGATGAACCTGCGCGGTGGGCGTACGGGAAAACGGGCCGTGGTCTGCACGGGCCTGGAGCTGGAAGACCTGACCTTCCCCTTCAACCTGGAGATCTGGTACGGGGACAGGGTCGCGGTGCTCGGCGCGAACGGCACGGGAAAGTCGCACTTCCTGCGGCTGCTCGCGGCCGGCGGCACGGCCCCGGACGTGGACAACAAGCCGGTGGACGGGGCACCGCTGGCGCACGTCGCGCACAACGGCACGGCCCGGCTCGGCGCGCGGGTGCGGCCCGGGCACTTCTCGCAAACGCACGACCGGCCGGAGCTGCTCGACCGTACGCTCGTGGAGATCCTCTGGCGCGGTGACGACCACCGGTCCGGGATGGACCGGGCCGGCGCGATGAAGGCGCTCAACCGGTACGAGCTCGCGGCGCAGGGTGATCAGCGCTTCGGCACGCTCTCCGGTGGACAGCAGGCCCGGTTCCTGGTGCTGCTGCTCGAGTTGTCCGGGGCGACCGTGCTGCTGCTCGACGAGCCGACCGACAACCTCGACCTCGCCTCGGCGGAAGCGCTCGAGGAAGGGCTGAAGGCCTTCGAGGGCACGGTGATCGCCGTCACCCACGACCGCTGGTTCACGCGCGGATTCGATCGGTTCGTGCTCTTCCAGGGCGACGGCGAGGTCGTGGAGACCTCCGAGCCGGTGTGGGACGTGCGCTGAGGGGCTTTACGCGGACCGCGGCACGGCGTTAGTGTCGGCGGCGGAACCAACCCCACGGGAGTCCGGTGCACCGGGCTGAGAGGGGGGCTGTCGCGGCCCCCGACCGTCGAACCTGATCCGGGTCATGCCGGCGCAGGGAGGAGTGCGTTGTGGACCCTGCTTTCCCGCGTCTGCACCTCATCACCGATGCACGCCCCGGGCGTGACGCCGTCGCCGTCGTCACCGCCGCCGTGGCCGCCGCGGGCCGCCTCGGCGCGTCCGACCGGCTGGCGGTGCAGGTCCGGGTCGAGGACGACGTCACCGACCGGGCCGCGTACGAGCTGGCGGCGGCGATCGTCGACGTGTGCCGTCCGGCCGGGGTGTTGTGCCTGGTCAACGACCGGCTGCACGTGGCGCTGGCGGTCGGCGCGGACGGCGCCCACGTCGGCGCGGAGGACCTGCCCGTGGCCGCCGCGCGCAAGGTCCTCGGCCCGGTGGCGGTGCTCGGCGGGACATGCCGGGACGAGTCCGCCGCCCGGGCCGCCGTCGCTGACGGGGCGTCGTACCTCGGGGTGGGGCCCGCCTTCGAGACCGTGACCAAGCCGGGGCTGCCGGCGCCGCTCGGGGTGGCGAAGATCGGCTCGGTGGCGGCCTCGGTGCCGGGCGTACCGATCGTCGCCATCGGCGGCGTGACCGCGGACAACGCCGGTGAGCTGCGCCGGGCCGGGGCCGCCGGAGTGGCCGTGGTGGGCGCGGTCGCCAACGCCGCCGATCCCTTCGAGGTGACCGAGCGGCTGCTGAAGGCGCTCTCATGAGCCACGTGACCGTGGTCGGGGGCGGGATCATCGGGCTCTCCGTGGCCTGGCGGCTCGTCCACCATGGACTGTCGGTGACCGTGCTCGACAGCGGCGGCGACGAGGGCGCCTGGTACGCCGCCGCCGGGATGATCGCTCCCGCCGGGGAGACCGCGTTCGGCCAGGAGCCACTGCAGGAGCTGATGCTGGAGTCGGCTCGCCGCTGGCCCGCCTTCGCTGCGGAGCTGTCCCAGGAGGCCGGGCACGACCTGCGCTTCGACGCCACGGGCGCGGTCGATGTGGCGCTGACCGGGGACGACCTCGCCGAGGCTCGGCGGCTGTGGGCGTACCGGGAGCTGCGGGATCTCAAAGTGCAGCCGTTGCCGCCGAGCGAGCTGCGGGCGCTGGAGCCGGCGCTGTCGCCACGGGTGCGGGGCGGGGCGTTCCTTCCCGACGACTGGCAGGTCGATCCCCGGCGGGTCGTCGCCGCGCTGCGTGCCGTGCTCGGTGCCGCGGTGACGAGCCGGCGGGTGGCGTCGCTCCCCGAAGGGCCGGTCGTCGTGGCGGCCGGGCTGGGGACCGCGGAGCTGACCGGGTTGCCCGTACGCCCGGTGAAAGGGTTGGTGCTGCGCCTGCGGGGGGAGCCGGGAGTGCTGCGGCACGTCGTCAACGGGTACGTGGACGGCCGGCACGTCTACCTGGTGCCCCGCTCGGACGGCGAGGTGGTCGTGGGCGCGACCCAGGAGGAACGGGCCGACTTCACCGTGACCGCCGGATCGGTGCTGGAACTGCTGCGCTCGGCCACCGACCTCGTGCCGGAGCTGGCCGAGTTCGAGCTGACCGAGACCGTCGTCCGGCACCGTCCGTCCACACCGGACAACGCGCCCGTGCTCGGGCGGCTCGGACCCGACCTCGTCGTGGCCGCCGGGCATCACCGCAACGGGGTGCTGCTCACCCCGGTCACCGCCGATCTCATCGCCGGCCTGGTCGTGGGCCGGGTCGATCCGTTGCTCGCAGCGTTCAGCCCCGGGAGGTTCGCTTGAGGGTCACTGTGAACGGCGCCGGCCGTACGGTCGAGGCCGGCAGCACCGTGGAGCGGCTCGTCGCCGCGGTCACCGAGGCGAGGCGCGGGGTCGCGGTCGCGGTCAACGGGGAGGTCGTACCCCGGTCGGCCTGGCCCGGCGCGCGGCTGGCCGAGGGTGACCGGGTCGAGGTCCTGACCGCGGCGCAGGGCGGCTGACATGGCGGAGCTCTTCGGGGAATCGCGGCTGATCCTCGGCACCGGCGGGGCGGAGAGCCTGGCCGCGCTCGAGGCGGCGATCGTGGCGTCCGGCACCGAGATGGTCACCGTCGCGCTGCGCCGGGTGGACGCGGCCGGGCCGGGCCTGCTGCCGCTGCTGGACCGGCTGGGCATGCGCGTGCTGCCGAACACGGCCGGGTGCTACACCGCCGCGGACGCCGTCAAGGCCGCGCAGCTCGCCCGGGACGCGTTCGAGACCGACCTGATCAAGCTCGAGGTCATCGGGGACGAGCGGACGCTGCTCCCCGACGGCGTCGAGCTGCTGCGGGCGGCGGAGCGGCTGGTGGACGACGGGTTCCGGGTGCTGCCGTACACCAGCGACGATCCGATCCTCGCCCGCCGGCTGGCCGACGCCGGGTGCGCGGCGGTGATGCCCGCGGGCGCGCCGATCGGCTCGGGGCTCGGCATCAGCAATCCGCACCACATCCGGCTGATCCGCGACAGCGTCGACGTGCCGGTGATCCTGGACGCGGGCATCGGCACCGCCTCGGACGCGGCCCTCGCCATGGAACTGGGCTGCGACGGGGTGCTGATCGCCTCAGCGGTCACCCGGGCCGAGGACCCCGCGCGGATGGCGGCGGCGATGCGGCACGCCGTGGAGGCCGGGCGGCTCGCGGCCGGAGCAGGACGCATCCCGAAGCGCTATCACGCGCTCGCCTCCACATCGGACGACGGCATGCCGGCATGGTGAGCCCGTCCGGCGTCGTCGTGCTCACCGATCGCCGGCTCGCCGCCGGGCCGCTCGTCGAGGTGGTCCGGGCGGCGGTCCGCGGCGGCGCGTCGTGGGTCGTGCTCCGCGAGAAGGATCTTTCGTACGGGGACAGATACGCCCTCGCCTCAGAGGTGAGGACCGTCGTGCCGCCCGGACGTCTCATCATCGCGGGCCCGGATCCGTTGGGGGGCGGAGCGGTCCATCTGTCGTCTGTGGATAACCGGCCGAACGGCGTCGAACTGGTGGGACGATCGTGGCACGGGTTCGAGGAACTGTCCGATGAGGACTACGTGACGGTGTCGCCGGTCTACGCCAGCGCGTCGAAGCCCGGGTACGGCCCTGCGCTGGGGCCGGCCGGGGCGGCGCGGCTGGCGGGGAAACGGACGTGGCTCGCGCTCGGCGGTGTCGATTCGCCGTCGCGGGCGCGGGAGTGTGTCGAGGCGGGAGCTGCGGGGGTGGCTGTGATGGGTGCGGTGATGCGGGCCGAGGAGCCGGAGAAGGTCATTCGGGCGCTGGCCGAGGCGGTGGCGGCATGACTCCGGTGGTGGTGCTGACCATCGCCGGGTCGGATTCCGGGGGTGGGGCGGGGATCCAGGCCGACCTCAAGACGTTTGCGGCGCTGGGGGCGTACGGAGTCTCGGTGATCACCGCGGTGACGGCCCAGAACACGCGGGGGGTCACCGCGATCCATTCGATTCCGGCGGAGATCGTGGCGGCACAGCTCGACGCCGTGCTCTCCGACTTCGAGGTGGCGGCCGTCAAGGTCGGGATGGTGGGGGATCCCGCCGTTGCCGAGGTGATCGCCGCGCGGGCCGCCGAGCTGCCGAACCTGGTGGTGGATCCGGTGCTCGTCGCCACCTCCGGCAGCGAGCTGTCCGGTGTTGCTTCTGTCGAGCCACTGATCCCGTACCCCCGGGTTCTGACGCCGAACCGGCACGAAGCCGGCGCCCTGACCGGTGGCCGGGTCGAGACGGCCGAGGAGATGGCCCGGGCAGCGGCCGACCTGGCCGCGCGCGGGCCCGAGGCGGTCGTGGTCACCGGCAGCGAGCTGGCGATCGACCTGCTGCACGCGGGCGGGCGCAGCGAGACGTTGCGCGGTGAACCCGTGCTGACCGCCAACAATCACGGTTCGGGTTGCACGTTCTCGTCCGCGATCGCGGCCCGGCTCGCCCTGGGCGACGACGTCGCGGGCGCGGTCCGGGCCGCCAAGTCCTACGTCGCGCGGGCGCTGGCCGGCGGCCGCGATTGGAAGCTCGGGGCCGGTCCCGGGCCGCTGCACCACTTCGCCTGAGGGCTATTGCTGTCGGGCCGTGATCCCTCGCGGCCTTGTCATGCCCGGTTCATCACGATTGGGGAGGAAACATGAGGCGCAAGGTGTACGTCGAGGGCTCCCGTCCGGACCTGCGGGTGCCGTTCGCCGAGGTCGAGCTGACCGGGGACAACCCGCCCGTCCGGCTCTACGACACGTCCGGTCCCGGCAGCGATCCGGAGGTAGGGCTGCCGCCGCTGCGCGGGCCGTGGATCGCCGCCCGGGGTGATGTCGCGCCGGTCGCCGGTGGGGGCACGCCGCTCGCCGGGGATCGTCCGACCCAGCTCGCGTACGCGCGGGCCGGGATCATCACCGACGAGATGGAGTTCGTGGCGATCCGCGAGGGCGTCGACGCGTCCGTCGTGCGCGACGAGATCGCCGCCGGCCGGGCCGTGCTGCCGGCCAACGTCAACCACCCCGAGACCGAGCCGATGATCATCGGTTCGCGCTTCCTGGTGAAGGTCAACGCCAACATCGGTACGTCCGCGGTCACGTCCTCGATCGCCGAGGAGGTCGACAAGCTGACCTGGGCCACCCGCTGGGGTGCGGACACCGTCATGGACCTGTCCACCGGCAAGCGCATCCACGAGACGCGCGAGGCGATCATCCGGAACTCGGCCGTCCCGATCGGTACGGTCCCGATCTACCAGGCGCTGGAGAAGGTCGACGGGGACCCGGTGAAGCTGTCCTGGGAGGTCTTCCGCGAGACGGTGATCGAGCAGGCCGAGCAGGGTGTCGACTACATGACCGTGCACGCGGGGGTGCTGCTGCCGTACGTGCCGCTCGCGGTCAACCGGGTCACCGGCATCGTGTCGCGCGGCGGCTCGATCATGGCGGCCTGGTGCCTCGCGCACCACCGGGAGAACTTCCTCTACGAGAACTTCGCCGAGCTCTGCGAGATCCTCGCCCGGTACGACGTGACGTTCTCGCTGGGCGACGGCCTGCGCCCCGGGTCCATCGCGGACGCCAACGACGAAGCGCAGTTCGCCGAGCTGCGCACGCTGGGCGAGCTCACGCACGTCGCGTGGGAGCACGGCGTGCAGGTGATGATCGAAGGGCCGGGGCACGTGCCCATGCACAAGATCAAGGAGAACGTCGACCTGCAGCAGGAGCTGTGCTCGGGGGCGCCGTTCTACACGCTCGGGCCGCTGACCACCGACATCGCGCCGGCGTACGACCACATCACCTCGGCCATCGGCGCCGCGATGATCGGCATGTTCGGCACCGCGATGCTCTGCTACGTCACGCCCAAGGAACACCTCGGGCTGCCGGACCGGGACGACGTGAAGGCGGGGGTGATCGCGTACAAGATCGCTGCGCACGCCGCGGACCTGGCCAAGGGGCATCCGGGGGCGCAGGCCTGGGACGACGCGCTGTCCAAGGCACGGTTCGAGTTCCGCTGGGAGGACCAGTTCAACCTGGCGCTGGACCCGGAGACGGCGCGGGCGTACCACGACGCGACGCTGCCCGCCGCGCCCGCCAAGACGGCGCACTTCTGCTCGATGTGCGGGCCGAAGTTCTGCTCGATGAAGATCACCCAGGAGCTGAAGGAGTACGCGGCGCAGGGGATGAAGGACAAGAGCGACGAGTTCCTGAACTCGGGTGGTCGGGTGTACCTGCCGGTCACGACTGCTTGACGGGGGCCGGCCGGCCGTTCGTCTGCCGGCCGGGCCCGTCCTGGCTTCGTGCCGCCGGGCTTTCCTGTCGCCCGGCTGCTTGCCGCCCGGCTGCTTCGGCGGCCGGGCGGCGAGCCGGGTTCCTAGAGTTTGTAGAAGTTGACGTAGTGGTCGGGGGTGAACCAGGTCTCCTTCGTGGACCGGTTCACCACGATCCGGTACGCGTCCCGCGCCGCGCCACGTGAGCGGGGGTACACGTCGTACTCGTTGTAGGTGGCGTTCGTCGGCAACTGGCGTTCGCGGTTCTGGAACGTGCCGCCGGTGTAGTTGTACTGGCCGTACGGCCACGTGTACCAGCCGGCGCTCGTCGGCCAGCCGAGCTGACTCCAGCCCGACCGGGCGGTACGCGCGTCGGTGCAGCGCGCCATCGTGCAGCTGGAATAGACCGACGCCTCGGCGGCGGCGGTGTGCTCCGGCGCGACCACGGCGGGGGCGACGAGCGTGCCGCCGGTGAGCGCGAAGACGATCGCCACCGCCGAGAGCAGGCGGCGCAGGCGGGACGGGCGGGGTACCGGGGTGTCAGCGGACATGCGGACTCCGTAGCGTCGGGGCCCGTCGTGCCGGGCCGTGCGCTCATCCTCCGGCGGGTGAGGGCGCGGCGGTACATCCGCTACGGATCATTCCATCGGCGTTCGGCTATGCGTTGGGGGGCGCTTGCTGGGGATTCGCTTGAGAATCCGCTCGGCGCGGTGGCCGCCCGGGACAGGGTCCGCGTGCGAGGGGCCGGCAGGTGGGCAGCGCGTGCGAGGGGCCGGCAGGTGGGCAGCGCGTGCGAGGGGCCGGCAGGTGGGCAGCGCGTGCGAAGGCCGGAGGGTGGGCAGCTGGAAGCGGTGCCGCACGCCGCTTGGGCCCGCCTGGCACATCCTCGCCTGCACCGCCGGCGCCCTGGTTCGACGGCGCCGGCCTGGGGCGGGGGCTCAGCCGCCGAGGCCGCTCACCCAGTCGACGTAGTCCTCGTCCTTGCGCCGGCGCAGGCCGAAGCGACCGCGGCCGCTTCCCGCCGCCGGGCCTTCCGCGGCAGGGCCTTGCGGAGCCGTGCCTTGCGGGGCCGGTGCCTGCTGCGGGACGTCGGCGTGCTTCGGCGCCGGGGTGACGGACAGCGGCGGGGTGACCGGCTGGGGTTGGGGGAGCGGCGCGCTGACCATGGTGGGTTCCGGGGTGAGCGGCTCGGCGGCTCGGCCCCGGGCGAACGGGCGCAGGCTGCGGCCCAGCCGGCCGGGGACCGAGCGGGGCTGTTCCGCCGTCGGTGACTGGAGGGCCTCCGGGGGGATGGGGCGGGTCGCGGGCTCCGGCACGTACGGCTTCGGCGCTGGCGACTGCGTGTCTGGCCGGGCGTGGCTGCCGGTGGCCGGGCGGTGGGGGGCCGCCTGTGAAGCGCTGCCGGCGCCTGGGTTGTCCTTGGCGCGGGCGAAGGCGTCGAAGGGGGCCGGGTCCGGGGAGGCGTACTCGCCGAGGGGGACGCTGCGGCCGGTCGCCGTGGGGGCGGCCGGGCGGCGGGTCGGGAACTCGCCGGTACGGCCGGTGAAGGCGTCGGCCACGCTGGAGCGGCGGGCTTTGGGGCGTTTCGGTTCCGGCGTACCCGTGGTGTCGAAGACCGCCGTGTCCGATGTGCGCAGCTGGGGGTCGGTCTTGGGCTCGGCCGTCGGGCGAGACGGCGCTCCCGCAGGCGGGCGGGTCGGCGCTGCCGCCGGTGAGGAAGCCGGAGGCCGGGCCGGCGCGGAGGCCGGCGCGGCGGACGGGGAGGGGGCCGGTGCCGCTGAGGGAGTCGCTGCCGGGGTGGCGGATGCCGGGGTGGCGGGCGGCGGCGGAGTGGGGGCGGCCGCTGCGGCGATCGCAGATGCCGGCTGTTCGACGCGTTTGGGCAGCGGCGGGCGGTCCTCGGTGGGGGCGTCCTCCGGGTCGTCCGGGGCGGGGGAGCGGCGCAGGACCGCCGCCAGGACCGAGCCGAGGACTCCCGCTCCGGTCGCCGTCATGGCTGCCCAGTACGGCACGACCTGGTAGCGGGCGTCGCCCGAGCCGGGGCCCGCGATCAGGTAGGCGATCGTGAGCAGGGCCGGGCCGGGCATGCCGGCCAGCGCGATGGTCAGCGTCGGCAGGTCGCGGCGGCGGGCCGCCCAGCCGAGGATCGCGCCGAGGAGGAGGGCCAGGGCCGGCATGGTGGCCAGGGCCGTCCGCTGGGTCACCGCGGGGGCCAGGAAGCCGGCGTCGAAGACTCCCAGGCGTACGGCGGGCAGCGCCTCACCCGGTGCCAGCGACGGGGACACCGACACCAGCGCCACCGTCCAGATCGCGGCGCCCGTGGCGATCAGGCTCCATCGGGCCACCACCTGTGCGACGGCGCCCCAGGCGGCGAAGATGCCGATCAGCGCGCCCAGGCCCGCGCAGATGGCGATGACCACGACCGGGTTCACTCCGGCCACCTGTGCGGTGCGGGCCGGCTGCATGGTGAGCGGGACGACGACTGCCGCTCCGATGGCCGCGGCGAACGCCAGCGCGATCTCGGTGCCCACCCCGGCCCGGAAGCCCGGGGACCAGCGGCGCAGCAGGTGCGCGCCGGCGAGTGCGCCGGCGACCGCGGCCACCATGGGGATCCAGGCGGCCCAGGCCAGTTGCGCGGTCCACTGATCACGCGCCGTCACGTCCAGGACGCGGGTCAGGCGCACGATGCCGAGGCCGTACGCCAGCCCCAGCTGGCTCGCCCCCGCCAGCGCGCCCACGCCGAGAGTGGCGAACAACAGCTTGGCCCACGTCCGAAATGCCATGGCGGGCACGTTACGGAATGGTCCGGGCCGCCCGCCAGTCGGAAGGCCGCTTCTTAAGGCTTGCCAAAATTCCGGTTAGGCGGACTTCAGCTCGACGATCCGGCCGATATACACAGTGTCACCGTCGTTGGTCAGCATGTGAGTCTGGCCGGGCTCCCGGAAGACGATGCTGCCGGTCTCCTCGACCACGTCGATCCGGTCGCCGTCCGCGGTGTGGATGACGTTCTTCGCGCCCTGGACGGCGACCACGACGTACGGCAGCCCGTGGTGGTGCAGCGGCTGCGACTCGCCGGGCTGCAGCGAGATGTGCCAGACGCGCACCTTGTCGTTCTCGAGCAGGATCTCCTGCCCGACGGGTCCCAGCTCCTGGTCGGTCACAGCGCTCCTACCTGTGGCAGGACCCGGTCGGCGATCAGGTCCAGGTGGTCGAGGTCGGACATGTCGATGATCCGCAGGTGCACCCGGGTGGCGCCGGCCTGCGCCATCTCGCCGATGCGCTGCACGAGCGCGTCGGGGGAACCCTCCACCGGGTCCTCCGGCGGCAGGGCGCTCGGCACGTGCAGGGGCGCGGCGCGGCGGCGGGCTTCCTCGTCGGTGCGGCCCAGGGCCACCACGATGCCCGCGGACAGCGTCAGGGGACGGTCGGCGGGGCGCGCGTACGTCTCGCAGGCCCGGCGTACCCGATCGAAGGCTTCCGTCGTCTCGGCGACCGACTTGAACGGCATGTTGAACTCGTCCGCGAAGCGGGCGGCCAGCTCCGGCGTCCGCTTCGGTCCCCGGCCGCCCACGATCACCGGTGGGCCGGGGCGCTGCACCGGCTTGGGCAGCGCGGGCGCGTCGAGCAGGCGGTAGTGCTTGCCGTCGAACGAGAACGTCGCGCCGTCCGGCGTGGCCCACAGCCCGGTCACGATCGCGAGCTGCTCGGCCAGCCGGTCGAAGCGCTCGCCCAGCGGCGGGAACGGGATGCCGTACGAGGTGTGTTCGCGCTCCAGCCAGCCCGCGCCCATGCCCAGCTCGATCCGGCCGCCGCTCATCGCGTCGACCTGCGCCACCATGATGGCCAGCGGGCCGGGGAGCCGGAACGTGGCCGAGTTGACCAGCGTCCCGAGCCGGATGCGGGACGTCTCGCGGGCGAGGCCGGCCAGGGTGAGCCAGGCGTCGGTGGGGCCGGGCAGGCCCGGGTCCGCACCCATCGACTGGTAGTGGTCGGCTCGGAAGTAGCCCTCGAAACCGGCGTCCTCCGCGTGCCGCGCCAGCCGGAGCTGGTCGTCGTACGTGGCGCCGCGGTGCGGCTCGGTGAACAGGCTGACGCGCATGCGGGTGTCCTAAGCCATGAGCAGTTCGTGCAGTTCGGCGCTGCACCGGGCGACGTCCTCGAGGTGCGCGCCGCGGCCCAGCGTGCGGGGCCGCGGGATCTTGACTTCGAGCACCTCGCGGATCCGGCCCGGGCGCGGGCTGAGCACCACGACCCGGTCGGCCAGCAGCACCGCCTCGTCGATCGAATGGGTGACGAAGACGATGGTCGTGTTCAGCTCCATGTGCACACGCTGCAGCTCGCCGGACAGCTCCTCGCGGGTCAGGGCGTCCAGCGCGGAGAACGGCTCGTCCATGAGCATCACGCGCGGGTTGGCGATCAGCGAGCGGCACAGCGCGACCCGCTGCTGCATGCCGCCGGAGAGCTCGTGCGGGAGCCGCTTCTCGAAACCGGACAGGCCCGTCATCGCCAGCAGCTCGTGCGCGCGCTCGCGGTGGGCCGCCTTGCGCCAGCCGAAGATCTGCACCGGCAGCAGCACGTTGTCGAGGACGGTCCGCCACGGGAGCAGCGCCGGTTTCTGGAACATCATCGCGATGTCACGCCGCGGCTTCGTCACCCGGTCGCCTGAAACCCGTACCTCGCCCGAGGTCGCCGGGAGCAGCCCGGCGATCATGCGCAGCAAAGTGGACTTTCCGCAGCCAGAGCGGCCGAGCACCGCGACGAACTCACCCTCGGCGACGTCCAGTTCGATCTCCCGGAGCGCTTCCACGGTGCCGGAACGTCCCGCGAACGTCCGGGAAACGCCGCTGAGCCGGATCATCTGCGTGTGCTCCCGATGGAGTCGGATCGATGCGCCGCCCACTGTAGCCGTCCGAGCGACCAGCCTGTCCACAAGGGTTTCTGAGACATACCTGTCATCGATGATCAGCTTCAGGTCCCCTACGCTTACGCGGCGAGTTCACCACAACACCACGCGGCGTCACGGCACCCTCCGCCGGCGGCGCCGACCGCCTCAACACCCCCTCGGTTGGGAAGGAATCCGGTGCACAGAAGGACATTCACCCGTACGCTCGTGGCCGCCGCGCTGGCCACGACGCTCGCCGCCGCAGCCGGTTGCAGCGACGACGCGGACGACAAGAGCGCTTCCGGCGGTTCGCAGACGCTGGAGAAGGTCACCTATCTGACGTCGTTCGGCAACTTCGGCCGCGACAGTTACGCATACGTGGCGAAGGAGAAGGGCTACTTCAAGGACGCCGGCTTCGACGTCGAGATCAAGCCCGGCAACGGTTCCGGCGAGAACGTGAAGTCGATCGTCGGCGGCCAGGCCCAGTTCACGCCGATCGACCTCACCGGCGGCCTGCTCGCCGCGGGTGGCGCCGGCGGCGCGCCCAAGCTGACCGGCTTCACCGCGGTCGCGGCGGTCCAGCAGCGCACGATGGCGGCGATCATGTCGCTGGAGGGCTACGGGATCAGCGCGCCCAAGGACCTGGAGGGCAAGACCCTCGCGGACACCCCCGGCTCCGTCGTGCGGAACCTGTTCCCCACGTACGCGAAGCTGGCCAACGTGGACGCGACCAAGGTCAAGTTCCAGAACGGCAACCCGCAGACGCTCTTCGGCACGCTGGCGCAGCACCAGGTGGACGGCATCGGGCAGTTCGTGGTCGGTAAGCCCACCATCGAGAACATCGCCAAGGGCAAGACCGCGGTGCTGCTGCCGTACAGCGACTACCTGCAGGACCTCTACGGCAACGTGCTGATCACCTCCAGCCAGTACGCCAAGGACAACCCGGAGAAGGTGAAGAAGTTCACCGGCGCCCTGCTCAAGGGTCTGCAGGACTCGATCACCAACCCGGAGGAGGCCGGCACCATCCTCAAGAAGTACGTCGCGACGGCCGACCCCAAGTCCGCCGCGGCCGAGCTGACGCTGATGGCGCCGTTCGTGCGCTCCGAGGCCTCCGGCGTGCCCGTCGGCGCGCTGGACAACCAGCGGGTCGCGCGCAGCATCGCGATCCTGCAGGGCTCCGGTCAGATCCCGGCCGGGCTCACCCCCGAGCTGGACAACTCGTTCGCCCTCTTGCCTCACGCCTTATCCGGCTGCCGTCGCGGGGCGCCCGGCCGGGTGCCCCGCGACGCCTTGCGAGGAAACGATGAGACATGACTGACCTGGCGACCGCTTCCGCCCCGGCGGCGGCGGATCCGGCGGGACCGGCGCCGCGGCGTACCGTCTCGGCCGTGCTGTGGCCGCTCCTCGGCCTCGTGGTGGCGATCGCCGCCTGGTGGATCGTCACCGTCGCCTTCGACATGAACGTGGTGGTGCTGCCCGCGCCGCCCGAGGTGCTCGACGGCTTCAACCGCTACCGCCAGGTCCTGCTGACCGAGGCCTGGCACACGACGTACTCGACGGTCCTCGGCTTCGCCCTGTCCGTGCTGGTGGGCGCGCTGATCGGCCTGGCGATCGCGGCGTGGCGGCCGGTCGAGCGGATGTTCTCGCCGCTGCTGGTCGCCTTCAACGCCGTGCCGAAGGTGGCGCTCGCGCCGCTCATGCTGATCTGGTTCGGGTACGGGCAGACCCCGATCCTCGCGATGGCGTTCATGGTCTGCTTCTTCCCGATCGTGCTGTCCACGGCGACCGGGCTGACCAGCACCCCGGCGGATCTCGCGGAGCTGGTCCGGTCGATGGACGCCTCGCGGCTGCAGACGTTCCTGCGGGTGCGGCTGCCCGCCGCGCTGCCGCAGATCTTCGTCGGCCTCAAGGTCGGGATGCCGCTCGCGGTGATCGGCGTCGTGGTCGGCGAGATGCAGTACGGCGAGACCGGCCTCGGCATGATCATCGTGCAGACCAGCGGCCAGGGTGACACCGCGACGGCGTTCGCCGCGATCACTCTCCTGGCCGTGATCAGTATCGTGCTGTACTACGTGCTCGTGCTGGTGGAGCGGCTCGCGCTCCCGTGGGTGCGGGCGACGACCTCGGCGCGCTGACCCGCGTACCCGAAAAGGCGCCGGTCCCGCACGGACCGGCGCCTTTCGTGTCTGCGACGGAGCCTCAGCTGAGCAGACGCCAGCGACCGCTGCGGGCGACCAGGAGCGTGAGCGCCTGCGGCATCAGGCCGGAGTGGTTGTCGGGCGTCAGGCGGATCGGGCCGGAGAGGCCGTCGGTCTGCGAGGTCTCCAGGATGTCGCGGATCCGCTGCCGGTTCGTGCCGGCCTTGGCCACGGCGTCGGCGATGAGCGAGATCGCGTCGGCGCCGAACGACGCGGCGCCCGAGTAGCTGCCATAGCGCGAGGTGTAGTCGCGGAACCACTGCTTGCGGGCGGCCTTGGCCGGCGTCGTGGCGATCACGTCGTCGATCGCGAGGATCTGGGTGAACACCATCGTCGTGTTGTTCGTCGCCGCGGCGGCCTCCTGCGGGAGGAACAGGTCCCCCGCGGCGGCCGCGTCGAAGTACACCCGGCCCTTGTACTTGGCCACCTTGGCGCTGGTGGCGGCGAGCGTCGCCTGGTCCGCACCGGTCCAGACCACCAGCGCGTCCGGCTCGGTGTCGGTCAGCGTGCCCACCGTCTGGGTGACGTCCGTGGCGGTCGGCTTCACCGGCAGCTGGTTCGTCACCTCGATGTTCGCCTTGGCGAGGTCCTTGACCATGTGGCTGCGGCCGCCCTTGCCGTACAGGTCGTCGGAGTAGAGCAGTGCCACCGACTTGGTGTTCGTACGCACGAGCTCCGCGGTGAGCGCCGCCGCGCTGTCGGCTGCGTTCGGGCCGAGCTTGAACAGGTAGCGCCGGCTCTCCACCGGCGTGCTGATCTCGTCGGCGGGCGCGAGCGCGATGGTCGGCACCCGCTTGTCGTTGATCGTCTTCGCTGCGGCCACTGCGCACTCGCTGCAGACACCGGAGACGATCGCGGCCACCGACGCGTCGTCGCCCATGGTGCTGATGTTGCGCAGCGAGGACGTGGGGTCGGCTTTGTTGTCCTGGATGCGCAGGACGAGGTTGTAGTTGCCGAGCTGTCCGGACGCGTTCACCTGCTCGACGCGCAACTGCAGGGCGCGGGCGTACGCGGCGTCCACGGCGGAGCCGGAGGCCAGGTCGGCGCCGATCACGACGTCGGTCTTGCCGCTCGCCTCGCTGTCGGAGTCGCAGGCCGCGAGGGCGGTGACGACGAGCGCCGATGCGGCGACGGACGCCGTCAGGCGACGGGGGAGCCTCACTGGGGGTGCCTCCTCGAGGGCGGTGCCGGGACATGAGGTGTCCCGCAGAACGCAACGTTGTCCGGAGTGGACCGCGTGAACACGGACAGTCCGTCCGTCCAATCGCGCCAAACCTTGCCAACGTGAAGAGTCGTGGTCAAGCCGTGCCCTCGACAGGGGCGCGGGACAGGCATCCCACATAGTGGTTGGAATCTTGATGGACATGCGTCACTGTGTCGACACAGACCGTCGTTACGGTTACATTCGCCCACGTCAACGCCTACTCACCGTCGATTGTCGACCCCTTCGGGTGATCGCCGGGTGCGCGTGAGCCCTGTTTCCGGGATGTCTCGGGCTTCCCAAAGGGTTGCCGACTCTGATGAAATCGCGGCCGTGCCGCGTGCGGCACCAGCCTTGCCGCAGCCAACGGCTGGGCCCGGGCGCCGGCGATCGGGCGGGCGAAGAGATGCGGGGAAGATCAGCGAGGAGATGTCGTGAGCACCGGTTCTTCGACCCAGGCCTCGACCTATCCCGCGGGCTCCGCCGCCGATCCTGCCGCAGGCAGTGACGACGGCGGCAGGGATGGCGGCGCTGGAACCCGCGAGCGCCGCGGCCGGTTGCCGCGGCTGCGGGACGCCCGCATCCGCTCGAAGCTGGCCATGATCCTCTTCGTGCCGCTGCTGGCCGTGCTCGCCCTGGCCACCGTACGGCTGATCGACGTCGGCGGCCGCGCCCTCGACGCGAGCCAGGTGGAGGACCTGACCCGGCTCTCCACCGACGTGTCGGAGCTGACGCAGTACCTGCACAAGGAGCGGATGGCGGCCGCCGAGTACCTCGCGACCCCCGGCTCGAAGCCGGACGGTTACAACGCCGTCATCGCCCAGAGTGATCAGCGGATCCAGAGGTACACGACGGACCGGCGGGCGCTCGACGAGCCGCCGCCGGCCGTGGAGGACCGGCTCGCCCGGATCGACGACCACCTGCGCACGATGGACGCGACCCGCAAGAAGATCACGGACCGCGACCAGATCGCCGTGTCCGAGGCCGTGCTGCGCTACGGCGTCGTCATCACCGACCTCGTCGGGTACGGCGAGGTGCTCAGCCAGTACGCCGGCGCCGGCAAGGTCGCCGACAGCCTCCGCGCGGTCTCGGCGTTCTCCCGGGCCAAGGCGGGCACGGCGGAGCAGGAAGCGGTCGCGTACGCCGCCCGCATCGCCGGCGACGTCAGCGACGAGCAGCTGTCCGTCTTCACCGCGACGCAGACCAGCCAGCAGGAGGCGCTCGAGGGCTTCGCCCTGGTGGCCACCCCCGAGCAGCAGGCGCTCGTCGAGAACACCGTCACCGGCGACGCGGTGAACCTGGCCGACCAGGTCGCGCTGCGCCTCACCCGGGGCAGCGCGGTGCCGCCGCAGGACATCACCCAGTCGATGGGCTCGGTGGTCGACCTGATGCGCTGGGCCGAGCAACGGCTCGAGAGCCAGGCGTTGCGGCAGGCGAGCGACGAGAGCGCCTCGGTGACCCGGCAGGCCGCCATCGAGGCCGCCCTGGTGCTGCTCACGCTGATCATCGCTGTGGCCCTGGCCGTGCTGCTCGCCCGCTCGCTCAACCTCTCCCTCCGCCGGCTGCGGGAGGGCGCCCTGGCGGTGGCCAACCGCGACCTGCCCGACGCCGTCGCCCGGCTGCGCGACGTCCGCAACCTGGGCGAGGGCGGCGCCGACGACATCGTGCGCCAGGTGCGCGACCCGATCCGGCTCAGCAACCGCGACGAGGTCGGCCAGGTGGCGCAGGCGTTCAACGTGGTCCACCGCGAGGCGGTCCGCATCGCCGCCGAGCAGGCCGCCCTGCGGACCAGCGTCTCGGCGATGTTCCTCAACCTGGCCCGGCGCTCGCAGAGCCTGGTCGACCGGATGATCGGCGAGCTCGACCAGATCGAGCGCGGCGAGGAGGACCCCAAGCGGCTCGCCCAGCTCTTCGAGCTGGACCACCTCGCCACCCGGATGCGCCGCAACGACGAGAACCTGCTGGTCCTCGCCGGCGCCGACTCCAGCGCCCCGCGCCGCGAGGACGCCCTGGTGGTCGACGCGCTGCGCGCCGCTCAGTCCGAGGTCGAGCTGTACAACCGCATCGAGTTCGGCACGGTCGACACCGACATCGCGATCAGCGCCGTCGCCGTCAACGACGTGGTACGCCTCGTCGCCGAGCTGCTCGACAACGCGACCCGCTTCTCGCCGCCGAACACCGTGGTGGTGGCGGACGGCCGCCGGATCCGCGACTACGTGGTGATCCAGGTCGAGGACCGCGGGCTCGGGATGTCCGAGGAACAGATGGACAGCCTGAACCGGCGCCTCGCCGAGACGCCCGACGTCGACGTGGCCGCGTTCCGCCTGATGGGTCTCGCCGTCGTGAGCCGGCTCGCCAACCGGTACGGCATCCGCGTCGAGCTGCGCGCCAACATCGAGGGCGGCACGGTCGCCCAGGTGATCCTGCCGAACCACATCGTGGTGCTGCCGAACAACCGGCCGCTGGACCCGCCCTCGCGCGGCAACCGACAGCTCGAGCCGACGCCCGGCGGCTGGAACGACCCGATGCCGCTGGGCCGGGGCAGCGCGGCGACAGCCACCCTGCCGGCGATCGCGCCCGAGCCGTGGCAGCACCGCTCCGACAGCTTCCCCGCCGCGGACCGGAGCGCTCCGCCGACGATCTCCGCGCCGCCGCGGCAGCCCGACATCCCGAGCCACCCTCAGCTTCCGGTGCAGCCGTCGCAGCGGCCGCAGCAGGGGGACGGCTTCCCGACCCCGAACCGGCCCGCGCTGCCCAAGCGCGGCGCCGACGAGCGTCCGCCGCTGCCCACCCGGGTGACGCAGCCGGTCGACCCGGTGCCGGCGGGGACCTCGGCGTACGACTCGGGGGTGGCCGGCTCGCCGACGATGGCGTACCCGACGATGCAGGGCTCGGCGGCCGACACCCAGGTGTCGCGGCCGGTGACCCCGACGGCACCGCACCGGCCCGTGAGTCCCGAGCCCAACGGCTGGGGCGCCGCGCTCGCCGCGATGCCGCCACCGCCCCCGCCTCCCGCGGCGCAGCAGGAGGAGCGGCCGGAAGCGGCGCCGATCTTCCTGCAGATGCAACAGAGCTGGTTCAAGGGTCACGACGGGCCGATCACGGAGGAGTGGGGCATGCCGACCGCGGGCTACGCGCCGCCGCCGAACCAGTCGTCCCCGGCCGGCACCACGACCACGACCGCCGCACCGCAGACCGCGAGCGCGGCACCCCGGACGACCGCCCCGGCCGCCCGGCCCGTCACGGCTCCGCCCGCCCCGGTGTCGCCCGCGGTCCCCGCCGCTCCGGCGTCCCCGGCTCCGGTCGCCGCCGGTTCCGACACGGCGGGGCAGAATGGTTCGCGGCCGGCTGACGCCGGTCCGGACGGCGGTAACCAGTCAGTACCCCGGCCTCGCAGGTCGGCCGAGGACGCCTGGCGCACCGCGGCCGACGAAGGATGGCAGCGGGCGATGGCGGCGGCGGCACCCACCGTCAGCGACACCACCCGCTCCGGGCTGCCCAAGCGGACGCCCCAGGCACAGCTCGTGCCCGGCGGCGTGCAGACCGCTCCCCGAAACCAGAAACGGCGCAGCCCGGATGAGGTGCGCGGGCTCCTCTCCGCGTACCACCGAGGCGTGCAACGAGGGCGTACAGCCGGCAGTGAGGAAGCTGCCGAGGGCGCCCCTGCTCCGAAGGAGAACGGACAGTGACCAGGCCCCCCACCATGCAGGACATGGGCTGGCTGCTCAGCAACTTCGCCGACAGCGTGGCCGGGATCGCGCACGTGGTCGCGGTCTCCGCCGACGGCCTGCTGCTGGCCTCGTCGCGGGATCTGCCCGCGGACCGTGCCGACCAGCTCGCCGCGATCACCTCCGGCGTGGTCAGCCTGACCGACGGCGCCTCCCGCATGTTCAACGCGGGCGCGGTGCAACAGACGATCATCGAGATGGACAGCGGATACCTCTTCCTGATGTCCATCAGCGACGGATCGTCGATGGCCGTCCTGGCCGCCCGCAGCTGTGACGTGGGCCAGGTCGGCTACGAGATGGCGCTGCTCGTCGAGCGGGTCGGCGCCGCCCTGGTGCCGGCGCCGCGTGAGGCCGTCGCCCACCAGGTCTAGCAAGGATCCCGCACGTCCCTACGTCCAGCTCGCGAAGGAGGTGACCGTTCGATGGGACAGCCGCACGACCCCCGCGGCAACCTGGTCCGACCGTATGCGGTCACCCGCGGCCGGACGGAGCCGCGCCGGGACATTCCCATCGAGGCGGTCCTGGTCGCCAGCCAGGCCGCCGTTCAGGAAGCCCGGTTCGCCGGGCACGACAAGTACCGCATAGCCGTGCTGTGCGAGCCACGGGCGCAGTCGCTGGCCGAGATCGCGGCCTACAGCCGGCTCCCGCTGGGTGTCGCCCGGGTACTCGTCGCCGACATGGTCGCCGACGGGATGCTGTCGCTGCACAGCGCCGCTCCCAAGGAAGGGTTCACGGAGCGGATGGATCTGCTGGAAAGGGTGTTGAGTGGACTTCGCAAGCTCTGAGCGGGCGGGGGCGCAACCCAAGGAGATCACCTCCGCGAAGATCGTCGTCGCTGGTGGCTTCGGCGTGGGAAAGACCACGCTCGTGGGCGCGGTCTCCGAGATCGAGCCGCTGACCACCGAGGCCGTGATGACCTCGGCGGGACAGGGCATCGACGACGCGTCCAAGGTGCCGGGCAAGGAGACGACCACGGTGGCGATGGACTTCGGTCGCATCACCATGGCCGACGACCTGATCCTGTACCTGTTCGGTACCCCGGGCCAGACCCGTTTCTGGTTCATGTGGGACGAGCTGATCCGGGGAGCCGTGGGTGCCGCGGTCCTGGTGGACACCCGTCGGATCTCCGACGCCTTCGCGCCGCTCGACTATTTCGAGAACCGTCACCTGCCGTACCTCGTCGCGCTGAACTGCTTCGACGGCGCGCCGCGGTACGAGCCGGAGGAGGTACGCGAGGCGCTGGCCATCGCGCCGCAGGTGCCGCTGATCATGTGCGACGCCCGGAACCGCGACTCCGTCAAGCAGGTGCTGGTCGGCGTCGTCGAGCATGCCATGCGCACGCTGGTGGCCGAGCAGGAACGCGGCTTTCCGACCCCGGTCGGATAGCGGACGTCCGCCCACCTGAGGCCGCCCCCGCGGGCGGGGTCAGGTGGGCAGGCGGTACCCGCGCTTCACCACGGTCTGGATCACGCCCGGGGCGCCCAGGCCGGCCCGGAGCCGCGCCACGGCCATCTCCACCGCGTGCTCGTCCGCGCCGCGCGGGAGCGTCCGCAGCAGCGCCGCCCGGGACAGCACCCGCCCCGGCGCGGCGGCGAGCGCTCGCAGCACCGCCATCGGCGCGGGGGCCAGGGGTTTCAGGTTGCCGTCCACGATCGCCGCGTGGCCCCGCAACGTCAGCGTATGGCCGGCCACCTCGAGGCTCATCGCCCGCTTCGGCAGCTCGTCGACGATGGTGCGTACCAGTGCGCCCAGGCGTGCCCTCGCGGGCGCGACCACCGGAACGTCGTGCCTGCGCAGCGGAGCCGCGGTCACCGGCCCGACGCACGCCGCGAGCACGTGGTGGCGCAGCGCCTCCAGCAGCGGCTCGGTGCTGGGGCCGGCGGCGCGCAGCAGGGCCGCGACGGCGGGTGCCGAGGTGAACGTGACCGCGTCCACGAGCCGGCCCGCGATGAGATCCACCAGGCGATGCAGCGGCGCGGGGTCGATCGGTGGCGCCCAGCGGTACACCGGCACCTCGATCACCCGTGCACCGGCAGCCTGCAGCGCCTCGGTGTACTCCGGCTGGCTCTCGCCGTGCAGCTGCGTCGCCACGGTCAGCCCGGCCAGGCCGCGGGCGGTCAGGTGGTCGACGACCTCCTCGTAGCCCTCACCCTCGGGGGACCACTGGTCCTGCAGGCCTGCGGAGCGGACCGCCGCCCTCGCTTTGGGCCCCCTGGCCACCAGGTAGGCGCCCGAGAGGACCCCCCGCAGCGCCTCCGCCAGCCCCCAGCCCTCGGCGGCCTCCATCCAGCCCCGCATCCCGATGCCGGTGTTGACCAGCACGATGTCGGGTGGCGTCGCCAGACAGTGGCGGGTCGCGGCGCGCAGCTCCGCGTCGTCCGCGATCGGCACGATGCGCAGGGCCGGTGCGATCACGACCCGGGCGCCGCGGTGCTCCAGCAGGCCGGCCAGCTCGTCGCGGCGCCGGTCCGAGGTCACCCCGATCGTGTACCCGGCCAGCGACGCCGTCGGCTCCGTGAGCGCCGACGCCGCGATCACGGATTTGCGCGTGCCCCCCGTGCGTTCCGTCATCCGACGCCCGTGCGCAGGTTGTCGGACGGTTGTTCGAGCCGCGGCGTGGCCGGCCGGTCCACCGAAGGGCACGCCCGGAGCACGCCGTCCTCAGCGTCGACCCGCTCCCATGTCACGCCTACGTTCTCCGCCGTACCTCCGGCCGGCGCACGCCGCGACTCTTCTTCGCCGGAGCGGTCACCCGTTCCGGCGGGCACCGCCAGGTCCGTCCTCAACCCTGGCGGTGGTTCCTGTCCGGTGCGGCGGTGAGCGTCGCCGGAGTTCCGTCCGAGCCTGCTCGCCGGGGCCGCACCTGGGCCGGCCGTGCGGTGGCGCGCGTCTCCGGACGTCCGTCCGGGCCGCGTCGCCGGGGCCGCACCGCTTGCCATGACCGAAGCGTGCCGGTGGGGAATTTCGGCCCTGCGTCCCGTATGTTTCGAGCCTGCTAAGAGGCATTCATGCCCGCGGGTCCCCATCGTGGGTGGAATCACGTCACCCGCTGTCGGCGTGCCATGGGTCACGGCCTATCCTGGGCCCGGTAAGTTGTGCGGTCCGTCGGCCTTGACGGGCCACTGACGTTCCATACGCAGCCCGTTTTGACCGTGCGCCGCGCTGGCGGGTATTGTTGCCTGCTGTTGTGCGACAGCTGCGAGCGTTCCCTCTCGGGTACGCTTGAGGTTCGTGCTCTCACGACCAGCGCGCGCCCCCAGACCGACGACGAGACAAGGTAATTCTGTGCGTACGTACAGCCCGAAGCCGGGTGAGATCGAGCGTCAGTGGCACATTATCGACGCTTCTGACGTCGTTCTGGGCCGCCTGGCCACCCACGCCGCCACCCTCCTGCGTGGGAAGCACAAGCCGACGTTCGCCCCGCACGTCGACACCGGCGACTTCGTGGTGATCATCAACGCGGGCAAGGTCGCGCTGACCGGCAACAAGCGGCAGACCAAGGTCGCCTACCGGCACTCGGGCTACCCGGGTGGCCTCAAGCAGGTCGGCTACGAGGAGCTGCTCACCAAGCGGCCCGAGCACGCGGTGGAGCTGGCCGTCAAGGGCATGCTCCCGCACAACAAGCTCGCCCGCCAGATCCTCAAGAAGCTGAAGGTCTACCCCGGCGCCGAGCACCCGCACGCCGCTCAGCAGCCGGTGCCGTTCGAAATCAAGCAGATCGCGCAGTGAGCGCGGGCGAAGGAAACAGCATGTCCGACATCGTCGAGCCCGAGGTCGTCGAGACCGTCGAGGCGCCCGCGGAGGAGACCCCCGCGGAGACCGTGGTGGTCGTCGAGGCGCCCGCGCCGGCCGTGCGCGCGCCGCGCCCGGGTGACCGTCCGATCCAGACCGTGGGCCGCCGCAAGGAGGCCATCGTCCGGGTGCGTCTCATCCCCGGCACCGGCAAGATCACCTGCAACGGCCGCGACCTCGAGGCCTACTTCCCGAGCAAGGTGCACCAGCAGCTCATCCGCGAGCCGCTGAGCACCGCCGAGAAGGCCGAGCAGTTCGACGTGATCGCCAACCTCCGCGGCGGCGGCATCACCGGCCAGGCCGGCGCCCTGCGCCTCGGCATCGCCCGCGCGCTCATCGCGAACGACGGCGACGACCGCCCGGCGCTCAAGAAGGCCGGCTTCCTCACCCGTGACGCGCGGGTCAAGGAAAGCAAGAAGTACGGCCTCAAGAAGGCCCGTAAGGCTCCGCAGTACTCGAAGCGCTGATCGCAGCGCTCGCCTTGCACCACGTCTGACCGGGACGGCCGGGTGCGCCCCTTCGCTGGAGGCGCGCCCGGCCGTTTCCCGTTTCCTTCCCCGAACAACGCACCGGTCCGCCTTTACTGGACAGGGACAGGACCGGCGAAAGGAACGGCTCCATGGGGCGACTCTTCGGCACGGACGGCGTACGCGGGCTCGCCAACGGCGACCTCCTCACGCCGGAACTGGCCCTCTCGGTCGCGGTAGCGGCCGCCCGGGTCCTCATCGAGAGCGATCGGAGCCATCAGCCGCTCGCCATCGTGGGCCGTGACCCGCGGGCCAGCGGCGAGATGCTGGAGGCCGCGGTCGTCGCGGGGCTGACCAGTGCCGGGGCCAACGTCGTACGGGTCGGTGTGCTGCCCACGCCGGCCGTGGCGTACCTCGTGGGGCAGGCACAGGCAGACCTCGGCGTCATGCTGTCGGCCTCGCACAACCCGATGCCCGACAACGGCATCAAGCTGTTCGCCCCCGGCGGCCTCAAACTTCCCGACGAGCTCGAACAGCGGATCGAGGCGGCGGTCGCCGACGGGCACGGGCTGGTCGGGCGGCCCACCGGCGCCGGCGTCGGCCGCGTCCACGACCTCCTCGACGGCGCCGAGCACTACGTGAAGCACCTCGTGGGCTCGACACCGCACAGCCTCACCGGCATCAAGGTGGTCGTCGACTGTGCGAACGGCGCGGCCAGCGACGTCGGCCCGTCCGCGTACGAGCAGGCCGGCGCGGAGGTCATCGCCATCCACGCCGAGCCGGACGGGCTCAACATCAACGACAACTGCGGTTCCACCCACCTCGAGGCGGTCCGCGAGACGGTCCTCCGCGAGGGCGCCGATCTCGGGCTGGCCCACGACGGTGACGCGGACCGGTGCCTGGCGGTCACCGCCGCCGGCGACGTCGTCGACGGCGACCAGATCATGGCGATCCTGGCCCTGGCCATGCGGGACGCGGGCACGCTCACCGACGGCACGCTGGTGGCGACGGTGATGAGCAACCTGGGCCTGCGGCTCGCGATGAAGCAGGCCGGCATCCGGCTGGTCGAGACCAAGGTCGGCGACCGGTACGTGCTGGAGGAGCTCGCCGCCAACCGCTACGCCCTCGGGGGCGAGCAGAGCGGCCACATCGTGATGCCGGCGTACGCCACGACCGGCGACGGCGTCCTCACCGGCCTGCACCTGATGGCCACGATCGCCGCCACCGGCAAGTCCCTGGCCGACCTGGCCGCGGTGGTGCACAAGCTCCCGCAGGTGCTGATCAACGTGCCGGTGAAGGACCGCGAGGCGGGCGCGCAGGCCCCGACCGTCCAGGCGGCGGTGGCGCTGGCCGAGAACGAGCTGGGCGAGACGGGCCGGGTGCTGCTGCGCCCGTCCGGCACGGAACACCTGGTCCGGGTCATGGTCGAGGCCGAGACCGAGGAGCAGGCCCGTACGGTCGCTGAGCGCGTCGCCGACGAGGTGCGGGCGGCCAGCCCCGCCTGATCGAGGTGTGCGCCCCGGCCTGCCGGGCCGGGGCGCTTCGGCGCGCCGGGCCGGGCCGCTTCCGCTTCGGCGGTCTAGGCCGGGGCGCTTCCGCTTCGGCGCGCCGGGCCGGGCCCGCTTTCCCTCAGGCCAGGGTGCTCAGGCGGCGGGCGGCCTCGTCGATGACGTCCTCGCGCTTGCAGAAGGCGAAGCGGATGAGGTGGCGCCCGTACTCCTGGTGGTCGTAGAAGACCTGCGTCGGCACGGCCACCACGCCGCAGCGCTCCGGGAGCGTACGGCAGAACGCGACCCCGTCCGTCCCGCCCAGCGGCGTGATGTCGGCGGTGACGAAGTACGTGCCCTCCGACGGCAGGACGGCGAAGCCGGCAGCGGTCAGCCCCGACACCAGCCGGTCCCGGCGTGCCTGGAGCCCGTCGCGGAACGTCGCGAAGTACGAGTCCGGCAGGGCGAGCGCCACGGCGACGGCCGGCTGCAACGGGCCCGCGTTGACGAACGTGAGGAACTGCTTCACCCGCGTCACCGCCGAGACGAGGTGCGCGGGGCCGGTCGCCCAGCCGACCTTCCAGCCCGTGCACGAGAACGTCTTGCCGGCCGACGAGATGCGCAAGGTGCGCTCCCGCATGCCCGGCAGGGACGCCAGCGGTACGTGCGGCGTGGCGGCGTCGGTGAACACGAGATGCTCGTAGACCTCGTCGGTCACGGCGTACACGTCATGCTCCTGGCAGAGCCGCGCGATGAGCGCGAGTTCGTCCGTGGTGAAGACCTTGCCGGTGGGATTGTGCGGCGAGTTCAGCAGGACCATGCGGGTCCGCGGCCCGAACGCGGCGCGCAGCTCGCCCTCGTCGAGGCCGTAGCGCCCGTCGGAACCCGGCCGCAGCGTCACCGGGCGTCGGACCGCGCCGGCGAGGGCGATGGACGCCGCGTACGAGTCGTAGTACGGCTCGAAGCACACCACCTCGTCCCCGGCCTCACACAGCGCGAGGATCGCGGCGGCGACGGCCTCGGTGGCGCCGGCGGTGACCACGACCTCGGTGTCCGGGTCGCGGCCCAGCCCCCAGAAGCGTTCCTCGTGGGCGGCGATCGCTCGGCGCAGCGCCGGGATGCCGGGCAGCGGAGGGTACTGGTTGGCGCCGGAGCGCAGGGCCTCCGCGGCGGCGGCGAGCATCTCCGGCGGGCCGTCGGTGTCGGGGAAGCCCTGCCCCAGGTTCACCGAGCCGGTCCGCGCGGCCAGCGCGGACATCTCGGTGAAGATGGTGGTGCCGAACGGGCGCATGCGGCCGACGAGCGGGTCCGCCGAGATCGACGACGTCACGCCCGCCAGCCTACGTGGCTCCGCTAGAAGAACACCTTGCTGCAGCTGGTCGTGATGAAGGTGCCCGTCCTGGTCTTCTGGGCGACCTCTTTCCCGTCGACCGTGGCCCGGCAGGAGATCGTGCCCTCCGTGGTGCTGCCACGCACCGCCACGACGGAGATCAGCGCCGCGCCGTGCAGCGTCACCTTCTTGCGCCACGGCAGGGAGGCGTTGCGGACCCGCTTGGGATCCTTGCCCAGCTCCTCCATGTAGACGATCTCGACCGGCCCGTCGCCGGTGATCTCGTACTCGACCTTCATCGCGGCGCCCTTGCCCGGGGCGTTCGGGATGCCGGTCGGCAGGTCCGTCGGGAGGGTGGGCAGCGTCGGCAGATCGGTGGGGAGGTCGTCGGGAAGGTCCGGCACGTCCTCGGTCGGCACCGCGGTGGGCAGCGAGTCGATGGCCTCCTTGGCCTTGTCGGTGGCCCGGTTGACCAGCAGCACCGCGGAGGTCACGCCGCCCGCACAGAGCAGGAGCGTGACCGCGATCAGTACGGCCACCAGCGGCGTGTTGCTGCGCTTCGGCGGCCGGGGCGGCGGGGCGCCGTATCCCGGCGGTGGTCCGTACCCGGGCGGACCGTAACTCGGCTGCTCGCTGCCGTAACCGGGCTGAGGCGGCCCGTAGCCGGCCGGCGGCGGCGTGCCGTAACCGGGCTGGGACGGCGTGCCGTAGCTGGGCTGGGACGAGTCGTAGCCTCCCGGCGGCTGGGTGCCGTAGCTGCCCGGCGGTGGGGGATAGGCGTCCTGCACGGCCGGGAACTGCGACGTCGGCGGGTAGCCGTCCGGCGGGGCGCTTGTCTGGCTGTCGGCCGTGGGCAGGGGCGCGTACCCGGGCTGGAACTGCGGGGTGGCCGGCGGCTGCGGGGGCTGCGCCGCGAGCGGGTCGCCCGACTGCGCGGACCAGGGCTGCCCCGAGGCGGGCTCCTCGGGCGGGAGCGGGCGCGTGGGGTCCGGTGGCGGTGGGTAACTCAATGGTGTCTCCCGGGGAGGCGTCGGCCCGACGGTACGCCTTCGCCGCCAGAGACGGATCACCCGGTCGTGTCGCATACGCCCGTGACCTGGCCGGGAGGTGGCCTCCACCCGGCCGAACGGCCCTTTCGCTCACGTACGATGCGCGAAAGTATGCTTCTTGCGCAGCAGTCGTGAGCGATAGTCCGCTACGCTGCCCCACATGTGTGGGATCGTGGGATACGTCGGCAATCGGCCGGCACTGCAGATCGTTCTGGACGGGCTCCGCCGGTTGGAGTACCGCGGCTATGACTCCGCCGGTGTCGCGGTCATCGACGGCGCCGCCGTCCTGACGGAGAAGCGGGCGGGCAAGCTGGCCAACCTCGAGAAGGCGCTGGCGGAGCGGGTGGGCGACGGGATCGCCACCGGCTCGACCGCCATCGGGCACACGCGGTGGGCCACCCACGGCGGGCCGACGGACCGCAACGCGCACCCGCACCTGTCCGGGGACGGGCGGGTGGCGGTGATCCACAACGGCATCATCGAGAACTTCTCCCGGCTGCGCGCCGAGCTCGAGGCCACCGGCGTCGAGTTCGTCAGCGACACCGACACCGAGTGCGCGGCGCACCTGCTCGCCGCCGAGATCCGCGCGCTGCGGGAGGCCGGCGACGTCGAGGGCCCGCAGCTGCTCGCCGAGGGCATGCGCTGGGCCGTACGGCGGCTCGAGGGCGCCTTCACGCTGCTGGCGATCGACGTCGACGTGCCGGACGCCGTGGTGGCCGCCCGCCGCAACTCGCCGCTGGTCGTCGGGCGGGGAGACGGGGAGAATTTCCTCGCCAGCGACGTGTCCGCGTTCATCGAGCACACCCGCGAGGCGATCGAGCTCGGGCAGGACCAGGTCGTGCTGATCACGCCGGGCGCCATCGAGATCACCGACTTCGCCGGCGCGTCCGCCACGGGCAAGGAGTTCCACATCGACTGGGACGCCTCGGCCGCGGAGAAGGGCGGCTACGACTACTTCATGCTCAAGGAGATCGCGGAGCAGCCGCAGGCCATCGCGGACACCCTGCTCGGCCGTCTCTCCGAGCGCGGCGAGATCGTCCTCGACGAGGTGCGCCTGACCGACCAGGACCTGCGCGACGTCGACAAGGTCTTCATCATCGCGTGCGGTACGGCGTACCACTCCGGCATGGTCGCCAAATACGCCATCGAGCACTGGACCCGCATCCCGTGCGAGGTGGAGCTCGCCAGCGAGTTCCGCTACCGCGACCCGGTGCTGGACCGGTCGACGCTGGTGATCGCGATCAGCCAGTCCGGCGAGACGATGGACACGCTGATGGCGCTGCGGCACGCCAAGGAGCAGAAGGCGCGCGTGCTCGCCATCTGCAACACCAACGGCTCCACGATCCCGCGCGAGTCCGACGCGGTGCTCTACACCCACGGCGGGCCGGAGATCGCGGTGGCCTCGACCAAGGCGTTCCTCACCCAGCTGGTCGCCTGCTACCTGATCGGCCTGCACCTCGCGCAGATCCGCGGCGTCATGTACGCCGACGAGGTCGCCGCCGTGGTGTCCCGCCTCCAGCGCACCCCGGACGACCTGCGGACGCTGCTCAACCAGATGGAGGACGTGCGTGCGCTCGCACGGGACCTCAAGACGGCGTCGACGGTGCTGTTCATCGGCCGCCACGTCGGCTTCCCGGTGGCGCTCGAGGGCGCGTTGAAGCTCAAGGAGCTCGCGTACATGCACGCCGAGGGCTTCGCGGCCGGCGAGCTGAAGCACGGCCCGATCGCGCTCATCGACGAGGGCACGCCGGTCGTCTGCGTCGTACCTTCGCCGGCCGGCCGTGGCGTGCTGCGCGACAAGGTCGTCTCGAACATCCAGGAGGTCCGCGCCCGGGGCGCCCGCACGATCGTCATCGCCGAGGAGGGCGACGACGCCGTGGCCGCGTACGCCGATCACCTGATCCCCGTGCCGCGTACGCCCACCCTGCTGGCGCCGCTGATGACCACCGTGCCGCTGCAGATCCTGGCGTGCGAGATCGCGGCGGCCCGGGGCCACGACGTCGACCAGCCGCGCAACCTGGCCAAGTCCGTCACCGTGGAGTGACATCGCCCCTCCCCAACGCGATGCCGGCGAGCGCGTCGAGTGCCGGTCCGCCCTCGTCCCAGTAGCCGAGGTGCCCGCCCCCGGGACTGCTGACGAAGCGGCGGGCCCCGAACGACGGGTCGGCCGGGTTGGTGCCGAAGTACAGGTCGTTCTCCGGCCGGCCGAAGGCGAGCAACGCCCCGGCCGGCCGGGCCTGACTGGCGACGAGGTCCTCCACGATGCTCCTCGGCGAGACGGCCGCGTACTGGATGACGTCGGAGCGCGAGGTGGACGCCCACACCTCACCGGGCGGTGCGTGCAGGTCCTTGGCGGAATCCACGCCGACGCCCGGGGAGCCGACGAAGACGAGGCTGTCGGCGTCGAAGCCGGGCTCGGCCGCGGCGGTGCCGACCACGAGCGAGCCGTAACTGTGCCCGACGACGGTCTGCCGGGCCGGCCTGCCCTCGTGGCTGGCGCGCAGGCCGGCCTGGAACCGGCGTAACGCCGGGGCGCCCGAGTTCGCGGAGGACCGGCCGGCCGCCTCGCCGAGGAAGTCCGGAGCGTCGTAGCCGAGCCACATGATCGCGCTTGTCGACCGCTCGGGTGCCAGCTCGGCCGCCCGGACCGCGATCCGCTCGGCGCGGGCCAGTTCGCCGCCGTACGACGCGAGGTCGGCGGTCATGCCCGGCACCTGCGTGACGATGCCGGTGGCCCGGTCCGGGTCGCCGAGCGCGACCACCGCCCGCCCGTCGCCCGCCGGATCGACCTCGAGCAGGTACGCCCGCGGGCCGTCCCCGTCGGCGAGCCGGCCGGGCAGTGCGCCCTCGAGCGGCAGGCCGTCGATCACCAGGCGGTTGGCGCGGTCACGGGCGGCGGCCGGCACGCCGTCCAAAGAGCCGACCCAGCCGGGCCGAGCCGCGCACATCCACTCTTGCTGGGCCGGGGACAGGGCGGCCCACCAGCGGGCCACCTCGGCGGGACCGGCGGTGCAGGCGGGCGGATCGCCGCCCGGTGGGCACGCGGCCGTCTCGAACAGCCCGTCCAGGATCCGGGCTGTCGCCTGGTCGGCGCCGGTGGCGGCCGCAACGTCGCTGCCCGGCTTCGCCCGCGCTATCGCGGCGGCGAACTCGCTGAGGGCCTGATCAGCGGCCCAGCAGCCGAGCCGGAACAGGTCGAGCCGGCGCAGCAGGCCGCCGATCCGGGCGGCGAGGGCGTCCGCGGCGGCGCCCCTCCAGGCAGTGCGCAGGCCGGCCGCGCAGGTGCGCAGCTCCGCCACCCAGCGACCCGCCGTCGCTGCCCAGGCCCGCCAATCACCGGCCGCATCCCGCCACCCACCGGGATTGGTCGCCGCGAGCGCAGCCGAGCCCGGCCCATGGGCGGTGTGGGTGAGCCCCGCTGATCCCGGACCCGGGTCGGTCGCCGTATGCGCACCCGCCTCCGGCCCGTGGGCTGCGGAGGCGAGCCCCACCGAGCCCGGACCCCGGTCGGTCGCCCCGAGCGTTGTCATTTGATCCGCCGGAGCCGGGCTGCGGCGCGATCGTCGGTGGTCTCGTAGTCGTCGACCGTCGTGACGACAGCTCGGCCCGTGGCGATGATGTCGTCGGTCAGCGCCATCAGGAAGCGGCGCGCCGCTGCGACTGCGGCCGTACCCGCATCGGTGCTGGACCATCGTGGGCCCGGGGCCGGCGGCATCGGGCCGGCATGCAGGCGGCCGCCCGCGTCGTGCAGCGCCGCGGCCCAGCGGCGTGCGGCCTCGGCGTCGATCTCGAGATCGGGCGTCATGGGCAACCTCCGGAAGGTGAAGGACTCGGGGCGACGACGTTAGGGAAACCCGGCCGTCGGCGGGACCGGCCTGTGGATGAAAGACCCGGCCTGTGGACAACGGGCCGGCCTGTGGATGACGCCGGGCTGTGGACAACGGGTTTCGCTAGGGTTGGGCGTGTGATCGTCTCTGTCGGGATCGACGTGGTGCTGGTCGAGCGGTTCGCCCGTGCGCTGGACCGGACGCCGCTGCTGGGCGACCGGCTCTTCACCGACGGGGAGCGGATGACGACGTCCGGAAACCCGCGCTCGGCGGAGTCGCTGGCCGCCCGGTTCGCCGCGAAGGAGGCCGTCGCGAAGGCTCTCGGCGCGCCTGCCGGGCTGCGCTGGCACGACTGCGAGATCGTCTCGGATCCGGACGGGCGTCCCTGGCTGACCGTCTCCGGTACGGTCGCCGCGGTGGCCGCCGAGCGTGGCATCCACCGGTGGCACCTGTCGCTGTCCCACGACGGCGGCATCGCCTCGGCCATGGTCGTCGCCGAGGCCTGAAATCACGCAAAGGCGGGATTGCGAATGCGGCAGGCATGGCGGGTGAGCGACGTACGGTCGGCCGAGAAGGCGCTGATGGCGGCTCTGCCGGACGGCACCCTGATGCAGCGCGCCGCCGCCGGTCTGGCCCGTCGGTGCGCGCTGCTGCTGCAGGAGACCGGCGGGGTGTACGGCGCGACGGTCGTCCTGCTGGTCGGCAGCGGCGACAACGGTGGTGACGCGCTCTACGCGGGTGCCCGCCTGGCCGCGCGCGGGGCGGGAGTGCAGGCGATTGTGATGCAACCCGACCACGTGCACGCGGCGGGTCTGGACGCGCTGCGGCGGGCCGGCGGGCGTACGGTCGTCGACCTGCCCGCCCGCGCCGACCTGGTGGTGGACGGCATCGTGGGCATCGGCGCGAGCGGCGGGTTGCGGCCCGCGGCGGCCGCGCTGGTCGGCGCGCTGCCGCAGGTGCGCAACCGTGCGGGCGCGCGTACCCCTGTCGTGGCCGTGGATGTGCCCAGCGGCGTCGCGGTCGACACCGGAGACGTGCCCGGCGACGCGGTGCACGCCGATGTCACGGTCACCTTCGGGTGCCTCAAGCCGGCGCATGTGCTCGGTCCCGCCGCGGCCCTGGCGGGTTACGTCGACCTGGTGGACATCGGGCTGGGCGCGACGCTGCACCCTTCTCCGGCGGTACGCGTGCCCGACGCGGCCGACGTCGCCTCGTGGTGGCCGCGCCCGAACGTCGCCTCCGACAAGTACACGCGCGGTGTGGTCGGGGTGGCCACGGGCTCGGCCACGTACCCGGGCGCCGCGCTGCTGTCGGTCTCCGGGGCGCTCGCCGGGCCCACCGGCATGGTCCGCTACGCGGGCACCGCCGATCAGGAGGTCGTCCGCCAGCACCCGTCGGTGGTTGCGGTCAAACGCGTGGCCGACGCTGGACGGGTGCAGGCGTGGGTGTGCGGGTCCGGGCTCGGGACCAGCGACGACGCCCGTACGGAACTCCGCAGCGTCCTCGCCACCTCGCTGCCCGTCCTGCTGGACGCCGACGCGCTGACCCTGCTCGTCGACGGGCAGCACGCGGCCGACCTGCGACGCGACGCGCCCCTGGTGATCACGCCGCACGACCGCGAATTCGCCCGGCTCGCGGGTGAGGCGCCCGGCGCGGACCGGGCCGGGGCCGCCTGCCGCCTGGCCGCGTGGATCAACGCGGTCGTGCTGCTCAAGGGCGACCGGACCATCGTGGCGACCCCGAGCGGCGAGGTGTGGGCCAATCCGACGGGGAGCGCCCACCTCGCGACAGCCGGTTCCGGTGACGTGCTGGCGGGGCTGCTGGGTTCGTTGCTCGCCGCGGGGCTGCCGGCGGAACGGGCGGCCGTGGCTGCCGCGTACGTGCACGGCCTCGCCGGGCGCCGCGCCGGCCTCGACGGTCCGGCGACGTCGGCGGACGTCGCCGCGGCGCTGCGGCCCGTCCTCGCCGACCTGCTGTGACGGCGGTTCTGTCACAGGCGGTCAGTAGGCTGAGGGGCATGTGGCAGGCCGAGGTCCGGATCGATCTGGACGCGATCCGGGACAATGTGGCGACGCTGCGCGCCGGCACGACCGCTGAGATCATGGCGGTCGTCAAGGCGGACGGGTACGGGCACGGCATGCTGCCGGCCGCCCGCGCGGCGCTCGCCGGTGGCGCGACGTGGCTGGGGGTGGCCACCCTCGACGAGGCCCTGACGCTGCGCCGGGCCGGGCTGACCGTTCCCGTGCTGGCCTGGCTGAACGCGCCCGGGATGCCGCTGCACGAGGGTGCCGAGGCCGGCGTGGACCTCAACGCGGGCAGCCTCGGCCAGCTCGGCGAGCTGGTCACCGCCGCCCGCCGTGCCCAGCGTCCGGTGCGCGCGCACCTCAAGCTCGACACCGGGCTGGCCCGCGGCGGCGCCACCCCGGCCGACTGGCCGGCGTTGCTCGAGGCCGCGGCCAAGGCCCAGGCCGACGGCGAGCTCGAGGTGGTCGGCATCTGGAGCCACTTCGTGTACGCGGACGCCCCCGGTCACGAGACGATCGACCATCAGCTCGCCGTCTTCGCCGAAGGGCTGGCCACCGCCGAGCGTTACGGCATCGAGCCGCGCTACCGGCACATCGCCAACTCGGCGGCCACCCTCACCCGGCCCGACGCGCACTACGACCTGGTGCGTCCCGGCGTGGCCATCTACGGTCTCTGCCCGTTGCCCGGTCCGCCGCCGGTCCGCCTGCGCCCGGCGATGACCGCCCGCGCCCGGATCACCCAGACCAAGCGCGTCCCGGCCGGCCAGGGCGTCTCGTACGGGCACGCGTACCACACGTCACGCGAGGCGACGCTGGCGCTGGTGCCGCTCGGCTACGGCGACGGGGTGCCGCGGCACGCGTCCAACGTCGGGCCGGTGCTGCTCGGTGACGCCGTGCGGACGATCGCCGGCCGGGTCTGCATGGACCAGTTCGTGCTGGACTGCGGCGACGACCCGGTGGCGGCCGGCGACGTGGCGACGCTCTTCGGCCCGGGCGATCACGGCGAGCCGACGGCCACCGACTGGGCCGACGCGATCGGGACGATCAACTACGAGATCGTGACGCGGTTCGGAGGCTCCCGGATCCCCCGGGTCTACGACGGTTCGGTCCCGGGCTCCGGGGGGAGCGACGATCCGGGCTCCCGAGGAGCCGACGGTTCCGGGCAGGTCTGATGGAACGCCGGGGAGGGCGGATGAGTCACGGTAAGGCGCACGGGCGGTCCTCGTCGCGGGCGGTCCTGTCGGGTCCGCACCGGCGGGCCAAGCAGGTCGGCATCGCCGGCGCCGTCATCGGTGTCGCCGCTGCCGGGCTGGCCACCGCGTTCGCCGTCGAGCGGGCTCTGGTGCGCCGGTCACAGGCCGCGCCCGGCGATCCGTACGCCGACGAGGGCTTCGGCGACCAGCCGTACGACAGCGAGCTCACCGTGACCGCCGCGGACGGCACCGACCTGCACGTCGAGATCGTGGAGCCGGAGCGGCCCGGCAAGCCGACGGTCGTGTTCGTGCACGGGTTCGCACTGGACATGGGCACGTTCTACTTCCAGCGGCAGGCGCTGACGGAGCTGGGCGAATACCGGCTCGTCTTCTACGACCAGCCCGGTCACGGCCGGTCCGGGCGCCTCGAGTCCGGCGACTACGACCTGGCCGCGCTCGGGAAGTCGCTCGCCGCCGTGCTGGACGAGACCGTGCCCGAGGGCGAGATCATCCTGGTCGGGCACTCGATGGGCGGCATGACGATCATGGCGTTCGCCGAGCAGTATCCGGAGTGGTTCGGCAACCGGGTCACCGGCGTGGTGCTCATGTCGACCTCCGCCGGGCTGGTCGACAAAACCAGGATCGGCGTGCAGTCCCTGGTCGCCCGGGCCAGCGCGCCGTTCTTCCCGCTGTGGGGCGGCGCCGCCCGGATCGGCGGTGCCTCGATCGACCGGGCGCGGGTCGCCTCGTCGGACCTCGCCTGGCTGCTCACCCGCCGGTACGGCTTCGGCGACGCCCGGCCCAGCCCGTCGTTGGTCACGTTCGTGGAGCACATGAACTCCCGGACGTCGGTCGAGACGCTCACCCGGTATCTGCGCACGCTGTACACGCACAACCGCTTCCCGGCGCTGTCCGCGCTGCGGGGCGTGCCGGTGCTGGTCGTGGTCGGCACGAAGGACTACCTCACGCCGGTGACCCACTCGGAGGAGATCCTCCGGCACCTCCCGGAGGCCGAGCTGCTGAAGGTGGAGAACACCGGGCACGTGGTGATGCTGGAGAAGGCCGACGAGGTCAACGAGGCCCTGATCGCCTTCCTGAAGAAGGTCTCGTGACGACCACCGGGATCCGGCTCGCCACCGTGGACGACACGCGCGACTTCGGCCGGCGCCTCGCCGGGCTGCTGCGCGCCGGCGACCTGTTGCTGCTCACCGGCCCGCTCGGCGCCGGCAAGACCGCGCTGGTGCAGGGCATCGGCGGGGGGCTGGGGGTGCTCGGCGACATCACCTCGCCGACGTTCGTCATCGCCCGGGTGCACCGGCCCGACCCGGCGCGGGGTGGCACGGTGCCGCTGGTGCACGCGGACGCGTACCGGCTGGGGGACGCCGCCGACCCGCGCGCCGAGATCGACGACCTCGACCTGGACGCGTCCGCCGAGGAGGCGGTCACCGTCGTCGAGTGGGGCGCCGGGCTTGTCGAGCAGCTGAACGACGAATACCTGGCGGTCCGCATCGACCGCCTCGACGACGACACCCGCGTGCTGGACCTGCTGCCGTACGGCGGCGACTGGGCCGACCGCCTCGAGAAACTGTGACGCCTGTGAACCTGCTTGAGCTGCTCCCGCCGGAATGGCGCGCCGAGCTCACCCCGCTCCTCGACCCGGCTGCCACGGAGGCGCTGGGTGCGTTCGTGGCGGACGAGTACGCCCGGCACACCGTGTACCCGCCGGTCGAGGACCTGTTCGCGGCGTACCGGCTGTGCCCGCCGGAACGGACCCGGGTGCTGCTGCTGGGGCAGGACCCGTACCACGGGCCGGGGCAGGCGCACGGGCTGAGCTTCAGCGTCCGCGACGGCGTCCGGGTGCCGCCGTCGCTGCGTAACGTCTACAAGGAGCTGGCCTCGGACGTCGGCGTCGCCCCGCCGGCGAGCGGCGACCTGACCGGGTGGGCGCGGCAGGGGGTGCTGCTGCTCAACGCGGTGCTGACCGTCCGCGCGGGAGCTGCCGCCTCGCACAAGAACAGGGGCTGGGAGGTCTTCACCGACGCCACGATCCGGGCGCTGAACGCGCGGGCCGAGCGGGTGGTCTTCCTGCTCTGGGGCTCGTACGCCCGCAAGAAGGCCGCCCTGGTGACCAACCCGGCGCACGTGGTGATCGAATCCGGTCATCCGAGCCCGCTCAACGGAGGCAAGGACTTCCTCGGCGCCCGCATGTTCAGCGCCACCAACAAGGCCCTCGCGGACGCCGGCCGCCCGCTGATCGACTGGGACCCGCGCGCCTGACGTCAGCCCGCGCCAGCGAGCCGCCGGCCGGCGGCGGCCGGGAGTCGGTGACGGCTGGGAGTCGGTGCCGGTCGGGAGTCGGTGCCGGTCGGGAGTCGGCGGCGGTCGGGAGTCGGCGGCGGTCGGGAGTCGGCGGCGGTCAATCGGGCGGGAAGGGTTCGCAGCGCCTCACTGCGCGGCGGCTAGTGTTTGGTGGTGCTCGTTCTCGCTCTTGACACCGCGACCCCCGCGGTCACCGCCGCGCTGGCCGAGGTCACCGACGGCGGTCTCAAAGGGCTGGGGGAACGGCGGACCGTCGACCCGCGGGCGCACGGCGAGCTGCTCGCGCCGCAGATCGGGCGGGTGCTTGCCGACGCCGGGGTGCGTCCGGCGGAGCTCGGCGCGATCGTGGCCGGCACCGGCCCCGGACCTTTCACCGGCTTGCGGGTGGGCCTGGCCACGGCGGCGAGCATGGGGCAGGCGCTGGGCATTCCCGCGTACGGGATCTGCTCGCTGGATGCGATCGGCCGGGCCGCCGGTCCCGGGCGGGTGCTGGTGGCGACCGACGCCCGGCGCCGGGAGGTGTACTTCGCCACCTATCTCGACGGTGTACGGGTGACAGCACCGGACGTGGCGAAGCCCGCCGACGTGCGGGTCGACGCGGACCGGGCCGTGGGCGAGGGCGCTGTGAAGTACAGCGAGGTGTTCGGCGTGCCGATCGACGACCGGGTGCTGTATCCGTCCGGGGAGGCGCTGATCGCGCTGGCGGCGGACGACATCCGGGCGAAGGCGGCCGCGGCCCCGCTGACCCCGCTGTATCTGCGCCGGCCCGATGCCGTCGCGGCCACCGAGCGGAAGCCCGTGCTGCCCTGATGGAGATCGTGCGGTTCCGGTGGTGGCACATCGCCGAGGTGCTGCCTCTCGAGGAGGACCTGTTCGGCGCCGAGAAGTGGTCGGCGGCCATGTTCTGGAACGAGCTGGCCCAGCGGCATTTCTACGTGGTCGCCGAGGAGGACGGCGGGGTGCTCGGCTACGCGGGTCTCTCCGTGACCGATGACACCGAGTCGTGGGTGCAGAACATCGCGGTGCGGCGGGACGCGCAGAAGCGGGGGATCGGGCGCCGGCTGCTGGAGACGTTGCTCGAGCGGGCCGGCGGCCGGAAGGTGCTGCTGGAGGTGGCTGTGGACAACGCGCCGGCCCAGCACCTGTACGCGACGTACGATTTCGAGCCCGTCGGGATCCGGCGCGGCTACTACCAGCCCAGCAACACGGACGCCTTGGTGATGATGCGCGATGCCTGACGAGCCTCTGGTCCTCGGGATCGAGACCTCCTGCGACGAGACCGGCGTCGGCATCGTGCGCGGGCACACGCTGCTGGCCGACGCGCTGGCTTCGAGCGTCGACCAGCATGCGCGGTTCGGCGGGGTCGTGCCGGAGGTCGCCAGCCGCGCCCACCTGGAGGCGATCGTCCCGACCATGCAGCGGGCGCTCGACGAGGCGGGCGTCACGCTCGCCGACGTCGACGCGATCGCCGTGACGGCCGGCCCGGGTCTCGCGGGCGCGCTCCTGGTCGGGGTCGCCGCCGCCAAGGGGTACGCGCTGGCAGCCGACAAGCCGATCTACGGGGTGAACCACCTCGCGGCGCACGTCGCGGTGGACACCCTGGAGCACGGGCCGCTGCCGGAGCCCGCCGTGGCGATGCTCGTGTCCGGCGGCCACTCGTCGTTGCTGCTGGTCGACGATCTGACCGCCGGCGTGACCCCGCTCGGCGCGACGATCGACGACGCGGCCGGCGAGGCGTTCGACAAGGTGGCCCGGCTGCTCGGCATGGGGTTCCCCGGCGGGCCGGTGATCGACCGTACGGCGCGTGACGGCGACCCGGGTGCGATCGCCTTCCCCCGCGGCCTCACCGCCCCGAAGGATCTGCTGCGCCACCGCTTCGACTTCTCGTTCTCCGGGTTGAAGACCGCCGTGGCGCGCTGGGTGGAGGCCCGCGAGCGCAGCGGTGAGCCGGTGCCGGTGGCCGACGTCGCCGCCGGGTTCCAGGAGGCGGTCTGCGACGTGCTGACCGCGAAGGCGCTGGACGCGTGCCGGGAGCACGGCGTCGAGACGCTGATCATCGGCGGCGGGGTGGCCGCCAACTCGCGGCTCCGGGTGCTGGCCGAGGAGCGTGCGGCCAAGCTGGGCATCCGGGTACGCGTACCGCGCCCGCAGCTGTGCACCGACAACGGCGCGATGGTGGCGGCGCTGGGCTCGCACCTGGTCGCGGCCGGCGTGGCCCCGAGCCGGCTGGACCTGCCGGCGGATTCGGCGATGTCATTGACCTCGGTCGCTGTGGCGGGGTAGGAAGCTCGCATGATCGCACGGATGTGGGAGGTACGCGCCTCGCGCGGCGGCTTCGACGAGCTGCTCAGCTGGGTCTGCGACCGGGAACTGCCCAAGCTGGAGGTGCTGCCCTCCCACGTGTCCAGCGAGGTCTTCTCCTCCACCGATCAGCGCATCGTGGTCATCTCCAAGTGGCGGAACACCCCCGGTGAGCTGCCCGCGCCGCCGCAACACCTGGTGGCCCGTTCGCCACACGTGTGGGATTTCACTCCGGTCGATAGATAACACTCTGGATCGTGACGGCAGCGTTACGTAACGTCGAGGGGCGATGCGTGAACTGCCCCCACCCGATCCGGGCTCCCCCGACGACCGGTCCGCCACCCGCTACCTGGGGTGGCTCGTCCGGCAGGCGTGGGTATCCGTCAGCGCCGCCGTCTTCTTCGCCGTCGTGTGGATGGTCTGCCAGGCCTTCACCCCCGCGGTGATCGGCAAGGCCATCGACGCCGGCCTGGCCCACCACGACGGCGGCCAGCTGCTGATCTGGAGCATGGTCCTGTTCGTCGTGGGCCTCGTGCAGGCCGGCGCCGGCCTGCTGCGCCACCGCCGGGCCGTCTACAACTGGCTGGCGTCGGCCTACCGTACGGTGCAGGTCGCCGTCCGGCAGGCGGGGTGGCTCGGGGTGGCCCTGCCGCGGCGGCTGGACGCGGGCGAGGTCGTCGCCATCGGTACGGCCGACATCACGCACATCGGCAACGCCGTCGACATCACCGCGCGCGGGGTCGGCTCGGTCGTCGCCGTCGTCACCGTCACCACGATCCTGCTGGTCACGTCGGTGCCGCTGGGCCTGGTCGTGGTGCTGGGCATCCCGCTGCTGATGGCCGTGGTCAGCGTGCTCATCCGGCCGCTGCACCACCGGCAGCAGGCCTACCGGGAACAGCAGGGGCGGCTCACCGGCCGGGCCACGGACATGGTCGGCGGCCTGCGGGTGCTGCGGGGCGTCGGCGGCGAGCCGGTCATGTCCCAGCGGTACCGCGCCGAGTCCCAGACGCTGCGCGCCGCGGGCGTCCGCGTCGCCCGGGTGGAGGCGCTGCTCCATGCGGCGCAGGTGCTGCTGCCGGGGACGTTCCTGGTGCTGGTCACGTGGCTCGGTGCCCGGTTCGCGATCTCCGGGAAGATCACGGTCGGTCAGCTCGTCTCCTTCTACGGGTACGCGGCGTTCCTCGTCTCGCCGCTGCGCCAGCTCACGGAGACGATCGACAAGCTGATCCGCGGGCACGTGTCCAGCCGCCGGGTCGTGTCGATGCTGCGGGTGCGTACGGATCTCCCCGGTCCCGCCCGGCCCCTGCCGATGCCCGAGCGCGGTGAGCTGGTCGACCCGGTGTCCGGTGTGGTCGTGCGGCCGGGGCTGGTCACGGCCATCGCCGCCGCGGTGCCCGCCGACGCCGTGGCCGTCGCGGACAGGCTCGGCCGCTACACCGCCTCGGGCGCGGGGACGACGCTGGGCGGCGTACCGCTGAAGGACCTGGACCCCGCGGCCGTGCGGGCGCGGATCGTCGTGGCCGACAACGACGCCCGGCTGTTCTCGGGGTCGCTGCGCGACGACCTGGACCCGGAGGCGACCGGCAGGGTCGCGGTGGCGCTGGAGGCCGCGTCGGCGACCGATGTCGTGGCGGCCCTGCCGGACGGCCTGGACAGTGAGGTCGCCGAGCGCGGCCGCAGCTTCTCCGGTGGTCAGCAGCAGCGGCTCCGGCTGGTCCGTGCGCTCGTCGCCGACCCGGAGATCCTCGTGCTGGTCGAGCCGACCAGCGCGGTGGACGCGCACACCGAGGCCCGCATCGCCGACCGGCTCGCGACGGCCCGCGCCGGTCGCACCACCGTCGTCTGCTCCACCAGCCCGCTGGTGCTGGACCGCGCCGACCACGTCGTCTACGTCGAGGACGGGACCGTGGTCGCCGAGGGAACCCATCGCGAGCTGCTGGACAGCAGCTTCGCCTATGCGAGGACGGTGCTGCGCGAGTGAGCAACGCGCTCCCGGTGGCGGATGACCGCCAGGTGCGCCGGTACGCCCGCGATCTGTTCCGCCGGCATCCGCGCGCCCTGCTGACCGCCGTCGTCCTGCATGCGGTCGCCGCGATCGCGGGCCTGGTCGGCCCGCGGCTGTTCGGCGATCTTGTCGAATCGATTCAGCACGGTGCGGGCGTGGGTACGGTCGACCGCATCGCGATCACCATCGCCGTCTTCGTCGTCACGCAGGCGGTGCTGGTGCGGTTCGCGTACCTGGCGTCGGCGCGGCTCGGGGAGCGGGTGCTGGCCGAGTTGCGGGAGGAGTTCGTCGACCGGGTGCTGACGATTCCGCTCTCCACGGTGGAGAAGGCGGGCACCGGTGACCTGCTGACCCGTACGTCGCGGGACGTCGACGCGCTGTCGAGGTGCCTGCGGTTCGCCGTGCCCGAGACGCTGATCGCCCTGATCACGGCTTGCCTCGCGGTGAGCGCTCTCATCCTGGTCAGCCCGCTGCTCGCGCTCCCGCTGCTGTTCGCCGTGCCGCTGCTGACCTGGTCCACGCGGTGGTACCTGCGCCGCGCGTCCGCCGGCTACCTGCGGCAGAACGCCGCTTACTCGCAGGTCACCGACGGTCTCGCGGAGACCGTCGAGGGGGCGCGCACCGTGGACGCCCTGCGCCGGCAGCGGCAGCGGATCGGGCGTACGGACGACGACCTGCGTAACTCCTGGGCCGCCGAGCGGTACACGCTGTATCTCAGGACGGTCTGGATGCCGTCGATCGAGGTCGGCTATGTGCTGCCCGTGGTCGGCACGCTGCTGCTGGGTGGCTGGTTCTATCTGGAGGGCTGGGTCGGGCTCGGCCAGGTCACCGCCGCCGTGCTGTACGCGCAGATGCTCGTCGACCCCATCGACCGGTTCCTCGGCTGGCTCGACGAGCTGCAGGTGGGGGCCGCGTCGCTCGCCCGGCTGCTCGGCGTCTCGTTCAGCACGGGGGCGCCCACGTCGCAGACCCCGGACGGCGCGGCGATCGTCGCCCGGGACGTGCGGTTCTCGTACGTGCCGGGGCGCGAGGTGCTGCACGGCATCTCGCTGACCATCGCACCGGGGGAGCGGCTGGCGATCGTGGGGCCGTCCGGCGCCGGCAAGTCCACGCTGGGCCGGCTGCTGGCCGGGGTGCACGCGCCCGGGCGCGGGTCGATCACCGTCGGCGGGGTCGCGCTGGCCGGGCTGCCCCTGGACCGGCTGCGCTCCGAGGTCGCCCTGGTCAGCCAGGAACACCACGTCTTCATCGGTACGCTGCGCGACAACATCGCCATGGTCCGGCCGGGCTCCTCCGCGGCCGACGTCCGGCAGGCGCTGGCCGCCGTGCACGCCCTGAAGTGGGCGGACCAGCTGCCCGACGGGCTGGACACGGTGGTCGGCACGGGCGGGGTGAGCCTGTCCGCCGCCCAGGCGCAGCAGGTGGCGCTGGCCCGGCTGGTGCTGGCCGACCCGCACACGCTGGTGCTCGACGAGGCGACGGCGATGCTGGACCCGCGGGCCGCCCGGGACCTGGAGCAGTCGCTGGCGGCGGTGCTGAAGGGGCGTACGGTCGTCGCGATCGCGCACCGGCTGTTCTCCGCCCACGACGCCGACCGGGTGGCGGTGGTGGAGGACGGGCGGATCACCGAGCTGGGTTCGCACGACGAGCTGGTCGCGGCGGGTGGCTCGTACGCGGCCCTGTGGGCGTCGTGGCACGGCACGCCACCGGTCGGTACGACTAGCGCAGCGCCAAGAACGCGCCCAGCAGAACCAGCGTGACGATCGCGACCGCGAGCAGCAGCAGGAACTCGCGCTGCTGCCGTTCTTCCGCCTGCTCCGCGGGCAGGTCGCTGACCACGGCGGCGAGCTCGTCCAGCGTGCGGGCGTCGGCCACCACCCCGACCCGTTCGGTGAACTCGTCAAGCGTCAGCCGGCCGGCGCCGGTGTGCCGTTCGAGCGCGGCCATCACCCGCTGCCGATCCTCGTCGGACGCACGCATGCTCACGGCCGCACCTTACAACAGCGGATCCGCCAGCAGCCGTTCGAAAGCGAGCTCCGCCGCCCCGATGAGCGCCGCGTCCCGGCCCAGCTCGGGCGTGCGCAGCCGGATGTCCTCGCGGCAGGCCGGCAGCGCCACCTCGGTGAGCTTGGAGCGGATCTGCGCCGCCGCCACCAGGTACAGGTCGCGCAGCGTACCGCCGAAGATCACCGCTTCCGGGTTGAAGATGTTGACCAGGTTGCCGACGCCCAGGCCGAGCCATTCGCCGACGTGCCGGACCGCCTGCTGGGCCACCCAGTCGCCGCGCATCGCCGCCTCGACCACGCCGAGCACCGCTTCGCGGCCGCTGCGGTCACCCCGGCCGGCCAGTCTGAGCAGCGGGTACTCGCCGATCTCGGTCTCCCAGCAGCCACGCGAACCGCAGCTGCACGGCCGGCCCCGCGGGTTGACCACCATGTGGCCCACCTCGCCGCCGTAGCCGCCGTGGCCGGTGATGGGCCGGCCGCCCGCGATGATGCCCGCGCCGACGCCGACGTCGCCGTACAGGTAGATGACGTTGTCCCGCCCGGCCGCCGCGCCGCGGCTGTGCTCGACCAGCGCGGACACGTCGGCGATGTTGCCGACGGTCACCGGGCCGACGTCGCCGATCTCCTCGACGAGGGCTTCCCCGACGGGTTCGTCCTTCCAGCCGATCGTGGGCGCGAGGCGGACCATGCCGTCCGCGCGGCGCACCATGCCGGCGATGGCGAGTCCGACGCCGACGCAGCGGGAGCCGTCCGGCACGTCGTTCAGCTCGTGGATGAAGCCGGCGAGCGGCTTGACGGCGTCGACCACCTGCATGCCGCGGGGCCGGGGCGCCTCCCGCCGGTCCAGGATCATGCCGCCGAGCCCGACCCGGGCCGCGCGCAGCCGGTCGACCTCGATGTTGAGCGCGTACGCGTAGACCTTGGACGACTCGGGCCGGACGACCAGTGAGGGTCGCCCGGCCCGGCCGGTGTCGCGTTGGGTCTTCTCGGAGACCAGCCCGGCGGCGGTGAGGTCCGCCGTCAGCGCTCCGATGGTGCTGCGGTTGAGGCCGAGCCGGGTGGTGAGTTCGGCGCGGGACGTAGCCCCATGAACGTGAACATAACGGAGCAACGTGCCCAGGTTGTGCCGGCGTACCTCTTCCTGGCTCGGTCCCGCCCTCATCGGTTTCCGGTGGCGGCCGCCCTGCGGCGGGAGAGCGCGTCGACGCTGGCGGCGAGCAGCAGGATCAGGCCGGTGACCACGAACTTCGTGCCGGCGCTGTACCCCATCAGGCCCATGCCGTTGTCGATCACGGCGATGACCGCGCCGCCGATGATCGCGTCCAGCACCCGGCCCTTGCCGCCGAAGAGGCTGGTGCCGCCGATGACCGCGGCACCGACCGCGTACAGCAGGACGTTGCTGCCGCCGGAGTTCGGGTCGACCGAGTTGGCCCGGCTGGCGGCGACGATGCCGCCGATCGAGGCCATGAACGAGCCGATCACGAACACCGAGATGCGGATCCGGTCGACCGGGATGCCGGCCCGGCGCGCGGCCTCCTTGTTGCCGCCGACCGCGTAGACGTGCCGGCCGTACGTGGTGCGTCCCAGCACGAACGTCCAGACGATCAGCACCACCGCGATGATCGGGGCGACGATCGGTACGCCCTTCACCGAAATGATCAACGGGTTGATGCTGCGCTCCTGGGTCAGCACGGCGACCGCCGCCAGCAGCAGTACGGCCAGCGCCGCGATCCGTGCCAGCACGATACCCATCGGGTCGGTCACCAGCCCGCGCGCGGCCCGCCCTCGCAGCCGCATGAACTGCACGGCGGCGTACCCGACGATCGCGATGATCGCCAGCACCCAGCTCAGCCCCACCGACATGTTGTCGTTGGCGAGCGAAAGGACGAACTTGTCACGGATCGAGATGTTCTTGCCGCCGCTGAGCAGCACCAGGAGGATGCCCTGGAAGGCGAGGAACGCGGCGAGCGTGACCACGAACGACGGGATCCCGACCTTCGACACCAGGAAACCCAGCACGAAGCCGATGACCAGGCCGGTCACCAGGGAGACCGGGATGGCGCTGTACCAGTCCCAGCCGTGGTCGGTGAGCAGGATCGCCATGACCGCGCCGCAGACGCCGCTGGCGAAGCCGGCCGAGAGGTCGATCTCGCCCAGCAGCAGGACGAACACCAGGCCCATCGCGATGAAGATGACCGCCGCGCCCTGGGAGAAGAGGTTGGCGAAGTTGACCGCGCTGAAGAAGGTCGGGCGGGCGGTGCCGAAGATCAGGCAGAGCACGATGAGGCCCAGGATGGCGGGCAGGCTGCCGATGTCGCCGCCGCGTACCCGGCCCCAGTAGTCGTGCAGGTGGCTGGCCACCGTCGGCTTGGCCACCTGGACCGGGCCACTGGACGTGGTCATGGTTGTCATAGGTCGGCTCCCGGGGGCGTGAGGTCGGCGAAGCCGGCGGCGGCCGGCTTCTCGGGCGGCAGGCCGAGGTTCCCGCTGCGGCCGGCCGTGATCAGCTCGACCACCTGGGCGTGCGTGACGTCGCTGGTCTTGACCTGGGCCGCCATCCGGCCGAGGTAGAGCGCGGCGATGCGGTCGGAGACGGCGAACACGTCGTTCATGTTGTGCGAGATGAGCACCACGCCGAGACCGTTGTCGGCGAGGCGGCGGACCAGCTCGAGGACCTGGGCGGTCTGGGCCACGCCGAGGGCGGCGGTGGGCTCGTCGAGGATCACCACGCGGCTGTTCCAGAGCACGGCCTTGGCGATCGCCACGGTCTGCCGCTGGCCGCCGGAGAGGCTGGCCACGAGCTGCCGCAGGGATTTCACCGTACGCACCGAGAGGCTGGCGAGGGTGTCGCCGGCCATCTGTTCCATGGTCGGCTCGTCGAGGACGATGCCGCGTACCTTCTCCCGTCCGAGGAACATGTTCTGGACGATGTCGAGGTTGTCGCAGAGCGCGAGGTCCTGGTAGACGACCTCGATGCCCAGCGACGCGGCGTCGCGCGGGGTGTGGATCGCCACCTGGTTGCCGTCGAACGTGACCGTGCCGGCGTCCATGGTGTAGATCCCGCTGACGCACTTGACCAGGGTCGACTTGCCGGCGCCGTTGTCGCCGACGAGCGCGGTGACCTCGCCGGGGTAGACGCTGAGTCCGACGTCGTGCAGGACCTGGACGGGACCGAAACTCTTGTCGATCCCGCGCAGCTCCAGAAGAGGTGTCGCGGCCACGAATACTCCTTCTCGATGCGGCGCCGCCCACGCCCGGCCAGGCGTGGGCGGCTCCGGTGATTCAGCGTCCTACCGCGGTCAGCTGACCCCGTTGTCCGTGCAGAGCTTGGCGAAGTCGCCGGTGCACAGCTGATCCTTCGTCACGAAGCCGTCCGCCACGACGTCCTTGACGTTCTCCTTGTAGATGGCCTTCGGGGTGAGCAGCACCGAGGGCACGTCCTGGCCCGACTCCGGGTCCTTGATGCTCTGGGTGACCGACTTCTTCTCACCCTTGGCGAGCGAGATGGCGAGGTCGGCGGCGGCGTCGGCCTCCTGCTTGATCGCCTTGTAGACCGTCATGCACTGGTCGCCGGCGAGGATGTTCTGCAGACCCTGGACGGTGGCGTCCTGGCCGGTGACCGGCACCTTGCCGTTCAGCTTGTTCTTCTTGAGCACCGAGACGACCGCGTTGCCGAGGCCGTCGTTGGCCGCGAGCACGCCCTTGATGTCCTTCTTCTGGGTCAGCATCTGCTCGAAGATCGTGCCGGCCTGCGCGTTGTCCCAGTCGGGTACGGACTGGTCCGGACCCTTCACGTAGTCGCCCGAGTCGTACTTGGGCTTGAGGACCGAGTCGTAGCCCTCCTTGAACAGGGTGGCGTTGTTGTCGGTGGGGGAGCCGTTGAGCTCGGCCACCACCGGCTTGGTCGCCTTCATGTCGGTCAGGCACTTGACCAGGCCCTCGCCCTGCAGCTTGCCGACCGCGACGTTGTCGAAGCTGACGTAGTACTGGGCGCCACCGTTGAGGGTGAGCCGGTCGTAGTCGATCGTGGCGACACCGGCGCTCTTGGCCTTGTCCAGCACGGCCTTGCCGGTACCGGAGTCCAGGTTGACGATCATGAGCACCTTGACGCCGCTGGAGATCATGCCGTCGGCGATGGTCTGGAACTGGCTCTTGTCGCCCTGCGCGTTCTGGATGTCGACCTGGACGCCGGCCGCGTCGAACGCCGCCTTCAGGAACTTCGGGTCGTCCGAACCCCACCGCTGCGAGCTGGCGGTGTCGGGCAGGATCACGCCCACCTTGCCGATCGACGACCCGCTCGTGCCGCTGTTGCCGGCATCGTCACCACTGTCGCCGCCGCAGGCGGCCATGCTGCCGGTGGCCAGCAGACCCGCCGCGGCAAGAGCGAACATTCCCTTACGCATTCCTCGTGTCCTCTCGGATCAATCCGGATCTTGCCTCGGATTCCCTGGCGCGCGTAACGGGGATTGCCGCTCGGGTGCGGTTCTTGTGTGTCGGGCAACGCTTTCCCGTCGCGCGGTGCAGCACGACCGGCTCGGTCCAGCGATCACGCGGACCCGGGGAGCCGGTCGCGGAAGTTGCTCCACACCGCGACGCTAGGTCACATCTGGACCCGAAATCGGCGGTTCTCCGGAGAAAGATCCGTTTTGCCCGTAACGGTGGCGTAACGATCACGGGGAGCCAGGAAGTATCGCTAGCTATGTCCGAATTCGAGCCGTTGTGGCGTCCGTCAGCCGGATCAGATCGGTCGGCGCCAGCGAGACCTGCAGGCCCCGGCGGCCCGCCGAGACGTACATCCGGTCCAGCCCGGTCGCCGAGTCGTCGATCACCGTCGGGAGCCGCTTGCGCTGCCCGAGCGGGCTGATGCCGCCGCGGACATAGCCGCTGCTGCGCTCCGCCGCCGCCCGGTCGGCGAGCGCGGCCCGCTTGCCGCCGGCAGCACCGGCCAGGGCCTTCAGATCCAGCTCCCCGGTCACCGGTACGACGGCCACGGTCAGCGCGCCGTCCACCTCGGCGATCAGGGTCTTGAAGAGCGACTCCGGGGGTACGCCCAGCGCCTCGGCCACCAGCGCCCCGTAGTTCGGCGCGTCCGGCGAGACGTCGTACGGGTGCAGCTCGTGCGCCACCTTCTGCGCCGACAGCAGTACGGTCGCCGGGGTCCCGGCCGCCTTCTTAGCCACGATCACGGAGGTTAACGGCACAGCAGGACGGTCGGCGCGCCAGCCACCCGCGTCAGCACCAGAGACGCCGCGGCGCTCCCGTTGAGCCGGAGATCCCGGCGGAGCTGCTCGGGCTCCAGCGCGGAACCCCGCTTGCGGATCTCGAGCCGGCCCACGCCACGCTCGCGCAGCAGGGCCCGCAGCCGCTTGAGCGAGAACGGCATCACGTCGGTGATCTCCAAGCGGCGCGCGTACGCGGTGTCCACGGGCGCGTCGGTGTGGACGTACGCGATGTCCGGGTCCGCCAGGCGCCCGCCGACCACGGCCGCGAACTCGGCGACGAGGTGCGAGCGGACGACGGCCGGATCCGGGTCGTACAGGAAACGCCCGACCGGCCCCACCGGCGCCGCCTCGACGCCCGAGCCGTGCAGCATCCCGCCCGACGGCACCAAGCTCGCCCGGCGAGCAAATTCGGCGAGCGGCCCGCACCAGAACGCCGCCTCGACCAGGTCGCCGTCGACGCTGACCCACTCACCCTCGGCGCCCGGCGGCAGCAGCGCGTGGTCGATGCCGGGCGCGAGCTTCAGCACGGTCCGGGGTACCCGTTGCGGCAGGGCGGCGATGAAGTCCCACGGCGGCGACCATGCCTGGGGGTCCATGAGCCGTCCCCGCCCCGCGCGGCGGCGAGCCGGGTCGGCGAACACCGCGTCGAACCGCTCCACGCGGACGCTCGTCGCGTCGGCGCACTCCACGGTCACGAGGTCCGCGAGGCCGGCCGCCTCGGCGTTGGCGCGGGCCACCGCGGCGGTCAACGGGTCCGCGTCGACCGCGTACACCCGGATGCCCTGACGGGCCGCGGCGAGGGCGTCCGAGCCCAGCCCGCACCCCAGATCGGCGAGGCTGGCGACGCCCGCGGCGCGCAGCCGCGCGGCGCGGCGATCGGCGACCACCGCGCGGGTCGCCTGCTCGAAGCCGGCCCGGGTGAAGAACATCGCCGCCGCGCCGGCGCCGAACTTGCCCACCGCACGTCTGCGCAGGTCGGTCTGGGTCAGCGCGGCGGCGGCGAGCGGGGCGGGCACGCCACGCGAGCGCAGGGCCGAGGCCGCTGCGAGGGGATCACCGCCGGCCACCTCGGCCGCGGCGGCCAGGGCGGCCGACCCTTCCGGGGTACGCAGGGCAGCGAGCAGTTCCAGGTCCACGACGGGTCATTCTGCCGTGTTGGCACTCTCCTTGACGGAGTGCTAGTTCCGGCATAATCTCCGGTTAGCACTCTCAACCCGAGGGTGCCAGCGCGCGGCCCGCTCCGGGGCGCGTGCTTGCGCCAGGCGGACCGGCACCCGCGACGACGGCCCCGCCCGGTGGCATGAGGCATCAGATCGGCCGATGCAGGCCGGCGAAACCTGTACCCAGGAGGGTATGCCCGTGACTACCGCGACCAAGGTTGCGATCAAGCCGCTCGAGGACCGGATCGTGGTCCAGGCGAACGAGGCTGAGACGACCACGGCGTCGGGCATCGTGATCCCCGACACCGCCAAGGAGAAGCCGCAGGAGGGCACCGTCCTCGCTGTGGGCCCGGGCCGCATCGACGACAAGGGCAACCGCATCCCGGTTGACGTCAAGGTCGGCGAGACGGTCCTCTACTCGAAGTACGGCGGCACCGAGGTCAAGTACGCCGGCGAGGAGTACCTGGTGCTCTCCGCCCGCGACGTCCTCGCGGTCATCGAGAAGTGACCTACTGACAGTGCTTGCCGCCCTGGCCCGACACACCTCGGGTCAGGGCGGTGGTGCGTGAAGGGACCTACACATGGCGAAGATCCTCAGTTTCTCTGACGACGCCCGGCACCTGCTGGAGCACGGCGTCAACACGCTCGCCGACACGGTCAAGGTCACCCTCGGCCCGCGCGGCCGCAACGTCGTCCTGGACAAGAAGTTCGGCGCGCCCACGATCACCAACGACGGCGTCACCATCGCCAAGGAGATCGACCTCAAGGACCCGTACGAGAACCTCGGCGCGCAGCTGGTCAAGGAGGTGGCGACGAAGACCAACGACGTCGCCGGCGACGGGACCACCACCGCGACCGTGCTCGCCCAGGCCCTCGTGCGCGAAGGCCTGCGCAACGTGACCGCCGGCGCCAACCCCATCGCGCTCAAGCGCGGCATGGACCTGGCCGCCGAGGCCATCTCCAAGGCGCTGCTCGGCAAGGCGGTCGAGGTGTCCGACCACAAGTCGGTCGCCAACGTCGCCACCATCTCCGCCCAGGACGCCACGATCGGCGAGCTCATCGCCGAGGCGATGGACCGGGTCGGCCGCGACGGCGTCATCACCGTCGAAGAGGGCTCCGCGCTCAGCACCGAGCTCGTCGTCACCGAGGGTCTGCAGTTCGACAAGGGCTTCATCTCCCCGAACTTCGTGACCGACGCCGAGGCGCAGGAGGCCGTGCTCGAGGACGCGTACATCCTCATCACGACCCAGAAGATCTCCAGCGTCGAGGAGCTCCTCCCGCTGCTGGAGAAGGTGCTGCAGACCAGCAAGCCGCTGCTCATCATCGCCGAGGACGTCGAGGGCCAGGCCCTGTCCACCCTCGTGGTGAACGCGCTGCGCAAGACCTTCAAGGTCGCCGCGGTCAAGGCCCCCGGCTTCGGGGACCGGCGCAAGGCGATGCTGCAGGACATGGCCATCGCCACGGGCGGCGAGCTCATCGCCCCCGAGCTCGGCTACAAGCTCGACCAGGTCACCGTCGACATGCTCGGCACCGCGCGCCGCGTCGTGGTCGACAAGGAGAACACGACCATCGTCGACGGCGGCGGCAAGAAGTCCGAGATCGAGGACCGCGTCTCGCAGATCCGCAAGGAGATCGAGGCCTCGGACTCCGACTGGGACCGCGAGAAGCTCTCCGAGCGGCTGGCCAAGCTCTCCGGCGGCATCGCCGTCATCCAGGCCGGCGCCGCGACCGAGGTCGAGATGAAGGAGCGCAAGCACCGCATCGAGGACGCCATCGCGGCGACCAAGGCCGCGGTCGAGGAGGGCACGGTGCCCGGCGGCGGCGCCGCCCTGGCGCAGATCGTGTCCGCGCTCGACGGCGACCTCGGCCTCACCGGCGAAGAGGCCATCGGCGTCTCGATCGTCCGCAAGGCGCTCGTCGAGCCGCTGCGCTGGATCGCGCAGAACGCCGGCCACGACGGCTACGTCGTGGTGGGCAAGGTGGCCGAGCTCGGCTGGGGCCACGGCCTCAACGCGGCCACCGACGAGTACGTCGACCTCGCCGCCGCCGGCATCATCGACCCGGTCAAGGTGACCCGCAACGCGGTCTCCAACGCTGTGTCGATCGCCGCGCTGCTGCTGACCACGGAGAGCCTCGTGGTCGAGAAGCCGGCCGAGCCGGAGGCCCACGCGGGCGGTGGCCACGGCCACAGCCACGGCGGCCACGGCCACCAGCACGGCCCGGGCTTCTGATCCGTACCGTTCCGGCAAGGGCGCGTCGCTTCCGCGGCGCGCCCTTCTCGTGTGTGATGCAAGCTCCGGGGGAAAGGTGCGCCGATGATCGTCGTCGTGGAGGGGCCCAGCGCGGCCGGCAAGACCTCCTGGTGCCGCCGGTACGTCGGCAGATACGTCCCCGAACACACCCCGACGGGCCGCGAACCGGTCGACGCCATGGCGCTCGCCCGGCACTGGGTTCGGGCGGGCATCCAGCGCTGGGAGACCGCACTCGAGCACGAACGCGCCGACGGGATCGCGTACTGCGACACCGACCCTGTGAAGCTGCACTACGCGTGGGGGATGGCGGCGCTCGGGCTCGCACCCCGGTCCCGCTTCGACCGCGAGCTCGTCGTCACGCGGGAGGCCTTCCGGACCGGGCGGCTGGGGTTTGCTGACGCCGTACTCGTAGGTCTGCCCGACACGGCCACCCTGCAGCGCCGTCGCGATGGTGACGACACCCGCCGCCGGCGCAATTTCGCCGCTCACGTGCAGCTGAGGGAGCCGCTGCAGCAGTGGTACGCGGCGCTGGAGAGCTTGTCGCCCGGACGGGTGATCTGGGAGCTGCCGGTCGAGGGGGTGCCGAAGCTGCCGGAGCCCCGGACGGAGCGGTGCGATCTGGCCCTGCTCGACGCGCTCGTGGCGGCGCTGCCGCCCCTGGCCCCACCGTCATGACTTTGTAAGAGGCGTTCCCGCGCTGCCGGGGCAGGATTGGGGGCGTGAAGCTTTCCGTTCGGGCCGGGCTGGCCGGGATCGCGGCCGCGGCGGTTGCGCTCGGCATCGCGGAGATCGTCGCCGTCGTCACCGGGCCGCTCTCCTCGCCGCTGCTCGCGGTCGGCGGCGTGGTCGTCGACACCGTGCCGGGCACCGTCAAGGACGCCGCCATCGCGGTCTTCGGCACGCACGACAAGACCGCCCTCATCGCCGGCACGATGATCCTGCTCGCGCTCTACGCCGCAGCGGTCGGCGTCGTCGCGCTCCGGTCGTGGAGCCTCGCCCTGGCCGGCGTCGTGCTGTTCACCGGCGTCGGCACGGCCGCGGCCCTGACCCGCCACGACGCCGGGATCGTCGCCGCCCTGCCGTCCATCGCGGCCGGCGTCGCCGCGATGGTGGCGCTGCGTTACCTGGTCACGCTCGCCGTCGCGGCCTCCCCGGCCGAGACCCGCTCGCTCGTGACGGTCGGCGGCGAGGGCGGCGCCATCGCGGAGACCCGTCCCTCCACCCCGTTCCCGGACGACAGCCGCCGCCGCTTCCTCATCGGCCTCGGCGTCACGGCGGGCATCGCGGTGGTGGGCGGCGTCGGCGGCCGCTTCCTCACGTCCCGGCGCGCGGTCACCGCCGCCCGCAACGCCGTCGTGCTACCCCCGCCCGTGGCGACCGCACCGACGGTTCCGGCGGGTGCCCAGGTCCCGGGCGTCACCGCGTACGTGACCTCGAACAAGGACTTCTACCGCATCGACACCGCGCTGTACCCGCCGCAGATCGACCCGTCGACGTGGGAACTGCGCATCCACGGCATGGTTCGCAACCCCATCACGCTGACGTGGGAGCAGCTGCTGCAGCGGCCCATGGTGTCCCGCTACGTCACGCTCGCCTGCGTCTCCAACGAGGTCGGCGGCGACCTCATAGGAAACGCGTTGTGGCTCGGCGTCCCCGTCAAGGACCTGCTGGAGGAAGCCCAGCCCCTGCCCGACGCCGACCAGACGGTGTCCCGCTCGGCCGACGGCTGGACCTGCGGCACGCCCACCTCCGTCCTCCGCGACGGCCGCGACGCGCTGCTCGCGATCGGCATGAACGGCGAACCCCTCCCGGTCGGCCACGGCTTCCCGGTCCGCATGGTGGTCCCCGGCCTGTACGGCTACGTCTCCGCCTGCAAATGGATCACGGAGATCGAGCTGACCCGCTTCGCCGACTTCGACGCCTACTGGGTCCCACGCGGCTGGTCGGCCCTGGGTCCCATCAAGACCGAGTCCCGCATCGACACGCCCCGCAACGGCGCCAAGCGCAAACAGGGCCCCGTGATGATCGGCGGCGTCGCGTGGGCCCAGCACCGCGGCATCACCCGCGTCGAGATCCAGGTCGACGCGAACCCGTGGCAGAAGGCCAAGCTCGCACCAGCTGTCTCCGCCGACACGTGGGTCCAGTGGTCGTACGAATGGCAGGCCACGCCGGGCGACCACACCATCCAGGTCCGGGCCACCGACAGCGAGGGCGAGACCCAGCCCAGCACCCCGGCCCCGCCACCCCCGAACGGCGCCACAGGCTGGCACTCGATCCGCATCTCCATCGACTGACCACCGCCCTCCCTCCCGGCCGTCGCCGGTGGTGGGGCCTGCCGGCCGAGCGGCCGCGCGCTGGGGGCTCGCGCGGGACGCCTTCCCGCCCGCCGTGCTCGCACGGGCTGCTTTAGCGGCTGCCGTGCTCGCACGGGCTGCTTTAGCGGCTGCCGTGCTCGCACGGGTGCTTTCGCGCCTGCCGTGGTCGCGCCGCCCCCTCGGCGCCGGGCGCTCGCGTTCGGCCGCGCACCGATCTAGCCGATGAACGTGTCCGGCCAGCGGCGCTGAGCCTGCCACCCTCGACCGGTTCCGGCGGCGTCTGCTGCGTGCGGCGCGCTCGCCGCTTGGGCCGCGCCTTGGCGTGGGCCGCGCTTGCCGTTTCCGCCGCGCTTGCCGCCTGCGCCGCCTCTTAGCTGGCGCCGCGCCGACTGCTGGCGCCGCTCGCCGATTGCGCCGCACTGGCGCTGCTCGCTGCCTGCGCCGCACGGGCCGCTTGCGCTTCGCCGTGCCTGCGCCGCACGCGCCGCTTGCCGCGCACGCGCCGCTCGCGCCGCGCGCTTGCCCCGTGGCGCGCGCTTGCCCCGTGGCGCGCGCTTGCCCCGCGCCGCGCGCTTGCCCCGTGGCGCGCGCTCGCCCGCCCCGCGCGCTCGCCCCGCGCCGCGCGCGACTTCCGGCGAAAGCCCTGCCCGTCGGCCGGCCCGCGAGCCGCGCCCGCCCCCCAACAGGGCCGTGACAGCCCTTCCGCACAGCGCAACCCACCCCGACCCCGTCACGATGTCCGCGCCGTGCGGCTTGCGCGTTCCGTAACCCTGTGCTAGCTGACTGCTTTCGTCCAGCTTCCCGCCTGACCCGCCGTCAGCCGCTCACCGACCCTCGACGCCCGCCGCATGCTGCGGTCGTACCGTCTCGAGCCAACGGCCGCGCAGGTCACGAAGAGGGATCCGAACCGGCCGACCGGCACCACCGCGGCTGTCCGGCAAACGCGGGATGGCATCCGCGGGCGGCTATGACCACGGTCCCCGGGCGGTGGAATCGTGTCACGCGGAAGACGCACTCTTCGTCCGACGTCAAGGGCAAGTTCGCTCATACGGTGGCTTGCATGTTCACCGATGCGACTGACAAGCCGCCGACGACGCCGGCGCGGCTTCCCGCAGGAGGCCGCGCCGTCAGGTGTGTTGTCGTGCCGCGTCTGTGGCGGCGTCAGGCTGCCGGTGCCTGCCGCTGTGCCGGCACCGTGGACTTGTGGGGCCGGCCGAGGCGGGCCTCGAGCCGGGCAAGGTCGACCCGTCCGTGATGGCGATCGGCAAGGTCCTCCCAGCCGACTGCGAGCAGCCGCAGCCGCTCCGCTTCGCTGAAGCCTCCCCAGACGCCGTACGGCTCACGGACCGCCAGAGCATGGGCGGCGCATTCGGCCCGGACCGGGCAGGCGCCGCACATCGCCTTGGCCTTCGCCTCGCGGCGGTTGCGGGACGATCCGCGCTCGCCGTCGGGGTGGAAGAACTGAGCGCTGTCCCGCCCTCTGCACAGGCCGAGTCGCTGCCAATCCCAAAGGTCGGCGATGGGCCCGGGCAGTCTGCGAACGTTCGACATCAACACCCTCCTCCCGCGCGGCACCGCGGAGTGTTCTCATGAGGGGCCTGGCTCAGGCCTGTCGCCCGTGTACCCCGGCGAACGCCGGATCACACACGAGTTGTCGATGTCTTCGTCGGCCGTATCTCACCGGTGCCGAAAACCGTTCCGATGTTTCCCATTTTTTCCATCTAAAGCGCGTAATGCTGCGGCCCTCGCGTGATCTCCTCTGAGAGAGAAGGAGGATCACTGTGCGTACCGTCCTCGTGTGCGTCCGTACCCCACTGGCGGCCCAGACCGTCGCGTCGACCGCGGCCCGGCTCGGGATGACCGGTGTCGTGCGGACAGCGGTCAGCGAGACCGAGGCCATGATCCGTCTGGCTGAGCGGCCGGCCGAGGTCGTTCTGGCCGACACCGCCGTGACCCGTCCCGACAGCGTCGGTTTCACCCGGCGCGTCCTCGCCCGCGCCCCGCAGGCGCAGGTCGTCCTCTTCGGCGCGGAAGACCCCCGGGTCGCCGCCGCCACGGTCGCCGCCGGCGCCCGCGGCGTCATCCGCGGCGTCGAGCACGACCTGGTCAGTGTCGTCGCCAAGGCACTGCTGCTCCTGCTGCTCCCGGTACGCCCCCAGGGCATGCCGATCAACGGAGCGAACGCCCAGCCGGCCGCGGTCGGTCAGGCGGGGCGCAACAACAACTCGGCCGCCGCGCGTGGCCTGCACCGTGACGGCCTGGCGATGGCCGGAACCCCGAACGCCGCGGGTATCCCGGCGATGCTGCCGAACTCCCCGATGGTTCCCGCCCAGCGTGGCGACGGGCCCGACATCGACCCGGTCACGGGCCGGCCGCTGGTGTGGCCCGGCAACGACGGCCGGGTCGGCGAGGCCGCTCCGGCCGGTCGGCGCCTGACCCTCACCGAGCGGGAGCTGCAGGTGCTGCGCGGCATGGCCGACGGCAAGAGCAACGCGGAGATCGGGCGGGAACTGTTCGTGTCCGAGGACACGGTCAAGACCCACGCCCGCCGGCTCTTCCGCAAGCTGGGCGCCCGCGACCGGGCGCACGCGGTGGCCGCGGGCTTCCGCGCCGGTCTCGTCGCCTGACCCCTGTCACGGCCGGGGTGGGTCGTGACCGGCGTCAGCCGAGCCCTTCGAAGCGAACGGGCCGCCCTCCAGGGGCGGCCCGTGAGCTGTACGACGACTGTCAGGACGACGATGACGACGCGTCGTCGTCCGTACCCTCCGTCAGCGTGTCGTGCACACCGTCCGCATACCCGCGGGCGTACTCCCACGTGACGTAGTGGTCGGGGTCCGGGTCGAACGCCGGCTCGTGCACCCTCGGCCGGCCGTTCGACAGCAGATGCCGCAGGTTGCCCCGCAGCAGATCCCAGTCGAAGTAGTGCGGCTCGTGGCAGTCCTCGCACTCTATGACCAGCCCGCGGATCCCCGTGGGGCTCAGCAAGGCCTGGTAGATCTCCAGGTCGGACAGGTCCTCGAGGACGTCCTGCCGCTCGGCCTCGGTCAGCGGATCCTGCTCGGCGTCCTCCGTGAGGTCGTCGAGTCCCGCGGCCGGGTCGGCGGGGTCACCGTTGAACGGGTCGATCGGCTCTTCTTGCACGCGTCTACCGTACCCATCAAGCGGCACTGTGTGCTGGCCCGCACGTGCTGTCCGCCCCCTCGGGCACGCCCTGGCCGATGAGTAGGATGTAACACTCCGCCTCTTCTCTAGGGATGATCTGTGGAAACTGAGTCCGCGCGCACGGTTCCTCTCGGTCTGACGTTCGACGATGTTCTCCTGCAGCCCGGCGAATCGGACGTCGTGCCGAGCCGGGTCAACACGATCACCAGGATGACCCGCAACGTCGAACTCTCCATCCCGCTGCTGTCCAGTGCGATGGACACCGTCACCGAGGCGCGGATGGCGATCGCGATGGCCCGGCAGGGCGGCATCGGCGTGCTGCACCGCAACCTCTCCCTCGAGGACCAGGCGTCCCAGGTCGACCTGGTGAAGCGCTCCGAGTCGGGGATGATCACGAACCCGGTCACCTGCAGCCCGGACGACACCCTGCGCGACGTCGACCAGTTGTGCGGGCGCTACCGCATCTCCGGCGTGCCGGTGATCGACGGTGACGGCGTGCTCGTGGGCATCGTCACCAACCGTGACATGCGGTTCGTCACCGACGACAGCATCAAGGTGCGCGACGTCATGACGAAGGCGCCGCTGATCACCGCCGAGGTCGGCGTCGGCAAGGAGGAGGCGCTCGCGCTGCTGCAGCGGCACAAGGTCGAGAAGCTGCCGCTCGTCGACGACTCGGGACGCCTGCGCGGCCTGATCACGGTCAAGGACTTCACCAAGAGCGAGCAGTATCCGAACGCCGCCAAGGACGCCCAGGGCCGGCTGCGGGTCGCCGCCGCGGTCGGGGTGGGCGACGACGCGTACAAGCGGGCCCGTGCCCTGATCGACGCCGGCGTGGACGTGGTCATCGTCGACACCGCGCACGGTCACCAGCGCGCGGTGCTGGAGATGGTCGCGCGCCTCAAGAAGGACACCACCACGGACATCGTGGGCGGCAACATCGCGACGTACGCGGGAGCCAAGGCGCTGGTCGAGGCCGGCGCCGACGCGGTCAAGGTCGGGGTGGGCCCGGGCGCCATCTGCACCACGCGGATCGTCGCCGGCGTGGGCGTACCGCAGATCACCGCCGTCATGGAGGCGGCCCGGGCGTGCCGGCCCGCCGGCGTCCCGGTGATCGCCGACGGCGGCATCCAGTATTCCGGCGACATCGCGAAGGCGATCGTCGCGGGTGCCGACACCGTCATGCTGGGCGGGCTGCTGGCCGGCTCCGAGGAGAGCCCCGGCGACCTGATCTTCATCAACGGCAAGCAGTTCAAGCAGTACCGCGGCATGGGGTCGCTCGGCGCCATGCAGTCCCGAGGCCAGGCGAAGTCGTATTCGAAGGACCGCTACTTCCAGCAGGACGTCAACGAGGACAAGCTGGTCCCCGAGGGCGTCGAGGGCCAGGTGCCCTACCGTGGTCCGCTGTCGCGCGTCGCGCACCAGCTGATCGGTGGCCTGCGCGCGGCGATGGGCTACGTGGGCGCCGAGACGATCCCGGACTTGCAGGAAAAGGGTCAGCTCATCAGGATTACCGCGGCAGGTCTCAAGGAGAGCCACCCGCACGACATCCAGATGACGGTCGAGGCTCCGAACTACCACTCCCGCTAAGGGGCTTGAATCATGCGTGACGTTGTGGAGATCGGTCTGGGCAAGACGGCCCAGCGCGGGTACCACCTGGACGACATCGCGATCGTCCCGAGCCGCCGTACCCGGGACGTGGACGACGTGTCCACGGACTGGAAGGTGGACGCGTACCCGTTCAGGATTCCCTGCGTCGCGCACCCGTCGGACGCGACCATGAGCCCCGCCTCGGCGATCGCCCTGGGCCGCCTCGGCGGCCTGGGCGTGCTCAACGCCGAGGGGCTCTGGACGCGCTACGAGGACCCCACCAAGATCCTTGAGGAGCTGGCCTCGCTCGACGAGGAGGCCGACGCCACGAAGCGCCTCCAGGAGGTCTACGCCGAGCCGATCCGGCCGGAACTGATCGCCGAGCGGGTCCGCGCGATCCGCGAGGGCGGCGTCACGGTCGCCGTCCGCGTCTCGCCGCAGCACACCCTCGCGCTCGCCCCGGTGATCCTCGACGCGGGCGTCGACCTGCTCGTCATCCAGGGCACGCTGGTCAGCGCCGAGCACGTCTCCACCACGGACGAGCCGCTGAACCTCAAGGAGTTCATCGCCGACCTCGACCTGCCGGTCATCGTCGGCGGCTGCACCGACTACAAGACCGCGCTGCACCTCATGCGCACGGGGGCGGCCGGCGTCATCGTCGGCATCGGCGCCGACGAGTGGTCCACAACGGACACGGTTCTCGGCATCCGCGTACCGATGGCGACCGCGATCGCCGATGCGGCGGCGGCCCGCCGGGACTACCTCGACGAGACCGGCGGCCGCTACGTGCACCTCATCGCAGACGGCGGCATCCAGACCTCCGGCGACATCGCCAAGGCGATCGGCTGCGGCGCCGACGCGGTCATGCTGGGCGAGCCGCTGTCCCTCGCCGAGGGCGCCCCGGCCGGCGGCGCCTGGTGGCACTCGGCCGCCAGCCACCCGAGCCTGCCCCGCGGCGGCTTCTGCATCGCGGGCGAGCCGGACGGCACCCTCGAGGAGATCCTCTACGGCCCCGCGGACCGCCCGGACGGCCAGCTCAACCTCTTCGGCGGCCTCAAGCGCGCGATGGCCAAGTGCGGCTACAGCGACGTCAAGGAGTTCCAGAAGGTGTCGCTCGTTCTCGACCGGTAGATCAAGATCAAGGTCAAGAGCTCCATGTCGTAGCTCGGTGGGTGGCGCAGATCGTCGCTCCCGCCGAGGCCGGCCGGGGGCCCAGCATCCGCTGGCCCTCGGCCTTCATTGTGCGTAAGTGGGCAAACCCCGCCCTGTGGATAACCGGCGGCCTGGGCCCGGCGCGGACGTAGAGTCGCAGTCCAGGCGATGGGGGAATGGGCATGCGGGTTCGGATCGCGGCGGTGGTCGTCGCCGTGCTGGTCGCCGTGGCCGGCTGCACGGGCGATGATGATCCCCAGCCGGCCGCCTCCGCGTCGCCGTCTGTCGCGCCGAGTTTTGCGCCGGGGGCCGAGGGGGCCGGGGATCCCTACTTCCCGACGTACGGCAACGGCGGCTATGACGTCGTGGGATACGACCTGAAGCTGCGCTACGACCCCGCCAAGGGGCGGCTCGAGGGCACCGCCACGATCACGGCCGGGGCGACGCAGGACCTCTCCAGCTTCCACCTCGACCTCGCCGGCCTCACCGTCGGCAAGGTGACGATCGACGGGCGGCCCGCCACCGCGAAGGCGGAGAAGAACGAACTGATCGTGACCCCGGCGGCCGGCATCGTCGGCGGGCAGCGGTTCACCGTCGTCGTCGAGTACGGCGGCGAGCCCGAGCCGCTCAGCAACGAGGCGCTCGGCGTGGGCGGCTGGCTGCGTACGGCCGACGGCGGGTTCGCCCTGGGCCAGCCGGAGTCGGCCAGCACCTGGTTCCCCGTGAACGACCACCCCTCCGACAAGGCGACGTTCGCGCTGGCCATGACCGTGCCCGAGGGCGTCGAGGCGATCGGCAACGGCGTGCCCGGCCGGCGCACCACCGCCGACGGCTGGACCACCTGGACGTGGACCGAGTCGAAGCCGATGGCCAGCTACCTCGCCACGGTCGTCATCGGCCAGTACAGGGTGCAGACCTCCACCCACGACGGCAAACCGGTCGTGACGGCCATCCCCGAGTCCCTGCCCGCGGACGGCCCGGCGGCCAAGGCCATGGCTCGCACCACGGAGGTCGCCGACTTCCTCGCCACCCAGTTCGGCCCGTACCCGTTCGACGCGTACGGCGGGGTGGTCATCGACGACAACCGGGTCGGCTACGCGCTGGAGACCCAGTCACGGCCGGTCTACGGCAACGTCTTCTTCCGCACCCGGCCCAACGCCACGGTCGTCGCCCACGAACTGGCCCACCAGTGGTACGGCGACAGCGTCAGCCTCGACCGCTGGCAGGACATCTGGCTCAACGAGGGCTTCGCCACGTACGCCGAATGGCTCTGGCAGGAGCACGAGGGCGAACAGACCGCCCAGCAGGCGTTCGACCGCGTCTACCAGGGCTTCGACTGGAAGGTCCCGACCGGCGACCCGGGCCCCGAGCGCCTCTTCGGCGAAGCCGTCTACCAGCGCGGCGCCATGACTGTGCACGCCCTCCGCACGACGATCGGCGACGCCGCGTTCTTCAAGCTGCTGCGGTCCTGGCCCCAGTCCCACAGCGACGGCAACGCGACCACGGTCGCCTTCATCAGCGACGCCGAGGCGGCCGCGGGCAAGGACCTGGGCGACTTCTTCGAGGCCTGGTTGTTCGGAACGACCGCCCCGCCGCGGCCCTGACGACCCACCCGCCGCCGGCCGCCGGGTCGCTCCCGCTCCGCAGCCGTCCCGCCGGGTCGCTCCCGCGCCGCGGCCGTCCCGCCGCGCTGCTTCCGCGCCGCGGCCGTCCCGCCCGGCCCTACTTGGCGCGCAGCTCCGGGTGCTTTGCCAGGTACGCCTGCGGGTTCCCGGCCGCCACCGCCCGCACGAAGCCGCGCCCCGTCGACGTCAACTGCTCGCCGATGTAGCCGCCTCCGGAGAACACCGAACTCCCCGGCAGCGACACCAACGTCAGCCCGGACGGCTTCAGGTCCCGCAGCGCGTACGCGTACTCCAGCGGTGTCCGGCTCCCCGACGTCACCAGCGTGTCCCCCAGCGCGCCCAGCACCGACCGGAGCTTGGCCTGGTCGGTCGCCAGGCCGGCGGTCTCCGCCTTGGTGAGCAGGGCCTTGACGAGCTGCCGCTGGTGGCGCTGCCGGTCGTAGTCGCCGTTCGGCAGCCCGTAGCGCTGGCGGGCGTAGTCGATGGCCTGCCAGCCGACGAGCGTGCGCGTCCCGGGGAGGTAGGTCGCCTGCGGGCCGACGTAGTCGCCGCCGCCCGCGCGCAGGGGACGTGCGGTGCCGTCCGGCTTGCGGTGGTGCGAGACGACCTTCTGGTCGATGGTCATGGTGACGCCGCCGAGGGCGTCGGTCAGCTTGCTGAGGCCGTTGAACGTCAGGATGGCGCCCGCGTCGAACTTCTTGATGCCGGTGTACCCGGCGATCGTCCGGCTCAGCAGCTCGTACCCGTTGAAGACGTTCGCCTTGTCCGTCCCGGCGAGCTCCGAGCCGTACGACATCGCCTCGGTCAGCTTGTGCCGCCCGCCGCCGTAGCCGTTCTTCGCGTACGCGGGGATGTCGACGCGGAGGTCCCGCGGCAGCGAGTACAGATATCCGCTCTTGAGTCCCTCGTCGACGTGCAGCAGCATGATGGCGTCGGCATGCGGCTGCCAGTCCGGGATGCTGACGCGGGTGTCGACGCCGATCAGGAGCAGGTCCAGCGGGCCGGTGATGTCGGCTCCGGGCGGCGGGGGAGCGCTCGACGGCGCCGGTGCCGTGGACGACGCGGCGGGGGCCGGAGCTGCGGTGATGTCCGATCCGTCCGAGTCGGCACGCAGCGCGAAGGCGATCCCCACGCCGGCCAGGAGGACGACCACGACCGCGGCCGCCGTCCACAGGATCTTGTTGTTCCGCATGGTGGAACAGTAAGCGACACCAACAACCTGCTCAATGGGATGAAATCTCGCGTTGTGGAACGGGGCATTGAAAAACACAAGATCGGCCGTACGCTGACCGCCGCGATTCGCTCAAGCGGCGGTCGAACACGGGGAGGCACGTCCTACATGAAGCTTGTCTCACGGCGCGTCGTCGTCGGAGCACTGGCGGCCACGGTCGTCGCGGCTACCGCCGGCATCTCGACCTGGGCCCTGGCCGACGAGACGCCGTCGGCGCCGGTGCGGCTCGTCGTCGGCCTGAAGAAGGGCGCGGACGCCGCCGCCCCCATGCGTACCGTCTCGGCGATGGGTGCCCGTGCCGTGGACGCCTCGGGTCCGGCGCAGCAGGCGATGTCCGAGCTGCGCGCGCAGACCCTCGAGGTTTCGCAGGCGCGCCGGTCGCGGGTCGTCGAGGCGCTCAAGAGCGACCCGAACGTCGCGTACGTCGAGGTCGACCGCGTCCGCAAGGCGTACGACGTCCACCCGAACGACCCGATGTACGTGGGGACCGAGGGGACGGGGCTGCAGCCCGAGGTCGACCAGGTGAACCTTCCCGCGGCCTGGGAGACGACGACGGGCAGCGCCGTCAAGATCGCCGTGCTGGACACCGGCGTCGCAAAGGTCGGCGACCTGTCCGGCGCGGTGCTGGCCGGCTACAACTACGTCAGCAACAACACCAACACCGCTGACGACTTCGGTCACGGCACCACTGTCGCGTCGCTCATCGCGGCCCGCGGCAACAACGGCAAGGGCATGGCAGGCGGCTGCTGGAGCTGCATGATCCTCCCGGTCAAGGTGCTGGACAAGAACGGCTCCGGCTACGACAGCAACATCGCCAAGGGCATCGTGTACGCGACCAGCAACGGCGCGAAGATCATCAACATGTCGCTGGGCGGCACCGAGAACACCAAGGTGCTCGCCGACGCCGTCTCGTACGCGAACCTCAAGGGCGTGCTCGTCGTCGCCGCCGCCGGTAACGCCGGCAACACGCAGTACGCGACCACCAAGCAGTACCCCGCGGCGTACCCGGACGTGGTCGCCGTCGGCGCCACCGACCGCAACTCCGACGAGCGGGCGAGCTTCTCCAGCTACAACAAGTCCGGCGACAGCTGGGTCGACATGGCGGCCCCGGGCATCGTCACCGGCATGGACCGGTACGAGAACTACCACACCGGCGAGCCCGGCACGTCGTTCGCGGCGCCGATGGTCTCCGGCGCGGCCGGCCTCATCAAGACCATGCACCCCGACTACACCGCCTGGTCGCTGCAGCGGTCGCTGCTCACCTCGGCCCGCTCGATCGGCGCCGACAACGGCTGGGCCAAGTACGGCATGCTCGACGCCGCCAAGGCGCTGAACGTCAGCACCGACACCACCGCACCGACCATCACCGGCGTGTCTACCCCGGGCGAGGGCTGGCGCGTGCACGGCAAGATCCCGGTCAAGACCACCGGCATCGCCGACAACTGGTCCGGCGTGCGCAACGTCGACCTGTTCGCCGACGGCGTCTACAAGGCCCAGGACCGCACCGCGCCGTACGAGTTCACGTACGACACGGCCGGCAAGAACGGCAAGGTCAAGCTCGAGATCAAGGTCTACGACAAGGCCGGCAACCGTACGATCTTCACCCGCTCGATCATCGCGGACAACGTCGCGCCGACGGTGACGATCACCAGCGGCCCGGCGAGCGGCGCCACGGTCTCCGGCACGGTGAAGCTGGCCGCCACCGCCTCGGACACGAACGGCGTCCGGCGGGTCGAGATGCTGATCAACGGCTCGGTGAAGGCCACGGACACCACGTCGCCGTACAACTTCAGCTTCAAGGCGTCGAGCTACGCCTCGGGCATGAAGGTGCAGATCCGGGCGACCGACAACGCCGGCAACGTCAAGTCCGCGCCGACGAGGACGTACAAGCGCTGACCTGAACAGCACCGAAAGCCCCTGCCGAGCGCTCCCGGCAGGGGCTTTCTGCTACCCGATAGCTCCCCGTACGGTCCGGGTTCCGGCACCCGCCCGGCCCAGCGTGGAGGCATGATTCTGCGTGCACTGACGGCCGGTCTGATCGCCGGTGGCATCGCGCTGGCCCCCTCGCCGGTGCTCGCCGCTCCCTCTCCCGCCGACGCCGAACCGGTCTCGCTCGTCGTGGGGCTGCGCGCCGGGGACAGCGCCGGCGTCGTCGCGGACCTGGAGAAGAGCGTCGACGTCGTCGCCGCCGAACCGCTGACCGGCGCGGTCGCGGTGGACGTACCCGCCGGCCAGGCCACCGAGGCCGCCGACGTGCTGCGCGCCGATCCCGCCGTCGCGTACGTCGAGCAGGACCACCTCGCCACCATCGCCACCACCCCGAACGACCCCGCGTACGGCGCCCAGTGGGGCGTCACCCGGACCCGCGTCGACGACGCCTGGGACACCACCCGGGGCCGCGGCGGCGTGGTCGTCGCCGTGGTCGACACCGGCGTCAAGGCGCTCCCCGACCTCTCCGGGCGGATCCTGCCCGGGTACGACTTCGTCAACGACGACAGCAACGCCACCGACGACCAGGGACACGGCACGTCGACCGCCGACGTCATCGCCGGCTCGGGCGACAACGGCGTGGGGATCGCGGGCATCTGCTGGTTCTGCAAGATCCTGCCGGTGAAGGTGCTCAACTCGTCCGGCGTCGGCTCGTACAGCGACATCGCCGAGGGGATCCGCTGGGCCGCGGACAAGGGCGCCGACATCATCAACCTGTCGCTGGGCGGCGACTCGGACAGTCAGGTGCTGCGGGACGCCGTCGCGTACGCCAGTAGCAAGGGCGTCCTCGTCCTCGCGGCCGCGGGCAACGACGGCAGCTCCGCTCTGCACTACCCGGCGGCCATCCCGTCGGTGATCGCGGTCGGCGCCTCCACCAGCACCGACACCCGCTACTCGTGGTCGAACTACGGCAGCAGCTGGGTGGATCTCGCGGCGCCGGGCTGCAACCCGGCCCAGTCCATGAACGGCATCGTCACCCAGTTCTGCGGTACGTCGTCCGCCACGCCGTTCGCGGCCGGCGTCGCGGCGCTGCTGGCCTCGACCACGCCCACCCCGACCGCCGCGACGATCCGGTCCGCCCTCACCACGTCGGCGGACAAGATCACGGGCGGCTGGGTCGCCTCCTCCTCGGGCCGCGTCAACGCCGCGGCGGCCCTCGCGTCGCTGCCGGTCGCCGACGACGCGGTCGCTCCGGCCACGTCGTTCGTGTCGCCGTCCGCCTCGGCTCTCGTCCGCGGCACGGTCAAGGTGAGCGCCAAGGCCACCGACGACATCGGCATCGCCAAGGTCGAACTGCTCGCCGGCGGCGTGGTCGTCAACGTCGACCGGGTGGCGCCGTACACGCTCGCGTGGCGGCCGGCGATCCGCGGCGGGACGATGACGCTCATGCTGCGCGCGTACGACCGTGGCGGCAACGTGGCGACCGCCACCCGCAAGGTCCTCGTCGACAACTGGGGACCGGCGGTCCGGATCACCTCGGGCCCGGCCAGCGGCACCCGCCACATTCGCAAGACCCGCTACGTGGGCGCCCAGGCCACGGACCGCAACGGCATCCGGAGCATGGAACTGCTGGTCAACGGCAAGATCATTCAACGGTACGCGGGCAGCACGCACACCTTCGCCGTACAGACGTGGAAGTTCGGCAGCAAACTCAAGGTCCAGATCCGCGCCTACGACCGTGCAGGCAACGTCTCGTACGCTCCCGCCCGCACCTGGTACCGCTGACGTCCCCTCGCCGGTTCCGGTGCGGTTGTCCACAGCTGCCGCCCCGGGCCGGGAGGGCCGTCCCTCCCGCCGGTAAACTCGCGGGCCATGAGCACACCGCGTCCGGTCCTTGTCGTCGACTTCGGCGCCCAGTACGCCCAGCTGATCGCCCGCCGGGTCCGCGAGGCGCGGGTCTACTCCGAGATCGTGCCGCACTCGATGCCGGTCGCGGAGATGCTCGCCAAGAAGCCGGCCGCGATCATCCTGTCCGGCGGACCGTCCAGTGTGTACGAGCCCGGCGCCCCGGTGCTCGACCCGTCGCTGTTCGCCAACGACGTGCCGGTGTTCGGCATCTGCTACGGCTTCCAGGCCATGGCCCAGGCGCTCGGCGGCACCGTCGCGCACACCGGATCCCGGGAGTACGGGCGCACCCTTCTCGCCCCCGCCTCCCAGGCCGGGACGCTGCTGCGCGAACTGCCCGCGGACCTGCCCGTCTGGATGTCGCACGGCGACTCGGTGACGGAGGCGCCGTCCGGCTTCTCGGTGACCGCCTCCTCGGCCGGCGCGCCCGTCGCCGCGTTCGAGGACCTCGGCACCCGCCGCGCCGGCGTGCAGTTCCACCCCGAGGTGGCGCACACCCAGCAGGGCCAGGAGATGCTGCAGCGCTTCCTGTACGACATCGCGGGCATCGAGCCCACCTGGACCCCGACGAACATCATCGAGGACCAGGTCGCCGCGATCCGCGAGCAGGTCGGCGACAAGCAGGTGATCTGCGGCCTGTCCGGCGGCGTCGACTCGGCCGTCGCGGCGGCGCTCGTCCACAAGGCGGTCGGCGACCAGCTGACCTGCATCTTCGTCGACCACGGCCTGCTGCGCGCGGGCGAGGCCGAGCAGGTCGAGAAGGACTACGTCGCGGCGACCGGCATCCGGCTCAAGGTGGTCGACGCCTCCGACCAGTTCCTAGGCCACCTCGCCGGCGTCACCGACCCCGAGCAGAAGCGCAAGATCATCGGCCGGGAGTTCATCCGTACCTTCGAGGCGGCGGCCCGCGAGCTCGACGCCGAGCGCCACATCGAGTTCCTCGTCCAGGGCACCCTCTACCCGGATGTGGTCGAGTCGGGCGGTGGCACGGGCACTGCCAACATCAAGTCGCACCACAACGTCGGCGGCCTCCCGGACGACCTGCAGTTCGCCCTGATCGAGCCGCTCCGCACCCTCTTCAAGGACGAGGTACGCGCCCTCGGCGCCGAGCTCGGCCTCCCCGAGGAGATCGTCCAGCGCCACCCGTTCCCGGGCCCGGGCCTCGCCATCCGCATCATCGGCGCGGTCGACCGCGAACGCCTCGACATCCTCCGCGCAGCCGACCTCATCGCCCGCGAAGAACTCACCGCGGCGGGCCTCGACCGCGACGTCTGGCAGTTCCCGGTGGTCCTCCTCGCGGACGTCCGCAGCGTCGGCGTCCAGGGCGACGGCCGCACCTACGGCCACCCGATCGTCCTCCGCCCGGTCTCCAGCGAAGACGCCATGACGGCCGACTGGTCCCGCCTCCCGTACGACGTGATCGCCACAATCTCCACCCGCATCACCAACGAGGTCCGAGAAATCAACCGAGTCGTCCTCGACGTAACCAGCAAGCCCCCGGGCACGATCGAGTGGGAGTAACCCCACCGGCCCGCTCAGGCTGAGCCCCGGCCGTACCGGCCCGCTCAGGCTGAGCCCCGGCCGCACCGGCCCGCTCAGGCTGAGCCCCGGCCGCACCGGCCCGCTCAGGCTGAGCCCCGGCCGCGCCTCGGCGGCGCTCCGGTTCCGCCGCGCCAGGATTGCGATCCGCCGCGGGCTTGCGCCGCCGCTCGCGCTGCGCCGAGTCGCGTCGAGCCCGCGGTTTGCGCCGGGCTGCGCTGGCCGGGCCGCGCTGGGTCTGCGGGCTTGCGCCGCGTTACGCCGGGCGGGTCGTGCCGGGCGGTTCGCGCTGGGTGTGCGGGCTTGCGCTGCGCTGGCCGTGCCGTGCCGTGCCGTGCCGGGCCGGGCCGGCCAGGCCGTGCGGGCCAGGCCGTGCCGGGTCTGCGGCTGGCGCCGTCCCACGCCGGCCGGTCGTGCCGGGCCCACCGTGACCACCACGCACGCGTCGTGCCTGCTCACCGTGGCGTATCGGCCGCTTTCCGCAGCCGGCCCGGCCGGTTTCGCCCGTGCGCGGCGCTCATCGTCCACCCTCCCGGCGGGACACCGCCTGGCAGGTGTCAGGCTGCCGGCGGCGTGCTCGTCGGGCCCGGCTGGCCGGCGGCGGGCTGCGTCCACGCCGGCCCGGCCGGGTACCCGGCAGGCTGACCCCACGACGGGTCGGCCGGGTCGCGCCAGGCGGGTCCGGCCGGCGCCGGCTCCTCCGGCATCAGGAACCATGCGATCGGGTAGGCGAGCAGCCCGACCCCCCAGGTCATCACCGTGAGGACGGCGAACCCGACCCGGATCAGCACCGGGTCGACGGACAGGTACCGGCCGATGCCGCTGCAGACCCCGGCCACGATCCGGTCGTCGAGCGGGCGGCGAAGTTGCTTGTACGGGGCGACAGTCGGTTGAGTCATGCCTCAAGGGTCGTCCCCGGGGTGCCTCGCCGACCTCGGTGACTGCCCGGAGAGCGACCCTGATTCGTCCCCGGGTACGGACACTGCACCGCGCGAAACCCGCCCCGGAAAGCCACCCGGACGGTCTGCGGTGAGCGATGGCGATCGGCGGCGGGCCCGGCCGGCGACGGGGCCGACGGCGAACGGGGGCGTCAGCGGGGAGCGGCGGCGACAGAGGGGCGGCGACAAGAGGGCGGCGACAGAGGGGCGGCGACAAGAGGGCGGCGACAGAGGGGCGGCGACAAGAGGGCGGCGACGAGGGCCGCGGTCGGCGGGAAAGCGGCGGCGGTGAACGGCGGTCGTCGGCGGTCGGTCCGGGCCGCAGCCACTCCGTCGCCCGGCCGGATTCGTCCCGTCAGGGCGGCCCGTCCCCTGCACCCCAACCGGGTGGGTTACGACACATTGCTGTGTGTTACATACTTGCTGCGATCGGTGCGCAGAACCGCCCTGATCTGCGATTACTGAGGGCTATCGCCCTGTCAGGAATCCGACAGACGTTTCCTGGAGTTAACATAAACCGGGCAAGATGCCGCCCGTGACCCCCGCACTGGAGCCGCTTCGCAGGATCGCGGCATATGCCGTCGCGACCGACCCCGAAGGTCGCGTCCTTCTCGTCCGTGCCTCGACCCGGTCGGGTACGCCCGGCGTCTGGTCGTTGCCCGGCGGCGCCGTCGACCACGGTGAGGATCCCAACCACACCGTCGTACGGGAGACCGCCGCCGAGACCGGCCTGTCCGTCGCCGTCACCGGCCTTCGCGACGTCCTGGCCGACATGAGGTCGTTGCCGCACCGTGGCGTCACGATCCACACCGACCGCCTGATCTACGAGGTGTCCGTCCGCGGCGGGAACCTCATCGACCGCGTCGGGCAGCCGACCGACATGGCTCGGTGGCACACCCTCGAGGAAGCTCAGGAGCTGAAGCTGCGTCCGTTCACGGCCGCCGCCCTGGGGCTTCCGGCCGCCTCCGCGGACCTGCGGCCCGAGGAAGTGCCCGACTTCCCGTCGTTCTACGCGTACGCCGGACCGGATGGGCTGCACCGCGCGCAGCGCTTCGCCGCGTACGCGATTGCGACCGATCCTTTTGATCGTCTGCTGATGACCCGCATCGCTCCGGGGTATCCGGGGGAGGGGCGCTGGCACCTGCCCGGCGGCGGCACGGACTACGGCGAGCAGCCCGGCACCGCCCTGATTCGCGAGCTGGTCGAGGAGACCGGCCAGCAGGGGCGCCTCCTGGAGCTTCTCGGCGTCGCCAGCCATCGGGACGCGGCCTCGCTCGGCCCCGAGGGCTACCCGATCGACTGGCACGGCGTACGCGCCTTCTACCGGGTCTTCGTCGAGTCGCCGACGGACGTGACCGTCGGGGACGTGGGCGGGTCGACGTCCGAGGCCTGCTGGATGGCGCTCAGGGAGGTCGGCGAGCTGCCGGACGACCAGGTCACCGAGGTCACCGCCGAGGCACTCAAGGCGGCCGGCCTGATGTGAGGTGGCTAGCCTTGCCGGTGTGAAGGTCAGACGAATCGGCGCGTACGGCCTGTGCCGTGATGCCGCCGGCAGCGTCCTGCTCGCCCACAACTCGGCCCTGTCCGCGTTCCCCGGCCTGTGGACGCTGCCCGGCGGCGGTGTCGAGCAGGGTGAGGACCCGGACGACACCGTCGTGCGGGAGTTCGCCGAGGAGACCGGCCTCCGGGTACGCATCATCGGCCTGCACTCCGTCACCTCCGACGTCTTCCGCCTTCCGGGGACGGATACGTGGGAGCACACCGATCGGATCATCTACGACGTCGAGGTCGTGGGCGGGGACCTGCGTGATGAGGCCTCCGGTACGACGGACCGCGTCGCGTGGGTGACGCCGGGCGAGGTGCCGGTGATGCCGTTCACCGCCGGCGTGCTGGGGCTGCCCGTGGCCCCCTCCGACGTGCCCGCCGATCCGGACGAGCCGCCGGTGCGCACCAATCAGCGCTTCGGGGCGTACGGGGTGGTGACCGACCCGGATGGGCGAATTCTGCTGACCGAGATCGCCCCGGGCTATCCGGGCGCCGGAATGTGGCACCTCCCCGGCGGGGGGACCGATCACGGTGAGCTGCCCGAGGTGGCGCTCGCCCGGGAGCTGGCCGAGGAGACCGGGCAGCACGGACGGGTGACCGGTCTGATCGGTACGTCGCACCGCCACGACCCCGCCGCGCTGGGCCCGGAGGGCGTACCGGTGGATTGGCACGTCGTGCGCGTGCTGTTCAGGGTTTTCGTCGACCGGCCGACAGAACCAGTGGTGATGGAGGAAGCGGGCGGCTCGACGGCGGCGGTGGGGTGGTTCGACAAGGTCACGGTGCGTGAGCTACCACTGACCGATGTTGCCGCCGCGGCGCTGCGGACGGTCGCCGGGGAGGGGCCGGCGGCACGCGGAGGAAAGTGGTCATCGGTGATCGGGTTGCGCGACCTCGGTTAGACTCGTCACAGGGCCAGGTAGTGAGCGTGCCTCCTCGCCCCCACGGAGGATGAAAACTCCACATGACGTTGTTACACACGACGGTCGATTTCCTCTCTCGCCAAGAGAGCCCGGCTGTGCGATCGTGTAACCCGCCTAAATTACGGTCCGTAGACGTACGGGCGATGGGCAGCACCCCGCGACGGCCGATGCCGGCGGGCTAACCGACCCCCAGATGGAGGAGCACGTGCCGAGAACCCCTTGGCGCCGGCGTCGTACGACGGATAGTCCCCGTCCCGCCGGACGTCGTTGGGCAGGCCGGCTGCGCCGCGGCGGAAGTCTCGCCCGGCAGGCCCTGCTGGTGCGAGTGGGGCGCCGTTCCGGTGATGCCGGACGCGCTGCCACGGCCACCCGGGCCGAGGTGATCTACACCGGCACGGAGCTCGCTCCGTACGCCGGGCGTGGCCGTACAGTGGCCACCTCCGGCAGCCATGGCCCCGTCGCCATGGCCCAGCCGGTCGTCGTCGAGGCCGATTCCGGAGCCCTGCTCCCCGGTGAGCGCACCGTACGCCGCCGGATCAGCTTCGCCGTCGTCAACGGCTGCACCCTCGCGAGCCTGGCCCTGGGCCTGCTCGCCATCTTCCTGGCCATGCAGGGCGAGCCCCGGTTCGCCGCGGCCTGCCTCATCGCCTGCGTGGCGTTCGACGGGCTCGACGGCGCCCTCGCGCGCCGGCTCGGGGTGTCCAGCCCGTTCGGGGCCCAGATGGACTCCCTGGCCGACATGTGCTCGTTCGGCCTGGCCGCGCCGGTCGTCGTGTACGCGTCCCTGGCCCACACGGTTCCCACCGCGGCCGCCGCGGTGGCCTGCATGCTCGTCGCCGGCTGCGCGGCCATCCGGCTCGCCCGCTTCAACGTCTCGCCGAAGGACGGCAAGTTCTTCGCCGGTGTCCCCACGACCATGGCCGCGGCGGTGCTCGCCGTGACCGTGCTGATCGGGCTCCCGCTTCCGGGGATCGCGGTGCTGGGCGGCGTGGCCGTGCTGGCGTTCGCGATGGTGTCCAGCTTCCCGTACGCGAAGCTCGCCCGGATTGTGAAGTTGCCGCCGTGGCTGTGGCTCCTGCCGATCGTGGGTGCCCTGGTCGACGCCCGGCTCACGTTCGTGCTGATCGTCGGGACCTACCTGGTCAGCGGCCCGGTCATGTGGCTGCGCACCCGGGGCGTCTGACCCGATCGACGAGAAGTGCCCACCCAGCCTCGCTGGGTGGGCACTTTCGCGTTCACTTCCAGCGCGCGATGACCGAGGTGCCGCCGCGGACCGTCTCGCCGACCGTGACCGTGGCGTCGGCCTTGTCGGCGGGGAGGTAGACGTCGGTGCGGGAACCGAAGCGGATCAGGCCCATCCGCTCGCCGCGGGCGACCAGCGAGCCGACCGGCGTGCGCTGCACGATCCGGCGGGCGATCAGGCCGGTCCGCTGGGCGACCGCGACCGTGCCGTGGTCGGTGTCGAGGATCGTGTACGCCGCCACGTTGTGCTCCGCCGCCGCCGTCATGGCGTTCGCGTAGCCGCCGTCGATGACGAAGTAGTCCGTCACCCGGCCGGCCACCGGCATCCGGTTGACGTGCACGTCGAGGACCGACAGGAACACCGCGATGCGCAGGAACTCGCCCTCGCCCAGGCGCTCGTCGGTGAGCCGCTCGACCGAGAGCACCCGGCCGTCGCTGGCCGCCACGACCGCGTTCGGGTCGGTGGGCACGTCCCGCTCGGGGTCCCGGAAGAATGCCGCCACCGGCGCCGCCAGCAGGGCAGGCAGCAGCCAGAGCCGGGACTTGGGGCGCGCCGAGCGGGCCAGCGCGGCCAGGCCGAGGGCGATGCCGGCCGCCGCGACGCCGTTCGAGTCGATGTGCATGCTGCGGGTCACCGGCACGCTCGAGGGACGGTACGCCGGGGCCAGCGTGGCCGCCTTCGCGGTGTCCGCCGGGCTGAACCGGAGCCGGTGGATCCGCAGCGGAGGCTGGTTGCGGGCGACGAGGTCGGAACCCACCCCGAACAGGGCGCTCTGCCGGAACAGCTCGGCGGCCGCCCCGCCCGTACGCCCGGGCACCGCCGGCGTGGCCACCGAGACGACCGCGCCGTCCGCCAGGTACTTGCTGAGGCCGTCGAGCGTCGCGCGGGTCTCCTCGGCGGTGCCGGTCAGCGGCTCGCCGAGCACCACCACGTCGGCGGGCTCCGCCTCGGCCAGCGACTCGACGATCCGGACCCGGTCGGCGATCCAGCTGCCGAGGCCGGTGATGTGGTCCCGCAGCAGCTCGGCGGTGCTGCGCTCGCCCGCGACCAGGGTCAGCGTGTCGCCGGGCAGCAGCGCCTCGACCGCCGCGGCCACCACGGCCGAGGAGTGGTCGGCGCCGACCACCAGGGCCGTCGTCGCCGCGTTGTGGCGGGCGAACTCGGCCGTGAGGCTGCGTGCGGCGCGCGGGCCGACGCCGGTCACGGGGGCGGTGGACACGGAGGGAAACGGCGTCATGCGCAAGAGCATATTGCGCCGCCCGCCGGTCCCACCCGCTGGTGTGACCGACGGACGGCGCTGTGTCGCTCAGTCCTGGTGCCCGTGGTGCCGCGGCTGCCCGTGGTGCCGCGACGCGTCGGGCTTCTCGGCGGCTGCCGGCGGCGCCGGCGGCAGGTCGACCCGCTCCGCCGGGTTCTCCAGCAGCTCCCGGACGATGTCGGCGTGCATCTCGGGCGGCAGGTCGCCCGGCACCTCCACCTCGGCCTCCGCCGCCACCGGCGCCGGGACCTCGGTGCGCCGGCCGGACCGGATCGCGCCGAGCAGGCCCAGGGCGCCGAAGAGGATCAGTACGCCGGCGACGAGCCAGCCCAGCGCGGGGAGCCGTACGGTGACCACCTGAGCGACCGCCCACCAGGCCGCCACCAGCAGGAAGATCAGGCCGAAGCTCAGTGAGATGCCGTCGGTACGGTGCGGCCTCATCGGGTCACCTCCACGTTGCCCGTGTTCATCTCGACGGTCAGCCGTAGCGTGCCGCCGCCCTCGCCGTCGGGGCCGAGATCGGAGACCGCCTGCACGTTCAGGTTGCCGGTCAGCTCGCGGCCGTACAGCAGCGCCCGCCCGTCGTTCATGGTCAGCGAGGTCGTGGTGTCGACGTTCGCCGGCAGGAGCACCCTGACCTGCCCGAACTTCATCGCCACGGTGACCGCCTGGTCGTGCCCGGCGAAATTGACCGAGCGCAGGTCCAGCGTCGCGTTGCCCACCGAGAAGTCGTAGCGGTCGGCCACGGCGGCGAGGCTCTGCGGCCGGTACGAGCTGTTGGCGAACTCGCCGCCGAAGCGCTCGACGCCGCTGGAGACGGCCAGCCCGAAGGTCGCGAGCACGGCCAGGAAGATGAGCCCGCGGGCCCGGCCGAACCACGCGCCGACGACCAGCCCGAGCGCGATGGTGGCCAGCGCGGCGGCGAAGTACCCCGACACCGGAACGTCCGCGCCGGCGGAGTCGAACAGCGCAAGGACGCCCATCACGACCACCAGCAGGGAGAACGTGATGCGGCCCAGCTTGGAACGCTCGCGGGGCGGCTTCGGCGCCTTGGGTGGTGACGGCGGTGCCGGAGGAGCGTACGGCGGCTGCGCGGCCCCCTGTGCCCACGGCCCGTGCGGCGCGAACGGCGGCCGGTAGCCCTCGGTCGGCCGGGCGAACGACGGCGGAATCGGCGGCAGTGGCGCGGACGTGTTTGTCGGGAAGGGCGGCATCGGGGGCATGGGGGGCATCGGCGGCAGCGGGGCGGTCACCGGTTCGCCGGCCGGTTCTGCGGCGGCCGTCTCGGTGAACGCGGTCGCGGGCTCCTCAGCCGGCGCCTCCGCGGGGGCCGGCGCCGTCGTGGCCGGCTGCGCCGGTGCTGCAGCGGGAAACGTCGCGGTGGCGGCCCACGGGTCGGCCGGAGCGGGCCCAGCGGTCACGGGACCGCCGGCCCGGTTCGACTTCTTGAGGGCCAGCGCGCCGACGACCAGCACCGCGGCGGCGAGCAGCGTCGCGCGGAAGCCGTCGCGGACGATGAAGGCGAACGTCAGGGCCGCGGCGGCACCGAGCAGCACCACGGACAGCGGCGCCATGGTCGAGCGGCCCCGGCCGAGCAGGGACTCGATCGGGGAGGCCGTGTCACCCTCGGCGGGGATCAGCAGCCACCCGGCGAGGTAGATCAGCACCCCGACGCCGCCGAAGAAGCCGAGGACGGCCAGCAGCACCCGCCAGAGCACCGGGTCGGTGTTGGTGGCGCGGCCGATCGCGCCGCAGACGCCGGCGATGTACCGGCCGCGGGCCGGGCGGATGAGCTTGTCGCGGGAGAACGTGGGCCCGTCGGGCGCGCCGAACCACGGCGGCGGGCTGCCCGGCGGAGGCGGCATGCTTCCAGCGGGGGGCGGCGTGCTGCCCGAGGGGGTTTCGGATGGGGGTGTGGTGGCGCCCGGCGGGGGCGGCGGCGGGTCGTCGGCCGGCGGAGCGCCCGGTGCGGGCGGCTCGTACGCCGGCGGGACCTCGCCCGAGGCCGGCGCCTGCGGGGGCGCCGGCGGGACGGCCGAAGGTGCCGGAACGTCCTGCGACGACCCGGCAGCTCCGCGGGACTGGGCAGCTTCGTCGGTCATGGCTTCGATACTGGCGGTACGGGCACCCGGCCCGCCTCAGGCGCCGACCCTGATGCCACCCTGAGATCGGGGACACGGATACCTGGGGGTCATTCCCCGTAGCCCCCGCTCACCGCGGCGTGTGACGATCGAACCGGTCCACGAGTACGGCGTGACGAAGGAGGACAGCGATCACCGCCACCGCAGCACCCTCGCCGACGCGCCGCCTGTACCGGCCGCGCGACCACCGTGTCATCGCCGGGGTCGCTTCCGGGATCGCGCGTCACCTCAGCATTCCCGTGACCGCGGTGCGCGTCGCTCTGGTCGTACTCCTGGGCTTCAACGGTCTTGGTCTTCTGCTCTATGCCGTGTTCTGGGCGGTGCTGCCGCAGCAGGTGCCCACCGGAGAGCCGAAACCCCGCCGCGACCTGGTGCTCCTGCTGCCGTTCGGCGCGATCGGCCTCGGCGTGATCCTGCTCGAGGGACTGCTGTTCGGCGACGACAAGGGCGTGGCCGGCACCGCCGGCTGGCTGGTCGCCGTCATTGCGGTGGGCGCCGGCGTGATCTGGCACCAGTCCGACCCCACCCGGCGCGGCCACTGGGGCGACAACCAGGCGCCCTGGCTCGCCGCCGTCGTCGCGGAGAGCGACCGCCGCTCCTTCCTGTTCCGCTTCATCGGCGGCGGCGTCCTGGTCGCGGTCGGCGTCATCGGCGTCTTCGCCGTGTACGGCCCCAAGAACAACCTCGTCATCGTGCTCAACGGGGTGATTTTCGCCCTCGTCGGCCTGCTCGGCGTCGGCGTGGTGGTGGCTCCGCTGCTCTGGCGGACGTTCAGCCAGCTGCGCAACGAGCGCGAGGGCCGCATCCGCGAGCAGGAGCGCGCCGAGGTGGCCGCCATGATCCACGACCAGGTGCTGCACACGCTCGCCCTCATCCAGCGCAACTCGACCGACATCAAGGAGGTCCAGCGGCTCGCCCGGGGGCAGGAGCGCTCGCTGCGCAACTGGCTCTACAAGCCGGCCGCGTCGCCGACCGAGCGGTTCGGGGCGGCGCTGGAGCAGGCCGCCGCCGAGGTCGAGGACACGTACGCGATCTCCGTCGAGACCGTCGTCGTGGGCGACACGCAGTGTGATGAACGGGTCGCCGCCCTCGTCGCGGCCGCCCGGGAAGCCCTGGTCAACGCGGCCCGGCACGCGGGCGTCCAGACCGTCTCGCTCTACGCCGAGGTGGAGGACGAGGAGCTCAGCGTCTTCGTCCGCGACCGCGGCGCCGGCTTCGACCTCACCGCCGTGGCCGAGACCCGGCACGGCGTCCGTGGTTCGATCATCGGGCGCATGCAGCGGCACGGCGGCAAGGCCGTGATCCGCAGTTCACCGGGGGACGGCACCGAGGTGCGCCTGACGCTGCCCGCCTCGCGCGAGAGCGTCACCGCCGGAAAGGAGAACGCACGATGACCGAACCCACCGCAGACGAGGGCCGACGCCTCACCGTCTTCCTCGTGGACGACCACGCCATGTTCCGCGCCGGCGTACGCGCCGAGCTGGGCGCGCACGTCGACGTGGTGGGGGAGGCCAGCTCCGTCGCCGAAGCGGTCTCCCGCATCGCCGCCACCATGCCCGACGTGGTGCTCCTCGACGTCCACATGCCCGACGGAGGCGGCCGCGCCGTTCTGGAGGCCATGCGCCGCAGCCACCCCCAGGTCAAGTTCCTGGCCCTGTCGGTGTCCGACGCCGCGGAGGACGTGATCGGCCTGATCCGTGCCGGCGCCCGCGGCTACGTCACCAAGACCATCTCCCCGGACGAGCTGGCCGCCGCGATCAAGCGCGTGGCCGACGGCGACGCGGTCTTCAGCCCCCGGCTCGCCGGCTTCGTGCTCGACGCCTTCGCGGCCCGCCCGGACGTCCCGGTCGCCGACCCGGAACTCGACCAGCTCACCAACCGCGAGCGCGAGGTCCTGCGGCTGCTGGCCCGGGGGTACGCGTACAAGGAGATCGCCAAGGAGCTCTTCATCTCGATCAAGACGGTCGAGACGCACGTGTCGAACGTGCTGCGGAAGTTGCAGATGTCCAACCGGTACGAGCTCTCCCGCTGGGCAGCGGACCGCCGGCTCGTCTGAGCGGTCCCCGAGGCCCCGGCTCCGGGGTCTTCGGGGCTCCGTGGGCACCGCTGCCCCGGTGCGCGGTCGGCGCTTGGCAGTGTCAGCCGCGGCCGGGCTGTTCCGCCGTGCCTGCGCCGTGCCGCGCATGCACGCTCGGCCCGCGTCGCCCACCCGGCCCCGCGCCGCCCCGCGCCGCCCCGCCCCGCGCCGCCCCGCGCCGCCCCGCCCCGCGCCGCCCCGCCCCGCGCCGTGCC
>NZ_JADMLH010000018.1 GCF_016464385.1 Nucisporomicrobium flavum | reverse complement strand
CGGTTCAGGCTTTGATCGGTGCGGCCTGCGGCCGCGCTGTCCTTTGCCCTTTCCCGGCCACCGGGACGAGCCCGGCAGTGTGGGTCACGTGCGCCGTCAGTCAAATCCGGGCCGGGCAGGTAGAACATCATGCACACCCCGCATGATCTTCTACCCGAAACCCCCGGCCCGGATTGGACAGCCAACGCCCGCAACCGGTGCGAACAAGTTCGCCCCCGCCGGCCAAGAAAGGGCAGGACGCCTACCAGGGAGCGGCGCGACGGGCAGGACTGCGGCTCATGGCCGGAAGCAAAGGATCTTGAGAAAGACCTGTTCAGGGCGGGATCCGAGGTGGACACCCAACCCTGAGCAGTGTATATTTAGATGTGTCGGGGAGGTTGGGCAAAGGCCAACCCGACACCCACATCACCACCAGAGCTTGGGAGCTCCCTCATGCAACAAGTACGCCGAGGCGACCTGCTAGTCACACAATCAGTCGAGCCTAACGACGGGCTTCGCACCGTCGACCAGCGCAGCACCTACCACCTCGCGCTCGTCACGTCGGTGACTCGCGAGCGACAGCTCAGCAGGGCGCGCCGCATCACGGGGCAGGACACCGATTCGGTCTACCTCACCGCAGGCACTCTCGCGCCATCGTTCTGGACGATCCTGCCCGCCGCCACGCTGCATGTGGCCGACGCCATCGCCGCCATCACCGCGACCCGCAGCAGGCCGGGCGACGTGCTGCTGCCGCCGTACACCTCGCCGGTTGAACTCGCGCGCGACCTTGCGCCCTGGCGACGGGGCGATCACAACCTCGGCGAATTGCGTTCCACCGCGTACCGGTTCCTGCAGGAGGACGACGACAAGAGGTGCGCGCGGTGCGGCGTGACCTGCCGTGACCGCACCCGCATCGAGTTCGACTCCAACGACTGCCCTGTCGCCTTCTGCGACCCGGCTTGCCCCGTCGGCGTCGCCTTCGTGACCGACTACCCAGTCGGCACCCAGGTCCAGATCACCCATGGGTTCGCGGCCGGAGCGACAGTCGCCATCGAACGGGTGGCGGACTCGTTCGTCAACGAGCCGTTTCGCCCTCAAGATCCGCCGGAGTATGTCGGCCGCTCCTACGTCGTTGACCTTCCCTACTGGGGCCGTCGGCCGATGACCGAAGACATCGTGCGCCCTGTCGACGAAGCCCTCGTCGACCAGCACGCGGTACGCCGGCCCGCGCCTCGCGTCGAGAGCTGACCTGCCCTCCGCTCGACGAACCCCCTCGCGGCGATGAGCTGCCGCTCATCGCCCACCCCTTGCTCTAGCGGCCGCACACGAACACCCCGCCAGACATCCCATGGGAGACGACATGGACAACCCGCAAGCCAACATCATTCCCGCACTGTTCCAAGGCGACCTGGTGGTGATCACCGAGGAGCACCAGCGACCGGGCGATCGAGGACTCGTTTTCGAGATCACCAGGGTCAATCCGGTCAACTGGTCACTTTCCCCGATCAACGGCGACCGTCCACTGCGATGCCCGCCCGAGCTGCTGCGCAAGGCGACCGCCGAGGAGATCGCCGGCGCCCAGGCCGCGCCGCCCGTCGCGCCCGTGCACTGCGGCACGGTGGTCACCGTGCAGGGACACGGCTGGAAACAGCCAGCCGAACAGCTGTGGTGCGTACTGCGACTCAAGGGCCAGCACCACGCCGAACTCGGTCGCCTCGGCGGGTCCACCCGGATCTACCCGAAGGTGCCCCGCAGCTACCTCACCCCGCTGACCGACGACCAAGTCGCCGCCATGATCCAAGCCGTCGAAGCCGCCTGACCAAACCGACGACCCCCATCAGGAGACACCCGGCGCCTCGCGAGGCGCCGGGTGTCAGCAAGGAGCGCATTCCCGTGGACGCTTTGCGCCCTCAACTTCGCCTCGCCGATCCGCACGCAGCGACGGCCCTGATCGCCGACCCCGCATGCGCCCAGGAAGTCAACGCCGCGAACCAGTTGCATCACCGGATCGCGGTACGCCGAGCCGCCACCGCCGCCCGCCTGTTGCTGAGCCTGTTTCCGACCGCCGAGCACTTCACCGTGCATCGCCGAGACGACGGGGACGGCCTCGAATACACCCCCGCGTCGATCCGCGACGCGGACGGGCGGCTGCTGTGGTTCAACGCCAGCCATTTCGGCGACGAGCCACCGGAGCCCGACGACACTGGACGCGATGACCACACCCGCCCGGCTTCGGCAGCACTGGCCGGCCGTACGGACGCCCTGCCCTATGTCGAGCCGCAGACAATCGATGCGATCAGCACACTGATCGACGTCACGGATAGCTGGGATCCTGCGATTCTCGACCCAGCCGGTGAATACGTCCAAGACGATCTCATCGACGACGGGGATCTGCGCGTGCTGCGTATCCGAGAGACCTTGACAGCGGCTGCCCAGCTCGACGTATGCCCCGGCCGGCCTCCGGCACGGCTGCCGTTGGCCTCGCCCGCCGGACAGACCGACCGGCCGGACCAACAATCCGGCTAGCCAGACCGGCTGTGCACCCTCCGACCGGATCGCACTGCTTGCCGCACGAGCCGACTGCAGCGCAGAACGGGTTCCGATTTCAGCGTCCCGGATGGACATCCAACCAGTTACAGTGTATATTTAGATGTGCTGGGGGGGTTGGGCAAAGGCCAACCCGGCACTGACCATCACCACCGCAGAAAGGCATCAGCCATGACCAGCGCCATCGACGGCATTCAGCTCACCGCCCGCAACGTGGATCTGCCCACGCTGGGCGGAATTCTCGACCGTCAGCAGGCCCGCAAGTTCGATGTGGTCGTCCCGGCCTCCCGTGTCAGCGCCAGCCACGGCAACCTGCACGTGAGCGGCGCGCGTACAACCCTGTCGCTGGACGGCGTCACCACCAGCGACCAGATCTTCCGGCCCTCCGACATCTGTGACGGCGGCATCAGCGAGAAGCTCGGTATCCCGCGCCAGTACCTGCGCAAGATGCGCGAGCAGGCAGTTGACCTCTACGACGCCAACGTCAACGGCTGGTTGCGGCGCGCGGACGACAAGAAGTACCTGCTGCGCGGGTTCACCAGCGACAACGACGACGAGACCGGCGTCGGCCGGGCACTACTTTCGGACGGTTACCGGATCATCGACAACCTTGACGGGCTCACCGCGCTGCTGCGCGGGCTGCGCGACTCCGGTATGAAGGTCACCGTCAGTTGCGACCTCAGCGAGCGCCGCATGATCGTGCGTGTGCACTCCGAGGAGATCCGTTCTCTCGCGCCCGCCCTGCTGAGCAACTACAGGTCGCCGTTCACCGGGAAGACCGGCGCGGACAACCCGGTCGTCTTCGCCGGATTCGTCTTCACCAACGGCGAGACCGGCGGAGGTGCGCACACCTTCACCCCGCAGATCAAGATCCAGGTTTGCAACAACGGCATGACCCTGACCCGCGACGCCCTGCGCGCCGTGCACCTGGGCGCCCGCATGGATGAGGGCGTCATCCGCTGGGGCGAGGACACCAAGAAGGCGAACCTCGACCTGGTCAGCAAGCAGGCTCGCGACGCCGTGCGGACCTTCCTCGACGTCAAGTTCGTCGAGAGGAAGATCATCGAGATCGAGGAGAAGGCCGGCCGCAAGGTCAGCAAGCCGAAGGAAACCATCGAGTTCGTCACCAGCACGCTGCGCTTCACCGAAGCCGAGCGTGAGGCGATCTTCGAGCACTTCATTGTCGGCGGAGACCTCACCGCCGGGGGCGTGATGCACGCCGTGACCAGCGTCGCGCAGACGCTGCCCGACCCGGACGCCGCGTACGACATGGAGAGCGTCGGCATCCGCGCGATGGAACTGGCCGCCACAGCCTGACCGCGTCGGCGGCCCGGCGGCGCTACCGCTCCGCCGGGCCGCCCCCTGCTCGCAACCTTGCCCGGGGCGCATCGAACGCAACCGGGGCGTGAGTTACCGCGTACGGCCGCCGCGCCCTCGCCCACCAGCCAAGCGGAGAACCGACATGCTTGAGACCGTCCGACTGCCCCACGGCGTCACCCTGCCGCGCAACCTCGCCGAAGACGACGCCCGCGACCTGGTCGCCGCCCTGGCCACCGCCTACGGATGGGCCTACACCCTGCACGGCCGCGCCGAGGTCGAAGCCCACCTGAGCGCCAACACCTACCCCCGCCCGGCACAGGCACGGCGCCTGAACACCGACGAGTGGGATCGACTGCGGCTCACCGCCGCCTGGTCGACGCTGGCCGTCGCCAGTCGCCACTGGGTAGACCACGCCGCCATCATCCCCACCGCGATCACGCAAGGCACCCTGGAATGCGCCCGATGCACCGCTGCGCTGACCGGGCCGCCCACGGCCACCTGGGGACTCTGCCCGCCGTGCCTGAACACCGCCGAACTCGACGAGCTGCGCAACCGCCCATGCCCGGTCACCACCGACGCCACCGCGCACCTGTGGGCAGACACCAGCTGCGGCCGGTGCGGACTTCCCGCACCCACGCGCACCGACGTAGCGGCCAGCGTGCGAATGCCGGCCCGCCAAGCGGCCTGACACCGCTCGACACATACCTCACTCCCGTGGTGGTGAAACGGGCTGCCGGTCATTTGCCGGCTCCACCGATCGGCAGCCCGACCACCACCCCGACCCGCACACCCGGGAAGGAACACCCGATCATGACCGAGCACCCCGCGCCGGACGAACCAACGGCCTACCAGTGGAACAGCCACCACAACGCCCTCGACGACTGGTGCCCCTGGTCCCACGTAGCCGTGTCGGCGCGACGTGCCGCCGCCGATGTTCACTGCCCCGCGGATTGCCTGGACAGCACCATCGAAGCCCAGCCGCCGGCCAGCGCCGCGCCGAGCGCACCGGCCACGCAGCCGGACGCCACCATCGTCACCGCCCGAAGGTTGCGGTTCAGGCTTTGATCGGTGCGGCCTGCGGCCGCGCTGTCCTTTGCCCTTTCCCGGCCACCGGGACGAGCCCGGCAGTGTGGGTCACGTGCGCCGTCAGTCAAATCCGGGCCGGGCAGGTAGAACATCATGCACACCCCGCATGATCTTCTACCCGAAACCCCCGGCCCGGATTGGACAGCCAACGCCCGCAACCGGTGCGAACAAGTTCGCCCCCGCCGGCCAAGAAAGGGCAGGACGCCTACCAGGGAGCGGCGCGACGGGCAGGACTGCGGCTCATGGCCGGAAGCAAAGGATCTTGAGAAAGACCTGTTCAGGGCGGGATCCGAGGTGGACACCCAACCCTGAGCAGTGTATATTTAGATGTGTCGGGGAGGTTGGGCAAAGGCCAACCCGACACCCACATCACCACCACAGAAAGGCACCACACATGCACCACAGCGAACTCCCGGAACCGGGCGACCACATGTTTGTCATCCCCCTCCCGCTGGCCAACCTCGGCGGCTTGGGTATCCGCCCACTGGGCAAAAACGAGGCCCTGACCCTCATCGAGTCGACCCGCAAGCAAATGCTGCGGGCGTACCGCACGGTCGTACACGAGTCCGATGTTGACAGCACGGTCCTGTTCCAGCCGGTCACGACCTGGGAGCAGGTGCCGGACCTGCTGGCTCACGGCCTGGTCGATGTTCTCGCCTTCAACGCCACGGAGACCTGCCGGTACGCGCCGTTCGCCGCTGCCGCTGTCTCCGCATGGCGAGCGGTCCTCGTGCTCGCGCTCTGCTTTCGCGACGGCGAGATTCCTTTCGTCACGCTGGCCCGGCGCGCTGCCCTGACGGCACAGCTCTGCGAGTGGATCAGCGGCGGCGGGATCGCCGCCGCCCTCGACCCGCGCTGACACCAGTGGTGGGGGGGGGGGGGGGGGGGGCGGCGCCCCCCCCCCCCCCCCCCCCCCCCCCCCGGGGGGGGGGGCGCGGGGGGGGGCCCCCCCCCCCACCCCAGCACCCGCGTCGCGGCCCACAGCCGCACCGACGCGAACCCCGACCACCGGAGCAGGCCCGGAGGGCAAAGCCGGACCCGGACCGGAACACATCACCATCGATCCAAGGAGAGACACCGTGACGATCACGGCCGAACCACTCGACACCGAGCAGACCACCACCGAGCAGCCCGACGCCACCGCACCGGTCGCCTCCGCGCCGGTCGCCTCCGCGAGCCCCGCTGCGGCCGACACCGCAGCACCCGCGCTCCCGGGCGCGTACAAGATGCTGGCGATGGCACAGGTCATCGTCAACGAGAACAACATCCGTGACGACGCCGCCGCGATCCCCGGCATCACGCAGAACCTCATCGAGGACGGCACGGACGGCCTCATTCAGCCCATCACGGTCGCGCCGACCATCGAGCGGGCGCTCGCCGAAAGCACGCCGGTCGAAGAGCAGATCTTCGTCATCGTGGAAGGTGAACAGCGCTACTGGTCCGCCCAGGAGGCCGCGCAGGAGTTCATCCAGGCGATCATCCGCTGGGACTACGCGGGCGAGCGGGCGCAGCGCATCGTGATGCTGCGGCAGGTCCACCGCAAGGACCCGACCTCCGCGCAGCAGGCACGCGGCATCGAACAGCTCGCTCTCGACGGCTTGAGCGAAGCCGACATCGCCACCGCTACCGGTTTCCAGATCGAGGAGGTCCGCGCTGGCCGCGCGGTAGCGGCCCTCGATCCCGCCATGGCCGACCTGGTGCGCAAGTCAGATCTGAACCTGATCCAGCAGGCCATGCTGAAGGAGTTCCAGGAGGAAGACGACCGGGTTGTGAAGCGGCTGGTCGACGCGGCCACGCAGAGCCCGCACGCGTTCGCCCGAACCGTCGAGTACGAGCGCAACGAGCGGGCCACACGGCAGAAGGTTGCCGCGCGTACGGCCGAGCTGACCTCAGCCGGAGTCACGTTGCTCAAGGTGACGCCGTCGTACTACGAGAGCAAGGACATCCGCCAGCTCCGTGAGCTGCGCAACGCTGACGGCCCGCTGACCGTCGAGGGCCACACCGGCTGCCCCGGCCACCGGGTGTACCTCAGTAGCACCGGAAGCGAGTCGCACTACTGCACCGGCTGGCGCGGTCATGGCCACAAGGCCATCACCGCCGCCCGGACGGGGGCGATGAGCGAGCAGGAGAAGGCCGATCGCAAACGGATCATCGCCAACAACAAGGCGATGGAGGCGGCAAATCCTGTGCGTCGCAGTGAATTCATCGCCCCCATGCTGGCCGGTAAGAGCGTTCCCAAGGACACTGCCCAGTTCCTGGCCGAAATCCACGACCGTGACCCGGGTGCTCTCGGCGCACGCGCCAGCCAGGAGGGCCGGGCCATGTTCGACGAGCTGGTCCACCCGGGCAAGCGCCGCAAGCCCGGCAGCCGTAACGTCCCGGCCCGCATCAGCGAGGCCCGGTACCAGATCCTCACCCTGGCCAGCGTGGCCGCCGCCATCGAGTGCCGCATCACCCGGGAGTCGTGGCGTGCCTCGAATGCCACCGTCGCCCTGTGGCTGAGCTTCTGCGTCCACAACGGCTACGACCCCGACGAGGTCGAGCAGATCATCATCGACGCTCACCCCACCATGGCGTGGAACAGCGGGGCGCGCCGCCGTAAGCGCCCGGCAACCGAGACGGTCACGCACGTCGACACCACGGACGCACCCGAACTCGCCAACATCCCCGAACCCGTCAGCGACCAGACCGAGCCCGACGGCCCGACCGACGACAGCATCGCCGCCGAACCGCACAACGACGCCGAGCCCGCAACGACCGCCGCCGAGGAACTGGCGGAGCTGACTCTGCTGGTCACCGCACCGCAGTCCGACGCAGACGACGACGGCAGCGACCAAGCAGCTCCACTCGCCGCCTGATCCCAGGGTCGGGGGCCGCTACCGGCCCCCGACCCGCACCATCACCGCAGCCCGGCGCGGCGCGGCCGTGGGCCGGGTCCGCAGTGCATCGAGCACGCTGCCCCCGGACTGCCGCACTCATCGCCGCCAGGCCGAACCCAAGAACAACCCCGCCATCTCGGCACCGCGCCCGGGACAGCCAGCGAGCAACCCCGTGACGAGCCAGCCCACTGCTGCGGCGCCGGAATCCGGTTCGGGCGCATCGAGCGCCCGAACCGGAACAACCCCCGGCCCACCGAACCACGGCGGCCACCGCCACTGCGGGGCCCACCCGTGCACATCTCATCCAGCAACCCCGCTGGCCGAGCTACGGGAGAACGTCGTGACCGATTACCGGCAAACCGTGCGCTGCACCGCCGACGAGGAACAACGCGAGACCGAGGCGCTCCCCGTGCCAACCGAATCGGCCTGCCGGACGCCGAAACCGTCACCTGTACTGCCGGCGCGGCCTGACCCTCATGCCCTGACATCTGAACCGAGGAGAACACAATGGATGCGCTTCCCAACATCGACCTTTCCCACGTCGACATCAACATCTACATCGCCCGGCCTCACGACAACCTGCCCGCCGAACTCGTCGACGCGATCGGGCTTGACTCCTCCGGCTGCGACGGCGCCGAGCGATTCCCGTACACCTGGGCCAACCTCTCCGACGCCGAGAGAGCCCAGGTCCGTGCCCTGATTCCGTGGTGACACCCGCCGAAGGCCACGACCCAAGTTCGCAGAGGCGCAAGACGCTATGACGGGCCATACCTTCCAGGACCGCCGCCTCGATGACGCAAATCATCGAGGCGGCGCGGACCCACCCGGTAGCCGACCAGCTCGGGCTGTGGGTGCCGTGATGCTGGATCTTGACTCATTCGAAGGCGCGGTCGCCAACCCGGGCGACAGGTGTGAGCGACGATCCCCGAGTCGGGCTGCCGCACCGCTAGGCGCGCCACACCGGGATGCGAAGGCAACAACTACGGCGCGGCGGGCTCTGCATCCGCGCCGGCAAAGGCAGTGGGCGCGCCGCTCGCCATGTTGCCGACCGCTACGCCCACGCCGGAGCAGAAGAACACCGCTTCCGTGAGCAAATCGGCGATATCACCAATCTCACCGACCGGGTCCGCAGTGCATCGAGCACGCGGGCCCCGGGCTGCCGCACTCATCGCCGCCAGGCCAAGCCCAAGAACAACCCCGCCACCTCGGCACCGAGCCCCCGTGGCCCGCCTGCCCACCAGTCCACCCGGCACCGATCTATCGCAAACGCCGTCCACCCGCCGACGGCAACCCCGGGACGGGCCAGCCCGGTGCTGCGGCGCCGGGATCCGGTTGGGGCGCATCGAGCGCCCGAACCGGAGCAACCCCGAAGCCCACCGCACCACCGCGGCCACCGCCACCGCAGGGACAACCCGTCCACGATCGAAATGAGGTTCTGAGGTGCTCGACATACTCGCGGTCGAGACCGCGCTCTACGACTCCGGGTGGTGCCTGCGCACTACCGAACGAATCCCTTCCTGGCGGCACACCAGCGAAGGCGGCTTTAACCAGCGCCGCTACACCGTCCTGTCTATCCCGGAGGAGATCGCCAAGGCATTCGTACTGCAGCACCACTACTCCCGCTCGTACCCAGCCGGCCGGCTGGCATACGGGATGTTCGAGCGACACCACCTCGTCGGCGTCGCCGTGCTCGGCGAACCGATGCACCCGCGGGTCATCACCAAGCCGCTGCCGACGCTCACCAACCGCACCGGCGCAGAGCTGTCCAGAGTGGTGCTGCTCAACGAGGTACCCGCCAACGCAGAGAGCTGGTTCGTACGCCGCGTCCTGCGAGACGCAGCGACGCACGGCCTGCGCGGGGTGGTCGCGTTCTCCGATCCGATGCCCCGCCCGGCCGTCGGCATGCCCGGCCACATCGGGATCTTCTACCGCGCCCTCGGCCTGGACTACTGCAAAAGGGCCACCCGGCGCACGCTGACCTTCCTGCCCGACGGCACCGTGTTCTCCGACCGATCCGCCCAGAAAATCCGGGGCAGCGAGGCCGGCGCCGCCGGGCAGATCCGGCGGCTCATCGCTCTCGGCGCGACCCCGCCGCCGCCCGGCCCGGCAGACGCCAGCTGGCTCCGAGACGCCCTCGAAGAGGTGGGCGTACGGAAAGTCCGACACCCCCCGCAACCACCGCTTCGTCGCCCGCCTCGGCGGCCGGGTCACCCGCCGCCGCACACCCCTCGGCCTACCCAGCGAGCCCTACCCGCTGACCGCCGACCCGCAACCCAAGGAGCTACCCGATGTCTGAGAACACCGAAGACGCCAGGCTCCGCCAGGCGCTCGAACACATCCAGGCCCGAGCCGCCAAGCTAGGCAACATCGCCGGGGCATACGGCTTCGAGGAAATCGCCAGGCGAGCACTCGCCGGCGAGGACATCGCTCCGGAGCCGTGCCTGATGGACCAGCCCGACCTGCACACCAGCCTCACCACACAGCCACCCCCGTTCCTCCTCGTCAGCTTCCTGGTCACCCGCGACGCCGAGCAACAGCACCCGATGGACGTGTCTGTCGTGAAGCTCAACCTCAACGCCGACGGCGTGCCCGACGAGGCTTCCTTGACAGACCTCACCAACCGAGTCTCGCGTCACTGCGCGCTCAAGACGGGAGAGCGCGATGCTTGACCTAGATGCTGTCGGTCGTGAGGCCGAACAACAGCTAACCCTGTTCGACCCGGACATCCCGAAGATCAACCTGTGGGACTACGACGGCGGCATCATCAACGCATCGGCCGGCAAGGACTCACTCGCCATGATGATCGCCGTCTACCAACTGGCGCTCGAGCAGAGCTACCCGATCGACCGGCTCGTCGTGCAGTACAACGCGCTCGGCGACCGGGTGACGTGGCCCGGCACCGCCGACATAGGCCCGAGCGCCGAGGCCCTGGTCCAGGCGTTCGGGGTCCGGCCCGGCACCCGCCAGCTGGTGCAGGAGCACGCCGAGCGTCTCGGCCTGCGGCTGGTCGTCACGAGCCGCAACCCGGTCAAGTACCCCCACGAGAAGGACCTGCTCGACCACATCGAGCGCCGCGGCCGGTTCCCGAACAACGGCAACCGCTTCTGCACTTCGGAACACAAAACCGGGCCGGGCGGGACGACCATCACCTCCGAGTACAAGCGCCTCGGTGACCTCGGCCGGCCACCGCGGCTGCTCTACATGCTCGGGTTCCGGGCCGCCGAATCCGACGAGCGCGCCAAACGGACACCGTTCAACCTGAACCAGCGCAGCAACACCATGCGCCTGGTCGACGAGTGGTACCCAATCCACCACTGGTCGACCGAGCAGGTGTGGGCGGCAATCCGCGAATCAGGGCTGCCGCACCACTGGGCATACGACGCCGGGATGCGAAGGCTGAGCTGCTCCTTCTGCGTCCTGGCCGGATTCGACGACCTGGTCCTCGCCGCCGCCCTGCGGCCGGACGTCGCCGCCCAGTACCACACCCTCGAGCAATTAAATCTGGCCCGCGGGAAAGCTGCCACGGCCGCCGGCGCCAAAAACGCCATGACAGGCCGCACCTTCCAGGACCGCCGCACGATGACGCAAATCATCGAGGCGGCGCGAACCCACCCGATAGTCAAGAAGCTCGGGCTGTGTGTGCCGTGATGGCGCTGCGCGAACGTATCGCCGCTGCCGGCACACCGTGAACCCCCGGCATCAACGGGCTCGCGGCCCGCCGCAAGGACCACCGCCATGATCGAGGAAGGCCTTTAGCGTCGGCCGGCGTTCAGCCCCGAAGGGAGAAACATTCCCGAAGGAATTAACCGGCAAAGTTCACCGGCCGACTTAACATCACCACCATCGAAAGGAACCCCTAAAGGAACCGGCCGCTGGCAGACTGTCACCGCCAATGCTACCCACCGCGGACAGCATCGCTCAACACAGCCCGCGACCGCAGCACACACGCCGCCCCAACACCGCGCAGAACGGAAAGGCCACCGTGACCACCACCACACGGAGCGCGACGGACCGACGCGCCGTGGCCCGGACACCCGGCGCGGTGCACGCACGAGCCCGAATACGGCACTATCAGAGCATGCCCAGCCCCGTAGCCGACCACCCGACCGTCGACCGCACCGGCGACCCCGACGAACTCGTCGGCGCCACCGAGGCAGCCCGCGTGCTCGGCTACAGCCGGCCGGAGAAACTACCGCCGACATTGATCGACCGAGCCGACGTCCCACGCGGGAAAGGCACCACCCGCCGGTGGAAGCGGCGAACCCTGTGGGAATTCCACGACACCGTGCGCGCCGCCGGCACCACCAGCATCGGCGGGCGCACCGCGCTCGACCGCGCCGGCATCATCGCCCACACCGGCGCCGCGGTCCCCACGGTCGCGAACTGGCTAACCAACCGCGCCGACAACGGCTTCCCCGACCCCGTCCACGATCGCTGGTACTACCAGGACGAGGTCGACACTTGGCTCGCCGACCGGGCCGCGGCCAGCCGCGCCCAGCTCACCGAGGTCGACCGCACCGGAGACCCCGACGAGCTCGTCACGAAAACCCAGGCAGCGAAGATCCTCGGCTACCAGGACGTCAGCCACCTCAACAACTCCACGGTGTGGAGCAACCTGCAACAGCTGCACGACCCCGCCGACGATCAGCTTCTGCCCGCCGGAGGCACGCGGCAGTTCTTCCGTCGAAGCACGGTCTGGCAGGCCGCCGACATGCGCCCGGCCCGCCGCGGCCGCCGTAAAGACGCCGAGCCCCGTACCGTCGACCGCGCCGGCGACGCCGATGAACTCGTCGGCGCCACCGAAGCCGCCCGGGTACTCGGCTACCGCCACCCCTCCGGCCTCACCCCGGCCATCCTCGAGCGCGCCGACGTGCCACTCACTGCGTCGACCACCCGCAAGTGGAAACGCCGCACACTCTGGACCATCGCCGACGAGGCCGAGCAGTAAAGGCAACGAGCTCGGTCAAAAGCAAAGCCGATCAACATCATCCTTGCCCCGGTCCATCGGAGTACAGACCGCAGCTCCCGCGGCAGCCGGTCGGTCCCGGCGGCTCGCTAGCGCTCGCACCCACACCGGGACCAACCTTCACCTGCCTGTGTGGTCACCCACGCCAGCCAACAGCATGGCCCGGCTACCGGACGCGCCGCACGGCGCATAGCCGGGCCGGCAGACCGGCCCGGGAAAACGGAAACGGCCTACGGCCGCCGACGCTTTCCCAAACCCAACCCCCGCGTTCCGCCGGCACGGGCCCAGGAGGCTACCGACGTGCTCGCTCCGGTCAAGGCCGGCCACGACAATGACGAAAACATCACGGGAAAACCACCCATGATCTTTTCCCCATTCCCGCGTCCAACCTTGACCTCCACTGCGCGCGCCAAAGCGAACAAGTTCGCCCGCGCCGCCGAAAAACGGGGGTAACCCCGCGCAGGCGTGCTGCAACTCCGGCACCGCGCGCGCCTCTCGCCTCAGGGCACAAAACCCGCCCGCCCCACGGAATCAGCAAGCCCAGAAACGCGCCGTACTCACAGAAACAATTTTCGGGAATAGACACTACACGTTTCACAGTGTATATTTAGACGTGTCGGGGAGGTTAGGCAAAGGCCGAACCGGCACGCATCACCACCACAACCCGAAAGGCACGACGTGACCGCCAACAATGCGGACCCTTCCCGCGACTGGTCCGAACTCGGCGAAGAATTCATCCGCAAAGCTTTCGCCGACGGACGCCGCTTCCACGGCGACTACGACCGCGACCGCGAGCGAGCCCGCATCGCCGCCGCCATCGACGAGATGAGTTGGCGGGAGCCTGACGGCACGATGCCGCTCTCGCCCGGACTGTTCCTGCAAGCGGTCTACCCACAACTTGCGATCAGGCCCACCGCCGCCGCGATCAACTCTTTCATCGAACTGCCCGACGGCCCCGAGACCGGCACCTACACCATCTACGGCATCGAGGGCATCCACAACGGCATGCGCGTCCGCATGTACCTCATCGACACCGGCAGCAACGGAATTCCGATCGCCATCGACGTCAACGCCCCACCAGCCCTCTGACCACGCGGGGTGCGCCCACCCACCGGGCGCACCCCCCTCAACACGAGGCGGCATCAATGGCGACCATCCTTGCCAACATTTGGGCTTGCATCGACTGCACGCACGCCCACGCGAACGGCGAATACAACCCCGACCGGCCCGACAGCGAACCCACGCCCCTCAACCTCATCGAGCGCGGCGAAACCGTCACCCTCGGACTCCTCAGCGAAGAACACGCCGACACCTGCACTCCCGAAGACCGCGCCGAGGGATGCGACTGCGACCACGACACTTTTTCCACCACCGCGTGCGGCGCGTGCGGATCCACACTGCACGGCGAGCGCTACGCAATGACCATCTGGCAAGAAGAAAGTCCGAACCGTCAGGCCAACAGCATTCCCTCACAATCAATAGCAGTGTATATTTAGATGTGTCGGGGAGGTTGGGCAAAGGCCAACCCGGCACACATCACCACCACTACCGAAAGGACCCGCAGTGGCCGTCACCGCCCTGCTCGCGCTCGCAGTCCTGCTGCAAATCGCCACCGTCACCGGCGGATACATCGTCTTCGTGCAGCTGCGCTTCACGATCGCCGCCCTGCTCTACCGGGCGACCACCGACAAGCTCACCGGCGTACCCAACCGGGAGGCAGCCGACAACCGCATCAAAGCCCGACTCGCCGACGGCACCCACCTCAGCGTGGCGTTCGTCGACATCGTCGACTTCAAAGCCATCAACGACACCTACGGCCACGCCGCCGGAGACGCCGCCCTGCGCTACGTCGCCGACCGCCTCAACCAAGCCGTGCAGCCCCACAACCACATGGTTGCGCGTTACTCCGGCGACGAATTCCTCATCATCGTCGAAGGCGGCGGCCTCGGCTTCGCCGCCCTGGTCGCCCGCACGGCACTGCGCTACATGTCGGAAGTCCCGTTCGTCTACTTCGCCGAGACCATCCCCGTAGAGATCAGCATCGGGGTAGCAGTTGCCGACGACACCAACGACCCCGACGAACTCATCCGCCGCGCCGACCACGCCATGTTCCACGCCAAGCACAGCGACGGCCCGAACCCCGCTGTCTGGATGCCCGGCATGACCATGCCGCAACCGAGCACCACCACCGGCCGCCGCTCCTTCCGCGACGCCGCGCCGCGCTGACCCGGTGCGCCCGCCCCACCCCCCGGGGCGGGCGCACCACCTCCCCCAGCGCCGCCCGATCGCCGAAGGAGAGCCACCCCCATGACCACCACCCTGCCCGTTGACCGGCGCTTTAACGCCCGCACCGGCTACGCCGTCAAGCTCCTCCACGAAGCCATCCACGACGTACACCGCGCCGTCAACACCCTCGACCTCTGCGCCGACGCACCGCACTGGCCCGCCGCCCGCCACCTGAGCACGTGGGACGCGCCCCGATGGGTCGCCATCGTCCACCAGTTCCGCAGCCACGCCGAAAACCCGTGCGCGTGCAACCCGCACGACCGTCGCCAGGCCGCCGACCTCACCGGGGAATGGCTGCACCTGTGGACCCAGGCCCTGTGCCACATCGAGCGCCCCGACCGCTACGACAAATACACCGCCCTGCGCGCCCTGTACGTCGTGCGTGACTTCGCCGAACACCTCGCGACCGCCGAAGCGTTCCCGATCCTCGCCTACGACCCGCTCGCCGCCGTCGAGATCAGTAGCGACGATCTCCCGATCTGGCACCAGGTCGAGCACGACAACCAACCCGACAACATCCCACCGGCCGAAGACACCCACGACAGCGACCAGACCGAACCGCTACCGGCCCACCACGGTCACGGCGACCCGCCGTTCTGAACCCGAACGGCCGCCCGGTGATCCCCGGGCGGCCGCCCCGGCTGCATCTGCGCAGGCCGCGTCTCGGGCGCATCGAGCACCCGATCCACGGACTGCCCCGGTCACCCAGCGCGTGACACCACCGCCGGCCGCGCCACTCGCTTACCCAAGAACAACGACCTTCACGGAGCCATGCCATGAGCTACCACGAACTCACCCCGAAATCCCGCTACGCCAAGTACCGGATCGTCGTCGGTTGGGACCGCCCGCTCGGAAGCTATTTCGCTCAGGTCATCAACCACAACACCGAAACCGCCGACGGACCAGCATCCCGCGCCATGAGCGCCGCTCTGCGCCACCTCGCGGCGATCCTGCTCGTGCCCGCACGCTGGCGCCCGGCCGAACCGGTGTTCATCTGGCTCGGCGCCGACCGCGTCGCGATCCTCGATCCCGCCGAGGTGATCACGGCCGTCGCACCGTACGCGGTCATCCCACCTGACCTAGAAAACACCCTCACCCGCGATCGACGGCGTGAAGGAAGTCGCCACTACCGCCCCTGACCATCACCAACGACGTGGGGTGCCCGCACGGGCATCCCACCGGGAAGGCTTGTCATGACCACAACACTCCGCACCATCACGACGGCGACCACGCTCGACCACGTCACCGTCTGGCGACAACTCGCCATCCCCGGCCGCCGCCCGATCGACATCCGCGAACGCGCATCGGCCGGCAGCACCGTCACCTACCGATTCACCGGACCCCGCGCAGCTGGGGCACTCACCATCACGCCCGCCTACGCCAACGACCTCGAGGCCATCCCCACCCGCATCCGCTTGCGACTCGGCATACACGGCCCGACCACCGACTACCGCAGCGAAACCCGCAACGAACTACCCACCATCAACACCGTCACCCTCCACGGCGAAATACCCGCCCTCGACCCAGGCGAATACCTCACCCGCACCCGCCCCGGCCTGCACTTCGCGCGCACCGGCCAACGCGAAGTCTCGGCCCGGACGAACGACTACTTCTGCCAGATCCTCACCGCCATCATCGGCAGCTACCTCGCCCGACCACAGACCAAACACGAACAACACGCCACCGCCATCCGGCACGCCGCCGCCCGCCTGCACAACCTCAACCACCGGCACATCCAGCCAGCCCGCACCACCCTCGACCAAATGCTCGACCAGCTCGCCGCCCTCGACGCCGCCGCCACCCACCTACGCCACCTCGCCGACGAGAACGTCTAACCGCCGATACTGAACCCACCCGGACAAGCAGGAGACGCAATGCCACTGATCAACAACGACCCCGCCGGCCGCCGCACCGTTCGAACCGGCCACCTCATCGCCGCAGCCGGCATCACCGCCGCCATCATCGCCGCAGCGCTGCTCCTCTTCGCCCTCATCTTCCTTCGCTGAACGCCGCCGCTCCGCCCACACCCGCAGCGGCAGGATCACCCGAGCCACCCGAACTGCTCGCGGCCCCAGCGACCGGCGCCGACCCGGCGGACGCCGTCCCGCCGCCGGACCGGCCACTCCCACGCGGACGCCCCCGACGCCGCGCCGGGGGAGCGCCGTCGCTCAACTCGCTCACCCGCGCGTTGACCTCCTCCACCGGCGCCCGCTGCTGACCCAACCGCACCCGCGCCGGGGTCTCCTGCATCAGCACCGCAGCGACATCCGCCGCCATCAGCGACGCCAGCACCGCCAACGCCACGTCCGCACCCCGCTCCGCATCCGCCACCACTTCATCGAGTCGCGCGAGCTCCGCCGCGCGCCGCTCCTGCGCCCGGCGGACCACCGCACCCGCATCCGTCGCCGCTTTCAACGCGGCACGCTCCGCCGTGTGCCGCCGCTCCAACGCTTCAATTGCACTGTTCGTCGTCTTACTAGCCATACCATCGACGCTACCTATTCCACACGCTCGCCCTCCACACCTAGCAATCGTTGAATGTTAGTTGTAAATGGTCACCCAATCGTTCAACATTGTTCACACCATCTCTGATCAGCACAGATATCAGGTCACTCCCTAACCCCTTCCCAGAACTAGCACACCCCCTGGCATTCCAATGTCGAAAAGGCGCCCGCTGGTGCCTACGCTCGGCGGCATGCTCTCGGTAACCCGCATCTCGCCAGGCGCCGGGATCGCCTACCTCACCCAGCAGGTAGCCACCGGCCGACACGACTTCCGGCCCACCGGCCCCAGCGTCGCAGTGGCCTACCACGCCGACCCGCGCGCACACGGTGAGGCGCCCGGCTGGTGGGCCGGCCAAAGTCCGGCGCTGTTCGGCGCGCACGGACAGGTCACCGAGAAACAGTTGCAGAACCTCATCGGCGAAGGGCGGCACCCGGACACCGGCGAACAACTCGGCCGGCTGTGGCGCAAATTCGAGGCGCTCGACGACGACGCCCGCCAAGCCGCCGTCGAAAAAGCGTGGAAAGCACTACCCGAAGACGCCACCTACGAACAGATCGCCCAGGTCTGGCTACGGATTTGGACCGCCCCGGAACGACACCCCGTCGCCGGATTCGACGTCACCGTTTCCCCGGTAAAAAGCGTCAGCCTGCTGTGGGCATTCGGCGACGACCGGGTCAAACGCGAGGTGATGGCATCACACCACGACGGCGTACGAGCCGCCCTGGAACACCTGCGGGCACACGGGGCGTTCACCCGGCTGGGCACCAACGGCATCGTCCAGGTCGACACCGACGGCCTCGCCGCCGCCGTCTACGACCACCGCATGTCCCGAGAAAAAGACCCGCAACTGCACTCCCACATCATCGTCAGCTCCAAGGTCCGCGTCGTCCGCGACGGCCGCGAAACCTGGCTCGCACTCGACAGCAAAGCGTTCTACCAAGCCACCATCGGCGCCCGAATCGCCTACGAACGCGCTGTGGAACACCAACTCGGCCGACGCCTCGGCGTCCGGTTCGCCGCCCGCACCGGCTCCCCGATCCGCGAGATCGTCGGATTCGGCACCCGCGCGATCCAGCAATACTCCAAGCGGCGCACCGCCGTCGAGTCCGAGCTCGACGCCCGCCACAGCGACCCCAGCACCGGCCGCGAATGGATCCCGGCCAGCCGGTGGCGGCGCTCCGCGCAAGACGCCACGCTACGCACCCGCCGCCCCAAAGACGGCCCCGAATCCACCAACGAAGCCGTCGCCAGATGGCGACGCGAAGACCAGCAAGCCGGCTTCAACACCGCCGCTGCGGTACGCCAGATCGCCGCAGGCCGGGCGCTCGACGCCGTCGACCAGCAGGCACGACAGGTCATTCGGCTCGCGCAGCGCCACCGCGCTGGCCGGCCGGTCCGTGTGGAAGACCTGCACACCGCCGCCGTCCAGGTCGGTCTGGAACACGAGAAGCAGCGGCTGCCGGTCGTCACCGCCGCGATCCGGCGGCTGCCGCACCTGGCCGTCGAACGCGCCGTCGACGAGCTCAGCGCCGAACGCGCCGTGTTCAGCATCGACCATCTTGAACTGGCTATCGGCCGTCAGCTGCACGTCAGCCCGACCACAGACCGCCGCTCGGACTGGCAGCAAGTGCAGCGATACGCCGCCCACGCCGTCCAGACCCGGGCCGGCGGGCTACGTGTGCTGACCCCGCCCGCGTTGCTCGAGTGGGGCGAAACCCTGATCCGCGGATCCGATCGGCAAAGCATCTACAGCCGCCACCGGGACCTCAAGCTGTCCACCGAACCGGTCCTGGCCGCCGAAAAGGAACTCATCGCCTACGCCACCGGCCACGGAGCCACCGCGGCACCCCGGGCGCTGCTCGACGCGGTCGCCGACCGGCTCGACCTATCGGATGAGAAAAGCGCCGCGCTGCACTTCGCCGTCGGCGATACCCGCCGCGTGACCGGGATCGTCGGCCCGGCCGGCACCGGCAAGACCTACCTGCAACGTGCTGTCGGCGTCGCCGCACGCCAGGCCGGAATACCCGTGCTCGGCCTGACGGTCGGGCAGAACGCCGCGTTCGTCCTGGCCGACGCCACCCGAGACGCAGACCAGCCCGGCATCCGGACCGAGAACATCGCCATGTGGCTGCACGCCCAGACGATGCCACCCGAAGGCACCACCCCGGCCGACTGGGCGTTCCAGCCCGGCCAGTGGGTCATCATCGACGAGGCGTCACAAGCCTCCACCCTCGACCTCGTGCGCCTCAGCCAACTCCTCGCACCCGTCGGCGGGAAACTCATCCTGGTCGGCGACCCCGAACAGATCTCCGCAATCGGGCCCGGCGGCATGTTCCGCTACCTCGCCTCCCTCGGCACCACCACCCAGCTACGCGAGGTCCGCCGCTTCGCCGACCCCTGGGAAGGCCCCGCCTCACTACGGCTGCGCGAGGGCGACACCACCGTGCTCGCCGAGTACGACCGCCGCGGCCGGATCATCGCCGGACACCGCACCGAACTCATCCACCACGTTCTCGACGGGTGGGCCGCCGACATCCTGCAAGACCGGACCAGCCTCATCCTCGTCGAAACCCAAGCCGAAGCCGCCGACATCGCCACCCAAGCCCGGCGCCTGCTCATCCGGGCCGGCATCGTGCAACCCGGCCCGGCCGTCGCCCTCGCCGACGGCACCCACGCCGGCGTCGGCGACCTGATCGTCACCCGCCGCAACAACCGCACCCTGCAAGCCGGCGACGCGTTCGTCGCCAACCGCACCCAATGGCGCATCCTCCAACTCGGCCCCGACGGCGCCCTGCTCGTCGAAAACCCGACCAGCCAAGCCACCACCGCACTACCCGCCGACTACGTCGCCGAGCACGTCCAGCTCGCCTACGCCGCCACCGTCGACTCCGCCCAAGGCCGCACCGTCGACGTCTCCCGCGCCATCATCGACCAAGCCACCACCCGCGCCCGGCTCTACGTCATGGCCACCCGCGGCCGGCTGTCCAACCAACTCGCCGTCGTCACCGCCGACGAACCCCCCGAACCACACCCACCCGCGCCGGCCACCGCCGGGATCACCGTGCTCGCCGAGGTTCTGCGCGGAGACGGCACCGACCGCTCCGGCACCGAAACCGAACAAACCCTGTGGGCCGACGCCGACACCCTGCGGCAATGGGGACCTGTCTACGACGACCTCACCGCCCGCGCCAGCATCGACCGGTACACCGCCGTCGTCCGCGGCGTCGCCGGGCGCACGGTCGCGGACAATCTTGCCGCCGACCCCGCCATGCCCGCACTCGCCGCCCGCCTGCACGCCCTCTCCGCCGCCGGATACGACCCTGAACACGTCCTCAGCGCGGTCGCCTCCGAGCGGGAACTGCACAGTGCCCGCGACACCGCCGCCGTGCTCGCCTGGCGCATCGACCAGGCGTATCGCGACCTTCAACCCGATCCCGCTGTGGCGCTCAGCCCCGCCCAGGCCGGCACCTACACCCAGCGCACGCCCGCCGTCGACGGCGATATCGGCGACGCGCTGCGCCAGATCGCGGCCATCTGCGACACCCGCATCGGCGCCCTCGCCCAGCAAGCCGCCGCCGAACAACCCGGCTGGACCACCGCGCTGGGACCGCTGCCCGCCGACGACCCGGGACGGCGTCAGTGGGCCGGCCGTGCCGCCGTCATCGCCGCCTACCGCGACCGCTACGCCCTCACTGGCGACGACCCGATCGGTCCTGAACCCTCGCCCCGCGACGTCGGCCGGTGGGGCGCCTGGCAGCGCGCGCAGACCGTGCTCGGGGTCGCCACGCTCGCCGGGAAGATCAGCACCGCCACCGACGGCCAGCTCCGCGCGCTCATCGCCGCGCAACGCGACGCCGACCAAAACGCTCCCATCTACGTGGCCGGGCAGCTCCGTGTGGCCCACACTCAGCTCGTCGGCGCCGAAAATCACCTGCGCGACGCCCGCGTTGACCTGGCCACCGCCCAGACCGCCGCTGCTTCCGCCGACCGCCACGCCGACGCCATGAAGCCGCGATGGTGGCACGCCGGACCCCTGCACACCCGCGCTGCGATCCGCCACCAGCATGCCAAGACCGATGCGCTCCGTGCCGACACCACCGTCGACGAGCTGCAAGGCCGGCTCGCCTCCACGCGCGGGCGCATCGACACCGCCCGCGACCGCGTTCACCAACTCGAAGACCAGCACCAGACGTGGGCCGGCTGGTACACCGAGGCGCTACCCACCCGATACGCCGGACTCGCCGCCGCCGCCGAGGCCGCACGCCGCGCGCAAAACCTCGCCGACGACGCCAGCTCTCTCGCCGACACTGTTCGCGCCACCGCGGCCCGCGCCCGCGCCGTCGACGCCACCCGCCCGCAACCTCACACACGGCCCGTGCCCGACAGCCTCACCGCGCATGCCGAGGCAGCGCGGCAGCGCGTCCTCGAGGATACCGAACTCGACTCACTGCCCGACCGCTCCGAGCCGGAGGCAGGCCATGCCTGAAACGCACATGGTTGGCCGCGCAACCTGCTTGATCACGGAGTTTGTCGGCCGGCGGAACGGGATCCGGCCATGACCACACACCCGGTTGCGTTCGTCGACGAAGCGTTCATCCGCCTGCACCAGCACCCCGGAGCGTACCTGTTCGCTGCCGTCCTGGTCGACGCCGACGACCTGGCGGACGTCATCGACGCCGCCCGCCACGCCGCCGGCCACCACGAACAATTTCATGCCAGCCACCTCTACCGCCGCGGCCATATCCAACCCATCGAAGACATGCTCGACACCACCGAAGCCCACGCCGGCTGGACCCTCATGATCGCCCAAGCACCCCTCGGCGATCACCAGGAAACCGCCCGGCAAGCGGCACTCACCCAGCTGCTGCGCCAGCTCAACGACCAGAAAGTCCGCGACGTCGTCCTCGACACCCGCGCCAGCCCACGCGAACAACTCGACACCCAGCTCCAAGGCCGCAAGATCAACCCAAGCGACCTGCCCGACATCACCACCTACCGGCGGCTTGTCCGCAGCCAGCAGATCAACGCCCGGATGCGGTTGCAACACGTCGACGACCGGCACCAACCCGCACTCTGGCTGCCCGACGTCACCGCCTGGGCCTTCCAACGCGCGCTCGTGTTCGACGAACCACAATGGTGGAGCAGAGTCGCGAGCGTCGCCACCATCCACGACGCTGCCACGGGCCGAGAACTCTCCCTGACAAACGACAGGACCGCTCCACCCACAGGCGAACGCGGTCCCCAAATCCAGAGCCCAAGTGCTCAGAACTCGTTGTCATCGTCATTCTATACGCTCAACGGCGGCACCACGAACCGCACACAAGGACCCGGATACCTCTACAACACCCTGCTCACCCAAGCAATGGAAGCAAGTTCTGCGTCTTCCGGAATCGCGCTTCAGGCCAGCATCGCCACCCTCTCGGCGAACGTCGACCGACTGGCAACCGCGATCTCCGCGACCACCCAAGACTGTGCACTGCCGGATCCGTCTCACCCTGGCGACGCGGATGCCGGGAGTCTCGACGCGGGCAGCCGGGTCGAGGCACCCACCACGCACCGAGATCCGAGCGAGCCCGAGCTCGGCTAACGACGTTCTCCACCTGCAGGCGCAGGACGCAGCTACCACCCCTTGCGTTCACCGGCGATGTCCGCGCACGTCGGAGACGGGAGAGGCGCCGGCGGCATCCCGTCCGGAAAGACGAAGTCCGCGATGCGGTCACCGGCGTTGGTGATCGTGCTGCGAGCTGGTGGCAGGGGGAACCCAGCGAGTGGATCATCCTCAGGATGGTGGAACACCGCCCGGTGAGCATTCATCACAATGTGGCCGTTGAAGGCTTCGGCAACCATCGTGCTCGTCGGCAAGACCTCGTCCACCCCACCCGGCTCCGCCATCACGAGCGCTACCCGACGGTCGAGAGGCAGAAGAATCATGCCCGCATTCCCCACCCCGACACCTCGCCCGGTGGGGTGATCAGGTGCCGCGATCAAGGTCACTGGGTTATCGCAGGTTACTAACGCCTTTCGGTCGAAGCGGAAGATTTGCCAGCCACGCATGAGCAGGAGTGCCGTCATGTCGGGCCACGCGCCGAGCATCGAAGACACGTGGGCGTTGCGACTCTTCTGAATTCGGTACGAGTCGAAATCGCTCAACGTCGCCCAGAGGGAGTCCACCTTTTCGTCCGTCGGCTCTCTGCCGTCCCGCCGACGAAGCATCGTCCGTAGTTGTGGCTTCCCGCCGGCACCGATTTGGAGTTTCAGCAAGACATCGGCGATCTCGTCGCTTACTTGCCGCTGGAATGAGGTACGGAGTAACTGGAGCGCAGCCCAGAGCACGATCGCCATTCGGGTGTCTTGGTCGATCGGCCACAGCGCTTGATTAACGACTCGACCAACTGCCGTAGAGGCGTCGCTTTCCACATCGCTGAGGAGCTTCTCGACGTCGTCATGTTGCTGCCCGTCCACGTCCTGGACAAGGTAGAAGTCCCGCTCCACCGTGGCATCGTTGATTGAGACGAGATGTCCCTCACCGCCAGCCAAAGGAACGCGTCTGAGCATGTCTCGCGTATTGGCGAACCGCCGGAGGTGGAACTTCGGCACGATGTGATGCCGCCGACGCAACCTTTCGTCCCTAGCCACTCCACCCACGGTACGGGGATCGCCAAACTCTTTTTCTGGCCCTGTCTCCGTCGCATCGTCGGGGAAGCAGAAGCTGGCAGCCGTCGCCACTCGGAGTAGGTCGTGGAGGACCGCTAGGTCGAGCGGTCGGCAGAACTCGTCAAATCTTCGGCTCGGATCGCCATCTGGCCATCATGTTCGACGCCACAGGGTTGCTAGCGGCGTAGGTGATCGCAGGTGTCGACACCTTGAATGCAACAGAAGTATCAGTGGCTCTACTGAAGGAGGAAGAGGTCGGTGCGTGTCTCAACTCGTGCTCCCGGCCGGTCCTCTACCGTCGCGGCATGACGAAACGCGCGGATCTGGTGTTGCTCGGTGACCGGATCTGGTACCTGCCCGACGGGGTACACGACCTGCAGTGTGTCGCCCGAACTCGCCGGGGACCGCGCTGCCGCAACTATATCGAGAACGGTCAGATCGCTAGCTGGACCCAGTTGCGCTCGGCTCGGGGACTGATCACGGTGTACGACCTAAGCGGGCACGCGGACGCGACGGTGCAGCGCTGGCGGGAGCAGCACTGCGAGGTGCATGACAGCCTCGACGTGGTCGACTTCGGCTCGCCGGAGTGGGAGCCGTTCGATCCGGCCCGTAATGCCGCGATGGTGACCTCCCTTGAGGAGCAGATCGCGGAGTTCGCGCGCCGGCTGCGCGAGGGCGTCACCGAGGACTGGCGTCCCTGGCATCCGGTGCCGATGTAGCGACCGGAGGTGGAGGTGCACCTCCATCTGCTGCCGCACCCCTCCGTTCGGGTGAATGACCGGACCGGGTTGCGTCAATGGCTCCAGAGCTTCGTGGTGGCCACTAAGGTGACCGCTCGTGAAGAGCAGCATCATCGGGGTGGAGCAGGCGCAGGCGGCGGTGGAGACCGAGGAGCCGGGGACGACGTTCGCCTTCGAGGACGACTACGTGGTGGCCCTGCGAGTGCACCGCGAATACCGGTACATGGAGCCGGGCGGGACCCCGATTGTCACGATGGGCCTGGTCATCGGCACAGATGACGACACGTCGCCGCCGGTGCAGATCCGCCTGCCGCGGCTGCTGCTCGACGCCCCGACGGCGCGAGGCTTCGCCAAGGCGCTGATCGCCGCGGTCGAGCAGGCGGAGCGCATCGCCGACGGTTTAGAACCCGGACCCGGCTGACTACGGCGCCCCGGTAGCTCCGCAAGCGCTCGTCGGTCCTCCTTCCAAGAGTTGATAGTCGCGGTGACCGATTAAAGAGGTGAGCCCGTCCGCAGTTCGACCACGAGGAGAGGTGTCCCGTGACTCCTGAGTCCCGCACCCAGGTCCAGACGCATTTGCTCGACCCCGTCACCCCGGTCTCCACCGGGCTGCGCGCATTGGTCGCGCTCGCCGATGCTATCGGCGAGCGCGTCACCGCAACCTGGGCCCGCCAGGAGCTCGACGGTCATCCCGCCGATCGCCTACCGGACTATCGCAGGGTCACTGCGCCGATCTACGGCATGGCGATGCGCGCAGGCGCTCCGGTCTACCAACGAGTCGACCTCGCGGACCTGCCCGCTTCGCACCGTGAGGAGATCAGCCGCCGTCACGCGGCGCTGGGTCTGCATCAAGGCGTCGTCACACTCGAGCGGGCATTAGTGCCGCAACCCGAATACGCCTTGAGCCCTGACCCGATCCTGCATCCCGACCTGCCCGCAGACGTCGAACTGATCAGGCTCATGCCACCACGCGACGACGACCTGCGGTTCGCCAAGCTGTACTGGGCGATCAAGCCCGATGACGTCCGTGGCGTACTCGACGCTATTCGCGCTGCCGCCGAGACTAAGGTGCGCGCCCTGAACCTTCCGGATCCGGCGGGCAGCGATGAGACGCGCAAGCAGACCTGGTGGACCAAGTTTAGTGGCCTCGCCACCGCGATTGGACTTGTGATCGCCCTCGTCGCGATCGCTGTCACAGTCGCCATGGGTTGAACCCGTCATCGAGCCGAAGGCCGACCCCGACTGGGGTCGGTTCCTCGGCGTGTCAAGGCGTTGGCTGTTCTCCCGATCCCGGTAACGGCTGAGTGAGCTGGTGGGGTTGTTCATCGTTCCACTCAACTAGCGCCACGGCGATGAAGTGATCCACCACGGGTCTAAACGCGTCCGGTGGAACATCGCTGATCTCGAGGCGAATGAGCAGCGAGTCGTACATCGAACGAAGCCGTGCTTCTCGTTCTTCCGGCGTGTCGGCCGCGCCGACACCGGCGAGGTAGGCACGAGTCGCGCGCGCCTCATTTAGCATGGCCACGATGCCCGACCACCGGAGTTGGCGGCCCATTCCTTTGCCGATGGTGGCCAGCAGAGGTGGCAGGACCCGCTTGGCATGGTCTTCGCCATACTGGACGAACAGCTCCCCCGGCACCTCGAGGTCGTTCGCGATAGCGCCGGCCAAGACTCCCACGCAAGCGTCAACCAGGCGCACCGGTGCGCGGCGCACCCACGAGTTGGCCGGCCGGGACTTGTATCCGTAGTCCGTGGTGACATGCCGACGTAGCGCCGAGTTGGTCGCATGGGTGAAGTATTGCGACGCAGGCCGGTACGCCACGTCATACAGGTGAATGGCCAGCGTGGCGGAGGTCTTCTTGTCGATCTGCTCGGTCATCGTCCGTACCCCTGGAAGGCTCTGTGGTTCGCCAAGAGCGCCCACGGCCTGCCGAATGAGCTGCTGGGAGATGAGTCCGGTGCCCGACAGGAAGGTCAGCATGGCTGCCCCAGTCTTGAACTCGGACGCCCGGAGTTTGGCTGCAGCGCCGGGAATGAGTAGACACCACAGGCCGAGGATGCAGGTCTCGATGCCGGTCCGTGCAAGCAGGGCCGCCGCTTCTCGCTGACGCATCCGGACCGCGCGCCGCGTCTCCCGTTGCAGGAACAGCAGCCGCAGTAGGGCCAACCGGGCGAAGTGTTCACCGGTGACCTGTTCCTCGTCGCGCGGCAAGAGGCTGCTGGTCGCGAGGGTGCGCGCGGTGCGTCGAACGCGGATGCGGCGCGGAAGGTCCGGGTAAGGCAACACGCCACGAAGGACCGAACGGGCGAGCGCCGAAAGGATGGCCATCACAACACGGCATCATCGCAACAATCCGGTCGAACCGCGTCACCTTTTCGGCACGGCGGAAGGCGCGGCCGAACCTGCCAGCCTCGGCCGCTCCGGGAAGGTGCGTCGGAACGGCCGATGCTGCCTCTATGGCTGGCGCAGTTCGGTGAGGACATCTCGCGCGCAGGCAACGAGCAATTGTTGAATGTTCACCTGCTCGGTGACAGCGCTGCTCACCGGGATGAGGGCGACGCTCATTCAGAGATTGCCGTCAAACGCCAGCAGGTGCGGGCCGGTCGTGGGGTCGGTGTAGACGGCGGCCTGCTGGCCGAGTCCCGGCACATCGGCAACCTCGGTTGACCTCTGCTGGGTGCGTCGCTCACCTCCGTAAAATGCCTGCGCGCCGATCCCAACTTGCTGATCATGACCTCCAGCGAGATCAAACTACGCATCCCACCAGGGCCGTATTGGTGACTGCAGTTTGCGATCGACGAGGCATTGGTGTCGCTAAATCGCGGCTGGCCGGAGTTGCCACCATCGACGCCGAGCTCGCGGGTGAGACGCATGTGGTTCAGTGCGCTGCATACGTCACGCCGATTGACGTAGCGACCTGCGGTGTTGTCTTTCAGTGCCGAGCCGCCGGTGTGCACAGCGGCAGACGCCGATGCGCTGATTGTGGGCTGGGTGGTGCTGCCTGTGTCACGGCAAGCGCTTGTTACAAACGCGAGAAGCACGGCCACGACCGCGCAAGCGGCACGGGCAGTCGCGGTGGTCCGTGAGATGGACATGAGTCGCCCCCTTCCGAGTGCGTGTGCACGGTCACGGGGCCTACCACTGGTAACCGCTGCCGTCGGTCAGATTCACGACCATGCCGGTGTGCCTGTAGAACTTCATCGCCGAGAACAGCGCGAAGCCGATGCCGGCGACTGTCCACGCCCAATACAGGATCTGCCAGCTTCGACGGCTGCCGGGCCGGGCCGCGACGGGAAAGAGCAGGCAGCCCAGCGCGGACGGGCCGTATAGAACGGCCGCGAAGAAGGTCTTCTCGACGGCGGGGTGATGATGCAGCAGCCCTGTGATGGGTTCCTCGGCAGATGCGGCGCTGATGACGTCGAAGCGCAGGATCGCCAGGGTGCACCAGGTCATGACAAGCCCGAGGATGAAGACGATGACGCCCACGGGACCCAGCGCGTCCGGTAGCCGGTCGGGGGCGAACGCCGGCGTGGTCCGGCTGATCCGCCAAGCGGCGGCCAGCAGAAGCACGCCGAGCAGGAGAGCTGGTTCGTCGAAGATCGTGTCGACGTAGGGCGTGGCCTCGGCGTGCGGGTGGCTGAAGATCATGGCGAAGCTCAGGCCGGTCAGCAGGATGCCGAGGACGCCGAACGCGGCGGCCCAGCCGCTGTGGTCGGCCGGTGCCCGAACCAGGGGCAGAGGCATGCGTTCATTACGCAGCCAGGCCCAGTAGCGCGGGACGAGGATGAGCGCCGCGCCAGCGGCGACGCCGATGAGCGCGTTGTACATGATCATGAACTGGCTCCTGGCCGGTGGAGGTCACCGATGGTGTGCGGCGATGAGGTGCCGCAGGACGTCAATGTCGTGCCGGCCGGCGCCGGCTCCAGTGCCGAGCAGGGCGTTCAGCTCACCGATGAGCTGGCCACGTAGGTGCTGGTTCAGCGCCCACCCTTCAGCGGTGGGCGCGAGCAGGGACCGTCGGCGATCCTGAGCGGGGATGCTGCGGCGCAGCAGCCCGCGTCTGATGAGGGTGGCAGCCGAGCGGGTCACGGAGCCTTTGGAGACGTGGGCCAGTGCGGCGACGACGCCGGTATCGACGGGTCGGTGCATGACGGTCAGGTGCAGCACGTCGTAGCCGGTCCAGGTCAGGTTGGCGTCGTAGAGGACGGTGACCTCGAGGTGGTGGCGCGCGAAGTTGGCGGTGCGGCACAGCACCGCGACATGGTCGAGCCAGCCGGCTCCGGCGTCACCAACCGGGCTGCTCGGCGCCGCTGGCACCGCCAGTACGGGGACGTCAGCAGTGACCGAGGGGTGTTCGCTCATGGCGTGGTTCCGGTGTCAGGCTTGCGTGATGCTCGCGGGCTGGGCCGTGCGCGTGATCGGCGCTGGCGGCGGTGGTCGCCGCGGACAAGAAGTTTCACGAACTTCTCGACGGGCCAGAGCCGGTAGGCGTCGCGGTACAGGCCGTTGGTGTCGATGCGGCGTTGGTTGCGCTGGGCAGGTCGGTCACCCGAGGTTGGAACAGGCACGGTCGTGGTCCTTTCGATGAGCGATGAGCTGACTTCGCGGTCTCGGTCGTTGGCGGGGGTTGTCACCGACACGGCGACGCCAGTGCCGTGGCTGGGGCGTTATGCACGCCGTGGAGCCAGGCGGCGGTGGTGGCGAACGCCAACGGCGCCATGCGGTGCAGGTTGATTGAATGGCCGGTTTGCGGGATGGTCGCCGCGGTCACGGCGGTGCCGGAAGGGAAGGCGGTGTGTTCGCGCTGGCAGATGTCGGCCGGTGTGGTGCAGGGCTGACCGGTGCTGCAGAACAGGGTGTCGGTGGTGCCCATGACGAACAAGACGGGCACGGTGATGGCGCGGCTGTAAGCCAGTTCGTCGTCGGGGGTGAAGGTGAGTTCGCTGGTCGTGGCGGTCGTCTTGGTCTGCTCGTCCCAGCCGGCGGCGCCGCGTACGGCGGTGTTCGGGTCGAGGAAGTATCGGGGCCGGCTGCCGGGCCGGGTGGTCAGGTAGCCGTCCGGCGGTGCGGTGTCGGTGAACTTGGGGTCGGCGGAGGCCGGGTACAGGTCGGCGGTGAAGCGGGTCACTTCGTCGATGCGGATGTCGTGCAGCAGGCCGGTGAGCACGAGCGCGTCGACATCGTGGTAGGTGGCGGCTTCGGCCATTGCGATGATCGAGCCGTAGGAGTGTCCGACCCCGACGACGCGGGTGAACCGGCCGAGGGTGCCGTCGCGCAGCGCGCGGACGGCCTGGTGAGTGACGGTTGCTTCGGTGGTGGTGGTGACCTGGTCTGCGGGTGGCCGGTCGCTGGCGCCGGTGCTAATGCGGTCGACGAGGTAGACGGCGTCACCGGCGGCTCGCGCTGCGGCGGTGTAGTCGGTGCGCTGGTCAATGCCGGTCCAGTAGCGGTGGGTGTAGGTGAGCCCGGGGACTAGCAGCTGCACGGTCGTGGTCGTGCGGGCCGGCTGGCACAGCCATCCTGCGAGCCGGTACTGCGATGCTCCGGGGCTGGGGGTCAGCGTGACGCTCAGGTCGTGCCGGGTGCATCCCGGCAGTGCCTTCGATGGCGGTTGCGCGTGCGCCGCGGGCATGACCAGCGCCAGGCCGGCCAGGATGAGGGCCATCGCCACGGTGAGAGGCGTCAGGAGGTGACGAGCTCGCGGCCTCCGGAAGTCCTGGTTGATGGCCGGGATGGTGTTGGACAGCATGCGCTGCTCCTTCGGGGTCGTTCGGTGAAGGCGGTCGAGGGACGGCGATTTGCCGGGAAGTGCGAATATTCCAACGGTCTGAGCGAGTCGAGCCGTGTGGCCGATCCCTCGTGGCGTCGGACTTCTCCGTCGCCGCAAGCAAGCTGTCGGTGGCGGAGCCAAGACTGCAAGGCCGCTGCCCCCGGACCAGCTCCGCACCCGACGAGGCGACGAGGGCTGCGTCGCTGCCAGGAACCGGCGCTACTAGAGAGGTCAGGTATTCCCACGCTCGTCCGGGACCTAGGCAATCCGAGTCGTCAGTCCGAGCAACCACAGCAACGACCCTGCCGGTGGGACAACGCCTCGGAGTAGCTGTCTCCAGCTGTCCCCAGTTGTCCCTTGGCCCGTAGGTTGGCGGCGGTACCAGGCCCAACGTCTCCGCTAACCGAAGAGGGTGGTCGTGAAGGCCGGAAGCCAGCGGACATCGATCGTCCTGCTACTTGTGCTCGGTACCGTTGCCGCCGCCGTCCGATACTTAATGAATGGCCGGCGAATATGACGATCAAATCCCGGGCTCTGGCTGCTCGTGCCGCTGCGGAGGAAGTCTGTGCCGCTACTTGGTTTGCGGGACCGGCTGGGGCTCTAGCCGGGCGACGGTGACCCTGTGCTCGCTCGTGCCTTCGTATGTCTGGACAAGCGGTTCCTTCCAGCAGCGAATGGTCAACGCCGCCGAGAACCTCGCTGACGCGGCTCAGGCGGCCAGCGCCGAGGAGGACGAGTTCGAGATGTTCGTCGAAAAGCTCGCCCGCGATGAACAGCATCTAAAACTCTTGGCACGAGTGCTGAGCGACGCGCAGGACAGCTCCATGCGCGACAAGCGCGAGCCCACGGCCGTGTCTTGGCCAACGCAGCCGATGAGACCGGGACCAAGGTCGACAGCGAACTCGCTGACGCACATGTCATCGCCGATCTCGACGCTGTCCATGTCCGCGTCCCGAGCGCGGGAGGCAAGGATGAAACGAGCGCGCGGCACCAGCCGACGGATGTCCTAATGATGTGAGGGGTTGGGCCTGCGCAACAGGCCAGCAAGTCGAAAGAGCCGGCCAGTGTGTGCGAGCCTGTTAGGCGTGACAACCACTGTGCGCTACGACGCAGATCCCTACGCCTGGTACTTCGGCGAAGAACGGCGGCGGCACAACGGCGGCGACTCGATCATCATCAAACGAAACGATCTCCGGGCAACGACCGCAACAGATCTTGCCCGTGCTTTCAGATGGTCACTTGAGGTCCAAGGCTGGCCTGAATCAGTGTTGATTGATACGGCTCCCGACGATATTTACGAGCCGAAGGAGTCAATTGTCGAGGCGATCTCCTTCTGCATGCCCGATGGCCAGCGTCTCGCCGTGCAATGCGACGTTGTAACGGACGACTATCTTGAGGATGACGCCGCCCTTCACGCTCGCATTGCCTCCCTAATTGAGCCGCTTCTAAAGCGTCACAACGCGATGCTGGTGAGTGCGAAGATTGGACACCGCACGACACCTCCGTTCATCCACGAGGTGCTGCTCACAACATCGACGCGAGGCAAGACCCTTGAGACCCTCTTTCAGATCGGTGAAAACGTAACGACATTGATCGATGCAGCCAGAGCCGGTCTGATTGCGAGAGATACAGTCCTAGACCTGGTACTGGGCGGGCGCGCTGATCTTCTCGTAGGGCAGCCGGAGGGGCCTTGGCTTGATGTCAAGTCGCATCACTATGACTTGACGACACCACACGGGAAGATTTCGCTCGCCGAGTCCGTCGCTCGCTTCGCGAACGCGGAAGAGGGCGGTGTAGTGATCGTCGGGATGAACACTTCGAAGGTATCCGGTGGAGAAGTCATCAAGGCCGTCAAGCCCGTACCCATCAACGCAGGAGACGTACGACGCTATCGTCAAGCCATCGAGAACCGACTCTTCCCATTTCCTACCGGCCTAAGAGTCGAGCCCGTCGAGATTAGCAATGAAAGTGGTCTGGTGATCATTGCCATCCCCCCGCAGGAAGAAGAACTCAAGCCATTCCTCGTGCATGGCGCAATCGTTGGTGGCCGGGTTGAGGGCGCGTACATCAGCATCGTTCGACGCAGCGGCGAAGATTCGATCCCAATCACTGCGCAGCAGATCCACAGCACCTTGGCAGCCGGTCGCGCACTCCTGCGGCGCGGGGTCCTGCCGCCATCTAAAGGTGAGTAGCTGAAGCCTCCTCTTTACGTTTGCCATTCCGGGCAGCACCCATCCTGTAGACCAGTATTCTACGAACATGAAATCAGTCAGCACGCCCGGATGGCGGAACTCAAGCGAGTTAACCGCTCGACGAGTGGCCGCGTCGTTGTCAACAGCAAAAAACGAAGCGCTGATTCAAGATTTAACATTGGATGAAGTCTATCGATTGCTTGCAGATGACGACGCCAAAGAAATATTCGACGAAGTCGAATCGGAAGAGTCGGCCCCTGAGAGGCTACGGTCGGCAATACAACTGAGTAGAGACACCTCCCCAGGTGCGCCTTCGGAGTTGGCAATCGAAGCGCACAAGACAGTTCTAGTTGAACGCGTACGGACGTTCTTCGAGGATCATCGATTCCCTGCCCCCTTGGCTGCCGATCTACTCCCAGCAGTCAAGACAGGCGCACCGCTTGAGTGGGCGCTGGATTCGCTAAGTAATGTGGTCATCCCAGAAGAAAGTCAATGATGTCCAGTCATCGATCAGAATGCATCATCATTAGAGAATATTTTGCTGTCTTTACTCGACGCTGATGTGGACATGGTTTGTGTGCCATCCGGAGGGATCGTCGCCGCCGAAGGGGTTGTTGTAGGCGTGCCAGCCTTCAGAGCGGGTCCAGATGCGGCGGAACCAGATGACGTACTTGACGCCGAGGCGATCGGCGTTGGCGACGGCCCAAGCAGCCATAGCATCGCCCCGGGCTTTCTGGGCTCCGGATGCTTCGCCGCCGGAGGTCATCATGAAATCGCAGGCGCGGCCCTTGGGGTGTTCGCCGTGGTCATCGACGCGGTAACAGCCCGGTTCCGGAAACCCCGCGGCTTTGGCCTGTTGCACGAGGTGCAACGTCCGTGGCGTCAGGCAGCCGGAGCCGGTGGTCGGGTCGGGGCGGATGGTGCAGCCCTCGTCCGGCCATGAGCCGTCGGGGTTGCGCGTGACCGCATCCGCCGCGCCGGCCGTCGTGGCGGAGCACTCCGCCGTGCTGCCGGGATCTGCTCCGAGTTGTTGGCCGAGTGCGGTGGCGTCGTCTTCCCACTTCGCGTAGGCGTTCGGGAGAGCGGAGCCTTGGACGGCTTGCGCGGCCCCGGTCAGCGGCATTGTCTGCCAGTCGCGGACGGTGGCGAGTTTGTCGTAGAACTTGCCGGCGGCGTAGACCGGGTCGCTGATTTGAGCCGACGTTCCCCAGCCCTGGCTGGGACGTTGCTGGAACAGGCCGATGGAGTCGCGGTCCCCTCCGGGCAGGTTGTGCAGCCCGGACTCCTGCATGGCGGTCGCGAGCGCGATGATCTGGCCGCGCGCCGGGATGCGCCGTTCGGCGCCGACACTGACAATCGTGCGCGCGTTGACCAGCTGCTCGGCGTCCCATTGCCCCGCGGGCTGGCTGCTCGCTACCGACATCGCCGGGGCGGGGACGCACTCGTCGTTGACGGCGGTCAGCACCAACAACGGCCCGCCGAGGCAGCAGCCGACCAGCAGCAAGGCGGCCACCACCAGGGCAACAGCGCGGTTGGTCATGGCCGCCGCCGGGGTGTGCGGGCAGCAGTGCCTGATGACGCGACTCGAGGGCCAGCGGTATCGGTCATCCGGTTCTGCTGCGTCATGGTGTGGGCGCCGGACGTGCGTCGTCGATGAGCCACCGCCCGCTGGTGCTGGTGACGGTGACGCGGATGAGTCCTGCGTCGGTCGGCACGTCCGCGACCACCGTGGTTGTGTCCGCCGACACCAGGAGCGGGCTGCCGGTCACAGCGTGGGCGGGCACCCGTGTCGGGTCAGTGTGTGCGAGTAGCTGCGCGTAGGTCGGTGTCGCCATCGGCTGTACGCCGCTATGCCAAGCCTTGGGGTCGAGCGTTGGCCGGGCCCACAACCGGACGTAGGTGAAGGCGGCGAGCAAAGCGGCATTGCGGCGTGGCCCGCTGACCGCAGCAGCATGACCGCTGCTTGCGGTTGCCGCTGGCTCGACCGGTGCGGTGGAGCTGCCGGCCGGGCTGCACCCTGCCATCACGGCCAGGGCGAGACCGCAGACGGCGGTCGGTCGCCGGCGGCTCATGTCGGTAGGTCGCCGTGTTCGGGCCAGCTGCCGAGGGCGTCGTTGGCGGTGGCGGCCATGTCACGCAGCCGGGTGTGCAGCGTGGTCAGCGCGGCCTGGCGTTGCTGGGCGGTGCCGGCGGTGTGCGCCTCGAGTAACGCGCTGTTGACGGCGGCGCCTTGGTCGTCGAGCGCGCGCAGGATGTCGAGGTAGCGCAGATAGTCACCAGCGGCTGGGCCGAGGGCCGCATCATGCGTGACGTCGTCGCTGTGGGCGAGGGTGGTGTGGCCGGGCATCAGTCCTCCAGGCCGGGCTCGTCATAGGCGTCGGTGTCGTAGTCGCCGTCGAGGCGGCCGTCGGTTTCGGCGTCGAGGCGTGCGCGTTCCTCGTCGGCGTATTCGGCGGCGCGGTCGTCGGCTTCGGCCTCGGAGCGCGCAGGTTCCTGTCCGCGTAGATACAGCAAGCTGGAAATGAGATTGGACGCAACCGACAACGCCTCTGCTTCGGTCTGGTGTTCGGCGTCTACGTCGCTCACGGTTTCGGTCTCCTCTGGTTGCGGTGTTTGTTCGTCGGTTTCGGGTTCGGTGATGCGCTGGTAGAGCTCGTCGGCGTCGCGGTGCATGGCCCGCAGGACGGTGGTGAGGCGGTCCCAGGCGTTGTCCGAGGTGACTTCGGCGGGCATGGTCATGACGTCGGCTTCTGCGGGCTGCCGGCCGGCGCGGTACTCGGCCGGTCGGTGAGGTCGGCGTCGGCGACCAGCACTGCGGCCTCGCGCCACTCGTCGGGCCAGTCGAGGTCGAGGTGCCGGTCGTCGTGGGTGCCGTTGCGGCAGCGGGTGTAGTCGTCCCAGTCGCGCAGCCGCAGGCGGGCGCGGGCGAAGCGTTCGTGCCACAGCAGCGGCCCGTCTGCCGGCGCGGCGTCGTCGTAGGCGGTGTGCCAGGCGGCGGCGAGCCCAGTCAGTTCCTCGATCAGTGGCGGGTGCTGGTACCAGCAGGCCGGGATTTCTTCGACGAGCTGGTAGCGGTCGACGGCCCAGCCGACCCAGTCGATCAGCCAGGCCCACGCCTGCGCGGCAGCGTCGCGGTCGAGTTCGGCCCAGCGCAGTGGCCACGGGATGCTCAGCGGGGCTTTGCGCGGTCCGGTGTTCTGGCCTCGGCTGACGGTGTCGGCAAGGGCGAGGTGTTGCTGGTGCAGGGTGTCGACGGCCTCGGTGAGCCGGGCTACGGTGGCGGCGAGCTGGGCGACGGCGACCATGTCCGCGGGTGGGTCGTCGGGCAGTTGGAAGTCGAAGGCGTCCATCACGCGGCCTCGGCGAGTCGTTTGCGGAAAGCGTCGCGCCCTGCGGTCAGTTCGCCGGCGTCGGGGCGTTCCCACCACGCCGGTACGGCGAGCTCGACCGGTGGGAGGTTGCCGACCAGGGCCAGTGCGCGGCCTTCGGGCAGGGTGCGCAGGTCGGCCAGATCGAGCAGGTTCTCCCGGCGGGTGCTTTCGTTGACCGAGGCTCGGCCGCTGCCCCAGGAGTGGCTGGAGGTGATGTCGGTGACCTGCCCGGCCAGGGCTTGGGCGTCGCGCATGCCGGTGACGTCGCTGCTGCCGCCGATGAGCAGTCGGGCGCTGGCGGAGTCGGCGATGGCCCGGCCGCCCTTGTCGCCCCAGCGTTCGCGCAGCTGGTGCAGGTTCTGCGCGAAAATGCTGACGGCAATGCCGGAGCCGCCGCCCTCGTTCATCAGCGAGGGTAGTGAGGGTAGCGGGGCGATGTTGGTGATCTCGTCGCCGATGAAGTACAGCGTCGGTTCGATCCGCCCGCCTGGCGCGGTCAGGGCGAGACGTTTCGCCTGGTAGAGGATGTCCTCGCTCAGGGCGGCGAGCAGCGGCGCGATCAGCGCTTGGGCGTCGCGGGTGCCAACCAGGTAGATGGTGCCGGACTCGCGCAGCCAGTCGACCGGCTTGAACTGAGTCCCGCGCGGCGGCGAGCAGGCGGTCAGGACGCGGGGGTCGTTGAACGCATCCAGGGCGCCGGAGACGACTGTTTGGATAGTGTCGCGGGCCCTACCGCTGGTTTCGCGGTGCCGGGCGAGCCGGTCGGCCCACGAGTCGACGCCGTGCGCCCGCAGGATCCGCTCGGGCCGCGAGTTCGCCGGGTTCTGCGACCAGGCCAGGACGTCGAGCATGGTGGCGTGCTCGTCGAGGGCGGCGGCGTGCAGCAGCCCGCGCAGGATGGTGGCGGCCTGGTCGCGGAACCACTTGCCGTTCTCCACGCTTTCGTCGCCGATGCCGGAGCCGGCGGCGAAGCCGTTGGCCCTGAGCATGGCGACGATCTGGTCGTCGGCGCCTTCGATCGGGGACCACGCCATGCGGGGCACGCCGCGGATCTCGCCCTGCGGCTCGAAGATGTGGGTGGGGCCGATCGCGGCCCGGTGGTCGTAGGTGATCTCCGCGACGTCCAGGCGGGTCGAGGTGGTGATGACCGCACCCCGGGCGTCGGCGACCGCCGGGATCACGTACCGGGTGGTCTTGTTACCGAAGCGCGGCACTGCGGCGGCGAGCAGGGTGTATTCGTTGGCCAGGTACAGCGGCCGGCCGCTGGTGGCGTCGTTACCCAGGAACCGGGCGACCTCGAGGGGATCACGGCGGCGGGCGGTCTTCGCGGCACGGGTGAGCTCGTCGTCGATGTCGACGATCGTGAGGCCGGGGCGCACGACGTCGGCCCGCTTGCTGACCGCGTCAGCGGTCAGCGTCCGGTGCAGATCGGCATTCGTGGCGAACCCGTGGCGCCGCATCCTGGTCTTGGCCACGTGCAGCGCCGGTGCGCCGATCCCGGCGAGGATGCCGAAGAACGTGAGCGCCCACAGCGGATACAACAACCACGGCCCGCCGATATCGGGGCGGGCGTTGGCCGGCCATGCGTCGGCGGGCTGGTCCAGGTGCGCGGTGAGGCGGACCACGACCCCGGGTGTCTGCCCGATGGTGGTGTCCGCCCAATGGTGGTGGGTCAGCAGGGCGGACAGCTGACCGGCCGTCCACAGCGACACCACGCCGACCACGGCCATCACGGCGAACAGCACGAGCAGGATGAGCCGGCCGAGGATGTCGGCGCGGGCCCGGCCCTGGCGGGGCGGGCGGTGCCCGGGTGAGGACAACGGCGGGCGGGCCATCACGCGGCCGTTGCGTCGGTGGCGGCGGCCAGGCGGGCGTCGTAGTCGGCGCCGTCGACCGGTGCGGCCGGCTCGTCGGCTTCCATGCGGCTGTCGGTGTGCACCATCGCCGTCTCCAGCCGGGACAGCTGGTGTTTGACGACGAAGGAGCGGGTGCCGATCTTCCACAGGCCGACGCCTTGGCGCAGGTAGCGCATCAGGTCGGTCTCGACGTCGGAGGTGCCGAGGAATTCGCGGGCCTGTTCCAGGCTGCCGGTGGCCTGGCGGTAGGACACGCGTACACCGGAGTCCTCGATCAGGCCCCGGGCGATGCGGACCTGTTCGGACTCCGCCGACCCGGACGCCGCGAGATCGGAGAAGCGATGGAAGGCCAGGACGTTGGCGATGCCGAGCGCCCGGGCCAGCTTCAGCTGTTCGCGCATGCGGCGGATCAGCGGCAGGTGCCGGGCGATGAGCGCGAACTCGTCGTAAAAGCACACCCGCGGTGGGGCGTCCGGCGCGGACAGCTCGGTCTCCAGCCAGGACTGGGCGCAGGTCATCGCCATCGCGGTCATCTGATCGGAGGCGCGGATGGTGCGCAGGTCCAGGATCGCCCCGGGCTGGGTGAAGTCCAGGCGGGCGTTGGACTCGACCGGGCCGTCGAACACCCCGCCCAGCGCTCCGGAGATGAGCCGTTCGAGGGCCAGGCGGACCCGGCGGGAGTCGGTGACGAAGGTGTCGACGGGGTAGGCGAGCTGGTCGAGGCGGTGCTGCCACAAGGTGGGGTCGCCGGTCGCGGCGAGCACTGCGGACAGGGTGGGGGTGGCCAGCCGGCCGGCGGAGGCGTCGTGTTCGCGGGTGACCGCGTCGACGGCGTACTCCAGCAGCGAGCGTTCGGCTTCCTGCAGCGGGCCGCCGAGCTGGATCTCGAGGAGTCCTTCGAGCAGCAGCAGCCGGCGCGAGCGCTGCAACTGCCGCCACTGGGCCTCGGTCTGCTGCGGGTAGCGGCGAATCCCGGCCAGGGGGTTCATGATCACGCCCAGGCCGGGGCCGATCCGCACCGGTGCGATGCCGGCAGCGGCGGCGAGCTGTTCGTATTCGCCCTTGTAATCGGTGCCATAAAATCGGGTCCCGAACGGAATTCCGCGGAACGCCAGGGTCTTGAGCAGCGACGACTTGGCCGAGCCGATCTCGCCGGTCACGACCATGTTCGGGGCGGTGATGACCTTCGCCCGGTACAGCTCGTGCAGGCTGAAAGTGAATGCGCTGCGGCTGTAAACCTCCAGGCCGATCAGCGGCCCGTCGACCGGCAAGCCTGGGTCGGACACGAACGGATAAACGCTGCACAGCTGGGCGGAGGTGGTGGTCAGCGGCGGTAGTTGCATCTGCCAGAACACCCGCCCTGCCGCGCGGCCGTAGGCACCGCGCGGGCCGACCGGCACCGGCCCGAGCAGCCGGTCCTCCTGCCGCGCCAGCGTGCGCTGTTCCCGCTCCAGTGCGGCCTGCGCGCGGGCGAGGTCGCGGGCGGCGGCCCGCTGCTCGATGCGGTCGGCGAGGGAGCCTTCGCGGGGCAGGACTCGGCGGCTCACGCGGACCACCCCCGGGCCGGCTTCAACCCGCGCGCCAAGGGCAGCGCTCCGGCGGCGAACGCCTGGTCCTGCTCCCCGGCCAGGACGATGGCCTCGCACCCGGCCCGCGACAGGATCCGTTTGACCGAGCGGACATCGCGGTCGAGGTCGGGCACGGTGGTGGCGGTGACGGTGACCAGCAGGGCGTAGCGGTAGCGCACGTGTCCGGCGGCCTGCTCCCGGTCGATCTGCTCGACCGCGCGGGCCTCGTCGTCCTCCCGCGCGGTGCGGACCAGCCGTAGTTTGCGTTTGGTGACCTCGTCGCCGGCGCGGGACACCTTCTCCCTGCGGGTGGCCAGCTGCGCCACCGCGGCCGGGACCGGCTGCGCGACCAGGGTGACGGTGCGCCGGCACGTGGTGCGCATGTAGAGCGGGCTCAGCCACGTCGCCGCGACCAGCTGACGGGGCATCTGCGCCACCCACAGCGTTCGCGAGAACGCCGAGTCGTGCTGGTAGGTGGTCCAGCCGACGGTGCAGGCGGCGACCGGCCCGGCCAGCCGCGGCTCAACTCCCGCCGCCGTCGGACCGTTATCGGTCGGCATGGTGCTGGCACGCAGGTCAACGACTTCCTGATCGTCAGGGTCGAACTGAGTGCGGATGATGCCGGCGTACGCACGCGGCGACAGCCACCCGCCGGTGGTGATCCCGGCTTCCATGACGGCGGACTCGATACCGGTCAGCCGGTCCAGCACCACCGCGGCGATCGCCGCGTCCGTCCCACCGGCCTGGGCGATCTCGCCCGAGAGCCGGGCGATGTCGAACACCGCCGACAGGTAGATCTCGTGGCGTTGCGCCGCCGGTGCCGCCGCCGCGGTCAGCTGTGCCAGCGACCGGTAGGCGTCGCTGCTGGTGTCGACGGCCCGGTTGACCAGAAAGCGCTGGGCGGCGTTGCCGGTGTCCGGCACCGCGCGGGAGGTCACCGACCAGCGGATCAGGCCGGCGTCGGCGTACTCACTGCCGAGGATGTTGAGCAGCTGCGCCCAGTCGGTCAGCCGCTGCGCCTGCGTGTCGCGGTCGGCCAGGATGAGGTTCGTGCCGTAGCAGGTCAGGGCCGCGGTCACCGTCTTCTCACGGCGGTGGTGCAGCAACCCGATCTGCGTGGTGCCGTCGGCGGCGGTCGCCTCGAGCCACACGTAGGCGGCGGCCGGGCCGGGCAGATCCATCCACTGCTCGACGCTGTTCGGCGCGTACGGGCCACCGCGGTAGTCGCTTTGCCCGGACCGGCGTTGCAGCAGAGCTCCGGCGACGACCGGCGCCCACTCGGTCACCCGGCGGCCCTTGAACCGCAGCAGCCCGAGCGTCACCAGCAGCACGCAGCCCGCCAGCGCGCCGACCGCTGCGCCGCGATGGCCAGCGACCAGCAGGTTGAGAGCTACGACGGCGGCGATGACGCCGGCCATGACCAGGGCGATCTGGGACCAGGCGAACCCGAGGACCGCTCCGCGCGTCGAGCGCGGCGGGAACTGGAATTTCATCGGTTCATCTCTTTCGTCAGGCTCGGGCTAGATCGGCACGATGGGCACTTCGGAGGCGGCGGCAGCAGCACCATCGCCGCTGCTTGCTGCGGCGCCCGGGCGGCCACCGGACTGCTCACCGTCAGCCGATGAGTTCTGCTGCGACGGGCTGTCCGCCCCCATGCCGCTGTCGCCGGCTCCGCCACCGCCGCCGGCTGGGTTGCCGGTGAGGTCGCTGGTGGCGCCACCGGTTGGGTCAGCGGTCTGCGCCCCGCCCGGGGTGATCGGCAGCGACCCTTGCGAGCCGGTGGCATCGCCGGGAGCGGTGAGCTGCCCGGACGCCATGTCGTGCTGCGCGCTGTGCGCGCCTGACTGGATGCCGTCGGCTTCCTCGCCGTTCGGGGTCTCGCCGGCTCCGTCGTTGCCCTGTTCCTCGCTGCCGGCGTCCTTGGCGGTTTCGCCGACCTGCCCACCGTCGGCGCCGGTCGACGCCGCGTCGGCCACCTGCCGGCCTTTGCCGTCACCGATCCCGGTAGCACTCTCGGCGGCCTCGACCGGGCTGGTCGGCATGTTGGCGGCGTTCTCATTCATGACGCCGGCGGCACCGGAGGCCGGACTTCCAATACCGCTGGCGTCGGCGGCACCGGCGCGGAACCCTTCGACGGCGTCGGCGCCTACCTGCAGCGGGCCTCCGGCGCTCGACAGGATGCCGTGGGCGTTGACGTCGGACAGGTAGCCGTCCCACAGCGTTGTCAGCCGCAGCAGGATCCAGGGCGCGACCACCATCAGCCAGATCAGCAGCACTCCGCGCAGCGCGTTCATCAGGTCGTCCGACCCGTACGCGGCCCGGGAGCCGTAGATCCACAGTTCGGCGATGAAGAACTTCGACGACGCGAGGGCGTTGACGGTCCAGAACCAGCGGCGTCCCCAGTGCCGGGTCTCGTGCATCGCTTGCCCGGACATCGCGACGGCGCCGAACAAGGCGGCGCCGGTGGCGAGCAAACCGCGGAAGAGCATGATCACGAACAGCAGGAGCAGGCCGATGATCGCCAGCACTGCCAGCAGCAGCGCGATGAACATCGTTCCGGCGCCGCCGGTGAGGTTGCTGAAGCTGGTCACCAGGGTCGACGGGTCGTACGGGGTACGGGCGTTCGCGTCGATGACCGCGTTGGTGGCTTGGTCCCAGGCAGCGACGATCGTGTAGGCCAGCCCGCCGGCGAAGGTGACACCGAGCACCGCCCGCACGAGCCCGCCCAAAGATGCGACCGGGCTGGGCCCGGCGGTGGTGCGCAACCCGTTGATGATCGTGGAGATCACGAAGAAGATGAAGATCAGCCCGACCATCACGCCGGCGAGGGAGTTGTAGGTGGAGTAGAACGCGGTGTCCGGTGACGAGATCGCGGTGACCTTGAAAACCCAGCCGGCCAGTTTGGACAGCAGGAACACCACGCCCTGCACCGCCATGTCCACCAGCCCTTGAATGCCGCTGCGCACACCGGACGCCAGAGCCTCATCCGCGTTGCGCTGCACCTTGCAGCGGACGTCAGCGACCGGGCAGTCCGGCGGTTTGGGGTCCGGGTCGTACATCTGCGTCGCCCACGTGGAGATCTGCTGCTGGCAGAGGTTGTATTTGAGGTCGTGGGCCGGCTGCGTGTGGAGGCTGGGGTTGTAGCCGACGGGCAGCTGGGCGGCGCAGTTGATCAGCCCTTTCGGCCCGGCGCCGGTGCTCGGGCCGTCCATCAGCACCGAAGCGGTCCCGTCGCGCGGGCTGTTGCTCAGGCTGATCGACGCGGCGGCGCACGACTGTTTGTCGGCGCCGCTGATCGCCTTGCTGCACTGAGTGATCCAGTGCGAGCGGCCTGGGCCGGTGGGCTTGTCGACGTGCACCGCCCACGGCATGCACCACGCGACCGACCCGGGCGCTTTCGCTGCGCACGCCGCATCCACGACCGGGCTCGACGGGGCGGGGCTCGGGGCGGGGGCCGCCTCGACGCGGACCGCGCCGCCGAGCAGCACCGCAGTACAGACAGCGACCAGGAGCAGTCCGCGCGCGATCCCCGCCCGACGAGAGGTGCGATGCTCTGAGCCCGCCTGGGCGGCCTGGATCGCGTGCATCGCCGCGGTCACAGCACCAGCAGCCCGGCGATGATGGCGGTGGCCGAACCCACGATGATCGCCACCAGGCCGTTGCGCCACATCATGCTCTTGCCGCGATCGGAGACGATGTGGGCGCCGAAAATGGGTCCGACGCCGAACGCGATGGCTCCGGCGACCAGACCGCAGAACGCGGCCACGCCGCCGAGCCACATGACGGCGTTCATGATCGTGTAGAAGATCCCCGACTTGGGGATCGCTGAGCCGTCGGGGTGCACGCGACCCCAGTCGAACCCGCCGGGGCCGTTCGACGGCGTCGGCGCCGGCCCGGGCGCTGCCAACAGGTGCTGGGCTTCGGTGGGTAGCCGCACGGCGAGCCAAGCAGTCAGCGTGGAGATCATCAGGCGCGCTCCTTCCGGGCGGCGACGGGTAAGGCGACCCGGGGATCGGCGCACCGCCCGATGACGGCGTCGGCCAGCCGCACCAGCGCGGTCCGCGTCTGCTTCTTCAGGCGCCGCGCGTCGACCGGCTCGGGCCGGGCGAGCTGCGGGTCGTAAGGGATCGAGACGACGTCGGGAACGACCGTGGCTGCTTGCTGCAGGACGGCACGCACCGTGCGGCCGGTAGCCGGAGAGGCGGCGACGACGGCCAGCACTGTTCGGTCGACCACGGCACTGTTTCCGGCCGCCCGAAGGTGGGTGAGCAGCCTCATCGTGTGGTGCAGGCTGTCGGCGGTCGCTCGCGCCACCAGCACCGGCGCAAATGCGGCGGCCAGGGTGCGCCACACGCCGGCGATCAGGGCGGGCATGACGTCGCAGATCGTGAGCGGGTAGAGCCGGCGCACCGCCTCGACGACCGCCGCGGCTTCGTCGTGACGTGGCGGTCGCCGGCCCTGCCCTTCGGTTTCCCCGACCAGCGCCAGCAGCCCCGAAGGGCTGCGCTGGGTCCACCGCTCGACCTCGTGGCGGCTGGTCAGGGTATGCAGGTCGCGAACCGCGTCCCACATAGTCCCGGCGTTCGACCGGCCGATGCGTTCGCCCAGGCCTCCCCAGGGCACGGGGTGCATGTCGACGGCGACGACCGGTCCAGGCACAGCGAGGGCCAGCAGATCGCCGAGCGCGGCGACGAGCGTGGAGCGGCCGACTCCGCCGTCGGCGGACGACACCGCGATTATCGCGGCAGGACGCAGCGCGGCGGCTCCTAACCATGCCCGTTCCGCGATGTCTGCCGGTCCGAGCTCGCTGGGCACTGCACGCGCTCGTACGACGAGCGGCTGGTTCACCGGGCGTGCGTGGCCGGCCGCTACCGTCTCGTCAGCGGGTGACGCATCCGGCGCGGCGATCGAGAGCACCATCCATCCCCTCGGATTGGGTTCGGGTGTCGTCACGTTGTTGGCTGACCACGTGCGATTGATGGGGGCAATCGCACGTGGTCAGCGAAAGGCAGCCGATACCGGCCGGTGACCCGAGCAGCGCGGGGAATTCGCCCGACAACGTTCTTCAGCGCATCGGTGAATCAATACCCGAGGCGACGAACGACGCCCCCCTCGGACGCATATCCATCGTTCGTCGCCCGACCGCAAATGTTTTCGCGGAAATGCGGATCGGTCACGCCATCCACCCTGCCTTGGCCGCGGTAACGACGTCAGTTGTCCGGGGCTGTCCAGCGCTGTCCTGGGCTAACCCAACCAACGTTCTCTGTGGATGGCCGGGCAGGTAACTGCTGTCCGAGGGCTTGGCAGCAGGGGTCCATGGCCGGCCGAGATGGGGCCGGGCTCAGTGGAGGTGTTGCTACCGAGTCAGGGGTACTGCGGCGATAGCGTTGGACCGGCTTGCCGGTGACGGTTAGCCTCGGCCAGTGGCCTTCTGGCGGCGCCGAGAAGCGTCTTTCCCCGCTGAAGTGCGGCTGCGCCGCCGTGTCAAGGACTGTGTGGACCGCCGGGACGCGGGTCCCGCACTCGAAGGCCAAGCGCTCGTCGACACCTCACAGGCAGTCGATGCGATCCTGCTGCGGCGCAGTCAGGGTGCCGCGCTGCCGGTCGGTGTGTTGGCCGACGTCATCGCGGTGCATCGCCTGCGCGTGTCGGAATTGGCGAGTCCGCAGGACGCGCACGCGTACGTTGCTCTCGCCGTGTGGATGCATGCGGCGAACGGGGGTGATGTCGCACCCGAGCTGCGCCGAGAGGTCGATGACGCCATCGCGGGCGGCGCCGAGACGGACGAGCCGACGGCTTTGCTGCGTGCCCTGCAAGGTCAGGCGTCAGCTGTTCGCGCGCAGTGGCTGAAGACACAGGATCCTGCCCTGGCACATACCGTTGTCGCCGTTTTCGTGCGGCTGCTCGACCATACGACGGCCGAAGACCCCGCCTACCCGATGAGGCTGCTCGATCTAGCAGGCGTCACGGCGTCGCGTAGTCGATTCATGCCCTCCGCGGCTGGGTCTGACGTCGATGACGCCATCGATTCGGCCGAACGCGCTCTGCGTCATCCGAGGATTACTAGCCCCGGCATCCGGAGGGCTCATCAACTGCTCGGGCCGCTGCTTGTCACACGCCTTGAACGCGACGGTGCACGCGCGGACTTCGACCGGGCGGAGAAATCGTTTAGCGCCCTCGTTGGTCTTGCGTCGGATGAGGGAGAACGGGAAGAGTGCCAACGGGACCTGATCATCTTGCGTTCACAGTACGAACAAAATGGTCGGTAAATTCGTAGCGGAATGCAGCGCACAGCGATTCCAGTGGTTCCTCACCCTCGCCCTCGCCGGAACGTGACGCATAGCGACTCGGGACCTTCTAATCTGAGTTGCTGCTCGACGCGGCCAGCGTGGCGACGAGTTGGTCGATGTGCGATGTCTCGACGCCGGGCATGCAGATGATGCGGGACCAGTCACCGTCATTCGGCAGGGGCCAGTTGGTTGCCATGTCGGCGGGAAGTCGCCTGAGCAGCACGGTGAATGACAGGGGGTAGTGCCAGGCCGGCCATCCGATGTGGTGCAGTCGTTGGACGGCGTAGGCGGCGACCTCACGGGCTCGACGGGTCCGCTCGGCGTGTCCGGCTGTGCCGAGGGACGTGGTCGCGTGCCACAGCATCGCTGCGGCGAGGCCGTTGCGGGACCCGCTGATGGTGGTGTCGTGGGTGTTGAGGGGCGGCACGGTGGGGCTGAGCTGGTCGGGCTGGCGGCGGGTGAGGACGATCCCGCAGACCACCGGGGTTCCGAAGAACGTGTGGCCGGACAGGCTGATGCTGTCGGCGCCGTCGGCCAAGTCGAAAGCGGGCCGGTTGGCGTGGTCGCGAGCGGGATGCCGGCGAGGGCGGCGTCGCTGTGCACGTGGCGGTGACGGATACCGGCGCTGTCCAGGGCGTTGTGGACGTGGGTGACGTCGTCGACGGCCTCGGTCATGGTGGTGCCGATGGTGGCCACGACGATCGCCGGTCGGCTGCGGTGCCGCGCGGCTTGGCGGGTCAGGTCGGTGTAGTCGATCTGGCCGGTGGCCGTCGTGGTGACTTCGACGGCGGGTAGGCCGAGCAGGTGGCAGGCCTTGGGCACGCTGTGGTGCGCGGCGCTGGAGTAGTAGGCGACGGCGTTCGGGAGTTTCGCGCGGCCGAGCCACAGACCATGCAGGTTGCCTTCGGTGCTGCCGCTGGTGAGGTGACCGCTCCAGCCGGGCGGAGCGCGGAACAACTCGGCAGTGAAGTAGAGAGCTTCGCGTTCCAGATCGTGCACATGGTCCGGGTACCGCGGGCCGATGTTGGGGGCGCCGAGGTTGTTGAGCAGATGACCCAGTAGGGGCGCCAGCGGCCGGTAGTCGATGTCCCGGGCGGCGGGAAACCCGAGGTTCGTGGAGACGTTAGCGGCCAGCCGCGCCTCAATAGCGTGCAGGTGCGCGCTCATCGCCTTTGCGGCGCCCCGGGGGCGGATGACGGAGCCGGCCGGGCGGGTGTCGCTCATGCCGTGCCCGGTCATGGCCGCGGCGCCGCGGAGGTGCCGTGCGCGACGGGGCACCGAACGGCCGGGTGCTGCTGAACGGGCAAGCTGGTGAGCTGCCGCAGGGCCGCGCTGGCCTTGAACTGCTGCCGGAACCCGGCGGCCAAGCCGAGATCCGGCAGCCGGCGGGCCAAGGCGCGCAGCGCGGTGGTGAGTTCGAGACGGGCCAGGGCGGCGCCGATGCAGTAGTGCGGGCCGGCGCCGAAGGCGAGGTGCTGCCCGCCGCGGCTGCGGCGGGGATCGAAGACTTCCGGTTCGGAGTACACCGAGGGGTCGTGGTTCGCCGCGCCGATCAGAACCAGGCAGCGGCTGCCGGCGGGGATGGTGACCCCGTCGAGGGTGACGTCGGTGGTGGTCAGTCGCAGCCAGCCGTCGATGGCGGGGCTGTGCCTCAGGGTTTCCTCGACGTGCAGGTTGAGGTAGTGCTCGTCGTCGGCCAGCAGCGCCCACCGGCTGGGATCGGCCAGGGCCTGGGCGAGGGCGTTGCCGAGGGCGCCAGCGGTGGTGGTCCAGCCTGCGCCGACGATGTTGAGGGCGAGGGCGGCGACCTCGGCGATGGTGAGGTTGGTGTCGTCGTTGTTACGGTAGCGCAGGAGCTCACCGATCAGACCGGGACCGTTGTGGCCGCTGTCGGCGCGGCTGGCGACGATGTCGGCGCAGTGCCTCCACAGCGCGACGCTGGAGTATGCGTGCGCGATCTGAGCGTCGGCGGTGGGCTTGCCCCAGACGAGGTCGGCGAAGTCGCCGGTCCAGGCGCGGACCTGCTGCGCGGCCGTGGTCGGCAGGCCGAGGACATCGTGGATGACCATCAGCGGCAGCTGCACCGCGAAGTGCATGAGGTCGGTCGGCTCGCCTGCCTTCATGCCGGTGATGAGTTCGTCGGTACGGGCCGCGACGAGCGGCCCCCACTGCTGTTCGGCGCGGACCGCGGTGGTGGGCATCAACGCCCGCAGGATCGCGCGGGTGCGCAGGTGGTGCGGGCGATCGGCGGTAACGGCCACGGCCGGGGCGTCGAGACCGGCCAGGATGTCGCCGGCGTCGGCGGTGAGTGCGGTGATCGGCAGCATGGTGGCGGCGTTACTGAAGCGGGTGGTGTCGGACAGCACGGCGTGTACGTTGTCGTGTCCGGCGATCAGCCACATCTCGAGGTCGTCGTCGTAACTGATGGACGTGGGGGTGGCGTTGATGCGCCGCCAGGTGATGGCGGGGTCGCGGCTGTAGGGACCGCTGAACGGGTCGAGTCTCATCGCATGCTCCTACAAGTCGAATTCGGAGGGGTCGGGGTTTGGTCATGTGAGTGAGATGTGGTGGCGCTGCAACCAGGCGTTGACGTCGACGAGGTAGGCGATGGTGGCCGCATGGCGGTCGCTGATCGGACCGGCAGCTCGGGCGAGCAGCTCGGCGACGCGGTCCCGGTCCAGCAGCGGGCGCAGCGGTGCATCAGGGTCGTCAAGCAGGTCGTGCAGCTGCGCCGTGCGGCTCTGCTGCCATCCGTCGAGCAGGTCGGCGCTGGGGAACTGGCGTGGCCGAAGCCACGTGGTCTCGGCCGGCAGGTAGTCGGTGACGGCGTGGCGGAGCAGTCCGTTCGGGATGCCGAGCAGGTGCCGCAGGCCCGTCGGGGTGTTGAACAGGTAGGCCGCGAGCAGCCAGTCGGCGAATGGGATGCGCAGGGTGACTCCCGCGGCGTCGGCGAGCTGGCCCAGGCGGGTCAGCAGGTGCGGTAGATACCGGGTGAGGGTCAGATACGCCATCGTGCGTCGGCGTCGACCGAGTGCGTCGGCGCCGGTCAGATGCGGCACGCCGAGGGTGGCTTCCTCGTAGCGGTGCCGGCGATGCACCTCGGGCATGAGATGGCGGCGCGCGTCCGCGTTCAGCATGTCTGCGGGGTCGCCGGCGCCGGGCCAGGGGAAGTCGTCGGTGTCCAGGGTGAGCGGGTCGTGCAGCCACCGATAGCCACCGAACACTACGTTGGCGGCGTCACCGGTCACGACGCTGGTGCTACCCGCGGCCGCGATCCGCCGAAGGCCCGCGAGCAGTACGGCATCCACGCCGGCCTCACCAGGAAAGTCGAGGGCCTCGTGCGCGGCGTACGCGGTTTCGAGGAGCGTGTCCGTGCCGAAGGTGAGCACGCTGTGCCGCAGGCGTAGGTGCTCCGCGGTGCGCGCGGCCAGGTCCAGATCGGCGCCGACATCGGATGGCGGGTTCTGCGGGTCGGTCAGGGCGAGGGTCCAGGCAGCGGGCCGGTGACCGCGGGTTCCGGCGGCGTAGACGGCCGCGGCGGCCGACGCGACGCCCCCGGACAGCAGCACCGCGCTCGCCGGGTGCGTGCGGGTCGCTGCGGTGGTCTCGGCCAGCGCACGACGGACGACCTGCACGGCGGTGGCGGCGTCGTGGCGGGGGTCGTCGGCCTCGAGGTACCAGTAACGGCGCCGTCGCAGCCCGCTCGGATCCGCCTGGACGAGTTCGGCGGGCAGGACCTCGGCCACCCCGTTTACAACGCCGTGGCCCGGGGTTCGGACTGGACCCAGGGTGAGCAGTTCGTTGAGGCCGTCGGCGTCGACGAGGGGTTTGACCGCCGGATGGGCCAGCAGCGCGGTGGCCCGCGTTGCGAACACGGTCCCGCCGTCGACCTGCGTGAAGAACAGGGTTTTCGCGCCGAGCGGGTCACGGATGAGCAGCAGCTGCCGGGCGAGGTTGTCCCAGATGGCGATGGCGTAAGCGCCGTCGATCCGGTCGACCAGGCCGGCTCCCCACGCCCGGTAGGCGTGCAGGATCACTTCGGCGTCACCCGACAACGGCCGCGGCCGGCCGTACAGCTGTTCGTCGAGATGACCGCGGTTGGTCAGCTGCCCGTCGATGGCCACGGCCAGGTCCGGGTCGGGGCGTTCGGGATGCCGCCAGTCGGCGTAGCCGCCAGTCAACCCGAGGTGAGCGAACGCGGCGCGCCGGGCCAGCCGGACGACATCGCGGCGCAACGCCCCGGCCGTGAGCGCGATGGCCATCGTGTTGACGACGGACCGCTCGTCGCGCAGATCCCGTGTGGGATGGATCCACCCGGTGATCGCCATGCTGTGTCCCCCATGAAGTAGTGATCGGATGCAGAAGTAGGTGCGAGAAGGTGGTGGCTCAGCGCGCCTCGAGGTGCACGAGGCATCCCGGTGGCACCACGTGCAGAGCGGCCATCGCCTCGTCGGGAACGCCGATACCGCCGCTCGCAGCCGCTGCACCTGCGGGGCTGGATCGGGGGTGGATGGTGAGCAGGCCGGCGTCGCGGTCGTGCAGGTGCACGGCCAGACGTAGCAGCATCGGTGGTGTTGCCGGCCCGCGACGCACGCTCGCCAGGACGAAGGTCCGCCCGGCAGCGACGGTGTCGTGCTTGGCGTGCTGGTTGGCCGGCCAGGCGCCGACGCGTTGCTCGCCGCGCAGCAGGCTGAGCGTGCCGCCGCTCAGCGACAGTTGGATGCGGTAGCGGGTGCGGGCGGTGGTGACTCGGCTGGCGTCGAGCCAGCCGGTCGCGCCGTTCGGCCGCGTCGGGAGCAGCACTCGCACCCAGCCTGGTTGCCAGTCAATGACCGGTAGCCATGCTTCGGTGCCGGCCCAGACCGGTCGGATGCGCGCGATGGGGCTTCCCCCGGCGGCGTCGAAGACCGCGAGTGGGGCCCGGGGAACAACGATGTGACCGGTGCCGGGTTGATCCTGGCTATCGTCGCGGGGCGCGCCGGTCAGCTCGGTCTGCGCCGTGATTTCGACGAGCTCCTGCATCGTCGCCGCCGAAAGACGCGGGATCGGCACGCGGAGGTGACGCAGGCGCATGGTCGGGAACCTTTCGTGGGCCGAACTAGGAAGGGCTGAGCGCGAAGCCCAATCGGATGAGTCAGCGCGCGATGAGTTGGGCTTCGGCTTCCGCGCGTCGGCAGGCCAGGATGAGCAGGCGGCGCAGGAGGACGCCGCGGTGCCGACGCGGAACGCGGGCCAACAGCGAACCGGCGGGCTGCGACGCGGTCCGCCTCGCCTCGAGTGCGTGAACGAATGCACCCGTGACGGGGGGTGCCCCCCATCTGTGCGGGTGCGCGTCTACAGTCGGACCAACGTTTGCCACGAGTTCGACCCTGGGCGACATCGTGCGTTCGGGGTAGCTAACTGGGGCTGTCCGGGGCTGTCCTTCTGGCTGCACATTCGGTCTTCTTGACACGGTGCCGCGCAGCTGGACCAGCACCGTGCAATAGCTGGTAGGTCTGCTGTGGACGCGCACTCGCAGGTCCTGAGAGAGGGGAGACAGCTACAGATGGTGCTGGCAACGCACCAGCTGTTGCAGCCCGAGATGGGCTTACGGCTGCCGATGGACGTGCGTATGTCGCTGCTGGAGATGGGTACGGCCTGCAACCATGCCGCCGTTCACCTGCACCAGGCGCTGACCTTCGCCCTGCAGGTCGAGTCCGCGTTGGAGACGCAGCGGGCTGATTGTCGGGTCGGCGCCCCACTCCAACAGGTCACCGCGGATCTCCAGCGCCTCGCCGATCAGAACTTCGAGCAGGCGATCATCGTCTTGGCCAGGGCCAGTACGGTCTATGCCGTGTACGCGTCGCAAGTGGCGGTCGCGGTCGCGGCTGGGGGCCCGCCGCCGCTTCCGGGGTCGGAGCGTATTGCGCCGTCGGATCTCATAACTGCGGCTGGGATGTATTTGCCAGACGTGCGTTTCACCGAGGGTGACGTCGAGTCGCGAGTTGTCGCGGAGCAGAACGCGGTGATCACTCACGCTCGGCGGCATCTACTCGACCTGATCACGAACCAGATGCAGGGCGCCTCGTCCGAGGCATATGACGACATCGCCACCGTCGCTGTGGGCAACGACGGTGGCGAGAGCCGGCTCGCGGAGTTTCCGGACGCGTTACATACATATGCAAGCGTGCTGGTCTGGGCGTTAGGTGTCTTCAGCGGTGTCAAGCAGGACGGCTAGCACGACAACCTGTCGACAGGTGCTGCCTGCTGGCGAACACCCGATGCCAATGGCCGCGCCTTGTGCGGGTCTGCGCGCAGCTAGAAGACGAAGTCGCGATCGACGGGCAGACCAAGGCTGGTGACGTCGATCTCGAGCGCGGCAGCGATCAGGTGCAGGCTGTACTGGTTGGGGTGCTTGCGATCGTTTTCCCACTTACTGATCATGATCAGCAGAGAGTGCAGCGTCGCGGCGCCGCGATGTTGGCCGCCGATCGCGCGCATGCGATGCGCCAGTTGCAGCTGAGACCACTGCTTGGCCAGCCGCGCCCGCCGCAGCCGTCGACCGTAGGTAAAATCGTCCTCTGATTCGTTGTCGGCCGCTCTGGCCGGGACCATTCCTGCTTCGTCCCCTTCCCTTTCTGACGTCAGAGCGCAACCGATTGACCTCGATGCCGCGTGCTCGGCCTGTGTCGCCGCCGGTTCGTCGCAGGTGCTCAGCACATCGTCCCCCATGGTGGTGTCGGTCTTTCCGTGATGTGGCCGATCGCCAGTGGACGATTCAGTGGCCCATGCCGGCTCCTCCATCGACAGGGATGATGGCCCCGGAGACGTAGCCGGCTCTGTCGCTGGCCACGTAGGACACTGCTGCGGCGATCTCCTCTGGCTGAGCGGCTCGGCCGAGCGGGACCTGCGAACGCATATGCTCGCGCTGATCTTCGGTCAACGACGCGGTCATGTCCGTTTCGGTATAGCCAGGAGCGACCACGTTGGCGGTGATGTTGCGACTGCCGAGCTCACGCGTCAGCGACCGAGCGAATCCGATGAGGCCCGCTTTGGAGGCCGCATAGTTGGCCTGGCCGGCTTCTCCTCGAAGCGCAACTGCCGACGAGATGAAGATCAACCTTCCCCACCGAGCGCGCACCATCGCCCGACTGGCGCGTTTGGCCACACGGAACGCCCCGGTCAGATTGGTGTCGAGAACATCGGCGAAGTCTTCGTCGTTCATGCGCATCAGCAGCTTGTCACGCGTAACCCCGGCCGCCACCACGACGATCTCCACGGCACTCAGTTCCCGTTCAACGCGGGCGAAGGCTTCATCGACCGATGCAGTGTCGGCTACGTCACATCGAACGGCGAAGATGTCTGGAGGCGGCGCCGAGTCACGGTAAGTGACAGCAACGCGGTGTCCGTCCTTGACCAGCTCGTGCGCCGTCGCGAGCCCGATGCCTCGCGCGCCACCGACAACTAGAGCGGTTCGACCCATGATTCCCCTTCCGCCATGCGTGGCGGCCGAACCTTGGATCCGCTGGTCACAGTGCCTTTGACCATCGAGGACGCCCGCAACGCCGTGATGAAGCCAATATCGTGCACCGTGCGGCGGCGTTTGCCCACACACTGTGAAATCCACAGTGACACTGCCGAAATTAGGAATGACGGCTTGTCACGCAGTGGAGCGGGCGTAACACCGTCCATGCCAACCTGCAGTGATCATTTTCGGAAAGGGCTCCTTACCGATAGATCAACGCTGCTAGGTTCGATCTTTCCATGAAGGACATTCACACTTTGGCATCCATGCGACCACGCCCGAGGAAGCGCGATGACCGCTCAGCCACCGACCGACACAACAACCTCCCGCCAGACTCCTCCGGAACTCAGTGATGACCTCGCACGCCACGTCAACGCCTGGAGGATGCGTCTCAACCCTGACGAGATTCCCGGCCTGCACGCGGCGCTACCTCGCTCGCGCCGTCACCGGCGAGTAAGCAAAGAGACCGTCGCGGCGCTGACCGGCTACAGCGTCGGCTGGTACAGCGCCCTCGAGCGGGGGGTGCTGCAGAACTACTCCGACGACTTCCTCACCCGCGTGGCCTACACACTCCGCCTAGACGAGGCAGAGAAGAGCATGCTGTTCTTCCTCGCCACCGGACACGCGTTGACCATCACGATCCATCAATCGAGGATGCGATCCACCCCGACGATCCAACGCCTCGTCGACGCACAACCCTGGCCGGCCTACGTCAACGACGAAGCCTGGGACCTCGTCGCCTACAACAAGCACATGAGCCGCTGGTTCCCCTGGGTCGAAGGCCACGAGAACAACATCATGCGCTGGGTATTCACCTACCCCGAAGCCCGTACGCAGTGTCACAGGTGGGACACCGACTGGGGGCCGCAGATGTTCGCCCAGATGCAGTTCGCTCAGGCCCGGCAACCGGAGAACAAGCGGCTCGCCGCAGTAATCGAAGAGATCCTGGACGTCAACCCCGACGCCCGGCGCTTCCAGCAGAACCCGATCACCTACCCGCACCCCGACGGCGACCACCGCTACCTGCACCTGCCCCTGCACAACGGACTGCAGCCGATCGAGCTAATCGCCTTCGCGCCGATGCGTGCACAAGCGAGCCGGCTGATGATGCTCGTGCCGATCGAGCCGGACGAGGCCGAGCGGGCCCAGTGACTATGCCGGTTCGGCGGCAGCGACCTTCGCGAGCACATCCAGCAACTCGTGCGGAGCGTCACCCAGCTCCCGGTAGGCGGCAGCCATGGTGATAACCAGCCGTTCCGGGTTACCCCACCTCGCATACGCAGCGGGCACCCTCTCCGGGGCGCCAGCCTCCCAGTACGGCATGCCCGCCGCGTAAGCCTCCTGCGCCCAGCCGGCGACCCACTCAAGGTAACCGCGGAACACGGAAACTCCAGCCTGATCGGTGATAGGCCCGTGCCCCGGAACGATCAGGTCCGCGCCGGTCTCAGCGATCCGATCACAGGCAATGATCCAGTTCCTGATAGGCCCGGTCCACATAATCGGGTGCCCGCCGATGAACAAGATGTCCCCGGCGAATACGACACCCACGTCCGGCACGTGCACGATCACATCGCCGTCGGTGTGCGCAGGCCCGACTTCTATGACCTCGACCCGCCGGTTTCCCAAGGTCAGGTCTAGTTGACCACTGAACGTGCGCGTCGGGGGTGTCACCGTGATGCCCTCGAAGTCGAAGGCGCCGAAGTGCCTGCGCATGTAATCGCCGAGCGGTGTAGCCGGCGACCCGGGGCCGCTCAGCGCTGCCAACTCTGCCGGCTGCACCTCGTGCGCCATTCCGTGGCCGCAAGCCGACGAGCCGATAACCTCCGCCCGCGGAAGAAGCTCGTTGCCCCAGCAGTGATCGCCGTTCGCGTGGGTCGTAACCACCGTGCCTATCTCCACCCCTGGCGCCACCTCGGCGACGGCTGCCAGAAGTTCACGCGTTAACGGCAAATCGAACTGCGTATCCACCAGCAGCGCATCTGCGCCAGCGACGAGCAGACCGCAGTTACTCCACCCCCACGTACCTGGCGGCCTGAGGTAGGCCCACGTCCCGAGGCCGAGCGGATGCATTCCTCGCCGGTATTCCAGACCCCCCATGCCGAACATCCTGGTGCAAGATCCTCCTGAGGCACAACCCGGCGTATCGGCAACGATGACTCAGTGAGACGTCCACTTTCGGCCAAGCCCGTAACAGGTGACAGGTGACAGGTCTGCCCGACATTGCAAGCTGACCGGCATCGTGCGCGCACCACCTGTCCGCGCGCCCGCGCGCGATAGCCGTCAACCGGGAAAGTGCGGAACATCTGTCACCTGTCACCCCGACGCGGCAACGATCAGCACGGCGGATCATGAGTCCACGGCCAGAACGGTCTGGAGATCGTCGACGTCCAGGAGCGCGATGCCGGTGTAAAAGCGTTGCCCCTTGCCGCCCCGCGCATCGGCAACACCGAACCGGCTCTGCAGCTCCTGGGTAAGACGCTTCGCCGACACAGGACGCTCGCCCAGCTGCTCGCACCACTGCTCATACGCATCACGCAGTACGCTCACGGCCGTTCGTACCCCCGCCGACCCTGGCTGGCGGTGGCACTGCTCGTCGACGAATCGACCGACCGTGTCCTGATCCCTGGCGTACGCCTCAGTTGCCGACGACACCGACGCAGGCTCACGAAGTCCGCCCTGGTGATATGCCGTGGCCCCAGCGATGATCCACGCCAAGATCGCGGGCGCATCCTGCGCCAGACGCTCACCGAGCTTCTTGTCCTGCCTCTGGGGCGGCACCACCCGGTTGAACGGCAGCACCCGGATCCGCCGCCAAAACGCCGGCCCGCCGGCCCGTGCTGCCGGCAGGTGATTGCCAAGCAGCCACAAGGTGTGGCTCGGCTCGAACGTGAACCAATCCCGCCGCATGAACCGTGCCGACAACGAATCGCGGCCGGTCAACTGCTTGACCCGCGCCTCGGCGAAACGCTGCCCCTCGTCGAGCTCCGCACAGACCACCAATCGTGCGCCAGACAGCTGAGCCAGCTCCGCCGGATGCTCCGCATGCTTACGCACCATCAACATCTCCGACGACCCTGCCCGCGCATAGCCGTCATCGCCACGACCCAACGCGTGCATCGCCGCTTCCAACAGCGTCGACTTACCATTCGCTCCAGGACCCACCGCGAACGGAAGCAGCTGCTCAAGCACACTGCCGATGGCCGAAACGCCGATCAACCGCTGCACGTACCCCGCCAGCTCGTCATCCTCGCCGAAGGTGTCATGCAGAAAGGCGTCGAAAACCTCCGATCGCTGCTCGAAGTCCGGCGCGACCGCTGTTGACCGAGTGTGCAGAAGCTTCGGATCCGCGGCACCCACCTCACCGGTCCGAAGACTCACCACACCTGCCGGAGTGTTCAGCTCATAAGGACGGGCGTCCAACGTGGCCAACGACACGGTCACCGCAGGGTCCGAACGCGCCAGGCGCACCACGCCAGACACTCCGCCGGCAGACAACGCCTGAGACCGGAAACGACGCCAGGCGCCAGCGCCGGGCAACTGCCGAGCCAACTCCCTCACGTACTCCCGGTGCCGTTCCGCGTCGTCCCAGACCCACCGATGCCCCAACCACAACAGCCAAGCTCCTCGCTGAGGGCAATACCTCAGCTCGTGACCGTGGTGCGCCACCAAGGCGCGAGCCAGTCCGTCTTCCGTTGGTCCCCATGCCGCCGGCGGCGACACCGCTTCGTGTGCGACACGGGCGCGAGCCGGCGCTGCGGCCTGCGGCTGGACCCCCGGGCTGGTAGCTGAGTCATCTGGCACCGGTTGCACATCGAGGCGTCGACCGTATCCGTCATGGCGCAGTGCCCGAGCAGCAGCGCGATGGTCCCCGCCATGGTGCAGCACCGCAAAGACATGAAACTTCGTCAGCGGCGTTTCCGTCTCAAACACCGTGCTGCTGCTGAACACAAAAAGCCGATCGCGGTCATCAGCGCGACCCGTCGTTGCCGAAACTCCCGCGCTCTTGCCTGGGCGTCGCCAATACCGCGTACGTCCCACCGTGTGTACAAGCGTCCACCCAGCCGGCACCAACAAGTCGCTCCAGTCCATGCGCCGCTCGAAGTCATCACCTGGGGTGACGTCGAGTCCAGTTGACGGCGCAGGCGGACGATGCGGGGCGACAGACAGCGGGGGCGGCATTTCGTCAAGCGCTCTCACCGCATCCAACAACGCTGCCCGTTCAGTCGCGCTGATGGCGGGAATGCGCGCTGGCGTTGATCCGCTCAGGGCCACCCACGGGCGGCGTGTTTCATGCACGGTTCCGTGGGACGGAGCGACGATGGTGTAGCCACCTTCGCCTCGGGTTTCGGCAAGAGTCTTGACTTTGTCGGTCGCATCAATCGAAAGCTCGTACTCGGTCGCGGGTCGCCGCGCCAGCTTGAGATTCCTGTCGACTGCGGCATCGGTAATCCTATAGAGGATATGAACTCCTCCGGTCGGCGACCTCTCCCAATAACCGTTGGACGTTAGTTGCTTCCATAGATCGGCCAGGCCAGCTTCAGCAAGAAGCTCAATCAGCGCCTGCCCCAAGCCCTCGTCGACTGCACGGCCTTCGAGCTCAAGCATCTCAAGTCCCAAAGAGGCACTGCCGCACACTATCGCGATTCCAGGCGGGTTGCCCGTAAACCATTTATCGACTTGTCTTCGATCTGGCGGCGTGCGCATATAGCTTCGCCACGGGACGAGAGGAGCCTTGCTCCCATCTGCGCGGATGGGAATTACAGTGCAGCCGACATCGAACCATGCCATTGCTGCCGAGAGGGTATCTGGTGTGCTATTCACTTAGTCCCCATTGAGTTGCTTGCGCGCAACGACGATTCCGAGCTGTCGGGCCGCTGGCGGCGTAGTCGCCGCTGAGATAGGCTCCTTGGGAGCCAGGCCGCAGTTTTATTGCGGCCTGGGAGGGGCGACCCCCACAGAAATTCTTGTGGGAGTCAGGCGCTTCCCGATGCCAATCACTCGCGTATTAGGAGTTCTAGCGGCGCTGTCGCGCGCGTTCCCGACGCACGCGTTGCACCGCCCGCTCATGACCGCGTTCTTGCTCTCGAACCTCCGCAGGCTTGACCGTGTGGCTGTCGAGGAGCTTCCGAACCTGCGCAGGAGTGAACTTGCGCTTCCTTGCGAGGTGCACGTGCTCGACTCGGCCGTCACGGCACTGATCAGCGAGCCATCGTGCTGAGACCTTCAACTGGGCGGCCACCTGCTCTACGGAGAAGTAGAGCTCCTCGTCGGCGTCCCGGCGCTGCGGTTGCTGGGCATCCTGCTCTGGCATTCGTTCCTCCCGTCGTATGAACGCCCCGTGGTGTAGCCGTAGGCCGGCCGTAGGGCTGCGGGCCGTTACGAAGGTTTCTGCGGTTGCCAGTCGGAGCCTCGAGGAAGGTCGCTGCTGGCTCTTCCAAGCCTTGCCGACGCGAGAGGCCGGAGACAGCCACGGAGGCCCTGACTGCCGCTGTCCGAGGCTGTCTCGTTGAGGATGAGCGGCCGCCCCCTGGGCGGCTCCGCGACAGCCGGCGGGAGGCCCTTGAGGTCGAAGTTCCCGTAAGAGCTAAATGTGATTTGGGACACTGCCGCCCAAGATTCAGACAGCCCCACCTGGAGGCTCAAACGACGGCCAAGAATCCTGATTATGGGACGTTTCCGCAGCTCAGGGTCGGTTTAGGCAGTACATTCCGGCTCTGCGGCGGCAAGGCACGTACCGCACCTCAAGATCATTAGGTGTGCACATGTGTGCGCAAAAAAAATCAGCACCGTCCAACTTGGAGAGTTGGACGGTGCGTTTTTCCTGCTCAAATGGGGTGGAGCTGAGGGGACTCGAACCCCTGACCCCCACACTGCCAGTGTGGTGCGCTACCAGCTGCGCCACAGCCCCTTGCCATGTCCGGTCGCCCGGGCACGAAGGAAATAGTACACACCCCGCCGCCGCCCACCCGCAGGGACCCCGACCTTCAGTTCAGCGACACGTCGGGCGGGAAGTGGGCCACCGCGGCCAGGATGTCCCCCTGCCTGCGGAGCACCATCGCCCAGAGGTCGTCCGGACGGCTCACGAACGGATCCCCCGGCAGCGCGTCGAAGACGAACCAGGAGCCCGACGCGATCTCGTCCTCGAGCTGCCCCGGCGACCATCCCGAATATCCGGCGAACACCCTGATCCCCGCCACGCTCTCGCGCAGCCGGTCCGGGTCGGCCGACAGGTCGACCGTGCCGAGGGAGCCTGCGACCTGGTGAAAGCCGGTGACGCGCTTCTTGACCTCGGGGCGGGTACGGGCCAGGCAGATGGCGGACTCCGGCTGGACCGGTCCGCCCTCGAAGAGCACGGCCGGGTCGCCGGCGAGCGCTCCCCAGTCGCCGAGGACCTCCGCGACCGGCACCTCGGTGGCGCGGTTGAGCACCACGCCCAGCGCTCCCCCGGTTTCGTGGGCGACGAGCAGCACGACCGTACGGTCGAAGTTGGGATCTTTGAGGGTCGGTGTCGCGACCAGCAGTTGACCGGTCATCGACTCCACCGATCGACCTCCGATGCGCTGCTCTTCACTGAACACAACCGCCTCGCCTTCGCGCCATGCTTGGACATTAGCTTGCGGTTCCCGCCACCGATAAGGTCTGCGCATGAACGAGCGACCCCTTGAGGCGGAGATCGGCGTCATCGGCGGATCCGGGCTGTACGCGCTTCTCGACGGCGCGACGGAGCGCGAGGTGTCCACGCCGTACGGTGCTCCCTCGGACCGGATCACCCTCGCCGAGGTGGGCGGGCGGCGGGTGGCTTTCCTGCCGCGGCACGGCCGCGACCATCGTTTCCCGCCGCACCGGATCCCCTACCGGGCCAACCTGTGGGCGTTGCGCTCCCTGGGCGTACGCCAGATCATCGCGCCCTGCGCGGTCGGTGGCCTGCGGCCTGAGCTGGGGCCTGGCACGTTCGTCGTGCCGGACCAGCTGATCGACCGGACGAGCGGCCGCGAGCAGACGTTCTACGACACCGGCGCGGTGCACGTGTCGTTCGCGGACCCGTACTGCCCGGACGGGCGGCGGGCGGTGCTGGCGGCCGGTGAGCCGGTGGGCCCGGTGGACGGCGGCACGATGGTGGTGGTCGAAGGGCCGCGGTTCTCGACGCGGGCGGAGTCGCGCTGGTTCACGTCGATCGGCGGGACAATCGTCAACATGACGGGTCACCCGGAAGCGGTACTCGCCCGCGAGCTGGCCCTCTGCTACACGGCCATCGCGCTCGTGACGGACCTGGACGCGGGCGTCGAGGGCGACCACGGGGTGACCCACGAAGAGGTGTTCAAGGTCTTCGCGGACAACACGGCGAGGCTCCGCGAGGTGCTGCTGGACGCGGTGACCAGGCTGCCCCGGGAGCGCTCCTGCCCGTGCAGGAGCGCCCTCGACGGCATCAAGCTCCCGCTGGAGCTTCCCTAACTGCGGGCGGTCGGCCCGAGCAGGTCCTCGTAGCCCACGGCCCGGTAGAACTCGCGCCGGATCCGGTCGCCGACGCGGAAGACCTCCTCGGCGCCGTCCTGGGCCGGGTCGATGTACACCCGGAACGGCCGCCTGCCCCTCGGCAGGTCGACCACGCGGACGATCTGCCGGGCGACCTCGGCCGGGTCGGCGTCCGGTGGGGTCAGCGCCGCCTGCCGCTTCAGCAGGTCGTCCATGACGCCGGCGTAGAGCTCGTCGTATTCGCGGACGACGGCGGTGTCCTCGGGGTGCCCGGCGTGCGCGTAGTGGTTCGTACCGGTGGTGAACGAGCCCGGCACGATGATCGAGGTGTCGATGCCGAAGCGGGCCACCTCGGCGGCGATGCTCACGGCCAGCGAGTCCTCGGCGGCCTTCGCCGCGAAATACGGCCCGAGGTACGGCGGGGTGCCGCCGCGGGCGCTGCTCGAGCCCACCCAGACCAGCAGCCCGTCCCGCTGCCGGCGCAGGTGCGGCAACGCCGCCCGGTTCACGCGCTGGGTGGAGAGTACGTTGGTGTCGTAGATGCTCGCGATCTGCTCGACGGTGAACGCCTCGACGGGACCGAGCGTCATGTGCCCGGCGTTGTGCACCACGACGTCGAGGCGTCCCGCCTCGGAGACGATCCGGTCGACGGCCGCGTCTACCGAGGCCTGGTCGGCCACGTCCATCTCCAGAGCCTTCATTCGTACGCCCTCAGCACCCGCCTGTTCCTCCAGGTCGGCCGCGGCCTGAGCGTTGCGGCCGGCGATGTCCCGGATGCCGGCGTACACGGTGTGCCCGGCCCCGGCCAGCGCGCGGGCGGTCATGGCGCCGAACCCGCTGGACGCCCCGGTGACGACAACGATCTTGCTCATGGGTCTTCCCCTCTCAGATGACGCCGCCGTTGGCGTAGATGGTCTGCCCGTTGACCCAGCGCGCCGGGCCGGCGAGGAACGCGACGGTCTCCGCGATGTCCCCGGGGGTGCCGAGCCGTTCCAGCGGGGCGAGCCCGGCCAGGTGGTCGACGGTCTGCTGGTCCTTGCCGTCGAGGAACAGCGGCGTGGCGGTGGGCCCGGGAGCGACGGCGTTGACCGTGATGTCCCGGCCGCGCAGCTCCTTGGCGAGGATGGGGGTCAGCGCGTCCACGGCGGCCTTGGTGGCGGCGTACGCGGTGTACGCCGGCAACGCGAGCTTGACCACGCTCGACGAGAAGTTGATGAGCGCCCCGCCGCTCCGCAACCGCTTCGCCGCCTCCCGGCTGACCACGAACGTGCCGCGGATGTTGGTGCGGTGCATCCGGTCCAGGTCGGCGAGGTCCAGCTCGGCGAGCGGGGACAGCAGCATGATCCCCGCGGTGTTGACGACCACGTCGACGCCGCCGAACTGTTCCTCCGTACCGTCGAAAAGCGCCTGCACCTGGTCGGGCTCGGCGACGTCGGCCCGGGCGGCGGTGGCGGAGCCGCCCCGCCCGGCGATCGCCTTGACCACCTCGTCGGCGCGGTCGGCGTTGCCCGCGTAGTGCACGACGACGCTCATGCCGTCGGCCGCGAGCCGTTCCGCGACGGCGCGCCCGATCCCCCCGGATCCACCGGTGACGACCGCGACGCGCGGTGTTGGGCTGGTCATGCGTACCTCCTTGGATGTGATGCCTCCAAGGTGCCCGCGGACCGGGCCGGCGGAGCTCCCGTCGTTGCGGGATCCGCGCCGGGTATTGCGAAGATCAGCGCCGGAAGAGGTGCGGCGGCACGCCGTACTCGGCCCGGAACGCCCGCGCGAACTGCCCGCTGCTGCGATACCCGCACAGCAGGGCGATCCGCGCCACGGGATCGGCCGTACGCCGCAACATCCCGGCGGCCACCTCCAGCCGCAACCGCCGCAGATACCGGTACGGCGTAACCCCCGTCGCCGCGGCGAAGGCGCGCAGGAAGTGGAACTTGCTGACCCGGGCCACCCCGGCCAGCGCATCGAGGCTGACGTCGTCACCGAGGTGGGCCCGCATGTACTCGACGACCCGCCCCACCTCCCGATCGCTGAGGGCTGCCGGCGCCGGCTGCCGTACGGGCTTCCCGAACCGGTGCGCGAGGTGAACGGTCAGCCCCTGAGCCACCGAGTCGGCGTACAGGGCGGGCGCCTGGACGCTCAGCGCCTCCGACAACACCCGCGCCGACGCCACCACGTACGCGTCATGCAGCGTGAGCGCGTCGGGGAAGGCCGCCCCACCCGCAGCGCCGGGATCGAGGTGGAGGTGCAGTGACTCCATCGGCTCGGACGACGCCGCACGCCACCGCAGCACGCTGGCGTTGCCGGGAGCGGTGATCCCGACCGACCCGGGCCGGTACGAGGCGGCCCGCCACGAGACCCCGCGCCGGCTCTCGATCCGGTAGCGCCCGCTGGTCACGAGAACGAGCAGCAGCTTGTCGGACCGCGTGAGGAAGGGCTCGGTCTCGGCCGGGTCGGCGTACCGGGCGGCGCGGACGTGCCGCCAGCCCAGCGAGTCGCTCGCCGCCAGCAGCCGTGAGGGCAGTCGCCCGGGAACGTCCACCCCGCCAGCATGACCCACTCCGCACGGAAAGTGCGGCGGCCGACACCACCCTGCGTCACATAGAGCGAAGGCGCTGCTCCGATTCTATCCCGTTTCCGGCTTGGTGGCCCGATTTATACGACCTATACCGGCGAACCGGACCAACCGTATAGCCATATCGATTACGGAGCGCTTCCCCGCCGGACATTTCACTACTTACTGTGATGGCGTCCCGGTTCGAAGGTCCCGTCACCCGGACGTACGCACCCCCCTCCGCCCCGAGGAAGGCCCCCATGAACCCCTCGAAGAAGCGCATCGGCATCGCCGCCCTCTCGGTGTCGGCGCTGGTCCTCGGATCCGCCGCGGCAGCAGCCGCAGCCGGCACCTTCGACGCGACGCCGTCGAACACCATCTACGCCTGCGCCAACAAGAAGACCGGCGCGGTACGCGTCATCGACTACACCGCCGGCCGCCGCTGCACGTCGGCCGAAACCCTCATCACCTGGAACCGAGTGGGCCCCCAGGGCCAGACCGGAGCGACGGGCCCCCGAGGCCTCCAGGGCGTACCCGGCATCCAGGGCCTCCCCGGCGCCACCGGCGCACGGGGCGCGACCGGCGCGACTGGCGCGACCGGCGCGACTGGCGCGACCGGCGCGACCGGCGCGACCGGGGCCACTGGCGCAACCGGGGCGACTGGGGCCACTGGCGCAACCGGGGCGACCGGCGCCACCGGCGCCACCGGCATGGATGGCCTTTCCGCCTTCGAGCTGTGGCTGCAGAACGGCAACAGCGGCACGGTCGGTGACTTCCTGGCATCGCTGGTGGGCGAACGCGGGGCGGACGGCCTCTCGGCCTACCAGCTCTGGCTGGCCAACGGCCACGCCGGCACGGTCGACGACTTCCTGGCGTCCCTCGTCGGAGCCCAGGGCGAAACCGGTGCCACGGGCGCACAGGGCTTCGACGGCAAGTCCGCATACGAACTCTGGAGCCAGTCCCACACCGGCACCCTCGACGACTTCCTCCTGTCCCTGGTAGGCGCCACCGGCGCCCAGGGTGACAAGGGCGCAACCGGCGCAACCGGCGCCCAGGGCGCGAGGGGCGAGACCGGGGCCACCGGCGCCCAGGGCGAGAAGGGCGACACCGGCGCGACCGGCGCCACCGGGGCGACCGGGGCGACCGGAGCGACCGGGGTCCAGGGCGAGAAGGGCGACACCGGCGCAACCGGCGCGTCGGCCTTCGAGGTGTGGCGCTCCCTCGACGGCAACGCCGACGGCACCGTGACCGAGTTCCTGGCCGGCCTCGTCGGCGCGCAGGGTGCCGTGGGCCCGCAGGGTCCGATGGGCCCGCAAGGCCAGCAGGGTCTGCCCGGCGACAAGGGCGACACGGGAGCCCAGGGCGAGAAGGGCGCCACCGGCGCCCAGGGTGAGACCGGCCCGATGGGCCCGCAGGGCAACCCCGGCGCGATGGGCCCGCAGGGTGAGACCGGCGCCACCGGTCCCCAGGGCGAAATCGGCCCGATGGGCCCCCAGGGCGAGACCGGCCCCCTGGGTCCGCAGGGCGAGAAGGGCGACACCGGCGCCGCGGGCCCGCAAGGCGACAAGGGTGACACCGGCCCGAAGGGCGACACCGGCCCGAAGGGCGACACTGGCGCGAAGGGTGACACCGGCCCGGCCGGTCCGAAGGGCGACAACGGCTCCAAGGGCGACAACGGCACCGATGGCGTCAGTGGCTGGCAGCTCGTGACGGCCTCGGCCGGCAACAGCTCCTCCACGGCCACCTGCCCGAGCGGCAAGAAGGTGATCGGCGGCGGCGTGAACAGCTCCAACAGCGCCACGATCGGCGCCAGCTACCCCTCGTCGCCGTCCGCTTGGACCGTCACCAACCGCGCCGGTTCGGGTTCCGTGACCGCGTACGCCATCTGCGCCACGGTCAGCTGACCCTCCGAACACGACTGGCGATGCGGTACCGGCTCACTAGCCGGTACCGCATCGCCTGTTGCTACGCCGACGGGCAGACCGTTCCGGCGGCCGGCAGCGCACCGGTCATCAGGTACCGGTCCAGCAGGCCGGTCGCGCAGGCGTTGGTCCCGTACGCGACATGCCCGGTACCCCGTACGGTCAAAAGCCGCCCCGCCATCAGCGACCGCGCCGCCGAGACCGCCCATTCGTAAGGCGTGGCGGTGTCATGGGTGGTACCGACGACCAGGATGGGCGACGATCCGCGGGCGGTGATCCGGTGCGGGTGGTAGGCCGTCGGGACCGGCCACTCGGTGCACACGACGCTGCCGGCCATCATCCGGCCGAAGAGCGGGTACCGGGTAGCGGCCCGCCGCGCCTCCGCCATGATCTGCGCCGGGGCGCGGTGATCGGGCAGGTCGAGGCAGTTCACCGCGTGGGTGGCCACCTCGCTGCCGTCCGCTCCCCCGCCGGGCTGATACTCACCGGCACGGAGCTCGCCGAGCAGCTCGTCGAGCGACGGCCAGGTGGCGGGCTGGCGCAGGATGTTCGGCAGCAGACCGTTCAGCTCGGCATCCTGCCGCAACAGCGGCGCGAGCCACGCGCGCGCCTGGTTCACGGTCATGTCGCTCAGTGGGCAGCCGGCACGGCTCGAGCAGCTCGCCTGGTAGTCCGTGAACGCCTGCTCGGCGGCGCGTGCCTGCCCGGCGACGAAGTCCGCCTCGTCGCTGGTGGGATCCACCACCGAATCAAGGACCATGCGCCCGACGCGGCCCGTGAACAGGTCGGCGTAGAAAAGGCCGATGCGGCTCCCGTAAGAGAAGCCGGCGTAGTTCAGCTTCGGCTCGCCCAGCAGCTCCCGCAGGCGGTCCAGGTCCCGCGCGTCGGTGAGCGTGTCGACGTGGTCGAACAGCGGCCCCGATTGCGCGCGGCAATCCCGGGCCCAGCGCGCCGTCACGTGCTCGTACCGCACCCGCTCAGCGACCGAGTCCGGGACCCCGAGCCGGGCGAACTCGGCGTCGGCCGCGGGTGGACAGCTCAGCGGTGCCGAGTCGCCGACCCCGCGCGGATCCCAGGAGACGATGTCGTACGACTCGCGCACCTCGGCCCCGAACTTGCGGGCCATGGCGGGCAGCGACCGTACGCCGGACTTCCCCGGCCCGCCGGGGTTGGCGAACACGGCGCCCATCCGCTTTCCCGTGGCCGGCAACCGCGCGACCTTGAGAGCGACGGTGGGCCCGCCGGGCTGCCGCCAGTCCATCGGCACAGCCACAGACGCGCATTCGAGCGGCGCGCCGCCGTCCGGGCACGGCTCCCACCACAAGCTGTCGGATTGCGCGTACGCGATGCCGGTGACCGCCGCAAGTGAGACGGCGACCGCGGCCACCGCGATCAGCTTTCCTTGACGGATCATGATGCTCCTGCCGCTGGCGAAGAAGGGACCGCACCAGCATCGGGAACCGGCAACCGCGGATAAATCCGGCGAGCCACCCTGTCCAAGGTCATGCCAGCCCTACCTCGGGGCAGCGCCGTCAGCGTCCAACAGGTCGGTCGCTTCCTCGACAATGGCCAGGAATCTCTCCGGCGGGAGGCGGGCGGCGAAGACCTCGCCCAGGTCCTCCGGGACGGGGTGGTCATCGCGCCCGAACTCGAAGAGGACCACCAGGTCTTCGTCCAGGTAGGCGTAGATCGACACGTTGTCGACGATCTCGGTCCACCGCGCCTCGGGGCTTCGGGGCCCTCGGCCCCCGGCGCAGACATGACGAGGGGCCGCGGTCCGCGCTTTCCGTGGACACACGGCCCTGCCGCTCGTGGTGCTCTAGTCGAACCCGGAGGATTGGATACGACAGCTGCGAGCCCGCTCGCCGAACAACGCTCTACCTGGGACCCAGGTCGGAACAGGTTCAGCCTGCGACGGGCTTCGCCGCGGCGACTGCCTCACGTACGACCTGCGCGCTCGCCGGCGTGCCGGGAAGCTCGCCGAAAGCACCGTAGGGAGTCACGTACACCGGAGTGTCTCTCTGGGTGCGCCAGTTCTCGGCGAGCGGGCCGACGTCCACGGTGTCGAAGCCGAGGCTGTCGAGGAGGTCGGAGACCGCCTTCTTGGCCGCAGCGTCGTCCCCCGCGATCGGCAGCGCGGACCGGTCCGCGCTGCCCGCCGGTCGCGCCAGGGACTGCAGGTGCCCGAACCAGATGTTATTGAATCCCTTCACCACGTGGGCTTCCGGGAGATGTTCCTGCAGCAGCTCACCGGTGGTGCTGGAGCCGTCCTCCAGCTCGGCGAAGACGCCGTCGCGCTCCGGGTAGTAGTTATTGGTGTCGATGACAACCTTGCCCGCGAGGGGAGCCACCGGAACCTCCCGGTACGCCCGCAGCGGCACGGTCACCACCACGACGTCGCCGGACGCGGCCGCCTCCGCAGCGGTTGCGGCGCGCGCCTTCGGCCCCAGCTCGGACACCAGGTCCTGCAGGCTCTCGGGGCCCCGCGAATTGCTCAGCACCACGTCATGACCGGCGGCGACCGCCAGCCTCGCCACCGTGCTGCCGATGTTGCCACTGCCGATGAGTCCGATCGTCGTCATGCCAGCGAGAACTTCTGCACTCCCCGGCCGATTCCGATCGACAGCACACCGTGACCGGCGGCACACCACCTCAGGGCGAGCGCGACCGACGCACGCAGCGCAACCACCGCACCGCGGGGCGTCCGGGGGCTCGGCCCCGGAGCGGAATACGGAACGGCCCCCGGTTCGCGCAGTCCGCGAACAAGGGGCCGTCAGCCGTGGAGGTGCCGGGAATCGAACCCGGGTCCTTCGTTGCTTCGTCAGGGCTTCTCCGAGCGCAGCTCACTGTGCCTCTACTCGGCCCCACCAATCACGTGAGCGAGTTGGTGTGACGGGCCCAGTCGCTGATTGATCTCGCCGTGCGGTCCCCGCGACCGGGACCGGTTGGCCAACCTCCTAGCTGATGCCGGAGATCTGAGCCGGAGGTGTGCTCAGTCCGACAGACTTGCTACTTACCTCAGGCGGCAAGAGCGAAGTCAGCGCGGGAGTTATCCTTGGCGCTTATTGGTTTCCGACGACCGATTCTCGAGACGACGTCGGCTTCCTCGGCTCGCTTCCCCTGTCTCCACGTACGAAGTCGAAACCAGTCACCCCCTCGTAGGGCTGCCGCGTGTGCGCCAGCCGTACAAGACTAACGCGTCCGCGCCGGGAGTTCATTCCGGTATCAGCCGCCGGTGCACGGCGTGCCGCCGATCGAGCAGGAAGCAGGGCGGGCGGTGCCGCGGGTCTGCTTGGTGGCCTGGAAGCCGAAGCTCGCGCTCGCGCCTGGGGCGAGCGGGCCGCCGGTGAAGGTCCAGGTGTCGCCGCCGCCGCTGACCTGGGCGTTCCAGGCGTTGGTGACGCGGACGCCGGCGCGGGAGGGGTAGCTGATCGTCACGCGCCAGGTGCCGGCCGCTCGGCCCGTGTTGGTGATCTGGACGCCGGCGATCAGGCCGCGGTCCCAGGAGGCGCCGGTCTGGTAGCGAGCCGTGAACGACGCAGCCACCGGCGGGGGCGTGGTGGTGCGTACGGGCGCCGGCTTGGTGGTGACCCTGGCGGACGGCTTGGCGGACGTACGGGACGGGCTCGGCGTCGGGCTTGCTGAGGGCGTACGCGAAGGGGAAGGGCTCGCCGATGCCGAAGGCGAGGTGGGGGTCGTGGCCGGCAGCACCGCTCCGGCCTCGACCACCGGGGTCGACGGGGGCACGACCAGCACCGGCGCCTTCTGCTCCTGGCTGGGGCCGGCAGCCCGGACGGCCACCCAGGCGACCAGGATCACGAGCAGGGTCGCGGCCGCCGCGATGAAGGAGTAGCGGGGCAGGCCGAGTTGTCCTGTGGAGTGCTTGCCGGGCAACGGCGGGTCCTTCGCGCGAGACAGCAGGGGGCCCGGCGAGGCTACAGGTCAGTCCATGCCTTTGCTGCGGCGGCCCATCGCCCGCTGGATTTCCTTGCTGGCGTCGCGGGCGGCGAGGTCCTGGCGCTTGTCGTACGCCTTCTTGCCCTTGGCCAGCCCGATCTCGACCTTGGCGTACCCGTTGTGGAAGTAGACCTGCAGTGGCACCAGGGTGACGCCGTCGTCGCGCAGCTTGCCCATCAGCTTGTGGATCTCCTCGCGGCGGAGGAGGAGCTTGCGGACCCGGCGCGGCTCGTGGTTGGTCCACGTGCCCTGGGTGTACTCGGGGATGTGCATGCCGTGCAGGAAGATCTCGCCGTGGTTCTCGTGGCCGAACGCGTCGACCAGCGAGGCCCGCCCGGCGCGCAGCGACTTGACCTCGGTGCCGGTCAGCTGCATGCCCGCCTCGTAGGTGTCGAGGATGGCGTAGTCGTGCCGCGCCTTACGGTTCGAGGCCACCACTTTGCGCCCCTGTTCGCGCGGCATCTGCACTCCTCCCGGGAAAAAGACCATCCTACCGCCGGGGTCAGCAGAGGCAGCCGGGGAGATAGTTCAGCGGATTCTTCGGTACGCCGTCGAAGCGCGTCTCGAAATGCAGGTGGAATCCGGTGGAGGCACCCGTCGAGCCCACCTTGCCGATGACCTCGCCACGGCGGACGTACTCGCCCTCGTGGACCAGGATCTTGGACTGGTGGCCGTAGCAGGTGGAGAAGCTGCGGCCCTGTTTGCGGCCGTGGGCGATGCAGGTGTAGTTGCCGTACCCGCCGCCCCAGCCGGCCCGGATGACCCGGCCGCTCGCCGCCGCGTGGATCGGGGTGCCGCCGGGAGCCGCGATGTCCGTGCCGGCGTGCAACTGCCACACGTGGTAGTACGGGTCGTAGCGGGAGCCGAAGTTGCTCGTCTTCCAGCCGTGCACCGGCATCAGCAGCGTGCCGCCGGCGTAGCTGCTGCCCCCGCCGTTCTTCTGCGCCCAGCCGCGCAGCGCGTCCTGGATGCGGGCCTCCTCGGCCTTCGCCTGTTCGTACTTGGCCAGCACGGCGGCGCGCTGGGACCGGGCGAGGTGCAGGGCCGCCTTGCGGCTCTGGGCGAGCTGGATCACCGCCGCGCGGGCCCGCTGGGCTGCCGCCTGGGCGTCGCGGGCCGCCTTCAGCTTGTCCGCCGCCTCGCGCTCGGCGTTCTCGGCCGCCCGTTTCGCGACGCCGGCCCGGTCCTGTTCGACGCGGGCCTGGCGGCGGGCCACCATGAGCTCGTCGACGTCCTCCTGCTGCGAGCGCATCACCTGTTGGATGAGGCCGAGGCGGTCCATGGCGTCCTGCGGGCCGCGGGCGCCGACGAGCACGTTGACCGTGGCGAAGTTGCCGCCCTTGTACGAGGCGGCCGCGATGTCGTTGACCCGGTCGTGCGCCACCTCGACGCGGCCCTGCGCGACCCGGAAGCCGGCGGCCGTCTGCTCGTACGCGGCCCGCGCGGTGTCGGCCTTGCGGCGGGCGGTGGCGGCCTGGACGGATGCGGCGGCGACGACACCGCGGGTCGTGGCGATCTTGTGCTGGGCCGCGGGCAGCGCCGCGGTCGCGGCCTCCAGGCGCCGGGCGGCGTTGCGGGCCGTCACGGTGGCGTCCTCGAGGATCGCCTCGGCCCGGTCCACCGCCCGGCTCGCCTTCTTGGCGTCGGCGGCACTGGGGTCGGCGTAGGCGGATCCGGGGGCGGCGAGCGCCAGGCCGGCGGCGCAGAGCACGCTCAGGCCAGCGGCGAGCGCGGTACGGAACCGGCGATGTCGACGGCGATAGGACTCCACGAAGAGTCACCGTACCCTGACGTACCGTCACTAATCGCCGAAACCGCCCGAAACGGCCATCGCCGCGCCTTCCCGTACGGGAGGGCGCGGCGATGGGTGAAACGGCTTGTTCAGACCTTCAGGTAGAACCGCAGGGTGATCCACGCGGTGATCGCGCTGACCCCGGCGCCGACCCCCGCGAGCAACGGCAGCATCAACCAGACGTTGCCGTCGGGGATGGGCGTGAGCACGTTCGTCAGCGCCTGCAGGCGGCCGTCGAGCAGCACCACCTTGCTGACGAAGATGAACACGAAGCCCAGGATCGCGCCGATCAGACCGGCGACCACCGCCTCGAGCACGAATGGCGCCTGGATGAACCAGTTGGACGCGCCGACGAGCTTCATGACCGCGACCTCGCGGCGCTTGCTGTACGCGGCCACCTGGATGGTGTTGCCGACGAGCATCAACGCCGCCAGGGCCATGAAGGCCGCCACCACCAAGGCCATCACCTGGATCGCGTTGAAGATCTTGAAGACCTTCTCGAGCAGCTCGCGCTGGTCCACGATGTCCTGGATGCCCTGCTGGGCCTTGATCTGGTCGGCGAAGGCCTGGTACTGCTCCGGGTTCTTGAGCTTGACCCGGAACGACTCCGGCAGGCTGTCCGGCCCGACCGACTTCACGAAGTCCGGCGAGTCCGCCCAGAGCACCTGGAACTTCTTCCAGGCGTCCTCGCGGCTCTCGTAGGTCTTCTGCTGCACCAACGGGCTCTGGTCGATCGCCTGGTTGATCGCGCTGCGCTGAGCGTCGGTAACGTCCTCACGCAGGAAGATCGAGACCTCGATCTCCCCGTAGTAGTAGTTCTTCATCTGGTCGACCTGCATGTACATCAGCACGCTGGCGCCGAGCATGGTGAGCGACACCGACATGGTGATGATCATGGCGATGGTCATCGTGACATTGCGCCACAGGCCGACCAGCACCTCGTTGAGGACGTACTTGAAACGCATCGGGGGTTCCTTCCGGGACTCCGCGTTCGTAGATCAGGACTGCAAGATGAGCGGGCGCGGCCCGGTTCAGCCGTACACGCCGCGGGCCTGGTCGCGGACGATGCGCCCGCTCTCGATCTCGATGACCCGCCGGCGCATCTGGTTGACGATGTTGGAGTCGTGGGTGACCATCACGACCGTCGTGCCGGTCCGGTTGATCCGGTCGAGCAGGCGCATGATCTCGATGGAGGTGTCCGGGTCGAGGTTGCCCGTGGGCTCGTCGGCCAGGAGGATCAGCGGCCGGTTCACGAAGGCCCGGGCCACCGCGACGCGCTGCTGCTCACCGCCGGAGAGCTCGTGCGGGTAGCGGTGCTCCTTGCCGCCGAGGCCGACGAGCTCGAGCACCTCGGGCACGACCCGGCGGGCGACCGCCTTGGTCTTGCCGATGACCTCGAGCGCGAAGGCCACGTTCTCGTACGCGGTGCGGTTGGGCAGCAGGCGGAAGTCCTGGAACACACAGCCGATCGAGCGGCGGAAGTGCGGGATCTTCCACGAGCGCATCGTGGTGACGTCCTTGGAGTTCACCACCACCTTGCCGCGCGAGGGGGACACCTCGTGCAGCAGGAGCTTGATGATCGTCGACTTGCCGGAACCGGAGGGGCCGATGAAGAAGACGAACTCACCCTTCTCGATACCGACGCTGACATCGTCCAACGACGGCCGAGACGCCTTCGGATACGTCTTCGTCACGTTCTCGAGCTGAATCACGGGTGGAGAGTCTACGCGGTGTAACGAAAACGCCAAGCCCGGCGGTCGCCATCTTTTGCACACGGAGCGCAACGGCCGGGGTATTTCTACACGGGCGGTGAGCGCCGCCTGACTCTTCGTTCAGGCGGCGTGTCGCCGGGACCGGCCCGTCAGCCGGCCGCCATCTGGGTCTGCTTGCGCCAGCGGATGCCCGCCTCGATGAACTCGTCGATCTCGCCGTCGAAGATCGACGACGGATTGCCCGTCTCCTGCTCAGTGCGCAGGTCCTTGACCATCTGGTACGGGTGCAGGACGTACGAGCGCATCTGGTCGCCCCACGATCCGGTGGTGTCCTGCTTGAGCCCGGCCATCTTCGCCTCCTCCTCCTGGCGCTTGCGCTCGAGCAGCCGGGCCTGGAGGACGCGCATCGCGGAGGCCTTGTTCTGAAGCTGAGATTTCTCGTTCTGACACGTCACGACGATGCCCGTCGGAATGTGCGTGAGGCGCACCGCGGAGTCCGTGGTGTTAACGCTCTGTCCACCAGGACCCGACGAACGGTAGACGTCCACGCGGATCTCGTTCTCGGGGATGTCGATGTGGTCAGTCTGCTCGACGACCGGCATCACCTCGACGCCGGCGAAGCTCGTCTGGCGCCGCCCCTGGTTGTCGAACGGGCTGATCCGGACCAGGCGGTGGGTGCCGGACTCGACGCTCAGCGTGCCGAACGCGTACGGCACCTTGACGGCGAACGTGGCCGACTTGAGGCCGGCCTCCTCCGCGTACGAGGTCTCGTACACCTCGGTGGGGTAGCCGTGCCGCTCCGCCCAGCGCAGGTACATCCGGAGCAGCATCTCGGCGAAGTCGGCGGCGTCCACGCCACCGGCGCCGGCGCGGATGGCCACGACCGCCTCGCGGGAGTCGTACTCGCCGGACAGGAGGGTGCGGACCTCCATCTCCTCGATGGCCTTGTGGAGCTTCACCAGCTCCTCGCCCACCTCGGTGACGGAACCGGCGTCCCCCTCGTCCTGCGCCATCTCCAGCAGCAGGGCGGCGTCGTCGAGACGCTGCCGCAGCCTCTCCATCTTCGAGATCTCGCCGGAGACGTACGACAGCCGGGAGTTGACGTCCTGAGCGCGCGCCTGGTCGTCCCACAGGTCGGGCGCGGAGGCCTGCTCCTCGAGCTCCGCCCGGCTCCGGCGCAGCTTGTCGAGGTCGAGCACATTCTCGATGTTGCGCAGGGTGGCGTCGAGGGCCTTGAGCTGGTCAGGAAAGTCGGCTGCACTCACGACGGTCAAGAATACGCCGCCCGGCCCGCGCGCAGGCCGGGCGGCCCATGATGCGTCGTTACTCCGCCGGTGCGGTCTTGAGCCAGCTCAGGGCCGCCTTGTGGTACGCGACCGCGAACTCGAGGGCGGCGGCGCCGTACTGGTCGCCCGCCTTCTTCGCCTCCTTGGCCTGCTCGCGGGCCATGGCGAGCGCCTCGGCATGGAACTCGTTGGCACCGGTGTAGAGATTCTTGAGCTGGCCGCCGGCGTGCTGCTGACCGAAGGCCACGCGCAGCGCCACCGGATTACGGATGGCGTCGCGACCGGGCGACTCGGTGAGCCATCGGCTGAAGGCACGCTTGCCGGCGGCGGTGATGGCATAGGGCTGACTGGACCGTGGTCCCGGCTTTCCGAGGCGGACATATCCCATCTCGGCGAGAACGGGCAATTCGCGGTAGACCTGGCTCCGCGTCATCGACCAGTAAGGCCCGAGACGGCGTTCTGCGGCCGCCATGAGCTGTCCGCCGGTCATCGGCCCATCGTGGAGCAGGCCGAGCAGAGCGGCAGCCGTAGGGTTGATCTGAGAGTCGGGCATGCCTTCTAAGCTGCCACTTTGTGGCTCCGGCGTCCAGGATTTCGCCCGATCCGTCCAATTTGCGTCTCCACAAACGACTGTCCCGCACAGACAGTCCGACCACGAGGGTCGCGACCGGGCGTTTCGCCTTTGAGGACGGGTCTCGCGCGCTAAAATGGAGCGCGAAAACGGTCAGACGGCGCTCGAAGTCCGGAAGTCTCATAAACGGCGCGGATCGCCGCCCCTTCTTCGCGGAAAAGATTCGAAAGAAAAGACGACGACCCGCGAACCGGACAATCAGCCCATGTGGGGATACTGCCAGGACGTCGGCGGCTCGAACGTCTCCTTGATCGTCCGCGGCGAGACCCACCGCAGCAGGTTCAGCACCGAACCGGCCTTGTCGTTCGTGCCACTGCCGCGCGCGCCGCCGAAGGGCTGCTGGCCCACCACCGCGCCTGTCGGCTTGTCGTTGATGTAGAAGTTGCCGGCCGCGTTGCGCAGGGCGGTCGCCGCCCAGTCCACGACCGAGCGGTCGGTGGCGAAGATCGAGCCCGTGAGCGCGTACGGCGAGACGGCCTCAGCCTGAGCCACCGCGCCCTCGAAGTCGCCGTCCTCGTAGACGTGGACGCCGAGGATCGGCCCGAAGTACTCGGTCGTGAAGATCTCGTGGGCCGGGTCGCTCGACTCCACCAGCGTCGGCGCCACGAACCAGCCCTCGGCGTCGTCCGCCGTACCGCCGGCCAGCACCGTGCACGCCGCGCTGTTCTTGATCCGGTCCAGCGCCGCCGCGTGCTTCGCGAACGCGCGGCCGTCGATCACCGCGCCGCCGAAGACCGACAGGTCCGTGACGTCGCCGTAGTGGATGGACGCGACCGTCGCCGCGAGCCGGTCGCGCAGGCCGCCCTCCCAGATGCCGCGCGGCACGTACGCCCGCGAGGCCGCCGAACACTTCTGGCCCTGATATTCGTACGCGCCGCGGACCAGCGCCGTGTGCAGCGCGTCCACGTCCGCGCTGGGGTGCGCGAAGACGAAGTCCTTGCCGCCGGTCTCCCCCACCAGCCGCGGGTACGACCGGTAGCGGTCGATGTTCGAGCCGACCTCGCGCCACAGGTGCCGGAACGTGGCCGTGGAACCGGTGAAGTGGATGCCGGCGAGGTCGGGGTCGGCGAGCACCACGTCGGAGACCGCGAGCCCGTCACCGGTGACCATGTTGATGACGCCGGGCGGCAGACCGGCCGCCTCGAACAGCCGCATCGTGAAGTGCGCCGAAAGCTGCTGCGTCGGCGACGGCTTCCAGACCACCGTGTTGCCCATCAACGCGGGCGCCGAGGGCAGGTTCCCGGCGATCGCGGTGAAGTTGAACGGGGTGATCGCGTACACGAAGCCCTCGAGCGGGCGGTGGTCGAACCGGTTCCAGATGCCGGGGCTGGACTGGGGCTGCTCGGCCAGGAGCCGCTCGCCGAAGCCCACGTTGAAGCGCAGGAAGTCGATCAGCTCGCAGGCCGCGTCGATCTCCGCCTGGTACGCCGACTTCGACTGGCCCAGCACCGTGGCGGCGTTGAGCGTGTCGCGCCACCCGCCGGCCAGCATCTCCGCGGCCCGCAGGAACACGGCGGCCCGCTCGCTGTACGGCAGCGCCCGCCAGGCCGGCGCCGCGCGCTTGGCGGCTGCAACAGCGGCCGCTGCGTCCTCGTGGGTGGAGTTGCCGGTGACGCCCAGCACGTGGTGCCGTTTGTGCGGCTGCACGACGTCGATCCGCTCGCCGCCGGCCATCCGCTGCACGCCGTCGATCGTGTTGGTCAGCTCCAGCCGCTCGGCGGCCAGGGACTCCACGCGCGCCTGCAGCGAGGCCCGTTCGGGGCTGCCGGGCGCATAGGCGCGTACGGGTTCGTTCCGTGGCACCGGCACGGAAAGCTGGGCGTCCATCACGTACTCCTCGACCTCGTGGGTTCGGCTTGTGCGACATCGTGTGTCGGGTCCATCCTCGCATGCGTCCGAGGGCCTCCCGGGGCTTCGAAAACCGTCGGCGGGCCCGCGTACGCTGAGGCCCATGAGTGAGGCGGACAGCGAGGTCATGGCGGCCGGAACGGCTCAGCAGGGGCCGGAACGGGCGACCTCCCGCGGGCTCGTCCTGGCGCTCGTGGGAGTCCTCTGGGCCGCCGCGATGCTGTGGTCGGCCCGGGCCACGATCACCGGCCGCGCCGACGCCGAGATGGAGGTCACCTCCACGGCGTACGCGCTGCCCGGCGCGGTCTCCGCCAGCCTTGTCGCGGGCGCGGCGGTCGCCCTCGCCGTCATGGCGTTCCTCACCCGCGGCGGGCGCGATCCCGGCGCGACGGTCCGCTTCCTCATCGCGACCGGCACGGGCCTGGTGGTCGGCCTGCTCGGCGCGGTCGCGATCATCACGATCAACACCGAGGGCTGGATCTACGCGGTCGTCGGCGGCACGATCGCGGCGGCGGCGACGATCGGCGGCGCGCTGGCCGGCTTCCGCTACCCGCGCGTGATGACCGCCGTCTGCTGGGGCGCGGCCGCGGTGTTCCTGGTCGGTGTGCTGCTCACCTTCCTGCAGGACGACCTGCTGCCGGTCTTCGGCGCCGGCGAGAGCTCCGCGTCGCAGGCCGACGCGGCCGGCTACTTCGGCTTCGCCCAGGGCGCGCTCGGCGGTGTGGCGGCCGGGCTCGTCGGCTATCGCGTCCTGCGCCGCGCCCGCCGGCGCAGCGGCACGGACCTGCGGTGGCCGCTCTACGCCCTGGCGGGCGCCGGACCGGGGCTGCTGCTGGTGGCGGGCGAGATTCTGACGCGTACGGCGGGGTCGCGCGTGCTCGAGCTCGCCGGGCGGGTCAGCGCGCTGGAGCTGACCGTGCAGCAGATGCTCAGCGGATCCCGGCTCAACAACGGGCTGATCGTGCTGTTCGTGGGCGCGTTCACGGCCATGGTGGCTGTCGGTCGGACGCTGGGCACCCCGGCCGGCGACGCCCCCGCGCCGGCCGCCGACTCCCCCGCGCCGGCTGAGCCCCCGGCTCCGCCTGCGATGCCGGCTGATCCCGACGAGATCGAGAAGGCGGCGCGGGAGGACGACCCCGCCGTGGCGACCTCGGCGAAGGACGACTGAGCGGGCCGGATCAGGTCAGGTCGTCGAGCTCGCTGACCGCGTACCACTCGAGCTCGTGGTCTTCGGCCCCGTCGACGGTGAACTGGGCGTCCGGGTCACCGGCCAGCGCCTCCTCCACCACGTCCGCGGCGGCCGCGACCCCCTCGGCGGCGTCGGCGCCGTCCACGTGGATCGACGCGACCTCCTTCAGGGAGACCGGCTGCGGCAGCCGCACCGTGCTCGACCCGAGCTCGACGTCCTCGCGGACCAGCGCGTTCGCCGCCACGTCCGCGGAGACCACCACCCGCCGCCGCGGGGCCGCGGGGTCGTGGCGCAACAACTGCAGGGCGGCCTGGGCGGCCCGGGTGAAGGCCACGTACTCCAGTTCTTCCTCGTCGCCCTCGGCGTACCACTCCCGCAGGGCGGGCGTGACCGCGTGCGCGACCACCGGGCCGTCGCCCAGGTGCCCGGACGACTTGAGCGCCGTCAGCATCGGCACGGTGGCGGGCACGTACACCCGAACCAGATCGGTGATCGGCACTCTCAATCCCCCCGGCGACTCGACGTCCCTGTAGTACACCGCCGCGCACGCTACCGGAAGGCAATTCCGCGAGTCGTTTCCCTCCTCGGTTCAGCAGCCGCAGGCTTCGCCTGTGGGAGCGACCAGCGGGTCCGGTGGCAAAGTCACGTCGCCGTCCGCCGTACGCAACGGGAAGCCCTCCCGGATCCAGTACTCGACACCGCCCAGCATCTCCCTGACCTCATAGCCGAGCCGCGCGAACGCCAGGGCGGCCCGGGTCGCTCCGTTGCAGCCCGGCCCCCAGCAGTACGTGACGACCGGCAGCCGACGGTCGAGCAGCTCGGCGGCGCGCGACGGGATGTCGGCGGTCGGCAGGTGCACGGCGCTGGGAATGTGCCCCTGCTCCCAGGCCTGCCGGGACCGCGAGTCGACCAGGACGAAGGCGCCGGGCTCGGCAGCGCGGACGTCGGCGACGTCGGTCTGAGTGGCGAGCCGTTCGGCGAAGATTTCCTCGGGGGTACGCATGCCCAAGACGCTATGAACGATCAAGCGGCGGGGCCACGGGACAACCGCGGACGATCGCTGTTGCCGCCGTGGAATCACCGGTAGTTTGCCGGGGTGACCGTTGACAGCACCCTGGACCGTACGGATTGGCGGCTTCTCGCGGAGCTGCAGCACAACGGCCGTGCCAGTTACGCCGACCTCGCCCGCGCCGTGGCGATGTCGCCGAGCGCGGTCGCGGAGCGGGTGCGCCGGCTGGAGGAGACGGGCGTGATCGCCGGATACCGGGCGCAGGTCGACCCGGAGGCCGTCGGCCTGACCGTGATGGCCTTCGTCCGGCTGCGCTACCCCACCGGCAACTACAAGCCGTTCCACGCGCTGCTCGACAGCACGCCGGAGATCATCGAGGCGCACCACGTGACGGGCGAGGACTGCTTCGTGCTCAAGGTGCTGTGCCGGTCGATGCGCCACCTCGAAGAGGTCACCGGACGCATCTCCGGGCTGGGCTCGGTGACGACCAGCGTGGTCTACTCCAGCCCGCTGCCGGGGCGGGCCGTCTCGCCCAGTGGTCCACAGGCACAGGCCGGTGAAACCATCACGAAGCAAACGATGGCAAACTGAGGCGGTCTGCATCAGGAACGCGCGAGCGGAGGAGCCGTGGAGGCCAGGTTCATGCTGCTGTCGGACGTGGCGGCCGAGCTGAACGTGTCCGACTCGCAGGTCTACCACATGGTCCGCAGCGGAGAGCTGCCCGCGATCAAGATCGGCGGGCGGGGGCAATGGCGCGTCGAACGCGCCAAGCTCGAGGAATACATCCAGCACAAGTACGCCGAGACCGCGTCCTGGGTGCGGGAGAACCCGCTGACCGATCCCTCCTGAGCCCCGGGTTATCCACAGGATCCGAACCTGGCATTGACGGTCCCACGCCCCCTCGGAACACTCCTTGTCGTAGGCAAACGAAGGCAAACGCAAGGATCGAGGTGCGGTGTGTCGACGGCGCAGATGACTCGGCAGGACGTGAACCCCGCTATCAGGCTCCGGCGAGCGCCCCACAGCGAACCGCCGTACGACGACGAGCGCGATCCGGACGCCTGGACGTCGCCGCATCAGCTCGCCTTCGACCTGGCCCGGCTCGTGCCCGTGACGCGCCGGCCGCCTGGCCGGAGCGGGTCGGCGGGGCCTCCCGCTCCCGCCCGGCCGGCCGGTCCGGCTGAGGGCGGCGCTCGATCAGCCGGCTCGGGTGGCGGGGCGGCCGGTGCCGCCGCCGGGGCCGCCGGCTCGGCCGGTGTCGCCGCCGGCGGGGCTGGTTCAGTTGGCAGCGCTGCCGGGGCGGTCGGCTCGGCCGGTGGCGCCGCACGACCGGCTGGGGGCACCGCCCGGCCGGCGGTTCCGGCCAGAGGCGTCGCGTCCGGCGTCTCACCGGATGCGCGCCTCGCCGTCCGCAGGTTCGTCAGCTCGTGCGTCGAGGTGTTGAACGGCTACCGCCCGGCGGCGCACCTCCGCAGACTCGCCCAGCCCCGCGAGGCGGCGGCCGTGGTGGCCCAAGGCGTCACGGCCGCCCACCGCGTGGCCGAGGCGCGACGCGGCACCGGACGGCCCTCCCGTTCCCACCGCCCCGCTCCCGCGGCCGTGGTCAAGGTGAGCCTGTGCGAGCCGCGGGCGGGGGCGGTGGAGGCAGCGGCGGTGCTGGTCATCGGCGACCGGTCCTGGGCGCTGGCGCTACGCCTCGAGCTTCACGACGACGCATGGCTGGCCACGGTGCTGCGCCTGATCTGACCGGCCCACGCCGAATTCGACCCGAGCCGATCGGGGCGGCCACCACGCCGGGCACCCGGGGCGTCCGCTGAGCAGTACAGGCGGCGGCCGTCCTGGGCCTCACCACTTGCAGGGTCGGAGGCTTCGGCGCGACCGCGAGGGCCAGTTCGATGCTTGGGAAGAGCCGGAGCGGCCGTCGGGGCGCCGCGCGCGGGCCGCACGGCCGCGAGCAGCAGGGCAGGGCCGCGAGCAGCAGCGCAGAGCCGCGAGCAGCAGCGCAGAGCCGCGAGCAGCAGCGCAGAGCCGCGAGCAGCAGCGCAGAGCCGCGAGCAGCAGCGCAGAGCCGCGAGCGGTGGTCGGGCCGCGCGCGGCGCAGCTGGCGGCGCAGCGGCGGGCCGCGCCCGAGGAATCAGCTGGCAGCGAGGTCAAACGGCCGGCTCGGCCGGCAGCGCAGCGGCGGGCACGGGCCGCGGCACAGCGGCGGACTCAGCCCGCGGCACAGCGGCGGGCACGGGCCGCGGCACAGCGGCGGACTCAGCCGGCGGCACAGCGACCAGCTGGACCCACAACAGGCTCAGCCCGCGGCTCAGCTGCGGGCGCGACCGACGGCAGGCTCCGGCTCGACCCCCGAGCGCAGCGACAGGATCGACCGGGGACGCAGCGGTGGGCTTCAGCTGAAGCGGCTCGCTGCCCGTGGGCGCGGAACGGCCCGGCCCTCGCGAACCGTTCTCGCGGGGGCCGGGCCGGTTGTTCAGCGGTCGGGTCAGACTGCGCCCGGGGCGCCGTGGCAGCGCTTGTACTTCTTGCCTGAGCCGCAGTAGCAGGGGGCGTTGCGGGACGGGCCGTTGCTGGCTTCCGCCTGGCCGGAGGTGCGGGGGCCGGTGGTGCGGTGGGCTCCGGTGTGGGCCGGGCTGGCCGGGACGACCGGGGCCGCGCCGATGCCCAGGGCCGGGGCCTGCTGCTCCGGGTGCTGGATCTGCGGGGCGCCCGCGCCGGCTTCGCCGTCGATGGTGGGGGCCGTGTACTGCAGGGCCTGGGGGCGGCGGTTGCCACCGAGGCCCTTGGCGCGGACCTCGACGTGCTGCTCGGGCCCGTCGGAGGTGGGCAGCGGTACGGCCTGGGACGGGTCGACCGTGACCGTGGGGGCCTCCTCGACCTGAACCTCCAGGTTGAACAGGAAGCCGACCGCCTCCTCCTTGATGCCCTCCATCATCTGGTTGAACATGTCGAAGCCCTCGCGCTGGTACTCGACCACCGGGTCGCGCTGGGCGTACGCCCGCAGGCTGATGCCTTCCTGCAGGTAGTCCATCTCGTAGAGGTGCTCGCGCCACTTGCGGTCGATCACGGCGAGCAGGACCTGGCGCTCCAGCTCGCGGACCGCCTCCTCGCCCAGCTCGTCCTCGCGGGCCTTGTACGCCCGCCGCGCGTCCTCCTTGATCTGCGCGACGAGGAACTCCTGGTCGAGGCTGCTGCGTTCGCCGCCGGCCTCCTCGACGATGTCCTCGATCGTGAGGCTGAGCGGGAACAGGCGCTTGAGGTTGGTCCAGAGCTGCTCGAGGTCCCAGTCCTCCGCGTACCCGTCGGAGGTCGCGGCCGTCACGTAGTCGGCGACCACGTCGTCGATCATGTGCTCGGCCTGGTCGTGCATGTCCTCGCCGTCGAGCACGCGCTTACGCTCGGCGTAGATGACCATGCGCTGCTTGTTGAGGACCTCGTCGTACTTCAGGACGTTCTTGCGGATCTCGGCGTTCTGCGCCTCGATCTGGGTCTGGGCGCTACGGATCTGGCGGGTCACCATCTTCGACTCGATGGGGACGTCCTCCGGGATGTTGAAGCGCTCCATGACCGCCTCGACCGCGCCGGCGCGGAACCGCTTCATGAGGTCGTCCTGCAGCGACAGGTAGAACCGGGACTCACCCGGGTCGCCCTGGCGGCCGGAGCGGCCGCGCAGCTGGTTGTCGATGCGGCGCGAGTCGTGCCGCTCGGTGCCCAGCACGTACAGGCCGCCGGCGGCGATGACCTCGGCCGCCTCCTCCTCGCAGGCTTCCTTCCAGGCCGGCAGGACCTCCTCGAGGGCCTTCGCGTACTCCTCCGGGCTCTCGACCGGGTCCAGCCCGCGCTGGTGCAGCTCGGCGGAGGCGAGGAACTCGGGGTTGCCGCCGAGCAGGATGTCGGTGCCGCGGCCGGCCATGTTGGTGGCGACCGTGACCCCGCCCTTGCGGCCCGCCTGCGCGATGATCTGCGCCTCCTGGGCGTGGAACTTCGCGTTGAGCACGCTGTGCGGGATGCCCCGGCGGCGCAGCAGGGTGGAGAGGATCTCGGAATTCTCGACCGAGACGGTGCCGACGAGCACCGGCTGGCCGGTGGCGTGCCGCTCGGCGATGTCCTCGATGACCGCGTTGAACTTGGCCTTCTCGGTCTTGTAGATGACGTCCGGGTGGTCGATGCGGATCATCGGCCGGTGCGTCGGGATGCTCACGACGCCGACCTTGTAGACCTGATTGAACTCGCCGGCCTCGGTCTGCGCCGTACCGGTCATGCCGCCGAGCTTGTTGTAGAGGCGGAAGTAGTTCTGCAGCGTGATGGTCGCCAGGGTCTGGTTCTCCTGCTTGACCTCCACGCCCTCCTTCGCCTCGATGGCCTGGTGCATGCCCTCGTTGTAGCGGCGGCCGTGCAGGATGCGGCCGGTGAACTCGTCGACGATCAGGACCTCGCCGTTCTCGTCGACGATGTAGTCCTTGTCGCGCTTGTAGAGCTCCTTGGCCTTGATGGCGTTGTTCAGGTAACCCACGAGCGGGGTGTTCACCGACTCGTACAGGTTGTCGATGCCGAGGCGGTCCTCGACCCGGGCGACGCCGCGCTCGGTGATCGCCACCGTGCGCTTGGCCTCGTCGACCTCGTAGTCGCCCTCGCCGTCCTTGCCCTTCTGCAGGCGGCCGACCAGGGCGGCGAACTCGCCGTACCAGCGGGCGGAGTGCTCGCCCGGGCCGGAGATGATCAGCGGGGTGCGGGCCTCGTCGATGAGGATCGAGTCCACCTCGTCGACGATGGCGAAGTTGTGGCCGCGCTGCACGAGCTCGCCCTTCGACCACGCCATGTTGTCGCGCAGGTAGTCGAAGCCGAACTCGTTGTTGGTGCCGTACGTGATGTCGCACTGGTACGCGGCGCGGTGCTCGGCGGCGGGCCGGTTGGGCAGGATCACGCCGACGGTCAGGCCGAGGAAGACGTGCACCCGGCCGACCCACTCGGCGTCGCGCTGGGCCAGGTAGTCGTTCACGGTGATGATGTGCACGCCGTCGCCGCTGAGCGCGTTCAGGTACGCCGGGAAGACGCCGGTGAGCGTCTTGCCCTCACCGGTCTTCATCTCCGGGATGTTCCCGAAGTGCAGCGCCGCACCGCCCATGAGCTGGACGTCGTACGCCCGCTGCCCGAGCACCCGCCGCGCGCCCTCGCGGGCCACCGCGAACGCCTCCACCAGCAGCGAGTCGAGAGATTCGCCGTCGGCGTAGCGCTCCTTGAACTGCTGGGTCTGCTCGCGCAGCTCGTCGTCGGTGAGGTCGGTGTAATCCTCCTCGATCGAGTTGACCGCTTCGGCGATGGCCTTGAGGCGGCGCAGCATGCGGCCCTCGCCGGCACGAAGGACTTTTTCCAAAATCGACACGGGTCAACGCTCCCCTAGACGGTCTGCCGAACCATCGTAGGCGTCTTGTGGGGAAGTACGTGAGCCGAGCCCCTCAGGAATGTCGCAAAGAGGACGAAACAGGGCTGAGAGTTCGCTGACAGCGGAGCCGCACCGGTGTGGCAGGGCGGAACGGGAGCGGGGCAGGATGGCGGCGTGCCCCGTCCGGATCGCGTCCTCCCCCCGTTTCGCCCGCCGTCGTCCTCCGGCGCCGGCGCGACCCGGGCGTGTCAAGCTCCCGTGCCGCGGCGCCGGCTTCCCGGCGAGGACCCCGTTTCCCCGGTACGCCACGACGCGCGAACCTTCTGCGCCGCGCACCCGCGCCTCGAGGCGGCCCCGGTGGCCCTTCCCCGCTGGTCCGGCGTGGCGCAGCCGTGGACCCACGCCGAGGCGCTCAGGTATGTCACCGTCAGGGAGCGCGCGCGGTGGGCCGGAGGCGAAGGAGTCGTTCTTGCGGTTGTCGGCGCCGATGACCCGTACCCATCATCGTTTGATCTTCGGAATGCCCGGCCCGGACCCGGCGGCGGGCGAGATGGGTTTGATCGTCGCGCCGGCCGGACCGGGTTGCTGGTGAGGGAGGACATGGCGTGATCGCGCCGACGATTCCGGGCGAGGGGGTACGCCTGCGCGGCCTGTGCGCGGACGACCTCGACGACCTCGTGACCGGTTACAACGACCCGGAGATGCGGCGCTGGCTGAAGCAGATGCCGCACCCGTTCACCCGCGCCCAGGCCGAGGAGTACGTGACCGAGCTCGTGCCGGGCCTCTTCGCGGCGGGAGGCGGCTTCTACGCGGTCGCGGACCCGGTGACGGACCGGCTGCTCGGCGGGGTGGGCATCGACCGCGTCTCCCCGGGCCGCGGCCAGGCAGAGATCGGCTACTGGACCGGCCCGTGGGCCCGCGGACGCGGCGTGGCCACCGCGGCGGTCCGGGCGCTCACCGAGCACTCGTTCCACACCGGGCTGTCCCGGCTCGAGCTTCTCACCCACTGGGAGAACGTGCCGAGCCAGCGAGTCGCGCTCGCTGCGGGCTTCCAGCGGGAAGGCGTACGCCGCGGAGCGCTGCCCGACCGCAACGGCCGGCGCGACGACGTCCTCGCGTACGCCCGGCTCGCCGACGACCCGCCCGGTCCCACCGACCGGCTGCTGCCCGACCTCCCCGGCGGCGAACTCACCGACGGCGTGGTCACCCTGCGCCCGCTGGTCGCGGCGGACCTCGACTTCTACACGGAACTGCACACGCTCGAGGACGTCGTCGCGACCTCGGTGCCGCCGGTGCCGCCCAGCGCGGAGAAGATGCGGCACCGCTGCGCCCGCGCCCAGGGGCACTGGCTGGCCGGCGACCGCGCGGACCTGGTCATCGTCGACGCGGCCACCGGTACGAGCACCGGAAGCATCGACCTCTACTACCAGGAACCGCCGACCGGGCAGGCGATGATCGGGTACAGCATGCTGCCGGATTGGCGAGGGCGCGGGTACCCGACGCGGGCGGCGCAGCTGCTGTCGCTGTGGGCGTTCGCGGAGACGGGGATCGCCCGGTTGATCGCCGGAGCCCTGCCGACGAACCTGGGGTCGCAGCGGGTGCTGGAGAAGGCCGGGTTCAAGCGGGAGGCATACCTGCGGTCGCGGCTGCCCGGTGAGGGCGGGCGGCGGAATGACGACGTGCAGTTCGCTCTGCTGGCGGAGGATCTGCTGGTGGAGGGCGCGCGCCTGGACGGGTGAGCCTGTCCTGGCCGTCCTGGCCGTCCTGGCCGGCTTCGCCGCGCGTCTGGCTGGTTTTGCCGCGTGTCTGGCTGGTTTTGCCGCGTGTCTGGCTGGCTTTGGCCGCGCGGCCTGGGTTTGGCGTTCGGCCGCGCTGTGGCCACTCGGCCCGCTTCTGGCCGGGCAGCCTCAGCTCCCCGGTTGTGCGGCGCCGGGGACGGTGCAGGGCGATCGGCGTCGCGATCGCCCTGCTGCGAGTCGGTGACCGACCGGCGGGCGCTGTGGTGCCCGCCCGGTCGGGCGGACTGCCCGAGGACGTGGTGAGCCCGGCCGGGCAGTGACGCGTCGGCTTCCCAACGACAGCCTCCGGACCCGCCCTGTGCGGCCGGCCCTGCGCTTCTCTGCGCGGGCCGCGGCGTGGCAGGGTCCGGTGCCGCCCGTGTGCGGCCTGGCCGGGCGCCGTCCTTCGCGACGGCCGGCCGGACGCCGTCCGGTGCGGTGGTCCGCCGGCCGGTTGCCGCGGACCCGCCGCCCTGCGGTCAGGCGGTCGTCTCCAGGCTGAGGATGCCGTAGTCGTAGCCGCGGCGCCGGTACACGACGCTCGGGCGGCCGCTGTCCTTGTCGTGGAACAGGTAGAAGTCGTGACCGACGAGCTCCATCTGGAAGAGGGCGTCGTCGACGGTCATCGGGTCCGCGGGGTGTTCCTTCTCGCGCACGATGCGCCACGGCTGGGCGTCGTCGTGTTCGGCGAGGTCGGTCGCCACGGAGGAATCCTCGGTCTGCGAGGTCAGGTCCGGCAGGTCCGTCGGGAGCCCTGCGGTGGCCGCGGCCACGGATACCGGCGCGTGCCGCCCGCGGTGTACGCGGCGGCGGTCGGCGGCGCGGCGCAGACGCCCGTCCAGTTTGTTGATGGCGCTGTCCAGGGCGCCGTAGAAATCCTTCGCGCAGGCTTCGGCGCGGATCACGGGGCCCCGCGTCACGACGGTGATCTCCACTCGCTGGCAGAAGTCCGACTGACGGGGGTTCCGCTCGTGGAAGAGCTCCACGTCGACTCTGATCAGCTTCTGGTCGTACCGTTCAACCTTTGCCAGCTTGTCGGCGACATGTTCCCGGTAGTGATCAGGAACCTCTACGTTGCGGCCCTTGACGACAATGTCCACTCGTGACCTCCCCCAACGTTGCACTTCGACGCGGTGTGCTGGTGTCGGCGACGACGGGGATCCCGGAGCCATCCCACGTACGTGACCGAATCGGCTTACGAGGACGCTCCTTTCCGGTGCGGCGGGTCAGACGATCGACTTCGCTCCGGCGGCTACGGGTAGGCGGCTCGCTTACCCTCGTCACCAGAACGCTAACCTGCCGACGGCCGCCCGTCACCCCTCGTTCGGGGAACGTGTGCGAGGACTTCCGGCCCTGGCGGCACCCGGAGATCACTTTCCCGCCCGGCGCGCCCATGGTGCCCGCGCAGCCGCGTGGCCGCCAGCACCGCAGCACCCGTGACCTGCATGTCCACCTCCCGGAGCCGTACCGTCACAGCGGCGAGCGTAGCCCCCGTCGTGACGATGTCGTCCACGACTATCAGAGTGCCCCTCATCGTCGGCCGCCGCCGCGAAACGCGGATCCGACACTCCCGGATTCGCAGCGAACTCTCAGCCGCCGCTGCCCGTTCGGCCACGTTCAGTGACGAAGAGTCCGGACGCGGCAACGCCCGCAAAGGCTGCCGGACGGCAGCCTCCCACCCGGCGGCCCGCAACCGCCGCACGGCATGTCCGGCCAACCGCGCCATATGATCACCACCCCGCTCCCGCGCCGCGCTCACGGTCGACGGCACGGGCACCACAATCAGCGGTACGCGCAAAGCCGAGGTATCACCGGATCGGGTGACGCCACCGCCGCTCCCCCGAACGGCCGCCTCGGCGACGGCCCGGGCAAGCAGCCCGCCGAGCGGCCCAGCCAGCCGATGCCGCCCCCGCTCCTTGTACGCCAGCAACGCCCCCCGAAGCGCCCCCGCGTAGGGCCCGACAGCGGTGCACGCCGGCATCCCGGGCGGAGGCGGATCGGGAACGGTCGCGTACGGACGCAGCGCCTCCAGATCGGCAACACAGGCCGCACAAACGCCGAACCGCAACGGAACCCGTTCGGCGCCACAGCCGGCGCAGGCGGCAGGGAGCACGAGGTCGGCCAGGTCGGCGCCCAACGCGGCCAATCGGGCCGTGAGAGGGCGGCTTGGCGGTGCTGAAGCGGCTTGGGAACGCTCGGTCATGGGGTTCACCTCCGGTACGCCACCTCAGTGGCCCAAAGTTCGGCTTGGCGCAGTGGTGCCAATGGGCGCGCGGGGGCGGCGGAGGCTCAGCCACGCGCAAGCCCAGCCGGGCGCGCCTGCCGCAAGCCGGGCCGGGCGCGCCTGCCGCAAACCCGGGCACGCCCGCCGCAAGCCCAGCAGGGCGCGCCGCGGAGCACAGCGCGGGCCAGCCCGCGCACCCCGGGCTCAGCAGGCACGGTCCAGCCCAGCGGGCCCAACCGAGCCGCCCCAAACGAGCCAGCAAAGCCCAGCCCAGCAGGCGCGGCGAGCCCAGCGGGCCCAGCCAGCCCAGCAGGCGCAGCCAGCCCAGCAGGCGCAGCCAGCCCAGCAAGCGCGGGCCCGGCAAGCGCAGCCAGCCCAGCAAGCGCTGGCCCAGCAAGCGCGAGCCCAGCAAGCGCGAGCCCAGCAAGCGCGAGCCCAGCAAGCGCGAGCCCAGCAGGCGCGAGCCCAGCAGGCGCGAGCCCAGCAGGCGCGAGCCCAGCAGGCGCGAGCCCAGCAGGCGCGAGCCCAGCAGGCGCGAGCCCAGCAGGCGCGAGCCCAGCAGGCGCGAGCTCAACCCAGCGAGTGCCGGCGTAGTCGGCACCGCCCAACGGCCGTCGGCCCCGACGATGCCGGCCCAGCGGGCGCCCGCCACCCGACGCTGGCCGAGCGGACGCCGGCGCAGCGCGGACGCCGGCGCAGCGGACGCCAGCGCAGCCAGGCGGAGACCGTAAAGGACAGCACCCCACCCCAACCCCGGCCAACCCGGCACTCGACCGCACCCCCGAGAGGCCGGTTGCGGCCCTCAGATCAGCGCAGGAAGGACGGCGCGGTGGGGACCACCCCCGTCGGCGGATTGGTCACGGGTTCGGCGAGGTCTCCCACGCCGATGCGGACCGGACCCGACAGCACGTCGAACGTCGCCCCGTTGGCCATGTACTCGATGACGTCCGGGGTGACTTTTCCGCTGCTGGGGCTCACCGGGTACGCCGCCAGGTAGGTCACCTTCTCCACGCCGATGTCGGCGAGGGATTCGATCCACTGGGTGCCGTCGATCGCGGTGTCGATGACGGCGACGCGGTCGCGGTCCGCTCGGGTGCCCGCGACGATGACCGAGGTTTCCGTGCCCCAGTCGACGGCCGACACCTCGCGCAGGACGGGCAGTTGCACCTGCCGTGGCGGGGACAGCTGGGGTCCGTCGCCGTCGGCCGTCAGCGCTGCCAGGTACAGCTTGCCGCCGACCGCCAGCGCGACCCGGCGACCGTCCGGTGCGACCGCCACGGCCGTGATCGGGCCGGGCGGTCCGGGCCAGGCGACCGCGCGCAGTGGCGAGCCGTCGGCGGAGAAGCTGAACAGTTTGCCGCCGATGGTGAGGAGGCCGACCGCGCCGGTCTGTGGGTCGTCGGAGGTGATGGCCCAGACCGGCTGGCCGGTCGAGCCGCCCCGGAGGGTGACGCGCCGCAGGTCGCTCTGCTCCCCGATCCCCGCACTGCCCACCCGCAGCACCTGGTGGTTGCCCTCGGTGGTGACGAGGGCCGCGTACCGGCGGTCGCTGGGGCTGCGGGCGAAGGCTGCCGCCCGTACGTTGCGGTTGGCCTCCGGCTTGATGACCGGGAGCGGGTCGGCGGCGCCCGGCGTGCGGGACATGCGGCGGATCTGGTTGTTGAAGATCAGGAAGCGCTCGGGCGAGTCGGCCAGCCGGTACGTCGGGTTGCTGGTGAGGTAGTCGTTGCCGTCGTAGCTCGTCTGCTCCTGGTTGCCGATCTTCAGCTCCAGCACCCGGGACAGGTTGGGTCGCAGCGACCACATCAGCTGTCGGCGGAGCCGATCCAGCGCCTTCGGGTCGTCCGGCGGCCGTACGGACTGGGCGCTCAAACTGATCTGCAGCTTGTCGTTGCTGACGGCGGGCACGTTGCCGAGCAGCGCCGTCCCCTCGGGCAGCGGCTCCACGGCGTCGTGGACCGTGTCGGACGGGCCCTCGATGAGCCACTTGATGATCCGCTGCGGCTCCTGCTCGGGCGGCATGTCGGCCGGCAGGTAGCGAACGTCGGGGACCAGGGCGGTGTACTCGTGGTTCCAGAAGTAGATCGTCCGGCGCACGAACCAGGTCGTGAAGGCCGTGTCGCTGAGCAGCAGCACGGGCGGCGCCTTGGTGACGAACAGCCCCGTCTTGCCGCTGACCGGCGCGACCGACAGCTGGTACGTGGTGATGCCGGTGTCCTGCACCGGGTCCAGCCGGCCGTTCGGGCCCAGCACGCCCAGCGTCCGCACCCGGAGCTCGACCTGGTCACTGCCCGGGTTGACCAGCGGATCCTCGGTCAGATACACGATCTTGACGCCCTCGGGCGGCTTGAAGGAGGCGGCGGCCGACGGCGACAGGAACTGCTTGACCCGGTCGACGGCGCCGTCCGGGTCCCCGCCCGCGGCCTGCAGGTAATACTCGACGAACTTGGCCGTGTCGAGCGTCGCCTCGCGCCCGTACCGCGGGGGCGCGCCGTCGTCGTTGGACGAGAAGCCGGTGGAGGGCCCCGGGCCGACCGTCACGACGTCGGTGTTGTCGGGGATGCCGCAGCCGCCGAGCAGCAGGGCGCCGGTCAGGGCACCGGCGAGGAGCGTGCGGACGAGCGTCCTCATCGGCCCACCTCCGCGGGCTCATCCAGGTCGAAATCGCCGGGGCCGGACGCGGCGGACCCACCGGCGGCCGGGGAAGAGGCGTCGCGCACGGACGGTGCGGGGCGCCCGCCCGCCGGTGGAGCGGCCGCGGAGTCGACGGTGGACGAGGCGTCCGTGGCCGAGCCGGTCGGGCCCTCGGCGGCGTTGTTCGCCGGGTCATCGATGGCCCGGTCCCGCGGGATCAGCGGGAGGGGCGCGGAGACCAGGCGGTCGCCGGAGCGGACCGGGAGCGTGAGGCGGAACTGGGCGCCGCCGCCCGGCTCACCCCAGGCCTCGAGCCAGCCGCCGTGGAGGCGGGCGTCCTCGACCGAGATGGACAGGCCGAGGCCGGTGCCGCCGGTCTGGCGGGCGCGGGACGGGTCGGCGCGCCAGAAGCGGTTGAAGACGAGGCGTTCCTCGCCCGGCTTGAGCCCCACGCCGTGGTCCCGGACCGTGATGGCGACCGCGGCCTCGTCGGTGGCCATGGTGACCTCGACCGGTTTGCGCTCGCCGTGCTCCACCGCGTTGCCCACCAGGTTGCGCAGGATGCGCTCGACGCGACGGGGGTCGACCTCCGCGATGACCGGGGTGTCGGGCAGCCGCAGCTCGATCGTCACGCCGACGCGCTCGGCGAGGCCGGAGAGGCGGTCGGCGACGCGCTCGACGATCGGCACCAGGTCGGTGTGCTCGGCGTCGAGGGCCGCGAAGCCCGCGTCGAAGCGGCTGATCTCGAGGAGGTCGGTCAGCAGGCTCTCGAAGCGGTCCAGCTCGGCCTGGAGCAGCTCGGCACTGCGGGCCACCGCGGGGTCGAACTCGTCGCGCTCGGCGAAGATCAGGTCGGCGGCCATGCGCACGGTGGTGAGCGGCGTCCGCAGCTCGTGCGACACGTCGGAGGTGAAGCGCCGCTGCAGGCGGGACATCTCCTCGAGGCGCACGATCTGGCGCTGCAGGTTGGCCGCCATCTGGTTGAAGGAGGCGGCGAGCAGGGCCAGGTCGTCCTCGCCGTCGACCTTCATGCGCTGGTCGAGCAGGCCGGCGGAGAGGCGCTGGGCGGTGCGGGCCGCGACCCGCACCGGGGTCACCACCATGCGGGTGACCAGGCCGGCGACGACGCCGAGGAGGATGACCAGCGCGAGGCCGGTGACCAGGACCGTGGTGCGGATCTGGTTGGCCGCCCGGTCCTCGGTGGTCAGCGGGACGACGTAGTAGAGCTCGACGTGCCCGAAGCTGGTCGGCACGGGTGACCCGTACACAAGGTATTTGGATCGGACGCCGCCGACCTCGGCCGTGCGGATCTGCTGGGCGACATGGCCCTCGCGCGAGACGTCGTGGACCATCTCCGGGGTGATCAGCGAGGTCGTGTCGACCTTGGTCGACGTGACCGGCTTGAGGTCCGGGAAGTTGTCGGCGCGCAGCGCGACGATGGCCCCGCCGCTCTCGGCGGGGTCACCGTCCGCCAGCCGGGTGACGGTGTTGTTGATCGTCGTGGGCAGCTCCGGGTCGCGGACCTGCCGGTGCACGGTGAGCTGCTGCAGCGCGTAGTCGACCTTGCTCTGCATCTGCGAGCGGACCTCGTCCTCGGCGCGGTCGAGCAGGATCTTGGTGCTGCGGTCGGCGATGAACCAGCCGAAGCCGCCCACCAGGAGGCTGGATGCGACGAGGGTCAGCGTGACGACGCGCAGGTGCAGCGAGCGGCGCCAGGCCCGGCGGCCGGGAGCGGAGAGCTGCAGACCGCGGCGAACGGCCACGCGCCAGTATCGCCGCACGAACCGGAGGATTCGGCGGACGGGCATCGGGAGCCAGGCGGGAGCACGCATCTCGGGGGCAAGGTTAGCCGCTCGGGCCTCCGCACCCGTCCCGCTGGTCTTACCAACCAGCCACAATTTCGGCGATCGGCGGACGAGGCCTACCCGGTGCCCGCCTTGTACCCGACCCCGCGCACCGTCAGGATGATCTCCGGCCGCTCCGGGTCCGGTTCGATCTTGGCGCGCAGCCGCTGGACGTGGACGTTGACCAGGCGGGTGTCGGCCGCGTGGCGGTAGCCCCAGACCTGTTCGAGCAGGACCTCGCGGGTGAAGACCTGGCGGGGCTTGCGGGCCAGCGCGACCAGCAGGTCGAACTCGAGCGGCGTCAGCTTGACCTCTTCGCCGTCGCGCGAGACCGTGTGCGCCGGTACGTCGATCGTGATCTGGTTGCCGGGCGGCCCGATGGTGAGCATCTCGGGTGCGGCGTCCTCGCCACGGCGCAGGCGGGCGCGCATGCGGGCGACCAGTTCCTTGGGCTTGAACGGCTTGACCACGTAGTCGTCGGCGCCGCTCTCGAGGCCGAGCACGACGTCGACCGTGTCGCTCTTGGCCGTGAGCATGACGATCGGGATGCCGGACTCGGCGCGGATGGCGCGGGCCACGTCGATGCCGCTCATGCCGGGCAGCATGAGGTCGAGCAGGACGATGTCGGGCCTGTTCTCCCGGAACGCGGCGAGGGCCCGCTCACCGTCCGCCACGAACGAGGGCAGGAAGCCTTCGCTGCGCAGGACGATGCCGAGCATCTCCGCCAGCGCGGGGTCGTCGTCGACGACGAGTACGCGGGCTCTCATGCGATCCAATATTGCACTGTCCCCTTTCGGCCCGTGTGACCGCCCGGCCGATCATCGACGGGCGGCGCTGCCGATCATGGCCCGGCAGCGCCCGAAAAGCCAGGGACCACCAGCTAGGAGAAGAGGGCCCGGCCCCAGAAGTCGTCGGGACCGCTCACCCCGGGCGGGCAGGCGAACAACCCGATCGAGACGTACTTCAGGTACTCGTTCATCTCGTCGTGCCGGGAGAGGTTCAGCTGCACCGGTACGAACTGCTTCCGCGGATCCCTCTGGTACGCCATGAAGAACAGTCCCGCGTTCAGCCGCCCTAGCCCGTCGGAGCCGTCGACGAAGTTGTAGCCACGCCGCAGCAGCCGGGCGCCCCCGTTGAGGTCCGGGTGGGCGAGGCGGACGTGCGAGGTCGGCGGCAGCGCCTTGACGTCCGGCTCGTCGAACTCGCGGGCCATGCCGAGCGGGGCGCCCGTGCCCTTGTGCCGGCCGACGATGCTCTCCTGCTCGGCGAGCGACGACCGGTCCCAGGTCTCGACGATCATGCGGATCTTGCGGGTGACCAGGTAGGAGCCGCCGGTCATCCAGTCCGGGCCGTCGCCGGGCTGCACCCAGAGGTGCTGCTTGAGCAGGTCGGTCTCCTCGAGCTTCAGGTTGGCCGTGCCGTCCTTGAAGCCGAAGAGGTTGCGTGGCGTCGCCTGGGCCTGCGACGTGGACGACGTACGCCCGAAGCCCAGCTGCGACCACCGCACGCTGACCACGCCCATGCCGATGCGCGCGAGGTTGCGGATGGCGTGCACCGCCACCTGCGGGTCGTTGGCGCAGGCCTGGACGCACAGATCGCCGCCGGAGATGGAGGCGTCGAGGACGTCGCCCGGGAAGTGCGGGAGGTCGTCGAGGGCCGCGGGGCGTTTCCCGGCGATGCCGAAGCGGTCGCGGCCGTCGGCGTCGCGGAACAGCGAGGGGCCGAAGCCGACCGTCACGGTGAGCCCCGACGGCGGCAGGCCCAGCGCCTCGCCGGTGTCGTCCGGCGGTGCCTCCGGGATGCCGCCGACCGCACCGATCTCGCCGGCGTCGCGGCCGGCCGTCATCCGGGCGGCGGCCGCCGTCCAGTCCTTGAGCAGCGTGATGAGGCGGTCGCGGTCCTTGGTGATGACGTCGAACGCGACGAAGTGCAGCCGGTCCTGCGCCGGGGTCACGATGCCGGCCTGGTGCTCGCCGGTGAACGGGAAGGAACCGTCGACCGCCGCGGCCTGTTCGTCCGCGCCGCCCTTGACCAGGGCGCCGCCGACCGCCGCGGCGCCGGCTATCCCGGCCACGCCGACGCCGGCGAGCGCGATGGCCCGCCGGCGGGAGACCGTGCTGTCAGTCATCGGGACCCCTACTTCTTCGAGACGACCGCGGCGACCTTGGAGATCGGCTCGGCGAGCGCGTTGATCGCGTCCGAGAGGCTCTTCAGGTCGGCCTGGCTCAGCTGGTTGTGCAGCTTCCAGCCGTCGCCGGCGCGGTACTTGCCCAGCGCGGCGTCGACGTTGGCGAACTCGGCGTCGAGGGTCTTGACCAGCGCGGGGTCACGCTCCTCGAGGACCGGGCGGAGGGCGGCGATCGCGGCCTTGGAACCCTCGACGTTGGCGTTGAAGTCCCACAGGTCGGTGTGCGAGTAGCGGTCCTCCTCGCCGGTGATCTTGCCGGTGGCGACCTCGTCGAGCAGGCCCTTCGCGCCGTTGGCGAGCTGCAGCGGGGACAGCTTCTCGGCGTTGGCCTTGGCGACGATCTCCTTCACGTCGGCGAGCAGCTTGTCGGCGATCGGCCCGTCCTTGGAGACGTCCGGCTTCGCGGCCCACAGGTCCTTCTCGAGGCGGTGGAAGCCGGTGAACTCCATGCCCTCCTCGATGACCTCCTCGCGGCCGTCGATCTTCGGGTCGAGGTCGCCGAAGATCTCGGCGACGGGCTCGATGCGCTCCCAGTACGTACGGGTGACGGGGAACAGCGCGCGGGCCTTCTTGACGTCCTTGGCCTTGACCGCGGCGACGAACTCCTCGGTCTTGGGCAGCAGCGCGGCGGTCTGGCTCCGCACGTACCGCGAGTAGCTGTCGGTGGCCTGCGCCAGCTTGGCGTCGTCGGTGAGCGGCGCGGACGAGCCGGAGACGGTGAACGCGGCGCGGATGCCCTTGCCGATCATCCCGGGCTTGCAGGCGGTCTCGTACGTCCCGGCCGGCAGCTCCACGTGCAGTTCCCGGGAGAGCCCGGGCGCGATGTTCTCGACCTCGCCCATGACGCGGTCGCCGGGGGCGTACACGTAGAACTCGGTGACCTTGTTGCCGCCGTTGGTGATGGTGAAGACGCTGGTCCCGGCGTCGGCCGTGCTCTTGCCGATCTCGCAGGCGGTGTCGGAGGCCTTGACCGTGATCGGCCCGCCGGCCGCGGCGGCGGTGGTGCTGTCGCCGCCGTCGTTGCTGCAGGCGGCCAGGCTTCCGCCGAGAAGACCGGCAGCGGCCAGCGCGAGCAAGGGGGTCGTACGCATGGAACGGTTCTCCTACTGCTGAGGCGCGGGCGCCGGGGCGGGGGTCTCGGAAACAGGCGCGGACGCCGGAGCGGGGGTCTTCGAAACGGGCTTGGCGGCGCGGGCCGGCCACAGGAAGATCGCGAGGACGGGAGCCCCGTACGCGACCCAGGCGATGGTCTCCAGCACCGACGCGGTCGGCGTGAGGTTGAACATGCCGCTGAGCAGCGCCGTGTACCAGGCGTCGGGGTTGAGCACGCCGCTGATGTCGTACGCCAGGGTGTTGAGCCCGGGCAGCACGTTGGCTTCCTGGAAGTCGTGCACGCCGTACTTGAGGATCCCGGCCGCGACCAGGATGAGCAGCGCGCCGGTCCAGGTGAAGAAGACCGACAGGTTGATCCGTACGGCCGTCGCGAACATCAGCCAGCCGATGACGACGGCCGAGGCGATGCCGGCGAGCAGCGAGAGCAGCGGCCCGGTGTTGGACGACGCGCCCTGCACGGCGGAGTAGAAGATCAGCGAGGTCTCGAGGCCCTCGCGGACCACGGCGAGGAAGGCCATGACGGCGACGGCGATCGAGCCGACGGCCAGCGCGTCCTGCAGCTTGCTGCGCAGCTCACCGGCGATGGAGCGGGCGGCCTGGCGCATCCAGAAGATCATCCAGGTGACGAAGGCGACGGCGAGGATCGAGGTGATCGCCTCGAAGAGCTCGCGGTGCTCGTACTTCTGCAGCAGCGTCGTGCTGGTGTAGCTGAGCAGCCATCCGAAGAACACGGACAGCGCCACGGCGAGGCCGACACCGGACCAGACCTGGACGAGGCGGTCCTTGCGACCGGCCTTGACCAGGAACGCGATGAGGATGCTCACCACCAGGGTGGCTTCCAACCCCTCACGCAGGCCGATGAGGTAGGTGGCGAGCATGGCACTCCGTTTGCTAAGGCATCCCTAAGTAAGGCTCGGCATACCTTAGCCACGAGAGAGGTCATGGAGTCAAGCGGGACGGCTATATCCCTGCTCACACGACGGTTCGGCGCGACCGGTGGCGCGGGCGACCTGGGAGGCCGCCCGCGCGGTGCGGTCAGCGGTCGAACTCGCCGGCCCGTACGCCGGTGACGAACTCGGCCCATCCCTCGGCGCCGAACTCCAGGACGGGCCCCCGCACGTCCTTCGAGTCCCTGACGAAGACGGCGGAGGCCGTCGACGCGACCTCCACACAGTGCCCGGCCGCGGCGCTACGGGTGCTCTTCCGCCAGGTCAACGCGTTCTGCTGCAATGTCATGCCCCTTCGCGAATGGTCAAACCATCCGCTCAACGACTGTCTAAACACGCAGGTCTTCGCCTGTTCGAGCGATGAGCTCCCGGCTGGCCGGCACCGGAAGCGCCCGGGACCGCAAATCGGCGAAGGCGTCCCGGTACACCTGCACGTCCTCCGGCCTGGTCCGCAGCCGGCCGCCCACCAGGTCCTCGCTGTGCACGACGGGCGGGCGCTTGTCGAACTCGAGAACGACGAACGTCTCCCCCAGCGCGGCGTGCGCCCCGGCGGCGAAGGGCAGGATCCGCAGCTCGACACCGGGACGGTCGGCGGCGGCGTACAGATGCTGGAGCTGGCGGCGCAGGACGCCGCGGCCGCCCACCTCGCGCCGCAGGGCCGACTCGTCGAGGACCACGCAGAGGCGCGGCGACGGCACCCGGGCGAGGAGGCTCTGCCGGGCCATCCGCAGGGCGGTACGCCGTTGCGCCGTGTCGGCGTCCTGGACGTCCGCGCCGACCTCGATGACCGCGTGGGCGTACTCGTCGGTCTGGAGCAGGCCGGGGATCACCTGGGCCTCCCACTCGCAGATCGCGGTGGCCTCCGCCTCCAGGGCCACGTACTCGTCGTAGCGGTCCGGGACCGACGACCGGTACGGCGCCCACCAGACCCGCGGCCGCCCACGCCCGGCCATGCCCCGCAGTCGCGGCCGGTCGCGCGCCGGCACGCCGAGGACGCTGAGCAACCGTTCGAGGTCGGCCTCGCTGATCCCGGTACGGGCGGTCTCGATGCGGCTCAGCTTCGACTCGGACCAGCCCAGCTCGCCGGCCACCTCGGCGCCACGGCGGTTTCCGCGCAGGCGGCGGAGCTCGTCGCCGAGCTCGCGGCGTGCGGCCATCGATGTCGGCGCCACGCGTGCCACCGTACCGGTGACTCTGTGCAAGTTGCACGACACTTTATGCACTTGCAGATCGGCCGTGACCGTGTGCTAATGGGATGAGAGGTACGAAACTTGGTGCCGGCCGCCGGGCGGGAGGTCGAGCACCGGCGCGTCGCCTGCGGGGGCGGAGCGCGAAACAGGAAAGCGGACCGGCGGCGGCAACCACCGGTTCGCTTTTCCATGTCAGGGATGCGCTCAGTATCGGTAGTGATCGGGCTTGTACGGGCCTGACCGCCATCCCCAGGTACGACGCCTGCTGCTTGGTCAGCTCGGTGAGCTTCACCCCGAGCGCACCCAGGTGCAGCCGCGCGACCTTCTCGTCCAGGTACTTCGGCAGCACGTACACGCCGACCGGGTACGGCCGAACGCGGCGAGCGAGAGATCGGCGACCTTGCAGTCGCCCTCGGCCACGGACGCGGGGCGCTTCGTGGTCATCAGGCTCCTGAAAGTCGGGGGATTCCGGTACCCGGACAGCGAACGGGGCGACGGGTCAAAGACCCGCCGCCCCGTTCATCCCCCCGGTTTGGTACCGCGCGCGTCGTGGGACCCCCCGATCACCTTGACGCTGCGTGTTGATAGCTTCACACTCCGCACACAGTCATGTCAAGCAAATCCGCACATTTCCGTTTTTATCCTTAAGTGGGCCGTGAGCCCGAGGCGGGCTGGGCAGCCGTTCGCGCCGTCGGCGGCCGGTGGCCGACCGCGGTGCCCGGAGGCCGGCCGCGGTGGCGGTGGCCGATGGCGGAGGTGGTGGCCGATGGCGGAGGTGGTGGCCGGAGGTGGCTTCAGGAAGCGACCGCCGCCACGAACACCTGCCCGACCCCCGCCGCCGTCGCCGGCCCCGTCTCCGCCGGGATGTACGCCGCCTTCCCCGCGGCCACCTCCACCGGCGTGCCGTCCACCGCTTCGGCCACGTACACGTCGCCTCGCACGCCGAGGACGATGCGGGGGCCCTCCCCCGGCAGGCGCAGCGGCGGGGCTGCCGGGGTGAGGTCGAGGCGGTACAGGGCGAACTCGCGTACCGGAACCTGCCAGGTCACGACGCCCGGTGCGAGCTCCGTCGCGGGCAGGACCGGGTCGGACAGGACCTCGAAGCGCAGCACCCGGAGCAGTTCGTCCACGTCGACGTGTTTCGGGGTGAGGCCGCCGCGCAGCACGTTGTCGCTCGCCGCCATGATTTCGACGCCGGTGCCGGTCAGGTACGCGTGGAGGTTGCCCGCCGGCATCCAGATGGCCTCGCCGGGCTGGAGGTGCACGTGGTTGAGCAGCAGCGCCGCCAGCACGCCCGGGTCGGCCGGGTAGTGGGCCGCGAGCGCGTTCACCAGCGGGGCCGTGCCGGCCTCGACCGCCTCCCCGATGAGCGGCGCGCGGTCGGCCGTGGGCCAGCTCAGCAGGGTGCGTACGGCCGTGCCGATGCCCTCCACCCCGGTGCGCAGCGCGTCCACCACCGGGCCCAGCCGTTCGATCTTCAGATCCTCGAGCGCGGCGGCCGAGGCGGACGGGTCACGGAACCCGCACAGCGCCTCGAACGGCGTGAGCGCGACCAGCATCTCCGGCTTGTGGTACGCGTCCGTGTAGAGGCGCGGGGCGTCCGGGTCGGCCTCCTGCGCGGCGAACGCCTGGCGGGCGTACTCGGCGTCGGGGTGTGCCTGCAGGGACAGCGGGGCCTCCGCCGCGAGGACCTTCACCAGGTACGGCAGGCGGGCGCCGAACTCGCGGGCGACCTCGGCGCCGAGCTGCGCTTCCGGGTTCGCGGCGATCAGCTCGGCGAGGCTGACCGGGCCGTCGGCGCCGGTGACCGTCGACGGGTCGCCGGGATGGGCGCCGAGCCACCACTCCGCCTCGGGGCCCTCGGTGGGCGCCGGCCGGCCCTGCAGCTCGGCGAGGGAGCTGCGCGAACCCCAGGCGTACGGCCGGATCACGCCGGTGAGCGGAAGAACAGCAGCCACCGGGCCGCCCCCATTCGGTGTCCAGGATCAGTGCGGGTGCGAGCCGCGCCCGCGTGGAAAGTAACCGGCCGGGGCCCGCGAAGGACACCCGGCCGGTCAGCCGTCCCTCGATCAGGGCGTGACGACCGCGTCCGCCGAAGCGGTCGACGCCGCCTTCGCCGCGCTGTAGATGTCCGGCTCGAGGTAGATGACCCGGGCGATCGGTACGGCCTCGCGGATGCGGGCCTCGGTCTCGTTGATGTGCCGGGCCACGTCCTCCGCGCGCTCGGTCGGCGGGACCGCGATCTTCGCCGCCACGAGCAGCTCCTCGGGGCCGAGGTGCAGCGTCTTCATGTGGATGATGCACTCGACGCCCCGGGTGCCGGCGATGGCCTGTTCGATCTTGGCCACCTCCTCCGGGTTGGCGCCCTCGCCCAGCAGCAGGCTCTTGGTCTCCAGCGCCAGGATCGCCGCGATCGCGACCAGCAGGAGGCCGATCGCCGCCGTACCGATGCCGTCCCAGACGCCGTTGCCGGTGATCAGGGTGAGCACCACGCCGAAGAGCGCGAAGACCAGGCCGAGGAGCGCGCCGGCGTCCTCGAGCAGCACCACCGGCAGCTCCGGCGCCTTCGCGCGGCGCACGAAGTTGACCCACGAGGTGTTGCCGCGGGTGTGGTTCGACTCCTGGATCGCGGTACGGAACGAGAAGCCTTCGAGGCCGATCGCGATCACCAGCACGACCACCGGCACCCACTGCCACTCGGTGATCGCCTCGGGGTGCTGGATCTTGTGCCAGGCCTCGTACAGCGCGAACAGGCCACCGACGCTGAACAGCACGATCGCCACGATGAACGCGTAGATGTAGCGCTCACGCCCGTACCCGAAGGGGTGTTGCGGGGTGGCCTTGCGGGCGGCCCGCTTGCCGCCGAGCAGGAGCAGGGCCTGGTTGCCGGAGTCGGCGACCGAGTGGATGCTCTCGGCGAGCATGGACGACGAGCCGGTCAGGATCCAGGCCACGAACTTCGTCGCGGCGATGCCGAGGTTCGCGGCCAGGGCCGCGATGATCGCCTTGGTTCCTCCGCCGGCGCTCACTGCAGTGCCTCGGGCATGGGGTTCGACAGTTCCTTCATCTCGTTGATCGCGGGTACGGCCATCGGGTCGAGGCCGTGCGCGAGGGCAAGGTAGATCGATGCGAAGTCCGGTACGGCGGTGAGCGACGCGAGCCGCTCCAGCGCGGAACCACCCTCGGCGGTGAGCACGTCGCAGCGCACGCCGCGGCGCTCGGCGAGGGTCTGCACGGCGTCCGCCCGGCGCTCCTCGACGGCGACCGGCTCGTCCGCCTCCTCCTCCGGGTTCAGGCCACCGTCGCGCAGCACGACCAGGCGCAGCCGGGTGGTGGCCTGCTCCTCCTCGTCCGGGTCGGCGAAGATGTCCCGCGAGGATTCGGCCAGCCCGCCGAACGGGCCGTCGAGCAGCCCGACCCGGCCGCGGCCCGCCTCACCGAGGGCCCCGGCCATCACCGGGTAGCGCGCGTTCGCGGCGAGCGTGTCGGCGAAGCGCCGGGCGGCGACCGTGGCCAGCGGCGACGAACCCCAGACGATGGGTACGGACCCCGCGAGGTCCAGCGCCAGCGACTTCGCCGGGTTGACGAAGGACTCCGCGCCCGGCCGGCACCGCTCGGCGTCGGCGTCGAGGCGGGCGGCGGTCTCGGCGAGATCGGCCTCGTTGACCTTCACCAGCCCGAGGCTGCGCGCGGCCAGCAGGACCGGCACGGCGAGACCCCACAGGCTGGCCCGGGCGGGCGCTCGCCGCGGCACCGGGATGAACGGCGCGCGAGCCCGCTCAGCCATCGCCTGCAGCTCGGAATCCGGGTTGCCGATGGCCACCAGCCGGGCACCCCGGCGCGCGGCGGCATCCGCGGCGGCCAGCGCCTCCGGGCTGCGGCCGCTCGCGGAGACGGCGATGACCACGTCGGCCGCGCCCACCCAGCCCGGCACGCCGGCGCTGCGGTGCCCGATCACCGGAACGGGGCAGCGCGGGCCGGCCACCGTGGCCAGGATGTTGCCGGTCAGGCCGGCGGTGCCGATGCCCGCCACGACGACCGCGCGGGGACGGCCCTCGTCGGCCAGCAGGCTGAGGTTGGCCTCGGCCGCCAGCGCGGCGGACTCGCGCACCTGGGCGCCCGCGGACGCCGTGGCCCGCAACATGCCGCCCGGGTCGTTGGCGAGCATCGCCTTCTCGTCCTCGAGCAGGGACTCGTCGGCGACGCGGCGCCCGGTCAGGCCGGCCGTACCGTCGTCGGGACTCGCCATCACGCCACCTCCCCGGCGGCGACGGAACCGAGCGGCGCCTGCCGCGGATCCGGTCGGGCCGGTAACTCCGGGGACTGCGGGTCGAGCGCCACCGAGCGGCTCCTTCACGTACGCGAATTCGTTCGGACCAGGTGATCCTAACCGTGTACGCCCCGGCGCACCGCGCACGGCGGACCGCAGCGCCGCGCCCGCCCCCGGGTGCTCAGGCCGGGTCGGCGGCGGCGCCCGGTCCGGGCCGGGCCTCGTCGAGGAGCAGCACCGGGATGTCGTCGCGGACCTCGAAGATCCGGCCGCACTCGGTGCAGGTCAGCGTCTGGCCGTCCGCGTCGTAGTCGAGCGGCGCGTGGTGGACGTCCGGGCACGCGAGGATGTCCAGCAACTGCGGGTCGAGGGCCACGGGAACGCTCCTTGCGGTACGGGACTGCCGGACGAGGCGATCCTAGCCCCGCACGATGGCGAGGACCTCGTCGCGCAGGGCCGCCATCCGGTCCGGCTTGGGCGCCTCCACGTTGAGGCGCAGCAGCGGCTCGGTGTTGGAGGCCCGCAGGTTGAACCAGGAGCCGTCGCCGAGGTGGACCGTCATGCCGTCCAGGTCGTCGAAGGTGGCGTCCGGGTACGCCGCGCGCACCTGGGCGATCTTCGCCGCGGCGTCCGGCACGGTGGAGTTGATCTCGCCGGAGGCGCTGTAGCGCTCGAACTCGGCGGCGAAGTGGGACAGCGGCTCGTCCTGCCCGCCCAGCGCGGCCAGGACGTGCATCGCGGCGAGCATGCCGGTGTCGGCGAACCAGAAGTCGCGGAAGTAGTAGTGCGCCGAGTGCTCGCCGCCGAAGATGGCGTTGGTCCGGGCCATCTCCGCCTTGATGAACGAGTGGCCGACCCGGCTGCGCACCGGCCGGCCGCCGCTCTCCTCGATGATCTCGGGCACGGCGGCCGACGTGATGAGGTTGTGGATGACCGTGGCGCCCGGGTACTTCGCGAGCTCCCGCTTCGCGACCAGCGCGGTGATCGCCGAGGGTGAGACCGGGTCGCCGTTCTCGTCCACGACGAAGCAGCGGTCGGCGTCGCCGTCGAAGGCGAGACCGATGTCGGCGCCGTGCTCGCGGACCGCCGCCTGCAGGTCGACCAGGTTGGCCGGGTCCAGCGGGTTGGCCTCGTGGTTGGGGAAGGAGCCGTCGAGCTCGAAGTACATCGGCACGATCTCCAGCGGCAGCGGCTCGAGCAGCTGATCGCCCAGCACGGCCGGCACGGTGTGGCCGCCCATGCCGTTCCCGGCGTCCACGACCACCTTCAGCGGGCGGATGCCGCTCAGGTCGACGAGTGAGCGCAGGTGCTCGGCGTACCCCTGGAGCAGGCCGATGTGCTCGACCCGCGGCGGCATCGCGCCGACCGCGTCGAGGTCGTCGAGCAGCTCCTCGGCGCGCATCCGGACGATCGCGAGCCCGCTGTCCTGGCCGACCGGCCGGGCGCCGGCCCGGCACAGCTTGATGCCGTTGTACTGCGCCGGGTTGTGGCTGGCGGTGAACATGGCGCCGGGCAGGGCGAGCGACCCGGAGGCGTAGTACAGCTGGTCGGTGGAGGCGAGCCCGATGTGCACGACCGCCGCGCCCGCGGAGTTGGCGCCCTTGGCGAAGGCGGCCGCCAGCGCCGGGCCGGTCTCGCGCATGTCGTGCCCGATGACGATCTTCTCCGCGCCGTCGCCGGCCTCGCGCAGCATCTCCACGAAGGCGGTGCCCAGGGCGCGGGCCACGGTCTCGTCGAGCTGGTCGGGCACGACGCCGCGGACGTCGTAGGCCTTCACGAGCTGGGACAGATCAGTCAACGCGTACTCCTCGGCCGGATTTCCGTCCCGCCGAGACTAACGGAGCGCGGCTGCCCGCAAGGTCGCAACCGAGCGGCGTCACCGTCTCGGTGCTGTTACGGCAAGCGCGTCCCGGCAGGCGCGGTCAGCGAGCCGGGTGGTTTCCGGCAACCGGAAGCGGGAGGCCAGCCCCAGGGTCAACGCGCACGCGGCGTCGAGGTCGCTCCGGTGACCGACAGACACGAAGACCGGCTTCACACCCGTACGGGTACGCAGCGCGGGGATCTCACGGAAGGCGAACAGCCCCGGCACGTACGGGAACGCGGCCGTGCCACGTACGACGGCGGTGTCGAGCACCCGGTGGTCCCCCGCGTCAAGCACGACCACCGCCGCGGCCAGCCGCTCGCCATCCTCGTGGTACGCGACGTCCAGCCCGGCGACCGCCCTCGGGTGCTCGGGACCGGGGCCGGGCAGCAGCCGCGATCGGAGGGCGTCCTGCGCGGCGAGCGCCTCCGCCTCCGTCCGCGGCCAGGCTGCTGGGGCGTTCACGGGGAGAGCCTATGTTGTCGTCCGAGGTGATGCGGGTCACGATGGGGGCTGGAGGTGCGCGTATGTCCAACCCCTGGCTCGCGCTCGACCTCGGCACCGATCCCGCCGAGCGGATCAGCCAGGTCGGCCGCGCCCACGAGCTGTTCGTGACCGGGGAACGACCCGTCGACCAGGTGCGGTCCGTGGTGGCCGACTCGTGGCGGCGCTCCGTGGGGGCCCTGGTCAGCCCGGACAGCACCGCGCCCATCGACCTCAGCGACGGCGACCTGGAGGCGTACCGGGCCGGGCATCCGCTGTCCCGGGTGCTGCCGATCTTCCGGGACCTGCTCGGCGGGCTGGCCGACGACGGCGCGCACATCATGGCGGTGTGCGACGCCCACGGCCGGCTGCTGTGGGTCGAGGGGCACACCTCGATGCTGCGCGGCGCGGAGTCGATGAACTTCGTGCCCGGCGCCCGCTGGGACGAGGCCCACGCCGGCACCAACGCCCCCGGTACGGCGCTCGCCGTCGACCACCCGCTGCAGATCTTCGCCACCGAGCACTTCACCCGCGGCGTGCAGCGCTATACGTGCGCGGCGGCGCCGATCCACGACCCGGCGACCGGCCGGCTGCTCGGCGCGATCGACGTGACCGGCGGTGATCACCTCGCCAACCCGCACAGCCTCGCGCTGGTCCGGGCCACCGCGCTCGCGGCCGAGGCGTATCTCGGCAGTCAGGGGCCGCAGCCGGCCCCGGACACCGCCACGGTGTCCGTATTAGGGCGCGAAGACGCCGTGCTGGCGGTCGGCGGGAAACGGGTCAGGCTCGGCCGCCGCCATTCCGAGCTCCTCTGCCTGCTTCTGGTCCACCCCGAGGGCCGTACGGGAGATCAGTTAGGTTTTGATCTCTACGCCGACGACCTCAATCCGGTGACCGTCCGCGCGGAGCTCTCGCGGCTGCGCCGCACCCTGGGTCCCGAGTTGCTGGACTCGCGTCCCTACCGGCTGCGCGGCGAGATCGCGGCCGACTTCCTGGCGGTGAACCGCCTGCTGGACCACGGCCGGGCCGGCGAGGCGCTCGCCGCCTACGCCGGGCCGCTGCTGCCGTCCTCGGACGCGCCCGGGATCGTCCGCCTGCGGCGGCTGATCGACGGCCGGCTGCGGACGGCGATCCTGACCGGCGCCGACACGCGCCTGATCCAGACCTGGGTCACCGCGCCCTGGGGCGCGGACGACCTGGAGATGTGGGAGGCCTACGCGGCCGCCCTGCCGATCGGCTCGCCGGCCCGGATGCTGGCGACCAGGCGGATAGCCCACCTCGCCGCCGAGTACGGACTTGCAACGTCTGTGCAACGTCGCCGACATTAATGTGCGCCGCATCACCTTGATACGGAGGTCGTGCGCATGACTGTCTACTCCCCTCCCGGTAGCGACGGCGCCGTCGTCAGCTACGAGTCCCGGTACGACCACTGGATCGGCGGCGAGTACGTACCACCCGCCAAGGGCCAGTACTTCTCGAACCCGTCGCCAGTCACGGGACAGACCTTCTGCGAGATCGCGCGCGGTACCGCCGAGGACGTCGAGCGGGCGCTCGACGCGGCACACGGCGCGGCGGACGCCTGGGGCCGTACGTCGGCCGCCGAGCGGGCGAACATCCTCAACAAGATCGCCGACCGGATGGAGGCGAACCTCGAGCAGCTCGCGGTCGCCGAGGCCTGGGAGAACGGCAAGGCGGTCCGCGAGACCCTCGCCGCCGACATCCCGCTGGCGATCGACCACTTCCGCTACTTCGCCGGTGTGCTGCGCGCGCAGGAGGGCACCCTCGGCGAGATCGACGAGGACACCGTCGCGTACCACTTCCACGAGCCGCTGGGCGTGGTCGCGCAGATCATCCCGTGGAACTTCCCGATCCTGATGGCGGTCTGGAAGCTCGCGCCCGCGCTCGCCGCCGGCAACGCCGTGGTGCTCAAGCCGGCCGAGCAGACGCCGGCCTCGATCCACTACTGGATGTCGCTGGTCCAGGACCTGCTGCCGCCGGGCGTGGTGAACATCGTCAACGGCTTCGGCGTGGAGGCGGGCAAGCCGCTCGCGTCGTCCAACCGGGTCGCCAAGGTCGCATTCACCGGCGAGACCACCACCGGGCGCCTGATCATGCAGTACGCCTCGGAGAACATCATCCCGGTCACGCTGGAGCTCGGCGGCAAGAGCCCCAACATCTTCTTCGACGACGTCAGCAGCGCCGACGACGACTTCTTCGACAAGGCGCTCGAGGGCTTCGCGATGTTCGCGCTCAACCAGGGCGAGGTCTGCACCTGCCCGTCCCGGGCGCTGATCCAGCAGGGCCACTACGCGGACTTCCTGGCCGCCGGCGTGAAGCGCGTCGAGAACCTGAAGCAGGGCAACCCGCTGGACACCGACACCCAGGTCGGTGCCCAGGCGTCGAACGACCAGCTCGAGAAGATCCTGTCCTACCTGGACATCGGACGTCAGGAGGGCGCGAAGGTGCTCGTCGGTGGCGCCCGGGCAGACCTCGGCGGGGATCTGGCCGGTGGCTACTACGTGCAGCCCACGATCTTCGAGGGCTCGAACTCGATGCGGATCTTCCAGGAGGAGATCTTCGGGCCGGTGGTGTCGGTGACCTCGTTCACCGATTACGCGGACGCCATCAAGCTCGCCAACGACACGCTGTACGGCCTGGGCGCCGGCGTGTGGACCCGGGACGCGACCCTCGCGTACCGGTCCGGGCGGGCGATCAAGGCGGGTCGGGTGTGGACGAACTGCTACCACCAGTATCCGGCGCACGCCGCGTTCGGCGGTTACAAGCAGTCCGGCATCGGCCGCGAGAACCACAAGATGATGCTGGACCACTACCAGCAGACGAAGAACCTGCTGGTCAGCTACTCCCCCAAGGCGCTGGGCTTCTTCTGATGGGTGCCCGGGTGGACGTGACCCCCGCGGCGGCCGAGCTCATCCGGTCGCTGCGGGGACAGCACGGTCCGTTGATGTTCCACCAGTCCGGCGGCTGTTGCGACGGCAGCGCCCCGATGTGCTACCCGGACGGCGAGTTCCGTACCGGCTCCAGCGACGTCCTGCTGGAGCAGCTGCACATCGACGGCGTCGACGAGCCGGTGTCGTTCTGGATGAGCACGTCGCAGTTCGAGGCCTGGAAGCACACCCACCTGACCGTGGACGTCGTCCCGGGCCGCGGCAGCGGCTTCAGCCTGGAGGCACCGGAGGGGGTGCGCTTCCTGATCCGAAGCCGCGTGCTCACGCCGGAGGAGTTGGCGGCTCTTTCGTCGTGAGCCCGGGAACCGGCCGTGGGGTGGTCACCGCCCCACGGCCGGGCTGCGCCGGCCGACCGCGTACCGGAAACGGTTGATCAATCGGTAACCCCCCGCTTTTTGACGGTACGGGCGCACTGCAGCGAGAACCTCCACGGCGTCTTCCGGCGCCCCGTCCCCGACGATCCACGTCACCAGCGATTCGTCGTCGGCGAACTCCCACGGCACGTCGACGAGCCCTTCGTGGACCTCGGTCAGCCCGCCGTCCTCCAGCAACCCGCGCAGCCCGCCCGGCAGCCGCAGGTCACCCTCCGGTCCCGGCGGCCCGTCGGCGAGCGCCCGTTCGATCGCGTCGACGTCGTTGAGCGCGCGCTCGGCCCAGTTCGCGACGGCGAGATGGCCACCCGGCCGCGTCACCCGGACCATCTCGGCGAGCGCCTCATCGGTGTCCTCCGCGAACTGCAGCGCGTTGAACGCCGTCGTGAGGTCGAACGTGGCGTCGTCCCACAGCAGCTTCTCCACACCACCGCTGCGGACGTCTCGCTCGCGGTCGACCGCGAGCCGCACCATGTCGGGATCGGGGTCGATGCCCGATGCAACCATCCCCCGCCGCCCGCAGTACGCCACGAACCCGCCGGCACCGCAGCCCACGTCGAGAACCCGCGCGCCGCTTCTCGCCTCGATCTGCTCGAGGACTGCCCGCCACGCGGGTTCGGCCCAGTCGTCTCCGGTCACCGGCTCACCACCCGTTCACCATGCCACGGCGGGATCCGTCCGCAGCCGGCTGAACAGCAGGCCGTCGCGCCACTGCCCGGCCCGGAACTCCGACGCGCGGATCACGCCCTCGAGCTGGAAGCCGGCCTTGACGAGCGACTTCTGCTCGGCGATGTTCTCCGGCTGGGTGCCGGCCTGGATCCGCTGCACCGGCGTGTGCTCGAACAGGTAATCGCACAGCATGGCCTGAGCCCGCCAGCCGATTCCGCGCCCGCGAAATTCCGGCAGCAGCAGAATGCCGATCTCCCAATGCCGCCCGTTCGGGTTGAATTCCTTCGCGCCCCACGCCACCAGACCGGCCGTCTCCTGGTCGACGTCCACCATCAGGCGGCCGCCGTCGGCGCCGAGGTAGCCATCTGCGGCGAACCGGCGCTCCGCGGCCCGGGCATCGGTGAATCCGTGCCAGTCGTGGCCCACCAGCTCGTGATCCACGGCCACCCGCCGGAACAGGGGCAAATCACCTTCTTCGACCGGGCGCATTTTGATGTCCATTTATTCAGCTTGTCCGAACGGGTCAACCGCATGGGCCATTAGGGGCAATCGATGAACCGCACACGCGTGATCCTCCGTAGCCCTCGCCGACACCCGAGTCGATCCCAGTCCAAGGAGCACCATCATGCGTTCCCCGTTGCGAACCGCGATCCTCGCCGGCACAGCCGTGGCCGTCGCCGGCGCGATCACCACCGTCACCCTCAACGCCTCCGCGGCCGAGCAGACCCGGCCGTTCCCGCACCCGAGCGCCAGCACCACGCCCTCGCCGATCGACCCGCCGCCCGGGCTGCACAAGATCGGCAGCTACCGCGTGGTGACCGGCACCCAGACGTACACCTGCACGAACGGCGTCTTCCCGACCGCGTCGGTGCCCGAGGCCAAGCTGGCCGGCCCGCGCGGCTGGATCCACCACTTCAAGGGCCCGAGCTGGCAGTCCGAGAAGGACGGTTCGCTCGTCACGGCCGCCAAGGTCGCCGACAAGCCGCGTACGGGGACGATCCCCGAGCTGCTGCTGCAGGTCAACAGCCACAGCGGTAACGGAATCCTGTCGAAGGCCGCGTACATCCAGCGGCTGTACACCTCGGGCGGCGTCGCGCCGGCCGGGAGCTGCACCGACGGCGAGACCGCGACCGTGCCGTACAGCGCCCTGTACGTCTTCTGGGGCTGACCGGTCACCCGGGGGCGGCGAACGGGGCGCCGCCCTTCTCCCCCATTGATGCCAGGCCTCCGCCGGGACGATCAACACCGGTGGCGCGCCCGGCCATAGTGCATCCGTCCTCAGTACCCTTACCTCGGACGGAGCTTGCTGCGATGCGTACCCCCAAGGTTCTCGTGATCGGCCTGGCACTGGCGGGCGTGGCCGGCCTGGCCGGCTGCGGCTCCGCGATGGCCGCCGAACGCTCACCGGCCTGGGTCGCCGCCTCCCCGTCCGCTTCCACCTCGCGATCCGCGTCGCCGTCGCCCTCGTCGCCGTCGTCGCCGACTCGTCCCGCGAAGCACGCCCCGGCGCATTCCTCATCGCCGGAGCACTCGGCATCGTCGACGCCGTCGCACTCCACCCCGGCTTCCCGGCCTGCGCACCGGGCGCACCACGACGGACCCGCGGACAGCCTCATGAAGACCGGGCAGAAGGGCGTCGCGCTCACCTTCGACGACGGGCCCGACCCGGCGCAGACGCCGAAGCTGCTCGACCTGCTGAAGAAGCGGCACGTCAAGGCCACGTTCTGCCTGGTCGGCCAGAACGTCGCCGCCCACCCGGCCCTGGTACGCCGGATCGCCGCCGAGGGCCACACCCTCTGCAATCACACGTGGCGGCACAGCCTGACGCTGGGCAAGAAGAAGCCGTCGGTCATCCGGGCCGACCTGCAGCGCACCAACGACGCCATCCGGGCGGCTGCACCCGGGGCTGAGATCAAGTACATGCGCGCGCCGGGTGGCAACTTCACCCCGGCCTTCGTGCACGCGGCCACCGACCTCGGCATGACGTCCATCTACTGGCAGGTCGACCCCCGCGACTGGGACCACCCGGCCGGCGAGTCCGACGGCGCCCACCAGGCCAAGGTCATCAAGGCGGTCAAGAAGCACGTCAGCCGCGGCGCGATCGTGCTCTCCCACGACTACGCCCAGCCGGACACCATCGCGGCGTACGAGACGCTGATTCCGTGGCTGCAGCGGCGGTACAAGCTCATCGCCCTGCCGTGACCGGGGCGGGTCCGCTCATCCGCTCGGCTTTCGTCCCGCTCGGCTTTCGTCCCGCTCGGCTTTCGTCCCGCTCGGGGCGGGCTTCAGTGGGAGGGCGGGATGACGCGGAGGTGGCCGCGGCGGCCGGTCTGGTGGCCCGGGAGCGTGTCGTGCTCCTCGGGGCGCGGCGGCGGGGCCGGGCGGGCCGCCTCGCGGACGGCGTCGGCGAGGGCCACCAGGTCGTCCGTGGTCGGCGGCGGGGGCGCGAAGTCGCCGTCGTGGCGGACCAGTTCCCAGCCGCGCGGGGCGGTGAGGCTGCGGGCGTGGGGTTCGCAGAGGTCGTACGTGTGCGGCTCGGCGAAGGCGGCCAGCGGGCCGACGACGGCCGTGGAGTCGCTGTAGACGTAGGTCAGGGTGGCGACCGCCTGTCGGGGACAGCCGTTGCGGGAGCAGCGCCGTGGGGACCTCACGGCGGCACGTTATCTCTAAGCGCGCACGCGCGGGCGACGATGGACCCGCGACACGCCGACCCACAATGCATCACGATTTCGACATGGCGCTCCGACACGCCGCCCCAATGGGGCGAATTCCTCGGGACGAAACGCGGCCGACACAGCCTGACCACGGCGGACGCCGTTTGCGGGCTAGGCTGGCGGCGTGACCACCAGCCCCGACCGCCGCCGCACCGGCTCAGAACCGGGCCGGTCCCCGCGCACCGCCGGACCGGGCCGCCCCGCCCGCCGCGATCGGCACGGGCGCGGGCTGCGCGGCCGGCTCGTCCCGGCCACCGTGCCGCTCGCCCGCACGAAGGCCGAGATCTTCGACGATCTCGTCCTCGACACCGTCGAGACCCTCGAGCGGCGGTATGCGAAGGAACTGGCCGGCGTGGAGTTCGCGGTCGAGGACGTACCGCCGGACCTGAACGTCTACGACTCGGACGTGCTCGAGGACGGCGAGGTGCCGCTCGCCCGGCTCCTCCCGGGCCGGCCCGGACGCCAGGAGCTCCCGCCGCGGATCGTGCTCTACCGGCGGCCGCTGGAATTCCGGGCGATGGACCGCGAGGACCTCGCCGACCTCGTCCACGACGTGATCATCGAACAGGTCGCCAACCTGCTCGGTGTCGACCCTGACGAGCTCTCGTAGGACGCCCCCCGGCGTCCGGCCTTACTCGTTCGTCCCCCTGCTGGACGCCTTCCGGCGTCCCGGCCCCACCTCACATGTCGCTTGGACGCCCCCCAGCGTCCGTACGAGCGGAAGGTCAGGCCACGCGGCGCTTGAGCTTGCGGCGTTCCCGCTCGGAAAGGCCGCCCCAGATTCCGAAGCGCTCGTCGTGTCCGAGGGCGTACTCGAGGCACTCGGCCTTCACCTCGCACCGGCCACAGATGCGTTTCGCCTCGCGGGTGGAACCGCCCTTCTCCGGGAAGAAAGCCTCCGGATCGGTCTGCGAGCAGAGCGCCCGCTCCTGCCACTCGGGCGCGTCCCCGAGCAGGTCTACCCCTTCTACCTGCGCTTCCATCGGCGTGCCTCCTTCTTGGCGCCGGCAGCGATGCCGACGCTGACCCCCCACGCACGCGGCGTGTTTCTTGCGGGAAATACGCGCTTCGCGACGCCCGTTTCCCGCAACCCCACCGAAATTACACGCGTGTAAGACGTGCGTCGTCAAGCCGAACCTGATAAATAGGCCCGTTTCCTCGAGGCGCCGTCATCGCCTCGCGGTCCCGTTCCTGCCCTATCTCTCAGAGCTGCCGCCAGGTAACGCACAGTCGGCGCGTCGGGTCCAAATTACCCCAATTTGTAACCTCATGACCAGGCGGGTCGGCGACGCTCAGGGTATCGGCAGGGGGACGTGACCGCGCCCACCGTCCCACCCAGGGGACGGGGGAAGGGGCCCGGGAGACGACGGCCGGTCCACGGGCAGAGGCGGCAGACATGGGCCAGGCGGAACGACACGCCGAGCCGACACGCCGAAGACGGACGACCCGGGTGCGGGGTGGAACGCCCGCGTGCCGGGTCGCCGGCGCGGATCCAGGCGAGGGCCCCGCAGCCCGAGCGCGGCCTACGTGAGCGTGCCGGGCCGCCGACGTGGGCAGGCGCCGGGCCGCCGGCGCGGGCGGCGGGCACCGGCGCGCACCCAGGCCCACCGGCTGGCCACCGGCGATCCGGCCCGCTCGATCAGCGGCGGCCGTAGACGGTGGTGCGTTCGGCGGCCGGGCGGCCCGCCGCCGCGGCCAGTTCCTTCAGCTGGGCCACCGTCCGCGCCGAGCCGTGCTCCGAGCCCGCCATCCGGGAGATCGTCTCCTCCATCAGCGTGCCGCCCAGGTCGTTGCAGCCGCCGTTGAGCATCGCGATCGTGCCCTCGTCGCCGAGTTTCACCCACGAGCACTGGATGTTGGAGATCCGGCCGTGCAGCAGGACGCGGGCCATCGCGTGGACGACCCGGTTCTCGCGCCAGGTCGGGCCCGGGCGGGCGATGCCGGCCAGGTAGATGGGCGCGTTGGTGTGGATGAACGGCAGCCCGACGAACTCCGTGAAGCCGCCGGTCACGTCCTGGATGCCGGCCAGGACGCGGAAGTGCCCGAGCCATTGGCGGGGGTGGTCGACGTGGCCGTACATCATCGTGGAGCTGGAGCGGATGCCGACCTGGTGGGCCGTGGTGACCACGTCGATCCAGGTGGACGCCGGGAGTTTGCCCTTGGTGAGGACCCACCGTACGTCGTCGTCGAGGATCTCGGCTGCGGTGCCGGGGATGGTGCCGAGGCCGGCGTCGCGGAGGTCCTCGAGCCATTCGCGGACGGACACGCCCGCCTTGGCCGCGGCCGTGACGATCTCCATGGGCGAGAAGGCGTGGACGTGCATGCCGGGTACGCGGTCCTTCACCGCCCGCACGAGGTCGGCGTACGCGGTGACCGGCATCTTGGGGTCGATGCCGCCCTGCATGCACACCTCGGTGGCACCGTCGCGCCACGCTTCCTCCGCGCGGTCGGCTACCTGGTCGACGGAGAGCCTGTACGCGTCCGCGTCCCGTTCCCGCTGGGCGAAGGCGCAGAAGCGGCACCCGACGTAGCAGACGTTGGAGAAGTTGATGTTGCGGTTGACCACGTACGTGACATCGTCGCCGTTGACGTCCTTGCGCAGGTCATCGGCGATCCGGGCGAGCTCGTCGAGCGCGGAGCCGTCGGCCTGGAACAGGGCCATCGCCTTGTCCTCGTGCTCGGGCAGCAGCAGCTTCGCGGGGTCCTCGGCGGCGAGGCGGAGCCCGGCCAGGACGTCCGTCTCGACGCGCTCGGTGGAACCGGTCGTGATGTGCGCCGCGACCTCGTCCCAGTCGCCGTACACGGAGTCGAAGTCGCCGCGGCGGTCGCCCGTGCGGCCCTCGGTGTCGATGGTCGCGAAGAGGTCGGTGCGGCCGCCCGCGTACGCGTCGTCCGGCTCCTGCCACGGCAGACCCGCCGGCATCGCGTCCTCGCGCGCCAGGCCGGAGGGGTCCGCCAGCGCCGCCACGTGCGCCGCGAGGCGGGGGTCGAGCCAGCCCTCACCGCGGCGGACGTACTCGGGGTAGATCGTGAGGCGTTCGCGCAGCTCGAAGCCCGACCTGGCGGACATCTCGCGGAGCGAGTCGATCTGCGGCCAGGGGCGTTCCGGGTTGACGTGGTCCGGGGTGACCGGCGAGACGCCGCCCCAGTCGTCGATGCCGGCGCGCAGCAGGAGGTCGTACTCGCCAGCGATGAGGTTGGGCGGGGCCTGCAGGCGCGCCCGGGGGCCCATGATGACCCGGGCCACGGCGACCGTCGCCGCCAGCTCGCGCAGCTCCGCGTCGGGCATGCCGCGCATCGCCGTGTCGGGCTTGGCGCGGAAATTCTGGATGATGACTTCCTGGATGTGCCCGTACTCGCGGGCGGTGCGACGCATCGCGAAGATGGCGTCGGCGCGTTCCGCCCGGGTCTCGCCGATGCCGATGAGGATGCCGGTGGTGAACGGCACGCCGACGCGGCCGGCGTCGTCGAGGACCCGCAGGCGCACGGCGGGCTCCTTGTCCGGGGAGCCGTAGTGCGGGCCGCCCGGCTCCGACCAGAGCCGCGTCGCGGTGGTCTCGAGCATCATGCCCATGCTGGGCGCGACCGGCTTGAGCCGCTGGAGCTCGGCCCAGCTCAGCACGCCGGGGTTGAGGTGCGGCAGCAGGCCGGTCTCCTCCAGCACCGCGATCGCGCAGGCGCGCACGTAGTCGAGGGTCGAGTCGTACCCGCGCTCGTCGAGCCACTGCCGCGCCGCCGGCCACCGCTCCTCCGGCCGGTCGCCGAGCGTGAACAGCGCCTCCTTGCAGCCCTGCGCCGCGCCTTCCCGGGCGATCGCCAGCACCTCGTCGCGCTCGAGGAACGCGGCGGGCAGCCGGTGCGGGACCGTGGCGAACGTGCAGTAGTGGCACCGGTCCCGGCACAGCCGGGTGAGCGGGATGAAGACCTTCTTCGAGTACGTGACCACGCCCGGCCGACCGGCCTCGCGCAGGCCGGCGTCCCGGATCGCCCCGGCGGTCGCGAGCAGGTCGTCGAGCAGCGGCCCCTCGGCGGCGAGCAGGGCGGCCGCCTCGTCGGCGTCGATCGCCCGGCCCTCGGCGGCCCGCTTCAGGGCACGGCGGATGCTGGCTTCGGTCGGCGGGGTGTCCACGGCTGCCACCTGTGCAGCCTAGGCCGGAACCCGGCCCCGCCGCCCCCGTGGCGGGGCCGGACGGCAGTGGTCTGGAACACCCTCGCCGATCGCCCCCAGGCGGCCGACGCGGGCCGCGCCGAGCTACCGGGGCGGTTCCTCGCCGAGGTTGCGGGTGCGGTCGTCGTCCTCACGGGCCGGGAACACCTGCGTCGGCTCGGAGAAGGGGGCAGGCGAGCCGGGGTGCGCGACGGCGTGGGGGTTGCCGGGCGCCGGAGCGAACGGGCCGGGCGGGGTGGCGGGGGCGCCGCCCGAGGCAGGCTGGGCCGACACCGGCGGGGCGGGCGGCGCGGACGCGGGAGGGGTGGCCGGCGAGGCGGGAGGGCCGAAAGCCGGCGGGGCGGAAGCGGGAGGAGCAGAGGCCGGAGGAGCCGGCGGCGGCGCGCCCCAGGCCGGCGGTTGCCCCCAGGCCGGCGCCTGGCCCGGCTGGGCGGGCTGACCCGGCTGACCGGCGTAACCGCCCTGACCCGAGTACGGCTGGCCGGCCTGTCCGGCGTGACCCGGGTGACCGGGCTGGCCCGGCTGGGCGTAACCGGGAGCGGGCGGCGGGAAGCCCGGCTGGCCCCACTGCGGCTGCTGGCCCCACGGCTGCTGCGGCTGGCCGTACATGCCCGGCTGCGGCTTGGGCGTGGCGAACAGCGAGCGCCAGATGGCGAAGACCGCGTACGCCGCGATCGCGAAGACCGCGAGCCACGCCGCGCGGACCAGGAACTCCTCGAAGGCCACCCGTACGCTGAAACCGGCCAGCTTGACCACCGCGATGAGGAAGCCGAAGACGACCGCGAAGAAGCCGGCCACCGCGTACTCCACGAGCGCCACGACCGTGATCAGCCGCGCGTGCCGGTGCCGGGGCTCGACCATCGTGGCGAGCAGCACCGCCGCGAGCGGCATCGCGATGGTCTCGAGGTTCACGTACCCGTAGAAGCTGTTCTGCACCCGGGTGAGGAAATCCTGCCCCACCTCGGACGGGACCAGCCGGACGATCGCCACGAAGAGCCAGATGGCGGGGGCGGCGACGAGGGCGTACGCGGCGAGGTCACGCAGCGGCCGGATCACCGGGGCGACCGGGTGGCCGGGCTGGGGCTGCGGCGGCGGTGTGCTGGTCACAGCGCTCTCTCTCCTGATCGGCGACGGACAAGACGGCTGAGTCGGCTCACTCTAGTCCGATAGGCGCATCACACCAGCGCCCCGCACGCCGCGGATCGGCGGCGGGTGCGCAAGGATGGTCGGATGCGGATCGTGGTCCTGACCGGGGGGATCGGTGGCGCCCGGTTCCTGGTGGGCGTGCGCGCTTATGCGCGGCGGGTCGGCGCCGACGTCACGGCGGTGGTCAACGTCGGTGACGACGTACGCCTGCACGGCCTCCAGATCTGTCCCGACCTGGACAGCGTCATGTACACGCTGGGCGGCGCGGCCGACCCGGAGCGCGGGTGGGGCCGGGTCGGCGAGACCTGGGTCGTCAAGGAGGAGCTCGCCAAGTACGGCGCCGAGCCCAGCTGGTTCGGCCTCGGCGACAAGGACACCGCCACCCATCTCGTCCGCACCACGATGCTCAACGCGGGCTACCCGTTGTCGCAGGTGACCGCCGCGCTGTGCGAGCGCTGGCAGCCGGGCGTCACCATGCTGCCGGCCACCGACGACCGGCTGGAGACCCACGTGGTGGTCGAGCTGGACGGGCAGCGGGCCATCCACTTCCAGGAGTGGTGGGTGCGCTACCGCGGTGACGTGCCGACGCACCGGTTCGTCTTCGTGGGTGCGGACAAGGCGAAGCCCGCCGCCGGGGTGCTGGAGGCGATCGCGGCCGCGGACGTGGTGCTCGTGGCTCCCAGCAACCCCGTCGTCAGCATCGCGCCGATTCTGGCCGTACCCGGGCTCAAGGAGGCCGTGGTGGACGGCCCGGCGCCGGTCGTCGGGGTGTCGCCGATCATCGGCGGGGCGCCCGTGCGCGGCATGGCCGACCGCTGCCTCGCCACGCTGGACGTCGAGGTGAGCGCGGCCGCGGTGGGTGCCCTGTACGGCGCCCGCTCGGCCGGCGGGCTGCTCGACGGCTGGCTGGTCGACGAGACCGATGCGCAGGCCACGGTCCCCGGCGTACGCGTCAAGGCCGTGCCGCTGTGGATGCGCGACGAGGAAGCGACGTCCGCGATGGTCGCCGCAGCTCTGGAGCTGGCGGGAGTGGCATGAGCGAAGGCTTGGAGATTCTGCCGGTGCACGGCATCGGCGATGTGACGGCCGGCGACGACCTGGCCGAGCTGATCACCCGGAACGCCCCGTGGCTGCGCGACGGCGACGTGCTCGTGGTGACCAGCAAGATCGTGTCGAAGGCGGAGGGGCGCCTGGTCGAGGTGCCCGCCGACGGCCCGGAACGCGAGGCCGCCCGCGCGGACGTCCTCGCCGCGGAGACCCGGCGGGTGGTGGCCCGGCGCGGCGCGACCGCGATCGTGCAGACCCACCACGGTTTCGTGATGGCCGCCGCCGGCATCGACGCGTCCAATGTCGACAAGACCCATCTCGTGCTGCTGCCCGCGTCCCCGGACGACTCCGCCCGGCGGCTGCGTGCCGATCTCGCGGCCCGTGGCCTGCGCGTCGGCGTGATCGTCTCGGACACGATGGGCCGCACGTGGCGCAACGGGCTCACCGACGTCGCGCTGGGCGCGGCCGGGATCGAGCCGTTCCGCGACCACCGGGGCGAGATCGACCCGTACGGCAACGAGCTGCAGCTCACCCAGATGGCCGTGATCGACGAGCTGGCCGCCGCGGGCGAGCTGGTGAAGGGCAAATGCGACCAGGTGCCGGTCGCGGTGGTGCGCGGCTACCCGGGCGCGGGCGCCGCGGAGACCCCCGGCGCCGACGTTCTGCTGCGGGATGCTGCCAGCGACATGTTCTCCTTGGGTACGGCGGAAGCACACGCGGAAGGCCTGCGCACGGCGGCCACCCTGGCGGAGTCTGCGACGGACGAGCCGGCGAGCGCCGAGGCGGTGCAGCGGGCGATCGCCACGGCCGCCCTCGCCGCCACGGTGGCTGTGCCGTCTCCGCAGACGCTGCGGTGCACGGCCACGGACACCACGCCCGCCGGGCTGATGCGCTTCGGCGCGGACGTGCAGCGGCTCCGGTCGGCGCTGGCCGCCGAGGGGCTCGTGTCCGCGGTCGCGTACGACCCGACGGGCGCCACCATCGCGGTGTCCGCCGCATGAGCCTCTTCGACGACGCGGTCGGTGTCCTCAGCGGATGGTCGGCCACCTCGGAGGCGGCCGGCCTGGCCCGCAAGCGCACGCTGGAGCTGCTCGGCGCGGGCCCGGTGGCGATGACCCGCGCGCACCGGGCGGGCCATGTCACGGCCAGCACGCTGATCATGGATGAGAGCCGCCGCGTCCTGCTCTGCCTGCACGGCCGCCTCGGCATGTGGATGCAGGTGGGCGGCCACTGCGAGCCGGGCGACGCCACGCTGGCGGCGGCCGCGCTGCGCGAGGCGACGGAGGAGTCCGGGATCGAGGGCCTGCGCCTCGACCCGGTTCCGATCGACGTGGACGTGCACGCGGTCCGCTGCGCCCCGGCCGGCGGGGAGCCGGCCGGGCCGTCCTGGCACTACGACGTCCGCTTCCTCGCCGTCGCGCCCGCCGGTGCGACGGAGCAGATCAGCGAAGAATCGGCGGACCTGGGATGGTTTTCCGCGGACAACCTGCCCACGCCGCTCGCGAGCGGCGTGGAGCAGCAGCTGGCACCGGCATTCGCCCGGCCGCGGTAACCTCAGATGTAGCTGATCTCGCCCTTGTCGCGGAGCTCGTCCACGATGGACTTGACCTCCTGGGCGCGGTCGCGCGGGCAGACCAGCACCGCGTCGGGCGTGTCGACCACGATCAGGTCGCGGACGCCGAGCGCCGCGACGAGCCGGCCCGAGTTCGGGACCACGACGAGGTTCTCGGTCTCGCGCAGGATCACGCCCGGCTTCTCGGCGCCCTGGTGGCCGACGATCACGTTGCCGGCCTGGTCGGCCGCGAGGACCTCGCCGAGGGTGTGGAAGTCGCCGACGTCGTTCCAGCCGAAGTCGCCCGGGACCGTGCCGACCCGGCCGACCGCCGCCGCGCCCTCCATCACCGCGTAGTCCACAGAGATGCGCGGGAGGGTCTGCCAGACCTCGCCGAGCACCTCCTCGCGGGACGCCGTCTCCCAGGCCTGCGCGATGCGGGAGATGCCGGCGTGCAGTTGCGGCTGCTGGCGGGCGAGCTCGGAGAGGAACACGTCGACCCGCCACACGAACATGCCGGCGTTCCACAGGTAGTTGCCGGACTTCACGTAGCTCTCGGCCACCTCGTACGAGGGCTTCTCCTTGAACTCCTCGACCGCGAGCACCGCACCCTCGCCGACCGGGCCGCCGCACTGCACGTAGCCGTACCCGGTCTCCGGGCGTGTCGGGGTGATGCCCAGCGTCATGAGCAGTCCCTGCCTGGCCCCCGCCATGGCCTGCTCGATGACCCCGACGAACCGCTCGCCGTCGGCGATGAGGTGGTCGGCCGCGAACGACCCCATGACCGCCTCCGGGTCGCGGCGGGCGATCACGGCCGCGGCCAGGGCGATGGCCGCGCACGAGTCGCGCGGCGAGGGCTCGACGAGGATGTTCTCCTCCGGTACGGCGGCGAGCTGGCGCGACACGGCAGCCGCATGCGCCACTCCGGTCACCACGTACACCTGGGACGGGTCGGCCAGCGGCAGCAGCCGGTGGACGGTCGCCTGGAGCAGCGAGTCGTCCGTGCCGGTCAGCGGGTGCAGGAACTTCGGGTGACCGGCGCGAGACAGCGGCCAGAGACGAGTACCACTGCCACCTGCGGGGATGACGGCGTAGAGCCCACCCGGATTCTCACTCATGCGCACGGAGTGTAACGAACCGTCAGGCCACCACGCGGTTCCAGGTCGCGACGTGCACCTCGGCGCTGGACGCCCAGGTGAACTCCTTGGCCCGGTCGAAGCCCGCCTTGGCCAGCGTGAGCCGGCGCGGCTCGTCGTGCAGCAGGTCGGCGAGGTCCTGGGCGATGCGGTCCGGCTCCTCGGTCGTGTACGCGACCGCGTCCCCGCCCACCTCGGGCAGGGACAGCCGCGGCGTGGTGAGCACCGGCGTGGCGCAGGCCATCGCCTCGAGGATCGGCAGCCCGAAGCCCTCGCCGAACGACGGGTAGCAGGCCACCAGCGCGCCGCCGAGGAAGCCGGGCAGGTCCGCGTACCGCAGGTAGCCGGGGCGCAGCAGGCGCAGGTGCGAGGGCACCTCGGCGACGGCCCGGTCGATGTCGTCGTCGTGGCCCTGGCCGCCCGCGATGACCAGCGCCGGCGGGTGCGGCCAGTCGGCGACCGCCCGGGCCCAGCCGCGGATCAGGTTGGGCACGTTCTTGCGGGGCTCCTTGGCACCCAGGAACGCGACGTAGCCGGTGTCGCCGAGGCCGAGCCGGGCCCGGACGCGAGCCTTCTCCTCGTCGCTGGGCGCGTGGAAGGCGGTGTGGTCGACCCCGTGGTACGCGACGTCGATGTGCGTCGGGTCGGCGTCCAGCAGCCGGATCAGCTCGTCGCGCGTGGCCTTGCTGGGCACGATGACCCGGGCGGCCCGGCGCAGCGACGTCTTGATGGCACTGCGGAAGAAGGTGCGCTTGGTGTTGTCGTAGTGCTCCGGCTCGGTGAAGAACGTCGCGTCGTGCACGGTGACCGTGACCGGACATCCCGCCCGCAGCGGGCACGTGTAGAACGGCGAGTGCAGCACCTGCGCGCCGACCTGCTGGGCGAGCAGCGGCAGGCCGGTCTGCTCCCAGGCCAGGCGGGCGGGGCGGTGCGCGACGGCGGCCGGGCCGGCGATGACCTCGGCACCGGCGAGCATGCGGGAGTAACGCTCCGCATCGGAACGCTGGGCCACGACGGCCAGGTCGATGCGGTCGGCACCGATGGCGGCGAGGGCGCCGAGCAGCCCGTCGACGTATCTCCCGACACCGCCTCGGTCGGCGGGGACGCTCGTGGCGTCGACGAGGACTCGGGGCGGACGACCGGCGGTCACGTGGCAACTCCTCACATCTGTGGGCCAGACCACTGGCAAGGGTACGCCGCTCGATGCCTCCTGTGTCGACCGCGACGCCCGGCGACACCGCTTAGTTACCCCCGCTTTCCCCGGTCGTCCCGGCCCGGCAGCATCCGCTCACTGTCAGTCATCCGACTATCGTCGGTTCCGATGACTGAGACGATTCCGGCGGCCCTGGCGGCCGCCGTCCGCCGCGACCCGACGACGCCGCTGCTGACCTGGTACGACGACGCCACGGGCGACCGTACCGAGCTGTCCGGCGCCACCATGGACAACTGGGTCGCGAAGACGGCCAACCTGCTGGTGGACGGCGCCGGCCTGGGCCCCGGCGACACGGCGGCGGTGCTGCTGCCCCCGCACTGGCAGACGGCGGCGATCCTGCTCGGCGGCTGGGCGGCCGGCCTGGAGCTGCTCACGGGTCCCGGCCCGCAGCCGGTGGACGCCCTCTTCGCCTGGCCCGCGACGGTCGAGGCGGCCACGGCCTGGCCGGCGGGAGACCGCTACGCGACGGGCCTGCTGCCGCTCGCCATGCCCCTGCGGCCACTCCCGCCGGGCTTCGTGGACTACACCGTGGAGGTACGCGGCCACGGCGACCGGTTCGTCGCGAGTCAGCCGGTCACCGCGGAGGACGCCGCCCTCGACGGCACCGACCACGGCACGATCTCGGCCGCGGCCGACGCACGCGCGCAGGAACTCGGCATCACGCCGGGCGCCCGCGTCCTCATCGACGCCGGCACCCACCCGGACCCGGCCGACTGGCTGCTCGCCCCCCTGTACGCGGGAGCGAGCATCGTGCTCTGCGCCAACCTGGACCGTGCGGCCCTGGACAAGCGCGTGGCGTCGGAGAACGTGACGCTCACGCTGGGCTAGGCACGCTCCTTCGCGTACTCCTCGAAGGCCGTCAGCGATTCCGGGTTGGCCAGCGCGCCCTTCGCCGCGGCCTGGTCGGCCGGTGTGCCGGTGAGGATGCGCTTCACCGGGACCTCGAGCTTCTTCGCCGACAGGGTGCGGGGCACCGCCCGTACCTGATGGATCTCGTCGGGGACGTGCCGCGGCGAGAGCGCGGCACGCAGCTCGGCCCGGATGCGGCCGCGCAGCGCGTCGTCGAGCTCGAGGCCCTCGGCGAGCACCACGAACAGCAGCAGCTCGTCCTGCTGGTCCAGGTGGACGACGACCGAGTCGGCGATCTCCGGGATCGCCTCGACCACCGAGTAGAACTCCGCGGTGCCGAGCCGCACACCGCCGCGGTTCAGCGTGGCGTCGGACCGGCCGGTGATGACGCAGGTGCCGTCCTCGCCGATCGTGATCCAGTCGCCGTGGCGCCACACGCCGGGGAAGACGTCGAAGTACGCCTCGAAGTACCGGCGGCCGTCCGCGTCGTTCCAGAAGCCCACCGGCATGCTCGGCATCGGCGCGGTGATGACGAGCTCGCCCAGCTGCCCGATGAGCGGCTTGCCCTGCGGGTCGTACGCCTCCACCCGCGCGCCCAGCGCCCGGCACGAGATGACGCCCTCGACCACCGGCAGCAGCGGCGCCCCGCCGACGAAGCCGGTGCACACGTCGGTGCCGCCGGACAGCGACTGCAGTTGCGGCTTCTCCCCCAGCGCCTCGTAGACCCAGCGGAAGCCCTCGGGAGGCAGCGGCGCGCCCGTCGAGCCGACGCCGCGGATCACGTTCGGTGGCGGCTGCACCCCGGCCTTGCGGCACGCCAGGATGAACGGTGCGGACGTACCGAAAAAAGTGACCCCGGCGTCGGCGGCGAGCCGCCAGAGCGCGCCCAGGCCGGGGTGGCCGGGGTTGCCGTCGAACAGCACGATCGCCGCGCCGGCCGCCGGGCCCGAGGCCAGGAAGTTCCACATCATCCAGCCGGTCGTGGTGAACCAGAAGAACCGGTCGCCGGGGCCGAGGTCGTGGTGCAGCGCGAGCATCTTGAGGTGCTCGAGCAGGATGCCGCCGTGGCCGTGCACGATCGGCTTCGGCAGGCCCGTCGTGCCGGAGGAGTAGAGCACGTAGAGCGGGTGGGCGAACGGCACCGCGGCGAACGTCAGCGGATCGTCGCCGTCGAGGGTGTCCCAGTCGCCCTCGCCGCCCAGGTACGGGATCGTGATGACACGTTCGACGCTGGGCAGGGCCTCGCGGATCGCCGCCACCTCGGCACTGCGGTCGATCGCCTTGTCGCCGTAGCGGTAACCGTCGACCGCGACCAGCACCTTCGGCTCGATCTGCGTCCAGCGGTCGATGACGCTGCGCACCCCGAACTCCGGCGCGCACGACGAGAAGACGGCACCGAGGCTCGCCGTCGCCAGCATGAGGACGTACGTCTCCGGGATGTTCGGCGCGTACGCCGCGACCCGGTCCCCGCTCGCGACGCCGAGCCGGCGCAGCCCGGCAGCGACCCTCCGGACCTCCTCGCGCAGCTGCCGGGCGGTGAGCGTGACCGGCTCCCGGGTCTGCGAGTACGCGATGACGACCGGGTCCTCGTCGCCGAGGCCGGGCATCCGCAGCACATGCTCGGCGTAGTTGAGCGTCGCCCCGGGGAACCACGTGGCCCCCGGCATCGCCGGGTCGCCGAGGACCGCGGTCGGCGCGGTGTGCGCGATCACCTCGAAGTAGTCCCAGACCGCCTGCCAGAACCCGGTCAGGTCGGTGACGGACCACTCCCACAACCCCGCGTAGTCGCCGACGTCGACGCCGCGCTCGGCGCGCAGCCAGGTCAGGAACCGGCCCATCCGGGAGGTCTCCAGGACGTCCGCCGGCGGCGTCCACAGCACTGTGCCCGTCGTCATGCCGACACCTTAACGGTTACTCAGCATGGCTGGCCCGGGCCGCCTGGATCGCTTTTCTCCGGGCCAGGCGGTGCTCGCGACGGATGATCGCCTCGCGGAACCGGCGCTCGTCCTCGGGCGTCTCCGGCACCACCGGCGGGACCGTGCGCGGATGCCCCGACACGTCCACCCCGACGAACACCAGGTAGGCGGTGGCCACGGTGATCGGATCGCCGCCGGCGGTGTCCCACCGCTCCGCGGTCAGCCGTACGCCCACCTCCATCGAGGTGCTGCCGGTCCAGTTCACCTGCGCGTACGCGTGCACGAGGTCGCCCACCCGCACCGGCTCCACGAACACGATCTCGTCGATCGCGGCGGTCACCGCGGTCCCGCCGCTGTGCCGGGCGGCCGCCGCGCCGGCCACGTCGTCGACGAACTTCATCAACACGCCGCCGTGCACCGTGCCGTACAGGTTGACGTCGACCGCACTCATGATCCGGCTCAACGTGACCCGCGAGTGCGAGGTCGGCCGTCCCGACGGGTGTTGACTCATGGCCGATACGTTAATTCCTCCTGGTTGCCGTTCCCCGGTACGGTCCGGACGTGCGACATCTCCGGTCGATCCTGTACGCCCTCGTGCTGGCGCCCGCGACGTGGATCCTGTGCGGGGTCGGGTTCGACCAGGACCTCACCGGCCGGGCCCGCGACAACGGCGGCCCCGAGTCGCTGGGCGGGCTGCTGCTGCTCCTGCTGGCCGGGGCGGCGTACGCGATCCTGCTCTTCGCCCCGATCTCCCCCGCCGGACCGCTCGCCGCCGGCCTGGCCTTCCTCGGGATCGGCGCCTGGGCGCGCATCGCACCCGACTCGTACGCCGGCGTCTGGCCGGCGGAGATCACCAAGGACGGCTTCAACGTCAGCACCCCCGGGTACGGCCTCGTGCTCCTGCTCGCCGTTCCCCTGCTCTGCACGGCTCTGAGCGCCCGCCGCTGGGCCGCGTACGAGCCACCGCAGGTGGTCTTCATCGGCACGCTCGGCCGGGCCCGGGGATCCGCCACGGCACCGGGCACCCCGATGGCGTCGGAACGGACGACGGCCTTCGCGGTGGACGACAGCGACGAGAAGACGACGCTGCTGTCGCTGTTCCCGCCGCCTTCGCCCGCCCCGCAGTCGCTGCCGCCGAAGCCTTCGCCCGCGCCGCAGGAGCGGGACGCGCATGCCGAGGCGCCGACGCAGGACGTCGCCAAGTCGGAGGAGCCGACCCGGGACGTCGCGAAGTCGGAAGAGGTCACGACGGTCATCTCAGCTGGTCCGGGCCCTGGTTCGGACGGTGACAGGACCCAGGTGCTGGGCCCGGCCGAGGTGCCGGGCGACCGCACCCAGGTCCTCACCCCGGTCCCCGCCACGCCCGAACCGGGTGAGGCCACGACGAAGTCGATGTCCATCCTCGGCGAGGAACGGCCCGACCCGGCCCAGGACCCGACCACGCGGCTGACCCCCGTACCCCCGGTTCAAGCCCCTTCTCCCGCTCCCGTCCGGGAGAAGACGACGGTGGCCAACCTGGAACGCCCGGCCGACGAGGCCGCCGACGACACGCGGCCGATCTCGCTGCCGGCGCAGCGCCGTCCGGAAGAGGACGAGGCCACCCGCCGGCTGTAGCGTCGGAGGCGTGCTCGAGCCGCTCGCGATCTTCGCCGCCGGCTTCTGGGCCGGCATGATCAACGTGGTGGTCGGCTCGGGCACCCTGGTCACGTTCCCGACGCTCGTGCTGTTCGGCTACCCGCCGCTGGTCGCCAACGTCTCCAACAACATCGGCCTGGTCGGCGGCGGCATCACCGGCACCTGGGGCTACCGCCGCGAACTCACCGGCCAGGCCGGCCGCCTGAGACAGCTCCTGCCCGCGTCGTGCCTCGGTGGCCTCACCGGGGCGCTCCTCCTGCTCGCGTTGCCGGCGTCAGCGTTCCGGGCCATCGTGCCCGTGCTCATCGCGCTCGGCCTGCTCATGGTGGTGACCGGCCCGGCCCTGCAACGCCGCGCGGCCCGCCGCCGGGCCCCCGGACCGTCGCGCACCCGGGACATCACCCTCATCGCCGGGACGTTCCTGCTCGGCATCTACGGCGGCTACTTCGGCGCGGCCCAGGGCGTCCTGGTCATCGGCCTGATGAGCGTCCTGACCGCGGAGTCCCTGCAAGCCATCACAGGTCTGAAGAACGTGCTGACCACGGCCGTGAACGCGCTGGCCGCCGTCACGTTCATGGTGGTCGCGTGGCACTCGGTCGACTGGACCGTGGTCGCGCTGATCGCGGCCGGGGCGACGCTGGGCGGGGTGGCGGGGGCCCGCTTCGGCCGCCGGTTGTCACCGGCCCTGATGCGGACGCTGATCGTCGTGATCGGGCTGGTCGCGATCGCCCGCCTGCTCTTCTCCGCCTGAGCGGTCAGAGCTCGGGCAGGTGGTCGGCGGGCGACGTCTGCAACAGCCAGGCAAGGGGCATCTTGGCCGCCACGTCGTAGGTTCCGCTCGGACCAAGCGTATGCAGGGTCACGGTCTGCGCAACGTCACGCTCGACCATCCAGTACCGGGGAATCCCCGCTCGCGCATACTCCCGTGCCTTGATGACCTCGTCCATCGCCGCGGATCCCGGAGACACGATCTCCACCACCAGCAGCAGATCCGTCACGGCGAGCCAGACCGTGCGCGGCTGCGCCTTGGCCCAGACGGTGAGGTCGGGGATCTGTCCCCCGATGCCATCCGGCCCGGCGATCCTGACACCGACCGCCTGAAGGACCTGGTCGGCCGGCCACCCGGCAAGCGCCAGCCACACGAGCAGACGACTGGCGATGGCAGCGTGCTCGGAATCCGGCGGCGGCATGACAGAAAGCGCCCCTTCCGGACTCAGTTCGTAACGATGGCCGTATTGATCGGCAGCATTCATCGCCGCCAGGTCGTCCAGCGTGACCACGGCAGGGAGATGCTTGCCGAAGGCCTCCGCGCTCATGTCGTCATCCTACGTCTCGGGAGCCTCTCCGCAGCGAATCATCGGTTGCCTGTGGATAACCGATGCAGGCACCTCCGGACATCGCCCGGCGTTGATAGGCTGCCGACGATGAACGGCACCCTGCTCGGCTGTAAGGACCCGCGATGACCAGCAGCTTCCCCGACAGCGAGGGGCTGCTCGACCCCGACGGCGCGCGGGCGTACCTGGCGGATTGGAAAGCCCGGATCGACCGTAAGGCCGCCGACACCCGGGCCATGAGCGACCGCCTCGGCGAGCTGCGGGTCACCGCCGAGGACGGCAACGGCATCGCCGAGGTGACGATCGACTCCGGCGGGGTTCTCGTCGACCTGCGGCTCACCGACCGCACCCAGCGCGTCGCGCCGGAGGTCGTGTCCCGCGCCGTGCTCGGCGCGCTGCGGGAGGCTCGGAGGAAGGCCGCCGAGCAGTCGCGGCAGATCATCACGGAAACGCTGGGCGCCGACTCGCCGGCCGCCCATGCGATCGCCGACCGGCTGGACGACCAGTTGCGCGACGGGGAGTGACGCATGGCCGACGGGTTCTCCGTGGACGTCGCGCAGCTGCGGGCCCACGCCGCGAAGATCGACGCGGTGCAGCGGCGGTTCGGCGCGGTCAAGGCCGCGAGCGCGGCCATCGCCCAGGACGATGCGGCGTACGGGATGCTGTGCGCCTGGATGTCCACGATCCTCGAGCGCCGGCACGTGCGGCAGGACGAGCTCCTGGCGTACATGGAGGAGAACCTCGCCCTGGCCGCGGAGGCGCTGATCCGCACCGGGGACGACTACGACGCCGTCGACGGGACGTCAGCGGACCGCGTACGGCGCGCGGGACGCCTGACATGACCGGCGAGTCGCTGGTCGCCCCGGTCACCTCGACGCGTACGGCGTGGACCGGCCTCTCCCTGGCGGACAGCTTCCAGGGCCTGCACCAGGCGGTCGACGGCGGCACCTGGGTCGACCAGGCGCTGGCCGGCGGCGCGTTCGCCACCGAGGCCGCGGCGACCGTCCTGGACCCGTTCAGCGCCCTGCTGTCCAACGGCCTCGGCTGGGCGATGGAGTATTTCGACCCGCTCCGCGAGATGCTCGACAAACTGGCCGGCATCCCGGACCATGTCGCCTCCCACGCCGCCACCTGGACGAACATGGCGGCCGAACTCCAGTCGATGGCCACCGACCTCGAGTCGGCCCTCGCCGCGGACGTACCCGACTGGCAGGGACCGGCGGCGGAGACGTACCAGAACCTGATGGCCAACAACGTCGACGCGCTGGACGGCCTCGGCGTGCTGGCCGCGACGATGGCCGCGGCCACCCAGGCGGCCGGCAACCTGGTCACCTTCACCCGCGACATCGTCCGTGACCTGATCGCCGACCTGGTCGCCCGGGTGATCGTCTGGGCGGCGGAGTCGCTCCTGGTGGTGACGATCCCGGTGGTGGCCGCCCAGATCGCCTCGGCAGTGGTGAAATGGGCGGGCCGCATCATGAGCTACACGAGCGCGCTGATCACCAGCCTCCAGAACCTGACGACCCTCCTCAAAGGCTGAGCCCGGTGCCGCGAAGGCCGCACGGCAGCGACGAGCCAGGCCCTCGCCAAGCCCGAAGCCACAGCGCCGCGCACAGCGTCCGAGGTGGCCACGATGCAATCGAAGAGGTGGCCCGGACGGGTCGGGCCGGCGCGGGAGGCGGCGGCGGGCAGCCAGACCACTTCGTCACGCACATCACCGGCGACCCGGGCGGCTCCCCGACCGGCCATCCGACGGACGTCAGCCAGAGCCAGGATACGGACGTCCAGCGATCGCTCCATCGCGAGAACACGGGCCGCCGAGATCCTCGCCGACCGCGGCTACCGGATCCAACAAAACCCCACACGCGAGGAGGTCGCTGCGGCCCGGGCGGCAACCGGCGACACCGGTAGGGAACGTTCCAAGCCGGACTATCTCCTCGAAGGCAGAGTGTTCGACTGCTACTCCCCGGGAGCCGACAAGCCGGTGCGCGGAGTCTGGTACGAGGTCGGGAAGAAGATCAAGAAGAATCAGACGCAGCGAGTCGTGGTGAACCTCGAGGATTGGGAGGGCGATGTTGCTGCACTCCGAAAGCAGTTCGACGACTGGCCAATCGATCGGCTTAGAGAGGTCAAGGCCATCACGCCGGACGGGCGGATCATCCAGCTTGTTCCCCGACAAGACGATTGAGAACCAGCATGGCGCTTGAATATGAACTGACGCTGGAGGGCAGCATCCCGGTCGAGCAGCTGGCGACGCGCGCGGTGCCGGAGGAGCACCCGACCGGGACACCGGAACTGCTCTCAGCGGACCTCTACGACCGATACGGCTTCGAGCTCACCATTCTGGCGGGCGAGAACGGGTACGTCTCCGCCAGCTCTGACACCGGCATGTGGGAATGGGAACCGACGGCCTTCACGTCGATCGGATTCCGGATGGACAAGTTCGCCGACTTCACCTGGGAGGTCACGAACATGCTGACGGTGGTGCGACGGGTGTTGCAGACGGGCGAGGAGAACGCCGTCCTCGTACTGAACAGCGACGTTCTGTTGTTCACACGGTTCGGCGGGGAGCTGGTAAAGCATCGCCGGGAGCCGTGGTGGGATCACTATGCCGGCGCGAACGAGATTCTTCCTGGGTGAAGGGATCCGCCGTGAGTTCGGAACAGTGGGCGCTCGACAGTCCGGAGTTCCTGGCGGCTCAGCACCGCGCTGCCCTGCGCGACCGCGTGCTGTCCGGCACGTACCTGCTGGTCGACGGGGAACTGTGGAGGCGGACGTACGAGTCGGCGCCCGAGCCCGTGGCGTTGGTCGTCCGCTTCACCACCACCGCCCGCCACCGGGACGGCGCCGTCCTCGAGCTCACCGCGCCGGACGGTGAGAATATTCGTGCGATCTGGTGGCGTGGCCTCAACGACGACGCGGGCGAGACCATCCCGGCCGGGTTCCGGTGGGAGAAGAACGACGACTACTACTACGGGACGGTCGGATGGGCGGAGCTTGACGACATGGCGGTGTCGGCCGAGCTCCGCCCCCGGTGACGGCGTCAGCCCTTGAGGAGCTGGCGCGCCATCACGATGCGCTGGACCTGGTTGGTGCCCTCGTAGATCTGGGTGATCTTCGCGTCGCGCATCATGCGTTCCACGGGGTAGTCGCGGGTGTAGCCGTACCCGCCCAGGATCTGCACCGCGTCCGTCGTGATCTCCATGGCCGCGTCCGAGGCGAAGCATTTGGCCGCCGCACCGAAGTACGTGAGGTCCGCGTCGCCCCGTTCGCTCTTGCCGGCTGCCACGTACGTCATCTGGCGGGCCGCCTCGAGTTTCATGCCCATGTCGGCGAGCATGAACTGCAGGCCCTGGAAGTCGGCGATGGGCTTGCCGAACTGCTTGCGTTCCTTCGCGTACCCGAGGGCGAAGTCGAGCGCGCCCTGGGCGATGCCGACGGCCTGGGCCGCGATGGTGACGCGGGTGTGGTCGAGGGTCTTCATCGCGGTCGCGAAGCCGGTGCCCTCGTCGCCGATGATGCGGTCCGCCGGGATGCGGACGTTGTCGAAGTAGACCTCGCGGGTGGGGCTGCCCTTGATGCCGAGCTTCTTCTCCGGCGCGCCGAAGCTGACGCCCTCGTCGGACTTCTCCACGACGAAGGCGGAGATGCCGCGGGAGCGGGCGGCGGGGTCGGTCACCGCGAAGACCGTGTAGTACTCCGAGACGCCCGCGTTGGTGATCCAGCGCTTGACGCCGTTGAGGATCCAGTAGTCACCGTCGCGAACCGCGCGGGTGGTCATGGAGGCCGCGTCGCTGCCCGCTTCGGGCTCCGACAGACAGTACGAGAACATCGCCTCGCCGCGGGCCACCGGCGGCAGGTAGCGCTCCTTCACCGACTCGGAACCGGCGAGGAGCAGGGGCATCGTGCCGAGCTTGTTCACCGCCGGGATCAGTGAGGAGCTGGCGCAGGCGCGCGCGACCTCTTCGATGACGATCGCCGTGGCCAGGGCGTCCGCGCCGGCGCCGCCGTACTCGACGGGGATGTGCGGGGCGTGGAAGTCCGAGGAGCGCAGGGCCTCGTACGACGCCTTGGGGAACTCGCCGCTCTCGTCGGCCTCCGCCGCGTTCGGCGCCACGCGGGCGTCGCAGACCTCGCGTACGGCCGCCCGGATGGTCTCGTGGTCCTCCGGCAGCTGATAGACGTCGAACTCAGGCATGGCTGTGGCCCCTTCTCTGCGACTCCGCCGCCCTATGTTACCGACGCGTAGGGTACGCGCACTATCCTCGCCCCGGACGGCGGTCGGACGGTTTGTGCGACCCCGTGAGAAGGTGTTTGCCACGTACCCCTGGTGACTGGAGTTCACAGCGTGACCATCCCGTACCCGACCACGCAGACCGTACCCGCGTTCCCGGAGGTCGAGGTGCCGTCCGGCGCTCCCCGGCCGCGGCTGGCGTTCCTCGGCACGGGCTACCTGGGCGCCACGTACGCCATCTGCTTCGCCGAGCTGGGCTACGACGTGCTGGGCTTCGACGTGGACGAGCCGAAGATCGCGAAGCTGGCCGCGGGGCAGGTGCCGTTCCACGAGCCGGGGCTGGACGAGCTGCTGCGGGCCAACCTGAACTCCGGGCGGCTGCGGTTCACGACCTCGTACGAGGAGGTCGCCGAGTTCGCCGACGTGCACTTCATCTGCGTGGGCACCCCGCAGCGCGCCGACGGGATGGGCGCGGACCTGGCGTACGTCGAGGCGTCGGTGACCAATCTCGCCCGGCACCTGAACCGCCGGGCGTTGATCGTGGGCAAGTCCACGGTGCCGGTGGGTACGGCCGAGTGGGTGGAGCAGCTGGTCGCCAAGCACACCGACCCGGAGCTGGGCATCGAGGTGGCGTGGTCGCCGGAGTTCCTGCAGGAGGGCTTCGCGGTCGAGGACGTGCTGCGCCCGAACCGGATCGTGGTCGGCGTGAAGACCGAGTGGGCCAACGGCATGCTGTACGCCGCGCACAAGGGTGTGTTCGACCTGGCCGCGACCGAGGACCGGGAGGTGCCGCTGGTGGTGACCGACTTCGCCACCGCGGAACTCGTCAAGGTCGCCGCGAACGCGTTCCTCGCCACGAAGATCAGCTTCATCAACGCGATGGCCGAGGTGTGTGAGGTCGCCGGCGGCGACGTGACCCAGCTGGCCAAGGCGATCGGGTACGACCCGCGCATCGGCAACCGGTTCCTGCAGGCCGGGGTCGGTTTCGGTGGCGGCTGCCTGCCCAAGGACATCCGGGCGTTCCAGGCCCGGGCGCAGGAGCTCGGCGCGGGTGAGGCGCTGCGGTTCCTGCACGAGGTCGACCTGATCAACCAGCGGCGGCGCACCAAGGTGCTGCAGTTCGCCGCCGAGATGCTGGGCCGCCGGCCGGGCCCGGCGGGCCCCGACCTGTCCGGCACCCGGATCGCCGTGCTCGGCGCCGCGTTCAAGCCCAACTCCGATGACGTACGCGACGCGCCCGCGCTCGCCGTCGCCGCGGCCCTGGCCAAGGCCGGCGCCGACGTGCACGTGTACGACCCGCAGGGCATGGACAACGCGCGGACAGTGCAGCCGCAGCTCACGTACGAGACCTCCATGGCGGAAGCGGTCGCCGGCGCCGAACTGGTGTGCGTGCTCACCGAGTGGGCGGAGTTCCGCAACGCCGACCCGCAGGCGCTGGGCGAGGCGGTCGCCGGCAAGCGCGTCATCGACGGCAAGAACTGCCTGGACCCGGTCCTGTGGGTGCGGGCCGGCTGGCAGTACCGCGGCATGGGACGGCCCGCCCCGGCGCTCTGAGACTGACCGAATGATGGTCACGGCCGCGAACCTGCCGGGTTCGCGGCCGTTTCCATTGATCTCGACCCGCTTGGGACTGTTCTAATGAGGTGTCGGGAAGGCATGCTCGGGGTGGGTCGGGTCAAGGAGGTGCCGTGGCGCAGGCGCAGGAGCCGGACAGCTACGACGAGGAGTTGGCCCGTATCGAGGCGTCGATCGCGGAACTGAAGATCCGTGATCTCGCGGCGGCCAAGGAACGCACGAACATCGCGAGCAAGATCCAGGCCGCGCAGTTCCAGCGGGACATCCTCGCGCACGCCAACCAGCAGCGGAAACGCGCCGCGGCGAAGGCGGCCGCGGGCCGGCGACTGCGTCGGCGGACGGCCGAGAGCGCGGCCGCCGCCGGGGCTGCTGACGTCGCGGCCGGGCCCGTCGGTGCTTCCGGGCGGCTCGCGGCGACGCCGGAACAACCGGTCGGGGCCGGGGCCGCCCGAACCGCCGGTGCACCCTCGGCAGCCGCGCCCGCCGAGGGACGTCCGTCCTGGTCACCGCCGGGCACGCCGTACACCGGGCCGCCCGGGCACGCCACCGACGGGGTGACCGTGCTGGTCGACGACCCGCCGCCCACCGAGGAGCCGCCGCCCGCCGCGCCGCCGCGGCGCCCACGGGTGGCGCCGTTGCCGCCCCAGCCTCCGGTGCACGAGCCGGAGACCTCGTCGCAGTCGGTGCAGAACATCCTGCTCGGCCTCAGCGCGCTCGTCCTCGGCGTCGCCGCCGTCGTCTTCGCCGGGGCGACCAGCAACGGCGTGGGCCGCGCCTTCATCCTGGCGATCTTCACCGGGATCGCCCTGGCCGCCGCGCCCGCGATCGCCCGCCGGGGCCTCACCTCGACCGGGGAGACGCTCGCGGCGGTGGGGCTCATCCTGCTGCCGATGAGCCTGTACGCCCTGCACGGCAGTCCCGCGTTCGGCGGTTCCCGCGTGCCCGCCCCGGTGTTCCTCGGCGTCACGCTGCTCATCACCGCGGCGGCGTCGTTCGTCTACGCCGGTGTCACGCGGCTCGCCGCCCCGCGGTACGCCACGGTCGTCGCCGTGCAGCCGGTGCCGCCGCTGCTCGCGTACCCGTTGATCGAGAGCCCGGCCGGATGGGCGCTGGCGCTCACCGCGGTGGCCGTCGTCGACCTGCTCCTGCTCACCACGGTGATCCGGCGGGGCCGGCTGGTGCCGCGCTGGCCCGTGGGACGACCCGTCGCCGGCGACCGGGAGTCGCTGGCCGAGGCCGACGCCCGGGACCTCGGCGCCCGCGACTTCGAGTCGCGCAACGACCCGGCGGACCCGGGGTCCTACAGCGCCGACGCGCAGGCCACCGAGACCGATCCCGCCGCTGCCGACGCGGGCTTCGGCACGCCGGACCGTCCCGAGTCCCGGCCCGAGGAACCCGACCTGATCATCGACGGGCTCACCGGGCGCCGCCGCCGGCGCTGGCTGCCCACGCGGATCTTCCCCGGGCCGCGGCCGGCCGGCGCGCCCGCCGCCGGCTCGGTGCCGCTCGCGCCGCCCGCCACGCCGCCGTCGGCCGGCTGGCTGCGGCAGCTGACCTTCAGCCTGCTGTGCGTCGCTGCCGCCGGCGCGCTGCTGTACGCCACCGCCGCGCTGCTGAGCGCGGACGCCGTGGTGGACGCCGTACGCTCCGGATTGATCTTGATTCTCGCCGCTGTGATCGTGTCCGCGGCCGCGCGCATGGTCGACCAGATCCTCGCGCGCAACATCGCCGGGGCCGTGCTGACCCTGGCGATCATCGGCACCTGCGCCCGCATCGCGGCGGTCGGCTCACCGGCCTGGACCCTCGCCGCCGCGTCCGCCGCCGTCGCCGTCACCGGGGCTGCCGTGCGCATGCTCGCGGACGAGGTGCGGCGCGGACCGCAGTACGCGTCGGCCGCCGCCCTCACGCTCATCGGCCTGTTCGTGGCCGTCGACGCCCTCCGCGCGGCGCTCGCGCCGGTGCAGGCCGCGCGGCCGGTGTGGAACGCGGACACCGCCGCGTACGCGGGCCGGCTCGCCGCGGCGGCGGGCGAGTCGGGCTGGCTGCTGGCCCTCAGCGCACTGCTGCTGACCGTGGCGGCCGCGCTCGCCCTCCCCACCGAGTACAGGTGGGAAGGCGCGGTGACCGGCGTCGCACTGACCGCCCTCTCCGTACCGTCGTCGCTGGGTCTGCCCTGGTCGGAGGCGCCCTGGCCGCTCGTCGTGGCGGCCATCGGCATCGGCGCCGCCGGCCTGCTCGCGCCGACCCGCCGGGTCGCGGTCGCGCACATCGCGGCCGCGGGCGTCGTCGGCCTCTTCGGCGCCGGCGCCGCGCTGAGCGCGTCGTGGCTGACGGCCGCGGTGCTCACCGCGCTCGCGGGCGCGGGCGTGATGGTCGCGGTCGCGGCCCGCCAGATCCCGGTACGCCTGTACGCCTGGCTGATCGGCGACTGGGCGTCCGGGGCGGCGGCCCTGGCCATCCCCGGTGCCGTGGTCACCGCGGTCCTCGCCGTCCACGACCGCGGCGACGGGCCACCGCCCACCGAGGCCGTCACGGTGCCCGCGCTGGCCCTCGGCTTCCTCGCCGTGGCCGGCACGCTCACGTACGCGGCGGTGTTCCAGGTGGCCCGGCGTGAGATCAGCATCCCGCTGACCGCCGGGACCGGGCTGGGCGCGGTCGCCCTCGCCCTGGCCGCCCTGCTGGCACCGGGCTCCACCGCGCCGGACATCTGGGTGGGCGCGCTCCTGCTCGCCGCCGCCCTCCTGCTGTTCTTCGCCAAGTCGCTGGACAACGGCCGGCGCGCGGACCGGATGCTCGACGGCCCCGACATCGCCGCGGCGGCCGCCACCGTGGCGGTCTGCGGCGCGCTCGCCCGGGTCGCCGCCCTGGCCTTCCCCGAGGCGCCGCTGGCCGTCGCGGCGATCGTGGTGCTGATCGTCGCCTTCGGGGTCCGCGCGCTGCCGGACGACTGGCGGCGCGGCCCGGTCCGCGGCCTGGCGGTGGCCGGCCTGGTGATCGGCGCCATCGCCGGCTGGCAGGCGCTCATCTACGGGGTGCGGCTGATCGCCGCGCCTGGGAACATCTGGGCCTCGGACATCGGCGCCCTGCCCACCACGGCACCCCCGGGCGCCTGGCAAGCGCCGTTCGCGCTGCTGCTCATAGCGATCGCGTCGGCGTTCGCCCTGCCCCGCCCGTGGAAGTACGACGTCAGCGCGGTCTGCGTCGCACTCGCGACCATCGGCGCGCCCGCCGCCCTCGGACTGCCCTGGTGGTCCCCGCTGTTCATCGGTGGCGCCGTCGCCATGGGATACGGCATCGCGTCCGCGGCGGCCACCGATCCCCGCGACGCCCTCGACCGGGCCGGGGTGGCCGCCGTGGTGGCCCTGCACGCCGCCGGCGCCGGCCTGATCCGGCCGTGGGCCACCGCGGTCGCGCTGACCTTCATCATCGCGGCGTGCGTGCTCACCGCCTGGCTCTCCCGGACCCGCCTCAACCCGCAGGAACGCCGGGAATGGGCGCAGCGGGCCGTCGCCGAGGACGGCGTGGCCATCAGCGACGAGACCGGCATGCCTCGGCACCGCGCCCAGATCGGCGGGGCCGCCACGCTGGGCGCCCTGCTGGCCGCCCCCGGCGTGCTCGCCGCGATCGCCGCCGAGCAGAACCGTACGGTCCCGGTCGTGCTGACCGCCGGGCTGGCCGGGTCGAGCCTCGCCCTGGCCCTGCTCGCGGTCGCCGGCACCCGGATCGCGCAGTATCTGCCGTGGGCCACGATCGGGCTGGTCGGCGGGGCCACGATCACGGCGCTGGCCTCCGTACCGAGCGACTACCCGACGGCCCTGTACGCGGCGGCCGCCGCCCTGCTGGGCGTCGTCGCGGAGCTGTTGCGGGGCGCCGTACCGGCACCGAGCCTGCGGGTCGCGGCGCGGCCGTCCTGGCGGCCCGTCCGGCGCCCGAAATACACCGCGCCCAGCTACGCCGACGTGCGCTGGGGTGCGATGCGCCCCAGCCGCCTGCGCGGGCGGTGGCTCGTCGACCCGGCGACCGGCGCGGTCATCGTGGCGGCATTGCCCACCGTCCTGGCGTTGCTGTCACTCGCCCCGGCGCTGCGGGCGGCGCTGTTCGACCCGATGCAGCAGCTCCGCGCGATCTGGGACGGCCCGGTCGAGGCGCTGACCAACCCGGCATCCGGCAGCGTCGACGGTACGTCCGTGCTGGCGGCGGTGCTGCTGACCGTGGCCGCCGCGCTCGCAGCCCTCGGCTTCGGTGGCAAGCCCGCCGAGGCCGTACCCGTGATCCTGCCCGGCCTGGCGATCACCCTGCTGATCGCGCCCATCGCCCTGGACGCGCGCTGGCCGACGTCGACGTCGGCGGCCCTGGTGGTCTTCACGATCGTCATGCTCGGCCTGGCGCTGACGCCGCCACCCGTCTCCGACCGGGCGGCACTGCTGCGCGCCACCCGCACCGTCGTGTTCGTCATCGGCCTGCTCGCCGGTGGCGCCGGCCTCTCCGGCAGCCTCGCCACCCACGAGCTGACGCTGTTCACGCTGGGCTCGGCGATCGGCGTCGGGCTGGTGGCGGCGGTCGCGGGCCGCAGCCGGCACGCCCGCGTCCTCGGCTGGCTGTTCACCGCGACGATGGGCCAGGCGTTCGTGCTGGCCGTCGCGCTGATCGCGGGGCTCACCGCCGAATGGGCGTCCTTCGGCGTGCTGGCCGTCGGCGCGGCGCTGCTGGTCCTCGAGGCCGCGCTCCCCCGCCTCGGCCTGCCCGAATACCGCCTCGAAGCCACCACGGTCGAGTGGAGCGGGTACGCCTCGGCGCTGGTCGCGGGCGCCCTCGCGTACGACTCGCCGTCCCACCTCGCCGCCCTGCTCGCCGCCTGGGGTGCGATCCTCGGCCTCACGGCGACCCGCCCCGGCCGTACGCCCAACCAGCGCCGCAACCTGTTCTGGCTGGCGGTCGGGTTCGAGATCATCGGCATCTGGCTCTTCGTGGCCCTCGCGGACGTGGCGCTGCCGGAGGCGTACACCCTCCCGTTCGCGGCGCTGGCCCTGCTTGTCGGCGCCCTCGAGGCCCGCCAGCGCCAGGACCTGAGCAGCTGGGCGGCGTACGGCCCGTCCCTGCTCGCCGCGTTCGTCCCGACAACCGGCCTGGTCATCGCCACGAACGCGGGCGACCTGCGCGAACTCCTCCTGCTGCTCGGCGCGGTGACGACGCTGATCATCGGCTCCCGCCTGCAGCAGCAGGCCCCGGTCGTGATCGGAGCGGCGGCCACGGCGGTGGCAACGATCCACTTCGCGACGACGCTGGTCGGGCCGTGGCTGGTGCTCGTACCGGTCGGAGTGGTCCTGCTCTTCCTGGGCGCGACCAACGAGAACCGCAGGCGGACCCAGGAGCGTTTGCGGGGGGCGCTGGTGCGGCTGCGCTGACGGGCGCGTCAGCTCATCAGGCGTGCGCGCAGCGCGGCGTCCTTCTCCGCGACGACCTGCTCCAGGTTCGATTGGAAGGCCTGCATCTTCTTCAGCAGCACCGGATCCGACGCCCCGAGGATCCGCACCGCGAGCAGCCCGGCGTTGCGCGCCCCGCCGATCGACACGGTCGCCACCGGCACGCCGGCCGGCATCTGGACGATCGAGAGCAGCGAGTCCATGCCGTCGAGGTACTTCAGCGGCACCGGTACGCCGATGACCGGCAGCGGGGTGAGGGCCGCGACCATCCCGGGCAGGTGCGCCGCCCCGCCCGCGCCGGTGATGATGACCTTGAGCCCCCGGTCGGCGGCCGAGCTCGCGTAGTCGACCATCTTCTGCACCGTACGGTGGGCGGAGACCACCCCCACCTCGAACGGCACCTCGAACTCGGCGAGGGCCAGCGCCGCCGCCTCCATCGTGGACCAGTCGGAGTCGCTACCCATGATGAGGCCGACGGAGGGTGCCATCATTCGCCTTCCTGGAGCCGGCGGGCGGCGCGTGCCGCGCGGGCGCGTACGGACGTCATGTCGTCGCCGAGCACCGTGACGTGCCCGATCTTGCGGCCGGGGCGGACCTGCTTGCCGTACAGGTGGACGCGCACGCCGGGGTCGTCGGCGAAGAGGTGGTGCAGGCGCTCGTCGAGCGACATGCCGCCGGGCTGCCCGCCGAGCACGTTCGCCATGACGACGGCCGGGGCGGCCAGCGAGGTCTCGCCCATCGGATAGTCCAGCACGGCGCGCAGGTGCTGCTCGAACTGAGAGGTACGAGCACCCTCGATGGTCCAGTGCCCGGAGTTGTGCGGCCGCATCGCCAGCTCGTTGACGACGATGCCGGCGTCGGTCTCGAACAGCTCGACGGCAAGCAGCCCGACGACGCCGAGCGCGTGGGCGAGGTCGATGGCGAGCTGCTGCGCCTCGAGGGCCCGTGCCTCGGAGAGCCCGGGCGCGGGCGCGAGCACCTGCACGCAGATGCCGTCCCGCTGCACGGTCTCGACCACGGGATACGCGGCGACCTGCCCGAACGGCGATCGGGCGACCAGGGCGGCCAGCTCACGCCGCAGCGGCACCCGCTCCTCGACGATCAGCGGCGTCCCGGTGGCGACCAGCTCCTCGGCGGCGGCAGCGTCGGCGAGCATCCACACGCCACGGCCGTCATATCCACCGCGCACGGCCTTCGCGACGACCGGCCAGCCGCCGGCATCCCCGCCGGTCCCGCCGGCATCCCCGCCATTTCCGCCGGCATTCCCGCCGGTCCCGCCGGCGGAGGTGGCCGCTCCCTGCCCGCCGGCCCCGGAAAGCGAGGCGGCGAACTCGGCGATCTCCGCGGCGCTGCTCACCGGACGCCAGCGTGGCACCGGCGCGCCCAGCTCGTTCAGCCGTTCGCGCATCCGCTGCTTGTCCTGCGCGAACACGATCGCGTCGGCGGCCGGGTAGATCTTCACGCCCTCGGCGGCCAGCGCGGCGATGTGCCCGGTCGGCACATGCTCGTGGTCGAAGGTGACGGCGTCGCACCCCTTCGCGAACTCCCGCAGCGCGGCAAGATCGGTGTGCGTGCCGATGCGCACGTCGGCGGCGACCAGCGCCGCGCTGTCGTGGGGTGACACGGAGAGCACCCGCAGCGACTGACCGAGGGCGATCGCGGCCTGGTGGGTCATCCGGGCCAGCTGCCCACCGCCCACCATGCCGACAACGGGAAGGCCGGTTCGAGTATCCATCGCGGCCCAAGCCTAACGACCGGCATCCCGCCGCTGGTACAGGGCCCGTCCCCGCCCACCAGGCGGGCAACCACCCAGCCCCGGCCCACCCCACCTCGGCCCGCCCGGCACAACCGCGTCCCGCTCCGTCGTCCGCTCACGGACCCGCCCGGCCTCACCCGGATGTCGCCCTTTCACCCCCTGCCAAGCGCGCCACCAGCTCGTCGACGGTCGTCACCGGCCGGTCGCACACGAACCCGCGGCACACGTACGCCGCGGGCCGCCCGTCGATCAACGCCCGATCCGCCAGCAACGGCACCCCCGGCCGATCCGGCTCCCCGACCACGACCACCGTCCCCGGCGGCGCGTGCCGGTGCGCTGCCGCGACCAGCGGGTCCGTCGGGTCGTGGGTCGCGACGGCGATTTCGTACGGCCCCGCCAGCACCGCCTCCGCCACGGCGGCCGAATACCCCGCGAAGCGCGGGTGCTCGCGGATCAGCGGCCCGACCGTCGCCAGCGCCCTGTCCGCCGCCTCGCGGTACCGGAGCTCCCCGGTCAGCGCCGCGTACGCCACCAGCCCGGCACACACCGCCGACAGCCCGGACGGCGTGGCGTTGTCGGTGGGGTCCGCAGGCCGGGTGACCAGCCGCTCCGCGTCGTCGGCCGTGTCGTAGAAGCCGCCGTCCCCGGTCCCGAAGTGCGCGAGCGCCACGTCGAGCAGCGACCCGGCGAGCGTGAGCCAGCGCCCGTCCCCGGTCAGCTGGTGGACCGCGCAGAAGGCCTCCGCCACCGCGCCGTAGTCCTCCAGCACGCCGGCCGGCTGCCCAGCCACGCCGTCGCGGGAGACGCGGCGCAGCCGCCCGTCCACGAGGTGACGGTCGGCGAGGACACCGGCGAGCTGCGCGGCCGCTTCGCGCGAGGCGGGCGAGTCGAGCACCAGGGCGTGCTCGGCCAGCGCCGTGACGGCCAGGCCGTTCCAGGAGGCCACGACCTTGTCGTCGCGGGCGGGCTGGGTGCGCCGGGCGCGGGCGGTCAGGAGGCGGTCGCGGACGTCGCGCCACCGCTGGACGATCTCGTCGGCGGCCTCGTCGATGTCGCGGGCGAGGACCAGCACGCTGCTGCCGTGCTCGAAGGTGCCGCCGGGCGTGACGTGAAACAGGTCGGCGGCCCAGGCCCCGTCCTCCTCGCCGAGCGCCGAAGCCAGCTCGGCGGGCGTCCAGGCGTACGTCAGCCCCTCGACCCCGCCGGTGTCCGCATCGAGCGCCGAGGCGAGGCCGCCCGCAGGCGTGGCCAGGTCGCGGAGCAGGAAGGCGGCCGTCTCGTCGGCGATGCGGCGCGCGAGCGGGTCGCCGGTCAGCCGCCACAGCTGGGTGTACACGCGCAGGAGCAGGGCGTTGTCGTACAGCATCTTCTCGAAATGCGGCACCGTCCACGTGGCGTCGACCGCATACCTCGCGAAGCCGCCGGCGAGCTGGTCGTAGATGCCGCCGCGGGCCATCTGCTCCGCGGTGTGCCGGACGATCTCCAGGGCCTGCGCGGAGCCGGTGCGCTGCTGGTGGCGCAGCAGGAACAGCAGGTTCAGGTGCGGCGGGAACTTCGGGGCGCCGCCGAATCCGCCGTACCCCTGGTCGTGTTCCTTCGCGAGCAGCGTCGCCGCGTTGTCGAGCAGCTCCGCCGAGATCGGCGCGGTCGGGCCGCCGACCAGCTGGGCGCCGCCGATCGCCTGGACCACCGCGGAGCCCTGCTTGACGACGGCGTCGCGCTGGTCGCGCCACGCGGTCGTCACCGAATCCAGCAGGCGGGAGAAGGTGGCCTTCGGGTAATACGTCCCGCAGAAGAACGGCTGGCCGTCGGGGGTGGCGAACACGGTCATCGGCCAGCCGCCCTGGCCGGTCATCGCCTGCGTCGCGGTCATGTAGACGGCGTCGACGTCGGGCCGCTCCTCACGGTCCACCTTGATCGCCACGAAGCCGCCGTTGACCTGGCGCGCGATGCCTTCGTCCTCGAACGACTCGTGCGCCATGACGTGACACCAGTGGCAGGCCGCGTAGCCGACGGAGATCAGCACGGGCACGTCCCGCTCGCGCGCCTCGGCGAAGGCCTCGTCGCACCACGGCCACCAGTCGACGGGGTTGTCGGCGTGCTGCAGCAGGTACGGCGAGGTGGCCGAAGCGAGACGGTTTGCCATGACCCCAACCTAGCCCGGGGTACGTCAAAAACGCGGAGGTCTCAGCCGACCTCGTCCGCCCGCAACGGCACGATCTTCGGCGGCGCGGCGTCGGCGAGCTGCCGCAACGCACCGACGATCCGCTCGGCGGGCAACGGCCGGCTGAAGTGGTAGCCCTGGGCCGCCGTACACCCGAGGGCGAGCAGGGCCGCCCGCTGGTCAGCGGTCTCGACGCCCTCCGCGACCACCCGGGCGCCCAGCCGCGCGCCCAGCTCGACCGCGCCGCGCACGACGGCGGCCGCGGCCGCGGAGTCGATCATCTCGGTCACGAACGAGCGGTCCACCTTGAGCTCGTCGACCTGGACGCGGGTGACGAACGCGAGCGAGGAGAAGCCGGTGCCGAAGTCGTCGACCGAGATCTGCACCTGCAGCTCGCGCAGCGCGGCCAGCACCTCGTCGACCACGCCCTGGTCGCTGACCGCCAACGACTCGGTGATCTCCAGGACCAGCTGGGCGGGCACCATCCGGTGCCGCCGCAGCGCGTCGGCGACCTGCGCCGGGAAGGTCGCGTCGAGCAGGCTGCGGGCCGAGATGTTCACGGAGACGGGTACGTCGAATCCGGCCGCCGCCCAGCCCGAGGCGGCGGACAGCGCCAGGTCCAGCACGTGCCGGGTGAACGGCGCGAGCAGTTCGCCGTGCTCGACCGTGCCGACGAACAGGTCGGGCGTCAGCAGCCCGCGCCGCGGATGGTTCCAGCGGATCAGCGCCTCCACGCCCGTGGGTGCGCCCGACTCCAGGTCGACCTCCGGCTGGAGCATCAGCACGAGCTGGTCGTCCGCGGTCAGCGCATCCACCAGCTCGGCGGGCAGTGCCAGATGGTCGGTGCTGGAGGCGTCGCTGGCGCTGTCGTACGCGGCGACGCCGACGTGCAGCTCCTTCGCCTGGTCCAGCGCGATGCTCGCCCGGCGGATCAGCTCGCCGAGATCCGCGTACCCGGCCTTCTCGACGACGACGCCGACCGCGACGTCCACGACGAGCCGGACCCCTCCGATGTCGACCGGGCGACCGATCTCGTCGACGATCTCGCGGGCCCGGCGTACGGCCTGCGGCAGCGGGCTGGGCACCTCGTGCAGCGGGGTCGCGGAGTCCGACAGCGTGGCGACCGAGGGCAGCAGCACGGCGAACTCGTCGTCGCCGAGGCGGGCCACGAGCTCCCGGTCGCGGGTGAGGTCGGTGAGCCGCTCGGCGACCGTACGCAGCACCTCGTCGCCGGCCCGGTGCCCCAGCGTGCCGTTGACCTCCCGGAAGTCGTTGAGGTCGAGCAGCAGCACGGCGACGGGCCGGTCGCGGTGCAGCGACTGCAGCAGCGCCTCGCCGTCGGTCAGCAGCGACCGGCGGTTCGCCAGGCCGGTGAGCTGGTCGTGCACGCCGTCGTGGGCCACCTTCGCGTCCAGCAGCACGAGCCGCTCGTGCGCAGCGGCATCATGCAGCGCGCCGGCCAGAGCATCCGCGTACGCCGAGACGGCCAGCTCGTCACGCGCGGCGGGCAGCGTCGGCTCAGCCAGCCAGACGGTGAGCTCCCCCACCCGCGCGCGGCCGACGGTCATCTCCCGCGTGATCACAGGCCCGGGCGCCGCGCCGGGCATCGGGTCGTACGCCGCCTCGTCCACGTACCGCCGGCTGCCGTCGCTTTCCTCGATGACGACCTGGCACCGTCCCGCCCAGCCTGCGGTCCCGTCCTCGGCGCCGGGCTCGTCATCACGCTGGTGCGGTGGCAGCGACACCTCGATCTCGACGCGCCGCGCGCCGAAGACGTCCAGCGCCCCGCGCAGCCCGGCCCCGGCGACCTCGGCCTCACTCGAGCCGCCGAGCGTCCGCGTGGCCCGGGCGAACGCCTCCCAGACCCGGCGCTCCTCCTCGGCCCGCAGGTGGTAGCGGTACGTGCGCTGCAGCAGCCACACCACCGGCGGCGCCATCAGCAGCCACCACGGGCCGCTGACCAGGGCGTACACGACGGAGATGCCGACCAGCACGTTGCCGACGAACATCGGCAGCTTGGCGTGCAGCACCCGGGCCGCTATGTGGCGCGGCGTGGCGTCGCTGCGCAGCGACAGTGTGGCCACCGCCAGCCCGAGCGTGATGAGGAGGTACACGACGGAACCGGCGATCAGCCCCGCGTACATGCGGGTGCTGCCGACGGGGGCGCCGGGCCCGGTGATCGCGTACGCGACGGCGGCGCCGCCGGTCGTCCCCAGGCTGAGGGACGCGGCGAGATGGACGATGTCCGGCACGGCCCGTTGGTCGTTGAGCCAGGTGATGAGGAACCACGCGCCGGCGGCACCGACCAGCGTGGCGGCCGGCAGCCAGCCCGGAGGGGCCAGCACGAAGCCCAGGATGAGGGCGGTCTCGCCCCACGAGACGCTGACCGTGCCCCGCCCGAGCCGGAACCGCAGCCTCGCGAACTGCGCGAACGCGGCGAACACGACGGCGGCACCGATCCCGGCGAAGGCCGGTTGCACAAGGACGTCCGGGCGTTCCAGCGGCAGCACCGCCGCGACCGTCGACAACACCACGGCGGCAAGAACAACGACACCCATCAGCATCCGTACGCCGAGAGCGCGCCGGACAGGCGCAACAACGGCGCCGGCGGCGTCAGAGCGCATCTCGGCGGAGACGGCGGTTGGTGAAGTCATGCCACCTCCCCACCGAACAACCAAAGCTCTACCGGCGTCCCCATACGACACATCGGAAGCGCCGAGTCCGAATTTCCGTCATGTGCACACCCGACCGTCCGATCGAGGTTTCGGGCCGCATCAGCGCCGGTGGATCTCCGCCCACGGAAGCCGGTGAACGCCGCCCGCGAAGCGCCCGGACAGCTCATCTGAGCCCTTCGCCGGGCTCCCGGACGGCCCTCCGGGGAGACGCACCGGACCCCGCCCCAGCGATCTTGTCCGAGGTCACGCCGCAATGCGTTGACCAGCGGCACAGGACGATGCACGTGCATCTGCAGTGGAGGAAGTGGGGGGCGGATGATGGTCATCGACGGCCCCCTTTCCGCGCAGGGTGGGGGGACGTCAAGGCCCCCCGGCGGAAGGCTAAGCCAATCCGGCGGACAGCAACAGGGGTTGACGCAGGAGCACTGTCGATGTTCGTACGGTGACGATCCGCCCGTCAGCCGGACTCGAACGCGCTTGACACTGTGGAGCGACCCCTGACGCGGTTAAGCCTGGGAGCGGGGCGCTACGCCCGCGAGCCTCGCTCGCGCCCCTCGTCGGACTGCTCGCCGGCGGACGCCCCGGCCTCGCCGGATGCGCGCTCCACATCAGAACTACCGCTGCCACCGGACGAGGACCCGGCGCCACCGGACGAGGAACCCGTCTCAGCGGACGAGGACCCGGTGCTGCTGGGCGAAGAGTCGGTCCCACTCGCGGAAGCCGGCCGCGAGCTTGCCGTACCGGCGGCGAGATCGGCCTCCAACCGGGCGACCTCGGCCTCACGGGCACTGCCGGCGGGATCCGGGAAACTGTCAGGAAGCCGACGCAGCCGCTTGTTCATGTTGCGGATCAACAGCACGGTCGCCACGGACATCAGCACGATGATGAACAGCCCCATCGGCCCGGCGAGCCCACCGGACCGGGTGTCCCCGAAGTTGTTGACAGCCACGACGAATTCCACCCGTCCACGGTACGCCCACCGGCACCACGCCCGGCCCCGGGATCCCGCATCATCCGCAATCCCCCCGAGGCCAGCCGACCAGCCCGCACCTGGGCCGCGGGCTCAGGCACGCGGGCGCCGGACACGCGGGCGCCGGACACGCGGGCACGCGCCGGACACGCGGGCACGCGGGCGCCGGACACGCGGGCACGCGGGCGCCGGGCACGCGGGCGCTGGGCACGCGGGCCGGCGCGCACGCGAGCCGGCGCGCACGCGAGCACCGGGCACTGCCCCAGCCCGATGCGGCCGGCACAGCACCAGCCCACCCGCGGAACAGCCCGACGCGCCCCCGGCCGCCCGGCAAGGTCAGCGAGCGTCCGCCGTCTCCCGGATGCCGGCGAACAGGTCCGACTCCGGCACCGGGCTGTCGACCAGCGACCGGGCCAGCTCGAAGTCCTCCGTCGGCCACACCTTCTGCTGCAGCTCCATCGGCACGCGGAACCAGAAGCCGTCCGGGTCCACCTGCGTGGCGTGCGCGCGGAGGGCGTTGTCGCGGACCTCGAAGTATTCGCCGCACTCGACGCGGGTGGTGATGCGGTCGCCGCGGTCCTCGCGGTCCTCCCACTTGTCGAGCCACTCCTTGTACGGCGACTCGAGTCCCGCCGCGAGCATGCCCTCGTGAAGCGCGAGCATCCGGGCGCGCGTCCAGCCCGAGTTGTAGTACAGCTTCAGCGGCTGCCACGGCTCGCCGAGCTCCGGGTGCTGCTCGGGGTCGCCGGCCGCGTCGAAGGCCGCCACGGTCACCTTGTGGCACATGATGTGGTCGGGGTGCGGGTAGCCGCCGTTCTCGTCATACGTGGTGATGACGTGCGGCTTGAACTCGCGGATGAGCTTGATCAGCGGGATCGCGCCCTCCGCGGGGTCGACCAGCCCGAAGCAGCCCTCGGGGAGCGGCGGCAGCGGGTCGCCCTCGGGCAGGCCGGAGTCGACGAAGCCCAGCCAGGCCTGCTTGACGCCGAGGATCTCGCGCGCCCTGTCCATCTCCCTGCGGCGGATGTTCGCGATGTCGGCGAGCACCTCGGGACGGTCCATCTTCGGGTTGAGCACGCTGCCGCGCTCGCCGCCCGTACACGTGGCGACCAGGACGTCGACGCCTTCCGCGACATACCGGGCCATGGTGGCCGCACCCTTGCTGGATTCGTCGTCGGGGTGCGCGTGCACCGCCATGAGACGCAACTGCTCAGCCACTGATTTTCTCCCTCGACCGGACCTCGATGAGCGGGCCCGGCTCCGGCTGCGAAGATGGACAGGGCCATTCTGGCCGATGACACCGACACTTTTCCCCGGAGAGGTCCCCTGGTGAGCGAGACGCGCGCCACAACCCCGGTATTCCCGCCGGGTCGTTACGGCCGGCGCCGCGACGGGCGCCGCCGGCTGGCCGCCCCGATCACCTTCGGCGTCATCCTCACGGCGATCGCGGTGCTGCTGTCCGTACGTCTCTACCAACAGTACGGCGACCCCACCTACGACGCGCAGATCGTCCGATGGACCGGCGCTTCAGAAACGCAGATCACCATCGATTTCACCGTACGGGTGCCCCGAGGCGAAGCCGCCACATGCACTCTCCGCGCGCGCGACTACGCCGGAACGGAAGTGGGAACCCGCACGGTCACCGTACGAGCCGCCGCCGGCGAGTCGACGATCAAGGCGTCGGAGGTCGTGCCCACCACAGCCAAGGCGTTCGTCGGCGAGGTCCTGCGCTGCCGCGCCGCCGACGGCCCCAGCTGACCCGGACCCGACTGTCGGAGAAAACTGTCGTACCCCCGCGGTACAACAGAAGGCGATGGCGGATGGGCCCGGATCGGGCGAAACGGCCGCTGTGCCCACCGCTGGTAAGCTTGGTGATTCGCTCCGTACGCCTGTCCCGCCCCAAGGAGAAGAGTCTGTGACCAGTTCAGAAGCGTCGAAGACCTGGCTCTCCCAGGACGCTTACGACCGGCTGCAGGCCGAGCTCGACGAGTTGATCGCAGCCCGGCCGGTCATCGCCGCCGAGATCAACGCCCGCCGCGAGGAGGGCGACCTGCGGGAGAACGGCGGCTACCACGCCGCCCGCGAGGAGCAGGGCAAGCAGGAGGGCCGGATCCTCTACTTGAAGGAATTCCTGCGCAACGCCGAGGTCGGCGAGGCCCCGACGGCCGACAAGGTCGCCCCGGGCATGGTCGTGACGATCTACTTCGACGACGACAAGACCGACACCGAGAAGTTCCTGCTCGGCTCGCGCGAGATCGCGTCGACGACCGACCTGACGGTCTACAGCCCCGAATCGGCGCTCGGCAAGGCCATCCTCGGCGCCGGCCAGGGCCAGACCGTGACCTACACGGCCCCGAGCGGCGCCGACATCAAGGTCACCGTCGTCGAGTTCAAGCCCTTCGGCGTCTGACCGCACCCCGGCACTGCCGCCCCGGAACTAACCCGTCGCACACCGAAGTCCGACCTTGCGCAGGGATGGGACCTGCACGCCCAGGCCTGACCGCATGAAGCAGCTGTCCGCGCACCTCCACCCAGGCCACCCCTGACAGAGGTGCGCGGAACGCCAACCCAAGGCCGCCGGACCGCAGACCGCGGCAGCCCGCGGCCCACCACCGCAGCGCCGCCCGGACCGCAGCGCCACGCGGACCGCAGCGCCGCCCGGACCGCAGCGCCACGCGGACCGCAGCGCCACGCGGACCGCAGCGCCACGCGGACCGCAGCGCCACGCGAGGCTGCCCGCGCACGAAGCGCCGGCCACCCGAGGCCGCCGCACACAACCGCTGCCCACGCGGGCTCGCCAGCTCACGAACCGCCGACCCCGAGGTCCGCCGACCCCGAGGTCCGCCGACCTCGAGGTCCCCCGGTCCGCGAACCCGCTCACTCGCGAAGCGCGGCTCACGGCGTGCCGGGCAGCAGGGTCACCGCGTAGCCGGAGTCGCGGAGGGCGCCGATCAGCGCCGCCGAGTGGTCGGGACCGCGGGTTTCCACCGACAGCTGCACCTCCACCTCGCCGAAGTGCAGCCGGGGGTTGTGCCGGGAGTGCAGCACGTCGACGATGTTCGCCCGGTGCCCGGCGATCTCGGTGAGCAGGCGTGCGAGTTCGCCCGGTTGGTCTCCCGTCTGGACCGCCAGCCGCAGGAACCGCCCCGCCGAGGCCAGGCCGTGTTCGATCACGCGCATGAGCAGCATGGGGTCGATGTTGCCGCCGGACAGGATGGCCACGACCGGCTCGGCCAGCTCCACCTTGCCGGTGAGCAGGGCCGCCACCGCCGCTCCCCCGGCCGGTTCCACCACCATCTTGTGCCGTTCCAGGAGCAGCAGCAGGGCCGCCGACAGGTCCTCGTCGGTGACCGTGACGATGTCGTCGACCAGCTCGCTGACGTGGGCGAACGTGATGTCGCCGGGGCACATCACCGCGATGCCGTCCGCGATGGTCGCCGATTCGGTGAGCGCGATGGGCGTGCCGGCCGCGAGTGACGGCGGGTAGGCGGCGGCGCCGGAGGCCTGGACGCCGATGATGCGGATGTCCGGCCGGAGGGCCTTGGCGGCGACCGCCACGCCCGAGATGAGGCCGCCTCCGCCGACCGCCGTGACGATCGTGCCGGCGTCCGGGCACTGGTCGAGGATTTCCAGGCCGACCGTGCCCTGGCCGGCGATCACGTCGCGGTGGTCGAAGGGGTGGATGAGCACCGCGCCGGTCCGTTCGGCGAACGCGCGGGCCGCGACGAGGGCGTCGTCGACGGTGAGGCCCGCGTACTCGATGGCGGCGCCGTAGCCCTTCGTGGCCGTGACCTTGGGCAGGGGCGCGTTCTCCGGCATGAAGACCGTGGCCTTGGCGCCGAGCATGCCGGCGGCGAGGGCGACGCCCTGAGCGTGGTTGCCCGCGCTCGCGGCGACCACGCCGCGGGCGCGTTCGGCGTCCGAGAGCCGGGAGATGCGGGTGTACGCGCCGCGGACCTTGTACGACCCGGCCCGCTGCTGGTTCTCGCACTTGAGCCACACCGGCATGTCCAGCACGCGGGTCAGCGGCATGGAGTGTTCGAGCGGGGTGGTTTTGACGACCCCGGTGAGCAGCGCCCGCGCGGCTTCGATGTCGGCGAGCGTAAGCAGGTCACTCATGCCTGAGATCGTGCCACCCGGCGAAAGCCCGGCATCGCGCCACCCAGGGAAGGCCCGTCAGACGAAGGAGTGGCGCGTCCAGGGGTTCGCCACCTCGAGCACTCCGGCGATCGACAGCAGCAGCAGTTCCGAGTCCGGCGGCCCGACGAACTGCACGCCGACCGGCAGGCCGTCCGGGCGGATGCCGACCGGCACCACGATCGCGGGCAGCCCGGCGATGTTCCAGGGGGCCGCGTACGGGGCGTAGCGCATGTTCGTCAGCATGTTGCTTCGCCAGGTGCCCGTGGCATGCCCGTCGGCGGGCGGCGGGGTGGTGGCGAGCGCCGGGGTGAGCAGCACGTCGATGTTCCGGTCGCGGAAGAACGCGATGCTCTGCTCCCGCCACGCGTCGCGCTGTTCCTGGCGTACCCAGCCGCGTTTCCAGGCGAGCTTGCCGAGCCGGACGTGGCGGCGGGTGCGGGGCTGCAGCTTCTTGAGGTCGAGCCCGGCCGCGTCCGCCTCCCGGTACGCCGACGCGAACCACGTGAGCAGTCCCATGAGCCCGAGCTTGGCGGAGTACGACGGCTCGGCGGTCAGCGTGTCGTGTCCCGCCTCGATCAGGATCCGTGAGGCGGCGGCCACGGCATCGCGGTTCGGCCCGTCGGGGCGTACCCCCTGCACCGGGGAGCGCAAGGACACGCCGACCCGCAGCTTCTCCGGCGGGGTGAGTTTCGCGGGGGTCCGGCCCGCGAGAACGCTGAAGCCCAGCGCGGCGTCGGCGACCGTCGTGGCGAGGATGCCGTGTTCCGTGAGGCCCATCCAGCCGTCCAGGCCCAGGTCGCAGGGGACGACGCCGCGGCCGGGCTTGAGGCCGACCAGGCCGCAGCACGCCGCCGGGATGCGCACCGAGCCGAGCCCGTCGTTGCCGTGGGCGATCGGCACCAGCCCGGCGGCGACGGCGGCGGCCGAGCCGCCCGACGAGCCGCCGGGGGTGCGGTCGAGCGACCACGGGTTGCGGGCGGGACCGTCCGCGCCGTCGGTGGTGCCCCACAGCCCCATCTCCGGCATCTTGGTGACGCCGACGACCACCGCGCCCGCGCCGCGCAGCCGGCGGACCACCTCGTGGTCCTCCTCGGCGATCTCGGTGCGCGCGGCCTCGGAGCCGTGCCAGGTCGGCAGGCCGGCGACCTGGGTGTTCTCCTTCACCGCGACCGGTACGCCGGCGAGCGGAAGGTTGGCGAGATCCTCCTGCTCGTCGACCTTCTCCGCCTCGGTGATCGCCTCACCGCCGCGCACGACGCGGAACGCGCCCAGCGCCGGCTCGGAGATCGCGATCTGCTCGAGGTGGTCGGCGACCACCTGGGTGGCGGTGGTGTCGCCGCGGCGCACCGCACGGGAGATCTGTTTCGCCGTGGCACCCACCCACGTGGTCGCCAGGTTGTCCATGGCCGGTCCCCGCCTGTCTGTGAACCCTCAGCCGAGCGCCTGCTCGAGATCGGCGAGCAGATCGTCAACGGTTTCGATGCCGACAGACAGTCGCACGAGATCGGCGGGTACTTCAAGCGGCGAGCCCGCAGCGCTGAGGTGTGTCATCTGGCCGGGGTGCTCGATCAGCGACTCGACGCCGCCCAGCGACTCGGCCAGCACGAACAGTTTCGTCCGGTTGCAGATCTCGATGGCCTGGTCACGGCCGCCCTTCGCGCGGAACGAGACCATGCCGCCGAAGCGCGACATCTGCTTCGCAGCTGTCTCATGGCCCGGGTGCGACTCCAGGCCCGGGTAGAGGACCTGGCCGACCTTCGCGTGAGTTTCCAGGTACGCCACGACGCGCTCGGCGTTGTCGCAGTGCCGGTCCATGCGTACGCCGAGAGTCTTGATCCCGCGCAGCGTCAGCCACGCGTCGAACGGGCCGTTGACCGCTCCCATGGCGTTCTGGTGGAACGCGAGCTCCTGGCCCAGCCCCTCGTCGGCGGTGATCAGGGCGCCGCCGACCACGTCGGAGTGCCCGCCCAGGTACTTGGTCGTGGAGTGGATCACCACGTCGGCGCCGAACGAGATCGGCTGCTGCAGGTACGGCGAGGCGAACGTGTTGTCCACGGCGAGCATCGCGTCGTACTCGTGCGCCAGAGCGGCCAGCGCGGCGACGTCGGCGATGTTCAGCAGCGGGTTGGTCGGCGTCTCCGCCCAGATCAGCCGGGTGTGCCCGGGGCGGAACGCCGCCCGGACCGCGTCGAGGTCGCCCAGCGGCACGGCCGTCCAGTCCACGCCCCACTTCTCGGCGACCTTGCTGAAGAGCCGGAAGGTGCCGCCGTACGCGTCGTCCGGGATCACCACGTGGTCGCCGGGGCGGCACACCGTCCGCAGCAGCGTGTCCTCGGCCGCGAGCCCACTGGCGAACGCGAGACCACGCCGGCCGCCCTCGATCGCGGCGAGGCACTCCTGAAGAGCGTCACGGGTCGGGTTCCCCGAGCGGCTGTACTCGTACCCCAGCCGGGGCGCGCCGACTGCGTCCTGGGCGTACGTGCTGGTCTGGTAGATCGGCGGCACGACGGCGCCCGTACGCGGGTCGGGGTCCTGCCCGGCGTGGATGGCCAGAGTGTCGAAGCCGTACTCGTTACCCGTCATGAGGGGCAAGGCTAGTCTGCGCTGATGGCCGACTGCCTCTTCTGCTCGATCGTGGCGGGCGAGGTGCCCGCGTTCAAGGTGGTCGACTCCCCCGACGGCGTGGGCTTCCTCGACATCCGGCCGGTGTTCAAGGGCCACGTCCTGGTCGTGCCGCGCCCGCACGTACCGCAGCTGGTGGACCTCTCCCCCGATCTGCTGCCGGGCTTCTTCGCGCTGGTCCAGCGGGTCGCGGCGGCCGTACCCGCGGCAACCGAGGCAAAAGGGACGTTCGTCGCGATGAACAACATCGTGTCGCAGTCCGTGCCGCACCTGCACGCGCACGTCGTACCCCGGACGAAGGGCGACGGGCTGCGTGGCTTCTTCTGGCCCCGGCACAAGTACGCCTCCGACGAGGAAGCTGCTTCGTACGCCTCATCCATCGCCTCTGCTCTCGGGTAAGGATCGCGGCGGGGCTGTTGTTGCACCGAGCGGACGAAGGGAGACACCGTGTTCCTGCGGTACAAGAAGCTCGAGCTGCCCACCCCCGACCAGGCCCCGCCGGGCCGCCTGATCGCGATGCCGGTGGGCGACACGCACACGGTGCTCGGAACCCCGCTGAAGGGCCCCTGGCCGGCCGGCTACGAGACGGCCGTGTTCGGCATGGGCTGCTTCTGGGGCGCCGAGCGCATCTTCTGGCAGCTTCCCGGGGTCCACTCGACCTCGGTCGGCTACGCGGGCGGCTTCACGAAGAACCCCACCTACGAGGAGACCTGCTCCGGCACGACCGGGCACGCCGAGGTCGTCCAGGTGGTCTACGACCCGTCGAAGATCGCGTACGAGGACCTGCTGAAGGCCTTCTGGGAGAACCACGACCCGACCCAGGGCATGCGCCAGGGCAACGACGTGGGCACCCAGTACCGCTCGGCGATCTACACGACGACCCCGGAGCAGGCCAAGGTGGCGCAGGCGTCGCTGGAGGCCTTCCAGCCGGTGGTGACGGCCGCGGGGCACGGTCAGATCACGACCGAGATCAAGCCGCTGGGTGAGTACTTCTACGCGGAGGACTACCACCAGCAGTACCTGTCGGATTCGAAGAACCCGGGCGGCTACTGCAACCACGGCCCGAACGGGATGACCTGCCCGGTCGGGGTCGCGAAGACCCCCTGATCTCAGCAACGGACGGGCACCCGCGTCGGGTGCCCGTCTCGTGCGACGATGGTCGGGAGGAGGTGGCTTTGATGCGCCGATATGCCAAGCCGATCGTTGTCGCGGACGACCTTGCGCTGTTGCATGGGGCGACCACCGGAATCGTCGCCTTGCCTCATCATCTCGACTGGTCCGGCTCGGCCGACTATGACCTCGACAGCCCCGGCCGGATCGTCGATCTTTACCGCACGGTCCTGATCGAGGCCACCAAACCCGCTGACCTTCACGCATTCCTGGACCGGGCGACCCTCACGCGCCTCTGGCCTTCACTCTGGCTGCCACCCGAGTTGCGCCGCGCTTGGGAAACACGCTTTCCGGAGCTCCCGCAGACCGGACCCAGGACCGCCGCCGCGTAGGGTTCTCCGGCATGGATCCACGCCATCGGAGGCTCGCCGAGATCGCGCTTCGCGCCGCCGGCAGTGACTATGGACTCGCGCTCGCCGGCGGCTACGCGGTCCGAGCGCACGGCATGGGTGACCGCCCGAGCGGCGACGTGGACCTGTTCACCGACTGGCAACGGCGGGCCGATTTCCCAGCCGTCGTTGACCTCGTCATCGGGGCTCTCACCGACAACTGCTTCCTGGTGGAGGTCGATGCCCGCGCTGGCACCTTCGCTCGGCTCCTCATCACACCGAACGACGAGCCCGCCGCAGAGCCGTTGAAGATGGAGCTGGCCGCTGACTGGCGGGCCCACTCCCCGGTCACGCTGAACATTGGCCCCGTCCTGCATCCGGACGACGCCGTCGGCAACAAGATGGCCGCCCTCTACGGCCGGGCACTCGCGCGAGACTTCCTCGACATCGACGCGGTGCTCGCCAGCGGGCGCTACTCCTGCGAACAACTCCTCCAGCTGGCGGAGGCCGCAGATCCTGGATTCGATCGGGCGATATTCGCCGACACCCTGGGAGCGTTGGGCCAGATCAGCGATGCGGCGTTCGCTCCCTACGGTGCGGATGCCCCGGCCATCCAACGCCTACGACAGCGGTTCGCCACTTGGCGCAGCGAGCTGACCCAGCAGTGACGTCCGGAACGACCGCGTAACGCACGCTGGTGCCCTCACTCAGGTTGGGGGCACCGCGCCGTCGGGCCAGGCGGCTACGCACACGCGGTTGCCGGCGCGGTCGGCGAGGATCCAGGTTGCGGGGGCTTCCGAGTCGTCCACGATGCGGCCGCCGGCCGCCAGCGCCGCCGCCACTCGGGCCTCGGCCTGGTCGTGGGCGACGGACACGTCGACGTGCATCGCGTGCCGGAGCTTCTTGTCCGGGTTGAGGTTCTGCATCCAGATCGTCGGTCCGTGACCCAGCGGGTCCGCGGCGTTGTCACCGGCCAGCGGCGCATAGCCGAGAACGGCCCGCCAGAATCCGATGTCGGCCTCATCGGGTCGCGCGGCGATGGCGAGTTGCACCTCTTGCGCGGCTCCCCGATCAGCGACTGCGTCGTGGCTGCGGGCCACCGCCGAGATTGCTCGCGCGAGGTCGATGTGCCGCTCCTCGATCCGGAAGACGCCTCGGGTCAGCCGTACGGTGAGACGGTCGTCGGCGACGGTCAGGAGGGTTTCCGAGAGGCCGGGGATCTGAGCGATCGCCGCGGCGAGCCGGCCTGCTTCGCCGAACGACGGGACGCGGAAGACGGCTGTCGCCCCGCCGTGCAGGACGACCCAGTCCTGGAGGCTCTCCTCCGCGAGAAACCGCCGCCATCCCTGCTCGCTCATGCGGGTCACCGTACGCGTGAGCTGCACAGACGGCCGTACCTCGTAGGGGTGTAAAAGATCGACAAGCACCGAACCCGCCGCCCACACTGAATGGACAGACAGATCAGGAGGCGGCCCCTCGGGAGGTGTCACCATGCCCAGATTCAGCAACGACGAGGAGCGCGCTGCCTGGCTGCTCGCCGAGTCGCTCATCGAGAAGGCCCGGGCCATGATGCGGCAGGCCGAGAGCGCGCTGGACTCGTGGCGGCTCGGGAAGGAGCTGAATCGGCGGCGGTGTGCACGGCGCGGGATCAGTGAGTCGGATGCCGAGATCCGGTGGGCCGAGACGGCGGCCGCGAAGAACGCCATGGCTGACAACACGTTCCACGTGTCGCTGGCGACGATGTACTTCGGTGCCGCGGCGGCGCACTACTCGCGGGCGCACTACCTGCGCAGCCAGGTGGAGGCGGGCGTCTGAGAAGCGGGCGCCGCTCCGTCCGGGGCGGCGGGCGGAGCGGCGCTTCGTAGCGGCCCGCGGGGCCGGCGCCCGCACGGGGGACGAGCGCCGGGTCCCGCGGAACCTGCTCCCAGTGTGCGGACCGCGGCTGAAAGCTCGCTGAACCAGCGCCCCGGATCCCCTGGGAAGTTACTGTGCGGCGGATGAACGACGGACGTTACTCAGCGGGCGGCGGCTCGGCCGGCCCGGTCGGTGCGGCCGGCGCGGTGGTGGCGGGCGGCGCCGCGGCGGGGTCGTCGCCCGCCGTGCCGGGGGCGGTCAGGGCGAGCCCGAGGGCGGCGCCCGCGCTGATCAGGCCCAGCCCGGTGAGGGAGATCTTGCGTCCCGGTTCGTTCACCCGGCCAGCGTCTCTCGCGCTCCTGTGAGGTTGCTGAGCCGCGTCCTGGGCGGTCGCTGAGCTCGGCCGGATCGGGAAGACTGGATGCATGCAGACCGCCACGGAAGACGAGCGCAAGTACGACGTCCCGGACGGCTTCGCCCTGCCGGACCTGGCCGGTGCGGCGGGCGCCGAGGGGCTCGGTGAGGCCGAGACGCACGAGTTGGACGCGACGTACTTCGACACCGCCGATCTGCGGCTGGCCCGCAACAAGCGGACCCTGCGGCGGCGCAGTGGCGGCACCGACGCGGGGTGGCATCTGAAGACGCCCGGTGACGGGTCGGCGCGTACCGAGCATCGGCTACCGCTGACCGAGGGCGACGAGGTGCCGGCCGAGCTGGTCGCCGAGGTGCGCACGATCGTGCGGACGCGGCCGCTGCGGCCGGTGGCGCGGCTGCGCACCCGGCGGGTGGAGACTCCGCTGTGTGATGCCGACGGGCGCACGCTGGCGCTGCTGGCCCAGGATGAGGTCACCGCCGAGACCGACGACGGCGAGCAGCGGTGGCAGGAGCTCGAGGTGGAGCTCGTCGACGGCGGTCCCGAGGTGCTCGAGGCCGTGGAGGGTCTGCTGCGCTCGGCCGGGGCGACGCCCGCCGCCGGTCCGTCGAAGCTGGCGCGGGCGCTCGGCGACCGCCTCGCCGGGCCCAAGAGCAAGAAGAAGATCAACCCCGTTGTCGCGTACGCCCGTGAGCAGCGCGAAGCCATCGAGGCGCAGGATCCGGCGGTACGGGCGGGCGACGCCGAGGGCGTGCACAAGATGCGCGTGGCGACCCGCCGGTTGCGCAGCACGCTGAAGACGTTCCGGGACTCGTTCGACCAGGAACGGGCCGGGGGCGTCAAGGACGAGCTCAAGTGGCTGGCGGGGTGCCTGGGCGAGGTCCGCGACGGTCAGGTCCTCTCGCACAAGCTCGTCGCCGCCGCCGAGAGCTTCCCCGAGGTGGCCGCACAGGTCCGAGAGAAGCTCGAAGCCGACGTCACGCGAGGCCGTCAGGCGCTGACCGAGGCGCTGGACAGCGACCGCTATCTCGCCCTGCTCGACGCGATCGACGACCTGGTCGACGAGCCGGGGCCGGGTGACCGGGATGCCCGGCGCCGCGCCGGGAAGGTGCTGGCCACGGCGGACCGGCTGCTGGACAAGGCCACCGCCGACGGCGTGGACGCCGAGTTGCACGAGGCCCGCAAGAAGTTCAAGCAGGCCCGGTACGCCGTCGAGGTGTTCGCCGCCGGCGCCGGCAAGCCGGGTAAGAGGCTGGTCGACGCCCTGACCGCCTTGCAGGACGTGCTGGGCGCCCACCAGGACTCGGTGGTGGCCCGTGAGGTGCTCCGCGAGGTGGCGCGTACGGCCCCGGACGCTTTCCCGTACGGAATCCTGCACGCCCGTCAGGAGCAGGTGGGTGAGCGGACCCTCGAGGATCTCCCGGCGGCGACCCGGGCGGCCCGGAAGAAGAAGCTGCGCGCCTGGCTGGGTTGAGGTGGGACGCCGGGGTTCGTGGGTATGAAAAGCGCCCATGGAGGCCGAGCAGCACGAGGACCAGCACGAGCAGCAGGAGCAGCCCGACCAGCAGCAGAACGACGACGTCACGACCCCGCCGTACGCGGGACCGGTCAAGGAGCTCGGCGGTTACCGGGTCGCGGACGACGATGACGACGACCCGGTGCTGCTCAACGCCGACGGCAGCCCGGTCGACACCTGGCGGGAGGACTACCCGTACGACTCCCGCATGCCCCGGGCCGAGTACGACCACCACAAGCGGCTGCTGCAGATCGAGCTGCTGAAGCTGCAGAACTGGTGCAAGGACACCGGTGAGCGGCTCGTGATCCTCTTCGAGGGGCGCGACGCCGCGGGCAAGGGCGGCACGATCAAGCGGTTCATGGAGCACCTGAACCCGCGCGGCGCCGGCGTGGTGGCGCTGGAGAAGCCGAACGAGCGCGAGAGCACCCAGTGGTACTTCCAGCGCTACATCAAGCACCTGCCCGCGGCCGGCGAGATCGTGCTCTTCGACCGGTCCTGGTACAACCGGGCCGGCGTGGAGCGGGTCATGGGTTTCTGCACCCGAGCCGAGTATCTGGAGTTCATGCGCCAGGCTCCCGACCTGGAACGGATGCTCGTGCGCTCGGGCATCAACCTGGTCAAGTTCTGGTTCTCGGTGTCCCGGGGCGAGCAGCGAACCCGCTTCGCCATCCGCCAGGTCGACCCGGTACGGCAGTGGAAGCTCTCGAAGATGGACCTCGAGTCGCTGGACAAGTGGGACGACTACACGGAGGCGAAGGAGGCGATGTTCTTCTACACGGACACCGCCGACGCCCCGTGGACCGTGGTGAAGAGCAACGACAAGAAGCGGGCCCGGCTGGAGGCCATGCGGTACGTCCTGAACCGCTTCAAGTACGCGGGCAAGGACCCGGAGGTCGTCGGCACCCCCGACCCGCAGATCGTCGGCCCCGCCTCGCTCGCGGTGGAAGGCACCGAAATGTCCCCCCGGGTATTCCCGCGCCTCTAAGGCGTGTTTCATAAGCCCCGCCGAGATCTGAAGTTGCGGCGTGGCGGTGGTCGATAACTGAAGAGGTCTCCGGTATCTGGTTCTGCGACCAAGCAAGAACTTCATACCGGAGACCTCGTGGCC
>NZ_JADMLH010000017.1:13803-193054 GCF_016464385.1 Nucisporomicrobium flavum | reverse complement strand
CCACGGGACACGCCGCTACCGTTACTCACGAACGTCCTCCTCCTGCGATGGGACACCAAGCCCGCAAGCGCATCAGGAGGACGTTCTTACGTCCTGCATCAACACGCAGAACGTCTTTCTATGCCGCGGTAAGAGCGCGTGGATTGGGTGCGCGACTTGTTGTTCTTGTCCCGATCGCCAATACACCGCACTTCCGGCCGTCTGTCGCACGACATCGGTCCGGGGACGGCGGCGGGCCACAGGCGCAGTAGGTACCGATCGCAGCTGTTACGGTGGGATAATGGGCGTATTTCGGGTCAAATGGTCGTCGGTGACGTTGAGTGGCGTCGCCTGCTTGCTGGGCCTCATCCCCGGGGCGCCGGCGCCGGCCGCGCCATCCGGGGCGCACGCCGACACCACGGCCGGACGGATCGCGTACGGGCGCGACGGGGACATCTACACCATCAGGCCGGATGGCTCCGGCGGGAGGCGACTGACCACGACCGGAGATGCCGGCTTCCCACGCTGGTCGCCGGACGGCCGGCGGCTCGCCTTCCTGCGCCGGGGCGATGTGTATGTCATGCGTGCCGACGGCGGCGGCACCCGCCGGCTCACCTACGGTGCCCGCACCACCGAGCCGGCGTGGTCGCCCGACGGCCGCCGGATTGTCGCCGTGCGCGGGACCGGATCCCACACGGACCTCTACCGCATCGCCCTCGCCGGCGGCTCCCCCCGGCGGCTGACGCGGGCCGCGGACAAAGGCTGCGATGTGGCCACGCCGACCTGGCAGGGCATGTCCATCGTCTTCGTCCGCACCTGCCCGTCCCGGCCGGGTAAGCCCTCGCGCGTGCAGTTGCGGCTGCTCGACCTGCGCAGCGGTCGCCAGTCCGTCGTACTCGACGCCACTGTCCACTACGGGTACGCCCGCGGCCCGCGGTTCACCGCCCGCGGGGCCATCATGTTTCTGGGCTGTGTGGCGGACCGACCGTACGTGTGTGGACCGGGCCGTCACGTGTACGTCATGAACCTCGACGGTTCCGGCCTGCGCATCGTCCTCGCCGGCGGCGGTACGGACGGCGATCCGAACAATACGAGCGCCGCGCCGTCTCCGGTCGACGAGGCGGCGTTCGTCGTCGAGTGGAGTGCTCCCTCCGGCGACTCCGACGACGACCGTACTGAGGAGGGCCTCGACGTGTGCATCGGCGAGTGCCGCGCGCTCCTGCCCGGCTCCCGCGACCATTCCGTCGACGACCCGGATTGGCAACCTCTCCAGCCGCGGACAGAGCGTTCCGCCGGTCACCTCGACCAAGCGGGGCGGACGTGAGAAGTCGATCGACGGTCCACTATTGACAGCCCCCGACCGGCGGCGGAAAGCTCCCCACAGGCTGTGACGAGGAAGTCACGCAGGCTGGGGGAGGGCGTCGTGTCGCTGCGTACCCGGATGTCGGTGCTGGTCACCGTCCTGCTCGCGCTGGTCGGGGTGCCCGGCTCGGCGCTGGCCGCCCCGCACGCCCCCGAGATCCAGGGGCAGACCGTCCGGGCGGGTCACCTCCGGGTCCAGGTGCTCAGCCCCACGCTGCTGCGCCTCGAGTACGCGGCCGACGACCGCTTCGAGGACCGGCCCACGTTCACCGCGGTGGACCGTACGCCCGCACGCACCTGGTTCTCGGCGCGTACGCGGAACGGTGAGCTGACCGTGCGGACCAGCGCCGTGACCCTGCACCACGACCTCGGCGGCGGCCAGGTCACGGCGGGGAACACCACGCTCGACCTGACCGTCGGCGGCCGGCGTACCAGCGTGCATCCGGCGTTCGGGTCACCGGCCCGCGCCGACGCGCTCGGCGGCTGGTACCGCGGGCTCGACTACTACGCGGGGCAGGCCGGGCCGGTCGACCAGATCGCGCTGCACCCCGGCATGCTCAACCGCGACGGCTGGTACCTGCTCGACGACACCGGCACTGCGCTGCGCACCACCGACGGCTGGGTCGGCGCCCGTCCCGCGCGCACCACGGCCTACCAGGACGGCTACCTGTTCGGGTACGGCCACGACTACGCGCGCGGGCTCGCGGACCTGCGCACCCTGACCGGGCCGTCGCTGCTGCCGCCGAAGTGGGCGTTCGGCACGTGGTTCTCGAAGTACCAGGCGTACAGCACCGCGGACTACGAGACCTCGCTGCTGCCCGCGTTCCGCTCGCACGACGTGCCGCTGGACTCGCTGGTGGTCGACACGGACTGGAAGGCGCCGAACGCTTGGGCCGGCTGGAACTGGAACCCGGACCTGTTCCCCGATCCGGAGGCGTTCGTCGGTCGGCTGGCACGGCAGGGTGTGCAGACGACCCTCAACGTGCACGCGGCGATCTCCGGCGACGACCCCCGGTTCGCCGGCGCGCAGGCCGTTGCCAAGGGCAAGCTCACCCCGGCGACCAGCAGCTTCGCGCCGAACCCGTACCGCTTCGACTGGACCGACCGCGACCAGGCGGCCGCGTGGGCGTCGCTGCACAAGCCGTTCGAGGATCAGGGCGTACGGCAGTGGTGGCTGGACTACTGCTGCGACGACAGCACCGTGACCACCCCGGGCGTCACCGCGGACAGCTGGGTCAACGAACTGTACCGCCGCGACGGGGAGGCGCGCGGGCTGCGCGGGTTCTCGCTGGCGCGGATCGGGGCATCGTTCCCCGCGTACACCACGCCTGGGGCGTCCGGGCCGTGGGGCGAGCACCGCAGCACCGTGCACTTCACCGGCGACACCCGTCCCGACTGGGAGACGCTCGCCTTCGCCGCGGCCATGACCCCGGCCGAGGGCAGCATCGGCATGTCGTACGTCAGCCACGACATCGGCAGCTTCGCCGGCAAGCACCTGCCCGAGGACCTGTACCTGCGCTGGGTGCAGCTCGGCGCGTTCCAGCCTGTGCTGCGGCTGCACTCCGACCACGGCGACCGGCTCCCGTGGGAGTACTCGGACACCGTCAGCACGGCGGCCGCCGACTTCCTGCGGTTGCGGGAGTCGCTGGCGCCGTACCTCTACACCGCCGCGCGGCAGACGTACGACACCGGGCTGCCGATGGCCCGGGCGCTCTACCTGACCTGGCCGGAGCAGGAGGAGGCGTACCGGCACGCCACCCAGTACACGCTGGGCGACTCGCTGCTGGTGGCGCCGGTGACGAAGCCGGGGCTGAGCACCACCACCGCGGTGTGGTTCCCCCCGGGCACCTGGACGGACTTCTTCACCGGGGCGACGTTCCGCGGCCCCGCCACCCGGACCGTCGCGGCGACCCCGGACCGGATGCCGGTCTACGTCCGTGCCGGCGGCATCGTGGCCCGGGCGCCGGCGGCTTCCTCGGTGGCCGCGCAGCCCAAGGACCGCCTCGGGCTGACCGTCTACCCGCACGCCTCGGGCGCCACCTCGGTCTACGACGACGCGGGCGACGGGCTGGGCTACCGCACCGGCCAGTTCACCCGGACGCCCGTGCGGTACGCCGAGGGACGCCTCAAGGCCCTCACGATCGGCCCGGCCGCGGGCACCTATGCCGGGGCGCCGGCCACCCGCCGCTGGACGGTCACGTTCGCCGGGGTGGCCCGCCCGCACATCGTCACGATCGGCGGTCGCGCCGCCCCGTGGACCTACGACCGGGCCACCCATCGGCTGACCGTCGAGGTGCCGGCGACCGGGCGCCGGGTGACGATCCTGCACGACGGTGCGACCCTGACCGTCGCGCCGCAGCCGGCGGTCGACCTGACCTTCACCGCGCCCGACGGCCTGCAGTCCGGGGCGACGAGCACGCTGGTCACCACGGCCCGCAACGACGGGCCGGGCACGATCACCGGGCTGTCCGCCACGGTCAGCGCGCCCGAGGGCTGGGTGGTCACGCCGCGGACGCCCACGACCGCGGGCTCGCTGGCGCCGGGCGGCACCTTCACCGTCACGTACGACGTCACGCCCGCCGGGCCGTCGCCGCGTACGCAGAACGTGGTGGCCCGGCTCGCGTACACGAATCCGGACGGCACCGCCGCGACCCTTCCGGCGAGTTTGACCGTGCCCGTACGCCCGGTCGCCGTGACCTTCCGGGTGCTGGCTCCGCCGGGCACCCCGCCGGACGCCACCCTCTACGTGCCCGGCAACATCGCCGAGCTCGGCCCCTGGGACCCCGCGAAGCAGCCGATGACCGACCGGGGCAACGGCATCTGGGAGAGCACGATCTCGGTCCTGGACGGCACCGAGATCCAGTACAAGTACACCCGCGGCAGCTGGGAGACGGTGGAGGAGTGGGGTTCCATCACCGGGACGAACAACCGCAGCGTCACCGTGGACGGCGGCATCACCCGGACGATGGTCGTCGACGACACCTCGACCGACTGGGACGTGCCCGGCGTGCCGGACACCCACCTGGCGATCCAGTTCTGGCGGGACCCGCTCGTGGTCGCCACCACCCCGGCGCCCGGCAGCAGCGGGCCCTCCCCGGCTGCGGTCACCGTCCGCTTCCAGCGCGACATCCAACCGGCCGGCGCGGACTACGGCGACGCCGTCCGCGTCCAAGGGCCGTCCGGCGCGGTGGCCGGCACGGTCGCCGAGACCACGCCGGGCACGCTCACCTGGACGCCGGCCGCGGCGCTGCCCGCGGGCGGCTACACGGTCACGGTGGCGCAGGTGAGCAGCACCGGGGCGGCCGGCGTGCCGATCCGGCAGCCGTACACCTTCACGTTCACGGTGGGGTGATCCCGCCGCGGTGGGGTCACGGGGTGGTGTTGTGCACGAGGACGAAGACCACGACCACCCAGGCGGCGGCGATGGTGAAGCTGAGCGGAGCGACGAAACGGTTCATGGCAGGAACTTTCCGATCGAGCCGACGGGGAAAGTGCGCACACGAAACGTCGCGGCCGGGCACCCTGCACCGTCGCGGCGCTACGCGACGGCCCCCGGCTCACGCCCGGGAGACGGGCGGGCCGTGAGGCGGCAGGGAGAAAGGGAACGGTGTCAGCGCGCGGCCCGGACGGGCTCAGAACGGCTGACGAGCGGCCCGGCCACGACTGGGAGGATCGCTATCTCGCACAGCGATCACCTCCGTCGATAGAGCGGGCAACGTCGAACCGTCGAAGAGAGTACCCCTTAAGACACGCTTAATGTACGCACCCCCAGCCGTGTCGCCCGCCCCGGGTCGCGACCGCCAGGAGCAGCGCGAGCACGGGTATCCAGACCGCCCGCCCGGCCACCCAGACCGCGCCTTCCGGCACGCCGACGAGGCCGGGCAGACCCGTGCCGACCAGGCAGACCGCGACCAGCAGCACGCTCTGATGGGTCAGGTAGACGGGCACCGCCACCCGGTTCACGCGGGCCACCGCGCGGCGAGCCGCCGGGCGGCGTAGCGCGTCCGCCAGCGGGGCCCGCAGGGTCAGGAAACCACCGATCTGGGTGACGGCCAGCGCCACCGCGAACAGCGAGGGCGGCGCGAGGTTCGACCGGCCGTCCCCGGGCACCCCGACCGCGCTGACCGGGTAGCCCACCGCGATCAGCAGCGCCAGGACGCCGCTGCCGCAGGCCAGCAGCGCCGGCCCGATCCACGGCCGGGAGAGGCGGCCGAGGGCCACGGCCGCGCCGAGCACCCACGGGACCGTCCACGCCGCCACCACCGACACCCAGCCCGGCAGCAGACCCGCGTCCACCGCCGCGACCACCGCCACCGCGGGGACGGCGAGGACCGGGCCGTACCGGGCGACGACCCGGTTCAGCGGCGTCGCCACGGCACGCAGCAGCAGGTAGGGCAGCAGGAACCACAGCGGGCTGAGCACCAGCTTGGCGACCGTCTCCAGCGTCACGGCCGGCACGCCCAGCGCGGCGCCGGCGGCGAGCGGCACGCCCCAGGCGGCGAGGAGCACGATCAACGGCAGCAGGACCCGGCGACGCGTACGCCCCCAGCCGCCCGCCCGCCGTCCCGCCCGCGCCGCCGCGAATCCGCCCGCGAAGAAGAACAGGCCCAGCGTCTGCAGCACCCAGGTGACCGGCGCGAGCCCCGGCATCGCCGACAGGGGGCTGGACACCCGCAGACCGTCCGGCGTGAGCACGAAGCCCGTCACCAGCCAGTGCCCGAGCACCACCCCGCCGATCGCGTACGCCCGCACCGCGTCGACCGTCACGTCCCGCCCCGGCCTCACGACAGCACCGCCGGCTCCGTACGGCCGAGCACCACACCGGCCACCGCGGTCAGCGTCGCCGACCCGGGGCACAGGTACCCGTCATGCCCGTCCACCCCCGCGGTGGGCAGCGGGATGGCCCCGAACTCCGGCGCCGACGGCCGCCGCCCGTGACCCAGGTGCCCGAGCCGCAGCTGCGGCACCCGCCGCATCCAGTCGGCCGGGGCGAGCGCCGCCCACACCCGCGCCCCGCCCAGCTCGGTGGCGTGCGCGGCGCCCATCCCCGGCGCGCCCAGCGCCACGACGTCGGCGACCCGGGGGAGCTGACGTGCGGCCCGTCCGACCACCAGCGCCCCGTAGCTGTGCCCGATCAGCGTCACGGCCGCGCGCGGCGGCAGCGAGCGTACGAACGCGACAAGCGCCGGCACACCCGCCCGGGCCCGCAGGTCACGGGCCGCCTCGAGCGACAGGCCCTCCGGCGGGTCGTACCCCAGCCAGGCCACCACGGCGACGCGGGCCGACGGGTCCGCCGCCCGCAACGCGTCGAGGACGGTCCGGGCCTGCACCGACGGCGCGCGCCGGGAGACGCCGCCGAGCCCTCGGTCGAAGTTCCGCAGCGTGGTGTCCACCCCGGGTACGAGCACCGCGATCCGGTCCGCCGTGGCGAGGTCACCGACCACCTCGACGGCCGTCCCGTCGCCACGGGGGTCGAACGCGAGGAACCGCCGCCCGCTGCGCGCCCAGCCCGCGTACGGGTCCCCGGCGGCGACCATCGCGGCGGTGACGGCCGCCGGGGGAGCGAGGGCCGGCACGGCCGGCGTGGCGGGCGCGCCGGACGGCAGGACGATCGAGACCAGGGCGAGCGCGAGCAGTACCGGTGTGATTCGCATGGCCGGCAGCGTGCGGCCGGGGCCGGGGGCGGGGCGTCACCCTGTGGCGCCCACTGTGGCGTGCTACCTGGGAGCTACTCGCCGGCGGCGACCAGACCTGACTCGTACGCGAAGACCACAGCCTGCGCCCTGTCCCGCAGCCCGAGTTTCGCGAGGATCCGCCCGACGTGGGTCTTCACGGTCTGCTCGGCCACCACCAGGTCCGCCGCGATCTCCTGGTTGGACCGTCCCCGCGCGATCAGCCGCAGCACCTCGGTCTCGCGGGGCGTCAGCGCGTTGAGCGCGGTGGGCCGCGGCCGCTGCGCGCGGGGCCGGGCCGCGAACTCGGAGATCAGCCGCCGCGTCACCGAGGGGGCGAGCAGCCCGTCGCCGGCCGCCACCACGCGGACGGCCTGCACGAGGTCGGCCGCGGGGGCGTCCTTGAGCAGGAAACCGCTGGCGCCGGCCCGCAGCGCCTCGTACACGTAGTCGTCCAGGTCGAACGTCGTCAGGATGAGCACCCGGGGGCCGCCGGGGGACTCGGCGAGCCGGCGGGTCGCCTCGAGGCCGTCCATGACCGGCATGCGGACGTCCATCAGCACCACGTCGGGGTCCAGCCGCCGGCACTGCGCGACCGCCGCCGCGCCGTCTGCGGCGTCGCCGACCACCATGAGGTCGGGCTGGGCGGCCAGCAGCGCGCCGAAGCCCTGCCGCACCATGGCCTGGTCGTCGGCGATCAACACCCGGATCATGCTTCTCCCGCCGTCATCAGTCTCCCGTCGTCAGCGGCAGGACCGCCGCGACTCGGTAGCCGCCGTCGTCCTGCGGGCCCGTCTCGAGAGTCCCGCCGAGCAGTGTCGCGCGTTCGCGCATTCCGGCCAGCCCGTGCCCCGGCCCCGAGACCGCGTCCCCCACCGCGGCCTGCTCGCGCCCGTTACCCGGGGGCCCGTTGCGCACCTCGACCGTCAGCGCTTCCGGCGTCGCGCGCAGCAGGACCCGCACCGGGCCGCCGGGCGCGTGCCGGGCCGCGTTGGCCAGGGCCTCCTGCACGATCCGGTACGCGGCCAGCCCCGTCGCCTCCGGCAGCCCGGGCGGCACCTCCCCGGCGAGCGTCACCTCCAGCCCCGCCCGCGCCGCCTTCTCCACCAGCGCCGCCACATCGGCCAGCCCGGGCTGTGGCGTCAGCGGGGCCTCGTCCGTGTCGGCGCGCAGCACCCCGAGGAGCCGTCGCATGTCGGTCAGCGCCGACCGCGCGGCCGTGGCGATCGACGCGAACTCGGCCTCCGCCGGCTCCGGCAGGCCGGTCACCCGGTACGGCGCCGTCTCCGCCTGGACGGCGATCATCGACATGTGGTGGGCCACCACGTCGTGCATCTCCCGGGCGATCCGGGTCCGCTCCTCGAGCACCGCGCGCCGGGCCTGTTCCACTGCCGTGAGCTCGGCGAGCTCCTCCCGGGCCCGTCGCCGGCGGGAGACGAGGTCGCCGGCGAGCGCGATCGCCACCAGCAGGAAGATGGTGCCCCACGCGTTGTCCCCGCCCATGAACACGAAGGCCGGGACGACGGTCAGCGCGGTCGCCCAGGCGTTGACGCCCGACCCGGCGCGGAACGCCACCCCCGCGAACACGAGCAGGAACGCGGCTATCTGTCCCGGGCTCCAGGGGAACGGCTGGAGGCCGCCGATCGCACCGACGAAGAGCATCGGGTACGCCACCCGCCACGCCGTCAGCGGCCGGCCCGCGACGGTGAGCAGCACCGGCACCAGGATCAGGACCTCCATCGCCACGGCGACCGGCTCGGGCAGGTGCCGGGGCCCCAGCCAGTACTGGGCGTCCGTGAGGCCGAGCCCCAGGAGCGCCAGCAGGCCGAGCGGCACGCCGTACACCCGGAACCAGCGCCGGCGCGGCGGCGGGGACGGCGGGCGGGGATCCGGGCCGGCGACCAGCCGGCGCAGTGGACCGAGGATCTCCATGTCAGGCAGGCTACGGCCCGGCCGCCGGGAGGTCGTGCCCCCGCGGAGCCATCCGTACCCCCTACCCGGGTACGACGCCGCGCGCCGCCGCGGGGCCGGGTTCCGCCTACCCGCAGGTAACGCCTAGTCTGCGAGCGGTCCGCATTCACCGCGGGCCTGCAAGCTATCGAAGGAGCAACGCGTTGGCCCGCACCGTCTTGGTGACCGGAGGAAACCGCGGTATCGGCCTGGCCATCGCCCAGGCGTTCGCCGCGCAGGGTGATCGGGTGGCCGTGACCCACCGCGGCAGCGGCGCCCCCGACGGGCTGTTCGGCGTGCAGTGCGACATCACCGACGGCGCGGCCGTCGATGAGGCGTTCACCACCGTGGAGAAGGAACTCGGCCCGGTCGAGGTGCTCGTCGCCAACGCCGGCATCACCGACGACACGTTGCTGCTGCGGATGTCCGAGGAACAGTTCGTCCGCGTCCTCGACACCAACCTGACCGGCGCGTTCCGCTGCGCCAAGCGCGCGAGCGCCAAGATGCTGCGGGCCCGGTGGGGCCGGATCGTCTTCATCTCGTCGGTGATCGGCCTCTACGGCGGCCCCGGCCAGGTGAACTACGCGGCCAGCAAGGCCGGCCTGGTCGGCATGGCCCGGTCGATCACCCGTGAGCTCGGCGGCCGTAACATCACGGCGAACGTGGTCGCACCCGGCTTCATCGACACGGAGATGACCGACGTGCTGCCCGGCGCCCGCAAGGAGGAGATCCTCAAGGCGATCCCGGCCGGGCGGCTCGCGGCCCCCGGCGAGGTGGCGCAGGCGGTCACCTTCCTCGCCGGCGACGGGGCGGCGTACATCTCCGGCGCGGTCATCCCGGTCGACGGCGGCCTCGGCATGGGTCACTGACCCACCAACTCACAGGAGAGAGCGTGTCTGGACTGCTGGCCGGTAAGCGGCTGCTCATCACCGGCATCATCACCGACGCGTCGATCGCGTTCTCGGTGGCGAAGCTGGCGCAGGAGAACGGCGCGACGGTCGTGCTGACCGGCTTCGGGCGGCTGTCGCTGGTCGAGCGGATCGCCAAGCGGCTGCCGGAGCCCGCCCCGGTGATCGAGCTGGACGTCACCGACCCCGAGCACCTGGACGCCCTCGCCGGCAAGGTCCGCGAGCACGTCGACGGCATCGACGGCGTGGTCCACTCCATCGCGTTCGGCCCGCAGAGCGTGCTCGGCGGCGAGTTCCTCAACGCCGGCTGGGACGACGTGGCCAAGGCGCTGCAGGTCTCCACGTACTCGTACAAGGCCCTCGCGACCGCCTGCCTGCCGCTGATGGGCCCGGGCGGCAGCATCATCGGCCTCACGTTCGACGCCACCAAGGCGTGGCCGGTCTACGACTGGATGGGCGTGGCGAAGGCCGGGCTCGAGTCGGCGTCCCGCTACCTCGCGCTGCACCTCGGCAAGCAGGGCATCCGCAGCAACCTCGTCTCGGCCGGCCCGCTGCGCACGATGGCGGCCAAGTCGATCCCGGGCTTCGAACAGTTCGAGGAGGCGTGGGCACAGCGCGCGCCGCTGGGCTGGAACCTCACCGACCAGGAGCCCGCGGCCCGCGCGGTGTGCGCGCTGCTCTCCGACTGGTTCCCGGCCACGACCGGCGAGATCGTCCACGTCGACGGCGGCTACCACGCACTCGGCGCTTAGGGCGTGTCCTGCCCTCCCGTCCTGGTCGGGAACCGCACGTCGGTCAGGGTGAAGCGGTTGCCCGCGTCGGTCAGCTCGGCCGGGCACTCGCCGGTGGTCGCGCAGTACGGCGAGAACGTCGAGACGGCCACCGTTCCGGCGGCGGTGTCGAAGTCCATCAACCGCAGGTAGCTGTTGTTGTTGACCTTCGGGATGCTGTACGTCTGGTAATCGGCCTGGATCTGGTACACGAGGTTGCCCGCGTCGCCCGGGTCGGTCCGGTTGCCGACCCGGGTGTAGTGGCCGGACAGGATGAACTGGATGTTCGGGTGCAGCCGCCCGAGGTTCTCCCAGATCCGGTCACCGACCGGCGTGCGCGCCGTCCCGCGCTGGAATTCGTGGGTGACCAGGATGACCTGGCGGCCGGGGTGGTTGGCGATCACCCGGCCGGCCCAGGTGAGCTCGTCGGCCGTGGGGTCGAACTTGAGCGTCACCACCAGCCAGCGCACGCCGCCGGCCCGGAAGGCGTAGAAGCTGTTGTCCATCTGCCGCCACGGGTAGCTGCCCCGGAACGTCGGCTTCTGCCGGGCCGCCGACCAGGGGAAGTACGCGTTGAACATCGTGGTGCTGCGGTCGGTGGCGATCCCGGCCCACGGGTCGCAGGTCGCCTCCGGCGTGCACGCCCACGCGTCGAGGTCGTGGTTGCCGACCGCCGTGGCGTACGGCACCACGCCGTCGAGCCGGTGCATCGCGCTCACGGCCCGCTCCCAGTCCGACACGCGCGACGGCCACTCGACCAGGTCGCCGAGGTGGATGACGAACGGGATGCGGCCGGTCGCGTCCTGCTGGGCGATCCATTCGGTCTGAGCGGAGAAGAGCTCCGGCTTGTTCTGCGTCGCGATCTGGGTGTCCGGGATGACCACCAGCCGGAACGTGTGACCGCCCGGCGGCCCGGCCGCGGCCGGTGCGGCCAGTCCGGTGGCGACGAGCAGGGACGCTGCGAGCGGCAGGGTGCGCCGCCATCGGTCACGCCACGTCATGACCCCTCCTGTCATCGACGCTTCTCGTTCCTCCACTCATAGGCGCGGCCGGGCGGCCCGGTCCAGGGCCGGGTGGGCCCCTCTTCGTTCCCGGAGCCGTCGCCGGATGCGGATTGTGGCTGAGAACGCGTCCGCGGAGGGCGGGTCGTCGCTGGTGCGGCGGGCAGAGGAGGATGGTCCGCGTGGCGTACGACGCTTTTCTCCTGCTGTCCTTCGGTGGCCCCGAGCATCCCGACGACGTGATGCCGTTCCTGCGCAACGTGACGCGCGGGCGCGGTATCCCGGAGGAGCGGCTCGCCGAGGTGGCCGAGCACTACTACCACTTCGGCGGGGTGTCGCCGATCAACCAGCAGTGCCGGGACCTGCTCGCCGCGGTGCAGGCCGACTTCGCCGCGAACGGGGTGGCGCTGCCGGCGTACTGGGGCAACCGGAACTGGAAGCCGATGCTGGCCGACACCGTGGCGCAGATGCGCGACGACGGCATCACGTCCGCGCTCGGGTTCGCGACCAGCGCGTACGGCGGCTACTCCTCCTGCAAGCAGTACTGGGAGGACATCGCCCAGGCCCGCGCCAAGGTGGGCCCGGGCGCGCCGGCGATCACGAAGCTGCGGCAGTTCCACGATCACCCCGGGTTCGTCCAGCCGCACGCTGACGCCGTACGCGATGCTCTGGGGAAGCTGGACCCGGCCCGGCGCGCGACCACCCGGCTGGTCTTCACCGCGCACTCCATCCCGAACTCCATGGCCGCCACGGCCGGGCCGACCGGCGGCCGCTACGAGGCGCAGCTGCAGGAGACGGCGGGCCTGGTGCACGCCGCCGCCGCGCCCGAGCTGCCCTGGGACCTGGTGTGGCAGAGCCGCTCCGGCCCGCCGCAGGTGCCGTGGCTCGAGCCGGACATCAACGATCACCTCGAGGCGCTCGCCGAGAAGGGGGTGACCGACGTGGTGGTCAGCCCGATCGGTTTCGTCTCCGATCACCTCGAGGTCATCTGGGACCTGGACAATGAGGCCCGCGACACCGCGGGCCGGCTGGAGCTGGGCTACGCCCGCGCGGCCACGCCCGGCACCGACCCGCGGTTCGTCACGATGATCCGCGAGCTGGTGCAGGAGCGGACCGGCGGGGAGGAGCGCGAGCGGCTCGGTACGCTCCCGGTCTGGGACGTCTGCCCGGCCGACTGCTGCCCTGCACCACAGAGACGAGGAACCCCATGACCGAGCGCAAGCCGATCGAGAGCTGGCTCACCGACATGGACGGCGTGCTCGTCCACGAGGGCGAGCCGGTCCCCGGGGCGCCCGAGTTCGTCAACAAGATGAAGTCCTCGGGCAAGCCCTTCCTCATTCTGACCAACAACTCCATCTACACCCCGCGGGACCTGCAGGCCCGGCTCGCGCGGATGGGCTTCGACGTGCCCGAGCAGTCGATCTGGACGGCCGCGCTGGCCACCGCGCAGTTCCTGGCCGACCAGCGGCCCGGCGGCACGGCGTACGTGATCGGTGAGGCGGGCCTGACCACGGCGATGCACGCGGCCGGCTACATCCTCACCGAGTACGCGCCCGACTACGTGGTGCTGGGCGAGACCCGCACGTACAGCTTCGAGGCGATCACCAAGGCGGTCCGCCTGATCAACGACGGCGCCCGGTTCATCTGCACCAACCCGGACGCGACCGGCCCGTCCAACGAGGGCGCGCTGCCCGCGGCCGGCTCGGTGGCGGCGATGATCTCCAAGGCCACCGGCGTGGAGCCGTACTTCGTGGGCAAGCCGAACCCGATGATGATGCGCTCGGCGCTCAACGTCATCGGCGGGCACAGCGAGAGCACCGCGATGATCGGCGACCGGATGGACACCGACGTGCTGTGCGGCCTGGAGGCGGGGCTGGAGACGATCCTCGTGCTGACCGGCATCAGCACGCGGGCGGAGAGCGAGCGCTACCCGTACCGGCCGTCGCGGGTCGTGGACAGCGTGGCCGACCTCATCGACGAGATCTAGGCGACCACCCGGCGAGGTACGCGGCCGGCGTCAGGGCTGCCGCCTCCTCGGGGGTCAGTTGGGGCCGGTCCGGAGTCACCGTGGCTCCCGGGCCGGCGTTGCGGTATTCGGCGAAGCGGGCGTCCCGCCACGGCCAGGTGCCGAAGTCGCTCCACGGCGCCGGGCCGATGTGCGCGCCGAGCAGCGAGTTCCGTACGACGCACTGGCCGACGGCGTCCGGGTCCTGGCTGGGATGCCACGGCCGGCCCAGGAACACGCTGGCCGGGGGCGCGTCGGAGGTGAAGGCGCACGCGGCGAAGAGGAAGCCGTACGGGTTCCCGAGGTCGGTGCTGGGCGCGGTCACGTACCCGTTGTTCGTGGTCGATCCGCGGCTGAGCGAGTGGATCCGGCACCGCTCGAGGACGGCGGTGGCCCGCCCGAAGATGAAGTCCACGTCACCCTCGACGTGGCAGCCGCGCAGGGAGACCCGTGCGTGCACGTCCGCCGCCGGGCTGTTCAGGTAGAGGGTGTCCTGGTTGCCGAGGAACCGGACGGCCTCGAACGCCACCCGGTCGGCGCGGGTCAGCACGGCAACCGCCTGCCGCCCGGTGATCTCCGGGTGCGCGGCCTCGTCGAAGTCGTTGGCGAAGGTCAGGTTGCGGGCCTGGAACCCCGGCCCGTCGACGGTCACGGACGCGCTGCCGGAGGTGCCCCAGGTGCCGCCGCCCGGCCGCGGGGTGCCGTTGGCGCGGTCGTCGACGATCACCACGTCCGCAGGGGAGGCGCCGAGCCCGCGGAACAGCAGGTCCGGCTTGTCGGCCGGGACGACGACCTGCCCGCGGTACGTGCCGGGCCGGATGTCGACGAGCCCGCCGGCCGGTACGGCGTCCACGGCGGCCTGCACTTCTGTGTGGTCCCCGGTGCCGTCCGCGGCGACGACGAGCCGCACCCGGCGCCGGGGGTGGGCGGCGGCCGGTCCTGTCATGCCGGCGACCGCCAGGGCGAGCAAGCTTCGCCTGTTCATGCGGCGGACGCTAAATCCATCTATTGACACAGGTCAATGAGGTGCGCGGGCGCCGGCGGTTTGCTGCAACAAAAACGGGCGCCCACCTCGGCGGGTCCGGTGACCGCGGCAAACAACCTGCGAGTGCGGTCGCCGCCTGCGTTCCAGAATGTGGGACGGCGCGGCCGGCCTGAGAGAATTCCGGCATGGGGAAAACACACGAGTCGATCTCGGGACGGCTGCGCGACTTCATCGAGGGCCAGCCCATGTTCTTCACCGCCACCGCGCCGCTGAGCGGCGACGGCACGGTGAACCTGTCGCCGAAGGGCCTGACCGGGTCGTGGGCCGTGCTCGACGAGCGGACGGTCGCCTACCTCGACTTCGCCGGCAGCGGCGCGGAGACCATCGCCCACCTGCGGGAGAACGGCCGCATCACGCTGATGTGGTGCGCCTTCCAGGGGCCGCCGAACATCGTCCGGGTGCACGGCCGGGGCGAGGTGGTGCTCCGCGACGACCCCCGCTGGACGGAGCTGATCGCGCACTTCCCGCACATCGACAGCCGCGACCACGGGCTGCGCGCGATCGTCGTCGTGCACGCCGGGCTGATCCGCGACTCCTGCGGGTACGCCGTGCCGCTGATGGCGTACGAGGGCGACCGCGAGCTGCACGGGCGGCGCTTCGGCCGCGAGGACGACGAGTCGCTGAGCGCGTACTTCGCGAAGAAGGACCATGTCGCCACGAGCCTGGACGGGCTGCCCGGCCTGCCCCTGCCGTTGCCGCCGGCCCCCGCCCACGCGGGGGAGTCCCCGTCCGTGGTGGCATAGCGGCGACGGCGCTCGTGTCCGTTCTTGACCGTTAGAGTGCCGGGTATGGCTGAGGACGAGCCGGTCGCGGCGCTGGTGCAGCAGATCCTCGCCGCGATCCCCGCCGGGTGTACCTGGCTGATCCCGGTCAGGGCCGAGGACGGGTCCGTCGTGGACTGGACGGTCGGTGCCACCAGCGACCAGGTGCCGGACATCCACGGGCGCGGCGTCCGGCGGGTCGGGTCGCGGCTCAGCGAGCTCTACCCCAGCATGGTCGGCGGTCCGCTGTGGGCCCTCTACGAGCAGGTGCTCGCCGAGGGCGCACCGGGCCGGCTCGAGGACTTCGAGTACGACCAGAAGGACGCCGGCGTCGTGGCGCACTCGCGCTTCGCCGTCACCGTGCACCCGGTGCTGGGCGGGCTGCTCGCGTGGTGGCAGCGCTCGGACGAGAACGAGCGCCGGCTGGCGAACACCGAGCTGCTCGGCAGCCTCGGCTGGGCGGAGTACGACCTCGTCTCCGGGCGCAGCGACTGGTCGCCGGGCATGTACCGGATCTTCGACCGCGACCCGGAGCTCGGCCCGCTGCCCCGCGCCGAGCAGGGCGCCGCGATGCTGCCCGAGGACCGGGGGATCGCCGAGACCGCGTGGCAGACCCTGGACAGCGGCGGCCGGTCCGACGTGACCGTCCGGTTCCGGTTCGGCGCGGCGGTCAAGCACCTGCGGATCCTGTCCGACATCGCCCGCGACGCCGGCGGCACCCCGGTGAAGATCTACGCGGTCGTGCAGGACGTGACGGCGCGGGAGAGCTCGCGGACGGCGCTGCAGCAGCTCGGCGACCGGCTGCGCAGCCGCGAGATGACCGCGCTGGCCGAGCACCGGCTGGCCGCGCAGCTGCAGACCATGATCCAGCCGGTGCCGCGGGACCCGATCGGGCTGGCCGGCCTGGAGGCGATGGTCGGCTACCTGCCCGCCGAGAGCGCGGTCCGCGTCGGCGGCGACTGGTACCACGCGGAGACGCTGCCCGGCGGGGACGTGCTGCTGGCCATCGGCGATGTCGCCGGGCACGGGCTGCAGGCGGCGAGCGGGATGGCCCACCTGCGGTTCGCGCTGGTGGCGTGGCTGTCCATCGGCATCCGCGACCCCGGGGTGCTGCTGGGGCACCTGAACCGGCTCAGCCTGCAGCTGCGCCTCACCGGGACGGCGATGATCGGCCGGTACGACCCGCGGCGCCGGGAGCTGACCTGGGCGCGGGCGGGACACCTGCCGCCGCTGCTGTGCCGTACGGGCGCCAGCGCCGAACTGCCCCAGCCGCCGGGGCTGCTCCTGGGCGCGGACGGCGGTGCCGCGTACCCGGTGGTGACAGCGGCCCTGGAATCCGGCGACGTGGTGCTGCTCTACACCGACGGCCTTGTCGAACGGCGGCACGAGGGCACCGGCGAGCTGCTGCAACGGGTGAAGGAGAAGCTGTCGGTGGCCGCGGCCGAGGACGGCGACAAGGTATTGCCGACGCTGCGCGGGCTGCTGCAGACGGCCAACCCCGACGACGACACGTGCCTGCTCGCCGTGCGGGTGCTGCCCTAGGTCAGAGGCGCAGGCGGATGCGCACGAGCGTGCCGTCCGGCACCGGGATGGCCTCCACGGCGTCGCAGACCCGCTCGACGATGGCCAAGCCCCGGCCGCGCAGCGCGTCGGCGGCCGGCATCTGCCGCCCGAAGCCGTGCGCCGGGCCGCGGTCCACCACGTCGCAGACCACGTAGCCGTCCTGCGCCCAGACGCGCACCCGGCCGCCGCCGTCGGTGTGCTGCAACGTGTTGGTGGCGAGCTCGCTGACGGCGAGGACGAGCAGCTCGGCCCGCATCTCCGGCAGGCCGAGGGCCGCGGCCCGGTCGCCGACGAAGACCCGGACGACGCGCAGATCGGCGGGGTGGTCGTACGCCATCGCGTCGGGACCGGTGACCGCGGACGCCGGAGGGCTGGGGACGAGATCAGGCATGGGCGGTGTCCTCCCCGGCGGCGGTTCCGGGCACCACCGCGGACGGGTGACCGAGCAGTCCCGCCACCCCGGTGATCTCCAGGACGGTGGCGACCGTGCCCCCGGCGTTCGTCACGTGCAGCCGCCGGCCCGCGTCCTGGGCGGCGCGGTGCGCCGTCACCAGGCCGTGGATGCCACTGGAGTCGATGAACGTCACGCCGGCCAGGTCGACCACCACGACCGGTGCGCTGTCCACCGCGGTCAGCAGCATGGCGGTCAGCTCGTCGCGCCCCTCCAGGTCGCACTCGCCCGTCAGGGTCACGACCACGCGGCCGGGGCCGGCCGTCGTCCTCGCCTGGAAGTGCGCCATCGCGGTGGGGTACCTCTTCGCCTCGGTCCGGGGAGGGTCGGAGAACATCATGCCATCGAGACGCGACGAGTGGGTGGTCACGGTCACCGGGGTACGGCGGTCACCACCACGTTGTCGCGGTAGTGCCGGGTCTCCTGGTCGAACGCCCCGCCGCAGGTGATCAGCGTCAGCCGGGGCGCGCCGTCGCGGGCGAAGTACCGCTGCAGGGGAATGGCCGTCTTGGCGTACCGCTCCCGGGCGACGACCTCGAAGTCCCTGCCCGTGCCGTCCGGGCCGGTCAGCGTCACCCGGTCGCCGCGCGTCAGCGACCCGAGCCGGAAGAACGCGCCCCGGCCCTGCTCGGCGCTGTCGACGTGGCCGGCGAGGACGATCGACCCGGCCGTCGCGGACAGGCCCGGCCCGAACCGGTACCAGCCCACCCGGGCGACGTCGGACGGCACAGCCACCTCGCCGGTCGCCTGATCGATACCCACGGCCGCGACGGGCGCGTCGAGCCGCAACGCGGGAATGCGCAACCGGACCGGAGAGCCGGCGCCGGCGCTCCGGGGCGGCCGGCCGTCCGACACGGGTACGGACGCAGCCACGGCCGCCGGGGTGCTCGCGAGCGCGGTGACGGTGGCGGCGCCGACGTCCGGGGCCGTCCGGGAGCGGCACGCGACCACACCGAAGGCGGCCAGCAGCGTCACACCGGCGGCCACGAGCAGCGCGGCCCCTCCCGGACGGGCCCTCACCGGCGTGCCGGGACCGTACGGCGGACCGGACGCAGCCGCAGCGCACCGGCCAGGAGCAGCAGGATCCCCACCGCGCCGGCGGCGTACCAGGGCGTGCTGAGCCCGCGGTCGGCCAGCCCGCCGCTGCCGCTCGGCACGCCACCGGGCGCCGAGTGCAGGCCGGTGAGCGTCTGCGCCACCACGTCCAGCGTCTTGTCCTCGGCGGAGCCGACCGCGTACACGATGGTGGCCGTGCCCTCGCCCAGGCTCAGGTCGGTGGGGCCGAGGACGACGTCGTCCGTCCCGGCGAGCACCACGTCGGCGGAGACGTCACCGGCGGGCAGGTCCGCCTTGGCCTCCTTCGGGTTGGTCAGGTCGCGGAACACCGGCTCGCCGCCGGCCCGCACGTCGACCGCGGGCGCCGCGGCGGTGTGCCGGACGACCAGGCGCGCCTGGCCCGCGGCCAGCTTGCCGGTGTCGTTGACGAACGGGGTCAGCGTCGGCTTCCCGTCGGCGCTCAGGTGCGCCACCAGGCTGATGTTCGCGCCGCCCGGCACCTCGGCGTCGTCCACCTTCAGCAGCGCCTTGCCGAGGTCCTCGCCGGGCTTGGTGAGGGCGATGTCGTACGCCCCCTCCTCCAGCGTCAGCGGGCCGGCGACCTTGCCGGGCTCGAAGCCGGGCACGGTCTTCTTGCCGTTGACGTACACGTCCACCGGCTGCCCGGGGATGCCGTGCACGACGGAGACCTGCGACGAGGCGGCCAGCGCGGGGCCGGTCGTGACCGCGCTGAGGCCGCCGAACGCCACGAGGGCGGCGACGCCGGCCGCTGCCGCGCGGCGGGGGTGCAGAATGCGCATGGGACTTCCTCCGGTGTCGAGGTGGTGCTCTCGGTTGGATCACCGGGGGTTTCGGCGCCGCCGGCGCGGATGGATGCAGGAAAAAGAAAGTCGATCCGGTGCATCTGAACGCGTCGCGTCGGGCGTATCCCTTCGGTGAACGGCTGTGGGAAGGGGGGTTGATGGGTCCGGGGGAGGAGCTCGCCGAGCGGTTTCGCGACGGCGACGAGAAGGCCTTACGCACGGCGTACGAGCGGCACGGGTCGGCGGTGCTCGTGCTGGGCGTCCGGTTGCTGGGGAACCGCGCCGACGCCGAGGACGTCACCCAGGCCACGTTCGTGGCGGCCTGGATGGGGCGGGAGACGTTCGACCCCGAGCGCGGCTCGCTGCTGGGCTGGCTGCTCGGCATCGCGCGGCGCAAGGCCGTCGACCGCCTGCGGTCCGCGGCGCGCGACGAGCGGATCACCGACACCGTACGGTCGCAGCCGGTGCCCACCACCGCGGCCGACAGCCCGGAGCGCGTGGTCGACCGGCTCGTCATCGCCGACGAGCTGAACCGGCTCCCCAGCGAGCAGCGCCGCACGCTGGAGCTGGCGTTCTTCGACGACCTCACGCATCCGCAGATCGCCGCGGTGACGGGTTTGCCGCTGGGCACCGTGAAGAGTCACATTCGCCGGGGGATGGCGAACCTGCGTCGACGTTGGGAGGTGGACGGTGCAGCATCTGGACCCCGATCGGCTGGTCCTTCTCTCGCTCGCTGAGGAGGTCGCCGACGACCACGAGTCGGCCCACCTGGCCGGCTGCGCCACCTGCCGGGAGGAGCTGCGGACCCTGGAACACGTCGCCGAGCTGGGAGCCGAGTCCGCCGACATGCGCGAGTTGCCGCCACCGCCGGAGAGCGTCTGGGCCGGGATCCAGGCCGAGGTCGCCCGGGCCACCGCGCCCGCCGCCCCGGCCCGTCGCCGCCTGCGCCGCACTCCGGCCGGTGACCGCCGCCGCTGGCTCGCCCCGGTGCTGGCCGCCGCGGCGGCCGCGGTGCTCGGCATAGCCGGCACCGCCGTGGTGATGCGCGGGCCGGACCAGCCGCCCGCCGCGGACGTCACGGCGCGGGCGACGCTGGCGCCGCTGCCCAGCGCCCCGCCGGACGCGCGGGGCGACGTGCGGGTGCTCGCGGACGACGAGGTCGTGGTCGACGTGCAGAACCTGCCGCTGACCACGGGCTTCCACGAGGTGTGGCTGATCGACCCGGACGACACGACGAAGATGTTGTCGCTGGGCAACCTGCCGGCCCGCCCGGAGGCTGTGCTGCCCGTGCCGCCCGGCACCGACCTCAACCGGTACCGCCTCGTCGACGTCTCCGACGAGGCGCACGACGGCGACGCCGCGCACTCCGGCAAGAGCCTGCTCAGGGGGACGCTGACGTACTGAGCCTTTCTCGCCGGTCCCGCCCTCCAGGCCGGTCCGCGGATTCTAAGGTCACCCTTGGTGCGGTGACTCTCCGCGACCGGTCGGCGAGTGCGTTCTGGAGGCTGCGCGATGGGCCGTCGTACGGTCCGTGACCTGGGCGTGAGCGCCAAGGTCCTCACCGCGGTGGCGGTGGCCGCCCTGGTCGCGCTGGCCGTCGGCGACATCAAGGCGGCGATGCTGCAGGCCCGCCTGACCCTGGGCAACCACGCCATCTCACGGGACGTGGCCACCATGGCGAAGTACGAGGAGCAGTTCGGCCGGGACCTGAAGGCGGTCGAGGACGCGTTCGTCGCGTACCGCGGCAGCGCCCCGGCCGAGCACCTGCGGACCCTGGACGTCGAGGAGGACCACGACGCCGCCGGTGAGGCGGAGGCGGCGCACCGCGACTACCGGGACAGCCGGCTCATCTCGCTGGTGCTGCTCATCGCGGGCCTGTCGGCGGCGCTGCTGCTCGGCTGGTTCGTCGCCCGGGGCATCGTGCGCAGCCTCGACCGGGTGCGGCGGGTGTGCGCCGCGCTGGCCGCCGGCGACCTCACCCGTACGGCCGGGCTGACCTCCCGCGACGAGCCCGGTCAGATGGCCCGGTCGCTGGACGAGGCGATGGTCCGCCTGCGGGAGACCGTGTCGACCATCGACGGGTCCGCCTCGTCGCCGGCCGGCGCGGCCGAGCAGATGTCGGCCGTCTCCGGGCAGATCGCCGCGTCGGCGCAGCAGACCTCCGCGCAGGCGCAGGCCGTGTCCGCCGCCGCGGAGGAGATCTCCCGCAGCGTGGACACCGTGTCGGCGGGCAGCGAGGAGATGGGCGCCTCCATCCGGGAGATCTCCCAGAACGCCACCGAGGCGGCCCAGGTGGCCGGCGAGGCGGTCGGCCTCGCGTCCGCCACGTCGGGGACGATGGGCAAGCTCGGCGAGTCCTCCGCCGAGATCGGCAACGTCATCAAGGTCATCACCGCCATCGCCGAGCAGACGAACCTGCTGGCCCTCAAGCCACCATCGAGGCGGCCCGCGCCGGCGAGGCGGGCAAGGGCTTCGCGGTCGTCGCGAGCGAGGTCAAGGACCTGGCGCAGGAGACCGCCCGGGCCACCGAGGACATCTCCCGGTTCGTCGAGGCGATCCAGACCGACACGACCGGCGCGGTCACGGCGATCGAGGAGATCAGCCGGGTGATCGGCCGGATCAGCGACTACCAGACCACGATCGCCTCGGCGGTGGAGGAGCAGACGGCCACGACCTCGGAGATGAACCGCAGCGTCTCGGAGGCCGCGACGGGCACCGGGGAGATCGCCCAGAACATCACCGGCGTGGCGGAGGCAGCGCGGCTGACCAGCGAGGGCGTCGCCCAGTCGCAGCAGGCCACCACCGAGCTCACCCGGATGTCCGCGGACCTGACCCGGCTGGTGTCCGCCTTCCGGTACTGACCGTATCCTGCGTCCGGGAGGGTGCATGGACGCGGAGACCGGACTGCCGTTCGTGGACGAGCAGCACACGACCGTGCCGGCCCCCGCGCCGGTCGCGTGGGAGCTGCTCTGCGCGCGGGTTCCCCGGTTCGCGGACGCGGAGACGTACGCCCGGCTCATCGGCGCCCGGCCGCGGGGCTTCTCCGGCGGGCCGCTCGCCGAAGGGTCCACGCTGCCGGGATTCGAGGTCACCGAGGCCGTGCCCGGACGGCTCCTGCGGCTCGCCGGCCGCCACGCCTTCTCCCGTTACGAGCTCGTGCTGGCGCTGAGCGAGGAGGACGGCGGGACCCGGCTGAGCGCGCGGACGTACGCGGAATTCCCGGGGGTGCACGGGTTCGCGTACCGGGCGCTGGTCATCGGCTCGGGTGCGCATCGGTTCTTCGTGGCGCGGCTGCTGCGGGGCGTACGCGAAGCCGCTCGCTAAGCCACCGCCCGCCAGAAGGCCGTGGCGTAGGCGTCCGGGACCGGGCTGGTCATCTCCCGCTGGGTCAGCAGCACGTTGACCCGTCCGCCGCGCAGGTCGGTGTACGCGGCCGTGCCCAGCCCGCCGGTCCAGCCGTAACTGCCCACCACCGGGCCGTCGGGGTCCGCAGCGGTGATGACCGAGCCGCCGAAGCCCCAGCTGTACGCCTTCCCGAAGCCCGGCAGCCACAGCGCGCCGGCCTTCTCGGCGTCCGTCAGGCGGTCGCCGGTCATCAGCTCGACCGAGGCGCGGGAGAGCACGTCGCCGCCGCCGGCCAGCAGCATGCGGCCGAAGGCGAGCAGGTCGTCGACGGTCGACGTGAGCCCGGTGGCCCCGGACACCCGCAGCGGCGGCGACCAGCGTCCCGGCGGCTCGTCGCGGACCTCGAGCCCCGCCGGCCCCGGCCGGTACGTCTGCGCGAGCCGCCCCGGATCCGTGACGCCGAACGTCGTGTCGCGCATGCCCAGCGGAGCGAACAGGCGCTCCCGCATCAGCGTCTCCAGGTCCCGGCCGGAGGCGCGGACCAGCAGCGCCGCCAGGACGTCCCCGCCGCCGTGGTACGTCCAGCCCTCGCCCGGCTGGTGCAGCATCGGCAGCCTGCCCAGCCGCGTCATCCACTCGTCCAGGGAGAACGGCTCCGGGTCGGGGCCGGGCCCGAGGCGCAGCTCCTCGATGCGGGCCTGGACCGGGTACGTCCCCGGCGGCGCCATCACGACCCCGTACCCGTGGGTGTACGCCAGCACGTCCCGCACGGTGATCGGGCGGGCCTGCGGTACCACGTCGTCGAGTGGTGAGGCGAGCGTCCGCAGCACCGGCCGCCCGGCGAGCTCCGGCAGCCAGCGGTCCACCGGCTCGTCGAGGCGCAACGTGCCGTCCTCGACCAGGGTCAGCGCGACGGCGGCGGCGAGCGGCTTGGTGAGCGAGGCGAGCCGGAAGATGGTGTCCCGGGTCATCGGCGCGCCGGTCGCGACGTCCCGGACGCCGCAGCACACCACGTCCACCCCGTCGCCGTGCGCGGTCAGAGCGACGGCGCCGGCCAGGTCGCCATTGTCCACGTACGGCTGAAGCGCCCGGCTCACCGTCTCCATGCGACTGTGCATCGGACCAGACTGCCAGAATAATGCGGGCATGGTGCTGACTGTGGGCAGTGGACCCGTACACGTTCTGGCGTTGCACGGCTGGTTCGGCTCGTCCCGCGGCTGGGGTTTCCTGCCGCAGCTGATCGACCCGGACCGGTTCACCTGGGCGTTCCCCGACTACCGCGGCTACGGCGAGCGGCGCGACGTGGCCGGCGAGCACAGCATCGCCGAGATCAGCCGGGACGCGCTGGCGGTCGCCGACGACCTCGGCTGGGACAGGTTCGCGGTCGTCGGGCACTCCATGGGTGGCAGCGCCGCGCAGCACGTGCTGGCCGACGCCCCGGACCGGGTGACCCACCTGGTCGGCATCAGCCCGGTGCCGGCCGGCGGCGTGCCCTTCGACGAGCAGGGCTGGGGGCTGTTCGACTCGGCGGCGAACGACCGGGCGAGCCGCAAGGCGATCATCGACCTGACCACCGGCAACCGGCTGTCCTCGCACTGGCTGGACACGATGGTCGACGAGAGCCTCGCGTCCTCCACCGTCGAGGCGTTCGGGGCGTACCTGCCGGCGTGGGCGCGGACGGACTTCGCGGACCGGGTCGCCGGTAACCCGGTGCCGGCCCTGGCGATCGTCGGCGAGCACGATCCCGCGCTGGGTGCCGCGACGATGCGGGCCACCTGGCTCACCGCGTACCCGAATGCTCGCCTGGAGATTCTGGCCGAGGCCGGGCACTACGCGATGTACGAGACACCCGTCCGGCTCGCGAGTCTGCTCGACGAATTCCTCTGATCGCGTTTGCGGCGCCCGTTTCTGGCGACCCTGTCCGCTCGGCAACCCTTCGAGGCTGGGACGGGATCGCGAACATGGGTCGTACGGCGCCAGAGGTAGCGCTGCTGGTGAAGCGCCTTCAGCACGCACACCACCGGGCGCTCAGCGCGTCCCTGGCCGACCTGGGGATCTCGCTCGTGCAGTGGGACACGCTGCGGCACCTCGCCCGGCACCCCGAGGCGTCGCTGCACGAGCTGGCCCAGCTGACGTTCCAGACCGACCAGTCCTTCGGCTCGCTCGCGGCCCGCATGGTCGACCGCGGCCTGCTGCAGCGCCTGCCCGGCCCCGGCCGGGTGGTGCGGCACCGGCTCACCGAGCTGGGCGAGCGGCTGCGAGAGGAAGGGCAGGGCCGCGCCGACCGGGTGTTCGCCGAGACCTTCGCGCCGCTCAGCCAGGAGCGGCTGGATCAGCTCGGCGACCTGCTCGAGACGCTCGTCGCGGCCCGGCTCGCGGTCCGCTGCTGACCCGGTCGCCTCAACTCGGCCGTGCCGTGGCCGATGAGCCGGGCATGTTCTCTCTCCTCGACCGGCTGCCGACCAAGCTGCGCACCTCCATCGCCCTGCTCAGCACCGTCGGCGGGCTGATCGGACTGGGCCTGTTCGCCCATCGGGCGGCCGGCTCGGCCGCCGGCGCGCTGCCGGCCGGCTCGTCGGCCCGGTCCGACCTCGAGCTGCTCGCCACGCTCGGGCTGTGGCTGCCCGTGGTGCTCGCCCCGATCGGTCTGCTCATGCAGGTGTCGGTCTGGTCGAGCATCGTGCGCCTGCTGCGCGCCGACGCCACGGTGATCCAGTCGGCCGCCGCCGGCGACCTCGGCGGGCGGATGCCGGTCGTGGGCAAGGACGAGCTGGGGCAGATGGCCGAGGCGTACAACACGATGATGGACCGCTTCCAGGACACGGTCGCCGGCATCCGGCGCGCGGTCGAGGAGGTCAACGGATCCGCGGGTACGCTGCAGCGCGCCAGCAGCACGATGGCCCGGGCCGCCGACGCCACCGCGGGGGAGCTGGAGACCGTGGCGCGGTCGGCGCGGCGTACGAGCGACGAGGTCGGCGCGATCGCGGACGGCACCCACCAGATGCGCGCCGCCATCGAGGAGATCAGCACGAACACCTCGGACGTCTCGCGGATGACCGACGAGGCGGTGGCCGGCGTGAGCGTCGCCACCGGCAACGTGACCCGGCTGCGCGACTCGAGCCAGGAGATCAACGACGTGCTGCGGACGATCAACGCGATCGCCGCGCAGACCAACCTGCTCGCCCTCAACGCCACCATCGAGGCGGCGCGGGCCGGCGAGGCGGGCCGGGGCTTCGCCATCGTGGCCGGTGAGGTGAAGGAGCTGGCGCAGGCAACCGCGCAGGCGACCGAGGAGATCGCCCGCCGCATCGAGGGCATCCAGCACGACACCGGCGAGGCCGTCCAGGCCGTCGACGGCTTCTCGGCCGTCATCGGCGCGATCGCCGAGCACCAGCTGACCATCGCCGCGGCCGTGGAGGAGCAGACCGCCACGACCGGCACGATGGTCGAGGGCGCGGGCACGGTCAGCAGCGGCGCCGAGCAGATCAGCCAGGCGATCGTGGCGGTGAGCACGGCGGCCCAGGAGGTGCGCGGCGCCGCCGAGGAAACGCACCGGGCGGTCGGCGACCTGACCGGCACGGCCACCCGCCTGCACGACCTCGCGGCGGTCTTCCGCAGCTGACCGCCGCCTCACATACCGGCGGCGACCTGCGCGAACCACCTGTTCGCCACGCGGGTGTGCAGGTCGAAGCCGAGCGGCTCGGGCCGGTGCAGCACCTGCCGGCCGAGCGTCTCGTCGTTCGGCGCGGGCTCCGGCAGCTCCGCCTCCGTGGCGAGCGACGGGAACAGGCCGAACACCAGCAGCGTGCCGTCCGGGGCGCTGATCGTGTCGTAGAGGCGTACGCCGTCGGGGTCGGCCACCAGGCCGGTCTCCTCGCGCAGCTCCCGCGCCGCGGCCTGCTGCCAGGTCTCGCCGACATCGATGAAGCCGCCCGGCAGGGCGAGCCGCTCGGCGGCGGGCGGGATGCCGCGGCGGATCACCAGCAGGCCGCCGCCGACCGGCTGGACCGCGACCGCGACGGGCGCCGGATTGACGTAGCTGGTCTCGCCGCACGCGGCGCAGCGGCGCGGCCACGGCCGGCCCGGTGTGAAGCGCGCCCCGCAGAACGTGCAGTGCGCGTACCGGTCAGGCATGCAGCGGGGAGTTGCACGCCGCGACCAGAGCCTGGCGGCACGCCGTCGTCAGGGGCCGCAGGGCCGCGTCGCGCTGCTGGGCCTCGTAGCCGTTGATGGCGCCGCCGGGGGCGTTGTGCTCGGCGAGCGCGAGAACCTGATCGAGGATGCTGGCGCGCGCGAACAGCCGGCGCGACCGCGGGTCGAAGCCGGGCGGCAGCGTCGCCGTGCTCTCCGGGCGGCGCAGCGCCTGCAGCGCGCCCGCCAGCTCCGGGCGCCACTGGGCGACGTCGAGCCGGGTCAGCTGCGTGGTGGCCTCGGCCAGCGCGCGGGTCAGCTCCGCCTCGGCCTCCGCCGAGCCCATCTGGAAGACCGGCCGGTAGTCGGTCACCGGGAAGAAGCGCCACAGCACCGTCTCGAACTCCACGCCGGAGCCCGAGGTGTGCCGGCGCACCTCCGGCACCACGCCGAACGCGGGCGTCGTCACAGCCTCGCCGGCGAGCATGGCGGGCCCGGTCAGCTCGCTCTTGGCGGGCAGGCCGCGCGGGTCGCCGGGTGCGGGCAGGACCAGCCGGATCTCGTCCGGATGCAGCTTGGCGAACGCGGGCAGCGCCTGCCCCAGTGGCACGTCGGTCCAGGTGCCGGGGGCATCGGCGACGAGGTGCTCCTCGTCGCCGGCGATCTCGTCGGCCAGCTCGTCGAACGGGACGAGGCCGGCGCGCCAGGCGCGTACCCAGGCGACGAGCCGGGTGGACCGGCGCGCCGTCAGGGTCGCCGCATCTGCTGCGGGGGACATGCGAGCAAGGGTACGTGGCCCGCGCCGACGTTGTCTTGCGCCGGAGCGTCGCACCGGCGTGTCCGGCCGGACGAGTTACCGTGCGCCTCATGTATGGGGAGGATGTGCTCGCGGGCAACTGGCGCCGGCGCAAGGCCGTGCCCGAGGTGGACGTGGAGCCGGGCATGGTGGTGGAGGACGCCGGCTCCGGCTTCTGCGGCGCCGTCGTCGGATTCGAGTACGGCGCGGTGGTGCTGGAGGACCGGCACGGCAAGCGCCGCAACTTCCCGCTCGACCCCGCCGCGTTCCTGCTCGAGGGGCAGGTCGTGACGCTGCGCAGGGCGGCCGCGGCGCCCGTGGCACCCCAGCGGCGGACGACGGCCTCCGGCTCGGTGGCGGTCGCGGGCGTACGCGCCCAGGTCGCCAAGGCCTCCCGCATCTGGGTCGAGGGCATCCACGACGCCGCCCTCATCGAGCGCATCTGGGGCGACGACCTGCGCATCGAGGGCGTGGTCGTGGAGCCGCTGGACGGCATCGACGACCTCGCCGGCGCGGTCCGCGACTTCCGCCCGGCCCGCGAGCGCCGGGTCGGCGTGCTGGTCGACCACCTCGTGCCGGGCTCGAAGGAGAGCCGCATCGTCGCCGCGGTCAAGGACCCGAACGTGCTGGTCACCGGGCATCCGTACGTCGACGTGTGGCAGGCGGTCAAGCCGGAGCGGGTCGGGCTGCGGCAGTGGCCGGTCGTACCGCCGGGCCGGCCGTGGAAGGAGGGCGTCTGCCGGGCGGTGGGCGTGGCCGAGCCGGCCGACATGTGGCGGCGGATCCTGGGCAGCGTGAACAGCTACAAGGACGTCGAGACGCCCCTGATCAACGCCATGGAACGGTTGATCGACTTCGTCACGGAACCTTCTTAAGCCAGGTGCCGGGGGTCGCGGCTGAACACGAACGTCGCGATGTCCAGCTTCTCGACCGCGCCGTCCGGGCCGCGCAGGACCTCGAGGACCTCGCCCGTGTTCGAGCCGGTGGTGCCACGCCAGCGGTCCGGCGCCTCCCGGACGAACCGCCAAGGCGGCCGCGGCGCGTACCCGGCCGGCGCCATCGTCAGCTCCTCTCCATCGGCGGCGACCTCGTACTCGCCGCCCATCCACCACCAGCGCCCGCACAGCTCGGCCGCCTCGCCCTCCGGCGCCGGCATCGGCTTCCACGGCTGCGGCGGCGCCGGCTCGGCGTCCAGCACCGCCGTCAGGACCTCCAGCGCCACCGCGCGGATGCTGGTGCCGCGCAGGCCGTACGAGTTGGCGAAGGCGACCACCCCGACGCGCGACGGGCGGTGCACCAGCAGCTGGGACACGTACCCGGGCATCGAACCGCCGTGGCCCACGTACACCCGTTCGCCGACCCGGTTGAGCTCCGGGCCGAGACCGTGCCCGGCGGTCCAGGCCTCGTCCTGCATGACGACGGGCGTGCACATCTCGTCGACCGTGGCCCGGGCCAGCACCGCGGGGGCCGGATCGGCGAGGAACGACGCCCACTTCGCCATGTCGGTGACCGTGGACCACAGCTGCCCGGCCGGGGCCATCGCGCCCGAGTCCGCCCGCGGCTCCTCGTGCAGGCTGCCGTCCAGCGAGTGCACGACGTAGCCGCGGGCGTACGGCTCGACCGGGTGGTACGTCGTGCGCTTCATGCCCAGCGGGTCGAGCACGCGCTTGGTGACCAGGTCGGCCCAGGACTCGCCGGTGACCCGGTGCAGCACCGCCCCGAGCAGCCCGTACGCCAGGTTGGAGTAGTGGTACGTCCGGAACGGCGGCAGGGCGATCTTGTCGAACTCGAGCTCCGCCAGCAGCTGGTCCACGTCGCCGCCGGCCCGCCGCTCCCACCACGGCCCGGCGGGCTCCCGCTGCAGACCGGAGACGTGGCCCAGCAGCTGCCGCAGCGTGATGCCCCCGACCGGGGTGCCCGGCAGGTGCCGGTAGAGCAGGTCGTCCAGGGCGAAGAAGCCCTCGTCGCGCAGCTGCATGACCATCGTCGCGGTCAGCGTCTTCGTGATCGACCCGAGCCGGTACTGCGTCTTCGGGTCCGGCGGCGGGGTCTCGCCGGCCCCGGTGAAGTGCAGGAGCGCACGGTCGCGGACCACCGCGAGCGCCAGCGAGGGGGCACGGCCGGCGGCCTGGGCGCGGGCGACGATGCCGGTGACGCGTCGGCCGGTTTCCGGCAGCAGGGACACGGTGAGCCTTCCTGGTTGGCGGTTATGGGTACAACTGCGCGAGGCGGATCTGGGCTACGCCGCAAATGGATGCAACGCGATGTCGCTGCCCGTGCACGGACGTGTCACGATCGTGGTGTGGAAGCAGTCCTCTGGGTAGTCCTCGCCATCGCCCTCGCGATCGGCGAGGCCTTCGCCGCGACCTTCCTCGTCATCTTCTTCGCCGCCGGCGCCCTCGCGGCCGCCGGCGCCGCGGCGCTCGGGGCGAACCTCCTCGTCCAGGTCATCGTCTTCGCCATCGTGTCGGGTCTCTCCGTCGGTGCGATCCGCCCCATCATCATGCGGCACCAGCAGTCCGCCCTCGAGTCCGGCGAGACGCCGTTCGGCATCGAGGCGATCGAGGGCTCCCAGGCGACCGTCCTCGAGGAGGTCGGCGCCGACCGCGGCATGGTGAAGATCGACGGCGAGCTGTGGACCGCGCGGTCGTTCGACGCGGACGAGAAATACCTGCCCGGCGAACGTGTCCGGGTGATCAAGGTCAAGGGCGCCACCGCCATCGTGTGGCGCGACGACATGCCCAACCTTTAGAGAGGCACCCATGGAAGTCGTGATCGGTGTACTCATCTTCGTGATCGCCCTGTTCGCGGTGATCACCCTCGTCCGGTCCGTCCGGATTGTTCCCCAGCAGCGCATGGACGTGGTCGAACGGCTCGGCAAGTACAAGCGCACCCTGTCGCCCGGCCTCAACCTGCTGGTGCCGTTCGTCGACGCGGTGCGTACCAAGGTCGACATGCGCGAGCAGGTCGTCAGCTTCCCGCCGCAGCCGGTCATCACCTCCGACAACCTCGTCGTCAGCATCGACACGGTGCTCTACTTCAAGGTCGTCGACCCGGTCCGGGCGACGTACGAGATCTCGAACTTCCTGCAGGCCATCGAGCAGCTCACCGTCACCACCCTGCGCAACGTCATCGGCTCGCTCGACCTGGAACGCGCCCTGACCAGCCGCGAGGAGATCAACCGGCACCTCTCCAGCGTCCTCGACGAGACCACCGGCCGCTGGGGCATCAAGGTCACCCGCGTGGAGATCAAGGCGATCGAGCCGCCGCCCAGCATCCGCGACTCCATGGAGAAGCAGATGCGCGCGGAACGCGAACGCCGCGCGACGATCCTCAACGCCGAGGGCCACAAGCAGGCCGCCATCCTCACCGCGGAGGGCGAGAAGCAGTCCCAGGTCCTGCGCGCCGACGGTGACCGCCAGGCCCGCATCCTGCAGGCCGAAGGCCAGGCCAAGGCCATCCGTACGGTCTTCGACGCGATCCACACGGCGAACCCGTCGCAGAAGGTCCTCGCGTACCAGTACCTCCAGGCCCTGCCGCAGATCGCCAACGGCTCGGCCAACAAGGTGTGGATCGTCCCGGCCGAGCTGAACAAGGCCCTGGAAGGACTGGGCGGCGCCCTCGGCGGCCTCGCCAACATGGTCGGCGACAAGCCGTCGGAAGCGGTCGACTCCGGCGCGGTGGAACGCGAGGCCGCGGCCGCTGCGCAGGCGGCGGCCGACGAGGCGCAGGCGGTCGGCGAGCAGGTCCGGGCGGCCGAGGCCCAGGTCTCGGGAGACGGCAGCAGCACCAAGAGCCTCCCGGCCCCCGAACCGGTGCCGCCGTCCGCGGCGCTGGGGTCGGCTGACTACAACGGGGCCGGCGAGCCCGAGCGCGCCTGATCCGGATCCGGCGCGGGCTGCTTTCCGGGCCCGCGCCCGCGCTTTGTTGCTCGCTCCCGACCCGGCCGGTGGGCGGCTCCTCGCTTTCCGGCCGGCCGGTGTTCCTTGTTCGACGTGGCGGCCGGCCGGCGGCTTCCGCCGGCCGATTGCCCGGTCCGCTGCCGGGCGGGTCGCCACCCGCCCGGGTGCGGGATCGTAGCGAATATCGGAAAACCCCGCGCCGATGCGCGGGGTTTTGTCATGGTGGACGCAGATTCCGAACGGTGCCCCCGGCCGCTCAAGCCTGAGCCCAGTCAAGGCGGAGCCATGAGCATCAGTCAGCACCAGACTGCGAGCGGCCGGCCGCTGCGTGTCGCGCCGGCCTGGGTCGGCGGCGCCCGCCCGTCGGCCGCCGACGACCACCTGCTGCCGGTCCGCGAGGCGGTCTGGATCTGGTCGGTACGCCGGTACGCCCGCAACGCCCTCTGGGCCCTGCCCGCCGGCGCGGCCCTCTACGGCTGGTCCACTCTGGGCATCGCCACCCCGCCCGGCCCGCTCGTCGTCGAGGTCGCCGCCGGCTGGCTGTGCACGGTGGCGATGGTCGCGCTGGCCGGGCTGCTGGCGGGGTCGCGTACGCGCCGGACGGCGGTGGCGGGCCTGCTCGTCGGCCTGGCCGGGGCGGCGCTGTGGCTGCCCCTGACCGCGCTCCCGACCGCTACGGGCGTCGAGCCCATGGGCGTCGCGGCCGGGCAGCTGCGCACGGCGTCGATGGCCGCCGCGGCGGTCATGGGGGCCGGGTGGCTGCTGCTGGGCTGGGCGGTGCTGCGGTCCAAGCTGGTCAACCCGGCCGACGGGGTGCTGCTCATCCTCGCGGCGGTGTCGATCGGCGCGGGCTCGTACGCGGTCCGGCCGCTGCCGACGGTGGGCGCGCTGCTGCTGCTCGCCGCGGGTATGGGCCTGGCATGGACCGGCTCCCGCCTGATCCCGCCCACCTGACCGTCCTGCCCGGACAGTCACCGCTGTCACAGGTCGTCGTCGCGGCTCAGTTCCCAGAAGGCGACCGCCGCCGCGGCCGCCACGTTCAGCGAGTCGACGCCGCGGCGCATCGGGAGGCGTACCGGGATGTCGCTGGCCTTCAGGGCGTGTTGGGACAGGCCCGGGCCTTCCGCGCCGAGCAGCAACGCCGGGCGGGCGCGCTGGGACGCGTCGAGGCGCTGCAGGGGGAGCGCGTGGTCCGCCGGCGTCAGCGCCAGCACCGTGAAGCCCGCCTCCCGCACCTTGCCGAGCGCGTCCGGCCACGGGTCGAGGCGGGCGTACGGGATCGCGAACACCTCGCCCATGCTCACCCGTACGCTGCGGCGGTAGAGCGGGTCGGCGCAGGTCGGTGAGAGCAGGACGGCGTCGATGCCGAGGGCCGCCGCGCCGCGGAACACCGCGCCGATGTTGGTGTGGTTGTTGACGTCCTCGAGGATCGCGATGCGGCGGGCGGTGGCCAGCACCTCGCCCGCGTCGAGCAGCGGGAGCCGGTGGAACGACGCCAGCACCCCGCGGTGCACGTGGAAGCCGGTGGCCTGCTCGAGCACGGCCGGCGACGCCGCGTAGACCGGGGCGTCCTCCACGTCGCTCAGCTGGTCGACGCGCTTGGCGTCGATCAGGTATGACCGCGGGCGGTAGCCGGCACGCCGGGCGCGGCGCAGGACCAGCTCGCCCTCGGCGATGAACAGGCCGTTGGGCGGCTCCCACTTCGTCCGCAGCTCGAGGTCGGTGAGGGCGCGGTAGTCGCCGAGCCGCTCGTCCTGCGGGTCGGTGATCAGGTGGACCTCGGGCACCTCAGTCCACCCGGTAGGTCAGGTGGGTGGCGTGGCCGGACGCCTGGACGTGGATCTGCCGCAGCGGGCGGGGGACCGCGCCGGAGAACAGCGGCGTGCCCGAGCCGAGCAGGACCGGCGCGAGGTGCAGCCGCAGCTCGTCGACAACGCCGGCGTCGATGGCGCCGCGCACGGTCTCGCCGCCGCCCATGATGACGACGTCGCGGTCCTCGGCCATGGCCCGGGCCTTCGCGACGGCGCTGCGGATGCCGTCGACGACGAAGGTGAACCGGTCGGCGGCCAGCCGCATCCGAGCCGGCGGCGTGCGCGTCACCACCAGCACGGGCGGGACGGCGGCCAGGTCGGCGCCGTATGCCATCTCGTCGCTCCAGCCGTCCGGGCCGTCGACGACGTCGAACAGCCGCCGCCCCATGACGACGACGCCGGTCGCGTCGGTCGCGGAGGTGAGCACCTCACGGTCCACGGCGTCGCCCGCGAGCGCCCAGGTGTGCAGCGCCTCGCCGCCGTGGCCCAGGCCCTGCTCCGGTCCGGCACCCGGGCCGGTCACGAACCCGTCGAGCGACACCGAGATGTCGGCGACCACCTTGGTCATGGGATCCCCCTTCTGCGAGCAAGCCGAGCATGCCACCCGGGTACGACATCCCCGCGGACCGGGTCGCGACGTGCCGGTACGGCCCCCGCGGGTGAGGATGGGACGATGAAGGTCGATCCGCTCGAGACCCTCCGGGCCCGCCGCAGCGCGAAGTGGCGTACCCATCCGGACGACGTGCTCCCGCTGTTCGTGGCGGAGATGGACGTGCCGCTCGCGCCGGTGGTCGCCGAGGTGCTGCACGCCGCCGTCGACGCCTCGGACACCGGCTATTCCGCGCCCGTACCCGATCTCGGCCGGGCCGTTGCGGGCTTCGCGGCCCGGCGGTGGGGCTGGGAGATCGACCCGGCGCGGGTCACCGCGGTCACCGACGTGGGCGTCGGCGCGGTGGAGCTGCTGCGGGTGCTGACCCGTCCGGGTGACGCCGTGGTGATCAGTCCGCCGGTGTACCCGCCGTTCTTCCATTGGGCCCCCGAGGCGGGGGCGCAGCTGCGCGAGGTGCCGCTCACCCCGGACCTGCGGCTCGACCTCGCCGCCCTGGAGGCGGCCTTCGCCGCCCACCCGGCGGTCTACCTGCTGTGCAATCCGCACAATCCGGTCGGAAGGGTGCATTCCCGGGAAGAGCTGAGCGCGCTGGTCACGCTGGCTTCCCGGTACGGCGTGACGGTGGTGAGCGACGAGATCCATGCGCCGCTGGTCCTGCCGGGGGCCACGTTCACGCCGTTCCTGAGCCTGCCCGGGGCGGCCGGGGTCGGCGTCAGCCTGGTGTCGGCGAGCAAGGCGTTCAACCTGGCCGGGCTCAAGTGCGCGGCGGTCGTCGACGGGACCCGTCCGCTGGCCTCGTCGTTCCCGCCGGACGTGCGCTGGCGTACGGGACACCTCGGCGTGCTCGCGACGGTCGCCGCGTTCACCGACGGCGACGAGTGGCTGGACGAACTGCTCGTCTTCCTCGCCGAGCGCCGCGCACAACTGGGCGAGCTGCTGCGTACCCGTCTGCCCTGGGTCCGGTGGCAGCCGCCGGAGGCCACCTTCCTGGCGTGGCTGAACTGCCGCGCCCGGGAGGAGAGCGAGCAGCCCGCCTCCCGGTTTCTCGAGCGGGGCCGGGTCGCGCTGGAGGCGGGGCTGCGCTTCGGCGCGGCCGGCGCGGGCCATGTCCGGCTGAACTTCGGCACGTCACCGGAGATCCTGGACGAGGCCACGGCCCGGATGGCCCGCGCGGCCGGGTAGGTCGGCGGTCCCGCCCGCACGGCAGTACGGTTGTACTGTTCGTCGTTCTCGCGCTCCGGGGGTGTGCAGGTGTCAGCCGGTTCCGGGTCGGACCCGCACATGCTGGCGCTGTTGCGGGCGATGCGCCTGCGCCTGGCCGCCCCGGATGCGGCCGCCGCCGGTGCCGCGGACGTCGAGGCGGCGCTGACCGGCCAGGGCGCCGAACTCCCGGCCGGTTCCGAGCCGATCCACCCCGAGCTGATCGTGCACCCGCACTGGCCCGGTGCGGCGCGCCCGGAGCTCGAGGCGGCCGCGACCGAGGAGCAGGACGGGACCGAGCCCGGCGACCTGCGGGCAAGCCTGGGCGCGGTGCCGGGCGGTTCGCGGCCCGCCATCCCGCCCGCCACCCCACCGGCGACCCCACCGGCGACCGTCACCGGCCCGTCCGGCCCGTCCGGCCCGTCCGGCCCGCCGCCGAGCCTCAGCGAGCCGATCATCGACGGCCCCGCGCTGCCCGCGCTGCCCGCGCTGCCCGCGCTGCCCGCACGCCCGGGGGAGCCGGCCGTGGGCGTACCCGATCCGCTGCCGGACGATCCGATCGTGCCCGGCCGTCCGACGCCCCGCCCGGGCGCCGGCCTCCCCCTGCCGGGCACGTTCCCGCCGGCCCCGGCCGTACCCGTGCCGCCGACGCCGCCTGCGCAGCCTGGCACCAACCAGCCCGGCACCAACCAGCCTGGGACGAACCAGCCTGGGACGAATCTGCCCGCGACCGGCCCCGGCACGCCGCCGGCATCGGGCGCCGGGCTTCCCGCCGTACCGGAAAGGCGCTCGGCCATCCCGTATCCGCCCGGGCCCGGCCCCTGGCCCGCCGCCCTGCCCTCGGCCTCGACCCAGCCGGTCGGCGGCATCCCCGGGACCGGCGGGCCGCGCCTGGTGGGGCCGCCCTGGCCCGGCGACCCGATCGCACCACTCCCCGGTCCCGGCCCGGTCCGCCCGCCCGTGCCGGGACGTCCCGCGCCGCCGGTCGACGGGATGGATCCGGCCGACGATGCCGCGCTGGTCGAGGTGCGGCGCCTAATCACCGGCAGCCTGTCGCTGGCCGGTGGTCCGCAGGAGGTGGCGGCCCGGCTGCGGTCCGCGCTGATGCAGGCGCAGCCGGACCTGTTCGCCCGGCTCCCGGGCGGGCCCGCAGCCCAGATCGAGCAGCTCGCCGAGGGGCTGACCTGGCTGGCGCACACGATCGATCAGCCGCCCGCGGTGGTCGCCGGGTTCGGCCGGCTGGGCGCCGCGCTGGCCGAGTGCGGCGTCGCCCCGCAGCAGTTGCAGCTCGCCGGGGCAGCGCTGGCCGAGGCGATGCGCGCCGGCATGGCCGCGAACGGGTGGCGGCAGGACTTCGACCAGGCGTGGCGGTCGACGTGGCAGCACGCGTACGAGTGGATCGCGCACGGCATGACCGCGGCGGAGTACCACCCGGTGATCTGGACGGCCGTGGTCGTGGCGCACGAGCTGCGTCGCGAGGACCTGGCGGTGATCCGGCTGCGGCCGTACCTGCCGATGCCGTACGTGCCGGGGCAGTACGCCCGCATCGAGGTGCCCGAGCTGCCCGGCGTGTGGCGGCCCTATTCGCTGGCCGGGGCGCCGCGCCGCGACAACGTCATCGAGCTGCACGTGCGCGCGAAGACGCTGACCGGGGTGAGTGGCACGCTGGTGCACCGTACGGCCGTCGGCGACAAGGTGCGCATCTCGCGGGCCGAGGGTGAGATGGTGCTGCCCGCCTCCAGCCGGGACCTGCTGATGATCGCGGGGGACACCGGGGTGGCGCCGCTGAAGGCGCTGCTCACCGAGCTGGCCGCCACCGGGGACCCGCGCGCGGTGGTGCTGTTCTGGGGCGCGCGCACGCTCGCCGAGCTGTACGACATCGACGAGATCACGGCGATCGCCGCCGCGGCGCGCCGGGCCACGGTGGTGCCGGTGATCTCCGAGGGCCCGGCGGGACCGTACGCGTCAGGCCTGGTCACCGATGCGGTGGCGGCGTACGGCGAGTGGTCCGGGCACGAGGTCTACCTGGCCGGGCCGCCCCTCATGCTGGCCGCGACCAGCGCCGCGTTGCTGCAGCTCGGGGTGGATCCGGATCGGATACACCACGACCGGCCGGAGTGATCACAGGACCTGGGCGAGGGCCTTCGCGTACGCCGGAGGCACGAACGTCGGCCCGCCCGGGGTGAGCACCGCCTCACGCGACGCCTCCGCCCACGCCGCCGGGGGCACCGCCGCGCGCAGCGCCGCCACGACCGGGGCGTCGCGCCACTGTGGGTCGTCGCCGAGCATGGTGAGCGCCACCAGCGACTCCTCGACCTCGCCGACGCATTCGAACGGCTTGTGCGCGTCGATGCCGAGCAGCTCGAGGTAGCCCGGGACCTGGGCGGGGTCGGCGAACAGGTCGCGCCCGAAGATGTGGGTGAGCCGGTCGCGCGGCATCGACGGCGCCATGGCCAGCGCGACGAAACGGCACTTGGGGCAGTCGCCGCACCAGCGGGCCGTCGGGTCGTGCAGCTTGAACGCCTTGTTGCAGCTGGTCACCACATCGTCGTACGCGGTGAACCGGGCGAACAGCTGGGCGATGTGCAGCTCCGACAGCGAGCGCAGCAGCGAGAAGTACGGCTCCGTCAGTCCGGCGTGCGCGGTGACGGCGGCGCGCAGCAGCCCCTCGGCCTCGACGCCCTTGGACCACTGGTGGTTGATCTCGTGACCGTTCCAGACCAGGTTGGGGTCGGAGGCGGAGCGCTCGTTGGACATGACCACCGGGCCGAGGCCGTGCAGCGTGGCGGTGGCGATCGCGATCAGTGAGTTGATCGCCGTCACCGGGATGTGGCCGTTGCGGGCGCCGGCCTTGTTGAGCTCGAACAGCCGCGGGTCGAGCTTGCGGCGCGCGGCGAGGGCGGGCAGGCCGGAGGCCGCGTTGACGGCCACGATCACCGGGTTGGGGTTGACCGAGAACGGCACCGGGTCCAGGCCGGCGGCGCGCAGGATCTCCAGCGTGACGATGGAGTCCTTGCCCCCGCCCACCGCGGACAGCGGCCGGCCCTCGGAGTTGTCGACCGGGCCGGCCGCCGGCGACGTCCCGGGCACCTCGACGGTCATGTCGAGCACGTACGGCAGCTGGTTCACGTACGCGTATTCGCCGAGGCCCTTGCTGTAGACGGCGGTGAACAGGGCCGCCGCCTCGACCGGCACGGCAGTGGGCGCCTCGATGCGCTCGGGCGCGCCGACCTTGTAGTAGCTCACGCCGGCGACGACGTGCAGCAGCTCCAGCACGCGGTGGAAGCTCTGCGGCACCTCGCGCCGGCCCTCGGGCACCGGGAACGTGATGGTCTCGGTGAACGACTCGGGCGCGGGGCCGTCGAGCACGTAGTCGAACGTCGCGACCCCGGTCTCGGGGTCGTATGCGTACGAGGGGAAGCGCATGACGTCGAACTGCACCCGCGAACTCCTGTCATCGGACCGACGGGCAATACTAGTGCGACTCGACAAAGGGAGTTTCGCTGTGCGCCTGGCAGACCTGCGCGGACGTTCCGTAGCCGTCTGGGGTACCGGCCGTGAGGGCCGGGCCGCCGTGACCGCGATTGCCGCGCATGGGCCCGCGCGCCTGATGGCGGTGGACGACAGCGCGAACTTCCTGTCCGTGCCGTGGGAGGGCGAGCTGGCCGCGCTGGCGCCGCTGGCCGGGGGAGAGCACGCGTTCCCCACGCTCGCCGCGGCCGACGTCGTGGTGCGCTCGCCGGGCGTGCCGCAGACCCACCGGTGGATGGCCGACCTGCGGGGCCGCGGGGTGACGATCACCGGCGGCAGCGCGCTGTGGATGGCCGACAACGCCCGGAAGACCGTCGGCGTCACCGGCAGCAAGGGCAAGAGCACCACGTCGGCGCTGATCAGCCACCTGCTGGCCGCGGTGGGCCGGCCGAACGTCTTCGGCGGCAACATCGGCGTGCCGCTGCTCGACCTGCCGCCCGCCGAGCAGTACGTGCTCGAGCTGTCGAGCTACCAGTGCAGCGACCTGACCGACTCGCCGCGGGTGGCGGTGGTGACCTCGCTGTTCCCCGAGCATCTGGACGCGCACGGCGGTGAGCGCGAGTACTACCGGGACAAGCTGAACCTGCTCGCCCACGGGCCGGAACTGATCGTGGTCAACGGCGCCGACGAGCGGCTCGTCCGTGAGACCATCGCGGCGCGCGACCTCAACGGTTTCCCGGCGATCCCGGCCGGCGCCGGCGACTCGCGGTTCCGCATCGACGACGACGAGCTCGTCTACTGCAGCGACGAACCGCTGTTCCACCGCGACACCCTCAAGCTGCGCGGCAAGCACAACGGCCGGAACCTGTGCGTGGCCCTGGCCGTGCTCGACGGGATCGGCGTGGACGTGCTGGGCAGCGTCGAGGAGCTGCGCGTGGCGGTCGCGTCGTTCGAGGGGCTGCCGCACCGGCTGGCCGAGATCGAGGATCCGTCCGGGCTGACCTTCGTCGACGACACGCTCTCCACGAGTCCGTATTCGGCCATGCACGCGATCGACGCGTACGAGGGCCGTCCGCTGACCGTCCTCGTCGGCGGCACCGACCGGGGGCTGGACTACGCGCCCCTGCGTGAGCACCTGCGGGGCCGCGAGCTCACGATCATCGGCCTGCCCGACAGCGGCCCGCGGATCCTCGAGGAGCTGGCCGGGCTGCCCGGGGTGCGGACCGAGCCGGCCGAGGACCTGCCCGCCGCCGTACGCCTGGCCCGCAAGCTGACCCCGTCCGGCGGTGTGGTGCTGCTGTCCCCGGCGGCGCCCAGCTACGGCCGGTTCCGCAACTTCGAGCACCGCTCCGAGGTCTTCGCCCAGGCGGTCCGCGACAGCGCTTAACCGGTTCTGGGCAGAATTTTTGCCACGCCCCCGAAACGCCCTCGTCATCGCGAGGGCGTTTCACATTGGGGGGTCGAATCGTCCTCCGGTCGGCCGCAGCATGCGGCCGGGGGAGTCGCCATGGGCCGAACGGCCGATGAGCAAAACGGCACAGACCGCACCATGTGATGGCGGTCACGCCGTATGCGTCATATAGGGATCGACATACGTCAACCGACCGTCGTTCGCCCGCTGTGGGGCGGCTGCTCTTGGTAACGGTTTGAAAACTTCGCCCACAGTCTTGACAGAAAGGGGCCCGCAGTAAGAACTTTTACCGCGACAGTTAACACTCCTACCTGAGGGGACGGCCCATGGTCGAGCCGGATGCGGACGGCGCCGCGATGACAGCGGTCGTCGACTCGCTGGTGCGCGACCAGGCGCCCGCCCTGTCGAACAACGACGGGGTCCTCGTCCGGGTCCGCACGCTGCTGCCGGAGTTCACCGGCGCCCTGCAGCGCGTCGCCGAGCAGGTCCTCACCAACCCCGCCGCCGCGTCCCGCGCGACGATCGTCGAGCTGGCCGAGCGCAGCGGCACCTCGCCCGCCACGGTCACCCGCTTCTGCCGGGCCCTCGGCTTCGACGGGTACGCGGACCTGCGGCTCGGCATCGCCGCGGAGAGCGGCCTGGCCCGCTCCGCGGGGTGGACCGTCGACATCGGCCGCGAGATCCAGCCCGGCGACCCGCTGGACCGGGTGCTCGCCCAGATAATGGCCGCCGATACCCGCGCGATGCACGACACCGCCGCGCTGCTCGACCTCGCCGAGGTGGAACGGGCCGCCGTCGCCATCGCCGGCGCCCAGCGAGTCAACATCTTCGGCGCCAGCGGCAGCGCGCTGGTCGGCGAGGAGATGCAGTTCAGCCTGCACCGCATCGGCGTCGCCGCCTGGGCCTGGACCGACGTGCACAACGGCCTCGCCAGCGCCGCCCTGTCCCGGGCCGGGGACGTCGCGCTGGGCATCTCGCACAGCGGCGAGACCGGCGAGACCATCGAGCTGCTCGCCGAAGCCAGCAGCCGAGGCGCGACCACGATCGCCCTGACCAGTTTCCCGGCCTCGCCCCTCGCCGAACTGGCCGACATCGTCCTGCTCACCGCCACGCAGGCCACCACCTTCCGGCCCGACGCGCTCTCCGCGCGGCACCCCCAACTGGTCGTGCTGGACCTGCTCTACGTCGCCGTCGCCCAGCGGACCCACGAACGTTCGCACGCGGCCTTCCAGCGCACCGCGCAAGCCGTCCACGGCCACAAAGCCGTCAAGGACGGGGGTTCCGCACCTTGAAGACGAACGTCCCTATGAACCGTCCTTTTCTCATCCGGTCCGGCGGCACGCGCCGTCGCCGGCCGACCCGGCACCGCATCAACATCTGAGGAGAAAGCGAATGTCCGAGATCTTCAAGCCCGAGGTCGACCGCCGGACGCTGCTGCGCCGCGTGGCCGCCGTGGGCCTGCTGGCCACCCCCGCCGTCGGCATGCTGAGCGCGTGCGTCGGTGGCGGCGACAGTGACGACGACAAGGCCGACAAGCCGGCCGGCACCGTCTCGGCGACGAACCCGCTGGGCATCAAGGAGGACGCGCCGCTGGAGATCGTGATCTTCAACGGTGGTCTCGGCACCAAGTACGCCACGGACGTCGACATCCCGTCGTACAACAAGCTCTTCCCGAACTCCAAGGTCACGTTCAACCAGACCGAGGAGATCTCGACCGTCGTGCAGCCGCGGTTCACCGCGGGCAACCCGCCGGACATGATCAACAACTCCGGCTCGAAGCTGATGGACCAGGGCGCCCTCGTCCAGGCCGGCCAGGTCCAGGACCTGACCGACCTGTACGCCGCCCCGTCGGTCGACATCGCCGGCAAGACGGTCAAGGACACCCTGATCCCGGGCACCGTCGAGCAGGGCACGTTCAACGACAAGCCGTACGTGCTCAACTACGCGTTCACGGTCTTCGGCCTCTGGTACTCCGGCAAGCTGTTCAAGGACAACGGCTGGACCGTGCCGGCGACCTGGGCGGACTTCACCAAGCTGCTCGACGCCATGAAGGCCAAGGGCATCACCCCCTACGGGTACGCCGGTGCCAACGCGCCGTACTACCAGTACACGGTGATCCTGACCAGCGCCGCGAAGATCGGTGGCGCCGACATCCTCAAGAACATCGACAACCTCGAGGACGGCGCCTGGACCAACGACGCCGTCAAGCAGGCCGCGGCCGCGTGGGCCGAAATCGGTGCGAAGTACTCGGACAAGGCGTTCCTCGGCCAGAAGCACACCGAGGTCCAGCTCAAGCAGAACCAGTACAAGGTGGGCCTCTACCCCTCCGGCTCCTGGCTGGAGAACGAGCAGGCCAAGGACACCCCGGACGGCTTCGACTACCAGCTGATGCCGCTCCCGAGCGTCACCACCGCCGACAAGCTGCCCGTCACCGCGCTCTACGCCGCGGCCGGCGAGCAGTACTTCGTCGCCGCCAAGGGCAAGAACCCGCGCGGCGGCATGGAGTTCCTGCGCCACATGCTCTCCAAGGCCGGCGCTGTGGGCTTCACCCAGCTGACCAAGACCCTCACGGTCGTGGCCGGCGCCACCGACGGCATGGAGATCAGCCCCGGTCTGACCTCCGGCAACAAGGCCCTCGGCGCCGCCGGTGCCGACACCTTCAGCTTCCGCTTCGACACGTGGTACAAGAAGCTGGACGACGAGCTGCGCGCGGCGACCAACGAGCTGATGTACCAGGGCGGCTCCGCCGACAAGTTCTGCACGCGGATGCAGAAGGCCGCGGACGCGGTCAAGAAGGACTCCTCCATCGAGAAGTTCAAGCGCTGATCTCCCCCTCGACGACGACCTGATCCGCGACCACGAACGGAGCACGAGAACCATGAAGCACGGCAGGTACCCGTTCATCATCGGCTTCCTGATCGTGCCGGTGGCCATCTACGGCACGTTCGTGGTCGCGGCGTATCTTCAGGCGTTCCAACTGTCGTTCACCAACTGGCGGGGCTTCTCGCCGGACGTGAACTACATCGGCTTCGACAATTTCACGAAGCTGTTCCAGGACGACACGTTCTGGAAGGCGATCCGGCACCACGCGCTGCTGCTCGTCTTCCTGCCCCTGTTCACCATCGTCCTGGCGCTCTTCTTCTCGTTCCTGCTCAACGTGGGCGGCGGGTCGAAGGGCGGGCGTACGCGTGGCGTCTGGGGGTCGAAGTTCTACCGCGTGGTGTTCTTCTTCCCCCAGCTGCTCGCGCTCGCCCTGGTGGCCGTCATCTTCGCCCGGGTGTACTCGCCCGACGAGAGCGGCCTGATCAACGGCATCCTGAACCAGTTCGGCTCGGGACCGGTGCTGTTCCTCGCCGACAAGAACCTGGCGCTCTGGTCGATCCTCGCCGTGCTCGTCTGGCAGGCGGTCGGCTTCTACGTGGTGCTGTTCTCGGCCGGCATGGGCTCCATCCCGACCGAGATCTACGAGGCCGCGGCGCTGGACGGCGCCACCCGCGGCACGCTGTTCTTCAAGGTGACGCTGCCGCTGCTGTGGAACACGCTGCAGGTCGCGTGGGTCTACCTCGGCATCGCCGCGTTCGACGCCTTCGCCCTCGTCAACGTCATGAGCGTGGACCGGGGCGGTCCGGACGGTGCGACCACCGTCCTGGGCCTCGAAATCTTCCGCAACATGCAGGACTACGCACAGTTCGGCTACGCCTCGGCGATGGGTGTCGTGCTGTTCTTCCTCACCATCACGTTCGCGGCGCTGACCCTGCGGGTCACCCGGCGCGAATCCGTCGAGCTCTGAGCCGCACCGGGAGCCTGAGATGACCAACCTGCGAACCGACGTTTCCGCACCGCCGCCCGGCACCGTGCCGTACCCCGGCCGCCGGCACGCCGCCACCGCGTCCGGCAGCAAGCGCGAGATCAAGCTCTTCAGCGGCTTCGCCCACGTCGCGCTGGCCGTGTGGGGCATCCTCGTGATCGCCCCGCTGATCTGGGTGGTCCTCGCGTCGTTCAAGAGCAACACCGAGATCTTCACGCACGCGCCGTTCAGCCTGCCGAGCAAGCTGTCGTTCGAGACGTACAAGACGGCGTGGACCGAGGCCCACATCGGCCGGTACTTCTTCAACAGCGTCTTCGTGGTCGCCCTGAGCACCACCGGCACCATGGTGTTCGGCTCGATGGCCGCGTACGTGCTGGCCCGCTACAAGTTCATCGGCAACCGCTTCATCTACTACCTGTTCGTGTCGGGGCTGGCGTTCCCGGTCTTCATGGCCATCGTGCCGCTGTTCCTGATCCTGCAGAACCTCAACCTGCTGAACACGTACACCGGCCTGATCCTGGTCTACATCGCCTACTCGCTGCCGTTCACCGTGTTCTTCATGACGGCGTTCTTCAAGACGCTGCCGGAACAGGTCGCGGAGGCGGCGATCGTCGACGGCGCCTCGCACACCCGGCTGTTCTTCCAGGTCATGCTGCCGATGGCGAAGTCCGGCCTGGTCAGCATCACGATCTTCAACGTGGTCGGCCAGTGGAACCAGTACCTGCTGCCGGTCGCGATCATGCAGGGCCAGGGCGCGGACCAGAAATGGGTCCTCACCCAGGGCATCGCGAACATCAGCGTCTCGGCGGGCTACCAGGCCAACTGGGCCGCGCTCTTCGCGGCGCTCACCCTCTCGATCCTGCCGATGATCCTGGTGTACGCGTTCTTCCAGCGGCAGATCCAGTCCGGCCTGACCGCGGGCGCGACCAAGTAACCACAGCTCGATCGGGCGGCGCCGTTCCTCGGGGAGCGGCGCCGCCCGTTCTTGTCGGACCCGTGTGGTCGCATGGCGGCCATGACGCTGCGAGCGGAACGCCACGACCTCCCGGACCGCACCGAGTTCCGCCTCCTGGACGTGGGCGACGAGCTGATCCCCGCGGTCCGCAAGTCCGCCTTCACCGCATCCGGCGGCCACTGGGCGCGCAGCTTCCCGCGCGACGCCCCGCACCTGGACCGGGCCTGGCACAACTTCCAGCGCCTGATCGAGCCGTGGCTGCGACAGGCCGCGGGCCTGGACCCCGTGCCGTGGGAGGACGCGCTCACCACCGTCTGCCGGCGCCTCGGCGACGCCCGGGCCGACTGGTGGCTGACCGGCAGCGCCGCCCTCGCCGTCCGCGGCGCGCCCCTCACCCCCGGCGACCTCGACCTCGTGGTCTCCGGCGCGGACGCCACCCGCGTCGGCGACCTGCTCCTCGACGGGCTGGTGGAGCCGGTCGCCGCCGTCGACTGGTTCTGCGAATCGTTCGGCCGGGCGGTGCTCGGCGCCCGGGTGGAATGGGTGGGCGGCGTCGGAGCGGTCGCGGACGACCCCGAACCCACCGACTTCGGCCCGGCCGCTGCCGCCCGGCTCGAGACCGTGCGCTGGCGGGGCTGGGAGATCCGGGTGCCGCCGCTCGACCTGCAGCGGGCGGTCACCGTACGCCGGAACCTGACGCGGCGTGCCGAGCTGATCGACGGCCTGTCCGGCGCGGATTGTCGTACCCCTGTTCCAGAATGAGTCCGTGCTGGTGGCGGTGGTGTTCGACGACGAGGGCGGGCGGGGTCCCGGATGGCTGCGGACCCTGCGCCCCGACGGCACGCCCGCGTCCGAGCCGCTCCGCGTCACCGACCTGCCCGCGGCGATCGCCGAGCGCGAAGCCGCCGACCACCCCCGCTGGCTCTGGGCGTCGACCACGGAGACATACCCGGCGCTGCTGCGCGCCGGCGTGCGCGTCGGCCGCTGCCACGACATCGAGCTGACCGAGGCGCTGCTGCTCGGCCACGCCGGCCGCTGGGGCGAGCCCCGGTCGCTGGCCGCGGCGTTCGCCCGGCTGACCGGGGTCGCGGTGCCGCCCGATCCGCCGCCGCGGGTGCCCGAGCCACCCGGGCTGGTGCAGGCGGCACTCTTCGACACCGGCGGCGGCCCGGGCGGCGCGCATGCCGCCGTGCTGGCGGTGGCCGCTTCCGCTACCTCCGCGCCCGCTGCCTCCGCGGCTTTTGCCGGATCCGGCGCGTCCGCCGGGTCTGCTGCCTCCTCGGCCGCTGCCTCCGCGGCTTCTGTCGGGTCCGGCGCGTCCGCCGGGTCCGCTGTCCCGGGGCTCGTTGTTCTCGACGCGCTCGTCCGGGTCTATGCCGACCAGCACCGCCGGGTCGGGGCGACCGCCCATCCGGGCCGCTTCGCCCTCCTCGTGGCCGCCGAGAACGCGGGCGCGCTCATCGGCGCCGAGATGGGGCACACCGGCCTGCCCTGGCGCGCCGACGTGCACGACGAGGTGCTGCGCGGCCTGCTCGGCGCGCCGCAGCCGGTCGGGCCGCCGCGCCGGCTCGCCGAGCTGACCGCCGAGGTCAACGCCGCCTTCGGCATGCACGGGCTGCACCCGGATTCGCCCGCCGAGGTGCTGCGCGCGTTCGCCAGGGCGGGCATCGACGTGCCCAACACCCGCGCCTGGGTGCTGAAGCGCGTGGAGCACCCGGCGGTCAAGCCGCTCCTGGAATACAAGGAGCTCTACCGCATCTGGGTGGCGCACGGCTGGACCTGGCTCGACGCCTGGGTCAGCGGCGGTCGGTTCCGCCCGGAGTACGTGCCGGGCGGCGTGGTCTCGGGCCGCTGGGCCACCCGCGGCGGCGGCGCGCTGCAGGTGCCCAAGGTGGTCCGCCGGGCCGTGGTGGCCGACCCCGGCTGGCGCTTCGTCGTCGCCGACGCCGGCCAGCTCGAGCCCCGCGTCCTCGCCGCGGTCTCCGGCGACTCCCGCCTCGCCGCCGCGGGGGAGGCCGACGACCTGTACGCCGCCCTCGCCGCGGACGCGTTCGGCGGCGACCGCCCCCGCGCCAAGGTGGCCCTCCTCGGCGCCATGTACGGCCAGACCGGCGGCGCGGCCATCCCCGCACTGGCGGTGCTGCGCCAGAGCTACCCGACCGCCTTCGAGTACGTCGAGGCCGCCGCCCGCACGGGCGAAGCCGGCGGTCTCGTGCGCTCCTGGCTGGGCCGCACCTGCCCGCCCGCCTCCACCGCCTGGCGCGACGCGGGTCTCGACCCACCCGAGGAAGCCGGGTCCGCCGAAGCCCCCCAGGGCGGCGCCCAGGGCCGGGCCCGCGGCCGGTTCACCCGCAACTTCGTCATCCAGGCCACGGCGGCCGAATGGGCCCTCGTCCTCCTGGCCACGTTGCGGACGGCCCTGACCGGTATGCGAGCCGAGATCGTCCTGTTCGTGCACGACGAGGTGGGGGTGCACTGCCCGGCCGAAGAGACGGACCGCGTCGTCGAGGCCGTACGGGACAGCGCGGCCCGGGCGGGCGAGCTCCTGTTCGGAGGTACGGAGGTGCGGTTCCCCCTCGACGTGTCGGTGGTCGAGTGCTACGCGGACGCGGCATGAATCCGGACCGCCCGCCCCGAAGCCGCCGGCGGACGCGGCGTGGATCCGGACCGCCCGCCCCCGGAGCTGCCGGCTGGGCCCGGCGGGCGCTGCGGGCTGGCCGGGTGACCGTAGGGTCGATGCGTGCCTGCATCCGACTATGTGAAGCGCCTGCGTGCCCACGTCGGCCACGACCTGCTCATGTTCCCGACCGTCAGCGCCGTGGTGGTCAACGACCGGGGGGAGGTGCTGCTCGGGCAGCGCAGCGACAACCACCGCTGGGCGCTGATCGCCGGGATGATGGATCCGGGGGAGCAGCCCGCCGACGCGGTGGTCCGGGAGGTGCTGGAGGAGACCGGCGTCCACGTCAAGGTGGAGCGCCTGGCCGGGGTGGCCCTGCACGAGGTCACGTACCCGAACGGCGACCACTGCCACATGGTCAACTCGTGGTTCCGCTGCCGGGCGGTGGGCGGCGAGGCCCGGGTGAACGACGCGGAGTCGATCGCGGTGGGCTGGTTCGCGCTGGATTCGCTGCCGGAGCTGACGCCGTTCGCCCACCAGCGGATCCGGACGGCGCTGGAGGACGCCCCGGCGTGGTTCGCCCAGCCGGGCGAGAGCATCGACGGCGGCCCGGCCCAGCCCGGGAAGCTCGGCGCCGGGAACGATCAGGACCGACAACCCGGATGAGGCCGGTCAGGCCAGCCAGCCGGGCCGGATCAGGCCGGCCTCGTAGGCGAGCACCACCAGCTGCGCCCGGTCCCGGACGCCCAGCTTGACCATCGTCCGGCTGACGTGGGTCTTCGCCGTCGCCGGGCTGATCACCAGGCGGGCCGCGATCTCGTCGTTGGAGAGGCCCTCGCCGACCAGCACCATCACCTCGCGTTCGCGGTCGGTGAGCTGCTGGAGGCGTCCCGCGTCCTCCGGCGGGCGGGTGGGACGGCCGCGGCCGCCCGGGGTGGCGAACTCGCCGATCACCCGGCGGGTGACGCTGGGTGACAGCAGGGCGTCGCCGGCTGCCACCGCGCGGACGCCGCGGAGGAGGTCGACCGGTTCGGTGTCCTTGACGAGGAAGCCCGACGCGCCGGTGCGGAGCGCCTCGAAGACGTACTCGTCGAGTTCGAAGGTGGTGAGGATGACCACCCGGGTGGCCGTGAGGTCCGGGTCCGCCGCTATCCGGCGGGTGGCCTCGAGGCCGTCGACGCCGGGCATGCGGATGTCCATGAGCACCACGTCGGGCCGGGTCTGCCGGGTGAGCTGCACCGCGGCGAGGCCGTCGGCGGCCTCGGCGACCACCTCGAGGTCCGGTTCGGCGTCGATGAGCGCGCGGAAGCCGGCGCGGACCAGCGCCTGGTCGTCGGCGAGCAGGACCGTGATCATGTGGTTCCTCCGGCGGGCGCGGCGGCGGGAATGGTGGGCAGCACGGCGCAGACGAGGTACCCGCCCTCGGCCAGCGGGCCGGCGGTGAGTGTGCCGCCCAGGGTCTCGGCGCGGGCCCGCATCCCCGCGATGCCCGACCCGTCGGACGGCGCCGCCCCGCCCGGGCCGGCGGCGGCGTCGGGTGAGGCGGGGGAAGCCGGGGAGACCGGCGGGCCGTCATTGCGGATCGTCACCCGCAGCTCGGTGGGGGCGTACTCGATCGCGACGTGGGCGGACTTGGCCGCGGCGTGGCGGCGGACGTTGGTGAGGGCTTCCTGCACGATGCGGTACGCGGCGCGGTCGACCTCCGCCGGCAGGGGCCGCTGCTGCCCGGACGTCGCCGTGGTGACCGGCAGGCCGGCGTCCGCGGTGAGGTCGGCGAGCCGGTCCAGGCCCAGGGCGGGCTGGCGGGGCGCGGCCTCCTCCTCGGGGCGCAGCGCGGCGAGGACGGACCGTACCTCGCGCAGCGCCTCGGCGGACGCCGTTTTGATCGCGGTGAGCGCCTCGCGGGCCTGTTCCGGGCGGCTGTCCATGAGGTGCAGGCCGACGCCGGCCTGCACGTTGATCAGCGACAGGTGGTGGCCGAGGACGTCGTGCAGCTCGCGGGCGATCCGCAGGCGTTCGTCGGCCGCCTGCCGGCGTTCCTGTTCCTCGCGGGCGCGGGCCCGTTCCGCGTTCGCCTTCGTCATCTCGGCCAGGTACTCGCCCCGGGCCCGGCCGGCCCCGCCGAGGAACATGGTCACGGCGAGGATGATCGCGGCGAGCACGGCCTCGCGGGGGCCGGGCCGGGCGTCCGCGGCCACGCCGAGCGGCCCCGCGAAGACGACGGTCACGGCCAGGTACGCGGCGTACGCGGCGGCGGTGACGGCCAGCGCGGGGCGTGCCCGGCCCGTCTTGACGGCCGTGAACAGCGCGATGATCGGCGCGACGGCGTACGTCCACGAGGGCTCCGACAACGCTGCGTACGCGACGCTCGCCGCGGCCGTGACGGCCAGCACCACGAGCGGCGCCCGCCTGCGCCAGGCCAGCGCGAGCGGGCCGATGAGCAGCAGCGCGCCGGCGAGGGCCGCGGTGGGCTGGGGGTGCGCCACGGCCTCCGACCAGTTCCCGAAGACGTGAAAGCACGCGGCACCGACAACTGCCCCGGGCCCGCTGCCGTGCCGGGCGGACCGGGGAGGTCGCCAGGGCGGCAGGTCACGCGATGAACTGCCACTCCACGGCGGCGAGCGGCGCTGGTTGTGCACGCGGTCGACGCTACGGCACCCGGGACCGGCCGGGCATCCACGCGCGGGGCGGTCCTGCCTGCGCCCGGGGGCGCAGGTGCGGTCCGGCGTGTACTCCGCAGGGCGTACGCCGCGGCGGCCGGGTGCTCCGCTCGCCGCGTACCGAATGCTCCGCCGGGCCGACGTGCTCCGGGCGCCGGACCGGCGACGCTGGAGGGACCACAACGGGAGGTCATCATGTATCCGAACGACGCCATCCGGTCCGGGTCCGCCCGGCTCCGGACCTCCGACTCGGAGCGGGAGCAGGTCGCCGAGGTCCTGCGGGCCGCGATGGCCGAGGGCCGGCTCACCCTGGAGGAGGGCGAGGAGCGGCTGGGCCAGGTGTACGCGGCGAAGTTCCGCGACGAGCTCCACCCGCTGACCGCCGACCTGCCCGACGGGGGCCGGGCCGCGCTGGCCCGCACGCCGCAGGCGCAGGCCGCGACACGCCGGGGCGTACGCCGCCACGCCGGGTTCGTCGTCGCCGTGGCGCTGCTGCTGACCGGCCTCTGGGCGCTGTCCGGTGCGCCGTTCTTCTGGCCGGCGATCCCGCTCGCGTTCCTGGTCATCGGCCTGATCCGGCACGCCCGGTACGGCGACCTCCGGCACGAGTACTACCACCGGCACCGCGTCGCGCCCTGGAACGGCCCCGGCTATCGGTGATCTTGGCCACTCCACAGTAGACGTGGCGGTCGTTGCCCGGCCCCCTCCCCGATGCGACAGTGTCGGCCTACGGGGAGGGGTGGGCAAAGATCATGATGGGTCCGTCGCACGCGCTGTCGGGCGCGTCGGTATGGCTGGCCGGCAGCTGGGCCCTGGACCACTTCGCGGGGTACGCCCAGAGCCCCCTGGCCGTGGCCGTCGGCGCCACGGTGTGCGCGGGCGGTGCCCTGCTGCCCGACCTCGACCTGTCCGGCAAGGTCACCCGCAACCAGGGCGGCGCCACGGTCGCCCGGACGTTCGGGGTGTTCTCGCTGTTCATCGCCGAGGTGGTCGAGAAGATCTCGCTGGGCGTCTACACCGCGACGAAGCTGAGCCGCGACCCCCGGCGTACCAACGGGCACCGGACGCTCACCCACACGCTGCCGTTCGCGGGCGGCGTCGGCTGGGGCACGACGACGCTGTGTGCCGCGTACGGGAAATGGGCGGTCGTCGCGATCGTCTTCTTCATGGCCGGCCTGGCGCTGCGCGGGCTGTTCGACTCGTGGGCCGAGCGCGCCGGCTGGCTGATCGTCACCGGCGCGGCCGCCGTGATCGCCTGGTTCACGGGCGCCAACCTGCCCGGCGACCGCGGCTACCCGATGCTGGGCTTCGCGGTCGGTGTGGGCTGCGTGGTGCACCTCTTCGGCGACATGATCACCAAGAACGGCGTACCGATCCTCTGGCCGATCCCGATGGGCCGGCGCATGTGGCGCATGGTGGGCGTGCCGAACGGCATGGCGGTCAAGGTCGGCGGCCGGGGCGAGACGATGGTGCTCCGGTCGATCTTCACGGTGGTGGCCGTGCTGGCGGTGCTCGGCATGTTCGCGCCGAGCGCGCTGCGCGACCTGGACCTGGAGAAATGGGCCGGAGGCTGAGATCGGCTAGGGTGCGGGTGTGGGGGTGAGCGACGGCGGCATGGCGGAGCGCGAGCGCCTGGCGCAGGCGGACTCCGGGGAGCGGCCGTGGCGCGCCTGGGGCCCGTACGTCGCCGAGCGCGCCTGGGGCACCGTCCGCGAGGACTACAGCGAGCACGGCACCGCCTGGGACTACTTCCCGCACGATCACGCGCGCTCGCGGGCGTACCGGTGGAACGACGACGGGATGGCCGGCGTCTGCGACGACCGGCAGACGTTCTGCTTCGCCCTGGCCCTGTGGAACGGCAAGGATCCGATCCTCAAGGAGCGGATGTTCGGGCTCGGCGGCGACGGCGGAAACCACGGCGAGGACGTCAAGGAGTACTGGTGGTACCAGGACTCGACACCCACCCACTCGTGGATGAGCTGGCGCTACCACTACCCGCAGGCCGCCTTCCCGTACGACGAGCTGGTCGCGGTCAACGGCCGGCGCTCCCGCGACGAGCCGGAGTACGAGCTCGTCGACACCGGCGTCTTCGACGACGACCGGTTCTGGGCGGTGACCGTCGACTACGCCAAGGCCGGCCCGCGCGACCTGTGCATCGTCGTCACGGTCTCCAACCGCGGCCCCGACGAGGCCACCCTGCACGTGCTGCCCACGCTGTGGTTCCGCAACACCTGGTCGTGGGGCCTGCCGAACCGGTCGGTCCCGCGCTTGACGGGTACGCCCGGCCGCATCGCCGGTGAGCATCGCAGCCTCGGCCACCTGACGCTGGTGGCCGACAGTGACGCCCCGGCGCTGATGTGCGACAACGAGACGAACTCCCAGCGGCTCTGGGGGCTGCCCGGCACCAGCATGTTCCCCAAGGACGGCATCAACGACTTCGTCGTCGGCGGGGCACCCACCGTCAACCCGGCCGGCGTCGGCACCAAGGGCGCCCTGCACCACCGGCTCACGCTGGCACCGGGGGAGACCCGGCAGATCCGGCTGCGCCTCACCGAGAGCGACGTGCCGGTGGAGCCGGACCTCGGCGAGGGCTTCGACACCGTCGTCGCCGCCCGCCGGGCCGAGGCCGACGAGTACTTCGCCGAGCTGATCCCCGCGTCGGCCTCACCCGAGGAGGCGGCCGTCGCCCGGCAGGGCATCGCCGGGCTGATGTGGGGCAAGCAGTTCTACCACTTCGACGTGAAGCAGTGGCTGCACGGCGACCCAGGGTCGGCGCCACCGCCGCCGGGCCGGCGCTACGGGCGTAACAACGCCTGGTGGCACATGAACAGCTTCGACGTCATCTCCATGCCCGACCCCTGGGAGTACCCCTGGTACGCAGCCTGGGACCTGGCGTTCCACGTCGTCACCATCGCGCGCGTCGACCCGGGCTTCGCGAAGGCCCAGCTGCTGCTGTTGCTGCGCGAGTGGTACATGCACCCCAACGGCCAGATCCCCGCGTACGAGTGGGCGTTCGGCGACGTGAACCCGCCGGTGCACGCGTGGGCGGCGCTGCGGGTCTTCGAGATCGACGGCGGCCGTGACCACGACTTCCTCGCCCGCGTCATGCACAAGCTGCTGCTCAACTTCACCTGGTGGGTCAACCGCAAGGACGTGGGCGGCAACAACGTGTTCGAGGGCGGCTTCCTGGGCCTGGACAACGTCGGCCCGTTCGACCGCTCCGCGGCGCTGCCCGTCGCCGGCGTGCTCGAGCAGTCCGACGGCACCGGCTGGATGGCCATGTACGCCCTCAACCTGCTCGACATGTCGATCCGCCTCGCCCTGCACGACCGCGCGTACGAGGACATGGCTACCAAGTTCTTCGAGCACTTCGCGTACATCGCGCAGGCGGCGTACCGGCAGGGGCTCTGGGACGACGAGGACTGCTTCTTCTACGACGTGCTGCGCCTGCCCGACGGCCACCGGATGCCGCTCAAGGCCCGCTCGATCGTCGGCCTGCTCCCGCTCGCGGCGACCACCCGGCTCACCGCGGCGACCCTCAACCGGCTGCCGGAGCTGGGCGCCCGGCTGCGCTGGCTGCTCGCCAACCAGCCGGATTACGCCGACGTCATCAGCGCCCGCCGGCTGTCCCGGGTCGGCGGCCAGCAGCGCCTGCTGTCCATGGTGGGCCAGGACCAGCTGCTGCGCATCCTCGCCCGGATGCTGGACCCGGAGGAGTTCCTGTCCCCGTACGGCCTGCGCACCCTGTCCCGCGCGCACCTGGAGAAGCCGTTCACGGTGTCGCTGGGCGGCTCCGACTTCACGGTCGGTTACGAGCCGGCGGAGAGCACCAGCGGCCTGTTCGGCGGCAACTCCAACTGGCGCGGCCCGGTCTGGATGCCGGTCAACTACCTGCTCATCGAGGCGCTCCGCGAGTTCGCCGCCTTCTTCGGCGACGACCTCCTGGTCGAATACCCGACGGGCGCGCAGACCAAGATGCCGCTCAGCAAGGTCGCCGACGACCTCTCCCGCCGCCTGGTCGCCCTCTTCGTCCCGGACGCCGACGGTCGCCGCCCCATCTACGGCGCCTGCGAGCTCTTCCAGACCCACCCGGACTGGAAGAACCTGATCTCCTTCCCCGAGTACTTCCACGGCGACAACGGCGCGGGCCTGGGCGCCTGGCACCAGACCGGCTGGACCGCCCTGGTCGTCGACCTGATCCTCGACCTGCACCGCCCATAGACTCGCGGGCATGGAGTTCGGAGTCGGATATTTCCCCACCCATGACGGCGTACGGCCCGGGGAGGTCGCGCGGCGGGTCGAGGAGCGGGGGCAGGATGCGTTGTTCTTCGCCGAGCACACCCATATCCCCGCGAGCCGGGAGTCGCCGTGGGGTGGCGGGGCGCAGCTTCCCCGGAAGTACTGGCACACGTACGACCTGTTCGTCTCGCTGACCGCGGCGGCGGAGGCGACGACCCGGCTGCGGGTGGGTGCCGGGGTGTGCCTGGTCGTCGAGCGGGATCCGATCGTCACCGCGAAGGAGGTCGCGTCCGTCGACCATCTGTCCGGCGGGCGGCTGGAGTTCGGGGTGGGCGCCGGGTGGAACCGCGAGGAGATGGCCAACCACGGCACCGATCCGCGCACCCGGATGGCGTTGCTGGGTGACCGGGTACGCGCCATGCAGGCGATCTGGACCCAGGACGAGGCCTCGTACGCCGGTCCGTTCGTCAGTTTCGACCGCATCTGGTCCTGGCCGAAGCCGGCGCAGAAACCATGGCCGCCCGTGCTGGTCGGCGGCGGCGGGCCGACCGTGCTGGATCGGGTGCTGGCGTGGGGTGACGGCTGGTTCCCGCAGTGGCACGACGAGAACCTGTTCGGCCGCATCGACGAGCTGCGGGCGCGCGCCGACCGGCCGCTGCAGGTGCAGGTTCTCAGCGTCCCGCCGGACCCGAAGGCGTTGGAGCAGCTGGAGAACGCCGGCGTGCACCGGGCGTCGTGCTGGCTGCCGTCGGGGCCGTGGAGCGTGGTGGAGCCGGCGCGGGAGAAGTGGGAGCGGGCGATCGCGGACCTGACCGGCCGGTGACGCCGGCGCAGCGGTTCGCCGCCGCCCGGGTGGCCCGGCTCGCCACGGTCACCCCGGGCGGCGCCCCGCATCTCGTACCGATCGTCTTCGCGCTCGTGGGCGATGTCGTGCACACGGCGGTCGACGCGAAGCCGAAGCGGCACCGCGCGCTGCAACGGCTGGTCAACATCGCCCACGAGCCGCGCGTGAGCGTGCTCGCCGACCACTACGACGAGGACTGGGCCACGCTGTGGTGGGTCCGCGCCGACGGCGTCGCGACGGTGAGCGAGGAGGCCGAGCCCGCGCTGCTCGCCAAATACCCCCAGTATCGGGACGCGCCGCCGCCCGGCCCGTTCCTGCGCATCGCCGTGCGACGCTGGACCGCCTGGTCCGGCTCCTAGAGGGAGGCCCGTGCCGACTCGTACGCCGTCGCGGGGTCGCCGAGGTAGTTCCAGATCCAGCCGCCGACCCGGTCGCCGAGCAGGTCGAAGACCCGGGCCGCCGCGGCCTTCTCGCCGGCCAGGTGCAGGCCCATCGCGAAGACGTTCGCGCGGGGGATCCAGCCGTACGCCGGTGTGAAGGCCGGGTGGAACACCGACTTCTCCGCCGCCGCGAGCATGTCGGCGCGGACCGGCTCCGCGGTGATGTACTCGTCGTCCTCGCCGCGGGACAGCGAGAGCCACTTCTCGATGTGGGCGATGACCAGCAGCTCCGGCAGGAGGCTGCCGTCCGGCGCCGCGGCCGTGGCCTCACGCGCGAAGGCGAACATCTCCGCGTCGCTGCCGAACCATTTGGCGCACAGGTACTGCAGCCGCTGCTCGTGGGCGACGACGTGGTGCGGGTGGCGCTTCACGACCTCGTCGAAGCGTGCCTGCGCCTCGTCCGCGTCGAGCTGGCGGCCGCGGGCGGAGGTGACCAGCCAGGTGCGGGCGGTCACGTCCTCGGGGTCCCGGGCGATGACCTCGTCCAGCGCGTTCTCGGCCATCCGGAGCCGGTTGTGGAACCGGCGGAACTGCTCCTCGCTGGTGTACTGCGCCTGCGCGGCGCCGCGCGCCTCCCACGCCCAGCCGACCGCGTGGCAGCCGCGGACCAGCAGCGGCAGCGTCGACTGCGGCTCGGCGTCGATCCACTCGCCGATCCACTCCTGCACGCCGTCGACCTTCCAGGCGACCTCCATCAGGTACGCGCGGGTGTCCGGCTCGGTCGCCCCGGCGAGCACGTCGCGGGCCGTACGCCAGTCGCGGGCGGTCAGCGCGTCGAGCAGTGCCCGGGCCCGCGGGTCACCGCCGGTGGGGTCGACGACGAGACCGGCCGGCTTCTCCCGGCGCTTGAACGGCCACATGTGGATCTCCCTTCGCTGCCGGGCGCCGATCTTAGGGGAGCGATGCCTCCCCGTGGGGGCGGACCGGGCCGGAGGGCGATCAGGTGATCAGTCGCATGAACCCCGCCGTGAGGTCGTTCCCGGCCTCGAACGTCTTCCGGCCGGGATCGACCTTCCACAGGAAGACGTTGGGGCCGATCGTCACCCGTACGTCGACGTCGCCGTCGGCCAGAAGTTCGCTGCCGACGTCGATCTCCGCATCGATGTTCCTCTCCTTCTTCAGCATCACCTGGACGGCCTGCAGGAAGTTCCAGATGGGATTCGGGGTGGCCTGATGCAGCAACCACGACTGCGCCTGCATCTGCGGGCCGGTCAATGGCTCCGCCATGCGTCCCACCAGCGACGGGATGTCCGGGTCGCCCGGCCCGCGAAGGATCTGGAGCACGGTCGTGAGGAACTCGCGGACGTCTCCGCTCGAGTCGCGGAGCATCGACTCCAACCGGCTTATGTTCTGCGCCAAGGCCGCCTGCTCGGGCCACAGGGCATGGCTCTGCCTCAGGTACGGAAGGGCCGCCCGCACCTTCTCACCCATGTCGAGCTTCGAGTGCAGCAGGTAGGCGCCGCCGATCATCCGGTACAGCGTCGCCCACACGGGGACATTGCGCTGACGGTAACCGGGGCTGGTCTCCACCTTCTGCAGAATGGTCCGCAGCGCCGGGACCACGTCCGCGCCATCGACGGCCCCGGCCGGCCAGCTGCCCAGTTTCGCGACGTAGTACTCCGTGTCGAGCGCGATCTCCTTGCCGGGATCGTCGATCGGGCCGGGGACCAGCGACGGCAGGGCGATGCCGGCGCCGGCCTGCACCGCCGCCACGGCCCGCGCCGTGGGGATGTAGGCGCCGACGTTGACGTCCGGCGCCAGTTCGGCCTGGGTGAAGACGCCGATCACGTAGCCGGCGGCGTCGAGGACCGGGCACCCGCTGAATCCCGGCTGCAACTTGTGCTCGTTCTGGGCGCGGTCGACGAGTTGCCCCCATCCGCCGACCAGCGTTCCCGCGTGCGCCAGGTGCCGTTTATGGACCCCGTCCGCGCAATTCCGCGGAAATCCGAACGTCGCCAGCTCCTCGTCAGCGGTCACCACCCTTTCGGCGAGCATCAGCGGCTCGAGTTCCGTCACGCGGTCGTCGGCGAGTTCGAGGAGTGCTATGTCGCCGTGGCCCAGGGCAGTCAACGGCGACCAGGCGATCACCTTCGCCGCGACGTCGTTCACACCCTGCAAGGGAAAGTCCACCGACAATGATCCGGACGGCCATTCCGGGGCATCGCGCTTCCGCCCCACCGCCGCGTTGACGACGTGCGCGCAGGTCAGCACTTTCCCTCCGGGGATCAGCGCGCCACCTCCCACGGCCGACAGCTGGTTCCGCAGCCGTGCCACCGCCGGAATCCACTCGGTCATGTCGCACCACCGATCCACTTCATCGTCACCGTGAAATTGGCCTCGCCCGCGGTCCTGGCGACGATCACGCCGGCCTCGGCCGTGAGCTTGACGCCGAGTGTCACGGTCAGTTCGTCGGGTGCCAGCTCCTTCAGGCGCTCCCCGATGGCCCGCATCGGCGGCAGCAACCGCTCCACGGCGCTCTCGAAGGATTCGGTCGCCGTCGCCGCCACTTCGCCGGCGTTCACCGCCGCCGGGGCGAAACCGCTCAGCTGGTCGTCGTCCATCTCGACGACGATCGGCTCACCGCCGTCGGCCAGGGGGAATTCCACCAGGTAGGTCATGACGCCCTCCCATCGAGCCGACCGGCTCAGGGGCTCACCTCGCATGCTGGCCACTGGCGCTCCGCAACAGCCAGAGGCCGAAGTCCCGCGGGTGGGCGGCGGTGGGCACCGACCTGGAGCGCGTACTGATCGCTACATATCGCCAATATCCGATTGTGCCGACGCCGGGCCTGTTGCTCCGGATCGCTGCGCGGGACGGGCCGGCCGGTTCGCTGAATCGTCGTAGCGTCCGGAAGCTGTACCTGCAGATTCTTCGATCCGTGACCGGTCCACGACTCGCGGTCCGCACGGGAATCTGGCAGGCTGAGTTCACTGTGATCTACGTCATAACGGCGTGTGACGGACGGAGGGCTCGATGAGGCTTCACCATCCGACAGCGGTACGCGGACACCCCTCACGTTGGACGGCCGCCTTCGGTGTGGCGGTCCTCATGGCCTCGCTCGCGGCCTGCTCGAGCGGTCCGAAGGGGACCGTGATCAACCTGTACGGCGGTGCCAGCGGCACCGGCTTCGACAAGATCCTCGCCGACTGCAACAAGGCGGCCGCCGGCCGGTACACGATCGTCGGAAATCTCCTGCCCAGCGACGCCGACGGCCAGCGTGACCAGTTCGTCCGCCGGCTCGCCGCGCACGACGACGGCATGGACCTGCTCGGCATGGACGTGACGTGGACGGCCGAGTTCGCGGAGGCGGGCTGGATCCGCGAGCTGACCGCCGACCAGAAGGCGCAGGCGACCAAGGACACCCTGCAGCCGCCGATCGACACGGCCACCTGGAAGGACAAGCTCTACGGCATCCCGCGAACGACCAACGTGCAGCTGCTCTGGTACCGCAAGTCGCTGGTGCCGACGCCGCCCAAGACGTTCGACGAGATGATCACGATGGCCCAGCAGCTGAAGTCGCAGGGCAAGCCGTACGAGATCGGCCTGACCGCGGCCCAGTACGAGGGCTACGTGGTCAACATCAACAACCTGGTCACCGGGTACGGCGGCACGCTGGTCAACGAGGACAGCACGGCTCCCACGATCGACGACAAGACCGTCCAGGCGCTGACCATGATGCGCAAGCTCGCCACCTCGGGCGTGACCAGCTCGTCGCTGTCCAACGCCCAGGAGCCGGAGGTCTTCGCGGACCTGCAGGCCGGCCGGTCGGCGTTCGCGCTCAACTGGCCGTACGTGCTCAGCGCCATGCGCGAGGCCAACCCGGACCTCGTCGGCGACCTCGGCTTCGCGCCGTACCCGTCGATCGACGGCGGGCCGCCGCGGGTGACGCTCGGCGGGATGAACTACGCGATCAGCAAGTACAGCAAGCATCCGGACGAGGCCTTCGAGGCGGGGATGTGCATGCGCAACGAGAAGAACGCGCTGAGCGCCGCGCTCGACGGCGGTGACGTGCCGGCCCTGGCCACGGTCTTCGACACTCCCGAGTTCACCAAGGCGTACCCGATGAAGGACGTCATGCTCGCCGAGCTGAAGAACGCCGTGCCGCGCCCGGTGTCGCCGGTCTACCAGAACATCTCCACGATCGTCTCCACCACGCTGTCACCGCCCGGGGAGATCAACCCGCAGAAGTCCGCGGATGAGCTTCGCGACGCGATCCAGGCCGCGATCGAAGGCAAGGGGATCCTCCCATGACCGCTACGCCGACGTCGGCGGCCGCGGAAGCCGCCGCCGAATCCATGGAGGACGAGACCACCCAGATCGCCCGTCAGCGCTTCACCGAGGCCAAGCGCGCCGAACGCAAGCTCGGCCTGATGCTGGTGGCGCCGGCCGTGGTTCTGATGCTCGCCGTCACCGCATACCCGGTGCTGTACGCGATGTGGCTGTCGCTCAACCGGGCGGACCTGCGCCGGCCCGGCGAGAACAAGTTCATCTGGTTCGACAACTACGTCACCGTGCTGTCCAGCCCGATCTGGTGGACGGCGTTCGGCGTGACAGCGCTCATCACCGTGATCAGCGCGGCCCTCGAGCTGGTGCTGGGCATGGTGCTGGCCATCGTCATGCACCGCACGCTGGTCGGCCGCGGGCTGGTCCGCACCTCGGCGCTGATCCCGTACGCGATCGTGACCGTGGTCGCCGCGTTCTCCTGGCGTTTCGCCTGGACCGAGGACCTGGGCTGGCTGGCACCGAGCGGTTCGGCGCCGCTCACCAAGTTCGGCTCGTCCATCATGATCATCATCCTGGCCGAGGTCTGGAAGACCGTCCCGTTCATGGCGCTGCTGCTCATGGCCGGGCTCGCCCTGGTGCCCGAGGACCTGCTCAAGGCGGCCTCGATGGACGGCGCCTCGGCGTGGAAACGGTTCTGGCTGGTGACCGTACCGCTGATCAAGCCGGCCATCCTGGTGGCGCTGCTGTTCCGCACGCTCGACGCGTTCCGGGTGTTCGACAACATCTTCATCCTGACCAGCGGCGCCAACGAGACCAGCTCGGTGTCGATGGTGACTTACAGCAACCTCATCCGCGGCCTGAACCTCGGCATCGGCTCGGCCATGTCGGTGCTGATCTTCATCACCACCGGCATCATCGCGTTCCTGTTCATCAAGCTCTTCGGCGCGGCCGCGCCGGGTTCCGACGCCGGAGGGAGGCGGTAGCCGTGCAACCCGTGACGACGAACCGCAAGCTGATGTGGTGGGGCATCAACACGATCGTCCTGCTGTACGCGTTCATCCCGGTGTTCTGGCTGGTGTCGCTGTCGCTCAAGGACGACCAGACGCTCAACGACGGCAAGTACTTCCCGACCTCGCCCACCGACGACAACTACCTGTCGATCTTCAAGAACGAGGACTTCGTCCGCGCGCTGATCAACTCGATCGGCATCTGCGTGATCGCCACCCTGGTGGCCATCGTGCTCGGCACGATGGCCGCGTACGCGATCGCCCGGCTGCAGTTCCCGGGCAAAAAGGCGATCGTCGCCATGGCGCTGCTGGTCTCGATGTTCCCGCAGATCGCGCTGGTCACCCCGCTGTTCAAGATCGAGACGGCGCTGGGGCTGTTCGACACGTGGCCGGGCCTGATCATCCCGTACATCACGTTCGCGCTGCCGCTGGCGATCTACACGCTCTCGGCGTTCTTCCGGGAGATCCCCTGGGACCTGGAGAAGGCCGCGAAGATGGACGGCGCGACGCCGTACCAGGCCTTCCGGCAGGTGATCACGCCGCTGGCGATGCCGGGCGTGTTCACCACGGCGATCCTGGTCTTCATCGCGTGCTGGAACGACTTCCTGTTCGCGCTGTCGCTGACCTCGACGTCGCAGGCGCGGACGGTGCCGGCGGCGATGAGCTACTTCACCGGCGCCACCACCTTCGAGAAACCGACCGGACCGATCGCGGCCGCCGCCGTGGTCATCACCATTCCCATCGTTCTGTTCGTGCTGGTCTTCCAGCGGCGGATCGTCGCCGGGCTGACCTCGGGCGCGGTAAAAGGCTGAGGAGCGGAAAGTGGCCGAGATCGTTCTGGACCATGTCGTCAAGCGGTACCCCGACGGGGCGCTGGCCGTGGACGACTTCAACCTCGAGATCGCCGACGGCGAGTTCATCATCCTGGTCGGCCCGTCCGGCTGCGGGAAGTCGACCACCCTCAACATGGTGGCCGGCCTGGAGGACATCACCGCGGGCAAGCTGCTCATCGACGGGCAGGTGGTGAACGACAAGGCGCCCAAGGACCGCGACATCGCCATGGTGTTCCAGTCCTACGCGCTCTACCCGCACATGACCGTCCGGGAGAACATGGGCTTCCCGCTGCGCCTGGCCGGGATGGACAAGGCGGAGATCCGGCGGAAGGTGGACGACGCCGCCGAGATGCTGGAGCTGACGCAGCACCTGGACCGCAAGCCGTCGAACCTGTCCGGCGGCCAGCGCCAGCGGGTCGCCATGGGCCGCGCCATCGTCCGCTCGCCCAAGGCGTTCCTGATGGACGAGCCGCTGTCCAACCTCGACGCCAAGCTGCGGGTCCAGATGCGTACGCAGATCGCGCGCATCCAGAAGACGCTGGGCACCACCACGCTCTACGTGACGCACGACCAGACCGAGGCGATGACGCTCGGCGACCGGGTCGTGGTCATGCGGGCCGGCGTGGTGCAGCAGGTCGGCAGCCCGGCCCACCTGTACGCCCGGCCGGCGAACCTGTTCGTGGCCGGCTTCATCGGCAGCCCCTCGATGAACTTCCTGCCCGGGCAGCTGCGGGGCGGCGGCACGGTGATGACCGCCCTCGGCGAGGCGGAGCTTCCCGCCCGGGCGCGGCAGGCGCTGGAGCGGACGTCCGCGGACCGCGACGTCATCGTCGGCATCCGCCCGGAGCACTTCGAGGACGCCGTCATGATCGGCGACAAGCCGGGCGCGACCTTCGACGCGCCGATCGACATCGTCGAGGCCATGGGCTCCGACGTGTACGCGTACTTCACGGTCAAGGGCGAGGAGGCCCGCTCGGCCGACCTCGACGACCTGGCCAAGGACACCGGCAACGACCTGCACGGCGGCGGCACCTCGATCACCGCCCGGCTGGACGCCGCGTCCGACGTCCGGCGCGGCACGACGGCGCGGCTCTGGTACGACACGGCGAAGATGCAGCTGTTCGACCCGTCGACCGGCAAGAACCTCCTCACCACCGACTGACCGGAGGACCCCATGAGCCCGGACGGACCCTGGTGGCGTCACGCGGTGATCTACCAGGTGTACGTGCGCAGCTTCGCGGACTCCGACGGCGACGGGATCGGTGACCTGCCGGGCGTCCGGTCCCGCCTGCAGTACCTGCGGGACCTGGGCGTGGACGCGCTGTGGCTGAACCCGTTCTACCCGTCGCCGCAGGCCGACGCGGGGTACGACGTCTCGGACTACCGGGACGTCGACCCCCGCTTCGGCACCCTCGCCGACGCCGACGCGCTGATCCGCGACGCCCACGCGCACGGCCTGCGGATCATCGTCGACCTGGTGCCCAACCACACCTCCGACCAGCACCCATGGTTCCGGGCCGCGCTCGCCGCGCCGCCCGGCAGCCGCGAGCGCGCCCGGTACCTGTTCCGCGACGGCGGCGGCCCGGACGGCTCGGTGCCGCCCAACAACTGGATGAGCAACTTCGGCGGGCGGGCGTGGACCCGGGTCGCCGAGCCCGACGGCCGGCCCGGGCAGTGGTACCTGCACCTGTTCGCCCTGGAGCAGCCCGACCTGGACTGGACCAACGACGAGGTACGGGCCGAGTTCCACGACATCCTGCGGTTCTGGCTGGACCGGGGGGTCGACGGGTTCCGCATCGACGTCGCCCACGGCCTGGCCAAGGACCCGGAGATGCCGGACCTCGGCGCCGGGCACGCCACCGGTGGCCAGGCCGTCGAGGGGCACCCGCACTGGGACCTCGACGAGGTGCACGACGTCTACCGTGGCTGGCGGCGGATCAGCGACGCGTACCCGGGGGACCGGACGTTCGTCGGCGAGGTCTGGGTGGCGGACCCGGCGCGGCTCGCCCGTTACCTGCGCCCCGACGAGCTGCACACCGCGTTCAACTTCACCTTCCTCATGGCACCCTGGGACGCCGGCGCGCTGCGGGCGGCCGTCGACGAGAGCATGACCGAGCTGGCCCGGGTGGGCGCCCCGGCGACCTGGGTGCTGTCGAACCACGACGTCACCCGGCACGTCACCCGGTACGGCGGCGGCGCGACCGGCCTCCGGCGGGCCCGGGCCGCGGCGCTGCTCATGCTCGCCCTGCCCGGCGGCGCCTACGTGTACCAGGGGGAGGAGCTCGGGCTGCCCGAGGTCGAGGACCTGCCGGGCGAGGTGCGGCAGGACCCGACGTTCCACCGTACGGGCGGCAGTGAGCTCGGCCGCGACGGCTGCCGGGTGCCGCTGCCCTGGTCCGGCGCCGAGCCCTCGTACGGCTTCGGCCCGGGCCCCGCCTCCTGGCTGCCGCAGCCGGCCGGCTGGGCGGAGCTGACCGCGGAACGGCAGGCCGGCGACCCGTCGTCGATGCTGTCGCTCTACCGCGGCGCGCTGCGCCACCGCGCCGCCCTGCCGGCCCTCGGCTCCGGCACGCTGACCTGGCTGAGCACCGAGGGGGACGTGCTCGCGTTCCGCCGCGACCCCGGCTTCGTCTGCGTGGTCAACGCCGGCGAACGGCCGGCCCCGGCGCCACCCGGCGTGGGCGACGCCCGGCTGCTGCTGGCCAGCGGGCCGGTCGGCGAGGACGGGATCCTCCCGGGAGACACCGCGGCCTGGTACACCACCTAGATCCCCGGCCGATGCAACCGGACGGCCGGGAGCGGTGTGTTCCCAGTCGTGATGAGTTCTTCCCGCGCCCGCGCCCGCGCCCGCGCCCTCGTGCTCGCCGGCCTGCTCGCCGTGGCGGCGGCGGTCCTGGTGACCGTCGCGGTGGTCCGCGACTCGCAGGCAGGTGCCGTCGCCGACCGCTGCCCCGCCGGCGCGGTCCGGGCGGACGTACGGCTGCCCGCCGACAATCAGCAGGTCACCGTGCGGGTCTACAACGGCAGCGGAACCCCCGGACTCGCCAAGACGGTCAGTGCGGACTTCCGGAACCGGCGGTTCACCACCGAGAAGCCCGCCGAGAGCAGGAAGAAGGTCGACGGCGTCGCGGTCCTGCGGTACGGCCCCGAAGCAGTCGGCCGGGCGTGGCTGGTCCGGGCGTACTTCCTGAACCAGGCCGACGTCCGGTACGACCCCCGCCGCAAGGGTCCGGTCGTCGACGTGGTCGTCGGTGCGGGCTTCCTGCAGCTCGCCACGTTCACCGAGGTCAGCCAGGCGCTGGTCGCGCTCGGCGAACCCGAGGTGCCCCCGGGCGCCTGCGCCTAGGCAGGCTGAGTACGCCGACTCAGGATCGGAGCCGCCGGCGCGACAAGGATCAACGGCGTGACCTCGTACCCGTGCCCGTTCTGCCGTACCGCCGCGAACCTGACCACCGGCTGCCCCGGCTGCGGCCGTGGCCCGGATCCCGACGCCGCCGAGGTGGTCCGCCTCGACGCCGAGATCCCGGTGCTGACGGCCCGCCTCGCCGCCGCCCGCGACGCGGTGACCGCGGCGGACGGGGCGCTGCGCCGCGCGTGGGCGCAGCGGGAGGCGGCCGCCGGCCGGGTACGGGCCGCCGTGGCCGCCGCCGCCCGGGTCGCGCCCCGGCCCGCGCACGCGCCGGCGATGACCGCCCCGATGACCACCGCGACCGCCGAGGCGTCGACCCGGCTCGTGCAGAACTCGCTGTTCGTGCTCGGCGGCCTGCTGCTGGCGGTCGCCGCGATCGTGTTCACCGCGGTGGCGTGGTCGCAGTTCGGGGTGCGCGGCCGGGCCGGCCTGCTCGCGGCGGTCACCGTGGTGGCGCTCGCCGCGCCGCTGGCGGCCCTGCGGCGCCGGCTCACCGCCACCGCCGAGACGGTCGCCGCGGTGGGGCTGCTGCTGATCCTGCTCGACGGGTACGCGGCCTGGTACGTCAACCTGTTCGGCCTCGCCGGCTACTCCGCGCTCGGATACGCCGGGGCGGTGTGCGCGGTGACCGCCGCCGTCGCCGCCGGGTACGAGCACGTCACCGGCCTCAGCACGCCCAAGTTCGCCGCGCTGCTCGTGGCCCAGCCCGTCCTGCCACTGCTCGTCGCGCCGTTCCACCCGGACGCCGCGGGGTGGGCGTACACGTGGGCGGCCGTCGCGGTCGTCAACCTGGCGGTCATCCACCTGCGCCGCGGGGCGCTGACGCCGCTGGCCATCGCCGCGTACGTGCTCGGCGGCCTGGCCGTGGCCGTGTCCGGCGTCTGCGCGCTGGTCGGCCTCGTGCTCGTCACGGACCCGGCGCCGGTGGCGCTGGCGGGGGCGTCGCTCGTCGCCGCGGCGGGAGTGCCGCTGGCCGCGGCGGTGCTCGCCCGCACCGGCATCGGGCCGGCCGCCGGGATGGTCGTGGTGGCGGTGGCGATCGCCGCGGGTCGCCTCGCCGGGGTCGTCGGCGGCGAGCACCTCTCGCCGGTGCTGATCGCGCTGGTCGTGACAGTTCTGGCCGTCGCCGTCCGGCTGCTGCCCTCGACGGTACGGCGGGGCCCGCAGATCGCCGCGCTGGCGTGCCTCGGCGTGCCCGGTGTGTCGGCCGTGCTCGCCACGGTGGTGGCGCGGGTGGGCGGGGAGGCCGACTGGCGGCTCCCCACCATGATCGTGATCCTGGCGGCGGGCGCCGCGGCCCTGCTGCCCCCGATCCCCGTGGCGCTGGTCGGCGGGGCGGTGCTGACGCTGGCGGTCCCGGCGGCGCTGCCCTGGTCGCCGGTGCTGCAGAGCCGCGTGATCCTCGGTGTGGCGGCGGTGCTGGTCGTGGCGGCGTACCGGATCGGGCGGCACCGGGGCTTCGCGGCGGGCGTGGCGCCGGCCCTGCTCGCGACCACGCCGGTGTGGGCGCTGGTCTCCGGCGACTCCCCGGCGATCTACGCGGCGGCCGGGCTGCTGCTCATCGCGCTCGCCGCGCCGGTGTACCGCGCATGGACCGTCGTCACCGCCGCGGTTCTCGGGTTCGCCCTGCTCGCTGCCACAGCCAACAGCCTGCTGACCGTTCTCGCCGGGCCGTGGCTGCACGCCGGGACTCGATGGACCGGTGACGTGCCGATCGCGGACGTGGTCGCAACGGGGCTGCTGGCGGTCGCCGCCGCGATCCACGGGCGCCGGAACGCCGTCTGGGAGGTCGCGCCCGTCGTCGCCGTCACCGCCGTGCTCGCCACCGCGGCGGCCGGTGCGCCGTGGCCGTCGACCGGGACGGCGAGCCTGGTCACCGGGCTGGCGGGCCTGATCGTGGCCGCGCTGCGCGGTGCCGTCCTCCGGTCCGTCGCGCTGACCGCCGTCTCGGCCGCGCTGCTGGGCGCGGCTCTCGCGGCGGCGATCGCCACGGACGTGACCACGCTGGCGGCCTTCGGTGCGACGGTGGTCGCGGGGGCGGTGATCGGCGCCGGCGGTCGTACGGTCGCGGTCCGGGCCGCCGGCTGGCTCGGCGCGGCGGCCGGCGCGTACGTGGTCGCCGTCACCGCCGGGAACACGGCCGGCCTGCCGCTGAACCGTACGGCGTTCGTGGTGCTCGGCGCGGCGGCCGCCGTCCTGGCCGCCGGGATGCTCCTGCGGCGGCGCACGGCCGAGAGCTGGACGCTGCAGGCCGCCGCCCACGGGGGCGCGGTCGTCGCCCTGCTGCTCACCGCCGGCTCCCCCCGGTACGCCGCAGCCGTCTGCACCCTGTGGGGCATCGTGCTGGGGCTGCGGGCCCTGATCCGAGACGCGGCCGGGCGCCGGAGTCACGTGGTGGCGGCCGCGGCGGCCGAGGTGGGCGGCTGGTGGCTGCTGCTCGCCGCGGAGCAGGTCGCGGTGGTGGAGGCGTACACGATCCCGGCGGCCGCCGTCGCGCTGCTGGCCGGATGGCTGGGCCGCCGGAACCGGGCCGGGCTGTCGAGCTGGACCGCCTACGGCCCGGCGCTGGCCGCGGCCCTGCTGCCGACGCTCGCCTCGGTGCTGACCGGCGAGGGCGAGCCGCTGCGCCGGCTGCTGCTGGGCGTCGCGGCGCTCGGCGTCGTCCTGGCCGGGGCGCACGCCCGGCTGCAGGCGCCCGTCGTCGCGGGCGGCTCGGTGCTCACCCTGGTGGCCCTGCACGAGGCGGCCCTGGTCTGGGACCTGCTGCCGCGCTGGATCCCGCTCGCGGCCGCCGGCCTGCTGCTGCTCGGCCTGGCGACCACCCTGGAACGCCGCCGCCGGGACCTGGCCCGCGTGCGGTCGGCGATCCACCGGATGAGCTGACCGTCAGTTCTCCTGGACGATGGCCTCGGCCACGCGGTGCAGCTCGCGCTGGTCCGGCGCGAAACCGTCGGCGATGTCCTGGTGCAGGCCGGCCTTCGTCTCGTCGAGGAGCTCGTGCGCGACCTCGTCGACGGGCTCACCGGAGTAGTCGTGCGCGACCCGCTCGGCCGCCGCCTGCAACGCGGAGCTCAGCTGCTGCTCGAGCGGCCCGCGGAGCTTCTCCGTCGCCGGGGTGAGACTGTCCGGGTCCAGAGTGACGTGCGGTTCCATCATGGTGGGCTCCCCCTAGGACGGCTGACGGCGCGACGCCTTTACCCCGTCGCGCCGCCATCGCAAACCGGAAATCAGGAACGGCCTCGCTTGAGCTCGAAGAAAGTGCCGCTGCGGGCCAGCGGAACCACCGCGTCCCAGATGGCCAGTGCCTCGTCGCGCTCCGGCACCTCACCGATGATCGGGCCGTGCACGCCGCGCTCCGCACCCTCGAGCATCAGCACGGGCGAGCCGATGTCCGGGCCGGCCGAGCCGAACGCCAGCTCGTGCGACTCGCGTACCGCCTCGTCCCAGGAGGCGTCGTCGAGGACGGTCTTGGGGTCGGTCACGCCGGCGGCCTTCGCGGCCTGCACCGCGATGTCGTCGCTCAGCGGCACGCCCGCGTCGTGCGTCCGGGTGCCCAGCTCGGTGTAGAACGTGGCGATGTCGCCGTCGCGGTGGTCCGCCCGCAGCGCCTCCACCAGCCGCAGCGCCCGGCTGGACGCGGCCATCATCGGCTTGTACTGGTCGGGGACGCCGTCGCCGTTGAGGATCGACAGGCTGAACGCGCGCCAGCGCAGGGTCACGCCGCGCTCCGGGGCCACGCTCACCAGCCAGCGCGAGGTGCGCCAGGTGAACGGGCAGGCCGGATCGAAGAAGTAGGTGGCCTCCATGCCGCGATCCTATGCCGGGTCGAGGGTGCGGCTGCGCTGGTCCACACCGAGCGGCCCGTACGGGTAGTCGGTGGCGTGCAGGTCGCTCGCGGCGTCGAGGGCGGCCGTCTCCGCGTCGTCGAGGTGCAGGCCGGCGGCCTTCAGGTTGGTCTCGAGCTGCTCGACCGTACGGGCGCCGAGGATCGTCGACGTCACGGCGGGCCGGTCGGTGACCCAGGCGAGCGCCACCTCCGCCATGGACACCCCGCGCGCCTCGGCGATCCGCTGGACCGCGTCGATGATCTCCCATGTGCGCTCGGTGCCGCGCCGCTCCCACGCCTCCATGCCGCGCCCCGGGTCCTCGCCCAGCCGGGTCGCGCCGGTCGGGCGCTGGTCCCGCTTGTACTTGCCGGACAGCCAGCCGCCGCCGAGCGGGCTCCACGGCAGCAGCCCCATCCCGGCGTCCCGCGCGGCCGGCACGATCTCCCACTCGATCTCCCGCACCAGCAGGCTGTACTGCGGCTGCAGCGTGACCGGCGCGGCGATCCGCAGCTCGCGAGCGAGGTGCACGGCCTTGGTGAGCTGCCAGCCGGTGAAGTTGGAGAATCCGTAGTAGCGGATCTTCCCGGCCTTCACGAACCCGTCGAGGGTCAGCAGCGTCTCCTCCAGCGGCGTCACCGGATCCCACGAGTGCGCCTGGTACAGGTCGATGCTGCCGACGCCGAGCCGGCCCAGCGAGTCGTCCAGCGCGCGGGTCAGGTGCCGGGCGGACAGGCCCACCCCGTTCGGGTCGCCGGCCATCGGGAAGCGCCCCTTCGTCGCGAGCACCACCCGGTCGGTGACCTCGGCGCCGCGCGAGGCGAACCACCGGCCGATGATGCGCTCGGATTCGCCCTTGGAGTACACGTCAGCGGTGTCGACGAAGGTGCCGCCCGCCTCGACGAAGCGGTCGAGCTGCGCGTGCGAGACCTTCTCGTCGGACTCGGCGCCGAAGGTCATGGTGCCCAGACAGAGACTCGAGACGGCGCAGCCGCTGCGCCCGAGGTTGCGGTATTCCATCCCCGAAACGTACTGCGGGACGGCGCGGCCCGCCGCCCGGAGCTACGGCCCGGATGGTCCGGTCGATCCCGAGGGACCACGGGAACCGGTCGCATCGACGAGGATGGGGACCATGGGTGCGATCTCACGACGGCAGGCGCTGGTGGCGCTGGGGGGCTCGGCGGCGGTGCTCGGGCTGCTCGAGGTGCGGCCGCGGCCGGCCGCTGCGGCGGACACGTACGGGTCGAACACCGAGCTCTACGCGGCGGAGACCGAGGGTGTCGACTTCGGCCGGCGCTTCCGGCGGCATGCCGCGTTCGACGACAGCCCGGCCGCCGCCGTCGCGCTGCCCGAGACGCTGATCATGGCGTTGCACGGCGGCGGCGTCGAGCCGGGGACCTCGGAGCTGTGCCTGGCCGTCGCGGGCTACCACCCGGCGACGATGGCCGGCGCGGCGCCGCTGTACGACTACTGGATGTTCGAGGGTCTGCGGTCGCAGGGCAACGCCGAGCTGCACGTCACCTCGGTCCACTGTGACGACCCGGTGGCCGAGCTGCTCGCGGCGGGCTCGCGGCGGGCGGTCTCCCTGCACGGGTGTACGCCCGCGCAGGCCGGTCTGCCCTCCGACGACGACCCGGGCGTGGTGGTCGGGGGCCGGGACACCGCGCTGAAGGGCCGGCTGATGGACACGCTCGCGGCGGCCGGGCTGACCGTGACCGCCGGCGGGCGCGAGGTGCCGGTCGCGATCGTCGACGGGGTCACCCGGCCCGCGCTCGGCGGCGACGACCCCGCGAACATCGTGAACCGCACGTACGGCGGGGGCGGCGCCCAGCTGGAGCTGACCACGCCGCTGCGCGCAGCGATGTTCGGCACCAACACCGCGGCCCAGCGCAAGAACACCACCACGCCGCTGTTCTGGAAGTTCGTGACGGCGGTCCGGCAGGCCTTGGTCCAGGAAAGCGCGGCGGTCTAGGAAAGCGCGGCGGCCAGCAGGCGGTGCAGCTTCGCGGCCCGCGACGGGTGGGCGTGCGCGACCCAGGCGACGCGGCCCCGCAGGTACGCGGCGAAATCGGCACGCCCGTCCCGGTCGGCGGCGGCCAGCCCGTTGCGGGCGGCGTCGTGCAGGACGGCGCGCAGGTGGTCGTACTCGGCGCGGGGCACGGCCGGGCGGTCGTTGACGACCAGGCCGGTGAGCAGCTGGCGGTCGGCGCGGCCCCGGATGCGGGTCTTGCCCGGATGGACCCGGAACCCCTCCGCGGCGACCACAGTGGTCGCCGCCGCCACGAGCCGCCCGGCCACGCCACCCGTCAGCGGCCCGGAGAACGCCAGATCGTCGGCGTACCGGGTGTAGGTGGCGTCGAAGCGTGCGGCCAGGCCGCTCAGCCTGCGGTCCAGCCGGTACGCGAGCAGGTTCGCCAGCGCCGGCGAGGTGGGTGCGCCCTGCGGCAGGTGCGGGTGGCGGAGCAGGGCGGCGGTCCGCCAGTCGGGGGCGTTCCGCAGGACCGCGGCGGGCGTACGCGTGGTCACCAGCGCCGTCAGCGTGTGCGCGACCGGTTCGGGGTAGCCCGCGGTGCGCAGCAGCCCGTACACGCGGCCGGCGGTGATCGTGCTGAAGAACGCGGCGAGGTCGAGGCGCACGACGACCGGCTGCCCGGCGTGCGCGGCGGCGAAGGTGTGCGGGCCGCGGCCGGGGACGAACCCGTGCGCGGCGGGATGCACCGGCAGCCGGCCGAGCACGTCGTCGAGCAGGCGTCGCTGCACCGCCCGTAGCCGGGGCTTCGGCGCCTCGATGAGCCGCCGGCCCAGCCAGGTGTACCGGTAGTGGCGCAGCCGCTCGTCGCGGGCGTGCCGGTTGAGCTCCTTGCGGTCGGCGTACCAGTCGAGCTCGTCGGCGTCGAACCCGAGGAAGCCGGCGAGCGCGGCGAGGTCGTCGATGCGGGGGGTGTCCCAGCGCATGCGCACGACGCGGACCGGGACCGCGAGGCGTACCCGGATGCGGTGCCGGGAGACGAGGGGCCATCCACCCGCGCCGGGCAAGGCAGCGAGGAAGGCCGCAAGCTCGCGGGGCCGGTCGGCCGGCGGATTCCGGTACGCCCGCAGCACGGCGGCCACTGCGACCGGCAGCCACGGCGGCCGGGAGCCGAGCACCCGGCGTCCCGTGCGCTCGAGGAAGGCAGGGTGCCAGCGGCCGGCGAGGAAGGCGTCGGCCAGCGCGGCGGCCACCCGTACCGGTGGAACAGCGTGCCCCGACGATGCCCGGTCGTGCCTGCGCTGTCTCGCGCGGAGCGCGGTGGCGCGCCGGCGAAGCGCTGCGTGGCTCAATGTGCTCGCCCCCGGGGGTGCCCCGGAGAGACCGTCGGCGATCCGGCGGCCTGCTCGGGACACGCTGCCACCGGCCGCCGAGTCTACGGGGAGGGGGAAGGGCCGGTGGTCCAAGCGGAGGCTCTCGATCCGCTTGAACCACCGACGCCCCTTTCGCTACCCCCTCATTGCCGGACTAATCACCGGATCGAGAAGAGGCGGGAGAAGTTCGGCGAGGACGCTGACGCCGTCCGCGCTGAGCACGGATTCCGGGTGGAACTGCACCCCCGCGAAGCCCGGCCCGCGTACGGCGTGGACGGTGCCGTCCGGGTCCGCGGCGATCTGGACGCCCTCGACCGGCGCGGCCAGCGCGGTGAAGCTGGAGTAGAAGCCCACCCGCCGGGTCGTGCCGAACAGGTCGATGTCGCGGGCCACGCCCTGGTACGGCGCGTCCCGCCGGTGCAGGCGCAGCCCGAGCGTCGCGCACAGGAGCTGGTGGCCGAGGCACACGCCCAGCACCGGCCTGCGCGCCGCGAGGCGGTCGGCGACCAGCCCGCGCAGCAGCACCATCTTCGGGTCGGCGGACGCGGGGTCGCCCGGGCCGGGCCCCGCGATCACGAGGTCGGCGTCCGGCACGGCGGTCACCGTCCACGGCACCACGCTCACCCGCAGGCCGAGGGCGCGCAGCTGGTGGGCCAGCATGGCGGTGAAGGTGTCCTCCGCGTCCACGATCACCGCGGTGCGCCCGTCGAGCTCCGGCACGGTCAGGGCGCCGGGGCGGCGCTGGTCGAGCCAGAACCGGGCGAGGCCGTCGTTGCGGGCGGCGAGGGCCGCCTCGATCTCCGGGCCGGTGTGCTCCGGGCGTACGGGTGCGGGCCGGGCAGGGGAGGCGCCCAGCGCGGCCAGGACGCCCGCCGCCTTGGTGTGGGTCTCCGCGACCTCGCCCGCGGCGGTCGAGTGCCGCACCAGCGTCGCGCCGACCGGCACCCGCAGCGCGCCGGCGGGGGAGAGCTCGGCGGTCCGGATGAGGATCGGCGCGTCCAGCGTCTGCCGTCCCTCGTCGTCGTGCCCGAGCAGGGCCAGCACCCCGGCGTAGTAGCCGCGGCCGCGGCGCTCGTGGCGGGCGATGACCCGGCAGGCGTTCTCGATCGGGCTGCCGGTGACGGTGGGCGCGAACATCGTCTCGCGCAGCACGTCGCGTACGTCGAGCGAGCCGCGCCCGGCGAGCAGGTACTCGGTGTGGGTGAGGTGGGCCATCTGCTTGAGGTACGGCCCGACGACCTGCCCGCCCTGCTCGGCCACCGCGGCCATCATCTTGAGCTCCTCGTCGAGCACCATGTACAGCTCCTCGGTCTCCTTGCGGTCGGCGAGGAAGGCGGCGAGGTCGCGGGTGCCGTCGTGGCGGAACGTGCCGCTGATCGGGTTCATCATGGTGAGCCCGTCGTCGACGCTGACGTGCCGTTCCGGGGTGGCGCCGACGAGCGTACGGGTGCCGGTGTGCACGAGGAACGTCCAGTACGCCCCGCGCTCGCCGGTGAGCAGGTTGCGGAACGCCGCGCGCGCCGCCTCGACCGGGTCGCCGTCGACGGTGGCCTCGAAGACGCGGTGGATGACGAAGTTGGCGCCCTCGCCGTGGCCGATCTCGTCGCGCAGCACGTCGCCGACGACCTCGCCGTACGCCTCGTCGGAGATGTCGAAGCCGGCGTCGCGCAGCCGCAGCGGCGTGGTGGGCAGCGAGGCGATCATCTCGGCGACCGGCACGGTCTCGCACGAGGCGATCCGCAGGCATTCCAGCGGCGCGGCGTCGTCGACGCAGGCGAACCCGCGCTCGGCGACCTGCCGGTACGGGACCAGCGCCAGGGTCTGCGGACCGGCACCGGCCGCGAGCGGGATGTCGGCGAGCGTCGCCACGGTGACGACGTCGCCGTGCAGGATCTCGACGTGGTCGGCGCCGTCGCGGTGGAGCAGGGCGAACGGTTTCATTCGGGTCCCCGATTCGGGCTGGGACCGCCGCCGAGACCGGGCCACACAGCAACGGCCGCCTCGTCGGAGGCGGCCGCGGTGGATGGGTTACGCGCGGAAGGGTGTGGCCGCCGGGTCGGCGGGCCACCACATGCTCAATCGCGCGTGCATGGCAGGCAGCTTACGGGCCGTCGCGGTAGCAGCGCCACCCCTGCGGGCCCGCGCCGCCGGGCAGGTCCGCCCACGCGGCCGCGCCGTACCGCCAGCGGCACATGGCGTCCATGTCGATCGGCACCGGATCATGCGCGAACCGCCCGCAGACCCAGCCGCCGGAGGTGGACACCGCGAGGGTGCGCCGGCCGACGGTGGCGCGGCAGTAGTCGGTGAGCAGTCCCGGCAGTTGGGCGGGGCCCGCCGGGCCGAGGAGCACGGGAGCCGTGCTGGGTGCCGGCGTGGCCGAGGGGGAGGAGGATTTGCGGACCTGGGCGACGGCTCGCAGCGGCCGCCGGGTCGCCGCCGGTGACGGCTCCGGCGCGGCGGTGGGGAGACCGGGCTGGGGGAGGGAGATCCCCGGCAACGGTACGGCGGCCTGCGGCGTACCGCCGGCGTCGTGCAGCAGAGGCGGGACCGTCGTGGCCAGGGCCAGCAGCGCCGCCGCGACGACGGCCCACGGCCAGCGCCGCCCCTTCGAGACGGCAAGCAGGTGACGCGGTGTAGCAGTCGCGAGGCTGAGCCGGATCGTCCCGGGCGCCCTGTGTCGACCGGTGACCTGCTCGACCACGACGGCCGCACCTCCCTGGGGCATGGGTTACCGGTCGGAAACCTCACCCACGGTAATTTCCCGGCGGTGGTACGGCGTCAGACGTTCAGGCGGCCTCGTACGCCGTCCGTACCGCCCGGCGGGCCCAGCGCATCCGCCCGAGCGCGCAGTCGGGGTGCTCGCCGAACTCCTGGGCCACCCGGGCCGCGCACCCGCCGGGCCCCAGGCGCTGGACGGTCGCGCTCACCACGGCGCGGATCAGCTCGGGTGTCGGCTGCTCCGAGCGCTGCACGTCGGAGGCGAACAGGGCCTCGATGCGGATGTCGTCCGGTTCCACGGCGGTCATGGGTCCTCCTGTCGTGCTGATCGCCTCGTCTGGGACCAGCACACCGGGCCGGGGCTGCAGGGAAAGCTGCGCGGCAGTTGCCATGCGGTTGCGCCGAGCGGCCGTCGGAGAGGGGATCAACCGGATATTCTTCGTGGAAGTTACGAATCATAGGGGGAACCGTGACGGTGGTCCTGGTCGCCGACGACGACGCCGACATCCGTGACCTGGTCGCGTTCAAGCTCGAACAGGCCGGGCTCGAGGTGGTCGCGGTCGAGGACGGGCAGGCCGCCCTCGAGCAGGCCCGCGCCCACCGGCCCGCCCTGGCCGTGCTGGACGTCTCGATGCCCGGCCTGTCCGGCATCGACGTGTGCCGGATGCTGCGGGCCGACCCGGTCACCGCCGGAATGCTGATCATCATGCTCACCGCCCGGGTCCAGGAGCAGGACGTCGAGGGCGGCTTCAGCGCGGGCGCCGATGACTACGTGACCAAGCCGTTCAGCCCGCGCGAGCTGGTGTCGCGGATCCAGGCGCTGCTCAGCCGGGCCCGGGCCTGACGACCCGCCGATGCGCCGCGACCGGTCCGTCGGCCGCCTGCTGACCCGTGCGTTCGGCCTGCTGGTCGCGCTGATCGTGCTCTCCGGTGCGGCCGAGACGACCGCCCTGATCATGCAGCGCCGGGTGGTGGACGAGCTGTCGTCGCACGTGCAGCCGCTCGAGCTGGCGAACGCCGAGATGCACAGCGTGCTGGCCGACGCCCAGCGCAGCCTGCGGGGGTACCTGCTCACCGGCGACGGGCAGCTGCTCGACACGTACCACGTCGCGCGCAGCTCGTACGCGGTGACCGGCCGGAAGCTGCGCGACCTGGCGCAGGACCGCGAGGCCGGCCGGGTGAGCCGTCAGCTGCAGGAGGCCGACGCTTGGTGGGTGCTGGCCGAGCGGCAGCGCGAGGCCCCGCCGCGCAGCGAGGCCGCGGCCGGGTACGTGACCGAGGGCAAGCGGCTGTTCCAGCAGTTCGCCGCCGAGAACCGGGCGTTCGACGCGGACCTGGCCGGCCGGGTGGCGGATCTGCAGGAGCGCAGCGCCCGGCTGAGCGTGGTGACGACCGTCGTGGTGGTGGTGCTGACCCTGCTGGCGGCCGTCACCGCCGCCCTCGCCGCCGTGCACGTCGCCGGGCGCATCACCCGGCCGCTGGCGCGGGTGGTCTCGGTCATCGACCGGCGCCGCTCCGGTGAACTGGATCTGCGCGCCGACGCGGGCGAGGGCCCGATCGAGATCCAGGCCGTGGCGCAGGCCGTCAACGAGATGGCCGAGCGGGGTGACCGGATCCGCCGCGCCGAGCAGGACGTGGCCCGGCTGCGCGCGGCGGTGCGGCAGCTCGGCTACCGGATCCGCGCGCACCTCAAGGTCGAGGACGCGATCCATGAGGCCGTCCGGGGCCTGGCGGAGATCATCGGCGCCGACCACGTGCTGGTCCGCATGGCGCCCGGGCAGACCGACGTACCGCCGCTGGTCAGCCTGCACGACGAGCATGTCGGCGGGGTGCTCAAGGAGCTCGCGGACTGCGACGTCGGCTGGCTCGGCCTCGGCGACGTGTGGGCCACCGACGACCCGTCGGCCGAGGCGGACGTCCAGCCGCCCGAGGCCGAGCGGCACGCCTGGGCGGCGGTCGGTGACGGCCCGGTGCTCACCGTCGCGGTCGGCGGCGGCGACGAACGCCTCGGCGCGCTCACGCTGATCCGCGACGGCGGGCCGGGCTGGACCGCTGTCGACGTCCGGCTGGTCGAGAGCATCGCCGCCGACTTGGGCCGCGGGGTGCACCACGCCCGGCTGTACGAGCGCGAGCAGCACCTGGTGGCCCGGCTGCAGGAACTGGACACCGCCAAGAACGACTTCATGTCGACCGTGTCGCACGAGCTGCGGACGCCGCTGACCAGTATCGCGGGCTACGTGGAGCTGCTGCTGGACGCCGAGGCCGGCGAGCTCGAGCCGCCGCAGCAACGGATGCTTCAGGTCATCGGGCGCAACACCCGCCGGCTGCGCGAGCTCATCGAGGACATGCTCATCCTGTCCAAGATCGAGTCGGGCGCGTTCCGGACGACCCGCGCGCCGGTCGACCTGGTGGCCGTGGCGGAACAGGTGCTGGCCGCGATCGCCCCGGCCGCGGCGAAGGCCACGGTGGAGCTGCGGACGGAGGTGGAGCGGCCGCTGGAGCTGTCGGCGGACGCCGAGCAGCTCGACCGGGTCCTGATGAACCTGCTCTCCAACGCCGTGAAGTTCACGCCGGCCGGCGGAACCGTCACGCTCGCGGCCCGCCGGGGCGACGACGAGGTGGTGCTCGTGGTGGCCGACACCGGGATCGGCATCCCGGCCGCCGAGCAGCAGTCGCTGTTCGGTCGCTTCTTCCGCGCCAGCAACGCGATCCGCCAGGCCATCCCGGGAACGGGCCTGGGGCTGGCGATCGTCCGGACCATCGTGGAGAACCACGGCGGGCGCATCGAGGTGGCGTCGGCCGTGGGCGAGGGCACCACGGTCACGATCCGGCTGCCCGTGCAGTAGCTGGGATATCGTAGGCGCCCACCCACGACTGCGAGGTTTGTGAGCCCATGCCGTCGAGACGGGCCGGCGGCAAGCCGACGTCCAGCGATGTCGCCGCCGCGGCCGGGGTGTCCCGGTCCGCGGTGTCCTTCGCGTTCAACAACCCGCACCGCATCTCCACCGCGACCCGCGACCGCATCCTCGCGGTGGCCGAGGAGATCGGCTACACGCCGAACACGCTCGCGCGGATGCTGCAGGCGGGCACCACGAACTCGCTCGGCGTGCTGCTGCCGCAACGGCTGGCGCGGATCCTGGAGAACCCGTACTACGCCCGGTTCCTCATGGGCGTCGGGCAGATCTGCGACCAGGAGGGCTACACGCTGCTGCTGAGCCCGCCGCTGCAGGACTCGGTGCTCAAGGCCATCCCGTACGCGGCGGTCGACGGTTTTGTCGTGTGCGGGCTGGAGACCGACCGCGGCGAGGTGGCCGAGCTGGAGCGGCGTGGCATCCCGTTCGTGCTCATCGACAGCGACCGGTACGAGGGCGCGCCCAGCGTGGACGTCGACGACCACGCCGGCGCCCGCGAGGTCACCCGGCACCTCCTCGACCTGGGGCACCGGCGGCTGGCCGTGCTCTCCCTGGATCCCGGCCCGGACGCGGCCGAGCGTGGCTACCGGGGACCGCTGGCGCGGCGCATGGCCGGCATCGCCGAGGCGCTGGCGGGCGCGGGGCTGAGCATGGCGGACGTGACGCTGGCCGAGGTGCCGGTGACGCGTACGGACGGCTACCGCGCGACCCGCCGGATGATGGAACGGGAGCGGCCGACGGCGATCCTGGCCCTGTCCGACGTGCTCGCGTACGGCGCCGTCGACGCCTGCCAGGAGCTGGGCATCGACGTGCCGGGGCAGGTCTCGGTGACGGGTTTCGACGACCTCGCCGAGTCCGCGTGGTTCCGGCCGCGGCTGACCACCGTACGCCAGCCGATCGTGACCAAGGGCCGGACCGCCGCCGACTTCCTGATCTCCGCCATCCGCGGCGAGGACCGGCACCCGCACCAGGTGCTGGGCACGTCGCTGATCGTCCGGGATTCCACGGCGGCACCTATGTAACACGTGTTAGTAACGTGCTAGCGTCCTCCGCCATGACGTCAGTGATCGATCGGCGGGAGGACTCCGCCGTTGCCGTGCCCGTCTCCTGGTGGCGGGACGCGGTCATCTACCAGATCTACCCGCGCAGCTTCGCCGACTCGAACGGCGACGGCATGGGCGACCTGCCGGGTATCCGCAGCCGGCTGCCGTACCTGCGGGACCTCGGCGTCGACGCCGTGTGGCTCTCGCCCTTCTACGCCTCCCCGCAGGCCGACGCCGGCTACGACGTCGCCGACTACCGGACGGTCGATCCCGTGTTCGGCACGCTCGCCGACGCGCAGGGGCTCATCGCCGACGCCCACGACCTCGGGCTGCGGGTCATCGTCGACCTCGTCCCCAACCACTCCTCCGACCGGCACGAGTGGTTCCGGCGCGCCGTCGCCGAGGGCCCCGGCTCGCCGTTCCGCGACCGCTACCACTTCCGGCCCGGCCGGGGCGCCGGCGGGGAGCTGCCGCCCAACGACTGGCCGTCCATCTTCGGCGGACCCGCCTGGACCCGCACCACGAACCCCGACGGCACGCCGGGCGAGTGGTACCTGCACCTGTTCGCCCCCGAGCAGCCCGACTTCAACTGGGACCACCCGGCGGTCGCCGACGAGTTCCGGACGATCCTGCGGTTCTGGCTCGACCTCGGCGTCGACGGTTTCCGCATCGACGTCGCGCACGGGCTGGTCAAGGCGCAGGGCCTGCCCGACCTCGGCGTCGAGACCCAGTGGCACCTGCTCGACGTGGGCGTGAGCCCGTGCTTCGACCGCGACGGGGTGCACGACATCTACCGCAGCTGGCGGCGGATCCTCGACGAATACCCCGGCGAGCGCATCGCCGTCGCCGAGGCCTGGGCTCCGACGCTCGAGCGCGTCGCCGCGTACGTGCGCCCCGACGAGCTGCACCAGGCGTTCAACTTCAGCTACCTCGGCACCGGCTGGAACGTCGCGGACCAGCGCCGGATGATCGACGCCTCGCTGGCGGCGATGCGCGCGGTCGGCGCCCCCGCCACGTGGACGCTGTCCAACCACGACGTGGTCCGGCACACCAACCGCCTGCTGCAGGCCGACGACGGCGATGTCGCCGGTCGCCGCCCCACCGCTGTCGACCCGGTCGCCGGGCTGCGCCGGGCCCGCGCCGCCTCGCTGCTGCTGCTCGCGCTGCCCGGGTCGGCGTACCTCTACCAGGGCGAGGAGCTGGGCCTGCCCGAGGTCGTCGACCTGCCCCCGGAGGTACGCCAGGACCCGGCGTTCCACCGCGCCGCCGGGCAGGACGGCTACCGCGACGGCTGCCGGGTGCCCATCCCGTGGCACGGCGACCAGGCTCCGTACGGCTTCGGCCCCGACGGCGGCCCCAGCTGGCTGCCGCAGCCCGAGGCCTGGGCCGAGCTGAGCGTGGCGGCGCAGGAGAACGTCCCCGGCTCGACCCTGTCGCTGTACCGGGCGGCGCTGGCGATCCGGCGCTCGCACCCCGGCCTGGGCGCGCCCGACAACCTGCGCTGGGTGGACGGGCCCGCCGGTGTGCTGCAGTTCGACCGCGACGGCTTCCGGTGCACGGTCAACCTGGGCGCCGGGGCGGTCCGCGTCGACCGGGTGGGCGAGGTGCTGCTCGCCAGCGGCCCGATCGACGCGGACCCGGACGCGGTGACCTTGCCGGCGGACACCGCGGTCTGGTGGTCGCGCTGAGCCTCAGCTGATGCCGACCGCGGCGTAGGCGCCCCGGATCGCGGCCACCTTCGCGTCGCGGTCCGGGCTCCCGCCGAAGTAGGTCAGCGCCACGTCCACGATCGCCTGCAGTGCCTGCGAGAACGTGGCGAGCGGGACGAGCCGGGCCATCCCCAGGTACGTCAGCACGGCCACGTCCTCCACGGTGAACACCCGCTGCCCGTTCTCGGTCAGGGTCAGCAGGTTGTGCACCGCTTTGTTGTGGATGTTGCTGTTCACGTGCACCCAGCCGGAGTCGTTGAGCCGCGGGTGCGGCGCCTCGCCCGGCCGCAGCGCGCGGAACTCGTCCATGTGCGCGGGGTCGCCCAGCCGCTTCGGGTCGGCGAAGTCGCGCAGCGGCTCCCCGTTCGGGCCCAGGCCCGCACCGATCTCCCAGGACCACGTACCGACGTCGTGGCGGTCCGGCGCGGTGTACCAGTTGTTGATGATCACGCCCGCGACGTCCGCGAAGGACTCGTTGAGCGCGCCGGACTGGGTCGCGTACACCAGGGCGGAGGTCGTCTCGACCACGCCGTGGGTGAGCTCGTGGCCGATCACGTCCAGGAAGCGCGACAGGCTCACCAGCCGGCCGTCGGCGCCGCGGATCTGGCCGTACCACATCCGGCCCTGCGACCAGAAGGCGTTCTTCAGCACCGGTGGGGTGCCGAACCCGCTCGCCGTCGTGTTCACCATCGAGACGAGGACCATGCCCTGGCCGTCGATGCCGTTGCGCTGTAGCACCGACTTGTAGAAGTCCTGGACCCGGCACGCGTTGAGGTGCGCCGAGACCGCGGCCCGGTTCGTGGTGCCGTAGTCGCTGCCGGTGGCCACGACCGCGCGCTCCGGCACCGGCGGGTCCTCGAAGATGTCGGCGAACTGGATGTCGTACGTGCGCACCGAGCGCAACGGGTCGTCCAGCTGGCAGGCCGTGCCGTCGGACTCCAGGCGGCCGAAGAACGTCTGCTTCACGTCGTCCTCGTCCACACCCGTGCACCGGGTGGGCTGGGGGAGCGGCGCGGCCAGCGCGACGTTGCTGTAGAAGAACAGGATCTCGCCGTCGTGCGCGTCGACCAGGTAGTTGACGCTGGCGCGGATCGGCCGGGGGCCGAGGCCGTGCCCGCGTTCCGGACCGGCCGGGGCATCCGGCGGCGCGGGTGGCTCGGCCGGAACGGCCTTGAAGAACCAGACCAGGTGCCATGCCCCGCTCTGCTCGTCCTTGTAGTACATGAGCTTGCCGCCGAGTGCGGCCTCCGCCGGGATCGAGGCGCCCGTGAACCGGGCCACCCGTTCCAGCGCGTCGGTGCGGCTCAGCGACTCCACCGGCTCGACGCCGGTGACCTCGTCCAGCTGCGCGCTCACGCTGACCAGGTCACGCTCGCCGGTCAGCTCGACCACCGCGCCGGCCCCGAAGATCGGTACGGTGCGGTGCGTCTGGGTGAAGCGCACCTGCTGCGTACCCAGCGCTGTCAGGTCCTCGTCCTTCTTCACGACCAGGCCCGGTACGCGCTCGGGCCGCTCGGGCGCCACCACCGACCGCATGGCCGGGCGCTCGTCGCGGCTCAGCAACGCGTCCAGGTAGAAGCGGGCGGCGGCCTCGTTGCTGCTGAACGCCGGTCCCAGCGCCGTCAGGTCCAGATCCCCGGCGACGTCAGGGCCGGCAGCCTCCCGGGCCGCGGCCTCCGGGCCGAAAGACGCCGGTGTCCGGGCGCCCGTGCGCCGGTCGGCGTCCGCGTCATCGGTGGCGTGGTAGTGAAACTCCTCCAGGGCAGCAGCCATGCGAACCCACTCCTCGTGTCGTCCCTGCTCCCCAAGCAGAAACCCCAGGTGGTCACGCGGATACCGTCCCGTCGGGCAGCGGACACCAGAGCCCTTATGAGTACCCGTACGGATGACCGCCGCCGTCGCGGTGACAAGACTCTGCTGCATGCGTACCCGAACGATGTCGATGGTGTCCGTGGCCGCCCTGGCCGCCATGTTCCTGCTCGGCGGCTGCGCCGAGGACGCGATGTGCTCCTCCGGCGAATACCCGGTCAAGGCGATCCGCAGCACCACCGGTGGCGCGTGCGTCCCGGACGGGCAGGACCCGCCGGCCGGCTACGTCCGCTATCCCGCGGGCAAGGTCCCCCAGCACGTCGACGACAAGTGGGACAAGTACTGGTCGGAGCACATGCTGGACGAGAAGGGCACCGAGATCGCCGATGCGTAGTCACAATGATCCGTGCGCGAACATCAACCAGCGCTCCGCGTCGCGACGGTCACGGGCACCTCGGGCCGCGTCGGCGCGGCGATTGCGGCGGCGCTTGAGGCGGACGGCTGGGTCGTTCAGGGGGTCGACCGGGTGCCGGGCCCCCGGACCAGCTTCCTCGGTGACCTCCGAGACCCGGAGGTCCGCCGTGCCGCACTCGAGCGGTCCGAGCTCGTGGTGCACGCCGCCGCCCTGCACGCGCCGCACGTAGGCCGGGTCGACGACGGGGAGTTCCGGGCCGTCAACGTCGGCGCCACCGAGGCGCTGCTCGAAGAAGCCGGCCGCCGGGGTGCCCGGCGCATCGTCTACATCAGCAGCACCAGCGTCTACGGGCACGCCTTGGTACCCGCCGGCCGGGCGGTGTGGGTCGACGAGGCACTGGAACCCCGCCCGCGTGACATCTACGACGAGACGAAGCTCGCCGCCGAGCGGCTGGTCGCCACGGCCGGCATCCCGGCGGTCAGCCTGCGTATCGCCCGGTGCTTCCCGGAGCCGCTGCCCGTACTGGCCAGGAACTTCTTGCATCGAGCCGTGGCGTTGGACGATGTCGTGGCAGCCGTCGTACGCCTCACCGGGCAACCCGCCGTCACCGGCACCTTCACCATCGCCGGGCCCTACCCCTTCACCCGCGCGGACTGTCCCGCCCTGAACGACGATGCGGCCGGGCTGATCGCGGCACGGCTCCCCGAGATCGCTGCCGCGTTCCGGGAGAGGAACTGGCCGCTGCCCCGTACGCTCGACCGCGTCTATGATTCCGGCGCTGCCGCGGAAAGCTTCGGCTATCGCCCGGTGTACGGAATCCACCAGCTGCTGCGCTCGCACTGAAAATGCATCGCCGCGGCGAGGCCGGGATGCTACGAAGGGGCGTGCCTGCCTCGACGAACCCCGGTGCCGCCACGTCGCTCGAGACTCCCCGGCTGCTGTTGCGCCGTTGGCGGGACGACGATCTGGACGGGTTCGCCGCCATCACGGCGCAGCCCGAGGTGATGCGCTTCATCCATGACGGGCGCACCCTGGACCGCGCCGCGACCGCCGAGCGCCTGGCCGCCTATGAGCGGCACTGGGATGAGCGCGGCTTCGGCCTGTACGCGGCGGAGGTCAAGGAGACCGGCGAGCTGGCCGGCTTCACCGGGCTGGCGGTACCGGCGTTCCTGCCCGAGATCATGCCGGCCGTGGAGATCGGGTGGCGGCTCGGCCGGGCGTACTGGGGTCAGGGTCTGGCCACCGAGGCGGCGCGGGCCGTGGTCGCTCATGCCCGCGCTTCGCCCGGCCTGCGACGGCTGGTCAGCATCCACGTCGCCGGCAACGAGGCGTCCGCGCGGGTGATGGTCAAGCTGGGCATGGCGCTGGAGCGGGAGACCGTGCAGCCGGACACGGGCCGCCCGGTGCGCGTCTACGCGATGAACCTCTGAATCCAACCACCTCCACCAACCAGTTGGTTGATAAGCCGCCCCGTTGTCGGGTACGGTTCAACCAACCAGTTGGTGGAGCATGGGGTGCGGGGAATGACCGACCAGGTACACCGTCGTCAGGCACTGATCCGTGCGGCGTCCTCGGCGATCGCCGAGCGAGGTCTCGAGGGCTTCCGATTGCGGCCGATCGCTGCGGCCGTGGGCATCGACCATTCCACGCTGCATCACTACTTCCGGACCAAGGAGGAGCTGATCGCCGCTGTGCTCGAGCACGTCACCAGCCAACTCGAGGGGACCATGCAGACCGACCTGGAACCCGCCGCGCGGCTTCGCCACCACCTGGAGGCGATAGCCGCGGCGATGGTAGAACGACCCGACCTCTTCATCGTTCTCGACGAGCTTGATCTGCGCGCCCGCCGCCATGCGTCCATGGCAGCCACCATCAGGCACGACGAACAGGGTTGGCGAGCCGCGCTCGTCGCACTGTTCGAAGAAGGCATCCGGCAACGGACCTGGTCGGTCGACCTCGACGTCGACGCGAGCGTCGAGCTGGTGATCGCCACCCTCAAGGGCGTCCGCCTGCGTCCCGATACGGCCGAGGCCGTCGTCGAGCAGCTGTGCGACCTCTACTCCCGGGGGCCCCGGAATGAATGACGTCATCATCATCGGCGGTGGCATCGGCGGTCTCGCGCTCGCGCAGGGCCTGCGCAGACATGGTGTCGCGGTCGCCGTGTACGAGCGCGACGCACATCGCGACGACCGCCTGGATCGCTACCGGCTGGCGATCAACCCAGCCGGGAGCCGGTCGTTGCGCGCATGCCTGCCGGACCCGCAGTGGCAGGCGTTCCTGGACACCGCGGGCCGCCCCGGTGGCGGCTTCGGCTTCCTCGGTACCGACCTTCGCGAGTGGGTGGTCGTCGAGGACGAGATCATGTACCCCGACATTTCCGACCCCGCCGAACGGTCGTACCCCGTCGACCGCCACACGCTGCGTGGCATCCTCCTGGACGGGCTCGGCGACGCGGTCCACTACGGCAGGACGTTCGAACGCTACGACTTCACCGCCGGCCGCCCCACCGCCCATTTCACCGATGGCACCTCGGCCACGGGCGACGTCCTCGTCGGCGCCGACGGGATCAACTCCCGCCTGCGCGCGCAATATCTGCCCGGCGCCGTCCGGAGCGACACTCACGCAGTCGGGGTCGGACTCAAGATCCCGCTCACCAGCGACACGCGGACCTGGCTGCCCACCCGGCTCGGTCACGGCATGAACCTCGTCTCGGGAGCGGCGCCGTGCTTCCTGTTCACCTCGGCGTTCCAACGCCGGCAACCGGCAGGCGACGACTACCTGCTGTGCGCCTTCGTCGCCCGCAACGACCTGTTCCCCGCGCATCCGGAACGCCTCGACGGTGCCCGGCTCAAGGCCCACCTCGCCGGCTTGATCGCCGGCTGGCACCCGGCGCTGCAGCAGCTCGTCGACCGGTGCCCAGCAAGCGACGTGAGCGCGTTCCCGTTCCTGGCCTCCGACCGCCCGGCCCCCTGGAAGCCTTCCCGGATCACCGTCCTCGGTGACGCCGTGCACGGGATGCCCCCGACCGGTGGCAACGGCGCCAACACCGCCCTGCGCGACGCCGCCCTGCTGACTCGCCAGCTGTCGCGGGCCGCCCGAGGCGAGCTGTCCCTCCTCGACGCGATCGGCGACTACGAGTCCGAGATGCGCGAATACGGCTTCCACGCGGTGGACCTGGCGCTGAGAACGCTCCGCCAGGGCCTGCTGAGCAACCCGGTCGAGATGTTCTGCAGCCGTACGTGGTTCCGCTTCTGCAGCATGGCGGCGCCACTGCGCCGAATGACCTTCGGCCAGAGCTGGGCCGAGGTCAGCGCCCCGCGCGCGTGGGAGCGGGCGGTCACCACACCGAACCAGAGGCCATAGGGAGCCGCGAATTGCAGGTCATCCTGGTGCTCGGTTCAGGACGGCTCGCTGGTCCAAGGAGCATCCCGCCCGGTTCGGTAGGCGCTTTCACCGGGTTCCAGGTCGAGCACGTCGAGCAGCGTGAGATCGTGTTCCACGGCGTGGTGAAGGTGGCTGAGCCGGCCCGTCGCGGGGTCGGCGTCGCTGGCGCCGATGAGTTGCCAGAGTCCGTCGTCGGCGTTGTGCCTGACGGACAGAATCGGTTCCGACCGGTCGAAGACCTGCCCGGTCTGCATGCTTGTGGTGCCCAGCAGCCAGTGCTTCATCCACCGTGCGCGGCGGTCGCGCTCCATGACGCGGTCCACCACCCACCAGATGAACGGCAGGTCTTCGTGGGCGCGGGCCTCGGCCGCGCTGAGGTCGGGTCCACCTTCGGGTACGCGCTCGAACGGTTCGTCGACGAGCGAGCAGGCATAGCCTCCCTCGTTCTCGAAGACAACCGCATGGAAACTGGCACCGCCGGGGTTCCCGGCCCCGATCCCTACCGTGAGCCGGGCGACATCCTGATCGGACCCGGTCGTCCAGCCGAACGCATACGACGCGAGCTCCCCGCGCGGTCCGACGAACTCGCCGAAAACGCGCCGCTCCACACCTGTTCCGACCCGGGTCTCGATCAGCCGGCCTTCGATCACCTTCAGACTCACGCGGGCGAGACTACAGGTGCCGGTGACACGCCTCTGACCTTCCGATGACTTGGTCGGCGGGCGTGGAGGCGGTCGGTACGGCAAGTGCCTACGCTGTCGCGGTGCGGATTGATCTGGTTGCCGTGATCGTTGACGAGTACGACCCCGCCATCGCCTTCTTCACCGGGGTGCTCGGCTTCGAGCTCGTCGAGGATTCGCCGTCGCTCACCAATGACGGGCGGCCCAAGCGGTGGGTGGTTGTTCGTCCTCCGGGTGCGCAGACGGGGCTTCTGCTGGCTCGTGCGGACGGGGAACGCCAGGCCGCGGCCGTCGGTGATCAGGTGGCCGGCCGGGTCGGGTTCTTTCTTCGGGTAGACGACTTCGATGCGGCGTACCGGAGGATGACCGAGGCGGGGGTGACGTTCGTCCGTGGTCCTCGTGCCGAACCGTACGGCCGGGTCGCCGTCTTCCTCGACATCGCCGGGAACCGGTGGGATCTTCTCGGACTCAGCGCAACGGTTCCGCACGATCGCTGAGTTCGATCTACCCCCTACTGACGGTACGTCTCCAGGAAGCGGCGCAGGCGGTCGGTGGCGTCGTCGAGGACGTCGACCGGTGCCAGGAACACCATCCTGATGTGGTCCGGGGTGGGCAGGTTGAAGCCCGTACCGTGGGAGAGCAGCATCAGTTGCTGCTCCAGCAGGTCGATGATGAGGCGCTGGTCGTCGCGGATCTTGTGGACCTCGGGGTCCAGGCGGGCGAAGAGGTACAGGGCGCCCTCGGGCTTCACGCAGTCCACGCCGGGGATCTCGTTGATCTTGCGCCAGGCGTGGTTGCGCTGCTCGTAGAGGCGCCCGCCCGGGCGGATCAGCGTCTTGATGCTCTGGAAGCCGCCCAGTGCGGTCTGCACGGCGTGCTGCGCCGGAACGTTGGGGCACAGCCGCATGTTGGCCAGCAGTTGCAGCCCCTCCACGTACTCGGTGGCCCGGTGCAACGGGCCGCTGAGTGCCATCCAGCCGGAGCGGAAACCCGCTGCCCGGTACGTCTTCGACAACCCGCTCATCGTCAGCACCAGCAGGTCCGGGGCGAGCGCCGCCGCGCACTCGTGCCGGGCGTCGTCGTACAGGATCTTGTCGTAGATCTCGTCGGCCAGGACCAGCAGATCGTGCCGGCGGGCGATGTCGAGCAGGCCCAGCAGCGTCTCCCGCGAGTAGACCGCGCCGGTCGGGTTGTTCGGGTTGATGATCACCATGGCCCGGGTGTTCGGCGTGACCTGCGCCGCGACGTGCTCCAGGTCCGGCTCCCAGCCCAGCGACTCCTCGCAGCGGTAGTGCACCGGCCGGCCACCGCACAGCGTCACCGCGCCCGTCCACAACGGGTAGTCCGGGCTCGGCACGAGCACCTCGTCGCTGGTGTTGAGCAGCGCCTGCAACGACATCACGATGAGCTCCGAGACGCCGTTGCCCAGCAGCACGTCGTCGGGCTGGACGCTCTCCACGCCGAGCGTCTGGTAGTACTGCGCAACGGCGACCCGGGCCGAGTAGATGCCCCGCGCGTCGCTGTAGCCCTCGGCGTCGGCCAGGTTGTGCACCATGTCGGCGACGATCGGCTCCGGCGTGGCGAGCCCCCAGGGCGCGGGGTTGCCCAGGTTCAGCTTGAGGATCCGATGGCCGGCGCTCTCCAGCTCCTGAGCCCGCCGCAGCACCGGGCCGCGGATGTCGTACCGGACGTTCCTGAGCCTGCTCGCCTGCGCCACCATGCCGTCGAGACTAGGCCACCCACCGGCTTCGGTGCGCCGGTCACGGCGGCGGGCCGGGTCAGGTCAGGTCGGCGGCGAGCAGCTCGGGGCCGGGCGCCGGGGTCGCCGTCGTGGCCGGCACGGTGAACCAGAAGATGCTGCCGCCGCCCGGGTTCGGGTCGACGCCGATCTCGCCGCCGTGGCGCGCGACGATGGTGCGGCAGACCGCGAGTCCCAGGCCCGGGCCGGGGTAGCCGTGCGCGGAGGGTGCCCGGTGGAACGGGGCGAAGATGCGGGCGCGGTGGTCGTCCGGTACGCCGATCCCGCGGTCCGCGACCTCGATGCGCCACCAGCCGGGGGTGTGCTCGCGCGCGCCGATCGTGATGCCGGCCGTCGCGCCCCGGCGGACGAAGCGGGCCGCGTTGTCGACGAGCCGGCCCAGGACCTCGCCGAGGAGCTCGGCGTCGGCCAGAACCGGGGGCAGGTCCCCGACGTCGATGCCGGGGCGCCGGCCCTCGATCGCGTCGAGGCGGGCCGCGACGACGCCGAGGGCCAGCGTGGTGGTGTCGACCGGTTCCGGCTTGAGCGCGGCGTCCTTGGCCGAGGCGTACGCGACCAGCTCGTCGACCGTACCCAGCAGGCGCCGGGTGTTGCCGCCGATGCGGTCGAGGAACCCGCGCGACGCCTCGTCCAGGTGCGGGCCGGTCTCCTCGCGGAGCAGCTCGCTGTAGCCGGCGATGGCGTGCAGCGGACTGAGCAGATGCTCGCCGGCCACCGCCGCGAAGTCGGTCAGTGTGGCGAAGTTGGTCGGGGCGGCGTCGGTGAGCGCGGTCGCCTGCGTCCGGTCCTGCCCGGCGGGGGAGTAGCGGCGGACCCGGCCCGCGACCTTGTGCCGGCGCGTCTCCGCGGCGAGCACGGTGCCGGCGAGCAGGAAGCTGAGCGTCACCGCGCCGAGCATGGCGGTGGTCGCGGCGGCGTCCACGGCGGTCTCCTGCACCGGCTGGACCAGCACCTGCCAGGTGTGGCCGGCCAGCGCCACGTCGATCGTGGCGCCGGTCCCGTCGAGCGGGGCGCCGGACGGCCAGCGCGCGAGCTCGCGGGCGGTGCCCTCGGCGCCGGTCGAGGTCAGGGAGGCGGTCACGCCGGTCACCCCGGCGGCGCGCAGGGATTCGACGAGCAGGTCGCCGGCGCGGACGCTGACGACGACCCAGCCGCGGAACGTGCCGTCGTGCACCGGGGCGACGAGGTCGAAGGCCTGCTGCCGGTGGGCGGGCGGGAGGTCGCGGTCGGCGGGCAGCACGTGCGCGGGGCCGGCGGCCGGACGGCCGGTGTCCCGGGAGCGGTCCAGGGCGGCGGCGAGGGCGGGCTCCGGGTCCAGGTGCGTACGCGGCGCCGGGGTGGTGCCGTCGAGGCTGCGCTGGACGAGCACGGCCCGCTTGGCGTCGATCAGCACGATCTGCTGCGCGCCCGCGGGCGGGTCGGCGACCAGCCGGGTCACGGTCGGGGCCAGGCCGGCGGGAGGCAGGGTCGCGGCGGCCGCGACGATCGCCTCGACGGTGTCGGCGTAGTGCTGGAACGTCGTGTCGAGGGCGCCGCGTACGGTCGCGGTCCGCAGCTCGAGGGTGGCGGCGGCCGCGTCCCGATGGGCGTCGGCCAGTCCGGTGGCCGCGGCGGCCCCGGTACCCAGCCCCAGGGTCAGCACGGCGCCCGCGACGGCGAAGCCGCGCCGGCCAGGGGAGCCGAACCACCGGGTGATGTGCACGGAGCCTCTATCGGACGCCGTGGGGAGGCGGTTGAGGGACCCGGTTCCCGGTTACCGCATTGCTCCCGTTCGGTCCGACCGGAGCGTGCAAAACGGATATGTTGGGCAGGTCAGCGATCGGCTCGGCAACCGGGGGGACGGGTGAGCACGATCCTGCTCGTCGAGGACGATCCGGACATCCGGCACCTGGTGGCGTACAAGCTCGCCAAGGGCGGTCTGACCGTGATCGGGGTCGCGGACGGCGTCTCGGCCCTCCGGGAGGCCCGCGCGCACCCGCCGGACCTCGTGCTGCTCGACGTGCGGATGCCGCGGATGTCCGGCATCGAGGTCTGCCGCGAGCTGCGCGCCGGCCCGCTGACCGCGGACGTACCGATCATCCTGCTCACCGCGCGGGCCCGCCCGCAGGACCTGGAACAGGGGTACGCGGCCGGCGCGACCGACTACGTGGTGAAGCCGTTCAGCCCGCGCGAGCTGCTCGAACGCGTCGAGGCCGCGCTGGCCCGGGTGGCCGGCTGATGCTGTGGCTGTTCACGGTCGTCATCGCTGTCCTGGCCGGGATCGTGGCGGTGACCGCGCTGGCGATCGTCGTCGTCCGGCTCAGCCGCCGGCGCCGGCAGCGTACGCTCGCCCGGCTCGCCGCCCAGCCGCGGCGCGCGCTGCTCGCCTTCGTGGCCGAGAACGGCGAGGAGGGCGGCGACGAGTTGGTCGCGATCCCCGACGACGCCTGGCGGGCCGCCGAGCCGCACGCGCTCGCGCTGCTGGGCAAGCTTCGCGGGGAGGCTCACCTCGGGCTCGTCTCGGTGTTCCTGCGCCGTGGCGCCGCGCGTACCGCCCTCGGCCGGCTGCGCAGCCGCAGCCGCGTCCGCCGGGCCCGGGCCGCGCAGGTCCTCGGCGACCTGGAGCTGCGCCGGGCCGTGCCGGAGCTGTGCCGGCTGCTCACCGACCGGCACGCCGAGGTACGGGTCGTCGCCGTCCGCGCGCTCGGCCGCATCGGCGACCCGTCGGCCGCCTGGAGGATCATCGCGGCGCTGGACCGTTCCGACCCCGTACCGTCGCTGCTGGCCACGCACACGCTGGTGCAGCTCGGGCCCGAGGCGGAGGTGACGTTGTCCGCCGCCCTGGATCACCCGCAGGCCCGGGTCCGCGCGGTCTGCCTGGACGCGCTCGGCCTGCTCGGTGCCGCCGGCTCGGTGAAGCGCATCGCCCGGGTGCTGAGCGACGACACGTACCTCGACGTCCGGGTGTCCGCCGCTACCACGCTCGGCAAGCTCGGTACCCGCTCCGCCCTGGAGCCGTTGAGTCAGGCGCTGCGCGGGTCCCGGCCCACCCCGTTGCGCGCCGCCGCCGCCCGGGCGCTGGGTGACCTCGGGGCGGCTGCGGCCGTACCCGCGCTGGTGGAGGTGCTCGGCGACGACGCGTACCAGGTCGCGCACGAGGCGGCGCACGCGCTGCGCCGGCTGGGCCCGGCCGGCATCGACGCCCTGCGCGAGGTCGTGGACGGCGAGGAGGCCGAGCGGTCGGGGGCACACACCCGGTTCTCCGGCGCTGCCGCCCACGCCCGGGAGGCGCTGGCCATGGCCGAGGTGCTGCGGGGCGAGCGGGTGGGGGCCGCCGCGTGAGCGAGGGGATCGTCCGCGAGATCCTGCGCGGGACCGACCTCGCGATCTTCGGGTACTTCGTCGCGCTGAACAGCAGCTACCTGGTGCTCATGGTGATGGCGGGGCTGGAGTTCGCCCGGCACCTGCGGCGGGTGCCGTTCGCCGGCGCCGACGACATGTTCCGCAGCCCGCTGACCCTGCCGGTGTCGGTGATCGTGCCGGCGCACAACGAGGGCGCGAGCATCGTGGCGGCGGTGCAGGCGATGACCGCGCTGCGATATCCGCGCTACGAGGTCGTGGTCGTGGACGACGGCTCCTCCGACGACACGTTCGAGCAGCTGCGGGCCCATTTCGACCTGGTCGAGGTGCCGCGGGTGGTGCCGTCGGAGGTGCCGTACCGGTCGCAGGTGCTCTCGGTGCACGTGGCCCGCGCGAACCCGCAGACGCTGACCGTGGTGCGCAAGACCAACGGCGGCAAGGCCGACGCGCTCAACGTCGGCATCAACCTGGCCCGGCACCCGCTGGTCTGCATGGTCGATGCCGACTCGGTGCTCGACCCGGACGCGCTGCTGTCGGTCGCCAAGCCGTTCGGTGACGACCCGTTGCGCGTCGCGGCGTGCGGCGGGGTGGTCCGGATCGCCAACGGCTGCCGGGTGGTCGGCGGCCGCGTGGTCGACGTCCGCATGCCGCGGCAGTGGCTGGTACGGGTGCAGGTCGTCGAATACCTGCGTGCCTTCCTCATGGGCCGTACGGGCTGGTCCCGCCTCGGCGGCCTGGTGGTGATCTCCGGCGCGTTCGGCGTGTTCCGCCGTGACCTCGTCGTCGCCGTCGGCGGGCTGGACCCGGAGACGATCGGTGAGGACGCCGAGCTGGTCGTCCGCCTGCACCACCACCTGCGGGAGACGCGGCGGCACGACTACCGCGTGATCTTCGTCGCCGAGCCGGTCAGCTGGAGCGAGGCGCCCGCGTCGCTGCGCGTGCTGGGCCGGCAGCGCCGCCGCTGGCACCGGGGCATCGCGGAGATCCTCGGCAAGCACCGCCGGATGATCCTCAACCCGCGGTACGGCCGCATCGGCCTGCTCGCGCTGCCGTACTACGTGCTGTTCGAGCTGCTGGCGCCGTTCGTGGAGCTGGCCGCGGTCGTCCTGCTCCCGCTCGGGCTGTGGATCGGCGCCGTGGACGTCGGCTTCGCCTGGCGCTTCGTGCTGGTCGCGTACGGCTACGGCCTGCTCGTCAGCCTGGTCTCGCTGTTCATCGAGGAGGTGTCGTTCCACCGCTATCCCCGATGGAGCGACATGGCCCGCGGGGTGGCGGCGGCGGTGCTGGAGAACTTCGGCTACCGGCAGATTCTGGCGGTGTGGCAGATCGCCGGGGTGCTCGGGGCGGTGCGGGGCCGGCAGGCGGTGTGGGGCGCGATGCAGCGGCAGGGTTTCGGCGGGGACGTCGACTCACCCGAGATGGTCGGCGCCGGCCGCGGCTGACCGGGGCTGGGCGTCCGCCGCGCCCGTCCGCGGATGGCGCAGCCCGGGATGGCCCGCCGGCAGGCTGCGCCGGATCACCCACCAGCTCACGGCCAGGCAGGCGGCGACCAGCGGCCAGGTCAGCAGCCCGCGCGCGACGCCCAGCGCGACCACGGCGTGCGCCGCCCACAGCGGCACGAACACCGCCAGCCGCACGACATACTGCAGAACCCAGACCCAACTGCCGCGACGGTACGCCCGCAGCAGCGCAGGATCGCGCCGCCACCGCGTCTTCTGCCCGAGCACCGCCCCCACGATGACGCCCAGCAGCGGCCACCCGATCACGATGCTGACCGTCCACGCCAGCGCGCTTGCGGCGTTGCCGACGATCTGCAGCAGGAAGAAGTCCTCGGCGCGCCCGGTCCGCAGGGCGATCAAGGCGGCGACGCAGACGCCCAGCAGCCCGAGCAGTACGGCCCGTGGCCGGTCCCCGTGCCGCAGCCGCCACAGCGCCACGATCAGCGCGGCGACGACCGCGGCGGCCGCGCCGGCGCCCAGCGACCGTCCACCGAGCAGCCACCCCGCGACGAACGCCACCGGCGGCGCGGTAGCGTCCAGGGCAGCCCGGCGGCCACCGAGCAGCTCGGTCAGCGACTCCGGCTCCGCCACACCCCACCCCCTGTCGATGTTAGGTGAGCCTAACCGGAAGGCGCGGTGGTTGAGCGCACCGGTGCCTGGGGAAGGGAGCAAGGCATGGCCGACCCCATGGAAGCGGTGCGACGTCTGCTCGATCTGCGCCACCGCAGCCGGCCGGAGGATCTGCCGCCGATCCTGGACGCGGTGGCCCCGCTGCTGGGCGCCGCCCGGATCACCGCGCTCATGGTGGACTACGAGCAGATCTCGCTGTGGCCGCTGCACGGGACCGCCTCGGACAGCGCGCCGCGCAAGGTCGACGACACGCCGGCCGGGCAGGCCTTCAGCACGACACGGACGGCGTACGCGGAGCCCTGCCTGTGGGTGCCGTTGCTGCACGGGGCGGAACGTCTCGGCGTGCTCGAGGTCTGGCTCGACGCCGACCCGGGCGAGCCGCTGCGCCGCGACCTCGAGGCGATCGCGGCCCTGGTCGCGGAGCTCATCGCCAGCCGGCGCTTCTACGGCGACGCGGTCGAGCTGACGCGCCGGCGCCAGCCCATGCAGCTCGCCGCCGAGATCATCTGGAACCAGCTGCCGCCGCTGACGTTCGCGGCCAACGGCACGCTGGTCACCGCGGTCCTCGAGCCGTGCTACGACGTCGGCGGCGACGCCTTCGACTACGCGGCGAACGGTGACCTCGTGCACGTGGCGCTCTTCGACACCGTGGGCCACGGCATCGGGGCGAGCGCGCTGACCACGCTGACGCTGAACACGTACCGCAACGCGCGCCGCTGCGGGCTCGGGCTCGCCGACACGTACCGGTCGATCGACAAGTGGATCCGCGCGCAGTACCCGGGCGCGTTCGTCACCGCGGTGCTGGCCGAGCTGGACACGACGACCGGCGCGTACCGCCGGATCGCGGCCGGTCACCCCGCCGAGCTGCACTTGCGCGGCGACCGGCCGATGCCGGCGCTGCCCACCCCGACCGCGTTGCCGCTCGGCCTGGGCCACATGCTGCCCCGGCCGCCCGGCGTCACCGAGGTGATGCTGGAGCCGGGCGACGCGCTGGTGCTCTACACCGACGGCATCACGGAGGCGCGCTCGGCCGACGGGGAGCTGTTCGGACAGGACCGGCTGGCCGCGTTCGTCCGCGCCGAGATGCGCCGCGACGTCCCGGCGCCGGAGCTGATGCGCCACCTGATCCACACGATCGTCTCGTACGAGAACGGCGAGCTGCGCGACGACGCGACGGCCGCGCTCGTGCAGTGGCGGCCGGGCGTTCCCTAGGGCGCCGGGGTCTCGCCGGTGGCCGTCAGGGTGGCGCGGCCGAGGATGTGGCCGGCCATGGTGAAGCCGAGGTTCGCCGGGGTCGCGTCGGCGGGGACGCCGATGTCCTCGGTGTCCAGGGCGTGCACCGTGATGACGTACCGGTGCGGGCCGTGCCCGGCGGGCGGCGCGGCGCCGATGAACCGGGCCAGCCGCGCGTCGTTGGGCAGCTGGAACGCGCCGTGGGGCAGGTCGGTGCCGGTGTCGTCGCCCGCTCCCTCCGGCAGTGCCGAGACGGTCGCCGGGATGTTCGCGACCGCCCAGTGCCAGAAGCCGGAGCCGGTCGGCGCGTCCGGGTCGTACACGGTGACGGCGTAGCTCCTGGTGCCCTCCGGGGCGCCCGACCACGACAGCTGGGGCGAGATGTCCTTGCCGCCGGGGATGCCGAACATCCCCGAGTACTGCGGGCGGCCGAGCGGCGCCCCGTCGGTGACGGTGGTGCTGGTGACGGTGAAGGTTGCCGCCTCGGGGAGGCGGGCGAACGGGTCGTTCATCAGGGTGGTCCCTTCCGGTGGGGTCTCAGCGCGATCGACAGTAGCACTGATAATCGATTATCTGCGAGATGGTCTATAGTTCGGGCATGAAGGAGATGCTCTCCGGCCGGGTGTACGCGACGCTGCGGGAGGCGGTGCTGCGCGGCGACTTCGCCCCGGGGGAGGCGCTCAAGCCGCAGGAACTTGCCGCGGCGCACGGCGTGAGCCTCGCGGTGGTGCGGGAGGCCCTGGTGCGCCTCGTCGGTGACGGGCTCGCCGACCGGCTCACGAACCGCGGGTTCGCCGTACCGGCGCTGTCGGACCGGCGCTGGCAGGACATCGCCGAGGCGCGCCGCGCCCTCGAGCCGGCCGCCCTGCGCCTGGCGATCGCCCGCGGGGACCTGGAATGGGAGACGCGCGTCCGGGCCGCCCATCACCAGCTGAGCCGCACCCCGGCGTACCGGCCCGGCGACGACCAGGTCAGTCCGGAGTGGTCACGGGCACACCACGACTTCCACCGGGCCCTGCTGGAGGGCAGCGGCAACGCGGTGTTCCTGGAGATGTTCGACCGCCTCTGGCTGGCCGGCGAGCTCGCCCGCCAGTGGTCGACCCGGCGCGCCCCGGACCGCGACCACCTGACCGAGCACCGGCAGCTGGAGGAGGCGGCCCTGGCCCGTGATGCCGACCTGGCCGCGACCCTGCTCGAACGGCACGTGTCCCTGACCGTCGAAAACCTGTCCTAGCAGCGCCAGACGACGGGCGCCGACGCCGCGTTACCGGCGATGCTGCGGCCGTCCTGGCTGATCGCCTCGGCCATGTCCCGGGAACCGGTGGCGTCGCCGAGCCGCCGCAGCGTCGTGGTCTTCCGGGCGCCGAGCAGCACGGCGCGGCCACCGCCACCCGCGGCGGTCAGGCGGCCGTCGGCGCTGACCGTGCCGCCCGCGAGGCCGTACTTCGGGAACGCCTGCGCCTCGCCCGTGCGGAGGTTCCAGCGCACCGGCACGCCGCCGTCGTCGCTGCGCGTGGTGGCCATGCCCGCGACCCAGTCACCGGTGACCGACTGGGCGATCGCCCCCATCGCCGGCTCGCCGTCGATCACCGGCAGGGGCAGCTCCCGCGGTTCGCCGCCGGCCGGCCACACGTACGGGTGGGTCAGCCCGGCGCCGAGCACGCCCACGATCGTCCGCCCGTCGGCGCTGATGCCGTACGCCTTCCCCTCGGACGGGCCGCCGGCGGGCAGCGGAAGCGGCGACGGTGCAGCGGCCGAGGGACGCCAGAGCACCGGGCGCTTGCCGTCGGTGCCCGCCACGATGCCGTCGTCGGAGACGGCCAGTGCCTCGGTCACCTCGGTGCCGGGCAGCAGCGCCACGCCGCCGTCCCGGTACACCCAGGCCCGGAGGGCGATCGGACCGGCGGCCGAGTGGATCTCCGTGGTGCCGACCACGACGCCCTTCCCGTTGACGCCGCGCGGCACCTGGCCCTCGCCCGGCAGCTCGACCCGGCGCGGCTCGCCGCCGTCCCAGATCACCAGATCGAGGCGGGACGTGCCGGCCTCCCGCAGGGTCCGGCCGACGACGAAGCGCGCGGCCGGATCCATCGCGAAGACAATGCTGTACGGGTCGCCCGGCGGCAGCGCGAGCTGCTCGACCGTGCAGTCCCCGGCCGGTTCCATCCGATGCACGGCGAGGCCACCGAGTGCCGCGAGCACCACGGCGCCGACGGCCGCGATACCGATCGTCCTCGTCCGCCGGCGTCTCAGGTCCTCCACGCAGGGAAACGTATCCGGCCCGCGCCAGCCTCTCGGAGTGCGTGCGTCGAGGCGGCCGCCGCTAACGCTTTCTCGCGGATTCTGACCTGAAGGACAGTCATTCTTTGCTGCGGTTTAAGCGCCTCCCGGCGCAGGCCAGGAGCCACCTACCATTCCGCCGTGCCGACTTTCCGCAAGCCCGTCGAGAACCCGTCGCCGCAGCGTACCGGCCGTCACGCCCGGCGCGGGCGCGGCGTGGTCGTCGCCGCCGCAGGCGGGGCGGTCCTGCTCATCGCGACGGCCGCCGTGTCGTTTCATCAGCCGGCCCAGCGGCCCGTGTCCGGGCCGGCCACATCCGGGCCGGCCGTGGCCGCGCAAGCCACCCCGCCGGCCCCGCGCTCCGCGGCACCGTCGCCATCGCCGTCCGTCCTGGCGAAGGCGTCGACCCCGGCCTCAGCGTCGTCGCCCGTCTCCCGGCAGGCCTCCGGAAACGGCTGGATTCCCGTCGACCGGGCCGCGTGGAACGCGCAGGTGGCCCGCTACAAGGCCACGAAGGCCCAGCCCGCCGGCAATGCGGGCAACCTGCCGGAGTTTCGCGCCGACTGCCGGTACAGCCATCGGAAGGCGGACGACCCGATCGTCTTCCCGGGGCTGCCGGGCGCCTCGCACATGCACTCGTTCGTCGGCAACGAGCGCGTGGATGCGTACACGAAGGCCGGTGATCTGATGAAGTTCACCGCCACGACCTGCAAGCCGGTCGTGGACCACTCCGCCTACTGGGTGCCCACCCTCTACGAGGCGGCCACGAAGAAGCCGGTCGAGACCACCGGCTTCCGGGTCTACTACCGGTCGATCAGGAGGAACTCGGACGGCATCATGCCGATGCCGAACGGCCTGCGCCTGATCGCCGGTGACGCCAAGAAGAAGCAACCCACCCCGCGCGGCGCGCAGGGCCAGTTCTACTGCGCCTTCTACGGGCCGGGGGACATCGACGGGTACGCCCGCAGCGACAACGGGAACTGGCCCATCTGCGGCAAGCCGGCCAAACTCCACTTCATGCTGCAGTTCCCCGACTGCTGGGACGGGAAGAACCTGGACAGCCCCAACCACAAGGACCACATGGCGTTCGGGACCGACCAGGGCTGCCCGGCCGGTCACCCCGCACGGATCCCGGCGCTGACCTTCGACATCGCGTACGGGGCGACGGGCACGAAGACCGGCTACTACCTCTCGTCCGACCCGGCGGGGCGCAGCGCCTCCTCGATGCACGGCGACGCGTTCGTGATGTGGAACGTCCAGGCGATGAACCAGCGCGTCCGGAACTGCATCGCTCAGCGCCGTACGTGCAACAACGACGGCTACGACCCGTTCTCCTACTGACCCTCCTCCACGAGCGTGCCGTCGCGCAGGGTGAGAACCCGGTCGGCGCGGTCCATCAGCCCTGGGTCGTGGGTGGCGACCAGCGCCGTCATCCCGCGCGCGTCGACCACCGCGCGGAGCAGGTCCATGATGGAGCGGCCGGTGTCGGAGTCCAGCTGACCGGTCGGCTCGTCGGCGATGAGCACCTGCGGATCGTTCGCGAGCGCCCGCGCCACCGCGACGCGCTGCTGCTGGCCACCGGACATCTCGTACGGCCGCTGCGCCGCGTGCGCGCCCAGCCCGACCAGCTCCAGCAGCACCGCGACCCGCTGCTCGCGCTCGGCGGGAGAGCGGCGCGCGAGCCGCAGCGGCACGCCGACGTTCTCGGCCGCGGACAGGATGGGGATCAGCCCGAACGACTGGAAGATGAAGCCGATGGTGGAGCGGCGCAGCTCCAGCAGGTCCCGTTCGGCGGCCGCGCCCACGTCGTGCCCGGCCACCTCTACCCGGCCCGCGGTCGGCCGGTCCAGCCCGCCGATCAGGTTCAGCAGGGTGGACTTGCCCGCGCCGGACCGGCCGCGGACGGCTACGAGCTCGCCACGCGCCACGGTGAACGACACGCCGCGGACCGCGTGCACGACGCCGTCGCCGGCCGGGAAGTCGCGCCCCACGCCGGTGACCCGGATGATTGTGTCCGGCATCAGCGCTCCTCGCCGGGCCGTACGGCCACGTGATCGGGTTCCAGGGTCAGCCGTACCCGGTCGCGCAGCGTCAGCGCCTCGACGAACGCGGCCGGCAACTGCAGGCGGCCGGCGCGGTCCAGCACCGCGTACTCCTCGCTGACCAGCTCCTCCGTGCCGTCGGTGGCGCGGCGCGCGGAGCGGCGTACCTCCGCGGCGGTCCGGCCGTCCCGGATCGCGACGGCACGGCGCACCTCACCCGCGACGGCGCGGTCGTGGGTCACGACCACCACGGTGACGCCCAGCTCGGCGTTCACGGTCCGCAGCGCGCCGAAGACCTCCGCCGCGGTCGCCTCGTCCAGCTCGCCGGTGGGCTCGTCGGCGAACAGCACCTCCGGGTCGTTGGCCAGCGCCACGGCGACCGCGCAGCGCTGCTGCTCGCCGCCGCTGAGGCGCCCGGGCCGCCGGTCGGCGCGGTCGGCCAGCCCAACCAGCTCGAGCAGCTCCCCGGCACGGGCGCGGGCCGCGCGGCGACTGCCCCGGGCCATCCGTACGGGCAGCTCCACGTTCTCCCGCGCGTCCAGGTACGGCAGCAGGTTGCGTGCGGTCTGCTGCCACACGAAGCCCACGGTGTGCCGCCGGTACGCGAGCCTGCTCTTCGCCGACATGGTCAGCAGGTCGTACCCGGCGACGCGCGCCACCCCGGCGGTGGGTACGTCGAGCCCGGACAGGATGTTGAGCACCGTGGACTTGCCGGAGCCGGACGCCCCGACGATCGCCACCAGCTCCCCGCGGTCCACGACGAGGTCGAGGCCCTGCAGGGCGACCACCTCGACACCGTCGGTGCGGTAGATCCGTACCAGGCCGTCGCAGACGATGTGCCCGGCCAGCCGGTCCGCGCCGCCCGCCCGGGCGGCCGCCCGTTGCGCCGCCCGGCGTTCCAGGCCGGCGAGGTCCTCGGTCATCGGTACTCCTCTCCGAGCCGCAGCGTCTCGCCCAGCCGCATCCGGCGGTTCGCGAGGCTCTCCACCAGCAGCGCCGCTCCGACGGCGAGCAGCACCGTGGCGAGCACGCCGCCGGCGAGCGCGGGATCGATGCGTTCGCGGGTCGCCACCCCCGCGGTGAATCCGGACAGTCCGAGCGCGGGCCCGAGGAGCCGCGGCAGCGCGACGCCGATCAGGCCACCCGCGAGCAGCGCGACCGCGAGCAGCGGCAGGAGCTCGTACAGCAGCAGCCGGCGCCCGTGCGCCGCGGAGAGCCCCAGGGTGCGCAGCCGGGACAGCGTGACGCCCCGGCCCGGCGCGCCGGCGAGCACCGCGAACGCGACGGCCAGCAGCGCCAGCAGGACCGCGCCGGCCGTACCCGCGGCGAAGGTGAAGCTGAGCACCCGGTTGACGCCGTTGTCCTCCAGCTCCGCCCGCCGGCCGTCCCAGGTCGTGACGGTCGTCGGCGGGAGCGCCCAGTCCGCCGGCGCTCGCCCGAGCCCGCCCGTCAGGTACCCGAGCTGCCCGGCGTCGCCGGCCCGGCGCAGCGCCGCGGGGTCCGCGCCGGCGCCCGCGACGACGAAGCGGTTGAACCACAGGGGCCGCCCGGCCGGTACGGGCAGCGCACCCGCGGGCAGCACGACGAACCGCTGCGCACCCACGCCCAGCCCCGGCACCTCCGTGGCGACCGCGGCGATCCGGAACCGGTACTCCGTGCCCTGGACGTCCACCGTGCTGTCGTCGCCGATCTGCGACGCGAGGTCCGGCGAGACCAGCGCGGGCACGGGGCCGCCGCGGGGGACGGGCCGGGTCAGCGCGGACGGCAGCCGGAGGTCGTTGCGGCTGTGCCGGAGCACCCGGTCCAGGGCCGGGCCGTCGACGACGAGCACCCGCACCTGGCCTCGCGCCGGGTCCAGCGACGCGGTGTCCGACCACATCGGCGCCACCGCCCGCACGCCGGGTACGGCGGCCAGCCCTTGCCCGGTGCCCGGCCCGAAACCGCCGCCGGTGATCAGCACGTCGCCGGGCACCTCGAGGTCCGTCGCGCGGTCGCGGGCGTCGGCGATCGAGCCGGTCACCGTGCCGGTGAAGACGCCGGTGGCGACCGCCACCACGAGCACCGCGAGCGGCGCGACGTGCACCGGTGAGCCGCGCCCCGCCCCCGCGAGGCCGAGGAACGGCACGGCGCCCCGGGAGCGCGCGGCCAGGTGGCCGGCCAGCCGCAGGGGCCAGGGCAGCAGCCGCAGGACGATCAGCGCCGCCGCCACCGGGAGCAGTACCGGCACCACCACCAGGTACGGGTCGACGGCGTCGCCGGGGGCCAGGCCGCGACGGCGTACCAGCAGCACGCCGAGCACCGCCAGCAGCACCACGAACGCCTCCGCGACCAGGCGCCGCGCCGACGGGCGGGACCGGGCGAGGTCACGCCGCCGGCCGGTGAAGGCCGGGTGCCGTTGCGTCACCGTGGCCAGCACCGGCGCGGTCAGGGTCGCCACGGCGGCCACCGCCAGCAGCGGCAGCCATCCGTGCGCGGGCGCGCGGCCGGGCAGCTGGGCCGCGGCGAGCCGGCCGGCCAGCACGGCGGCCGGCACGACGAGCAGGGTCTCGGTCAGCAGCCGTCCACCGATGGTCGCGGCGGCGCCGCCGCGCGCCCGGATCAGGGCGAACTCGGCGCGGCGCCGGTCGGCGACCAGCCCCGCGGCGAGCGCCGTCAGGCCCAGCAGGGTCGCCAGGACGCCCGTCTGCACGACGGCCAGCAGCGCGGCCACGGCGCTCTGCTCCCGCGAGTAGCGGCCCAGCGCCGCCTCGAGGTCGCCGGCGAGGACGGTCAGCGGCGGCGCGTTGCGCCGGGCGGACGCCACGGCCGCGGTGAGCGCGGGCACGTCCCGGGCCGACAGACGGTCCTCGTTCAGCCGGTACCGCCACTCGTGCACCACGTCGTCGGTGCGGTCGGCGGCCAACCGGATGCCGGCCGGGTCGGTGAGCAGACCGGCCTGCACGACCGCGCCGTCGCCCGGGTTCGGGCAGGCGGTCCGGGTGAGGGGCATGCCGGACCACATCGCCGCCGCGGGGTCGAGCTGCTCGACGATGCCGACCACGCGGACCGGCACGGTGCCCTGCGAGCCGGTCAGCGTGAACGTGGAACCGACCCGCAGGCCGACGGCGGCGGCCGCCGGGCGCGCCACGGTCGCCTCGATCGTGCCGGACGAGGCGGGTGCGCGGCCCTCCACCAGCCGGATCGCGCGGTCGGCGCCGGTCACCGTACGCACCGACAGGCTCGGCGGGCACTTGTCGGAGAACGGTGCCGCGTCGCCGCCGGTGCTGACCCCGGCCGGCCCGAGCCGCGCGGTGTACCACTGCTCGCCGATCAGGCCCGGTAGCGGCGCGGGCAGCCGCTCCCGGTAGGCGTCCAGCCGGTCGGCGCCGTCCCGGACGACGTCCTCGTCCGGGCGTTGCGCGAAGCCCGCGGGCACGCTGCGGAACGTCAGGTCGCGGACGGTGTCCGGCAGCCGGGCGATGTCGGCGCGCAGGCCCGCGTCGGTGTAGCTGTTGGCCAGCTTCGGCACCCCGCTCACCAGCAGGGTGGCGACCAGGGCGAGGAGCGCGAGCAGGGCGAGCTCCCCGGCGTACGCGCGGGCGCGGTGCAGCACGGCGGTCACCGGTCCTGCCCCACGCTGAGCGGACCTGCTGCGAGCCGGCGGTTCAGGCCCGCCCCGGCCAGGGCGGTCAATGCGAGCGCGAGGACGACGAGCAGCGCCCCGGTGCCGGCGGCCCGGACCCACTCGACGTCCGCCAGCGGCACTGGCACCGGCCGCTCAGCGGCGGGGGTGAGCACCAGCAGCGGCGCCATCGCGATCGCGACGAGCACCCCGGCCAGCAGCCCGGCGAGCGCGCCGATCCCGGCGAGGAACCCCTGCTCCACGAGCAGGGACCGGGTCAGCAGCCGGGGGCTCGCGCCGAGGGCGTGCAGCACGGCCAGCTCGTCCGACCGGCGCCGGGTCGTGGCCTGCACGTCGACCGCCGCCCCGACCGCGGCCAGCAGCACGGCGACCAGGGCGGCGCCGAACAGCGCGCCGCGGGCGCCGGCCCCGAACGGATCCCGGCCGGCGGCGGCCAGCGCCCGCCGGTCGACGAGCTCCACGCCGTCCAGCCGGGCCGCGGCGGCCGCCGCGCCGGCGTGCTCCGCGGGCCGCGTGGCCAGCCACCACTCCCGGGGCACGGGGACGACGCCGCGCCGGGCCAGCAACTGATCGTTGAGCGAGGGCAGGTCGGCCAGCAGCGCCGGCTCGCCCTCGGTGCCGGGTACGGCGGCGACCGTGGCGACGACGGTGACGTCGACCCGTACGCCGCTGACGGTCAGGGTGGTCGACTGCCCGGTCCGCAGCCGCAGCCCGGCGAGCGCGGCGGGGGTGGCCGCCACGGGGACCGGCGCGGAGGTGGCCGGGACGACGGCGAAGTCCACCCGGCCCGACCGCGGCACCCGGTAGGTCGCCGTCAGGGCGCCGGGGCGGGGCCGCGCCACCGGTCCCGTCGACGCCCGGTCCGCCGTCTGCCAGTCCCGTGCGGCCGGCGGCACGTCCAGCCCCTCGATCCGCCAGTCCACGGTGAACCCGGGCGCCGCGGCGGGCGCCTCGACCAGGAAACCCGCCAGGGACCAGGCACCCGGTGGGGGCGTCAGCGTGAACCGGCCGCCGGTGTCCGGCTCGACCGGTATCCGCGCCTGCACGCCGGTGGGGTCGGCGATCACAGCCGTCGTCCGTACGCCCGCAGTCGCAATGACCGTGCCCCGGCGCGGCACAGTGGCGTACGCCGGTGCGGGCCGGGCGGCGGCCAGCCTGCGCCACAGTGCGTCCGGGTCGCCACCGGCGAGGTCGTCGCGCAGGCGCACCACCCGGGCCCCGGTCACCGCGTCCACCGCGACGAGCTGTGCCGCCGGTCCGCCCGTGGCGAGAGGAACGTCGGCGCGGACGCCCGGCAGCGCCGCCGTTACTCCCGGCAACGCGGCGAGCACCGCGGGCCGGTCCGTGGGCGGGACGCCGGCCTCGACCACCCGCAGGTCGGCGCCCGTACGCAGATCAGCCTGGTCGGCGGCGGAACGCCCGGACGTGGCGGCCAGGCACCACGAGACCGTTCCGGCGGCGACAGCCAGGGCCACCAGGACCATCGGGCCCGCATGCGAGCGGCGGCCGGCCTGCCAGGCACCGAACACGGCGGCGCTGTCGGAGACACGTTCCGCGAGGCGCGCGGCGAGCCGGGCCGCCGGGGGCAACAGCCGCAGCGTGAGCACGGCACCCGTGACCACGCCCAGCGTCGGCGCCGCGGCGATCAGCGGGTCGATGCCCAGGCCACCCCCGGAACCCGTGGCCGACAGCGGGGACGCGTACTGGCGCAGCTGCAGCCAGCTCAGCACGGCCAATGCCAGCAGCACGAGGTCGAGGCCCGCGCGCAGCACCACGGACCGGGTACGCGGCCGGGAGCGGGCGGCCAGCTCGGCGGCGTACCCGCGACCGCGCCGCGCGGCCGGTCCCGCGACGGCCAGCGCGCACCCCGCCGCGGCCACCGCCGCCACCACCCAGGTCGACGCCGTGAGCCGGGGACGCAGCTCGAGCACGGCGGCCAGCGCCGGGACCCGGCTCGCCAGCGCGACCAGGCCGACCCCGAGCACAGGGGCGAGCACCGCCGCGGGCAGCACGACGACCAGCGCCTCCCGCACCGCCAGCCCGGCCAGGTGGCCGCGCGAGGCACCCCGGGCCCGCAGCAGCGCCGTCTCGCCGCGCCGGTCCTCGCCGAGCAGGACCGCCATCAGCAGCAGCGCGTACCCGGCCAGCACGATGATCAGCAGTGCCGGGGTGACCAGCGTGGACCGGCCGACCAGATCGGCGCGCGTCAGCCGGGCGGCGAGCGCGGGGAGGCCGGTCTCGGCCGACCTCGACTGGTCCAGCCCGCGGGGCTCCGGCAGCCCCGTCCCGGCAGCTGCTGCCGCGGCGGCGACGCGGGTCAGCTCGTCGAGCGTGGCCGCCTCGAGCCGCGGGTGCACCAGCCACGCGGCGGACGCGGAGGAGGCGAAGTGCGCCCCGAAGTCAGCCGGTTCCGCGACGAGCGGCCCGTACGTCGCGGACTGCGGGCGTACCCCGGTCAGGACCTCGGGCGCCAGCCGCCAGTACGGATCGCCGGTGTTCCCCGGCCGCCACACCCCGGCCACCACGACCTCGGTGATCCGCCCGGTGCGGCGGTCGGCCAGCCGGATCCGGTCCCCGGCCGTCCGGCCCAGGAGCCGCGCGACCGGCTCGGCGAGCGTGATCTGCACGGGCGACGCGCCGGGGGAGGCCCACCGGCCGGCGGTCAGCCGGGCGTGGGCGGGGAGATCGTCTAGGCGCAGGACCGACGCGTACGCGACCCCGGACGAGTCCGGCCGCGCACCACCGGCGGGACCGGCGAACGCCCAGCCCGCGCCGTACTCGGCACCGCTGATCCCCACGGGCACCCCGCCCAGCCCGCCACCGAACGCGCGGCGCAGCTCGACGTCCCACTCTCGCTGCCGGGCGGGGTCGGAGCCCGCCGAGCCGCGGACGAGGATCGAGAGCTCGGCCGGGTCGGCGGCGGCCACGGCGGTCCGTACGCCTGCCTCACTCACCGCGCGGCTGTACACGGTCAGCGCGGCGAGCAGCGTCGCCGCCGTCAGCGCCACACCGGCCGCGGCCAGCAGGAGCGCCGACGCCCCCCGCGCACGCCGCAGCAACATCCCCGGGATCCTGCCAGATCAACCCGCCGGCAGGGGGCGTGCGGCGTCAGCCGTGGGCGAGGCGGCGCGCCGGGTTGTGCTCCCGGGCCCAGCGCACGCTGCGGTCGAGGAACGCGCGCGCCATCACCCACACGCAGACCGCGCCGTTGAGGAAGGACGCCAGCACGTCGGTGGGGTGGTGCATGCCGCGGTACATCCGGGCCACGGCCACCGCGACCGGTACGAGCACCAGGAGCCAGCAGGCCGCCTTCAGGCCCGTACGCTGCACCAGCAGCGACAGCACCAGCGCGAGCCCGACGTAGAGCGCGACCGACGCGGAGGTGTGCCCCGACGGGAAGCTGGACGTCGGCGGCGAGCTGTCCAGGTGGCCGACGGACGGCCGGCGCCGGTCGATCACCAGCGTGGTGAGGAAGAAGACGAGCGCCTGGGCGGTGACCGCCGTGCACAGGAAGATCGGCTCCCGCCAGCGCTTGAGCGTCAGCCGCAGCACGATCGCGGCCAGCGCGGTCACCCCGATGATCACCGGGGTGCTGCCGACCATGCTGAAGAACCCGGAGACGGCGTTGCCCTCGCCCGTACGGTCGCGTTCCAGCTCCCGGTTGATCGAGTCCTCGGCGGTCAGCGGCCACACGTGCAGCATGACCTTCGTGATCAGCAGACCGAGCGCGACCATCACGCCGAACAACAGAGCGACGGGGAGCAGCACCCGCTTGAGCACCTGAACCGCGACATCCGACATGGCGGCGGTCTTACCCGAACGACGCTCCCGTTACGCATCCCCGCGCATCACTTGGACCCGGCGGCCTCGGGCGAGTCCGCGACGGCCGGCTCCACGCCCTGCTCCACGACGGAGTCCAGCCTGCGCCGGGTGAACGCCACGGCCGTCGCGGCGACCACCATCACGCCCAGCAGCCAGCCGCCGACCACGTCGCTGGTCCAGTGCACCCCGAGGAAGATCCGGGTCAGGCCGGTCAGGCCGGCGACGAGGGCCGCGCCGGTCCACAGCACCCACCGCCGCCGCACCACGGGCAGCAGCACCAGCACGAACACCCCGGCGGCGAGCGCGGCGTTCAGCGCGTGCCCGGACGGGAACGAATACCCGGTCGCCCGCGCCACCGGGTCCAGCAGGTCCGGGCGGTTCCGGCCGACGAGCAGCTTCAGCACGGCCCCCAGCACACCGCCGGTGACCATGGTGACGACCACCCACAGCGCCAGCCGCTTGGCCCGGCGCACCAGCAGCCACACGACCAGCCCCAGCGCGGCGGCCCGCAGCGGCGTCGGCCCGAAGATGTTGGTCCACCACACGGCGGCGTTGCGCCAGCCCGGATGCGTGAGCGCCCACGAGTGCAGGGCGTCGGTGATCGCGGCGTCGCCGTCGTGCAGCGGGGCCCAGCCGCCGACGACGAGGACGGCCAGCAGCGCGAACGGTACGAGCACCGCGACGGCGAGCAGGGCGGCCGTGGTCAGCCGCAGGCCGAGCTTCATGGCCGGTCTTGTACCCAGGAACCGCCCCGGTTCACTTCCCCTTCACTTCCGGTGCCACCGCAGCGGACCCGGGTGCACGCTCCACCACGCCCGTTTCCACCACGGCAGCCGGGCGCGCACCGCGTCGGCGTACGCGACAGCCTGGGTGCCGGCCCGCAGCGCCTGCTCGTCGTCCGCGGCGCCGGGCGCGAACGCGACCGTGTTGACCGCCGTGACCAGCTCGTCCAGCGGGGGCAGGTCCGAGCCGGCCGGGGGAACGGCAGGTCGCAGCGGCTCGGGTTCGCCGGGGGACGCCGTGGCCCAGGCCGCCGCCTCCGTCGCCGCCAGATGCCCCGGCACCGGCCGCCCGGCCAGCCGCAACGCATCCGTGAACTCGAACCACGCACCCGTGATCCGCTCGGCCGGCCCACCCGCGGTCAGCCGCCGCCGGCGCAGGCCGCGGCGCAGCAGGACGACGGCCAGCGCGGCGGCGGCCACGGCCAGCAGAAGCGACCCCGACGCGCCGGACGCCACGACGGCCCGGGACATGCCGCCCGCCGCCGGCGCCGGGGGCTCGGCGAGAGCGGGCGGCGCCGAGGCGCTGGCGGTGTCCGTGGGCGGCGGCGGCTCGGACGTCGGCGGGGGCGTCGACGGCTTCGGGGTGAAGTCGTCCTCGACCGGGCGCGGCTTCTCGTCGCTCTTCGGCAGCGGGTCGAACGCCACCCACCCGAGATCGTCGAAGAGCACCTCCGGCCAGGCCACCGCGTCGCCCGCGGTGACCGGGCCGCCCGCCTTCGGCGCGTCGAACCCGACCACGACCCGCGACGGCAGGCCGGTCAGCCGGGCGAGCAGCGCGAACGACGCCGCGAACTGCTCCGACGTGCCGCGCTGGCCGCCCTGGCCGCGCGGGCCGAACAGGAAGAACGACAGATTCGGGTACGCGTGCCCGCTCGGCGCGTCCGGCACCTGGCGGTAGTGCTCGGACAGGAACTCCTCGATCGCCGCGGCGCGGTCGTACGCGGCCCCGTTCCCGTCGGCGAGCTGGTCCGCGAGACGCTGGACGGAGTCGGGCACCCCGGCGCCCACGGTGAGGAACCGCGCCACCGCATCGCCGGACGGGGCGTCGGCGGTGGGCAGCAGGTTGTAGTCGGGCTCCGGCGCCGCGGAAGTGACGGTGTAGCTCAGCCCCGGCGCCAGTTCCTCGGGCCGGATCACCGTGCCGCTGGCCGCGTCGTACGCGATCCGCGTGCCGTCCACGCCGGTCGGGGTGGGCACGACCGGCAGCAGGCGACCGGTCAGCGCCCGTACGGTGATCCGCTGCGTGATCCGCTTGACCGGCACGCCGGGGTCGGAAGGCGGCGACGGCAACACCCGCCCCGCGTTGCGGTACGTGGCACCGACCCGCCACGTGATCCCGTCGTAGTCGGGCAGCACCGCGAGCCGCAGCCGCACCCGCCCGGCGCCCGGGGCGGACGGGCCCACCTCGAGCAGCTTCTGCTTCGGCGCGAGCGCCCAGCCCGAGATCCGGTTGAGCGGGCTCTCGTCCAGGCTGTCGACCTGCGGCGGCTGCACGTACCGTCGCGGGTCGACCGGGGTGGCGGAGACCCGGCCGCCGACCCACGGGCCGACCGCCGCGACCAGGCCGAGCAGGACCACCAGGCCGGTCGCCGCGCCGGCGAGCGCGCGGCCCCGCACGGCCGCGCGGGCCGCCGGGGGTACGCCGGCGAGCGACGGCCCGGCGGCGGGACGGGCGGTGACGGCGAGCGCCACCACGACCAGCGCGGCGAACGCCAGGGTCGCCCGGCCGGCCGACCCCGCGTTGGGCCCGACGACGTAGAGCGCGCCGCCGTACAGGGCCGCGGCCGGCACGCATCCGAGCAGCACCCGCCCCGCCCGCGCGGCGACCTCGTGAGCCGCCAGCCCGGCCAGCCAGGCCGCGACCACCGGCACGACCACGGTGTCCGGCGTGGACTCGATCGGGATCATGGCCGTGAGCAGGCGCGGGATGCCGTTGGCCAGCGCGTCCCGGACGACCTCCGGCAGCGGGTCCGGCACCCCGGCGCGACCGGCGGCCACCTTCAGCGCGAGCAGCGTGTACCCGGCGAGCAGCACGACGGACAGCGGCGCGACGGTCCACGACGGCAGCCGCCGGGTCGCGGCACCCGCGCCGACCGACAGGACGGCCGCCCCGGCCACGAGCTGCAGGAGCAGGCCGTCGGCGTAGATCCGCCCGAGAACCACCCCGGACAGCGAGATCAACACCACGAGGACCACGGGTACGGTCGCAGCCCGCGCCCACCTCACCATCCCCGCACCCCGTCCCAGGCGCACAGCTCGCCGCCCCCGGCCCTGCTCACCATCCGCGGACCCCGTCCCAGGCGCCGGCGAACTGCTCGCCGTCCTCGGCCTCGATCACGATGAGCGAGCCGCCCGCGGAGACCGGCGCGGCGTCCGGGTCGCCGAACAACCCCGCGATCACCACCGGGTACGGCCCGCGCAGCCCACCCACCTCGCCGAGATCCACGCGCCCGCCGGGGCCGGTCAGGTACACCAGCGTGTCGCCCAGCCGGCTCTGCCGCAGGGTACGCACCGTCTGCGTGAGGTCGCCGTCGCGCAGGGACGCCTCGGTCAGCACGTCGAGGAACGGCCCCTCGACCCGGCCCGACACCAGGTGCAGGACGACGGGCAGGTCCTCGCGTACGGCGGCGGCCACGATCGACGCGGCGGCCTCGCATGCGGCCTCGAACGACTCCGCCGTGCCGTCCCGCAGCGCCGGGTGCGCGGCCGCCCGGTCGTCGAGCAGCACCACGATCGTCGGCTCGCTGGTGTCGAGCTGCTCGCGCACCATCAGCTCGCCGACCTTCGCGGAGCTGCGCCAGTGCACGCGGCGCAACTCGTCGCCGACCACGTACTCCCGCAGCGAATCGAAGGTGATCGTGCCGTGCGGGACCTTGTCGATGCGCCCGTCGAGGCTGCGCGCCATGCCCGCCGGGACGGCCCGCAACAGGTGGATGCGCGGGTGCACCCAGACGGTGGCGGTCCCGCCGTACGCCCGCGACAGCGTGAGCAACCCCAGCGGATCGGTCCGCGTCACCCGCAACGGCCCGACGGCCACGATGCCGCGCCGGGTCGTCGGCACCGGATACTCCACCGTGGTGTCCCGCCCGGGCCGCAACCGCAGCAACGGCACGGGTACGTCCGCGGCGCCGCACCGGTCGGCGGCCACGAGGTTCGCGGCACGCACCCGGCTCGTGTTGCGCACGGTCAGCGTCATGGCGGCCGGCTCGCCGCGGGCGACGCGGTCCGGGTCGGCGACCCGCTCCACGCCCAGCCGCGGCCGCCATACGGCAAAGATGATCCCGCATGCCAGCGCGAGCGCCGCCGCGGCGCCGAGCAGCGCCAGGTCCGGGTAGCCGTAACGGAACCCGAGGAGGGGGAGGACGACAGCGGCGGCAGCGACCCCGAGCCCGCGCGTGGTGATCCCGCGCAGCGTCAACCTCGGTCTGCGCCGGCCCGTCGCCGCGCGGCCCCGGCCCTGGCTCCGGCTCCAGCCCCAGCCCCGGCCCCAGCCCCGGCCCCAGCCCCGGCCCCGGCCCCAGCCCCGGCCCCGGCCCCGGCCCCGGCCCCGGCCCCGGCCCCGGCGTCCGGCCCGGGCGGGCCTCGCACGCCCGGGATCGGTCGCGGGCGCCGCCAGCCGGGGACCGTCAGCCGTGCCGCCAGCGAGCGGGCCGGCCACGTCAGCGGGTGGGCCTGCTGTGTCGGCCGGGGGGCGTGACGCGCCGGCGGTTGAAGACGGCGTGCCGGTGACCGGGCGGTCCGCGCCGGTGGGTGGGCGTGGCACGTCGGCGGCCCGGCGTGGCACGTCGGCCGCTGGGCGCGGCGGGCCGGCGGCTGGGCGTGGCACGTCGGCCGCTGGGCGCGGCGGGCCGGTGGGTGGGCGTGGCACGTCGGCGGCTGGGCGCGGCGGGCCGGTGGGTGGGCGCGGGAGGTCGGCGGGCGGGCGCGGCGAATCGGCAGCCGGGCGCGGGAGGTCGGCGGGCGGGCGCGCCGCGTCGGTCGGTGGGCCGGCTGCGGCCGCGGGTGGGTGGGGTGCGGCCGCGGGTGGGCGGGGTGCGGTGTTCGGGCCGCCGGGGTCGGGCGGTGCCGGGGCCGGCTCCCGGGCCGCCGGGTCGGAGCCGGGGGGTGGGGTGGTCACGCTCCGGTGTGCTGGTTGGCCGGGAGCGGGACCGGGACCGAGCGGACCGCGTCGTCGAGGATCTCGGTTGCCGTCACGCCGCGGAGCTGGGCGTCCGGGGAGAGCAGGATGCGGTGGGCGAAGACCGGGCCGACCAGCGTCTTCAGGTCCTCGGGGAGGACGTAGCCGCGGCCGTTGATGAGCGCGTACGCCGACGCCGCCCGGGTCAGCGCGATGACGCCGCGGGGGCTGACGCCGACGCGGACCTGGGGGTGGTCGCGGGTGGCGGCGGCGAGGCGGACCGCGTACGTGTAGAGCGGGTCGGCGATGTGCACACGCAGCGCCATCCGGACCATCTCGCCGACCGTGGCGGTGTCGGTGACCGGTTCGAGCGTGTCGGGGGAGCGCAGGGCCGCCCCGCGCAGCACCTCGACCTCGACGTCCTCGGCGGGGTAGCCGACCGACAGCTTCACGAGGAAGCGGTCGAGCTGGGCCTCGGGCAGCCGGTACGTGCCGTCCATCTCGACCGGGTTCTGCGTGGCCACCACGAGGAACGGCTGGGGCACCGGGTGCGGTACGCCGTCGACGGTGACCCGGCGCTCCTCCATGACCTCGAGCAGCGCCGACTGGGTCTTGGGCGAGGCGCGGTTGATCTCGTCGGCGATGACGATGTTGGCGAAGACCGGGCCGGGGTGGAACTCGAAGCCGCGGCTCGCCTGGTTGAAGATCGTCACGCCGGAGACGTCGGAGGGCAGCAGGTCGGGCGTGAACTGGATGCGGCGCCACTGGCCGCGTACGGCCGCGGCCAGCGCCCGCGCGAGGGTGGTCTTGCCGACGCCGGGCACGTCCTCCAGCAGCACGTGGCCCTGGGCGAAGAACGCGGTCAGCGCCAGCCGGACCACGTCGGGCTTGCCCAGCACGACCGTGCCGACGCGCTCGGCGAGCTGCGCGGCGATCGCGGCGAAGCCCTGGACGTGCTGGGGCGGCAGGGGTTCGGTGCTCACAGTGGCGTCCTCAGCACGTCGGCAGCATGTCGATGTTGTCGCCGGCGTCGAGGTTGAACCAGGCGTACGGGATGTAGTTCTTGCCGCTGTACTTCACCTGGACCCACCAGGTCGACACCTTCTGATGGTTGTAGATGTACGAGTCGATCTTGTCACCCTTCTTCTTGCAGTACGCGAGCAGATCGGTGCCGGGTTTGGCCCAGCCGACCTGCTTGTCGTTGTCCTGCCGGGTGACGCTGAAGATCTCGTTGCCGTTGCGCCCGGGTACGTCGTCGTCGCAGTAGTGCGCGGTGTCGCCGTTCTCGCCGTTGTTGCAGGTCGCTGTGCCGTGCAACTGGTCCGTCTGCACGTCGCGATCCGCCGTGACGGTGCCGGCGGCGTTCTTCACGGTGAGCTTGAACGAGTACGGCGTGCCGGCCGTCAGCCCTTTGACCGTGAGGCTGGAGCAGCTGCCCGAGTCGGACCCGCCGCCGCCGGACATCGAGCAGGTGGCGGTGCCCCCGCCCGCGTCGACGGTGAACGACACGGTGGCGTTGTCGTAGCCGGCCGAGGAGCCGGTGACCGTGACGGTGGGCTTGGCGACCGTGCGGGCCGTGGCCGAGCCGGGCTCGCTCTCGCCGGCCTCGTTGACCGCGCGCACCTCGACCGACACCGTCTCGCCCTCGCCGAAGCCGGTGAGCGTGACGCCGGTGCCGTTCGTGACCTCGGTGGTCTTGCCGCCGGCAGCGACCACGTACTTCGTGATCGGCCGGCCGTTGTCCGCCGGGGCCGTCCAGGCGACCCGGATCGCGCCGGGCTGGTCGCCGACGGTCGCGGCGTCCACGCCCTCGGGGCGGCCCGGTTTGGTGAACGGCACGACGCTGGCGCTCACCGGGGACGCCTTGGAGCCGGCGCCGCGCTCGTTGATCGAGACGACCGTGAACGCGTACTGCTTGCCGTACTCCAGGTCGCCGTCCTTGATGGTCAGCGAGGTGTCCTCGGCGTCGCCGATGGGAGAGCTGCCGCCCTCGCTGATGGCCGTGACCGTGTAGCGCTTGATGTCGAGGCCCTGGCCGTTGGCGGCCGGCCAGCTGACCACCACCGTGCCGTCCGGCTTCGCCTCGGCGGTGACGGCGGTCGGCGCGTCCGGCACCTCGGAGGTCGGCTTGACCGCGTTGCTCGTGCGGGTGGGGCCGTCGCCCTTCTTGTTCACCGCGTGCACCGCGAACCGGTACGTCTCGCCGTTGGTGAGCCCGGCGACGTCGAGCGAGCGCTGGTTGGCGCCCACCTGGAACGTCTTGCCCGCGCCCTCGACCACGTACCGCGTGATGGCGGCACCGTTGGAGGCGGCCGCCTGCCAGGTCACGCGGGCCTCGGCGTTGCCGGCCGCGGCCCGGACGTTGCGGGGCGCGCCCGGCTCGGTGACCGGCGGCTTCTTCGGCTTCGGCGGGGGCGGCGGCGGGTCCGGCGGGGTGGGCGGCGGGTCGCCACCGAGGACGTCGTCGGCGTACTTGTCGACGACCCGGACCTTGTGGGCGTCGTCGACCACGCGCGCGGTGGAGGAGCCGGGCGCGTTGATGAACAGGTAGTTCTCCCGGACCTCCAGCTCCAGCGGGCCGCCCGGGTTGCGGAACCTGATGTTCTTCTGCTCGCGCCCGGCCTGGTCGAACACGTGCACCTTGCCGGTCGGCTCGTCGGCGACGTAGAAGTAGCCCTCCCAGGCGACGGCCGGCCGCAGCTCCGAGCCGTCGCCGGGCACCGTGAAGTCGGTGGTGGTGCGGCCGTCGCTCACGCCGTACACCCGGCGGGAGTCGGCGACGGTGACCGGCACGACCGTGCCCTCGGTGTGCTCCGGCAGCGAGCCGGGGCCGTCGAGCGGCAGCGTCACCGAGACCGGGCCGCCGGTCGCGTCGCGGATGGTGGTCAGCCCGTTGGTGGTGCGGTTGAGCACCGCCACGCCGTCCTCGAGCGTGGAGATCATGAGGTCGTGGTTGCCGGGCGCGACGGACTCGGTGCGCACCAGCACCGGGCCGGTGGGCTTGTCCTTGGCGGCGGTGGTGTCCTTCGCGGCGCCGCTGGCGTCGCCGGGCAGCGGCGCGGGCGTGATCGCGGAGACCGTGCCCTCGCTGGGCACGGCGATCCACAGCCGGCCCTCGCCGTCGAAGGTGCCGCCGGTGATGCCGGGCGGGAAGCGCAGCGACTCGCCGACCGGCTGCAGCGTCGCCGGGTCCAGCTGGCGGATCTCGCCCTGCACGGAGTCGATGACGAACGCGGCGTCGTCGTCGAGGGCGACCCGCACGCCGATGCCGGAGGCCGTGGACCAGGTGCCGGCGGCCTCCTGCAGCGACGTGAGGTCCATCGTGCTCACGGTGCCGGTCTGGACGTCGCGCAGGATCACGAAGCGGTCGTTCTGCGTGACCTGCATCTGGTGTCCGCGGGCGCGTGGCACGTCGACGCGGGTGTCCACCCGGGCGGTGACGCCGTTGACCCGGGCGACCTCGCCCTTCGCCCGGCTCCACACCCAGGACGCGGCGTCGAAGCTCGCCACGGCCTGATCGGCCGCGCCGAGCCCGAGGACGGTGAGCCCGAGGCCCGTGACGAGCGTGAGGACAGTGCCGATCGTGACCAGCCCGCCACGGCTGCGCCACGGCCGCCGGCGCCGGTCGGTCATCGCGCCCTCACTGGGCGCATCTGCACTGGCCACGGCCCGCATCCCTCCCGTTCACCGGCTGACCTGCTCAAGGACGCAGGCCATCATAGGGGTCGGTGTGGGGACGTGGACACCCGGCCAGTCACGGTTGTGGATAACCGTGATCGCCCAGAGTGATCATTTCCGGCTCTTCCCCGGGGACGGGTCACTGCGTGTACGGCTGGTGCACGACTGCGGCGATGTGGCGAACTGGCTCGTGCTGTATACCGCCACGACGGCGAAGCAGTAGTCCAGGTCCGGGTTGAGCCCGTTGAGGTTGAACGAGGTCGTGGTGGGTCCGACCTGTCCCATGGGCTTGAGCTGCTCGCCCGGCCGGCCCCCGGTGATCAGGAACGACGTCCGGCCGTTGGCGGGGTCGGACCAGAAGAGCTGCACCGACGCCCCGTAGTCGCGCACGCGCACGTCGGTGGGGGCCGGGCCGCTCAGAGTTGGCACATCGGACTTGCCGCCGTCGTCACCGGACCTCGCCAGCACGACCACCAGCGCGGCCACGGCGATGACCACCCCGAACCCCGCGGCGATCGCGGCGAACAGAGCCGGCGACCGTCCGCCGGCCGCGGGCGCCGGAACTGCCGTGGTGATCGGGGGCACAGAAACAACGTGCGGTGGCGGCTGCTCGACATACGTCACACGCTGCGCGGGGATGTGAGGGGCAGGCTGGGCCACAGGTGCGGGAGTCGGAGTGGGAGTGGGCAGCTCGATGCGTACCGTCGGAGGTTCGTCGCCCAGATAGGCCCGCGCCCGGGTGACCGCCCAATGGTCCGTGCCCAGCACCGCCGGCCCGTGCGCGGCGACGCGGCCGAAGGCGCGGCGGGCCTCGTGCCGGTTCTCCATCTCCTCCGCGACCACCCCCAGGTCGAAGGAGATGCCGAGCATCACGGGATCGGTGTCGCCGAGCCGCCACTGCCCGGCCGCGTACGCCTCCTCCAGCACGCGCCGGGCGCCCGGGGCGTCGCCGGCCTGCTGGTGCACCGTGGCGAGCTGCTGAGCGGTGAGCAGCACGTCGGGGTCGTCCTCGCCCAGGTTGAGCCGGCCCAGCTCGACGGCGTGCTCGAGCACGGCGCGGGCCTGGGCGAGGTCGCCGGATCCGGCGAGCGCCTGGGCGCGTTGCCGGGAGGCGTGGAGGGGGGACGGCTGCGACACGCAGGCCATGCTGCCCGCAACGATCGGCCGGCGCCACCCCGGGTCCGGACGACGGGTACCCGACGTATCAGCCCTGGTCGTACGCCCGTCGGCCTAGCGTTCAGACAGGAGGGCGTCATGACGTACACGGTGCTGCGGGGAGAGTTCATCATCCGGTACGCGGATCTGCCGCGTCAGGGGCCGGAGCCGGACGGGGACACGGTCAAGTTCCGGCCGGAGTCGCCGGGACTGGTGGAACGGCTGGCCCGCCCCTCGGGGACCCCGCCGGACCTGACCGCGCGGGGGATCTCCGTACGCCTGGAGGCCATCGACGCGCTGGAGACCCACTTCGCCGAGACGCACCAGGAGCTCGCCGGGGCGAACGCGGCGCGCGACGAGCTGTTGCGGCTGCTCGGCTTCACCGGGGTGCAGTTCTTCGACGATCTGCCCAACAAGGTGCGCGCCGCGGACCGGGACACCGTACGCGGGCACGTGCTGTCCAACGGCATCGACGCGAACGGGCGGATGATCGGTTTCGTCTTCCCGGGCGAGCCGGCGGGACCGGACGGCGGCACGGTGTTCCTCGACGACGCGCTGGTCGACCGGTCGCTCAACGCGCGCCTGCTCGCGGCCGGGCTGGTGTATCCGGCGTTCTACTCGACGCTGCCGGCGTCCCTGCGTACCCATCTCGCCGGGGTGTCGCGCAAGGCGCGGGCCGACGCCGCGGGTATCTGGCCGCGCTCGACCGCCGACCCGGACGGACCGGCCGACGTCACCGGCGCGGCGGCCCTGCGGTCGCTGGTGTGCTGGCCGAAGCTGTTCCGCCGGCTCGTGCCGTACCTGGCCACCGGCGCGGCGAACCTCGACGGGTTCGACGCGTGGCTGCGATCGGATCCGGTCAACCGTGACGACGCCGTGTTCCTGCTCGATCGCCTGGAGACGGGCAACCTGCACGACGTGGTCGTGGCGCGCGGCACCACTGTGCAACTGACCGCGTGGCCGGAGGACTTCGTGATCACGCCGGACCCGCCTCCGCCGGGCACGCCCACGCGCCCGTCGGCGCCCGCGGCGGGGGACGTGGTGATCGTGGCCGCGCTGCCGGACCCGGCCGGGGCGGATCCGGGCCGGGAGCGGCTGACCCTGCTCAACGCGACCGCGTCGGCCGTCGATCTGGCCGGCTGGACGCTGCGGGACCGCTCCGGTGGCATCCGTGCGCTCGACGGGACGCTGGCCGCGGGCGAGGTCGTGCAGGTGGGGGCGGAGCCGCTGCGGCTGGGCAATGCCGGCGGCACGCTGACGCTGGTGGACGCGCTCGGCACGCCGATCGACCAGGTGGCGTACACCGCCGGACAGGTCAAGGAGGGGCGTACCGTCCTGTTCGGCCACTGATCACCTTTTGTGCAGGGTCGCTGTCCGCAAAGGATGAAACGAATGTCGGACGCTGTTCGGCCGATCGGCCACAATCGTCCATCCTGCTGATGCCTGTCGATCTTCCGGGGGGCCCGCCCCGAGTGCCTTGACCAGTGCGAATACCCGCGACGCACGGGGTGGAACGGCGTCGGAACCGCCTGTCGGAATGGCGTCCTGCCATATGCGGGGGATGCCGCGGAGTACTACCGTCGGAATCGGACGCTGCCGGTGAGGAGGCACGATGATCCGGGTTCTCGTGGTGCGTGACGGCGGGTATTTCGGCATCCAGGTGCGCGTCCTGCTGAGCGCCCAGCCGGACATCGAGGTGGTCGGCACGCTGCCGATGGACCACGACGTGGCCGCCCGGGCCGTGCCGTTCGCCCCGCACGTGGTCGTCGTCGACACGGAGCTCATGGTCAGCCAGGTCCTGCCGGCCGCCGCGGAGCTGCGCGCGCGGATCCCGTCGTGCTCGGTGCTCGTCCTCTGCGACCCGACCAAGCCCGGGATGCTGCCGCCCCGCCGCCGCGGCGGTGAGGTGAGTTTCCTGCTCAAGGAGGCCTCGGCGGCGTACCTGGCGGATTCGGTGCGGCGGCTGGCGGCCGGCGAGCGGATCGTGCAGCCGCGGCTGCAGGCGGCGTCGCTCAACACCGAACGGGGCCTGAGCACCCGCGAGCTGGAAGTGCTGGGGCTGGCGGCCGAAGGCGACTCGGTCGACGACATCGCCAAGCGGCTCTACCTGTCCGGCGGCACGGTGCGCAACTACCTGTCCTCGGTGATCTACAAGACCGGCGCGCGCAACCGGCTCGACGCGATCCGCATCGTGCGCAAGGACGGCTGGCTGCGCTGACGCGCGAAGATCCCCCTACAGTTCAGGCATGAGATTCGGCCCGCGGCGGCGGGTGGTCACCGCTTCGGTCCTCCTCCTGTACGCGGTGAGCGTCGCGGTCGTGACCGTCGTGCCGTTCCGGACGCGACCGGCGGACGCCCGCGCGGAGGTGCCCTGGTGGATCGTCGTGCACTGGGTGCCGTTCCGGGTCGAGGCCTGGAGTTTCCTGCTCAACGTGGTCATGTTCGTGCCGCTCGGCCTGCTTGTGCCGCTGCTGTGGCCGGCCGCCGGATCGCTGCGCCGCATCACCACGGTGTCGTTCGCCGCCAGCGCCGCCATCGAGACGCTGCAGCTGGTGTGGTGGCTGACGCTGGGCAGCTTCCGTACGGTCGACGTCAACGACCTGATCGCCAACACGGCCGGGGGAGTGGCCGGCGTTCTGCTGCTGCGGGCGGTCGTGCGGCGGGATCGGGCCGGGCGGGCGGCCGTCACGACGCGGTCCACGCCCTGATGTAGTCGACCCGCTTGACGGCGCTCGTCGTCGCAGGCTCGGGTGGGATCCGGGAGTAGACGGCCAGGTTCGAGATGATCGCGGTCGGCGCGTCCGAGGTGGCGTCGCTGTGGCAGACCTGCCTGCCGTCGGCGTACCAGGTGGTGCCGGAGGGTTCGATGGCGACGCCGTACGTGTGCCACCCCGCGGTCGGATCGAACGCCGGCCGCCACTCGCACCGCCCGCGCTCGCCGGAGAACTGGGTGCCGTAGAGCCGCCGATGGTTGTCGGAGTAGAACTCGTACGCATCGGTCTCGGTGTGCCGGTCGACGCCGCGCGCCTGCCACGTCCAGAAGGCGGGCCAGAAGCCGCGCGCCGCCGGCAGGATGGCTCGTTCCTCGAGGTAGCCGTACTGGAACGCGTACGCGGGGGTGCTCGTGATCAGGCACGACGTCCAGTCGTAGCGCTGGCCGCTCGACGGTGACGTGACGGTCTCCCGGCGTGCCGTCATCACGAGCTCGCCGCCGCCGACCCGGCAGTTGGCGGCCCGGTTCCACTCGAGCTGCTGGTTGCCCAGGTTGCCGCGGCCCTCGTCCGGTTCGGCGCTGGAGTGGTCGGCCCACCGCGACGGGTCCAGCCGGTCGCCGTCGAACTCGTCCTGGAACGCCGGCCTCCAGCCACCCTTCTGGCCGTCGGGCAGCGCGGGCGCGGGTGCCGGCGCGCTCGCCCTCGGCTCCGCGCGGCCCGGCGTGGTGCAGGCCGCGGCGGTCAGCAGGCAGAGCAGCAGGCAGACGGCGCGGCGGATCACGGAGCGTCCTTTCAGTACGTGAACGACAGCCGTCCCACGCGGTTGTCGAAGCTGGACGGCACGAGCACCGGCTCGCCGACCGATCGGAGGTCCGGCAGGCGGGTGAGGAGCTCGCGGAACAGCGCCGTCATCTCCTGGCGGGCCAGCGCGGTGCCGAGGCAGAAATGCGGGCCGCCCCCGCCGAAGCCGACGTGCGGGTTCGGGTGGCGGGTCAGGTCGAAGCGGTCCGGGTCGGCGAACACGCTCTCGTCCCGGTTGGCCGAGGCGTAGCAGAGCACCACGTCGGCGCCCGCGGGCAGCAGCCGACCGCCCAGCTCGTGATCGCGGGCGAGCGTCCGCCGGAACTGCACGATCGGCGACGAGTGCCGTACGACCTCGTCGACGAAGCCGGGCGCGTACCGTGCCGCATCGCCGGCGAGCAGCGCCCGCTGGTCCGGGTTCTCGCTGAGCAGGTGCAGGCCGTGCGCGACGGCGTTGCGGGTGGTCTCCACGCCGGCGACCATCAGCAGCGAGAAGAACGCGCCGAGCTCGCGGCCGGTGAGGTCGGCGGCGGCCAGCGCCGAGATGAGGTCGTCGGTGGGCTCGCGGCGCCGCTCCCGGGCGACGCGGGCGATCACGCAGTGCATGCGGGCCAGCGCGCGCAGTCCCCGGCCCGGCACGCGCAGCCCTCGCCGTACGGTCGTCCCCTCGGTGGCCCGCCCGATCTCCGCCAGCAGCTCACGCCGGTACGCGTCCGGAACCCCCATCATCGTGCAGATGACCTCGAACGGCATCCGGGTCGCGACCGCCGCGACGAACTCGGTGGGCCGCTCGGCAACGACGTCGGCCACGATGCCGCGCGCGATGCGGTCCACGTCCGCGGAGATGCGCGCCAGCACCCGTGGCGTGAACGCCCGGGAGACGACGCCGCGCAGCCGGGCGTGCCGCGGGTCGTCCATGTTGACCATCGAGTCGCCGAAGACCGTACGGACCCAGGCCGGCGGGCGGGGCGTGGTGACGCCGGGCCCGCTGAGGAACACGTCCGGCCGGCGGCTCGCCTCCACGACGTCGCGGTGCCGCGCCAGCACGTACGAGCCGTCGCTACTGCGGGCCGGGGCGCCGAGCCCGCGCAGGATTCGGTACGCCGCCAGCCGCTGCTCCGGCGCGAGCCGCCAGAACGCCGGGTCAGCCAGATCCGGGGTCACCTGTCGCACCACCATGCCGCCCCCTACCGGTCGTCGGCCAGCGCGGCCGTACGCGTCGCCAGCCGCTCGAAGGTCAGCCGCGCATCGAAGGCGGCCGCGTGGCCTGCGGCGGCCTCGCCCTCCTCGCGGGCCAGGGCCGGGCAGCTGAGCCGCCGGGCGACCGCCTCGGCGAGCGCGGACGGGTCGCCGGGCGGCACGCGTTCGCCGACGCCGGGCGTGACGACGTCGCCGAGGCCGGGCACGTCGCTGACCACGACGCTGCGGCCGGTGGCGAGGGCCTCCAGCACGGTCAGCGACAGTCCCTCCCACCGCGACGGCAGCACCACCACGTCGGCGGCCGCGAGCCAGTCGCGCACGTCGTCCACCGCGCCCGCGAAGGTCACGCCGGGGCCCGCGACGGCGCGCAGGGCCGCCACCTGGTCGCCGTTGCCGACCAGCGCGAGCCGGGCGCCCGGGCAGGACCGCCGGACCAGCGGCCACGCGGCGAGCAGCACGTCCTGGCCCTTCTGCCGGGTCAGCCGCCCGACGCACACGGCCAGCGGGCCCCGGCCGGGCAGCCCGAGCCGCTCCCGGGCGGCGGCGCGCGCGACGGCACCGGCGGGGGCGAAGTGGTCGAGGTCCACGCCGTTGTGCACGACCGCGTACCGGCCGCGGACGCCGTGCGAGCGGCCCTGCTCGGCCTCGCCGTGGCCGACGCAGAGCAGCAGGTCGGTCCAGCGGGCGGCGGCGCGTTCCCAGGCCAGGCTCGCGACACGGACCGGCCCGGCGGTGGCCAGCCAGGACCAGCCGTGCGGCTGGAACAGGATTGGCACCCGGCGGGGCGGGCGCAGCCGGCCCGCCAGTCCGGCCTTGCTGGCGTGCAGGTGGATGACGTCGGGCCGGACCCGGTCGGCGAGGGCCCGCAGCCGCAGCGCCTCGCCCAGCGACTCCGGCCCGGGGCTGCGCACGGCCGGCCAGTGCAGCCGAGGGACGCCGGCGGCGGCGAGGTCGGCGGCGAGCCGCCCGCCGTCCGGGCACGCGACCGCGACCCGCCAGCCCCGGGCCATCTGGTCACGGCAGGCCGCAACGACGTAGCGCGCGACACCACCGTCGCGCGGCTGAGTCACGTGCAGCACCGCCGGGCTCATCGCGGGTCACTCCCGCCGCGCCGGAGCCGGTCGCGGACCGTACGCAGCCAGGGCGCGTGCTCCTTGGCCGCCTGCACCACCGCGCGCACCGAGCGGACGCGTAGCCCGTACGCCATCGCCCGCACGCTCCTGGGCCGGCCCAGAACCATCCGCTCGTTGCACGCGGGCCGGGGCTGCCAGCGCAGCTTGTACGGCTCGTCGCCGCGCAGCATGCTCATCGTCGGCCGCCCCAGCCGGTGCGCGAGCGGCAGCGTGTCGTTCATCAGCATCGTGCTGACGTCCACGCGGTCGCGCAGCTCCGGGTCGGCGCCGTAGAGGTAGCCACCGACCAGGTCACGTCCGATGAGCAGCAGCGACGAGCACATCAGCCGTCCGTCGAGGCGGTACTCGTACAGGGCGGCCTGGCCGCGGGCCAGCATGCCGGTGACCGAGCGGGTGAGGTGGGCGGCGAACTGCGGGCTGAGGTGGTGCTCGTTGATGCCCCGGCCGCGCCACTGCAGCTCGTGCAGGCGCAGCAGCTCGGCGACGGCCGGCGCGGCCCGCCCGGGGGTCACCTCGCGCACGTCCATCTCCGTACGGGCCAGCTGGTTGAGCCGGCGCCGGACGGTCTTGCGGGTCTTGGCGGGCAGCGCCCGGACGAGGTGCTCCATCTCCATGGCCGGCACCTCGAAGCAGAGCGAGGCGGGCATCCGCCACGTGCGCCCGGACCAGGTGCGCCACAGCGCGGCGCCGGCCGGGCCGGGCCGGGACTCGGGCAGGTCCACGGCATCCCAGCCGGGGTCGAGCAGCAGCGCCCGGGCGAGGATTCGCGTCGCGGGCCGGACCGTGTCGTCGGCGACCAGCACGTCGGTGAAGTCGGCCAGCGCCCCGCCGAGCGGCGTCAGCACTGCGGCTCCCAGGCGGCGGCTGAGCATGAACGGCGCGGCCGCGACGAGGCGGCCCCGGTGGCGTACGAGGGTGAGGCGCAGGGTGCCCGGCGTGCCGTACGACCGCCACCACGACTCGAGCCACGTGTACGCCTGGAACGGCGTGGCGGTGCTGCTGCGGGCGTACAGGTCCTCCCAGTCGTCGTGCAGCCCGGCCAGCGCGTCGTCCCCGCGCCTTGTCTCCGCGGTCCACAGGTCCTCGCCGACGGCGATCATTCGTCCTCCATCCCGGCCACCGTGGCGCGCCCGACGACGCGCTGCACGGGTATCGGCGGCACCGGCTCGTCCACCCGGTACGCGGTGATCTCCTTCGGTGGTGGCTGCACCAGCGCGGTCCCCGTGAAGCGCTCGGCGGGCACGTCCACCGCCTCGTCGTCCTCTTCCACCTCCTCCACCTGGGCTTCGTACCGGGCCGGTTCCGCGGTGGTGACAGCCGTCGCGCCGCGGCCCACGCCGGCCAGCACGCCCAGCCCGCCGATCAGCAGGCCGCCGGCCGCGCCGACCGCCAGCTCCAGCGGCGGCCGCGGCGAGCTCGGACGCTCCGGGACCGTGGCGCCGGCCAGCAGCGACAGCCCGACCTTGGTGTCGGCGCTGCGCAGGCTGCCGTACTCGGTGAGGGCGCCGGCCACCGCGTTCGCCACGTCCGTGGTGTGCCGGGCGTCCGGTCCGGTCGCGGTGATCTCGACGACCGGGGCGTCCGGCGAGGTCGCGGCGGTCACCCGATCCAGGCCCGACCCGTCGGCGCCGAGCCGGGCCCGCGCCTGCACGAGCACCGGCCCGCTGGTCGCGATCCGGCCGTACGCCTGCGCGAAGTTCAGCGCGGCAACGGAGTCGCCGGGTGAGCCGACCGCCACCACGTACGCCTTGGCCGTGTAGGCCGGGGTCTTCAGTGCCGCGTACGCCGCCCCGGCCGCGCCGCCGACGACGGTCAGCAGGAGCAGCAACCCGAAGCGGCGTACCAGGCGCGGCAGGATCTCGCGTGACTTCACCGTGTCGTTCCTTTGCTCTCGACCCGCTGCCGTGCGGGGACGATGCGCTCGTAGAGCCGGCTGACCGAGTCGGCGAGCCGGGCGATGTCGTACCGGGTGGCGATCGGCGGGACCGGCAGCCGGGCCCCGTCGCGTTCGGCGAGCCGCAGCACCTCCGCGCGCAGCGCGCGGGGCAGCGACTCCGGGTCGCGGGACAGCCGCTGCGCCCCGCTGTCGGGCACCCCGTCCAGCGGCGGGCAGGCCGCGTAAAGGGCGGGCAGGCCGCAGGCGAGGGCCTCCAGCACCGCGAGCCCGAACGTCTCCTGGGTGGACGGTGAGGCGAACACGTCCATCGCGCAGAGCAGGTCGCGGACGTGGCCGACGGCGCCGGTGAACACGACCCGGTTGCCGACGCCGGACCGTACGGCCTGCTCGCGCAGCGCCGGACCGGCCGAGCCGTCGCCGACCAGCAGCAGCACCGCGCCCGGCACCTCGCCGAGCGCCCAGATCAGGTGGTCGAACCGCTTGCCCGGCTCCAGACGCCCGACGCCGCCGACGACGACCGCATCGCGCGGGATGCCCAGCCGCTGCCGGGTCCGTACCCGCACCACCGGGTCGTACGTGAACTCCGCGGCGTCGATGCCGTTGGGGATCACGGCGATCCGGTGCGCCGGCACGCCCCAGGCCCGCAGCCGGCGCGCGACGGTGTCCGAGACGGCGATCGTCATCCGGCCCATCCGCTCGGTCGCGAGGTACAGCGCGCGAACGCCCGCCGAGGCGCGCCGGCCCTCGATGTGGGTGTCGCCGAGCGAGTGCTCGGTGGCCACGACCGGCACCCCGGCGAGGCGGGCGGCGACCCGGCCGTGCACGCATGCGCGGTACAGGTGGGTGTGCACGAGGTCGAAGCCGCCGTCGCGGATCAGCCGGCGCAGCCCGCCCACCACGGACACGTCCCGGTTGCTCGCCATCGTGAACTCGTGCACCGTCGTGCCGTCGGCCCGGATCGCCGTCGCGACCGCGCCCGGGTTCGACAGCGTGGCGACCTCGCAGTCGTACGGCAGCCGCCGCAACAGCAGCCGCAGCTGGTGCTCGGCGCCGCCCGCGGCCAGCCCGGTGATCACGTGCAGCACCCTCATCGCGCGGCCCTGCCGGTGGTGAGGCGGTGCCGGGCGAGCTTCGCGACGAGCCGTGGCCCGGTGTCGCGATCGCCGATGAACGTACGGGGAATGGCGTGCAGCCCGGCCGGGCCCTCGACGCGGACGGCGCAGGCGTAGTCGTACCCGGTCTCCTCGACCGCGCGGATCTCCCGCGGGCCGGCGTCGCCGTACGGGTAGCAGAAGCCGGTCACCGCGCTGCCGGTGATCTCGGTGAGGATGAGCCGGCTGCGGCGTACCTGGTCGACGAGCTCGTCCTCGCCGACGCGGGGCAGGTGCACGTGCGCGAGGCTGTGCGAGCCGACCTCCATGCCCGCCGCGGCCACCTGCCGGACCTCCGCCGCGGTCATCAGCTCCTTGCGGGGGCCGGGCTCGTCCCACGCGTTGGAGCCGCCGAGCGAGCCCGCGACCACGAACACCGTGGCGGTGAAGCCGTAGCGGCGCAGCGCGGGCAGCACCTCGGTGACGAAGTCGCGGTAGCCGTCGTCGAAGGTCAGCCCGACCAGGCCCCGCCCGCGCCCGGCCCGGTACGCCTCGAGCAGCTCGCACATGGCCACCCCCCGCAGGCCACGGCGGCCCAGCCAGCGCAGTTGCCGGTCGAAGCGGGACGGATGCACCGTCACCTTGTACGGGTCCGCCTCGTACGCCTCGACCGAGTGGTACATCAGGACCAGCGGCATCGGGGACAGCTCATCGGACATGGGGAAACCTCCGTAGCTCCGCAATTCCGGCCGACCGGGCCAGGAGCACGAACACACTGAGCACCAACAGGCCACCCACCACGGCCGCGGGCAGCGCGGACCAGCTCGCCGTCGCCCGTGCGGCCAGCCATCCGGCCGTGCCGGCGCCGGCCGCCGCGGCCGCGAGCCGGGCCGTCGCCGCGCCCACGGCCGGCACGGAGACCGCGACGATGTGCCGCCGCAGGCCCAGGAGCAGCAGGACGGCGGTGGTGGTGATGCCGATCCCGTTGGCGGCGGCGATCGCGTACGCCCCCAGCCACGGCACCGCCACGACGGCGAGCCCGGTGGTCACCGCGAGCCCGGCGGCCATCGCCACGGCCGGGTACCAGGTCCGCCGCTCGCCGGTGAAGAACGGCCGGGAGAGCACGCCCACCATCGCGTGGCCGAGGACGCCGAGGGCGTACACCCGCATGATGGCAGCGGTCGCGGCGGTGTCCGCGGCGGTGAACCGGCCGTGCTCCAGCAGCACCGCCACGATCCGCGGCGCGTACGCCACCAGGTACGCGGCCGCCACCAGGATCAGCGCGGTGACCGTACGCAGATCAGTCTCGACCCGCCGCCGCGCCTGCTCGGTCTCGCCCGCGGCGACGTTGCGCGCGAGCGTGGGGAAGGTGACGGTGCAGACCAGCAGCGCGATGAGCATGGGGATCTGCGCGACCTTCTGCGCGTAGTTGAGGTACGAGATCGTGCCCGGCGCGAGCGACGAGCCGAGGTGGCGCTCGACGAAGACCTGCGCCTGCCGGGCGAGCGTGTAGACGACGATCGGCGCGACCAGGCCCAGCGTCACCGCGGGGGCGGACCCGCGCCAGCGCCGGGGCAGCCCGACGTGGCGCAGGAAGCCCGGCACCTGGACGAGCACCATGAACAGGCTGCCCAGCGCGACCCCGGCGGCGGCGCTGACGATGCCCAGCCGCCCGTGCAGCGTCGCCATCAGCCCGACGATCCCGACGTTGTACGCGAGGTGGATCGCCGCCGGGGCCCCGAAGACGCCGCTCGCCCGCAGGGCCGCGCTGAGGTAGCCGGCGATCCCGAAGGTCAGCACGGTGATCGCCGTGAGCCGCGTACACGTCACGGCCAGCGCCGGATCGGCCAGCCCGGGGGCGACGAGGCGGACCACCACGGGCGCACCGGCCGCCGTGGCGGCCGAGAGCGTGACCAGGACGACGAGGACCCGGGGCAGGGTGGCCGCCACGACCTCGCGGGCCGCCCGGTGCTGCGCCAGCGCCCGGCTGAACACCGGGATCATCAGCAGCGACATCGCACCCTCGACGACCAGCACGAACGCGGTCTCCGGCACGGTCCACGCGACCAGGAACGCGTCCGTGCCGCCGTCGGCGCCGAAGAAGCGGGCGAGCAGCAGGTCGCGGACCAGCCCCAGCAGCGAGCCGGCCATCGTGACGACGATGGTCAGCAGCGCCGCGCGGACCAGCGTGGGGCGGGCCGTGGCGGTCATGGCGTACCTCCGGGGCGCGGGCCGGGCAGGACGACGCCGCGGCGGGCCACCAGCCCGAGCGTCACGGCGAGCAGGACGCTGCTCGGGCCGCCGCCGATGTCGCCGTAGAGGAAGTCGACGAGCGTCCAGACCATGAGCGCCGGGGCGGCGAGGTCGAGGAACCGCTGACCCTCCGGGGGCAGCAGGCTCTCGCGGCGGCGTACGGCACCGGCGGCCAGCGTCCCGAGCAGGGTGCCGAAGGCGAGGATGCCGACCGTGCCCTGCTCGCTGAGGACCATCAGGTACTGGTTGTGGGCGGACAGCAGCGGTTCCCGGCCGACGCCGGTCGTGGGGTCGCCGACGTCGCTGCCGGCCGACAGGGCCACCGAGGCGTAGCTGTCGCGGTAGTCGGCGAAGTCCTTGAGCCCCACGCCGAGCACCGGGTGGTCGGCCCAGATGCCGGTGGCGGCGTGCCAGAGCGCGTACCGGTCCAGCACGGACTGGTCCGGTGCGCTGCCCGACGAGGCGATGCTGGTGATCCGCTGGTCGAAGGTGCCCGATGCCGGGTCCGCGCCGCCGGCGGTGAGGGTCAGGACGGCGAAGCCCAGCGCTCCCACGCCGACCAGGCCGGCGGCCACCCGCCAGTTGGCCACCACGAGCAGCACGAGCACCGCGCACGCGGTGGCGATCCAGGCGCCGCGGCTGAGCGTGAGCCCGAGCGGCAGCAGCAGGAACGCCGCCGTGGCGAGCAGACCGGCGCGTGCCCGGCCGCGCATCGCGAAGCCCAGGGCCAGCGTCACGACCAGGCCGTACCCGAGCAGGGCGGCCAGGGCCATCACCTGCTCCGGGCCGAACGTGCCGACGGCGCGGACGTACTCGCCGGCGTAGGAGGCGCCGGTCTTCGTGAGGTACTGGTACACCCCGACGCCGCCCTCGACGACCGTCACGGCGATGATCGCGCCGGCGACCAGGAACACGTCCAGCCGGTCGCGTACCGCCATGGCGACCGCGACCGGTACGAGCACGAACAGTTCGCTGTAGCGGATGAAGCCGATGACGCTGGCCGACACGTCGCTCGCGGTCACGGTCGCGACGGCGAAGGAGGCCAGGGCGAAGCCGAACGGCAGCCAGGCCCGTCCGGCCACCGAGCGGTCTCCGCCGAGCAGGCGTACGGCCATCACCGCCACGATCAGGCCGGCACCGAGGTCGGCGGCCGTGATGTGGCCCGAGGCGGACACGTCGCTGATCCGGCTCGGTACGCAGATCAGCAGCACCGTGCCCGCGACCAGCACACTGGGGCGCCGCACCGGGCCGAGGGCGCGATCCTCGGCGGCATGATCCGGACTGAGCGAGATGGCAGCCATCGTCAGACCCGGTGGATGCTGAGCATGGCGCCGACCGTCCGGAGAATGATCTTCAGGTCGAGGCCGAGCGACCAGTGCTCGATGTAGTGGTTGTCGAAGCGGGTCCGCTCCTCGATGGACGTGTCGCCGCGCAGGCCGTTGATCTGCGCCCAGCCGGTGATGCCGGCGGGGACCCGGTGCCGGTCGAGGTAGCCCGCGTACGTGCGCTGGAACTGCTCGACGAAGTACGGCCGCTCCGGCCGCGGCCCGACCAGCGACATGGTGCCCCGCAGCACGTTGACCAGCTGGGGCAGCTCGTCCAGCGAGCTGAACCGCAGCAGCCTGCCGACCGGGCCCAGCCGGGCGTCGGTGTTGATGTTCCACGTGACCTGCGACTCGAGGTCGGTCGACGGGGTCAGCGAGCGGAACTTCACGATGGTGAACGGCTCGCCGTCGCGGCCGATGCGCTCCTGGCGGAACAGCACCCCGTGCCGGCCGGACTCGATCTTCACGGCCAGGGCGCAGAGCAGGAACACCGGCGCGAGCAGCACCAGGGCGACGGCCGCGCCGCAGATGTCGAGGAGCCGCTTGAGCGCCCAGCGGCGCATCTGCACGGGCTCGGGGCGCAGCCGGGCCAGCGGGATGCCGCGGACGGAGTCCGTACCGCCGCAGCCGACCGCCAGCTCGAACAGCCGCGGCACGACATGCACGGTGACGCCGTGGCGGCGGCAGCGGCGCAGCGCGGCGACCAGGTCGGCGTCGGGGGTCGCGGGGAACGCCACGATCAGGTGCAGCGGCTTGTAGCGCAGGACGGCCTTCTCCAGGTCGTCGGCCCCGGCGAGGATCGGCAGGGTGGGCTGGGTCAGGGTGCGCGGGCCGACGAAGCCGACCGGGGCGATGCCGTACGAGCGGTCCGCGCGCAGCGCCTCGGCGAGCTGGACGGCCAGGTCGCCGCTGCCCACGACGATCGCCGCCCGGCCGGGGGAGCGGCGGCGGTGCCGGCGCAGCAGCCGGTATCCGGCCACGCGCCCGGCGAGCAGCGCGGCGAGCACAACGCCCAGGACATCCGGGGGCGGCAGCACCGGCCAGGGCAGCCAGACGGTGCCGGCCGCGGTGACCGCCAGCGCGATGACGAGGCGCGGAAGGTCGTCGAGGACGGCGAACTGCAGGCGGGCGCGGTACAACCCGGCGGCGGCCAGGGGCAGCGGCACAGCGGCGGCGCGGATCAGCGTCAGGGCCCACCAGGAGCCGGCGGCGGCCGACACCGTGGCGACCGCGGTGACGTCCAGGACGAGCAGGACGACGGCCTCGCCGAACCCGGCGCGGGTGGCGCGCATCGGACGGGCCGGTACGGGCCGGCGCGGTGCGGGGCGAGCGAGGAGGTCGGCCGGCCGCCCGGTGGCGCGGCCGGGCCGGATGGCGGTGGCGAGCTGGAACACGGGTCTCCCTGCCAGAGCTGGTCAGCTGCACCGGGTGTGTGCCGGTGCCGGCAACGGATGGGCGTTCGCAGAAAAGCGTGACAGTGTGAGAGGGGGCCATTACAGTCGCAAATGTCATGAGGAACGTGAGCAAGCTTCACGTGCGATATGACATCGTGCCCGTCCATTTCCGACGGTCATTTCCGCGACGATTTCCCGCCGTTTCCCCGGCCGCCCCCGACTTTGATCAACAGCTGGACGATCTCGGCGGATTGTCCGTTCGGGCGGTACCGGTTCCGGAACCGGGGCGACTTGTCCCGATGCCGCCCGAATGCGGCGGGCAGAGAGCGCTTCCCGCCCTTGACATCCGGCCGCATCTATCGCTTTCTGTGACCTGGTTCATTGCAGCCCTGTTACGGAAAGGACCACCAGAGCATGACGACTCGCCTCGCCGGCGCTGGACGTCTGGCCGACCGCCGGCTGGTACGCCGACGTCTCGGCCGCATGTTCACCCTCGGTCTGGCCCTGGCGACCGCCGGTTCCCTGACCGGCGTCCCCACGGCCGCTACCGCCGCGCCGGCCCGGTACGGCAGCACCGTGCCGAACCTCGGGGCCAACGTCACCGTTTTCGACCCCGGCATGCCGGTGGAGCAGATCCAGGCCACCCTGGACGCGACCCACGCCAAGCAGGTCGACAACGAGATGGGCACCGAGCGCTACGCGTACCTGTTCAAGCCCGGCACCTACGGCACGGCGGAGAAGCCGCTGCAGATCAAGGTGGGTTACTACACCGAGATCTCCGGCCTCGGCGCCTCGCCGAAGGACGTGGTCATCAACGGCAAGGTGGAGGTCTACAACCGCTGCCTCGCCGACGGTGGCACGAGCAACTGCCTCGCGCTGGTCAACTTCTGGCGCACCCTGTCCAACCTGACGATCAACGTCAACGCCGCCGGCCAGGACGGCTGCCGCAGCACGGCCAACTTCTGGGCCGTGTCGCAGGCCGTGTCGCTGCGCCGGCTCAACGTCAACGGCGGCACCTTCTCGCTGATGGACTACTGCACCGCCGGTCCGCAGTACGCCAGCGGCGGCTTCATCGCCGACTCCACCATGGGCGAGGTCGTCAACGGCTCGCAGCAGCAGTGGATCACCCGTAACAGCACCGTGCAGAAGTGGTCCAACGGTGTCTGGAACCAGGTGTTCTCCGGCGTCGAGGGCGCGCCCGACGACTCGGCGTTCCCGGACCCGCCATACACGACGGTCGAGAAGACTCCGGTCAGCCGGGAGAAGCCGTACCTGTTCGTGGACGCGAAGGGCAAGTACAACGTCCGCGTGCCGTCGGCGCACCGCAACACCAGCGGCGCCTCGTGGGACGAGGACATCACGGCGGGCCGTACGCTGCCGATCAGCGACTTCTTCGTCGCCAAGCCGTCCACCCCGGTCGGCCTGATCAACGCCGCCCTGGCGCTGGGCAAGAACCTGCTGCTCACCCCGGGTGTCTACAACGTCGGCAGCAGCATCAAGGTCTGGCACCCCAACCAGGTGGTGCTCGGCATCGGCCACGCCACGCTCACCGCGGTCAACGGCGCGACGCCGCTGACCGTGGCCGACGTGCCCGGCGTGGTGGTCGCGGGCGTCACGATCGACGCCGGCACCAAGGAATCGAAGACGCTGCTGCGCGTCGGTGACGGCCACGGGCTGAACATCAGCTCGCCCAGCAACCCCACCACGCTGTCCGACGTGTACTTCCGCGTCGGCGGCCCGCACATCGGCAAGACCGACACCGCGCTCGAGGTCAACAGCGACAACGTGCTCATCGACCACACCTGGGTGTGGCGCGCGGACCACGGCGTCGAGGGCTTCACCGAGGGCGTGAACGGCGACACCCAGCGCTGGCGCACCAACACCGGTCGCTACGGCGCCGTCATCAACGGCGACAACGTGACCGCGACGGGCCTGTTCGTCGAGCACTTCCAGAAGTACAACACCGTCTGGAACGGCGACAAGGGCACGACGATCCTGTACCAGAACGAGCTCCCGTACGACCCGCCGACGCAGGCCGACTGGATGAACGGTCCGGTCAAGGGCTACGCGGGCTACAAGGTCGGCAACAAGGTGCGCACCCACACCCTGTACGGCGCGGGCGTGTACGTCTTCAACCAGAACAACCCGTCCATCGAGACCGAGAACGGCTTCGAGGTCCCGAACCGCCCGGGCGTCAAGCTGCACCACATCATGACGGTGAACCTGAGCGCGGGCACCATCAACCACGTCGTGAACGGCGTGGGTCCCGCGGCGGACACCAGCAAGATCGGCCAGCCGGTCTTCCTGGCGGAGTACCCGGCCGTCCCGTGACGGCCAGCGGGCCGGAGCTTCGGCTCCGGCCCGCTTCTTCACTTTGCCGATCGACATCCGTAAGTTACCTCCGGTGAGCTGATGCCCACCGGAGGTGATCATGACCGCGGCCCGCCCCGTGTTCGTCGTCGGCTGCCCCCGCTCCGGCACGACGATGCTGCAGCTCATGCTGCACGCCCACCGCCGCCTCGCCGTCCCGCCGGAGACCCGCTTCGTGCTCGAGGCGTACCGCCGGCGCCGCGCCTTCGGCGACCTGGCCGACGTCACCGGCCGCGACCGGCTCGCCCGCTGGATCGTCGGCCGCGAGCAGACCCGCTTCGCCGACCTGGGCCTGGACGCCGAGGACACGATCCGGCGGATCACCACGGGACCCGGCACGCTCGGCGCGGCCTTCGCCACCGTCTTCCAGGCGTACGCCGACCGCTTCGGCAAAGCCCGCTGGGGCGACAAACGCCCGGCGTACCTGCAGAACCTCGACGTGATCCTGCGCCTGTTCCCGGACGCGCAGATCATCAACGTGATCCGCGACGGCCGCGCCTGCGTCGCCTCCCTCAAGGAGATGACCTGGCACAGGGAGGACGTCCCCGGCACGGTCGCGGCCTGGGCCCGAGCGGTCGACGAGGCCCACCGCGCGGCCCGCCGCCTCCCGGCGAACCAATGGCACTCGCTGCGCTACGAGGACCTGGTCGCCGACCCCCACCGCGAACTCACGGGGATCTGCGCCTTCCTCGGCGAGGACTACGACCCGGCCATGACCCGCCCGTCGGCGGTCGCGGACGTGGCGGTCCCGGCCTTCAAGACCTGGCACGAACACACCCACGAACCGGTCACCACGCGGCGCGTTGAGAGCTGGCGCCGCCGGCTGACGGCGGAGGAGATCGCCCTCTGCGAGACGGCGCTGGCCAGCCGCCTCCGCGCCTGCGGCTACGACCTGACCGGCACCGGCCGCACCCCCCGGACCGCGATGATCAGGTACGGCCTGAGCACCACCCGCCACCGCCTCGCCCCGGCCAAACGCCTCGCCGAACGAACAGCCCTCAGCCTCCGCCCCGAGCCGCCGGTAGCGTACGTCCCGGCGTAGCGGTGGCAGGGGAAGGACGATGACACACAACACCACAGAGAACACCGACCGGCGCTGCGCCGCGCTGGTAGCACTGGTCAAGCTCATCGGCGCCCAGGCCTCACCGGCGCTGGCACAGTGCACAGACGACGAATGCGCGACCGTGCGGAGGTACGCGATTCACGGTCTGGCGGTGGCGGGCGACGACCGTGCCTGGGATCGGGTCCTCGACCTCCTCGTGGCAGACCTCCGCGAGCAGAACCCCAACCCGCCGTACGGGATGGCGTGGGGAACCTTGTCGCTGCAGTCGACAGTGCTGGCGGCCACGTGCTACCTGGGACGTCACCTCGGCGTGCCGGGACGACGGGAGCGCGTCACGGCCCTGATCCGGGAACACTGGTCCAGGCTGTACACGTCGGAACACCGGTGGTTCCACGAGTTCTGGCCCGAGTGCGCTCCAGCAGGGCCGTCCACACGCCCACCCGGTCCCGACGGAGTCGTACTCGCAAGATGGGCTGCGAACCCCCTTTTCACGGAGACGGCCGACCCGTTCCTGTCGCCCTGCAATCCGGTCATCGAGGACTGAGCCGCAGCGCCTCGGCCAGCCAGGTGAGGTCCGGCATGCGCGACGGTCGCGGCTCATGGCCGCGTACCGCGCGCAGCAGCTGCCGGAATCGTTCGGCGTTCGCGGCGAGCCCCGCCTCCAGGCAGCGCAGCACCTCCGCCCGGTCCGCGCCCGGGAAGAGCTCATCCAGCACCTCGCTCGCCTCCCGGCTGCCCGGGGTCACGCCGCGGTCGCGGGCCTGGGCGACGACCTCCACGACATGTCCCGCGAACCAGATGCCGGCGCCGGCCGGGCGGCCCGGGACGACGGTCTCCATCATCGTGCGCATGCGGGCTCGGAACTCCGGGTCCTGGATCAGCTCCGCGAGGTCGAGCCAGGCGTCGACCTGGTCCGCGGTCGGGTCGTCCGGAAGCTCGATCGGCGCGCGGCGCAGGCGTTCGGCGATGCCGGGGCGGGCGTCCAGGCCGTCGGCCACCTCGCGCATGAAGTCCTCGATGATTCTGGCGCGGTCGGCGACCGGGAGCCGGGCGAGGCGGTTGAGCAGGGCCGTCTCCTCGGTGGACGAACCCCTGCGCGCGACCGTCGACAGGACGGCCCGGTTCAGTCTCAGCGCCCTGATCTGCGCGTCGAGGGCGAGCACGTGCCGGGCGGCGACATCCGCGACCGTGGTCTCGTCGGCGAGGACCGCGGCGACGTCGTCCAGGCCGAGGCCGAGTTCGCGGAGCGTACGGACCAGGTCGAGGCGGGCGGCGGCCTCGGGACCGTACAGGCGGTAGCCGCCCTCCGACCGGCCGGACGGGGGCAGGAGGCCGGCGTCCGACCAGAAGCGGATGGTGCGTACGGGCACGTCGGCGCGGTCCGCGAGCTGCCCGATGGTGAGATCGTCCATGGGGGAAGTGTCGGGCTTCCACCGGGTGGACACTCAAGCGTTTTCCAGCGCCTCCGCGGCGGGGCAGGCGATGTCCGGGATGACGCCTGTGCCCTCCCAGTTCGTGCCGGTGCGGGCGTCGCGGACCTCCGCCTCCGGCAGGAGGCACAGCACCTCCGGCGTCAGCCACACCGGCGTCACGTGGTCGGCCGCTCCGCGCGTCGGCTCGCCGACCACGACCGCGCGGCCGCGGGCCTGCAGGTGGTAGGCGAGGGCCTCGGCCGACGAGTACGTGTGCCCGCTGACCAGGACCGCCAGCGGCTGGGTGAGTGCCGTGCCGGCGGGCAGGTCCGGGGTCCACCACTGCCGGACCCGGTCGCGGTAGGTGACGTCGGACAGGTGGGTGGCGTCGTCGCCCAGGAGCCGGCCGGCCACCGCGGCGACCGTGGCCGGGTCGCCGCCCCCGTTGCGCCGCAGGTCCAGGACCAGCCTCGACGCGCCCCGGGCCAGCGTGAACGCCGCGTCGACGTACGGCGCGGCGAGGCCGAGCGGCTCGAGGGCGTCGAGCTGCAGGACGAAGCGGTCGTCGTCGCGGCGTACCTGGGTCACGCCCGCCGCCTGCGCCTGTACCCGGAGCGGGTCCGGCGGTGGCCACCCACCGGCCTCGTCGGCCGCCGCGGCCTCGCGCCCGGCGTGGAAGTGCAGCTCCAGGTGGCGGGCGTGCCGCTGGGCGAGGGCCTGCACGGCCCGGCAGCCGGCGTCGTCGACCGGTGCCACGGCGCCGGTGAAGGCGGTCTCCAGGTCGGTGGCGAGCCGGTCGAGCCGGCTGCCGGCCGGCATCTGCCGGCGTAACCGGTCGGCCAGCCGGGCGGCGAGCTCGTGGACGGTGACGGACATGGTCGAAACCCTAGGCCGGTCCGGCGCCGGGTGGGTCTGCCCTCAGCAGAAGCCGGGGGTACGGTCGGAGCTCAGCGAGACGATAGGAAGGTCATGACCGCGCCGACCGCCACCGCCCTGCTCGTCTTCGGGCGGGGCGTCACCCGCACCGCCGGCGGGTGGACGCTCACGCCCGGAGGCGCAGCACGGGTGCGGGCCGCCGCCGGATACGTCGAGCGGCACCGCGGCGCGTGGCCGCGGGCCGTGCCGGTGGTCCTGAGCGGGGGCTGGGCCGAGGCGTGCGAGGGCGCGCCGGAGCCGCCCGCGGGCAGCCGCGAGGGTGACCTCATGCTGGCCGAGGCCCGGTCGCTGGGCCTCGACCGGTGGGCGGAGCTGCGCACCGAGACGAGGTCGCGCAGCACGCTGGAGAACCTGCTGCACACGGTCGAGGACGGGCTGCTCAGCGGGTACGCGTTCGACGCCGCACGGCCGCTGGGGCTGGTGTCGCACCCCTGGCACCTGCCCCGGATCCGGTACCTGGCCGGGAAGGTCCTGGGGCTGCCGGGCAGCGCGCTGCTCGACGTACCCGTGACCGGCGGAGCCGCCGACCCGGCCGGAGCCGAACGCCTCGCGCGCGCCGCCGTCCGGATCTTCCTGGCCGGCGCCCGGGACGCGGCGGCGTTGCGCCGGCGGGAGCGGCACATGGTCGCGTGGCTGCGCCGGACCGACCGGCTGCGGCGCCGACCCCCCGATGAGGTGACGAGCGTGACGCGTCCGGAGATCGGTAGCCGGGTATAGGACCCGCAATCCGTTTCCCCGACGATTGGGCCCCCATGGTTGTTCTGCTGCCGGTCTACCAACCGGGAGAGTCCCTGCTCACCCTCGTCGACGGGCTCGGCCCGGCCCGCATCGTCGTGGTGGACGACGGCAGCGACCCCGCTTCGGCGTCCGTGCTGGAGCGGGCCGCCGAGCGGGGCTGCACCCTGCTGCGGCACCCGGTGAACCGGGGCAAGGGCGCCGCGCTCAAGACCGGCTTCCGGCACATCGCGGAGGCGTACCCGGGCGAGGACGTGGTGTGCGCCGACGCCGACGGGCAGCACCGGGCCGACGAGGTCCGCCGGGCCGCCGAACGGGTCCGCGAGACCGGGCGGATGGTGCTGGGCGTCCGCAGCTTCGCCGGGATGCCGCTGCGCAGCCGGGTCGGCAACACCCTCACCTGCCGGCTGTTCGAGGCGGTCACCGGCCGGCTCGTCCGCGACACCCAGACGGGGCTGCGCGGGTACCCGGGGGCGATGCTGGGCTGGCTCGCCTCGGTGCCGGGGGAGCGTTTCGAGTACGAGATGAACGTGCTGCTGGACGCGGCGCGCCTGGGCATCCCGATCGACGAGGTGACGATCGCGACGACGTACCTGGACGACAACGCGTCCTCGCACTTCGCCGTGGTGGCCGACGCGACCCGGATCTACTGGCCGATGCTGCGCTTCGCCGCCTCGCGCGCGGGCAGACGCTGATCAGCACTGGTCCTGAAGTGGCAGGACCAAGGTCCCGAGATGCCGCTGAACCCTCGATCGACGCTTCGTCAGGCCGTAGGAATGACGAGGAACCGATCAAGGAGTGAGTGAGACATGCGGACCACGATCATGCGAGCCGGCGCCGTGCTGGGTGCTGCCGCCGCCACCCTGCTGGCGGCCGCGACGCCGGCCTCCGCGCACGAGAAGTGGTTCGTGCCCGACCCGGACGGCTACCCGGGCGACTGGTCGTTCGCGCTGCGGCCCGTCACGTTCGCGCTGATCGTCGCCGTCGTGCTGGTCACCGTGGCCTGGCGGTACGCGACCCTGCGCTTCCTGCCCACCCCGGAGCTGCCGCAGCTCGGGTTCGTCGGGCGGCTGGTGCCGTACGTGCCCCGCCTGCTCGCCATCCACCTGGGTGTCTCGCTGCTCGCGGCGGCCGTCTCCGGCCACTTCCTCACCCACGACCTGGAGGTCGAGCACCTCGCGGGCGGCTCGGCGATCCTGCTCCTCGAGGGCGCGCTGGGCGTCTGGTTCATCACCGGCATCCGGCTGCGCCCGGCGGCCGTGCTGCTCGCCGTGGCCGGCCCGCTGGCCCTGCTCGTCACCGGCCCGGTCGGCCTGCTGTCGGCCATGGACCTGCTCGGCGTCGCCGTGTTCCTCGCGTTCGTCCCGCCGTCGGACGCGACCTTCGGCCGGGTCGAGCCGGACGCCGTCACACTGCGCAAGGCCCTGCTCGCCCTGCGCCTGGGAGCCGGCGGCGCACTGATCACCCTCGCGTTCGCCGAGAAGCTGGCCAACCCCGCGCTGGCCCGCGAGACGGTCGAGATGTTCCCGCAGCTCGACGTGTTCGCGCTGGTCGGCATCCACCTGCCGGCCGACACCTTCGTCGCGATCGCCGGCGCCACCGAGCTGCTGTTCGGCCTCCTCGTGATCTCCGGCGCGCTGCCGCAGGTGGCGGTGCTGGTCGCGGGCATCCCGTTCAACGCGACGCTGCTGCTCTTCGGCGGCACCGAGCTGCTCGGCCACCTGCCCGTGTACGGCGTGTTCCTGACGCTGCTGGCGTACGGCTCGAACCGGCAGACGGCCGAGCTGGTCCGCTGGCTGCCGCCGGTGCGCTGGGTGCTGCGCCGGCCCGCGCCGGCCGCCTGACCGGCCCGTAAACCCCTGGGCCCGGCGCTCCCAGCGCCGGGCCCGCTTTTGTGCGTGGTCAGGGCCGGGCGGGCGATCGACCGTACGCGGCCAGCGTGCGCACCGCCCCCACGGTCACCATGCCCCGCCACTCCAGCCGCGCGGCGGTGCTCGGCGGATCCCAACTGATCGGCCAGCCGCCGTCGTCCTGCTGATCGGCGACCAGCTTGTCGAGATGACCCCCGAGCTGCTCGTCGGTGAACAGGGTCCGCCAGCGGGAGCCGGGCTCCGGGGCGATCTGCAGCGGCGTCATGCCGTACCCGGGGGTGCCGGGCTCGAGGTGGAACATCGCCGTCTTGCGGAGCAGCTCGCCGACCCGGTCGGCGTGCCGGTCGGCCCGGTCGCGGTCCGGCACGTGCTCGAGGAACACCAGCACCTCGGACAGCGCGTGCGCGTCGTCGGGCAGCGTGCCGGCGTCCAGCTCGGCCCAGACGTACGCCGTCGCCGCGTCCCGCCACGGGTGGTCGAACCCGAGCCGGTACAGCAGCCCGGCCAGCCCCGCGGTGGGGTTGACCCCGGGCTCGTACGTCCATTCCGTCAGGTGCCCGGCCCGCGGATACCGCTCGATGACCGGCGCGGCAAGCGACACGGCGCCCCGCTCGTCGGCCACTCCGGCGAGGAAGTCACAGGCCGGGCCGATGAGGCCGGCGGTGTCCGGGTCGGCCGCGGTCACGCCCGCGTCGGCGAGCGTGCGGAAGGCGATCTCCACGTCGAGCGGCAGGCTGTCCGGGGCGCGTTTGTCCGGTTCGAGGCCGTACCCGAAGCCGCCGTCGCCGTTGCGGTACGCCCGCAGCGCCGCCACCACGCCGTCCGGCGGCGCGCCGAGCACGCAGGTCTCGTAGAGGCGGCGTTCCAGCACGCGCGCCTCGGCCATGATGAATCGTTCAGCGCTCATGGGAGGAACCCTAGGAGCGCCGCCGGCCCGCCGTCTTGAACGAATCGGCCTTGAACGAATCGGCCGTGGCCCGGGTCAGCGGCGCAGGCCCACGGAGACGAGCACGGCGCGGCCCATCTCCGCGGCCGGGCGCAGCACGGCGTCCTGCACCCACCGTCCGGCGGCGGCCACCGTCCGGTACACGGGCACGACCGTGTGCCGCCACACCCATCGCACGGCGAGCCCCACCGGCCGCAGCAGCCACCGGTAGACCTGCCACAGCACCCAGCCCGCGCCCCGCCAGCCGGGCACCAGCACCCACCTGGCGAACCCGCGCGCCACCGCGGCGATGCCGTTGCCGATGACCACCAGGACGGGCGTGACGACGGCCAGCAACCAGCCCACCGGGATCACCAGGAGGTACCGCACGAGGAATGCCAGCGGCCGCACCACGATCCACCGCCGCTGCCAGAGCCACCGGCCCAGCCAGGTCACCGGCACGACGACCAGCCACCGCCACAGCCATTGGCCCGGTACGGCGACGAGGTAGTGCCACAGGAACGACACCGGGACCACGATCAGGTGGTGTCCGAGCCAGGCGAGGGGCCGGCCCACCCACCGGGCGAGGAACCGCCCGATGACGCCCAGCAGCTCCCACAGCAGGCGGAAGGGGAGCACGAAGATCACCGCGAGCACCCGGACGGGCCAGTCGATCCAGGCAGGGGGCCGCGGTGCTTCGTTCATGGCCGCCCACGGTAGCGGATCAGGGCATCCCTACCCGAGGGGTACGACGGCGTCGCGCCGGCGGCTGCGGTGGCCGGCCTTCTCCCGGTACATCTCGGTGTCGGCTGCGGCCAGCAGGTCGTCCGACGTGGTGTACTGCGGGCCGACCCGGGCGTGGCCCACGCTGACGTCGACGTGCAGGTCGTGGCCGTCGAACGGCATCGGGGCGCTGACCGCCTCCCGCAGCCGGCGGGCCATCGCCGCCGCGTCGACGGCGGAGTCGGTGACCACGACGAACTCGTCGCCGCCGAGCCGCGCCACGGTGTCGCCGGTACGGGCCTGCAGCCGCAGCCGCCGGGCCACCTCGGTGAGCACGAAGTCGCCGGCGGCGTGGCCGTACCGGTCGTTGATCGCCTTGAAGCCGTCCAGGTCGAGGAAGTGCACGAGCACGTCGTCGCCGCGGTCCAGCGCCGCCGCGAGCCGGGCGTGCAGGTCCTGCCGGTTGATGAGGCCGGTGAGGTCGTCGTGGGTGGCCCGGTGGGCGAGCGTCGAGCGGGCCCGTTCCTGCTCGCGGACGACGAGCGTGAACCGGACCAGGATGATCACGGTGAGCAGCACCATCGCGGTCAGCAGGGCGCCGCGGCTGATCGTGTCGTCGGTGACGCGCGTGACGGCAAGCGCCGGCAGGGCGAGGAGGGCGACGCCCAGGAAGACGACCCGGGCCGGGTGCAGACGTTCGGTGTCCGCCGCGACGGGCGTGCCGTCCGGCGTCCCGGGGTGCCACAGCGCCGCGGCGAACAGGCTGTTGGCCAGCAGCAGCAGCGCGTCCAGGCGGTCGACGCCGAGGTCGGCCAGCCACGCCGGGCTCACCGAGAGGAACACGTCGGCGAGGAAGGTGACGGTCAGCGCGGCGAGCATGGAACGCAGCGGGCCGCGGCGGCCGCCGGGCGCGAAGACCAGCATCGCGCCGGTGGCGAAGAGCAGCACGTCGCCGAAGGGGTAGAAGGCGGTGACGACCACCGCCGGCGACAGCGCGTTGTCCCGGAACGCCGGCAGGATCATGAACTGCCAGAAGAGGGTGCCCACCACGGTCGCCATGGCGAGGCCGTCCAGCGCCGCCTCGCGCAGCCGGCCGGGCGCGCGCCGCCGTACGGTGACCAGCAGGCCGGCGGCCAGCAGCGGGTAGCCCAGCACCCACAGCCCGTCGGCGGCGGAGACGTCGCCGAGGCCGCCCAGCGTCCAGTCGAGCAGCAGGTACAGCAGGTCGCCGGTGAGCCACGTGGTCAGCGCGCCCGCGATCAGCGCGTGCGGCAGCCGGGCCGGCCCGGTGCTCGCGCGGACCGCCAGCCACGCCAGCACCACGACGGCACTGAACCCGGCCGTGTACGCCACCTGGGCCACCACGGACCCGGGCGCGAGCACCGTCGGCACCCCGGCGACCAGCGCGATCGCGGGTACGGCCCGGGCGGGCATGCGTTCCATGCCGGGTCCATCGGCCGCCGTGCGCCGCTGGTGAGCGGTCGGCCGAGGATCAACCTGTCCGCAACCGGTCCGCCAGGTATCACCGGCGCGGCGCGCGTATCCGTTTGGTGCCCCCCAAGTGCTCCAGACTGCCGGAGGCGCGTTGTGAGTGTTCCCACCATTCCCGTTCCGCCCGCCGCGAAGACCACGGCCGCCGAGGCCGGCATCACCACGGTGCCGGACGAGGTGGTCCCGCGGCGGCCGGACCTGACCACGCGCGCCGGGGCCGCCGCGGACGGGGGTCCCCGGCCGGCCACGCTGGCGACCCAGGAGCTGCGGCTGGCCCTCGCCTTCACCGGCGGCGTGAGCCTTGCGGTGTGGATGGGCGGCGTCGCGCGCGAGCTCGACCTGCTGGTGCAGGCCAGTGCCCAGCGCCGGCCCCGGGACCCGCTGCCGCAGCCCGAGGAGCGGGGCCATGCGCGGCGGCTGCGCGACCGCTACCAGCGGCTGCTGGAGCTGATGGACGTCCAGGCCGGCGTGGACGTGCTCGCCGGCACCAGCGCGGGCGGCATCAACGCCGCCCTGCTCGGCCTGACCGGCGCCCGCCGCCTCGGCCTGGGCGCGCTGCGCGACATCTGGCTGGAGGCCGGGGACGTCGGGCGGCTGCTGCGCGACCCCGGCGAACCCGCGCCGCCGTCGCTGCTCAGGGGCGACGACCAGATGCTGACGGCGCTGAACTCCGGCATCCGGGCGATCCTCCGCGGGCAGGAGGAGGTGCCGGAGCCGCGCAGGACCGACGTCTTCATCACCACCACGCTGCTGGCGCCGGAGATCGGCCGGTTCACCGACGATTACGGTACGCAGATCGGCGACACCGACCACCACGCGCTGTTCCACTTCGACGAGCGCACGCTCGCCGGCGACATCGCGGCCCCGCTCGCCCTGGCCGCCCGCAGCAGCGCCTCCTTCCCCGGCGCCTTCGAGCCGTCGTTCGTGCCGGTCGGCCGCGGTGCCGCCGGGGAACTCGACGACCTGCACCCGGACATGGCGCCGTACGTGGACGCGACCCGTTCGCACTGGGCGGCGGACGGCGGCCTGCTCGTCAACCGCCCGATCGCGCCCGTGCTGCAGACGATCTTCGACCGCGAGGGGGACCGGCACGTCCGCCGCGCCCTGCTGTACGTCGTACCGTCCAGTGTCCCGGCCGCCGCACCGCCGGAGTGCCGCAGGTCGCGGCCGCCGGATCTGGCCGCCGCCCTGCTGGCCGATCTGAGCGCGACGATGAACCAGTCCATCGCGGCCGACCTCGCCGCCATCAAGGAACACAACGATCGGGTACGGGCGATGGCCGACACCCGCCTGCGGCTCGCGGTCCTCGCCGGGCGGCTGGGCGACGGTGGCCTGCTCACCGACCCGGGCGCCTGGGCCGACTACCGGCGGCGGCAGGGGAACTGGCTGGTGGCGCCGCTTCTCGCCGAGATCGCCCGGCAGCTGCCCACGCTGTGGCCGGAGGGCGCGGAGGGGCCGTTCCTGCCCGGCACGGACCAGATGGAGGCCCTGCGCTCGGCGGCCGTCGACGCGGTCACCGCGCGCTGGCCGGCCCGGCCGCCCGGAACCGAGGCGGAGGCGGTCGAGGCGGCGGTGGCCCTCGGCCGGCCCGCCTTCGACGCGGCGAAGGCCACCGTGCTGCGCCTCGTCCGGCTGGGCTACACGCTGGCGGGCACGGTCGACGACCGGCAGGCCTTCGCCCACGCGGCCATGTTCGTGCTGCGGCCGCTCAGCGAGACCCGGCAGACGCAGCTCGGCTCGTTCGTCCGGACCCACCTCGGCCCGGCGACCAGCCACGGCTCCATCGCGGCCCTGCCCGGTGACGTGGCGGAGCTGGCCACGGCGTACGCACGGATGCAGGGGTCCGAGGACGAGCTGCGCGCCGCGTGGCGGGAGCTCACCCGGGTGGTCACCCTGGTCGCGGACCGGCTGCGGCGGCTCGCCCGGGACGCGGTGGCGGCGGACCGGCCGGCCCCCGACGGCGCCCGCCCGTCCGCGTCCCAGCAGCGCGCGGCGGCCGGCGAGGAGATCCGGTCCTACCTCGCGGTCCTGGGCGGCCCCGAGCCGGTACGGATGCTGCTGGACCTGCACGTGGCCGTACGCTCCGTGCTGCCCGTGCTGCAGGAGGTCGAGCAATTCGTCGAGCTGATCCAGGTCAGCGCCGACACCCGCAGCGGCCTCGCGCCCAGCCACCCGACCGCGGCGAGCAAGCTGACCGGCCTGCAGGTGCACCACTTCGGGGCCTTCTACAAGCGGTCGTGGCGCGCCAACGACTGGATGTGGGGCAGGCTCGACGGCTGCGGCTGGCTCGTGCACCTGCTCCTCGATCCGCGGCGGATCCTGGCCGTCCTCGAGAACGACGGGGTTCCGGTGGGCCGGCGCGCGGAGACGTTCACCGGCCGGATGGCGGAGTCGTTCGGCCGGCCGGTGCCGGGGGAACACCGCGCCGCCCTGCGGTTCCTGGACGACGAGACGCTGCCCGTCCCGCCCAGTCTGCCGGGCCTGGCGATGTGGTTGGCCGAGGTGCTCCAGGGCGACATCGCCACCGAGGAGCTGCGCGTGGTCGCCGCCGAGGTACGCAAGGAGGGCGGCCGGGCACAGTGGCTGCGGGACTTCGACGCGTGGGCCGCGCAGGAGCAGCCGTCGCGCGAGGAGACCGGCAGGGTGCTCGACTCCTGCCCGGTCGCCGGCGAGACCCTGCGGGAGGAGGCGCGGCGGCGTACGCCGTTGTTCCTGCGGACGGCCACGCGGGCGGCGGCGGTGGCCACGGCGGCCGGCACCGGGATGCGGGAGCCGCCGCGCTCGCTGCGGCCGACGTTCGCCACGGCGCGGGCGGTGACGCGGACGGCGTACCAGGCCGTGGACCGCAGCTCCGGCCGGCGGGGCCCGATGGTGCTCACCGGCCTGGCCCTGCTCGCCTGCGGCGTGCTGGCCCTGCTGACGGACATCACCCTGCTGGGCATGACCGGCGTGGTCGCCTGCACCACGGGCGCGCTGGTGCTGGCGCTCAGCCTCGGACCCGGAGCGGCCGGGGCGCTGCGGACGCTCGCGCTGCTCGCGGCCCTGCTGCTCGGCGCCGCGCCGTGGCTTCCCTGGCTGCGTACCCGGCTGTTCTCGGGGCTGGACGCGGCGGTCGGCGCCGTCCAGGACCACCCGTGGGCCTGGCCCGTCGTGCTCTTCCTCCTGCTGCTGCCGCCGCTCACCGTCGTCGCCGACCTCGCCGGCAAGCTGCGGCCGGTCCGGCGGCGCGGGAAGCCGGGGGCCGCCGCCACGGCCCCCGGCGACCGGCCGTCACAGCGTCCGGGCGCGCCGGGCCGCTCGGATCCCCACGACCGCGAGCGGGGCGAACAGGGCGGTGAAGACCAGGCCGTACACCAGCGTCAGGCTCACCGGCACGGTGAACATCCCGACCAGCGCGACTACGTAAACAGCGCTCGCCCACCAGCCCACGACGCCGGCCCGCGCCAGCCCGGCGTAGAGCAGCAGCAGGCCGAGAAAGCCCAGCATCGAGACGTCGCGCCACGGTGAGAGCAGCGAGCTGGCGTCGACGGCGTCCGAGACGCGGACCGCCACGTCCATGCCGGCGTTGCGGCCGAGGACCATGCGCCACCAGTCGTCCTTCACGGCGCCGGAGATGTTCAGCATCGTCAGCGTCGCCGCGAGGGTGCCGATCAGTGTGAGCAGGCGCCCCCGTACGCCCCGGACCAGCAGCGGGACGACGAGCAGCCCGACCCCGGTCAGCATGTTCGAGTAGTGCAGGAACAGCGCGGACACCTGGGTCTGCGTGGTGTCGCGGGCCAGCGAGGCGATGTAGTCCGCGGTCGCCGGTCCGTCCTGGTGCGGGCTGGTCAGCATGCCCGCGAAGGTCAGGACGGGGCCGGCCACCAGCAGGGTGCCCGCGGCCCGGTGGAGGAACCTGCGGGTCTGCAGGGAACCGTCGGTCGCGGCGGCCTGGGGCTGGACGGTGGTGGTCACTGTGGTGCTCCGTTCGTGGTGCCGTGGTTGACGAGGACCACCCTGCCGATCCCGCCGCCGCCGCCGCGTCCGCCGAGGCGTACCGTCCCTGACCTGCTCGTTCCCCCGAACCGGCTACCGGCGGGGTCCGTCGTTAGGCGGACTCGGCGGCCCCGCGGCGTCCGTACGATCGGCAGGCGTGACCCCTCTGAGATGGCGCGACCCGCGCGTCGTGCCGCTGGTCCTCGGCCCGGTCGTCGGCCTCCTGGCGATCGCGGAGGTGGGCCTCGACGACGCCTTCGCCGCGCACCGGGCCGCGGTGCTGGTGCCCGGGCTGCTGCTCGGCGCGGGCATCGTGCTGGCCGCCCGGCTCCCGCTCGCGGGCGCGCTGATCGCCGCCGCCTGCTTCCCGCTCGGGCTGCTGGTCGGCGCGCCGGACATCGGCGGCGCCGGGCTGATCGGGCTCATCGGCGTGACCGCCTGGTCCGGCTGGCGGCTGCCGCCGCGGCGGTCCGGCATCGCGCTGGCCGCGGCCATGGCGGCCGGGGTCGCGACCTCGCTGCTGGCCGGCCAGTCCGCCTGGGAGGCCATCTTCCAGCCGGCCATCCTGCTGCCCGGCTGGGCGCTCGGCCTGCAGAGCCGGATCAACGGCGAGCGGGCGGCCGAACTGACCCGGCTCGCGGCGGCCCTGGACGCCGAGCGGGAACGCAACGCGCACGCCGCGGTGGCCTCCGAGCGCACCCGCATCGCCCGTGAGGTGCACGACGCGGTAGCCCACTCGGTGAGCGTGATGACCCTGCAGCTCGGCGGACTGCGCCGGATGCTCGACGACCCGGAGCACCGCGAGATCGTGCACAACCTGGAACGGCTCGGCCGGCAGTCGGTGGAGGAGATGCGCGGGCTGGTCGGCATTCTCCGCGAGCGGGCCGCGGGCACACCGGCCCCGGAGCCGTCGCTGGGCCGGGCCGCGGACCTGGTCGGCGAGGTACGGGCGGCCGGCCTGCCGGTCGAGCTGGAGGTGGCCGGCGAGCGCTCCGGCGTGCCGCGGCTGCTGGACGCCTCGGCGTACCGGGTGCTGCAGGAGGCGCTGACGAACGTGCTGCGCCACAGCGGGCCGGTGCCCACGCGGGTACGGATCGCGTACGGCACCGGGCAGGTGTCGCTGTCCGTGGTGAACGACCCCGGCACCGCGCCGGCCGAGGAGCCGGGCCACGGTGGTCACGGGCTGGTCGGCATGCGCGAACGGGTGTCGCTGTTCCGGGGCTCCCTGCGCGCCGGTCCCGAACCGGACGGCGGTTTCGCGGTCCGCGCGACCTTCCCCCTCGGCCAGGTGGCGTCGTGATCCGGGTGGCGCTCGTCGACGACGAGGCGATGATCCGGGTCGGGCTGCGGATGGTGCTCAGCGGCGAGGACGACATCGAGGTGGTGGGCGAGGCCGCCGACGGCGACGAGGCGGCCGCCCTGGTCGGGAGGCTGCGACCGGACGTGGTGCTGATGGACGTCCGGATGGCCCGGATGGACGGCCTGACCGCCGCCCGGCGGATCTGCGCCGAGTTCCCGGACAGCAAGGTCGTCATCCTCACCACCTTCGACGAGGACGAGCACGTGGCGGCCGCGCTGCGCGCCGGGGTGAGCGGCTTCCTGCTCAAGGTGGCGCCGCCGGAGCAGCTGGTGGAGGCGGTCCGCACGGTCGCGGCCGGGAAGGGCCTGCTGGATCCGGCCGTCACCCTGCGCGTGATCGCCGCGTTCGCCGGCCAGGAGCCGCCGGCCCCGCCCGGTCCGGCGCTCGAGCAGCTCACGCCCCGGGAACAAGAAGTCCTGCGGCTGCTCGCCGAGGGGCTGACCAACGCCGAGATCGCCGCGCGGATGTACCTGGGGGAGGCGACCGTCAAGACGCACCTGTCGCGCATCCTCATGAAGCTCGGGCTGAAGACCCGCGTGCAGGCCGTCGTGTACGCGTACCGCACAGGCCTGGCCGGCACCTGAAAGATCACCAAGCCTCAACCGGCTCACCCGCCCGCCGATAGGGACGCTCACATCCACGTGGGACCCACCGGAGGGGCATCGATGGCACGACGGGCACGTACGGCGGACGGCGAACACGGCGGCTGGATCGCGAACCTCCGCGTCGGTGTCAAGATCGGCCTGGCGCTCGTCGTGTCGCTGCTGGCCGGCGGCGTGGTCGCGGCCGTGGGCCTGCTGGCGCTCGGTACGGCCAACGCGAACGCCCACGCCATCTACGAGGAGAACCTGAAGCCCTCCGCCGCCCTCGCCGCCGCCCAGGGCTCCTTCGACGACGAGCAGTTCATGCTCGCCCTGGCGACCGTGTCGGACGAGCGGCCCGAGTCCGAGGCGAAGGTCGCCGAGGCCCGGCGTGCCGCCACGGCCCTGGCGGCGGGCGTCTACACCTACAAGTCGCTGGGGCTGCAGGGCACGAAGGGTCAGCTGATCGCCCGCCTCGAGAAGGACCTGCTCGCCTTCAACAGCGCCCGCGACGCCCAGCTCGTACCGGCCGCGCTGGCCGGCGACGGCGACACCTTCGAGCACGGGTACGAGACCGTCGTCGAGCCCCTCGCGAAGCAGGTGAACGCCGACTTCGACGCGCTGCGCGAGTTCGAGGCCGCCAACGCCCAGCGGGCCACCGCCGCGACGGGCGACGCGTACCGCAGCAGCCGCACGCTGATGCTCGGGTGCCTGGTCGCCGGCTTCGCCGTGGCGGCGCTGCTGGGATGGCTGACGGTCCGGCGCATCACCGGGCCGCTGCGCCAGGTCAGCGCCACGCTGGCACGGGTGGCCGACGGCGACCTCACCGGTACGGTGCCCGTCCGCTCGCGTGACGAGGTCGGGATGATGGCGGCCGCGGTGAACCGGGCCACCGCGAACATGCGCGACACCGTGCAGTCGCTGGGCCTGGCCTCCCAGTCGCTGGCCGCCGCGGCGGAGGAGCTGTCGGCGACCAGCGACCAGATCGCGGGCAACGCGGAGCGGTCCAGCACCCAGGCCGACGGCGTGGCGGCCGCCGCGGAGCAGATCCGCGCCAACGTGGAGACCGTCGCGGCCGGCTCGGAGCAGATGGGCGCCTCCGTCCGCGAGATCGCCGAGAACGCGTACCAGGCCGCCGCTGTCGCCGGCGAGGCCGTGACGATGGCCGCCACCACGAACGAGACGGTCGCCAAGCTGGGTACCTCGTCGGCGGAGATCGGCAACGTCGTCAAGCTCATCACGGCGATCGCCGAGCAGACCAACCTGCTGGCGCTCAACGCCACGATCGAGGCGGCCCGCGCGGGCGACGCCGGCAAGGGCTTCGCCGTGGTCGCCAGCGAGGTCAAGGACCTGGCGCAGGAGACCGCCAAGGCCACCGAGGACATCGGCACCCGGGTGACCGCCATCCAGGCGGACACCGGCACGGCGATCACCGCGATCGGGGAGATCGGCGAGATCATCTCCCGGATCAGCGACTACCAGACCACGATCGCCGCCGCGGTCGAGGAGCAGACGGCGACCACCGGCGAGATGAACCGGGGCGTCGGCGAGGCGGCCGCCGGGATCGGTCAGATCGCCGACGGCATCGGGACACTCGCCGGGGCGACCCGCCTGACGACCGAGAGCGTCGGCGACTCGCAGCGCGCGGCCGGCGAGCTCGCGCGCATGTCGGCCGAGCTTCAGGCCCTGGTGACCACCTTCCGGGTATGACCGCAACGGGGTGGCAACCGAGCGGGTGAGACCGCCGGAGCAGAACGAGGAGTGACATTTCCCTGCGGAGACTCGCGCCGATAGGCAGGCTGACATTGATCAAGCCTGTGCGGCGGGGAACCCGGAGGAAACAGATGGCACGACGGCGGTCGGCAGCGGAGAACGGCACGACGGGAAGCTGGTTCGGCAACCTCGGCGTCGGCGTGAAGATCAGCCTGGCTCTGCTCGTGTCCCTGCTGGCCGGCGGCGTGGTGGCCGCCGTGGGTCTCGTCGCGCTGAGCAAGGCGAACGCCAACGCGATCGAGATCTACGAGGAGAACCTCAAGCCGTCCGCCGCCCTCGCCGCCGCGCAAGGCTCGTTCGACGACGAGCTGTTCGACCTGGCCATGGCCAACATCTCCGCCGAGGCCTCCGAAACCCAGGAACGGCTGAGCTCGGCCAAGCAGTCGGCGTCGCTGGTGCAGGCCGGGGTGGACGACTATGCGGCACTGGGCCTCGAGCCCGCGCAGCAGTCGCCGATGACCGCCCTGAAGCAGGGCCTGACCGCCTTCAACACCGCCCGCGACACCCGGCTCGTTCCCGCGGTCCTGGGGGACGACCCGGCCGCGTTCGACAAGGCGTACGACGGCACCGTGGCGGTGATCGACCAGGTGAACGGCGCTTTGGACGCCCTCGCCCGATTCGAGGCCGACAGCGCCGCGGACGCGGCCTCCGCGACGACCGACGCCTACCGCACCAGCCGGACGACCATGATCATCTGTCTGACGGTCGGGCTGGCGGTGGCCGCGCTGCTGGGCTGGGTGACGGTCCGGCGGATCACCGGGCCGCTGGGGCAGGTCAGCGCCACGCTGATCCGGGTCGCCGAGGGCGATCTCACCGGTACGGTCCCGGTGCGCTCCCGCGACGAGGTGGGCACGATGGCCGGCGCCCTGAACCGGGCCACCGGAAACATGCGCGACACCGTCCAGTCGCTGGGCCAGGCATCGCAGTCGCTGGCCGCCGCTGCGGAGCAGCTCTCGACCGCCAGCACGCAGATCGCCGGGAGCGCGGAGCAGTCGAGCAGCCAGGCGGGCAACGTCGCGGCCGCCGCGGAGCAGATCCGCCGCAACGTGGAGACCGTCTCGGCCGGGTCCGAGGAGATGAGCGCGTCCATCCGGGAGATCGCCGAGAACGCCAACCAGGCCGCCCGGGTCGCCGGCGAGGCGGTGACGATGGCCCGGACGACGAACACGACCGTCGCCAGCCTCGGCACGTCCTCCGCCGAGATCGGCAACGTGGTCAAGCTGATCACTTCGATCGCGGAACAGACCAACCTGCTGGCCCTGAACGCCACGATCGAGGCCGCACGGGCCGGTGACGCCGGCAAGGGCTTCGCGGTGGTCGCCAGCGAGGTCAAGGACCTGGCCCAGGAGACCGCCAAGGCCACCGAGGACATCAGCGCCCGGGTGACGGCGATCCAGGCGGACACCGACACCGCCATCGCGGGGATCGGTGAGATCATCGACCGGATCAGCGACTACCAGACCACGATCGCCACCGCCGTCGAGGAGCAGACCGCCACCACCGGCGAGATGAGCCGCGGCGTCAGCGAGGCGGCCGGCGGGGTCAACCACATCGCCGGGGGGATCGAGACGCTCGCCACGGCGACCCGGGTGACCACCGAGAGCGTCGGGGAGTCCCAGCGCGCGGCCCGCGACCTGGCCCGGATGTCCGGCGAACTGCAGCAGCTGGTCGGCACGTTCCGGGTGTGAGCCGGCGGACCGTCCGATACTGGGAGCATGGCCGTACCCGTGGAGATGCGCAGGTGCCCGCGCTGCGGGCACCTGACCCGTGCCGACCGGATGGTCAAGGGGTTCGGCCGCGACTGTGCCGCCCAGCTCGGGCTGACCGCACGCTCGGTCGACACCGGTCATGTCGGGCCCGACCTGTTCGACCTGCTCGCGGAGGAACCGGCCGACGCCTGCGACGGCTGGGACCGGCCGGCGGACCGGGCCTGAGGCGGACCCCGCGTGCTGCCGCGCCGGAGGGCCGGCGCGGCAGCCGGGTGGTCAGGCGGCTCGGCGACCCACCATGCCGTGCGGGTCGAGGACGTACTTGCGGGCCGCGCCCTGGTCGAAGTCGCGGTAGCCCTCCGGGGCCTCGTCCAGCGGGATCGCGGTGGCGTTGACGTTCTTCGCGATCTGCACCCGGTCGTGCAGGATCGCCATCATCAGCTCGCGGTTGTACTTCATCACCGGGCACTGGCCGGTGACGAACGAGTGCGACTTGGCCCACCCGAGGCCGAGCCGGATGGACAGCGAGCCCTGCTTGGCCGCCTCGTCCACGCCGCCCGGGTCGCCGGTGACGTAGAGGCCGGGCACGCCGATCGCGCCGCCCGCCCGGGTCAGGTCCATCAGCGAGTTGAGCACGGTCGCGGGCATCTCCGTCTGCGCGTTCTCGCCGTGCCCGCGGGCCTCGAAGCCCACGGCGTCGACGGCGGCGTCGACCAGCGGCTGGCCGATCGCCGGCGCGTCGTGACCGAGGATCTGCTGCACCTGCTCGACCGGGTCGCCGGCGGACACGTCGACGGTCTCGCAGCCGAAGCTGTGCGCCTGCTCCAGCCGTTCCTTGTTGAGGTCGCCGACGATCACCACGGCCGCGCCGAGCAGGAACGCCGACGTCGCGGCGGCCAGCCCGACCGGGCCCGCGCCCGCGATGTAGACGGTCGAGCCGGTGGTGACCCCCGCGGTGACGCAACCGTGGTACCCGGTGGGGAAGATGTCGGCGAGCATGGCCAGGTCGAGGATCTTCTCCATGGCCTGGTCGCGGTCGGGGAACTTGAGCAGGTTCCAGTCGGCGTACGGCACCATGACGTACTCCGCCTGCCCGCCGACCCAGCCGCCCATGTCGACGTAGCCGTACGCCGACCCCGGCCGGTCCGGGTTCACGTTGAGGCACACGCCCGTCCTGCGCTCCTTGCAGTTGCGGCAGCGCCCGCAGGAGATGTTGAACGGCACCGAACACACGTCGCCCACCTTGATGAACTCCACGTCGGACCCGGTGTCGACGACCTCGCCGGTGATCTCGTGGCCGAGCACCAGCCCCTCCGGCGCGGTCGTGCGCCCGCGGACCATGTGCTGGTCGCTGCCGCAGATGTTGGTGGCGACCGTCTTGAGGATCGCGCCGTGCGGCGTACGCCGGCCGACGTTCGCCTTGTTGACGCCGGGGCCGTCCTTCATCTCGTACGTGGGGTAGTCGCCGTCCCGGACCTCCACCACGCCGGGGCCCTGGTAGACAACCGCTCTGTTGCCTGGCATCTCGCGCCTCCTGGGATCGACTGACGCTGTTGGCGGCCATGTTTCTCGCGCGCCGGGGCAAAGAGAACCGTCGATAGTGACGAGACACGCGGATAGTCGCAATGCCCCGCATACCGCTGCGTTGACATCCGCCGGTGCGTGGGATGGGGTGACAACGACATCCTTCGATGGCGCAGGAGGTTCGATGATCCGGCTCCGCTGGCCGGCCGCCGCCGTGGTGCTCACCGTGGCGACCGCCCTCGTCCCACCCGCGGCGAACGCCGCGCCCGCCCCGCCGCCCGCGCCCGCCGCGGAAACCGTGCAGCTGGCCATGGGCGAGCACGCCCTCGTCCGCTTCCGCCTGCCCGATGAGGCCGCGCTGCAGCGCCTGGTCGCGTCCGGCGCCGACCTCGCCGCGCGCCCCCGGACCGTGCCCGGGGCGGTGCTGGCCGACGTCGTCGTGGACGACCGGCAGTTCGCCGCGCTGACCACCGCCGGGGCCGTGCCCGTCCAGCTGATCCAGCGGCAGTCCGACGCCGCCCGCCTGCTCGCCCGCAGCCGCGGCGCCGCCGAGGCGCAGGCCGCCGACACGCTGCAGTTCCTGCAGGCGTACTGGTGGACCACCAACGGGCGCACGTTCCTGCAGACCCAGGTCGCGACGACCGCCACCGACGACCCGGACGTCGAGATCACGGTGACGTGGCGGACGGCCGACGGCGCCACCGGGTCGTACCCGCTGGTGCGCTTCGAGGACTCGGGCGAATACCAGTACCACTACGCGCTGCCGCAGCCGCTGCCCGCGCGCCCCGTGCAGGTCACCGCGACCTCGAGCCTGGGCGGGACGTCGCGCGCCGTGACCCCGGCGCCGTGGCCGAACGCCACCCCACCCGCGCAGCCGGGCGGCTACCAGAAGGACTTCGTCGACGCGTACCTGACGCCGGCCGACATCAGCGCGCGGATCAGGCGGCTGGCCCGGCAGTACCCGGCGCTCGTCGACGTGATCAACCTGCCGGACCGGACCCAGGGCTACCGGCGTACGGCGTCCGCGTACCTCGGTGACCCGGCCGCCGCCGCGGTGGTCGTGGAGTCCGTCCGCTTCGGTGACCAGGGCATGAACGGCGTGCAGGTGCGTACCGTCGATCCCGGCGCGCCGGACCGGCCGCTGGCTGCCACGTACCGGAACCGGGTTCTGACGGTCCGGCTCGCCACCGACTCCGGCGGCAAGGTGATCAGCACGACCGACGACGTGGCCGCCTTCATCTCGGCGCGCTACCCGCAGCGGTTCCGCGCGTTCGTGGAGGAGGGCTCGGCCGGGCTGCCGATGCCGGTCGCCGGACCGGTACGCCTCGACGACGGCCTCGAGGGCACGGAGGTGTCGAAGCGCCCCTGGACCGTGCAGGCGTTGCGCATCGGCAAGGTCCGCGATGGCTCGAAGATCGGCGTGCTGGCGTATTCGCAGGAGCACGCGCGGGAGTGGGCGACGCCGCTGGTGACGCTCGAGTTCGCCGAGCGGCTGCTGGCCAACTACGCGACCGACCCGGCCACCCGCGCGCTGGTGGACTCGGTGGACGTGTTCGTGATCCCGACGGTCAACCCGGACGGCGCCAACTACTCGTTCAACGACTTCAACTTCCAGCGCAAGAACCTGGTCAACCACTGCACGGGTACGGCCCGTGATCCCCGCTACCGGGACTCGTGGGGCGTGGACGTCAACCGCAACTACGCGGTCGGCTCGTACTTCGACGGCTACGTCGGCGGCAGCCCCAACTGCCTGTCCGGCACGTACGCAGGCACCGGCGAGTTGTCCGAGGCGGAGAGCCGGAACGTGGTCGCGCTCGCCCGCTCGCACCCCAACATCAAGTTCGCCATGAACGTGCACAGCTACGGCGGGTACTTCATGTGGCCGCCGGGGGCGTACAAGGCGGACGGGCGGGTGACGCTGCCCCGGCCGTCGATCGACGAGTCGAAGTTCTTCCTGGACAGCGCGCGGCGCATCGTGGGCGCCATCTCCGCCGAGCGGGGCACGGTGACCTGGCCGGCGTACACCGGGCCGGTCGCCGACGTGCTCTACTCCGCGGCCGGCAACTCCGCCGACCAGCTGTACTACGACCTCGGCATCGACGCCTGGGACTTCGAGGTTGGCAACGACCGCTGGAACGAGGCCACGCAGGAGTGGGAGGGCGTCGGTTTCCAGCCCCCGTTCGACGAGGCGCACGCCGAGGCCCAAGAGTACGCCGGCGGCCTCGTCGAGCTGGTCCGCGTCGCGAGCGAGCAGGAGGGGCGGCAGCGCTGACGCAGGCGGTGTTAGCGTCATGAGCGAAACCTGATTCGCTCGTTACCTCGGGGGTGCCCGTGCGGCCAGCACGCTCCGCCGGCCTGGGCCTGGGACTGGCCCTGCTGTCGGCGGCCACGTTCGGGACGTCGGGCACCTTGGCCCGGTCGCTGATCGACGCGGGCTGGTCGGCGGGCGCCGCCGTGGCCGTCCGCGTCGGCGTCGCGTCGCTGATCCTCGCCGTGCCCGCGGCGCTGTCGCTGCGGGGGCGCTGGGACGTGGCCCGCCGCTCGCTGACCGACGTCGGGCTGTTCGGCCTGCTCGCGGTCGGCGGCGCCCAGCTCGGCTTCTTCAACGCCGTGCGCTACCTGCCGGTCGGGGTCGCGCTGCTGCTCGAGTACTCGGGCATCCTGCTGGTCATGCTGTGGATGTGGCTGCGCCACGGCGAGCGCCCCCGCCGGCTCACGATCGCCGGCGCGGTCGCCGCGGTGATCGGCCTGAGCCTCGTGCTGGACGTCACCGGCGACGCCCGCATCGACCCGGTCGGCGTGCTGTGGGGCCTGATGGCCGCTGTGGGCCTGGCCACGTACTTCGTGCTGTCGGCGCGGGTGCATCCGGAGCTGCCGTCGGTCGCCCTCGCCTGCGGCGGCATGGCGTTCGGCGCCGTGGTGCTGGTGCTGCTGGGCGTCATCGGCGTCCTGCCGCTGGCGGCGACCTTCGGCTCCGTCGACTTCGCCGGGCACCGCACGAGCTGGCTGCTGCCGACCGCCGGGCTGGTCCTGGTCGCGGCGGTGATCGCGTACGTGTCCGGCATCGGCGCCGCCCGCATCCTCGGGGCGGCCCTGTCGTCGTTCGTCGGGCTCACCGAGGTGCTGTTCGCGGTGCTCATCGCCTGGCTCGTGCTGGACGAGCTGCCCGGCGTCATGCAGCTGATCGGCGGCGCGTTCGTGGTCGCGGGCATCGCGCTGGTCCGTCTGGACCAGCTCCCGGGGCGCCAACCCGCGAGCGAGGAGCCGGCGGAGGCGGCCGCCGGCGTCTAGGCTGCTGCTTTGCCTAAGTCGTACCGAGCATCTTGAGCACGTGGGTCAGATGATGCGCTGTGCCCCAGGCGCGCCACAGCATCGGACTACCAGGACCGCCGAACCCCTCGGCGCACCGTGCGATCTCGCCGTCTCCCCAGGAGTAGGCGGCACCCTCGGCCGGCCAGTGGTCTGCTGCGACCAGCGAGGCGCACAGGTCGTACATGGCCTTGTTGCCATTGCCGTCCCGGGCCCACCGGTATATCCACCACACGTCGTCATCCGTGTATCTGATGTTCGGAATCGGGATCCATCCCCCGACGCTCATTGCGGGATGGGCGATGCCGTAGTCGCCGAATCCGAGATCGGGTTCTCGAAGGCGCTTCCAGAGGGCCAGGTCATGTCGGGGCATCGGGGTGGCCGTGTTCGTGGGCAATTCAGCCAACGTTCTGGGCATCGCTCCTGCGGCCACCGTGATGGATTCCCAGGGACAGCGTCGTGCCCAGGCGACGCACTTCCTGACCAGCGGCTCAACTCGGGCGAGTTCGCGCGCCGAACGGATCTCGAGGAAGTCGAGGACAAGGGACGACTGCTCGATCGTCGTTCCTGCCTGCCGGCAGAGCTCGGCTAACTGCCCTTCGACTTCTTCGTCATCTGGATCGGCCGCGTCGCCGCTGAGTCGCACCACGGCCTGACCTGTATGCATCTCCGTAGCCTCCCGCGCTTCGGTCAGCCGGCGGCTGGAGTCGTGCAGGTGGAGGACCGGGCGAACAGGGATGCCCCAGAAGGCGAAATCCTCAGCGATGTCCCGTAGCGGCCCGCGCCGGCTGTCGTCCGGATCGCTCAGATGGCCGACGTCCACGGCGATCGTCACGCCGGGTGGAATCGAGTCGCGGGCCTTCTTGGTGAACGCGTACGCATCCTTGATCGGACTCGAAGATGCCGGCGGCACCTCGAAGATCGGCAAGATATCCGGTGCGAACGCGCCGGGCAGGCGGGCGATGGATCTGAGCTCACCTTCGCGGCCCTTGAGGATGGGCATGTAGACCAAGGCGCACCCCTCGCAGCCATCCACACCTTTCGCTCGATGGTGCACGCTCTGTATCTGTATAGCAACTGTCGGTATGGGAGGGTCCGGGGTGGCGGCGAGTGCCACCCGGTGTCCGGCCTGGTGGCTAGCCGGACATCGTGGTCTTGGCGTCGGGCGTGTCGTCGGTCTGCTGGAAGCGGGCGACCGTCTGGTGGCTCCACTCGCGGATGGCAGTGGCCTGCTCCGGGGTCAGCGTGTCGAAGAAGTGGCGCCGGATGTTGTCCGCGTGGCCAAGGATTGCTTGCTCGACGGCGTGGCGGCCCTTGGTGGTCAGGCCGACGCCGGCGCGCCGGCCGTTGGACTCGTGGTCGGTGCGCTGCACCAGCTCGCGGTTCTCCATCCGGGTCAGCTGGTGCGCGACGCGGCTCTTCGCCCAGTCGAGCGACTCGGCGAGCTCGCCGACGCGCAGCCGGCCGCCGGGCGCCCGGTGCAGGCTCACGAGCACGCTGAACTCGGCCTTGGAGATGCCGTACGCCGCCTGCAGCCCGCGGTCCAGCTCGCGGCTCATGAGCCGGTGCGCCTGCATCCAGGAGTGCCAGAGCTCCCACTGCTCGGGGTCCAGCGTACGAGGCTCCGCCATGGCGTGATGCTATCGACCCGGAGTTGACGCGACAACTTCCGGGCCTATAGTTGTCACGACAACTCTAAGGAGGCGCACATGGAGCAGGTGGTCGCAGTTGTCGGCGGGGGGTACGGCGGCACCCTGGTCGCCAAGGAGCTCGACGCCGTCGCGGACGTGGTTCTCATCGATCCGCGGGAGGCCTTCGTCAACGCGGCCGCGTCGTTACGGGCGCTGGTCCGGCCGGAGTGGGCGCCCAACGCGTTCTTCCCGCTCCGGAACCTGCTCGAGCGGGGCAGGGTGATTCGCGATCGCGCGGTCTCGGTGGATCCGGCCGGCGTGACGCTCTCCTCGGGCGCGCGGGTCGAAGCCGACTACCTGGTGCTCGCGACCGGCTCCGGATATCCGTATCCGGCGAAGCCGAGGCCCGGAGCGACGGAGGTCGCCCGGCAGCTGGACGATCTCCGCGAGACCCACCAGGAGCTGGCCGGTGCCGGTCGCGTGCTGATCGTCGGCGGCGGCCCGGTCGGGCTGGAGCTGGCCGGCGAGATCAGGGACGTCTGGCCGGACAAGGACGTGATCGTCGTCGACCGAGGCGATCACCTGCTCCCGGGGTTCCTGCCAGAGGTGCGGGACGGCCTGCACCGCCAGCTGGCGGACCGGCGGATCGACCTGCGCCTGGACACCCGCCTCAGCGCGCTGCCCCCGGTCCCGCCCGGCGTGGCGGCCGGTTTCACGGGCACCACCGCCGCGGGCGAGCGGATCGCCGCCGACATCTGGTTCCGCGCCTTCGGCGTCCATCTCGACACCGGCTACCTCACGGACGGACGCCTCACGCCGCTCAGCGATCGGGGAGCGATCCCGGTGACCGCACGCCTCACCGTCGAGGGCTACGACCACGTCTACGCCCTCGGCGACGTCGCCGACCTTCCCGACCCGAAGATGGCTTCGTACGCCATGGAGCACGCCGCCATCGTCGCGGAGAACATCAGGGCACAGGTCGCCGGTGAACCGCCGCAGGCTGTCCACGTCCCGGCGCCCGACCGCCGGATCCTGCTGCCGCTGGGGCCGCACGCGGGCGTGGGCCAGCTGCCCACGCCCGACGGGCCGGCCGCGGCGACCGTCGGGGAAGTGCGCCGGCGCAAAGGCTCCGACCTGTTCACCGCCCGCTTCGCGGCCTGGTTCGACCCCGGGGACTGAGGCTGTTGTTTGCGGGGACCGGCGCCGGGTACCCGCTGTGGGCCATCCGCCACCGATCTGGAGGAACCGCCCATATGGAGTCGCATAACCCCGCCAAGGTGGTCAAGGACGTCGTGCAGGCCGCCACGGCAAAGGTGGCCGACGCGCTCACCAACGACGTCCCTGGCAAGCCGGGCAGCGCCCCGGCGCCGCTGAACGAGCCCACCACGCCCGCCGAGCCGCTGCCGCCGAAGAAGGAGCAGGGCACGCCGGACACGCGTACGCCCACCGGCGCGGAGACCGGCGTCCCGGCCCCGGCCAAGGCGCAGCAGGGCGCGTACCTGACGACCTCCCAGGGTGCCCGCCTGCGCGACACCGACCACTCGCTGAAGGCCGGCCCGCGCGGCCCGATCCTCATGCAGGACCACCACTTCCGCGAGAAGATCACCCACTTCGACCACGAGCGGATCCCCGAGCGCGTCGTGCACGCGCGCGGCGCGGGAGCGCACGGCGTCTTCGTCGGGTACGGCACCGCGGCCGACGTCACCAAGGCCGGGTTCCTCGCCAAGGGCAAGGAGACGCAGGTCTTCGTCCGCTTCTCCACTGTGCTGGGCTCGCGGGGCTCGGCCGACACTGTCCGCGACACCCGCGGGTTCGCGACGAAGTTCTACACCGACGAGGGCACGTTCGACATGGTCGGCAACAACATCCCGGTCTTCTTCATCCAGGACGCGATCAAGTTCCCGGACATCATCCACGCCGGCAAGCCGCACCCCGACCGGGAGATCCCGCAGGCGCAGAGCGCGCACGACACGTTCTGGGACTTCGTCTCGCTGCACACCGAGGCGCAGCACCACACCATCTGGAACATGTCCGACCGCGGCATCCCGCGCTCGTACCGGACGATGGAGGGCTTCGGAGTCCACACGTTCCGCCTGGTCAACGAGGCCGGTGAGACGGTGCTGGCGAAGTTCCACTGGAAGCCGAAGCTCGGCACGCACTCCCTGGACTGGGAGGAGGCGCAGCTGCTGGCCGGCGTCGACCCGGACTTCCACCGCCGCGACCTGTACGACGCCATCGAGGCCGGCGCCTGCCCGGAGTGGGAGCTCGGCATCCAGGTCTTCCCGGACACGCCGGAGGAGACGTTCGCCGGGATCGACCTGCTCGACCCGACCAAGTTCGTGCCGGAGGAGCTCGCCCCGGTGCAGGCGATCGGCAAGCTCACGCTGAACCGCACGCCCACGAACTTCTTCGCCGAGACCGAGCAGGTCGCGTTCCACCTGGGCCACCTGCCGCCGGGCATCGACGTCACCAACGACCCGCTGCTGCAGGGCCGGCTGTTCTCGTACGTCGACACCCAGCTCACCCGCCTGGGCGGCCCCAACTTCTCGCAGATCCCGATCAACCGGCCGCACGCGCCGGTGAACGACATGCTGCGCGACGGTTTCCACCAGCACGCGGTGCACGCCGGGGTGGCGCCGTACAAGCCGAACTCGCTGGACGGGGGCAACCCGTTCACGACCGAGGAGAACGCGTTCGCCGACCTGCCGGTCGTCGTGGCCGAGGCGCCGAAGGTCCGGGCCAACCCGGTCACCTTCGACGACCACTACAGCCAGGTCCGCCTGTTCTGGGCCAGCATGTCGCCGGTGGAGAAGGAACACATCATCCGGGCGTACACCTTCGAGCTGGGCAAGTGCTACGAGCAGGCGATCAAGGAGCGCCAGCTGCAGTGCCTGGCCAACATCGACCCGGTCCTGTGCGAGCAGGTCGCCGTCGGGCTGGGGCTGCCCGCGCCGGAGCCCACCGTGCCGCTCGCCGAGGTGGCCCCGAGCCCCGCGCTGTCCCAGGTCGGCGGCCGCTGGCCGGGTGACGGGCGGATGATCGGCATCGTGGTCGACCCGCGCGGTGGCCTCGACGACGTGAGCGAGGTGCGCCGGGCGGTGTTCGCGGCCGGCATGGTGCCCCTGCTCATCGCCCCGCACGGCGGCATGGTCGGCGGCGACCCGGTGCAGCGCACCTTCGCCACCGCCCGGTCCGTCGAGTTCGACGCGCTGTTGCTCGCCGGCGCCCCGGCCCCGGCGCCCGACGCGCTGCCGGCCCGCGACGCCAAGGCGGGCGCCGAGGGCGGGGTGGCCCTTGCCGCCGTGGATCCGCGCGTGGAGCTGCTGATCGACGAGTGCTGGCGGCATGCCAAGGCGATCGGCGCCTGGGGCGAGGGAGTCGCCGCGCTGCAGCAGGCCGGCGTCGCCGGAACGCCGGGCGTCGTGACCGCCGAGTCGGGCGGCGCGGCCTTCACTGCCCTGCAGGACCTCCTGTCCACGCACCGCGTCTGGGAGCGGTTCCCCGCCTCCGTCGCTTGATCCACACCGGAACCCTCCGTCCCCGCCGGGGTTGACCCCGGCCATGGTCATCGATTAAGCAAGGTCGATGTCTGTCGATGGGGACGGAGGGTTCCGGTGATTCACGCATTCCTGAGCCGCGCGCTCGCGGTGGTGCTCGCGGCCGGCACGGTCGCAGTCGGGGGCACAGCCGCCGCAGCGGCCGGGGCGGGCCCGCAGCAACCGACCAACGGTCCGTGTCAGTACACGCCGACCCCCGACGAGCCGGCCGCGCGGCCCGTGCCGCTGCCGCGCGACCCGGCGCACACCCCGGACCAGGGCACGGTCTCGGTGCTGCTGCGGACCAACCTCGGCCCGATCCCGCTCACGCTCGACCGCGCCGCGGCGCCCTGCACGGTGCAGAGCTTCGTGCACCTCGTCCGGTGGCGGTTCTACGACCGCACGATCTGCCACCGGCTCACCGCGTACCCGACGCTGAGCGTCCTGCAGTGCGGCGACCCGACGGGTACGGGCGAGGGCGGCCCCGGCTACCGCTACAAGGACGAGCTCCCGACGGACCTGCCGCCCGCGCCGACCGATCCCACGGGGGCCCGGCGGGTCTACGCCCGCGGCGTGCTCGCGATGGCCAACGCCGGTCCGGACACCAACGGCAGCCAGTTCTTCCTGGTGTACGCGGACTCCGCGCTGCGCCCCAACTACACGATCTTCGGCAGCACCGGGCCGGCCGGGCTGCGCACCCTGGACCGCGTCGCCGCGGGGGGAGTGACGCCGACGCCCGAGGATCCGGCGCCCGTCGACGGCCCGCCGGCGCTGCGTACGGAGATCATCAAGGCGAGGGCCGGCCGGTGAGGCGGCTTCTCGTCGCGGCCGTGTCCGCGCTGGCCCTGCTCGCGCCCGCGGCCCCGGCGGCCGCCGCCGACGACCTCGTGGACCGGCTGAACGCGATCCCCGGGCTGACCATCGTGTCGCAGAGCGAGCCGCAGGGTTACCGGTTCTTCGTGCTGGAGTACCGCCAGCCCGCCGACCACCGGCACCCCGGACAGGGCACGTTCGCGCAGCGGCTGACCCTGCTGCACCGCACCACCGACGCGCCCGTCGTGCTGGCCACCGGCGGCTACGGCCTGCCCGCCCAGCCCCGGCCGTCGCAGACCGAGCCGACCGCCCTGCTCGGCGCCAACCAGGTGTCGGTGGAGCACCGCTTCTTCACGCCGTCGCGGCCCCAGCCGGCGGACTGGTCGGACCTGACGATCTGGCAGGAGGCGTCCGACGAGCACCGGATCGTGCAGGCGCTCAAGAGCATCTACTCCGGACGGTGGATCCAGACGGGTGCCAGCAAGGGCGGCATGACCTCGGTGTACCACCGGCGGTTCTACCCGGGCGACGTCGACGGCGTGGTGGCGTACGTGGCCCCGGACGACGTCGTGAACCCGCTCGACGGCGCGTACGAGCACTTCTTCGCCACGGTCGGGGACGGGAGCTGCCGTACGGCCCTGCGGAACCTGCAGCAGGAGGCGCTGCGCCGGCGCGATCGTCTCGTGGCGCTGCTCGAGGCGGAGGCGGCCGCGAACGGCTACACGTTCGCCGGCACGATCGGCACGGTGGACCGGTCGTTCGAGCTGACCGTGCTGGACACGCCGTGGGCGTTCTGGCAGTACTCGTCGGCGGCCGACTGCCCGTCCGTACCCTCGGTCACCGCGACGGACGAGGAGCTGTACGCCTGGATCGACGGCATCGCGGGCTGGAGCTTCTACACCGATCAGGGGCTGGCGCCGTACCTGCCGTACTACCGGCAGGCCGCCGCTCAGCTCGGCTGGCCCGACCTGAAGTTCCGGCACCTGCGCGGCCTGACCCGCTATCCCGGCCTGTACGCCCCCAACGCCGTGCTCCCGGCCGACCTCAAGACGCGGCACAACCCGGTGCCGATGCTCGACGTCGACCACTGGGTGCGTACGCGCTCGGAGCGGATGCTGTTCGTCTACGGCCAGAACGACCCGTGGAGCTCCGAGCGGTTCACGCCCAGCGCCCGCGACTCCCACCTGTACGTCGCCCCGGGCGCGAACCACGGCGCGAACATCTCCCGGCTGTCCCCGGCGGACGCCGCCGCGGCGACTGCCACCCTGCGCCGCTGGGCAGGGGTGAGCGACACCGCGGCGCAGAGCCGCCGGTCGGCCACCCTGCCGCTCGACGACATGCTGCCGCTCAGGCGACCGGCGTGACGTCGTCACCGGGCTGCGCCACGCGCAGCCCGGTGACCAGCAGCTTGACCAGGCGGCGGGCGTCGTAGCGCTCGTCGCCCTCCACCCCCGCGCACAGGTTGCCGACGCCGCGCAGCAGCTCGTAAGGGCTGATCTCCGTGCGGATCTCCCCAGTCGCGACGGCGGCGTCGAGCAGCTGCGCGCACACGGGCAGGAGCCGCTCGAGGAAGAGCCCGTGCAGGTTCCGGAAGCTCGCGTTGTCGGACTGCAGCACCGCCGCGAGCCCGTGCTTGGTGACGAGGAAGCCGACGAACAGGTCGATCCACCTCGACAGCGCCGCGTGCGCGGTGGGCCCCTCCTTCAGCAGCGCCGGACCGGCCTCGGCGCAGGCGTCGACCTGGTGCCGGTACACGGCGACGATGAGGTCCGCCCGGGTCGGGAAGTGCCGGTAGATCGTGCCCACCCCGACGCCGGCCTGCGCCGCGATGTCGCGGACGGGCGCGTCCACGCCCGAGGTCACGAAGACGCTCGCGGCGGCGTCCAGCAGCGTCTGTTCGTTGCGGCGGGCGTCCGCCCGTTTCTGTGGTGGCACTCGCTCATCCTGCCGTACGCCGGGGGTTGCGTAAACGGAACGCGGTTCCGTATGTTGTTAGCGGAACGGCGATCCGCTTCCAGTATGCCCCGTCCGCAAGGAGGACCACCATGCAGTACCGCACCCTCGGCCGCACCGGCGTCCAGGTGAGCTCGCTCGTGCTCGGCGCGATGAACTTCGGCCCCATCGGGCGCACCACCCAGGACGAGGCCACCGCCATGGTCGACACCGCCCTCGAGGCAGGGATCAACCTCATCGACACCGCCGACATGTACGGCCAGGGCGTGTCGGAGGAGATGGTCGGCAAGGCGATCGCCGGCCGCCGCGACGACATCGTGCTGGCCACGAAGGCCGGCATCCCGATGGGCCAGGAGCGCAACCACCGGGGCGGTTCCCGCCGCTGGCTGGTCACCGCGCTCGACGACAGCTTGCGCCGGCTCGGCGTGGACCACGTCGACCTCTACCAGATCCACCGGTGGGACCCCGCCACGAGCGACGAGGAGACGCTGTCCGCGCTGACCGACCTGCAGCGCGCGGGGAAGATCCGGTACTTCGGCTCCTCGACCTTCCCGGCGTACCGGATCGTGCAGGCGCAGTGGGCGGCGCGAGAGCACCACCTCGGCCGGTACGTGACCGAGCAGCCCAGCTACTCGATCCTGCAGCGCGGCGTGGAGGCGCACGTGCTGCCCGCGACCGAGCAGTACGGCCTCGGTGTGCTGGTGTGGAGCCCGCTCGCCTCGGGCTGGCTGTCCGGCGCGGTGCGGGCCGGCCGGGAGATCTCGACCCACCGCTCGGCGGTCCTGCCGGAGCGCTTCGACCTCACGCGGCCCGCCAACCGGGCCCGCCTCGACGCGGTCGAGCGGCTGGCGACCCTTGCCGACGAAGCCGGCCTGACGCTGATCCAGCTGGCGCTCGGCTTCGTCACCGCCCACCCCGGCGTGACCAGCGCGATCATCGGCCCGCGGACCATGGATCACCTCCGCTCGCAGCTCGCCGCCGCGGACACCGTGCTCACCGCCGACGTGCTCGACGCGATCGACGCGATCGTCGCGCCCGGCGTCGACCTCGCCCCCGACGAGAAGGTCGACACCCCGCCGGCCCTGCTCGACGCGTCCCTGCGGCGGCGCTGACATGTTCGGGATCATGACCGCGCCGCAGCAGGTGGACTACGCCGACGTGCTGCGGGTCTGGCAGGAGGCGGACGCCGTGCCGCAGATCGCGCACGCGTGGCTGTTCGACCACCTCATGCCGATCGGCGGGGACCCGCTCGGGCCGGCGTACGAGGGCTGGACGCTGCTGTCGGCGCTCGCCGCCCGTACCGAGCGGCTGCGCCTGGGACTGCTCGTGACCAGCAACCGGCTGCGGCCGCCCGCGGTGCTGGCCAAGATCGCGGCGACCGTGGACGTCGTCTCCGGCGGGCGGCTCGACCTCGGTATCGGCGCCGGATCGCGCACGGACATTCCGTGGGCCCGGCGCGAGTACGACGCCCACGGCCTGCCGTTCCACGACGCCGCGTACGCCGTCGGCGCCCTGGCCGAGGCGTGCACGGTCATCCGGCGCCTGTGGACCGAGGCGGAGCCGTTCGACTTCGACGGCACGTACGTCCAGCTCACCGGGGCGTTCGGCAATCCCAAGCCGGTGCAGCGCCCGCACCCGCCGTTCGTGATCGGTGGCCGCGCCGCCGCGACGCTGCGGGTGGTGGCCGAGCACGCCGACGTGTGGAACTACCCCGGCGGAGACGTGGCGGACGCCGTACGCCGCGGGGCCCTGCTCGACCGGTACTGCGCCGAGATCGGCCGCGACCCGGCCTCGATCGCCCGCTCGCTGGTGCTGCCCGTCGCGTACGACGACCCCGGCGCGACGCGGGCCGCGATCGGCCGGGCGATGGAGGCCGGCTTCGGGCACATCGTGCTGTCGCTGCCCGCCCCCTACCCGGCGGGCGTCGCGGAGTGGGTCGCCGGGAAACTCATCGTGCCGTCCGGCTGACACATCGAAGCTGTTCGTACGGTTGCCGACCCCTCACGCTGCGATGAGGATCCCGAGAGGGTGCCGGAACCATCCTTCGTGGACGGCATCCTCGGGGAGGAATGGGCAATGCTGCCTCATCTCGATCAACCGTCTACGCGCAGAGTTCTCGTCGCGGCGACCGCCGCACTCGCACTGATCGTCACACCGGCCGTGTCCGTCGCCGCCGCACCCGGCGGCGACGACCGGCCGGAGCCGTACCGCCGTCACGTCCAGATCGCCGCCGAACGGGCCCAGCAGGCCCAGCAGCCGCACACGTTCGCCGAGGAGCCCGAGGGGGAGGACCCCGAGGAGATCGCCGAGGCGGCCGAGCAGTACGCCGAGGCCCGCAGCGCGCCCGGCATCGTCGCGCCGGGCGCTTACTCGGCGGCCTGGGCGCAGCAGCAGGCGCTGCCCCGTACGTCCGGCAGCTGGCGGCACGTGACGAACCTGCCGTACAACTCGGACGATCCGCGGTACCGCGACGTCAACAGCAACTCGTCCGGCGGCGCCGGGTTCGTCACCGGACGGATCACCGGCATGGCGGCCGACGACAAGGGCTACGTGTACGCCGGTGCGGCCAACGGCGGCGTCTGGCGGTCCCGTACGGGCGGCGGCCGCTGGCAGCCGATCGCCGACCGGGTGTCCTCGCCGTCCACCGGCGACCTGCGGCTCGACCGGGCCGGGCGGCTCTGGTGGGCGACCGGCGAGGCCAACACGAGCGCCACCTCGTTCGTCGGCTCGGGCGTGTACGTGCTCCGCGACCCGCGGCACGGCTCGTTCCGGCCGTCCGACCGGGTGGGCGGGACCGAGCTGGAGAGCACGATCATCCGCAAGCTGCGGTTCTTCGGCACGACCGTGTGGGCGGCCACGAACCGTGGCGCGTACTCGCACTCGCTCGCCGACCTCCGCGGGCCGTGGAAGCGGGAGTTCGCGCCGAACCCGGACTACCTGCCGGGCGGGACGCTGCAGGCCGATCCGAGCGCGGCGTACAAGAACATCATCAACGACTTCGCGGCCGACCCCGCGAACCCGCGTCGCGTGATCATCGCCGCGGGGTGGCGCGCCGGCGACACGTACAACGGCTTCTACACCCGCAGCGGCGGGACCTGGCAGCGCACCACGCTCGCCGGCGAGATGCCCTCCGACGCGGCGAACGTCGGCATGGTGACGCTGATGCCGTCGGCGGACGGGTCGCGGTACTACGCGATCGAGGAGTCGCCCACGCAGTACAACACCAACCCGGACAGCGCCCTGCAGGGCTTCTACGTGTCGCGCTCCGGCTCGCCGTTCGGCCCGTGGACGCTGGGCGCCGACTACAAGGAGCTGGCGGCGTCGGGCTCCGCGCTCACGGATCCGGGGTACATGCCCGGCATCCAGTCCTGGTACAACCAGTTCCTGCAGGTCGACCCCGCGAACCCCGACCACGTGTACGCCGGCCTCGAGGAGGTCTTCGAGTCCACCGACGGCGGGTCGACGTGGACGACACCGGGCCCGTACTGGAACTTCGGGTTCGAGTGCTGGAGCATCGACCCGGCGAAGCAGACCGGCGACTGCCACCAGACCACCCACCCGGACCAGCACTCCGCGGCCGTCGGGCGCTACCAGGGCAGGTCCTACGTGATGATCGGCAACGACGGTGGCATCTACCGGCGCCCGGTCCGCGGGCAGGCCGACGCCTCCGGGCACGCCACCGACTGGCGGTCGCTCAACGACGGCACGATCGACGTCCTGCAGTACTACTCGGTCGGCGCGGGCCGCGACCGCGGCGGCGTGGCCGTCTCCGGCGGCCTGCAGGACAACGGCCAGTCGATCCTGCGCCCGGGCGACCGGGTGATGGGCTCGAACTTCGGCGGGGACGGCACCGACACCATCGTGGACCCGCGCAACGGCTGCAACATCGCCGAGGAGTACGTCTACCTCGACGTCTGGGTGACCAACAACTGCGCGGTCAACGACGGGTCGTGGATCGAGAACCCGGCGCTGGCCACCAGCTACGAGGTGGCCCCGCCGGACAACGAGACCGGTGCCGCCCGCTTCGTCGCCCCGATCACGATGGACCCGCGGGACACGCGGACCTGGATCGCCGGCGGCCAGCACGTGTGGATCCAGCGCAACGGCTTCGCGATCCGCTCGGGCGAGGAGTGGCAGAGCCTGTTCGACCTGGGCGAGGGCCACGTCGCGACGGCGGTGGCGACCTCGGGCGGCCTGGTCTACGCCGGCTGGTGCGGCCCCTGCAACAACCAGGGCTTCACCCGCGGCATCGCGGTCGGCCGCACCGACGGGACCGGCTGGCACCAGCTCACCCTGCCGGTGGACGGTACGGTGCCCAACCGGTACGTTTCCGGCTTCGACGTGGACCGGGCGAACCCGCGGCACGTGGTCGTCGCGATCAACGGCTTCTCCCGCAAGTGGACCGAGGGCCCGGGCGCGGGTGTCGGGCACGTGTTCGAGAGCCGCGACGCGGGCGAGCACTGGACCGACATCTCGGGCAACCTGCCCGACGTCCCGGCGAACACGGTCCGGATGACGCCCGGCGGCGGCCTGGCGCTGGGCACCGACACCGGGATCTTCTACCGCTACCCGCGGGGCAACCGCTGGTCGGTGCTCGGCCGCAACCTGCCGACGACGACGACCCTGCAACTCAAGGGCGGCCCGACCGGCCTGCGCCTGTACGCGGCCACCCACGGCCGGGGCGTCTGGTCGTTCGACCTTCCGCAGATTTACCGGTACTGATCGATCGCTGAGGATGGGGCCGGCTCGCTCTCGCGGGCCGGCCCTTGTCGTGGATTCCAGCAGCTCGGCGTCCCGGTGAACGCCGAATGAACGATAACCAAATATTGACTTCCATCGAAGTCTCGCCCTAACCTGCGGAGCACATTCCAGCCGAATTCCGGAATTTTCGCTGTTCGCAGGAGGACCCGCGCATGTCCGAACTCGTTCTGCTCGGAGCCGAGGTGGCGGCCGCCGCCATCCTCGTGCTCGGGCTGTACTTCCCGCGGCACCGGCGCCGCGACCTGGTGGTGGCCTACTTCGGCGTCAACATCGGCGTGCTCGCCGTCGCCGACGCGCTGCGCACCGGCAGCACCGGTACGGGACTCGGGCTCGGGCTGGCGCTGTTCGGCGTGCTGTCCATCATCCGGCTGCGCTCCACCGAGCTCGACCAGCACGAGGTCGCGTACTTCTTCTGCGCGCTCGCGCTCGGCCTGCTCGGGGCGCTGGACACCGCCTCGGTCTGGCGCAACATCGCTCTGATGGCGCTGATCCTCGCGGTGATGGCGGCGGTGGACAGCCGGCGTGTACTGGGCCGGTACCGGCACCAGACGATCGTGCTGGACAGCGCCGTCACGGGCGAGGCCGAGCTGGTCGCCCGGCTCGAGGAGCTGCTCGGCGCCCGGGTGCATTCCGCCCGCCCGGTCCGCACCGACCTCATCAACGACTCCACCGTGGTCGACGTGCGTTACGCCTGCGCCCCGCACCGCGCGGTCGCACCCGTCAGCCCGGCCGCGTACGCGGTGCACCGATGAGGCCCCTCGAGACGCTGCCCGCCATCGGGCTGGCCGAGCTGGAGGAGCGCGCGGCGCTGCTGACCCGCGTCGACCGCAAGTACCTCGTGCCGCTCGACGAGGCCGGATGGCTCGTCGACACCCTCGCTCCCGACGCGGCGGTGCTGGAGATCGACGGGCGGCGGCGGTTCGCGTACGAGTCGCTGTACTTCGACACGGCCGGCCTGAGCAGCTACCTGCGGACGGCGTACCGGCACCGGCGGCGGTTCAAGACGCGGATCCGCACGTACGCCGACTCCGGCGAATCCTGGCTCGAGGTGAAGGTGCCGGGGCCACGCGGCAGCACGGTGAAGTACCGGGTCCCGCACGAGCCGGAGCAGAGCGGGGTGGGCGCGGGCCGTGACTTCGTCGACGGGGTGTTCAGCCGGCACGGGATCGCCGTGTCCAGCGCCGAGCTGCGACCGGTGCTGCGCAGCGCGTACCGGCGTTTCACGCTCGTGATCCCCGGCGACAGCCGCGTCACCGTCGACACCCGGCTGCGGTGGACGGCCGCCGGCCGGGAGCTGCGCCTGTCCCACCTGGCCGTCGTCGAGAGCAAGACCGGATCGGCCGCGTCGGCGGCCGACCGGCACCTGTGGCGCCGGGGCTACCGCCCGGTCGCGATCAGCAAGTACGCCACCGGGCTGGCCGCACTGCGCAGCGACCTGCCGGCGGCGCCGTGGCGGCGGGTGCTCCGGCAGCACTTCGCCTGCGCAGCGAAGGAGCGCACCAATGACTAGTCGCATGGCCAGGATCCTCACGATGCTGCTCGTCCTCCTCGCCGGTGCCGCGGTGACCGGCGAGCCGGCCCGGGCGGACACCGGCGACATCACGTTCTCGGTGCCGAGCGGCACCTTCCAGGGCTCGCTCACCGTGTCGCTGGGCACCACCATCGGCGGCGCGGAGATCCGCTACACCACCGACGGCCGGCCGCCGACCGCCACGTCCACCGTTTACCCCGGCCGGGCGCTGACGCTGACCGCGACGACGCAGCTGCGGGCGCAGGCCTTCACCGGCGGCGCGGCCACCGGGGCGCCCGGCACCGCCCTGTACGTGGCGCGCTCCTTCGACGCCCAGCACGACCTGCCGCTGGTGCTCATCGACGACTACGGCAAGGGCAAGCCGGGCCGTGACTACGTGGACGCGGCCGCCATGGTCTTCGACACCACGAACGGGCGTACGGCCCTCTCGGCGGCACCGGCCGTCGCGTCCCGGGCCGGCATCCACCTGCGCGGGCAGTCCTCGGCCAGTTTCGAGAAGGCGCCGTACCGGCTGGAGCTGCGCGACGACGCGGACAAGGACGCCGATCACGAGCTGCTCGGGATGCCGGCCGACTCCGACTGGGTGCTGCGCGGGCCGTTCAGCGACAAGTCCCTGATCCGCGAGGCGCTGGTCTACGACCTCGGGCGCGAGATGGGCATGGCCGTGCCGCGGTACCGCTTCGTCGAGCTGTACCTCAACGTGGACGCGGGTCCCGTGGCCGCCGCCGACTACCAGGGCGTCTACATGCTGGTCGAGACCATCAAGAACAGCAAGAACCGGCTCGACCTCAAGCAGCTCGACGAGAAGGACACCACGCTGCCGAAGATCGCCGGTGGCTACATCTTCAAGTTCGAGTGGATGGCCGCGCAGGAACCCACGCTCACGTGTACGGGCGCGGCCGCGACCTGCTGGAACTACCTCGAGGTCGAGGACCCGTCGCCGCTCAACGCCGAGCAGAAGGCCTGGCTCACCCGGTACGTGCAGCAGTTCCACGACATGCTGCACAGCTCCGGGCGTACCGACCCGCAGACCGGCTACCGCTCCTGGATCGACGTGCCGTCCTGGGTGGACCTGATGATCCTCAACGAGCTCAGCCGGGAGATGGACTCGTACCTGCGCAGCACGTACTTCTACAAGGACCGCGAGGGCCCGATCGTGGCTGGGCCGCTGTGGGACTACGACCTCACGTTCGGCACGGGCGGGTACTTCGGCAACGAGCAGACCGCCGGGTGGCAGTACCAGCAGACCCGTACGCCGCAGGCCAACGACTGGTTCCAGATCCTGGTCGCCGACCCGGCGTTCCAGCAGGACCTCAAGGCCCGGTGGCAGTCGCTGCGCCGCGGGCTGCTGTCCGACGCCTCGCTCACCGCCCGCGTCGACGCCCTGGCCACGCCGCTGACCGCCGCCGCCCAGCGCAACTTCCAGCGCTGGCCGAACCTGTCCACCCGGATGATCGGCCCGTTCATCACCGACACCTCGCCGACCTGGGCCGGTCAGGTGCAGGTGATGCGGACCTGGATGACCCGGCGGGCGGCCTGGCTCGACGGGACGACGGCCTGGGGCGGCGGCTCGACGCCCGGCCCGGACCCCACGCCGACCCCGCCGGCCGGCGCCGGCTGCACGGCGGCGTACACGCTGACCGGCCAGTGGTCCGGCGGCTTCCAGGCCGAGGTGAAGGTGACCGCCGGGCCGGCCCGCATCGGCGGCTGGACGGTGACCATGACGTACGCCGACGGGCAGCGGGTCACCCAGGCCTGGAATGCGGTGCTGTCGACCGCCGGCACGACCGTCACCGCGCGCAACGAGACGTACAACGGCGCCCTCGGTGCGGGGGCGAGCACGACGTTCGGGCTGCTCGGTGCGGCGGGCAGCACGAACCAGCCGCCCGTGGTGACCTGCGCGGCCGGCTGACCCTGGGGGCAGGGAGGGTCCGGGACGGCCGCCGGTCGTCCCGGGCCCGCACCCCCGGGCGGTGGGGAACCACCGAAACGGGCAACGAAGCCCCTCGATCTGTTCTACGCTCGGCGGTCATGGAAGCTGTCTCAGGCACCATCCCGTCCCGCCTGCTCCTGGCGGCCGGCACGGCCGTCGTCCTCGGGCTCACCGGCGCCGTGGCCGTCACCGGGCCCGCGCTGGCCTCGGGTCACGCGACGCCCGGCGCGCCCGGGCTGGGGGACCGGCTCTATCCGCTGCTCGGCAACGGCGGATACGACGTGCAGAACTACGACCTCGTGCTGACGTACCCGAAGAAGGACCCGGCGCAGCAGATCACCGGCGACGTCACGATCACCGCGGTCGCCACCCAGAACCTGTCCCGCTTCGACCTGGACTTCGGTGGTGACGCGGTCGGCCGGGTCACCGTGAACGGCCGACCGGCGGGCTTCACCCGCGACGGCGACGAGCTGGTGATCAGCCCGCCCCGCGCGCTGCCGGCGCACCGGCGGTTCACCGTACGCGTCTCCGGCTTCAAGGCCACCCCGATCCAGCCGGACGCGGACGCTCCGGTCGGCTTCGTCGTCACGCCCGACGGCACCGTGCTGGCCGGGCAGCCGGCGTCCTCGCACCTGCTGTTCCCGAGCAACGACCACCCGCGCGACAAGGCGACCTACACGATCACCGCGGTCGCGCCGCAGGGGTGGACCGCCACGGCCAACGGTGTGCGGGTACGCACCAAGACCCGCAACGGCTACGTCACGTCGACGTTCCGGGAGACCCAGCCGATGGCCAGCGAGCTGGTGCAGGTGGCGGTCGGTGACTTCGTCGTGCAGAACCGCGCGCCGGTCAACGGCGTGCCCGTACGCGACGTCGTGCCCCGCCGGCTCGCCGACGACCTGCTGCCGAAGGTCGCCGACGAGCGCCACGAGATCTCCTGGATGGAGGGCAAGGTCGGGCGCTACCCGTTCGAGAACTACGGTTCGCTGATCATCGACGGGGAGCTGGGCTTCGCGCTGGAGACCCAGACACTGTCGCTCTACGACACCTCGTTCACCAGCTATCCGTCGTACATCCTGAACCCGATCCTGACGCACGAGCTGGCCCACCAGTGGTTCGGCGACAGCGTCTCGCCGTGGAGCTGGAGCGACGTCTGGCAGAACGAGGGGCACGCCACCTGGTACGAGGTGACGTACGCCGACGAGACCGGCACGCTGGAGCAGTACACCGGCGCCGAGTCGCTGGACGCGTACTTCAAGAGCGTCTACGCCCGCGGCGACCAGTTCCGGGCGCGGTTCGGCCCGGTCGCCCGCCCGCTCAAGGCGGACTCCATCTGGGACGTCTTCAACCCCAACGTGTACGACGGCGGCGCGCTGGTGCTGTTCGCGCTGCGCCAGAAGATCGGCGCGAAGAAGTTCCAGCTCCTGGAGCGTGCCTGGGTGAGCCGGTACCGCGGCAAGTCCGCCTCCACGCAGGACTTCATCCGGCTCGCCTCGGCGGTCTCGGGGCGGAATCTGAGCTCGTTCCTGAACGCCTGGCTGTACGGCACCACCACCCCGGCGATGCCCGGGCATCCCGATTGGACCGTCACCCCGGTACCCGCCTCCGGGGCGCCGGCGAGCGTCGCGGCCGCGCCGGCCGGGGCGCGGCACATGCCGGCCGGTCACTGACCCACCGGCCCGGCCACCAGCGCCAAGGTCATCCGTCGCGGCGGCCGTCCCCACCCGGGGGCGGCCGCCGCTCCCGTCTTGCGGATGGCACCGGCGAGGACGACTCTGGGGGTGTGCCGCCGTGTCCAAGGGCGTACGAGGACGGCGACATCCGGAACGTTCAGCTGTTCAGCTGGATCGAGGAGGCGGCCATGATCGGTGCGCGGATCGTTGTCGGTGTCGACGGCTCGCCCGGGTCGCGGGCCGCGGTGCAATGGGCGGCCGCCGAAGCCCTGATGCGCGGGGCGGAGCTTCGCGTGCTGACCGCGTACCACCGGCCGGAGACGGGCGCCGCGACGAGCGCGATCCTGCACGCCGCCGTCACCCACGCCCGCACGGTCGCGCCCGGCGTCGAGGTCAGCTGCGTGGCCCAGGCCGGGTACGCGGTGCCCGTGCTGCTGCATGCCGCCGAGGTGGCCGACATGCTGGTCGTGGGCTGCCGGCGCGGTGGCGGCCTGCCCGGTGCGCCGCACGGCACGGTCGGCAACCAGGTCGCGACGCACGCCCGGTGCTGTGTCGTGGTCGTCCGCGGACGGGCGGCCCCGGACACCGGTCCGGTGGTCGCCGGCGTGGGAGACGGCGCCGCCGACGGTGCCGTTCTCGGCCGGGCGTTCGAGGAGGCCGCGCTGCGCCACGCCGAGGTGCTGGCCGTGACGACCCAGGACCGGGGTCTCGCCGACTCGCTGGCGACCTGGCGGGACAAGTTCCCCGAGGTGCCGGCCGAGTGCGAGGTGGCCGACGGCGACCCGGGCAAGGTTCTCGTGGACCGCAGCCGGCGGGCCCGGCTGGTCACGGTGGGGCCCCGCCGGCACGGCTTCGAGGGGGTCATGCTCGGCGCCATCGGGGGTCGCCTCGTGGACCACGCCGACTGTCCCGTGCTGGTCGCGCGCCCGTGAGCGCCCGGGCCGGGCGCGTGCGTACGGCCGGCGCCCTCATGGCGCTGACCCTGATCCTCGCCGCCTGCACCACCGACGACGACCCCGGGAAGCAGCCGGCGTCGCCGGCCTCCGGATCCGCGGCGGCCTGGCAGCCGGTGTGGAGCGACGACTTCGAGGGCGCCGCCGGCTCCCGGCTCTCCGCCGGGAACTGGCTCTACAGCCGGGGCACCGGCTATCCCGGCGGCGCTCGGCAGTGGGGCACCAACGAGATCGAGACCATGACCGACGACGTCGCCAACGTCCGCCTCGACGGCGCCGGTCACCTCGCCATCATCCCGCTGCGCAGCGGGCCCGGCGCCGGCCGGTGGACGTCCGCGCGGGTGGAGACCCGCCGCACCGACTTCGCCGCGCCCGAGGGCGGCGCGGTCCGCATCGAGGCGTCGCTGCGCATGCCGGACGTGAGCGGCCCCCAGGCGGCCGGCTACTGGGCGGCGTTCTGGGCGCTCGGCGCGCCGGCCCGCCCGGTGGCGGCCACGAACTGGCCGAGCATCGGCGAGTGGGACGTCATGGAGAACGTCAACGGGCGCGACTCGGTCTGGCACACCCTGCACTGCGGCGTACCGGTCGGCGGGCCGTGCGGCGAACCGACCGGCATCAGCAGCGGCGAGCTGCCCTGCCCGGGGTGCCGCAGCAGCTTCCACACGTACGCCATCGAGCACGACCGCGGCGTCACGCCCGAGGAGCTGCGCTGGTACGTGGACGGCCGCAACACGTTCACCGTCCGCGCCGACCGGGTCGACCCGGCGATCTGGGCGGCGGCCAACCACCACGGGTTCTTCGTCATCCTCAACGTCGCCATCGGAGGCGCCTTCCCGGCACCCTTCGGCGGCGGCCCGACGCCGGCCACGAAGCCGGGCGTGCCGATGCTCGTCGACCGGGTCGCGGTTCTCACCCGGCGCGGATAACGACACGAGATCGACAGTTATCCATTCGTACGACGGGGGACGCTCACGCTGAGGAGGTGGCGCCGATGACGGCCGACGCAACGAGGCCGGGCTCCCGTACCGCCGACGACATGTCCTGGCGGCCGATGCAGCGCTCCACCCGGGTCGCGGTGTTCGCGGCGCTGGGCGTGACGTTGTTCTACATGATCTTCCTGCTGAACCCGGCCTACCGGGGCAACACCTGGGTGTGGGCGCTGGTGCTCTTCGCCGAGGGCATCACGATCTTCAACGCGCTCGCGATGTGGTGGACGGTGCTGGTGTACACCCCGCACCCCGACCCGCCCGAGGTGTACGCGTGGCGCCGCCGGCTGCTCAGCGGCGACCTCAAGCCGACGATCGACGTGTTCATCACCGTGTACGGCGAACCCCTCGAGATCGTGCTGGTGACCGTCCGCGCGGCCCGCGACATGACGGTGGAGCACCGCACCTGGATCCTCGACGACGGTGACAGCGACGAGGTGCGTGACGCCGCCGCCCGCGAAGGAGTCGGCTACCTGCGCCGCAAGGAACACCTGCACGCCAAGGCCGGCAACATCAACTCGGCGCTGCGGCGTACGGACGGCGAGTTCGTGGTGATCCTCGACGCCGACCACGTGCCCAGCCCCGACTTCCTGGTCCGCGCGCTGCCGCACATGCAGGACACCGGCGTCGCGTTCGTGCAGACCCCGCAGGCCTTCCCCAGCGCCCGCGGGCTCGTCCCGGAGGGCTCCTCGGAGTCACAGAAGATCTTCTACGAGCTGGTGCTGCCGGGCCGCAACTACTTCAACGCGGTGTTCTGCGTCGGCACCAACGTCATCTTCCGGCGGGCCGCCCTCGAGGAGATCGGCGGCATGTACGTCGCCAGCAACTCCGAGGACATCTGGACCTCCATCGAGCTGCACCGCCGCGGCTGGCGCTCGTGGTTCATCCCCGAGGTGCTGTGCCGCGGGCTCGCCCCGGACAGCCTGCTGTCGTACTTCAAGCAGCAGTTCCGGTGGGCGTACGGCGCCTTCGAGGTGCTGCTGCGCGGCGGCCTGTTCCGCAAGAAGGGCCTGACCGTCGATCAGCGGTTCCAGTACATGCTCGCCGGCGTCAACTACCTGCTCTCGCTGGCGGCGCTCATCCTGATGTGCCTGCCGGCGGTGTACCTGCTGTTCGGCCTGAGCCCGATCCGCTCGGACATCAGCACGTGGATCGTGCACTACGCCCCGTTCTACCTGCTCATCGTGCTCGTGACGGTGATGCAGCTCGGCGGCTTCAAGCCCGCCGCGATCGTCACCAGCATCGGGGCGGCGCCCGTACACGTCAAAGCGCTGGTCATGGCGATCTTCAAGCGCAAGGTGCGCTGGAGCGTGACCAACGCCGGCCCGCGCGGCCTGCCCGGCGTCGAGCTCGTCCTGCCGCACGTCGCGCTGCTGCTGCTCAACGCGGTGGCGATGGCCGTGGGCATCAGCATGCTGCCGCTGCGCGGCACCGACGTCGCCGCCGTCGGCCTGTCGATCGGCTGGGCCGCCATCTACGTCGTGGTGCTGGGCCGGGTCGTCGCCGAGGCGGTCATCGCGCCCCACGTCATCCGGCAGCGCCTCGAGCGCCGCAAGGCGGGCGCCCTGCTGGCCCGCGCGCTGCCGTGGCCCGCCCGGTCGGACGCCAACGACGACATCGTCAGCGCGGCCGTGGAAGCCCCCGCCCCGGCCCCGCCGTCCCGGACCGCCTGAAGGGATCCCCGTCATGGTCCAACCCACCGGAACCACCTCGCAGGACAGCGCCGATCCCATCGAGGAGCCCCGCGCCCCGGAGCCGCCGGCGAAGCGTCGCGGTGGCGGCGGCTGGCGCAAGTGGCGGGCCCGCTTCGTGGTGCTCCTGCTCCTCGCCGCCGCGGTCTTCCTCTTCCTGCGGATCAGCACGGCCCGGGAGTCCGACGCGGCCCGCATCGACCTGGACACGCTGACGCTCACCGCTCAGCCCCTGCCCGTGGAGGTGGCCCAGACCGGTCAGGTGACCGGCGTGTCCGTCACCGCGCAGGAACGCGTCACGGCGGGGCAGAAGCTCGGCACGATCGAGGTGGCGACCACCGACTCCGACGGCGACCCGAAGCTGACCCGGGTCGACGTGAAGGCGCCCCGGCCCGGCATCGTCGTCGACCTGCCCGTCACCGTGGGCAGCTCGATCGCGCCCGGCCAGCCGTTCCTGGAGCTGTACGACCCGGCGCTGCTGCGGTTCGAGACGCACGTGCCGCTGAAGGACCTGCCCGAGATCGCGCCGAGCATGACGGCCAGCCTGAAGGCCGAGGGCATCAGCCGGACCGTGCACGCCCAGGTGCAGCGGATCGTGCCCCAGGTCGGCAGCCTGGAGGACATCGACTTCGCGAACGCCAACGCCGCCAACACGACCTCGGGGGACACCAGCACCGACAAGACCGACAAGGCGGACCAGATGACGCTGGTGCTCGTGCCGACCTCCGCCGAGGAGGTCCGCGGCCTGGTGCCCGGCATGCGCTTCACCGGGTACGTCGACACCCGCACCGGCGTCCCCGGCACCGCCCGCCTCGTCTCCATGGGGCGGTGACCGCCGTGGACTTCGATGTGACGGTGGAGATCCCCCGGGGGACCCGCAACAAGTACGAGATCGACATGCACACGTACCGGATCCACCTGGACCGCACGCTGTTCACCGCGACGCAGTACCCGGCGGACTACGGCTTCATCGACGACACGCTCGTCGAGGACGGCACCGCGCTGGACGCGCTCGTGCTGGTGCAGGAGCCGACGTTCCCCGGCTGCGTCATCCTCAGCCGGGCCATCGGGATGTTCCGGATGCGGGACGAGCAGGGCACGACCCCGAAGGTGCTGTGCGTGCCCACCGCCGACCACCGGCTCGCGCACCTGCAGGACCTGGCCGACCTCGACCGCTTCCTGCTGCTGGAGATCAAGCACTTCTTCGAGGTGTACAAGGCGGTGGAGCCCGGCAAGCTGGTCCGCATCGACGGCGACCCGTGGGTGGGCCGGGCCGAGGCGGAGGCGGAGATCGGGCGCAGCTTCGAACGGGCGCGGGCCGCCTGAGCGGCCCGCGCCCGGCGGGGGGGCGGTGCCGTCAGGGGTGCCGGGCGATGCTCTGCCCGGGCTCCACCA
>NZ_JADMLH010000017.1:0-13793 GCF_016464385.1 Nucisporomicrobium flavum | reverse complement strand
GTGTGCGGCCGGGCTCCGCGGCGCATCACCCGCGGGGGCGCGGCCCGCCCCCCCCCCCCCCCCCCGGCGGGGGTCCGGTGCCGTCAGGGTTGCCGGACGATGCTCTGCCCGGGATCCACCACGACGACCGCGGTCGTCGCGCCGTTCCTGCGGAACGTCACCGTCCGGCGTTCCGCAGTCGGGTTCACCGCGAGCAGGCGAGGGTGCTCACGGTCGCCGAAGGCCATCCCGTACGGGCCGTCGGCGACGACCGCGGGCTGCGGCGGACCGTACGCGCCCAGCATCTCGACCCAGTAGCGCACCATCGCCCGGCTCGTACTGTCCTCCCGCGGCAGCTTCGCGGTGAGCCGGCGCCGGGCCGCCGCGGGATCCGCCACGGCGAGGTCGGCGGCGAACAGGTCGCCCCACACCCGCGGCTGCCCGCCGACGTCCCGGGTGAGCTCGTTCCCGCGGGCGGCCGCCTTGTCCGGCGCGCCGCGGTACAGCGAACCGAAGGTCAGCGGCAGCAGCTGGATGCCCACGATGGACTCGGGCTTCGGATCGAACCACGTGGCGTAGTCGATCTTCGAGTCCCAGACGATGCCGGCGACGGTGTGCGCGTACCCGGCCGGACGCTCACCCTGCTCACCGAGCCAGTAACGGCGCGCCGTCGCGGCCTCCAGCGCATAGTGCGTGACGCCGTACGCGGTCAGCCGCTCGTCGCCGGAGACGATGCCCCACCGGGTCACCGCCTCCCACGCGGCGACCGCCTCGCTCGACGACTCCTGGTTGTTGCCGTCGGCGAACGGGGCGAACCCGGACGCCGCCGAGTGGCCGAGGTACGCGTTGAACGCCCGGAACGCCGGGAAACCCTCCGCGCCCTCGGTGGCCAGGCTGCCGGTGAAGTCGCGGGCCACCAGGTCGACGGCGCCGCCGTAGTCGCGCAGGAACGCGGGATCGGCCTCGGCCAGCACCGCCGCGGCCCGTACGAGGTAGCCGTACTGGAAGTGGTGGTCGTTGTAGTCACCGCTGCCGAACTCCGCGGGCACAGCGATCAGCCCGCCCCACACCCTGTCGTACGCGAAGTAGCGGGCATCGCCGGCACCGCCGTACGTCAGCCAGTCGACGAGGCCCGCGCGCAGCCGCTTCAGGGCGGCCTGCTGCCGGGGCGCCGAGCCGGCACCCTTGGCGACCTCGGCCACGGTGGCGAGGCGGCCCAGCTCCTTGAGGCCGAAGTAGCTGCCGCCGTCCGCGGTGGCCGGCTTGTCCGCCAGGTCCCGGTCGAGGTCGGCGAGCACCGCGGCGCGGGCCGCGCCGGACAGCGGGAGCGCCGGCGGCTCGGTGACCAGGCCGGGCATCGGCACCCGGACGCGGACCGCGGTGCCACGCACCACCGGTAGCGCGCCCAGCGGGTCGGCGTACGTGCCGCCGATCGGCTCCACACCGCCGCCTGGCACGAGCCCGGCCTGCTGGTGGGGGAGCAGCGCCCACACCGACGGTTTGCCCGACTGCCGCTCCACGCCGAGGGTCTGGGTGACCGTGCCGGAGACGCCGTCGTACGCCATGTTCGACGTCGTACGGATGACGGGATCGCCGGCCGCGTCCGCCAGCGCCCGGGTCCACCGGGCATCGTCGACGGAGTCCGGCACCCGGGCCACCACGATCGCGCCGCCGCCCGCACGGTCCGGCGTCAACCGGTTGCCCTGCTGGCGCCAGCCCACCCCGTCGCGGGCCTGCACGTCCCAGCGCTGGCCCGCGACGGTGAGCCGGGCGAGCGAGCCGCCCCCGCCGGAACGGGTGAGCGCGCCGGTCGAGGCCAGCGACGGAGTGACATCGTGGAAGTCCAGGTGCAGCAGCGGGCTGCCCTGCACCACGGTCACGTCCACGCTGCCGCCGCCGCGCAGGTCGGCGTGCAGCACGACGTGGAAGGCGCCGTACCCGGACACCCGGACCGCGGTGATCGGGCCACCCGCGGTCAGCGCCGGGGCGAACGGGGTCACCACGGCCTTGGCGGACGCGACCGGGGCGGCGGCGCTGACCGCGAGGCCGGCACCGGTGTTCTTGACCGCCAGCGGGCGCGCCCAGAGCGGCTGCGCCGGGGCGCCGGTGAGCGCGGAGGTCCACCACTGGTTCGTGGGCAGCGCCTGCCCGCTCAGCGCCTTCCCGGCCTGCGCCGGGCTGCTCTTCGGGCCGGTGCCCGCCGGGACGGTGCCGGCCAGGGAGGCCTCGCCGCCGGGCGTCGGGACGCCGAGAGAGGTGGTGGCGGCACCCTCGCTGAGCGCGCCGGCGGCGGGCGGCGCGGGTACGGGCTCGGGGCCGTCCGGGCCGGAGCCCGTCCAGCAGGCCGCGGTGAGCAGCACCGCGGGGAGTACGCAGGTGGCGGTCACGATCCGCCGAAGGTGGATGGTCATCCTGCTCCGTTCACTGCGGGGGTCCTGCCCACCGCGGAATTGGTGTCGATGTCGGCCCGGTAGCGCAGCCCCGGCACGAGCGCGCTCACCGTGTCCACGGCGTCGGTACGCGGCGCCAGCACGACGGTCAGCTGCTCGTGGTCGGCCTTCTGCTCCTCGGTGAGCGGGGCGTCGGACAGCGGGTCGGGGCCGATGCGCGCCTCGACGTGGTCGACCGTGGCCCGCACCGGGCGGTCGATGCCCGGGCCGGTGATTTCGGCCGTCATCCCGAGCCGCAGCTCGTTCAGCTGCTTCTCGGTGGCCTTGGCGTGGAACGCGAGCTTGGCGTGGTCGTACATGGTGACGACCGGCTCACCGGCGCCGGTCACGCCGCCGACCGCCACGTCGATCGTGGACACGGTGCCCGGCACGGGCGCGCGGAGCGTCTCCACCTGTGGCTGCCGGGTGGTGCCCAGGGCCGGGTCGGCGGCCAGGCGTACCCGGGCGAGTTCCTGTCCCGCGGCGACGCGGGTCTGCCCGGACACCAGGATCTGGGTCACCACGCCGGAACCGGTGGGTCCGACGGGCAGCGCGTCCGCGGTCAGGACGGCGTCGTCGAGGGTCACGAACGCGCTCTCGGCCAGCCGGTGCGTCACCACGTACGTGCCGCCGGCGCCGGCCGCGGCCAGCAGCAGGACGGTCACGAGGAACGTGCGTACGGCGGGCATCCGGGAGCGCGCGGGGCGCGGTGCTTCCCGTTGCGCCGGGGCGGCGTGCGGGATCTCCTCGATACGGTCGTGCTCGATCACACTGGTCATGGCGATGGTCCTTCGAACGAGGGAATGGGATCAGTGCGTGGCCGCGACGGCGGGCCGGTCGGCCGCGAGGTCGCCGGTTTCCGCGGGGCCGCCGCCGGTTTCCGCGGGGCCGCCGCTGACCGACTCGAGGATGATCCGGCCGAGGATCAGCACGATCATCGTGGCCCAGGCCACGGACAGCCAGGTGGGCGCCGGGTCGGCCATGACCGCGAGCCCCACGACGATGCCCGTCAGGTTGAGCAGCACGAGCGCGAGCTGGGGCATCACGACCCACAGCGACCGGGAGCCCGCGCCGGCCTGGTTGGTGACGCTCCACTTCGCCGACTTGCGGCGCAGCGTCGCCCAGAACGCCTTGGCGTGCACCGGCGCGGCGCCGATGCTGGCCACGATGGCCGATCCCTTGAAGCCGCCGGACTGCAGCCAGGTGACCACCAGGACCATCACCTGGAACGGCACGTAGTGGGTCGCCCAGGTGACGCCGTCGGCGCGGATCGGGCTGAGCGCGAACAGCAGGTACAGCGCCGGGAAGACCATGAACGTCAGCATCGCCAGCGACAGCAGGTAGTGCGTGCCGACGAACAGGTACTGCAGGCGCTGGTCGACCGTCAGGCCGTTGCCGCGCCGGAACAGGCCGCCGCGCAGGATCACCTCGAACCCGCCACTGGCCCAGCGCAGCTGCTGCTTCAGGTACGACGGCACGTCCACCGGCGCCAGCCCGCGGGCGAGCACCTGCGGCACGTAGATCGAGCGCCAGCCGTTGCGGTGCAGCTCCAGCGAGGTCCAGATGTCCTCGGAGTTGCTGCCGGTCGCGATCCCGCCGATCTCCTCGAGCGCCGAGCGGCGGAACATGACATTCGTGCCGACGCAGAACGCGGCGTTGAAGTGGTTCTTGCCCGGGCACACCAGCTCGTAGAAGATGCGCTGCGCCTCCGAGGTGCCGGTGGAGACGAGGTTCGTCTGGTTGGTGAACGACTGCGGGGACTGGACGAACGCCACGTCCGGGTCCACGAAGTGCGGCAGGGTCTCGAGCAGGAAGCCGGGCTCCGGCACGTGGTCGGCGTCGAGGATGACGACGTACTCGCCGGTGGTGCGGGCGAGCGCGGCGTTCACGTTGCCGGCCTTGGCGTGCAGGCCGCCCTCGCGGCGCAGGTAGCCCACGCCCTCGGCGGCGCAGATCTCCTCCAGCTCGTCGCTGTCGCCGTCGTCGAGGACCCAGGTGCGGTGGGCGAGCGTCATGTCGCGGGCCGCCCGCACGGTGGTGCGGACCAGCTCGGGCGCTTCGCCGTACGCGGTGATGAACACGTCGATGCCCGGGACCTCGGCGCCGGCGCGCAGCCGGTTGCGGCGTACCGCGACGGCGACCGGCTCGTCGCGGTTGTCGTGGGCGAGGATGGTCCACCAGGTGCCGATGGCGTGCAGGGCGATCAGGCCCTCGGCGAGCAGCATCGCCGCCCACAGCCAGACCGGCCCGCGGTACTGCGGGTCGAGCAGGAACGTCTGGTAGAAGATCGTCGCGAGCAGGGCGCCGAAGATGGCGACGCGGGTGGAGCGTTGCAGGGGCCGCCACGCCTGCCGGGTGGCGGCGGTGGCCCTGCGGGGCGGATCAATGGTCGGCATGGTTGCTCCCAGGGGGGTTGCACAGGCCGGCGATCGAACGGGGTGTCCGGCGGCGACACCGGGCCGGGCGGCCCGGGACCGCCCCGCGACAGTGCGGGGCCGCTGATCGGATTCACGGTGCGTCGGAAATCGGCGGTCAAAGGGCCGTTCCGGTGGCCGGCGGCGTCGGCGCCGCGGTACTCGAAAGACGCTAGAGGTCGACGGTCGTCATTGGCAAATGCGGTGACCGCGGACACAGATGAACCTTGAAACGCCGATGTATTCGGTCGTCAACCCGATGTTCATTGATGACCACTTCGATAGGTGATCACGGAGCCCGATGCGATCCAGGTCAGCGCGCTTGACCTCGGCAAACCGTGACCTGCGTCGCTTAGGCGCCGACGCCTCCCGGCGCGGGCAGCGGAAACCGCCGCGCAATGATTGGCGCCGGTGAATCATTGCGCCATACGAAACCGGCGTACGGTGAAGCAGATCATAATTGCGGTGGGCGACGCCACTCGATACCTTCGCACCGAGCCCGTCCAATCGATTCCTGTGAGGTTTGCGTGCGTCAGGCCAAGAGATATTCGCCCGGCTCCCACGCGCCCACCCTGGAGGCGGTCGCCGCCCGCGCCGGCGTCTCGCGAGCCACGGCCTCCCGGGTCGTCAACGGCTCGGTGTCCGTCACCGACGAGCTGCGCGCCGCGGTGCTGCGGGCCGTGGCCGAGCTCGGGTACGTGCCCAACCAGGCCGCCCGCGGGCTCGTCACCAACCGCATGGACTCGTACGCCCTCGTGCTCACCGAATCGGCGGGCCGTTCCTTCTCCGACGACACGTTCTTCCCGTCGCTGGTGCTCGGCGTCAGCCGGGAGCTCAACGGGGCCGGCAAGGAGCTCGTGCTCCAGACGGTCACCTCGCCGGCCAGCCTCGACCGCATCCGCCAGCGCGCCGCCGGCCGCTACGTGGACGGCGTGATGGTGGCCTCCACGCTGGGCGCCGACCCGTTCACCCGCGAGCTGGCCCGGATGGGCGTACCGGTCGTGGTCAACGGGCGGCCGCGCGGCCGGTCCGCGGTCCCGCACGTCGACGTCGCCAACGCCGACGGCGCCCGGCTCGCGGTCCACCGGCTCGTCGCGGGCGGCCGGCGGCGCATCGCCACCATCGCGGGCGCCCAGGACGTCACCGGCGGCATCGACCGGCTCGCCGGCTACCACGCCGCGATGAAGGAATGCGCGCTGCGCCCGACCGTCGCGGTCGGCGACTTCACCCGGGACTCCGGCGGCGCGGCGATGCGCCGGCTCCTCGCCGAGGACCCCGGCGTCGACGCGGTCTTCGTCGCCTCCGACCTCATGGCGCACGGCGCGCTGCGTGTGCTGCGCCAGTCCGGCCGTCAGGTGCCCGGCGACGTCGCGGTGATCGGCTTCGACGACACGGCTGTCGCCTGGTACGCGGAACCGCCGCTCACCACCGTGCACCAGCCCATCGAGGACATCGGCCGCAGAATGGCCCGCCAGGTCCTGCGCCTCGCGGGTGGTGAGTCGGTCGAGCCGACCGTCACGCTCCCCGCCGACCTCGTCGTCCGCGAGTCGGCCTGACCGTCGCTCAGGCGTTCTCCTCCAGGATGCGGCGGAGCTCGGCGAACATCCGGAACACGTCGAGGCGCCCGTCGAGGAAGCCGCGGCGGTAGTCCGTACCCGTCACGGGATCCTGCGCCCGCCCGGCGTCGCGGCACCCGGCGACCGCATCGGCGCGGCCGGCGCCGTACGCGACCAGCGCGTCGTCCATGCACCCACCTCGCCCGTCCCGGGGCCGGATCCTGCGCACCGGCCGCGCGACAACCTCCCACAGCCCCGGCGCTTCCGGCACCGTCCGTACGCCCGACCCACCCCCGCCCGATCCGCCGACGCGCGGGCCGCTTGATCAGGGCGGCTGCGGATCGCGACGGTCTCTTGACCGTCCGCAGCCATGGCGCATAGATTCCTGTCTTGCTTCCGGAAGATGTCCGAAAGTTTCAGACCCGCTTCCTCGTCCTCGTTGCAAGGAGTTCCGGTGCGTCGTCTTTGGAGTTCCCTTTCCGTCGTCAGCGCCGCGGTGCTGGTGGCCGGACAGTTCACGCTCGCCGGTTCGTCGCCGGCCGGCGCCACGCCGCCGGTCGCGAAACCGTCGCCGCCCGCGGCCTACCCGGCCGATTCGCTGCGGGCGCTCGCCGACCGCGTGGGTCTGCGTATCGGTACGGCCGTGAACGCCGACGTGCTCGGCGTCGACGCGAAGTACACGCAGATCACCGCTGACCAGTTCTCCTCGGTCACCCCGGAGAACGCGATGAAGTGGGCCGAGGTGGAGGCCACCCGCGGCACGTACACCTGGGAGAAGGCGCAGGACCTCGTCGACTTCGCGAAGGAGCACAAGCAGCTCGTACGCGGCCACACGCTCGTCTGGCACAACCAGCTCCCGGCGTGGCTGTCCTCCGACGGCTACACCACCACCCTGTCGAACGACGAGGTGAAGGCGGTCCTCAAGAAGCACATCTTCGACGAGGTACGCCAGTTCAAGGGCGACATCTGGCAGTGGGACGTGGTCAACGAGGCGTTCGACGACAACGGGCAGCCCCGCCAGACGATCTGGTACAAGGCGTGGGGCGGCACCGGCTACATCGCCGACGCGTTCCGGTGGGCGCGCCAGGCCGACCCGCGGGCCCTGCTGTTCTACAACGACTACAACCTCGAGTTCACCGGGGCGAAGAGCGACGCCGTGTACGCGATGGTGAAGTCGCTGCAGGCGCAGCGCGTGCCGATCCAGGGCGTCGGCTTCCAGGGTCACCTCTCCACCCAGTACGGCTACCCCGACCTGTCGAACAACCTCGAGCGTTTCGCCGCCCTGGGGCTGAAGGTGGCCCTCACCGAGGTGGACGTCCGCACGGCTACCAAGGCGGACGCCGTCAACGAGCCGGTCGACGCGCTCGCCCCGTACGCCCAGGAGAGCTACTGGTCCCGCACGCTGCAGGCGTGCCTGGCCGTGCGGGCCTGCATCTCGTTCACGCCGTGGGGCTTCGGCGACGCGTACTCGTGGGTGCCCGGCTGGTTCAAGGACCCGCAGGAGGGCGCCGCGCTGATCTACGACGAGCAGCTGAACCCGAAGGGCCAGTACGACGTCCTGCAGCAGGATCTGGGGCTCGCCTCGGGCGCCCCGCACCGCTACGGCCGGGGCATCGGTCACTGAGCACGGTCCGGCCGGCACCGCTTCGGAGCAGGGAGTGGATCACATGTCTTCGTCATTCCACCGCGGGCGGGTCGCACGCCGGTTCCTCGCGGCGCTCGTCACCGTTTCGATGGGCACCGTGACCGCTGCCGCCGGCGCACAGCCGGCGGCAGCGGCGGGGTCGGCGGCACCGTGGCTGACCGTGTCCGACGGTTTCGCGTCCTTCGCCGTCCCGGCGGCGGACATCCAGGCCACCATGGGCGACGTGTCCTCCGTCGTCGTCGAGGCCGACTTCGGTCCGTCGTTCGCCGTGTCGGAGCTCGGCCTCGTCCGCTCCGGCACCGCCTGGACGTCGATCATCGGGCCGCTGCCCGCCGGGCTGTACCGCTACCGGCTCCGGGGCGACGACACCAAGATCGTCAAGGACGCCACCAACCCGGCGTCGGTCACGTCGGACCCGACCTGGAGCACCTTCCTCGTCCCGGGGGACGCCGCGCGGTACCTCACCGACGTGCCGCCGGGGCAGGGCGGGAAGATCGAGACCATCACTTATCCGTACGCCGCGGCGCACGAGCGACGGTCGGCGACGGTGTGGACGCCGCCGGGATACGACGCCCACCGCCCGCGCCCGTACCCGGTCCTGTACCTGCTGCCCGGCGAGGGCGGCGGGCACGCCGACTGGGCCGAACTGGGCCGCGCCGGACAGATCCTCGACAACCTGTCCGTGGAGCGCCGGATCGAGCCGATGGTGGTCGTGATGACCGACGGGGACGAGGCTTCGCGGTCCCGGCTCCGGCGCGTGATCGACAGGCGGTACCACGTGGCCGGTGATCCCGCGCACCAGGCGATCGCCGGTGCGTCGGCCGGCGGCGTGCAGGCGGTGCGGGCCGCGTTGGCCCGCCCCGGCGCCTTCGCCTATGCCGGCTCGTTCGGTGGCGTCTTCGCCGATGAGACCCCCGGGAACAGCAGCCCGGCGAGGCCCCACCTGTTGCGGCTCTACACCGGGAACCTGACCGATCCGGCGTACAACCCCACCCTCCGGCTGCTGCGCCGGCTCGACAAGGCGCACATCCGGCACGAGTTCGACGGAGTGAACCCGGAGGCCGGCCACGCCTGGGCGGCGTGGCGGGAGAACCTTGTCGACTTCGCGCCGCGGCTCTTCCAGCCGGTGTCCGACCACGGCCCCAGCGCCGGTCACGTGGTGCCGCGGCACGAGTTCACGCCCCCGGCGCCCGGTACGACCCCGACCCCGTGGCTGACCCGGGAGGCCAACGGGGACACCTTCGTCACCGCCGAGACCGGCACCGAGTTCGCGGGGGCGCAGCACGTCACGCTCTGGGGCAACTGGGCGCCCGGCGGAAGCTGGGTCAACGTGCCGCTCACCCGTTCCGGGGACCGGTGGCGGGTCACCGTGGGACCGCTCAAGCCCTGGTTCTACTACTACAAGTTCATCGTCGACCGCGTCTCGAAGAAGGACACGTCGAACCCGTCGCACATCACCACGGAACCGACGTGGAGCTCGTTCCTCGTACCCGGCAAGGAGTCGCGCCTGCTCGCCGACGTCCCCGCCGGCAAGGGCGGCGCCGTGCACCGGCTCACGTACCTGAGCACGGTCGCCGGGGAGGAACGCGCGGCGTACGTGTGGACCCCGCCCGGCTACGACCCCGCCCGGCCGGCGCCGTACCCGGTCCTCTACCTGCAGCACGGCGGCGGCCAGAACTACACCGACTGGCTCGAGATGGGACGGGCGAAGCAGATCCTCGACAACGAGTACCGGGACGGCTCGCTCGTGCCGATGGTCGTCGTGATGGGCAACGGCAACGTCCCCGACTTCCCGAAGGAACTGCTGGAGAACATCGTCCCGGCGGCCCGTGCCGGCTTCCACATCTCCGCCGACCCGGAGCGGCAGGCGCTCGCCGGCCTGTCGATGGGCGGGTTCCAGACGTACGACATCCTCAAGAAGCACCCGGGTGAGTTCGCCTACATCGGTACGTTCTCCGCAGGCATCAGCTTCTCCGTCCCGGCCGTCCCGACCGGCTACGACCCGGTGGCGATCAACACCGGGACGAAGCTGCTGCGCATCTACACCGGCAACGTCACCGACTTCGTCTACCCGATCACGATGGCCTCCATGGCGGCCTTCGACCGGGTCGGCATCCGGTACGAGTTCGCCGGGGTCACCCCGGGCCCGCACGGCTGGGACACGTGGCAGAAGAACCTGATCGACTTCGCCCCACGCCTGTTCCGATCCGACGCACGCTAGCTCCCGAGGCGCCTCCCTCGCAGAGAGACTCTCTGCGGGGGAGGACGTTACGATCGCCGCAATGCCGCAGTGGAGCTCCTTCCTGGACACCGGTGACAAGGTGTCGTCCATCGCGGCCGCGGTGCTGGCCCTGGTCGGGCTGTGGGGCACGTGGCATGCGGGACGCCGCCGAAGGCGACTGCCCGGCGCGAAGGCGCTGCGACCACTGCTGACCGCTCAGCGGAGCGACGCGGCCCGGCACCGGTACAGGTTCTACGGCGAGCATGTTCCCGCGCTCACCGACCTCTACGTCCGGTCGCGGGCGGCGGCAGTCGGACCGCAGCCGGACAAGAGCCACACCATCCCCGCGGCCCGCGTCCTGGCCGAACACCGGCACGCCGTGCTGCTGGGCGATGCGGGTGCGGGTAAGTCGACATTCCTCGCGACCGTGGCCGGCGATCTCGCTCGGCGGGCGCTGGCCCGGCGTGGCGGCGGCGAGACTGCGGTCATCGTCCACGCCTCCGACCTGGTCGATCACTCCGTGCCCGAGGCGATCGTCCGGGCCACCCGCCGCGACCTCGGCGTCGTACTGTCGCCGGACATCTTCGAGCGACCGTCCAGCAGCGGACATGCCTGGCGCGTGCTGATCGACGGGCTGGACGAGGTGGTGATGGCGGAGGACCGGTCGAAGCTCCTGTGGCACATCCGGGATCTGCTGCACGACGGCGGTCCGTACCGTTTTCTGCTCACCTGCCGGCCGCTGCCGCGATCCGAGCTCGTCTCGCTGGACGGGCCCGACGTCGGCGTCTACGACCTGCGGCCGTTCGACCGCGCCGAGCTCGACGAGTTCGCCCACCGGTGGTTCGCCGCGCGCTTCCCGCGGGACCGGCGTCGCGCCGACGAGACCGCTGCCCGGTTCCTCGCCCGGGTGGCGGGTGCCCGTCTCGGACCGGTCGCGCGGATCCCGCTCCTGGCCACGATCGCGGCACTGGTCTACGAGTTCGACGACGGCCGGGCGCTGCCGTCGAGCCGGGCGGCGTTGTACGACAGATTCGTCGCTCATCTGCTGGACGGCCGTCGCTCGCTGGACCGCTTCCGGGAGGCGCTCGAACCGGAACTGCTGTCTCGTGGGGAACCGGGACGGCTCCTGGCGGAGTGGCTTTTCGCCGACATCCGCCGGCACGTCGGTGGCCTGCTCGAGGCCGCGGGCTCAGCGTGGCTGGCCGACCCCGACGTCGACCTCGTGGAGGTGGCCGCCGAGCGGTTGGTTCGCGACGGGCCGTACGACCTCGCGGCCGTGACCCCGGACGGCACCCGGCTGCTGCGCGACCTGCTCCTGGCCGCGGGCGTCTGCACGTTGCGTCAGGAGCGGGTGGTCTTCGTCCACCGCAGCTTCGCGGAGTACTTCGCGGCCCTGGCCGGGGCCGCGACGTTTCACACCGGCTCGTGGCTCGCCCAGGCAGCCAACCCCGCGGCCCGGAGCTTCGTCGCGTTCGCGGCATCCCGCCGGCCCGACGCCGACGACCTGGTCGTCACCCTGCTCGAGCGCGGCGAATTCGCCACGGCGGGCGATCTGGTGGCCGACGGGGTGCCGGTACGGCCGCAGACCGCCATCCGGGTCACCGATGCACTCCTGCGACAGATCGCCGACGAGACCGACCAGGCCCCTGAAGCCCTGCGCATCCTCGGCGACCTGAGCTTCGACGCGACCGTCCTGCACCGGCTGGTCGAGTTGGCGTCGGATGACGACGTGCCGATCTGGACCCGGGCTCTGGTCGCCGGGCGTGTGGCCGACATCGACCCGGTCATGGGCAACCGTCTGCTGGCGAAGGTCGCCGACGACGCGGACGACTTCGTCCGATCGTGGATCGCCGATGCGCTGGAAGAGCACGGTGGCCGCGTCGACCCGTTCCTGCGGTTCCGCACGTCCGGCGTTCCGGCGATGGCCGCCGGGCCACCTCCCGGTGTCCTCGCCCGCCACGCCATCGCCCTGCGACTGGCCGATGCCCGGACCACCGAGTGGGACAGACTGGCGGCGGCTCGGCAGCTCGCGCAGGGCGGCGATCCCGAACCGCTACGGGCTCTCGCCGATGCGCCCGGTATCAATCCGCTCCACCGAGTAGACATAGCCACCGCCCTGGCGGACATCGGTGAGCCGGATCTGCTGCGCCGGCTGGGCCGGGCTGCTCCTTCGCCGCAGGTGCTGTACCTGGCTGCCCTGCGTCTGTACGACCGGTCGGACAACACGGCCATCGATGCCTTGGGCAGGGTGGCGGAGCGGTATCCCGATCTCCCGATGGCGTTCGGCGCAGCCGCGCGCGTCGCGGACTGCCACGATCTGGAACCGCTGCGACGGCTCGTACGGCATTCCGGCCAGTCGCAGATCCGGTTGGCCGCCGCCCGACGACTCGCCCAGCTGGGCGAGATCGACGCTCTCGGTTGGATGCTGCACGGCCCGGTGGACCCCCGGCTGGAGGCCGCCGTACGGCTGGAGATGCTGCGAGCCGGCCGCCGAGACGCGCTGCCCGGCCTCGTCGACGTGATCCGCCGGCATCCGCGCCGCGTCCGCCGGACCATCGAGCTGCAGTACCTGATGGCTGCCTACGGCGATCCCCGATCGCGGCTCCTGCTGCGGCGGCAGGCCGGTGGAGGCGCCGCGTTGGACGCGATCTGGGCCGCGGTCGTCCTGGCCGATCTCGGGGACCCCTATGGGCTGACGGTCCTGCGCCGGATCGCGACACAACGGTCGCGGCGCATCCGCACCCGGATGCGGGCCGCCGTGAGCCTGGTGAACGTCAACCCGCAGCTCGGCGCCGAGGTGCTCACCGAACTGGCTCACCCGCCGCGCCGGGCGATGTTGCGCCTCGAAGCGGCCTCCACCGCGGTACGCCGGTTCGGGGAATGGAGGTTCCTCGAATCGTTGGCATTTGACAGCCACATGCCGGTCAGAGTCCGCCGTGAGGCCCTCGCAGCTTTCACCATCCGTGGTCCCGGTGACGACGAGTCGCCCCTGGCGCGCAGCCCTGAGTTGCGGGCACGAGTCGCCGCGCTGGCGAAGGAGCCGACGACACCCACGCCGCTCCGCCTGCCCGCGTCCGCGGCACTCGGCGACGACGAGACCCATGCCCTCCTGCGGTCGATCCTCGAGTCCAACGAGCCGGCCGGTGTCAAGGCGAACACCCTGGGCATGCTCGCGGCGCTCGACCCTCAGGCGGCCGAAGCCGGGTGGAGTGCGCTGCTGCGAGACGCTCGGGTGTCACGTGTCCGCCGATGGCTCCTGGCGGCGCGGCACATGGATGACCTGGCGGACGCCGATGCCGAGACGATCCTGGATCGAGTCGGTGACATCGACGACATCGGAATCCGGCGGTGGGCCACCCGAGCGCTCCGGCTGGCCCTTCAGCGCCCGGAACGGGTGCTCGACAAGGAACCGCAGCTCTAGATGTAGTGATCACGAGCGTTGTTGACGCGGCGTGTCGGCTTGAGATGTGAGAAGACCTCCGGCGAGGTGGAAGTTGCGACGCTTCACCGAACCGGAGGTCTCTATGGCCCACCGTAACGCCCGCCTGA
>NZ_JADMLH010000016.1 GCF_016464385.1 Nucisporomicrobium flavum | reverse complement strand
GGCCCCGGCATTCGATGCCGGGGCCGCCGCCGTTCCGCTCAGGCCTGCGCCACCGCACGCCCGTTGATGGCGGGCTTCTCGTCGTCCTGCGGGCTACCCTCGGCGGCCTCCTTGGAGATCGAGTACGCCATCTGCAGGAAGTCCGACGCCGCCACCGCGGTGAACACCGTGGCCGCGAGCCGGGTCAGCCGGGGCGCGAACACCAGGCCGCTCGTGAGCCCGGTCGCCACCCACACCGCGAGGCAGAACGGGCAGCTGACCAGCTCGCCGATCGAGTGGCGGATGCTGCTGCCGTCGTCGCGTACCTCCTCGTTGAGCTCCCCGCTGCCCGCGGGCTCGGCGTAGCGGGTGAAGGGTGCCCGCAGCGGGCTCGTGATCGAGTCCTTGGCGATCAGCCGGCTGAGCTTGTGGGTGGCCAGCGAGATCAGCACCACGTCCTGGACGGCCGGACGCTCGGGCACCTCACGGCCGGTGACCTTGGCGACTGCGGCGAGGCTACCGGCGAGCACGCCGAAGGCACCCATCGTCACCGCGTAGCCGTCCAGCGGCCGGTGCTCGTGGGGCGCGTACTGCCGTCGCAGCCGGTCGAGCCGCCCGCGTACCGAGGAGGTCATGCGCGAAGGTCCTCTCAGAAGTCCTGGGTGAGCCGGTGCGGGTCGACCTCGCGGCCGGGGTGCCGGGCGAGGTACTCGGTCTCCAGCTCGGCGGTGCGCCGAAGGTGGTTGGCCAGTGCCGCGTCGGGGCCGTGCCGCAGCGTCTGCAGCCGCGTACGGTGCAGGCTGCCGAGCTCGCGGATGAGGTCCTCGTCGGCGAGACCTGCGGGGTCGATTCCCTGCTCGGTCCCGACGGGGGCGTCGACCTCGGAGTCGCTCATGGTCTCCTCCTTCTCGTCGTTGCAGCCAACGGTTGCCCGTGCACCTGGACGTCAAACCCGCGCCGGTACCCTCGACGACATGAAAGGGCTGTGGACCCCGGCGTGGATCGCGCGTCACGTGGTCGCGCTGATCCTCATCGCCGGCTTCCTGGGACTGGGCTGGTGGCAGTTCAGCCGGGCCACCGGCGGCAACACGCTGAGCTGGGGCTACACCTTCGAATGGCCGGTCTTCGCGTTCTTCGTGGCGTTCATCTGGTTCCGCGAGGTCCAGCAGGAGCGCAAGACGGCGGAGAAGCCCGCCCCGGCGGAGGAGCCGGCCCCGGCCGCCCAGGACCCGGCCGCGGTGACCGTACGCCGCCCCGTCCGGGTGCCCGCCTCCACGCCCGCCACCCCCGCGGGCGAGGACCCGGAACTGGACGCGTACAACGACTATCTGGCCTGGCTGAACGCCCACCCCGGAGCGCGGCCCGGCGACTACCCCGGTCGGCAGAGCAACTGAGTAAGGACGTGCATCGTGCAGGGAGCCCTCACCCGCTACCGGATCATCGCCTGGATCGTCGGCGTGGTCCTCATCGTGCTCGTGGCGGTGGGCATGCCGCTCAAGTACGCCGGTGACAACGACAGCGTGGTCGCCGCGGTCGGCCCGTTCCACGGCTTCCTCTACATGGTGTACCTGGCGGCCAGCTACGACCTGAGCCGCCGGGCGCGGTGGCCGCTGGGGCGGATGCTGCTGGTGATGCTCGCCGGCACCATTCCGTTCCTCTCGTTCTGGGCGGAACGGACCGTCACCCGCAAATGGGCGGCGCAGCCGATGGACACCCCGCCCGCGATGGCGAAGTAATAGAGTGACGCGGAGCACCCGATAAATAGCGTTCCGTTATCGGGATCATCGGAATAAATGTGATAATTGGCCCACGTCACTCTTCCGGCTCTTGTTTTCGGTGAGATCGCCGATAAGTTGATGCGGTTGGTCCGGTCGGCAGCCATGACTAGGTGGCACCGGCCAACGCCGCCGAATCGCCGGCGGCGCGCACGGCGGGCCCCTCCCCCGGGTCCGGCGCGGGCGCCGAGGCGAACCGGGGAACCACCGAAACAGCACACTGGGGTGAATCCGCGCGAGCGGTAGGGCGTTCTTCCCGCCCGAATCCGTCAGCTAACCCGGTAGGCGGCCCAGCGGAAGAAAGGCCACGTACCGTTGCGACACCCCCGCACGAGGCTCCGCACTCTGGTGGTCGCCGTCCTCGCGATCGCGATCACCGGCGCCGTCGCGCCCGCCGCGCACGCGGCCCCCTCGACGAGTGACCTCAACAAGAAGATCCAGAAGGCGTCCGACGAGCTCGAGGACGTCGTCGAGTCGTACAACAAGATGAAGATCAGCCTGAACAAGACGAAGGCGGACGAGAAGAAGCTCGCCGCGTCGATCGGGCCCGCCCGGGAAGCGCTGAAGGTCGCCGGCAGCCAGATGGAGCTGCTGGCCCAGTCGGCGTACAAGACCGGCAAGGTCGGCGCCGTCAACGTGGTGCTCGAGGGCAGCAACAACCTGATGGACCGCATGTCCATCCTGGAGCAGCTCTCGCGCAGCCGGCAGCGCGACATCGACACGTACACGGCGACGACGCAGAACTACACCGAGCGTCAGGCCGCCCTCAAGGTCACGCAGGACAAGCAGGCCGCCGAGGTCAAGGAGCTCGGCGACCGCAAGAAGAAGATCCAGGCGGACCTCAAGAAGCTGTACGCGATGCGCACCGCCGCGTACGGCCGCGCCACCGAGACCGGCTCGAGGTACACAGGCAACGTCCCGTCGGTCTCCGGCTCGGCCGGTGTGGTCGTCCGGTTCGCGTTCGCCCAGGTCGGCAAGATGTACGAGTTCGGCGCCGACGGCCTGTCCACGTACGACTGCTCGGGCCTGACCTCGCGCGCCTGGAGCCAGGCCGGCAAGTCGCTGCCCCACAACGCGGCGGCCCAGTACAGCGCCACCAAGCGGATCTCGCGTTCCCAGCTCGAACCCGGGGACCTGGTCTTCTACCGCAGTCTCGGCCACGTCGCCCTGTACGTCGGCGACGGCAAGATCATCGACGCCTCGCGCGCCGGTGAGCCGGTGAAGCATCGCACGATCGACATCATGACCCCGTACGGCTACGGCCGCGTGACGTGATCTGAAGCGCACGGAAAGAGGGCCGGTACCCGCGTCGGGTACCGGCCCTCTTCGTGTGTTCTGACGGTGCTTACGCGGCCTGCAGGCCCTCGGCACGGGCCAGTTCGCGGAGCCGGCCAAGCGCCTGGATCTCCAGCTGGCGGATGCGCTCCCGCGAGAGCGAGAAGCGCGAGGCCACCTCGGTCAGCGAGTGCTCGCGGCCGTCCTCGAGGCCGTAGCGGGCGCGCATGATGCCCGCGGACCGGTCGTCGAGGTGGTTCAGCAGGCCCTCGATGCGCTGGCGCTCCAGGGCGGTCAGCACGATCTCCTCGGGCGACGGCGCGTCGCTGTCGGCGACCAGGTCGCCGAGGTTGGTGTCGCCGTCGTCGCCCACCGGGGTGTCCAGCGACACGGTGTCCTGGGCCCAGCGGGTCAGCTCGTTCACGCGCTCCACCGTCACACCCAGCGCGTTCGCGATCTGCTCCGGCTCCGGGTCGGCACCGAGCTCGCGGACGAGCTGGCGGGTGACGTTGCGCATCCGGTTGACGTCCTCGACGAGGTGTACGGGCAGGCGCACGGTGCGCTCCTGCTGCGCGATCGCGCGGCTGATCGCCTGGCGGATCCACCACGTCGCGTACGTCGAGAACTTGTAGCCCCGCTCGTAGTCGAACTTCTCCACGGCGCGGACCAGGCCGGTGTTGCCCTCCTGGATCAGGTCGAGCATCGGCATGCCCGAGCGCACGTACCGGCGTGCGATCGAGACGACCAGGCGCAGGTTGGCGCGGATGAACAGGTCCTTGGCCCGCTCGCCCTCGACGACCAGGCGCTCCAGTTCCTCCCGGCTCACGCCGCGTCGCTCGTCACCCACCTCGAGCAGGTGCTCGGCATAGAGACCGGCCTCGATTGCCTTGGAGAGGTCGACCTCCCTGGCGGCGTCCAGCAGCGGCGTGCGGGAGATCTCGTGCAGGTAGACGCCGACGAGGTCGCGCTCCTCGGCGACTTCGTCCGTCCGCATCACGGTGTTCTTCTCCACGTTGCCCACGGTCCCCTCATTGCCTTCACTAAACCTGTTACGGGTGATTCCTGCGTCCATCAAGCCCTCCCGTAACGTCCGCAGTTCGTGCATTGCGGTGCTGCACCTACACAACAAGTGGCGCCCTGCACTGATTCCGGCTGGTGGGTCGAAAGTGTCACGAATGCCTGAGCGTCACCTGAGAGCCGAGTGGATACTTTCTGAGGAGGCTCTCTGGGTAGGCATTCGGAGCCACACCCGGCGGTGGATGCGTCATGTGACGCATACCCGTCGCCTGCTACATGACACCATCAGCCCCTCATCCGTCACAGCGACGGGCATCACGGATAGCCGTGCGATGCTCGTCACTACCCAGTACGGCCGGGCAGCCACTTGGGTTCACGCCCTGCATCGACAGGTTCCCGCCAGGCTTGAAACAAACGCCACGCCAAAGATCCGGCACACGCACGGCGCCGGACACCCCTGCCACCATGCGGCACATCGCGCCGCAGATCACTAGCCCGTACGGGTGACTGTCGGCGGTTCGGATGATCCGCTGAGCCGCACCATGAGTGACGCAAAACACAGCACTACGGTGGCGGCATGGCGGAGAGAAGCGTGATTGTGACCGGCGGAACCGGCGGGCTGGGCGGAGCGGTCGTCCGGCACCTGCTCGGCGAGGGGTGGCGGGTGGTGGCGCCCGTACGGGGTGGGAGCCTCGAGCGGTTGCCCGAGGGCGCGGTCGGCGTGGAGGCGGACGTCACTGCCGCGGAAGACGTCGAACGGGTCGTGAACCTCGCCGCCCAGGACGCGGCCGCGCCGCTGAGGGCCGTGGCGAACCTCGTGGGCGGGTTCGCGATGGGCGGGCTGGTGCACGAGACGCCCGTGGCCGACTTCGAGGCGATCCTCCGGCTGAACCTGCGGCCGACGTACCTGGTGACGGCCGCCGCGTTGCCGCACCTCGTCTCGGCCGGCGGCGGCTCGGTGGTGTGCGTGTCGTCGCGGGCGGCGGTCGCCCCGTTCGCCGGCGCGGCCGGGTACGCAACCGCGAAGGCGGCGGTGCTCGCGTTCGCCAACGCGGTCGCGGTCGAATACCGCAAGCAGGGCGTACGGGCCAACACGGTGCTGCCCAGCGTGATCGACACCCCGCTCAACCGGCGCGAGCAGCCCGACGCCGACCACTCCCGGTGGGTCACGCCGGAGGAGATCGCCCAGGTCATCTCGTTCCTGGTCAGCGACGCGTCGGCGCCGACCAGCGGGGCGAGCATCCCCGTCTACGGTCGCGCCTAGAAGACCTCCACCCACTGCAGGGTGAGCGCCGTGGCCGCGGCGACCAGCGTGGCCACGGCGAGGGCGACGGCTCGGGCGTGCGTGGCCATGACGGCGACCGGGCCACGGGACTCGGCCGCCGGCCGCGGTGCCGGGATCGCGGGCGCGCACAGGTGGGCGAGCAGGGCCGCCTGGACCTGCTCGGGGGAGACGTTCGCGTCGATCACCACGAAGTCCGCGTACTCCGGGAGCGCCCGGTACGCCGCGGCGGCGGCTCGCAGGTAGGACATCTCCTCGTGGTCGTAGCCGCGGCGCTCGATGCGGTCGTACGCCACCTCGGGGTCGACGTCGAGCAGGAACGTCACGTCCGGCCGCGGGAAGACCCGGTACGCGAGACGGGCCCGGCGTTCGGCCCGGTTGATCCGTTCCGGCCGCGGGTTCTCGGCGTGGGCGCGGATGCTCGCGTACTGGCACACCGCGTAGCGGTCCATGACGGCGGTCTCCCGGGTGAAGCCGCGACGCAGCAGCGTGCGCAGGATCGCCAGCCACCGCAGCACCGACTCGACGAGCAGCATCGCCCGGCGTCCCAGCAGCTGCTCGCCGTCGCCGCGGCCGAGGGCGGTCGCGAGCCGGCCGAACCAGCGCCGGCCGCCGGCGTTGCGGCGGTAACGGGCCGGCAGGCCACGCTCCGCCAGGGCCTCGGCCAGCAGGTGCGCCTGGGTCGTCTTGCCGGAGCCGTCGATGCCGACGAGCGCGATGGTGCGGGGACGGCGGCGGAGGGCGGAGGAGGGACGCGGAGCGAGGCCGGGGACCATACCCACCGACGGTAGCGGGAGTTGTCACGGACCGTTCCGGCCCGCCGCGGTGCTGTGGCCGTACAAAATGGGTCTTATTGTCCCTGGGCCCGGAGCACCCCGCGTTACAAGCGCTGTCGTGAGGGGTAGTCGTTCCGACGGGAAAACGGACATCACACCGACGCAGGGAGACGCCATGCCGTACCGGGTGGACGAGGGCCTGGTCAACACGCTCAAGCGGGTGGCCGCCGTGCTGAAGCAGGCCGAGATCCCCTTCGCGCTCGGCGGCAGCTTCGCGGTGTACGCCCACGGCGGCCACTCCAGCGACCACGACGTCGACTTCCTGATCCGCGAGCAGGACAGGGAACGGGCCCTGGCCGAGCTGTCGGCGGTCGGCTTCGAGGTCGAGCAGCCGCCGGAGGACTGGCTGGTCAAGGTCTTCGACGAGGGACGGATGGTCGACCTCATCTACCGCCCGGTCGAGTCGCCGGTGACCGACGAGACACTCCGCGACACCGTGATGCGCCCGGTCGAGGCGATCAACATGCCGGTGCTCTCGGCGACCCAGCTGATGATTCACAAACTGCTCAGCTACACCCAGCACTACTGCGACTTCGCCACCGGCCTGCCGGTCGCCCGTTCCCTGCGCGAGCAGATCGACTGGGACCGGGTCCGCAAGGAGACCGCGCGGTCGCCGTACGCCGAGGCGTTCCTGATGCTGCTGGACCGCCTCGAGGTGGTCCCGGAGCCGGGCGCGCACCTGACCGTGGGGGGATGAGATGGCACAGCTCGACGAGTACGTGGAGGCGGAGATCCAGCGCCTCCTGACCGAGAACGGCGCGGTCGCCGAGCAGGGCATCACCCTGCAGCGCCGGGACCACCTGCTGGTCCTCGGCGGCGAGGTGGAGAGCGCGCAGCGCCGCGACGAAATCTGCCGGCAGATCACCACCCGGTTCCCCGAGGTGGAGATCGCCTGCGACATCGGCATCGTGCGCGCCGCGGCGCCCAGCGAGGTGGAGGAGATTTCATGATCCGGATCGCCGCCGTGGGCGACGTCCACGTGGACAAGGACGTGCTGGGCCGCTACCGGCCCGCGCTGGAACAGCTGCCCGACGTCGCCGACGTGCTGCTCATCGCCGGCGACCTCACCCGGCACGGCACGGTCGACGAGGCCCAGTGCATGGCGCAGGAGTTCGGCGGGCTGGGCGTACCGGTGATCGTCGTGCTCGGCAACCACGACCACCAGAGCGACCAGGAACTGCAGGTCATGGATGTGCTGCGGGACGCCGGGATGACGGTGCTGGAGGGCGAGGGGACGGTGCTCACGCTCAACGGGCACCGGCTCGGGGTCGCCGGCGCGAAGGGCTTCGGTGGCGGGTTCGCCGGGGCGTGCGCGAGCTCCTTCGGCGAACGCGAGATGAAGAACTTCGTCGGCACCACCGAGGCGATCGCGGACAAGCTCGGTGCGGCGCTGCGTGGGCTGGAGTGCGACGCGCTGGTGGCGCTCACGCACTACGCGCCCGTACCGGAGACGCTGACCGGGGAACCGCTGGAGATCTATCCGTTCCTGGGGTCGTACCTGCTGGGGCAGGCGATCGACTCGGCACCCACCGCGCTGGCCCTGCACGGGCACGCGCACCACGGTTCCGAGCGGGGGCGTACGCCCGGCGGCGTGCCGGTGCGCAACGTCGCCCACCCCGTCATCAAGCAGGCGTACAACGTGTACCAGCTGCTGTCCGAGGAGACCGGAGCCGGGCTCGTCCACGCCTGAATCCGTACCGCCTCGAGCGAGACCCCGTCACCGGCTACCCGGCCGTGACGGGGTCTCGCTCGTTCGTGGACATTGCCCGGCGCTGTGGACCCGATCACAGGTTTTCGATTTCGCGCGGTCGGGTACGAGCTGGTCATGGCTTTCTTGCTCTGGATTCTCGCAGTCGTACTGGTGGTCGCCGGCATCCTTGCGCTGTTCCGGCGGCAGATCCTCTGGGGCGTCGTGCTCATCGTCGTCGGCCTGCTCGTGGGCCCCGGCGGTGTCAGCATCTTCAACGTCTAGCCCTCGTCCCCCCGGCAGTTGCCTGACCGGTCCCCTACGACCGCACCGGGGCTGCCGTACCGCTACCTCTCGCAGGCAGCAGTACGGTGGCCCCGGTTCTCTTTGTAGTGACCCGCACACGTCGTGCGATGTCCTAGATCGGACTTCTGGCTGAATCCACAGCGAATCGATCCCCCCGATCCTCGCGAGGTTAGCTGTGGCCGAGGTCCATCACTTCACCTACGGTGCGTTCAATCCCGTCGCCGCCTACCTGGTCGCCGTCCTCGGCTCCTTCCTCGGCCTGCTCTCCACCGGGCGGGCCCGGGCTGCCCGGACCCGCGGCCGCCGCAATCGCTGGCTCATCATCGGCGCCTTCTCGATCGGCGGCGCGGCGATCTGGCTCATGCACTTCACGGCGATGCTCGGCTTCGACGTCCCGCAGAGCCCGGTGCGGTACAGCCCCGGCATGACGATGATCAGCCTCGGACTGGCCGTGGTCGCGGTGGGCGCCGGGCTGATCGCCGTCGGGCACGGCCGGCGCAGCCTCCCCCGGGTGATCGTGGCCGGTGTGCTGACCGGCGCCGGCGTGCTGGCGATGCACTACACCGGCATGGCCGGCATGCACCTCTCCGGCACCATCCACTACAACCTTCCGCTGGTCATCGCCTCCGGGCTGATCGCCGTCGTGGCGTCGACCGCCGCCCTGTGGTTCACCGTGTCGGTCCGTGGCCTGCTTCCCATGCTGGGCGCCGCGGCCATCATGGGTATCGCCGTCTGCGGCATGCACTACACCGGCATGGCGGCGATGACCGTCGAGCTCAGCGACCCGGTCCGCACCGGGATCAGCGGCCTGCGGCCGCTGCTGATGATCGTGCCGCTGACGCTGCTCAGCGCTGCGACCATCCTCGGCGTCGCGCTGAGCGCCCTGCAGGCGATGACCGAGGAGGAATTCACCGACGGCGCCGGCATCCGGAAGCGGGGCGTGCACGCCGACAACCACACCCCGTGGTCACTGAAGCAGGCCTCGCTGGCCGGGGTCCGGCGTACGCCCGGCAACCGGCCGTCGCCGCGGCCCGTACCGCCCCGGCCCGTGGTCACGGATGAGCCACTGATCGACGCTCGTTCCTGATCACGGGCGCGCGCCGGCGCCCGGTCCGGTATACCTGTTCGGCATGGCGCCAAGGATGCTGCTGTCGATGCCGTTGCACGCGATCACCGAGGTGTACGGCGAGGCGGGCCTGCGGGACAGGTTCGGGCTGGAACTGCAGGCGCTCCCGCCCGACGACCGGCGCCAGCTCGAGGAGGCGCTGGAGCTCGCGTCCCGGCTGCACGCCGACGACCGGCGGGTACGCGAGCCGTACCTGAACCATCTGTTGCGGGTGGCGATCCGGATCCTGCGCTACTACGGGATCCGGGACGTCGACGTGCTGACCGCGGCCCTGCTGCACGACGCAGTCGAAGATCATCCCGCCGAGCTGGCCGGCCTGCCCGCCGGGCTGGGCCACCGGGAGCTGACCGACGCGGCGATCGCCGAGCTGGCCCGGCGGTTCAACCCGCGGGTGGCCGAGCTGGTCCGCTCGGTCACCAACCCCGAGTACGACCCGGACCGCGACCGGCACGAGCAGTACCGCGCCCACGTGGCCGAGAGCCTCGACCGGGATCCGTGGGCACGGGTGATCAAAGTGAGCGACTTCACCGACAACGGAGTGGGCGTCATCCACACCACGTACGACAAGGCGCGCAGCTCGGCGATCAAGTACCGCCCGCTGGTGCCGAAGCTGCGGGAGCTGATCGGGCGCCCCGACACCCCGCTGTCGGTCGCCGCGAAGGACCACATCCTCGATCAGCTCGACCTCGCCGAGGAGCGCTTCGCCGCGATCCTCGACGGATAGCCTGGGTGCATGCCATCCCCCACTGACTGGTGGCGCAGCGCCGTCATCTACCAGATCTATCCGCGCTCCTTCGCCGACAGCAACGGCGACGGCATGGGCGACCTGCCCGGCATCACCGCGCGGCTGGCCGGCCTGCGTGACCTGGGCGTGGACGCCGTGTGGCTGTCCCCGTTCTACCCCTCGCCGCAGCACGACGCGGGCTACGACGTGGCCGACTACCGCTCGGTGGACCCGCGCTTCGGCGACCTCGGCGACGCCGACAAGATGATCGCCGAGGCGAGGACGCTCGGGCTGCGGGTGATCGTCGACCTCGTGCCGAACCACACGTCGAACGAGCACGCCTGGTTCCGGGCGGCGCTGCGGGCCGCACCCGGCAGCCCGGAGCGGGAGCGCTACGTCTTCCGCGACGGCCGCGGCGACGACGGCAGCGAGCCGCCGAACGGCTGGCGGAGCGTCTTCGGCGGCCCCGCGTGGCAGCGGGTGGCCGACGGGCAGTGGTACCTGCACCTGTTCGACGTCTCCCAGCCCGACCTCAACTGGGGCAACCCGGAGGTCCGCGCGGAGTTCGAGGACATCCTGCGGTTCTGGCTCGACCGCGGCGTGGACGGCTTCCGGGTCGACGTGGCCCACGGCCTCATCAAGGAGGCCACCCTCAGCGACTACGAGTACGCCGGGGAGATCCTCGGCGGCATGGCACCGGAGGGCGCCCCGCCCCCGCCGATGTGGGACCAGGACGCCGTGCACGAGGTGTACCGGGAGTGGCGGGCGGTGCTGGACGCGTACGAGGGCGACCGGATCCTCGTCGCGGAGGCCTGGGTTCAGCCGGCCGACCGGCTCGCCCGGTACGTGCGCCCGGACGAGATGCACCAGGCGTTCAACTTCGAGTACCTCGACACGCCCTGGATCGCCGAACGGCTGCGGAAGGTCATCGACACCACCACCGCCGCGAACGCCGCCGTCGGGGCCCCGACGACCTGGGTGCTGTCCAACCACGACGTCGTGCGCCACGCCACCCGGCTCGGCTACCCGGTCGGCGAGCGCCGCCGGCCCGGCATCGGCGCCGAGGACCCGCAGCCGGACGCGCCGCTGGGGCTGCGCCGGGCGCGGGCCGCCTCCCTGCAGATGCTCGGGCTGCCGGGGTCGGCGTACCTGTATCAGGGTGAGGATCTAGGGCTCCCCGAGCACACGACGATGCCCGACGAATACCGGCAGGACCCGGCCTGGGAGCGCTCCGGGCACGCCGAGCGCGGCCGGGACGGGTGCCGGGTGCCGATCCCGTGGGAGGCGGACGCGCCCTCGTACGGCTTCGGCCCCACCGACGCCAGCTGGCTGCCGCAGCCCTCGTCGTGGGCGGAGTACGCGCTCGACCGCCAGCGGGACGTGCCGGGCTCGACGTACGAGCTGTACCGCTCGGCGCTGCGCCTGCGTCGCGAGCACCGCCTCGGCGACGGCTCGCTCGAGTGGCTGGAGACCGCGCCCGACGTGCTGGCCTTCCGCAACGGCGGCGTGCTGGTGGTGACCAACTTCGGCGAGTCACCGGCCGACCTGCCGGCCGGCGCGGAGGTGCTGCTGACCAGCGAGCCGCTGACCGGCGACGGACGGGTGCCGCAGGACGTCACGGTCTGGGCGCGCGGATAGCCGCCTGCTCGTGATCGGCGTAGGTGGCCAGGGCCGCATGGGTGTCCGCCATGTCCCTGGCCACCGTCTTGCTGGCCAGCCAGTACATGACCCCGGTCGGGATGAAGAAGAACTGGAACGCGGCCAGCCCCACCGCGTAGTTCAGCGGGGGCGGAAAGGCGCCGGAGAGGCCGCGGAACGCCACGCCCACGAGCGCGTTGCCGCCGGCCCGGCCCACCCCGTTGACGAGATTGCCGAGGCTGTAGACGGTGCCGCGGTGCTCCGGCGGGTTGACGTCGGCGATGAGGGCGTACCAGTTCGGTGAGTTCGCCGACGTCAGCGCCAGCGCGAAGATCGCCGTGGCGAGGCTGAGGCCCACCGACGGCTCGGTCACCACGTCGGCCAGGATCGCCCGGATCACCGCCCCGGTGCCGCCGCCGTCCGGCACGTCGATGCGGAACGGCACGAAATACAGCACCACGTAGAACGGTACGGCCGCGAGCACGCCGACAGCCGCCACCAGGGCCCGGCCGCGGGGCGTCCGCCGCTGCAGCCTGTCACCGGCCAGGCCGCCCAGGATCGACAGGGCACCGCCGGCCTGGAACAGCGTCGCGAAGACGCTGCCGACCACGATCGCCGTCGACGCGGAATAGCCCTGGGCCTCCGCGCGCGCCCGGAACAGCACCGGCAGCCACACCAGCGAGCCGAACGCGACCTGCGCCGAGAAGCCCTGCAGGATCAGCCAGACGTTCGTCCGGCGGGCGAGGATCTTCGGCAGGTCGTCGTGGTGGATGCGCTCGTCGTAGTCGACCTGGGCCAGCTCGGGTTCGCTGTCGCCGCGCGGGACGTCGTACGTCAGCAGGTAGGCGATGCCCGCGACCACGCCCGCGGCGGAGACCACCAGGAACGGGCGCCGCCAGTCGGCCGAGCCGAGCAGGCCGCCGACCATCGTGCCGGCCAGCGTGCCGACCCCCTGGGAGAGACCCCAGAAGCTCATGGCAAGACCCCGCCGCCGCGGCGAGATCAGGTCGCTCACCACGGCGAAGCTGACGCTGGCGACCCCGCCCAGGCCGATCGAGGCGAGCACCTGCGACAGCAGGAACGACGGGTAGCTGCCGGCCAGCCCGGACCAGGCCGTGCCGGCCACCCAGATCACGGTGCCGAGCAGGAGGATCGGCTTGCGGTCCGTGCGGTCGCCCGCGTACGCGAACCCGACCGCCGCCACCGCGCTGAACAGGAACATCACCGTGGTGGCCAGGGCGATGTGGCCCTCGCCCACCCCCAGGTCGGCGCCGATGCTGCCGTACAGGGGTGGGACGAGGCCGATCGCGACGTTGTCGAGCGAGGCGAGGACGACGAAGACGACCACGCTGTAGGCGCGGTGCGCCGGACCGCCCTTGCTCACGCGCCAAAGGTTAGCGGGCGGTGCGGTCGACGACCCTGTCACGGGCGGCAGCGTACTGCTCGCGGATCAGCGGCACGCTGTCGTCCTCGTACACCTCGGGGGTCTCGGCGGACCACGTCGGCGGGAGATCGCCGCCCGCGAGGACCCACGCGGCCTGCCGGGCGGCGCCGTCGGCGACGTACTCGCCGGGCGGCGGGACCAGGACCGGCAGCCCGAACAGGGCGGGCGCGATGCGCCGGACGGCCTCGCTGCGCGCCCCGCCACCGACGAGCACGATGCGGTTGGCTGTGGCGCCCTGCTGGATCAGCGCCTCGAGCCCGTCGGCGAGGGCGCACAGCATGCCCTCGACCGCCGCGCGGGCCAGGTGCGCCGGGTCGGACGTCCGCAGCGTGAGGCCGTGGATCGCCCCGGTCGCGTTCGGCCGGTTCGGGGTGCGCTCCCCCTCCAGGTACGGGATGAGCACCAGCCCGTCGGCCCCCGCGGGCGCGGACAGCGCGAGCCGGGACAGCTCCGCGTGGTCGACGCCGAGCAGCTTGGTGGCCGCGTCGAGGACCCGGGCGGCGTTGAGGGTCACCACGATGGGCAGGAAGCGCCCGGTGGTGTCGGCGAACCCGGCGACCGTCCCGCTCGGGTCGTCCGGCGCGACGTCGGAGGAGACGAAGACCGTGCCGGACGTACCGATGGAGACCACCACGTCTCCCGGCAGCGCGCCGGCGCCGAGCCCCGCGGCCGCGTTGTCCCCGGCGCCCGGCCCGAGCGGGGCGCCGTTGGGCAGGTGCCCGGCGATGCCGGTGGGCCCGAGCACCTCGGGGACGATGATGCGCCGGCCGAAGCCGAGCTCGAGCAGGTCCGGCCGGTAGGCGTTGGTCGCCGCGGACCAGTAGAGGGTGCCGCTGGCGTCGCTGCGGTCGGTCCGCAGCGTGTCGAGGCCGCGGGCGCCCGACAGCTTCCAGGTCAGCCAGTCGTGCGGCAGGCAGACCGCCGCCACGCGGGCGGCGTTCTCCGGCTCGGTGCGGGCGAGCCAGCGCAGCTTGGTGAGGGTGAAGCTGGCGACCGGCACGATGCCGACCGCGTCGACCCAGGCCCGCCGGCCGGCGTCACCGCCGCCGAGGTCCTCGATCAGGTCGGCGGCCGCGCCGGCGCTGCGGGTGTCGTTCCACAGCAGCGCCGGGCGGACCACCTCGCCGTTCTCGTCGAGAACGACCATGCCGTGCTGCTGGCCGGCCACCGAGGCGGCGGCGACGTCGTCGAGCCCGCCGGCCTCCTCGATGGCCTCCTGCAGCGCCGACCACCAGGCGTCGGGATGCACCTCCGTGCCGTCGGGATGGCTCGCCCGGCCCTGCCGGACCAGCTTTCCCGTCTCGGCGTCACGGATGACGACCTTGCAGGACTGCGTGGAGCTGTCGATCCCGGCTACCAGAGTCATGCCCTCATCCTTCCTCGGTGGTCGGTGTCGTGATCAGCGTGCGTGGAGCAGGTGGTCGATGGCCAGCTGGTGCAGCTTCACGAAGTGGTAGCCCTGCGCACCGGCCGCGTCGACGTCGTACTCCTCGAAGGCGCTCTTGTCGTTGAGCAGGTCCTGGTAGGTCTCGCCCTCGTTCAGCGTGGGCTTCGCCAGCTCCAGCACCTTGGCCTCCTGCAGCGCCGCCTGCACCTCGGGGTCGGCGCGGAACGCCTGCGCGCGCTCCTTGAGCAGCAGGTACATGCGCATGTTGGCCTTGGCCGACTCCCACACGCCCGTGTAGTCCTCGGTGCGCGAGGGCTTGTAGTCGAAGTGCCGCGGGCCGTCGTAGCCGGGGCCGCCGCCGGGCGCGCCGTTCTCCAGCAGGTCGACCGTGGCGAACGCGCTGAGCAGGTCGCCGTGGCCGAACACGAGGTCCTGGTCGAACTTCGGGCCGTGCTGGCCGTTCAGGTCGATGTGGAAGAGCTTGCCGTGCCACAGCGCCTGGGCGATGCCCTGGGTGTAGTTGAGGTTCGACATCTGCTCGTGGCCGACCTCGGGGTTGATGCCGAACAGCTCCGGGCGCTCGAGCTCGTTGATGAACGCGATCGCGTGCCCGGCCGTGGGCAGCAGGATGTCGCCGCGCGGCTCGTTGGGCTTGGGCTCGATGGCGAAGCGCAGGCCGTAGCCCTTGTCCTCGGAGTACTGCGCGAGCAGGTTGAGGCCCTCGCGGTAGCGGTCGAGCGCGGCCTGGACGTCCTTGGCGACGTCGTACTCGGCGCCCTCGCGGCCGCCCCAGAACACCAGGGTCTTGGCGCCCAGCTCGGCGGCGAGGTCCATGTTGCGCAGCACCTTGCGCAGCGCGTAGCGCCGGACGGTGCGGTCGTTGCTGGTGAAGCCGCCGTCCTTGAACACCGGGTGGGTGAACAGGTTCTGCGTCACCATCGGCACGATGAGGCCGGTCTCGTCGAGCGCCTTCTTGAAGTTGGCGATGATCCCGTCGCGGGTGTGCGCGTCGGAGCCGAACGGCACCAGGTCGTCGTCGTGGAAGGTGATGCCGTACGCCCCCAGGTCGGCGAGCTTGTGCACCGCCTCGATGGGGTCGAGGGCGTCGCGGGTGGCGTCGCCGAACGGGTCGCGGGCCGTCCAGCCCACGGTCCAGAGGCCGAAGGAGAACTTGTCATCGCGCGTGGGTTGGACCGACACGGTTACCTCCACGTAACAGCACGGATTTGTTTATTGGTTGAATTATTTGAGCCCGGTGTGGCATTGTCAAGGGCGTGGCGGCCCGGCTCATGACTTCCTCCAGCGCCCCGGTGCGGCAAGCGAGCGTCCGGGCCCATAATCTCGCGCTGGTCCTGCAAACTGTGGCAAACAGCGCAGATCCGATATCCCGGGCGTCCGTCGCGGCGGCCACCGGGCTCACCCGCGCCACGGTGTCCGCGCTGGTCGACGACCTGATCGCCGGGTCCCTGCTCATCGAGGTCGACCCGGCGCCGCGCAACGGGGCCGGACGGCCCGCGGCCGGGCTGCGTACCGCCGCGATCGGCCCGGCCGGCCTCGGGCTGGAGATCAACGTCGACTACCGGGCGGCGTGCGTCGTCGACCTCACCGGCGCCGTCCGGCACCGCCTCGTCGAACCGGGCGACCAGCGTCCCGTCGACACCGTCGCCGCGCTCGCCGCGCTGGCCCGGCTGGCCCGCCGCGCTCGCGACCTGGCCGAGGCGGACGGGCTCACCCTCGCCGGCGCCGCGCTCGCGGTCCCCGGGCTCGTCGCGGCCGACGGCGTCATCCGGGTCGCCCCCAACCTCGGATGGCAAGACGTCACCGTCGGCGACCTCCTCGACGGGCTGCCCGTCACGGTCGACAACGAGGCCAACCTGGCCGCCCTCAGCGAACTGGGTACCGGCGGCCTGCCACCGAGCTTCGTCTACATCTCCGGCGAGATCGGCATCGGAGCCGGCATCGTCCTCGACGGCACGCTCTTCCGGGGCGTACGCGGCTGGAGCGGCGAGATCGGGCACATCGCGATCGACCCCGACGGACCCGCCTGCCGGTGCGGCGCGCGTGGCTGCCTCGAGCAGTACGCCGGCCAGGAGGCGATGCTGCGCGCCGCCGGGGTCACCACCGTGGCGGAGCTGGCCGAGGCGGACCTGACCCGGGCCGGGCGGGCCCTGGGCACGGCGATCGCCACCGTCGTGAACCTGCTCGACGTCGACACGGTCGTCCTCGGCGGCATCTACGCGCCGCTGCTCCCCCGGCTGCGCGACGGCATCGCCGTGGAGATCGAACGACGGGTGCTCACCGCCGACTGGTCACCGGTGACGCTGCGGGCGGCTGCGCTCGGCCCCGACGCGGCGATGCGCGGAGCGGCGGGAGCGGTGATCCGCGCGGTGCTCGACGACCCTGCCGCCTGGCTGGCGCGGAGCTAAGCCGTGCGCGCCTGAGGGTCCTCGGCCTCTCCGGCCGCGGCGCTGAACTCGGCGAGCCCGCGGATCAGCGCGGCGCGGCCCGCCGGGCTCATCCGGTCGAGCACCTCGGAGAGGATCTCCCGCCGGGTGGCGCGGAGGTCGTGCAGGAGCTGGCGCGAGGACGGCGTGAGGAACAACGCGATCTCCCGGCGGTCGGCGCGGCCCGGCACCCGCTCCACCATGCCCGAGGCGACGAGACGGTCGCAGAGCCGGCTCGCCGAGGACAGGATCATCTTGAGCTGGCCGGCCAGCCCGCGCAGGTTGATGCCCTCCTCGCGCTCCACCACGAGCAGGGCGTTCAGCTGCGGCCAGGAGACCCGGGGCGTGGCCCGCTCCCGGGCGGCGTCCCAGGCGGCCAGCAGGGCAGGCGCGGCGTCGTCGACCGCCGCGGCGAGGTGTGGCCCATCCGGCCCATGGTATTCGGCCATGGTGCAGCAGAGACTACCCGTACGGTGCACGTGTCGAGGGGGGTGCAAAGGTGTCGGAGCGGCTGACCGCCGTACGCCGGGCCCTGGCCGAAGCGGCCGCCGACCGCGTGGTGGAGTGCCTGGCCGAGGTGCTCACCAAGGAGTACGGGGTCGACGACCTGGACGTCCTCCTCGTCGACTACCGGCTGTCCGCGCTGATCCCGCTCCGCTCGGGGCCATCGGTCACCCGGCCGGGTGATCCCGCCTGGCGCTGCTTCGACCACCAGACGGAGGTGGGCGCCGGACACGTGACGTACCTGCCGGTCACCGCGCGCGGGGAGCGGATGGGTGTGCTGCGGTTCATCCCGCGCCCGTCGTCCGAGGTGGAACGCGCGGAGCTGGCCGAGGTCGCCACGCTGCTCGGCCATGAACTGCAGGCGGCCGCCGCGGGCACGGACCGGTACACGGTGGCGGCGCGGGCCCAGCGGCTCACGCTCGCCGCCGAGATGCAGTGGGAGCTGCTGCCGGGCCGCAGCCGGGTCGGGTCCGGCTTCAGCCTCGCGGGACAGCTCGAGCCGGCGTACGCGATCCGCGGCGACGGCTTCGACTGGGCCGAGCACGACGGCCGGGTGTCGGTGACCGTGCTCAACGGCATGGGCGACGGCATGACCGCGGCGCTGCTCACCGCCCTGGCCGTGCACGCCCTGCGCAACGCCCGCCGGGCCGGGCTGGGGCTCGCCGACCAGGCGGCGCTCGCCGATCAGGCGGTGTTCGCCCAGCACCGCGGCGCTTCCCATGTGGAGGCGCTGCTGCTCGAGCTGAACCTGGAGACCGGCGAGGTGCAGGTCGTCGACGCCGGCTCGCCGCGGATGATGGTGCTGCGCGCCGGGGAGGTCGTGGAGCAGCCGCTGGAGGCGCAGTTCCCGCTCGGCATGTTCGAGACCTCCGACTACGAGACGCAGACGCTGCGGCTGCAGCCCGGCGACCGGCTCGTCATCGTCAGCGACGGGGTGTCCGACGCGCTCGGGCACGCCGGGCGGTACGGCGACTCGGCCCTGTACCGGTTCGTCCGGCGCACCGGGGGGCAGGCGCCGCTGCAGGCCGTACGGTCGCTGCTCGGTGATCTGCGGGCGTTCGTCAGCGCGGACCTGGAGGACGACGCGGTGGCGGTCTGCCTGGACTGGACAGCCTCAGCAGGCTGAATCGCCGCCGCAATCCGAGAAGCCGCCCCGGCCCGTGGGGGCCGGAGCGGCTTCGCGCTGGAGGGGTCCCGGGTCAGCGGGCTCCGGAGCGGGACGAGATCGCCTCGAGGAAGATGTCGGAGATCTTCGCCGGGTCGGGGGCGATGAACACGCCGCCCGCGTTGGTGGCGTTCGTGATCGCCTCGAGCTCGTTCCGGTCGACGCCGGTGCCGATGCCGATGATCACCATGCGGACCGGGCGCTTCGGGTCGGCCGCCTTCTTCAGCTCGTTGATCAGCGTCTGGCGGGTGATGCCGTCCTTGTTCTCGTTCACGCCGTCGGTGAAAAGCAGCACCGAGTTGACCCGGCCCGCCTGCCACGTGTCCTGGACGGACCTGTACGCGGCCAGCGCCGTGTCGTAGAGACCCGTGTCGCCGCCGTCCTTCGGCACGATGCTGCCGATCGAGGCCTGCAGCTGGCTGCGACCCGAGGTCAGCGGCGTGATCGGCACGATCTGCTTGTACGGCTTCTTGCCGTCCATCTCGGTCGAGAAGATCCACGTGCCGACGGCCCACTGGTCGTCGAAGAGCGCGAGGCCCTGCGAGGCGGCGCGGCGGGTCACCTCCGCGCGGCTCAGGTTGCCGGCGGTGGGCACCTTCGTCTTCATCGAACCGGACACGTCGAAGACGGCGAGCGCGCGGCCGGGCAGCGTGATGGCCGCCCAGCTGCCGAGCGCCTGGTTGATCGAGCCGGCGTCGAGGCCCGCCGCGGCGGTGCCCTCGGTGCCGCTCGGGGCGCCGGTGGCGGCCGGGGTGGCCTTCGGCGCGCCGATCGGGGAGGCGAAGCCCACACCGACCGTGCCGTCGGGGGCGCGCAGGCCCACCTTGGCGAGCTCGTCCCGGAAGCCCGGCTGCTGCAGCGCCTCGCGCAGGCCGGTGGCGGCCGCCGACTTGGTCAGGTCGACCTCGGGCATGACCGCGAACGGGTAGTCCAGCGACGGCGGCTGCGGGTTCAGGTACAGCGCGGCGAGCGGCACGACCGGCTTCTCGGCGTTGTACGCGACCACGTCTTCCTCGGACAGCGGCGCGGCACTCACCGCGCTTGCCAGGTCGGCGGCGTCGGTGGAGCGCGGGAACTTCTGCATCAGGTCGTCGCGCAGCGAGGAACTGCCCGCGGCGAGCGCCCGCAGCGCGGCCACCTGCTGAGCCTTGGCCTGCGCCCCGCCGCCGGCGGAGCTGCCGAGCGCGAGCAGGCCGGCCAGGCCCGCGGCGTCGCGGGTCGGGTTGACGATGCCGGTACGCAGGGAGTTGCCGGTGGTCATGCGCTTGAGCAGGTCACCCCAGCCCAGCTTGCGGTCGGGCCAGCCGACGCTCTGCGCGACCGGCTCGGGCATCGCGACGACGACCGGGCTGGTGGCGATCGACTTGCCGTCGGTCGGCACGAAGCCCGACGCCTCCGAGCGCAGCCGCATCAGCCAGGTGGTCGAGTCGGCGATCCACACGTCCGGGATGATGCCCGACTTGCTGGCAGCACCGAGCCCGGTCAGCGTGACGCCGTGCTTGAGCGCGATGGTGGACGCCATCGCCGCCGGGTTGACCCCGGTGACGGTGACAGCGACGCAGGTGCCGTTGACCTCGGCACCGTTCGATGACCATTGCTGAGCTGCCCGGTCGACAGCGGGGGCGATCTCCGTCGCCGCGGCGACGGTGAGCCTGATCTGACCGGAGCAGTCGTTGTCGGCGAGTTGCTGGTAACCGAGCCAGGACCCGACGAGGACAACCACGATCGCCATCGCTGATGCGACGACGCCGGCTCCCCTGAGATTGAAGTTTCTGCGATGGCGGCCTGACACGCGCTCCATACTGCGCATCGCGAGACCCGAATGCCATATACGTTCGGACGAAAGTTACTCGGATTGGAAATTCCGCATACCTAATTGACCGTACGTGATGGCGCCATCTCGGTGAGTGGCCGATCGGCTGCCCGCCTTGTCGTTTTCCCGTTGAAGATCACGACTCTCCGACGGTGTCCGGCTTCGCTGGTCACGCCGCCCGCCCCGGCTTCGGCACCCAGGACAGGATGCAGGTCGGGCTGCTCTCGGCCACCGGCTCCCCCTGGGCGGTCGGTACCCCGGTGTCCGGATCCACCCGGAAAATCGTCACGTTGTGTGAACGTTCGTTGGCTACGTACAGGTGATCCGCGAGCAGGGCGATGTGCCGCGGCCACGAGCCTCCGGTGGCGACCTCGGCGATCACCGTGCCACCCTCCGGCTCCCACCTGAGCACCGTGACGGTGTCCGGGCCGCGGTTGGCGACATAGACGAAACGGCCGTCGCGGCCCGTCGTCACCTCCGACGGCTGGTTGGGCCGCGTCGCGCTCACCACCACGCCACCGTCGCGTGCCAGCTCGCCGCCGGCGCCCGCCCGGTACCAGCTGAGATCGCCGGTCAGCTCGCCGACCAGCACCAACGCGCCGTCCGACGTGCGCAGCAGGTGCCGCGGGCCGGTACCCGGCTCCGCGACCACCGCCGGACCCACCAGGGTCAGGCGCCCGGACACCGGATCCAGCCGCGCCCGCCAGACCCGGTCCGACCCGAGGTCGCTGATCAGCACCTCCGAGCCGTTCGGGTCCGGCGCCACCATGTGCGCGTGCGGGCCCTCCTGCCGGTCCACCACCGGGCCTTTGCCGTCGAGGCCCAGCAGATCCGTGCGCTCACCGGGAACACCGTCGGCGTCCAGCGGGAACACGCTCACGTCACCGCTCACATAGTTGGCCACCAGCAGATGCCGCCCGTCCCGGGAGACCGCGAGGTGGCAGGGCGCCGAACCGCCGGTCGGCTGCACGGCCAGCGGGGTCAGGGACGCGTCGTCCGCCACCGCGAAGGCGCTCACCGTGCCGGCGGTCAGCTCGTTCACCGCGTACAGCACCGGCAGCGTCGGGTGCTGGGCCAGGAAGGACGGCGACGGGGTACGGGCGACGACCCCCAGCCGGGTCAGCGAGCCGGTGGTGACGTCCCGCCGCAACAGGACGATGCCCTCCCCCTCGCCCCCGCTCTCACCGGTGTAACAGCCCAGGAATACGTACTCGTCGCTCGCGCCCATGCCACGATCCCACCACACCCGCTCCAGGCGTGCGACGAGATCGGCGGCGGGCGCGCGGACCCCCGTACACCCGCGCGACCGCCGCCGTGCTTCAGGCGTTCAACATCTCGTACGCGGCCTTCGGCGCCTTCTGCTGCTCGGCGGCGGCCGGCTCGGTGGGCGACCCGGCGCTGCCGTACTGGTCGTAGACGACCTCGTAGCGGGCCGCCTTCACCTTGCCGGCCGCGGGGATCTTGACGACGGTACGGGTCAGCCGCCCCTGCGCGTCGACGGTGGCCTCGAACGGCACCGCCTTCGCCCGGTCGCCGAGCGCCTTGAGGGTGGAGTCCCCCACGATCCCCGCCTCGCCCTGCTTCGTGAGATCCGTGGTGCCCTCGTACGTGCCCGTGCCCGTCTGCTTGACGTCCACGATCGCCCGCAGGACCGCCCCGGCCTCCCCGGGATCGGTCTCGTTGTCGTACGACAGCGGCGCGTCCTCGGTGTCCTCGACCTTGGTGGGATCCACGAGCAGCCACTTCTTCGGCAGCTTCGGGAAACCGGTCAGGCCCTCCGTACCCTTGAAGTCGACCTTGATCCAGGACTTCTCCCGGACCACCAGGAACTTCATCGTCAAGGTGAAGCCCAGGTCGGGGTCCTTCTGGCTCACATCGATCCGGTAGCTCTTCTTCTTGGCGTCCAGCACCCCGGTCATCGGCTGCGTGCCGCCCTTCACGGTGAAGTGGAACGGGCCCGTCGAGAAGTCCGGCAGCGCGTGCATCAACGTGTCCTCCGGCGTGGCCGGCGCAGGCGAGGCGGCTTCCTTCACCGCGTCGGCGACACCGCACCCGCCCATGGCCACGCCGCCGAGGGCCAGCAGCGCGCCGAAACCGGCCAGTCGCACCTTACGAACGTTCATTGTCTTAGTCCTTTGCGCATGAGGGGTCTTCTGCGGTGACGCCCTGAAGACTGAGGGACAGTGCTGCCGTGTCGCTGCCGCTATGCTGCTGCCGGCTGCCGTTTCGCTGCCGTTCCACGTCTTAGCAGGTCAAAGGGGGTGCCTCGGGTGGGCCCCGCGCTGGAATACCAGCTCCTCGGCGAGCTGCGCGCCCTGCGCGGCGACGAGGCGCTGGAGCTCGGACCGGCGAAACAGCGCGCGGTGCTGGCGGTGCTGCTGCTCAACGCCGGGCGGCCCGTACCGGTCCACCAGATCGTCGACGCGGTGTGGGGCGACGAGCCGCCGGAGAACGGGGCGAACGTCGTGCAGAAGTACGTGGCCGGCCTGCGCCGCGTGCTCGACCCGGACAGGTCGCCGCGCACCCCGGGCGACCTGCTCGCGCTCACCACCGGCGGGTACGTGCTGCACACCGGGCCGGAAGCGATCGACGCCGACCGGTTCCAGGCCGGGCTGGCCACCGCGTCCACCCAGCGCAAGGCCGGTCAGCTCGCCGAGGCGACGGAGACCCTGCGGCGGTCGCTCGCGCTCTGGCGGGGCGAGGCGCTCGCCGGCCTGAGCGGCCCGGTCTTCGACGCCGCCCGCACCCGGCTCACCGAAGCCAAGGCGACGGCCTGGGAGAAATGGGCCGAGATCGAGGTCGCGCGCGGCAACCACACCGGCGTCATGCCCGATCTGGTACGCCTCGTCGAGGAGTTCCCGCTGCGCGAGGGCCTCCGCGCGCAACTGATGATCGCCCTGCACCAGGACGGGCGGCAAGCCGAGGCGCTGGCCGCGTTCCGCGACGCGCGCGAGTACTTCCTGGAGGAGTTCGGGGCTGAGCCCGGCGAGAAGATGCAGGAGACCCACCGGCGGATCCTGCGCGGCGAGGCGTTCTACGCCGAACCGGTCGACCCGTGGGCGGACAGCGACGACATCCCGGCCCCACCGCCGTCGGCCTTCATCCAGCAGTACGTGCCGCCGGACGTCACCGTGACGACGCCGCCGCCCCCCTCATGGGGCCAGCCGCCGCCGTCCTCACCGCCGCCGTACTCGGGGCCCTTCTCGTACTCGTCCTCCTCGTCGCCTTTCTCGGCTCAGCCGTCCTCGCCGCATTCGGTGCCGCCGCTTCCGCCGCCGCCCAAGCGACGCTTCCCCATCGGCGAGGTCCTCATTGCGTCACTGCTGCCGATCCTGGTGTGCTCGTTCGGCAGCTGGATGTACTTCGTGTACGCCGGCCTCCGGCGCCGTGACAACCGCCAATTCGCGTACGCGGCCGGCTACGCGCTGCTCTTCGTCGCCTCGTTCACCATCGCCATGATCGACCCCACTCCCGTCGACAGCCCCAACCTGAGCACCGCCGAAACCATCGGCTTCGGCCTCTTCGCGACCACCGCGCTGATAGCGGCCATCCACGGTGGCGTCGTCGCCGCGCACCCCGGCGACACCCCGCGCAACCGGGTGCTACGCGAACAGGCCCGCCAGTTCGTCGCCTTCGACCCGGCCCGGGCCCGGCAGCTCGGCGTCGGCCGGCCCGACCTGGTCCGGCACATCGACGACGGCGGGCTGATCGACCTCAACCATGCCCCGGGACACGAGCTCGCCCGGCTGCCCGGCGTCACCCCGGACCTGGCCCACCGGATCGTCATCGCGCGGTTCGAGCGGCCGTACGCGCAGCCGGAGGAGCTGATCGTGCGAGGGCTGCTGTCGTCGCGGACGCTGCACCGGATCGGGTCACGGCTGATCTGCGTCCCGCCGGCCCCCGGGCCGGTCGCGACGCCCTGGGGCGGGCACTACCAGCAACACTGACCGACCCGCCCGACCCGCCCGACCCGTCGCCCCGCGGTCCCGCAGCCGATGTCCCGAGCCCGCGCCCTGCGGCCGGCTTCCCCTGACACCTGGGCCCGCGGCCGGCTTCCTCGGGCTCCCCGGCCCTGCGGCCGGCTTCCCGAGCCGCGGCCCGCTTCCCGAGCCGCGGCCGGCTTCCGAGCCGCGGCCGGCTTCCCGGCACCCGCGGCCGGCTTCAGCGAGCCGGCGGGTCAGCGGGCTCCGGCTGCCGCCAGCTGCCGGCGCGCGACGTACTCGACCAGCTCGATCAGCACGTTGCGGGCCGCCACCGGCTGGCGGGCGTCGAACTCCACGACCGGGACCTCCGGGTCGAGGTCGAGGGCCCGGGCGATCGCCTCCGCCCCGAAGCGGCGCTCGTCGAAGCAGTTGACCGCCACCACGAACGGGGTGCCGCGCTGCTCGAAGTAGTCGATCGACGGGAAGCAGTCGGCGAGGCGGCGGGTGTCCGCGAGCACCACCGCACCCAGGGCGCCCTGGGACAGCTCGTCCCAGAGGAACCAGAAGCGGTCCTGCCCGGGGGTGCCGAACAGGTAGAGCTGCAGGTCCTCGGTGATGGTGATGCGGCCGAAGTCCATCGTCACCGTCGTGGTCCGCTTGCTTTCCACGCCGGAGGTGTCGTCGGCGCCGTCCGCGCCGGTGAGCACTTCCTCGGTCTGCAACGGCCGGATCTCGCTGACCGAGCCGACCATCGTGGTCTTGCCCGCACCGAACCCGCCGGCGATGAGGATCTTGAGCGCGACCGGGATGCGCGAGCGCGCGCCGTCACGGTCAGAGCGCACGGAGTCCATTGACAACCGCCTTGAGTACGTCGACGTCATGCGGCTGGGTGGCCGCTGGTGGCTCGTAGAGCGAAATGAGGCCCGCCGAGCGTAGATCACCCAGCAGAACTCGGACGACCCCGATGGCGAGGTCCAGTTTGGAGGCTAGTTCGACAACGGACGTGGGCTCCCACGCCGCGCCGACGAGTGCGTGATGCTCCGGTTGCAGCGAGGGCGACGGGGGCACGTCCGGCATCGTCGCGACCACGAACGCGAGCAGGTCGAACTCGCCGCCGGCGGGTGCCACCCGGCCCTGGGTCATCGCGTACGGGCGGACGACCGGGCCCGCCTCGTGGTCCAGCCAGTCGTGCGGCGCACGCATGGGGTCAGCGGGCATCGGACCCGGGGAGCCGAACGGGGGCGTCCATCGTCTGGCCGACCCGGGTGACGAGCATGGCCATCTCGTACGCGATGAGCCCCAGGTCGGCGTCGCTCTCGGCCAGCACGGCGAGGCACGCGCCCAGCCCGGCGGCCGTCACGAAGAGGAACGCCTCCTCCATCTCGACGACGGTCTGGCGTACGGGCCCGGCGCCGAAGTGCCGGCTGGCGCCCTTGGCGAGGCTCTGGAACCCGGCGGCCATGGCCGAGAGGTGCTCGGCGTCCTCCCGGGTCATCCCGGCCGACGCGCCGAGCAGGAGCCCGTCGGCGGAGAGGACCACCGCCTGCTGCGCCGACGGCACCCGCTCGACGAGGTCGTCGAGGAGCCAGGTGAGGTTGGCGCTCTGGTTCGTCGTCTGTGCCACTTATGCGTCCTTCTCCAGCCGGTGGTTCTGGTGCTTGTCGCCGGGCGCGGGATCCGTGCTGCCGTCGGTGCCGGCCGCGGAATCCCGCACAGCCGGGAAGGTGACGGTAGCCGCCTCGGACCACGTCGGCCCCCCTCCCGTCTGCTGTTTGTCAGTTTCGGTCGCGGACCGCTCCCCCTCTCCCCCATTCCGCTCACTACCAGCAGTTATGTCTTCACTCAGGGGCACCGGCGTCGATCCGGTGGCCAGCGCGGCAGCTTCCCGGCGGCCGCGGGTCGTGCCGCTCTGCAGGGCGCTCATCATGCTCCGGACCTCGTCCGGCGAGCGGACCGTCGCGGCCTCCGGACGGTCGGCCACCGGGCCGCGGAGCTGCGGCGCCAGGCTGGCCTGCCGGACCCGGCGCGGCAGCAGGGCCTCGGCGGAGTTCGGCGCGGCCTCAGCGGCGGCCGGCGCGCCGCCCTCCGGGCTGGCGGTCGCGGGCGGCGCGGCCGGGGTCGCGGGCGCAGGTGGCGCGGCCGCGGTCGCGGGCGGCGCGGCCGGAGTCGCGGGCGCAGCCGGCGCGGCCCGGGTCGCGGGCGGCGCGGCGTCCGGGGCGGTGCGGGGTGACGGGATGCGGGTCGGCGCCGGGCCGTTCGGCGGGGTCGGGCCCGGGTCGCCGCTTCCCGGGAGGACTGTGGGCGCGTCGCCGTGCACGAGGCCGGAGGCGGGCGTGCCGTCGAGGACGCGGCCGTTGCCGGGGTGACCGTTGGCGCCGCCCTCGACCGGGCCTGCTGGGCCTGCTGGGCCGAGCGGGATGGCCGGGCCCGCCGGGCCTGCTGGGCCGAGCGGGATGGCGCCCGGCATGCCGGCGAGGCCGGTCGGGGCCGTCAGGTTGGGTGGGAGCTGGGCGGGGGGCTCGGCCGGGGCGTTCCTGCGGCGGCGGGGGACCGTGCGGCGGCGCTGGACCAGGCCGTCGGCGGTGAGGCCGTCGACGACCGCGCTGGGTGTCGGGCCGGTCGGGTCGGCGGGGTCGCGGGAATCTCCCGGGAGGTGGTCTCCGGGTGCGGTGACCGTACCCTCGAGGGCCACGCCGTTGATCTTTGCTGCGGGACCGGTGACCGGGATGGACTGCAGCTCCTCGGTGCCCTGCCACTGCAGCGCGGCGAGCGAGCTGCGGGACGGGTCGTCGGTGCCGCTGCCGAGGATGGGACGGTCCCAGGACTCGTCCGCGGTGGCCGGTCCCGCGGTGAGGGCGGCCGGGGCGCCGGGGCCGGGCGGGGCCGCGGTGACGAGCTCGCCGGGGACGAGCACGATCGCGGTGATGCCGGCGTACGCGCTGGCCCGCAGCGACACCCGGATGCCGTGCCGGGCGGCCAGCTGGGCCACCACGAAGAGGCCGAGCCGGGCGCTGTCCGCGGGGTCGAAGTCCGGCGGCTCGAGCAGCTTGCGGTTGGCCTCGGCGATCGCGTCGGCGGACATGCCGAGGCCGCGGTCCTCGATCTCGACGGCGTACCCGTTGGGCAGGATCTGTCCCACCACCGTGACCCGGGTCTGCGGGGGTGAGAACGACGCCGCGTTCTCCAGCAGCTCGGCGAGCAGGTGGATGACGTCGCCGACCGCGCGGCCGAGCACGGCCGAGGACTCGACGGAGACGATGTCGATGCGCTTGTAGTCCTCGACCTCGCTGATCGCGCCGCGGACGACGTCGATCAGCGGCACCGGGTTGCGCCAGCCGCGGCCCGGCGCCGCGCCGGCGAGGATGACGAGGTCCTCGGCGTGGCGGCGCATGCGGGTGGCGAGGTGGTCGACCCGGTAGAGGTCCTCCAGCTCCTGCGGCTCGGTCTCGCGCCGCTCCATCTTGTCGAGCAGGGCGAGCTGCCGGTGCAGCAGCGTCTGGCTGCGCCGGGCGATGTTGAGGAACACCTCGTTGATGCCGCGGCGGACGGCGGCTTCCTCGACCGCCGACTGCACCGCCGTGCGCTGGACCTCGTTGAAGGCGCGGCCGAGCTGGCCGATCTCGTCGCGGCCGTACTCCAGCGGCGGGGTCTCCACGTCCACGTCGACGGCCTCGCCACGCTGCAGGCGCTTGACCACCGTGGGCAGCCGCTCGCCGGCCATCTCCAGCGCCTCGCGGCGCAGCCGGATCAGGCGGCCGACGATGGAGCGGCCGACCCGTACGGACACGAGGATCGTGGCGACGAGCGCGAGCAGCCCGAGCAGGCCGGCGATGCCCAGGCGGACGAGGACGCCGACCGCGACGGGTTTCGCGTCCTCGGCGAGCGAGTCGGTGGCGTTGATCTCGAAGGCGCGCAGCTGCTGCGCCGTGGTGTCGTACGCCGGCTGCCACGCCTCCGCGCTGACCGGGGCGGTCGCACCGACCTGGCTCGAGGAGAGGAGCTGGTTCTGCAGCTCCTGCAGCCGGTTGAAGGCGGCCCCCCGGCTGAGCCGCTGGTACGCGGTGCGGTCCCGCTCGGGCAGGTCGTTGACGCCCTGGGTGAACAGGAACCGGGAGGTGCCGATCGCCTGCAGCATCTCGGTGCGGCTCTCGTCGCCGAGCTTGCCGCCCGCATGGGCGCCGGCGAGCAGCGAGTCGACCCTGCTGAGGTATTCCTGGCCGCGTCCCACGGTGGTGAGGGCGCGGATCTCGCGGTCGACGCGCTCGTCGCCGAAGGTGGCGGTGGCCGAGAACATCTGGAAGCCGGAGTCCACGATGCCGTTGTAGAGGTTCTGGGCGCCGACGACGTCGATCTCCCGGCGGTCGATGTAGCCGCGCGCGGTCGGCAGGCTGTCGAGGTCGCTGAAGACCTGGCGGATGCGGGACTCGAGGGTGGCGCCGGCGGCGTCCCGGGCGTCCTGGCTGCCGGCGGTGCGGCGGAAGTCGGCCGCGGCGCGGTCGGTGGCGGCGCGCTGGGCGGTGAGCTTGTCGACGGCGGCGTCCGGGGCGGCGAGGAACTCCACCGAGAGGCGGCGTTCCCGCTGGATCTCGCCCATGAGGACCTCGCCGGGCGTACCGACCGTATCGAGCAGCGTCTGCGCCGACAGCAGGTTCAGCGCCGGGCCGGCGGTGATGGTCGTGGCGAAGGCCCAGAGCGCGAGGAGCGCGGCGAGGGGCACCGCGACGAGCGCGATGATCTTCGACCGGATCGACCAGTTGCGGGTTCTCATCAGCCTCCGCCCGAGGGGTACGCAGGACAGCGCGCGCAGCCCTGGAAGATGCTTGACACGTCAACGACCGTCGATGAGCTGCGCGCCTGGCGGGAAGAATACGGAATGGCGGCGATCGCGGCCAGTTCCGCTCCGTACCGTAAGAAGGTTGTATGTCCTTTCTGTACGGGAGATTGGCATGCGCCGGAGCCGATCGCGGGGAGTCCGGCACCGGACAGAAGCGGTTTTCACGTCGGCTGCCCGATCTGCGGTTGACGACCCCGCCGACGTGGGAATACCTCCGAGGGAAGAAGGAGGAGACCGATGTCCCCCACAATCGTGATCATTCTCATCGTCCTCGTGCTGCTGCTGGTCGCCGCCATCGTGTTCGGGGTCCGCGCCGGCCGCCGCAAGAAGCTGCAGAAGACGTTCGGACCCGAGTACGACCGGGTGGTCGGCGACGCGGACAGCCGCGCCGAGGGCGAACGGGAGCTGCTGGAGCGCCAGAAGCGGCACGCCGAGCTCGAGCTCAGGCCGCTGTCGGCGGAGTCGAAGGCCAAGTACTCGGTGGCCTGGGAGGAAGTGCAGATCCAGTTCGTGGACGCGCCGGAGCAGGCCGTCTCCACCGCCGACGAGCTGGTGACCCGCCTGATCGCCGAGCGCGGCTACCCCACCGGCGACTACGACGACCAGCTCGCCAACCTGTCGGTGGCGCACGCGCGCACGCTCGGGCACTACCGTGACGCTCACGCGATCAGCGAGCGCAGCAAGAGCGGCGAGGCCGACACCGAGGACCTGCGCCAGGCGCTCGTGCACTACCGTGCGCTCTTCGCCGACCTGCTCGGGGAGAATCCGGTCAAGTCGGAGGGCGCGGCCACCCCGGACACCGACCCCAAGGTGCCGTCCCAGAAGATCAATGACCACGACAGCGACGTCGCGGGCTCGCGTCCCGACGCCACGAGCCGCTGAGGAGTACGACGATGCGTTTCTTCTCCAACGACTCCCGGGACTCGGCCGACGAGCAGGCCCAGGAGGACCGTCCCGACCGCGTGCAGTCCGACCCGGTCGCAGTGCCGGGCCAGCGCCCGCCGTCGCCCTGGTCCAACGCGCCCGCCGAGGCGAACGCCGGCGACGCGACCGGCACCGTGCCGGCCCGCGACGACCGAGATGACCGCGCCGACCGAGATGACCGGACCGACCGGGACGACCGCAGCCAGCCCGAGTTTCACGAGCCGGGCCCGCAGCCGACCGCCTTCGGCGCGTCGACCGTCGGGGGTGCCGTCGCCGCGTCCGCGGTCGCCAACCCCCTGAACGACCAGTGGGACTCGACGGACCGCGTCTCGGCCGCCGACTCCGGCGTCGGCGACGACCGCATGGTCGCCCCCGGTGACGGGTCGGTGGAGTCGCCTTCCGAGAGCAACACCCGCACGTACGCGAGCAGCACCGCGACCGACGATGGGACGGGCATGCCGCAGGCCGGACCCGGCACCGGCCAGGACGACGTGGTGGACGTGGCGCTGGACGACCACGGCACGTTCGACGACCCGCAGGTCAAGGACGACCCGCAGGTCAAGGACCGGGCCACCGAGACCACGACGGACACCGGCGCGCAGACCGCCCCGACGGACGCCCACCCGGCGCTGAAGGACGAGGGCGGCTTCGACGACCCGAAGGCGGTGGACCCGGTGACGGACGAGCCGCTGGACCGGTCCGCGAGCGACGACTCGGCCACGACCACGGCACCCGCCGCACCCGTTGCCTCCGCCGCCGACGACAGCCCGGCCGTGGTCGCGGCGGCGGTCCCCGCGGCCGCCGTCACCTCGGCTCCGGCGTCGGCTGCTCCGGCCGCCGCGGCTTCGCCTGCCGCCTCCGGGCCGGGAGAGGGCTTCTTCGCCGCCGCCGACGCGCAGGGCTTCCAGGAGCGGTGGCGTGACGTGCAGCTGCGCTTCGTCGACAGCCCCAAGGAGGCCACCGACGAGGCCGCCAAGCTCGTGGAGGAGGCCGTCGACCGGCTGACCGCGAGCCTGCGCTCCCGCAAGGAGGGCATCGCCGGGGACGGCGACGACACCGAGGCGCTGCGCGTCCAGCTGCGCGGCTACCGCGACATCCTGAACCGGATCCTCGGCCTCTGAGGCACGCCGGCACTGGGAGACTGGGCGGGTGCGTGCTTCCCGCCTGGTCTCCCTGCTGCTTCTGCTGCAGACGCGCGGCCGGATGACCGCGCAGGAGCTCGCCGACGAGCTGGAGGTCTCCGTACGGACGGTGTATCGCGACGTCGAGTCCCTGGGCGCCTCCGGGGTGCCGGTCTACGCCGATCGTGGCCCGGCCGGCGGCTACCAGTTGCTCGACGGCTACCGCACCCGCCTCACCGGGATGACCGGGGACGAGGCGGGTTCGCTGTTCCTGGCCGGCGTACCGGGGCCCGCGGCGGAACTCGGTCTGGGATCGGTGCTGGCCGCGGCGGAGCTGAAACTGCGCGCCTCGCTGCCGGGCGAGCTGGCCGGCCGGGCGGATCGGGTACGCGAGCGCTTCCACCTGGACGCGCCGGGCTGGTTCCGCGCCGACGAGCCGACGCCGTTCCTGGCCACCGTGGCCGATGCGGTGTGGCAGGAACGGCAGCTGGAGGTTCGCTACCGCCGGTGGAAGGCGCCGCGGGAGGTGACCCGTACGCTCGCGCCGCTCGGCGTGGTCCTCAAGGCGGGACGGTGGTACCTGGTCGCGGCGGCGGGTGAGCGGGTGACGGCCTACCGGGTGGTGAACATCCTCGACGCCCACCTCCGCGACGAACCGGCGACCCGGCCGGCGGGCTTCGACCTCGCCGCGTTCTGGCGGGAGTGGACGGACCGGTACGAGAGCAGTGTCTACACGGCCACGGCGACCGTACGGATGACCGCCGAAGCGCTGACCCGCATGGCGTACATCTTCCCGCCCGAGATGTCCCGCGTGGCCCGTGCGGAGGCGACGGAGCCGGACGAGGCCGGATGGCTGACCACGCGCGTACCCATCGAATCGGTCCGGCATGGACACATGGAGCTGCTCAAGCTCGGGGCGGACGCGGAGGTGCTGGACCCGCCGGAGCTGCGGGAGCGTTTCGCGGCGACGGCTCGCGGGCTGATGGCGACCTACCACCCGGACGAGGGGGCATGATCGGGGCATGACAATGCCCGACGACGTGCTCGCGTACAACCGGCAGCTCATCGCGACGTTCCGCGCCGACGCCGGTGCCTCCATCGGTGACCGGCCGTTGCTGCTGCTCACCACCCGTGGACGGCGCAGCGGCGAGCCCCGGACGAGTCCGATCATGTACGTCCGCGCCGACGGGCGGCTGTTCGTGGTCGCCTCCAACGCCGGGGCGGCCGAGGACCCGCAGTGGTACCGGAACCTGCTGGCCGACCCGGCCGTCACGGTGGAGCTGCCGGGCGAGACCTTCCCGGCGCGGGCGACACCGCTGTCCGGTGAGGACTACGAGCGGCAGTGGGACCGGATCACCGGGCAGCACGCGTTCTTCCTCGAGCACCAGCAGCGAGCGGGTGACCGCCGCATCCCGATCGTGGAACTCCACCGGGACTGACCCGCGAGGTCAGGCTCCGACGAGCTTGCCGGAACCGGCACCGGCGTCAGCATCGGCGTCGGTGGCGGGCGGGTCGGGCTCGGCCGGCGGCTCGGACTCGTCGTCGGCCGGCGGCGGGGCTGTCTCCGTCGACTCCTCGACCGGCGGCGTACTCGGCCCGGAGTCGTCGTCCGCGGGCGGGGTCGATTCGGCCGGGTCGGTCGCCGGCTCCTTGGAGGGCGACGACGAGGGCGTCGGCGACACGGCCGGCGGCTTCACCCGGCCCTCGGTACGGATGGTCTCCGTCTTGGCCTTCGGCTCGGTACGGATGATCTGCGTCTGATCGGTCGGCGCGTCGCCCGCCCCCGAGCCGCCCTTGGGCTCGGTGGTGGTGTCCTGCTGCACGGTCACGGCGGGCGGCCGCGCCGGTGTCAGCGTCGCGTCACCGAACTGCGCGCCCAGCCACATCGCCGGTCCGAGGCCCACCGCGACGATGGCCCCGAAGAGCGCCATGGGTCCCCGTTCCATCAGCGCCCCTCCCCCCTGTTGTGTGGCGATCATCGCCGATCCGCGTGGCCTACTTCTACCCAGTTCCGCGAACGGTAAGCGAACGACACCGGATTCCAGTGTGACCGCCGGTGATGCTTCCGCTACGCGATCGTCAGGGATTTGACCCTCTTGTGATTACACGGCCCGGCGCGGCCGATCGGTTCACCTTGGGCGGATGACTATCGGGTACGGGACAGGAACGCGACGGCGTCGTCGAGGGCCGCCCAGCCGCCCGGCAGCTCGTCGGAGTCGAGGGCGGTTCGTACACCGATCGTCGAGCCGTCGCGGAGGACGAGGTCCCAGCTCCGGCGGCGCACCTGCGTGGCGTTGGCCACCTCCGCGTACGGGACGAACCGGGTTCCCGGGGCAGCGGCCTCCCGCTGGGCACCGTCCGCCGCGGCGAACTCGGCAAGCCGCCGCTTCGCGGAGCCGTTCTGCGACCGCGGCAGCCCGGGGAGCAGGAAGAGCCCGGTGTCCACCACCAGCACGTCCGTACGCGACCCGTCCACCACGAGGTTGACCACGCCGCCGACGACCTCCGGCCGGGCCTGCTCGCCGTCACCCGCGGGCGCGGCGGCGACGTCGATCCCGAGGCCGGCCAGCTTCTCCCGCGCGGTCGCCACGGTCGCCGGGTCCACGGCCATCGCGGCGAGCCCGCCGAGGTCCAGGTGCGAGCCGTCGGCCGCGACCAGCTCGGCGGTGCCCGTCCAGCTGTGCCGCCAGCGCGCCGCCCCGCTGTGCAGCGCGGCGAGGGCGAGCAGGAGCGTGACCAGGTCGATCACCCGGTACGCGGTCTCGTCGGCGGGCAGCCCCGGGAAGACCGACTCGGCGATCTTGCGCAGTCGGCCGTCACCGGCGAGCTCCAGCACGTCGTCGGCGGTGGACACGGTGCTGCCGGCGGCCCGCGAGACCGTGGTCAGGGCGGCGTCGGCCTCCCGCTGCATCTCGACGGTCCGCGCGGCGCCGAAGAAGTCGTCCCAGCCGACGGTGGCTCGGCCCTGAGGCGGGAACGCGACGTGCTGCAGCGCGCGCCCCAGGCCGGGCAGGTCGGGAATCAGCTCCGGCTCGGCCTGCTCCCCGCCCGAGGCCTCGTCGGTCGCGCCGCCGGCGTCGGTTGTGCCGGGCTCGTCGGTGGTGCCGGGCTCATGGGTTTTTCCGGGCGCATCGGTTGGGCCGGGCGCGTCGAGGGAGCTGGTCGCGTCGGTGGAGCTGGTCGCATTGCTGGGGTCGGCCACGGGGGCGGGACCGGTCGCCGGGGCGGGAGCGGTCGAGGTGGCGAGCGCGGCGAGGCGGTCCTGGACGGGCGGGTGGGTGTCCCAGGTGGACGGTGGGACCGGTTCACGGGTGCGCAGGACCGCGATCTCCTCCGCCCGGGCCGCGAGCACCCGCAGGAAGCCGCCGAAGATGTCGTCCGGGACGCGGCCCGCCTGCCAGCCCGGGCCGAGGTATTCGGCGTGGAACACCCGGAGCAGCGCGTCCAGCGCGGGCAGGTCCTGCAGGACGGCCGCGGCGGTGCGGGGGCCTGCGTACTCGGCGGCGATGCGGTCGGCCTGGAGCTCCTGGGCGCGGCTGAACGGGGCGTCGATGCGCCGGTAGAAGCCCGCGTACGACCTCAGCAGCGGGCCGGCCGGGTTGCGGCGGGAGATGCGGGGCACCACGCGGGCCACCACGGTGCGGCCGCGGTAGGCGACCGGGGCGAGGCGGCCGAAGCGGGGCGAGAAGTGGCCGAGCTCGTGGGCGACGACGGCCTTGAGGCGGTGGGTGTCCCACGCCTGCAGCAGCGGCAGGCCCAGGTAGAGGTCGCGGCGGCCGCCCGCCAGGCCGAGCAGGCGGGTGCGCTCGATCAGCTTCGCGGCGGCGTCGGCCACGATCGTCACCCGGTCGGGCGCGCGGGTGCCCGCGGCCGCCGCAGCGCCGTCGACGAGCTCCCACAGCAGCGGGGCGTCGTCGCGGGCGACCGGGATGCCGACCGGGTGGGGGCGGCGGGTGTGCAGGGCGCGCCAGGTCGCATACGCCATGACACCGACCGTGGCCATGCAGACCGGGAGCCCGATCCGCAGCGCCGCCGCACCCGGCAGCATCGAGAGCACCAGCAGCACCGGCACCACGACCAGCGCGAGCTGCGCCGCGGCCACGGCCAGGAAACCGGCCAGCGCGGCGGTCGAGGCCCACACCCTGTTCCGCACCGGGAAAGCCTAGGGGGCCCCGGCGACAGTCCGTCGGGCAGCATCGCCCCGACCCACGCCGGCGTACCGCTGAACACGTGGTTGACGTGCACAAACCCGTCTGCGGAAGCCGTACATATTTAAGGAAGATTTTCGCCGGGCCGCCGGCGGATTCGGCGGCGGTGACCCGCGCACGGGTCACCGCCGCCGCGTCATGAGGAGGACGATGGCGCTGCGCGGCACGTCGGTGCGACGGCGCCCGTCTGGAAGCGCGCTCCCGCCGGGCCGCCGGCTGTCAGGTGGGCCAGGCGATCTCCGGGGACGGGTGGTAGGCGACGCTCTGGTGCTGCCAGCGCGGGCCGAAGGCGGCCAGCCGGCGGCGGAACGACTCCCAGTCCCGGGTCTCCCGCGGTGACCAGCCGATCTCCGCGATCGCCGGGAGCCGCGGGAACGTCATGGTGAGCACGTCGTCGAGGCTGCGCAGGGTCTCCGACCACAGCGGCGCCTCCACGCCGAGCAGGGACTCCTCCCCCACCCCGGGCAGCCGTTCGGCCGGGTCCCAGCCGTACGCCTTCTCGACGCCGAGCACGCCCGCCCAGTCCAGCCCCAACGGGCTGTCCTCGGTGTACTTCATGTCCAGGTACGTGCGGTCGGCCGGGGACATCAGCACCTTGCCCCCGGTCGCGGCGGCGCGGGCGGTGCCGTCGTCGGCGGCCTCGATGCGCCAGTACTGCGTCACCGCGGACGGCGGCAGGTCGACCGTGGCCATCTCGTGCCAGCCGATCGGGCTCTTCCCGTACGCGGTGACGAGCGGCAGCACCCGCTCGATGAACGTCCGGTAGTCCTCGGCCGTGGTGGCCTGCGCCTCGTCGCCGCCGATGTGCACGTACGGGCCCGGGGTCAGCGCCGCGACCTCGCGCAGGACGTCGGCCACGAACGCGTACGTCTCGTCCTTGCCGGCCACGAGCGAGCTGTAGCCGACCTCCACGTCCGTACGCTGCGGCGGCGCGACCCCGTCGGCGGTGAGTTCCGGGTACGCGACCTGCGCGGCGTTCACGTGCCCCGGCATGTCGATCTCCGGGACGATGGTGACGAAGCGCGCGGCGGCATACTCGACGATCTCGGTGTAGTCGGCCTTGGTGTAGAAGCCGGGGCCGACGCCGTCCACGCCGGTACCGTCGCCGCCGCTGATCGCGGTGAGCTTCGGCCAGGCGTCGATCTCGATCCGCCAGCCCTGGTCGTCCGTGAGGTGCAGGTGCAGGTGATTGATCTTGAACTGGACGATCGCGTCGATGAACGCCTTGACCTCGGCGACGGTGAAGAAGTGCCGGGCCACGTCGAGCATCGCCCCGCGGTAGCCGAACCGGGGCGCGTCCACGATCGTCCCGCCCGGCAGGGTCCACGCGGCCTGCTGCGGCGTGCCGGTGTAGATCTCCGCCGGCAGCAACTGGCGCAGAGTCTGCACGGCGTTGAACAGCCCGGCCGACGCCCCCGCGGTGAGCCGGACCCCGCCGGTCGCGATCTCCAGCCGGTACGCCTCCGCGGCCAGCCCGGCGTCGAGACTCAGCGTTATCGCGCCGTTGTCGCCGACGGGCAGCTCGAACCCCGTGGCCGGGCGCAGGACGTCGGCCAGGTACGCCGCCACGTGCTCCGTGCCGGGGGCCGCGCTGATCGCCGTACCCGCGTCGAGCGTGAAGAAGGCGGCCGCATCGGGCCGCACCTCGCCCGGAGCGGGAATCACATCGCCCAGTTCTCTGGTCACCACTACGCCCTTCTCGTAGGGGCCGTCCCCCGGCCCGCCGGAAACTCTAAACCCTCTTTCCAGTTTCTGGGCGGCCCGATGAACAGCGTCACGCCGCCGTTACTCTTCTCGGCATGGCGATCACCACCCGCCGCGCCGACCCTGCCGACGCGCCGGCGCTGCACGACCTCGCGGCCCGCACCTTCGGCCTCGCGACCCCGCCCGGGACGCTGCAGAGCGACATCGAGGCATTCGTCTCCCAGCATCTGTCCCCCGACAGCTTCGAGCGATACCTGGCCGACCCGGCCAGGATCCTGCTCGTCGCCGAGGACGAGGACGGCAAGGCTGTCGGGTACGCGATGCTCATCGGCGGAGCGATCACCGATCCGGAGCTGGCGGCGACCGTGGCGGCGGCGGGCGACGGGGTGAGCATCGAGCTCAGCAAGTTCTATGTCTCGGCGGACAGCCACGGCACCGGGGTCGCCTCGACGCTGATGACGGAGACGCTGGCGGCGGCCGCGGGGACGGGGGCGGCGACCTGCTGGCTGGGGGTCAACCAGCGGAACGCCCGGGCGGCGAAGTTCTACGCGAAGCACGGGTTCGAGATCGTCGGCACCAAGCGGTTCCTGGTCGGCGAGGTGTGGCACGACGACCACGTACGGGCCCGGCGCCTCTGAGCCCGCAGGTCAGGGGTGGCGGTCGGCCGGGGTGCCGAACCAGGCCGCCGTGCCGGGCTCGAGCGCGCACTCGATGCGCCGGCGGGTCAGGTCGCCGATCGGGGGCAGGTCCGCCAGCCGGAACCAGCCCACCGCCAGCGACTCGTCGTCGTTCACCCGCGCCTCGCCGCCGGCCGCGCGGCAGCGGAACGTGATGTCGACGTACTCGGTGCGGTCGCCGTTGGGGTAGGTGTTCGGCGGCTGGGTGAAGACGCTGGTGATCCGTTCGGGGACGACGTGGACAGCCGTCTCCTCGTACACCTCGCGGACGACCGTCTCGGCCGGCTGCTCCCCCGGGTCCATGACCCCCGCGATCAGCGACCACCGGCCGTTGTCGGCGCGCTGCCCGAGCAGGAGCCGCTGCTCGTCGTCGAACACGACGGCGGTGACGCCGGGCAGGAGCAGCAGCCGGTGACCGACGACCTCCCGCAGGCTGTGCAGGTACGGCGAAATGGGCATGTCCGGAAAGATAGGCGCCGCCGGAGCGGACGCCCGGGCACCGGCATGCCGTGTCGAGGGTGACCCGGCGCGTCACTTCACCAGGGGGCGCACCTCCTCCGCGACGAAGCGGATGAAGCCCTCGGGCGACGGCTCGTCCAGCGTCGGCTGGAGGATGACCGTGTCCGCACCCGCCGCGGCCATCTGCTCGACCACCGCGGCGATGTCGGCCGCGTCACCGTGGGCACCCAGCCAGGGAGCGCCGTACTTCTCGCGGTCACGGGCCAGGCGGTCGACGGCGTCGGGGCCGGTGGCTGCCGGCATGAAGACCACGACCTCATGCCCCTCGGGCGGCTGGATGTGGGTGCGGGCCTCGCGGAGCGTGTCGGGCGTGGTGCTGCCGGTCAGGATGGTGCCGTCGGCGAGCTCACCGGCGAGACGGAGGGTCTTCGGGCCGGTGCCCCCGATGAACACGCGGGGCGCCGTGGCCGGCGGCCAGTCCAGCTTGACGTCGTCGAGGCGGACGAAGCGGCCCTCCGTGGTCACCGGCTCGCCGCTGAGCAGGGACTTCAGGGCAGTCGTGTACTCGCGGAGCAGGGTCATCGGCGACGCCGCCCGCGCGCCGACCTGACCCATCCACTCCTGGACGCCGTGGCCCAGGCCGACGATGGGGCGGTCGCCGAACATGCGATGCAGCGTCGCGACCTCCATCGCCGTCACCGCGACGTTGCGGAACGGCACGGGGAGGATGCCGATGCCGACTTTGAGCCGGGTGGTGACGGCGAGCGCCGCGGAGGCCGCCGAGATGCCGCCGGCGAGGAAGGAGTCCTCCCACAGCCACAGCTGCTCGAGGCCCGCTTCGTCGGCCGCGCGGGCCGCATCGGGCAGTCGCTCGGGAGGGTTCTGGGGCAGGAAGATCGCACCGAGATCAGTCACCGGTCCATCGTCCACGGTGCCTGTGACAAAATCCGCCCCGTTTCGAGCAGCGTCTTCAAATTCGACAGGACGGCGGGCCATCCGCTCGCCACGTCGGCGTGTTCCTGCTCGGTGGCCAGGTTCTCGTGCGTCACGGTCAGCCGTACGATCTCGTGGAACGCCTCGATCTCGAAGGTGACCTGTGACGACTCGCTCGGGTCGGCGGGGTCGGACCAGGTCGTGACCAGGCGTACGGGTGGCCGGCTCTCCACGACCGCGCCCACGACGTCGGCGATGCCGGAGCCGTCCGTGCGACGGTGCTCCCACCGGGAACCGGGCTGCCAGTCCGAGATGTTGGCGTGCCCCCAGTAGCTCGCTGTCAGGTCGGCGTCGGTCAGCGCGTGCCAGACCTGCTCCGGGGTGCTCTCGATGTAGGTGACGTAGACGTACGTGGGCCGGTCGCTCATCGCGCTCTCCGCTCTGCGTTTGACGGCGCTGAGGGCCCGCAACCGCGGGCGCTCGAACCTGTCGATCCAGCGCTCCTGCATCTCGTGCAGCGGCACCGGGTTGAGGTAGTGGACCTTCTCGCGCCCGCGGCGCACCGTGCTGACCAGGTTGGCCGCCTCCAGCAGGGCCAGGTGCTGGGTGGCCGACTGCCGCGTCATGTCGACGTGGCCGCACAGCTCGCCCAGCGTCCGGCCGCTGCGCTCACGCAGCAGGTCGAGCAGCTGGCGACGGGTCGGGTCGGCGAGGGCCTTGAACACCAGATCCATACGCCAAGTTATGCAGGCATATACCTGCATGTCAATCCCGCCGATCGGGTTACCCCGATGGAGTGACGTACCCGTTGACCTCCCGCGGCCGCGGACGAAGACTCCGGGTGTTCTCGACGGCGGGAGGCCGTGCCATGGGGGAAGAACCTCCGTACCTGATCGAGCCCGGCGAATCACCACTGTCGGTCACCGCGGACCGGGACGGCTCCTTCGTCGACATCACCGTGACGGGGCACTGGACGGCCGCACTGCAGACCGCTGCTACCCGTACGCTCCGCAAATGCCTGGCCGAACGCCCGGCCGGCATCATGGTCGACCTGCACGGTCTTGTCGATCCGGCGGGCGCGAGCGTGCCGACCTGGATCTCCGCAGCCGAGGCCACTCCGGCCGTACGCCTCGCGCTCTGCCTTCCACGGGAGTCCGCGCTCGCCGCGGCGCTGCGCTCGGCCGACTGCAAGTCGGTGCTGGAGACGCCCGAGGAAGCCCGCGCGGCGCTGACCGAGAACTGCCCGCCTGCCGAGGTCATCCGGCTGCGCCTGACACCCTCGCCCGAGGCGCCGTGCGAGGCCCGCAACCTGGTCGGGGACGCGTGCCACGAATGGGACCTGCAGGCGGTGCTGCACCCCGGGCGGGCGGTGATGTCCGAGCTGGTGGCCAACGCCGTCGAGCACGCGCGTACGGACATGGACATCTCAGTCTCCCGGCGCGGGACCGCGCTCCACCTCGTCGTCCGCGACCGCACCCGGCAGCTGCCCCGGGTTCTCGACCTGGCGCCGGTCGAGCCGGGGCTGCCGCTCGACGAACGGGGTCATGGGCTGCGGGTGGTGCACGCGGATTCGACGGCGTGGGGCGCGATCCCGGTCACGGACGGCAAGATGGTGTGGGCGACCGTACGCGACCGGGCGGGGCGCCCGCGCCGCTGGTGAGCCGGTGATCGATGCCCCGGGTCACCGGCTGAGCTGGGCGCGGGCCTCCATCAGGGCGAAGCCGAGCAGGTTGAGGCCCCGCCACCGGGCCGGGTCGGCGGCACGCTCGTCGGTGGCCGCGAGGCCGATGCCCCAGACGCGGTCGGTCGGACTCGCCTCCACCAGGACGCGATCGCCCGTGCCCACAAGGAAATCGCGCAGCTCGGTGCGCTGCCCGAACTTCGCCAGGCTCGCCTCGACGACGATGCCGTAGCGCTGGGCGGCCCACGTCTCCTCGCCGAACCCGCGGACGCGCCGGCCCAGCATCTTCGCCTGCCGCGGATGGCTCGCGGTGACGACGCGGGCGGCCACCTCCTCGTCGCCGAAGAGCAGGGCCTTGCGCCACATCATGTAGTGCTCGGCCGAGCCGAACCGTACGCCGTCCACGGTGAACACGGACGGCCACCACTGGCTCAGGCAACCCGCCCCGATGCTGCCGTCGCGCTGCGGACGGTGGCCCCAGAAGAACAGATAGCTCACCGGCTCGCCCGACTGCCCGAGCGCGACGAGGTCCTGAACGGTACGCGGCATGGCTTCCACGTCCCGCAGTATGCCGCCACCCACCGACATCGTCGGCCGAGTTTCGGCGGCCGGCCACTGTGGAGTTCCGGGGCCGGAAAAATGTCGGAGGGTGCCGCTAGGTTCATGAGTGCGGATCGGCGCCACGGGGGCGCCGATCCGTCCCTAGCTCACGGCGTCCCGGCGCCGCGCAGGAGGACCTCGGCCGTGTCGCGCAGGCGGTCGCGCAGTTCGGGAGGCGATTCGATGAGGAAGTCGGCGCCGATCACGCCGAGCAGCATGACGGGCCAGCCCAGGTCGTCGACGCTCATCCGCAACCGGCACCGCGGCGCGCCGGAGCTCGGGCTCGGCCCCGCGCCGGAGGGCGCGTCCTCTGCCGGGGGCGCGTCCTCGGCCGGGCCGGGCAGCGGTTCCACGGCCGCCCACTGGCCGGCCATCGCGCGTACCGACTCGGCGTCCCTGTGCAGGACGACCGAGACGTCGTACCGGTTGGGCACCGAGGCGAGCCGCCCCCGCAGCCACGCCACCGGGTCCCCTCCCGGGATGTCCCGGGGCCGGAAGCGGGCACCCGTCATCGCCGGTTCGCTCAGCCGGTCGACCCGGAAGCTGCGCCAGTCGCCTCGGTCGAGATCCCACGCCATCAGGTACCAGCGGCGGCCGAGCGGGACGAGGCGGTGGGGTTCCACGTGGCGGTCGGCCGGGTCGCCGTCGCGGGGCGCGTAGGCGAACCGCAGCCGTTCCTCGCCGCGGCAGGCCATCGCCAGCGTGGTGAGCACGGTGGCGTCGAGGGTGGGGCCGCCGCCGAGCACGCCCGGGGTGGTCATGGCGCGCAGCGCGTCGATGCGGCGGCGCAGGCGGGGTGGGAGGAGCTGGATGACTTTGGCGAGGGCGCGTACCGAGGTCTCCTCGAAGCCGGCGACCGCCCCCGCGGCCGCCGTTCGCAGGCCGATGGCGATGGCGACCGCTTCCTCGTCGTCGAGGAGCAGCGGGGGCATCGCCGCTCCGGCCTGGAGCTGGTAACCGCCGGCGACCCCCCGTGCGGCGTCGACCGGGTAGCCGAGCTCGCGGAGCCGGTCGACGTCGCGGCGCAGGGTGCGAGGGCTGACGTCGAGGCGTTCGGCGAGTTCGGCGCCCGGCCAGTAGCGGTGGGTCTGCAGCAGGGAGAGAAGCCGGAGCATCCGTGCGCTCGTGTTCGCCATGCGTCCAGGCTCCCGCCGATTGAGGTCAGATTCTGGCCGGTCGACACCCTATCGGGACAGCCCGCCTGTCCGTCCGGCGCGGGCGCCCAGCCGCTACGGTCGGTCGGAGATCATCGGCGCCGACACGACGCGGACGCGACACCAACAAGCGATGCGGATGCGACGCGGAGAAAACGACAGCGACGCACGAAGCGGCCGAGAACCAACGGAGGAGCGGGGCGGATGTTCGGATGGCGGAGGCGGGAGCCGTACCTCATTCCGCGGACGCTAGGGCGGCTCATCGAAGGGCTCAGCCGGTCGCAGCCGGAGACGCCGCGGCAGGTTCGCCGGTCGAATCCCGATGCCGTGGTGGACTGCGCCGTCTACCAGGCGGGCGGCCGCAGGCCCGGCCGGTCGCATTACGCCGACGCCGTCAAGGCCGCCGCCCGGCAGCGGGACGCGTTCGTGTGGCTGGGGCTGCACGAGCCCGACGAGGCGACCATGGCCTCGATCGCGCAGACGTTCGGGCTGCACGAGCTGACCGCCGTGCAGGCCGCGGCCGCGGGGCACCGGCCGGTTGCCGAGACGCTGGGCGACGTGACGCGGCTGGTGCTGCGTACGGCTCGCTACGTCGAGCACGAGGAGTTGACCGCCACCAGCGAGGTCGTCGACACCGGTGACGTCACGGTGCTGCTGGGCCCGCGGTTCGTGATCACCGTGCGGCACGGGGCGGCGGGTGCGCTGACCGCCGTACGGGAGGAGCTTGAAGCGCGACCGGCGCTGCTGGCCGAGGGGCCGTGGGCCGTCGCGTACGCCGTCTGCGACCGGATGGTGGAGCTGTACCTGGACGTCGCCGGGCATGTGGAACGGGACCTGGAGGCGCTGGAGGAGACGACGTTCGCGCTGGACAGGGCGCCGGACGTCGCCCACATCTACCAGTTGAAGCGCGAGATGGTGGAGTTCAAGCGGGCGGTGCTGCCGCTGCAGGAGCCGTTGCAGCGGCTGCTCGACCGCGGGGTGGTGCCGGACGGCCTGTATCCGTACCTTGTGGACGTACGGGGTCGCCTCGCGCGGGCGGTGGATCGGGTCGCGGGCTTCGACGAGCTGCTGAACTCGATCCTGCAGGCCCGCCTCGCGCAGGTTTCCGTGGATCAGAACAACGACATGCGCAAGATCGCGTCCTGGGCGGCCATCGCCGCGGCGCAGACGGCCATCGCCGGGGTGTACGGGATGAACTTCGAGGTCATGCCCGAGCTGCGGCTGCGGTACGGCTACTTCGGCGCGCTGGCGCTCATGGCCGTGGCGGCGGTCGTGCTGTACCGCCGATTGAAGAAGGTGGGTTGGTTGTGACCATCGCGGAGCCGGACGACCGCTGGTCCGAGCTGGGCCGGCAGGCGTGCCTGACCCTCGCGCCCCTGTTCACCGCCGTCGAGCACGTCGGCAGCACCGCCGTGCCCGGCCTGGCCGCGAAACCGGTCATCGATCTGATGGCCGCGCTGGACGAGCTGGCGAAGGTCAACGATCCCGCGCTGCAGAGCCTCGGTTACCGGCTGCAGCCGACCGACATGCCGGCCCGGCTGTTCTACCGGCGCGAGGACTACGACAGCACGGCGTACCACCTGCACGTGGTGACCGCCGAGAGCTGGCCGACGCGCAACGAGCGGCTGCTGCGCGACCACCTCCTGGCGTACCCGGAGGCGAGGGACCGTTACGCCGCGCTCAAGCGGGAGCTGATGGACCGGTACGGCCCGGGCGATGCGTATACGCGCGGTAAGACCCGGCTGATCCAGGAACTGACCGATGCCGCCCGCGCCGAGCGGGGTCTGCCCCCGGTTCCGGTCTGGGAGGAATAACTCCAGGTCACACCCGTCACAAACCTCGGCCGTTCGGTCCCGGTCCCCTCCTCCGGAGCGCCCGGTCTCCAGTCCGGACGGAACAACGGGTGTGCCCCGGTTTGCCGTGGCAGGCGAACACTGACCGTAACTACCGTTGCTGCTTGTGCAGCAGACCTCGGTTACCGAAGCCGTACCGGAGAGCCTCGATCCCGGGCCCGAGGGTCCGGGCCGCGGCGGGCTCGTCACCGTCCTGCGCGGGCACCTCGATCTTTTCCTGAACGCCGGCTCGCTGATGGCCACGACGGCGCTCACCTCGCTGTTCGGGTTCGCGTACTGGTGGCTGGCCGCCCGTACCGCACCGGCGGAGGCGGTCGGTCAGGCCTCCGCCGCGGTGTCCGCGATGACGCTGATCGGCACGATCGGGATGTTCGGCATGGGCACCATGCTGATCTCGGACCTGCCGTCGCTGCGGGGCCGCAAGTGGGAGCTGATCTCGACCTGCCTGCTCGTCGCGGGCAGCGCCGCCACGGTCGGCGGCCTGATCTACGTGGGGCTCGCGCACTGGGCGGTGCCCGGCCTGCGGGAGGCGCTGGGCGGCACCGCCGCGACCGTGCTGCTGGTCTTCGGCATCGCGCTGAACGCGATGACGCTGGTGCTGGACGAGGCGCTGGTCGGGCTCCTGCAGGGCCCCCTGCAACTCATGCGCAACGCCTGGTTCTCCGTCGTCAAGCTGGTGCTGCTCGGCGTGCTCGCCCTGCTTCCGCTCACCCTCGACGGCGGCATGCTGCTGCTGACCTGGGTGGCCGGCATGGTGCTGTCGGTCGCGGTCCTGGGCCGCACGCTGCGGCGCAAGAACATGGTCGATTCCGTACGCCCGAGAGCGTCGCTGCTGCGCGGGCGCGGCCGGGCCACGTTCGACCACAACCTGCTGAACCTGGCGACGTACCTGCCGCGGGCGGCGCTGCCGCTGGTGGTGACCGCCGTGCTGTCGGCGGAGGCGAACGCGTCCTTCTACACCGCCTTCATGGTGCTGTCGTTCCTGGCGATGGTTCCCGGCAACGTGGCGCTGACGCTGTTCGCGGTGGCCAGCGGCGACCGGGCGGCGCTGCGCTCGAAGGTACGGATGGGCCTGCTCATCTGCCTCGGCGGCGGGCTGCCCGTCTCCCTGGTGGTGGCCGTCGCGGCCGACCCGATCATGTCGCTGTTCGGCGCCGCGTACGCGAAGTCCGCCGGCGCCGCGCTCACCATCCTGGCGCTGACCTACGTGCCGTTCGTCTTCCACCATTTCTTCCTGGCGATCTCCCGGGTGCAGGGCACCGTGCGCGGCGCGGGCATCTTCGCCGTGTTCGCCGGGGTCGCCGAGCTGCTCGCGGCCTGGTACGGCGGCAGCCGCGGCAGCCTCACCGAGCTGGTCACCTGGGTCGCCGTGGTGATGGCGGTGGAGACCGTGCTGGTCGCGCCGACCGTCCTGCGGGTGGTCTTCGCCCGTACCGCTGCCGCCGAAGAAGGAGATGTCGTGTCCACCACCAGCCTCACGCTGCACGAGCGGGCGTGGCTGCCGCTCGAGTACATCCGTACCGTCGGGCCGCTGACCGGGGTGACCGCCGAGCGGTTGCGGGCCGCGCTGATCGGCCTGCACGCCGCCGACCCGACGCACCGGGCGGTGTCGCGCCTGGACCGCAGCGGGGCGCGCTGGCTGCACCTGGACGCCGAGGCGTTCGCCGGGTACGTCCGCGAGGCCGTCACCGACCTGGGCGACGGCCCGGTCGACTTCGACGCGATGACCCGGCAACTGCAGGCGGAGCCGCGGGGTCACCACCCGGTCCGCATCCTGGCCGGCGGTGGGTACGTGGCGATGAAGGTGGCGCACGCGTACGGCGACGCCGGCCCGGTCAACACGCTCCTGCGTGAGCTGGTCCGCGCGGCCGGCGAGGAGCGCGCCGCGGTGATCGCCCCCTCTCGGCGGCACCGGTGGGCGCTGCCGAAGGCCTGGTGGAAGCAGTTCGGCACCAAGCCGGCGCGCTGGAAGCAGGGGCTGAGCTTCGCCCGGCCGCCGCACCCGGAGGAGTCGGAGCTGCGCCCGTGGACGGCGGACCTGACCGTCGAGACGGCCCGGTCGGCCGAGGTGCTGGGCCGGATGCGGGTGTGGCGCGACGAGCACGCCCCGGGCGTGACGACCTCCGCGATCACCTTCGCCGCGTTCGCCGTCGCGCTGCGCGACCTGGGGCTGGACCCGGACCTGAGCGGCGGGACGTTCCTGGCGGACGCGCGGCGTTACCTGGACAAGGACGTCAGCATCGACAGCAACTTCTGCATGGGCCCGTACCTGACGCCCGGGGACCTGACCGACCCCCGGTCGATCCACACCACGCTGAAGGCGGAGCTGGCGACCGGCCGGATCCTGACGATGATGCTGCTGCGCGAGGGCAAGATCCTCGTCGCCGGGGCGCCCGGGATGCCGGACCCGTACCCGGCCGAGGCGCCGGCGCGGCCGCGGCCCCGGCTGACCTTCAGCAACCAGGGCCGCCACGACGTGCTCGGCGACCTGCCGTGGGCCGTCGACGCGGCGGGCCGGGTGAACCAGAGCGTGCCGACGCTGAACGGCCCCGAGGGCGTCACGCTGACCACCTCGGAGATGGGCGGCGTGCTGCACCTCGAGGCCACGTTCCACGCGTCGACGTACGACCCGGCCGTGGTGGCCCGGGCGCTGGAGCTGGTCTGCGCCGACCCGGCCGCGCTGATCATGGCCGCGCGGTAGGGGGCTCCGCTCAGTAGGTCTTGAGGACCGGGAGCGTCAGCCAGAACGTCTTCGACCGTACGGCGTCGCTCTTGCAGGTGGTGTACGTGATCGTGGCCTCGAGCGGCACGAACGCGGTCCTGCCGTAGTGCGCGGTCACGTTGACAGCAGTCCGGTCGACGTGACCGCCGCGCAGGGAGTCGCTCTGCGAGAACGACGAGTACGTGTCCGTGTTGCTCGGGTAGGAGACGTCGACCTTGTCGCCCTCGACCCGCACCTCGGCGTCGCAGATCTTCCTGCCGGTGGTCCAGTGCACGTTCACCCAGGTGGCCTTGTGCGGCTTGACGGGGTTCAGCCAGGTCGTGATCGGGGACGGCCCGCCCGCGGCGGCTTCGGCGGGCGTACCGGTCAGCGCCGTGGCCAGTCCGGCGGCCACGGCCAGGGCGGCCACGGCGATCGGTCGGTATTTGATCATGGGCTGACCTTACCGGTCAGAGCGGATTTTCTGGTACATGACGTGCAGGCCGACGAGACCGTGCGACGCGGAGTCGAACGCCTCGGGAATCGTCGTCATGATCTCGAAGCCGAGGGCCTGCCACAGGTGCACGGCCGCGGTGTTGGTCTCGACCACGGCGTTGAACTGGATGCCGTGGTAGCCCTCGGCACGCGCCCAGCCGAGGACGTGTTCCCCCAGCGCCCGGCCCACCCCGCGGCCGTGCCGCTCCGGGTCGACCATGAAGCTCGCCGTGGCGATGTGCGCGCCCCGGCCCGGCCGGTTCGGCCCCATCTTGGCGGACCCCAGCACGTCGTCGCCGTCCACGGCGACCACGGTGCGCCCCGGTGGCTGCTCCATCCACAGCGCCCGTGCCTCGTCGCTGCCGAGGCCGAGCGGGTACACGTACGTCTCCCCCGCCTCGACGATGCGTGACCAGAACGGATAGATGGCCGGCCAGTCCCGGGCGGCCGCCTCACGAATCTCCATGGGCCTCATTCTCGCGCCACCGGGCTGATCCGGTCGTTGCGCAGGTGCTCGTAGACCACCGAGGTCCGTACGTCCGCCACGTGCGCGTGCTCGGTGAGCCGGTCGATGACGAAGGCGTACAGGCTGTCGTTGTCGGGCACCGCCACGTGGATGAGGAAGTCCTCCGTGCCCGAGGTCACGAAGACGCCGAGGGTGTCCGGCAGCGCCGCCGCCCAGTTGCGGAAAGCCTCGATGTTGCGGCGCGACGGCGGGCGGATCCGTACGGCGATCAGCGCCTGCACGGGCCGCCCGATGGCGGCCAGGTCCACGTTCAGGCTCGCGCCCCGGATGACGCCGCGCTCACGCAGCGCCCGGGTCCGGTCCAGTGCCGTGGTGGGCGCGACGCCGACCGCCGCGGCGATGTCCCGGTTGGTACGCCGTGCGTCCACCTGCAATTCCCGCAGGATCGCCGTATCAAGTTCGTCGAGAGCAGCCATATCGGCACCGTATCCGAATCAAGTACGAAACTATTGCCGAGCAACCGTGGTAATGCCTAGCTTTTTGCCTCATGAGTGCCATTCATCAGGTCGGCTTCGAGCCGGAGGAGATCCGTACCGACGAGCCCACCCGGTCGGCCCGGCTCAAGTGGGTGATCGTGGTCGACGAGGCGCTGCCCGCCGGCCGGGCCGTCAACGCCGCCATCTGTGTGGCCGCCGCGACCGCGACGTCGGTCACCGGGCTGATCGGCCCCGACGCCAAGGACGCGGGCGGCTCGCTGCACCCGGGGCTGCCCTGGGCCGGCTGCACGGTGCTGGGCGCGCCGGCCGCGAAGCTGGGTGAGATCCGCGCGAAGGCGGTGGAGTCGCTCGGTGTTTTCGTCGCCGACATGCCCACGGACGGCCAGAGCACCCGGGTGTACGACGAGTACCTGCAGCGGGTGGGCGAGACGGCGACGGCGGAGCTCGCGTACCACGCGATCGGCCTGGTCGGGCCGCGGAACCGGATCGACAAGCTGGTGCACCGGCTCAGCCTGCTCGGCTGATTTGCCGGTTCAAATCACCTGGAACCGCTCGACGGGCCACGATAGGGACAGCGCCGGAATTCACGGAGGGGGACGGCCATGTCGCTCAGCGCGGCCCACACGGCGGCGTTCCGCCGCGAAGTGCCCGTGGAGGGCCGGGTCTGGTCGATCCGGGACGCCGGCGGCTTCCCGGCGCCCCGGGCCGGCGACGGCACCCGGGCGATGCCCTTCTGGTCCAAGCCGTCGCGGGCCCAGCGCGTGGTGGGCGGGATCGAGGCGTACCAGGGCTTCGAGGTGGTCGAGATCCCGCTGCGCGAATGGGTCGGCGACTGGCTGCCCGGCCTGCGGCGCGACGGCGTGCTGGTCGGGGTGAACTGGGCCGGCGCCCGCGCCACCGGCTACGACGTCGAGCCCGACCGCGTCTCCTCCTGGTTCGACTGACTCGGCTCCGGACTGCCCGGCGGCGTCACCGACGGGCTGGTGCTGGGCGGAACGGAGGGCGAGGGCGAGAGCGAAGGCTCAGCTGTCAGCGGCTTCGACGCCACCGTCCGCTCCGGCAGGTCGAAGGTCCAGCCCTGGCTCTTCAGCTTCGGGATGAGCTTGCGCAGTGCCTCGACCGTCTGCGCGCGGTCACCGCCACCGTCGTGGACCAGCACCACCGCGCGCGGCGTGAGCTGCTGCTCGATGCGGTCGGCGATGACGTCCGCGCCGGGCAGCAGCCAGTCGTCCGGGTCCACGACCCAGCCCAGCGGGGTGTGCCCGGCTTTGACGCCCTCCTTGGCCGAGTGGCCCCAGGACCCGTACGGCGCCCGGAAGAACGGCACGGTCACCCCCGGCGCGGCAGCCGCGATCGCCGCGTCCGTCCGCTCGATGTCGTCACGGGCCGCCGCCGCGGACATCGCCCCGAGATCGTCGTGCTTCCACGAGTGGTTGCACAGCTCATGACCCTCGGCGATGACGCGCCGGACCAGCTCCGGGTACCGCTGCACCTCCTCGCCGACCATGCAGAACGTCGCCTTGATGCCGTACTGCGCCAGCAGGTCCAGCACCTCCGGCGTGTACTCGGACGGGCCGTCGTCGAACGTGAGCGCCAGCCGCTTGCCCTGACCCGCGGTGTGGACGACCACCAGGTTCGGGGCCTGCTTCTGCTGCTCTCCCTGCTTCTCACCCCGCTTCTGCACCGGCTTCGACGCGTGCACCTTGCCGGCGTCGCCGACATCCGTACGCCCGATGTTCGCGGCCGCCGGCAGTGGCACCACCGGCGAGCCGGCGAGCGCGGCGCGGGTGAAGTCCCGCCACAGCCGGGCCGGGATCGTCCGGCCCTCGATCGCCTTGCCCTTGGCGTCCCGGATCGGCCCGGGACGCGACTTGCCGATCCAGACCGTGGTGGCCAGGTCCGGGGTGTAGCCGGCCATCCAGGCGTCCTGGTTGTCCCGGGTGTCCGCCCACTGCTGGGTGCCGGTCTTGCCCGCCGCCGGGCGGCCCGGCCGGGCGCCGTCGGCGCGCAGCGTCGCGCTGAGCACCGACGTGACATCCGCGGCCGCCGCCGGGTCGAGGACCGTACGGGACGCGCGCGAGGCCGTCCAGACCCGCTTGCCGCCCGCGTCCGTCGCCGACTCCACGAAGTGCCGTTCGTGGCGTACCCCGCCCGCGGCGAACGTGGCATAGACGGTGGCCAGGTCGGCGGGGGTCACCGCGTACCGGCCGATGGCAATGTCCGGGCGGGTCCTGCCGGGGCGCGGGTCACCCTTCGCGTCCACCAGGGAGGGTGCGCCCGCGTACCGCTTCGAGATGCCGAGCTCGTGGGCCATGTCCCGGACCGCCGTCGCGCCGATCTGCTCGGTCACCGCGTAGAACGGGGTGTTCAGCGACTCCATCATGGACTTCTTCAGCGTGCAGTCCGGGCACTGCAGGTCCTTCTGGTTCTGCAACGGCACGCCGAGCCGGCCAGGGAAGATCCGGGGCGAGCTGCCGTCCCAGCGCGAGTTCACGCCGATCCCCCGGCGCAGGGCGGCGGCGAGCACCACCGGCTTGAACGTGGACGCGGCCGGGTGGGCGGCGGAGGCGTCGTCGAAGAAACCCCGCCCCTGCCGGCCGCCGTAGTAGGCGCGTACCCCTCCGGTTCTCGGGTCGACCGCGACCAGCGCCGTCCGCAGAGCCTTCGGCTGCTTCGCCAGATGCCGGTCCACCTGGGTGACCGCGGCCCGCTGGGCGGCCGCGTCCAGGGTCGTCACCACCGACAGACCCTGGGTGTGCAGCGCCTGCGGGGTGACGCCGTGCGCCGCCAGCTCCCGCTCCACGCGGTCGATGACCATGCCGTCCGGGCCCGGGTTCTTCGCCGACGCCGGCAACACCTTCGGGTACGTGACCTCGCCGCTGAGCCACCCCAGGTCACGTTGCGAGCGGACGACCCAGTTCCACCGCCGTCGCGCCGCCTCGGCGTTGTGCGCGGGGTCGTACCCGTACGGATCCTTGATGACGGCGGCGAGCACCGCACCCTGCGCCGCGGTGAGCCGGTCCGGTGTCACCCCGAAGTACGCGTGCGCCGCCGCCGCGATGCCCTGCGCGCCCCGGCCGTAGTAGATGGTGTTGAGGTACCGCTCGAGGATCTGGTTCTTGGTGTACTTGCGCTCCAACTGGATCGCGAGCGCCATCTCCTTCGCCTTGCGCTCGACCGACACGTCCTGGGTGAGGAACGCGTTGCGGGCGTACTGCTGGGTGACCGTGGAGGCGCCTTCCCGGCTGCCGCGGGCGTCCGCCACCACCGCGCGCAGCACGCCGCGGACGGAGACGCCGCCGTGGTTGTAGAAGTCGCGGTCCTCGGCGGCCAGGACTGCGGAGCGTACGGCCTCCGGCACCGCCGACAGCGGCACGTCGCTGTGGTCGACGGTGCCCACCCGGGCCAGGATCGTCCGCCCGTCGGCGAAGTACAGGGTCGATGCCTGGGGCTCGACGGGCGCGGCCGGCAGCGGCACGGATTCCACGTACGCCTCGGCGACCGCCGCACCGGTGCCGCAGTAGAACACGACGATCACGAACAGCCGGGTCAGCATGCGGCGCCAGAACCGTCGCCGCCGGCGCCGCGCGGGGTCGGGGATATCGGTGGTCACAAATACGGGACGGATTGACGCCCGGCTCTGTTGTACGAGATCGACGACTACTTTGCGTGCCCGAGCGCGCACAATTTTTCGACGCGCAGTGACCTGCTGTTTCGAGAACGTTGCCTGGGCCCGGTATGAGACATGTCTCGTTACCGAGGGATTTCATACCTCCCTGATGTAGTACTTCCCGGCGGCGGACCCTATGCTTGCCGCACTGCAAACAAGGGGGCTCCGTGCGCACGCTGGACATCCTCGTCGTCGACGACGACGACGCCGACGCCTTCATGATCTCGGAGGCGCTCGAGAGCTCCGAGACCCACACCAGGGTCAACCGGGTGTCCGACGGACGTGAGGCGCTGGACTACCTGCTGCGGGTCACGCCGTACCAGGACGCGCACCGGCCCGACCTGATCCTGCTCGACCTCAACATGCCGCGCATGGACGGCCGCGAGACCCTCGCCGCGATCAAGACCGACGACCGGCTCAAGGCGATCCCGGTGGTCATCCTGACCACCTCCGGCGCGCCGCCGGACATCGTGGCCAGCTACCAGCACCGGGCCAACGCGTACGTGACGAAGCCGTTCGAGCTGGACGACTTCGAGGCGACCGTCCGGACGATCGACCGCTTCTACCGCGAGGTCGCCGTCCTGCCGCCGGCCGACTGACGGTTACCCGCCGCACCCGCCGGGGTACGTCACCAGGCATGTCCGACACCGACACCGCCCCTGAGGACCTCGGGGCCCCGCAGTCCTTCCTCGTCCTGGCCGACGGCACCCCGGTCTACGACCGCGCGGGCGACAAGGCCGGTACGGTCGCCCACGTCCTGGCCGACGACCGCGAGGAGATCTTCCACGGCCTGGTCCTGGACACGCCGCAGGGCCACCGGTACGCGGCCGCCACGCAGATCGACGGCCTGTTCGAGCACGGCGTGATCGTCGCGGTGCCGGCCGCGCAGCTTCCCGAGCCGGCCGAGGACGCCACGGCGGACGACGACTCGCTCACCGACGGGCTGCGCCGCGCGGTTTTGGGTGTTCTCCCCCCTGTGGGGGGGGGGGGGGGGGGGGGGGGGCCCCCCCCCCCCCCCCCCACCCACCCCCGTGACATCGAGCCGGGGCGAATACTGCCCGCTTACGCTGAAATCCGGATTGATGAAGACTGAAACCCATGTGGGAACTCCGTCTGCTCGGTCCGGTGGAGCTGTGGGCGGGCGGGGACCGGCTCGACCTCGGCCCGGCCAAGCAGCGCGCCGTGCTCGCCGCGCTCGCCGCCGACCTGGGACGCACGGTGCCGATCGAGGCGCTGATCGACCGGGTGTGGGGCGAGGATCCGCCGCGGACGGTCCGCAACGCGCTGCACACGTACGTGCTGCGGCTGCGCCGCGTGCTGGAGACGATCACGCCGGAGCCGCCCACGCTGGAGTTCCGCAACGGCGGGTACGCCCTGCTCGCCGACGAGACCCGGGTCGACCTGAGCCGCTTCCACGACCTGCTGTCCCGCTCACGCCGGGCCGGGCCGGCCCCCTCCGAGGCGGCCGGGCCGTTGCGGGAGGCGGTGGCGCTGCGCCGCGACCAGCCCCTGGCCGGCCTCGGCGGGGACTGGGCCGCCGGCCTGCGCGACGACCTCGACCAGCGGTGGCTCACCGCCACGCTCGCGCTGGCCCGCATCGACCTGGCCGGGGGTGACGCGCCCGGCGCCGTGGCCGGGTCGCTGCGCCCGCTGCTGGACGCGTACCCGCTCGTGGAGCCGCTGGCCGCCCTGCTCATCCGGGCGCTGCGCGCGGACGGGCGCGAAGCCGAGGCTCAGGCGATCTTCTGCCGCACCCGGGACCGGCTGCGCGACGACCTCGGCACCGAACCCGGGCCGGAGCTGCGGCAGGCCCTGCACAGCGCGCCGTCCGCCGAGCCGGCCGGACCCTGTCAGCTGCCGCTGGACGTCCGGGGCTTCACCGGGCGCCGCGAGCACCTCACCCGCCTCGACGCGCTGAGCGAGGGCGTCGCCGGCGGAACGGTGGTCGTCGCGCTGTCCGGCACCGCGGGCGTCGGCAAGACGACCCTGGGCGTGCACTGGGCCCACCACGCCCGCCGGCGCTTCCCCGACGGCCAGCTGTACGCGAACCTGCGCGGCTTCGACCCCGGCGGACCCCCGGCCGCCCCCGCCGAGGTCCTGCGCGGCTTCCTGGAGGCGCTGGGTGTGCCGCCCCAGCGGATGCCCGCCGACATCGCGGCCCAGTCGGCGCTGCTGCGCAGCCGGCTGACCGGCCGCCGGATGCTCATCGTGCTGGACAACGCCGCCGACGCCGGTCAGGTCCGGCCGCTGCTGCCCGGCTCGGCCGGATGCATGGTGCTGGTGACCAGCCGCAGCCGGCTCAGCGGTCTGGTCGCGGCCGAGGGCGCCCATCCCGTACGCCTGGAGACGCTCACCGACGACGAAGCACGCGACCTGCTGGCGCACCGGGTCGGCGCGGATCGCGTGGCGGCCGAGCCGGCGGCGGTGGAGGCGATCCTCGCGGCGTGCGCGCGGCTCCCCCTCGCGCTGGCCATCACGGCGGCGCGGGCGGCCACCTACGACGGCTTCTCGCTGAGCGGGGTCGCCGGTGAACTCGCCGACGCGCGGCACCGGCTCGACGCGCTGGCCGACGACGACCCGGCCGCGGACGTCCGGGCCGTCTTCTCCTGGTCCTACCGGACGCTCGACGCCCCGGCGGCCCGGCTGTTCCGGCTGCTGGGCGGGCATCCCGGCCCCGACGCGGGACTCCCGGCGATCGCGCACCTGCTCAACTTGCCGGTCGCCGAGGCGCGCCCGGCGGTGGCCCGGCTCGTGCAGGCCAACCTGCTCGGTGAGCAGCCGGCCGGGCGGTACCGCCTGCACGACCTGCTGCGGGCGTACGCGAGGGAACTGGCCGACCGGCACGACCCGGAGGCGGACCGGCGCGCCGCGACCCGCCGCGTGCTGGATTTCTACGTGCACACCGCGCTCGCCGGCGACGCGGTCCTCTACCCGCACCGCCGCCGCGACCACTACGACCCCGGCCCGCCGGCTCCCGGGGTGACCGCCCTGGACCTTCCGGACGTCGCCGCGGCGCTGACCTGGTTCGCCACCGAGGAACGGACGTTGCGCGCGGCCGTCGACCACGCCGACACGCTCGGCTTCGACCTGCACGCCTGGCTGCTGCCCTGGGCGCTGGCGACGTACCTCGAACGGCAGTGGAACGGCCGCGACTGGATCACCTGCATGGAGATCTCGCTGGCTGCGGCGACGCGCATCGGCGACCCCCGCCGGCAGGCGCGGAGCCACTACAACCTCGGGTACGCGTACCGCGAGCTGGGCGACGGCGAACGGGCCCGGGAACACATCCTCGAGGCGCTCCGGCTGCTCCCCGAGAACGAGGACCCGGTGGAACGGGCGCTGATCCACCTCAACCTCGGCACCACCGCGCGCCGCCTCGGCGACCACGAGGAGGCGCTGCGCGAGGGCAAGCAGGCGTACGAGCTGTACGCCCGCGTGGACGAGGTCTCCGGCATGGCCAGCGCGCTGAACAACCTCGGCTGGGTCCACGTGACGATCGGCAACTACGCGGAGGCGCTGGGCTACTGCGAGCGGGCGGTCGCCATGCAGGAGAAGGCGGAGAACTGGACGGGCGCGGCCCACTCATGGGACAGCCTCGGCTACGTGCACCACCACTTGGGCCACCACGCCGACGCTGTGCGGTGCTATCTGCGGTCGTACGAGCTGTTCCACGCCCAGGGCGACCGCCGCCTCGAGGCGACGATCCTCGACCACCTCGGCGACACCCACCGGGCCGCCGGGGACGAGCCGGCCGCCCGCGACGCGTGGACCCGGGCGCTGGCCATCTTCACCGACATCGACCACGAGGACAGCGGGCCGCTGCGCGCCAAACTCAGGCCGCGGCCCTGACCTGGCTTCAGCCCTGGCCGCGGACCCGCTGGTCCGCGGCTGGTCCGCGGCGGCGCTTCAGCCCGCGGCTGGTCCGCGGCGGCGCTTCAGTCCGCGGCTGGTCCGCGGCGGCGCTTCAGTCCGCGTCCAGGACGTGGCTGAGGAAGCGGACCACGTCGACCTGGCGGCGCACGGAGTTGCCGTACTGCGGCTCCCCCACGCCGGTGCGGATACGCAGCGCCTCACGCACGATGCGGTGCCACCGCCGGTCGTACGTCTCCAGCGCGTACGCCGCCGCCTCGGTCTTCGACGTCACCCGGCCCGCCGCGAGCGTGTGGCGCAGCCGGGCCACGCCGAGCACGCCCCAGGCGGTGGCCCAGTCGCTCGTGCCGGTCAGGCCCAGCACCGTACGGTTGCGCCACGTCGTCCAGTAGCCGGCGAGGTTCTCCCGGGTCGCCTCGGCCAGCGCCGGCCAGTCGGTGTGGACGCAGAGCTCGGCGGCCGCGGGCCCCCGTACGGCCACGCCGCCCTGGGCGAGCACGTGCCACGTGACCAGCGTGCGCTCGAAGCGGGACACCGCCTCCACCTGCCACTCGTGCACCGCCGCACCGCTGGGGACCAGGTCGGGGTCGCGCCGCAGGTCGTCCTCGCGCACGTACAGCCCGTCGAAGTCCGTGCCGCCGTGCGTACGCCGCAGCGCCGCGTGCACCGCCTGCAGCGCACGCGGGTCGGGCGGCCGTGAGGTCACCGTGACGAAGTCGATGTCGCTGACCCCGGGCCGGTAGTCGCCGAGCGCGACCGACCCCTGCAGGTAGAGGCCCTGGACGAGGCCGGGCTCGTACCGGTCGGCGAGCGCCAGGTACGCCCGGCAGACATCGACGACGCCGGCGTCCAGGGTGGAGGTCACCGCTGCGACGGTAGCGTTCCCGGGCCAGCCGAAACGGCCTCCACGGCCGGGGCGACCGCCTACGGTGAACGGTATGTCGCGATTCCTGCCGTTCTGCGCGCCGGTGCTCGCGGCCCTGCTCGCCGGCTGTTCCACCCCGGCGGCCCCGCCATCTCCCACCCCGCCCGCTCCCGCCGCTTCACCGGCCCGCCCGCCGAGCGCCGCTGTGGCGGACGACCCGCCGGGCAGCGTCGCCTGCGGCAAGATCAGCGAGGCGGTCCGCGAGGGGACGCTGATGCAGCCGGGGGTGGTCTCGGACCTGGGCCGGGCCACCGCGACGGCCGACGCCCCGGTGGCCGACGCCGCCGTCCGCCTCCAGCAGGCATACGACCGGGCCGTCGCGGCACAGGGCCGCGACGACGAACCGGACCGGGTGGCAGCGGTCAGCGCCGCGGCCGCCCAGATGGTCTCCGTCTGCGCCGACTCGGGCCTGGCGACCGCCGGCTGAGCTTTCTAGAGGGCGCTGCCCTTCTTGTACTCGCTCCAGCTCATGTTCCAGTCGGTCCAGCCGTTGCCGTTCTTGAGCTTCTCCTCGGTGCCCTTCACGGTGATCGGGTCACCCATGAGGGTCCGCTCGAACAGCCACTTGCCCATCGCCATCGAGACGTTGACGCAGCCGTGCGACACGTTGCGCCGGCCCTGCACGCCCTCGGACCACGGGGCCGCGTGGATGTACTGGCCGCTCCACGTGATCCGCTGCGCGAAATCGATGTCGGTGCGGTAGCCCTGGCCCTTGGGCAGCTCGTCCATCGTGTCGAAGACGGTGTGCCGCTTCTTCTCGATGACCACCATCGTGCCGCTCGACGATGGGGTGCTCGACTTGCCGAGGCTGACCGGAATCGTCTTGACGACCTTGCCGTTCTGCGTCACGGTCATCTTCTTGGTGCGGTTCTCCACCGTCATGACGAAGGAGCGCCCGACCTTCAGGTCCACGGTCAGGTCGGAGCGGCCGTACCAGCCGTTGCCCATCGGCAGCCCGGCCAGCTGGACCTTGTAGAAGATCTTCGTGTACGGCTTCCAGTACGTCTTGGGGCGGTAGTGCACCTCGGTCGGGCTGGTCCAGTGCCAGGTGCCCTCCTGCGCCGGCGTGGCGGTCACGGTCATCCGGCGTTCCACGTCGTCGCGGTAGCTCGCGGGGACGGACCGGCCGAACCGGACGATCATCGGCATGCCGACCCCGACGGTCTGGCCGTCGCCGAGGAAGCTCGACACGCGCACCAGCTTCGACGGCTTCTTCATCACCGTGAAGGAGCTGGAGGTGGAGCCGCCCTTGTCACCCGACGGGGTGCCGTTGACGGTGACGGTGTACTTCTTGCCCCACTTGAGGGCCTTCGCCGGCCGGAAGACCTTGTCGTCCTTGTCGAGGGTGCCCTTGACCTCGTTGCCGTCGGCGTCCTTGACCTCGACCGTGGTGTTCCCCGGGTCCTCGGACTCGTACTTGATCTCGGTGATGGCCTCCACGCCGGTCGCCTCGGCGGCCGGGGAGGTCACGGCCACCGTGCTCAGCGTGGGCGCGGGCGAGGGCGCCCCGGAGGCGCCCGGCGACGCGTCGCCGCCCTGGGAGCCGCCCTGCCAGGAGGGGGAACCGGACTTGTCGTCACCGCTGCAGCCGGCGCTGAGCAGCACGGACGCGGCCACCAGCGCCACCGCCGAGGTGCGCCACCGCCGTCGCCCGGCCGGGCCGGTCACTCCAGGAAGTCTCATGATCCCTCTCACCGCTGTCGTCCCGGCGCCCATCATCCGTCATGGATGCCAGGACGCCCAATCCCCGATTCGTGCCGCCCCTCACTGACGGACCCGGACTTGACGGCACAATCCGGGCCATCGAGCGCCGAACGTCACGGCCGGCCTCCGGCGCGGCACCGTCCGCGCCGGACCAGCCCGGAAGGGCCGGCCCAGCCCGGAAGGGCCAAGCCTCGGGCGGGCTGCTCAGGCCTGGCCCTCCTGTGCGGCCAGGTCGGCCGGCACCGGCAGGGCGCTGCCCTTCACGAACTCTTTCCAGCTCACGTCCCACGGCGTCCAGCCGTTGCCGTACACCAGCTTGTCCTCCGTACCCCGGACGGTGACCGGATCACCGATGAGGGTCTTGTCGAACAGCCAGCGCGCGTTGGACGGTGACACGTTGACACACCCGTGCGACACGTTCCGGCGGCCCTGCGAGCCCACCGACCACGGCGCCGAGTGGATGTACTGGCCGGACCAGGTCAGGCGCTGGGCGTACTCGATCTCGGTCCGGTAGCCGTCGCGCGGGCCCAGCTCGGCCCGGGTGTCGAAGACGGTGGCCGCCATCTTCTCCATGACCACCATCGTGCCGCTGGAGGAGGGCGTGCTGTGCTTGCCGAGGCTGACCGGCATGGTGCGGGTCGCCTTGCCGCCCTGCCAGACGGTCATCTTCTTGGTCTTGTTGTCGACCTTCATCACGAACGACCGGCCGATCTTCGCCGAGGCGGACCGGTCCCGGTCGCCGTACCGGCCGCCGCCGGTCGGCAGGCCGCCCACGGCGATGCGGACGGTCAGCTTCGTGCCGGACTGCCAGAACTTCGGCGGGCGGTAGAAGGCCTGGGTGCCACTCGAGGTCCACGACCAGGTGCCGGGCTGCGCGGGCTCGCTCTTGACGAACAACCGCTTCTGTACGGCGGCCCGGTCCTTCTTCTTGATGCCCGGGTTGAACTCGACCACGACGGGCATCGCGACGCCGTACGTGTGGTCGTCGAACAGGTAGAGGCCCGTACCCGTCTTCCGCGCTGGCGCCCCCATCGTGGTGAACGACGTCTTCACGGTCTTCGCGCCACCCCCGTCGCTGGTGGCGGTGACCGCGGCCTCGTACCGCTTGCTGTTCTTGAGGGGCTTGGCCGGCACCCAGGCCGACCCGTCCTCCCGCAGCCCGCCGGCGACCGCCTTGCCCTTGTCGTCCTTGAGCGAGACGGCCGTCACCTTCCCACCGGCGACCTTGATCCCGATCTCGGCGCTGACCGGTACGCCCTTCTTACCGGTGCCAGGAGTCACACTGAGTGACAGGTCACCCCCGCCGCCCGGCCCGGACCCACCGCCATCCGGGGCCGCCGGAGCGGACGCCGACGCCGACGAACCGCCACCCGCGACAGGCGCGGCTTTCCCGCCACCGTCCCCGCAAGCCGCGAGCGCCACCGGCGCTACCACCACCAACGCAATGACCGCCAGTAGCGAGCGACGCATCCTGCCCATCCTCTGCCCCGATCTGGAGTTCCGCGGGCACATCCTGCCCTACGAAGGCAAGCGCCGGAGTCCCCCGCGAGGCCACGCGATCATGTCGTGACCCACCGCCCCGCCCGACGATCAAGGCCCGGCCCCCGATTTCGGGGACCCGGAGAGCCCGTGTTAATGTTTCTCCGTTGCCAGCGAGCGCCGCTAGCTCAATTGGCAGAGCAGCGGACTCTTAATCCGCGGGTTGTAGGTTCAAGTCCTACGCGGCGCACCAAGCATGACCTGGGCATTCTCTGATTCCTCGGAGGATGCCCACGATCATTTTCGGGCCGTCCGGCGGGTCCATGACCTTCTCGCTCCATCAATTGCGCAGGCTCCATTGCTGGTTCGGGCCGCCGTGGCACGCCCACAGTATGAGCCGGGTTCCGTTCGCCGTTCCCGCTCCCTCGGCGTCCAGGCACAGCCCGGACTGGACTCCGGTGACGGTGCGGTCGGCGTTCAGGGTCCACTGCTGGTTCGGCTGACCGTTGCAGTCCCAGATGATCACCTTGGTGCCGTTGACGGTGCCCTGGCCACTCGCGTCCAGACACTTGTTGCCGTACACCTGCAGCGCGCGGCCGGACGTGTACGTCCAGCGCTGCCGGTCGGCGTTCTGGCAGTCGGCCAACTGCACCTGGGCGCCGTTCGCGGTGGAACTGGCCGGCACCTCGACACAGCGCCCGGACTGGTTGCCGACGATCTGGGCGCCCGGCTGCGGGTCACCGCTCCCGGCTCCGTAGCCGGCGGCGGTGATGTTCGCCTGCACCGCGTTCTCGGTCGCGTCGGACGGGTAGCCGGAGGTGAGCACCCCTTCGAAGAAGGTTCCGGCGCCGGAGGTGCTGTTGTCCCCGCCGATACCGAGAAGGATCGCGCCCTCCTTCTTCATCGGGTTGTAGCCGCTCGGGCGTACCCCGTCGAAGACGGTGGACAGCGCGCCGGACTGGGCGCTGCCCTCCCGGATGGCCCAGTGGTTGGGTTCGCCCTTCACCACAGCGGTGACGTAACGCTGGTTGATCGTCGGGTTGGGGTTGTATCCGGCCTTCGAGCCGGAGAACAGCCCCCACTCGAGGTCACCCATCACCCAGGGGCCGTTGCCGTCGCCCCAGCCCCACTGCTTGTCGGCGCCGAAGTAGACGGTCTCCATGATCGCCGGCGAATCGGCCTGCCCGTCGGTCTGGGCGTTGCCGTAGTCGAAGCAGCACCAGTTGTTGTAGTGGGTACCGTCGACGACGGCGTAGATTCCCTCGGGCTGGTCGCCCTTCGCGACTCCGTTGGTGTTGTTGTTGCGGTAACCGGTTCCCGGGGCGACGTAGACGCCGTACGCCTTGTGGCCGCCAAGGGTGACCGGAGCCGCCTTCGCATCGGCGAGGTTGTCCGCGCCGCCGGCCGCCGGTCCCGGCCAGTAGCCGGCCGGCGCCTGGGTGAGGCGATTGCCGCGACCGGACTGGTCGTAGATGACGGTGATCACGCAACTCGTGCCGGCGCAGAAGGAGTCCTGGCTCGCCGCATCCGCGTATCCACCCGCGCTCAGGACGCCGACGTCCTTGATCGTGTTGTCGGACGACCGGCGGATCTGGTACAGCGGGCCGTTGTACGAGCCGTACAACGCCCGGGTGGTGCTGTGCGCGGCCACGCAGGGTGTGCCGCCCGAGGCGTAGATGTCGCACGGCCCGGCGGTGGCGGCCTGGGCGCTGGATGGGCCCGTGAGCACTGCGGTCGCGGTGGCGGCGAGGAGCGCGGGTGGCGTCGCGACGGCCGCGATGAAGCTGCGGATCATCCCGTTCATCGCGTGCTCCATTTCTGGTTGGCGCCGCCGTTGCAGGACCAGAGGATCAATGGGGTGCCGTTGGCTGTCCCGGCACCGTTGGCGTCCAGGCACAGGCTCGACTGCACCCCGGTGATCGTGCCGTTGGCATCGAGGTTCCACTGCTGGTTGGGCTGCCCGTTGCAGTCCCAGATGATCACCGCGGTCCCGTTCGTGGTGCCACGGCCGCTGGCGTCGAGGCACTTGCTGCCGTACACCTGCAGTTGCTTGCCTGCGGTGTAGGTCCACCGCTGCGACGCGCCACCGGAGCAGTCGTACAGCTGAGTTTGCGTGCCGTTGGTCGTCGATCCGCCGGGTACGTCGACGCATCGGCCCGACTGGGCGCCGACCAGCTCCACACCCTGCTGACCGCTGGTCGAGGCCGGGGTCACGTAGACGGCGAAGGCGTCGTGCGAGGCCTGGAACGTCAGTGGCACGGTGATGGCGCCACCGGAGACGGTCATGGTCTGGTTGAGCACGACCTGCGGTGCGTTGAGCGTCGCCTGGTCCGGGATCCGGTCGACCACGACGTTGACCCGGCCGTTGCCGGCCAGCCAGGTGTGGGCCGACACGCCGCTGAAGGTCACCGTCGCGCTGCCGGTGTAGCCGTTGCTGTCGCCGATGATGGCGACGGCCCGCCGGTAGGTGCTGTCGATCGACGCGGAGACCGCGGTGCTGCCGACCTGTCCGGAGGTGTTGACCAGGGTGCCGGTCATGTCGGCGTAGGACCGCATCGTCCACCAGTTGCCGCTGGTGGTCCAGGTGCCATTGCTCTGAGTCAGGATGCCGGTGAGATTCGGGGTCATGCAGCAGACCCAGTTGCCGCGCATCGCGTTGGTGTAGCCGGATTGGGCGAACCGGGCCAGGTACCAGGCGGTGACGCCCGCGGTCTGCCGGTCGGCGGGCTGGTACTCGTTGGCCGACAGGGGCCGGGCGGCGATCCCGGCCGCGGCCAGTTGGCTGTTCAGCGCCTGCGCCACCGTGACCGGGTCGTCGACGTCGCCCTCGTCGTGGTTGGTGATCCAGTCCGGCACGGTTCCCGCGGCCTTGACGTGGTTGAGGAAGGTGCTCCACTGCGCCGGCCGGGCCTGCGGCGTGTAGGCGAACGACGGGCCGACGATCTGCGCGCCCGGGGCGACCCTGCGGAGTTCGCGGTAGGCGGTGTCCCACATCTGGAAGTACTGGGTGCTGTTGACCCCCGCCTTCCAGAAGGCGGAGATGTCCGGCTCGTTGTCGATGTCGTACGCGAACGGCAGACCGCTGGCCTGCAGCGCCGCCACGGTTGTGTCGATGAACGTGGCCCAGTTCGAGCAGTTGCCGTTGTCGCACGGGTAGACCGTGTTCGACGGCTGGCCGGCGTTGAGCCCGTACAGGTCGCTCAGCAGCACCTGATACTGCGGGTGATCGCCGACCTGGTTCAACCGCCGGGCCTGCGCGATGATCGACGTGATGTCGGCCTGAGTGGCCGGGCCGTACTGGTAGTTGTCCTTGATCCAGCCGCCGGAGAACCACCCGCCGCCCCGGAAGGCGTTGAGTCTCAGCGGCTGGATGAACTGGTCGGCCGGCAGGGTGGCGTCCTGGTTGATCCCGTAGAGGACACCTTCGCCGACCAGCGTGGACGTGCCGCGGCTGGAGGCCAGGTCGACGTTGAGCGCCACGCCGGCGGCGGCCTGGGCGGGTTGCGCCCCGGTGAACGGGACGGCGGCCGCCAGGACCATGCCGATCGCGAGCGACGCTCTGGTGGCGAACCGGTGGAGTCTTCTTCTCTGCTGCATCGATGTCTCCGGGGGTCGAGTCGACGATAGGGAAGCGACAGTTACGGGGGATCTGGATGTGGCTCCGGGACGCGGGCAGCAGGAATCGCGAGGCGAGCCGGCGGCTCGTCCCGGGCTGTTCGGACAGGGTCAGACTGCGGGCACCGGTCCGGTGCTGTCCCGCAGGGAGATCGGCGGGGCGAGCAGCAGGTGCCGCGGCGCACCGTCCGGTGTGGCTATGCGTTCCAGAAGAAGGTCGACGGCGTGCTTGCCCATTTCCAGGGTGGGAACGTCGGCGGCGGTGAGCTGGGGGCGGAAGCCCTCCGCCCAGTGCCGGGCGGCGACGCCGGCGATGGACAGGTCCCGAGGGACCGTGAGGCCGGCCCGCTCGATGCCGCGCTGGATCCCGGGCAGCGCGGCCTCGTTGATGGTGACGATCGCGGTGATCTCCGGGTGCCGCTCGCGGAGTTGTTCGAAGCACTCCTCGCCGCCGGCCGGGTCATCGGCGCAGGGCAGATTCATGCCGGTCACGCCACGCCGGTCCGCGGCCTCACCGAAGGCCGCCTGAGCCCGATGCGCCGGTCCGTACCCGACAGCGACCAGCTCGGTGGACCGATTGATCAACGCGATCGCCCGGTGCCCGAGATCGGCGAGGTGGTGCACGCACCGGGCGACGAGCGTGGCGTAGTCGACGTCGACCCAGCAGGTTCCGTGCGGATGGGCCGTGTGCCCGATGGTGACGAACGGCAGGCCGGCCTGCTGCAGGCGGGTGACCCGCTCATCCTCCAGCCGGATCTCCATCAGGATGACGCCGTCGACCCGGCGGCCGGATATCAGACGCTCGAAGGACCGGTCGTGGTCACCGCCGGACGGCGACAACAGCACGTCAAGGTCATCGTGGGCGGCGGCCTCGACGACACTGGCGACGAAGCCCAGCTGCATGTCGGTCAGCAGCAGGCTGGCCGGGGGGATGACGAGCCCGAGAGTGCGGGTGCGCCCCTCCTTGAGGGCACGCGCGGCGGCGTTGGGGCGGTAGCCGATCTCGTCGATCACGGCCTGGATGCGCTGCCTGGTCTCCGGGCCGACCGGGCGGCGGCCGCTCAACGCGTACGACACAGTGCTGCGCGACACCCCGGCCCGGCGCGCGATCTCCCCGATGTTCATCCCCACCTCATCTGACTGAGCGTATCGAGACTGTCGGCGAGGCTGCCGGACGGCGTCCAGGCAGCGGCCGATCCGCCGAACGACCCGCGGACCGGGGCACACTATGTTGTCGAACCGATTCGCTTCTCACGGTAGATAGAGACCGATGCCGATGTCAACGGGATGTCGTGACGATGAAAGATCCGTTTACAGGCAGGTCAAATGAGTCTTGACCGTGCGCAGGAGGCGACCTATGGTCGGCGAACCGATGTGTCGAATCGATTCGCTAAACGTCAAGCTTCGCCGCCCGCACAGGTATCCGCGACGCCGCATGGCATGAGGAGCGACCCATATGACGACATCCCTGACCAGGCACCGGGCCCTCGGCTGCGCGGTGCTGACGGTGAGCCTGGCCTGTCTCACCACGGCGTGCTCGCACGCCGACAGCACCAGCCCGGCGACCGGCTCGTCCGGCAGCGGCGGCACCTACGCCGTCTGGGACCCCTACCCGCAGTTCGACGACTCTTCCGACTGGGTCAAGCTGCTCACCAAGTGCGGCACCGACGCGGGCGTCGCCGTCAAGCGCACCGGGTACGACACCACCGACCTGACCAACAAGGCCCTGCTCGCCGCCCAGCAGGGCACCTCCCCCGACCTGCTGATCGTCGACAACCCGGTGATCTCGACCCTGGCCGAGGCGGGGGTGCTGACCACCACCGGCGACATCAAGCTCGACACCTCCGGGATCGAGCCCAACCTGCTGGCTGCCGGCCAACTGGACGGAAAGACGTACGGCGTCCCGATCGGCGCCAACACCCTGGCCCTCTACTACAACAAGAAGGTGCTCAGCGCCGCGAAGGTCGACCCGGCCACGATCAAGGACTGGACGTCACTGACCGCGGCGCTGGCGAAGGTCAAGGCGACCGGCAAGAAGGGCATCACGTTCTCGGCCATCGGCACCGAGGAGGGCTCGTTCCAGTTCCTGCCCTGGTTCTGGGGCTCCGGCGCTGACCTGACCCAGCTCGACTCGGCCCAGGGCGTGGCCGCGCTGACGTTGTGGACCGACTGGCTCAAGCAGGGCTACGCGCCGAACTCGGTCATCAACAACACCCAGACGACGAGCTGGCAGGAGTTCGCCACCGGCAACGTCGCGTTCAGCGAGAACGGCACGTGGCAGCTGGCCAACGCTGGGAAGACCGGCTTCGACTGGGGCATCATCCCGATCCCGTCGCAGGCCGGTGGCGTCGCACCGGCGCCCACCGGAGGTGAGTTCGTCACCGCTCCGGTGCAGAAGGACACCGGCCGGTACGCCGCCACGGAAAAGATCATCGGCTGCCTGACCAACGCCGACAACGCGCTCACCACCGACACCACCCTGTCCTACGTCGCCGCGACCGAAGCGGTGCAACAGAAGCAGGTCGCCGCGAACCCGGATCTCAAGGTGTGGGTGGAGGCGGTCAAGGCCGCCAAGGGCCGTACCAGCGACAATCTCGGCACCAAGTATCCGAGGATCTCCGAGCCGATGTGGACCGCGTTCCAGTCCGCGCTCTCCGGCGGCAAGTCGCCGAAGGACGCGCTGACCGCCGCGCAGAGCACCGCCGCCGCGGCGATCAAGTAACCCATGGCAGACGACGTGATGGCCCGGCCGGCGTCCACCGTCCGGGCCGGCACCCGGCGACGGCCGGGGCGCCGGTCGGAGCAGTGGGCGGCCTGGGGGTTCCTCCTGCCGGTCGTGACCTACCTGGCCGCGTTCTACGCCTACCCTCTGTACCGCAACCTGGACCTCAGCCTGCGGCACTACACGGTCCGCTCGTTCGTACAGGGCGGGGCCCCGTTCAGCGGCCTCGACAACTACCGGGCAGTGGTCCAGAACGCCACATTCGGTCCGGCCCTGCTGCACACGGTCCTGTTCACCGGCGTCTCGCTGATCTTCCAGTTCGGCATCGGGATGGCTCTGGCGGTGTTCTTCGTCAACCACTTCCCGTTGTCCGGCACGCTGCGGGCGCTGTTCCTCGTACCGTGGCTGCTGCCGCTCATCGTGTCGGCTTCCACCTGGTCGTGGATGCTCAACAGCGACTCCGGCGTGGTGAACTGGACGCTCGGCCTGCTCGGACTCGACCCGGTCAACTGGCTCACCTCGCCCACCTGGGCGCTGACCAGCGTGATCATCGCGAACATCTGGATCGGCATCCCGTTCAACCTGGTCGTGCTCCACAGCGGGCTGCAGGCCATCCCGACGGACATCTACGAAGCGGCCGAACTGGACGGCGCCTCCGGATGGCAGCGCTTCCGCCGGGTCACCTTCCCGCTCCTGCGTCCGGTATCGGCGATCACCCTGCTGCTCGGCCTGGTCTACACCCTCAAGGTCTTCGACATCATCTGGATCATGACGAAGGGCGGCCCGGCCGATTCGTCCACCACGTTCGCGACCTGGTCCTACCGGTTCAGCTTCGGCAACCTGCTACCGCAGTTCGGGCCGGGCGCCGCGGTCGGCAACCTGCTGATCCTCATGGCGTTCGCCTTCGGGCTGCTCTACATCCGCATCCAGCGGCGGCAGCAGTCATGACCCGCTCGGTGAAGACCCTCACCGGTCTGGCTCTGACCGCGATCATGCTGTTCCCGGTCTACTGGATGATCAACGTGTCCTTCACCCGGGACACCGACATGCGGCACGAGCCGCCCCACCTCTTCCCGGTGCACGGCACGCTCGAGGGTTACCGAGCCGTTCTGGACCAGCAGGGCCCCTACCTCGGCACCAGTCTGCTGATCGGGCTCGGCACGGTCGTACTGACCCTCGTCCTGTCGGCGCCGGCCGGCTACTCACTGGCCAAGTTGCGGCCGGCCGGCGGCGGCGTGCTGAGTTTCGTGCTGTTGATGGCGCAGATGATCCCCGGGATCATCATGGCGATGGGGTTCTACGCCGTCTATCTGCGGCTCGGGGTGCTCAACTCGGCGGCGGGTCTCGTACTGGCCGACTCCACGATCGCGGTGCCGTTCGGCGTACTGATCTTCACGGCGTTCATGTCCGGCATCCCGGACGACCTGATGAATGCGGCGGTGGTTGACGGCGCCGGGCGATTCCGCACCTTCTGGTCCATCGTCCTGCCGGTCAGCCGCAACGCGATCGTCACGGTCGGCCTGTTCACCTTCCTCTGGGCCTGGTCCGACTTCGTCTTCGCGACGACCCTCGACGGCGGTGGGTCGCAGCAGCCCATCACCCTCGGCATCTACCACTACATCGGTAACAACAACCAGCAGTGGAACGCGATCATGGCCACCGCCGTGATCGCCTCCATCCCCGCCACGCTGCTGCTCATCCTGGCGCAGCGCTACGTCGCCGCCGGCATCACCGCCGGCGCCGTGAAAGATTGAGCCACCCCGCGAAAGGCATCCATGTCCGCGCTCACCACCTTCTCCATAACGGAAATTCCCTTCAGCTACGCGGGATCCTGGTTCAACCTCTCCCCGGTCATCGCGGAGAAGACGTACGCCGATGACGTACACCTGGTTTCGCACCGCAACGGAATGCACCCGGTCCTGTGCCTTCAGCCCCGGTCCGCCGACGAGCCGGTCGAGGCGCCGGTCACGGCCTCGGCCGCGCGGTTGCGATGGACGCACCAGGACGGCACCATCGACCTGGTCTACGAGAGCGCCGACACGATCCGGTTGCGCGGCGCCGGCCTGGGCCTGCGCATCGGCGCCGCCGAACCGGCGTTGACGCCCTTCTCCGGCATCTACCTGTTCCGCGACCCACGGGACGACTCGTTCGTCTTCACCTCCTATGAGACCGGACAGCGTTACCGGGTCACGCTGCTCACCCAGAGCCCTCACGAGGCGGCGGGACCCGAACAGCTCGGCGACCGCGACCGGCATCTGGAAATGGCAAGTGGCTCGTCGTGGGAGGTGGCCATCGAGGAGTACGCGACCAGCCGCGACCCGTACCAGCCCTCGGCACCCTTCGACGAGGTGGCCCGGCAGGCGCAGGACACGTTCCGCCGGTACCTGCAGACGGTGGCGCCGTGGCGGAGCCCCCGGACGCCGGCAGCGGAACTCGCCACGTACGTGCTCTGGTCCGCGACGGTGGCGCCCGGCGGGTTCCTCACCCGGCCCGCCGTGCTGATGTCCAAGCACTGGATGGACAAGGTCTGGAGCTGGGATCACTGCTTCAACGCCCTCGCGCTGGCCGCAGGAGACCCCGAGCTGGCCTGGGACCAGTTCCACATACCTTTCGACCACCAGGACCCGACCGGCGCGCTGCCGGACTCGGTGACCCACTCCGAAGTGCTCTACAACTTCGTGAAACCACCGATCCACGGCTGGGCATTGGCCCGGCTGCGCCGCCGGCTCACCGAGCCCGTCGACCGCCACCGGCTGACGGAGGTGTACCAGCGGCTCAGCCGCTGGACCACCTTCTGGCTCACGCAGCGTCGCCTGCCCGGCCACCTTCTTCCCCACTACCAGCACGGCAACGACAGCGGCTGGGACAACGCCACCGTCTTCGACGCCGGCCGCGTCCTCGAGACCGCCGATCTGGCCGCCTTCCTGATCATCCAGCTGCGCGAGCTCAGCACCCTCGCCGCCGAACTCGGCGACGCCGCGGACGCCGTACGGTGGCACGACACCGCCGAAGAGATGCAGGCCGCACTGCTGGCGACATTGTGGGACGGCAGCCGATTCCACGCCCGCGACCCGAGGACCGGCGCGACGCACGACAGCACGAGCCTGCTCGCGCTCATGCCCCTCGTCCTCGGCGACGACCTGCCCGCCGAGGTCCGCACGGCCCTGATCACCGCGCTCAAGGCCCACCTGACCGCACACGGCCTCGCGACGGAACCGATCAGCTCCGACCAGTACGCCGCCGACGGCTACTGGCGGGGCCCCATCTGGGCACCGGCCACGCTGCTGATCGAGGACGGTCTCCGGCGGGGCGGTCACATCGATCTCGCCGACGACATCAGCAGCCGCTTCCGGCGGCTCTGCGAGACGTCAGGCTTCGCGGAGAATTTCAATGCGGACACCGGCGCCGGCCTGCGAGACCGCGCGTACACCTGGACCGCCGCCGTATATCTCGTCCTCGCCGCGGCGCATCATCAGGGAACGTGAGGCCCTGCTGTCCGTCGCGGATCCGCCGATGAGAGTGCGTCGCACCTGCCGTCTGGTCCGGATGCTGATGAGCGGTACGTCAGCCGTTGCAGCGCGACCCCGACCAGCACGCCGGCAGCCTCACGGCGAGCGGGCCGGTAGGCCAGCAGCAAACCCGCCGCCCCGATCATGATCGCCAGCATCGACGGCCCGAAGCCCCCACGGCCGGCCACCTCGACGAACCAGAAGGCACGCCCTCCTGATCCGACAGGCTTCTTAGTCACCACTCTGCTCGCTGCGACTGCGGGGAGGCCGGTTGCTGGCCGCTGGCCGCCCGGAACGATGAGCCGGCAGGGTTCGGCGTACTCGTTGAGCTGGGTCGGGATGCGGTCGAACGCCGCCGGATCCAGCAGGTGTTCCGCTTGCTGCGGTGAGCGGTCGCCGAAGCAGTGCGCACAGCCGCATGCGCTGACAACACCGAATAGGCTTGCCGGGTGAGCCACTTTGATGTCCTTGTCCTCGGCGCCGGGCCCGGGGGATATGTCGCCGCCATCCGCGCTGCGCAGCTCGGCAAGACGGTTGCCGTGGTCGAGCACAAGTACTGGGGTGGGGTGTGCCTCAACGTGGGCTGCATCCCGTCCAAGGCGCTGCTGCGCAACGCCGAGATCGCACACATCGTCACGCGCGAGAAGAAGACGTTCGGGATCGAGGGCGACGTCAGCATGTCGTTCCCGCCCACCCATCAGCGCAGCCGCAAGGTGGCCGAGGCGAGCGCCAAGGGCGTCCACTTCCTGATGAAGAAGAACTCGATCACCGAGATCAACGGCTGGGGCACGCTGACCGGGCCGACGTCGATCGACGTCGACGGCGAGCAGCACACCTTCGACAACCTGATCATCGCCACCGGCGCCACCGTACGGATGCTGCCCGGCATGGTGACCAGCCAGAACGTCGTCACGTACGAGGAGCAGATCCTCGACGAGAAGCTTCCCGGCTCGATCATCATCGGGGGGTCCGGCGCGATCGGCGTGGAGTTCGCGTACGTGATGGCCACCTTCGGCGTCGACGTGACGATCGTGGAGTTCCTCGACCGGATGGTGCCGACCGAGGACGCCGACGTGTCGAAGGAGCTGTTCAAGCACTACCGCAAGCTGGGCGTGAAGGTGCTGCTGAGCACCAAGGTGGAGCAGGTCGAGGACACCGGCACCGGCGTACGCGTCACGGTGAGCCCCGCCGGCGGCGGCGAGCCGACGGTGCTCGAGGCCGACCGGATGCTCGCCGCGTTCGGCTTCGCCCCGCGCACCGAGGGGTACGGGCTGGAGGCCACCGGGGTCAAGCTCACCGACCGCGGCGCGATCGAGGTCGACGCCCGTGGCCGTACGAACGTCGAGGGCGTCTACGCCATCGGTGACGTGACCGCGAAGCTGATGCTCGCGCACACCGCCGAGGCGATGGGGGTGGTGGCCGCCGAGACGATCGCCGGCGCCGAGACCCAGGAGATCAACTTCGACATGATCCCGCGGGCCACGTTCTGCCAGCCGCAGATCGCCTCGTTCGGCTATTCCGAGGAGCAGGCCCGGGCCAAGGGCTACGACGTGAAGGTGGCCCAGTTCCCCTTCTCGGCGAACGGCAAGGCCCGCGGCATGGCCGAGACCGCCGGCTTCGTCAAGATCGTCGCCGACGCCGAGCACAACGAGATCGTCGGTGCCCACCTCATCGGCCCGGAGGTCACCGAGCTGCTGCCGGCCCTCACCCTGGCCCAGATGTGGGACCTGACGGCGGACGAGGTGGCCCGCAACATCTTCGCCCACCCGACCCTGTCCGAGGCGGTCAAGGAGGCGATCGAGGGCATCGCCGGTCACATGATCAACCTCTAGCGGGCCGGTGGCGTGCGGACGTGCTGATGGCGACGGATCGGCGTACGTAGGCATTGTGGACAAGCTCGGTGAGCATGAACTCGGCGAGGTCGGCACGGGACACTCTCGCGGTGAAGGACAGCTGAAGGTCGGTCCCGGTGCGGTAGCGGCCGGTCCGGGGCCCGTCGGTGAGGACGGGTGCGCGCACGATGGTCCAATCGGTGTCGCCGGCCAGCATCAGCGCTTCCATCTGTTCCTTGTCACGAAGTACGGCGCGTTCGAGCAGCCATGACACAGCGACGTACGGGGTGCGGCGACGGCTGTCCCCGACCCCGTAGTTGCTGAGCACGACGAGCCGGCGCGGGCCGGTGCGGGTTGCGGCGGACAGCACCGTACGGATGCCTTCGGTGCAGACGTCCGGGCCTCGCCGCTGCCTGCCCAGAGTGCTCACGGCCGCATCGGTGCCGTCCAGCGTCCGAGCCACCGCGACGGGGTCGCGCACGTCGCCGCCGACCACGTGAAGCCGGGCACGAGGGCGGATGCGGGCGGGGTCGCGGGTGAGCGCCCGGACCTCGTGGCCCTGCCGCAGGGCCTCGTCGACGACGACGCGGCCGGCGCGGCCAGTGGCACCGAAAACGGCCAGATGCACGGGGTCACCTCACCCAGAGCTTGATCAACTTATCCGGCACGTGTGTGCCGTTTAGCTGTTACAGTGCCCCGGAAGACACCGAGCGGTCAACCCTGGAGGCCAGTCATGCTGATCGTTGCCGGAACCGGCTACGTGGACCCCGACCGCCGTGAGGCCCTCCTCGGAGGTCTTGCCTCCGCGGTGCGCCAAGTCCGGACCGCGCCGGGATGCCTGGACTACGTCGTGGCAGCCGACCCGATCGAGCCGGACCGGGTCAACATCTACGAACGCTGGGAGTCCGACGCGCACCTCACCGCCCACCTGGCCGGCATCGGGCAGACCGCGCCGCCGATGCCGGACGTCCGGAGTGTGGACATCGTGCGATACGACGTCAGCGGATTCCGGCCCCTGCAGGCCTGAGGGACCCGCGGGGGTGGCACGGCTACGATCGCAACGATGTCACCGTCGGACCGGAACCCGGACGCCACGCACGTCAGCGTCGCCGCAGAGCCGGCCAGGGCCCAGCGCGCCGACGGCAGACGCAATCAGGCGCGCGTACTGGAGGAAGCCTTCGCCGCCTTCGCAGCGCACGGCGCCGCGGTCTCCATCCGCGAGATCGCCCGCCGCGCCGGCGTCAGCACCGGCACGGTCACCCGGCACTTCCCCACCAAGGAGGCCCTGTTCCGGGCCGTGGCGCTCCACCGCATCGAACAGCTCGTGCGCAGCGCGGAAGAGATAGCTGCCCGGGAGCAGCCGGCGGACGCCTTCTTCACGTTCTTCGCGCTCCTTGTGCGGCAGAGCGCCGCCGACCACGCCGTCGGTGACGCCCTCACCGGCGCCGGCTTCGACCTCCAGTCCGCAGCCTCGACGGCCATCCACGACTTCGGCGCGGCCCTGTCGGGTCTCCTCAGCCGGGCGCAGCAGGCCGGAGCGGTGCGCGGGGACGCCGACAGCGCCGACATCAAGGCCCTCATCGCCGGTTGCATCGCTCGCGGCAGCGACGGCGCCGCGCAGCAACGCATGATCGAGATCGCCTGCGACGGGCTCCGGCCCCGGCCGGCCTGAGCTCTCGCTCGGCCTTCAGGCGTGCCATTTGTTCACTTGAGCAGAGACCGCGAAAGAGCTGGATTCCGTTGACAGGCCTCCCCGCCGACGTCTTTGGTTGACGGAGCGTCCATCGACGGTCACTGACTGATGCCGCCGGCGTCCGGGCGCTCGATGGAGGAGTGCCATGACGACTCCGGCCGACCGATCCCGTACGCCCGTCGGCGAAGCTCCCCCGGCCGAGCTGCTCGACCCGGCCGAGCGGATGAGCGTGGACGAGCTCCGGCACCTGCAGCTCGAGCGCCTGCAAAGGACGCTGCGGCACGCGTACGAGCATGTGCCGCACTACCGGCGCGCGTTCGACGCGGCCGGCGTCCGCCCGGAGGACTGCCGTGAGCTCTCCGACCTCGCCCGGTACCCGACGACCAGCAAGGCCGACCTGCGGGAGAACTATCCGTTCGGCATGTTCGCCGTCCCCGAGGCCGACGTCCGGCGGGTGCACGCGTCGTCCGGCACCACGGGGCGGCCCACCGTGGTCGGCTACACCGAGCACGACCTGGACGTCTGGGCGAACGTGGTGGCCCGCTCGATCCGGGCCGGCGGCGGGCGTGCCGGCGACCGGCTGCACAACGCGTACGGGTACGGCCTGTTCACCGGCGGGCTGGGCGCGCACTACGGCGCCGAGCGACTGGGCTGCACGGTCATCCCGGTGTCGGGCGGGATGACGCCGCGCCAGGTGCAGCTGATCGTCGACTTCCGCCCGCGGATCATCATGGTGACGCCGTCCTACATGCTCACCGTGATCGACCAGTTCGAGAAGCAGGGGCTGGATCCGCGGGAGTCCAGCCTGGAGATCGGGATCTTCGGCGCCGAGCCGTGGACCGAGGAGATGCGGCTCGAGATGGAGGAGCGGGCCGGCCTCCACGCCGTCGACATCTACGGGTTGTCCGAGGTGATGGGCCCGGGCGTGGCCCAGGAGTGCGTCGAGACCAAGGACGGCCTGCACGTCTGGGAGGACCACTTCTACCCCGAGATCATCGACCCGGTGACCGACGCGGTGCTGCCCGAGGGCGAGCGCGGGGAGCTGGTCTTCACCTCGCTCACCAAGGAGGCCATGCCGGTCATCCGGTACCGCACGCGCGACCTGACCCGGCTGCTGCCCGGCACCGCGCGGCCGGGGCTGCGGCGGATGGAGAAGGTCACCGGCCGGACCGACGACATGATCATCCTGCGCGGGGTCAACCTGTTCCCCACCCAGATCGAGGAGATCATCCTCCGTACCCCGGGACTCGCCCCGCACTTCCAGCTGGTGCTGACCACCAAGGGGCGGATGGACCAGCTCACGGTCCAGGTGGAGGCGCGCCTGGACTGCCCGGCCGCACGGCGCGGGCACGCGGCCGCCGAGGTGGCGAAGGCGGTCAAGGACACGATCGGCAGCAGCGTCGAGATCGTGGTCGTGGGGCCGGAGACGCTGTCCCGTTCCCAGGGCAAGATCCAGCGACTCGTCGATCACCGCAACCGTTGAGGGGGATCCATGGCGGTTTTCCGCATCCTCGAGGCCACCGCGCGGCCCGGCTCCATCGACCGGGTCGCGGAGCTGCTGGTCCAGCAGCAGCAGGAGGTGGTGGCCCACGCCGAGGGCATCGTCTTCGTCCAGTCCCTGCGCAGCGGCGACCGGGTGCTCGCGGTGTCCAGCTGGCGCTCGGTCGAGGACATGCAGCGCTACCTCGACCGGCCGGTGACCGGCACGTTCTACCGCGCGCTGCCCGAGCTGCTGATGGGCATGCCGAGCGTGCGGACGTTCGAGGTGATCAGCCCCGACGGCGCCGGCGACGGGTGGCGGTCGGCGTGAGCTGGTACTACCCGAAGGGCTGGACCGACCGGGAGGACGGGATCGAGCAGGTCCTGATCCACTACACCTGCACGCCGCCGGGCCAGTGGCCGGACTGGAGCTGGGGGCACGACGCCCGGGTGCTGCAGGACCTCGGCGGCTATCCCCGGCAGCGGCTCAAGGTGCTGCGCATGCCCCGCCAGGTGTGGGACATGGAGCACGGCTGGCCGACCCCCGAATACCGCTTCCACTACTACTTCGAGGTGTACCAGCACGGCAGCCGGTGGACGACCGACCTGTTCACCGAGGAGATCGTGTACCGCGATCTCGAGTACACCGACAACGACGGCTGGCTCACCAACATCTGCATCTACTGGTCGGTCGGTGACTGGACGGCCCCGGTGTACAGCCCGATGGAGGAGCCGAGGATCCCGGCGGATTCCGAGTTCCTGGCGAAGAATTACTACACGTACGAGGACAAGGACCGTTTCCACCACGAGAAGTACCACATGCTGTACGCCCTGGATCTCCCGCACCGGTTCCACTCCCGCATGTGGGGCCCCCGCGACTCGACGCTGGTGCAGCAGTACCACATCGGGCGCATGTATCCGCCGCAGGAGAAGAGCGAGACCTGGCTGGGCCCCGACGGCCCGTCGGCACCGGGAGGGGGCAACTGTTGGGTACACCACCTGTGACCACGGCGCCGATCTTCGGCCTGCGCAAGACCTGGGTCGACCCCGGGCCCGGCATCGCCATGGTGTGGGCGCACTACACCTGGTCGGCGCCGGGCGCCGCGCCGGACTGGGCGGACGCCGAGCAGGTCGTGCTCGCCCCGTCCGACGGTGGCCCGCGGCGTACGGCGGTGCTCGAGGTTCCCCGCACCGAGCTCTCGCTGCACTACTTCTTCTTCGTGGTGACCGCGGGCGACCGCGCCGCCTCACCGATCTTCACCGAGGAGGTCGTCGCCCGCGAGATCACCTACGCGGACCCCGACGGCGCGTACACGTCGGTCGGCGTGATGTGGAACGCGGACGGCGAGACGCCCAACTACACCAGCATGGCGATGGACGGCCTGCCGTTCGAGTCGGTGGGAGAGGCGCCCGAGGAGGGCAGCATCTACGAGTTCGTCCGGGCCCAGCCGCTGCCGCACGTCTTCCGCGGCACGGTCTGGGGTGTCCGCGGCAGCTCCGTCCGGTACGGCTACCACCTGATCCGGCACGGGCGGCCCGACCCGGCCGACAACGCCGAGAGCTGGGACGACAACGCCGGCGCCGGCTGGGTCGTCGAGCTGTGAGCGCGGACCCGCCGCGACGTTTCGACCGGCCGCTGCAATGGCTCGCACCGGCGGCGCAGCGGCGCGGCGAGGCCCGGGTCCGCTACACCGGTTCCCTGGCTCGCGGCGGTCGCCGGCTCGTGCTGCACGTCGGCCACGACGGCTGGACCAAGCCGCGGGACATCCGGATGGAGAGGACCGGTGCCCGCAGCTGGGAGGCCGGCGTGCAGGTCGACGCCGGGCACGTCCTCGACTGCGTCGTCCGCGAGGAGGACCGGTCCGGCTGCGACAACAACGAGAACGCCGACTACCGGCTGTGGATCGACCTCGACCCGGTGGACGCGCACGTCCACGTCCGCGCCCCGGGCACCGATGCGCTCGGCTTCGGCAGCCTGTGCGCCGCCGCCTACTCCGGCGGGATGACGCACGCGCTGGTGTCCTGGGGCGACAACGACTTCGTGGAGCTCGCCGCCGAGGCGGCGCCGTGGCTGACGCCCCTGGTCTGGGTGCGGCCGGGCGGTCCCGGCCCGGAGGACGTACGGCGGCGGCTGGCGGACGGTGCGGCGGGGCTCAAGCTGCATCCCGCGTACGACGCGTACCCTGCCGACAGCGCGGGGCTCGACCCGTACCTGGAAGTGGCGGAGCAGGCGCGGGTGCCGGTGACCGTACACAGCGGCCCGGGACCGGCCGATCCGGATCTGATCCGGCGGCTGGCCGAACGCTTTCCCGAGGTCAGCTTCGTGCTCTACCACACGTTTCTCGGTCCGGGGAACGGGCGGCTGCGCGCGAGCCGGCACGCCCGGCGGCTGTCCAACCTGTACCTCGAGACGTCCTGGTGCGGCTCCGCCGAGGTCGAGCGGCTGATCGACGAGGTGGGCCCGGAGCGGGTGCTCTTCGGGTCGGACGCGGCGACGGACGGGCCCACGCACTTCGTCCGGGAGCCGCCGAACCTCGAGCTGCGGGAGACCTACAACCGCAGCCTGGTCCGGCTGGTCAAGCGGCTCGAACCGGCGGTGGCCCGCCGGCTGCTGGAGGCCAACACCCGGGACTTGTTCGGTCTGCCCGACCCACCCGGCCAGGGTGACGCTGTCAGGCCGTAGCAGGTAGTCCGAAGAGGTCGAAGACCGCCGGGTCCGCGAACGTGACGCAGCGCCGGATCCGGCCCTCCGCCACGGTGAACACCTGCACCGAATGGGCCCGCAGCACCCCCGTCTGCGGATCCGGGGTGTACGCGGCCAGGGCGACGCCTCCGTTGGCCGGCACCGGTTCGAGACGCCAGCCGGTGCCCCGCATGGCGAAGACGCGCTCCATGAACTCGCGGTAGTGGCCGCGCCCGGCGAGCCACAGGTCGACCGGCGGCATCTCCAGGGCGACGTCTTCGGCGAGCAGCCTGGTCAGGCCCTCGATGTCGGCCGCCTCGAACGCTTTCAGGTAGCGCTCGACCACGGCCCGGTCGCCCGGGTCGGCCGGCTCGCGGAGTCCCTCGAGGACGGGGCCCGCGGCGCGCAGGGTCGCCCGGGCCCGTTGGAGGCTGCTGTTGACCGATGCCACGGTGCTGTCCAGCGCGTAGGCGACCTCGGCCGCGGGCAGTTCCAGCACTTCACGCAGCACGAGCGCGGCCCGTTGCCGGGCCGGGAGCAGCTGCAGTGCCGCGATCAGCGCCAGCCGCAGGCCCGCGCGCTGCTGGGCGGTTTCCGCGGGGTCGCCGAGCCGGGCGTCCGGGAACGGCTGCAGCCACGGTACGTCCAGGTTCGGGGTCAGCGGCGCGTACGGGTCGTCGCCGGCCGGGCCCAGCGTGCTCGGGAGCGGCCGCCGCGCGCGTCCCTCCAGGGCGGTCAGGCAGACGTTGGTCGCGATGCGGTGCAGCCACGTGCGGACCGACGCGCGGCTGTGGTCGTACCGGTCGGCCGCCCGCCAGGCCCGCAGGAACGTCTCCTGCACCAGGTCCTCGGCCTCGTCGACGGAGCCGAGCATCCGGTAGCAGTGGGCGAGCACGTCGCCGCGGTAGGTCTCGTGCCACTCGTCCCAGTCGCGCCGGCTCGCATCCCCCATGGGGCGAGCCTAGGACCGATGAGTTCGGGCCGGCCGCGCGGTATGTGCACGCAGACGGCGGCCGATCGGGGCCGCTCCTGCGGAAGGAACTCCTGATGGGCGACGTCATCGTCATCCAGTTCGCCACGCTCGACGGCGTGGTCTCCGACCCGGACGGCCGGGCCGGCACCGGCTACGGCGGCTGGGCGTTCCGGTTCGGGCCGGGACCGGTCACCGACGACAAGTTCCGCCTCGGCGCGCGGATGGAACAGGGCGTGCAGCTGTACGGGCGGCGTACGTGGGAGCACTTCGCGCAGCTCTGGCCGGGCCGCGACGGTGACTTCGCGAAGCTGATGAACACCGTGCCCAAGCGGGTGGCGACCCGGACCGGCATCGACGCCGGCGCCTGGCCGAACTCGGCGGCCGTCGAGGGTGACCTGCTCGCCTGGGTCGCCGGCGAGCGCGCCCGGCGTGACGTCGTGGTCATCGGGAGCCTCAGCGTGGTGCACGCGCTCGCCGCGGCCGACCTGGTCGACGAGTACCGGGTGCTGACCTTCCCCACGGTCGCCGGAGCGGGCGACCGGTTGTTCGCCACCGGCACGCCCGCCGACTTCCAGTTCACCGGCGTCGAGTCCGCCGGGCCGGCGGTACTCACCATGCTGCGCCGCGACCGGGAGTGATATGGGAGCGCTCCCAAACGTGTTACCGTACGACTCCAGTGACGTATATCGATGGAGGCGGCGATGCGTACTCGGCGGCGGAAACTCCGGATCACGGCCGGCGGCAGCGCGCTGACCCTCGTCGCGGCGGTCCTGACCGCCCACCCGGCTGCGGCGCTGGCCGCCGCGGCCGGGCCGGCGCTGTCGGTCGACGTGTCCGCCGCCCGCCACGCGATCAGCCCGGACATCTACGGGCTCAACGGGGCCGACCCCGCGTTCGCCGCCGAGATCGGCATGCCGGTGGCGCGCTGGGGCGGCAACGCGAGCAGCCGCTACAACTTCCGCAACCACACCTACAACACCGGTAGCGACTGGTACTTCGAGAACATCGTGGCCTCGCCGGACAAGACGGTCGAGGCGTTCGTCCAGACCAACCGGGACCACGGTACGAAGCAGATCGTCACGGTTCCGCTGATCGGGTGGGTCGCCAAGGACTCGCCGCAGGAGCACCCGTTCGCCTGCGGTTTCCCCGCGACCCGCTTCCCGGCGCAGGACAGCTTCGATCAGTGGGATCCCAACTGCGGCAACGGCAAGCTCGACGGCGCGAACCTCACCGGCGCTGACCCGGCCGACACGTCGATCCCGGTGGGTCCCTCGTTCGGCGGCGAGATGGTGTCGCACCTCGTGAAGAACTTCGGCACGGCGGCGCGGGGCGGCGTACGGATCTACGAGCTCGACAACGAGCCGGTGCTGTGGAGCTCCACCCACCGCGACGTGCACCCCGACGCGGTCACCTACGACGAGCTGGGCGGGAAGGGTACGGCGACCGCCGCGGCGATCAAGGCGGCCGACCGCAGTGCCGCCGTGCTGGGCCCGTCCGGCTGGGGTTACTGCGAGTGGGTGGCCTCCGGGGCCGACGGGTGCGCGCCGGGCGCCGACGCGGCCGCGCACGGCGGGCTCAACCTCTCCCAGTGGTACCTGAAGAACATGAGGGACTACGGCGCGGCCCACGGCGGCAAGCGCTTCCTCGACTACTTCGATCAGCACTACTACCCGCAGATCGGCGGCGGTACGGACCCCGACGCGAACGCGCTGCGGCTGCGGTCCACCCGCTCGCTGTGGGATCCCGCGTACGTCGAGGAGTCGTGGATCGGCCCGAGTGGCGTGAACGCCCCGCCGCTGCAGTTCATCCGCACCATGAAGGCGTGGGTGGCCCAGTACTACCCCGGCACGAAGGTCGCGATCACCGAGTACAACTGGGGTGCGCTGGACACCGTCAACGGCGCGCTGGCCGAGGCCGACGTCCTGGGGATCTTCGGGCGCGAAGGGCTCGATCTGGCCACCATGTGGGGCGAACCCCAGCCGACGCAGCCCGGCGCGTACGCGTTCCGGATGTATCGCAACTACGACGGCGCGGGCGGCCGGTTCGGCGACGTCAGCGTGTCGGCGACCAGCGGAGACCAGGGACAGCTCGCCGTGTACGCCGCACAGCGCTCGTCCGACAAGGCGCTGACCCTCATGGTCGTCAACAAGACGGGCGACGATCTGACCTCGTCCCTGTCGATCGCCGGTTGCCGCACCACCGGCACGGCGAAGCGTTACACCTACAGCCCCGCGGATCTCAGCTCCATCGTCCGCGGCGACGATCTCACGGTGAACCGGGGCAGCGCCGTGGCGACGTACCCGGCGAACTCCATCACGATGCTGGTGCTGCCGAAAGCATGACCGAAGCGGCCGCCTCCCCGGCGGCCGCTTCGTCGGCGATGGGTCAGCGGTGGGACTTGAGCCAGCCCTGGATCTCCGTGATGACCTGCTTGTCGGGCTCGCCGAACACCGGGTGGAACTTCGGCGTGATGTTCATGGTGTGTGCCATGCCCGGGTAGATGACCAGCTTGTGGTCCTTGTTCCCGGCTGCGGCGACCGCGGCGTCGGCGGCGATCGCGGCACGGGCCGGGGTCTGCAGATCGTTCTCGCCGTTGAGCATCAGCGTCGGGCCGCGGAACTTCGGCAACGCCTGGGTCACGGTCGGGAAGCGGGCGAAGTCCTTCGCGTAGCTGACCACGTACGGGTCCAGGCCCGGCACGTTCGGGTAGTCGTCGATGTGGGTCGTCTCGCGCAGCACGGCGCCGGCCTCGGCGTCGATCGCGATGCGGCCGTCGTGGTCGCGGTCCGTGGCGGCCGACACCTTGCGGCCGTCGAGCAGGACGGAGCGGAACTGGTCGGCCTCCGCCTTCGGCAGGCCCACGAGGCCGTCGGTCGCCTCGGTGGCGGTCAGCCGGCCGTCGCCGTCGACGTCGAACTCGTCGTGCAGCTGGAGCAGCAGCCGGCCGTAGATCTGGAACGTCAGCAGATCCTCGATGGGCTTGCCGACGACGCCCATCTCGACCACGCCGGCCGGCTTCGGGATGCCGTACTTCTTCGGGTCACCGGCGAGGTTCGCGGCCACGTTGGTGCCCTCGCTGTGGCCGAGCAGGTAGATCTTCGAGGGGTCGATCCTCGGCGACCGGGCCGCGAACCGGATCACGGAGGCGGCGTCCAGCTGGATCTGCCGGTACGGGTTCTCCGGCAGCAGCTGGGCCGGGTCGGTGCTCTCCACGGGCCCGATGTCGGTGACCCCGCGCTTGTTGAAGCGCAGGGTCGCGAACCCCTCCCGGCCGGCGGCCTGCGCGAGCGGGACGAACGTGGAGCCCTTGCCCTCGGGCAGCGTCTGGTTCATGTCGTTGTGCCCGCTTCCGTGCAGGAAGACGACGACCGGCAGGCGGCCCCGGGCGTTGCTCGGATAGGTGAGCTCCGCCTTCGTGACCCAGCCCTTGCCGAAGTCGATCTGCACCTGCTCCCGGGTGATGCCCGCCCAGCCGGAGTGCCGGGAGGACCCGGCGACGGCCCCGGCGGGGGCGCTCGGGGAGACGTCAGCGTTGGCGACTCCCACGCCCGCGGCGAGGATGGCGGCGGTGGTGATGCCGATCGTCAGCTTGCGGTGGCTCTTCGTGGCTGTCATACGCAGAAACGCTATGGCCGGTGGCCTCCATGATCGATCCTGCTGGCCGCCGTCTTCGGGTACAGGCTGCTGTACCTGTCAGGCCGCGGCGACCGCCACCCGGTTGCGGCCCGCGCCCTTGGCGTCGTACAGGGCGGCGTCCGCGCGGGCGAAGAGCGCATCCGGCGACTCCTCGCCGTTCCACACCGCGAAGCCGGCGGAGAAGGTCTGCCCGGACGGGGTCAGGGGGCGCAGCCGGTCCAGGAGCGCGGCCGCCTGGGCGCCGCCGTCCGGAACGATCAGCGTGAACTCCTCGCCGCCGTACCGGGCCAGCACGTCGCTGCCGCGCAGCCCGCTCATCCAGGCCGCGGCGGCCTCCTTCAGCAGCCGGTCGCCGGCCTGGTGGCCGTACCGGTCGTTGAAGTGCTTGAAGTGGTCGAGGTCGATGACCGCGAGGGTCAGCACGGTGCCGTCGCGCCGGGCGTGCTCCAGGGCCAGCGGCAGGGCCCGCTCCCAGGCGCGCCGGTTGGCCAGGCCGGTCAGCTGATCGCGCTGCGCCAGCTCGGTCAGCTCCTCGGTCTGCCGTCCCAGGATCGACGCTTGCCGCTCGATCTGCCGGATCAGCCCGGCCATCCTGGTCACCACCAGCACGAACATCCCGACGCAGCCGAGCACGATGGCACCGGCGTCGGTCACGCGGTTGTCGTTGCGCCACGCCTGGGCGGCGAGCAGCAGCGGCGCGATCATCGTGGCGGTGGTCAGCAGCACGAACCGCCACCGGGAGAAACGCTGACCGGCGACCTGGACGGGCTCGGCCAGCGTACGGATGCCCGGGTGCAGGCCGGCGGCGCCGTACAGGACGAAGGCGAGCAGGTAGCCGGCGTCCATCAGGTGGCTGGCGAAGGTGCCCGCCTCGAACTGGAAATGGTCGGTCAGCGCCCAGGCGTAGTCGGCCGCCAGGTAGCTCGTCATACCCGCCGCGAGCAGCCGGAAGGCGCCGTTGCGCGCACCGCCGCCCACCAGCATGCGCGCCAGCAGCGCGAGCAGCAGCAGGTCGATGACGGGATAGCTGATCGCCACCAGTTTCCCGGCGATCGTGAAGTCGCTGGATTGGGTCACCGGCTTCATCAGATACACCCAGGCGATCAGCGCGAACGCGCCCGCGATGATCAACGCCTCGATGACGCCGGCGGCGTCGCGGGCGGGCAGCCGGCGGCGCAGCACGAGGATCAGGACCACGACCTCCAGGACGCCGGCGGCCAGGTAGAACGCGTCGGCGGGCGCCGGGTAGGACGAGTTGTCGAGGTAGCGGGCGTACCAGGCGTACGTGAAGTCGCCGCACACCGCGATCAGCTGGCAGGCGGCGAACATCAGCCACAGCCGGACGGCGGCCCCGCCGTTGCGCCGGACGCCGACGACCATGGCGACGACGCCGGACGCCGCGATCGTGTCGTAGCAGACGGTCTGCACCCAGGTGTCGGGTGTCTGGAAGTACCCGATGACGGCAGCCGCCGAGAAGGCCAGATACCAGCACCACGGTGGCACTGTCGCTCGCCGCATTCGCCCTCCCCGACGTTGATCCTCCGGCGGGACACCGGAACGTCAGTGGACCAGGCGGAAGTAGCAGAACTGGACCAATCGGAGTGCCCGACGGAAAGACGGAGACGACGGCGCCGCGGTGGTGCGGCGCCGTCGTCGTGGTCGTACCGGTCCGGGTGCTACGGCCGCAGCGCCTTCGCCGCCGGGGTCCAGCTGCCCGCGTCGGTCACGTCGGCGACCTTGACCGACTGGGCGATCTTCTTCAGCTCGGCCTCCGGCAGGTCCGCGCCCGTACCCTCGTCGCTGACCTGGACCTGCACCTTGCCGTCGGCGCTCCACACGTTGCAGAAGCCGTTGGCGTAGCACTTCGTCTTTCCGGCCTGCGCCTTCTGGTTCGAGTTGCGGCTGGGCGTGACGAAGATCTGGAAGCTGCCCTTGACGCCGTTCTCACCGGTGTCGAACGGCTCGGTCAGGCCGGTCGTGGCCGGGGCCGGCTTGGCGAACGTCGCGCCGCCGTAGTCGCCCTCGCGGGCGGAGGCGATGCCGTCGAGGCCGGGCAGGGCGTGCGTACCGGTCTGGACCGGCTCGAACCCGGCGGGCGTGTACCCGACCGTGAACGGCACCGTGGCGGGCCGGGGCGTGCTCGGCTTCAGGCCCGCGGCCAGCTCACCGAGGTCGGCGAAGGACGGGTCGGCCTCGTCGCTGGAGATCGACGTCACGACCGCCCAGGCGTCGTCGGTGTACTCCCAAGCGAGCTGCTTGTTGGCGGGATCGATCGCGTTCTTCGGGTCGAGCCCGACCGGCAGCGAGGACTGCACCGCCTTGTGCCCGGCCACGGTCACCGCCTTGCCGCCCTTGATCCCGGAGGGGTCGAACGCGCCCGGCCGGTAGAGGGTCAGGTACGCGTACAGCGTCGGGTCGCCACCGCCCCGCTTCTTCTCCTCGAGGCCGCCGGTCGCGTCTTCCGTCGAGGGCCTGTCGTTCGTGGTGCGGCCCTTCTCGTAGACCGACGCGATCTGGTACGCGGTCGACGCCACGATCGGGTCCTGCACCTGGAACTTGCCGGCGTCGTACCCCTGGAAGGTGAAGGTGAACGGCTCCGACGCGCCCCACGTGGCGGCGGCCTTGGTGCCCTTGGACGCCGCGCCGACGGTGCCGGTACGGGTGCCGTCCGGGGCCGGGCTGCCGCCGGGCGACAGCGCGAACACGCCGCCCACCGCGACGGCGACCAGGCCGGCCGCTCCCGCCGAGGCGAACCCGGCCCGGCGGCGGCGCTCGGCCCGCCGGCCGGCCGCGATGATGTCGTCGACCCTGTGTGCCAGGGGCGGCTCGTCGGCGGTCACCGCGTCGACGATCTCATGCAACTGCACTGGTCCACTCCTCTACCGGTCCCCCGCTGAGATTGATGCGTTCGGCGGCCAGCAGCTCGCGGAGCTTGGCCAGCCCGCGCGACGTCTGGCTCTTGGCGGTCCCGACGTTGCAGCCGAGAACCCCGGCGGTGTCCTCCAGGCTCAGGCCCAGGTAGTGCCGGAGCACCACGGCGGCCCGCTGCCTCGGCGGCACCGCTTCGAGGGCGGCGCGGATGCGCAACCGCTCGTCGGTCGCGCCGGCTGGATCCCGCATCGCGACGTCCGGCAGCGCCTCGCCGGCCGACCGTTCGCGCCGCCACGGACGGCGCCTCTCGTCGATCGCGGCCCGGTACACCATCGTCTTCGCGTACAGGTCGGGTCGTTCCAGCTTGCGCCAGCGCGGGTACAACTTGACCAGCGCGTTGGCCACGGCGTCCTCCGCCGTGTGCCAGTCACCGCAGGTCATGTACGCCAGCTTGCGCAGCGACGCCATCTGCGACGTCACGAACTCCCGGAACGCCTGCTCGTCTTCGGCTTTCACCTTCGGCTGCCTCCCTCATGACGGAGGTAGAACGTCAGCCGTCGGACCAAACGTTGCACGGGCCGGCGAGAAATCTCAGACCTTGCGGTAGCGGGCCTCACCGACGGCGAACAAACCGTACGCGGCGAAGCCGGCGGCCGTGAGCAGCAGCAACCACGTCCCGTAGCTCTGCTCGGCCAGCTCCTGCAGCGCGGCGTCCAGGCCGCGGGCCTTGTCCGGGTCGTACCGCACGGCGGCCACCACGAACAGCACCCCGGCGATTCCGTACGCGATGCCCTTGGCGGTGTACCCGGCGGTGCCGAGGCGGCCGATCACCCGTCGCGTCGCCGCGTTCATCCGGCTGATCTTGAGGTGCCTCTCGAAGCGCCGGGTGAGGCCGGCGTAGGCGAGCCCGACGCCGATCGCCGCGACCACCACGCCCGCCAGCCCGACGGTGAAGCGGCCCAGGTCCGAGCCGAGCAGGCCCTCGGTGGCGTCCTGCTGCGTGTCGGCGCTGGACGTCTTCTTGCCCCGCAGCACCTTGACGCCGTTCCAGCCCAGGTAGAGGTAGAACGCGGCCCGGCCGGCGGACGCGAGGCGCTCGAGGTGGCTGCGTACGGTCACGATCTCGAGCAGCTGCCAGACCGCCAGCGCGACCAGGCCGACGACCAGGACCACGATCAGCGCGGTGCCGTACGGCTTCCCGGCGAGCTTGTGCATCGCGCCCGACTGGTCGCCGTCCGCGCCGCCGACCCCGAAGGCGATCTGCGCGATGAGGTACGCGAACAGCAGGTGGAGCACGCCGTAGCAGATGAAGCCGGCGCGGATGAGGCGCTCGAGCCAGGTGTTGTCGGCCGCGCGGGAGGCGGCGCCGCGCGCTTGCGAGGTGGCGGAGGGCATGCCGACGCCTTCACCGATCCGCCCGCCGGCAAAACGTGTACGTTACAGCCGGCTCGCGGGCTGCGACGCCGGGCGGGGCCGGGCCGGCGGGCGCCAGATCGGCGGCGGTCCCCACCAGATGATCCGCTCACCCGTCGTGCCGGCGCGGTGCGCGACCACCGGGATGCCCGCCCGGGCGAGCACCGGCAGCGGCGGCGCCTCGATCGACGGGGTCAGCGGGCACTCGAGGGCCAGCGGTTCGCCCGCGGCCGCCTCGCTCGCCGGCGCCCGGGCCAGCATGACAGCCGCCGCGATGGTGACGACGACGGCGACCGCCGCGGGGATCTCCCACCCGGTCCGCACCTTGTCGCCCAGCAGCAGCAGGGCGACGGCGGACGGCGCGACGACCTCCGCGGTCCAGTGGATCGCCGTGACCGGGCCGACCTCGCCCTTGCCGAGCGCGTGGGCGTACATGAGCATGCCCGTCACCGCGAACGTCAACAGGGCCGCCGTCAGTGGGTCCGTGACGATGTCCATCGGCGCGCGCGGGAGCGCGCGGCCGGTCATGGCCGCACCGCCCAGGCACAGCCCGCCCATCGCCGCGATCACCCCGGCCGGCGCGGCCCGGGCCGCGCTCCAGCCGAGCACCGCCATGGCGAGCGCGGCCGCGCAGATGGACCAGCGCAGGGCGGTGGTGGCCACGACGTCGTGCTGGGGGCCGGCGGACATGGCCAGGACGGTCAGCGCGGCGACGGAGACGATGACGGCCGTGACGTCGCGCCCGCGCAGGCGGGACTTGAGGACGATGCGGGCCGCCACCACGGTGATGGCCAGCGACCCGGCCAGGATCGATTCGACGACGTAGACGGCGAGCTCGCGGAGGGCGACGATCGCGCCGATCCAGGCGAGCATGTCGCAGAGGATGCCGAGCAGGTACAGCGGGTGGCGCATCGTCTCGACCGTGCCACTGCTGCGGCGGGCCGCGACGGCCTGCAGGATCGACGCGGTGGCGTAGCTGAAGGCGCCGAACACGGTGATGCCCAGCGCGATCCAGCCCGCCGTCGTCATCATCGCGTCACTCCCCCACGCGCAGCACCGAGACGGTGTCGTCGTCGCCGTTGGACACGTACGCCCACCGCCCGTCCGGTGCGACGGCGATCGTGCGAGGGCTGCCGCCCACGGCCACGGTCGCGGTGACCTTGCCCGTACGCCCGTCGAGCACCGACACGGTGTCGTCGCCCTCGTTGACCACGTACGCGTGGGCCCCGTCGGCGGCGAACGCGACGCTCTGCGGCATGTCGCCGACCCGGAGCGGGCCGATGCGCCGCATGGTGACCGCGTCGATGAGGTCGGCGGTGTCCGCCTCGTAGCCGGCGACCAGCACCGTCCGGCCGTCCGGGGCGACCGCGACGCTGTGCGGGGCCTTGCTGACCGGTACGGAGGCGAGCAGCCGGTCGGTCTGCGTATCGATGATGGACAGCGCATTGGACTCGTGGTTGGCGGTGAAGGCCCGATGGAGCTGGGCGGAGAACGCCACCGCGTGCGGGTTCGGCGGGACGGTCACCTGCGCGGCCGGTTCCGTGCGGCCGGGTGCGTACACCTCGACCTTGCGCTGGCTGTGGATGGGTACCCACACCCGGCCGTCCGGGCCCACGGACAGCGCGTACGGCTGCTGCCCGGTGGCCACGTACCGGATGACCTTGCGATCGGCGGCGCGGACCACGGCCATCCCGCTGCCCGACTTGTCCTTCTCATACATGGACACGTAGACGAGCTCCCCGTCCCGGGAGATCGTCACGAACCGGGGCGTGTTGCGCAGCCAGATGGAGCTGACCCGCCGCGTCCGGGTGTCGACGACGGACAGGACGCGCGAGTTCTGGTTGGCCACGTAGATCGTCCAGCCGTCCGGTGCGACGGCCACGCCCTCAGGCTCGTCACCCACCCGGATCGTGCCGGTGACGGCGGGCTTGGCGACGCTGACCACGCGCGCGGCCAGCGGTACGCGGGCCACGGCCGCCGGCGCGGGAGCGGCGCCGGTCGTCGACGCGGGGGTGGGCTCGGCCGGTGCGGTGGCCGCGACGGACGGCAGAGCGGCCTCGCTACGCAGCACCGGCCGGTCCCGCGTGAGCGCCACGGCGACGCCGACACCGCCGAGCACGAAGAGCGCGGTCAGCCCGGCCACGAGGGCGGTGGCGCCCCGGCGGCGACGGCGCGGGGGCGGCGGGGAGAGGACGGTCACCCGCCCCTCGGGCAGGTACCCGGAGTCGCCGGCGGACTCCAGCAGCGCCTCGACCTCGGTGGTGGCGGCCTCGACCTGGCCGGTCACCCGCACCTCCGCCCAGCCGGCGTGGCCGCGTACGGTCACCGCACCGTCCAGCCAGGACGTCCGGGGCTGCCACTCGATGCGCAGCCGGCGGCCGATCAGCACCGCGCGCAGGCCCGGGCCGGACACGGCGACCGAGGCGGAGGCGAAGGCCAGCGGCGGACCGGTGACCAGCACGTCGGCCAGCAGCCGCGGCGTACCGGACGCGACCTGGCCGAAGTCGACGCGGTCCGGTTCGAGGCGCAGCGACGTGCGCTCCAGCGCGGCGGCCGCGGCGGCGGCGACGCTCCGGCTGTCATCGCCGGTCAGGCGCGTGAGGACGGCCCGGGCAGCCGCGGCCGTGGCCAGGTCGGCACCGTACGCGAGCCGGGCCAGCTCCTCCACCCCGGTCAGGCGGGTCTCCCGGACCGGGCTGTCGATCTCCGTCAGCACCTGCGGTGGCAAGCCATGTTCACTCATAGTGCCCCCTCGATCAGCATGCAGTGACCAAAGGGGTCAGGGGAACCCGTCAGACGAAATTGGCATGCATCGTTATCAAGGGATGAGCCCGCGTACCGTTGCGGCGTCCGGGGCGTCCAGCGCCCGGGCGGCGGCCCGGGTGGCCGCGGCGAGGTCCGTGGCCCGGACGGCCTCCTTCACCAGCGGAACCATCCGCGGCACCACGCTCAGCTGCCGCACGCCCAGACCGGCCAGCAGCGGCACCGCGGCCTCGTCCGACGCCAGCTCGCCGCAGACCGCGACCGTCGCCCTGCCGTCCGCGCCGCGGCACACCGCGTCGATCAGGCGCAGCACGCCGGGGTCCAGGCCGTCGGCGAGCCCGGCCAGCGCGGCGTTGCCCCGCTCGGCGGCCAGGGCGTACTGGGTGAGGTCGTTGGTGCCGATGCTGAAGAAGTCCACGTACGGCGTGAGCGCGGCCGTCTTCAGCGCCGTGGCGGGCACCTCGGTCATGACGCCCACGCGCAGGCCGGGCGGGGTTCCGCGGCCCGCCCGGGCGACCGCCTCGTCGAGCATCCGCCGCACGGTCACCACCTCGGCGACCGTGCTGACCATGGGGACCATCACGCTGACCGGCACGTCGTACGCCACCCGGACGAACGCGAGGAGCTGGTCGGCGAGGAGGTGGGGGTGGGCGAGGGAGTGCCGGATGCCGCGTACGCCCAGGAACGGGTTGGCCTCCGCGGCCGCCGGCAGGTAGCGCAGCGGTTTGTCGCCGCCGACGTCGAGGGTGCGCAGCGTGAGCCGCCGGCCGCCCAGCGCCTCCGCGATCTGCCGGTAGACGGCCTCCTGCTCGTCGGCATCGGGCGCCGCGTCGCGGTCGAGGAAGAGGAACTCCGTGCGGACCAGGCCCGCCAGGTCAGCCCCACTGCCGGCGGCGGCCCGCGCGTCGGCCACCGAGCCGACGTTCGCGCCGACCGTCAGCGGTTCGCCGTCGCGGGTCGCCGCCGGTGCGGACGCGCGGGCCGCCGCCCGATCGCGCCGCGACGCCTGCTCGGCGGACCGCTTCGTGAACTCCGCGACGACGGAATCGGCGGGGGCGACGACGACCTCGCCGGTGCCGCCGTCCAGCGCGACGGGCGTGCCGTCCGGGACCTCCAGGATGGCCGGGCCCAGGCCCACCACCGCTGGGATTCCCCGGGTACGGGCCAGGATCGCGCCGTGTGACGTGGGGCTTCCGTACGCGAGCAGCACCCCGGCCGCCCGCTCGGGATCCAGGACCGCCGCCTCCGCCGGACTGAGATCGGGGGCCACGAGCACTCCCGCCCCGGGCATGGCGGCGGAACCGGCGCCGAGCAGCGTACGCAGCACCTGCGAGCCGACCTCGCGCACGTCGGACGCCCGCCCCCGCAGGTACGGGTCCTCCAGCGCGTCGAACTCCGCGGCGACCCGCCCGGTGGCATCGGCCCAGGCTCGCGGGGCCGGGGAGCCGTCGTCGATGCGGGCGCGGACGTCGTCGAGCAGGTCGGCGTCGTCGAGCAGCAGCAGGTGGGCGTCGAAGATGCCGGCGTGCCCCTCGCCCGCCTCCCGGGCCGTGGCCGCGCGCAGCCTCCTCAGCTCGTCGCGGACCGTGGCGGTTGCCGCTTCGATCCGGCCGCGTTCCTGCTCAGCCCCCCGGTACGGCTCGTCGGGAACCTCCGGCACGGCGGACGCGGCGTGCCGGACCGGGCCGACGGCGATGCCCGGGGAGGCGGGCACACCGGCGCCCACCGGCGCGCGGGCGGGCGGCTCGGGGACGGCTCTGTCCCCCTCGGTTTCGCCGAAGTCGGCGGCGGCCAGGGCGAGAATCCCGTCGACGGCCTCCCGCGCCTGCGGGCCGGACGCGCGGACGTCGACCCGGTGCCCCGGCAGGACGCCGAGGGTGGCGACCCGGGAGAGGCTGGACGCCGGCACCCAGCCCGATCCGGTCGTGCCGTTGCGGAGCTCCACCCGCGCGTCGAAGTCCCGGGCCAGCGTGACGAGGCGGGCGGCGGGACGGGCGTGCAGTCCGTGAGGGATCCGCACCACGAAATCGGCGTCGGAGTCTGTGCCCGTACCTTCCGGCTGGCGGGGTTCCTGGCCGCCCAGGTGGGCGAGCTTGCCGGCGAGCGCGCCCATCGCCTCCCCGGCGACCTCCTTGCGGCCGGCGCCGCCGGCGGCCGTGACCACCGCGGCGACCAGACCCTCGACCAGCGGGGCCGCGCAGAGCACGACCCGCTCGCGGGCGTCGTCGTCGAGCATCTCGAGCGCCAGCTCGGCGGAGAGCACGGCGCTGCCGAGGTCCATGAGCACGACGACGCCGTCTCCGCGGTCGGCGGCCTGGATCGCGGTGGTGATCGCGACCGCGTCGGTGCCGGTGGTGGTCTCGTCGAGCCCGGCGGCGATCTCGAGCGGCACCGGCCGGCCCTGCGTCATCTCGGCGGCCAGCGCCACCGCCGCGCGGGCCAGCGCGCGGCTGTGGCTGACCACCACCAGGCCGACCATCGGGCTCAGGCCCCGAGCGCCTTCGCGGCGGCCGCCACCAGCATCGTCACCGAGGTGGCGCCCGGATCCTGGTGGCCGGCGCTGCGTTCGCCCAGGTAACTGGCGCGGCCCTTGCGGGCGACCAGCGGGATCGTCGCCTCCCGGCCCTGCTCGGCGCCGCGGACCGCGGCCCGCAGCGCCTCGCCGAGCGGCTGCCCGTCGGCGAGTGCGGCGTCCAGCGCGTCCACCGCGGGGGTGAGCGCGTCGATCATCGTCTTGTCGCCGATCTCGGCCTTCCCGCGGGCCACGACCCCGTCGAGACCGGCGCGCAGCACCTTGGCGAAGCCTTCAGCGTCGAGGCTGTCGGCGTCGCCGGCGGCCGTCGCCATGCGCAGGAACGCGGTGCCGTAGAGCGGGCCGCTGGCGCCGCCGACCGTGCTGACCAGCGTCATCCCGGTGCGCTTGAGCAGCGCGCCCGGGGTCCCGGCCGCGCCGTCGAGCGCGGTCAGCACCGCCGTCATGCCGCGGTCCATGTTGGTGCCGTGGTCGGCGTCGCCGATTGCCGAGTCGAGCTCGGTCAGCAGCTCCTTGTTCTCCGCGATGAGCCGGGCGAACTCGCGCAGCCAGGCGGCCACAGCTGCGGCGTCCATCAGCGCCCCCACCGCAGCGCCGGGGTCTGCACCGGTGCGTCCCACAGGCGCAGGAGCTCGTCGTCGGCCTTCACGAGCGTCACCGAGCAGCCGGCCATGTCGAGGCTGGTGATGTACGGCCCGACCAGCGACCGCGCGATCGACACGCCGGCCTTGCTCAGCAGCGTGGCGACCTCCTGGTACATCACGTACAGCTCGAGCAGCGGGGTGGCGCCCATGCCGTTGACGAACGCGATCACACCGTCGCCGCCGGTGAAGTCGAGGTCGGCGAGGATCGGCTGCACCAGCATCTCGGCGATCTCCGCGGCGGGCGCGGTGGGCACGCGGCGGCGCCCCGGCTCGCCGTGGATGCCGATGCCGACCTCCATCTGGCCGTCGGGCAGGTCGAACGTGGGCTTGCCGGCCGCGGGGACGGTGCACGAGGTCAGCGCCACGCCCATGCTGCGGCCGTTCGCGTTGACCTTGCGCGCCACGTCGGCGACCTCGGCGAGCGGGCGGCCCTCCTCGGCCGCGGCGCCGGCGATCTTCTCGACCAGCACGGTGACGCCCACGCCGCGGCGCCCGGCCGTGTAGAGGCTGTCCTGCACGGCCACGTCGTCGTCGGTCACGACGGAGACCACGGACACGCCGGTCTCCGCCTCGGCCAGCTCGGCGGCCATCTCGAAGTTCATGACGTCGCCGGTGTAGTTCTTGACGATGTGCAGCACCCCGGCGCCGCCGTCGACCGCCTTGGTGGCGGCCACCATCTGATCCGGTACGGGGGACGTGAAGACCTCGCCCGCGCAGGCGGCGTCCAGCATCCCGGGCCCGACGAAGCCCGCGTGCAGCGGTTCGTGCCCGGAGCCGCCGCCCGAGACGAGGCCGACCTTGCCGCGGACCGGGGCGTCGGCGCGATGCACGACCCGGTTCTCGTGATCGACATGGAGCTCGGAATGGGCGGCGGCGATCCCGCGGAGCGCGTCGGACACCACAGTGGACGGGTCGTTGATGAGCTTGTTCATCGCCTGACTCCTCGCCGGTGTGCTGGAGTGAGCTGCCAACCAACAAGCTACGCCGACCTGGACCTTTTTCTCAGTGCAGAACCACCGGGGTGGGTGCGGCCTCGCCGCTGCGCGCGTCGTCGTTCAGGTGGGCGACCTGACGGCGGCGCGGCAGGAAGTACGCCGGCACCAGCGTGAGCAGCATCAGCACGAAGCCCACCCAGAACGTGGACGCGAAGGCGTCCGCCACGAACTCCAGCCCGCGCTGCAGCACGCTCGGCTCCACCGGGAACTGCTGGGTGAGCGCCGGGTTCTGCTGCGCGGCGATCGCCAGGCCCGCCTCGGTGACCGGTGCGCCGGTCTGCGGGTCCACCACGCCGGGGATGGCCGGCGAGTCGTTCAGGTCGCTGGTCAGGATCACCGACATCGTCGCCGAGCCGATGGACCCGGCGATCTGCTGCACGATGTTCAGCAGCGTCGACCCGCGGGCCACCTCCTGGTTCGTCAGCGTCTTCAGCGCCGAAGTCATGATCGGCATCATCGTGCCGCCCATGCCCAGGCCCATGACGAACAGCGACCCGCACAGCAGCACGTACGACGTGTCGGTGCCGACCTGGGTGAACGTGAAGAAGCCGGCGGCCATCAGCACGATCGCGAACGGCACCGTACGGCCCACGGGGATCCGGTCGGCCAGTGTGCCTGCGATCGGCATGGTCACCATCGCGCCGATGCCCTGCGGCGCCATGAGCAGGCCGGCGTGCAGCGTCGACTCGCCGCGTACCTGCAGGAAGTAGCTGGGGAACAGCAGGCCCGCGCCCATGAACGCGACCACGAACACCGCCATCGTGATCGACGCGACCGTCAGGTTGCGGTCGCGCAGCAGGCGCAGGTCCAGCAGCGGGTGCTTCGGCTTGAACGAGTACAGGACGAACGCCACCACGAGCAGGGCGCCGGCCACCATCGGCAGCCACACCTTGGTAGCGGAGAACGTGCCGGCCTCGGGCAGCGAGGAGACGCCGTAGAGGAACAGCGCCAGACCGGGCGAGAGCATGAGCATGCCGATGAAGTCGAACGACTCGGACGGCTCCGGGGCGTCCTTCGCGAGCGCGCGCCACGCGTAGAGCAGCGCGACCGCGCCGATCGGCAGGTTGATCAGGAAGATCCAGTGCCAGCTCGCGATGTCGATCAGCCAGCCGCCGAGGATCGGGCCGCCGATCGGCCCGAGCAGCATCGGGATGCCCAGCACGGCCATCAGCCGGCCGATCCGCTGCGGGCCCGCGGCCCGGGTCATGATCGTCATGCCGAGCGGCATCAGCATGCCGCCACCCAGGCCCTGCAGCACCCGGTACGAGATGAGTTCGCCGATCGAGTCAGCGGTGGCGCACAGCCCGGAGCCCAGCGTGAAGAACACGAGCGCGGTCATGTAGAGCCGCTTGGTGCCGAACCGGTCGGCGGCCCAGCCGGTCAGCGGGATCACCGTGGCCAGCGCCAGCGTGTAGCCGGTCATGGTCCAGGCGACCCGGGCGTACGAGGCGTCGAACACGGTCTGGAACGTGGGCAGCGCGACGCTCACCACGGTCACGTCGAGGATCGACATGATCGCGCCGAGGACCACGACCCCGGCGATCTTGAGTACGGCGGCGTCCAGCTTGTCGGGCGCGGCCACGGGTTGACTGGTCACAAGCAAATCTCTCCGGTAGTGCGGCGGGCGCCGATGGCCGCGCATCTCCCCCGCGGGCGGCGTCAGGTCAGTTCTTCGGCGAGGGCCGCGACCGGGGTCCTGCTCGCTGCGCGGTCGCGGCTTCGCTGGCGGACGGTAACAGGGCGGGCGGCGCCGCGCCCCGGGTTTTCCCAGTTGCGGACGTCTTCCACCCGGCGACCATGATGGGCAAAGGCTGTTGGTTCGGCAAATCTGTTTGCTGATCCGGCAAGCTAGAACGAGTACGGGCCGAAGCGGCCCCACGCCACGACGGCGGCCAGGATCAGCAGGACCACGTTGATGATGATCGGCTGGGTCTCGCCGCGGCGGGCGTGCGTGACGATCGCGCCGATCATGACGAGCACGAGGCCCGTGGCGGCGAGCGGCACCAGGATCGGAGCGATGTCCAGCACCGCGGGCAGGATCAGCCCGATCGCGGCCAGCACCTCGAGCGCGCCGATCGCCTTGACCGCGCCGGCGCTGTAGCCCTCGGCCCAGCCCATGCCGGACGCCGCCAGCTTCTCCTTCGGCTGCACCAGCTTCATCACCCCGCCCGCCAGGAACGCGACGGCGAGAAGGATCGCGATCACCCACAGAACGGTGCCCATACTGCCCCCAAAGGGCTCGAATGACTTCAACAGTTGAGTGAACCGTAGTGCGTCGTTACTTAAACATGCAAGCCATGTTCGGTTAATTGCTTAAGTTATAGTGAGCCCATGGAGGAGCCGCGCTGGCTGGACGCCGAGGAGCTGCAGACCTGGTACACGCTGGCCGGCCTGCTCGTACGGCTCCCGTCGGCCCTCGACGCCCAGCTGCAGCGCGACGCCGGCATCAGCCTCTTCGAGTACCAGACGATGGCCTCGCTGTCGGAGGCGCCGGAGCGCAGCATGCGGATGAGCCACCTGGCGATGCTCGCCGAGGGCTCCCTCCCCCGGATGTCCCAGGCGGTCGGCCGCCTGGAGAAACGAGGCTGGGTACGCCGAACCCCGGACCCGACCGACGGGCGGTTCACGCTCGCGATCCTCACGGAGGCCGGGTGGGAGAAGGTGCGGGAGACGGCACCGGGCCATGTGGAGGCGACCCGGACGTACGTCTTCGACCCGCTGACCAGGGCGCAGGCCCGCCAGCTGACCGAGATCAGCCGCCGGATCCTGCGGGCGGTCGACCCGGAGAGCCGCTGCCCGGGGGAACGTCCCGCGATCGACTGACCCCTACCTGAGGGGTGGCACGGGCATACCGGCCCTGCTCGTGGTGCCTGTTGCGCCATTTTCGACGGCCGAGATGGACGATTGACACTCCATCGACTACTCTCACTGACAACGCCGTTGCGAGTTCTTCCCCCGTGGAATTCGCAACGGCGCTTTTTCGTACCCGCGGGCCACCACACCGGACAGTGCAGGTGGCTCGCGGGCGTCTCGCGCCGACGACGAGGCCGGTCAGGCCACGAAGCGGGTTCTGCGCCGGCGGGCTGTCGCGTACCCGATGAGGCCTGCCGCCAGCAATCCGCCGCCGACTCCCGCGATGACCGCGGTCTGCGTACCTGTGATGGGCAGACCCCCGCCGCCCTCGCCATTGCCCGTGCCCGTGCCCGGCGTCGCGGGCGGGGTTGCCGGCGGCGTCGTGGCCGGGTCGCCGAGCGGCGGGACGGTGAACAGGATGTAGTCGACCGGGCCGGTGAGGCCGGGCTTGAGGGCCGCCGGGCCGGTCTCGAGGGTCAGCGTGCCCTCGGTGCCGCGGACCACGCCGGTGCCGGGGGTGGCGGACATCTCGGCGAGGTCGCGGATGCCGCCGTGGCCCTCGGCCCAGCCGGCGCTCACCCAGTGGAAACGGATGTCCTTGGTGATGTCGCCGAGGATCTGCTGGGTGGCGATCGCCACGCCGTCGGCCAGCTTCAGCGTGGCGCCGGGTGCGAGGGCGCGGTCGAACTCGCACCAGGCCGAGTCCGGCTTGCCCTCTAGGGCGTACCAGCAGTTGTCGTACCTCTTGGCGAAGACCATGTCCTCGTCGGCCAGGCGCAGCTCGACGACGAGGCCGTCGACCGCCGCGTCGCCCGCGTTGCGCACGCCGATCACGCCGGGTACGACCTTGCCGCGCTCGCCGTCCTGGACCGCCGGGCGCTCGCCTGCGGTCGTACGCTCCTGCACGGCCTCGAGGTCGGCGCTGTCCGGGTTCGACGGCGGCAGGATGTTCGGGGCGCCCGACGGTCCCGCGGTCGCCTTGACGTGCACCGGGAACATGGTGGAGGCGCCCATGAAGGTGCTGAGCCACGGGGAGCCCGGCTCCAGCGTCAACGTGCCCTCGGCGCCGCGCACGGCGGAGGTGCCCTCGGTGGCGTCCTCGTTGGCCAGCGCCTCGATGCCGCCTGCCGCCTCCGCCCAGGCGCGGCTGACCCACCGTACGACGACCATGTCGTCGACCACCTGGACCGCGTCGTCCGTGGCCTTCACGACCGGCCCGGCCAGCTGCAACGTGGCCCGGTTGGGGATCTTCGCGTCGAACTCGCACCAGGCGGAATCGGGCTTGCCGTCGAGCGCGTACCAGCAGTTGTCGTACTGGCGGGCGAACACGATGTCGTCGCTGGGCAACGTCAGGTGCGCGACGAGGCCGTCGACGGTCGACCCGTTGCGGTTGTGCACGCCCATGGGATCACGGGTGATGCCGCCGGGGCGGAAGTCCAGCCCGTGCATGCGCCCGGACTCGATCGAGCGCAGACCGACCGATTCCAGGCGTACGGAATCAGGGGTGTCCGGAGCCGCGGCGGCGACCCCCGGCAGGACGGCCGACCCGAGCAGAACCGCGGCCGATGCGACTACCAATCGTAGGTATCTGGTCATTCGGTGTTAACCCCCGTGCGGTGGAAGAGGGCCAGACCCTACTCACTCGCGGTCCGCCGCGGGGACCCGCTCGGGCGATGCATGACAAAAGCCCCGATCCATCTGACATCCGCTTCCGGACAGCAAAAAGCCCGCTCCTAGGAGCGGGCTTTTCTTGGGGTGATCGACGGGACTTGAACCCGCGACCCCCGGGACCACAACCCGGTGCTCTACCAGCTGAGCTACGACCACCATGCCGCCGGCGAGGAAGCCCCCGCAGCGTGCGCCGGACAAGCATAGCCGGATCCCCCGCCCGGCCGTCGACCGGGTTACCGCCCGGCGTGCCGCGGTCGCCCCCGGCCCCGAGCAGCACGGCCTCGGGCCCGGCCCGGCTCGGGTCGGCGCGGCGCGGCTCGGCTCGGCCCGGGTCGGCGCGGCGGCTCAGTTGTTGCCGGGCGGGGGCGGCGCGGGTTACAGCTCCGCGGCGATGGCTCGGGCCTGGTCGACGTCCGGGCCGGGCAGCGGGACGAAGATCGTGCGGCGGTAGTACTCGAGCTCCCGGATGCTCTCCCGGATGTCCGCGAGCGCCCGGTGCGCCAGGCCCTTCTGCGGCTGGCCGAAGTACACGCGCGGATACCACCGGCGGGCCAGCTCCTTGATCGACGAGACGTCGATCATGCGGTAGTGCAGGAAGCCGTCGAGCGCCGGCATGTCGCGGGCCAGGAAACCGCGGTCGGTCGCGATCGAGTTCCCGCACAGGGGGGCGGTGCGCGGGCTGGTCACGAACTGCTTCACGTACGCGAGGACGGCCTCCTCCGCCTCGGCCATCGTGACCGTGGAGCGGCGTACCTCGTCCGTGAGGCCGGACTTCGCGTGCATCTCACGGACCACGTCGGGCATCGCGTCGAGCGCGGCATCGTCGGCGTGGATGACGAGGTCGATGCCGTCGCCCAGCACGTTCAGGTTCGGGTCGGTGACGAGGGCCGCCACCTCGATCAGGGCATCCTTGCCGAGGTCGAGCCCGGTCATCTCACAGTCGATCCATACCAGAAGATCCGCCACGCGATCAGCCTACGCGGTACAGGGCGGCATGCGCGGCCACGTGGCACCGTACCCACCTGTTCGGGACCCGAACGCTTATTCACCCTAGATTGTCCGTATTAGCCCCAGGACTACCCACTTCGCCCGTCGAGGCGCTAAACTGTGCTTAACGGACGAAGCCCCCCTTCGGTTACTCCGTTCCCCCGGTAAAGGGCCCTCCGCGTCGGCAGCGCGGAGGGCCCTTTCGGCTCCCCTGTTTCATCGCGTCAAGACAGAAGCCCCGGGCGACTACGCCCGGGGCTTCCTCTATGTCGTCAGGTCAGTCCTTGCCTGTCCCCCGGCTGCGGCGAGGCGGCCGGGTCAGCTTGATCGGAGGCTCCTGCATCTCCGGATCGGGAGCGGGCAACCCGGAAGCGGTGACATTCCGCCGCCGCTTCGCCTTCCCGCCGCTGAGCAACTCGGCGACCTCGTCCTTGTAGCTGCCGAGAAGCCCCTTCTTCGGCGCAGCCGCCTTCGGCCGGTCCGCCGGCTTGGCACCCTCAGCGACCTGCACCTGCGCGACCTCCGCAGGCCGCTCGGCCACCTTGGCCTGCCCCGTGGGCTTGGCCTGCTCCGCGGGCTGCTCTGCCGCCTTCGGCTGGGCGGCTGGGTCGTGCTGGGCACCGGCTTTGTGCTGGTCGGTGACCTGAGGCTGCTCGGGCTGCTTCTTCAGCTGCTCAGCAAGCTTCTGGCTGGGCGTCGTCTTGCCCTGGTCTGCCCGTACCGGAGCGAGCGGAGCACTGGGGCTGCGCTGCTCGGTACGCTGCCCGGCGATCCGAGCCTCCGACCCGTCCGCGACCTTCTCGCCGTGTCCCTGACCCTGAGCCGGCGAGGCCTGCCTGGCGCTCTCCCCCTTGGCCGAGCCCGCCGGCACCGGCTCCCGAGCCGGTTCGGTCGGCCGCGACGGCGCAGGTACGGCCGGACGAGCAGGAGCCGGCGAACTCGGCGCCGAGGGAGAACTCGGGGCCGGAACCGGTGCCGAGGGAACCGGGGCGGGAGAGACCGGCTTGGCAGGCGTCGGCGCGGTGTCACCCTTGGCCGGCGCAGCCGCCGTCCCCCCGTCGCCGGGTGCCGGCCGGACTTCCGCCTTGGCCGCAGGCAAGGCCTCCGTCGGCTGAACCGGCTTGACCGGCGTCCCGGCCGCGTCGTGCTGCGGCGGCTTCGGGGCGGCGGCGGGGTCGGTCGACGGCTTCGCTGCCGGCGGGGCCGGCGGAACGGACGGCTTCGCGATCGGAGCGGTCGACGGGATCGACGGTTTCGCGGCGGGCGGGATGGACGCAGCCGACGGCTTGGCCGCAGCCGACGGCTTGGCCGCAGCCGGAGCCGGGGCTGGGCTCGCTGCCGGGGCTGGGCTCGCTGCCGGGGCCGGGCTCGCTGCCGGGGCCGGGGCAGCCGGCGACTTGGCTGCGGCCGGGGTGGACGACTGCGGCGCCGGGGCGGTGGACGGCTTCCTCTCGGGAGCCGTCGGCGGGGTGGGTGGCTTCGGGGCGTCGGCGGCGGCGCCCACGCGGCCGGAGTCGGCGCGGGTGAGGCCGGTCGCTGCCCACGCGTTCGTCGGCGGGCCGCCGAACAGCGCGTTTCGTGGGGCAGCCTTCGCCGGGCGTACCGGCTTCGTCGCGGACGGCGCCAACGGAGTCACCGCCGGCTGCCGCGAAGTGTCGGTGCCCTGCTTCGCCGGGAGCGAATCCACCGCGGGCTCGGCCGGGTCCTTCGACTCGACCTTCGCCGCAGTCGGCTTCGTCGCCTCGGGCCTGTCCACCGTGGCCGGCTCAGCCGGAACGCGGGCGGCAGTCGGCTTCGTCGCCTCGGTCCTGCCCGCCGCCGCCGGTTCGGCAGTCGGCTTGTCCGTAACCGCGGCCGCGGGCGCCGAGGCCGGCGGTACGAAAGCCGGCGCTCCGGGCTCCGCGCCCTTCGGCACCGACAGTCCCACCACGACAACGTCATAACCGTCCGGCACCGACTCGGTCGGCCGCACCGGAGAAGCCGCGGAAGAGGCCGTACCCGAACCGCCCGCCGCCCCGGCCGGAGCCACAGGAGCGGCCGGAGCCTCAGGGGCGGAAGCGCCCGGAGTCCTGGCAGGAACAGGCTCGCTCGAAGCCGCGCCGGCAGCCTGGGTCGCGGCCGCCCGGGAGGTCGCCGCCTGCTCTCCCCCGCCCTTGCGGGAAGCGTTCAACGCAGCAGCCGCGCGTACTTCAGTCTCGCGAGCGCGGGCCGCAGCGGTCTCCGCCACCCAGGCGCCGACCGCCGACGCCTGGAAGATCGGCGGGTCGGTGGGCTGCGGCCCGGCGGGACGGCGGCGGGCCGGCGTACGGGCGCCGTGCGGCTCCGACGGCGAAGCGTCAGGGGCCGGAGTGTTGCGCGGCGTGATGAGGCCGAGCGGCGCACCCGGAGCCGGCGCGGCCGCGTCCTGAGAAAGGGAAGCCTGAGAAACGGAAGCCGGAGGACCAGAAGCGAGAGAACCAGGAGCCGGAGAACCAGAAGCGGCAGAACCAGAAGCGGCGGCCGAGGCGGTAGCCAAAGAAGGAGCAGCAGGCGCAGGAGCAGCGGCGGAAGCAGTCGCGGGCATCGGGATGGCCGCGCCCCGCTCCGAAGGGTTGCCGGTCTTGCTCGCGGGCGGCCACGTCAGCGCCGGCGGGCGGCTTCGGGGTTGGCAATCGGCGAGCGTACGGGGGCGGTGGGTGGCCGAGTGGCGGCCTCCGCCGACGCGGCTCAGCGGGAGCGGGGCGCCGATGGCCTGCATCAGGTCGGGGACCTGGCTGGGTTCCACGACGTAGACGACCTCGCGGCGGCGGGCCGGCCAGCCGAGGATGATCATGCCGAGCATCACGAGGAGGGTGCCGCCGATGAGCAGCGCCCAGGTGGCCTGGTTGAGCCAGCCGGGGCGGACGGCGGCCGTCGACTCGAGGCGTACGCCCGGCTGCGCCGCCGGGTTCATGATGATGAGGCTGTAGCGGGTGTCGCGCAGCATGGTCGGGTTCCAGTCGACCGAGCCGACGCCCGCGGCGAGCCAGAAGCGTTCCCGGTTGGGGATCTGCTCGGGGGCGCGGGTGCCCGGTACGAGCTTGCTGGTCACCGGCAGCGCGCCCGTGCCCAGGTCGATCGCCGAGACGGAGATGCGCGGGATGTCGGCGAGGTACGCGTCGGCGCGGTCGCGGGGTGCGAGGCCCACGAAGGCCGGGGCGTCGCCCGAGGTGGCCGTGATGCGCAGCCGCGTGTCGCCGACGCGGGCGAACGGGGCGTCCTTGCGCAGCAGCTCGTCCACGTCGTCGACGACCACGGCGTAGCCGGAGGTCGCCACCCGCTGCATGGTGCCGCTGAAGGCGCCGCCCGCGTCACGGTGCTGCATGGCGGCCCAGAAGGCACCCCCGGCGAGCAGTGCCGGCAGCCCGGCGGTCAGCAACAGCATGCCGAGGATCGTGCGGAGCACCCGCATCTCGATCTCCCCCTTCTCGGTGCGTACTGCGCAGACCATACAGACCCAAATAACACCAAAATGGATAAACGGTTACTTAGACCCTATAAGCATGAGATGCGCCGCTGACGAGCAAAAACAGAGGCCCGCGCTCCACGAGCGCGGGCCTCATCGGAAAGGGGGCGGTTACGAGATGGTCGCCTTCATCGTCAGCGTGGACTGGTCGATGTCGCTGGTGCGTACGGTGAACTTGAACGTCCACTCCCCCGCCGCCGGCAGCGCGATGTCGCCGACCGCGTGGAAGTCCGTGATGCGCAGCAGCGGCACCTCGATCGGCTCGATGCCCTTGGCGGGCAGCGCCGCCGTGGCGGTCCACTCGACGACCGGCAGCGGCTTGTTGTCGCGCGTGTACGCGTACAGGTGCAGCGAATTGTTGCCCACGGTCGCCGGGAACACGTCGACCTGCAGGCTGATCGCGTCGTCGGAGATCGTCTGCGTGATCGTGGTGCTGGTCTGCGCGGTCTCCGCCGCCTCGGCCGTGCGCGGCGGCGCGATCTGCACCACCGCGGCCGTCACGCCGAGCACCACCGCGGTGATGGCCAGCTCGGCCGCCACGACGCGGCGCAGGGTGCCCGGGCTGGTCTCGGCGCTGCGGCTGCGCACCAGCTTCCGCGAGTACGCGGCCACGCCGATCACCGTCGCGGCCAGCGCCACCTTCACGAGGATCAGCCGCCCGTACGTGCTGTCGTACAGGCCCTTGAAGGACGCGATCTCGATGAGCGCCTGCACCGTCCCGGCCAGGATGAGCGCCGCCACCGCGGTGGCCGCCCAGCGTGACCAGATGGGCAGGATCGCGCCCAGCTCGCGTTCGTCGGCGCTGCGCAGCAGGAACCCGACGAGCATGACCAGCCCGCCGAGCCAGACCGACATCGCCGCCAGGTGGATCGCGTCGACCACGACGGAGACCCCGGCGACCGGCGAGGCGGTGGGGTGCCCGGTCAGCGGCCAGGTGGCCAGCGCCGCCACGCCGAGGACGCCGAGCAGCGCGAGGTCGGCACGGGAGTCGCCGCCGGAGCCGGTCAGCAGCGGCCGCAGCAGCAACGCCGCAGCGATGATCACGCCGAGACGCACCAGCATGACCGCGCCGAACGTGCTGCCCAGCACGTCGCGCAGGTCGCCGCCGGAGACGTCGAACAGCCCCGTGCCGGTCGTGTACGGGGCCTGCAGCCACAGCGCCAGGACGGTGCTGCCCAGCACGAGACCCACACCGGTCCACACCAGCCGGGCCGGCCCCACCCGGGACAGCCGGTGCGGCCACAGCAGCGCCAGCACCAGCACCGGGCCGACGAGCAGCACCAGGCCGGCGTACCCGAGGTATTTGCCGACCGGGATCAGGGCGCGCACGACCGGGTCGACCGACTCGGCGATCTGGTCCTCGCCCGGCGGGGTGGACTGCGCGCCGACCGAGTAGGTCAGGGTGCCGGCGACCGGGTGGCTGTCGGCGGAGACCACGCGGTAGCTGACCAGGTAGGTCCCGCGGCCGCCGCCGGAACGCAGCGGGATGGTGACCGTGCTGCCCGCGGCCTGCGGCTCGCCCTGGTCGGCGCGGCTGCCGTCGGGTGCCAGCACCTGGATCTTGCCGGAGATGAGCTGGACCGACTCGCTGAAGGTCAGCGTGATCTTGTTGGGGGCGTCGGGCACGATCGTGTTGCTGCCCGGGTCGCTGGCCACGAGGGCGGCGTGCGCGCTGGCCGGGCCGGCCGGCCCCAGGACCACGCAGAGCAGCCCGAACACCAGCCCGGCGAGGGCGGCCATGCCCCGGCGTCGATCAACGGTCATGCGGGCAATGCTCCCCGATGGCTCAACGGTCATGGCAACGCGGTCGCCGCGCTGCCCGGCAGGCGGACGCAGGATGGTCGTCCGGGCAGCGCCCATAGTTCCGCACGGGTGCGACATTTCTCGTCCGCGTACGATCGGCCGGGTGACAGCCGACCACCTCACCGCGCTGGCGCTACGGGCCCGGGCCGGCGACGCCGGCGCGCAGGCCGCCCTGGTCCGGGGCACGCAGGCCGAGGTCTGGCGGTTCACCGCGGCGCTGGTCGACCCGGGCGCCGCCGACGACCTGACGCAGGAGACGTATCTGCGGGCGTTCAAGGCGCTGCCCGGCTTCGAGGCGCGGGCCTCGGTGCGCACCTGGCTGCTCGGCATCGCCCGGCGCACCTGCGCCGACCATCTGCGCGCGGTGGTGCGCCGCCGCCGGCTCGACGCCCGGCTCGCCGCGCAGGCCTGGGCCGACCCGCCGCGGCATCCCGATCCCGCGCACCGGCTCGGCGCCGCCGACCTGCTGCGCCGGCTGGGAGAGGAACGGCGTACGGCATTCGTGCTGACCCAAGTGCTCGGTTTGTCCTACGCGGAAGCCGCCGCGGTGGAGGATGTTCCGGTCGGCACGATTCGTTCCCGGGTGGCCCGGGCCCGGGAGGAGCTGGTGGCCGCCGTCACCGCCGCCCAGGCCGGCTGACGTCCGGAACGGCGCGGACGCGGGCGGTGCCGCACAGGCCGGCTGACGGCCCCGGTCGGGACCTTCGACCCGTCACACAGGGAACCCCCAGCCGGTAAGACGGAACTTGGCGACGCCGGGCGCCGACTAAGGGGGCGTGGGTATGGAGATCGGGCAGACCGCCCGGGCGACGCAGGTGTGGCCGTGGATCTCCACCGTGGCGCGGCTCGGCCTCGCCGCGGTGTGGCTGATCGCGGGGGGACTCAAGGTCGGTGACCTCGCCGCCTCCGGGCGGGCGGTCAACGCGTACCAGATCTTCCCGTACGAGGTGGCCAAGGTCATCGGGGCCGCCCAGCCGTTCCTGGAGATCGCGCTCGGGCTGCTGCTCCTCGCGGGCCTGGCCGTACGGCTGAGCGCCGGCATCTCCGCCGCCCTGCTGGTGATCTTCATCGCCGGGATCGTCTCGGCGTGGGTCCGCGGCCTGCAGATCGACTGCGGCTGCTTCAGCACCGGCGGCGCGCTGGGCGCCGGCGCCGAGCCCGCGTACGGCCTGGACATCGCCCGTGACCTGGGCTTCCTCGCGCTCGCCGGAATTCTGCTGTGGCGACCGCGCACCCGCTTTTCGATCGACGGCATCCTGATGGGGGACGACCAGTGAGCAAGGGCACCAAGGAACGCGCGCAGGCGAAGCGGATCGTGCAGGAGCAACTGGCCCGCGAACGCCGCCGTACGGTCACCCTCTGGACCACCATCGGCGTCGTCGCCGTGCTGGTCATCGCCGGTTTCATCGGGTGGGCCGCGGCCGCGAGCCGGGACAAGGACACCAGCGGCAAGCTCACCGTGCCGACCGTCGCGGTCGATGACGGTACGGCGTTCGCCCGCGGCAGCGGACCCGTGAACATCGACATCTACGAGGACTTCATGTGCCCGGCCTGCCACCAGTTCGAGACGGGGGCCGGCCCCACGCTCACCCAGCTCGTCGACGCCGGCAAGGTGACCGTGCGCTACCACCCCATCGCGATCCTGGACCGCTACTCCAGCACCGAGTACTCGACCCGGTCGGCCGGGGCCTCGGCCGCGGCGGCGCAGGGCGGCAAGTTCCTCGAGTACCACGACGTCCTGTACGCCAACCAGCCGCCGGAGAACAGCGCGGGCCTCGACGACGCCAAACTGATCGAGCTCGGCACGTCCGTGGGCCTCACCGACCAGGCGTTCGCCGACGCGATCAAGAACAAGACGTACACGGCGTGGGCCACCAAGGTCACCGACACCGCCTCGTCGCGCGGGGTCACCGGCACGCCCACCGTGATGGTCGCCGGCAAGAAGCTGGACAATCCCACCCCCGAGGCGCTGAGCGCGGCGGTCGGAGCGGCCGGCGCGTGAGAAGCGGGTTCCTGTTCGCCGCGGTGCTGGCCGGTGCGCTCGTCGTGCCGGCCGGTCCCGCATCCGCCCACGGTGGCGACGCCCCCGACGCCACCGCGTACCGCACTGAGGTGACCGGGCTCAGCATGTCCGTACCCGGCCTGAGCGTCCGGGCGGTGGAGGCGGGCGCGCGGCTAGAGCTCACCAACGACACCGGGCGCACGGTCGAGGTGCTGGGCTACCGGAACGAGCCGTACCTCGAGGTGCGGTCCGACGGCACGTACCAGAACGTCAATTCTCCCGCCGCGTACCTGAACCGGACGCTCGACGGTGACACTCCCGTACCGTCGAATGCCGATCCGGCCGCTGCCCCGCAGTGGCAGCGGATCTCCACCGACCGAAGCGTGCGCTGGCACGACCAGCGCACCCACTGGCTGACCCCCGGCCTGCCGCCACAGGCGCAGGCCGACCCCACCCGGGCGCACAAGCTGCGCGACTGGTCCGTGCCGCTGCGGCAGGGCGTCACCACCATCGAGGTACGCGGAACGCTGACGTGGGAGCCGCCACCCGCGGCCTGGTGCTGGTGGCTGGGCGCGGCCGCCCTGGGCCTGGCGGTCACCGCCCTCGGCCGCCGCCGGATCCGCTGGGTGAGCGCGGTCGCGCTGGTCGCAGGCACGATCACTTTCGGGTACGCGGTCACGCGCGCGAGCCTCGGCGCGGAGGGTACGGCCCCGGCGATCGGCGCGGCGGTGCTCGCCCTCGCCGCCGGAGTGCTGACCCTGCGCGGTCGTACGCCGTTCCTGCTGCTGCTCGGCGGCGCCGCCCTGGCGATCTTCGGCGGGCTCGGCGACGCAGGCGTGTTCCATCAGGCCGTGGTGAACTTCCCCGGCCCGGGCTGGCTGGCGCGCGCCGCCGTGCTGACCGCGGCCGGCGCCGGCGCGGGCATGGTGGCCACCGGGCTGCTGCGGCTGCCCTCGGCCGCGCCCGCCCCGATATCGTCGACCGCATGACTGAGCGGCTCTCGCCGGGCGACCCGGCCCCCGACTTCACCCTGCCCACCGACAGCGGCGACACGCTGAGCCTCAAGGACCTGCGCGGCCGCAAGGTGGTGCTGTACGCGTACCCCGCCGCCATGACCCCCGGCTGCACCACGCAGGCCTGCGACTTCCGCGACTCCCTGGCCTCCCTGCAGGCCGCCGGCTACCAGGTCGTCGGCATCTCCCCCGACGTCCCCGCCAAGCTGGCGAAGTTCCGCGACCGCGACGCCATCACGTTCCCTCTGGTCAGCGATCAGGACAAGGCAGTGCTCAGCGCCTACGGCGCGTACGGCGAGAAGCAGATGTACGGCAAGACAGTGACCGGCGTGATCCGCTCGACCTTCGTGATCGACGAGAACGGCGTCGTCGAACGCGCCCTTTACAACGTCAAGGCGACGGGTCATGTGGCAAAGCTGCGACGGGATCTCGCTATCGACTGACTTTCCGGGCGAACTTCGCGGATCCTGAGGTCGGGTGCCGATAAAAACGGTACGCGACGGGGCTTGTCCACGACCCTTTCTTCAAGGCCGGGGACGAGCCCTACAGACCATTTCCGTGGAGAGCGCCGATGCCGACAGCCGCCAAGCCGACCCGCCGCCTGCGCCTGGGTGGCAAGCCCCGCCGCGGTAGCGACTCGACCCGCGGCGCCGCAGTGTCGACGCCGCGCCGTGGCCGCCGAGCGCCCGGGCACGCCGCCGCGCCCGGCAGGCGGGCCGGCCGGCGTGGTCCACGCCTGTGGCGCAACCTCAAGGTGTCGCACAAGCTGATCGCGAGCTTCGGCGTGCTCAGCCTGCTGGTCATCGCCGTCGGCGCGTTCGGCCTGCTCGAGCTGAACTCGGCCAACAACCGCCTCGAGCGGATGTACGAGGGCAACACCCAGGCCATCGACCTCATCGGCGAGGTCCGCGCGGACGTCCAGGAAGCCACGTCGCTGACCAAGGACCTCATCCTCCGCTCCCCCCTGGCCGACGTCAGCAACGTCCAGATGGCGATCAGCCGCCTGGACCGGGACATCGACGACAACTGGAAGGCCTACACCGGGCACGCCACTGCCGGCACCACCAACGACCGCAACGCGTTCACGGCGGGCCTCGCCGAGTACCGCAAGGTCCGCGACCAGCAGCTCGTCCCGGCCGCCCAGCAGAACAGCATGAGCGCGTACCTCGGTGCCAAGAACAACTTCATCGACCCGCTGACCAGCAAGATCACGGTCGCGCTGAACAACCTCGCCGGGATCGAGGACCGGGCGGCCCAGCGCCAGATGTCCGAAGCACGCTCCAACGCCGACGTCGCGCAGGTCATCACCATCGCGCTCATCGCCGGCGCGGTCGTCTTCGCCACCGTCATCGCCCTCGTCGTCAGCCGCGCCATCGCCCGCCCGCTCGGCCAGACCGTCAAGGTCCTCGAAGGCCTCGCCGAGGGCCGCCTCGACCAGCGCCTCGACGTCAAGGGACGCGACGAGGTCGGCCGCATGGGCGAAGCGCTCAACACCGCCCTGGACCGGCTGACCGCCGCCATGCGCGACATCGGCGAGAACGTCACCACGCTGGCCTCCAGCTCCGAGGAACTCACCGCGGTCGCCAGCCAGATGAACGACTCGGCGGCCCGCTCCGCCGGTCGCGCCCAGGCGGTCACCACGGCCTCCGAGGAGATCAGCCAGAACATCACCACGGTCTCCGCCGGCGCGGAGGAGATCGGCGCCTCCATCAGCGAGATCGCCCGCAGCACCTCCAGCGCCGCGGACGTGGCGGCCCAGGCGGTCCGCATCTCCAGCGAGGCCGGCGACATCCTCCAGCAGCTCGGCACCTCGTCCGCGGAGATCGTCTCGGTCATCAAGATCATCACGGGCATCGCCGAGCAGACCAACCTGCTCGCCCTCAACGCCACCATCGAGGCGGCCCGCGCGGGCGACGCGGGCAAGGGCTTCGCCGTCGTCGCCGGCGAGGTCAAGGAACTCGCTCAGGAGACGGCGCGGGCCACCGAGGACATCCGTACGCGTGTCGGCGCCATCCAGAACGACTCCGCGGCCGCCGTCTCAGCCATCGCCGAGATCGGCGCGGTCATCGACCAGATCAACGCCACCCAGACGGCCATCGCCGCGGCGGTCGAAGAGCAGACCGCCACGACCAACGAGATGACCCGCAACGTGGGCGAGGTGGCCGGCGGCTCCACCGAGATCGCGGCCAACGTGGCAGAGGTCGCGGAAGCGGCAGCGGAAACCACCAACGCGGCCGCCAACACGGCCGGCGCGGCCGACGAACTCGCCCGCGTGGCCCACGACCTGCAGAAGAGTCTGGCAATGTTCCGCTACTGAGCACACCCCCCGCCGGACCGTCGACCCACGGCGGCCGTCACGCGGCCTGGATCCGCGAGGCGGCCGCCGTGCTGTGCGCGGCCGCCGGGCCGGGCGCGGCCGCCGGGCCGGGCGTCGGCCCGTGCTGTGCGCGGCCACCAGGCCGGGCGTCGGCCCGTGCCGCGCGGGGGCCATGCGTTGCGCGGCGGCGGCTATGCCGAGCGCGGGGCCGGGCCGGGCGCGGCGGTCCCCGCGGCGAACTGACCATCGGCGGCGCCGATCGAGGGCTCAGCGTTTAGAATGCACCCAGCGATCGCCCATGGGGCCTCGAGCGGAAGTGGCGGAATAGGTAGACGCCCGGGTTTTAGGTGCCCGTATCCGAGAGGGTGTGCGGGTTCGAGTCCCGTCTTCCGCACCTGTGAAGTACCGCTGTGCTGCAGCGCGCCGGAAGCCTGCGTCCGGACCGAAACTTCGTCAGCCGGCCTCGTCGAGGACTTCCCGCAACATCTGGGCCAGCTGCGCCAGGAACCTGGCGGCTCCCGCGTCCGACGAATCCTCCAGGACCCAGTTGCCCTCCCACGCAACCATTCGCGCCAGCGCGCCCGGCGCCGCGGGGGGATCGGCCAGCACCGCCTCGAACGCTGCCAGCTCTCGCCGCAACTTGCGCGTGCTCGCCTGGGCCGTCTGCCGCAGATCGGCCCGGATCTCGTCGAGGTCCTCCGCGTCGGCGACCTTGAAGCCCAAGAAGTTCCGCACGACGTCGATCGCGGGTTCCGCGTTCTGCTCCCGCATACGCGCGCGAAGAGACTCGGGAAGCTCGGACACGTCAGCCACCTTCAGGTTCCGGACGGAAAGGTCGTGACGATGAAGGGTATCGGCGGATCCGAGCCTGGCACGACCTTGATGCGTATCTTGGCCATACTGGTGACGCCGAAGGTCGACGAACGCGGCCCGGCACCGTACATCCCAGGGTTGTAGTAGCCCTGCCCCACCGCATTCCGCGCCGCGATCTTTCCCTCGTGTTCGCCGTTGAGTGCCAGATCGCTGCGGATTTCCTCCCAATTGTCGCGCAGGTACGCATTGACCGTGCGATTCATCGTCCCCGGGTCGGTCCACCGGTACGACCAGTTCTGCGCGTTCGGCCACGGCGCGTCGCCATAGATGCGGCCCTCGACCGTACGGTTGCCACTTCCGGATCGGGATCGCGTTGCAGCGGCACCGACAACCCGTGCCGGTCCTCGGTATGGGCGCCGTGGCTGCCGTACGCGGCGTCGTTCGTCGCGATGTCGATCTCGGGCGGCTGGTCGCCAAGCCTCTGGTATATGTCCATGACCCTGGCCTCTTCAGGGTCGATGGCCTGGGACATCGGCTGGGAGTCACCTCGATGCGAGCGGGCGGGACCCGGTGAACCACCAGCGGGGTTCGCTCGTCCCGCCTGCGCCGACAAGGCGACGGCCGCCTGAGCCTGCGCGACACTCACAGGCCTCCCCCGCGGCCCGCCACCACCCGCGTCGCGGCGGTGGCCACCGGGTGGAATGCCGTCGTCGCCACCGCCGCCGTGCGCCCGCGGCCGACCGGTCACGTCAACCGCCAGCGATAGGGCTCCACCTGCGACAAGTTAACACCCGCGGTCATCAATGTCCGGACCGCAGATGCGGTCCGTCCACCAGACGCACATGGCGGATTCCGCCGCGGGCACGCGGACGTCTCAGGCCGGCGTCGCCTGCCACGGGTCGATGAGCGATATCCCGGTGTCAACGAAGTCCTTGGTGTTGCGCGTGGCCAGAGTCGCGGCCCGGGAGCGGCAAATGGCGGCGATCTGGCCGTCGAACCCACTCATCGGGTTGCCCCCTCTCTCGCGGCCGGCCACCACGTCTGCGTACGCAGTGGCCGCGGCGAGGTCGAAGGGCAGAACCTGCCGGGGGAAGGCTGCGAAGATTTCGTTGGCTGCCTGGTGCAGCTCGCGCTTACGGCGGCCGTCCGGCAGCCGTGCGATGCCGTAGCGGATCTCGGCCACAGTGACCGACGTCGTGTAGAGGCCCGTGCTGGACGCCTGCTGCAGCCATGCGAGCACATCAGGCGCAGGGGCGGCGCGCATGAGTTCGGCCACGACGTTGGTGTCCAGGACAATCATCAGTCGTCGAAGTCTGCCGCGCGGGGTGCGGTGGTGCGGGCCGGCACGTCGAGGTCGACTCCGCCGAGCTGCGCGAACCGTTCGGTGAGCGCACCGAAGAGGTCCCTTCGCGGCTGCTCCTCCTCCGTGGCGGCCGCGGTGAGGATCAGGCGGATCTCGGCTTCCATGGAGCGTCCGTGCCGGGCAGCCCGGAGACGCAGCTTCTCTTTGACTGAGTCGTCCAAGTCTCGGATGCTGAGGGCCGCCATTGCCTCATCTCCTCGCTGCTCAGAATTGATAGCAATGCTAGCATGGGCGCCGTCCAAAGCCCCCAAATCATTGCGCCTGAGCCGATCAGGCGGGTTCCGGGCTGTGCGTCCCTGAGTCTCACCGACCGGTCAGGGAAGCGAGTGAACTCGTCGTTCGGCCAGGTCGGGCAGGTGCCGCGCGGCCGCGGCGAAGTCGTTGTCGTCGTGCAGGATCACGAGCCCCCGGACCGCGGCGCAGGCACAGATCAGCAGGTCCACGCACGACAGCGCCCGATGTGCGCCCGAACGCATCAGGCGGTATTGGGCGGACTCCACCCATTGCCACGCCGACTTCGGTACCGAGACGTCGGGATAGAGGTCGACGAACATGGCGGTCATCTGTTCGTACTCGTCAAGGTTGCGGGCCGAACGGCGAAACTCGGTGCGTTGGGGCTGGCATGACCCGATCGCGTGATCGGAGATGACATCAGCCCAGCCAGTCCGTACGTCTGGATCACGCAGCAGCCGCCACAGTGCCGATGAGTCGACGAGATAGCGGATCATGCAGCGGGTGTCTTGCCGGCGTTGTGCAGGTCCTGCCATCCCTCGTAGTCCCAATGCTGGGCCACGGCGGCATAGTGATCCAGCGCTGCGATCCGGCGATGGCGAGCGGCGTACTCCCGTAGGGCGAGGTTCACCGTCTCCTTCTTGCTGCGCGCGCCGGAGAGCCGCATCGCCTCAGCCAGCGCGTCATCGTCGAGATCAATCTGGGTGACAGCCACGAGACCTCCTTGTTGGTGATGTACAAGACGCTGATACATCACCAACATAGCGCGCACGGCGGCAAGTCCGACAGGGTGACGACACGGGGCCGCGCGCTTGGGTGGACGTCGCCTGCCACGGGGTCGATGAGCGATATTCCGGTGTCTACGAAGTCCTTGGTGTTGCGCGTACGCGGCGGCTGCGGCGAGGTCGTGCAGAGGCCGGTGGTGGGCGCCTGCTGCAGCCATGCGAGCGGATCATTGCGCGTGGCCGGCGGTGCGGAGGAACGGGGTCAGGAGCTCGCGGACCCGTGCGTCGGTCGCGGCCGTGTCCGCGCCGTCCTCGATCATGCGGCTCGCGGTATAGACGATCGCGCTGATCAGGCGGGCGGTCACCGCGGGGTCCGGTACGCCCAGCTGCTCGATGGCCGCGTGCAGCGGACGGCTCATCTGGTCGTGCATGAGCTGGGTGCTGGCGTCGACCTGGTCGCCCGGCACCGACTGGATCAGCGCGGTGGCCAGGGCGTGCTCGCCCTCCGCGACCAGGCGCAGGTTGGCCGTGGCGTACGCCAGGACTTTCTCGCCCGGGGTGCCGGCGGCGTCCATCGCGGCGTTGACGCGGCGGGACCAGTTCGGCAGGACTTCCTGGACCAGTTCGAGGAGCATGTCCTTGCTGGAGGGGAAGTACTCGTACACCGAGGAGCGCGGCAGCCCGGCCCGGGTGGCCACGGCCGCGAGGCTCGGCGCCCCGTGGGGGTTGTCGACCAGCAGGGCGCGGGCGGCGTCGAGGAGGGCCCGGCGGCGCTGGGCGCGGTGCTCCGCAATCGTCGGTGCGTCGATGCGCGGCACAAGCCCTCCCCCCTTGCTTCGCTCAGCCGGTGGACAGCCGGCCGTCGATCATCTCGACCACTCGATCGCAATGTTCCAGCACGTCGTGGTCGTGGGTCACCATAACGGTAGCGACCTGCGTACCCTTCGTCTGTTCGGCGATCAGCCGCACCACGTCGTGGCTGCGCGCGCGGTCGAGCGCGGCGGTCGGTTCGTCGACCAGCAGCAGCGACGGTTGTCCCATCAGCGCGCGGGCGATGCCGACGCGTTGGCGTTCGCCGCCGGAGAGCTGATGGGGGCGGCGGTCGGCCTTGTGCGTCATGCCCACTTCCGCGAGCAGGTCGGCGGGGCCGCGGCCGTCGGCGCGGCGAGGGCTCAGCTTGGCGACGAGCCGCAGCTGCTCCAGTGCGGTCAGTGCCGGGATGAGGTTGCCGCTCTGAAACACGAAGCCGATGTGGTCGCGCCGGTACGCCGCGCGCTGCTTGACCGTCATGCCGACGACGTCGTGGCCGTCGACGGTGACCGTTCCCTGCTCCGGGACGGTCAGCGCGCCGGCCACCGCGAGCAGGCTCGACTTGCCGGCGCCGGACGGCCCGACCACGGCCACCAGTTCGCCCGGGGCGACCGTCAGATCCACCTCGTCCAGCGCGGTGACCGTCGCGTCGCCGTCGCCCAGGCGGACGGTCACGCCGGACAGCGTCAACCCGGTACGGTTCTTCATCGCTGCGCTCCCAGGGCGGTCAGGGGGTCGACGGCCGCGATGCGGACGATGGCGACGGCCGCGCCGGCGATTCCGAGCAGCACCAGCAGGACGCCCGCGATCAGGACCGCGGGCGCCTCGATGGCGAACGGGACCGCGCTGCCGCTGATCAGCCCGCCGAGCCCGACTCCCACGGCGATGCCGGCGCCGATCGAGGCGCCGAGCACCACCAGCGCCTGCACCAAACCGTCGCGCAGCAGGTACGACCGCGCGGCGCCCATCGCTCGCAGCACCGCCAGCTCGTGCCGGCGGTTGATGGTCCAGACGGTGAAGAACGCGCCGACGACCAGCGCGGAGATGGCGTACAGGAAGGCCTGGATGAGGCGCAGTGTCGATGTCTCCGCGGTGTAACCGGGCGAAGCCCCGTACGCCTCTGCCTTGTCGTAGCTGGTCGTGCCGGCCGCGGCGTCCCCGGCGGCGAGGTCGAGGTCCCCGTCCGCCCGGAGGGCGATCGCGGTGGCTTCGGTGGCGGCCGAGGCGCGCAGTTCCTCGCCGGGGCCGACGCCCTGGTGCAGACGCTGCCACGCCGCCAGGGGCACGTAGGCGACGTCGACGTGGCCGTACGTGCGCTGGTCATCCGTCGCGCCGATCACTGTGAAGCGGGTGCCGATCCGGTCGATGACGACTGTGTCGCCGACCCGCAGGCCGGCCGCGAGGGCGGTCCGGGACACCACGATGCCGTCCGGGGCGCCGAGTGTGGCGCCTTCGGCGACCGGGGGCGACAGGAAGGACCCCGGTTCGACCCCGAACATGGCCAGATCGATGGGTACGCCGCGGCTGCTGCGGGCGTTGACCAGGAGGTTGCCGAAGAGCGTGGCATCGCGTACGCCCGGCTGCCGGCGCCACCGATCGAGCTGCTCGCCGTCCACCACGCTGCGGGAGAACGCCGAGTCCAGCTTGGTGTCGTGGTTGAAGGCGAAGGCGGTCACGGGTAGCCGCCGGAGTCCGGAGACACCGTCGTTGACCAGACCCGAGGAGAGCCCGGACAGCAGCACCACCAGGACCGCGATGAGGGCGACGACGCTCCCCATGAGCGTGAACCGCCAGCGCGCGAAGCGAAGCTCGCGCAGAGCCAGAAACATCCGTCCTCCTGCCACAGTTTTACCGACATCGCGTCGGAAACTATATCGGCAAGGTGTCGGAAAAACTCAGGGGCACAGCTGCCGCCGGTTCGTGTCGGGGAAGTAGCGGTCCCAGTCGACGGTGGTGGACCGCGCGCAGGTCTGCTGGATCACCGCGGCAAGGTCCGCGTCGAGGTGCCACATCGTCGATCTGCCGTCGAGGACGGCCAGGTCGCTTCCGTCGAGCCGGGGCGTGGTGAGCCGCAGGCCCTGCGTACGCAGCCGGAGCAGGGCCCTCCCGCTCGCCGCGTCCCAGATGCGGGCCTCCGCGCCGTCGACGACGGCGACCGTACGGCCGGCAGCGTCGAACGCGACGTTCGCCATCTCGTCGAGGCCGCCGGCCTGCGCCACGGTTCGCGGGGCCCGGGGGTCGGTCGCGTCCAGGATCGTCATGCCGATGGTGGCCGCGTACGACGTGACGGCGATCAGCCCGGCCGGTCCGGCTCGGAGGACCGCCGGGTGCGGGACGCGCAGGAGGGTGCCGACGCGGCGGCCGTCGATGGTCCAGAGGTCGATGGCGTCCTGGTCGCCGTCGTGCCGGCTGAGGACGATGCCGGAGCCGTCGGGGAGGACCGCTGTCCCGCTGACGTCCGGAACGGGCAGCGTACGGATGGACCGGTCGCCCACCCGCCACACCTGGGCCGTTCTGTCGGCGCTCATGGCGCTGAGCAGGGATCCCGTACGGTCCATGCTGTCGAGCTGGCCCAGACCGGCCGGGACCTCGATCTGGCGGGGGTGGTCCAGGTCGGTCAGGTCCCAGAGGGACGAGCCGGTCCTGCCCGTCCAGTAGATCGCCCGGCGTTCGTCGAGGCTGCCGAGGTGCAGGTAGCCGTTCGCGGCGGGCAGCCGGCCGGCCGGCCGCCACGCGGCGCCGTTGCGCTGCCAGAGCAGTTCGCCCTGCGTGCCGGTGTCGTAGGTGACCGCATACCGGCCCGGCGGCTGGGTGTATCCGTGGCCCAGCGTGGTCGCGCCGGCCGCGGCGTGTGCCAGGACCAGCACGTCGCGGGCTTCGGTGGTGGGTGCGAGCCGGTACGCGGCCAGCGCCAGGGCCGCCGCGTCGGAGGGCCGCGAGGCGATCAGGTCGCGGGCGGCGTCGGAGGCGCGCAGGGACAGCGCCTCGTTGCGCTGGCGGGCTGCCCTGTGCTGGGCGGCCCGCGCGACGATCGCGGTCCCGGCCAACAGGACGGTCAGGGCGGTGAGCCCGGCGGCGAGCCGGCGCAGGCGGCGGGTGGTGCGCTGGTCCGCCCGTACGCGGGCATCCTCGGCGGCGAGACCGGCGTCGAGGAAGGCACGCTCGCGCGGGTTGAGCCGGTTGCGCAGCCGGGCGGCCTGTTCGAGGCGGGTACCGCGGTAGAGGGTGTCGGGGTCGTTCCCGTGCGCTTCCCAGATGGCGGTGGCCTCGGTGAGCCGGTGCAGGGCGCGCAGGTCGTCGCGGTCGTCGGCGATCCACCCGGCGAGCCGTGGCCAGGCCTGCAGCAGCGCCTCGTGGGTGAGGGTGACGCTGTCGCGGTCGATGGTGATCAGCCGGGCGGCGGCGAGGCGGTCCAGGAGGGCGGCGGGGACGTTCAGATCGGTACGCCGTACCCGGCGCTTGGTGTCCGCGGTGCCGTCGCCCGGCACGACCAGGCGCAGGAACAGCAGCCGTGCGGCGCTGCGGTCGTCCTCCGTGAGCTGCTCGAAGGTGTGCTCGGCGGTACGCGCGAGTGCGTGCTCGATCCCGCCGACGTCCTCGTATCCGGCCAGCGTGAGGGCCACGCCGCGGCGTCGGCGCCACATCTCGGCGAGCGTGTGCGACACCAGCGGCAGCACGGCGGGTTGCCCGCTGACGTCCGAGACGAGCCGGGCCACCAGCGCCGTCTCGATCGTGGCCCCGGCGCCGGCGGCCGGTCCGGCGACGGCCGAGCGAAGTTCCTCGGTGGTCATGGGGCCCACCAGCACCTGGGCGCGGTGCAATGCTGTCACCAGCTCCGGATGACGGGCGCAATGACCGTAGAAGTCGGCACGCACGCTGACCACCACCCGGCTCTGCGGTCCGGCGGCCGAGGTCAGCGCCCGGATCAGCCAGAGCCGGGCGGCTTCGTCGCAGAGCGTGAACACCTCTTCGAACTGGTCGACGACCAGCAGCACGTCGGCGGCGGCCTTCGCGAGCCAGCCGCGCAGCGCCTCCGGGTCGGCGGCGAGATCGGTACGGACCCGGTCCGCGGGCTCGTCGGCGAGGTTCGCGATCGCCACGGCCAGCTCGGTGACCGGGTCGGCGCCCGGCGTCATCACGATCGCGGTGCGTGAGCTGCGGGCGACCAGACCGGCCCGCAGCAGCGACGACTTGCCCGCGCCGGACGAGCCGAAGACCCCGACCAACGGGCGCTCGTCGACGAGCGTCAGCAGCGTGTCGGTCAGCGCCTCGCGGCCGAAGAACCGGTCGGCGTCGCCCACCTGGTAGGTGGCCAGGCCCACATACGGCACGGGTACGGCTTCGTCCGCGCCGGGCTGAGCAGCGGCGAGCCGGCGCCACCGCTCGGTCCACTCCTCGGTGTCGCCGTCGCAGGCCCGGACGATCGCGGCGGTGATGGCCAGGCTCGGCAGCCGGCGGCCGGACAGGGCCTCGGACAGCGCCGCGGCGGAGTAGCTCGTCCGCTTGCCCAGCTCCCGGTACGAGGGCAGTCCGACGCGCCGCCGCAGCCGCCGCAGGTCGCCGGCGAATCGCAGCAGGGGCGTCTCCTCGGATTCCAGAGGGCGTTCCTGTCGGGGCACCGGGCCTCCCTTCGTCCGCGCCATTGTCCTCGCCGATGTCCACCGTTTGTTGTTCAGCGATCGGCCCCGAACACGAACAACGCCGGGCTGCATACGGTCGGCCCTCTACCGCCCGATCAGGCGGTCCCGGTCAGGCATTGAGGAGTTGTGCATGCGATCCAACCGCATCGTGGCGGCGGTGTCCGTCGTCGTCCTGGCCTTCTCGGCGGCCGCCTGTGGTTCCAGCGAGAAGACGACGGACAAGAAGGCGGCGGCCGGCACCGACAACGCCGGCGCGCTGGTCGGCGTCACCATGCCCACGCGGTCCTCGGAGCGCTGGAACGGCGACGGCGAGAACCTCAAGAAGGAGCTCGAGGCCCTCGGGTACAAGGTCGACCTGCAGTTCGCCGAGGACGACATCCCCACCCAGGTCAACCAGCTGGACAACCAGATCACCCGGGGCGCCAAGCTGCTGATCATCGCGTCGATCGACGGCACCGCGCTCACCACCCAGCTGCAGAGCGCGGCGGACAACAAGATCCCGGTGATCGCGTACGACCGGCTGATCCGTAAATCGCCGAACGTGGACTACTACGCGACCTTCGACAACTACCGGGTCGGCGTGCAGCAGGCGACCTCGCTGCTGACCGGCCTGAAGCTGCTCAACGCCGACGGGTCCAAGGGCTCGGCCAAGGGCCCGTTCAACGTCGAGCTGTTCGCCGGGTCCGCGGACGACAACAACTCCACGTTCTTCTACAACGGCGCGATGTCGGTGCTGAAGCCGTACCTGGAGAACGGGACGCTGAAGGTGCCCAGCAAGCAGACCGACTTCAAGACGATCGCGATCCTGCGGTGGAAGCCGGCCGTCGCCCAGGACCGGATGGAGAACCTGCTGACCTCGACGTACCGCTCGGGCCTGACGGTGGACGGCGTGCTGTCGCCGTACGACGGCATCTCGATCGGCATTCTCTCCGCGCTGAAGAGCAACGGGTACGGCACGGCCGCCCACCCCTATCCGGTCGTGACCGGCCAGGACGCCGAGGCCGCCTCGGTGAAGTCGATCATCGCGGGCGAGCAGTACTCGACGATCTTCAAGGACTACCGGCAGCTGGCCAAGACCAGCGCGCAGATGGCCGACGCCGTGCTGAAGGGGCAGAAGCCGGCCACGAACAACACCAAGGACTACGACAACGGCGTGAAGGTCGTGCCGTCCACGCTGCTCGACACGGCGATCGTCACCAAGAGCAACTACGAGAAGGCACTGATCGACAGTGGCTTCTACACGAAGGCGCAGGTGCAGTAGCGCCCTGCGCAGTGAACGCCGGCACCGTGGTGCACCGCCTGACCCCTAACCCCCCACGTCGGCGGGCGCTCGGATGACCGGCCCCCGGCTGCGGCCCGCGTCACGGTGACGCGGGCCGCGGCCACGAGGGGCCGGGGCGACGGGACGATGGGCGGATGGCGTTGACCTTCGTTCTCGATCCCCCGCTGACCCCACGGCTCCGCGAGCAGATCGTCGACCTGTGGGTCGACGTCACCAACGCCGGCGGCGCGGTCGGGTTCGTCGCCCCGGTCACCGCCGACGAGGTCCGCCCGGTCGCCGCCGCCGCGTTCGCCGCCCTGTCCAACCACCCCGCCGCCACCCACAACCGGACTGAAGGCGAGGACACCGGCCCGGACCGCCTGCTGATCGGCATGGACGACGACCGCCTCGCCGCCCTCCTGCTCATCATCGACAACCGCTTCGAGCTCAAGGCGCACTGGCGGGTGCTCAAGCGGGTCATGGTGCTTCCCGGCAGCCAAGGCCGCGGGTACGGCGCGGCGCTGCTGCGGGAGGCCGCCGAGGTGGGTCGCGCGCTCGGCCTCGCCGGCCTGCAGGTGACGCTGCGCGACGGGCACGGACTGGAAGGCTTCTACGCCAAGGCGGGCTACCGCGTGACCGGCCGCATCCCGGGCGCCCTGCGCGTGGCCCCCGGCGACGACCGCGACGAAGTCTTCATGTGGCTCGACCTGCGCTGACAGGACGGCTTAGGGGCGGCAATCGGGAGGCGGCGACTTGACGACCCTCTTAGTCTTATGACAACTTGCTTCACGACAATGTCCCGATGCCAAACGGACCCGTGGAGCGAGGAGGAATACTTCGCGCTCGGCCAGACCAAGAATCGGATCGAGCTGATCGACGGAGGCCTGTGGGTCGGCCCCGCGCCGGGCAAGCGCCATCAGCACATCGCGTTCTTGCTGGCGACCGGCCTCTACGCCGCGGCCGAGCAAGCTGGCCTCCTCGTCCTGCTGGATGTCAACCTTCGGCTGGCCGGCGGGCGGATCGTGCAGCCGGACCTCGTCGTGGCCGACACCGACGACGTCGGTACGACGGTGGAGGCCGCCGAGGCCAAGCTGGTCATCGAGGTCGTGTCGCCGAGCAATGCCGGGGTGGATCGCCTGCTCAAACCGCAGTTGTACGCAGCCGCCGAGATCGGCTGGTATCTGCGGGTCGAACAGCCGGACGACTCAGTCGAGTTGCACCTCGAGCGGCTGTCCGGCAACCACTACGTCCCCGCCGTGGTCACCGGCCCGGGTGAGACGCTCATCGCCGAGGAGCCGTTTCCGTTCCAGCTGGAAATTGCTTCACTGCTGCAGCGTCGTCGCCCTTGACGAGGTGAAAGAGGCTGGCTCAGCAGGTCGGCTTGGGGGCGGCCGCGGCCAGCGCCAGGTTTTCCTCCTGCGTCGGTGCCACGGATGCCGCCTCGGCCAGCTGCGCCTTCGACGGGGAGGCCGACGGGGACGGCTTCTTCTTCGAGGGGGACGGTGACGGGGACGGCGAGTGGGACTTCGAGGGGGCCTCGGCGACCGTCGAGCCGCCGGCGAAGCGTACGGATGTCGTCTGCTTCTTCTTCGGGATCAGTTTGATGTTCTTCGCCGTGACCGTGTTGCCGTAGATGTCGGTCATCTTGATCTGGAACGGGCCGCTGCCGGTGCGCCGGTCGATGATCCAGAAGTTGTAGTCGGCGTGGGTGGCGGTCATCCAGGAGCCGCCCGGGCCCTTCGCCTTGACCGACTTGATGGGGTTGGCGTGGTTGTCGATGAGGACGGCCCACCAGTACTGGGACGAGCCCTCGGCGAAGGTGATGCTGAGCGGGCCGGGGGTCGTCGCGTTGGGGACCGCGCGGTAGGTGATGGGGACGACCCCCTGGACCGGGTCGGCGATCTTCTTGAAGGCCGTACGGCTCAGGTCGAGCCAGCCCACGGTGCATTCGGGGCAGGAGTCGAAGACCTTGACTCGGACCTTGCCCTTGGGGCCGGTGACGTCGATGTAGCTGCCGCACGACAGGGCCGCCGAGTATTCGGTGCGGCCCAGGGCGACGTACAGGTCGTCGGCGGGGGGTCTGAAGTTGCAGTTGCCCGTCGCTCCGGCGAGGTCGTAGAACGTGGCCTTGCCCTTGTGCTTGGCGCTGGTCGGCGGGGCGGCGCAGGCGCCGCCGCCGTTCTGCAGCAGCAGCGCGATCCCGAGGACGCCGGCCAGGAGGACGGCGCCGCCGGTGGCGAGCCAGCGGGGACGCAGGAGCCGATGAGCTGTCACGCTGAGGCATCCTGCGCGGGTACGGCGGCCCGGGGCAACTCCTCTAAGGGACGCTTAAGACAGGCTCCCCCACCCGGATGACCTGCGTCTCACCTGCGGCGACGTCCGGGACGAGCTGGATGCCGAAGCGCAGGCCGTCGGCGTACCGGCGGATCGCGCCGAGCAGGCGCAGGGGTTCCCGGCCTCCCTCGCCGGTCTCCTGATCGATGGTCGTCACCACGCAGCGGTTGCAGTGCTCGGCGACGCGGAACGTCACATCCCCGATGCGCAGGCGCCCGCCGATCCAGGCGTCCTCGGCCCAGGCAGCGGCGCCGGAGACGACGATGTTGGGGCGGAACCGGGTCATCGGGACCGGCTCGTCGAGGTGGGCGTTGAGCGCGTCGAGGGACGCCTCGTTGGCGAGCTGCACGGGGAAGCCGTCGGCGAACGACACCTGCCGGGTCGCGGGGTCGCCGAGCCAGGCCAGCCGGGCGTCACGGCCGACGAGCTCGCTGATCAGGGGCTGGGCCGCGGCGGCGAGCCGGGCCATGGCCGGCGGCTGAGAGCTGAAGACATGCACGGTCGTCTCGGGCGCGTCGACGGGCTCGGCGACGTCGACGCCGTTGAGCACGATCCCGCCGGGCCGCGGCACCGCATGCAGGCCGGTGAGGGCGGGCGCCTCGCGCTGGGTGACACCGACCCCGTCGGCGTCGATCACCATCCAGCGGCGGTCGCCGGCCAGGCCCCACGGTTCGGTCACCGCCTCGTCGTGGTCGAGGCGGTGACAACCCTTCACCGGGTACGTGTGCAGCGACGCGATCCGCATCCGCCCAGCGTGACACAGGCCCTTCCGACCCCGTCAGGCGATGGTGACGACGATCTTTCCGGTGGGGTGGCCCTGCTCGAGCTCGCGGAGCGCGGCCGCCGCGTCGGCGAGGGCATAGGTCCCGCCGATGACGGGGGTCACGGCTCCGGACTCCAGCAACGGGGTGAGCTCCTCGATGCTCTGCCGGTCCACCCGCGCGGTCACGCCGAGCACCCGGGCGGCGCCGAACAGCGAGAGCACCGGCGCGGCCATCTGCCGCTGGAAACCGCCGAGCCACCGCCCGCGCGCGTGCCCGCCGCCGACCAGAACGATCGCCCCGCGCTCGCCGGCCACCTGCCGGAGCAGCGACAGCGGGCGGTTCCCCGCGGTGTCGACGACGACGTCGTAGCGCTCGCCGCGGTCGGTGATCTCCTGTCGGGTGTAGTCGATGACGTGTTCGGCGCCGAGCGAGCGCACCAGCTCGGCCCTGGCGCCACTGCACACGGCGGTGACCACGGCACCGGAGGCGCGGGCCAGCTGCACCGCGTACGTGCCGACGCCGCCACCCGCGCCGATGATCATCACGTGCTGCCCGGCGCTCACCCCGGCGACGCCGAGGCTCTGCAGGGCTGTCACCGCGGAGATCGGCACCGCCGCCGCCTGCTCGAAGGTGAGGCCGGCCGGCTTGCGTGCCAGCCGCTGCGGCCGCGCGACCGCGTACTCGGCGAGCGAGCCGGTCTCGCAGGTGCCGTACACCTCGTCGCCCGGACGTAGCCCGGTGACGCCGGCGCCGACCTCCGCGACGACTCCGGCGAGATCACGGCCGAGGCCGGCGACGCGCGGCCGGCGGAGGCCCGTAGCCAGGCGGACGGCCAGCGGACGGCCGGTCATGAAGATCCAGACGCCGGGGTCCACCGCGGCTGCGTGCACCCGGACCAGGACGTCGTTCCCGCCGATCGGCGGCCGGCTCACCTCCCGCAGGTGCAGGCCGGCGGCCGGGCCGTACGTGTCGCGGACGATTGCTCTCACGGCTGCTCCTCGGACGTCTCCGGATACTGGAACACGTCGTCGAGCGGCACCCCGAAGACCCGGGCGACCCGGAAGGCCACCTCCAGGCTCGGCGAGTACTTGCCCTGCTCGATGGCGTTGAGGGTCTGCCGGGTGACGCCGATGCGCTCGGCGAGGTCGGCCTGGGTCATCTCGTCGCGGGCGAAGCGCAGCGAGCGGATGCGGTTGGTCACCCGGGTCGGCTTCACCACTGCGGCACGCCCCGGCGGTAGACCACGACCTTGGCGATGCCGCCGAGGATCGCCGACAGCACGAAACAGAGGTAGACCACGTTGGCGATCCAGAACCGGTCCCACTCCCCCATCGCCATGAGCATCGCCGCCACCGCGCCGATCACCACGAACGACTGGCCCACGTGCTCCCCGAGCCGGCCGATCTCCCGGTCCCGCTCGTCGGTGTCCCGGGACGTGCCCGGAACCGAGCCCATGGCGATCTCGGCAACGATCGACGCGACGATCGCCAGCCCGACGGTCCAGAGCAGCGCGTCGCGGTAGGGCACGTCCGCCGGCGCCCGGCCGCCCAGCCGGCCGGCGATGACGATCACGTACGCCGTGTAGCCGAGCACGGCGACCACCAGCCTGATCCAGGCCCGCTTCTCCACGTACGCCATCGGAGGCCTCCCCGTGTCCACAAAGTTTGACACGGCGAAGGTAGCAAATTCTTGACTTGGTGTACAGAAAATTTGACATCTCCAGCGGGCGGCCTCCCGTGCACTGCGCTGCACATCGATAGACGGGGGCGAAAGTGCGGCGCAAGATCACGGCGGCTCTGGGTGCGGCTCTGCTGGTGGTCGGGCTGCCCGCCATGGCACCCGTGGCCGCGGCGGCAACGCCGGAGATCAGCTGACCACGGGCAACTTCAACGGTGACCGGTACGACGACCTCGTCATCGCCACCACGTGCGAGCCGGACACCCACGCGGGCTCGGTGCAGGCCGGCGGCCTCTGGATACTGCCCGGAAGTGCGGACGGGCTGGCGCTCACGCGCGCCGTACACATCAATAAGAGCAGTCCGGGCGTGCCTGGCACCTCCGCCGCAGACGACGGGTTCGGCTCCGCCCTCGCCGTCGGCGACCTCACCGGCGACGGCCGCGACGTCGGCAGCAACGCCGACGCGGGGACGGCCGTGCTGCTGCGCGGCTCGTCCTCGGGCCTGACCGGCAGCGGTTCGCAGGTCTGGAGCCACCGCGCCGGACGAGAAGGTCGGCGGCTACCCATCGGCGGCCGCAGCCGGCATGCTCGTCACCTTCACCGCGTCCTCGACCGGCCTCGCGCCGAAGGCCGGCTGGACGGGGCAGAACCAGCGCTACACCGACTTCTCCTTCGACGGATACGGCCGCGTACTGACCGGCGGCTGAGCCATTCAGGACACCCAGGGCCTGTCCTGGCCGCCGGCCACCGTCGCTTCGGCCAGGGCCGGAACGGCGGCCGGCGTCTTCGTGGTCAGGTGCTGCTGCAACGCGGCATGCCGGAACTCGTAGTAGCCGCCGGAGGTGCGCAGCACGCCACGGCTGTTCGCGTCGTGCAGGAACGTCATCAGACGCCAGGGGGTACGGCCGGTCAGCGCCCACCAGGCGCGAATCAGGCAGAACGGCAACCACTCGCCGGAGCCGGCGATGACGACCGCCCCGGTGACGCCGGCGACGGCACCTCCGACCGGCCCGATCACAGTTGCGGATCCCGTCGCCGACATCGCCGCGTACAGAGCTCCCATGCTGAGCGCGAACCGCCGGTCGTCGCGCAGCGTTTCGGCCGGACTGCCGGCGCGCGCCGGCGACGTGTCCACGCTGACGCCGACGATGACGAAGGCCAGCCCGGCGAAGCCGGCACCGACCACGAGCCCGGTGAGCGGCCCGGCGTGCAGGCCGAACGGCACCCCGAACCCGAACCCGAACGCCGCCGCGATCAGCAGTCCCAGCCACAACATCCAGCGCCGGGACCGGATCGTGGCCAGGGTGAGGCGGCGCGGCATCGGGTTCGGCCCGCGCTTCAACCAGGTCGGCACGCTGAAGGCAGCACCGATCAGCAAGCCCAGGAAGATGCCCTGTCCCACGTCGTCGAGATCGACGCCGGCCAGCCGCAGGCCGATCAGGACGATCGAGAGCGGCAGCAGGCCGAGGTTGAACAACAACTGCGGGCCAGTCATCTCGTCGCGGAGACGCCACCAGGCGAAGCCTCGCCGGCCGCTCCGCTCGAGATGAGCGGCGACAGCCGTGAGATGCCGGGTCACCCGCCGGATCTGCATCTGCGTGCGGAGCGTCTCCCGGGGCCCGATCGCGTACGCGGAAGGGATGAAGCGGCTCAGCAGATGACGTTCGATGCCGGACCGGTCGGTGGCCCAGGCAGCATCCAGCAGCTCGTCGGGATCGGCGTCCTCCGCGCCGTAGATGCGACCGGCCAACCAGACCGCCAAGGGCGAGGACAGCGCGTCCGCGAGCGGTGACGGGCAGCCCGAGGCCAGGTGCTCGTACACCCGGGTCGTCCGGTCGCCGTCGTGGAGGAAATCGGCGACCTCACGGGGATCCAGCGGGAGGATCTCGACGACCGACGTGCGCCGCACCACGACGCCTGCCGATCGGTATCCGTCGAACGTGCTGGTCAGCACGAAGGGGCGAGCCTGCCCGAACACTTCGTCGAGGTGGCGCAACGCCGCCGCCCGGCGCTCCACGGCCAACTCGTCGAAGCCGTCGAGCACCGGCAGGACGAGATCGCGGGAGAGCAACTCGGCGGCGAGGGTACGCCGGCCACCGTCCGGGGTCTGGATCTCCCGGCGCAGTTCCCAGTTCTCCTCGCACAGCCGGCCGGCCAGCCAGACCTCCAGGCTCTCCACCTCGGGATTCCACTGCGAGAGGGAGGCGAGCACCGGGATCCGCGCGGGCTCGGCCCAGCGATCCGCCAGGTCACGTACCAGTCGCAGAGCCAGCATGCTCTTCCCGGACCCGGCATCGCCGAGCACCACCACCCGTCCCGGGCACCTCGGGTCGCTGTACGCGTCGGCAATGCCGGTGAACACGCCGTCCGGCAGGAACGGCTCGGGGGCATCGGTGCGCCGGAGCGCCCGCCACCGCGCTGTCACCGAGCGCGCGTTCGAGGTTCGGGCCCAGCGGATCGGAAGCGGCCATGGATCCTCGATCCGGCGCAGTTCGTACTCCGAGCGACGTCGTCGCCGCTCCGCCCGAACGAGGTTCGCGGCCGCCTCGGTGACCATGTCGTCGGTCACCGGCAGCGGGCGGCCGCCTTTCCAGACCCGGGTCAGCAGGGTGTCCGCCAGCGTGATCACGGCGAAGACCACCGCGGCGATGCTGGCCCACTGGTCCGACTTCTCCCGCCCTTCGTGAACGAGGAACAGCAATCCGGCCACCACAGCCGACAGCAGGGCCGCGGTCAGCAGAAGAAACCGGGGCCGACGTAACCATCCGAGCACCGGAACAGGGTCCAGCGAGGCCGGGCGGCCGACAACCCTTGCCGGAGTCCGCTATCCGACAGGGATCGGCCAGTCGCCAGGTTTTCTCGACAGACACCGAAGTGGTACTAGCGGTGTGAAAGTTTTTATGCATAGTCTGCTTGTGTGAATGACGCAGCGGTCAGGCCAGGTGGGCGGGTGCTCGATCTCTTCCAGGGCGCCCGGCTCACCCCGACGCAGCGACGCATCGCGCAGAGCCTCGTGCACCACGGGCCGTCGGCGGCGTACCTGTCCGCGGCCGAGGTGGCCGAGCTGGCCGGGGTGTCCCAGCCGTCGGTGACCCGGTTCGCGATGGCACTCGGGTACGCCGGCTATCCCGCGCTGCGCCGGGAGCTGCGGGCGCTGGCCGGGGTGCCGGCCGGGCAGCCCGACGGCGGGGAGAACGCGATGCAGCGGGCGCTGCGGGCGGAGACCCGGCATCTGGAACGGATGGCCGACGAGCTGAGCGACCTCGGGGCCGTCGAACGGGCCGCCGGGCTGCTCGCGGCCAGCCGGCCGTTGCCCGTGCTGGGGTTGCGGGCGGCCGCGCCGCTGGCCGCGTACTTCGGATATTTCGCCGCGAAAGTGCATCCGGACGTCCGGGTGCTGGACAGCGGCGGGACGATGCTGCTGGACCGGATCGACCAGGCCCGGGCCGCCGGGGCGAGCGCCCTGCTGGCGGTCGTGCTGCCGCGCTACCCGCGGGAGACGCTCGACGCGATCCGGGAGGCGAAGGACGCCGGGCTGGCCGTGGTCGCGCTCACCGACTCGGGGGTCAGCCCGGTCGCCGAGACCGCCGACGTGGTGCTCAGCGCGCCGGTCGGCACCCAGCTCGTGTTCGACCTGCACACCGGCCCGATGGCGCTGGCCATGGTGGTGCTGCAGGCCATGTGTGACGCCGCGCCGGAGCCGGCGCAGCGCCGCCTGGAGCAGTTCGAGGCGACGGCCGCCCGCCGCCACATCTTCGAAGCGTGAAGGAGGACGGGATGCCGGAGACGGTACGAGCACCGCGCGGTACGGCGTACACGGCGCAGGGCTGGCCGCAGGAGGCCGCCAAGCGGATGCTCATGAACAACCTCGACCCCGACGTGGCGGAGCGCCCCGGCGACCTCGTCGTGTACGGCGGCACCGGCAAGGCCGCCCGCGACTGGCCGTCGTTCCACGCGATCGTGCGCGAGCTGGACCGACTCAAGGGCGACGAGACGCTGCTGGTGCAGTCGGGCCGCCCGGTCGGCGTGTTCCGCACCCACGAGTGGGCGCCGCGCGTGCTGATCGCCAACTCGAACCTCGTCGGCGACTGGGCGACCTGGCCGGAGTTCCGCCGCCTCGAGAAGCTCGGCCTGACCATGTACGGCCAGATGACCGCCGGCTCGTGGATCTACATCGGCACCCAGGGCATCCTGCAGGGCACGTACGAGACGTTCGCCGCTCTGGCCGCCAAGCGGTACGGCAGCGACCTGGCCGGCACGCTCACGCTGACCGCGGGCTGCGGCGGCATGGGTGGCGCCCAGCCGCTCGCGGTGACGATGAACGGCGGCGTCTGCCTGATCGTGGACGTGGACCGGTCGCGGCTGGAACGCCGGGTGCAGACCCGCTACCTCGACGTGATCGCCGACGACCTGGACGACGCGGTCGCGCGGGCCACCGCCGCGAAGGCCGAGCGGCGGGCGGTGTCGGTGGGGGTGGTCGGCAACGCGGCCGACGTGTTCCCGGAGCTGCTGCGTCGTGGCGTACCCATCGACATCGTGACCGACCAGACCAGCGCGCACGACCCGCTGAGCTATGTGCCGGCCGGCGTGGACGTTGCCGACGCGGCCGAGTACGCGGCGGCGAAGCCGGAGGAGTTCACCGACCGGGCGCGGCAGAGCATGGCCCGGCACGTCGAGGCGATGGTCGGGTTCCTCGACGGCGGCGCCGAGGTCTTCGACTACGGCAACTCGATCCGCGGCGAGGCGCAGCTCGGCGGCTACGAGCGGGCGTTCGCGTTCCCCGGCTTCGTACCCGCGTACATCCGGCCGTTGTTCGCCGAGGGCAAGGGCCCGTTCCGCTGGGCGGCGCTCTCCGGCGACCCGGCCGACATCGCGGCCACGGACCGGGCGGTGCTGGAGCTGTTCCCGGACAACGACCCCCTCGCCCGCTGGATCCGGATGGCCGGCGAGCGGGTGGCGTTCCAGGGCCTGCCCGCGCGCATCTGCTGGCTCGGCTACGGCGAACGCGACAAGGCCGGCGTGCGGTTCAACGACATGGTGGCGCGCGGCGAGGTGTCCGCCCCGATCGTCATCGGCCGCGACCACCTCGACTCGGGTTCCGTGGCGTCGCCGTACCGGGAGACCGAGGCCATGCTCGACGGCTCGGACGCGATCGCCGACTGGCCGCTGCTGAACGCGCTGGTCAACACGGCCAGCGGGGCGAGCTGGGTGTCGATCCACCACGGCGGCGGCGTCGGCATCGGCCGGTCCATCCACGCCGGGCAGGTCTGCGTCGCCGACGGCACCGCGCTCGCCGGTCAGAAGATCGAACGGGTGCTCACCAACGACCCGGGCATGGGCGTCATCCGGCACGTCGACGCGGGCTACGAGTCCGCCGCCGCGGCGCAGGTGCACATCCCGATGCGGGAATCATGAGCGCGGCCTTCCCGCGGCTCTGGCAGGAGATCGCGACCATCGGCCGCGATTCCACGGGCGGTTATCTCCGGTACGCCCTCAGCGAGCCGGAACTCGTGCTGCGCGACTGGTTCCGTAACCAGGCGGCCCGGCGCGACCTGCCGGTGACCGAGGACGGCAACGGCAACCTGTTCGCCTGGTGGGGTACGCCGTGGGGCCACCGGGCCGTGATCACCGGCTCGCACTTCGACTCGGTGCCGCACGGCGGCGGGTACGACGGCCCGCTCGGCATCGTCAGCGCGTTCCTCGCCGTGGACGCGCTGCGGAAGCGGGGTTTCGAGCCGGGCCGGCCGCTGGGCATCGCCGCGTTCGTCGAGGAGGAGGGCGGTCGGTTCGGCGTACCGTGCCTGGGCTCGCGGCTGCTGACCGGGGCCATCTCGCCGGACAAGGCTGCCGCCCTGCGCGACCGGGACGGGATCACCTTCGGCGAGGCGCTCGGCGTACGGCCGGCCGGCGCGCTGCCGGACCTCGCGGGCCGGGTCTCCGCCGTCGTCGAGCTGCACATCGAACAGGGCCGGGCGCTCGTCGAGCTGGACGCGCCGGTCGGGGTGGCCAGCGCGATCTGGCCGCACGGGCGCTGGCGGATGGACTTCACCGGCTCCGGCGACCACGCCGGCACCACGCGGATGGCCGACCGGCGCGACCCGATGCTCACGTACGCGGCCACCGTGCTGGCCGCCAACGAGGAGGCCCGGGAGGCCGGCGCCCACGCCACGGTGGCCCGGGTGGAGGTGACACCCAACGCCACGAATGCGATCCCGTCGCTGGTCCGCGGCTGGCTGGACGCGCGCGCCGCGGACACCGCCACGCTGGACCGGCTCGTCGAGGCCGTGGTGAAGCGGGCCACCGAACGGGCCGGGCAGGACGGCACCGAGCTGGCGGTGGAACCGGAGTCCGTGTCACCGGAGGTCACCTTCGACACCGGGCTGGCCGCGCGGCTGGCCGGGACCCTCGGCGGTGCCCCGATCCTGCCGACCCAGGCGGGGCACGACGCCGGGGTGCTGTCGGCGCACGTACCGACCGCGATGCTGTTCGTCCGCAACCCCACCGGCATCTCGCACTCCCCCGCCGAGCACGCCCCCGACGAGGACTGCGCGGCCGGCGTCGAGGCGCTCGCGACCGTGCTCGAGGCGCTGCTGTGAGGTACTTCGCCGAGCACGCGTGGGTCGCCGGCCGTGTCGAGCGCGACGTCGCCATCGACGTGGCCGACGGCCGGTTCACCGCGGTGACCCCGGGCGCGGCACCGGGCGGCACCCCGCTGCCCGGGCTCGTGCTGCCGGGGTTCGCCAACGCGCACTCGCACGCGTTCCATCGCGCGCTGCGCGGGCGTACGCATGACGACCGCGGCAGTTTCTGGACGTGGCGCGAGCGCATGTACGAGGTGGCCGCCCGCCTCGACCCCGACAGCTACTACGAGCTGGCCCGGGCCGTGTACGGCGAGATGGCCCTGGCCGGCGTCACGTGCGTCGGCGAGTTCCACTACCTGCACCACAACCCGGACGGCACCCCGTACGCGGACCCGAACGCCATGGGCCACGCGCTCGTGGCGGCGGCGCGGGACGCGGGTATCCGGATCACCCTGCTCGACACCCTCTACCTGACGTCCGGTGTGGACGGTCAGCCGCTCGAGGGGGTGCAACGCCGCTTCGGCGACGGCGACCTCGACGGGTGGCTGGCCCGGACGGCGGCCCTGCGCGACGCCGGGCACGCACGGATCGGTGCCGCCCTGCACTCGGTCCGGGCCGTGCCCGCGGCCTTTCTCACCGGTCTCGCCGGGCGGGCGCCCTTGCACGTGCACCTCTCCGAGCAGCGGGCAGAGAACGAGGCGTGCGAGGCCGTGCACGGCTGCACTCCGACGGAACTGTTGCACCGTCACGGCGTCCTCGGCCCCGGCACCACGGCGGTCCACGCCACCCACCTGACCGGCAAGGACATGGATCTTCTGAGCAGCACCGGGACGGGCGTCTGCCTGTGCCCGACCACCGAGCGGGACCTGGCCGACGGGATCGGACCGGCGCGGCGGCTCGCGGACGCGGGCGTGCCGCTGAGCCTGGGCAGCGACAGCCACGCGGTCATCGACCTGTTCGAGGAGGCCCGCGCGGTCGAGCTGGACGAGCGTCTCGCCACCGAACGCCGCGGCCACTTCACGGCCGGCGAGCTGCTCACCGCCGCCACCGCGCACGCATCGCTCGGCTGGGACGACGCCGGCCAGATCGCGGTGGGCAAGCGGGCCGACCTGGTCACGGTCACCCTCGATTCCGTACGCACGGCCGGCGTCGACCCCTCCGGCGTGGTCTTCGCCGCCACGAACGCCGACGTGACCCACGTGCTCGCCGACGGCCGGCTGATCGTCGACGCCGGGCGGCACACGGCGTTCGACGTACCGGCCGCCCTGCGGAAGGCAATCCCATGAGCCTGCTCGTCACCGGCATCGCTGAGCTCGTCACCCACGACCCCGCGACCGGCACCCTGCACGACGCGGCGGTCATCGTGGACGGCTCCCACATCGCCTGGACCGGTCCCGCCGCCCACGCCCCCGCCGCCGACGAACGCCTCGACGTGCAGGGCCGTGCGGTCGTACCGGGCTTCGTGGACAGTCACGCGCACCCCGTGTTCGCCGGCGACCGGGCCGCCGAGTTCGCCGCGCGCATGGCCGGGGAGCCGTACACCGGCGGCGGCATCCGGACCACCGTCGCCGCGACCCGCGCCGCCACCGACGACGACCTGCGGTCGGCCGTCCGGCGCCTGCTCACCGAGATGCGCCGGCAGGGCACCACAACGGTCGAGATGAAGAGCGGGTACGGCCTCACGGTCGCCGACGAGGTCCGCAGCCTGCGCCTCGCCGGCGAGGTGACGGCCGAGACGACGTACCTGGGCGCGCACGTCGTCCCCACCGAGTACGCCGACCGCCCCGACGACTACGTGACCCTGGTCAGCGGGGCGATGCTCGAGGCAGCCGCCCCGTACGCCCGGTGGATCGACGTGTTCTGCGAGCGCGGCGCGTTCGACGGCGACCAGGCGCGCACGATCCTGACCGCGGGCGCGAAGGCGGGTCTGGGGCTGCGGATCCACGCGAACCAGCTCACCGAAGGGCCCGGCGTACGCCTCGCCGTGGAACTGGGCGCGGCCAGCGCCGACCACTGCACCCACCTCAGCGACGCCGACGTGGACGCGCTCGCCGGCTCCGGCACCGTGGCGACGCTGCTGCCGGGCGCCGAGTTCTCCACTCGGTCGCCGTACCCGGACGCCCGCCGGCTGCTCGACGCCGGTGCGACCGTCGCGCTGGCGACCGACTGCAACCCCGGGTCGTCGTACACGTCGTCCATGCCGTTCTGCATCGCCCTCGCCGTCCGCGAGATGCGGATGACCCCGGCCGAGGCGCTGTGGGCGGCGACCGCGGGCGGCGCCCGCGCGCTGCGCCGCGACGACATCGGCGTGCTGCGCCCCGGCGCCCGCGCCGACCTGGTGGTCCTCGACGCCCCCTCCCACCTGCACCTGGCCTACCGGCCGGGGGTCCCGCTCATCAGCACAGTTCTGCACGACGGAGTGCCTCTATGAACGTCATCGTCCAGCCCACCGGCATCACCCCCGCCGACGTCGTCGCCGTCGCCCGGCACGGCGCGAAGGTCGAGATCAGCGAGGAAGCCGTCGCGGCCATGGCAAGCAGCCGGGCCATCGTCGACAGCATCGAGGCCTCCGGCCGGCCCGTGTACGGCGTCAGCACCGGCTTCGGCGCGCTCGCCAACACGTCCATCGCCCCCGAGCGCCGGGCCGAGCTGCAGCACGCGCTGATCCGCTCCCACGCGGCCGGGGTGGGCGCGCCGATGCCCCGCGAGGTGGTGCGGGCCATGATGCTGCTGCGGGTACGGTCGCTCGCGCTGGGGCTGTCCGGCGTACGGCCGAAGCTCGCGCAGGGGCTCGTCGACCTGCTCAACCACGACATCACGCCGTGGGTGCCGGAACACGGCTCGCTGGGCGCCTCCGGTGACCTGGCCCCGCTCGCCCACTGCGCGCTCGTGCTGCTCGGCGAGGGCTGGGTGCTCGGCAAGGACGGCGCCCGCGTCGACGCCGCCCAGGCGCTGCACGCCGCGCACCTCGAGCCGCTGGACCTGGTCGCCAAGGAAGGGCTCGCGCTGATCAACGGCACCGACGGCATGCTGGGCATGCTGCTGCTGGCGATCGAGGACGCCGGGCACCTGTTCGCGATGGCGGACGTGACGGCGGCGCTGGCCATCGAGGCGATGCTCGGCTCGGAACGCCCGTTCCTGCCCGAACTGCACAGCATCCGCCCGCACCCGGGTCAGGCCGCGTCGGCCGCGAACATCCACCGGCTGCTGCAGGACTCGGCCATCATGGACTCCCACCGCGACGACCTCGCGCACGCTGTGCAGGACGCGTACTCGATGCGCTGCGCGCCGCAGGTGGCCGGCGCGGCCCGCGACACCCTGGAGTTCGCCCGTACCACGGCCGCGCGGGAACTGCGCTCGGTGGTCGACAACCCGGTCGTGCTCACCGACGGCCGGGTCGAATCGACGGGGAACTTCCACGGGGCGCCGCTCGGCTTCGCCGCGGACTTCCTCGCCATCGCGGCCGCGGAGGTCGGCGCGATCGCGGAACGCCGCGTCGACCGGCTCCTCGACGTCGCCCGCAACCGCGAGCTGCCCCCGTTCCTCTCCCCCGACGCGGGCGTCAACTCCGGCCTGATGATCGCCCAGTACACGGCGGCGGGCATCGTCGCGGAGAACCGGCGCCTGGCCAACCCGGCGTCGGTGGACTCGCTGCCGACCAGCGGCATGCAGGAGGACCACGTCTCCATGGGCTGGGCGGCGGCGAAGAAGCTGCGTACGGTCCTGGACAACCTGACCAGCCTGCTGGCGGTGGAGCTGCTGTCGGCCGTACGCGGCATCCAGCTGCGCGCGCCGCTGAACCCGTCCCCGGCGGGACGGGCGGCGGTCGCGGCGGTCAGCGGGTTCGCCGGCGAGCCGGGGCCGGACCGGTTCCTGGCACCGGTGCTCGAACAGGCGCGGACGGTCGTCGCGGAGCGGGCGCTGCGGGTGGAGATCGAGGCGGCCGTCGGGCCCCTGCTCTAACCCTTCTTCGTTCTCACCACGAGCACGCGGGGGTGGCCGTCGACGTCGGTGAAGGCCCGCGCCAGGTAGATCCAGGAGTCGTCCACCGCGGCCGCATCGGCGTGCCCGGCCACCGTCGCCAGCGAACCGTCCGGCCGCACCCGCAACACCTCGGAGTCGCCGCGGCGCTGCTCCTTGGACAGTTCGAGCAGCTCCCGCTGGGTGTCGCTGACCTCGCCGGTCCAGTCGAACGTCTCCGGCAGCCGGTTGAACGCGGCGTTCACGCTGGTCAGATACAGGTCACCGGTGGAATCCACGACCAGGCTCGCGTTGCTCGCCCCGGCGCGGATCGTGCCGCCGCCGGCCAGGTTCACCCGCGCCCGGGCCGCCGGCCCGCGATCCTCGAACGGCTCGTCCGCCTCCTCGACGCCGTCGTCGAGCCCGCCGCCGATGTTGCCGATCACCTGGCGGGCCGTGCCGTCCGCGCGCACGGCGACGACGCTGCGGCGGCCCGGAGCGGCGTACAGGGTGCCGTCCGGTGCGACCGCGAGCGGATCGTTCAGGCCGCCCTCCAGGGCGATCTGGCGGGCCGGCGTGCCGTCCGGGAAGCCGGTGCTGCTCCGCGCCGAGCGCCACTGACGTTCGGTGAGCCCGGCCAGATCCCGGCCCAGCACGGTTCGCAACTTCCCGTTCTCGTCCGTCCGCACCAGCTGATACGTCACCGGCCCGATCCGCTCCTCGGCGAAGAACAGGTGACCGTCGGAGGCCACCGCGACCCCGTGCAGATACCGCACGTACGCCCCGGCAACCGGCGCACCATCCGGGGCGGGCTTCCGATCCCCCCGGTACGTCTCCCGATCGATACCCACCGTCTGAACGGCAACGCCGTCAGCCGTGACCCGCCACACCCCGCCGTTACCGTTCCACATGGCGAGGTACAGATCACCGCCCGGCCCGGCAGTGGCCTGACTGATGTAATCGGCCTTGATCGCCGGAACGGCCACCCGGGTCAGCCGCGCATCCTTCACGGACCACACGGTGAGGGCTTCCCTCTCCTCGGTCAGCACCCGCAGCACACCGTCAGCGCCCATGATCATGTCCACGAGCCGCCCATCGATGAACGCGTCCGCGGCAGCGCCACCGTCGTTCTCCCCCGCCCCGGCGACGACCTCGACCTCCTGAGCGGTCAAGCCCCCGGGATCACACCCGCCCGCCGCGGCGAGCATGCCGACAGCAGCGACGACAGCAACCATCCCCCGTGTTCTCACGGCAGGAATGGTAGAGGGAGCAGTCTCGCCGGGGCGATCCTGCTCGGGCGGGCCGGCGGGCACGGCCGCTCGGGCAGGCACGGCCGCTCGGGCAGGCACGGCCGCTCGGGCAGGCACGGCCGCTCGGGCAGGCACGGCCGCTCGGGCAGGCACGGCCGCTCGGGCGGGCACGGCTAGGTTCGGCCGCTCGGGCGGGCTCGGGCGGGTGCGCGGTCTCGGGCGCGCGGTCTCGGGCGGGCGCGCTCGGGCGGGCGGGCGCGCTCGGGCGGGCGCGCGGTCTCGGGCGGGCGCGCTCGGGCGGCCCTTCGACGGCTCAGCGGGGCAGTTCCTTGGCGATCACCTTCGCCAGCTCCCGGAAGGCCTTCCCCCGGTGGCTGATCGCGTCCTTCTCCGCCGGGCTGAGCTCCGCGTTGGTCCGGTCCTGGCCGTCGCCCAGGAAGATCGGGTCGTACCCGAAGCCTCCCGTGCCGCGCCGGGCCCGCAGGATGCGTCCGGTCTGGCGGCCCTCGACGAGGTGTTCGCGGCCGTTGGGCAGGACCAGGGCCGCCGCGCAGACGAAGGCGCCGCCGCGGTGCTCGTCCGCCACGTCGCCGATCTGGGCCAGGACGAGGTCGAGGTTCGCCTGATCGTCGCCGTGCCCGCCGGACCAGCGGGCGCTGAAGACGCCGGGCATGCCGTTGAGGGCGTCCACGGCGAGGCCCGAGTCGTCGGCGACCGTGGGCAGGCCGGTGCGCGACGCTCCCTCGCGGGCCTTGATGAGCGCGTTCTCCCCGAACGTGAGACCGGTCTCCGGCACGTCCGGATAGTCGGGGAAGTCGCCGAGCCCGACGAGCTGCGTCCGCCCGGTGCCGAGCGCGAGGTCGAGGATGCGCTGCAGCTCGACGAGCTTCTTCTTGTTGGCCGTGGCCAGCAGCAGGCGGGCGCTCACGACGCGAGGGCCTTCTGCTGGGCGGCGGCGAGCTCCGCGCAGCCGAGAACGCCCAGGTCGAGCAGGGCGTCGAGCTGGTCGCGGCGGAACACGTTGGCCTCGCCGGTGCCCTGGACCTCGACGAAGTCGCCGTCGCCGGTGCACACGACGTTCATGTCGACTTCGGCCGCCACGTCCTCGTCGTACATCAGGTCGAGACGGGCCTCGCCCGCGATGATGCCGACGCTGACCGCCTGGATCGAGCGGTGGAGCACCGACGCCGGCTTGCCGGCCAGCTTCTTGCGGTCGGCGAGCCAGGTCACCGCGTCGTGCAGGGCCACGTAGGCCCCCGTGATCGCGGCCGTGCGGGTGCCGCCGTCGGCCTGCAGGACGTCGCAGTCCAGGACGATCGAGTTCTCGCCGAGCGCTTTCAGGTCGATGCACGCGCGCAGGCTGCGCCCGATCAGGCGGGAGATCTCCTGGGTGCGGCCGCCGACCTTGCCCTTGACGCTCTCGCGGTCACCGCGGGTGTTCGTGGCGCGCGGCAGCATCGCGTATTCGGCGGTGACCCACCCCAGGCCGGAGCCCTTGCGCCAGCGGGGCACGCCCTCGGTCACGCTGGCGGTGCACAGGACGCGGGTGTTGCCGAACTCGACCAGCACCGATCCCTCCGGGTGGATGCTCCACCGGCGGGTGAGGGTCACGGGACGGAGTTGATCCGGCTCTCGGCCGTCGGGTCGTGCCATGGCCAAGAGCCTAGGCGGAACGTGACGGGTTCGCGCCGCCGGGTGCCGGGCCTGTGGACAACGGGCCGCCCCGGCGGCCGAGGCGCCGCCCTGTGGACAACTCGCCCCTGGTCACGGCCGCTTTCGCCGGACCGGGTGCCGCCGGCCCGTGGACAGCGTGACAGGCGCCTCGGGCTGATGTGGACAACCCGGCCCCGATCCCCGGCGGCCTGCCATGCTTCGAGCCGCGAGAAAGGGGGTCAGAGATGATCCGAGGAAGCGGCGGCCCAGGCGGTGGAGGTCGCGACCGTGGCAGGCACCGCCGGGCGCAGCGCCCGCACGCTCTGCCGGGCCATCACGGTCGGCGGGCGAAGCACCGGCTGTGCTCCATGTGCCCGCAGGAACCCCTCGACGGCCTGCGGCCAGCCGAACAGTTCGGCCCGGGCCCGCGCGGCGGCGCGGCGGATCGGCTCGGGACGCTCCATGAGCTGGCGTACGCCCTCCGCGAACGCCTCCGGAGTCCCGGGCACGGCCATGCCCGCCTCCCCCACGACCTCGGGGAGCGCGCTGGCGGCGTTCACGACGACCGGCGTGCCGCAGGCCAGAGCCTCCAGGGCGGCCAGCCCGAAGGTCTCCACCGGGCCCGGCGCGACGGCCACGTCCGCGGTGGCGAGCAGGGCCGCGACGGCGTCCCGGTCGGTGATGTGGCCGGCGAAACGGACCGGCAGGCGGGCCGAGCGGTAGGCGAGGGCGGCCCGGCGTGCACCGTCGCCGGCCATGACGAGCACGGCGGGAGCCTTCGCGGCCCGCAGCGCGCCGATCGTGTCGACGGCCAGCTCCGGGCGCTTGTCCGCGGAGAGGCGGCTGCAGTAGACGACGAGGAGCTCGTCGGGGCGGGCGTATTGCTCCCGCAGGGCCGCGTCCCGGCGGCTGGGATGGAACTGGCGCAGGTTGACCCCGAGCGGGATCTCCACGAGGTTCGGCACGCCCAGCCGGCGGAACTCGGCCGCCGCGAAGGCCGTGGTGCAGACGATCTGGTCGAAGGTCTCCGCCGTCCGCCGGTTCAGCCGGTCGGCGAGCGAGTCCCGGTGCGGCATGCCCCAGACGCCGAGCAGGCCGGCCAGGCTCTCGTGGGACACCATCATCGAGCCGACCCCACGCTCGCGCGCCCAGCGGCCCGTCCAGCGCAGCGTGGACCGGTCGGAGACCTCGATGCGATCGGGCCCGAGCTGGTCCAGCAGCCGGGTCAGTTCCCGGCGGCCGGCGAGCACGCGATAGCCGCCCGTCCGAGGGAGGTGGTGGCCCGGCAGCGTGATCACGCGGCCCTGCTCGGTCATCTCGTCGGAACGCTCACGCCCCGGCACGATGAGGATCGGCTCGTGACCCGCCCTCAGATAGCCCTCGCCGAGGTGGCGCAGCGCGGTCCGCAGACCGCCGGAACGAGGTGAGACGAAGTTCGCCAGCCGGACGATGCGCAGTCCGCGCCCGCCCCTCGATCGACCGGTCATGCCCGGCCTGCTGGGCATGACCTCCTGGCCCTCACCGATACGGCCGTTGCCCGCGGACGGAAAGCGCAGTTCGGTGCGGTCGGTCATGCAGGGCCTTCCAAGGTCACAATCGATTCCGATGGTGCGCTCGTGCCGTCCCCTCGGCAAGCTCAGAGATCGTAGCGGGCACCCGGGCGGACCACCTCAACCGGACCCGCGTACGCGGCGCAGGCGGCCTCCACAGTAGAGGCCTCCGAACCCCAGGCGGGAACCAGATGGGTGAGCAGCAGGCGGCCGACGTCGGCCTTGGTGGCGGCCTCGCCCGCCTCGCGGCCGGTGAGGTGCAGGTCGGGCGGGTTGACCACGCCGTCGAGGTAGCTGGCCTCGCACAGGAAGAGGTCGGCACCCTGCGCCAGGCGCAGCAGCGGTTCGCAGGGCGCGGTGTCCGACGAGTACGCCAGGACGTGGCCGTCGTGCTCCACGCGGACGCCGTACGTCTCGATCGGATGGTTGACCCGGTCCGCGGTGACCGTGAACGGACCGATGGGGAATGTGCCGGGCTGCAACCCGTAGAACGTGTACACGTCGTCGACCGGCTCGTTCTCCGCGCTGTACGCGGCGGAGATGCGCTCGGCGGCACCCAGGGGCGCGTAGACCGGCAGCGGGGGCATCGGGCCGCCAGGGGCGTAACGGCGGACCACCACGTACGTGCAGGCGTCGAGCATGTGATCGCAGTGGAGGTGGGTCAGGAGGATCGCGTCGACGGCGTCGATGCCCGCGTACCGCTGGAGTGCGGACAGGGAGCCGGAGCCGAAGTCGATCAGCAGCCGGAAGCCGTCGGCCTCGACGAGATAGGCGGAACAGGCCGACTCGGGGCCGGGGAAACTGCCGGCACAGCCGAGAACGGTCAGTCGCATGCGGGTTCCTCTGGTTCACGCTCGGTCGTCCACGTTCCCACCGCCCGCCCCTCGGCTGGGAATGCAGACCAGTCAATCACGCTGCGCAGCCTACGCCGGGACCAGCGCGTCACGTAAACGTCTGATCGATTTGTCGCTAAATCGACAACGTATGTCACACCCGCCGTGAGCTGGGTCATTTTCGGTCGCGTTACGCCTCGTGAGTCGCGCCCGTTGCACAGGGTGAAGGGACGACACCGGGCAAATCGGAGGGGCGAAAGTGACGACGACCGAGGTGCAGGAACAGGCCCGTACACGGGAGGTAACGGCGCCGGAGGTCGTGCCGTTCGGCTGGGAACCCACCGGCCCCGCGGGTACGGAGCTCAGCGACGAGGAGGTCCTGTTCCGCTTCCCGGCCGCCGACGACCCGGCCCCGGGCGCCCGCCGCCTGCTCGGCATGTCGATCTACGCGGCGCTGCTGGGCCTCACCGGGGTCGGCATCGGCATCCGCGGGCTGGTGTCGCAGATCGGCGGCGGGGCGCCCGGCTGGTACACGTGGGTGCTGGCATTCCTCGGCATGGTGAGCGTGGCGCTGTCAGTGGGCGCTTTCCTGTCGATCCACCGGCGGGTACTGCCGTGGTTGTTGCTGCTGGGCGCGGCCGTGCCGCTGGCAGCGGACGTGATGCTCGCCGTCGCCTACTGAGCTTTAAAGGGTCGCCCTCCGAGCCCTGAGGAGAATGGCCGGCATCGCGGTCGAGGCGGCGGTCCGAGCACTCCGCCGATGGTCCCGACAGCAGCTGACGATCCGAGCAGGCGGCCGCAGACGGATCCGAGCAGATGGGCCGCCGCCAACAGCGGGACAGACCGCCGCCGACAACCGGCGAGTGCCAACGGTCCGGGCACCTCGCCCGCATGCTGACGGCCCGCGTGCCAGCCTGCCCTACGGCCCAGGCTGGCGATTGCCGAGCGGGCTCAACCGGGCGCGCAGGCTGGTGACGGGTCCGGGCGGCTCAGCCGCCGCCCGGTGACCCGTCAGGCCCAGAGTTGCCCCTCCAGCGCGTCCTCGGCATCCGCCAAGGTTCCGCCGTACGCGCCGGTCGACAGGTACTTCCAGCCGCCGTCGCACACTACGAATGCCACGTCTGCGCGCTTGCCTGCCTTGACCGCCTCGTGGGCCACCGCCAGCGCCGCGTGCAGGATCGCGCCCGTGGAGAAGCCGGCGAAGATGCCTTCCACCTCGACGAGCTGGCGGGTGCGGAGGACGGCGTCGCGGGTGCCTACTGAGAAGCGGCGGTTCAGGACCGTCGCGTCGTAGAGCTCCGGGACGTAGCCCTCGTCGATGTTGCGGAGGCCGTACACCAGTTCGCCGTAGCGGGGTTCCGCCGCGACGATCTGGATGCCCTCCACCTTTTCGCGCAGGTAGCGACCCGTGCCCATGAGCGTGCCCGTGGTGCCCAGGCCCGCCACGAAATGGGTGATCGTGGGCAGGTCGTGCAGCAGCTCGGGGCCCGTCGTCTCGTAGTGGGCGCGGGCGTTGCCGGGGTTGCCGTACTGGAAGAGCATGACCCAGTCCGGGTGCTCCGACGCGATCTGCTTCGCCGTCGCGACGGCCTGGTTGGAGCCGCCCGCCGCCGGCGAGAAGATGATCTCGGCGCCGTACATGCGGAGCAGCTGGACGCGTTCCGCGGAGACGTTCTCCGGCATCACGCAGACCAGCCGGTAGCCGCGCAGCTTCGCGACCATGGCCAGGGAGATGCCGGTGTTGCCGCTGGTCGGCTCGAGGATGGTGTCGCCGGGGCGGAGGCGGCCGGACTCCTCCGCCTCACGCACCATGAACAGCGCCGGGCGGTCCTTGATGCTGCCCGTCGGGTTGCGGTCCTCGAGTTTGGCCCAGAGCCGCACCGGCGGCGCCCCCTCGGGCACCGTCGGTGACAGCCGGGGCAGGCCGACGAGCGGCGTGCCCCCGCACGCGTCCAGAAGGCTCTCGTAGCGAGCCACCGGGTTACTCGCCTTCAGTCGTGCCAGGGGCGGTGGCGGGGTGGTTGGACGGGCGCCCGAGCAGGGCGGCCGCCGCGGCGAAGCCGAGGGCGCCACCGGCCACGGCCGGGAGGATGGTGACGGAGTCGCCGTCGCTGACCTTGGCGTCGAGCGCGCCGAGGAAGCGGACGTCCTCGTCGTTCACGTAGATGTTGACGAACCGGTGCAGGCCACCCTCGGGGGTGATGAGCCGGCCCTTGAGGCCCGAGTGCTTGGCGTCCAGGTCGTCGATCAGGCCGGACAGCGTGTCGCCGGAGCCCTCGACGACCTTCGCGCCGCCGGTGTAGCTGCGCAGGATGGTCGGGACGCGAACTTCGATAGCCATGACTGTCATGCTCCTAGAAAGAGTGTGCCGAGAGACGTTCGGGGGCAGGTCGGAAGTGACGCTCAGCGACACTCGTAGTAGACCGACGCGGGGCTCTGCCCGAACATGTACGACTGGACGGCGTGCCCGTCCGCACTCATACTCACGCGTCCACCGTCGCATCCACGATGTTGACCTCTTCCTCGGTCACCACACCGTCCACGATACGGAACGATCGGATTTCCTCGGAGTCCGGCTCACGGGTCGAGACGAGCAGATAGTGCGCGCCCGGCTCACCGGCGAACGAGATGTCCGTGCGAGACGGATAAGCCTCGGTCGCGGTGTGCGAGTGGTAGATGACGACCGGTTCCTCATCGTTGTCGTCCATCTCGCGCCAGACCCGCAGCTGCTCCATCGAGTCGAACTCGTAGAACGTCATCGACCGCGCCGCGTTGTCCATGGCGATGTGGCGCGTCGGCAGGTCGCTGCCGATCGGCCCGGCGACCACGCCGCAGGCCTCGTCGGGGTGGTCCCGGCGGGCGTGGGCGACGATCGCTTCGACGATCGCGCTGTCGATGGTCAGCACGTCGTTCACATTACCGTGACGCGGGCGTACGGCGGGCGTGGCAGTCCTCACGCACGTTCGGCTGGCGTATCCGGTACCGCGGCGGGTAGTCCCGGGGACATGAAGCAGCGAACAATCGGAGACACCCAGGTCAGCGCCATCGGGCTCGGCGGCATGCCGATGTCGATCGAGGGGCGCCCCGACACCGACCGGTCGATCCGCACCATCCACGCCGCCCTGGACGCCGGCGTGACGCTGATCGACACCGCGGACGCGTACCACCTGCACGCCGACGAGGTGGGCCACAACGAGTCCCTGATCGCCCAGGCCCTGGCGAGTTACGGCGGGGACACGTCCGGCGTGCTGGTCGCCACCAAGGGCGGCCACCTGCGGCCCGGCGACGGCTCGTGGACCCAGAACGGCTCCCCCGCGTACCTGCGGGAGGCGGCCGAGGCGTCGCTCAAGCGCCTCGGCGTCGAGGCCATCGGGCTCTACCAGTTCCACCGCCCGGACCCGAACGTCCCGTACGCGGAGTCCGTCGGCGCCATCCGCGACCTGCTCGACGAGGGCAAGATCCGGATGGCCGGCATCTCGAACGCCGACGTCCAGCAGATCCGGCAGGCCCAGGAGATCCTCGGCGGCCGGCTGGTCTCGGTGCAGAACCAGTTCTCGCCGGCGTTCCGGTCGTCGGAGCCGGAGCTGCGGCTCTGTGACGAGCTGGGGATCGCCTTCCTGCCCTGGTCGCCGCTGGGCGGCATCACCCGGGCGAGCGAGCTGGGCGAGCGCTTCGGCGCGTTCGGCCGGGTGGCCGAGGCGCACGGGGTGAGCCCGCAGCGCGTGACGCTCGCGTGGATGCTGGCGAAGAGCCCGGTGGTCATCCCCATTCCGGGTGCGAGCCGGCCGGAATCGATCAAGGACTCCGCGCAGGCGCCGGAGCTGGTGCTCGACGACAGCGAGCTCGCCGAGCTGGACGCCGCCGGCAACTGAGCGGCAATGGGCAAGCGTTGATCGGGGGCGCCGGGAAACCGGCGCCCTCAGCGTTCCTCGATCTCCGGGAGCGCGTTGAGCAGCGATTCCTGCAGGTAGCCGAGGTACGCGTACACCGAGAGCTGGAAGACCCGGCTCGAGCCCGGGTCGTGGATGACGGCCTCGTCGAGCTCGTCGCCGAGGTCGGTGTCCGCCTTGATGTCCAGCCGGGTCGCCATGGCCAGCCGGGCGTCGTTGATCGCGCGCAGCCAGGCCTCGGCCTCCTCGCCGTCGAGGCGCACCTCGCCCGGGCCGTCGTCCGGCAGCGCCGCGAGGATCGCGCCCGCCTGGTCGATCTTGCCCGTCTTCAGGTCGCCCTCGGTGTAGAGGCGGAACTCGGCGGAGTCGTCGGGCCGGTCGGGGTAGATGTCCGGGAACAGCCGCGTCACGACGGGGTCGGTGTGGTCGAAGCCGTCCATGAGCAGCCCGACGACCTCGCCGGCCACCTTGCGCAGTACCCGTACCTCGTCCACGGCGAACGTGGCCACACATTGGTTGCCGTTGCGCCGGAACATCAGTCGATCACCCGCCCAGTATCGATCTGAAGCTGACAATTCACGCGCGGTCCACCGTTGCCCACAGACCGTAGCCATGAAGCTGGGAAGCGTCCATCTCCATCCGCTCCCGGGCACCGGTCGACACCACGGCCTTGCCCTTGTTGTGGACGTCGAGCATGAGCTCCTCAGCCTTGTCGCGGCTGTACCCGAAGAGCTTCTGGAAGACCCATGTCACGTACGACATGAGGTTGACGGGATCGTCCCAGACGATCGTCACCCACGGCCGGTCATCAGCCGGTACCTCCTCGATCTGCGGCGTCTCGACAGGAGCGACCTGAGGCATCGCCATGCCCCCCATCGTGCCACGCCGATCGGGGCACGGGACGGGCCGCCGAGGGAAGACGCGGTCACGAACCCGCGTCGAACGTCGTGGAAGCGCTGAAGTCACGCCGATCCACCGCCTGCGAAAAGGGCTTCGGGAACGGCCGGCAGGCGCCCGGGCCCGCCCCGCCAGGCAGGGCCCGGGCACGTCGCGCCGGCACCGCCGAACCGTAATCGGCGGTGCGGGTGCCATAACAGGTGTCTGATTACTCACCGTTTCGTATGCGGATACTCATTCCCAGAGGAGGTACAGGCGGTGATTCGACGATGACGCATCTCGATATGCTGGCCGAGTGGAGCACTGGGATTTCGTCGGGCGCGCCGCCGAGTTGTCCCGCCTCCAGACGGTCGCCACCAGCGAAACCGAGCGCGGACTGATTCTCAGCGGCGTGGCCGGCATCGGCAAGAGCCGTTTGCTGCGGGAGGCGGTGAGCGCACTTCCGGCCGACAGATGGGCGGTATTCCGGGCGTCGGCCAACATCGCGAGTTCCGGATTGCCGTTCGGCGGCCTCGCGCAGATCCTGCCCGCGGATCCGCCGGCGAGCCTGTCCCCCGCGGGGTTGATCCGCTGGGCCGTGGACAGCCTGCGCGCCGCGGCGGACGGCCGGCCTCTCGTGCTGGCCGTCGACGACATCCACCTGCTCGACGCGCCCTCCGCCGCCCTGGCCCACCTGCTCGTCCGCGAGGAGGCGACGCTGCTCGGCACCCTGCGCACCTCCGAGCCGGTGCCGCCGCCGATCAGCGCATTGTGGACCGAGGGGCTGGTCAGCCATGCCGAGCTCGCCCCGCTGTCGCTCGAGGAGTCCCGCGCCCTGCTCGCCACGCTGGTCGGCAGCCCGGTCGAGGCCGGCTCCGCGCAGCGCCTCGGCCGGCTGGGCGGCGGCAACCCCCTGTTGCTCCGGGAGCTGGTGATGGCCGCGCTCAGCGGCGGCGAGCTGGTCCAGGCGTACGGTTTCTGGCGCTGGACCGGCCGCCTCAGGCTGGCGCCCAGCCTCGCCGAGCTCGTCGACGCCCGCATCGGACGCCTCACCGGCGGGGTGCGCGACGTGCTGGAGCTGGTCTCGTTCGGCGAGCCGATCGGGTTGCCGCTGCTGCTGCGCGTGGCCGACCCGGCCTCCGTCGAGGAGGCCGAGGAGCGCGGGCTGATCCGGGTCGTCGAGGACGAGCGGCGCCGCAACGTACGGCTCGGCCATCCGCTGTACGGAGAGGTGGTGCGCCGCCGCTGCCCGGTGACCCGGGCGCGCCGGCTGCTCGCCACGCTGGCCGACCTGGTGGAGAACGTGGGCGCGCGGCGTCGCGACGACCTGCTCCGGGTGGCGGTCTGGCGGCTCGACTCCGGTACGGCCCAGGACAGCGGCCTGCTGTTCGGGGCGGCGACCCAGGCGTTCGGCAAGTTCGACATGGTGCTCGCCCGCCGGCTCGCCGCGGCCGCCCGGGACGCGGGTGCCGGCTACCCGGCCATCGAGCTGCTGGCCACGGTCCTGCTCTTCCTCGACGAGCCGCAGCAGGCCCTCGCCGTTCTCGACGAGGCGCCGGAGCGGGACGCCCGCTACATCGCCGCGCGGGCGACGGTCGAGTTCTTCGGGCTCGGTGATTCCCGGGCGGCCGACACGCTGGCCGCCGTCGAGCTGACCGACCCCACCGACATCGCCCGGGTGCGCTCGCTCGAGTCGTTCATCCGCCTGCAGCTCAACCACCTGCCGCGGGCCCGCGCGCTCACGGCGGCGGTGGCCGCGGAGCCGGCCGCCGCGCCGCCCGCGAAAGCGCTGGCCCAATGCGTGACCGCGTTCCTGACGGCGGCCACCGGCGATTTCGACCGCGGCCGGAAGCTGCTGACCGTGCTCGAGGCGGAGACCCGGTCCTGGCGGCGGGACACCCCGACGCTGCAGTTCGCCTTCCAGATGACCGAGGGCACGCTGGTGAGCGTCGCCCAGGATCTGCCCGGCATCGACCGCATCCTGGCCGCCGAGTTCGCCGACCTGGCGCAGGCCGGCGGCTTCGGCTTCGGGTCGGGCTGGGTCTCCCTGCTGCAGTCGTCGGCGAACTGGCTCCGGGGGCGCACGGACGAGGCATTGCGCGCGGTGGAACAGGCCTGCGCTGCGCTGTCCGCGGCACGCCTCTACGACGGCAGCGCCCACTACGCGCGCGCGAAGGTCGCGGCGCTGCGCGGGGACGTCGCCCTGGCCATGGCCTCCCTGGAGATCGCCGAGGGCGCCGGCGAGGGCATCCTCGCGCTGTACTACCCGTGGCGTGAGCAGGCGCTCGGCTGGACCCACGCGTGCGCGGGCGAGCTGACTGCCGCCGTACGCGTGTTGTCGGATGCCGTCGCACGCACCCGGGCCGACGGCTTCCACGCCCACGAGATGCTCCTGCTGTACGACCTGGTCCGGTTCGGGCGCGCTGACCTCGCCGCCGAGCGCATGACCGCGCTCGGCGAGCAGGTCGGGGGCCGGGCCACGCCCCTGTTCGTCCGGCACGCCCGCGCCGGCGCCGACGGGGAGGAGCTCTTCGCGGTCGCCCGGGAGTTCGCGGTGCTCGGCTATCAGCTGTACGCCGCGGAGGCCGCCGCGGGCGCCGTACGGATCTTCCGCACCGCCCGGGACACGCGCGCGCTGGCGGCCAGCACGCTCCTCGCCGACGTCCTGGCGCGCTGCGACGTGCTGCGTACCCCCGCCCTGCGCGCGGTCCAGCCGTCGCTGACCGTACGCGAAAGGCAGGTTGCGGAGCTCGCGGCCGGCGGCGTCCGCAGCCGTGAGATCGCCGACCGGCTCTTCCTGTCCCCACGGACCGTGGAGAACCACCTACAGCGCGTCTACACGAAGCTCGGGGTCAACGGCAGGAACGAGCTAGCTCCGGCGCTGCGGCTCCTGCCGCAATAGGGTGGTCCGCGTGACTGACTGCACCGAGTTCCGCCCGCGCCTCGCCGGCCGTGGCCGAGGAGGCGAGCTGTGAACCGCTTCGCGCCCGCCCTGCTGACCGACCACTACGAGCTGACGATGGTCAGCGCCGCCCTCAAGGACGGCACCGCCGAGCGTCGCAGCGTCTTCGAGGTCTTCGCCCGCCGGCTGCCCTCCGGCCGCCGCTACGGCGTCGCCGCCGGCCAGGGACGGCTCGTCGAGATGATCCGCGACTTCTGCTTCACGGACGAGGACGTGGCCTTCCTGCGAAAGGCGGGCATCGTCGACGAGACCACAGCCGCCTGGCTCGCGGACTACCGGTTCACGGGCGACATCGACGGGTACGCCGAGGGCGAGCTGTTCTTCCCCGGCTCGCCGATCCTGACGGTGTCCGGCAGCTTCGCGGAGTGCGTGGTGCTCGAGACGCTGATCCTGTCGGTGCTCAACCACGACAGCGCCATCGCCTCGGCGGCCGCCCGGATGGTCACCGCCGCCCGGGGCCGGCCGATCATCGAGATGGGCTCCCGCCGTACCCATGAGGAGAGTGCCGTGGCCGCGGCGCGCGCGGCGTACCTCGCGGGTTTCGCGTCCACGTCCAACCTGGCGGCGGGCGGTCGCTACGGCATACCGACCACGGGTACGTCCGCGCACGCGTTCACGCTGCTCCACGACGACGAGACGGCCGCGTTCGCCTCCCAGGTGGCGGCGCTGGGCAAGAACACGACGCTGCTCGTGGACACGTACGACATCGCGCAGGGCATCCGCAACGCGATCGCGGTGGCAGGTCCGGATCTGCGCGCCGTACGCATCGACTCGGGCGACCTGTCGGTGCTGGCGCAGCACTCCCGCGAGCTGCTCGACTCGCTCGGCGCCACGGAAACGAAGATCGTCGTCTCCGGCGACATGGACGAGTACGCCATCGCCACGCTCGCCGCCGAACCGGTCGACATGTACGGCGCCGGCACCGCAGTGGTCACCGGGTCGGGCGCACCGACGGCCGGCCTGGTCTACAAGCTGGTCGAGGTCGAGGGCCGCCCGGTGGTCAAGCGCTCGGAGAACAAAGCCACGGTGGGCGGCCGCAAGACGGCGATCCGCCGCCACAAGCCGACGGGTACGGCCACCGAGGAGATCGTCGTCTCCCAGGGCGTGCCCGACCACGAGGCCAACGACCGGCTGCTGCAGCGCTCGTTCGTGGCCGGCGGCGAGATCGCGGAACTCCCGACGCTGCAGGAGTCCCGGGACCACCTCCGGCAGTGCCTGATCTCGATCCCGTGGGAGGGCCTGAAGCTGTCGGCCGGCGACCCCGCGATCCCGGTCACGGTCGTCGCCACCAGCTGAACTTCTCTCCGCCACCGCTGAGCTTCTCTGTGAAACCGGAGGTCTTCGTGACTCGAGCTTTGATCATCGTCGACGTGCAGAACGACTTCTGCGAGGGCGGCTCCCTGGCCGTACAGGGCGGCGCGGGCGTGGCCTCGGCCATCTCGTCGGCGCTGGCCGACACCGACCCGGCCCGCCGCTGGGACCACGTCGTGGCGACGAAGGACTACCACGTCGACCCGGGGGCGCACTTCAGCGCACACCCGGACTTCGTCGACTCCTGGCCGGCCCACTGCGTGGTCGGCACGCCCGGCTCCGAATTCCACCCGTCGCTCGCCACCGACCGGGTCGAGGCCGTGTTCCACAAGGGCGAGCACGCGGCGGCGTACTCGGGCTTCGAGGGGCACACCGATGCCGGCGAGCACCTCGCGGACTGGCTGCGCGCCCGCGATGTCAGCGAGGTGGACGTGGTGGGAATCGCGACCGACCACTGCGTCCGGGCCACGGCGCTGGACGCGCGGAAGGCCGGCTTCAAGACGACGGTGCTGCTGGGCATGACGGCCGGGGTGGCGGAGGCGACCACCGAGGCGGCACTGCGTCAGTTCGACGAGGCCGCGGTCACCACGATGGGAACGCCGATCGTTCTCGCCGGCTGACCGGGGGTTGCGGTGCCGGCCCGCGGCCCGCTCCGGCTGAACGGCGGTGCGGGCCGGCCAACGGCAGCCTGAGCGGCGGTCCGGGCCGTCGGCGCGGGTCCCAGCCGGTCGGCACGGGCCCAGCCGGTCGGCGCGGGCCCAGCCGGTCGGGGCGGGCCCAGCCGGTCGGCACGGGCCCAGCCGGTCGGCGCGGGCCCAGCCGGTCGGCACGGGCCTGGGCTGCGGCCCGCATCGCCGCATGGGCCCGGGCCGGCCGGCGCGGGCCCATGCGGCGATGCGGGCCGGGGGGCGCGGGCCTGGGCGGCGATGCGGGCCGGGCGGCGCGGGAACCAGCGGCGGGCCGGGCGGCGGTTGCGTCCGGCGGCGGGCTCAGCGTGTTGGGGCCGGGGCGTCCTCGGTCGGGAAGTCCACGGCCGGCCCGGCAACGCCGCTCTCCCAGGCGGCGACCCCGGTGGGCCGCGTGCGTTCCTCTTCGTCGGCGGTGGCCTTTGCGGCTGTGTCGCGCGCCGCCTCGGCCTCGGCGGCTCGGCGGCGGCGTAGTTCGATCGGGGCGACCAGCAGGGCGACCAGCACGCCCACGCCGCCGACCGCCACGAAGCCCCATGCCGGTGACAGCGTGTCCATCACCACGCCGGCCAGTGGGGCGCCCAGCGCGACCCCCACGGTCAGCGACGAGTTGTGCCAGCCCATCGCCTCGCCACGCGCCGCGGCCGGGGTGAGGCGGCTCACCGCGTCGGCCGTGGCCGTGATCGTCGGTGCGCACAGGGCGCCCGCCGGCAGCAGGAGCAGGCCGAGCAGCCACCAGTGCGAGCCGCCCAGTCCGACCGGGATCGTCAGCAGCGCCATGGGGGCCAGCAGGAACAAGGGCGGCAGACCCTGACGGACCATCCCGTACGTGAAGCCGCCCAGCAACGAGTAGGCGGCCCACATGGCGAGCACCACGCCGGTCCACTTGACCTCGCCGGAATGCTGCAGCACCGCGACGACGGCGACGTCCGTACCGCTGAGGACCAGCGTGGCGGCGCTGGTGATGGCCAGCACGGCGATCAGGCGCGGCCGCAGCCAGGTGCTGCGGGGCACCCGGTGGCCGGCGGAGATCGGGGCCTCGTCGTGGCCACGGATCGGCGGGTCGAGCAGGTAGAGCCCGACGCCGGACAGCAGGATGCCGGCGCCGACGACGAGCATCGCGACCCGGGCGCCTGCGGTCGTGGAGATGAGCACGCCGAGCGCGGGCCCCGCCATGAACGACAGCTCCGTGGTGATGGAGTCGAGGGCGAAGGCCGGCAGCCGGTGCGACTCGGGGGCGAGCGCGGCGATCGACTGCCGGGCCACCGCGAACGCGGGCAGCGTCAGGAAACCGCCGATCAGCGCGGCGACGAGCAGCGCCCAGTACGGGACCCCCTGCGCAGCCGTCCAGAAGGCCACCTCCGCGACGGTGGTGAGCACGAGGACGGGCCGCAGCCCCCTGCGGTCGGTGATCCGGCCCATCATCGGCGCGCCGAGCGAGGCGGCGACGGTGAAGGCGGCCCCCACCAGCCCCGCGGCGCCGTACCCGAGACCGAGGTCCTGGGTGACGTGCAGCGTGAGCGTGACGCTGCCGGCGGTGATGGGGATACGGGCCAGCGTCGCCACGATCAGCAGCGACTTGATCCCGCGCAGGGCGAGCGTCTCCCGGTAAGGCGTGAGTGTCATTGCGGTCCTAACCTCCGCCGGACAGTCTCCGCCTGGGGTACGACAATTCCCACGCATTTGACGGAGCTCACGCCGGGCCACCCTGCATGACCAGGTCGGATGCCCGTGTGCGCAACGGCCCGCACCGGGCCGCCCAGCGGCAGGGCCGACCACGCGGCCGGGCGGCGGGGCCGCAGGGCGCGGCGCTGAGCACGGCGACGTACGGCGCCGCGCACGGCAAGGCACGGCGAGGCGCGGCGCACGGCAAGGCGCGGCGCACGGCACGGCGCGGCGCACGGCACGGCGCGGCGCACGGCACGGCCGGAGCGGGGTCGTCAGAGGGAGCGAAGGCGGGTAGGCGGCCGGGCGGGGGTGCGCGACCGGACGAAGGCAGCCACGCGGTGGCCGAACAGCGGGGCGGCCAGGCAGGCCGGCGGCGGCGCGGACCGCGTGGGCGGCGGTGGCCGGCCCACCGGGGCGTACGAAAGAACCCGCCCCGGTGGGTGGGCCACCGGGGCGGGTTCTCCGTACCGCGTGAGCGTCAGCTGTGACGGTCGCTGAGGTCTTCCTTGTAGGTCGCGCCGCCGTCGGACTCGCTGGTCAGCGGGCGGGCGCCGCCTTCCGGGGGGCCGGCGATCGACTGCTCGCCTGCCGCGAGCTCCGGGAACTTCGCGTCGAAGGCCGGGCGCTCGGAGCGGATGCGGGGCATGCGGTCGAAGTTGCGCAGCGGCGGCGGGGAGGACGTCGCCCATTCCAGCGAGTTGCCGTGGCCCCAGGGGTCGTCGACCGTGACCAGCTCGCCGACCTTGTACGACTTCCACACGTTGTAGATGAACGGCAGGGTGGACGCGCCGAGCACGAAGGCGCCGAGCGTCGAGATCATGTTGAGCGTGGTGAACCCGTCCGTGGGCAGGTAGTCGGCGTAGCGGCGGGGCATGCCCTCGGCGCCGAGCCAGTGCTGCACCAGGAACGTGGTGTGGAAACCGACGAACGTCAGCCAGAAGTGAATCTTGCCGAGGCGCTCGTCGAGCATCCGGCCGAACATCTTCGGGAACCAGAAGTAGATGCCGGAGAACACCGCGAACACGATCGTGCCGAACAGCACGTAGTGGAAGTGCGCGACGACGAAGTACGAGTCCGAGACGTGGAAGTCGATCGGCGGCGAGGCCAGCAGCACGCCGGTGAGGCCGCCGAAGAGGAACGTCACCAGGAAGCCGATGGCGAACAGCATCGGTGTCTCGAAGCTGATCTGCCCGCGCCACATCGTGCCGATCCAGACGAAGAACTTCATGCCGGTCGGTACCGCGATGAGGAAGCTCAGGAAGCTGAAGAACGGCAGCAGCACCTGGCCGGTGACGAACATGTGGTGCGCCCACACGCTCATCGAGAGCGCCGCGATCAGCAGCGTCGCGCCGACCAGGCCCTTGTAGCCGAAGACCGGCTTGCGGCTGAACACCGGGATGACCTCGGTGATGATGCCGAAGAACGGCAGCGCGATGATGTAGACCTCGGGGTGACCGAAGAACCAGAAGAGGTGCTGCCAGAGCATCGGGCCGCCGGTGGCGACGTCGAAGACGTGGGCGCCCAGGATGCGGTCGGCGGCGAGCGCGAACAGCGCGGCGGCCAGGAACGGGAAGACCATGATCACCAGGAGGCTGGTGACCAGGATGTTCCACGTCATGATCGGCATCCGGAACATCGTCATGCCGGGCGCGCGCAGCGTGATGATCGTCGTGATGATGTTGACGCCACCGAGGATGGTGCCGAGACCCGAGAGCGCCAGGCCGACCACCCACATGTTTCCGCCGACGCCCGGCGAGTGCAGGGAGTCGCTGAGCGGCGTGTACGCGAACCAGCCGAAGTCGGCCGCCCCACCGGGGGTCAGGAACCCGGCGATGGTGATCGTGCCGCCGAACAGGTACAGCCAGTACGCGAAGGAGTTGAGCCGCGGGAACGACACGTCCGGGGCGCCGATCTGGATGGGCACCACGAAGTTGGCGAACGCGAACACGATCGGCGTCGCGAAGAACAGCAGCATGATCGTGCCGTGCATGGTGAACAGCTGGTTGTACTGCTCCGGCGACAGGTACTGCATGCCCGGGCGGGCGAGTTCGCCGCGCATCAGCAGGGCCATCAACCCGCCGAGGATGTAGAACACGAAGGCCGTGATCATGTACATGATCCCGATCTGCTTCGCGTCCGTCGTCCGCAGGATCCGCGCGATGGCCGAACCCTTGACCTGCTGCCTGACCGGCCAGGGCCTGGTCACGATCGGCTTAGGCGCGACGGTCGTCACGGATAGCCTCCGGTGTCTCGTTTCGTCCCACTGCGTACGCCCGCGTGAAAGGCGTACCTCGCAGGCAGAATAGTCCCCCGCCGACCCTCGCCGGGCGCGGGGTGACCAAAGACCACCCCGGTCTCAGAAGGGCTCGACCAGCCCGCGGTACTGACCGGTGAAGATCTGCTGGCCCCGCTCCCGCAGCATAGGGTCGCGCTCGCCGGGCGGCACGTCGCGGGTCCGGTCGCACTCACGGGTGTGCTCGCGGACCTGGTCGCAGCGGCCCCGCCGGCGCTGCTCGTACGCGCTCAGCGCCGCCGGCACGTCGCCGCCGCCGGCCTTGAGCACCTCGCCGAGCACGACGGCGTCCTCCAGCGCCATGGCCGCACCCTGGGCGAGGCTGGGCGCGGTGGCGTGGGCCGCGTCACCGACCAGCAGCACCGGCCCCGTCGACCAGTTGTCGATCATGACCTCGTCCGTCCTCGCGACCTGGACCTTCTCGATCGCGTCGAGGATCGCCGGCACGCACCCGCCGAAGTCGGCGAACAGCTCGCGCAGGCGGGCCCGGGGGTCCGCGGGGTTGGCCGCGGAGGGCTCGACGGTCTCGTCGGCGTAGCAGTACAGCCGCCGGCCGCCCATCGGCATGGCCACGAACTGCGAACGGCGCCCGAGCAGCGCCGTCCAGTCGCTGAGCGGCGGCCCGCCGCTGACCACGCTGCGGTAGACGATCTGGCCCGTCGGGGTCGCCGCACCGCCCAGCCCGGCCCGGGCACGCACCGTGGAGCGCCGCCCGTCCGCGCCGACCACGAGGTCGTACTCGGCGACGGCGCCGTCGCTGAACTCGACCTTGGCCGCGCCGTCGACGATCGCGAGGTCCCGGACGGCGATGTCGTAACGCACCTCACCGCCGACCCCGGTCAGCAGCACCTGTTGCAGGTCGGCGCGGGACAGCGCCCGCGACTCCCCGACCCCGGCCCAGAGCGCCGCGACGTCCATCTCGAACAGTTCGTGGCCGGCGCTGTCCTGGAAGACCTGCCGGAAGATGAGGTCGCCGAGCGGGCGCAGCGGGGCGTCGAGGCCCAGCTGGCGCATCGCCCGGGAGGCGTTGCCGGGCAGGTAGATGCCGGCGCCCGGGAGCATCGTGGCGGGCAGTTCCTCCACCACGTCGGGGCGGAAACCCGCGACCCGGAGGCCTCGGGCGGCGGCGAGACCGCTGATGCCGGCGCCTACGACAAGGATGCGCAAGGTCATCGCAGCACCGCCTCCGAGGGGTGTTCGATACGCGTCGGAGCCAAGACACTACCGGCCGCCACCGAACCACGAAACCCGCGGTCATGATCACGTCCGTTTTGTTCGAGACGGACATTCCGAAGTGTCCGCAGCCTTGCTCGCCCCGGGCGAGGCCAGCAAGGTGGCGGGAGGGCAGCCCATTCGGGCTCCTCAACGGACCAGCCTGGTCAGCGGCACGCCGGCCAGCGCCTTCACGTCCCGCGCGAGGTGGGCCTGGTCGGCATACCCGGCGGCGACGGAGACATCGGCGAACGGGCGGCCACCCCGGGCCATCGCCACGGCGCGCTGCATCCGCATGATCTTGACCAGCGTCTTCGCGCCGTACCCGAAGGCGGCCGTGCACCGCCGGTGCAGGTGTCGCGGGCTGAGGCCGCAGGAATCGGCGATCGCGCCGACGGAGACGCCGGTCCGCGCGGCCTCGGCCAGGGCGACCATCGCCCGGTCCGGCCGGTGCCAGCGGCGCCGCGTGAAGGCCTCGAGCGCGGCGAGCGGATCGTCGGCCTCGGCGAGCCGGCGCGTCTCGGCGGGGCCGAAGAGCGCGTCGAACGGGACCCGGCGGTCGGTCAGCTCGTCGGCGGGGACCCCCAGCACGGACGGGCCGGCTCCGTCGGCGAAGCGGACCGCGAAGAGCCTGCTGCCCGGCGGCGACGAGACCACCTGCGCCGTCGTGTCCGGTCCGGCCACGAAGACCCGGCCGTCCTGCCAGATCACGTCGAGGCAGCCGTCCGGCAGGATGCGCGCCGGCGGGCAGCCGGACGGCACGATGCTGCGCCACGCGATCACGTGGGGCACGGTCGATGGCCATTCCGCGTACATGGGTCGACCGTGCCACGGGGGTACGACATTCCAGCGAATGACAGCGATGTAGTTCCGACGGACAATCGGGGTATGACCGACCAGCTCGCCGAGTACCGGCGCAAGCGCGACGCGCGGCGCACGCCGGAGCCCGTACCGCGCAGCCGGCCCCGGCCGACCGGCCGGAGCAGGTTCGTCATCCAGCAGCACCACGCCCGCAGCCTGCACTGGGACGTACGCCTGGAACGCGACGGCGTGCTCGTGTCGTTCGCGGTGCCGCGTGGCCTCCCCCGCGACCAGGCCCGCAACTACCTGGCCAAACACACCGAGGACCACCCGCTGGAATACCTCGACTTCGCCGGCGACATCCCGGAGGGCGAGTACGGCGGCGGCCGCATGACCATCCACGACCGCGGCACATACGAGGCGGACAAGTGGCGCGACGATGAGATAGGTGTCACGTTCCACGGCGACCGGACCTCGGGCCGCTACGTGTTCTTCCAGACCGGCGGCCGCGACTGGATGGTGCGGCGCATGGACCCGCCGGAGCCCGGCTGGGAAAGCATGCCCGAGACCGTCGAACCCATGCTCGCGACCAGGGCCGCCGGCCTGCCGCCGCACGACGAGGACTGGGGGTACGAGCTGAGCTGGGCCGGCCGCCGCACCATCGCGTACGTCTCGGGCGGACGCGTACGCCTCACCGACCCGGCAGGCGACGACGTGACCTCGTGGTATCCGGAGCTGCGGCCGCTCGGGGCGGCCCTCGCGCCGCTGGAAACGGTGCTGGACGGCGAGATCGTGGCGTTCGACGGCTCGACCGTCTCCCCGGAGCTGCTGGAACGCCGCAAGGACCCGCGCGACGCGGCGGCGGCCCGGCGGGCGGCGGAGCGGACCCCGGTGCAGTTCCTGGCGTACGACCTGCTGTGGCTGGAGGGCCACTCGACGGTGGAGCTCATGCGCTACTCGGAGCGCCGGGAGCTGCTGGAGGGGCTGGGCGTGACCGGCGGCAACTGGCAGACGCCGCCGTACTTCCCGGGCGGCGGCACGTTCGCGCTGGAGACGGCGGCGGCGCAGGGGCTGGACGGGATCGTCGCGAAGCGGCTGGACTCGCCGTACCTGCCGGGGCGGCGCAGCCGGCTCTGGTTGTTGATCGACGCGGGATAGACAGCGGCCGCCGGCACGCCGGCGGCCCGCTGAGGTGTCAGGCGACGAAGCGGATGCGGCGGCGCCGTGCGGTCAGCATGCCCGCTCCGCCGATCAGCAGGATCAGGCCCGCGCCCCCGGCCGCGCCGGCCGGAGGGCCGGTCACCGGGAGGCCGCCGCCCGCGCCACCGCCGGAGCCGGTGCCGGTGGGGTTCAGAACGATCGCGGTCTTGTTGTTGGTCTTGTTGGTGTCCTTGGTGAACTGCGAGCAGTCGCACGGGCCGTTGACCACGACCGCCCCCTTGGCATGGGGGACCACCCTGGTGATGCGGAGCTTGAATTCGTACGTCTCCGTGCCGCCGACCGGCAGGAACGCGCTGCCGCTGCACAGGTAGCGGGAGCCCTGGTCGTTGCTGCACGCCTCCGGGGCCGCGAGGAGCATCGTGCCGGCCGGGAGGGTGACGGCGACGTGGGAGATCGACTCACCGGACCGGTTGAAGTCGATCGTGGCGGGACCGGCGTTGCGAACACCCACCTCGGCGGTGACCTCGTCACCCACCGCACCGGTCAGCCGATCGCCGATCGCGACCAGGTCCGCGCCGTTGGTGCCGGTGGCCCGCACCTCCACGGTGCTCCAGTTGTTGCCGGGGTCGGTGTCGGCTTGACGCTCGGCGGCAGCGGTCGTCCCCTGCAGCCGCAGAACACCACCGCTGCCCGGGGCGCCGAGCGTCTGGCCGTTCTTCTGCAGCAGGTCCTCGAAGTCGTCGAGCTCGGCCGGCGTGAGCCACTGCAGCTGGTTGACCGAGACCCCGGGCGCGTACGTATCAGCCCGAAGTTTGTACGGCATCGCCCCACGCAACGTCCCACCCGGCTGCAGCGACTGGTCGAAGACACACGACGTGACCTCCCCGTCGCGGTAGCGGCAGTTGCTGAATTGCGTGGTGCCCTTGAACGCGTAGTCGTGGTTGAAGATCACGGCCGTACCGTCCGCGACCGTCGGGCCGGCGTTCCGCACCACCAACGGCAGGTCGAAGGAGGCGCCCGGCCGCTTGTGCAGCGTGACGTCCGGCCCCGCGGCGAGGTCGACACCCTCGACGACGCGGACGGCGGCCTGCTGCGTGATCGGCTCGATGCCGTCGGCCTCGAACGTCACCGTGATCGCCCCGGCGGTGCCGGCAACGGCGCTCTCGCCCGCGGTCAGCGCCGCGGTGAACGAGCCGGTGGTGCCGTCCGGGCCGATGAAGAACTCGGAGTCGCTGGAGCACAGCAGCTGGGTGGGGCTCGCGTTCTGGCAGTCCCCGTCACTGTTGGACACGGACACGCCGTCCAGGCCGCTGAGCGTGTACGTCAGCCGGGGTTGCTGCAGAACCACGTCCTGATCTGCGTACCAGGACGGCATCAGCAGCACGGACGTCCCGCCCAGGGGCACCGACGTGTCCGGGACGACCATGGTGAGGCTCGCGTCGGCTCGGGCGAGAACCGGCGCTGCGGCGGCGGGCGTGGTGAGAGCAGCCGCGGAAACTGCGGCGACCGCCAGCGCGGCGAATCCGGCCAGAGCACGCCGGATAGAGACAGATGACATGAACTGGTCCTTCCCCCGTGATGAAGCAGGGCCGCACTGTAAACCCGCGAAAAGATCGTTATCGACCCCGTTCTTCCTGCCTGTGGAGGAAGCGATTCGTCGGACCAATGCGGCGATAGTGCTTCAGGTCGGCCCGGGCCGCCCGATCAGGAGGTTTGCCCGTCCCCGCAGCGGAAAGGTCAGAGTGCAGATGCTCCGTTCCCTGTCCCCGGAATGCGCTGTGACCCCGGACATGTCTGCTGATCTCTGGAATTCCGCCGCTGCTGTCCTGGACAGCAATTGGTCCCGCGACCACATGGTGCCGTCCCGCCGGCTCTACCCCCACCAGTGGAGCTGGGACGCCGCGTTCATCGCCATCGGGCTCGCCTACGTGAATCCGACGCGCGCCTGGCGGGACCTTCGCAGCCTCTTCGACGCGCAGTGGCCGGACGGCCGGGTGCCGCACATCGTCTTCGACCCGCGTACCCCCGAGGGCGCGTACTTCCCCGGGCCGGCGTTCTGGGACGTGCCCGCGTACGCCGGGCGGCCGGCCCGCGGCAGCACCGGGCTGACCCAGCCGCCGCTGCACGCCATCGCCGCGTGGGAGATCTACCGCCGGGCCGTGTCGCACGGCGCGGTGTGCGCTCGGGAGGCCGGGGAGCAGCTCGCGTGGCTGTATCCGCGGCTCGTCGCCCAGCAGGACTATCTGAGCGGGCGACGCGACGCGGGCGGGGACGGGCTGGCCAGCATCGTGCACCCGTGGGAGTCCGGGCTCGACAACAGCCCGTCGTGGGACGCGACGCTGGCCGCCGTACCGGCCGACCTGGGGCTGCTACGGCGCTTCCACCGCCGCGACCTTGAGGTGGCCGACGCCGCGCATCGCCCCACCGACCTCGACTACGCCCGCTACCTCGGCCTGGTCCTCGACTACCGCGACGGCGGGTACGCCGACACCGACCTCGCCCACCGGCACGCGTTCGTCGTGGAGTGTCCGGCCTTCAACTCGATCCTGGCCGCCGCGGAACTGGCCCTCGCGCACATCGCCGGGGTGGTCGGCGCCGACGCCGGCACGCACCGGCGGCGGGCGCGGGAGATCACCGAGGCGATCTCCCGGCGCCTGTACGACGAGACCACGGCGACTTTCCGCGCGCGCGACGTGCGTACCCGTGAATTGAGCCCTGCCCGGTGCATCAACGGCCTGCTGCCGCTGATGTTGCCGGACCTGCCGGCGGACCGGGCCGCCGCCGTCATGGCGGAGGCCGCGTCCCCGCGCTTCGGCCTGCCCCGGGACACCGGCCTGCCGGTGCCGAGCTACGACCGGACCGCGCCCGGCTTCGACCCGCTGCGCTACTGGCGCGGGCCGATCTGGATCAACATGAACTGGCTGCTGCGCCGCGGCATGCTGGTGCACGGCTACCGGGACGACGCCGAGGACCTGCGCCTGGCGATGCTGCGGCTGGTCCACGGCTCCGGGCACTACGAATACTTCCACCCGGTCACCGGCGAGGGCATCGGCGCGCCGGCCTTCAGCTGGACCGCAGCGCTCACGCTCGACCTGCTCGCGGACCGCTCGGTGCCCGCCTACGCCCACGCGGCCTAGAGGTTTTCCGCCTCCGCGTCGACGGTGGTGTCGGAGCCGTGGCCGGTGTGCACGACCGTCCCGCCGGGCAGGGTGAGCAGCCGTTCCCGGATCGACCGTTCGATCGTCGGGCGGTCACTGTGGGAGCGGCCGGTCGCCCCCGGACCGCCCTGGAACAGCGTGTCGCCGGTGAAGACGCAGCCCAGCTCCGGCGCGTACAGGCAGACGGCACCCGGGCTGTGGCCCGGCGTGTGCAGCACGCGCAGCGTCGTGCCGGCCACCGTGATCTCCTGGCCGTCGGCGAGCGGCGCGGGCATCGGCACGCCGGGATGCGTCAGCTTCCACAGCACGTCCTCCGCCGGGTGCAGCAGCAGCGGCGCAGCCGTGCGTTCCGCGAGCTCCGGGGCGACACGTACATGATCGTCATGCGCGTGGGTGAGGACGATCGCGACGACCTTCCGGCCGTCCACCACCTCGAGGATCGCGGGTACGGAGTGCGGCGCGTCGATCACCACACATTCGCTGTCGTCGCCGACCACCCACACGTTGTTGTCGACGTCGAACGTCTCCCCGTCGAGCGAGAAGGTGCCGCTGGTGACCGCGTGATCGACGCGTACGCCCATCAGAACAGCACCACCGAACGCAGCACGCCGCCGGTGTGCATCTTCCCGAACGCCTCCTCGACCTGGTCGAGCCGGATCTCCTCGGTCACGAACGCGTCGAGGTCGAGCCGGCCCTGCAGGTAGAGGTCGGTGAGCATCGGGAAGTCACGGCTCGGCAGGCAGTCGCCGTACCAGCTGCTCTTGAGCGCACCGCCGCGGCCGAAGACGTCCAGCAGCGGCAGCTCGATCGTCATCTCCGGCGTCGGCACGCCGACCAGCACCACCGTGCCGGCCAGGTCACGCGCGTAGAACGCCTGCTTGTACGTCTCCGGGCGGCCGACGGCCTCCACGACGACGTCCGCGCCGTTGCCGTCGGTGAGCGCCTGGACCGCGGCCACGACGTCCGTGCCACGCGCGTTGATCGTGTGGGTGGCACCGAACTTGCGGGCCCACTCGAGTTTCTGGTCGTCCGTGTCGATCGCGATGATCCGGGAGGCGCCGGCCAGCGCGGCGCCGACCACGGCACCGTCGCCGACCCCGCCGCAGCCGATCACGGCGACCGAGTCACCGCGGGTCACGCCGCCGGTGTTGATGGCCGCGCCGATGCCGGCCATGACCCCGCAGCCGAGCAGGCCGACCGCGGCGGGCCGGGCGGCCGGGTCCACCTTCGTGCATTGCCCGGCGTGCACCAGCGTCTTCTCGACGAACGCGCCGATGCCCAGCGCGGGCGACAGCTCGGTGCCGTCCTCCAGCGTCATCTTCTGGGCCGCGTTGTGGGTGTTGAAGCAGTACCACGGCTTGCCCTTGCGGCAGGCGCGGCACTGGCCGCACACGGCCCGCCAGTTCAGCACGACGAAGTCGCCCGGCGCGACGTCGGTGACCCCCTCGCCGACCGTCTCCACGATCCCCGCCGCCTCATGACCCAGCAGGAACGGGAAGTCGTCGTTGATGCCGCCCTCGCGGTAGTGCAGGTCGGTGTGGCACACCCCGCACGCCTGGATCCTGACGACCGCCTCGCCGGGGCCGGGATCCGGCACGACGACGGTGGTGACCTCGACGGGTGCACCCTTGGCCCGGGCGATGACTCCGTTGACTCGCTGGCTCATGATGACCACCTTGCCACCTGCGCCCGGCAGCGCGAAGTGTCGGTCCCAGGATCTACGGTGAGCGGGTGACGTTCGCCCGCCGGATCCTGCTGATCACCCTGGCCCTGCTGCTCGTACCCGCCCCGGCCAGGGCGGATCCGCCATCGCGCCTGGCCACCCAGGTCACCGACCGGGCCGGCGCGCTCGGCGGCGACCGCGCGCGGGTGGACGCGGCCCTGAGCTCGTTGCAGCAGAAGACGGGCATCCAGCTCTTCGTCGTGTACGTCGACTCGTTCGACGGCACCCCGGCCCAGCAGTGGACGGAGCAGACGGCGCGCCTGAGCGACCTCGGCGACCGTGACGCGCTGCTGGCCGTGGCCACCGGCGACCGGGCGTACTGGACGTCGCCGCCGCAGGACACGCGGCTCTCCGACGCCGAGCTGCGCAGGGTCGAGCAGAACGACATCGAGCCCGCTTTGAGCCGCAACGACTGGGCGGGTGCCGTGGTGGCCGCAGCGGCCGGCTACGAGAAGGCGGCGGGCGGCAGCTCAGCCTCGTACGTGTGGATTTTCGTCATCCTCGCGGTGGTCATCGCCGGCGGCCTCCTCTGGGTCCTCCTGCGCCGGCGGCGCACCCGCCCGGCGGCACCCGCTCAGCCGGAGGGGCCGCCGACGGCGGACCTGACCGCCCAGGCCAACGCGCTCCTCATCGAGCTCGACGACGACCTGCGCGCCAGCGAGAGCGAGCTGGGACTGGCCACGGCGCAGTACGGCGAGGCCGAGACGGCCCGCTTCCGCGCGGCGCTGGAGGCGTCCCGCCAGGACGTGGCGGAGGCGTTCCGGCTCCGGATGACCCTCGAGGAGGAGCCGGCACCCGACGAGGAGACCCGCCGCCGCACCCTCGCGGAGATCATCGCGCGCTGCCGGGCCGCCGACGAACGGCTCGACGCCGAGTCCGAGGCGTTCGACCGGCTCCGCGACTTGGAGGGCCGCGCGGCCGAGGTCGCGGCGCAGATCGACCAGCGCCGGCTCGCGGCCGAGGCCACCCTGCCGGAGGCCGCGGCGGTCCGGCAACAGCTCCTTGACCGGTACGAAGGCCAGACGGTGACCGGCATCTCGGGCAACGTGGACCAGGCGCGGGAACGGCTGCAGTTCGTCGCGGACGCACTCGGACGGGCGCGGGCTGCGCTGGCGTCCGCTGCGGCTTCGGGAGCCGGGACCGCCACGGACGACGGATCCGGTGGCGGCCCGGGTGTGGCCGTCGGACCCGGCGGGCCGGCCGCTGGAGGGCCGGCCGCTGGCGGGTCGGCCGCTGGCGGGTCGGCCGCTGGCGGGTCGGCCGCGGGGAGCGGGGTGCCGGCTGGGGGCGGGCCGGCCGCTGGGAGCGAGGTGCCGGGTGGTGCGCGGGCCGAGGCGGCCCTTGCCGTCCGGGCGGCGGAGCAGGCGGTCGGACAGGCCGAGCAGCTCGTCGCGGCGGTCCACCGGGCGGCGACCGACCTCGTCGCGGCCCGCAGCGCCGCCGACGCGCTGATCGCCGAGCTGGAGGTGGAGATCGCCGCGGGCCGGGCGGCGATCGCCTCGGGTGGCGGCGGGCTCACCGGCCGGGACACCGATGGTTCGGCCGGTCCCGGCGGGGCGGCGGGCGGCGGCGGCCCGGCCGGTCCTGGTGCGGCGGCTGGTCCTGCTGCGGCGGCTGGTCCTAGTGCGGCGGCTGGTCCTGGTGGGGCGGCTGGTCCTGGTGGGGCGGCTGGTCTTGGTGCGGCGGTGGCCGGGGCGGAGCAGGCCGTCGCCGAGGCCCGCACCCGGCTGACCGCCGCCAAGCCCGACCCGATCGCGACCGTGGCCGTCCTGCAGGCCGCCGACACGGCCCTCGACCGGGCGCTCGCCGAGGCCCGTGACGCCGCCGAACGCGCCGCGCGGGCGCGTAGCGTGCTGGCCCAGGCGCTCCCGGTCGCCCGGGCCGAGGTCGCCGCGGCGACCGACTTCATCAGCACCCGCCGGGGTGTCATCGACGCGGACGCACGGGCGGCGCTGAGCGCGGCACAGCGGCACCTCGCCCTCGCGGAGAGCCTCGCCCATTCGGACCCGGCCACGGCCGTCGCCGAAGCACAGCAGGCCCAGCAGCACGCGGCCGCGGCCAGCCAGGCGGCACACGCGGACGTCCAGAGCTGGGGCGGTTACGGCTCGGGCGGGTACGGCTCGGGTGGCTACGGATCGGGCGGCTACGGGCCCGCCGGTTTCGACCCGGGAGCGTTCGCGGGGGCGGTGCTCGGCGGGATCCTGGCCGGTGGCGGGCGGTCGCGCGGCGGGTGGTCCGGCGGCGGATTCGGCGGCAGGGGCGGCTGGTCCGGCAGCGGCTTCGGGGGCAGCGCGAGCCGGGGACGGCGCACGGGCGGCGGCGGCCGCTTCTGATCCGAGGGCTCTCGGAGGGACCTCGCGGGCCGGTCAGGCCGGCCCGCGCACAGGTCAGGGCTGGTCGCGCGGGTGGGTCGGCGCTGGTCGCGCGGATGGGTCAGGGCTGGTCGGCGGGGTTTTCCAGGAGCGCGTCGCAGAGCTTGGCGAGCTGGCGTACCTGGGCGGGAGTCAGCCGGTCGAAGACGAGCTGCTGGACCATGTCCGCATGCCCCGGTGCCGTCTCGACGATCTTGCTGTAGCCGGCGTCGGTCAGCACGGCGATCTGGACCCGGCCGTCCTCGGGGTCGCGTTCGCGGCGTACCCAGCCCTGGGATTCGAGGCGGGCCACCACGTGGGAGAGGCGGGACAGGGAAGCGCTGGCCTTCTTCGCGAGGCGGCTCATCGGCAGGCGCCGGTCCGGACGCTCGGAGAGGGTCGCGAGGACGAGGTATCCCATGTGGGTGACGCCCGCGTCCCGTTGCAGCTGGCCCTCGAGCCCGGCCGGCAGCTTGACGAGCACCTCGATGAAGCGGCGCCAGGTCTGCTGCTGTTCCTCCGTCAACCACCTCGGCTCGTCCATGGCCTGAGGTTAATGACCTGTCCGGGACCGCTCAGCGCCCGGGTGGCCGACCGCGCGGGCGACACCCCCGCTGACGAGGGTTCCTAACCCGACGACGGCGCCCTGTCGCGGTGAGTACGGAGGCGTCCGTCCGATTCGGAATGCGTCCGGGGCGACCACAGGGCCCACGACCTGCACGAACGCACGCCCCCTTCGGGTAACGGGAATCGAACGATCGGGCACGTCCGATCGACTTCCTTGAAGCCTCAAGAGTATGGTTCCGCTCGGACTTTCCACCCCGGGCGCGGCGTCGGGACCGGCTGGCTGGGGGGCCTCGGCCGGTCCCGGCGCTGTGCCGTCCGGACAACGACCAGCGCCGAGCCGTTCGGGCCGACGTACCAGGACGGCGCATCCGCCGGGCCGGGGAGCGCCCAAGCTCAGGACTGCGGCGGCTCGTCCTTGCCGGCCTCTTCGAGCTTGTCGGCCTCTTCCTTGGTCTTGTGCACCGCGCCCTCGGCATGCTCCGGCGGGCCGTAGACCGTGTACAGCACCAGCGGGTTCGGGCCCTCGTTGACGAAGTTGTGCTTGTGGCCGGCCGGCACGACGACCAGGTCGCCCTGGTTCACCTTGCGGGTCTGGCCGCTCACCTTGGCCTCGCCGGTGCCGCTCACGAACGTCAGGATCTGGTCCACCTCGTGGACCTCCTCGCCGATCTCGCCGCCCGGCGGGATCGTCATGATCACAAGCTGGGTGTGCTTGCCCGTCCACAGCACCCGGCGGAAGTCAGGACTCTTCTCGGCGATCGTCGCGATCGTGTAGTGCTCCATGCTGCCCCGTTACCCCGGCCGGGCGTCCGGCAATCACCCGGGACGCGGCAGCGCATATCGGTCAGGACGGGCGGAGGCGCTGCGCCGGCGGGCCGAGCGCCGCGACCGGCTCGGGCCGCCCGATCAGGTAGCCCTGCACGTAGTCGACCCCGAACTCACGCAACATCCGCAGCGTCGGCTCGTCCTGGACGAACTCGGCCACCGTGTGGATCCCGTACGCCTGGCACACCTGCACCAGCGCCCGCACCAGCACCTGGTCCTCCGGGCTGTGCACCAGATTGCGCACGTACTCCCCATCGATCTTGACCAGGTCGATGGGGAACAGCCGGAGGTAGCGGAACGACGCGTACCCGGAGCCGAAGTCGTCCAGCGCCAGCTGGCAGCCCAGATCACGGATGCGGTCGGCGAAGTGGCGGGCCTCGCTGAGGTTGCCGATCAGCGCCGTCTCGGTGATCTCGAACGTGAGCTGCTCGGGGTTCACGCCGTACCGGTCGATCAGGGCCTCCACCTCGCCGGTCAGGCGCGGGTCGCCGACCGTACGCCCGGAGAGGTTGATCTGGAAGAAGTGACCCGGCAGCGAGGCCGCGACCTCCATCGCCCGCTCGACCACCCACAGGTCGATGTCGTAGATCGCGTCGAGCCGCTCGGCGGTGTCCAGGACCTGGATCGGCGACTGCGGGCCGCCGGTCTCGTCGAGCACCCGCAGCAGCACCTCGTGGCGCAGCACCAGGTTGGTCTGCAGTTCCAGGATGGGCTGCGCGAACAGCGTGAACCGGTCGGTGCCGAGCGCGTCGGCCACCCGGTTGCGGTAGGTGCCCTGCCGGGCCCGCGCCGGCACCGGGTCGGAGACCAGGGTCACCGGACGGTCCGCCTCGCGGGCCTGGCGCCAGGCCTGCTCGGCGTCGATCAGCAGGTCGTGGCTGCCGGCCTCGCCGTCCGGCCGGAACCGGACGAGCCCGGCCCAGGCGCGGGCGTGCACCCAGGCGTCGGGCAGCACGAACGGCTGCGTTCGCAGCGCTTCGACGAACAGGTCGGCCTGCCGCCGGGCCATCACCCAGGAGGCGCCGGGCAGGAGCACGGCGATCTCGTGCGGGCCGGCGCGGCCCAGGAGGTCGTCCGGTCTGACGATCCCTTCGAGTACGCGCGCAGCACGGTGCAACAAATCAGTGTTCCGGTCGAAGCGCTCGCCGTCCTCCCGGTCCGGTTCCACGCGGACCACCAGGAGCGCTCCCCCGCCACGGCGCTGGGCGCGGTCGATCTCATCGGCGAAACGGGCGCGGGTGAGCAGGCCGGTCGCCGGGTCGGGCTCGATCACCGAGGCCTGCACGGTCTCGCCGCGGCGGGTGAGCCGGGCGACCTCACGGCGGGCGCGCTCGCGGGCCGACACGTCGCGCAGGGCGCCGCGGATGCCGCTGACCGCGCCGTCGTCGCCGGCGATCGGCTCGAGGCGGCAGTCGACGTCGAACCAGCCGCCGTCGGCACGCATCAGCCGTACGGTCGTGCGCACCGCCTCGCGGGCCGTCCAGGCGCGGGTGATCGAGCCGAGCGCCTTGGCGTGGTCGTCGCGGTGCACGTGGCGGGCGAGGATCTGCCGGCTCACCTGGGTGTCCCGGGGCGGGCGGCCGAGCAGCGAGGCGAGCCCGTCGGACCAGACGATCCGGTCGCCGTCGGCGAGGTACGTGAACCAGGCCTCGTCCTCGACGGGGCTGCGCGACTCGGGCAGCCGCGGCTGCTGGGGCCCGGCGTTGGGGGCCAGCCGGGGACGCCGGGAGAGCCGGTCGCGGAGGGCGCGCGGGCGGGGAAAACGCTCATCGGGTGCCGTCATGCGCCGCCCCACCTCCCCTCTCCGAGTGAACCGATACCCCTGACCTACTACAACCCGTCACCGCCGCCGGTAACAGGGGGCAGCCGCGACAATGTTTTCGCACGTCGCCGGGCAGATCGGCGAACAGGCAGTTCTAGCCCGATCAGAGAGCGAATCCAGCCGATCGGTTGACGCCCGGGCCGCGCCGCTACGTGGCCGGAGAGCGCGACCTTCCATGACGGACAGTTACGGGGAGTGCCGACTGTGGAACCATGTGCGACTCCTACCCCGCGGTCCCGGTCAATATGCACGCTGAGCGCTCGCGGCGGTGCTGCCCGTAATGAGATCACGAGGCGGTGGATATGGTGGCCGTTCGGACACGTGAGCGAGGACGACGACGCATGGGCATCATTCGGGACATGCAGCGCACGCACGCGACGCAGGCGGCTGCCGAGCAACGGGCGCGTACGGCTGCCGCCCAGCAGCGGCAGCTGATCCGGCGCAACGCCGACCTGGCGATCGCGGCGGCGCAACAGGCGGCCGGCGACGCGGAACGGCAGCGCGAGCACCGCCGGCTGTACGCGGAGGCGCGCACGGCCGACGCCGCGGCAGCCAACGCAGACGTGCGCGCCCGGCTGGCTGACCTGGACTCGTTGCTGCTGTCCACGCTGGACGTCGACGACCACATCGACCTGGACCGCTTCAAGAAACCGATCGAGGTGCCGCCGTTCGACCCGGGGCCGCTGGGCCGCCCGGCGCCGGAGCCGTCGTGGCAGAGCTACGCCCCGCAGGAGCCCCGCGGCGTCGGCAAGATCCTCGGCGGGGAGCGGCTGCACCAGCAGCAGATGGCCCAGGCGGAACGGGCGTTCGCGCAGGCCAAGGCGCAGTGGGCGGAGCGTGAGGCGGCGCGTACGCGACAGCTGGCCGCCCGTCGCCGGCAGTACGAGGAGAACCGCAAGCGCTACGAAGCGAAGCTGCTCGCGTACAACGCGGAAGTGGACCGGTTCGCGGCGGCCGTGGCGAACGCCGATCCCGCCGCGGTGGTCGAGTACTTCGCCATGGTGCTCGGCAATTCGGTGTACCCGGACGACTTCCCTCAGCACTTCCGGCTCGCGTACCTGCCGAAGAAGCGGCACCTGCTCGTCGAGTACCACCTTCCGCCGGTCGAGGTCATCCCGGTCGTGAAGGAGTACCGCTACGACCGGGTCCGCGACGACCTGATGGCCGTACCGCGCGACGAGGCCGAGATCCGCCGCCGCTACACCGAGATCATCTCGATGGTGGCGCTCCGGACGGTGCACGAGATCATCGAGGCGGACCGCGGCGGCCTGGTGGCGGAGGTGCTGTTCAACGGGATCGTGGACACCATCGACCGCCGTACCGGTCGTTTCGTCCGGCCGTGCCTGGTGTCGCTGCGCACGGACCGGGACACGTTCGCCGCGATCAAGCTGCGCCGGGTCGACCCGGTGGCCTGCCTCAAGCACCTGCACGCCGGCCTGTCGCCGAGCCCGGCGGAGCTGGAGGGCGTGACCCCGGCGGTCGACCTGGACCGGGACGCCATCGACTCGACCCAGGAGTTCAACGTCCTGCGCGACATCGACGAGCGTCCGAACCTCGCGACGATGGACCCGGCGGAGTGGGAGCAGACCATCGCCGACCTGTTCGGCACCATCGGCCTCGCGATGGGCGCCGCGACGGACGGCCGCTGGCAGGCCACCGACCCGCGCCCGTTGTTCGGCGGCCCGGTGGTGGTGCACGCCGTCCGCGGCCGCCCGGTCGACGCGGCGACGACCCGCGCGCTCGCCGACGCGGTGGCAGCGGCGGGCGCGACCAAGGGCGTCCTCATCGCCCTGGACGGTTACGAGGCGGACGCGCACGAGGCGGGCGCCGGACGTCCGCTGGAGCTGCTCGACGGGCCGGCGCTGCTCAACCTCCTGGCCGAGCACCTCGGGGTCAAGGCCCGGATCGAGCCGGAGGGCGCCTGACCGGCGTCAGAGGGCGTGCCCGGTCGTCGCGTCGACGTGACCGGGCACCTCCTCGTGCCGGTCCCCCACGGTCAGCGTGCCGGTCGGCTCGAACATCAGGATCGCCGCGCCGTCGACGGAGGACGGCTTGTGCTCGGTGCCGCGCGGCACGGTGAACACGTCGCCCTTCGCCAGCACCACCTCCCGGTCACGCAGGGCGATGCGCAGCTCACCCTCGAGCACCAGGAAGAACTCGTCGGTGTGGTCGTGGGTGTGCCAGACGTGCTCGCCGTGCACCTTCGCGACGCGCACGTCGTAGTCGTTGACGCTGGTCACGATGCGCGGGCTCCACAGCTCGTCGAAACTCGCGAGGGCGGTGGCCAGGGAGATCGGTTCGGTCATGCCTTGATCCTCGACCTTTCCCCGCGTACGCCGGAACTGCTATGAATCGCACGTGGCGAAAGAATCCTTGCACCGAGTCGTCGTGGTGGTGGACGAGAACTCGAACCCGTTCGAGCTCGGCTGCGCCACGGAGGTCTTCGGACTCCGCCGCCCCGAACTCGGCCGCGACCTGTACGACTTCCGGCTGTGCGCGGCAGCCCCGGCCACCCGCATGCGCGACGGCTTCTTCACCCTGACCGGCGTCGCCCCGCTCGAGGCCGTCGACGAGGCCGACACGGTGATCGTGCCCAACCGGCCCGACACCGAGACCCCCCGGCCTCCGGCAGTGCTGGCCGCGATCCGGCGCGCCCACGACCGCGGCGCCCGGCTCCTCGGCTTCTGCAGCGGCGCGTTCACCCTCGCCGAGGCCGGCGTGCTCGACGGCCGCCGCGCCACCGCGCACTGGCAGTGGGCCGACGCCTTCCGAGCCAGGTTCCCCCAGGTGAAGCTGGAGAGCGACGTCCTGTACGTCGACGACGGCGACATCCTGACGGCGGCCGGCAGCGCGGCGGCCCTCGACCTCGGCCTGCACGTCGTCCGCCGCGACCACGGCGCCGAGGTGGCCAACGCGGTCAGCCGGCGCCTCGTCTTCGCCGGGCACCGCGACGGCGGCCAGCGCCAGTTCGTCGAACGGCCCGTCCCCCCGATCCCCGACGACTCGCTGGCGCCGCTGCTCGCCTGGGCCCAGGAACGCCTGGACCGGCCCCTGACGGTCGCGGACCTGGCCGCCCGCGCCGCCGTCAGCCAGGCCACCCTGCACCGCCGCTTCCGCGCGGAACTGGGCACCACCCCGCTGGCCTGGCTGACCGGCGAACGCGTGGCCCTCGCCTGCCGCCTGATCGAGCGCGGCGAGACCCGCCCCGACGTGGTGGCCCGCCGCGCCGGCCTCGGCACGGGCACGAACCTGCGCACGCTCATGCGCCGCGAGACGGGCCTGACCCCGACGGAGTACCGCCGCCGTTTCGGCCCCCGGTGATCAGGCCGCGGAAGTGGTCCAGGAGGAACGTGCCCTTGAACTGCGTGGTCGCCTCGGCGTCGAGGAAGCCGAACTCGGGGGCGTACCCGGCGCCGCCCGAGGGGCCCAGCGTGAGAATCATGCCGTCCGCAAACGGCTCGTACGCGGTCAGCGGCCCACCCTCGATGAGCGCGCGGACGTTCGCGGCGGCCACCTCGGCCTGGCGTCCCGCGGCACGGCCGGTCTTGAGTTCCGGGGTGTCGTTCACGTCGCCGACGGCGAGGACCCGGTCGTGCCCACGCACACGCAGGTGCTCATCGACCGCGAGCCGGCCGTCGGGTTGCCGGGCCGCCGACAGCTCCGGGCCGAGGTGGGCGCTCGGGACCGTACCGCCGTAGCAGGCGAACCACAGGTCGGCGCCGAGCGTCTCGCCGTCGGCCGTGGTGACCGTGAACGGGTGCACCGTGCCGGCCGGGGTGGACGGCGGGCTCTCGAGCCGGGTGCCGAGCAGCAGCCGTACGCCCAGCTTGTCGAGTTGCCGGGCCAGCTCGGTGCCGAGCTGATCGGGGAAGCGGCCGCCGAGAAGCTCGGTCGCCGGGTCCACGAGCGTCACCGGCTTCCCCGGCCAGGCGGCCGCGATCTCGCCGGCGAACTCGAGGCCGATCGCGCCGGCGCCGAGCAACAGCACCCCGGTGGACCGGTCGAGCGAGGCGCGCAGCTCCCGCAGCCGCTGCACCGCCGCGCCCCGGCCGGTGCCGTCGAGGCGGGTGGGGAACGGGCCGGCCGAGCCGGTGGCCAGCACCACGTAGTCGGCGTCCAGCCGTACGCCCGAAGCGAGCTCGACCGAGCCGGGCCGTACCCGCGTCGCGGCGTCGCGGACCACCCGGCCCCGGGACAGCAGGCCGTCGTACGGAATGAAGATCTTTTCGGCCCAGGCCGGGTCGACGGCCGCCCGCAGCTGGGCGACGTAGTGCACGAACGTCTCCTTCGGTTCCACGAGCGTCACGTCCGCGACGTCGTCGAGCGTCCTGGCCACCACGATGCCGGCGTAGCCGCCGCCCACGACCACCACTCTTGAAGCCATTGCAGAGTCACCTTTCGTCGGGTCGTCCCGACTCTGCGGCGGCGGCCGGCCGGCGGGGAGACCGCGCTCAGGGTGGTAGCCGCGGGGCCACCTTCGCGGGCCGGTGCGTTGTTACATTCGGCCGGTGGGCGACAACGAGCTGGGCACGTTCCTGCGCACCCGCCGGGCCGAGGTGACGCCGGCGGAGGTCGGGCTGCCACCGGGGACGCGGCGGCGCACGCCGGGCCTGCGCCGCGCCGAGGTGGCGATGCTCGCCGGGGTGAGCGTGGAATACCTGATCCGGCTCGAGCAGGGCCGCGACCGGCACCCGTCGCCGCAGATCCTGGCCGCGCTCGCCGGCCCGTTGCGGCTGACCGCGGCCGAGCGGGCGCACCTCTGGCGGCTGACCCGGACGTCCGATCTGAGGTGCGGCCAGTTCGCCAAGGACCCCGAACGGACGGTACGCCCGGGCCTGCGGGCGGTGCTGGAGCAGCTGGAGCCGGCCGCGGCGATGCTGGTCAACCAGGTCGGCGACGTGCTGGCGTACACGTCGGGCCTGCGCCGCCTGGCCGGGCCGATCGGGATGCTGGACGGCGATCCGCCGAACCTGAACCGGTACGTCTTCGCCGACCCGCGCGCCCGGGAAGCCTTCCCGGACTGGGCGCAGGTGGCCGACGAGCAGGTGGCGGCGCTGAAGGACGGCCCGCCGCGGCCGGACATTGCCGGCGAGCTGACCGCACTGGCCGGCGAAGAGTTCACCCGGCGGGCCGAGCGCGTGCCCGGCCTGCTCCGGCCGCACGGGTTGCTGCGCCTGCGGCATCCGGAGGCGGGTCCGCTGCGGCTGTCCTACGAGGTCATGGTGCTGCCCGGCGAGCAGTGGCTGCGCCTCGTCGTCCAGCTCCCGGCCGACGAGGCCAGCGCCGACGCGCTGCGCCGGATTTCACCCTTGCGGCTGGTCGCCGGCTGAGACGGCTGGGACGGCTGGGACTGCCGAGGCGATTCCCAGGTCGTCGATGCGCTGCCACAGTGGACGCAGCGCCGCTTCCGGCTCTCGGGCGAAAATGCTGCCCCGGATGCGGACGAACACGCAGTTGCCCACCCGTTCCAGCACGGCCTGCCGGCGCATGTCGCTCTCCCACTGCTCCGGCCCGTGGTACGCGTCCCCGTCGCATTCGATGGCCAGCCGGCGGCCGTCCGGCGCGTTGAGCACGAAGTCGATGCGGTAGCCGCCGATGCGGAACTGCGGGATGGGACGGTAGCCGCGGGCGTGCAGGCGGCGCAGCACCTCCCGTTCGAAGTCGCTCTCGCACAGCAGCTCGGCGTCCGGCTGAGGGCCGGGGGCGGTGAGGTTCAACGCGTACGTCAGCAGCAGCGCGCGGGCGTCGTCGGGGCGCAGGGACGACGGCTGCACCGAGTGGAAGATCCAGAGCTGGTCGCGGGCGCGGGACGCGGCGACGTTGACGCGGCGGTGGTACTCGCGTTTGGTGAACGCCGCGACGCGTTCGTCGTTGTCGGAGACCACCGTGGACACCAGCACGACGTCGCGTTCGTCGCCCTGGAACGTGTACGCGTCCCCGACCCGCAACCGCCGCGCCTGGATCTCGTCCTCGCCGATGGTCTCGCGCAGCCGGGCCAGCAGGTACGTCGCCTGCCCGCTGGTGCTGAGCAGGCTGATCACGCCCAGGGACCGCCCGCGGTACGCCGGATCCGCCACGATCGCCGCGACCCGGTCCACCAGCGCGTCCGCCTCGGCCACGTTGACGTCCCCGTACGCGGCGAGGTGCTGGCGTACGCCCTCGGGCACGAAGACCGCGCGCACCGGCGCGAAAGCCGGACGGTCCGCGCGCAACGGCTGGATCTTGCCGTCGTAGTAGTGACGGGACGAGAACTCGATGATCTGCGGAACGCAGCGGAAGTGCTCGGTGAGCAGGATGCGCTCCGGTGAGCGCCGCACGGCGTGGTCGTACAGGGACGACTCGGGGTCGAAGTGTTCCGCGGACGGCACGTCGCCGAGGTGGTTGTGGATGAGTCCGGTGACCGGCCCGACGAAGCCGAGCTGCGGACCGATCTGCTGGTCGTCACCGACGACGACGGCCCGCTCGGCCAGCGACAGCACCGGCAGCGCGAACAGGTCGGCCTGGGACGCCTCGTCGACGATCACCACGTCGAAGTGGGCGCCGCCGGCGAACTGCTCGATCGCGCGGTCCACCGACATGACCCAGACCGGCACGGCCTCGACCGCGGCGGCCATGGCCCGCTGGGCGTGCGCCTGCCAGGCGGCGGCGCTGCGTCCCGTGCCCTTGCCGATCTTGCGCAGGGCGGTGGTCCAGTCGGCGAGCGCGGCCCGGCGCCGGTCGTCGAGCGCCTTCGCGACCTCCAGCCACGCCGACGCGACGACGAGGTCGCCGGTGAGCCGCCGGATGCGCTCCCGGCCCTGCTCGGCGCGGCGGCTCAGCACGGCCGGGTCGACGCTGCCGACGACCAGGTCGAACCAGGTCTGCGCCTGGCGCCACCGCCACGCCTGCAGGCACGCCGTGCCGGAGACCGCCGGGACGGTTCCCGCCTCGATCTGCGCCGCCCATTCCGGGGCCACGGCCGCCAGCCGGTCGCGCAGCTGCCCGTACCGGGTGACGTCGGGACGCAGCGCGAGGAGCCGCTGCGTCTCGGCCAGGGCTTCGTCCCAGCCGTCGAGGGTGCGCCACGCCGCGGCGAGCCGCGGCCATCGGGCCAGGTGGTCGGCCACGGCCCGGTCGGCCGCGTCCAGCCGGTCGAGCTCCAGCACGACCGGGCTGTCGTCGAGCAGCGCCGAGACTTCCGCCAGCCGGGCCGCGTCGAGGTCCAGCTCTTCCTGGGGTACGAGCTGAGCCAGCCGTACGGACAGCTCGGGCCACCGCTGCGAGTCCCAGGCGAGCGACTGTGCCGCCTCGGCGAGCAGGCTCCCCGCCCACACCTCCGGATCGCCCTCGCGCGGCGGGATGCCCAGGCGCTGGATCCATTCCGCCCAGTGCTCGCCCAGCCGGCGTTGCTCCTGGTGGCGGCGTACCCAGGCGATCGCGAGGTCGGTGTCGTCGGCCGAACGCAGCGGCTCGCCGTCGACCCGGACGTCCTCGGCGAGCTTCCACAGAGCCGCCTGCAGCAGCCGGTTGACGCCCCTGCCGGCGGCGAACCGTTCGCGCAGCTCGGCGAGGGAGGCCAGCAGCCGCTTGGGCGCGGAGGTCAGCGCCGGCGGTGCGGCGACGCGGTGCCCGGCGAGCCGGCGGGTCAGGTCGGCCAGCGAACGCTGCAGCTCCTCGGTGGCCAGCACGTGGTCGCCCCATACCGTGGCCCAGTGCGGGTCGGCGACGAGACGTCCGAGCCGGTCGGTCCACGTACCCTCACGGCGGCGCAGCCAGGCCACCGCGTCGCGCAGGCCTTCCAGCAGCTCCGCGAGGGTTCCGGCGCCCTGGGCGCGTACCGCATCGGGGTCGACCCCGGCCGCCTCCAGGCGCGACACCCGCTCGGCGGCCGCGTGCCGATCGGACCGGTCCTGCTTGGCCTGCGCCGCGCCCGGCAGGGCGGCGAGGTCCGGGAGCTGCCGCAGCGCCGCGGCGCGGTCGGCTGGGGCGAGCCGGGCGGCGAGGTCCAGCAGGTCGGCGAACTCGTCGCCGCTCAGCGGCGGCTCGTCGGAGGGCGCGACCGGGTCCGGGATGCCGCCGTGGGCCGCGGCGCGCTCCCGCAGCCAGGCGCCGACGTCGGCCGGCGAGAGGTCCACGCCGTCGATGCGGAACGTCGCGTCCTCGTTCTCCGCCACCGCGCGCAGGCCGCCGAGCGCCTGCGCCAGCTCCCGCTCGGCCTCCTCGAGCTTGCGGGTGAGCCGCTGCACCCGCAGCGCCTCGGCGGGGCGGTCCAGAGTGGCCGCCCGGTCGGACAGCTCGCGGGCCGCCAGCTGCAACTGCACGAGCTGGTCCGTCGTACGCCCCAGCACCGCCAGGCAGAGCGCCTGCACCTCCTCCGGCAGGCCGTCGCGGAGCACGCGCAGCGGGTCCTCCTTCTGCGCGACGACCAGCACCCGCTTGCCGTTCGCCATCAGGTGGCAGATGAGGTTGCGGATCGTGTGGGTCTTGCCGGTGCCCGGGGGCCCCTGCACGGCCACGTTGCGGTGCTCGGCGAGCCGCCGCGCGATGGACTCCTGGGCCTCGTTGGTGGGCAACGGCATGAGCAGCCGCTCCCCCACCCGCTGCCAGTCCTCCGGCCGGTCGCCGGGCATCCGCAGCCGGCTGGGCTCGTGCGCGACGATCGCGGCGAGGGCGCCGACCGCCTCGGTGTCACCGGCGAGCAGCCGGTCGCGCAGCCTCTCGAGGAACCCGCGGAGCAGGCGCTGCTTGGGGCGGGCGAACAGCACACCGGTGTCCACGATGTGCGGACCGGAGGCCGCCTCGCCCGGCGCCGTCACGACTCGGTCGTACCCGAGCCGGCCCAGCGCGCGTTCGAAGAGCTCACGACGGTCGAGATCGCTCCACAGGTCCACCTCGAGCGTGCCGGCCGGTCCAGCCAGCGCGAGCAGCTGGCCGAGGTAGCGTTCGTCCAGGCCGGCCAGCGCGTCGGTCTGCAGCCGGGACGGGCCCTGCGGCGACACCGTGATCAGCGAGCGGTCCGGCTCGTACTCGACGAGGACCGGCGTCGCGACGAGCGGGTAGCGCACCCGCTGGCCGTCGACGACGGTCTCCAGGATGCCGTGCCCCCACACCAGCTCGGTGGTGGCCGCCGCCATGTCGACCTGGTGCATCAGGTCGAACAGCTGCCGGTGCAGCACCCGGGTCTGCTCGGCGGACCGGCTCAGCAGCGACCACGGCCGCCACACCTCGTCGCGCCACGCCGCGAAGCCGTCGTCGGCGGGCTCGTCGACCAGCACCGGCTCGGCCGCCGGGCTCACCTCGCTCAACCGGCGCCGCAGGTCCGCGGGGACCGGCGGCGACCCGGGCAGCTCCGGCAGGCCCACGCGCAGCCAGCTCGTGCCGTCGACGCCCGGCCCGGCCTCGCACGCGGGATGCGCGGGCAGGGCGTCGAGCCAGTGCGCCTCGGCCGGCACGACGCGCGCGGGGCGTTCCATCTGTGCGCGTACGGCCAGCAGGTAGTCGGCGACCGAGACGGCCCGGTCCCGGATGACGGTCGGCGACTCGGGCTGCGGCTCGGGCATTCTTCGCAGGTTATCCGATGTGCGCCCCCGTCACCGGCTCGTGAGCAGCACCAGCCGCTGGGTCGCCCTGGTCATCGCGACGTACCGGTCGACCGCGCCCTCGATGCCCGTGCCGTACGTCTGCGGGTCGACGAGCACCACGAGGTCGAACTCGAGGCCCTTCGACAGCTCCGGGGCGAGCGAGCGGACGCGGGCCGTACCCGGGAACGTGGGGTCGCCGATCACGCAGGCGATGCCCTCGGCGTGCGTGGCGAGCCAGCCGTCGACGATCGAGTGCAGGTCGGACACGGAACCGTGGAGAACGGGAACGCCGGTGCCGCGGATGGAGGTGGGCACGTTCGCGTCGGGCAGCGCGGCCCGGATGACCGGCTCGGCCTCCGCCATGATCTCCCGTGGCGTGCGGTAGTTGATGCTCAGCGACGCCAGGGCGATCCGGTCGAACCCGACCCGCTCGAGCCGTTCCTGCCAGGACTCCGTGAACCCGTGCCGGGCCTGGGCGCGGTCCCCGACGATCGTGAAGCTGTGGGACGGGCAGCGCTGCAGCAGCATCTGCCACTCCGCGTCGGTCAGCTCCTGGGCCTCGTCCACGACGACGTGCGCGAACGGGCCGGCCAGCAGGTCCGGGTCCGCGGCGGGCACGACGGCCTCGTCGACCAGGGCGTCCTGCAGGTCCAGCTGCCGCAGGCTGGCCAGTACGCCCTCACCGTCGTCGTACGTGTGCGCCGCGATCAGCTCGTCGACCACCGTGGCCATCCGGGCCCGTTCGGTGGCGAGGACGGCCTCGTGCCGCCGGTGGCGCCGGGAGGCCTCCGGGTCGCCGAGCCGCCGCCGGGCCGCATCGAGAAAAGGCAGGTCGGAGACCGTCCAGGCCCGCGGGTCGCTGCGTTGGAGCGTACGGATCTCCTCGACGCTCAGCCAAGGCGCACACTTGCGCAGGTACGCGGGCACCGACCACAGGTCCCCGACGATGTCGGTGGCCTCGAGCACCGGCCACGCCCGGTTGAATGCGGTGCGCAGCTCCCGGCGGATCATCTCGTCCGGCCCGTTCCCGTCGTCCTTGCGCAGCAGGATCGTCAGCAGCGCCTCCCAGATCTCGTCCCGCGCCTCGTTGTGCGGGATCCCCGGTCCCGGCGCCTCGAACGCCTCGGCCCAGTCGTCCGCGGTCAGCCGGACGTCGGCGTCGCCGGACGGACCCGTCATCGTCCGCGTCGGCGGCTCCTCGTAGAACCGCACGGCCGCGTCGATCGCCCCGACCAGCCGCGCGTCGGCCTTGAGCCGGGCCACCTCCGGGTCCGTCTCGGCGGTCGCCGTGGCGCCCTCCGCGACGAGGTCCCGCAGGGTGCACGACTGCACGCCCTCCTCGCCGAGGCTGGGCAGCACGTCCTCGACGTACGCCAGGTACGGCTGGTGCGGACCGACGAACAGCACCCCGCCCCGGCGATGCCCCAGCCGCGGATCGGAATAGAGCAGGTACGCGGTGCGGTGCAGCGCGACGACGGTCTTGCCCGTGCCCGGTCCGCCGTCGACGACGAGCGCGCCGCGCGACCCGGCGCGGATGATGGCGTCCTGGTCGGCCTGAATCGTGCCCAGCACGTCACGCATCCGCGCGGACCGGTTGCTGCCCAAGCTCGCGATGAACGCCGACTGGTCGTCCAGGGCGGCGTGCCCCTCCACCCCGTCCGCGGCGAAAACCTCGTCCCAGTAGTCGGTGATCCGCCCCCGGGACCAGCGGTACCGGCGCCGGCTCGCCAGCCCCATCGGGTTCGCATGGGTGGCACCGAAGAACGGCTCCGCCGCCGGGGAACGCCAGTCGAGCAGCAACCGCCGCCCCGAACCGTCGGTGAGCCCGAGCCGGCCCACGTACACCGGCCCGCCGCCGTCCTCCCCGACCATCCGCCCGAGACACAGGTCCAGCCCGAAGCGCCGCAACGTCCGCAGCCGGGCCTCGAGCCGGCGCACCTCGGTGTCCCGGTCCACCGCCTGCCGGCCCTTCCCCGCGGGCGCCCGCCGCTCGGCCTCCAGCCGCTCGGAGAGATCGGCGATCGACCGCTCGAGGCTGGTGGCGATGGCCGCGAAGTGCCGCTCATCCGCGGCGACGAGGGCGGGATCCGCCTTGGCGGCGAGACGGTCGGGCAGGTCGAACGCGCTGGCGGTCAGCGGCTTCACGCGGCATCTCACTTTCGCCGGAAACAGGGCTCTGACCAGCGATTTTGCGCGTTCACCCGGGTCTTGCGGCAAGCCCCCGGGTGCGATATACGTTAAGAGTGGCGGGGAGTGTTCAGACCTCCTCCGGATCTCTTCCCTGGGCCGAGCGGCCGCCGTCCACCGGGATGATCGCGCCGTTGAGGAAGCTCGCCGCGTCCGACAGCAGGAAGGCCACCACCTCCGCGACCTCGCTCGTGCGCCCCATCCGCCCCAGCGGTTGCAGCGCCGCGATCTCGCGGGTGAAGTGCTCGGCGGCCGCCGGAGTGAGACCGTCCAGGTGGGTGTCCGAGCGTTCCGTGGCGATCGAGCCGAGGGCCACCGCGTTGACGCGTACGCCTCGCGGACCGTAGTCCACGGCCGCCGCCCGGGTCAGGCCCTCGATCGCCGCCTTCGCCGTCGCGTACGGGAGGGCGCCCCGGACCGCCCGCTGCGCCTGGTGCGACGACACGTTGACGATGGCCGTGCAGCCGGCTCGCAGCGCCGCGGCTGTTCCGGCGAGCACCGGGTGCAGGTTGCGGCCGATGACGTCGGCGACCGTGGCCGGGTCCTCGTGCAGCCAGGCGTCGCGGAACACCGCCGCGTTGTTGACCCAACCGGTGAGCGGGCCGGGCGCCGCTGCCGCGGCCCGCGCCGCCACCTCCGTGTCCGCCGCGTCGCCGATGACCGGCACGATCTCCGGCCGGTCGGCGGCCCAGTCCAGCGCGGCGGCGTCGACCTCGAGCACGGCCACGGTCGCGCCGTCGCGGGCCAGCCGTTCCACGATCGCGCGCCCGACGCCGCGCCCGCCGCCGGTGACCACGAAGGACGTCATACGATCGCGCTGTACGCGTTCAGCGCCGGCTGCCCGCCGAGGTGCGCGTACAGCACCGTGGACGTTGCCGGGATCTCACCCCGGGGCACCAGATCGATCATCGCGGCCATCGACTTGCCCTCGTACACCGGGTCCGTGACCATGCCCTCGGTCCGCGCCGCCAGGCGCATCGCGGCCACCGTCGCCTCGTCGGGGATGCCGTACGTGCCCGCGTGGTAACGGTCGTCCAGCAGGATCTCGTCGTCGCGCAGCTCGCGGCCGACGCCGATGAGCGCTGCCGTGTCCCGAGCGATGCGGGCGACCTGCGCCCACGTCTCGGCCGGTTTCGCCGAGCCGTCGATGCCGAGCACCCGCCGCGGCCGGTCGTCGCCCAGCGCGGCGAAGCCGGCGACCATCCCCGCCTGGGTGCTGCCGGTCACCGAGCACACCACGATCGTGTCGAAGAAGACGCCGAGCTGCGCCTCCTGATCGGCGACCTCGCGTGCCCAGCCCGCGAAGCCCAGACCGCCGAGGCGGTGGTCGGAGGCGCCGGCCGGGATCGCGTACGGCTTCCCGCCCCGCTCGACGACCTCGGCGAGGGCCTGCTCCCAGCTCTCCTTGAACCCGATGCCGAACCCGGCCCGCACGAGGCGCACGTCCGCACCGGCGAGGCGGCTGACGAGGATGTTGCCGACCTTGTCGTAGACGCTGTCCGGCCAGTCGACCCAGCTCTCCTGCACGAGGACGCACTTGAGCCCCGCGTACGCCGCGACGGCCGCGACCTGCCGCGTGTGGTTGGACTGCACGCCGCCGATGGAGACGAGCGTGTCGCAGCCCTGCGCGAGCGCGTCGGCCACCAGGTACTCCAGTTTGCGCGTCTTGTTGCCGCCGTACGCGATCCCGGAGTTGCAGTCCTCCCGTTTGGCCCACAGCTGCGCGCCGCCGAGCTCGCGGGTGAGCCGGTTCAGGCGGTGTACGGGCGAGGGGCCGAAGAGCAGCGGGAACCGCTCGAAGTCATCCAGCGACATGCGGCCATTCTCGCAGCCCCGGGCCCGTACGGGACCACGGAAAAGATCGACAGCCCTTATCGTGGCGCCGTGACCAAGCGCAAGAAGTGGCCGTTCGTGCTCGGTACGGTGCTCGTGCTCGTGTTCCTCGCGTGCGCCCTCGGTATCGGCCGGCTCTCCTTCCGGCTCAAGCACGTGACGGACCTGGACAAGGCGGCCGAGAAGGCGACGTCCACCTTCATCGACGACTACCGCGACGGGCTCAGCCCGGCGGGGTACGACGGCCTCTGCGCCGAGGCCAAGGAGGTGTTCGCCCGCGAGGATCTCGCCAAGCCGGTGGAGAACGCCATCACGGGTTACCGCATCACGTCGACGAATGTCGACTACGACCGCCGGCGGGCGACGGTCGGCGCCGAGATCCGCCGCGCGGACGGCTCCACGGCCGGCGAGGTCTATGTCCTCGACGAGGTGGACGACGAGTGGAGGATGTGCGCCTTCCCCACGTGAGCCGGGGTCAGGGGAACTGCATGCGGCGCGGGCGCGGGATGACCGGGGGCGGCAGGGGCAGGTCGTCGATGTGGCTCCAGTTGAGCGAGCCGTTGTCCGTCGACTTGATCTCGCCGAGGCAGGCCCGGAGCAGGCCGAGGTTCGGCGCGCCCGCGTACCCGGCGATGACGACCTCCGGGGTGGGCTCGATCCGGGCGATCGCGGCGCAGATCTTCGCGACCTCCCGCTCGTCGACGGCGTCGAGCGGCAGCGGCGTCTCGACCTGCGATCGCCGCCACGGCGGGCCGAACCGGCGCAGCAGCTCCCGGGCGAGGCGCCCGAACGAGCGGCCCACCGGGGCGTCGCGCATGGAGTCGCCGGCCGACTGGCCGTAGCACCACGGGACGACCACGTGCCCGTTGATGACCACGAGCTGGTAGACCGACCGGGGCACACTGATGATCTCGGCTCCCGGCAGCGTGCCGAGGAACAGCACGAGTTCCTCGTACGGGAGGGGCCACCGGGGGTTGGCGAGGATCCGTTCCGCGGTCTGTGTCGTCGAGGGGCGGGCGTTGACTTCACGGTCGATCGCCGTGCTCAATGCCTCGGGGACCCGGGTCCACAGCTCGGCGGCGACCTTGTCGCCGAACTGCTCGACCACCCACTCGCTCGGACCGACGAGAACGTCTGGACGCATTCGGTACCACCACCGTCCGTGTCGCTGGCGCTACGGTCTGGCTAGAAGAGTTCCATCTCCGGAGATCGACTGGAAGAGAATTCCGGTGAGATCTCAGAAACGGTCATGAATGAAAGCCGGCGGGACGATCAAACCGTTGCGGCGACGTTGGAGCAGCAGGTCCGAGACCCGCGAACATGCAACTTGCACGGCGAACCGCACGTGCAAGTTGCATGTCAGCTCGCGAGTCAGTCCTCTATTCATAGTGAATCCGTCCGATATTTCGAGCGGGTGACAGCGCTGCGAACATCAACGGACGGTGAGCCCGTGGTCGCAATGCAACGGTTGACGATATACATCGGCGACCGTACTGTCCTCGCCGTGCAAGCACCTACCTTCTTCATCCTGACCGCGCTCGCGGCCCAGCCGCTGCACGGGTACGGGATCGTCCAGTCCGTCGCCCGCCTCTCCGACGGCGAGGTGAACCTGCGCCCCGGCACCCTGTACGGCGCCCTCGACCGGCTCGACCAGCAGGGGCTGATCGCCGTCGACCGCGAGGAGTCCGTCGACGGCCGGCTGCGCCGCTACTACCGGCTCAGCGACAGCGGCGCCGCCGCCCTCGCCGAGCAGGCCGACCGGCTGCGCCGCCACGCCGCCGCGGCCGGCCGGCAGCTCGCCCTGCGCCCCGGCACCGCCGGAGGTGCCGCATGAGCGCCCCCGGCCACCGGGCGTTGCTGGCGGCGTACCCCGCCCGGCTGCGCCGCAAGCACGGCACCGAGCTGATCCAGACCATGCTCGAGATGGCCGGCCCGGGCGGCCGACCGACCCGCGCCGACCGCGGGCGGCTCGTGCTGGACGGCCTGCGCGAACGGTTCCGCCCGCCGGCGCGCCGCCCGCTGGCCCTGGTGGCGGCCGTCCTCGCGCTGCTCATCGGCGGCGCGCTCGGCGCTGCGGCCGGCTCCTGGCTGGGCACCTTCGGCTACGCCGACCTGCCGGACGCCGAGGCCATCGCCCACCAGGTCCTGCCGTCGCCGGGCACCGGCCGGACCGGCGAGTTCTATCTCCAGGCCGACGGGCCCTTCCCCGCCGGGGCAGACGCCCGGCAGGCCGCGGAACAGACCCGCGACAAGCTGGCCGCCGCCGGTTGGCGGACCGGGCCGATCAAGGCCGGCGACGGAACGGACGGCGTCCTCGCCAACGTCCACTTCGCCGCGGAGACCGCGGACACCCGGCTCGACGTGTACGCGTACCCCGACGCCAACGGCGGGCAGCTCCTCGACCTCGCCGGCTGGCCGAAGCGACCCGGCTCGTACCTGCCGCTGACCATCGCCGGCACCGTGCTCGGACTGGTCGTCGGCTGGCTCACCGGCGTGGCGCTGGGCCACCGGATCCGGATGGCGAGCCGGCCCCGCCGCAGCGCGGTCCTCGCGGCCACCGGCCTGGTGCTGATCATCCCGTCCGCCGCCGGCTTCGTGGCCTCGCTGCTGCGCTACCTGACCCTGGCCGAGCCGCTCGGCACCGGGGAGCTCGTCCACTCCCACGGGTTCGCCTTCGGGCCCACGATCGACCTGTTGCGCAGCCTCGACCTGGGCGAAGGCTGGTACCTCACGCCCAGCGATCTCCAGCAACTGCCGATCTGGGGCTTCGCGCTGATCGCCGTGGCCGCGCTGCTCGCCCGGCCGGCCCTGCGCCTCCGGGACCGCGACCGGGCCGGAACGGACCGCAAAGCGGTCGCATAAGCCCAGACCAGCGGGCCGGTGCCGGTCCAGTGTGAGGACGCGCCCTGCTTGGTAGGGTCCGCCACTGTGACCGGCCCGGCTCCCGTCGACGCCCCGCCCCACCGGCGGAAACGCTGGCTGGCCGCGATCGCGGTCCTGACGGTGCTGGTCGGCGGCGTGTCGATCGTCGCGCTCAGCCGGACCCGCGCCGCGGCGGCCCGGGCCCAGGCCGTGCAACGCACGATCCGCGCCACGCTGGAGGAGCAGGGCGCCGCGCTGCTGCGCGGCGACGAGGCCGGGTGGTTGCGCGCCGCGGACCCGTCGCTCGTCCCGCAGTTGCGACGGCTGTACGCCAACCTGCACGGCTTCGAGGTCTCGGCGTGGCTGCCGCGTACCGCGCCGCCGACCGGTGGCGGACAGTCGTGGTCCGCCGAGGTCCAGGTGCGCGTCTGCTTCGCCCGCACCGCGTGCCGTCGTACGGCCGACTCGTACGTGCCGCACGACGAGGTGATCACCGCCCGGACGCGCTGGCGGCTCGCCGGGGGCCGGGCGGTGCTGACCGGCTTCGACCAGGTCGGCCCGGCCGGGGCGGTGCCGTGGAAACAGGACGCGCTGAGGTTCGCCGGCGGGACCCGTACGGTCGTCGCCGCACCGCACGACGGCACCCAGCCGGCGGCCTGGCTCCCCGCGGCGGAGAACGCGGCCCGGGCCGCGGACCGGTTCGCCACCGCCGCCCACCGGCCCGGCCGGTACCTCATCTACCTGGCGGACCCGGACGACTGGGACGCGGCGATCGGCGGTGACCACGAGGCGGCCGGCTTCGTCGACCGGACCAGCGAGCAGACCGCCTTCGCCGTGATGGACGCGTCGGGCGCGCCGGACGAGCGGCTGCTCGCCCACGAGCTCGGCCACATCGCCACCCTGCTGGGCACGCTGGGCGGGCACGACACGTGGGCCATCGAGGGCATGGCCGAGTACATCGCGTACGGCGGCATCCCGGTCGCGGCGTACCCCCGGCTCGCGGACGCCCGCCGGCACGTCGCCCGTACGGCCTGGACCGGCCGCCTCGACCTGCCATGGTCCGCGGAAGCCGCGGACCGGTCCGGCCTCTACGCCATGGCCTACCTGGCGGTGCGCTGCCTGGGAGCGACATACGGCGACCGGAAGCTCGCCGCCTTCTTCACCCTCCTGGTCCACGAGGGACGGACCCCGGACCTGGCGGCACCGGTGTTCGGCGTGCCGTGGGACCGGGTGCAGGACGCCTGCGAGCCGAAGATCCGCGCCTGGCTGGCGTGAGCCCCGCTCAGTGCTGGGCGGCGAGGTGGGCGAGCATCGCCTGGTTGGCCTCCCATCCGTCCGGGAACTTCACCGGCACGCCGAGATGCACCGGTTCCGTCGAGGGATGCGCGTCGAGCAGCTCCGCGATGCCGGCCCGGGCCACCACCACGCACGCGTGCCGGTGGCGGGAGGTGAGCACGCACAGGCGCCCCGACTCGAGGTGGAACGCCGTCGCGTCCTGGCGGCCCGACAGGGGGTGGAGGACCACCGTGAGGTCGTACTCCCGGCCCTGGAGGCGGTTGGCGGTGTCCACGGTGACATCGCGCGCCTCGGGCGGCAGGCAGGAGCGGATCGCGGCGACCTGGTCGCGGTGGGCGGCGCCGATCGCGATGCGGTCGGCGGTCAGCCGGGCCGTGCCCGACTCCGACGACGTCGTGCCGTCGCGGGAGAGCGCGGCGGCAGCCAGGCCCGCACAGGCCGCCGCGGCCTCCGCGTCGGTGCGCACGGTGAAGCGCGACGGCAGCTCGTGCAGGCCCCAGCCGGAGTCGGCCGCCGCGTCCAGGACCTCGTCGAGGCGGGAGGCGGCCGGGGTGGCGAAGCTCAGCGTGCGGTCGCCCGGGCCGGTGCCGGAGCGGAAGCCGGTGAACGGATAGAAGGCCTCGGCCACCACGGGCGCCGCGGACGCGGGCAGCCGCCAGGAGACGGGAAGCCGGTGCACGGGCAGCTCCGGGTTGTGGCGCAGGAGCACCGCCACCGCGCTCTGCATCGGGTCCCAGGACAGGCCGGTCCAGCGGTCGACCTCCACGGTGGAGAACGGGTCGAGCTGGCCGGGGTCGCCGACGAACAGCGCCCGGTCGAAGCGGGCCGCGACCCGCAGCAACGCGTCGGAGCGCATCTGGTACGCCTCGTCGACGATCGCCCACGGCCAGGTGCCGTCGGTGACCGTGGCCCACTTCGCGGCGGTGCCGATCGTCACGGGCGGCTCGCCCAGATCGGCCACCTTGGCGCCGACGCGACACGACGGGTGGTTGCGGACCCGCTCGCTGGCGGCGTAGTCCACGGCGGACAGCCGCCCGACGCCGAGCTCCGGCGAGGCGGCACCGAGGCGGGCGATGAGGTCGTCGACCTGCTCGTTGGTCTGCGCGACGATCATCAGCGGGGCACCGGTGGCGGCGAGCACCCCGGCCGCGCGCACCACCAGCGTGCTCTTGCCGGCGCCCGGAGGCGAGTCGACCACCACCCCGCGGTGCGGCGACGAGGCCAGGTCGCGCAGGACGGCGTCGACGACCCGGCCGGCCTCGACGGAAGGTGTCTCCACTGTCACGGCGACCACCGTAGCGGCCACCCCCGACACTGTGCGGCGGGCGGAACACCGGACCCGAACCTTCGCCCGATCTGAGGAATGGAACCTGCATCCGCCCGTAGCGTGAATACTTCGCTACTTTGAGTGAATGACCGTATTCACGGCGCCCGAGGCCGGAGAGGACGGTGTCTACCGCCCGATCCTGCGACCCCGGCGCGGCGAACTGGCCGCCCTGCACCACCTCGATGCCGCCGCCGCGCGCCGGGTCACCCCGATCATCGAGGTCTCCCCCACCGACCGGCTGCCCCAGCTGGTGCGCCAGATGCCGCCGCGTACAGGAGCCATGGCCGTTGACCTGGGTGCCGTGCCCGATCCCGCCGGCCCGCTCACGTCACCGCCACTCGACCTCGCCGAGGAGCTGGCCGACCTCGGGGTGGCGATGCTGCCGGTGCTGCGGGCGTACGACAGTCGCCGCCGCCTGGTGGAGCACGGCCTGGCCGCGCGCATGCACCTGATGCGCGCGGTCCTGCGGCTCCAGCCGCACACCGACGCCCGCAACCCGGCCGAGGCCACCTCGACGACCACCCGCCTGCTGACCGGCGCGGGCCTCGAGCCGGAACGCGTCGACCTGGTCATCGACCTCGCAGAGACGGCCTGCGCCGCCCACGCCGACCGGTTCGAGGAACGCGCCCGGCACGTGCTGCGCTGGGCCCGCGCGACACCCTGGCGGTCGGTCACCGTCGCGGCGGGCGCGATGCCGCCCAATCTGGACGACCTGCCGACGGACGAACCGGTCACGGTGGGCCGCCACGATGCCCGGGTGTGGGCCCGGCTGCGGGAACCCGGCGTCGGCTACGCGGACTACGGCGTCACTTCTCCCGTACGCCGCTTCGGCATCAACCACCGCCAGCTGCCCACGCTGCGTTACACCGCCGAACGGGACTGGTGGATCTACCGCTGGGCCCGGCGCGGCGGCCGCAGCGACGACCGGTGCCACGACCTCTGCCGTACGCTCGTCACCTCCCCGCACTGGCCGTCCACGGGCGCCCGCTTCTCCTGGGGCGACGCGCAGATCGCCCAGAACGCCCGCAGCGCCCGCGGCGGCGGCAGCCCGTCGGGATGGATGGCCTGGAGCACGTCGCATCACATCGCGTACGTCCTGCACACGCTGATCGCCTAGCTAACCGATCCGCCACGACGCAGCGACGTCGAGAAGCGGGTACACGAAGACGATGTCGCCCTTCGTGCTCGGGATGTCGAACACCACCGTCGTCGAATACGTACGGCCCGCCGACAACCGCCGGACGAAGCCGCCGAAGTCGTTGCCCTCGCAGGCGGTGCCGCCCACCGACGGGAGCCAGTCGCCGTCCGGCTTCTGGAAACGGAAGGCGTACTCGCTGATGTCCGGCTCGCCCTCCAGCACCTTCACCGACAGCTTCACCGGCAGGTAGCCGCCCTCCTTGGGCTGCACGGCGAGCTCGTCGCAGGCCCGCTTGCGGAACTTGCCCGCCTTGACGGTGACCTTGAACCGCGCGTCGCCCTCTCCGCGCATCGTGAAGGACTTGCCGTTGGTGAGCCGTTGCGGCCCGAACCGCGCACGCAGCGACGACGACGGCTCGACCGCGGCGGGGCGGGGCGCGCTGGGCTTCGCCGACGGGTACTCGCGCGTGACCGTGACGGTGGTACGGGGCAGGCTGCGGGCGTACACCTTGGCGCCCAGGTAGACGACGGCGACCGCACCGGCGAGCAGCAGGGCCAGGCCGCCGGCGAAGTACGCGGTGATCAGCCCTTTGGAGAGGCTCCCGGAACGAGAGGCCCTCGCCACCGGCACGGTGACGGCGTCCGTCGAGCTGGGCAGCGGGTCGGCGGGCGGGGGCTCGACACTCTCGATCGGCGGCACGTCCGGGGGCACGGGATCGGCCGGCGGCTCCTTCGTCACGGCGGTGGCTCCTCGGGGACTACACGCCGGGCCGCCCTCCGGGCACGGCGATGCCGATCTATGCGAGCGCAGCATAAACGGGTGCGGTCGCGAGCGTTGTCCCCGGACGGCGGGCGGGACGGCGGCTGCGCTCGTACACTTGTTCGAATGATGCTCGACGCCGCTCTCGCGTATGCCCGGCACGGGATCCCGGTCCTGCCGGTGCACCACCCTGAGCCGGACGGATCCTGCTCGTGCGGGCGGCCGGACTGCGCCCGCCCGGGCAAGCACCCGCGGCTGCGGCACGGGCTCACCGACGCCGGCACCGACCCGCGCCGCATCGAGATGTGGTGGTCACGCTGGCCCGACGCGAACATCGGGCTGCGCACCGGCATCGCCATGGACGTCGCCGACGTCGACTCCACCGCCGGCTGGCACGGCCTGCGCCACCTCCTCGGCGGCGCGATGCCGGCGGGACCCCAGGTCCGCACGGGCGGCGGCGGGTGGCATTTCTGGTTCACCCCCACCGGGTACGGCAACCGGGTCCACCTTCTGCCCGGTGTGGACTGGCGCGGGGCGGGCGGGTACGTGCTCGCGCCCCCGTCCCGGCACGCCAACGGCACCTCTTACTACTGGGTGGTGCGGCCGGACGTCGCGTGCCCGCCGGCACCCGAGGCGTTGTGCGGGCTGATCGCCGGCCCCGGCCCTCCGCCGGCCGCCGGGGGCTGGGAGCCCGGCCGTTCCGAGATCGTCCATCCCGACCGGTATGCGGCGGTGGCCCTCGAAGCGGAGGCCGACCGGGTGGCGCGCGCCCCCGTCGGTACACGCAACGACACCCTCAACCGGGCGGCCTTCGCGCTGGGCCGGCTTGTCGCGGCCGGGCTGCTGGACTCGGCGGCCGTGACGCGGGAGCTCGTCGCCGCCGCGGCGTGGGCGGGGCTCGGGCGGGCCGAGACGGTGCGGACCATCCGCTCGGGACTTTCGGCGGGCCGGCGAGTGGGCGGCGGAAGTTCCGGAATGTCGCGGTCGGAAATCGACGACCATCGCGTCGCGTGAGCCCTGGATTACGCAAAGATGTGGGCGTGACCGATCAACACACATCAAAGCCCTATGCCGTGGAAGTGACCGTCGCCGCCGGCCGCGACCGGGCCTGGGCGGCCGTGACGCGGCCGGAGTTGCTGCGGCAGTGGTTCGGCTGGGACTACGACGAGCTCGACGTGGAGATCCAGCACATCTTCGTGAACGAGGCGACGGTGCAGGCGCCCGAGCGGATGGGCTGGGCCGACGGCTCGTGCCTGGCCGTCACCGGCGACGACACGCGCGCCACGGTGCGGGTCGCCCGCGAGGGGCGGCAGGCCGGCGACCCCGACCGCTACGACGCGATCGAGGAGGGCTGGCGGTCCTTCCTGGTCCAGCTCCGGTACTACCTCGACGAGCGGCCGGCCGGGCAGCGCCGCACGCTGTACCTGACCGGCACGACCACCGGGCGCCGGGCGTTGAAGGCGGCCGGTGGCGACGGCACCCCGGTGGGCAGGCGGGTGGCGTGGCGCGTCGACGCGGACGGGCACCTCGTGGTGGTCGCCGGGCAGGAGCCGCTGGACAGCCCGGAAACCGGGCCGGTCGAGGTGACCGTGTCGACGTACGGGCTGGACGACTCGGCGTTCGACCTTGTGCGCAAGCGGTGGACGGAACGCTGGTGCCGGGTGGCGCGGGACACCCGCGTGACGACCGCCGACACCCCGGCCCCGTAGCAGGCGAATCTGCACCGCCGAGGTCGACAAAGGGCCGCTGCGGGGCGGGGCCGCGGGAATGCATGGTTTCGCTTTCCGGCGGGTAGCCTGGCTGATCGAGCCGCCGGGGGGCGACGGTTGGAGGGGCATGGCCGAGCACGGTGACATCGACGCACCGGCTCAGAGTGCGCTGCACGATCCTGCGCGTCTGCGGTCGCTGCAGCGGGTCTGCCTGAGCGCCGAGTCCGACGCCGCCTTCGATCGGTTCGCCGGTCTGGTGAAGCGGCTCCTGGGCGTGCCGGTGGCCCTGGTCTCGCTGGTCGACACCGAGCGGCAGTTCTTTCCCGGGCAGGTCGGGCTGGCCGAGCCGTGGAGTCAGAAGCGGGAGACCCCGCTGTCGCACTCGTTCTGTCAGCACGTCGTCGCCGAGGGTGCGCCGAAGGTGTACCCGGACGCGCGGATCTACGCGCAGGTCCGTGACAACCTCGCGATCCCGGAGCTCGGGGTGGTGGCGTACGCCGGGATGCCGCTCAAGGACTCCGACGGCCTGACGCTGGGGTCGCTCTGCGCGATCGACACCAAGCCGCGCGCCTGGACCAAGGACGAGCTGGCGATCCTCGAGGACCTCGCCGAGGCGTGCGCGTCGGAGCTGCGCCTGCGGATCGCCCGGGACCTCGCCGAGGAGGCGCGGCGGCACGCCGAGAGCGCCCATGACCAGCTGGCGATGCTCGCCGAGCTGACCGAGACCTTCACCACCACCCTCGACATGGAGGAGGGCATGCGGCGGCTGGCCGAGGGCGTGACGCCGCGGCTGGCGGACTGGTGCCTGGTCACGCTCGTCGACCAGAACGGCGCCGTACGGCACGTCGCCGCCGCGCACCGGGACGCCGAGGCCGCGGTCGACGTCGAGCGGTTCGCCCAGCTGATGATGACCGGGCTGGGCGCGCGGTCCGCCATCCTCGCGGTGCAGCGGTCCGGGCAGCCGATCCGCCGCGACGGGGAGACCGCCGACAAGATCCTGGCGCGGACCACGACCCCGGAGCTGGCGGAGATCGCCGATAGGCTGGGGTACGCGTCGTTCGTCATCGCGCCCGTGACCGCGCCGGTCACCCAGCGGATGCTCGGCTCGGTGACGCTGGTCAACGGGCCGGGCCGGGCCCCGTTCACCGAGGCCGACGAGCGCACCGCGCTGGACATCGCGCGGCGGGCCGGCCTGGCGATCGACAACAGCCGGCTGTACGGCCGCCAGCGGCACGTCGCCGAGGTGCTGCAGCACAGCATGCTCACCGAGCTGCCCGGCATCCCGGGCATGGAGCTGCACGCCCGGTACCTGCCGGCGCAGGACGGCGCCGCGGTCGGCGGCGACTGGTACGACGCGTTCGCCCAGCCCGACGGCTCCGTGATGCTCGCCGTGGGTGACGTCTCGGGGCACGACATCGAAGCCGCCGCGGCGATGGGTCAGCTGCGCAACCTGGTGCGCGGGGACGCGTACGGGCGCGACGACGAGCCGGGCCGGCTGCTCACCCAGCTGGACCGGGCGATCCGCGGGCTCAACGTCAACGCGGCGGCGACGGCCGTGCTGACCCGGATCCGCCGGAACGCGGACGGGTACGACGTGACGTTCGCCAACGCGGGCCATCCGCCGCCGCTGCTGCTGCATCCCGACGGCACGGTGGAGGCCTGGTGGGAGACGCCGGAGCCGCTGCTGGGCCTGACGCCCCGGGGGCAGCGGGCGACCCACCGGCGCCGGGTGCCGGCCGGGGCGACGCTGCTGCTCTACACCGACGGGCTGGTCGAGGACCCGGGGCACCTGCTCGACGAGGGCATCGACCGGGTCGCGGAGACGCTGCGCAGCGACGGCGCCCGGCCCGGCGAGGAGCTGTGCAGCTGCCTCGTGGAGACAGCCCCCCGCCGCGCCGACGACATCGCGTTCCTGCTGATCCGGCTGCTCTGAGAGGAAAGGCTCAGGCCGCGCCCGCGAGGAGCGCGAACTCCTCGTCGGTGAGGCGTACGTCCGCCGCGCCCAGGTTGTCCTCGAGGTGCGCGACCGACGACGTGCCGGGGATCGGCACCATCACCGGTGAGCGGCGCAGCAGCCAGGCCAGGGCGAGCTGGGCCGTCGACGCCCCGCCGTGCGCCGCGGCGACCTTGTCGAGCGGGCCACCCGGCCGGGCCAGGGTGCCGGCGTTGACGGGCGCCCACGGGATGAACGCGATCCCCCGCGCCTCGCAGAAGTCGAGGACGTCCTCGGCCCGCCGGTCGCCGAGGTTGTAGCGGTTCTGCACCGAGGCGACCGGGATGCCGAAGTCCAGCGCCGCCCGGATCTCGTCGACGCCAACCTCGGAGAGGCCGATCTGCCGGGCGAGCCCCTCGTCCACGAAGGACTTGATCTCGCCGAACTGCTCGTCGCGCGGGGTCTTCGGGTCGATGCGATGCAGCTGCCACAGGTCGAGGGTGTCGACGCCGAGGCGGCGCAGCGACATGAGGATGCACTGGCGCAGGTATTCGGGACGGCCGAGCGGCGGCCACACGTTGGGGCCGCTGCGGGTCAGGCCGCCCTTGGTGGCGATCACGACATCGCCGTACCCGGTGCCGTCGTGCAGCGCCTCGCGGATCAGGTCCTCGGAGACGTACGGCCCGTACGAGTCGGCCGTGTCGATGAAGTCGACGCCGAGCTCGACCGCGCGGCGCAGGACGCGGATCGCCTCGTCGTGGTCGCGGGGCGGACCCCAGATCCCGTCGCCGGTGATGCGCATCGCGCCGAAACCGAGCCGGTGGACGCTACGCCCGCCCAGCCCGATGGTCCCACTGTTGATCACGGACATGCGGACAAAGCTACTCCGGGAGAGCAGCGGGAGCGGGCGGACCGCCGTGCGTCCACGGGGTCTGGTCCGGCTCCGGGAACGCCCCGCCGGGCCGGTACGCCTCGCTGAGCGTGGTCAGCAGGATCCGCTCCCCCACCTCGGGCACGCTGCCGGGCTCGGCGACCAGCTTGCGGCCCATGCCACCGGACAGCTCCAGCAGCACCTCGGTCTTGGTCCCGTCCAGGCGCGTGACCGAGACGACTGTCGCCTTCTGGCCGGGCCGGGCCGGCGAGGTGAGGGCGGCGCCGGGCTCGACGCGTACCGGCTCCGAGGTGACCACCATGATGCGGGGGCGCAGCACCGGGCGTTTGCCGCTGTCGTCGATGCGGTCCGCCTTGGCGAGGGTGACCTCGGCGGCGAACGCGGCGCCCGCGAGGCGGTGCTCGGCCATGACCAGGGGGTCGTCGAAGGCGCGCTGGACCGCGTACCGGGTCGCGGCGGCTTCGAGGCGGCTGAGGCGGGCGGCCGCGGCCACCGCACCGTCGCGGCGGGGCTGCGGCGGGCCACCCTCCGCCACGTGCTGGGCGAACGCCGAGAAGGCGTCGCGGTCGCCGTCCCACCGGCTCGCGACCCGGGCGCCCGGCGGCAGCGTGCCGAGCAGGTCGAGCGCCTGCCACATGAGCCGCCAGGTCGGCAGGAGCTGGGCGCGCAGCACCTCGGAGAGCTCGGCGACGTCCGGCTCGGCCACCGACAGCAGGGGCGCGAGGACGTGGTTGTCGAAGGACGGGTCGGTGGCCGGTCCGGCCGGTGGGGTCACCGCCGGGTCCTCGGCCGCCGCCGCGGCCTCGAGCACGGACCGGCCCGGCGGCGGGCGCAACCAGGCCATCAGGGCGGCGAGCTGGGCGTCCTCGGCACTGCTCTGCCCGGTCGCCCAGTGCGACGACAGCGCCTGTACGGCGTTGAGCAGCAGCGACGACCCCGGCACCTCGGCGGACCCGGCGAAGAAGGTCAGCCAGCGCCCGAGCAGCGGTACGCCCGCGGGCACCGCGTACTCACCCTCGGTGGTGCGGAAGCGGGTGGAGCGCCCGAAGAGCCGGATGAAGTCGACGCCGCCGGTGTTCGGCACCCAGAGCTGCGGCGCGTCCACGTACCGGTAGCGCACGTCCCGGCCCCGGTCCACCGCGACCGCCTCGGCCACCGCGGTGAACGAGTCGACGTACGGCAGCAGCAGCCCGGCGAGCTCGGCGGCGAAGGCGAAGCGGTCGTCACGGTTGCGGGGCTGCGCCACGACGAGCAGCCGCGGGTCGTCCGGGCCGGTGCCCGCGAGCGCCGCGAGGGGGGCGTTCGCCTCGCCGGCCATCGCGTACGGGATGAACACGAACGGCCGGGCGTGCAGGTGCAGGTGGCGTACGGTCGCGATCGGCTGCGCGCGCCCCTCGGCGCGGGCCTGCGCCCGGGCGAGCGCGGTGAGCGTGCTCAAGAACCGAGCACTTCGGCGCGCAGCCGGGCGGCGGCCTGGAGCAGCGCGGCCGCCTCGACCTGCTCCTCGGTGGGCGTACGCGCTCCCGCCGCCAGCGCCAGCGCCTCCTCGACCGTGTCGACGCCGCCGAGCGCGTCCCGGACCGGCCGGCCCAGCGCGGCCGTGGTCCCGGCGGCCTCGTGGCGGCAGTGCACGGCCAGCTCGCAGGCGGAGAGGCATTCCGGCGCGTACCGGGCCTCGACATGCCGCAGCGAGGCGATCAGGTCGGCCGGCGGCAGCGACAGGTCGAAGCTGACGCTCTGCGGGAGGGCTTCGGCCACGTCGGAGACCGAGGCGAGCCGCTTGAGCTGGCGGGTCAGGGTGGAGAGCTGCTTGCGGACGTCGACGAGGACGGCCGTGGGCTGCAGGGAGAAGTCGCGGGGGCAGACGAGCACCGCGTCGTGGCTGACCAGCGACGGGTCGTGGCCCAGCTCGGCGAGCAGCCGGCGCAGCGCGAGCACGTAGACGGCGGCCTGGACCGCGGCGGCCGACACCTTCGCGCTGTCGGCCTGCCCGTCGACGATCGCGAAGGACTTGATCTCCACGACGTGCAGCCGCCCCTCGACCTGGAACGCGATGAGGTCGGGCTCCAGGAAGACCTGCCGCCCGGCGACGTCCAGGGTGAGCAGCGGGTGGTCGATCAGGGCGGCGCCGGCGGCGGCCGCGAGCAGCTTCCTGGTCCGCCCGTGCCGCGCGCGCAGCGTGTCGTCGGCGTCCTCGCCGAGATCGTCGTACGACACCTCGGGGGTGTCGAGGCCGAGCGCGTCGCGCAGCACGGACAGCAGCAGCGCGCAGTCGTCGGCCTTGAGCATGGCCTCGAAGCCGTTGCCGCGGGCGAGCGCGAAGCGGGACTGCCCGAAGTTCCCGGGGAAGCCGATGTGCTGGGCGAGCTTCGGCTTGTCGATCCCGGCCGCGTCGAGGACGGCGCGGCGGGTGCAGCCGGGGTTGGCGGTGAGCGCGGCGATCGTGCGCGCGTTGTGCCGCTTGGCGGGTGCGCCGCCGCGGAGCCGGTCGAGCGCCGGCGTCACGCGCGCCCTCGCTGGTGGGGCAGGCTCGTGACGCCGAACAGCCGGTGCCGCTCGTCGAGCCCTTCCCACCGGCGCAGGACGGCGTCGGGGACGGCCTCGACGCTCAGGTCGGCCAGCGCGGCGCGGGCGGCGTCGGCCAGCGCCCGCGGGTCGTGCACGAGGAACGCCTCGGGGCCGCCGGGGACGGTCTCGGCGAGGCGGCGCAGCAGGTCGAGCACGGCCGGGCCCGCGGTGTTGCGGATGGCCACGAACTCGGCGACGCGCGCCACCGCGGCGAGCGCGTTGGCCCGGGCGGCCACCGGCGACACCAGCCGCCGCTCCCCCGGCCAGCAGGAGAGCGCGACCAGGCCGCGGGCCACCGTCAGGTCGTGGTGCAGGGCCGGGCAGATCCGGTACGGCCGCAGCGTGTCGGGGTCGTACTGCCGTTCCTCGTCGCGCAGGACCGTCGCCAGGCCGGACATGGACAGGTCGCCGTCGAACAGGGCCGTGTGCACGTCCACCACGAGCTTGGCCGGGGCCGGCGCCCCGAGCAGCAGCAACGCGTGCCGGGCCTGCTCCCGGACGACCGGGAACGTGCTCAGGGTGCTCGTGCTCATGGCGGCCGCTTCCGTTCGGGGGTCGTGGGCGGATCGACCTTAGATCCTCGTACGGGCGCCGGGCAACGGTCTGGCTATCCGACGGCGTTTCACCCCCGGGAGGCGAATAAAGCGCGCATATCGAACTGGGGCCGACGGGCGCGCTACGTTCGGGGTATGCCGAAGGCCATCTGGAACGACGAGATCATCGCGGAGAGCGACGACACCGTGGTTGTCGAGGGCAACGTCTACTTCCCGCGCTCCGCGCTGCGGGAGGACGTGCTGCGCCCGTCCGACACGCACACCGTCTGCCCCTGGAAGGGCCGGGCGTCCTATTACACGCTCGAGTCCGGGGGCCACGTCAGCCAGGACGCCGTCTGGTACTACCCCGATCCGAAACCCGACGCCAAGGCCGTACGCGACCGGGTGGCGTTCTGGAAGGACGTGAAGGTCGAGGCCTGACGGGCCGCCGCGGCGCGGGCGTGCAGGGCCCGCGCCCCGGCGGCGTCAGGCGATCCTCGGGTGGGCGTCCTCGATGGCGGTCACCTCGAGGTAGTCCAGCATGTCCTGCTGCTCCGCCACGTCGAGCGCGCCGAACGCCTCGTACGCCGCGGACCGCGAGTGCGGGGTCTCCGCGGCGAGCAATGCGATGATCGCCGACCAGGCCAGCGAGACCCGGTCGAACAGGCGCGCCTGGCGCAGCGACGACAGCCGGCTCAGCATCGCCACCTTGGTCGCCGCGTCGTCGTCGTGCGCGATCCGGTCGGAGAGCTCGAAGAGCGCCTTGCCCCGGTACGGGTGCTCCGCCTCGACCATCCGGGCCAGCTCGGCGTTGTCCATCCGCTCGACGGCCGGCGCCGGCCCGCGGCGCGGCAGGGGCGGCCGGGGGTCCTCAGCGGGCACGGCTGTCCCGCCCGCTCTCGAAGCCCACGCCCGGCGTCTGGGCCGGCAACGTGGGCCGGCTGCGGAAGGTGGGGAACGGCGGCGACGGCATCACCGGCGCCTCGGGCGGGTTCTCGGCGGAATCGTCGGTCCCCTCGTCCTCGGCGCGGTCGTGCACCTGCTCCCCGGTCTCCCCGGCCTGGCGCCTTAGCACAGTTTGTCCTCCGTTGCCGACTTTCGCGGTGTCGGCCTATGAGATCACGGCCCGGCGCGCCGGGCGACCCCGCCCGCCGACACGCCCGGACATCACCCGACCCGACGACCGCCGTAATCTTCTCGGCAACGGGTTGATCGTTGCAGGACGACAACCGACATCCTCCGACGAAGGTAGGCGTAGGTGGACGGGGGCACGAGCACCACGAGTGCGACGCCGGACTGGCGGTCCGCCATGATCGACGTCTCCGCCCTGTCGCTGGCCGAGCTGGCGGCCGACGCCGAGACCGACCGGGCCGACGACAGCCCGCTGGCGCACTGCCTGCGCCGGCTGGCGGACGACCTGGCCCACCCCGGCGAGCCGATCGCCGGGTTCAACTCGGCCCTGTGAGGCGCCAGGCCGGTGAGGAGCAGCCGGGAGGGGCCGGGCGCATGACGGTCACCGGGATCGGCGCGGCCCGGCCGCATCGGCTCAGCGACGCGGCGCTGGCCGCGCTCGGGGCGGGCCGGCCCGGTCCCGGCGTGCTGGACGAGCTGCGCCGCGTGCGGATGAGCCGCCACCTGCTGCTGCTCCGCCAGATCGCGGCCCTCGCCGGCACCGCCTGCCTCCGTGAGCTGTCGGCCGCCGAGACGACCCATCCGGCCCGCACGCGCGCTCTGCTGGACCGCCCGCTCTTCGGCGTGTGGGCCGCCGGCTGCCTCACAGCCCTGCGGGACGGCGCATCACCGGAGGCGGCCGGCGTCGGCCATCTGACCGAGCTCGCGGCGCGTGCCCGGATCCCCCGGCCACGCCAGGCGGAGCGGCTGCTCACGGCCGCACATGACGGGCTGTCGATATCCGTACGCCTGGAGGACAGCGACCCGCTGCGCGCCCGGCTCGGGCTGACCCCCACCCCGCCGCTCTCCGAGGCTGGGGCCGCCCGTTGGCAGGCCGCGTTCACCGAGGCGTGGCGGCTGCTCGTCGACCGCGTACGCCCCGACGCCGAGGTTCTGTCCCGCGTCCTGGACTGCGTGGTGCCCGTCGAGACCGACCCGGCGGCCCGGGGCATCAGCGCCACCTCGGTGCACGCGTACGGTGCCGTCGCCATCTCGGAGCCGGCGGATCCGGCCGCGCTCGCCGTCGGGCTGCTGCACGAGGCGAACCACAGCATCCTCAACGCGGTGCTGTACCTGTTCGACCTGCTGGAAGCGCCGGACACGCCGGGCTACTCGCCGTGGCGCGACGATCCGCGGCCGGCCTCCGGCATCCTGCACGGCGCGTACGCGTACCTGACGGTCACCCGCTTCTGGCGCACCCGGCCGGAGGACCCGCTGGCCCGGTTCGAGTTCGCCCGGTGGCGCGCCGCCGTGGCCGCCGCCGCGGAAGGGCTCACCGGTCTGACGCCGGCCGGCGAGCGCTTCGTCGGCGCCCTGCTCGACGAGGTCCGGCCGTGGCTCGCCGAACCGGTAGGCCGGGACGTGCTGCGCCTCGCCGAGGGCGCCAACCGCGATCATCACCTGCGCTGGCGGCTGCGCAACCTGCGCGTGGACCCGGCCGACGCGGCGGCGCTGGCGCGGGCCTGGCGACGGGGTGAGCGGCCGCCGCCGGTGACCGCGCGGCTGCACCGGGCGCCGCGGCGGGCCCTGGAGGCGAGCGCCCGGCTGGATCTGGCGCACCGGCTGCTGCGCGGGCTGCCGCTCGAGGGCTCGGCGGGCGACCTCGCGTACGTCCGCGGCGACCACGGGGCGGCGCTGAGGGCGTACCGGGAAAACCGCGGTGACCGGACCGACTGGGCCGGGTTGCTGCTGGTCAGTGGCGTGCCGGTGGCGCCGGAGGTGGCCGCGGCGGCCGGCGCCGCGCTGGGAGCCGACCGGCCGGACCCGCTCGCCATCGTGAACTGGCTTTCCTAAAGTTCCCCGCCACCGAGCCGATCATGGCCCCTGTTGGAGGTGAGCATGAGCCGGACGGGTGCCATGGATCGGGTGCGTCGCTGTGTCGACCACGCCATGATCCTGACGTCGCTTCTTCTGCTGGCGTGGTCTGCGCCGGTCGAGGACGTCGTCCGCGGTACGGCGGGTGCCGGCCGGCTGATCGCCGCCGCCGCCGTCGTCGGGGCGGCCGCCACGGCAGTTCTGCTGCTCGCCCGGCGCCGACCCCTCGTGCAGTACGTCCCGGTCGCCGCCGCCGTGGTGCTCGCCGGCGTCCGGTTCGGCCGCGACGGGCAGCTCAGCCCCGGCCTGACCTGGCTCACGCTCACCGTGGCCGCGATCATCCTGGTCCGGCAGTTCCTCGGCGCGCGGGCGAACGAGGGCCTCGTCCGGGACCTCACCCGGCAGCGCGCCCAGCTGGTCCGCCAGGCGTTCCGGGATCCGCTGACCGAGCTCGGCAACCGCAAGCTGTTCATGGACCATGCGCGGGACGCGCTGGCCGACGCCGACGACACGATGACCGCCGTGATCCTGTTCGACCTGGACGGGTTCAAGGAGGTCAACGACACGTACGGCCACACTGTCGGCGACGAGCTGCTGCGCACCGCCGCGGACCGGCTCACCGCCAACGTACGGACCAACGACACCGTGTCCCGCCTGGGCGGCGACGAGTTCGTGGTGCTGCTGCCGCGCCTGGTCGACGACCAGATCGCCGACACCGTGGCCAACCGCATCCTGCGCGACCTCGCCCAGCCGCTGACCGTCGGCGAGGCGGTACTGAGCATCCGCGCCAGCGCCGGCATCGCCATCACCCGCGGCAGCGACGTGCTCGTCGACGAGGTGCTGCGCGAGGCCGACCTGGCCCTGTACCAGGCCAAGGGCGAGGGCAAGGGCGTCGCCCGGCGCTTCGACCCGGCGCAGTTCGCCGCGGTGGAGGCCCGCCGGCGCGAGGAGGCGGACCTGCGCCGCGCCCTCGACGACGGCGAGTTCGAGGTGCACTACCAGCCGATCGTCGACCTGGCCGGCGAGCACACCGTCGGCGTGGAGGCGCTGGTCCGCTGGAACCACCCCGAGCGCGGCCTCGTACCCCCGATCGCCTTCCTCGACATGGCCGAGTCGCTGGGCCTGCTGCCGCGCCTCGGCGGCTGGGTCCTCGAGGAGGCGTGCCGGCAGGCCGCCGCCTGGCAGGAGCAGCAGCCCGGCTTCGAGCTCAACGTCAACCTGTCGGCGAGCCAGCTGAGCAACCCGGCCCTGGTCGACGAGGTCCGTGGCGTCCTCGAGCGGACCGGCCTGCCGCCGTCGCTGCTGGTGCTCGAGCTGACCGAGTCCGTCGCGCTGGTCGACCTGGTCGAGTCCGCCCGGGTACTGGGCGCGTTGAAGACCCTCGGCGTGCGCATCGCGCTCGACGACTTCGGCACCGGCTTCTCGTCGCTGAGCCACCTCGGCACGCTGCCGGTCGACGTCGTCAAGATCGACAAGTCGTTCGTGCAGGCGATGCAGGAGACCACCGGCGCGTCGGTCGCCGAGGCGGTGCTGCAGATCGCCCGTACGTTCGGCCTCGCGCCGGTCGCCGAGGGCGTCGAGGACGCCGGCCAGGCCTCCCGGCTGCGGGAGCTGGAGTGCGCGCAGGCGCAGGGCTACCACTTCGCCCGGCCCATGCCGGCCGGCCAGCTCACCGAGCTGCTGACCCGGCAGGCGGCGCTCTCCGCCTAACCGATCACGGCCATGGCTCGGTCCAGGAGCTCGGGCAATTCTTGACCGCCCGCCATCCACGCTCGCAGCGCCGCGTCCAGACATCCGAGGGCCGCCGCGACCATGGCCTCGGCCCGGGGATCCGCCGCGTCGTCCGGGTCGGCGCCCAGCCGGCGGGCGACCTCCGGCCGAAGCAGGTCCTGCCAGTACGCGTTCTTCTCGCGATGGTGCGCGGCCAGCGCGGGCGTCGCGAGGATCAGCCGCATGAGGGGCTTGATGGCCTCGCCGGCGTCGGCGAGCTCCCGCAGCCGCGGGTCGAGCGAGCGCCGCAGGGCGACCCACGGCGGTTCGCCGGCCGGCCGTGCGATCAGCGCCTCCAGCCAGGCGCGCCCGGTCTCCGTCGCCCGGCCGAACAGCGCCTCCTCCTTCGTCGGGAAGTAGCGGAAGAACGTGCTGCGGGAGATGTCGGCGCGGGCGCAGATGTCGTCCACCGTGGTCCCGTCGAAGCCCCGCTCGAGGAAGAGCGCCACGGCCGTCGCGGCCACCTGGTCGCGCATCGCCCGGCGGGCACGCGCCCGTGCACCGCCCGGGACCTGGTCTGATGCCACCGCGTCACGGTACCGGGTGGCGCGGCCCCGCTACGGTGCTCATCTGACACTTGGTTCCATAAGTGGGACTGAGTTCCATATCTCCTCTCGATCGGAGCTGTCAGATGCGACGGCACTTCGCCTTCGTCGGCCGGAACGGCGCCGGGCACATCAACCCGACACTGCCCCTCGTGGCCGAGCTGGTCCGGCGCGGGCACCGGGTCACGTACGCCCTCGAGGCATCGTTCGCCCCGGCCGTCCGGCGTGCCGGGGCCACGTTCCTCGACCTGCCGGCCGGCGAGTTCCGGCACCGCGGCCGGTCGGGCCAGAGCGCCCTGCGCGACGCGAGCACCGACGTGGTCGCCATGATCGCCGACCTGGTGCTCGCGGCCACCGAATACGAGCTGCCGGTGCTGCGCGAGGGCTTCGCCGCCGACCCGCCGGACGTGGTCTGCTACGACGCCAACTCCCTCGCCGGGGCCATGCTGGCGGACATCCTCGGGGTGCCCGGCATCCAGTTGCGACCCACATTCGCGGCGAACAAGCACTACACGCCGCTGCAGGAGTTCGTCCCCGATCCCGAACGGCTCGCCGCGTCGATGGCGGCCGCGGAGTCGCGCGTACGGGCGTACACGGCACCGTTCGGCATCACGCGCACGCTCGGCACGGTGCTCAGCCGGGTCCCCGGTGACCTCGACGTGGTCTTCGTGCCACGGGAATTCCAGTACGACGGCGACACCTTCGGCGACCGGTACGCCTTCGTCGGGCCCTCGGAGCACGCGCGTACGGACACGGGCAGCTGGGAACCGCCGGCGCCCGGCACCCGCCTGCTGTTCGTCTCGCTCGGCACGCTGATGAACGAGGATCCGGCGTTCTTCCGCCTCTGCATCGAGGCGTTCGCGGGCACCGACTGGCAGGTGGCGATGGCCGTCGGCGACCGGATCGATCCGGCCCGGCTCGGCGCCGTCCCCGCGAACGTCGACGTACGCCCGTCCTTCCCGCAGCTCGAGGTCCTCCGGCACGCGCGCGTGTTCGTCACCCACGCCGGCATGAACTCCACCATGGAGGCGGTGCTCCACCGGGTGCCCACCGTGGCCGTCCCGCAGATGCCCGAACAGCACGCCAACGCTCGCCGGCTCCGTGAGCTGGGACTGGGCACGACGCTGACCGACCAGACAGCCGAGGCTCTGCGCGAGGCCGTCCGCGACGTGGACGGCGACGACACGATCCGCAAGAACCTCGCCGGGATGGCCGGGTCGTTCCGGGCCGCCGGCGGGGCTGGGGCGGCCGCGGACGCCGTCGAACGGCTGGCTCGATAGATCGATGTATCGTCCTGCGGGTGACCGATCCGCTCCTGCCGGGGGATCCGACCGAGCTGGGCGGCTATCAGCTGCTCGGGCGGCTGGGCCAGGGCGGCATGGGCGCCGTCTACCTCGGCCGGGACGCCGGCGGCCGGCTGGTCGCGGTCAAGATGATCCGGCCGGAGTACGCGTACGACCCCGAGTTCCGCGGCCGGTTCCGCAGCGAGGTGAACCGGGCCCGCCAGGTGCCGCCGTTCTGCACGGCCGAGGTGCTCGACGCCGACCCGGAGCATCCCACGCCGTACCTGGTGGTCGAGTACGTCGACGGGCCCACCCTGTCCGAGGTGATCGCCGGTAACGGCCCGCTGAGCGGCGGCAACCTGCACAGCGTCGCCGTGGGGGTGGCGACGGCGCTGGCCGCGATCCACGGCGCCGGGGTGATCCACCGCGACCTCAAGCCCGGCAACGTGCTCCTCGCGCTGGGCACGCCGAAGGTCATCGACTTCGGCATCGCCCGCGCGTTCGAGGCGACGAGCCGGCACACGCAGACCGATCAGATGGTGGGCACGGTCGCGTACATGGCGCCGGAACGCTTCGAGACCGACCGGCACGGCAGGGTCGGCCCGGCGGCCGACGTGTTCGCGTGGGGCGCGGTCGTCGCGTACGCCGGCACCAGGCGTACCCCCTTCCAGGCGGACTCCCCCGCGGCGACCGCGGCGCGCATCCTGACCCAGCCGCCGGACCTGTCCGGGCTGCCGGACCCGCTGCGCCAGGTGGTCGCCCGCACGCTCGCGAAGGACCCGGCGGACCGGCCCACCGCACACGAGTTGCTGGAGCTGCTGCTGGAGCTCGACACCCAGGACCGGGCCGAGCCGGTACGCCCCGAGCTGCTCCGCGCCGCGACGGCCGCGCGCCGGCTCACCGCCGGAGGCATGCGGCCCGGCCGGACCCGAAGACTGGCCCTGGCCGGCATGGGTGTGCTGGTGCTGGGGACGGCCGGTGTCGTGGCCACTCAAGCGCTGTCGGGACCGGGACCGGGAGCGTCGGCGTCGCGCGGCGAGGGCACGACCGCGCCGACGCCCTCCCGCAGCCGGGCCGCCGGAGGCACGGCGATCATCGACCGCCTGGACCGGCCCGGCCAGTGGCAGGCCACCCGGGGCGACGCCGAGGGCCGCTGCGTGTTCGCGGACGGCCGGCTCGAGGCCAGGACCGGGATGTCGCCCGTCTACCGCTGCCAGGGTCCGTCCGAGCCCATCGCCGGCGACCAGGCCGTCAGCGTGGACGCGACGATCCTCACCCCGGGTACGTGCGCGGCGATCTGGTTCCGCGCGGCCGGCGCCGGCGGCGGCTACCTGGTGTCGCTCTGCGAAACCGAGGTCCGGCTCGGTACGGACACCGCCGACGGCGTCACGGGCGAGACGAGGGCCACGGTCACCGGCGGCGAACTGGGCCGGGCCCGCCGGGTCGACGTCGTCGTGGAACAGGACGAGGCGACCGTCACCGTGGACGGTACGGCCGCGCTGAGAACCCGGCTCGGCGAGCCGTCCCGGCCGGCCGGGCGGGTGACCTTCGGGGTCATCGACGATGTCATCAGCGGCGACGCCCGAGCGGCGTTCGCCCGTGCGGAGGTCATGGAACTGTGAAGCGCGCCCTTCCCGCCGTGGTGCTGCTGGTCCTCGTGGCCGGCGGGTGCGGCACCGACAAGCCGGAAGCCTCTCCCGTCCCGGCGTCCCCTTCATCGACGTCGACGTCGACGTCACCGTCGCCGTCGACGTCGAGTCTTCCGTCCATCACCAAGGCGGCGCCTCAGCCGCGCTTCGCGGATCTCACCCAGGGCAGCACCACGTCGGTGGTGAAGCTGCACGCGTACGACGGGAAGAACGCGTCCGCCGTCGTCGAGCCGATCATCTTCATGACGGGCGACGCGTACTGCCGGACGTTCAAGATCAAGCGCTCGGACAGCCGGTGCGTCAACCACGAGTACGTCACCGAGGCGAGCCACACCAAGGTCACCGTGCCCATCGCCGCGACGGCGAAGTACTTCACCTGGGAGGGCGCCGACGGCAACGTGTGCCTCGACGCCCCCGAGAAGGGCGGCACCTGCCCCATGACGGCGAAGGAGTTCGCCGGGTGGTTCAAGCTCAACGAGGGCGGCATGGTCGCAATCGCCACCACGGACGGCACGCTCACCCGGATGGCCATCGTCTACACCCCGTGACCCCCGGGCCCGGTCACAGCGGCGGCGGCTCGATCTCGGTCTCCAGGCGTACGCCCGCCTGCGCCCGGGCCAGCACCGGGTGGCTGTCGCCGTACGCCTTCTGCAGCCGCTGCACCGCGACCTCGGCCGACTGCTCGTCGCCCGCGTCCAGGGCCACGTTGAACGCGCACGCCAGCGTGTCGGGGTGGTCGGCGCCGCGGACCGTACGGGACCGGGTGAGCGTGTCCAGGGCGATCTCCCGCGCCTGCTGCGCCTCCCCGATGGCGAGCAGGTCAGCCGCGAGCCCGTTGGCGCACGCGAGCGTGAACGGGTGGTCGGCGCCTACGCTGCGCCGCAGGCCGCCGAGCGCCTCCTCGTCGATCGTGCGGGCCTCGGCGTACCGGCCGGTGGCACGGACCACGCCGGCCAGGTCGGCGCCGGCGGCCAGCGTGAACGGGTGCTCGTCGCCGAGGACGGCGTGGTAGCGCACCACCGCCCGTTCGAGCAGGTGATGCGCCTCGTCGAGGTCGCCGGCCTCGCGGGCGCAGTTGGCCAGCGACACGATCGCACCCAGCGTCTCCACGTTGAGGTCGCCGAACTTGTGCCGGAAGAGCTCGACGTTGGCGGCCGCCAGCTTCCGCGCGTCCGGCCGGCCGCCGCGCCGGGCCGCCATCGCGGCGAACCGCCCGGCCCACAGCGCCATCGGGTGGTCCTCGCCGAGCGCCTCGAAGTGCCCGGCGGCGGCGAGCAGGGCGGCCGCCCCCGCGTAGTCGCCGAGCCCGAACAGGTCGAACGCCAGGCCGGCCCGCGACGACAGCGTCTCCGGGTGGCCCTCGACGAAGATCACCTGCCGGTGCCGCAGCACCTGCTCGTCCAGCGCCCGGGCGCCCCGGAAGTCGCCGAGCAGCCGCAGGTCGACGGCCAGGTTGTTGGCGCAGCGCAGCGCGGTCGGGAAGCTCTCGCCGAACAGCCGGCGGTAGCGGACCAGGTTGTCGGCGTCCAGCTGCCGGGCCTGCTCGAAGTGGCCCTGCATGCGCAGGTCGGCGCCGACGCTGTTGGCCGTCGCGAGGGTGGTCTCGTCGTCGCCGCCGAGGACCTCGCGCTGCGAGCGCAGGGTCTGCGCGTTGAGGACGCGGGCATCGGCCGTACGCCCCACCGCGCGCAGCGCGTTCGCCAGGTGGAACGAGGCGAGCAGCGTCTGGTCGTCGGTCTCGCCCAGGCTGTCCCGCCACCGGGCCACCGCCTGCGCGGCCAGGTCACGGCTGGAGTCGTAGTCGCCGCGGGCGTACAGGTAGCGCACGCAGCCGACCGCCAGCTGACGGACCTCCTCGGAGTCGCCGCCCAGCACGTCGGAGTGGATGAGGTGCGGGATGATCTCGGCGTACCGGGGCCAGTGCGTCGGGTTGTCGGGATCGCCGGGGTCGGCCGCGGCGAGCATCGCCCGCACCGAGCGCAGCAGGGCCGCGTGCCGCTCCGACGTGAGCTGCTGACCCAGCATGCCGCGGACCAGCGGGTGCACGATCAGGCTCTCGCCGGGCGGGTCGAGGTCGGCCAGCCCGTACCGGCCGATCAGGCGGACCGCGGCCTTGAGCCGGCGCTCGATCCGCAGGGTCCGGGCAAGCTCGCCGCTCATCAGGCCGCGGGCCGCCCAGAACAGCTCCCAGGAGATCGGCGCGCTGGCCAGGAACGCGCTCAGCTCGAGCAGCTCGAACGCGGCCGGCGAGGCCTCGGCGAGTTCGTCGGCGGCCAGCCCCCACGCGACCCGGATGGGGGTGGGGAACGCCAGCTCGGCGGCGCGGGCGTCGTAGCGGCTCAGGTACTCGTCGACGCTCCAGCCGGTCGCCGAGCGCAGTGCGGACGCCTGGTCGAGCGCCATCGGCACGTCACCGAGGTGCGCGGCCAGGCGCTCGGCGTCCTCCGCGGACAGCTCCGGGGTGCGGTGCCGCAGGAAGTCCACGCTGTCCGTACGGTCGAAGACGGCGACCGGCACCGCCTGCGCGACCTCCGTGGTCCACCGCGGGTTGCGCGAGGTGACGAGCACGTGCCCGGCGCCGCTGGGCAGGTACGGCTTGATGTCCTCGGGCCGGTTGGCGTTCTCGAAGACGACCAGCCAGTTCCGGTACGGCTCGCCGCGGCTCAGCGCGTCGCGCACGGCGCCCAGCGTCCGGTTGATGTCGCGGGCCTCGGGCAGCTTCAGCTCCTGCGCGAGCCCGACCAGCGCGGCGCGCATGCCGGCGGTCTGCTCGGCGGGGATCCACCACACCAGGTCGTACGTGTCCGCGTACCGGTAGGCGTATTCCACCGCCAACTGGGTACGTCCCGTGCCACCCAGCTGGTGATCAGCGGCGGGCAACAGCACCACCGGTCCGTTGCCGAGCAGTCCACGCATCCGGGCGAGAAGATCCTCGCGCCCCGCGAAGCGTGGATTACGCGGCGGCAGACCACCCCGGATCGGCACGCCGCCCCTCCCCACTGGTGACTCGGCACTCTACTGTCATGCTGCCGATTACCGTACGTGGAATCATCGCCACTGCGGAAGATTGCTTCGGAAGGGCCACCGGTGACCGACGAACCCGTCACGAGTCTCGACCGCGACGCCGACGTAGCGACCGTCGCCCTGCACGGCGAGGTCGACGTGCTCAACGTGGACCAGGTACGGGTGGCGCTGGTGGAGGCGATCGAGACCCGGCCCCGGGCGTTGGTGGTGGAGCTGTCGAAGCTGTCCTTCATCGACTCCACGGGGCTGGGCGCGATCATCTTCGGCTTCCAGCGGGCCCGCGACGAGGGGATCGCGTTCTCGCTGGCCCGGCCGACCCGCGGGGTGCACCAGATCCTGGTGCTCAGCGGCGTGCTGGAGGTCGTCGACCTGGAGCTGTGAGGGCCGGCGTCAGCCGACCCAGGCGTACTCACGCGCGGGCACCGCCGCCGAGGTGCGGAAGTTGCTGTTCACCGTTGCCGCCTCCGTCGCGTTGGGGTACGCGTTGGTGCACGACACCGGCGCGCTGCTGCCCGACATCAGGTCCGCGCACAGGCCCGTACGCCGGTCCGGCAGTCCGAGGATGTGTCCGAACTCGTGGGCGGCGATCCGCGGGACGTAGTAGCCGTCGTTCACCGCTTCCCGGCCCATGTACCACCGGCCGTTGCCCAGCGACGTCGTGTACGTGCGCGGCCAGCCGTTGTCGGCGTACACCCGGATGTTGGGGGTGCGGCCCGCCGGCACCCGTTCGAGGCGCACGGTGGTGACCCGGCTGTTCCAGATCTGGGCGCCCTGGTCGACCGCCGCGACGAATTCCTGGGCCTGGCTCGCGTCGTAGTACAGCACCCGCGGCGCGGCGGCCGCGGGGCCGGCGGTGGCGATCTGCAGACCGGCCATGGCCAGCACCGCGAGCACCGCGGCGGACAACCTCTTGAGAAGCATCGGAACCTCCGAAGAGCGGTTGGGGGACTGCCCAAAACGGTAGTCAGAAAAAGACGCTTATCAATGAGTGTGGCCATATCGGTTGCCGCCTCATGGTCACGTGATACCGCCCGGCCGGCGGGCGTGGCGAGGATCTCCCCGAACAGCTGTCCGCATAGCTGGACGGCGGTTGCACCGGCGAGAACGCCCCACTAGGTTCACCAAAAAGGAAATAGTGTGCCGTTTGCCGAATATCACGAGGGGTAGTTCATGGCCGGATCACGGATCGTCTCGCTGGGCCATTACCAACCGGCACGGGTGCTGACCAACGACGAGCTCACCACGATGGTCGACACCACCGACGAGTGGATCCGCAGCCGCGTCGGCATCGAGACCCGGCACATCGCCGCCCCCGACGAGAGCCTCGACGAGATGGCGGCGCACGCGGCCCGCAAGGCGCTCGCGGAGAGCGGTGTCGCGGCCGCCGACATCGACTACGTGATCGTGGCCACCTGCACGGCCTTCGACCGCTCGCCGAACATCGCCGCCCGGGTGGCGCGCCGGCTCGACCTGCCGGCCCCGGCCGCCCTCGACCTCAACGTCGCCTGCGCCGGCTTCACCCACGCCCTCGCCACCGCCGACCAGGCGCTCAAGACCGGCTCCGCCACCAAGGCGATCGTCATCGGCGTGGAGCGGCTCTCCGACTTCACCGACTGGACCGACCGCAGCACCTGCGTGCTCATCGGTGACGGGGCCGGCGCGGCCGTCCTGGTCGCCGACGAGGAGGAGCACGTCGGCCCGGTCGTGTGGGGCTCCGTCCCGCAGATGTCGCACGCCGTCCGCATCGAGGGCCGCGACGCCACCTTCCAGCAGGAGGGGCAGAGCGTCTTCCGCTGGGCCACCCACTCGCTGCCGGCCATCGCGCGTCAGGTGTGCGAGAAGGCCGGCGTCCGGCCCGAGGACCTCGCCGCGATCGTGCCGCACCAGGCCAACCTGCGGATCATCGAACCCCTGGCCCGGCGCATCGGTGCCACCGACGCGATCATCGCCCGTGACGTGATCGAGTCCGGCAACACGTCGGCGGCCAGCATCCCGCTCGCCCTGTCCAAGCTGGTCCAGCGCCGCGAGATCCCGTCCGGGGCGCCGGTGCTGCTGTTCGGCTTCGGCGGCGGGCTGGCGTACGCGGGCCAGGTCGTGCGCTGCCCCTGACCACGCCGGAACGAACGATGACGGGCCGGGCGCCGGGGCGCCCGGCCCTCGTCATGCGGCCGCCACCAGCTCCACCAGGCGCTCCGCGATCATCGTCGGCGTCGGACAGTCGAACACCAAGGACGACGGCAACCGGACGCCGGAGGCCTCCGCCAGCCGCTGGGTGAACTCGAGCGCCGTCAGCGAGTCGAGACCGCTGTCCCACAGCTCGCGGTCCGGGTCCACGTCCTCGGCCGTCCGGTGCCCGAGAACGCCCGCCGCTATCCCCCGTACCAGCTCGCGGACCTCGGTGCCGCCGAGCGACGCCCAGTCGGCCCGGGACGCCGGCGCGGCCGCGGGACGGTCCGGCGTGAGGTGGCGCAGCATGGCCGAGGTCGCCGGGCCGGCCTCCCCCGCCAGCCGCAACGCCGTCACGGCGGGATCCGGCTGCCGCAGCGCGGCGTCGAACAGCGCCAGCCCACGCTCCGGCGGCAGCGCCGCGAACCCGGTGCGTTCCATCCGGCGCAGATCGGCGCCGGTCAGCTCGCCGGCCATCCCGCCGCCGGCCCACGGGCCCCACGCGACGGCCAGGGCGGGCGACCCCGCCGCCCGGCGGCGGTACGCCAGCGCGTCCAGGACGGCGTTCGCGGCGGCGTAGTTGGCCTGCCCCGCCCCGCCCAGCACCCCGATCACCGAGGTGAACAGCACGAACGCGGACAGGTCGCGACCGGCGGTGAGCTCGTGCAGGTGCAGGGCGGCGTCCACCTTGGGCCGCAGCACCGCGTCGACGCGCGCCGGGGTCAGCAGGCCGACGGTGCTGTCCCGGACGACGCCCGCGGCGTGCACCACCCCGGTCAGCGGCCGGTCCGCCGGCACGGCCCGCAGCGCCCGTTCCAGGTCCGCCCGGTCCGACACGTCACACGCGACGACGGTCGCCGCGGCGCCCAGCTCGGCCGCGAGCTCCGCCGCCCCGGGCGCCACCGGGCCCTGCCGGCTCAGCAACAGCACGTGGCGGACCCCGAGCCGGTGCACCAGGTGCCGGGCGATCAGCCCGCCGAGCGCGCCGGTTCCCCCGGTGATCAGGACGGTGCCCTCCCGGTCGAACGGCCGCTGCGGTCCGGGCTCGGCCGCCGGGGTGAACCGGGGCCGGTGCAGGTGGCCGTCGCGTACGGCGAGCTGCGGCTCCGCGGAGTACAGGGCGCGGCGCAGCCCGTCGGCGGAGGCCGGCTGCCCGTCGACGTCGATCAGGCGGAACCGTCCCGGATGCTCCGCCTGCGCGCTGCGCACCACGGCCCACACGGCGGACGCGACCGGGTCCGGCACATCGGCGCCGGGCTCGGTGGCCACCGCGCCGCGCGTCACGAACACCACCGTGGAATCGTCGAACGTGTCGTCGTCGAGCCAGTGCTGGATCAGCGCGAGGGCCCGTTCCACGCCCGCGCGAACCGCGCCCGGCAGGGCACTGTCCGCCTCGGCCGCCCCCTCACCGCCGCAGACCAGCATCAGGCCGGGCACGGTGGCGCCACGCCGCAGCTCGCTCTCGACTTCCCGCAGCGAGGGGTACGCGTCAGCACCCTTCACCGCGTCGCTGAGGCCCAGGTGGTCGGTGCCCAGAATCCCGCACCGGGGCAGCGGGTCCCCCGGCTCACCATCGTCCTCGGCCCGCGGCCAGGCGACGGTGAGCAGCACGTCCCGCTCGGACGCGCCGGGCTCCAGGCGGGCCGGGTCGATCGCCCGGAGCAGCAGGCGATCCACCGACAGCACCGGCGTCCCGTCGCCGTCGGTCACCGCCAGGGAGAAGGCGTACGGGCCACGCGCGCTGACCCGCACGAGGAGCCGGGTGGCGCTGGTCGGCCGCAGCCGGACTCCGGACCACACGAACGGCAGCGGCACCCCGTCATCGCCCGCCGGGACGACCAGCAGCGCGGCGTGCAGGGCGGCGTCCAGCAGCACCGGGTGCAGCGCGAAGCCCTCGGCGGAGACCGGGGCGGGGAGCTCGACCTCGGCGTACACCTCGCCGCCGTCGCGCCAGGCGCCGGTGAGCGCGCGGAACGCGGGGCCGTATTCGAAGCCTCGGCCGGCGAGCCGGCGGTAGTGCTCGTCCACGTCCACCGCGGACGCCGGGACGGTGATGCTCCGCCCCGGCCCTTCGGCGGGCGGGACCTCCCGTCGCTCGAGCGTGGCCCGGGCGTGCTGGGTCCAGCCGGCCGAGTCGTCCCCGCTGAAGATCGTGATCTCGTCGGGTCCGGCGACCAGGCGTACGTCCACCGGCGTGCCCGCGGTCAGCAGCAGCGGCGCCTGCACCACCAGCTCGGCGACGTCCCGCTCGAACCGGGCGGCGAGGTGGGCGGCCCACTCGACGAAGAGCGCGCCGGGCACGACCACGCTGCCCCGTACGGCGTGATCCGCCAGCCAGGGCTCGGCGTCGAGGGAGAGCCGGACGGCGCCGAGCAGCGTCTCGGAGCCCGGCACCTGCAGGACGGCGCCCAGCAGCGGGTGGCTCGCCGGGGGCAGGAAGGCGCTCGGGGCCGCGGTGGCCGGGTCCAGCCAGTACCGCCGGCGCTGGAACGGATACGGCGGCATCTCACCGCGTCGCACGGCCGGGCCGGCCAGCGTGCGAGACCAGTCGAGGCGCGCGCCGGCACAGTACAGCCGCATCAGGGCCGGCTCCACGCCCCGGCTGATCGGCACGAGCACGGCGTCCACGTCGGCCAGGTTGCGGGCGGCCAGCGCGGTCAGCACCCCGCGGGGGCCCAGCTCGAGGAAGCGTCGTACGCCCGCACCGGCGAGGTGGCGGACGCCGTCGCCGAACCGTACGGCCTCCCGCACGTGCCGGACCCAGTAGGCCGGCGTGCAGAGCTCCTCCGCGGACGCGGCCCGGCCGGTCAGGTTCGACACCACGGTCAGGCGCGGCGGGTGGTACTCCAGCGTGGCGGCCACCTCGGCGAAGGCCTCCAGCATCGGATCCAGGTGGGCCGAGTGGAAGGCATGGCTGACGCGCAGGCGGTCCACCCGGCGGCCGCGCTCGCGCCACTGGTGCGCGAGGGCGAGCACCGGCTCCTCGGCGCCGGACAGGACCACCGCGTCCGGGCCGTTGACCGCGGCGATCGACACACCCTCCGGCACCGGCGACACCTCGGCCTCGGAGGCGGTCACCGCCACCATCGCGCCGCCGCGTGGCAACGCCTGCATCAGCGCGCCCCGGGCGGCGACGAGCCGGCAGGCGTCCGCCAGCGACCACACCCCGGCGACGTACGCTGCGGCCAGCTCGCCGATCGAATGCCCGAGCACCGCGTCCGGCACGAGCCCGAGGCTCTCGGCGAGCCGGTGCTGGGCGACCTCCAGGGCGAACAGCGCCGCCTGGGTGTACGCGGTGTCGTCGAGCAGGGCGGCGTCGGGGTGGCCGGCCGGCGCGAACATCACCGCCTGCAGCGGGCGGTCCAGGACGGCGTCGAAGTGCGCGCACACCTCGTCGAGCGCGGCGGCGAAGGCGGGGTACGCGACGTACAGGTCGTGCCCGGCCCCGGGCGTCTGGCTGCCCTGCCCGCTGAAGAGGAACGCCGTGCCGCCGGGGCGCGCGCGATCCGTCACGAGGCTGTCGTCCGCCGCACCCCGGGCGAGCGCCTCGAGCCCGCGCTCGGGATCACCGAGAACCACCGCACGGAACGGCAGCGCGGACCGTCCCGCCGCGAGCGAGGCCCGCAGGCCGGTCAACTCCTCGGCGGACAGTGCGGCCGTACGGGACAGCAGATCCTCCGCCTGGGCGCGCAAGGCTTCGGCACTGTGCGCCGAGAACGGCATCAGCGCGGGCGCGGACCCGGCCTCGCCGGAACCGGTGAGCTCGGGGGCCTCCTCGATGATCACGTGCGCGTTCGTGCCGCTGATGCCGAAGGACGACACGCCGGCTCGGCGGACGCGTTCACCCCGGTGCCACGGAACCGGTTCGGTCAGCAGCCGCATCGCGCCGCTCGACCAGTCGACCAGCGGCGTTGGCTTGTCGGCGTACAGCGTCCGGGGCAGGAGCCCGTGCCGCATCGCCAGCAGGACCTTGATCACCCCGCCGACGCCGGCCGCCGCCTGCGCGTGCCCGATGTTGGACTTGAGCGACCCGAGCCACAGCGGGCGCTCCGCGGGCCGCTCGCTGCCGTACGCGTTCAGCAGCGCCTGCGCCTCGATGGGATCGCCGAGCCGGGTGCCGGTGCCGTGCGCCTCGACCGCGTCGACGTCCGACGGCTGCAGGCCCGCGTCCGCCAGCGCGGCCCGCACGACGAGCTCCTGGGACGGGCCGTGCGGGGCGGTGAGCCCGTTGCTCGCACCGTCCTGGTTGACCGCGGTGCCGGCGAGCAGGCCGAGCACCGGCCGGCCGGCGGCGACGGCGCGGGACAGCGGCTCGAGGACCAGCAGGCCGACGCCCTCGCCCCAGCCCGTACCGTCGGCGTCGGCGCTGAACGCCCGGCACCGGCCGTCCGCAGACAGGCCGCGCTGGCGGCTGAACTCGACGAAGATGCCGGGCTCGGACATCACCGTGACGCCGCCGGCGACGGCCATCGAGCACTCGCCGTCCCGCAGCGCGCGGGCGGCCTGGTGCAGCGCCACCAGCGACGACGAGCACGCCGTGTCCACGGTGACGGCCGGGCCGGTCAGCCCGAAGGTGTACGCCACCCGCCCGGACACCACGCTCGCGGCGGAGCCGGTCAGCGCGTACCCCTCGATCTCCGGCGGGGCGTTGAGCAGGCGCGCGCCGTAGCCGCTCGACATCGCGCCGACGAAGACGCCGGTGTCGGTGCCGCGCAGCGCCGACGGCTCGATCCCGGCGTTCTGGATCGCCTCCCAGGCCACCTCCAGCACGAGCCGCTGCTGGGGATCCATCGCGAGCGCCTCCCGCGGGCTGATCCCGAAGAACGCCGGGTCGAACCGGTCGGCGTCGTGCAGGAAGCCGCCGGTGCGCACGTACGTGCGTCCGGGCCGTCCCGGGTGCGGGTCGTACAGCGCGCCGACGTCCCAGCCGCGGTTCTCCGGGAACGCCGAGATGACGTCGCGCCCCTCGGCGAGCAGCTGCCACAGCTTCTCCGGGGAGTCGGCGTCGCCCGGGAACCGGCATGCCATCGCGACGACGGCGATCGGGTCACCCGTCCTGCGCGCGGCCGACGCGACGGGTCCCGGAGTGCCGGCGACCCTGAGATGGCGGGCGAGCTCGACGGGCGTGGGCCGGTCGTAGATCAGCCCCGGGGGCAGGTGCCGCCCGGTGGCCTCCTGGAGGCGGTCCCGCAGCTCCACCGCCGTGAGCGAGGTGAGCCCGAGGTCGTTGAAGGTGGCGGCCGGATCGAGCTGCTCGATGCCGGGGACACCGAGCACCGCGGCAACGGTACGCAGCACGAGATCGAGCAGCGCCTCGTCGGGAGCGGCACCCGGCTCCGCCACCGGCCGGGCCTGAGCGGTCTCGCCGAACCAGTGCCGCTTCCGTTCGAAGGGGTAGCCGGGAAGGGTGCACCTGCGAGGCTCGTGGCCGGCGAAAACGGCGTCCCAGTCGGCCGGGGCGTCGACGGTCTCCACCGTCCCGCCCCGCTCGACGGCGCGCAGGACGGTCCCGAGGTCGGCGAGGCGGGCGGCACGCACCACGAGCTCGTGTCCGGGAACGGCCCGCGTCGTCGCCAGGGAGTACGCCACATCCAGCGGCTCGGCCTCCGGATGGGCGGCGATCCAGCCGGCGAGGCGCCCGGCGTACGCCCGCAGCGCCGCCGGCGTACGCGCGCTGACCAGGAACGGCCACGCCCGCTCCGGCACGAGGCGGGCCGGTGGTTCTTCGGCCCGGTGTGCCGACACCACGACGTGGCAGTTCGTCCCGCCGATGCCGAACGCGCTGACGCCCGCCGTGCCGGGCCGGTCCGCCGACGGCCACCCGGCGTTCTCGGCGACGACGTGCAGCGAGTCCGGCACGTGCTCCGCCACCGGGCCGGCGCCGTGCTGGGCCGGGATGACCCCGTGCCGCAGGCTGAGCGCCGTCTTGACGAGCCCGGTGATGCCCGCCGCCGCTTCCAGGTGGCCCACGGCGGCTTTCGCCGAGCCGACGAGCAGCGGGCGCTCCCGGTCGCCGAACGCCAGCCCCAGCGCCTCGGCCTCGACCCGGTCGCCCAGCCTCGTGCCGGTGCCGTGCAGCTCGACGTAGTCGACGTCGGCGGAGGTCACCCCGGCCCGGCGCTGCGCCTCGCGGATCACGTCGACCTGGGCGCGGACGTCGGGCGCGGTGACCGTCCCGGTGTGGCCGTTGTTGTTGACCGCGCTGCCGCGGATGACGCAGTAGATCCGGTCCCCGTCGGCCTCCGCACGGTCCAGCGGCTTGAGCACGAGCATCGCGCCGCCCTCGCCGCGGACGAAGCCGTCGGCTCCGGCCCCGAACGGGCGGCAGGCGCCGGTGGGCGACAGGACACCGGCCCGGGCCGCGGCGATCCAGCTGTTCGGGGCCAGGTTGAGCTGCACACCACCGGCCACGGCGAGGTCGCACTCGCCGCCCCGCAGCGCGACGCAGGCCAGGTGGACCGAGACCAGCGAGGCGGACTGGCCGGAGTCCACCACGAGACTGGGGCCACGCAGCCCGAGCAGGTACGAGACGCGGTTGGCGAGCAACGCCCGGTTGAGGCCGGTGAAGCTGTAGCCGTCCAGCAGCCCGGCGGCCCGGACGAGGTCGGCGTAGTCGTCGGACATGGCGCCCAGGAAGACCGCCGTACGGGTGTCGCCGAGCCGGCCGGGCGCCAGCCGCGCGTCCTCCAGCGCTGCCCAGCCCAGCTCCACCGCGAGGCGCTGCTGCGGATCCGTCGCCGCCGCCTCCCGCGCGGACATCCCGAAATGGGCGGCGTCGAAGCGGTCGGCGTCCGGCAGGAACCCGCCGGTGCGGACGGCCTGCCGCTGCTGCGGGCCCAGCGCGGAGAAGTCGGCGGGACCGAACCGGCCGGCGGGGGCCGGGCCGAGGCCGGCGCCCCCGCCGATCAGCAGCTCCCAGAAGTCGCCCGGCGTCGGCGCACCCGGTAGCCGGGCGGCCACGCCGATCACCGCAACGGGCGTGCTCGTCCCAGAATCGCTCATGATCTCCGCTACTGTTCGTCCGTCTTCGTCAGGAACCGGGTGGCCGTCTCGATCACCGCGCGGTCGCCGAGGATGCGCCGGTGTCCCAGCCCCTGCGTGAGGACCAGGTCGGCGGAGGTCGCGTACGTCTCGGCGAGCCGCCGCCCGTGCCGCACCGGCACCTCCTTGTCGTCCTCGTCGTGGATGACCAGCGTCGGCACCGTGACCTGCTCGGGCCGGTACGTGGGCGAGAACCGCTCCCAGATGTCGGTCTCCGGCCGGAAGTAGATCTCGGTACGCCGGCGCAGCTCGCGGCTGATCGAGGGACGCAGCGACAACTGGGTGCAGAACGCGTCCGCCAGGTACGCGAAGTCGCTGATCGCGCTGATCGCCACCATCCGGCCGGCCTGCACGCCCGACCGCATCGCGTGGTACGCGCACAGCACCCCGAACGAGTGCGCCACGATCGCCCGGAAGGGACCGTGCTTCTCCTGCAGGCGCGCGATCAGGGCGGCCTGGTCGACGATCGTGGCGGACACCCCGCCGGAGTCGCCGTGCCCCGGGGCGTCGTACGCCAGCACCGGCAGCCCCGCCTCGTGCAGCGCCGGGACGAAACCCGCCCACGAAGCGGCCCGCGACTGGAACCCGTGCACCATCAGCACCGGGCGGGGACCGTCGCCCCACCGGTACGTCTTCACCGTGACGCCGTCATGGTCCAGATCGGACACCTCGGCAGCGTCCATCACCTGCTGCTGCGCGGGCCGGACCTCGGCGCGCCGCACCGGCTCGATGAACAGCTTGAACGCCGCACGCCCGGCCAGCCGCGGCGCTACGTACGAAACGGCGTTCAACCGGCTGCTGAGTGACGGTGCTGCCATGGTGTCTCCATAAGGTTGTTGATCGTCTGGGGTGATGCCCTGGATGCCCGGGGACGGTGGGGTGTGGCTGATGGTTTCTTGTCGTTGGGTGGTTTCCGAGGAGTGGCCGCCCTGCCGTTGCCGATGGCCTGG
>NZ_JADMLH010000015.1 GCF_016464385.1 Nucisporomicrobium flavum | reverse complement strand
TCAGGCGGGCGTTACGGTGGGCCATAGAGACCTCCGGTTCGGTGAAGCGTCGCAACTTCCACCTCGCCGGAGGTCTTCTCACATCTCAAGCCGACACGCCGCGTCAACAACGCTCGTGATCACTACATCTAGCACCGGACGGCCCCGCGCGAGCGAACGGCCCCGCGCTGAGCGAACGGCCCCGCGCCGGGCGGGCGGACCCGCGCCGGGCCGACCTTTCGCCGTCAGCGGGCGAGGCCCGCGTGTGCCGCCTCTTCCTCGAGGCCGACGTCCAGGTCCGTCGCCCGCAGGCCGAACGTCTGCTCCGTCTCGGTCGAGTCCAGCAGGAACGGCCCGTAGAACTGGTAGTCCATCTCGGCCAGCTCCCGCGCCATCGGGATGACGAGGCCGGCGGTGCGCATGGCCGCTCGGGGCAGCCTGCGGACCCGTACCGCCGGGGCGCCGGCCATTGTTCCGTAGCGGGCTGCCAGCTCACGGACGCTGACTGCGGGCGCGGACGGTACGTGCCAGGCCCGGCCCCAGGCGCGCTCGTCGCGGGCGAGGGTTACGAGCGTACGGGCCATGTCGCCGACGTAGGTCCACGTGTGCGGGGCCTCCGGGTCGCCCGGTATCCACGCCGTGCGGCCCTTGGCGATCGCTGGGATCAGTACCGCCGAGACCACCCCGGTGGCGCCCGCGCCGACGTAGTCCGAGCCGCGCACCTCGAGCGTACGGATGCCGGCGGCGAGGGCGTCCTGCCACATGGCGATGCGCACGCGGCCCTTGCGTCCGGTCGCGGCGAGTGGGGTGCGCTCCGACATGCGGCCGCCGGGCTGCGGGCCGTACCCGTAGAGGTTTCCGGTGATCGCGAGGACCGCGTCGTTCTCCCGGGCCGCGGTGATCATCGCGGCCGACATCGGCGGCCAGAGCTCCGGCCATTTCGTGTACGGCGGGTTCGCGCAGTTGTAGAGCACCTCGGCGTCCCGGGTCAGCTCGGTGAGGCGCCGGGCGTCACCGGCGTCGGCGGCGATGCGCTCGATCAGCGGATGCTCGGGGCCCGAGCCGCTGCGCGTCACGATGCGGACGGTCTCCCCGGCATCGGCGAGGAGGCGGGCGACCGACGAGCCCACCGGTCCGGCTCCGACGATCACGTGGTTCGACATGGCGCTCTCCTTTGCGAGCAGTGCTCTCTGTTAAGAACACCATGCCGCGTCGAGCCTTCGCCGTCAAGAGCAGTGCTCTCGGTATGGCACACTGTTCACATGACAGCCGCATCGCTCCGGGCGCGCGTCCGCGCCGAGATGACCGACGAGATCAAGGCGGCGGCCCGGCGGCACCTGGCGACCGACGGCGCGAACCTCTCGCTGCGGGCGGTGGCGCGCGACCTCGGCATGGCGTCGTCGGCCGTGTACCGGTACTTCGCCAGCCGCGACGAGCTGCTCACCGCGCTGATCATCGACGCGTACGACTCGCTGGGCGAGGCCGCGGAGAACGCCCCTGACACGGGCTCCGCCGTGGACCGGTGGCTGGCCGTCTGCCACGCCGTACGCGAATGGGCGCTGGCCAACCCGCACGAGTGGGCGCTCGTCTACGGCAGCCCCGTACCCGGATATCAGGCCCCCACCGACACGGTCGAACCGGCGATCCGGGTCATCCTGACCCTCGGCCGCATCGTCCAGGACGCGTCAGCGTCCGGCGAGGTCGAGCCCGGTGAGCCGATCGGAGGCCGGCTCGGCGAGGATCTGGCGATGGTCGCCGAGCGGGCCGCTCCCGGCGCGCCGCCGCAGCTGGTCGGCCGCAGCATCGCGGGCTGGATCCACCTCTGCGGAGCCGTCAGCGCGGAGCTGTTCGGCCAGCTCAACAACACGATCGAGCAGCGGCGGGACTTCTTCGAGTTCCAGATGCGCGGCGCGCTGACCTGGATCGGCCTCAGGGCATCCAGCTAGCGCGGGCCATGTCGACATGGTCACCCTTCAGCGGTACGCCCTCACCGAGCAGCCGCTGCCGCGCCTCCTGCTCGTGCCCCGGCGGCATCCGGCCCGCGCTCGTGACCACCCGGTGCCACGGCACGCCGCCGCCGTGCCGGGCCATGATCGTGCCGACCTGCCGGGCCGAGTTGCGCCCCGAGCGGTCGGCGAGCGCGTCGGCCACCGCCCCGTAGGACATGACCCGGCCCTCGGGGATGCTCTCCACGAGCCGGAGAACCTCTTCCACGTACTCCTGGGGTGTCACCGTCGCCACGATATGGGATCTCGCGGCGGCCGCGGAGCCCGCGGCGAGCAGAATGGGCCGGGTGCGTGAAGAGGTGACCGGCGCGCGCCGGATCGTGGTCAAGGTGGGGTCGTCCTCGCTGACCACAGCCGCCGGCGGCATCGACGACCAGCGCGTCGACGCCCTCGTCGACGTGCTCGGCAGGCTGGGCGCCGGGGGCCGCGAGGTGGTCCTGGTCTCCAGCGGCGCGATCGCTGCCGGGCTCGCCCCGCTCCACCTGCGCCGCCGGCCCCGCGACCTGGCCACCCAGCAGGCGGCGGCCTCGGTGGGCCAGGGCCTGCTGATCGGACGGTACGCGGCCGGCTTCGCCCGCCACGGGCTGACGGTGGGACAGGTGCTGCTCACCGTCGACGACGTGACCCGGCGGGCGCACTACCGCAACGCGTACCGGACCCTGCGCAAGCTGCTCGACCTCGGCGCCCTGCCGATCGTCAACGAGAACGACACGGTCGCCACCGAGGAGATCCGGTTCGGCGACAACGACCGGCTCGCCGCGCTCGTCGCCGCGCTGGTCCACGCCGACCTGCTCGTGCTGCTCTCCGACGTGGACGCGCTGTACACCGGCGATCCGTCCGCGCCCTCGTCGCGGCGCATCACGACCGTGCGCGACGACTCGGACCTGGACGGGATCGCCATCGGGTCCGCGGGGAAGGCGGGCGTCGGCACGGGCGGCATGGTCACGAAAGTGGAAGCCGCGCGCATCGCCACCGGCTTCGGCATTCCCGTCGTGCTGACCGCCGCGCCCCTGGCCGGTGCCGCGCTCGACGGCGACGAGGTCGGCACGCTGTTCCACGCCGCCGCCCGGCGCCCCACCGCCCGGCTGTTCTGGCTGGCACACGCCACCTCGCCGCGCGGCCGGCTGCACCTCGACCCGGGCGCGGTCGCCGCGGTCGTGGCCCGGCGCAAGTCGCTGCTGCCGGCCGGCATCACCGCGGTGGACGGCTCGTTCGCGGCCGGCGACCCCGTCGACCTCGTCGACGCCGGCTCGGGCGCTCCCGTGGCCCGCGGGCTGGTCAACTACGACGCGGTGGAACTCCCGGCGCTGCTCGGCCGGTCCACCGGCGAGCTGGCCGCGGCGCTCGGGCCAGGATATGAACGAGAGGTTGTCCACCGTGACGACCTGGTGCTTCTCTGACCACACCCGGTTCTCTTCCCAGGAGTCATCATGAGTGTCCTGCAGCAGGCCGCCGAGGCGCGGGTCGCCGCCATCGACCTGGCCGCCGCCATTCGGTCCGAGAAGGACGCCGCCCTGCTGCTGATGGCGGAGCGGCTCGTCGAACGGGCCGACGACATCGTCGCCGCGAACGCCGTCGACGTGCAGAACGCGCGTACCGCCGGGCAGCCGGAGGCCATGGTGGACCGGCTGACGCTGACCGCCGAGCGGGTCGCCGCGATGGCCGACGGCCTGCGGCAGCTGGCCGCCCTGCCCGACCCGGTCGGCGACGTGGTCCGCGGCTCGACCCTCGCCAACGGCCTCGAGCTGCGGCAGGTACGGGTGCCGTTCGGGGTGGTCGGCATCATCTACGAGGGCCGTCCCAACGTGACCGCCGACGCGGCCGGCATCTGCCTCAAGTCCGGCAACGCGGCGCTGCTGCGCGGCTCCGGCTCGGCGATGAGCTCCAACGCGGCGATCGTGTCGGTGTTGCGCAAGGCGGTCAGCGACGCCGGGCTGCCGGCCAACGCGATCCAGCTGCTCGACGCCACCACCCGCGACTCGGTGAAAGAGCTGATGCGCGCCCGCGGCCTCGTGGACGTGCTCATCCCCCGCGGCGGCGCGTCGTTGATCAAGACGGTGGTCGAGGAGTCGACGGTCCCGGTCATCGAGACCGGCGTCGGCAACTGCCACGTGTACGTGGACGAGTCCGCCGACCTCGAGAAGGCGCTCGGCGTGGTGCTGAACTCGAAGACCCAGCGCCTGTCCACCTGCAACACCGCCGAGTCCCTGCTCGTCCACTCGGCGCTGGCCGAGTCGTTCCTGCCGCTCGTGATCGAGGAGCTGATCAACGCGGGCGTGACGGTGCACGGCGACCCCCGCGTGGCCTCCTTCGACGGCGTCGTCCCGGCGACCGACGAGGACTGGGGCAAGGAATACCTCTCGGCCGACATCTCGGTCGCAGTGGTCGACTCCCTCGACGACGCGCTCGACCACATCCGCCGCTACGGCACGGGCCACACCGAGGCGATCGTCAGCGAGAGCACGACGGCGGTCCGCCGCTTCGCGGCCCGGGTGGACGCGGCCGCGGTGATGATCAACGCGTCGACGCGGTTCACGGACGGGGGCGAGTTCGGGTTCGGCGCGGAGATCGGCATCAGCACGCAGAAGCTGCACGCGCGCGGGCCGATGGGGCTGCCGGAGCTCACCTCGACCAAGTACATCGTCACGGGCAACGGCCACACCCGCTGACGCCGCGGGCCAGGGCCAGGGCCAGCACAGCCCGGGCCGCGCGGCTCGGGCTCGGCGGCGGCGCCGGCTTGGGCTCGGCGCCGGCTTGGGCTCGGCGGCGGCTTGGGCTCGGCGGCAGCTTGGGCTCGGCGGCAGCTTGGGCTCGGCGGCAGCTTGGGCTCGGCGGCAGCTTGGGCTCGGCGGCAGCTTGGGCTCGGCGGCAGCTTGGGCTCGGCGGCAGCTTGGGCTCGGCGGCAGCTTGGGCTCGGCGGCGGCTTGGGCTCGGCGGCGGCTTGGCGGGCGCGAGGCGTGGCCTCGCGTAGCGCGTGCATTAAGCGCGCGGCGCGGGGTCAGCGGCAGGCGCGGATCGCTGTCAGGGTGGTGTTGACGTCGAAGATCGGCCCCTCGTCGCTGTCCCAGCCGCCGTCCGTGCGCTGCGTCTCCGCCAGCCGCTTCCGCGCCGCCTGCACCAGCCAGTCGTCGCCGAGGTTGACCCGGCGCAGGGCCGCCGCCATGTTCGCCACGTCCGCCGGGGACATGTCGGCCACGCGGTCGCCGAGCACGAGCTGGATCCGCGCCGACTCGTAGAAGAACTGCTGCTCATGTAAGAGCCCCGCCGCGTGCCAGCCGGCGGCGAGGAAGGACGGCCAGCTGCCGTCCGGGCGGAGCTGGGCGACCACGTGGCGGGCCGCCGCGGCGAGGGTGGTCGCGTACCGGGGTGGAGCGTCGTGGTGGGGGTGGGCCTCGAAGTCGGCGACCGTCATCCAGAAGCCGGCGACCGCGGTCAGGTAGAGGGTGGCTTCCGGGTCGCCGGGCACAGCCCACGGCGGCGCCTCCGGGGCGAGGGACTCGTCCTCCTGCCAGGTGCCGTCGCTGCGCTGGACGCCGGCGAGCCAGGCGAGGGCCCGGTCGACCTGTGGGCCGCGGAGGCCGCCGAGGTCGTCGAGTTCGGAGAGGCGGAAGCAGGTGGCGTCGATCGACGGTACGGGGCTGTCGCCGCTCGCGGGCCAGCCGCCTTCCGGGGTCTGGCCGCTCTCGATGCGGTCGAGGACGCCCGGCGGCGGTTCCGTGCTCGTCCTCAGGTACGACAGCCGCGCCCGTTCCACCGGGTCACCGTGCGCTATGACGTACCCGATTGCGGCATCCATGTCGACCACGACGGTGACGCTACAACGCAGCCGGGCTTTTCGCCGGACCGTTTCGGTAGTTGTCTATAAGGTCGCTTCCGTCCCGCCCGATCAGGGGACATTGACGGCCGGTGATGGGTGCGCCGTGACTGACAGCAAACGGCCGCTCACCCTCAGCGGGGTGAGCGGCCGTCCGGAATGACCTCAGTACGACGGCAGCGACGGGTCCACCGTGTTGACCCAGGAGACGATGCCGCCCTGGACGTGCACGGCGTCCTTGAAGCCGGCCGCCTTGAGCGCCGCGAGCGCCTCCGCCGAGCGCACGCCCGACTTGCAGTGCAGCACGATCTGGCGGTCCTGCGGGAAGCGGGCCAGCGCCTCGCCGGAGAGGATCTCGCCCTTGGGGATCAGCGTGGCGCCCGGGATCCGGTTGATCTCCCACTCGGCGGGCTCACGGACGTCGACCAGGAACATGTCCTTGCCGGAGTCCTGCCACTCCTTGAGCTCCTTGGCCGTGATCGTGGCGTTGAGGGTGGCCTCCTGCGCCTCGGTGGAGACGGCGCCGCAGAAGTCCTCGTAGTCCTCGAGCAGGTCGGTGACGGTCGGGTTCTCGCCGCAGAGCGCGCAGTTCGGGTCCTTGCGAACCTTGATCTTGCGGTACTCCATCTCGAGGGCGTCGTAGACCATCAGCCGGCCGACCAGCGGCTCGCCGATGCCGGTGATCAGCTTGATCGCCTCGTTGACCTGGATCGAGCCGATCGACGCGCACAGCACGCCGAGCACGCCGCCCTCGGCGCAGGACGGCACCATGCCGGGCGGCGGGGGCTCCGGGTAGAGGCACCGGTAGCAGGGGCCGTGCTCCTCCCAGAACACCGACGCCTGGCCGTCGAAGCGGTAGATCGAACCCCACACGTACGGCTTGCCGAGCAGCACCGCGGCGTCGTTGACCATGTAGCGGGTCGCGAAGTTGTCGGTGCCGTCGACGATGAGGTCGTACTGGCTGAAGATCTCTTTGACGTTGTCGCGGTCCAGCGCGGTGTTGTGGATGACCACGTTCACCAGCGGGTTGATCTCACGGATGCTCGCCGCCGCGGACTCGGCCTTGGGACGGCCCACGTCGGAGACCCCGTGGATGACCTGCCGCTGCAGGTTGGACTCGTCGACGGTGTCGAAGTCCACGATGCCGAGCGTGCCGACCCCGGCCGCGGCCAGGTACAGCAGCGCCGGCGAGCCCAGGCCGCCCGCGCCCACGACGAGCACCTTGGCGTTCTTGAGTCGCTTCTGACCGTCCATCCCGACGTCGGGAATGATCAGATGGCGCGAGTAGCGCCGGATCTCATCGACGGACAGCTCGGCGGCCGGCTCGACGAGCGGGGGCAGTGACACGGTGAACTCCCCGGGTTGACGGAAGGTGCGGCCACCATTGTTGCTCGTGAATCGCCGTCATGGGCATGACGTGGGCCACCGGCCCGGCATGCGGGAAACGGGAATCAAAGCTCACCCGCCGGGGTTGCCGGCGCGCATCGTCTCGGCCGCCACGAACACCGCGACGGCGAGCGTGAACAGGATCAGCGCCGTGATCAACCGGCGTCGCAGGTACGGCCGCATCTTCTCCATGACACGGTCAGGGTGCCAGAGCACACCATTCGGCACGGGGCATTTGCCCCGAAAGCATCAGAGCGACGGACCCTGGAGGAGGCGGTTGCCGCGGCGGGGCCACGCGTACGGCACACAGCCGCGCAGCGTCAGCGTCTGCTGCACCATCACCGGCGCCGGCCCGCCGCGCTTCGGGCAGCCCTGGTGGCCGTGGCCCAGCTCGTGGCCGACCTCGTGGTTGATGACGTACTGGCGGTAGGTCGGCAGCGGGACCTTCGCGGCGACGTACGGCGGTGCCGACAGCCGCCACCGGTCCAGGTTGATGATCGCCCGCCCGGTCGTCCGGCACGACGTGTACGGCCGCCCGCCCACCGTGATGGTGACGCCTCCGGCAGCGCACATCCGCCCGGCGGTGTCCCGCGTCGCCAGGAACACGGTGAAGTCCGCCTTCTCCCCCGCCGGTACGCGTTGCAGCCGCAACCGCCCGTCCCCGGTCCAGCTGCGCCGGTCGCCGAGCGTGGACTCGACCAACGCGGCGAAGGCCACGACGTCCTCGCCGCTGCCCCGTTCCACCGCCACGCGGAAACGGCGTACCGCTCCCGCCGTACCCAAGATCTTGCCCCGGCCCGGCGCGTACGCGAACGTGCCGGACCCGCGGGCCGGCACCGGACCCGGCAGCGCGACCGACGTCCGCAGCGGGGGTGAGGGCGGCGTGGAGGGAACCGCCGAGGCCGACGGCACGGACGTGGCCGCGAGGGCCGGCGCCGGCACGGCCGCGGACGCGACCGGCATGGGCACCGGCGGCCCGGACGCCCAGACGGTGGGTAACAGCAGGCCACCGGCCACGAGCAGCGCCGCCACCATGACGGCGGCGAACCAGATGCGGCGGCGCCGGTCGATCACGGCAACACGGGTGTCGATCATTTGCCCGCCAGCGTGCCACATCACGGGTGCAGCGGCAGGCCTTCCGTCCGGTCATGGGAGGCGACGTCCTCGAGCAGGCCGACGATCGCGCGGGCGACCAGCCGGGGTACCTCCATCTGTGCCACGTGCCCCACGCCGGGCAGGATCAGCAGCCGGCTGTCCGGGATCGCCTTCGCCACCTGCGCCGGCACCCGCGGGTCCACCAACTCGTCCTTGAGGCCGCCGATGACCAGCGTCGGCGCGGTGATGCGCGCGGCGAGCCGCCACTGCGAATTCACCCCCGGCAGGTACGCCCGCAGGAAGCTCGACACCAGCCCGCGCAACGTCCCCGTGTACGCCTTCGAGTAATGCGCGACCGTGTACCGGAGCTTGATCTCCTCGATCGCCTCGGCCCGGCGCTGCTCGCTGACCTTCGTGGTGTCGCCGAAGCACGCCAGCAGCACCTGCTCGGCCATCTCCTCGGCGGTCATCCGGGCCATGCCCCACGCGATGATCCGGTCGGCGCGGGGCAGGGCGAGCACCGGCAGCACCGGGCCCTGGGCCGTACGCCGCGGGTCGAGGAAGGGCATCGCCGGGCTGATCAGGGTCAGGGTGCGCACCAGGTCGGGGCGCAGCGCCGCCACCCGTACGCAGATCGAGCCGCCGAGCGAGTTGCCGACCAGGTGGACCGCGCCGCGCCCGGAGTGCTCCAGGAAGCCGATGAGCCGGTCGGCGAACGCGGCGATCGAGTAGCGCCGGCTCGGGTCGCTGTAGCCGAACCCGGGCAGGTCCACGGCCTGGGCGTCGAACCGGTCGGCGAGCAGCCCGGCGAGGTCGGTGAAGTTCTGCGACGAGCCGCCGAGGCCGTGCACGTACACCGCCGGTTCGGCGCCGGGCGTGGTCGCCGGGGTGTCCCGGACGTGCAGCATCGCGCCGTCGATCATCACTGTGCGGGCCGGCCACGGCGGTGGCAGGGCCCCGTCGGGCGGCAGGACCTCGTCCGCCGCGAGTTTCGCGCCCTTCATCAGGACAAGAGTGCCTCGAGCCGCCGGTTGACGGCCGCCAGAGTGGCGCGGACCATGGCGTGCCTATCGTCACCCGTGACGACGGCCGAGCCGGCGAGCTGCTCCACCCAGCCGTCGGTGGCGAGCAGGACGACCACCACGGCCACCTGGATCGAGCCGAACGGCACGGCCGCCGCGTGCTCGACGAAGCACTTCGCCGGCCCGTCGGCGTGGTCCGAGTGGGTGAGCAGGTCGTCGACGGCGGTCGCGGTGGCCATCGCGCAGAGCCGCAGCAGGTAGCCGTCCACCGCCGGGCCGGTGGCCTCCCCCGCCGCGGCCTGGCCGCCGACGGTCAGCTGGACCCGTACGGTCGCCTCGCTGCCGAAGGTGTTGACCTGGACGTTCTCGATCATCACCCGCGGGCCGGGACGGTCGCCGGGCTCGAGCAGCGGGCGCGGCGGGGCGGGGTCGATGCCGGTGGGCATGCGCTGCGCCGAGACGGGACTCGGCATCGCGGCGGGGCCAGGCGTTGCGGCCGGACTCCGCGGCGCTGCGCTGGGCGGCGCTGCGGGTGCCGGTGGGGCGACGGGGCTCGGCGGGGCGGCCCGGCCGGCCGGGTTGGGCTGCGACGGCACGAACGGGGCCGGCGCGACCGGAGGCGCGGAGGCCTGCGCCGCCGAGGACGTCCGGGTGGGCAGCGCCCGGGTGGTGGCCTGTGCCGGCGGCGCGGACCGGGGCGCCGGGGCCGGAGGCGCCTCCTCGGGCGCAGGCGTACGCGTCGGCGCGAGCGGCGTGGCACCCTGCATGGCCGCGTCCAGACCCATGCGGTCCTGCAGCAGGCGGGCGACCTGGCGGCTCACCTCGGCCGGGTCGGCGCCCTCCGCGAGGTCCAGCCGCAGGCTGTGGGCACCGGCGGGGGTGGTCCGCAGCGCCGCGTCGCGGACGCCCTCGACCTCGCGGACCGCCTCCAGGATGGCGTTGACGTCGAAGCCGTCCTGCCGCTCCTGCGGCGCCAGCGCGTCCTCGCGGCGCAGATGCGTCGCGATCCGCGCCAGCGCGGGGGTCTCGGCCGAGGGCTCCACGGACGGCGGCTCCGGGACGGTGGGCACGTCCGGCTGGGCCGGGACGCGCTGCGGCAACGCGGCGAAGGGCGGCTTCCCGGTGGTGCCGGCGCCGGGGTCGCCGGCCGGCCGTCCGGTGAACGCCGGCTGCGGGGATTCGTACGGCAGCCGGCGCGGAAAGCTGGAGGGATCGTACGACGGCCGGCCGAGCCCTTGATCGCCGGAACGTGACTGGTCGGTAGCCTCCGGCGGGCCGACCCGGGGCATGCCCTCGGCCGGGGTCGGCGGGTCCAGCGCATGCCGCGCGGACTCGGCGGTCGTCCACTCGGCGCGCCGGCCGCCGGGGGCCGCGGGCCGCACGGCGGGGAACGACGCGCGCTGCTGGGCCGCCTGGGGCCGGGCCGCGTCGTCGAGATCACCCTCATACGGGTACGGCGGCGCGCTGGCCGGCAGCTGGGTGCTCTCCTGACCGCCGTGCAACAGCTCGGGCGAGAGGGGGTCGGGGCGTGGCGGCGGCACGGGCGACAGCGGGGCTGAACGCGGCGGCACAGGCGACAGCGGGGCTGAACGCGGCGGCACGGGCGAGAGCGGGGCGGCGCGCGGCGGCACGGGCGAGAGCGGGGCGGCGCGCGGCGGCTCGGCGGCCCGGGGTTCGTCCTGGCGCGGCTCGCCCCCGTTGGGCGAGAGGTGCGAGAGCAGATCGTCGTAGCGCGCGCGGCTGTCGGACCAGCGCGGCGAGGCGGCGTTCTCCAGCCGCGGCGGTGACCCGTCGACGGGCGGCGCGGGCGATTGCTGGGCGGGGGTGAACGACGGCGGCGGGGGCGCGGCCGCGAACGGGCGGATGTCACCCGATGGTGGGTCGGTCGGCAGGGGGCGGGTGAACGGGCGCACCTCCGTCGCGGGCCGGCGCCACGCCGGGACCTCGGCTTCCGGGTCCAGCGCGGCACCAGCGTTGGACCACGGGCTCTCCCGTGCGGCCCATCCGTTCAACAGGGTGCGGTCACGCGACTCGGCACCGGCACCGCCCTCGGCGGCCCCGGCGTCACCGGAATGCCCTGTTTCGTCCACCACGCGCTCCTCGCTTGCCCCCCGCTGAGGCTACCGTGTGGTTGCAGTGGCGATAAGTTGCAGCGTCGCGACAATTGCCCGCCCGGAACGCGACAGACGACGAACCGGGCAATCCGCGTCGCTTCCAGCGCGGTGGGACTCAAGCTCGGAGGATTGTGACATGACTGCTGCGTCCGGCGGGGCACAGACGGCGGGGCGCCCGACGCGCCTGCCGCGCTCCGCGCGCCGTAAGCAACTGCTTGCCGCCGCGCAGCAGATCTTCGTGGCGCAGGGCTACCACGCCGCCGCCATGGACGAGATCGCCGAGCGGGCCGGCGTTTCGAAGCCCGTGCTCTACCAGCACTTCCCCGGCAAGCTCGAGCTCTATCTGGCCCTGCTGGACACGCACTGTGACGCGATAATCGCCAAGGTACGCGGCGCGATGCTGGCCACCCCGGACAACAAGGAGCGGGTCAAGGGCGCCGTACGGGCGTACTTCGACTTCATGGACCACGAGAGCGAGGCGTTCCGTCTCGTCTTCGAGTCCGACCTGCGCAACGACCCCCAGGTGCGCGAACGGGTGGAGCGGGTGGAGCAGGGCTGCATCGCCGCTGTCACCGACACAGTGGTCGCGGACACCGGGCTGACCCAGGCGAAGGCCGAGTTGCTCGCCGCAGGCCTCGTCGGAGTCTCCGGCCAGGCGGCCCAGTACTGGCTGGCGACCGGCCGCCAGGTCGCGAAGGACGAGGCGGAAGCGCTGGTCGCGGCCCTGATCTGGCGGGGCATCGCCACCTTCCCGCTGCAGGGTGAGTCAACGCCGGGAACGTCTGCGGAAATCGGCTAGCCTTCATGTCGGAAGACTGCTGAGAGGGAGGGCCCCGTGGAGGTCAAGATCGGCGTGCAGCACGCCCCGCGTGAGCTGGCGCTGGAGAGTGCGCAGACGCCGGCCGAGGTCGAGCAGGTGGTGACCGAGGCACTGGCCAAGGACAGCGTCCTGACCCTGACCGACGAGAAGGGCCGCAAGGTGATCGTGCCGATCGCCAAGGTGGCCTACGTGGAGATCGCCGAGAGCAACACCCGCCCGTTCGGCTTCACCACGCGATAAGCACGCGATAAGCACGCGCAGCACCGGCGAGCAGGGGGCCCTCGGGCCCCCTGACGCATTTCCGCCGCCGGTCACCTTCGGCCTGAGGTGCGCAATCTCTCCGTCGGGTAGACTTGGCCCGTCGCCGCCGACGTCGATCCATTTCTCTGGTTCCGCCGCGGCGACGCGCGTGCGGCCCGCGAGCTCCCTCGCGTGTGGCCCGCGCCCTATCCAGACCGCGCCCAGGACTTCGACGGGCGCACCACGAGAGGCACCCGCAGAACTCCATGACCGACATCGAACCCACCGAGACAGAACCCGCCCTGGTACCGGTCCTCACCCGCGCCCCCGTCCGCCCCGACAGCCCCACCTTCGCCGAGCTGGGCGTCCGCGCGGAAACCGTGGAGGCGCTGGCCGCTGCCGGCATCACCCGGGCCTTCGCCATCCAGGAGTACGCACTCCCCATCGCGCTGCGCGGCACCGACCTGATCGGCCAGGCGCCCACCGGCACCGGTAAGACCCTCGGCTTCGGTCTGCCCATCCTCGAGCGCATGACCGCCCCGAGCGAGGGCGCCGACGGCAAACCGCAGGCGCTGATCGTCGTACCGACCCGTGAGCTGGGCCTGCAGGTGGCGCGCGACCTCGCCGCCGCCGGCGCCACCCGTGGCGTGCGCGTGCTGCCGATCTACGGCGGCGTGGCGTACGAGCCGCAGGTCGAGGCGCTCAAGAAGGGCGTCGAGATCCTGGTCGGCACCCCCGGCCGCCTGCTCGACCTGGCCAAGCAGAAGCAGCTGAAGCTCACCTCGATCAAGGCCCTGGTGCTCGACGAGGCCGACCGCATGCTCGACCTCGGCTTCCTCGAGGACGTCGAGAAGATCCTCGCCATGCTCCCCGAGCAGCGGCAGACCATGCTGTTCTCGGCGACCATGCCGGACCCGATCGTCGCGCTGTCGCGCCGCTTCCTGCGCCACCCGGTCACCATCCACGCCGGGCACACCACCGAGAGCGGCCCGTCGCCGCTGACCAAGCAGGTCGTCTACCGCACCCACCCGCTGAACAAGCTGGAGATGGTGGCGCGCATCCTGCAGGCCCGCGACCGCGGCCTCACCATGATCTTCACCCGGACCAAGCGCGCGGCCGACCGCGTCGCCGAGGACCTCGACTTCCGCGGCTTCGCGGTGGCCGCCGTCCACGGTGACCTCGGCCAGGGCGCCCGGGAGCGGGCGCTGCGCGCGTTCCGCACGGGAAAGATCGACGTCCTGGTCGCCACCGACGTCGCCGCCCGCGGCCTGGACGTCTCCGGCGTCACCCACGTCCTCAACTACGACTGCCCGGAGGACCCGGACACGTACACGCACCGCATCGGCCGCACCGGCCGGGCGGGCGCGACCGGCGTCGCCGTGACGTTCGTGGACTGGGAGGACATGCCGCGCTGGGTGCTCATCGACAAGTCGATGGGCCTCAACATGCCGCAGCCCCCGGAGACGTACCACACCTCCCCGGCGCTCTACGCCGACCTGGACATCCCGACGGACATCTCCGGCACCCTGCCGACGGCCGAGCGCAACCGCGTCGGCCTGTCCGCGGAGATCGAGGAGGACCTCGGGGGACGCCGCCGCGGCAAGGACAACAGCCGCTCCCGGCCCCGTAGCAGCGGTGGTGGTGCCGGCGGCGGTTCGCGCCGGCGCGGCGGTGACGAGAGCGCGCCGGAGGCAGCCCCGGCCGCGGAGGGCGAGACGTCCGACCGTCCGCGCCGGCAGCGTCGCCGCCGCCAGGTCGACGAGCCCGCCACGGGTACGCCCACAGCGGACGCCCCTGCCGCAGAGGCCGCCGAGTCCTCCTCCACCGAGGGTGGCCGTCCGCGGCGCCGGCGTCGGCGCAGTGGCGGGCGTGGCGCGGCGGAGTCGTCCGGTGAGATGACCGGTGGTTCCGACGCCGGAGTGGGCACGGGATCGGGTTCCGAGGACTGACGACGTACGCGAAAAGGCGTCCCACCCAACGGTGGGGCGCCTTCTTCCGTCAGTGCTCCGGGGTGATGCCCAGGGCGGCGCACGCCTCCCGGTACATGCGGACGGCCTCGCCACGCACCTGCCGGCGTTCGGTGAGCCGCTCCCGGAACGGGATACGGACCGGGACCGCGATGCCGTCCACGGTGGCCTCGAACTCCATGCCGTCAGCGTCCAGCCCGGACACCCGCGCGGCGCTGGCCGTACCGACGCCGCCGAGGCCCCGCACGATCAACACGTTGTCCTCGGCGTGGTCGTCGTTCATGTGCCGGGCGATCTGCGCGACCGCCTCCGGGGTGAGGTCGAAGGCTTCCACCCAGCGCTCCTTGAGGTCGGCGAGAACGGCGATGTTCAGGCGGTACGCCTCCGACACCTCGGCGAGGAGGCTTCCCTCGTCGTCCGGCGAGAGCGCCAGATCGTCGAGCAATGCACGGTACCGGGTGCGGAACGCGGGTGGCGAGACGCCGTCGAAAACGAAGAAGCGGTGCCCGGGACCGTCCAGGCCGTACGCCTTCGCGATCGCCGGACCGAGGTACTGACCGCCGGACAGGTCGCCCAGGTAGCGGGTGTAGTGGTGGGCGATGAAGGCCCACGGCCGGTCGAAAGCGACCTCGCGCAGGCGGGCCCGGTAGCGCTCGGTGGCCGGCAACGGAGCGTACCGATCCTGGCTGGTCAGCACCGCGAGGTCGTCGGTGAGGGCGGGAAGCCGGGTCAGCTCGGGGAACACGAACGGGCCGGCCACCGGATCCGCGGCCATGACGACCGCGGCCTGCTCGAGGGTCTCGTAGATGAACCAGTGCTGGGTGGCGAGGTCCGCGTACGCCGCTCGCGGCAGGCTGCCGGAGGCGAGGCGGTCGAGGAAGCCGCTGCCCTGCGCCTCGTCGTGGTCGGAACGGGTAGCGGAGCGCAGCCGGACGGACAGCCGGGCGCGCGGCTCGGCAGACGTCACGGCAGCACCTCCCTCAGTGTTAGGCGAGGCTAACAAACGCCGAGCGGCGCTCGGGGTGTCGCGGGGGTCCGAGGCAGAATGGTGGGATGCCCCCATCGCTGGAAGCCGTCCTGGCCGAGGTCCGTGAGCTGCTGCTCGACCCGGCGCTCATCCGTGCGGTCGCGGCGGGCCGGCGGCGCGGCGTCACCCCGTCGCTGCAGCGGGCCGAGCTGCGGCCCGTCGAGCTGAAGACCGGCCGGAAGCTGCAGATCGTCACGAACGACGGCTCCCGGCCGTACACGCGCAACGTCGGCGGCGAGGAGGCTGCCGCCGCGGTCGACGCCCTGCTCGCCGAGCCGTTCGGCAACTGGCACGTGGAGACCGCGACGTCGACGGTGCAGGTGCGGGTCACGAAGAAGGGCGACGCCCAGGTTCATCGCGCCGGCGCGAGCATCGCCGCCGCGCCGCCCGCCCAGCACGACCGGGCCAAGCAGTGGCTGCTCGACCCGGGCGACCCGCTGTTCACCGTCATCGGCGGCAACGCCGCGAAACGCCGGCAGGTCGACGCGTTCCTGCGCGCCCTGGCCGCCACCCTGCCCGACGAGCTGCCGTCGCCGCTGCGGGTCGTCGACCTGGGCTGCGGGAACGCGTACCTCACGTTCGCGGCGTACCGGTATCTGGCCGACCGCGCCGCCGACGTCCGGGTCGTGGGGGTCGACGTCCGCGAGGATCAACGCGTACGCAACACCGCCGTCGCCGAGCAGCTGGGCTGCGCCGACGCGGTCCGCTTCGTGGCGGGAACCATCGAGGACGCCCAGGTCGACGAGGCGCCCGACCTGGTGCTGGCCTTGCACGCCTGCGACACGGCGACGGACCAGGCGCTGGCCCGGGCCGTACGGTGGAACGCCCGCTGGGTCCTGGCCGCGCCCTGCTGCCACCACGACATCGCCGCCCAGCTCAAGGGCGGCACGGCGCCGGCGCCGTACGCGGAGGTGACCCGGAACGCGATCCTGCGGGAGCGCTTCGCGGACGTCCTCACCGACTCGCTGCGGTCGTCCCTGCTGCGGCTGAACGGCTACAAGGTCGACGTGGTCGAGTTCGTGGACTCGCAGCACACGCCGCGCAACCTGCTGCTACGGGCCCGCCGCACCGGCGCCGCCCCGACGGACGACCAGCGTTCCGAGTACGAGACGCTGACCGGCCAGTGGGGCGTGACGCCGGCTCTGGAGAAGCTCCTCGCCTGAATCCGTCGGTGGGTCAGCTGACCGTGGCGGTGAACGCTGCGGTGTGGACCTTGCCCGCCACCTGGAAGTCGAAGAACATCCGGTAGCGGCCGGGGCCGGGCGCGGCCAGCCAGAACTTCACGGCACCGTCGACGGGTTGCGGCTCCGGATGCACATGGACGTAGCCGACATCACCCTCACGAAGCACAACCAGGTGACCGTACGCGCCCAGGTACGGCTCGAGCGCCGCCGGTTTGCCGTCGGGTCCCCGTACGGTCATCAGGATCGGCTGCGACGAGCCGGTCTGCGGCGTACCCCCATACTCGACGGTGAAGCCGTCCGCGGTCGCCCGCGTGCCCGGCGCGGGGAGGGTGACCGGGGCGTAATTGCCGACGACCGTAAGGTCGGCACCCAACGTGACGGGCATCTGCTGCCCGCCGACGATCGCGGTGAAGTCGGCGATCGCGCGGTAGCTGCCCGGCTGAGCGAGCACCAGATCGATGCTCCACGTGCCGTCCGGCGCCATGGCGGGGTGAAGGTGCTGGTAGCCGGTGAGGTCCCGCCGGACGACCACCAGGTGGAGCGGCTTGTCGTGCACGACGGCGTACGTGGTCACGGGCGCGCCACCGGCCGCGGTGACCCGGAAGGTCAACGGCTGCTTACGGCCGGCGGGGAAGGTGGTGGTCCCGGGCTGCAGGGTGAGGCCGCTCGCGGTGATGGCCAGGCCGCCGACGGACTGAGCGGCGGTCGCTCCTGCTACCTGCGTCACGGTGCCGTCGGGGTTGTGGAGGTGGGGCGGGGCGCCGGTGTCGTCGTGGGCCGTGGCGCCGCTGCCGGTGCCGGCCCCGTTGGTGCCGGTGCCGGTGCCGTTGGTGCCGGTGCCGGTGCCGTTGGTGCCGGTGCCGGTGCCGTTGGTGCCGGTGCCGGTGCCGGTTGCGTCGTGGGCGTGGGCTTCGGTGGCGGCTTGTGGCGCGGGGGCGGACCGGGTGCGCTCGACCGAATCGTTGAGGCGGCCGATCCCGTAGCCGGCGAAGAGCACCACCACCAGCACCGCGCCGAACGCGGCCAGGCGGAAGGCGGTGCCCTTCTCCTCCGCCGCCTGCCCGCCGGTCCGGGTCTCCTCGCCTGCCGGAGCCCCGTTACCAGCTGACGCCTGCTCGCCGGCTCGGCCATCGGAGTCGGACCCCGGATCGCCGACGGTGCCGGCATCCGGCGCCGGGTGACCCGACCCGGCGCCGTGCGTGGGTGGAAGCTTGTCGGTCTCAGGCATCGGCAAGCTCGTAGCCGGCCTCGTCCACCGCGGCGCGCACGGCATCCTCGGCGAGCGGCTCGGCGCTGGTCACGGTGACCGCGCCGGTCGGAAGGTCGACCTGGACGGCGTCGACGCCGGGCAGCTCGGAGAGTTCGCTGGTCACGGCCTGCACGCAGTGGTTACAGGTCATGCCGGTGACGGTGTACGTGGTGGTGACGGCCATGGCGGGCCTCCTCCTTCAGTCTGGCGTCCCAGGATGGCGTTGCTTCTTCCGGTCGTCCCGCACGCCGGCGAGGCGTGCCGAGCGCTCAGATGAATGTGGCTCGTGGCTGACGGAGCTTGCTCGGGAGTGAGGGCTCCGGCAGGTCAGGAACGGACCAGGCGGGCGATGGCGTCGGACGCTTCCTTCACCTTCGCGGTGGGGTCGCCGGCCCGGGCAGCATCGACGACACAATGCGCAAGATGGTCCTCCAGCAGTCCGACGGCCACCGCGTGCAACGCACTCTTGGCGGCCGAGATCTGCGTGAGAACGTCGATGCAGTACGTGTCCTCGTCCACCATGCGCTGCAGGCCCCGGATCTGCCCCTCGATGCGCCGCAGCCGCCCGAGCAAGGCGGCCTTGTCGCCCGAGTAACCGTGCGGGCCGGGATGTTCTTGGTCGGCGGTCATGCCTCGACTATACCCCCCTCCGGTATTCGAGAGGATCGCCCCTCCTTCGGCTTCGGCTTCGGCTTCGGCTTCGGCTTCGGCTTCGGCTTCGGCTTCGGCTTCGGCTTCGGCTTCGGCTTCGGCTTCGGCTTCGGCTTCGGCTTCGGCTTCGGCTTCGGCTTCGGCTTCGGCTTCGGGGAGCGTGACACTCGTTGCCGCCGCTCGATAGCGTCGCTTTTGATCGTTTTGTCTCGTTAATGGCTTTGTGTCGTTTACCGTGACCACCCGACCCGTCATTGTCGCCCTGATGTCGGCGCTGCTGTTCACGGGCTACGCCACCGTGAGCCCGACCTCCGCAGCCGCCCATCGCGCCTCCCTCCTCGCCGCCGGTGGAGCAGGGGCGTCGAATGCGGTCCCGGCTGGTCTTCCGTCGGCCGTCCTGCGGGAGCTGTTCGGATCCGCCGGCCCGCAGAAGATCACCGAGCCCCAGGCGGTGCGGGGCGCTCGCGCCGCCAGCACCTCCGGGAGTTTGCGAGGCGTTCGCGCCGCCACGCCTTTCCCAGCGTTGCGGCATCCCCGCGCTCACGCGACCTCGGGCTTGCCGATCGCGCGGGACGACCGGATGTCGACGGCCGAGTTGGACAGGCGCATCACCGGCGCCGCGCGCCAGCTCGAGGTGCTCGTCGAGCAGTACAACGACTCCCGCGAGGACCTGCGCACCACCAAGCAGCAGATCTCGCACCTCGGCGGCCGGCTCGGCCCCATGATCCGGGACCTGGAGGAGCGGCAGTCCCTCATGGACGGGCTGATGTCGCACACGTACCAGCGCACGCGTACCGGGCCGACCGTCGCGCTGTTCGCCTCGGACCAGCCGCACGAGTTCGTCGACAAGCTGCTCGTGCTGCACCAGCTCGCCAGCGAGGAACAGCGCGCCGCCGAGGAACTGCGGAAGGCCCGGACGAGGGTGGCCGAAACCCGGGCGGCACTCAACGCGCTCGCGGCCCAGCAGACGCGCCAGCAGACCGAACTCAGCACCCGCAAGGCGACCGTCAAGGGCGAGATCGTCGCGCTCAAACAAATGCGAGCGATCGCGTACGGCGGAGGCTCCCGCTACCCCGACGCCGGCAACATCCCTGTCCCCGAATACGTGCCAGGCCCCGCCGCGGACGTGGTGGCGTTCGCGTTCGACCAGCTCGGCAAGCCGTACCGCTGGGGCTCGGCGGGCCCACGCTCGTACGACTGCTCGGGACTGACCCTGTCCGCCTGGCGTACCGCCGGGGTGAGCCTCCCCCACAACGCGGCCAGCCAGTACGGGTCCGTCGCCCACGTGAGCAGGAACGAGCTGAGGCCGGGCGACCTGGTGTTCTTCTACAGCCCGATCAGCCACGTCGGCATCTACATCGGCGGCGGGCGGATGATCCACGCTCCGGAGTTCGGCGAGAACGTACGGGTAGGTGCCATCGACCAGCAGCCCATCCGAGGGTTCGGCCGCCCGGGCTGACGAAGAGCCCACCGAGCGCACCCGCCCGATCCTGGCGCACCGCCCGGCCCTGGCGCACCGGTCCGTCCCCACGCACCGCCCGGCCCTCGCGCACCGCGCGGCCCTCGCGCACCGGTCCGCCCCCGCGCACTACCCCGCCCTGGCCCACCACCCGGTTCCGGCCCGCCGCGCACCGCGACGCGGCGGTCCGGCCGGCAGGCGGGCGCGTTCGTCATCCCGCCACTGCCAGCGCGAGCGGCAACACCCCCGATGCGCCGGCGCGGCGGAGTGCTCGGCCCGCCAGAGCCATGGTCCAGCCGGAGTCGACCAGGTCGTCGACAAGCAGCACCGGCCCGTCCAGGTCCTGCAGCGCATCGGCGACGGCCGGCGGGACGGTGAAGGCGTCGTGCAGCGCCAGCACCCGCTGGGCACTGTTTCCTCGGTGCCCCCCGGAGCTGGCGCGGGATGACGTCAGGGCGCCCAGCATGGGGAGCCGGCCGACTGCGGCGATACGGGCCGCTGTGCTCTCGACGAGGTCGGGGTGGCTGCGGGAGCCGACGGCTACGACCCCGGCGGGACGTTGCTGCCAGGCGTCATCGCCTCGCGCCCAGGCCTTGAGGACTTCCACGACAGCGGCGGCCAGGTCGTCGGGGAGGTGGGTGTCCGGCGCGTCGGGGCTGACGAGCGCGCGGAGCCTCGTACCCCAGCCTTGGTCCGACAGGCGACCGACCGCCCGGCCCGGCAGAATCTGCTCGGCCGGAGTGATCTTGCCTTTGAGCTCGACGCCCACGGAGGCCATTCCTGTCGGCCAGAGCTTCTTCGGGGAGATGTCGACGCCGGCACGGCCGAGGAACGCCTGGGCGGCGGACAGCGACTCCGGTGACACTTCCGCGTCGAAGAGGGGCTCGGCGCACGTGTCACAGCGACCGCACGGTTGGGCTTCCGGGTCGTCCAGGCAGCGGCGGAGGAACTCCATGCGGCACGTGGTCGTCTCCGCGTACTCGATCATGGTCTTCTGCTCGGCCGTGCGCGCCTCGGCGACGCGGCGCAGGCGTGCGGTGTCGTAGGTCCAGGGTTCGCCGGTGACGATCCAACCGCCACGCATGCGGCGCACCGCGCCGTCGACGTCGAGCACCTTGAGCATCAGCTCCAGCCGGGTGCGCCGCAGGTCGACGATGGGTTCGAGCGCCTGTGTGGACAGCGGGCGATCCGGGGACAGGGCTGCCAGCACCGCGCGCACCTGGTCCTCGGGCGGGAACGCCAGGGAGGCGAAGTAGCGCCAGATCGCGACGTCCTCCTGGCCCGGCAACAGGACGACCTCGGCGTGTTCGACCGCGCGGCCCGCCCGGCCGACCTGCTGGTAGTAGGCGATCGGCGAGGGAGGCGCGCCCAGGTGCACCACGAACCCGAGGTCCGGCTTGTCGAAGCCCATGCCCAGCGCCGACGTGGCCACCAACGCCTTGATCTTGTTGTCGAGCAGGTCCTGCTCGGCGGCGCGGCGGTCGGCGTCCTCGACCTGCCCTGTGTAGGACGCCACGGGGAAGCCACGAGAGCGCAAGAACTCCGCGGTCTCGGTCGCCGCGGCGACGGTGAGCGTGTAGACGATGCCCGAGCCCGGAAGCTTCTCCAGGTGGTCGGCCAGCCAGGCCAGGCGGTGCGCGGGGTGGGGCAGCTCCAGTACGCCGAGGCGCAGTGAATCCCGATCGAGGGTGCCCCGGAGCACCAGGGCGTCGCCGAGCTGGTCGGCGACGTCGGCCGTGACGCGGGCGTTGGCGGTGGCGGTGGTCGCGAGCACCGGCGTGCGCGCGGGAAGCCCCGCCAGGAATGTCCGCAACCGCCGATAGTCGGGGCGGAAGTCATGACCCCAGTCGGACACGCAGTGGGCCTCGTCGACCACGAGCAGCCCGGTGCTGGCCGCGAGCCCGGGCAGCACGTTGTCGCGGAAATCCGGATTGTTGAGCCGCTCGGGGCTGATCAGCAGCACATCGACCCCGCCGCCGCGAATCTCGGCGGTGATCTCATCCCACTCGTCGAGGTTGGCTGAGTTGATGGTGCGGGCGCGGATGCCGGCCCTCGCGGCGGCTTCGACCTGGTTGCGCATGAGCGCGAGCAGCGGCGAAACGATCACCGTCGGGCCGGCCGGCGGATCACCGGGCTCGGCCGTGACGCCGTCGCGCAGAAGAGCGGTGGCCACGAAGTAGACGGCCGACTTTCCCCAGCCCGTACGCTGCACGCACAGCACCCGCCGCCGGTCGATCACGAGCGCCTCGATCGCCCGCCACTGGTCCTCGCGCAGCACGGCGTGCTCGCCGGCCAGCCGCCGCAGCACTTCCTCGGCGCACTCGCGGACGGCCAGCCGCTCGGCCTCGCTGACTGCCTGACTCGTCATCTCCACCACGACCGCATGTCTACCAGCCCGGTCCGACATCGAGCGGGTTATCCACAGGCTGACGGTTATCCACAGGCCTCGCGGATTTCCGGGCAGGCTCCGCCGGTCGGTGGCAGCGTGAAGGCATGTCCAAGACGATCGCCGAAAAGCTTCTGATCAAGCCGAACAGCACGGTCTGGGTCTCACCTCCGGCCCACCTGCCGCTGCTGACCCCGATGCCCGACGGCGTGCGAGAGAGCGCTGAACCGGCGACGGCCGGCGCGGCGATCATCTTCGCCGACGACGCGGCCAGCGCGCGAAAGCTGATGGAGAAGCACGCCGACGCCCTGCGGCTGCCCGCGGCGTTCTGGGTGGCGTACCCGAAAGGCAACAAGGCGGATATCAACCGGGACACGCTCTGGCCGATCATCGCGGACTTCGACATGCGTCCGTGCGGGCAGGTGGCGATCGACGACCGGTGGTCGGCGCTGCGGTTCCGGCCCAACCGGCCGGGTGAGGGACGGTTCACGGGCGGAGCCGGCTAAGCGACGGACCACCGGCGGGAGCGGGCTGAACGACGGACCACCGGCGGAGCGGGCTGAGCGACGGTTCGCGCGGCAGGACCGGACGAATCCGAGTTCAGCGGCCCAGGACAGAGCCGCCGTTGACGTTGATGATCTGGCCGGTGACGAAGGTGCCGCCCGGGCCGACGAGCCAGCGGACGGCCTCGGCGATGTCGTCCGGCTCGCCGGCGCGCTTCACCAGGGTGGCGTTCACGCGCGCCCGGTGGCCCTCGTCGGTCATCCGGCCGACGAAGAACTCGCTGTCGGTGATGTACCCGGGCGAGATCACGTTGGCGGTGATGCCGTCCGGGCCGAACTGGGTGGCGAGGTCGAACACCCAGCCGTGCAGGGCCGCCTTCGCCGCCGAGTAAGGGCCGCCCCCTCCGCGCTGGGCGGCGATGGAGCTGGTCAGGATCACGCGTCCGCCCGGGCGGCGCAGGAGGGGACGGAGGGCCTCGGTCATGAGTACGGCGGTGATGACGTTCGAGTCGAAGGTGGCCCGCCAGCGGTCCTTGAGCCCGGCCAGCGTCGAGTCGTCGCTGGAGACGTACGCGCCGGCGTTGTTGACAAGGACGTCGACCGCGCGGCCGCCGACGGCCTCGACCACGGCGGGGATCTGCTCAGGGTCCGCGCAGTCGGCAGTCACCGTGGTGGCTTGCGGCCCGATCCATTTCGCCGCGTCCGCGAGCACGTCGGGACGGCGTCCGACGATGATGACGTCGTACCCCTCGCCCGCCAGCATGCCGGCCGTTGCCCGGCCGATCCCCGTGCCGCCACCAGTGACAACCGCAAGCCTCGCCATGCCGCCGACTCTAGAACACCCCGACGCGCGGCCGCCGGGGACGGCGGGAAGCCGAGCCGGGACAACGTCGACCGGGCGGCCGCCGGCCCACGACCACGCAGCCGCCGGCTGCGGCACGGGTCGATTCGGCAACGGCCGCCCGGAGAAGACGCCGGGTCGATATGGGTGCTCCCTAACCGGGCACTGGAGCCCGGAAGACCGCCGTCGCGGCCCCGAGCGGGCGCCAGCCCACAACGGCGATGACGGTCATGGCTGCGGCCGCGGTCCAGAACATCGGGACGATCCCGTACGCGTTGGCCACCACGCCCCCGAGGAGCGAGCCGAGAGCCGCGCCGCCGAGGTCGACGAAGGAATAGACGCTGGTCACCCGGCCGTAGAGGGTGGATGGCACCGATCGCTGCCGGAGGGTCCACACCACGTTGCCCCACACCATGGTGTGCACCCCGAACACAACGATCATTGCCGCCGCGAGTGGTGCGGCCGTTGTCGTGGCCAGCGTCGCGTGCAGGGCGACTTCGATCAGCAGTCCCCCTCTGAGGAGTACGGCGGCCGGCAGCGTTCGGAGCAGGCGCGGGGCGATGAGGATGCCTGCCAGGCCACCGACTGCGAAGGCGGTGAGGAGTACGCCGTAGCCGGTCGACCCAAGGCCGAGGCGGTCCTGGGCGTAAAGCACGAAAGTCGCGAAGGCGGCGCAGTAGACGAGGTTGGCGAAGGCCATCGTCACGGCCAGCGTGCGCAGGAGCCGGTGCCCCCACAGCCACCGGAGGCCAGCACGGATCTCCAAGACCATGGAGGGGCGCTCCGAAGGCGCGGGGTCCGAAGGCGCAGTGGAGCGCGAGAGCGACCTGATCCCACCGACCAGCACCGCGGCCCCGGCGAACGCCACCGCCTGGAGTCCGAACGGCGCCGCCGCGGCGATAGCGAACAGCCATCCGCCCAGCGGCTTGGCAGCGAACTGCCCGACCACGGTGAAGGTTCCGCCGAGCCAGGAGTTCGCCGTGGGGAGCCGGGACGGCGGCACGAGGGCTGGGACGAACGCCGCGGCTGCCGTGTCGGCCAGGGTCTCGCAGGTGCCGAGGATGAACAGCACCGCGTAGATCAGCCAGATGGTCGCGGTGCCGGTTGCCACGGAAGCGGCGAGGATCGCCAGCGCCGCCGCCCTGATCAGGTCGACCGTCACCACGAGGAGGCGGCGGTCGAGCCGGTCGGCCCACGCCCCGCTGATCAGGGCGAAGAGCAGCCAGGGGGCCTGCTGGGCGAACGCCGCGCCGGCCACCGCGGCCGGGTCGGCGGTGATGGCGGCGACCAGGAGCGGGCCGGCCGCCATGGCGACGCCGTCCCCGAGGTTGGCGACGGCGCTCGCGGCCCAGAGCCGGCGGAAGTCCGGGCCCAGGCCCGGGCCGGGCCCGGACGGGTGGGTGAGGGAGTGAGATGCGGGGAACGGGGCAAGACGAACGCGCGACGCAAGGCGCGTCAACAGGGCACGCAAAGGAGCTCCTCGAGCGGAGAAGGGCAAATGGCCGTTGAGCCGCCCGGTCCGAGGAGCGAGGCCGTACGAAGTCCTCGCTACCGGGCGAAGACCGATGCCTTGTCGAGTTGCATCACGCACCCTTTCTGTCGGGTAATGAGTCACCCTAGCCAAGGGCCATGTCGGAACGCGGAGGTAATAACGGGTGCGCGATCGCTCGCCGTGGCGGTATCCGGCTCGGGTGGTGCCGTTGGCCTTTCTGGGAGCCATTGCTGTCGGTACGGGGCTGATGATGCTGCCCGCCGCTCGGGCCGAGCCCGGGGGCGCGCCGTTCGTCACTGCGTTGTTCACCGCTGCCAGTGCCGTGTGTGTCACGGGGCTGTCGGTGGTCGACACGCCGTCGTACTGGTCGGGGTTCGGGCTGGTGCTGCTGACCGTGCTGTCGCAGATCGGCGGCTTCGGGATCATGACGTTGGCGACGCTGCTCAGCCTGCTGGTGTCACGGCGGCTGGGTCTGCGAAGCCGGCTGCTCGCCCAGGCGGAGAGCGCGGGACTGCTCGGCGGCAACATCCGGGGCGTGCTGATCCGGGTCGCGCTCGTCATGTTCGTGTCCGAGGCGCTGATCAGCGTGGTGCTCACCGTACGGTTCTGGGTGGCGTACGACTATCCGTTCGGGCGGGCGGTGTGGGAGGCGGTCTTCCACGCCGTTCAGGCCTTCAACAATGCCGGATTCGCCCTGTACCCGGACAGCCTCGTACGGTTCGTCGGGGACTGGTGGATCTGCGTACCGCTGTCACTAGGGGTGCTCGCCGGATCGATCGGGTTCCCGGTGCTCTTCGAGCTCGCGCGGGAATGGCGTACACCTGGATCGTGGTCCACCCACACCCGCCTGACGGTGTGGGGAACGGTGTTGCTCAGCATCACCGGGTTTCTCGTTTTCCTCGCCTTCGAGTGGAGCAATCCGGGGACGCTGGGACCGCTGGGCACCCCAGCCAAGATCCTCGCCGCGTTCACGCAGGACGTCATGACGCGCTCGGGCGGGTTCAACAGCATCGACCTGGGCGAGATGAACACCGAGACGATCGCCGTCACCAACGGGATGATGTTCATCGGCGGCGGCAGCGCGAGCACCGCCGGTGGCATCAAGGTGACCACGTTCTTCCTGCTGGCGTACGTGATCTGGGCCGAGATCCGGGGCGAGCCCGACGTGGTGATCGCGAAGCGGCGCATCGCGGACGAGACGCAGCGGCAGGCGGTCACCGTGGCGCTGCTCGGGGTCGCGCTGGTCGCGGCCGGGACGCTCGGCGTGGTGCTGCTGACCGACGACATTCCGTTCGACCGGGTGCTGTTCGAGGTCACGTCGGCATTCGCCACGGTCGGGCTGAGCACCGGCATCACCGCTTCGCTGCCGGCTTCTGCGCAGGTCGTGCTCGTGATCCTCATGTACGTGGGCCGCGTCGGCACGATCGCCGTCGGCACCGCCATCGCGCTCAACACGCGGCGGCGGCTGTACCGCTATCCGGAAGAGAGGCCGCTCGTTGGCTGAGCACGCGGGAAACGCCGAGCGACACCGAAACAATGACGGGAAGCGGAACGGAACCGCCGAGCGGAACGGAACCGCCGAGCCGAACGGAACCGCCGAGCGGCACGGAAATGGTGAGCGCGTCAGAGACGCAGAAGGGCGGCCCTACGGTGGCTGAGCAGGTGACGACTGACACGGTCGTGGTCGTGGGGCTGGGGCGGTTCGGCGGGGCGGTCGCCGAGTCGCTGGTCAACCTCGGTCACGAAGTGCTCGGCATCGACTCCGATCCGCGGATCGTGCAGGACTGGTCGGACCGGCTCACGCACGTCGTCGAGGCCGACGCCACGGACACGGATGCACTTCGGCAGCTGGGCGTACAGGAATTCTCGCGGGCCGTGGTGGGGATCGGCACCAACCTGGAGACGAGTGTGCTCACCGTGCTCACGCTCGCCGAGATCGGGATCACCGAGATCTGGGCGAAGGCGACCAGCGCCAAGCACGGGCAGATCCTGTCCCGGGTCGGGGCGCGACACGTCATCTTCCCCGAGTCCGAGATGGGCGAGCGGGTCGCGCACCTCATCACCGGGCGGATGCTCGACTACATCGAGCTCGACGACGGCTTCGCCATCGCGAAAGTGCGGGCGCCGCGCGACGCGGTGGGGCGGTCGCTCGCCGACCTCGGGCTGCGATCGAAATGGGGCATCACCGTGGTCGGCACGAAGGTACCGGGCGAGGACTTCACGTACGCGGTCCCGGGGACGGTCATCCCCGACGGCGGCTGCATCCTCATCGTGGCCGGCGAGACGTCCAAGGTGGAGCAGTTCGCCGCGGCAACCGGCTGAGGCTCCGGCCCCCGACGCGGAAGGCCAGGCGGCAAGCGGGTCAGATGTCGACCGAGAAGCCGCCTTTGGACTTCTCAGTAGCTGCGGACGGGGCCGGCTTCGCCCGCTCCTTCTTGCGGCCGCCCGCGGGCGCCGGCGACGAGGACGGTGAAGACGGCGAGGTGGAGGACGACGAGGAGGTAGAGGGCGAGGAGGTGGAGGGCGACTCATCCGTGGACGGGGAGGTCACGGCCCCGAGGACCTCGGTCTGGCACGGGTGGCCGTTGAGCGCGAACGACAACGGCAGTGGGTTGGTCGCTCGGTAGCTGCCCGTCAGCGTCACCGTCATCGAGCGGCCCGGGCGGAGCTTTGCGCCGCTTTTCGGGCGGAGTACCACCTTGCGGCCGCGTTGGGAGAGGCGCTTCGGGGCTTCGGTGAGGCGCTGGCCTCCGGTCAGCGTGAACTCGAGACGCCAGGCCGCCAGCACGTGCTCCCCCGTGTTCACCACGGTCAGTTGGGCCCCGAAGTCCGTACCCGTGTCGCGCTGGACCTGGTAGCGGACCTTGCAGCCGGTGCCGTGCGGGACCACCGACCCCGGCCCGGTGCCCGCCGCCGCGGCCTGCGCCGTCGCGACCTCCTCCGGTTCGCGGGTCGACGACCAGACCAGGCCGACCGCCGCGACCAGCACCAGCGTCGCGACCGCCGCCTGCACGCGGTGCCGGGCGGCGAGGACCGCCTGGCCCAGCCGGCCGCCGGTGAGCAGGTCGCGGGCCAGGACGCCGCCGCGGAAGAGGCCGCCGCCGAGCGGTACGGGGCCGCCGACGCGCAGGGCCCGGGCGAGGCGGAGACCCGTACGCAGGCACAGGCGGCGCCGGGACGACGCGTGGGGGCCGGGGTGCGGTGACGGCCGGAAGCCCACCAGCGCGGGGACCACTCCCCCGGCGGCCACCGGCGGGATGATCGGTTGCAGGCCGACCAGGGCCGCCAGCGTCGTCGCGACCTCGTCCGCACGGGGGCGGAGTTCCGGCTGCTTGGCCAGGCAGCGCAGGCACAGGTCGGCCACCTGCGCGGGCATGCCGGGCAGGTCGGGTACGGGGTCGGGGTCGGCGTACAGGTGCGCGCGCAACGCCTCGGTGGTGCTGCCGGCCGGCCATGGGAGTCGGCCCGTCAGCAGGCGGTACAGCAGCAGGCCGAGGGCGTACACATCGGCGGCGGGAGCGACCGGGCCGCCGCCGAGCCGTTCCGGGGCCAGGTACGCGGGGGTGCCCAGCAGGCTGCCGTCGGGTGCCGCGTCGCGCTGCCCGGTGAGCGCCGAGATGCCGAAGTCGACCACCTTGGCGCCGGCGCCGGTCAGCATCACGTTGGCCGGGGTGACGTCGCGGTGCACGATGCCGCGTGCGTGGGCCGTGGCCAGGGCCGACGCGACCTCCGCGGCGATCGTGACGGCCTCGCGCCACGGGAACGGGCCGTCGCGGCGCAGGCGGGCGGAAACGGGTTCGCCGTCGTTGAGTTCCATCACCACGTACGGCACGTGCCGGTGCTCGCCGAAGTCGAACACCCCGGTGATGTGCGGGTGGCACAGCCGCGCCGCGGCGAGCGCCTCCTGGCGCAGCCGGATACGGGACAACGGCTCGGCGGCGAGGTGGGCGGAGAGCAGCTTGACGGCCACCGGCCGGCCGAGGACCTCGTCGTGGCCGCGCCAGACGATCGACATGCCGCCGGTGCCGAGCCGTTCGATCAGGCGGTAGCGGCCACCGACGTTCCCGTGCTCGCCGCCCGTCGCCCGCCACCCCATGTGCCGATTGTGGCCCGAGGGGCGGGGCGGTCACCGGCGTCTGCCAAAACCGGCCGGGGTCGCCGAGGTGGTCTGACCGACGGCGCGCGATTTGCCCGATTTGCACCGGACGGCAGCCGTCGACAGAGACGCAAGAAGGAGAACGGACCGGCAAGAAGAAGAACGGACCGGCGAGAAGAAGGATCAGCCGGCGAGCAATTGATCCACCGGCGCGTAATCGTCGGTCAGTACCCGCGCGCCACCCACGAACTCCTCCAGCCCCGCTCCGGACACCAGTTCCACCGGCTCGTCGACCAGGTCCAGGTGGCTGCGGATCTCGTCCAGCGGCAGCGGCCCCCGGGACGCCACGATGACGAAGTTCGCGCCGATCCTGCCGTCCAGCGCGTCCCGGGGGGCGATCAGCGCCACGTGCGGGAACACGTCCGCCACCGTGGCCAGTTCGGCGCGGATGAACCGGTCGGGCGGGTAGTCGATGACGTTCTGGGCGTACATGCCGCCGGGGCGCAGGACGCGGGCGATGTCGGCGGCCATCTCGCGGGTGGCGAGGTGCCACGGGACCACGAGGTGGCCGAACGCGTCACCCACCACCAGGTCGTACGCGCCGCTGGGCTGCTCGGCGAGGCCCACGCGCGCGTCGCCGACGCGTACCCCCAGGTCCGGGCCGGTGGTCAGACCCAGCTCGCGCCGGTCGAGGTCGACCAGGCCGCCGTCGAGCTCGAGAACGAGCTGCTTGCTGCCGGGCCGGGTGTGTGCGACGTACGTCGGTACGGTGAAGCCGCCGCCGCCCAGGTGCAGGGCGTCGATCGGGGCGCCGCCGGTTTTCTGGATGTCGACGAGGGCGCCGAGCCACTGCACGTACGCGAACTCGAGGTGTGTGGGGTCGTTCAGGTCGACGTACGAGTGCCGCGCCGAGTTGAGGATCAGCGTCCGCCCGCCCGGCACCCGGGGGTCGGCGTCGACGCGGGCGCAGTGGTACGCGGTCTCCACGTCGCACGGCGTCGGCGCGGAGGCGCCCAGCCCGGAGCCGACGAGCCCGACCGTGACGAGCACCGCCCGGGTACGCGGCTTGCCCGGCACCGCGAGCGCGGGGTCGCGCCGGCGCAGCCACCAGCCCAGCCCGAGCCCGGCGACGGCGAGCAGCCCGGCGAGCGTGAGGATGATCCAGCTGCTGGGCATCGCGGCGACGAAGATGAAGCCGGTGCCGAGCGTCGCTGTGATCGCGCCGAGCGTGCCGAAGCTGGACAGCCGGCCGACCACCTCCCCGGTCCGCCGCAGGTCGCCGAGCTGCAGTTTCACCGTCAGCGGCGTGATCGCGGCGAGCAGGAACGCGGGCAGGAAAACGGCCATCGCGGCGAGCAGCAGGACGGCCGGGGCCGCTCCGCCGCGCAGGAGCTCGCCGCCCCAGCGGACCAGGGGCAGGGTGAGCGCCGTGGTGATCGCGCCGAGCAGCAGGGCGGGGGCGAGCAGGATCCTCGGGTCGTACCGGTCGGCGAGGCGGCCGCCGAGCCAGGTGCCGTACGCGATGGCCGCCAGCGAGATGCCGATGACCGAGCTGCTCACCTGCAGGGTCACGCCGACGTACGGCCCGACGAGGCGCAGCGCGACGATCTCCAGGACCAGCACGGCCCCGCTGGCGAAGAAGACGAGCGCGGTGGCCAGGCCGGACGGCAGTGCGCGCGGGGCAGCGGGTTCCATCGGCGGAATGCTACCGACGGAACCTGCGGCACCTTCAAAGGCCGACGGATTCTGAGGGTCAGAGGATGGACAGGTGCACGTGGTTGGTGTGGGTCGCCGACGGCCCGCCGGAGCCGCTGTACGCGCGCCAGCCCAGCCCCGGTTGCCAGATCTGGCGGTACCAGATCACGTACATCACGCCGAGGCGGCTGGCGTTCTTCACGAAGTACGCCGCGAGGTTGTTGCCGTACGTGCGGTCGCCGCCGCTGGCGTTGACGTTCTCGAAGCCGCCGGTCGCCGCGGCGAAGTCGCAGGCCCGGCCCTTGGGGTGCTCGCCGGAGGAGCGTTCGCTGAAGCAGGAGGTGTACCGCTTGAACCCGGCCGCCCGGGCCTGCTGGTACGCGTTGAGCAGCCGCGGCGTGATGCAGCCGGAGGTCGTGGGGTCGTTGACCGTGCATGACTCCCGCGGCCAGGAGCCGTCGGAGTTGCGGGGCGCGGGCTTGGCCAGCGGCGAGTTGGCGCTGACGAAGCCGCCGGCCACCGCGCCGCCGCCGGCCGCGGCCAGGGCGCTCTCGGCCTGCTTCTTCTTCCGGGCCATGACCGTGACCTGCTTCTGCTGCTCCTTGATTTCGAGGTCGATGGCCCGGGTCGCCTTCTCGGCGACGGTCACGGCGTCCTGGTATTCGGTGAGGGCGCGCGAGTCGACCTGCGCCATCTGCTCGAGCCGCAGCGCCCGCTCCATGAACGTGTCCGGCGTGCCGGCGTTGAGCAGCAGCGACACCGTGCTGAAGCGGCCCTGCCGGTAGGAGCGGCTGGCCACCTCACGGACCCGGCCCTCGAGCGACACCGCCTTCTCCTGCGCCTGCTTGAGGGCGACCTTGAGCTTCACCTGGCGCTTCTTCGACGCGTCGAGCTTCTGCTTCGCCTCGACGTGTCCCTTCGCCGCCGATTCGAGCTGCTCGCGCAGGGTCTTCGAGCCGCCCTCGGGGTCGGGTGCCGCGTGCGCGGCCGGGGCCGCCACGAGCAGCACGAGGAGCGCCGCCAATAGGGCGAGTGCAGGCTGTGCCCGGCGCAGGTAAGTCGCCGCCACGATCTACCTCCCAAGTGGTGAGCGCGGTGACTCTACCCCGATCACCCGGCTCACGGCAGATCGATCATGTCGCCGAATATCCACCGTCGACGAAGAGTGTCTGGCCGGTTACCGCATCGCTCGCGGAACTCGCCAAATAAACGACACAACCGGCAAAATCCTCGGGTACGCCGTTCCGCCCGATCATCGTGCGCCGGGAGTGGGCGGCAACCTTCTCCGGGTCGGCGAACACCGGCTCGGTCAACGGGGTGTGCACGACCCCCGGCGCGACCGCGTTGCACGTGACGCCGCGGCTCGACCACGCCTCCGCCTGCGACCGGGTGAGCCCGACCAGGCCGGCCTTCGCGGCCCCGTACGCGCCGCTATTGCCGTACGCGCGGAACGCCTGCTGGGAGACGACGTTGATGATGCGGCCCCAGCCCCGGGCCGCCATCGCCGGGCCGAAGCGCTGCCCGAGCAGGAACGGCGCCGTCAGGTTCGCGGCGAGCGTGACGTCCCAGTCGTCGTCGGTCAGCTCGTCCATCGGCGGCCGCCGGTTCACCGCCGCGGCGTTGACGAGGATGTCCACGCCCTCGTACCCGGCGACCCGCGCGACGTCCGTACGGTCCGCGAGGTCCGCCGTGACGGTCTCCACCGCGACGCCGTCCGCGCTCAGCTCGGCGGCGGTGTCGCGCAGCGGCTCCGCCCGCCGCGCGACCAGAACCACCCGTGCGCCCGCCCGGCCCAGCGCACCCGCCATCGCCCGGCCGATCCCGGAACTGCCGCCGGTCACCATCGCGGTCCGGCCGCCCAGACCGAAAAGTTCATCGAGGTACGAACCCATGCGGGCACCCTAATATCGAAAAGATGGCGTACACCGAGGCATTTCCCGTGATGACCGTCTCCGACCTGCCGGCCGCCCTCGCCTTCTACCGCGATCAGATCGGCTTCACCGAGGAGTACAGGTTCCCCGAGGAGGGCGAGCCGGCCTTCGTGACGCTGACGCTCGGCACCAGCCGGCTCTCCCTCGCCGCGGGCGGGACGGCCGAGTTCGACTTCTGCATCTACGCCGACGACTGCGACGCGGCGGTGCAGCAGTTGCGTACGGCGGGCGCCGAGGTGCTCGAGGAGCCGTCGGACCAGCCGTGGGGCGAGCGCATGGCCCGCCTCCGCGATCCTTCCGGCCACCGCATCCTGCTCCTGAGCACCCTCGACGACGCCTGATCGCCTCGGGCGCGGGGGCCGGTACGGCGGCTCGGATCGTGACATCATGCTCGCCGTGCCTGTCTCTCGTCGTACCGTGCTCGGCGCCGGCCTGACCGCCGCCCTCGCCGGCTGCGCGCCGCAACGGTCCGCGCCCACCTGGGGTGAGCCGGCCGCCGACCGGGTCGCGGTCGCGCCGTCGAAGTCCGCGGCGGCCAGGAGCCAGCCCGTGCAGCGGGTGCACGACACGCTCACGAAGTACCTCAAGCCGACCGCGGACAACCCGAAGCACCCCGGGTACGCCGGCGCGGTCGCGCTCGTCATGGTCGACGGGAAGACGACGCTGCACACCGCCGTCGGCCACGCCCTGCGCTACAAGGCCGGCCCGGTCGAGCTCACCGCCGCCAAGCGCGTCGCGATGCGCAAGGACTCGATCTTCGACCTGGCCTCGCTCACCAAGGTCTGCACCGCCCTGCTCGTGCTGCAGCTCGCCGACCACGGCGAGATCGACCTGGACTCGCCGCTGCAGCGCTACCTTCCGGACTTCACGGGTACGGGCAAAGACAAGATCACCATCGCTCAGCTCCTGGCGCACACCTCGGGCCTGCCCGTCGGCGCGAAGGTCACCGGGCTGCCGGACAACACCGCCCGCTGGAAGGCGGTGCTGACGACGCCGATGATCCGGGGCGCCGTCCCGGGCGACACGTTCCGCTACTCCAGCGTGGGCCTGATGGTGCTGGGCCGGCTCGTCGAGAAGCTCACCGGCAAGAGCCTCGACCGGGCCGTCCGCGACCACCTCACGACCCCGCTCGGCCTGAAGGACACCGGCTTCCGGCCGCTCACCTGGCTCGCCGACAAGCAGCGCCTGGTCGCCACCGACGCGCGCTCGTCCCGCGGGCTGCTGCGCGGCACGGTCCACGACGACGTCGCCAACCACCTCGGCGGGGTCGCCGGGCACGCCGGTCTCTTCGGTACGGCCCGGGACGTCGCCGTCATCGGCCAGCTCATGCTCAACGGCGGCACGTACGGCGGCAAGCGGCTGCTCTCCACCGAGGTGCTGCAACGAGCCCTCACCAACGTGAACAAGGGCAAGAAGGCCATCGACGCGGAGCGGCCGACCCGTACGGCGGACCACGGCCTCGGCTTCGAGCTGAACCAGCCGTGGTTCATGGGCCGGCTGGCCTCGCCGACGTGCTTCGGGCACACCGGCTTCACCGGCACCAGCCTGCTCGTCGTGCCCGCCCGCCGGATGGTCGTCGTGCTGCTCACCAACCGGGCGCACCCCAACTGGAGCTGGTCCAACCCGGACACCCACCGCGTCGCCGTGCACAACGCGATCGCGTGAGGCGTCAGGGCAACAGCGTGCCGCGGACCGTGTGCCAGATGTCGTCGTTCGCCGCCACCAGCAGGCCACGCTCGCTGTCGGTCGGGCGGTAGATCCCGCCGTCGAGGTGCAGGGCCGTGCCGCCGGCCTCGGTCAGGATCAGCGTGCCCGGGGTGTGGTCCCACGGCAGGATCCGCCAGAAGACCGCGAACTGCTGCTCGTCGGTGGCCACGGACGGGTACTCGTACCCGGCGCAGTGGTGGCCGCCGGTCACGGTGCCCAGCTTGCCCGCGTTCTCGTCGATGCCCGCGCGCAGGTCGTCCGGGAAGTAGTTGCGCGAGATCATGCCGGTCAGGCTCGCGGCGCCCGGGTCGTCGGTGCGCGTCTTCAGGCGTACGCCGTCCTGGAACGCGCCGGCGCCCGCCTCCGCCACCGTCATCCGGTCCGCGACCACGTCGAGGATCCACGCCGCAGCCGGTTCGCCGTCGCGCAGCAGCGCCACCATCACGGCGAACGGCGCCTTGCCGGCGGCGAAGTTGTTCGTCCCGTCGACCGGGTCGACGATCCACACCGCGCCCGCGTCGCCCACCCGGTCGAGCACCGCGGGGTCCGCCGCCACCGCCTCCTCGCCGACCACGGCCGAGCCGGGCAGCAGCGCGGTCAGGCCGGCGGTCAGCGCCCGCTCGGACTCCTGGTCGGCGATGGTCACCAGGTCGCCGGGCGACTTCTCGTGCACCTCGTCGGCCGCCAGCCCCTGCCAGCGCGGCAGCACGATGGTCTGCGCCACCTCGCGGATCAGGTCGGTGACCCGGTCCAGCATGTCGTCACGCACGCGGTGGCAGCTTCACGACGCTGACGAAGAACTCGTCGATCTGCCGGATCACCGCGATGAAGCGCTCGAAATCCACCGGCTTGGTCACGTACGCGTTCGCGTGCAGCTGGTAGCTGCGCAGGATGTCCTCGTCGGCCTGCGAGGTCGTGAGCACGACGACCGGGATGCGGCCCAGGTCCTCGTCCTTCTTGATCTCGGCGAGCACCTCACGGCCGTCGCGGCGCGGCAGGTTGAGGTCGAGCAGGATCAGGTCCGGGCGTACGGCGTCCGCATACTGCCCCTCGCGCCGAAGGTAGGCCAGCGCCTCGGCCCCGTCGGAGACGACCGTGAGCCGGTTGCGGACCTTGTGCTCCTCGAACGCCTCCTGCGTCATGAGCACGTCGCCCGGGTCGTCCTCGACGAGCAGCACCTCGATCGGCGTCCCGTCCTGGCGAATTGCACCGGTCATGTGGCGACCTCTTTCACTTTCTCCTGGACGGGTACGCCGGCGAGCAGCGGCAGCGTGAACCAGATCGACGTACCCTCCTCGACCTCGAGGTCCAGCCAGATCCGCCCGCCATGGTATTCGACGATCTTCTTGACGATGGCCAGCCCGATGCCGGTGCCCTCGTACGCGTCCCGCCCGTGCAGCCGCTGGAAGATGACGAAGACCTTGTCGGCGAACTCGGCCTCGATGCCGATGCCGTTGTCCCGGACGTTGATCTTCCACTCGTCGCCGTCCTGCCCGCCGGTCACCCGGATCACCGGTGGCACATCCGGGCGGCGGAACTTCAGCGAGTTGCCGATGAGGTTGACGAAGAGCGTGGTGAGCAGCGGCTCCTCGCCCTCCACCGTGGGCAGGTCGGACCAGCTGATCTCGGCGTCCTCACCGGCGCGCGGCTCGAGCTGCGACTTCACCTCGGTCATCACCCGGTTCAGGTCCACGTCGGTGAACCCGGCGGTGAGCCGGCCGATCCGGGAGAACGCGAGCAGGTCGTTGATCAGCCGCTGCATGCGCTGCGCGCCGTCGACCGCGAACCCGATGTACTGGTCGGCCCGGTCGTCGAGCTTGCCCTCGTAGCGGCGCTGCAGGAGCTGGCAGAAGCTGGCGACCTTGCGCAGCGGCTCCTGCAAATCGTGCGAGGCGACGTACGCGAACTGCTCCAGGTCGCGGTTGGACCGGGTCAGCTCGTCCGCCTGCTGCTTGAGCTGGTCGTTGACCCACTCGATCTGCTGGCGGGCCTCGCGTACCTCGGTGAGCTCCGCGGCGATCTGCCGTCGCATGCCGTCCACGTCGCCGGCCAGCTCGCGCAGCTCGGGCGAGCCGGTGCTCTCGATGTGCTTGTCGTAGTCGCCGTCGGCGACCTCGCGCACCTGCTGCGCCAGCTCGGTGACCGGGCGGCTCACGAGGCGGTCCAGCAGCAGCATCAGCGCGGCACCCGCGATGATGATGACCGCCGCGGCGGCGATCTGGATCGCGACCATGCGCTTGCTGGCGTCCTTGGCGTCGGCCGCGGACCGGTCGCGCAGCACGCCGATGTCGTCCTGCATCTTCGCGACGGCCCCGCGCAGGGCCTCGAACTCGGACGTGCTGCCGGCTTCGATCAGCGCCCGCCCGGCCTCGGGGCCCTGGGTGCGGACGGCGTTGAGGATCGGGTCGGCCACGGCGACGTGCCAGGCGTCCGAGCGCCGGCGTACCTCGGCGACATCCGCGCGGATCCTGTCCTCCAGCGCGCTGTCCCGCAGCAGGCCGTTGATCAGTTCCACCTCGGCACGTTCCGCCTCGAGGCCCTCGCGGTACGGCTTGAGGTTGTCGTCCTTGCCCGCGATCGCGTACCCGCGGATGCCGGTCTCCTGATCGACCAGCGCGGTGTTCAGCCGCTCGCCGGCGGCCCGCATGGGGCTGGCGCGGTTGACCACATCGTCGAGCCGGCCGTTGCTGCTGGCGGCCGTGAACGCCGCGATGACGCCGAGGGCGGCGAGCGCCAGGCCCACGGTCACGCACAGCGCGAGCACCCGGCGGCGCAGGGTCCAGCTGTCCACGTTCAGCAGGCTCATCGCCCGCCGCCGCGGGAGATCAGCAGCATCGCCACGTCGTCGGCGAGCGGGCCGCCGTTGGCCTGCTCGGCACGCCCCACCAGCCAGGCCGGCAGCGCGGCCAGCGGCACGTCGCGGGCGACCGGCTCGGCGAGCAGCCCGCAGAGCCCTTCGACGTCGAGGCGCTCGTTGCCGACGCCGGTGTGGCCCTCGATCAGTCCGTCGGTGTACATCAACAGGGACCAGTCATCGCCGCTGAACTCCACGTCGGTCGCGGGGGTGGGGGTGGGGCGCACGCCGAGCACGATGCCCGTGCGCGCGGTCACCGGCCCAGCCTTGCCGCCGGCGAGCAGCACGGGCGGAGGGTGGCCGGCCAGGCGTACGGTGGCGCGGTTCCCGGCGAGATCGATGGAGACCATCGCGACCGTGGCGAACACCTCGCGCGCCCGCCGCTCGGTCATGAGCACCTGTTCGAGGGACGCGAGGACCTGTTCCTCGGGCACGCCGGCGAGCACCAGCGCCCGCCAGGCCACCCGCAGCTCCACGCCCAGGGCCGCCTCGTCGACGCCGTGCCCGCAGACGTCACCGACGATCACGTGCAGCTTCTCGGAGCCTGCCTGGACCACGTCGAAGAAGTCGCCGCCGAGCAGGCCCATCGCCCGGCCGGAACGGTAGAACGTGTGCACGGCCACCTCGGTGGTCTGCATGAGCGGCTGGGGCAGCAGGCCGCGTTCCAGGCGGGCCGACTCGGCCTGGCGCAGCTCGACCTCGCGCAGTCGCTGGGCGTTCTCGTCGGCGCGCTTGCGTTCCACGGCGTAGCGCAGCGCGCGCACCAGCAGGACGCCGTCGACCTGGCCCTTGACCAGGTAGTCCTGCGCACCCTCGGCGACCGCCTGGACGCCCAGGTGCTCGTCGGAGCGGCCGGTCAGCACGCACACCGCGGCGCTGCCGGCGACGGCGAGCAGCTTGCGCAGCCCGTCGATGCCCTCCGCGTCGGGCAGTCCCAGGTCGAGCAGCACGCACTGGATGCCGCGCAGCATCGGGCGCGCCTCGCGCAGGCTCGTCGCGACCTGCACGTCGAAGGAGGCGCCGGCCTCGGCGAGCAGCTCCTGGACGAGGAAGGCGTCGCCCTCGTCGTCCTCGACGAGCAGCACGCGCAGGCGCTCGGGCGCCTTCAATCGCGCAGGCGGCGGGGCGAGTTCGGTCACGGTGTCACCCCGCCCGGCGTCGGGCCGTGGGCGGCACCCGGAACCGCGGCATCGGCTCGGCTGGGACGGTTGATGGCTCGACTCCTTCGGCGGGCATGACCCGCTGATCGTCCACCACGGGTCCGGACGGCACAACACCGCCCACCCTCGCGGACCATCCCGGCGGCCGGCTGCGTGACGGCGTTCACGCGGGCGGACCGTACGAGGGATCCTCGGCCACCCGCCGCGCGTGGCGCGCGATGACCTCGCCGAGGATGCCGTGCAGCCGCCCGCAGTCCCGGCAGTGCAGGTTCTCGTCGAGCTGCCGGCTGCCGCACCCGATGCACAGGCCCCGGTCCTCGGGATCCCGGTACGCCTCGAGCGCCCGGCACAGCGCCCGCACGACGTGATCGCCGAGCTGGAAGGTCACGTCGCCGAGGGCCGTACGCAGCCCGAGCACGGCGACCGCTCCCGCCTCCGGTGCCGGGTCGTACGGGGCCACCCGCCCGACGAAGTCGGCGAGGACGGCGGCGGGGTCGATCGGGGCTGTCACGGGGACAAAGTTATGCCACGGGGCCGTAAGATCGCCCGGCCAGGGTGACGAGGGGGTAGCTGTGGGCGTGCCGAGCGTCGAAGCCGCGGACCGGGCGCTGACCCGGCCCACCCGCCGGGGCTGGGCGGCCCTCCTGGCGGTTCTGATCCTCGCCGTCGCAGGCGCGCTCGCGGTGCGGGCGGTCCAGCCGCCGGCCGCGCGTCCGGCGGATGCGCCGGCCGCGGAGTTCAGCGCGGCGCGGGCGTACGAGCACGTCAAAGCCATCGCGGCGACGCAGCATGTGACCGGCAGCGCTGCCAACGACGCCGCCCGCGAGCACCTGGTCGCCGGCCTGCGGGGCCTCGGCCTGACCCCAGAGGTGCAGGACACCGTCTCGGTGCAGGGCAGCGAGCTGTCCTCGAGCGCCGGCGGCATGGGTCTCGCCCGGGTACGCAACGTGGTCGCGCTCTGGCCCGGTACGGCCTCCACCGGCCGCATCTTCCTGGTGGCGCACTACGACTCGGTGCAGACCGGTCCGGGCGGCAACGACGACGCGGCGGGCACGTCGGCGATCCTCGAGGCGGCCCGCGCGCTCACCAGCGGCCCGCGCCTGCGCAACGACGTGGTGTTCGTGCTGACCGACGCCGAGGAGGCGTGCCTGTGCGGCGCGAAGGCGTTCGTGGACCAGCACCCGCTGGCCCGGGACGGCGGCGTCGTGCTCAACCTGGAGGCGCGCGGCAGCACCGGCCCGGCGATCATGTTCGAGACGACCGCGCGGAACGCCGGGCTGGTGGACGTCTTCGGGCGGGCGGCCCACCCGGTGGGTACGTCGTTCGCGGTCGAGGTGTACCGGCTGCTGCCCAACGACACCGACTTCACGGCGTTCCGGGAGAAGGGCTTCACCGGGCTGAACTCGGCGTACATCGACGGGGCTGCGGTCTATCACACGCCGCTGGACACGCCCGGGGCGATGAACCGGGACAGCCTGCAGCATCACGGCGACAACGTCCTGTCCCTCACCCGTGAGCTGGGCGATCGCGACCTGCCGGGGCTCCGGTCGGGCGGCGACGCCACGTATTTCACGGTGCCGGGCGGGCTGGTGCGCTACCCGGGCTCGTGGACGTGGCCGCTGGCGGCACTGGCGCTGGTCGCGGTGCTCGTGCTGGCCTGGCTGTCGCGCCGGCGCGGGCTGGCGTCGGCGCCCCGCCAGATCGCCGCCTTCGGCCTCACCCTCGTGCCGGTCCTGGCCGCCCCGGTGCTCGCCCAGCTGCTCTGGTTCCTCGTGAAGATCATGCGTCCGGGGTACGCCGAAATGCCGATCGACCCGTACCGCCCGTGGGGGTACAGGCTGGCCGTGGTGGCCCTGACCGCGGCCGTGGTGTTCGCCTGGTACGCCCTCCTGCGCCGCCGGACCGGCCCGGCCGCTCTGGCCGTCGCGGGACTGCTCTGGCTCGCGCTGATCGGCGTCCTCCTGGCCGCGCTCGCCCCCGGCGGCTCCTATCTCACCGCGCTGCCGGCGCTGGCCGGGGCGCTCGCGGGCATCGCGGCGATCCTGCTGCGCCGCCGGTTCGCGGCCGCCCTCGCGCTGTCCGTGGGCGGCTGCGTCGCCGTGGTGATCCTGCTTCCGACGCTGGTCATGTTCTTTCCGGCGCTGGGCATGAACCTCGCGGGCTCCGGCGCGTTCATCGCGACGCTGCTGGCCCTCGCCCTGCTCCCGATCGTCGACCTGCTGCACCCGGCGGCCGGTGGCCAGCGCGGCATGGACGCGCTGCGCGCCCGCCGTCGCGGTGCCCTGCCGACGATGGCTGCGCTGGTCGCGACGGTCGTGGCCGTGGCGGTGGGGCTGTCCGTGGACCGCTTCGACCGGGCCCACCCGGCGCCCACCCACCTGATGTACGCGCTCGACGCGGACACCGGCCAGGCCCGCTGGCTGAGCGCCTCCAGCACGCCCACGGAGTGGACGGGCCACTACGTCGGCGACAAACCCGCGGCCGTCACCGACAGCCTCCCGGCGTTCGGCCCGGAGAAGCTGCTCTCGGGCCCGGCTCAGTCCGCCGGGCTGCCCGCGCCCGTGGTCACCAAGGTCTCGGACACGACCGGGGGCTCCGGCCGTACCGTCGCCCTGCGGGTGACGCCGCAGCGGCCGGCGCGGCTGGTGACGCTGCACGTGGCGGCGGACGCCCAGGTCACGAGCGCGACGGTGGGCGGCCGGCAGGTGCCGGTGGACCGTACGGTCGGCGGGGTGTGGGGCTTCGGGTTCGTCTTCCACGGCCCGCCCCCGGCCGGCGTGGACGTCGTGCTGACCGTGCGCGCCGGTGCCCCGCTGCGGGTACGCGCGATGGACGCGAGCGACGGCCTGTCCGCGCTGCCCGGCTTCCAGGCCCGTCCGGCGGCGGTGGGGGTGGTGGGCTCGCACAGCTCGGAGATGCTGGCGGTCGCGAAGACCTACACGTTCTCCAGCCGCTAGCGTCCCCGGCCACGGCGGCCGGTGGGCGCGTCGTGGCGGAAGTGCACGAACAGCCGTCCCCAGTTGTCGCCGTCCTTCTCGACGCGGTGGTACAGCTGCTTGATGTCCTTCTGGTCGAGGAAGCGCAGCACCTTCTTCTTCAGTGCGCCGCTGCCCTTGCCCGGGATGATCTCGACCATCGAGGCCTTCTTCTGGATCGCCTCGTCGATGACGCCGCGCAGCGCCTTGTCGATCTCGGTGCCCTTGTTGAAGATGTCGTGGAGATCCAGCTTGAGCTTCACGTCGGCAGCCTACTCAGCGCCGTACGCGGTCCGGCCGCCGTTCTTGCCGACCCACGTCTCGACCCGGCGCAGCGCGGTCTCGTAGTCGTCGTGCCGCTTCATCGCCGCCGCCAGCCGCAGGTGCGGCAGCGCCTCACTGAAACGGCCGGCCCTCTCCAGGGTCCGGCCGAGCACGTGGTGCGCGTAGTGATCCGATGGGTCACGGTCGATCAGCGCTCTCAGCTGGGCTTCCGCCCCGGCGAGCTGCGCCGAGTTGAAGTACGCCCGGGCGAGCAGCTGGCGGACGGCGGTGTTGTGCGGCTCCGCCTCCACGATCGGCTCGAGCATCCGGGCCGCCCCGAGCGGGTCGCCGGACTCGAAGACGAAGGTGGCCCTGCGGTACTCCTCCAGAAGATCCATGAACCCGCTCCCCACGCTCGCGCCGCCCACTGTGACCAACGCTGGCACAACTCGGGGCGAACGGCGAGTGTTCCGGCCCTCCACTTTCCCGACAATTCCTCCCATTCGGTGAGCCTCGGCACCGCACAATGCCGGAGTGGGGGACTTCCCGGCCCATCTCGTCCAGGCGCCCGTACGCCCGCCGCCCGCGCGCGCCAAGGCGGCCGTGATCGGGCTCGTCACGCTGACCATGTGCCTGTTCCTGGCGGGCGCCACCCCGCGGCCACCGCTCACCTCCGCGGCGTTCGCGATCCCCGGCATGCAGGCGCTCGGCGCCCCGCCGGCCGGTCCGTCCTGGGCGCCCACGCCCCGGCTCGGCCGCGGGCTGGCGAGCGTCGCGACCGCCCGGGGCCGCACGTTCGCCCTGCACACCGCGTCCGGCGACAGGACGTTCCTGCCCGGGGTCAACCTGGGCAGCACCACGCCGGGCCATCAGCCGGGTGAGCTGTCCATCTCCGCCGAGCAGTACCGCACGTGGTTCGCCGCGATGGGCTGGCTGGGCATCCGGGTGCTGCGGATCTACACCATCCACCCGCCCGCCTTCTACCAGGAGCTCGTCCGCTACAACCGCGCCAACCCGGACCGGCCCCTCTACCTCATGCAGGGCGTCTACCCGCCGGACGAGTCCTACGCCGAGAAGGGCAACCTCTACGACCCCGGGGTGACCGCGGCGTTCCGCGCGGAGATCCGGGACGCGAGCGCGGCCGTACGCGGCCGGCTGACGCGCGCCCCCCGGCCGGGGCGGGCCGCCGGCGCCTGGGACACCGACGTGACCCCGTGGCTCGCCGGGTGGATCATCGGGCTGGAGGTGGACCCGTCCGGCGGTCACCGCTCCGACCTGCGCAACCGCTCCGCTCCCCCGGTCCACGGCCGGTACTTCCGCAGCACCGCCCAGGCCTCACCCACCGAGCGCTGGTTCGCCGCGCGGATGAACGAGCTGGCGGCGTACGAGGCGGCGCAGGGGCTCAGCCAGCCGATCGCGTTCGTGAACTGGCCGACGACCGACCCGCTGCGGCACCCCGAGGAACCCCTCGACACCGAGGACCTGCTCCAGATCGACGCCAACCACGTGCTGCCCACCGTTCAGTGGCCGGCCGGGACGTTCGCCAGCTATCACGCGTACCCGTACTATCCGGACTTCCAGCGGCACGAGCCGGCGCTGCAGCGCTACCGCTACGACGGCCGGGTGGACCCGTACGCGGGATATCTCTCGGCCCTGCGCCGCCACCACCGCGACATGCCCACGCTGATCACCGAGTTCGGCGTCCCCTCGTCGATCGGGTCGGCGCACAACGGCCCGCTCGGGCGCTCCCAGGGTGACCACAGCGAGCGCGAGGCGATGCGGATCGATGCGGAGCTGCTGCGGCTCATCAGGGACCAGGGCCTGGCCGGCGGGTTCCTCTTCGGCTGGGTGGACGAGTGGTTCAAGTTCACCTGGAACACCGTCAGGCACCAGGTCGCCGAGCGCCGCCAGCTGTGGCACGACCCGCTGACCAACGAGCAGCACTTCGGGCTCATCGCGATGGACGCGGCCGGTTCCCCGGACGCCGCTGCGGAGTATCTCCTCGACGACGAGTCGGCCTGGCCGGCGCGGCGGGTCACCGCGCGGGTCGACGAGTCCTTCGTCCAGGTGCGGATCCGGCTGGGAACGCCGGCGCCGAACGCGCTCACGGTCGGTTTCGACGTGCTTCCCGCGCTGACCGGGCAGCCCGCCCCGGGCACCGGCAGCCGCGAGGCCGACGCCGCGTTCGTGCTGGACCCGGTCGCCCGCACCGGGCAGGCGTACCTGCGCGGGGAGCTCGACCCGATGCCGCTCGACTACGGCGTCCCGGCCGGGCGGCGCGGGCCGGCGCCGGAGGGCTGGCGGCGCTTCGAGCTGATCGTGAACCGGGACCTGCGGGTCCCGACGACCGGCGAGCGGCTGCCGGCGGAGTTCCAGGACGCGGGCCTGTTGCGGTACGGCACCCCGGACGAGGACAGCCGCAGCCTCTGGTACCGCGACGGCGACGACCTCGTCGTGCGCGCGCCGTGGGCGATGCTCGGGTACGCCGACCCGTCCCGGCACTCGGTGGGCGTGCCGGGCAAAGGGCTGACGACCCAGGTCAGCCCGGGCATCGCCTTGTCCGTGTCGGCGTCCGGCACCGACCAGACCACCGGGCACGTGACGTGGACCAACTGGAACCGGGTGTACTACGCCGAGCGGCTGAAGGCGGGCGCCGCGCAGTTCCGCGACGCCGCGTTCGAGGTCACGGCTTCTTGACGAGCAGGGCGACCAGGCCGCCGCCGAGCAGCATCGTGCCGATGGAGAGCAGCGCGACCGGGCTCAGCCCGGTGACCGGCAGGCCGCCGCCCTCGCCCGGCTGCAACTCGCGCGGCGGCGCCGACGGGTACGCCGACCCGGACGGCTCCGGGGCGACCTCGGACGGCGCGGCGGTCACGTAGTCGCTGACCGTCAGGCCGTCCCGGGTGCGTACCACCACCGCCACGTCGTACGTGCGGCCGTTGCGCAGCCCCCGCACCTCGCAGCCGGACGCCGTGGCGACGGTCAGCACACACCCGGAGGCGTAGTCCGCGGTCGCCGCCCAGAAGAACTCGAACGGCCCGGAGCCGAGGTCGGCCGGGGGTTGCCAGGAGATGCGCAGGCCGCCGTCGAGGGCGCGTACCCGCACGCCGGTCGCCGCGCCGGGCGGGCGCGGCAGTCCCTCGACCCGTACGGGCACGCCGTCCGCACCCCAGCACGACACGAACCCGTCGATGCCGACGCCGCACGCGTGGCGCGTACCCACGTCGAGGTCCCGCATCCTGCCGTCGATGTCGCGGCGCCCGTCCTTCGTCCAGCAGGACGTGCGCCCCTCGCGGTCGATGCCACAGACCTGGTCGCCGGCAGCGCTGATGCGGTCGAGCGCCGCCCCGCCGGTGTCCGGCTTCGCTCCTCCGCAGAAGGCGCGCCCGTCTGCGTCGAGGAAGCATCCGACCGCGGCCTGCCGGATCCCCTTCACCCCCGGTACGCGCGTCGGCGCCTTTCCCGAGGACCAGCAGTACGCCGCTCCCCCGGCGGTGGCCGCGCAGGTGGTGTTCCCGCCGGCGGCGAGGTCGACGATCGGGCCGGCGATGCCGGTGACCCGTACGGGCGCCGCCGAGCCGTCGCCCCAGCACCAGGCGGCGCCCTCGTCGTCGACCGCGCAGGTGTGCCGGGCGCCCGTGGCGACCTGCACGATCAGGTGCCCGTCGAGCCCGGCGACCTCGGCCGGCTCGTCGCGGTTCCCGGCCGTACCGGTCCCCAGCTGCCCCGCGGAGTTGTCCCCCCAGCAGTACGCGTTCCCGTCCGCGCCGACCGCGCAGGTGTGCGCCCGCCCGGCGTCGACCTGCACCGCGGTCCGGAAGGCGAACACCGCCTGCCCGCCGGTGTGCGGGCGGGCCCCGTCGCCGAGCTGCCCGGACGAGTCGTCACCCCAGCAGTGGACGTCGCCGAGGCTGCTGACCGTGCAGGAGTGCTTCCCACCGACCGCGACGACACCCTCGCTCACACCGGCGGCCCGCAGGTCGTCCGCGCTGACCCCGGCCGGGTACGGTGCGTCCGCAGCGGCCGGCGCCGCCGTCAGGGCGACCATGGCGAGCGCGGCGAGCGCCGTTCCGATCCGGTGTCGCACCCGTGTCTCCGCTCCGCCGCCCGATACCCGCCGCCCGGTATAACGCGGGAAATTATGCGGAGTATTGGGCCTTTAGTCCGATTCCGACACACCCCCCGCCGCGACGTCAGCACCGCGGCCACCGCGGCGCCGGCCGCCGCCGGCCGTTCCGGATGGGGAACGGACCCACAGGTGCTACACAGGAAGCGGATAGGTGCCGCAAAGCGCCGCTCGCGACAGTAGGGGCATGACGATGGCGAACGCAGACCCCAGCAGCGAGCTCCGCCGGCCCGACGGCGGCCCGGTCCGCGTCCTCGTGGTCGACGACGAGCCCACTCTGGCGGAACTGCTCTCCATGGCGCTGCGGTACGAGGGCTGGGACGTACGCAGCGCGGGCGACGGGCTGACGGCCGTACGCACCGCGCGCGACTTCCGCCCGGACGCCGTGGTGCTCGACATGATGCTCCCGGACATCGACGGCCTCGAGGTACTGCGCCGGCTGCGCGGCGAGACGCCCGAGGTCCCGGTGCTGTTCCTGACCGCGAAGGACTCGGTCGAGGACCGCGTCACCGGCCTCACCGCGGGCGGCGACGACTACGTGACCAAGCCGTTCAGCCTGGAGGAGGTCGTGGCCCGGCTGCGCGGGCTGATGCGCCGGATGGGCCACTCGCCGATGCGGGCCGACTCCGAGCTCGTCGTCGGCGACCTCACCCTCGACGAGGACAGCCACGAGGTACGCCGCGGCGGCGACCTGGTCACGCTGACCGCCACGGAGTTCGAGCTGCTGCGCTACCTCATGCGCAACCCCCGCCGGGTGCTCAGCAAGAGCCAGATCCTCGACCGGGTGTGGAACTACGACTTCGGTGGCCAGGCGAACGTGGTCGAGCTCTACATCTCGTACCTGCGCAAGAAGATCGACGCAGGCCGGGCCCCGATGATCCACACGATGCGCGGCGCGGGTTACGTGCTGAAGCCGGCGGACTGACCGTTGCCCACCGCCGTCGCCACCCCACCGGCCCGCTGGCGTTCCCCGGCGGGCTGGTCGTTGCGGACCCGGCTCATCGCGATCATGGTCGTGCTACTGACGGTCCTCGGCCTGGTCGTCGGCGCCACCGCCGAGATCTACCTGCACAACACGCTCTACAAGCGCCTCGACACCCAGCTCCAGGAGACGGCGGGCCGCGCGCAGAAGTGGCCGGGCTTCCCCGGCGGCGAGCCGCACCTCGGCGGCGGCCAGTTCAGCGGCCGGGTGCCGCCCGGTGCCCGGGACGGCTCGATCTTCCTGAACCTCACCGCGACCGGCGGCGTGGACGGCGGCATTGTCACGCTGCGGGCGGACGACGAGGGCTTCCCCAACTTCCAGTACACGCCCCTGCCCGGCGCGACAGTCACGCAGCTGAGCGCGGTGACCCCGAACAATGATCCCACCGACGTCGACCTGGGCGACCTGGGTGACTACCGCGTCGTCTCGACGACCACCCAGGACGGCGTCGTCGTCGCGGCGCTCCCGCTCAAGGAAACCGATCAGACGCTGCTCGCCGTCGCGCTGGTCACCGGCGGGGCGGTGCTGCTCGCGCTGGTCGCCGCGGGGTGGGCCGGAGCCGTGATCATCCGCCGTACGCTCAAGCCGTTGAACCGGGTCGCGGCGACCGCGACCCGCGTCTCCGAGCTGGAGCTGGACCGTGGCGAGGTGGACCTCGCCCAGCGGGTGCCCGAGGCCGACACCGACCCGCGCACCGAGGTCGGCGCCGTCGGCGCCGCGCTGAACCGGATGCTCGACCACGTCGGCAACGCGCTGGAGGCGCGGCACGCCAGCGAGACGCAGGTACGCCAGTTCGTCGCCGACGCGAGCCACGAGCTGCGCACCCCCCTGGCGGCGATCCGCGGCTACGCCGAGCTGAGCCGCCGCAGCCGCCAGCCGGTGCCCGACGAGATCCGCCACGTGCTGGGCCGGGTGGAGTCCGAGGCGAAGCGGATGACCGCCCTGGTGGAGGACCTGCTGCTGCTGGCCCGGCTGGACGCGGGACGGCCGCTGGCGCACGACCCGGTGGACCTGACGATGCTGGTCGTCAACTCGGTGAGCGACGCGCACGCGGCGGGCCCACGCCACGACTGGCAGCTGGACCTGCCGGAGGAGCCGGTCACGGTGACCGGTGACGAGCAGCGCCTCCACCAGGTGCTGGCGAACCTGCTGGCCAACGCCCGGACGCACACGCCGGAGGGGACGACCGTGACGGTCGGCGTGGGACAGGAGCAGGGCGCGGCGGTGATCCGGGTGACGGATGCCGGGCCGGGCATCCCGCGGGAGCTGCAGCCGAAGATCTTCGAACGGTTCGCGCGCGGGGACAGCTCGCGGTCGCGGGCGGCCGGCAGTACGGGCCTCGGCCTGTCCATCGTGCACGCGGTGGTGAGCGCGCACGGCGGCACGGTGGACGTGGACAGCGTTCCGGGCCGTACGGAGTTCACCGTCCGGCTGCCGGCGGGCCCGGAGCTACAGGCCGCGCCGGAGCCCGTCCATGAGTACGTCACGCAGGTCGTCCAGTAGCGCGCCCGCCGCGTCGCCGTCGGAGACGTGCAGTTCGAGCGGGACCGATTCGCGGTCGCGGCCCACGAGCACGTCCAGGGCGCACAGCGCGCGGCCGGCCAGCTCGCCGGTCACGCCGGGCACCGCAGCGGCGCGCAGCCGGTCGTCCAGCCAGGGCCGGCCCTGGGCGCCGGGCAGCCCCGCGGCGACCGCCGCGATCGCCGCCAGCGCCTGGGCCGGCGGGATCTCCCCGAGCAGGAGCTGCGGCGTCTCCCACACCCGCAGCACCACCACCGAGACCGCCTGGTACCGCTCGGCCGGGGAGAGATCGGCCAGACCCTCCAGGAGGTACGGCGCGCTCGCGTTGTTCATGCGTCTCATGTCAGCACACGCAACTTGCATGTGCCCATACCCCGGCTGACGGACACGCGTTCCCGGCGATGGGCTACCATCGCCTCGTGTCCCAGTGGTATTCGTGGTTTACGAGGCCGGCTCCGCCGGTGCCTCGGCCATGAGTTCATGACCTGAGACACCCCAGCAGGGCCGGCAGAGGCAGCGACACTTGAGTCGCTGCCTTTTCGTTTGCGACGAGCCGGCCTGAGCTCGGGGACGCCGGCCCCGGGGACGCCGGCGGAGAAGGAAGACAGCCGTGACCATTCCCGAGGTCCAGCGGGTCAGCGACCACCGCATCGAACGCGTCGTCCCGCTGATGAGCCCCGCCCTGCTGCACCACGAGCTGCCGCTGACCCACGAGCTCTCCGCGAGCGTGCTGGACGGCCGGCGGCAGGTGGAGGCCGTCCTGGACGGCCGAGATCCCCGCCTGCTCGTCGTGGTCGGGCCCTGCTCGGTGCACGACCCCGCGGCCGCCGCCGAGTACGCCGACCGCCTCGCCACCGAGCGCGAACGCCTCGCCGACGACCTGCTGATCGTCATGCGGGTGTACTTCGAGAAGCCGCGCTCGACCGTCGGCTGGAAGGGCCTCATCAACGACCCCGCGCTCGACGGCACCGGGGACGTGAGCAAGGGGCTGCGGACCGCCCGGGCCCTGCTGCTGCAGGTGCTCGAACGGGACCTGCCCGTCGCCGTGGAGTTCCTCGACCCGATCACGCCGCAGTACATCGCCGACACCGTGGCGTGGGGCGCGATCGGCGCCCGTACGGTCGAATCGCAGGTGCACCGCCAGCTCGCCTCCGGCCTGTCCATGCCGATCGGCATGAAGAACCGCCCGGACGGCAGCATCGCCACCGCCATCGACGCGATCAACGCCGCGGCCGTGCCGCACGTCTTCCCCGGCATCGACGTCTCCGGCACCCCGGCGATCATGCACACCACCGGGAACCCGGACTGCCACCTCGTCCTGCGCGGCGGCAAGGGCCCCAACTACAGCGCCGAGGACGTGCAGGCGTCGCTCGCGCTGCTGCGGGACGCGGGCCTGCCCGAGCGGGTGGTGGTCGACTGCTCGCACGGCAACAGCAACAAGGACCACCTGCGCCAGCCGATCGTGGCCGACGACATCGCCGGGCAGCTGGAGGCCGGGCAGCGGGGCATCCGCGGCGTGATGCTGGAGAGCTTCCTCGTCCCGGGGCGCCAGGACCTGGGCGGGGAGCTCACGTACGGCCAGAGCGTCACCGACGCGTGCATGGGCTGGGAGCCGACCGTGGCGGTGCTGGAGCGCCTCGCCGCGGCCTCCGCGAAGCGCCGTTCGAGCCTCACAGCGGCCGCACAGTAAGGGCATAAGGGCCCGACAGGCGGGCGGAAGACAGTACGAGGGTCAAGTGCTTCCGCCTGCCTTAAGGACCCATGATGACATCGACGTTGCCCGTACCGCCGACGGTGGAGCCGGGGTATCCGCCGGCCGAACCCCCCGCGGCCCGCGACGCGCCGTGGGTACGCCCAGCGCTGATCTCGCTGCTCCTGCTCACCGGAGTTCTCTACATCTGGGGCCTGGGCGCGTCGGGCTGGGGCAACTCCTTCTACTCGGCGGCCGTCCAGGCCGGATCGGAGAGCTGGAAGGCGTTCTTCTTCGGCTCCTCGGACGCGGCGAACTCGATCACCGTGGACAAGACGCCCGCCTCGCTGTGGGTGATGGCGCTGTCCGTACGCCTCTTCGGCCTGAGCTCGTGGAGCATCCTGGTCCCGCAGGCGCTGATGGGCGTCGCCACGACCGGCCTGCTCTTCGCCACGGTCCGCCGCTGGTACGGCCCCGCCGCCGGCCTCGTCGCGGGCACGGTGTCGGCGCTGACCCCGATCGCCGTGCTCATGTTCCGGTTCAACAACCCGGACGCGCTGCTCGTGCTGCTCATGGTCGCCGGGGCATACGCGACCGTCCGGGCGATCGAGAACGGGTCGACGTGGTGGCTGCTGCTGGCCGGGGCGTTCGTCGGCTTCGGCTTCCTCACCAAGATGCTGCAGGCGCTGCTCGTGGTGCCGGCGTACGCGCTGGCGTACCTGGTCGCCGGGCCGCCGAAGCTCGGCAGGCGGCTCTGGCAACTGGTGCTGGCCGGGCTGGCCGTCGTCGTGTCGGCGGGCTGGTACATCGCGATCGTCGAGCTGGTGCCGGCGTCGATGCGGCCGTACATCGGCGGGTCGCAGAACAACAGCCTGCTCGAGCTGACGCTGGGCTACAACGGCCTCGGCCGGCTCAACGGCGACGAGACCGGCAGCGTCGGTGGCGGCGGCGGCAACGGCGGCGGGGGCGGCTGGGGCGAGACCGGCATCCTGCGCATGTTCGACGCCGCCCAGGGCGGTCAGGTCTCCTGGCTGCTGCCCGCCGCGTTGATCGTCCTGGTGGCGGGGCTCGTGCTCACGCTGCGCTCGGCGCGGACGGACCGGCTGCGGGCCGGGCTGATCCTGTGGGGCAGCTGGCTCGTCGGCACCGCGCTGGTCTTCAGCTTCATGCAGGGCATCTTCCACGCGTACTACACGGTGGCGCTGGCGCCGGCCGTCGGTGCGGTGGTCGGCATGGGTTCGGCGCTGCTGTGGCGGCACCGGCGCAACGTCTTCGCCGCGCTGACGCTGGCCGCGGCGATCGGCGTGACCGCCTGGTGGTCATGGCACATGCTCGGCTGGAGCCCGGACTTCGTGCCGTGGCTGCGCTGGGTCGTGCTGATCGGCGGCGTCGTGGCGGCCCTCGGGGTGCTCGCCTCGCTGCGGCTGCCCGCGAAGGTGGCCCTGGCCAGTGCGGGGCTCGCGCTGGGCGCGGTGCTCGCCGGCCCGGCGGCGTACGCGGTGCAGACGGCGTCCGAACCGCACACCGGGTCGATTCCGTCGGCCGGCCCGGCGACGCAGGGCGGTTTCGGCCCGGGCGGGGGCCGCGGCGGCCGCGGCGGCCCGGGTGGCTTCCCCGGAGGCGGCTTCCCCGGCGGCGGCTTCCCCGGAGGCGGCTTCCCCGGCGGCGGCTTCCCCGGTGCCACCGGGACCGGCACGCAGCAGGGCGGAACCACCCAACCAGGCACGCCCCCGCAGGGCGGCTTCCGCGACGGAGGAATGCGCGGCGGCGGGATGGGCGGCCTGCTCGACGCGTCCACGGTCAGCGACCAGCTGAAGGCGTTGCTCGACGCGAACGCGGACCAGTACACCTGGGTCGCGGCGGCCGTCGGTTCGCAGAGCGCCTCGGGTTACCAGCTCGCGACCGAGGACCCGGTCATGGCGATCGGCGGCTTCAACGGCAGCGACCCGTCCCCCACCCTCGCCCAATTCCAGCAGTACGTGGCCGAGAAGAAGATCCACTACTTCATCGGCGGGGGCGGCTTCGGCGGCGGCCGTGGCGGCGGCACCGGCGGCAGCAACGCCGGCTCGCAGATCGCCTCCTGGGTCGCCGAGACGTTCCCGTCGCAGACGGTCGACGGCGTCACCATCTACGACCTGACCGCCACCAAGTGATCCGTCACGACAGCCCGCAGGCGGCTCCCGGTTCCGGGGGCCGCCTGCGGCACTTCCCTCACAGTCACGCCACAGGCTCGCCACACAGGGGTCAAAGCGGCGCGGACGACCTTGATGACATGAGCCTCTCCACCACGTCGCCCTCGCAGTCCGCCGCGCGGGACCGGGTCGTCGCGCCGGTCCTCGACGTCGTCGTCCCGGTCTACAACGAGGAGATCGACCTCGAGCCCTGTGTCCGCCGGCTGCACGCGTACCTGGCGGCCGAGTTCCCGTACCGGTTCCGGATCACGATCGCCGACAACGCGAGCACCGACTCCACGCCGGACGTGGCCCGCCGGCTCATCCGGACCTTGCCCGACGTGACCTCCGTACGCCTCGCCGAGAAGGGACGCGGCCGGGCCCTGAAGCAGGTGTGGACGCACTCCGACGCGGCGGTGCTGGCGTACATGGACGTCGACCTGTCGACCGACCTGGGCGCGCTGCTGCCGCTGGTCGCGCCGCTCATCTCCGGCCACTCGGACCTGGCGATCGGCTCGCGCCTCGCCCGCGGCTCCCGGGTCGTCCGCGGCGCCAAACGCGAGTTCATCTCCCGCGGCTACAACCTGCTGCTGCGCGGCACCCTCTCGGCGCGCTTCTCCGACGCCCAGTGCGGCTTCAAGGCCATCCGCGCCGACGTGGCCGCCCGGCTGCTGCCGATGGTCGAGGACACCGGCTGGTTCTTCGACACCGAGATGCTGGTCCTCGCCGAGCGCGCCGGCCTGCGCATCCACGAGGTCCCGGTGGACTGGGTGGACGACCCGGACAGCCGCGTCGACATCGTGGCCACGGCGATGGCGGACCTGCGCGGCATCGCCCGCCTCACCCGCGCCCTGGGCACCGGCCGCCTCCCGCTCGCCGCCCTGCGCGAGCAGCTCGGCCGCAACCCGCTGCCGGTCGCGGGCGTCCCCGCGGGCCTGACCGGTCAGCTCCTGCGCTTCGCCGCGGTCGGCGTCGCCAGCACGCTGGCGTACCTCGTGCTGTTCGCGCTGCTGCGCACCGGCATGGGCCCGCAGGCCGCCAACCTGGTTGCGCTGCTCGCGACGGCGATCGCCAACACGGCCGCGAACCGCCGGCTCACCTTCCGGGTACGCGGCACCGACGGCGCCTGGCGGCACCAGGCCCAGGGTCTCGTGGTCTTCGCCGTGGGCCTCGGCCTGACCAGCGGCTCCCTGGCGGTCCTGCACGCCGTCACCAGCCCGCCGACCGCCGTGGAGCTCGGGGTGCTGATCGCGGCCAACCTCGTGGCGACGGGGGTCCGCTTCCTGCTCATGCGCATCTGGGTCTTCCGCGCCAACCGCACGACCCCACAGGCGGCCAGCTGACGGCGCCGCACGGCCACGCGGCGGGCCGAGCCATGGCACGGCCCGCCGCCGTTCTGCATGTGACGGCCTTGAACACAAGCCCCCGAACGGTATGAATTCTGTGACCTGCGGGTAACAATGGACCCATCGATCGGGGTAGTTCCGCCGAGTCCCGGTCGTTGTGCCCCTACAGTCCGGGCCTCGCCGGAGGTGCGCCATGCTCAGCAAGGAAGACAGCCGCCGGCTGGCTCAGCTGGAACGACAGCTGCGCCGCGAAGACCCCGACTTCTGCTCCCGCATGGCCGGTGGCCGCCCGGCCCGCCGGCACGTGCCGCTGTCGCTGATTCTCGCCGCCACCGTCGTGTGGGCGGCGGCCCTGGTCCTCGCCGTCGTGGGGTGGTGGGCCGCGGCGATCGTCGCGGGCGTCTGGGCCCTGGTCATCATGGTCGCGATCGGCTACCGCTGCCGCCCCGGAGCCGGCGCCGACAGCCCCGACGCGCTGCCACCCGCGTGGTGAAGGCTGTGACGGCTCAGCTGTAGGCCACCGTGGCCTCCGGCACCTCGCGGGCCCGGGCGACCACCCCCGCCTCCTCCTCGAGCGGCTTCCGGCTCCGGGCGGTCAGCGTCCCGAACGGCGTCACGGTCAGCTCCACCCGCTTGCGGCCGGCCATCTTGGCCCGCCACACCCCGGCGATCTCCCCGTCCACCAGGATCACGCCCGGGTTGCCGAGAACGCGCCACACCTCCTTCTGCTGCGCCCGCTCCGGCAGGAGCACGTCGCGGTCGCGCGCCTGCAGGAGCGCGTCCATCGCCGGGACGAAGCGCACTCCGCGGACCGGGCCGGCCGAGGCCAGCGCCGCCGCCGAGCCGGCCGGGATCCACGTCTTCCGGCCGTCGAGGCGCACCTCCTCGAGGCCGTCGGCGGGCCACACCTTCTTGATCTCGGCGGTGGCGGTCCCCAGGTACTTCGCGACCTCCGCCGGGCCGGCCGGGCCGAGGAAGCGCAGGTAGGTCAGGATCAGCTGCTCGATGCCCTCGTTCGCGGCGGGCTGCGGCGGCGCGTTGCGGATCGGGCCGAGCGTCGCGTCCTTGCCGCGGGACTCCACCTGGACGCCACCCGCCAGGCCGGCGACCTGCCAGACGTTGCCGGCGATGTGCCGCGCGCGGCAGGTGCGGCAGTCGTACGTCAGCTCGCGCGGCACCCGCCGGCTGACCTCGGTGCTCGCCTCGCCCCGGGGCATGGACCGCGTGACCACCTCCCGGAACGCCGCGGCGGTCGCCTCGAACGCCTTGACGCCCAGCTTCACGCCGTCGGGGATCTGGCCGCTCTTGATGCGGGCCGAGGCGTCGGCGTCGCTGAGCGGCCACAGCGCCTTGACGATCCGGCCGAGGTCGCGGCGGCGGTGCAGGTGCGGCGCTCCCCAGGCCGCCCACACGGTGAGCAGCCGGTCGTCGTCGAGCGCCGCATCCGTGCGGGCCGCGAGCGCGACCTGGGCCGAACCCGGCGTGTACTCCTGCACGCCGAGGTCGAGCACGTCGAGGTCGCCGGGGCGCTGCGACCCGCGGTCCGCCAGCCCGAGCGCGGCCACCCGGTATGCCATGGCCTGCCTGCGGTCCACCTCCATGTGCACCACCTCCGCCGAACGAAAATCTCAGCCGCGACGACCGTACCGCCGGGATGCGACATTTCTCAGCCGCTCCATCCGGCTTCCCCCGCCGACCGAGACCAGCTCCCACGTGTCGAGGCTGCTGGGGCCGTACGGGCCCTCCTGCAGGATGGGCGGCTCGCCGGTGAGGCGGTACCCGCAGCGGCGCGCCACGGCGGTGCTGGCCGTGTTCCCGGGATCGATGCGCAGCAGCAGCCTGCTCAGCTTCAGCGTGCTGCGGGCGTACGCGGAGAGCAGGGAGAGCGCCCCGGCAGCGAGCCCGCGCCGGCGGTGCTGAGCGGACACCAGGTATCCCAGCTCGGCCTCCCGCAGTCCGGCGTCGACGCCGAAGAGCAGGACCTCACCCAGCGGTTTCACGCCGTCCGTGGTGATCACGAGCTGGATGCGCTGACCGCTGACGCGGCCCTGCCGGGCACGTTTCAGGTACGCGATGCCGGCCTCGGTGTCGAACGGCGACGGCATCGGGGTCCACCGGGCGATGTCGGGCTCGTCGAGCATCGCGACCAGCTCGTCGAGGTCGTCGTCCCGCCACTCGCGCAAGGTGATGCCGTCCCCGGAGAGGGTGACGGGGTACGGCAGGCGGCCGGGGGTCGTCATGGGCCCGATCCTGCCCGTAAGCACCCGGTTCCTGCCAGTAGGCGGGGCTTCATAACCGGGTGAGTGAACCTCTCAGGCGCGGACCACGATCGGTGCGGAATCCCGCAAAGACCAGTCGTGGCTTATGTCTGCGGCCGCGTGCAGGAGCAGCGGCAGGTGATGGCCTGTCAACTTATCGACAGACGTCTCGGCGGCGTGCACGGTCACGTTCAGCGCCGCCACCACCCGGCCGTCGCCGTTGCGCACGCCGGTCGCGATGGACCGGATGCCCAGCGCGAGATCCTGGTCGGCGAGCGCCCAGCCCTTGGCCCGCACCTCGCGCAGCGAGCGGTCCAGCTCGTCCCGCTGCGGCTGCCACCGCGCGTCGATCCCCGAGCGGGTGGGCTGCGCCAGGACCGAGTCCAGCTCGGCCGGGTCCAGGGCGGCGAGCAGCACCTTGCCCATGGAGGTGGCCGGCGCCGGGAAGCGGGTGCCGATGGAGACGGACAGCGTCACGATCTTGGGTACGGCGACCCGCGCCACGTACACGATGTCCGAGCCGTCGAGCTGGGCCATGGACGTCGACTCGCCGGTCTGCGCGACGAGCCGTTCCATGTGCGGCCGGGCCACGTCCCACATGTCGAGGCTGTGCACGTACGCCATGCCGAGCTCGAGGACGCGCGGGGTGAGGGCGTACCCACGCTCCTCGCCGCGCACGTACCCGAGCTCGGCGAGGGTCAGCAGGATCCGGCGGACCGTGGGCCGGGCCAGCCCGGTGTCGGCGGCGATCTCACTGAGCGTCGACACCCGGCGGCCCGGCCGGAAGCTGCGCAGCACGTCCAGCCCCCGCGCGAGGGCCTCGATGAAGTCAGGTCCGGCTTCGCGTGGCACGCGCTAATGCTTCCACTGCGCCGAGCCGGCGTCCCACTCGGTGTAGGTGTACGGGTTGTCCATCACCTTGGTTTCCGGGATGTCAGGGTTCATGCCCTTGAGCCACGCCTCCTCGCCCATCGTCGAGCGCAAGTGCTCGATCGTGCGCTCGACGGCGGTACGGGCGGCGGCGAGGTCGACGCCGACCAGCCGGCCGTCGCGCTTGACGATCCGACCGTTGATCACGACGGTGTCGACGTCGCCGCGCTGCGCCTGGAACGCGACGTGACCGTACGGGTGCAGGATCGGCGTCATGACCGGCGAGTGGTCGTTCTTGAGCAGCACGACGTCGGCCTTCTTGCCCGGCTCGAGGCTGCCGACGAGCGAGTCGAGCCCCAGCGCCTTACTGCCGCCGCGGGTGGCCCAGTCGACGACCTGCTCGGCGCGCAGGTGCACGTGGGTGACCGTCTCGGCGCGGCCGTGCGCCTCCATGTGCTCGCGGGAACGGTCGGCGCCCAGCGTCGTCCGCATCGCCGAGAACAGGTCGCCGCTCCACCACACGCTGGTGTCCATCGACAGCGAGACCGGGATGCCGTGGTCGCGCAGCATCCAGGTGGGCGGGTAGCCCTGGCCGGCGCTCTGCTCGCTCTCGGTCGAGACGGACACCGAGCCGCCGGTCGCGGCGATGCGGTGGTACGAGTCGTGGGTCAGCGTCGCCGCGTGCACGTACACGGTCTGCGGGGTCATGAAGCCGTTCTCGTGCATGAGGCGGATGCCGTCGTCGTTCGTCGCGCCCCAGACGCCGGCGTGCGTGGTGACCGGTACGCCCAGCTCCCGCGCCACCTCGAACGCCGCCTTCTCGGGGAACGACGGGTCGCCGGTGACGTCGAAGGCCATCTGGAAGCCGAGCATGTCGTCGCCGCCGGACAGGCGCCGGTTGACGAAGTCGCGGAACTCGGGGCTGGTCGCCCACTCCCACGGGCCCTGCTGGATGTTGCCGTACGCGAGCACGAACCGCCCGGGCACCGCCTGCAGCGCGTCCACGGCGGCGTCGGCGTGCTGCGGGGTCTGGAGTCCGTGCGACCAGTCGACGGTCGTGGTGACGCCGGCGTCGATGGCCTCGATCGCGGCGAGGAGGTTGCCGGCGTACACGTCCTCGGGCCGGAACAGCTTGCCGGACTCGAGGTAGTACCAGACGAAGTACTGGGTGAGCGTCCAGTCGGCGCCGTACCCGCGCATCGCGGTCTGCCACATGTGCCGGTGGGTGTCGATCATGCCCGGCATCACGATGCCGCCGGACGCGTCGATCACGGTCGCACCATCGGGCGCGGTGAGGCCGGTGCCGACCTCGGCGATGCGCTCGCCGACCACGAGCACGTCGGCGCCGGTGAGAACGGTGTGCTGGTCGTCCATCGTCAGAACGGTGCCGTTGCGGAAAAGAACTGAGTCAGCCATGACCCTCCCTCACAGCGGCGGACAGGCGTCCGTCTGGCGGTCAGTGTGTGACCGCCTCAGGGGGCTGTCAAGGTTTCTCGTTGACATCCATGGTGAAGCAGCAGCAAACTGACGGACATCTGTCCGCTATGCGGGCACAACCTGGAGAGGCGGCTCATGGGCGCACTGGACGGACTGCTCGTCGCGGACTTCTCCCGGATCCTCGCCGGGCCGTACGCGACGATGCTGCTCGCCGACCTCGGTGCCACGGTGGTCAAGGTGGAGGGACCCGGCGGCGACGACACCCGGACGTGGATGCCGCCGGTCCGCGACGACGTGTCCACGTACTACCTGGGCATCAACCGCAACAAGCGCTCGATCGCGCTGGATCTCAAGAACCCCGAGGATCTGGAGGTCGCCCGGCGGCTCGCGCACCGGGCCGACGTGATGATCGAGAACTTCCGGCCGGGCGGGCTCAAGCGGTTCGGCCTCGACTACGACTCGGTCGCGGCCGCCAACAGCAAGGTCGTGTACGCGTCGATCAGCGGCTTCGGCACCGGCGCGGGCGCCAACTACCCCGGGTACGACCTCATGGTGCAGGCGATCTCGGGGCTGATGAGCCTCACCGGGGATCCGGACGGGCCGCCGTACCGGGCCGGCATCTCGGTCTTCGACGTCATGGCCGGGCTGCACGCGAACATCGGCATCCTCGCCGCCCTGCACCATCGGGCGGCCTCCGGCGCCGGCCAGCACGTCGAGGTCAACCTGCTGTCCTCCGCGCTGTCCGGGCTGGTCAACCACTCGAGCGGCTACGTCGCCGGCGGCACGGTCCCGTTCCGGATGGGCAACGCGCACCCGAGCCTGTTCCCGTACGAGCCGCTGCCCACCTCGGACGGCGAGCTGATCGTCATCGCGGGCAACGACGGGCAGTTCCGCAAGCTGTGCCAGGTGCTCGACCTGCCCGAGCTGCCCGACGACCCGCGCTTCGGGCGCAACCAGGACCGCACCGCCAACCGCGAGCAGCTGCGCCCGATCCTGGTGGAGCGGCTGAGCAAGCGTACGAAGGACGAATGGTTCCGCGAGCTGCTCGCCGCCGGGGTGCCCTGCGCACCGATCAACACGATCGACGGCGGCGTGGCGCTGGCCGAGGAGCTGGGGCTCGACCCGGTGGTCACGGTGGGGGGTGTGCCCGGCGTACGGAATCCGATCACGTTCTCGGACACCCCGGCCGGCTACGAGCTGCCCCCGCCCGGCCTGGACGAACACGGTGAGGAGATCCGTACATGGCTGATGCAGGACTGAACTTCCCCACCTCGCTCGGTACGTCCGACGAGAAGCAGATCCGACTGCTCGGCCAGGACCTGGCGGCCGACCTCATGGGCAAGGTCGGGTTCGGCGAGCTGGCGTACTGGCTCGTCGCCGGCCGGCGGCCCACGCCCGGCGAGACGCGGGTGTTCGAGGCGGTGCTCGTCGCGCTCGCCGACCACGGGTTCACCCCGACGGCGATCGCGGCGCGGCTGACGTACCTGAGCGCCCCGGAGTCGTTGCAGGGCGCGCTCGCCGCGGGCCTGCTCGGCGGCGGCAGCCGGTTCCTGGGCGTGACCGAGGACTGTGGACGGTTCCTGGCTTCCACGCTCGCGGACGCCGGACCCGATCCCGACTACGACGCCCTCGCGCTCGAAGCGGTACGCAAGGCCCGCGAGGCGAAGAAGTTCGTGCCGGGGCTCGGTCACCCCGTGCACAAACAGCAGGACCCGCGGACGCCGGTGCTCATGGCGATCGCGGACGAGGAGGGGCTCAAGGGCCCCCACCTGCGCTTGTTCGAGGCGATCGGGCGCGTACACCCGCAGGTTCTGAACCGGACCCTGCCGCTCAACGGCGCCGGGGTGTGCGGGGCGGCCCTGGCCGACCTCGGCCTGCCGATCGACCTGCTGCGCGGCTTCGCGCTGCTGGCCCGGGCCGCCGGCCTGCTCGGGCACCTCGCCGAGGAGCGGCGCCGGCCGCTCGGCATGGACATCTACCTGACGGTCGACCGCAACGCGGTCTACGAGGATTAAGAAAGGTCGCCATGGCTGAAGTCGTCGCGGTCATAGCCTCCACCCACCATCCCTTCTACTACCGGGCCAGCACCTCCACCGGCGAGGACCGGCCGCCGTTCGCCGACGAGTGGGTACGGAAGATCACCGCCTTTCGGCAGACGCTCACGAGGGCGAACCCGGACGTGCTGGTGATGGTCGGCTCCGACCACTTCCACCAGCTGTGGCTGGACAACATGCCGCAGTTCCTCGTCGGCAAGGCGCCGTTCTACGACGCCAACTGGTACAACGAGGAGCGCGAGTTCGGCCTGCCGCGGATGCTGCTCAAGGGGCAGGAGGACCTGTCCGCGCACATCCTGCGCGCCGGCCTCGACGAGGGCTTCGACCTGGCGTTCAGCAACGAGCTGCGGATCGACCACAGCGTCACCTGCCCGATCATCACGCTGCGGCCCGAGGCCGACCTGCCGATCGTGCCGATCTACACCAACATCTTCGCGCCGCCGCTGCCGCAGCCGAAGCGCTTCGTCCAGCTCGGCCAGGCGATCCGGGAGATCGTCGAGAGCTGGCCGAGCCACCTGCGCGTCGCGGTCATCGGCACCGGCCACCTGTCGCTGGAGCTCGGCGGCCCGCGCCAGTTCGGCCCGCACGGCCCCGACCCGGAGTTCGATCAGAAGGCCGTCGAGTGGATCGCCACCGGCGACCTGGACCGCTGCCTGGCCGAGGTCACGCTGGACAGCCTGCACTCCCCCGGCAACGCCACCCACGGCTTCATGGACTTCATGCTGATGATGGGCGTCGCCGGCGCCGGCCAGAAAGCCGACTACGTGGACAGCCTCGACCTGTTCCACACCATGGAGGCGTACTTCACCTGGTACCCGAACGGAGCGCCGCGATGAGCAAGTACCTCGTGGACAAGTTCCTGTTCACCATCGACCGCGACCCCGAGCTGGTCGAACGCTACCGGGAACAGCCGCGCGAGACGGTGGAGTGGTGGGAGGCCGAGCGCGCCAACGCGGTGCTCAACTGCCACGCCGGCGAGGCCTCCACGTGGCTGCGGTTCACCGACGAGGAACGCGAGGCGCTGACCGCCCACGACCACGTCAAGCTGTTCGAGCTGGGCGCCCACCCGTTCCTGACGCTCACCCTGTTCATCGCGATGTTCGAACGCGACCACGGGCCGCTCGAATACCAGAAGGCGTACGGGGCCCGGCTCGCGCACTTCAACCTGCCGTACCCCGACATCGCGACGTGATGCGCGCCGCGCTGCTGCACGAGTGCGGGTCACCGCCGGCGGTCGGCGAACGCCCGCTGCCCACCCCGGCAGACGACGAGATCCTGGTACGGGTCACCGCTGCGTCCATCACCCCGCTGGATCTGCTCTGCGCCACGGGTACGTCGTACTTCGGCGCGCCGGTGACCCCGTACGTGCCCGGGGTGCAGGGCGTCGGCGTGCGCGAGGACGGCGTCGCGGTGTGGTTCCCGACCACGGCCGGCATGCGCCCGGGCGACGGCAGCCTCGCCGAGTACGCCGCCGTCCGCGCGGCCGACACGGTGGAGGTGCCGCCGGACGCCGACCACGCGCTGGTGGCGGCGCTGGGCCTGTCGGCGGTCGCCGCGCATATGGCCCTCACCTGGCGCGGCGGGCTGCAACCGGGTGAGCAGGCGCTCGTGCTCGGCGCGGGCGGCGTCGTCGGTCAGGCCGCCGTCCAGCTCGCCCTTCTGGCGGGCGCCCGTCGCGTCATCGGCGCCGCCCGGTCCGCGGCCGGGCGGGCGCGCGCCCTCGACGCGGGCGCAGCGGCGGTGTGCGACCTGTCCGGCGACCCGGCGGCGCTGGCCGCACGGTTCCGGGAGGCCGCCGAGGGACCGGTCGATCTGGTTCTGGACCCGCTCTTCGGCGTCCCGGCCGCGGCGGCGCTGCGTACGCTGCGACCGGGCGGCCGCCTCGTCAACCTCGGCAGTTCGGCGGGTGAGACCGCTCCCCTGGACTCGGCGACGCTGCGCAGTGGATCGCTGCAGATCCTCGGCTACACCAACAACTCGCTGACGGCGGAGCAGCGGTCGGCCTCGTTGCGCCTGACAGCCGGGCACGCGGCGGCGGGAAGGCTGACGGTCGCGTACGAGAAAGTGGCTCTGCACGACGTCGGCGGCGCATGGTCACGGCGGGACAGCCGGATGGTGGTCACCCCGTAGTACCCATCACCGAAGGTGCTGTCGTACGTTCTAGAGACCATGAGCGTGATCGATCTGGACCACCCTCCCGTCGCGACGCCGCCGCCGGCTCCCCGCCGCCCCACCCGCCGCCTGCTGACCGCCCTCGCCATCCTCACAACCGGCGCGGTGCTCGGCAGCGCAGCGACGGGCACCTATCTCCGGCAGCGCACCGAACGCTCGCTCGACGACGAGATCTCGGTGCTGGTGCTGCCCGACACCGGTCCGCAGTCGAACGACGCCGGCATCGGAGGCGTGATCGTCCACGGCAAGGTCACCGACGCCACGCTCTCCCGCCGGGTCACGCTCGTCAACGCCGGCCCGCTCCCGGTGAACGTGCTGAGCTTCAGCGTGGTCCGGCCGGGCCTGACCGTCCGGGCCGTCGAGAAGCACCGGTGGATCCGCCGGGGCGAGTCGGTGCAGGCCGACGCGGACGTGAAGATCATCTGCTCGGCCGGGCTGCCGATCGGGCTGCTGTCCGTACGCCTCGCGATCCGCACGGACGACGACCGGGACCGGACCGCGACCGCCGTGCTGGACGCCTCCCAGTGGAACGACCAGGCCCGGGTCGCCTGCACCGGCAACCTGTCATAGCCCCGCTGCGGTGCAGTGCGGCAGCAGGGCGCGCAGCACTGTGCTGTCCTCCCGGCGCCACACCAGCGCGAGCAGCGCCGGAATGTCGACGTCCGCGACCGGCACGGCGGTCAGCTTCGAGTCCTCCGCCATCGTCGCGCTGAGCACGGCGACCCCGAGCCCGCGGGCGGCCAGGTCCATGACGGTGCCCGGCGCCGTCGCCTGCAGCGCCACGTTCACCCGCACCCCCGCCGCCGCGCACGCCTGGTCGAGCACGGCGCGCACGCCGGTACCCACCGGCAGACAGATCAACGGGTACGCCCCCAGCCGCCGCAGATCGACGTCCTCCTTACCCGCCAGCGGATGTTCCTCGGGGACCAGGGCCACGAGCCCCTCACTGACGATCGTCCGGTACGCGAGATCCGCCGGCGTACTGCCCGCCGCCCCCACCAGCGCGATGTCGATCCGCCCGGCCCGGACGTCCTCGACGAGCACATCGGAGTTTCCCTCGCTGAGCGTCACCTCGATGCGCGGATGAGCGCGGTGGAAGGCGGCCAGCGCGTCGAACAGCGGCGTCACTGTGCACGCGGTCACCATGCCGAGCCGCAGATGGCCGCGGACCAGCCCTTTCACCTGATCGATCGCCGTCTGTGCGGCGGCGGCCGCGGCGAGGGCGGCCCGCGCGTGGGGCAGGGCTGCGACGCCGGCGTCGGTGAGCCGTACGATGCGCGAGGACCGGTCGAACAGCTCGGCGCCGACCTCGCGCTCGAACTGCCGGATCTGCGCGCTCACCCCGGACTGGGTGATGTGCACGCGCTCGGCTGCCTTGGTGAAGTTGGCCTCCTCGGCCACGGCGACGAAGTACTCGAGCTGCCGCAAATCCATGACCGCGAATCATACCTTCGGCAAGAACTATTTGTTGGACTTGTCACCGGTGTGGCGTGAGGCTGATGACATGACCGAATACGAGAAAGCCCTTCGCCCCGAGGACCTCACACGCCTGTTCGTGGAACGCGCCAACGCCAAGGACGCGGAAGGCCTGGCGCTGCTGTACGAGGACGACGCCGTGATGGCGTACCCACCGGGCCGGCAGACCGTGGGCCGGGCGGCCATCCGCAAGCTGTGGGAGGAGGCGCTGCCGCACCTGCCGGCGTTCGAGCCGGAAGAGCCCCTGCCGACGCTGATCAGCGGAGACCTGGCGCTGACCTCGACGCCGCCGAAGGACGGGTCGGGAGCGCGGGCACAGGTCGTACGCCGCCAACCGGACGGTAGCTGGCTCCGGGTCCTGGACCAGCCCGAGTTCACCCCGCCGCGCTAGACCCGTCCGCGCCGGGACCGGGCGGCCCGGACCTCAGCTCACCGATCCGGCGCAGCCGCCGGACGAGGTCGGCGGTCACCTCACCGGCCTCGGCGCCGTCCTCGATCCGGGCGGCCACCGCCGCGCGCAGCTCCCGTTCGAGCAGGTGGTGCAGCTGTTCGTCGGACGTGTGCATGATGACCCTCCGGTGCTCACCTGCCTTCTGACGGACCGCCCCCGCCTCCGGACCGGCCGCGCAGGATGCCCACGACCGCGGCGATGACGCGCTCCAGCCGGTCCGGGTCGCCGATCAGCGCGACCACGTGACCCGGACCGGGCGGGTCCGCGCCGGGGAGCCGGTCCAGCTCGTACGAGTCGGGCACCGCGCCGAACACCGTGCCCAGCACCTCGGTCACCACGTCCTCGACCCGCCGGCCGCGCCCGATCTGCTCGGTCATGGCGTCGATCGCGCGACCGGCCAGCTCGCTCAACAGGGCGTCGTCGCGCTCGTACGGCTCCACGAGGTGCAGCGGGTCCGGCTCGGCGTACCCGGCGTCGGCGGGCGTGGCGAACCACACCGGAGCCTGCTTGCGGCCCAGCGGGCGCTCGACGTTCTTCTCGTACCAGGCACGGCGCCGGCGCATGGCGGTCAGCACGACCTCCACCTCGGCCGCGACCGTCGCCTCGTCCGCCGCCACGTCGCCGGTACGCCGCAGCCGCAGCTCCGCCCACCGGGTCAGCGGCCAGAGTGAGGCACCGGCCGTGGCGTCGACGCCGGCCCAGTCCAGCACGACCTTCGCCAGTTCGACGAGCCACGGGTCGTCGTGCAACCCCGTGGCGAGCCAGATGGGGATCCGCGGCCGCTGCGGTGCACCCCGGCGGCCACGCCGCTTGCGGTAGCCCTCGATGACCGCCTTGGGCATGCGCATTGTCAGCCAGCCCTCGAGATTCGCGATCGGCAGGTCCGCATGGGCGAACAGGTCGTCGACCACGGCCTCGACGTCATCGTGGAAGCGGTCCAGGCACTCGGGTGCGAGCCGCTGCACCGCCGAGGCGCACCGGTGGTGGCCGCGGGCCCGCTCGGCCGCCCGGGTCACCCGCTGGTACACCAGCGGCCAGACGACCTCGGTGGCCTCCACCCGCAACCGGCGCCGCTCGTCGGCCGGCGCCGCCCCGACGCGCCCCGTGAGTTCTCCTCGCCGTGCCAACCGGCGGACCTCGCTGCTGTCCACGTTCCACTCCTCGATGTCGAAGGTGGCTCGATCGTCGCGGCGCGGAGAACCGAAGAAAATGCTGGTCAGCGCGGTTGCGGGGAAATACGTACGCGCCCCGCCCGGCATACGTACGGGCCGGACCCCCGACGGAGATCCGGCCCGGACGACGGTGGATCAGGACATCTCGCTCGGGCGGGGTCCCTGGTCGAGGTCGAGGACGACGCTGGAGGCGGTCGCCCCGTTGAGGAACACGGTGACCGCCCGGCCCGAGGCGTCGGCGAGCGGCAGCTCCACCGTCGTGCGGTTGAGCATCGCGTCCCGGACCTGCCGGGCGACGTCCTCGGCGTCCGCGTCGGCGATCTGCCACTCCTGCTGTCCGATGATGAGCTTCTTGGCCATGTCGTTTACTCCTTTGTGATGGGTCAGCCGACCGCGTCGACCGAGTACGTGAACGAGAAGTCCTGCGGGTGGCGCTCGTGCCGCCCGATGCCGAACTGCTCCTGGGCGAGCAGGGAGGTGCGGTAGAGCCCGATGCTCGGCCCGACCACTCCGGTCAGCAGCTCGTACGCGGTGTTCACCAGCACCGCACCGGCACCGAGCACGGCGACCGCGGCGGCGGCGTGCGGCGCGGTCATCGCGAGCCCGGCGATCTCCGCGCCCGCCGCCTGCAGCGCCGGGCTGTTCAGCCGCTCCTCGAGCAGCGCACTGAGCGCGAGGCTCCCGCTGGTGTCCCGGGACACCCAGACGGCGATGTCGAGGAAATCGACCGCCGGGCCGTGGTAGATCAGCACGTCGTCCATCGGCAGCCGCTCGCCGTCGTGCACGTTGCTGAACCGCATCGTCTCGGCCCGGTACACCGGCTGACCGCCGGGGCCGCCGGTGAGCACCACCGCGTCCACGCGGATGTCCGCGCTGCCCAGGGCGCGGTTGCGGTGCACGATCAGCTCGGCGATCCGTACCGCGAGGCGGCCAGGCAGCTCACCGCGCGGTGACAGCAGCCGGACCGGTTCCGGAGGCCGGTCGTCGACCAGGAACGTCGCCTTCTCCGCCTCCGGCGGGGCGGTCGGGCTCACCGTGAAGTCGACGGCCCGGACGACGTAGCGAACGCTCTTGCCGGGCGGGCCGCCGATCTCCCGGGTCGCGCCGGTGGCGATCTGGGCGATCAGGCCGGCCAGACCGGGTGCGGCCCCGAGGCGGTCGGCGTCGCCGCGGACGCCCTGCTGCTGCAGCACGCTCACGTCCACCGGCGCGTCGCTGATCAGCACCAGCACGGTCTCCGGCCGGGCCAGCGCCGCGTCTGTGCCCTCCGGCCAGGTCACGTCGACCCCGGCCAGCCGCTGCAGATCCTCGTCCCAGCCGTACGTGTACGTGGCACCGGGCGCGAGCCGGACACCGCCGGGGTCGGCCGCGGTCAGCACGGCGATGCGCGCGGAGACCCCGATGTCCACGAGCGAGACGTACGCCGTTTCCCCGCCGTCGTTCCGCAGCCGGAAGTACACGCGCTCGTCGGCGTACGCGTAAAGCAGTGCCCCGCTTGCCGGAAGCGGCTCCTCCCGGCCGTCGCGCACCCGCCCCCATTCGACGTGCACACCGTGGTCCAGTGGATGGTCCGGGTCGCCGCTCAGCCGGCGCAGCGCCGCGGCCTGGGCGACCCGCTGCAGGTTGGCCGCGATCGCGCTGACCCCCACCGGATTCGGCGGGTACGGCGCGTGCAGCGGCCCCGTGCCGTCCCGGACCACCAGCCCGCCGTCACCCTCGACGGTCACCGCCACCGGGACGTGCGTCTCGGTCTCCGGGTCGGCCGGCCGGACCAGGGGACGCAGAGCCAGCGCGTTGACCAGCTCCGCCGTCACAGGATGCCCTTCCGGCAGCCGCACGGGCAGCGCCGGCGCCGCGGCCTTGGTGCGGTACGCCCGGGCGTCGGCGGGCACGTCCGAGCCGGCCGGGCCGATCCGCAGCGGGGCGGAGGCGGCGGTCGGCAGCAGCCGGTCGACCGTCGCGGTCCCGAGCGCCGGTCCGTCCTGCGGGCCGATCGCATCGGCCGGCATGATGGTGAACTCGTCGCCCACCGCGACGCCGAGCAGCGGCGCACCGAGCAGCTGCACCCGGTCCGGCGTGGTCACCGCGACCGGCAGTGCGCCGAGCGGGTCGAGGTCGACGGTCTCGAACGGCTGCCGGGTGGACGGCCCCTCCGCCTCCGGCCGCTGGCCGTACGCGAGGGCCTGCACGTCGCGGCGGACCGCGTCGAGCAGCGTGGCCCAGCTGAGCCTCAGCCCGGCGGTGTCCCGCAGAGCCCGGGCCAGGGCGTCGGTCAGCAGCCCCATCCGGACGCCGTCCCGGTTGGCGCCCTCCCACGCCGACTGCGACGGCGAGCAGGCGACCACGCGGACCGCGTACGGGTTGCTGATCAGGTGCCTCCGCTCCACCTGCAGGCCGGCCGCCTTCAGCCTGGCGACATGCCGCTCGACGCTCTCGTACGTCGACCCGTCGCGTTCCCGGAGCAGCGACTTCACCCGCAGCTCCGTCTGCCGGGACAGGTGAGCGGCGTGGCAGCAGTCGAGCACCACGGTGACGTTGCGGGCGACCGCGGTCAGCCGGGCCAGCAGCACGGACAGCTCGACACCGGTGATGCCGTGGAAGTCGTCGGCGTCCGCGTAGTCGTCGGGCACGATGAACTGCAGGTCCGGCCCGATGGCCGCCGCGCCGCCCGGTGCCCGGAGCCGGCCGCCGTGTCCGCTGTAGTAGATGACGAACGCGTCGTCGGGGGCGGCGTCGGCGATCAGTTTCTCGTAGCCGTCGAGGATCGCGGCCCGGGTGGCGTCCGGCGTCACCAGCCGCTCCACCCGGAAACCGCGCGGCTCCAGCGCCCCGGCCATCGCCTCGACGTCGTTGAGCACGCCGCCCAGGCCGCCGGTCTCGGCGCCGATCAGAAGAGCTTTTCGCGTCATGCGGTTCTCTGACGGACGGTTCAGGCCGCGGTGTAGAACCCTTCCCGCCGGGCGAGGGCGACCGCTTCCACAGCGTTGCGCACGCCGAGCCTCCGGAACACCCGGCCGATCTGCGTCTCCACGGTCCGCCGGCTCCGGCCACGCATCTGTGCGATGCGCGCGGCGTCGTGCCCCTCGTAGAGATAGCCCAGGATTTCCCACTCGGTCGGCGTCAGGCCGTACGGCAACGGTGGCGCAGCTTCCGCGAGGTTCATGCCGACCCGCGCGGCGAACCGTTCGATCCGCCTGGCCAGCGGGACAGCGCCCAGCGCCTTCGCCGCCCGGTGCGCCTCCCGGGCGGCCCGCTTCGCCCGGTCGCGGTCACGGCCTGCCACCTCGGCCTCCCGCCACCGGGCGTACGCCGCCGGATAGGCGCGGTCCAGCTCGGTCCAGCCGGCGGCGACCTGCGACCACACCTCCGCCGTGCCGGCGCGCCGGCTCCGCTTCCGTTCCGCGGCGCACAGCGACAGGAGCTGCTGTTCCTCGGCGGTCAGCTCCCGGCGCCGGACCGCCCCGGCCACCAGGGCGAGCTCGTCACCGGCCGCCGGGTCGCCCCGGTCGGCCGCACACCGCATGCCGACCGCGCACAACCGCAACAGCTCCAGCGTGTTCTCGCCGTCGCGCACCACCGCCAGCCCGCGCGCCACCTCGGCGGCCGCCCCGGCCAGGTCCCCCTCACCGAGCGCCAGCTCGGCCCGGACCGTGTGCAACGGGCCGAGGAACCGGGGATCCTCGCCATGCTCCACGTCCGCGATCGAGGCGAGCAGCTCGCGAGCGCCCTCGAAGTCACCCCTCGCCACCCTCACCTCGGCGAGCGTCAGCCGCGGGTACAGGCTCTCCTGCGGGGGCCGGTCCAGCGACACCTCGGTGATGATCCGGTCGGCCTCGTCCCACTCGCCGAGCAGCACGAGCGCGGCGCTCGCGTTGTTGGCCAGCACAGTGCCCTGCCGGGTGTACGCGAGATCGAACTGCCGCGCGACCTCCAGCCCTTCCGTGGTGACGGTCGCCGCCTCCCGCAAGCGGCCGGCGTTCTCCAGCACCAGACCCAGATTTCCGTACGCCCGGAACCGGTCCTCGAGATGGTTGACCGACCGGGCGATCTCCAGCGCCTGACGCAGCCGCTCCACGCCCCGGTCGGCGTCGCCGAGCATGCCGAGCGCCAGCCCGGAGACGTTCAACGCGCGTCCCTGCTCGGCGACGGCGTCCACGTCGAGGGCCATGGCCAGCGCGGCGTCCGCCTTCTGCCGGCCCTCGGCGTACCGTCCGGCCTGCAGATCGCCCAGCGCGAGGGCGGCGGACACCCGGGCCTTCACCGCGGACGGCGGACGGTCGCCGAGCAGCGCGGCCGCCCGCCGGTACGCCGCCAGCGACTCCGCCCGCCGGCCCGCCTCCCACAGGTAGGAGCCGAGCCGCTCGTGCAACTCCCCCAGCCGGTCGGGATCGGCGTCGCCGGCCTCCGCGACGGCCCGCCGGATGTGCTCGACCGCCGGCTCGACGTGCCCCGCCCACCGCGCCGCATCCGCCGCCGCTGCCAGCAGCTCGACCCGGGACATGCCCGCGCGCGACTCGGCCTGCGGCACCCTGGGCCACAGCTCCACCGCCCGCTGGAACTGCACCTCCGCCGACGGGAACGCCAGCGTGCGTACGGCGGCCCGGCCGGCCTGAACCGCCGCGCCGAGCGCCTCCGGCCAGCTCCCCGCCAGATACCAGTGGCTGGCCAGCTCGGCGGCAGCGGAACCCTCGCCCAGCCCTTCGACCAGCCCCAGGCCCGGGTCGGCGGTCAGCGCCCGGGCCATGGCCAGGTGCAGATCGACGCGGGTGTCGCGGACGGTGCTCTGATAGACCGCCTCCCGCAGCAGGGCGTGCTGGAAGCGGTACACGTCCTGGTCGTCACCGGCGTACAGCATCTGCCGGTCGAAGCACTCCTGCAGCGCCTCGTTGAGCTGCTCCCCGGGCAGCCCGCTGACCGTACGCAGCAGACGCCGGCTCATCGCCCGGCCGGCGACCGCCGCGACCCGCAGCACCTGACCGGACACCGGCTTCAGCGTGTGCAACCGGGCCAGGATGATCGTCATCAGGTCGGCCGACAACCGCACGCTGTCCGGCTCGGCCAGGGCGCCCGCGGCCATCAACTGCTCGGCGAAGAACGGGTTCCCGCTCGACCACTCGAAGCAGCGCCGCACCAGCCGCGGATCGACCCGGCCGGCGCTGTCCGCACTCACCAGCTCCCGCACCTCGTCGAGGCTGAACCGGCCCAGCTCGATGCGCTCGGTGCGGCGCAGGAAAGCCGGGCTGCCCAGCAGCTGCCACAGCAGCGGAGCGTCCCGCTCGATCCCGACCGAACGGTAGCTGCCCACCAGCAACAACCGGCGACCCTCCGGACGGGCCTGGCCCAGATGCCGCACCAGGTCGAGAGTGGACGGATCGGCCCAGTGCAGATCCTCCAGCACCAGCACGACCGGCGCATCACCGCCGATGTGGTCGAGCATCCGCCGCACGGCGAGGAAGACCTGCTGCTGCGAGCCCATCGGGTCGCCGCCCAGGTCGAAGAACTTCGTCAGGATTCCGTACGCCGGCCCGCCGAGCGCCGCGGCCCGATCGGGTCCGTAGTCCCGGACGAAGCCCTCGATCGCGTCCAGGATCGGCCCGTACGGCATCGGCGCGCCGAAATGCTCCTCGGCCGCACCGGCCAGCACGTGAGAACCGGCCGCGCCCGCCTCGGCGACGAACGCCGCCAGAAGGCGGCTCTTGCCGATGCCCGCCTCACCCGCAACCAGGGCGGTACGGGCACTCCCGGCCCGCACGTCGTCGAGCTGGGCGGCGAGCCGGGCCACCTCACCCCTGCGGCCGATCAAGGCTGTCTCGTGAGGCACGCCTCCCCCTCCGGTGCGCCCTCGTCAGCTTCCCCGGTTCGTCGTACCGGGTCAGCTGACGCTAGGGTCCGCCGGCGACGGAAGGCATCGCCGAGGTGGTCCACATCGGATGGAAGATCGGCCTAATCCGAACGGGCGGACGGCCGTCAGTCCGCGACGGTCTCGTCATCGATCGAGGCGCCGCCCGCGTTCTTCTGGATCGACGCGATCGTGTCCATCGCGGAAGCCTTACGCTGGTACGACTCGCTCGTCGCCACCACCTGGCCGTTGCTGGCCACCAGGTTGAACCGGAACTGCCCGTTGCTGGTCTTCTTGACCACGAACTTCATGATCACCACCTCCTGGCCGCCCAGGTACCCGCGGACGCCACCCCGCCAAACCGCCGTCACCCAGGCGGTTCACGAGACCGACGCACACCCCGACGGGTCGCCCAGGAAGCGAGAAATCGGACCTACCCTGTGATGATGACCGAGCGGGACGTCCTGACCCTGGAGAGGTTGTCGAGCGGGCTCTACGTCGAATACCTCGACGCGACGACCGCCGACCCGGACCTCCTGGTCGTAGGCCTCGGCTACCCGGCTCCCTGCTACGACCGCCTGTGGCACGGACACCCCGGAACGATCGACGACCCCACCCCGCAGCACGTACAGGTCATCTGGGCCCGACTCGAGGACACGGTCGCCAGCTTCGCCCTCGGCTTCAGCTGCGACGACCAGGGGCGGTACAGCCTGGGTATCATCTCCGCGACGGAGTATGCACCCGGCGGCTGCGCGTGCTGGCCGGCCGCCCGCCGACGGACTGAGAACGCTGCAGTTGCGTGGTGCCCCCGGCAGGAATCGAACCTGCGACCTGCGGTTTAGGAAACCGTTGCTCTATCCCCTGAGCTACGAGGGCCTACGGCCCACATCGTACCTACCAGGTGGTTTCCCGGAGTGCCCGGGCGTCCCATCGATGCCCAGCGACGCCATCTGGCCGACCGGCAGACGTTCCACCGCTGGCCAGAGCGCGTTCGGAGCACCTGCGGATAGATAACTTGTCATTCGCTGTCCACAAGTCTAGGATTTTATCCATGGCAGGGCTGGCAGGTCTCCCGTCGACCTTCACGACGGGGCAGGCGCGTGCCGCGGGTCTGCACCCACGCGATCTGTACGCAGCCCGAGAGGGTGGCGGGCTCATCGAGTTGTCGCGCGGGGTGTTTCGTCGCGCGGATGCGCCGGCGGCAGCACACCCGGATCTGCTGGCAGTCTCGCTGCGGGCTCCGCGGGCGGTGGTGTGTCTGCTGTCGGCGGCGGCGGTGCACGACCTGACGGATGAGATCCCGATGGCGGTGCAGATTGCCGTACCGCGCCGGACCTGGCCGCCGAAGCTCGACCATCCGCCGGTTGAGGTGTTCGTCTGGGACCCGGCGACCTTCGAGCTGGGGTTGGACTCCGTCGAGGTCGCGCCGGGAGAGCGGGCGAGGATCTACTCGCCGGGCCGGACCGCCGTCGACCTGATGCGCATGCGGAACAAGCTCGGCGAGTCGGTCGCGCACATCGCCCTGCGCCGTTACCTGGGCCGGCGTGACGCTCGGATCGCCGAACTCTTCGCGTACGCGAAGGCATTGGATGTGCTCGGGCCGGTCCGGGCCGTGGTTGACGTCTTGGCCGCGTCATGAAAGGGATGTCGTGACCCGCCCTACCCGCGCCGACGCAGGTGGCCGTGCATATCTGGACCTGCAAAATCTGGCCCGCAGGCAAGGCCGTCAGACCCAGACGCTGATGGTGGTCTACGTTCTCGAGCGGTTCCTCGCCCGCCTCGAGGTCAGCGGGTACTCGGACCGGTTCGTCCTCAAAGGCGGAATGCTGTTGGCCGCCTGGGACGCCCGCCGCGCCACTGTCGACGCTGACTTCCTCGTACGCAACCTGAATCTCGACGAGGACGCGGTCCTTCGGCGGGTCGTCGAGATCGCCGCATTGCCCGCGCCGGTCGAAGACGGGGTGGAGTTTCGTCCCGACACCGTTACGGCGAGCAGCATCCGCGACGGGGACCTTTACGGTGGGTTTCGGATCGCTATGGATGCGACCGTCGCCGGCGCTGTTGTGAAGCTGCGCCTGGACATCAGCACAGGGGACCCGATTGCCCCGCCACCGACCGTCGTCGACTACCCAACCCTGCTCAACGAGCACCCGAACCTGAGCATCCTGGGGTACCCGTTACCGGTCGTCCTGGCGGAGAAGCTCTGCACCGCCGTCGAGCTCGGTGCCGGCAACACCCGGGTCCGCGACTATGCCGACATCTGGACGCTCACCCGTGGCCACGACATCACCGCGGCAGATCTGCTCATTGCCCTGGCCGCGACGTCAGAGCACCGCGATGTCGCCCTTCGGCCGCTCACTGAGGTCATCGGCGACTACGGCCGTATCCGCGCCGGCGCCTACACCGCCTATCGACGCCGCCTTGGACCAGACGCCGCCAAGTTGCCCGAGACCTTCGCGCGGGTCGTCGACGACGTCATGGCCTTCGCGGACCCGGCACTGGCGTCTCACGTCGCGAGTCGAGCTGTCTGGGCTTCCCGGAGCGCGCGCTGGAACAGGTGAGTGCTCCATTCGTCGTACCGAGGACGGCTGGGCAGGGCGTTACCCGAGGTCGCGCAGCCGATACGTCCGCTCTCGCGGGCGTCAGGCGGCGCCTGTCAGTGGGGGTGGGGGCATGACCACCCGGTCGTACGCGAGCTTGTTGAACATCACGTACCAGTAGTCCGGGGCGGGGATGACCAGCCCTGTCCGCGGCATGCCCGCCATCTCCAGGTCGACCATCTTGCCGTCGCAGTCCGACATGCGGATGTCGGAGAACCAGAGGTCGTGCCACGTGGTGGTGGTTTGCATGCTCCAGCGGCGGTTTGTCAGGTAGACCGTGCCCGTGTCGACGTGGCGCCATTGGCCGGCGGCGTCGCGGGTTGCTTTGGCTCTGCGGGCCGCGTTGCCGACCGCGTTGGAGGTCAGGTTGACCGCGCTGTAGACGGCGCCGAAGACGCCTCCGCCGAGCATCCAGCCGCCGGAGCGTTTGACGTACGCGCCGTCGCCTTCGAGGAATTGGTAGACGTTCATCGGGATCGCGCCGACGCAGAGTTCGCCGGGTTGGAGGGCGAGTTTGACGGGGACGGGCTGAGGTGTCACGCCGTTCTGGAAGGCGAGTGCGAGTTCCCGGCCGGCGCGGCGCGAGTCGTCGATCATCTGCTGTTCGGACTTGCGGGCCATGGCGACCTCCTGACGGTGCTGTCGGTCCGATGCCGGTATCTGACGGACAGAGTCAGCAGTCGCGGAAGACGAGGGCGCCCCAGTACGCCTCGTCGACCAGCTCACGGCGGGCGAGTGTGGGCGCGTACTCGTCCGGGAGGCGGGCGGGTCTCGGGCGGCGCGGGTCGCGCATCCAGTCGCGGACGTGGGCGACGGCCGCCGCCGGGTCGAGGCGGTCGCCGGCGAGCGCCTGGTGCAGCATGAACAGCATCAGCGCCGCGATCCGGGACGGTACGACGCGTTTCCACGTCACGACGCCGCGGAAGCCGGCCGCGAGCAGCGCGTCGCCGAGGGCGGTGAGGCCCACGCCGGTGGGTGGCAGCACGGCGAGCCCGCCCGCGGTCCGGGCCGTACGGATCCGGTCGGGCGTCAGCTCGGTGCCCTCCGCAAGCTTCAGGGCGCCCGCCGGGGTCACCGCGCAGCTCAGCTGGAGCAGGGGCGTGTGCAGGGCGGCCACGACCGTCTGCGGGCGGGCCGGGGTGGCCTCGGCGGGACCCGCGCCGAGCAGGCGGGCTGCCGGGTAGAACGCCCGGAGCACCAGGACGGCGTCGGATGAGGCCGCCGGCCGGTCCCCGCGGGGGTTGGCGACGAACACCGTACCCATCCAGGGGTCGTCGTTGATCGAGGGCTGCCGCGACCGGGAATGGCCGGCGGGCCGGGCGCGGTCCAGCAGCGCCGCCAGGCGGTTCAGGACCGGGACGGCTTCGGCGGTCGTGGCGCGCAGCGTATGGTCGGCGCGTGCCAGCGCCGCTCCGGCGAGTTCGAAGTCGCCGCCCGGCTCCAGCGCCCAGCCGTCGGCGTCGAGCCGTCCGCGCAGGTACAGCGCGACCGCGAGCATCAGCTGATCGGTGTCGTCGCCGCCGGTCCCGGCGGTTGTCACCACCGCCAGCGCCACCATGTCGTCGATGGCGTCCACCGCCAGGTCCCGGCCGTCGGGGCCCAGCGCGGCGGCGAGCGCGGCGAACACGTCGCGGTCCGCCGCCACCAGCACGTGCAACTCCCGGCGCAGAGCCGCCTGGTCCGGCACGATCGGGTCCGGCTGAGCAGTCGGCGCCGGGGGCGGCTCCGAGGGCGCCGGCGCGTCCACGACGGCCACCGGCCGGTCCAGCGGGTCCAGCCGGCTCATCGCGTCGGCGTCGAACAACGACCGCATCGCCGGGAACGCCCCGCCGCGGCCACTCCGGGAATTCTGCAGGCGCTGCAGGTCCTGCAGTGCCTGCATCGCCTGGATCATCCCGCCGATGTTGAACCCGGCCGCGCCGCCGGGGACGCTCGCCATCGCGTCCCGGAAGGCCTCGGCCACGGCGAGCGACGCCTTCACGGCCTCGACGGCTTCCGCGCCCGCGCTGGGCCGGGCCAGGATCGTCCGGAACAGCTCGGCCGCCCGCTCGGCGTCCGCCAGCGCCTGCGGCGGCAGGCCCGGCCCGATCAGCATCGCCGCGATCTGCGGTGACTGCAGGACCCGGGTCGCCCGGGCGAGGTAGAGCTGACCCAGCGCGATCCGCGACATGTCCTGGATCACCGGCGAGAGCTGAGGGAAGGCCAGCGCCTCCTCGAGCAGCGCGACGCCGGCGTCGCGGTCGGGTTCCGGGCCGGCGTGGGCGAGGAAGCGTACGCCGTGCAGCCACCCCAGCTGGCTCGCCACTTGACCGCGCCAGGCGTCGTCGGATGCGAAGTAGCCGTACGCCTCGCCGATCGCCGCGATCGCCTCGTTGAGGTACGGCAGCCCGGCCGGCTGTCCCGGCCCCTGCCGCCAGTACACGTCGGCGAGTTTCTGCCCGAGCTCGAGCAACGTCCGGGTCCGGGCCGGCCCGGTGAGCCGGGCCAGCTTCGCACGGTGGGCGTCCAGGGAATCCGTCATCACTGTCCCCCGTGGACGAAGCCGGCCCAGCCGACGACCGCGGCCGGGTCGGTGCGGTCGAGCTGGTCGCGGAGCTGCTGAGGCATGTCCGGCGGGACCTGCCGCTGGGGGTCGAGCATCCACAGCTGCGCGCGCCGCAGCGCGTCCCAGACCGGCCGGGACCCGGCCATCCGGTAGCGGTGGAACATGTACATGAGCACCGACGTGGCGGCGTCCGGGATCTTCCACTGCGTGAAGAGCACCGACCGTACGCCGGCAGCCAGGAACGCCGTCCCCAGGCTGTACGCCTCGTCGTAGCCGTTGACGGACAGGCCGGTGCTGCACGCGGCCAGCACCACCAGCCCGACCGCGCGATCCTCGGCACCGCCCAGCAGACCGACCAGCTCGTCCACGGTGAGCCGTTGCCCGCCGGCCAGCAGCAGGTACGACGTGGCCGAGCCGGGGTCGGTCTGGATCAGCGCGTGACAGGCGAGGTGCAGCGTCGAGCCGGCCGCCGGGGACGTCGCGGTGAGCCAGGACCGCACCTGCCGGACGGCGGCCGGCCCGGACGGGCTGACCGAGCCGTCCGGGCGACGGCCGACGTACCGGGCGCCGAGGTAGAACTGGCGGTGGATCGCGTACGCCTCGGCCCGCGCGGCCGGCAGGTCGAGCCCGGACGAGCCGGTGTCCGGGTCGCCGACCACCAGCCCGAGCGGGGACGGCGCGACCGGTGCGAGCGCGGCCGACCGGCACAGCATCCGCGCCGAGGCGACCTGCGAGATGGCGATGAACTGGACCGCGTACGCGCCGTCGCGACGCCGGGCCGCCTGCCACGGGATGCGCGCCAGCTCACCCATCGGCACCAGCACGATGCGGTGCGGGCGCCGCGAGGCGGGCACCGGCACCCGGGTGAGGTACCGCTCGATGATCGGCCCGATGGCTGCCCGCCACGCCCAGTCGCAGAGCGCGTCCAGGCTGCCGGCCAGCGCGTGGCCGGCCACCTGGGGGGACAGGTCGCGGCTGGAGACCCCGCCGGACTCCACGAGGTCACGTCCGGCGGCCGCCGCGAGGTACGCGTCGAGGTCGGCGGCGCCGGTGGCGTGCAGGTTGGGCAGCGCCATGTAGCTCAGTCCTCCGCCGGCCGCGGCGATCACCGCGTACCCGGCCAGCTGCGCGTCCCCCGCCACCAGGTAGATCAGCGCGTCGGCGTCGATGCGCAGCAGCGCGGCGCTGATCTCCGCCGGGCTGGGCGGGTCGAGCAGGTGGTCCTCGCCGTACGCCACCCGCAGCACCTCCCGGCGCAGGTCGTCCGGGGGAGGTGTGCGATCGCGCGAGGCGACCGCCGCCCGCCAGCGCGCCGCGAGGTCGTGCCGGCCGGCGTCCTCGAGGCGGGCGCCCACGTCGTGCGCCTCGGTCGCCGCGAACAACGCCAGCCCGCGGCCCGCGTCCAGCGCCTGCAGCGCGCCGGCCACGTCGTGCGCGGCGAGGCACCTCCGGGCGATGCCGACGGCGTCCACGGCGGCGTCCCGGGCGGCGATGCTCGCCCCGGCCAGGTCGGGTTGTTTGAGCACCTGCCAGACGTGCGCGCGCATCCCGTCGAGGCCGCCACGGCCGGAGTCCAAGCCGAGGCGGCTGCGGACGTCGGCCAGCAGCTCGGCGATCATCGTCCACTGTGGGTGGCGCGGGCCGCCGGCGAGCCGCCGGGCGTCCACGAGGACGGTCTCCGCCTCGGCCATCGGCGCCACCGAGTTGGTCACCTCGCCCAGCCGGAACAGGGCGAGCGCGAGCCCGGTCAGGTAGAACGGGCGTTGCGCATCGGCCTCGCCGACGCCCGCGATCGCCGTACGGAACTCGTCGATCGCCCGCGTGATCTTCTCCGGGTCGACCTCGTCGGCGAGCGCCGCGATCGCGGCCGTCGCGCGGACCAGGGGCTGGTCCATGGGCCCGAAGCTGGAGCGGGACGCAAGGTCGGCGATCACGTCGGGGTTCAATTCCCCCGGGCTGTTGATGAACATTCCCGACATGGCCAGCGCGTTCTCGGCCGTGGCCCGCATGGGGTGGTCCGGCGGAAGGGCCTCGGCGGCGGCGCGGATCTTGCGGAGCGACTCGGCGACGTCGGCGCCGGAGCGCTGGGCCGCCATCATCTCCCCCATGGCCGCGGCCACGTCGGACACTTCCGCCGCACTTTCGGCGCCGGCCGAGACCGCGCTCTCGCCGATGGTGCGCAGGCGCTGCGCCAGCCGGGTCATCGCCGCCGCGTCGTCCTCGGCGGCTGCCCGGGCGTACTCGACGCTGAGTCGTGCCGACGCGAACATCGGCTTCATCGAGGGCGCGTCGGCGGCGTCGGCAGCCAGCCGGTCGATCTCCGCGAGCGCCGCATCGGCGTCCGGCAGCCGGTGCTCAGCGGCCGCGAAGGCCAGCGCCATGGCCCGGCCGGCCGCGCGCCACCGGCGCCACCGGGCCGTCCGCGGCGAGTCGGCGTCAGCGAGGACGAGCAGGCCGTCGAGCGCGCGCAGGCGGTCCGGACGCGTCATCGGTTCCCGGCGGATCACCGCCTCGACCAGCTCGGCGGCGAACTCGCCACGCCGGGCGCCGTGCCCGGGCAGCCGGTGCACCGCGGCGATCGCCGCGTCCAGGTCGCCGTCGCCGGTCAGGGCCGCCGTGATCCGGCCGGCCAGGTCCTGGGCCCCGTCCATGCGTACGCGCTCCCTCCGCCGTCCTCCGCTCTCCCTGACGGACAGCGGCCGTGGCGGGCCGGGCCGGTGCCGCCCGTCCGCCAGACCCCGGTGTCGGCCGACCCGGCCGGCGGGAGGAGGCCACCGAAAGATGACGACCTGTCCGATCCGGCCACCGAGCGGGGCGGCGGTATCCAAAAACGCTCTGACCAGGCACAATCGATGGGTGATCAGCCAGCCGGTCCAGCAGCGATGCTGATGGACCTCACGCCCGAGCAGCGCGACCGCCTCCAGCGCCTCCTGGAGGAGGAGCTGCGCGCGGCGTACCGCTCGGCGCTGGAGCGGGGTGCCCGCCCGGCCGATCTCAAGGAGCTGCTGGCGGATCGGCGCGAGGCGCTGGACGGCCTACTGCTCGAGCTCGCGGACGATGGGGAGCACCCGGTCGACGATGCCGGCGACGGCCGCGGGGTCGGTGAGCAGGGCGGATAGCCGGTCGTCCGAGGCGGGTCCGACGCCCGGCGCACGGTCCAGGGACTCGGCGCCGGTGCCGCCCAGGAACAGGCTGGTGAGCACGCGTACCACGGTCGCGGCGGGGTCGTCGTCGCGGTTCAGGCCCCGGGCGATCGCCTCCACCGCCGTCCCGGCCAGCGCGGCGATGTGGGCGTCGGCGGCGTCGTGGCCGTCGGCCGCTTGCAGCGGGCGGGGGTCGGTGACGCCGTCGCCGGGTGGCGCGGCGACCGGGGCCGGCTTGTGGCCCAGTGGACGTTCGACGTGGGCCGCGTACCAGTCGGCGCGCCGGCGCATCACGGCCAGCACCCGGTCCACGTCGGCCGCGACCACGGCCGGCGTGCTGCCCGCCTGGTCGCCCGTGACGAGCGCCCTGCGCTGCGCCCATTCGTCCAGCGGCCACACGTCGGCACCGGCGGTGGCCGGTACGCCGACCCAGGTGAGGATCTCCAGCGAGAGGGCCATCAGCCACTCGTCGTGATCGAGACCGGCGGCCAGCGTGGCGGTCATCCGCGGCCGCTGCAGCGCGCCGATCGCCCCGCGGCGCCGGCGGTGCCCGTCGACCGCGGCGCGGGGTGCCCAGTACGCCAGCCAGGCCGGCAGGTCGTCGATCGGGGTGGTGGTCGCCAGCAGGTGGTCCACGAGCGCCTCCACGTCGTCGTAGAAGGCGTCGAGGCAGGGACCGGTCAGGTGACGCAGGCCCCGCCGGCAGCCCGCATGGCCCCGCCGCCGCTCCACCTTGCGGGTGACGACGTCGAACACCACGGGGTGGCAGAGGGCGTACGCGGCCGCGTAGAACCCGCGCCGGCCGACCTCGCCCGCCTCGGCCACGGTGCCGCCGAGGGTGCCGGCCCCGGCGAGCTCGGTCAGGTGCTGCACACTGACCGTCGGGGTGGTCCGCGCGTCCCGGCGCTGGTTCGGAATCTTCGGGCCCGGCATCCGCGCGTTCGTGGAGCCGGGCCTACGCCGGCCGGCCGCGGCCGTCCGGGGCTCTGCGCTGGTCACAGAATTCCTTCCGGGTAAACACCGCCGGGGTGCGGCGGGACGGGATTGCGATGTAAGGGGCAAAAGTCCGAAGGAACCGAGTGTGCGGATGGACGCGGGCTCCTGACCAGGGCCTGAACGCACAACCGCCCGGAAGCCAGGCAACTGTGGCGAGTGCGTCCGCCGCTCGATCCTGTTCGGCTTACCCCGAACGGCTGTCAAATGCATCGACGCCGGTCCCGGCCGCCCGTGCCGGGAGCCGGGTGCGACGTCAGGACATCCTGGTGGGTGGCACCACCCGGTTCCGGCCACTCACTGGCCATGTTGCCGGCCGATCCCAGGCCACCCGCGTGGCTGTCGGGGTCCCTACATTCCGTACATCTGCGGGATCTCCGAGCGGCCCGCGTTCTTCAGTGGACAACGGAAAGAGCGGCGACGGGGGCGGGAGTCGGTACGTCGATGACGGAGGAGTTCAACCTGTACGGCGAGCTCGTACGCCTGCGCCGCGGGCGTGGCATCGAGCGGCCGGACCTCGGGGCCGACCTCGGCCCCGGGCTCCGGGCGTTGTGCGGGGTGGCCGCGTCCGATCGGGACGCGCGGGTCCGGCCCCGAGTGGCGGCGGTGCTGACCACCCTCGCCGGCGGCCTGCCCCCGGATCTGCGCGAGGCGGCCCGGGTCGCGTTCGCGCTGGACAAGGAGTACCGGTTCCGGACCCTCGAGGACCGGCTCCGCACGCTGGCGGGACGCCGCCGGTATTCCGAGCGCACGACGCGCCGGCTGATGGACCGGGCGTGCCGGATGATGGTGAAGGAGGCCGAGGCGGCCGTCCCGGGCGGCTCCGAGACCACGGCCGGGCCGGGCTGGCGCGTGACGTCGCTGGCCGCCCTGTTCCGGCTGGACAGCGCGACACCCGAGCTCTACGAGATGCGCAGGATCGTCGCCGGCCGTGACCTCGACCGGGTGACCGTACGGTTGGGACTGCCCGCGGCCGCCGACCGGGAGGCCACCGACGGCCTGGTAGTGGACGCGCTGTTCGGGGCGAGGGTCGCCAAGGTGGAGCACGCGCCCGGCCAGAACCATGTCCGCATCGTCCTCGACCTGCCGCGGGTGGTGCCGGCCGACGAGCAGCACGAGTTCTGGCTGCGCGTGGTCCTCCCCGCCGGACAGCCGATCTGGCCCCACTACGCGATCGTGCCGTTGAACCCGTGCGACTCCGGCACCGTGCGGGTCCGCTTCCCACCGGACCGGCCGCCGGCCGCGCTGTGGGCGCTGGACGAGGTGCCCTACCTCGACCTCGCCGACGAGTCCCCGGGCGCCGAGCGGATCCGGCCGGACTGCGGCGGCGACGTGGTCCGGCACTTCACCGGGCTGCGGGAAGGCTACGGCTACGGCGTCGCGTGGACGCTCGCCTCCTGATGGGACCCGCACGCCCCGGTCTGGCGGACAGGATCCGCGCGCTGTCCGTCAGAGACGGTCGACGCTAAGGAGACCGGGGTGAAGAGGAAACGGTGGGCCGCCGCTCTCGTGGCGGCCGCAATGGTGATCGTCTCGAGCGGCGGCGGGCCGGTGCGCGCGGCACCGTCCACTCCGGACGACATCTACGCGGCGCTGGGCATCGACCGGGTGGTCGGCGACTACGTCGTCATGGTGGACGTCTCCGGATCCATGAACGGGGACCGGTACGCCACGGTCAAGCGCAGCCTGACCGCGTTCTTCGCGGCGCTCGCCCCCGAGGACCAGGTGACGCTGGTGCCGTTCGCGGACCGGGCGCAGGCCCGCACGCAGCCGGCCGGGCGGGCTCCCGGGCAGCTGGTCGCGAAGCTGCCCCGGGTCGCCGACGGGCAGCACACCGACATCGGCGCGGCCATCGAGAAGACCATCGACGTGCTGGAACGGCCCGGCGCACCGGCCCTCGCCACGGTGGTGCTCCTGACGGACGGGCAGCACGAGCCGCCGGCCGGGAGCCCGTACCCGTTCACGCAGGGCTACCAGTGGAATCAGCTCGCCCGGAAAGCCAAGGAGCTGCCGCAGCCGTCGGTCACCGCGTACGCGATCCCGCTCGCGGGCCGTACCGGCGCGCCGCTGCTGAAGAAGGCGTTCCCCAGCGCCCGGGTGCTCCAGCCGGCCGCGATCGACAGGCTGACCGCCGCCCTCGAACAGCCGAAGGCCGAGGCCCGGGCCGCCAAGGCGCGGAGCCTGCTGGCCGGGGACCTGACCAAGGGCATCCAGGTCGCCTGGCCCGACGACGCCATCGGCGCCGGGCACAGCGAGGTTGCCGTGACGCTCACATCGACGACCGCACACGTCCCGCTCACCGTCGATCGGCTCGCGGTCACCAGCACCAACCCCGATCTGACCGTACGAGCACCCGCCACGCCCGTGAGCCTCGCGCCCGGCAAGTCCGCCACCGTGCCGATCTCCGTCGACTGGGACGCCGGACCGCGCCGCGCGGCTCCCCTGTCGACGGTCCGCGGCACCACGACGCTCGCCCTGACCGGGGAGGTCGGCTCGCCCTGGGCCGCCACGATGACCGGTGACCTGCGCATGACGTTCCGGCCGGCGCTGACCGGCGCCACCACCGCCCGCGACCTGTCGGCGCAACGCGGCAGCATCTGGTACTGGATCGCCGGTGGCGTCCTGCTGCTGGCCCTGCTCGCGCTCCTCCGGTCGTGGCGGGCCCGCCGGCTCGTCCCCGCCCTCACCGGCTCGCTGCGGGTACGCACCCCGGCCGGCACCGAGCACCACGTACCCCTCAGGGGCCGGAAGGTACGGCTCACCGCGGGCACGTCCGGGCTGCCGGGCGCCGGCGAGGTGAGCGCGATGCGTCCCTCACTCGGCGCCACCCGTACCGACCTGGTCATCCAGTACTCGCGCGACGGCTCGGTGGCCGGGCGCACCGTGGTGACCTGCGCACCGGGGGCCACCGTGCGGGCGGGCGGCGCCACCTTCACTTGGGAAGGAGTGCCCGCTCCACGCGGGGAGCAGGCGGTCGCTTCGTGACCCCGGAGGGCGGGGCGTCGCCGGGCGAGGCGATCGGGCGGCTCGGGATGGAGGCACTCGAGCGCTACCGGCAGTCCGGCGACGCGGTGGATCTGGACATCGTCATCGACCTGTTCGAGCAGGTGTACGTCGTGGACCCGGACGGCGATCATCCGCTCGTCTGGTGGTGGTCGCTCATCTGCGCGTACCGCGAGCGCGGACGGTTCGAGGACCTGGACGAGGCCGTCGACATGGCGAAGCAGGTGATCGCCCGCGGCGGACCGGACCACCCGATCCACGACGAGGCCGTGGCGATGCTGGCCGACCTCGGGGTGGCCCTCGTCGACGCGGGGCACCTCGACGCCGGCATCGACGCGCTGGAGCCGGCGCTCACCGGACTGCCGGCCGCCTTCGACCGCCGGTTCCGCGGCGCGCTGTCGTGCGCGCTGGCGACCGCGTACGACCGCCGCTGGCAGGAAGCCGGCGCGGCGGCGGACCTCGACGCGGCGATCGCGGGCTGGGACGCGGCCGAGGCGGACGGCTGGACGGGACCGGAGACGGCGATGGCACGCGGTTCGCTGCGCTGGGCACGGGCCGACAGCCGGGACGACGCGGACGACGCCCGGCTCGCGGTGGCCCTGCTGTCCGGGGCGGCGGCCGCGACGACCGACCCGGCCGCACGCCACGCGTCGTACCTGGCCGCCGCGGCGGCGAGCCGGGTGCTGTGGGAGATCACCGGGGAGCTCGAGCCGCTGGAGCGGGCGGCCGGGTTCGCCGACCGGGCGCTCGCCGCCGGACCGTCCGGTCCCGAGCTGCTCGAGGCCCGTTTCGAACGGCTGATGGCGGAACACTTCCTCACCGACAACGGCCGGCGTCGCGGTTCCCTCCTCGAGGAGTCCGTGGCGGCCGCCCACCAGGCGGTGCGGAACGCCCACGACGTGCCGGCCGATCACCGTGCCGTCTTCGCGCTGATGACGGCGCTCGTCAGCTTCGGCACCCTGGCCGGTGGCGGCTCTGTGGACCGGACCCGTGAGCTGGTGGCGGTGGCCGCCACCGCCAAGGATGTGTGGCCCGGCTACTGGCCGCACCTGGACATCGCGCGGGCCACGCTCGAACTGATCGACGAGCTGCTCAATCCCCGACCGGGGCAGGGCCGGGCGCTGGCGTCGCTGGCCCGGGCGGCCTCCGCCCCGGACCTCCCCGGCGACCTGGCAGCCAGGATCCACGCGATGGTACGGATGGCGACGCGCCTCCGGGCCGATCTGACGGGCAACCGGGCGTACACCGGCACGGCCCGGCGCTTGGCTGACGCTGCGCCGTTGTGGTCCCGCCAGGAGACGGGCCGCCGGATCCGCGGCGCCGGCATCGTCCCGTACGACAAAGATCTCGTCTTCGTCCTGTCCACCCTGGATCACATCGACGCCGGCGACGACGACGGGCTCCGGGCGGATCTGGCCGACGCGGCCACCGGGCTGGGCTCGGAGGCCGATCCGGGCCTGGTCGCATACCTTCAAGCGCTCCGCGCGATCATCGACCCCGCGGACGGCCCGCTGCTGAGCCTGACCGAGGCTGTCGCACCGGAAGCGGTGGTCCCGACGGGGGTCGCCGTGACGATCCAGGCGATGGCTCGCGGCGACACGGCGACCGCCCGGCTGGCCACCGAGCGCGTCGAGCGTCACGCCGCGGGACTGCCGGCCGGCGAGCGGCGCCGCACCGCCCTGGCCTTCGGCGCGGCGGGCACCCTGCGCCTCGCCCTCGCCGAGAGGGACGGACACGAACCGGACGTGGACCTCGCCCGCGCGCACCACCGGCGCGCCATCGACCTGCTGGGTGGTCCCCACGCGTCCGGCTGGTCGCGGATCACCATGAACGGCGCACGCGCCGAGCGGCTGGGTACCGCCCCCGACCGCCGGCGCAGCCGAAACCTCGGCATGGCGGCGCTGCGGGGCCACGCGTGGCAGGTGCTGGCACAGTCCGGCACCGACGACGCGGTCGCCGCGGCCCGGACCGCCGCGGCCGACGCTCGCGAGCTGGCCGGATGGTGCCTGGCGGACCGGCACGCCGACCCCACCGCGCTCGACCAGCTGATCGCGGCGCTCGACGCCGGCCGCGCCCTCGTGCTGCGCGCGAGCAGCGCCTCCCGGGCGGTCCCGGAGCTGCTTCGCGGCCGGGGTGCCGCAGGCCTCGCCACGGAGTGGGAGGCGACCGCCGGGCGGGGACGCGACATGGTCGTCATCCGCAGCGGCACCGGCCCGGTCGAGGTGCCGGACGAGCTGCGGCTGCAGGTCCTCGGCGCGCTGGGCGAGCAGGCCGTGGCAGATTTCGAGCCGATCACCGCCGCGGAGATCTCCGCCGCTCTGTCCCGGCTGGGCCGCGATGCGCTCGTGTACCTCGTCGAGGGTGCCGCGGTCATCGTCGCGGCGTCCGGAGCGGTCACGGTGCTCGACCTGCCCACCGGCGCCGTCCCTCCAGCCAGGACCGTGCCCTCCACCGGCAGCCGTGACCTGCACGGGCCCGCGGGCCACACAGCCGACGACCTTGATCGGCAATGCGCCTGGGCATGGGACGCGGTCACGGCGCCGGTGCTTCGCGCGCTTCCGGGCGGCAAGCCGAGCATCGTTCTGGTCCCTACGGGCGCCCTGGCCCGCGTTCCGTGGCATGCCGCGTACACGGAGGAGTCGGGACGGCGGCGGTACGCGATAGAGCGGGCGGTCTTCTCGTACGCGCCGTCCGCCCGCTCGCTCTGTGCCGTGGCGGGCGACCCGCCGGCAGCCGTCGCCTCGGCGCTCATCGTCGGCAATCCCACGGGCGACCTGCCCCACGCGGGGGACGAAGCCGCCACCATTCACCGCGCCTTCTATCCGGCCGGCACGTACCTGGGGCCCGGCGGCGGTACCCCGCAGGCCGTGCTCGAGTGGATCGGCAAGCGCCCGGCCGGAGCGGCGATGCTGCACTTCGCGTGTCACGGCACGGCCGACCCCGATCACCCCGCCGACGCGGCGCTCGTGCTGGCCGGCGGGCGGCTGGACGTCCGTACGCTGCTCGACCGCTCCCGATCGGCCGCGCTCCGGGTCGACCAGGTGTTCCTCGCGGCCTGCGCCTCCGGTGCCGCCGGCCCGGACGACGACGAGGCGCTGAGCCTGACCACGTCGTTCCTCGCCGCGGGCGCCCGGACCGTGTTCGGGGCGCTGTGGCCGATCCCCGACGCCGAGACGTCGCTGCTCATGATCATGGTCCACCACTACCTGCGCCGGGAAGGCTGTACGCCCGCGGAGGCGCTCAACCGCGCCCAGCTCGGCATGGCCGACCCGGGCGCCCGTCCGGTGGACCTGCCGCTCGACCGCCGCGCGGACGCCGCCGGCCTCGCGTCCTGGGCGGGCTTCGTCCACACCGGCCGGTAAGGGGAACGATGATCATCGACGAGGACCTGCTCGCCTACCGCGACCTCACCCCGCCCGGCGAACGCGGCGGCACGGCGGCCGGGGAGGGGGTGACCAGCGGCGTCCGGTGCGGGCGGCCGCTGCTGTACCCCGTACCGGCCGAGGATCTCCCGCTCCCGTTGCGTCGGCGCGCGCAGGCGTTCGACGGGCACTACGTCGGGGCGCTGTTCGCGTACGACCTCGACGAGCTCCCGCCAGGGCGGCGGTATCTGAGCGCCCGCTTCGACGTGGCGCTGGACGAGCGGTCGGCGCGCGCCGTCCATCTCGCGGTCGACGGCGACGACCTCGGGCTGGTGAGCGGCCCCACCGCGATGGAGCCGGCATCGGCCACGGCGGCCCGTACGGTCGCCGCCGCCCGGAAACGGAGCACGTGGCTGCGCCGGTTGACCGGACGCTCCGGTACGCCCCGCGCCTGGCCGAAGGGCACGCACAGCCCCGACTTCGGGTGGGCGTACGACGACCCGGGCGGCGACCTGCTGCTCCCCCGCGCGTACGGCATGCACGCCCTGCTGGAGGTGCCCGCCGCGACGACCCGGGTGACCGGCCGGCTCGGCGTACGCGTCGACATCGGCGACCGCGGTGGCCGCCGCCCCGCCGGGATGAGCGAGTCCGTCCGCTTCGACGAGCCTCTGACCGCGGCCGACGTGCCCAGGGGTGCGGCCGTCCGGCTGTGCATGGCGGCCGACGTCTCGGGCTACAGCAGGCGCGGGAACGCCGCCACCGAACGGATCCAGCGCGACCTGGTCGCCACGCTCGCGCGCTGCCGGCGGGCGGCCGGGATCCCCGACACCGCGGTGACGCCGCAGCCCCAGGGGGACGGCCAGTTCACCGTGCTACCGGTCGGCATCGACGAGTCGGCGGTGATTCCCGCGCTGCTGCACGAGCTGCACCGGGCGCTGGGTGAGCTCAACGACCGCGCCGGCCCGGCCGACCGGATGCGGCTGCGGGTCGCGTTCCACCGGGGACTGATCAAGGAGGGGGACAACGGCTGGATCGGCGCCGCCCCGATCGCCGTGCACCGGTTCCTGGACAGCCCGCCGCTGCGCCGCGCGCTGGCCGACCACGACGCCGCCGACTTCGTGCTCGGCGTACCCGATGTGCTGTTCCGGGATGTGATCGTGCCGGCGGCCGGCCCACCGCGTCCGGAGGACTTCGTGCCGATGGTCGTCGACCTTCCGGAGAAGGGCTTCGTCGAACACGGCTGGCTCCACGTAGGGCCGGCCTAGAGCTCCGGTTCCTCGGCCAGCGCGAGCAGCGCGAGATGGTCGACCACGGTGATCCGCCGGTAGCCGGTGCGCACCAGGCCCCGGTCGCGGAGCAGGCGCAGCGCCTTCTGCACGGTGTCCTCGGCCGCGCCGACCAGCGTGGCGAGCTCCGTCTGGCTCAGCTCGACGCCGATCAGCAGGCCGTCGCGGACCGCTTCGCCGCAGCTCGCCGCGATCTCACCCAGCACGTGCGCCAGGCGGACGTGGACCGGGAAGGCGGCGAACTCCGAGCGCCGCTCGTTGGCCCACCGCAACCGGCCGCCCACCGTGGCGGTGACCTGGTTGGCGACGGCCGGGTGCGCCCCGAGGAAGGCCAGGAAGTCGGCCTGCCGGATCACCGTCGACACCACCGGGCCGCAGGTGGTGACCGTGGCCGACCGGCCGTTCCCGGTGAACGCCGCGAGCTCGCCCACGATGTCGCCCGGCAGCCGGATGGCGAGCAGCCGCGGCGCGCCGCCGAGGTCGGTGGTGACCTTGACGTGGCCCTGCCGGATCACCTCGACGTGGGTGTCCCGGTTGCCCTCGACCAGGAGCTGCCGGCCGCCCGGCAGCCGCCGGGTGACGCCCAGCGCCAGCAACGCCTCGCGTTCCGGCACGGTGATCCGCGCCAGGAACGAACCCGGCGCCCACGCCGGTTCGGCGAAACTGGTCATGGCCCGATTCCGTCCTTCTCCGGATTCCCGCACGCCGCCCGGTGGTGCAATGCCGTCATGGAATCCCACTGAGGTCGAACAGTACGCAGGTCAGCCCTCCCGCTCACCCACGATGTCCCGGACGGTGGCGACGATCCGGTTCAGCCTCACCTGATCGGTGAGGGCACCGGTCACGCCACCGATCGGGTCGGCGACGTCGTGCGGCGCCCGGTCGATGGTCGGCGTGAACGGACCGCCGAACACGGTCCGGATCACGTCCACCACGATCGCGTCGATCCGCTCGCCCTTGGCCAGGCGCTGCCGGATCGCGCCCACGGCGTCGGCGGCGAGCCGGGACATCTCGGCCTCGACCTTCGCGTACGGGTCGCCCAGCTCCAGCGGCGCCGCAGTGGGCCGCGGCCCGTCCTCGATCGGCAGCGCCGACACCGCCGTCTGCTTACGGCCCAGCGGGCGTTCCACGTACGCCTCGTACCACTGAGGGCGGCGGCGCATCGCGGCCAGCACCGTCTCGACCTCCTGCGCGACCACGGCCGGTTCGCTGCCGAACCAGTCACCCGTGCAGCGCGCGCGGTCCTGGGCCCAGACCTCGAGCGGCCACGTCTGGTTGCCGGCCGTGCCGCTGACCCCGACCCAGACCAGCATCTGCGTGGCGAGCGTCGTCAGCCACCGGTCGTGGCCCAGGTCGTCGGCCAGCCAGCCGGGGAGCCGGGGCCGCTGCAGCGCTCCGCGCTCACCGCGACGCCGGCGATGACCGTCCACTGTGGCCGCGTTCAGCCGCCCGGCGATCCACCCCTCGAGGTTCAGGATCGGCTGCCGGGCGTGCGCCAGCAGGTCCTCGACCACCGCCTCGACGTCGTCGTGGAACCGGTCCAGGCAGTCGTCGGCGAGCCGGTCGACGCCGGCGGCGCAGCCGGTGTGACCCCGGCTCACCTCCATCCGGCGGGTGACCCGGGCGAACACGATCGGCCAGGCCATCTCGTACGCGGCCCCGGTCAGCGCGGTCCGCTCGGCGGGTCCCGCGGCGGCCGCCGCCTCGGCCAGCCGGCCGCATCGCGCGAGGTCCCGCAGCTGCTGGCCGCGGGTCGGGCCGGGGCTGCGGCCGAACGTGCCGACGACGTTCGCCGTGCGGGACGCGTACACGCCGGCCTGTGGGCCGTTCTGCGGCGCGCGGACGCGTGCGTAGCCGTACTCCAGGCGCTGGGTCGCCTCGTCCGAAACCCCCATCGAGGGCCCCTTCCGATCTTCCGGAAACAGATGATGTCGGCATGCGAAACGCCGTCAACTCCGACAGCGCCCGCTCGCAGCTTGGCGGACGGCGGTCGCGGAGCGCGACGGCCACTGAACGGATCGACCGATTCGGAACCCGAATCAGGACCTTCAGCGGATGCGAACGGATGATCGTCGATCGGTCGCCGACCGGATCACCCATCGACAGCGAACCGGCCGGGCCTCGTCCGTCAGTACTCGATGGACAGTCGGAGTCGGCGGAGGGGGCGCCCGTGGCGCGCAAGGCACTGCTCATCGGGGCGCGGACGTACGGCCTGCAGGGCGTGGACAACGACGTGGACGCGATGGCCACCACCCTGTCCGCCCGCGGCTTCGCCATCACCCGGTGCCAGGGCGAGGACGCCACGCGCGACGGCATCCTGGAGGCGTACGAGCAGCTGATCTCGTCCGCGCAGCCCGACGACGCGGCCGTGGTCTTCTACTCGGGGCACGGGGCGTCGCTCGAGACACCGGGCGCCGGCCGCGCCGCGATCCTGCCGGCCAACCGCCGGTTCATCGTGCCGGTCGACATGGCCCGGTCCACCGCCGCCGACTTCCGCGGCATCACCGGTGTCGAGCTGTCGGTGCTGCTCAGCCGGCTGACCGCTCGTACGCGCAACGTCACCGTCGTCCTGGACTGCTGCTATGCCGGCACGATGTCCCGGGACGGGAACCTGACGGCGAAGTCGCTGATCGAGCCGTGGACCGTCGACCTCGACGCGCACCTGCGCCGGCGGCTGCGCGAAGGTCTGCGCATCGACCTGACCCGGTCGCTGGGGAATCCGTACGCGGTGCGGGTCGTCGCGTGCGCCCCGGACCAGCGCGCCAACGAGTACGGAGGCCGCCTGGGTGAGCGGATCGGCGTCTTCACCGAGGCGCTGACGGAGGCCCTCGCCGGCGCCGGGAACGCGGCGGTGAGCTGGTCGACGCTGATCGGACGGGTACGCCAGAACGTCGAGGAGTCGGTTCCGCACCAGCGTCCCGACGCGGAAGGACCCTCGCGCCGGCTGTTGTTCGAGCTCGCCGAGAAGGACGACGTGGGTTCCCTGCCGGTCGTGGCGATCGGGCCCGGCCGCGTCCGGCTGGACGGTGCGCCGCTGTTCGGGGTCCAGCCCGGTGACCGCTTCCTCATCATGCCGGCGGGCGCCGAATCCCCGTCGCGGGACAGCGCCCTGGCATCGGTCCGGATCGACGGCTGCGGCCCCGCGGAGGCCACCGGACGGCTGGAACCGCCGGCGCACGCGGACCTGCCGGTCGGGGCTCGCGCCTTCCGGGTGGCGGCGGCCGCACCGCGCCTGCCGGTCGAGATCCCTCCGGCTCTGGTGCCGGCGGTCGAGCGGAGCACGTTCGTACGGGTGGCCGCGCCGGGCGAGCGCCCCGCATTACGCGTACGCGCCGACGCCGCAGGTCTGTTCACGGTCAGCGACGCGATCGGCCCGTTGCACGCACCGCGTCCCCGGGTGGTGCCCGACCTCGAACGCGTCGCCAAGGCCACCGCGCTGCGCCGGATCGCGTCCCGTACCGGCTGGGAGCTGGACGCCCGGGTCGCGATCGGATGGGGTCGGGTCACCGCCGGGCGCCCGGTACCGCTGCCGCTCACCAACGCGCTGGTCCGGGTGGGCGAGCCCGTCTACGTGTGCGTCCGCAACGACGACGATCCGGTGTACGTCTCGCTTCTCGACATCGGCGTCTCGGCCCGGATCAGCGTCCTCGACCCCACCCACCCGTCCGGCCGCCTCCTGCACCGCGGCGAGGACTACGTCTTCGGCCGCGACGACCGCACCGGCCGGCTGACCGGGGTGCCGCTGAGCTGGCCGTCCGGGCTGGACGCGTCCTGGCCGCGCCCGGAGACCATCCTGGCCTTGGTGACCTCCCGCCCGCTGGACGTGACGGTCCTTGAGCAGGAGGCGGTCTCCCGCTCCGTACGCGAGCCGCAGTCACCACTCGAGGCGCTGCTGTCCCAGCTGACGACCGGCGCGACGCGCGACCTGCCACCCCGGCCGGCGGCACCGGACCGGTACGCCGCCCTCACGATCGAGTTCGACCTGCACCCCACCCCCTGACGCTCAGGCCTCGGCCGGGTCAGTGCTGTCGGACGGCGCCCGCTGTTCGGGAGCGGAAGCCGGTTCCCCGCCGGCCGGCTCCTTGTTGACCGACGGCAGCACCGCCGAGATGGCCGACAACACCTTGCCCAGCCCGTCGAGGAACGGGTTCAGCCCTGGCATGAGAACCACGAAGCTGCCCAAGGCCAGGATGAGGACGCCGACGCCGAACAACCACCCGACGCCGGGCATCGGCACGTCGAAGTGCCGCAGGAGCAGCAGGATGGCCAGGGGCAGGGTGATGGCACCCAGCTGCCGCAGCTTCCTCCGGCCGGGTGACGCCCGCCGCGCGCGGGCCGCCGGCGACGGCTGCGCCACGGCAGCAGCCTCCTCCAAGCTGGTGAGCACCTCGCCGAGCTGGTCCCGGCAAATGCCGATCAGGCACGTGACCATGGTGGACAGCAGATGGTCATCGACCTCGCGCAATCCGGCGAGAGGGTTGGGGCGCTGAATCTCCGCGATGATCCGGCGGGCCTTCCTGATGTGCTCCCGATGGTGCTTGCGGCCGTGCCAGCGGGCGGCCCAGCCGACCGGCCGTCCGCCCCGCGCCATGACCAGCAGGGCCACCTCCGCGGTACGCAGGCCCTCCTGGATGCGGGACCGCCGGTTGATGCCGGGACGACGCTCGGTGTCGACCAGCAGCCGCACCACCTCCAGGAACTGGTCGAACGCCCGCACGTCGCCGCTGCCACCGCCCTGCCGTGACCGCAGGATCGGCGTCAGCGCCGCCATCGAGAGCAGCGACACGACGATCAGGACGAGCGTGAGCCCGGATCCGAGGGCGATGCCGGCGCTCACCCGCCGGCCGTCGGTCGTCGACGACGCCAGAGCCGAGCGCGGATCCCACCAGGCGGCCGCCGGGGAATGCGGCCGCAGCTCCCACGCCAGTGCGGCCGCAGAGACGGCCACCACGGCAGTGCCGATCGGGCTTCGGCGGTGCACCGCCCACCAGACGGCACTGACCAGCAGAAACGCGGTGATCAGGTATGCGAGGAGAACCACCGGCCGGGTCCGGTCGAGGGTCCACGTGATCAGCGAGACCGTGAGGCCGACCGCCAGCACCGACACCACCGCATAGACGATGACGAACATCTGACGGCGGCGGACCCGGCGGTGGGCGGCAGCATCGCAGTAGGTCCAGAAGGCGGCGCGGATATCGCTCCGCTCCTCGGGGGACACCTGACGGATCAGCGGGACGAGGTGGTCCCACACCTTCTTCAACTCGGCCGCCAATGCGGACCGCGTCTCCTCGGCCCGCCCCCGCCGGAACAGGGCGACGTCCCGGGCAACGCTGACCACCCCCCGGCTGTCCGAGCCGGGCTCTGCCGCGGCCGATGGCTCTGCGCCCCTCTGCATCACCGTTCCGGCCCTCCTGTCTGTCTCGTCGCGGGTTACTGGCGGACCGCTCCCTCCACCGGCCCTCTCACCTGCGAAGACCTGGCGCCCGGGCGGCTGTCCGTCAGATGACGGCATGAGCTACGACGAGGGGAGGTCCGCATGACGTCCCAGGACTCCGTGGTGGAGCCGGCGACCGGCGTGGACGATGCGGTGCCCGAGACGACCGAGCCGGCCCCGCCCGGCACCGAGCCGGCCCTGGCCGGTGCCGCGCCGGCGGAGCCGGATGTCGCTCAGCGGCTGGCCGAGCTCACCGCGGCGCTGACGGCCGTTCAGCAGGAGCTGCGGTCCGCCGACGAGCGGGCGGCGAGCCGCGAGCGGATCATCGACCGGCTTCACGAGGAGAACCAGAAACTGCGGGCCGGTGAGCGGCGCCTGGTGCTCATGCCGGTCCTGACCGACCTGCAGCGGCTGCGCAACGACCTGCTCCGCCAGGCCGCGACGGTGCCGCCCGAGATGGCCGGCGAGCGCGTCGCGCAGCTGCTGGAGTCGTACGCGCACTCGGTCGAGCTGACCCTGGAACGCGGCGGTGTCGCGCCGGTGCGGCCGCGGACCGGCGAGCCGTTCGACGGGACGCGGCACCGCCCGACCGACGTGGTCGAGGCGCCCGAGCCGGCCGCCGACGGACGGATCGCCGCCGTGCTGGCCGACGGCTACGAGGAGACGTTCTCGGGCCGTGTCCTGACCCCCGCGACCGTACGCGTCCATCGCTGGATCGAACCCACGGAGGAACCCCATGCCTGACGAAGCCCCGTCGTACTTCGGTATCGACCTCGGCACGACGTACTCGGTGATCTCCTACATCGACGAGTACGGCAAGCCGGCCGTCATCCGCAACGCGTCGTCCGGCAAGGAGACGCTCCCCTCGGTCGTCTACTTCGAGTCGGCCGGCAACGTGGTGGTCGGCGAACAGGCCAAGAACCTGGCCGTCGTGTACCCGGACAAGGTCGTGCAGCGGGTCAAGCGGGACATGGGCCGCGAGCGCAACTGGGACTTCGACGGCACCTCGTACACGCCCGAGTCGATCTCGGCGCTGATCCTCAAGCGGCTCGCCGAGGACGCCGCCGAGGAGACCGGGAAGACGGTCGGCGACGTGGTGATCACGGTGCCGGCGTACTTCGGCATGCTCGAGCGGGAGGCGACGAAGCAGGCCGGGACGATCGCCGGGCTCAACGTGGTCGGCATCGTGCCCGAGCCGGTGGCCGCCGCGATGCAGTACGAGGTCAGCAACAGCGATTCCGAGCGCATCATCCTCGTGTACGACCTCGGCGGCGGCACGTTCGACACCACGGTGATCCGGGTCAGCGCCGACCGCATCGACGTGCTCTGCACCGACGGCGACCAGGAGCTGGGCGGCGTCGACTGGGACGACCGGCTGGTGTCGTACCTGGTCGACGAGTTCGTCGCGAAGGCGGCGCCGGCCGACGACCCCACCGACGACCGGCAGTTCATGCAGGAGCTGCGGGAGAAGGCGGAGGACCTCAAGCGCCAGCTGTCCAATGTGAACTCCCGGACGATCCCGCTGCGCTTCGGCGGGGACGCGGCGACCATCGAGATCACCCGGGAGACCTTCGAGCAGATCACCCGCGACCTGCTCGACCGTACGCTCAGCTACACCGACCGTACGCTGGAGAAGCTGACCAAGAAGATCAGCGTTTCCGGCGATCCGGCCCTGCGCATCGACGAGGTCCTGCTCGTCGGCGGCTCGAGCCGCATGCCGGCAGTCAAGGCCGCGCTGGAGGCGAAGTTCCCGTCCTGGAAGCCCCGGCTGCACGACCCGGACCTGGCGGTCGCCAAGGGCGCGGCCCGGTACGCCCTCACCAGCGCGATCTTCAACTGGAGCAGCGACGACGACGGCGCCACGACCGAGCAGGAGCTCAAGGAGCGCGTCGCGGCCATCGCGGACGCCGCCAACCTGGACCCGGCGATGCTGGCCAAGGTCGCGAAGAAGGAGATCACCACCGTCCTGCCGAAGGCGTTCGGGGTGCGGATGGTGGACACCACGAAGCCCGGCTGGGACCAGGACATCGACGCGGCCAGCTACATCCAGCACCTCGTGCACGCCGATCAGTCCCTGCCGACCGAGCAGCGGATCGCCGCGGGCACGGTGCAGGCGGATCAGCGCGAGGTCACGGTCGAGATCTACGAGCAGGCCGGCGGCGAGGAGAGCCGGGAGATGTCGGCCAACAAGCCGGTCGACAAGGGCGCGGGGAGCATCACCGACCTGCCGCCGCAGCTGCCGGTGAACTCGCCGATCGACGTCGTGATGAAGGTGGACCGGGGCGGAATCCTCGAGGTGACCGCCAAGGAGCCCACCAGCGGCCGGAACCTCCGCATCGAGGTGCAGGTCAGCGTGCTCTCCGACGAAGAGGTGCAGAAGGCCACCGCCGCCGTCTCCGCCATCTCGGTGAGGTCCTGAGCCGATGGTCTTCGACCAGCGCCGCTACGAGGAAGACGTCATCAAGCCGATGCGGAGCCAGAAGGGCCCGCTGACCGACGACGACCTCCTGCGCCGGTACGCCATCGAGCCCGGGCTCACCGACGCCGCGGAGCTCAAGCAGCATCTGCGGAAGCTGCGGACGTACTGGAACCAGACCGCCAGCCTGCCCACCGGCCTCGGCCAGGTGTGCAAGCGGCTGATGGCCGCCGACGAGGACCTGAAGAAGCGCCCCGACGCGCGGCTGGAGGACCCGGCGTGGTGGGCGGGCGTACGGACGGCGAAGGCGAACCGTGCCCGGCAGGCGGTCGGTGACCTCGCGAACGAGCTCAAGGACGCGTTCGGTTCGCTGGGCAGCGTCACCCGTACGCAGGTCAACGGGGTGGCGAAGCAGTACCCGCAGCTCGACCCGGCGGACATCGACGCCGCCGTACGGCAGGCCGGGCTGCGCGTGCTGGACGTCGTCGACCTGCCGGAGTCCAGCGGGCTCGACCGGGCGGCGTACCGGGCGCTGGCGCAGCGGCTGCACGAGGTCGGTGCGCCGACCATCGTCCAGGTGCTGCACCCGGACCTGAACCGGCCGTACGCGCTGGTCCAGGCGTTCGCGGTCAACGGCCGCCCGGAGCTGCGGCTGGACGAGGCGACGCTGAAGACCCGGATCAAGGAGGCGGACACCGCGGCCGACTCGCCGATGCTGCGGGCCCGCCGGGCGGCGCTGCGGTTGCTGCAGACCGGCGTCGGGGCCGGCGCGGACCTGCGCGTCGTGGCGCTCTACCAGGTCGTCGAGGCGCTGCTGGAGAGCCGCGGCGACAACCTGGTCGACGCCTTCCTGATCCGGGTGGCGACCCGGCTCGGGCTGACCCAGGAGGACGCCGAGCTCATCGTCGCCAGCCTGCCGAGCGGCCGCACCGGCGGGTCGTCGGGCGCGGTGGCGATCCGCGACATGCTGGCCTCCGGTCAGCTGCGGGCCGCTCAGGGCGCGCTCGGCGGGCTGGCCGCCACCGACCCGGAACGGGCCGGGATCGTCGCCGAGATCGCTCAGCTCGAGGCCAAGCTGGCCACCCTGCTCAACGATGCCGAGCAGGCGCTGCGCGACCGCCGCGAGGACGAGGCCGAGCGGCTGATCCTGGCGGCGCGGCGGATCGCCGAGGACGACGAGGCCGTGCAGATGCGGTACGCGCGGCTGCCGATGCCGCCGGTGCGCGACCTGCGGGTGGTGGTGGCCGGCACGGTCGTCCAGCTCGACTGGCAACCGCCGGCGTCCGCGATGAGCGACATCCGCTACCGCGTCGTGCGGCGGCTGGACGCGGACCCGGGCGGACCGCAGGACGGCACCAAGGCCGGCGAGACCGGCGACACGTCGCTGACGGACAGCCGGCCGCCGGTGGGCCGGGACCTGCACTACGCCGTGTTCGCCAGCGGTAACGGCGGCGCGGTGTGGTCCCGGTCGGCGACCGGCACCGCCCGGCTCGTTCCCGAGGTCGCCGACGCCACGGTCCGCCCCGGCACGGACCGGATCACGCTGACCTGGCAGGCGCACCCGGACGTCGCCGAGGTGCGGGTCCGGCGTACCGAGGGCCGCCCGCCCCGCGGCACCGGCGACGGCGTCGGCATCCCGGCCGGGCGCGACACGCTGGTGGACCGGCAGTTGCGCGAGGGCGTCGAGTACTTCTACGGGCTGGTCGCCGTCTACCACGACGATCAGCGCCGCGAGGTGCTGTCCCGGATGACCGTGGTCTCCGGCTCGCCGCAGGCCGAGGCGCGCCCGCTCGGCACCCTCCAGGTCGAGCCGGTCCGGCGCCGCGGTAACTCGGTCCAGGTCCGGCTGACCTGGCCCGCGGACGCCGGCACGGTCCGCGTGCGCTACGCGCCCGGACCGCCGGCCTGGGACTTCGGCGCGGTCGTCACCCCCGCCGAGGCGGCCCGGTACGGCCGGGAGCTGCCGGGACTGCCCGAGGTGTACGGGCACGAGTGCGTCCTCGAAGCCGACGTGCCGGCCGGCCCGCAGCTGTACGTGCCGTTCACCACGGGACCGTCCGGTCTGGTCGTCGGCCGTCCCGTGCACGGCGGGCACGCGGAGCCGGTACGGGCGCTGCAGACCCGGCGTACCGGCGAGCGCGTCACCGTCACGTGGGTGTGGCCCGAGGAGGCCGGCGTGGCGGAGGTGCGGTGGGAACGCCCGGACGCGCCTACCGAGACGCGACGGGTCACCCGGGCCGCGTACGTGGACGGCGACGGGTGCGTGCTCGTCGTCGGGGCGGCGGGCGGCACGGTCTCCGTACGGGCGATCACCGCGGGCCCGGCGGGCGACGCCCGCTCCGACGCCGTGACGCAGGCGGTGAGCGGCCGGGCCATCGAGGTGCGCTACTCGATCCGCCGGCCGTCCGGCTTCAAGGAGCGCTACTCGCGGCAGCGCGACCTGGAGATCGTCACCGACCAGGACTGCGCCGACCTGGACCTCGCGGTGGTGGTGGCGCCCGGCCCGGTCATGCCGCTGGCGGTGCAGCCGGAGGTTGTCGCCGAGCGGTTCGCCGGCCTGGCGCCGCGCCGGGGAGTGCCGATGCCGCTGTCCTTCACCGTTCCCAAGACCGCGAAGCCGTACTGGATCCGCGTCTTCGCCACCCGTCCCGACAACGTGACGGTCATCGACCCGCCCATCGCCGAGCTGAAGGTGTCGTGATGAGCCGACTCGCCTGCCCCTATTGCTACCAACGGATCGACGGCAGCCGCCTCTGGTATCAGTGCACCGGCCGCGGTTCACCGGGCCGCAAGGGCTGCACCCCGGCCAAGGACGAGGCTCGCGCGAATCTGACCGGCTTCCGGGAACCGGTGCGCCCGTCGTTCCCGCCGACCTCGAAGGTGTCGTTCGGCCCGTCCAAGGCGAACTGCCCGACGTGCGGGGCGGAGAGCGGCATCCGGGCGTGCCCGAAGTGCCACACGCCCCTGTCGTCCAACTTCGGCGCGAGCGAGAGCCCGCTGATCGCGATGGTGGGCGCCAAGGGCACCGGCAAGACCGTGTTCCTGACGGTTCTGGCGCACGAGCTGCTGAACGGCCTGCGCCGCCGCTTCGGCGCCGACGTCCGGATGACCGGGGTCGACCGGCAGGCGCTCATCGGCGGGTTCGTGGGCGAGGTCTTCTCGGGTCAGCAACTGATGCCGCAGACCGCGGCCACCGTGGACGGCCGGCAGGCTCCGACGGTGTTCGAATGGCGTCAGCAGCATCGGGTCGCCAACATGCTCAACCGTTTCCGGACCACGTTCCTGTCCTTCTACGACACCGCCGGCGAGGACCTGAACAGCAGCGACAAGACCCACGACCTCACCTACCTGGGCGCCGCCGACGCGCTGATCCTGCTGCTCGACCCGTTCATGATCCAGCAGGCCCGGAACCAGATCCAGCTGCCCAAGGAGGCCGTGCGGTCCGAGCAGCCGGCGATCGACGTGCTGAACCGGGTGACCGAGAAGCTGCGGGTGCAGCACAGCATCAAGTCGAGCAAGCGCATCAAGATCCCGGTCGCGGTGGCGTTCGCCAAGATCGACGCGTTCTTCGACGTGCTCGGCCCGGACCACCCGCTGCTGCGGGTGCCCGCGCAGTCCGGACCGTACGACGAGACCGCCGGGCAGGACACCCACGAGCAGGTCAAGGCGCTGCTGCACCAGTGGGGAGCGGACGACATCGACACCCACCTCGAGTACAACTACGCCAACTTCCGGTACTTCGCGGTGTCGGCGCTCGGTTCCCCTCCGGACTACGCGAGCAGCACCATCGACGCGCGGGGGGTCCACCCGTTCCGGGTCGCCGAGCCGCTGCTGTGGCTGCTCAGCCAGTTCAACGTGGTCCCGCGCCAGAGGCAGCGATGAGCACCGACGACGACGTCGCATTCGAGACGCTGATCTACACCGACTGCGTACCGGGGCAGGGTCTGCAGGGCACCGCAGGCCTGCAGTTCCAGGCCCGTTCGCCCGGCGCGGACCGGGCGGCCATGTCGCTCGTGCAGGGCGCCGACCTCTACGAGCCACCGGCCTCCTGGATGCGGGACCGCCGGCCGCTCGAGGACTATCCCCCGTCGTTCGCGCACGCCTACGACACCGTGTACGCCACGGCCGCCGGGGTCTACCTGGGCCGGGAGGCCAACGGCGGCCGGGAGGGCAACCAGCTGACCCATGCGATCGTCACCGCCGACCCGGCGAGCTACCTGCTGCACCGGCCGGCTCAGCTGTTCGGGGCGCCGTTCTGGCTGAAGCAGCCCGCGCCGACCACCGAATGCGAGCCGGTACGGCACCCGTGGGAGCCCGGACCGTTCGACATCGAGGCCGCCAAGGCGCTGGTGACGGAGAACCCACGTGGCACCGAGCTGCTCGACCGGCTGCTGACGAGCCTGCTGGCGCTGACCGGCTCGGACGGCCGCCGGGTGCTGTTCATCAGCGAGGACGCTGAGGAGGTGCTGCGCTGGATCAGCACCGCCACGCTGCTGCTCCCCCAGGAACAGGCGTTGAAGATCGGGTTCAAGGTCTTCACCACCAATCCCGCGTACGCGACCCAGCCGGTCGTCGCGGTGCACCCCGGCTGGGACAGCACCGCCGTGACCCTCGAGGACGACGGCGGGTACGCGGTGTTCGACCTGACCCGCAACGACTCCAGCAAGGTGCCGGTCGACCCGCAGGCCCGGCGCTGGGTGCGGCTCCTGCTCGACGAGGACCCGTACGACGTGCTCGACATGGTGGAGACCGCGGCGGCGACCGGGCGCGAGAACCCGGACGAGGCGTACGAGCTGGCCCGGCTCATGGTGCTGCACGGCCCGGGGTTGTCGCAGCACGACGCCCGGGTCGCGGTGTCGTGGCTGAAGACCACGCCGGCGACGGTGCTGAGGCCGTCGCGGGAGAAGCTGATCGACAAGCTCCTCGACGACGTCACGCAGTGGCCCGAGGACATCCTCCGGGACCTGGACGAGATCGCGCGCAGCGGCCAGGCCGACCCGTCGCGGCCGCCCCAGGTACGCGTCGCGTTGATCAGCGCCGAGCTGGACCGGGCCGCCCGCCAGGGCACCGCGTCGACGATCGAGCTCGGCGCCCTCCCACCGGGCGCCTGGCAGGACCAGCACACCGACCAGTGCGAGGCCCTGGTGGTGGAGGAGCTGCGGGCCGTCCGCGATCCGCGCATGTTCGACGCGGTCCTGAAGGTGGCGCACCGCTTCCACCTGACCGCGCGCGTCGACGACGCCGCCGAGGCGAGCCGTGCCTTCATCGAGGCCTGGGCCGACCACCCCGAGCTGGACCTGTCCCCCGGCTCGTGGGGCACGGCACAGCGTCCACTGCTGGACGACCTCCGGTCGGAGCTGACCCGGCGGGTCCGGGCCGGGCACGGCGACGAGGTGGGTGACGCCTGGTGGAACCTGCTCCGCGTACCCATGCCGATGTCGGACGATCCGCTCGACGCCGCGCTGTTCGCGGCGAAGATGGTCCACTCCGCCGAGGCCGCCCGCGCATCCCTGATCGAGAAGCTGGTGACGCAAGCGCTGGGCACGGCGCCGGAGGACCGCGCCAGGACCGTCGAGCGGACCATCTCGACCCTGTGGAGCCGGGTGCCGCCCAGCCTGGACGAGTACCGGCAGGTGGCGCAGTTGCTGCCGAACGGCTTCGCGTTGCCGGCCGCGCTGGCCCGGCCGCTGGTGGAGGCCATCCTGGCCGGCAACGACCCGGTCCGGCACGAGCACCTCGACGTGCTGCGCAGCCTGTACGACAAGGAGCTGATCCCGCGTACCGAGCGGGTGGAACGCATCGTGCACAGCGACGAGGATCTGCGCGCGATCCACGAGCGGCTGCCCACCGCGGACGTCCAGCAACTGACCGAGTTCCCCCGCATCGTCAGCTACAGCGTCATGCCCGTACGCCACGTCTGGGCCCGTGAGATCACCGAGGCGATGCAGCTGGTCAAGCACCCGGCCGGCAGCGACCGGCTGCTCAAGCAGATACCGGCGGAGTATCACCGCCCCTACCTGCGCGAGCTGCTGAGCCGGCTCCGCAAGCCGGGCGACGTGGTGCCGGCGGTGGTCGCGTACCAGCTGGCCGGTGCGGACTTCCTCGGGCCCGAGCGCCGCGAGGAGTGCCTCACCTACGTGCAGCACTGGGTGCGCAAGGCCAACGAGAAGCAGCGCAAGCAGGCCACCGCGCTGGTGCTGCAGATCGCCTCGCGGGACCGGCAGCGCGAATGGACGGCGATGCTCGAGAGCCGCGACGAGGGACGGTCCTGGAAGCCGACCTCGTGGCTTCGGAAGGCGGAGGGCTGACATGCAGTACGTGTTCATCATCGCCGCGGTGGTGCTCGCCGTCGCGCTGTACTTCTACGTCTGCGCGCTGCTCTTCATCTACGTCGCCGTTCCGGCCATGGTTCTCGGGGCGGGGCTCGGTTTCGCGGCCGGCGCGGTCACCGGCCTCGTCGTCACCTTCATGGCGCTCTTCGGCGACCAGGGCGCCCGGGTGCTCACTCCCGCCGACGTCGCGGCGGGCAAGCTGAAGATCCTGCGTACGCCCACCGCGGTCCGGCCGGACTTCGCGTGGCCCGGGTACTTCGTGGCGCAGGTGTGGCTGGACTGGTGGACCATGGCCGAGCGGATGGCCACGGTGCTGCGACCCGCCTGGCAGTGGTCGTGGACGCAGGCCCGTCGATCGGGGCTGGTCGGGCTCGCCTGCTGGCCGCTTCTGCTCCCGGTCGCGGTCACGCTGATCGGTGTGACCGCGGGAGCCGCCGCGGTGGCCGTACTCGTGCTCACGATCTTGATCGTGGTCACCGGCGCGGTGTGGATCGCGGGCGCGGCGGTCACCGCGGTGCTGCGCACCCTGGACCGGGCCGGGCAGATCGTCCGCCGCTCGGCCGGGAACTGCCCGCGCTGCTATCAGGTGTCGCCGCACCCGGTCTACCGCTGCGCCGGCCCGCACCACGGCGACAAATCCGAGTTGCACCACGACATCCGTCCCGGCCTGCTCGGCGTGTTCTACCGGCGGTGCGGTTGCGGGCGGCGGCTTCCCACGATGGTGCTGCGCGCGGCCCGGTCGATGGCGGCCCTGTGCCCGCTGTGCGGGGCCGACCTGCACTCGGGCGCGGGCGCGGCCACCGACGTGCGGGTGCCGGTCTTCGGCGCCCCGTCGTCGGGCAAGACGCACCTGGTCATGGCGAGCGTGGTGGGGCTGCTCCGGCAGGGCGGCGACGTCAAGGTCTCCCTCGCCGACGAGCACAGCAAGCGGACGTACACCACCTTCGCGGCGGTGATCGACGGCGGCGGCTCGGCGGTCAAGACCGACGCCGCCCATCCGCCGATCGCCATCACGCTGCGCATGCAGCAGGGCAAGCGGGACGCGCTGCTGCACGTGTACGACGCGGCCGGCGAGGCGCTGGCGAACCCCGAGCTGAACGAGAAGTTCCAGTACCTCGACGCCGCCCGGACGCTCGTGTTCGTGCTCGACCCGTTCGCCATCCCGGACGTACGCCAGCGCTACCAGCGCACCTTCGCCGACCTGTTCCGCACCGCGAACGTCTCGGCCGACCTGCCCGAGCCGTCGTACCAGAACATCGTCACGCGGCTGCGGCAGTACGGCGTACGCACCGAGCAGAAGCGCCTCGCCTTCGTGGTGTCCAAACGGGACCTGGTGCAGCAGCTGCCCGACATGAGCGGCCTGGCCGACGACCCGGACGCCGTCCGGAGCTGGCTGATCGACCGGGGCGCGGACAACCTGGTCGCCTCGGCCGAGCGCGACTTCGGCACGGTCCGGTTCTTCTTCGTCTCCGCCAAGGACTCCGCCGCCGCGGCCGCCGGCCCGCTGCGGCCGTTCCGCTGGCTGCTCGAGGACGAGCCGGTGCCGAAGCCCGTGCCGCAGCAGGCCACCGGCCACCGGGCCGCCCACCAGTACAACCGGACCTAGGAGCGGACGTGTCGATCGACTCACCACCCAGCCACCAGGTGTCCCGTTACGTCATCGCCCTGCTGCTGATCGCGGCGTTCTCGGCGGTCATCGTCGGGCTGGTGCTCGCGGGCGTGGACACCTGGGCCACCGAGGGCGGCAGGCGCATCATCGAGGAGGTACGGACGGCATGGCAGAGCTGACCCCGTTTCTCGGCATCGACCTGGGCACCACGAACTCGGTCGCCGCTTCCGTGGACGCCGAGGGGCGCCCGACGGTGCTGCGTAATCCGGCCGGCTCGGAGACCGTACCGTCGGTGGTGCAGTTCGTCTCCGCCGACGCGGTCCTCGTCGGCGATCAGGCCCGGGAGCTGGCCGCGGTCGATCCGGCGCACACCGTGGCGCTGGTCAAGCGGCTGATGGGCACCGACCGGCTGTTCGAGTTCCACGGCGCCGAGCACACCCCGGAGTCCATCTCCGCGCTGATCCTGCGGGCCATCGTGGACGGCGTGCTGCCCCACCGCGACGGTACGCCGGTCCCGGCCGTCATCACCGTCCCGGCGTACTTCGGCATCCGCGAGCGGGAAGCGACGCAGCAGGCCGGGCTGCTGGCCGGGTTGCGGGTCCTGGAGCTGGTCAGCGAGCCGGTCGCGGCGGCGTTGCATTACCGTCCGCGCGGTGACGGGCCGGTCGTCGTCTACGACCTGGGCGGCGGGACGTTCGACGTCACCGTGCTGCGGGTCGACGGAACCGGTTCCCAGGTCGTGGCGGTGGACGGCGACATGGACCTCGGCGGCGCCGACTGGGACCAGCGGCTGCGCGCCCACCTTCTCGACCGGTTCGTCGACCAGGTGGGCCCGGCGCAGGACCCGGCCGAAGACGCGGCGTTCATGACCGAGCTGACGCTGGTGGCCGAGCGCGCCAAGAAGGCGCTCACCCACACCCGGACGCACGAGGTCGCGCTGCGCCACGACGGGGCGACGGCGCGGATCACGGTGTCGCAGGACGAGTTCGCCGCGATGACCCGCGACCTCACCGATCGCACCGGGGACTGTGTGCGGCGCATCCTGGCCACGGCCGGGCTGGCGCCGGGCGACGTCGCCGACTGCCTGCTGGTCGGCGGCTCGACCAGGATGCCGCAGGTCGCCTCGGCGCTGCGGGAGTGGTTCGGCTGGAACCCGCGGTCGCACGACCCGGACCTGGCCGTGGCCAAGGGTGCCGCGCTGCGGGCATGGCAGTTGGTGGACGCCGAACAGGCCTGGGTCACCCCGGGCTGGGGTACGGATGCCGTTCCGTCCCGCCCGTCCGCACCGTCGCCCACGCCGGCGGCGTCCGTACCGTTCCTGAGCTCGGTGGTTCCCCGCAGCTTCGGCCTGCTGATCCACGACAGCTCCGATCCGGAGGGCCGGCGCCGCTACATCCAGCATGTGATCCACCAGAACGAGCCGTTGCCGGCCGACGGGCACGAGATCAAGGTCGCCACGATCCTGAAGGACCAGGCGACGGTACGCATCGAGGTGTACGAGCAGGCCGGCTTCGTCGAATCGGCGGAGCTGGACGACAACCGCCGGGTGCTCGACGGTCAGCTCTCCGGGCTCCCGTCCGGCCTCAAGGCGGGGTCGCCGCTGATCGTGGCGCTGCACCTCGGCCTGGACGGGCGGCTGCGGGTGACCGCCCGGGAACCGCGCAGCGGCGTCTCGCTGAGCCTCGAGGCGTACGTGGACGGTGTGCTCGATGCCAACGACCGGCTGCAGCAGGCCCAGCGCCTGACCCGGTTGACCGTACGTCAGTGAGGGGTTTGTCGTGAGCGACTGGATCCGGCGCTCGTTCGACGCCGTGGGCGTCACGCAGTACAAGCCGGGCAAGCACCTGGCGGCCCTGCAGGAGCCGCATCTCGGCAAGGTCATCCTGTGCATCGACGTGAGCAGCTCGATGTCCGGCACGCCGCTGAAGGAGGCGGTCCGTGGCGCCCGCGAGTTCGTCGCGCAGGCCGTGGACGCCCGCTACCGGGTCGGCCTGATCCTGTGGAACAGCTCCATCGCGAGGTCGGTCCCGCTGTCGGCCGATCCGGGCCCGGTCCTGGCCGGTTTGGACCGGGCATACCCCTCGGGCGGCACGAACGTCACGCCGACGCTGCGGGCCGGGATCACCGCGCTCGGCTCCCTGACCGGCGACCGGGTGCTGGCGGTGTTCGGCGACGGCGACATCGGGCCGGTGGCCGCCGCCGTGGCGGCCGCGCGGGAGGCGGCGGCGCTCGGCATCCGCATCATCGTGCGGGGACTCGGCAGCCACGCCGCCGCGTCGCTGGCCCAGATCGCGACCGAGGGACTGGAGGTTGCGGAGATCACCGGCAGCGGGTCGATCGCCTCGGGCATCGCCGGCATGGCGACGTCGCTGCGGATGCGGTCCTGAGGTGGACGCCTCAGCCGAAGGGTACGACGGCGACGCGATCGAGGACTACGACGCCGCGATCGCCTGGGGCACCCGGCTCCGGGCCGACCCGGAGACCCGGGAGCTGGGCGTGGTCCGGCTCGCGGATCTCTTCTGGGACAGGTCCTGGGTCATCCGGTACGGCGACGACGACGTGGACGCGGCCGAGGACCTGAACCGGCTGATCGGTCTGCTCGCCGAGCTCGAGGACGAGCGGAACGGCCCGATCGTCTCCCGGTATCTGCGGATGCTGCACGGCATGGCGCTGGCCGAACGGGCGGAGCTGGGCGACGGGGACGTCGATGCGGTGATCGCCCAGCTGGAGCCCGCGCTCGAGGAGCTGATCCGGCTCCCGGACGGCGAATACCGGACGGAGATCGGCGACAACCGGCTCGCCCTGGCGGCACATTCGCTGGCCGAGGCGTACCGGCGGCGAGGCGAGCTGGACCGGGCCGTGGCCGTGCTGGAACGCGCGCTCGCCGACCACGCGACCGGCCTGCTGCGGACGTTCGTGTCCAGCAGCCTCGCGGCGACCCGGCAGGAGCGATGGCACGACCGGATGGCTGCCGGCGATGACGTCGCGGCTGCCGCCGAGCTGAAGGCCGGCATCGCGGTCTGCGAGGCCGACGGGGCCGACGATCCGTGGTTGCTTGCGCTGCACGGCGAGTTGCTGACCGCGCGCGCCGAACAAGACCGGTCCGATGTGGACGCCGAGCAGGCGGCCGGGCTGCTCGACCGGGCTGCCGAGTTGATGGCCGACGCGCCGGACGGGTGGCGGTTCTGGCGCTCGGCCGCCACCGCGCACCGCCTCCGCCCTCAGGAGCCGGGCGAGCTGGAGACGGCTGCCCATCGCATCGAGAGGGCGCTGACGTACGTGCTGCCCGACGACGACCGCTTGACGATGCACGCCGACCTCGTGGCCATCGCCCATGAGCGGACCACGCCGGACCTGCGGAACGCGCTGGAGGCCGGGATCCGTGCGTGGGACACGGCCACGGACGCCGATCCGGGGCTGCGCGCGGCGGTTGCGCTGCTTCTCGCGTACGGATACTTCGCGGCCGTCGCCGCCGACCTGGGTGACGTGGACACGGCCGGCATCCGGCGGCTCCTCGACGCCGCCGCCGACCGGCCCGGCGCCGACGACGAGTGGCGGGCGCTGGTCGACTACGGCACCGGCGTGCTCGAGCACTACGAGGACATGCTCGACCCGAGACGGCCCGGAGACGGCGGCCTGCGCCGGCTGGCCCGGGCGGCGGCGTTCCAGCAGCCCGACGCCGACTTCGCGCAACGCCTCCGGCTGACGCTGGCGCTGGCCGGCCAGGCGGACGCGAGCAGGACCGGCGACCGGCGCACCGCCGAGGCGGCCCGGCAGCAGGCCGATCCGGGCCGTCCGCTGCCGGAGCGACCGGCACCGGCGGCCCAGGAGCCGGTGAGCGCGGCCGATGTACACGTCGTCGAGGTCTACTCCCGGCTGATGGAGCAGATGCAGGCCAACGACATGATCGCGGTGGTCGCCACCGCCCGGGAGGCGCTGCCGGTCCTGGAGGCATCGGACCCGGCCGGGCCGGAAGTGGCGTTCCGGGACATGGTCCGCGCTCTCGCCGCCCTCGGAGATCTCCACGGGTCGGCACCCCTGGACATACCGGCCGTCGACCGGAGCGGGGGCATGGGCGCCGTCGTGCAGTACGCCGGCGCGATGATGACGGCCACCGCCGCGCTCGGGCAGGCCATGTATCGCAACGATCTGCCCCGGATGCGCGAGATCGCCACGACGGTGGAGCAGCTCATCGCGTCCGTACCGAACGACGACGGGCAGGTGCGGCTCGGCGCCGCAGCCCTCGCGGGACAGGCGCATCTGGAGATCGCCGTCCGGGCACCGGAGGCCACGTACCACGCGCGGCGGGCAGCCGACTGGTTCGGGCAGGCGCTCGACCACGCCGGCGGGGTGGGGCACCAGATGTGGTCCCGGCTGGCCATGGGCCGCGCCGACGCGCTGCGCCGCACCGGTGGCGACCACGCGGCCGGCCGGGCCCACGGCATGTCGGCGCTGCAGGGCCACGCCTGGCAGGTCTTCGCCCAGGCCGGTACGGACCACTCCATCGCGTCGGCCAAGCAGGCGGCGGCCGATGCGCGGAAGGTGGCCGGCTGGTGCCTGGCCGACCGGCGCCGCGACCCGGCCGCGCTCGATCAGCTGATCGCCGCCCTCGACGCCGGCCGGGGCCTGGTGCTGCGCGCGACCACGACCGCGCGGGCGATCGCCGAGCAGCTGATCCGCGCCGGCCACGCCGAACTCGCGGCCGAGTGGACCGAGACGGCCGGGCAGGGCCACGACATGGTCACCGGGCTCGGTATGGCCGCCGGCTCCGGATCGCAGGGCACCGAGGTTCCCGACGACCTGCGGCTGCGGGTGCTGCGCGCGCTCGGCGGCGAGCAGGTGCTCGGGTACGAGTCGATCACCGCCCGGGAGATCCGCGCGGCGCTGCGCGCGACCGGCACCCAGGCCCTGGTGTACCTGCTGAGCGCCGAGAACGGCCGGGAGGGCGCCGCGGTCGTCGTGCCGGCCGGCGGCCCGCCCATCGTGATCACGCTGCCGCGCCTCGAGACGGGCCCGGACTCGCCCGTGCGGTGGTACGTCCGTACGCAGCCGCACACCACCCCGGCCCGCACCGTCCCGACCGGCCCGGACCGAGGCCCGGAGGATCGCGATCTCGGGCCGGTCGCCGACGTCACCGATCCCGGCCGCGGCCTGGACGAGCTCTGCGCGTGGGCCGGGGACGCGGCGATGAGCACCGTGCTGCGGGTCGTGCCCGGTGGTCCCGATCGCCGCCTGGTGCTGGTGCCCATGGGAATGCTCGCCCTGGTCCCCTGGCATGCGGCCTTCGACGGTACGCAGTCCCCACGCCGCTACGCAGCCGAGCAGGCCGTCATCTCGTACAGCCCCTCCGCGCGCGCGTTCTGCACCGCCGCGACCCGACCGCGTACGCCCATCGCCTCGGCCCTGATCGTGGGCGACCCGACCGGCGACCTCCCGCACGCGGGCGCCGAGGCCCAGGCCATCCGCGACCGCTTCTACCCCGCCGGCGCGACGGCCCACACCCCGGACGAGGTCCTCCACTGGGTCACCACCCACCCGGCCGGAGGCGCCGTCCTGCACTTCGCCTGCCACGGCGCCGTGGACCCACGCCTGCCCGCCGACGCCCACCTCGTCCTGGGCGGGCACGCCGGCCTCACCGTGCGTACGCTGCTGGAAACCTCGCAGAGCGCCGAGCTGGACGTCCAAGAGGTCTTCCTCGCGGCCTGCACCACCGGCGTCACGGGCAACGACCACGACGAGGTCCTGAGCCTCGCCACGTCCTTCCTGGCGGCCGGAGCCCACACGGTCATCGGCTCCCTCTGGCCCGTCCCCGACGACGCGACGTCCCTGCTGATGTTCAAGGTGCACGAGCACCTGCGGGTCACCGGCTGCCCACCCGCGGACGCTCTGCACCGCGCCCAGCTATGGATGCTCGACCGGGACCGCGACGTCACGGGCATCCCGCCGGACCTGCTCGGGGACTACCGGCCGGGGATGGCGTTCCCGCTGACGTCATGGGCCGGCTTCACCCACATCGGACGCTAGCGACGCAGAAACTCGGCGGCTCGCGAGTACAGCACGTCGAAGGTCTCGTCCGGATCGAGCGCCTCGGCCACCGCACGCACCCGCGCCAGCTGATCCTCGTGCGCCTGCCAGTAGGACTCCGGCACGCGCCGCATCAACGCGTCGAGCAGATCACCCGGATAGAAGTCGCCCTCGGCCAGCGGATCCCGTTCGACAAGGTCGAGTGCCAAGGGTACGAGCGTGTCCAGCCCGGTCTGCTGCGAGATGAGCAGCCGCAGCCCTTCGACGCCGAGCTCACCGACCGGTCGCTTGTGCAGCGCGTACGCCGTACTGATCAACCGGGTCGCATCAGCCGGCGGGTCGCCCCAACGATCGTCCTCGATCTCCTCGATCTCCTCGAGCGACCGGCTGTCATCAGGTTCGGACACGTTCCCCATCGAAGCATGCCGTGAATCCGGGGCCGTCCCGCTCGGACGGCCCCGGATCCCGGTTCTCAACTGGGCAGCGTCACCTGCTGCGGGGACGTCCGCTGGGTGGTGGTGCCGTCGCCGAGCTGGGCGTTGGCGTTGTTGCCCCAGCACCACAGGCTGCCGCCCGTACGGAACCCGCAGTTGTGGTAGCCGACCGCGTTGTCGTTCGTCCAGGTCGTGTCTGTGCCGATGCGGACCGGAGCGTACCGGTGGGTCGTCGTGCCGTCGGCCAGCTGACCCGCGGTGTTGTTCCCCCAGCACCACAGGCTGCCGTCGGTACGGAGCCCGCAGGTGGTGTCGAAGCCGGCGTTGACGCTCGCCCACGACGTGGCGTCGCCGACCCGGACCGGCGAGGGCTGCTGGCCGCCGGTGACGCCGAGCTGGCCGTAGCCGTTCTCACCCCAGCACCACAGCGTGCCGTCGGCACGGGAGGCGCAGGAGTACGCGTACCCGGCCGCGACACTGGCCCAGTTGGTCCCGGTGCCGACCTGAGCGGGCGCCGCGCGGTAGGTCAGCGGGGTGCCGAGGCCGAGCTGACCGAACATGTCGTCGCCCCAGCACCAGAGCGTGCCGTCCGTACGGGTCGCGCAGGTGTGCGCATAACCGGCCGAGACGGTCGCCCAGCTGGTCGCCGTACCGATCTGCACCGGCGTACGCGCGTCGGCGGGATCACCGGTCCCCAGCTGCCCGAAACGGTTGTAGCCCCAGCACCACAGCGTTCCATCCGTACGGATCGCGCACGTGTGAGTGTCACCGGCGTTGACCACGGCCCAGTTCGTCGCGGTGCCGACCTGAACGGGGGCGGTCCGGCCGCTGGTGGTGCCGTCGCCGAGCTGACCCCGGTTGTTGCTACCCCAACACCACAACGATCCATCGGTACGCACACCGCACGTGTAACTGGTCCCCGCCTCGACAGCGGCCCAGGAAGCGCTTCCAACGCGTACGGGAGCAGTCCGATTCGTCTTGGTCCCGTCGCCGAGCTGACCGCTGTAATTGCCACCCCAGCAGGACAGAGCCCCCGCACTGCTGACCGCGCACGTGTGCGAATAACCGGCCGCCACGCTGGGCGCCACGGGAGCGGCAACGGCTGCGGAAGCCGGTGCGGCCATGGTCAGGAGCATCCCCACCGACGACACCACGATCGCGAGCAAGCCGCCCGCCGAACGCCGCCTTACCTGTCGACCTCTGAACACGCGCGAACTCCCTCTCTGAAGAACGCCCACGTCCGGTGCGGCGCAGAAGCGTTCAGCTCGCGAGCCCGCACGCCGGCCACAGAGGCACGACGCCTTCGCGTCAAGCCGCCGCCGGACAGCATCCGATCAGGACCTGAGCGTCATCCCGCTGGCTCACCCGCAGCCTATGGGAGCGCTCCCAGACATTCAAGAAGGTCGTTTCATAAGCTCGGCGCGGGTGAGGCTCAAAGCAGCAACCAAGGGGACAACCTCGGCGTTCTCGGTCCATGCCGTCCGCCGCGGCGAGGACCGGTTGCTCGAAGCGGGACCGTCCCCGTCGACCGGCGGGCGCGTCCGAGCGACCCGGCAGATCACCTCGGCAAGCTCGGGCTCGGTCGCCGTCGTCAGCTCCCGCGGCCCATCCCCACCACGCAGTTCGTGGGCGAAGGTCCCTTCGGCCGGCGTGATCAGGGCTGTGGGGTCCGGGCCCCAGATAGCAGTTCCGCCCTTTTCGGGAGATTTCCAAGGCTCAGCGGAGTCGGCCCGGCCAAATGGCAGCCGCACTTGAGGCCGCTCGCCTCGAGGAAGAAGCTCGGTAGCCTGAGGGAGTATCGATGGGAGCGTGGTGTGGACGGGATCGATGCCGCCGAGGAGTGGCTGGACGCTTGGGCCGCGCAGACGAGTGAGCATGCGGCACGCAGTGTCGAACTGTCCCGGCAAGTTGCTGCCCTGACCGGTACGGCGGAGGATCGCGATGGGGCGATCCGGGTAACCGTCGGGTCCACCGGCCAGGTGGAGCGCCTTGAGCTGGACGACCGCGTGCACGAGTTGCCCGGTCCCCGGCTCGCGGAGGAAATTGTGGCGGTGATGCGGCGTGCCCAAGCGGCCCTGTCCAGCCGCGTGAGCCAGGCAGTACAGGACACGGTCGGTGCCGATACGGAAACCGGACGCGCGGTCATCCATTCGTTCGAGACGCGTTTCCCAGTAGTCGAGCGGGAGGAGAACCGATGAGCTCAGGCGTGGACTTCCCAACTGAAGCGGTGCTGCACCATGCCGCCGCCGTGAAGAGTGCACGCGACGACATGGCTCAAGTCCGCGCAGCAGCCGGAGAGGTAGTGATGGACAGCCAGGCGTACGGGCAGCTCTGCCAATTCCTGCCCGCCATCCTGAGTCCGCTCTTCGGCAGCGCGACGGAGGTCATGAACGATGCGGTGGACGCTCTCGGAGAAACCGCGCTGAACCTTCGGAGGACCGCCTCCGAGATGTCGGACACCGACACCGCCGGCGCGCGACGGCTGACCGCAGCCTCGGGCCCAGGCGACGACCTCCCGCTGTGACTGACAACCCACTCGTCGCTCAAGCGCACAGTTCGACCACTTGGTACACCGGGCTGGGCCTGGCCGAGGACGCTGCCCAGATCAGCGACGGCATCCAGAACAACAGCTGGGTGGACGGCACGCTGGGGACTGTCGGCGGCACGCTCGACCTGCTCGGCACGGTCGTCGATCCGCTCGGTTCCCTGGTGGCGTGGGGCGTGGGCTGGCTGATGGAACACGTGCGGCCCTTGAAAGAAGCCCTCGACTGGCTGGCCGGCCAGCCAGTCGAGATCGCCGCCCACGCCGCCACCTGGCGTAACGTCGCTGCCGCAACGACCGCCACGCAGCAGCGCCTTGCGGATGATGTCCGGAAGCACACGGCCGGTTGGGCCGGCGCCTCCGGCGACGCCTACCGCAGCCACGCCGCCCAGCAACTCGACGCGCTAGGCGGCATCGCCAAAGCCTCGGAGGCCATCTCGTACGCCGTCGAAGGTGCTGGCCTCGTCGTCGGCCTGGTACGCGGCATCGTTCGTGACCTCATCGCCCAATTCGTGGCAACCCTTGCCGCCCGCCTGCCGCAGTGGCTGGCGGAAGAGGGACTGACCCTAGGAATCGCCACCCCTGTGGTCGTCGGCCAGGTCGCCACACTGGTCGCCAAGTGGGTGGATCGGATCCAGAGCTTCATCCGTTCGCTACTCAACAGCTTGCGGCGGCTGAACGGCAAGCTCGACGAACTGAACGGCGTCCTCAACATCCTCAGGGACAAGCTCCGTAAGCTGAGCCGCTCCGACCCGACGGAAACCGCGTCTGACGCCGCCTTCTTCAGCAAGAGTCCGGCGAGAAGCAACCGGGATATCTTGGAAAATGGTCCAGGTACCCCGATGAGCATGGACAATGTGCACGATGTGGCAGGGCGGATGAACATCGACCTCGACGACATCGAGGTGGTGATCATCAGCGACCCCGAGGAGATCCGCTATCTCGACCACATGGATGCCGGCGCGTACACCCCCTCTGAGTTGAACGGAACTCAGATCCGCCTCGGCCCGGCCAGCTTCGCCGACGACGAAACCTTGGCGGCTACCATCGCGCACGAACATGTCCACATCCAGCAGCAGTTGGCGGGCGAACATCTCACCCGGCCGCTACGGGAGCTGGAGGACGAAGCGTACGCCAGCGAATTGCCAGCCCTTGAACGGTATAGGACCAACTCGTCATGACTGCAGTGCAGTTCCGTGTGAACGAAGTCTTCGACATCCCCACCCGCGGCGGGTTGATCGCTGTCTGCTCGACCGACAACGGTGAGATCATCGGCGTTCCCCGCTTGCGGGATCATTCGAGTGGCCAGCCGGTTCACGTGCTCGGGGTGGATCGCCCAACTCCGCGGACTCTGCGCACCGGAGAGACGATTCTCGTCATAGACCGGGCGGACGCCGAGTACGTGCAAGTAGGACGGCTATGGACCGTGGAAGGGCAGTGAGCCGGAATAGCTGGCATCCCCGCCCTTGCCACTCGGTCACGCGCCCATGTGGGCGCCGGCCCGGCTCGACCTCACCGGCCGTCCGTTGACCGTCAGGCGGAACTTCGATCCGCGGACCCCCACCGGCACCGGCTCCAGGGCGATCCGCGGCCCGAACTTCGTCAGGGTGATCAGCAGGCCGCCGACCACCGCCATCGCGATACCCACCCACAGCAGGTTGAGAACGGAGAGGGTGACGCCGCCGACGGTGATGCCCGCGCCGGTCTTGGCGAGTGCGTTGGTGTACATAGCGGACAAGGTCCTTCCAGTGGGGTTTCAGGTGGCGGCCCAGCCGCCCTTGTCGCCGCGGACGAAGGCGGCGAGCGCTTTGGCGTAGATGTAGGTCAGGAGGAGGGTGTAGAGCTGTTCCGGGACGAAGGTCGCCGCGTACAGGCGGGCTCGCCAGCCCATGGCCCAGACCGACCACACGCGTTCGGCCAGGAGGATGACCGAGGGCAGGGCCCAGTACCAGCGGAAGTCGACGTCGCCGAAGACGATCAGGGAGACCGCGAGCGCGATCAGGTAGACGGCGGCGACTATTGCCGAGAGGAGGAGGCCTACCTGTTGGCGCCAGTAGGTCCAGCGCATGTGGAAGGGCATCAGGCGGCCGTACTGGACGATGTTCCGCATCGCCCCGAGGTACCAGCGTTCGCGTTGCCCGATGAGTTTCGGGACGGTTTCCATGACGTCGGTCGTGGCCGTCATGCCCTGCGGGGAGAGCACCTGATATCCGCATGCTTGCAAGGCGAGAGTGAGCTCGTTGTCCTCGGTCAGCGAATGGGTGTCGTAGAACTGTTGGCCCTCGGGGAGCAGGGTGCCGGCACGGCGTTGCTGCCGTACGTCGAGCAGGGCCCCGTACGAGAAAAGGGTGCCCGTGCCGGTGAGAACGTGCGCCCGCCCGCCCATGCGTTTAGCGACCTGGCCGTAGCGGTGGTATTCCATGCGCTGCAGGTAGCCGAGCACGGTGTGGCATTCGCGGCCGGTGAAGGTACCGCCGACTCCGCCCACGCCGGCCGTGAGGTGCCGCGCGGCGATGCTCACGAATTCCGGGGACAGGGTCGTGTCGGCGTCCATGACCAGGATCGCCCAGTCCCACGGGTCGTCGAGGTACGGCTCGAGCCGGTCCAGCGCGTAGTTGATCGCGCCGGCCTTCTTGTCGGGGTTGTGGCCCGGGTACGGGATCACGTAGGCGCCGTGCGCGGCCGCGACGTCGGCGGTGTCGTCGGTGCAGTTGTTGGGTACGACGACGATCTGGTCCGGGGGCTGGGTCTGGCGGCGCAGCGACGCGATGGTGTCGGCGATGGCGTCGGCCTCGTTGTAGGCCGGGACGATCGCGACGACCTGCAGCCGCCGCTGCGGCCGGAACCGCCGGGTTCCCTCACCCGTGGCGTGCGAGGCGGTGCGGGGCCGGGGTACGGCATGGCGCGGCGGTGCTTCGGCCGGATGGCTGCCGATCATCGGTTGCCGCCACTCCCTGGGTCGTCACGCATGGGCATACGTCGTTGCGTGAAAGACCGTAAACCTCTTCACCTCTTTCCGGGAACACCCGGGACGGGCCACCCCGCCGGGCCCGAACGGCGAGCCGGGCCGACCGATCGGCCCATCGGACACGAAGCGGCCGATCAATCACCCTCGGCGAGGTCGGCCGGGTCACCGTTGGTGCTCGTCGCTGTCAGCGCGGCGGCGAAGAGAACCATCTGATTGACGGCGTTGAGGAAGACGAGCAGCCCGACCGAGCCGGCGACGAGCTGGTACGTCGGGTTCGCCTCGGTGCGTTCCACGTAGATCCGCCCGAGGGTCTTGAGCAGCTCGAGGCCGACCGCCACCAGCAGCGCCGGCCCGAGGACCCGGCGCCACGGCATCCGTACGCGGGGCAGCCCCGTCAGCATGGCGGCGGCGAGCACCATGTTCACGCCGACGGCCAGCACCACGCCGATCACGCTCAGGATCCACCGGGACGGGGTGGCGCCGGCGTCCGCCGCGTCGACCAGCCGGTCGGCTACCACGGAGGTCAGGTACGCCACCGAGAGCGAGGCCGCCAGCAGGATGCCGAGGCCCACGAGCACCAGCAGATCGATCAGCACCCGGCTGACGAGTTTGCCCGGATACTCTGGCAATCGCCACATTCGCCGGATCGACGAGCGCAGCGCGTCCACCCAGAACCAGCCTGTGACCGGCAACCCGATGAACGCGACGACTCCGGCCGTACCCCGGGCGTTCCGTAGGGTCTGCACGTCGACCTGGGGCAGGTTCTCGGCCACGTACCGTTCCACCGAGCCGAGCACGACCGGGTTGTCGAGCACGAAGCCGAAGATCGAAAAAGCCAGCAGGCCGAGCGAGAAGGCGGCGAAGAACGCGTAGTAGGTCACGGCGGCGGAGAGCCGGCCGCCGTCGGCCTCGTCGTACCGCACGCCGGCCCGCACCAGGTGGTCGAGCCACCCGGCCCGGCGACGCAGCCGGGCCCACGCCCCCGTCACCCATCCCACGAACCGCCGAGCCGTCACGCGGCCAGCAGTACCCGCGGCCCGGCCCTGTTACGCAGCGGATCTGCTCAGCGGGGAGAGGTTTTCCGCAGCTCGGCCGCTACGTTGCTGCGGAGCTCCGACACCCGCTTCAGGTCGGCTTCCGCGGTGAGAACCGCCCGCAGCGCCGTGTCGAGGTGCGGGCCGTGGTGTCCCTGTGTGCCGCTGGGCAGGCCCTCGGCGCCGCTGCGCAGCGTGTTCAGGCAGAGCTCCGCGCCGTCGAGGCGGCCCCACAGGTAGTCGTTCTCGCGGTACTCGGTCTTGAGGAAGCCGCCGAAATGGTGGACGGACACCCCTTTCAACTTCGGTTTGGGTACGCCGGCCAGCCGCCGCGCGTCCAGCGGGCTGAATCGCGTCACGCCGATCGGGGTGAACTGGGGCACCGGCGACAGCGCGATGACCGGGAAGATCAGCGAGTCCCACAGCGGGAAGGCCGCGTACCGGGAGAGCAGCTCGTCGGCGGCGGCGGCGTCCCAGTCGCGGGTCTCCTCGCCGAACGCCGTCCACATCAGCGTCTGGATGTCGGCGACCGCGGCGGACATGCCCTCGTCGTACCCCTTGACCAGCGTGGCGATCCGGTCCTCGAACTCGCTCGCGAAGACGGCGGGGTCGGTGAGGCAGACGGCCTCGGTCATCGACTCCCGGCCGAGGAACTGGGTCGTCTCCGCGGGCAGGCCGGCGACGGTCCGGCGGATCTGGTCGCGGATGCCGCCGATGATCGTCCAGGCCGCCGCCTTGAGCCGGTTGAGCTGCTCCGGTTCGACGCCCGGCGTCCCGTAGAGGTGGTTGATGCCGGCGAGGACGAACTTCAGGCGGCGCAGCCGGTACGGCACGTCGATCCGGTCCAGCAGCGCGATGCGTTCCAGATGGTCCTTCGCCGTCCAGCTCGGCTGCAGCCGGAGCCAGGCGTGGATGACCGCGCGGGCGAACTCGCGGCGGTTCGAGCCGGGCGGGTCCTCGAAGTGGTCGGCGAGGTGATCGGCGATCTCGTCGGCCGCCGCGTCCAGCTTCAGCCGGCAGTACGTGCCGTACGACGGCCCCAGCCGGTCGACGGCCTGCTTGTGCATCGCCTCGGTGAGGTGGCGTACCGCGGCGCGGTCGAGCTTGCGGGGTGCGCCGAGGCCGGCCACGTCGATCGCGTCCATGACCTCGCCGATGTGCTGCAGCGTGATGTCCCCGACCTGCTTGATCTTCAGGTTGAGGTCGCGCAGCTGGGTGAGCTCGCCGAGCACCGGCTGGTGGGAGCGGGCGCCGATCAGGGCGGACTTCAGGTCGGGCAGGAGCCCGCGGCGGCGCGGCGGCCGGGTGGCGTCCTCCGCGGCCGGGACGAGCGCCCCGCCGGGCACGGGTTCGATGTAGACCAGCCGCCGGATGACCTCGGTCTCGGCGGGCATCCTCGCGATGGCGTCGACGGCCAGGTCGAACGGCTGGTTGTTGAGCACGCCACCGTCGGCGAACAGCGCCGAGCCGTCGGGACGCTGCCACCGCAGCCGGGTGAGGACGGTCTCCCGGTCCAGCGTGCGGTCCCTGCCGTCGGCGGCGAGCTCCCCCGCGAAGCTTTCCAGCGAGACGGGGACGAACGCACCGGGGAACGCCGAGGTCGCGCGGGCCGCGAACGCCAGCGCTCCGGTGTCGCCCGGACCGAAGGCGGCGGAACCCTTCTCGTACGCGAAGGTGAGCACCTGCCGGTGGTCCAGGGCGTGCTGGCTCGGCCCTCCCCCGCCGGCCGGTACGAGCACGTCGAAGCCGTCGAGGTCGGTGGCCGTCACCATGAGCCGCAGGTCGTTGCCGTCGGGCACCAGCCGCTCGGTCTCCGGCTCGTCCATGGCGCCGATCGCGTCGTACAGCGAGCGGGACATCTCGTCGCCACGCAGCGGGTACGTGCGGCCGTGGCGCAACGCCAAGCCGGCCAGCACCCGTAGGCCGGCGACCGCCACCTGGGGATGCAGCAGCCCGACTCTCGGCCCGACCAGGAGTTTGCGCAGGTCGCCCTTCTTCATCCAGAGGTCGCGCAGGGCCCTCTGGGAGCCGCCGACGGCGAGGACCTTCGCGAGGCAGACGCCGTTGATGCCGCCTGCCGACGTACCGGAGATGACGTCGATGACGACGGAGACCGGGCGGCCGGCGACGGCCTGGTCCCGCAGCTCCTCGAAGTACGCGTGTTCGCTGCGGTCGCCGGCGTCGAAGGGGTTCGGTGCGTCGGCGACGGCCCTCGGATCGTCCTGATAGGCCCGGTCGAAGGCCCGGGAGGCGATCACCAGGTGGTGGAGTTCCCTGGTCAGGCCGTGCATGTAGATGGCGAGCGACACGCCGCCGGAGCAGACCAGGGCGAGCCGGAGCTGGCGCAGGGGAATCGGCGCCGTGGACGCCATGGCGGGCCTCCCACCATCGAGGGCAGTGATCGTCCTCATGGTGTCGCGGCGGCGGGCGCGGTGAGGGCTTTTGCCGCAACTCCGACACCGGGCAGGGGCTAAATTTCCGCCTTGACTTAAGTGTCGCCGGAAGTCAGGCTCCTCTCATGTCGGCACTCGTCGATCTTTAAGGAGCTCCCGTGAGGCGATCCCTGACCGCGGCCCTGGCGGCCGCGTCCACGGCCGCGGCGGCCGTTCTAGGTCTGCCCGTATCCGCCGCCGCGACGCACCGGGGCAGCCCGGTCACCGGCACCTACTCCACCGGCGCCGCGGCGGCCTGGCAGCCGCTGCCCACCGTCCGCTACGGCGCGGACGACGGCACCACCACCGACGCCACCGTCGTCGCGGACCCGAGCCAGGCGCGTCAGCGGTACGCCGGCATCGGCTTCTCCCTCGACGAGACCAGCGTCTCCAACCTGTGGAAGCTCACGCCGGCCAAGCGCGAGGAGGCCGTACGCCTGCTCGTCGACCCGAGGCACGGCGCCGGCTTCGACCGCTTCCGGCTCACCATCGGCAGCCCCGACCTCATCGAGCACCTGCCGTTCTGGTCGTACGACGAGCTGCCCGCCGGGGTGACCGAGGACTTCGGGCTCAAGCACTTCTCCATCCAGCGCGACATCGACCTGCACATCGTCGACACCGTCAAGCTGATCCAGCGCTACAACCCGCGCGCGACGTTCTTCGCCTCCGCGTGGAGCGCGCCCGCCTGGATGAAGACCAACAACCGGTTCACCGGCGAGGTGGCGCTGCTCCCGGGCAGCACAAGCGCCTACTACCAGGTCGGCAAGCTGCGGGACGACTGCATCGACGTGTTCGCGCGGTACTACGTGAAGTATCTGCAGGCGTACGCCCGGCAGGGCATCCGGATCGACGCGCTCACGCTGCTCAACGAGCCCGGGATGGACGTGGTCTACCCGGCCATGGACATCAGCGTCGCGCAGCAGCAGAAGCTCGCCGTGGCGATCAAACGGAAGCTGGCCGCCGCCCGGCTGCGGACCGGCCTCTACGTGCACGACTTCAACTTCTGGGACTGGCGCGACCCGAACAGCACCGAGACCAAGAACTACTACCGGATCTTCGACGACGCGAAGGCGCTCAAGGCGGCCGACGGGATCGCGTTCCACCCGTACTGGGGTGACCCCACGGTCATGCGCGACGCGTACGAGCAGTACGGCAAGCCGGTGCACATGACCGAGACGAGCGACCTGAACCCCGCGACGATCCTGAGCTACTTCCGGCTCGACGCGAGCTCGTACGTGATGTGGGCGCAGACCACCGACCAGGACGGCGGGACGCTGCACTGGACCGACAAGCGCGACAACAACGTCGACTGGGACGAGATCGGCCGCACCACCAAGTGGCCGAACCGACTGGTCAAGGTGGACACCGCCACGCGCGACTTCAGCGTCCGGGACGAGCTTTACGCGATGGGCCAGTTCGCGAGATACCTCACCCCTGATCACGTACGCGTGGAGTCGAGCGCGACCGCCAACGGCATCAGCAACGTCGTCTACCGCGACCACGACGACTACGTGGCGGTCCTGGGCAACGGCAACACCAAGGATTCGACGGTACGGGTGGAGCTCGCCGGGAAGTCGTTCGTGGCGAAGGTGCCGGCCGGCTCGTACGCCACGTACCGCTGGACGGCGCACGTGCCGCCGAAGCGCAACCACGCCCCCGTGCTGCGCGACGTGCCCGCCGTGACCGCGGACCAGTACGGCACCACCCGGGTGCAGCTCACCGCCACCGACCGTGATCGGGACAAGCTCGCCTACTACGCGGTCGACCTGCCCGAGGGCGTCACGATCGACGCGCGTACGGGCCTGGTGACGATCAGCCCGACCGCCCCCGGCACGCAGGACCTGACGTTCTACGCGACCGACGGCCGCGCCCGCGACGAGGTGACCGTGCACGTGACCGTGATGCCGCACGGCGCGCCGATCGGAGCGAAGGTGGAGGCGGAGGCGTACGCGGCCCAGCACGGCTGGACCGACGGCGGCCCGAACTTCATCGAGAGCAACGCGTCGGCCAGCGGCGGGAAGAACGTCGGCTGGACGGCGCCGGGGAACTGGCTGTCGTACCGGGTGGACGTGGCGCAGGCCGGCACGTACGACCTGGAGCTGCGGGTCGCCAACGGTACGGGCGCGGTCGCGGCGGACGCGGTGTCCTTCCGGGACGCCCAAGGGGCCGTGCTGGCGAAGGTGTCCGTGCCCGACACCGGCGGCTGGGGCGCGTACCAGTCGGTGCACGCGACCGTCACCCTGCCCGCGGGCGACCAGCTCGTGACCGTGTACTGCGAGACCGGCGGCTTCAACCTGGACTACCTGCGGCTCACCGCCTGACACGCCGGACGGCTCGGGCGACCGTTGTCGTACGGTCTCCCGAGCCGTCCTGTCCCCGGCGCCTACGTGCAGGTGACGCAGGTGCCACCCGGGCGGTCGATGATGGAGCCGGCGACGACCGATTGTCGGTCGCCCGAGGTGGCGCCGGCGCTCAGGGACGCGCCGACGGTGAGCGTCAGCCCGGCCAGGACGGCGAGGACGACGGCGAGCAGTCTCCAGGACATCAGGACTCCAGATCGCTTGTTTCATCGGGTTGGAACGCCAGGGACGGCGGTGCGGCGACACGTAACGCACCGAGCGCCAGTCCTAATTGGAACCTGTTCTCCACGCCGAGACGGTCCATCATCGTACGCATGATCCCGGTGACCGAGCGGGTGCTGATCCGCAGCCGCTCGGCCGCCGTCTGGTCGGTGTGACCGGCGGCCAGCAGCGTGATCAGGGTGCGCTCACGGTCGGACAGCTCGATCGGCGCCACCCACCGCTGCGGGGCCACCGCGGCCCGCCAGTGCCGGTCGAAGAGCGCGAGCAGCGCCTGCAGGACCGGCGGGCGCGAAACCTCGAGGTAGCCGCGTTCGAGGTCTTCCGGGTCGGCCGGCAGCAGCGCCGTCCGGCGGTCGATCACCATCAGCCGCAGCGGCACCTCGGCCGCCTCCCGCCGCTGGTACGACGTCCCGTTGACGAGGTGGCCGCTCACGTCCAGCGTGTCGCCGTCCGCGGGCGGCATGCCGAGGAAGCGCAGCTGCACGCCGCGTTCGAACAGCGCGGTGTCCATCGGCGCCGCGGCCCGGGCCGACACGGCGTCGACAACCTGGACGTTGCTCATCGACAGGAACTCGTGGATCGGCGGCGCGATGAGCTCACTCACGCGGCGGCTGGCGTCTTCCCGCGTCGGCAGGTAGAGCATGTCCTCCGCGAATCCACCCGGCAGGCCGGGGACGATCCCCATCGGCAGGGCCGGCGCGACACTCGTCCGCAGGGACCGTACGACGCCGTGGTGCTGGGTGGTCGTCGCGTGCCGGTCGACGAGCCGCATCCGGCGTGAGCGGAGCATCGAGACCACGGCGTCCGGACGGCGGGCGGTCCAGATGCGGGTCGTCGTACGGGAATCGTCGGTGGACACCACCGCGCCGGACTCGAGCAGCTCGGCCAGCGCATCCGCCGTGCGCCGGCCGGCCAGGCCCAGCTCGGCGGCGAGGGCCCGCTGGGTGCGCGGACCGAACGTCACGAGAGTGCGGAAGACAAGGTCCGCGTCACTGGAGAGACCCCAGCGGACCAGGGAGGGCACAGCGGCGCCGACAGGCAGCGGTGAGCTCGTCACTCCATCGATTGTCATCTCACAAGTCAACCGTCGCTTCCCACGGACGGCCCCGGAACGTTGGCCTTGCGGAGGAAGCCCAGCGCGAGCCCGAGCTGGAAGCGGTTGTCCACCCCGAGCCGGTCCATCAGGCTGCGCAGGATGTTGGTCACCGAGCGGGCGCTGATGCCGAGCTGCTCGGCCGCGGAGACGTCGGTGTGCCCCTGTGCCAGCAAGGCCACCAGCTCGCGCTCGCGGTCGGACAGGGTGATCTTCGGCAAAACAGATGCTCCGTTCCGGCGGTCCGTCACGTCGCGCATGGAACCACAGCGCTTGCGCGCCGGTCCAGGGCAAGGCGGATTCGTCCGATCCGGTTGCGCAAAACCGCAACGGCGCGCTTGCGGGATCCCGCAAATGTGCCGGGCGGCAAGCGTTCTCCGTTGACCGGTCGGCCGACGGTCAGCAAGGTGGCAGACACGGGGCGCGAAGGTCTCGTACGCCGCCGCCACGGACGTACGGGGCCGCCGGTGCACCGCCCCGCGGCAGGGCGCCGAGGCCGAACCGGCCGCGGCCGCCCGCCGGCGAGACCACGGGCCGGCTCCGACGTTCGGACGGGGGACGTCGGAACCGGCCCACCGGCGCGGGTCCTCTTTCGCCAAACCCGCTCATGATCATGGTGTCTCGGGGCGTAATAGGGACGATGAAGACGTTCCTCGCCCTTGTCGCCGCCCTGTCCGTGCTGCTGAGCTCCGGCGTGCCCGCCGCGGCCGCCCCGGCCTCCCCCGCGTCGACGGCACCGCCGTACCACGTGGTCCGCCCCGGGCAGACGATCAAGAAGATCGCCGCGGCGTACGGTGTGCGGCCCGCCCAGCTGCGCGCCTGGAACGGCATCGTCAAACCCAACCAGCCCACCCCCGACGGCGTGCTCAACGTCGCGAAGCCGACCACGCCCCTCACCGGCTGGCGCACCTACGTGGAGCAGGTCACCCCCGCGGCGGTCAACTGGAACCCGGCCGCGAAATGCCCGGTTCCCCCCGCCGACCTGCGCAAGGTCTGGGTCACGTACATCGACTTCTACGGCGTCTCCCGCTCCGGCAGCATCGTCGTCCACAAGAGCATCGCCGCCCGCACCCAGCGCGCCTTCCTCGCGCTCTACCGCATGCGCTTCCGCCTGCAGGGCATGAGCCCGATGTCGGTCAACGCACCCTGGATCACGGACATGGGCACGGTCACGGCGGGCTACACCTGCCGCACGGTGGCCGGCAGCAGAACGCTGTCCCAGCACGCGTACGGCTTCGCCATCGACGTCAACCCGGTCCAGAACCCGATGATCCGCGGCACCTACCTCGACCCGGGCAACGGCCGCGACTTCGTGTCCAGGGCGCCGTACCGGCGCGGCATGATGCACGCGGCGGGGGCGGTACGCGCATTCACCAGCAACGGCTTCCACTGGGGCGGGCGCTGGAACACCCTCAAGGACTACATGCACTTCAGCACGACGAACAGGTGAGGCTCAGCGCGTCCGCGTGACTCCGTGCGCGGCGAAGGAGCGGCGGTCGCCGCGCCAGGCTTCGCGGGGGGCTGCCTCGGTCAGCTCGGCCAGGTCGGTGGCGGTGAGGCGTACGCCCGCCGCTGCCGCGTTCTGGTCGATGCGGGCCGGGTCCCGCGTGCCCGGGATCGGCACCACGTCCGGCCCCTGGGCGAGCAGCCACGCGAGCGCCAGCTGACCCGCGGTCAGCTCGCGACGGGCGGCGATCTTGGCGACCGCGTCCACCAGCGCGAGATTGCCGGTCAGGTTGTCCGCGTGGAAACGCCCGTCGCCGGAGCGGAAGTCCCCTTCGGTGGGTGCCGGCCGCGTGCCGGTGAGCAGTCCGCGCCCGAGCGGGCTGTACGGCACCAGCCCCGCCCCCGCCCGCCGCGCCGCCGGTACGACGTCGTCCTCGGGTTCGCGCCAGGCCAGCGACCATTCGAACTGCACCGCGGCGATGGGGTGGACCGCCGCCGCGGAGGCGATCTGGCCGGGGCTCGCCTCGGACAGGCCGAGGTGGCGGACCTTGCCCGCCGTGACCAGCTCACCCATGGCGCCGACGGTGTCCGCGACCGGCACCTCCGGGTCGACGCGGTGCAGGTAGTACAGGTCGATCGTGTCCACGCCGAGGCGGCGCAGGGAGGCTTCGCAGTAGCCGCGGACCCGCTCGGGCCGGCCGTCGACGCGTACGCCGTCCGGGCCGCGCACGATGCCGAACTTGGTGGCGAGCACGACCCGGTCCCGGCGCCCCTGGACGGCCCGGCCGACCAGCGTCTCGTTGTGTCCCTGGCCGTAGCTCATCGCCGTGTCCAGGAGGGTCACGCCGAGGTCCACGGCGCGCCGGATCGCCGTGATCGACCGTTCGTCGTCGGCCGGGCCGTACCCCTGGGAGAAACCCATGCAGCCGAGGCCGAGCGCCGAGACCGTCAGTGCGCCGAGCTGTCGTTCGTCCATGTCGCCAGCCTGGCGGGCGGCGAGCCATCGGTCCAACAGCGATTTGCGCTGGCATTCATCGCTGTCCACGATGAATCGATGGAGCTGCGCCAGCTGACGTATTTCGAGGCGGTGGCCCGCCACGGCGGGTTCACACGGGCCGCCGAGCGGCTGCGCGTCGCCCAATCGGCCGTGTCGGCCCAGGTCCGGGCCCTGGAGGCGGAGGTCGGCGTCGCGCTCTTCGCGCGGACGACGCGGCGGGTGGTGCTCACCGAGGCGGGCGAGGTTCTGCTGCCTCGCGTACGCCGGGTGCTGGGTGAACTGGACGAGGCGCGGGAGGAGCTGGCCGGCCTCGCCGCGGTGGTGAGCGGCCGGGTGGCGCTCGGGGCGACCGCGGTGCTGGGGACGTACGACCTGCCCGGCGCCCTGGCCGCGTTCCACCGGCGGTTCCCGGGCGTGCGGCTCACGCTGCGCACCGGGCTGATCGCCGAGCTGCTGACGCTGCTGGACGCCGGTGACGTCGACCTCGTGGTGGGCCCGGTCCACGACGACCTCGCCGCCCGGTACGTGTCGCGGCGGCTCGTCGGCGAGGAGGTGGTGCTCGTCGTCCCGCCCGGCAGCCGTCTCGGCGCGGGTCCCGTACGCCTGGCCGACGCCCGCGACGAGCCGTTCGTCTGCCTCCCCGCCGGCAGCGGCCTGCGGGCGATCCTCGACCGGGCGGCCGCGGACGCCGGTTTCGCGGCCCGGGTGCCGTTCGAGACGCACAGCGCGGCGAGCATCCGCGAGCTGGTCTCCGCCGGGCTCGGGGTGGCGCTGCTCGCCGCGTCGGCGGCCCGTACGCCCGGCCCTCCGGTCGCGGTCGTGGCGCTCGACCCGGCGCCGGCGCACCCGCCGATCGGGGTGATCCACCAGCGGGACCGGCGGCCGGGCGCGGCGGCCCGGGCCTGCCGTCAGGCGCTCATCGCCGCGGCCGCAGCAGCGCGACCAGGAACTCGGCGTCGTCGGTGAACGGGCGCAGGTCCCACGACGAGAGCAGCAGGTCCGGCTCCAGCCCGGCGGTCGCCGCGTCGGCGAGGAAGTCGGCGAAGTCGTAGTCGCGGCCGGCGCCGAAGCCGACCACCAGGCGGGCGCCCTCGGCGAGGTGGGCGCGCAGGCGGCGCAGGATCTCGACGCGGGTGCCCGGGGCCACGAAGGTCATGACGTTGCCGGCGCAGACGATGACGTCGAAGCGGTCCGGCAGGTCCAGCTCGGCGAGGTCGCCCTGCAGCCAGCGGGGGCCCGGGTGGTCCTCCTCGGCCGCCGCGATCAGGTGCGGGTCCAGGTCGACGCCGGTGACGTCGTGGCCGGCGGCGGCGAGGAAGGCGCCGACGCGGCCGGTGCCGCAGCCCGCATCGAGAACCCGGGAGCCGCGCGGCACCATGGTGTCGACCAGGCGGGCCTCGCCGGCCAGGTCGGCGCCCTCGCGGGCCAGCTTCCGGAAACGCTCGACGTACCACGCCGAGTGGCCGGGGTTCTCAGCGATCTTCTGCAGCCAGAGGTTGTCCACGTCCGCAACGGTGCCAGACGCGCAGCGGCCCGGCCCCACCAGGGACCGGGCCTTCACCTGCGGGGGTCTACCAGGTGCGGTAGTCGTCCTGCGTCTGTGCGTTGAACAGGTCCGTACGGGCCCGGCGCGCCGGGTTGGTCCGCAGGTCCTTCAGCTCCAGCACGTCGACACCCTTGGCGATGTCGTTGGAGTAGATGAAGCCGTTGTACCAGTACGCCGACCAGGAGCCGCCGAGCACGAACTGGGTGGCCGAGATCGGGCCGCGCTCCCAGTACGCGAGCTCCTTCGGGCTGCGCGAGTCGGTGAAGTCCCAGACCGACACGCCACCCTGGTACCAGGCCTGCACCATGATGTCGCGGCCCGGCACCGGGATCAGCGAGCCGTTGTGCGCGACGCAGTTCTCGGTCTCGGTGTTGGTCCGCGGGATCTTGAAGTAGCTGCGGAACTCCAGCTTGCGGTTGCTGCCGCGGCCCACGATGTCGTAGATCGCGTCGGCGCCGCGGTTCGGGCCGATCTCCGGGTTGCAGGTGGCCATGCCGCCGCCGCCCAGCTCGTCGGTGAAGACCACCTTGGTGGCCTTGTTGTTGAACGTGGCGGAGTGCCAGAAGGCGAAGTTCTCGGTGTCGCGCACCGTGGTGATCACCTTCGGCGCCGACCGGACCGAGATGTCGAACAGCACGCCGTCGCCCATGCAGGCGCCCGCCGCGAGGTCCTTCTCCGGGTACGCCGTGATGTCGTGGCAGCCGGTCGTGGCCGACTTGCCCTCGCCGCCCTCGTACCCGCCGTCGGGGAACAGGACCGGCGTGGCGACGACCGCGGCGGAGGCCGGGGCGGACAGCGGCACCCGGACGATGGAGATCTTGTCGTGCGGCAGCGCGCAGTTCGGCTGGTCGGCCGCGGCCAGGTTGTACGACGACACGTACAGGTAGACGGAGTTGTCGCCCGCCTTGCCCGGCACCAGCGTCTGCGTGTGCGACCCGCAGTCGGTCTTGACCGACTTGACGTACTTCGGGGTCAGCGGGTCGCTGATGTCGAAGACCTTGATGCCTTCCCAGCGGTCGCCGGGTGCGGCGTTGGTGGACGCGGCGTTGTCGCACGAGTCGTTCGTACGCTGCGAGTCGGTGCCCAGGAACAGCAGGTTCCCGCTAATCGACACGTCGTTCTGCGAACCCGGGCAGAGCACCTGGGCCGCGACCGCCGGCGCCTTCGGGTTGCTGATGTCGTACACGGTGAACCCGTTGTAGTTGCCACCGAACGCGTACGTGCCCTTGAAGGCCCAGTCCGTGTTCGTCGAGGTGGCGAACGGTCCCGTCTTCGGCAGGTACGCGACCTGGTTGAGGTTCGGCGTGCTCGCGACCTCGTCGACGCCGGGCGGGGTGCCCGGGTCAGCCGGGGCCTGCGCCAGACCGCTGGACGGCGCGGCCAGCAGCCCGGCGACGACGGTCGCGGCGCTCAGACAGGCCAGGCGCTTGAGCTGCCGCCCTCGTGGGGCAGAGTGCTTCATGAAGCTCCTTCCGGCTTTCCACACACCGAGGGGCAGATTGTTGTCACGGTCGGTGCGCATTCACCATCGTCGCTACAGTAGTGGCCGGACGCCGGGCCGGGAAGCGTGTGACGTCGATGGAATGGAAGCGATGAGTCGCCAAAGGACAGTCGCGCTGGTCGCAGCCGCCGTGGCCGTGCTGGGCGCGGGCGGCGCCGCGCTCGCGGCCCGCTCGGGTGACGACCGGTCGGCGGCGGCGCCGCGGGCCACGGTCAGCTCGGGGCCGCCGCAGCGGGTCGTGCTGCCGGGGCGTCCGGGCGATCCGGCCACCGTGACGGACTCCGACAAGGTCCGCGCGCCCGACGGGTCGACGTACAACGCCGTCGACACGGCGTTCGTGCAGATGATGATCGTCCACCACGGGCAGGCCGTGGAGATGGCGAAGCTCGCGCCCGAGCGGGCCGCCGACACCCGGCTGCGGGCCCTGGCGCAGCGCATCGGCGCCGCGCAGACCCCGGAGATCACCTGGATGCAGGGGTGGCTGCGGGACCGCCGGCAGCCCGCTAGCGACCCCGCGCACGATCACCGGACGATGCCCGGCATGCAGAGCGACGCCGACCTCGGCGCGCTGGCCGGCCTGCGCGGCGCCGACTTCGACCGCAGATTCGTCGCCATGATGGCCGACCACCACCGTGGGGCGATCAAGATGGCCGGTGACGTGCTGGCCGGCGGCACCGACCAGCAGCTCTACGAGTTCGCCAACGAGATGGCCGTCGAGCAGGGCAGCGAGATCCGCCGCATGCAGCAGCTCGGAATCGGCTGAGCGGCCGCTCACAGCTATTGCATCGATCACGATCCCCCGTCGGGGAGATGCGCGAGGCTGACGTTCCTGGATAGGTTGTCCCGTGTGGATGTGAGGGGTGTGCTGCGGCGTGCGCGGCTGTCGCTCGTCGCCTCCCTGTTCCTCGCCGCCCTGCTGGGTGGCCCGGTCACCGCAGCCACGGCCGCCGAGCCGTTCGCTGCCCCCGGCACCGCGACGGCCGTCACCTCGATCGCCGGCACGCCGCTGGCCGATCTCATGGCCGCCGCCCCGACCGGTGATCTTCCCGTCGCCACCCCGGCTGTGGACCGGCTCGCCACCGTGGCGATCGACGCCGCCGCCGCACCGGGCACGGCCGCCGACCTGCTCGTGGTGGCGCTGCTGCTCGCCGCGTTCGCCGTCCGCCCTCGCGCCACCCGCCTGACCAGCCAGATCCGCGCCGCCGTCGCCGGCCCGCGGGCGCCACCCGCCGCCGCCTGACGGCACCCGGCAGGGCCCCCGTCCGCGCAAACGCGATCGGGGTTGGTCGATTACTGGCGCTCATCGGTGGAAAAGGAACGGACATGGAATTCGCTCTCGAGTTTCTGGCGGTCAACAGCGGCCGGGTGGTCGTCATCTGGCTCGCGCTCATCGTGCTGGCCGTCGTCGCGCTCGGCGGCCTGGCGCTGCCGAACGGCGTACGGCGTCCCCGGCAGATCACCGCGTGGCTGGCCGAGTCCGCCGCGCAGAAGCGGGCGGAGAACGAGCGCCGGGCCGCCGAGGTCCAGGAGATGATCCGGTACGCGGACGAGGTCGCCGTGGCCGCGCGAGGGGCCGCCGCGACCGCCGAGCGCCGCCGCGACGAATGCCAGCAGGCCCAGGCGGCCGTCGAGCGCGCGTGGCAGGCGTGGCAGGACGCAGACGCCGCCCTCGAGCGCGCCCGCCGCGCCGCCGCATACGAGGTCCCCGCCACCGAGCCGGCCACGGCGGACGACACCGACCGGGTGCAGGCGCTGCGGCGTGCGGCTCAGGCCGCGTACCGGCGTGGTGACCTCTCCGACGGCCAGCTGCTGGACGCGCTGACCCACCGCAACGGATGGGACCCGACGCTGCACCCGGTGGAGCAGGAGCTCGTGCTGGCCCGGGCGGCCGTGAGCCACCGCTTCACCGCGTACCAGCAGGCCCTGGACGCCGAGGACGCCGCCTGGCAGGCGGCCGACGTCGCGACCGCGGCCGTCCGGACCCTGCGCCAGGAGGCGACCGCCGCGATGGTGGTGGCCGACACGGCGCGGCAGGCGCTGCCCGAGCCGGCCCGCGCGATCCTGGACCGCGCCGGAGGCGAGACCATCGTGGTCAGCACGCCGGCGCCGGCCCACGCCGGGTTCGACGGTCTGGGCCTCGGCGACGGGGACGCCGCCGTCACCCAGCCGGTCATGGCCTCGGCCGAGACGACCCAGCCGGTCATGGTCTCCGCGGAGACCACCCAGGCCGTCGCGACCCAGGAGGTACGCCCCGCGCGCGGCTCGCGGCGCGAGGTGCCGGCCTGGGCCCAGCCGACCGCCGGGCGTCCGCAGGTCGCGGGGGTGCGCTGACGCCCATGCGGATCGCCCTGGTCACCTCGCACGGCTTCCCGGAGCCGCACTGGCACGACGCGGACACGCCGCTGGTGGCCCGGGAGCTGACCGCGCGCGGCGCCACCGCGGACGTGGTGACCTGGGACGGCGGCCGCCGGGTGGAGTGGGCCGGGTACGACGCGGTGGTGCTGCAGTCGCCGTGGAGCATGTGGACCCGGCTGCCCCAGTTCGACGAGTGGCTGTGGTCGCGGGAGCTCGACGGCACCCGCCTGCTCAACCCCATCGACGCGGTCGCGCTGGGCTCCAACAAGCGCTACCTGCTGCACCTCGGCACGGCGGGGATTCCCATCGTGCCGACCACGCTCGTCGACGGCGATCCCGATCCGGTGGTGCTGCGGGACCTCTTCCCGCCGCCGGAGACGCCGCGTCCCACCGTCGTGGCGAAACCCATCGCGGGCGGCGGCACGCTGGGCGCCCGCGAGTTCCGGGTGGACCAGCTGGGCGCGCTGGCCACGTACGTCCGCGAGCTCGGCACCGCGATCGTCCAGCCGTACGTGTCGGCCATCGACACCCACCGGGAGCTGGCCGTGCTGACGCTCGACGGGGCGATCTCGCACGCGGTGACCAAGGCGGCGATCCTGCGGCCGGGCGAGGCGACCCGGCCGTTCCACCCCGACCCGCGGCCGTACGCGGGCTTCACCGCCCAGCAGGAACGGGTGATCCGGCAGACGTACGCGGAGCTGCGCCGGCTGCTGACCAACGAGCCGCTGTCGGTGCGCCTCGACTTCATCGTCGACCCTGCGTCACCGTCGGGGCTGCTCCTGCTCGAGGTGGAGATGGTCGCCCCGGTGAAGTTCTTCCCGCTCTTCCCGCAGGAGTGCGGCCACTACGCCGAAGCGATCCTCGCCCGCGCCGCCATCTGAGCGGCCCGCGTCAGGCGGCGCCGCCGTTGACGAAGATCGTCTGGCCGTTGATCCAGCGGGCCGGCCCGGCCAGCGACGACACGACCTCGGCGATGTCCTCCGGCCGCCCCAGCCGCTGCATCGGGTTCTGCCCGGCGATCTGCTGGATCAGCTCGTCGCTCTTGCCGTCGAGGAAGAGCGCGGTGGCGGTCGGGCCCGGCGCGACCGCGTTGACGGTGATGTCGCGGCCCCGCAGCTCCTTGGCGAGGATCGGGCTGATCGCCTCGACCGCGCCCTTGCTGGCCGCGTACGCCGCGTAGGCCGGGAGGTGCAGGCGGGTGACCGAGGTGGAGAAGTTGATGATCGCCCCGCCCGCGCGGACCCGCCGGGCGGCCTCCCGGCTCACCACGAACGCGCCGCGGATGTTGGTGCGGTGCATGCGGTCGAGGTCGTCGAGGTCGAGCTCGGCGAGGGGCGACAGGATCATGATGCCGGCCGCGTTGACGACCACGTCGACGCCGCCGTACCGCTGCTCGGCGATGTCGAAGAGGGTCTCGACGTCGGCGGGCTCGGCGATGTCCGCGCGGACCGCCACCGCGCGGCCGCTCTCCTTCTCGATGACCGCGACGGCCGCCTCGGCCTCGGCCTGGTTGCCCGCGTATCCGACGACGACCGCCTGGCCGTCGGCGCCGAGCCGCTCGGCGACGGCCCGGCCGATGCCCCGGGACCCACCGGTGACCACGGCGACGCGCTGGTTGTCCGACATGCTGCACTCCTCGATCCGGTCCGGATGTTTACGTCGCTAACAGTGCCACGTTATCGTCGCTATCGTCAAGTCGCTAACACGCTTCTGTTATCGTCGTTACCATGGAGGGCATGAGGAGCAGCCGGGAGCGGATCGTCGAGGCGGCCGCGGCGCTGCTCACCGCGGGCGGCCGGGAGGCCGTGTCGACCCGGGCCGTCAGCGCCGCCGCGAACGTGCAGGCGCCGACGATCTATCGGCTGTTCGGTGACAAGCAGGGGCTGCTCGACGCCGTGGCGAGCCACGGGTTCGAGACGTACCTGCGCAGCAAGACGGCGCTGGAGAGGACCGACGATCCGGTCGAGGACCTGCGCCGCGGCTGGGACCTGCACGTCGGCTTCGGCCTGGAGAACCCGGCGTACTACGCGTTGATCTACGGGGAGCCGCGCGCGGGTGTCGAGTCGCCCGCCGCCCGCGAGGCCTCGATCATTCTCGCCGATCAGGTACGCCGCATCGCCGAGGCCGGCCGCCTACGGGTCAGCGAGGAGCGGGCCGCGCACCTCATCCACTCGGCGGGCGCCGGCATCACGTTCGAGCTGATCGGGCTGCCGCCGGAGCGCCGCGACCCGGAGCTGTCCCGGCTGGCCCGCGAGTCGGTCATCGCAGCTGTCACCACGGAGAAGCCCGCGGGCGCCGGCGGCGTGGCGAGCAGCGCGGTGACCCTGCGAGCGGCGCTGCCGGGCCTGGACGTGCTCTCCCCCGGCGAGAAGAGCCTGCTCGCGGAGTGGCTGGACCGGATGACGCGCTAGAGCGTCACCCAGGCGCCGGAGCGCACCGAGGCGGCCATCGCGTCGAGGGCGACGGCACTGCGGACGGCGTCGTCGAGGGTGGGGCCGTACGCCTTGCCCTCCGCGATCGAGCGCAGGAAGTGCCAGGCCTCGATCACCTTGAGGTCGTCGTACCCCATCGCGGTGCCGGCGCCGGGCTGGAAGGCCGCGCACTCACCCGCGCCCGGTCCGACCTGGACGGTCTGCGTCGGCTGGTCCTGGTAGTCGCCGGCCGCGCTGACCCGGAGCTCCCCCATGCGCCGGAAGTCCCAGGCGACCGCGCCACGGGTGCCGTGCACCTCGAAGCCGTACGCGTTCTGGTCGCCCACCGCCACCCGGCTGGCCTCGAGCACGACCCGCGCGCCGGAGGCCATCCGCAGCTGGGCCGACACGTAGTCCTCGTTCTCGACCCGGCCGAGCTCGCCGCCCGCGGCCCGGGTGTGCCCGGCGGTGGCACCGGCCGGCCGCGCCCGCTGCGGCAGAAACACGGCGGTGTCGGCGATCAGCGAGCCGATGTCGCCGAGCAGGTGCCGGACCAGGTCGACGCCGTGCGAGGCCAGGTCGCCCAGGACGCCGCTGCCGCCGCGGGCCCGCTCGAAGCGCCAGCTCAACGCGCCGTCGGGATGGGCCGCGTAGTCGCTGAACAGGCGGAACGCGGCATGGGTGACCGCGCCGATCTCGCCCGCGGCGATGAGCTCCCGCGCGGCGGCCACCGCGGGCGCGTGGCGGTAGTTGAAGCCCACGGTGGCCTGCACCCCGGACTCCTGCGCGGCCTGCGCGACGGCCCGGGCGTCCTCGGCGGTGAGGCCCACCGGCTTCTCGATCCAGAGGTGCTTGCCGGCGCGGGTCAGCGCCACGCCCATCTCGCGGTGCAGGAAGTTGGGCGCGGTGACGCTGACCGCGTGGACGTCCGGGTCGGCGAGCAGCTCACGCCAGTCCCGGGTGGCCGTGGCGAAGCCGTACTGGTCGGCGGCCTCCTCGGCGCGGCCCGGCACCTCGTCGGCGGCGGCGATCAGCTCCGGGCGTACCCCCAGGTCCGGGAAGTGGTGCAGGACCCGCAGGTAGGCCCGGGTGTGCACCCGGCCCATCCACCCGAAACCGGCGACCGCGACGCCCAGCGTTTGCCTCATCGCCGCAGCGTAAGAGCACGACGGGCAGGCAGCATAGGCTGCCTGCCCGTCAAAAACACCTCACCAGGTGGTCGGTGGTGGCGGCGGGACGACCGGCGGGCGGTCGTTGCACGTGATCACATTCGGAAGGTACGGCGCCAGCCATCCACCGTCATTTCCACCGAGATCCGTCAGGGCGAATTCCGAGCCGGCCGGGGTGAAGTGGAAGGAACCGCAGTTGTTCACGCCGACCGCGCCGACGTGGCGAGCGTTGACGTTCTCGAAGGACGCGGATCCGGCGGCGCGGGCGCTGACCACGGAGGTCCCCGTACCGTCGACCCTGATGTCCTTGAAGGACACCCCGCTGATCGAGTACTGGTCCTTCACCGGCCAGTCGCTGACCAGCATGATCGCGTTGTACGTGCTGTCGAGGTAGTGGTCGCCGGTGACCCGGATGTCGGCGTCGATGCTCCGGTCGAGGGCGAAGAACCAGATCGCCCCGAGCCCGATGTTCCAGTTCAGCTCGTACGTTCCCGCCCGTACGACGGCATTGTCCTTGATCGTCAGCGTGCCGGTGAACGGCTCGGCGCCGAACCGCGAGCCGGCGTGGATGCCGCTGCCCTCGCGGACCGGGTCGGCGATCAGGTTGGCGGAGACGGTGTTGCCCTCACCGCCGTAGATCGCGATGCCGTTGGCGAGCGTGGGGCTCTGCACGGTGTTGTGGTCGAACGTGTTGCGCGCGTCCGTGGTCTTCTCCGACCACATGGCCAGGCCGTCGTCGCCGGTGTTGCGGATGACGTTGTCCCGCACGACCGAGTTCGTGACCCCGGTGTGGAAGTTGAGCCCGTCCGCGATCTGGTCGACGATCACGTTCCCGGTGACCCGCAGGTTCGTCATCGGCCCGTCGAACCACATGCCGACCTTGGTGTGCCGGATGTGCAGCCCCTCGATCGTCGAGTCGCTGAGCGCCCCGCCGATGCCGTTGACCTGGTCGGTGTCGATGCGCTCGCGGACGTCACCCTCGATCGCGAAGCCGCGCAGATGCACGTTGCGGCTGCCGCCCTCGGCCGCCGGCCTGCCGTAGAAGCCGACGCCGGTGTGGACCGAGCCGTCGGGCGCGGGCTCGTCGAGCGCCACCTCGTGACCCCTGACCTTCGTGTACCAGCTCCCGGCCCCGACGATCGTCACGTCGTCCACGATGATGTGCCGGTCGACCTGGTACGTGCCCGGCGGCAGGTAGACCTTGAGCCGGGCCTTGCGCGCGAACGCGATCGCCCGGTCGATGGCCGCCGCCGAGTCCCGGCGGCCCGTGGGGTCGGCGCCGAAGAGCAACACGTTCGCGGCCACGGCCTCGACGTGCGGGGCGCCGACGAGCTCCGAGTCGAGCAGGTCGACGACGGTCCACGGGGCCGCCGCGGAAGCGGTCAGCCGGACCCGGTCGCCGGCCCGGTACGTGCGCCCGAGCAGGAGCCGCCGCTCGTCGTAGAAGTGCATGGGCCGGAACGGCTTCGTGATCACCGGCGTGGGGGTCGTCGCCGACGGGACGCAGCCGCACTCGGTGATCCACCAGTCCGGGTGCAGCAGGTCCGCGCCGGGGTCGTTCGTGAACGGGTACTGGTTGTAGAGGTACGCGTACTGCGAGGTGAGCGTCATCGTGCGGCGGCCGTGACCGTTGACGGTGACGGCCAGCGGCGCGGTGATGCCGCCACCCGTAGGAGCGTCCGGCAGCGCGTACCGGACGGTGATCGCGTTGGCCGCCGCGGGCAGCGTGAACTCGACGTACTGGCCCGGGGTGAGCCGGACGGCCCGCCGCCCGGACGCCTCGGCGGGCAGGGTGTAGGCGGCGCGGTCGGGGCCGATGACCTGGCCGGTGAAGCGGGCGCTCTCCGCCTCCTGCTCGAGGAGGCCGACGCGTGCGCCGCGGCCGGCGGTGAGGGCCGGGTCGAGGCCGGCCCGGGTGACGGGGACGGTGGGCGCGGCCTGGGCGGGACCGCCGGGGATGAGGACGGGTGACAGCCCGGTCAGGGCCGCCACCGCGACGGCGGCCCACCTCGTGCTCAGAGACATGCCGTGACTCTAGGTTCATTGTGATGAAACCCACAAGGCATAGTCGCGTAATTTCGTCGTCCTGTTGTCTTCTTTCAGAGCACCACGACGAGCTTTCCGGCGGCGCGGTTCGCCTCCATGTCGGCGTGGGCCTGAGCGATCTCATCCAGCCGGTACGTGCGGTCCAGCGGCACGACCGCCTCTCCCCTGGCCACGGCGTCGAGAAACTCCTGTAGCACCTCGGCCGGCAGGTCGTCCGCGTCGCCGCCGTACGCGGTCAGCCGTACGCCGCGCGGCAGGTAACCGATCGGATAGAAGTCCTTCACGATCCACTCGTTGGACAGGATCCCGGAGAAGCAGACGACCCCGTGCCGGCGTACGGCGCGCAGCGTGTCGGGCAGAGCCGGGACGCCGACGAGTTCCAAGGCGTTGTCCACACCGTCCGGGACGACGGCGCGCACCTTGTCTGCCACCTCGCCGTCGTCGATGAGCACGTGGTCGACGCCGATGCGCTCCAACGCCGCCGCCTTGGCCGGATTGCGGGTGGTCGACAGGACCGTGATGCCCTGCCGCTTGGCGAGAACGGCGGCGGTCATGCCCACCGACGACGTGCCGCCGCGGATGAGCAGGGTCTGTCCCGGCTGCACGCCGAGGCCGTCGGTCAGCGAGCCGTACGCCGTCTGCAGCGTCTCGGGCACCGCCCCCAGCACGGCCCAGCCCAGGTCACTCCGGAACGGGATCACCTGCCGGGCGGGTACGCACGTGTACTGCGCGTACCCGCCGTCGAAGGTGCGGCCCATCCCGCCCATCATCGCCATCACCTGCTGCCCGGGCTCGTACTCGCCGCCCGGCGCGGCGGCCACCACCCCGGCCGCCTCGATGCCCGGCACGCGCGGGAACGTGACGCCCTCGGCGAGGCCGAGCCGGGTGTGCAGCTCGGACCGGTTGAGCCCGAACGCCTTCACCCGGATCAGCACCTCGCCGGGGCGCGGCACCGGGACGGGCAGCGTCCGCACCCGCAACGCCTCGGGCGGACCGGGCGCGTCCAGCACGACTGCTTCCATGAAAGTATCTTCCATGGAAGCTAATTTACTCGAAGAACTTGAGACTCCAACCGGTGTTCGTGGTGGCGCCCGGCACACTGGTCGCTCCAGCTGCCGTTCGCGGAGTACACGATGTGCAGCTGGCAGAGATGACTGTCAATACGTGCGTTCCTCGGCGACAAGCTGCCGGGTCGCCGGGGCCACCTCGGCGGCGAAGCGCTCGATCGTCGGCGCGTCGTCGGCGGCCAGGATGAAGGCACTGACGCCGTACTCGAGGGCGAGGCCGGCGAGGTCCTCGGCCCACTGCTCGGCCGGCCCGTCCAGGAACGCCCGGCCCGTGGGTGCGAAGCGGCCCCCGATGTTGAGCAGCCGGCGGACCGCCCGCGGATCCCGGCCCGCGGCCCCGGCCGCCTCGTCGATGTGCCGGTTGATGCCGGCCAGGTCCTCGGCGCCGCCCGGCAGATAGCCGAGCGACGGCAACACCCCGTCGGCCGCCCGCCCGACCAGCGCCAGCATCCGCGGCTTGTACGCGCCCACCCAGATGTTGATGTCGTGCGCCGGAGCCGGGCCGCGCTTCGCCCCCACCACCTGGTAGTACTCGCCGCGTACCTGGACCGGGCCGGGCCGGTCCACGGCCCAGACCTGCCGGATCACCTCGATGCCCTCCTCGAGAGCCGCCACCGACTCGCCCGGGCTCAGCCGGCGCCCGCCCATGGCCACGATCGGGTCCCAGAAGCCGCCCGCGCCGATGCCCAGCTCCACCCGGCCGCCGCTGAGCACGTCCAGGCTCGCCAGGCTGCGGGCCAGCGGCGCGGGCGGACGCAACGGCAGGTTCAGCACGTTGCCGCTGAGGTGGATCCGCTCGGTCCGGGCGGCCGCGTACGACAGCAGCGTCCAGGTGTCGTGGAACCGCGGCTGGTACGGGTGGTCCTGGAACGTGGCCAGGTCCAGGCCGGCCCGGTCCGCCACGACGGCCAGCTCGACCGCCTGGTGCGCGGGCTGCGCCGTGGGCGTGATGAAGGCGCCGAACTGCAGGTCGTGCCCGTAGTCAGTCATCGCTGTCCCCCTCGCGGGTCGATGGTGAAGTTGTCGCGGAGCAGGTGATGCGGGTCGTAGCGCCGCTTCAGCTCGCGCAGCCGGGCCAGCGTGGCGGGCGGGAACGCGTCGGTCAGGCGGTCGGGGCTCCGGTCCGTCTCGAAGCTCAAGTACATGCCGTCGAAATACCCGTACAGGTCGCGCCAGACGGCGTCCACGCGGCGCGGATCCGAGCCCATCGCGACCACCGAGAAGTTGGCCGAGCGGTGGGCGTACGCGGTGGCATCGGCGGGGACGTCCGAGACCGCGCCGCCGACCGTACGGATCTGGAACCAGTGCACCGCGCCGCTCGCGAGCATCCGGGCGGCGGCTGCGGCGAACTCCGGCGTGAGGTGCTCGATCAGCCCGGAACGGGCCACCGGATCCCCCTGGGCCCGGTGGTACCCCTCGGCCGCGTTCGCCATGATTCCCGCGTACGGCAGCAGCACGACGTTCTGGTCGTACAGCGGCCCGACCGCGGCCAGGGGCTGCAGCCGGTCGATGATCGTGTCCGGCTGGTCGGCGTCGACGACGGCCATGACCTGGGCGAACGATGGCTGCCCCGGGCGTCGCGGACCCAGGATGAGCTGCCCGCTGACATCACGCGGCGCGGCCTCGATCGCCTGCCCCCATGCCACGAGCAGCGCCGCCGGATCCTCCGCGCCCACCACGAACTGCGCGAAGCCCACGTCGCCGACCTCGTCCACCTCGAAATCGAACGAGGTGACCACGCCGAAATTCGCCCCGGCGCCGCGCACCGCCCAGAACAGGTCCGCGTGCTCGTCCGCCGAGGCCCGGACGACCGTACCGTCCGCCAGCACCATCTCGACCGCCCGCAGGTGGTCGATCGTCAACCCGTGCTCGCGGGCCAGCCACCCGACCCCACCGGCGGTGGCCAGCCCGCCGACGCCGACGCCGCCGTAGTCACCCGAGCTCAGCGCCCAGCCGTACGGCGCCAGAGCTGCCGCCACATCGCCCCAGCGAGCACCGGGCCCGATCCGGACCAGGCGCTTCGCCTCGTCGAGCACCTCGATGCCGTTCAGGGCCGCCACGCTCACCACGATGCCGCCGTCGTTGGTGGACCGTCCGCTGATCCCGTGGCCGGCGCTGCGCAGTCCGAACGGCACGCCGGGATGCGCCCGTACGAACCCCAGCGCGTCGACGACCTCGGCGGTGGTACGCGGCCGCAGCACCAGCCCGGGCGCTCCTCCCCGCAGGTACGTGTTCCGTACGCGCGCGTACTCGACATCGCCCGGCTCCACCGCGGTCTCGGCCAGCGACGCCGGCACCCGGTCGTAGTCGATGCCCGCGCGGCGCTTCGCCCGTACCGCCGCACTCCTGCCGGGGACGGTCCCGGCCGTCTTCCCGACGGCCTCCCGCAGCGCGGGGATGGCGTCCTTCACAAAGCGGCGCAGCACTGTGGGGTCGGTGGAGCGGACGAGGAGCGTGCCCGCGCCTTCCTCGACGATCAGGGGAAGCAGATCGTCGGTGGACACCCCAGGGTCGATGATCAGGGTGCGCCGGATCTCGGCGGGGTCCCGCCCGGCCGCGCGGGCCGCCTCGTCGATCACCTTGTTCGCCGCCGCCACCCCGTCCGGTCCCAGCACCGCCAGCTCCGCGACCCAGCCGTCGGCCGTCCGTCCGGCGATCTGCAGCAAGCTGTGGGCGTACCCGGAGATCTGGATGGGGATGCGGTGGGCCGGCAGCGGGCCGCGCTGCATCCGGGGGATGCGGTAGTGCTCGCCCCGGTAGGTGAGCGGGCGCGGGTCGTCCGCGTCGAGAACGCCTCGGATGATCTCTATGGCCTCCGCCTCGCCTTTCGCCTCGGCGCGCTCGCCTGTCGTCAGGGTGAGGTCGACGCGGCCGGCGGAGAGCAGGTCCAGGGCCGCCGCGGACCGGGCCAGCATCGCCGGGTCGCGTGGTGGCACCGACGTGTGCGCCGCCAGCTGGACCCGGCCGGTCCGCGCGGCTACCCAGCTCAGCAGGGTCCACGCGTCGAGCCCGTCCGGATCCTCCGCGATCGCGACGACGTCGTAGCCGAGCTCCTCGGCGAGCCGCGCCCGCTCCACGCTGTCCCCCGCCCGGGCGGCGTCCGGGTCGAGCAGCACACCGTCGCCCGGCCGGGCGGCGTCCGGGTCGAGCAGCACGCCGAACGTCAGCTGATGCCCGTAGGTCATCGGTCGCCTCCTCGCGGGTTGATACATCAACCGTTGATACATCAACCGGCGGCCGATCCGCAAACGGACGTAATATTCGTCGCGTGACCGCGACCGCCGACGTCTCCGCCGCCTGGCAGGCGTACCAGCGCATGCGCCTGCAGCTGAACGGCCGGATCAACCGCGAACTGTCCCGGTCGACGGGCCTGTCGGAGGCCGATTTCGACATCCTGTTCCTGCTCGAGCAGTCGCAGGAGGGCACCATGCGCTCCATCGCCCTGCGCTGCGGCCTCGAGTGGGAGAAGTCACGCCTGTCCCACCAGCTGCGCCGGATGGCACAGCGCGGTCTGATCACCAAGGCCGCCGGCGCGGTCATCGAGCTCACCGACCGCGGTCGCGAGCAGATCGCAGCCGCCCGGGCCTGCCACGAGGCGGCCGTCCGGCGCTACTTCGGCGACGTGCTCACCCCCGACCAACTGGCCACGCTGACCGCCATCTCCGACCGGGTCGTGTCGCGGCTCACGCAGGATCGGGAGCACTCCGGGCAGTAGGTTCAGATCATGCCCAATCTGCACGTCATCGTGGCCAGCACGCGCCCCGGCCGGGTCGGCCTCCCCGTCGCCACCTGGGTCGCCCGGGCCGCCACCGAGCACGGCGCCTTCGACGTCGAGCTGATCGACCTCGCCGACCACGCGCTCCCCCTGATGGACGAGCCCAACCACCCCCGCCTGCGGCAGTACACCCACGACCACACGAAGCGCTGGAGCGCCACCGTCGACCGCGCGGACGCCTTCGTGATCGTCCACCCGGAGTACAACTACAGCTTCAACGCGGCCATCAAGAACGCCATCGACTACCTGCACCAGGAGTGGGCGGACAAGCCCGTCGGCTTCGTCAGCTACGGCGGCATCTCCGGCGGCCTGCGCGCCACCCAGGCCCTGAAGCAGGTGGTCACGACGCTGCGCATGGTGCCGATCGTGGAGGCGGTGCCGATCCCGCTCGTCGGCCAGTACCTCAACGACGACGGCGAGTTCGTACCGAGTGAGCCGATCGCGGCCGGCGCGGCGCCGATGTTCAACGAGCTGTTCCGGCTGCATCAGGCCTTGGCGCCGCTGCGGAAGCGGGACTGATCCGCCGCGGCCCTCTTCCAGCGCGCGGCCGGTTCCACCGCGCCGGCGCCGCCCCGTCGGGTTCTTCCGCATAGCTGCCGCTGGTCCGCCGCGGCCCTTCGCTGGGCCGCTGCGGCCCTTTGCCGGGCCGCTGCGGCTCCGGGCCGCCCTCGCCGGGTCGCTTCTCAGCTCAGGACGTACCGGCCGCGGCCCAGCCGTTTCGCCTCGTACATCGCGGCGTCGGCGACCCTCAGCAGGCCCTCGTCGGCCCGGGACGTGCGGGTAGCCACGCCGATGCTCGCGCCGACCGTCAGGTACCGGCCCTCGAACGGCACGGGCCATGCCACGTCGGAGATCAGCCGCTCGGCGAGGCGGGCCGCCTCCTCGGCGGTGACACCGGGGCAGAGCAGCACGAACTCGTCGCCGCCGAGCCGGGCCACCAGGTCCTGCTCGCGTACCGCCTGCGACAACCGGCCGGCGACGGTCCGCAGAACCGCGTCGCCGGCGGCGTGCCCGTACCGGTCGTTGATCTCCTTGAAGCCGTCGAGATCCAGGTAGAGCACGGCGACGGGAGCGTCCGGCGCGGGCACCGCCCGGGCCAGCCGGTCACCCAGCACGGACCGGTTCGCCAGCCCGGTCAGCGGGTCACACAGAGCCTGATAGGCGAGCTGCGCCTGCGCCCGTTCCTGCTCCCGGACCGCTGCCGCGAACCGTACGATCACCAGCAGCGCACACGCCGCCGAGGCCACGACCGCGGTCACCTTGTCGTCGGAGATGAGCGTCAGCAGCGGGGCGGTCATCAGCGCCACGGCCAGGAAGAAGATCCGGCCTGGGTGCAACGTACCGGCCGCGACGCCGGGATTGGTCAACTCGTTCCGGGCCGGATGCAGCCCGGCCGCGACGACCAGCGCGTTCCCCAGGATCACGGCCGCCCCGAGCCGCCCGTAGACATCCTCCGGCAGGAACAGCGGCAGCACGTTCCAGCCCAGATCCATGGCGAGGAACCACACCGCCCCGGCAAGCACCAGCCGCGTCGGCGCCGTACGCCGCCCCGGCGACAACGCGACCACCAGCGCCCCGCTGAGCAGCACCACGTCGGCGAACGGGTACAGCAGAGGCACCGCCGACTGGGCGACGCTGAACCCCTCGGCGAGCGGCTTCATGATGAACTGCCAGCTCACCGCGCCCGCCGCGACGGTCAGCGTGAGCGCATCAACAACGGCACCGCGCAACCGGCCCGGCGCCCGCCGCCGCGCCATCAAGGCCAGGGAAGAAGCCAGCAGCGGATAACCGCCGAGCCAGAACGCATCCGCCAGCCCCACCGCCGGCGTGCCGCCGAAGACGTGCACCTCGAACAGCTCCCAGGCGTCGCCCCCGAACCAGAGGGTCACGCAGAGGGCGACAAGCACCCAGGGCAACCGCTCACCCCGCCGGTGCAGCTTGAAGGCCGCCCACCAGGCCAGCACACACAGGACGGTGTAGGCGACGACATGCAGGACCTCACCGGCGGGCGAGAAATAGAAGTACGCCTCCACCGCGGTGACAAGGGCCATCACCAGCACAAACAGTCGTACGCCAGTCCGGGCCACGCCGGGCCATCGACCCACATGGGGCCTACTTGAGCTGATGTGGCGCGTGTTACCAGACCCCGTCGTCGCCTCGTCCGGGATCAGCAGCCGGCGCAGGCCCACCGGGTGGTGGGGCCGGCGCGGCCACTTCCGCGGCGCAGGCCCACCGGGTGGTGGGACCGGGCGCGGCCACTCCCGCGGCGCAGGCCCGCCGGGTGGTGGGACCGGGCGCGGCCACTCCCGCGGCGCAGGCCCGCCGGGTGGTGGGGCCGGGCGCGGCCACTCCCGGAAGGCCCGCTCCCAGCCGGGCGTACGGAGGCCGCCCCGAGTCGGGTGCCCTGGTCAGGGAGCGCGCCGGGCCAGCCAAGCGCGGTCTGCGCCGATCAGCAGGAGCGCATCGTCGCTGCCGGCGACCGCGATTGGACCGGCCGGCACAGCGAGCTCAGCCCACGAGCCGCCGTCGGATGAGCTCCACACCCGGTCCGCCGAAGCCACCAGGCTGCCGGCCGCAACTGTCAACGACCGCACCCCCGTCGGCGTAGCCCGACCGAAGCCGCCGGCCGAGCCCTCACCGCCGGTTTGCGTCCGACCGCCGCTCGACTCGCTGCCGCTCCATTCACTGCCCCTCGACTCGCCGCCGCCGAGGGCCGGCCATTTGCCGCCGACGCGTTGCCAGGCGGCGAAGGCATCCCCTCTCTGCCCGACCGCGATCAGATCCCCGCGGAACGTGGTGAGCCGCTGCAGCTCAACAGCCTCGACCGACGACCGCGCCCACCTCCTGCCGTCAGCCGACTCCCAGACCGCGCCCCCGGCCCCCTGCCCCGAGGCCGGCGCGGCCGCCCCGATCAGGACATACCGGCCGTCGAGCACCGCGCCGTCGCGCGCCAGCGCCCCCTTCTCACCCACCTCGTACCGGACGAAGCGGGTGCCGTCCCGCGACAGCCAAGCCGCCGGCCCGCTGGTCCGGTTCCCGGCGATCAGGAATCCGCCGGGCCCACCGGCGATCCGCCCGACGTCCACCGCCTCGTCGCCCCCGTACAGCTCGAACGGCGCCGGCACCTCGGCGAGCGCCCCGTCCGGCCGCTGGTACCACGTGCTCGTCCGAGGGTTGCCGTGCGCGCCACCGCTCTGCGCACCGATCGCGGCAACCCGGCCGTTGGCGCACGCCACCGAGTACAGGACGTTCCGCGGCCCGTAGAAGCTTCCCGGATGCGGCACGATCGTCACGCTGTGCCAGGTACGCCCGTCCGCACTGTCCCAGGCAGCCGGGCGAGGATCACCGCCCGCCGCCTGCAGGGCGCCGACCACCCACCAGCGCTTCCCGCACCGCACGGCGTCGCGCAGCACCTTCGGCGCGGCGGCGGGCAGCGTCACCTCCACGAACCTCGTGGTGCCGTCGCGGTCGGGACCGGGAACGAGGCCCGTGCTGCCGTCGCCGTTAGGACCGGGAACGAGGCCCGTGCTGCCGTCGCCGTTAGGACCGGGAACGAGGCCCGTGCTGCCGTCGCGGGTGGGACTGGGCGCCGGTGGCGTGGCACCAGATCCCGTGCACGCGGACGCCGCGAGCAGGGCGACCACAAGCGCGAAGCACGCCGTGAACGCCCGCCCGCGCACGTCAGACCTTCCGCAGCCGGAACGTCAACCCGATCCCCTCATCGGTGAACGGCGTCCCCCACGCGCCGCCGCCCTCGGCCGTGGAGGCTTCGCCGTAGTCGGACGCGAGCACCTCCTCGGTGACCAGGCCCCGATGCTCCTCCAGAGCCGCAGCCGTGTCCGGGTCCGTGGCGACATAGCGCAGCGCGATCCGATCGGACACCTCCAGGCCGCTCGACTTGCGCGCCTCCTGGATCAGCCGGATCGCCTCCCGCGCAAGGCCGGCGCGGCGCAACTCGGGTGTCAGGTGCAGGTCGAGGGCCACCGTCGCGCCCGCCTCCGACGCGACGGCCCAGCCCTCCCGCGGCGTCTCGGTGATGATCACCTCGTCGGGGGCCAGCTCGACCGGCTCCCCGGCGACGGTGACCGTGGCCGTACCGGTGGCTAGATCATGCTTGAGCACGGTGGCGTCGGCCGCCGCGATGGCGCGAGCCACGTCCTGGACCCGCTTGCCGAAACGCTTGCCCAATGGCCGGAAGTTGGCCTTGGCCGCGGTGTCAACCAGCGACCCGCCCGCCGCCGCGACGCTGAGCACCATCCCCACGTTCAGCTCGGACGCGACCTCGGCCAGCAGGTCCGGGTCGAGCTCGGCGAAGCCCTGCGCCGATGCCAGCGCCCGGGCGAGCGGCTGACGGGTCTTCACGCCCGATTCGGCGCGGGCCGCGCGGCCCAGCTCGACGAGCCGCCGGACCAGCGCCATCTGTTCAGCCAGGCGCGGGTCGATCAGGGACTCGTCGACCGTCGGGTACGCCGCGAGGTGCACCGACGGCGCGGCGGTCGGCGTCACGGGCAGCACGAGGTCCTGCCACACCCGCTCCGTGATGAACGGGACGATCGGCGCGAGCAGCAGCGTCACCGTGGACAACGCCTCGTGCAGGGTCGCGAGCGCCGCCGGATCGCCACGCCAGAACCTCCTGCGGCTGCGGCGCACGTACCAGTTGGACAGGTCGTCGACGAACGCCGCGAGCAGCCGGCCGGCCTCCTGCGTGTCGAACACCTCCATCGCCGCGTCCACCGCGCGCACCAGCGCATGCAGCTCGGACAGCACCCAGCGGTCGAGAACCGGCCGGTCGGCGGGCGCCGGGTCCGCGTCCGACGGCGTCCACCCGGCGGTACGCCCGTACAGCGCCTGGAAGGCAGCCGTGTTCCAGTACGTCAGCAGGATCTTGCGTACCACCTCCTGCAGAGCGGTGTGCCCGACCCGCCGCGACGACCAGGGCGAGCCCACCGCGGCCATGAACCAGCGCACCGCGTCAGCACCGTGCCGGTCGAGCAGCGGGATAGGCTCGAGGATGTTCCCGAGGTGCTTGGACATCTTGCGGCCGTCCTCGGCCAGGATGAGCCCAAGACAGACCACGTTCTCGTACGCGGACCGCCCGAACACCAGCGTCCCCACCGCCATCAGCGTGTAGAACCAGCCGCGGGTCTGATCGATCCCCTCGGAGATGAACTGTGCGGGATAGCTGCGCTCGAAAAGCTCCTTGTTCTTGAACGGGTAACCGAACTGCGCGAAGGGCATCGACCCGGAGTCGTACCAGGCGTCGATGACGTCCGGAACCCGAGTCGCGGTCTGCCCGCACTCGCACGCGAACGTGATCTCGTCGATGAACGGGCGGTGCGGATCGAGGTCACTGAGATCCCGCCCGGTCCGCTCGCTCAGCTCGGCGAGCGAACCGATGCAGGTCTGGTGGTCATCGGGGCAGCGCCAGATGGGCAGCGGCGTACCCCAATACCGCGAACGGGACAACGCCCAGTCCACATTGTTGGTCAGCCAGTCGCCGTACCGGCCGTGCTTGATCGTCTCGGGCTGCCAGGTGGTGCGCTCGTTCTCCGCGAGCAGCTGGTCGCGGATCGCGGTGGTGCGCACGTACCAGGACGGCTGCGCGTAGTAGATCAGCGGTGTGTGGCAGCGCCAGCAGTGCGGATAACTGTGCTCGTACTGCTCCTCCCGGAACAGCACGCCGCGGGCCTGCAGGTCGGCGACCAGCACCGGGTCGGCGGCCTTGAAGAACATCCCACCGACCAGGGGTACGTCCGCAGCGAACGTGCCGTCGGGGCGCACCGGGTTCACCATCGGCAGCCCGTAGGCCCGGCAACTGGCCAAGTCGTCCGCGCCGAAGGCGGGCGCCTGATGCACCAGACCGGTCCCGCTGTCGGTGGTGACGTACGTCGCCAGGATCACGATGTGCGCATCGGGCACGTCGACAAGATCGAAGGGCCGACGGTACGCCCACCGCTCCATCTCCTTGCCGGTGAAGCTGTCACCCGTACGCGTCCAGCCGGCCAGCACCTGCTCCATCAGCGGCTCGGCGACCACCACCCGCTCGGCGCCATCGGTGGCCACCACGTACGTGACATCGGGGTGAACCGCGACCGCGGTGTTGGAGACCAGCGTCCAAGGGGTCGTCGTCCACACGAGCAACGAGACGCCGGAGAACGGACCCGAGGTCAGGGGGAACCGCACGAAGACGGACGGGTCGACGTCCTGCTCATACCCCTGGGCCAGCTCATGATCCGACAACGCCGTCTGGTCCCGGGGGCACCACGGGGCCACCCGGAAATCCTCGACCAGCAGGCCCCTGTCGAAGATCTGTGTGAGCGACCACCACACGGACTCGATGTAGCCGGGATCCATCGTCCGGTACGCGTCGTCCATGTCGACCCAGTAACCCATGCGCTCGGTCAACGCCGTGAAAGCATCGGTGTGCCGGGTGACGGACTCCCGGCACTTCGCGTTGAACTCGGCGATCCCGTACGCCTCGATGTCCTGCTTGCCGGTGAACCCCAGCTCCTTCTCCACCGCAAGCTCGACGGGCAGGCCGTGACAATCCCACCCGGCCTTCCGCTCGACGTGGAAGCCTTTCATCGTCTTGTACCGCGGGAACACGTCCTTGAAGACACGGCCCTCGATGTGGTGGGTGCCGGGCATGCCGTTCGCGGTGGGCGGCCCCTCGTAGAAGACCCAGTCGGGTCCCTCGGAGGTCTGTTCCAGGCTGCGCGCGAAGATGCTGTTGGCGCGCCAGAAGTGCAGCACCTCATGGTCGAGCGCGGGCAGATCGACCTGCGCGGGTACGGAACGGTACATCGGCCCTCCTCCGTCGAGTCTCGCCATCGGGAGGTCACACAGCTCCCGCCGGCTCACTTGCCGGTGGACACGGGTTGCGCCCGCCGGCTCACTTGCCGATGGACGCGCTTGCCTCCGCCGGCTTCTCACCGCCGGAGGGACGAGGCCGTGGCCCCGCGGTACCACCCTCCTTGGCCACGACGATCCATGGCCCACTCATTCGGGTCGCCCGGCTCGGAGGGTGATCTTGGCGCCGCGCACACCCCCGGGCTCCCACCATCCCCGGTCGCTCTCCGGCTGCGTACGGCGTTACTCGGTCCTCGTCAGCGCCTTGCGGAATCGAATCGTAGCGCAGTCGGCGGGTCCGGCCGACCGGTTATCCACAGGCCTCTGAGCTGGGAAAACATGCTGTCGTCAGAGGAACCGCGACGGATCGCCGGCCCCCTCCCGCAAGATCTCCGGCGTACCCCCGGACAGGTCCACGACGGTCGTCGGCACGGTGCCGCACTCCCCGGAATCGATCACCGCGTCGACCACATGATCCAGACGCTCCTTGATCTCCCAGCCCTCGGTCAGCGGCTCCTCCTCGCCGGGCAGCAGCAGCGTGCTGGACAGCAGCGGCTCCCCCAGCTCGGCGAGAATCGCCTGGGTCACGACGTTCTCGGGAATGCGTACCCCGACGGTCTTTTTCTTGGGATGCAGCAGCCGGCGCGGAACCTCCCGGGTCGCGGGCAGAATGAAGGTGTAACTGCCAGGCGTCGCGGCTTTGACCGCACGGAACACCGCATTGTTGATTTGTACGAGCTGACCGAGCTGGGCGAAGTCCCAGCACACCAGCGTGAAGTGGTGGCCGCTGCCCAACCGCCTGATCTCGCGAATCCGCTCGAGCCCGGACGCATTTCCGATCCGGCACCCGAGCGCATAACAGGAGTCCGTCGGGTACGCGATCAGCGCGTCATCCTTCAGGAGCCCCACGACCTGGGAGATCGCCCGTGGTTGCGGGTTATCGGGGTGCACGTCGAAGTACTTGGCCACACGGAAAGCCTAGAACCGTCGGCGTCCTGCCGTTGTGCTCCTGAAGCAACGATTCTTGTGTCTCAGGTCCCTTGCGCCCGAAAGTCTGACGCGGCTCACCCGCAGCGCACGTGGGCGGCTCCATCCGGCGTGATCCGCTGGTCAGGTCGGACAGGGCTGTTCGACCGGCACCAGCGGCCGGCCGGCCCGCGCAGCCTGCGCCTGGGCAAGCAGACCGACCCCCATCCCCGCGGCCAGGGCGCTGAAGCCGACGGTCGCCACACCGACGGAACCGCCGGCGACCCGCTCCCCCAGCAGAACAAGACCGATCAAGGCAGCCGCCACCGGATTGGCCAGGGCGTTCACGGCGAGCGGCGCCGCAAGCCCGTCACGGTACGAGCGTTGAGTGAACAGCAGCCCGGCGCCGGACAACACGGCAACGGCGGCAGCCGCGAGCGCAACGGTCGGCTGCGACAGCGCACCGAGCCCCGCGTCGCTGACGTGCACGGCAACCGTCTGGGTGAGCGCCGACGAGACCCCAAACGCCACTCCCGCGGCACCCGCCGCCCACAGCCCCGACGCTCCGGGCACAGCGCTCCAACCACCCAGGGTGGTCAGCACGACGGCCGTCACCAGCAGCAGCCCGATCAGCTGTCCCCCGCCCAACACGCCGATACCGCCGGCCGCGCCCATGAGCACGAGAATGCCCCCAAGGCCGAAAACAACCACCGCCATCCCGTGCCACTCAACCCGCGTCACCGCGCGCCGCACGACGACCGCCCCGAACGGTACGGCGAGCACCAGCGTCAACACGCCGAACGGCTGCACCAGCGACAGGGCGCCGTACCGCAGAGCCACGACGTGCAGCGCAGCGCCGGCCCCGTTCAGCCCGATCGCCACCCACCACAGCGGGGTCCGGATCAGTGCACCGATGGGCTGATGCGCCACCCGTTCCTGGAGCACGGCAGCCCCCGCGTACGCCATGGCGGACGCAAGGCAGAGCACAACAGCGATCGCAGTGGCCGTCATGGCGTCGGCTCCGATGGTCGGACGACTCCGTTGGCCCCCCAGTTCGGCCGCGATGGCTTCGAGGTTGCGGCGCCGAACGCGTCGATGCTCGCCTTCGGAGGCACAGCGGCAGCGGCTGCGGCTACGGCTGCGGCTGCGGCTGCGGCAGCGGCAGCGGCTACGGCTACGGCTGCGGACATCTCCCGGCCTGCCGCTCTGGACGGCTGACGTCCGCGGCCCTGTACCCCGCCGCTCCTATCCCCGCCCGAGGTCCGAAGCGCGGTGGAGCGACGGACGGCCGACGCACCCCGCCGCCGCGCCCCACCTGCCGAAACTCCGCTCAGCGCCACGTGGGTCACCGTACGCGCGGACCCACCCGCGTCGCGTCGTCCGCACGCGGTACCGCAGGCTCCCCCAGAACCGCTCGATGCGGTACCGGAGCCACTCCGACTACCGCGCTCGTAGTACACGCGCCCAAGCGCAGGAGCTGATGGCGTGAGCTATCGGTCTAGGCTTCCTCCATGGCGTTCGAGCAGCACGGACACACTCACCGCCTCGACTGGGTGGACCCGACCATCCGCGAATGGGACTGCACGGTCGTATGGTCGGATCCCACCGACCCGGAGGCCGGCATCGTGCTCGACCGGTCGGCGTTCTACCCGGGCGGCGGAGGCCAGCCGCCCGACCATGGCGTGCTCCTCTGGGAAGGGGTGCAGACCCGCATCGTCGACACCCGCAAGGGCGACGATCTGTACCTCATCCCGGCGCCCGGCGACCCCGTGCCGCGGGCCGGCACGAGCGTCCGGGGAGCCATCGACGACGTACGCCGCAGCACGCTCATGCGCACGCACTCCGGCCTGCACATCCTGTGCGGTGCGGTGTTCCGCGACTTCGGCGCCCTGGTCACCGGCGGCAACATGCAGCCGGGCGAGGCCCGTATGGACTTCAACCTGCCCGAGGTGCCGCCCGGCTTCAAGCAGGCCCTCGAGGACGCGGTGAACGCCGAGATCGCGGCCGACCGGAAGATCGTCGCGCGCGTCCTGCCCCGCGAGGAGGCTCTCGCGATTCCGGACCTGGTGCGCACCCAGGACGCGCTGCCGCCGCTGGACGACCCCGAGATCCGCGTCGTGGACATCGTCGGCCTCGACGTTCAGGCCGACGGGGGTACGCACGTCGCCTCCACGGCCCAGGTGGGCCGCATCCAGGTGGTGAAAGTGGAGAGCAAGGGTCGCCAGAACCGCCGGGTACGCATCAAGCTCGCCTGACCCGCCACGCCTGATGGACATCCACCACCGCCTCAGCTCCTGAATGATCGAACTGGCGTTCAGCACTCTGCATCACCAACTCGTCAGCAAGAGGTGGTTGACCAGCAGGGCCGTCGCCGCCTGAACCGCCAGCCAGGTACGCCGGCCCGGCAGGGGCAACATCGCCGCACCGGCGGCGAACCAGACCGCGAACGGCAACCAGATCCGCTCGGTTTCCGCCTTACTGAGCCCGGACAGGTCGGCTGCAACGATCGAGGCAGCGGCGGCGAGCGGCAACAGCCGTGTGGCGTCCCATGACACCTGCGCTACGGCTCGCCGAGCGATCACTGCAGCCGTGGGCCCTGCGCAAGCCACCAGAGCCGCGATATTGGCCCAGACCCAGTAGCCGTACGGGCGGATGCTGGCCAGCCCTTGGTAGTAGCGCTCGACAACCAGGTGGTAGCCGTCCAGCCACCAGAATCCCGCTACAGAGAAAGCGCCTATAACGACCACGCCGCCTACCAGGGCGCCGCCCAGTACGGTGGCAACCGCGGCTGTCCTCGGCTCTCGGCCGGACGAGGTGACGCCCCCTGCAGTTCTCCGCGAAGCCGCGGCTGCCCGGGTCCCGTCTCCCCCGGGCGCTTTTCTCCCTGCCAGCGTGGCGACAAGGACTAGGGGCGCAAGCAGCACCAACCCGTAGGACAGGTAGGCGCCGAAGGTGACAAGCGCTCCTCCCGCCACGGCCGTCATCGCGCGCTTGCGGGTCAGAAGCATGACACCAACAGCCGTGACGCCGGCGAACATTCCATCGGCGGATGCACCGACCCAGACCGCGCCAGGAAAGATCACCGCGAACGGTACGACTGCTCGAGCCGCTGCCTCGCCGGAAGCACTGAGGAGCCGTACGGTCTCCGGCACTGCAATAGCCGCCAGTGAGCCGACGAGGACACAAACAATGGCTGCCCAGGCACCGCCACCGAGGCCCAACCGCTCCAACCAGACGAAGACGAGGAGTGCGCCAGGCGGGTGGCCTGCCACATGCGTCGTCCAGGAATCCGGCTGAAAGGCGAGGATGCGGCCGGTGAAGTCTCCGAGCATCTCCGAGACGTCCGTAATCCCCGGGACCTCGTGCAGGTACTCCGGCCCAGTCGACAACCTGCCGGCCACGCCGCGATGCCACCCGTCGACCAGGGCCAAGCTCAACGTCCATGCCACAGCCGCGACGTAGGCAGTGCCAACGAGAGCGCGCCAGGACAGCCGCTCCGCGACCATGAATCCTTGCCACACGACGAGCGCCCCAACGGCGAGAGCCAGCGGAGTTCCGAGGCCCAGATGCGGTAGCCAGTGAGCGTAGAACGGCGCCGCGCTTGCCTGCACCGGCCGGCCGTTGAGGTACAGGAGCCCACCGATCAAGGCGGCCAAGGCCACGAGGGCCACCGCAACGATGGCAGCTGCGGCATCCCTCCGGTCGACCGGACGACGGCTCGGCTCGACGGCATCGACCTTCCGCCGTTCCGATCGACGGCTCCGAACGGCGGCCATGCTGATCATCAGCGCAGCGCGGCGCGAGCGAAGTCGGCCATGCCCGTGGCCAGCTCGATCTCAGCACGGAAGCCGAGCTCGACCTCCGCACGTCGTGGGGAGGCCACCACGTGCCGCACGTCCCCGAGCCGGAATTCGCCAGTGACAACGGGCTGCGGTCCCCCCATCGCGCCGGTCAGAGCAGCCGCCATGTCCAACACCGTCGCGGGTCGCCCCGACGCGACGTTGTACGCCGAGAATCCTTCCGTCTCGGCGGACAGGGCCAGCACGTTCGCTCGCGCCACATCACCGACGTGGACGAAATCCCGACGCTGACCGCCGTCCTCGAAAACTCGAGGTGAGCGACCGGCTTCGAGCGCAGACCGGAACATCGCCGCAACCCCGCTGTAGGGCGTATCCCGCGGCATCCCGGGCCCGTAGACGTTGTGGTAACGCAACGCCACCACGGAGCCGCCAGTCTGTCGCGCCCAAGCTGCGGCGAGATGTTCCTGAGCAAGCTTGGTGGCGGCATAGACACTCCGCGGGTCCAGGGGCGCCTCCTCTGCCACCAGCACCGACGTCAGACCGGCGCCACAGAGCGGGCAGGACGGCTCGAAGCGGCCGGCCACGAGGTCGGCCACCGCTCTCGGTTGCGGACGCTGCGGCCCGTGATCCCCGCACTCGTACGCCCCCTCGCCGTACACCACCATGGAGCTCGCCAGAACCATGCGGCCGACGCCGGCGTGAGCCATCTCGGCGAGCAGCACCGCCGTCCCGAGGTCGTTGTTACTGACGTAGTCGGGAAGATCGGCAAGGTCGACACCCATCCCGACCATGGCTGCCTGATGGACGACGGCATCGACACCGCGGAGGCTGCGCCGGACCGCATCACGGTCGCGCAGATCGACGACGTCGACCGGGGCACCCGCCACGGACGGCGGGAGAGCCGTCCGATGCGCCGCGGGATGACCGCAGTCCACGACAGACACGGGGTGCCCGGTCGCCACGAGTGCGGCCGTCACATGAGATCCGATAAATCCGGCGCCGCCGGTCACGAGCACATGGGTCACGACGCCGAAGATAGGCCCGGTCGAGGACCGATGAGAACAGCTCGGCGCAGCCGTCAGAACTTCGTAAGAATGCGGCATCCGTCGTTACTTTGTAAGGGTTTCCGGGCCGGGACCGGCGATACGTTCCCGTCCATGACCGATGTCGTGCTGCCTTGTTTGAACGAGGCGCCCGCCCTGCCATGGGTGCTCACCCGCATGCCGGCGGGCTTTCACCCGATCGTCGCCGACAACGGCTCCACCGACGGCTCCGCTGACGTAGCGCGGGCACACGGCGCTCGTGTGATCTGCGTGTCGCAGCCGGGATACGGCGCCGCGGTGCATGCCGGGTTGATCGCGGCGGATCCGGACGACGGCCTGGTGTGTGTCCTCGACGCCGATGGGTCCTTCGACCCGCGAGAGCTTTCCCGGCTGACCGATCCGCTACGGCAGGGCACCGCCGACCTCGTCGTCGGACGGCGGCGCCCGACATCCCGGCGCGCATGGCCCCTTCACGCTCGCGCAGGGAATGCGCTCTTGGCTCGCCGCGTACGCCGGACGACCGGACTGGACGTTCACGACATCGGGCCGATCAGGGCAGCACGGCGGGCGGATCTTCTCGCGTTGAACCTGGTGGACCGTCGTTTCGGCTACCCGCTCGAGTTGTTGATAGCCGCGGGCCGCGCCCGGTGGCGAGTGCTCGAGCTCGACGTGCCGTATCACCCGCGCACCGAAGGTACCCGCTCGAAGGTGACCGGCACTGTCCGAGGCACTGCCCGAGCGGTCCGTGACATGCGGGCGGTGCTGGCTCGATGACCCAGTTCCTCGTTCTCGCCAAGGCGCCCGTCCCGGGCCGTGTGAAGACGCGGCTGTGCCCGCCGTGGACCTATGAGCAGGCAGCGCAGGTCGCCGCCGCCGCGCTCTCCGACACCCTTGTCACCGTCGGCTCGGCCCCCGCGGCGTCACGCACGTTGGTTGTTGACGGCTCGTACCCCGCTCCGCCTGGCTGGCAGACGCTGCCGCAACGCGGCGGGCCGCTGAGTGATCGGCTCACCGGCGCGTTCTCGGATGCCGGCGGCGACTCGGCCGTGCTGCTCGGGATGGACACCCCGCAGGTCACCGCCGACATGCTGGAAGACGCGGGCGACTACGCCGGGGCCGACGCCACGCTCGGGCTGGCGGAGGACGGTGGATGGTGGACGCTGGGGCTACGGGACCGTTCGCACGCTGAGGTTCTTCGCAAAATTCCGACGTCCACCGACCGGACAGGCCAGCTGACCCTCGCCGCGCTGCGTGATCGAGGACTCCGGGTTCGGCTTCTGCCCGTCCTGCGGGATGTCGACACGGTCGCCGACGCGCGATCCGTCGCAACGCTGTGCCGCCCGGAAAGCAGCTTCAGAGCCGCCGTGGAGGCACTGCGCCATGAGTGCTGAGGTGCTGAGCGTCTATGACGAGGCGCTGCGGGCTGCCGAGGAGAGCCGCGGTGCCGAGCTCATCCTGCAGGACGCCTTCGGCAGGGAACGCATGATCGACGCGGCGGAGTGGTATCGCGACCACATCTCCGGCGACGAGGGTTTGGTCCGCCGCTGCTCGGGACCCACGCTCGACGTGGGATGCGGCCCGGGTCGTCTCACTGTTGCCGTCAGCGCGCTCGGACACGCCGCCCTTGGTATCGACATCAGCCCGATGGCCGTCAGCATCGCGCGACGGCGAGGGGCGGCTGCGCTGCGGAGAAATGTCTTCACACCCGTTCCGGGGCACGGTCGCTGGCACCACGTCCTACTCGCCGACGGCAATATCGGCATCGGTGGTGATCCCTCCGCGCTTCTTCGCCGATGCCGGGAGCTCATCGGCAGGGCCGGGCGCATCCACGTCGAGTTGTCGTCACCCGGCGGGCAGAGCTGGGCCGGACGAGCAACCGTACGCGGGGCCAGCGAGCGACCGCCCGCGGCTTTCCGCTGGGCGGAGGTGGCTGCCGACGACCTCGCCACCTTTGCGGGGCCGGCTGCCCTGCACCCGGTTGACACCTGGCAGGAGGCGGGGCGATGGTTCGCGTCCTTGGAAAGGATCTGAGACTTCCTGATCTGGTGAGCCCCGAGTCGTTCCATTCCGAGCTGCGGTCGACCCGATTGACGAGTCAGCTCGGCATCGCGTTGGGCGTCGCCTTCGCCGTCTGTTTCGTTACCGGGCTCACCAGCCACCTCATTCAGCATCCTCCGGCCTGGTTCTGGTGGCCGTCGCGACCCGCGGGCCTTTACCGCTTCACGCAGGGGCTTCACGTGGCGACCGGTCTGGCGTGCGTACCCCTGCTGGGAGCCAAACTCTGGTCGGTCTACCCGAGGCTCTTCGAGCGCCCGGCGGTGCGCTCGATAGGTCATGCTCTGGAACGCGCAAGCATCGCGGCGCTCGTTGCGGCGGCCCTGTTCCAGGTCGTCGGAGGGTTGCTCAATGTCTCTCGCTGGTATGGAGCTCTTCCGTTCTTCTTCACTACCGGGCACTACTGGGGAGCATGGCTGGCCGTCGGCGCATTGCTGGTTCATATCGGCGTCAAGCTGCCCACTGTCAGGGACAGTCTCGCTCGCCGAGTCGCCGACAAGGGGCCAGGAGGCATCAGCCGGCGGGAACTGCTGGGTACGGTCGGCGCCGCGGCCGGAGTAATCACCTTGGCGACGGTCGGTCAGACCGTAGCGCCGTTGAGCCCCGTCTCCGTCCTGGCACCTCGCCGTCCCACCGTCGGGCCCCAGCGCCTGCCGGTGAACAAGACGGCAGCCGGCGCCGGAGTGCGGGACCTTGCCTTGGATCCTGCGTACAGGCTCGTGGTGAGGGGACCGGACGACGAGCTCTCGCTGTCGCTCGCCGAGCTTGCCTCGCTGGCCCAGCACACAGTGGTGCTGCCGATCGCCTGCGTCGAGGGCTGGAGTGCGAGCGGCACATGGAGCGGCGTACGGCTCGGCGACCTGGCCAGGATGGTCGGCCTCGATCCCGGCGAAGCCTCCGCCGAGGTTGAGTCCTTGCAGCAGGGCGGCCGGTACCGCGTCTCGACCGTGGCGCCCACGCACATTCGGGATGACTGGACGCTGATCGCACTAGGGCTCAACGGCGAACCACTGCACCTGGATCACGGATACCCGGCGCGGCTCATCGCTCCGAACAGGCCGGGAGTCCTGCAGACGAAGTGGGTCGGACGCATTACCTTCCGGCGGGACAAATGACGTCCGACCAAAGCGGTGTGGCGAACGATGGCGGCCGGCAGACGGAGCCCGGCTTGCGGACCGGTGGGAGCCACGCGGCAAGCGAACGCGTCGCGGAAGGTGGTGCGACCATGGCGAACCCTCACAGGCTTCGTCCCCCACAGAAGGAGGGGCTGCGGGCCGCTGCCGGCGTGGGCACCACCAGACGGGCGCTGATCGTGGCCGGTGGCTTACTCATGGGTTATGCCGTCTTCGGAGCCACCACAGAACCCGGGCTGAAGCTGGGCGGGGTCCTGTTGTTCCTGATCGCGATGGTCGCGGGCCATGACGGCCTCTTCATGCCCGTGGTCATCGCCGCGGGCGGCCTCGTTACCCGAGCCGGTCGCCTCGTTCGCGCCGCCGCCATCATCAGTCTTTCGGTGGGCGTCGTGGCCCTGCCGTTCGTGCTCGGCTACGGACGGAGCTCCGACAACCCATCCGCTCTTCCCCTGCGGTACGGGCTCGGCCTCATCCTGGTGCTGGCATCCATCTGGGCCGTCGTGCTGGCGACCATGCTCATCCGGCGTCTTGGTCGAATTCGTCAGAACACCGTAAGAAGCCAGAAGTCCCCTCCCGGGCCCTCCGATGGGTAGCGTCGCTGTCGTGACTCACCACGTTCTGGTCGTGGACGACGATCCGACCGTCAGCGATGTCGTCCGGCGCTACCTTGAGCAGGACGGCTGCCGTGTCCGGCTGGTCGGGAACGGCGAGGCCGCGCTGGCAGCTGCCTCGGCCGAGATGCCCGATCTCGTCGTCCTTGACCTGATGATGCCCGGCATCGACGGCCTGGAAGTGTGCCGGCGGCTACGCCAGGATGCGCCTGAACTGCCCGTTCTGATGCTCACTGCCCTGGGCGAGGAGCCCGATCGCGTCGCCGGACTTGAGGTGGGCGCGGACGACTACGTGACCAAGCCGTTCTCTCCGCGCGAGCTGACGCTGCGGATCCGGTCGATCCTGCGACGGGCGGCCCAGACGGACAAGCCGCATCCGGTGCTCGTCGACGGCGATCTGATCGTCGACACGTCCCGACGCGTCGCCACGATCGGGGGCGCACCGGTCAAGCTCACCAAGGGCGACTTCGATCTGCTGGCGTTCCTCATGGCGCACCCGGGCCGCACCTGGAGCCACCAGCAGTTGCTGGAGAAGGTGTGGGGGTGGTCGGTCGGGGAGACCGGGACGGTCACCACCGCCATGGCGCGGCTGCGTGCCAAGATCCAGCCTGAGGACGCCTCGCCCAAGCGCATCCTGACGTCGTACGGCGCCGGATACCGGTACGAGCGGGTGACCGGCCGTGCGTGACCTTCTGCTCATCGGGCTGTACGCACTGGCGGCAGGCGCGGTTGTCGGCCTTATCGGCGAGATTTCACTGCGGCTGCTGCGCCACCGCTCGATCATCATGCACATCTGCGTGATGCTCACGATCACGGTCGCGTCCGTGGTGGCGGGGGTCGCGGCGGTCGCGCAGGCGATGTTCCTCTCGGCACACGACCTGCAGGTCGTCCTCACCACGGTGCTCGCCTCCGCCACGGTCAGCCTCACCGTCGGCGCCACGTTCGGCCGCCGGCTCGCCGCCGCATCCGTCTGGTCGGTCCAGGCGCGAGAACGCGAGCGACAGATGGAGGCGAGCCGGCGGGAGCTGGTCGCGTGGGTCTCGCACGACCTCCGAACGCCGCTGGCCGGCCTTCGCGCCATGGCAGAGGCGCTCGAAGACAATGTGGTCAGCGATTCGGTGACGGTGGCCGAGTATCACCGGCGGATCCGCACGGAGACGGACCGCATGAGTCAGCTCGTCGACGATCTGTTCGAGCTGAGCCGCATCAACGCCGGCGCGCTGCAGCTGAAGATGGCGAGCGTGGCGTTGCGCGACATCGTGTCCGATGCGATCGCCACCACCACTCCTCTTGCGGCGCAGCGAGGAGTCCGCATCGTCACGCGGGAGTCCGTCTGGCCGACAGCCACGGCCAGCGAACCGGAATTGACGCGTGTCATCTCGAACCTGCTGGTGAACAGCGTGCGTTACACGCCTCGCGACGGGACCGTGGAGATCGCAGCAGGCGCCGGGCCCGGCGAGATCTGGCTGTCGGTCTCCGACACCTGCGGCGGAATTCCCGAAGCTGACCTCCCGCGGGTGTTCGACGTGGCATTCCGCGGCGAGCGCGCCCGCACACCGCGGCCTCAAGAGGAGGCAACAGGCGGCGGGCTGGGGCTCGCGATCGTCCGTGGGCTGGTGGAGGCGCACGGCGGTCAGGTACACGCACACAACACCGAGGCCGGGTGCCGCTTTGAAGTACGGCTGCCCAGCGGCCCGGCGCCCATCACTCCTGCTCACCGCGCCTCGGCATCGGCGAGCCGAGAAAGGCCGGCCATCCGCCACACCCCAGCACCGCCGAGCACGGTACAACCAGCAACCCACCACGCCACGGCACCCCGGGACCAAGGAACGCCATCCACCCCTTACGCCACGGCACCCCGGGACCAGGGAACGCCATCCACCCCTTACGCCACGGCAACCCCGGACCAGGGAACGCCATCCACCCCTTACGCCACGGGACCCCTCGACCGGGGACAGCCCACTACCCACTACGCCGCAGCACCGCCGGATGTCGGACAACCGATCGGCCACCGCGCCGGGCAGTCCTGGCAGGAAAAGCCAACCGCTCACGAATTGCAGTTGGATTGGCAAATTCCTGACGTTCGCACCGAAATGCCCGGTCGGCGTGATGACAGATCGGGGTAGCCTTGCGAACCGATAGACCGAGACCGGGGGGATCGGGTGAGTCGGCTGCGCAAGCGCTGCGAGCTTCTCCTTCAAGGCATGCCCATACCGCAACCGTTCGATTTGGACGCATTCTGCGCGGTCGTCGCCGCTCGTCGCGGCCGGCCGCTGACGCTCCAGCCGACACCCGGGTTGAGCGCCGGGGCCCCGTGCGGGCTGTGGATCTCGGTGCCCACCGCGGACTACGTCTTCTACGATCCCGACACGTCGCGTCTGCACGCCGAGCACATCGTGCTGCACGAGCTGGCGCACATGCTGAGCGGCCACACGACCAAGCTCGACGTGAGCGGTGGCGCGCTGGCGAGGTTGGTTCCCGACCTGGATCCTCGTACGGTGCGGACCGTGCTCGGCCGGGTCAGCTACACGACGTCGCAGGAGCGGGAAGCCGAGATGCTGGCCTCCCTGATCCGCGCGCGAGCCGCCGAGCCGGTCGCGCCGCCGGATCTGCTCGGCGGCACTCTCAGCCGAGTCGCCGACGTGTTGAACTTCCGCTCTTGAACGGCGCGCTGACCGGGGTCGTCCTCGTCCTGCTCTGGGGCTCCGTCCTGGTCCGCCTCCCCACCCTGTGGCGGGATGCCCAGCAGCGGGCGATGTGGGCGATGCTTCTCACGCTGGCGGTGACCAAAACTGTCGCCACCCCTGGGGTCAACGGATTCCTTGCCGATTTCGTCTCCCAGCCGCAGGTGATTCCCCATTTCCTCGGCATCGCGGTGGCCTTCTTCCTGCTGCGCTTCATCTCCCTGCTGACGGCGTACTACCCGGCGCACCCGAGGGCCGCTCGTCATCAGGCGCTGCTGGCGGGTGGAGTTGTGGCGTCGCTGCTGATTCTTTGCATCGTCACGCCGGGCGGTATCACCACGAAGGGCACCGAGCTTCTGAGCACGGCCATTGCGCCGGCGGCGGCGGCGTACTGGGTGGTATTGAATGGATATCTAGGCGCCGTTCTGGTGATCGCGAGCAGGCTGTTCTGGCGCGTACGCCGGTCTGCGCCGCCGGGCTTGTTACGCCAAGGGCTGCATGCCATCACCATCGGGCTTCTCATGATCGCCCTGTACGCGATCCTCAAGACCGCGCTGGTCATCCTGCACGCGTGTGGCCTCACGATGACGGTCGACACGATCGAGCCGATCGCCAACGCAGTCCGCGCCATCGGCACGATCCTGGCGGTGATCGGCGCGGCCGTGCCGGCGGGCGGCAAGCTTCGTTCGCTGGTACGCGCCTACCGCTCGCTCAGGGCCCTCACTCCATTGTGGCGAACGATGCGCCGGACGTTCCCGGAAGTCATCCTTTTCTCGCGCCGGCGTGCGCTCGTCGAGCTCGCCGGCGTCGAAGACGTTCAGTTGCGGCTCTACCGGAGGGTCATCGAGATTCGCGACGGGTTGCTGGCACTGCGCGACTATCTCCCCAGCGACACGTTCAAAGAGGCCCGCGCCTTTCTCGGCGACCGCGCGACGCCCGCGCTCGTGGAGGCATGCGGAATTGCGCTCGCCCTCAACCGACACCACGCAGCAACCGCAGCCGACGAAGCAGGCGCGCCGGTCACAACAACCCGGGCAGGCAGAACAGGCGCGGCGCCCGCGGCAGGCGCGGTGGGCACGGCAGGCGCGATCAGCCAGAGCTCACCGGGAGCGCCTCCCACAGATACAGCGGACCCGAGATGGACGGACGTGGGCGGCGAGCTGGCCGACGAGATCGCTTGGTTGAGCGCAGTCAGTGCTGCCCACCTTCGCGACGAGCCCAGAGCCTTCGCCCGTCTCCATTCCACTGCCGGAGTCAGCTGACGGACATATCACCAAGGAGCGGTGGCCGACGGCGCCGCACCCGCCGCGTGCGGAACAGGGCCGGCGAGCGGACAAGTCGTCAAAGAACGGCCTGCTGGAGGGCAAGTGACCAGCCTGGACCCTGTGGCGGCGTGACGCGCCTTCAGAAACCAAGCCAGCCCACGCGAGCTCGGCACCAACGCGGCCCGGCACCCGCTCAGTCGTCCCCTTTGGCCCGGTCGCGTTCCAGTTCCCAGACCTTGCGTACCAACTCACCTATCGTGTTTCTGCTGCTGGGGGACACATCTGCCGCCCGCAGCGCGATCTCTGTGACCTGGGCGTCTCTCAGCGTACGGAGCAGGGCCAGTTGGTCGTCGATCTTTCGAGCTTCGCCGTCGTCGAGGAAGTAGGCGACCGGTACGCCGAAGAACGTTGCCAGGCCCTTCAGATGCTGGATCGTCGGGTTGTCGCGGCGGCCCGTACGGAGCTGCCAGATGTACGTGTGGGAGATCTGGATGCCCTGGTCGGCTCGGATGGCTTCGGCCACGGCCATGTAGCTGAACTCCCCCTGACCGGGGGGCCGGACCTGTTTGAAGAGGCGATCGAGCTTGTCGGCGATGGAGAACTCGCGGGGCATGCCTTTCCCCTCCTCGCCGGGACCACGACGACGTGGTGCGACTTGTTGGCCGCGTGGTCGGCAGGCGGGGCGGCCCGATTCCGGGCGGGCCTTTCAGGACCACGAGTGCCAGCGGCGCGGTGCGGATCACACGGCTGCCGAACAGCTGATCAGCGGCCGAGCAACTACGCGATCAATCAATAACAACCCGACAAATCGGCATCCAAGGAACCGACATGTCGAGCATCCTGCAACGAACTGCGGAACAACCGAGCAACAAACAACCCGGCAGCAGACTGCCGAGCAACCGAGCAGCAACTGCCCCGGCATCCGAGCCACCTGTCCGGGCAACCCGAGCACCCGAACAACCCGAGCACCCGAACAACCCGAGCACCCGAACAACTCAAGCACCGAACAACCCGAGCACCGAACAACCCGAGCGCCGAACAACCCGGGCACCGGACGACCAACCAACCCGACGGTCAGTCAACCGAGCACCGCACCACCCCGCAACCCAGCTGCCAGGCGTGCGGATCGTACCGACGAAATCGGCCGTCGCATCGACGTCCATGAGCAACCGTACGGCTGCACATCCCCCGATGCTGGACGTCGCGAACGACCGTAAACTCAGATTGATAACACTTCGGCCGAGCGTAAACCATGGACGTACGTCGCTCAACCCGCCGGTAGGATCGGCGCCATGACGGACATCGTGGAGAGTGCTGAGGTATCGACGCTGCTCGACGAGTTGACGCGGATGGAGGGGCGCGAGGATCCGTACCCTCGGTATCGCCGGTTGCGGGAGATCTCTCCGCTGGTCCGCGCCGACGACGGCGCGCTGGTTGTCACCCGGCATGCCGATTGCGTTGCGGTGACGCGCGATCCGCGGCTGGGGCACATGCCCTCGCACATGATCGATTTCGTCAGCCCGGGGTGGCGGGATCATCCGGCGCTGCGGCAGCTGTTCACCAGCATTCTCACGATGAATCCGCCGGATCACACGCGCCTGCGCCGCCTGATCAGTTCGTCCTTCACCGCGCGTCGGGTGCAGGCGTTGCGGCCGCGGATCGCCGAGATGGTCGGTGACCTGCTCGTACGGATGAGCGGCGAGGTCGATTTCATCGAGGCGTTCGCGTTCCCGCTGCCGGTGAATGTCATCGGCGAGCTGCTGGGCGTTCCCGAGCCGGACCGCGCCCAGTTCCAGGGGCTGGTCCGCGACTGGACGCAGGTGCTGGAGATCATCACGCCGGAGGTGCTGGCGACGGCCGACCCGGCGGCCACGACGATCCGCGAGTATCTGAGCGGGCTGGCCGCCGAGCGGCGGCGCAAGCCGGCCGATGACCTGATCAGCGCGCTGGTCCTGGCCGAGGAGGACGGCGACAAGCTCACCGACGACGAGCTGCTGACGATGGCCGGGCTGCTGTTCGCCGCCGGGTTCGAGACCACCACGAACCTGCTCGGCAACGGCCTGGTCGCGCTGCTGCGCAACCCCGATCAGCTCGCGCTGCTGCGCAAGGACTCCGGTCTCGCGCCGGGCGCGGTCGAGGAACTTCTCCGGTACGACAGCCCGGTGCAACTGCTCAGCCGGGTGGCCTGGGACGACGTCGAGATCGCGGGCGTACGCATCTCCGGCGGCGAACGCATCGTGGCGTACCTCGGGGCGGGCAACCGCGATCCGGAGCGGTTCCCGGACCCGGACCGGCTCGACCTGACCCGCTCAGACAACGCACCGCTGTCGTTCGGTGGGGGCATCCACTACTGCGTGGGGGCGCCGCTGGCCCGGCTCGAGGCGCAGATCGCGCTGCCCGCGTTGGTCACCCATTTCCCGGAGCTGGCGTTCGTCGGCGAACCGGAGCAGCGGGACAGCCTCGCGATCCGCGGCTATACGAAGATCCCGATCAGCGCCGCCTGACGAGCAGGCGCCGCCGGACGAGCAAGCGGGCCGGACGAGCAAGCGGGCCGGACGAGCAAGCACGGCCAGACGAGCACGCACGGCCAGACGAGCACGCACGGCCAGACGAGCACGCACGGCCAGACGAGCACGCGCGGCCAGACAAGGGCGAAGCTCAGGTGAGCGATTGCGGCCGAGGAGAACGGAGTCGGAAAGCTGAGATGGCCGGCCGTGTCCGGGAAGAGCCGTGAAGGGTCGGCGCTGACCCAGAAAGCCAAGCGAGCCGAGACCGAGCGAGCCGAGACGGAGTGAGCCGAGACGGAGTGAGCCGAGACGGAGTGAGCCGACACGGAGCGAGCCGAGACCGATCGGGCAGGGAAAGAGAGCGACTGGGCCGGGAAGAGACCGACCGAGCCGGAAAATAAGAGCGCCGCTGCGAATTCCACGGGGGAAGAACTCGCAACGGCGTCGAGACAAAGAGTATCGACCGGCGCGGTTGTTGTCCATCCGTACCGGCGATCATCGTGGGGCGCCGAACTACCGATGCGTGCCCCGCCGGTCGGGGTCGGCGTCGCCCCGATCAGCACACCGGACACCCTGGTCAGCAAGATGGCCGCGCCGGTCAGCCGACGGCCGCACCGCACCCCACGGCATGCCAAGCCGCCGGTCAGGAGAAGGCTCACCGCACGTCAAGCCGCCGGTCAGCGCAAGCCCGCACGGCACGGCGGAGCCGCCGGTCAGCGCAAGCCCGCACGGCACGGCGGAGCCGCCGGTCAAATGCCGGCTGAGGCCGCCGGCGTCTACTCAGCGACCCCCACGCCCGGCGCCTCCGCGCTCTGTGCGAGGAGCTTCTTTCGCTGCTTGGTGGGCAGCTTGTCGACGTACAGCAGCCCGTCCAGGTGGTCGGTCTCGTGTTGCAGGCAGCGCGCCAGGAGGCCTGTGCCTTCGATGCGGATCGGTTCGCCGTGCATGTCGACGCCCGTCACGGAGGCGGTTGCCGGGCGGCCGATGTCGGCTCGTACTCCCGGGACCGAGAGGCAGCCTTCGCTGTCCACGTCGAGGCCGCGGTTGTCCGGGAGGTGCAGCACCGGGTTGACCACGTGCGCCACGACGTGCGTACCCGTCTCGTCGGGGCAGTCGACCACGAAGACGCGGGCGTCGACGCCGATCTGGTTGGCGGCCAGGCCGACCCCGTCGGCCGCCGCCATGCTGGCGAACATGTCCGCGACGAGCTGCTGCAACGTCTCGTCGAACACCGTCACGTCCGCGCAGCGGCGGTGGAGCACGGGGTTGCCGTAGCGGGTGATCGGTCGTGGGGTTCCGGCCCGGGTCTGCACGCGCCCATCCTAATTTGCGACCGTGAGGGCGACATACAGCCCGGCGACGGCGATCGCCATGCCGCCGAGCAGCAGCCGCAGGCCCTTCTCCGGCATCCGCGGTTGCAGGTGCGCGCCGAGGTAGCCGCCGATCAGGCCGCCGAGGCCGCACGACAGCCCGACCACCCAGTGCGGCGCGATCTCGCCGCCCTCACCCAGCGCGAGGACGGCGTAGGCGCCGGCGCCCGCGACGGAGGTGACGAACGTGGAGGCGAGCGCGGCCGGTGCGACCGTCGCGACCGGCATGCCGCGGCCGACCAGGATCGGGCCGAGGATCGAGCCGCCGCCGATGCCGTAGATGCCGCCGACCACCCCGACTGCCAGGGACATGCCGGTCACGCTGCGCGAGGAGGGCGCCGGCTTGGGGCGGGTCTTTCTTGCGGGTTTGAGCGTACGGGCACAGAGCCACGCCCCCAGCGGAAGCAGCAACGCGGCCACGATGATCCGGAAGGCGCGCGGGCCGGGGACGGCGTACACGCGGATGATCGCACCGACGACCACGCCGGGCAGGGTGCCGGTGAGCATGAGCCGGGTCAGCGGACCGGTGAGCGCCCCGCGGCGGCCGTACCGGAGCAGCGCGCCCGGGCCGGAGACGACGTTGAACAGCAGGTTCGTCGGGGTGACCGCCGGGTTGGGCACGGACAGCATGCTCAGTTGGACGGGCAGGAGGAAGACGGCCCCGGAGACGCCGACCGGCGTGGTGAGGACGGCGATGAGCAGCCCGGCCGCGAACCCGATGACGACCTCGACCATCGGCCCAGTCTCCCGGACGCCCAGGAGAGGCCGCCGGGCACCTCACCGGCCCGGCCGGCGGAAAGCCGCCGGCACGCCACCGGACCAGGCAGCGGAAAAGGCCGCCGGGCCAGGCAGCGGGAAAGCCGCCGGGCCGAGGCAGCGGGAAAGCCGTCGGGCCGAGGCAGCGGGAAAGCCGCCGGGCCGAGGCAGCGGAAAGGCCGGCGGGGCGTCGCCGGCCCGGGGCTGGGAGGCCGGTGACGCCCCGACCGGGGTCAGGCGGTGGGCGGGGTGTCGCCGGCCGGGCCCGGTTCGTCGGCCGGGCGGGTGGCGCGGCGGGCGGCCCGGCCCGCGGCGTCGGCCGCCGTGCCGGCCCAGTTGCGGGCCTTGCCGGCCTGGGTGCCGGCCCAGTCGCCGAGGTCCGCCGCGCCGCCGGTCACCCGGCGGGCCAGGGAGATCAGCGGGTCCTGGGAATTCTCGAACGTCTCGCGGTAGTGCGAGGCCGCGGCCTTGACGTCGCCGGTGACCGAGGCGTTGCCGTCGCCGTCGCGGCGGTCGTAGTCGCCGCCGAGGATGCGGGCGTAGTCGCCGGAGTCGACCCATTTGCGCAGCTCGGCGGCGCGGGCGACGGGTACGGGGTGGCTGCTCCACGCGGTCATGCCGATCTTGTGGATGCTGTCGCGCAGGTCGCCGCCGCCCTCGTAGTCCGCGGCCTGCTCGAGGAACGCCGCCGTGTCGATCTGGCTGAGGTCGCCACCGCCGGCCATCTTCATCAGCAGGCGGATGGAGGCAGCCGGGTCCTGGCCGGCGAGCAGGCCCGCGCGGTCGGCCGACAGTTCCGCCTTGCGCCACCATTCGTACATCGCCACGATGATGGCCCGCAGTGCGAGCGCGCCGATCGGGATCCAGCTGACGTTGGTGGCCCAGCGGGTCAGGATCATCATGATCGTCTTGTAGACGGCGTGGCCGCTGCGGACGTGCCCGATCTCGTGGCCGAGCAGCGCGCGCAGTTCGTCGTCGTCGAGCTTCTCGACCGCCGCCGTGGTGATCACGATGAACGGCCGGTCCATGCCGATCGCGCGGCCGTGGATGATCGGGTCCTGGGTGACGTACAGGTCCGGCAGCTCGGCCACGTCGAGGGTGGCAGCCGCCTCGGTGAAGCGCTGGTAGACGCGGGGGTACTGGCGGTGGTCGACGCGGATCGAGCCGGCCAGGTACTGCAGGCGGAACCCACGCTCGTTCCACATGCCGAAGAACGCCTTCACCACGTCGTCGAAGCCACGCAGCTCGCGCAGGGCGGTGAGCGCGCCACGGTCGGCGGGGTGCTCCCAGGCGCGGGAACTGATCCCGGTCAGCGTGACCCGCTGCCGCGCGGGCCGATTGTCGTCGTCGATGGTCATGGCGGTCCTTCCGGTCGACGCCTCCGCGAGGCTTCTGCAGGACACCGAGCTTGGCCGTCCGGGGCGGGTCCGCGCATCGGCTCGGAGCCGGATCTCCCCCGGTCCCCCTGCGACTTTCGGCCGACCCGTACAGGACGGACAAATCCTCAAGCTGAGGTGTTTTTGATGGCCGGCAGCGGTTGTGACGGCCTTCGCGGCGCTCGCATCCTCGAGGGGTGCGCATCGGACTGATCGGGTTGGGACGGATCGGCGCGTTCCACGCCGGGACGCTCAGCTCGCTGCCGGGCGTCGAGCTGGTCGTGTGCGATGCGCTGCCCGCGGTCACGGAACGGGTCGCCGCGACGGTCGGCGCCGAGGCCGCCGCGACCCCCGCCGAGCTGCTGCGCCGCGACCTCGACGGCGTGGTCGTCGCAGCCGCCACCGACGCGCATCCTCAGCTGATCCTCGCGGCGGTCGAGTCGGGGCTGCCCGTGTTCTGCGAGAAGCCGGTGGCCCGGGGCGCCGCCGAGGCCGAGGAGGTGCTGCGGCACTGCGCCGGTGCCGTGGTGCAGATCGGGTACAACCGGCGGTTCGATCCCGGCTTCGTCGCGGCGCGGGCGGCGGTGCGCGCCGGGGAGCTGGGCCGGCTGCACACCGTACGGTCGACGACGCTGGATCCGGCCCCGCCGCCCGCCGCCTACCTCGCCGCCTCCGGCGGCATCTTCCGCGACTGCAGCGTGCACGACTTCGACATCATCCGGTTCGTGACCGGCCGCGAGGTGGTCGAGGTGTACGCGACCGGCAGCGCCCGGGGCGACGACGTGTTCGCGCGGACCGGCGACGCCGCCACGACGGCCGCCGTGCTCACCCTCGACGACGAGACGATCGCGGTCGTGTCGAACACCCGCTACAACGGCCGGGGGTACGACGTACGCCTGGAGCTGCACGGCACCGCCGACAGCGTCGCGGTGGGGCTGGAGGACCGCCTGCCGCTGCGCTCGGTCGAGCCGGGGGTGTCGTTCCCGGCCGGGCCACCGCACGACTTCTTCATGGACCGTTTCGCGTCGGCGTACCGGCGGGAGCTGACCGCGTTCACCGAGGTCGTGGCCGGTACGCGGGAGAGCCCGTGCACGGTCGCGGACGCGGTGGAGGCGGGCTGGATCGCCGAGGCGTGCACCCTGTCACTGCGCGAGCACCGGCCGGTACGGATGACCGACGTGAGGAGTGCCGCATGAAGATCGCCGGAGCGCCCATCTCCTGGGGTGTCTGCGAGGTGCCGGGCTGGGGACACCAGCTGCCGGCCGACCGGGTGTTGCGGGAGATGCGCGAGGTCGGGCTGACCGCGACCGAGTTCGGCCCGGACGGCTTTCTGCCCTCCGACGACATCCTGCGGCAGATCGGGCTGACCGCGGTGGGCGGGTTCGTCCCGGTGGTGCTGCACGAGGGCGAGCCGGTCGTGGACCTGGACCGGTTCGTGGCGGCGGGCGCGGACACGGTGGTGCTCGCCGCGGCCACCGGACGGGACGGGTACGACGACCGCCCCGACCTCGGCGACGACGGCTGGAAGCGGGTGCTGGCGAACCTCGACCGCATCGCCGGAGCCGCCCGCGCGAGGGGCCTGACCGCCGTCCTGCACCCGCACGTCGGCACGATGGTCGAGACGCCGGAGGACGTCGACCGGGTGCTCGACGGCTCGCAGGTGGCGCTGTGCCTGGACACCGGCCACCTGCTGATCGGCGGTACGGACCCGGTCGAGCTGGCGGAGCGGGCCGGCGAGCGCATCGCGCACGTGCACGCGAAGGACGTCGACGCCGCGCTGGCCGCGAAGGTCCGCGCCGGGCGGCTCACGTACACCGGGGCGGTCGCGGCGGGCATGTACCGGCCCATCGGCGACGGTGACGTGGACTTCGCCCGGGTCGCCGCGGCGCTGCGCCGGCACGGCTACGACGGCTGGTGGGTCCTCGAGCAGGACACGATCCTCACCGGCGAGCCGGTGGGCGAGGGGCCGGTCGCGGACGTACGCCGCAGCGCCGAACGGCTCCGGGCGATCCTCGCTAGCTGAACCGGTAGCGGGTCTGGGTGTACGGGCTCTTGCCGAAGGACAGCACCTTCGCGGGCGCCACCCCGAACACCCAGCCGGTGCGCCCGTCGGGGTCCCGGAACGCGTCCGAGCCGACCTCGTAGTCCCAGTCCAGCTTCGACTTCCACAGGCCGGCGAGCGCGGTGAGCCGGTGCCGGTCGGTCACGCGGACGGCGGTGCCCTCGACGATGACGTCGACGCCCTCGCGCAGCCGGTTGACCCCGGTGGTGAGCACGACCGCCGGGTTGCGGACGAGGTTCGCCGACTTCTGCTCCTGGTCACCCGTGCAGAAGTGCAGGACGCCCTCCCACCAGACGGCGGGCAGCGGGGTCACGTGCGGGCGGCCGTCCGGGCGTACGGTCGACAGCCAGAACATCTCCGAATCCTCGAGCAGCCGTTCGATCTTCGCCCAGGGCACCGCCGCGGTGCCCGGCTCGCTGAAATCCCCGTTGAGTTCGGCGGTCGGTTCCATACTCGTTCTCCTCAGGACAGTTCCTCGGCGCGGGCCAGCAGGGCCCGCTGCTCAGCGTAGGAGTGGGCGACCGAGGCGGCCCGCTCGAAAAGTGCGACGGCCCGCTCCCGGTCGCCGGCCCGGGCGGTGAGCTCGGCCTCGGCGGCCACCGCCAGCGGATAGTCGTCGAGGCCACCGCCCTCCCGGGCCGCCGCGAGCAGCGCCAGCCCGTCCGCCGGCCCGTACGCGTACCCGTGCGCGACGGCCCGGTTGAGCTGGACGACCGGCGACGGCAAGCGCTCGGCGAGCCGGTCGTAGAGGCCGGCGATCCGGGGCCAGTCGGTGGTGTCGGCGGCGTGGCAGGCGGCGATGCGGGCCTGCAGCGCGTACGGGCCGTCGGTCGCCGGCAGGATCCGCAACGCCTCGGCGATCGCGTCGTGGTCCCAGCGGGCGCGGTCCTGCCGGTCCAGCGTGAGCAGGTTGCCCTCGTCGTCGCGGCGCGCGTCCCGGCGCGAGTGCTGGAGCAGGAAGAGGGCCAGCAGCGCCGCCACCTCCGGCTCGCCGGGCATGAGCGCCGTGAGCAACCGGGCCAGCCGGATGGCCTCGGCCGCGAACGCCGGCTCGCCGTCGCTGTCGTACCCGCGGGTGAAGAGCAGGTACAGCACGGCCAGCACCCCGGGCAGCCGCTCGGCCAGCGCCGCGCCCGACGGCACCCGGTACGGGATCCGCGCCTGCGCGATCTTCGCCTTGGCCCTGGTCAGCCGCCGGGTCATCGTCGACTCGGTGACCAGGAACGCGCGCGCGATGTCCGCGGTCGGTACGCCGGCGACCGTCCGCAGGGTCAACGCCACCCGGGCCTCCAGCGCGAGCGCGGGGTGGCAGCAGGTGAAGATCAGCCGCAGCCGGTCGTCCGACGCGGTCGCCGGCTCCGGGGCCGGATCGCTGAGCACGGCAAGCTCCGCCAGCTTGCGGCGTTCGACGGTCGCGCGCCGCAGCACGTCTATCGCGCGGTTGCGCGCCACCGTCATCAGCCAGCCGCCGGGGTTGTCCGGAACGCCGTCGGACGGCCAGCGTTCGAGCGCGACCGTGACCGCTTCCTGGGCACAGTCCTCGGCGAGGTCCCAGTCGCCGGTGATCCGGATCAGCGCGGCCACGATCCGGCCGTGGCTGTCCGCCAAGGCCTCGGCAACGACGGCCCGGACCGGCTCCATCAGGCGCCGGGGAAGGGCCGCAGCTCGATCCGGCCGCGCCACGCCATCGGGTGGGCACGGACCACCTCGATGGCCTCGTCCAGGTCGGCGCACTCCAGGATGTCGTAGCCCACGATGACCTCCTTGGTCTCCGCGAAGGGGCCGTCGGAGAGCAGCAGCTGCCCGCCGCGGACCCGGACCGTCGTGGCGGCCGACGGCGGGGCGAGCTGGTCACCCTCGAGGCGCCGGCCGGCCGCGTCGTTCTCGGCGACCCACTTGTCGACGTCGGGCACCAGCGAGTCGTCGGTCTCGGGCTCGGTGTCGGTGCAGACGAACATCATGTACTTCATCTCGGGCTCCTCTGTGTCGGTGTTGCCCCAGTGACGAACGGCGGTGGCGCGACCGGACAGGTTCGCGGAAAAAGATCTCAGAATTCTGCCGGCGGGGCGTTGTGGGGCGTGATCACCTGGATCGCCGACGGGTTGGACCGTACCGGACCGGGCAGCGCGCCCCGGGCCTGCATGATCACGTGACAGGCGCGGCGCAGGTCCTGCCGCAGGTCGTGGTGGAGCACCGCGGAGAGGCGGCGCTGCCGCAGCAGGGCGGTGTTCTCGCCGTCCAGGTCGTGCGCGACGAAGACGTCGTAGCGGCGGCCGGCCCGCTCGAAGGCGTCGATCACGGCCGCGTTGCCGCCGGCGCCCGCGTACATCGAGTAGACGGCGCGGACGGCCGGGTTGCCGCCGAGCACCTCACGGGTTCCGATGTGGACGGCGTCGGCGCGGTCCTCCTCGTCGACGACCTCGAGCAGCCGCCGCCCCACGGCCCGGGCACGCATCTCGGCGCGGAAACCCATCTCCCGCTCGTCCTCGCCGCGGAACGAGCCGTGCCCGCGAACCACCAGGACGTCGCCGGCGCGCTCGGCGAGCCACTCCTGCACCAGGTAGGCGGCGGTCGCTCCGGCGGCCCGGTTGTCGATGCCGACGTACGCGGCCCGCGCGCTGGTCGGCAGGTCGGTCACGAGCGTCACCACCGGTACGCCCTGCCGTGCCAGCCGGGCGACGGCGGCGACGATCTCCGGGACGTCGGGGGCCTTGAGGATCACCCCGTGCGACTTGGCCCGCCCCACCTTGTCCAGTACCGCGAGGAGATCGCCCGCTCCGGCGCTGTCGAGGAAGTGGAACCGCGATCGGATCACCGCCGGCCGCAGCCCCGGCAGTTCGGCCTCGAGCGCGGCGCGGACGCCGGCCGAGAACCGCGCGGGCGCCTGCACGACGACGTCGATCATGAACGTCCGGCCGCCGAGGCGCAGCTGCGACTGCTGCCGGTCGAGATCCGCGATCGCCTGCTCGACCTCGCGGACCGTGCTCGCCCGGACCCCGCCGCGCCGGTGCAGCACCCGGTCCACAGTGGCCGGGCTGAGGCCGGACTGGGCGGCGATCTCGCGGATGCGGTACGGGTGCTTCACGCCGTACACGATGAGGGGTTTTTGAGGTCCTTTCAAGGGTCTTTGATGGCCTTTCAGCCCCTAGCCTGACGACATGACGACCTGGTTCTCGGCGGCGGACTGCCGCCTCGCGGACTTCCGGACCCTGGTGGAGCAGCCGACGGACGCGGCCGCATATCCGCTGGCCACCGGCGTCGAGCACAACGTGCTGAGCTACGACCGGACGATCCTGACGGCCGACCGGCGGGCCGCGGCGGCCGAGCTGGCCCGGGCGCTGATGGACGGCCCCGGCATCGTGGTGTTCCGGGGCGCCTTCGCGGCGGAGGTGGTGGACCGCGCCACGGCCGTGTTCGCCGCGATGATCGAGGAGCAGAAGGCGGCGGGGGTGGCCGGCGGCGACCACTTCGCGAAGCCGGGGGCGAACGACCGGGTATGGGGCGCGCTGGACAAGTTTGCGCTGCGTGACCCGGCGGCCTTCGCGGCGTACTACGACAACGACCTGCTGGCGCTGGTCTGCGAGGCCTGGCTCGGCACCGGATATCAGGTCACCTCGCAGGTCAACGTGGTGAACCCGGGCGGGCAGGCGCAGGTCGCCCACCGCGACTACCACCTCGGCTTCATGTCGCGGGAGCAGGCGGAACGCTACCCGGCGCACATCCACGCGCTCTCCCCCGTGCTCACGCTGCAGGGGGCGGTCGCGCACGTCGACATGCCGGTGGAGACCGGTCCCACCCTGTACCTGCCGCACTCGCAGAAGTACCCGGCCGGGTACGTGGCCTTCCACCGGCCGGAGTTCACCGCGTACTTCGAGGAGAACCACGTCCAGCTGCCGCTGGCGAAGGGTGACGCCGCCTTCTTCAACCCGGCGCTGTTCCACGGGGCCGGCACGAACCGCAGTGCGGACGTCAGGCGCATGGCCAACCTGCTGCAGGTCTCGTCGGCCTTCGGACGCGCCATGGAAACCGTCGACCGTACGGCGATGTGCCGCGCGCTGTACCCCGTCCTGCGGGCGTACCCGGGTTCCGTGGCCAACGTCGTGGCCGCCTGCGCCGAGGGGTACGCGTTCCCCACCAACCTCGACCGTGACCAGCCCATCGGCGGTCGCGCCCCGCAGACCCAGGCGGAGTTGATGCACCGGGCGCTCGCCGAGCAGTGGGATACGTCACAGCTCGAAAAGGCCCTCCACGACCAGCGCGAACGGCGAGCCGCCGCGGGCTGACGGTTCCCGATCTTGCAAAGTCGGCGCTATGGTGGTTGGGCGCCCGAAGCGGCGCTGCCCCTGGCCGAGAGGCGCTGCGACGGACCTGCTGGTCCGCCACGCTCGGCCCGCGGGCCACTGTCGAAAGGGCGCCTCCTGAAGAGGGGGTGCCCTTCTCCATGTCACCACGACTCCAGCAGCTCAACGGCATCGACTTCGCCGTGGCCGACCTCTCGCTGGCCGCCTTCGGCCGGCACCAGATGCGTCTCGCCGAGCACGAGATGCCCGGCCTGATGTCCATCCGTGAGGAGTTCCGCGAGGCCCAGCCGCTCCGCGGTGCCCGCATCGCCGGCTCGCTGCACATGACGATCCAGACGGCCGTGCTGATCGAGACCCTGGTCGCGCTCGGCGCGCAGGTCCGCTGGGTCTCCTGCAACATCTTCTCGACCCAGGACGAGGCCGCCGCGGCGATCGTCGTCGGCCCCGAGGGCACGGTCGAGGCCCCCTCCGGCACGCCGGTCTTCGCCTGGAAGGGCGAGACGCTGGAGGAGTACTGGTGGTGCACCGAGCAGCTGTTCGACTTCGGCGACGGCCTCGGCCCCAACATGATCCTCGACGACGGCGGTGACGCCACCCTGCTCGTGCACAAGGGCGCCGAGTTCGAGAAGGCCGGCGCGGTCCCCGCGACCACCGCCGAGGACGCCCACGAGTACACGATCATCCTCGACACGCTGCGCCGCAGCCTCGAGTCGGACCCGCAGCGGTTCACCAAGGTCGCCGCCGAGATCCGCGGCGTCACCGAGGAGACCACCACCGGCGTGGCGCGGCTCTACAAGTTCGCCAAGACCGGCGAGCTGCTCTTCCCGGCGATCAACGTCAACGACTCGGTCACCAAGAGCAAGTTCGACAACAAGTACGGCATCCGCCACTCGCTGGTCGACGGCCTCAACCGGGCCACCGACGTGATGCTCGGCGGCAAGCTCGCCGTGGTCTGCGGCTACGGCGACGTCGGCAAGGGCTCCGCCGAGACGCTGCGCGGCCAGGGTGCCCGCGTCGTCGTCACCGAGGTGGACCCGATCTGCGCGCTGCAGGCGGCGATGGACGGCATGCAGGTCGTGCGGCTCGAGGACGTGGTCTCCGAGGCCGACATCTTCATCACCACGACCGGTGGCACCGACATCATCACGGTCGAGCACATGGCCGCGATGAAGCACAACGCGATCGTCGGCAACGTCGGCCACTTCGACGACGAGATCGACATGGCCGGCCTGGCCAAGGTCCCCGGCATCGAGAAGGTCGAGGTCAAGCCGCAGGTCCACGAGTGGCGCTTCCCGGACGGGCACGCGATCCTCGTGCTCTCCGAGGGCCGGCTCATGAACCTCGGCAACGCCACGGGTCACCCCAGCTTCGTGATGAGCAATTCCTTCACCAACCAGGTGATGGCGCAGATCGAGCTGTGGACCAAGCCCGACGAGTACGACAAGCAGGTCTACGTGCTGCCGAAGCACCTCGACGAGAAGGTCGCCCGGCTGCACCTCGACGCGCTCGGCGTCCGGCTCACCGAGCTCACCAAGAAGCAGGCGGAGTACCTGGGCGTGGCGGTCGAGGGGCCGTACAAGCCCGACCACTACCGCTACTGATCGAACCCCTGGGGCCGCGTCCTACCGGGCGCGGCCCCACCGGGCGATCCTGTCGAGAAGGCTGCGCCCCAGCGCGTTGCCCGGCTCCAGGATCGCGATCTGGAAGACGTGCGGCATCCCCTCGTAGACGTCGACCTCGACCTTCGTACCGGCGACGGACGCCTTCTCCGCGAAGCGCAGCGTGTCGTCCCGCAGCGCCTCCGCCCCGCCGACCACCATCACCAGCGGCGGCAGGCCCGAGAGGTCGCCGTACAGCGGGGACTGCGGCGCCCGATCGCCCGGGGCATCGCCGAGATACTGCCCGATCAGGCGGGTCAGCAGCTCCCGCGTGACCGGATCCTCCGGCGAGTCGTCCACCGACGCCCCCGTGATGGCGAGGTCGGTGACCGCCGACCAGGTCAGCACGCCGGCCGGGAGCTCCTCGCCGGCGTCCCTCAGCCGCAGCAGCATCGAGAGCGTGAGCGCGGCCCCGGACGACTCGGCCAGCACGAGGATCCGCTGCGGCGGCACCCCGCCGTCCACCAGCCCGCGGTACGCCGCCAGCACGTCCTCGAGCGGCTCCGGGTACGTGTGGGCCGGGGCGAGGCGGTGATGCGCCACGAGCACGGGGCGGCCGGTGGCGCGGGAGAACTCGTACGCGGCCCGGTTCATCAGCGGCGGGTTGCGATGCTCGAAGCCACCGCCGTGCACGTACATGAGGTGTCCGGCCTCGTCGGAGGCCTCGGCGCGGACCGTCACGCCCCACGGCACGGGCACCGGCTCGACCGGGATCTCGAACGACAGGCCGGCGAAGCCGGGAACGGTGGCGCCGTCCGGCACCGGGAGCACGGTGAGGTCCATGCCGTGGTGTCTACCGGCCGCCTGTGGCCCCGGCAACCGGATTCGGCGGCAGCGACACCTGGCCGGTGAGCCGCAGATCGCGCGAGGACGAGCCCACCGAGATCCGGTACGCGCCCCCGGCCGTCACCCACCTGCCGGCCCAGTGCTGGAAGCTCCGCGCGTCCAGCGTGGTGGTGACCCGGCGGGACTCGCCCGGTCCGAGCGTCACCCGGTCGAAGCCGCGCAGGTTGTTCGGCGGTTCCCCGGTGGCAGCGGGCTGGCCGACGTACACCTGGGCGATCTCGGCTCCGGCCCGGGCGCCGGTGTTGGTGATCGTGTACGAGACCGGCACCGAGCCGTCCGGGCGGGGCGCGCCGACGGCCAGGTCCGCGTACCGGAACGTCGTGTACGACAGCCCGTGGCCGAACGGGAACAGCGGGGCCACGTTCCGCGCGTCGTACCAGCGATAGCCGACTTGCAGCCCCTCGGAGTACTCGCCGCCGGGCCAGCGCTGCGGCGCCGCCGCCGGCACGTCGGCCAGCGAGCGGGGGAATGTGACCGGGAGCTTGCCGGAGAAGGTGACGTCGCCGTAGAGCAGGGCGGCGAGCGCGTGGCCGTACTCCTGGCCGGGATACCAGGCCTGGATCACCGAGCGCACCGAGTCCACCCACGGCAGGGCGACCGCGGAACCGGTGTTGACCACCACGACCGTGTTGCGGTTGGCGGCGGCCACGTCCCGTACCAGGCGGTCCTGGTCGGCGGAGAGGCTGATGTCCTTGAGGTCGGCGCCCTCGGTCCCGTCCTTGCCGACCACGACCACGGCCAGATCGGCGCGGGCGGCGGCCGCCACGGCGTCGTCGTGCAGCCGCTGCCCGGGCCGGGTCCAGCCGAACGCCACGACGGCGTTGCCGGTGAACTGCGCGTGTTCGATCTCCACCGGCACCGGCCTGCCCGCGGTGAGCGTGACCGTGCCGGTCCGGGTGCGCCGGCGCGTCTCGGACCAGCCGTTGTCCACGACCGTACGCCCGCCGATCCGCAGCCGGCCGCCGTCGCTGCTGGTCAGCGAGAACGTGTAAGCGCCGGTGGCGGGCGGGGTCAGGGTGCCGGTCCAGCGCGCCGACCAGTTCTCCTTGATCCCGATGCCGGCGTTCCCGTGGTGCCAGAACTCGTCGAGCGTCGCGTCGGTGCGGGTGGCGACCGGGGGGCCGGCCATTGTCGTACCGGCGAAGAACTCGCCTCGCAGGCCGCCGCCGAGCACGTCCGCCTCGACCGGAGGCAGCGCGCCGTCCGCCCGGACGGTGCCGGGCTGGTAGGTCACCTCGGCGCCGGCGCCTGCCCGATCCTTGATCCCCCGGTACGGCGAGACGACATCCAACGGGATCACCCGGGCGCTGCCGCCGCCCTGGCTCACCACGCTCGCGCCGCCCCCGTTGCCGAGCACGGCGACCGACCGTACGCCCGGGCTGACCGGCAGCAGGGCGCCCTCGTTCTTCAGCAGCACGCTGCCCTGCTCGGCCACCCGGCGGGCGACCCGGGCGTGCGCGTCGTTCGTCACCACCGCGCTCAGGTCGCCGGTCTGCTCACGGTCGAACAGGCCGCGCCGGAACATCGCCGTGAGGATGCGGCGTACGTGCTCGTCGACGTCGACCTTCCCGGCCTTGGCCGCCGCGGTGAGCGGGGCGCCGAAGTACCGGCTGTCGGGCATCTCCATGTCGAGGCCGTTGGTCGCGGCCCGGACCGTCGAGTGGGTGCCGCCCCAGTCCGAGGTGACGAAGCCGGAGAACCCCAGCTCGTCGCGGAGGATGCGCTGCAGCAGGTCGCCGTTCTCGCAGGCGTACGTGCCGTTGACCGGGTTGTAGCCGCACATGACCGAGTCGGCGCCGGCCGCGATCGACGCCTCGAACGCGGGTAGGTAGATCTCACGCAGGGTCCGCTCGTCGATCCGCGCGTTGCTGCCCGGCGTGTTGCGGGCGGTCTCCTGGTTGTAGACCGCGAAGTGCTTGACCTGCGCCATCGGCCCCTCGGCACGGATGCCACCGATCTCCGCCGCCGCGGACCGCCCGGCCAGGTACGGGTCCTCCCCCAGCGACTCGAACGCCCGGCCCCAGCGCGGGTCCCGGACGATGTTCACGGTGGGTGCGAGGGCCACGTTCGTACCCTTGCCCCACTGCTCGGCGCCGATGACCCGGCCGTACTCCCTCAGCAGCGCGGGATCCCAGGCGGCCGCGGCGGCGACCGGCGCGGGCAGCTGGGTGACGCCGGTGGTGTCGTTGCCCACGCCCGCCGGGCCGTCCTGCAGGTGCAGCGCCGGGATGCCCAGCCGCGGGTTGCCGTCCACGCAGCCGATGTAGCCGCACTCCGCCCCGCCGTGCATCATCGTCAGCTTCTCGGCGAGCGTCATGCGCGACAGCAGCGCCTCGGCCCGGTACTCGGGCGTGGAGGTCCGCTCCCGGCCGCCGGTCCCGGCCAGCACCGCGCAGAGCAGCAGGCCCAGCACCCCGGCCGTACGCGCCACCCGCATGGACCCTCCCCGCCTCGCGTGACCCCGCGCAGCCTAGCCGCGGCCACCCCGGCCATGATCGCGAGATCATCCGCCGTCCGGGAGAATGGGACGGTGCATATCGAGGCGACACTGTTGTTCGTACTGGCGGGAATCGCGGTCATCGTCGCCGCGCGTTGGTTCGGCGACCGGACCGGTATACCCGCGGCCGCGGTGCTCACCGTGCTCGGTATCGCGTACGCCGTCCTGCCCGGCCCCAACATCGAGCTCGAACCGGAGCTCGTGCTGACCCTCGTGCTGCCGCCGCTGCTCTTCTCGGCCGCGCTCGACTCGTCGCTGCTGGACATCCGCCACAACCTGCGCACCGTGGTCAGCCTGTCGGTCGTGCTGGTGCTGCTCACCGCGCTGCTGATCGGCGTCGGCTTCCACTTCTTCGTGGCCGGGGCGACGCTCGCCGCCGGGGTCGCGCTCGGCGCCGCGGTGGCCCCGCCGGACCCGGTCGCCGCGCTGTCGGTCGGCAAGAAGGTCGGGCTGCCCCGCAACATCGTGACGCTGGTGCAGGGCGAGGGCCTGCTCAACGACGCGACCGCGCTGACCCTGCTCAGCGTGGCCGTGTCCGCCGCCGTGGGCGGGACGTTCTCGTTCTCCGCGGCCGTGGGCGAGTTCGTCATCTCCGCGACGGGCGGCGTGATCGGCGGCATCGTGGTCGCGTACGCCGTCCGCTCCACCCGCCCGCTCGCACAGGACCCGATCATCGCGAACGCCATCTCGCTGGCCACCCCGTTCGTGGCGTACCTGCTGGCGGAGCGGGTGCACGTCTCGGGCGTGCTCGCCGTGGTCGTCGCGGGGCTCATCGTCGGGCACGACACCCCACGGCTCGGCTCGGGCGCGAGCCGGCTGCAGGTCAGCGCGGTGTGGCGGCTCGTCGACTTCGTGCTCGAGGGGCTGGTGTTCCTCCTGATCGGCCAGCAGCTCCCCCGGGTCATCGAGGGGCTGTCCGAGTTCAGCACCTCGACGATCGTCATCGCCGTGGCCGTGTCGGTCGGCGTGGTGCTGGTGCTGCGCCCGCTGTTCCTGATCGTCACGCAGAGCCTGCCGCGCTGGATGCACTCCCGGCTGGGCGGCGAGCCGGACGCCGCCGACGCGAACCGCCGCCTCAACGGCCGGGAGATCACGGCGCTGAGCTGGTCGGGGACCCGCGGCGTCATCACCCTCGCCGCGGTCTTCACCATCCCGGCGCGTACCAAGGAGGGCAACCCGTTCCCCGACCTGGACCTGCTGCTGTTCTGCGCGTTCGTGGTCGTGCTGGTCACCCTCGTCGGCCAGGGCGTCACCTTCGGCCCGCTGGTGCGCAGGCTGGGCCTGAAGGCCGACGAGGCGGACCGGATCCGGCTGCGCAACGAGGCCCGCTCGGCCGCCGTGCAGGCCGCCATGGACCGGCTCGACGAGATCAAGCACCAGCGCCACGACCACGTGGAGGACCAGGCGATCGAGACGATGCGCCGGCAGCTCGGCCACCGCCTCGAGCGCTACCGCCGCCGGCTGGACCTGCTCGACCAGGCGGACTCCGACGAGGTCCCGGTGTCCCCGCAGTACGAGGCGGCGCTGCGGGTGCGCCGCTCGGTGATCGACGCCCAGCGCGACGAACTGCTGCGCTGGCGGGACGTGGGCCGGCTCTCCGACGAGGGACTGCGGGTTCTCGAACGGGAGCTGGACCACGAGGAACGGCTCCTCCCCGACCGCTCGGCCTCCTGACCGCCCGCGCGGTCAGACGACCGGCACGTCGCGGCGGCGGAAGCCGGCGAGCCCGGCCGCCCCCAGCGCCACCGCCACCAGCGTCAACGCTACGAGCGGCGTCGCGGTGGCGTCGCTGCCGGGCACGCGGGGCACGTGGGTGAACGGCGAGACGTCGAGCACCCACTGGTCGAGCTGCAGTGCCGCCCCGACGATCAGCAGGAGGAAGCAGGCCGCCACCACGCCCCACGCGGCCGGCGCCTGCCGCGGCAGCAGGCCGAAGAGCAGGACGGTCAGCGCGGCCAGCACCCACACCGCGGGCACCTGGGCCAGCGCGCCGCCGAGCGCGCCCCGGAACGTGCCCGGCACGTCGTCCAGGCTCGTCCCGGCGATCAGGCCGGAGACCGCGCCGGCGGCGGCGAGCGCGAGGGCCGGCCCGGCGAAGGCGAACACCAGGTGGCTGCCGATCCAGCGCAGCCGGGTGGTCGCCGTGGCCAGTACCAGCTCGGTGTGACCGGTGCCCTCCTCGTCGCGCAGCCGCAGGGTGGCCTGCACGGCGTACGCGGCCGCGACGAGCCCGAGCATGCCGCTGGTCGCGACGAAGAAGTTGTCCACCGCGCCGGACGCGCCGCCCATCCGGGCGAAGACCTCGGCCATGTCCGCGTTGTCGTCGGTCAGCTCGGCCACGCTCTGCGCCACGCCGCCGAAGACCAGGCCGAGCGCGGCGAAGCCGGCGACCCAGCCGAACAGCAGCCCGCGATGCAGCCGCCAGGCCAGCGTGAACGGGCTGCCCAGGCCGGGCGCCGCGGATGCCGGGCCGGGCCTCGGAGCGAGCAGGCCGGCGCCCACGTCGCGGCGGGCGGCCAGGGCGGCCGCACCGGCGATCAGTAACCCGGTGAGGGCGACGGCCAGCAACCCGGGCCACCACCGGTCCGCACCGTACGGGAACATGCGCTGCACCCACCCGATCGGCGACAGCCACGCCAGCCAGCCGAGCGTGCCGCTGCCCGTGTCGCTCACGTCGCCGGCGAGGCGCAGCACGTACGCGACGCCGAGCGCGATGACGGAGATCGAGCGGGCCGTCCGGGCGCCACCGGCCAGTTGCGCCGCGACCGCGCCGACCCCGGTGAACATCCACCCGGCGAGGCCGAACTCGGCGGCCAGCGCGACGGAACCGGCGACCGGCAGGCCCTGCGCGATCATGAGGGAGGCGAGGATCAGGGCGAGCACCACGTTCGCGCCGAGCGTGGCGATCACCGCCGCCGCCAGGCCCGCGTGCCGGCCCACGACGCCGGAGCCGATCAGCTCGGTGCGGCCCGCCTCCTCCTCCGTACGCGTGTGCCGTATGACCGTGAGCAGGCTGAACAGCGCGATCATCACCGGGATGAAGCCGCCGCGCCAGGCGACCAGCTCGCCGAGGCTGCTGCCGTGCAGCGGCCCGTACAGTCCGACGAAGCCCGCGTTGCCGGTGCTGACCCGCGCGTACTCGAGACGGTCCGCCGCGGTCGGGAACAGGCTATCGAAGGACGACACGTAGAGCGCCGGTACGCACCCGAGCACCACGGCCCACAGCGGCAGCAGCACCCGGTCGCGCCGCAGGATCAGGCGGATGAGCTGCCAGGTGCCGGTCATTCCGACGGCTCCTTGCGGTATTGGCGCAGGAACAGCTCCTCGAGCGTCGGCGGATGGCTCGTGAGGCTGCGCACCCCGACGCCGACCAGCGTGCGCAGCGCGGGTTCGAGAGCGTCGGTGTCGACGTCGAAGGTGACGCTGTGGTTCTCGGCGCGCAGGCCGTGGACGCCCGGCATGGTGGCGAGCCCGTCGACCGGGCCGGCGAGCTCCGCCTGGATCGTCGTGCGGGTGAGGTGGCGCAGGTCGGTCAGGGTGCCGCTCTCGACCGTACGGCCCTCGCGGATGATCGTGACCCGGTCGCAGAGCGCCTCGACCTCGCTGAGGACGTGGCTGGAGAGCAGCACCGTACGGTCACCGCGCCGGCTCTCCTCCCGGACGACGTCGCGGAACGCCGCCTCCATCAGCGGGTCCAGCCCGGAGGTCGGCTCGTCGAGGATCAGCAGCTCCACATCGGACGCCAGCGCCGCGACGAGCGCCACCTTCTGCCGGTTGCCCTTGGAATACGTCCGGGCCTTCTTGCGCGGGTCCAGGTCGAAGCGCTCGAGCAGGTCGGCGCGGCGCTTCTCGTCGAGCCCGCCGCGCAGCCGGCCGAGCAGGTCGATGACCTCGCCGCCGGAGAGGTTGGGCCAGAGCGTGACGTCGCCCGGCACGTACGCGAGCCGCCGGTGCAGCGCGGTCGCGTCGGACCACGGGTCCCCGCCGAGCAGCCGGGCCGTCCCGGCGTCCGGGCGGATCAGCCCGAGCAGGACCCGGATCGTCGTGGTCTTCCCGGCGCCGTTGGGTCCCAGGAAGCCGTGCACCTCGCCGGTGCCCACGGTCAGGTCGAGACCCTGCAGGGCGTGGGTACGCCCGAAGCTCTTCGTGAGCCCCGCAACGCTGATCGCCTCGGTCATCATGACTCCTCAGGGGTACTCATGAGCCGGTCAAGGGCGGCGTACGCCTGCTCGGCCTGCTCGGACGAGAGCAGCGGCTGCGCGAAGATCTCGACGGCCGCCCGGAGCATGCGCAGATGCCCGTGGGGTTGCCGGGTGTCCTCACCGATCGCCGCCGATATCTGGTCGCGCATCATGAACATGCCCATCTGCAGCGCGCAGAGGACCGCCGCGTACGCCCGCGGGTCGGCGGACTTGACCGTGGCCTTCTCGTACCACTGCTCGGCCTCCCCGACCATGCGCTGGAACAGGTTGGCGCCGCTCGGCGAACCGTCCAGCGTGGACCGGATGAGGTAGCTCTGCAGCCGCAGTGGGGCCGCGCGGATCGCGTCGTAGATCAGGCGCCCGTCGGACGAGCCCCCCTCGATGTACGGGGCCCGGATCCGCGCGATCTCGGCCATCGCGTACTCGTCGCAGGCGTCGCGCAGCCCTTCCTTGGAGCCGAAGTGGTGGCGCAGCAGCCCGGACGACACCCCGGCGGCCTGGGCGATGTCGCGGATGGTGGCGCCGCCGATGCCCCGTTCGGCGAAAAGTTCGATCGCGGCGTCCCGGATGCGGGCGCGAGCGGTCAGGTCCCCCGTACTACTCACGCGTGCAGATTACTACACAACCGTGTAGTCCTCCAGGGTTCGACGGACGGCGATACGTGGGCTGCACAACACCGGCCGGCCCAGGTCCGCCAGCAGGCCCTCGGCTCCCGCCATGCTGGCCTGCGCGAGCACCACGACGTCGACGTCGAGGGTGCGGGCGTGCTCGGCCACGCGGCGGGCGTACCCGTCGAGGTCGCCCGCCTCGAACAGCGGCCAGGCGTCGAGGCACGGCGCCTCGACGATCTCGGTCCCGGGCCTGGCGCAGGAGGCCAGCAGCTCGCACGTGGGGCCGAGCGTGGAGGCCGTGCTGGCGACCACCCCGATCCGGGCGCCGGCCGCGACGGCCGCCTCCGCCATGGGCCGGTCCACCCGCAGCACCGGTACGCCCACCGCCGCGCCCATCCGCTCGGCATGCCCGCCCAGCGTGGAGCACGTGCACACGATGACGTCCGGGCCTTGGGCGGCCACCTCCCGCAGGCGTTCCAGGAGGCGATGCTCGACGTCGCTGTCGACTCCACGCACGCGGGCATCCGCGAGCAGGCTCTCGTCGACGACGTGGACGTCCGCGCAGCCGGGGCCCAGCTCCCGGAGCAGGCCGCGGAAGGTGCCGACGTGCACCTCGGCGGTGTGCAGAAAACCGATGATCGTCATCGGCCCAGCCTGCCCCAGGCTCAGGCGCAGAAGATCTCGGACAGGCCGGTGATGTCGAAGACCCGCCGGATGTGCGGCGGAACGTTGACGACCACCAGGGCGCAGCTCGGTCTCCGGTGCTGGACCAGCGCGTTGATGCCGGACGAGTCCAGGAAGGTGACCTTCGTGAGGTCCACCTCGACCCGGCTCCGGCCGGGCACGGCGTCGGCCAGCGCGTCGGCGAACACCGGAGCCGTGGCCTGGTCGATCTCACCGGCGCAGCAGAGGCACGCATAGTCGTCGGTGGCCTGCACCAGGCCGACGGTCAGCAGCTGCTCCGGCACGGTGAGCGGTTCGCGGGTCAGACGGTCTGCCATCGGGACCTCCACGATGAGGATCGATGGCCAGCCTAGTCGCCGCAATGGCCGGGCGACAGCATCGCGGAACGGATAGTCACGATCGTGGCACGCTGCGCTGATCAGCGTTCGGTGAGGATCACGTGCAGGCGCCGCGGGCCGTGCACCCCCTCGACCCGGTTGAGCTCGATGTCGCTGGTCGCGGAGGGCCCGCTGATCCAGGTCAGCGGGCGGCGCGGGTCCAGCCGCGCGATCGCGTCCGGCACGGCCGCGACGACCTGGTCCGGGCGGACGACGCAGATGTGCAGGTCCGGCAGGAGCGAGATGACCCGCCGCCCCTGGTCGGGCGAGCCGTCGAGGACGATCGTGCCGGTCTCGGCGATCGCGACGGTGGCAGCGGTGAGCACCGCGTCGGCGTCGTGCTCGTCCTCGACCGTCGCCATTCCCGGCGGCAGCCACGCCGGGTCCAGGCCCGGCGGCACGACGAGCCGGCCGGGCTCGAGCGAGGCGACGATCCCGGCGACGTCCGAGCCGCGGTGCACCACGGCTTTGTAGTCCACGAGCCGGTCGACGAGCCGCTCGACGTCTGCGCACTGCGTGCCGGCTCGGCGGTAGGTCCGCGGCACGTCCGGCGCCGCGGTGTCACCCAGCGCCGCGCGGATCCGGCCCAGGATCAGGTCCTTGCTGCTCATCGCCCGGCCCACCAGTCGCGGAAGGTCTCCGGAGGCGGCTGCGGGAGGTCCCGGCTCGCCGTCCAGCCGTTCAGGGGTCGCGGCAGGCGTCTGGCGTGGCGGCTGAGCTTGGCTGCGTGCTGGGCGCGGGCGTACAGGGCCGGGTGGTCCATCGTGTACGCCGCCGCGGCCATCGCGATCCGCTCGGTGCGCGGGTGCGGCGCCTCGTTGCGCAGGTGCACGAGGATCGAGGGAATATCGATCTTCACGGGGCAGGCGTCGAAGCAGGCGCCGCAGAGCGAGGACGCGTACGGCAGCGACGCGTTGTCGGCCACCCCGGTGAGCTGCGGGGAGAGCACCGCGCCGATCGGTCCGGGGTAGACCGACCCGTACGCGTGCCCGCCGGTCCGCTCGTAGACCGGGCAGACGTTGAGGCACGCGGAGCAGCGGATGCAGTGCAGCGCCTGACGTCCCACCTCGTCGGCGAGCACCGCGGTGCGCCCGTTGTCGAGCAGCACCAGATGGAACTCCTGCGGGCCGTCGCCCGGCGTCACCCCCGTCCACATCGACGTGTACGGGTTCATCCGCTCCCCGGTCGACGCCCGCGGCAGCAGCTGGAGGAACACCTCGAGGTCGCGCCACGTGGGCACCACCTTCTCGATGCCCATCACGGTGATCAGGGTGTCGGGCAGCGTGAGGCACATCCGCCCGTTGCCCTCGGACTCCAGCACGGCGAGCGTCCCCGTCTCGGCGACCGCGAAGTTTGCGCCCGAGACCGCCACCTTGGTGCTCAGGAACGTCTCCCGGAGGTAGCGCCGCGCCGCCGCCGCGAGGGTGGCCGGGTCGTCGGTGAGCGCCGGGTCGACGCCGGGCATCTCGCGCAGGAAGATGTCGCGGATCTCCGTACGGTTGCGGTGGATGGCCGGCACCAGGATGTGGCTGGGCTTGTCATGGCCGAGCTGCACGATGAGCTCGGCCAGGTCCGTCTCGACGGGGGCGATCCCGGCCGCCTCGAGCGCCTCGTTGAGGCCGATCTCCTGGGTGGCCATCGACTTGACTTTGATGACCCGGCGGTGCCCGGTGGCTTCGACCAGGCCGGTGACGATCCGGTTGGCCTCGGTGGCGTCGGCCGCCCAGTGCACCACGCCGCCGGCCGCGGTGACGTTCTCCTCCAGCCGTTCCAGCAGCTCGGGCAGGCGTGCCATGGTCGCGGCCTTGAGCGCGGACCCCGCCGACCGCAGCTCCTGCCAGTCGGGCAGCTCCGCGATGACCGCGCCGGACTTGCCGCGGATCGTGGTGGTGGCGTGGGCGAGGTTCCGGCGCAACTGCTCGTTGCCGAGCGCCTTGCGGGCCGCGTCAGGGAAAGACTCGTCGCCGCGCAGGTGACCCACGCCGCGGGGCGCGGTCGTGGGCATCCCCAGGAAAGTGCTCATGACGCCTCCGACGCTGCGAGAATCTCCGCGAGGTGGACCGTACGCACGTCCGAGCCGAGCCGGGAGAGCCCGCCGCCGATGTGCATCAGGCAGGAGGCGTCACCGGCGGTGCACATCTGCGCCCCGGTTTCGAGCACGTGGCGCATCTTGTCGCCCAGCATCGCCGCCGAGGTGTCCGCGTTCTTGAGCGCGAACGTGCCGCCGAACCCGCAGCACTGCTCGGCCGCGGGCAGCTCGACGAGCTCCAGGCCGCGGACGTGGCGCAGCAGCCGCAGCGGCTTGTCACCGACCCGGATCATCCGCAGCGAGTGGCAGGTCGGGTGGTACGTGACCCGGTGCGGGTAGGACGCCCCCACGTCCTCGACCCCGAGCACGTCGACGAGCAGCTCGGACAGCTCGTACGTGCGGCCGGCGACGTCTTCGGCGCGGGCGGCCAGCGACAGGTCACCCGCGTTCCTGGCGACCATCGCGTGCTGGTGGCGAACCGATCCGACGCACGAGCCCGAGGGCGCGACGATCACGTCGTACGGCGCGAAGGTGCGCACGTGGCGGCGTACCAGGGGAAACGCGTCCTTCTGATAGCCGGTGTTGATGTGCATCTGCCCGCAGCAGGTCTGGCCCGGCGGGAAGACCACCTCGTGGCCCAGCCGCTCCAGCAGCGTGACCGTCGCCTTGGCCGCCGCCGGGAACATGGTGTCCGCCAGGCACGTCACGAACAGCGCGATCCGCACATCAGCCTCCCAGCCGCCGCTCGGCCGCCCGCCACGCCGCGTCGTCACCGCGGGGCTCGTAGCGCACGATGTGCTGAGTCTCCCGCAGCAGGGCCCGCATTGCCGAGAGGTCGCCGCTGATCGTTCCCGCCGCGCGCGCCTGCACGAGGAGGTTGCCCAGCGCGGTGGCCTCGACGGGACCGGCCAGCACCGGAAGCCCGCAGGCGTCGGCGGTGAGGCGGCAGAGCAGGTCGTTGCGGGCGCCTCCGCCGACGACGTGCACCGCGTCGACGCGCCGGCCGGAGAGCTCCTGCGCCTGGCGTACCGCCCGCCGGTGGGCCAGCGCGAGGCTGTCCACGATGCACCGGACGATCTCCGGCCGTCCCGGCTCGCGCCCGATGCGCTCGCAGATCCGTCGTTCCATGCCGCCGGGCGGCAGGAAGACCGGGTCGTCCAGGTCGACCACGGCCCGGAATGCGGGTACGGCCTCCGCCGCGCGCAGCAGTCCGGGCAGATCGGGCTCGCCCCATTCCCGCAGGCACTCCTGGAGCGGCCAGAGGCCCATCACGTTACGCAGGTACCGCACGGTCCCGTCGACGCCGGCCTCGTTGGTGAAGTTGGCCAGCCGCGACGCCTCGGTGAGCACGGGCGCGTCCAGTTCCACCCCGACCAGCGACCACGTCCCGCAGGAGATGTACGCGAAGTGCTCCGACTCCGCCGGCACCCCGGCCACCGCCGACGCGGTGTCGTGCGAGCCGACGGCGATGACCTCCGGCGTGCCGGCGCCCACCTCGGGCAGCACCGGGCCGATGACCGTGCCGGGTTGCCGCAGCGGCGCGAACAGCCCCGGCCGGATGCCCAGCGAGGTCATCAGCTCGGTTGCCCACGCTCCGGTCCGGATGTCGAGCAGCTGCGTGGTCGAGGCGTTGGTGACCTCGGCGCCGCGCTCGCCGGTCAGCCAGTAGGCGATCAGGTCGGGAATCATGAGCAGCTGCCGTGCGATCTCGAGCTGGGGCGTCCCTGCGGCCGCCAGGAGCTGGTAGATCGTGTTGAACGGCAGCTTCTGCAGACCGGTGACGGCATAGAGCTCATCTTCGGGGACCAATGCGGCGATGCCGTCGGTGCGGGAGTCGCGGTAGTGCACCGGGTTGCCGAGCAGCGCGCCGCTCGCGTCGAGCAGGCCGTAGTCCACCGCCCACGAGTCGATGCCGATGCCGTCGACCGGTCCGGCCCGGCGCAGTCCTTCCAGGACGCCGCGGTAGAGCGCGAGGATGTCCCAGTGCAGGGTGCCGGCGGCCCGGACCGGCTCGTTGGGGAAGCGGTGCACGGGCGTCAGCTCGCACACGCCGGGGCGGACGCGGCCGGCCATCACGCGCCCGCTGGACGCGCCCAGGTCGACCGCCGCGAACGTCGTCACCGCAGGAACGCAGCCGCGACGCCCGCATCCACCGGGATGTGCAGGCCCGTGGTGTGCGACAGCTCCCCGCCGGTCAGCACGAACACGGCGTTCGCCACGTGCTCCGGCAGGACCTCGCGCTTGAGCAGGGTGCGCTGGGCGTAGAACTCACCCAGCTCCTCCTCGGGTACGCCGTACACCGCCGCGCGCTGGGCGCCCCAGCCGCCGGCGAAGATGCCCGAGCCGCGGACGACGCCGTCGGGGTTGACGCCGTTGACCCGGATGCCGTGCCCACCCAGTTCGGCGGCGAGCAGGCGGACCTGGTGCGCCTGGTCGGCCTTGGCGGCGCCGTACGCGACGTTGTTCGGCCCGGCGAAGAGCGAGTTCTTGCTGGAGATGTAGACGATGTCGCCGCCCATGCCCTGCGCTGTCAGCACGGCGGCCGCGGCGCGCGAGACGAGGAACGAGCCCTTGGCCATCACGTCGTGTTGCAGGTCCCAGTCCTGCTCGGTGGTCTCCAGGAGCGGTTTGGAGATCGACAGCCCGGCATTGTTGACGACCAGGTCGACGCCGCCGAAGGCGAGGACGGCCGCGCGCATCGCCCGCTCCACCGCGTCGCCGGAGGTCACGTCGGCCTCGACCGCCACGGCGGCGTCGAGGCCGCCGATCTCGCCGGCGACCTCGGTGGCCGAGCCGAGGTTGCGGTCGGCGATCACCACGCAGGCGCCCTCGGCGGCGAGCCGCAGCGCGACGGCCCGCCCGATGCCGGAGCCGCCGCCGGTCACGAAGGCGACCCGGGTGGCGAGCGGCTTGGGCTTCGGCATGCGCCGGAGCTTCGCCTCCTCCAGGGCCCAGTACTCGATGCGGAACTTCTCCGCCTCGTCGATCGGCGCGTACGTGGACACCGCCTCGGCCCCGCGCATCACGTTGATCGCGTTGACGTAGAACTCGCCGGCGACGCGGGCGGTCTGTTTGGTCGCGCCGAAGCTGAACATGCCGACGCCCGGTACGAGCACGATGGCCGGGTCCGCGCCGCGCATGGCCGGGCTGTCCGAGGTGGCGTGCCGCTCGTAGTAGGCGCGATAGTCCTCGCGGTACGCCGCGTGCAGCTCCCGCAACCGTGCTTCCACCTGCTCCAGCGGCGCGTCCGGGGCGGTGTCCAGCACCAGCGGCTTCACCTTCGTCCGCAGGAAGTGGTCGGGGCACGACGTCCCGAGCGCGGCGAGCGCGGGCATCCGTTCGCGTCCCACGAAGTCGAGCACGAGCTCGGCGTCGGTGTAGTGCCCGACCTGCGCCCTGTCGGTCGACGCCAGGCCGCGGAGCAGCGGGAACAGCGCGGCGGCCCGTTCCCGCCGGGCCTCCTCGGGCAGCGGCTCGTGCACCGGCGCGCCGAACGGCTCGGCCCTGCCGTGCTCGGCCAGGTACGCCGCCGCCGTACCGATGATCTCCAGCGACCGCGCCTCGCACTCCGCGCTGGTCGCGCCCCAGGCGGTGATGCCGTGCCCGCCGAGGATGACGCCGATGGCCTGCGGGTTGGCCCGCTGCGCGGCGGCGATGTCGAGGCCCAGCTGGAAGCCGGGACGGCGCCACGGCACCCAGAGCACCCGGTCGCCGAAGATCTCCTTGGTGAGCGCCGGCCCGTCGGCGGCGGTGGCGAGCGCGATGCCGGCGTCGGGGTGGAGGTGGTCGACGTGCGGTGCCTCGACGAGGCCGTGCATCGCGGTGTCGATGGAGGGCGCGGCACCGCCCCGGCCGTGCAGGCAGTAGTCGAACGCGGCCACCATCTCGTCCTCGCGTTCGACGCCCGGGTACACCCCGGTGAGCGCGCGCAGCCGGTCGAGGCGCAGCACCGCCAGGCCGGCCTCGGTCAGCGTGCCGAGGTCGCCGCCGGACCCCTTGACCCACAGCAGGTCGACGGGCGCGCCGGTGACGGGATCGGTCTGCGAGCCCTTCGCCGAGGTGTTGCCGCCCGCGTAGTTGGTGGTGCGCGGGTCGGCGCCGAGCCGGTTGCTGCGGCCGAGCAGATCGGCGACCACCGAGCTGGTCATCAGCACTCCTCTGTGATGAAACGTTTCATAACTATCGAGGAGGCTACGGGGGCCACCTGAAGCCGGTCAATAGACCAACCGCGAATCGGCTGGATCTGAAACGTTGTCAGAAAACCTTCGGGCGCAGCACCGTCGAGGCCCGCGCCACCAGCTCGGGGACGAACGAGAGCTGCTGATGCTCGTGCCGCCCGCCGGCCGCCTCCTCCAGCACGAGCTGCGCGGCCGCCCGGCCGAGCTCCTGGCGCGGCTGGCGGACCGAGCTCAGCGGCACGGCGGCCGCCGCCGCGAACTCGATGTCGTCGAAGCCGACGATCGCGAGATCCTCCGGCACCCGCAGGCCGGCGCCGATGCTCTGCTGCAGCAGCCCGAGCGCCAGCAGGTCGTTCGCGCAGAATGCCGCGGTCGGCCGGCGCCGGGCCGGGATGCCGGCGAGCCGCTCCCCCGCCGAGCGGCCCTCGGCCACGCTGAGGGCCTCCGTCGGGAGGTAGATGAGATCCTCGGCAGGCAGCCCGAGCTCCGCCCAGACCTGCCGCGCGCCCTCGAGCCGCTCGCGGACCTGGCCGAGCGACTCCGGCCCGCCGACCACCGCGACCCGGGTGTGACCCTGCTCGGCGAGGTGTTCGACGGCGATGCGGCCGCCGAGCACGTCGTCGACCGCGACCGAGCAGAAGGCGCCGCCCGCGCCGACCCGGTCGACGATCACCACGGGGATGCCCCGCCGGGAGATCTCGGCCAGGTGCGGGGCGTCCGGATTGACCGGCGTGATCAGCACGCCCTGGACCCGCTGCTGCATGAGCCGGTCGAGGTGCACGGCCTCGCGGTCGGCACGCCCGTTGCTGGTGCAGATGAACAGCGACAGGTCGGCATCCTCGGCGGCGAGCTCGATGCCCTGCGCGACGTCGTGGAAGAACGGGTTGCCGCCGTCGAGCATCACGTACGCCAGGGTGCGGCTGGTTCCCGCGCGAAGCTGCCGCGCCGACTCGTTGCGCACGAAGCCGAGCTCGGCCATCGCGCGCTCGACACGCTCGCGGGTCGCGGGGCTGACCACCTCGGGCCGGTTCATCACGTTCGACACCGTGCCCAGCGAGACGCCCGCGGCGGCGGCGACGTCCTTGACGGACGGGGTTCTGCCGTTCCCCACCACTGCGCCCCCTTGAAACGTTGAAGCGACATCGTACGGCATCCGCCCGTCCACGTTTCTGCCGAATGCTTGACACGTGTGATCGGCGCCACCTACGTTCGTCCCACGGCGTCTGAAACATTTCAAAGTCGCGTACGGAGGTGGCCATGGACGCATTGCTGGAGGTGCGCGACGTGACCAAGTCGTTCGGCGCCGTGGCGGCCGTCCAGGGGGTCAGCTTCGCGCTGCACGCCGGCGAGGCACACGCGCTGGTCGGCGAGAACGGCGCCGGCAAGTCCACAATCGTCAAGATGCTGGCCGGGGTGCACCGGCCCGACACCGGCACGCTGGCGGTCGACGGCGCGGAGGTTGACTTCGCCGGGCCCGCCGACGCGAAGGCCGCCGGGATCGCGGTCATCTACCAGGAACCCACGCTCTTCCCCGACCTGTCCGTCGCCGAGAACATCGCGATGGGCAACCAGCCGCTGACCCGCCTGCGCCAGATCGACCGGCGGGCCATGAACGCCAACGCCGAGCGGTTGTTCACCCGGCTGGGCGTCCGCATCGACCCGGCCCGCCCGGCCCGCGGACTCTCCATCGCCGACCAGCAGCTCGTCGAGATCGCCAAGGCGCTGTCCAGCGAGGCTCGCGTCCTCGTGATGGACGAGCCGACCGCGGCGCTCAGCGGCGTCGAGGTGGACCGGCTCTTCGCGGTCACCCGCGCGCTGCGCGACGAGGGCGCGGCCATCATGTTCATCTCGCACCGGTTCGAGGAGATCACCGCCCTCTGCCAGCGCGTCACGATCATGCGTGACGGCCGGCACGTCTGCACCGAGCCGGTGGCCGACCTGACCGTCGACGACATGATCCGCCGCATGGTCGGCCGCGACCTCAGCGCGCTCTACCCCAAGCAGGAAGCCACGATCGGCGAGACCGTGCTCGAGGTCGAGGGGCTGAGCCGCGAGGGCGTGTTCCGCGACGTCAGCTTCACCGTCAGGGCCGGGGAGATCGTCGCGCTGGCCGGGCTGGTCGGCGCCGGACGCTCCGAGGTGATGCAGGCCGTCTTCGGCGTCGACCGGTACGACTCCGGTTCGGTGCGCTTCCTCGGCAGGAAGCTCAAGCCGGGCTCGCCGCGCGCCGCGATGGCCGCGGGCATGGGCCTGGTGCCGGAGGACCGCCGCCAGCAGGGCCTGGTCATGGAGCTCTCGATCGAACGCAACGTGACGCTGCCCCGCTCGCGGGCGCTGGCGAAGCTCGGCCTGCTGTTCGGCGGCGTGGAACGGCGCGAGGCGGCGAGCTGGACCCAGCAGCTGCAGACCAGGCTTGGCCGGCTCTCCGACCCGGTGGGCACGCTCTCCGGCGGCAACCAGCAGAAGGTCGTCCTGGCGAAGTGGCTGGCCACCGGGCCCCGGCTGCTCATCGTCGACGAGCCGACCCGCGGCATCGACGTCGGCACCAAGGCCGAGGTGCACCGCCTCCTGTCCACGCTGGCGGCGCGCGGGCTCGCCGTCGTCATGGTCTCGTCCGAGCTGCCCGAGGTGCTCGGCATGGCGGACCGCATCGTCGTCCTGCGGGAGGGGCACGTCGCCGCCCAGCTCACCCGCGCCGAAGCCACCGAGGAGTCCGTCATGTACGCGGCCATGGGTCAGCCGTCATGACCGCCGCACTGGTCACCAAGTCGAAGCGGCCGGCGCTGTCGGCGGGCGGGCTGATGAAGACCCGGGAGCTGGGGATCATCCTCGCGCTCGCGATCCTCGTGATCTTCACGGCCGTGAACCACCCCCGCTTCCTGTCCGGGCAGAGCATCCGCGACATCCTGCTCAACACGGCGATCCTCGCGGTGATGGCGGCCGGCCAGGCGGTCGTCGTCATCACCCGCAACATCGACCTCTCCGTCGGCTCGGTGCTCGGGCTGAGCGCCTTCACCGTCGCGACGATGATGAGCACGAACCCGGACCTGCCGATGATCGCGGCGCTGCTGGTGGGCCTCGCGGTCGGCGCGGTGGCCGGCCTGATCAACGGCGTGCTGGTGCGGTACGGCCGGGTCCCCGCGCTCGTCGTCACGCTCGGCACGCTCTACATGTTCCGCGGGATCACGTACTCGTGGGCCGGCGGTCAGCAGGTGAACGCCGACGAGCTGCCGCGGCACTTCCTGCGGTTCGCCAACGCCTCGGTGCTCGGCGTGCCGTGGCTGGTGCTGATCGCGGTGGTCGTGGTCGGCGGCGTCTCCGTGCTCATGCGCAACTACCGGGTGGGCCGCGAGCTGTACGCGATGGGCTCGAGCCCGCAGGCCGCCGAGCTCGCCGGCATCCGCGTCGCCCGCAACCTGCTCGGCGCGTTCCTGCTCAGCGGCGCCCTGGCCGGGCTGGCCGGCGTCCTCTTCGCCGCCCGCTTCGGCACGGTCGACGCCTCGGCCGGCAACGGGTACGAGCTCACCGTCGTCGCCGCGGTCGTGGTCGGCGGGGTCGCGGTCTTCGGCGGCAGCGGCACGGTCTGGGGCGCGGGGCTCGGCGCGCTGCTGCTCACGGTGATCGGCAGCGCCCTGGCCGTGCTGGACATCAACCAGTTCTGGCAGCAGGCCATCGTGGGCGCGCTGATCCTCTTCGCCATCTGCGCCGACCGCCTGGTCGCCGTCCGCATCGCCCGCTCGCTCAGGAAGAGGGACAGCCATGTCTGAGGTGCGACGACGCCTCGCGAGCTGGGACAGCATCATCATCGCGCTGACTGTGCTCGTGCTCGTCGTGGCGTCGGTGGGCGTACCCAACTTCGGCACCAGCCGGAACTTCACCTTCCTGGTCCTGGACCTGATGCCGATCGTGCTGGTCGCACTGCCGATGACGTTCATCATCGTGACCGGCGAGATCGACCTCTCGGTGGCGAGCACGCTGGGCCTGACCAGCTCGCTGATGGGCTGGTTCTGGAACAACGGGCTCTCGATCGAGACCATCATCCCGCTCTGCGTGCTGGTCGGCGCGATGCTCGGGGCGTTCAACGGCTTCCTCGTCACCGGGCTCGGGCTACCCTCGCTGGCGGTCACGATCGGCACGCTCGCGCTCTACCGCGGCCTCGCGTTCGTGGTGCTGGGCGACGGGGCGGTCGCCGACTTCCCGTGGAACTACACCGGCTGGGTCACCGGGACGATCGGCGGGGGCGCCGTACCGAACGTGCTCATCCTCATCGTCGCGCTCGCGCTGATCTTCGGGGTGGTCCTGCACGCGACACCGTTCGGCCGTTCGCTGTACGCGATCGGCGCGAACGCCCAGGCCGCGCATTTCTCCGGCATCCGGGTGGCCCGCACGAAATTCTGGCTGTACGTCGCCAGCGGAGCGATCGCCGGCCTCGTCGGTGTCCTGTGGACGCTGCGGTACTCCAGCGCTCGCGCCGACAACGGCTCCGGGCTCGAGCTGGCCGTGGTGGCCGCCGTGCTGCTCGGCGGCGTCTCGATCTTCGGCGGCCGGGGCACCCTGCCCGGGGTTCTCGCCGGCGTCGTGCTGCTCGCCGCGCTGCAGAACGCCCTGCGGCTGCAGGACGTCTCCGGCCAGGCGCTCAACATCGTCACCGGCGCGCTGCTGGTGCTCTCCGTCCTCCTTCCCAACGTCGCCTCCTCGATCCGCGCCACCTGGCACCGGCGGAGACTCCGCCAGGCCGCCGCTTCCTGAGATCCCCCGCTCGTATAGGAGTCCGTCATGCTTCGTACCCATCACCGGCTACTCACCGCAGCCAGCGCCTCACTGCTTGTCCTGGGCCTCGCCGCTTGCGGCGGCACCACCAAGGACAGCGCGTCCTCCGACGGCGGCGCGGCCGCCCAGACCGGCGCCTCGGCCGACCCGAACGCCAAGACCAAGGAGGGCCTGAAGATCGCCTTCCTGCCGAAGCAGCTGAACAACCCGTACTCCGACGTGGAAACCAGCGGCGGGAAGGTGGCGGTCGGCGAGCTCAAGGGCGAGTACAAGCTGGTCGGCCCGAACGACGCCAGCGCCTCCTCGCAGGTCAGCTACATCAACACGCTGATCCAGCAGCAGCAGGACGTGATCGTGGTGGCGGCCAACGACCCGAACGCGGTCTGCCCGTCGCTCAACCAGGCCCGGCAGGCGAAGATCAAGGTCGTCTCGTTCGACTCCGACGCCTCCAAGGACTGCCGGGACGCGTTCATCAACCAGGCCACGACCCAGGGCATCGGCGAGAGCCTGGTGAAGATGGCGAACGAGCTGGCCGGCGGCGAGGGCGAGATCGCGATCCTCTCGGCCACCCCGAACGCCACCAACCAGAACGCCTGGATCGAGGTGATGAAGAAGGAGCTGGCCAAGCCGGAGTACAGCAAGCTCAAGCTGGTCAAGACCGCGTACGGCAACGACGACGACCAGAAGTCGTTCCAGGAGGCGCAGGGCCTGCTGCAGTCGTACCCGAAGCTCAAGGTCATCGTCTCTCCCACCACCGTGGGCATCGCCGCGGCCTCGCGGTACGTCAGCTCCTCGAACTACAAGGGCAAGGTGGCGATCACCGGGCTGGGCCTGCCCAACCAGATGCGCGAGTACGTCAAGGACGGCACGGTGAAGAAGTTCGCGCTGTGGAACCCGGCGGACATCGGCTACCTGGCCGCGTACGCCGGCGCCGCGCTCGCCTCCGGGCAGATCACCGGCAAGCAGGGCGAGAAGTTCACCGCCGGCAAGCTCGGCGAGTACACGATCGGCGCGGACGGCGAGATCGTGCTCGGCCCGCCCACCGAGTTCACCGCGCAGAACATCGACCAGTTCAACTTCTGATGTTGGAGTCGTCATGACTGACCCGTCCGCCGTCAAGCGTGCGCTCGCCGCTCAGCGGATCGAGACCCCGTCGTGGGCCTTCGGCAACTCCGGCACCCGGTTCAAGGTGTTCGCCCAGCCCGGCGTCCCGCGCAGCCCCGAGGAGAAGATCGCGGACGCCGCCGTCGTGCACCGCTTCACCGGCGTCGCGCCGACGGTCGCCCTGCACATCCCGTGGGACAAGGTCGACGACTACCAGGCCCTCGCGGACCACGCGGCGTCGCTGGGCGTCGGCATCGGGGCCATCAACACCAACGTCTTCCAGGACGACGACTACAAGCTGGGGTCGGTCACCAACCCCGATCCGGGCGTACGGCGCAAGGCCACCGACCACCTGCTCGAGGCCGTCGGCGTCATGGACGCCACCGGTTCGCGCGACCTGAAACTGTGGTTCTCGGACGGCATCAACTACCCCGGCCAGGACGACCTGCGCAACCGGCAGGACCGGCTGGCCGCGGCGCTGCGCGAGGCGTACGACCGGCTCGGCGACCACCAGCGCATCCTGCTCGAGTACAAGCTGTTCGAGCCGGCCTTCTACGCCACCGACATCCCCGACTGGGGCACCTCGTACGCCCACTGCGTCGAGCTCGGCGAGAAGGCGACGGTCTGCATCGACACGGGCCACCACGCACCGGGCACGAACATCGAGTTCATCGTGGCGTTCCTGCTGCGGCAGGGGAAGCTTGGCGCGTTCGACTTCAACAGCCGCTTCTACGCCGACGACGACCTGATGGCCGGCGCCGCTGACCCGTTCCAGCTGTTCCGCATCATGTACGAGATCGTCCGCGGCGACGCGCTCGATCCGGCGTACGGTATCAACTTCATGCTGGACCAATGTCACAACATCGAGACAAAGATACCTGCCATCATCCGATCGGTCATGAACATTCAAGAGGCCACCGCGAAGGCTCTCCTCGTGGACCGGGAAGCGCTGGCCAAGGCGCAGCACGACGGTGACGTGCTGGAGGCGAACGGCGTGCTGATGGACGCGTACAACACCGACGTGCGGCCGCTGCTCGCCGAGGTCCGCACGGACATGGGCCTCGACCCGGACCCGGTGGCGGCGTACAAGCGCAGCGGCTACCAGGAGAAGATCGTGGCCGAGCGGGTCGGGGGGGGGGCGGGGGGGGGGGGGGGGGCCCCCCCCCCCCCCGCGACCCGATGTCAGGCCACCGTCTGCGGGGGCGCCGCCGCGCCGGTCATGATGGCGACCGCCTCCGACATGGAGTGCGACTTCGGGGTGATGACCGTCGCGCGGCGGCCGAGGCGCTGGATGTGGATGCGGTCCGCGACCTCGAAGACGTGCGGCATGTTGTGGCTGATCAGGATCACCGGCAGGCCGCGGTCGCGGACGTCGCGGATCAACTGAAGCACGCGGTTGCCCTCCTTGACGCCCAGCGCGGCCGTCGGCTCGTCGAGGATCACCACCTTGCTGCCGAAGGCCGCCGACCGGGCCACCGCCACCGCCTGCCGCTGGCCGCCGGAGAGCGACTCCACCGCCTGGCCGATGTTCTGCAGCGTGCCGATGCCCAGCTCCGACATGTGCCGGCGGGCCTCCGAGCGCATGTGCCCGCGGTCCAGCATCCGGAACACCGACCCGAGGACGCCGGGCCGCCGCTGCTCCCGGCCCAGGAACAGGTTGTCGGCGATGTCGAGCCCGGGCGCGACGGCGAGCGTCTGGTAGACGGTCTCGATGCCGGCCTCGCGCGCCTCCATCGGGTTGCGGAACTGCACCCGCTGCCCGTCGAGGTACATCTCGCCGCTGTCCGGGATCAGCGCCCCGGACAGCGCCTTGATCAGGCTGGACTTGCCGGCGCCGTTGTCGCCGATGACCGCGAGGATCTCGCCGGGGTACAGCTCGAGGTCGCTGCCGTCGATCGCGACGACCCGGCCGTACCGTTTCGTGAGGCTCTTGGCCTGCAGAACCGGAGTCGCCCCGTTCATGATTTCACCTTCCGGATCCACTGGTCGAGGGAGACGGCGATCAGGACCAGGAGGCCGATCGCGAAGCCCTGCCAGACCACCTCGACGCCGCCGAGCTGCAGGCCGTTGCGGAAGACGCCGACGATCAGCGCGCCGATCAGCGTGCCCAGGACGCCGCCGCGCCCGCCGAAGAGGCTCGTGCCGCCCAGCACCACGGCGGTGATCGAGTCGAGGTTGTAGTCGGTGCCGACGTTCGGGCTGGCCGAGGCGAGCCGGCCGATGAGGATCCAGCCGCCGACGGCGTACAGCAGGCCGGCGATCGTGTAGACGGAGAACAGCACCCGGTTGGTCCGGATGCCCGCGAGCCGCGCGGCCTCGATGTCGTCGCCGGTCGCGTATACGTGCTTGCCCCAGGCCGTGGAGCGCAGCGCGTAGAAGAAGTACGCGAACATCGCCAGCATGATGATCGAGCCGTACGTGAGCCGGAACCCGCCGATGGGGATCGTCGTACCGGTCCACGTCATCAGCGACGGCATGTCGGAGCCGCGTACGGTCTCACTCTTCGACACGACCGCGTTGAGCGAGAAGAAGATCGTCAGCGTGCCGAGCGTGACGATGAACGGCGGGAGCTTGATCCGGGTGACGAGGAAGCCGTTCAGCGCGCCCATGGCTGTGCCGCAGGCGAAGCCGAGCAGCAGCGCCAGGACCCCGGGCATGCCGAGCTTGGTGCAGAAGTTCGCCATCAGGACCGAGGAGAAGACCGCGATGGCGCCCGCCGCGAGGTCGATGCCGGCGGTGAGGATGACCAGCGTCTGACCGAGCGCCAGGGTCGCGATGACCGTGACCTGGGCCAGCACCAGCGACAGGTTCGCCGCCGAGAAGAAGCGGGTGTTGACGAGCGAGAAGGCGATGATCGCGACGACCAGCACGGCGAGCGGGCCGAAGACCGGATTGCCGTGCAGGACGTGCTGGACGCGCAGCCCGAACGAGTCGTGCCGGGCGGTGTCGAAGTCGGTGGCGGTCTCGGTTGCGGTCGCCATGGTCAGCCCCAGCAGTTCTGCTTGCCCCACGCGGAGTCCTTGGCCTCCACGCCGGCTTGCGGTTGGTCGGTGATCAGCTGGGCACCCGTGTCGACGAAGTCTTTGCCGCTGGTGGCCTCCGGCTTGGTCCCGTCCTTCGCGAACTTGGCGATCGCCTCGATGCCCAGCGAGGCCATCTTCAGCGGGAACTGCATCGAGGTCGCGCCGATGACGCCCTTGGCGACGTTGTCGACGCCGGGGCAGCCGCCGTCGATGGAGACGATGGTGACGGTCTTGTCCTTGCCGGCCGACTTGAGCGCCTGGTACGCCCCGGCCGCCGCGGGCTCGTTGATCGTGTAGACGAGGTTGATCGACGGATCCTTCTGCAGCAGGTTCTCCATCGCCGTGCGCCCGCCGTCCTCGGCGCCGTCGGTGACGTCGTGGCCGGCGATGCGCGGGTCGTTCTCGTCGCCGATGCGGTTCGGGTCACCGACCGGGATGCCGAAGCCGTCGAGGAACCCCTGGTCCCGCTTGACGTCCACGGACACCTGGTTGGCGTTGAGGTCGAGCATGGCGATCTTCGCCTGCTTGCCGTCCTTGGCGAACTTGGCCTTCGCCCACTGCCCGATGAGCTTGCCGGCCTGGTAGTTGTCGGTGGCGAAGGTGGCGTCGACGGCGTCCGGCGGGTCGGTCGGCGTGTCCAGCGCGATGACCAGCATGCCCTGCTGCTTCGCCTTGTCGATGGACGGCACGATCGCCTTCGAGTCGCTCGGGGTGATGAGGAAGCCCTTGGCGCCGGAGGACATCAGGTTCTCGATGGCCTGCACCTGGGCCTCGTTGTCACCGTCCTGCTTGCCGGCGAACGACTGCAGCTTCAGCCCCTGCTGCGTCGCGGCCTGCTGCGCGCCCTCCTTCATCTTGACGAAGAAGGGGTTCGTGTCGGTCTTGGTGATGAGCCCGACGATGTCGCCGCCGCCGGAACCGCCACCGTCGTCGCCGCCGCACGCGGCCGTGCCGAGCAGCAGGGTCACGGTGGTCAGCGCCGGGCCGACCCTTCGCAAGATCAGCGTTGATCCACGCATGTCTCCTCCAAATCGATTTAGCAGGAATCGAGAGACAACGTTGTCTTGCAGTAGACGACTCGGACCATCGACTGTCAACAATTAGTTTCCGGCTCATTGCGTACAGTGATCATCAAGGGGGAACGGATGGGGCGGCCCACGATGAACGACGTCGCCCGCAGCGCGGGCGTCAGCCTCAAGACCGTCTCGCGGGTGGTGAACGGCGAGGCCACCGTGGACCCCGCCCTCGCTGCGCGGGTCCGGGCGGCGGTCGCCTCGCTCGGCTACCGGCCGAACCTCGGTGCCAGCATGCTGCGGCGCAACGACCGGCGTACGCGGACCATCGGCGTGCTGCTCGAGGATGTCAGCAACCCGTTCTCGGCCGCGGTGAACCGGGCGATCGAGGACGAGTCGCGCGGGCGCGGGGTGCACGTGCTGACCGGCAGCCTCGACGAGGACCCGGTCCGCGAGCGGGACCTCGCGGTCGCGTTCGCCCGGCGGCACGCGGACGGGCTCATCCTCGCCCCGACCGCTCCTGATCAGGGCTACCTGGCCACCGACTGGCAGCCCGGTACGCCCGTGGTGTTCGTCGACCGGCCGCCGACGGGCTACCGCGGCGACGCGGTGCTGGCCACCAACCGCAGCGGTACGGCCGAGGCGGTCCGCCACCTCGTGGCCCGCGGCCACCGCCGGATCGCCTTCCTCGGCGACGCCCCGCGGATCGCGACCGCCCGCAGCCGCCGGCAGGGGTACCGCGACGCCATGCGCGAGGCGGGGCTGCCCACGTGCGAGACGGTCGCCCCGGACTGCGGCGCGGAGGCGGCCACGCTGGCCCTGCTGACGCTGCCGGCCCGGCCGACGGCGCTGTTCACCGCGCAGAATCTGATCACCATCGGAGCGCTGCGCGCACTGCGCCGGCTCGCCCTGCAGCACCGCGTCGCGCTCATCGGCTTCGACGACTTCCCGCTGGCCGACCTGCTGGACCCGCCGGTCACCGTGGTGGCTCAGGACCCGGTCGCGATGGGCCGGGCCGCGGCTCGGGCGCTGTTCGAGCGCATCGACGGGCACACGGAAGAACCGCGCGAGATCAGCATCCGGACGATGCTGATCCCGCGCGGCTCGGGAGAACTGCTACCGGCTTAGAGCGCTGCTACCGGCTCACGGGAAGTTCGTGACGTTGACCGGTACGGTCGCCGTGCCCTGCGCCGGGCCGCCGGTGTTGTTGACGACGTGGTCGATGACCCCGTTGCCACCCAGCGAGACCGTGAAGATGTTGTGCAGCTTCACGCCGCCGTTCACCGGGACCTCGAAGCCGCGGTCCGAGTGCACCTGCGGGTTGACGTTGAAGTAGCAGTAGCTGCCCATCGCCCACGCCTCGTGGCTCGTGACGCTGTCCGCCACCTTGTACGCCGCGTACCCGTTGGCGCCCGAGCGCCAGGCCGCGTTCGACGGCGGGTCGTACGGCTGCTCGTTCTGCAGGAAGTACGTGCGGCCGCCGTTGCCGTTCCAGATGACCTCGTACTTCTGGTAGTGCTCGACGAAGAGTCCGTACGCCGTGACGTTCTGACCGTTGACGATCAGGCCGCTGTCGCCGGTGTTGACCGTCCAGCCGTACGTGCCGGCGTTGCCGTGGTCGGCGCGCCACGCCCAGATGTGGTCGATGATCGTGTTGTTGCTGTTCACCAGCAGGCTGTTGGTGGCCTTACCGGCGATCGAGCCGCCGATCCGGAAGAACACGTCCTGCACGGTGGTCGGGTTGCCGGCGTGGTTGGCCGAGGACCCGTTCGGGCCGATGACCAGCAGGTTCGCCGAGTTGGTGGTGCCGGCGTCGAAGAGCACGCCCGCGATCTTCACGCCGTCCACATCGGCCACCTGCATCGGCGTGACGCCGTTGTCCGGGATGATCGTCGCGTAGCCGAGGCCGAGCACGACCGTGTTGGCGCGGGTCACGTTGATCGTCTGGTTCACGTGGTAGACGCCCGGCTGGAAGATCAGGTTCAGGCCCTGCGCGAGCGCCTGGTTGATCGTCGCGGCGGAGTCGCCGGGCTTCGCGACGTAGAACTGGCTCAGCGGGATGCTGGTGCCCGGCGTGTTGCCGTTGGCCCAGGTCACGCCGGACGCGTTCTGCTGCAGGTTCGGCACGAAGACCGCGTACTGGCCGCCGGTCTGGTAGAGGTACGGCTTCTCCCGGATAACCGGGGCCGTGCCGATCGTCGTGTACGGCGGGTTCGGGAAGCTCGACGCCGGTGCGCCCTGCACGCCGACGAAGGCCTGGTTCCACACCGCGTTCAGGCTCGAGCCGATCTGGCTGTTGCGGGTGAACCACTGCTGCTGCGAGTACTGCTGCTCCGAGCCGCTGATCCGCGAGTCGGCGATGTAGCCGCCGGAGGCCCAGCCGTACCCGTTGGGGGCGAGGTTGAGGTCGCCGTGGATGTCCATGCGGCGGAACGGCGCGGCCTGCGAGACGGCCCAGCGGTTGGCGCCGCTGACCGGGTACACCGAGATGTTCTCGACCGAGCGCCAGAAGTTCTGGGTGGCGTTGCCCTGGAACCAGCCGGCGTCCACGGTGATGTCACCGTTGATCCGCACGTCCTGCGGGTTCTGCCCGAGGCCGAGCACCGAGGTGTAGAAGCCCACCTGGATGTTGAGGCCGTTGTAGGTGCCCGGCTTGAACGCGAGCACGTAGCGCTGCAGGCCGAACTGGTTCGACTCCTGCTGCTTGAAGATCGCGTCGGCCTGGCTCTGGATCGAGGCGCTCGACATCGACGGGTCGAAGACGATGACGTTCGCGCCGAGGCTGCCGCCACCGGGGACGGTCGGGCCGGTGGGCGGGGTCGTCGGGTCGGTCGAGGTGCCGCCGAAGACCTTGAACTCCCACAGCGAGTAGCCGTAGCCGGTGGCGCGCTCGGTGCCGTACATGCGCACGTACCGGCCGGTCGCGTTGACGGTCACGCTCTGCACGCCGGCCTGGCCGGCGGTGGCGGGGCTGGCGTCGGCCCAGCTGCTGCCGTCGTTCGAGGTCTGGATCTTGAAGGTCTTGGCGTACGCCGCCTCCCAGTTCAGCTCCACCCGGTTGATCGCCGAGCTGGCGCCGAGGTCGACCTGCAGCCACTGGGGGTCGGAGAACGCGGAGGACCAGCGGGTGCCGGTGTTGCCGTCGACGGCGGCGGACGCCGGGTACGGACCCGGGTTCTCCGACGACGAGGCGGTCGCGGGCTTGCCCTGGGAGAGCAGCGTCTCGGCGGCGTGCGCGGTCAGCGTGGTGAACGCGCCGAACGCCGCAACGACCGCGACGACCAGGCCGCCGGTGGCGCCGAGACGCCACCGGCTGCGAGGCCGGGGGATGGTTTGGGGGACGGTCATGGCTTCGCTTCTCCTCTTATGGAGGTACGGACGCGCGGGGTTCGCGTCCGGATGAGGCAGGAGCCGGGGAAAGCTCCGGTACGGGCGGACGATCGTGGGAGAGCGCTCACCCGTGTTGGTGTGGACGCTAAGTTCGTTACGTCGATGTGTCAAAGGGTCGGCGTACCGGTTACGGACGCGGTCCCGGAACCGGTTCCGCCGATCGGTCAGGACTCGACCCCCAGTACCGGTACGCGCGCACCTCCCGGCGGCCGCCCACTCCCCCCGGCATCCACCCCTAGCTGGCGCTATGCCCGTTTGGACCGCAGTCAAGGCCACTTCGACGCGAGGTATCGAGCCGCGGCCGATTACGCTTTTCCCGGTTCATCGAGGCGTCCGAATGAGCTGGAACCACCAGGACGGTCCTATGCCACATAAAGGACATCATTGGTGATCTCGGGGAAGCGCTTCCCGGCCCGCGAGACCCTACAGTGGCTCCATGCGCCTGGTCCTGACGACCGACACCCACGTCCCCAAACGAGCCCGGGACCTCCCCGCCCCGCTCTGGGCGGCGATCGACGAAGCCGACGTCGTCATCCACGCCGGCGACTGGGTCGAGGTACCGATCCTGGACGCGTTCGAGTCCCGCTCCCGGCGCCTGATCGCCTGCTACGGCAACAACGACGGCCCAGCCCTCCGCGCCCGCCTACCCGAGATCGCCCGCGCCACCCTCGACGGCCTGCGACTGGCGGTCATCCACGAAACCGGCGACGCCAACGGCCGCGAACGCCGCTGCGACGAGGCCTTCCCGGACACGGACGTCCTGGTCTTCGGCCACTCCCACATCCCCTGGGACACCACCACCCCGGCCGGCCTCCGCCTGCTCAACCCGGGCAGCCCCACAGACCGCCGTCGCCAACCCCACTACACCTACATGACAGCCGAGATCCAGGCGGGCAAGCTGACGGCTGTGACGCTGCACAACCTCCCACCGCGCTAAGGTCTGTCCCGCGGACATGCATAGCGATCCGGACCCCGTGACCATGTGACCAGCCAATTCACCCATGACCTCGCCTAGGATCCGGGCATGACATGGTTGTGGGGGCTACTCGGAATCATCGTTGTCTCGGTCGTTGCCTCGCTGACGTACGTAGGCATCCGTGACCGGCATCGCACGACGTCCGGGGACGACAGCTCGGCAGCCCGCAAGGCGGCCTCCGAAGCGGAGCGCTACGCCGCCGAACGGCACGCCGCTCAGGGTCGCGACCCGAGAAGCTTCGGGTCCGGCGGACACGGCTAAGTTCCGTCCCGCGGAGCATGTCCGCCGGGGACCGCGCGTAGCCAGTCGAGTGTCTCGACCAGGTCGAGGGTGGCTTGGTAGTTGAGGGCGACCTTGTCGAATCTGCTGGTCACGCCGCGCCAGTGTTTGCGCCACGTCCGTCGGCCAGGGTGTGGACCGCGGCGGCGGGAGTCGCTCTGCTGGAGAGCGGGAAACCGGCTCACACAGAGCAACCACAACGGCTTCGGGGGGAGGGGGCGGCCCACGCAGGGATCAAGCTTGACCGCCCGGAGTGGGTCGCCCCCTCCCCCCGAAGCCCACCGCAACCAAGAACGAAGCTTTCAGGTAAGACGGACCGGCCCGGCATCGATGCGAACCCGGAACAGCGAGTACGGATAGCGGCGCAGATCCTTGCCACCCTGGTAGGTAGCCTGCCGATGCAGCTGGTTGGCGGTCACGTAGAGATGCCCGTCCACCGCGACCGACATCGTGTCGGGCCACAACAGGCGAGGATCGTGGACGACCGTCTCGATCGTGCCGTCCGGGAGCCGGCGGAGGATCGCGTTGTGCTCGGTGTTGGTGAGGTAGAGCCGGCCCTGGTCGTCGGTCTCCAGGCCGTCCGCCACGCCGCCCTTGTCGCCCTCGTCGGTCACCGTCGCGGCCACCTCGTCGTCGCTGAGCGTACGGTCGCAGAGCGCCTCGGTGGACACGCTGTACCAGCGGCGGGACATCAGCGGGCAGTAGTACAACCGGGAGCCGTCGGCCGCGATGGCGATGCCGTCCGCGCCCATGGTGACCGGCTTCGGCGGGCCGTCCTCGGGGCGTTCCATGAAGGGTGCGCCCTCGACGACGGGGAGGAAGCCCGGCGCGGTCTCCGCCTTGGTCGACGGATGGTCGTGCAGCCGGCGCCAGGCCGTGCCGCTGGCCAAGTCGACCACGATGATGCCGTTGGGCCCCTGGTCGGACGAGTCGGTGATGTACGCGACGTCGCGCCGCAGGTCGAAGCGCACGTCGTTCAGGTACGTGGTGGGCAGCGCAGCGCTCCGGTCGAAGCAGATCGTCCGTTCGACGGTGTCGGTGGCGAGGTCGATGCAGACCAGCTTGGGGCCGCAGACCTGGGTCTCCCGGAACATGGGCGAGCCGGTGTCGAGCACCCACAGGCGGTCCGCCGGGTCGACGACGATGCTCTGCACCGACACGAACGCCCTCGGGTCGTCGTCGCCGTCCGGGGTGTTCCAGCGCTGGTCGGGGTACGCGACCACGGTGCCGTCCCGGATCTCGCCGACGGTGAACACGACGTCGTCGCCCCACTTCGGGAAGTTGACGAAGATCCGTCCCTGGGCGGAGACGCTCACGCCCGTCGGCATCGGCCCGCTGTCGAAGGTGTGCACCGTCTCCAGCGCGCCGATGGGCTCGTCGACCGGTTGATCGCTCATCCCCGGGGGTTTACCCGGCGGCCATGGCCACAAACGGGGTTCGCCACGCACGCAGAATGAAGGGCGAGGGCCAGCGAATGCTGGGCCCCCGCCCGGCCTCGACGGGAGTTGCGGTCAGCACCACCCACCGAGCTACGACATGAAGCTCTTGATCTTGACTTAGACGCCCAGGTCGACGCTGGGGTAGAGCGGGAACGCGCCGAGCAGGTCGTTGGCCTGCTTGCTGATGCCCTCGGAGACGGCGGGGTCGAGGTCGAACTTCGCCTTCGACGCGCCTGCCTTCGTCTGCGACAGGACCGTGTGCATCAGCTCGGCGATCTGGTCCATCTCCGCCGTGCCGAGGCCGCGGGTGGTCAGGGCGGGGGTGCCGATGCGGATGCCGGAGGTGTACCAGGCGCCGTTCGGGTCCTGCGGGATCGCGTTGCGGTTCGTGACGATACCGCTGTCCAGCAGGGCCTGCTCGGCCTGGCGGCCGGTGAGGCCGTACTTGTCGACGTCGACCAGGACGAGGTGGTTGTCGGTGCCGCCGCTGACCAGGGTCGCGCCGCGGCGCAGCAGGCCCTCGGCGAGCGCCTGGCTGTTGTCGACGATGCGCTGGGCGTAGTCGGCGAACTCGGGGCGGCGGGCCTCGGCGAACGCGATCGCCTTGGCGGCCATGACGTGCGCGAGCGGGCCGCCGAGCACCATCGGGCAGCCGCGGTCGACCTGGTCGGCGAGCTCCGGCTGGCAGAACACCGCGCCGCCGCGCGGGCCGCGCAGGCTCTTGTGGGTGGTGGTGGTGACGATGTGCGCGTGCTCGATCGGGTTGAAGTCGCCGGTGAAGACCTTGCCGGCGACCAGGCCCGCGAAGTGCGCCATGTCGACCATGAACGTCGCGCCGACCTCGTCGGCGATCTCCCGCATGATGCGGAAGTTCACCTTGCGCGGGTACGCCGAGTAGCCACCCACGATGATCAGCGGCTTGAACTCGCGCGCGGACTCCCGCAGCGCCGCGTAGTCGATCTGGCCGGTCGCCGCGTCGACACCGTAGCTGCGCTGATCGAACATCTTGCCGGAGATGTTGGGGCGGAAGCCGTGCGTGAGGTGGCCGCCCGCGTCCAGGCTCATGCCGAGCATGCGCTGGTTGCCGAAGGCCTGCCGCAGCTCGGCCCACTCGGCGTCGGTGAGGTCGTTGACGTTGCGCTTCTGCGCCTTGGCCAGCGCCGGCGCCTCGACCCGGTCGGCGAGCACGGCCCAGTAGGCGACGAGGTTGGCGTCGATGCCGGAGTGCGGCTGGACGTACGCGTACGGCGCGCCGAACAGGGCCTTGGCGTGCTCGACGGCGATCTGCTCGACGGTGTCGACGTTCTGGCAGCCGGCGTAGAAGCGGCGGCCGATGGTGCCCTCCGCGTACTTGTCGGAGAGCCAGTTGCCCATGGCGAGCAGCACGGCGGGGGACGCGTAGTTCTCGGACGCGATCAGCTTGAGGGACTCGCGCTGGTCGTGCAGTTCCTTGGCGATGGCGTCGGCGATGCGGGGCTCGACGGCGCGTACGGCCTCGAGGGCGGCACGAAACGCGGTCGACTCGGCGTTCAGCTCAGACATCGGACCTCCCTATCACAGGTGAAGAGGCCCAGGCGCACGGCAGGTCACCCCGATGGGTGGGACCGCTCCCCGATGGTGGATCCATCCGAACGCGCCAGTCACGGCCCGGGGGAAGCATACCGGCGTACGGCGGTGCGATCACAACCCGGAAACGGGACGGGCAGTTGCCGTGATCACTAGCCTGACCGGGTGAACGGCGTCCAGATCCTCCTGATCATCGGGGCCGGCATCGCCGTCTCCGCCCTCGCCCACCGCCGCGGCGTGCAGCCCGGCCTCGTGGTCGTGACCCTCGCCGCCGCGGCGAGCTTCCTGCCCGGCATGCCCCGGCTGGAGCTCGAGAGCGAGCTGATCCTGGCGATCGTCGTGCCGCCGCTGCTCTACTCGGCGTCGCGGGCCGCACCGGTCACGGCGTTCGGCCGTAACCTGCGGGCCATCCTCAACCTCGGTGTGCTGCTGGTGGTGCTGACCGCGGGCGCGCTGGGGCTGCTGTCGTCCTGGTTGCTGCCGGGGATCGGGCTGGCCGCGGCGTTCGTGCTGGGTTCGGTGCTGGCCCCGCCGGACACGATCACCACCGTGTCGCACGGTGCGGAGATCGGGCTGCCACGCCGGGTCACCGCGATCCTGACCGGCGAGAGCCTGGTCAACGACGCCACCGCGCTCACCCTGTTCAGCATCGCCGTCGCCGCGGTGGGTGGCGAGCACGCCTCGTGGGGCTCGGGCATCCGGGACTTCGCGTACAACGCCGCGGTGGGTGTGGCGGTGGGCGGCGTGCTGGCCGTGGCGACACTGTGGGTACGTAAGCGGCTGGGCAACTCGACGCTGGAGACGTCGCTGGTGCTCCTGGTGCCGTTCACGGCGTTCCTCATGGCCGAGGAGCTGCACGCCTCCGGGATCCTGGCGGTGGTGACGGCCGCGTTCGCCATCAGCGCCAACACCTCGTTCGATCCGCGCCACCAGTACCCGGGCGCGTACCGGACGCGGCTGCAGGAGGACGCGTTCTGGCCGGTCGTGGACTTCCTGCTCGAGACGTTCGTGTTCGCCTACATCGGGCTGCAGCTGCGCTTCGTGGTGGAGGATCTGCGCGCCGACGACGAGGTCGACCTGACCCGGACGTTCGTGGCGGCCGGGGTGCTGCTGGTGGCCGCGATCGTGCTGCGGATCGTCGGCGTCTACGTGACCTTCGGGCGCTGGCAGCTGAGCTGGCTGATGTACCGCAAGCGGGTCGAGGCCCACCCGGAGATCGCCGAGCACCTGGCCGCGGCGCGCGAGGCGGCGGAGGAACGCGACCGGCGACGCGGCCGGAACCGGCGCCGGACGCTTCCGCTCGGGCCACCGACGGCCCGCGAGACGCTCGTCGTGGGGTGGACCGGCATGCGGGGCATCCTCACCCTCGCTGCCGCGGCGGCCATCCCGGAGACCACCGCGGGCGGCGAGCCCTTCCCCGGCCGCGACGCCATCCAGGTGATCGCACTCGTCGTCACCCTGGGCACGCTGCTCATCCAGGGCACGACGATCCGCCGGGCGGTCACCCTGCTCGGCCTGGACGTCCGGGCCGAGCGCGAGGAGGCCGAGGCGATGCGCCGCCGGGGCGAGGAGATCGTCGCGGCCGCGGCGTCCGGTACGACCGACGCCGACTTCGATCGGCAGCGCACCCGGCTCGGCGAGAGCCTGGCCACCGGGGACATCGACGAGGACACCGCCCGCGCGCTGATCGCCGAGGTCGACCTGCGCCAGGCCGCCCAGCACACGGTCGCGGAGAAAATGCCGTGAGCCGGGCCGCGCCCGACGGTACGGTCGGCGCCATGCCAACGCCGCACGCCCTCCTCGCGCGGGCCTCGACGCCTGTCGCGCGCGGGCCCCTGCACTCGTCCCGCCTGCGTCACCGGCGTCGCGCCCTGCGCCGCCGCTGAGCCTGCCCCTGAGCTGAGCGCCGCCAGGGCCCCTTCGTGTCCTTTTCCCACGGACGGGCCTCGCTGACGCCTGTCCGCGTTCGCCGCCGCACCCGGCGGCAGACAGGACCCAGGTCATGGCGCCACATCGACAGGAACACGCCCGCGCCCGGCGGGCGTACGGACAGAACTTCCTCACCGATCCCCGCTCGCTGCGGCAGGTCGTCGCGGCCACGGACATCGGACCCGGCGATCTCGTGTACGAGGTGGGCGCCGGTCGCGGCCACCTCACCGCCGAGCTGGCCCGGCGTACCCGGCGGCTCGTCGCGTACGAGGTGGACCCGGAGCTGGCCGCCGCGCTGCCCGACCGGCCGGGGGTGACCGTACGGGCCGGGGACTTCCTGCGGGCCGTACCCCCGGCGGAGCCGTTCGCGGTGGTCGGCAACATCCCGTACGCGCTCACCTCGGCGGTCGTCGAGTGGTGCCTGGACGCACCGGCCCTCACCACCGCGACCCTCGTGACGCAGCTCGAGTACGCCCGCAAGCGGACCGGCGACTACGGACGCTGGAGCCGGCTGACGATCCGCACCTGGCCGCACCACGCGTGGGAGCTGGCCGGACGGCTGCCGCGTACGGCGTTCCGCCCGGTCCCCCGCGTCGACGGCGGCGTCCTGCGGGTGCGCCGCCGCCCGGTGCCGCTGATGCCGGACCTCGCGGACTGGCAGCGCTTCGTGGACCTCGGCTTTACCGGGCTGGGCGGTTCCCTTCAGGCCACCTTGACCGGCCGCTACGGCGTACGTCGCACCGCCGCGGCGTTCCGTGCTGTCCGGCTCGCGCCCGGCGTACCCGTCGGCCAGGTGTGGCCTGAGCAGTGGCTGACCCTGTACCGCCTGCTCAGCCGATGACTACACGCGGAAGCGCTCGGCGACCGTACGCAGCTCGTCCGCCACCCGGTTGAGCTGCGCGACCGCCGCATCGGCCTCGGCAAGCGTGCTGGTCGTCGCCTCGGCGGAGCGGGCGACGCCGTTGATGTTCGCCGCGATCGTCGAGCTGCCGCCCGCGGCCTCGGTGATGCTGCGGCTCATCTCGCCGGTCGTGGCGGTCTGCTCCTCGACCGCGGAGGCGATCGTGACCTGGTAGTCGTTGATCCGCTGGATGATCTGGGAGATCTCGCCGATCGCCGCGACCGCGCTCGACGTGTCCGCCTGGATGGTCTCCACCCGGCGGGAGATGTCCTCGGTGGCCTTCGCCGTCTCCTGCGCCAGGTCCTTGACCTCGGACGCGACGACGGCGAAGCCCTTGCCCGCCTCGCCGGCGCGGGCCGCCTCGATCGTGGCGTTGAGCGCGAGCAGGTTCGTCTGCTCCGCGATCGCCGTGATCACCTTGACCACGTCGCCGATCTCGGCCGAGGAGGCGCCCAGCTTGGCGACCGTCTCGTTGGTGTTCTGCGCGACCCCGACCGCACCGGCGGCGACCTGCGCGGCGTCGTTGGCGTTCTGGGCGATCTCCCGGATGGACGCGCCCATCTCGTCGCTGCCGGCCGCCACGGTCTGCACCGAGGCGGAGACGTCGCCGGCGGCCCCGGCCACCAGCCCGGCCTGGGCGGCGGCCTCGCGGGCGCTCTCCCCGATCCGGCCGGTGACGCCGGTGAGCTGCTGGGCGCTGGCGCCGAGCTCCTGGGCGCCGCCCGTGAGCTGCGCGACCGTGCCGCGCAGGCCGTCGCGGGCCCGGTTCACGGCCACCGCCATCCGTCCGAGCTCGTCGCGCGAGCGCACTTCCGCGGGCACGGTCAGGTCGCCGTCGGCTACCGCGCCGAGTGCGTGGGCGACCGAGGCCAGCTGCTGGCGGATCAGCCGCGCCACCAGCATCCCGATCGCGGCGGCCAGCAGGATGCCGGCGATCAGCGCCACGATCACGTACCGCCGGGCGTTGCGGAACTCCTCACCCGACTCGGCCGTGATGGCGTCCGCCTCCGTGTCCTCCGCCTTCTGCAGCGCGGCCACGGCACCGTTCATCTCGTCCTCGACGGACTGGAACGCCGCGCCGATCTGGGCCGGCGGAGGCAGCGTGAAGCCCGCCGGCGGCGGCGTCTGGAAGACGATCGTGTCGCGCAGCGTGCGGTAGCGGCCCATGGCGTCGGTGAAGGCGTCGAGGTTCTTGCGCCGGACGGGTGAGTCGGCGGCGATCTTCCCGTACGCGGCCAACGCACCGTCGATCTTGGTGTCGGCGTCGCGGACGTCCTGCTTGCCCTGCTGTTTGTCCGGGCCGGGCGGGCTGATCTGCCAGATGAGCATGCCGCGGAACATGTCGCCGATGCCGCCGCGCAGCTCTGCGACCTGCTGGAGGCTGTCGACGTGCTTGGCCTTGAGGTCGCCGATGTCCTCGTTGATCTCGTTCATCCGGCTCAGCGCCAGCGTCCCGACGATGATCGCCACGAGCGCCATCGCGGTCGCCGGCAGCACGGTCTTCACCGTCATGCCACGGTCCGCCAGCCACCCGGTCACGGGGTTGCGCTGCACCGTCACCTCGACGGCGCCGTTGGTCCTGCCCGCCATCCCGGCACCACCTCTCGTCCGGGACGATCATCACTCCCGTACGGGGGCCGAGGGGCGAAAACGCGAAAGCCGGTCAGGTGAGAGCGAGCTCCACGAGCTCGGCGTCGCCCGGCCGCCACCCGTCGACGACGACCGCCACGTAACGGGCCCGGGCGCCCAGGGCCCCGTACGTCAGCCCGTCCTGGGAGGCCTCGATCCGGTGCGGACGGCGGTGGCCCGTACCCCATGTCAGGTCGACGCGACGCACCCGGGTGACCGTGCCGAGGTCGACGACCATGCGGCCGGCCGGACCGGGCCGCCACGACGTGGCCGGATCGCCGTCGACCGCCCGGCCCGGCGAGGTCATGCCCTCGGGCAGCGGCGAGGTCGGGAAGGTGGTGCGGCCGCGGGCCAGGTCGGCGGTCGGCGTCACCGGCCCGCCCGGCACGGTGAACCGGCGCGACCTCCCGGAGGCCAGGCGTACGCCCGCCGACCAGGAACCGCACCGCAGCGTGATCCGTACGCGGTGGTCCCGCGGGGCCGTCACCGTCACGTGGTGCGAGTCGTGCACCTCGAAGCGGGTGCCGGCCGGCGCCGCACCCTCGACAGTGAAGCGGGGCGGCTCGACGCGGGCGGTGCTGCCCTTGAGGCTGACCTCCCACTCCAAGCCCTTGCCGGTCGCCACCTGCATCCCCCGGTAGAGCCGGGACCGCGAGGGGAGGCGGACGGTCACATCGCGCACCGGGTCGGGCGCGAGGTTGAAGAGGCTGAGGTAGCCGTCGGCGTCGCTGACGGACAGACCCTCGGCGGCGGGCAGGGCCCGGGTCGCGGCCGCTGCCAGGTCACGGCGGCTGCCGGCGTACCCCTCGATCAGGGGCGCCGGCGCGCTGATGCCGGCCGCCGTCACGGTGATCTTTCCCTTGCCGCCGTGGGTGACGACGCCGGCGCGCCCGTCGATGCCGACCCACCGCCGCGCGGCGCGGGTCTCCGGGACGGCCGCCGCATCGGTCCAGGTCAGGCCGTCGATCGAGGTCTGGATGACGAACCTCTTGGCGTACGCGGCCTCCCAGTGGATCCGCACGCCGGCGACCCGCACCGCCAGGCCGAGGTCCACGGCGAGCCAGCTGTCCGCCCGGCCGCGTTCCTCGGCGGCCACCGTCCAGCGGGTCAGCGGGTTGCCGTCGGTGGTGTGGCGGGCCGGATACCAGACGTCCTCCGACGACGCGGTGGGCATGGCGCCCTGGGCCAGGTCGGCGCCCCGCACGTCAAGGACCTCGAACGTGTAGATCGAATAGCCGAACTTCGTGGCCGGTTCCCGCCCGAGCATCCGCACGTAGCGGGCCTTGCGCGGGCTGAACGCGATGCTCCCGGTGAACTCGTCGTCGAGCTCGGCGCGGCCGCCGTCGAAGGTGAACGTCCGGCGGCCGGTGAGACCCGGCACGCCCGGCATCGCGATCGTGAACAGCGCGAGGTTGCCTTCCCCCGGGAGGCCCGTGCTGGCGTACACCACCGTGCCCGTGGGCAGCGTGGTGAAGCCGGCGTACCCGCCGCTGACCGCGAGGACGGTCGCGGTCGCGTCGACCCCGTCACGGTTCTTGGTGTACGCCCTCGTCCAGCGCTCGGTGGGATGCGCGCCCGCGGGCAGGAACGCCGGCACCCGCGCGTCGACCAGCCAGTTGTCGTGGCCAGGCTGCCACAGGAAGCGGGCGAACTCGGCCTTCGTGACCGCCGCCGCGAACGCCGCCGGCGACTGGTGGACCGTGAGGCCGACGTCCCGTCCGAAGTCCCGGGTGCCCGCGGCGGAACGGAAGAACTCCTGCTTCGACACCGGTGCCACGGGCGTCTTGCGGAGGCGGTGGAACAGATAGGCGACGGCGACCTCCGCGCGGGCCACCGGCTCCTCGCTCTCCTCCGCACCGAACTTCACGAGCCGGAACTCGGGCTCGTGCCGCACGTACGGCACCAGCCGCTCGGCAAGGTCGGCCTCGGCGCGGGCCGCGTCCCGGTCCCCGGCCACCTGCGCCAGGAAGGCCAGCGGGAGCACATCGCGCCCGTAGAGGTGGTAGCGGTCGGTGGCCATCGGCATGACCGGCTCACCGGCGTCGCTCGCCAGCAGGCGCAGGGTCCGCCACAGCTGCTCGCCGCTGGGCTGGCGGGTCAGGATCTCCGGCACCGGCTGCCCGGCCACGAGGAAGTGGATCGCTCCGCGGCCCGCCGTACGCCACAGCTCGGCCTGATGGTCCGGGCTCACCGAGCCGCCACTCTCCACGATGAACGAGTCGTGGATGTTGTGCGCGGTGGTCCGCTGGTCGATCCGGTCCCCGTCCACCACGGCCGGATTCGCCCGGTCGGCGACGGGCAGGGCGCTGGCATTGCTCGCCCAGAAGAGGAACCGCTCCCGCCAGGACTCGGCCGACTCCGGGTCGGTGGTCCAGGCCGTCCCGGGCACGAGCGCCTGCGCGTACGCCCCCATCGCCGTCAGCTTGCTGTCGCCCTTCCACCCGCCGGCGGTCCCGTTCGGCGTGAAGCCGGCGCTCAACGGGTCGTCCTGGGTGTTCAGCTCGTACGCGTACGCGGCCTGCCCCTCGGCGATGCGCTGCACGTTCGCCCGGGTGGCGGCGTCGAGGTCGGCCCACATCAGCCGGGCGGCGAGCACGAAGTACAGCTCGAACGTGGAGTCCCAGAACAGCAGCCGCCCCCACTCGTTGCCCCCGGCGAGCCGGTTGGTGGCGGCGAACCGCTTGATCGTCGCCACCGTCCGCGCCCTGAGCGTCGCCGCATCGACCCCCGCGAGCCCGGCGTCGTAGTCGTCCATGCCGAGCAGAACAGCGTTACCGAGCACGGAAATGAACCGGAACTCACCGCCCCGGTACGCCCCGCTCGCGTCGTCCCACTGCTCCTCCACCCACCGCGTGTGCAGGTGCAGTGCCTCACGGTAAACAGCGGCCACCGGCCCCGCCGCCCGCGGCGCACCGACCGCGGCCGAGGAGCCGGCGAATGCGCTGCTCACGCCGCTGATACCGGCCAGCATGAGGAGCTGCCGACGGGACAGTGCGACCAAGGGGACCTCCGGGCGGGACGCCGATGCCCTGCATACCCTTCGCTTCAGCCCCAAAGACTGTCAAATCACACTTCAGTACCGGCCCCGCGGTACGCGGCGAGCATCGCCCTGACATAGGCCGGCATCACAGCGCGAACCTCGTCCTCGGGTGCCGCGCTGGCAAGGTTGTCGACGGCCAGTTCGACACCGCGCGCACGAGGGGCCCCGAACAACTCGTCGAAGTACCTCATCGCGGCTTCAACGCCGGCGGAACAGATCGGCTGGCACTTCAGCTCGGCAAGCCGCATCCCGACCATCTGCGGCGAGAGACGACCACGCATGAGCCGGAAGACGTCGCCTGCGTCCTTCGGCTTGATGCGGCTCCCCCTGCCTGCGGCGACGCGTTCTCCGATCTTGTGCGCCTTCGCGACCAGGAGAGCCGGCGCGCCCGCCACGCGGAGCGTCGCCGCGCGAGGGTCCCTGCCGGGCTCCAAGCTGGTGATCGTCATCCTGTCGTTGTCCAGCAAGCTGGCCTCGAGACCAGCCGCGATACGCGAGGCGTTCTTCCCGTGATCGGGCAGCTTGGCATCGCGCCCGGATCCGGGCGCGATGCTCTCCGCGACCATGAGGTCGACCTCGATGAGAGTCTGCGCGCCGCGCACCTCGGTACGCCGTAGCCCGGCCCCCGGCTCGACCCCGTTGCCGCCGGCCTTGACCTTCAGAGCGAATCCGGCGTCGGTCATCGCCCGCACGATGGCCGGGTCGGCGGCGAGGAGCATGGGATCGATACTGAGGTCCGCATCCGTCGTGAACGGGGCGACACCCTCGAGATCCGCATCGCCGGCGCGGAGATAGACGGCCTGCGCGCCCACCAGGACCAGCGCCTCGCGGTGGGCGTCCAGTGCATCGCAGGCGTCAAGCAGGACACGGCGGGCCGCAACGTACAGCGGGTCGTACTGAGAGTCGAACACAAAGGACAGACTAGTCGCCTGTCAGGTAGTCACTCCGCCACTGTCCAGTGTGTTCTTCCATCCATTCGATCAGCGCCTCCCCTTCCTCCGGGAGGCGCCCGTTTCCGCTGAGGCAATCCAGCGCCACCTGGGACAGGCCGGCGTGAAGAGCACCTCGGACGACGCGGGCACGCGTCAGCTGCGATGGGTGCGCCGCCCGCAGCAGCAGGACGTTCGCGCCCCGGTCGGCAGGGAGCAGTTGGTGCTCTTCGGCAAACGTCACCGGGTCAGGGACATAGAGGGCCAACTGGGCCGGTGCAGCGACCGTCACGATCTCGCGCACCGCGTACGAGCCGGTCACGAGCATCTGACTGTCGGCGCGTACGGCTTCCGACCCGAGGTCGCGGACGACCCTGTCGAGGCCGGCCCGGGCCACGTAACCGCTACCCCGATTCGACTTGATCAGCGAGTAGTGCCGGGCCCGCTCCCGCAGCAGGCGCGACCAGTCGACTTCTTCGATCATGCGGTTGGCGCCGCGGCGCAGCAGGCGTTCGCTGCCCAGTGCCTCCACCGTCCGCGAGGCGTACGCCGGGCTCACCCCGGCGACGCGTGCAAGATCGGTGATCCGATACGGCGGGGCGTGGTCCACGAGGGCGCGCACCAAGCCGTTGACCGAGCGCCCCTGCAGGCCGCGCCGGGGACTCTCGGACGGGAAGGGGTCACTGGTGGCGCCCTCGGTGTGGACGAGGATCGGAAGGCCCGGGACTCGGATCTGCCCGTTGCCGGTCAGATCCAGGTGGTTGATCCTCTGTTCGGCGAGGAGCTGGCGCGAGCGAGGGCTGAGCCAGGGCGCCACCACCAGAATCGACTGACTGCGCAGCCGGGAGAGTTCACCGATGAGCTGATCGACGTGCCGGGGCGTGAAGCGCGAGAACCCCCGCACGGTGATCTCAACAGTGAGCCGGGCGGTCCGCACCTCCCAGACCGCATCGCGGTCGCCGTCGCCGTACCGCCCGTCCACCCTGACGTCGAGGCTGTCGTCCTCCAGGAGATCGCGGAAGCGGGCGAAGGCCGTGGGCAGCAATTCGCGCGTCAGCAGCTTCTCCATATGGCAATGTTGCCACAGAACCCCGATTTGCCATCAAGTGTCAAGTCGCGGTCCTGTGGCAAGTACCCCGGATATCGTCTGCTCAGGCCGTACGCCGGCGGCGGGCGAAGGGGTCGGTCAACGCAGGCGGGACGTAGCCCGAGTCCGCGCGGCTGAAGGTGGTGCCCGGCGCGACGATCTCATCGATGCGGTCCAGCACGTCCGTGCTCAGCGTCACGTCCAGCGCGCCGATCTGGGACTCGAGGTGCTCCATCGTGCGCGGCCCGATGATCGGCGCGGTCACGGCCGGGTGGTGCAGGACGAAGGCGATCGCCAGGTGCACCAGCGGGATACCTGCCTCGTCGGCCAACTGGCCGAGCTTGTCGGCCGCGTCCAGTTTGCGCTGGTTCTCCGGCAGGGAGAGGTCGTAGCGCTGCGGGAGGCGGTTCGCTCGCGTCGAGCCCGGGGTTTCCCGGCCCTTGCGGTACTTGCCGCTCAGCCAGCCGCCCGCGAGCGGGCTCCAGGGGATGACGCCCATGCCGTACTGCTGCGCGACCGGCAGGAGGTCGGCTTCGATGCCGCGGACCAGCATCGAGTACGGCGGCTGTTCCGTGACGAAGCGTCCGAGGCCGCGGCGCTGTGCCACCCACTGGGCCTCGACGATCTCGTGGGCCGGGAACGTCGACGAGCCGAACGCGCGGATCTTGCCCTGGCGCTGCAGGTCGGTCAGGGCGGAGAGGGTCTCCTCGAGGTCCGTGTCGGGCGACGGGCGGTGCACCTGGTAGAGGTCGATCCAGTCGGTGCCGAGCCGGCGCAGGCTGTTCTCGACCTCGCGGATGATCCAGCGGCGGGAGTTGCCCTGGCTGTTGGGGTCGCCCTTGGTGCCGGCGGGGGCGTCCGCCGGTACGCCCATCTGGCCGTGGAACTTGGTGGCGAGGATGACGTCGTCGCGGCGGCCGTTCGCCAGCGCCTTGCCGACGATGATCTCGCTCTCGCCCTGCGAGTAGACGTCGGCGGTGTCGATGAAGGTGATGCCGGCGTCCAGGGCCCGGTGGATGATGCCGATCGACGTGTCGTGGTCCGGCTCGCCCCAGGCGCCGAACATCATGGCGCCGAGGCAGAGCGGGCTGACGTGCATTCCGGTACGTCCGAGGCTGCGGTACTCCATGACGGCTATGTGCCCCGTCAACGGTTCCGGAACCAGGATTACTTGCTTGTTAACTAATGCATCGATGAGACTGTCTCTACCGTCCCCAGCACCGCACGTCCCCCGTTCCGAGGCGCCGGCCGCTCACTCTCGAGGCCGGCGCCCCGGCGTATCCAGGGACTGGTTGTCCGTGGATCGATGCGACCTTCATCCGGGCGGCGGCGCGGGCCAGGCTTCAGGGCATGACAGACATCTCCGTACCGGATCTGACCGGCCGGCTGGCCGTGGTCACCGGCGGCAGCGACGGCATGGGCCTGGGGCTGGCGACCCGCCTGGCGGCCGCCGGCGCCGAGGTGGTCCTCCCGGTCCGCAACGCCGCCAAGGGCCGCGCCGCCCTCGACCGCATCCGCGCCGCCGCTCCCCGGGCGACGGTCTCCACCCGTACCCTCGACCTCGCCTCGTTGCGGTCCGCCGGCGCGCTGGCCGACACGCTCCTCGGCGAGGGCCGTCCCATCCACATCCTGATCAACAACGCCGCGGTGATGGCGCTGCCCACCCGGCACACCAGCCCCGACGGCCTCGAGCTGCAGTTCGCGACCAACTACCTCGGTCACTTCCTGCTCACCACGCGGTTGCTGCCGCTGCTGCGCGCTGGAAGGGCTCGGGTCACCACCCACACCAGCTTCGGCGCCCGCTCCGGCCGCATCGCCTGGGACGACCTGCAGAGCGGGAACGGGTACGGCGCCTGGCGCGCGTACAACCAGTCGAAGCTGGCCGGGATGCTGTTCGCGCTGGAGCTCGACCGGCGCAGCCGGGCCGGCACGTGGGGCCTGACCAGCAACGTCGCCCATCCGGGGCTGGCTTCGACGAACCTGCAGTCCACTCTGCCGAAGCCGCTCGCCGCGCTGTTCAAGCGGCTCTCCGGCCTGGGCTATCCGGTCCAGAAAGCGGACCACGGCCTGCGCTCCGCCCTGTACGCCGCCACCAGCCCCGAAGCCGAGGGCGGCCGCTTCTACGGGCCGGGCGGGCTCGGCCACTTCACCGGCGCGCCCGCCGAGCAGCGGATCTATCCGTCCGCCCGCAGCACCGAGGACGCCGAGCGGCTCTGGCGTGTGTCGGAGGAGCTCACGAGCCGCGTACCGGCCCGGGGCTGAGGGAGGATGGGACCCGTGGACCGCGCCCAGCTCGCCGACTTCCTGCGTACGCGCCGGGAAGCGCTGCAGCCCGAGGACGTGGGACTGCCCCGGGGGCCGCGCCGGCGCACGGGCGGGCTGCGCCGCGAGGAGGTCGCGGCCCTGTGCGGCATGTCGGCCGACTACTACAGCCGCATCGAGCAGCAGCGCGGCCCGACTCCCTCCGAGCAGATGCTCGCCGCCATCGCGCGGGGCCTGCACCTCTCCCTCGACGAGCGGGACCACCTGTTCCGGCTCGCCGGGCACGCGGCGCCGCGGCGGGTGCTTCGCTCCGACCACATCAATCCCGGGATCATGCGCATCCTGGACCGGCTGGAGGACACGCCGGCGCAGGTGCTGAGCCACCTCGGCGAGACGTTGCGGCAGACCCGGCCGGCGATCGCGCTGATGGGCGACGACTCCCGCTGGACCGGGATGGCCCGGAGCATGGTGTACCGCTGGTACACCGATCCGCTCGCGCGGGCGATCTATCCCGAGGAGGACCACCCGGCGCACGGGCGGATCTTCACGGCTCAGCTGCGGGTCGCGTACGCGCGTGAGGGCAACGGTTCCCGGGCCGCCGCCATCGTGGATGCCCTGCACGAGGTCAGCCCCGAGTTCCGCGCCGTGTGGGCGGAGCACGACATCAGCGCCACCCACACCGAGCTCAAGCGCATCGCGCACCCCGAGCTCGGCGTCATCGAGGTGCACTGCCAGACCCTGATCGACCCCGACCAGTCACAGGTGTTGCTGGTCTTCACCGCCGTACCGGGCACCGAGAGCCACGAGAAGCTCCAGCTGCTGTCCGTGCTCGGCGATCAGCGTCTCTGACGCTTTCCGCGTACCCCTGTCATGTCCTTGAAAGGACCTTCCATGCCCGAAATCGCCCTGATCACCGGCGGCAACCGCGGCCTCGGCCGCGCCTCGGCCCTCGCGCTGGCGGAGGCCGGCATCGACTCGATCATCACCTACCGGAGCGGCGCCGCCGAGGCGGCGGACGTGGCCGACGCCGTCAAGCAGGCCGGCCGGACCGCGGTGGCCCTGCGCCTCGACACCCGCGAGGTCGGCACCTTCGACGCCTTCGCGGCCGAGGTCCGCGAGACGCTGCGGACGACTTGGAACCGCGACACCTTCGACCACCTGCTGAACAACGCCGGCGTGGGGCTCGGCGCCCCGATCGCCGACACCACCGTGGCCGCCTTCGACGAGCTGCTCGGCGTACACCTTCGCGGCGTCTTCTTCCTCACCCAGAAGCTGCTGCCGCTGATCGCCGACGGCGGCCGGATCGTCAACTTCTCCACCGGCCTGACCCGCTTCGGCGCGGACGGCCCCTGGGCCGCCTACGCGGCGGCGAAGGGCGCGGTCGAGGTCTTCACCCGCTACCTCGCCCGGGAGGTCGGCCCGCGCGGCATCACGGCGAACGTGGTGGCGCCCGGCCCGATCGGTACGGACTTCGCCGGCGGCATCCTGCGCGACGACGAGAACGTACGCGCGCACCTGGCCGCGCAGGCGGCGATGGGCCGGATGGGACGTCCCGAGGACGTCGGTGGCGCCATCGCCGCGCTGCTCACGGGCCGGACCGGCTGGATCACCGGCCAGCGCATCGAGGTGTCCGGCGGGACCCAACTGTGAGCTGAGGGGCCGGGCTCAGTCCGCTGAGCCCGGTTCCGCCATCTTGCGGTGCATCTTGGCCTTCGCGCTGTCCGGCATGACCTTCGACGCGGCCGCCTGGACCTTCGTCATGACCGAGCCGGCCACCACCTTCTCCTCGCCCTTCATCAGGGCCTTGTACGCCTGCTCCGCCACCTGCGCCGGGTCGTCCTTCTTGCTCGCGCCGACCCGGGTGTCGTCCATCTCGGCGCGGTGGAAGAAGTTGGTGTCGGTCGGGCCGGGCATGAGCGAGGTGACGGTGACGCCGGTGTCCTTCAGCTCCTCGCGCAGCGCCTCGGCCAGCGACTGCACGAACGACTTCGACGCGTTGTAGACCGCCTGGTACGTGCCCGGCATCATCGACGCGATCGACGAGGTGAACAGCACCCGGCCCTCGCCGCGCGCCACCATGTCCGGCAGCACCCGCTTGGCCAGGTGCACCGTCGACGTCACGTTCACGTCGATGATGTTGATCTCCTGCGCCAGGTCGGTCTCGCGGGTGAAGTCGCCGCCCATGCCCCGGCCGGCGTTCAGCGCGATCGCGTCGACCGGCCGGCCCGCCGCTCGGATCTCGGCGTACAGCTTCTCGACGCCGTCGTACGTGGCCAGGTCGGCGCGCACGGCCGTGACCTGGTTCTGCCCGTCCCGGCGCAGGTCCACGGCGGCCTGCTCGATGTCCGTGTCCTCCGCCGCCAGCAGCAGGTCGTACCCGTGGTCGGCGAACTGCCGGGCCAGCTCGTACCCGATGCCGCTGGACGCGCCGGTGACCACCGCGAACGGACGCTCGGTGGGAGTCGTCATGGTTTCGTCCTCCTCGTTGTCTTCGTTCCGGGTGCCCGGTCGACGGGTGGTTAATCCAGGCATATCCGCGGTGTCACCGGGCACCACGAGAGGTGACGACGACAGCCGAGACGCGGAGGACCGCATGCGCGCACTGACCTGGCAGGGCACCGAGAAGGTGTCCGTCGAGACCGTTCCCGACCCGAAGATCCAGGAGCCCACGGACGCGATCATCAAGGTCACCTCCACCGCGATCTGCGGCTCCGACCTGCACCTGTACGACGTGCTCGGCATGTACCTGGAGAAGGGTGACATCCTCGGCCACGAGCCGATGGGCATCGTGGAGGAGGTGGGTCCCGAGGTCACCCACATCCGCCCCGGCGACCGGGTGGTGATCCCGTTCAACATCTCCTGCGGCTACTGCTTCTTCTGCAGCCGCGGCTACTACGCCCAGTGCGAGACGACGCAGGTCAAGGAGCACGGCAAGGGCGCGTCCCTGTTCGGCTACACCAAGCTGTACGGCCAGGTCCCCGGCGGCCAGGCCGAGTACCTGCGGGTGCCCCAGGCGCACTTCGGCCCGATCAAGGTCCCGGAGCAGCACCCGGACGAGCGCTACCTGTTCCTCTCCGACGTGCTGACCACCTCGTGGCAGGCCGCGAAGTGGGCCGACATCGCTCCCGGCGGCACGGTCTTCGTGACCGGCCTCGGCCCGATCGGGCAGATGACCGCCCGGATCGCCCGCCACCTCGGCGCCGAGCGCGTCATCGCCACCGACAACGTGCCGGAACGCCTCGAGATGGCCCGCCGCAACGGCGTCGAGGCACTGAACTTCGACGAGATCGACGACATCCCGGCCGCCGTGTACGAGCTGACCCACGGCCGCGGCGCGGACAGCGTCGTCGAGGCGGTCGGCATGGAGGCGCACGGCACGCCGTTCCAGGAGTTCGCGCAGAAGGCGGCGGGCCTCCTGCCCGACGCGATGGCCCGCAAGGCGATCGACAAGGCCGGTGTGGACCGGATGGCCGCGCTGCGCACGGCGTTCGCCGCGGTCCGCCGGGCCGGCACGGTGTCGATCATCGGCGTTTACGGCGGCCAGGCCGACCCGATGCCGATGTTCGACCTGTTCGACAAGGGCATCACGATGCGCATGGGCCAGGCCCACGTGAAGCACTGGGTCGACGACATCCTGCCGCTGCTCACCGGCGACGACGACCCGCTGGGCGTCGACGACCTGGTCACCCACCGGCTGCCGCTCGAGGAGGCGCCGCACGGGTACGACATCTTCAAGAAGAAGGAGGACGGCTGCATCAAGGTCGTGCTCAAGCCCTGACGGAGCGGGCCGCCCGCCGATCGGATGTGCGGCGGGCGGCCACTGCGCGCAGAATCGGGCGCATGTTTGTGATCAGGGAGCGGTTCTTCGCGTTCGGCGACGACTTCGACGTGCTGGACGAGCACGGCACCAAGCTGTTCCATGTGGACGGCAAGGTGTTCAGCGCCCGGGACCGGGTGGTGATCGAGGACCCGGCCGGCGTCGAGGTCGCCAGCGTCCACCGGCACCTGGTGGCGTTGCGGCCGACGTACGAGATCCGCATCGGCGGTGAGAAGGCCGCCGAGGTCCGCAAGAAGCTTTTCACGCCGTTCCGGGACCGGTTCACGATCGACGTGCCCGGCCCCGACGACCTCACGATGAAGGGCGACCTGCTCGACCACGAGTACGTGATCGAGCGCGGCGGCCGGGACGTGGCCGCGGTCTCCAAGCGGTGGCTGACCATCCGCGACACGTACGCCGTCCAGGTCTCCGCCGGCGAGGACGCCCTGCTGATCATCGCCGCGGTGCTGGCGCTCGACCTCGCCCTCGAACGCGAGGAGAAGAAAGAGGAGAAGAAGAAGGCGCGGGACGAGGACGAGTGACGCCCCGGGTGTCCCGCTGATCTCGCGCGGGTCGCGAGGAACCAGCGCCCGCCCGCATCCGACCAACGCTTCCGACACTGGAACGCGGACGGAGATGTGATGCGGGCAGCGAGGGTTCTGGCATTGGCGGCGGCGGCCGTGGTGGCGTTCGGTTCGGCCGGCTGCGGATCGGCCACCGAGGCAGCGGGCGCGCCGCAGCCGTCGGCGAGCGGGGGTGGCTTCTCCGTCCGGGACCCGTGGGTGAAGGCCGCCGACAAGGGCATGACCGCCGCCTTCGGCACGCTGGTCAACGACGGCCCGGCCGACGTCACCGTGGTCGCCGCGAGCTCACCGGTGTCCGCCATGGAGCTGCACGAGATGGCGATGCAGGACGGCGCCATGGTGATGCGGCCCAAGCAGGGCGGGCTCCTGGTCAAGGCCGGCACGAGCCACGTGCTGGAACCCGGCGGTGACCACCTCATGCTGATGAACCTGTCCCGGCCGGTCCGGGCCGGCGACGAGGTGACCTTCACGCTGGCCTTCGCCGACGGCAGGACCATGGACTTCCGCGCGGTTGCGAAGCCCTTCACCGGCGCCGCGGAGAGCTACGCCCCGAGCATGGCGCCCCGGTGAGGCTGCGCCGCCGGGCCGCGCTCTCGGCGGGCGTGGCCGCCGCTGCGGCCGGCGCGTTCGCGACCGCAGCGGCCATGCAGGACGGCGCGAGCCCGAGCATGGCCGCGCAACCCTCCGACGGTACGACCACAGAACCGTTCCACGGCCCGCGCCAGGCAGGGGTCGAGACGCACGCGCAGGCACACGCCGCGTTCGTCTCGTTCGGTCTGCACCAGGGCACGGACCGGGCGGCGCTCGGCCGGCTCCTGCGCCTGCTCAGCGACGACGCCGCCCGGCTGACCCGGGGCGAGCCCCCGCTGGCCGACACCGAGGCGGAGCTGTCCCTGCTGCCCGCGCGGCTGACCGTCACGTTCGGGTTCGGGCCGGGGCTCTACCGGGCGGCGGGGGTGGCGGCGCCCGTACGCGAGCTGCCGGGCTTCCCGATCGACCGCCTGCTGCCCCGCTGGACGGGCGGGGACCTGCTGCTGCAGATCTGCGCCGACGACCCGGTGACCGTCGCGCATGCTCAGCGCGTACTCGTCAAGGATGCGCGGCCGTTCGCCGCGGTCCGGTGGGTGCAGCAGGGTTTCCGTCGCGGCCGGGGTATCCAGGACGACACGCAGACCCAGCGCAACCTGCTCGGCCAGCTGGACGGTACGCGCAACCCCGAGATCGGCACGCCGTCGTTCGCCGCGGCGGTGTGGCGCCCGGACGGCAGCAGCACGATGGTCGTCCGGCGGATCCGCGCCGAGATGGAGCGCTGGGATCAGCTGGGCCGGCGTGACAAGGAGCTCGCGGTCGGCCGCCGGCTGGACACCGGTGCGCCGCTGACTGGCATACGCGAGCGGGACGAGCCCGACTTCGCCGCGGTGGACGCCACCGGGCTGCCCGTGATGCCGGACTTCGCGCACGTCACCCGGGCCCACGTGTCCGACGAGGCGCTGCGGATCCTGCGGCGGCCGTACAACTACGACGGCGCGCCGGGGGCGGACGGGCGGGCGGACAGCGGGCTGATCTTCGTGTCGTTCCAGGCGGACGTCGAGCGGCAGTTCGTACCCATCCAGCGCCGGCTCGCCGAGCGGGACCTGCTGAACGAGTGGATCACCCCGATCGGCTCGGCGGTCTTCGCGGTGCCGCCCGGATGTGCCCCGGGCGGCTGGGTGGGCGACCAGGTGCTGCATTGAGCCATCCAGAAAGGACAGTCGTGAGAATCCTCCGATTCCTGACGGCCGCTGTGGTCGCTGCCGTCGTCGCCGTCTCGGCCGCAGGCCCCGCGGAGGCGCACAACGCCATGGTCGAGGCCGTTCCTGCGAAGAACGCCGTGCTCAAGAATGCTCCTAAGGGTGTCGAGCTGCGGTTCCTGCAGGAGCTCGACGACCGCTTCCTCACCATCGTCGTCACCGGGCCGGACAAGCAGAAGATCGCCACGGGTACGCCGGAAGCCGACGGAAAGGTGGGCTCGGTGGCGTTCACCGACGCCCTGCCGAACGGCGGGTACACGGTCGCCTATCGGGTGGTGTCCCGCGACGGTCACCCGGTCCAGGGCTCGTACGCCTTCAGCGTCCGGGATCCGGCGGAGCAGACGCGGCCTCCGGAGCCCGTCGCGCCGAGCCCCGCCGCGCTCGCTTCGGCGAGCCCCGCCGTGGTGCCCGTGGCGCTCGCGGAGGATGAGGGCGTGCCCTGGTGGCCGGTCGCCGCGGTCGCCGCCGGGGTGGTGCTGGCGGGTGCGGGAGCGCTGCTGGTGGCCCGCCGTCGCCATTGAGTGATCAAGCCCGTACGCTGCGTACATTATCGACAGTGACCGTGCAGCTACTAAAAGTGACTCATACTTTCGGCTAGTCAGCGATCGACCTCTCGGCTAAGGTCGTTGTAACCGAACGGGCCAAGCGTGCCTGGACAACGGGGGTCTCATCGACCACCGTCGACCCGATACAGCGACATCCCCGACCCGATCGGGCCCGGCTGACCGCCGGGCCGGCTCTCCGGACAGGGGCCAGGGAGGACCACGACATGACTGTTACCCAGTCGACCGCGACTCACGCACCGACCCGGATCAGCGAGGCGCCGGCGGACAGCGCCGCCGATCTGCTCAACGCGATGGCCGCGATGCCTTCCGGTCACCCCTCCCGCGCGATGCTGCGGGACCGGGCGATCGAGGCCTGGCTGCCGCTGGCCCGCCACCTCGCGCACCGCTACTCCGGCCGCGGCGAGCCCACCGACGACCTCGTCCAGACCGCCACCGTCGGCCTGATCAAAGCCGTCGACAAGTTCGACCCCGAACGCGGCGTCGACTTCGCCGGCTACG
>NZ_JADMLH010000014.1 GCF_016464385.1 Nucisporomicrobium flavum | reverse complement strand
CTACGGCAACCTGACCCAGTCGCAGATCGCCGAGCAGATCGGCATCTCCCAGATGCACGTCAGCCGCCTGCTCACCAAGGCCCTGACCAAGCTGCGCACCCAGCTCGCCGCCGAGACCCTCTGACCCTCGCACCACCAGGAAACGCCGGCCCGGTTCGGGCCGGCGTTTCGCCATGTCCGGGACGCCCGGGTTCAGGCCTGCGCCTCGCCGCGTCCGACTGGGCCTGAGCCTCGCCGCGTCCAGGCAGCCCTGCGCCTCGCCACGTCCAGGCAGCCCTGCGCCTCGCCACGTCCAGGCAGCCCTGCCTCGCCCGGCTCGGGCCGGCGCCTCGCCGTGGCCGGGCGGCCGTAGAGTGGCCCGATGAATGAGGCCTCGTGGGTTCAGCACGCCGTGTGGTGGCAGGTGTATCCGCTCGGCTTCGCCGGCGCGTACCCGGAGCACGACAACGGCGGGCTGCGGCGCCTCGACGCGTGGCTGGACTACGTAATTGAGCTGGGCGCCTCCGGGCTGATGCTCGGGCCGGTCTTCGCGTCCGAGACCCACGGGTACGACACCGTCGACCACTTCCGCATCGACCCCCGGCTGGGCGACGACGGCGACTTCGACGCGCTGGTCGCCGCCGCCCACGGGCGCGGGCTGCGGGTGCTGCTCGACGGGGTCTTCAACCATGTCGGCCGCGGCCACCCCGCCTTCCAGGACGTGCTCACCCGTGGCCGGGAGGCGCCGACCGCCGGGTGGTTCCGGCTGACCTGGCGGGAGGGGCGCAGCGAACCGGACTACGCGACCTTCGAGGGGCACGGCGCGCTGGTCGCCCTCAACCATCTCGAACCGGCCGTCGCCGACTACGTCGCCGACGTGATGATCCATTGGCTGCGGCGCGGCGCGGACGGATGGCGCCTGGATGCCGCGTACGCCGTCCCGGCCGCGTTCTGGGCGCGGGTGCTGCCCCGGGTACGGGCCGAGTTCCCGGAGGCGTACTTCGTCGGGGAGGTGATCCACGGCGACTACCAGGACGTCGTGTCGCGCTCCACGATGGACTCGGTCACCCAGTACGAGCTGTGGAAGGCCATTTGGAGCGCGCTGGAGTCGCGGAACTTCTTCGAGCTCAGCTGGGCCATGGAACGCCACAACGACTTCCTCGCCGCCTTCGTGCCGCAGACGTTCACCGGCAACCACGACGTCACGCGGCTCGCCAGCCGGCTCAGCGACGAGCGCGACATCCCGCTCGCCGTCGCCGTCCTGATGACCGTCGGCGGCACGCCCAGCATCTATTCCGGCGACGAGCAGGGCTTCCGCGGCGTGAAGGAGGATCGGGCGGGCGGCGACGACGCGGTCCGGCCGCCGTTCCCCGAGAAGCCGGCGGACCTGGCACCGTTCGGCCGCCCGCTCTACCACGTACACCAGGAACTGGTCGCCCTTCGCCGCCGCAACCCGTGGCTGCACCGCGCGCGGACCACGACGCTGCATCTGACGAACGAGCAGTTCGTCTACGAGGCGGCGGCCGACGGCAACCGGCTCGTCATGGCCCTGAACGTGGGCAACGAGCCCGCCGAGGTGCCGGCCCCGGGCGGCGGCACCGCCACCCTCGAACCGCACACCTGGCGTGTGCTGACCTGACAGCAGTGGGCGAGTCCCGACCCGGACGGCACGGGCGAGTCCCGACCCGGACGGCGTGATTGTCCCGGCGCGGCTTCAGCGGAAGTCGTCGGCGTGGTCGCGCGCCCATTCGGCGAAGGTCAGGGCCGGCCGGCCGAGGAGCTCCGGCACGGCGTCGGTGGCCACCTCGGGCGGCAGCTGATGCACGCTGCCGCCGGACTGGATCAGGAGCTCGACCAGCGGGCCGGGAAGCTGGGTCATCAGGTCGGCGCGGTACGTGTCGACGTCCACCTCCTGCAGGACCACCGGCTCCCCCAGCGCCTCGGCGATCGCGGCGACTTGATCCCGAATGGTCACCGGACCCGCTCCGAGCACCGGATAGGCGGCGTCAGCGGTGTCGTTCAGCAACGCTCGCGCCGCCACGGCGGCGATGTCGCGCTCGTGGACCGGCGCGGTCGTCGCATCCGGGAACGCGGTGCGCAGCACGCGGTCGGTGCGGATGGACTGCCAGCGCAACGAGTTCGTGGCGAAGTAGCCGGGGCGCACGAAGGTCCGGGTGAGACGGGCACCGGCCAGCTCCCGCTCCGCCGCGAGGTGGCGCCGCCCGATCGGGTTGGCCTCGGCGTCCGCAGCCATCACCGTGTAGGACGACAGCAGGACCACATGCTCGACCCCGGCCCGCTCGGCCGCCGCCGCGAACTCCGCCGCGGTCTCCGGATGGGCGTACAGAAACACCTTCTGCACGCCGGCGAGAGCCGCCGGCCACGTCGACGGATCGGTCAGGTCGGCCCGCACCGCGTCGACGCCGGGCGGGAAGTCGCCCGGCTGCGGGGAGCGAGCGGACGCGCGGACCGGGGCCCCGGCGGCCAACAACTCGCCGAGGACCGCGGCGCCCACCTGCCCACGTGAACCGGTCACCAAGATCGCCACGTCTGACCCCCATTCGCTGGAACGGGTTACAGAGTACATAATCTGAAACCTGTCACCAAGTCGCCCAGTACGCTCGGAAAATGCTCGCCTCGCCGAACCGCGCCGCCTGATGCGGGCGCGTGAACCGCTGGACGCCGAAGCGATCCTGTCCGCCACCGAGGACGTGTTGCGCCGCCACGGGCCGGCCAAGGCAACCGTGGTGGACGTGGGCAGAGCGCTCGGCGTCAGCCACGCCGCCGTCTACAAGCACTTCCCGTCCAAGACGGCACTGCGCGAGGCCGTCTCCCGGCGCTGGCTGAACCGTGACCGGGACACCTTGGCGGCCATCGCGCGCGACACGGAGATCCCGCCGCCGCAGCGGCTGCGCCGCTGGCTCGCCGCCCTCCTGGTCGCGAAGCGGGCCAAGGCCCACGACGATCCGGAACTGTTCGCCGCCTACAAGGCCCTGGTCACCGAGGACAGCGCCGCGGCGGTCGACCACGTGGCGGACCTGCTGGGGCAGCTGGAGACCATCCTCACCGACGGCATGACCGACGGCTCGTTGCAGCGGGCCGACCCGGCCGAGACCGCCCGGGCCGTCTTCACCGCCACCACCCGGTTCCACCACCCCGGCCTGGCCGGCGCCTGGACGGAACCGGGCATCGACCACGAACTGCAGGTCGTCTGCACCCTGCTGCTGGACGGCCTGCGAGCGGCCCGGCCGACGGCCTGAGGCGTCAGCGGCGCGGCGGCGACATCGCCCGCGCGACCTCGCCCGAGGGGCCGTACGCGGTCAGGAACTTGTCGCGGAACTGGTTCATCGGGAACGCCGGGACGCTCGCGGCGGGACGCAGCCCGTCGGTCCAGCCCCAGTCGGCGATCTTGTCCAGCACGGCCGGGTCCTTGGCGACGATCGTGATCGGCACGTCGTGGCTGGCGGTCTCGCCGACCACGATCGGCGCGGGCTGGTGGTCGCCGAGAAACACCATGACCGTGTCGTCGTCGCCGAACTTCTCCAGGTACGAGATCAGCGTCGAGAGCGTGTACTGGATCGAGCGGGCGTACTCGTGCCTGACCTTCGCCGGGTCCTTCCAGACCGAGCCGGGCTTCTTGGCGCGCGCGTGGATCTGCTCGTACACCGAGCCGTCGCCCACGTCGTTCCAGTCGATCATGCTGGGGATCGGCACCCACGGGGTGTGGCTCGAGACCAGCGGCATCTCGACGAACAGAGGCGAGTGCGCCGGGCCGTGCACGTTCTTCTGAAGCCACGAGAGCGTGTACTGGTCGGGCTGCGGTCCCCAGCCGAAGCGCGGGCCGGCGTAACCCATGGTGCGGGAGTCGTAGACGCGGTTGTAGCCGTAGAAGTTGCCCTCCGGCCAGGCCCGGGTCGCGCCCGGCATGACGCTCATCGTGTCGAAGCCCGCCTTGCGGGTCAGGCTGGTCAGCGTCAGCCGCTCGCTCGAGGTGAGGTTGCGGTACCGCTGCTGGTTGTTGATCCACAGGCCGGAGAGCAGCGTGGAGTGGGCGAGCCAGCTGCCGCCGCCGAAGGTCGGAGAGGTCAGCCAGCCGCTCTTCGCGGTGTACCCGGCCTTGGCGAGCGTCGCGGTGCCCTCGTCGAGCACCTCCACCGTGCCGGCGTTGATCGCCGGGTCCTCGACCGCCGAGCGGCCGTAGCTCTCCACGAACGTCAGCAGCAGGTCCTTGCCACGCAGCGAGGTGAGCAGCTGGTCCCCCGGTACGTTCGCGAACGCGTCGATCTTGACCTCACGGGCGAAGTTCGCCTCGTCGCGCAGGCCGCCGCGGACCATGTGGGCGCGGTCCCAGGCGTACATGGCGCTGGCGCGGGCGGCCACCGGCATGTTGCCGAAGACCTGGACGCCCAGCACGAAGCAGGTCACCCATACCGCCGTTCCGGCCAGCGCCGTCCGCGCGGTCGCCGTACGGTGCTTCGCGGCCACGCGGGCGATGCGCAGCGCCGCCAGCGTCGTCAGGCTCATGATCGCCAGGACGAGGACGATCACGCCGATCAGCGCGCCGATGGCGCCCGCCTCGCCGGCCGAGTCCCGCAGGAACGCCTCGGCGTCGTCGAGCAGCACCCAGTCCAGGACCGGGTCGAACGGGCGGGCCAGTACCTGGTAGAAGCCCATGTCCAGGGACTTCTCCACCATCAGCAGGCCGAGGCCGGCGCCGAGCACGCCGGCGACGATCCGCTTCCAGCGGCCGGGCAGGACCAGGAGCAGGCCGAGCGCGAGGAAGCCCTCGATCGGGAGGCGGACGTACGTGCCGGGGCGTTCGAGCCGGTTGACGATGTTCGGCATGATCAGCCCGGCGAAGATCAACACGATCGCGCCGGCGGTGAGGGCGCGCCCGGCGACCCGGCGCAGACGACTCGGCTCGGCGGCAGCGGCGGCCGGCTCGGCGGCAGCGGCGGCCGGCTCGGCGGTCGGCGGCTCGGCGGCGGAGGACGTCGGCTCAGCGGCGGCGGTGGCCGGCTCGGCGACGGCGGCCGGTTCGGGGGACGTCGGCTCGGCGGGGGCCTCCGGGGAGGTGGGCGTGGCCGACCGGCGCAGGCGGGTGGCCAGCACTTCCCGCAGGGAGACAGACAAGACGGGGTCCTCCTCGTGGCGAACGTTCCAGGAGGAGGAACGGATCTCACCGGGCGACAGTTCAACCACGGACCGAGTTCACCGGGTGTACACCTCGGCGCGGGTGGTTGACACATCGGATCGAGTCGATGGAGGCTGACCTCCGACATGGTCTGACATCGATGTCATCAGGGGGACCCCGCATGCTCGGACTCCGTACCGTCGCCGCCCTCGCCGGGGTGGCGCTGACCGTTCCGATCGGCGCGGCCGCGCAGGCCGCCGCGCCCCTACCGCCCTTGGTCGCGGAGCCGGCGTCGTACGTCAACCCGTTCATCGGCAGCACGAACCTCGGCAACACGTACCCGGGCGCGGTCACGCCGTTCGGCATGCTGGCGTGGAGCCCGCAGACCTCGCGCGGCAACCAGCTGTCGACGCCCGCACCGGGCGGCTACCAGTACACGGCGACGCGCATCCGGGGCCTGAGCCTGACGCACCTCAGCGGCGTCGGTTGCTCGGGCGCCAACGGGGACATCCCGATCATGCCGCACGTCGGTGAGGTGGCCGGGTCGCCGACCGCGGACGCCACCGACGCGGTCTACGCCAGCACGTTCTCGCACGCCAACGAGGCCGCCAAGCCGGGCTGGTACAAGGTCGGGCTGGACAGCGGCGCCGGGGCGGAACTGACCGCGACGCCGCGTACGGGATTCGGGAAGTTCACGTTCCCCGCCGACAAGGCGGCCAGCCTGCTGTTCCGCACCTCGCTGTCGGAGACCGGCAGCGAAGACGCGACGGTCCACATCGACCCGGCGACACAGACGGTCACCGGCTCGGTGAGCGCGGGCAACTTCTGCGGCCCGCAGAGCACCAACAACTCGCACGCCTACTACACGCTGCACTTCGTCGCGAAACTGGACAAGCCGTTCGCTGCCACGGGTACGTGGAAGGACACCACGCTGACCCCCGGCGGCACGGACGCCCAGGGCGGCAGCGGATACAGCTCGACCGGCCGGCCGAACGCCGGCAAGGGCTCGGGCGGGTACGTGACCTTCGCCCCCGGCACCACCAGCGTGGGCATGCGCGTGGCGATCTCGTACGTGAGCCTCGACGGCGCGCAGAAGAACCTCGCCGCGGAGTCGCCGGAGCGGCTGAGCTTCGCCGCGATCCAGGCCGGCGCGCGGGCCGCGTGGTCGCAGCGGCTGAAGAAGATCGGCATCGGCGGCGGCACCGAGGACCAGAAGACGACCTTCTACACGGCGCTGTACCACTCGATGCTCGAGCCGACGCTGACCAGTGACGTCGACGGCCGCTACTACGGCGCCGACGACGAAATCCACACGTTGTCCACAGGACAGAAGGCGCAATACGGGACGTTCTCCGGCTGGGACGTGTACCGGGCGCAGGTGCAGTTGCTCGCCCTGCTCGACCAGAAGATGGCGAGCGACTACGCGCAGAGCCTCTTCAACTACGCCACCCAGCGCGACGGCGAGTGGGACCGGTGGCTGCTGCAGCACGGCAAGACCGCGGTCATGTCAGGCGACCCGGCGGCGGCAGCCGTCGCCGGCATGCACGCCTTCGGCGCCCGCGACTTCGACGTCAAGGGCGCGTTCGACTCGCTCGTGCACGCGGCCACCGTGCCGACGGCCAACGACTCCAGCGACGCCGGCTGCAACGTCGAGTGCGTGGGCCAGCGCCCGGCCCTCGACAAGTACCTGAAGCTCGGCTACGTGCCGGCCGACGACTGCCACTGCTGGGGCGGCGCGGCGGAGACGCTGGAGGACGCGGCGGCCGACTACGGCATCGCGGAGCTCGCCAAGGCGCTCGGCGACGACGAGAAGCACGCGGAGTTCCTGGACCGGTCGCACAACTGGCGCAACGTCTTCGACCCGCAGGCCAAGGCCGACCCGGGGCTCGAGCACAACATCCGGGAGCGGATCACCGAGATCCAGGCCAGCGCCGAGAACGCCCCGTTCGAGGGCAAGGCGCAGGCGTTCGACGGCGACAAGGGCACCAAGTGGCTCACGTTCGCCACCACCGGCTGGATCCAGGCGAAGCTCGGCTCGCCGCTGACCGTGAACCGGTACGCCCTCACCTCCGCCAACGACGTCCCCGAGCGCGACCCGAAGGACTGGGAGCTGCAGGGCTCCGCCGACGGCAGCACGTGGACGACGGTCGACTCCCGGTCCGGCGAGAGCTTCGACAAGCGCGGGCAGACCAAGGAGTACGAGGTCAGCGACCCGAAGCCGTACGCGTACTACCGCCTGAACGTGACCGCGAACGGCGGCGCGCCGATCGTGCAGCTCGCCGAGCTGGAGCTGGCCGACCCGGCCGTACCGACCCCGGTGCCCGCCGACGGAGCGGCCGTGGGCTGGATGCGGGACCGCTACAGCGACGGCACCTGGGCCGAGGGCTTCAGCCCGTCCACCGGCACCGGTTTCGTCGAGGGCAGCAGCGCCCAGTACACCTGGATGGTGTACTCCGACGTGGTGACGCTCGCCGAGAAGATGGGCGGCACCGCCACGGCCATCGAGCGGCTGGACGGCTTCTTCCGCAAGCCCGACGGCACGTTCGACCTGAGCGCCACGAGCGGCACGAAGTTCGACGCGACCAACGAGCCGGACATCCAGACGCCGTACCTCTACAACTACTTCGGGGCGGCGTACAAGACGCAGGAGACGGTCCGGGCGATCATCGACGGGAAGTGGAGCAACGGCACCGGCGGCATCCCGGGCAACGACGACGCCGGCACGATGAGCGCCTGGTACGTCTTCTCCGCCCTGGGCCTCTACCCGACCGTGCCGACCCGCGCGGAACTGGCCCTGACCAGCCCGCTCTTCCCCCGCGCGGTGGTGCACCTGGGCAGCGGCGCGGATCTGACGATCGAAGCGCCGCGTACCGACGCCAAGGCGATCTACGTCCAGAAACTCACCGTCGACGGCAAGGCGACCACCAAGGGCTGGCTTCCGGCCTCGGCGGTCACCAAGGGCGGCAAGCTCAGTTACACCCTGAGTACGACCCCGAGCCGTACGTGGGGCAGCGGCCCGGGCGACGTGCCACCGCAGAACTAACCTTCGTTGCATAGCGGTTGCTATCACCGCGTAAGCACGACATCGGGTGCCCCGGCGAGGGATCGTCGGGGCACACCCGTGTTTGGCCGCCCGCCCGGCGGATACCGTGTCAGGCCACAGGGGCCGCCGCCCCACACCGATGACGGGAGCGCTTGAGGACCCATGCCGCCCACCGACGACCTGCCGAGCTTCCTGCACGGGGTGGCCCCGATCCTGGACAACTGGGGATATCTGGCGGTGGCCGGGGTCATCGGGGTGGAGAGCTTCGGCGTGCCGGCGCCCGGCCAGACGATCATGGTCGCCGCGGCGATCTACTCCAGCTGGGGGCGGCTCGACATCTTCGCCGTGGCGGCGGTCTCCTTCGTCGCGGCGGTGCTCGGCGACAACGTCGGCTACTGGATCGGCGTGCGCGGCGGCCGCAAGGCGGTGCACCGGTTCGGCCGGTACATCTTCATCACGCCCGAGCGGCTCGAACGGGCCGAGAAGTTCTTCGCCCGGCGCGGCAACCGGGTCGTCCTGGTCGCCCGGTTCATCGACGGGCTGCGGCAGCTCAACGGCGTGATCGCGGGGATCACCGCGATGCCGTGGCGCACGTTCCTGCTGTACAACGCGATCGGGGCCGCGCTCTGGGTGGGCTGGTGGACCACGGTGGCGTACCTGCTCGGCACCCACCTCGTCGACATCATCGACCACGCCCACAAGTACAAGTGGTGGGCGCTCGCCGCGATCGTGCTGGCCATCGGGGCGTACGCCGCCCTGCACATGCGCCACATCCGCCGGCGCCGCGCCCGGGCCGCGGCCGCCGACGACGAGACGGTGGAAGTCGACTCGCAGGCTTGACCGTCACCCGTCCGGGTACCGCTGGGGAAGGACCGGATGGGAGTGATGACCGTGACCGCAACCGACCAGACACTCGACCGCCGCCGGGACCGGGCCGGTGCCGCCGGCGCCGCCGCCGAACGGGCCGAGGCGACCGTGACCGACCTCGACAACCAGCTCAGGACGATCGCCGACCTGACGACGCAACAGCAGCAGTCGCTGCGCAACGCCGTCGACGAGGCGGCCCGCCTGAAGCGGTCACTGAAGGCCGCCCGGCAGCGGCGGGCCGAGCTGCTCAAGGCACGCAAGAAGGCCGCGGCGAAGGCCGGCAAGGCGCGCGACAAGGCCCGGGCCGCCGAGGCGAAGTACGACAAGCAGCTCCTGGCCGACATGATCCGCCGCGAGAAGGAACGCGACCGGGCCGCGTCGACCCCGGACCCGCAGCCGGAAACCGAGACCGCGAGCACCGCGACGGCCCGGAAGACTGCCGCGCGCAAGACCGCGCGATCCTGAGCTTTCTCCAGGTACGCGTCGCCGAGGCGGGACAACCGCAGCACCGGCGCGCCGCCCTCATGGGACGGCCAGCGCGACCGGTACGCGTCACATGTGGCGTGGTTCGGCGCCTCAGCGGTGATAATCGATCGATGGAAAGATTCGCGTTCGCGGGGCGTACGTGCGTGATCACCGGCGCGGCGAGCGGCATCGGCGCCGCGCTCGCGCTCGACCTCGCGAAGCGCCGGTCGGTGCTCGTGCTGGTCGACCGGGACGCCGACGGGCTGGCCCGGGTCGCCGAGACCGCCCGGCAGATCGGCGCGGCCGAGGTGGACACGTACGTGATCGATCTCGCCGACGGCGGCGACCGCGCCGACCTGGCCGCCGAGGTGGCCGCCCGGCACGGCGGCGCGGACCTGCTGGTCAACAACGCCGGCGTCGCGCTGAGCGGCACGTTCGAGCAGAACAGCCTCAAGGACTTCGACTGGCTGATGGAGATCAACCTGCACGCGGTCGTCCGGATGACCAAGGCGTTCCTGCCCCAGCTGCTGAGCCGTCCCGGTTCGCACGTCGTGAACATCTCCAGCCTGTTCGGGCTGATAGCGCCGCCGGCCCAGGTCGCGTACGCGACGAGCAAGTACGGCGTCCGCGGCTTCTCCGAGGCGCTGCGGCACGAGCTGGCCGGCCGGGTCGGCGTGACCGTGGTGCACCCCGGCGGCGTACGCACCAACATCGCCCGTAACGCGCGGCTGAGCGGGCCGGACGTGGACGGCCGGCAGGCGGCGCAGATCGAGCGGTTCACCGAGAAGGCGCTGACCCTGCCGCCGGAGGAGGCGGCGCGGCAGATCGTCGCGGCCGTCCAGTCACGCAAGCCCCGGCTGGTGATCACCCGGGTGGCGAAGCTCGCCGACCTGCTGGCCCGCGTCGCGCCGGGACGCTACTGGAACGTCATCGAGCGGCAGATCCGCGACCGGGGTCTGTAGCCGCCTGTCAGGCCGTGTCGGCACGATGTCGGCGCCGTGTCAGCGGCGCCGCGCACGCTGGGCGGCATGACAGCAGACCTGATCATCGAGGCCGAGGGCCTCGTCAAGCACTTCGGCAGGACGAAGGCGCTGCAGGGCGTCGACCTCGCCGTACCGCGCGGCACGGTGCTGGGGGTGCTGGGGCCCAACGGCGCCGGCAAGACCACCGCCGTACGGATCCTCTCCACGCTCCTCACCCCGGACGGCGGCTCGGCGCGGATCGCCGGCCACGACGTCGTCCGCGACGCCGAGCGGGTCCGCCAGTCGATCGGCCTGACCGGCCAGTACGCCTCCGTCGACGAGGACCTGACCGGCCGGCAGAACCTGGAGCTCTTCGGCACGCTGCTCGACCTCGGCCGGGCCGGCGCGCGGCGGCGGGCCGCGGAGCTGCTCGAGTGGTTCGACCTCACCGACGCCGCCGACCGGATGGCGAAGACGTACTCGGGCGGCATGCGCCGGCGCCTCGACCTGGCGGCGAGCCTGGTCGGCTCCCCCGCCGTGATCTTCCTGGACGAACCCACCACGGGCCTCGACCCCGCCAAGCGCGAGGACATGTGGGACGTCGTCCGCACGCTGGTGGCCGGCGGCGCGACGGTGCTGCTCACCACGCAGTACCTGGAGGAGGCCGACGCGCTGGCCGACGAGATCACCGTGATCGACCACGGCCGGGTCATCGCCCACGACACCCCGGACGGGCTCAAGCGGGTGGTCGGCGGCCAGACCCTGGAGGTACGCCCGGCCGACCTGACCGACCTGGGGCGCACCGCGGCGATCCTGTCCGAGGTGTCGACGGGCGCGGCGGCCGACGAGATCCGCAAGGGCGTCCTCGCCGTCCCGGTGGCCGGTGACGCGGCGCTGACCGAGGCGGTCGCACGGCTGGCCGGCGCCGGTGTCGCCGTCACCGAACTGTCCCTGCACCTGCCCAGCCTCGACGAAGTCTTCTTCACGCTGACCGGCGCACCCCAGAAGGAAGAGGTTCCCGCATGACCACCACGCTCGCCGCCAAGCCGTCCCGTTCCAACCCGGTCATGCCGGCCGAGGCCGTACCACGCAAGCGCCCGCTGAGGTTGTTGCGGCATTCCCTGGCCCTGACCAAACGCAGCCTGATCAAGACCGCGCGGACGCCCGAGGCGCTCATCGACGTGACCCTGCAGCCGGCGCTGTTCCTGGTCATCTTCGTGTACATCTTCGGCGGCGCGGTCGCCGGCTCCACCCACGACTACCTGCAGTTCCTGCTGCCCGGCATCCTGGCGCAGACCATCGCCACCGGCTGCATCGCGATCGGCGTCAACCTCAACACCGACCTGCAGAAGGGCATCTTCGACCGGTTCCGGTCGCTGCCGGTGCCCCGCTCGGCGCCGCTGGTCGGCGCGGTGCTCGGCGACATCGTCCGCTACGTGATCGTCACCGGGGTGACCCTGGCGATCGGGTACGTGATGGGCTTCCGGATCACCACCGACCCGTTGAGCGCGCTCGCCGGATGCCTGCTCGCCGTGCTGTTCGCGCTGTGCCTGAGCTGGCTGCCGGTCTTCGTCGCGATGAACGTACGGACCCCCGGCGCGGTGCAGGGCCTGATGTTCGCGCTGATCATGCCGCTGAGCTTCGCATCCAACGTCTTCGTCGGCACCGAGACGCTGCCCGGCTGGATGCAGGGTTTCGTGGACGTCAACCCGTTGACGCACCTGGTCGGCGCGACCCGCGGGCTGTTCCTCGGTACGCCGATCGGCAACCACATCTGGTGGACGCTCGCCTGGTGCGCCGGGTTCGTCGTGGTGTTCATGCCGCTGGCGCTGCGGGCGTACCGGCGGAAGGCTAGTTGAGCAGGCGCGCCATGAGCTCGTGGATGCGCGCGACGGTCGCCGTCACCTGCTCATCGGCGTGCGCGGCCAGCAACGCCTTGCGGTGGTCCTCGTCCCCGAGGGCCACCGCGAGCCGTCCGGTGTCCCCGGACGGGAACATCATCCGGTCGTAGGCGCCGATCCGGCGGGCCGCCGCCCAGAGCTCCCCCGCACCGTCCACATCCCCGCGGTACGCGGCCAGCGCGGCGCCGCCCAGCGCCCACCCACCCGCGAACTGGGCGTCCTGCAACGGCAGCCCTTCGTCCCGGACCTGAGCGAGCAGCGCCGCCGCCCGCGCGTCGGCCCCCTCGACCGGCCGCTCAGCGGCGACCGTCACGTACAGGGCCGCCACGGTGACCTCGAACAGGACCCGCAGCTGCGGCACCGGCTGGGTGAACTGGCCGAGCGTGCGCATCACCGCGTCGGCGCACCTCAGCGTCTCGTCGTGGTCGCGCCGCTGCCACGCCAGGTGGGCGAGGCTCAGGTACGCCTGCGCGACCTGCTCCGGCTCGGCGTGGCCCGACGTCGCCGTCTCGTGCAACCGGCGTTCCGCCTCGGCATCGCCGGCCGCGGCGAGTTGCCCGTCCAGCACCACGCGGATCGACCGGGCGTCCTGCGCGGCTCCCAGCATCTCCATGTGCTCCACGCCGCGCCGGAGCCACTGCACCGACTCCTCTTGCTGAGGGGTCATGGACTGCCCGATCGCCCCGGCCGACATCGCCATGCCCCAGTGGTCGCCGACCGCCTCGAAGCGGGCGTACGCGGCCTTGGCGTCGTTGAGCGACTCCTCGGGCATGCCGCCGTTCTCGCGCAGCACCGCCCGCATGAACAGCGCCAGCGCCTGCACGTACGGGTCGGCGTGCCCGATCAGCTCCTCGGCGCCCCGCAGTGCGTCCTGCGATTCGAACCGGTCGAGCCGGGGAAGCTGCGCCGCCAGCGCGAGGTAGCGCGGCGAGATCTCGGCGGACCGCTCGGCGACGACCCGGCGCAGGGCGCGGCGGGCCAGCACGGCGACCCGGACCGGGCCGGTGATGCCGGCGTTGATGCCGAGCATGAGGCAGAGGGCGGCCAGCCGGTCGGCGTTCGGGAGCGCCCTGCCGTCCGCGTGTCCGCCGGCCACGGCCGAGCGCATCCGCGCCACCGGGTCGTCGGTGTGCAGCAGCGTCCGCCCCCAGCCGGAGACCTCGACGTGCAGGCCACGCACCTGCCAGAGGTAGAAGATCGAGGCGCTGACGTCCACCGCGGCGGCCTCGTCGTCGCGGTCCACCGCCCAGCGCAGCGCCGCGACGAGGTTCTCCTGCTCGCGGGCCGTCGCGGCGAGGACGTCGAGCTGCCGCGGCCCGATCTGCTCGGCCGCCAGCTCCACCGAGCGGTTCCGGGCCCACGCGACCAGGCCGGCCATCGCCTCGGCGCGGTCGCCGAGCCGGGCCTCGCCGTACTCGCGGACGGTCTCGAGCATGCGATAGCGCGGCGGGCCGCCCTCGCCGTCCTCGAGCGTGAGCAGGGACTGCTCGACCAGGACGGCCAGGCCGCGGCGGACGTCGGGCACCTCGGCGACCGCAGCTGCCGTGTCAGCGGTGAACGAGGCCGGGATCACCGCCAGCCGCTGCATCAGCTCCTGGTCGGCGGGCTTGAGCAGCTCCCTGCTCCAGTCGACCATCGCCCACAGGCTCGCGTGCCGCTCGGGCAGGCCGCGCAGCGCGTCGTCCAGCAGGGTGAACCGGTCGTCCAGCCCGGTCAGCACGTCGTCGACGGGCATGTGCCGCAGCTTGGCGGCGGCCAGCTCGAGGGCGAGCGGCAGGTTGTCGAGACGATGGCACAGGGCGAGCGCCTGCGCGTCGTCCCAGGTGGACACGGCGCCGCCGGCCCGGGCCCGGCTCTCCAGCAGGCGGATCGCCTCGCCGTCGGGCAGCGTCCGCAGCCGGTGCACCGCCTCCCCGGCCAGCCCGAGCGGCGCCCGGCTCGTGGCCAGCACCGTCAGCTCCGGTGCGGCGACCGCGAGCAGGTCGGCGACGGCCGCCGCGGCCGCGTCCAGGACGTGCTCGCAGTTGTCCAGCACGACGAGCCCGTCGAGCTCCGGCGCGGCCACGCGCAGCCGGTCCTCCGGGCTCAGCACCCGCCGCTCGAGGGTCAGCGCCGGGGCGGGCACGGCCGTCTCCGCCCCGCCGAGCGCGGCGACCACCGCGGGCAGCACCTCGCCCGGCGCCCGGATGCCGGCGAGCTCGATGACGCGGACCGGGCCGGACGCCCGGCGGGCCACCTCGGCCGCGAGCCGGGTCTTGCCGGCCCCGCCGGTCGCCACGATCGTCACGAGCGGTGCCTCGGCCAGCGCCGCCTCCACCGCCGCCACGTCGCCGTCGCGGCCCACCAGCGGGGTGCCGGGCCGCTGCCAGGAACGCGGCATCGCGGCCCGGGACGGGGGACGGGACTGCGCCGCGGGCCTGAGCTCGCCGCGCAGCAGCGCGAGGTGCACGTCGGCGATCACCGGGGACGGATCGGTGCCGTACCGGTCGGCCAGCTCGCGGCGCAGCTCGTCGACCACCGCGAGCGCCTCGGCGTCCCGGCCCTGCGCCGCCAGCACCCGCACCAGCAGCGCGGTGGCGGGCTCGTCCGGCGGCGTACGCCCGGCCAGCAGCCGCAGGTCCGCTTCCTCGTACGGCCCCCCGCCGGCCAGCGCCGCCTCGGACCGCAACGCCGCGACGTCGCTGAACAGCCGGGCGGCCTCCACGCCGGTGAGCTCGGGCACCTCGGGGAAGAACGCGCGGGCCTCCTCGGCGGCCCGGCGCGCGTCGGCCACCGCACCGGCACCGAGGGCGGCGCGGCCCCGGTCCACCAGCGCGCGAGCGGCGACGACGTCGGTCTCGACCTGGTCGGCGGGCACCCGGTAGCCGCCCGCCACGGCCACGACCGGCAGGCCGAGGCGGCGTACCCGGGAGACCAGCGCCTGCACCGCACCGGCGGCGTCCTCGGGCGGGTCGCCGTCCCAGACCGCGTCGACGAGCGCGGCCGCCGAGACCGCACGGCCCCGGGCGGCGGCGAGCTCGCGGATCACCGCGGCGAGGCGCTCACCGCGCACCGGCCGGCCGTCGACGGCCAGCGGGCCGAGCGTCGTGATCCGCACCGGCTCATTGTGTTACATCCGGCAATGGCGTGAAGAACTGGAGGCGCTGGCGGCCGTCCTCGCTGAACAGGTTCTCGCAGATCACCGTGAGCGTGCCGCGTACGGGATGGTTGATCCGCTTCCGGTCGCCGCGACGGACCGCGACGTTCCCGGTCTCCCACAGCGTACGGAACTCAGCACTGGCTTCCCGGAGCTCAGCCACCAGGTCCGAGGCTTCCGTGTGCGGGCCGCGGCGGGCGACGGCCGCGCGCAGGTCGTGGACGAGCACCCGGGAGTGGTGCGGGTGGTCCTCGGCCGGGTAGACGTGCCGGGCGGCCGGATCGGTGAACCAGCGCTCGAGGAAACTGCCTGGTTCGGGCACGCCGAGCAGCTCGGTGGCGAGGTCGTTCTGCGCCAGGGTCTCGTGCAGGTCGGTGAGGATCCGGGCGGGCGTGGCGCCGAGACGGTCGAGCAGCGACCTCAGGGCGGGTTGGACGGCCTGCGGCATGGCCGGCCGCGGCGGCGGGGTGAGGTGGCCGGCGAGCCGGAAGAGGTAGTCGCGTTCGTCGTCGCCCAAGCGCAGGGCCCGGGCCAGCGCGCCGAGCACCTGCGGCGAGGGCTGGGCGCCGCGACCGCGTTCCAGCTCGGTGTAGTAGTCGACAGAGGCGCCGGCGAGAACGGCCACCTCGTCGCGGCGCAGGCCCGCGACCCGGCGGCGCGGGCCGGGCGGCAGGCCCACCTCGGCCGGGGTGATCGCCGCGCGCCGGGACTGCAGGAACGCCCCCAGCTCCGCAAGATCCATCCTCCCAGTGTCACCGGGCCCGGGCGGCTCAGCCAGGGGTTGACGTCCCCTGGTTCCCGCCCGGTCGGCCGGTCACCGTGGGAGGCCGGACCACGATGAAGGAGACACCATGCCGTTCGCGAACCTCAAGGTGCCCGCGGGCCTGCTCGGCCCGGCCCAGAAGGAGGAGCTGATCACCAAGGTCACCGACCTGTACGCCGAGACCTTCGGCGACGACGTCCGCGCCACCACCATGGTGCTGGTGGACGAGGTCGCCGACGGCGGCTGGGGCATCCGGGGCGAGGTGCTCACGCTGGCCAAACTTCAGCAGTGAGCACCGTCGCCGGGCCGGGACGTCAGTGGAAGGACGCGTACCGCTTACGGTTCTGGCCGCCGATGGTGGTGAAGTCGCCGCCCGCACCGATCGCGCCGCGGGTGCGGTCGACCACCAGCGCACGGACGCCGATCACGCCGTTGGCCTGCGGTGCCCAGCCGGTGAGCGCGCCGCGTCCGCTGATGGCGGCGAGCTTGACCCGGGACACCGAGCCGTCGGTGCAGGCGCCGTGCGCACCGTTGTTGACGGTGGTGCAGGCCCGGTCGAAGTGGCCGCCCACGTAGATCGTCCCGCCCAGCGCGGCGACCGCCACCGCGTCGCCGTCGAAGACCCGCTGCCAGCGCATCGTGCCGCCGGTGGTGTACGCGATCGCCCGGCCGCCCTGGCCGCCGGTGGCCGCGTACACCCCGGCGGAGTCGGTGGCGAGCCCGTTGACCTGGGCCGGAGCCGTCGGCAGGAAGCCGCGGTCGACCGAGCCGCCGGACGGGCTGACCGCCGCGACGCGCAGGGTCCGGCTGACCCCGTTGATCAGGTGGAACGAGCCACCCAGGTAGACCCGCGAGCTGGTGACGGCGAGCGCGTGCACCGAGTCGTCGGCGCTGGGCCGCCAGCCGCCGTCCAGGGCGCCGCTGGTCAGCGAGAAGGCGGCCAGGTTGCGCCGGGTGGAGCCGTCCACCGCGGTGAAGCTGCCGCCGGCGTAGAGGCGGCCGTTGCCGGCGGCGAGGGCGTACGGCACCCCGCTGACCCGGTGCGCGAAGCTTCCGACCGCGCCGGTGGCCGCGTCGAGGCGGACCAGGTTGTCCCGGGAGCGGCCGGAGACGGTGGTGAAGTTACCGCCCGCGTACACCGAGGAGCCGCTGACGGCGAGGGCCCGTACGGTGCTGTTTGCCGCCGGCGCCCAGCTCAGCAACGTGCCGGAGGATGCGTCGAAGGCGGCGAGGCGGGCCCGCGCGTACGTACGCCCGCCCCAGCTCACGCTGGTGAACGACCCTCCGACGTACGCGGTCCCGCCGCGGTACGCGATCGCGTACACGGAACCGTTGAAGAGCGGTGCCTTGTCGGGGCCGGCGCTGACCGCGAGCGCGGGCGCCGATCCGGAGGCGGTGACCAGGGCGGTGGCGGCGGCGACGGTCAGCAGCAGCCGCCGTGCAAAAAGGATAAAACGCACATTTCAATCAACCATCACGGCTGTGCGAAAGTCGCGCCGCCGCGCCGTCGCGGTCCTCCTCGGCGATCGCGAACTGCTCGATCGCGGGCGGGGCGGGCGCGGTCAACTCGTCCAGCCGGGCGCTCTGCGTACGCAGCCCCAGCAGGTCCAGCCAGTCCACGAGCTGCCGGTGGACGGCGTCCGGCCCGTCCAGGTCGCCGTGGGTGATCTGCCACTCGGCCGGGTGCACCAGCACCGCCTCGGTCTGCCAGCCGCCCAGCCCGCCGTGCGAGCCGACGAGCTCCTCGAACGCGGCCACCTCGCTGGCCACCGGGTCCACCGTACTGATCAGCACGAGGTCACCGACGTGCTCGGAGCGCTGGTGGCGCAGCAGGTCCGCGCGGGCCTGCGGGCCGTACGGCAACAGCGGGTCCACGCCCTCGACGGTGCCGTCGGCCAACCGGTGGCTGCCCGCGGAGCCGTACGCGACCGGCCCGTCCTCCTCCTGCACCACCACGAGCCCGATCCCGGGATGCCCGGTGAGCCCGGTGATCAGCCGCGGGTAGATCTGCTCGATGCGTGCGCGGTCCAGCCGCTCCGCGTGGCGGGTCAGGTAGACGAGGGCCAGGTTGCCGGAGGAGACCACGAGCACCGGAGCGACCGGGCCGGTCGGGTAGTCCGGCTCCTTCGTCGCCTCCTGCTCGGCGGGCGAGCGGGGCGCCTCGGCCGGATCCGGCCCGCAGAACCGGGCGACGGCCTGGTCGAGCGTCTCGCCGTGGCGCTGCCGGAACGTGGCACCCAGGCTCTGCCCGTGGTCCGAGAGCACCACGATGCGGTACGCCCGCGCCGCCTCGGCCCCCAGCCGCTCCAGCACGCCGAGCATCCGGTCGAGGCTCTCCAGCTGCCGCAGCGACTCCGGCCGCGCGGGACCGGCGTGGTGCGCCACCTCGTCGTAGTCGACCAGGTCGCAGTACACGACCGGGGCGCCGCGGGCCATCTGCTCGGCCACCAGCGACACGTTGACGTCGCGCAGCAGGATCGAGGCGGGCCGCAGGGCCAGGAACGCGCCGGAGCGGCTGACCCGCGGCTGCAGGTTGCGCCGGCGCTGCAGCCGCGCCTGGTGCAGCTCGGTGAAGACCTCGCCGACGCCGAGCACCAGCGCGCGGGTGAAGCCGAACGGGCTCGCCATGAACGCCGCCCAGCCGCGCGCCGAGCGCCCCGGGAACGCCGCGTGGCTGACCGTGAGCAGGTTGATAGCGGCGTCGCCGGAGAACGCGTTGCCGATGCTGACCCCGCCGTCGCGCAGCAGGCCCCGGCCATCGGAGAGGCGCGACTCGATCACGGCCGCGTCGCGGGGCCGGTTGGAGACCATCAGCCGGCCGGTGTCCTTCTCGTACCACCGGAAGCCCGGGATCCGGCCGGAGGCGCCGTGCAGGATGCCGGCCTGGGAGGCGGGGGTGGTCGACGGCAGGCCGGTGTGCCAGCCGCGCATCACGTGGGTGCCCGAGCGCAGCCAGCGTCCGATGGTCGGCAGGTTGCCGGCGCGTACGGACCACCGCAGCACCGGCTCACCGACCCCGTCCAGCTGGATGATCAGCAGCCCCGGTTCGGTGCCCGGCCGCGGGCGGCGCAGCGTGAGCAGCCGGCCGCCGGCCTGACGGGCCTGCCGCCGCCGGATGCCGCGCATGAGGCGCCGGGCCTCCTTGATGAACGTGTCCTCGGTGCCGCTGTCCACCATCCAGTCGAAGATCGCGGCGCAGATCACCGCGAGCAGCGCGGCGACCCCGACGGTGGGCCAGCCGCTGAGCCGCTTCGACGGGTCCAGCTCGAGGGCGACGGCCATGACGGTGACCTGGGCCACGACGCCGAGCAGCATCGCGCCCCAGCCACCGAGGGCGATGACCCCGGCCAGCAGCAGCGGCCGCAGCACCGCGCCCACCGCTGCGACGAGCAGGACCAGGCCCATGGTGTCGACGACGTCGGTGGCGCGGACGCCCGGCATCAGCCACAGCGTCACGGTGAGGACGACGAACGTGGTCACGCCGTTGCGGACGACCGCCTTCGCCCGGTCGTAGACGCGCGGCCAGGCGAACAGAGCGCGCAGGTCGTCCCTGCGCCTCCCACCTGCTTGTACGGCCACGAGAAAACGATCGCACAGTGCGTCGCGACCGTGCGGACCGCGTAGCGAACGACACTACGGGTGACCCGGGGAACCGTGCCCCGGCGGCCGGCGTCGGACCGGTACGTCGACTCCCTGGAGGGACCCGTGCGCCGACTTCTCCCGTACGCCACTCTGGCCCTGCTCCTGGGCGGTTGCGCCGACGCCGAGCCGGTGGCCCCGGCAACGGCGCCGGCCACCTGGACGCCCCCGGCGAAGTACGCGTTCACCCTGGGCTCCGAGTGCGGCGAGCGCGCGCTCATCGGCCGGTTCCGCGTGACTGTCGCGGACGGCAGGGTGACGGGCACCGAAGGGCTTGACCAGGCGGCGAAGAGGGCGTTGATGCTGCGCATCGCGGATCTCGTACCGACGCTGCGGCAGCTCGAGGAGGAGGCCGCCACGGCTCAGCGGGCCGGTGCCGAGGTGGTGCGGGTGGAGCGGGACCCGGTAGACGCGCACCCGGTGCGGATCACCATCGACCCGTCGACGAACGCGATCGACGACGAGGCGTGTTACACGATCCAGGACTACACGATCGGGTTAGCGGCCACGCCGTCCGCGCCGCCGTCGAGGTAGGTTCGCCGGACCTGCGAGGGATGGGGAGGCCCGCGTGCGGGTCGTACCCGTTCTCGCCGCCATGGCGCTGCTCGCCGGCTGCTCGGCTCCGGCGGACCCACCCCGGCCCGCGCCTTCGGCCGCAGGTCCGATGCCGCGCGTCGTCGCATACTTCACGAACTGGGGCAACGACCAGGTGCGCGACGTGGAGACCTCCGGCGCGGCGGGACGGCTCACCGATCTCGTGTACGCCTTCGGCAAGGTCACCGACGGCACCTGCGCCACCGGTGACACGTGGGCCGACCAGGGCAAGCCGATCGCGGCGCGGAACAGTGTGGACGGGGTCGCTGACGTGGCGGGCCAGGGCCTGCGGGGCAACTTCGGGCAGCTGCGCAAGCTGAAGGCCCGCCACCCCGGGCTGCGGGTGCTGTGGTCGTTCGGCGGCTGGACCGGCTCCCGCGGCTTCACCGAGGCAGCGCAGGACCCCGGTGCCTTCGCGCGTTCGTGCGCCCGGCTGCTCCGCGATCCCCGCTGGGCCGGGCTCTTCGACGGCATCGACGTCGACTGGGAGTACCCCAACGCGTGCGGGCTGACCTGCGACGAGAGCGGCCCGCAGGCGCTGGCCGGCATCGTCGCGGCGCTGCGGCACGAGCTCGGCCCGGACGCCGTGGTGACCGCGGCGGTGCCGGCCGACCTGGGCAAGCTGCGGGCCACGGACTACGCCGCGATCGCCCGCCACGCCGACTGGCTGAGCGCCATGACCTACGACTTCTTCGGCACCGGCGGCGGCACCGGGCCCACCGCGCCACACTCGGCGCTGAGGGCGTACCCGGGAATCCCGCGACCGGCCGCGACCACCGACGCCGCCGTGCGCGGCCTCCTCGGCCTGGGGGTTCCGCCGGAGAAGGTGCTGCTCGGCGTGGGGTTCTACGGCCGCGGCTGGTCCGGGGTGACCAGCGCGGCGCCGGGCGGGCAGGCGACGGGACCGGCGCGGGGCCGCTACGAGGAGGGCCTGGAGGACTACGACGTCCTCCGCCGCACCTGTCCCCCGACCGGCACGGTGGGCGGCACGGCCTACGCGTTCTGCGGCGACCGCTGGTGGAGCTACGACACCCCCGAGACCATCAGGACCAAGATGGCGTACGCCGTGAGCACCCACCTCGGGGGCGCCTTCGCCTGGGAACTCTCGGGCGACACCCCGGACGCGCAACTGGTCACGGCGATGGCGACCGGGCTGGCCGCCCCCTCCTGACCCGGTCGTCGCCTGGTAAGAAGGCCGGATGCTGACGATCGGGATGCTCGGCGGGATGAGCTGGGAATCCAGCGCACACTATTACCGGCTGGCCAACGAGATGGTGCGGGAGCGCCTCGGCGGGCTGCACTCGGCGCGGTGCGTGCTCTACTCCGTGGACTTCGCGGAGATCGAGCGGCTGCAGAGCAGTGCGCACTGGGAGCAGGCGGGGCAACTGCTCGGCGAGGCGGCTGCCGCCGTTCAGGCCGCGGGGGCCGACGTGCTGGTGCTGTGCACCAACACCATGCACAAGGTCGCCGACGAGGTGCAGGCCGCCATCGGTATTCCGCTGTTGCATCTGGCCGACGCGACGGCCGAGGCGGTGACCGCCGCGGGGGTGAGGACGGTGGGCCTGCTCGGTACGGCCTTCACCATGGAGCAGGACTTCTACCGGGACCGGCTCGCGAGCCACGGCCTCGAGGTGATCGTGCCGGAAGCGCCCGACCGCGCCGAGGTCCATCGGATCATCTACGACGAGCTGTGCCTCGGCGAGGTACGGGACCCGTCGCGGCAGATCTACCGCGGGGTCATCGATCGCCTCGTCGCTGCCGGCGCGCAGGGTGTCATTCTGGGGTGCACCGAGATCGAGCTGCTCATCTCGGCCGCCGACAGTCCCGTGCCGGTCTTCGCGACGTCCCGGCTGCACGTCGAGGCCGCCGTCGAGTTCGCGCTGCGGAACCGGGCGGCGCCGAGCACTGCCTGATGCCGCGGTCAGCCGATGCGGACCCAGATGTTGTCGAGGATGCCGTGGAACTGGTCGTTGTCGGCGTACGCACCCTTGGCGCCGATGCTCAGCGCGCGGCGGTTGGTGATGGTGAGGCGGGGCGAGATGGTGCGGCTGCCGCGGACCGCCCCGTCGACGATCACCCGGAGCAGGGTGCTCGTACGCCGGCACTCGACGGTGTGCCAGCTGCCGTCCGCCACCGACACCGAGCTGCGGACGAGCTTGATGCCGGGGTTCGCGCCGACCAGGACACAGCTGGGCAGGCCCGCGGTGCCGTCGATCTGCAGCTTCCACTGGCTGCTCGTGGTCGAGTAGCCCTTCTGCACGATGTTCTGCCCCTTGCTGGTCTGGCTGGGGGCGAGCAGGATCTCCGCGCCGTACGAGATGTTGCGCGTACCGGGGTTGAGGTCGGCCGAGCTGGAGCTCTGCAGGGCGGCCCGGGGACAGCCGGCGCCGGCGCACTTGGCCGGGAAGCGCAGGGCCTGCCCGCTGCGGTGCGGTACGGCGCGGACCGTTCCGCCGTTGCCGGAGACGAGCCGCAGGGTGTGCCCGCGGCCCGACTCGTCGAGGATCGAGCTGGACCGGCCGCCGTCGAAGCTGTAGCGCGCCACCACGGCGCCACTCGTCGTGCCGGCTGCGGCGGCCGCGGTCAGGACGGCCGCCGCGCGGGCGGCGGCTGCCTGAGCCGTCGTGGGCGCGGCGTCCGCCGCCGGGACACCGAGCAGGGTGCCGCCCAGGAGACCGGCCACGGCCATGGAGAGTGCACGACGAGATTCCATGACCGAATTATGACGTATAGCCGTTTTGCCCGAGCTGATCCGCCTACACCGGACGGCCGGATCCCTCGGACAATCGGACTAAACTCCCCTGACCGGGTGAAACGCGACGCTCGTCAGCCGACGTGCGCGACCGACTCCCCCGCCGGCAGCTCCTCCTTGCCGACCTTGATGAAGACCGCGGTGACCACGGACGCCACCAGGATCAGAGCCGCCGCCCAGGTGAAGGCGTCGGCATACCCGTCGACCTGGGCCGCCAGTGCCGCCTGCTGCCCCTCCTGCGGGCTGCGTGGCGGATGCGCCACCAGGTACGCGGTGATCGCGCTGGTGGCGATCGTGTTCAGCAACGCCGTACCCAGCGAGCCGCCGACCTGCTGGGTCGCGTTGAGCGCCGCGCTCGCCGCACCGGCGTCGTGCTGCGGGACGCCGACCAGCGCCAGGCTCGACAGCGGGACGAAGGTGAACCCGAGGCCCAGCCCCAGCAGCACCTGCGCGGGCATCAGGTGCGCCCAGAACGAGGTGTCCAGGTCGATGAAGCGCAGCGAGATCATGCCCGCCGCGGCGAGCACCGGACCGACGATCATGAGCGGCTTGGGGCCGGTCCGCGGCAGCAGGTTCGAGGCCACCGTCGCGGAGATCAGGACACCCACGGTGACGGGCAACGACGCGAAGCCCGCCCGCAGCGGCGTGTAGCCCAGCACGTTCTGCAGGTACAGCGTGAGGAACAGGAACGCGCCGAAGAGGCCCGCGCCGACCAGCATCGACGCCACGTACGCCCCGCCCCGGTTGCGGTCGAGGACGATGCGCAGCGGCAGCAGCGGGTTCCGCGTCCGGCGCTCGATGGCCACGAACAGCACCAGCAGGGCCAGGCCCACGCCGATGAACCCCCAGGTGGTGCCCGCGTCCCAGCCCTTGTCCGGCTTGGCCGCCTCGGTGAAGCCGTACACCAGCGAGGCCAGGCCCAGCGTCACCACGATCGCGCCGGGCACGTCGTACGTGGTGTCGCCGTGCGCCTTGCTCTCCGGCACCAGCGGGACGGCCAGCGCCAGCGCCACCAGCGCGATCGGGATGTTGACCAGCAGGCACCAGCGCCAGCTCGCGTACTCGGTGAGCACACCGCCCAGCAGCAGGCCCACCGCGGAACCACCGCCGGCGATGGCGCCGTACACGGCGAAGGCCTTGGCCCGCTCGCGGGCCTCGGTGAACAGCACCGTGAGCAGGGCGAGCGAGGCCGGCGCGAGCAACGCGCCGAACGCGCCCTGCAGCGCGCGGGCGCCGAAGAGCAGCGTCCCGCTGGTCGCCAGGCCGCCGATCGCGGAGGCCACGGCGAAGCCGATGGCGCCGACCATGAAGGTGCGCTTGCGGCCCCAGTAGTCGGCGATGCGGCCGCCGAGCAGCAGCAGACCACCGAACGCGAGCGTGTACGCCGTCACCACCCACTGCTGGTCGGCCACCGTGATGCCGAGGTCCGCCCGCGCGCTGGGCAGGGCGATGTTCACGATCGTCGCGTCGAGCACCACCATGAGCTGCGAGATCGCGATGACCCCGAGCGCCGCCCAGCGACGGGGATGCGGCCCCGCGGCGTGCTCGCCGGTCTGTGACTCTGTTGCTGTAGCCGACATCGGCTGGTCCTTCCCCGTACCGTCGCCGATCCCCGACCGGCCTTCGAGCATGATCGTATGGAGGATTGCGGCCACTTCCCGACCGCTGAACGGCGAATGAGACGCGGCTCGCAGCCCCGCGCGGCACCGCGCATCCCCTGGTGCCCGACCGGCACCCGGTCATGCGTGACGGGATCAGGGTGTCTTCGAGGTCACGCCGGTGTCGGGCAGCCCTTGCGGGAAGGCGCTGTCCAGCGGCACCGCCGCGGCCGAGACCAGCCCCAGCTGCACGCCCTGCCGGGGCAGCACGGTGTCGAGCAGCCAGTCCGCCGCGACCCGCACCCGGTTGCCCGGCATCGACAGCAGGTGGTAACCGCGGGTGACCACCTTGGCCGGGAAGCCCCGCAGCGGCACCCCGAGCGGGTTCGCCGCGGAGTCCAGGCCGCCCAGGTCGACCACGAACCCGAGGTCGTGGTGGACGTACGCGCGGCGCCGGCCCTTGCCGTACGAGGCGGCGATGTTGTGCGCGGCGGTCTTCCCCTGGCGGGTGGCGTGCTGAGCGGTCATGCCGGTGAGCTCCCCGGGACGGGTGAGGTCGGGCACGGCGGCCGCGTCGCCGACGGCGTACACGTCGGGGTGGCCGGGCACGGTGAGGAACTCGTCCACGACCAGGCGGCCGTGCCGCACCTCCAGCCCGAGGTCCGCGACGAGCGGGTCGGGGCGCACGCCGACGCACCAGATCAGCGAGCGGGTCGGCACGAAGTCGCCGTCGCTGAGGCGTACGCCCTCCGGGCCGGCCTCCTCGACCGAGCTCTTCAACAGCACCTCCACCCCGCGGCGGCGCAGCACCTCGTCGGCCGCCACGGCAAGCCGCGGGTCGAGCGACGGCAGCACCCGGTCGGCCGTGTCGATGAGCAGCCAGCGCGGGTGCACCCCGGGCCGGTTACGGGTGAGCGCCTTCGTGAACAGGACGCCCTGCGCGGCCACCTCCGTACCCGTGTAACCCGCACCGACCACGACGAACGTGGACCGGGCCTCCCGCTCGGCAGGGTCCTCGGCCGTCTCCGCCATCTCGATCTGGCGGGTGATGTGGTCGCGCAGGTACAGGGCCTCGGGGATGCCCCGGAAGCCGTGCGCGTACTCGGTGACGCCGGGCACCGGCAGCAGCTTGTTCACGCTGCCGGCCGCGAGGACGAGACGGTGGTAGCCGATGCTGTGCCTGCCGCCGTCGGGGTCGGCGTACGAGACGGTCCGCGCGGCCAGATCCAAGCCGTCGACCTCGCCGAGCAGCACGCGGACGCCGGGCAGCGTCGCGGCGAGCGACACGGACACCCGGCGCGGCTCGAGGATGCCGGCGGCGACCTCGGGGAGCAGCGGCAGGTAGAGGAAGTAGTCGGTCGGGTTGATGAGGACGATGTCGGCGGCGCCGCGCGCGAGCCGGGCGAGGGTCCGCGCGGTCTCGAAACCGGCGAACCCGGCACCGACGATGACGATCCGGGGACGAGCCATCTCAGGTCCTTCCGTCGTGGCGACCGGTGCCCGCCCGACGCTACTCGCGGGCCGGCCAGCACAGGGACGACGCAGCGAACCCGGATGTGACAGGCGGCCGCGGCGCGGGTACGTAAGCGGGTCATGGCGCTGCCCATCGAGGACTACGCGATCATCGCCGACACCCAGACCGCCGCGCTGGTGGGGCGGAACGGGTCGATCGACTGGCTGTGCGTACCGAGGTTCGACTCGGGCGCCATCTTCGCCGCGCTGCTCGGCACCGAGGAGAACGGGCACTGGACGATCGCGCCCGCCGGGGAGGCGACCGCCGTACGCCGCCGGTACCGCGACGACACGCTGGTGCTGGAGACCGAGTTCGAGACCGCCGACGGGGTCGTCCGGCTCGTCGACTTCATGCCGCCGCGCGGGGAGGCGCCCGACGTGGTGCGCATCGTCGAGGGCGTACGCGGCACTGTGCCGATGCAGATGAACCTGCGGCTGCGCTTCGACTACGGTCACGTCGTCCCGTGGGTGTACCGCGAGGACGGCGACCTGGTGGCCGTCGCCGGCCCGGACGCGGCGTGGCTGCGGACGCCCGTGGAGACCCGCGGCGAGAACATGTCCACCCGCGCCGACTTCACCGTGTCGGCCGGCGACCGTACGCCCTTCGTGCTGACCTGGCGTCCCTCGCACCTGCCGCCGCCCGAGCTGATCGACGCCCTGCACGAGCTCGGCGCCACCGAGGGCTACTGGCGCGGCTGGGTCTCCGCGTGCACGTACGAGGGTGAGTGGCGCGACGCCGTGGTGCGGTCGCTGCTGACGCTCAAGGCCCTCACGTACGCGCCCACCGGCGGCATCGTCGCCGCGGCCACCACCTCGCTGCCCGAGAAGCTCGGCGGCGTCCGCAACTGGGACTACCGCTTCTGCTGGCTGCGCGACGCCACGATCACCCTGCAGTCGCTGCTGTACTCCGGCTTCCAGAGCGAGGCGAAGGCGTGGCGCAAGTGGCTGCTGCGGGCCATCGCCGGCGATCCCTCCCAGCTGCAGATCATGTACGGCGTGGCCGGCGAGCGCCGCCTCGACGAGTACATCGCCGACTGGCTGACCGGCTACGACGGCAACCCCGTACGGATCGGCAACGCCGCCGCGGAGCAGTTCCAGCTGGACGTCTACGGCGAGGTGATGGACGCGCTGCACCAGGACCGGCGCGCGGGCCTGCGGACCAACGACAACGCCTGGGGTCTGCAGGTCAAGCTGATGGAGTTCGTCGAGCAGCACTGGACCGAGCCGGACGAGGGCATCTGGGAGGTACGCGGTGACCCCCGGCACTTCGTGCACTCGAAGCTGATGGCCTGGGTGGCCGCGGACCGGGCGGTGAAGGCCGTCGAGGACTTCGGCCTCGAGGGCCCGGTGAAGCGGTGGCGCAAGCTGCGCGACGACATCCGCGAGGACATCCTGACCAACGGGTACGACAAGAAGCGCCGCACCTTCACCCAGTACTACGGCTCCGATGAGCTCGACGCGGCCCTGCTCATGGTGCCGCTGGTCGGCTTCCTGCCGGCGACCGACGAGCGCGTCGTGGGCACGGTCGAGGCCATCGAGCGGGAGTTGCTGAAGGACGGCTTCGTCCAGCGCTACACCCAGCACGCGGACACCGATGTGGACGGGCTGCCGCCGGGCGAGGGTGCGTTCCTGGCCTGCACGTTCTGGCTGGCCGACAACTACGCGCTGATGGGACGGCAGGAGGAGGCGCGCGAGGTGTTCGAACGCCTGCTGGCCCTGCGCAACGACGTCGGGCTGCTCTCCGAGGAGTACGACACCGGCGCGCGGCGGCTGGTGGGCAACTTCCCGCAGGCGTTCAGCCACGTGCCGCTGATCGACACGGCCCGTACCCTCACGGACGCGCTGGCCGCCAGCGAGGCGCGCGCCCGTGAGGGCCTCAAGTGACCCGTCCAACCACCCCGCCGCCACCCACGACCGGACTGCAGGCGAGCGTCAGTCCTCGCCCTCGAACTCGTCGAACACCTCGTCGATGACCTCACCGGCGAGGAAGCCCGCGGCCACGCCGCCGGCGACGCCCGCCACCATGCCGACGCCGCCGTGACCGTGGCCGTGGCCGCCGTAACCGTGGCTGTAGCCCGGCACAGCCTGATAGTGGGTGAGCGCCTCGCGTACCCAGCCGTCGACGACCTGCGCCCAGTCGGTGGTGTCCGCGTCGGCGTGCGGGACGGTGTAGCGGCCGTACGAGTCGTGGCCGCCGCTGAACATGCCGCCGCGCTTGTCGAACTCCAGCACCACCTCGACGGTGTGCGGGTTCGTCACGAAGGTCAGCTCGACCTCGTTGATGCCGTGCGCGTACCGGTCCGGCGGGTAGTACTCGATCTCCTGGAAGAACGGGAGCGTCTGGTGCACGCCGGCGATCCGGCCGTACTCCAGGTCGGCGTGCTTGAACTGGAAGCCCAGCCGGGCGAACGCCTCGAGGATCCGCTCCTGGATCGGCAGCGGGTGCACGGCGATGAGGTCCAGGTCGCCCTTGTCGACGGCCTTGGCCACGGCCACCTCGGTCCGCACCCCCATCGTCATCCCGCGCAGGTGCTGGCCGTACACAGTGGTGATCGGGGTCTCCCACGGCAGCACGATCTGGAACGGCAGGGAGAGCTGCTCGCCCTTCGCCAGGCGCGTCGGGCCGCTGACCGTGGCGTGGAAGAACTCGCCGGTGGCGCCGTACTCCCCGCTGCCGCCCTCGACCTCGACCCGGGTGACAAGAGCCAGGCTGATGTGCTCGATCTCGACGTCATGGCTGCCGCCGGTCAGGTTCACGTGCCCGGTCAGCGGCGCCCCCGGCCGCGCGTCCGGACTCATCAGCACGGTGTCGACACTCGGACCGCCCACACCGAAGGCGCCCAGCATCCGCTTCAGGCCCACAACTCTCCCTACGAAGGACTGTCAGGTCGGGCAGAAGCTAACAAGTCCGGCTGAACGGATCCTGGGAGCGGCCGCAGGCGTACGGCGGTGATCGCCCGCCCGGTGACCTCGGTGACCTCGGCGGTGTGGCCGTCGAGCGTCACGATCTCGCCCGGCTCGGTCGGTATGTGCCCCAGCAGCGACAGCACCAGCCCGGCGACGGTGGTGAAACCGCCGTCGGTGGTCTCGACGTCCACCCCGATGTCGGACAGGTCGTGGATGGGGAAGGTACCGGGCAGCAGCATCGCGCCGTCGTCCTCGTGCACCACCGAGCGGACATCCCGGTCGGTCTCGTCGTAGATCTCACCGACGACCTCCTCGACCAGGTCCTCCATGGTGACGATGCCGCCCACCGACCCGTGCTCGTCGACGACCAGGGCGAACTGCCCGCGCTGCTGGCGCATCTGCCGCATGGCGTCGGAGACCTTCAGCGTTCCGGGCAGGTACAGCGGCTGGAACACGACCCCGATGACCGGCCCCTCGGCGTCGACCAGGTCGCGCAGGTGGACGACGCCCAGCACGTCGTCGAGCCCCAGCGGCCCGGTGACCGGCGCCCGCGAGTGCCCCGCCTCGACCAGCTTGCGCAGCGCCTCCTCGGCCCGCAGCACGGCCGGCAGCGTGAACACGTCCCGCCGCGGTACGAAGATCTCCCGCAGCGTCCGGTCCGCGATCTCGAAGGCGCCGCTGATGATCGTGCGCTGCTCGGCGGAGAAGTTCTCCTGCACCGCGACCATGTCGCGGATCTCCTCGCTGCTCACCTCCTCCCGGCCGGCATCCGGGTCGCCGCCGGCGAGCCGCACGATCAGATCGCCGGCCTTGCCCAGCAGCCACACCGCGGGCCGGGTGAGCCCGGCCAGCACGTCGAGCGGCCGCGCCACGGCGAGCGCCCACCCCTCGGCCCGCTGCATCGCCACCCGCTTCGGCGCCAGCTCCCCCACCACCAGCGTGAAGAACGTCAGCACGATGGTGACCAGCACGATCGCCGCCGGCCCCGCGGCACCGCCGAGAAAACCCAGCGGCCCGACCAACGGCTGCGCCAACGACACGGCCGCGGCCGCGGAGGCGAGGAAGCCGGCCAGCGTGATACCGATCTGGATGGTCGCCAGGAACCGGTTCGGATCCCGCGCCAGCCGAGCCAGCCGTACGCCCGTCCGCGACTCCCGCTCCAGCCGCTGCAACTGGCTCTCCCGCAGCGACACGAGCGCCATCTCGCTGCCGGCGAAGCCCGCGTTCAGCAGCACCAGGACCACGACGAGCGCGACCTGCCAGCCATAACCACCCATCCGCGCCCCTTACCCAGAACCCGCCCCCCTCAGACCCGGACCACCGGCGCGGGAACCGGTCAGGGTGCGGCAGGCGCCGGCACCTGCCACTGGGCGATGTTCGATCTTCGGGTACCCACACTTTCGATTTGCGGACGCTGCGGCTTTCGATTTGCGGGCCCCTCTTCGTTCGATCTGCGGGGCATTCGGCTTTCGATCTGCGGACCGGCTCCGCCGGTTCAGAGCCTGGTCACGGCGGCGCGGGCGGCGGCCGGGTCGGCGGCTGCGAGGGCCCGCTGGGCCGCCGCGCGGCATTCCTCCAGCGTGTGCGCCGCGAGCGCCGCGCGGACCGCCGGGACCGCCGGCGGCGACATGGACAGGCTGGTCACGCCGAGGCCGGCCAGGACCACCGCGAAGGCCGGGTCGGCCGCCGCCTCGCCGCAGACCCCGACCGGGCGGCCCACCGCCGCGCCGGCCGCGGCGCACAGGGCGATCAGGGACAGCAGCGCCGGTTGCCAGGGGTCGAGAAGGTCGGCGAGCTCGCCGCTGCGGCGATCCGCGGCGAAGGTGTACTGGCTGAGGTCGTTGGTGCCGACGCTGAGGAAGTCGACGACCTGGAGGATCTCGGCGGAGCGGACCGCCGCGGCCGGGACCTCGATCATCACGCCGACCGTGGGCAGGCCGGCGTCGCGGCACAGGGCCGTGAACTGGGCGGCCTCCGAGACCGTGGTGACCATCGGCGCCATGACGGCGACCCGGGCGGTCGACGCGCGGGCCGCCGCGGCGATCGCGGCGATCTGCGTACGGAGGATGTCGGCGCGGCGGCGGGCGACCCGGAGGCCGCGGATCCCCAGGGCCGGGTTGGGTTCGTCGTGGTCGCGCAGGAACGGCAGCGGCTTGTCCGCGCCGGCGTCCAGGGTCCGTACGATCACCTGCCGGCCCGGCATGGCCGCGAAGACCTCGGCGTACGCGTCGATCTGTTCGGCGGTCGTCGGCGGGTCGATGTGGTGCTGGAACAGCAGTTCGGTGCGGAAGAGGCCGACCCCTTCCACGGCCGCCCCGGCGAGCTCGGCCGCGCAGCCGATGTTGGCGAGCAGCGCGACGTGGTGGCCGTCGGCCGTACGCCCGCGCAGGTCGGCGGGCTCCTCGGGCGCCGGCGGCGGCTCCTCGGCCGGTGCCGGCACGGTGCGCCCGACGGTGACCCGGCCGGCCGTGCCGTCCACGGTGACCACTGTGCCGTCGGCGATCTCCAGCGCCCCGCCGCAGGCCACGACGGTCGGCAGGCCGCGGGCCCGGGCGAGGATCGCGGTGTGGCTGACGAAGCTGCCGGCCGACGTGACGACGGCGAGCACCCGGGCCGGGTCGAGCAGCGCGGCGTCGGCGGGGGCGAGGTCGACGGCGATCAGCACGAACGGGCAGCCCGGCTCGGGCAGCGCCGGCATCGGCAGCCCGAGGCAGTGCGCCACCACCCGGTCGCGCAGGTCGTCGAGGTCGGCGGCGCGAGCGGCGAGCAGCCCGCCGGCCGCGAGCAGGGCGGCCCGGTGGTCGGCGAGGACAGCCGCCACCGCGTGCGGCGCCTCGTGGCCCGCGCGTACGGCGAGCGCCACCCCGTCGCGCAGCGTCCGGTCGGCGGCCAGGGCGGCCTGCGCCCGCAGGATCTCCGCGGCCGTCTCGTCGGCGGTGACGGCCGCCCGCCGGCCGATGTCCCGGCAGACCGCGTCGATGGCGGCGTACGCCCGGTCCACCTCGGCGTCCGGGTCGGTGACCGGGCGCGGCGCGGGGAGCCGGGGCGGGTCGGCCAGCCGGTACGCGGGACCGGTGGCGGCGCCCGCGCTGGCGCCCAGCCCTCGCAGCAGGTCAGGCACCGGCGACGTCCAGGTCGGTGGCGAAGAGCCCGGCGAGCGTGTCGAGGGCTTCGGCCGCGCCCGGGCCGTGCGCCTCGAGGATCAGTTCCGTGCCGCAGAGCGCGCCGAGGCTGAGCAGGGCCAGCACGCTGTCGGCCGCGACGGCGGGGCGGTCCATGGTGCGTACGGTGACCGCCGCCGGAGCCAGCGCCGCGGCGACCGCGATCTGCGAGGCGGCGCGCAGGTGCAGGCCGGCCCGTCCGGCCAGCAGGACCGAGCGGATCACAGGTCCTCCTGGCTCAGCATGGCCACGATCGCCTCGGCGTCGGTGGTCTCGCGCAGTTCCCGGGCCCGCTCCGGGTCGAGCAGGATCTGCGCGAGCGCGGCGAGCAGCGCGACGTGGCCGTCCCCGCGGGCGGCGATGGCCACGCAGACCGTGACCGGGTGGCCGTCCCAGTCGACGCCGTCGGGGAAGCGGAGCACGACCAGGGAGTCGCGGCGCACCAGGGCGCGGGACTTGTCGAGGCCGTGCGGGATGGCCACGCCCTCACCCAGGTACGTGGACATCGCCCATTCCCGGTCGAGCATCGCCTCGCGGTACGTAGGGTGCACCGCGCCGAGCTCCTCGAGCACGTCGGCGCAGCGGTGCACGGCGGACTCCCGGTCGGCGGCCGTCTCGTGCAGCCGGATCCCGCGCACCTCGAGCACGGGCCGCACGTTCGTCGTCATCCGGCCAGCCTCACGAGCGCACGTCCCAGCACGCCGTCATTGTCGTCGGGATCCCAGGTGACCACCAGGGCGGGTGTCCCTCCGTACCGCGGATCGGTCACGAGCTCACCAGCTTGCACGCTGGGCATTGCATTGGTCACGATGAGCAACCCGTGCACCTGCCGCGCGGCGAAGACCTCGTGGGCGGCGACGACGGCCGCCGGCTGCAGCGGGCCGCAGTCCACATAGCACAGTGAGACGCCGAAGAGCCGGTGGAAGACGCCGGCGAGCAGGTTGCTGCCGTAGTCGCCCGGCACCCACTGCAGGCCGGCGGCGGTGCGGCGCAGCGATTCGATGACCCTCTTCTCGTACGCGACCCGGCGCAGGTCGGACAGGCGCAGCGGGTCGAGCACGTCCACCAGCCGCCGGCGCTGCGGGCCGGGCATCGCGTCGAGCAGCATCGCCAGGTGCTCGGAGGTGACCCGGTCCAGCTGGGGCCGGGCGCGCGCCGCGGGCAGGGCGGCCATCACCGCGGCCGCCTCCACCAGCGGAAGCAGAGCGAGCTCGGCGGCGAGCCGCGCGTCGTCGAGGTGGCTGAGCAGCGCGGCCCGTTTCTCCGGATCGGCGGCGATGAGCAGCTTGGCGATCAGCCGGCCGTCCATGGCGGCGAGCAGGGCGTCGATGCGGTCGCGGGGCATGGACAGCAGCACGCCGACCGCACGCTGCGGCGGCGAGTTGCCGAGCATGGCGACGACATGTTGCGTCGGCATGGAGCCGAGCACGCTCAGCCTCCCGTGGTGCCGACGACCACGCCGCCCTGCTTGACGGCGGCGACGACGCGGGCCACGGCGGGGTCGCCGAGGAACATGCGGAAGCCGACCACCACCGAGCGCGGGGCACCGGCCCGGACCCGGTCGGCGAGCCCGGCCTGGCAGAGCACGACGTCGGCGTCCGACGGGATGGAGGCGATCGCGTGGTGCTCGACGATGACGGGCATCTTGCGCAGCTCGCGGCGGAGCTGGGCGGCGAGCATGACGCTGCTGCCCATCCCGGCGTCGCAGGCGACCACCAGTTTGCGGATGTCGCCGCCGTCGATGCTGCTCACATGCCCTCCTCGTCGCGGGCCAGCCGGCCGAAGCCGAGCAGCAGGGAGCCGACCACGAACGACACCCCGGCCGCCACGACGACGCCGGCGAGCACGCCGAAGTAGTCGCCGCGCGGGGTCTCGGCGAGGTAGGCGAAGATGCTGCCGGGCGACGGGGTGGCGACCAGGCCGGCCCCGGTCACCATGAACGTCAGGATCCCGGCGCCACCGCCGCAGACGGCCGCCAGGACCATGCTCGGCTTCATCAGCACGTACGGGAAATAGATCTCGTGAATGCCGCCGAGGAACTGGATGGCCATCGCCGCGGGCACGCTCGGCCGCAGCGACCGGGGCCCGAACAGCAGGTACGCCAGCAGGATCCCGAAGCCCGGCCCGGGGTTCGTCTCCAGCATGAACAGGATCGACTTGCCGTTGTCGGACGACTCGGCGATGCCCAGCGGCCCGAGCACGCCGTGGTTGATGGCGTTGTTGAGGAACAGCACCTTGGCCGGCTCGATCAGCACCGCCGCGGCGGGCAGCAGGTGGTGCTGGACGAGGAACCGTACGCCGTCGCCGGCCGCCTCGGTGAACACGCGCATGACCGGGCCGATCGCGAGCACCCCGGCCAGCGCGGAGAGCCCGGCGACGATGCCGGCGGAGAAGTTGTCGACCAGCATCTCGAAGCCGGGGCGGATGCGGTCGGCGGTGAGGCCGTCGACCAGCTTGAGCACGTACGCCGTCAGCGGCCCCACGATCATCGCGCCGAAGAACATGGGCGCCTCGGAGCCCACCACGAGACCCATCGTGGCGACCGCGCCGACCACCGCGCCGCGCTGGGCGTGGACCATGCGGCCGCCGGTGTATCCGATGAGGACCGGGAGCAGCACGTGCGACATCGGGTCGATGAGCGCGGCGAACTTCTCGTTGGGCAGCCAGCCCTTCTCGAAGAACAGCGCCGTGATCAGACCCCAGGCGATGAAGGCGGCGATGTTCGGCATCACCATGCCGGCGAGGTAGCCGCCGAAGCGCTGCACGCGCGCCTTGACGCCGGTGTCCTGGGCAGCAGGCGCGTACAGCTCTGCCACGGCACAGCTCCTAACCGGAGGCCGCAGGGGGGCGGGGAGGGGAGAGGTGCGTTTGTTGTACCGACGAGATCACCGACTGTCAATCGCGGGTTTGCGGCGTTCCGGTTTCCCCTGGCCGTTCGTACGGAGCGGAATCACCCGAAGGTCCCGTCGCCCACCGCCGGGAAGATCCGCGTCTACCTATGCGTACGCCGCGGGGGCCGGTACCGATAACGGGGGGTACCGGCCCCCGCACCTCTGTGGACGGCACGGGAAGAAGTGACGTGGTGAGCGCTGACGCGGTGATTGACCGGCCGCTGTACGCTCACGGCTCTTTCCGGACGCCGATCGGAACACGGGGAATGACCGACGCGCGCGATGCCGCTTATGCGACCTTCGTCCGAGAGCGCTCGCACGCCCTGCTCCGCTCCGCGTACCTGCTCACCGGTGACCAGCACCTCGCCGAGGACCTGGTCCAGGAAGCCCTCGCGCGCACCCATCGGGCCTGGTCGCGGCTGGAACGCCCGGACCACGCCGAGGCGTACGCCCGCAAGGTCATGTATCACGCCCAGGTCTCCCTCTGGCGGCGGCCGAAGGTCGCCGAGGCGCTGCCCGGCGAGAACCTCGAACGGCACGGCGGATCGACCGATGACCCTGCCGAGGCGACGGTCCGCCGCGTGGCCCTGCGCCGGGCCTTGCTCTCGCTGAGCCCCAAGCAGCGCGCCGTGGTGGTGCTGCGCTACTTCGAGGACCACACCGAGGTCGAGGCGGCGCAGATGCTCGGCGTCTCGGTGAGCACGGTCAAGACGCAGTGCTCCCGGGCGCTCGAACGGCTCCGCGGCCTCGTGCCCGACCTGCGGTCGCTCGCCGACATCGAGGGGCCCCGATGACCGGCGCCGGCCCGCTGCACGACTCGCTGAGCGACCTCGCCGACTCGGTCCTCCCGATGGACCTGTACGAACGGTCGCTGCGGCGCTCACGGCGCATCGGCCGCCGGGAGGCCGCGGTGGGCACCGGCGCCGCCGTCGTCGCCCTCGGGCTGCTGGGGAGCGGGCTGTGGCAGTTGCCGCAGCCGTCCAGCGACTCCTCCGCCCGCGGGGTCGCCGCCGCGCCGCTCGACCCCTCGCCGGGTGCGACCGCCGCGGCGCAGGGGGACGCCGGGTCGGCGCCCGTCCCGTCGCTCACGCCGGGGCGCACGACCTTCCGCCCGCACCGGCCACGCCCTCAGGCACCCGCCTCGTCGACGCCCCGGTCGACGTCGCTGGCGGCCCTGCCGGGCCAGGTGTTCTACCAGGACGCCGGCACGAAGGGCGACCTCGTCCGGCTCACCCGGGACGGCGACCCGCGGACCGTGCTGTCCGCCCCGTCCTCGGCCGTGGGCGTCTCGCCCGACGGCACCCGGGTCGCGTACATCACCGAGGGTCAGCTCATGGTGGTGGACACCGCGGGTGGCGAACCGCAGCAGGTGTACGCGGGCACGACCTCCGACGCGCAGGTGCCGGCCTGGTCACCGGACGGCGGCCGGCTGTTGATCGACGCCACCGACCCCGGGGTGCTGGACGTGGCCACCGGCGCCCTCACGCCCCTGCCGAGCGGCCTCGACGGGGAGCATTTCCGCTGGTCCGGCGACGGCACCACGCTCGTGTACGCGACACCCTCGTGCCGGCTCGAGGTCGCCGACGTGAACGCGCAGAGCGGCACGCCCGTGCCGGCCACCGAGGACACCGGCGGCGCGGCGGCCTGCCGGCCGGTCAGCGTGGACAGCACCGGCGACCTGGTGACCGTACGCACGGAGCAGGCCGGCGCCGCGGACACCGACGCGCCCGCCGACGCGGTGCTGGACACCTCGACCGGCGAGACCGTCGACCTGCCGGTGCCCGGCCCGGTCATCGGGGCGGTGTTCGACGCGGAGGGCAACCTGCTGGTCCGCTCGGTGCAGCGCGGCAGGACCCGATTGTCCCTGTTCGACCCCGGTTTCACGCTGCTCGTCCGGGCGAAGGAGCCCGCCGCGCTGAAGGACCTGGATCTGGTCGCGTACACCCGCTGAGGGTGCGACGATCAAGGGATGCCCGAGACCGCCCGGCCCCGGTTGCGCCGCGGACCCGTCGTGGCCGCGGTGGTGGCGCTCATCATCCTCGCCGAGCTGCTGATCGGCTGGCGTGCGCTCGTCGACGCGCTGGTCCAGCTGCGGACGCCGCACTGGAACTGGGTCGCCGGAGCCCTCGTCGCCGAGATCGCCTCGATGGGCAGCTACGCCCGGATGCAGCGGGCCCTGCTGCACGGCGCCGGGACGAAGGTGCAGATGCGCAGGCACGTCGCGCTGGCGTACGCGGCCCATTCGCTGAGCGTGACGCTGCCCGGCGGGCCGGTCTTCTCCACGACGTTCAACTTCCAGCAGATGCGCCGGTTCGGGGCCTCGTCGGCGGTGGCTTCCTGGTGCATCGCGCTCAGCGGGGTGCTCTCGGCGGGCGCGCTCGTCGTGATCGGGGCGGTCTTCGGCATCCTGACGCGCAGCACGGGCAGTTGGCGGACGCTGGTGCTGTACATGGGCGGGGCGCTGGTCGTGGCGCTGACCGTACGGTTCCTGGCGCAGCACCCGGAATGGCTGATCAATCCCGCGCGGGCCCTGCTCAGCCGGGTGAACCGGCTGCGGCGCCGGCCCGCCGACACCGGCCACGCCCGCCTGGTGGGCTTCGTCGACCAGTTGCGCTCGGTGCGGGTCCGGCCGGGCCATTTCGCGTACGCGTCATTGCTGGCCGTCGCGAACTGGCTGCTCGACGCGCTGTGCCTGTGGATGTGCTGCATCGCCGTGGGCGCGCACGACATCCGGCCCACGCAGCTGGTGATCGCGTACTGCGCGGGGATGGCGGCGGCCAGCATGCCGATCGTGCCGGGCGGGCTGGGTGTGGTCGACGGCGCGCTCGTGCTGGGCCTGGTGGCCGGCGGCCTGACCAGCAGCTCCGCCGTCGCCACCGTGGTGCTCTACCGGCTGATCAGCTTCGGCTTCATCATCGGGATGGGCTGGCTCGTCTGGCTGGTCCTGCGGTCTAGGGCAGGAACTCCTCGGGACGCGCTGGCCCGCTAGCCGCGCTGTCCTTGCGCCCGAAGAGCTTCCAGCCGCGCTTCTTCTTCTCCGGACCCCGCACGGCCTCGCCGTTGAGGACGGCCAGCCGATGCTGTGCCACCGGGTTCTCCGGTTCGAGCTGCAGCGACTTGAGGAACGCCTGCCGGGCCTGGTCGGAGTGGCCGAGCGCGTCCAGGGCGACGCCGTGGGTGAAGTAGTAGTGCGCCTCGTTCGGGTCGAGGCCGACGGCCGTACGGGCGGCCTGCTCGGCGTCGGCGTACTGCCGGTCGGCGGCGAGCAGCGACCAGGCGACCCGGTCGTGCCACAGCGGGTTCTTCGGGTCGGCGATGACCGCACGGTACGCCATCGTGACGGCCTCCTCGTGCCGTCCGAGCAGGGTGAGCGCCCGGCTCGCGATCGCCAGCGGCCGCGGGTCCTCCTGCGCCAGGTCGATGGCACGGTTGGCGGCGTCGAGCGCCTTGTCGACCTCGTCGAGCACCAGCCGGATGCGGGCCATGAGGATCCAGCCGGCCGTGGACCGCGGGTCGGCCGCGAGGATCGGCTCGAGGTGCTGGGCCGCGGCGGCCGGGTCGACCCGTTCGAAGAGGGCGGCGGCGCGGGCCACGCCGAGCTCCGTCGGGCTGCTCAGCCCCGGCTGCTTCTCCCCCGCCGCCTGCTGCCGGGCCCGGTCCGGGGCGACCCGCGCCGCGTCCACGTCGGTCATCGCGGCTGCCCGGCCGGGGAGAAGTCAAAGTTCACACGGGCATCATCGGCAGATGCGCGGCCGTTCTGAGCGGCTTTGCGGGAAAATCACCCCTGGGTCGGCAACCACCCGCCGGACCTGCGGTGGTCGTGCGGCTCGAGCTCCGGCACCGACGCGTACGCCCGTACCGGGAATGTGCCGAAGCCTGACACCCGGGGCGGCGCGGCGGTGAAGCGGGCACCGGTCGGCGGGAGGTTCTCCAGGCCGGTCAGGTGCTCGACGACCGGGATGCCGGCCCCGAGCAGCAGGGTGTGTGCCGGCCGCGCGCCGCCTCCCGCCGGGGAGGCGTCGTCGATGTTGACCGCGTCGATGCCGACCAGCGCCGCCCCGTGGTCCACCAGCCACCGCGCGCCGGCCTCGGTGAGGAAGGGAGCGTCTTCCGCGTACGCCGGGGTGCCCCAGTGCGCGTCCCCGCCGGTGTGCAGGAGGACGGCGTGACCCGCGACGGTCAGGTGCTCGAGGGTGTCCACGCCGACGCCCCGGGCCCCGCCGACCGCGCGGACCACGACCGCGGGCAGGTCGGCGAGGCGTTCCAGCGGCAGGCCGGCGAGGTCCGTGCCGTCGGCGTACCGGTGGAACGGGCTGTCCAGGTAGGTGCCCGTGTTCCCGACCATGGAGATGCGGTCGATCGCGAACTCGGTGCCCTCGGCGTAGACGTCGCGGGACGCCTCCCGGGTGAGGTGCGGCGTGATCTCCGGCGCCGGCAGCCCGGGGTACGTCACCGTCCCCGCGCCGATCACGTGGCTCAGCTCGACGAACCGGGTACGCGGCTCGGACGGCCCGCCCGGGGTGCCGAGGTGCGGCTCGGCGAAGATCCTGATGCCCGACAGCTCGACGCGGTCGACCATCAGCAGCCGGCAGGCCGTGACGAACAGCGACGCGATCTCGGACTCCGTGACGTCGGCGTGCGGGACGTCCACCCGGAAACCCCGGGTCTGCAGCCCGCCGCCGTTGCGGAACGTCACAACGGCGTCGAACTCGGCACGATGCTGCAGCGGCACGTCCGCCTCCTCCGTGATCAGGTCAGCTCGGTGAGTGCCTCGACGACGAGCCAGACGCCGAAGATAGCGAAGAGCGCGGCCGCGCCGTACTTGATCACCTTCTCCGGCAGGTGCCGGCCGAGCAGGCGGCCGACCAGGATCGCCAGGGCGTCGGCGGCGACCATGCCCACGGTCGAGCCGAGCCACGTGCCGAACCAGCCGTACGAGGTGGCCAGCGTGATGGTCGCGAGCATGGTCTTGTCGCCCAGCTCGGCCAGGAAGAACGCGCCGCCGACGGCGAGGATCGCGGAGCCGGTGGACCGCTCGGCCTTGTTCTTCTCGTCGTCGGTGAGTTTGTCGCCGCGCAGCGTCCATGCGCCGAAGGCGAGGAAGGCCAGGCCGGCCACGAGGGAGATCCAGTCGGTGGGCAGGGTGGCGCCCAGGCCGTAGCCGATGCCGACCGAGACCAGATGGACGACCGCGGTGGCCACGGTGATGCCGATGAGCACCGGCAGCGTCTTGAACCGGGTGGCGAAGGTGAGGGCCATGAGCTGCGACTTGTCGCCGAGCTCGGCCACGAAGATGACGGCGAAGCTGACCGCCGTCGCGACGAGGAAACCGTCCATGGGGAAGAGCAACTCCCGGTGTGTGCGGACCGGGGCGCGGGCGCGGGGCGACCTCGACCCGGCCACGTGGAATGGCCAAGTCGAAGGTCTCGCTCGCCCCGGCGGACCGGGGCCGCGTGGCCGGATCGCCGGGCCCTCCGGGCACCGTTGATCAGCATGTCGACCACGACGTTGGGAGCTACTCCCCTTCGCGCGATCAGCCTACCCGGCGGGGGCGGCCTCCGGCACGCAACGTGACGAAGGCCGCCCCCCGTCCAACCACCCCACCCGCCACCCACAAGGGGACTGAAGGCGTCGGCTCAACGGATCGTGACGAGCTCCTGCAGCTCCAGCCGGCTGAGCGACCCACCGCGCTCGGCCCGCTTCGCCCGGGCCGACGGGTCGGGCTGCGGCAGCGGCTCGCACCGCTTGTCGGACGTGTTCGACTTCAGCCTCTTGGGAAGCTTGCCGCTCGCGAGGTACGCGGCGATCGTGTCGTCGACGCAGGCGTTGCCGAAGAGCGAGCCCGCGTGGGTCGTGCCACCGACGCCCTCCACGAGCACCGACCGCGGGAACCGCTTGCGCACCTCGAGGCTGCCGGTGAACGGCGTCGCCGCATCGAGCGTCTCGCTGATCAGCAGCACCGGCGGTGCCTTGGCCCCGGTCACGGCGACCGGCTTGCCGGCCTTCGCGCCCCAGGTCAGGCAGGGTGCGTTGTACCAGGCGTTTCCCCAGGTCTCGAAGGGCGCCCGGGCGTGCACCCGCCAGTTGTCCGTACGCCACTTCTGCCAGGACGTCGGCCACTGCACGTCCGTGCACTGGACGGCGAGGTAGATGGCGTACCCGTTGTCGGCGCCGTCCTCCTGCGGGCTGCCCTGGTCGTAGAGGGCCTTGAGCGGCGCCGGGTCGCGGTCGTTGACCCAGGCGGCGAACGCGGAGGCCACCGACTCCCACCCGAACACGTAGTAGCCGGCCTGCAGGAACACGTCGCTCAGCTCGGCCGGGCCGATCACGCCCGCCGCCGGCTTCGCGGTCAGGCGGGCCTGCTCGCGGTAGAACAGCCGCTCGACCGCCTTGCCGGTGGTGCCGAGGCCGTACACGTCGTCGTGCCGCGCGAGCCAGCGGAAGTAGATCTTGATGTTGCGGTCGAACGCGACGTCCTGGTCGAGGTTCGCGTCGTACCAGACCCGGCCCGGGTCGACGACGCCGTCCAGGACCATCCGGCGGACCCGGTCCGGGTGCAGGGTGGCGTAGACCTGGCCCAGGTACGTCCCGTACGAGAAGCCGTAGAAGTTGATCTGCTTCGCGCCGAGCGCGGCCCGCAGGCTGTCCATGTCGGCCACGGTGTCGGTGGTGCGCAGGTGGTCGAGCAGCGCGCCGCCCGCCCGGTCGCACGCGGCGGCGTAGCCCTTCGCCCGGGCCAGCCAGGCCTTCTCGATCGCGGCGGTGGTGGGCACGTACGGCGGCCGGTTGTAGCCCAGGTAGTCGCCGTCGCACGCGAGCGCCGGCTTGCTGTCGCCCACCCCGCGCGGGTCGAAGCCGATCCAGTCGTACGCCGCCCCGGCGTTGCCCGGCACGTATTCGCCGAGCACGGACAGGGTCAGCCCGGAACCACCGGGCCCGCCGGGGTTGACCAGCATGACGCCCTGGTACTTGTCGTCGGGCACGGTGTGGCGTACGCGCGACACGGCGAGCTTGATCTGCTTGCCCCCGGGGTCGGCGTGGTCGAGCGGCACGCTGAGGTAGCCGCAGTCGGCGCCGCGCGCCCGCAGGCCGGGGTTCTCACACGCGCGCCAGGCGATCGCGTGGTAGCCGGGGGCGCCCCGCTCGGGTGCGGCGCCGGCGGCCGCGGCGGCGCCGCTCAGCACCAGGCCGATCGTGGCGGCGGTCGCCAGAAGTCTTCTCATGCGTAGCCCTTCGTGTGGATTCGCACCATATGCTCCGGCGCGGAACGGCTGAATGAGCACCGTCCACGCCGGAGCGCCACGAAAGAGCCGGCGTTCAGGCCGGGCGTACGCGCTGGGCGACCAGGGCCGTGCCGCCGAGCAGGACCACCACCGCGCCGTAGACCAGCGCGGTCGCGTGCAGGCCGAACGACGTCGCCGCCAGGCCGGCGACCACGGCCGGGAGGCTGAACGCCACGTACGCGACGGTCAGCGCGACCGCGAGCAGTTCGCCGCGCTCGTGCGGGTCCGCCAGCCGGGCCAGCGTGCCGAAGGAGGCGAGCGCGGAGGCGCCGAAGCCCACACCGGCGAGGACCGTACCCACGCCGGCGAGCGTGACGGCATCGCTCTGGACGCCGGCCAGCGCCACGGCCGTGCCGAGCGTCAGCAGCCCTCCGGCGAGCGTCAGCACCCGCGGCGTGGGGTGACCGCGCAGGGCGAAAGCGGTCAACGCGCCGGTGCCGCAGAGCAGGGTCACGACCAGGCCGCCGATGAGGTGGTTGCCGAGCCCGAAGACGCCGACCGCCACGGACGGCCCGAGCGAGAGGTAGAGCCCGCCCAGCGCCCAGCTGGCCACGATGACCGGTACGAGCGCGAGCACGTCAGCGCGCAGCCGGGCCGGTACGCCCAGCCGCGGCACCAGCGAGGCGGCACCTCCGGGGCGGCGGGTGGCGGTCTCCGGCATGAGCAGCACCACGCCGGCCGCGAGCACCATGCCGGCGAGCAGGAGCGCGAAGACCAGGTGCGTGGGGCCGGGGGCGAACTGGACGAGCGCGCCGGTGCCCAGCGAGCCCAGCGCCAGCCCGGCGAGCGGGACGATGCTGTTGATCAGCCCGGCCCGGCCCGGCGCGTGCGGCGGGTTCAGGTCGACGAGCGCCGCGCCCAGCGTGGTCAGCGCCGCGCCGGTGGCGATGCCCTGCAGGAACCGCGCGGCCAGCAGCACCCCGACGTCTCCGGCCGTGAGGAAGAGCACGAGCGCCACCGTCTCGAGCGCGATGGCCGCCGCCAGCACCGGCCGGCGCCCGACATGGTCGGAGAGCGCGCCGAGCACGAGCAGGGCGCCGATGAGGCCGACCACGTACACGGCGAAGACGACCGTCAGCGTGACCGCCGAGAAGCCCCAGAGCTGCTGGTAGACGACGTACAGCGGGGACGGCGCGCTGGAGGCGGCGGTGAACGCGACCAGGATGGCGGCGATCCCGGCGAAGGCCGCGGGATGCGAGAGGCGTCTCCGGCGGGTGAGCGGCTCGCGGGCGACGGCGGGCAGCGTGGGTGTGGCGGTCATGGCGTTCCCCGATCTGTGAACAGACAGGTCTGTCTAGCGCCACCGAGACTAGACAGATCTGTCTGCTATCGTCAAACGCATGTCTGCCGCGTCACCCGCCACCGCCGCGTCACCGGCCACCGCGCGCAAGCCGTCCGCCCGCGACCGCCTGCTCGCCGCCGCCGACGAGCTCTTCTATGCCGAGGGCGTGCACACCGTCGGCATCGACCGCGTGATCGAGCGGGCCGGCGTGGCCAAGGCGTCGCTCTACAGCAGCTTCGGCAGCAAGGACGGGCTGATCCGGGCGTACCTGGAGGGGCAGCACCGGCGCCGGCGCAAGCGCATCCTGACCGCGCTGGAGCGCTACGACTCCCCCCGGGACAAGCTGCTCGGCATCTTCGACGTGCTGGCGGAGACGGCGTCGCGGTCGTCGTTCCGGGGCTGCGCCTTCTACAACGCGAGCGCCGAGTCGCCCAGGGGCGGGGTCGTCGAGGAGGTGTGCGACACCAACCGGGCCTGGACCCGCCGGCTGTTCACCGACCTCGCTCGCGACGCGGGTGCCGCGGACCCCGAGGCGCTGGCCGCCCAGCTGGTCCTGCTGTACGACGGCTCGACGGTCGGCGCCCGTATGGACCGCGACGTCTCCGCGCCGACCACCGCCCGGGCCGTGGCGACCGCCCTGCTCGAAGCGGCCACCGCTCGATAAAGGCCACCGCTCGATAAGGCACCGCTCGACAAAGCCCCCGACGCGCCATCCGATATGCACCGGCTAGGTGCAATTGTGGTGTCACCATGCGGTGATGGACTCCTGGGCTCGCGCGCCGCGCTGGCTGCATCCGCACATGGGAACGATCACGGTCGACGGCCGGGTGCCGCAGGCGTACATGGTGGCGCTGCAGCACGTGGTCGTGACGCTGGACGCCGACCCCGCCTGGGGACGATGGTGGCGCGATTCCGGCGTACCGGAGTGCGAGCTCGGCATCGTCGCCGAGGGCGCGCTCGACCACCTGCGGCCGAGCGCCGACATCCGGAAGGTACGCGGCAAGATCCGCGCCAACTTCACCTGCGCGGCCCCGCCCGGCGCGGGCAACCGACCGGCGGAGCTCTTCCCGCTCGCGGTGCGCGAGGTGACCGGCATGTTCGAGGTCATCCGGCAGGCCATCGGGCTGGCGGCGCTGCCACCCGTACCGCCCCTGCCCGAGCTGCCCGAGCAGGCGCGCGACCCCGAGGTGACGTGCAAGCCGCTGCCGCCGGACACCGGCGAGGTGGAACAGCAGGGCTACCTCACGCTGACCCAGATCCAGGAGTTCTTCGGCGACGAGCCCTCGGTCAACCGGCCAGGCGCTTGACCCGTTCCGGCCGGTGCGCCCCGGGCAGCCGGGGACGCGGCACCGGCACGGCCGGCGGGGTCACCACGACCGCCCGGCCGCCCAGGCCGATGCCGGCGTAGACGACCGGGCGGACCGCGCGCAGGACGAGCGCGTACGCCACCCCCAGCACGAACGCCGCGGCCGACACGATCATCAGCTCCCGGAAGTGCTGGTACGCCAGATAGCTGAGCGCTCCGAACACGACGGTCGACACGCCGGGCGAGACGAACCGGCGCAGGAACCCCTCCCCCTCCGGATCGCGGTTGAGAAAGAGCAGCGTGGCCAGGGACGCCAGGGTGAGCAGGAGCAGGACGCCGAGCCCGCCGCCGAGGGCGAGCCGCTGCCCGAGCGGTGCGACCGGCCCCAGACCGGCCAGCACCCCGCCGGCGATGACCAGCCCGGCGGTGAGGCTCTGGGTGAGCGACGCGGGGCGCACCCGGGACAGGCCCGCGGGCAGCACCCGCTCCCGGGCCAGCCCGACGAGGTAGCGGACGACCGTGTGGTGCAGCGCCAGCATGGCGGCGAGCAGCCCGGTCACCAGCACGATCCGGCCGGCCGTGACGGCACCCGGCACGAAACGCGCGGCGGCCAGGTCGAAGATCAGTTCCGGCCCGCGCTCGGCGGCCCGGGCGGCGATCCGGTCCGGCCCGGCGGCGACGGTCATCGCCCAGCTCGCGGCGGCGTACAGCAGGGTCAGCACGAGCACCGAGAGGGCCGCCGCCCGGCCGATGCGGCGGTGCGGGCGGACTTCCTCGCTGTACGCGGCCGTCGTCTCGAAGCCCACGAAGGCAAGCGCGCCGGCGACCAGCAGCAGCCCGAGCACCGGCCGGGAGACACCGAGGTACGCGGGGTCCAGAGCCGCCGTGGTCAGCCGCCCGCCGGGCGGGTCGAGCAGGTTCGCGACGGCGTACCCGCAGATCACCGCGATCTCGGCGAGCACCAGCGCGGCCAATGCCCAGGCCGTGACCTCGACGCGGACCAGTCCGGAGACGGCCACCACGGCCCAGCACGCCAGCGCCACCGTCCACCAGGGAGCCCGGACCAGCGGGGCCGCGGTCGCGCCGACCACGCCGTAGAGCCCGATCTGCAGGGCGTTGTACGACAGCAGCGCCAGCCATCCCGCGCCGACACCGAACGGGCGGCCGAGCCCTCGCGCGACGAAACCGGACAGGGCGCCGGCGTGCGGCAGGCGGTGGGCCATGCGGGCGTACCCGGGGATGCCCGCGAGCAGCAGCAGGCCGAGACCCGCGAAGAGCAGCGGGAGGGCGAGCGGGCCGCCGCCGGCGTACGCGCCCGGCACGGCGGCGGAGACGATCGTCAGCGGGGTCGCCGTGGCGAGCGCGAAGAACACGAGCGGCGCGGGTCGCGGAGACATCGCTCCATTGATCCCGATGGCGGGCGCCGCCGACAACGTCTTGTGACGAGTAACTAACTAATAGTGAGAAGAATGGCACGAACGTCGGCCGGCCCCCGCCAGGGCCGGCCGACGCCCGCGACTCAGGGCTCGATCAGGATCTTGCGGCCGACGCCCGCCCGGAACTGCTCCAGCGCCTCGGCGTACGACGCCAGCGGGAAGCGGTGGCTGACGAACACCTCCGGGTCGAGCAGCCCGGACGCCATCAGCTCGCCGGCCCGGTCGAAGCTGTGCAGCACGGCCATCGAGCCGGTGATGGTGATCTCGCGCCGGTAGATCTCGTACGGCTCGATCTCCACGCGGGCGTCGTACGCGGACACCCCGAACTGCAGGAACGTCCCGCCGCGCCCGACCCGCCCGAGCCCGTCCTTGATCGCGGCCGGCACCCCGGTGCAGTCGATCACCACGTCCCACCCGCGCGGCGCGTCGAGCTCGTCGGCGCTCGTCACCGCGGCGGAGCAGCCCAGCCGCTTCGCCGTCTCCAGCCGGGCCGGGTTCAGGTCCACCATCGACACCGAGGCGGCGCCGGCCCGCTTCGCCAGCTCCATCATCATCAGGCCCATCGTGCCCGAGCCGTAGATGAGGAACGTGTCGGCCAGGTTCCGGGGCAGCACGTCGAAGCCGCGTACGGCACACGACAGCGGCTCGATCAGCGCCGCGTCCTTCGCCGCGAGGTGCGCGGGCAGCTTGAACAGGTTGGCCATCGGGGCGAGGACGTACTCGGCCGCCCCGCCGGACTTGGAGACGCCGATCGCGTTCCAGTTCTCGCACTGGTTGCCGCGGGCACGCTTGCAGTAGTAGCAGTGCCCGCAGTACAGCGACGGATCGACTGCGACCTGGTCACCGACGTCGTACCCGGCGACCTCGGCACCCACCGCCACGATCTCCCCGGCGAACTCGTGCCCGGGGATGATCGGGAAGGCCGGCGCGAATTCGCCGTCCATGATGTGCAGATCGGTGCCGCAGATCCCCACGGCGGCCGGGCGCACCACGACGTCCTGAGGCCCGGGCGCCGGGTCCGGCACCTCCTGGATCTCGATCGTCCCCGGAGTGACCACGACGGCTGCCTTCACTTCACCGCTCCCATCGACAGACCTCGGACCAGCTTGTTCTGCGCCAGCCAGCCGGCGATGAGCACCGGCAGCGAGAGCAGCGTCGCCGCGGCGCAGAGCCGGGCGAGGAACAGGCCCTCGGAGGAGATGAAGCCGACCAGGAAGATCGGCGAGGTACCCGCGTTCGTCGCGGTCAGGTTCACCGCCAGGAAGAACTCGTTCCAGGCGAAGATGAAACAGATGAGCGCCGTCGCGGCCAGGCCCGGCGAGACGATCGGCAGGATGATCTTCCGGATCGAGGTGAGCAGGCCGGCGCCGTCCACCTCGCCCGCCTCCAGCACCTCGCGCGGCACCTCCAGCAGGAACGAACGCATCATCCAGACCGCGAGCGGCAGGTTCATCGATGTGTAGAGGACGACCATGGTCCACACGTTGTCGAGCATGCCCAGGTTCTTGACCAGTAGGTACACCGGCAGCAGCGCGGCGACCGCGGGCATCATCTTGGTGGAGATGAAGAAGAACAGCACGTCGGTCCACTTCGCGACCGGGCGCAGCGACAACGCGTACGCGGCCGGCGTGGCCAGCACGATCACGAAGAGCGTGGAGAAGACGCTGGCCATCAGCGAGTTCAGCAGGAACGGCGTGATGTTGCGGTCGAAGACCGCGGCGTACTGGTCGAGCGTCGGCGTGAACACCCAGGTCGGCGGGTTGCTGGCGGCGTCCTGCTCCTGCTTGAAGCTGGTCAGCACCATCCAGATCACCGGGAACACGAAGACGATCCCCGCGACCCAGGCCACGACCCCCCAGACCGAGTTGGCCAGCCGGCGCTTCGCGGGCGCGGCGAGCGTGGTCATCGGCTCTCCTCCATCCGGAACAGGCTCGAGATGACGCGCAGGGCGAACGTCGCCACGATGATCGTCAGGATCACCACGATCACGCCGGCCGCCGACGCCTCGCCGTACTCGAACTTGCGGAACGTGGTCAGGTAGATCTCGTAGGGCAGGTTCGTGGTCGCCGACCCGGGGCCGCCCTGGGTGATGCTGAAGACCGCGTCGAACGTGTTGACCAGGTAGATCGAGCCGAGCAGAGCGCCCAGCTCGAGGTACTGACGCAGGTGCGGCAGCGTCATCTTGACGAAGATCTGCCACGCGTTGGCGCCGTCGACGCGCGCCGCCTCCAGCACCTCCTCGCTCTGCGACTGCAGCCCGGCGAGCAGGATCAGCATCATGAACGGCGTCCACTGCCACACCAGCGTGGTGATGACCGCCGCCTTCGGGTACGACGAGATCCAGTCCGTCGAGCCGCCGAAGAGGCCGTTGATGAGGCCGTACGCCGGGTTGTAGATCGCGTGCTTCCACAGCAGCGCCGCGGCGATCGGCATCACCAGGAACGGCGTGATCAGCAGCGTGCGGACCACGGACCGGCCGACGAACTTGCGGTCCAGCAGGACGGCCAGGGCCAGCCCGAGGATCATCGAGAAGATCACCGCGCCGGCGGTCAGCAGCACGGTGTTGAGCAGCGCCGACCGCAGCCGCGTGTCGGTCAGCACGGTGACGTAGTTGTCCACGCCCACGAACGGGCGGTCGCCCGGGCGCAGCGCGTTCCAGTCCAGCGTGGACAGGTAGATGGTGACCAGGAACGGCACCTGGGTCACGACGATGGCGAAGATCAGGGCGGGCAGCAGCGGCGCCCGGCGGACCCAGCGCTCCTTGGCGCCGCCCTTCACGGGCGCCACCGGGGCCTCCGGCTCCGGGTCCGTCCGAGTGATGACGTCGGTCATTGGTCGGCCTTCCGGTAGGGATGTGGCCTTCAGTCAGGTTGTGGGTGGTGGCGGGATGGTTGGACGGGGGCGCCGCACGATGCGCGGCGCCCCCGTGCGCGCTACTTGTAGTTCTTCGCCACGTCCTCGGCGAGCTTCTGACCGTCCGTCAGGGCCTTGTCGACCGAGCTGCTGCCCGCGATCGCCGCGCTGACCTCCTGCGACACCTTCGTGCCCAGGTCGGCGAACTCGGGGATGCCGACGAACTGCACGCCCAGCGCCGGCCGCGGCTGCACGCCGGGGTTCTGCGGGTTGGCGTGCTCGATGGAGCCGAGGGTCACGTCCGCGAACGCCTTCGCCGACTCCTTGTACTCCGGGATCGAGTACGTCGACGTGCGCTTGCCGGAGGGCACCCGGGACCAGCCGAGGTTCTTGCCGACGAGCTGCTCGTAGTCCTTGCTGGTGGCCCAGGAGATGAACTTCCAGGCGGCGTCGGACTTCTTGGTGGTCTTCGGCATGGCCCACGCCCAGGTCCACAGCCAGCCGGAGTACTCGGTCTTGTTCACCGGCGCGTACGCGTAGCCGACCTTGCCGGCGACCTTGGAGGCCTTGGGGTCCTCGAGCGTGCCGGCGGCCGAGGTGGCGTCGTACCACATGGCGGCCTTGCCCTGGCCGAAGGTGTTCAGGCACTCGGTGAAGCCGGCCTGCGGGGCGCCCGACTCGCCGTACTGCTTGACGAGGTTGACGTAGAAGTTCGTGGCCTCCTTGAACTCGGGCGAGTTGACCTTCGGCGTCCAGTCCTTCTCGAACCAGGTGCCGCCGTACGTGTTCACCACGGTGGTCAGCGGGGCGAAGAGCTCACCCCAGCCCGGCAGGCCGCGCAGGCAGATGCCGGCCACGCCCTTGTTCTTGTCGTTGAGCTTCTGCGCGAAGTCGGCGACCTGGGCCCACGTCGGCTTCTCCGGCATCGTGAGGCCCTTGGCCTCGAACATCTCCTTGTTGTACATGAGGAACGACGACTCGCCGTAGAAGGGCGCCGCATACATCTTGCCGTCGTCGCCGGTCAGCGACTGGACCATCGGCTTGATCAGGTCCGCGGAGTCGTACTTCGGGTCCGCGCCGGCCTGCGTCGACAGCTCGTGCAGCCAGCCGTTCTTGGCCCAGATCGGCACCTCGTACGCGCCCACCGTCGCGACGTCGTACTGCCCGCCCTGGTTGGCGACGTCCTGCGTGACCTTGTCGCGCAGCTCGTTCTCCGGGAGGATCGTGAACTTCACCGTGATGCCGGTCTGCTTGGTGAAGTTGTCGGCGGTCAGCTTCTGGATGTCCTCCATCTGCGGGTTGCCGACCATCAGCGCGGTGATGGTGTTGTCCGCGGAATCACCGCTGCCGGACGAGCCGCCGGCGCCGGAGCACCCGGAGAGCGCCAGCGCGCCCGCGGTCGCCCCCGCAATCAGTATCGAAAGCTTCTTCCCTGGTTTCTGCACGACGGATCCTCCGTTTTAGGACATGCGTGAGCCGCACCGATTACGGTGCTTTTCTTCTCGAGGTTCTCTAGACCCGGATCACCTGAGGACCGAGTCGTGAATAGCGGTGCGCCTCGGACGCCGGCAGACCGGTGTCCGTGACCAGTGACTCGAAATCGGATACCTCGGCAAAACGGCAGAAGGTCCGTACGCCGAATTTCGTGTGCAGGCCGGCGAAAATGCGGCGGCGGGCGGCCCGTACCGCCTGTGCCTTCACGTCGGCGACGGCCGGGTCCGGGGTGGTCAGCCCGACCTCGCGGGAGATGCCGTTGGCGCCGACGAAGGCCAGGTCGATCACGAAGCCCGCCAGCATGGTGCTGGCCCAGTGGTCGACCGTGGCCAGCGTGCGGCCGCGGACCCGCCCGCCCAGCAGCAGCACGGTGACCGGGGTGTTGGTGGACAGCCAGGCCGCGGTGTTGAGCGAGGCGGTCACGATGGTCAGCGGCCGGTCGGTGGGCAGCGCCTCGGCGATCAGCTGCGGCGTGAAGCCCTCGTCGATGAAGATGGTCTCGGCGTCACCCAGCAGGGCGGCGGCCGCGGCGGCGATACGTCGCTTCTCCGGAACCCCACGGGTGGTACGGATGGCGAGATCGGTCTCGAATTTCGCGGTCTCCACCGGATAGGCGCCGCCGTGCGTGCGCCGCAGCAGACCGTGCTTTTCCAGCAGCCTCAGGTCGCGCCGAATGGTTTCCGCGGAGACGGCGAGTTCGGCGGCGAGTTTCGCGACGTCCACCTCGCCTTGGCGCCGCGCCAGGGCGACGATCTGATGCTGCCGCTCCTCCGCATTCAATGCGCACCTCCGCCGCCACCGGTATCGGCAGGTGAGCGCTCCTGCCGTGGACCATTTGTAACACCGGGGAAACGTGTGGTCCCCATCACAAGCCACGGTGATTCGGTGGGTCTCTGCCCGATTACGTGTGGCCCCGGCCCGCGCAATATCATCTCACGGCCGGACGAAAACGGACGAAAGTCGTGCCCGAATGGTCGAGGACGATGCCCGGTTCGTGCCCGAGGGTGTGAGCTCGGTAGCGCCGCGCGTGTGTGTTCGGGCGTGAGTAAGGCCTCGGAACCGCCGAGCGGCCGGTCCGCGGGCGCCGCGCCGGCACCGCTTGACCAAAACGGTCACGGCAAAACGCTCAGCTCCCCCGGCCCGGGACCGACAGACGGGGTCATGGGCATGCTCGCAACCCGGCAACTGACGGCGTTCCTCTCAGCGGTCGCCGACCGACCGGACGGACCCGCGGCGCAGTACGCAGCCGTGGAGTGCGCCGCGCGTGCCCTCAGCGCGGACTTCGCCGTGCTCACCATGGACGCCGGCGTGGTCGCCTCCGTCGGGCCGGCAGCCGGGCACGTACCCGTCACCGCCCTCAAGGAGATCGCCGCCGGTCACCGCGCGGAGCTCGAGCTCGGCGACACCTCGTACGCCGTCGCGTACGCGCCCGTCGACGGTCCGGAACCCGGGCTGCTGGTGCTCGGCCGGGCCGGCGGCGCCTTCTCCGACGAGGAGGTGTGCCTGCTGCGGGGCATGGCCCGCGTCCTCGAGCTCAGCCTGCAGACCCTGCACGTCATGGCGGCCCAGCGCCTGCAGACCGAGGAGAACGGGCGCCTCACCGCCACGCTGCACGAGCGGCAGCGGTTCTTCGACCACCTCACCGGCGTCCAGCGGCTGATCGCCCGGCGCGCGCCCCTGCAGCACATCCTCGACTCCATCACCACCTCCGCCGCGGACCTGCTCGGCGTCGAGATGGCCTCGCTCAACCTGCTGGAACGCGACGACCCCTCGGTCGGCACGATGGTCTCCAGCGTCGGCTTCGCGCCTGACATCCTGCCCCGCATGCACCGCGTACCGCTGCCCTCGGCCGGCGTCGCAGGGCTCGCGGTGATGGGCGACGAGCTGGTCATGGTCGAGGACTACGAGAACTGCCCGATCGCGATCCCCGAGGTCGTCCGGTCCCACATGAAGGCCGTCATGGCGGTGCCGGTGCACGAGAACGGCACGGTGATGGGCTGCCTGACCGTCGGCACGTACACCGCGCCGCGCGAGTGGGACAAGCCGGCGCAGGACATCCTCCGCGCGTTCGCCGAGCACGTCAGCCTGGCGCTGACCGACGCGCAGACCCTCGAGGCGATGAACCAGGCGTTCCACGACTCGCTCACCGGGCTCGCCAGCCGGGCGCTGTTCCTCACCCGCCTCGAACGGGCCTTCATCGCCGCGTCCGAGGCCGGCGCCGGCGTCGCCGTCCTCTTCGTCGACCTCGACCGGTTCAAGGTGGTCAACGACTCCCTCGGTCACGCGGCCGGCGACCAGCTGCTCGTCGGCGTGGCCGAACGGATCACCGCCTGCCTGCGGTCCGCCGACACCGCGGCGCGGCTGGGCGGCGACGAGTTCGCGGTGCTGCTGCCGATGGCACACGGCGTGACGGAGGCCCTACCGGTGGCCGAGCGGATCCTGCAGGCCCTGCGCGAGCCGTTCGAGCTGGCCGGCAAGGAGACGTACGTCAGCTGCAGCATCGGGATCGCGTACCAGCCGGCCGCCGGGGTCGAGGACGCGCAGGAGCTGATGGTGCAGGCGGACCTCGCCATGTACCAGGCCAAGAAGCACGGCAAGGACCGCCTGGAGGTCTTCGAGCCGGCGATGCAGGCGTCGTTCCAGGCCGGCCTGCAGCTGGAGGCGGACCTGCGGCGGGCGGTCGTCCGCCACGAGTTCCAGCTGCGCTACCAGCCGATCGTGCACCTGCGGACCGGCGAGATCATCGGCCTCGAGGCGCTCGTGCGCTGGCTGCACCCCGAGCGCGGCATCATCCCGCCGCTCGACTTCATCCCGCTCGCCGAGGAGACCGGGATGATCGTCCCCATCGGCGAATGGGTGCTGCGTGAGGCGTGCCGCCAGGTCGCCGCCTGGAACGCCAAGCGCGCCGACGGCCGTGCGCTGAGCGTCAGCGTCAACATGTCCGCGGTCCAGCTCGACCAGCCGGACCTCCCGGCCGTCGTCTCCTCGGCGCTGCACAACAGCGGCCTGCCGGCGAGCTGCCTGGTGGTGGAGCTGACCGAGTCGCTGCTCGTCGACCACCGCACGTCGACGCTACGCCAGCTCGAGCAGATCAAGGAGCTGGGCGTCCGGCTCGCGATCGACGACTTCGGCACCGGCTACTCGTCGCTGGCGTACCTGCGCCGTTTCCCGGTCGACATCATCAAGATCGACAAGAGCTTCGTGGACGACGTCGGCGACGAGCCCGCCGCCGCGGCGCTGACCCTCGGCATCATCCAGCTCGGCCAGGCCCTGAGCCTGTCCACCGTGGCCGAGGGCATCGAGGACGCCGGCCAGCTGAGCGAGCTGACGGACGGCAACTGCGAGCTCGGGCAGGGGTACTACTTCGCGGAACCGCTGACCGAGACGGCCATGGACGAGCTGCTCTTCGGCGCGGACCGAGGCGTCCCGGACGCCGAAATGAGCCGGTGATCGGCTGACGCTGCCGCCCGCGGCGGCCATGCATGCTGCTTTCCCGTCACGACCCCGGGGGTGGACCCTGAGCCCGTCTCAGGGTCGTGCGGCCGTCGCGTCCTCCGCCGGGGCGAGCAAGATCCCCACGCAGTGCCGCGTACGCCATCAAATCGTGCATCCCGGCGGCCCGCCGACCCCCGCCGGCGCCCCGCCACGAATCGGGGTCGACCGCGGGTCCGACCCGGATGTTCCCAGCTCCCACCCTGCCTAGGTTCAGTTTCGACACAGAAACGAGCAGGGGGGCCAGCGATGGGCAAGCGACCGGTCACAGTACGGCTCGCGCGGTGGAGCGCGGAGCATCCATGGCGGGCGGTGGCGTTGTGGGTGGTGTTCGTGGCCGTCTGCTTCATCGGGGGCAACGCCGCCGGGCTGCAGGAGTCCACTGCGGAGGACATGTCCGTGGGCGAGTCCGGCCGGGCCGGCGTCATGATCGAGGCGGGCCGGTTCGCGGACGAGCCGGCCGTCGACAATGTCCTGATCACCGCCCGCTCCGGGGCGCTGGACAAGAAGACGGCCGGGGACGCGGCGGCCGCCGCCACCGACCGGTTGCGGACCGTGCCGGGGGTGGCGGAGGTCGGCAAGGCGATCCCGGCGACCGACGGCTCGGCGCTGCTGGTGCCGATCACGATGAGCGGCGACCCGGAGACCGCCTCCGACCGGGTGGAGCCGCTGCGCGCGGCGACCGCCGAGGTCCAGCAGCGGTACCCGGACCTGCGCGTCGAGCAGGTCGGCGGCCCGTCGATCAACAAGGCGCTCGACGACACGCTGGGCAAGGACTTCAAGCGGGCGGAACTGCTGAGCCTGCCCGTGACGCTGGCGATCCTCATCATCGCGTTCGGCGCGCTCATCGCCGCCGGCATCCCCGTGCTGCTGGCGCTCTCCTCGGTGGCCGCCGCGATCGGCTTGTCCACACTGGCCTCGCACCTGATCCCGGCCAACGACTCCACCTCCAGCGTCATCCTGCTCATCGGCATGGCGGTGGGCATCGACTACTCGCTGTTCTACGTACGCCGGGAACGGGAGGAACGGGCCCGGGGGCGCGGGCACGTCGACGCCGTCGAGCTCGCCGCGGAGACCTCCGGGCACGCGGTCGTCGTCTCCGGCACGGCGGTCATCATCGCCATGGCCGGCCTGTTCCTCGCCAACGACGCCATCTTCTCCTCGCTGGCCGTGGGCTCGATCCTCGTCGTCGCCGTCGCGGTGATCGGCTCGCTGACCGTGCTGCCGGCCCTCCTCGCCAAGCTGGGCCGCTGGGTGGACCGGCCGCGGGTGCCGCTGCTGTGGCGCCTCGCCGCGCGGCGTACCACCGCGGACGGCCAGGTGCAGCCGAGCCGCTTCTGGTCGGTCGTGCTGCGCCCGGCGCTGCGCCGCCCGCTGCCCACTCTGCTGGTCAGCGTCAGCCTCCTGCTCGGCCTCGCGGCGCCCGCGCTGGGCATGCAGCTCAAGTTCCCGGGTACGGAGGACCTGCCCCGCACCACCCCGGCCATGCAGGCGTACGACCGGCTGGCGGCCGCGTACCCGAGCAACGGCACCAACCACATCGTGGCCGTCCAGGCACCGGCCGACCAGGCGCCCGCGGTCAAGGCGGCCCTGACCCGGCTCGCCGCGAGCACCGAGGGCGACCGGCTGTTCGCCGCCACCGAGCAGGGCGGCCCCGAGATCAAGGTCTCACCGGACCGGCGGGTGACCACGCTGTCGGTGGCGACGCCGTTCGCCTCCCGCAGCGACGAGGCGGTGCAGTCGCTGCACCGACTCCGCGAGAACCTCGTGCCGGCGGCGCTGGGCGGGCTGAGCGGAGCCTCGTACGCGGTCGGCGGCGGCGTCGCCGAGAGCGAGGACTACGCCACGCACATCTGGCACAAGCTGCCGATCGTCGTCGGTTTCGTGCTGCTGCTGACGTTCCTGGTGATGGCATGGACGTTCCGCTCGGTGGTCGTGGCGCTCACGTCGATCCTGCTGAACCTGCTCTCCGCGGGGGCGGCGTACGGCCTGCTCGTGCTGGTCTTCCAGAACACCTGGGCGGAGGGCGCGCTGGGCTTCACCTCGATGGGCGCGATCGTCACGTGGCTGCCGCTGTTCCTGTTCGTGGTGCTGTTCGGCCTGTCGATGGACTACCACGTGTTCGTGGTGAGCCGGATCCGCGAGGCGGTGCTGCGCGGCGTACCGAACCGGGAGGCTGTGGCCGAGGGCATCACCGGCTCGGCGGGCGTGGTCACCAGCGCCGCCATCGTGATGGTCGCGGTCTTCTCGATCTTCGCCACGCTGTCCACGATCGACATGAAGCAGCTGGGTGTGGGGCTGGCCGCCGCGATCCTGCTGGACGCGACGCTGATCCGGGCGGTCGTGCTGCCGTCGCTGATGACGCTGCTCGGCGACGCCAACTGGTGGGCGCCGCGGCTGCTGCGGGGACGCGGACGGCACGCCGCCCACGGCCCGGCCGTCACGCCGAGCACGGAGGAACCCCGCGAGCTGGTGGAGGTCGGCTGAGCCGGAACTGACGGTGCAGGAGGGCCGGGGGTGGACGTGGCGGCGTTCACCCCCGGCCCCGTTCTGCGCCCGCCAACGGCGGAAACTCACGAAATCTTTCAGGAGCGTCGATTACACCGACGGCTTGGCAGCGACCCTACAGCAGGCGCCCGGCTCTGTGGGATGGTTCGACGACGCGATGATGTCGTGCAGCGCCACGCCCTCGGCCCGTTCCACGAGGATCGGGGACCACGCGTCACCGGTGCCGGTCCCGCGCAGCGTGCAGTCGCGGATCGCGGTGTCGCGGTAGCGCAGGACGCTGACCAGGCCGTCCACCTCGCTACGGCCCCAGCCGGCGACCCGCACCGCGTACCGGGGGCCGTGCCAGCTCACACACACGCCGGAGATGTCGATGGCGGAGCTCACGTGCTCCGAGGAGGTGACGAAGCGGTCGGTGTTGTCGCCCGGGAGCAGCCGGAAGCCCATCTCCACGCCGCGCAGGCAGGCGCCCTCGACCCGGACGTCGTGCACCGAGCTGAGGTAGAAACCCTCGATCGCGTCGGTCACCCGCAGGTCGGTGATCGTGAGGCGGTGCGGGTGGTACGTGGGTCCCTCGATCGTGGACACGTCCGCGCCGACCGCGCCCCAGTGCACCGCGACGCCCGTGTAGCCGCCCCGGATCGTCACGTCGTGCACGGTGAGGTCGCGGACCGCGCCCATGATCGCGATGCAGTTGGCGTGCTTCTCCTCCGGGCGCTCGACGTGCACGCGCCGGAGGTCGACACCGGAGATCCACTCGGGGGTCCCCGGGTAGAGGTAGTCGCCGACCGTGATCGCCGTACCGCGGTCGCCCCCGTGCTCACCCGGGTCCGCCGGCGGCGGCCGCAGGCCCAGATCACTCACGGACACGTCGGAGCCGACGATGTGCAGCACCGGGTGCCCGGTCGTACCGGTGGACCCCAGCCAGGTGCCGGGAGGCCCGCCGTTCGCGCCGGCCACCTCCGAGCCGCGTACGGTCCAGCCGCCGGGGACGCGCAAGCCGTCGGCGAGCGCGTGCGTACCGGGTGGGAGCTCCAGCTTCCCCGGCGGGACGGTGTCCAGCACCTCCTGCAGCAGCCGGCGGTTGCGGTCCGGGTCGGCGCCGAGCACCGGTCGGTGGATCATCGGCCCGGCACCAGGACACGGCAGGACAGGCCCCGGTCGCCCGGGTCGAGACCGATCAGAACCGGTCCCTCGGCGGCACCGGTGCGGCGCACGTCCAGGCCACCGGCACCGCGGCCCACGACCTCCAGGCCCACGGGTACGCCGGTCAGCAGATCGATCGCCTGCACGCCGACGCCGGCGTGCGGGCGGGACTTGTGCACCTCGGCCACCACGCGGGTGCCGGCGCGGCGGGCGGCCCGGAGCACCTTGAACCCGGCACGGGCGGGCTTGCGGCGGGTCCACCTGTTCGACGGGGAGCGTGGGAGCGGCGGGGCCGGCGTCACCGGGGACAGCTCCAGGCGGAACCGCTCGGGGCTGCCGGGCGGCAGGACGGCGAGGTCACAACCCGTGTCAGGGTGTGCAGCCGGTGCTGCGGTCGTGGGGGGCTGTGCCCGTACCGAAATCTTGTCGATCCGCACGCCCAGCGCGGAACGCGCGGAATACCGGCCCTCCGCCCACCCGGGTCGCGGGGGTTCGGCGAGCTCGACCATCAGCAGGCCGTCGCCGTCCAGCTCGGCCGCGGTCAGGTCGAACTCGAGCGTGAGCTTCGCGCCGCCGGCGCGCCGCAGGCCCTGGCGGCGGGCCAGCACGGCCGCGCCGCGCAGCCGGCCTTGCGCCCGCAGCAGCACCACCCGGGGCAGCTCGGGTGCGAGCCGCGACGGGCGCACCCGGTCGGACCACCAGCGGGTGCCGACCTCGTCCAGGTGGATCTGCACGGCGACCCGGGTGCCGGCGCCGGGGCTGCTGACCTTGAGCCCGACCGCGCCGTGGTCGCCGGTCACCCGGCCCACGATGCCCTGCCCGCGCACCACCTGGTCGACGATGCCCAGGCCCGGGTCGCGGCCGCTGGTGACCTCGATCGGCAGGCCCTCGATGACGTGCTGCGGCTCGTCGTAGTCGGTCGCGAACCACGCGCCGATCATGCGCCCGCCCCGAGGTCGCGGAAGTCCGTGCGGGTGAGCATCGGCTCCTTGCGGGTCCACATGCGCGCGACCGACGCGAACAGCGGGTCGGCGTCGGCCTCGATGTGCCGGAACGTGGCCCGCATGGTCTTGAGCAGCGTGTCGGCCGGCCAGACCTCCCACTGCGGGACGAGCGGGGTGACCACGTCGGTGCCGCTGCGGTACAGCCACAGCCACAGCCGGGCCCGCCGCACCTGCTCCTCGCTCACCAGGTCGACGCCGTCGCGGATCGCGGCGATGCTCTGCTCGAGGGTCTTCCAGTACGCGTCCTGGTCCTCCACCACCGTGGACAGCCCGCACGAGCTCCACTCCGACCAGCCCGCCTGGATGACCGGGATCCCGTACGCCGGCAGCTCGTTGCTGACGCTGCCGCGCACGGTGACGCCGAGGTCGGTGAGGCTCCACAGCGCGTTCTTGCTGAGCGTGGCGCTGGGCCGGAACGCCATGTGCTTCACGCGCTTGTACTGCGTGGCGACCGAGTCGAAGAAGCCGGTCGAGTCGTAGAGCGCCTGGCTGGGGTGGTCGAGGAAGAGCCACTGCGCGTCGGTGTTCTCCGCGGCGTACGCGGCCGTGTCGGCGAACCAGTCGGCGAGGCTGGGGAACAGCTCGCGGTTGGTGCCGAGCGCGTCCGACACCGCGTGGTTGAAGACCGTGACGACGGGCCGCGCCGGGTCGAAGCCCAGCCGGTCGACGACGTGGGTGCGCAGCCGGGCCCGCTCGGCCGGGTTGTTGAGGTCGACGGAGGCGGTGACGCCGCCACGCCACCAGCTCGGCCGGCCGAGGTTGACCTTGGCCCGCCAGGCCACCAGCTCGGCGTTCGGCCGCAGCTGCTCGTGCCGGGGCCACACCTGCGTCTCGAAGACGTCGCCGATCTGCCGGGTGAGCTCCTCGCGGAACGTGCCGGTGCCGGTGTCGGTCTCCGGGTAGAGCCCGTACGCCTTCAGGCATCCGGTCTGCTGGGTGTGGATGATCGGGACCCCGGCGCGGCGGGCCGACTCGACGGCCAGCCCCCACTGGTCGTAGTCGACGTGGCTGGTGACCAGCGCGACCACGTTGCGCCGCATCAGCTCCTCGTAGAAGTCCGAGAGCCGGGTGGCGTACGCGTGCCGCAGCCGGTAGTCCGGCCGCTCGCGGTAGCCCTCGGGCAGCCGCGGCACCTTGGCCAGCCGGCAGTACGTGGCGTCCGTGTAGGCCACGATGGTCTCGTCCGGCCGGGCCGGCGTGTCCGACTGCCGGACCCGGTCCCACACGTCGATGACCTCGGACGCGGCGAACGCCTCGGACACCTTGCGGACCACGCCGACGTCGAAGCCCTTCCACAGCGTGCGCATCCACGCGTCCTCGACGCCGGTCAGCACCACCATCCGGGCCGGGTGCAGCTTGCGGATGGCGTTGGCGAACGCCAGGTTGCGCAGGTTCACCCGGATGTCCTGGTGGAAGGCCTCCACCACGACCACCGCGTCGTCAGCGGGGTGCGGGAGGTTCTTCTCCCAGTAGACCGCCGCCGACTCCAGGAACCACTGGAGCTCCTTGCTGTTCGCGTTCAGCCACACCGTCTTGTTCCGTGCCTCTCAGATCAGGTCCCAGGACAGCGGCGTGCCCTTGGCCGCGTCCCGCTGGAAGGTGCGCCCGAGCACCAGGCCGATGGCGTCGGGGGCCAGGCCGCCGGTCGGGCGGATGGAGCGGACGTTCTCCTCGGTGACCGGGTCGCCCGCGCGCACGTCGGTCACTACGTACAGGGAGCGGCGGAAGCGCAGCCCCTCCTTCTCCGCCTCGGTGGGTCCGATGGCGGTCGTGCCCAGCGCCTGCCACGCCCGCTCGGACTCGACGACCAGCGCGGCGAGTTCCTGCGGCTCCAGCGAGAAGGCCGAGTCCACGCCGCCGTCGCCGCGGTCCAGCGTGACGTGCTTCTCGATCAGGCACGCGCCGAACGCCACGCTCGCGACCGGTACGCCGATCCCGAGCGTGTGGTCGCTGAGCCCGATCGGCACCCGGAACGCCTCGGCGAGCACCGGGATGCGCCGCAGGTTGGTGTGCTCGGGCGGGGCCGGGTACGACGCGGTGCACGAGAGCACGACGATGTCCCGGCAGCCGGCGCCGCGGGCGGCGTCCACCGCGGCGGCGATCTCCTGCACGCTCGCCATGCCGGTGGAGATGATCAGCGGCTTGCCGGTGCTCGCGCAGAGCCGGATCAGCGGCAGGTCGGTGATCTCCGAGGAGGCGATCTTGTACATCGGGGCGTCGAGCTTCTCGAGCAGCTCCACCGCCGTACGGTCGAACGGGCTGGAGAACGGGGTCAGGCCACGCTCCCGGGCGCGGTCGAAGATCGCCTCGTGCCACTCCCAGGGCGTGTGCGCGCGCTCGTACAGCTGGTAGAGGTACTCGTCCCCCCACAGCTCGTGGCCCTGGGAGATCCGGAAGCGCGGGTGCTTGACGTCCACGGTCATGGTGTCGGCCGTGTAGGTCTGGATCTTGATGGCGTGGGCGCCGGCCTCGGCGGCCGCGTCCACCAGCGCGAGGGCGCGGTCGAGGGAGCCGTTGTGGTTGCCCGACATCTCGGCCACGATGTACGGCCGCCGCCCGGCGCCGATCTCCACGTCGTCGACGATCACTGCTCAGTTCCCCTCTCGGTCCACACCACGGTCTGCGGCGTGCCGTCGATCAGCCGGTCGTAGCGGCGCGTCTCCCGGAAGCCGAAGCGCCGGTGCAGGGCCAGCACCTGCTTGTTGGCCGCCAGCGTCTCGCCGCCCAGCCGGGTCAGGCCCAGCTCGCCGAACGCGTACCGGACCGCGGCCTGCTCCAGGCGCATCCAGGTCGGCAGCAGGGCCGTGCCGAGCCCGGCGACGTCCAGGTAGAAGCTCCAGCTCGGCGGATCCGCACGCAGGTCGAAAATGACGACGCCCTTGTCGTCGAAGATCAGGATGTGCCGCCGCGGATCCGCGAGCGCCGCGTCCCACCACGTCGCGTGCTCCTCCGGCGTGATGACGTGCGTGGTCAGGCTGACCGCACGGACGTCCGGGTGATTACGCCAGGTGAGGACGGTGTCCCGATCGGCATCGACGGCAGCTCGCAGCACCGCGTCACCGTAGGGAGGCTGCTTGAGCCCGTTGTGGCGCCGAGGCGAGGGCCGGGCGAACCGCAGGTGACGGCTCGGGGTCGCGCCTCCCGATCCGGTACGCCTGCCGGAGCACCGCGTACAGCGGGTAGTTGTCCAGGCGCACCAGGCGGTGCTTGACCCCCGCTTCGCCGGGGTGGCCCGGGGGCAGGTGGCGGCGGTAGTGCGCGGCCAGCCGCTTGAAGAAGGCCCGGCGCGAGCTCGGGTGCAGGCGGCCGTCGTTGCCCGCCACGACCAGCAGGTGGTTGACCATCAAGGTGAACACCTGGTGACGCAGCCAAGGCTCGGGGTCGCGGGCGCCCACCCAGGCGAGCATGCGGTCGTACTGGTCGAAGGCCTCGAAGTGGCGCTCACTGCGGGTAGCGGTGATCGCGCCGAGCCGGCCGATGCGGTAGTGGTAGCAGACCCGGTCGAGCACCGCGATGCTCCGCGCACCGATGAGCACCGGGTTGCTGAACGGAACGTCCTCGTACCAGCCGGGCAGGAAGCGCAGGTCCAGCTCGGCCAGCAGCCCGCGGCGCACGATCCGGTTCCAGGCGGTGTGCTGCAGCTTGATCAGGCTGGGCAGCCGGGGGTCCTTGAGCGCGGCACTGCTCGCGTCGGGCTCCAGCCGGCCGTTCTCGTGCACCCGCAGGTGGTCGACGAGCAGCACGTCGGGGCGCTCGGCGCGCAACCGCTCCAGCACCGCCCGCACCGAGCCGGCCGGCAGCCAGTCGTCGCTGTCGACGAACCAGACGTACTCGCCGCTCGCCTCGGCCAGGCCGGCGTTGCGGGCCAGCCCCAGGCCGACGTTGCTGCTCAGGTGCACCACGCGCAGGTCGCCGTGGCGGGCCGCGTACGCGTCCAGCATCTCCCCGCAGCCGTCCGGCGAGGCGTCGTCGACGGCGATGACCTCGACGGCCGCGGACTCCTCAGCGGTCAGCCCGGCGCGGATCGACTCCAGGCACTGGTAGAGGTAGCCCTCGACCCCGTACACCGGGACGACCACGGACAGCAGCACGGCATTCATGCCCATCACGCTCGACGCCCAAGGTGACCAACGGGGGAACCCCGGTTGTCCGGGACACATCCGGGGCGAGGCGACCCGCAATTCCTCACCCCCGCCCTCCGGCGACCGATCTGGTGCACGTGACGACCGATCGCCTGCTGCGCGCCTCAGGAGCCTGCGCGGGTTTCGCGGCGGCCTGGTTCCTGGTGAACCTCGTGCACCCGGCCGGGCCCCGCGTACTGCTCTGGCTGCCCAGCGTCGTCGGCGGGATCATCCTGTTCACCGCGCTGGTGCGTACGGCCCGGACGACGGCCCTGCCGCTGCCCACCCGCCGGTTCTGGCGGCACATCGCCGCCGCCATGGCGTTCATCGGGGTGGGCATCTCGTCGCAGGCGGTCGACGTGCTGGCCGAGGCGCACCCGCGCGGCGACCAGACCGGCCCGGTCATGCTCGTCTCGTGCGGCCTCGGCGTGCTGATCATCATGTACGCCCTGTTCCGCCTCCCGCTGGACCGCCACTCGCCGGGAGAGCTGGTGCGCGTGGTGCTGGATGCGGCCACCGTGATGCTCGCTGCGGCCGTGTTCCTCTGGCACTTCAGCACCCAGCCCGCGCTGCGGCAGAACAACAGCACCGGCGTCTACCTGTCGCTGATGGTGACGATCATCGCCATGCTCGCCGTCTTCGCGGTGGCGAAGTTCGTGCTGTCCAGCCACACGTACATCGCCAACGCGGCGCTGCGGCTGCTGGCCGTCGCGATGTTCGTGGGGTCCGTGGCCCCGATGTTCCGGCCGACGTTCGAGGCCGTCGACGTGAGCCTGTTCCCCGACATGGTCAGCACGCCGCTCATCTACTGGATCGCCGCGGTCGCCGCGGCCCGGCAACGCAGCGCCGGGAACCGCCGGCCGCGCGGCCCGGTCGCGCCCCGGCGCAGGTCGTTCAGCCTGCTGCCGTACGCGGCGGTCGCGGGCGTCGACGGCCTGCTCATCTGGGTCACCTGGACGCACAGCTCGGACACCGGCGTGGTGGTCGGCTCGGCGGTGCTGCTGACCGCTCTGGTCGTCCTGCGCCAGGTCACCGCGTTCCGCGACAACAGCCGGCTGCTGGCCCGCCTCGACCACAGCGCCACCCACGACGGCCTGACCGGGCTGGCGAACCGGGCGCTGTTCCAGACCCGGCTGCACACCGCGCTGACCGCGCCCGGCGACCGGCCGGTGGCCGTGGCGCTGATCGACCTGGACGACTTCAAAGAGGTCAACGACACCCTCGGGCACGAGGTGGGCGACCTGCTGCTGGCCGAGGTGGCGCAGCGGCTGGCCGCCTGCGTGCGGGCCGGCGACACGGTCGCCCGGCTGGGCGGCGACGAGTTCGTCGTGGTCCTCGACGACGCGGACCCCGCCGCCGCCGACCTGGCCGCCGAGCGGATGACGCGGACGCTGCACGAGCCGGTGCACGCCGACGGCCACGAGCTGCCGATCCGGGCCAGCATCGGCATCGCGGACGGGCACAGCGGCGACGACCCGTCCGTGCTGCTGCGCCGCGCCGACGTCGCCATGTACGCCGCCAAGAAGCTGACCGGGACGGCGTACCTGCACTACAACCCGACGATGGCGACCGCGGGCGCGGACCACGCTCACCTCGGCGCCGAGCTGCGCGAGGCCATCGCCGACGACCAGCTCTTCCTGCTCTACCAGCCGATCGTGGCGCTCGACGACGGCCGGATCATGGGCGCGGAGGCGCTGGTCCGCTGGGCCCACCCGCTCCGCGGGGCGCTGGCGCCGGACACGTTCATCCCGGTCGCCGAGCGCACCGGGCTCATCGTGCCGCTGGGCCGGTGGGTCATGCGGACGGCGTTCGCGCAGCTCGCCCGGTGGATGGCCGAGCACGGCGACGCGGCCCCCGGCGTCCTCAACGTCAACGTGTCGGCGCGCGACCTGCGCGAACCCGCCTTCGCCGACGACGTGGCGGCCCTGCTCGCCGAGTACGCCCTGCCCGCCGACCGCATCGTCCTGGAGATCACCGAGACGATGGCGCTGGAGGCCGGCCAGCCCGTCCTCACCCTGCACCGGCTGCGGGCGCTGGGCGTACGCGTCTCCCTCGACGACTTCGGCACCGGCCACTCGACGCTGACCCTGCTGCACGACTGCCCGATCGACGAGATCAAGCTGGACCGCTCGTTCACCCAGTCGCAGATCGACGACCGGGTGCCGGTCTCCGCGGCGGTCATCCACCTCGCCCAGGCGCTGGGGCTGCACGCGGTGGCCGAGGGCGTGGAGACGGCCGACCAGGCGGAACAGCTGCTCGCGCTCGGCTACATCGCGGCGCAGGGCTACCACTTCGCCCGGCCCATGCCACCCGAGATGCTCAGCGAGCTGCTCGCGGCGGGCGGCTCACTCACGCCCGCCCTTTCAGGGTTGCCGGTGGCCGGTCGCGGGTAGGGAGAGGTGCGTAGGCACGCTTCCTCTGGAGGTTCGCATGGGCACCGACGACAAGATCGACAACAAGGCCGAGGAGCTCGGCGGCAAGGTCAAGGAAGGCGTCGGCAAGGCGACCGACGACGAGAAGCTCGAGGCCGAGGGCAAGACCGACCAGAGCGCCTCGAAGCTCAAGCAGGCCGGCGAGAACATCAAGGACGCCTTCAAGAGCTGATCGCGTACGGACGACAGGGCGACCGCCGTAGCGGTCGCCCTTCGCCGTTCCCCGGTCACGCCACGGGCGTCAGCTCCCGCTCGTCGCGCGGCTCGGCCGGCACCGCGGGCGGCGGCTCGTGGGCGATCGACGGCAGCCACCCCAGCCAGCACGGCAGCCACCAGTTCCGCTCGCCCAGCAGCGCCATCACCGCCGGCAGCAGCACCGCCCGGATGATCGTGGCGTCCAGCAGCACCGCGGCGGCCAGGCCCACGCCCAGCTCCTTCGTCGAGACCAGCGGCAGCGTGGCGAACAGGGAGAACACCGCCACCATCACCACGGCCGCACTGGTGATCACGCCGGCGGTGCCGCCGATGCCCCGGGCCACCGCCTCCCGCGTCGGCAGGCCACCGTCGTGACCCTCACGGATGCGGCTGAGCACGAACACGTGGTAGTCCATCGACAGCCCGAACAGGATGATGAACAGGAACAGCGGCATCCAGTTGGTGATGCCGCCGCTCGCGGTGAAGTCGAGCTGCGACTCGAAGTGGCCGTACTGGAAGACCCAGACGAGCATCCCGTACGCCGCGGCGACCGACAGCAGGTTCAGCACCACACCCGTGGCCGCCACCACGACCGAGCGGAACGAGACCAGCAGCAGCAGGAACGCCAGCCCGAGCACGAAGCCGAACACCCACGGCATCGAGGCGTTCAGCCGCTCGTTGAAGTCGACATTGCCGGCCGTGTCACCGGTCACCGCCGCCGTCGCGCCCGCCAGCTTCCCGAACGTCTGCGGCACGACGCTCTCCCGCAGCGTCGTCAACGCCGCTTCCGACGTACGGTCGTTGCCCGTGCCGGCCAGGCCCACCGACACCACCGCGACCGTCCCGGCGGGGTTGACCCGCACCTCGACCGGCTCCCGCAGCCGTCCCGTCGCCGCGGCCGCCCGCTTGAACTCGGCCAGCGTGTCCTCGAACGCCGCTCCGCGCACGGTCGGCGCCTGCACGACCACCTCGGCCGGCGAGGCCTCGGCCGGGAAGGCCGCGCTGATCCGGTTGTACGCCTGCACGATCGGCACCTTGGGCGACAGGTCCTCCAGCCCCTCACCCTTCGTCCGCAGGTCCACCATCGGCGCGGCCAGCGTGGCCAGCGCCGCGACGGCGACGACCGCCGACAGGAGGGGCTTGGCCAGGACGATCCGCAGCACGGCGTTCCACACCCGGCCGTCGGTACGCCGCCGGTAGAGCCCCGGGATCCGCACGGCGTCGACCCGGTCACCCAGCGCCGACAGCAGCGCGGGCAGGACCGTCAGCGAGCCCAGCACCGCGGTCGAGACGACGAGGATGGTGCCCACCGCGAAGCTGATGAACGTCGCGTCGTACGTGAAGAACATGCCTGCCATCGCCACGATCACCGTCAGGCCCGACACCCAGATCGAGCGTCCCGAGGTCTGCGCGGCGACGACGAGCGCCCGGTGCGGATCGGCGCCCTTGCGCCGCTCGTCGCGTTCCCGGCGGATGTAGAACAGGCAGTAGTCGACGCCCACCGCCAGGCCGACCAGCAGCATCACGTGCATCGTCGAGTCCGTCGCGGGCGCCAGCCGGCTCGCCCCCGCGAGCAAGCCGATGGCGGCGACGACGGCGGTGACGGCCAGCCCGACCGGCAGCAGCGCCGCGACGACCGCGCCGAAGGCCACCAGCAGGATGCCGAGCGTGATGGGGATGGACAGCAGCGACAGCCGCGTCAGCCCCTCGTCCAGCGCGTCGCCGATGAGCTTGTCGCCGCTCGCGTCGCCCGCCTCGGCGACGTAGAGGCCGGCGTGCCGCGCCTGCACCCCGGCGACGGCGTCCAGCACCGGCTGCACCCGGTCCTTCGCGGTCTCCGGGTCACCCTTGAGCGTGAACGGCACCAGCGTCGACGCGCCGTCCTCGGAGGTGAGCGCATCGGCGACTTCGGCCACCTCCGGCCGCGCCTTCAGCGTTCGCGCGACGTCCGCGACCGCCGCCTTCCGGTCGGCGCCTTGGATGATCACCATTTCGCCGGCCGGGCGTACGGGGAAGCCGGCCTGCTCGACGATCCGGTCCGCCCGGCCGGACTCGCCGTGCCCCATGTCGGCCTCGCCCGCCTCGCGGGTGCCGAGCTGTCCGCTCAGGACGGTGACGCCGACGACGAAGGCGATCCATCCGAGAATCGCCAGAGTGCGGTGGCGCGCACTCCAGACCGCGGCGCGGGCCGCTATTCCACTGACGTTCTCCCTGTTCCTCATGGAATTCGACGCTATGGATCAGGGCGGAGGGAAACGAACCGGCCACCATCCCGGTCGGTGGTGGGGCTAGCACCACCATCGGACCACCTGCTCCAGCGCTCTAAGCTTCCGGTTCCGGCACCCACGGCGTCCAGGGAGTCCCGATGACGATGGCACGCGAGGGAAACAGCCGGCCGGATCCGGCCGGTGTCACCACGCCCGCCGAGTTCCGGGCCGCGCTGCAGGCGCTCATGAGATCCTCCGATCTCTCCCCCACCGGCATCGCCGCGCGTACCCATCGCATCGGAAATCCGATCAGCCGCACCACGATCTACGACCTGCTCAACGGAAGGGGAACGCCACGGCGGAGCACAGTACTGGCCGTCCTGCACGGGTGCGGTCTGTCCGAGGAAGCCGTCCGACCGTGGCTGGCGGCGTACGACCGGGTGCACGTGCCCACGATCGACCGGGATCCCACGGCGGCGGAGTTGTCCCGGCCCCGGCCCGACATGCTCCCTCGATCGAGTGATCTGTTCGTCGGGCGCCTCGAGGAACTCTCGGCCATCCAGGAGGAACTGACCCGGGCCGGTCGTGGCGGTGCCCGCGTCGTCATCGCCGGACCGCCCGGCGTCGGCAAGACCTCGCTGGCCACGGCGGCCGCGAGGCACGTGGCGCCGCACTTCCCGGACGGCGTGCTGTACGCCCGGCTGAGTTCGTCGAAGGAGACAGCGGTCCCTCTGCTCCAGGAGTTTCTCGTTGCCCTGGGCGACGATCCATCGAGTCTTCCCACGGCCGCCGACGACCTGGCCGCCCGATATCAGTCCGCGTTGCGTGACCGGCGCGTTCTGGTGGTGCTCGATGACGCCGACTCGCCGGACCTCGGACCGCTCGTCCCCTCAGCCGGGCACTCGGCAGCCTTGATCACCACCTCGTCGCCGGAGGCGAGCATCTCGGCCGACCCGGCCGCGATGGTCATCGCACTGGAGGGTCTGGATGTCCTCGACGGGCTGCAACTCCTGCGGGCCGCGGCCGGCCCGGACCTCGTGGACAGCGACGAGCCGAGCGCCAGATTGCTCGTGCAGACACTCGACGGTTCCCCACTGGGACTGAGGCTGGTGGCGAGCCACGCCCGTATCCACGGCAGTTCATCGCTCACCGAGGCACTCGACGACCTCTATTCCGAGCAGGGTGAAGGCAGCGCCACCTCGCAATTGCTGCTGGAACGCGTCTACCGCGACCTGCCCGCCGCGCACAAACGGCTGTTCCGTCTGCTCGGCGCCCTACCCACCGCCACGTTCGAGACCGGGCTGGCGGCAGCGCTGGCCGGCGACGAGGCGAGCGGGGTCGAGCGGCCGCTGCGTGCCCTCGCGGAAGCCGCCTTCATCGACACCGCCGGTCCGGACCACTATCGACTCAGCGACCTCGCCGCCCGGTTCGCCGCCGCCAAGCTGCGGTCCGAGGAGACGGAGTCCGAGCAGCGCTCGGCGTTCGAGCGGGCCGTGCGCTGGCTCGCCGTCCGGACCGCCTTCCGGCCGGATATGCCGATCACCCGGGATTTCTGGACCGCCGACGACACGCTCGGGTACGCACCGTACGCCGATGCGATCGCCGCGTTCGTCCGGCACCGGGGAACCCGGCCGCCGCTGACGATCGGGGTCACCGCGCCCTGGGGCGCCGGGAAGACCTCGCTGATGCGAATGGTGCAGGAGCGGCTGGATCCGCGCGCCGACCGGGAGCGGTGGAAGCCGACCTCGCTGCGGCTCAGCGACGACGCTCGGAAGGCCTTGGCACCGCGGCGTGCCCGCGACACCGATCGGCCCGTCACCAATCGGGAGCTCCTGGAGCGCACCACCGAACCGCCGCTCGACACCGACGACGTCGATGCGCGGCGGCTGGACGTGCAACCCCCGCACGCCGAGCGGCTGCCCGATGCCGAGTGGCGGCCCACCGTCTGGTTCAACCCGTGGATGTACCAGAGCGGCGAGCAGATCTGGGCGGGGCTGGCGTACGAGATCATCACCCAGGTCACCGACCGGCTGGCCCCGGCGGATCGGGAACGGTTCTGGCTGGCCCTGAACCTGCGCCGTGTCGACAGGCAGGCGCTGCGCCGGCGCATCTACCGGCAGCTCGTCGAACGGTTCCTGCCCTGGCTGCTGTGGCTCGGGCTCGCCGTCACCCTCGCCGTGGTCGGGCTGCTCGTGGCGGTCGTCTTTCCCCCGATCGCGCAAGCCGTACGCGTCGGCGCAGCCGCCCTCATGTCCGTGGCGGGGACGACTTTCGGGGTCGCCGCCCTCGTCACCGCCATCCGGTTCCTCGGCGCGAAGGCGTCCGCCTCGTTCGCTCCCCTGCTGCGCGTTCCGAATCCCGTCAAGGCCGCCGCGGACCAGTCGGGCAAGGGCGCCAAGGGAACGTACGACGAGCTCTTCCCGGATCCGGCGTACCGGACGCGGCTGGGGTTCCTCCATCTCGTGCAGACCGATATGCGGCGGGTCCTGGACCTGATCGCCACCCAGCAGCGCCCGCTCGTGGTGTTCGTCGACGACCTGGACCGGTGCTCGCCCGGCGCGGTGGTGCAGGTCATCGAGGCGATCAACCTCTTCCTGGCCGGTGAGTTCCCCAACTGCGTCTTCGTCGTCGCGATGGAGCCGGCGGTCGTGGCGGCCCACGTGGAGGCGGTCTACAAGGACCTCGCGGCCCAGCCGCACGCGAGCCGGCCGACGGCATGGTCGACGCTCGGATGGCGATTCCTGGAGAAGATCGTGCAGCTGCCGCTCAGCCTGCCCCCGCCGGGCGGCAACCGGCAGACGACCAGCTACCTGGACTCGCTGCTGGATCAGCCGCGCGCGGGGGCCGTGGCATCCGAAGCGCCTCGGCCGGCCACCGCGGTGCCGCCGGGCCCTCCGAGCGCGCGGCGTGGCCGTTCCTCCTCCGGCGAGACGGACCCGCCGGCCGCGGCCACGACCGCGGCGCCGAACGAGGCCGGCGACAGCGACAGGGCCACCCGGGTGGGCCTGCTCGAGGCCGCGATCCGGCGGCGCTCGCCGACGACCGAGACGCTGGCCACGGTGGCGTTGCAGGCTCAGGCCGAGGTGGTACCCGGATCCGCCGGCGATCTGCTGCCGGAGACGTCGGAGGCGGCCAACCGGGTTCTGGTCGAGCTCTACAGCGACAGCGAGGCCCGTACGGCGATCCTGGCCGGCGTACCCGGGCTGGCGTCGGACAACCCGCGGGAGATCAAGCGTTTCGTCAACCTGTTCCGCTTCTACACCTTCATCGCCCAGCAGCATCAACTGCAGGGGCTGTCCGCGGTCGACGGGGCGCAGATCGCCAAGCTGTGCGTACTCGCGATCCGGTGGCCGCACCTGCTCGGGCTACTCGGCCGGCGCTCGGCGGACGGCACGGTCACCAACCTCGGCCACCTCGAACGTTCGCTGCGGTCCGCCGCCGGCACGACGGACGCCTGGCGGGAAGCGACGCGCGCGATCGGGCTCACGACCGGCGCCGAGAACTGGACGGAGCCGCTCCGGGCTTTTCTCGCTACGGAGCCCGCCATCGGATCGGTCGCCGACCGGATGCTCTAGCCCTGCTGCAGGTACGCGAGGACGGCCAGCACGCGGCGGTGTTGTTCCTCGTCCGGGGGGAGGTCAAGCTTCGTGAAGATGTTGCGGACGTGCTTCTCGACCGCGCCGTCGGTGACCACGATCTTGCGGGCGATGGCGGTGTTGGAGCGGCCCTCCGCCATCAGTGCGAGGACCTCGCGCTCGCGCGGGGTCAGGTTGCGCAGCGGGTCGTCGCGGCGCCGGCGGACCAGGAGCTGGCCGACCACCTCGGGGTCCAGCACCGTCGCGCCGCCGGCGACCCGGCGGAGCGCGTCGAGGAAGTCCGCGACCTCGGCGACGCGGTCCTTCAGCAGGTAGCCGACCGCGCCGAGGCGGTCGGCCAGGAGGTCGTCGGCGTACTCGACCTCGACGTACTGCGAGAGCACGAGGACCGGGCTGCCGGGCACCCGGCTGCGGGCCTCGACGGCGGCGCGCAGGCCCTCGTCGGTGTGGGTGGGCGGCATCCGGACGTCCACGATGGACACGTCCGGCTTGTGCTCGGCGATCGCCTCGACCAGGGCCGGTCCGTCGCCGACCGCCGCGACGACGGTGCAGCCGTTCTCCTCCACCAGCCGGACCAGGCCCTCGCGCAGCAGCACGGCGTCGTCGGCTATCACCACCCGCATGGCGACGAGCCTAGCGGGCAGGGGCGTCCCTACAGGGGCAGGGCGACCGTGAGGGTCGTACCCGTCGCCGCCGTGCTGTCGAGGTTCATCACGCCGCCCGCCGCCTGGACCCGGTCGGCGAGGCCGGCGAGGCCGTGGCCCTTGGCGAGGCTGGCGCCGCCGACGCCGTCGTCGGCCACGCTGATCATCAGCCCGGTGGGCGAGCGGCGCACGCTCACCTGCACCTCGCTGGCGTGGCTGTGCTTGGCGACGTTGGTCAGCGCCTCGGCGACGACGAAGTACGCGGTCGTCTCCACCGCCGGGTCGAGCCGGGACATCGGCTCGGTGTCCAGGTCCACCGGTACGGTCGAGCGCCCGGCCAGCGCGGTCAGCGCCGCCTGCAGGCCCCGGTCCACCAGGATCGGCGGGGCGATGCCGCGCGACAGCGCCCGCAGCTCGTCCAGCGTCTCGCGGGTCTGCGCCAGCGCCTCGGCGACCGTGGCGCGGGCCGCGTCCGGGTCGGTGGCGAACTGCTGCTCGGCGCGGCCCAGGTCCATCGCGAGCCGGACCAGCCGCTGCTGCGGGCCGTCGTGGATGTCGCGTTCGAGCCGGCGCAGCGCGGTCGCCTCGGCGGAGACGGCGGCGGCCTTCTGGGCCTGGGCGGTGTCGCGGGCGGCCTCGGCCTCGGCGACCTGTTCGCGCAGCTCGTTGACGCCGCTGAGCAGGGCGCGGGCGAAGAGCCCCTCGAGCAGCGCCGCCCCGCGGATGACTGGGTAGAGCGTGCCGAGGAAGAAGAATCCGAGGGCCATGTAGAAGACCACCCGGGTGCCCCAGGCGTCGCCCATGCCCAGCAGCTCCGGCAGGTCGGTGTTGTCGTCGCCGCGCGGGATGGACCAGTCCCACAGCGGGAACGTGATGCCGCCCAGCGCGCCGGCCCACCAGGTCACCGCGAAGGAGAAGGCGACGGTGCTGGGGATGAACCGCAGCACCCCGTGCAGCAGGTCGAGCCACGACTGGCCGTCGGCCAGCGGGGTCAGCGTCCGCCGGACGAAGGACGCGCCCTGGCCGGCCCGCTTGTAGTACGGGTGCGGCAGCCGCCGGCCGATGACCGGGGCGATCCGGGCCCGCTCCACGGTCGCGAAGCCCCGGGCCAGCATGATCGTGGCGACCAGCAGCGGGACGCCGACCCAGATCACGGCGGTGCCGATGCCCACCGCGAACCCGGTCACGAAGAGCACGACGGTGACCAGGCCCAGCGGGAAGCCGAGCAGGATGAACTGGGTGTCGAGAGCGAGCTGCCGCAGGAGCCGCAGGCCGGGCGCCTGGCGCTCCGGTACGGGCAGGATGCTGGTGGTCATGCCGTCGACGCTAGTCACCGCGGGCCCGTCCTCCGATCCCGCTGACCCGCCGACCGGCAGTAGGGTTAACCCGACCATCCGGCCGCCACGGGCCGGGCAGGTGCGCGATGCTGGGCTCGTGAGGGCTGAGCTCGTGAGGGAATGGACCGGCCTGCGCCGCGAGGTGCAGCGGCGGATCGACGGGCTCGTCGGTGCCGGGCGCGAGATCGGCGTCCAGGTCGCGGCGTACCTCGACGGGCGGCCGATCGTGAGCGCGGTGTCCGGGCTCGCCGACGAGGCGACCGGCGCCCCGGTCACCCCGGACACGCCGTTCCCGAGCTACTCGATCGGCAAGGGCCTGACCAGCACCGTGGTGCACGTGCTGGCCGAGCGCGGGGTGCTCGGCTACGACCTGCGGATCGCCGACGTGTGGCCGGAGTACGCCCGGCACGGCAAGCAGGACACCACGCTGCGGCACGTCCTGACGCACGCCGCGGGGGTGCCGCAGATGCCGCCGTACGCGACCGCCGCCGATCTGCTCGACTGGGACGAGATGTGCAGGGCCGTCGCCGGGTCCGCGCCGCTGTGGGAGCCCGGTACGCGGCACGGCCTGCACGAGTGGACGTACGGCTGGCTGATCGGCGAGGTGGTACGCCGCACCGCGCACAAGCCGATCGCCTGGGTGCTCGCCGAGGAGGTGGCCCGCCCGCTGCGCGCCGACCGTGAGCTGTTCTTCGGCGTACCCCCGGAGCAGGTGAACCGGGTCGCCCGGCTGAAGGACCGCAACTGGTCGGCGATGCTCCACACGCTGAGCGAGCACCTGGAGAACTTCGACACGGTCGCACCCCCGGGCGTACGCCCCGACGCCACGCTGGCGAACCGCCGGGACGTCCTGCGCGCCGACATCCCCGCGATCGCGACGGTGAGCGCCCGCGCGGTCGCCCGCATGTACGCGGCCCTCATGGGCGAGGTCGACGGCGTACGGCTGATCTCCGCCGAGCGGCTGAAGCTGATCACGACGACGCGGACCGACGGCCCGGACTGGGCGGTCGGCGGCGACCTGCCCAAGACCCTCGGGTACGTGGCCCAGCCCGGCTGCGACCGCATCGGCTGGAGCGGCGACGGGGGTGGCCTGTCCGGCTGCTATCCGGACGTCGGCCTCGCGGTGGCCGTGACGAAGAACTACCTGTCCGCGGGCGACGGCGACCCCCTCGAGGACATCGCGGCGACGATCCACGCAGCGGTCGCCGAGCGCTGACGGAATCAGGCCTTCCGGCGGCGGGAGGCTGCGGACCGGGGCGGCGCGGCCCGCATCCGGTCGCGGACGCGGCCCAGGATCCGGGTGATCGCGCTGATGTCGGCGCGGCTCAGCGACGACATCAGCAGGCGCTGGACCACCTCGATGTGGCCCGGCATCACGTCGGCCAGGCGGGCCCGGCCGGCCGGGGTCAGCGTCACGACGATGCTGCGCTCGTCGTCCTCGGCCGGCACCCGGGTGACCAGCCCCTCCTTCTCCAGCTGGGCGGCCTGGTAGGTGAGGCCGCTGCGGCTGTAGACCAGCCCGTCGGCCAGGTCGGTCATCCGCAGGTGCCCGGCCGGCGAGTCGGCCAGCCGGGCCAGGATGGAGAACTGCGGGCCGGTGAGCCCGCCGTCGGCCCGGAGCTGCTGCTCGACGGCGTGCTCCAGCATGCTGCCCACTTCCTTGAGCGCGAAGTAGGCGGCGAGCTGTTCGGCGTCCAGGGGCGCGGCATCCGTCACCCGCCCATTCTACGTACTTCGAATTCGAAGCTCCTCAGCGCTTGAGGGTGAAGGTGAAGTCGCCGGTGAGCTTGCCGCTCAACCGGACGGCGGAGACGAGCTTCCCCGCCCGGATCAGCCGCTCGACCTCGGCCCGGGGCAGGCCCAGGCCTTCGGCGATCAGCCGTACCGGCCGGACCGGGATCCGGGCCGCGAAGCGGACCGACACGTCGATCACCTCACGGTCCGGGTGGCCCGGTCCGGTGTCGAGCCGCCAGGCATCGTCCCAGTCGAGGGCGATGCGGTTGCGGCGCTGCACGACCGGGTCCCGAAGCAGCTCGGCGGCCAGGCCGGGGTCGTTGTGGTGCAGGCGGTCCAGCAGCCCGGGCGGCACGGACCGTACGTTCGTCCGCTCGAAGACCGTCAGCTTGGCGGTCTCCCCGCACCCGGTGCAGAGCACCAGGAGCCAGGCGTCGAGCAGCTTGTGGTTGGCGTTGACCCGGAACTTGCCGTTCGCCCGGAAGCGCTCGGACGCGCACGCGTGGCAACGGCGGATGACCAGGGGCAGGCAGGTGGGTACGACCACCCAGTTCTCGGACATGGGGGTACACCGTTTTCAGTGAGAAGTCCGCAGCAAAAGGAAGCGCGGCGCACCTGGGCGACGCGCGACGAATCAGCGCTCGGGAGGTCTCACAGGGTGTACAACGGCACGCCTTCGACTGGACGACTCGGCCGAGCAGGACGCTAACCGCGGACGGCGGCGTCGCTCCACCGATTTACCGCAGCTCGTAGACCGTCACGGGGCCCGAGGCGAGGCGGAGCTCCGCCAGCCGGGCGAGGCGGGGTGAGACCTCGGTCGCGCGGCTGTCGGCGAGGAGCCAGCGGACGCCGTACGCGTCGTGCAATGTCCGTACGTCCACCGGGTCGGCGGTGGCGAAGACCCGCTCGTTCAGCTCGAACAGCACCGGGTCCGGCGGCGGCTGGAGGACGTACTTGAGGCCGTCGACGCCGTTGGCCGCCACCGCCGCGTCGGAGTACGCCCAGCTCTCCACCAGCGTGCGGCGCCCGCCCAGCCCGGCGACCCAGAACGCGCGGGCGTCGCACGGCTTGGCGCGGTTCATCGGCGTGCAGTGCACGTTCGTGGCGACCACGTCGTCGGCGCCGGCGTGCTCGTCCAGCCACAGCGCGGCGGCCATCTCCTCCGCGGTGAGCAGGCGGGACGTCGGCGGTTGCGGCCAGTCCGGCCCGTACGCGTCCCGCCGGACCACACCGCCGGAGCTCACCGCGGCCGCTGCGAGGCTCGCACCGAGCACTGCCGCGCTGAGGGCCGCGATTGCCGGCCGGATCCGGCGGCGCAGCACCAACGACAGCACCGCCCCCGCGACCACGAACCCGAGGGCGCGCAGCACCGGCAGCTCCAGCGGCCAGGTCCAGTCGCGCCACCAGAAGGTCAGCTCCGGCGGGTGCACGTGGGGCGCCCAGATCTGCCAGGCGGCACCGGCCATCAGGCCCGCGGCCGGCACCCACCAGCGGCGAGCCTGGTCGGCGAGCAGCCAGGTGGTGAGCACGACGCCGAACGGGGCCGCGCCGAGGAAGAAGTACAGCTGGCTGGCCGACGGATGCCAGAGCAGCCACGCGGCCGCGGTGCCCGCCACGGTCATCCCGCCGAGCAGCCACGCCGCGGGATCGCGCCGCAGCCCGCGCGCCCCCAGCCCGGCGATGCCCAGCAGGCGGGGCGCCTGCATGAGCAGCCACCACCCCGCGACCCAGGCGACGAACCAGCGCGCGCCGGTGTCCAGGCCGCGGACGCCCGGGGGCAGGAAGCCGTTGGGGGCGACGCCGTCCCACTGGCCGAGGCTGTCGGCGTACGGCTCGATCCAGCGCAGCAGGCTCAGCGGCTGGACGCCGAGGGTGCCCGCTCCCCCACCGGCGAACAGCCGCATGCCGCCGAGCATCGCCGCCGCCACGAGCGCCGTGAACGCCCCGGTCCGCAGGATCCGCCGGGGAGCGGCGAGGCCCGCGACGAGGAGCCCCGCCACCAGGGGCGGGAGCGCGCTGGCCTTCGATCCCGCGCACGCCAATGCGAGCGGGGGCACGAGGAACCACGCCGGGCCCAGGCGGTGGCCGCGCACCAGGTCGGCCGCGATCGCGACGAGCAGGGCGAGCAGCGGCACCACGTACGTCTGCGACGGGCTGTTGAAGGCCAGCGCCGAACCGCCGTACGCCTCGACCGGCCCGCCGAGGGTGAGCGGAACGCCGACCGTGGCGACGGCTCCGGCGAGCGGTCCCGCCCACCACCTGCCGGTCAGCTCGCGGGTCAGCGCGGCGACAACCAGCAGCCCGGTCACCCCGATCGGCACCACCCACAGGCGCAGCAGGACGGTCGCGGGGGCGATGCCGGTGACCATGCTCGCGGAAGCCATGTCGGCGTCGGACAGGTAGTGGTAGCGCAGCGTCTCGCCGGCCAACTGCGGCACCTGGAACGGCATCGAGCGGGTCATCTCGTGCACCAGCGCCAGGTGGTACATGAGATCCGGGTAGTAGACGGTGTCCGCCGGCGGCAGCGGCACCGACGTCCAGGAAGCCCAGGCCCAGAGCAGCACCAGCAGCACACCGCCGCAGGCCATCCAGTGCCAGCGTGCCGGAAGCGGCCGCGGCTCGGCGATCCGCCAGTGCCGCCGCAGCGCGGGTACGGCGAGGAACACGCCGATCACGAGCAGCGGCCAGAATCCCAGCCCCGCCTGCGTGCCGGTGGCCGCGGCGAGTGCCCAGCCCGCCAGCTGGACCAGCAGCCCGGTCGCCGCACCCAGAGCCAGGTCCTCGGGCAGGTTGCCCCGGCTGCCGCGGATCGCCCGGTGCACGAGCATGCCGGGTACGACCACCCCGGCGGTCAGGTACGCCGCGTAGATCCCGACGTCGCCCGGGGGTGTACCGGTCCGGAGCAGCGCGAAGACGGTCGCGGCCGCCACCGCGGCCCACGGGACGATCGTCACCGCGCCGCGGCCGCCGCCGGCTCCGCGGCCGAGTCGAACTCGACGTGGAAGGTGGGCCGGTTCTGCACGGTCCGGTAGATGCGGGCGACGTACTCGCCGAGCAGGCCGAGGCAGATCAGCTGCACCGCCGACAGCAGGAGGACAGCCAGGAAGAGCGAGGTCCAGCCGGGGATGACCGTGCCGTTGGCCCACACCACGACGCCGAAGACCATCAGGCCGAGGCAGCTGACGAAGGCGAGCGCGCCGAGCCAGGTGGCGATCCGCAGCGGCGCCGCCGAGAAGTCCGCCGCGCTGTTCCAGGCCAGCGCGACCATCCTGCGCAGCGGGTACTTGGTCTCGCCCGCAACGCGCCGCTCGCGGACGTACGGCACGGCGGCCGAGGAGAAGCCGAGCGACGGTACGAGCAGCCGGTACACGGGCGTGCGTTCGGGCAGCACCTTGAGGACCTCGACCACCTCTCGGCTGAGCAGCCGGAAGTCGCCGGCCTGCGCGGGCACCTCCGCACCGACGAGCCGCCGCATCAGCCGGTAGTACGCGCCGGCGGTGTGCCGCTTGAACGCCGTGTCGGTGCTGCGGTCGGAGCGCACGCCGTACACGACGTCGACGCCGCGGTCCCGGGCGACGCGCAGCATCTCCGCGATGGCCTCCGGCGGGTCTTGCAGGTCGGCGTCGATGCTCACCACCCAGTCGCCGCGGGAGCGCTGCAGCCCGGCGGTGAGCGCGGCCTGGTGCCCGCTGTTGCGGCGCAGCTTGACGAGGCGCAGCTCCGGCCACGTACGCCCGTGCTCGAAGAGCAGCGCGGCGGTGCGGTCGGCGCTCCCGTCGTCGACGGCGACCACCTCGTACGCGATCCCCAGCCCGTCGAGCACCGGCCGGAGCCGCTCGACGAGCGCGGGGATCACCGCCTCCTCGTTGTACATCGGCACGACGACCGACAGGAGGGTACTCACGTCTCGAGGGTGGTGAGCCGGGTGAACTCGTGCGGCAGGTCGTAGCCGTCCCAGATCGCGCTGAACGTGAGCGCCGCCCCGAACGGCACGATCCGGTCGACGCCGCGCCCGCCCAGCGCACCCGCGAAGGCGCGCAGCTCGGCGGGCTCGAACCCGAAGTGGCTGAACGTCTGGTCCTGCCGGTTCATCGCCGGTACGAGGTCCGCCAGCGCGGCGACCTGGGCGAACGGGAAGGCTCCCGCCCCGATCCAGCGCCGCGGCGCCACGTCGGGGCCGGTCAGCGACACCGCGGTCACCGCGTTGCCGGGGAACGCCAGCGTGGTGGCCGCGCCGCTCGCCGCGAGCCCGTACGCGTTGACGCGCTTCTCCACTGCCATCGCCGCATCGACGCCCCAGCCGCGCTCCACGACCACCTCACCCAGCAGGGACAGGAACTCCTCCTGTACCTGGCGGGCGCCCTGCGGGTCGGCGCCGACGAGGAAGACCGTGCGCGGCGAGGAGCAGGCTGCCTGGTCGAACCAGTACGCGTCGTTGGAGAACCCGACCACCGCGCGCCGGCGGGCGTCCGGGTCGGCCGCGAGCCAGCCCGGAACGGAGAGCGCGGCCCACGACGTACGGTCGGGGAACGTCAGGTCGCGGGCGGAGGGGCGCAGCGGATGCTTGCGGATCGCCTCGACCGCGCTGTCCCCGCCCCAGATCACGCGCAGGTCGCACCATGCGCTGAGGGCGGCGGTGAGCGCGTCGTCCCGGCCGTACGTGACCATGCGCTGGGTCCGGCCGATCACCGGGTCGGCGTCGGCCAGCGTCGCGTTCAGCGTCTCCAGCACGGTTTCCGCGGCACCCGCCGACCGCGACGAGATGCGGACGACGTTGTGGTTGCCCGCCAGCGCGGACAACGCCCACGAGTACACGAAGATCGTGTCCACATTGGCCGGCGGCACGTGGAAGACGTTGCCGCGCGGGAAGACGTACGTGTCGTCGCTGCGCCGCATCCGCCCAGCGACCCGGCTCAGCTCGGCCGGCCGCAGGAAGAAGCCCAGCGAGCCCAGCTCGGGGTGGCGGCGGGCGACGGCCGGCGCGAGCAGCTTGCGGGCGAAGCGCGACAGGAAGTCCACGACCCGCGGATCGCCGACGGCCAACCGGTCCGCCGAAGGCGCGGCCAGCTCCCCCGGCTCGCCGAAACGGAACCTCATGAGACCTCCCGGTAGGTGTCGGAGCAACCGCGGGCCTCGGCGCGCGGGAGACGGCCGAGGACGGAGAAACGCTTGCCCGGCCAGTCGCCGTCGTCGACCCCGTCGAGCACGCCGAGGTCCTCGGTGAGCAGCACGTGCCCGGGGTACGAGGTCGGCAGCGTGCTCACCACCTCGATCAGCCCCGGCTCCCCCACCGGCTGCTCGGCCCACGTCTGCGGGTTGCGGATGATGACGTCGGCGAAGTCGGGGCAGTACAGCGAGCCGCCGGACGGCCCTTCGAGGAAGATGGTGCCGATCTGCTCGACCATGCCGTAGAAGTTGTGCATCCGGCTCAGCCCGGTGTCCTCGCGCAGCCGCCGGCGGAACTCGACCGGCGACACCGCCCGGTCCACCAGCTTCTTCCAGCCGCCCGAGTGGATCAGGATGCCGTTGCTCAGGTCGAGGCCGTGCTCGCTGGCGACCTCGTACAGGTGCAGCCAGACCAGGTAGGTGAAGCCGAAGATGAGGAACGGCTCGCCGCCGTGCTTCTCCAGGAACCCCTTCAGCGCGGGCAGGTCCGGGTTGCCGTCGACGTCGAGCGCCCAGGCGTGGTCGCGGCCGAACGTGGCCATGCCGAGCACCCCGGCGCCGCGGGCGCTGAACGAGCGGCGGTCCTTCAGGATGCCGCGCGAGTCGGCGAGGATCATCGGGAGCCGTCGGGCGCCCAGCACCGTCTGCAGGGTCGCGCCGAGCTGGCGGGTCTGCGTGGCGGCGGCCGCCTTGTCGAGGTAGATGCGGCTGACGTCGCCCGTGGTGCCGCTCGACGTCAGGACCTTGAAGACCTCGTCGTCGGGGACGCTCTTCAGGGTCAGCGTCTTGAAGAGGCGTACGGGCAGCCACGGCAGGTCCGCCACGGTCGCGGCCGACGTGAACCCGGAGGCCGAGAGGATGCGGTCGTACTCGGCGCAGCGTGCGCGGTGGTGCTCGGTGAGCTCGGAGAGCTCCTTGTGCAGCAACGTCTCCCGCTCCCGCTGCGCCAGCGTGAACACACTCATCGAAGCGCCTCCAGTGATCGATAGTCGACCTTGCCCGTGGGCAGGAGCGGGAGCGCGTCTATGCCGCGGACGTCGAGCCCGGAGAAGTGGGTGCCGAGGAAGGTCGCCAGCTCGCCGCGGACCGAGCGGGCCAGGTCGTGGTCGGCACCCTCCACGAACACGTGCAGTTTGTCCTCGCCGGCCACCGCGGCGACCGCGCCGTGCGGGGCCAGGGTCCGCTCGACGTCGTCGAGGTTGACCCGCACGCCGAACACCTTGCCGATGCGCTTGAGCCGGCCGGTGAGGAACAGGAACCCCTCGTCGTCCAGGTGGCCCAGGTCGCCGGTGCGCAGGACGCCGCGGAGGTCGTCGCCCCGGGCCAGGTCAGCGGCGCTCTCGGCGTACCCCATCATGACGTTCGGCCCGGAGAAGACCACCTCACCGTCCACGATGGACAGCCTCCCGCCCGGGATCGGGACGCCGGCGGAGCCGAGCTTGTCGGCGATCCGGTCGGGCGGGAGCACGCTCATCCGAGCGGTCGCCTCGGTCTGGCCGTACATGACGAAGAGCCGGCCGTCGACGGCCGCCATGCGCTGCGCGAAGTCCTCGACCAACGCCGGCCGCAGCCGCCCGCCCGCCTGGGTGAGCGTCCGCAGGCTGGGGTGCGCGGCCGGGTCGAAGCGCAGCCGGCGCAGCATCTCGTACTGGTACGGCACAGCCGCCAGCGACGTGACACCGTGGTCGCCGACGGCCGACCAGAAGTCGCGCTGGAGGATGCCGCCACGCTCGAGCACCACCGTGGCACCGCGCAGCACATGGCTGTTGAGCACCGACAACCCGTACGTGTAGAAGAGCGGCAGCGTCGTCGGCGCGACGTCGTCCGGGGTGATGCCGAGGCTGTCACCGATCGCGGCGGCGTTGGCGAACACGGCCGTACGCGAGAGCCGCACCAGCTTCGGGTTACCGGTCGACCCGCTGGTGGTGAGCAGCAGCGCCAGCTCCGGGTGCGGTTCGACGGCCGGGCTCCGGCGCACCCAGCTGTCCCCGTCGGCCCGGTACCCCTCCGGCGGCGCGGTACGCACGCCGGTGACCTGTACGGGTTCGAAGCGACCCACGAGTCCACGAAGGACGGTGTCGTCGAGGTCGGGATCCAGCAAAGCGATCGGACGGCCGGCGGCGAGCGCGCCGAGATACCGCGCGACGGCACCCAGCTCGGTCGGCGTGAGCGCGAAGACGACGCCGGGCGGCAGCTGCGCCAACGCGGCCGCGGCGGCGTCGACGTCCTCCGGGCGCAGGGTCTCGCCGGTGACCGCGTCGACGACGCGGGCGCCGGGATGGAGCAGGTTCACAGCGTGAGCCCTCCGTCGACCCCGAGCACCTGCCCGGTCACGAACCGGGACTGCTCGGAGAGCAGGAACGCCACCACGTCGGCGACCTCGTCGGCCTCGCCGAGCCGGCCGAGCGCGGTGTCCGCGATGCGCTTCGCGCGGCCCTCGTCGTCGAGGGTGTCCAGCATGTCGGTGGCGATGAAGCCGGGGGCCACCGCGTTCACCCGGATGCCGCGCGGGCCCAGCTCCTTCGCCGCGGAACGGGCCAGGCCGCTGACCGCGGCCTTCGAGGCCGCGTACACCGCCTGACCGGCGATCCCGGTGGTCCCGGTGATCGAGGAGACGAGCACCACCGCGGGGTTGCGGCCACGGCCGAGCAGCCGTACGGCGCCCTGCAACGTGTACGCGGCCCCGACCGCGTTGACGGCGAACAGCCGCTGCACAGTCGCGTCGTCGGTCATGCCGAGCACCCCGGCCGCGTGCGTGCCCGCGTTGACGACGAGAGCGTCGATGCGGCGGAAGTTCTCGAACGCCACCCGCATCAGGACGCGGCTGGTCTCCGGGTCGGCGATGTCGCCGTGCGCCGGGACCGCCCGCACGCCGTACTTGTCGGCGAGCTGCCCCGCGGCCTCCTCGATGACGTCGGCGCGGTAGCCGTGCACGACCAGGTCGTGACCCTGCTCGGCCAGCCGCTGGGCGACCGCCCGGCCGATGCCGCGGGACGCGCCGGTGACGAGCGCAACCCGATCAGGCATCGAAGTCCACTCCGTATTTACCGAGAATTCGCACGGCCTCGCCGAACGAGGACATATTGATGACGTCATCGGTGTCGATCATCACCGAGAATTCATCTTCGATGGCCGCGACGAGCGACATGTGGGCCAGCGAGTCCCATTTGTCATTGTCCTGGTAGTGCAGATCGTCCACGGGTGCGTCCGGCGCCAGGTCCAGCGACGTCCGGAAGGCTTCACGCAGTCTCTGCAGCTCGATCACGGTGTTACTCCAAGGGCTCCACGGGCGAAGGAAACCACCTTGCATCAGCGGTCGCGACGCGGCGACAAAGCGGAGTTGAACTGAGAATGAATTGCGACTGTCCTTTTTTCCGGCCTCTGGAATCGTCGCCCGGCGTGGTTATGCTTTCGCCGTTCATTGCCCGTGCCCACCCCCTCCGGAGCAATTCATGAGTGTGTTGAGTGGATCGTCGATCCTGGTCACCGGTGCCACCGGGTCGTTCGGAAAGGCCTTCCTGGGCCACGCACTGGCGAACCTGGACCCGCAGCGGATCGTCGTCTTCAGCCGCGACGAGCTGAAGCAGTACGAGCTCCGCCAGATGTTCGGCGACGACCCCCGGCTGCGCTTCTTCATCGGCGACATCCGCGACAAGGACCGGCTGGACCGGGCCATGCACGGCGTCGACCACGTCGTCCACGCGGCCGCCCTCAAGCAGGTCGACACCGCCGAGTACAACCCGTCGGAGTTCATCGCGACGAACATCAACGGCTCGCAGAACGTCGTCGACGCCGCCATCAACGCCGGCGTGCAGCGGGTCGTGGCCCTCTCCACCGACAAGGCGTCCAGCCCGATCAACCTGTACGGCGCCACCAAGCTCGTCGCCGACAAGCTGTTCATCGCGGGCAACCACTACGCGGCGACGCACCCGACCCGGTTCTCGGTCGTGCGCTACGGCAACGTGATGGGCAGCCGCGGCTCGGTCGTGCCGTTCTTCCGCAAGCTCAACGCCGAGGGCAAGAGCCTGCCGATCACCGACAAGCGGATGACCCGCTTCTGGATCACCCTCGACCAGGCGGTGAAGTTCGTCGTCGACTCGTTCGACGTGATGCAGGGCGGCGAGTTGTTCGTGCCGCGCATCCCGAGCATGCGCATCCTCGACCTGGTCGAGGCCGTCGCGCCGGACGCGCCCACGCACGAGACCGGCATCCGCCCCGGCGAGAAGCTGCACGAGGAGATGATCGCCGCCGACGACAGCCGCCGGACACTGCGCTTCCCGGACCGCTACGTGGTGCAGCCGGTCGTGGCCAGCTGGGGCTACAAGACGCCCGAGGGCGGCGAGCCGGTCGCCGACGGCTTCAACTACCGCTCGGACAACAACGACCTGTGGCTGGAGGTCGACGAGATGCGCGACCTCATCAAGGAGAAGTGATGCTGCCGTACGGACGGCAGAACGTCACCGACGCCGACGTCGAAGCGGTCACCGCGGCCCTGCGCAGCGACTGGCTGACCACCGGCCCGGGCGTCGACACCTTCGAGCAGGACCTGGCCCGGGTCGCCGGGGCGCCCTGCGCCGCCGTCAGCAACGGGACGGCGGCGCTGCACACGGCGTACGCGGCCGCCGGGATCGGGCGCGGCGACGAGGTCGTCACCACGCCGATGACCTTCTACGCCACCGCGGGCACGGCCTCGATGCTCGGCGCGACCGTGGTCTTCGCCGACGTCGAGGAGGACACGGCCAACCTGGACCCGTTCGCGGTGCAGGCGGCGGTCACCTCCCGGACCCGGGCGATCGCGGCGGTCGACTACGCCGGGCACCCCGCCGAATACGACGACCTGCGCAAGGTCGCCGACAGCGCGGACGCCGTGCTCATCGCCGACGCCGCGCACGCCATCGGGAGCACGTACCGGGGAAGGCCGGTCGGCTCGCTCGCCGACCTGACGACGTTCTCGTTCTTCCCCACCAAGAACCTGACGACCGGTGAGGGCGGCGCGGTCGCCTCCCCCGACCCTTCGCTGCTCCACCGGGCCCGGGTGTTCCGGACCGTCGGGCTGGTCCGGGACCGCGCGGTCATGCGTCACCCCGATGAGGGCGGCTGGCACCAGGAAGTCCACGAGTTCGGCCTCAACTACCGGCTGCCCGATGTGCTGTGCGCGCTGGGCAGCTCGCAGCTGCGCCGATTGGCCGCCTTCAAGACGCGCAGGCAGGAGCTGAGCGCGCGCTACGACGAGCTGCTCGCCGGCGTGCCGGGACTGCGGCTCCCGACGACTCGGGACCACGTCGACCCGATGCGGCATCTCTATCCCGTACGCGTCCTCGACGGCCGTCGGCGCGAGGTGTTCGACCGGCTGCGCGCCGGGGGCATCGGGGTACAGGTCAACTACGTGCCGGCGTACTGGCACCCGGTCTACGAGGACCTCGGATACCAGCGGGGCATGTGCCCCAACGCCGAGGCCTTCTACGCCGAGGAGCTGTCGCTGCCGCTCTTCTACGACCTCACCGACGCCGACCAGGACCGGGTGGTCGAGGCGCTGCGCACCATCCTGGAGAGCTGAGCCCGTGCACCACGCGAACCACTTCTACGGCCACGCGCACGTGATGGCCGCGTACTGCGGGCTCGACGGGGAACCGCCCCGGATCGCCGGGTACCTGCAGCACGGCTGGAACGTGGTGGACGGGCTCGGCGCGGGCACGCCGTACGTGTCGGGCCGGCCCATCTTCGTGTGGTCCGAACAGACCCGGCGGAGGGCGTGGTCGATGGGCCGCCGGTACGCGACGGTGGTCGGCGCGCCCTTCCTCTACCTGCTGCGGATGGAGGGCCCCGGCGACGGCGGCCCGCGCGAGGGCACGATCTGGTACCCGTTCCACGGCTGGGAGGGCCAGCACATCGCCGGCGACCACCAGCGGCTCATCGACGAGATCCTGGAGACCGAGGACGGCCCGGTGACGTTCTGCCTCTACTGGCACGAGTACCGCGACGAGCGGGTCCGCCGCCGGTACGAGCGCGCCGGCCGGGTGATCTGCCACGGCTACCGCGGCTTCCGCTGGCGCGACACCGACCCCGAATTCCTCCGGAGTCAGCTCACCGAGCTGCGCCGGCACCGCCGGGTCGCGTCCAACCGGCTGAGCAGCGCGGTGCTGTACGGCGCCGCCGTCGGCTGCGAGCCCGCGGTCTACGGCGACCCCATGCACCTGGCCGGCGAGGTCCGGGCGACCGCCGAACGTATCCGCCGCCAGTGGCCCGAGCTGCACGGCGTCTCTCCCGACCCCTCCTCCGCCGCCGAATCAGCCCTGGCCGAGCTGGGCAACGACGTTCTCGCCTCCCCCGCGGAGGTCCGCGCCATGTTCGGGTGGGACTCATGAGCCTGCGCCACATCGGTGGGGAGATGGCCGGCTGGTCGGACGCCGCGCCCGCCGGCGGACCCTCGTACGCCCACCTGCTCGACACCCTGCACCCGCTGGTCCCCGAGGGCGCCCGCGTCCTGGTGGCCGGCCCGCACGAGCCCGGGCTGATCACGGCGCTGCCGCCGGACGCCGAGGTGACGTGCCTGGTCCGCGGCGAGTCCGACGCCGCCGCCATGAGTACCCGCGCCCTCGCAGTCCTCTGTGGATCGCTGTCGAAGCTCACCGACGCCGATCACTACGACGTCGTCATCGCCCTCGACGGCGTGGAACGGCTCTGCTCGGTCGAAGGTCCGCAGTACGACTGGGCCGAGGCGCTGCAGGCCCTGCGCCGCGCGCTGCGACCGGGCGGCGCGTTGCTGCTGGCCGTACAGAACGAGCTGGGCGTGCACCGGCTGGTCGACCGCACCGCGGTGACCTTCGCGCACACCGACGCCGACTGGCGCCCGGTCGGCGAGTACGGCACCAAGCCCGGCAGCCCGGCCCGCCTGCGGCAGCACCTCGCCGCGGACGGCCTCAGCGTTGCCTGGCTCGGCACCGCCTGGCCGCTGCCGTCGGCACCCACCCTGATCGTGGACGAGCCGGCCCTGAGGGACGGGCCGGCGGGTGCACTCGCCGCAGCCGCCTCCGCCGCGATCGGTACGGCGTACGCGAGCCGTCCGGTGCTCAGCGACCCGCGCCGCCTCGCCGCGGCGGCGATCCGCGGCGGGATCGGACCCGAGCTCGCGCCGTCCTGGGTGGTGCTCGCGTTCCGCGGCCCGGCCGGCCGGGTCACGATGCCGGACGCGGTGCTGGGCGGCGGGCCGATGCCGGCGGTCCCGCCGGGGCGGCTCCTCGAGGAGCTGCTGATCGGCGCGTGCCTGCGCCACGACCTGCCCGCGCTGCGGCGCCTGCTGTCCGCCTGGGTCACCCGGCAGCCCGCCGCCACCGCGGACAACGTGCTGGTCGACGGCGACACCGTCACCGTGTTCGACCCGGCGCGGCCCGCCGTGGAACCCGCCGCCGCCATCCGCCGCTTCGCCGAGACGCTGCTCGCCGGCGGCTACGACCAGCCCTGGCCGGCCGCGCGCGACACCGCGGCGCTGACGGCCGTCCTGCTCGCGGCGGCAGGCCTCTCCCCGGTCATGGATCCACCGGGGCTCCCCGCCCCCGCGCCCGACTCGCTGCGGGAGCACGAGGAACGTGTACGCCGCCTGGAGGAGCAGCTGGCCGACGCGGACGAGCGGATCCGGTACGCCGAGTCCGAGCTCGTCCGGCGCGACGGCGAGCTGCGCCGGGCCCAGCTTCAGATCGACCTGTTCAGCGGCAACGTCGGATACCGCATCACCAAGCTCGGCGCGCGAGCCGCCCGCGCCGTCCGCCGGAACCTCAAGAAGCGATAGGACCGATATGCGTACCCTCGGCATCGTGCAGGCCCGGATGGGCTCCTCCCGGCTGCCCGGCAAGGTGCTCCGGCGCCTCGGCGGGCGTACCGTGCTGGACCGGGTCGTCCGCGCCGCGCACGACAGCGGGGTGCTCGACGACCTGGTGGTCGCCACCACCACCGAGACCCGCGACGACGCGGTGGTCGCCGAGTGTGAGGCCATCGGCGTCGCGGTGCACCGCGGCCCGGTCGACGACGTGCTCACCCGGTTCCTCGGGGTGCTCGACGAGCGCGCGGACGAATCCGACGCCGTGCTGCGCTTCACCGCCGACTGCCCGCTGCTCGACCCCGAGCTGATCATGCTGGCGGCCAACGTCTTCGCGGCCACCCCGGACCTGGACTACCTGAGCACGTCCATCGCCCGTACGCTGCCCCGCGGGCTCGACGTGGAGATCGTGCGTACCGAGGTGCTGAGGCAGATCGACAAGCTCGCCACCGACCACCACCGCACCCACGTCACCTCGTACGTCTACTCGCACCCGTACGACTACACGGTGCTGGGCCTGACGCTGCAGCCCGACCTGTCGCACCTGCGGCTGACCCTGGACACCGAGGACGACTGGCGGCTCATCGAGGCGGTCGTCGCGCACTTCGGGGACCGGCCGGTGCCCGTACGCACGCTCGCCGACTGGCTCACCGACCGCCCGGAGCTGGCGGGAATCAACTCGCACGTCCGACAGAAGGAACTCGCGCAGGCATGAACGTCGGGATTCGGTGTGATGCGGGGGCTCGTACCGGGGTCGGGCACCTCGTGCGGTGCGTGGCGCTGGCCGAGGAGCTGACCGGGCGTGGGATCGGCGTGCACTTCCTCAGCGACCTGGGCGGCCTCGAGTGGGCGGAACGCCAGCTCACCAGCCGCGGCCTGCCCTGGCATCCCGCACCGTACGACACCGTCGGGCTCGTCGCGGCCGCGGACCGGCTGAGGCTGGACGCCGTGGTCGTCGACTCGTACGTGCTGCCGCCCGCACACTCGGCCGCCCTGCGCGCGTCCAGCCGGGCGGTCCTGGCCATCGTGGACGGCGACCTGCGCGGCCAGGAGGCGGACGTCTACGTCGACCAGAACCTGGACGCCGAACTCCTGACGCCCGGCCTGCCCGGGGGTGCGACCCGCCTGGCGGGCCTGGAGTACGCGCTGCTGCGCCGGGCCGTACGGGACCTCCGACCACCCGCCCCGCCGGTCTCCGCCCCAGCCCACGTACCCCGGGTCGTGGCTTTCTTCGGCGGCACCGACGCCTACCGTGCGGCACCCGTCGCCGCGCGCCTGCTGATCGACACCGGTGTCCCGTTCGCGGCGACGATCGTGGCCGCGACCGACGAGCTGCGCGCCGAACTGCTCGGGCTGCGGCCGGCCGACGGGCAGCGCCTCGACATCATCGCGCCCACCGACGAGCTCCCCCGCCTGCTCTCCGCCGCCGACCTCGTGATCAGCGCGAGCGGCACGTCGACCTGGGAACTGCTCTGCCTCGGCCGCGCGGCCGCGCTCGTCTGGGTGGTCGACAACCAGATCCTCGGGTACGACCGCACGACCGCCCGCGGCCTCGCGGCAGGCCTCGGCCACCTGCCGACGCTGCGGGACTCCCCGCCCGAGGCGATCGACCGGCTGCGCGAGCTGCTCTCAAGCCCCGCCTGCCGAGCCGAGCTGGCCGCCCGGGCCTGGGCCGCGGTCGACGGCCAGGGCTGCTCCCGGGTGGCCGACGCCCTGCTCGACGCGGTCCGCGCCGTCAGACCGGGCCGGTAACTTACCCGGCATGGACCTGCGCCACCTGTCCGACGACGTCGAGAAGGTCTCCGAGCGGTACGCGAAGGTGTTCGGCATCCGCCGCGACGACACCTGGTTCCTGCTCAAGCTTCAGGAGGAGGTCGGCGAGCTGACCCAGGCGTTCCTGATGCGGGCCGGCCAAGCGCGGGACAAGGGCCGCTCACCGGCGGACCTGCACGCCGCCTTCGCCGCGGAAATCGCCGACGTGGTGTGCCACGCGCTGTTGCTCGCACGCCACTTCGAGGTGGACGTGGCAGCCGAGATCGACCGAAAATGGCTCTCCCGCCTGCGCTGAGACCTAGCGATCAGCGTCGCGCGAGGGCACGCCGGCAGTCGGAGACATGCTTGGTCACCCGTGCCGCCAAGCGCCCAGGCAGATCCGACTTGAGCGCGGCGACCGCTTCGTCCCGCGCAGACTCCCGGAAGGCGTCCGGGAGTCGCTCGGCCAGGTCCGCCACCCGGTCCAGTACCCGGTCGGCATCGAGTTCGTTGCGCTCGGCGAAGGCCCGCCAATGACGTGCGCCGATCGCACTCACCCGGTACTCAGATCCGATCTTCATGGCGAGGCGAAGCCGGGGCAGGTACATGTCGTCGTAAGGCAGGCTGCTCGCCAGGTCGTACAACGGCGCTAGCCGCACCTGCCTGCCTTCCAGCAGCAGGGAGTAGTTCTTCGCGTGGGCATCCGTGCCGGCGACGAACCAGTTGAACGCCAGCGCGTCCACGAAACGATCGACCTCGCCCTCAGCGACTACAGACGGTTCGACGACCCTACGCAGGAGGGCGATGATGTGCTCCGGTCCTGGGCCGCCGTCACTCTGGTACTTCGACGTGGGAGCCAGACCGAGCGCCTGGCACATGTCCTCCTGGTGGACGCGCAGGATGGTTCCGTCGGGACCGGGCCAGCGGTCGTACCGGTCGACGACGACAGCACGCTCCCCGTCGAAGGAAAGCACCTGCGATTGCGCCGTGCGCAGGCCGGCGACCTGAGCGGCGACCATGCAGAGATGTTCGTTCAGATCGTGGTCGTCGAGACCGGCGATCGCCGGCTTGATGATGTGCGTCGTGGGCACCGCTCCCGAGGGGTCGCCCCACGATCCGGTACGCGCGTCGCAGTACAACGCCGTCTTGGCCTGCGCCCCCGCGAGGCTGAACTGGCCGCTACCCGGGAGATGCCAGGCAGCGGGGTCACCCCGGAGGGCTCGCAGGCGCGCTGCGACCGCATCGTCGGTCAGCGGAACGACCTCTCCCTTGCGGGCGAGGAGGGCGGGCAATCGCTCGGGCCGCACGAACTGCACTGCTCCGGCGCAGTCCTCACCGACATGGGCCAGCAACGCGTAGGGGTTGGCGGCGGAGACCTGGAAGTCGCGGGCCCATCGCTCCAGCACTCGTTCGTTGTCCGGAAGGAGGCCCTGACAGAAGGCTCGCACGACCGGCCCCTCATGAACCTTGACGCTGGGCGGCATGGAGAAGGAGATCGGCATCGTTCCTGGCAGCGAGATCCACTCGTCGGTGTAGGTCAGCGTGAGGACACCCGCCGCTCCCTGTGCCAGGGTCGCGGCATGGCGGCCGGCCAGCAGGACCAACAGATGATCAGTCACGGCGGTGGTCCAGCCGACTGAGGATGACGTCCAGGTCGATGTCCGACTTCGGCGGCGGGTTGATCTCCAGGATGAGGTCGAGGGCGGCGACGAGCTTGAGGACCAGGCCGACCTCCGCGGTGGCCTTGCCCGCCTCCAGGTCCGACAGCCAGCGGCGGCTCAGGCCGGCGCGTGTGGCCACGGCGGCCTGGCTCAGGCCTGCTCGCCGGCGGACCTCGCGGAGGTGGTTGCCGAGGTCCGAGGGCCGATCGATGCGCATGGGGACCTCCCGATGGGAACGTACGTGCACATCCTAGCTCATGTGCGCGTACGTTCTCATTCGCTTCGTTGTGCACGTACGTTCTCAATGGTCTTGATGTGCGCGTACGCGCACATCCGGCGATACGGCTCAGTGATTTCCGGGGTGGGCCGAACAGAGCTGCGGACTCCCGGAAAGCCGGATCGAGGTGTTGCCGTGACCACCGTTCTCGTTGCCGATGATGATGCCGATCACCGCGAGCTCCTGACGCTCGCGCTCACGCGGTTCGGGCACCGTGTCGTCGCGACCGCGGATGCCGAGGCCGCGCGGCGGGCGCTCAGCGCCGGGGGGATCGAGGCCGCGCTGCTCGATGTGCGGATGCCCGGGGAGTCGGGGATCGACCTGTGCCGCCGGTTGCGGGCCGATCCGGTCACCGCCGGGCTGCCGATCATGCTGGTCAGCGCCGACGTCAACGGGCAGCGGGTGCTGGCCGGGATGGCGGCCGGCGCCGACGATTATCTGACGAAGCCGTACCCGCGGGCCGAGCTGTGCGCGCGGCTGGAGGCGTTGCTGCTGCGCCGCAGCCGGGGCGCCACGCTGCCTTCGACGGCCGCGAACGCCGCGATGCTGGCGGCTCGGGCGGCCGTACCCCTGCCGCCGCAGACCGAGCGCGCCCTGCCGAAAAGCGCCTGAGCGGAGTGCCTGAGCGAAAACGGTGTGCGGCCCCAGCGGGCCGGCTGCTTGAATGCGGCATGCGTCCCGACTTCCGCTCGCCGCCCAAGCTCACCCCCGGTGACCGCGTCGCGGTCGTCTCGCCCTCGTTCGCCGCGCCGGCCCTGTTCCCCGCCGTGCACGAGCAGGGCCTGCGCCGGCTGCGGGAGGAGTTCGGGTTGGAGCCGGTCGAGTTTCCGACGACCCGGCGGCACGCGACGCCGGCCGAGCGGGCCGCCGACCTGATGGACGCGTACGCCGATCCGGGCATCCGTGCCGTCTTCGCCACGATCGGCGGGGACGATCAGATCACCGTGCTGCGGCACCTGGATCCGGGGCCCTTCGCCGCCGATCCGAAGCCGTTCTTCGGCTACTCGGACAACACCAACCTGCTCAACTGGCTGTGGCACCACGGCGTCGCCGGCTACCACGGCATGTCCACGATGGTCCACCTCGGCCGGGGCGCCGGCGTCCAGCCCGTGGTCGCCGAGTCTCTGCGCGCGGCGCTGTTCACCGGGGGCGACCTCGTGGTGCGGCCGGTGGACGAGTTCAGCGACGAGGAGGTTCCCTGGACCGAGCCCGCCGCCCTCACCACCTCGGCGCCGGCGTACCCGAGTCCCGACCGGTTCTGGCACCGCGCCGACCGGGTCGTGAGCGCGCCGACGTGGGGCGGGAACCTCGAGATTCTGCATTGGACGCTCGCGGCGAACCGGTGGGTACGCCCGATCGCCGACTACGCCGGGTGCGTGCTGTTGCTGGAGACGTCGGAGGAGATGCCGTCGGACACCGAGGTGTTCCGGATGCTGCGGGACTTCGGCGAGCGCGGCCTGCTCGAGCAGTTCCCAGCCGTCGTGGTCGGCACGGCGAAGGGTACGTCGCTGGAGAACGCGCGGAGCCGGGAGCAGCGGGCGGACTACCGGGAGAAGCAGCGGACGGCCGTGCTGCGGGCCTTCGAGGCGTACCACCCGGAGGCGATGATCGTCTTCGGGGTGGACTTCGGGCACACCGATCCGCAGTGGGTGCTGCCGTACGGGGGTCGCCTGACGGTGGACGGGCCGGCCCGGACGATCACTGCTCACTACTGACCCGGCCGAGGCCGGCGCAGTCACGGAGGTCGGTGAAGTTGGTGCGGGCGAGGTCGGCGTGCCACCCGGTGAGCGCCTTCGGCTGCCCGGTGCCGGAGACGACCGTGGGCACGAACTCCGACCGCACCACCTGACGGTCCCGTACGGTCAGCCGCAGCACCCCGGCCCGCGCGCTGTACGGCTGGAACAGCCCCGAGCTGTACCAGAGGAAGTTGCCCAGCCCGTACGCGATGTAGGCCTTGCCCGACCGCCCGGCGCCCTGCAGCACGTGGGCGTGCGCGCCCACGATGATGTCCGCACCGGCCTTGACCAGCCCGTCTGCGAAGTCGCGCTGGAGCCGGTTCGGACACCGGTCGCCCTCGGTGCCCCAGTGCGGCAGCACGACGACGAGGTCGCTGTCGGCGCGGGCGGCGCGGACGGCGGCCAGCGCCCGGTCGGTGTCGAAGGCCATGGCGAGCCCCGCCTTGGTGTCCCCCGCCGCCCATTCCGCGGCGAGGTCGTCGACCTGGCTGAACGCGAAGACGGCCAGGCGCACCCCGCGGACCGTACGCCGCCACGGCTTGTACGCCTCGGCGACGTTCTTGCCGGCGCCGATGGTGCCGATCCCGCCCTTGCGCGCGGCGGTCATCGTGTCGGCGAGGCCCTGCCGGCCGTAGTCCAGGCTGTGGTTGTTGGCCAGCGACACCGCGTCGATGCCCGCTGCCTTCAGAGCCGGCACGGCCGCGTCGCGCGCCCGGAAGAGGTACCGCTTCGGTTCGGGCTTGCCGCGGCCCGTGATCGCCGTCTCGAGGTTGACGAACGTCAGGTCGCCCTCGGCCAGCTCGGTGGCGATCGGTCCGAACGCCGTGCCCGGGTTCGCGAGGAGCTTGTCCACCCGCCCCTCGAAGTGCACGTCGCCCGCGAAGGTCAGCGTCACCTCGGGCACCGCGGCGCTCGCGGTCTGCGGCGTGGTGTCGTTGCTGTCGGAGGCGCATGCGGCCGCGGTGAGCAGCAGCAGCGCGCAGATCGCCGAGGTCGGTCGCCGCCTCATCGGGCCACCCCCGCGAGGGCCCGGCCCCGCACCTGCCGGACCACCGCCATCAGGACGAGACCTCCGAGGGCGATGCCGGCCACGAGAGCGAGCGGCTCGGCCAACGCCACCGCGAGCTGCACTGTGGACCCCATGGCCGACAACCGCGCCAGCAGCGCTTTGTCCGCGAGCCCCAGGACCGGAACAAGCAACGAATACATAGGTACGGCCGCAGCACCCACCGCCATCAGGGCACGGAACCGGAGTCGCGCCGCGACCGCCAGCGCGAACGGCAGGGCTGCCAGCCCTGCCACGACCACAGCGAGGTCGGCGGGGAAACGGTCGACGCCGAGCACGCACGCCCCCACGACGGCCACCACGGCACGCGCGACGAGATCCCGCCAGGACGACGGCCGCACCGCGTGCTCGATCTGAGGGGCGAACCGGAGACCGGCGGCCAGGAAAACGAGGAACGAGACCGCGCTGGTCAGCAGCGTGGCCGCGCACAGGACCGCCACGAGCGCGGCTCCGGGCACCCGCTGGACCGCCTTCGCGATCAGCGGGAACAGCGCCAGCGCCCACAGCAGCGACAGCTCCGGCGGCGGTAGCAGCGCGACGCTCAGCAGCTCACGGGAATCGCGCATCGGCGTGCCGACGAGCCCGGGGTCGATGCGGCGCAGCAGCGCCACGGTGCAGGCGAGCCACGCGTAGTGCGCCACCAGCACCGGGACCACCCAGGTCAGCAGGAGGCGCCCCCACGGCAGGACGACGAGCCGCTCCGCCCGGCGCCCGAGCACGACGAGGAACAGCGGCGCGCCCACCACCCCGGCCGCCCCGGCCACGGCCCACCAGGCGAGCGGCACGGGGATCGTGATCGCCCACTCGATCTGCAGGTAGTGGCGGGCCACGACGTACTGGGTGAGCGCGGCGCAGACGCCGAGGCCGGCCGCCGCCGCCAGCGCCCGCGTGGTGTCCGTCGGCTGCGCCGGCTCGGTGGCCGGCCGGGCCTGCGTCACGGGGCGCCTTCGTATCGGCGGGACACCCGGGCGCCGATGCCGGTGAGGATGTCGTTCGGGTTCGTACCCGCCCAGGCGGCCCACTCCGCGGCGGTCGGCTCGCCCCCGTCGCCCGGGCCGAACATCACCGCGTACTCGCCCGCCCGGACGGGGAGGTCACCCACATCGAGCACCACCTGGTCCATGCTGACGCGGCCGGCCACCGGGCAGCGGACCCCGTGCACCAGGAACTCGGCCCGGCCGGCCGCCTGCCGCGGCACCCCGTCGGCGAACCCGAGCGGCACCAGCGCCAGCGTGGTCTCGCGATCGGTGAAGAAGTCGGGGCCGTACGAGACCCCCGTGCCCGCCGGCACCCGCTTGGTGAGCAGCACCTGGGCCCGTACGGTCATCGCCGGCCGCAGCCCGAAACTGCGTCCCGGCACGGGCTCGATGCCGTACAGGCCGATCCCGGCGCGCAGCAGGTCGTGGCGCGCCTCGGGGACCTGCAGGCCCGCGGCGGAGTTGGCCAGGTGCAGGATCGGCGGGTCGATGCCCGCGGTGAGAGCGGTCTGCCGGCCGACCTCGAACTCGTGCAACTGCGTGCGCAGATGCGCGCTCTGCGGGTCCTCCGCGCCGGCGAGGTGCGACCAGAGTCCGCGTACGCGCAGCAGTCCGGCGCTCTCGAACTTGCGCGCCCACGTGAAGAGCTGCATCCACTCCTCGACCGGCGCACCGCCCCGGGACATGCCCGTATCGATCTTGAGGTGGACGGTGGCGACCGTGCCGGTCCGGTCGGCCGCGTCGGCGAGCGCCTCGAGGGCCTCGACCCCGCCGACGGACACGTCGATCCCGGCCCGGAGCACCTCGTCGAACGTCTCGGTGGGCGGGTACAGCCACAGCAGCAACGGCTCGGTGAAGCCCTGGGCCCGCAGGGCCAGCGCCTCCGGCACCGACGCGACGCCCAGCCAGGTGGCGCCGTGGCGCAGCGCCGTACGCGCGACCTCGGCCGCCCCGTGCCCGAAGCCGTCGGCCTTGACCACCGCCATCATCCCGGCGGGGCCGGACGCGGCGGCGAGCACGCCGGCGTTGTGGGCGATGGCGTCCAGATCGACGACGGCCTCGGCCATCGCCGTCATCGCCCGGCCCTCGATCGGGACGTGGAGTTCAGCACCGGCGCATGCTCGAGGAGGTCCGTGCTCGATTGGAAGGTCATTCTCTGATCAATCCGCCACCGTCACGGACTGTGCCCGCATCGCGACGCACTTGCCGGAAAGGGCCATGATGTCCCCACGCGGGGGCAGAAGCCGGACGGCGGAGGCGACACGCGTGCTCGACTGGCGGCAGGACGACACGGTTAAGAGACCGACGGAGACGATCTCGCCCGGGGGGAGAAGCGTACGACGATGCAGACCGGATGCGAAACAACGATCCGCGCAGACGTCCACGGATTCCCGCCGCGCTGGGCGCGAGGCGGGCCGCCGCAGGGCAAGGCTCGGGAGGAGCACGCGGTGACGCGCCTGGAGCAGTACCTGCGCTCGGCCCGCAACCGGGCGTTCGTCGGCCGCGCGGCGGAGATGGCCGCGTTCCGAGCCGCGCTCGCCGGCGGTGAGGTCTTCACGGTTCTCTACCTGCACGGGGCGGGCGGCACCGGCAAGACCACGCTGCTGCGCCGCTACGCGGTCGAGGCGGAACGCGCCAACCGCCAGGTCGTCCGGGTCGACTACGAGCCCGGCGACATGGCGGCCGGCCTGCTGACCGCCGTACCGCCCACCCCGGCCGGCAGCGCCGGACCGGTCCTGCTCGTCGACGGGTTCGAACGCTGGCAGCCGCTCGAGCCGTGGCTGCGCGACGAGTTCCTGCCCGGCCTGCCGGTGGGCAGCGTCGTCGTGCTCGCCGCCCGCACCCCGCCGGCCGTCGAGTGGACCGCCGATCCCGGCTGGAACGCCGTCCTGCGGGTCCAGGAGGTCGGCGCGCTCTCCGCGGGCGAGGCCAAGGTGCTGCTCGACCGCAACGCCGTGCCCCGCCAGCGGCAGCCGCTGCTGCTCGACCTGGCCGGCGGCAACCCGCTCGCGCTGCGCCTGGGCGTCGAGGAGGTCGCGAGCGGCAAGGACGACGACAGCGTCCGGCTGGCCGTCGCGCAGGCCGTGCTCCGGCAGGTCGTCGGCGATCTGCCGTCGGCCGCGCACCGGCACGCCCTGGAGGTGTGCGCGCACGCCGAGACGACGACTGAGAAGCTGCTGCGGGCCACCGTTGCCGACGGCGACACGGTCCAGCTCTTCCGCTGGCTGTGTGAGCTGCCGTACGCCGAGTGCGGCCCGTCCGGCGTCCGTGTGGAGACGTTCGTGCGCAACGCCGTCCGCACCGAGCTGAAGTGGCGTGACCCGATCCGCCACGACGCCGTCCTCGCCCGGCTGGAGCAGGACACCGCGCTCGCCGCCCCGATGCGCGTCGAGTCGCTGCCGCGGCCGGAATTCGACCAGGCCGTCCGCGACGCGCTGCGCTCGTGGCGCCGGCCGGACCTGCTCGCCACGAATCCGCTCGTGCACAGCCGGATGGTGGCCGCGGCCGAGCCCCAGGCCGACCCCGTCGACGCCGTCCGTACGGTCCTCAAGTCCACGCTGGACGATCTCGGCGAGGATCCCCGGCAGCTGAAGTCGCACCGCGCGCTGATCGCCACGTACCTCGGTGGCGCCCCGACGCAGGAGGCCGCGGCCGAACGGCTGGCCCTGCCGTTCAGCACCTACCGGCGGCACCTCAACCGAGGGCTCGAGGTGCTGTGCAGCCTGCTCTGGCGGCGCGAGTCCCACGGTGTCGACCTCACCTGACCTGCGGGAGAACCATCGTCGGCTGCTCGTCCCACACCGGCTCGGGGGACGGTTCGACGGCCGGTCCGGCGACGGGTGCGACCGGCGCGGTTGGCTTGGCCGGCGCTGACGCCCGCTTCCGGGAGGGCAGGTCGAACAGCCAGGTGCCACCCGCCGAGCGGATCCAGCCGTTGAGCGTCAGGCACACCCCGGTGAGCAGCGCCGTGAGCGCCAGCGGCAGGAACAGCGCGAGCAGGATCTGGATCGGCGTGCCCGCCGACGAGAAGGGCCGCAACAGGGCCGCGTGCATGAGGGCCAGCAGCGGCATGTGCATCACGTAGATCGGCAGGGTGTTGCGGCCCAGGTGCGCCAGCAGGTCACCGACCCGGGTGAGCCGTTCCAGCTGGACGGCCGCGGCGATGCCGACGACCACGGCCATCGCGCTGACCACCGGCCACACCCCGAACCACTGCTTCGCCCCGAGCTGGCGCAGCGCCAGCATCACCACGAGGTAGCCGGCGCCGCCGACGAGCAGCATGCGCAGGTTCGCCGTACGGGCCCAGCGCTCGACCCAGGGCTTGAGCCGCAGGCCGGCGAGGAAGAAGAACAGGTTCTGGTAGAGCTGCCCGCGGTTGCCCGGCGCCGCCAGCAGCCCGGCCGACGCCGTGGCGGACAGCAGGAGAGCCGGCACCAGCACGGCCGCCACCGGCAGGTCACGGGTGAGCTTGGCGACGACGAAGTAGACGGCGAGCGCCACCAGGTACCACAGGTTGGTCGGCGTGATGGTCACCTGCTCGAGCACGTCCAAGGCGCTGTGCGCGGCCAGCGTCTCGAAGCTCGGCACCATCGCCAGCACCGTGGTGTGCACGATGAACCAGATCACGTACAGGTAGTAGAACTTCGCGATCCGGCTGCGGGCGGTGACCGCCCAGGAGCGCTGCACCGCGGCCGCGGCGAAGAGGCCGGAGATCGTGAAGAAGACCGGCATGCGCAACGGCAGCAGCTGGTCGCCGAAGGTCCCCCACACGCCCGGGATCGGGGCCGGCAGGTGCCAGTCGATCTGCAGGTAGTGCTTCATGATGACGTGCCACATCACCACGAGCAGGATGCAGACGCCCTTGGCCACGTCGGCCCAGCCGGCCCGCGGCTTGGCGGCGGGAACCGTCGGAGCGTCCGGAGCCGGCTTCTCCTTCACCGCGGTGATCACCTGCGTCGCGTCGTCGTCCCACGCGGGGCCGGCGGAGGAGCCGAGGCCGCCGGGCAGCCACCCGTCGGCCGCCGGGCGCTCCGGCCGGGTCACGACGGCAGCGCCGGCGCGGGCCGGCGGGCACCGGCCAGCGCGGTCTCGATCAACAGGTCCAGCAGCTCCGGGTACGGCGTGCCGGCCGCCTTCCACATCCGCGGGAACTGCGACATCGCGGTGAGGCCGGGCATCGTGTTGACCTCGTTGACGGTGAGCGACCTGCCCGGCTCGACGAAGAAGTCCACCCGGAGCAGCCCGGAGCAGCCGAGCGTGCGGAAGACCCGTACGGCCTCGGCGCTGAGCCACGCGGTCGTGTCCGCGTCGAGGTCGGCCGGGATGACGAACTCGGTGAGCCCCTCGCGGTACTTGGCGTCGTAATCGAAGAAGCCGTGGTCGTCGGCGACCCGGATTTCCAGCGGCGGGCTCGCCAGCAGGCGTCCGTCGGGCAGCTCGAGCACGCCGACGTCGATCTCCCGGCCGGGCACCCCCGCCTCCACCAGCACCTTCGTGTCGCACAGCCGGGCCGCCTCGACGGCCTCCGGCAGCGCCGCCCAGTCGTCGACCCGGGAGACGCCGATGCTGGACCCGCCGCGGGCCGGCTTGACGAACGCGGGCAGCCCCAGGGCGGCCCGGTCCGCCTCGGTCACCTCGTCGGCGTCGCAACGCAGCACCACCCCGTCGGCGACGGCGATGCCCTCGGCGGCGAGGATCTTCTTGGTGAACTCCTTGTCCATGGACGTGGCGCTGGCCAGGACGCCGCTGCCCACGTACGGGATGCCGGCCAGCTCGAGCACGCTCTGCACCGTGCCGTCCTCGCCGTACGGCCCGTGCAGGACCGGCATGACGACGTCGACGTGGCGCAGCGCCTCGAGCGCGCGGAACAGGCTCTCCACGATGGTGGGACGCCAGCCGTCCGGCTCCGGGGTCATCTCGCGGAGCGCGGCCTCGTCGACGGCGGACGTGGCACGGTCCACGCCGACGATCCACTCGCCCTCGACGGTGATGCGCACCGGCACGACCTCGTAGCGGCCGCGGTCCAGGTACTGCACGACGCTCGCCGCCGAGCGGCACGACACGTCGTGTTCGGTGCTACGCCCGCCGAAGAGAACCGCCACTCGGGTCATTGGGGGCACGTCGCATCACTCCACGCTCGAACTACTCCGGCACACTGGGCGTGGATCGTGCGGCAATCTACTGCTCACCCGGAAGGTCAGTTACTGATCAATCGGTCCAGGGCGCGCAGTTCCGCCGCGAAGACGAGGTCCGGTTCGAGGCCCATCGCGGCCAGGTGCCCCTCGATCTCCAGGCTGACGAAGCCGTGCAGACGGCTCCAGAGGGTCAGCGCGTGCAGGGACACCGCCGGGTCGGCCGTACCCGCCCAGGAGCGCAGCTGCCGGGCCAGCGCCGCCTCGGGGGCCGGTCCGGCACCCGCGGCCCGCAGCAGCGGATCCATCGCCGACCGGGCGGCCGCCGTCACCCGCTCGTCCCACGCGTCGAAGCTGGGCAGCGGCCCGGTGAACAACAGCCGGTAGCGGTGCGGCTGGGCGACACCCCAGGACCGGTACGCCGCCGCCAGATCGGCCGGCCGCAGCGGCGCGGCGGTCAGGGCCGCGGTCAGATCGGCGTACGCATCCAGCACCAGCTCGACGAGCAGGGCGTCGCGCCCGGCGAAGTAGCGGTAGAGGGCCGGCCCGGACACGCCCAGCTCCTTGGCGATCGCGTTCAGCGAGAGCGCGTGCGGGCCGCCCTCGGCGAGCTGACGCAGCGCCGCCTCCTTGACCTCTCGGCGCATCTGCTCCCGGAAACGGTCCCGGATCCCCCTCGCAGCCATCCCGTCAAGCTACAAGCAACCGCCGGTCACCCGGGGACCGCGAAGTTCTGCGTCCAGACCAGCACGCCGCGACGGTCGGCGGCGAGACCGACCCCGAGCTGCGTGTACTCGGTGCTGAGGATGTTGGCCTTGTGCCCGCGGCTGTGCATCCAGGCGGTCATGACCTGCCGGGCGTTCTCGTGCCCCCAGGCGATGTTCTCCCCGACGAGCGCGAAGACGTACCCGGTCAGCGCGACCCGGTGCCCGGCCGTGGTGCCCTCCGGCGAGTGGTGGCTGAAGTAGCCGCGCGCCGCCATGTCGGCCGAGTGGGCGCGGGCCGCCTCGGCGAGCAGGGGGTCCGTGGTCAGCCGGGGCAGGCCCGCCTTGCGCCGTTCCTCGTTGACGATGCTCGCCACCTTGCGCTCCAGATCGGCCCGGATCAGGGAGCGCATGGTGCGGGTTGCTCGAACCGGTTCTCCGCGAACCGGATGCCGGTGTACGCCTCGAACTGCGCGACCGTCCGGTGCGGACCGACGCCGTACCGGCCGGGGGCGGGGTGCAGCAGCAGGTTGCGGACGCGGCGGCGGCTCTTGAGCTCGTGGTCGTACCAGGTGCGGCCGGCCGCGGGGTCGTTGTGGTCGTCCCAGTGCCGGACCCGGCCCTGGCCTCCCCACAGGTGCCACATGACCGTACGGGCCGGCGCGGAGACGTCCCATCCCCACGTGAAGGCGCGGACCGCCGTGGTGATCTCCTCGCCGTAGAAGTAGATGTGCGGGTCGTTGGGCACCTCGGTGATGAAGGTCGCCGCGGCGAACATCAGGTGGCCGCAGACGAGCCCGGTGGGCACCGGCCCGGCCCGCTCCCGCCAGTCGGTGATCGGTTCCGCATCGAAGAACGGCATCCCGGTGGGGTCGAAGGCGTCGAACCGCATGCGCAACGGGTCTGCGGGCGCCGGCGGCCGGTCCGGGGAGTACCCGGGGCACCAGCTCGACAGCAACGGCTTGTCGCCGGGGGCCCGGGCGAGCTGGTCGAGCAGGGTCTCGTCCCAGTGCGGCGCGAACCGCTGGTGGCTGTCGGTCTGCAGGTAGTGGTCCTCCCCGCCGTACAGCCGGAGGGTTTCCGCCCGGGCCCAGCCGACGCCCCGGCTGGACCGATGGTCGGTCTCGATCACTGCCACCCTCGGGTCGTCGCGCAGCGGCCCGAGGTCGTCGCCGGCGGCGCGCTGCCAGCAGATGCCGACCCGGATCAGGTCGGGGCGACGGGCCTTCGCGAACAGGTCCAGCACGGTCGGCACCAGCTCGCTGTCCCGGTACGCCGGGATCGCCACGAAGATGGACGGCGCGGTCACCGGCGCAACCCCGGGACGGCGCCGAACCGGGTGGCGGCGGCCGGGCCGATCCGGCTGAACGAACCCGCGCTGCCGACCTGTTCCATGGCCCGGCTGAGCGAGTTCAGCGCGAGGTCGTCGAAGGGCACCCTGCCCCGGTCCGGCTCGTCGGCGGCGAGCTCGCGCAGCAGCAGCCGGCCGCGGACGCCGGGACCGGGCAGCACGGCGTCGAGCACCTTGAAGCTGGTGCCGGGCAGGAACACCACCCGCGACTCGGCGCGGCGGTCGTCCTCCGGCTCGAGCAGCCGGGTACGCCGGGCGGTCATCGACCAGATCAGCACGTCGAGCTCGCCGGGCAGGTTGAGCGGGGGTTCGGTGAGCGCGTGGGTGAACCCCCAGTCGGTGAGCACGCCGCGGTCGCGGATCCGGGCGACCTCCTCGGCCGTCAGGTCGGACACCAGCGAGGTGGCACCCCGGTGTGAGGGCAACCGGCGCAGGCCGGCGGCGACACAGCGGGCGAACGGGACCTGCGGTCCCACGTCGCCTTCGCGCAGGGCCTCGTCGAGACCATCGCCCACTGCGGACAGATAGAGGCGTACGGCCACCGCGTCCACCATCGTGTCCGGGTCGGCCTGGAACCCGGGGTACTCCGACAGCAGCCGGGACACCGAGCTCGCGGCGGCGTCGAACTCGCGGGTGAGCGTGCTGCGCAGCCACGCGCGTTCCTCGGCGAGCCCGGCCGGGGTTGGCAGGCCCTGGGCATCGGGGTCGGGATCGACCTGAAAGGACATCGGGCCATGGGGCCGCACCCGGTCGAGTGCCACCAGGACGCGCTCGGCGGTTTCGGGGGGAAGCAGCGAGGGCTCGCTGTGCTGCTGGGGGCGATGGGCCGTCGGGGCGACGCGCAACGGCAACGCGTTCTCGTCCGCCTCGATGGACGCCGGCGCGGGAGCGGCCTCGTGCCGGGAGCGCACCGGCGCCGTGGTCACGACGGCCGGTGAGACGGGAGCGACCGACTCCTCCCAGAGCGGGACCTCCGCGGTGCGGCCGGCCCCCGGTGGCGGCGGGAGGGAGACCGGCAGGTCGCTCGCCTGGGGAGCGGCGGGAGCGGCGGGAGCGGCTGCCGGCTGAAGGCTGCCGCCGGCACGCCCGCGGGAGCCGGACCCCAGCGTCTTCACCTCGGGCGCAGGCACCGTCAGGCCGGTCACCTCCTCGGCGGGCGGCGCAACAGCAGCGGGCGGCGCGACCGTGGCCAGCGCCTCGTCGAGCGCGAGGTCGGCGGCGCTGAAGCGGTACGTCAGCCCGTCGGTGAGCTCGCCGGTGGCCGGGGCGACCCGCGGCGCGACGGGCACCAGCGCGGAGGCGAGGTGCAGCGTGCAGCGGTCGCGGGTGGGCGGGTCGAGCCGGGCCGCGAGGTCCTCGGCCAGTTCCCGCAGTCGCGCGACGCGGGCAGGCTCGGCGTCGTCCACGATCAGCGCGGGGTGCCGGGGGTCGGCCACGCGGGCGCGGATGCGGTCGGCGTACCGGGGTGCGGTCGCGGCGCGCAGCCACAGTCCGGACTGGACGATCTCGACCACGGCGTCGTCGGCGTACCGGTAGACGCGCGGCCCGGCCGCCTCGCCGAGCATCAGGGGCGCGCGGTAGCTGAGAATCTGCGGCAGCGGCGCCGCGGCGTTGGCGCCGGCCCGGGGCCGATATCCGAGTTCCCGGACGAGCACCTGCCAGCCCAGTGCGCCGTCCTCGGCCACGGTGTGGATGCGCGGACGCTCCGGCTTGCCCACCGGTACGCCCGTGAAGCAGGCGATCGGCCGTTCGAGCAGGTCGGCGAGCGCCTGGCCCAGCACCTCGCCCTCGGGCAGCTGCACGGGTCCGTATTGGACGAAGCGCGCCCGGTCACGACCCTCGTCGCCGATGCCGCGCCAGAACCGGGCGACGTCGTCGAGCGGCAGCGGCGGGGTCCCGGGGCAACCGAGCACCACGGTGAAGGCCTGCGGCTGGCACGGCACGGACGACGCCAGCAGCTGCCAGTGCGCGCGTACGGCGGCCTCGTCCCGGCCGTCGCGGATCCACACACCGGCCGGCAGCGGCTCGACGGCGCCGTGGGCGCTCGTGGGCAGGAACTCGGCGGCGGCCGCGTCCCAGTCCGGCCGGGGATACCGCTTCGCCTCCCAGTGCGGCGGCCGTCCGGGCTGGTACCGCACCCAGCCGCTGCCCTCGGTCGCGTGCACGAACAACGCGCCGGAGGCGCCTCGGATCAGGTGCCCGTACGGCGCCACGACCGGCCGGCCCAGGCGGTCGGACAGCCACTGGCCGGCGAGCACCGAGGTGTCCTGGCGGGCGCCGCACACGACCAGCCGGATGCCGCCGCGGCGCCGCCGGTGCAGGGCGCCGGCGACCGACTCCCAGATGCCGACGGGCAGGTCGTCGTGCAGGTCGAGGACGACGATCTCGTTGTCCGCGTCGTGCGCCACGGCGAGGGCCAGGGACTGCGCCTCGGAGCTGATGCGCTCCCGGGCGTGCAGGACGAGCGCGTTGCCGACGGTGTGCTTGCCGATCGTGACGGTGGGCGCTGAGCTGCGCATCTCGTCAGATCATGCCGGCGCGCAGCGCGTACGCGACCGCGTGCGAGCGGTTACGCAGCTTGAGCCGGTGAGTGACGCCGTAGATGACGTTCTTCACCGTCCGCTCGGAGTAGCACAGCTCGCCGGCGATCTCGTTGGTGTCCAGCCCGTCGGCCATCAGCCGCAGCACGTCGATCTCGCGCGGGGTGAGCCCGGACGCGTTGAGCCCGTTCGGGGTGAGCACGTCGCGCTGCAGCCGCTCGATGTGCTTGAGGAGCTCGCCGACGAGGTTCGGGGGCATGACCCCGCCGCCCTTGGCCGCGGTGAGCACGCTGTGCACGAGCCGCTCGGCGGTGACGGCGACCCGGGGCAGGATCGCGACGACCCGGCACTCGACGGCGGTCAGCAGCTCGCTCTCGGTGATCTCGTTGGTGATGAGCACGACCGGCGAGCCGATCTCGGCGGCCGAGCGGCGGAGCATCGCGACCACGTCGCTGGTGAGCCGGTCGCAGGAGACCACGAGGACCTTGGCCTCGGCGCGCTCGCTGCTGCGCAGCAGCGTCAGCTCCGGCCGGGACTGAAGATAGCTGGCGATGCCGGCCTGGCTGAGCGGGTCCGAAGCCTGCAGGGCAACCCGAACCTGTTCCACTACTACCTCCGCTTTGGTCGTTATGGCGGGGCAAGTGTGGCGGAAGGCACCTTCAGAAAACCTTCATGCCGTCTCCAGGTGTCGTGAAGGTCGTGAAGAGACCACACATCGACGCAGGTCAACACCGATCTATAAGATGGATTGCCCATCGATCTCGGCGCGGTCACCGGGCCGGCGCCCGCGGGCACGCCGCAGGGCCTCGATGTATTTCGGCAGTTCCGTGACCGCCTGTTCGAGCCGCCCGGGCGCCAACTGGTCGGCGAACATCGCGTCGACCACGTCGTTCGCCAGCTCGTCGGGGAGCTCGTCGACACGCTGCGGAGGCGAGTGCTGCCAGATCCGTAGGATCCGCAGCCGCGCCCGGATCAGCGACAGGGTCCGCTCCAGACCGGCGATCGCCTGGTCCGCGCGGACCGGGTCCACGACGAGACGACCCTCGGCGGCAAGCGTCAGGAACAGCTCACCGGCGAAGGGCGCGGACGACTCTGCATCGGGCGGCACCCCGGAAGTCCATCAGCACCGGCGGCCCACCGGAAGGCATCGGGCTCCGCGATGCCCTGGCCGACCGCCTTTCTTGCCCCCGGCGCCGCCTGTTACCCGTCGGTACAGATGGGCGTCGATTGGCGTCGTTGATCGGACGCGGTTAAGAATGACGTGAGACCAGGACGACCCGCGCGGGTATCGAACCTTGCGCGTCAGGGGTAGAAATGTCTTCGCGCGTGAGGGATCGCGGCGACGCATCACGAGGCACCTAACGGGGACGTTGGTCGGCGGCGGGCGGAAGCTTGTAATTTCAACCGTCGAGGTGAGCGGGAGAGATCCCACGACGACGAGGTTGGGAAGCCATGTCGGCAGAGCACGAGGGCATCGACCTCCGGTTGCTCGGCCCGGTGCGGGCGTGGCGGGACGGCACCGAGCTGCCGCTCGGCTCGGCCCGCCGCACGGCGGTCTTCAGCGTGCTCGCGCTGCACGCCGGGCACGCGGTCTCCCGCGAGCAACTGGTCGCCGCGGTCTGGGGTGAGGACCCGCCCGCCAGCGCGACCGGCAACGTCTACACCTATGTGTCCGCCCTGCGCCAGGTCCTGGAGCCGGCCCGCGACCGCTGGGCCGCCGGGCAGATGCTCACCTCCGGCGGCGGGACGTACCGCCTGCACGTACGCCCCCAGGACGTCGACGTCTTCCGGTTCGAGGCGCTGCGGGAGGAGAGCAAGCGCAGCCGCCGGGCCGGCGACCTGCACGGCGAGCTCGCGGCCCTCGAGTCGGCCCTGCGCCTGTGGCACGGCGAGGCGCTCGCCGGCGTGCCGGGGCCCTACGCTGAGGCCCAACGCCTGCGCCTCACCGAGCTACGGCTCGCCACCGCCGAACGGCAGGCCGCGGTACTGAGCGGGCTCGGCCGCCACGACCAGGCAGTCACGGTGCTGCGCGGTCTCGTGGAGCGGTACCCGTTGCAGGAGAACCTCCAGGACATGTTGATGGCCGCGCTGCACGCGAGCGGCCGGCGCACCGAGGCCCTCGGGCTGCAGGCCCAGCGGTCCGGGGCCACCCGGGTGACCGCCGGGGGCGAGGACACGACCGGGGCCGCGCTCCAGCGCACCACCGACCGTGCCGCGCTGATCGGCCGGGACGCCGAGGTGCGGTTCCTGCGCCGGGCCGCCGCCGAGGCCGCGGCCGGGCGGGGCCGCAGCATCCGCATCGAGGGCTCCCCCGGCATGGGCAAGTCGGCGCTGCTCACTGTGGCCCTGCGCGGCGCGACCCCGGTGGGCTGTCGCACGGGCTGGGCCGTGGGAGACGAGCTCGCCCGGCGCATGCCGCTGGGCGTCCTGCTCGAGTGCGTCGAGTCGGCCATGGCCGGCGACACGGCCCGTACGGTCGTCAAGCAGCTGTTCACGATCGCCGCGGACACCCTCGACGGGGTGATCGCCGGCACGGTCGACCGGGCCGTCGCGGTGATCCGGCAGGCCGCCGAGGAGGCGCCGCTGATCCTCGTCGCCGACGACCTGCAGTGGGCCGATCCCGGAACACTGCGGGTGTGGGCCGCGCTGCACGAGTTCACCGCGGAGCTGCCGCTGCTGCTCGTCGCCGCGGCGCGCCCCGGGTTCGGCGAGCTGGACGGCATCCCGGCCGACGAGGTGCTCGACCTCGCGCCGCTGACCACCGAGGCGGCGACGGCCCTGGCCCGGGCTGTCGCCCCCGAGCCTCCGGACGGCGAGACACTGCGGCGGCTGCTCGGCGACGCCGGCGGGAACCCGTACTACCTGCGGCACCTGGCCGCGGCCGAGCCCGGCGACGACCGCGCGGCCATCCCGGCCGACCTCGTCACCGCGATCGGCACGCAACTGGCCTCGTTCACCGAGGAGACCCGGCAGCTGCTGCGCGCGATCGCCTTCCTCGACGCCGCCGACGCGGAGGACGCCACCGAGCAGCCGCAGCAGGACACGACCCGCGGCGAGCCCGCGCGCTGCACGGTGGGCGAGGTCGCCGCGGTGACCGGCCGGCCGGCCGACGAGCTGCTTCGCGCGTTGGAGCCCGCCGTCGCCGCTGGGCTGGTGGCCCGCTCCGGTGACCGGCTGACGTTCCGGCACCCCGTGGTCTGCCGCGTACTGCACGAGGGCACCCCCGCCTCGCTGCGCGTGATGCTGCACCGCTCCTTCGCCGAGCGCATCGCCGACGCCGGCGGTCCGCCCGAGCGGGTGGTGGCGCAGCTGCTCGCCGGGCCCGTACCGCTCGACGGCCCGGTGTCCCGCTGGCTCAGCGAGCACATCGAGCAGCTCGCCGGCCGGGCGCCCCGGATCGCCGTCACGGTGTTGCAGCGGGTGCGCTCGCAGCACGTGGCCGACCCCGGCGAACGGCTCGTGCTGACCGCGTGGCTGGCCCGGCTGCTGCTGCGACAGGGGGTCAACGCCGTGGCGGAGGCCAACTGGGTGGCCGCGCGGACCGCGGACCTCGACCTCGAGGGCGAGATGCGCTGGGTGGCCGCGGTCGCGCACGAGCGGCGCGGCGAGTACGACGCGGCGGCCGAGATCGCGCGCTCGGTGCTCAGCGAACGGCGCATCCCGGTCCGGTGGCTGGACCGGTTCCGTATCCTGATCACCCGGTTGCGGCCGCACCTCTCCGGGAACCCGACCGTGCCGCACATGTCGCGGGCCGCGCTGCTCGGCGACGAGGTTTCTGTTATCCGGTGACACACCGGTGGTCCCCCGAGATTGAGGCGTCCTCGTAGTGAGAAACGGAGGACACGTGGCGACATCGTCCGACGACCGGCTCCGGGTGTCGGTGCTGGGCCCCGTACGGGCCTGGCTCGGCGAACGGGAGATCGATCTGGGCCCGGCGCGGCAGCGTGCACTCTTCGCCGTCCTGGCGGCCGGCGCGGGGCGGTTGATCGGGCGGGACGAGCTGATCGAGGGCGTCTGGGGCGAGAAGCCACCCGCCACCGCCACCGGCAGTGTGTACACGTACATCTCGGGGCTGCGGCGCAGCCTTGCCCGCGGATCGTCGCGGTCCGGTCACGAGCTGCTGACCTCCGGCCCTTCGGGGTACGCGCTGAGCCTGGTCCCGGAGGACGTGGACAGCGAGCGGTTCGTGGCCCTCTGCGCCGAGGCGGCGGAGGTGCAGGCGACCGGCGACCTCGCCGCCACGGTGGCGAAGCTCGACGAGGCGCTGAGGCTGTGGCACGGCGACGCGTACGCCGGCCTCTCGGGCAACCGTCTGGAGCTGGAACGCGCCCACCTCGGTGAGCGCCGCCTGGCCGCGGTCGAGCAGCGCGCCCGGATCCGCATGGAGCTGGGGGACGACGGGCTGGTCGCCGACCTCGCCGGGCTGGTCCGCGACCACCCGCTGCACGAGCCGCTGCACGAGTTGCTGATGCGCGCGCTGCACCGCACCGGCCGTCAGGCCGAGGCGCTCGAGGCCTTCCGCAACGCGCGCCGCACGCTCATCACCGAGCTCGGCGTGGAGCCCGGCCCCGAGCTGCGCGAGCTGCACCGGCTGATCCAGGAGGGCCCCGCCGAGCCCGTCCGGCCGGTGCCGCAGGTGGTGCCCACCCAGGTCGCCCGGGCGCTGCAGGACGGCGTCGCCGGGCGCTCGCTCGTCGGGCGCAGGGCGGAGCTGAGGGAGCTGCGCGAGCTGGTCCGCGACGTCGCCGACGGGCACGGCACCGCCGTCTGGATCGAGGGCGAACCGGGCATCGGCAAGTCCGAGCTGCTCACCGCCGCCTTCGCCGAGGCCGGGGCCGCCGGGTGCCAGCTGGCCTGGGGCGTCGCCGACGAGCTGGACCAGCACGTACCGCTGCAGGTGGTGACGCGGGCGCTCGGCCTGGAGACCACCTCGTCGGATCCGCGGCTGGCGGCGCTGGCCACCGAGCTGCACGGCACCGACTCCGACGACACCGGGCCCGCGGCGGTGGCCGACCGGGTGCTCGCGTACGTCCGGGCCGCCTGCGCGCTCGCGCCGCTCGTGCTGGTGATCGACGACCTGCAGTGGGCCGACGAGTCCAGCGTGCTGTTCTGGGACCGCCTGGTCGCCGCCACCCGGCGGCTCCCGCTGCTGCTGGTGGCCGCCGCCCGGCCGGAGCCCAACGGCCGCGAGCTCGCCCAGCTGCGCCGCGGCGTCCAGGCCCGGCAGGGGCACGTCCTGCTGCTGCAGGCGCTCTCCGCGGAGGCCGTCGAGGAGCTGATCGCCGAGCTGGTCGGGGCCCCGGTCGGGCCCAACCTCGCCATGATCATCCCCCGCTCCGGCGGCAATCCCCTGTGCGCCCGGGAGCTCACCACGGCGCTGTTACGCCGCGGCGTGGTCCGCATCGAGAACGGCCGCGCCGACATCGACGACTCCGTCCGGATCGACGCGCCGCGCTCACTGCTCGCGGTCGTACGCGCGACGCTCGACTTCCTCAGCGACGACACCCAGGAAGTGCTGCGGATGGCCGCGCTGCTGGGCGCGGAGTTCGCGGTCGACGACGTGGTCGCGGTGACCGGCCGGTCACCGTTCGACCTGATGGCCAACCTCGAGGAGGCGCTGGCCGCCAACGTGGTGGTCGACGCCGGCACCGACCTCGCGTTCCGGCACCCGTTCCTGCGCCAGGCCCTGTACGAGAGCATCCCCGCCCAGGTCCGCGCGACCCTGCACCGGCACACCGCGGAGGTGCTGGACCGCGGCGGCAGCCCGGTGACCCGGGTGGCCGAGCAGCTCGCCGCCGAGACGCCGGTGGTGGACGCGTGGGTGGTCTCGTGGCTCGCCGCCCACCACGCCGAGGTGGTCAAGCGGGTGCCGCGGATCGCGCACCAGCTGCTGCGGCGGGTCCTCGCCACCGAGCTGCCCGATGCCGCGCAACGCGAGACGCTGCTGGTCGCCCTGGTCAAGCTGGACTTCCGGTACGACCGTTACCCGATGGACGAGGCCCGCGAGGCGCTCGCCATCGCGACCGACCCCGCGGACCGGGCCGAGATGCGGCAGCTGCTCGCCGCGATGACGTTCCGCCGCGGCGATGAGGACACGGCGATGTCCCTGCTCAGCAACGCGGTGCACGACCCGGCGGTGCCGGAGATCTGGCGTACCCGGCACCGCGTCCTGCTGGCCAACTTCCGTCGCGGCGGCCTCGACGACCTGGACCGGGCCGACCGTACGGCCGCCGCGGTGCACGACGAGGCGGTGGCGGCGGGGCAGCCGTACGAGGCCGCCTTCGCGCTGCAGACCACGTGGCTGACCAACTCGATCCGCCGCGACCACGAACGCGCCCTCGAGTACGTCGACCGCGCGCTCGACATCATGCGCGACCACCCCGACTTCGCGGGCATGTACTTCGACCTGCTCGACAACCGGATGTTCACGCTGCAGAACCTGGACCGGCTGGACGAGGCCGAGCGGACCCTGCGCGAGGCCGCCCTGTTCGCGATCCGGCACCGCCTGCCCGGCAGCCTCCAGGTCGCCTCGGCGGTGCAGTACTACTGGCTGGGCCGCTGGGACGACGCGCTCGCGGAGGTCAGCGCGGTCACCGACGACGCGCCCGGCATCACGTTCCTGGGCACGCGGGAGCCGGGCGCGGTCACCATGCTGCTGCACGGCGTCGCCGCGCTCATCGCCGCGCACCGCGACGACTCCGACCTCGCCGCCGGGCACCTGGACGCGGCCGACACCGGACCCGCGACCGACGCCGAACGGGAGAGCTGCGACTTCCTGCTCGTCGCCCGCGCGCTCGTGGCGGAGCAGCAGCACCGGCCCGCCGAGGCACTGGATTTGCTGGCCCCGCTGCTGGTGCCCGAGTACGCCCCGATGATGCTGCGCCACCAGTGGCTCCCCGACGCGATCCGGCTGGCGCTGGAGCTCGGCCGTACGCCCATCGCCGAGCGCGCGGCCGCCATCTGCGCGGAGGAGGCCGCCAAGGAAGTACGGCCGGCCCGCGCATTCGCCGCCGCCGAACGGTGCCGCGCGCTGGTCGCCAACGATCCCGAACCGGCCCTGGCGGCCGCCGCGCACTACCGGGCCGTGGGCAGGGTGCCGGAGCTGGCGGCGGCCCTGGAGGACGCGGCCGTGCTGCTCGCCGCCAACCGCCGCCCGCACGAGGCGGCCCGGCACGGCGCCGAGGCCGCGGAGCTCTACACGGTCCTGGGCGCCCGCTGGGACCTGCGCCGCACCCGCCGCCGCCTGGACGACTACGGGGTCCTGCTGGAACGCGACGTGGCTAGGAGAGGCTGACCTCGACCTCGCCCATGCGCTGACCGACGAGGTTGCCGGCGTTGGTGCCCGCGGCGCGGATCGCCTCGAGGATCGCCTGCTGCAGCTTGTCCCGGTCCTGCTCCTCGAAGACCCGCTGGTCGACCTTCACCGCGCTGACCCGGCCCATGCCGTTGCACAGCACGGTGATTGTGCCGTCCTCGGAGCGGCCAGTGATGAGGGCGCGCTCCAGCTCGGACCGGGCGGCCGCCATCTGGTCTCGATAGGACAGTGCGGTCTTGACGATGTCCTCGAAGTCGAACTTCGGACCGGTCACGGTTCCTCCTGCGAAGAATGGGGTCAGCCGACGGCGGTGAAAGGGGTCAGCCGACGGCGGCGAGGCCACCGGACTGGCGGGCGGCGGCCCGGCCGGGCTCGGCGCGGTTCAGCAGGCCGTTCAGGTCGGCCAGGGCCAGCGTGCGGGACGCGGCGGTCCGGGTCAGGCCCCACGAGAACAGGTGGGCCGCGCGTACGGTCCGCTCCGGCAGCCCCGCGGCGAGATCGGCCAGCGCGGCACGGACGTCGTCGGGCACCTCGTGGCCGCGGCGCACCAGGTGCCGCACGACGATCTCGGCGAGTTCGGCGGTGCTGTACGCCGGCACCGCCCACTCCTGCCCGAACACCTCGTCGATGCCGGGAACCGTGGCCCGTAGCTCCCGCAACGCCTCGGCCTCGCCGATGAGCACCGTGACCGGGTCGCCCATGCCGGCGCGCATCTGGTCGACCAGCGACTCGACGGCCTCAGCGCCCCGGCCGCTGCCGTCGTCGTTGTGCTCGACGACCAGCACCCCGCCCTCGGCGTCGCGCAGGGCCGCGCGGACCAGGCTGCGGGCCTGACCGGGCCAGTGCGGGGCCAGTTCGTGCCCGGTCGACACCCGGACCAGGTGGCCCACGGGAACCAGGTCCAGTTCGGACAGGCCCGCGGCGTACAGGCGGGCGAACTCGCTGCGGCCGCTGCCGGACGGGCCGCTGATCACCACGTTGCCGTGCTTGCCGTACGCGCGGCGGCGGTTGCGCAGCTCGCACAGCTGCAGCAGGGACGACCCGGCGGCGTCGCGGACCGAGGCCGCGCCGACCAGCTCGCACATGCGGCGCCAGGAGCGCGCCGCGTTGATCGCCGCGGCGGGATTGGTGGCGACGTCGGGCTGGGCGGACTGCTCGACCGGCAGGTCCTCCAGCAGCGCCAGCTCCGGTGCGAGGTCCTCCGCGGTGAGCCGGTTGAGCTCGGTGTCCTTCGCCGGCGGCGTGGTGGCCAGGCGGGACGCCTGATTGTTGATCATCGCCTCGAACAGCTTGCGGGCGACCCGGCCGTTACCGAACGTCGAGTTCTTCGGGATCCGGGTGAAGTACGTGGTGAGCGCGTCCACCGCGTCGTCGGTCAGCTCGTAGTAGTGCTTGCTGCACAGGTTCGAGGCGATCGTGACCAGTTCCTCGACGGAGTAGTTCGGGAACTCGATCGTGCGGGTGAAGCGGGAGGCGAGACCGGGGTTGGACTCGAGGAACCTCTCCATCAGCTCCGAGTAGCCGGCCACGATCACCACGAGCTCGTCGCGGTGGTCCTCCATCATCTTCATCAGCGCGTCGATGGCCTCCTGCCCGAAGTCCGGGCCGGAGCCGCCCGACCCCGCCGACAACGTGTACGCCTCGTCGATGAAGAGCACCCCGCCGAGCGCCTTGGTGACCAGCTCGGTCGTCTTGATCGCGGTGGAGCCGATGTACTGCCCCACGAGGTCGGCGCGGGCCGCCTCGATCATGTGCCCCTTGGAGAGGATGCCCAGCTCGGCGAGGACCGAGCCGTAGAGGCGGGCGACCGTGGTCTTACCCGTACCGGGCGGGCCGGCGAAGACCAGGTGCCGGCTCATCGGCGGCATCGGCAGGCCCATCTGCTGGCGCACCTGGGACATCTTGATGAGGTTGATGAGCGCGGTGACCTCCTGCTTGACGCCGCGCAGGCCGATCAGCGAGTTGAGCTCGCGCAGCGGCGCGCTGAGCTCCGACTCGGCCTCCGGCTCCGGCTGCTCGTCGCGCTCCTCGTGCCGGGCCACCGGCTCCGGCCCGGCCGCGGCCGGCCGGCTGCCCGTGTCGAGCGCCTCAACGGTGAGCTGGGCGTCGGCGGCGCGGCGGACGTCGTCGCCGCCGTTGTCGCGGACGGCGCACCGGCTGATCGTCACCGGCTCCGCGGTGTCGACGCCGAACCCGGCCGTGCCGCTGCCGAGCACCTCGCAGTCGGTGAAGGCGCCGCGGCCACCGCGGTCGAGGCGGACCCCGTCCTGGCGGGCGCCGCGCACCCGGACCTGCACGGCGGTCACCGAGCCGCCCGAGCCGACGAGGATGCCGTCCGCCGACGCCTGAGCGATCTCGCTGTCGCGCACCTGCACGGAGGCGTCCCCGACGCGCAGGCCCGCGCCGCGGAGCACCGCCGACCGCAGATCCAGGGTCGCGCCACCGGAGGCGGCCACGCTCGCGGCGCCCGTACCGTCGAACCGGGCTTCGCGGATCGTGGCCCGGGAGCCGCCGGACACGTCGAGCGCCGGCGCCCCGGCGGCGTCGAGCACCAGATCGGAGCCGTCCACTGTGGCTTCGTCGCGCACGATGAGCCCGTTGCCCTGGCTCACCTCGGCGCGCAGCCGGCTCATCGTCAGCTCCGCCTTGGCGGCCGCGACGGCCAGCGACTCGGTGGTGCCGCGTACGGTCAGCCCGGCGAACCGGGGAGCCGCCTCGCCCTCGGCGTTGACGCCGATCTTCGAGTCGGTGATCGTGCAGTCGGTGAAGACCGGCGCCGCCTTGGCGGAGATGTGCGCGGCGGTGTGCCCGGTGGAGGCGAACGTGCACCGCTCGAAAGCCGGCTTGGCGCCGTCGGTGATGTGCGCCGCCTGCAGCGCCGCGCCGGTGAACGTGGAGTCGGTGACCACCATGTCGACGTCGCCGCGCACGAACGCGTCGACGTTCGCGCTCATCCGTACGGTCAACCGGTTGATGCGGGCCCAGGCCCGCTGCTCGACCACCACGGCCGGCTTGCGGGCGCCCGTGATCTCGCAGTTCTCCGCGGTGAACCGGGCGTCGCCGTTCACGCAGATGCTGTTCGCGACCGTGTCCTGGATCGTGCAGCGGCGCAGGGTCAGCGAGCCGTGGTCGCAGACGACCACGCCGGAGGTGCCGATGTCACTGAGGGCGGTGTCCTCGACCGTGCTCATGCCGGGCGCCGCCACGACGATGCCCGCGCCGCCGGGGTTGCGTACCTCGCAGCCGCGCAGCGCGACCGAACCCTGCAGGCGCGCGAGCAGCGCGACCCATGACGCGCCGACGACCTTGCAGTTGTCGAGCGCGACCTCGCCGGAATAGACGTCGACCGCCGCGAGCTTCGGGTCGGCGCTGGACAGTGTGATGCCCCGCAGCTGCGCCCCCTCGCCCTGGACGGAGAGCACACTGCCCTCCTCGACGTGCACCTCGACGGGGCCGCCGGCCTCCGCGCTGATCGTGATGAGGTTGCCGACGACGAGCTTCTCCGCGTACCGCCCGGGGTGCACGGTGATCGTCGCCCCGCGTTCGGCCCGCGCCAGCGCGGCGCCGATCGTCGGGAGGGCGCCGGGAGCGCCGCCGCCCACCACCAGAACCTGCCGGCTCATCCTCGGCTCCTCTCCGCGGCCACGGGCGGGACCAGGCCGGGCAGCACGCCGAACCGGCCGGCGGCGCCGGGGCCGACCCGCCGGCGCGACTCCACGCCCGCCCAGCGCTCCATGCTGCGGCGCAGCGCGGTGACCGCCAGCTCGTCCAGCGAGACCCGGTTGGCGTCCACCCGGCCGCTGTCGTCGATCTCGTTCGTCCCGATCTCACGCATCAACACCGCGCCGCGCTGGTCGCCGGCGGGCTCACGGAGCTCCAGGATCTTGAAGTTGGTGCCGGGCAGGAACAGCACCCGGTCCTCGGCCCGCTCGTCGCCCTCGGGCTCCAGCAGGTTCGTACGCCGGGCCGTCATCGACCAGATCAGGACGTCGGTGTCGCCGTCCTGGGCGGAGCACGGCCCGGTCAGCGCGGCGACGAAGCCCCAGTCGGTGATGAGGCGGCGCTCGCGGTACAGCTCCCACTCGCGCGCCGACGGCGACGAGCGGAACACCGTCGTCCCCCGGTACGAGGGCAGCCGCGACAGGCCGGAGGCCACGCACCGGGCGAACGGCACGTGCGGGCCGTTGCCGCCGGACCGCAGCCCCGCGTCCACGCCCGCACCCCGCGGGGACAGGTAGAACCGCACCGCGACGGAGTCGGCGAGCACGTCGTCGGCGGTCAGCGAGCCGCCGCCCTGCATGCCGGGGTGCTCGGACATGAGCCGCGACACCGAGCTCGCCATGGTGTCGAACTCGCGGCTGAGCGTACGGCGCAACCAGCCGCGCTCCTCGTCCAGCGGCCGCCGGGGCAGCAGGGCGGACGCCTCGGAGGCCGGTACGACCTGCAGCCGGGCGCCGCCGTCGGCCGCGGCGGGCGGCACCGGGGCGGCTGGTGCCGGAGCGACGGGTACGGGCGAGGGCGGTACCGGCGGCTCGTCCGGGGCCAGGGTGTGCAGCTTGCTGGTGCCGAGGTCCGCCGGGTCCGGCAGGTCGACCTGTGCCACCTCGAGCGCGGGCGACGGCGCAACCGGCGCAGGCGGCGCGACGGGTGGCGCGACCGGCGCGGGTGGCGCGACCGGCGCGGGTGGCGCGACCGGCGCAGGCGGGGTGACGGGCCGCGCGACCGGTGCCGGGGCCTCGACGGCGGCGGGCTGCGCCGGCCGGACGGGCTGCTCGACCGGTTCCAGCCGAGCCGGCAGCGGCACCGAGACCTGCTGCTGCGGCACTGCGACCGGCTCCGAGACCACGGGCACACCCATCGTCGGCGCGATCCGCACCGGCTCTGCGACGGGCGCCGGCGGCGCGATCTGCACCGGCTCGGCGATCGGCGCCGACACCAGCTCGGCGACCGGCTGCGACGGCGGCGCGCTCTCGTGCACGGTGGCCGTGATGACCTGCGCGGGAACGTCGGTCTCCTCGCCGAGGACCGCGCGCGCCTGCCCGGCCGGGCGTACGCCGGGCACCAGCACGGACGCGGGGAACAGCACGCTCGCGCCGGCCGCGTTGCTCTCCAGCCTGGCCGCGAGGTCCTCGGCGAGCTCGCGCATGCGGGCGGCCCGCTCGTCCACGGTGTCGTCGAAGATCAGCGTGCTGCCCTCGGGGTCGAGCGCCGCCGCGCGGACCCGCTCGGCGTTCGGCGGTTCCTCGGGCGAGCGGATCCAGAGGCCGGCCTGGACCACCTCGACCACGGCGTCGGGGGCGTACCAGTAGACCCGCTTGGCGATCTCCTCGGTCCACTTCAGCGGCGGCCGGTGGCTCACCACGAGCGGGCGGCGGGCCTTGGAGTTGGGGTGCGCCCGCGGCGCGTACCCGAGCTCCAGCGCGAACGGCGCCCAGCCCAGCACGCCGTCGGGGCGTACGGTGCGGATCTCGTACTTCTGCGGCGCGCCCACCGGCACCCCGGTGTAGCAGATGATGTTGGTGCCGAGCTGGTCCGCCAGGGTCTGGCCGAACGACTCGCCCTCGGGCAGGCGGACGTCGCCGTACTGCACGAAGCGGGTACGGGCCCGGCTGTCGTCGTCGAGCTCGCGCCAGAACCGGACCACGTCGTCGAGGGAGAGCGGCGCGGTGCCGGGGCAGCCCAGCAGCACCGTCATGGTCTCCGGCTGGCACGGCACGTCGGCCACCAGGCGGGCCCGGTGCTCGGCGACGATCTCCGGGTCGCGGACGTCGTGGATCCACACGCCGCCGGGCAACGGCTCGATCTCGCCGGTCGAGCTGGACGCCTTGCGGTCCACCACCGCCCGGTCCCAGGCCGGGGTGGGGTACCGCTTCGCGTCCCAGGTCGGGGGCTTGCCGGGGCGGAACCGGACCCAGCCGCTGCCCGGGGCGGAGTGCACGAACAGCGCGCCGGCCGAGCCGCGGACGAGCTCACCGTCGGGCGCGATGACCGTACGGTTCAACCGCTCGGACAGCCACTGCCCGGCCATCGCGGCGGCGTTGCGGTGCTGGCCGCAGGCCACGAGCCGGATGCCGCGCCGCCGCCGGGGCAGCACGCCGGCCATGGATTCCCAGGAGCTGATCGGCATGCCGGCGCCCAGGTCGAGCACCACCACGTCGTTCTCGGCGTCCTCCACGACGCTCAAGGCGAGCGACTGCGCCTCGGAGCTGATCGCGTCCTCGGCGTGCAGCACGAGGGCGTTGCCCACGGTGTGCTGGACGACCCCGCCGGGGCCGCCCTTGCCGCCGCGGAGCAGGCTGCGGATGCCGGTTGCCATGACGATCTACCTCCCTGCGCCGCCGGCGACGGCGGCTCGGCTCAGCAACGGTCCCTGCGGCAGCGCCGCCAGCAGGCTCCGGGGGAACGGGACGAGGCCGACCTTGTCCAGCTTCAGCGCCGAGGCGGTCTGCTGGTCCGCGAGGGGGTACGCGACCCCCTCGTCGGAGATGAGCGACGCCTCGGCGCGGAACTGCGACGTCTGCGGCACGGGCGCCACGACCATGCCGGTGGCCGGGCGGACGTACACATAGGGCTTGCCCTGGTCGGTCACCGCCGACTGGCCCCGGCTGGTCAGGACCGGCATGCTCGCGACGACGTCCTTCGCGACGGGCTGCTGGCGCAGGCAGAGCACCCGGTCGCCGGCGTCCTGCCAGCGCAGGGCGGCGAGGTCGGGCAGCCGGTCGGTCAGCGACCGGTCCGCCGACCGCGGGGCGTCGACGATGGCCGCCGCGTCCACGTCGACGGGCCGGCCGCCGCGGTCGGCGTCGGCGAGGAGGAATTCCGTACGGCTCAACGGCGCCAGCCCGTCGCGGCGCAGCACGAACAACTGCTCGTCGCCCACGGCGGGGCGCTGCCGGAACAGGGTGCCGACCGGGTAGCGCTTCCCGCCGACCTTGGGCCCGTTCGACCCGGCTCCCTCGATCTTCGCGGGGCCGAGGGCCGGGCCGTCGAGCAACCAGTCGAGCCACATCTGCGGCGCGCGGGTGGGCCGTACGTTCGCCGCGCCCAGCGCCACGAGCACGGCGTCGTCCTGCACGAGGAACTTGCGGCCCAGAGCGATCAGATAGGTCTTGCCACCGCCGCGAACCACGCTGAACCGGTCGGCAGGCAACGGCTCGGAGGGCGCACGCGGGTCCAGGTTGACCCCGAGGCCGTCGACCGGGTCCTCGACCACCGAGCCGGGCAGGCAGGTGAGCCAGGGCCCGGACACCAGGTCCTTCGCCGTCGGTACGGTCTGCGGCGCGTTCGCGATGCCGATGGCCGGCCCGCGCGGGATGTCCTTCAGCGAGTTCTGCGAGATCAGCTTGACCTTGGCCGACGCGCCCTGCACCAGCATCGCCGAGGTGAGGTTCGGGGTGGGGCGCAGCATGCCGTCGAGGTAGACGTACCGGTTGCCGCTCTCCTTCTCCACGAGGATCGCGCCGGCCTGCCGGAACGCCTTGCTGCCGCCCGGGACGATCCAGCCGTAGACGGCGAAGCCGCCGGCCACCAGCACCACGACGAGGATGCCGAGCAGAACACCGGTCAGCGCCCGGCGGCCCGGGATCTCCGCGCTGGTCGGGTCACCCTCGACGAGCGCGGAGCTGAGCCGGCCCATCATGAAGGTGTGTGCGTGGACGTGGTCGCGCTGGGTCTGCATGCCGGCCTACCCGAACAGCCCGCGGGCCCAGGCGTACGTGCCCATGACCTGTGCGAGCACCGGCAGGACCGCCACGCCCGTCGCCACGTCGAGGAACGTGGCCGAGTACTCCCAGAACGGCAGCAGCCGGCGCGGCCACGGTCGCAACGCGGCCAGCACGAGCGGCACGATCGCCGCCAGCAGGCCGCCCAGCAGCGCGTACCGCCAGCCCGGCGTCCACAGATCGGAGAACTTCATGATGACCATGAGGTAGCCGACGGTACCGGCGACGACGAGCGCGATCCGTTGCCACAGACCGAAGAAGGTACGGGCGCGCAACAGGATTGCACTGGATACCACCAGCACCATCGTCCAGCCCGACCACCCCGGCACCTGCATGGTGAAGAAGAACATGACGGGCAGCACGAACGCCGACGAGCACATCGCCACGGTCAGGTACGTGTCCGCGTGGTCGGCCCGTTCCCGCACCTGGTCGGAGGGGACCGGCTCGATGTCGTACGACATGTCCTCGCCGGTCTTGGGCAGTTGCGGGCCCCGCAGCCGGGACAGCTTCACCGCCACCCGCGGCGCCAGCACGATGACCGCGAAGATGAGGGCGATCGCGGTGGCGGCGGTGCGCTGCGTCGTCATCGCCGAGCCGGTGCGCAGCAGCAGCACCCCGATCACCACGAGCCCGGTCACCCCGACCACCAGCAGCGAGGCGAAGGGCAGGCCCGGGATCACCGTACGCTGCAGGAGCAGCAGCAGCGCGACCACGACGACGCAGGCCACCGAGCCGGCGAGCACGGCGGGACCGGTCCAGGCGATGCCCTCGGGATCCCCGTCGACCGCGCTGGAGGCGGCCAGCGCCGCGAACCCGCTCGCCGCCGAGCTGAACAGCAGCGCGAACGCCCCGTCCGTCAGCTTGCGGCCGGCCACGAGCGCGGAGGTGAAGAAGATCGCGGCGAGCACCCCGGCGGCGACGACCTGCGGGAGCACCGGGCCGCGGTCGACGAGCACGGCCGAGATGGCACCCATGGCCACGACCGAGAGCAGCAGGAACAGCACCCGGCGGTACTCGGGCTGCCACCGGTCGTCGCGCCGGTTCACCACCGTGGCGACGCCCTCGGCCAGGTCGTCGAAGTCGAGCTCCGGCAGCGGGTCCTCGGCCTGGCGCAGGTACAGCTCCTCGCCTTCCAGCCAGTCGAGGCTCTCCGGCGTACCGGTCAGCTCGAACGGCGGCTGCCCCAGCCGCTGCAGCACCCAGGCGCCTTCCGGGGTGTCCGCGTCGGGCCGGCGGCCCGCGGTGGTGTGGTGCAGCAGGACGGGCAGCAGCGTGGCCACCGTGGTGGTCGACGGCACCGCCAGGTCGACCTTGCGCTCCGGTCCGATGACGGTGATCCGGCAGAGCTCGCCGGTCGTGGCCGTGGTCACCCGCGGCTCCCTTCGCTGACGAGGCCCGTCTGCATCAGCTTCACGCCGCGACGGGTGACGAGCTGGGCGCGTCCCGCCGGCAGCCGGCGCGGAGGCGCCTCGCCGAGGAATCTGCCCTCTTCCTTCGGGTACGAGAACAGGGTCGCCGGGTTGCCCAGCTCCCAGATACGGCGCACGACCGGGTCCATCATGGCCCGCATCGCGCTGGACGTGCTGCGCGCGACGATCACGTGCAGTCCGATGGAGACACCCTGGGCGAGCAGCGGGAGCAGCGGTTCCAGGCTCGAGCCGACCCCGACGCCCTTGGTCATCAGGTCGTAGTCGTCGACGACGACGAACAGCTCGGGCCCCTCCCACCAGTCGCGCCGGCGCATCCGTTCGGACGAGATCTCCGCGCCGGGCACCCGCCGGTTCATCGAGACGGAGGCCTGGCCGGCGAGCTCGTACAGCGCGTCGCCGGTGATACCCGATCCCACCTGGTACGCCGCCGGAATGGCGGTGTCGAGGTCGCGCCGCGAGTCACCGAGCACGACCTTCGCCTGCTCCGGCGTGTAATGCCGCTGGATGGCGCGCAGCACCAGCCGCAGCATGTTCGTCTTGCCGGTCTCGCTGTCACCGAACACGAGCATGTGCGGCGTGACCATGAAGTCGTGCCAGACCGGCTCGAGCCGCTGCTCGTCCTGGCCGATGCACACCTTGAAGTCCGGCTGCGGGTCCGGGAGCTGGTCGGCCGGCAGGCGGGTCGGCAGCATCCGTACGGCCGGAGCCGGCGCGCCGGTCCAGAACGTGCCGATCTCCTCGACGACCGACTTGGTGGCCTCGGCCAGGTCGCCGGTCTCCGAGCTGCCGTCGGTGCGCGGCAGCGCGCCGAGGAAGTGCAGCCCGTCGCCGGTGAGCCCGCGGCCCGCCTGGTTCGGCACCGTCGCGGCCTTGCGGGAGCCGACGTCGGACTCCATCGGGTCGCCGAGCCGCAGCTCCAGCTTGGTACCCATGAGGTCGCGGAGCCAGGTCCGCATCTCCGACCAGCGGGTGGCGGTGACGACGACGTGGACCCCGAACGACAGGCCGCGCGAGGCGATCTCCTGGAACTTCGTGTCCAGATCCATGAAGTCCTGCTTCATCGTGTACCAGCCGTCGACGACGAGGAACACGTGGCCGAACGGGTCGTCGATCTCCCCGCGGGCCCGCGCCGCCAGGTACGACGTCATGGAGTCCAGCCCGCGCCCGGCGAACTCGGCCTCTCGGCGCTCCATCACCTGGAGCACCTCCTCGAGCGTGCGTACCACCCGGTCGCGTTCCATGCGCGTCGCGATCGAGCCGACGTGCGGCAGGCCGGCGATCGAGGCCAGGCCGCCACCGCCGAAGTCCAGCCCGTAGAACTGCACCTCCCGCGGGGTGTTCGTCAGCGCGAGCGACAGCACCAGGCTGCGCAGCAGGGTCGACTTGCCGCTCTGCGGGGCACCGGCGATGCCGACGTGTCCGTCCGCGCCACCGAGGTCCACTGTGAGCAGCTCGCGCAGCTGCTCCTGCGGCCGGTCGACGATGCCGACGGGCACCCGCAGGCGGCCCTGGGCGGACGGGTCCGCGACGGTCATGCCGCGTACCGGGTCGGGGACCACGCTGGGCAGCAGCGAGTCGAGGCTCGGCGCGGACGACAGCGGCGGCAGCCACACCTGCCGGGCCGGCGGTCCGGATCCGGCGAGCCGGTTGAGCAGCACCTCGACGAGGCTGGGACCGGACGGCGTCTCGGCCGCGGCCTCCTCCTCCGCCGGCGACTCGGCGGGGCGCGCCCGGCCCGGGTCGTGGCGGACCGCGACCTGCCGGGTGGTGAAGGGGACGATCTCCTCGGCCACAGCCGGCTCGTCGCCCGCCTCGGCGCCGCCGATCAGACCCTTACCCGCGTACGGGCCGGACACGTACGCCGACTTGAACCGTACGAGGTTCGTGGTGTCGACCTTGAGGTAGCCGTTGCCGGGCTCGGGTGGCAGCTCGTACGCCTTGCCCACGCCGATGACCGCCCGCGACTCCATCGAGGAGAACGTCCGCAGCGCCAGCCGGTACGACAGGTGCCCCTCGACCCGGTTGATCCGCCCCTCGTCCAGGCGCTGGGAGGCGAGCAGCAGGTGCACGCCGAGGCTGCGGCCCAGCCGTCCGATCGAGACGAACAGGTCCATGAACTCGCCCTTGCTGGACAGCAGCTCGCTGAACTCGTCGACGATGATGAGCAGCACCGGGAACGGCACCAGCTGCGCGCCGTTCGCCCGGGCCTTCTCGTAGTCGAACAGCGAGGCGTACCCGCTGGCCCGCAGCATTTCCTGGCGCCGGGTCATCTCACCGTTGAGCGCGTCCTGCATGCGGTCGACCAGCGGCAGCTCGTCGGCGAGGTTCGTGATGACCGCCGAGGTGTGCGGCAGTTTCTCCATGCCGATGAAGGTCGCGCCGCCCTTGAAGTCGACGAGGACCAGGTTGAGGATCTCGGAGCTGTGGGTGGCGGCGAGCGCGCAGACCAGCGTCCGCAGCAGCTCGCTCTTGCCGGAGCCGGTCGCGCCGATGAGCAGGCCGTGCGGGCCCATGCCGCCCTGCGCGGACTCCTTCAGGTCGAGCTCGATGACCTCGCCGTCCTCGGTCACGCCGATCGGCACCTGCAGCCGGTTGCGCTGCGGCAGCCGGGACCGCCACAGCTGCTGGACGTCGAACGTGTTGGCGTCGCGGATGCCCAGCAGCGTGGTCAGGTCGAAGCTGGTCTCGAGCGGCTCCTCGACCACGTCGAGCGTGCCGCTGGTGCGCTTCGGCGCGATGAGCCGGGCCAGCGACTCGGCAGGCACCACGCCGAGGGCGTCGCGGACGGCGGAACCCACCGTCTCGCCGGCCGGGAACTCGACGACGTCGTCCTTCATGGTCAGTCGCAGCACCTTGGGGCCGCCGGGCATGGCGCCGGTGAGGTCCAGCAGCACGACGTTGCGCAGCCCCGCGCCGAGCAGCCGCGAGCTGTCCGGCAGGTCGGCCAGGTGCGCGACGATCACCACGAACGGCTCGGTGGACGACGGCCGGGTGGACCGGTCGTGGTCACCCCGGTCGGTCACCTCCGGCCCGAGCAGGTCCATCAGCTCGTCGTGGGCGCCGGCGAAGAGGCGTACGGGTCCCGCGGCGTCGAACGCGGTCGGATGGGCGTTGTGCGGCAGCCACTTGATCCAGTCCCAGTTGCCGCGGTGCACCTCCGGGGCGAGGACGGCCACCCGCAGGTCGTCCGGGGCGTGGAAGGTGACCAGCTGCGCCACCATCGCCCGGACCAGGTCCACCGCCGCGTCGGCGTCGCCCTCGAGCTCGATCGAGGTGAAGCTGCGCAGGCCCACGGAGACCGGGATGCCCGACACCGTCCGGTACGCCTCGGAGAACCGGCGCAGCGAGATCGAGGCCAGCGGCTCCAGGTCCTCGATGGGCTTGGTCTGCGGCGGCAGGAACCGCAGCATCGCGCCCTGCCGGCCGAGTCCGATGCGGACCCGGCCGAAGTCGTCGTGGCTGGGCCGCCGCTCCCACAGCCGGGAGCTCATCGCGACCGACCACAGCCACTCCGGCTGCGGGTTGTTCCAGAGCACGAACTGGCGCTGCTGGTCGGCGGCCGCCCGGGCCTGCTTGCGCAGCTGGGCGATGTACCGCAGGAAGTCCCGGCGTTCGCCGCGCATCTTGCGCTTGCGGTCGGAGGCTGCCTTGCCGATCTGCATGACGCCCATGAGCAGCATGCCGACGGCCATCGCGCCGCCCATCACGTACATGATCGGGGCCCGGCTGTAGAGGCCGAACATCGCCATCATGGCGCCCATGCCGAGGCCCATCGGCACGATCATCGCGAAGGAGCGGAAGTCGAGCGGCGCCTCCTCCGCCATCAGCGGCGGCTCCTGGAGCTCGATCTCGCCGTCGGGCGCCTCGGGGCCGGCCGCGCGCGGCGGTCGCTTGACGGTGACCGTACTCATCCGAGCATCCCGCTGTCCGCGCCGCCGCCACCCCAGACGGACTCGTCCTGGCGCAGCAGCTTCACCGAGTAGCGGTCGTTGCGGTAGCGCTCGGCGATCCGGTCCTCGTCCTCGTCATTGCGCTCGTCGGACGCGCCCAGCGACGGGTGCCGGGCCGCCTGCCGCTCCTCGGCCTCCTCCCGCTCCCGGGCCTCCGCCTCCTCCTTCTCGCGCTTGCGCTGTTGCTCCTGCTCCTTCAGGTACGCCTCGGTCTCGGCGAGCGTCAGGTCCGGCCCGCCGCACTGCATCGGGAACTCGTTCTCCTCGAACATCGGCGCGGTCGCGGAGCGGTTGCGCCGCCACACCGGCAGTCCCGACGTCGCGCCGGGCTCGTGGTCACGCATCGGTCAGCCTTTCCTCACGCTCGGGCCCGTCGCCGTGCAGCCACCAGGACTGGCCCGTGTCGTCCCACGCGGACCGGTCGCCGTTGCCGTCGTCGGCCCGCAGCACGGGCACCCGGTCGTCGGCCGGGGCGCCGGGTTCCACCGGCTCGCCGCGCTGCTCACCGGCCCACGCCGGCTCCTCCTCGGCCAGCAGCTCCGCGGCTTCCGGGCGTTTCGCCTGCTCCCGCTCCTCCGGTTCGGGCACACCGGTCAGCACCGGCGGGATCCCCACCCCGGGCACCGTCACGCCCTCGTGCCAGCCGGTCGCCGGGTCCACCGGTGGTGGCGGCACGACGCCCAGGCCGGCACCGCCGGGAGCGGCGCCCTGAGGCGCACCGGGTTCGTCGCCGGCAGCGCCGGTCTCCCACTCCTGCGGATCGCCGTCGACGAGCCCGGCGGAGTCGGGACGTTCCGCTTCCTTCTCCCGCGGTCCGGCGCCGCCGGCCCCACCGGGAAAACCAGGCATCATCGGTACGCCCGGAGCGAGCGTCCCGGGGTCAGCCGGGCCCTCCACCGGGGCGGGCGTCCCGTCCGCCGGGCTCTCGACCGGCGCGGGCGGTCCTCCGGCGAGGCCCATGCCGCCGGGGGCGCTGCCTCCGGGCGCGTCGGGCACGCCGCTCGGATCGCCGGGCTGCCATTCCGCCGGATCCCCGTCGACGAGCCCGGAGGCGTCCGGCCGCTCCGGCAACCCGCTACCACCGTTTGCGGGCCCACCGCCCGGCATCCCCGGCATCGGCGGGATCCCACCGAGACCCGCACCGCCGGGAACCGCACCGCTCGGCGCGTCCGGTACGCCGCCGACCTCGCCGGGCTGCCACTCCGTCGGATCGCCGTCGACCAGGCCGGAGGCGTCCGGGCGTTCCGGCAGGCCACCACCGGCACCACCGCCCGCGGGACCACCACCGGGCATCCCCGGCATCGGCGGAATCCCGCCCAGCCCCGCACCACCCGGCACCGCACCGCTCGGCGCGTCGGGGATGTCGACGCCCGTACCTGGAGACTCCCAGTCCGACGGCTGGCCGTCCACCAGGCCGGAGGCATCCGGGCGCTCCGGGATGCCACCACCGGCACCGCCACCCGCGGGACCACCACCGGGCATCCCCGGCATCGGCGGAATCCCGCCCAGCCCCGCACCACCCGGCACCGCACCGCTCGGCGCGTCCGGGATGTCCACACCCGAGCCCGGCGACTCCCAGTCCGACGGCTCGCCACCGACCAGGCCGGAGGCATCCGGGCGCTCCGGGATGCCACCACCGGCACCGCCACCCGCGGGACCACCACCGGGCATCCCCGGCATCGGCGGAATACCACCCAGCCCCGCACCACCCGGGTTCGCGCCGCCCGGTGCGTCCGGCACGTCGACCGCGCCCGTACCCGGGGTCCAGTCGTTCTCGTCACCGCCGAGCAGGCCGGAGGCGTCCGGCCGCTCGGGGATCCCCCCGCCGGAACCGCCGCCCATGCCGCCACCGGCCGGGCCGCCACCGGGCATGAACGGCATGCCGCCGCCCGTACCCGGGGCGTTGACGCCGGGGCCGAACGCGTCGGACGCGCCCGGGGCGCTCGGGATCGTCGGCGGGTCCACGTCGCCGATCCCGCCGGCGCCGGGTCCGCCCCCGCCGACGCCGCCGGCACCGGGCAGGTCGTCCAGGCCGGGCGCCTTCGGCACCGAGGGCGGGTTGACGTCGCCGAGGCCCGCCCCGGGGCGGTCACGGTCACTGACGCCCGAGGCGCCCGGACCCTGCGGCACCACCGGCGGTATGAAGCCGGGGCCGGTACCCGTGCCGGTGCCCGTACCGGGCGGGCCGTCCACCTGCGGGACGTCGAAGTTGCCGTTCCCGGAACCCGGGCCGTCCAGCCCGGGCGGACCCTCCACTTCGGGCGCGGTGAGGTTCTCGGGCCCGTCGCCCAGCGCCGACATGTCCGGCGGACCGTCCACCGAGGGCGGTTTCACGTCCTGCGGGCCGCCGTTCGGGTTCTCCAGACCGGGCGGTCCGTCCACCCCCGGCGGGGTCAGGTTGTTCCCCGGCGGGGTCAGGTTGTTCCCCGGCGGGGTCAGGTTGTTCCCCGGCGGCGTGAGGTTGTTGCCCGGCGGCGTGAGGTTGTTCCCCGGCGGGGTGAGGTTGTTCCCCGGCGGCGTCAGGTTGTTGCCCGGCGGCGTGGGCAGCGGCGGAGGCTTCAGCGTGGTGAGGTTCGGCGGCGTGATCGAGGTGAGGTTGAACGGGTTCGACGGTATCGGGGCCGCCGTGATCTTGGGATCGCCGGTACCGGTCGGCGGCGTCACCGCGCTGTACGTCATCTGGTACTGCGTGGCGAGCTGGTCGACGACCTGGGCCATCTGCTCGGTCATCGGCTTGGCGAACCGGGTCTTGCTGATGGCGACCCCGTTGCTGCCCGTCGGTGCGCCGTCGGCCGACGCGATCTGCGCCCACGCCACGTCGATGTGATTGATCGCGTCCTGCGCCCAGGCGAGGTACCGGGCGCTGTTCCACAGCTGGTTGGGCACCGACTGGGTGCCGTTGGTGCCGTCCGCGCCGGCGATGTGCTCGGCCTGGTTACCGAGGAACTCGGCGAACCAGTCCATCTTCGCGAGGAAGGCGTCGGCCGCCGGCCCCTGCCACGCCTTGTCCTTGCCCGCGATGGCGTGCGAGTGGTCCCGCAGCATGTTCTCGAGCCAGCTCAGCGTCTGGTACGCCAGCTGGAACGCCCCCGACGCGTCGGCCAGCGACTGGGGATCCACGAGCGACTTGGCCAGCGCCCGGGCGTCGTCGTTGCCCAGCGCGGCGCCCCCGTACACCGACGCCTTGATCTTGCGCCAGCCGGGCGGGTCCTCGTGCACCCACTTCTTGTAGTCCTCGAGGTCGGAGACGTCGATCTGCTCCTGCATGAAGGTGGCAGACGGGTCGACGTCCCTCTGCCAGTTCTCCTTCTTCGGATCCTCGGGCATGGCGGGAGTTCTCCTCCAGGTAGGACTACGTGCGCGGGGCGGGGGCGGCGCCCGCCGTCAGGTGTTGAACTGGGGGTCGGGGGTGCCCTGGGGAAGGTCCGTGGAGCTTCCGGTGCCGTTGTTCTTCAGCTTCGCGATCTCGGCCCAGGCGGTCTCCATGGCCTCGGTCAGCTGGTCACCGGTCATCTTGTTGAGCTCTTCGCCGGTCTCGTATTCCTTGATCATGGCGGTGAGGTTCTTGCGCAGGTTGTAGATGGCCTGGTGCACCGTCATGAGCAGTTCCATCGTGTCGCCGCGCAGGCCGTCGTCGTTGCCGCCGGTCCCCTGGATCTTGCGGCGCAGCAGCTCGGCCTTCGCGAAACCGCCGGGCTTGAGGTTGACCTTCTCGATCTCTGCCCGGGCCTTCCAGGCGAGCCCCCCGGTGCCGTCCGGCTCGATCGCCTCGAGCTGCTTGACGAAGTGCTGCAGCGCCTGGGTGTTCACGGCGACGCCGTTGCCCTGCTTCTGCGAGTCGCTCCATTCGTGCACGACGGGCGGCGCGAAACCGGAATCGCCGTTGACGCCGTAGTTGTTGTTCTCGCCGGGCTTGTGCTCGTACTCGACGCTGTCCTTGTTCGCGGATTTCTTCTGGTAGTCCGCGACGATCTTCTTCCAGTGCTCGGTCTCGATGACCTCGTTCTTGTAGTAGTTGTAGGCGTCCTTCTCCTCCTGCGTGTACCCCTCGAAGTTGAACCGGTTCGGGTAGTTCGGATTGCTGGGCTGGTTCCGCTGGATGTCGGCCTGGACCCGGTCCACCAGGTTCTGGATCCAGTTCTCCGGCTTGTGGTGGTCCTGGTTCCACTTGTCGAGGATTCCGACGGCCTCGATCGACTCGTCGGTGGGGGTGTTGAAATCGATTGCCATGGCGCACGGCCTTTCTCGGGCGCTTCACCGGGAGGGGACAGACGCCGACGGCCCGGGTCATGACTCCGGGCCGGCGGGACTGCCGGCCACCGCGCCGATCGGACACGGCAGCCGGCGGCGGGATCAGCCGCCGCGGACGTCGTTCCAGATGGCCGCGTGCCGCTGCTCGGTGGTGCCGTAGTTGTCCGAGATCTGCTCCAGCGTGACCCGGGCCTGGTCGAGGTAGACCGTCATCTCGTTGGCGGCCTGGTTCCACGCGGCCTTCGACACGTGGTACTGGGCCTGCGCGTCACCGGTCCAGTCCTGCAGCGACTTCTCGACGTAGCGCTCCATGTCGCCGAGCGCGGTCTTGATGTCGGTGTTGATCTTGTTCATGTCGTAGAGCGTGGCGTCAGCCGTGTTGAAGTCGAAACGGTAGTTGGACACCGTGTTCCTTTCTGAGCGGGCGGTGGGGCGACGGCCGGGGTCAGATGCCGGGCAGGGCCGATGCGAACGAGTGGGCCGCATTCGCGGCCTTGTCCTCCGCGTCGCGGTAGCCCTTCGTGGTCACGCCCATGACTTCGAGCATGGTGAGCAGCTCGTTGATGACCTTCTGGAACGAGCGCTCCCAGCTGTCCATCGCGTTGTTGAAGCCCTTGGACGCGTCACCGGTCCAGGTGGCCTGCAGGGCAGCCATCTGGGAGTTGATGGTCTGCAGAGTGTTCGTGAACTGGGTCGCTCGGTCCGAGAACTCCTGACCGGCCGCCTGCATGCCCTGCTCGGATGTCTGCACCACTGGATTGGCCACAGCGACACTCCTTTCGTCGTACTCGTCTGGGGGACGACGCCGGACGCATCGCGCGGTCCGGCGTTCGCAGAAAAGAGTGTTGATGGATGTCGACGTGTCAGGGCAAGGCGGAACGCCGCGGATGTCCGAACGTCGTCCCCGATCTGCCTTCTTCGACCCACCCGCACCGGGGACCGGCGGAAAGCTCGGGAAGAACGCCTGCACTTTCGTCCCCCACTCCCGCCGATCCCTTGGTACGCGCCCGGACACCGCCCTCTACTGGGATCGGCCGAGGGGAAGGGAGACCGGGCTGATGGACTTCAACCAGCGCATCGAGCACCTGTTCCAGGAGTACGAGCGGCAGCGCTCGAGCCTGACGACGATGCAGCAGAAGATGCGGGAGATCTCGGTCTCCGCCACATCGCCCCGGCGCGAGGTCACCGTGACGGTCGGGCAGAACGGCACGCTCACCGACGTCACGTTCCCGACCGGCGCGTACAAGCGGCTCGCCCCGGCCGAGCTCACCGCCGTCATCCTGCAGACGTACGCGGAGGCCAAGGAACAGGTCGTGCAGCAGACCGCCGAGCTGCTGGCACCCGTACTCCCGGAGGGCATGGACGCGCAGCAGCTGGCCCGGGGCACCGCCGGCGCCGACATGTTCCTGCCGGCCGAACCGCGGATGGCCACGAGCGTGCGGGAGTTCCTCAACCTGGGCCGAGCCGAACGATGAGCGGCGAACCCCGGGGCCAGATGTGGGTCGATCCCGAGGGCGTCGTCCAGCTCGGCGACTCGTACGCCGAGCACGGCGCCCTGTACGAGGGCTACGTCACCCAGCTCGAGCAGCTGCGCAACCGGTACGGCAAGAGCTGGGGCGACGACGACATGGGGCAGGCGTTCTCGCAGAAGTTCCTGGAGGGCCTCGACGCCCTCGACGGGATCATCGGCAGCGTCAAGGGCACCCTCACGTACACCTCCGAGGGGCTGCGCCAGAGCGGCCACCTGTACCGCAAGACCGACGAGGAAGCCGCCGAGATGGGCCACTACCTCGCCGGCAACTTCGACGACCTGCCGCAGGGCGTCTTCAACCGCCGCGAGGCCATCCAGGAGGGCGAGACGCCGCGGCTCGCGCGCCTGAACGCGAGGGTGGTGAGCAATCGGGCGCCCAGTACCGAGCTGGAGGCGGACCAGCCCGTCTTCCGGACCGCCGGCGAGGGCCGCTTCGTGCCGCCCGAGGGCCGGCTCAGCCGCCTCGAGGCGAAGCAGGTCTACAAGTCCGTACGCCCCGGCGAGGAAGAGGAACCCGTCGCGTACGAGGCGGCCCGGGTCGAGCGCGCGCCGATGGCCCGCCTGCGCGGCCGGCTCCTGCCCGCGGAAGAGGCCATGCCCGCCATGCCGGCCATGCCGGCCATCTCCGCGTACTACCAGCAGGCCGGCTGGCAGAACGCCCGCATCGACGGCGTGCCGCTGGCCGAGGGCTTTCAGCTGCGGGGCCTCACGACGTTCCCGGACGGCACGACCCGCATCGACGCCAACCTCTACCAGTCGATCACCCCGATCACGCCGGGGCACACGATCACCGACGCCGACGGGCAGCCGATCACGTCACCGGAGGGCCCGCTGTACGTCGTGAAGGACAACCCGTCGGTCGACCCCACCGCGCCCGGTTACGAGCCGTTCTTCGTCAGCTTCGCTCCGGACGGTACGGCCGTACCGATCGTCACGGACCTCTGAGCGGGACCACCCGAACCTTCCATGCCCGATTTCCACATCCCCAACGACCCCGAATGGCAGTGGGCGTACGACCTCATCCTGTTCGGGGTCGGTGAGGAGTACCCGGAAGCCGACCCCACCGCGCTGCGTGCCATGGGCGACGAGCTGTACCAGTTCGCGGGCACCCTCATCAACGGCATGTACCAGACCGCCAACCTGGGCAACCAGCTCGGCGGCAGCCTCACCGGCCCGGCCGCGGACGCCTTCGCCCAGTTCCAGACGACGATCACGCGGCACGTGCCCACCGGTGGCAACCTGGCGAACCAGCTCGGCGGCAGCTCCTACGAGTACGCCCTGAACTCGGAGAACGGCCAGTACAACATCATCATCGCGGCCTTCACCCAGGTCGTGCAGATCGCCATCGCGATGGCCACCCCCGGCGGCCAGCTCGTCGTGCCGGCCCTGATCAAGATCGGCCAGGAGTTCGTCCGGGCGATCATCAACGCGTTGCGCAGCAAGCTCATGCAGATCCTCGCCCGGATCAGCATCGAGGGCGTCCAGGAAGGGTTCGAGGAGGTCTGGCAGGGGCTCGCGGCCCAGCTGTGGCAGATCGGCGAGGGCAACAAAAAGGGCATCGACACGATGGACCTGCTCAAGTCCTTCCTCGCCGCCCTGATCACCGCGGCCGGCGCCGCCGCGACGTCCATCGTCGGCGGCCACTTCGTCCCCTGGGTGAACAAGCACATGTTCAGCCGGGAAACGCTGTCCGGCCTCGGCGAGACCGTCTTCGAGGGCCTCGGCAACATGGCCGTTGGCGGCGGCGGGGACTTCTGGAACCCCGGCACCCTGACGTCCAACTACGTCCACTCGTACCTGGAGCACGGGGCCCACAACCTCGGCAACCACATGGCGGGCCCGCCGCCGCAGCTCGACCAGAACCTCCCCCCGTCGGGCGCGAACCTCAAGCCGCCGCCGGGCGCCCAGCCGCCGGCCGGGGAGAACCCGCCGCCCTACTCCCCCAAACCGGGAGGGGAACAGACGCCGCAGCCATCCGCCGTGGACGGCGGGAATCCACCCTGGACGGGCGACGGCGAGAACCCGCCGCCGTACTCGCCACAGGTGGGCGACACGCAGAACCAGCCACCGGCCACCGGCGAGAACCCACCCCCCTACTCCCCGGCGCCGGTCGGCAAGGGCGAGAACTCGCCGCCGGCCGTGCAGGGTGACAACCCGCCGCCGTACTCGCCGCCTGCGCAGAAGCAGGTGGGTCCGGACGTGAAGGCCCCGGGTCCGGCACCGGGCCAGAACTCGCCCGGCGTCCAGCTCGGTGCCAACCCGTCACCGGGCGACGTGCAGACGCCCAACGGCCAGACCGCTCCCCACGCCCAGCCCGCGCCACAGAACCAGCCCGCGCCACAGAACCAGCCTGCGCCTCAAGGCCAGCCTGCGTCTCAAGGCCAGCCTGCGCCTCAAGGCCAGCCCGCACCTCAGGGGCAGCCCGCGCCTCAGGGGGAGCAGCAGCCCGGTCCACTTCCCGGTGACCAGGCGCGCGACGGGGTTGTGCCGCCGGCCGGCTCGGCAAACCAGTCGCCCACCGCTGTCCCGGGCGGGCTGCCGGGCTTCGAGTCGACACCCGCCCCGCTGCCGAACACGGACCCCGGCTCGGTCAACCCCCAGACCGACACTGGCATCGTCTCCCCGGAACCCGCGACCCAGCCGGGCACCCCCGAGCAGCCGGGCCAGCAGCAGCCCCTGCAGCAGCAGCCGAACACCGCGCCACCGGTCGTGCAGCCCTCGCCGGGTGCTGAGTCCCCTGGTGCTCCGGTTGCGCAGCCCGGGCCGAACAGCCCGTCGGCGACCGGACCGTCCCCATCGACCAGTCCGGACGCCCAGCTCCCGCAGAACCCGAGCCAGCAGACCGACCCAGCCCCGCAAACCGGCCCAGCACCTCAAACCGGCCCGGCCCCGCAGACCGGCCCGGCCCCGCAGACCGGCCCAGCCCCGCAAACCGGCCCGGCCCCGCAAACCGGCCCAGCCCCGCAAACCGGTCCGGCGCTCCAAACCGGCCCAGCACCCCAGAGCGGCACAACACCCCAGACCGGCCCGGCCCCGCAGACCGGCCCGGCACCCCAAACCGGGCCGCAGCAGTCCACGCCCGAGACCGTCGTACCGCAGGCACCTGGGCCGCAGGCACCTGGGCCGCAGGCACCCGGGCCGCAGCCGATCGTCGTCGATCCGGTCGCGCCGCCGGTGCAGAGCGAGACCCCACCCACCCAGGCCGACACCCCACCCGTCCAGGCAGACACCACCCCCCACCAGGCCGACACCACGCCCACCCAGACCGACACGGCCCCGCAGCAGAACGACACCGCGCCGGAGCAGGCGCAGGACCCCGGCCCGGTTCCGGCCGTCGCCCCTCCGGTGAGCAGCACGAACACCGTCCCGCCGGTCACCGAGCTGACCCGGCAGCCGGACGGTACGTGGGTGGCCGACGGCCGGCCCGTGGCGGTACGTCCGCTGCCCGGCGACCGCCCCGGCATCGTCCTGGTCTCCGACAGCGACTGGGCCAAGCTCGAGAACCGGCCGCTGCTCCCGCCGGGCGCCTCCACAGCGGTCGTGGTGCACGGCGCCGGGCCCGTTGTCCACGCGCCCGTGCGCAACCCCGACGGTACGACCGGGATGGTCGCGCTCACTCCGGAACAGCTCGCGCACGTCGTCGACAGCCCGGGTACGCCCATCGCCCTGGTGTCCTGCAACACCGGATCGCTCGGGAACGGCTTCGCCCAGCAGCTCGCCGAGGCGAACCGGAGCGACGTTCTCGCGCCGACCTCCGACGTCGTGGTGGGCGCCGACTCCGACCCGGGGCAGGTGCTCACGGACGGGGCCGAGCCGTGGATGCTGTTCGAACCGGACAGCGACGAGGCGTGGGACGTCGTCAACGATGTCCACGACTTCGACGGCATCACGTCGCAGGCCCCGCCCGCCGCGACCACCGGCACCGAGCAGACCGGTGTCACCGCCTCGGGCCGCCGTAACCTTCGCCGTTCCACGGTCGAGCAGTCGCTACCGCCGATGACCGCCCGGCAGCGCGCGATGCGCGGCGCCGGGCAGAACGATGCGGACACCCCGCCGACGTGGGTCAACCCGCCGCGTACCGGCCCGAACGGCGAGGCGCTGTGGGACGGCACGCGGGCCCGCCTGCACTTCCAGACGGGCGTACGCCAGGACGTCATGAACGATGCCTACGTCGGCGACGACCGCCGGGGCAATCCTCGCTACGAGTGCGCGAGCTGTCACGACGACTTCGCGGCCGGCGACATCGACATCGACCACATCGACGGCATCCTGTCGTACGTCAACGCGAACACGGATCCGATCCAGTGGACCGTCGACCTGGGCAACGGCTGGTCCCGTACCGCCGAGGCCATCACCCTGCAGGACGCGCGCGACGCGGCGAACGACGCCCCGAACCTGCGGACGATGTGCGGCTCCTGCAACCGGAGCCGGGGAAGCACCAGCCAGAGCCGCTACATGGACTCCAGCGGCGCCCGCTGGGTCGGTCCGCCGACCCGGGCCCAGGCCCCGGCCGCGCAGTCCACGTCGTACGGCGGCGTCACCATGGGCGTCGACCTCCCGGACACGGCGCCCTCCACAACCCCGGACCCGGACCCGAATCCGCAGACGGCACCACAAACTGAGCCGGGAACGCAGACGGGGACCGAGACCCGATCTCCGCAACCGGCAGCGGTCCTGGAACGTCGCGACGACGGCACCTGGCTCGCCGACGGCCAGCCGCTGCTCATCCGCCCCCTCACCGGCGATCGTCAGGGCATCGCCCTGCTCTCCGACGACCAGTGGAATCAGGTCCAGGACCGCACCCTCGTCCCACCCGGCACCGGCGGCGCCGTCGTCGTCCACGGCGACGGCACGGTCATCCACGCGCCGGTGCTCAGCGACCAGGGCACGGTCACGCTCACCCCCGACCAGCTCGCGCAGATCCTGCAGGACGTCGTCCCCACCGACGCACCCCTCGCCCTGGTCTCCTGCCAGAGCGCCTCCATCCCGGACGGCTTCGCCCAGCAGCTGGCTCAGGCCCGCGACGGCGACGTCCTCGCCCCGCAGACCGACGTCATCGTCGGCTCCGACCAGGCTCCCGGCGACGTCCTGACCGTCGGCGCGGAGCCGTGGCTGCTGTTCGAGTCGGAGAGCGACCAGCCCTGGGACGTCCTCAACGACGTTCAGGACTTCGACGGCATCACCGCCCAGGCCCCCACCGACACCACCGACGGCGTGACCGTCTCCGGCAGGCACGGGCGAAGCCTGCGCCGCTCGACCCTTGACCAGTCCGAACCGCCGATGACAGCGCGCCAGCGGGCGCTGCGGGGAAGCACCCAGAGCGCCGACACCCCGCCCACGTGGATCACCCCGCCGCGGGTCGGCCCCGACGGCGAGGCGCTGTGGGACGGCACCCGTACCCGGCTGCACTTCCAGACCGGCGTACGCCAGGACACCATGAGCGACGCCTACGTCGGCCGTGACCGGAGGACGGGCGACCCGCTCTACGAGTGCTCGAGCTGCAACGACTACTACCCTGCCGACGAGATCGACATCGATCACATCGACGGCATCCTGTCGTACGTCAACGCCAACACCGACCCCGTGCAGTGGACCGTCGACCTCGGCAACGGCTGGCGGCGTACCGCGGAGGCCATCACGCTGGCCGACGCCCGGGACGCCGCCAACGCCGCTCGCAACCTGCGGACGATGTGCGGGCCCTGCAACCGCAGCCGGGGAAGCACCAGCCAGAGCCGCTACATGGACAGCAGCGGCGCGCGTTGGGTCGGCCAGCCGTACCGCGTCCGGACCGGCCTCACCATGGGGGTGGACCGTGGTCCCGTCATGGTTCCGAGCGGCTCCGCACCGTTCCAGCAGGCTCAGCGCGACTTCCGCTTCGCCCCGGTGGAGACCACCCGGCAGATCGGCACCCTGCGCCCGCGCAACGACACCAACCAGGACGCGCCGGCGTACCTCGCGACGGTGCCGGTCACGACCGACACCGACCTCGGCACCCTGATCAACCGGTACGCCGCCGGCTTCGCAGGCACCTCCGCCGAGGGACGCTTCGGCCTCGTGATCGGTGTCAACGGCTGGTCCGGGAACGTCACGCCGCATCAGATCCAAGCCAAGGTCGACTCCGTCCTGGCCGCGAACGACCCCGGCTTCCCCGTGGTCGTCGTCGGCTTCACCTGGAACAACCCGGCGATCCCCGCCGGTGGCCGGCCCGAACAGGACACCATCCCGTACGGGGCCATCCGCGAATCGCTCATCCGGCACCCGCAGACCGAGCAGCTGCTGGAACAGTTGCAGCAGCAGGGCGGCAACAACTCGACCTTCGTGCACACCGGCGACGCCGACGTCCAGTCGCTGGCGGGCCTGTTCGACCGCGCCGACGACACGGTCACGCGTAACCCCGACGCGCACCTGATCAGCGGCGGATACCAGCTCGCGGCGCCTTCGAGCCCGGTCGTGCGCAGCGCCAACGCCCGCGACCTCGCCGTACGCGAAGCCATGGCCGGCGTGGACTCCCGCGCGGTCTACCTGCCGGAGCCGAACACCTTCATCCGCGTCGACGGCTCCCGGCTGGAGAACGACATCACGTTCGGCGTACGGTCGCCGAACTCGAACACGCTGACGTACACCTCGAAAGAGGGCCGGGGTCTGGTCGACTCGCTCAACCAGAACCGCCGCTACCTCGCGCCCGATCAGGCCCGGCTGGCGACCTTCGACCAGCGACTCGCCGTCGAGACCCATGGCGATCGGCTGCTGCAGAACCACGACCCGGCCCGGCCGGACAGCATCCCGCAGAGCCACGCCGACAAGGGCACCTGGACCGACCAGATCAAACACCTGGTCGCGACGTACCCGGGTGACTATCAGGGCACCGATCAGAGGTTCATCACCGCGGCCGCCGACGTCGCGTTCCAGAGCACCCACCCCGTCACCCCGGCGCGGCAGGAGGAGATCAAGCAGATCTTCACCGCCCACCCCAACCGCGAGGCCGCCCGTACGCTGCGCCAGCTCGCCGCCCGGACGCACCAGGCGCTGACGGCGAACCCGCTTCCGGTCCAGCTCGCCGGGAGCACCACCACCACCCCGCCGCCGGCACGCGTGCTGGAACGCCGCGACGACGGTACGTGGCTCGCCGACGGTCACCCCCTGCTCATCCGTCCGCTCCACGGTGACCGCCAAGGCATCGCCCTGCTGTCGGACGACCAGTGGAACCAGGTGCGGGACCGTACGCTCGTTCCCCCGGGTGCGGGCGGCGCGGTCGTGGTCCACGGTGACGGCACCCTCGTGCACGCCCCGGTGCTGGGCGGGCAGGGCACGGTGACGCTCACCCCGGATCAGCTCGCCCAGATCCTGCAGGACGTCGTACCCACCGACGCGCCCCTCGCCCTGGTCTCTTGCCAGAGCGCGTCTCTGCCGGACGGCTTCGCGCAGCAGCTCGCCGAGGCACGTGACGGCGACGTCCTCGCTCCGCCCACCGATGTGGTCGTCGGCTCCGACGAGTCGCCGGGCCAGATCCTCACGGTCGGCGCCGAGCCGTGGCTGTTGTTCGAGCCCGAGACCTTGGGCGACGAGCCGTGGGACGTCATCAACGACGTCGCCGAGTTCGACGGCATCACCGCCCAGGAGCCGACCGGCGACACCACCGGCGGCGTCACCGTCTCCGGCAGGCACGGCCGCGCCCTGCGCCGCTCCACCCTGGACCAGTCCGAACCGCCGATGACCGCGCGCCAGCGGGCCCTGCGAGGTAACACCCAGAGCGCCGACACCCCGCCCACCTGGATCACGCCACCGCGGGTGGGACCGAACGGCGAGGCGCTGTGGGACGGCACCCGTACCCGGCTGCACTTCCAGACCGGCGTACGCGAACAGACGATGCGCGACGCCTACGTCGGCCGGGACCGCCGCAGCGGCGACCCGCTCTACGAATGCTCCAGCTGCACCAACGCCTTCGCGGCGGGCGACATCGACATCGACCACATCGACGGCATCCTGTCCTACGTCCACGCCAACACCGAGACCGAGAACTGGACCGTCGACCTGGGCAACGGCTGGCGCCGCGACGCCGAAGCCATCACCCTCGCCGAGGCCCGCGCCGCCGCCAACGCCGCCCGCAACCTCCGGGCCATGTGCGGGTCCTGCAACCGCAGCCGCGGAAGCACCAGCCAGAGCCGCTACATGGACTCCAGCGGCGCCCGTTGGACCAGCCAGCCGTACCGCGTTCAGACGCCGGCGCCTCAGTCCAGCTATGGCCTCACCATGGGCGTCGACACCCCGGCTCCGCAGCCCGCCCAGGTCCTGGAACGCCGCGACGACGGTACGTGGCTCGCCGACGGCCAACCGCTCCTCATCCGTCCGCTCCTCGGCGACCGTCAGGGCATCGCACTTCTGTCGGACGAGCAGTGGAACCAGGTCCAGGACCGCACCCTCGTCCCGCCGGGAGCAGGCGGCGCGGTCGTCGTCCACGGTGACGGCACCCTCGTGCACGCCCCGCTCCTCGACGGCCAAGGCACGGTCACCCTCACCCCGGACCAGCTCGCCCAGATCCTGCAGGACGTCGTACCCACCAACGCACCCCTCGCCCTCGTCTCCTGCCAGAGCGCCTCGCTGCCGGACGGCTTCGCCCAGCAGCTCGCCGAGGCCCGCGACGGCGACGTCCTCGCTCCGCAGACCGACGTGATCGTCGGCTCCGACGACGCCCCCGGCGACGTCCTCACCGTCGGCGCGGAACCGTGGCTCCTCTTCGAGTCGGAGAGCGACCAGCCCTGGGACGTCCTCAACGACGTCCAGGCCTTCGACGGCATCTCGTCCCAGGAGCCCGCCGGGGACACCGGTGTGACGGTCTCCGGCCGCCACGGCCGCAGCCTGCGCCGCTCCACGCTCGACCAGTCCGAACCGCCGATGACCGCGCGCCAGCGGGCCCTGCGAGGAAGCACGCAGAGCGCCGACACCCCACCCACCTGGGTCAGCCCGCCGCGGGTCGGGCCCAACCGTGAGGCCCTGTGGGACGGCACCCGTACCCGCCTGCACTTCCAGAGCGGCGTACGCCAGGACACCATGCGTGACGCGTACGTGGGCCGGGACCGCCGTACGGGCGACCCGCTCTACGAATGCTCCAGCTGCACCAACGCCTTCCCGGCCGGCAACATCGACATCGACCACATCGACGGCATCCTGTCGTACGTCAACGCCAACACCGACCCCGTGCAGTGGACCGTCGACCTGGGCAACGGCTGGTTCCGCACGGCGGAGGCCATCACCCTGTCGGAGGCGCAGGACGCCGCCAACGCCGCCCGCAATCTGCGCACCATGTGCGACTCGTGCAACCGCAGCCGTGGCCGCTTCAGCCAGAGCCGTTACATGGACAGCAGCGGCGCGCGCTGGGTCGGCCAGCCGTACCGCGCTCAGAGCGGCCTCACCATGGGCGTCGACACCCCGACACCCCAACCGGCCCGGGTCCTGGAACGCCGCGACGACGGTACGTGGCTCGCCGACGGCCAGCCCCTGCTCATCCGCCCCCTCACCGGCGATCGTCAGGGCATCGCACTTCTGTCGGACGAGCAGTGGAATCGGGTCCAGGACCGCACCCTCGTCCCGCCGGGAGCGGGTGGCGCCGTCGTGGTCCACGGGGACGGCACCGTCGTCCACGCTCCCGTCCTCGGTGATCGGGGCAGCGTCACCCTGACCCCGGACCAGCTCGCCCAGATCCTGCAGGACGTCGTACCCACCGACGCACCCCTCGCCCTGGTCTCCTGTCAGAGCGCCTCGCTGCCCGACGGCTTCGCCCAGCAACTGGCCCAGGCCCGTGACGGCGACGTCCTGGCCCCGCAGACGGATGTGGTGGTCGGCTCCGATGACAAGCCCGGCGACGTCCTGACCGTCGGCGCCGAGCCGTGGCTGCTCTACGAACCCGACAGCGATGAGGCCTGGGACGTCCTCAACGATGTGCAGGACTTCGACGGGATCACCTCGCAGGCTCCCGGCGACACCACCAATGGCGTCACGGTCTCCGGCCGTCACGGGCGAAGCCTGCGCCGCTCCACGCTCGACCAGTCCGAACCGCCGATGACCGCGCGCCAGCGGGCCCTGCGGGGAAGCACGCAGAGCGCCGACACCCCGCCCACCTGGATCACGCCGCCGCGGGTCGGGCCGGACGGCGAGGCGCTGTGGGACGGCACCCGCGCCCGGCTGCACTTCCAGACCGGCGTACGTCAGGAGGTCATGAACGACGCGTACGTGGGCCGCAGCCGCCGCACCGGCGACCCGGTCTACGAGTGCGCGAGCTGCACCAACGCCTTCCCCGCGGGCGACATCGACATCGACCACATCGACGGCATCCTGTCGTACGTCAACGCCAACACCGACCCCGTGCAATGGACCGTCGACCTCGGCAACGGCTGGTACCGCACCGCCGAAGCGATCCGCCTGGAGGACGCCCGCGACGCCGCGAACGACGCCCCGAACCTGCGCGCCATGTGCGGGTCCTGCAACCGCAGCCGCGGAAGCAGAAGCCAGAGCCGCTACATGGACTCCAGCGGCGCGCGCTGGGTCGGCCAGCCGTACCGCGATCAGAGCGGCCTCACCATGGGCGTCGACACCCCGACACCCCAACCGGCCCGGGTCCTGGAACGCCGCGACGACGGTACGTGGCTCGCCGACGGCCGGCCCCTGCTCATCCGCCCCCTCACCGGCGACCGCCGGGGCGTCGCGCTGCTGTCGGACGAGCAGTGGAACCAGGTCCAGGACCGCACCCTCGTCCCACCCGGCACCGGCGGCGCCGTCGTCGTCCATGGGGACGGCACGCGGGTGCACGCCCCACTGCTGGACGGCCAAGGCACGGTCACCCTCAGCCCTGACCAGCTCGCGCAGATTCTGCAGGACGTCGTCCCCACCGGCGCACCCCTCGCCCTCGTCTCCTGTCAGAGCGCGTCGCTGCCCGACGGCTTCGCCCAGAACCTCGCGCAGGCCCGCCGGGGCGACGTGCTCGCGCCCCAGACCGACGTGATCGTCGGCTCCGACAGCGCGCCCGGCGACGTCCTGACCGTCGGCGCGGACCCCTGGCTGCTCTTCGAGCCGGAGAGCGACGAGGCGTGGGACGTCGTCAACGACGTCGCCGCATTCGACGGGATCACCGCCCAGGCGCCCGCGGACGACACCGGCGTCACGGTCTCCGGCCGGCGGCCGCTGCGGCGTTCCACCATGGAGCAGTCGCTGCCGCCGATGACCGCCCGCCAGCGGGCCCTGCGGGGCGACACCCAGGGCAGCGCCACCACCCCGCCCGCCGGGGTCGCGCCGCCGCGTACGGGACCGAACGGCGAGACGCTGTGGGACGGCACCCGCGCCCGCCTGCACTTCCAGACCGGCGTACGGCAGAGCGTGATGGACGACGCGTACGTCGGCCGCGACCGCCGCTCAGGCGACCCGCTGTACGAGTGCTCCAGCTGCCGCGACGCGTTCTTCAGCGACGAGGTGGACATCGACCACATCGACGGCATCCTGTCCTACGTCAACGCGAACGCGGACGCCGTCCGGTGGAACGTCCACATCGGGAACGGCTGGTACCGCACCGCCGAGGCGATCACCCTTGCTGACGCCCGCGCGGCCGCCAACGACGCCCCCAACCTGCGCACCATGTGCGGGTCCTGCAACCGCAGCCGCGGAAGCAGAAGCCAGTCGCGCTACATGGACTCCAGCGGGGCGAGCTGGGTCAGCCAGCCGTTCCGCCCGGGCCTGACGATGGGCGTCGACATCCCGGGCACCACCAGGATCACCGAGACGCCGCAGTACTGGGAGCGCGCGGAGCAGTTCGAACGCGACCTCGGCCGGTTCCTGTACAACGACGAGCGGACGCAGCGCGCCATGACGCAGGCCCTGGAGCGCTTGCGGTCGGTGCTGGAGGCGTACGCCGGCGACGACCGGCCGGAGGGCGTACGCCGGTCCTTCGTCAAGGACGACCCGTCCTCGGCCGGTCAGGTCGGCAGCCACCTCGCCCTGGCCGACATCCGGCAGCTCCTGACCGACGGCAACCTGCGGGTCAAGAGCACCGCCTTCTGGAACGCCGCCTTCTACAACACGGCCACCACCGAGCCGACGCTCAGCAAGGTGCTCAGCGACATCCTGTCCGCCCCGGACTCGCGGCGCGCCGCGGAGCTGGGCCTCGACACCGAGGTGGTCGACCGCCTCCGGAAGTACCCTGACGCCGTCAAGGACCCGTTCAACGTCAAGGCGGTCATCGAGACGTCGGAGGATCCGGAGGCCCACCGCGACGAGGAGCGCCGCAGTCACGCCGCCCGGCGGCCGCGGGTCGCCGGCAACAACGCCAAGAAGAACGTCGGGGAGCGCGGCAAGCTCACCCGCTCGGAGCTGGCCCGCAACGAGACGCCGCTCGACAAGTACGAGGACGCGTACCACCGCAACCGCGGCGCCAAGCCGTTCCTCACCGAGTCCGGACCTGTCAACGTCCCGCAGGACAGCTGGCTGAAGGATGGCCGGCCGGGCCCCGACCTGCCGCTCGCGTCGGCGACCGGCCGGGCCCGGTGGCGCCTGCAGTCGACGCCGGGCAACAGCTGGTTCGACGAGAAGCACCGCGACGCCGGCATGCCGCTGATCGCCGGCACGTCGGGGACCGCGGGCCGGCTGATGCTCGCGTACGAGGCGCTCAACCTCAAGGACACGGTCTCCCGCGAGGACTTCATCCTCGCGATGGTCGCGTGGGGCGTGACCACCAACGGCCATTCCGTGTACGAGGTCCTGCGCGGCGTCGAGTACATGGACGTGGGCCCGCGCGTGTCCCGGCACACCAGCGCCGCCGAGATGTACCGATCGCTGGACCAGCTCGGGGTGCCGCTGGAGACCCTGCGGTCGATCGCGCAGGACGGGCTGCTGCCGCACGAGGGCGCGTACCTGGAGCTGCTCCGGGAGGGTCGTAGCCCGGTACCGGGCCGGACGGCCGCGGACGTCCGCACGGACCTGCTGAACGTCGCCTCCGGCACGGGACCCGTCGCCGGCTCGACGCGCGAGTGGCTGGATTCCGTCGCCACCGACCCGCAGGTGCTGGCCCGCAACCTGACCGCCGCGCTGGACCCGTTCCACGACGGGGTCGAGACGGTACGCCCGCTGAACCGGCGGCAGGATCCGGCGGCCTGCATCACGTCGCTGCGCGACTTCGCGCGTATCCAGCATCCGGACGGCCTGAGCACCGGCCGCGCCCGGGACGACTCGACCGTCGGCGTGGACACCGTGCTGCCGGGGATCGCCGACCGGCAGTGGCAGCCGACCAGCACGTGGGAGCACATCGAGTCCGCCCTGCGCAACAGCCCTCCCGGCTCCACCGCGTACGTCCTCATCGGACGCCCGGGCGACGTCGGGCACGCCGTGGTCGCGCACCACGACGAGCGGGGCGTGCGGTACGCCGATCTCAACCGCGACATGGGCGACCGGGTCCTCCCCACGCCCTCGCAGCTGCCGGCGCCGGTGGACGCCCGGGTGCTCATCGTCGGCCCGGACGGCCGGGTCCTGGACGGGGCCGTGGCACCGTCGGCGCCGACGACCGCGCAGGCGCTGGTGGACGCGCCCGGCACCGACGAGCAGGGCGTCCGCTTCGGCGCGATCGGCATCGAGGTGGAGGGCCGCCGCCACCAGCTCACTGGCACCGTCGGGCTGGGATACAACGACGTCCTGGTCAAGCACCGCAGCGGGCTGGTGCAGGTCAAGGTCGACGAGTACCACGCCCGCGACCGCGACGGGAAGCTGACCCGGGACAAGGTCATGCTCGGCGAGGTCGTGGGGGTGCCGGGCAAGGTCCTGGACCGCGAGCACCGGCCCGACCGTCACGAGGTCACCCGACTCGTCGCCGACGCCAACCGCAAGCTCGAGGGGCTGCGCGAGGGCAAGGAGAAGTCGCTCGCGGAGCTGTTCCCCGAATCGGAGGGCTGGATCGTCCAGCCGGTCGCCGAGGACGTGGGCGTCAAGGGCCGCGTCCTCAACCCCAAGAGCAACCCGTACGCCCAGTTCACGGTGGGCGTACCGCTGGCCCGCACGGCCAGGTTCCTGCGGTACGTGGCCGACAACTCGTCGCGCCGCGCCATGGACGGGTCGTTGCGCAGCCGCCGCGGACTCCTCGAGGACGGCCTGCAGGTCGCCGAGGACATCGGCCGGCAGTACCGCGACTGGGCCGGCGACGCGGCCGACACCCGGGACGCGGACGAGATCGCCGGCCTGCTCGCCGTGATGTACCCGCACGTCGCGGCGCTGATGTTCAGCCGGCTGACCAGGCACCTGGGCGGCCCCACGCGGCTGATGAAGAGCTACCTGGCGGTGGCCTCGCGCGTCGCGCCGAACGGCCTGTACGCGACGCTGTCGCCGAAGGCCAGGGAGTTCCTGGAGGAGCACGCCGACGACATCCACGCCGCGGTGGAGAAGCAGTTCGTCGCGGCGGTGGCCGACAGGCCCGAGGTCATGCGGGCGTTGCGGGACAACGACTTGATCGACGAGGAGGGCGTCACCGACCTGCTGTCCGAGCGGATGGGCGACGGTACGGACGCACAGATCGCCGACTACCTGGACAACGCCCTGTACGAGCGCGGCAAGTACGGCATCCCGTACCTGACCCAGAGCGAGTTCCTCAGCACCCGGTTCGCCGAGCTCGACAGCAACGACGGCCACCTCGCCGACCGGCCGCTCGTGCAGCTGGAGGTCCGGGCGCTGCGGGCACACCAGGACCTGGACGGCATGACGCGTACGGTCGAGGACCTCGCCGCGCTGCTGGCGGACCTGGACCAGGAGCTCGGGCCGGTGGACGTACCCCGGACCACCGCGCAGCTCGCCGCCGAGGCCGCCACGATCGCCCCGGTGATCGAGAGCCTCGACCGGGCCACGGCGAGCATCGAGCAGGCCCAGGACCGGATCGGGCGCCTCGCCGCGGCGGCAGAGAGCATCGCCGACCGGGGCGAGACCGGCCGGCACTATATGGCCGAGCAGGCCGGCTCCGGGCAGCGCGGGCAGCGCGCTCTCGACGATCTGATGCGCCGCGAGCAACTGGCCGACCGGGTCATCGACCGCATCCTGGCCCGCACCGACCGGCTGGCGCAGGATCCCGCGTACGCCGGCACCGTCGCGCAGCTGCGGGACCTCGCCGGCCGGTACGCGGCCGCGCTGACCACCGCCCGGGGCAGCTACGACACGGCCGCGGCACAGACCCGGACGGCCACCGCGGACCTGAACCGGCTCACCACGGCGATGGCCGACGTGGCCACGGACGCCGGGCTGGCCGCCATGACGTTGCGCGAGCTGCAGGACCTGCGCGGCAGCCTCGCATCCTCCACCGAGGCGGCGCACCGGCTGGCGGACCAGGCCGCCGCGCACGAGAACGCGCTCGGGCCGGACCCCGCCGCGGCCGACGCCGTCATGGCGCTGCACCAGGTGCGGACCGCCGCGGGGAAGATCCGGGACATCGCCAACCGGGTACGCCGGCAGACCGAGAGCCTCGCCGACAGCGCGGGCCGCGACTCCCGGCAGGACCTCGCGAAGCTCACCGACGAGGTGCTCGGCCAGGTGGAACGGCTCGACGAGCAGTACCACCGGACCGCCGTGGAGATGGGCTCGGCGCTCGCGTCCTACGAGGACACGATCCCGGCCCGCAACCGGGCCGACGACCTGCTGGAGAAGGCGGCCGAGCTCGCCGACGAGCTGTTCGGCGTGGCCGGCTCGCTCGGCATCGACGTGGAGGAGGAGTTCGACTCCGCGCAGGACGACGACCTGCCGTCGTGGCAGCAGCCCCGCGACGAGGTCGACGACCTGATCGCGCAGTGGACGACGATCGGCGGCACGGAGATGGCCGCCGAATCGGAGCCGGGGCCGGACACCGACCGGCTGTACGACCTCGACGAGGTCGACGTCGTGGTCATGCGCAAGCCCCCGGACGCGTCCGGCAACCCGGGCCCGGTCATCGGGGTGGGCTTCCCGACGCGTACGGGCGACCCGCAGCGCTTCGACGCCATGCGGGCCCTCGACGACGCGCCACCCGGCACCTACGTCCAGGAGCCGGCCGCCGGCACGTCCGACGGCCCGCGGGAGCTCCCGGTGCCGTGGGGCGGGCAGCAGGGCCTCGGCGACCGGCACATGTTCTACGTGCAGGCGCACGCCACGCCCGGCACCTTCGCGATCCGGCTCAAGGGCACCGGCGGCAACCCGCCGCGCGTGGTCCACGTCGGCGGCGCGCAGCTGGAGCATCTGGTGCACCAGACCCGCGCGCTGGAGCAGAGCCGGTCCGGTGCGCGGTCGCCGCTCATGTTCCTGTCCTGCTCCGCGGGCCGGCTGCGCGAGGACGGCGGCGCGATCTTCGACTTCCTGCGCAGCGCGGCGGACCACGGGCATGCCGGGGAGGCGTACGGCGCCACCCGGACCCTGCACGCCGGCACGCCGATCCGGGTGGCCGACGGCGGCAGCCTCGTACGGTTCGACAACCCGAACGCGGGGCCGTCGAAGGCACCCGTCGAGGTGGCGGCCGGCCTGCTCATCCCCGACCCGAACGACCCGGGGCTGACCGAGCTCGCCGAGGCGTACCCGGCCCGCGACGACCGGTACGCCGTCTTCAGCCACGCGGACGCGTACCGGCTGCGGCCCGGCGACGATGAGGTCTCCCCGCGGGAACTGGCCGAGCGGATCCGGCGTGACCCCAAGTGGGACGACCGGCCGGTCGTGCTGCTGGCCTGCGACTCGGGCGCGGACCGCCGCAACGGTTTCGCCGCCCGGCTGGCGGAGGAGCTGCGCGGCATCCCGGTCTACGCGCCGAGCGCCACGGCGTGGGCCACGGCGAGCGGCCAGGCTGTGGTCACCACGGACGAGCAGGACGAGAACGGCCTGCGTATCCCGGGCCACGTGCAGACCGGCACGCGGTTCCTGCGGTTCCTCGCGCCGGTCGCCGAGCCGGGACAACCCGCGGGCCCGGCGGTCGTCACCGAGCTGCCGTACCTGCTGGGCACGGACGCCGATCTCGGTGACGTCAATGTGGACGGCTTCGCCGACGCCATCCGGGACGATGCCGAGGACGCGCGCCGCGACGCCGACGATCTGGCGGGGGCGCTGCAGCCGGCGGCCGACGAGATCGCCCCGCTGCTCACCGACCTGCCGCGCGCCGAGCAGCTCGTGCAGGAGGCGCAGGAGCTCGCCACCCGTACGCGAAACCTCGCCGACGAGGTCGAGCAGGGGCACAGCGCCCTCGGCGCCCGTACGGCCGACATCTGGGCGCAGGCCCGCACCGCCGAGCGCGCGGCGGACCGGGCCGACGAGCGCTTCCCGGGCAGCGACGAGGCGCTCGACCTGCGACGGCGGGCGGCGCTCTCCCGGGCCGAGGTCCGCGTGGCCGACGGTCCGGTGCGGGCCTCCCTCGCCCAGGCCGCCGGTCTGCTGCCGACCATCGACGCCGCCCGCCGCCGAGCCGACCGGGCCGCCGCTCTGGCCGGTGAGGCCCTCGCGCTGCTGGACCGGCTGCACACCTACCACGACGGCTTCACGTCGCTCGTCGGCAGCAGCCGCGCCGCCGCCGACCAGGCCGAAGCCGCCGCGCGCGACGCCGACACCCTGCGGACCGCGCCGCCCGCCTCGGACCCGGACCGGCTGCGGATGGCGCAGGCCTACACCGCGGCCCGCAACGCCCACATCAGCACGGCCAAGGACCGGTTCCTCGGCGCCGACCTCGACGAGGAGTTCCGCGACGGGATCGGCGATCTCGCCGATCGGGCCGCCGAGTTGCGGACCGCCCTGGACGAGGCCGTCGCCCACCTGGAGTCCGCGCGGCGTCGCGAAGCCGCGGCGACCGAAGCGCACGCGCAGGCGCTGGAGCACCTCGACGAGGCGCACGAGCGGTTGCGCGCACCGGAGGAGAGCCTCGGCGAGACGCTGGACGCCGCGGCCGACCTGGGGGTCGAGGACTCGCCGCCGGCCAGCCCTGCCTCGGACTCCGACCTCGAACCGCCGGCGGACCTGCTCGTCGAGACGCTGGACACCGCGATGTCCGCCGAGCCGCAGGCACCGGTACGGCCGTACACCTCGAAGTTCACGGAGGAGTTCGAGCCGATCGGGGTGGCGCTCACCACCGACGGCGACGTCGCCCTGCCGTCGCCCGAGGCGATCCGGGCCGCGCTGCCGGCGTACCTGAAACAGAGCCGGACCCTCGGCATCGCCGAGCAGCTGCACCCGACCGAGGGAGCTCCGCTGGCCGCGATGCTGCGGCGCATCGCCCCCGGGATCGCCGGCCTCGGCACGCTGAGCGAAGACATCCGTCAGGACGTCGACCAGTTCCTGAGCGGTGACCTCGACGAGATGGAGTTCGGCCGCCCCTACCAGGTCACGGTCGACGGCAAGCCGGCCGAGGTTCTGGTCACGGCGGTGCTCGGCTGGGACGGCATGACGGTCACGCGGCAGCAGTCGGATGATCCGGTGTCCGCGGCCACGAGGACGCAGGCCACCACCCGGCACTCGACGCGGCACGCGCGTACCGACCACGTCGAGCCGAAGGCGACCGTCTCGGCGGTCCCCGGGATGATCGCGGGGCTCGGCGCCAACCTGCCCACCCAGCCGGCGACCGTACGGTCCACCGCGCAGGAGACCCGGTACACGACCACGACGACGGTCGAGCTGGCCGAGCAGGCGGACGTGCGCGTACCGATCTTCTTCCGGGCGACGCTGCGCATGGCCGACGGCTCGCCGCCGAACTCCGACGGCGAGGACACGGTCCGCGCGGACGGCACGGTCGCGCTGCGCGTACCCATGGGGCTCAAGCCGGCGCCGGAGCAGCCCGAGGTCACCGCGGACACGCCGCCGCTGGACACCGCGCCGCCCAAACGGTTCGCCGTGGAGAGCGTCGTGGCCGAGCCGGCCGGGGAGCCGTACTTCGCGCAGGTCGAGAAGATGCTTGCCGAGCAAGGGCTCGGCGACATCATCCGGATCGGCGCGCCCGGCCGCGAGGTGCTGCAGGAGTTCCTCAGCGCCGGCACGATCGGCGACAACCTCGGTCGGATGGTCGTGCACGACCCCGCCGACGACAACAAGGGCTGGGTCTCCTCCCCGCCGCTGCTGCGCTCGCCCGCACGCGGCTGGCGCCGGCTGTTCCCCGGCCGCGACCGGCAGCTCCAGATGCGCCTCGTGGCCCGTCAGGTCCAGGTCGTGGAGACGGTCGACAGCGCGACGCACATCGACACGTCCGCCTTCGCCGGTGAGACCGCCGACCGCACCTCCGCCGACCGGCCGGTCACCGTGTGGGGCCTGGCCGGCGGCGGCTCGGACATCCCGCCGCTGACCCTGCTCGTCGCGCCGAAGCTGTCCGGCTCCCGGACCGGGGCGACCGTCCAGGAGGTCAAGCAGGAGACCAGCACCCGGCAGACGCTCACCGCCACCGGGCCCGCGGTCCGCTACCAGACCGTGTACGACGTGCAGGTGCGCCCGCTCGGGCAGAAGCCGCGGACGCTGACGGGCACCGTACGCACGCTGCAGTGGACCACCAAGGACCGCGTCAAGGACACGGCGCTCGACCCGAACCGTGACAACGCCGGCTGGCGCGGGCGGCGGGGCGCGCAGCGTACCCACTTCGCCCCCGCGCACATCGAGAACGGGGACGGGTTCGGCGGCGCGTACATCGACGACGTGAGCGGCGGCGACCGCATCTACGAGGCGCTGGTGACCGCGCTGCGCTCGGTGCCCGGGTTCCACTCGTTCACGCTGGAGTCCGACGCGTTCCTGCGCACGTTCGGCGACCCCGACCTCGCCAAGGGCCTCACGGAGACCGTGCAGGCGATCCTGTCGCGCGACTCCGAGGCCCGCTCGAACCTGTCCAACCGCCAGCTGCGCTACCTGCTCGACCGCATTGTCGGGCCAGGGCTGGAGATCCCGCTCGTCAAGCGGGACAAGCTGTTCACGTACACCTCGGTGGTGACGCTCGGCGGCCGGCTGTCCGAGCTGTCCGACGGCGACCTCACCGACCGCGGCGCGCTGCAGACCGACCACAAGCGGAAGAACAAGACCACGACAACCGCGGGTCGCGAGCGTACGCGCACCACGGAGCTGAGCCTCGAGGCGCGCGTCCTGGGCCGGGTCGGTCAGGCGATGTCCACGCTGCTCGGCGGTCCGCGGGCCGCGTACACCCGCAGCCGGGGCCACGAGATCGGGCTGAGCCAGGGCCACGTGGCGGACTCCCGGCACGGTCCCGCGCTGGACGCCGACGGCGAGTTCGCGGGCCAGGACATGCGCGAGTTCGCCGCGACCGTGCAGGCGTCGGTGTCGATCCGGTCGAGCGTGCGCACCAGTGAGAACGCCCGGCACCTCACCCCGGGCCGCCCCGGCCGGCACCTGCCGAAGGAGATCGGCCGGCTCGACCACCGCCCGAAGGCGTTCCCGCTCAGCGTGCGGATGCTGATCCCCGAGCACCGGGTGACCACCACGCCGCCGCCCGCGCTGCCCAGCACCGCCCCGGTCGGCCGCGAGTGGCTCGCCGATCCCGGCCCCGTCAGCGAGCTGAAGGGCGGCTACCCGCTCCGGCTCGACGGCGTACGGGTCGAGGCGGTCCGCGGCGTGGAGCACCTGCAGGACGCGGTCAAGGAGACGGCGGTCGAGGCCGCCGGCGACGACGTCTTCGCGTTCCCGGACGGGCGGAACTCGACGGTCATCGCCAACACCGTGTCGCCCGAGATGCTCATGGGCAACCCGGAGGTCTTCAGCCGCCCCATCACGCTCAGCAACCTCGGGCACGACCGCCGGGCCTCGCTGGCCGGCGCCGACGTGCGCATCTCACTGCGGCCCACGCAGCCGCGGGAGCTGTCGCCGGCGGAGCTCGAACGGGTCAAGCACGGGCTCTCCGGTGGTTCGACGGTCAGCGGTAAGCGCGGCCGGTCGTACGAGGTCGCCGCGGCGGTGACCGGAGTGCCCGTGGTGTCCGGCCCCGGAACCGTGGCGGACGGTGTGACGGCGAACCCGGTCGGCGTCATCGTGGGCTCGTACACGCCGTGGCAACGCTCCTGGGGCAGCATCAAGGAACTCGCGGTGTCCGGCGTGACCAAGCTCCGTCTCGGCGGGCGCCCCAGCGGGCACATTCCCGTACTGGTGGACGTCGAGGCGCAGGTCGTGGCCGAGGCGACGCACCGCAGCCACCTCGATCCACTGAAGGTCCTGCCGGGTTCGCCGCGCGGTTCGGCCGGGCAGCGGTTCACGATGCCCGGCGCCTGGCTGATGTGGATGACGCCCGCCCAGCTCGCCGACCTGCGCCGGCACGACGACGAGGTCCGCCGGCAGCGCGACAGCGACCGGTTGCAGGAGCGGCACCGCGAAGAAGCCGCACACCAGCAGGCCGGCTTCAGCGCCGAACGCGACGCGCTCCGTACCAACCACGATGGACGGACGGCGAGCCTCGACCGCCGGCAGCGCGCGGAGTTGCAGGATGCTCGCGATTTCGCCGACCGGGTCCGCCGGGACACCCGTGAGGGCGAGCGCGAACTGCGGCGCACCCAGGCGGAGGTGTTGCGGGCGCTGCGCGAGGAGATCCGGCGCTCCGGCGCGGCCCCGGACGACTGGAGCGGTGTCCGGCGGATCGCGGCGCTGCGCCTGGACCATGCCCGGGAGCTGCGGGAATTCCGCGCCGGCGCGGCCCGCCGCGAGCGGGCCGTGACGGAGGCCGTGACCGGCCGTCCGGATCGGCAGCGTGACGAACGCCATGAGGAACAGACCCGGCAGCGCGCCGAGGCCGACCAGCTCCGGGTACGCCAGGAGGAGCGGCACGCCGCCCGGATCCACCGGCAGCAGCGCGAGACCGACCTGGTCCGCGAGGCGCAACGCGAGCGCGCCCGGCAGCTCGCGGGCCCGGAGCCCGAACCGGCCGCACCGCCGCAGGGCGACATCCCGGCGGCCGTGTCCCCGGGCCGGTCCGCATCGATCGGCCTCGGCGGCGTGTTCACCCCGCTGGACCTGTCCGACGTCGTCTCCGACCTGCGCCAGGAGATCGCCCGGGAGGTCGGGCGCACCGAGGGGCCCGCACGCGGCCGGGAGGTCGCGTACGCCCTCCTGCCCGTCTCGCCCCTGGACGAGCCGCACGACAACGTCCGGATGCTGCAGACGTTCCTCGGCAAGGCCGACCACCACCTGGGCAGCGCGCTCAACGGCGGGCGCAGCCTGCCCATCCGCCTCGAGGGGCGGGTTCGGGGGCACACGTACCACGTCACGCTGAGCGCCGAATTCCTGCAGCAGCCGCGCTTCGCCGGCATCGAGCACACGACCGAGCTGTCGGTCAGTGACAGCGCCACCATCCGCAACGCGGACACCCGTACGCGGGGCCGTACGCTCGCTTCCTTCTCGGTGATGGCCCGCGCTCAAGGTGCGTGGACGGAGAGCGACCCCGAGCCGGGTCAGGGACCGGCGAGCGGCTTCCTCGGCGGCGGGTACGCGGGCACCGCCAACCTCGGCGTCCGGTCCGACAAGGACACCGAGCACACGGCTCCCTCGTTCGAGCAGACCCTGACCACCAAGGGGCCCGTCGCCCGGTACAACGGGGAGCTGCGCCTGACGGTCACGGTCACCGGCGACGCCCTGCCCGAGGCCGGCGCCGTCGTGACCACGCAGCGTCCCGTCGAGGTGCACACGCTGCCCGGCGACACCCGGCCGCGTCCGGTGGACGACCGGCCGCTGGGCCACGCCGAGCCGTCGACGCCCGTACCCGCACAGCAGCTGACCGACGACGCCCGCGCGCGGTGGCGCACCGCCGAGGGCGAGCACGAGACGCTGCCGGAGCGGGGCAAGTTCGCCGTCGAGCATGTGCTGTTCGACGTCTCGGAGCTGCACACGGCCTCCGCGGACGCCGTGACCGACTCGGGCGCCCCCGTGGACGAAGCCACCCGGACCGCACTGCGCGACGCCATCACGGTCAGCACGGTCAAGGCGGCGCTGGCGGGCGGCATGACGGGCGGCCGGTTCGTCGTGCCGCTCGGCAAGGCGGGACGCGACCTGATCGTGGACGCCCGGCTGCGGCCCCGGCCCCGGTTCGCGCACGCCGACGCCCGCATCGAACTGGCCGGCGAGCAGGCCACCGAGCACGGCCGCAAGCGCGAGCGCACCACCGGCAACACCTTCGCGGTCAAGGTGAACGGGCCGGTCGCGGGCGGCGGGGTCAACCACCCGTCCGGCGCCACCCAGGTCGGCGAGCGCGCCGACTTCGCGGCCGTCAACGCGTCGACTTTCTACGAGCAGCCGCTCTACACCTCCGATCCGGACCGCGCGCTCAAGCTGGAGAACAAGCTCCCGGGCGACGGCACCACCGCGCTGCCCGAGACCCCGGCCGGCGACGACCCGCTCACCCGCAGCCTCGCGTACGACGTGGAGTTCCGCGTCATCGCCCGCTCGACGGACAGCGCGGCGAAGCACCGGGCCGGCCGGGAGGTACGCGTCCACGACGCCGCCACCGTCCGGATGCCCGACGCGGAGGCCAAGGCGCGTACCGGAACCGACCTTCCCCCGGCGCTGCGCACGGCCGCGCTGGACGTCGCCCGGCGCGGCGAGGAGTGGTCGGCCGCAGTGGACCGCCGCGACACCCTGCTGCACCGTCCCGAGCCGGACCCGGCGCAGGTCGAGGCGGCACACCAGGCCGTGGCAGAGGCGGAGAAGGCCTGGTGGGCGGCGCACCGCGAGCACGAGACGCAGCTCGACGCCGCACGCTCTGACACCGTCCGGTCCCACGCCCGCGCCGTGCCCGACATCGACTCGGAGCCGCTGCCGGAACCCGGCGTCTCGGTGTCGCGGGCCCCCGGCCACGCGGAGGTGTCGCGGGCCCCCGGCCACCCGGACCTCGACCGGCTCAACCGGATCGCGTTCACCCGCCTCGTCGACGCCAACAACGTGATGATCGGCGTGACCTTCTCCCAGAACCCCGAGGTACGCCGGGAGATCCGCCGCTGGGCGCAGTCGCGGACCCTCGCCGATCACACCCACTACGGCGTGTACCGAGGCGCGATCCAGCCGGATCAGCTCCCGGTGCACCGGCCGGCGCCGTACGCGCGCACGAACGGCAGGCGCCCGTTCTTCGTGCACTTCGACGACTCCCCGGAAGGCGTGCACGGCGCGGCCGGGCGCTGGAGCGGACGCCCCACGTTCGTCGACGGCGTGGAGGTGGCCCAGCTCCTGCAGGAGATGGACCTGATGGACCTGCGCAACGCCGACAGCCGGGACAGCATCGTCGTGCTCGCCCCGGAGACCGGCAGGTACGACGAGGGTCTGGCCGGCCGGATGCTGGCCGAGGCGGTGTCGGCGTACGGCTACCAGGGCAACGCGTACGCACCGACCACCCCGATGTGGACGACGTCGGGCGGCCCGATCCTGGAGCACGACGGCCGGTTCCGGGAGATCGTCCCCGGCTCGCTGCCGGCCTCCGCCCTGCACGAGACCGAGCCGCCGGTGGTGGACTCGGTGAACCCCGACGACGTCGACGTCATCGAGCTGAAGGACGCCCGCGGTACGGCGTTCGGCGTCGCGTTCCCGCTCGACGTGGACGACCGCCGGGACATCCTCGACCACCAGGACGCCCTGCGCGCCGGCACGTACGAGTCGTACCCCGGCCGTACCGGCGACGGCGTGCCGACGGTCAGCCCGGTGCCGTGGCGGGGCGTACCGCTGACCGTGCTGGCGTCGAACGGCGGCGACGGCCACGCCACGATCATGATCCGCGGGCGTGGCCCGGTCCGGGTCACCGGCAAGACGCTCGCCGCGGTGGTCGCGGCGCGCGCGGCCAAGGCGGGCGTCACCTACTCCGTCACCGAGCCGGTCGTGCTGTGGTCCCGTGCCCCGCAACGGCTGGGCAAGGCGTTCGGCCAGGAGCTGCGCCGGCGCGCCGGGCACCGCGGGCCGATCTACGGTCCGGAGACCGGCTACGTCCTCGGCTCCCGGGTCGCGCTCGCCGACGGCGGTTCGCTGGTCGAGGTGGGTCCCGGGGCGTCGCCGTCCGGGCCGGCTCCCGCCACCGCCTCCACCAGCCAGCCTCCCCCGCCGCAGCAGCCGCAGCCCGCGCCCGTCCCGGCGGACTCCGAGCCCGGCGTCGAGGAGGTGAACGGCGTCAAGGTGGTCCGGCTGCGTGACGCCGGTGGCCGTACCGTCGGCATCGGCTTCTGGAACCGCCCGGGTGACGTGCAGCGGTTCCGCGACCGGGTGCGCGAGCTCAGCGCCGGCCTGCCGGCCACGTACATGCGCTTCGCCGACGAGCGCGGCCAGGTGCAGGGCAGCCCGCATCCGGCGCCCTGGCTCGGCCGGATGCGCGCCGGGCGGCAGCCGTTCTTCGTGCTGGGCGAGGGCAACTCCGATGGCCTCACGGTCCGCGCGGACGGCCGGCCGGGCGAGCTCAAGGGCGGCCGGGTGCTGGCCCGCGTCGCCCTTGCCGCCGGGGTCTTCGACCAGCACCCGAACGGCCGCGGCGCCCCCGTGCTGTTCCTCAGCTCCGAGGCGGGCGCCGTCCAGGGACCCGGCGGGTTCGCGCACGACTTCATGAGCCGTCTGCAGCAGCAGGAGAACTACACCGGCGAGGGGTACGCGGCCACGGACCAGATCCTGCAGTCCGGTGCCCACCAGCTGGGCGTGGCCCGGTGGGGCGGCATCGTCACGGTTTCCCCGCACGTGGCCCCGGCGCCGGCCGCCGTACCGGAGTTCGTGCCCGGCGCCGCGGTGGACCCGGACGCCGACCTGCCGCCGGAGTCGCCGGACCTCAGCCCGGCCGCCTCGCCCGTGGCGGGCCCGGCCGACCCGATCGACGACCCGGACGACCTCGACCCGCTGCCCGGCCCGGCCGTGCCGCCACCCGCACCGGCCGGGGTCTGGCTCAACCTCGCCGACGTGGAGTTCGACAGCCTGCGCAACCACCGCAACGAGATCGTCGGCGTCGGGTTCCCCACCGGCGCGACCCGCGACGAGCGCCGGGCCGAGCGGGACCGGATGGCGGACACCACCGTCGTGCTCGAGAAGTCGAACCTGCGCAAGTACGACGTCCTCGAGCCCGCCGGCAACGGCCGGTTCCGGCTGCTGCGGACCCGGTCCACCCCGTGGGCCCGGGAGGGCAGCCTGCGCGGGCGCGAGATGGTCTACGTGCACTCCGAACCGGACCAGGGCCGCTTCGCGGTGCGCCTGAAGTCCGGGCGGCTGCAGCACCTCACCGCCGCCGAGTACGCCTACCTGATCGCGCAGACCCCGGCGATGCGCCAGGCCCGCGACGGCACGAACGCGTCGATGTTCCTGATCGGGGCGGGCACCGGCGCCACCCCGGCGCTGGGCGAGCAGGTCCTGGCGACGCTGCGCGCGTGGGGCCACCGCGGGAAGGGGTACGCCCCGAACGGCGTGCTGCGCATCCCTCGCAGCGCCGACCAGCCGATCGCCGTCGTGGGCGACCGCACCACGGAAGGCGCCCTGGTCACCCTGGATCCGGTGGCCTCGGCGGCCCCACCGGCTCCGCCCACCGGCCAGCCGGGCGGCAGCACCCAGCCCGGCCCGGCTCAGCCCGGCACCACCCAGACCGGCACCACCCAGACCAGCACCACCCAGCCCGGCAGCGGCACGCAGCCCGGCACGGGCACCCAGCCCGGGCCGGCGAGCGGCGACCCGGTGCCGCCGGTCGTCCCGGCCGGGCCGATGGCGCTGGCCGACGTGGACCACGTCGATTTCCGCAACGCCGCCGGCGACGTCATCGGCATCGGCTTCTACCGGTCCGAGGACGAGCGCAAGCGCATGCAGCGCTTCGCCCGCATCGCCGACGGCAGCGGCGAGAAGCTGCGCTGGTACGACCGGATCAGCCGCGGCCCGTTCAACCAGGTGGTGAAGACGCCGTTCGGCGGCAAGGACCGGCTCGGCGACGGCCGCCGGTTCATCTTCGTCGACGCTCCCGGCAACGCCCGCGAGTTCACGGTCCGCAACCGGGTCACCGGCCGCACCGAGCGGCTCAGCGGCGCCGAGCTCGGGGACCTGATCCTGCAGAGCGAGGCGCTGCGCCGGCCCCGCTCCGGCAAGACCACGCCATTGCTGCTGCTCAGCGACTCGGCGGGACGCCGGCTGCGGACGGGCGGCGCCGGCTGGGACCTCATGCAGCGGCTGCGTCGCGGCGGGCACCAGGGTGAGGCGTACGGCGCCACGGAGGAGCTGCGCAAGCAACCGGACTCCCCGCAGAAGATCGGCGTCTACAAGGGACCGGACAAGGACGGCCGGATCGTCCGGATCGACCCGCCCCGCACCGACGGGCAGCAGCCGATCACGACACCCGCCGCGGTGGCCGCGCCGCCCGTGGCACCACCGACCGCGCCGCCCACCGCCCCGCCTGCGGCGCCCGGAGGACCGACCCCGCCGGGCGGGAACCCGCCGCCGGTCCAGCCGCCGGTCCAGCCGCCGCCGCCCGACGCGGGCATCGACCCGGCAACCGCGCTCCAGGACCCGTCCCGGGCCCCGCTGCGCCCGCTCAACAGCTCCGACCGGGTCCTGCTCACCCCGTTCCGCGACCGCAGCGGCAACGTGCTCGGTCTCGGCCTCGGGATGACCGACGCGCACACCCGGCAGATGGAAGCCGAGACCGCGGTCACCACGGCGGACAAGTACAAGTCCCGTGGCCGGAACGGCAGCCAGGCCCTGGACACGCCGTGGGCCAACGACAACCGCCGTCCGCTCTCCGTGCACGGCAAGACCGACGGCCGCGGCAACATGCTGGTGGAGGTCCAGGGCAAGGGCGCGATCCGCGTACCGCTCAAGGACGTCGCGGGCATCGTCGCGCGCAGCGGCCTGGTCCCCCAGGGCCAGACGCGCACGGTGTTCCTCGTGCCGTCGCGGATCGGCAACCACGCCGACGACTTCGCCGACGAGCTGCGCAACCAGCTCGGCCGGGGCGTCACCGTCGTGGCTTCCACCGGCCGCAACCGCATCACCGGCCCGCGCCTGACGGTGGAGGGCGGCAAGCTCAAGACGATCGGCCCGCCGGTCGCGCCGCCGCCCGCACCGCCACCGCAGCCGGGACCCTCGCAGTCCGGCCACAAGTACGAGCTGAAGGACGTGACGTACTTCTTCAGCCACAACAAGCGGAGCCAGGAGACCGGCATCGCCTTCCCGATGAGCCGGGGCGACTACCCGTCGATGCAGGACTTCCCCAAGTTCATCGACGAGGACAGCTTCGAGCACTACGAGTCGTTCCACGGCGAGAAGCGCACGAGCGGCTACACCGTGACGGCCATGCCGAAGCACGGCCGTCGCGCGTACTGGGAGGGTGAGCTGGTGCTGGTCGACTGTCACGCCAGCCCGCACTCGTTCGGCATCAAGCTCAAGAACGGCCGGACCGCCTCGGTCAACGGCACGGAGATGGCGTACCTGGTGTGGCAGTCCGGCGTGCTGCACCGCTCGCGGTCCGGCATGCGCTCCACCATCTTCTTCCTGTCCTGCTCGGCGGCGCGCAAGGCCAGACCCGGGTACGCGATCTACGACTTCATGCAGGCGGTCTGGTCGTGGGGCTTCCAGGGCAACGGGTACGGCGCCGAGCAGACGCTCTGGGTGCAGTACCCGCACAGCATCGCGCACACGTTCGGTTTCTCGGAGAAGCCGATCGGCGTGAGTTACCGAGGCATCATGCGCGAGTTCCGGGCGACCCGGCCCTCGGGCGGCACCGCGGGACCGTCCACTCCCCCGGTTGCCCCGGCGCCGCAGCCATCCGCCTCGACGACCGCGCCGACATCGTCCGTGCCGCCGGGCGTGAACGTGGTCTACGCGTCGCCGAACACCTCGACGACCTCGCTGCCCGGCACCGGCCAGCCCGCGTACCAGTACGTCACGCCGGGCACCGCGTACGGCGGCTACACCACGTACACGGTGACGCCGGGACAGCCTTGGGCCGGGCCCACCTACACGACGTACCAGCCCACGAGTTACGCGACCTACTACGTGCCGGGTGGCACCACGCCCGCGCCGCAGTTCACGTACGTTCCCTACACCGGTGGCTTCGGGCCGCCGGGCACCCGCGCCCTGATCCAGGACGCCGGGGAGCACCTGTCGGTGTCCCGCAGGTGGGGTCTGGCGCCGGTGCCCGAGGAGACGGCGGAGGAACTGGCCGAGGAGATGGCGGAATGAGCGACGAGACCTTCGAGAACTACTTCGTCATCACCGACCCCGCGTGGGAGCCGGAACCCGGTACGGACGGCGACCTGCCGCCGATCGAGGCGGTCGTCGGGGTGTGGCCGGTGGCCCCGGACGGCTCGGTCGGGCTGTTCCGCCCGAACCCGGACTACTTCCCCACCGACGTCGACTCGCCGACGGACCCGCTCGACGCGCTCATCCGCCTCACGGCGGCCGGCGAGGCGGATGCCGAACAGCTGCAGCTGATCCTGCGGCAGAGCCTGTTCGACATCGCCATGAACGGCGACGGCCGGCCGATCCTGCAGCCCTCGCCGGACGACGTGCTGTGCGTGCTGCTCGCCAGCAGCGGCAGCCACCGGCGCGACCTGAATCTGCCGCTGTGGCGGCGCTGCGACCTGGAGGCCCTGGTCACCCTCCTGGCCGACGACGTCGACGTGCTGGTCAACCCGGGCGGCCCGGCCATGACCCGGCTGTCCGGCGACTTCGTCCGCGCCGCGTTCATGGCGAGCGACGACGAGCTCAACGCGGCGTTCGACCGGGCACGCAACCAAGAGAAGGTCGCCCTGGTGCCGTGGGAGGCGAGCTGAGGTAAGAACGGGTCCCGGAGCGCCGACGTTGGGGCACGACCGCCCGCGGACCGGCGGGACGGCCCGGGCACCGTGGTCGAATGGCTGCCGGACATCGCACGCCGACGACCACGCGAGGACGGCATGACGGAGGACGCCGAAGCCGCCCGGCTGCACCGGGAGTTGCTGCTGCTGGCGGGGCGGGTACCCGACGACGTGCTGGCGCGGGCCCGGCTCACCCTGGCCGAGGGCGACCTGCGGACCGTCGGGGCGGTGGTCACCGAGCTGTCGGCGGGACGGGACCGGTCCCCGTACGCCTTCGTCGCCGAGCTTCCCGCCCCCGGCCGCCACCCGGCCCTCGTCCTGGACCTGACCACCGGCCCGGACGTCCGCGACCCCGCCGACCGTGCCGCCGCCCGGGCGCTGGTCCGGGTCCCGGAGGCGGTGGCCCTCTGGCGGGCCTGGCGGGTCCTTCCCGGCCTCGATCCGGACGTCGTCCCGCCGACCCGCGTGTACGTCCTCGAGGCGTCCACGATCGCGTCCCTGCCGACCGTCACAGCGGTGGTGATGCGCGCCCTGCTCCGCGCCGGTGTGCCGGATCCGCAGGTCGAGGCGTACCCCTCCGGCATCGAGCCGCCCGGGTATCAGCGGGACGCCCGGGCCGCTTCAGCTCTGCTGTGGACGGCCGGCGAGGCGCGGCCCGTACGCATCGCCGAGGCGCTGACCCGTGACCCGATCGCCGAGGACGAGCGGGACAAGGTGGCGGCGTACCTGGAGAACGGCACGATCGTCCTGACGACGACGCGGCGGGGCATCGACCTCGTGGAGCCGGGGCGGGGTGCCGTCGTGCCCCTGGGTCACCGCACCGACGGCCGCTGGGTGTGGACCGAGGCGACCGCCTACTACCTGCGCGTGCACGGGTTCGCGCCGGACGCCGGCCTGCTCGCCGGCATCCGGTCCGCCGGGTACGCACCCGCGCCGGCCGGGCCCGTCGGCACGCACCGGGCGCTGGCCGCGCTGCTCGGACAGGGGGAATGACCTGACATGGCGGACGAGGAGAACGTCATCCTGCTCACCGACCCGGAGTGGCGGGGCGCCGACGACGTGGACGCGCCACCGTTCGAGGCCGTGGTCGGGTTGTGGCCGGTGGAGCCGGACGGGTCGGTGGGCCCGTTCCGGAGCAACCCGGACTACCGGCCGGTGAGCGAGGAGTCGCCGTCGGACCCGGTGGACGCGCTGCTGCAGCTGACCCTGCGCGGGGATGCCGAGGTGGAGCACCTGCAGCTCGTGCTGCGGGGCTGCCTCGTGGACCAGGCCCTGAACGGCGACGGCCGCCCGCTGCTCAGCAGGGCCGACGACGACGTGCTGTGCGCGATCGTCGCGACCGGAGCACCGCACCGCGCCCGCATCGCGTCGCCGGACTGGCGGCAGGTGGGCCTGGCCGAGCTGGTGGCCGCCCTGCCGGACGGGGTGGACCTGCTGGTCAACCCCGGCGGACCGGCCGGCGTACGGCTGACCGGCGACTTCGTCCGCGCCACCGCGGCCATGGACCTGGGAGGACGGCCGAGTGCAGCCTGAGCTTCGCGACCGGGACTTCTTCCTGCTGATGGACCCCGACTGGCGGCCGGGGCCCGGCGACGACGTCCCGCCGCTCGAGGCGGTGATCGGCGCGTGGCCGCTGGACGCGGACGGCGTCCCCGGCCCCTTCCGCGGCAACCCCCGCTACGCACCGCGCGACGGTCAGGCGGCCGCCGATCCGCTGGACGCGGTGTTGCGGCTCACCATGGGCGGCCGGATGGAGGCCGGTCAGCTGCAGCTCATGATGCGCGACGCGCAGCTGGAGGTGGCGCTGAACGGTGACGGGCGGCCGCTGGTCGTGAGGTCGCCGGACGACGTGCGCTGCGTGGTGGTGGCGACCGGTCCGCAGCAGAGGCGCCGGGTCAGCGCGCCGGAGTGGCGCCGGATGGACCTCACCGGCGTGGTCTCGCTGCTGCCCGACGAGGTGGACGTCCTGATCAATCCCGGCGGGCCGGTGCCGTTCCGGCTGACCGGTGACTTCCTCCGCGAGACGATGGTCATGAGCGACGAGGACGTGGCTGCCGCGTACGACGCGTTCCGCGGGCAGGATCCGGGCCGCGGGGTCGAGGTGCTGCCCTGGGCCGTCGGCGAGGGCCGGTGACATGACGATCTTCGTCTCGGTGGCGGCGTACCGCGACCCGGAGCTCGTGCCGACCGTGCTGGACTGCCTGGCGAAGGCGAGGCACCCCGACGAGCTGCGCATCGTCGTGAACTGGCAGCACCTCGGCGACGAGGACGTCTCGGCGATCCGGGACGACCCGCGGGTCGAGATCCTCGACGTCGACGCCCGGCAGAGCCGGGGTGCCTGCTGGGCACGGGCCGAGGTACTGCACCACTACCGGCAGGCCGACTGGTTCCTGCAGGTGGACAGCCACACCCGCTTCGCGCCGGACTGGGACGTCCGGTGCATCGCCGCCGCGCGGGCCACCGGCGCCGCGAAGCCGGTGATCACCGGGTATCCGCCGATGTACGAGCCGGACACCGAGTTCACCGGGGCCGGTGTGCCGACACGGATCATCATGCAGGACTGGACCGAGGACGGCGTACCGACGTTCAATCAGACCGTCGTGCCGGACTGGCAGGCCCGGGACCGCCCCTTCCGCGCGCGCTTCCTCGCCGCCGGGTTCCTCTTCGCGCCGGGATCGTTCCCGCTCGAGGTGCCGTACGACCCGACCATCTACTTCCACGGCGAGGAGATCACCCTCTCCGTACGCGCGTTCACCTGGGGCTACGACCTCTTCCATCCGATCGAGGTGCTGGCCTGGCACTTCTACATCCGCCAGGACCGGCCGCGGCACTGGGACGACCACGGCGACTCGGAGACCGGACGGAACTGGTTCGCCCGGGAGCGGGCGAGCCGGCGGCGGGTGGCGAACATGCTGCGGTACCCGTCGAAGGGCCGGCTCGGCATGGGTCCGATCCGGACGGTCGCCGAGTACAGCGAGTACGCGGGTGTGGACTTCATCAACCGCACAGCTACGGCGGATGCCCTGGAGGGTGCCGAGCCGGTGGCGCCGCGGGAAAGCGCACAAGCACACCAGCCGGCGCTTGTCCATTTGTGACCGTTAACAACGTGTCGTATTGCGTCCTGAACGAACGCGTTCACCTCGCCGAGCCGTCCTGACAGGGCTCTGACCTGCGGATCTTCACGCCCGCGCACGCGCGGCCACGCATCGTCGCGTTCGTTTCTGATTGGTAATGACCGTGACCTTGACAGGAAAAGTTCGATAGTGCGTGAATGTGTTTCCGGATGGTAAACGGTCGATGCCACCCCCGTCGATGTCTCCCTCCGCCGGTTTCGCAGTCACCACTAAGGAGCACATGCCATGAGCGCCATGCCCGGCCGCTGGAGGCCGGCAGTCATAACCCTGGGGGCAGCGCTGCTGCTCGTCAGCGCCTGCGCCAAGTCGGAGGACAGCGACACCCCCGCGGCCGGCGGGTCCAACGCCTCGGCCGGTGCCCAGGTCGTCCAGTCGGCCGACCCCGCCGCCAAGACCTGCACGCTCGACCAGTTCGGCGGCAAGAAGATCGACCTGAAGACCGCGAAGATCGGCTTCTCCCAGTCGGAGAAGGAGGCCAACCCGTTCCGCATCGCGGAGACCAAGTCCATCAAGGACGAGGCCGCGAAGCTGGGCATCCCGAGCGGCAACCTGCAGGCCACGAACGCGAACTCGCAGTTCAACAAGCAGATCAGCGACGTCGAGCAGATGATCGACTCGGGCGTCCAGCTGCTGATCATCGCGCCGCTGAACTCCGACGGCTGGGACTCGGTCTTCGCGAAGGCGTCGGCCAAGAAGGTCCCGATCATCACGATCGACCGCAAGATCAACGCCACCTCCTGCAAGGACTACCTGACGTTCATCGGGTCGGACTTCGAGGAGCAGGGCAAGCGCGCGGCCGACAAGATGGCCGCCGCCCTGGGCAACAAGGGCTCGGTGGCGATCCTGCTGGGCGCACCGGGCAACAACGTCACCACGCTGCGGACCAAGGGCTTCAAGGACCAGATCGCCAAGGTGGCCCCGGAGATCAAGATCGTCTTCGAGCAGACCGGGCAGTTCTCCCGCGAGGAGGGCCAGAAGGTCTCCGAGCAGCTGCTGCAGTCCAACTCGGACATCAACGGCATCTACGCCGAGAACGACGAGATGGCGCTGGGCGCCGAGGTGGCCCTCAAGAGCGCCGGCAAGAACAAGGGCGACGTCAAGATCGTCACGATCGACGGCACCAAGGGCGCGGTCCAGGGCATCGTGGACGGCTGGATCTACTCGGTCATCGAGTCGAACCCGCGGTTCGGCCCGCTCGCCTTCGAGACGGCCACCAAGTTCTTCAACGGTGAGCCGATCCCCGAGGACATCATCATCAGCGACCGCGAGTACGACCAGAGCAACGCCAAGAGCGACTTGAACAGCGCGTACTGACGCGGACGAGCACAGCCACGGCGGCGTCGGATCCCCCTCCGACGCCGCCGTGCGTCGTTTCCCCCCACGCTCCTGCCCCCGAAGGAGAACGAACGTGACCGAACATCGACCCGGATCGTGGCGACGCCTCCTCGCCCTGACCACCGCCGCGCTGACCGCCTCGTCCGGCACGGCCCTCGCCACTCAGTCCCCCGCGTCGGCCGCCCCGAAGCCCCCGCCGCTGAGCACGCCGTGGACCGGCCAGGTGTCCACGACGAACCCGCTCCCGGAGTACCCGCGGCCGCAGCTGACCCGCCCCGACTGGCAGAGCCTCAACGGCACCTGGCAGTTCGCCGGCGCCGCGAACATCAACACGCCGCCGGTCGGCACCAACCTCGGCGAGGAGGTGCTCGTCCCGTACCCGATCGAGAGCGCTCTCTCCGGGATCATGCGGCACGAGGACTACATGTACTACCGGCGGACGTTCACCGTCCCCGCCGCGTGGGCCGGCCGCAACGTGCAGCTCAACTTCGGCGCGGTCGACTGGCAGTCCAAGGTCTGGGTGAACGGCACGCTGCTCGGCGCCCACGAGGGCGGCTACGACAAGTTCTCGTACGACGTCACGAGCGCGCTGCGCGCCGGCGCCAACGAGATCATCGTCGGCGTCTGGGATCCCACCAACAACCAGGACATCCCGGTCGGCAAGCAGCGCACCAACCGCGGCGGCATCTGGTACACCCCGTCGTCCGGCATCTGGCAGACCGTCTGGCTCGAGCCGACCACGGCGCAGCGGATCACCCGGCTGGACACGACGCCCAACGTCGCGGCCGGCGCGCTGGACCTCGTCGTGCAGGGCACCCAGGCCGGCGCGAGCGTGACCGCGCAGGTGCTCAACGGCAGCACCGTGGTGGGCACGGCGAGCGGCACCGTGGGCAGCAGCTTCCGGATCCCCGTACCCAACGCCCGGCTCTGGTCGCCCGACGACCCGTTCCTCTACACGCTCAGGGTGACCATGGCCGGCGGTGACGCCGTCGGCGGCTACTTCGGCATGCGCTCGCTCGGCAAGGCGATGCTCGGCGGCGTGCTGCGCCCGACGCTCAACGGCAAGTTCGTCTTCCAGCTCGGCACGCTCGACCAGGGCTACTGGCCGGACGGCATCTCCACCGCGCCCACGGATGCGGCGCTGGCGTTCGACCTGGAACAGCAGAAGGCGCTCGGCTTCACCATGGTCCGCAAGCACATCAAGGTCGAGAGCGACCGCTGGTTCTACCACGCCGACCGCCTCGGGCTGATGGTCTGGCAGGACATGCCCGCGCTGGCCAGCGGCCGGGAGCCGTCGACCGTCGGGCGGCAGCGGTTCGAGAAGGAACTCAAGGAGATGATCGACGAGCACAAGGGCATCACGTCGATCGTGCAGTGGGTGCCGTTCAACGAGGGCTGGGGCGAGTACGACGCCGGCCGCATCGCCGACCTGGTCAAGGGCTGGGACCCCACCCGCCTGGTGAACCACAACTCCGGCTCGAACTGCTGCGACTCCGACCCGGACCCGGGCAACGGCGACGTGATCGACGACCACATGTACGTCGGCCCCGGCATCACCCGCGCCCCGAGCGCCACCCGCATCGCGGTCAACGGCGAGTACGGCGGCCTCGGCCTGCGCGTCTCCGGTCACGAGTGGCCGACCAGCGGCAAGTTCGCGTACGAGTGGCTCCCCGACTCGACCGCGTTGACGAACCGCTACCTCCAGATCACCAGCAAGCTCGTCGACCTGATTAACGGCAACGGCCTCTCCGGTTCCGTCTACACCGAACCGACGGACGTGGAGGAGGAGCTCAACGGCTTCTTCACGTACGACCGGCAGATCCGCAAGATGGACTTCGCCCGGGTACGCGACGTGAACCTGCGGGTCCTCGGGGCGGCCAACGGCACCACGCTCTCCACGAACAAGCTCGCCTCACTGCGCGTCACCACACCCGGCTACACGAACCGCTACCTGCGCCACCGTGACGGCGCTGCCCGTACCGACGTCATCTCCACCTCCAGCGCCACCACGGACCGCCAGGACGCCACGTTCTCCGTACGCCCCGGCCTCTCCAACACCGCCTGCTACTCCTTCGAGTCGCGCAACTTCCCCGGCCGCTACCTGCGCCACCGCGCGTACCGCGTCTACACCGAAGCCAACACCGGCGGCACCTTCAACGCGGACGCCACCTTCTGCGCCCGCCCCGGCCTCTCCGGCGGCGGCACCTCCCTGGAAGCCTCCAACCTGCCCGGCTACTTCATGCGCCACCGCAACGAAGAAGTCTGGATGGATCAGAACACGGGCGGCACCTTCAACGACGACGCCACCTGGGCAATCTCCACCCCCCTCTGGCGCAGCGGCGCCGACCTCCCCACAGGCCAGAACCGCTCCTTCAAGGTCACCACCCCGGGCTTCGACACCCGCTACCTGCGCCACCGCGACAACCTCGCCCGCACCGACGTCATCACCACGACCAGCCCAGCCACCGACCGCGCCGACGCCACCTTCACAGTCCGCGCAGGCTTCGCCGACACCAGCTGCTACTCCTTCGAATCGGTCAACTTCCCAGGCCAATACCTCCGCCACGCCGGTTACCGCCTCCAAAAGTCCTCGAACGACAACACCACCACCTTCCAACAAGACGCCACCTTCTGCGCCCAACCACCCCTGAACGGCGGCACAGCCAACGTGTCCCTGGAGTCCTTCAACTATCCGGGCTACTACTGGCGCCACTACGCAGAAGCCGTCTACATCGCCACCACCCCCGGCGGCAACCCCTGGGACAACCCATCCAGCTACACCGCCGACGCCACCTGGTCCAACACAAATCCGCTGGGCTAGACACCTGTAGCCGGGCCCGCGCGGTCTCGGTCGAGCGCCCACAACGGCTTCGGGGGGGGGGGGGGGGCCCCCCCCGGGTGAAACCCGAACCCCCCGCGGGGGGGCGACCCCCCCCCCCCCCCCCCCCCCCCCCCCCACCCACCCCCCCCCCCCCCCCCCCCCCCCGGCCCCCCCGCCACTGGCTTGTCGAGCGGCCGCCGGGCTTGCCGGCGGGTTCACATCGAACGCTGCCGTCCCCGCAGCGGTTCACCGCCCACTGTGGACGGCGTTACCGCGCGCGTCTTCAATCAGGTGACACGGGCTCTGCGGCGGGCGGTCGCGAACGACCGGAGTGGACGGCCGCCGCGGTCGCACGGGAGCCACGAACCGTCACCGATAGTTCCGGGGACGCGACATATCTCTTTTCGATGAACGTTGCGCAGGCGGCCGCTCGTTCTGATATGACGATGAGTAGAGTGGCGCGCGACCTCGCTGGGTGCGTACTGGCAGTCAGCGAGGTCGCACGCTGAATGCCCACACATCACTTCAACGATGAAGGATGCATGGCTCGAGGTAGTCCGCCGACCGCCACACGCGACCGCGTGCGCCTCGGTGCGCCCTGCAAGCCCGGCTTCATCGAATACCCTGTGAGCTCCGCGTCCCACGATCACGGCCGGGTAACCCCTGAGCGTGAATCGAGCCGGGAGCACCGAGTCGGGCGTGTCGTACCAGGACGCGCACGGCACACTCTAGGCTCCGCCAGAGGCGGGGCTCCGGCCCATCGCCATCCGCGGAAGCAGTTCCGCCCGGGACCGATCGCGCCCGGGAACAAGCTCCGTCGGTCACATCCGGCACCGCCCGGCGTGTTCTCCGAACACGAACGCAGAAGGGTGATCCGACTGGGATAAGCACGACCCCTCTCCTCTTCCGCAGCCGCGCTCAAGGCACGGCATCGCAGAGACATCGCCATCACCGACGTGGCGATGGCGCATGGAAGGGAGAGAAATCCGTGGAAAACGATATGCAGGAAGAGCCGCGTGAGGGCCGGCAGGGGAAGTTCGCCGATCCGGTTCTCGCAGGGTGTCCGATCGTTGATGCATTGACGCCGGACTGTTCGATCCTGAGCGCTTCGCACGGATGGTGCCCCGCCCAACCGGTCGCATGATCGGCCAGGCGAGGCAGTAACCGGAAGAGGTTCTGTTGCCTTGGCACACTGACTGTTGCAGCAGTCAGCGAGGCGATGGAACCTCTTTCGCATTCGCCACCCGATTCTGGTGCACGAACCCGGCAACCGTATCGAGAACGGAAGAGTTGATCACGCACGGGGTACGGGTGACTAGACCCCCCTCACGAGATAGTTATCTGAACGTTACCAAGCACGTGCACGCGAACGTGCGTACGTCCTTGCATCCGCACCTTATCGCCAAATGAGACGAGCGTTGCGAATCAACCGTCGTTCTCGCGAGTTGTCCGGTTGCTGACTGACATTCAGCTGCGGATGGGCAGATCGGCCCTCCGGGCGCCCAGCGTCGGGCGGTCAGCACGACCAGCCATAGACCGCCGGTGATCGCCGGGCGGGGCGCGAGATCCGAACCTCCCCCGAGGAGGAAATGAGCCGGAGCGCAAGTACGCGGTCGTGTTGAAGACGACCTGGTTGACCCCCGCTCGTGCGATGCCGCAGTATCGATTGGTTCTGGTCGTATTCTCGACGCCCGGATCACACCGAGCCGCCCGAGCCCGCTCGAGATCAATCATGAACAGCGCCGGTCGTCCGGATTGCGAGGCACGAGTGACAGCCCTGATACCGAAGAAGGTTCTCGAGGCATCGGGTTACGTGTCCGCAATACGGAATGCCATTTGGGTGGCCGGAATTCTGGCGGTCGTCGGCGCGACGGCCATTTATCTCGCCGCCGCCGTCCCCCATGCCGGGTACGCCGCAGCCGTGATGCTGACGGCGGTGCTGGCCGTCCCCGCGACCATGATCATCCATCGGCGGCACGTCGTCTCGTCCGTGCCACCCCTGGGATACCGGATCCGCGCCACGACGTACACCTACACGTTCGATGCCGCCGACGCCGGCCGCCAGCGGCAGGACATCGAAACGACGATCGAGGCGGTCCGCGGGAACGTCGGCCTGTTCGAGGCCAAGTACCGCTACAGCGGCGACGGAGAGGTCCGGCTGTCCCTGGTCGAGCCCACCCAGATCCTGCTGACCCACCCCGACATGACGTACGAGGGCTGGACGTACTACTACGTCAAACTGATCAGGCCGCTGCAGCCGGGCGAGACCGCCCGCATCACGGTGCGCCAGGAGGTGGAGGACCCCCACCGCCGGATGGATTTCCAGGTGACGAAGACCGTCCGCCGTCCGATGAAGGAGTTGACGTTGATCGTCAATTTCCCGGCCGCCGGCCCCAGCCAGAAGAACATCTGGGCCGTGGAACGCCCGAACGCCATGACCGATTCGAGCTCGGCGCGCCTGCTGGAGATCCAGTACGACTCGAGTGAACATCAGGCGAAGCTGCACGTGGAGAAGCCGAAGCCCGGGCGTACGTACGCCATAGAATGGACCTGGCCGGAATACCGTACGACCAAGAGTCCGTGACGGGCTCGTCTGGAACGGAACCCGATGTACAACGACTGAAATCCGACGACTCGCCATTCCCGATCGCCGGCGCACCGTTCACCGCACCGGGGCCGGCATGATCCGGCTCCGCCGAGCCGCCCGCAGCGCCCGTCCAGCCGCAACAACGGCCCGTCCAGCCGCAACAACGTCGAAAGCCCAGGTCGATGACCTGGGCTTTCGTTCTGAGCCGCCTGACGGAATCGAACCGTCGACCTACGCATTACGAGTGCGTCGCTCTAGCCGACTGAGCTAAGGCGGCAACGGTACAGAAGTGTACGGCATGCCCCGCGATCGTCCGCGATGGGTGCGCCCGGGCGCGCCGAACCGGACAGGCGATGTCATACCGCCGGACTACTCTGCCATGCGTGACCGATCAAGAGCCTCCCCGGCACCCACGGCCGCGCGCTGCCGAGGCCGAGCCCTCCGTCGCCCGGCGGCCGGTGAGCATGGATCCGTCCGAGCTGGGCTTCAAGCCCCGCCGCCCGGTCGGCTGGCTCGCGCCGTTGTTGCTGCTCAACACCGGCCTGCGGACGCTGCTCGCGGTGCTCTTCGGCGCCTATCTCGACAAGCGCGAGCTGCAGAACGCCATGCCCGGCGACTCCTTCGAGGCGCCGGGCACCGACGGGGAGCTCTGGCTCGACTATGTGGCCGACCTCGGCGACGGGTTCGACGCGACGTATTCGGTGGCCTACCTGCTCGCCCAGCCCGAGCTGGAGGTCGAGGGGCGGCAGCTGCCGCGCGGGCAACTGCTGCTGATGGGTGGCGATCAGGTCTATCCGGTCGCGAGCGGCGACGAGTACGAAAACCGCATGAAGGGGCCGTACCGGGCCGCGCTGCCGGAGCCGCCGGTCGACGGTCCGCGGCCGACGCTGTTCGCGCTGCCCGGCAACCACGACTGGTACGACGGGCTCACCGCTTTCCTGCGGCTGTTCGCCCGCCGGCAGGACGGTCACATCGGCGGATGGCGTACGCAGCAGCGCCGGTCGTATTTCGCGGTACGGCTGCCCTCGAACTGGTGGTTGTTCGCCATCGACGAGCAGTTCGGGGCGTACATCGACGACCCGCAGCTCGTCTACTTCGAGAAGGCCGCGCGGGCGCTCGGGCCCGACGACCGCATCATCCTCATGACGCCGTCACCGACCTGGGTCAAGGCCGCCAAGAGGCCCGAGGCGTACGACGCGGTCGACTACTTCATCCGGACCATCCTCGCGCCCAGCGGCGCCCAGGTGCGCCTTCTCGTCTCCGGCGACCTGCACCACTATGCCCGTTACACCGGCGCCGACCGCGAACTGATCACGTGCGGTGGCGGCGGCGCGTACCTACTGGCCACGCACCAGTTGCCGGGTGCTCTGACCGTACCGCCGAAAGAGACCCTGACCCGAAGCGCGAGCCGCAGCCGAACCTACGACCTGGTGTCCCGTTTCCCCGGCGCGGCGGAGTCGCGCCGCATGAGCTGGGGAGCGTTCCGCCGGATCCCCGCGCGCAACCCCGGCTTCGCCACGATGCTCGGCCTGATCCACACGCTGACGATGCTCGCGATGGCCGGCGCGGCCAGCCAGGGCGGCATCTTCCAGCGCCTGTTCAGCATCCCGCTGGTGTTCATGCTGGTGCTGATCCTGGTCGGCGCGGTCCTCTTCGCCCAGCCGCCCGGTGCGGGACAGCCGGACCACGTCCGGCACTGGATCTTCGGTCTGCTGCACGGCTTCGCCCACATCGCCCTCACCGCCGGGGGCACGTGGGCGTGGCTGCGGCTGCCGTTCCACGACTGGGCCTGGCCGGGGCCGCTCGTCGTCGCCGCGGTGCTCTACGGGCCGGTGATCGCGTTCGTCGCCACCCAGCTCCTCGCGCTGTACCTGGTGATCGCGGGCTTCTTCGACGTCAACGTCAACGAGCTGTTCGCGGGTCAGGGCATCGAGGATTCGAAGAGCTTCCTCCGCATGCACATCGCGGCGGACGGCTCGCTCACGGTGTACCCGATCGGCGTGGACCGCGTCTGCCATCACTGGACGGCCGACCCCGGCGGCGCGCCGGACAGCCCCTGGTTGCAGCCCGCGGACCCACTCGCGGTGAAGCTGATCGAGCCGCCGGTGCTGGTGGACGGCCCTGTCGCGGACGCACCTCAGGTTCCGGCAGGTGAAACGAGGGCCTTGCCGTAGCCGGTGCCGGCTCGGGGACGTCGCCGGCTGCGGCTCCCCGAGGTGCGTGGGCGCGGGTCGGGTCGGGTAGCGCGGGTCGGGTCAGGCGTAGTGCTCGTCGTGGGCCTGGCGGGGGCCGCAGACCGAGGCCCTGCTGCACGAGCAGCGGGAGCCGTCCGCGTCCATGCGCACCACCACGGCGTCCTTCGGCACGCTGTGCGCCACCACGCGCCCGTCGCCCTCCTGGGTGCTGACGCGGCTTCCGACGGCCGGCGCCGAGGCCTGGAACTTCTGGTACAGCGGGTGCTCGTACTTCAGGCAGCACATCAGCCGGCCGCACGCGCCCGAGATGCGCAGGGGGTTGAGCGGCAGATCCTGGTCCTTGGCCATGCGGATCGTGACCGGCTCGAAGTCGGTCAGGAACGTGGCGCAGCACAGGTCGCGGCCGCAGGAGCCGATGCCGCCCTGGACGCGGGCCGAGTCGCGGGCGGAGAGCTGCCGCAGCTCCACGCGGCAATGCAGGGTCGCCCCGAGGTCGCGGACCAGCGACCGGAAATCGACGCGGTGCGGGGCGGTGAAGTAGACGGTGGTGCGGGCGGCACCCGTACCCGCCTGGTCGAGGACGTGGTCGACCGCGACCACCTTCATCGGCAGGTCGTGCTCCTTGATCAGCTTCTTGGCCGCGACCTTCGCCTCGGCCTTTCGTTTTCTCAACAGTTCGTCCCGGCGCAGGTCGCGTTCGTCGGCGAGCCCGGCGACCTTGGGGAAACCGTCGGTGTCCTCGCTGACCCATTGCGCCGCCCAGACGCACTCCGCCACCTCTGGCCCGTCGTCGGTCGGGACCAGGACCCGGTCACCGACCTGCGGGGAGAACTCGCCCGGGTCGAGGTAGTAGAGACGGCCGTACCGGTTGAAGCTGACCGCGCACAGCATGCCCATGGGCCCAGCCTACGGCGACGGACCGGACGTGCGAAATGCCACAGAACGACATAGATCCGCGCAACCCCGCGCATTGAGCCTCGTTGGGCAGTCCCGTAGACGCCGCTCACTGCGGCATCCTTGGGGGAGGACTTCTTCATGACATCCGCCGTGCCCGTACGCGATGATCTTGCACAGCCCGCACCGCTCGCCGGGCATTCCCGGACGTGGATGGCCGAGGCGCCGGCAATCGTGCGATTCGACCGCGGACGCCGGCTCGGCCAGCTCGCCGCCGCGGCGGCCGTGCGGAAGCGGCCGGTCGCGGCGAAAGCGACGTTGAGCAGCGAAGAGCTGGCGGATCGGGCGGTGGACGGCGCTGGGTGCGCGGGTGGCGTCGCTTCCGCAAGCCGCGTGGGCTCAGTGAGCGGCGCGGGCTCCGCAACCGCGGGCTCAGTGAGCAGCGCGGGTTCCGCAACCGGGGGTTCAGTGAGTGGCGCGGCCTCCGTAAGTGGCACGGCATGTGCGGGCGGTGCGGGGACTGCGGTGGGCGTCGGCCGCGGCGGGGCGGGTTCGCGGCAGCGGCGGTTTCTCCTTGCGGCTGGGGCTGTCGGGGCCGTGGGGATGTTGGCGGTTCCACTCCCCGCCGGTGCCGCACCTGCACCCTGTGAGCAGGCCGAGCGTTACTCGGCGCAGTCCGGGAGCCAGATTCTGCGGCTGAACGCGCTGGGGTCCACCGGCGGCCAGGCCAGGTCCGAGGTCCATGTCGGCGACGCGAAGTCAGCCATGGTCGCGCAGGCTCCCATCAGCTCCGCGGCGGTGGCTCGGGTGATCGACGCCGTGGAGGACGAGGGGTCCCAGGAGCTTTCCGGTGCGCTCCAGCAGCAGGCACCGCCCACCAACAAGAGGCCGAACCGCCGCACCACCGGCGCTGCCGACGTCGGCCCGATCAGCCTGGGCGCCGGCACGTTGAGCACTCACGCCCAGTGGGAGGCCGGCATGGCCTGCGGTGTTACGTACGGTGAGGTGACACGGGCGACGGCTCGGCTTCGTGATGCTGGGATCGGTGCCGACGGTGATGCGGCGCTGGTGCGCGTACCCGGCAAGGTGCAGAGCGAGAGCACGACCGAACTGGAGCGGCACGGCGACGCTGCGGCGACCGTGGCCTCGGCCGGCCTCGACGTGGGAACGTTCGAGCTGCTCGACGGTGCGGTGAAGGTGGCCGTACGGAAGGCGCCGTCGCTGCGCGCCAGCATGTCCATCAAGGACGGTGGCGAGGTTCGCTACATTCCGGCCACCGTGGAGGTGTCGGGCGCCGGGTTCAAGACCGAACGGCTCGACACGGCGGGCGACGAAATCGAGATCACCCTGCATGACCCGAAGAAGGGTACGGGTGCCGAGGAGGCCGGGAACGCCGCGCCGGGGTTGCTCGGGGCTCTCGGCAAGACGCGGCTGCTGGGGGATGGGGACGGGGCTTCGCTCCCCGGCGTACCCGAATTGCCCGAGATCGCCGAGCCCAGGACCGAGACCGCGCCGGTCACCGAACCCGGCACCAAGGTCCGGATCTCGCTCGGCGACGTACGCCAGGCCGCCCGCGGCCGCGCCATCGCGGCCCGCGCGGCCGCACTGTCCGTGACGATCACCCAGGCAGCGTCGGACCACCGCACCAAGCCCGCGTACGGCGAGGGCGTGCTCGACTTCGACATGGGCGTCCTCGAAGCCGCGGCCGTGGCACCCGAAACGCCGGGCGCGGTGTCTGGCGCGGAAGCGGCGGGATCCGGCGGCGGCCTGCCCATCACGGGGCCGCGGGTCGACGTGATGGCATTGAGTGGGGTGGCTTTGCTGATCGCGGGTACGGCGGCGCTGATCTTCGGGATGCGGGGACGTCCTCGGCCGTGACGGGGGATGGTCCTGGGCGCTCGGCAGGCGGGTTGCTTGCATGACCTTCGGGATGCGGGGGCGCCGTCGGCCGCGGCGGGGACGGCCCTGGACGCGGCGGGGACAGCCCTGGACGCGGCGGGGACGGTCCTGGGCGCTCGGCAGGCGCCTTGCTTGGATGATCTTCGATATGGGCCGTCGAGCCGACCGGGGGCGACCGACGGCCAAGCCCGGGTACGCCGCTCGTGCCGTCCTGAATCGACCGAGCGGCCCATTCCTCGCCCGGGGAGGCGACAAAGCGGCCCGGGAGGCGTTGAGTGGAACTGAGCCTGCGGGGGGTGCAGGAAAGGCCACGGCGTCGCTCTCGGAACCGGTAACCGAGTGCGGCGCCGTTGCCATGTCCGGGGTTTGATGCGCGCCATCGGACCGCGACCGCCGCCCGGCCTCCCCGCATCCGCGACCGCCCAGCCTCACGGCGACCCCGACGGCGGAGTTCTGCCGCGACCGCCTGGTCTCACGGCGACCCGGATCGCGGGGCCTACCGGGACCGCCTGACCTCACCGGGACCGCCCGGCCTTACTGGACCCTGGTCGTCGGCTCGGCGAGGGCTGCCGTCGTGTGCAGCAGGCCAGCCGCTCGGTCGTATGCATCCGCCACAGTGCGCAGCACCTTCTCCGCCATTGTCGCCGCGGCTGCCATCTCCCTCGGTTCGGTGATGTCCACTTTGTTGCCCGCGAGGACCACTGCCTCGAGTGACCCGAGCGCGTCGGCGAGGACCGCGGCCACCGCCTCACGGGTCTGACGCATCCACGTGACCAGGTCGTCCGCAAGATCAGCGGATGCTTGGAGACGCTCATCGAGGCTGTCGTGGCCGCCGCTCAGATGGGTGGCCGTACGCACGCGCACCCGGTCGTACGCATCGGCAGCTATGCCCGACCACTCCCCCGGCGCCGGCAGCGACCCGGCCAGCACCGCATAGGCGCGCGCGTCCGCACGCAGCTCAGGGGCCGCGTCCGCGAGGTCGGCCGGACGCAGTGCCACGACCGCCCGCACCGCGTCCCCGGGAAGCAATCGTACGCGGCGCAGCTGCGTCCAGACCTCATCGCTGGGCGAGGCACCGGCGCCGGCGATCGTCGCGTCGACCCGGCGCAGGAGCGGCCCGGCCGTCTCGAGCAGTTCGTTCAGCCGATCCATCACGGCACTCGTTTCCCGGCCGCGCTCGCCCGCATCGTCGTGAACGGCCGGAGCATCCCTCTGATGGACACAGACAAGGTCATCAAATCCCCCGGCGTACGCGACGAGCCGCTTCGTCGTCGGTCTCCGCGTAGGTCTTGGCTGTCAGGCGTACGTCGGCAGCGAGGTCCGTCAGGCCTTTCGCCGTATCGGCGGCCTCGCGGGCACGCGCGGCGATCACGGCGGCCCAGCGATCGTGCAACTGCTTGCCCACGCGACCCGGCACGCCCGCGTCGTCCGCCGCGAAGGCGCCCAGGGAGGCGACATGCACGGGCAGCGAGCGGTCCACTGTGGTCAGTGCGTCGGCCGCGGATTCGAGGCGCTCGGCGAGGTGTTCCATCACCGCTCCTCCCGGCGGGGTGCGCAGAGTTCTGTCAGCGAGTGCACCAGTGTTGTCGGGCTGCCCATCAGCTGGCCCTCTGTGAGTTCACCTGTGCTCCCCGCGAGGCCATCGATGTTTGCTGCGGAGCCAGAGATGCTCTCCGCGAAGCCCTCATCGCACTCCCCGGAGCCGTCGACGCTCGCCGCGAGACCCTCATCGCACTCCCCGGAGCCGTCGACGCTCGCCGCGAAGCCCTCATCGCACTCCCCGGAGGCGTCGATGCTCGCCGCGGGACCATCAGTGTTCTCCCAGGGAGCGGAAGGCGCCGAAGATCTCGTCGTGGAGTTTTTCCCTGGCCCATCGGGCCGCTTCGGTAGCGTTCGTGACCACTGCTTGCACCTCTCGCGCCAGGTCTGTCGCGTTCCGGTTCTGCAGGTTGCCGCGGATGCGGACGTCCGTGATGTCGCCCGCCGCGGTGACCAATACTTCAACCGTGTCGTCCGGGGAGTGGACCGAGACGACATGGGCCGCGACCGCCCTGTCGAACTCGGCCCGCAGGACGTCGAGGCGGCGGTAGCGCTTGATCGCCTCATCGATCCACGCCTCGTCGATCTCGCGGGGCATCGTCGGCTCCTTACCGGGCGTACCGCCGTGATTGCGTTCCGGCACCGAACCGTACCCGGTCGGGCATCCGCCGCGCATCCCCTTCGGACGTCCCTTGTGGATAACTGCCCCGGCGTGCCGCAGTTGGCCGCTCTTGTGGATAACCCCGGTTGGGGGCAGCGGCCGTGGAAGACTTCGTGCGGGGACGGGCCTCACGAGGACTGACCGCCCCGGCAGGTGCGTCTGCCAGCCAGCGGCACCGCTGCGCGTAGCCATCACAGCCGACCGATTCGTAAGGACGCCGATGTCAGCCACCAGCAAGAAGCCCTGCACATTCGATGCGCCCCGAGGGACGCCGGCACTGGAGGAGGTCAGCCTCGCCAGAGGTTCAGCATCATCGCCTCCACGGCGATCTTCGGCTTGACGTTCAACTCGATCGCCTCGCGGCAGGCCAGCACCGCTTCGAGCCGTCGCAACGTGCTCTCCGGTGACCACTTGCCGGCGGCCGCCTCGGACTGCGGGGCGGTGTCGGTGTGCACGACGGGCACCGGCGCACGCAGGTTCGTGATGAGGACGTCGCGGTAGAAGCCGGCGAGGTCGACGAGCGCGCGGTCGAGGGCGTCGCGTTGGGAGCGGGTGAGGCGGGACTTCTGGCGCTTCTCGAGTTCCTTGAGCTGGCCGGCCGCTCCGCGCATCGCTCCGGCTGCGCCTCGGCCCGTACCGCCGGCTCCGAGGGCTTGTTCGAGGGCTGCGCGTTCCGTGCTGTCGGTTTCGGTCACGGTGGCCGCGGCTTCGGCCTCCGCGGCCTCGATGAGCGCCGAGGCGGCGTCGAAGCAGGCGCCCACGCCGGTGAGGCGGCGCGGGACGGTCAGGACCGCTTCGCGGCGTTTGCGGGCGTCCGGGTCGCGGGCGAGGCGCTTCGCGCGGCCGACATGGCCCTGCGCTGCTGCGGCGGCCCACGAGGCGACGTCGGGGGCGATGCCGTCGCGGCGTACGAGGACCTCCGCGACCGCCTCGGCCGACGGCTGCCGCAACGGTACGACGCGGCAGCGGGACCGGATCGTCACCGAGATGTCGTCGGGGTGAGTGGAGGGGGTGCAGAGCAGGAACACCGTACGAGGAGGAGGCTCTTCGATGGCCTTGAGCAGCGCGTTGCCGGCCGCTTCCGTCAGGCGGTCAGCGTCCTCGATCACGACCGCCTGCCACCGGCCGCCGGACGGGGCACTGCCGGCGCGCAGCACGAGCGCGCGCATCTCGTTGACGCCGATCGACAGGCCTTCGGGAACGACGTACCGGATGTCGGCGTGGGTGCCGCCGAGGGCCGTGTGGCAGCCGTGACACTCGCCGCAGCCGGCACCGTTGCGTTCGCACTGCAGCGCGGCGGCGAAGGCGCGGGCCGCCACGGACCGACCGGAGCCGGGCGGGCCGGTGAAGATCCACGCGTGCGTCATCGCCCCCGCGGCGACGTCGTCGCCGGCCACGATGCGCGCGGCGGCCGCGGCAGCCCGGCTCAGGGTGACAACGGCTTCGTCCTGCCCCACCAGGTCGGCGAACACGCTCATGGCGTCGATTCTCGCTCGCCCACCGGCGGTCGCCCACCCGCTCCCGGGCCGGCGTCACGGTCCGGGCCGCCGTCGCCGTCGCCATCGCCGTCGGCGTCGGCGTCGCGATCCGACCCGAGGTCGCGGTCCAGGCCGCCATCGGCGTCGGTGTCCCGGTCCGAGCCCGGGTCGCGGTCGCGGTCGCGGTCCAAGCCGGGGTCGCGGTCGCGGTCCGAGGCAGGGTCGCGGTCCGAGGCAGAGTCGCGGTTGGTGCTGGCTGGGGGCTCAGGCCGGGCCGGGGCAACCTCGTCGGCGACGGCGCGATTGCCGGTCATCTCCTCGAGCACCTCGAGCGGCGTCTCCGCATCCGACGTACCCGGATCCGGATCCGAGACGGAGGACCCAGCGAGCGACGAGGCCGCCACCGAGCCAGAGCCGGAGTCGGAGCCGGAGCCGGAGCCGGAGCCGGAGGACGATGAAGCGGACCCAGTCCCGGAGGGAGGGAGTACCTGCGTCGCGTCGGGAGATGCCACCACCTGGGTCGCCTCCGCGGACGGAATGACCTGGGTCGCCTCGGGTGACTCCGGCGGCTGTGGCATCCCCGATGACGGTGAGCCCGCCGGCAGGATCACCGCGGTCTCGTCCGGGCCTCCCACCGACCGCACCACGACCGTCTCCTCGGAATGCCCGCTGCCCAGCGGGTCTCCGGGCATCGGCATCGTCCGGGAAACGTCGCCCTCCGGCATCGCCATGGTCGGCGACGGGTCCGTGCCCGCCCGCATGACCTGGGTTTCGTCCGGGTCCGCTCTTCGTGCCGGTTCGGTGTGGTATTCCTCGCCGTTGAGCAGGGCGTTCACCCGGATCGCGACCGCGCCGGCGATTTCCTCCATCGGGCGGGAGGCGTCCAGGACCAGGTAGCGCTTGGGGTCTGCCGAGGCGAGGTCGAGGAAGGCGTACCGGACCCGTTCATGGAACGCGCGGGATTCGCTTTCGAGGCGGTCGGCGCCTTGGCCTCGGCTGTCGACGCGGCCCAGGCCGACCGTGGGGTCGACGTCGAGGAGGACGACCAGGTCCGGTTTGAGGCCGCCCGTGGCCCAGGATGAGAGCCAGGAGATTTCCTGGACCGGCAGGGTGCGGCCGGCGCCCTGGTAGGCGAGGGAGGAGTCCACGTACCGGTCGCTGATCACGACCGCTCCTCGTTCCAGGGCCGGGCGGACGACCGTGGCCACGTGGTGTGCCCGGTCCGCCGCGTAGAGCAGGGCTTCGGCGCGGGGTGAGGGGGCGTCGGCGTCAGCGCCGTTGGAGAGGACGAGGCTGCGGATTCTCGCGCCCATGTCGGTTGCGCCCGGTTCGCGGGTCACGACCACGTCGTTGCCGGCGGCGCGGAGCGCCTCCGAGAGGCGGGTGACCTGGGTGGACTTTCCCGCACCCTCGCCGCCTTCGAAGACCACGAAGATTCCCGTACGCGTGAAGGGCTCGGCCGGCGACAGCGGGCGCCCGCGGACCGCGCCCCACAGGTCCGCCAGGACCGGGACGCCGTGTTTGTCGTCCATCTGGCGGAACGCGCTGATGCCGGTCCAGACGCCGATGGCTCCCGCGACCAGGAGCAGCACGCGGGTGGACGAGATGTCTACGGAGATGTCGCCGGCGCGGACCGTGCGGCTGCTGCCGAGGCCGACGAGGACGCCGGCGAGGGAGATCGCGAGCAGCAGGACGAGCCGGGCGCCGATCTGGACGACGGCGAACACGCGGCCGCGGACCTCGTCGCCGACCTGGCCGCCGAGGAGGGTGACGCCGGCGAGGAACGCCATGCCCGCGCCCGCGCCCACGAAGAGCGCACCGAACAGGGCCATGGACAGGTGGAACGCCACCGACAGGAAGGCCACCGCGCCGCTGGCGAGCACGATGCTCATGCCGAACCAGCGGCGCCGCGACAGCTCCTTGACGATTGCCGGGCCGAGGCCGATGCCGATCGCGAGGCCGATGAACAGGGTCGCGAACAGCAGGTAGAACGCAGCGTCGCCCGCGCCGAGGGAGGCGGTGAAGAAGCGGGCCGTGCCGACGACGATGCCGGCGCCCGCGAACGCGCCGAAGATGCCGAGCACCAGGCCGCGGACGAACGGGGTGTTGCCGATGTACTTCCAGCCCTCGACGAACTGCCGGAACATGCTCTGCTCGGCGTTCTTCTGCTGGCGTTCCCGCCGGCCGGCGCTGATCTCTTTGATGCCGAAGAACACGACCGCGGCCGTCGCCGCCCGGGACAGCGCGTTGATGTAGAGCGCGATCTGCACCGGGGACGCCCAGGTGGGCAGGCCGCCGATGGGGCCGCGGACCACGCCGTCGAGGGCGGCGAGGACGAGGGCGGCGAGGATCGGGGTGATGCCGTACGTGGTGATCAGCGTGAGCTGGTTCGACGCCTCGAGCCGGCCCTTGGGGATGAGGTTGGGTACCGCGGCCTCCTTGGCCGGGATCCACATCAACGTGATCGTCTCGCCGATGAAGGTGGCGATCACCGTCCAGGTCACCGTGAACGCGCCGGAGTCGCTGATGAGGGCGACGACCGGGATGGACCCGTACACGAAGAAGCGCAGGATGTCGCAGATGACCATGGTGTAGCGCCGGTCGAACCGGTCGGCCATGACGCCGGCGATCGGCCCCAGGACCAGGGCCGGGAGCAGGCGGATCGCGATCGTGCTGCTGAACGCGCTGCCCTGCGCCACGCTGCCGGTGACCTGCTGCGAGGCGAAGAGGGCGGTGGCGAGGATGCCGATCCAGTCGCCGAAGGACGCGACGCTGAGCACGAGCCAGAGCCGCCGGAAGGGGCGGATCAGCAGGACGGCACGCAGCGCCGCGACCCCGGACAGGTCGACGGGGGCGGCCTCCGTCCGTGCCGAGCTCGTTTCGGTGTCGATGGCCCTTACCTCCCGGTCGCTGCTGCCCGAAGCACTCTAACGGGCGGCTGCAGCTCATCGTGGGTGCGCTCGTTCGGGTGGCGCATAAATGAAGGTGTTTCGCATTGCCCGTACAGCGGATAGGTTGCCCCTGTGACCGCCGGACGCGCATTACAGAAACGGCTCGACCAGGCCACCGCCCACCTCGAGACGCCGCTGGCCGCAGTCGACCTGGCGGCCTTCGACGCCAACGCCGCCGCGCTGTCGCTGCGCTCGGCCGGCAAACCGATTCGGGTGGCGAGCAAATCGGTACGCGTCCGCGCTCTGCTCGAACGCGTCCTCCAGCGGCCCGGCTGGTCCGGCGTCATGGCGTACACGCTGCCGGAGGCGATCTGGCTGGTCCGCTCCGGGGTGACCGACGACGTGCTGGTCGCGTACCCGACTGTGGACCGCACCGCGATCGCCGAGCTGACCGCCGACCCGCAGCTGGCCGCCGCCATCACCATCATGGTCGACCACCCGTCCCACCTGGACCTGGTCGACGCGGTGACGGCCCCGGGACGGCGCCCGGACGTACGGCTGTGCCTCGAGCTGGACGCGTCGTGGCGGCCGGCGGGGCCACTGCACGTGGGCGTACGCCGATCCCCCGTGCACTCCGCGGCGCAGGCGGGGGCCCTGGCCCGGCGGGTGGTGGCCCGCCCCGGATTCCGGCTGGTCGCGATGATGGCGTACGAGGCGCACATCGCCGGTGTCGGCGACGCCCCGCCGGGGCAGGCGCTGCGGGCGCGCGCGATCCGGATGATGCAGCGCCGCTCGCTGCCGGAGCTGCTGAAGCGGCGGATGGCCGCCGTCAAGGCGGTCCGGGAGCACGCCGACCTGGAGTTCGTCAACGGCGGCGGCACCGGCAGCATGGCCGCGACCGCCGCCGACCCGTCGGTCACCGAGGTCGCGGCCGGCTCCGGCCTGTTCGGGCCGACGCTTTTCGACGCGTACCGGGCATGGCAGCCCATCCCGGCGGCCTTCTTCGCGCTGTCGGTCGTCCGCCGTCCGGCACCCCGGATCGCCACGGTGCTCGGGGGCGGCTGGATCGCTTCCGGCCCGACCGGGCCGTCGCGCCAGCCGACACCGTGGCTACCGGAGGGTCTGCGGTTCCGGGCCGACGAGGGCGCCGGCGAGGTGCAGACGCCGCTGGTCGGCCCGGCCGCGGACGAGCTGCGGCCCGGTGACCGGGTGTGGTTCCGTCACGCCAAGGCCGGCGAACTGTGTGAGCACGTCAACGAGGTGCAGCTCGTCGACGGTGACACGGCGACGCCGGCCCCGACGTACCGGGGAGAGGGGCATGCCTTCCTGGGGTGAGCAGGCGTCAGGCGGGGACGTGGCGGTGCAGGTATTCGCGGATCAGCGCCTTGGCCTCGGTCAGGACGGCCTCGTCGCCGGTCGGGTCGCGGCGGAACGCGAGCTTGATCAGCGCGTCCGCCGCCTCGACGGCGATCAGCAGCGCGAAGCGCAGCCGGGTGCGGTCCATCAGCTGGAACTGGTCGACGAGCAGCTCGGCGAGCCGGTCGCCGATGACCGCGTTGTTGTCCCGCTCGGCGTCCAGCAGGTGCAGGTCCACCACGTCACCGAAGTGCAACGTACGGAAGCCCGGCACGCTGCGGTGCATGTGGATGTACGCGTCTATGGCCGCGTCCACGCCGTCCCACCAGTGGGCGAACGTCTCGTTGGCGAAGCGCGCCGACAGACTCTGCAGGTACGCGTCCATGTTGCGCATCGCCAGTGCCTGGACGATGGCCCGCTTGTCCGGGAAGAACTGGTAGACCGAGCCGATGGCTACCTCGGCCCGCTCGGCGAGCAGGGTGGTGGTCAGGCCTTCGTACCCGACCTCGTCCACCAGCTCGGCGCAGGCGTCGAGCATGCGCTGGACCCGGGCAACGCTTCTGCCCTGCACCGGGACGCGGCGCAGCGGCCCGGTGGTGACGGTTGGTGTCGACACGCGTCGCCACTCCCTCTCAGCGGTGATAATGAGCACTGTTCGCGACGGCGGATCAAGGGCCGCGGACACCACTCAATCGGAACGTTACTCGGATCAACGAGCGAGACGCATCGACGGGACGCCGAGGACACGCGGTATCCCCGGTTTTGTGCGACTGTCCGCTTGTCGGGAGGACAAGGCCGTTATGACCAGTGACAACGCAGCCCCTGTCGCTTCCCCCCGCTGGCGAAACTGGGGCGGCAACCAACACTCCGTCGCCGCCGACGTCCTGATGCCGGGGTCCGCCGACGAGGTGGCGGCGCTCGTCAAGGAGGCAGCAGCCGCCGGGCGCCGGGTCAAGGCGGTCGGCAGCGGGCACTCGTTCACCAGCATCGCGGTCGCCGACGATCAGCGGATGCTGCTGCACCGGCTGGCCGGCCTCGTGGCCGTCGACGGTGATCTCGTGACGGTCCAGGCCGGCATGCCCCTGCACCGGCTCAACGCCGTGCTGGCCGAGCACGGCCTCGCCATGCCCAACCTCGGCGACATCGACCGGCAGACCGTTGCGGGTGCGATCTCCACGGGTACGCACGGCAGCGGGCAGGCGTACTCGACGCTCGCCTCGGGCGTAGAGGCAGTGACGCTGGTCACTGGATCCGGCGAGGTGCTGCACGTCGACTCGTCGTCCGAGCTGTTCCCGGCGGCCCGGCTGGGCCTCGGCGCGCTCGGCGTGCTGGTCGAGGTGACGCTGCGGTGCGTACCGGCGTTCGTGCTGCTGGCCGACGAGCGGCCCATGCCCCTGCGGGAGGTACTGGCCGGCCTCGACGAGCAGATCGCCACCAACGACCACCTCGAGTTCTACTGGTACCCGTACACCGACCGGGCACAGCTCAAGCGCAACAACAAGGTGCCGGCGTCCGACCGTCCCCTGTCGCCGTTCCGCAGCTGGCTCGACGAGGAGTTCCTGTCCAACACCGTCTTCCAGGGCGCCTGCAAGCTGGGTCAGAAGCTCCCCGCGATCGTCCCGACGGTCAGCGCGGTCGCGGCGCGGGCCCTGACGGCCCGCACCTACACCGACCGGTCGGACCGGGTTTTCTGCACGTCACGCCGCGTCCACTTCGTGGAGATGGAGTACGAGATCCCGCGCGAGTGCCTGTCCGAGGCGCTGTCGGCACTGCCCCGGATCGTCGAGAAGTTGCCGTTCAAGGTGCAGTTCCCGGTCGAGGTGCGGTTCACCGGCCCGGACGACATCTGGCTCTCGCACGGGTACGGGCGGGACTCGGCGTACATCGCGGTGCACCAGTTCTCGGGCAGCCCGTACGAGCCGTACTTCCAGGCGTTCGAGGCGGTGTGCGAGCCGCTGGGCGGCCGGCCGCACTGGGGCAAACTGCATTATCGGAACGCGGATTCGCTGCGGCGCGCGTACCCCCGCTTCGACGACTTCGTAGCGATGCGTGATCGGCTCGATCCGAATCGTGTTTTTGCGAACCCGTACCTGGACCGGGTCCTCGGCGCCTGATTTTCTGTCGTACCCCGCCCCTAAGTTGGGGCCATGAATCGCACCGACCGCCTGTATGCCCTGGTCGAGGAGCTGCGCGCGGTCGCGCCCCGGCCGCGCAGCGCGCGCTGGCTCGCCGGCCGCTTCGAGGTCAGCGCCCGCACGGTCGAGCGTGACATCGGCGCCCTGCAGCAGTCGGGCGTGCCGATCTATGCCGAACCGGGCCGCACGGGCGGTTACTGCCTGGACAAGACGCGCACGCTTCCACCGGTCAACCTGACCCCGGGCGAGGCCGTCGCGATGGCGGTGGCGCTGCACGGGATGCAGGGCACGCCGTTCCGCGCGGCCGCGGGCTCGGCGCTGCGGAAACTGGTCGCGGCGATGCAGGCCGACGATGCCGCGGCTGCCCACGACCTCGCCGGCCGCGTCCATCTGCTCGGTGGACCGGGTCCGGCGACACCGATCCCCCGCCCGGTGAGCGACGCCGTGGCCGCTCGCCGCGTGCTCCGCATCCGGTACGGGGACCGCGAAGGCGCCGCCACCACGCGCGAGGTCGAGCCGCTCGGCTACGTCGGCAAGGAGGCTCACTGGTATCTCGTCGCCTGGTGCCGGATGCGCGATGCGCTGCGGGTGTTCCGCACGGACCGCATCACGTCGGTGGCGGTCACCGCCGAGGTCCCGGCGCCGCGCACGCTGAGCCGGGAAGACCTCGACATTCCGTACGGGCCGGTCCATCAGCTCACATTGGGCTGACCAGGGCTGAAGACCGCGAAGTGGTTGCCGGAGGGGTCGAGCAGATGCGCGAACGTCACACCGATCGGGTTGGTCTGCGGCGCCCGCTGGATCGAGCCGCCCGCCGCCTCGACGCGCCGGCACGCCGCCTCCACGTCGTCCACCAGCACGGTGAACACGGCGTAGTTGGGCATCTCGCCGCGGGTCGCGAAGAGGCCGCCGCGCAGGCTGCCCGTGGTGATCACCTGGTAGGCCGGATCCGTGCTCGCCGCGCCGTCGTGCGCGACGCTCCAGCCGAACACGTCGCCGTAGAAGCGCTCCGCGGCCGCCGGGTCGTCCGTACCGATCTCGAACCAGGCGATGCCGTTGATTCCGGCCATGTCATCCCCCTCAAGGAGTCGTGCCGGGCATCTCCCGGCACGACCACTCTCGAGGGCGGCGGCGACAACCCCCTGTCGGTGTTTCCGCAGGGAATCGCGCCGCGTGGCTCAGTCGGCGGCGGCCGTCGCCTTCGCGGGGGCCGCCTTCTTCGGCGCTGCCTTCTTCGCGGCCGGCGCGGCGTTGGTCGCCTTGCGGGCGGTCGCCTTCTTGGCCGGCGCCTTCTTCGCGGCGGCCTTCTTGGTGGCCGCCTTCTTCGCGGGCTCGGCACCGTCGGCGGCCTTCTTGGCCGGCGCCCTCTTCGCGGCCTTCTTCGGCGCCGGACCCTTCGCGCGCTTCTCGGCGAGCATCTCCGAGGCCTGCTCGACGGTCAGCTCCTCCGGCGTCTGCCCGCGCCGCAGCGACGCGTTGAACTCGCCGTCGGTGACGTAAGGGCCGAATCGGCCCTCCTTGATCACCATGGGCTTCTGGGTGGCCGGGTCGGGGCCGAGCTCGCGCAGCGGCGGCTTGGCCGCCCCGCGCTGGCGGGTCTTCGGGGCCGCCAGCAGGGCCAGCGCCTCGTCCAGCGTGATCGTGAAGAGCTCGTCCTCACGCTGCAGCGACCGCGAGTCGGTGCCGCGCTGCACATACGGGCCGAACTTGCCGTTCTTGGCGACGATCTCCGCGCCCTCGGGGTCCTTGCCGACGACCCGGGGCAGGGTGAGCAGCTGCAGCGCCTGCTCCAGCGTGAGCGTCTCCGGCGACTGGGTGCGGAACAGCGACGACCGCCGTTCCCCGCTCTCCACGTACGGGCCGAAGCGGCCGGACTTGAGCACCACAGACTCACCGCTGGACGGGTCCTCGCCGAGGTTCTTCTCCCCGCCGCCGCCGAGGAACAGTTCCTTGACCTTTTCCGGGGTCAGCTCGTCGGGCGCGACACCGTCCGGGATGGAGACCCGGTCGTTCGGCGACTCCTCGGTGGCCTCCGGGAGCTGGCGCTGCAGGTAGGGGCCGTAACGGCCGACCCGCACGACGATGTGCCGGCCCTCCTCGTCGTCGAAGAGCGGGATCGAGTTGATCGACCGCGCGTCGATGGCGCTGAGGTTGTCGGTGACCAGCTTGCGCAGGCCGCCCGCCTGGGCGATCGAGTCGTCCGGGTCGGCGCTCCGGCTGCCGAAGTAGAACGCGCTGAGGAAGTCCAGCGAGGCGTGGTCGCCCCCGGCGATGCCGTCGAGGTCGTTCTCCATCGCGGCGGTGAAGTTGTAGTCGACCAGCCGCGGGTAGTGCTTCTCCATCAGCCCGATCACGGCGAACGCGATGAACGTCGGGATCAGCGCCTGGCCGCGCTTCTCCACGTACCCGCGATCCTGGATCGTCTGCATGATCGAGGCGTACGTCGACGGGCGGCCGATGCCCAGCTCCTCGAGGGCCTTGACCAGCGACGCCTCGGTGTAGCGGGCCGGCGGGCTGGTGTGGTGGCCCACCGCGGCGAGCTCCTCGGCCGTCAGCGGCTGGTCCTTGACGAGGTTGGGCAGGCGGCGCTCGGCGTCCTCGGCCTCGGCGTTCTCGTCGTCGGACGACTCGACGTAGGCGCGCAGGAAACCCGGGTCGGTGATCGTCTTGCCGGTCGCGGCGAAGTCCGCCTCCTCCTGAGCGGTGGAGACCGCCCGGATGCGCACGGAGATCGAGTTGCCGACCGCGTCGGTCATCTGCGAGGCGACCGTACGCCGCCAGATCAGCTCGTACAGGCGGAACTCTTCGCCGGAGAGCTCGTTGGCCAGCTCGCCGGGAGCCCGGAAGGTGTCGCCGGCGGGGCGGATCGCCTCGTGCGCCTCCTGCGCGTTCTTGACCTTGCCGGTGTAGCGGCGCGGCTCCGGCGGGACGCTGCGCTCTCCGTACAGCTCGGCGATCTGCCGGCGGGCGGCCGCGATGGCCGTCTCCGACAGGTTCACCGAGTCGGTACGCATGTACGTGATGTAGCCGTTCTCGTACAGCCGCTGAGCGGTCCGCATAGTCTGCTGCGACGACATGCGCAGCTTGCGCGCGGCCTCCTGCTGCAGCGTCGAGGTGATGAACGGCGCGTACGGCCGGCGCCGGTACGGCTTCTCCTCGACCCGGGTGACCTGGAACGGCCGGTCCTCGAGCCGGGCGGCGAGCCCGCGGGCACCGTCGCCGTCGAGGTGCACGACCGCCGCGCCGGGCTTGATCCGCCCGGTGGTGGGCTCGAAGTCCTTGCCGGTGGCGATGCGGTCGCCGTTGAGCGCGATCAGCGTCGCCGAGAAGTTGCGCGGCCCCTCGACCTTGCCCTGCACGGCCAGCTGGGCGTTGATGTCCCAGTACTCGGCCGTGCGGAAGGCCATGCGCTGCCGCTCGCGCTCGACCACGATGCGCGTCGCCACGGACTGGACCCGGCCCGCCGACAGCTTCGGCATGACCTTCTTCCACAGCACCGGGCTGACCTCGTAGCCGTACAGCCGGTCGAGGATGCGCCGCGCCTCCTGGGCGTCGACCAGGTCCTTGTCGATCTCGCGCGGGTTGGCGACCGCCGCCTGGATCGCCGGCCGGGTGATCTCGTGGAAGACCATCCGCTTGACCGGGACCTTCGGCTTGATCGTCTCGACCAGGTGCCACGCGATGGCCTCGCCCTCGCGGTCCTCATCGGTGGCGAGGAAGATCTCGTCGACCTCCTTGGCCAGCTGCTTCAGCTTCGCGATCTGCTGGCGGCGGTCGGAGGAGACGACGTACAGGGGGTGGAAGCCGTTGTCGACGTCGACGCCGAGCCGCGCCCACGACTCGCCCTTGTACTTCTCGGGCACCTCGTCGGCGTTCTTCGGCAGGTCACGGACATGGCCGAAGGAGGCCTCGACGAAATAGTCGGGGCCCAGGTAACCGGCGATCGTCTTGGCCTTCGACGGAGACTCGACGATGACCAGACGGATCGTCCTGGCGTTACTCGGCACGGCACTCCCACACTTCGGTTCACTCGGCGGCCCGTCGCGGACGGCGGGCACGCGGACGTTCAACGTAACGCGCCGGACGAGCTGACATTCCCCGGGCAGACAGAAGTCGGATGGTAACGGTCCGGCCACCGCACGCGTCCGACGGCGACACCGTACACCGGGAACATGCCGTCGTGTCGTACACAATCGGGGAAGATCACGCAGCGGCGCTGCCCGGCCACAGTCGCGCCGGGGCCGCGGCGGGCCGTTCGCCGATCAGTTCGGCGAGCCGGGCGAGACGCCTGCGACCTGCGATCACGTACGCCGGACCGGCCTGGATCGTGCCCGCCAGCCCCACCCGGGCGAGAGCGTCATCAATGGCTTTGTCAAGCAACCCGTCGGGATTCAGACCGAGCGCGTACCCCTGCGGCCGGGGTGACCCCGCCGCGGCGACCCAGAGGCGCAGCCTCGGCCCGTTGAGGAACAGCCTGCCGGAGGGCGGCGGCCAGCCGCGGGCAAGACCGTTCAAGCGGCTGCTGTACGCGGTCCGCACCTCGAACGCCACCGGCGGCGCACCCTCGCCGCCCTGTCCGTCCTGTCCGTCCTGTCCGGCCTTGGGAGGTTCGTAAGCGAGCTCTGCGGGCTTCCCTCCCGCGGGCTCCGGCTCCACCACCGTGTCGTCCGCCACCTCCTCGACGGGAAGCTCCTCTACGGCGGGCTCCTCGGGGGCGGGCTCATCGTCGACGGGCTCATCGTCGATCGGCACTGCGATCAAATCCGCCGGCGGCTCGTCGCGCGACCCCTCGGCCACCGGGTGCCAGTTGACCACCAGGCCCCGGGAGACCAGCTCCTCCACCAGCACGTGCACCCGCCAGGCCGCGTCCACCCGGACGGCGACGCGGGCCGTACCGCCCATCCGGCCGAGCGTCCCCGGGCCGGCCAGCAGGCCCGCCAGGTCGGCCAGCGAAGGGTCGACGGCCTCCACCCCGAAGACCGACAGCTGCTTGCCGGAGGGCGCGGTGGTGGTGGCGGCCCGGCGGGACCGGACACGGGCGGGCTCGACCGGCGCGGGCAGCACCTCGCGCGGGATCAGCGGCCACCCGGGCTCGGCCATGATCAGCGGCACTCCGGCTCTGTGCTCTCCGCCATGATCAGCGGCACTCCGGGACTTCGTCGAAGGCTTCCTTGAGCTCGACCGACGAGAGGTTGCTGGTGTCGAGCTCGCTGGCCTTGTACTCGGTGTTCAACGTCTCGACGACCGTGCCGACCTTGGCGTAGAAGTCCTTCGACGGGCTGGTCTGCAGCCCCTCGATGCCCGTCCTGGCCCGGCCGTACGCGTCGCGCATGGCGCTCAGCGACGCCGTGAAGCTCTCCGCCACCTTCTCGCCCTGGTCGACGTCGGGCACGCCGGCCTTCTCCACCCCGGCGCGGGCCCTCTCGCTGGCCGACTCCGCGCCGCCGAAGAGCCGCATCAGGTTCTCCTTCGCCTGGGCGGGCGTCGTCGCGGCGGTCATCTGCTGCTGCGTGCGGGTCGCGAGCGTGCCGATCTCCGTACGCCAGGGGGCGAGCACCTTGCACACCGAGGTGGCCCAGGCGCGCGGCGCGGGACCGCTCGAGCACGCACCCAGCGTCACGACGAGCGAGCAGACGATGAGTAAGAAGGTGGAGCGGGCCGTGCGCATGGATTGCAGCGTACGGCCAACGTACGACGGAGGGCACCCGGCGAGCGCCGAGTGCCCTCCCAGACCGCTTCGGATCAGGCGCTGACCTTCTCCGAGGTGGACGCCGACGCCGGGGCCTCGTCGCCCATCGAGATCGGCTTGCGCTTGCTCCAGACGACCGCCGCCACGATGATCAGCGCTGCCACGACCGAGATCGTCACGCGCAGGGCGGTGTTCTGGTCCGTGCCGACGCTCCAGGCCACGACGGCCGGGGCGATCAGCAGCGACACCAGGTTCATCACCTTCAGCAGCGGGTTGATGGCCGGGCCGGCGGTGTCCTTGAACGGGTCGCCGACGGTGTCGCCGATGACCGTCGCGGCGTGGGCGTCGGAGCCCTTGCCGCCGTACGCGCCGTCCTCGACCAGCTTCTTCGCGTTGTCCCAGGCGCCACCGGAGTTGGCCAGGAACACCGCCATCAGCGTGCCCGCACCGATCGCACCGGCCAGGTACGCCGCCAGCGCCCCGGCGCCCAGGCCGAAGCCCACCGCGATCGGCGCCATGATCGCCAGCAGACCCGGGGTGAGCAGCTCACGCTGCGCGTCGCGGGTGCAGATGTCGACCACCCGGCCGTACTCGGGGCGCTGGGTGCCGTCCATGATGCCGGGGAAGTCGCGGAACTGGCGGCGTACCTCCATCACGACCGCGCCCGCCGAGCGGGAGACGGCGTTGATCGCCAGGCCGGAGAAGAGGAACACGACCGCGGCGCCGATCAGCAGGCCGACCAGGTTGCGCGGGTTGGAGATGTTCAGCAGGCCGAGGATCTCGCCGCCGATCCGGTCGGGGCTGATCCCGGCGTCGGCCAGCGACGACGACAGCGTGTTCGTGTACGAGCCGAACAGCGCCGTGGCGGCGAGGACGGCCGTCGCGATCGCGATGCCCTTGGTGATCGCCTTCGTGGTGTTGCCGACCGCGTCGAGCTCGGTCAGGATCTGCGCGCCGCGCTCGTCCACGTCGCCCGACATCTCGGCGATGCCCTGCGCGTTGTCCGAGATCGGCCCGAAGGTGTCCATCGCGACGATGACGCCGACCGTGGTCAGCAGGCCGGTGCCGGCCAGCGCGACCGCGAAGAGCGACAGCGTGATGGAGGAACCGCCGAGCAGGAACGCACCGTAGACCCCGGCGCCGATGAGCAGGGCCGAGTAGACCGCCGACTCCAGGCCGACGCTGACGCCCGCGAGGACCACGGTGGCCGCACCGGTCTGCGACGACTTGCCGATGTCCTGCACCGGGCGCCGCTGCACCTCGGTGAAGTAGCCGGTCAGGGCCTGGATGGCGGCGGCGAGCACGATGCCGATCACGACCGCGCCGATGGCTACCAGGCGCGGGTTGCGGTCGCTGGCGACGACACCGGCGTCCAGGGAGGCGTCGTTGAACCCGGCGAACGTGGCCGGCAGGTAGATGAAGCTGACGATCGCCACGATGATGGCCGACAGCACGGCCGAGATGTAGAACGCCCGGTTGATGGCGGTCAGGCCGTTGCGGTCCGAGGCGCGCAGCCGCGTGATGAAGACACCGACGATGGCGATGACCACGCCGACCGTCGAGACGATCAGCGGGAAGATCAGGCCGTCCTGGCCGAACGCCGCCTGGCCCAGGATCAGGGCGGCGACGAGCGTGACCGCGTACGACTCGAAGAGGTCGGCCGCCATGCCGGCGCAGTCGCCGACGTTGTCGCCCACGTTGTCCGCGATCGTCGCGGCGTTGCGCGGGTCGTCCTCGGGGATGCCCTGCTCGACCTTGCCGACCAGGTCGGCGCCGACGTCCGCCGCCTTCGTGAAGATGCCGCCGCCGACCCGCATGAACATGGCGAGCAGCGCGGCGCCGAAGCCGAAGCCCTCGAGCACGGTCGGGGCGTCGTCGCGGTAGATGAGCACGACCAGCGCGCCACCGAACAGGCCGAGGCCCACGGTGAGGAAGCCGACCACGCCACCGGTACGGAACGCGATGCCCATCGCCTTCTCGCGGCCGCCGGACTCACCCGCGGCAGCGGCGACGCGCAGGTTCGCCCGCGTCGCCAGCGCCATGCCGGCGCCACCGATGAACGAACTGAACACCGCGCCGACGACGAAGAACAGCGACCGGCCGATCTTCACCGCGGTCTCGTTGTCGCTGTCCCCGTGCACGGGCAGCAGGAACAGCAGCACGACCGCGATGACGACGAAGATCGCCAGGGTCTTGAACTGCCGGAACAGGTACGCGGACGCACCCTCCTGCACAGCGCCCGCGATCTCCTGCATGTTGGTGGTGCCGCGCCCGGCCTTGAGGACCGACTGCACGAACATGGCGGCGAAGGCGAGCGCGACGAGCGCGAACACCACCGCGACGATGACGAACGTGACGTTCGAACCGCTGAGGGACGCCCCGCCGCTCTCCGCGGCGAGGGATATGGAGGTCCCGGACATCAATGTCCTCCTGTACACCGACCGCACCCGGTAGTGGACGAACCGGGCGCATCCCCGCATCCGGGGAGACGACAAACCGGGTCCCGCGGCCGCGGGACCAGGGAGCAGTAGCTGATTACCGGCGTACTGTAGCGGCCAGGGGTGGTGGTGGTCACACCTGGCTCCGGCCGTGTCGTGGTGATGTTTACCGCTGTGTTAGCGGTTGGCGTTCGAACGGGTGACGGCCTAGGCTCCGGGCTCCTAGCTGGGCTTTCCGGGGCCTTGCGCCGAACGGCGTCCTTTTTGCGCTGAGTGGTGTTTGCGCGGGACTCTCGGCGGAGGCTTCCCCTTCGTCCGGCGCCGTTCGCATGGCGTCGTTTCCGGTCGCCCCCCGGCCGGCCCAGGCGCCGGTGTCCATTATGTCCTTCTGGGCCGCGGTCCAGCGGTCCGGCGCGCGGGAGAGCTCGCGGTCCGTCCGTGACCGGCCGGACTTGCCCGGTCTTCGCGGCCGCGCCGACAGCTACGCAGCGCGGGCGGCAATCAAGCCGACGCGGACGGCAGTCAAGCCGACGCGGGCGGCAGTCAGGCCGACGCGGGCGGCGTCAGGCCGACGCGGGCGGCGTCAGGCCGACGCGGGCGGCGTCAGGCGGACGCGGGCAGCGGTCAAGCCGACGCGGGTGGTAGTCAACCGGCGTGGCGGCGTTCAAGCCGACGCCGGCCGCGGTGGAGTCGGCGCGGGTTGGGGTGGGGTGGGGTGGTCAGCGGCGGTGGACCGGCCAGACCATGCGGACCTCGGTGCCCGCGCCCTCCTCGACCGGGCGGACCTGCAGGTCGTCGACGAAGCCGGCGAGCAGCGCGAACCCCACGCCCGTGGTCAGCGCCTCGTCCGTGAGCGACTCGTCCGCCAACTCGTCCGGCGGCAGCTTCGTCAGGCCGATGCTGGCCTCGATCGGCGCGCGGTCGATCACCCGCACCGTGTACGAGTCCGCGTCGGACATCTCGACCATGACGAGGTCGGGCAGGTTGTACTGGTTGTGCAGCGCCACCGCTCGGGTGCAGGCCTCGCCGATCGCCAGGCGTACCTCGTCGAGCAGGTCCTCGGCGACCCCCGCGCGCCGAGCGACCGCCACGCCGACCAGCCGGGCGGTGCGGACGTGCACCGGCGCGGGCGAGAACGACAGCCGTACCGTCGCCATCACGCCGTCGGAGGGGTGTCGTCGCGTTCGCCGGACGCCGTCGAGGTGGCCGCCTCGATGGAGGGGTAGATCGGGAAGACCTGGTCGAGGGCGGTGATCCGGAAAATTTTGAGCAGCGGTTCCTTCGAGCAGACCAGGCCGAAGGTTCCACTGGCGGCGCGTAGCCGCTTGAGTGCGCCGACGAGCACGCCCAGCCCGGTGGAGTCGAGGAAGTCGACCCGGCCGAGGTCCACCACCACGTGACGCGATCCCCCGTCGACCAGCTCGACGAGACGTTCGCGCAGGCGCGGGGCGGTGTAGACGTCGACCTCCCCGCCGACGTCGAGCACCGTGTGCTCGCCGACGGTCCGGCTGGTCAGCGACAGCTCCATCGGTCCTCCTCCCTCCGGGCAAGCCCTCAGGCAGCCGATCTCCCCAGCGAATCTAACCACCGACGGTCATCCCCCGGCGCGCGGCACCCACCGTCGTACCCGTTTGGGGTTCGGGGCATACCGATGTCACAGTGCAGGACGTGAGCTCGACAGCACCGGACATTTCGGCCACTGTTCCGGGCGACCCCGCGGCGGGTCAGGGCAAACCGGCCGTTCCCGCCGCCCGAACCGACGAGCCACCTGCGCACTCCGTCGCCCCGGCGAAACAGGCGGACGTGCCAGCAGCGCGGGGGGACGTGCCGGCAACGCGGGCGGACAGCGGGCAGGGTGGGCTTGCCGCGCTGGGGCCCGCGGAGCTGCTGCACCGGCTTCGGGCGCGGCGGGCGTCCGTCGAGGATTCGCCGATCACGCATGTCGAGCGGGTCGCGGCACGGGCCGGGCGTACGGTGCCGTGGCCGGAGTGGGTGCCGCGTCCGCTGCGGGAGGCGTACGCCTTCGAGCCCTGGGAGCATCAGGCCGCCGCCGCCTCGCTCGCCCACGCGGGGCAGCACGTCGTGCTCGCCACGGGCACGGCCTCCGGCAAGTCCCTCGCGTACCAGATGCCCGCACTGAGCCGGCTGCTCGAGGATCCGCGGGCGACCGTGCTGTATCTCTCGCCGACCAAGGCGCTGGCCGCGGACCAGTTGCGGGCCGTCGCGCGCCTCGGGCTCGACGGCGTACGGCCGGCCACATACGACGGTGACACGCCGCGCGAGGAGCGCGAGTGGATCCGGCAGCACTCCCGTTTCGTGCTGACGAACCCGGACATGCTGCACCACGCCATGCTGCCCGGTCATGCCCGCTGGGCCCCCTTCCTGCGCCGTCTCGCGTACGTCGTGATCGACGAGTGCCACACCTACCGTGGCGTGTTCGGCTCGCACGTGTCGCACGTCCTGCGCCGCCTGCGCCGGTTGGCCGCCCAGTACGGCAGCTCCCCCACGTTCGTCCTCGCGTCCGCCACGTCGGGCGACCCGCAGGACGCGGCGTCGCGCCTCACCGGGCTTCCGGTGATCGCGGTGACCGAGGATGCGTCGCCGCGCGGGGCGGTCACCTTCGCGCTGTGGGAGCCGCCGCTGCTGCCGCACGAGGATCCCGATCTGCCTCCGACGCGACGGTCCGCCCTGAGCGAGACCGCGGATCTGCTCACCGACGCGGTGGTCGCGGGAACCCGTACGCTCGCCTTCGTCCGTTCCCGCCGCGCCGCGGAAGTCGTGGCGACCATGACGCGGCGTTCCCTCGACGAGGCGGTCCCCGGGCTCGGGCGGCGTGTGGCGGCGTACCGGGCGGGTTATCTGCGCGAGGACCGGCGCGCGATCGAGCGGGCGCTGATGTCGGGTGATCTGCTCGCCCTCGCGTCGACGAACGCCCTCGAGCTGGGAGTGGACCTCGTCGGGCTGGACGCGGTGCTGATCTGTGGTTACCCGGGCACCCGCGCGTCGCTGTGGCAGCAGGCCGGTCGCGCGGGCCGGGCCGGCGGGGAGGCGCTCGCGGTTCTCGTGGCCCGCGACGACCCGCTGGACACGTACCTCGTGCACCATCCCGAGGCGCTGTTCGGCCGCCCGGTCGAGGCCACGGTGCTCGACCCGGCCAACCCGTACGTGCTGGGCCCGCAACTGTGCTGCGCGGCCGCGGAGGCCCCGCTGCGCCCGGCGGATCTGGAGATGTTCGGTGGCCGCGCCGCGCGCGACGCGGTGGAGGGTCTGACCCGGACGGGAGGACTGCGCAAACGCCCGACGGGCTGGTACTGGACCCACAAGGGGCGCCCGGAGGTCGACCTGCGCGGCACGGGCGGCGCCCCGGTGGCGGTGGTCGAGTCGGCGACGGGCCGCCTGCTCGGCACGGTCGACCAGGGCTCGTCGCACGTCATGCTCCACCAGGGCGCGGTCTACCTGCATCAAGGTGCCTCCTATGTGGTCGACGACCTGGACCTGGACGACGCGGTGGCGCTCGTCCACGCGGCGGAGCCGGACTGGTCCACCCACGCCCGCGACGTGACGGACCTGTCGGTGGTCTCGGTCCGCGAGTACGTGGACGCCGGCCCGGTCGGCCTCTTCCTGGGCGAGGTGGACGTCACCAACCAGGTCGTCTCGTACCAGCGGCGCCGCATCGGCACCGGCGAGGTGATCGACACCCGTCCGCTGGACCTGCCGCCCCGCGAGCTGCGGACGGTCGCCGTCTGGTTCACCGTCTCGCCACGGGCCCTGCTCGCCGCGGGCGTCGAACCTCCGGACGTGCCGGGCGCCCTGCACGCCGCCGAGCATGCCGCGATCGGCCTCCTGCCGCTGATGGCCACCTGCGACCGGTGGGACATCGGCGGCCTGTCGACCGCCAACCACGCGGACACGCAGGCGCCGACGGTCTTCGTGTACGACGGCCATCCGGGCGGCGCGGGCTTCGCGGAGCGGGCGTACGGGACGGCAGCGGAATGGTTGCGGGCGACCCGGGAGGCGATCGCCTCGTGCGGGTGTGATGCCGGCTGCCCGTCGTGTGTGCAGAGCCCGAAGTGCGGTAACGGCAACAACCCCCTCGACAAGGCCAAGGCGGTCTCGGTCCTGGACGGGGTGCTGGCCGCCCTCCCGGAACGCACCTCCGCGGACGAGCCGACCGCGGCCTGAGAAACCGGCAGCGCAGTTCAGCGGCCGACTCCGGCCGGTTCCGCCGTGGCGCGCCGCCACCTCGGATCATCGCGGGGAAGCCCGGACACCATCACTCTTTTCGGTCATATTGGTCCTATGAACGAGTCGCGCGACGATCTTGCGGCACCGGCGACGTCATCGGGCGCCCCCGAGGGGTCCCTTCCCGTCCCGCGCCCCACCATCGCGTTCCTGGCGATCGGCGTTCTCGTGCTGTCGGTGATGTGGATCCAGACGGTCACCGGCGCCGGCCGGGACAGCGACATGTTCGCGACGTGGTTCTTCAACGCCGTGTTGCTGTGCGGCGCTCTCGCGTGCATCATCACAGCCGTCCTCCGGCCGAATCATCGCCTGATCGCCGGGGTCATGGGCGCAGGCCTGCTACTCGACGCGATCGGTGGCCTGGTGGCCTGGTTGATCGAGCGGAACGGCGAGCTGTCCACCCCCTCCCTCGCGGACGCCCTGTGGCTGTCGATCTATCCCGCCGAGTACGTCGTCCTGCTCCTCCTGATGCGCCGGCGCATCGGGCGCGCCACCGTGACGGCCAAGCTCGACGGCGTGCTCAGCGGGCTCGCGATCGCCTCGGTGGTGGTCTGTGTGTCCCTGCCCGTCACGCTCTCCGACGACAGCGACGCGGGATTCTGGGTGAACGCCACGAACCTGTCGTACCCGATCGCCGACCTGATCCTGCTCGGGGTCGTGGTCAGCGCGCTGTCGCTCAACAACTGGAAAGTCGACCGCCGGTGGGCCGTGCTGATCTGTGCGGTGCTCGCCTGGGAGACCGCCGACCTGCTGTACCTGGGCATCGTGGCTTACCTCGACCGCTTCGGCGACGTCCTCGTCCTCTCCGGCGCCCTCGGCGTTGCCACCGCGGTCACCTGCTTCACCGACAGGCCACTTCCCGAGAACGACAGCGACCGGGGCCTGCTGTCGCCCGTCATCTTCTGCCTGCTGCCGCTCGGCGTGCTGGTACTCGGTGGACCGCTGCAGCTCACCATGGTCGGTGTCGTCCTCGCCGGGCTCGCCCTCCTGGTCGCCCTCGTCCGGATGGCCATCACCCTCAAGCAGAACCAGCGGATGATCGCGAGCAACCGCGCCCAGCTTCAGGAGCAGCGGCGTACTCAGGAGTCGCTGCAGGCCACGCTCACCGAACGGAACCAGCTCGACGAGCAGATGCGCACCCTGCTCGACGACCAGCGCGCCGCCGAGGAACGCTCCCGCGTACGCGCCCAGCGCCTGCTCAGCGAAACGAACACCCTCGTCGCCGGGCCCCTGTCGCGAGTGGTCGACCAGGTCCGTACCGTCGAGCAAACCGCCACGTCGATCGACGGGCAGGTGTCGACCGCGGACAACGTCGCCGCCGGTGTCGTCGAGCAGGCTCACGACGTGGACCGGGCGGTGGCCGTGCTCGCCGAGAGCCTGCAGCGCATCGGCGGGGTGGCCACGGTGATCAGCGGCCTCGCCGACCAGACGAACCTGCTCGCGCTCAACGCCACCATCGAGTCGGCACGAGCCGGGGAAGCCGGCAAGAGCTTCAGCATCGTCGCCGCCGAGGTCAAGGAACTGTCCCGGGACACCGCGAAGTTCACCGACGAGATCGCAGTGATCATCGAATCGCTGCGGACCGACGCCGGCGCGGTCACGAGCGCGATCACGTCGATGACCGCGGGCATCAACCGCATCAGCTCCGTCACCGCCGTGATCCGCAACGAGGTCGCCCAGCAGCGCGAGGCCCTCGGCCACCTGACCCGGCAGGCCCAGCAGGCGACCGCTCAGGCACGACGGATAGGCGACGAGGATCGGGACTCGGCCGGCGCCCACGTGGGCGCCGCCATCTGACAGCTGCTCAGCGGTCGACCGGGCCCGCTCTGGCCGTGGCTGATGTGTGGCGCCGGGGTCCCGGCAACGGCTCGACCGCGGTTTCCGCCACGACCACAATGTCCCGCCCCTCCAGCCGGCATCCGGTCAGCCGGCCTCCGTTCGCCGCCACCAGCTGGGCGGCCCGTGCGCAGGCGACTTCCTGTCCTTCGACGGCCCGCATCGCCCCTGCGAGGGCGCCCAGGTCGGCCGCCGTCCGGGCCTGGTGCCGCCCGACCCGCGCGGCACCGACGGCCGCGCCGGCCACACCGCCCGCGACGAGGACGAGGCCCACCGCCAGCACAAGGATCGACGCGGCGCCACGATCACGGACGGTCCGGTCGTAGCGGGTCACCGGGTCATCTCCGGTTCGCGTGCTGCCGTGGCGCTGCCTTCGACCGTCACCGCGGGCAGGCGTGCGCCGAGGACGGCCACCGGAGCTCGTACGGTCACCGTCACCGTGTCGCCGCCGTCGATGAGGTCGACGTCGGCACCCGGGGGCGCGGCCCGGATCGCCTCCGCGGGGCCCGCACCACCGCGGGCGGCGATGAGGGCGCCGTCGCGGGCGGCGTCCACACATCGGCCCTTGGTGGTCACGGCGGTGACAGCGGTGAGACCGGAGAAGAGCAGAAGCATGAGCGCCGGCAGCCCGGCCGCGAGTTCGGCCGTGAACGACCCCCTGTCGCCGAACCGTACGAGTCGTCGCGCGCGGCCGTGAACCAGCGAACCTCCGGGACCGTCCTGAGCGGACGGGCCACCCGGACCGGCGGGCGAATGTCGAGGGCGGCCGGACCGCCGGCGCTCGGTCACTTCAGCGCCTCGTTGATCACCCGGGTCAGCGACTGCTGAACGGTGGGGCTGGTCAGGACCTTGAGCAGGACGCCGGCGAAGGCGACGGCGGCCAGGGTGCCGACCGCGTACTCCGCGGTGTTCATGCCGTCGTCGCGGCCGGCCTCGGCACGGAGGGTGGCGAGGCGGGCGATGAGTCGGTACACGGATGCTCCTTCTTGTCGTGGTTGATGGGTCAGAGGACGTCGCCGAGGACGGCGACGACGACCGGTACGAGGCCGGCGAGCAGGAACGCCGGCAGGAAGCACAGGCCCAGGGGAAGGACGATCAGGACTCCGGCGCGCCGGGCGGCCGCCTCCGCGGCGATGGCCCGGTCGGCACGCAGGTCGTCGGCGAGACGCGTGCATGCCCCGGACAGGGCCCCTCCGCTGGCGCTCGAGCGGACCGCCGCCGCGGTGAGGCGGTCCGCGCCCGTGACGCCGGCCAGGTGGGACCAGGCCTCGGGCGGGTCGGCGCCCAGGCGGAGCGAGCGGGCGACGCGGTCGAGGCGTTCCGCGAGCGGACCGCCCAGCGCCTCGGCGACGGCGGAGGCGGCGTGGTCGACCGGTGCACCCGCGCGCAGAGCCGCCGCCAGCAGGTCGGCCGCGAGCGGCAGGTCCGCCTCGGCCCGCGTACGGCTGGCGCGCACGTCGGCCGGCTCCTGGCGTTTCAGCCATCGGTCGATCCCGTACGCGACGACCGCGGCGACCGGGATGCCCCACCAGTGACCGGCGTACCAGAGGATCGCCGCGCCGCAGGTGAGCGCGACGACGATCCGGCGGATCATGCGGCGGCCCGGCGAATCACGGCGGGGCGGGTCAGGGCTCGCAGGTCGGCGCGCAGGGGGCAGGCGACGGTGGCGGGAGCGGCGTACGGCATCCGCGAGGCTCGCAGCAGGACCGCGACGCAACAGGGCTGGAGCGGGATCTGGACCGGGCCGCCGACGCGCAGGATCGCCTCCGCGCCGCAGGTGGAGGCCGTCATCGCGCGGCTCCGGCGGTCAGGCGGCCCGCCCAGGTCAGGCCGGCGCCCTGCAGGAGTGCCGCGCCCGTGGCGCACGCTGCCCCGATCGGGGTGTGGAGCAGCACCCGCAGCGGATCCACCCCGATGAAGTAGCCGAGCGCGATCCCACCGAGGGGCAGGGCAGCCAGCAACAGCGCGGTTGCCTGCGCGCCTGCGGCTTGGGCTACAGCGGCGGCTCGGGCCCGGTCAGCGGCACGTGCGTCGGCCTCGATGCGATCCACGAGGTCGGCGGTCGGTGCGCCCGTACGGTCGGACAGCCGCTGCGCGGACCCCGCGAGCCGGCCGAGGCGCCCACCGATCGCGGGCATCGCGGAAAAGCCCAGCCCGGCCCGGAGATCGGCGGCCAGGGCACTCAGCTCGTCGAGGCTGCGGGACCGCTCGACGGCGGCCTGCCGGTCGGTGAGCCGCCGGGTGAGCTCGCGCGCCCCGAGCGCCGCGTACACCGCGCCGACCAGCGCGGCCACGGGCCCGCCGAGGACGAAGCCTGCGACGGCGACGGCTGCGACGGCACCGATGAGGGTGCGCCGAGGTCGCCGGGCGAGCAGGGCGCGTACGGCAGAGCCGTTGACCGAGGCCAGCGGGGACCGAGGCGGGGCCAGGCGGCGCAGCGCCGTGCGGGCCGGCCATGCGGCGACCACGGCGGCGGCGACCAGCAGTGCCGCCGCGAGGAGCCACGGCCAGGCCGTGGGCGGGGCGGCCGTCATCCCTGACACCCCAGAACGGGCGGGACGGCCACCCCGCGCTCGGTCAGCAGGCGGGCAAGGGCCGGTGCGCCCGGGCCTGCGCCGCGTCCCCGCTGCCAGGCGGGGATGACGGTGGCGAGGTGCTGCTCCCCCGTCGGCAGCAGCACCCCGACCGAGTCCAGGACGCGGCCGCGGTCGATCCGGCGTACCTGGAGAATCACCTGGAGGGCCGCCACGGCCTGGGCGTGCAGGGCGGCCCTCGGCAGGCCACCCAGCATGCCGAGCGCCTCGAGCCGGGCCGGTACGTCCACCGGCGCATTGGCGTGCAGGGTGCCGGCGCCCCCCTGTGGCTCGCCAAGATTCATGTCAGTAGGCAGGCGTCCTGGCCTGCGTTCTGACATGTAGCAGAAAGTCAACTCTGCAAGATCATCGGCAGATAGATGTCAGTAACGGAACAACGGCACGCGTGACAGCTTCACCGATTGCGCTTGCCCCACTACTCAGGTCGAACGCCGTGCCGCGACCTCGAGTCGCTTCAGCTACATGCCTCAGGCGGATTCCTGTCAAGGGCACCCGACGACGGCCCGGTCGTCAGGATGGCCGCCACACCTGGCTGCGGCGGCGACATCTTCGCCTGCGGCAACGCGGCGTTCACACGGCACTAACCCCGACGTACCAGTGCCGCAAACCGGGCACGGGGAGGCTACTCGCAAAGGAAAGGTGTTGATTCGACCGCTCCAGTGAGCCGGTGGCGCCTGAGCAGCGTCTGGGCGAGCTTCCTCATGCCCGTCTCGATTTTCGGCAATTGTTGCTGCTGGAAATATATGTTGTAGCGCTGGGTTGTGAGACGCCGTTCCTTCGCCGGTAGTTGCGCGAGACCGAGGGATGGGGCGTGGTGCCAGTCGCCGCCGGTGAGGGTGGCCCACAACCATGCAGCGGCATGCACCCGGTGCCGTTGCCATTTTGGCGAGTGCGGGTCGAAGCCGTGCGCGTCACAGACGTTTGCCCAGTCTTTTCCGGGCACGTCGGTGAGCGACGTGAGCGCGCTGCGCCGGCGGCGGTAGTCGATCGGCTTGGTGCGGCTGTTGAGCGTCTCAGTGAGTGCGGTGAGGCGGTGGTGGAACAGCTCGCCGGTGCCGTCGGCGCGCATCCTGTGAGTAAGCAGGTAGCAGTGGGCGGCGACGTGCTCCGGGAGGCCCAGGGCTGCGGCGGCGGTAGCCCAGTCGTTGAGCGCTGGCTCGACAGTGCGAGCGAGCGCCAGGGCGCAGAAACGGCGGCTCGGAATCTCCCATCCCGCCCGTAGAACGTCGTCGCTCAAATAGGAGTAGGCGTCAGGCCACATCAAGGCGGGCACGTGTCGGCTGTCGACACGGGCGGTGGGGTGGCGGCGTTGAGACCGGCCGTCGAGAGATGCTGAGACAGCCCAGAGATGCCGGTCCCGTGCTTCGCGCAGCGAGTACGCAAAGCGGTCGGGTGGCCGCCAGAACTTGTCGAGCTGACGCCATCGAGCCTTGCAGTCCGGCATCTCGCCGCTGGCCTGGTCGACAAACCGCCTGCAGGCATCGGCAACGTTGTCGGCGAAAGCCAACCGTCCGGCGACGGTTACTGCGGCGGCGATTAGCAGCGGGTCGGAGGGCGGCAGCGTGTAAGAACGGTACGCCTCCTGCGCCTGGCTTCCCTTCCGTGGTACCTGCGCGTCGCGCACGGCAACATGTCGAATGAATCGGTCCCGCAGCAGAGGGTCAGCGTCGCTGAGCATTCCAGGTACGCCGATGTAGAGCACGAAGGTGAGCAGACTACGTAGTTCGGTCAGACGTTGCCGAGATTTACCGCGGGTATCGCTGTCGTTCGCCGAGTCGAACAGCATGTCGACACGCCGCTGCAAAAGGACAGCGTCGCGGTCGGCAGGCTGTTGCGCCGCTTGGCCGATCTCGAGACCGCAGATGTCATTTGTGTGCCGACGTCTGCGCGGTTTTCCGTCGACGCGGCCTCGACCGGTCTCAGGTACTGATCCACAACACAGATGCTGCTGCCGACCATCGCGGGTATTGGATTGCAGCCGTGCACCGCAGTCAGGGCAGATCGCGATCAAGTAAGCCTGATGATCAGGGCAGACGAAGGCCCACGGCGTCTTCCACCTGAGGTGCCATACGCCGGGGGAGTCACGCAGGCACGCCGGGCAGGCACGAGAAGCCCAGATGTACGCCCACGCGGTTCGAGCCCACGCGGCGACCGTGCGCCGGTCGTTCAGATCAAGCCGGGCCATATCCATCGCGGTGCCGGCGTATCGGCTCAACAGCATCTGGTCGATAGTGACCTCGGCAATGCCGGATGCCTGCTCGACCATCGTCCGGACGTTGGGCGTGAGTGTGACGCCGTACGCCACGGGCATCTCGGCGACGTCTTCGATGAGTCCCAGGTGGTACCACATGTGCCTGCGTTGCACACCGTTGATGGCCGCCGTTCGGTCGACCCAGCTGGGAAGCGACTCACCGTGGGCCGGTTGCGCCCGTACGGCGAGCATCCGCCGACTATGCGATTGAGACGTCACCTGCGGCTCCTCGAGCGGATGGCTAGGTCGATACGCGGACAGACGAAGAGGATCAACTCACCTGAAGATGCCCTGACTGGGCCCGTTTCCGGGCCTGACCGCTCTGGCTCTTAGTGAGCTGCCGATAGGCCTCCATCGAATACACGTCGATCTCGATGGTGTCCAGCATGTTCCGTGTGATCTTCTCGCTGCCGTCGTCAATAGCCCTACCTGCGGCGAGGCGGATGAGTTCCGAAAGGCTGGCGATACTGCCGCCGGTACGGTCGTGCATGTAGCGCCAATGTTGAGTGGCGAGGCTGCCCGATTCATGCTTGAACAAGGTGAGCGCATGCTCCATTTCGTTGATCACGGACGCCCATTGCCGTTGATGCGCGACCGTGTTCACTTGGAAAGGTCCGATATTGTGATACGAATTCCGCATGGAAGTCTGCGTCGGCCGCCTCTTGGCAAATCCTTCAAGAAACATACCCGACGACCTCAAGTCGTGACCGGCGAAAACGAAGGTGGCCGGGCAATAATTTGAGAGATGCTTGATGTGGTTATTGACAGACTTTCCCTCTTTCGATTCCATGTTGAGGAAGTGATACTCGTCGACGACTATGAGTTCCGTACCGCACGCATTAAGGATTTCGATCACCTTCTCCGTAGCTTCGGATTCGGTCACGGCGGAACGGAATGGCTGATTGAACCAATGCGCAATAGCGAGAGAGAGATTTTTGGGAGTGGTGTTACTTTGCAAGCCGACCAGCACGAATGGGGTGTAGTCAATCAGACGGCCATCCTGGACGTACTGCGATGAGAACCGCTCCGGATACCTGCGACGCAGGGTAAGCTCGAACTTCGCACCAAAGGTCTTCACCAAGGTTGATTTACCAACGGTGGGTTGGCCGTCGAGAACGAAACCTCGCCTGGGTCCTGTGGTTTGATGCTTGTTGGCCCGCATTTTCTCAGCAATCCGGGCATGAACCCGCTTCATCACCGGAGTTTTGACGATGACAAGAGCGCTATGGTGATCGTGTCGCGCCTCGTTGAAGTCTTCCCGCACTTCGGCACCCATGCGCCGGTATATCGCATAGCTGGGCATGTCGGGTCTCGGCGGAGGTTTCATATCTAGGTAGGCCCGCCACTGTTCCTTCGTGCGGGGCTCGGCGAGGCTAGGGTGCTTCTGGTTTTGCCACGGCAGCATTCGGTTGTTCCCTCTCAGGAGGATCTCGCAGCGAGTGTTCGGAGGTAATGTCAGGCTGCAGCGGCTTCCGCTGCAATGGCGGCCGCGCTTGACGGCCGGCGTCCAGTCAATGCAGCATTCAAGGCGCCGTCGGCCGACAACGGGACCGAGATCGTCCTGGAGCTACGGGCGTTGTTTCTCAGTGGCGAAAAAACGAGCGATCATGGTTGTGATCTGTCAGGTGAAGGATTGTCAGATTTCAGCATCGGCGCTCCTAATCTGCTTGGGGATCCCACACTCCGAGAGGCTCCAGGTCAGCGAGGTCACTCAAATCGATATCGTCTTCTGATACGGGAGTCGTGTATAGAGCGGCGGGTTCCGTGTGTGTCTCGATCGGTGGATCGGCGTTGGCACGGTCCCTGGCAGCGGCGCGGGCCCGCTGCGCATCCTTGAGCTGTGCTCGTCTGTCGATGCGCAGCCAGGTCTCCGGGGCATCAGTGCGGTTCTGCAGGTCCAGCAGCGCCTTCGCGATCAATTCGCTGTCGGAGTTGTCCAGGCCGCGTACGGCGACGAGCTTGCGGGCGTTACGCAACATGACGTCGGTGAACGGCAGGTGGGCGGGACGTCCGTGTATCCAATCGAGCAGGTGCCAGGTGTTGTCCCGAGGGTCGAAGAAGTAGGCGTGCCGCAAATCTCTGGGGTCGTACCGCACTGCCCATTTGCCGGCGTACTTGCCGCTTTCCGGGGAAGCGACGTGACGCAGCTCGTGCAGCACGTTGCCGAAGTACCGCAAACCGTTGACGTCAACGCCGTAGTCTTGGATCTTGCAGCGAGCGATCGGCAGCAGTTCGTAGTACATGGCGCCGTTGATCGGGCAGACCACGTAGCCGGCGTGTGCTACGGCGTGCTCATATGCCTGATTCGGTGACATGTGGACGCCCGGGAACCCGGGCAGGTGCAACCCGCCTGTCGGCCGTTGTTGGTAGACGGCAATGACGTACTCGGCAAAGAAGTCATCGAGCTCCTCCAGCGTCCAGCGGGCGAAGGCTTCGGGGTTGCTAGGGCGGTGCGCGACGTCATAGCTCTTGCATCCGGCGACGTGCTCGCTGAACTGCATGCGCACTGTTTCGAATGATCGTTCGATGTTCGCCTTGTCGATTGGCCGGGCTTTACGGGCGTCCTGAATGCTGATTCCTAGCCACTGTGCAGCACCCCAAAGCACCTTCGACTGGTACGGCTTGCCCAGGTCGACCAGTAACGTCTCGGGATAGATGACCGGCCGGGCGGCTGCCTCGGCAAGGCGCTCGTCGAGGTCAAGTAACCGTTGCTGCGGCAGGCGCATCATGGTGAACCGCAACCGATCATCCCAGCCCATGCGCATCGGTAGCGGCGCCATCATGTCTGCCAGCAGCAAGCTGACGTCGATGCCTTTGGTGCCTGCCGGGGTGAGCCGCCACGCCAGCAAGCTGCGAGTCGCCAGATCTAGGGCGTAGGTGAGTTCCACTGCATGGGTAAGATCCGCCGCGGGCTCGTAGGCAATGACATCTAGCCGGGTCGTATCAATCATGACGACTTCGCCCGGCCGCGAGGCTCGCAGGACTTCGAACGCGCGGTCAGGTTTGTTGGCGTCATTCTGGCGCCGGCTCGTCGGCCCGGCAGGCGACAGGTGCAGCAGATGCTCCACGGCTCGATAGAACGTACGAGCCGGCGGTAGCGGCACGACGCCGGCGCCGTGAGTGGCGTCGAGCCGGTTGCGTACTCGACGCATGAACCGGCCACCGATACGGGCGCCGCTTTCGAAGGTTTCAGCGGCGCACTGGTCCTCGATGGCTCTGATCGCCCGGGAGTCCATACTGTTCAGCGGTGACAGGGCGCGAAGCTTGCGTCCGTCGACGAGACCCCACCGGCCAGCGTCTTGGTACGCCTGCAGAAGCCGGTACAGATGCCGTTCGGTCATTCCGGTCTCGGCGGCCTTCGCCCGCAGTCGCGCAGTGAGTGTTTGTCCGTGCGTGTAGGCGGGGCGCGGTTCGCCGGGCAGCGCCTCGTGGGCTCGGCCGCTGCGGTACCCCGTGAGTACCTCTTGCAGGTGGCCTTCGAGTTCCACGATCCGTTTGATCTCGGTCTCCGGCAGCTGGTCGACTTGCGCGGCCATGTCTCCGGCGACGGCGCGTGACATCGGCTGGCCCTCTGGTGCAGGCCGGAAGCTCGGGTCGGCGACAAGCTCCGTGACTGCGATGATCTGGCGGCCACCGCTTTCGGACATCAGCCGCACAAAGGAGCCGTGCAGTCCGAGGACTTGGTGAGTCTCCTCTTCGAACTCGATGTTGGCGCCGACGGCGAGCCGCATGGGCCTGTCCATCCGTGCTCCTTGACTACGGCTGATGCCGCTCTGACGTGCGATGGGGTTGGTGGGGTGATGCCAGCTGACCGGCAGATCGCTGCACCGCAGGTGAGTGAGGCGGCTGTCGTAGCGCAGCGGCTCGGCCAGGTCGAGCTGGATTTGCTGGCGCCAGCACAGGTGCAGCAGTACCGCCCGGGCCAGCTCGGGCGCTTCCATGAACCGCATGACCTCGGCGATCGACGTTGGTTGTCGCACCAGCTCGAGTAGTCGGTCACTCATGGTCAGTAACGCCGCCGGCTTCCGGCGATAGCCGGCAAGGAAGGAGACGTTCGCCCAGAGGACGTCGTCGATCTCTTTGACGAACCAATAGTTCCAGCCCACTACCTCGCACCACCGTGCCGTTCTGCGGGCCAACCTGATCTGCTTCTTCTCCTCAGCCAGGAACGGGGCCTTGACGTCGATGACGTGGCCGTGGCCGTCAGCCGTGCGCGCGAAGAGGTCAGGCACGTGTTCGAAGGGGCCATCTCGGTCATGGCCGACGAACCTCAGTGGCTGGCTGCTGAACGCCACCACTGCGGGATCGAAGTCCAGCATCGTCATCCACTTTGACTCCAGGAAGCTTTCGTACTCGAGCAGCACCGAGCCGGTGGCGGACCAGTACCGGCCGGGTGTGTGCGTGCTGTTCTTGTAGCGGGGTATGCGCCGCGCCGGGTGCGCCTCTTCCAGCGGGAGGTCGCAGGCGTCGTCGAGGGCCACGACGGTGGACGTGCCGGCTGCGTCAATCCACGAAACTCCACCGTAGATGCCGCCACCGGACGACTGCTCCCGCGAAGGATGGGTATTGCGCAGCCTCATGTCGACGATGTCGGCGTTCGCGACTCCGAGATCTCGTCGGCCAGTCATCGCGCGCCCCGTACGGCGAGCAGCTCGGTTGCCCAGGTTCGCAGCGGGATCATCTCGGATGGTGCCGACCAGCGCAGGAATTTTCGGTACCCCTCGCGGGCCGACTCCGCCTGGATGGGTGTGCTCTGGTACGCCGGAGCTTGCCCGGCGTCACCGCCGGTCAGGTGCTGCCATACCCACGCCGCCGCGTGCACGCGTCGCGGGAGGGTCACCGGCGGCGGGCCGACGAGTGCCACCACGGTGTGCGGAACCTTGAATTGTTCGTTCAGCGCTGAACGCCGGGCGGCGTAGTCGATCAGCTCCCGAGACGCCATCCGCGCGGCGATCTGCTCGATCGCTGCCCAGAACGCGTTTGGGTCTGCCACCCGGCGTACCGCCCGATCAGCCAGCCGGGCGGTAATCGACGGGTCAGCCTCGATGGCGGAACCGGCGTGCATCCATGACCGCGCTCCGCACAGCCGGGCGATCGCCACCGCACCGAGCTGCCGGCCCAACCGCGCGGCCACACCGGGCAGCTGCGCCGCCAGCAGCTCCTGGTAATCCTCCGCACTGATCAGATGGGGAATGTTGCGGTACGTGAACGGTGCCGTGGTAGCCGGCACCGCACCAGCGATTCGCGAGGCGCCCGGAGTAACCGGGCGCACCGCTGCGGCAATTGCCTGCGGACACGGAACGCCCCGTAGTGGATCGTGCCGAATCTGCCGGCGTCGGCGCACCCACCGGTACGTCAGCGGCGCCAGCGCCTCCCTGGCAGCATCGGGATTCGCCGCACAGAGCACCTCGTGAACCGACACCAGGATGGCAACGGCCGCGGCGGCAGTCGCCGGCATGGTCGTCAACCGGGCGGACATCCCAGCCGGCGCGTTTGCCCGCGCCGTCTGCTCGTCGGCGAACGCCTGCGACACCTGCGACATCGTTGGCACCAGTGCGTGCACATCCTCCGGTGTCGTGGTGAATCGCACCAGTGCGGTGAGCCAGCGCATCGCGGTAGCCCAGAATCTGGTCGGCACGGACTGGCCGGACCACCCCTGGCTGGTGCCGGATGCCAAGTCCAAGAACGTCTGCTGTGCCAGCACCACGAGTTCCGGCACGGCAACCGCCGGGGTTTTGTCCACCAGTGCCGGGCATCGGCCGCTCGGTGTGTAATTGCCGCACTCGCGCGGGTCGAGCACATCCACTCGTGACAGCCCACGCGGGCGCCTGAGGTATCCCCTGCGCAGCGGCACATCGCAGCCTGGGCACACATCCACGAGCAGCACCGCATGACGGGGGCAGACCGCTGCCGCGCCCAGCCGCCACCACGCCGGCCACACCGGTTCCTGCGCCAGGCAACGCGGGCACGCTCGGCTACCGTGAAAGTTGGCCCATTCCCGACCCAGCACCGGCTGCACGGTCCGTTCGTCATGCAGGTCGAGCGCCGTCAGGTCTAACACCGTCCGCCCGAAACGACTCAGTAGCATCCCGCCGACTGTCTCCGGCAGCAGGCCAGTTGCCGTGCACAGGTCTGTCACGGATTGCTCGGACGCGGTGATGCCGTACAGCACGGGACGTACATCGTTGCTGATGTTCCGCAGCGGTAGGCCAAGGGCCTGTACCAGCAGGCCACGAGGCACGCCGTAGTAGGCGGCCTGCCGATCGACCCACGACGGCAGCGACTCACCATCCCGCGGCGGTAGCACTACCGGAAGTCGACGGATCATGTTCGGACCTCTCGGGAGGAGGCCGTGCCCGCCCAATCTGCAGCTGGAGAAACCGAGCGACGGGGATGGAGGGAGTTCCGGGACGAGACGCTCGATGGCGGAGTCGCAGCGGATGAGGTGTCCGCGGATTTGCAAGCTTTCGTTTCGGACAGGAGCAGCTTCAGTTTCCTCGCCCTCATCGCCTGGCGGCGACCCGCGGACGACGGAGCGCTGCGTCGCGAACGGTATGACTGAGTACGGCACCCGACGTCGGGGCACACAAGGTCGTCAGGGTACGGACCTGGCGCGATGCGCTGAGCCGATGCCGTCAAGACCGCCCACGGATCCGAGGACGCACCTTGCAGGCAGGCGATCTTCAGACTTGGCGGTACAGCGCGACTGGCACGGCGCCCTGGCTGGTGTCGACAGCAAGCGCTTGTGCTTCCACCAGCGGCATGCCGTCGGCCCTTGTCACTGATCTGAGAAACCTTCGGCGCGACGTGCCGAGCGAAAAGCTGAACCACAGTCGCATGCCCTCCTCAGCAAATCGGCAGGCGCCGAGTATCAGCTGAGGAATAGCGAGTAAGAGACGCTGCCGTCGGCGTGTCGCCACTTAGAAATGGGCGCCATCCGTCGACTACGGCATAAAGGAAATTTACCGCAGCATGCCCTTACCGCAAATTTATCTATCCACCAGGAAGAGCGAGTTCAGACTGTCACATCGGGCCGTTGTCCGCAACTTATGCACACCTGTCTGATTCTGATAATGCTCGACGGCCTTCGGACGTCAGAGTTGATCATTGCGTCTGGCTGGACCTCTAGGCGCGTCCGATCCATCTGGATGCCCTCCTGGCGGTGACCGTTTTTGATTTCACTCCAACAGATCAACTTTATGCGAGATTGGGCACACAAGCCCGCGGCGAGGTCGCCGCCGACGCGTCAGCGACGCGTGGCCGTCGACGGCTCTCTTGGCATCCTGCGACAACACATCTTTGGGGAGCGATTTCCGCTGGAACAGCCACCGGCGGCCGAGGGCGCGTTCGACCGTACAGATCTCACCGAGGACGGGCCGCCGCTCGTCGCGGCCACCTACCGCTTGGCGAGCGACATCATGCAGACTTCGGACACCGGGAGGCGGCGGTCCAAATGACTTCTGAGGGAGTGCTACGGCAGAGTTCCGGTCACCGCAGCTGCATGGAGCACGCCTACGGGCGCAGGCGGACGAACGCAGGCGTCGCGATGACCGACGATGCGTCGAGGGCTTTTGATCGGCGCCGAGCAGACGCACACAGAACGCGGCTCGCCGGTCGATTTGACGGCCCGCCGCCGGAGCACTGCATACAAGCGTTACCGCTGTTCAGCGGCGGCTATTCGCCTCGGACAACGCGCACGTACGCCCTCGTGTGGACGATGCTTGGGAAACCTGCCGTTCTTGTTCAAGGTGAGGGGCCTTCGTTGGCACGAAGGACAGGTGTGCCCGCTGAGCGGGCGTGCGCACCTGCCCACCTGCCGGTCGGCGACGTATCGAGTGGTCCCAGAGCCGTCGCACAAGGGTTGATGCAATGGTGACAGCCAACCACCTGAGGTGTGTCTGGCTTTGCTCGCGAGTTCGGGGTTCTGTCCCGCGAAGAGTGATTGATCTTCGGGTTCAGCGGGCTGGGTGAGGCGGCCGATTACCTAGCCGATCAAGCCGTCCATGACGGGGCGGATCCGGCGGCAGCGCGCAGGTACCTCGGCATGGTGGCCCGCTTCAGCGGAGTGAGAGCGGCGTCGCGTTGGGCAGCGTCACGTCGGGCGGCCGTGACAGCGTTCTGCGCCCCGACGGCACGCCGCTCGAGGTTGGCGCGTTTCGCACCGAGGTCGGCCTCTACGTCGCGCTGCTGCTTGTCCAGCCCCGCCTGTGCAGCCTGTTCCACGCCCTTAGCGTGATCGATAGCGCCCCGAGCTTGCGATTTCGCCGCATTCTCTTGAGCGTTGAGTCCGGCATGGAATCGCTGGAGTTCAGCGGCTACCTCACCGCGCTGTTGTGCAGTGAGTGACCGGGGAGCCTGGGCCTCGGCACGAGTCTTGACGGCCTCGCGCCATTGAATCAGCGACTGTGCACGCGTCTCCCCGATGTTCTCCACGTACGTGCCGTAGTCAGTCCCCGTGCGCTTGATGTAGGTCTTGGGGTACTGGCCATGCCCGGACACGGTGCGGTACTCGACGAAGTCAGCGGCAGTGCGGAACCCGTGTGCGGCAAGCGCGCCGGCAAGCTTGGCATGAATCCCGGGTGGCGGGTTTTTCGCGATGACGGTGCTGGCCAAGACCCGCTGAACGTGCTCGGCCGCGATGACCTCGAGCCGCTTCTGCTCTCTGGCCTGCTGGCTGTTGTGCCAGTTGGAGCGTTGCTGCTGAAGAGCTTGCAGCGTCTGTTGCAGGACCTGCTGCGCGTGCCCTGTCGCGGCGTCGCGCTGTCGGACGGCAGCGGTACGCTGCTGGGCAATGGCCTGCCTCTGCGCCGCTCCGCTAGCTTCGAGTTCTACGACGAGGTGCTGTGCGTTTCGTACTTCATTCTCCGCGGCCACGACGGCGCGCCGCGCCGTCACGCAATCGGCGGCCGCTCGCCTGCGGGCCGCAGTCAGCGGATGGGTCCAGTAGGTGCTCGCAATCACCGCCGCCGCGACCGCGGCCGCGAGAAGCCATCCGATGAGGGGCACGACCGCCGCCGTCGTCCAGCCCAGGTAGGCCGCTGCACCTCCTGCCGTCATGAGCAGCGCGAATGCCGCGGCGATGCGGGCCAGGATCAGATTCCGGCCGGCGAACGAGTACGTCACCGGTTGCCCGAACGCGCCGGCGGGAGCCGACGTCGGCGCGGGCGACGCCGTCGTGTCCAGGTGATCAGCGAGCCAGTCCGGGACTTCAGCGGCCTGTGCCGCGTGCGCTACCGGTGTTGCAGAGGTGGTCTTGCCGGCGGTGACCGACTCGAGTGGGGGCAGCTGGGCGGGAAGCATCCGGGTGAAGCTCATCAGATGGTCGGCGAGTTCGGTGAGCTGAGCCGACCCTGCGGTCCGAATTTGTTGGAAAGCGTCGGAAGCCGCGGGATCGAGGTAGTCCGCGGAGGCGAACAGCAGCTTGGTGTCGTCATCGCTGGCACGGAGGCGTCGCCACAGATTTGGCCGCGTGGCCAGGGCAATCAAGCTGGCGTAGATCACCCAGGCGGAGAAGCGGTCCAGGCCGGGACCGTAGTCGCTGTCGGCGCGACGAGGATGCTGATAGTTGGCGAGCCCTTTCTCGTTCGCGGGCAGCCCGGCGAGCTGGGGGACGAACATGCCGTCGTAATCGATGAGCTTTAGCTCGTCGTTGGCGGTGATCAACAGGTTTCCGTGTTGAAGATCGCCGTGGGCGATGCCCGCGCGCTCCAGCACGGCGACGACGTCGGCGAACTGCGCCGCGACGGATAGGACTCGGTCCGGGAAGGACAGGTGAGACTCCAGCCAGGACATCAGACCCTGGGCTTGCACCCACCGCATCTTCAGCAGCGGGTAACGCACGCCCGCCACCATGACCCCTTCGGCCTGGTAGTCGAAGTCCACCAGGGCCGGATGGTGCAACGCCTGCAGAGCGGTGGCGATCGCGTCGTACCGGCGGTGCCGGTCCGCGTCGGGACGGACGAAACACTTAATCGCCCACTGCTCACCCACGGTCCCGTAGACATGGAAGACGGAGGCGAAGTTGCCCGACACCGGTTCCGGCATGCCGAGGTCGTCGGTCTTGACCGTGCCGGCCCGCAGTTGCGGGTCAGAGAAGGCCAGGCCCGGCGCTTGCAGCGCGTCGACGTAATCGCCGCCGGTCGGGTACCGGGCCGGTGATCTCTGCTGGGTCACGGTGGTCGTCCTCGCTCGTCAGCGGTTCACAGGTCGATGCGCAGCAGCGTGGTGTCGTCGTTCTTCAGCGACCCGTTGGCTCGGCAGCCGTCAACGAGTGCGGCGAACCCGCCGATCTCGGCGTCGGTGCCGAGATCGGACAGGGTGCGCCACGGTGTCCCGCCGGCCCGGGCCTGGGCCAGGAACCACTGGGCGAGCGCGTCGCTGGCCAACAGCAGCTGATCGCCTTGCCGCCACTCGGTGGCCCGCGCCACCACGTGTTCGCCGATCTTGGCGGGGTCGAGCGGCCGGGACGGGGCCAGACCGGGCCGGGTGTCGAACTCGTCGGGGTCGTCGATAGGGAATGCGGTGATCAGCTCGTCGTCGCGCACCTGGAACAGGCAGGCGTCGCCCAGCGCGGCCACCAGCAGCGGGCCCTGACGGTCGGTGCGCCCATCTAGCAGATGTGCGCCGACGAGGGTGGCGTAGGCGCCGCGACGTAGGCCATCTTCCTCGTACCAGGCGATCGGCTCGCCGGCATCGTCGCGGACGCGTCGGTATTCGGCTTCGACCGCGTCCCAGCCGGTCGCGGCCGCGAGGATCGTCGCGGCCAGGTGCTGCCCGGCGGGCGCCGCCGTGAACGTGGTGGTGAGGTGTCGCGCCCAGTGTCCGGCGAGCATGGCCTCGCTGGCGCCGTCGGCGACCGCGGCGGCCAGCCACGGCCCGATGACCTCTGCGTCGTCACCGGCCGCAGGTCGCACGTCGCTGGCGTCCTCGTACTCCTCGTTCGTCGAGCCGGCCTTGGGCACCGCGAACGTACTGATGAATGCGCGCATGACCGGTGCGGTTCCCGGGCTCAGCGCAGGTCCGTGGCGCGGGTGCCGATGTCGAGGAACTGCACGACGGTGATCATGTCGGCGTTGTAGACGAAGCCGCGGCTGGTGCCATCGACGGCGATACCCTGCTGGGCGGCGTAGGCGCGCATGTGCGGCGGCAGCGGCGAACTCATCGAGAACAAGGTGCGGGCGTACTCGTCGTTCAGCTCGGCCGACGCCCCCGGGAAGATTGTCGGCGTGCCACCCTCGCTGGACACGTGCAGGTTGAACAGCAGCACGTTGCCGTCGGTGGACGCCAGCTCCCGCACCGCTTCCGCGGCCGGGCGCGGATCGCCGTCGGTGGCCTGGCCGTCGGTCAGGTTCAGCACCACCGGCGGGAAGCAGTTCTCGTTGGTCGCCAGGAACGTGTTGGCCAGGACGGTGGCCTGGCGCAGCGCCTCGACCATCGGGGTGCCGCCATTGCCGACTGGGTCCACCCAGACGGGGAACTTGGTCGGCTGCTCGACCAGCCCGCCGGCACCGTCGGGGACCTTCTTCGTCCGTTCTTCGACCCGGGCCGGGTACTTCGCGACCTGCGACAGCGGCACCAGGTCGCGACCGGCGAGCTCACCTTCGAGCAGCGATCCGACGTGTACGCCGTACCCGATGACCGCGACGTGGAAGTAGTCGCGGACGCCTCCTTCCTTGGCGCACTTGACTGCCAGCTCGCGCAGCAGCCGGTTCAGTGCGTCGGCGACAACGTCCGCCTTGCGGCGCACCAGCTCGCCTTCGGTGATCTCGTCGAGCATGGACGTCGACTGGTCAATTAAGAAGATGAAGCAGCTGGGGTTCGAGCGGCTGATCTCGGCGGTGTACGCCACGGCGGTTCCTTCCGGGTTCGGGTCATGCAACGGGGCAGGTCACGTTCCTAGTGCGGCGTGACGACGGCTTGTTGGGGGCGAATGCCTACCGAGGACGGCTTCGCCAGCTCGGACACTGTTCAGGCGTGGCAGCGGTGTTACGGCGCCTCGTTCCACCAATCCGTGGTGGACGGGGCGACAACCGGAGGCGGTGCGGTGGTGTTCGCCGTTGCGGGGCTGGCGGAAGCCGCGGGCGACGCCGGCACAGAATGTCCGGCCGCGGGGACGATGGGCTGTGAACGTCGCCGTGCCCGCCGCGAAGACCACACCGTCATCAAGTGGTGAAAGCGCCGGGCCGTGGCAAGCCGTGTCAGCCGCGGCCGCGCGGAAGTGACCGACTGGCCGGGGATCGCGGCGATCGGCACCGTCAGCGAGTCAGCCCACCGGCCGAGCGCGTCGCGGTCGACGACGCTGATGTGACATCGCCGGGCCACGTCGGCGGCCTGAGCGGTGAGGTAGTTGTTCGTGACCATCAACGCGACATCCGCGCCGTGGATGTGCCGGGCGGTTCCGGCGAATCGCTGCACCTCCGGGCTACCGACCTTCGTGGCGTACCGCTTGCACTGCACCACAAGCCGTCGGCCGTCCGGGGCGAATCCGGTCACGTCCGCGCCCATGTCGCCGGAACCGCCGGACACCCGCACACGCCAGCATCCGCTGGCCCGCATCAAACGGGCCACCCAGTGCTCGAACTGCGAGCCGGACATGGCGTCGGTGACGGCGACCGTTAGCTCCTGGCGTGCTAGGCGCCGAGATCGCCGAAACCACAGCCATCCCGCCCCGCCCGTCGCACCGATCACAGCCACCGTCATCAGCGATGCGGCCGCCGGGTGCTGCTGAGCGAACTGGACGACAACACTGACCAGCAGGAAGGCTCCACCGGCCAGCCACCAGCCGTCCGTCGTGGTGGCGGGCCGTGTCCTTCGCCGTCGTCGAGCCATCCTCACCCTCCAGCCGACCTGGCAGCCGCCGTGCGTAGGCAACTGCTTGCGAACTGTAGATGGAGGGTCTGACACTCTGACCGAAGTTGATCTATGAGCGGGTTGTCAGAAACGCGACATCATCGCCCCGCTTCACGGCTTGCGCAGCCCAGGCAAGGCAGCGGCAGATGCCGTCGGGTGAGGAGGAGGCGTCCACGCTGACGGAAAAGGATCAACGTAGGCCCACGCTCGGGCCGCTCGGCGGTCAGACGAGCTGCGCTCAAGATCCACGGATGGGATCCGCGCTCAGACGCTCACGCACCTGCGTCGCCAGCACGCGATGTTCCCAGAGCACGCGCGCGATATCGGTGTGCAGGACGTCGCCTGCTACGCCTTTGGCGATGCCTCGCAGCTCCTTCCACGCCCGTACCGTGTCGTGAGCGATATCGAGGATGAGCTTGGGTGTCGCCAGGTTGACCTGCGGTGCCGCGATGGGCACCGCGTCAGGGTCAACCACACTGCGCGGCGTCACGATGACGGAGATGCTGCCCTCCGGTGCGTATTCGACGCCATGGTCGGCGGCCAGCGATGCGAGCTGCGTATTGGTCTGCCGCACATAGTCCATGCTGAGCAAACCCTGAGGCTCCTGCTCACTCTTCGCCTCCAGGGTGATCCACAGCTGAGTCCATACCCACGCCGCATCTGCCCGTCCTTGGCCAGGCGGCTTGGATGATGCTGCGCCGAGAAGCTCTCCAAGCTTGACGAGTCCTTGTTCGTATCTGGTGGCGTTTTTCTGTGCCAGGTCGGCGAGCATGGTGGACGCTTCGCGCTCGAACTTCACCGGCGAACTCAGCCGTCCCTTGAGCAGGGTGGTGACGCCCTCGACAGCTTCCTCATCCCGCGGGTCGGAGTCGTACGTCGTGGCCGGCAATGGTTGAACTTCCTTGAGCCAGGTCGTCCCGACCGCGGCACTGTGCGCTTTGCGCAGGAGATCTGCGCTGCGCAAGGCAGCCGGCGAGGTGTCGTCTGATGAGGCCAACGCGGACCACGCGCTGCCCAGGTACGCCCAGAGGGCGTGGTACGGCCGCAGGCTCGGCGCCTTCAATCTCTCCAACACCTCAACGGCTGTACGGGCTGCGGACTCCCAGTCTTGCTGCCACGCGTAGTTCCACGCGCGGACTTCGAGCAGTGTGCTCGCCGCGAGTTCGGCGACGTTCGGCTGGGGGACGCGGGTGGCCTCTCGGCGCAGCCTCGCCAGCTCCGGTTCTGCGTCTTCCTGCCAGACCTCGTCTTGTCGCAGCGCGCTCTCGGCGAGCAGGACAAGATCGTCCGCGGGTGCCTGGCTTTGCTCGAGGCCGAAGGTGATCTCGGCCTGTAGCTCGACCGGCAGCGACTTGCGCACCTCGGCGTAGGATAGGAACCGCAGAATGTCCTCACCGGTAATCACAACCACTGCCCAGTCCTTCGGGCCGCGGGTGCATCGGCCGGCGCCTTGAAGGACACGAGTACGAATTCGCTCTTGTAGTACCTCAGGGGCCCGCAGCTTGGTGTCCAGGAACCTGTCCTGCAGGTGAGACGCTGCGGGAAGACCGGCCATGAGCATGATGCGGCAGGCATTGTCCGCCAGGTCCATGCCGTCGTACCGGTTCGGCGCGAGTAAGGTTCCGCTCTCCGCGTCGATGAACGGCTGGATTCCGGTGTCAGCGTCCTTGGCGGTAAAGCGCTCCCCGGAGGGAACACCGAGCAGGTCGGCGATACGGATCGCTGACTTGTTGTCGGGAGTCAGGATGAGTCGCTTTCTGCTCAGGCCGAGCAGTTCACCGACCAAACCGGCCTCTTCCTCCTCGGGTTCCTCGTCCTCGCCGGTCTCGTTGGTCGCGGCGTCAGACGTCGGCGGCTGACTCTTACGGAACTCAGGCTCCGGAATCTCACTTTGCTCCTGGACCTCGGTCGGCGGTCCCGCCAGCTCCGGGAAGACGAAGAAACGGCGCCCGCTGCCGGTCCTGTCCCACGCAGGGGGAACGGGTACTCGCTTGATGCCGGTGCGGCCGAAAGCCCGTTCCAGCTCGCCGGCGTCGCCGAGCGTCGCGGATAGGTACAGCCGCTGACTCGGGCCAGTGAACGCCTCGTGTTCGAACGTGGGCGGGATCATCGGACGGATGTAGAACTCACGGCGCGACACGTAGAACAGGCACGAGCTCAAGTTCGCTCGCAGCATCTTGACTCGGTAGGACTTGTCGCCTTTTAGACTCGCGAGGACGCTGTCGATGGCCTCGGCGTGACGCGCAACCGCTCCGATGGGAATGAGTCGCACCTCGCCGGGGTCAGCCGCCGGGCCGTCAGGCGCGACCATCCGCGCGACGAACGATGGTTCGACAGCGTCGGCGAGCGCATCGAAAAGCTGGACGTATTGATCAAGATCAGCGCCGACACTCAGGGCCCACGCTTCGGCGACGTAGCTTTCCGCGGCGTGAGCGTCGTCGAACACCAGCGTCTGAGCGTCGTCGAGGTAGGACCGAAGGGCGAAGATCGCGCTGTAGGTGGTGACAGCGATCGCCTCACCGCGGGTGTACCGAGAGAGTTGCGCCTGATCCCAGTTCCCGTGCGGCCCGATCAAGAGGACCGCCGGGATGCCCTGCGCGTTTGCCTTATGCAACACCTGACGGGCGAGCTGTTTGGTTGGGCAGGCGTACACCACCCGCTGTGCGAGCGTCCGGCGTCTCCACTCCGAGACCAGCAGGCCCACCAGCGTCTTGCCCGAACCGGTGGGTAGTTCAAGCGCGACGTCCGCCGTTGTGGAGTGCTCCTGCGCGTATGTCCGAAGCTGGTCGGCCTGGTGCGACCACAACGCGCCGACGCCGCTAGGAGTTCGGGGAAGCTCGCCGAACAGCGACTCCGGATCAGCCGCACCAGCCACCGGCTCGGTGCGCCGCCGGAACCGTGGGCGAGCGCGCCGCTCTTCGTCGTTCGTCGTCACAACGACATCCTCTCGCATCGCCCAGCCCACGACCGGTTCGACCGTCGTGCCAGACACACGGCCCACGATCGAGTGACAGCCTCCGATGCCGGTGAATGAACTGACCAGCGCAGATCTGACTCGCTAGTCTTCAGCCGCCGACTTTGTCGTACCCGGGGTGTTTACTCATCCGGCACTTTAGACACGTCGGAGAAGGCGAAGAATGAAGACAGTGCTGCACCACGATCACGAGGCAGAGCCGACGCTTGCAGATTACGATCATGGCCCGCTGCGGGACGACTACCTCACGGTAACGCTGCTGTCGGCGGGACTCGCGCAGATCCTGCAACGCCGCACGCGCGCCGAACGCGGTGAGCCGAACGATGAGGCGCTGCTACCGGCCGCCTGGAGGGTCGGCTTCTCGCGGCTGTGGTGGCGCTGCGCCGCACAGGGCGAGCCACCAACATGGAACGACCTGCAGCTGCTCGCCTTGTGCGCGCAGCCGCTGATCACGTGGCCGGTGCAGCTGGACCTGTCGGAGTCCGACCAGCAGCACGCACTGCTGGTGGACAGCCGGCTGTCGGAGTTCGCGGAGCAGGGCGCCCGGCTTGCACGTACCGATGTGGAGGCGGAGTGGGTCGAGAACCGGGTCCACGAGGCCCTGCGCACGGCGGCCTCCGCAAACGGCAGCACCGACCGCGAGGTGGAGCTGGCCTACGCGTACCTGCGCCGGTACCTCATCGACCACGCGGTGATCGCGGACCGAGAGGTGCTGGCGCTGGAACGGCGGTTCCCCGCCACGGACAACGCGGAGCGAGCCCATGTACGGCGGCTGATCGAGACGGCGTACCGTGCACGTCCCGCGGCCGGCCCGCAGCGGTACCTGCTCTGCGCCGGCTGCCGCAACATCGTCGCTGAGACGGCGCCGCAGTGCGGCACCGCCGGCTGCCCGGGCGGCGAGCCGGCCGCGCTGCTGCTCGAGCCGCTCGCGGCGGTGTACGAGCAACACCGCGCGACGCGGCTGTTCATGCATGACCCGGGGCTGGTCGAGGCGCGCATCATCGACGCGCTCAGCGACGACGACACGCTGGCGGGTCGCGTGCGGGTCACGCCGTACCCCGGCGTCGACCTGCTCGACGTCCTGATCGAGTTCGTGGCTCCCGGCGGCACGGAGCCCGCTGTCCTGGAGACCTGGGGTGTCGACGCAAAGGACCAGCTCAGCGCCCACCTGCTGGGTCGCGGCTTTGTATGGCCGAGGTCCATGATCTGCAAACGACGGTTCCTGGCGTTACCGACGCACCGGGCGAAACAGCCCGGCTACGTCAAGGACCTGGAGACCGAGCTCGACGGCCGCGTCGCCGGCATTGAGGTCGTCGACGAGACCACCCTCGTCCGACGAGTCCGCGCCCGCGCGAAGGAGCTCAACCCGTGAGAGACGGATCGTCGTGGCGCGCCGCACTTGCGACGGAGCTGGAGGATGCGGGGTTCCCCACGCAGACGATGGACATCGGGGCGTTCTGCGCGCTGGAACTGGGCCTGCACTTCCTCAGTACCTACGTGCCGGGTGAGCCCATCGGCGCGCTGCAGCCCTTATTGTCCGGGTACGTCCGCGTCGGCGACGCCCTGGAGCCGGTCACCCGCAGGGTGCGGCATCGCATGGGCGATGTCAGCCGGCGCGGCTACTGGCGTGGGCTGCTGAATCAGTACATGCGCCTGCCCGCCGAGTGGCGGTACTTCGACCGCCTTGACGATCCGCAGCATCGGGTGAGCGACAGGACGATCTTCGCGGTCAAGCGCAGCCCTTACTGCCCCGAGCGCACCGACGTCTACGACCAGGCGATGACGCATCCACTGACGTACCAGGCCACAACGTCGTACCCGCCGGCGCAGGCCGGCAGGCGGTACTGGTTCGCCCTCGACGACGACCGGGTCGAGTACGTGCAGTTTCCCGACCGGCTCCCGACCGGGCCAGCGGTCACCGCGCTGCAACCACCTCAAGCGCGCACCCGCCCCACCTGGGACATCTCCTTCAGCCAGGACCTGGAGCGAACCGCCGCGTGGGTCGACGAAAAGCTTGAGTCGCGGCCGGATGTCACCAACCGCAACTGGGTCAAACGGCTCCGGGGGAACATCCGGTTCAACACCGTCGACCCGCACGGCGCGAACCTGATCGACAAGCCGGACACGTTCCGCATCGACGGTGTCGCCCACATCGTCGGTCTGATGAACTCCGGCAAGACCACTCTGACCGACCTCATCGCGATCGACCGGGTGAAGCACCACAACAACCGCGTCGGTATCGTCGTCAGCTCGGTCGGCGATGTGCTCGCGAAGGTTTCCTTCCTACGCATTCTCGGTATCAAGGCGGTCCCGATCATCGGCACCAGCTCCCGGACGGAGCACGTCGGCCGGTATTGGCGCACCCTGATCGAGGACGGCGCCGAGCTCATTCCCGACGACGGCGAGACGGCCGACCCCGCCGCCGACTACGCCACCATCTCCTGTTTGCTGGAGCCGCTTCGCACCCACAACGGGCCGGGGTGGGCTCCCCTGGAGCCGAGCACGTCGCCCTGTCGTGGGCGGCTGCGGTCGGACGACGACAGCAAGCGTCGGCACGACTGCCCACTGCTGACGGTCTGCCCCGCGCAGCGCGCCTGGCGCGACATCGGGGACGCCGAGGTGTGGGTGACCACCCCTCAGGCGATGCTGGCTAGCCGCGCGGATCCGGCCACCGCCGCGGCGCGCTGGTTCGAAGCAGCACAGTGGCAGCTCGATCTACTGATCATCGACGAGGCCGACGCGGTCCAGCAGGTGTTCGACTCCAAGTTCGTGCAGACCGAGGATCTGGTCGGTGCCCTCAAAGGCTGGTCGCACCGCATGGTCGAGTACACCAACCAGGCCTTGGCGCGAGACAGCATGGCCCCGGCAGCCGACGCGGACGTGCGCCGCTGGAACGAGCTGTTGCAGATTCACGAGCATGCGGTGTTCAACCTCAACAGCCTGGCCCTGTCCCCACCGGGCGAGCAGCTCAAAGAACTGCTCGGCGACGCCCCGTTCACCGCACACTCCCTGTGGCGGCGCGTGGCACGCACACTGTTCGGGTTGCCGAAACGCGGCGAGGGCGACAAGCAGCGCGAAGATCTCGCCGACGACTTCTACCGCGAGAACTTGCAGGACTACACCGAGCAACCACTCGAGGCGGCGCCATCCGCCCTCGAGCCCGTGCTCACCGTGCTGACCGCACAGACCCGGCGCGACGAACTCGTCACCTCGACGCTGAACACCTGGATCAACGAGCACATACCCGACGACCACCCCCACCCGGCACGACTGGAACGCGACCGTGAACTGCTTCGCCTGACCATCGAGGCGGCAATCTGGGCCGGGCACATCACCACGACGTTCTTCGAGATGGCCACGAAGTACCCCTCGATCCGCGCCAAGCTGAACCTTCCGGACGAGGAGACGTTCTGGGCCGACCAGCCGCCGCGGGACTACCGAACCCTGGTGCCCGAGGCACCGATGGGCAACATTCTGGCACTGCGCTGGGCAGCCAGCCGCAACGGCGGAGCATCCCTGCAACTGCTGTGGGTCCATGGTGTCGGCCGCTGGTTGCTGCACCACGCTCATGACCTGCTGGCTTGCGAAGGTCTCGACGGCCCACACGTCATCCTCACCTCAGCCACGAGCTGGGCGCCCGGGTCGTCGTTTTACCACATTCCGGTGACCCCGACCGCGGTGCTGCTGCAGCCTGACGAGGACCGCCAAGCGCTGATGACCTCCAGCATGACGGTCGTCAACCCGAAGACCGGCGTCGACGCGATCTTCGTGTCCGGCCGGCAGAACACCGAACGCCACGACAGCCTGCGCCAGCTGGTCACCGCTCTGTGCCTACCCGTCGGCGGGCGCCACCGCAGCATCGTCGACGAACTACGCGCCCAGCTGCCACCCGACCGTCAGCAGGTGCTGTTCGTCGTGCTGTCCACAGCCGAGGCGCGCACCGTCGGGGAGCACATCAACAACCGCACGCCCCTGCGAGCCCGCATCGTCGTCCCGGACGCCGCCGACCCCGGGCGCGACGGCATCCTGCGCCGACTCGTCGGCTCCTTCGGCAAGGGATCAGACGACATCCTGGTGGCCGCCGAGATGTCGATCCAGCGCGGCTACAACATCCTCAACTCCAACGACACCGCAGCGCTGGGCGCCGTCGTGTACCTCACCCGATCTCACCCGCCACCGTTCGACCTGGCCTTTCCACTATCGCTGATCAGCCAGCTCGCGATCACACACCTGCAGCGCCCGCCACGCGTCGACACACCGAGCCGGCCGGGTGAGGTCGCCGACCTCGTCCACCAGTTGCGGGCGGACGCCCGCAACATGTGGTTCGACGTGATCGGCCGGCCGGTGCAGTTCCGCGGCCTCGATGACGCCTACATGCCGGCGTTCATCGGCAACACTCTGGTACCCATGAGCCAGACCATCGGACGCAGCATCCGCGGCAACCAGCCCACCCGGGTGTTGCTGTGCGACGCCGCGTTCGCCCCTCGGCTGGCCCGCAACGACACGGCCGCCGACACCGCCGCGACCAGCATCGTGGTCGCGACCGACGCCTACCTGACCCGGTTGCTCACCGCACCGGCGGCGACCGCCCCCGCCGAGCAGCACGGTCTGCACGCCATCAACACCGCCGTCTGGAGCCTCATGGGGCACCTCGTCGGCGGCAACGACCCCCTCGGATCGCACCGGAAGGCACCGTGATGAGTGACCCGAATGACGCCAACCAGCCAGCGAAAACCGCTCGCAAGCCCGTCGGCGACAACATGACGCTGACCGCCTTCGAAATCGCCGAGGGCGCCGAGTGGATACAGGAGTGCCAGGTCACCACCATGCCGGCGCCGTGGCTCGCGCTGCTTCGTAAGGAGTATCGCAAGCAACCGGGCGTACGTGACGGCTGGTCGTTGCCGACCAGAGGCCTGGTCGAGATCCTCATCGGCGTCGACCCGGCCATCATCCACGTCGACTGGAACCCCGAGTCCGACACGTTCATCGTCGCGTTCGACGGCGCCGACACGTCCGTACTGACCGCCGCCATCGCCGCCTGGGCCACCACCGAGATCAGCGGTGACGTCGACTGGTTCACACTGCTCAACCCCACCGACCTGCGCTTCACCTCCCAGCGGTTCAACATCCTCGAACACGGACAACGCACCAACGGCACCGCCGCGGTGGCTCCTCACGTGTTCAAAATGCTGCCGACCTTCATCGCCAAACACGTCGTCGACAACGGCCTGACACTGCTGGACACGCCCCGGCAGCTGATCCTCGGCCCGCCGCAGCGCAACAACCGCCGCGACATCGTCCTCTGGCCCCCGGTCCGGCTGCACAGTGACGACGCCGGAGAGGCCCTGGTCACCGCGAAGATCACCATTCACATCGAGACGGTGCCCAACCATCCCCGTCCGCACGTGCACGCCGACCTGAGCATCAGCCGCTTCCCGCTCATGCCGGTCACGTACGTGCCGGCCCGCGGCGACGGACCGGCCGGCGGCACCCTCTGGCTGCATGCACCCGACGGGTTCATGCGTCCCCACGAACCGCACACACTGCTGTCCGCCCCGATCCGCCAGGCGTGGAGCCGCGAGAAAGGCACCCAGTGGAAGTGGAAACCAGGCCTGGCCCGCGCCCTCGCCAAACTGACCCACCTGCCCTTCCCCGCCCCCGACAAGGTCCTCGCCCAGCCGGCCACCGCCGCCGACGAGGGCGCCATCCGCGCCTTCTTCCTCTACAGCGAGGGCACGAAGAGCCAGGCCGCCGACATCGACGAGCCTGACGGCGGCGACCCGGACGGCTCCGGCAGCCGCAGAAAGTCCAAATCACTGCTGCACGCCGCCAAGACCGGCTTCGTACCCGGCGACCACATCGAGGTGCATCGGCAACTCGGCACGCTGCTCGCACCCTTCGGTATCATCCCGACCGGGAACAACGGCCGAGTCGGATCCAAAGCCGCCCGCAAGATTAAGGTGCAGTTCGACCCTGACGACACCTACACCATCGAACTGTGGACCCACACCGAGATCACCCGGAATGCGGTGCTGGCTACTCTGCAGCATCACTTCGGGCTCACCCGTGCTGACGACGGCACCGACCCCACCGAAGCACACTTCACCGGCGACCTGAACCTCACCGTGCTGTTTCGCGACGGCACCGACCTGGCGGCCGGTGTCAGCCGCAGGTCCGACGACAAGCGACCCGAGTCCACCATCCGGGGCGCCTACGCCAACCAGGTGCTCCGTGAGCTCGGGGTCTGCACCGACCGGCACGCGGCCGTCCTGGAACTCGACGACGACCGGCACTTCAGCAGGATCGGGCGCATCGACCCCAAGCCGGCACTGAAGAAGGCCTTCGGCCGCTCCAGGCGACCGCTGCAGTGCCTGCGTCCGGCAACACTGTTCAAACCGCCGAAGACCTGGCCGGAGAAGTCCAAGCGCAAACCTCCGGCGCCGTATCCGGGCACCGAGTTCGGCGCCAGCACCATCCTGCGCTGCGCTGCGGCCGTCAACGACGCCCTGCGCCAGCTGGGCCGGCTCGGCTCGTACACGATCCCAGCGACGCTGCCCGACATGGAACACATCGGCATCTGGCTGCACCACGACGGCAAGACGTGCATTCCTCTGGTCGTGCGGCACAGCGGTGACGCCGAGCCCACCGCCGTGCTCGCCGCAGCCGACGGAACCGCCGGTGAGATCCCATACCGGGACCTGCCGTACGCGCTGGCCTCAGGTCGTGGCCGCATCGGCCCCGGAGCGCAGCAGAAGGCGTTGATCGCCACGTTCCTGACCAACGTCCTGGGCATCGGCGCGGCACCGGATGTTCACGACAGGGTGGCGTTCGTGCGCGCCGGCAGCTTCCGCAACTGGGGATGGGACTGGTTGCAGGACAAACACCTCACCCCCGACGACCTCATCGGACCGGGAGTCGAGCTGGGTGAAGACGGCAGGCCGGCACCACTCGGCCCGGCCGACTGCGGTGGGCTGCGGATAATCCGGGTGCGGGACCGCTCGAGCAACATGGAGGTCGCGCGAGGTTTCGCCTCCGACACCGACATGTACGCCGAGCGGATTAGCGGCCTGTTCCGGTTCACCGAACGGGTCTACTACGCGATCAACCCACGCTCCGACCAGATGCAACTGCCCCTGACCGTCACGAAGCTCGACCCGGACCTGCACCGCAACTTCACCGCGACGGCCGCCAACCCCGTGCCGCTGGAACTCTGTGTCGCGTTTCAGCAATCAGGCGACGATCCAGAAACCCTCGCCACCCTCGCTGCCCAGCTCAGACGCGCACACGCCCACACCGTCCAGGACACCCGGTACCCCGGCGTACTGCACCTCTGCTCACTCGCTGCCGAATACCTGTGAGACATCACCCAGGAGCGCGTCTACATGCGGTTCACCGTTCCACGGGACCAAGCCAAGGTTGAGCTCGACTAGCAACTCGCTGCCGTCGCGGCGTACGCCAGCGCTGCACCTGCCCGGTCAGCCGGGCGTCGCCGCCGGCGGCACGGCAGGCCAAGCCCTAGGCCGTGTCGTCAAAGGGCTACAGCCATTGGAGCAGGGCTGCGATGGTGATGGTGGCCTGGAACGATGTGTGGGTTTTGTCGTAGCGGGTGGCAAGGCTGCGGCATTGCTTGAGTCGGTTGAAGCAGCGTTCGACAACGTTGCGGTGGCGGTAGATCGCCTTGGTGAAGGCCGGCGGTCTGCCGCCGCGTGACCCGCGCCGGGCTCGGCCAGCCTGCTGGTCGAGGCGTTCGGGAATGGTGTGGCAGATGCCGCGGCGTCGTAGGTAGGCGCGGATGGCTTTGGAGCTGTAGCCCTTGTCGGCGATGACGTGATCGGGTCGTGTGCGGGCCCGGGCGGGGCCGAGGCGGGCGACGTTGATGGCGTCCATGACCTGCTGGAAGCGAGTGCAGTCGTTGACGTTACCGCCGGTGATGACGAAGGCCAGGGCCCGTCCGGCGCCGTCGCAGGCGAGATGAATCTTGGTGGTCAGTCCGCCTCGGGATCGTCCGATGGCGTGATCCGAAACGTCCGTTTCCGGCTGCCCCCTTTAGCCGCGCCGGCGGCGTGCTGATGCGCGCGCACGATTGTGGAGTCCACGCTGACCAGCCAGTCGATGTCGCCGGCGGCGTCCGCGTCCGCGTGGGCTCCGGCCAGCATCCGGGTGAAAGTGCCGTCCAAGGCCCACCGGCGGAAGCGGGTGTAGATCGATTTCCAGGAACCGTAGCGAGCGGGCACGTCACGCCACGGCGCACCGGAGCGAATCTTCCAGACGATGCCGTTCATGACTCGGCGGT
>NZ_JADMLH010000013.1 GCF_016464385.1 Nucisporomicrobium flavum | reverse complement strand
ATAGCCCGCCTCAAACGCCACCGCGGCGTCGCCACTCGCTACGACAAGTTAGCCGTCCGCTTCCAAGCCGTCCTGACCATCACCATCATCAGCGAGTGGCTCTGACCGGCTTTTGAAACACGCCTTAGGTGGGTTTCTCAGCGGCGTCACAGCACGCCCGGAGCACGATGGCTGCACACAACGGGAGGTGGACATCGTGAGTGTCTTCAAGTCGAGGCCGGCGCTGCGCTGGCTGGTTCCGACTGCTGCGGCGGTCGTCGTCATCGGGGGTGGCGCCGCGGCGGGCACGATCGCGGCGAGTGCGGATCCGACGTTGCCCGAGCGCAGCGCGGCTCAGCTGCTGGTGGATGTGCAGAACGCGAAGGTCGAGGGGCTGTCCGGCACGATCGTGCAGACCGCCGACCTGGGACTGCCGTCGCTGCCGGGGGTGACCGGCGGGGCCAACGGCGCCGAGCTGATGAAGCTCGTGGCCGGGAGCAACACCGCGCGGGTCTGGTACGCCGGGGAGGACAAGGTCCGTCTCGCGGTCCTGGGCACGCTCGGTGAGACCGACGTGATCCGCAACGGTTCGGACGTGTGGCTGTGGCGCAGCAGTGCCAACTCGGCCACGCACTTCACGCTGCCGGCCGACGCGAAGGAGAAGCGGCGCACCGCGCTGCCGCAGGGGGTGCCGTCGACGCCGCAGGAGGCCGCCGACGCCGCGCTCGCCGCGATCGACCCGACCACGGCGGTCAGTACGACCGGCGCGGCGAAGGTCGCCGGGCGGGACGCGTACGAGCTGGTGCTCACCCCGCGTGACACCGCGTCGCTGGTGGGGCAGGTACGCCTGGCGATCGACGCCGAGCAGCACATCCCGCTGGGTGTGGACGTGTACGCCAAGGACGCCACCAGCCCGGCCGTCCGCATCGCGTTCCAGCAGGTGAGCTTCGAGACGCCGGACGCCGAGCAGTTCACCTTCAACCCGCCGCCGGGTACGAAGGTGGAGACGCCCAGCCAGGCCGAGATCGAGAAGGAACAGCAGAAGGCGATCCAGGAGCACGAGAAGGCGCTCAAGCGGGGCCCGGGCGGCAAGCCCGAGGCGCCCGAGGGCACCAAGGTCGTCGGCAAGGGCTGGACGTCCGTCCTGGTCGCGAAGCTGCCCGCCGGCGACGCCGGCAAGCAGGACGGGAAGGGCGTGCAGCAGCTCGAGGCCATCTCCGGCGCGCTGCCGAAGGTCAACGGCGCGTGGGGCAGCGGCCGGCTGCTGCAGAGCGCACTGTTCAGCGCGCTGCTCACCGACGACGGCCGGGTCCTGGTCGGTGCGGTCGCCCCGGAGAAGCTGTACGAGGTAGCGGGTCAGTGACCGACCTCGCGGTCGCCTCGCAGGGGCTGACCAAGCGGTTCGGCAGCCAGGTCGCGGTGGACGCCGTCGACCTGGCTGTCCCCCGCGGCGCGGTGTACGGCTTCCTCGGCCCGAACGGCTCCGGCAAGACCACCACGATCCGGATGCTGCTCGGGCTGATCAGCCCCACCGCCGGCGGTCACGACCTGCTCGGGGCCGCGATGCCCGACCACGCCGCCGACGTGCTCCCCCACGTCGGCGCGCTGGTCGAGGGTCCGGGGTTCCACCCGTACCTGTCGGGGCGCGACAACCTGCGCCGCCTCGACGCCGCCGACCGTACGGCCGAGGCCCGTACCTCGGGCGCGCGCATCGACGCCGCGCTGGACCGGGTCGGGTTGTCCGCGGCGGCCGGCAAGCGCTACCGGCTCTACTCGCTGGGCATGAAGCAGCGGCTCGCGATCGCGGCGGCGCTGCTGCAGCCCCGGCAGCTGCTGGTGCTGGACGAGCCGACGAACGGTCTCGACCCGCAGGGCACCCGCGAGGTGCGCACGCTGGTCGGCCAGCTCGCCGCGGAGGGCGCGACGGTGCTGCTCAGCACCCACCTGCTCGCCGAGGTCGAGCAGGTCTGCACCCACGTGGGCGTGATGCACCGGGGCCGCCTGGTGGCTCAGGAGCCGCTCGCCCAGCTGCGCTCCGACGCGGCACCGCGGGCCCGGGTGCTCACCGACCAGCCGGCCGAGGCGGCCCGCGTGCTGCGCACGCTGGGGCTCACGGAGATCGCGGAGAGCGCCTCGGAGGCCTCCGGGCAGCTGGGTGCGGTGGCGCCGGAGAAGGTCGTGGCGTCGCTGGTGCACGACGGGGTGGCGGTCCGCGGTTTCGCCGTGGAGGCACCCAGCCTCGAGGACGTGTTCGTACGCCTGACCGGGCGGGGGTTCGATGTCTCAGGCTGACGTGCGGCGGCGGGTGTCGTCGCGCTTCCTGACCTCCGAGCTGCGCCTGATCGCCGTACGCCGGCGCAACCAGGTGGGTCTCGCGGCGCTGGCCGCCGTACCCGTGGTCCTGGCCGTGGCGATGAAGGTCGCCTCCCCGGAGGGACCACCCGACCGGGGCGACGGCCCCAACTTCTTCTCCCAGATCCTCGGCAACGGCTTCTTCGTGGCGCTCGCCGCGCTGGGTGTCGAGCTGACGCTGTTCCTGCCGATCGCGGTGTCGATGCTGGCCGGCGACGCGGTCGCCGGCGAGGCCAACCAGGGCACCCTGCGCTACCTGCTGACGGTCCCGGTCGGCCGCACCCGGCTGCTGGCGGTGAAGTACGCGGGCATCGTGATGGGCGCGTTCGTGGCGCCGCTGACGGTGGCGGTGTCCGGGCTGGTCGTGGGCCTGCTGCTGTTCGGCGGCGGGGACGTGACGACGCTGTCGGGCACGCAGATCGGCTTCGGCACGGCGGTGCTCCGGCTGCTGCTGATCTGCCTGTACCTCGGGGTGTGCCTGTCGGCGCTCGGCGCGATCGGCCTGTTCCTGTCCACGCTCACCGAGCAGCCGATGGGCGCCACGATCGCGCTGGCCATGCTGACGGTGACGAGCTGGATCCTCGGTCAGATCCCGCAGCTGGACTGGCTGCACCCGTACCTGCTGACCCGGCACTGGACGGACTTCGGCGAGCTGCTGCGCGACCCGGTGTCGCCCGGCGGGCTGACGCCGGGGCTGCTCAGCGCGGGGGCGTACATCGTGGTGTTCCTGTCGGCGGCGTGGGCACGCTTCGCCGGTCGCGACGTCACGAGCTGACCCCGGCAGTCTCCGCGCGGACCCGGGCCAGGATCTCCACGAAGCGGTCCGGGCGCTCGAACATCACGCGGTGACCGGCGCCCGCCACCACATCCAGGTGGCGGGCCGGGGCCTGCAGGCGCGCGTACCAGTCGGCGAAGACCACGGCCAGGCCCCGCATCTCGTCCGCGCCCTGCACGAAGTAGACCGGCACCTGCAGGCGCAGGGCGTCGGTGCGCAGGTCGATGTCCTGCATGCGCGGGTACAGCGCGTCCCAGGTGTCGAGGATCGCGGTCAGCGTGTGCGCCTTCTGCAGCAGCGTGTACTCGGGCACGCCGACCGTGAACGCGCCGGGGCGCTGGCCGTACGCCTCGGGCCCGAAGGTCATGATCGACTCGTAGCCGTAGACGCCGCCGTAGGGCGGTGGCCCCTGATCGGCCATCCGCCGCGCCAGGCCGGTGCGGCCGGTCGCCCGGGCCCACGCGAGGATGTCGGCGTAGAAGAGCCGGTCGCTGTCGGTCAGGTCGACGGCCTGGCCGGTGCCGATGTACGCGCGGTAACGCTCCGGACGGTCCCGCACGGCCAGCACGGCCAGGACCGAGCCGCCGGAGTGCCCGAGCAGGTAGATCCGGTCCTGCCCGAACCGCTGCCGCAGGTAGTCGGCGACCACCCCGATGTCGTCGACCGCGCTGCCGACGGTCACCGTCGACGTCGGATCGAGAGCCGGGTACGAGGACCCGCCGCCGCGCCGGTCCAGCGTGGCCACGACGAAGTGGCGTTCCAGGCCGGCGAGGTGCCGCCGCATCGCGCCGAACTCCGAGCCCCCGGGCGCCCCCGGCACGAAGAGCAGGACGGGCAGCCGCCGGGAGGCGCCACGGATCATGACGCCGAGGTGGCGCTGCCCCACGGTGGCCAGCTCGGCGACGCCGCCGGGGATCGGTGCGGTCCGGGCGGGCACCGCCACGGCCACGGTGAGCAGCGCCATCGCGGCGGTCAGCACGCCGATCACCACGTATCGCCTCTGCCTGGCCGCGGCCGCTCCCACGATCATCGGCACGACCGTCAGCAGCGCCTGCACTCCTCGCCCGGTGACGAACGCGAGCACCCCGAACGGGCTCGGGTGGAAGGCGTCCACGGACGGCCCCCGTACGCCCGTCCGGGAAAGCTCCATCGCCACCCAGAACGCGGCCGGCGCGGTGAGCATCGCCCACCGGGACCGGCCCACCCGGCCGGCCAGCACCCCCACCCCGGCGCTGACCAGGATCGACGTCACGGCCTGCCCGCCCGTCAACGGCCCCCGCGGCATGACCCACGCCGCCCCGATCCCCCACACCGCGCCCGCCAGGACGCCCCACCATCGATGCATGGGCCGACCCTGCCGGGCCCGCAGCACCCGCACATCGGGCCGGGGGCGGGGCCGCGCACCCTACTTTGGTCGTTGTCCACAGGGCACTCATGACGCTCCCCGGGCGGGCCCGGGGAGCCGTACGCTCCTTCGCATGCCCGGTCTGCCGCTCGCCCTCCTGGTGCCGGACGCCGCGGGTCCGCGCGGCGTGGTGCTGCGGGACCGGGTGGCCGACGGGCTGGCGGTGGCGTGCGCCCTGGGGTACGGCGCGGTCATGGTGCCGCTCGGCGACGCCCTGTCGCCACGGGCCGCGATCCCCTGGCAGGCCGACGTGGTGCTGGGCGTCATCTGCTGCCTGAAGCTCCTGCTGCGGCGCCGCTACCCGGTCGCGCTCGCCGCCACGATCACGCCGGTCGCCGCGGTGTCCGTCATGGCGACGGGGGCGGTCGCGGTCGCGCTGTTCACCGTCGCCGTCCGGCGCCGGGCGAGCGTCGCGCTGGTGCTCTTCGTGGCGTACGTGGCGACCGGACCGGCGTACCACCTGCTGCACGGCGACCCGGGCTTCCCGGCCTGGGTCGACGTCGCGGCCCGCGTGGTCACCGGGGCGGCCGCGCTGGGCTGGGGCATGTTCGTGCAGGCGTACCGCAGGCTCACCGCGTCGCTGCGCGAGCACGCCACCCGCCTCGAAGCCGAGCAGGAGATGCGCGTCGACCAGGCCCGGCTCACCGAGCGGGCACGCATAGCGCGGGAGATGCACGACGTGCTCGCGCACCGCATGTCGCTGGTCAGCCTGCACGCCGGCGCGCTCGAGGTGCGCCCCGACGCGCGCCCGGAAGAGATCTCCATCGCGGCCGGCGCCATCCGCACCGGCGTCCACGAGGCGCTGCAGGAGCTGCGTACGGTCATCGGCGTGCTTCGCGAGGGCGCGACCGGCCCGCCCGAACCACCCCAGCCCGGCCTCGCCGACCTGCCCGCCCTCATCGACGACGCCCGCTCGTCCGGCATGACGGTCCGGTTCGACGACCCCGTGCCGGCCCCCGGACCCCCGGTCGTGGCCGGCCGCACGGCGTACCGGGTGGTCCAGGAGGCGCTGACCAACGCCCGCAAGCACGCCCCCGGCCAACCGGTCACCGTCCACCTCGCCGGTGCGCCGGGCACGTCGCTGCGGATCACGATCACCAACCCTTTGCCGGGTACGGGGGTGAGCGCGGTTCCCGGTTCCGGGCTGGGCCTGGTCGGCATCGAGGAACGGGTGGGGCTGGCGGGCGGCCGGGTGGAGCACGGCGCCGGTGCGGACGGGTTCAGCCTGCGGGCATGGCTGCCGTGGCCGGCGTGAGGACGGGCCCCGCCCGCGGGCAGGGCCGGCGTGTGGCCGCCGGTGGGCGGTCGCCCGGCGTGGTCGTCACGCCCGACGTGGGGTCGCCCGTCGGCGCTCAGCTGCGGGCTTGGTCGCGGTGACCGGGATGGGGCGGCCCGTCCGGCTGGCCATCGTGGACGATGACCCGCTGGTCCGCGCCGGGCTGCGGATCCTGCTGGGCGGCTCCCCCGACATCGAGGTGGTCGCGGAGGCCGGGGACGGCGCGCAGGCCCTGACGGTCGCCGACACCCACGGGCTCGACGTGGTGCTCATGGACCTCCGCATGCCCCGCGTCGACGGGCTCGCCGCGACGCGACGCCTCCGGTCCCGGCCCTCGCCGCCGCAGGTCATCGTGCTGACCACGTTCCACGCCGACGAGCACGTCCTCGACGCGCTGCGCGCCGGGGCCAGCGGCTTCCTGCTCAAGGACACCCCGCCGCGCGAGATCATCGAGGCCGTCCGTACGGTCGCCGCCGGCGCCGCGACCCTGTCCCCCACGGTGATCCGCCAGCTGATCGACCACGTCGCCGACCCGGCCGCCGGCCCTCGCCGCGACCGGGCTCGCGCCAGGCTGACCCGCCTGACCGGCCGCGAACACGAGGTGGCGGTGGCGGTGGGACAGGGACGCTCCAACGCGGAGATCGCCCGGGAGCTCGGCATGAGCGTGGCGACGGTGAAGGGGCACGTGTCGCGGCTGCTCACCAAGCTGGACCTCAACAACCGGGTGCAGGTGGCCCTGCTGGTGCACGACGCAGGCCTGGTCTGACGAGCCGGCGCGGGTCAGTGGTCGTGGCGGGTCCACTGCATGGAGATGCCCGTGGCGGCGCGTTCCGTGCGGATCTCCATGACCGTGCCGAGGATCGTGGCGCGGTCGTAGAGGATGGGGCGGTTGTCGAGGCCGTACGTGACCCGTTCCGACACGAACACCGGCTGGCCCGCGGCCTGGTGCAGGTGCGCGGCGGTCGGTTCGTCGAGCAGTGCCGGGCGCAGCACCTCCGACGCCCGGTGCACGACGATGCCGTGCGCGGCGAACACCGCGTACAGGGAGGCGCCGCTGTAGTCCAGGTCCGCCAGGGGAAGGCCGGGGCGGCCCGGGGCCCAGGACAGCTGGTGGACCGCCGGGCGCCCGGACAGCAGGCGTACCCGTTCCAGTCGCAGCACGCGCCGGGTCGCGGGAACCTCGAGGTGCGCGGCGATCGCGGCCGGGGGGCGGCGCAGCTCCTGGCCCAGGATCAGCGTGCTGACCTCCTGACCTTGGGCTTTCAGGTCCTCCGCGAGCCCGCGCAGCGAGTCGAGCCGGTACATGAGCCGGGGAGACGCCACGAAGGTGCCGCGGCCGGGTTCCTGCGAGACCAGGCCGTCGTCCTCGAGCTGCTGCAGGGCCTGGCGGAGCGTCGCGAGGGTCACCCCGTACCGGGCGCTGAGGGTTTTCTGGGGTGGCAGCATCGTGCCCGGTGCGAGGTCGCCGGCGCGGATCTTCGCGGTCAGGTCATCGGCGATCACCTGATACTTCGGCGTACGGCGTTCCAGAGGACACCCCCAGGTCGAGTGCGGTGCGCAGGGCCGCGACGGCGACGCGCAGGTCGTCCGGGGTGGCCCCGTCCAGCACCCTACGCATCAGGGCCGACGCGACGATCACCCCGTCCCCGGCGCGTCCCGCCTCGGCGGCCTGTTCCGGCGTCGACACCCCGAACCCGATCAGCACGGGAAGCCGCTCCGGACCGTCCGGATCGGGCTGGTGATGCTTGACGCGGCGGACCAGCTCCACCGCCGTCGCGGGGAGCGTGTCCCGTTCGCCGGTCGTGCCCATGACGCTCACCGCGTACACGAAGCCCCGGCTGCGCCGGCGGATCTCCCGGAGCCGGTCGTCCGGGGTGGACGGCGCGGCCAGCAGGATCAGGTCGATGCCCGCCTCGGCGGCGGCGGCTTCCAGCGCCGCGGACTCCTCGAGCGGCAGGTCGGGCACGATCAGGCCGCGGACGCCGGCCGCCGCGAGGCGGGGCGCGCCGAGCCGCAGAGCCAGGTTGGCGTACGTCATGACGATCAGCGGGACGCTCAGCCGCCGGGACGCGGCCTCGATGCCCGCGAGGATGCCGCCGATCGTGGCGCCGCGGGCGAGGGCGCGGTCCGACGCCCGCTGGATGGTGGTGCCGTCGAGCATCGGGTCGGAGAACGGCAGGCCGATCTCGATGGCGTCCGCGCCGGCGTCCTGGCACGCGTCCAGGTAGTCAGTCCAATTGGCGGTCAGGCCGCCCGTGACGTACGGGATGAGCAGCGGTCGCCCGGCGGCCCGCAGCGTCGCGCCCAGCGTGCTCATGCGGGGCCTCCCGTCAGCGCGGCCATGTCGCTCAGCTGGATCATGTCCTTGTCGCCGCGGCCGGAGAGCGTGAGCAGCACCGTCGACCCGTGGGGCAGCTCGTCCGTGCCCGCCGCGCGCAGCACCCACGCCACCGCGTGCGCCGATTCGAGCGCGCAGATGATGCCTTCGGCGCGGGCGAGCCGGCGTACGGCCGTCAGCACCTCGCCGTCGGTGACGGTCTGGTACTCGGCGCGGCCCGCCGCACCCAGCTGGGCGTGTTCCGGGCCGATGCCCGGGTAGTCCAGACCGGCCGCGATGGACTGTGCCTCGGCGATCTGGCCCTCGTCGTCCTGCAGCACCATGGACCGGGAGCCGTGCACGATGCCCGGGGTGCCGTGGGTCATCGCCGCGCCGCCTGCCGCCTCGACGCCGACCAGCCGGGCGCCGGTGCCGACGAAACCGGCGAACGTCCCGGCGGCGTTCGACCCGCCGCCCACGCAGGCCACGACGACGTCCGGGACGCCTGTGCTGAGCTCCGCGGCGCATTGCCGCCGCGCCTCCTCGCCGATGACGCGCTGGAATTCCCGGACCATCCACGGGTACGGGTGGGGCCCGGCGACCGACCCGAGGCAGAAGTGGGTGTCCTCGACCGCCGCGACCCACTGCCGCAGCGCCTCGTTCGTGGCGTCCTTCAGCGTCCGGCTGCCGCTGGTGACCGGCACGACCTCGGCGCCGAGCAGGGTCATCCGGAACACGTTGAGGGCCTGGCGTTCGATGTCGCGTTCGCCCATGTAGACGGTCGCGCGCAGGCCGAAGAGCGCGGCGGCGGTGGCCGTGGCGACGCCGTGCTGGCCGGCCCCGGTCTCGGCGATGAGCCGGGTCTTGCCCATCCGCCGCGCGAGCAGCGCCTGCCCGAGCACATTGTTGATCTTGTGCGAGCCGGTGTGCGCGAGGTCCTCACGCTTGAGGAGCAGCGTGATGCCCAGCTCGGCGGAGAGGTTCCAGGCGGGGGTCAGCGCGGTCGGCCGGCCCGCATAGACCGTACGGAACATGTCGAGCTGACCACGGAACGCGGGGTCGGCCCACGCCTCGCGGAACGCTTCCTCCAGGGCCTCGCAGGCCGGCACCAGAGACTCGGGGACGAACCGTCCGCCGAAGGCGCCGAACCGGCCCGCCGCGGCCGGATCCCGCATCACGCTCATCGTCATCGCGACTCCAAGTGTTCTAGAACTGTGTGGCCATCATGCCACAACTCTGCCCATCGTTCTAGAACTCTTTATCGGTATACTGCACCCGTGCAGCCCGTTGAGCTGGTGTGCGACGAGTCGGGGTACGAGGGCGAGAAGCTCATCGGCACCACCACGGACGTCTTCGCCCACGCCGGTGTCCACCTCTCCGCAGCCGTGGCCGCCGGATGCCTGGCCGAACTGCGCCGCCGCATCCGCTCCCCCGCGACCCAGTACAAGGCGAACCACCTCCAGCGCGAGAAGCACCGCTCGGCGCTGGTGTGGTTCCTCGGCCCGTCCAGCCCGCTGTTCCGCGCCGCGCACGTGTACCTGATCGACAAGGCGTACTTCCTGATCGGCACCCTCGCCGAGGTCCTGCTGGGCCCGCCGGGCGGCACGGGGACCGGGTGGTGGCAGTCGGGCCCGGACGGCGGCCGGGCGCGGGAGGTGTCGGACGAGCTCTACCGGCGGCACGCCGCGGACGGCCCGGAGCCCGCGTTCCTCGTCGCGGCGAACAACCTGATGCGGGGCAAGGATCGGCGGGATCTGGCGGGGCCGGTGGACGCCTTCTTCGACGTGGCGGGCGGCTCCGACGGCTTCCGGAGGGACAGCGCGGAAGCTCTGCGCGTACGCCTGCAGGCGGATCCCTCGCTGTCCGTCCTGGACCCGCTGATCCCGGCGCTGTTGCGTGCCGTGGCGCGGTGGGGTGACGGCGGGCGGCCGGTCACGATCGTGCACGATCGGCAGACGATGCTGCCCGCCGAGCGGGTGGCGCGATTGCAGCGGGCGTTGCGGCATGCCGGTCTGGTGCTCACCCGGGTGGAGCTGGCCGCGGCCGAGTCGGAGCCGAGGGTGCAGCTGGCCGACATCCTCGCGGGGACGGTACGGCAGATCGCGCAGGACGAGCTGCACGGCCGGGGCGACGCGGAACTGCTCGCGCTGGCCCGGCCGTACGTGGACCCGCTCTCGATCTGGGGCGACCGGCGCAGCTGGGCGACCATCACGGGCACGGCCCGCAGCTGACCGCAGCCGTCAGGCGCCGACCGGCGGCCTCGGGGTGCGGGCCAGCAGATAGGCCTGCGGCAGCTGCTCCGCCGCGCCCTCCTGATCGGGCGCCCGGACCGATTGCAGGCACAGGTCGAAGCCGGCCTCCCGCAGCACGCCGGCGACCCGCTCGGGCTGCCGCCGCAGGAACGTGATGTCCCGGACGTGCCGCGCCTCGTCACCCACCTGGAACGCCAGGAAGACGTACCCGCCGGGGCGCAGGACGCGCCGGAATTCCGTGAGGACCGCGGGGAGCTCGTCGTCGGGGACGTGGATGATCGAATACCAGGCGAGGACCGCGGCGAGGGCGGCGTCCGGGTGGGCGAGGGCGGCCATCGTGCCGACATCGAAGGTGATCGACGGGTGGTCACGGCGGGCGGCGGCGACCATCTCCGGTGCCAGGTCGAGACCCGCGATGTCCAGACCGAGGCCGTGCAGGTACGCGGTGATCGTGCCGATGCCGCAACCCACCTCGAGGACCGGGCCGGGCTCGGCGCGCACGAGCTCCGCGAAGCCGCCGAGCATGGTGCGCTCCCACACGTTGCGGGCCAGGACATCGCCGAAGAGGTCGGCGTACTCGGCGGCGAAGCGGTTGTAGCCGTCGCGGGTCTCCGTGAGGTACGCGGGCTCGCGGAGCCGGTCGCGCACCGCCTCCCGCTCGGCCTCGGTGATGCCGATGCGGCTCAGGTACGCGGGCACACCGCCGTACGCGCGCTCCAGATGCTCGAAGGTGTTGAGCATGACGGCGGCCGGGGAGTCCCCGGTGAGCGCGTAGTCGCCGGCGATCACGTCGGGCGCGACCCCGGCGACGCTGAGCGCGAGGGCCACGAGGACGCCCGTACGGTCGCGGCCGCCGCGGCAGTGCACGAGGACACCGCCGGGCGGGGCCTCGGCGATCGCGCGGAAGGCCGCCGCGACACGCGGCTGGTTGTGGTCCAGCAGCGGACCGTACGAGTCGTCCGGGTACTCGTACGTGACGACGTCCAGCAGGACCGGCGTGGGCAGGTAGCCGGGGTCGCCGGCGAACGGGCTGGGGTACGCGTCGCGTTCCACGTCCCGGCGCAGGTCCAGCACGCGGCTGATCCCGGCCGCGCGGACAGCGGCGATGCCGGCGGGGGTGAGCTCGGTGTGGTGGCCCGAGCGCAGCAGGGCGCGGGGACGGATGGCCGAGCCGTCGACGGTGGGCAGGCCGCCCACGTCGCGGGCGTTGTGGCAGCCGGGCCAGTCCAGGGTCACCATGCGCACTCCATCTCTGCGTCAGCCGCGGTGTCTCTGCGTCAGCCGCGGCATCTCTGCCTCAGCCGCGGTGGCGGGCATGCCGGACCGGGCGACCCGGCGGGTTCGCGGATCCGGAGGCCGGGCCGCCGTGGGCCGGGCCACCGGAGGACGGGCCGCCGGACGCCGGACCACCGCCGGGTTCGGCGACGAGCGCGGCCAGGGCGGTGGTGATCGGGACCGAGGCGACCAGCCCGATCGTGCCCACGGCCGTGCGCAGCACCTCCTGGGCGAGGAACTCGCCGGTCAGCAGCTCCCCCACCGGTTCGCTGCCCGCGGCGATGAGCAGCAGCAACGGCAGCGACGCGCCCGCGTACGCCAGCACGATCGTGTTGACCGCCGACGCGACGTGCGCGCGGCCGACCCGGATGGCCGAGCGGTACAGCGCCCAGCGGCTCGTCGCGGCGGGCGTCATCTCGGCCACGGTCACCGCCTGGGTGACCGTGACGTCGTCCAGGACGCCCAGCGCGCCGATCACGATGCCCGCGAGCAGCAGGCCGCGCAAATCCAGCCCAGCGCGGGTGACCGACAGGTACGAGCTGTCGTCGCTGCCCGCCCCGGTCAGGTGCATCGCGGCGGTGAACAGCGCGCCCAGCAGCCCGGTGAGGACGAGGCTGGCCAGGGTGCCGGCCACCGCCACGGAGGTGTGCACGTTGACGCCGTGGGTGAGGTACAGGGCGGCGAACATGATCGCGGAGGCGCCGACCACGGCGACCAGCAGCGGCGGCGAGCCGTCCAGGATGGCCGGAACCACGAACAGCAGGAGGAACCCGAAGCTGACCGCCAGGCCGGCCAGCGACGTGACGCCGCGCAACCGGCCGAACGCGAGGATCACCACGACCGCGAGCGCCACCAGCCAGATCATCGGCGTGGACCGTTGCCGGTCGACCACCGAGTACGCCCGGCCGCCGGGCACCGCGTCGGGGAAGTACAGCAGCACCACGTCGTCGCCGGCGTGCAGGCCGGTCGATCCGGGTCCCTGGGGCAGGTCGACGGCCTGCCGGGTGCCGGTGCCGGGGCCGTCGGTGACGCGTACGGTGGCCGAGCCGCACCTTTGCTGCGGGGAGCCGGCGGGGCAGGTGCGCTCGTCGACGGCGGTGACCGTGCCGAGGGCGCGCTGCCCGCCGGCGAGGTCGGCGGTGCCGCGGACGCTGCCCGGCCACAGCAGCACCAGCGCCACGAGCGTGACCAGGGCAGCGGGCACGAGCACGGCCGTCACGACGCGCCGCGTACGCCGGGACGACGCGGGCGCCGGCCCGTGGTGGTGCCCGTGGCTCATCGCGGCGGTTTCCCTGATTCCTTGTCGGCCGCCTCCGGGTCCTTCCACGCCTCGCGGAGCTCCCGCTTCGAGTCGGTCCACCACTTCTTCAGCTCGACGCGGAAGTTCTGCAGGTCGCGCCCCAGCATCTTCACCGCGTGCATGTAGCCGGGGTCGTCCAGGCGCGCCCCGAGCAGCTCGGCGAACCCGCCCGCCCACAGCACGGGGACGCCCGCCAGGGCCGGCACCGTGAGCCACCAGACGCCCGTCGCGGCGTACGCGAACAGCAGCGCGACCATCACCGCCACCGTGGCCGCCCCCGTGAGGGTGGCGCGGCGCAGCAGCCAGGGCACCAGCCGCAGGCAGCGCCACGGCAACCGGCCGGCCGGGACGAGCACCCGGACGGCGAACCCGGCCACGACGAGGCCGATCAGGACAGCGAGGACGCGCGCCGGCAACGCCGCCGGGGCCCACACCGTCGCGACCACCGCGGCGGCGGTGACGAGCAGGACCGCCACGGAGAACCAGCGGCGCAGCGCGCTGAGCAGGCTGCGGATCGGCCACGTCATCGAGATGACGTCGGGGCGGGCCGGGTTCTCGTGGGCCACGTCGCGCAGGGCCCGCATCGACCGGCGGACCCGTAGCCGTTCCGCGTCGAGCATCGCGAGCAGCCAGCGGCCGTACGAGTTGTCCGGCTCGAGGGCGAGCGCCGCCCGCGTCGCGCGTTCCGCCTCGTCGCGGTTGCCGGCGTCGCGTTCCAGGTCGGCGATCGTCAGCAGCGCCTCCACCGACTGCGGGGCGAGCGACTGGCCGTGCCGCGCGGCGGCGCGGGCCGCGTCGTACCGCTTGGCGGAGGTCAGCGCGCGGGCCAGCACCAGGTGGCCGCCCGGGTCGTGGGGGCGCAGCCGGATCGCCTCGCCGGCGGCGACGATGGCCTCCTCGTCGCGGATGAGGGCGATCAGCGACTCGGCGCGTTCCGCGTGGGCGTCGGCGAGGCCGGGGTTCGCGGCCAGGGCGGCGTCGCACGCCTGCAGCGCCGCCACGTAGTCGCGCTGCTGGCGCAGCACGTACCCGAGCAGGGTGAGCAGGTCGGCGTCGCCCGGCTCGGCGCTCAGGGCCGCGCGCAGCTTCGCCTCGGCGTCGCCGTGCCGGCCGACCTCGGCCAGGTGCCGGGCCTGACGGTACGCGTCCAGCCCGGTCACAGGAGCTTGCGCTGCTTCAGGTACGCCGCGAGGTCGTCGTAGTCGCCGCTCGCGTTGCCGAACAGGGCCACGTTGCGCGCGGTGGCGAACCAGGCGTCCGTGGAGGGCCGGACCTCGCGGACCGCCGCGGTCATGTCCGCCTGGCTGATCATGCGGACCTCGCCGGTGCTGATGGCGTCGCGCATCGCGAACTCGGCGGCGGTCTCGCAGACGTGCGCCAGGTCGGCTCCCGAGAAGCGGTCGGTGGCGGCGGCGAGCCCGGCCAGGTCGATCCCGGCGACCGGCCGGTCCCGCAGGTGGTACTCGAGGATCGCGGCGCGTGCCGGCTCGTCCGGCGGCAGCACGAGCAGCGTCCGGTCGAGCCGCCCGGGCCGGCGCAACGCGGCGTCGATGTCCCACGGCGCGTTGGTCGCGGCGAGCACGAACAGCCCGTCGTTGTTGCCGTCGACCCCGTCCAGCTCGGTGAGCAGCTGGTTGACGAGCGTCCGCATCGCCGACGAGCCGAGCTGGCTGCGCTTGTGCCCGAGCGCGTCGATCTCGTCGAGGAACAACACGCACGGCGCATGCCCGCGCGCGGCGGCGAACAGCTCGTGCAGGTTGCGCTCGGAGCTGCCGATCCACATCGCGAGCACGTCGGTGATCGACAACGACACGAACGCGGCGCCCATCTCCCCCGCCACGGCCCGCGCGAGGAACGTCTTGCCGCAGCCGGGCGGCCCGTACAGCAGGAGCCCGCCGCGCAGGCTCTTGCCGAACAGCGTGCGCAGCTTCGGGTTGCGCAGCGGTCCGAGGAAGGACAGCTCGAGGCGGTTCTTGACCTCCTGCATGCCGCCGACGTCGGCGAGGGTGACGACGGACCGCTCGACGTCGAACGCCCGGTCGTCGTGGCCACGGACCGGCTCGGGCTCGTCGGCCGCGGTGAAGCGCGGCGGGACGACGCCCTCCAGCTCGCTCTCGAAGGCCGCCCAGTCGACGCCGCCCGGCGGCCGGGCGGGCGGCTCCCCGGACGACGTGGGGCCGGGACCGGGCGCGGCGGGCCCGGCGGGCGACGGCGGCGCGGCCGGGCCGGAGGACGGCGGCGCGGTGGAATCGGGCGGCGACGGCGGCGCGGCCGGGCCGGAGGACGGCGGCGCGGTGGGCTCGGGCGGGGAAGGCGGGGCACCGCCCGGCGCGGTGCCGAGGGCGGCGGCCATGATGCGCTGGGCGGCCCGGTCGTCCGGGTCGCGGGCCAGCAGCTGGGCGGCGTGCCCGATCGCCTCGGCGGGCCGGCCGGCGGCGACGAGCAGCTCCGCGAGGTGCTGCCGCAGGGGCAGGTCGTCCGGCCGCGCGCCGACCGCCGCGGTCAGGCTGTCGATCAGGGCGTCGCTCATGAGAGGCGATTATGCCCGGCCCCGTCGACACTTCCGACGCCCACGCGGTCCGTCGCCCCGAGCCCGCCGCCGTCCCGATTTTCCGCGCCCCTTTCTTGGATGCCCGGCAACCCGGCCGAATGGAGGACCGGCACCCGGTGACCGGGCGCACCGCCGGACGACGAGGGACAGCAGCGTGAGCCATCCGACGATCGCGAGGGCCGTACGGTTCGCGTGCGGGGACGGCGCCTGGTGGCGCATCCCCCTGTCCGTGGTGCCGTTGACCGCCGTCATGTACGCGGCCGGCTGGGGCGCACCCCTGGCCGTCCTGCACCTCGGGCTCGTCACGGCGTACGTGTCGGCGTGCGGTTCCCGGGCGTGGAAGCCGGTGGCGGCGGCGGCCGTCGCGGCGATCGGCGCCGGGCAGGCGCTGATCGCCGGCGGTGTACTGGACAGCCGTCTCGACGCGCCGCAGTCGCACGTGCTGGCGGCCCTCGTGGCCGCCGTTGTCGTCGCGGGCGCGTGGACCCTGGGGCGGTTCGCCGAGGACCGGGAGCGGGCCGAGGCGTCCGCGCGGCGTGGCGAGGAGCGGCTCCGGGCGCTGGTCCGCGACGGCTCCGAGGTGATCACGCTGTGTGACGCCTCCGGCGACGTGACGTGGGTGAGCCCCGCGGCGCGGCCGGTGCTCGGGTACAAGCCCGAGGAGCTGCGCGGGCAGGTGCTGCGTGGCCTGTTCCACCCGGAGGACGAGGCCGCCTCGGTGGAGCTGTTCGCGCGCCTGCTCACCTCGGACAGCACCGTCGAGCACTCCGCGGAGCTGCGCGTACGGCACGCGAACGGGTCGTGGTACTGGCACGAGATCGTCGCGCGCAACATGCTGGCGCACCCGTCGGTGCAGGCGATCGTCACCCATCAGCGCGACATCACCGACCGGCGGGCGGCGCAGGACCGGATCGCGTACGCGGCGTCGCACGATGCGCTGACCGGCTTGGCGAACGGGGCGACGCTGGAGCGGGACCTGGCCCGGGCGCTCGCGCAGGGCACCCGGTACCAGCACCCGGTGGCGATGCTGCTGTGCGACCTGGACGGGTTCCGCGCGATCAACGAGACGTACGGTCACGATGTCGGCGACCGCCTGCTGCAGACGGTCAGCGGCGTGCTCAAGCGCACGACGCGGGAGACGGACACGGCCGGCCGGCGCGGCGGCGACGAGTTCGGCGTGCTGCTGACCCACGTGCGCGGCGCCGACGAGGCGATGACGGTGGCGCGGCGGATCATCGAGGGCGTCTCGGCCAGCGCGGCGGTCGCCGGGCTGCGGCTCGAGGTCGGCTGCACCGTCGGGGTGGCGCTGGCCTACCCGGGCGGTACGGACGCGAAGACGCTGATCCGGCACGCGGACCGGGCGATGCACCGCGGCAAGGACACGGGCCGCGACACCGCGGTCCTGTACGTCGAGGACGAGATCAGCGCGCCCTGGGCCTAGGGTCTGCTTCGTACCCGGGGTCGGAGCGAGGCGGAGTCCAGATTTCGTCTGCGTGCGGCCCGGGGAAGCCTGGATACCGGTGTTGTATCCCGGCTTTCGCGGGACGTGCGCAGGCGGGATCTGGGCCCGCCGCAGCCCGGCCTCCGGGTGCGAAACAGACCCTGGCGGGTGCCCGGTCGTACGATCGGGGCTGTGACCAGCGAGCACCGCCGCGATCTGGTCCGGCTGCGCCGCGTGCGGGACCGGATCGACCGCGAGTACGCCCAGCCGCTGGACGTGGCGGCGCTCGCCCGTGGCGCGCACATGTCCGCCGGGCACCTGAGTCGCGCTTTCCGCGCCGCGTACGGCGAGTCCCCGTACAGCTATCTGATGACGCGGCGGATCGAGCGGGCGATGGCGCTGCTGCGGGTGGGCCGGCTCAGCGTCACCGAGGTCTGCTTCGCGGTGGGCTGTTCGTCGCTGGGCACCTTCAGCACCCGCTTCACCGAGCTGGTCGGCATGCCACCCAGCGCGTACCGGAAGCGGGCGGCCGAGGCGCCCGCGGACCTGCCGCCGTGCCTGGCGAAACAGGTGACCCGGCCGGTCAGGAATCGAGAAGCGCCGGCCCTCGCGCCGCCCTAGCGTGAGCCCATGGACCTCACCATTTCCGCGAGCTTCCTGCCGCACGACGACCCCGATGCCGCCCTGGCCTTCTACCGTGACACCCTCGGTTTCGAGGTGCGCGCCGACGTGGGCTCGGGCCCGATGCGCTGGATCACCGTGGGCCCGCCCGGGCAGCCCGGCACGTCGATCCTGCTGGCGCCGCCGGCGACCGACCCGGGCATCACCGACGACGAGCGGCGCCTCATCACCGACATGATGGCCAAGGGCACGTACGGCTGGATCCTGCTGGCCACGAAGGATCTCGACGGCACGTTCGAGCGGCTGCGCGCCGCCGACGCCGAGGTGGTCCAGGAGCCGGTCGAGCAGCCGTACGGTATGCGCGACTGCGCCTTCCGGGATCCCGCCGGGAACCTGATCCGCATCCAGGAGCTGCGCTGAGCCCCCGGGCGGTTCAGGACAGCCGGGACCGCAGCGCCAGGGCCACCTCGAGGGCGCGGCCGGGCCGGGGCACGCCGCCGTCCGCGGTCCACACCTCCGACAGCACCGCCTGCGCGAAGCCCCAGGCCACGACGCGGTCGAGCGGCATGCCCAGGCCGTCGGCGAACTGTTCGACGCGGCGCGGGAGCAGCCGGAGCGTGGGTTCGTCGCCGTCGAGGGGGTTGTAGAGCGCCGGGCCGAGCTCGGCGCCCGGATCGCCGGCCACGCCGTGCGGGTCGATCACCAGCCACGGTTCTCGCCCGGCGGCGAGGACATTCTCGTGGTGCAGGTCGCCGTGCAGGACGACGCGGCCGGTCGCGGACGCGCACAGGTCGGCGTGCAGGCTCATCGCCTGGTCGACGAGGCCCGGCGGGAAGGGGTCGAGCCCCCGGTACCGCTCCTTGTGCCCGGCGAAGTCCTCCAGGCGCTGTTCCAGCGGTTGCAGGCTGATGCCGGGCGGCGCCGGCCGGTGCAGGCGGCGCATGGCGGCGATGAGGACGGCCGTGGCCTGCTCGTCGTGCTCCCGCACAAGGGTGCGCAGCGTGGTGCCCGGTTCGGCGCGTTCGATGAGCAGCGCCCCGCGCTCGTGGTCGCGGCGCAGCAGCCGCACCGCGCCGGCTCCGCCGAACGCCTCCAGCGCAATCGCCTCGCTGCGCAGATGCCCGGATTCGGGGACGCCGAGCTTCAGCACCGCCGCGGAGCCGTCGGCGCGGCGCGCGGGGGCCACCCAGTTGAAGGTCAGCGGGTACGGGTCACCGACCGTGAGGTCCCACTCGTGGGCGACGGCGGCGACGAGGTCCGGCAGCGTGGCGAGCCATCGGCGGCCGATGTCGCCCCAGGCGCTGGTGACGTTGCGGGTGAAGACGGCGGGGTGCACGCCGGACAGTGTGCCGGAAAGGAAAAGCCGCCACGGGCGGTGGCGGCTCTCCGGTGGTGCGGTGGTGGTCGGCCGGCTCAGCCCGGTCGGCGGATCGCTGTGATCGCGCCGCTGCGGTCGATGCTGGCCATGCGGACGTGGTCACCGGTGTGGGGTGCGTGCACCATGGTGTTGCCCCCCACGTAGATGCCCACGTGGTGCACCGGGCTGCCGTAGAAGATCAGGTCTCCCGGTTGCAGCTCGCTGCGGCTGACGGCCCGTCCGGTGTGGACCTGGTCGCCGGTGAAGTGCTCGAGGTGCACTCCCACGGCCGCCCACGCCACCTTGGTCAGGCCCGAGCAGTCGTACCCGTTGGGTCCCTCGGCACCGAAGATGTACTTGATGCCGATCAGCGAGCACGCCTTCTGGGCCGCGCGTCCGCCCTTGTCGTTGGTGTAGTCCACCGGACACGGGCCGGTCCGCAGCGGACCGTCGCTCGCGCCGCTCTGACCGTAGGCCCTGATCCGCAGTTTCTGCAGATCGTCGACCTTCTTCTGGATCTCCTTCTTCCGCGCGGCGAGGTCCTTGTCGCGTGCCGCCACGGCGTCGGTGAGAGTGGTCAGAGCCTGCTGGTCCTTCGCGTACTTGTCGCGCAGCTTCGCCACGCCCGCGATCTGCTGCTGCTGGTGCCGGGCGATCTGATCGAGGAACGTGAGCTTCTCGGTCAGGCCGGTGGGCGAGCCACTGACCAGCATCGCCTGCATCGCGCCGGGCGATCCCTGCTTGTACGCGTCGGCCGCCATGCCGCCCACCTGCGACAGGGCGAGATCGACCTGCAGCTGCAGGGGCTGCAGCCGCTTGTTGATCTTCTTGAGCTGTGCACGGTTCTTGATCAGCTGGTTGTGCACGTCGTTGTACTGCTCGATGACCGGTTCGAGCTTGTTCCACTGCTCGTCGATCTGCTTCTCGATGCTCGAGGGCGACGGTGTCGCGTGTGCCGCGGTGGGGACAAGCATCACCCCGGTCGCGGCGATGACACAGAGCAGGCTGCGCAGAATCGCGGCGCGTCGCGTCCCGATCCGTTTCACGTAGGTGCAGTGTCCTTTCTTCCCTCGGCCGCCGACCGGGTTAGCTGTCGGGTTCGGGCGGGAAGCGCGCCCGGCCGCGATGGTGCCGCGGCTTCACCCCGGGGTCGTGGGTCCCCGGCTCGTGCTGGGCACGATTAGGCGGTGACCCGCCGGGTCGCCCGGTTTGGACGAGGGGGGACCGACGAGCCGGGCACCACCGTACTCCCGATCACGGCGGAACTGAACCCGGCCTCCCCGTTACGGAGGGTCATTAAGGAAGACTTAAAGGGGCCACGCCGAGAGCGCCCGGTCGAGCCAGGGCACCACCAGGATCACTGTGGGTAACACCAACAATGCGATGGCGGCGGCCACCGCACCGGCCGCCACGGGCGCCGAGCGGGGATCGTCGCCGGTCAGGCGGGACAGGCGTCGCCGCCGCTCCTCGCCGGCGTCCCCGGCCGCTTCCGCGGGCCCGTCGGGGCTGACGGCGTCGCCGAGCACCGCCAGCGCGCTCCTCAGCGGCGCGGCTCCGCAGCGGCGCCGGGCCGCGTCGTCGGCCACCATCTCCAGCAGGAGGTGGACGGCGTCCAGCGGCGCCCGGCTGCGCAGCGGCCCGGGGACCGCCCGGTAGAACGCCGTGAAGGATTCCATCACCAGGTCGTGCCGGTGCCGGAGGTGCGCCTGCTCATGGGCGATGACCGCGCCCACTTGAATCCGGTCGAGGACGCGCAGCGCTCCCCCGCTGAGCACGACCCGCGGGCGGCGGCCCGGCAGGCAGTACGCGAACGGCAGCGGGCCGTCGAGCACCCGCAGCCCGGCCGGCACCTCGTCGGGCAGCTCGCCGTGGCGCTCCGCGGTGTCGAGCAGGTCGACGAGCATCCGGTGCCGGGCCCGGCGGGTGCGTGACCGGTGGGTCACCCCGGCCAGCGAGGCCAGCAACCGGATGATGATCACCGCGGCCACCGCCAGGGCGGCGAGCAGGGCCGCGACGCCGGCCGGGGTGCCGGAGCCCAGCGCGCCGACCAGCTCCTGCGGGGCGGCGAGCACGACGCCGAGCGCGCACAGGATGCCGGTCAGGGTGATGCTCTGCCACAGCACGACCGCGGCGGCCGGCGCGCGGGCCGGCCAGCGGGCGGTGGCGAGGACCCCCGGCACGACCAGCGACAGCGTCAGGCCCAGCGCGCCGAGCAGCAGCGCGGTCACGACTCCGCGGCCGATTCCTTCCGGGCCGCCTCGATCGCGGCGGTCAGCGCCGAGGGGTCCAGGCGCCCGACGAAGTGGGCCAGCGCCGCGTCGCGTACGCCGTCGGGCGCGGCGCTGAGCGCGTCGAGCATCAGCGCGGCCGTCATCTCCTCGCGCGACTGCGCGGGTGCGTACCGGTAGGCGCGGTCGGCCTTCTGCTGGGTGACCACACCCTTCTTGGCGAGGCGGTCGAGCACGGTCATGACGGTCGTGTACGCCAACTCCCGCCGCCGGCTCAGGCGCTCGTGCACCTGCCGCACGGTCAGCGGCTCACCGGCGTCCCACAACTGCTGCATGACCTCGCGTTCGAGGTCCCCGAGTGCCATGTGACCCACTCTACTCACGACGTCGTACTACGCGCCGTAGTATCTACTACGAGACGTCGTAGAAGGGGACCCGGCATGGACGTGCTCGACCTGACCCGGCTGCAGTTCGCGGTCGTGACGATCTACCACTACTTCTTCGTGCCGCTGTCGATCAGCCTCGCCGCCACGGCCGCCGGCCTCCAGCTCACCTGGCTGCGCACCGGCGACGACAAGTACCGCGACCTCACCAAGTTCGTGGGCAAGCTGCTGATCGTCACCTTCGCCGTCGGCGTGGTCACCGGGCTCGTGCAGGAATTCCAGTTCGGCATGGGCTGGAGCAGCTTCGCCCGCTTCTACGGCGACGTCTTCGGCCCCACGCTCGCCATCGAGGGCATGCTCGCGTTCTTCCTCGAGGCCACGTTCCTCGCGCTGTGGTACTTCGGCTGGGACCGGCTGCCCCGCAAGGTGCACGCCGCCACGATCGTCGTCGTCGCGCTCGGCACCGTCATGAGCGCCTTCATCATCCTCGCCGCCAACTCGTTCATGCAGAACCCGGTGGCGTACACCCTGGACCCGGTCACCGGGCGCGCCCGGCTCGACGACTTCGGCGCGCTGCTGCTCAACAAGGTCAACCTCGCCGCGTTCCCGCACACCCTCGCCGGCGCGCTGATGGCCGGCGGATCGCTGCTGCTGGCCATCGGCGTGTGGCGGCTGCGCGCCGCCGGGGAGGCCGGATTCCGTACGCTGGCCCGCCTCGGTGCCTGGCTCACCGTGGCCGGTGGGGCGCTGACCGCGCTGACCGGCGACCACCTCGGCAAGGTCATCACCGAGGTGCAGCCGATGAAGATGGCCGCCGCCGAGGCCCTGTACGCCACCACCACCGGCGCGCCCTTCTCCGTCTTCGCCCTCGGCAGCCCGGACGGCGGGGAGCCGTTCCTCAGCGTCGAGATCCCCAAGCTGCTGTCGATCCTCGCCGCCGGCAGCCCGGGCGCCACCGTGCAGGGCCTCGACGACCTCCAGGCCCAGTACGCCGCCCAGTACGGCCCCGGCAGCTACATCCCGATGGTCCCGGTGGCGTTCTGGACGTTCCGGCTCATGATCGGCATCGGCATGCTCGCCGCCGCCGTGGCCGCGTACTACCTGTGGAGCACGCGCAAGGGGCGCAGGACCCACCCGCTGGTGCTGCGCTTCCTGCCGCTGATCCCGATCCTGCCGGCGGCCGCGAACACCTTCGGCTGGATCTTCACCGAGACCGCCCGGCAGCCCTGGCTCGCGTTCGGCATCTCGCGGGTCGCCGACGGCATCTCCCCCGGCCTCACCCGCGGCGAGGTCCTCGCGTCGCTCATCGGCTTCGCCGTCGTCTACGGCATCCTCGCGGTCGTCTGGCTGCGCCTCGTCCGCCACCTCTCCCGGCAACCCCTCGCCCCGGCGCCAGCCGCCGAGCCGGCCGCCGAGAAGATCCCCGCCCCGGTCTACTGAGGAGCGTCACGATGGTCACGGTCTGGTTCTCGCTCGTCGTGCTCTGCTGGGTGCTGTTCTTCGTCCTGGAAGGCTTCGACTTCGGCGTCGGCGTGCTGGGCCCGGTGCTCGGCCGCGACGACCACGAACGCGGAGCGATCGTGCGCACGGTCGGTCCGTTCTGGGACGGCAACGAAGTGTGGCTCGTCGCCGCGATCGGCGTCACCTTCGCCGCCTTCCCCGACTGGTACGCCGCCCTGCTGTCCGGCCTCTACCTGCCCATGACCGTCCTCCTGCTGCTGCTGGCCGTCCGCGGCGTCGCCCTCGAGTTCCGCGGCAAGGGCGACGGTGAACGGTGGCGCCGCCGCTGCGACACCGCCCTCGCCGCCAGCTCCACGGCCATCGTGCTGCTCTGGGGCGCGGTGCTCGGCGTACTCACCCACGGGCTCGCGCTGGGCGCGGACGGGCAGGTCACCGGCAGCGGCCTGAACCGCAGCCTCGGCCCGCTGCTCTCCTGGCCCGCGCTCGCGGGCGCCGGCCTCGCGCTCTACGCCGCCCTGCTCATCGGGGCTGCCTTCCTCGCGTTGCGCACCACCGGGCCCGTGCATGCCCGGGCACGCCGGTGGAGCGTACGCGTCGCCGCCGTCGGGACGGTCTCCCTCGGCGGGGCCGGCTTCGCCACCGGGAGCCGGCTCGTGCTCGCCGCGGCGGTGCTGTGCATGGGCATCACCCTGGTGGCCCGGCACGGCCGCGAGCTCGTCGCGTTCGGCGGCACCGCGCTGGGCGTGGCCGCCGCGGTCGTCGCAGTGTTCACCGCACACGGCGACGTCGTCCTGCGCAGCACGCTCGACCCCGCCTGGTCGCTCACCATGACCGGAGCGGCGGCCACGGATTCGGCGCTGCGGCTGCTCAGCGTCGTCGGGGTCGTCGTGCTGCCGGGCGTGCTCGTCTACCAGGCGTTCTCGTACTGGGTGTTCCGCCGCCGGGTCGCCAGCGAGCGGGTGCCCTCGTGAGCCGCGCGCCCCTGGACCCCCGGCTGCTGCGGCACGCGCGCTCCGGGCGTACGGGAATCGCGCTCCTGTCCCTGATCGGCGCCGGACAGGCGGCCGTCACCGTGACCGTCGCCGTCGCCCTGACCCGCATCGTCACCGGCCGCGACGCGATCGGAATGCTCGCCGCGGCGCTCCTGGCGCGGGCCGCCCTCACCTGGGCCGAGCAGATCGCCGCCCAGCGCACCGCCGCCCGGGTCACCGACGAGCTGCGGCGCGGCACGCTCGCGGCGGCGCTGCGACACGGGCCGGCCTGGGTCGCGAGCTACGGCAGCGGCCGGCTGAGCGCCGTGCTGACCGGCGGGCTCGACGCGCTGCGGCCGTGGTTCACCGGATACCTGCCCGCCCTGACGCTGGGCGTGCTGCTGCCCCCGCTCGTCCTGACCGCGATGGCCGTCGTCGACCCGCTCTCCGCCCTGATCGCGCTGCTCACGCTGCCGCTGGTACCGCTGCTCGGCGCGCTGGTCGGCTGGGCGACGCAGCAGCGCGCCCGGCAGGCGTGGCAGGCCGACGCCCGCCTGGCGGGCCACTTCCTCGACGTCGTACGCGGCCTGGCGACCCTGCGGGTGTACGGCCGGGCCGAACGCCAGACCGCCGTCGTGCGCGACCTCACCGACCAGCACCGGACCGCGACCGTACGGGTCCTGCGCGTCGCCTTCCTGTCCTCCACCGCGCTCGACCTCGTCGGCACGCTGTCCGTCGGGCTGATCGCGGTGGAGGCCGGCCTGCGCGTCGCGAGCGGCGGCATGGGACTCGGCGACGCCCTGCTGGTGATCCTGCTGGCCCCGGAGGCGTACCGGCCGCTGCGCGAGATGGCGGCCCGCTACCACGCGAGCGCGGACGCGTCCGCGGTGATCGGAGAGGTGGACGAGGTGCTGAGCGACGACGCGGCGTACCTGCCCACGACCGGCGGCGGCGACCGCCCCGCGGTGTACGCGACCGCCCTGCGCGCCCGCTACCCCGGCGCCGGGCGGGACGCGCTGGTCACCGGCCCCCTGGCGGTACGCGACCACGAGCTGGTGGCGGTGCGCGGCCCTTCCGGCGCGGGCAAGACCACGCTGCTGCGCGTCCTCGCCGGGTTGCAGCCGGCCGACGAGGGCCACGTCGAGCTGTCCGGCCCCGGCGTGCTGTACCTGCCGCAACGGCCGACGCTGCCGCACGTCCGTACGGTCGCCGACGTCTTCCCGGGCGCGGCGCCCGCCGAGGTCCGGGCCGCGCTGCGCACGGTCGGCCTGGACGACGAGGTCACCCCGGAGACGATCCTCGGGGAGCTGGGCAGCGGCGTGTCCGCGGGACAGCGCCAGCGGCTGGCACTCGCCGCGCTGCTGCGGGCCGCGTCCCGGCGCCCGGTCGTACTGCTGCTGGACGAGCCGACCGCCCACCTCGACGCGGAGACGGAACGACTCGTCGTGGCCCAACTGCGCACGGCAGCGGCCCAGGGCTGCGCGGTCCTGGCGGTCGCGCACCGGCGGGCGCTGCTGACCGAGGCGGATCGGGTCATCGACGTGGCCGCGCCCGCCCAAGCAGTCCCGTCCCCGGCCGGCCGAGAGACGCGGCCTGCCGCACACCCCGTAGAGCATCCTAGGAAGACAGCCTGGTTGCCGCGGCGAGCGGGCACCGCCGTCGCGCTCGGTACGGCGTCGTCGCTGGCCGGGCTGGTCCTGACCGGCGCCGCCGCCTGGCTGCTCGTCCGTGCCTCGTTCCTGCCGCCGGTTCTCACCCTCTCCACCGCGGTCGTGCTCGTCCGCGGCTCGGCCGTCGCCCGGCCGCTGCTGCGCTACCTGGAACGGCTCGTCGCGCACGACGTGGCGTTCGCGCGGCTCGGCGAGTGGCGGTCGCGGGTGTTCGCCGACCTCGTCCCCCGGGTGCCCGGACCGCGGCTGCGGCGCCGCGGTGACCTGCTGGGCCGCGTGGCCGGCGACGTGGACCTGCGGGTCGACGGGCTGCTGCGCGGACGGCTCCCCGCCCTGTCCGCCGCGGTGACGGTGCTCGCCGGGGTCGCGGTGGCGGCCGGGGTGTCGCGGTGGACCGCCGTACCGCTGGGCCTGGGCGTCCTGGTCTCGGTGGGTCTCGCTCCCGCGCTGGCCGGGTGGCAGGCGGGGCGGGCCGAGGCGGCGACCGGAACCGCCCGTGCCCGGCTACGGGACGCCATGGTGGAGACCGTGGACGGCGTGGAGGAGCTCGCGGTGCGGGGCGGGGACGCGCTGGGCGTACCCGACCGGCGGAGCCGGGCCCTGGCCACCCTCGAAGCTCGAGCCGCCCGCGCTGCCGGCGCGGCGTCGGCCCTGAGCCTCGCGGGGTGGGCGGTGGCCGTCGCCGGGACCGCACTCGTGCTGCGCGACGCGGGCGGGCTCTCCGCCGAGTGGTCGGCCGTGCTGCTGCTCGGCGTCGTGGCGCTCGGCGAGCCGGTCGCCACGTTGCCGGACGCCGCGGTGGCGAGGCGGCGCGCGGACGGTGCCCGGCACCGGCTGGACGAGATCGCGACGCAGCCGCCGAGCGCCACCCGTACGGTCCCGCACGCCGACCGGCTGACCGTCGGCGGCCTCGTCGCGGGGTGGGACCCGGAGCGGCCGCCCAGCCTGCGGGGCGTGGACCTCGACGTGCCGCGCGGCGCGAAGGTGGCCGTGCGGGGACCCTCCGGCGGGGGCAAGTCGACGCTGGCCGCCGTGGTCGCCGGGCTGCTCGACCCGCGCGCCGGTACGGTGCACCGTCCACAGCGGACGGTCCTGGTCGGCGACGAGGCGGACCACGTCTTCGCCTCGACCGTACGGGAGAACCTGCGCCTCGCCGACCCGGCCGCGACGGACCCGCAGCTGGCCGCGGCCCTGACCCGGGTGGGCCTCGGCCCGTGGCTCGCCGGGCTGGACGACGGCCTGGACACCCTCCTCGGCGCCGCGGGCAGCACCGTGTCGGGCGGTCAGCGCCGGCGGCTGGCGACCGCACGGGCCCTGCTCGCCCGCCCGGAGCTGCTCATCCTCGACGAGCCCACCGAGGGGCTGGACGAGGCGGCCGCCGAGGAGCTGATGACCGACCTGCTCGGCGCCGCCGACGGGCGTACGGTGCTGCTGCTCACCCACCGCACCGAGGGGCTCGACCTGGTGGACGCCGCCTACGAGCTGCGCGACGGGCGGTTCGCGCCGGTCTCGTTGACGCCGGCATTGCTGCTGCCGTGCGCGGGCGTGGTCGGCGCCGGCGCCTCGTCGGTCAGGAAGGAGCCCTCCTCCTCGTAGCCGGAGATCTGCTGGTCGGTGCTGCTGCCCGAATCGGTCACCGTGGTGGGCACGTTCTCGTTCTGCTCGCTGGTCATGACCGTCCGAGTACCCGCGGACGGCCGGGTGATTCGGCGCCACGCGGGGTGAAAGACTGATCGTCATGGGACTGTTCACGCCCGATGAGGCGCAGGCCGAGCTGGCCCGGCTCCGGCCGGTGCTGGACGAGCTGGTGGCCGTCCGCGCCGACATGGTGGAACTGTCGGCCGCGCTCACCCCGGGCGGCCAGCCGTCCCCGCTGGGCGGGCTCGCGGAACGCAAGGCGGCGGAGGCCCGGCTCGACGAGCTCATGACCGAGGTGCAGCAGACGGGCGCCGAGCTCAAGGGCGTGGCGCCGCTGCTCGTCGACTTCCCGGCGACGCTGGACGGCGTACCGGTGCTGCTGTGCTGGCTGGAGGGCGAGGCCGAGCTCGGCTGGTACCACCGCCTGGATCTCGGGTTCGCCGGCCGCCGCCGCCTGCCCTGAGCAGCGGGTCATGCGGCGAGCTGGGACATCCCGGCGGTGACTGTGAAGATCTCGGCGCGGCAGGCGGACGTGGCGGTGAAGAGGCAGGCTCGCAGGCCGAGCGCGGCGGCGGCCGCGACGTTGTCCGCCCGGTCGTCGACGAAGACGACGTCGGCGGGTGCGGCGCCGAGCGCCCCCAGCGCGGCGGTGAAGATGGCCGTATCCGGCTTGACCAGGCTCAGGTCGGCGCTGAACAGCAGGTGCGCGAAGGGCCTCAGGGCGGGGTGCCGCTCCAGCTCGCGGGCCAGCTCCCGCGGTGCATTCGACAACAACGACATGGGTACGCCCGTAGCATGCACCTGGTCCAGCAGGGCGAGCGTGCCGGCGTCGAGGTGCAGCCAGCTCGCGACGTCCCGGGCGACGAGGCGGCGCAACTGCGCTTTTCCGGGCTCATGGCCGAGCACGGCGGTCCAGTAGCCGAGCGCGCTCGCGCCACGGTCGTAACCGGGCCGGTGGGCCCAGTAGCGCGCGGTGAACTCGGCGGCGGGCAGCCCGGCGTCGACCGCCAGCGCGGCGACGGCGGCGGCCGGCTGGGCGAGGCTGATGACCTCGCCGAAGTCGATCAGCAGCTGCCGGGCTCGGATGGCGGGCATGGCCTGCTCATCGGCCGGCCCCGACCGTCTTGTAGTAGAAGCTGCAGGCCTTGAGCCGGCCCTCGGGCCCCGCGGCATAGTCCGGGACGACGCCGTACCGCTGCCAGCCGGCCGAGCGGTAGAGGTGGTCGGCGGGGCTGTCCGTCTCCGTGTCCAGCAGCAGCAGCGTGATGCCCTCAGCCGCGGCGGCCTCCTCCGCGGTGGCGAGGAGTTCGCGGCCCACCCCGCGGCCCCGCTCGACGTGATGCACCGCGAGCTTGACGATCTCGGCGCGATGGCGGGCGTTGGGCTTGCCCGCGTACGCGAGACTGATCGTCCCGGTGATGCCGTGCGGGTCGCGGTGCACCCACACCGCGAGGCTCCCGTCCGCGACGGCCGCGGCCCGCTCCTGCCACCACGCCGTGGCCGCCGGGCGGTCGAAGCCGGCGAGGAAGCCGACCGAGGCTCCCCCGGCCACCGCGTCGACCAGGAGGTCCGCCAGGTCCGGGACGGCGGCAGCGAACGTGACGGACGTCAGGCGTTCGATCACGGCAGGACCACCACGACGGCGTAGCGGACCGGCTCGGAGCCCGGGTTCCGGAAGCGGGTCGGCCCCCACAGGCGGAACCGCAGGCAGTCGCCGGTCTCCAGGTCGTGGGTGGTGTCGCCGTCGGTGAGCTGCAGCGCGCCGGCGAGGACCCAGACGTGCTGTTCGAGGCCGGCGACGGGCGGGGCGTCGTACCGGATGTCGGCGCCCGGGTCGAGCACCCCTTCGATCAGCTCGCCGCGCAGCCCGGCGTGCGGCGGCGACACCACGCGGCGGGTGAAGCCCGAGGCGTCGTCGCGCCAGACGCTCTGGTCGCCGGCCCGGACCACGGGCGGTGGCGCGGCCTCGACGTCGGCGAGCAGGCGGGACATGGTCCAGCCGTACGCGGTGCACAGCTTGCCGAGCAGGGACGCGGTGGGGCTGATCTCGCCCCGTTCGAGGCGGGACAGGGTGGAGCGGCTGACGCCGGTCCGGCCGGCCAGGTCGTCCAGCGACCAGTCCCGTTGCACCCGCAACGCGGCGAGGCGCGCGGCGAGGCGGTCGTCCAGGGCTTCTCTCACATGCGGGATGCTATCCCATATCTGAGAGGCAGGTCTGAGCGGCTCAGTCGGTGAGGAGGTCGAGGACCGCTTCCTCGGTCGGTTCGTCGACCGTCTCACCCTTCTCGTACGCCTCGACCACGCGCGGGTCCACGTACGAGGCGCGCGCCACGGCCGGGGTGTTCCCGAGCAGCTCGGCGACCTCTTTCATCGCGTGCGACACGGCCTTCTTGCGGGCGGTCTTCGTCTTCTGCGGTCCCGCCTCGGCCAGCTCCTCGGCGGCCTTGACGGTGCCGTGCCACGTACGGAAGTCCTTCGCGGTCATCTGCGTACCGCTGATCTCGCGCAGGTACTCGTTGATGTCGTCGGCGCGGACCTCCCGCCACCGCTTCTGCCCCTTGTCGTAGTACGCGAACAGCCGGTCCTCGCCCGAGCGCCGCTTCCGCAGGTCGCGCAGCACCTGGCAGACCTCGCCGTCCTCCACCGGCCGGGCGTGGTCCTTGCCGGACTTGCCGACGAACTCGAGCACCACGCAGCCGCGGCCGGTGCGCACGTGCTCGGGGCGCAGCGTGGACAGGCCGAACGACGGGTCCTCGTCGCGCTGGGCGTACTGGTCGCTGCCGACCCGGAACATGCCCATGTCGAGCAGCCGGGTGACGGCGGCCAGCACCCGGGCGCGGGTGAGCCCCCGGCTGCTCAGGTCCGCGCAGAGCCGCGAGCGGATGTCCGGCAGCTTCTCGGCGACCTCGAGAGCGTGGTCGAACTTCGCCTCGTCGCGGGCCGTCCGCCACTCGGGGTGGTACACGTACTGCTTGCGGCCGGCCGCGTCGACGCCGGTGGCCTGGACATGCCCGCGCGGGTCCGGGCTGATCCACACGTCGGTCCACGCCGGCGGTATGACGAGCGCCTTGGCCCGCTCGACCTCGTCGGCGTCCTTGAGCGGCTTGCCGTCGCGGTCCAGGTAGGCGAAGCCCTTCCCGCTGCGGCGGCGGCCGTACCCGGGCTTGGTGAGATCGCTACGCCGCAGCCGCATGGCGTTCCACCTCGCCGGCCGCCTCGAGGACCTCCTCGACCCGTACGGCGAGCAGCGCGGGGTGCACCGGTCCCGGCCGGTCCCCCGGCTCGGAGCGCGTCCCGTGCCAGATCGCCCGGTGGTACGCCCGCTCCGGCGGCGGGCCCCATCGCGCCGGCGACATCGGGCCGAACAGCACCACCGACGGCGTCCGGTACGCGGTCGCGAGGTGCGCGATGCCGGTGTCGCCGCTGATCAGCAGCCGGGCGTGGGCGACCAGCCCGGCCAGCTCGCCGAGGCTGGTCCGCGCGACCGCCTCGGGGCCCAGGCCGGCCCGGGTGGCGACCTCGGTCGCGATCTCCCGTTCCCCGCCCGAGCCGGTGACCACCACCCGGTGGCCGGCGGCCGTGAGTTCGCGGGCCACGGCGGCGTAGCGTGCCGTGGGCCAGCGCCGCGACGGCGACTTCGCCCCCGGGTGGACGACCGTCACACCCCGCGGGACATCGGCGTCCGGGACCCGCAGGGCCAGGTCGGACGGATCGGCGGGAACGCCGTAATGGCGCAGGAGCCGGCACCAGCGATGCACCTCGTGGTCCTCCTCGGCCCAGATCGGACCGTCGTGATGCCCCGCCGCCGGGCTGGCAAACGCCCACAGCTTGGCGGGTTCCGCCGCCCGCAGCAGCCGGTGCGACTGCGGGCCGCTGCCGTGCAGGTTGACCGCGACCTCGATGCCGCCCAGGTCCGGCAGCGGCTCGTCCAGCCCGTTCGCGGGCACGACCCGGTCCACCCCGCCGACCAGGTCGATCAGCGGGGTGAGCCAGGTGGGCGCGGCCAGCGCGAGGGTCCGGCCGGGAAAGGCGGCGCGGGCCGCGCGGATGGCCGGTACCCCCGCGGCGAGATCGCCCACGCCGAGGGCACGCAGCACGAGGATCACGGGTACGAGCTCTCCTGCTCGGCGGCGATGACGAGCTCGCGCACCGATGAGCCGGCGGGCTGACTGAGCGCGAACATGACCGCGTTGGCCACGTTGGCCGGGTCGTTGAGGATCGCGTCCGGGCCGGGCTTGTACTGCGCGTCCCGGTCGTCGAAGAACTTCGTCCTCATCCCGCCCGGGATCACCAGTGTGACGTTGACCTGACCGGCCAGCTCGGCCGACAGCGCCCGGGTGAACCCGACGACGCCGAACTTCGCCGCGCAGTACGCCGTGGCGTCGCTGACCGCCTTGACGCCCAGCGTCGAGGCGATCGTGACCACCCCGCCGTGCGACTGCTTGAGGGCGGGGATCGCGGCGCGGATCACCGCGGCCGTGGCGAGCAGGTCGATCGTGACGATCCGGTCCCAGGTCTCGCCGGGGATGTCGGCGAGCGCACCCGGCACGTCCATGCCGGCCGCGGTGACCACGCCGTCGATGCTGCCGCCCGCCTTCTCGATGAGCTCGCGGGTGGCGGCCTCGGCGGCCCGGGTGTCGGCGAGGTCGCACTCGACCCATGCGACGCCGTCGCGGGGCGGCTGCCGGTCGATGACGAACGGCCGGCCGCCGGCCTTGACCACCGCGTCGACGACGGCGGCGCCGAGCCCGCTGGAACCGCCGGTGACGATGACTGCGTCCATGTGTGACTACCTCCTGGTGGCGGCGGACTGCGCCGCGGCGATGGTGTTGGTGGTGGAACGGCCGTCGAGATAGGGGACGATCACGGTCTGGCCGCCCCAGCGGTGCATGAGCTCGGCCTCCGGCAGGTCCGGGCCGCCGTCGGCGTAGTCGCCGCCCTTGACCCAGACGTCCGGGCGCAGCCAGGTCAGCACCGCCTCGGGCGTCGGCTCGTCGAAGATCACGACGGCGTCGACGCAGTCCAGGGCGGCCAGCAGCCGGGCCCGGTCGGCCTGCCTGGTCAGCGGGCGGTCCGGCCCCTTGAGCGCCGAGACGCTGCTGTCGGAGTTCAGGCAGACGATGAGGCAGTCGCCCAGCTTGCGGGCGGCCTTCAGGGTGGCGAGGTGTCCGATGTGGAGCAGGTCGAAGCAGCCGCCGGTGGCCACCACCGTGCCCCCGCGGGCGCGGACGTCGGCCAGCAGCCGGCCGGCCTCGGCGGCACCGATGCGCTCCTGATCGTCCGGCTTCTCCTCCGGGGCCAGCGCCGCAGTGACACCGCCGGCCGCGACGTACGCGGTGGCCGCGGCGACCGCCTCCTGCACAGCCTCGGACACCAGGGCGCCCCGGGCCAGCGACAGTGCGGCGGTGGCGGCGAACCGGTCCCCCGCCCCGCAGGTGTCCCCGTCGGCCTCGGTGGGCGTGGGGACGACGAGCGGCGTCGGTCCCGCGTGGCACAACACGGCGCCCGCCGCGCCGACGGTCACGGCGACCGCCCCGGCCCGCCAGCGCTGGCGCAGCTGGTGCCCCGCACGCTGGACGGTCGCCAGCATGGAGCCGGCGCCGGCGTCACCGGTGAGCCGGCGTACCTCGGACTCGTTCGGGGTGACCAGGCGGACGTTGGGCACCGGTGCCGGCCCGTTCGGGTGCGGGTCCCACACGATCGGCGCCTTGGCCGCCTCGAGCGCGCGGCGCAGCTCGGGGTGGCGGGCCACACCGCGGCCGTAGTCGCTCACGAGGATCGCGGTGGCGTCCCGCAGCACCTGCAGGGCAGCGTCCGGTGCGGCGCCGGGCGCGACCGGGTCACCGCCGCGGTCCAGGCGCACGAGGACCTGGCTGCCGGCACGCAGGCGGATCTTCTCCGGGGTGGCGCCGGGCAGCGGGAGCGCGTACACCTCGATGCCCGCGGCGGTGAGCAGCTCGCTGAGCCGGGCCGCAGCGGGGTCGTCGGCGAGCGCCGTGACCAGCGCGACGTCGTGGCCCTGACCGGCGGCCAGCAGGGCGGCGAGCCCGGCACCGCCGGGACGGTCCGAGACGGAGCGCTCGTCGAGCACGGGCGCGGGGGCGTCGGGCGCCACGCGGTTCACCGCGCCCTCGATGTCGCGGTCGAGCAGGGTGTCGCCGACGACGACCAGCAGGGGACGGCTCATGACACCAGCACCGCCTCGCGCCGGACCGCCGCGGCTTTTCCCAGCACCACCGGCAGCGCCCGGTCCAGGTACTCGCACATCACGTGCACCGAGATCAGGTGCAGCTCCTGCACGACCTGCGAGTCGTCGGCGGGGCAGCACAGCGCCTCGTCGCACGCCTCGGAGAGCGGGCTCGGGCCCTTGCCGGCCAGCGCCCACGTGCGGACGCCGATCTCGCGGGCGGCGTGCGCGGCCCGGACCAGGTTGGGGCTGCGGCCGCTGGTCGACATCAGCATGAGCACGTCGCCCGGGCGGCCGTGGGCGCGTACCTGCCGGGCGAAGACCTCGTCGTAGCCGTAGTCGTTGCTGATCGCGGTGACCGCCGACGAGTCCGGGGTCAGCGCGATCGCGGACAGCGGCATCCGCTCGTCGCGCAGCCGGCCGACCAGCTCGGCGGCGAGGTGCTGCGCCTCCGCGGCGCTGCCGCCGTTGCCCGCGACGAGCAGCCGGCCGCCGGTGCCCAGGTGCTCGGCGAGCTCGGCGCCCCAGTGGGAGAGGCGACCGGAGGCCACGGCCCGGTACGGCCCCAGCGCCTCCGCCATACCGCGCAGGTGAGAGTCCAACAGGTCCATCACACAACCGCCTCTCGGGGGGAGTCCGTGGTGATCGGGGTACGGCCGGCCACGGTCGCGTAGACCGCCGTCAGCCGCGCGGCGATGCGCCGCCACGAGTACGAGTGCAGGGCCCGGTCGGCGGCGGCGGCCGCGTACGACACCCGCCGCATGTCGTCGGCGAGCAGCCGGCGCAACGCCGAGCCCAGGGAGCGGAAGTCGCGGGCCGGCACGAGGTCACCGGTCATGCCGTCGACGATCGTGTCGGTCAGTCCGCCGACAGCCGTGCCGACCACCGGTACGCCGCACGCCATCGCCTCGAGGGGCGTCAGGCCGAACGGCTCGTACCAGGGCGCGGCGGCGAGCACGTCCGCGGAGCGGTACCAGCGCGGCATGTCCGCGGACCCGGCCGGGCCTGCGAGGTGGAAGCGGCCGGACACCCGGCAGCTGTCCGCGAGGGCGCGCAGGCGGCGGGCGTACGGGTCGTCGTCCAGGCGGCCGTCGGGCGGGCCGCCCACCACGACCAGCTCGGCGTTCGGCACCGACGGCAGGGCGCGGATGAGGTCCTCGTAGCCCTTGCGCTCGACGAGGCGTCCCACGGTGAGGATTCGCGGGCGGTCGGCGTCGCGCGGCTCCGCGGGCCCTTCCGGACGGAACCGGTCGGTGTCCACCCCGGACGGCACCAAGGCCATCTGCGAGCGGGGTACGCCCATCCGGACCAGCTCCTGGACCTCGTCCTGGCACTGCACGACGACGCGGTCCACGACCCGGCCCAGCTGGCGCTCGTACCCGACCCGGTGCGGCGGGCTGGTGTCGTTGGCGCCCTGGTGGCGGCGCTTGACCGTGCCGAGCGCGTGGTACGTCTGCACGACCGGCACGTCGCAGGCGCGCCCGGCGGTGACGGCGGCCAGCCCGCTCATCCAGAAGTGCGCGTGCACCACGTCGGGCAGCCAGGCCGAGCGCCAGTCCGCGGCGGTCCACTCGGCGAAGTCGCCCATGTACGGCAGCAGGTCGTCCTTGGGCAGCGTCATCGCCGGACCGGCCGGGACGTGCACCACCTCGAAGCCGTTCATCGCCACCACCGGCGGCAGGTCCGGGTCGTCGCGGCGGGTGTAGACGCGGACCTCGTGGCCCTGCTCCGCCAGCGCCGCCGACAGCTCGGCGACGTGCCGGTTCTGCCCGCCCGCGTCGACGCCGCCGAGGGCGGACAGCGGGCTGGCGTGCTCGGAGATCATCGCTATGCGCATGTTTCCTCCTCCAGGAGGCGGTCCCAGTCCGCGAGGAAGCGGTCGAGGCCGTAGCGTGCCAGGGCGACCTGCCGGGCCCGCTCGCCGAGCCGCCGGGCGGCCTCCGGCTCGTCGATCAGCCACTGCGCCGCCTCCACGAGGGTGTCGGCGCGGGTGGACAGCACGCCCGCGTCGTTCGGCACGGCGGCGATGGCCTCCGTGGTGGCCAGGGCCAGGACCGGCATGCCGATCTGCATGGCCTCGATGAGACTGAGCCCCAGCGAGGTCCAGCGGCACAGGTGCAGGTACGCGCGCCGCTTCGCGATCTCCTCGTGCATCCGCGCCTGCGGCGGGTCGTCGTACGCGGTGACCCGGTCGAGGTCCAGGCCGGCGACGCCCATGCCGTACACGTCGAGGGGCGCGACCGGCGTGAAGCGCGGCATGAGGTCGGTGCCGGTGACGCGGTGGCGGCGTACCGGCTCGTTGGTGACCACGGCGAGGCGCTCGAGTTCGCCGGTGTAGCGCGCCTTCGGCTCCACGACGCCGTGCTCGATGACCGCGGTGCGGGTGCCGCCGGTGTCCCAGAACAGCTCGTTGAAGTGGGTGACGTGCGCGACGACCAGGTCGTCACGGTCGGCCATCGGGTGCCGCGAGTTCGGTACGTCGCCCTTCGGCGTGTTGTGCTCGACGTAGATCCTCGGCGCGGGCAGGTGCGCGACCCGCTCGAGCTCGTCGGGGCGCTGCAGAATGATCACGTCGACGTCGTCCGGCGTCAGCGCGCCGACGTCGACCTCCTCCACCGTCTCCGGCCAGTCGAAGGTCCGGGCGCGGCCGAGGCCCCACGGATCGCGGGCCGCATTGATGGGCACGAGGTAACGGTGCTTGCCGTGGACGAACGACGTCGTCCAGGACCCGTGGACGTGCCAGAGCAGGATGTTCACGCGGCGACCTCTTCCGTTCGGGGGTGCTGCGCCCGTACGCCCAGCAGCCGCAGGGCGGCGAGCACGTCGGCGGGCGCGATGCTGGACAGGCACGGGTGGCCCGGCACCGGGCAGCGGGTGGCGCGGGTGTCCCGGCAGGGTGCGGCGGCGTCGCCGAGGCGCACGTACGGCACCCGGTACGGCCCCCACTGCCCGAAGGGGACGGTCGGGGCGTAGAGGCTGACGACCGGGGTGCCCACGGCGGCGGCCAGGTGCGCGGGCCCGGTGTTGGCGACCACCACGGCGGACGCCCCGGCCAGCAGGCCCGCGAGCTCGCGCAGGCTCATCAGGCCCGCGTCGGTGCCCGCGTCGCCGGCCACGTACGCGGCCAGTTCCCGCTCGTCCGGCCCGCCGGTGACCAGCACCTCGTGCCCGTCGGCGGCGAGCGCGGCCACGATCGCGCGCATCGTCGCGGGCGGGCAGGAGCGCGCCTCGACGGACGCGCCGGGGTGGACGACAACGTAGTCATGGCCGCCGCGCACGGGTCCCGTCTCGACACGCAGCCCGCCGTCGTCGGTGGCGGGCAGGGCGAACCCCGCGGCGGCGGCGACCGACCGGGCCCGCTCGGCCTCGGGCAGCCCGGCCGGTACGCGGTGCCGCACGTCCAGCAGCGATCCCGGGTAGTCGTCGCTGATCGCGGTGATCCGGCCGACCCCGGCGGCGCGCAGCAGCAGGGCGAGCGGCAGCGCGGACTGGTGGAAGGACGTGAAGATCACGGCCTCCTCGGCACCGGTCGCGGCCAGCCGTTCCGTGAGGTCGCGGACGAACGCGGCGTCCACGGGCGACGGCTGCGGGTCGATCCACGGCAGCCGCGCCTCGATGATCTCGTCGACGCCGGGCAGCAGCTCGGCGGCGGCGCGGCCGCGGGGGCCGCACAGCAGCACGACCCGCTCGGCGCCGGCGGCGACCGCCCGGATGCCGGGCCCGGTGATCAGCATGTCCCCGGCCGAGTCGGACCGGACCACGAGGACCGTGCCCGCCCGCTCGCGCGTCACGACGGGGGTGACGAGGGCCTGCCGTTCGAGGATGAGGCCGACCGCGCCGGCGAGGTCCGCGGCGCCCGCGGGGGCGGCGGCGACCTCCGGGGTGAGGGTGACGTCGGTGGGCACGATGATGCCGGTGGCACCGGCGGCGCCCGCGGCGACCATGTCGCGGCCGATGTCGCCGACGACGACGCAGCGCTGCGGGCTGGTGCCGAGCGCGGCCGCGGCGTCCTCGATCAGGCCGGGCGCGGGCTTGCGGCACCGGCAGCCGGCGGTGTCGTCGTGCGGGCACATCTGCCAGGTGTCGAACGGCCCGAGCAGCTCCTCGACCCGCGCGTTGACCGCCGCGAGCTGCCCGGCCGTGAAGTACCCACGGGCCAGGCCGGACTGGTTGGTGACCACGCCGAGCTTGATCCCGGCGGCGCGCAGCCGGTCGAGGGCCTCGCGGGCGCCGGGCATGGGCTCCACGAGCGCGGGGTCGCCGTTGTACGGCACATCGACGATCAACGTGCCGTCTCGGTCGAACAGGACGGCCTCGTAGAGCCGGCTCACCGCTGCGGCTCCACCGGGCGGGACCCGCGCCACCGTACCCAGCCGCGCAGCCAGTGGACGGTGGCCACGGGCGGGATGACGGCGCTGGTCAGCAGCATCGTGGCGACCTCGCGGGCGTCGCGGGGCCCGGGCGCGATCCGGGCGGCGGCGAACTCGGCGGTCCCCGCGGCCCACAGCGCCGTGGCGGCGGCCGCAGCCACACCCCAGCCCCGCCGGCGGGTGAGGGCCGCCGCGACGGCGAACGCGCCCGCGACGGTCACCGCGACGTGCCGCGGCCGGCGGCCGGGCGGAATCTCCAGGGCGGTACGCCAGCCGGGGCCGTACAGGTGCCGCAGCAGCGCGTCGTCGGCGTTGCCGCGCTGGGTCCGTACGCTGACCCACCGGTTCTCCGGGCGCACCGGGTGGGTGACCGTCCGCGCCCCCTTGACCAGCTCGAACCCCGCGTTGCGCACCCGGTGCGCGAGCTCGGCGTCCTCCCGGAACGCCCGGGGCAGGCGCTCGTCGAAGCCGCCGGTGGCCTCCAGCGCCGAGCGCCGGTACGCCATGTCCGCGGTGATCCAGGCACCGTCGGCCAGCCCGGCGGTGACCCGCTCCCAGTCGGTGGGGCGCCGGTCGGAGGGCAGCGGCACGCGCAGGTTGCCCTGCACTCCCCCGACGTGCGCGGCGGCGGTGCCGAGGTCGGCGTGCAACCGGGCGAGCCAGTCGGCGTCGGGCAGCACGTCGTCGTCGAGGAACGCCACCCACTCGTGGCTCGCCGCCTGCCAGCCCACGTTGCGCGCGGCGGCCGGCCCGGCGGCCCGCCCGGTGAGCACCTTCACCTCGATGCCGGGCGGTATGGGCAGCTCACCGTCGGCGTCGGCCCGGTCATCGACCACCAGGTACTCCACCGGCATCGGCGCCCGGGTGCCCGCGGCCAGGGCCGTCAGCAGCGCGGTCAGGCTCGGCCGTCCGAGGGTCGGAACCACCACGGAGACGCCGGTCATCGACCGTCCCCGAAGGCCGACGCGCGGTGCACGGCGAACGGCCCGAGGGCCAGCAGGTCCACCGGCGCGGAGCCGAACAGCTCCATCGCCTCCCGCGGAGTGTCCACCATGGGCCGTCCGGCGGTGTTCAGCGAGGTGTTGACCACGACGGGCAGCCCGGTGAGGCGCTCGAACTCGGCCAGCATCTCGGCGACGACCGGCTCGGTCTCGGTGTGCACGGTCTGGACCCGGGCGGTGCCGTCGACATGGGTGACCGCCGGGATGCGGTCCTTCCACTCCGGCTTCACCGTGTGCACGAACAGCATGTACGGGCTCGGGTAGACGCCCTCGAAGATGTCGGCGAAGCGTTCGGCCCGGACCATCGGCGCGATCGGCCGGAACTGCTCGCGGCCCTTCACGTTGTTCATCCGGGTCTGGGTGTCCTGGTCGCCGGGGTGCGCGAGCAGCGAGCGGTGGCCCAGCGCGCGGGGGCCGTACTCGCTGCGGCCCTGGTACCAGGCGACGATGCCGTTGTCCGCGAGCACCTTCGCGGCCTCGGCGGCGATCGAGGCGGGCCGGGTGTACGGCAGTGCCGCCCGCTTCAGCTCGGCCTCCAGCTCCTCGTCGCTCCAGCCTCGGCCGAGGTCGGCGCCGGCGAACGGGGCGACCGGGCCGCCGCTGCGGGCGACGGAGAGCGCGGCGCCGAGCGCGGTGCCGGAGTCGCCCGCGGCGGGCTGCACCCAGACCCGGTCGAACGGGCCCTCGGCGGCGATGCGCGCGTTGGCCACGCAGTTCAGCGCGGTGCCACCGGCCATGGTGAGCGTCTTGACGCCGCCCGAGGCCTCGTACGTCCACCGGGCCAGGTCGAGCAGCACCTCCTCGAGCCGTACCTGCACGCTGGAGGCGAGGTCGGCGTGCGCCTCGGTCATCTCCCCGTCGGCCGTGCGGGCCTTGGTCAGCGCGGACCAGTCGATGCGCTCCACGGTGAAGCCGCCGTCGGCGTTGGCGTGCACCCACTCGCGGAACAGGTCCAGGTACTTCGGCTTGCCGTACGAGGCGAGGGCCATCACCTTGTATTCGTCCGACGAGTGCATGAAGCCGAGGTGGCGGGTCAGGTCCTCGTACAGCAGCCCCAGCGAGTGCGGCAGCTGCTGGCTCGCCAGGGTGGTCAGCTGCCCGTCGCGGTACACGCCGGCGAGGTGGCTGGCGACCTCGCCGCGGCCGTCGAGCACCAGCACAGCGCTGTCCTCGGGCACCGACAGCCCGGCGGAGGCGGCGTGGGCGACGTGGTGCGGCACGAAGCGCACCTGCTCGGGGTCGAGCCCGGGCAGCGCGGCGGCGAGGAACTGCGGCGCGCGCCGGGCGTAGTCGACGCGCAGGTGGTCCCACGGGTCGTTGAGCCCGAGCTCAGCGGCGTCGCGGGCCATCCCCGGGTCGAAGGAGTAGGCGACGGCGTCGAGGTCGCCGGGCTTGAGGCCGGCCTCCTCGAGGCACCAGGCGGCGGAGAGGTCGGGCAGTTCCCAGGCCGAGAAGGGCACCGGCCGCTTGCCGTGCTTGCGGCGGCTGAAGCGCTCCTCCTCCGCGGCGGCGACGACCTGACCGTCGACGATCAGAGCAGCGGCCGGATCGTGGAAGATCGCATTGATTCCCAGGACTCGCATGGGCCGCCGGATACCCCTGGATCACCCGGCTAACCGAGTGATCATCGACTTCTTCTCCACTTCTTGAGATCACGCTCTAGCTGCACTGATAGCTGATCTCAGCAAGTTTGTATCGGCCCCCGCGGGGAAAGCGGCGGCCATGAATGACGTGGAACAGCTGATCGGTGGCACCTGGGGAACCGGCGGCTCGGACCGTACGCTGACCGTTTCGAACCCTATGACCGGCGGGCCGGTGACCACGGTGCGCGTGTCGTCGGAGGCCGATGTGGCGGCGGCCGTCAAGGCGTCCCGGGACGCGGCGGCCGGTTGGGCGCGAACGGCGCCGGCGGCCCGCGCGGCCGCCCTGCACGCGGCGGCGAACGCCGTCGAGGCGGCTGCCGACGAGCTCGCCGAGCTGATGAACCAGGAGATGGGCAAGCCCGTCGGCGGCGCGCGGGACTCGATCGGCGCGGGCGTCGGCACGCTGCGCCAGTACGCCGAGCTGGGCCCCGCCCACCGCGGGCGCAGCCTGGCCGGCAACGACGAGGCGATCGACCTGATGGCGTACGGCCCCCGCGGCGTCGTCGCCGTCATCACGCCGTGGAACGACCCGGTGGCGGTGTCCTGCGGCCTGCTCGGCGCGGCCCTGGTCACCGGCAACACGGTCGTGTACAAGCCCAGCGAGCGCACCCCGGCCACGGGCTGGCGGCTCGCGCAGATCCTCGCCCCGCACTTCCCCGCCGGCGTGCTGTCGCTGGTCAACGGCGACGGCCCGGTCGGCGCGGCGCTCGCGTCGTCCGAGGTGGACGTCGTCGCGCACGTCGGCTCCACCGCGACCGGCCGGGCCATCGCGGCGGCCTGCGCGACGACCGGCGCCAAGGCGCTGCTGGAGAACGGCGGCAGCGACCCGCTGATCGTCGACGCGGACGTGGACCCGCGGTGGGCGGCCGAGCAGGCGGCCCTCGGCGCGTTCGCGAACTCGGGGCAGATCTGCGTCGCCGTCGAGCGCATCTACGTGCACCGCGACGTGACCGGGCCGTTCCTCGAGGCCCTCGCAGAGCAGGCGCGTACGTGGGCCGGCGACATCGGCCCGCTCGTCGACACCCGGCTGCGCGACGGCGTGCACGCCCAGGTGGCGGCGGCGGCCGAGGCGGGCGCGCGGGTGCTCACCGGCGGTGAGGTGCCGGACGGGCCGGGCGCGTACTACCCGCCGACCGTGCTCGCCGACTGCACCGACGACATGGCCGTGCTACGCGAGGAGACGTTCGGGCCGGTGGCAGCGGTCGCGACCGTCGACTCGTTCGGCGAGGCACTGGCGCGGGCGGCGGACTCGCCGTACGGGCTGGCCGCCACCGTGCTGACCGGCTCGATGAGTCACGCGCAGCAGGCGTGGCGGGAGCTGCCGGCCGGCACGGTGAAGATCAACGCGGTGTTCGGCGGGGCGCCGGCCGGCGCCGCGCACCCGCGCCGGGGCAGCGGGCAGGGCTTCGGCTACGGCCCGGAGCTGCTCGACGAGATGACCGTCACCAAGGCCGTGCACATCGAGGCCCCGCCGGCCGGCTGGTGACGGGGCTCAGCACCCGAGCGTGACGAGCTCGCGTTCGACGTCCTGGGGCAGCGCCCGGCGTTGCCCCAGGACCCGCGGCAGCAGCCTGACCGCGTCGGCCAGGCCGCCCCGGTCCGCACGCCACGCCGCTGCCATCTCCCGCCGCACGACCGCCGGCGGGCGCCGCAGCATCGCGGTCAGGACGCGGTTGCGCACCTCCATGCGGCGCCGGGCCCCCGGGTTCCGGCCGCTGGGCAGCGGCAGGTGCCGCACCGTGAGCTCGGGCGCGTACGCCAGCCGGTGACCCGCCGCGGCCAGGTCCATCGCGAGCAGCGCCTCTTCGCCGTACACGTGCAGCATGGGGTGGAAACCGCCGGCCGCGAGGTAGGCGTCGCGCCGGACCACGACGGCGCAGGCCAGGAAGCCCAGGATGGACGGTCCGGGCGCGTCGGCGCGGACGCCGAGCGGCGCCGCGGCCATGGCCGCCGAGACCGGGTCCTCCCGGCCGTCCGCACCGACCAGCACGCGGGCCGAGATCAGCGCGGTCCCCGGGTACGCGTCCAGCAGCTTCGCCGCCGTCGCGAGCGAGCCGGGCTCCCAGTACGAGTCGTCGTCGGCGAACGCCACATACGGGGTGCGCGCCCGCTCGACCCCCACCGTGCGCCCCGCCGCCCCGCGGTTCTCGCCGAGCCGGACGATGTCCACGCCGGGCGCCTCGTCCGGCCCGCCGTCGTCGGAGCCGTTGTCCACGAGGATCACCGGGGCGGCGTGCCGGGGCAGCGTCTCGCGCAGCCGCTCCCGCCGGTTGCGGGTCGCCACGACAACGGTGATGTCCTCGGTCTCCGGCGGCGTCGCGGCCCCGGCGGCTCCGGCGGGGTCCAGCTGGATCGTCATGGCCCGGCCATACCCCCGATCCGGTGTGTCAATACACTTACTCTCAGTGATCGGGCGTGCTGGTGCCGATCAGGACGGCACGGCCGGCGGTGTGCGGGATCAGCAGGATGTTGAGCATGGCGAGGCTCGCGCCGGGCGGTACGTCGAGCCGGTCGACCGTCAGCGCCGTCACGCAGACGAACATCCGGTGTGTACCCGTGCCCGGCGGCGGCTTCGCCCCCGAGTACCCGGCCACACCGAGGTCGTTCGGCAGGTGCACGGCACCCGGCGGCAGGTCCGAAGCCGCGCCGCGGGCCAGGCCGGGCACGGTGGCGGGGATGTCCTTGACGGCCCAGTGCCACAGCCCGCCGGGAATGGGCGCGTCCGCGTCGAACGCGGTCACCACCAGGCTGCGCGTCCCCTCCGGCAGCGGACCCCACGTCAGCTGCGGAGACTCCCCCGCCGACCCGCCCGTGGCGTAGGCCCCGGCCGGCAGCGGACCGCCCATCGCGAAGTCCTCGCTGCTCAGCGGGAAGGAGGCCGCCGGGAAGGCCAGGGCGTACGGGTCATAGCTCATGCGTGTCTCCCGAATCGATCTACAGGCTTGCTGTACAACTGTGACTGTACAGCAAGCCTGTATTGTTCTGCCATGAGCGTGAGCGAGAACCCGGTTCGGGCCGCGGAGGAGTTGCGGTCCGCGATGGGCGACTTCGTCCGGTACGTCCGCGAGCACGACACGATGCCGCGCAGCCAGACGGCGGTGCTCGGGCATCTCGACCGCAGCGGGGCGCTGCCCATCGCCGAGCTCGCCCGCCGCGAACGGGTGCGCCACCAGTCCATGACGCGGACGGTCGGGCTGCTCGCCGAGCAGGGCCTCGTCGCGCTGGCCCCCGGCGAGACGGACCGCCGGCAGGTCGTCGTCACGATCACGCCCGCGGGGGTACGCCGCCTCGACGCCGAACGGCGGCACCGGGCGGCGTTCATCGCGGCGGGCCTGGACACGCTGAACGGCGAGGAGCGGGCCGTGGTGGCGCGCATCCCCGCCGTTCTGCGGAAACTGATGGGTGACTAGAGGGCGCGGAGCTTGTCGCCCAGCTCCTTCTGGAAGAAGTCGATGAAGCCCTCCGGGTCGGGCCCGGCGTTCTGCAGCACGATGTGGTCGTAGCCCGCCGCGAGGTACTTCTTGACGGCCTCGACGTACGGCTCGGCGTCCGGGCCGACCGCGAACTGCTCGCGGATGTCCTCCTCGCGCACCGTCTGCGACGCGGCGTCGAAGTTCACCGGGTTGGGCAGCTCACTCATGACCTTCCAGCCGGTCACCGCCCAGCGGGTGGTCTTCAGTGCCTCCTGCACGGCCGCCTCCTCGGTGGGAGCCCAGGCCATCGGCACCTCGGCGTAGCGCGGCCCGCTTCCGCCGGCGCCCCGGTACGTCTCCACAAGGTCGCTGCGGGGCTCGGTGGCGAACAGCCCGTCGCCCAGTTCGGCGGCCATGGTCGCGGCGCTCTTCCCGCCGGCCGCGACGGCAATGACGGGCAGCTGGTCCGGCAGGTCGAAGACGCGGGCGTCCTCGAGCTGCAGGTGCTTGCCCTCGTACGACTGGTAGCCGCCCTGCCACAGCAGCTTGATGATCTCCAGCGCCTCGCGCAGCCGCTCGTGGCGGCCGCGCACGCTCGGGAAGCCCTGGCCGACGACGTGCTCGTTGAGCCGCTCCCCCGCCCCGATGCCGAGCGTGAAGCGGTTGTCCGAGGTGATCTGCAGCGTCGCCGCGGCCTGCGCGATGATCGCGGGGTGGTACCGCACGGTCGGGCAGGTGACGCCGGTGGCGAGCCCGATCCGCTCGGTCCTCGCGGCCATGGCACCGAGCACGGTCCACGCGAACGGCGAGTGGCCCTGCACGTCCAGCCACGGGTGGTAGTGGTCGCTGATCTCCACGAAGTCGAACCCGGCGCGCTCGGCCTGGACGGTCTGCTCGATCAGCTCCTTGGGGCCGAACCCCTCGGCGGACAGCTTGTATCCGAACTTCATGCTGGCTCCCTCGTCGTCTGCTCCCTGCCAGGTGCCCCCGGCAGGGAGCGACAAACGTGGGGCGTACGCCCTAGGAGCGGGCGTCGGCGACGGCCTGCTTGCTCTGCTCCTTGGCGTCCTGCGCCGAGGACTGAGCCTGCTGCTTGGTCGTCTGGGCGGCGTCCTGCGCGGTCTCCTTCAGCTGGCCGGCGGCCTGCTGCACGGTGCCCTGGACGTCGTCCTTCAGCTCGCTCGCGACGTCCTTGACCTTGTCGGTCAGGTCGCCGCTGTGCTCCTTGAGCTGCGCACCGGCGCGCTTCTCGGCGTCGGTGGCCGGGATCAGCGTCGCGGCCAGCATGCCCACGCCGAACGCGATGATGCCGGCGGCCAGCGGGTTGCCCTGCGTCTGCTGGGTCACCGCCTGCGGGGCGCTGCGCACGGACTCGGCCACGCCGTGCGCCTTGTCCTGCACGGTCCCGGCGACGTCGTGCGCCTTGTCCTGCACCGTGCCGGCCACGTCGTGCGCCTTGTCCTGCACGGTCCCGGCCACGTCACGCGCCTTGTCCTGCACGGACCCGGCGGTGCTCGACGTGCTGTAACGGGCCTGTTCGGTGCTACCCATGACCTTCTCCTTCACCGCGGTCCAGCGCCGCTTCGCGACCTGCTTGGGGCTGGTCTTCTCGGCCAGCATGTCCACGTCGCGCGTCAGCGAGGCCCGCGTCGCCTCGATCTCCTGCCTCAGCCGGTCGGGTTCTTCAGCCATTGCGCGTCCTCCTTGAGCGTCTCGACGGTGCGGTGCGGGGTGGGGTCGACGGTCTTGAGCTTCTTCCGGCCGTTCGCGTAGAGAACGCCCGCGATGATCGCCCAGATGGCGGCGACGATCAGCGCGGCCCAGCCCGGGTCCATCACGTTGCTCAGGGCGGCCACCAGCGCGAAGCTGAGCAGCACGACCACGAGGTAGCCGGCGAAGGCGGCGCCGCCGAGCATGCCGCCGGCCTTCCCCGCCTTCGACGCCTCCTGCTTCAGCTCCACCTTCGCGAGCTCCACCTCCTGGCGGAACAGCTGCGACAGGTCGTTGCTGATGTTGCCGATCAGCTCGCCGACCGAGGTCTCGGAGACCTCCTCGGAACGGCTCTCACCGGTGGGGTACGGCGCGGTCATCTCGTGCCGCCCGGGTACTCCTCTTCCACGACCAGCGGCGTGCCGGTGCCGGTCGAGGCGTACTCCGTGCCGGAGGTGGTGTAGCCGGGGTCCACGCTCGGGTCGACGTAGCCGGTGCCCGTCGTGGCCGGCGTACCGGTCGTCGTCGGGTACTCCCCGCCGGTGGTGCCGGTCGCGTACCCCGTGCCGGTCGTGCCGTAGCCCGCACCGGTCGTGGTGGTGTCGTACCCGGTGCCGTACGAGGTGCCCGTCCCGGAGACGAAGCTGTCGGTCTGCGGCTTGCCGGCGGTGTCGTCCGCCTTGGCGACGCCCTTGCCGAGCCGCCCGACCACGAAACCGGCGGCCAGGGCGCTCGCGAGGAACGCGCCGGGACGCCGCCGGGCGAAGTCGCTGACCTCGCGCAGCACACCCTCAGGCCCGTTGCGGTCCAGGTAGTCGGCGAACTGCCGGCCACTGTCGGCGATCCGGGAGACGACCGTCGCGGCCGGCGAGTCCTGCCGGTCCCCGCGCATCTCGTCGAGGTGGTCGGCGGTCTGCCGGATCGAGCTCACGAGCTTGTCGTTCTGCGTACGGGCCTGCGTACCGACCCGGTCGCGGACGTCGGAGGCGATGTTGCGAGCCTGCGCCTTGGCCTCCGAGCCGACGCGCTGCGCCTGCTCCTTGGCGGTGTCCTTCACCTCGGCGGCGGCCTGCTTGGTGGCGCCTGCCGTCTCCCCCGCAACCTGCTTGGCCTGCTCCTTGGCGCCCGAGGCGTCACTGGAGCCCGTCGTACCGCCGAAACCGCGGTCGTCGCCGGTGGTCAGGCTGTCCTGGGTCACACCCGTGGCCGGGTAGGTCTCCCCGGCCGGGTAGGTCTCGACCGGCTGAACCGGCACCTCGCCATAACCGGGCGTGGCGTCCGGGGCGCGTGCACCCGTGTAGGGGTCACTCATCGCTACCTCCATGATGGTTCGTCCGTTGGTGCATCACCACCTGAGCTACCCCCGCCACCCCACGCTCATACATCTTCGTCGCTGCACAATGAGGCGAATTTTCCCTGCATAGATCCGCTGGAAGCGGGTATCCACGCGGGCCGGCCCTTCTCCTACAGCATCGATCGATTCAGCACGTTTTACCGATCACCGAGGGTGTACACAGAGGAGCGAAGGTCCCCCGCCGGCCGGGCCCGAAAACTGGCCGGGCACACGACTCATCCCATCGGGACCCCGCCGGCTGGACCGGAACCGGCGGGCCGGACACACGCTTTCCCCCGCCGCGACCACCGCCGGCTTCGCCGAGACCGGCCGGCGGACACACTTCCTTCCACCGCAACCCCCACCAGCCGGGCCGGAACCCGCCGGCCGGACACACGCTTTCCCCCGCCGCGACCACCGCCGGCTTCGCCGAGACCGGCCGGCGGACACACTTCCTTCCACCGCAACCCCCACCAGCCGGGCCGGGACCCGCCGGCCGGACACACGTTCCCCCCGCCGCGACCACCGCCGGCCGGGCCGGGACCGGCCAGCCGCGCACACTTCCTCCGCCGCCGCAACCGCTCCGGCTGACCGCCACAGCCGCGTCCACGCCCGCGGCCGCCCGGCCCGCTCGGCCCGCTCGGCCCGCTCGGCCGCAATGGTTCCCCTCCCGCGGCACCGACCCGCCTTGGCTGACCGGTCGGCCGCGGGACTCATCGTCAAGCGCTGCCGCAAGATGTGTTCTCCGTATTCGCCACGAACGCCTGGATGCGCGATTTCTCGACCGCGTGTGATTCCGCGATGTAACGCCTTCCCGGGCTTTTCCATGCGCGGCCGACAGTGGCGATTCGAACTCGCTCGAAGAACATTTCCATGAGCAATTTCAACCGCCGCCACCAGCGACTGTGCCGAATCGGCGGGAGTAACGGCCTCAACCGCCGCTGACTCACCCAATGTTCCGCCCACCACCACCGCCGACCCACCCGCCGCCACCGCCGGCCCACCCGCCGCCACCGCTGACCCACTCGCCGCTACCGCCGGCCCGACCGCCACCACAGTCGACCCACTTGCGACCACCACCGGCCCGACCGACAGCACTACTGATTCACCCGCCGCCACCACCGACTCGCCGGTGGCCGCACTCGACACCACCGAATCGCCCGCGGCCCCAGTCGACACCGCCGCAGGCTCCGCCGTATCGGCGCCCGGCATCGCCGTCACCTGCGCAGGACCGCGCGGAGCCGCGACCGGAACGGGCCGCACCGCCCCACGCTCCGACCCGGACGCCCCCACCAGCCCGCCGCCGCCGCAATCACCGCGCAGGCGACGCAGCTTCGCAGCGTGCCGTTGCGCCAACCCCCACACCCGATGGCGCGCGTGCTCGCGGCGAAACTCCTCCCGCGCCGGAGAATAGCGACGCGACGCCGACCGGTCGCGCATTGTGGCCAATTCCGCGGCGGAAAACAACTGGAGCTGCTGCATACGGAAATTGTCCCGCAACCGCGTCCATCACTCCACTGAACGATCACCGCAGAAAAGCGACGATCGCCACATCAAAATAGCCAGACCCCGCGTGGACGATATTGAATGGACCCCGGTATAAATTGTGCCTCCGGAGCACCGGCAGCGATCAGGAGCAGCCACCTTGCTCTCCACCTGAGCCGCGTAATGAAGGGGGCGACGTGACCGCATCGACAGGGCGGCTTTTGCGATGCTTTGGGAGGTCCACCGGTGGACGCCGGCGCCGTCCGGATCGCCGCGCGTGGACGGGAGCCTCCGGACCGGCTCGGTTCGACGATCACCAGGGCAGGGCCGTGCGCACGCCGCCGGATGGTGCGCCGCCAAGCGGATTCGGGCATGCCGGGGTCAGCCGTCGCCCGCGCAATCGCCCCAGCACGGCCATCTCGGCCGGCCCGGCACCGAGGGTCACAGCCCAGGTCAACCGCCGTCGTGCGACTGGCCCCGACTCAGCCGTGCCAGGTACGCCACAGTGCCGCGTACGTTGCGCCTGCTGCGACCAGTTCGTCGTGGGTGCCCAGTTCGACCAGCCGGCCCGCCTCCATCACCGCGACCCGGTCCGCGTCGTGTGCCGTCTGGAGGCGGTGGGCGATGGCGATCACCGTACGGTCGTGCAGCACCGCCGCCAGCGCGCGCTCCGCGTCGCGGGCCGTTGCCGGGTCGAGCAGTGCTGTTGCTTCGTCCAGGACCACCGTGTGCGGGTCCGCGAGTACCACCCGGGCCAGGGCGAGCTGCTGGGCGTGGGCCCCGTCGAGGGCGAGGTCGTCGCCGCCGAGGCGGGTGTCGAGGCCGTACGGCAGCTCGGTGACCCAGTCCGCGCCGACCACCGCGAGGGCCGCCAGCAGCTGCTCGTCGGTGGCGTCCGGGGCGGCGATTGTCAGGTTGTCGCGGATGGCGTCGCGGAAGACGTGCTGTTCCTGGGTCACCAGCACCACCTGGCGGCGCAGCAGGTCGGGTGGGAGGTCCGCGATCGGGACGCCGCCCACGGTGACGGTGCCGGCGCCCGGGCGGTCCACGCCGGCGAGGAGGCGGCCCAGCGTGGACTTGCCCGCGCCGGACGGGCCGACGACCGCGAGGCGTTCTCCCGGCCGTACCGTCAGGTCCACGTCGCGCAGGACGGCGCGGCCGCCGTCGTAGGCGTACCGGACGCCGCGGACCTCGATGCGGTCGCCGGCCGGGGGCGGGCCGCCGACCGGGACCACCGCGGGCAGGCCGGCCAGGCCTTCGACGCGGGCGAACGACGCGCCGGTGCTCTGCAGCTGCTCGAGCCAGATGAGGATCGCGTCGAGCGGCACCGCGAGCTGCCTCAGGTACAGCGCGGCGGCCGCGACGGCGCCCAGCGTGATCCGCCCGTCGGCGTAGAGCGCCCCGCCGAGCAGCAGCACCGCCACGACGGGGACCACGTAGGACAGGTCCACCACCGGGAAGAGCACGCTGCGCAGGAACAGCGTGCGCAGCCGGGTGCGCCGGGCCCGGCCGATCGCGGCGCGGCCGGCGGCGAGGCGGCGGTGCTGCAGGCCGAAGGCTTCGACGGTACGGGCACCCGCGATCGTGGACGCCAGCTCGTCGGCCAGCACCGACCCGGCCGCGCCCTCGTCGAGGTACGCGCTGCGGGCCCGGCGCAGGTACCAGCGGGTGGCGACCGCGATGCCGGACAGCCCGGCCACCCCGACCGCCCCGAGCAGCGGGTTCAGCAGGAACACCGCGGCCAGCACGAACGCCGCCTGCGCCGCGGCGATGAGCACCTCCGGTACGGCGTCGCGCAGCGTGAAGGCGACCGCGCCGACGTCGGCGGTGCCGCGGGCTGCCAGGTCACCGGCCGGTACCCGCTCGACGACCGCGGCGGGCAGGGCGAGGACCCGGTCGAGGAAGCGTTCGCGGATGCGGGCCGCCGTACGTTCGCCGAAGCGGTGACCGGCCACGAGCGCGGACCGGGACAGCAGGATCTGGCCGAGCGTGCACAGGAGGATGCCGAGGGCGAGATGGTCGACGGCGGCGACCGAACCGGTGCCGGCGGCGACCGTGTCGATGACCCGGCCGAGCAGCCACGGTCCGGCGAGCCCGGCGACGGCGGCCAGGCCGTTGAGCGTGATCATCAGCGCGACCGCGCGGGCGTCGGCGCGCATCAGCCCGGCGGCCGCGCGGCGCACCCGGTCGCGCCCGGCGACCGGAAGCGCGGTCACCGCCCACTCCCGGCGACCGCCCCGGCCGTCATCGCACGACCCCGGCGACCGCCCCCGGCCGTCACAGCACGGCTCCGGCGACCTCCCCCGGCCGTCACAGCACGGTCCCGGCGACCGCTCCGGCGGTCATCGCACGGCCCCGGCCGGGGCGTCCTCTCCGGCGGCGCGGGTGACCAGCGCGCGGTAGCCGGGCTCGGCGGCGAGCAGCTCGCGGTGCGTGCCGGTCGCGGCGACCCGGCCGGCGACGAGGTAGTGGACCACGTCGGCGAGTTCGAGCAGCGCCGGCGACGTGGTCGTGATCAGCGTGGCCCGGCCGATGCGGGCGGCGGCGAGCCCTTCGGCCACCGCCGCCTCGGTGTGCGCGTCCACTGCCGAGGTCGGCTCGACCGCGAGCAGGATCTCCGGGTCGGCGTGCAGCGCGCGGGCGAGGCGTACCCGCTGGCGCTGGCCGCCGGACAGGTTGCGGCCCTGGGTGTCCAGGACGGACGCCGTGCCGTCGGGCAGTCCGGCCACGATGTCGCCGGCCGCCGCCGCGGCGAGAGCGCGCGCCACGGCGTCGTGGTCCACCTCGTCCCGGCCGGCGACGACCTCGGCGAGGGTGCCGGTGAACAGGTACGCGTCGTTGTCGGCGACGAGGATCCGGTCCCGGACGTCCACCCCGGCCACCGGCACGCCGTCCCAGGTGACGGACGTGGGGCCGTACCGGCCGAGGCGGTCCACGACGGCGGCCGCGTCACCGGGGCGGGCGGTGGCGAGCGCGGTGAGCCGGCCGGGTGCGACGTGCACGCCGGACTCGGGGTCGTGCAGGGGCGCGGGTTCGCCCGGGCCGCGGCCGCGGGCGGGCGGGTCGGCGGGCAGCCGCAGGAAGTCGAGCACGCGCCGGCCGGCGACCAGCGCCCGGCCCACGTCGAAGCCGCCCTCGATGAAGAAGGCAACGGGGACGACGAGCATCGCCGCGTACCCCCAGACCGCGACGAGCTCGCCCAGGCTGATCGTGCCCTGCGCGGCCATCCGGGCCGCCAGCCAGATCACGACGGCCAGGAAGAGCGCGGGCAGGCCGGTGCCGAGAGCCTGGATCCAGCTGGTCACCGCGCCCACGCGGTAGCCCTCCTCGACCACGAGCCGGGAGTCGCGCCGGTAGCGGGCCGCGTACGCCTGCTTGCCGCCCAGGCCGTTGAGCACCCGCAGGCCGGCGACGATGTCGACGAGCCGGTCGGCCAGCCCGCCCTGCCGTTCGCGGTAGCGGGCGCCGGCGCGGTGCAGGCGGCGCAGCATCGGCCCGACCACCAGCGCCAGCACCGGCACGCCGGCCAGCACCACGACGGCGAGCAGCGGGGAGATCTTGAGCAGCAGCACGGCGACGACCACGTACGCGACCGCCGCGCCGAGCCCCGGCCCGGTGACGGTCAGCGCCTGGGCAAGCACCCACACGTCGGCGACGCCGATGGTGACGACCTCGCCGGCGCCGATGCGCCGGGGCAGGGCGGCGCCCAGCCGGGTCGCGTGGGCCAGCACCGCGCCGATCGTGCGGTACCCGCCGTCGAGCCGGATCTTGGTCATGGTCCGGTGCCGCAGCATGGCCAGCACCGCGTTGACCGCGCCGGCCAGGAACAGGGCGCCCACCCAGGCGGCGAGCACGGCCAGGTCGCGCCGGCGCAGGCCGTCGTCCACGGCCTGCGACAACAGGTACGGCGGGAGCGTCAGCCCGACCATCCACGACGACCCGAGCACCGCCCCGGCGACGATGCGTCCCTTTTGCCGCCGGATCAGCCACCACAGGTACCGCAGGGGACTCCGCAGGTCGGCAACCGCGAGTCCCGCTTCCGTCACCCCTTGCACCCTAGAGCGCCGCGATCATCAGCGGGAGCCCCCAATTCGCGCACTTCAGGTGCCGGGTTAGTCTCCGGGCGTGAGCCACTACGCACCCCCGCTGATCAGTGCCGAGCGGGTCATCGGCGGCCGTGCCTACGACTTCTCGCAACGGGTGGCGGTGATGGCCATCGTGAACCGCACCCCCGACTCCTTCCACGACCGCGGCCGCACGTTCGCCCTGGAGAAGGCGACCGAGGCGGTCCGCGCGGCGGCCGAGGCGGGCGCCGACTGGATCGACATCGGCGGCGTCCCGTTCGCGCCGGGCCCGTACGTCTCGGCCCAGGAGGAGCTCGACCGGGTGCTGCCGGTGGTCGAGGCGGCGCAGGGCCTGGCGGTGGTCTCGGTGGACACGTACCGCCCGGAGGTGGCCCGCGAGGTCATCAAGGCGGGCGCGGGCGTCGTCAACGACACGTCGGGCCTGCGCGACGTCGCGATGGCCGACGCGGTGGCGGGCACGGACGCCGCCCTGGTGATCACGCACAGCCTGGCGGAGCCGCGGACGCCGTACCCGGGCCCGAGCTACGACGACGTCACGGCGGAGGTCTCGGGCTTCCTGCGGGACCGCGTACGGCTGGCGCTGGAGCACGGCGTCCGCCCGGAGCAGATCATCATCGACCCGGGCCACGACCTGAACAAGAACACGTACCACACCCTCGAGGTGACCCGCCGGCTGCGCGAGATCGCGGACATCGGGCATCCGCTGCTGGCGGCGGTCAGCAACAAGGACTTCATCGGCGAGACCCTCGACCGTCCGCAGGGCGAGCGCCTGCCCGGGACCCTGGCCGCGGTGGTCTTCTGCATCCTGCAGGGCGCGCGGATCGTCCGGGTCCACGAAGTACGGGCGGCCGTCGAGGCGGTGCGGATGACGGAGGCCATGCTGGGGTTGCGCGAGCCGGCGTACACCCGGCACAACATGGCCTGAGCTCAGCGCTCCGCGAGGGTGAGCAGGTAGTCGAACCCCCACGGCCGCGCCCGGCCCACGGCCGGGACCTCCCACGACCGGCCCGCCTGCATCCGGACGACGCGCTCCACCACGAATGACCGCTCCGCATCGGCCACCATCGGATCGCCGGGATCGAACTCGTCCACGACATGCGGCTCGGCGACGCTGAGGCAGCCCCGGACGAGAAGCGGGGAACCCGGCGACGGCGGGCCGGCGGTCGCCTCCGTGACGAAGACCGTCAGGCCGCCGGCGGTGAAACCCCAGGCGCTCCAGGAGCCGACGCCACGGGAAACCCCCACGAGGTCGTACCGGCCGCGGCGCGAGGGATGGTCGTACGTCCCGCTGCGGAAGACCACCGGCTCGGCCGGGTCGTCACGCCACCTCACCCGTCAGCGCTTCTTGGGGCCGAGCAGCTCGGTCATCCACGGTTCGGGCGGCACGGCGTGCGGACCGGCGATCCCCATCGCCCCCAGCACCGTGAGCAGCATCCCCATCGCCAGGAACTCCCGCGCCTCGTCCTCGCCGGCGCCGGTCAGCTCCCGCACCGCCAGGTAGATCCGGCCGAAGCACTCGCGCACCACCGGACCGATCGCCGGGTCCGCCCCGGCTGCGAACCCGTGCAGCAGCACGGTGATCAGCTCCCGCTCGGCCAGCAGGTCGTCGTACGCCTCCCCCAGGCTCTCCAGGGTCGCCTCGCGGGCGGCGGCTTCGCGGAAATGCGCCTCCACCCGGGCGCCGGCGTGCTTCACCGTCGCCAGGAAAAGCTCCTGCTTGCTGCCGAAGAGCCGGATCACGTACGGCTGGGAGACACCGGCGATCCGAGCCACCTGGTCGGTGGTGGTGCCCGCGTACCCGCCGGTGGTGAACGCGGTCAGGGCGGCGTGGAGCAGCTGGTCGTGGCGTTCCTCGGCGGTGAGGCGGGAACGGGTGCGGGGCGGGGACACAAGCGCCAGGTTATCAGCCGATAACTTCCGCGGCGGCGTGCGGTTGACAAGTTATCAGTCGATAACTACTTTGGCGGACAGCTAGTTATCAGTTGATAACAACAAGGAGTTCCGATGACCACCCTCGCCTCGCCGCCCCCGGCGCCGGCCGTCGCGCCGCCGCGGTCCCGGCCGCTCGCCGCCGTGCTGGCCGCCGTCGGCATTCCGATCTTCATGGTCACGCTGGACAACCTCGTGGTCACCACCGCGCTGCCGGTGATCCGTACCGAGCTGGGTGCCTCGCTGGCGGACCTGCAGTGGTTCGTCAACGCGTACACGTTGCCCTTCGCGGCCTTCCTCCTGACCGCCGCCGCGCTGGGCGACCGGATCGGGCGCCGGCGGATGTTCCTGGCCGGGATCACGCTGTTCACGCTGGCGTCCGCGGCGGCGGCGCTGGCGACCGAGCCGTGGATGCTCACCGCCGCGCGGGCCGTGCAGGGGCTGGCCGGCGCGGCCGTCGCGCCGCTCTCGCTGACCCTGCTGGCCCAGGCCGTGCCCGACCGGATGCGCAACGCCGCCGTGGGGATCTGGGGCGGGATCAGCGGGCTCGGGGTGGCCGTCGGGCCGGTGGTCGGCGGGGCGGTCGTCGAAGGGCTGCACTGGTCGTGGATCTTCTGGCTGAACGTGCCGGTCGGCGTGGTGGCGGTCGTGCTGGCCGCGACGGTGCTGCGCGAGTCGCACGGTGGTGCGCCCCGGCTCGATCCGCTGGGTCTGGTGCTGTCCGCCGCCGGGATGTTGCTGCTCGTGTGGGGCGTCGTGGACGGGCCGGACCGCGGCTGGACCTCGGGCCGGGTGCTCGGCATGCTGATCGGCGGCGGCGTGCTGCTGGCCGCGTTCCTCGCCTGGCAGTGGCGCAACAGCACGCCGATGATGCCGCTGTCGCTGTTCCGGTCCCGCGGGTTCGGGCTGGTCAGCATGGTGACGCTGACGTTCTCCGCCGGCACGTTCGGGTCGGTGTTCCTGCTCGCCCAGTTCTTCCAGGTGGTTCAGGGGCTCAGCCCGCTGGACGCGGGTGTCCGTACGCTGCCGTGGACGATGGCGCCGATGGTGGTGGCGCCGCTCGCCGGGATCTTCGCCGACCGGCTGGGCGTCCGGAACCTCATCGTCGCCGGCCAGGTGCTGCTCGGTGCGGGCGTGCTGTGGATCGCGCTGGCCACCACCGCGACCGTCTCGTACGGCGACCTCGTGATCGCGTTCGTCCTCGCCGGCGTCGGCATGGGCCTGACCTTCGCACCGATCAGCACGATGGCGCTGGCCAGCGTCACCCCGGGCGAGCGCGGCGTGGCGTCGGGCGCCAACAACACGATCCGCGAGCTCGGCGTCGCGGTCGGGGTGGCGGTGCTGGCGTCGGTGTTCAGCTCGTACGGCGGCTACACCAGCGCCCAGTCGTTCGTGGACGGTCTCGTCCCGGCCGTCGTCGTGGGCGCGTCGGTGATCGCGGCGGGGGCGGTGGTGGCCCTGTGGCTGCCCCGTAAGCCCACGCCCGCCGACAACTGAGAAGTTATTTCAACACTTCGTTCGAATCTTGCGACAATGTGTCGCATAATGCCACGATGACCGTCCCCCCGCGGCTTTCCCGCCGTACCCTCCTGACCGCAGCCGCCGCCGGAACCGCCGCGCCCCTCATCCCCGGGGGCGCGGCGGCCCTGGCCGCATCCCCGCCCGGCGACGTCGTCGGCGCCGTCACCGCCGGCTACCAGGGCTGGTTCTCCTGCCCCGGCGACGGCGCGCCGATCGGCGGCTGGTGGCACTGGTCCCGCGACCGGTTCCAGCCGCCCTCGCCGTCGAACACCACGATCGTCAGCTGGCCCGACCTGTCCGACGTCGATCATGGGTATCCGACGGCGTACCCGAACCTCGGCAACGGGCAGCCGGCCCGGTTGTTCTCCTCCTACGACCAGCAGACCGTCGACACGCACTTCCGGTGGATGCGCGAGCACGGCATCGACACGGCCGCGCTGCAGCGCTTCAACCCGTTCGGCGACGAGGGCCCCACCCGCGACGCCATGACGGTCAAGGTGCGTGCGGCGGCCGAGGCCACCGGCCGCAAGTTCTACGTCATGTACGACGTGACGGGCTGGACGTCGATGCAGTCGCAGCTCAAGCAGGACTGGTCGGCGAAGATGTCGGCACACACGGCGTCCCCGGCGTACGCGCGGCAGAACGGCAGACCGGTCGTCTGCGTCTGGGGCTTCGGCTTCGACGACCCCGGCCGCCCGTTCGAGCCGGCCGCCTGCCTCGACGTGATCGCCTGGCTCAAGGCGCAGGGCTGCTACGTGATCGGCGGGGTGCCGACGTGGTGGCGGCAGGGCATCAACGACTCCCGCGCCGGCTTCTCGGAGGTCTATCACGCGTTCCACGCGATCTCGCCGTGGATGGTGGGCCGCGCGGCCACCCCCGAGGACCTCGACTCGTACTACGCGAACGTCAACGTGGGCGACATGGCCGACTGCGCCGCCCATGGCATCGACTACCTGCCGTGCGTACTGCCCGGCGACCTCTCGGCGGGCCACCGCCGGCACGGCGACTACTACTGGCGCAGCATCTACAACATGGTCCGGCTCGGCGCACAGGGCCTGTACGTGTCCATGTTCGACGAGTTCAACGAGGGCAACCAGATCGCGAAGACGGCGGTCTCGGCGGCCTGGGTGCCGGCGGGCTCCGGCATCCGCGCGCTCGACGAGGACGGCACGGCCTGCTCGGCGGACTACTACCTGCGTCTCACCGCCGACGGCGCCCGGATGCTCAGGAAGCAGATCCCGCTGACCGCGACCCGCCCCACTCCCCCGGTCGCGGGCACCCCGCCGCCGGCGGACCTCGCGCTGCGGCGGCCGGCGACGGAGAGCAGCCACACCCAGGCGTACGGCGCGGCGAACGCTGTCGACGGCGACGCGGGCAGCTACTGGGAGAGCGCCAACAACGCGTTCCCCCAGTGGCTCCAGGTGGACCTCGGCGCGGCGGCCACCGTGTCGCGGGTGGTGCTGGGCCTGCCGCCGGGCTGGGAGCGGCGTACGCAGACCGTGCAGCTCCAGGGCAGCACCGACGGCAGCTCGTTCAGCACACTGGCGGCGCCGGCGGGACGCACGTTCGACCCGGCGAGCGGCAACCGGGCGACGATCTCGTTCGCCGCGGCCACCGCCCGCCACCTGCGCGTCGTCTTCACCGCCAACTCGGCCTGGCCCGCCGGCCAGGCGTCGTCGCTGGAGGTGTACGCGGCCTGACGTCAGCCGATCTGGACCCAGGCGTCGTCGAGGCGGCCGTGGAACTGGTCGTTGTCGGTGCCCGTGCCCTTGCCGCCGAGGCTGAGCGGCTGGGTGGTCACCACCGACAGCGCTGCCGGGATGGTCCGGCTGCCCTGGGCCTTGGCGTCGACCAGGATGCTCAGCGTCGTGCCGGTCCGCCGGCACTCGAGCGTGTGCCATGCGCCGTCCGCCATGGACACCGCGCTCTTCGCCACGTAGATCGTCGTCGAGGACTTGTCGCTCATCACGCAGCTGGGCCGGCCCGAGACGCCGTCGACCTGGAGCTTGTACTGGCCGCCCGAGGTCGAGTAGCCCTTCTGGAGGATGTTCTCGCCGGTCGAGGTCTCCGCCGCGGACAGCAGCACGTACGCGCCCCAGCGCAGGTCCTTGGCGCCCGGGTTGAGGTCCGGCGCGTCGGCGGCCTGCAGCACCACCCGCGGGCAGTCGGTGCCGCTGCACTTCGGCGGGAACTCGACGGCCTGCCCGCTGCCGTGCGTCACGGTCTTGAGGACCGCGCCGTTGACGGCCTTGGTCCGCAGCACGTGCCCGTTGCCGGAACCGTCGTCGTACGTCCCGTCGGCCACCGTCGAGTCGAAGTTGTACGAGGCGACGTACGGCGACGGCGGCGCGGGCGGCACCGAGGCTCGGGACGTCGGCCCGCCGAAGGAGGCGTAGCGCTTCTGCGTGACCCCGGCGACCGTGGTGAAGTCGCCGCCGACGCTGAGCAGCCCGTTCGCCGGGTTGGCGACCACGGTGCGTACGCCGACCACGCCGTTGGCCTGCGGCGCCCACGAGGTGAGGTTGCCCGTCCCGTCGACCGCGGCGAGCTTGATGCGCGACACGGACCCGTCGGTGCACACGCCTAGGGTGCCGTTGTTGGTGGTCGTGCAGGCGTTGTCGAAGTGCCCGCCCACGTAGGTGATGCCGCCGAGGGTGGCGATGGCCTGGGCGTCACCGTCGAAGACCCGGGTCCACCGGGCCAGCCCGGCGAACGTGTACGCGATCGCCCGGCCGCCCTGCCCGCCCAGCGCGGCGTAGACGCCGTTGCCGTCGGTGGCCAGCGCGAACACCTGCGAGACCGGCTTGGGCAGGAACCCCTTGTCGAGGACGCCGGTGATCCCGTCGACCGCGGTGAGGCGCAGTGTCGAGCTGATCCCGTTGGTGCGGTGGAAGCTGCCGCCGAGGTAGACGCGGCTGCCCTGCACGGCGAGCGCGTTGACGGTGTCGTCCGTGGTGGGCGCCCAGCCGTCGAGCGCCCCGGAGGCGGTGCTGAAGGCCGCCAGGTTGCTCCGCGGCGAGCCGTCGACGCCGGTGAGCCGGCCGCCGACGTACACCCGGCCGTTGCCGACGGCGAGGGCGTTCGGCTGGCCGAGCACGGTGTGCTTGAGCGTGCCGGGGGTGCCGGTGGTCGCGTTGAGGTCGGCGACCGAGTCGCGGGTCAGCCCGGCGATCTTGGTGAAGTCACCGGCGGCGTAGACCGTGGTGCCGTCGGCGGCGAGCGCCCGCACGGTGGAGTCCGCGCCCGGGTTCCAGTCCAGCAGGGCGCCGGTCTGCGCGTTGAACGCGGCGAGGCGGGCGCGGGGGATGGATTTGCCGCCCACCACCGCGCCGGTGAAGGAGCCGCCGACGTACACCACGTCGCCGAGGTGGGCGACCGCGTACACGGGGCCGTTGAACGACGGGGCCGGGCTGGGGGTGCTGGAGACCACCTCGGCCAGCGCGGCGCCACCGGCGGCGACAAGCACGGTCGCGGCGCCGATCATCACCAGCCGGCGACCGGCGGATTTCAGGCCATTTCGGTTATTGAGCACACCAGCGGCAACGGCGCTCGCGCCCCGGAGGACGCGAGCACCGGTACGCAATACCGCTATGGAGTGACAGTGAAGGTACGGCTGGCGCCGGTGAACGGGGTGATCGCGCCGGTGACGCCCTTGGCGTCGCCGTGGTGCACGATCCGGTACGTGCCGGGCTCGGCGTCCGCGGGCACCGTCCAGGTGATCTGGGCCGTGGAGACGCCGAGGTACTCGCGCTTCCAGCGGTAGATCGTCTGCCATTCGGCGTCGGTGGAGACCGTGGTCCAGGTGCCGCCGGTCTGCCGCTGCACCTCGAGGAACGTGCCCTCGTCGCGCAGGTTGTTGTTGGGATGGCCGGTCACGAAGTCCACCCGGACCGTGGCGCCGCGGGCGTACGACGCGGCCGGCTGGGTGATCACGCTGCCGAAGGACTTGCCCAGCGGCGGCGTGTCCAGCACCACCCCCGGCCGCACGCTGATCCGGTTCTGCGGCAGCGCCGGCGGCTGGACCGCGCTGGGCGTGGGCTGCCCGTCGCGCAGCGCCGCCGCCAGCTTCGCCAGCTCCTGCTGGTACGCCGGCCCGGTATAGCGGCCGAAGTGCGTGGCCGCGCCCTCGTAGTGCTGCAGGTCGTACTCCTCGGGGGTGGCGACGTAGCCCGCGTAGGCGTTCGCGTACCCGGCGAGGATCTGGTGCGTCACCGCACCGGGGAGCTGGGCGCCGACCGCGTCGCGCACCCGCTGGCCGGCCACGATGGTGAACTCGCCCGGCGCGGTGGTGATCGCGAGCTGCCCGATGCGCAGCACCTGCAGCGGCATGATCTGCGGGGTCCACGGCGGGTTCTGGCTGCCGCTGCCGAGGAAGACGTCCTTGGGCGCCTGGCACACCCGGACCTCGGCCGGGGTCGGGTTGACCACGATGCCGGCGACCAGCAGCAGCGGGTTGGTGCTCAGGTCGCCCTCGTCCACGATCGGCGGCCCGGGACCGTCCTCGGCGCCGGCGGTGAAGTTCTGCCCGAGCGCACCGGGACAGGTACGGTGCGGCTGCCCGTCCGGCGTGTACGCGCCCGCGACCTGGACGGCGGAGAAGTCGACGTAGCGGCCGCGGGCGTCGACCGGTCCGGTGAGCTCCTCGGTCGCGGAGTCGAAGAGCTGCTGCGCCTTGTCGGCCTGGAGCTTGCCGATGATGCGGGTGTTCTCGAACTCGTCGTCGGTGGGGCCCTGGGCGCCGCCGTTGCGCAGGTTCGGCGACATGTCGCCCGCGTTGGTCTGCGCGAAGGCCGCCACGAAGCCGCCGCGGTGCGCCCAGTCGACGCCGTGCACGCCGTCCTCGATGAGGTGGGCGGCGTACCCCTTGTTGTCGGCGCTGATGAGGTGGTTGGCGGGCGTCATCGAGGTGCCGTGGGTGGCGAAGAACGAGAGCAGCCCGATGGGCCGGCCGCCCTGCTCGAAGCGGAGCACGGTCATCCGGGTGTCGACCGCACCGGGGAACCGGGCCCTGTCGGCGGCCGGGTCGGCGTTGAACGCCGGGAGCGAGCGGTTGACGTTCGCGCCGGTCAGCGTACCCTCGGCGATCTTGACCGTGCCGGGCGCGAGCCGGGCGTCGGCGGCGTCGATCGCGCGCACGATCCCGGAGACGATCGCCTCGAAGATCGGCGCCTCGAAGCCGAGGGTGGTCAGGTTCCACATCGTGTACTCGGAGAAGCCGCCCGGGCCGGAGTGCGTGTGGGTCGCGGTGAGCACGACGTTCTGGTCGGTGTACGTGCTGCCGTGCCGGGCCCGCAGGCGCTTGAGCACCTCCATCTGGACGGCCTGGGTGACGAAGTCGATCTCGGCGCTGACGAAGGCGACGTGGTGCCCGGCGGGGTCGGCGACCACGAAGGCGCGCGCCCATTGCCGCGAGGCGATGCCCGAGGTGGTCTGGGCCGGATCGGCGTAGCCGAGCATGCCCACCTCGGCGGCCTCGCCGGTGATGTCGCCGATGCCGGCCCCGACGGAATATCCGGCGGACGGCGCGGCGGCTTCCGCGACGGATGCGGGAGCGGGTAGGAGGAGGAGAAGACTCGCGGTAAGGCCTGTGAGCAGGCGTCGAGCGGACAAGGGCACCTCCGGGCAGCGACAGAGGTCGATGGATATCCGGAGATGCTAATGCGATTCATGTTTTCCCGCAGCGGGTGTGGAATACTTCCGAGACTCGATCCCGAAACTTACGTAGGAGGCGTCCGTGGCCCGCGTGACCATCGCCGCGATCGCCCGGGAGGCCGGCGTGTCGGTTCCCACCGTTTCCCGTGTCCTCAACGGGCGCGCCGACGTCGCCCCGCAGACCCGCGAGCTGGTGGAGAACCTGCTCAAACAGCACGGGTACCGGCGGCGCGCGTCCCGCCAGCCGACCGGCAAGGCCGCCCTGGTCGACCTGGTCTTCAACGACCTCGACAGCCCCTGGGCGGTCGAGCTGATCCGCGGCGTCGAGGACGTCATGCACGCCGCGGGAGTCGGCACGGTCGTCTCCGCCGTGCACCGGCGCTCCGCGGCGACCCGCCAGTGGATGCAGAACCTGTACGCCCGCCAGTCCGACGGGGTCATCTTCGTGACCTCGGACCTGACCACCCCGGTCTACGCGGAACTGCAGCGGCTCAACATCCCGGTCGTGGTCATCGACCCGGCGGGCGGCGCGCCCCTGGACATCCCCACCGTGGGCGCCACCAACTGGGCGGGCGGCCTGTCGGCGACCCAGCACCTGACGTCGCTGGGCCACCGCCGCATCGGCTTCATCGCCGGCCCGAAACACCTCATCTGCAGCCGGGCCCGCCTCGACGGCTACCGCACCGGCCTCGAGTCGGTCGACGAGTCGCTCATCCGCCAGGGCGACTTCCTGTACGAGTCCGGCTTCGCCGGCGGCATGTCGCTGCTCGAGATGGACGACCGCCCGACCGCCATCTTCGCCTCCAGCGACACGATGGCCCTCGGCGTGTACGAGGCCGCCCGGCACAAGGGCCTGCGCGTGCCCGACGACCTCAGCGTGGTCGGCTTCGACGACCTGCCGGAGGCCCGCTGGGCGTCCCCGCCACTGACCACGGTGCGCCAGCCCCTCGCCGAGATGGGCGGCCTGGCCGCGCGGACCGCGCTGCGGCTGGCCCAGGGCGAGGACATCCAGACCCCCCGCGTGGAGCTGGCGACGGAGCTCATCGTGCGCGACAGCACCGCCCCGCCCAAGAACGCGCCTCAGGACTGAGGGTCAGCGGAACGGGAAAGCGACGTCGCAGACGAGGTCGTCCGGACCGGCCGTCCCCGGGTCGGCGGGGTAGCCGTACACCTCGCGGGGCGGGGCGACCACGGTGTGGCCGTGCTCGCGGACCCAGCGGGCGACGGTGTCGTAGACCGAGAGGATCTGCGGCGGCTCGAAGTGACCCTTGACCACCGGGATGTACGCCTCCCGGTGGGCCGGTTCCGTGCGGACGGCGGCGTCGGGGCGGACCGGTACGCACACCTCGACCGGCCCGTCGGTGTCCTCGCCGACGTCGCCGTGGAAGACCACGAAGCGGGGACCGGCCGGTCCCCCGCAGCGCTCGGCCACGCCGGTCAGCCGCGCGGTCGCCTCCCGGATCCAGCCGAGGTCCGGGGCGGTCACGTAGCGCATCTCGCTCAGGACGTGCTGCTCGGCGACGTCGCGGACCGACACCGGCCAGGCGCCGTCCGGGGCCGGCGTCTCGGCGGCGAGGTTGCGCACCAGGCGGTCGGCGAGCTCGCGCTGCGCGGCGAGCCGGCGTTCCACCGCGGTCCAGTAGCCGGCGAGCCGGTCGGCGGCCTCGGGGCCGGGCGCCCCGACGATCTCGGTGATCTGGGTGAGCGGCATGTCGAGCCGGCGCAGCAGGGCGATCAGGCGGGCGGCGTAGAGCTGACGGCCCGCGTACCGCCGGTATCCGGTGGCCGGCACCACCTCGGCCGGCTGCAGCAGCCCGATCCGGTCGTACAGCCGCAGGGCCCGGATCGACAGCCCGGACCGGCGGGCGAACTCGCCGATGGTGAGCAGGCCGGGCCCGGCGGCCATCAGGCGACCGGGAAGGCGACGTCGAAGACCTCGTCGTCGCCGGTGGCGGCGCCGAAGTCGGTCCAGTAAATCTCGCGCGGCGCGTGGGCCACCGTCAGCCCGTTGTCGAGAACCCATTTCTCGACCGCCTCGTAGACCCCGCCGAGCTCCCCGGTGACGACCTGGGACTTCGTCACCCGGGCGTACGCCTCCCGGTGGGCCGGAACGGTCCGGTCGCCACCGGCCGCGACGGTCGCGCAGACCTCGACCTCGGTCGGCGCCTCGTTCGGGTTGCCCTCGTAGATGGTGACGAACACCGGCTCGTCGGGGTGGGCGGGCCGCTCGAGGAAGGGCCAGTCCCTGGTGCCGAGCAGCCCGCCCGCGGCGCGGGCCCGTTCGGCCACCCGTGCCATCGCACCGGGCAGCCACGCCTGCAGGTCGGCCTGGCCGACCACCCGCATCTCCGTCACGACGTGCTGGTCGGGCACGTCCCGCAACCGGATCTCGACCATGAGCCACCTCCGCGTCCCCGGCGGCGCACCGTGCGCCGCCGGAGATCAGGATGGAGTCTCCACCAGGGTCCGGGTCAAGCGAACCTGCCAGGATGTCAATCGGTGACCCGCGGTGCGGTCTTCGCCGCTTCCTTCAGGGCCTTCGCCGCGCTCGAGTACGGGTTGTATGTGTACGACCGCGCCGGCGTCCCCGGCACGGTGAAGTACTCCACCGAGAGCTTCGCCGGGTCGGTGGCGAGCTCGCCGCGGCCGGGCAGGTCGTCGCCGTCGTCCCAGCCCCACGGCGCGTTGGCCGAGTTGGTGCCGCAGGAGAACGTGCCCACACCGCAGCCGCCCGAGGTGTCGCCGGCGAACGTGCCCAGGTTGGCGAAGAGGTCGGCGTTCGCGCGCTGGGCCCACAGGCCGCCGTCGGCGAAGATGTCGATGAGGGCGTACTGCACGTCGCGGTCGTTGGTGCTCGAGGGCGTCTGGGCGGTGGTCGACGGGTAGTAGACGAGCCCGTCGCCGTTGATCGTGTACTGCGGGTACGCCTTGAGCCCGTGCCCGCGCGCCTCCTGGGCGGTCACCGGGTGCTGGAACGAGTCGTGCGGCGAGCTCTGCATCTGCAGGGTGCCGTCGATGCTCTCCCGGCCGCTGGTCCAGGTGCTGCCCGCCGGGGCGTACGAGTAGAAGTTGGTGTGCGCGACCGTGACGGCCGAACGCAGCACGCCGTACTCGGTGTCGTTCTTCTCGATCGCGAGCATGACGCCCTCGCCGTCGTTCTCGTGCTCGGTCTCGAAGAACGGGTGGTCGATCCAGTCGCGGGGGTGGAAGAAGAAGTACGTGATGTACCAGTGGCTGCCGGTCTCGACGAGGGAGTAGTAGACGTGCGCCGCGAACGACGCGCCGGACTGGGCGGCGTTGTCCCAGTTGTTGCGCCCGCGGAGATCGCCGTCGAAGTCGACCCTGGTGAGGTAGTCCGACTTCCCGCCCAGCGCGTGGCTGCCGGTGGCGTCGACGTCCTGGTAGTGGATGGGGGCCCAGCGCAGCGCGAGCTCGGCCCGGCTGACCGCCGCGTGCGCCGGGGCCGGCGCGAAGAGGCCGGTGGTGGCGAGTGCGGCGGCCAGCGCGGCCGCGATCCTGCCGACGGACATGTGTTCTCCCGCGATCGAAGAGATAGATCGCGAGCAATCTATGAGATCAGCGGCTTCCGGTACATGTCCGCTGGACGACGTACGGGTGGAGCCCTGCCGACAAATCCGCGGCGGCCTCCGCGCCGAGGTCCTTGCGCACCAGATGCAGGCACAGGTCGACCGCGGCGCGCTGGTCCGGCGCGGTGAGCACCGGGTCGTCGTCGACGAACCGTACGCCCGCCGCGACGCGAACCCGCGGGAACCGCCGGGTGAACGCGGCCGCCTGTCCCTCGTGGACGGCGACCCGCCGGCCGTCGAGCAGGCCGGTCGCCGCCAGGCTCGCGACGGCCGGCCCGGCGGCCAGCACCCGGCAGCCGCGCCCGGCAGCCGCGCGGAGCCGGGCGGCGAGCCCGGGCGCGCAGCAGCCGGCCGGCGCGACCGCCACGATGTCGGCCTCCTCCAGCACCGCCGTGGCGGTGAACAGCGGGCCGGCGAACACCGTCCGGTAGACCGCCACGAAGTCCGCGCGGGTGGCCGGCGGGGCGAGCACCGCCACGGTGGTGGTCATCGGCCGTACGCCCGGCTCTCCGGCGGGCCGAGGTAGCTGTACTTCACCCCGCCGGTGTCGACGACGAGCTTCTGCAGGATCACCGTCGGGTCCACCATCCAGAACTTGAGGGTGTGCGTACCCGCGCGGTCGATCGTGTGCGTGGTCGTCGTGACGTTGACATTGTCGGACGTGTTGCGTTCCCACTGCCGGTTCATCGTGGTGGCGTTGGCGCCCGTGGCGGCGGTGATGTCCACCGTCTGCGGCGCCTGGTCGTCGACCGAGATCGCGTACCGCAGGCCGGGGGTGGGCAGCGTGTCGTTGCGCGGCGAGAGCACGGCGGAGACACGGACGGGTCCGGTGGTGGTCAGCGTCATCGCGTACTCGAGCCGGGCACCGTCCCCGCCCAGCGGTGTGAGGCCGTCGCCGGTCTTGGCGATGCGGGGCAGCAGCTGCCACTGGCCGACCTTGCGGGTGTAATGCGGGGCGAGCATCGACACGTACCCGTTGGCCTCGGCGAAGCCGGACGGGCGCAGCGCCGGCTTGCGGACCGGGGCCTGGACCACGACCTGCTCCCCCGCCCCGCTGATCGTGATGGGCACGCTCGTCGTGCCGGCCGGGGCCCGGGACCAGTCGACGCGGACGGTGGCCCGCACCTCCTTGCCCACCCGGCCCGCCGCGGGCGTCACGCGCACCCACGGCTTGCCCGCGGTGATCCGGTACGCGAACGGCGTCGTGCCCTTGTTGAACACGTCGATGTACTGCTGCGGCTGCGACTGCCACGGGCTGAACTCCGGCAGCACCTGCGCGTCCCCGCCGTCGAGGGCGACGCCGAGCCCCGCCGCCGCGGGCACCTCGATGCGCTTCAGGTACGGGTAGATCTCGTCGGGCAGCGCGACGTTGTCCTTCTCCGGCTGCTGCCAGGGCGCGTTGGGGCCGTACCGTTCGACGTTGCCGTACCCGATCTTCGGTTGCAGCTGCCAGTTCTTCCACTTCCCGCCGGCCAGGCCGGTGTTGTAGTAGTCGTTCATAGCCTGGTCCTCGGCGAAGCGCGCCTCGGCGACGTCGGCCAGGTCGTTGGTGGACGCGCGGCCCTGCGCGGCGTAGAGGATGTTGGTGAACTCGGCGCGCCGCAGCGCGTACAGATTCGCCGTGCCCTTCACCTGGTAGTACACGAGCTGGTAGAAGGCGTCCTGCCAGGCGGCCGGCACGAGGCGGCGCAACCGGTCGGCGCGGGCTCCGAGCACCTGCCACTCGGCGGTGACCCGGTCCATCTCGCGGTAGTCGGTGAGGCTGAACGGGGTGCCCTGGTCGTCGTACACGATCTCGTTGGTCGTGGGGTTGAAGGTGATCCGCCGGTTCAGCAGTTCCGGCTTGCGGCGCGACTGCAGGTAGCCGTAGTCGGCGAGCAGGTCGGCGATGGCCGGGGCCAGCGCGGGACCGAAGTTCTGCGCCGCGTACTGCCGCTCCCACTCCCCCAGCTTGTGCAGCGGGATCGCGTTCGGGTTCCAGGCGTAGTCGAGGAAGAACTGCAAGGGTTCCTCTTCGTTCTTCATGTCACCGACGTTGACCATCCAGAGCCGGTCGATGCCGGACGTGTACGCCCGGTGCAACTGCTCCCACGTGTTCGTGAGGTTGACGGTGTCGACCCACTTGTAGTTGCGCCCGCCACCGACGTAGTCGAAGTGGTAGTACATGCCGTACCCGCCGCTGCGCTCCGGCATCGACGCGTCCGGGAACTTGCGCATGTTGCCCCAGTTGTCGTCACAGAACACGACCGTGACGTCGTCCGGCGGGCGGTAGCCCTGGTCCCAGTAGCGCTGGACCTCCTTGTAGAGGGTCTGCACCTGGGGGGCGCCGATCAGGCCGGTGTCGCGCAGGATCTGCCGCTGGGTGTCGATGATGGAGCTCATCAGGTCGATGCCGTCGCCGTCGGGCAGGCTCACGTCGCCGTTGCCACGCATGCCGAGGGTGATGACGCCCTCGATCTTGTCCCGCGCCATGCGTTCCGCGCCGTCGCGCCAGTACGCCTTGATCGCGTCGGAGTTGCGCCGGAAGCTCCACTCGCCGTTGCCGCCGTACGGGTCGGTGCCGTTCTTGGCGTGCCGGTTCCACTCCTCGATGCCGCGCATCATCGGCGCCTCGTGCGAGGTGCCCATGACCACGCCGTAGTACGAGGCGGTGGCGTGGTTCTGCGGGTCGTCCTCGGCGAACGCCCGGCCCCACACCGCCGGCCACAGGTAGTTGGCGCGCAGCCGCAGCATGGCCTCGAACACCCTGGCGTAGTACGCGGCGTTGAGCCCGCCCGGATAGCCGGGCGCCTTGCCGGGGCCGAAGTAGCCGGGAGCCCAGGTGCCGGTGGCGGGGTTCTCGTCGTTGATGAAGAAGCCCCGGTACTTCACCGCGGGGGTGCCCTGGGTGTGCCGGCCGGGCAGGGCGTACAGGGCGTCGCGGTGGCGCACGGGGACGTCGTCCCAGAAGTGCCACGGGCTGATGCCGATCCGCTTGGACAGGTCGTACGCGCCGTAGATGGTGCCGCGCTGGTCGCTGCCGGCGATGACGAACGCGCGCCGCACGCCCGGCAGCGGGTGCTCGACGATCTGTTCGACCGTGGTCTCCCACTTGCCCGCCAGGCCGCGCACGTCGAGGCGGCCGGCGGCGACCATCCGGTCGATCAGCGGGCTCTTGCCGACCGTGCCGAGGATGATCGGGTCGCGGCCGGCGGGCAGCGTGTCGTGCCCGACGGCCGGCCGGACGCCGGTGACCTTCTCGAGGTCGGTCTGCAGGTCGTCGGCGACGCGGATGACGCCCGCGTGGTCGCCGGCGCTGACCACGATCGGGGCGACCCGGCCGCGGTCGGCGATCGGGAAACGGCCGGGGCCGGGGTGGGTGGAGACGTAGCCGCCGAGGTCGTCGGCGCCGGGCCTGCCGTGGGCGGACGCCGCGGACGGTACGGCCACCAGCGGCAGCAGGAGGGCGGCGAGGGCGAGGAAAGGTCTCATGGCGCGTCCTAACGGAAGAAGCGCAGGGGCACGGCCGCGGCCATGGCCGCCATGCCGGCGTCGTTGGGGTGCAGGTGGTCGCCGCTGTCGTACGCCGGGTTCAGCCGCAGCGGCTGGGCGGGATCGCGCATCACCGCGTCGAAGTCGATGACGCCGTCGTACTCGTGGCCGTGCCGGATCCAGGCGTTGAGCTCCTGACGCTTACGCTCGTTCTCCGGCGTGTAGAAGCCGAACGTGTCGCCGTAGAAGGGCAGGATCGTGCCCGCGTACGCCCGCAGCCCCGCCTGGTGCGCGCGGGCGACGAGCTGGCGGTGGCCGGCGATGAGGTCCGCGGCCGACACGGTCTCCGAGGCGGGCGCGGTGGTGCCCGGGTGCCCGAGGTCGTTCACGCCGAGCAGCACGATCAGGTACTGGGCGCCGGGCTGGGCGAGCACGTCACGGTCGAAGCGGCGCAGCCCGCTCTGGCCGAAGTACGCCGCGTACGCCTCCGCGTCGCTGCCGGCCGGGGGGTTCGGGTCGTGCAGCAACCGGTTGCCCGACACGCCGAGGTCGACCACGCCGCGGTCGACGCGCGCGGCGCGCAGCCTCGCGGCGAGCAGGTCGGGCCAGCGGTGGTTGGCGTTGGTCTCGGTGTTGGCGCCGTTGGTGATGGAGTCGCCGAGCGCCACGATCGCGCCGGAGCGGCGGCGGACGCTGACCCCGGTGAGGAACAGGTCCTGGGTGACCGTGGACTGCGCGGTGACCGTACGCGCCGCCGTGACGTTGCCGGCGGCGATCACGTTCTCCTGGTACGAGAACGCGGCCAGCGTGGTGACCGGGGTGCGCTGCGGGAAGTAGATGCTGATGAGAAGCTCGGACCCGTCCTCGACGCGCAGCGGCACCGGGTCGCTGACCAGCGGCGCGCCGGCCGGCACGGTCGCCGAGGCGTGACCGCTGAAGGTGACGCGCCGGTCGGTGCCGGGGACGGCGGCGGTGCTCGCGCCGGCGCCTTGGCGGCGGGCGACGTGGACCTCGCCGACGATGAGCGGCGCGGTCCCGAACTCGTTGGAGAGCCGGATCCGCAGCTGGTCGCCGCCGAGGCTGAGGTGCGCCACGTGCCGGACGGTCTGCCGCTCGAGCACGGCCGGCGCACCGGGCGGGATGGTGGTGGGCACCGCGGCCCAGCTGGCGGTCCAGCCGCCGGCTGCGGGGGTGTCATGCGCTAGCGCGGGCCGCGGCGCGGCGGCGACGGTGGCGGCGCCGGCGGCGGCCACGAGGACGGTGCGGCGGGAGGCGCGACCGCCGGTCGGGGATGCGGGCATGGGGTCTCCTGGCCTCGGTCACGCCGGAACGGACCGACTGTCGCGGTCGGAAGTTTCGGAAATGAGGTGGCAACTTCCCGCAACATAGACGTCCATCCAAGTCCGGTCAAGAGCGCCAACCACCTGCCCATCGGCCTTCTTGATCAGCGATTCCACCGGTCAATGGTCCACATTGTTACCCGTTGACCACTCCGGCATTGCTGGCCTATGTTCCGGGCACGTAACGGAAACTCCCGAAAGTTTCGGGGCCGAGCCCGTGAGGACATCAATGATGATCAAACCTTTACCGGTCCTCGTGTCCGCCGCGCGCCCCGCGGTCCCCACGGCAGCAGTCGGATCATGATCGTGGACGACAACCGGCGGGTCACGATCTCCACCATCGCCCGTGCCGCCGGCGTCTCGGTGCCCACCGTCTCCCGCGTCCTCAACGGGCACTCCGACGTCTCCGCGCAGACCCGGGCCCGGGTCGAGCAGCTGCTGCAGCAACACGGCTACCGGCGGCGCAACTCGCGCCAGCAGACCGGCCGCACCGGGCTGCTCGACCTCGTCTTCAACGACCTCGACAGCCCCTGGGCGGTGGAGATCATCCGCGGGGTGGAGGACGTGGCGCACGCCTCAGGGGTGGGTACGGTCGTCTCGGCCGTGCACCGGCGGCCCATGGCGACCCGGCAATGGCTGCAGAACCTGCGCGCCCGCTCGTCGGCCGGGGTCATCTTCGTCAACTCCGAGCTGACCGCCACGGTCTCCACCGAGCTGACCCGGCTGGGCATCCCGGTCGTGGTGGTGGACCCGGTGGGCAACTCCGAGTCGGACGTGCCGACCATCGGGGCGACGAACTGGGCCGGCGGGCTGAGCGCCACCGAGCACCTGGCGAAGCTGGGGCACCGCCGGATCGGCTTCATCGCCGGTCCGCGGCACGTGATGTGCAGCCGGGCGCGGTTCGACGGGTACCGCGCCGGCATGGAGGCGGCCGGCCTGCGGGTGGACGAGGACCTGATCCGGCAGGGCGACTTCTACCACGAGTCCGGGTACGTCCGCGGCGCCGAGCTGCTCGCCCGCCCGGACCCGCCCACCGCAATTTTCGCCGCCAGCGACCAGATGGCCCTCGGCGTGTACGAGGCTGCGCGCCGGCGCGGGATGCGCGTACCGGACGACGTCAGCGTGATGGGCTTCGACGACCTGCCCGAGGCGCGCTGGTCGTCACCGCCGCTGACCACCATCCGGCAGCCCCTCGCGGAGATGGGCGGGCTGGCCGCGCGGACCGCGTTGCGCCTCGCCCAGGGCGATCGCGTGTCGGCCCCCCGGGTCGAACTGTCCACCGAGTTGATCTTGCGCGACAGCACCGCACCGTACCGGAAGTTTCGGGGGTCGACCGACGCCTAGGAGAGACCCGTTCGTGACCTTGTCGAGACCGGCCGTGGGAGCGATCCCACCCGCACTGGAGTCGTCTTTCATGTTGCGGGAGGAAGGGCGTTGAGACCCTTGACACACCACTGCTGAAACCCTACGTTAACGAAATCTCTCGATAACTTACGAGCTCTTTTCGAAACTTCCGGTACAGGTCGGCAAGCCGTGTCAGAGCGGCTAACGAGTATGGAGACAACCGTGGAGCTATCCCGTCGTAACTTCCTCAATCTCGCCGCCGGGGCGGGCGCCGCGTCGGCGCTGGCCGCCTGCGGCAGTTCCGGGCCCGGCACGTCCAGCGGGGGCGGCTCAGGTTCCGCGACCTACTGGTACCTGACCGGCCAGCCCGGTGAGGGTATCCGCAAGAACACCGTGGACCGGTTCAACAAGGCGAACCCGGACAGCAAGATCACCGGTACGGCGTACCAGAACGACGCGTACAAGACGAAGATCAAGACCGCCATCGGCGCCGGCCAGGCCCCCACCGTCATCTGGGGCTGGGGCGGCGGCGGCCTCAAGAGCTACGTCGAGGCCGGCCAGGTCGAGGACCTCACCGACTGGTTCGGGCAGAACGCCGCGATCAAGGACCGGCTCTTCCCGTCCTCCTTCGGCCCGGCCACGATCAACGGCAAGATCTACGCGATGCCGGCCGAGACCGTCGCCCCGATCGTCCTCTTCTACAACAAAGAGGTCTTCGAGAAGAACGGCGCCCAGCCCCCGCAGAGCTGGGGCGACATCATGAACCTGGTGACGCTGTTCAACGGCAAGGGCATCGCGCCGTTCTCCCTCGGCGGGCAGTCGCGGTGGACGAACATGATGTGGATGGAGTTCCTCTTCGACCGCATCGGCGGCCCCGAGCTGTTCCAGGGCGTCTTCGAGGGCAAGCCGAACGCGTGGTCGGCCCCGGGTGCGAAGGAGGCGCTGACCGAGCTGCGCAAGCTCATCGACGCCAACGGCTTCGTCAAGGGCTTCTCCTCCATCACCGCCGACTCCAACGCCGACCAGGCGCTGCTCTACCGCGGCAAGGCCGCCATGATGCTGCACGGCACGTGGACGTACGGCAGCATGGCCAACGACGGCGGCAAGTTCGTCAAGGACGGCAAGCTCGGCTGGATGAACTTCCCGGGCGTCGACGGCGGCAAGGGCGACCCGACCAACACGGTCGGCAACCCCGGCCAGTACTACTCCATCTCCTCCAAGGCCACCGCGGAGCAGAAGGAGACGGCGAAGAAGTTCTTCAAGGACGCCGTGCTGTCCACCGAAGAAGTGAAGGAGTGGGTGGACTCCGGCGCCGTCCCGGTGGTCAACGGCACCGAGGCGACCCTGGGCGCGTCCAAGGACGCCGAGTTCCTCAACTTCGTCTACGGCATCGCCAGCAAGGCCAAGACGTTCGGGCAGTCCTGGGACCAGGCGCTGAGCCCGACCGCCGCCGAGGCGCTGCTCGACAACATCGCGAAGTTCTTCCAGAAGTCGATCGGCCCCGACCAGTTCATCGCGAACATGAACGGGACCATCGGCAAATGACAACTGTTGCTCCGCCGCCGCTGCGGGTGGACCGGCCCACCTCCAGCGGCGGGCGGAGCGGCGGCGTCGCCTGGATGGCGGTGCCGGCGCTCATCATGTTCCTGATCTTCGGGGTCGTCCCGCTGGTCGGCGTGCTGGCACTGAGCTTCGCCCAGTGGGACGGCATCGGCGAGATCAAGCCTGCCGGGCTCGACGCCTGGCAGTCGGTGCTCTCCGACCCCGGACTGCCGCACGCGCTCTGGGTCACGTTCCTGATCATGGCGTTGTCCTGGCTGTTCCAGACGCCGCTGAGCCTGCTCATCGGCGTCTTCCTGGCCGGCCACGAGCGGTACCGCGAGTGGCTGGCGGTGCTGTACTTCATCCCGCTGCTGCTCAGCTCGGCCGCGCTGGCGATCACGTTCAAGGCGCTGCTGGACCCGAACTTCGGGCTCGGCTCGGGCCTGGGCATCGAGTTCCTGAACCAGGACTGGCTGGGCGAGAGCAAGCTGGCCGTGGGCGTGGTCGTGTTCGTGGTCTCCTGGCAGTTCATCCCGTTCCACTCGCTGATCTATCAGGGTGGCGTCCGGCAGATCCCGCGGGCGATGTACGAGGCCGCGCAGATCGACGGCGCGGGCCGGATGCGGCAGTTCTTCAGCATCACGCTGCCGCAGCTCAAGTACACGATCATCACGTCATCGACGCTGATGGTCGTCGGCTCGCTGACGTTCTTCGACCTCATCTTCGTGCTCACCGCGGGTGGACCGGGCGACGCGACCCGGGCGCTGGCGCTGGACATGTACCAGCGCGGCTTCATGGCCGGTCTCATGGGCCCGGCGAGCGTGATCGCGGTGATCCTGGTCCTGGTCGGCCTCGGGCTCGCGCTCGGGCTGCGGCGACTGGGCGGCCGTGGTGACGAGAGCCAGCTGGAAGGGGCCTGACATGACGACGCTGACGACCGGCGCCCGCACCGCGGACGCCCAGCAGCAGCAGGAAGCCCCGCGCCGCCGCGGGCGCCGCGGGATGGCCCGCAACTGGATCGGCGGCACGCTCGGCTGGCTGTGGCTCCTGATCGTGCTGGTGCCGATCTACTGGATCGTCATCACCAGCTTCAAGACGCAGAGCACCTACTTCGTCGAGAACCCCCTGGTGCCGGCGAAGGACCCGACGCTCGAGAACTACCGGCTGGTGCTCGAGGCGGGCTTCGTCCGGTACTTCATGAACAGCGTGATCATCACGATCGGCGCGGTCGTGCCCGCCGTGGCGATCTCGTTCATGGCCGCGTACGCGATCGTGCGCGGCAGCGGCAAGCGCTTCCTGCGCTGGACCAACTCGCTGTTCCTGATGGGCCTGGCGATCCCGCTGCAAGCGGTGATCATCCCGGTGTACCTCATCATCATCAAGCTGAAGATGTACGACACGCTGGGCGCGATCATCCTGCCGTCCATCGCGTTCGCCATCCCGCTGTCGGTGCTGGTGCTGACCAACTTCATCCGCGACGTGCCGAAGGAACTCTTCGAGTCGATGCGGATGGACGGCGCCACCGAGTGGGGCACGCTGCTGCACCTGGCGTTCCCGCTCACCCGTCCGGCGCTGGTCACCGTGACCATCTACCACGGCCTGACCATCTGGAACGGGTTCCTGCTGCCGCTGGTGCTCATCCAGAGCCCGGACAACCGGCCGCTTCCCCTGGCGCTGTGGAACTTCCAGGGACAGTACGGCACCAACTTCCCGGCGATCCTCGCCTCCGTGGTGCTGACCACGCTGCCGATCCTCGTGATGTACGCGGTCGGCCGCCGGCAGCTCCTCAGCGGTCTGACGGCGGGCTTCGGCAAATAAGGACCACCCCACCGCACCTGGGGCAATCGGGTGGGCGCGGAGGGGTGGCGGTACCCGGGGCGGACCGGGACCGAAGTCGCGGGGCGGGGGGGGGGGGGGGGGGCCCCCCCGGGGGGGGGGGGGGGGGGGGGGGCCCGGGGGGGGGCGGGGCCCCGGGGGGGGGGGGGGGGGGGGGGGCCCCCGCCCCGCGACGCTTTCTCAGGCGTTCGCGCCGACGGGCCGGTCCACGGGGGCCGGCCCATCGGCTTCCTCGTGCTCGTCCAGCATGGTGGCCTCGTCGAACGGGTCCTCGCCGGCCAGCACCGCAAGGGCCCGCTCGCGGTCGAACTCCTTCGTCCAGGTGCCGATCAGCACCGTCGCGACCGCGTTGCCGGCGAAGTTCGTCAGCGCCCGCGCCTCGGACATGAAGCGGTCGATGCCCACGATCAGGCCGACGCCGTCGAGCAGCTCCGGGCGGTGGCTCTGCAGGCCGCCCGCGAGCGTCGCCAGGCCCGCGCCGGTCACGCCCGCCGCGCCCTTCGACGCCACGATCATGAACAGCAGCAGCGACACCTGCTCCCCCACCGACAGCGGGTCGCCCATCGCCTGGGCGATGAACAGGGACGCCATCGTCAGGTAGATCGCCGTCCCGTCCAGGTTGAACGAGTAGCCGGTCGGCACGGTGATGCCGACGACCGGCTTGCTGACGCCGGCGTGCTGCATCTTCGCGATCAGCCGCGGCAGCGCCGACTCCGACGACGAGGTCGACACGATCAGCAGGAACTCGCGGCCCAGATAGCGCAGCAGGCTGAGGATGTTGATCCGGGCGACCGCCCACAGCAGCGCCCCGAGCACCACGAAGACGAAGATCGCGCAGGTGGCGTAGAAGCCGAGCATGATCTGCGCCAGGCTCTTCAGCGCGTCGACGCCGGTCGCGCCGACCACCGCGGCCATCGCGCCGAACGCCCCGATCGGCGCCAGCCACATGATCATCGCCAGGATCTTGAAGACCAGGCGCTGGATCGTACCGATCGCGCGGAGCACCGGCTCGCCACGCGTACCCATGGACTGCAGGGCGAAGCCGACGAGCAGGGCCACCAGCAGGGTCTGCAGCACCTCGCCGTCGGTGAGCGCCGACAGCAGCGAGGTGGGGATGATGCCGAGCAGGAAGCCGGCCGTACCCTCCGCCGGGGTGTCGCCGACGGCCTTCTGTCCCTGCGCGGCGGCGGCCGCGTCCAGGTGCAGCCCGGAACCGGGGTGGATGAGGTTGCCGACGACCAGGCCGATCGCCAGCGCCACCGTGGACATGACGAGGAAGTAGCCGAGCGCGAGCCCGCCGACCCGGCCGACCTTGGCGGCCTGGCGGACCGAGCCCACGCCGAGCACGATCGTGCAGAAGATGACCGGGCTGATCATCATCTTGATGAGGTTGACGAAGCCGGTGCCGATCGGTTTGAGCTCGACGGCGACGTCCGGGAAGAGGAGACCGACGGCGATGCCGAGCAGGACGGCGGCGATCACCGCCAGATAGAGGTAGTGGGTGCGGTCCCGCCTGGCCCGCGGGGCGATCTGGGTGTCCATGCCGCAGACTGTGGCCCGCGTCTCACCTTCGGGGCACCATTACGTTCATTCTGTTCATGCCCCTCACTGGCAGGAGCCCATGAGACGACGCTGGAGCATCGCGGGGCAGCTGTTCGCGCTGCAGGTGCTGGTGGTGACGCTGCTCGTCGGCAGCGCGACCGCGGGCGCCGTGCTGCTCGCCCGCCGCGACGCGCGCAGCGCCGCGATCGAGAAGGTGACCGCGCTGGCCGAGGCGATCGCCCGCTCCCCCGCCGTGGCGGACGCGTTGCGCTCGCCCGACCCGGTCGGGGCGCTGCAGCCGTACGCGGAGTCCACCCGCCTGGCCACCCACACGGACTTCATCGTGGTGATGGCCCCCGACCGGACCCGCTACACCCACCCCACCCCGGCGCTCATCGGTCAGCGCTTCGCCGGGTCGGTGGCCGGGGCGCTCGCCGGCGGCAGCGTCGTCGAGGAGTACCGCGGCAGCCTGGGTGACTCCTGGCGCACGGTCGTCCCGGTGCGCGGCGAGGACGGCGCGATCATCGGGCTGGTCGCGGTCGGCATCACCACCGAGGCCATCAACCGCACGCTGCTGCGGCAGCTGCCGATGGTGGCCGCCGCGACCGGCATCGCCCTGCTGCTCGCCGCCGCGGGCTCCTGGCTGCTGAGCCGCCGGCTGCGGCGGCAGACCCACGGGCTCGGCCCGGCCGAGATGACCCGCATGTACGAGTACTACGACGCGGTGCTGCACTCCGTCCGCGAGGGCCTGGTGGTGGTGGACCGCGACGGCACCGTGGCCCTGGTCAACGACGAGGCCCGGCGGCTGCTCGGGCTGAGCGGCGACGCACCGGCCGAGGGCCCGGCGGCCGCGCTCGGCCTGCCGCCGGGTGCCGCCGAGCTGATCGCGTCGCGGCGGCCCACCTCGGACGAGCCGGTGCTGGCCGGGGACCGGGTGCTGGTGGCCAGCCAGCGCGAGACCCGCTTCGAGGGCCGCACGCTGGGCACGGTGCTGACCCTGCGGGACCACACCGAGCTGCGCGAGCTCACCGGCGAGCTGGACTCGGTGCGGGGCCTCACCCAGGCGCTGCAGGCCCAGGCGCACGAGGCCGCCAACCGGCTGCACACCGTCCTGACGCTGGTCGAGCTGGGCCGCGCCGACGAGGCGATCCGGCTCGCCACCGACGAGCTCGCCGCCGCCCAGCAGCTCACCGACCGGGTGGTGGCCGCCGTGGAGGAACCGGCCCTGGCGGCCCTCCTGCTCGGCAAGTCCGCCCAGGCCGGCGAGCGCGGCGTGGAGCTGATCGTGGACGAGGACTCCCGGGTGGACGGTGAGCCGGTACCCGCCCGGGACCTGCTGACCGTGGTCGGCAACCTGGTCGACAACGCGCTCGAGGCGGTGGCCGGCACCGAACCGCCCCGCAGGGTCCGCGTCCTCGTCCGCCAGGACGGCACCGGGGTGCTGATCCGGGTACGCGACACCGGTCCGGGCCTCACCCCGGACCAGGCCGCCGCGGCCTTCCGCCGCGGCTGGTCCACCAAGCCGGGCCAGGGGCGTGGCATCGGCCTGTCGCTGGTCCGGCAGGTCGCCGAGCGGTACGGCGGCACGTACGCGATCACGACCGACGCCGAGGCGGGCGGGGCGGTGCTGACCGTCCGGCTGCCGGTGCCGTCATGAGCGTCATCCGGGTGCTGGTGGTCGACGACGAGCCGTTGATCGCCGAGGCGCACCGCGCGTACACGGAGAAGGTCGAGGGTTTCGCGGTGACCGGCGTGGCGCACACGGCCCGCGACGCGATGGCGGCGCTGCGGGCCGGCCCGGTCGACCTGGTCCTACTGGACCTGAACCTGCCGGACAAGCACGGCCTGGAGATCGCCCGGGCGCTGCGCGCGGCGGGCAGCGGCACGGACGTGCTCGCGGTGACCTCGGCGCGGGACATCGCGATGGTCCGCCAGGCGGTCGCCCTGGGCGTCACCCACTACCTGCTGAAGCCCTTCACGTTCGCGGCCTTCCGCGACAAGCTCGACCGGTACGCCCGCTACCGCAGCCAGCTCCGCGCGGCGGCCGAGGTGTCCGCGCAGCACGAGATCGACCGGGTCTTCGCCACCCTGCGCGGCGCCCCGCCGGACACCCTGCCGAAGGGGCTCGACGCCCGGACCCTGGACCTGGTGCTGGGCGCGCTGCGCGAGGCGGCCGCGGAGGGCCTGTCGGCGGCGGAGGTGGCTGCGCGGATCGGCGCCTCGCGGGTCACCGCCCGGCGCTACCTGGAGCACCTCGCCGACGCCGGCCGGGTGGTGCGCAGCCCCCGGTACGGCGGCCCGGGCCGCCCGGAGGTGGGCTACCGCCCGGCGAATATATCGACTGCGGGCGACGCGCCACCGGCCTAGGGTCGCGGGATGACCAGCGATCTGGACGCGATCTGTTTCCGTGCGCACGATCCGGCGGCGCTGGCGCGGTTCTGGGCCGGCCTGCTGCGCCGGGAGGCCGAGGGCGACGGCACGCTGGCGCCGGCGGCCGACGGCGGCTTCCGCCTCAGGTTCGTGCGCAGCGACGAGCCGAAGATCGCTCAGAACCGGGCACACTTCGATCTCACGAGCGAGTCGCTCGAGGAGCAGCGGGAGACCGTGGCCCGCGCGCTCGAGCTGGGCGGGCAGCACACCGACGTCGGCCAGCTGCCCGAGGAGGAGCACGTGGTGCTCGCCGACCCGGAAGGCAACGAGTTCTGCGTGATCGAGCCGGGCAACAAGTTCCTCGCCGGCTGCGGGTTCATCGGGGCGCTGTCCTGTGACGGTACGCCGCAGGTCGGCCGGTTCTGGGCCGCGGCGCTGGGCTGGCCGCTGGTGTGGGACCAGGACGAGGAGACCGCGATCCAGGCGCCGGGCGGCGGGCCGAAGATCACCTGGGGCGGGCCGCCGTACATGCCGCGCCGGGGCGCCGACCGGCTGATCCTCGAACTCACCGCTGCCGACTCCGACCGGCTGATCTCGCTCGGGGCGACCCGCACCGGCCCCGGGACGATGACCGACCCCGACGGCAACGAGTTCCGCCTGCTGACGCGGTAGCGCTACGCCAGGTCGCGCAGACCCTGCTCCCAGCGTTCGCGCCGCTGGTCGAGGGTTTGCTCCCACCACGGGGTGCCGCGCTCGCCGAGGGCCACCTTCGCCGCCTGCACCCGGGCGCGGGCCGGCGCGGTGTCCTCCCCCGCCCGTAACGCCGCGCCGACGTCCCGGCGGGCCGCCATCAACGCCCGGCGCAACCGTGCCGCCTCGTCCTCGGGGATGGCGGGGTCGGTCGCGCGCCAGCGACGGCCCTCGATCACCACGAAGTGACCGTCCTCGGTGGTCTCCACTGCGCCATCGTGCCCCTTCCGCCGGCCACCCTCCATGATCGCCGCGCGCGGGCCGGCCGGCCCGGCAATTCAGACATGTAAATTCTTCACTTCATGGCTGTTCAACCTTCAAGCTCTCCGCCAAGCTATTGAGATCAATGGATGGATTGCCATCCGGATCCGGGGAGGAACTCATTTCCAGAAGAGCTCTCGCACTGGCCTGCACCACCATGCTGGCCGGTAGCGGCGCAGCGGTCACCGCCACGAGTGCGTCCGCCGCGCCACCGCCCACACCGTCCACCTCGCTGCCGGCCCAGGCCACCGCAGCCCTGGAGCACCACCGGGCCGCCGTCGACGGCTCGCCGCAGGACCGGTTCACCCTCTACAGCAGCAAGAAGGACGCCCGGGGCGACGGCGTCGTGCGCTACACGCGTACGCACCGGGGCCTGCGCGTCTACGGCGGCGACATCGCCGTCCGGGTCGACGCCCGCGGCGACTACACCGGCAGCTCCGACGGGCTCGCGGCCCCGCTGACGCTGAACGTGACCCCGAAGGTCGGCGCGCCCCGGGCCCGCGCCGCCGCCGAACGGGCCTTCTCCGGGAAGATCACCTCGGTCGGCTCGCCGGAGCTGTTCATCGACGCCGGCGCGGGTACGCCCACGCTGGCCTGGGAGACCGTCGTCACCGGCCGGGCCAAGGACGGCCAGACCCCGTCCCGGCTGCACGTGGTCACGGACGCGTCGACCAACGCGGTCCGCGGCTCGTTCGACGAGATCGAGACCGTCGACGGCACCGGCAACAGCATCTACTCGGGCTCCGTCCACCTCGACACCACGGAGTCGGGTACGGGCTTCAGCCTGGTCGACTCCGCCCACGGCAACGGCCGCACCTGCGACCTGAACAACGGCACCTCGACGTGCACGACGTTCACCGACGCGGACAACGTCTGGGGCACCGGGACGAACGCGGACCGGGCCTCCGCCGCGGTGGACGCCCACTTCGGCGCCGCCACGACCTTCCGCTACTTCCAGGAGGTGCACGGGCGCAACGGCATCTTCGGCACCGGCGCCGGCGTGCCCTCGCGGGTGCACTACGGCAACGCGTACGTCAACGCGTTCTGGGACGGCGCCCAGATGACGTACGGCGACGGTGCGGGCAACGCCAAGCCGCTGGTCGCCCTCGACGTGGCCGGGCACGAGATGTCGCACGGCGTCACCGAGAACGTGATCCCCGGCGGGCTGACGTACTCCGGCGAGTCCGGCGGGCTCAACGAGGCCACGAGCGACATCTTCGGCTCCATGGTCGAGTTCTACGCCGGCAGCACGAGCGACCCCGGCGACTACGACATCGGCGAGAAGATCGACATCCGGGGTACGGGCGCACCGCTGCGCTACATGTACAACCCGGCCCTCGACGGCACCTCGCACGGCTGCTGGTCCTCGTCCACCAACAACGTCGACGTGCACTACTCCTCCGGCGTGGCCAATCACTTCTTCTTCGACCTGGCCGAGGGCACCGGCGCCACGGCGTACGGCACCTCGCCGGTGTGCGGCTCGGCGGACCCGGTGGTCGGCATCGGCCGCGACAAGGCCGAGAAGATCTGGTTCCGGGCGCTCGACACCTACTTCGTGTCCAACACCCGGTACGTCAGCACGGCCACGCCGGCCAACACCGCCCGGGCGCACACGCTCGCGGCGGCGGCGGACCTCTACGGCCTCTGCGGCACGGAGTACAAGACGGTCCAGGCCGCCTGGACCGCGGTCAACGTGGCCGGCAGCGACTACTGCCCCACCGGGGACGACTTCTCCCTCGCCACCTCTCCGGCGACGGCGACGATCGACCGCGGCGAGACCGTCACGACGACGCTGGCCAGCACGGTCACCAACGGCACCGCGGAGACGATCGCGCTCACCGCCACGGGCGTGCCGGCGGGCGTGACCGTGTCGTTCAGCCCGGCCGAGATCACCGCGGGCGAGTCGGCCACGGTCACCGTCAGCACGCCCGACGGGCTGGGCACCGGCAGCTACCCGATCACCCTGACCGGCACGTCACCCTCGGTGGCCCACTCGACCCAGCTGACGCTGACCGTACGCAGCCCCGACGGCTGCTCGGGCGGCAACGACACGGACGTCGCCATCCCGGACAACACCACAGTGACCAGCACGGTCGCGATCAGCGGCTGCACGGTCACGCCGTCGGCGACGAGCACGGTGGAGGTGCACGTCGTCCACACGTACATCGGTGACCTGGTGGTCAGCCTGGTGGCGCCGGACGGCACCGCCTACGTCCTGCACAACCGGGCCGGCGGCAGCACGGACAACCTCGATCAGACGTACGCGGTGAACCTCTCCGGCGAGACGGCCGACGGCACCTGGACGCTGCGCGTGCAGGACGCGGCGTCGATCGACACCGGGTTCATCAACAGCTGGAAGCTGTCCCTCTAGCTGAGATCCGTGGGGCGCCGGCCGGTCAGCGTGGACCCGCCGGCGCTCTGCGGCCGCCTTGCCGTTCGCGCCGGCTCAGCGGGCCGCCTTGCGGTCGGCCGCCGCGTAGGACGCCGCGGCGGTGAGGGCCGAGACGGCGAGCACGGACGGCCACGAGCCGATGCGCTTGGCGAGCGGGTGCGACAGCCCGAACGCGCCGACGTACGTGGCGACCAGCCCCGCGGTCACGGCCGGGCTGGTCCGCCGGGCCCACTCCCGGCCGGCCAGCACACCGCCCGCCGCCAGGACCACGCCGCCCAGCGGGCGGATGCCGGTCCGGCGGGCGAGCTGCCAGCCGCCGATGAGGGAGCCCGCGGTGACCGCTGCAGTGGGAACACGCATGCGACCGACCGTACACCGGCACCGGGCCTGCCATCCTGGGGGACATGGCGAACTCGACACGGGTGTACCTGCGCGAGACGACCGGCGGCCACGAACGAGTGATGATCATGGCCTACCTCGGGGCCGGCGACGGCGACGCGGACGAGATTCGCCGCATCGTCGAGCGGGACGGCACGGTCGTGGAAGACACGATCGCCTCCTTCGGGGCGGCGGGTGAGCAGTGGCTGCGGGAGCAGGACGAGGGTTACCAGGCGGCCGGGTTCGCGCCGATCTCCCCCTGACCCTGCTCGAGCCGAACAATGACCGCAGCGCTTGTGGCCGGCGGATCGCCGCGGGTCCTCTCGCCGGCGGAGTCGCTCAGCAGGCAGGGACGCCGTCGGCGACAATATCGGCTCGGTTACCGTCGTTGACATAATGCGCGTTGAGGTAGCCGGCGTTCGTTCGTCCGCCCACGCTGGTGCGCGATTGGTTGGTCACCTTGCACCAGAGCCGATTCTCGTAGGCGCCGACCGACTCTCCCCAGGCGTAGCAATCCAGTCGTACCTGTTCATTGACGTAGACGCCGAGTCCGGTGATGCGGTCGGTGTCGCTGGTCTGTGGACTGTTGCGGAACCACACACCGTCGGGCGGAGCTTCGCTGGTATTCATGACGGTGAAGATCGCGGGCGCCGCGGCGGCAGGCTCGGGTCGAACAGGCCCGGGGTTCTCGGGCTGCGGCGGCATTGTCGACGTGCCTTTGCCGTCGACGCCGGGTCCGTCGGTTGACTTACCGTCGTGGTCACCGCCGGTGTTGTGGGCAGGTTCGGGCACCGACACCGCGGCGGCATGGCTGATGGTGATGGCGTAACGGTCGCGATGGTTGAGCTGATCGCCCATCACATTGAACTGAGTGCGGAAGAAGTCCAACACCGGGGCGAACACCATCAGGGGAATCACCAGGAAGGCCCAGCCGCCAAGTGCCCGGTACAGGCTCTCCGGCGAGAAGCACTTGGCAAGGAGGTCCGCCGGCCCTTTGCCGAGAGCCTCCAGGCAGTCGTTGAGCTGCAGGACGTCACCCAGAATCTCGGCGGCCTGAGGGCCCCCCTTGCCGAAGCGGGTAAGGATGTCGCTCAGCGCCTTGAGCCCGGTGTACAGAGCCACCAATGACTGGCCGAATCCGTCGTAAGCGGTGACGAGCTGTGCCCGGTCGCCCGGCGGCATGGTGACGGCGAGCGTTGCCGTCTCCCGGGGTCCGATCACCACCGGTTGTCCGGAGGAATGCGAAGACAGGCTGCGCCAGAACGAGCCTCCGGTGAGGCCGGTGACGCTGAGACCGCCGCGGCTGAGCAGCAAGGGATAGCGGCGGTTGTTGACCACCTTCACCATCCGACCGGAGTCCGACTTGCCCAGACACCAGTAGACCGTCGAGCCGGAGTCGGAGCCGATCGCATACCCGTCCGTGCGCGCACTGGATTCGTCGCTGCATGCGGGCTTGGCGGCTTCGGCGAAGGCGCCGTCACTGAACGGGTCGATGAACTGCTTGCGGAACTGATCCGGGCTCTCTGACGTCGCGACCGCTACGCCGGTACCAGCGGAGACCACCTCGCGCAGAGGCAGAGAGATCTTTGCCGTGGCCGGCAGGGCTCCTGATGGCGCCAGATCGAAGGTGTCGGAGAGCTCCTTGGTGTACGCGATGCCCGGCTGCGCATTTGCCTTCGACGCCTTCAGCTGGGAGGGCAATGCGCTCGCGGACACCGAAACCCCGTCGAGCAGCTGCACCGCTTGATCGGCCTGCCCGTCACCCATCGTAGCTGCGCCGCACCCAGAGGCGGCATCTTCACTCCATCGTGGCCGCGCGGATCATTGCGGCGCTGCGATGAGTTCGAGCGCAGTGAGGTGTTGGTGCTGCCCTCCCACCGGACGCCATGCCCCGGGCCGGTCACCGGCGCAGGCAACCGCTCGCCGCCCGCTCCGCCCGGTCCCGGACGTCCGGGAACGATCCGTCGCCGAACAGGATCCGGGCCGCGGCCGCCCTGCCGGCACGGCTGCGGAGCACGGCGAACGCCGCCTCCGCCGCGACCGGCGAGGGCAGGCCGGCGAACAGGCGCCGCAGCATCAGCCGTCCCCGGAAACGCGCCCGCAGCGCGCCGCCCGAGTAGCCACGCAGCACGCACTGGTCGCCGGTGCGCAGATAGCTCTCCGTGACCGCCGCGGCGAGCTCGGACATGCGCAGGCAGGGGTCGAGTCCACCGGCGGTCAGCGGCGACACCGCGCCCGCCGCGTCGCCGACGAGCAGGCCGCGCGGGCAGGCCAGCCGGCGCAGCACGCCGCCGACCGGGATCGGACCGCCGCGCCGCTCGACCGGACCGGTCGGCGCTGCCCGGCCCGGGGCTCCGGCGGCGAAATCGTCGAGCAGATGACGTACGCCGGCTCGCATCGCCCGCGGATATCCGGCGACTCCGACGTGTGCGTGCCGCCCGTCAGCGATCACCCAGCCCAGGTAGCCGGGGGCGATCCGGGGATCCAGCACGCAGTGGAACGCCGGGGCGTCGGGACCCTCGGCGATCGGGTGCGCGTACTCCGCCCCGACGAGCAACCGCCGGTTCACGTCCAGCCCGAGGTCACGGGCGACCCGGGACCGGGCGCCGTCCGCGCCGACGACGAACCGGGCGGTCACCGGCTCCGCGCCCTCGAGCCGGACCACGGTTCCGGCCACCCCGGCGTACCGGACGCCCAGCAGGACCCGGGCCCCGGCGGTCTCGGCCGTACGCCGGGCGTGCTCGTAGACGCCCGCCATGTCGGCGACGCGGTACTCGTCGCGGTCGCTGGTGAGGTGGACCGGGGCCCGGCGCGACGGCGGGTACAGAAGGACGTCGCGGACGCCGGGGCCGAGCAGGTGCTCCGGCAGGTCGAAGTCGTCGAGCGTACGGCGCACGAAGATGCCGGTGGTCCGGATGCCCGCCGCCAGCGACCGGCGGCGCTCGACCACCGTGACGGTCAGGCCCCGGCCGGCGAGAAGGCGGGCGGTGTGCAGGCCGGCCAGGCCCGCGCCCACGACGAGAACGTCAACGGTGTGCACAGAGGCGACGGTAGGCGCGGTTCAGCGCCGGGGCGGCGGGTCACATACGACCTGCCGGAGACCTTCACACGCCGGACACACCGGGCGCCGGGAATGACGTCGCGGCCCGCAGCAGGGAGAGAAGCCGCGGGCCGCGACGAGACGGGGTGGGTCAGGCCGGCTCGATGACCACCGGGGTGTGCAGGACCCGGTCCCGGCCCACCGTGCGCCGCTCCCCGGTCAGCCGTACGGTCGCCCGGCACGGCAGGTCCGTGGCGGAGGCGCCGACGTGGATCTCGACCTCGCCCGGGTCGACGACGCGGAGCAGGTCCCGGCCCACGAACGCGGTGCGGTCGGCGTGCAGGGTGAACTCCACGCGGGCCGCGGCGCCGGCGGCGAGCGGCACCCGGGCGAACCCGGCGAGCTGCAGCAGCGGCCGGGTGACCTCGGCCTGGACGTCGTGCAGGTAGAGCTGGACGATCTCGGCGCCGTCGCGGGGGCCGGTGTTGCGCACCCGCACCGAGACCGTCACCGTGCCGTCGGTGGGCAGCTCGGTGGCGCTGACCGTCAGGTCGTCGTACTCGTACGTGGTGTACGACCGCCCGTGGCCGAAGCCGAACATCGCCGTGGGGTCGAGGTTGCTGACGCCCTCGCTGTTCGCGCCGTACGGCGGCTGCAGGTACGTGCCGGGCTGGCCACCCGGGAGGCGCGGCACCTGCACGGGCAGCTTGCCGCTGGGGTTGAGCCGCCCGGAGACGACGCCGGCGATGGCCGAGCCGCCCTCCTCGCCGGGCATGAACGCCTGGATCATCGCGGCCGCCCCCTCGTAGTCGCCCAGCGCGTACGGGCGGCCGGACACGACCACCACGACGACGGGCGTACCCGTCTCCAGCAGCTTGCCCAGCAGCTCGCCCTGCAGGCCCGGCAGCTGGAGGTCCGGTGCGTCGCAGCCCTCGCCCGACGTGCCACGGCCGAACATGCCGGCCCGGTCGCCGACCACGGCGATGCAGACGTCGGCGTCGCGGGCGGCGGCGACCGCCGCGTCGAAGCCGGAACGGTCCTCGTCGCGGATCGGGCAGCCGGTCTCCAGCGTGAACCGGTCGTCCGGCAGCTCGGCGCGCAGCGCCGCCCACAGCGACGGCGCCTCGAGGCCCATCCCGTACTCGGGGTAGTCGCCGAGGATGTGGTTGGGGTACGAGTAGCAGCCCATGAACGCCTGGGCGTCGTCGGCGCACGGGCCGACGACCGCGATCCGGCGCGGGGCGGTGCCCTCCGTCAGCGGCAGCACGCCGGAGTCGTTGGCGAGCAGCACCACCGAGCGGTCGGCCACCTCGCGGGCGATCGCGCGGTTGGCGGGCGAGTCGAAGTCGATGCCCTCGCCGGCCGCGACGGAACCCTCGGGGGTCCAGTCCGGGTCGAGCAGGCCGAGCTCGGCCTTCTGCCGCAGCACGCGGCGGGCGGCCCGGTCGATGAGCTCCTCGGACACCTGCCCCGAGCGCACCAGCTCGATGAGCCCCGCGCCGTAGCCGATGGCGTCGGGCAGCTCGACGTCGATCCCGGCGGTCAGCGCCAGCGCCCCCGCCTCGGCGGGAGTGCCGGCCACGCGGTGCATCGTCTGCAGGAACGGCACCGACCAGTAGTCGGACACGACGACGCCGTCGAAGCCCCATTCGTCGCGCAGCACGCCGGTGAGCAGCGACGGGTCCGCGCCGACCGGCACGCCGTCGATCTCCGAGTACGAGTTCATGACCGAGCGCGCGCCGCCGGCCCGGATCGCCGTCTCGAACGTCGGGAGGATGTATTCGCGCAGCTCACGCGAGCCCATGGCGACCGGGCCGTGGTTGCGGGCGGCGCGCGAGGCGGAGTAGCCGGCGAAGTGCTTGAGGGTGGCGACGAGGCCCTGCTTCTCCAGCCCTCGCACGTACGCGGCACCCAGCGCGCCCACCAGGTACGGGTCCTCGCCCATGGTCTCCTCGACGCGGCCCCACCGGTAGTCGCGCACGACGTCGAGCACGGGCGACAGGCCCTGGTGCACGCCGACCGCGCGCATGTCGGCGGCGATCGCCGCGGCCATCCGCTCGATCAGCTCGGGGTCGAACGTGGCGGCCCACGCGAGCGACGTCGGGTAGACGGTGGCGCCCAGCGTGGTGAAGCCGGTGAGGCATTCCTCGTGCACGATCGCGGGCACGCCCAGGCGGCTGCTGTCGACGACCTGCCGCTGCAGCTCGACCACGCGGGCGCGGCCCTCGTCGGCGGTGACCGGCCGGGTGCCGAAGGGGCGGGTGAGGTGACCGATGCCGTCGCGCACCGCGGTGTCGAAGGGACGGGAGCCGGCGGCGAAGACGTCCTGCATCGGCGCGACCTCACCGGTGGTCTCGACCGCGTCCTGCTGCCAGACGCTGCCCAGCTGGGCGACCTTCTCCTCGAGGGTCATCTCCTCCAGCAAGGCGTCGGCGCGCTCGGCGCTGGTTCGAGCGGTGTCGGTCCACGGTTGCGGGCCGGCCTTCAGCACGGTCATGACTCCTCCTGCTTCGCCGAAACTTCCGGTGCTCTTCCGGACGGCACAGGCAGTCTCTCCCGGCCCGTCTTCCCGACGCAAGCCGGAAGTTGCGACTAATGCCAGTTCCGCAGGCGGGACATGCCCCGGTAGCACTCCGGAAGTTTCAGAGAACCCGGAAACGACGATCCCGCCGCCTCCGCTGCGGGAGACGACGGGATCGTCGAGAGCCGGCCGGGGTCACTCCCCCGGTTTCTTGAATTGCTCCTCGGGCTTGCCATCCATGTAGTCCGCCACCGTCCGGTACACCGCCGGGTTCACGATGCCGTGCTGCATCCGGTCGTAGTGCCCGGCCCAGTCCGGGTTGACCAGGTAGCCGGCGACGACCAGGGACTGGGTGCCCACCACCAGCGCGGCGGTCTTGTCTGCGTCCGTCGTACCGGTCTTGCCGAAGATGGGGTGACCCACCGCGTTGCGCGCGTTCGGCTCGGTGGCCCCGGCGCAATTGCCCAGCTGGGCCTGGTCGCCGACCGGGCAGCGTGCCGCGTCGAGCGCCCGGCGCGCCACGTCCTTGCTGGTCGCGCGGGTGCAGTCCGGCTGGCCCACGTTCAGCTTCGTGCCGTCGGCCGAGGTGATCCGCTGGATCGGCGTGGGCTTGCAGTACATGCCGTCACCGGCCAGCGTCGCGTACGCGTTGGCGATGTCCAGCGGCGTCGACGCCGACACACCCAGCGTGAACGCGCCCCACTGGTGCGCCGAGGCCGGGTCGTTGGCGAACTCGGCGTCCTGGCGGGCCCGGAACTGCACGCCGAACCGCTTCGCGACGTCCACCACCTTCTCCGCGCCCACCTGTTCCTGCAGCGGCACGAAGTACGTGTTCACCGACTTGCCGAAGCCGGTCCACATGTTGAAGGTGCCCTGCTCGCTCTTGGACGCGTTCGACGGGCAGTAGAAGTGCGTGCCCGGGCAGGCCGCGTCGGAGCTCGGGTCGATGATGTAGCCCGACTTGTACGTGGAGCCCGACGTGATCGAGTGGTCCAGCCCGAGACCGTTCTCCAGCGCCGCGACCATCGTGAACATCTTGAACACCGAGCCGGCCTGGTAACCGACGATGTCGCCGCCACCGGTGATGATCGGGTTGGTGGTGTTCGGGTACGTGCCGCGGATGCCCTTCTCCGCCAGGTCCGGGTTCGAGCTGAGCTTGTTCTTCGGGTGCTCCGGGTCGTCCAGCCTGTACTTGCGGTTGGCCGCCAGCGCGCGGACCCGGCCGGTGCCCGGCTCGACCCCGGCCAGCAGCAGCGCGTTGCGGTTCTTGTCGCTGATCTGGTCGGTGATCTCCTTGCGTGCCGACGCCTGCGCCTTGATGTCCAGCGAGGTCACCACGCGGTAGCCGCCGCTCTTCAGCTGGCGCTCACGGTCGTACGAGGTCGCGCCGAACTGCTCCTGGCTCAGCCACCAGCGGTAGAAGTAGTCGCAGAAGAAGCCCCAGTTGTTCTTGGCGACCGACACGCAGCCGTTGCCGGGGCGCTTCGTGGTCTTCGCGAGCTTCACCGTCTTGGCCTGGGTGGCCTGCTGCGGGGTGATGTAGCTGAGGTCCCGCATGTTGTCGATGATGTAGTTGCGCCGGTCCAGCGCCTGCGGGTAGCCGCTGGGCGTGGTCGGGTCGAACGAGGTCGGCGCCTTCACCATGCCGGCGAGCAGGGCGGCCTCGGCGATCGTCAGGTCCTTCGGCTTCTTCTGGAAGTAGACCTGGCTGCCGGCGTAGACGCCGTACGCGCCGTTGCCGAACGGGGCCATGTTGAGATAGCGCTCGAGAATCTGCTCCTTGGTGAGCTCCTTCTCGACCTGCATGGCGTACTTCATCTCGGTGAGCTTGCGCTCCGGGCTGTCCTTCGTCGCGTCGATCGCCTGCTGCGGCGTCTTGGCCGAGTACGCCAGCGACATGCGGACGTACTGCATCGTCAGCGTGGACGCGCCCTGCTGGGAGCCGCCCTGCTTGTTGTTGACGAAGGCCCGGGCCACACCCTTGAGGTCAACGCCGTTGTGCTCGTAGAACTGGTGGTCCTCGGCCGCGACGATGGCGTGCTGCATGTTGACCGAGATCTCCTTCAGCGGCACGTCGCTGCGGAACTCGTCGTACATGACCGCGAGCTGCGTCTTGCCGTCGGAGGCGAAGATCCGGGTGACCTGGGGGGCCGACTGCTGCTCCAGCTCGCTGGGCAGCTCGGCGAAACCCTGCGAGCCCGCCTTGGCCGCCAGGCCCGACATGGCGACGGCCGGGAACGAGGCCGCCGCGACCACGACACCGGCGAGCAGGCCACAGATCACCAGCGATCCGCCGTTGGCGAAGAGGGAGCGATCGCGTTTTCGGGTCCAGAAAGTCACCCGATCCACGTTAGCCACGGAGATCCAGCACCACCTCTCGAGGGGTTGCCTCGTTCGTGTCGACCGCGCCCGCCGTCCGGGCGCCCTGAACAGCCAGGGGATCAGCCCGGCGGCGGCTCCCCTTTACCCAACGACGCGGTCCGCGTCACGCTCCCGGGGCCAGTGGATTACGTCACACAAGCTGATCTTCGAGGGTGGCGACCCCGCCGCTGGCGGCTGCCTGAGGGACGCGCGAGCGAGCCGCGGCGTCGCCGTACAGGGCCCAGCGCAGGAACTCCGTCGACGTGGCGGTGGTGGCCTCGAAGTCGGCGCCCGTCGTGACGTGGCCGCCCTCGGTGATCGACAGCATCGCCCGCGACCAGGGCACCGCCGCGAAGACGGCATGCCCGGCCCGGTACGTCACCGTGTCGTCCTCGCGGCCGTGCACGAACAGCATCGCCGCCGGCGGCCCGGTGAACGGCGTGCCCTGGAAGTCGGTGCCGGCCAGCACGACCCCCGCCTTCAGCCGCTCGTCACGGCGGGCGCTGAACAGGCCCGCGGTGGTGATGCCGCCCGCCGAGTGACCGGCCGCGGCGAGCCGGTCCGGGTCGATGACCACGCTCAGCGGGCCACCGGCCGCCAGCAGCTGGTCGATGACGTGGGAGGCGTCCGCGGGCTGGTTGACGATGTCGAGCGGATCGAGGTCCGCGGCGCCGTACGACGTGTTCGGGTACGTCGGCCCGGCCGCCACGAACCCCGCCTCAGCCCAGCGGGTCAGCATCGCCGCGTAGTCACCCGGCTGGGCGGTGAGGCCGTGGCTGAACAGCACGAGCGGGAACCGCCCGGTGGCCGCGGGGGCGTCGGTGGCGGTGCTCGTGGCGGGATACCAGACCGTGGTCGGCAGCGCCCGCCCGTCCCGGCTGAACTCCAGCACGCGATTGCCCACGGCGTACGCCTGTGCGGGGGCGCTGCCGGCCGGTGGCGCGTACCGGGCGGTGATCGACTGCGGCGCGAGCGAGGAGGCCGTCGTCGAGGCGAGGATGGGCGCGGCCGACGCGGAGGCGCTGGTCGCCCCCGCCATCCCGACGCCGGTACCCGTGTCGGCGGTGCACGCCGCGAGGCTCCCGGCCCCGGCGGCGCCGGCCAGCCCGAGCAGCAGTGTCCGTCTACGCATGGTGACATTGTCCGGGGCGTACCTGTGATGACCTTGAGAAACGTACGAGCCGAACATCACATCCGGTCACGTCCCCGGCGTGCCGCGCGGCGCGGCCTAGGCTTGACGACCATGACGACCAGGCCTGTGAGGATCGGGCTGCAGCTGCAGCCTCAGCACGCGGACTACTCCACGATCCGGCGTACGGCCGCCGAGGCGGAGGAACTCGGCGTCGACGTCCTGTTCAACTGGGACCACTTCTACCCGCTGTACGGCGACCCCGACGGCCTGCACTTCGAATGCTGGACGATGCTCGGCGCGTGGGCGGAAGCCACGTCGCGGGTCGAGATCGGCGCGCTCGTGACCTGCAACAGCTACCGCAACCCCGACCTGCTCGCCGACATGGCGCGTACGGTCGACCACATCAGCGACGGCCGGCTGATCCTGGGCATCGGCTCCGGGTGGTTCGAGAAGGACTACCAGGAGTACGGCTACGAGTTCGGCACCGCCGGCGGCCGCCTGAACGACCTCGCCGACGCCCTCCCCCGGATCGAGGCGCGGCTCGGCAAGCTGAACCCGCCGCCGACCCGCAAGATCCCGGTGCTGATCGGCGGCGGCGGCGAGAAGAAGACGCTGCGCCTGGTGGCCAAGCACGCCGACATCTGGCACAGCTTCGGCGACGCCGCGACGGTCGCGCACAAGCTGGGCGTGCTCCGGCAGCACTGCGCCGACGTGGGCCGCGACTTCTCGGAGATCGAGGTCTCCGGTGGCCTGTCGGCCGAGGGCGGCGTGGCGGCCGCCACGGCGCTGCGCGAGCAGGGCGTCTCGCTGTTCACCGTCGGCGCCGGCGGCCCGAAGCCGGACCTGGGCCCGCTGCGCGACTGGCTGGCCTGGCGCGACGAGCAGAACGCCTGACCCACGGCACGCGGCCGGGCCCGTCACCACGACGGGCCCGGCCGCCCGCAAGCGGACCGAAGGCTGCCCGTCAGACGAAGATGTCGAGGATCATCACGCAGCCGAAGCCGACCACCGAGATGATCGTCTCCATCACCGACCACGTCTTGATGGTCTGCCCGACGGTCATCCCGAAGTACTCCTTGACGAGCCAGAACCCGGCGTCGTTGACGTGCGAGAAGAACAGCGACCCGGCGCCGATCGCGAGCGCCAGCAGCGACACCTCGGGCTTGTCGAGGGTGGCGGCCAGCGGCGCGACGATGCCCGCGGCGGTGATCGTGGCGACCGTGGCCGAACCGGTGGCGATCCGGATGCCGACCGCCGCGAGGAAGCCCAGCACCAGCGCCGAGATGTTCGCGTCCTTCGCGGCGTCGGCCACGACGTTGCCGACGCCCGCGTCGACGAGCACCTGCTTGAAGCCGCCACCCGCCGCGACGATCAGCAGGATGCCCGCGATCGGCGGCAGCGCCCCGCCGAGCACCGACGAGGTCTGCGCCCGGTCGAAGCCGGCCCGCTTGCCCAGCGTCCACATCGCCAGCAGCACCCCGAGCAGCAGGGCCACGACCGGGTCGCCCAGCACCTCGAAGGCGCTCCGCACGCCGTTGCCCTTGTCGAGGGTCAGCTCGGCGATCGCCCGCAGCAGCATCAGCACGATGGGCAGCAGCACGGTCAGCACGGCGGGCCAGAAGCCCGGGTTGCGCCGCCGGGCCGGCAGGCTGCCGTCGACCGCCTCGTCCGGCTCGCGGGTGCCCGCGTTGGCCAGGTCGTCGCGGTCCACGAAGTCCTGACCGCCGGCCGGGCCCGAGGCGGGACGGTCGCCCTCGGGGCCGGAACCGCGACGATCTCCGGCCGGGCCGGAACCCACCCGGTCGGCCGCCGGGGCCCCGGCGCCCACCAGCGCCCGGCCCGGCACGGCGACGGGCACCCGCTTGGCGATGAAGTTCCCGAAGACCGGGCCCGCGATGATCACCGTGGGGATCGCGCAGATCAGCCCGAACGCCAGGGTCAGGCCCAGGTCGGCGTTGAGGTTCGCGATCGCCACCAGCGGGCCCGGGTGCGGCGGGACCAGGCCGTGCAGCACCGACAGCCCCGCCAGCGCCGGGATGCCGATCTTCAGCAGGGGTACGTCCGTACGCTGCGCGACCAGCAGCACGATCGGCACCAGCAGCACGACGCCGACCTCGAAGAACAGCGGCAGGCCGATGAGCGCGGCGACGCCCGCCATCGCCCACGGCAGCGCCGACCCGGAGAACTTGCGCACGATCGTGGCGACGATGCCGTCCGCGCCGCCGGACTCCGCCAGCAGCGCGCCGATCATGGAGCCGAGGGCGATGAGCAGGCCGACGCTGCCGGCCGTACTGCCGACGCCCTTGGTGAACGAGGTGACGGTGTCGGCCGGCGCGACCCCGGCGACGATCCCGAGCACGGCCGCCCCGACGACGAGGGCCAGGAAGGGATGCCATTTCGCCCAGGCGATGAGCAGAATGACGGCCGCGATGCCCAGCACGGCGGCGAGGACGAGTTGGCCGGTACCGGCGGAGGTGATCGCCTCCGCGGCCAGCGAGGGAGCGGCGTGCGCAATCATGGGCGAGCCGTACCCCGATCGTGGGAAAACCAATCCCGCGCCGATCAGCCCTGCAGCGCCGTCGCCAGCCCCCGCTTCACGCTGCGGGTGAGCTCGTCGGCGAGGATCTCCGGCCGGCCGGCGGCCACCTCGTCCAGGGCCAGGGCCGCGACCACGGCCGGGTCCACCTTCTGCTCCGCCGGCACGTGGACGGCCATGTCGGTGTCCATGTAGCCCACGTGCAGCGCGGCGACGTGGATACCGCGGGGGGCCAGCTCCTCGCGGACCGCGTCGGTCAGCGCCCATTCGGCAGCCTTCGCGGCGACATAGCCGCCGACCCGGCCCGGGTGGTACCACGACAGCACGGACAGCACGTTGAGGACGGCCCCGCCGCCGTTGCGCTCGAGGACCGGGGCGAAGGCGCGCGTCATGGCCAGCGTCCCGAAGAAGTGGGTGTCCATCTCCAGCCGGATCGCGTCGAGGTCACCGCCGATGAGGGCGGCGCCCGTGCTCGTACCGGCGTTGTTGACGAGGAACGTGGCGTCCCCGGCGATCTCGGCGGCGCGCGCGACGGCGGCCGGGTCCGTGATGTCCAGCGGCAGGCGGATGACGCCGGGCAGGTCGATGGTCTCGGGGCGGCGCGCCGCGGCGTAGACCTTGGCGCCCCGTTCGACGAGCTGGGCGGCGAAGTGACGGCCGAGGCCGCGGTTGGCGCCGGTGACGACGGCGACGGAGTTCTCGATGTCCATGCGTTTAGATTACGTTCGACATCTATAGCCTCCAAGGTTAGATGACGAGCGTCATACAATGGCCGGCATGGCACGTGCATCGCAGGCTCAGGCCCGGGAGAACCGCGACCGGGTTGTCCGTACGGCGGCCCGGCTCTTCCGCGAACGCGGGGTCGGCGGCGTCAGCGTCAGCGACCTCATGGCCGAGGCGGGGCTGACCCACGGCGGCTTCTACAAGCAGTTCCCGTCGAAGGAGGCGCTCGTGGCCGAGGCGACCGGCCGCGCGTTCGGCGACCTCGGCGCCCGGCTGACGGACCTCGACGAGCGGCACGCCGGCGATCACGACGCGGCCCGGCGCGAGTTCGTCGCCGGCTACCTGTCGGCCGGGCACCGCGACGACGCGGGGAACGGCTGCCCGGTCACCGGACTCGGTCCCGACGTGGCGCGCGAGGACGGCGCGGCCCGGGAGCCGTACGCGCACGGCGTCGAGGAATTCGCCCGGTGGATGGCCGGCGCGGACGGCGACCAGGACCTGGCCGCCGTCGCCACGATGGTCGGCGCGCTGCTCATCGCCCGCGCGACCAGCGGCACGCCGCTGTCCGACCGCGTCCTGGCCGCGGCGAAAGACGCCCTGAGCCAGGGGTGACCCTAGGCGGTGGCGCGCTGGTCGTTCCAGAGCGAGACGCCCAGGCCGATCAGGGCCACCCCGGTCGGGACGGCCAGCGGCCGGTTGAACGACTCCGGCAGCACGGCGAGCGCGAGCGTGGCGACGGTGCCCGCCGCCAGCAGCGCCGCGGCCCACCGGGCGAGGACGCGAGCCCGGAACAGCGCGACACCGAAGACGCAGCCGCCCGCGAGATAGCCGATGGAACCGAGCACGATGACCGTCTGCAGAGCCCCGATGCCGTGGACGGCGGTGCCGCCGAAGGCCACGGCGAGCACGTCCGCGACGTAGTCCGGCGCGGTGTCCGCCAGCGACGGGAGAACGGTCGCCGCGACGATCTCGATGCCCAGCATGAGCAGGTAGCCGGCCGCGAACACCGCATAGCCCGCCAGGCCGAGAATGCCCGCCTGGCGGACCTGGCGCAGGTACATGCCGGTGATCCCGGCGAGCGCGAGCGCGGCCATGACCGCCTTCGCCGTGCTGCGGACCACCCAGTCGGTGGTGGTCACCGCTGCGAGGCCCATGGGTGGGTGGCCGACCTGGACACCGACGAAGAGCAGTCCGGCGATCGCGGCGCAGATGCCGGCGGCGCGCAGCAGCGTAGGTGCCCACGAGCCCTGCGACCACGAGCCGCGAACGGCTGAACCGTGCCCGGGTGCTGGCGGCCGCCGTCGAGGTCGCCGACGCGGGCGGCTTCGACGGGCTCACGATGCGGCGGCTGGCCGACCGGCTGGGCGTGGTGCCGATGGCGCTCTACAAGCACGTCACGGACAAGCACGACCTGCTCGACGGCATGATCGACCTGGTCTTCGCCGAGGTCGCGATCCCGGCCGGCGAGGGCTGGCGCGCCGCGCTGCACACGCGCGCCTCATCGATGCGCGACGCCCTGCTGCGGCACCCGTGGGCGGTCGGCCGGATGGAGACGGGCACGCCCGGGCCGGCCAACCTGCGGCACCACAACGCCGTGCTCGCTTGCCTGCGCCGCGACGCGGGTTTCTCGTTCCGCGCTGCCGTGCACGCGTCCAACCTGATGGACGCCTACGTGTACGGGTTCGCCCTGCAGGAGAAGACGCTCGCGGGCGACATCCCCGCCGAGGCGGCCCGGCGCCGCAATGCCGTCGCGCACCGGGGCCCGTCGGAGATGGAGGAGTACCCGTTCCTCGCCGAGGTGGTCACCGAGCTGGCGAGGACGGGGTTCAGCTTCCCCGACGAGTTCCGCTTCGGGCTCGACCTCATCCTCGACGGCCTCGCCCGCCTGATCCCCGGGACCACCGGGGACGGCCCGGACAGCCCCTAACGCCGGCCCAGCGGCAGACCGGCCCGCAGCAGGTCGAGGGCGCGCTCCATGGAGGAGAACTCGTCGTGGTCCAGGGCGGGCTCGTCGACACCGCGCGGCAGCGTCGCGAGCAGCGATCCGATCACCGCGCCGGCCAGCACCCGGGCCGGGAAGTCGTCGGCCGGCACGCCGGCCCGCTCCGCCACCACCGTGGCGAGCAGGTCGACGGCGGCCGCGTACTGGTGCAGCGAACGGGCCCGCAGCTCGGGCACCGACTGGATCAGCCGCTGCCGCCGCCGCTCCTGCCGGCGCTGCTCCTCGCTGACGGCGGCGAAGACCTGCCGGATGCCGCGCTTGATCGCCTCGATCGGGTGCAGGTCGGCCGGCTGATCGCGGACCGCCTGCACGAACAGCGGGTCGAGGTCGTCGGCGAGGACCACGTCCTCCTTGGTCGGGAAGTACCGGAAGAACGTGCTCTGCGAGACGTCCGCCGCCTCGGCGATCTGATCGACCGTCGTGGCGGCGTACCCCTGCTCGTCGAAGAGCCTCATCGCGTGCTCGCGGATCGCGGCGCGCGTTCTGGCTTTCTTGCGTTCCCGCAGTCCCGGCGGCGTCATACCGTCGATTCTGCCGCCGCCGGCGGCGAGAGCGGCGTGCGGGGGACGTCCGGCGCGTCGCCCGCCCGCGCCGGACGGCCCGGCAGGAAGATCATCGAGAGTACGGCGCCACACACTGCCACCACCGCGGCCACCAGCATCGTCAGGGCCATGCCGTCGGTGAACGCCGAGCGCACCACGTCCAGCAGCCCGGGGTCGCCGAGGCGGCGGGCGACCGCGACCCCCGCCGAGACGCTGTCACGGGCGGTGTCCGGCAGCGCCGAGCCGTCGACGCCGTCGCGGTACGCGGAGTTCAGCACCGTACCGAGCACCGCGACCCCGATCGCGCTGCCGACCTGGCGCATCGCCTGGATCAGCCCGGAGCCCACCCCGCTGCGCTCGCGCGACAGTGCGCCCAGCGCGGCGTTCATCGCCGGGGGCATGGTGAGCCCGAGGCCGATGCCGGCGAGCGTGATCCAGATCGCGACGAACCCGTACCCCGAGTCCGGGCCGGTGGCCGTACCCAGCAGCAGGCCGCCGGAGATCAGCAGCAGCCCGGCCGTCACGACGGCCTTGGCGCCGAGCCGGTTCTCGAGCTTCCCGCCGATGCGCGCGCCGACCATCAGCCCGCCGATGACCGGCAGCAGCCGCAGTCCCGTGCCGAACGCGTCGTTGCCGCCGATCTCCTGGAAGAACAACGGCAGCGCGAACAGCAGGCCGAACATCGCGAAGCTGGCGACCGTGGCGAGCAGCGCGCCCCAGGTGAAGGCCCGCGAGCGGAACAGCGCGAGGTCGACCAGCGGCGCCTGCGCGCGGCGCTGCCACCAGCCGAAGATCACCAGGAGCACCACCCCGGCCACCGCGGTGAGCACGGCACGGGCGTCGGTCCAGTCGCGTTCGCCGGCCTCGATCACGCCGTACGTGACGGCCACCAGCCCACCGGCGGACAGCAGCACGCCGAGCGGGTCGAAGCGCCGCTTGCGGTCGCCGTGCGACTCGGGGACCCACAGCGCGACCGCGACGACGCCGGCGATGACCAGCGGCACGTTGATCAGGAAGACCGAGCCCCACCAGAAGTGGTCGAGCAGGTAGCCGCCGACCAGCGGGCCGAGCGGGATGCCCAGCGTGTTGGCGGTGACCCAGACGGTCAGCGCCCGGCCCCGCTCCTCAGGGTCGAAGATCACGGTGAGCACGGCGGAGCTGAGCGGCATGATCACCGCCGCGCCGAGGCCGAGCACGGCGCGGGCGGCGACGAGCTGGCCGGAGGTCGTGGCGTACGAGCACGCGGCCGACGCCGCCCCGAAGAGGACCAGGGCGCCGAGCAGCATCCGCTTGCGGCCGAACCGGTCGCCGAGCATCCCGGCGGGCAGCAGCGCGGCGGCGAGCACGAGCAGGTAGGAGGTGGTGAACCACTGCAGGTCACCGGTCGTCGCCCGCAGGTCTCCCGCGAGCGTCGGCAGGGCCACGGACAGCACGGTGCTGTCCAGCCCGATCGCGATGGTGCTGAGGGAGAGCGCCGCGAGCGCCCACCAGCGTGAATTGGAGGTAGCCATGAAATGAGGGTAACTGTCAAAAGCCAGAAGCCCTCGGTTTGTGACGTACGCCATCATCGGACGGTGACCGCCTTCGCCACCGCGCTCGGCCTGCCGGGGCTCGCCGACGTGCACACCCACTTCCTGCCCGAACGGATGCAGCGCCGGGTCTGGGCCCACTTCGACGAGGCGGGGCCCCTCATCGGCCGGAAATGGCCCATCCACTACCGCGGCACCGAGGCCGAACGCGTCGCCACGCTCGGCGAACTCGGCGTGCGCGTGTTCACGGCGCTCGCGTACGCCCACCGCCCCGGCATGGCCGCGGACCTCAACACCTGGACGCTGGACTTCGCCGCCCGTACGCCCGGCTGCCTGCCCAGCGCCACGTTCTTCCCGGAGCCGTCGGCGGCGCGGGACGTCCGTACGGCGCTGGAGCGCGGGGCGCGCATCTTCAAACTGCACCTGCAGGTCGGCGGCTTCGACCCGCGCGCCCCCGAGCTGGACGAGGCCTGGGGCATCCTCGCCGACACCGGCACCCCGGTGGTCGTGCACGCCGGGTCCGGCCCGGTCCCCCACCGCTTCACCGGCCCCGGCCCGATCGGCGAGGTCCTGCGCCGCCACCCCCGGCTGGCCATGATCGCCGCGCACCTCGGCGCCCCGGAGTACGAGGGCTTCCTCCAGCTGGCCGAACGCCACGAGCGCGCCGGCCTCGACACGACGATGGCGTTCACCTCGTTCTTCGAGGACATGGCCCCGTTCCCCCGGGACCTGCTCCCCCGGCTGCGCGACCTCGGGCTCGCCGGCAAGGTCCTGCTGGGCAGCGACTTCCCGAGCATCCCGTACCCGTACGCCCACCAGCTCGACGCGCTCGCCGCCCTCGGCCTCGGCGACGCCTGGCTGCGCGCGGTGTGCTGGCAGAACGCGGCCCGCCTTTTCGATCTCTGACGGCGCGTCCGGCCCCCATGACCTGCTCCGCCGTGTCACGATTCGTTTCGATCAATCGCGCCGGGGAGGTGGGCCGGATGAAGAAGGTCGTCGGCTGGATCGTGCTCGCGCTGGTCATCTTCTACATCGGGACGAACCCGGGCCCCGCCGCGGACATCGCCCAGGGCATCGGCGACGGCGTCGCGGAGGTGTTCCGCAACATCGGCGTCTTCTTCTCCGACCTCGCGTCCTGACGCCGTGCGGGTCGTCTGCGTCGGGCTGGCCACGGTCGACCTGGTCCAGCGCGTCGACCGCCTGCCCGGCCCGGACGACAAGGCGGAGGCGCTGTCCGCGGAGGTCGCGGCCGGCGGCCCGGCCACCAACGCCGCGCTCACCGCCGCGGCGCTCGGCGCCGAGGTCACCCTGGTCACCGCGGTCGGCGCCCACCCGCTCGGCGACCTCATCCGGGCCGACCTCGCCGCCCACGACGTCACGCTGCTGGACGCGGCTCCGGACACCCCGGAACCCCCACCGGTCTCGGCGGTCACGGTGCTCGACGCGACCGGCCAGCGCACGATCGTGAGCCGTAACGCGCGGGGCGTCGCTGTGGCCGTACCGTCTGCCCTTGCGGAAACCCTGACCACCGCGGACGCGGTGCTGGCCGACGGGCATCACCCCGCGCTGGCCCTGGCCGCGGCGCGCAGCGGGCGGCCGCTGGTGCTGGACGCGGGCACGTGGCGGCCGGTCTTCGCGGACCTGCTCCCCCACGCGGCGGTCGCGGCCTGCTCGGCGGCGTTCCACCCACCGGGCGACCTCGACACGGTCTCAGGGCTGCGAGCGCTCGGCGCCCACCACGGCGCGATCACCCGCGGGCCCGAACCGGTCGCCTGGTGGTCGGGCGGCGAGTCCGGCGAGCTCGACGTGCCGCCCGTAGCCGCGGTCGACACGGCCGGCGCGGGAGACGCTTTCCACGGCGCGCTGACGGTCGCAATCGCCCGCGGAGCGGAGCTCACGGAGGCGCTGCGCTATGCGATCGGCGTCGCCGGCATTCGGGTCCAGTACCGCGGCCCCCGCACCTGGCTCACAGCGCTCCGCTGACGCATCGATCTCCGCAAACCCACTGCGTACGCTGAGGGCATGGCCGACCGATCCACGGCGCCGCCGGCCCGCCTGACCAGCCGTCCGGGACGTCCGGTCGTCGTCGCACCTGACCTGAGCGCGCTGCGCGGCCCATTCTGCGGCGTCGTTGAGCTGCCGCACCGAATGGTGTGGCACCCTCCCGACGACCGCCGGTTCGACCTCGACGATTCCTTCGAGGTTCTCCGCGTCTACGAGATCGTGCTGCGGGAAGCCGTCCGGCGCGACGAGCTGGCGGCCTGGCTGGACGATGGCACCCTGCGGCGGCTGTGGCCGGACCTCTACCTTCCTCGCGGTGTGCGCCGGGCCTGGGAGCTGCGCCATCGGAGACCTGGCCGGACACTGAGCAGCCGCTCAAGCTCGTCGGACCGCCCCGCCGCGCGGCGTCAGCTGCGGTCGAGGGCGGCGAGGATGCGCTGGTGGTGGGCGTCGAGGTCCTCGGACGGGACGTTCGCGTCCGCCCGGGCGAAGTCGAAGTCGGCCATGTCGTGGGCCGGGAACACGTGGACGTGGGCGTGCGGCACCTCGAAGCCCGCGACGATCAGCCCCACCCGCGGCGCGTCGAACGCCCGCTTGAGCGCCGCGCCGATGGTGTGGCTGACCGTCATGAGGTGACCGAGCAGGTCCGGCTCCAGGTCCGTCCACTCGTCCACCTCGGCGCGCGGCACGACCAGCGTGTGGCCCGGCGTGAGCGGCGCGATCGTCAGGAAGGCCGCCACCCGCTCGTCGGACCACACGATGCGCCCGGGCAGGTCCCCGTTGATGATTTTCGTGAAGACGGTCGGCATGCCCCTATGAGATCACGCACCGCGACGGTCTCAGGCGACCAGGGTGCCGCCGTCCGCCGTCAGCACGGTCCCCGTCGAGTACGGCTGCGTGAGCAGGTAGAGGTACGCCGCCGCGACCTCCTCCACCTCTCCCACCCGGCCCAGCGGGAGGCCGGCGCCGGCCTGGGCGTACAGCTCGGCGGGGTCGTCCATGCGGTCCCACAGCGGTGAGCGGGTGACGCCCGGCTTGACCGCGTTGACGCGGATCGGCGCCAGCTCGGTGGCGAGGGCACGGGTGAGCGAGTCCATCGCGCCGCAGATGCTCGCGCCGAGCAGCCAGCCCGGTCCGGGCCGGTCGGCCGCGGTGCCGGAGGTCAGGGTGATCGAGCCGCCGGGCCGGATCCTCGGTACGGCACGGTGCACCGCACCGAGCAGGCTGAAGTACCGCAGCTCGAAGAAGGCGCGGGCGCGCGCCGCGTCGAACGCCGCCACGGGCATCAGCGACAGCGGCTCCCCGGCCGTGTAGACGAGGTGGTCGAAGTCCCCCACCGCGGCGAAGAAGGCTTCCGTCGCGGCCGGGTCGGTGAGGTCCACCGCCGCACCGCTCGCTCCCGGCAGCCGGCCCACTGCCGCGTCCACCTTCGTCTTGCTGCTCGACACGACCACCACATCCGCACCGCGGCCGGCCGCGCCCTGCGCCACCGCCGCGCCGATCCCGGAGGTGCCGCCGAGGACGACGACACGCTGATTCTGCATTTCCATGACCACCACGATCCGCCCGGCCGCCCGCGCCCGTCCAAGACCTGTTCCGGCCGCTGTCATACCCTGCGGGCATGAGCGACGTCGACCTGCGCAAGCTGCGGTACTTCGTGGCGGTCGCCGAGCAGCTGCACTTCGGGCGGGCCGCGGCGCTGCTGCACATAGCCCAGCCGGTGCTGTCGCGGCAGATCCGCGCGCTCGAGGACGAGCTGAAGGTGGAGTTGTTCGTCCGGACGAAACGGGCCACCGAGCTGACCCCGGCGGGACGGCAACTGCTGGCCGACGCCGTACCGTTGCTCACGAATGCCGCCGCCCTGCAACGGCGGGTGCGGCGCGCCGCGGGCGGGACCGACTCCTTCACGGTGGCGTTCATGCCCGGGCTGACCGTCACGGCGGCCGTCCGGGCGATGCGCGACAGTCACCCCGGGCTGTCCGTGGACGTCCTGCGTACCGACTGGGACGACCAGGGCGAGGTGCTGCGCGACGGCCGCGCCGATATCGGCTACGTGCGCCTGCCCCTCGACCGGCGCGGCCTGACCGTGCAGCCGCTGACGACCGAGCCGCGGGTGGCCGTGGTGCCGTCGGACCATCCGCTGGCGGGCAAGGACGAGATCGCGATCGGGGACCTCGCCGGGGCGACGCTGCTGCAGAATCCGGCGGCGGTCCCGGAATGGCAGGGCCGGGCGGTTCCGGTGCCCGCCGCCTCGGTCGAGGAGAAGCTCGAGCACGTCGCGGCGGGCCGCGGCGTCGCGGTGCTGCCGTTGTCCACCGCGGCGTTCTACACCCGGGCGGACGTCGCGTACGCCCGGATCACCGGCATCTCCGCGAACACGGTGTGCCTGGCGTGGGCGAGCGACCGCGACGACAACCCGCTGCTCCGCGACTTTGCCGCCCTGGTGAGCGCGCTCAGCCCAGCTTGACGAGGGTCTTGCCGATGCCGTCGCCGCGCAGCATGGACAGGAACGCCTCCACTGCCTGGTCGATGCCTTCGAGGACGGTCTCGCGGTAGCGGATGCTGCCGTCCGCCACCCGCGGGGCGACCTCGGTGTGGAACTGGTCGCGCAGGTCGCCGTGGTCACCGACGAGCATGCCGCGGATGGTGAGGCGCTTGCCGATGACCTGGGCCAGGTTGCGGGGCGCCGGGACCGGCTCGGTGGCGTTGTAGACGCTGATCATGCCGCAGACGCAGACCCGGCCGTGCACGGTCAGCGCCGAGATCGCCGCCTCGAGGTGGTCGCCGCCGACGTTGTCGAAGTAGACGTCGATGCCGTCCGGGGCGGCGGCCTTGAGCTGGTCGCGTACCGGCCCGTCGTGGTAGTCGAACGCCGCGTCGAAGCCCAGCTCCTCGCGCAGGTAGGCGACCTTGGCCGCGGAGCCGGCGCTGCCGATGACCCGGGCGGCGCCCTTCAGCTTGGCGAGCTGGCCGACGACCTGGCCGACCGCGCCGGCCGCGCTGGAGACGAAGACGACGTCGCCGGGCTTGAACTCCGCGGTGCGCAGCAGACCGGCGTACGCCGTCAGCCCCGGCATCCCGAGCACACCCAGGTACGCCCCCAGCGGCGCCCGGGACGGGTCGACCTTCGCCGCCGAGCGTGCCTCGACGAGGGCGTACTCGCGCCAGCCGAGCCCGTGCAGCACCGTGTCGCCGGGCTGGAACCCGTCCGCCTCCGACGCGACGACCTCGCCGACCGCGCCGCCCTGCAGCGCCTTGCCCAGCTCGTACGGCGCCACGTACGACTTGCGGTCGTCCATCCGGCCGCGCATGTACGGGTCGACGCTCATCAGCGTGTTCCGGACGAGCAGCTGCCCGGGGCCGGGCTGAGGCACCTCGGTCCGCACGGTCTCGAAGTCGGTCGGCACGGGGGTCCCGTGCGGGCGGGCGGCAAGCCGGATCTCTGTCGAGGTGGTCATGCCGCCCACCCTAGGGGTCGTTCAGACGGTCCTGGCGAGGCGGTCGGCGAGGAGCTTGGCGAAGCGGGCCGGGTCGGCCAGGTCCCCGCCCTCGGCCAGCAGGGCCGTGCCGTACAGCAGCTCGGCCGTCTCCGGCAGGTTCGGGTCGTCGGCGCGCTGGGCGTACGCGTCGCGCAGGCCCGTGACCAGCGGGTGGTCCGGGTTCAGCTCGAGGATGCGCTTGACCGGGGGCACCTCCTGGCCCATCGCCTTGTACATCTTCTCCAGGGTCGGGGTGATGTCGTCGGCGTCGCTGACCAGGCAGGCCGGCGAGGTGGTGAGCCGGGTGGAGAGCCGGGCCTCCTTGACATCGGCGAGCGTCTCGCCCAGCCAGGTCAGCAGCGGGGCGAACTCGCCGGTCTGTTCCTCGGACGGCTTCTCGTCGGGCTTGAGGTCGACGTCGCCGCGGGCGATGGACTGCAGCTTCCTGCCGTCGTACTCGGGCACCGCCTCGACCCAGATCTCGTCGACCGGGTCGGTGAGCAGCAGAACCTCGTACCCCTGGGCCTTGAACGCCTCCATGTGCGGGGAATTCTCGACCTGGGCGCGGCTCTCGCCGGTCATGTAGTAGATCGCGTCCTGGCCGTCCTTCATGCGCGACACGTAGTCCGCCAGGGTGGTGAGCTCGTCGCCGGCCGTGGAGGCGAACGACGACACGTCCAGGATCGCCTTCTGGTCGTCGGCCTCGCCGAGCAGGCCCTCCTTGACGGCCCGGCCGAACTCGCGCCACAGCGTGCGGTACTTCTCCGGCTCCTTGGTCATCAGGTCCTTGATGGTGGACAGGACCTTCTTGGCGAGGCGCCGGCGGATCAGCTGGATGTGCCGGTCCTGCTGCAGGATCTCGCGGGAGATGTTCAGCGACAGGTCGGCCGCGTCCACCACGCCCTTGACGAACCGCAGGTAGTCGGGCATCAGCTCGCGGCTGTCGTCCATGATGAACACGCGCTTGACGTACAGCTGGATGCCGCGCCGGCCGTCGCGCTGGAAGAGGTCGTGCGGGGCGCGGGACGGGATGAACAGCAGGGCCTCGTACTCGAAGGTGCCCTCGGCCCGCATCTGGATGATCTCCAGCGGGTCGGTCCAGTCGTGGCTGATGTGCCGGTAGAACTCGGTGTACTCCTCGTCCTTGACCTCGGAGCGCGGCCGCGCCCAGAGCGCCTTCATGGAGTTCAGCGTCTCCGGCTCGCCCTCGCCCTTGAGCAGGCGGATGGGGAACGAGATGAAGTCCGAGTACCGCTTGACGATCTCGCGGATCTTCCACTCGTCGGCGTAGTCGTAGAGCGCGTCCTCCTCGTCCTTCGGGCGCAGGTGGACGGTGACGGCGGTGCCGGTGGGCGCGTCGGCGACGTCCTCGATCGTGTACGTCCCCTCGCCGGCCGACCGCCAGCGCGTACCCGTGTCCTCGCCGGCCTTGCGGGTGATCAGGGTGACCTCGTCGGCGACCATGAACGTGGAGTAGAAGCCGACGCCGAACTGTCCGATCAGCTCGGCCGACTCGTTCTCCTTGCTCTCCTTGAGCCGGCGCAGCATCTCGGCGGTGCCGGAGCGCGCGATCGTGCCGATGAGGCCGACCACCTCGTCGCGGGACATGCCGATGCCGTTGTCGCGCACGGTCAGCGTGCGCGCGTCCTTGTCCGCCTCGATCTCGATGTGCAGGTCGTCGGTGCGCAGGCTGTCGTCGGTGAGCCCGGCGAGCCGCCGCTTGTCCAGCGCGTCGGAGGCGTTGGAGATGAGCTCACGCAGGAAGATGTCCTTGTTCGAGTAGATCGAGTGGACCATCAGCTGCAACAGCTGCCGCGCCTCGGCCTGGAACTCCAGCGTCTCGGTGCCCATGTCATCCCTCCGTGCGTCGATACGTTCCGCCGCTGATCGTATGACCCTGCGGTGATCTACTCGAAGGGGTTCCCCGAGGGCACGGCCGGCGGCCAGGTCAGCGCGTCCGGGCCGGCCGGCAGACCGCCCGCGCCGGGCTCCCAGGGGAAGTCGTGGCCGTGGTCCTGGTCCTGGTCGTGGTCCTCGCCGCCGTCGTCCTGCGGCTGCGCGGTCGTGGGCTCGGGTTCGGCGGGCTCCTGGGGTGCCTCGGTGACCGGCGGGGTCGTCGGCTCGGGCGCAGGGGTCGTCGCGGGCGGAGTGGTCGCCGGCGGCGTCGTCGCGGGTGGCGCCGTCGTGGCCGGCGGGCGGGTCACCGGAGGGCGCGTCGCCGGAGGCCGGGTCACCGGAGGGCGGGTCGCCGGGGGCCGGGTGGACGGCACGGTGGCCGGGCCGGGCTTGGTGGTCGCCGGCGTGGTGGTCCGGGCCGGTGTGGTCGGCGTCGGCAGCGGGGGGCGTACCAGCGGCGGCGGCAGAGCGGGGGTCCACTGCGGCGTGAGAGCCGGCACGGTGGTGCGGCCGGGCGTCGCGGCGCTCGTCGTCGCCGGGAACCCCGGCCGGGGCGTGAGCGTACGGATCTCCGCCGGCGCTTCCGCCGTGGCCTGCGGGGCGGCACCGCCGGTCCTGCCGGGCGCCGGCCGCCGCGCCGGACCCATCTCGGCCTCGGCACCCGCGATGACCGTCCGTTCCGGCGGCGCCGTGGCCGGGCCGTCGCGGTCGGCCTCCCCGCTGAGCACCAGCGCTCCCCCGCCTGCGACCAGGAGCGCCACCATGCCGCCGACGACCTGCTTGTCCCGCCTCGTCAACTCACCCATGAAACCGTCATACAGGTACGAACGGGACTTCGGCGCCCGATCAGGCGGATTTCCCTCCGTGTCGCCCGACCGCGAGCAGCGCGAGGGCGGCGGCGCTCAGCACGGCGGCGACGACGTACGGCATCCGGTAGCCCGCGTGCTGGGCGAGGCCGAGCACCGGTCCGGCGAGCACGGCACCGGCCGGGAAGGTGTTGGTGAACAGCGCGCACCGCCCGAGCAGCAACCCGGCGTCGGCCGGGTGACCGCTCGTCGTGTCGCGGCTCACCTGCTCAGCAGCCGGGTCCCGCTGCCCGCCCGCCGACGATCCGGTACGCCGACACATCGCCCCGCACGTACGGCCGCAGCTGCGCCATCCCCGTGGGGGCGGAGCCGTACTGGGCGGCGTACGCGGTGATCGCATCCTCCACCGTCCGGCAGCTCACCTGGTCCGCGACCTTGACCGTGACCGCCGTCAAACCGTGCGTGTTGAACGCAGCGTAAGAAACACCGGCAACACTCACAGTGATGGCAGCGGCCATCGCAACCTCGGTCAAGTTCACGACCTCAGCTTATGCACGTACCGTTCAGCAACGAACCGGCCGATCGGCCAAGATCGCATCACCCTGAGTAGTGGTTACCGATCCCCGAAGGCGGCGCGGTGCTGACCCGGGGTGACGCCGCGCAGGCGCCGGAAGTGGCGGCGCAGGGTGTCGGCGCTGCCCAGGCCGCACCGGCGCGCCACCGCTTCGACGGGCAGCCCGTCGCGTTCCAGCAACTCCTCGGCGAGGCGCAGGCGCTGGTCGCGGACCCAGGCGGCGGGGGTGGCGCCGGTGGCGGCCACGAACTGGCGGGCGAAGGTCCGCGGGGACATCGCCGCCCGGGCCGCGAGCGCGGACACCGACAGGTCGGCGCCGAGGTGGCTCGCCGCCCAGTCCAGCACCGGGCCGAGGCCGGACTCCGGGAGCGGCGGGACGGGCGTACGCGTGAACTGGGACTGCCCGCCGCTGCGATGGGCGGCGAACACCATCTCGCGGGCCACCCGGTTCGCGACCTGGGCGCCGTGGGCCGTACGGATCAGGTGCAGCCCGAGGTCCAGGGCGGCCGTGGTGCCGGCGCTGGTCGCCACCGGGCCGTCGACCACGTACAGCTCGTCGGGGACCACGGTGACGGCCGGATGCCGGGCGGCGAGCTGGGCCGCGTACGCCCAGTGCGTGGTGGCCCGGCGCCCGTCCAGCAGCCCCGCCTCGGCCAGCACGAACGCGCCGGTGCACACCGCGGCGACGGTCGCTCCCCGCCCCACGGCGCCGATGAGCGCGGCGCACAGCTGCGGCGAGGGCGGGGGCACCGGCGGCGCGGCCCCGGTGACGACGATGAGGTCCGCCGAGGCCAGCCGGCGCAGCGAGTGCGTCGGGGTGACCGTGAACCCGGTGGAGGTCGCGAGGGGCTTCCGGGCCTGCGCGCAGACCGCGTACCGGTAGCGCGGTAACGCCGGGTCCATGCGCGGCAGGCCGAAGAGCTCGCTCATGATGCCGAGCTCGAACGCGGGCACCGGCTCGGCGACGACCACGGCCACGTCCTCCACGTCGCCCAGTTTGGCAGAAACTGCCGCAGGGATGGCATCGCTGCCACCTCGCGATCGGGCAGAACAGCATCATGCGGATCTCAGCTTTGCTCGTCGTGTACGTGGTCTGGGGCTCGACGTACGTCGCCATGAAAGTCGGGGTCGAGCGGATGCCCCCGCTGGCGATGAACGCCGTCCGGTTCTTCGTCGCGGGCGCGCTGCTCTGGTGCTGGTGCGCGTGGCGGCGCCGGGGCGGGCGGTGGCACCGGCCCACCGCGGCGCAGTGGCGCGCCGGTGCTGTGCAGGGCCTGCTGCTGCCGGCCGCCGGGACGGGCGGCGCAACCTGGGCGGAGCAGAAGCTGCCGGCCGGGACCACGGCGCTGCTGCTGGCGACCATCCCGCTCTGGATGGCGCTGGGCAAACGGGTCGCGGACGGCGAGCGCATCGCCTGGACCGGCATCGCGGGGATCGTCGCCGGCTTCGGCGGGGTGGCGCTGCTGACCGGCACCGGCGAGCGGCCGGACCCGCTCGCCACGGCGGTCGCGCTGGGTGGCGCGCTCTGCTGGGGCCTCGGGTCGGTGTACGCGACCCGCGCGCCGCAACCCGAGCAGCCGCTGCTGGCCAGCTCGGTGGAAATGCTGTGCGCCGGTGGGATCCTCGCCGTCGCGGCGGCCGTGGGTGGCGAGTTCGGCCGGTTCGAGGCGCCGGGGCGGTCGGCGTGGGCGCTGGCGTACCTCGTGCTCTTCGGCAGCCTGCTCGCGTACAGCTGCTACCAGTACTTGCTGCACCACATGCCGGCACGCATCGTCGGCACGTACGCCTTCGTCAACCCCGTCGTGGCTGTCCTGCTCGGGTGGTGGCTGCTGGGTGAGCAGGTCGGGGGGCGTACCGCGCTGGCCACGGCGGTCATCGTGGCCGGGGTGGCGTTGATCGTCATCCCGTCACGGCGCGGCGCGCGGGGCGTTGAGGACGGTGATGAGACGACGGACGCTGCTGACGGGGGCGGGCGCGGCGGTGGCCCTCGCGGCCGCCGGGGGCTACGCCCGGAACAGGTACGCCGCTGAGCCGGTGATCCCGGACGCGCCGCTGGGCGACGAGCGCCTGGAGACCCGGCGGTCGCGGGCGCGGGGCAAGGACGTCGACTTCTACACGGCCGTGCCGGCGGGACACGGCGACGGGCGTGGGCTGCCGGTCTGCCTCGTGCTGCACGGCGCCTCCAAGACCGCCGCGGACTATCCCGCGCTGGGCCTCGGCCGGTTCGTGACCGATTCCGTACGCCGCGGCAACGCCCCCTTCGTGCTCGCCGGGGCGACGGGCGGGCGCCTGGCGTGGCGGCCGTCCGGCGGTGACGACCCGCAGGCGATGGTGCACGAGGAGCTTCCGGCCTGGTGCGCGGAACGGGGCTTCGACACCCGCCGGATCGCGGCCTGCGGCTGGTCCATGGGCGGGTACGGCTCCCTGCTGCTCGCCGAGACGTTCCCCGGCTTCGTCCGGTCCGTGGCCGCCTTCTCCCCCGCCGTCTCCCCGGGCGACGAGGTGTTCGCCCAAGCGGGCCGGCTGCGCGGCGTACCGGTCGGGCTCTGGTGCGGCACCGGCGACGGGCTGCTCGACGACGTGAAGGCGCTGGAGAAGGCGCTGCCCGAGGGCCGGGCGGCGGGCAGCTACCGCGAGGGCCGGCACAACTTCGCGTACTGGAGCACCTGCCTGCCGGAGGCGTTCGACCTCATCGCGCGGACGCTGGGATAGGGCAGACTGACGGACCATGCGCCTGGTCTCGCTGCTGCCCTCCGCCACGGAGATCGTGTACGCCCTCGGCCTCGACGCCGACCTGGTGGGCGTGACCTTCGAGTGCGACGAGCCGGCGCGGGCCCGGACCGACAAGGCGGTGGTGGTCGGCGGCCGGGACACCCGCGGCCTGAGCCCCGCCGAGATCGACGAGTACGTGAAGTCCCAGCTGGCGGCCGGCGGCGACCTGTACACGCTGCACGAGGACGCGCTCGCCGGCCTGTCCCCCGACCTGATCCTCACCCAGGACCTCTGCCGCGTGTGCGCGCTGCCCTCCGGCGACGTCTCGGACGCGTTGGAGCACCTGGGCTGCCGGGCGGACGTGGTGTCGCTGGATCCGTACACGCTGGAGGAGGTGCTCGGCACCTTCCACACCGTGGGCGAACGGGCCGGGGTGCCGGAGCGCGCGGCGGCTCTGGTGACCTCGCTGCGCGGGCGACTGGACGCGGTCGCCGCGGCGGTGGCGGGCCGGCCGCGACCGCGGGTGGTCGTCGTCGAGTGGGTCGACCCGCCGTTCACCGCGGGTCACTGGGTGCCCGACCTCGTCACCGCGGCCGGCGGGGAGCCCGTCGCGGCCCGCCCCGGCGCGCGTTCGGTCGAGACGTCGTACGCCGAGCTCGCGGCCGCCCGGCCCGACATCGTGCTGGTCACGCCGTGCGGATTCCACCTCGACGGCGCCGCGGACCAGGCCCACCGCGTGGTGCCGCACTTCCCGGGAGCCGCGGTGTGGGCGATCGACGGCGACGGCCTCGTGGTGCGTCCCGGGCCGCGGCTGGTCGACGGGGTCGAGGCGATCGCGGCGGTGCTGCACCCCGGCGCGGTGCCCGACGCGCCGCCGGGGAGCGTACGGCGGATCTCCTGACGCTCAGGCGCTGACCGAGGCGGGGCGCCGGGTCCGCCGCATGCCGGGGACCGTACGCCGCAGCACGCGGTCCCGGTGCGCCGCGGCCACCGAGGCGCGGCGCTCCTGCTCGGCGCGCCACAACCAGGCGATGTCCTTGCCGAACGACCAGACCAGCGAGGCAAGCGCGGCCGCCACGACGACGCGGGTGAGCGCGACCGGCAGCAGGCCCGCGGTGGCCACGACCAGCACGACGCCCTGGGTGGCGGCGACGACCTTGCGGGAGAAGCGCGGCGGCAGCGCGGCGAGGATCCAGGGCGCCACCGCCGCCGCCGCGACGAACAGATAGCGGGCGGCGCCGATGAGCAGCGCCCACCAGCCGACCGTGCCCGCGACGTAGACGCTCAGCACGAGCGCGAGGAACGAGTCGACCTCCATGTCGAACCGCGCGCCGAGCGAGGTGACGTTGCCCGTACGCCGGGCCACCTGACCGTCGACGCCGTCGAGGGCGAGCGCGACGCCGACCAGCGTCACCAGCACGGGCAGCGGCACGGTGTGCTCGAAGGACGTGACCACCAGCGCCGTCACCGCGCCGACCAGCGTGGCCCGGCCGAGTGTCACCGCGTTGGCGGGACCCATGGCGCGCATCCCGGCCCGGCCCATCCCGGAGCGCAGCAGGGAGCACAACACCACGGCGTACGCGAGGCCGGCCAGCCAGCCCGCCACGCTCAGGCCCGCCGTGACGGCGAGCGCCGCCATGATCAGGACCTGCGCGGCCACCCCGGCCAGCGGCCCCCGGCCGGAACGAGCCGTCATGGTGTCGATACTGAGTGTCACAGTGCCTCCGGGTGGGCAAGATCGGGTCCCGCGTATGGTTGCCGCTGTCCAAGAACACGCGTCCCCGGCGCGTTCGGTTCAGCGGCCGGAGGAGAAACCCCCATGACGGGTACGGCGGAAGCGTTCTGGCTGGCGCGTCCCGGGGCGGGCGAGATCCGGCCGGTGGACGTCCCGGAGCCCGGTCCGGACGAGGTGCTGGTCCGCACGCTGCACTCCGGCGTGAGCCGCGGCACCGAGACGCTCGTGTTCCGCGGCGGCGTGCCGGAGAGCCAGCACGGGGCCATGCGCGCCCCGTTCCAGGACGGCGACTTCCCCGCCCCGGTCAAGTACGGCTACCTCAACGTCGGCGTCGTCGAGCAGGGCCCCGAAGAGCTTCTCGGCCGTACGGTGTTCTGCCTCTTCCCGCACCAGACCCGCTACGTCGTCCCGGCCGACGCGGTGACCGTCGTACCGCCGCAGGTCCCGGCCCGGCGCGCCGTGCTCGCCGGCACCGTGGAGACCGCGCTCAACGGCCTCTGGGACGCCGCGCCGCTGATCGGCGACCGGATCGCAGTCGTCGGCGCGGGCATGGTCGGCGCGAGCGTGGCCGCGATCCTTTCCCGCTTCCCCGGCGCCCGCGTCCAGCTCGTCGACACCGACCCGGCCAAGGCCGCGATCGCCGCCGCGCTGGGCGTGGACTTCGCATCGCCACCGGACGCGCGCGACGACTGCGACCTGGTGGTGCACGCCAGCGCGACCTCCGCCGGGCTGACCCGCTCGCTCGAGCTGCTCGCCGCCGAGGGTACGGTCGTCGAGCTCAGCTGGTACGGCGACCGCGAGGTCAGCGTCCCGCTCGGCGAGTTCTTCCACTCCCGCCGCCTGACGGTCCGGAGCAGCCAGGTCGGCGGTATCGCCCCGGCCCGGCGCGGGCGCCGCTCGTACGCCGACCGCCTGGCGGTAGCCCTGGACCTGCTCGCCGACCCGGTGTTCGACACCCTGATCACCGGGGAGTCGGCGTTCGCCGAGCTGCCCACGGTGCTGCCCCGGCTCACCGGCGGGGAGCTACCCGCCCTGTGTCACCTCATCACCTACCCGACGGGAGAGTGAATGTTCAGCGTCACCGTCCGTGACCACATCATGATCGCGCACAGCTTCACCGGTGAGGTCTTCGGACCGGCCCAGAAGCTGCACGGCGCCACGTTCGTCGTGGACGCCACGTTCAAGCGTCCCGAGCTGGACGCCGACAACATCGTGGTCGACATCGGGCTGGCGAGCCAGGAGCTGCACGCGATCTGCGGCGGCCTCAGCTACCGCAACCTCGACGACGAGGCCGACTTCGCCGGGATCAACACCTCGACCGAGTACCTGGCCAAGGTCATCGCCGACCGGCTCGCCGGGAAGGCGGCGAGCGGGGCGCTCGGCGCGGGCGCGGGCGGGCTCACCGGCATCGCGGTCACGCTGCACGAGTCGCACATCGCGTGGGCGACGTACGAGCGAGACCTGTGACCGATCCGCTGTACGCGGTGCTGCCGGGCGACATCGACGACCCGGCGGCACCGAGCGGCGGGAACACGTACGACCGGCGGGTGCTCACCGGGCTGGCGGCGGACCGTACGGTGCACGAGATCGCGGTCGCGGGGCCGTGGCCGTACCCGGAGGCGGAGCAGACGCGGGAGCTGGACGACGCGCTGCGCGGGCTCCCGGACGGCGCGACCGTGCTGATGGACGGCCTCGTGGCGTGCGCGGTCCCCGGGATCGTCGAAGCCCACGCCGCGCGGCTGCGGCAGGTCGTGCTGGTCCACCTCCCGCTGGGCGACGAGGTCGGGGCGGCACCGGAGCTGGCCGCCCGGGAGCGCCGTACCGTACGGGCGGCGGCAGCCGTGGTGGCGACCAGCGAGGGCGCCGCCCGCCGCATCGAGGCCCTGCACGGCCTGCGGCCTGGCACCGTGCACGTCGCGCCGCCCGGCGTGGATCCCGCGCCGCTCGCGCAGGGCAGCCCGGAGGGCCACCGCCTGCTGTCCGTCGCCGCTGTCACCCCGCGAAAAGCCCAGGACGTGCTGGTTGAGGCCCTCGTCAGCCTCGACGACCTGCCCTGGCAGTGCGTCTGCGTGGGGGCGCTCGACCGCGACCCCGCCTTCACCGCACGGGTGAGGTCCCGGAGTGAGCGCGTGCGCTTCGCCGGCACCCGCACCGGCGCGGCCCTCGATGCCACGTACGCGGCCGCCGACCTGCTCGTCCTGCCGTCGCGCGCGGAGACGTACGGGATGGTCGTCACCGAGGCGCTGGCCCGTGGCATCCCGGTGCTCGGCACCGAGGTCGAGGGCGTGCCGGAGGCGGTCGGGCGGGCACCGGACGGCACCGTGCCCGGTGGGCTCGTCCCGCCCGGCGACGTAGAGTCCCTGGCCACGGCCCTGCGCCGGTGGCTGACCGACGCCGAGCTGCGCGCCACCTGGCGCACCGCGGCCCGCGCCCGCCGGGAGAAGCTGCGCGGCTGGGACGAGACGACCCGACGACTGAGCGAGGTACTTGACCTATGACCGGAGAGTTCAGCACCGAGTGGCTGTCGCTGCGCGAGCCCGCGGACGCCGCCGCCCGCTCCACCGACCTCGTCGGCCTTCTCCGGCCGGCCGGCGGCGAGCTGGTCGTCCGGGACCTCGGCTGCGGGACCGGCTCGCTGGCGCGCTGGCTCGCTCCCCGGCTGCCCGGGCCGCAGCGGTGGATCCTGCAGGACCGCGACCCGGCGCTGCTGGCGTACGCGGCCGAGCACCTGCCCACCGCGGCGGCGGACGGCAGCCCGGTCACCGCGGAGACGGCCCAGGGCGACGTCACGGACCTGACCGCCGCGGACCTCGCAGGGGTGTCGCTGGTCACGTGTTCGGCGCTGCTCGACCTGTTCACCGCGGACGAGGTCACCGCGCTCGCCGAGGTGTGCGCGGCGGCCGGTGTGCCCGCGCTGTTCACGCTCTCGGTCACCGGCGAGGTCACCTTCGACCCGCCGCACCCGCTCGACGCGGAGGTGGCCGCGGCCTTCAACGAGCACCAGCGCCGCGAGACGGACGGCCGCCGGCTGCTCGGCCCGGAGGCGGTCGGCGCCGCGGCCCAGGCCTTCGCCAGCGCCGATGTGACGGTCACCACCCGATCGAGCCCGTGGCGGCTGGGCCCGGAAACTGCCGGGCTGCTCGCCGAATGGCTGCGGGGCTGGGTGGCCGCGGCCGCCGACCAGCGCCCTGAGCTGCAGCTTGACGACTATCTCGCGGCCCGGCTGGCCGAGATCGAGGCCGGCTCGCTGCGCGCCACGGTGGATCACCAAGATCTTTACGCGCGGAAGGACTGAACCGCCCACCGCCGGCCGGACGTATGAGTGTCAGGACGGCAAGCTTCGAGGGGGCGGCATGAACCGATCGATCTGGGCGTGGGCACGGCTGCTCGGCGGGGTGGGAATCCTCGCCGTGCTGCTCTGGCGCCTGGGCACCGGGGCGTTCGTCGACGGGCTGCGGGTGATCGACGCCCCCACCCTCGGCGTCGCCTTCGCGATCGGCGTCACCACCACGGTCTTCAGCGCCTGGCGCTGGTGCCTGGTGGCCCGCGGCCTCGGCCTGCGGCTGTCACTGCGGGGCGCGGTCGCCGACTACTACAAGGCCCTGTTCATCAACGCGGCCCTGCCCGGCGGCGTGCTCGGCGACGTGGACCGGGCCGTGCAGCACGGGCGGGACGCCGGTGACGTCGGCAAGAGCGTGCGGGCGGTGGTGCTGGAACGCACGGCCGGGCAGATCGTGCTCGTCGGCGTGGGGCTCGTGGTGCTGCTGACCGTACCGTCGCCGGTGTCGTCGCATCTGCGCGAGCACGGGCAGGCGGTCGCGGTGACCGCCGCGACCCTCGCCGCGGCCGCGGTCCTGCTGGTGGTGGCGGTCGGCCGGCTGCGCAGCGGCGCGTCGCGATGGGCCCGCGCGGCCCGGACCGCGGTCGCCGAGATCCGCGCCGGGCTGCTCGCCCGCGGCAACTGGCCCGGCGTGCTCCTCGCCTCGACGGTCGTGCTGGCCGGGCACCTGGCGACCTTCGTCGTCGCGGCCCGCGCCGCCGGCTCCGACGCCTCGCTGCTGCGCCTCACGCCGCTCATGCTGCTGGCCCTGCTGTCGATGGCGCTGCCGGTGAACGTCGGCGGCTGGGGGCCGCGCGAGGGGGTCACCGCCTGGGCGTTCGGCGCGGCCGGCCTGAGCGCCACCCAGGGCCTCACGATCTCCGTCGTCTACGGGCTCTTCGCCTTCGTCGCGGCCCTGCCCGGCCTGGTGGTCATCGTCACCCGGGCCGCGGGCCGGGCCCGGGCGCGGGCTGCGGCGCGGACGGCAATGCCCGCCGTGCCGCTCGTGGAGATTGTGGAGATTGCACCGGTCCGTCCGGCCGCCCGCCCCGTCCGGGAGTTGGTCGGCAGCGGTGCGTGAGGGTGCCGCCACCCTCGGCGCGGATTATGTTGGTCCGGTGGAAGATCGGCCGTACGTCCTGCTGAGCTGCGGCATGTCCATCGACGGATATGTCGACAGCGCCGATGACGAGCGGCTGCTGCTCTCCAACGACGCGGACTTCGACCGGGTCGACGAGGTCCGCGCCGGCTGCGACGCGATCCTGGTCGGCGCGGGGACCGTACGCCGGGACAACCCGCGGCTGCTGATCCGCGACGAGACCCGGCGCAAGGCCCGCGAGGCGCGCGGGGAGTCCCCGGATCCCGTCAAGGTCACCGTCACCGGCAGCTGCGACCTGGACCCGGAGGCCCGGTTCTTCACCCTCGGCGACACCACCAAGCTGGTGTACTGCGCGACCCCGGCGATGCCGTCCGCCCGGCGCAAGCTGGGCCGGCTCGCCACCGTCGTCGACGGCGGCGACCCGGTCGACCTGCGCCGGGTGGCCGGTGATCTGGCCGCCCGCGGCATCGCCCGGCTCATGGTGGAGGGCGGCGGCACCGTCCACACCCAGTTCCTGACCGCGGGGCTCGCCGACGAGCTCCAGCTGGTCGTCGCGCCGTTCTTCGTGGGCGACTCCAAGGCGCCGCGCTTCGTCGGTGACGGCGACTTCCCGTGGTGCGCGCAACGCCGCGCGCAGCTCGCCGGCGTCCGCCGGATCGGCGACGTGGTGCTGCTGCGCTACGCGCTGTCCGACCGGTTCCAGGACTGACCCCGGCCGCCACCGGGAAAGCACACAATGACCATCGAGAATGGGGGGCCGATGTCCGAAGCGCCGGGCTGGAGGGACGTTCCGGGGGCGACGGTACGCACGCGCGTCACGGTGCCGCTGCGCTTCGCCGACGGCTACGCGACCACCGCCCGGGTGCTCACGTTCGACGGGCTGATCGACGGGCGGGAGCACCTCGCGCTGGGGCTGGGCGACTGGGAACGGGCGGTCCTCGACGCGCCCCTGGTCCGCCCGCACAGCGAATGCCTCACCGGCGACGTCTTCGGCAGCCAGCGCTGCGACTGCGGGCCGCAGCTGCGCGAGGCCGTCGAACGGATCGCCACCGCCGGCGGGCTCCTGCTCTACCTGCGTCAGGAGGGCCGCGGCATCGGCCTGTACGCCAAGCTCGACGCGTACGCGCTGCAGGAGGCGGGGCTGGACACGTACGAGGCGAACGTGGCGCTGGGCCGGGGCGAGGACGAGCGCGACTACACGGCGGCGGCACAGATGCTGCTGGCGCTCGGCGTGGACAAGGTCCGCCTGCTCAGCAACAACCCCGACAAGGCGGCGCAGCTGCAGGCGTGCGGCGTCGAGGTCAAGGAGCGCATCCCGACGGGCGTGCACCTGTCCCCGGCCAACCTGCGCTACCTCGCCACGAAGGCCACCCACACCGCGCACACCCTCGACCTGCCCGGACTCTGAGGCGGCCGCACCCGCCGGGCGACGTGCGGCTCCGGCGGTCGGGCACGATGATGGCTTGACGGCGTCGAGGTGGGAAGCGCGGTGGGATGGACGCAGGGCGGGCCGGTGACCCGGAGATGGTCACCTCGGCGGCGGAGCAGCTGCCGTTCATCCTCATCGTCTGCGAGGGCCCGGACCTGCGCCTGGCGTACGTCAACGCGGCCACCCGGGCGCTGATCCCGGGCCGCGAGACCCTGGGCCGGCCGCTCGGCGAGGTGTTCCCCGACGTCGGCGGGCAGCAGTGGATCGACCTCTACGCCGAGGTCCTGCACTCCGGCGTACCGATGCGGGGCGTCGAATGGCGGGCGACCCTGACCCGCCCCGACGGCTCGGTGCACGAGATCTACACCACCTTCTCCATCAGCCCGTGGCGGCACGCCGACGGCAGCGTCCGCGGCGTCATCGGGGCCGGCTTCGATGTGACGCCGATGGTGCAGGCCCGGCTCGACGCCGAGAGCCGGGCGGACCATATGCAGGAGCGCTACGAGAAGACCCTGGACGTCGTCACCGCCCTGCAGCGCGAGCTGCTCCCCCGCGGGCTGCCCGTGCTGCCGGGCGCGCAGATCGGGGCGAGCTACCTGCTCGCCGACACCGACCGGGCGGCGGGCGGCGACTGGTTCGAGGCGGTCGCGCGGGAGGACGGCACGGTCGCGCTGGTCGTCGGCGACGTCGTGGGCCACGGGGTTGCCGCGTCGGGCGTGATGGGACAGCTGCGGGCGGTGCTGCAGGACCGGCTCGCCGGCGGGGCGGACGTCGCCGAGGCGCTGGATGCCGCGGACCGCTTCGCGCGGCGCAACCCCGCCGCGCACGCGGCCACCGTGTGCCTCGCCGTGCTGGATCCGCGCAGTGGTGACGTCGCGTACTGCACTGCCGGGCATCCTCCGCCGCTGCTGATCCGCGCCGGCGGTGACACCCGTTACCTGTCGCCCAGCGGCGCCGCACCGCTGGGCACCGGCAGCGGTTTTGCGGTCTGCGAGGAGCGCCTGGAGATCGGCGACCTGCTGCTGCTGCACAGCGACGGCATTCTGGAGCGGCCGGGCCTGACCGTGCCCGCCGGCCGGGCCGAGCTCGCCCGGGTCGCCGCGTCGGCGGCCATCGGGCAGGCCCTGCACGCCCCGCACGACACCGCGGCCGAGCGCGTGTGCAGCCAGACCGTCGAGCTGCTGGTACGGATCAGCGGGCACAGCGACGACATCACCCTGCTCGCCGCGCAACGGGTCCCTCCGCCGCCGGAGCTGACCCTGGAGCTGCCGGCGGAGCTGTCCTCGCTGCGCGCCTCGCGGGCGGCCGTCACGGACTGGCTCGCCGCCGCCGGCGCGACCGACGACGACGCGTTCGTGCTGCAGCACGCGCTGAGCGAGCTGGTCACCAACGCGATCGAGCACGGGTACGAGGGCCGCACCGGCGGGCCCGTCCGGATGACCGTCCGGCTCGACCCGGGCGGCGAGGTCGTCGCCGAGGTCCGCGACCAGGGCACCTGGCGCGAGCCGGCCCGCAAGTCGCTGCGCGGGCGAGGGCTGGCGCTGACCGCCCAGCTCGTCGGGGACCTCCGGGTGGAGCCCGGCCCGGCGGGCACGGTCGCGACGCTGCGGCACATGCTGACCCGCCCGGCCCGCAAGCCCGGCGCCGGTCGCCGCCCCGACGGCCGCCCGGGCCGCGCCGAGCCGATGCGGCTGGAGGAGGCCGGCCCCGACGAGGTCCGGGTCACCGGCCCGGTCGACGCGACCACCGCCACCCACCTGCGGCAGGACCTGCTGCGCCGCAGCCGCGGCGGCGCGCTCCCGCTCGCGGTCGACCTGACCGGGGTGACGGTGCTGGCCAGCGCCGGGGTGTCCGCCCTGCACCAGGTCGCCGAGCGGCACCGGCGGCAGGGCGCCCCGCTGGACCTGCACGCCGGCCGCGGCAGCGCCGCCCAGCTCGTCCTCGACCTGGTGGCGCTGCCGCACCGGATCACTCAGGCCGGGCACACCGCCCCGCGCTGAGGAACCACCAGATCGATCAGGTACGCGTCCACGGCCGCCCGCATGCACCCCGAGCCGCTGTTGTACGAGCCGTGCCCGGCGCCGGCGTACGTGAGCAGCACCCCGGACCGGCCGAGCTGGTGCGAGACGGACAACGCCCAGTTGTAGCCGCTCGCCGGGTCGTGCCGCGCGTTGATCTGCAGCAGCGGCGTACGCGTGTGCACGTCGAGCCGGTGTTGCGGGTTCGCCACGGGCCGCGGCCACCCGAGGCACATGCCGACCGCCATGACGCCGGCCGAGTAGCGCAGGTCCCGGGTCTGCGCCCGCTTCAATTCCTGGGCGTACCGGCGGTAGTCGCGGACCGGCAGCGCCCAGTCGTTGCAGAACACGGCGGAGACGGGCGGGGGCGGCGCGGCCCGTTCCGCCGGCTCGTGGTCGAGCAGGGTCCGCATCGTCGCTGCGAGCGTCGCGTAGTCCGGGCCGTAGAGGTAGCGGTGGGCGGTGACGGTGAGGTCCCAGGCCGACAGGTTGATCGCGCCCCGGTCGGCGTCGGCCATGAGCCGGGCCCAGGCGGCGTGAGCGTCGTGCCGCGGCAGATCACATGCGGTCTCGGCGCACCACCGGGCGAACGCGTCGAAGGAATCCTGCAGCGCCCACGCCTGCGTCCGCAGGAAGCCGCCCGTGTCCTGGCTGTGGTCGACCGAGCTCTCCAGCACGATCGCCCGGACCCGGGACGGGTAGCGCTCGGCGTACTCCTCGCCGAGGAGGGTGCCGTACGAGCTGCCGTGGAAGGTGAGCCGGGACTCGCCCAGGGCGGCGCGCAGGGCGTCGAGGTCGCGGACGGTGCTCGCCGTGCCGGCGTGGTCGAACAGGGCCCCGTACGTGTCGCGGCACCGGTCCCAGAGGGCGCGGTTGTCCTTCACGCGCTGATCGAATTCGGCCTGACTGTGCACCACCGGGTCGGCGTACGCGGGCCCGCACGGCATCGCGTGGCTCCGGCCCACCCCGCGGGGGTCGAAGCTGACGATGTCGAAGCGGCGCTGCAGCTCCGCGCTGAACCGGCCGATCCCCGTCTCGATGCGGGCGGTGCCGGAGTCGCCGGGGCCGCCCGGGCCGAAGACGAGCGTGCCGGCGCGCGCGGCCGGGTCGGTGGCCCGGCGGCGGGCGACGGCCAGGTCGAACGTCTCCCCCGCGGGGTCGGCCCAGTCGACGGGGAGCCGCAGCGTGGCGCATTCCGCTCCGCTCGTCGCACAGGGGTGCCAGTCGAGCGTGGGCGGGCGGGCATGGGCGGGGGCGGCCACGAGCATGCCGGCCGCCATCGCCAGGACCAAGGGTCGGGCAATCATCATGCGTCGATGCTTCGGCCCGGCCGCCGCACGGTCATCAGGGTGTTTCCCGGAGCGTCCCCCTAAGACAGTTGACGGCGCTGGCTAATGGCAGTAGCTTTACGGCTATGAGACTTCAGACCCCGCTCGGCTCCCTGGCGTACGACGACACCGGCAGCGGCCCGCTCGTCGTCTGCCTCCCCGGGATCGGCGACAACCGCCAGTCGTACCGGCACCTCACCCCGCTGCTCACGGCCGCCGGGCACCGGGTCGTCACGCTGGACCCGCGCGGGCAGGGCGAGAGCGACGCCGTCTGGCCCGACTACTCCCCCGACGCGACCGCGGACGACGTGCTCGCCCTGCTGCGGCACCTCGACGCCGGTCCGGCGCTGCTCCTGGCGAACTCGTACACGGCGGCGTCGGCGGTGCGCGTGGCCGCCGTCGCCCCCGAGGCGGTGTCGGGCCTCGTCCTCACCGGGCCGTTCGTGCGGGTCATGCCCAGGCCGAACGCGTTCCTGCGGCTCGCGGTCGCCGCGGTCGGCCGCTTCCGGCCGCTGTGGATGGCGTACTGGGCGTCGTCGTTCAAGGCGCGCCGCCCCGCGGACTTCGCCGCCGCGCGCCGCCGCCTGGCCGCGCAGATGGCCGAGCCGGGCCGGATGGCGGCGCTGCGGGCCCAGTTCTCCGGCGACAAGTCGGCCTGCGAGGCGCTGCTGGGCGACGTCCACGTCCCCGCCCTCGTGGTCATGGGCACCAAGGACGCCGACTTCCCCGACCCGGCCGCGGAGGCGCAGCTCATCGCGGACCGGCTGCACGGCACGGTGATGATGATCGAGGGCGGCGGGCACTACCCGCACGCGGAGTTCCCCGAGCGGACCGCGGCCGCCGTACGGTCGCTGTCCACAGGGCCCGGAGCAGGCGGCGACGGAGTCACTAAACTCGCGGGGTGACTTCCGCTCCCCCGCTCACCGGTCCCGCGTTCGACGTGCTCAGCCGGGTCTTCGGCTACTCCGGGTTCCGTGGCGGGCAGCACGAGATCATCGAGCACGTCATCGCCGGTGGCGACGCGCTCGTGCTCATGCCCACCGGCGGCGGCAAGTCGCTCTGCTACCAGATCCCCGCGCTGGTGCGCCCGGGCACCGGGGTGGTGATCTCGCCGCTCATCGCGCTCATGCAGGACCAGGTCGACGCGCTGCGCACGCTCGGCGTGCAAGCCGGCTTCCTCAACTCGACGCAGGAGGCGCACGAGCGGCGCCGCACCGAGCAGCAGTTCCTCGCCGGCGAGCTGGACCTGCTCTACGTCGCGCCCGAGGGCCTCGGCTCGCACGCCACCCAGCGGCTGCTCGACCAGGGCCGGATCGCCCTGTTCGCGATCGACGAGGCGCACTGCGTCGCCCAGTGGGGCCACGACTTCCGCCCCGACTACCTCAACCTGTCGATGCTGCACGAGCGCTGGCCCGACGTGCCGCGCATCGCGCTGACCGCCACCGCGACCAGCGCCACCCGCGAGGAGATCGCGACCCGGCTCGACCTGACCGGCGCGCGGCACTTCACCGCGAGCTTCGACCGGCCCAACATCCAGTACCGCATCGTGGGCAAGAACGAGCCCCGCCGGCAGCTGCTCGACCTGCTGCGCACCGAGCACAAGGGCGACGCGGGCATCGTCTACTGCCTGTCACGCGCCTCGGTGGAGAAGACCGCCGAGTTCCTCACCCAGCAGGGCATCGCCGCCCTGCCGTACCACGCCGGCCTCGACGCGCAGACCCGCGCGTCGAACCAGAGCCGGTTCCTGCGCGAGGACGGCCTGGTCATGGTCGCGACGATCGCGTTCGGCATGGGCATCGACAAGCCGGACGTACGGTTCGTGGCGCACCTCGACCTGCCCAAGTCGGTGGAGGGCTACTACCAGGAGACCGGGCGGGCCGGGCGGGACGGGCTGCCGTCGACGGCGTGGCTGGCGTACGGGCTGCAGGACGTGGTCCAGCAGCGCAAGATGATCGAGACCTCGGACGGCGACGCCGCGCACCGGCGCAACCTGGGCGCGCACCTCGACGCGATGCTCGCGCTGTGCGAGACGGTCCAGTGCCGCCGCGCGCAGCTCCTGGCGTATTTCGGCCAGGCCGCGGATCCCACCTGCGGCAACTGCGACACGTGCCTGAACCCGCCGGAGTCGTGGGACGGCACGGTCCCCGCCCAGAAGCTGCTCTCCACGGTGCTGCGGCTGCAGCGGGAGCGGGGACAGAAGTTCGGCGCCGGGCAGTCCATCGACATCCTCCTCGGCAAGACCACCGAGAAGGTGACCCAGTTCCGCCACCACGAGCTGTCGGTGTTCGGCATCGGCACCGAGCTGCGCGAGCAGGAGTGGCGCGGCGTGGTCCGGCAGCTGCTGGCGCAAGGGCTGCTCGCGGTCGAGGGCGACTACGGCACGCTCGTGCTCACCGACGCCAGCGGCAGCGTCCTGCGCCGGGAGCGGGAGGTCATGCTGCGCCGCGAGCCGGAGCGCACCCGCGCACCCCGGGCCCGGCGCGCATCCTCCGGCAGCGGCGGCGCGGCGCCCGCGGCGGACCTCGACGCGGCGGGCGCGGCGGCCTTCGAGCGGCTGCGCGCCTGGCGCGCCTCGGCGGCCAAGGAAGCCGGCGTCCCGGCGTACGTGATCTTCCACGACGCGACCCTGCGCCAGATCGCCGCGCTGCAGCCCGGCTCGCTGGCGGAGCTGTCCACCGTCAGCGGCGTCGGCGAGAACAAGCTCGCCAAGTACGGCCAGCCGGTCCTCGAAGCCCTCGCCGCGGGGTGAAGCAGCCGGGAAATCGGTGACCGGGCCGGGGCCCGGCGTGGCATGCTGCGGCATCGCTTCGAGAGGTTCGAGAGGGAAGAGCATGACGCATGCAGTTCGGTGAGGCCGTCGACCACCACCTGAGCACCATCGCCGCCCGTGACCTGGACGCGTTCCTCGCGACCGTGCACGACGACGTGAGCCTGATCGCCCCGAACGGACGGCTGCTCGCCGGCCGGGACGAGGTGGCCGCCTTCCACCGCGACTGGTTCGGCGACCCCGACTGGAGCTGGACCCTCGAGCCGCTGCGGCGCACCGAGGCGGGCGGCACCGGCATCGCCGTCCACGGCGTGACCTACAGCGACCTCGACGCCGAGGGCCGGCCGTATTCGATGACGTACGTGCTGACGCTCGTCTTCGCCCGGGTCGACGGCGCGTGGCTTCTGCTGCACGACCAGAACACGCTGACCTGAGGTCATGACGACCGATTTCGACGACGCGACCCGCGACCGGATGGCTGCCATCGAGGCCAACTGGGACGAGCGCACGCCCATCCACCTGGTGAGCCGGTTCTACGACGTGGCCGGGCGGGACCCTGAGGACTGGTTCGCCGCGTACGAGTGGGCGGACCTCGGGGACCTGACCGGCAAGGACGTCCTGCACCTGCAGTGTCACCTGGGCACCGAGACGGTCGCGTTCGCGCGGCGGGGAGCGCGGACGGTCACCGGGCTCGACCTGTCCGGCGCCGCTGTCGAGGCCGCCCGGCGCATCGCCGCGGACGCCGGGGCGGCGGTCGAGTACGTGCGGGGCAACGTGTACGACGCGGCGGCGCTGCTCGGCGGCCGCCGGTTCGACGTGGTTTACACCGGCAAGGGCGCGCTGTGCTACCTGCCGGACCTGCAGCGCTGGGCCGCGGTCGTCGCCGGCCTGCTGCGGCCCGGCGGAGTCGCGTACGTCGTGGAGTTCCATCCGGTGCTGCGCTCCCTCGGGCTGGTCGATCCGGAGCCCGGCGAGGCGCTCACATTGCGTCACGACATGCTGGGCGGCCGGGGTGCGGCGGAGCTCGACGCCACGCACACGTACACCGACGGGCCCGCGCTGACCTCGGCCACCACGAGCTACGAGTGGGAGCACGGGCTGGGCGAGGTGGTCACGGCGCTGAGCCGGGCCGGGCTGGGCGTACGGTCGCTGACCGAGAGCGACGAGCTGCCGTGGCCGCGGTGGCCGCACATGGAGCGCACCGCGCGGGGATGGTGGCGGCTCCCGGGCACCGCACCGAAAGTGCCCCTGTTTTACGCCCTGCTGGCAGAAGCCTCAAGCGCAGACCCGGGCGGCCGATCAGTCACGGCGTGAACCCCATGGTGCCGTTCCCGCTGCCGGGCACTCAGCTCGTGCACGTCGGCCGGCAGCCGATCTTCGACGTGCGGGGCGACGTCGTCGCCTACGAGCTGCTGTTCCGCGGCAGCATGGACGCGGTCGAGGCCGGACGCCGCGACACGTACGCGACGAGCCAGGTGATCGTCAACACGTTCACCGAGTTCGGCATCGACGAGGTCGTCGGGGACCGCACCTGCTTCATCAACATGACCCGGGAGTTCCTCACCGGCGAGCTGACCCTGCCGTTCGGCCCCGAGCACGTCGTCCTGGAGGTCCTCGAGAGCGTCGACGTCGACGACGAGGTGATCGCGGGCATCACCGCGCTGGTCGCGCAGGGCTACCGCATCGCGCTGGACGACTTCGTCTGGGGTTCCGGGCACGAACGGCTGCTGCCGCTGGCCTCGTACGTGAAGCTCGATCTGCTGCAGGGCGACCTATCGCACCTCGACGAGATCGTCAAGGAGTGCCGCGAGTTCCCCGACATCCAGATCGTCGCGGAGGGCCTGGAGACCGGCGAGCAGCTCGCGCTGAGCAACCGGTACGGCTTCGAGCTGCGCCAGGGGTACGTGCTCAGCCGCCCGCAGGTGCTGACCGCCACCAGCCTGACCCCGTCGAAGCTGCGCCGCCTCGAGCTGATCGGGGAGCTGAGCGCCGCCGACGCCGACCTCGAGAAGATCCTGCACATCATCGCCGGCGACCCCGCGCTCACGATGCGGGTGCTCCGCGCGAGCAACTCGGCCGCCGTGGGGGCGACCAGCCGCGTGTCCTCCGTACGCCAGGCCGTGGTCATGCTCGGCCTCGCGCACATCCGGCAGTGGGCGATGCTCATGGTCGTCGACGACGTCGCGGAGGCCACCGAGGCCCAGATGGCCGAGGCGCTGACCCGGGCCCGGCTCTGCGAGAACGTCGCGCCGGCCTTCGGTGCGAGCGCCGACGCCGCCTTCATGGCCGGCCTGATCACCGCGGTCGCCGGCCTGCTGGCGATGAGCCCGGCGGCGGTGGCCCACCAGCTGCCGCTGAGCCCGGAGGTTGCCGCGGCGCTGGAACGCGGCACCGGCCCGCTGGGGCAGGTGCTGCGGGTGGTCAACGCGTACGAGCGCGGCGACCTCAGCGAGGTGTCGGCGGCGTACGCGGGCGAGGACCTGTCCGGCACCGTCATGGCCGCGATGCGCTGGTCGACGATGGCCGTGGCGGCCACCCAGCCCGCCGTTGCCTAAGTCCTACTGAAAAAGTAGGCTTTTCGGTATGGTCAACCTGCCACCGGCCACCCGCCTCGCCGGCCCCGTCGACACCGCGACCTACGGCGAGTACCGCATCCCCGACACCCCCGGGCCGCTGCTGCGCTTCACCGGCCGCATCACCGACGACGGCGAGTTCACCCCGCGGCCGCAGCGCTACCACGTGTACGGCGGCTGGTTCTGCCCCTGGTCGCACCGCGTCGCGATCACCCGTACTTTGGCGGGCCTCGACGACATCGTCAGCATGTCCTTCGTGGACGGCGAACGCGACGGCCGCGGCTGGGCGTTCCGCGAGCAGTACGGGCCCGACCCGGTCAACGGCTTCGCGTTCCTGCGCCAGGCGTACGAGGCCAGTGAGGAGGGGTTCGACGGGCACGTGTCCGTACCGGCCCTGTGGGACCGCGTGCACGCCCGCCTGGTCAGCAACGACAGCCACACCATCGGCATCGACCTCGCCACCCGCTTCCGCCACCTGGCGACGCCGCTCGTGGACACGTACCCGGAGCACCTGCGCGACCGGATCGAGGAGCTGGACCGCCGGCTCGGCCCCACGGTCAACCACGGCGTGGGCGCGGCGACCCGCCCCGGCCCGGCCCGCGCGGCGCTGCTGGAGGCCTTCGAGCAGCTCGACGACCGACTGTCCCGCTCCCGCTACCTGCTCGGCGACGCGCTGACCGAGGCCGACATCCGCCTCTGGGTCACGCTGGTCCGCTACGACGTCGGCGCCAACGCGGCCCGCACGATCAACCCGGGGCTGCACGTGTACCCGCACCTGTGGTCGTACGCCCGGGATCTGTACACGATCCCGGCCTTCCGCGACACGACGGACTTCGCGGCCTTCAGCCGCCCGGACGCGAACCTGCCGGACTGGTCCGCCCCGGCCGACCGCTGACCGCCGCACCCCAGCCACCCGCTACGGTGCAGGCCGGCGATCGACGGAGGGCACATGACGGAACCCCGGGCGAGCGCCGGTGCGTGTCTCGTCCGCACCTCCCTCTCGCCGTCGGAGATGGCGGAGATGTTCGAGAACCGGCGGCGGAACGGCGGTGCCGAGGCTTCCTAGGTGGGCTCCGCCTGCCGGGCCGCGGAGGCTTCGCGGCGCTTGCGGACGATGCGACGGACCACGGCGACCGCGACCGGTACGCCGAACCAGAAGTTGTACGCCCGGTCCCCCACCGCGAACACCGCCGCGATGGACAGCAGGAACCCCAGCGCCAGCGCGCCCTGGCCCACGTACGCCCGGCGGAACAGGTCCGGCGGCGTCCCCGGCCGGTACAGCGCGTGCGCCTGGACCTGGCGCACCATCAGCATGAAGAGCAGGCCGGCGAGCGCCTGCACCGACGCGTACAGGATGAACCGGAATTCGAACGCCCCGTCGGCGCTGAGGACCTTGGTCACGAACGGGGTGAGGATCTGCATGAGCAGCCAGCCGAGCGTGAGCAGGGTCAGCGGGCCGCGGGTGCGGTCGACGTGGCGGAAGACGCGGTGGTGGCCTCCCCAGTGGGCGCCGATCACGACGAAGCTGATGAGGAACGCGATGTAGTCGCCGCGTTCCTCCGATATCTGGTCGAGGACGCCGTGGGTGGTGAGCGCGCCGGGGACCGGCAGTTCCAGGGCGAGCAGCGTGATGGCGATCGCGATGACGGCATCGCCGAAGAACGTCAGGCGTTCGGCCGCGACGGCGTTCGGCTCCGCCTCCGCCGCCTCCTCGAGGGGTCGTGCATGATCCATGAGCGCGAAGCGTAGTGGTCAGCGCCGATTCTCGCGGACCTCGGTGAGGCGCCCGGCCAGGAACGCGCGTTCCGCGTCGTTGCCGGACAGGGCCAGGGCTTCCTCGTACGCGGATTCCGCCTCGTCCCAGCGGCCGAGCCGGCGCAGGAAGTCGGCGCGGGCGGCGCTGAGGTAGCCGTACGTGGCCAGCGCCGGCTCGTCGCGCAGCGGTTCCAGCGCGGCCAGTCCCGCCTCGGGGCCGTCGCGCATGCCGATGGCCGCCGCCCGGTTCAGGTCGACGACCGGGTTGGGCCACAGGGTGCGCAGGACGTCGTACAGGCCGCAGATCTCGACCCAGTCGGTGTCCGCCCAGGCCGGGGCCTCGGCGTGCACCGCGGCGATCGCCGCCTGGACGGCGTACCGGGTGGGTGGCCGGCCGCTGAGCGCCTCGGTGAGCAGCGCGGTTCCCTCGGCGATGCGGCCGGTGTCCCAGCGGCCGCGGTCCTGGTCGGCCAGCAGCACGAGGCGTCCGTCCGGGGTGGCGCGGGTGTCGCGCCGCGCGTCGGTGAGCAGCAGCAACGCGAGCAGCCCCGCCACATCGCCGTTGCCGGGCAGCAGCCGGTGCAGCATGCGGGCCAGGCGCAGCGCGCCGTCGGTGAGGTCGCGGCGCACCAGCCGCTCCCCCACCGGCGCGGTGTGGCCGGTGGTGAAGACCAGGTGCACGACGTCGAGGACCGCGCCGACCCGGACGGGCAGATCCTCGGCCGACGGCACCCGGTACGGGATCCGCGCCGCCGCGATCTTCTTCTTGGCGCGGGTGATCCGGGCCGCCATCGTGGCCTCCCGGACCAGGAAGGCGCGGGCCACCTCCACGGTGGACAGCCCGCACAGCAGGCGCAGCGTGAGCGCCACCTGGGCGTCGCGGGCCAGCGCCGGGTGGCAGCAGGTGAAGATCAGCCGGAGCCGGTCGTCGTCCACCACCGGCCGCTCCTCGTCGGCGGGAGCGACGACGGCTTCCTCGGTGACGAGCAGCGGGAGCGTGCGGCGCAGCACGGTCTCGCGGCGCAGCAGGTCGGTGGCGCGGTTACGGGCGACCGTGGTGAGCCAGGCGCCGGGCCGGTCGGGGACGCCGTCGCGCCCCCACACCTGCAGGGCGCGGGCGTACGCGTCCTGCGCGCACTCCTCGGCGAGGTCGAGGTCGCGCGTGACGCGCACCGTCGCGGCGAGCACGGAGGCCCACTCGCGCCGGTGCGCGTCCGCGACCGCCTCGGCGATCGCGTCGGTCAATTCCGCTCCACGAGCGGGCGGATCTCCACGCCGCTGTGGCTCGCGGCGACCTCGGGCAGCCGGCTCGCGAGGGCGATGGCGGCGTCGAGGTCGGGCGCCTCGATCAGGTAGTAGCCGCCGAGGACCTCCTTGGTCTCGACGAACGGCCCGTCGGTGGGCACCGGCCCGCTGTCGCCGGCGCGCAGGCTGGTCGCCGTGGACGCGGGCTGCAGCTGGGCGCCGCCGAGGTTCGCCGGTCCGGCCGCGGCCGCGAAGGCCCCGTGCGCGGCGCCGTGCCGCTCCCACTCCTCCGGCGTCATCGCGTCCCACTGCTTCTCGTCGCCGTAGATGAGGATCAAGTACCTGGCCATGTGTTCCGTCCGATCTCGCGGGGCCCTTGCGGCCCGTTCATCAGATCCGACGAACGGGCCCGCCGCGCATCGACACTACGGGGTGGCCGTTCCCGGGCCCCCGTACCAGCGGATCAGCGCGGCGCCCACGGACATGCCGCCGCCGAAGCCGGCGACCAGGACCAGGTCGCCGTCGGCGAGCGCGCCGGAGCGCGCGGCGGTGTCCAGGGCCACGCCGGCCGATCCGCTGCCGGTGTTGCCGTACCGGTCGAGGACCAGATGGGTACGCGCGGTGCTGAGCCCCGCCGCGTCGACCAGCTCCTGGATCATCACGCCGTTGGCCTGGTGCGGCACGAAGTGGTCGATCTGCTCGGCGGTGACCCCGGCCCGCTTGAGCAGGTCGGCGAGCACCGGGGGCACCCCGGCCATGACGAAGTCGCGGACGCCACGGCCGTTCATCCGGAAGAAGTGGTCGCCGTCCGCGACGGTCTCGGCGGAGGCGGGCAGGCGGCTCCCGCCGGCCTTGACGTGGATCAGCCCGTGCCCGTCGCCGCGGGTGACCAGTTCGAGGTCGACCAGCCCGTACGGCGCCGGCACCGCGCCGACCACGGCCGCGCCGGCCCCGTCGCCGAACAGGATCGCGGTCCGGCGGTCGTCGAAGTCGAGGATGCGCGAGTACACGTCGGCGGCCACGACCAGCACGACGGCGTCCGGCTTGACCGCGATCAGGCTGTTGGCCAGGGCCAGGCCGAACACGAACCCGGCGCAGACGACGTTGATGTCGAAGCAGGCCGCCCGGTGGGCGCCGAGCGCATGCTGCACCAGCGAGGCGGTCGGCGGCTGCGGCGAGTCGCCGGTGGAGGTCGCGACGATGATGTAGTCGACCCGGTCGGCGGCGATCCCGGCGCTCTGCAGGGCGGCGACCGCCGCCTTGGTGGCCAGGTCGGAGGTGGCCTCGTCGGGGGCGGCGAAGCGACGGGCCTCGATCAGGGTCTTACGGGAGATCCACTCGGGGGTGGTGTCGGTCACCCGCTCCACGAGCGCCTCATTGGTGACCTCGTGCTCGGGCACGTACGAGCCCGTGCCGAGGATCCCGACGTGCGGTATCGACTGCATGCCCGCACTGATCGGCGCGCGGGCGGCCCGGTTGAGGAACTCTCTGCCCGTTGGGGCCGCGTCACAGGCTTTTTACGATCAGGCCTTCCTATTCTGAGCTTGATTCACAATGCTCTATCTCAACCCGGCCCGACCACGGCCGGGACGAGAGGAGAAACGGTGCGCACCAGAGCCATCGTCACAGCGACCACGCTGGCCGCCTCGGCCGCGCTGGCCGCCCCCGCCACGCTCGCCGCGGCAGCGGAGCCGGCACCCGTCACCCCGGCCCTCGCCACCAGCCGCGCCACGAGCGCGGTCGCCGGGCACAAGGCCGCCTTCGCCGCGGGCGCGTCCGACGCGTTCTCGCAGCGTGACGTGCTGATCGAGAAAAGCGGCGCGAGCCACGTGCACTTAAACCGCGCGTACCGCGGGCTGCCCGTCATCGGCGGCGACGTCATCGCCCACCTCACCGGCACGGGCGCGCTGAGCGCCGTGACGAAGACCCAGAAGGCCCCGCTCACGCTGTCGGCGACCCCGTCGCTGAGCGCGGCCAAGGCGGTCGGCGCGGCGACGAAGGCCCTCGGTGGCACGGCGATCGCCGGCGCCGCCCCGAGCCTGGCCGTCGACGCGCTGCCGGCGACCCCGGTGCTGGTGTGGCGGACGACGATCACCGTGCCGGACCCCGCGGGCGGGGACGGCGTGACGCACGTGCTCATCGACGCGCACAGCGGCAAGGTCGTCGACAAGTGGAGCGAGGTGCAGACCGTCGAGGGGTCCGGCACCGGCTACAACGTCGGCACGGTGCCGCTGGACACCACCAAGTCGGGCTCGACGTACCAGCTCAAGGACCCGGTCCGGGGCGGCACGTACACCACCGACATGAACAACCGGCGCATCGGCAAGGGCACCCTGTTCACCGACGCCGACAACGTCTGGGGCACCGGCACCCTCGCCAACGACCAGACGGTCGCGGTGGACGCCCAGTACAGCGTCGCCGAGACGTGGGACTACTACCTGGAGACCTTCGGCCGCCAGGGCATCGCCGGCGACGGCGCGGGCAGCTACAACAAGGTCCACTACGGCAACAAGTACAACAACGCCGGATGGTCCGACAGCTGCTTCTGCATGATCTACGGCGACGGGGACGGCACCAACTTCGGCCCGTTCACGGCGCTGGACGTCGGCGGCCACGAGATGACCCACGGCGTGACCTCGCGGACCGCGGGCCTGGTCTACAGCGGCGAGTCCGGCGGCATCAACGAGTCGATGAGCGACGTCTTCGGCACCCTGGTCGAGTTCTTCTCGAACAACACCACGGACGTCGGCGACTACCTGATCGGCGAGGAGATCTCGGTGGACGGCACGCCGCTGCGCTTCATGGACGACCCGTCCAAGGACGGCGCCTCGGCGAAGTGCTGGAGCAGCACGGTGGGCAACCTCAACGTGCATTACTCCTCCGGCGTCGGCAACCACGCCTTCTTCCTGCTCGCCGTCGGCAGCGGGGCGCACACCGTCAACGGCGTCTCGTACAACAGCCCGACGTGTGACGGCAGCACGGTCACCGGCATCGGCAACGACAAGGCGGGCGCCATCTTCTACAAGGCGCTGACCACGTACATGACCTCGAACACCAAGTACGCGGACGCCCGTACGGCCACGCTGAACGCCGCCCGCGACCTGTACGGCGCCGGCAGCGCGGAGTACAACGCCACGGCGGCCGCCTGGTCCGCGGTCAACGTCGGCTGACAAGTCTCACCGCGGGGCCGCGCGCCACGGTGCGCGGCCCCGCACCGCGCAGAGATAATCATGACTGTGACCAACTGGGAGTACGCACGCCTCGAGTACCGTGCCGCGGGCACGTTCGGCGCCGACCGCTTCATGGACTGGACGGCCACCTTCTACCACCCGGGTGGCGTCCTGCGCTGGGGCACCGACGAGCGCTTCGACGACCTGAAGCACCTCAACCGGGCGGGCTCAGCCGGCTGGCAGGCGTACGACCGGGCCGCCATCCACGTCGTGAACGAGCCGCACCGGCTGCACGGCGTCACGTACTCGATGCGCCGCCCGATCCCGTAGCCCCGGCCGCCGCGGCCGCAACCTGCTGGGCGATGAAGAGGCCCGCGCGGTCCAGCGCCCGGTCGGCCTCGTCGAGCGTGCCGGCGAAGGCCTGGAACACGTGCGGCACGCCGGCGGTGACGTCGAGGATCACGTCGACCTCGGCGGCCCGGGCCCGCTCCGCGATCCGCGTCGAGTCGTCGAGCAACAGCTCGTTGGTGCCCACCTGCACCAGCATCGGCGGGAAGCCGGTGAGGTCCGCGCAGACCGCCGGGCTGAGCAGTTCCTGACGTGGATCCTGCCCGGCCAGGTACATGGCGCCGGTGCGGGCCAGCCCCTCGCCGGTCAGCAACGGGTCGGCGGCCGCCCTGCTCCGCATGCTCTCCCCGGAACGGGTGGCGTCCAGGCCGGGCGAGAAGGCCACGAGCGCGGCGGGCATCGGCAGGCCGGCGCGGCGCGCGGCGAGGCAGGTCGTCACGGTGAGGCCACCGCCGGCGGAATCGCCGGCGAGGACGACGGTCGCCGGGTCCGCGCCGTCGTCCAGGAGGGCACGGTACGCACCGACGGCGTCCTCGATCGCGGCCGGGAAAGGATGCTCGGGAGCGAGCCGGTAGTCCAGCGAGTACGCCCGCAGCCCGGTCCGGACGACCAGGTTGGCGGTCAGCGACAGCGCGGTCCGGGGCGAGCCGAACACGAACGACCCGCCGTGGAAGTAGAGGATCGTCCCGGCGCGCGGGCCGTCCTCCGGCTCGACGAGCAGCGCGGGCCGCCCGCCCAGCGAGCCCGGCGTGGTCCGTACGCCGCCGGGCACGATCATGCCCGCCATCAGCGCCTCGAACCCGGCGCGGATCTCCTCGACCGGCCGCGGGCCCGCGGGCGCCGGCCGGCGCAGCAGCGCGTCGATGCGCGCGCGTTGTGCCATGCTCATGAGCTAGAGTATATGCCGTGGAATACACCTCCCGGGACGGCCTGCTGGGCTTCTTCGACGACCTCGTGCGGTGCGAGACGCGGCTCTACAACGCGCTCAACGACCGGCTCCGCGAGCGGCACGGCATCGTGACGTCCCAGTACGAGTTCCTGCGGCACCTGCGCGACCATCCGCGCTCGCGGGTCGGCGACCTGGCGGTCCGGTTCGCGATCGGCGTCGGGGCCACCAGCAAGGGAGTCGATCGGCTCGAGAGCCGCGGCTGGGTCAGCCGGGAGCCGAACCCCACGGACCGCCGCTCGTCGGTGCTGGTCCTCACCGACGGCGGCCGGGAGCTGGCCGACGCGGCGGAGAAGACGGTCGCCGAGGGCCTGCGCGAGCTCGTCGCGGGCCATGTCGGCGCGCCCGCCGCGCGTTCGCTCGCGCGGTTGCGGGCGGCACTGGAAGAGGACCAGATCGGCATCCCCGCGGGCTGAGGCCGCGCGATCCCGACCGGCAGCAGAGGCGCGCTTGAGGCCCGCTTGAGCCCGGCCGCCGATGACATCTTCCGCGAGCGTCACGAGGGAGTTGAGCATGTCGACGGCAGCAGCAATCAGTGACGGGCCGAAGGGGACCGACGCCCTTCTCTCGCTGGCGCACGCCACGGTCTCGTGCGCGGGTGTGGTGGGGCGGCCCGGCCCGGCGCTGGACGTCCACAGACGCGCCGTCATCGGCCTCGAGGAGGTCCGGAAGCTGGTCAGCACGTTGCGGTACTGAGCCCGCTCCGGGCAGGGCCGGCCGTCAGACGTAGTCCTCCAGCAGCGCCGGGGTCAGCCCGGCCTTGTGGATCGCGCGCAGGGCGGCCAGGAAGTCGTCGACGAACGCCTCCCGGAAGTGCATGAGGATGATGTCGCCCGGCTGGACGCGGTGCCCCTCCTGGTAGCGCACCTTGCCCTTGTGGACGGTCTCCTTCCACATGAACGCCGCCTTCATGCCGCAGTCGTGGGACGCGGTGAGCGTGGTGGCGTCCTTGTTGCCGAAGGGCGGCCGGAAGAGCACCGGGCGGCGGCCGTACCACTGGGCGAGGCGGTCCGCGGAGCCGCAGATCTGATGCTTCTGCACGGCGTACGGCTTGCCGCGCAGGTTCGGGTGGCTGATCGTGTGCGCCTCGACCACCGCGCCCGCCTCGATCATCGGCTTGAAGTAGCCGGGGTCGTCCTTGACCGCGTCCGTGGTGAGGAAGAGCGTGACCGGTACGTGCGCCGCGGCGATGAGCTTCGGCGCCTCGGGATGCTTCACGAAGCCGTCGTCGATGGTGATGAAGGCGACCTTCTGCGTCGTGGGGATGCGCAGCAGGTACGGCACCTTCCCGCCGGCCGCCGGGGCGATCTTCTGCGCGGGCGGCGCCGGCGGGAATACAGGGATGTCGGAGTCACGCCAGCCGTCGTGCTGCCGGTCGGGACGGCTGCTCGCCGGCGCGGGGCTGCTCGGCGCGGCCGCCGACGGTGAGGAGGAACCGGCGTGGAACTGCGGGGCGGCGGTCGTGGAGCAGCCCGCCAGGGCGAGCACCACGGACACGGCTGTGACCCTTCGCAAGATCGACATGGTGGGACATGGTCATCCCCGGCATGTCAGACCGAGGTGAAGTACCTGTCGGCGCGCGTACCGCGACTGGCGGTCACCGATCGGCGGCCGCGCCAGGCCATCACGGACAGCACCGAGGCCGCCGACAGCAGCGAGCCCGCGCACAGGACCGAGCCGACCGAGAACACCGAGGCGAACGAGCCGACCGAGCCGATGGACAGCCCGGACCCGACCGACCCGATCGACAGCACGGAGTCCCTGGAGCAGATGCTGAGCACGGAGTTCTCCGAGCGGATGGACCACTTCGAGTTCATGGCCCGCGATTCTGCCGTACGCGCGCCCGCGGCGGGGGGCACGCCGTGGCGCACCCCCCGCCGGTGGGTCAGCTGCTGAACACCTGGAACTCGGCGGCGACCGCGTTGTTCGCGGCGGCGGAGCCGGTGGCGCAGTCGCTGACGCTGCGCGGGTCGTTCTCCTGCTCACCGGCGTAGAGCGGGTTGCCGGTGCACTGGTTGGTGAGCACGCGAAGCTTCACGTGGGTGGCCAGGGCCGGCCGCACCGCGAACGACTTCAGCACCAGGTTGGGCACCTTCGGCCGGAACTGGCCGGTGTCGAAGGCGTTGGCCGGGCTGGTGAACGCCACCCGGTACCCGGCGTCGCTCGCGCAGTCCGCGCCCGCGGCCGCGTTGCAGGTCAGGATCTCGAACTGGCGGACCGTGCTGAACATCGTGCTGGTGGCCGCTCCGGCGCCCGGGAAGGCGCTGAGCTGCACCCGGGAGACCAGCTTCGCCGCGTCGGTGGGCAGGTCCACGGTGACCTGCCGGCCGGCCGCGCCACCGGTGGCGGTCCACGCCGTGCCCTCGGCCTCGTCGGTGAGCCGGCCGAGGTTGGTGCCGTCACCGGTGATCGTCGCGCCGGCCGCGGCCGAGGCGAGGTTCGTGGGCATGACCACGCCGACCTGGGAGGTGACCCCCGGGTAGATGGTCTGGGTGAACCGCTTGTGGCCGAAGCCCGCGCCGATGGCGAGGAACCGGTACGTGCCCGGCGCGAGCGTCACGGTGTCGGGCAGCGCGGTGGCCGGGTCGGTGTCGGCGATCGGCACGGAACCGAAGTCGTAGTCGCCGACGTAGAGCCGGACCGGCTTGCCCGCGGCCTCGCCGAGCGCCTTGAACGTGACCTCGGAGTTCTCCACGTACGGCGACGCGAAGCTGGGCACCGGGTCGGCGTCGGACGGGCCGCTGGCGGCGCCGGCGCCCATGCCACGGGCGGCGAACGCGTTCCACAGCAGCTCGGCGTTCGCCCCGTCGAAGCGCAGCGCGTCCGCGGTGATCATGTTGTCGCGCATGTCCAGCATGCTGATCTGGCCGGTGGCCGCCAGCAGGTACGAGTCGAACACCAGCTGGATCCAGCGCCGGTTGCCAGGGCACTCGGTCGCCGGGGTGGTGCCCGCCGCGCAGCTCTCCTGCTGCGCCCGGGTGCCCGAGCCGTACCTGGCGATGAGGGCGCGGCGCACGTCGAAGTTCGTCGCGCTCCAGATCTCACCGTCGGGGTGCACGGCCGAGCCGCGGTCGTACCCGTAGTTGGAGTAGTTGAGCGGGCTGTTGCTCATGTCGTAGTTGCGGATGCCGGTCGCGAGGTCGCCGGTGACGTAGCCGCCGGTGACGTACGGCGTGTTGCCCCGCGGGGTGTAGCCGCTCTCGAACAGGTACTCCATCGCCGTGAGGTCGGACCAGCTCTCCCCCATCGCGCCGCCCTGCGTCGAGCTGATGCCCGCGTCGGGACCGGCGACCATACGGTTGCTGATCGCGTGGGTGTACTCGTGCCCGATGACCGTCATGTCGAAGTCGCCGTCGACGCACGGCGGGTACGCGGCCCCCGCGAACGGCTGCCACATGTACATGTTCGTGGTGGGCTGCATGCCGTCCGGCGGGGTGGCCTGGTTGGCGTTGTTGCGCGTGGTGGCGGTCGCGGCGCCCTGCTGGGCGTTACCGCGCTCGGCGTCGCCGCCCTTGCCGTACGGCAGGGTGTTCGCCTTCTGCAGGTTCCAGGTCGCCTCGGTGAAGCCCAGCTTGTACGACCAGTCGTGCATGCGGTTGTGCATCGCGAACAGGTTGGCCGTGGCGGCGTCCACGTCGGCCTGCTGCGGCGAGCTCAGCGTGGCCGGGTCGCACTTGCTGGTGTTCCACTGGTTCGTGAACGGGTAGACGTACTCGCGGTCGGTGCGGGTGGCCGCGGGCGTCGCCGGGCTGCCGTCGCCCCACAGGCGGACCGACTCGGCGGAGTTGCCGGTCGTGGTGAACGTCGGCGTCCCCGTGGCGGCGTCGACGTCCCAGGGCTTGCCGGTGGCCGGGTCGAGCACCTGCCGCGCGCAGCCGGTCGCCGCGGTGGCGCACCACAGCTGGCGGGTGTCGGCACCGCCGGCCGGCGGCGTGGCCGGGAAGACCTTCCAGTGCGGGTCGTCCTCGGCGAAGTTCACGAGGTTCTCGCGCATCAGCACCGAGCCGTCGACCGCGTCGACGTACGTCGTGTAGGCCAGCGGGTGGTCGGCGCTCTTGCCCATCACGACGACCTCGTAGGCCGCACGCGGGTCGGCACCGGGCATCGGCACGGCCACCAGCCGGACGCGGGAGTCGGCCAGGCCGGCCCGGGCGATCTTCGCGTCGGTCAGCGCGGCAGCCAACGCGTCGGCGGCCTTGAGGCGAGCGGCGGCGGGCCTGGCGGTGCGCGGGCTCAGTGAGGACGTGACGCGCAGGACGTCGCCGTCCTTCACCGCGACCGCGACCAGGCCGTCGTGCGCGGCGGGCAGGCCGCCGTACCGCTGGCGCAGGAGCACGACCGTGCCCTTGCCGATCCTGGTCTGGGCGACGGTGTCGAGCTCGTCGACCGCGGCGGAGCGCAGCGAGAAGAGGCCGGCGCTGTTCTTGAGGTAGCGGCGGGCGACGGTCTCCGGGGTGCCGGCGAGCCCGGTCGCGAGGCGGCCCTTCGCGGGCGCGACCGAGGCCGGGGTGCCGAGCCTGTTCCAGCGGGTGACGAGGTTGTCGTCGCGGACGAGCGACCGCTGGCCGGCAGTGGGAGCTGCACTGCCGCCGCGGTTGTCGACGAACTCGTAGTCGGGATCGAGGTCCTCGCCGGTGAGCGGCGTGGCCGCGGCCGGCGAGGGGTCGGCGGGTGCCGCGTTCGCGCCGATGGGCGCGGTGGCGATGATCGTGGTGGCGGCGATGATTCCGGCGACGGCGGACCGTCTGCGTATGCGCACGCATGCCTCCTGCAAGTCGTCCCAGGGATCTCCCGGACGCCCGAGACACTACGGGAAGATCGACATACGTGGATACCCTCCGCGGACGTCTCGACTCCGCCCGTGACCGCGGCTAAGTAAATTGCCTTCAGTCCTTTCGTGGGCGGCGGCGGGGCGGTTGGATGGGGCACAGGAGGTCGCTCATGACTTCGCTGGAAGAACTCGCGGCCGGGCTGCGCACGGCGCTGGGCTCGGACCGGGTGGTGTCCGACCGGGTCGAGCTGCGGACGTACGAGTGCGACGGCCTCGCCCACTACAAGGTCACGCCGGGGCTGGTGGTGCTGCCCCGGGACGCCGGCGAGTGTGCCCGTACGGTCGCGGCCTGCGTCGCCGCCGGCGTGCCGTTCGTCGCCCGCGGGTCCGGCACCGGGCTGTCCGGCGGAGCCCTCCCGCACGCCGACGGCGTGCTGATCGTGACGGCGAAGATGCGCGACATCCTCGAGGTGGCGCCCGCCGACGAGCGAGCCGTCGTGCAGCCGGGCGTCATCAACCTGCAGGTCACCCGGGCCGCCACGGCGCACGGCTACTACTACGCGCCCGACCCGTCGAGCCAGCAGATCTGCTCGATCGGCGGCAACGTGGCCGAGAATTCCGGCGGCGCGCACTGCCTGAAGTACGGCTTCACCACCAACCACGTGCTCGGCGCGGAGATCGTCACGCCGGACGGCGACCTGGTGGAGCTCGGCGGGCGGGCCCCGGACACCCCCGGCTACGACCTGCTCGGCGCGTTCGTCGGCTCCGAGGGCACGCTGGGCATCGCCACGCGGGTCACCGTACGCCTGACCCGCCTGCCGGAGTCGGTGCGTACGCTGCTCGCCGCCTTCGCGACCACCGACGCGGCCGGAGCGGCCACCTCCGCGATCATCGCGGCCGGGGTGGTGCCGGCGGCGGTCGAGATGATGGACGCGCTCGCGATCGAGGCGGCCGAGGCCGCCGTGGCCTGCGGCTATCCGCCCGGCGCCGGCGCGGTGCTGATCGTCGAGCTGGACGGCCCGGCCGCCGAGGTCGCCGCCCAGTTCGCGCAGGTCACCGCGCTGTGCGAGGCCAACGGCGCGACCGAGTTGCGGATCGCCGCGGACGACGCCGAGCGGGCGCTGTTCTGGAAGGGCCGCAAGTCGGCGTTCGCCGCGGTCGGGCGGATCAGCCCCGACTACATCGTGCAGGACGGCGTGATCCCGCGGACCGCGCTGCCCGAGGTGCTGCACCGCATCGGCGAGGTCGCGGGCGCCCACGGCGTACGGGTGGCCAACGTCTTCCACGCCGGCGACGGCAACCTGCACCCGCTGGTGCTGTTCGACGCGGCCACCGACGGCGAGGCCGAGCGGGCCGAGGAGGTCTCCGGCGCGATCATCGACCTCTGCATCGAGTACGGCGGGTCGATCACCGGCGAGCACGGCGTGGGCACCGACAAGGCGAAGTACATGCCGCGGATGTTCACCGACGACGACCTGGAGACCATGCAGCTCCTGCGGTGCGCGTTCGACCCGGCCGGGCTCGCCAACCCGGGCAAGATCTTCCCGACGCCGCGGCTGTGCGGCGAGGTGCCCCGGCGGCACAGCGCCTCCGACGCGCCCGCCCCGGCGGAGATCTTCTGATGGACTGGCGGCCGGCGACCGAGGACGACCACGTGGCCGGCGTGCCGGCGCGCTTCGTCGCTGCTCCCGGGAGCACCGAGGAGGCGTCGGAGCTGCTGCGCGCGGCGGCCGCGCATGACTTCGCCGTCGTGGTGCGCGGCGGCGGCACGAAGCTCGGCTGGGGGCCGCCGCCCCGGCGGCTCGACCTGATCGTGGACACCCACCGGCTCACCGGCGTCGTCGAGCACGCTGCCGGGGACCTCATCACCGTGCTGCGCGCCGGCACGCCACTGTCCACGCTGGACTTCGGCTCGCAGCAGCTCGCGCTGGACAGCCCACTGCCCGGCGCCACCGTCGGCGGCAGCGTCGCGGCGAACATCAGCGGCCCGCGCCGGATGCTCTACGGCACCGCCCGCGACCTGCTCATCGGCATCACGGTGGTGCGGCCGGGCGGGACGGTCGCGCACTCGGGTGGCAAGGTCGTCAAGAACGTCGCCGGGTACGACCTGGGCAAGCTCTTCACCGGCTCGTACGGCACCCTCGGGCTGATCACCGAGTGCGCGTTCCGGCTGCACCCGGTGCCCCCGGCGCGGGCGGTGGTGACGCGTACGGTCCCGGCGTCCGGGCTGGGCGCCCTGCTGGCGGCGGTCCGCGACGAGCAGGTCGTGCCGTCCGCCGTGGAGGTGGACCGCCCGCCGGACGGCGAGGTCACGGTCGCCGTGCTGGTCGAGGGCACCGCGGAGGGCGTCCGCGACCGCGCGGCCCGGCTGGAGAAGGTCCTCGGCGGGCAGATCGGCGAGCCGCCGTCCTGGTGGGGCGCGTACCCGTGGCAGCCCGGCGGCACCGGCCTGAAGCTGACCGCCGCGCTGTCGAAGGTCCCGGACCTGGTCGAGGCGGCGGCGGAGACCGGCATCCGCGGCTCCGCCGGCACCGGCGTCCTGTACGCCGCCGTCGGCAGCGATCAGGACGCGCCCCGCATCGTGGAACGGCTGCGCGCCGAGACGGTCCGCGCGGGCGGGCACACCGTCGTGCTGACCGCGCCGGCCGAGGTCCGGCAGGCCGTCGACATGTGGGGGCCGGTGCCGGGTCTCGACCTCATGCGGCGGGTGAAGGACCAGTTCGACCCGGGCCACCACTTCGCGCCGGGACGCTTCGTGGGAGGCATCTGATGGTCGACAGCACCTGGGGTACGCAGGACGGTCCGCGCGATGTGCTGGGGCCGGTGGCCGGCGAGCCAGCGTTCGACGACCACCGGCCCCCGCGCTCCGACATCGTCGACGACTGCGTGCACTGCGGCTTCTGCCTGACCACCTGCCCGACGTACGCGCTGTGGGGCGAGGAGATGGATTCCCCGCGCGGCCGGATCTACCTCATGAAGGAGGGCCTGGACGGCGAGCCGATGACCGCGTCGATGGTCCGGCACTACGACCGCTGCCTGGGCTGCATGGCGTGTGTGACCGCGTGCCCGTCGGGAGTGCGCTACGACCGGCTCATCGAGGACACCCGTGCGCAGGTCGAGCGGCGCTTCGACCGTACGCCCGCCCAGCGTGCCCTGCGTGCGGCTATCTTCTCGCTGTTCCCGTACCCGCGGCGGTTGCGGCTGCTGCGCGGGCCGCTGCGGGCGTACCAGGCGTCGGGCCTGCAGCGCCTGGTCGCACGGACCGGCCTGATGGAGCGGCTGGGCCCGACGCTGGCCACGCTGGAGTCGCTGGCGCCGCGGCTGGGCCGGGTGCCCGCTCCCCCGCGCCTCATCCCGGCCCGCGGCACGCGGCGGGCGGTGGTCGGCGTGCTGACCGGCTGCGTGCAGGGCGCGTTCTTCCCGGACGTGAACTCGGCGACGATCCGGATCCTGGCCGCGGAGGGCTGCGATGTCGTCGTCCCGCGCGGGCAGGGCTGCTGCGGCGCGCTGAGCGTCCACAACGGACGCGAGCGGGAGGCGCAGCGCTTCGCCCGGCGCCTCATCGACACGTTCGCGCGCGCCGGCGTGGACCACGTGGTGGTCAACGCGGCGGGCTGCGGCTCGTCGATGAAGGAGTACGCCGACCTGCTGCGTGACGATCCACGGTACGCCGAGCCCGCCGCCGCGTTCGCCGCGAAGGTGCGCGACCTGTCGGAGATCCTGGTCGAGCTGGGCCCGGTCGCGCCACGGCACCCGCTGCCGCTGACGGTCGCGTACCACGACGCCTGCCACCTCGCGCACGCCCAGGGCGTACGGGCCCAGCCCCGCGCCCTGCTGTGGGGAATCCCCGGGCTGACCGTGAAGGAGATCGCCGACCCGGAGATTTGCTGCGGTTCGGCCGGCATCTGGAACGTGCTGAACCCGGAGCCCGCGGCGGAGCTCGGCGACCGCAAGGCCCGCAACGTCCTGGCCACCGGCGCGGAGCTGCTGGTGACCGCCAACCCCGGCTGCCTGATGCAGGTCGCCGCCTCGGTACGCCGCCTCGGCGGTGAGATCGCCCTCGCGCACACCGCGAAGGTGCTGGACGCCTCGATCCGTGGCCTGGATCCGGGAGCGCTGCTCCGGCGGTCGTAGCGCCGTCCACGGCGGCAGCGGGGCAGCTCGCCGCCGCCGTGAAGGGGCGGCGGCCGGGCCCTCTCCTCCCGGCCGCCGCCCACGGCACCCGCCGGCGGTCGTCCCACTCACCAGGCACCGGCGGGCACCTGCGCGGCCGGCCGCGATGGGCCGGCCGCGAGGCCTTCGTTCCTCAGCGGGCGGCTACCGGCCGAGGAGGGGTCGCCATGCCCGAACCGATGAAGAAGCTCGGGTGCGGCGGCTGGTTGTACGCGGTGTTCTGCCACGCGAGCGCGGTGCGGTACTGCGAGTCCTGCAGCAGCGTGGTGATCCGCCGGTCGGTCGGCACCGGGGTCGAGTAGATCCGCAGCGCCGTGTTGTCGCTCGTGGGCCAGATGACTTCCTCGCGCCAGTCGCCGAGCAGGTCGCCGGAGAGCGAGGGCGTCGATTTGGTGCCGTTGTTCGAATGCACGCCCGAGGCCGTCAGCAGCCGCGTGTCACCGGAGGTGCCGTACTTGTCGATGTGGGTGCCGTCCAGCAGTTCCCGTACCGGGTCGGCGTCCCACCAGGCGAGGAAGTTGGTGGAGCCGGGTTTGCGCGACGCCACCACCGCGCCGGACGGGCTGCGGACGCCGTCGGGGATCGACGACCACGACTCCGCACCCGGGCTGCCGGCCCAGATGTCGCCGGAGACGCCACGGCCGTTGTCCCCGGCGGCCGGGGTCGACCACAGGATCTGACCGGTACGGGCGTCGGCGAACCAGGACGACGGCTTGCTCGCGTCCTCGTCCACCTTGAACACCTCGAGCCCCGGGCGCGCCGGGTCGAGATCGCCGACGTGCAGGGTGTCGCCGTGGCCGTAGCCGGTGTTCCACAGCCGGGCGCTGTTGTCGTCGATCGCCAGCGAGCCGTACACGATCTCGTCGCGGCCGTCGGCGTCCACGTCCGCGATCGCCAGCTGGTGGTTGCCCTGCCCGGCGGTGCCCGGGTTGGTCGAGCTGTTGCTGTCGAAGGTCCAGCGCCGGGTCAGCGCGCCGTTGCGGAAATCCCAGGCCACGACAACGGTACGGGTGTAGTAGCCGCGGGCCATGATGAGGCTGGGCCGCTGCCCGTCCAGGTACGCGGTCCCCGCCAGGAACCGGTCGACGCGGTTGCCGTACGAGTCACCCCACGACGAGACGGTGCCCCGCGGCGGCACGTAGTCGACGGTGGACAGCGCCGCGCCGGTACGCCCGTCGAACATCGTCAGGAATTCGGGGCCGCTGAGGATGTACCCGCTGGAGTTGCGGTAGTCGGCGTTGGCGTTGCCGATGACCTGCCCGGTGCCCGAGACCGTGGCGTCCGCGGTCTTCATGGCCACCTCGGCGCGCCCGTCGCCGTCGTAGTCGTACACCTGGAACTGGGTGTAGTGCGCGCCGGCCCGGATGTTGCGGCCGAGGTTGATGCGCCACAGCCGGGTGCCGTCGAGCCGGTACGCGTCCACGTACACCGGGTCGGTGACGCCGGACTGCGAGTTGTCCTTGGCGTTCAGCGGCTCCCACTTGAGCACGATCTCCAGGCGCCCGTCGCCGTCCAGGTCGCCGACGCTGGCGTCGTTGGCCGCGTACGCCGAGGAGTTGGGATTCTGGATCCGTACGTCGTAGTAGCCGTTGGTGAAGCTCAGCGACGGTCCCTCCGCGGCCTGCTCGACGCCGCCGACCACCGCTCGCACCGTGTACGAGGCGCCCGCGGCGGCCCCGGCGTCGAGGTAGTTCGTGGAGCCGGTGACCGGCGCGGAGGTGATCCGGGTGCCGCCGCGGTAGACGTGGAAACCGACGTCGGACGGGTCGGTGGCGAGCCAGCGCCAGCTGACCAGGTTGCCGCTGCCGGAGCGGACGCTGACCAGGCCGCGGTCGAGCCGTTCCAGCTGCCGTGCGGCGAGCGTGCCGGCCGCGCCGGTGGACGGCGCGGCGGCATCGGCGGGGATGACGGTGAGACCGGCGCCGAGGACCACGACGGCCGGGACGAGCAGCTTTCCGAGTAGCGACATGTGGGCGTCCGCCAATCGGCAATCGGGGGTTTGGGAGCGTTCCCACCATGCCTCGCCCGCCGATCCGAGTCAATCGATTCACGTCTTTTTTTGGGAGCGCTCCCATGTCAGAATGCGGCATTCCCCTTTCACGGTTCAGCTCCCCACCCGGAGGATCCCCATGCATCGACGAACGATGGCTGTCCTGGCCGCCGCCACGGCGCTGCTCGGCGCGGCGGCCGTGGCCGCCGCGGGGCCGGCCCAGGCGGCGGCGGGGTGCCGGGTCGCCTACAGCGTGACCAACCAGTGGCCCGGCGGCTTCGGCGCCTCGATCGCGATCACGAATCTCGGCGACCCGGTGACCGCCTGGACGCTCGGGTTCAGCTTCCCGTCCGGGCAGACCGTCACCCAGCTGTGGAACGGGGTGGCGACCCAGTCCGGCGCGAATGTGACCGTGCGCAACGCGGGCTGGAACGGCTCGCTCGGCACGAACGCCACCACGAGCGTCGGCTTCAACGGCTCCGGCTCCGGCTCCTCCCCCACCGCGTTCACCCTCAACGGCACCGCCTGTACGGGATCAGTGCCCAGCACGCCGCCGTCCACGCCGTCCACGCCGCCGTCGACCCCGCCGCCCGCCGGCCGGGCCGTGAAGACCATGCCGCTCGGCGACTCGATCACCGGCTCCCCCGGCTGCTGGCGGGCGTTGCTGTGGCAGCAACTGCCGGCCGAACGCGTGGACTTCGTCGGCACGCTGCCCGCGCAGGGATGCGGGTTCCCGTACGACGGGGAGAACGAGGGCCATGGCGGCTTCCTGGCGACCAACGTGGCCGACCAGAACCAGCTGCCGGCCTGGCTCGCGGCGACCGGGCCGGACGTGGTGATGATGCACTTCGGCACCAACGACGTGTGGAGCAACCGGCCCACCGCCACGATCCTCGCGGCCTTCACCAAGCTCGTCGGCCAGATGCGCGCGCAGAACCCGGCCATGAAGATCCTGGTCGCGCAGATCATCCCGATGAACCCGCCCACCTGCCCCGAGTGCGCGGCCCGCGTCCGCGACCTCAACGCGGCGATCCCGGGCTGGGCGGCCGGGCTGTCCACCACGGCCTCGCCGATCACGGTCGTCGACCAGTGGACCGGCTTCGACCCGGCCACCGACACCGGCGACGGCGTCCACCCCAACGACGCCGGCAACCGCAAGATCGCCGGCCGGTGGCTGCCCGCCGTGCAGGCGGCCATCTCCTGACCCCCGGTGGGGGCGCGGCGCCCGCCGCGCCCCCGGCTCACTTGACCGCGAGCTCGCCCAGCTCCGACCAGTCGTCCTGCTCGATGGTCTGGCTGACGATGCGCGGCGTGGACCGCAGGTGCGGCGGCAGGTCCTGCTGCGCCTGCTTGAAGTGCGCGGAGTTGACGTGCGCCGCGCCCGCCTCGCCGTCACGGAAAGCCTCGACGAGCACGTACTCGTTCGGGTCGTCGACGCTGCGCGACCAGTCGAACCACAGGCAGCCCGGTTCGGCGCGGGTCGCGCGGGTGAACGCACCGGCGATCTCCGGCCAGCGGTCGGCGTCCTCCGGCTTGATCTGGAACTTCGCGGTGATGAAGATCATCCTTGGTCCTCTCCTCGTGCCGTCGCCCGCACCACGGGCCCCGCGGGCGGGGCGACGGGCCGCCACCCGCTCCATCTTGCCGAGGAGACGGCGGACGCGCTCGGCTGCCCCATGGACGGCCCGCCGCCGGCAACGCGAGACGCTCCCCGCGTGGACGGCCCGCCGCCGGCAAGGCGAGACGCCCCGCGAGGCGCCACCGCGCGGACGGCCCGCCGCCGGCGGTGCGACATGGCCGGGTCGCGGGCAAATCGGTGGCCGGGTCGTAGGCTCGCACGGTTGACTCGAGCGTCACGAGGAGCCGCCCGGCACCGGCCGGGCCGACGTGAGGGGGCCGCATGCCGAGGGAGACCGGTCGCACGGTCATCGCGTCCAACCGCAAGGCGCGCCACGACTACGCGATCCTCAAGACGTACGAGGCGGGCATCGTGCTGGCCGGCACCGAGGTGAAGTCGCTGCGCGCCGGCTACGCCTCGATCGTCGACGCGTTCGCCCAGGAGCACGAGGGCGAGCTCATGCTCTACAACCTGCACATCGCCGAGTACGGCTTCGGCTCGTGGACCAACCACGCGCCGCGGCGTACGCGCAAGCTGCTGCTGCACCGCGTCGAGATCGAGCGCATCCTCGACAAACTGCGCGAGCCCGGCATCGCGCTCGTGCCGCTCTCGCTGTACTTCAACGACGGCTGGGCGAAAGTCGAGCTCGCGCTGGCCAAGGGCAAACGGGAGTACGACAAGCGCCAGGCGATCGCCGAGCGCGACGCCAACCGGGAGATCGCGCGGGCCCTGGGCCGCCACCTGAAGGGGCGCGGACGGCGCTGATCCGTGACATCCTGGGCAGCGTGCCGGCGGCGGATCTCTGGGAACGCGCGGTCACGGCCGGGGCGCCGCTGGTGTCCGCCGTCGACGCCCGCGGGCTCGTCGAGGTCACCTTCGTGTGGCGCGGCGAGGCGGAACGGGCCTCGGTCGCCGGATCGATCCGCCTGCCGCTGCGGCGGCAACCCGGCACCGACGTGTGGCACGGCACCGTACGCCTGCCCGCCCGGCTGCGGACCGTGTACTGGCTCTCCCACGTGCCGCCGGAGCAGGCCCGGATCCCGCCCGACGACACGGGCAGCGGGCCGGCGCACATCGACCTCCTGAACCCCGGCCGCCTCCGCTTCCCCGGCGACCCGGGCGACCCGACCGACCGCGACTGCTGGGTCTCCGTGCTGACGCTGCCGCACGCCGACCCGGAGACCTGGTCGGTGCCGGACCCGGACGTCCCCGCCGGGGAGCTGGCGGAGGCCGTCGTCGGCGGGCGCCGGGTCAGCGTGCACCGCCCCGCCGGCACCGACCGGGCGGGCGCGCCGGCGCTGATCGTCTTCGACGGGTACCTGGCCCGCACCGTGCTGGCGAACCCGGTGACCGTCGACAACCTCGTCGCGGCCGGACGGATCCCGCCGCTCGTGACGCTCTTCGTGCACGGCACCGACGCCACCCGCGACGCCGACCTGGCACCGTCGTCGCCGGTGACCACCCGCTTCGTGCTGCGCGAGCTGATGCCGTGGGCGCGGCGGGCGTACGGGCTGAGCCCGTACCCCCGCGACGTCGGCGTGGCCGGGGTGTCCCTGGGCGGGCTGGCCGCCGCCCACCTGGCGCTGCGGGCACCCGAGGCCGTCGGCGCGGTGATCGCCCAGTCGGGCAGCTTCTGGTGGCCCGGCCCGGGCGCCGGCGAGCCGGAGTGGCTCACCCGCGAGTACGCCGCCCGCCCCCGCGCCGACCTGCGCTTCTACCTGGACGCCGGGGACCGCGAGACACAACCGGCCGCCGACGGGACGCCGAGCCTGCTGGCGGCCACCCGCCGCTTCCGCGATGCCCTGCGCGCCAAGGGCTACCCGGTGACGTACGCGGAATACCCCGGCGGCCACGACTACGTGAACTGGCGCCGCACCTTCGCCGACGCGCTGATCGCCATCTTCGGCACCTGATCGGGACGGTCGGAGCCGATGCGGCCACCGTGGCGGTCAGGCGCCGTCCAGGGGCAGTTCGGCGGCCTCGCCGGTCACCGGTCGCGCCGAATGCTCCGGTGCCGGACGCTCCGGCGCTGCCGTGCGCGTGTAGCGGCCTTGCTGGCGGGTCACCGGCAGCGCGATGAGGTGGATCGGCGGGGGCGGTTCGGCGATGCTGCCCGGGCCCCACCGGATCCAGCACGGGATGCGGCCCTCCTCGGCCTCCGCCAGCAGCTTCTCCACGGTGCGCCGCCGGTCGGTGTGGTCCACCTCGACCACGATCGGCGGCGCGGACGGGCGGGCCAGCGCCACGTCGAGCACGGAGTGCTGCCGGTCCAGCGGCGGCGGCAGCCGGACGACGCTGGGCGCCCGGCGGTAGACGCGCCAGCCGCGCTCCTCGCCCCAGGCCACGACCGTGTCGATGATCAGGGCGGTGACGCGCTCCTGGGTGAGGTCCCGGAACTCCAGCGCGGCGAGGCGGGCGGCCAGATCCTCCATCCCGGCCAGCCTAGTGCCCGGCGCGTGCGGCCGATCGCCCGGCGCCGAACCATCGGGCCAGGGCGTCGTGCAGGCCGGCGCGGTCGTCACCCTCCCAGGCGACGTACGTGTCCGGCCGCAGCAGCATCGCCGTCCCGAGGCCCGGCATCGCCACCACGTCCACCCGATCAGCCCACGCCCCCACGGAAGAGGCGCCGAGCCCGCCGGACGGGTCGAGCAGCAGCAGCGGCCGCCCGGTACGGGTCAGCTCGCTCAGCCCGGGCAACTCCGGCGCCGCGCGTCCGACGTACGCGCCCATGGCCGTACCCATGTCGTAGCGGACGTCCGTCCCGGCCAGCAGGTCCGCGATGTGCTTGCGGGTCGCGGGCAGCGTGAGCAGTTCCCCGAAGAGCTTCCGCAGCGCGGTGACCTGGCTGCCGGGCGCGATGAGCGCCGACTGGGCCTGGGTGTGCATCGTGACGCGTTCGGCTACCGGGCGGCGCTCCGACTCGTACGTGTCCAGCAGCCCCTCCGGCGCCCGCCCGTGCAGGTGGGCGGCCAGCTTCCACCCGAGGTTCAAGGCGTCCTGCAGGCCGAGGTTGAGGCCCGGGCCGCCGATCGCCGGGTGCACGTGCGCCGCGTCGCCGAGCAGCAGGACCCGGCCGTCCCGGTACCGCTCGGCCAGCCGGGTGTTGCCCCCGGACAGCCGGCGCAGCACGTGCGGCCCCTCACCCGTGGGCGGCCCGAGGGGCACCTCCGCGCCGAGGACCCGCCGTACGCTGGCCGCCAGGTCCGCAAGGGACGGCTCGCCCTCGGCCGGCTGATCCCACTCCATCGTGGACAGCAGCGGCGCCCGGCCGGGCATGATGCCCCACACGACGAGGCCGCGCTCCGTACGGAGGTGCCGCAGCGGGGGCACCACCCCGTAGCCGGGCACGATCAGACTGCCGTCCTCGCCGATCAGCTCCGCCGGCACGCTGACGTGCGCGGCGCGGGAGACCACGCGATCGTCGGTCGCGCCGGGGAAGCCGATCCCGGCGAGCTTACGGACGACGCTGCGGCCCCCGTCCGCGCCGACCAGAAAGCGGGCCTCGAGCGGCGGACGGTCCCGCAGCTGCACCGTGACGGAGGCGTCGGCCCGCGCGAAGCCGGTGACCTCGTGCCCGTGCCGGATGTCGACGCCGAGCTCCGCCGCCCGCTCGCAGAGCATCTGCTCGATCCGCTGCTGTGGCACCATCAGCGTGAAGACGGCATTGTCCGGCACGTCGTGAAGGTCGAGCGGGAACGCCCCGAACAGGAAGCCGGGCGCGGGCTGCGGTGGCCCGCCGTTGTCTGCCAGGCGTTCGTACAGGCCGCGGCGGTGCAGCATGCGGACGACCTGCCCGACCAGGCCGTTGGCGCGCTGTTCGGCGCCCGGCTCGGTGCGGCGCTCCAGCACGACCGGCCGGATGCCCGCCAGGGCGAGCTCGCAGGCGAGCATGAGGCCGTTCGGCCCGGCGCCGGCGATGAGAACCTCCATTGTGGACCCCTTTCGAAGGTACGGGTCATCCGCCCGTGGCCGGGCTTCGCAGCGGCCGCCCTCGGAGCGGCCGGCATGATCCCGCCGCCCCGCAGGCTCAGCCGACTCGGGAGTCCGCCGGCAGCGAGGCTCGGTTCAGCGGGGCTCGGGCAGTCCCGCCGCGACCATGGCGAAGCCCTCGGTGAGCAGCCGCTCGACCGGGGCGGATGCGCCCGTACGCAGGTGGTGGGTGGTGACGGTGTCGACGACGGCCAGCACGGCCGCCGCCACGAGGTGCGGATAGAGGTCGATGGCCGCGTCGGTGCCCGTACGCTCCGCGACCGCCGCGGCGATCTCGTCCCGCGCGGCCGCGCCCGCCCGCAGCATCTCGCCCTGCAGTGCGGGCTCGGAGACCATGACGCGCAGGCCGGCGGCCCACTGGACCGGGTCGGGCACCGGATGCGCGATCACCTCGGGACCGGGCTCGAACCCGGCCAGGGCGGCACCGGCGAGCGCGTCCCAGAGCGGTTCGGCGGGCGGGCGGCGCCGGACCTCCGCCGCGAAGCGTACGAGCCGGTCGAGGTGCCGGGACGTGATGGCCTCGGCCTTGCTCGAGAAGTAGTTGTTGAACGTCCGGGGCGAGACCCCCGCCGCGGCCGCGATGTCCTCGACCCTGAGGGCCTCGTACCCGCGTTCCACGGTCAGCCGGATCGCCGCCCAGCTCAGGGCGGCCCGGGTCTCGGCCTTCTTCCGTTCGCGCAACCCCATGCCGCCGACCGTACGCAGTAATTGCGTGACCCGCAATGTTTCGTGGCACGCAACTTTTACGGCTGACCCGGCCCCGGCGGCGCCGGCGCCCGTACCGACGGGTGCACCGACATGGAGGGACCGCCATGCAGGGATCCACCGGACCGGAATCCGACGACCCGGCCGCGCAGGCCGCGCCGCCCGACTGGCCCGCACCCGACACACCCCTGCCCGGGGACGAACCCACCCAGGAACTGCCGGTGATCAGCGCAGCGACGGCGCCGCCCGAGGCCACCTGGACCGGACCGACGCTGTCCCGGGCCGCCCTGTCGCTCGCTCTCACCGGCCGCCCGCCGGGCCCTCCCACCGCCGGACCGGCAGGCACGTCGCCCTCAGATCCGTCACCCGCCGCCGAGGCTCCGCCGGCCGCCCACCCGTCGCCGGAACCGGCCGCAGTGGACCCCTGGCCCTCGGTCACGCCGGCAGACCCGCCGGACCCGGGCCTCTCATCCGCCGACCTTCCCGGCGCGGTCGCCGGACCGCCGGGGCGCCGGTGGCTGGTCGCGGCCGGGATCGCCGCCGTCGCCCTCGTCCTCACCGGCGCCACGGTGCTCGCGCTGAGCCGCCACGAGCCGGCGCCGCGTCCGTGGGGCCCGCCGGCGGCCGCCGCAGCCGCGCACACGGTGACCGGCGCGCTGGGCGGGCGTACCGCCGCCGCCTTCGATCTGGTCGACGGTGCCAGGACGATCACGCTGCGGACCGCCGATCTGGGCGATTCGCTCTACCGGGTCAGTACGCCGGCGGGCAGCGCGGTGGCGCCACGCGCGGAGGAGCGGGACGGGCGGATCCGGCTGAGCCTCGACGGGGACGCCGACGCGGTGGACGTCGCGCTCAGCACGCGGGTGCGGTGGGACCTGCGGGTGGCCGGCGGCGCCGACAGCAGCACGATCGACCTCAGCGGCGGGCGGGTCGGCGGGGTCGACCTCAGCGGCGGCGCGAGCCGGATCATGCTCACGCTGCCCCGGCCGGACGGGACGCTGACCGTACGGATGTCCGGCGGCGTCAGCCTGTTCGACGTACGGACCGCCGGGGCGGCATCGGTTCGCGTGCAGGTGGGACGCGGGGCGGGGTCGGTGATGCTCGGCGGGCGTACGCACCGCGGCGTGGCAGCCGGGCAGACCTTCACCACCCGGGCGTGGACGGACACCGCCGACCGGGTCGACGTGCAGGCGGTGGCCGGTCTCGCCGCACTGACCGTCGCGCCTACCGGCGGGTAATGACAGGATGCGGGGATGACATCCCTCGATCCGGCGGTCGCCCGGGAGGCCTGGCGGCTCGCCGAGCCCCTGCACTCGATGGTCTACTTCGTCCCCGAGGCCGCGGAGCGGTACGAGGCCCTCGGCATCTCCGCCGGCGCCGGCTACTTCGCCAGCCGGGGCGGGGTCTTCGGCGCGGTCGGCCCCGGCCCGGTCGTCGCGACGTTCTACAACTTCCGGGCCGACCGGGTGGCCCGGTTCCTCCCGGCGATCTGGGCGACCGTGACCCCGGCGGCGGCGATCGAGGCCCGGCTCGCCGCGGCGGACGCCGCCCTGCACCGGGGGCTCGGCGACACCCTGCGCAGCGAGGAGGTCGCGGAGGCGGCGGCCCTGGCACGACGCGCGGCCGAGTCGGCGACGGCTCACCTGGCGGGCCGCCCGCTGTACGCAGCCCACGCCGAGCTGGAGTGGCCCAAGGAGCCGCACCTGGTGCTGTGGCACGCCCAGATGCTGCTGCGCGAGTTCCGCGGCGACGGTCATGTGGCGGCGCTGCTGCTGGCCGGGGTGACGGGCCTGCAGTCGATGATCCTGCACGCGGCGTCGGGCCAGGCCGACGGCGGATTCCTGCGCGCCAGCCGCGGATGGAGCCGCGAGGAGTGGGCGGCCGAGCAGGAGTCCCTGCGCTCCCGCGGCTTGATGGCCGGCGACGAACTCACCGACGAGGGCCGCGAGCTGCGCGCCCGCCTCGAGGCGGAGACCGACCGGCTGGCGGCGCCCGCGTACGAGGTTCTCGGCACCGACGGCTGCGCCCGGCTGGCCGAGCTCGCCCGGCCGCTCAGCCGCACGCTGGTGAAAGCCGGCTTCCTCACCGGCGCGGCACCGGCCCGCCCCAGCTAGACATCGATGTGACCGCCGGTGACGGCGGTTCAGGTGTGGGACCCGTGGGGCACTCCCCTATGATGCGCGCTACATCTTCACCCGAAGCCGTCCGGAGGCATGCAGTGGCATCGTTCCTCTCCTTCGTTGCCGGGCTGGTGGTCGGCGTGCTCGCCGGCTGGCTGCTGCGGGGACGCCAGGTCACCGCCCAGTCAGCGGAGCCCGGCCCCGCCGCGGTCGCGCAGCCCGCCGAGCCGCCCGCCGGGGAACCGGCCGGGTCCGCGGTCCCGGAGCCGCGCGCAGCGGTGGCCGACTCCGAGCCGGAGCCGGAGCCGGAGCCGGAGGCCGAGGCCGAGCTCGAGCCGGTCGCCGCCGAGCCGGCGGCCGCCGCGGAGCCGAAGCCGTCCCCGGTCGCCGTGGCCACGCGGCCGCAGCCGACCGCGGTGTCCGTCGCACCCGAGCCCGTCGCCGTCACCACCGAACCGGTCGCGCCGGAGCCGGTCACCCCGGCGCCGGCGGCCGTAGCCGTGGCAGAGCCGGTCGCGGAGCCTGTCGCCGAACCGGTTGCCGAGCCGGCACCGGCACCGCTCACCGTTCCCACGCCCGAGTCGGTCGCCGCATCCACGCCCGAGCCCGTCGCCGCATCCACGCCCGAGCCCGTCGCCGCCGCCGTCGCGGAGCTCGCGGCCGAACCGGTCACCGAGCCGGTCGGGGCCACCGGAACCGCGGTGGAGGCCGAGCCGGTCGGCGCCGGGCCGGACCACGAGCCCGACGACCTCACCCGGATCGCCGGCATCGGCCCGAAGATGGCGATGGCGCTGGCCGCCGGCGGCATCACCACCTTCGAGCAGCTGGCCGCCGCCGACCCGGCGACGCTGAAGTCCACCATCACCGCGGCCGGGATGCGGCTCGCGCCGAGCCTCGGCACGTGGCCGGACAAGGCGCGCGCTCTCATCGGCAGCTGACTCCACCGCCGACGCACGACCCGTGCCCGCCCGGAGAACCGGGCGGGCACGGTGCTGTACGGGCGTGGGAGGCCGCCACTGTGACCTAGTTGCCAATACTATGCAATAACCATGGGCTCCCAATATGCTGGCCCGTACCGAAGGCAGCCTGGGGAGGCTCGATGGACACAGTGGCGATGCACATCGCCAACGGGATCGTGAACGGCCCGGTGTCGGCGGTGTTCGCCGCCTTCGCCGCCGCCGCGCTCGCGTTCTGCGTGTGGCGGGCCCGCGCCGACCTCGACGACCGGCTCGCGCCGATGGCGGGGCTCGTGGCGGCGTTCATCTTCGCCGTGCAGATGCTCAACTTCCAGGTGCTGCCCGGCGTCTCCGGTCACCTGCTCGGCGGCACCCTGGCGGTGATCCTCGTCGGCCCGTGGGTGGGCGCGCTGTGCGTCTCCACCGTGCTGATCGTCCAGTGCCTGCTCTTCGCCGACGGCGGGCTCACCGCGATCGGGCTGAACATCACCAACATGGCCCTGCTCGGCACGGCCGCGGGCTACCTGCTGGTGGCGGCGCTGCTGCGGATCCTGCCGAAGACGCCGGCCGGGCTGGGCGTGACGGCGTTCGCCGCGTCGGTGGTGAGTGTCGTCATCGCCTCGCAGGGCTTCGTCGCCGAGTACTGGCTGGGCGGCACCACCCAGCTGTCGCTGCCGGCGATCGCCGGCACCATGGCCGGCGTGCACACGCTGATCGGCATCGGCGAGGGGCTGATCGCGGCGACGACCGTCATGACCGTGGCCCGCGTACGCCCCGACCTGGTCTACGCGCTGCGCCGGTTCCGCAAGGTGCCCGTGGCCGAGCCCGTACCCGTGGGCGGAGGTGCCGCATGAGCAGGCGACTCGGATGGTTCCTGGCCGGCGGCCTGCTCGTCGCCCTGCTGCTGGCCGGCGTGGTGAGCTCGTTCGCCTCCGGCAGCCCGGACGGGCTGGACGCCACCGCCCGGCAGGGCTGCACGTTCGACGCCGAGGGCCGGATCACCGGCGGCACCTGCATGGCCCAGAAGGAGCAGGACCACCAGCTGGACGACAGCCCGCTGGCCGGCTATGGCATCCGCGGCCTCGGCGACGGGGCGCTGTCCACCGGGCTGTCGGGCGTGCTCGGCGTGCTGGTCACGTTCGGCATCGGCGCCGGCCTCTTCCGGCTGGCCCGCCGCCGCCCGGACCCGAAGTCCAGCCCACGCCCCGCCGACGCGCCGACGGAAGCTGAGGTCTAGTGGGTGCCGGTCACGCCCATCCGCTGCACCTGGACCGCCCCAGCGTGGTGCACCGGCTCCCACCCGAGGTGAAGATCCTCGCCACGCTGCTGTTCACCATCGTGGTCGTGCTGACCCCGCGCGAGGAGTTCCTCGCCTTCGCCGGCTTCGCGCTGCTGCTGGCGGCCGTCGCCGTGCTGGCGCGCGTACCCCTGGGGTGGCTGGCCAAGCGCGCGAGCATCGAGCTGCCGTTCGTGCTGCTCGCCGTCGCCCTGCCGTTCGCCGGGCACGGCGAGCGGATCGGCTGGCTCGGCATGTCGCTGTCGGTCGACGGCCTGTACGGCGCCTGGAACATCGTCGCCAAGGGCACGCTCGGCGTCGTGGCGTCCCTGCTGCTCGCCGCCTCGACCACCATGCGCGACCTGATCCTGGGCCTGGACCGGCTGCGCGTGCCGTCGGTGTTCACCCAGATCGCCACGTTCATGCTGCGCTACCTCGACATCCTGGCCGAGGACGCGCGGCGGATGCGGATCGCCCGGTTGTCGCGGGGCTACGATCCGAGGTTCCTGTGGCAGGTCAAGGCCTTCGCGGTCAGCGTCGGGTCGCTGTTCCTGCGGGCGTACGAGCGCGGTGAGAGGGTCTATCTGGCGATGGTGTCGCGGGGATACGACGGGCGGCTGCCCCGTCCCGAGGCCGGGGGCGCGACGGCCGGCCAGTGGGCACAGTCGGCGGCTCTGCCCGCGGCGGCGGTCGCCATCGCTCTGACGGCGGCGCTCCGGTGACCGCCGGGCTGCAGGTGTCGGGGCTGACGTACGCGTACCCGGACGGCAGCGTGGCCCTGCGCGGGGTGGACCTGACCGTCGCGGAGGGCGAGCGTGTCGCGCTGCTCGGGCCGAACGGGGCCGGCAAGACGACGCTGGTGCTGCACCTCAACGGCGTGCTGCACGGCGGCGCCGGCACGGTCGAGGTCGGCGGCCTGCGGGTGGAGGCGCGCGACCGGGCCCGGCTCGCGGAGATCCGCCGCCGGGTGGGCATCGTCTTCCAGGATCCCGACGACCAGCTGTTCATGCCGACGGTCGCCGAGGACGTGGCGTTCGGCCCGGCCAACCTGGGACTGCGCGGCGCGGAGCTGAGCGAGCGGGTCGACGAGGCGCTCGCCGCGGTCGGCATGGCGGAGCACCGCGACCAGGTGCCACACCACCTGTCGTTCGGGCAGCGGCGGCGTGTCGCGGTCGCCACGGTGCTGGCGATGCGCCCGCAGCTGCTGGTGCTCGACGAGCCGTCGTCCAACCTCGACCCGGCGAGCCGTCGTGAGCTCGCCGAGATCCTGCAGCGGCTGCCGGTGACCGTGCTGATGGTGACGCACGACCTGCCGTACGCGATGCAGCTCTGCTCCCGCTCGGTGATCCTCGACGGTGGCCGCATCGCCGCCGACGGCCCGACCGCGGACCTGCTCGCGGATGAGGAGCTGCTGGCGGCGCACCGGCTGGAGCTGCCGTACGGCTTCCATCCCGTCCGCCCCTGAGCCGATTGCGGACGGGAAGTGGCCGGAAGCCGCCCTACGGTCGGCGCATGACTTCGACGACTCCCGCCGGATACACCACCGTCGCCCCGTGGATCGTGACCCCCGACACCGGGCTGCTGCTCGATTTCGTCGCCGCCACCTTCGAGGGCGTGGAACTCGCCCGGGTGCCGCTCGAGGACGGCTCCATCGGGCACGCCGAGATCCGGGTGGGCGACACCGTCCTGCTCGCGTTCGACCGGCGGCCCGGCTGGCCCGAGATGCCCTCGCTGCTGCGGGTGTTCGTGGCGGACGCGGACGCCACGATGCGGCGGGCGGTCGCGGCCGGCGCTCGGGTCGTCACCGCGGCGGCCACCCACGCGTTCGGCCAGCGCGGGGGCCGGGTGCGGGACCCGTTCGGCACCATCTGGTGGGTGAGCTCGGTGGTCGAGGACGTCGCCCCGGAGGAGGGCATGCGCCGGCTCGGCGAGCCCGCGTACGCCGAGGCGATGCGCGACGCCCAGGAATCCCTCGACCGGGAGCTGGGCGGGGTGTCCGGCGCCGTCAGCCGGGTCCGGGGCGTCCGCCCGGCCTGACGGCATCCGGCCCCCGGTCAGGCCGCGGTGGTCCCGTCGGGGTCGGCGGCGCCGTCGTGGCCCGCCGGGGCCGGCTCGAACGGGTGCCGCAGCCGCCACATGGCCTCGTCGCTGTGGTCGGTGGCGACCGCCGGGGCGCCGTCCTCGCCGGATGCGTTGGCGCGGAACTGCGGGTTGATGCTGTGCTCGGTGGCCATGAGGTCCTGTCTGTTTCGTGGATGGTGGAACGCGTCGTGATACCCGGCCGCCGGCGGCGCAAATCCGGGCCCTCGCGTCACCCGTTCGGGGGAGACGCCGGGGGCCCGCTGCTAGAAAGAACCATGCGGCCGGAGCATTTCAGAATCATTCGGGTCATGGTCGACGGAGGCAGGGAAGTGTGCCTGCGGCTCTTCGGCGACCTCGACGCGGACTGCCGCGACGAGCTCCGCCATGAACTGTACGACGCCGTGCACGACAACCGCGCACCGCTGCTCGTCGTCGACCTGCACGACACCGCGGTCCTCGGCAGGGAGGCGATCGGCGCGCTGCTCGAGGGCTTCCTGCTGGCGCGGCAGGCCGGGAAGACGCCGCAGATCATCAACGCGCGGGGCGTGGTCCGTACGGTTCTGCAGGTCACCGGCGTGCTGGAGCTGTTCGGGGCGACCGCCGAGTCGTCGGCCCGGCTGGGCGCCGGCCCGGGCGCGCCGGTGCTCCCGCTGCCTCCGCGGGACGGCACCGGCACGGCGGGCGGGTCACTGCGGCAGGTCACGTAGGAGGTCCAGCAGGGGCTCCCGGCGTACGCAACGGTCCAGGCGGAAGGAATCGGCCAGGTCCGCCGCCTCCGCGGCGGTGAGGCCCGCGAAGCACGCGGCGAACTCGTCCACGAGCGGCTCGGCGAACATGATGTGCCGCATCAGCTGGTGGATCCACCGCTGCGCGTTCCACGGGTACGGCTGGAAGTCCGGGAACTCCCGCGCGAACATCTCCTCGACGGGCCGGACGAGGTCGCGGACGCCGGCGTCGGTGCTGCCCCACGAGTCGGCGCCCAGCCGGGCCTTCTTCTCGAGGAACGCCTGGATGCGGGTCAGGTACGGCGAGTCCGGCGCCGCGTACGCCAGCCCCTGCAGGCCGATGTCCTTGTACGTCCACAGGCTCCACCCGGCGCCGTGCCGCCCGTAGATCTCCAGCTGGTCCTGCAGCACCTGGTAGCGCATGGCGTCGCGCTCCGCGTCACCGGTGTAGACGGGCCCGAACTCGCCGATCCAGATGGGTGTGCCGGTGCGCCGCATGTACTCCGTACGCTGCAGGAACGTCTCCTCCAGCCGCGCCTTGTCCACGTACTGCCCCCGCGACTCCCCCGGGTACGGCCCGCCGTCGACGAACCCCGGGAGCGCGTAGTCGTGCGTGGTGTACACGGTGTTCGGCAGCGGCTCGTCGAAGGCGCTGAAGTCCGTCGAGTAGCGGTTGCCGTCGAGGAACAGCACGTGGCCGGCGTCGATCGCGCGGATCGCCGCGGCCACCCGCTCGTAGAACGGCCCGATGGCAGCGCCGGTCACGTCGGCGGGCTCGTTGAGCGGGTTGTACCCTGCCACCCACGGGTCGTCGCGGTAGCGCTCGGCGAACGCCTCCCACAGGTGCACCGCGCGGTCCTGGAAGTGCCGGTGGGTCCAGAAGCTCGCCCAGTGCGTCGGGTTGTCGCTGTGCCAGTGCTGGTTCTGCGCCCCGGGCACGGTGTGCAGGTCGATGACGGAGTACAGCCCATGCTCCGCGCAGGCCCGGATCGCCGCGTCGAGCCGCGCGAAGCCGTCCTCCTTGAGCTCGAACGGGCGATCGTCGTCCTCGAAGTGGTGATAGTTGACGGGGATCCGTACGCAGTTCAGCCCCAGCGACGCGAGGAAGGCCGCGTCGTCCGCGCCGAAGAACGCCGGGAAGAACCGCTCGAAGAACGCCTCGTACGCCTCCTCGCCCAGCACCCGGCGCAGCGCCCGGCGCTGCTGCGACTCGCTGGCCGCGTACCCGGTGATGAAGTTCTCCATGTTCATCCACCCGCCGAGCCCGACCCCGCGCAGCACGACCGGCGTGCCGTCGCCGCGGACGAGCCGGTCCCCCTGCACCCGCAGGCGCACATCGTGATCCATGCAGCAACCCTCTCCCGGACGGGCCTCCACCGCCAGAGGCGGAGATCGACCCACTATGGTTGTCTGCACGATCGGCTCGACAGGGGTGGGCGCGTGGACGGTGTCGACATGGGCAGGTCCGGGATCGACTCGTCGGTGCCGCACCCGGCCCGCCGCTACAACTACTGGCTCGGCGGCAAGGACCACTTCGCGGCCGACCGCGCCTCCGGCGACCAGCTCGAGGCGGCGTTCCCCAACGTCCGCAAGGGAGCGCTGGCCAACCGAGCCTTCCTCCAGCGAGCGACCCGCTACCTGGCCGCCGAGGCCGGCATCCGGCAGTTCCTCGACATCGGCACCGGCCTGCCGACCGCCGACAACACCCACGAGGTCGCCCAGGCCGTCGCGCCCGAGAGCCGCATCGTGTACGTGGACAACGACCCGCTCGTGATGGTGCACGCCCGCGCGCTGCTGACCACGAGCCCGCAGGGCCGCACGTCGTACATCGAGGCGGACCTCAACGACCCGGGCACGATCCTGGCCGACCCGACCCTGCGCGAGACGCTCGACCTGGACCGGCCGGTCGGGCTCATGCTGATCGCCGTCCTGCACTTCGTCCACGGCCACGGCGCGGCCCGCCCGATCGTCGCCGAACTCCTCGCGGCGCTGCCGCCGGGCAGCTACCTGGTCGCGACCCACGCCACGTCGGACTTCGGCACCCCTGAGCAGCAGGCGCTCTACCAGCAGATGGTCGAGGACGGCAAGAGCGATGTGTGGACGCGCGGACGCCCGGAGTTCGCCGAGCTCTTCGACGGCCTCGAGCTGATCGAGCCCGGCGTGGTCCCGGCGAGCGAGTGGCGCCCGCAGCCGGGCGACCCGGTGTTCGCGAACAACGAGGTCAACGTCTGGGCGGGGGTCGGCCGCAAACCCTGACCCGGCGGCTCACCGGCCGGGGCTCGTGCCGCCGCTTCAGCGCCGCGAGCCGGTCGGCCCGCTGCGGACTCACCGCCACGAGATGCGCGTCCAGGCCGTCGAGCACGAGCGCGAGCTTCTCCCCGTACGCCACGAGCGCCGCGTCACAGCCGGCCGAGGCGGCGTGCCGGAAGAACACCCCATTGGGCGACATTCGCCTGTCGGGGCCGGCGACGTGCCGGCCCCCGCCTCGGCCGCCTTCACCGCCGCAGCGGCCTGCTCGGGCGACAACTGCTGCCCGTCACTGCTCCTGGCACAGTCCCATTCAGTCCCGTGTGTCACACGGGTAGTTGGTTGTGGTCGTTGAGTGTCGCTCGTGTGCGGAAGTGGCGGCTTCGTAGACCAGCAGATGGCATTCTCAAGTTCTTGTGTGCTGCTGACACGGGGTGAACACACCAGAGTCTGGTGATCTGAGCCGCCGGTCAGCCGAGGACAGCAAATGGGCTGGCGCGACGAATATCGGGAGGGGCGATGCGGGTGCCAAGGGTCCTACGGTGGATTGCCGCCTGCGTTGTCGTGCTCGCGGCCGGCACGGCGTGCGGCGGCCCGGAGATCAGCGTCGCCGCGCCCGACCGGGGCACGGTGGGGATCGTCATGCCCACCACGAAGTCCCCGCGCTGGATCAGCGACGGCAAGAGCATGGAACAGCAGTTCCAGCTGCTCGGCTACAAGACCGACCTGAAGTACGCCGAGGACGACGTCAAAAGGCAGATCAGCCAGATCCAGGCCATGATCGACGCCAAGGTACGGGCGTTGGTGATCGCCTCGGTCGACGGCGGGGCGCTCAAGGACGTGCTGGCCTCGGCCGGGGCCGCGCAGATTCCGGTGATCGCGTACGACCGGCTGATCCGGGACACCCCGAACGTGGACTACTACGCCACTTTCGACAACTTCAAGGTCGGCGTGCTCCAGGCCCGCTACATCGTCAAGAGGCTCGGGTTGCCGCGGTCGAAAGGGCCGTTCACCATCGAGCTGTTCGCCGGCTCCCCGGACGACAACAACGCCGGTGTCTTCTTCAACGGCTCGATGAGCGTTCTGCGGCCGTACCTGAGCTCCGGCACGATCCGCGTGCTCAGCGATGAGACCGATTTCAAGCAGGTCGCCACCATGCGGTGGGACGGTGCGCTGGCCAAGCAGCGGATGGCGCGGCTGCTCCGCGGGCCGCTGAACGGTAAGGCGCTGGACGGCGTGCTGTCGCCGTACGACGGTCTCAGCCGCGGCATCCTCGAGGCCGTGCAGGCCGACAGCGGCCGGCAGCCGCCGGTCATCACCGGTCAGGACGCCGAGCTCGACTCGGTGAAGCTGATCGCGTCCGGCAAGCAGGCCGAGACGGTGTACAAGGACACCCGGGAGCTCGCGAAGGTCGCCGTGCAGATGGCCAGCTCGCGGCTCTCCGGCGGGACCCCCGAGGTCAACGACACCAAGCAGTACGACAACGGCGTGAAAGTCGTGCCGGCGTTCCTGCTGCAGCCGGTGGACGTGGACAGGACGAACTACCGGCGCGTCCTGGTGGACGGCGGCTACTACACCGCCGACCAGCTGGCCGGCTGACGTCAGGGCTACGGAGGAACTGACCGTGAGCACAGTCGTGCGTTTCTTCTCGGACCTGCCGGTCCGCGCCAAGCTGGCGACGCTCGTCGTGGCGAGTCTGGCCGCCCTGGCCATCTGCCTGACGGTGTCGATCGTCAACGACCGGGCCACCACAAGAACCGTGGACCAACAGAAGACCATCAACGCCGCCAGTACCCTGGTCCTGCAGATCGACCAGAAGGCGACCGAGCTCAAGTCGATGGGCCAGCAGTCGGTCATCCGGGAGAATCCTGCCGAACAGCAGGAGTCCCTGAAGGCCGAGATCGCCGCCACCAACAACCTGGTCGCCGAGCTGGAGAAGATCGAGCTGCCGGCCGGGCTGTCCGACGCGGTGACCCGGGTCAAGTCCGTGACCGCCGATTACACAGTCACGCTGGAACGGTTCGTGGCCGGAGCGGCGGCCGACCGAGAGGGCGCCCGCGCCGCCTGGGAGCAGGTCGGTGTGGACAACTATCTGATCGCCGCGGTGCTCGACAACGAGCGCAGCCTGTTCATCGACACGGTGAACCAGGCCCAGAAGGCCGCCGACCAGTCCCGCTCCAACGCCCAGTACGTGCTGTGGCTGGTCATCGTGCTGGCCGCCGTCATCATCTGCGTGCTGGCCCAGCTGGTCGTCGTCTCCATCACCCGGCCGCTGCTGCGGGTGCGCGGCGCGCTGCAGGCGATGGCCGGCGGCGACTTGACCGTCGCTGCCGGGGTGCACAGCCGCGACGAGGTCGGCCAGATGGCCCGTGCGCTGAACGAGGCCCAGTCCAACATGCGCAGCGTCGTCGCCTCGGTGACCGCATCGGCGCACTCGGTGGCCGCGGCCGCCGAGCAGCTCACCTCGACGTCCGGGACGATGATGTCCTCCGCCGAGCAGGCCGCGCAGCAGGCGCAGGGCGTCTCCCAGGCGGCAACGTCCGTGTCCGACAACGTCCGGACCGTCGCGCAGGGCACCGAGGAGATGGGCGGCTCGATCCGGGAGATCTCGCACAACGCGACCGAGGCGGCCCGGGTGGCGGCGCGGGCGGTCGAGGTGGCCGATGCGACCACGGCGCAGATCGGCAAGCTCGGTGAGTCGTCGACCGAGATCGCCACGGTCATCAAGGTGATCACGAGCATCGCCGAGCAGACCAACCTGCTGGCCCTGAACGCGACCATCGAGGCGGCCCGGGCCGGCGAGTCCGGCAAGGGCTTCGCGGTGGTCGCCGGCGAGGTCAAGGAACTGGCCCAGGAGACCGCGCGGGCCACCGACGACATCTCCCAGCGGGTGCAGGCCATCCAGACCGACACGGCCGGCGCAGTCACCGCGATCGGGGAGATCACCTCGGTCATCGCCAGCATCAACGGCTTCCAGGCGACCATCGCCGGGGCGGTGGAGGAGCAGACCGCGACCACCGAGGAGATCAGCCGCAGCGTCGCGCTTGCCGCCTCGGGCGCCAACCGGATCGCCGACAACATCACCGGTCTGGCCCACGCCACCCAGGTGAGCACCGAGGGCATCAAGGACTCCCAGGGCGCGGTCGCCGAGCTGAGCAAGATGGCCCAGGAGCTGCAGTCGATGGTCAGCCACTTCCGCACCTGATCAGCGGTTCATCAAACCGACGTGACCGGCGCGGGCAGGCGCCCACGCCGGTCGCGACGATCGATTCACCGCGATCGCAGCACTGTGAGCCCGTACTGCGAGGTCTCCTGGTTCACGACGAGCGTGCCGTGCCGGTCGATGCCGAGGAGGAGGATTTCGATGTTGGCGTACGGCTCGGGATACAGCGTGGTCCGGCCGTGCCGCCAGCGGAACGGAACGGCACCGTGGTCGAACCGTGCCCACGTGAGGCCGGCGACGTCACCGCGATCGTTGATGGCCTCGGCGATCGCCAGGTATCCGGGAACGTCGAGCACCCTCATCCGGCCGTTGCGCCAGATCACCGGCCGAGCCTCGCCGCTGCCCACGTCGGCGTTGCCCGTCATCAGGCCGGTGTCGCTGAGGGCGGACACCCCTCCACCGGTCGCCTTGGTGTGCGCGAGCAGGTCGGTCATCCGGCCGTGCCACCACCGGAACGGGTGCTCGGCGGACGAACGGCGGACGGCGCTGTTACCGATCACCTGACCGCGGTCGTTGATCGCCACGGGCCTGCTGGTGGCGCCGCCCAGGGTGCCCAGCCGGATCATCCGGCCGCGCTGCCACAGCACGGCGTGTTCGGCGGTGGTACCGCGGCGCGAGACAACACCGATGATCTGCCCGCGGTTGTTGATCCCGACCACGGCGCTGTCCATGCCACCGGGCACGGGCAGCAGCCGGTAATGCTCCCGCTCCCACAGGAAGGCGCGCCTGTTGCCGTTGTCGTAGGTCGCGGTCCCGACGACTTGACCGCGGTCGTTGACACCCCTGGGCTCGAGCTCGGTCGCCGCGGGCGGCCGCAGGAACGTGGCCTTGCCGTTACGCCAGACGAACAGCTGACCGGTGCGGTGCACATAGCCGGCGATGTAGCCGTTGTCGCTGATCGTGGTGGGTGACGCGGGTTTGACGAACAGCACCGTGGGCGTCAGGCGGCCGTGCCACCACACGACGGGCAGCCGGTTGCCGGCGGCATCGAAGCTGCCGCCGATGACGTCACCGCGTTCGTTCATGCCCTGCGCCCAGTCGTCTCCGCCGGGCAGACCGCGCAACGGGATCAGGCGGCCGTTCGTGACCGGCGGTCCCGCCGGGTTGGCCGGGATGGCTGGGGTGGCCGCGATGGCTGGGGTGGCCGCGGTGGCCAGGACCGCGGCGGCGGTGGCGACGAAGACTCTCGATCTTCGGATGAAACTCATCGTCATCCTCCTCTCGTACGGGCCGATACGGCGGAGGGCGGGCGGCCGTGTCCAGGCGGGGCACGGCTGGGCCCTCCGACGCTCGGTTCGCTGCGTCCATCGTCAGGCGGGCGCCGTACGGACGGCCAGGGCCGCGAGTCACGAGGTGCGGGGACGGCCAGCCTCGGTCGCCCGCCGGCCCCGCGAAGTCGCCTCCGACCCCGCAAAGCAGCACTTACCATGACCTTTCGGACGCGTACGAGTCGGGACGGTCGCCATGACGCATGCACACCCGGAGCCGCCGGTGCCGGAGGAGCTCGAGTGGGCGCTGGACGAGGCGAACAAGGAGGTCGTCGCCGTCGCCCCGGGGTGGTTCCGCGCCTGGCCCACCGGGGACGAGAAGTGGTCGGCCGTCAACGTGCGCGCCGCCACCCAGCTGATCGTCAACCACAGTCGCGAGGACGAGCGGCATCCGAACGCCTGGACCGTACGCGCCCTGTTCGGCGACAAGGCCGTCGAGCTGCGCGTCGGCCCGTACGACTCGAAGGCGCAGGCGATCTGGGTCGCGCACGCCATTCTCAGCCTGGCATTCGCCGACGGCGAGGGTACCGTGTGAGGATCCCCGGACCACGGAGGTGACGACGTGGCCGACCCCGCGAACAGCAGCTCCTCCGACGACAACCGCAGCTTCGACGACATCGTCCGGCGGCTGCACGCGGAGGATCCCGGCTTCACGGCCGCCTTTCACGAGCCCCGCAAGCCCCCCGGCCGCACGCCCCTGATCATCGGCGCGGTGCTCTGCCTCGGCGCGATCCTGCTGCTCGCGTTCGGCGGGGTGACCGGGGCGGTGCTCGCGGTGTTCCCCTGGCTCGCCGGGATGGCGTTCGCGCTCAAGGGCCGCGGCTGACCGACTGCAAATTTCCTGCACATCGCTATGCGTTGACTCGCGCCATCGGGCGTGTGACGGTGGCCAGGCAAGCGCTTTCCTGACCTCCCCCAGGAGCATCCCCATGCTTGGACGCCTGGCCTCCGCAGCCGTCATCCCCACCCTGGTCCTCGGCACCATCGGCGCCGCGGCCGCACATGCTCGCGGCCCGGCCGCCGCGCACGCCGGTGGCCGGGCGGTCGCGCACGACGGCGTCCCGGCCGGCGCGTTGCGGCTGGCCCGGCAGACGCTTGCGCCCGACGACGGCTGGGCCGCCGCCGGGGCCGGCACGACCGGCGGCGCCGCCGCGGACGACGCGCACATCTCCGTGGCGCACAACCGCGCCGAGCTGCTGACCGCGCTGGGCGGGGCGGCCAACGACGTACCCAAGATCGTGTTTGTCAGCGGCAAGCTCGACCTGAACGCGGCCGCCGACGGGACGCCGCTGACCTGCGCGGACTACGCCGACCCTGAGTACGACCTGGACGCCTTCCTGCGTACCTATGATCCGGCGGTCTGGGGTCGCAGCGCGAAACCGGCCGGGCCGCTCGAGGACGCCCGCGCCCGGTCGGCGCAGCGGCAGGGCGCGCAGATCCGGATCCCGGTGGGCAGCAACACCACGCTGATCGGCATCGACGGGGCGCGCATCACGCACGGCAGCCTGACCCTGACCGGCTCGAGCAACGTGATCGTGCGCAACATCGCGTTCACCGACGCCGCGGACTGCTTCCCCGCCTGGGATCCGACCGACGGCTCCGCCGGCAACTGGAACTCCCTCTACGACCTCGTGTCGCTCAGCGGCGCGACGAACGTCTGGGTCGACCATGACACATTCAGCGACGGCAACAACCACGACGCGGACCAGCCGCTGTACTTCGGGCGGCCGTACCAGGTGCACGACGGCGCGACCGACATCATCCGCGGGTCCGACCTGGTCACCGTGTCCTACAACGACTACTACGACCACGACAAGACGATGCTGATCGGCTCGACCGACACCGCGGGCGTGGACGTCGGGAAGCTGCGGGTCACCGTGCACCACAACCGGTTCGGCAACGTGCTGCAGCGGGCTCCGCGGGTGCGGTACGGACAGGTCGACGTCTACGACAACGCGTACACGCTGACCGATGACGATTACTCGTACTCGTGGGGCGTGGGGGTGGGCTCGGCGATCTACGCGGAGAACAACTACTTCGTGCGCAGCGCCGACGTCCCCGACGCCGACATCATCAAGGACTGGAAGGGTACGCGGATCACAGCCGTGGGCTCCCTCGTCCGCGTCGGCAGCGGTCCGGCCGTACCCGTCGACCTGGTGGCCGCGCACAACGCCGCCTACGACCCGGACCTGTCACCCGATGCGGGCTGGGTGCCCGCGCTGCGGCCCCGGCTGGACCCGACAGCGGCCGTACCGGGCCTCGTCGCCCGATCCGCCGGCGCCGGCAAACTCGGCTGCTGAGGAGGCGGCGGCTGACGATGCGGCTCAGCCCGGACCGTACGCGGTCAGCCCGCACCAGGCCACGTACTCCTCCGGGCCGCCCGCCGCGAGCGCCTCCCGCGCGTGCCACACCGCCGTCGCCAGCGAGTCGCCGCGGGCGAGGCTGCGGTGCAGCACGGTCATCGACGGCTGGCACGCGCCGTCCGGGATGGGCAGTCCCGCCGCGGCGAGGCCCGCGCTGCCGTTGGACATCATGGCGCCGACGAAGCCGAGCACCTCGTTGCCGCCGTACGCGCGCTGCACCCCGGAGTTGCACGACGCCAGCACCACCCGCCGGGGCGCGATCCCCCGCGCGAGCAGCTCGTAGAGGGTCAGCCGGCCGTCGCTGAGCTCGAGGGCCGAGAAGAGCGGGCTGTCCGAGCGGAAAAGCCCGTGGCACGCGAAGTGGGCGAGGTCGGCGTCGCGCACCAGGCTCAGCGTGGCGTCCACGGTGCTGGCCGGCGGCAGCAGCGTCCGCGCCCCGGCGTGCTCGGCGGCCACCGTGCCGGCCTCCTCGATCGCGCCCTCCAGGTCGGGGCCGGCCACGACGGCGACCCGCGAGCCCGGTGCTGCCCCGCCGCGGTGCGCGCGGGCCCACAGCCCACCGGACGGGGTCACCGAGACCGGCGCGGGGTGCAGCGGCGACCACGGTACGTCCAGCAGCTGCGCCGACGGCACCACGACCAGCGGCACGTCGGGCGGGACCCCGAGTGGTACGACCAGCAGCCGCGCGAGCCCGTCCAGCGCCTCCTGGGCGGCGGCCCGGGCGACGGCGCTGAACCGGGTGCCCTGCAGCAACCGGCGCAGGCCGAACGCGGCGGCCTCGGACTCGTGCCGGATCGGGCCGATCGGCCCCAGGTCGACGATGCGGGTGCGGCGCGGCTCCACCACGACGGCGAGGGTGCGCTCGCCGATCACCGCGTACTCGGCGAGCCAGGCGCCGTCCAGGGCGCGTCGCAGGCCGGCAGCGCGGACCGGGGACGCCGCCTCGCCGCCGGTGTCCTCGGCGGTCCACGACCGGCGCCGGATGCGAGCCTCCAGCGCGCTCTGCCGGGCGAGCAGCTGCGGCGGTTCCTCGCCGCGTTCCAGCCGGGCCGCCCGCAGCTCCTGCTCGACGCCGCGCAGCGCGATGACGTCCTCGTCGATGCCGGTCGCCGCCGGGTGCACGCGCAGCAGGGCCGCGGCCCGGGTGCGTTCGAGCCATTCCAGGATGCTGGTCGCCGAGCCGGCCGGTACGAGCGTGCGCAGGCCGATCTCGCCCAGCTCGGCGCCGTGCCCGGAGGCGAGCACGCGCAGCTCCAGCGAGGGCAGGGCGGCCCGGTGGCGGGCCAGGTCGCGCAGGCCGCGTACGCATTCGCGCAGCACCGGCGCGGTGTCGCCGGGGCCGCTCACCTGGGCCTCGGCGAGCAGCGCCCGCGCGAGATGCCCGCGGAGCCGGACCAGCAGCGAGTGGCCGTCCGCGAGCGCGCCCACGGCGGTCAGCTCCCGCCCGGCGACGGCGCGACGGCCCAGGGCCAGGGCGGTGCGGCCGGCGGCCAGGCGGGCGTACGCGGCCTCCGCGCGCAACCCCAGCCGTTCCAGGGTCGCCGCCGCGGTCCGCAGGCTGCGCAGCACCTCCGGCGTGGGCCCGTCGCGGTGGGAAAGCGCCTCGGCTGCGGCCACGGTGGCCCGCGCGGCCCAGGCCGGCCGCCGCTGCCGGCGGAAGTCGCGCCCGGCAGAGGTCGCCTCGGCCAGGGCCGTCGCGGGATCCCCGAGCTCCAAGGCGAGGCGGGCGCAGCGCAGGCGCGCCTCGGCGGCCATCAGCCGGGCGTCGTGGCGGACGAAGTCGGCGGCCGCGGACCGGGCCGCCGCCATGGCCTCGTCGAGCAGGCGCAGGTCGCGCAGGACGTCGGCGTACTCGAGGTGGTGCTCGCCCAGGGGCAGGCCGGCGGCGGCGTGCAGGCGGCCGGCCTCCTCGAAGCGGCGTACGCTCTCGGCCAGCCGTCCGGCGTGGTAGCTCGACCAGGCCAGGCTGTCGGCGATCACCGCGGGCAGCCGCGGCCCGAGGCCCGCCGCGAGCTCGGCCGCCCGCTCGAGGTGGCCCAGGGCCTCCTGCGGCCGGCCGAGCAGCGTCTGCACGTTGGCGAGGTTGTTGGCGGCCTTGACCCAGACGAACGGCGGGCAGTCCGGGTCGTCGAGCAGCTCCCGGTACGCGCCCGCGGCGGCGCCCAGGCGGCCCCGGTTGTGATCGAGCACGGCCAGCTGGAACCGCACCTCGGGGCGCTCCCCCGGCTCGATCAGCGGCTCGGCCAGCCGCAGGTCACGGGCGGCGGCGTCGTACCGTCCCAGCTCGTGCAGCGCGACGGCGCGGGTCAGCAGCAGCTCGCCGAGCCGGCGCGGGAGCCCGTGCCGGCGGGCGAGCCGTACGCCCTGGTCGAGCAGCTCGCGCGCGCCCTCGTTGTCGAGCGCTACGTGCCGGGCCCACGCCACCGCCTTCAGGGCGACGACCAGCGCCTCCACGTCGCCGGCCGAGCGTGCCCTCGCCACGGTGACTTCCGCCTCGGCGGCGTATCTGGCCGGATCGAGCACGACTCTTCTGTACGCGGCGTCGGCTTGCTCGCGAAGGTCCAGCTCTGTGTCCATGTCACACCGCCCGGGAAGACGCGAGCACGTCGACGTCAGCGTACCGACGGAAGGGGAGAGAGATCCATGACCATCGCAGCACAGTGGCCGCTGCCCGACACCCGTACCCCCGCTCAGCTGGAGCACGACAGGCAGGACGTCCGTGGTCAGGTGACCGTCCTCGAGACGGACGGCGCCGCCCAGGAATCCACCTTGGAGAGCATCCGGGCCCGCCAGGTGTTCGCGGGCCGGGGGCGGGGCCTGCCCTTCGTCCGGTTCACACCCAACGGCAGCCCGCGGATCGTGCTCGCCGCCGAGAACCAGCTGGTGGTCGACGCGGACCCGCAGCGGCTGGCGCAGCTCGGCGGCCTGCTGGCCGGTTACGAGCCGGCCGACCGTCCGGGCCGCAGCGACCGCCGGCGCACCCGGGTGCTGCGGTACGCGCAGGGCCGCTCGGCGGAGGCGCTGCGCGCGGACGCCAGGCGCCTGCGCCAGGCCGGGGTGCCGGCGAACGTGAACTCGATCGTGCCGCTCGGCTACGTCATCAAGGGCAGCTCGTACCCCGGGCTGACCGTGGCACCGCGGCCGTTCGCCACCAACGGCGCCAACCAGCCCGTACGCGTGGCGATCGTCGACACCGGAATGGCGCCCCAGCCCCGTACGGACGCCTGGGACACCGGCGTGGTCGCCAAGGGCACCGACCCGCTCAACGTGATCGAGCCGCTGGACCGCAACGACTGGTTCTCCGGGCACGGCACGTTCGGGGCCGGCATCGTCCGGCAGATCGCGCCGGACTGCGAGGTCGTGGTCTACCGGTTCACCGCCGCCGACGGGCTGGGCACCGACGAGTCGGCCGCGGACATGCTCATCCGCGCCGCCGACGACGCCGCCGGCAAGCGCCTGGTGATCAACGCGTCGTTCGGCGCGCCGGCCGTGGACGGGGTCCCGCCGCTGGCCATGCAGGAGGCGGTCGCCTACATCTCCGCCACGTACCCGGACGCCCTGATCGTCGCGAGCGCCGGCAACGACGGCCGTGACCTGCCGCTGTACCCGGCGGCGTTCCCGGGGGTGAAGGCGGTGGGCGCGCTCACCAGCGACCTCACCCCGGCGTCGTTCTCGAACCGTGGCAGCTGGGTGCACTGCTCGACGGTGGGCGTGGGGATCGTGTCCACCTTCGTGGAGGGCCTGCTGCCGCCGGAACCCCGGATCGGCACCGACGTCCACTTCGCCCCGGACGCGTGGGCGACCTGGAGCGGCACGTCGTTCACCGCACCGCAGATCAGCGCCGCGGTGGCCGCCCTGTGCGGCGAGGACGCGACGTTGACCCCGCAAGCCGCGTTCGACCAGCTGATCGCCGGCCGGCCGACGGTGAACGGGTTCGGCGCGGTGGTGCACCTGCTGCCCGGCACGCCGACGAGCTGAGAGCTAGACCAGGATCCACTGGGTGGCCACCACGGGCGCTCCGGCACGGTGACAGGTCAGGCTCATCGGGCCGGGCAGGACACCGTCGATGACGAACAGCCCGCGGTGGTCGGCGTCGACGCGGTGCGGCTGGGCGGCGGCGGGCTGGCGTACCTCGATGCGGGCGGGGCCCTGCGGCGCGAGGTGCCCGGTCAGCCGCCGCCGCGCGCCCACCGGCTCGACCTGTACGGCGATGACGATCTCGTCACCGCCGTGCGGGCCGATCACCTGGAACGTGAGCTGGCGGGGCTGCGGGAGGGTGCCCGGGCTGCGGACCGGCACCGGCCCACGGGTCGCCGTGTCCACGGACTGCTCGGAGTCCTCGACGAGGTGGGCCAGCTCGGCGTCCAGGTCCCGCAGCACGAAGCTCTGCCGGGCCAGCTCCACGAGCTCGGGCGGCGGAGGGTCGGCCTGCTCGAACATGGCCCGGAGCCGGGACAGGAGACGCTCGTCCGGGTCGGTGGGGTCGGTCACGGGGTCTCCTCCCGGGGCGAAATTGCGTTGCGTAATGTAAACATCACTGCTACGACTCGCCGCCGGACCCGTGGATACCTTCTGTCAGGAATCTGCGCAGCTGCGTCAGGCACCGGCCCCGCGTCGGTCCCAGACTGCCGATCGGCATGCCCAGCGCGGCCGCGGACGACTCGTACGACGGCCGGCCGTCCTCGGCCTCGACGACGAGCACCCGCAGCACCTCCTGGCAGCGCCGCCCGAGCCGGCGGAAGGCCCGCCACAGCTCGGCGTCCCGGGCGGCGATCAGGAACGGCACCTCGGGATCGTCCGACGGGTCCCCCGGCCGCTCGGCCAGGACCGAGTCCTCCACCGGCGTGGCCCGCCGCGACCGGCGGATGGTGGCCAGCGCCTCGTTGCGGCACGTGGTCCCGATCCAGGCGCCCAGCTTCGTGGGATCGCGCAGCGAGCCGAGGTTCTCCAGCAGCCGCAGCCACGTCTGCTGGAAGACGTCCGCCGAGTCGGCCGCGCCGAGCCGGTGTGCGCGGCAGACCGCCCACACCCGCGGGCTGAACCGGCCGACGATCTCCTGCCACGCCGCCGGGTCACCCTCCGCGGCCTTGGCGACGAGCACGGAGACGTCCTCGACCAGCTCGTTGCCGCCCATCGCGCCCCGCAATCGCCGACTTGAATGCGTCGATTCACAATAGGCCACCAGCGGCCCCGCTCCCCCGGACACCACGCCCGGGCCCGGCCGCGGCCGGTTGCGGCGCGGGGGCCGATCATCACGCCGGCGCCGGGGTACGGTGCGTCGATGTTCGCGATCGATCTCGGCGACGGCGCCCAGCTGCGCCCGCTGGAGCCCTGGCAGGCCGGCGAATTCCTGGAGCACATGGACCGCGCCCGCACGTACGTGGACCCGTGGATCCCCTGGGCCGCCCGCAGCACCGACCTCGACTCGGCCACCGCGACCCTGCAGCGCTACGCCGACCTCGCCGCGCGCGACGCCGGCCGCATCTACGGCATCTGGCTGGCCGGGACGCTGGTGGGCGGCGTGATGCTCGTGTCGTTCAGCACCCGTACGGGGGTGTGCGAGGTCGGTTGCTGGCTGGAACCGGCCGGGACGGGACGAGGCCTGATCACCCGCGCGGTCGGCCTGCTCCTCGACTGGGCGCTCGGCGAGCGTGGCCTGTACCGGGCGGAGTGGCGCTGCCGCCCGGACAACACGGCCAGCTCGAACGTGGCGCGACGGCTCGGGATGACCCTGGAGGGGACGCTGCGCGGCGAGTTCGCGTACGGCGGGGTCCGCCACGACACGCAGGTATGGGCCGTGACCGCGCCGGAGCGGGCCGCGGCGGCTACAGGGTAGGGAGCTTCTGGGTGTGGTCGAGGACGTCGCGGAACAGGTCGCCCTTCTGCGCGAGCCGGTCGGTCAGGTCGCGGATCGTGAAGCCGTCCGGGCGCAGGGACGGGTCGTCGAGCTCGTCCCAGTCGATCGGCGCGGACACCGGCGCTCCCGGTGCCGGGCGGGTGCTGTACGGCGCCACGAGGGTCTTGTTGATCGCGTTCTGCGTGTAGTCCAGGCGGGCCAGGCCACCCCGGTCGCTCTTCTGCCATTTCCAGCTGACCAGCTCGGGGATGACCGCGCCGACCGTACGGGACAGCCGCTCGACCCAGGCGCGGGTGTCGTCGAACGTGGGCCCCGGCGCGATCGGCACCCAGATCTGGATGCCGCGGCGGCCGGTGACCTTGGGGCGCGCGCGGATGCCGAGGTGCTCGAAGGCCGTACGGTGCAGCCGGGCCAGCGTGAGCAGGTCCTCCCAGCTGGTGGTGGTGCCCGGGTCCAGGTCGACGAGGGCGTACGTGGGCAGCTGCGGCGCCTCGGTCAGCGAGGTCCACGGGTGCCACTCCAGGGCGCCGAAGTTCGCCGCCCACACCAGCGCCGCCGGCTCGTCCACGACCAGGTACGTGCGCGTCTCCCCCGGGGCCGCGCCCGGGTTGTCCCACCGCGGCAACCATTCCGGCGCGTGGCTCGGCAACTCCTTGTGCCAGAAGCCCTTCGTGCCCGCGCCGTTCGGATAGCGGTGCAGGTTGAGGGCGCGGCCACCCAGGTAGGGCAGGGAAATCGGGGCTATGCGGGCCGCGTACCGGAGGAAGTCGCGTTTGGTGACCGGCTCCTCGCCGGGGCGGGCCGGGAACAGGACCTTGTCCAGATTGGTCACCCGCAGCTTGCGGCCGAAGACGGTCCACGAGCCGGTCGCGGGCAGCTCGTCCAGCTCCGCGACCTCCTCCTCGGTGAGGTCACGCGCCTTCAGCGCGACGGACGCCCGCGCGGCGGGACGGTCGGAGCGCCACAACCGGTCCGGGTCGGCTTTCACCTCGTCATTGGTACGGCCGCTGAGCACCGAGTGCGGGTGATCCTCGGCGTCCCACCCGTCCACGGCGTACTCGTCGTGTTTGTGCAGCAGGAGCCATTCCTCCCGGCCGGACGACCCGGTTCGGGTACGGACCAGCACGAACCGGCCGCACAGCTTCTCGCCGAACATGTCGAGGTGCAGCTCACCGCCGGCGACGTCGCGTGCCGGGTCCGCCGCCCGCCCGGCCCGGTGCGCGTGCGGCTCCCAGGTGCCGGCGTCCCACACGATGACGTCGCCGCCGCCGTACTGGCCGGCCGGGATCACGCCCTCGAAGTCGAAGTACTCGAGCGGGTGGTCCTCGACGTGGAACGCGGCCCGGCGGACCCCGGGATCCAGCGTCGGCCCCTTCGGCACGGCCCAGCTGACCAGCACACCGTCGATCTCCAGCCGGAAGTCGTAGTGCAGCCGGCGCGCCCGGTGCCGCTGCACGACGAACCTCCGCACGCCGGCGCCGGCCGCGGGCAGGGGACGGCCGGCGGGTTCCGGCGTACGGGCGAAGTCCCGCTTGCGCCGGTACGTGCTCAGCCGGTCCGACGGCACCCGCGGCCCTCCCGCCGTATCAGGAAGCCCGCTTCCGGACGGTCTTCTTGGCGGCCGGCGTCTTCTTCGCCGCGGCCGTCGTCTTCTTCGCAGCCGCCTTCTTGGCAGGCTTCTTGGCAGCCGCCTTGTTGGCAGGCGCCGCCTTCTTGGCGGGCTTCTTGGCAGGCGCCGTCTTCTTGGCCGTCTTCCTCGCCGGGGACGACTGGCGGCTCTTCGCGGCCTCGACGCTGCGGCGAAGCACCTCGAGCAGGTCCGTGACGTTCGTGGGCTCCGGCGCGTCCTCGGCCGCCGTGACCTCGCGGCCGGCCTTCTTGGCCTCGATGAGCTCGTTGACCCGGTCGGTGTAGGTGTCGCGGTACTCCGACGGCTTCCACGGCCCGGACATCGAGTCGATGAGCTGGGCGGCCATGCTCAGCTCGGCGGGCTTCGCCTTGCTCGTCCCGGGGACCCGGTCCAGCTCCTTCTTCGGATCGCGGACCTCGTCGGCGAAGTACATGGTCTGCAGCACGAGCAGGTCGTCGTCGGGGCGGATCGCGGCCAGGTACTCCTTGCCCCGCATCACGAGCGTCCCGATGGCCGCCCGGTTGGCGTCGGCCATCGCATCGCGCAGCAACGCGTACGTCTTCATGGTCTCGTCGCTGCCCGGCGCGAGATAGTAGGTCTTCTGGTAGTAGAGCGGGTCGATCTCGTCCAGGTCGACGAACTGGTGGATCTCGAGGCTGCGGGACCGGCCCGGCGCGACCGATTCAAGCTCCTCCTGGTCGAGCATGACGAGCTCACCGCCGCCGACGTCGGTGCCCTTGACGATGTCGTCGTACTCCACGTCCTTGCCGGTCCGCTCGTTGACCCGGCGCAGCCGGATACGGTCGGCCGTACCCTTCTCGAACTGGTGGAACGACACCTCGTGCTCGTGGGTGGCCGAGTACAGCCCCACCGGCACCGACACCAGGCCGAACGTGATCGAGCCCGTCCAGATCGGTCGCGCCATGACAGCCCCTCCCCGCTCTACCGCCGCCCGAGCCGCCGCTCGCCCGACATCCCCGGCTGGTACGTCAGCCCGTAGTGCGCGTACAGGGCGGGCTCGTCCGTGGCGTTGAGCTCGCCGTCCAGGTCGATGGAGGGCGCCTCGGAGACGAGCTTCTTCGCGAACTGCACGCGTACGGCGCTCGGGCTCACGGTCGCGCCGGTGACCGGGGCGAACACCAGCCGGTGCCGGCCGATCATGCCGACCTTGACCGTCACGAAGGCCGGCTCGTCGGTGGCGGTGTCGACGTACACGGCCTCCAGCTCCCCGATCTTGTCGCCCTCGGGGTCGATGACCTTCTCACCACGCCAGTCACGCAGGTTCTCAGCGGCAAACATACGACCGTATTCCCGCCCCCCGCGCGCCGAAACCCCAAGATCACGCAACCGGGCGACCCGGGCTCGCGGGCCGGCGGGCGCCTGGCTCGCGGGCCGGTGCGGGGCGGTGTCGCGGCCGGTGCGGGGCGGGGTCGCGGCCGGCGCGGGGCGGGCGTGGCGGGTCTCGAGGGGCCGGGCGCGGCGGCGTGCGGGGAAGCGGGCGCGGTTTGCTTCCGGGCGGGAGGGGCAATCCCGCGTCCATGGCGATCGGTGTCGATGTCCCGCCACTTCCGGAGCACCTGCAGCTCGAGATCACCTCGGCCTGCAATCTGCGCTGCATGATGTGCCTGGTCCGGTACCGTCCGCCGGTCAACAAGCTGGCCGGCGCCATGACGCCGGAGCTGTTCCACCGGGTCGTGGACGAGGTGCCCGGCCTGCGCCGGCTGACCCTGCAGGGCCTGGGCGAGCCACTGCTCTCGCCGCACCTGCCGGGGATGATCCGGACGGCGGTGGACCGCGGGGTCACGGTGGGGTTCAACACCAACGCCACCCTGCTCACCGCGCGCCGGGCCGCCGAGCTGGTGGCGAGCCGGGTGGACTGGCTGCACGTCTCCCTGGACGGGGCGCATGCCGGGGCGTACGAGGCGATCCGCGACGGCGCCTCGTTCGACACGGTGGTGGCGAACCTGGCCGGGCTGGTACGGGCGAAGCGGGCGGCGGGCAGCGCCACCCCGTGGATCCGGGTGGTGTTCGTGGCGATGCGCGACACCGTCGGCGAGCTGCCCGACCTGGTGCATCTGCTGGGCGACATCGGCGTCGACGAGCTGCACGTGCAGAACCTGTCGCACAGCTTCTCGGACACCGACCCGGCCGGCCGGTACGAGGGCATCCGGCAGTTCACCGCCGACCAGGCTCTGTGGACGGGCGCCGACGAGGACCGGGCCCGGCAGGTGTTCGCGGAAGCCGGGCTGGCGGCCGCGGAACGGGGGCTGCGGCTGCGGCTGCCCGCCACGAGCTCCCCCACGGGCGGCGGCCGCGGGTGTTCGTGGCCGTGGGAGGCCGCGTACATCACGAGCTCGGGTGTGGTGCAGCCGTGCTGCATGGTGATGGGCGACGACCGGGTCTCGCTGGGGGTCGTGGGTGAGCAGAGCTTCGCGGAGATCTGGCACGGCGAGCCCTACCGCGATTTCCGGCGCCGGCTGGCCAGTGCCGAGCCACCCGACGTGTGCCGCGGCTGCTCGCTGTATCACCGCACGTTCTGAATCCGTCCGTCCACCGGCAGCGTGGGCACCTCCACGGGGATCGTCTCCGGGTACTTCAGGCCCGTACCCGTGTTGAGCACGACCACCCGGTCGGACGCGCCGATGAAGCCGGTGTCGCGCAGGTCGCGGGCGGCCGCCAGGCAGGCCGCGCCCTCCGGGCAGATGAAGGCGCCCTCGTCGGCGGCCAGCCGGCGCTGCTCGGCGAGCGTCGCCTCGTCGGTCACCGCGATCGCCGTGCCGCCGGTCTCGCGGACCGCGCGCAGGACCAGGAAGTCGCCGAGCGCCTTCGGCACGGTGATGCCGAACGCCACGGTGGCGGCGTCCGGGAACGGCTCGCTGACGTCGGCGCCCTGCTCGTAGGCACGGACGATGGGCGCGCAGCCGGTGGCCTGGACCGCGACGAGGCGCGGCAGGCGGTCGCCGATCCAGCCGAGCTCCTGCATCTCGCGCAGGGCCTTGTGGATGCCGATGAGCCCGACGCCGCCGCCGGTGGGGTACAGGATGACGTCGGGCACCTGCCAGCCGAGCTGCTCGACGAGCTCGTAACCCATCGTCTTCTTGCCCTCGAGCCGGTACGGCTCCTTGAGCGTGGACACCTCCTGGTAGCCGCCGCGCTCGCGGACGGCGGCGTTGATCAGGCGGCCGGCGTCGCCGATCAGGCCGTCCACCAGCCACAGCTCGGCGCCGGCCGCGACGCACTCGGTGCGGGTGATGGCCGGCGCCGCGACCGGCATGGCGATCAGGCAGCGCAAGCCGGCGCGGGCCGCGTAGACCGCCCAGGCCGCGCCCGCGTTCCCGTTGGTCGGCATCGCCACGCCCTTGACGCCCAGCTCGGCCGCGCGGGACACGCCGACCGCGGCGCCGCGGGCCTTGAACGAGCCTGTCGGTATCAGCCCCTCGTCCTTCATGAGCAGGCCGGGCACGCCGATGCGGGCGCCGTACCGTGGCAGCGGCAGCAGCGGGGTCATGCCCTCGCCCAGCGACACGATCGACGCGGGGTCCCGCACGGGCAGCATCTCGTGATAGCGCCACAGGGTCGCCGGCCGCGTGGTCAGCGCCTCACGGGTGAGCGTGCGCCCGGCCAGCTCGGTGTCGTAGCGCGCCAGCAGCGGCACCCCGGCCTGGCTGACCCCCTGCACGGCGTCGGCGTCGTAGCGCTCGCCGGTCCGGGAGCATTCGAGGTGGCTGAGGGCGGAGAAGCTCATGCCGCCGACCCTAGGGCAGGGGTCTGACAGCCCGCGCTCAGTCGCCGGTGCCGTAGAAGTCGTACGCGGTACGCAGCGCCTCGGCGGCGGCCTCGCCGTCCATCGGGCGGTAGAAGTGGAAGCCCTGCCCGAAGCCGCAGCCCATCGCGGCGAGCCCGCGCGCCTGGTCGGCCGTCTCGATGCCCTCGGCGACCACGTTCATCCGGAACGCCATGCCCAGGCGTACCACCGCCTCGGCGACCGTACGCGCCTCCGGGTCGTCGGCGATCCCGGTCACGAACGAGCGGTCGATCTTGAGGATGTCGACGGGCAGCCGCCGCAGGTACGTCAGCGCCGAGTAGCCGGTGCCGAAGTCGTCGACGGCGATGCTGATGCCCATGGCCCGCAGCTTCTCCAGGCGCGCCACGACGGCCGCGTCGGGCTCGAGCATGACGCCCTCGGTCAGCTCCAGGATCAGCCGGTGCGCCGGGAAGCCGGTCTCGTCGAGGATGTTGCTGACGGTGTCGACGAGTTCGGGCTGCAGCACCTGGTTCGGCGACAGGTTGACCGACAGGCGGACGTGCTCGGAGCCCGGGACGGTGCTCTGCCAGCGCACCACCTCGCGGCACGCGTCGCGCAGCACCCGCTCGCCCAGCGGCACGACCGCGCCGGTCTCCTCGGCGAGCGCGATGAAGTCGCCCGGCATCAGCAGGCCGCGCTCGGGGTGGTTCCAGCGCACCAGCGCCTCGACCGCCTCGATGCGGCCGCCGCCCAGCTCGACGGCCGGCTGGAAGAACACCACCAGCTCGCCGTTGTCGATCGCATGGCGCAGCTCGGCGTCGCGCGCCCGGGAGTCCAGCTCCGGCTGGTAGACGGCGTACCGGCCGCGGCCGGCGCGCTTGGCGCTGTACATCGCGGTGTCGGCGTGCCGCATCAGTTCCTCGCCGTCGACCGTGCGCTCGTCGCGCACGGCGACGCCGATGCTGGCCTCGACGGCCAGCAGGCGATCACCGAAGATCACGGGGGTACGCAGCGCCTCGACGAGCCGTTCGGCGATCCGCGCGGCGGTGTCGGCGTCGGGCAGGTTCTGCAGGATGACGGCGAACTCGTCGCCGCCCAGGCGCCCGGCCGTGTCGCCGGCCCGGATCACCGAGCGCAGCGCCGCGGCCGCCCCGGAGAGCACGGCGTCGCCGGCATCGTGGCCGTACGTGTCGTTGACGCGCTTGAAGTGGTCGAGGTCCACGATGAGGACGGCGGCGTGCCGGCCCGCGCGCAGCGGCTGGGCGCTCAGCTGGATCAGGCGTTCGCCGACGAGCGTGCGGTTGGCCAGGCCGGTCAGCGGGTCGGTGACGGCGAGGTCGCGGTTCTCGCGCAGGGCGTACATCTGGCGGGCGACGACCAGGCCGGTCAGCAGCACGGCACCGATGATCATGCCGCCGAAGGGGTACATGCCCTGCTCGCGGGCGAGCGTGCCGAGCAGGCCGTACGCCAGCGCGATGGCGCCGTACGGCAGCCAGGTGCTGACCGCGCGGCGGTGGCGGGCCGCCGCGTCGCCGTCGCCGGCCCGCCGGCACTGCCGGTACGCGGCCAGCGTGAACAGATAGCAGCCGAGCAGCCAGAACAGGTCGGGCCAGGTGCCGCCGACAAAGCCCTCGTGCAGCTGGATGTAGCCGTAGTACACGTCGGCGATCACGTACGTGACGACGCCGGCGGCGAGCAGCCGTACGGGGGTGCCGGCCGCCGTGGCGCGCCGCAGCAGGACGGTCGCCAGCGCCAGCACCAGCAGCAGGTCGCCGACCGGCAGCGCGGCCGAATAGACGATCTCGCTGAGCCCCGCCCCGTCGGTCACCAGGATCGGGCCGAGCACCAGGTACCACAGCACCATGAACGTGCTGGCGCCGACGATCAGCGCGTCCAGCGCCAGCTTGATCTTGTCCCGCCGGGTGCGGCGGACACCCGCGAGCAGCAGCAGTGCGACGAACATGAACGGTACGAAGGCCAGGAACCAGTAGTCGGCGAACGACGGGTACGTGGTGGAGTGCAGGATCGCATCCTCGACGAACCACGAGGTGTGCGCGACCAACTGGCAGGCGAACGCCAGCGCGATGAACGACCAGGCCGCCCGGGTGCGGGCGTCGGCCCCGGTCCGCACCGCCCGCACGGCGAGGACGGTGAACAGCAGGGCGAGCGGCGGGTAGATGCCGTCGGTCACGTACGCCCGCAGCGTCTCCCCGCCCCAGCCGCCGACGTACCAGATCAGGTACGCCGCCAGCAGGGCGCCGCCGGCCGCGACGGCACCACCGGCCACGCGGTCACCCAGGTCCCGACGACTCGTCACGACGCGAACATCGGCCGGACAGGCGTGCGCCTTGAGAAAACCTTGAGTACCGGCACCCCGTTTGCCGCGTGAGGCCCCGCGGTAGAGGAGAACCATGACGACCCAGGAGCGAACCCCGGAACGGACCTTCTTCGGTCAGCCGCCGGTGCTGGCCAACCTCTTCGGCGTCGAGCTGTGGGAACGGTTCTCGTTCTACGGCATGCAGGGCATCCTGCTCATCTACCTCTACTACACCGCGGCCCAGGGCGGGCTCGGCCTGTCGGAGGCGACCGCGACCAGCATCGTCGGCGCGTACGGCGGAGCGGTCTACCTCTCCACGATCCTGGGTGCCTGGACGGCCGACCGGCTGCTCGGCCCGGAACGGGTCCTGTTCCTCAGCGCGATCCTCGTCATGGCCGGGCACATCAGCCTCGCCGTCCTGCCCGGCCTGACCGGCGTCACGGCCGGCCTGATCCTCATCGCGGTGGGCAGCGGCGGCGTCAAGGCCAACGCGACGTCGCTGGTGGGCACCCTCTACGACGAGCACGACGAGCGGCGTGACGCCGGCTTCTCGCTGTTCTACCTCGGCATCAACCTGGGTGCGCTGCTCGGCCCGCTGCTGACCGGCCTGCTGCAGAAGACGTGGGGCTTCCACTGGGGCTTCGGCCTGGCCGCGGTGGGGATGGCCGTCGGGCTCACCCAGTACGCGCTGGGCCGCAAACGCCTCACCGGCCCCGCCCGGGTCGTGCCGAACCCGCTGCCCGCCCGGCGCCGCCTGCCCGTCGCGCTGGCGCTCGCCGCCGCGGTGGTGCTCGTCGTGGTGCTCGCTGTCACGGGCGTGCTGCGGGCCGCGTACCTGTCGAACGTGGTGGTCGTGCTGAGCGCGCTCGCCGCCGTCGCGTATTTCGTGGTCATCCTGACCAGCGGCCGGATCACGGCCGTCGAGCGCCGCCGGGTGTACGCGTTCATCCCGCTGTTCGTGGCCAGCGCGGTCTTCTGGTCGCTGTACCAGCAGCAGTTCACGGTCGTGACGATCTACTCCGACCAGCGCCTCGACCGGAACCTGTTCGGCTGGGAGATGCCGGTGTCGTGGGTGCAGTCGATCAACCCGGTCTTCATCATCGTGCTCTCCGGCGTCTTCGCGGCCCTGTGGACCCGCCTCGGTCCCCGCCAGCCCAGCACGCCGATCAAGTTCGCCGCCGGTACGGTGATCATGGGTCTGGCGTTCCTGCTGTTCCTGCCGCTGGCCGGGGGCGGTCCGAACAGCGCGCCACTGCTGGCCCTCGCCGGCATCCTGCTCGTCTTCACCGTCGCCGAGCTGCTGCTCTCCCCCGTCGGGCTCTCGCTGTCGACGAAGCTGGCGCCGGAGGCGTTCCACACCCAGATGGTCGCGCTGTTCTTCCTGTCCGTGGCGCTCGGCACGGCCGCCTCGGGCACGCTGGCCAACTACTACGACGAATCGCACGAGACGGCGTACTTCGGCATCCTCGGCCTGATCGCCATCGTCATCGGCGTCGCGCTCGCGCTGGCCGCCAAGCCCATCACCCGCCTGATGAGCGGCGTCCGCTGACCCCGCCGCGACAGCCACCTGCCGCGGACCGGCACTCACCGGCCGCACGCAAGCAACTCCTTGATGCGAGCGGAGGTCTCCAGCGCCGTGTGCGAATAGCGCATCGACGGCGTCCTCGGGAAGGGCAGGTCGACGACGACCTCGGCGAGGACGGTGCCCGGGCGGGCGGAGAGCACCAGGACCCGGTGGGACAGATAGACCGCCTCGTTGATGTCGTGGGTGACCAGCACCGTGCTGGACCCGTGGTGGTGGACGCGGCGCAGTTCGTCCGACAGCTGCATGCGCGTCAGCGAGTCCAGCGACCCGAACGGATCGTCGAGCAGGTATGAGTCCGGCTCCAGGGCCAGAATCCGGGCGATCGAGATCAGCGAGAGCTGCCCCGGGGCGACGGTGTGGATCGGGCGTGCGGCGATGTCGGTCAGGTTCAGCAGCTCCATGCAGCTCCATGCAGCGCTGGGAGCGCCGCCTGCGCTCCACGCGGGGTACGCCCGCGAGCTCCATCGGGAGCTCGATGTTGCCCCGTACGGTTCGCCACGGCGCGACGGCCGGTTGCGGAGGCACGTACCCGAGGCGTCCTGCGCGGCGCCGCTCCAGGACGCCTTCCGACGGGTCGATGAGCCCGGCAGCGATCCGCAGCAGGGTCGTCTTGCCGCATCCGCTGGGCCCGACGACTCCGAGGAACTCCTTGTCGCGCACGGAGAACGTCACCCCGCGCAGAGCGCGCACCTTGCCGGCGTACACCTTGCCGACACCGGTGACCCGCAGAACCTCGGAGTCGAAACCGCGGATCGCCAGATACTCCCTCGCGGACTCCGTGCCGCGCCGGACAGCCGGGCCGAGATCCGGCGCCAGTTCCTCCGTCGGCATCTCCGCCAGGTGCAGGACGTGTGGTGCCAGGAACTGCCACGAGTGCCAGCGGCTCCGGTCCTGCGGGCTTCCGGCCGTCTCCGCGGCACGGCTCAGCAGACGAGCAATGATCGGCACGATGTCCTCCGAGCGGGAGTCTTCCGCCCCGTGTGCCCGGCTGGCGTCCCGGATGAGCGGGTGCAGCGTGAGGAGAGCCTCCCGGCGATGGGCCTCACGGGACCGCCCGGTCTGCTCGTCGAGGTCGATGAGCCCGAGGTCCGCCATCGCCTTGACCGAGTGCCACAGCTCGGTGGCGTCGATCCCCGCGAACGTGGTGGTGCCGGCAAGGATCTGCTCGTCGAGGATGAGACGGTACGGGATGGGCGCGGGCGCCAGGGACGCGAGCAACCGCAGCAGGTCACGGGATCTGCTGGCCCGGCCGTGGTCGAGAAGACTCAGCGAGAGCTGCCACGGATGGCCCACGAAGAAGTGGGCGTCGTCGCCCTCCTCGGCCGGCGGCCCCGCCGACAGCACACGGTCGATCAGCCCCTCGTCGAGGGCCTGGCGGTACGAATCGAACGTGTCGCCGGGCAAGGCCCACGGTGAGCCCGCCGCACTGGCGATGTACGACCCCGCCAGGCGCAGCGCGAGCGGCAGCCCGCCCAGCCGCTTGGACAGCGCCTCGGCGTCGATACGCCCACCGGCGGCGTCGCCCGCGAGCATCATGAGCACCCGGGCGCCCGCCTCGCTGTCCAGCAGCGGAACGGGGTGCAACCGGCACCAGCCGGGCCACCCGCCGCGCGCCCCGTTGCGTGAGGTCACGAGCACCGCCCCGTTGGCCGAGCGGACGTCGCGCAGCCATCCCCGGCCGTCCTGGAGTCGCGCCGATCCGGCCGCCATGGCCGCCGGGTCGTCGACGTTGTCCAGGACGAGGAGCCAGCGGTCCTCTCGGGCGTCCAGCATCCGCCACAGCAGATCGGCCGCACCGCCCGTGCCCGACCAGGCGTCCTCGAGGGCCTGAGGAGCCGCGCCGAGGGCGGCGGTGACCTCCCGCAACGCGGCGAGCAGCTCCGAATCGCTGGCCGCCGAGATCCACCAGACGCTCGCACCGGCACGTTGCACGCGGTGCGCGACCGCCGCGCACACCGCGGTCTTGCCCGAGCCCGGCATCCCGAACAGGACATGGACGCTGGGCTCACCGTCCCGCCGGGCGCGCGGCCCGAGCCGGCGCACCAGCTCGTCGACGAGATCGTCCCGGCCCACGCACTCGCCCTCCGCCTGGATCGGGACCACGAGCGACACCGTGCCGGGCTCGTTCAGCGGGGTCCAGCCGCGCCGGCCGGCGACCGCAACCCGCCGTCCGGCCGGCGTCGTCGCCGCTGCCAGGGCGAGCCCGGCGACCGCCGCCACCCAGCTGACCCGTTCCGTCCAGGTCCAGAATTCCGAGGAGCGTCCGGTCACCGCGCTGATGATCAATGCGGCAATTCCCGCGGCCGACACGACGACGCCTGTGGCCGATTGTGCTTTCCGCAACGCAAGGGACCCCAGGTCTGTCGACGAATCGGGCGCGGCGCCCCCACCACCTGGCACGGGGATGCGATCCGGGGCTTCGCATTCTGCGATGCGCGGACGATAGCTTGTATCAGTCCTCACGAATGTCGGTCAACTTGTCGATCGATTCTTTCGCCAACCGAAAGAGGCGTCCGGGTGGGCCCGCCAGAAAACCATTTCCCGGCCGGCGAACCGCCGTCCCGCACCGACCGGCTGCGGACCGAGGCCACCGTGCGGCCCCGCCCACCCCCGGCCCGCAGCCGCCCGGAGGCCATCCGGGAAAATGGTGGCCGAGGGTACGAGGACGGAAGTTGGGGATCGTGGCTGAAGTTGCAGGAGCCGTCGACTGGGTGAGCCGGTTCGCCGACGAGGTGATCGCCGAGGCGCAGCGCCGCTCGCCGGGCAGGCCGGTGGTGTGCGCGTCCGGGCTGAGCCCGTCCGGGCCCATCCACCTGGGGAACCTGCGTGAGGTGATGACGCCGCACCTGGTCGCCGACGAGATCCGCCGGCGCGGCCACGAGGTCGTGCACCTGATCTCGTGGGACGACTACGACCGGTTCCGCAAGGTGCCGGCCGGCATCGACGCGTCGTGGGCCGAGCACATCGGCAAGCCGCTGACCGCCGTGCCCGCGCCGCCCGGCAGCCGCTTCCCCAACTGGGCCGAGCACTTCAAGGCCGCGATGATCGACTCGCTGGCCGAGCTGGGCGTGGAGTACCGCGGCATCTCGCAGACCGAGATGTACACCTCGGGGGCGTACCGGGAGCAGATCCTGCTGGCCATGCGCGAGCGGCACCGGATCGACGCGATCCTGGACCGCTACCGCACCAAGGGCCGCACCGCCGCGCCGAAGGCCAACGCGAAGCTCGACGCCGACGAGGCCGCCGCTGCCGCCGAGGCCGCCGCGGGCTCGGGCGCCGCCGACGAGGACGACGGCGGCGCGGGCAGCGGCTACTACCCGTACAAGCCTTACTGCGGGTCGTGCGGCAAGGACACCACGACGGTGACCGCGTACGACGACGAGACCACCGCGATGACGTACGTGTGCGCCGACGGGTTCACCGAGACCGTGCTGCTCAGCGAGTTCGACCGGGGCAAGCTGGTGTGGAAGGTCGACTGGCCGATGCGGTGGGCGTACGAGGGCGTGCACTTCGAGCCCTCCGGCGTCGACCACTCGTCGCCGGGCTCGTCGTTCGTCGTCGGCGGGCAGATCGTCACCGAGATCTTCGGCGGCGAGCAGCCGATCGGCCCGATGTACGCGTTCGTCGGCATCACCGGCATGGCCAAGATGTCCAGCTCCCGCGGCGCGGTGCCCACCCCCGCCGACGCGATGGCCATCATGGAGGCGCCGCTGCTGCGCTGGATGTACGCCCGCCGCCGTCCCAACCAGTCGTTCAAGGTGGCGTTCGACGCGGAGATCCAGCGCCTGTACGACGAGTGGGACGCGCTCGAGGGCAAGATCGCCGCGGGCACCGCCGCCCCCGCCGACGTGTCCGCCCACGACCGCGCCGTACGCACCGCCGCGGTCACGCTGCCCCGCACGCCGGTGCCGATCGCGTACCGGACGCTCGCCTCGATCGTCGACATCACGACCGGCCACGACGAGCAGACCCTGCGCATCCTGCGCGACATCGACCCGCAGCGCCCGGTCACCGACCTGGCCCAGGTGCGCCCGCGGCTGGACAAGGCGCAGACCTGGGTCACCACCCAGCTCCCGGCGGAGGCGCGCACCCAGGTGCTGGCCGAGCCGGACAAGGAGCTGCTCGCCTCGCTGGACGACGACCAGCGCGAGTCCCTGCGGCTGCTCGCGGCGGGCCTCGACGACCACTGGTCGCTCGAGGGGCTGACCACGCTCGTGTACGGCGTACCCAAGGTCATGGCCGGCCTGCCCCCGGACACCAAGCCGACGCAGGAACTGAAGGTCGCGCAGCGGTCGTTCTTCGTGCTGGTCTACCGCCTGCTGATCGGCAAGGAGACCGGGCCGCGCCTGCCCACGCTGCTGCTCGCGGTGGGCGCCGACCGGATCCGCACGCTCATCGGCGGCTGAGCGCCGGCACCCGGGCCGGGAGTCCCCGGGCCGGGAGTCCCCGGCCCGGCGTTTCCCCGGACCCGGCGTTTCCCCGGGCCCGGCGGGCGGTCAGGACGATTGGGACGCCAGCAGGGCGATCAGGACGACCAGCGCGAACGGTACGGCCAGGCCGATGATCGTCATCGGCCGCTGGAGCAGGCGCGGGCCCGGGTCCATCGGCGGGCGGCTCGGCCCGAACGGGTTCGGCTGCGGCGCGCCGAGGTTCGCCACCCGGCCCCGGCGGACGAGGTTGATGAGCACGGTGATCGGCGTGATGATGAACGACGCCCAGCCGTACCAGCCCTGCACCAGCGTGCGCGAGGTCATCCGGCGGAAGGTCGCCAGCCCGCAGTCGCGGCAGAACGGGCCCTCCAGGCTGAGGAAGCGCATCACGATGATGAAGCCCTGGTGGCCGCGGAAGGTGGCGGCCGCCGCGGGCACGCTGCCGCACATCCGGCAGGCCGTGACCGTCATCGCCCCGTAGCCCGCGGCCGACCCCGCTCCCGGCCCGGGCGCCGGCGCATACGGGGCAGGCGCCGGCGCGTAGGGGGCGGAGGCCGGCGCGTAGGAGCCGGAGGCCGGCGCGTAGGGGGCCGATGCATACGGCGCGGGCGAGGAGGGCGCGCCGGCGTAGGGGTCGGCGGCGGGAGCCGATGCATGCCAGCCCTGCCCGGGATAGGGCGCGGCCGGCGGGGGCGCGCCGTACGGCAACGGGGGCGGGGGCTGCTGGGGGTAGGACACGACTCACCTCGGGGATCGGGCACGGACGGCGGAGCCGCGTCAGGGTACTGGTCCGGACCCCGTCCGCGCTGCCCCGGCCGCCCGGAGATGCCCCGCGAGCCGGAGGAGCTTCAGCCGCCCGAGCTGGAGAGCGCGAAGGCGACCAGGAACCCCGCCACGGTGACCAGCCCGATCAGCAGGTGCGCGTTCTCGAACGCCTCGGGGATCATCGTGTCGGCGACCATGGCCAGGATCGCGCCCGCCGCCACCGCCGTCACCGCGGCGAGAACGGCGGCCGGCGCGCCGCCCAGCAGCGTGTAGCCGGCGACCGCCGCCAGCCCACTGATCACCGCGATTCCCGTCCAGAGGCCGAAGACGTAGCGGGCGCTGCGGCCGGCGTTGCGCATGCCGGCCGCGCTGGACAGCCCTTCCGGCACGTTGCTGATGAAGACCGCGGCGACGGTCACCGCGCCGACCGCTCCCCCGCCGAGCAGGCTGGTGCCGATCACGATGGATTCCGGGATGCCGTCGAGCAGGGCACCCAGCGCGAGGGCGGTGCCGGAGCCGCCCTGTTCCTCCTCGGAGGGCTGCTGATCGCCGGACCGCTTGCGGTGCCGGGCGCCGCGGCGGGCCAGGATGACGTTGCAGCCGGTGTAGGCGATCGCGCCGCCGGAGGCGCCGAGCACGGTCGGGACCAGGCCGCCCTTCTCGTTGGCCTCGGAGATCAGCTCGAAGGAGACCGCGGAGAGCAGGACGCCGGCCCCGAAGCCCATGATCGAGGCGACCACATGCCGGGGCACGGGCGCGAGGAACCCCACCGCGGCCCCCACCAGCAGGGCGGACCCCGCCAGCAGCCCCCATCCCCCGGCCTGCAACCACTCCGGCATTGCCTCAGCCTCCCGCGCTCCGCGCTGACGTCGTGACCGCTGCAATGCCCAGATCCGGCGATTTCAGCCCTTCACGGCTCCCGCGGTCAGCCCGGTCACGATCGCACGCTGCAACACCTGGAAGACCAGCACGGTCGGTACGGCGGTCAGCAGCGTACCCGCGCAGAACATGCCGAAGTTGCTGTTGCGTTCGCCGGCGACGAGGCCGTACATGCCGACCGGGAGGGTCTTGGCGCCGGTGTCGGTGAGGAACACGTTGGCGATGAGGAACTCGTTGATCGTGCCGATGAACGCGAGCATGCCGGACACCGCCAGGATCGGGGCGACCAGCGGCAGCAGGATCCGGAAGAACGTCTGGGCGTGCGAGGCGCCGTCCATCGTGGCGGACTCGTCGAGCTCGCGGGGCACGGTGTCGAAGAAGCCCTTCATCAGCCACGTGTTCACGCCGAGCGCCCCGCCCAGGTAGAGCAGGATGAGGCCCCAGGACCGGTTGAAGCCGATCGGCGGCCACAGCTCGGTGATCGTGGAGAACATCAGGAAGATCGCCACGATCGCGAGGAACTGCGGGAACATCTGGATCAGCAGGAGGGCCAGGAGGCCGGGTCGCCGGCCGCGGAACCGCAGGCGGCTGAAGGCGTACGCGGCCAGCGCCGACAGGAACACCGACGCGGCGGCCGACACCCCGGCGATCAGCACGGAGTTGAGAAACCAGTGCGGGAACGGCGTCTCCGTGAGCAGCCGCGAGAAGTTGCCGAACGAGGCGCCGCGCGGCAGAACGGTGGTCGACGAGAGCGTGCCCAGCGGGTTCAGCGCCGCGGACACGACGAAGACGATCGGGAAAAGCGAGAACAGCAGCGCGACGACGGCCACCCCGTGCCGCCACCCCACGGCGGAGAACCACCTCATGCTGAGCCTCATTTTCATGCCCTCCTGGCCCTCACCGCCACGGCCGTCGCCCGCCCACCCTGGGCGTGGCTCGGTGCAGTCGGTCATGAATAGACCTCTTCCTGCCGGCGGGTACGGCGGAAGCTGACCACCGAGATCACCGCGACGATGACGAAGATGAACACCGAGACCGCGGCGGCGAAGCCGTACTGGGCCCCCGAGCCGCCGAAGGCCAGCCGGTACGTGTACGTGATCAGCAGGTCGGTCGCGCCGTTGGCCGGGTTGTCAGCGGCGAACGGGGCGCCGTCGGTGGTCAGGTAGATCGCGTTGAAGTTGTTGAAGTTGAACGCGAACGAGGAGATCAGCAGCGGGGTCAGCGCGACCAGCAGCAGCGGCAGCGTGACCCGGCGCAGCGACTGCCACGGGCCGGCGCCGTCCAGCTTCGACGCCTCGCTGAGCTCCGCCGGGATGGCCTGCAGCGCGCCCGTGGCGACCAGGAACATGTACGGGTACCCCAGCCACAGCTGCACGAGGATCACCGCGATCCGGGCGGACGTGGCGCCGCCGAACCAGTCGACGCCGAGGCCGGACAGGTTGTTGATCAGGCCGAAGTCGGTGTTGAACATGTCCCGCCAGACCAGCAGCATGGCGAACGACGGCATCGCGTACGGCAGCACCAGCAGCGTCCGGTAGAGCGCGCGTCCGCGCATCCGGGGCGAGTGCAGGGCGAGCGCGCAGCCGAGCCCGAGCACGAACGTCCCGCCGGTCGAGGCCAGGGCGAAGATCAAGTTCCAGATGAGCGTACGGGCGAACGGCCCGGAGATCGCCGGGTCGGTGATCAGCCGGGTGAAGTTCGCGAGGCCGACGCCGACCCGCCAGCCCTGCGCCAGCCGTTCGCCGTCGGCGGCGATGAACGCGCCCCGGCCGTCGTCGGCGGTCCAGGTCTTGCCGGTGGCCGCCTCGCGGATGCAGTCGCAACCCTCGTCGTACGCGCGCCCGGCCCGGCCCTCGTACGCCCGGGTCAGGCCCTGGGAGCGGATCGCACCGCCGGCGGTGGGCACCACCAGGCCGGTGATCTCCCGGCCGCGGGCGGCGGCCTGCCCGCCGGTCAGCACGGTGTAGCCCGCGGCGGCGGTGACCCGGCCGGCCGGGTTCACGGTGACCTCGCCGGGCGGCAGGGTCCGCAGGCCGCCGGCGGTCCCGGCGGACACCCGCCCGGTCGCCGGGTCGGTGACGAGGAAGCTGAGCGGCCCGGTCGCCGGGTCGCCGGTGGTGGCCACCGTGAGGACGTACTCCGCCGAGCCGGGCACCCGGGTGACCGAGGCGGTCTGGATCGCCACGACGGCGTCCCGCTTGTCGCCGCGGTGGCCGTCGCTGAAGTTCGTGAAGGCCGTGGACGCGGTGTAGAGGACCGGGAAGAGCTGGAAGATCAGGAGGAAGAGCGTGCCGGGCACGAGGTACTTGGCCGGCACGTGGCGCGGGCTCAGGTAGAGGTAGAAGAGTCCCGCGGTGGCGGCGGCCAGGACGCCGAGGGCGATCCAGTGGCCCTGTTCCAGCAGCGGGAACGCTGCCCAGAGGGCGATCGCGGCGACCGGCCCGAGCAGCAGGACGGTGAGGAGGCGGCCGCGGGCGCCGCCCCGGCGCGGCCCACGCGGGGCCACGGCCGGGGCGGTTTCCCGCTCGAGGAGAGCGGTCTTCACTTGATCTGGCTCGAGATGGTCTTGGCGGCGGCGGACAGGGCGGTCTTCGGGTCGGCACCGCCGATGACGGCGGACTCGGCCTTGCCGAACGGGTCCCAGATCGTGGCCATCTCGGGTACGGCGGGCAGCGGCACGGCGTTCTTCCCGGCGTCGACGAACTTGGCGAGGTCCGGGTCGGTGCCCTTGACCTGGTCGAACGCGGCGGTGAGCGCCGGCGGACGCGGCTCGGCCTCGTACAGGGCGACGGCCAGTTCCGGGGCGGTCACGTAGTTGGTGACGAACTCCTGCGCGAGCGCCTTGTTCTTGCCCTTGGCCGCCACGTAGAAGGTCTGCACGCCGAGGAACGGCTGGGCCGGCTTGCCGCCCGCGAAGCCGGGTACGGGGCTCACGTCGTACGCCATCTTGGCTTTCTTGACGTCGGTGACCGCCCACGGCCCGGAGACGAGGTACGCGCACTTGCCCGCGGTGAAGGTGGCGATCGAGTTCTCGACGGTGATGGAGCGCTTCAGCGCGCCGTCGCCCTTCTCGCCGAGCTTGCGGATCTTCTCGAAGGCCGCGATCGAGGCGGGCTTGCCGACGCCGAGATCCTTGGGGTCGTAGTCGCCGGCCGCGGTCCGGCCGAACAGGTAGCCGCCCGCCGAGGTGAAGAACGGGTACAGGTGGTACGCGTCGCCGTTCTGCCCGACCTGCAGGCAGAGGATCTCGCTCGCCTTCTTCTGCGACCGCAGCTTCCTGCCGGTGGCGACGAGGTCCTCCACGGTGGCCGGGGCGTCGGGCGCGAGCTTGGTGTTGCGGATCAGCGCGAGGTTCTCGGTGGCGTACGGGACGCCGTACACCTGGCCGTTGAAGGTGACGGCCTTGAGCGCGTTCGGGGCGATGCCCTCCTGCTGGGCGGCGGTGAGCTGGACCGGGTCGACGGCGCCGTTCTGCACCAGGTTGCCGATCCAGTCGTGGGCGCCGACCATCACGTCCGGTCCGCTGCCCTGCTGGGAGGCGGTGACGAAGGTGGTCTGCTGGTCCTTGGAGATGGCCTGGACCTCGACGGTGACGCCGTTCTCCTGGCCGAACCGCTCGGCGAAGGGCTTGAGCGCGGCGGCGCGCTTGTCGTCGCCCCAGATGACGAGCTTGCCGCCCGCCGCCGGTGCGGAGCTGCCGGGGCCGGGCTTGTCGCCGCCGCTGCTGCTGCAGCCGGCGGCAAGGGCGATCAGGGCGATCGCGGCTATGGCTTTAGTGCGCATTTCTACTCCTATCGGGCAGCACGAAGCGGCCCGCTGCACAGAGAGGGTGTGGGAAGAGAGGGGCCGGAGAGGCGTCAGTACGTTGCCGGGACGTTAGCAAGACGTTTCGATGAATGGAAGAGCTTGCAAGCCGTCCGCAAGAAGTTCCAGGGTCTACAGTGACGCCCATGCGCGCACGACTCTCCGACATCGCGCGCCAGGCCGAGGTCAGCGAGGCGACGGTGTCGCGGGTGCTCAACGACCGGCCCGGCGTGTCCGCCGACACCCGCCAGGCGGTGCTGACGGCCCTCGACGTCCTCGGCTACGAACGCCCGGAAAGGCTGCGCAAACGCAGCGCGGGCCTGGTCGGCCTGATCGTGCCGGAGCTGGAGAACCCGATCTTCCCGGCGTTCGCGCAGACCATCGAGTCCGCGCTGTCGCAGTCCGGCTTCACGCCCGTGCTGTGCACCCAGACCCCGGGCGGCGTGACCGAGGACGAGTACGTCGAGATGCTGCTCGACCGCCAGGTCTCCGGCATCGTGTTCGTCTCCGGCCTGCACGCCGACACCACCGCCGACCACGACCGCTACCGCCGCCTGGTGGACCGGCCGCTGCCGATCGTGCTGATCAACGGCTTCGCCGACGGGCTGGACGCCCCGTTCATCTCCTGCGACGACCGGCTGGCCGGCGAGCTCGCGGTCAACCACCTGGTCGCGCTGGGGCACCGGCGCATCGGTTTCATCTCCGGCCCGGACCGCTTCCTCAACGTGCAGCGCAAGCTCGACGGATACCGTACGGCGATGCGCCGCGAGCTGGGCGTGCGCGACCGCGACCTGGACGAGCTCGTCGCGCTGACGCTGTTCGGGGTGGAGGGTGGCGAGGTGGCCGCGGGCCAGCTGCTGGCACGCGGCGTCACCGGCATCGTGTGCGGCTCGGACCTGATGGCGCTGGGCGCGATCCGGGCGGCCCGGCGGCGGGGCCTGAGCGTCCCGCGGGACGTGTCGGTGGTCGGGTTCGACGACTCGCCGCTGATCGCGTTCACCGACCCGCCGCTGACCACGCTGCGCCAGCCGGTGGCGGCGATGGGCAACGCGGCCATCCGCCAGCTGGTGGACGAGATCAACGGCCATGGCGCGCCGCGCTCGGAGTACGTGTTCCCGCCCGAGCTCGTGGTGCGCGGCTCGACGGCGATCAACCGCTCGGACCGCGGGCCGGAGTCCGTCGGGCCGGAAAGTATGAAGTTTTCCGCGGCTTGAGTCGTACTTGTTAAGTTGATCTTCTGAAAGTTGTTGCGGGCCTTCGCGGCGGGAGCCCGGGCCGCTGGCTGCACTTTCGCGGCGACACGCCGCACGACGGTCGGCCGTTTCTGCAAGGAGAACCGGGTAACTCGGGCATTTCTCCCCGCCGCATCGAGGCGCTTCTCTTTACCGTGACGAAACACGCTGCTAACTTTCCTCGGACTTGCGCAAGAAGTTTCACACCCCTCCCCCGCGTCCCCGGAGGCTTCCCATGCGTGTCCGTCAGGTCGTCGCCACCGCAGCGACCGCCGTCCTCGCCGCCGGCCTGGTAGCCGTCGGCGCCGTCCACACACGCGACCAGGCCGAGGCGTCCACCGCCTCGCCCGGCGCCAAGGACGTCATCGTCCACCTCTTCGAATGGCCCTGGGCCTCGGTCGCGAGCGAGTGCACCGGCGTGCTCGGCCCCAAGGGCTTCGGCGGCGTGCAGGTGTCGCCGCCGCAGGAACACGTCGTGCTGCCGGGCAGCGGCTATCCGTGGTGGCAGGACTACCAGCCGGTCAGCTACCAGCTCACCACCCGGCGCGGCGACCGCACGGCGTTCGCGAACATGGTCAGGACGTGCCACGCCGCGGGCGTCAAGATCTACGTCGACGCGGTCGTCAACCACATGGCCGGCGGCGCCTCCACCGGCACCGGCAGCGGCGGCTCCACGTACTCGCAGTACGCGTACCCGGCTGTGCCGTACGGCAGCGGCGACTTCCACCACTGCGGGCGCAACGGCAACGATGACATCGTGAACTGGGGCGACCGCTGGGAGGTCCAGAACTGCGAGCTGGTCGACCTGTCGGATCTCAAGACCGAGTCCTCGTACGTGCGCGGCAAGCTCACCGCGTACCTGGACGACCTGGTGTCGCTGGGCGTGGACGGGTTCCGGGTGGACGCGGCCAAGCACCTGCCCGCCGCCGACCTGGCCGCGGTCGTCGACCCCGTCGCCGGTGACCCGTACGTGTTCTCCGAGGTCATCGAGGGCGGCTCCGGCGAGCCCGCGCCCGAGGAGTACGCGGGCATCGGCGACGTCACGGAGTTCCGCTACGGCGACGTGGTGGGCGGCGCGTTCAAGGACGGCAACCTGTCGAACCTCACCAACCTTGCCGGCCAGATGCGGCTGGGCTCCGGCGATGCCGTGGCGTTCGTGGACAACCACGACACCCAGCGCAACGGCCGCGCGAAGCTGACCTACAAGGACGGCACCTCGTACGCGCTCGCCGAGGCGTTCATGATCGCGTTCCCGTACGGCGTCCCGCAGGTCATGTCGAGCTTCACCTTCTCGAACAACGACGCCGGCCCGCCCGCCTCGAGCAACGGCACCACCACCGCGGTGAGCTGCGGCAACGGCTGGCAGTGCGAGCACCGTGCGCGGACCACGGCCAACATGGTGGCGCTGCGCAACACGGCCGCGGGCGCCGCGGTCAGCAACTGGTGGAGCAACGGGTCCAACCAGATCGCGTTCGGGCGCGGCAGCGCGGCGTACGTGGCGTTCAACCGCTCCGGCTCGGCGCTGACCCGGACGTTCCAGACGTCGCTGCCGGCGGGCACGTACTGCGACGTCATGGCGGGCGACGCGGCGAACGGCTCGTGCACCGGGCCGGCGTACACGGTGAACTCCGGCGGCCAGGTGACCGCGACGGTGGCGGCGAACTCGGCGCTGGCCCTGCACATCAACGCCAAGGGCAGCGGCGGCACCACCGGTTGCAGCACCGCCCCCGTGGCCTTCGAGGCGAACGCCACCACGACCTGGGGCCAGAACGTCTTCGTCACCGGCAACACGGCGGCCCTGGGCAACTGGGACCCGGCGAACGCGGTCGCGCTGTCCTCCGCGTCGTACCCGGTGTGGAAGGCGACGGTGTCGCTGCCGGGCGGCACGGCGGTGCAGTACAAGTACATCAAGAAGGAGGGGTCCACGGTGGTCTGGGAGAGCGACCCGAACCGTACGCGGACCACGCCGTCGGCCTCCCCGTGCAGCGCGACGTGGAGCGACACCTGGCGGTGACCGTCAGCCGATGAGCACCTCGCGGAGCTCGCGGGTGGCCATGCGGACCATGCCGGGGTTGGTGTCCCAGTAGTACGGCAGCGCGCCCACCGCCTGTCGCAGGGCCCAGCCCCGGCCTCGCAGCCACGACGCGTCGTCCGCCTCCAGCTCCTCGCGGTACCGTTCGCGGCTCGCCCGGTCCAGGATCGTCCAGGCGGCCAGCAGGTCGCGGGCCGGGTCACGCACGCTCAGGCCGCCGAAGTCGATGGCCGCGGTTATCCTGCCGCCGGTGACCAGCACGTTGCCCGGCAGCAGGTCGCCGTGGACCCACGCGCCGGGCCCGTCGTGCGGCGCGGCCTCCATGGTCTCCTCCCACGAGCGCAGCGTGGCCGGCCCGTCGATGCGGTCGCCGAGCTGCGCGATCGAGCGGCGGACGTCCTCGTCGCCGGACTGAGGTCCGGGCAGGTCGCGGCGCATGTCGTCCGGCGCGAGGGCCGGGTCGAGGCGGCGCATCGCCCGGACGAAGCCCGCCAGATCCGCGGCGGCCCGGTCGAGGTCGTCGAGGGTGCCGTCGGCGTTCTCCCCCGGCAGCCAGGTACACACCGACCACGGGAACGGGTAGTCGTCCTGCGGCTCGCCCAGCCCGACCGGCTCGGGCAGCGCCAGCGGCACCTGCGGCGCGAGCCAGGGCAGCCACCTCGCCTCCCGGGCGGCCTGCTGCGCGGCCCAGCCGATCCGGGGCAGGCGTACCGCCAGGTCGGCGCCGAGCCGGTAGACGTCGTGGTCGGTCCCGTACGACGGCACCAGCCGCGCGGGCAGACCGGCCCACTGCGGGAACTGTGCGGCGAGCAGGCGGCGTACGAGCGTCTCGTCGGTGGCGACCTCGTCGGCGTGCATTCTCATGGCAGGCATCCCGGCGATCTTCGGGCCGCGGCCACGCCGGCGTCCACCGAATTTGCCCCCGCCTGACAGACTCCCGCGGATGACCCACGTGCTGCGGCGCAACCTGCGGGCGCGCCTCCTGCTCGGCTGGTTCGCGCTGCTCACGCTCGGGTTCCTGGCCTCCGCGTACGCGTGGGACGTCCTGCACTGGATCGACCAGGGCCCGGGCTGCGCGCTGGCGTTCCTGCCCGCCTCGATCGAGCCCTGCAACCAGATCCAGGGCGACGCCAGCTGGAAGCTCCGCGCGATCGTGTACGCCCTGCTCCTGGTGGTGCTGGTGGCCGGCGCCCGCGCCCTCGCCGGCTGGAGCCTGCGCCCGGTGCGCGACATGGTGCCGGTGATCGCCCAGGTCGGACCCCAGAACCTCGGCCTGCGCGTCACGGGCGGCGGCCGGCGCGACGAGCTCGCCGCGCTGTCCGGCGCGCTGAACACGATGATGGACCGCATCGTGGCCGGGTACGAGGGCCAGCGCCGCTTCGCCGCCAACGCCTCGCACGAGCTGCGGACGCCGCTCGCCGTGCAGCGCACGCTGATCGAGGTGGGCATGTCCGGGACGCTCACTGAGGATCAGTTGTCCCTGCTCACCGCGCAGCTGCTACGCGCCAACGAACGCAACGAACGGCTCATCGAGGGCCTGCTCGTGCTGACCGAGGTGGACCAGGCGCGCATCGGCAGCACGCCGCAGCCCCTCGAGCGGATCGCCGGCGGGGTGCTGGCCGCGTACGAGGAGCAGGCGAAGAAGGCCGGCGTGACCGTCACCGCCGAGCTGCGGCCGCGCGAGGTCCCGGGCGACGAGGTCCTGCTGGAGCGGCTGATCACCAACCTCGTGCAGAACGGGATCAAGTACAACCGGCCGGGCGGCACGCTGCACGTCACGGTCGGCGGCTCGCCCGCGCTGGCCGTCGTCAATACCGGGTCGCCGGTGCCGGCCGAGGCGGTGCCCGGGCTGTTCGAGCCGTTCAAGCGCCTGGGCTCGGACCGCATCGACCACAGCGGCGGCGCCGGGCTGGGCCTCGCGATCGCCCGGTCCGTGGTCCAGGCGCACCACGGCACCATCGCGGCCGAACCGGGCCCGGACGGCGGCCTGCGGGTCTCGGTCGACCTGCCGCCGTTCTGACGTCTCAGTAGCGGAAGGTGGACACCAGCTCGGTGAGCTCGCCCGAGGCGGCGGCGAGGCTGCGGGCCGTGTCCTGGGTGCTCTTCGCGCCCGCGCTGGCCTGCTCCGCGGTCTCCGCCACCCCGACGATCGTCGAGGCGATCTCGCCTGCGCCGGTCGCGGTCTCGCCGACGTTGCGCGACATCTCCTGCGTGGTGGCCGTCTGCTCCTCGATGGCCGACGCGATCGTCGTCTGGGTGTCGCTGATCTCGGTGACCACCTCGGAGATCCGGCCGATCGCCGCGGCGGCGGCACCGCTGCCCGAGCGGATGGCCTCGACCTTCCCGGCGATCTCCTCGGTGGCTTCGGCGGTCTGCTGCGCGAGCTGCTTGACCTCGTCGGCCACCACGGCGAAGCCGCGGCCGGTCTCGCCCGCACGGGCCGCCTCGATCGTGGCGTTCAGCGCCAGCAGGTTCGTCTGGTGGGCGATGTCGGTGATCAGCTTGACCACGGTCTGGATCTCGGCGGACGACTCGGCCAGCCGGGCGACCGACTCGTCGGCCTCGCCGGCGGCACGGACCCCGCCGCGGGCGATGTCGCTGGCTCGGGTGGCGCTGCGCGCGATCTCCTCGATGGAGGCGTTCATCTCGTCGGCCGACGCGGCCAGCGACGACACGATGGCGGAGACCTCCTCGGCGCTGGCGCTCACCGCACCGGCCTGCGCGCTGGTCTGCTCCGCTCCCCCGGCGAGCTGCGTGCTCACCACGCTCAGCTCGGCGGCGGCCACGGAGACTTCCCGGGCCTTGGCGGCGACCGCGGCCACCAGCTGCTGCATCCGGTCGGCGAAGCGGTTGAACCCGCCGGCCGCCCGGGTGATCTCGTCCCGTCCGGTGTCGGCGATCCGCTGGGTCAGGTCGCCGTCGCCGTCGGCGATCTCCGCGAGCCGGGTGTTGAGCGTGCGGAGCGGCCGGATGATCGAGCGGATCAGCACGGCCGCCATGAGCGCGCCGATCAGGACGGTCAGGACGCCCACGACCACCATGACCGCCGAGGCGTTGTCCGACGCGGCGTCGGCGTCGCGTGTGGCTGCCGCCGCGTCCGCATCCACCGAGGCGACCAGCGTGTCGACGTCGGCGGCGATCCCGTTGAAGATCTTGATCTCGTCCACCGCGACGAGCTGGTCGGCCCGCGCGAGCTGCCCGGCGACGCCGGAGCGGTAGTTCTCGACGATCTGCTTGTCCAGGTCCATGAACTGCTGGAACGCGGTCTCGATGCGGTCGGCGTACCGCCGCTCGGCAGCGCTGAGGCGCCCGCCGCGCAACGCCGCGAGCTCCGTGCGGAACGCGGTGGCGGAGGCGAGGAAGGAACGGCGCGCCTCGGCCGTGTCGTCGGCCGCGCCGGTCACGCCGCGGCTCACGTCGAAGGCGTACGCGGTCTGCCAGCCGTTGAAGTCGCCGGAACGGAACTTGACCTGCATGGCGAGGCGGGTGGTGCGCTGGTAGTCGGCGACCGTACCGGTCGCCCGCGCCTGGTTCGCGATCGCGGACAGCCCGATGACGACCACCGCACCGAGCAGGGTGAGCAGGATGCCCATGGCCGCCACGAGACGGGTGCTGATCCGTACGCGCCTGAGTCCTGCAGTCACCGCTCCACCTCGACGTCCGTCGTGTTCGTCCTCGATGTACGTATCGGCCCACCGGGCGGCTTCTTGAGCCTCCGTTGACCTTTCGCGGGACCGGGGCTAGCGTTTCCGCCACGTTACGGCGCGAACATGTGTTCGCATGCCGAACTTTGGGAGGTGGCGGCGTGTCGGTCAACCGGTCCCTGCTCATCGGCGGCGACGAGGTTCCCGCGGCGGACGGACGTACCACCGAGGATCTGAACCCGCACACGGGCCACGTGTTCGCCGAGGTCGCCGCCGCATCCCCGGCGGACGTGACCCGCGCCGTCGATGCCGCGTCCGCGGCGTTCCCGGCATGGTCGGCCACGCCGCCGACGCAGCGGCGCCGGGTGCTCTCCCGGGCCGCCGACCTGCTCGAGGAACGCGCCGCCGACGCCGCGGCGCTGATGGCCGGCGAGACCGGCGGCGCCTTCGGCTGGTCGATGTTCAACGCTGGCCTGGCCGCGGCGATGCTGCGCGAGGCCGCCGCGGCCACCACCCTGCCGATCGGCGAGGTGCTCGCCTCGGACAACCCGGACGTGCTGTCGCTGGCCGTCCGCCAGCCCGCCGGCGTGGTGGCAGCCTTCGCGCCGTGGAACGCGCCGCTCATTCTCGGCACCCGCGCCGTCGCTGCGCCTCTGGCCGGCGGCAACACCGTCGTGGTGAAGGCCAGCGAGGAGGCGCCGCTGACCTGCGCGCTGTTCATCGCCGACGTGCTGCGCGACGCAGGCCTGCCGCCTGGCGCGCTCAACGTGCTGACCAACGACCCGGCCGACGCGGCACGCATCGCCGAGACCCTCATCGCCGACCCCCGCGTACGCCGGGTCAACTTCACCGGCTCCACGAAGATCGGCCGGCGCATCGGCGAGCTCGCCGCCCGCCACCTCACCCCCGCCGTCCTCGAGCTCGGCGGCAAGAACTCGATCCTCGTGCTCGACGACGCCGACCTCGAGTACGCCGTGGACGCCGTGGCGTTCGGCGCGTACCTCAACTCGGGCCAGATCTGCATGTCCGCCGACCGGGTGCTGGTCGACCGTACGCTCGCCGACGAGTTCGCCGCCCGCCTCGCCGAGAAGGCGAAGACACTGCCCGGCGGCGACCCCACCGACCCGCACACGGTGATCGGCCCGCTCATCAGCGCGGACGCGGCCCGGCGCGTGGCCGGCCTGGTCGACGACGCCGCCGCGGCCGGCGCGCGGGTGCTCTCCGGCGGCGGCGCACCGGACGGCGCCCACTACCCCGCCACCGTGCTGACCGGGGTCACCCCGGACATGCGCATCCACACCGAGGAGATCTTCGGGCCGGTCTGCACGGTGCTGCCCGTGGCCGGCGAGGACGAGGCCGTGGCGGTCGCCAACGACAGCCCGTACGGCCTGACCGCCGGCATCGTCACCCGCGACGTCACCCGTGGCCTCGCCGTGGCGCGGCGGCTGCGCACCGGCATCGCCCACGTCAACGACCAGTCCGTCGACGACGACCCCATCGCGCCCTTCGGCGGCCTCGGCGACTCCGGGTACGGCCGCTTCGGCGGGCGCGCGGGCGTGGAGGCGTTCACCGACCTGCGGTGGATCACGGTGCAGCAGCGGCCCAAGCAGTTCCCGATCTGAGGCTTGCCCTCAAGCGCTTGAGGGGTGCCAGGCTCGTCGCATGGACGTGTTCACCATCCAGGAGGCGGCCCGGCGTACCGGGCTCACCGAACCCACCCTGCGCTACTACGAGGAGATCGGGCTGCTCGGCCCGATCGAGCGCGACGAGCGCCACGGCCACCGCCGGTACGGCATCCGCGACCTCGACGAGCTCGAGATCCTGGCCTGCCTGCGCGCCGTCGGCATGGGCATCGAGGACATGCGCTCGTACCAGGCCAACCGCGGGCGGGGCCGCGCGGCCGCGGGCGAGCAGCGCGACCTGCTGCTGCGCCACGCCGGCCGGATCGAGGCCGAGATCGAGGCCCAGCGCGCCCGGCTCGGCTACCTGCGCGCGAAGGCGGCGATGTGGGACGCCCGGGACCGCGGCGACGAGCAGGCGGAGGCCGACGCGATGCGGCAGCTCGCGGGCGCGTTCGAGGGCCTGGCGGTGGCGCGATGAGCCCCGTCCTGGTCACCGGCGGCTCCGGCTACCTCGGCACCCACCTGATCGCCGCGCTGCTGCGGGCCGGCCGCCCGGTCCGCGCGGTCATCCGCTCGGCGGCGGGCGAGGCGGACGTCCGGGCCGCGGTGCGCCGCGGCGACGCCGACGACACCGGCCTGGAGTTCGCCTTCGCGGACCTGACCAGCGACGACGGCTGGGCCGAGGCGGTGCGGGGCTGCGCGGAGGTGCACCACGTCGCCTCCCCCATCCCGGCCGTGCAGCCCGACGACCCCGACGAGCTGATCGTCCCCGCCCGCGACGGCACCCTGCGGGTCCTGCGCGCCGCCCGTGACGCGGGAGCCCGCCGGGTGGTGCTGACCTCGTCGTTCGCGGCGGTCGGCTACACCCCGAAGCCCACCGCCGACTACACCGAGGACGACTGGACCGATCCGGACACGCCGGGGCTGGCGCCGTACCCGCGTTCCAAGGCGATCGCCGAGCTCGCCGCCTGGGAGCTGATGCGACGCGACGGCGGCGGCACCGAACTGACGGTTGTCAACCCGACCTTCATTCTCGGGCCGGCCCTGGCCCCGCGCGTACGGTCCTCGGTCCAGCTGATCAAGGCGATGCTGGACGGGACGATGCCGGCCGTACCCCGGCAGCGCTTCGGCATCGCCGACGCCCGCGACGTGGCCGACCTGCACCTGCGGGTCATGGCCGCCCCGGAGGCCGCGGGCCGGCGCTTCCTCGCGCTCGCCGACGGTCCGACGCTCAGCTTCCTCGACGTGGCCCGCACGCTGCGCCGCCGTCTCGGGCCGCTCGCGGACCGCATGCCCGACCGCGAGCTCCCCGGCGACGAGCCGCCGGACCTGGTCATCCACAACGACCGGGCCAAGGCGCTGGGCTGGCGGCCGCGCCCCGCCGAGACCACGATCGTCGAGACGGCCGAGAGCCTGCTGACCGGTCCGGGAGTCAGCCCCGCATGAGCCGCTCCAGGATCGTGCGGGCCGCGAGGAGCCCTTCGACGGCCCGCGTGATCCGGGCGTGTTCCTCGCCCAGGGCGTCCAGCAGCTCGGGGCAGGTGGGCGCCAGCACCGTCGTGTCGTCCGGGATGCAGGGCAGGATCTCGGCGATCGCCGCGGTGCTCAGGCCGGCGGACAGCAGCAGCTGGATGTGCCGTACGGTGCGCAGCGCCTGCTCGTCGTAGTGGCGGTACCCGCTCGCGAGCCGGGCGGGCCGCAGCAGGCCCTGCTCCTCGTAGTAGCGCAACGCTCTGGGGGTGGTCCCCGCCTGACGAGCCAGTTCGCTGATCCGCACGGGGACAGCACACCAATGGCTTGACCTTCACGTCAACGTGAACGTTTACGGTCGGCTCGTGACCGACCTTCTCCCCCTCGCCGTCCTGGGGCTGGGCCCGATGGGCCGCGCCCTCGCCACCGCCGCACTCGCCGCCGGCCATCCGACCGTGGTGTGGAACCGCACCCCGGACAAGGCCGCCCCGCTCGTGGCGCAGGGCGCGACGCTCGCGCCCACCGCCGCCGAGGCCGCGGACCGGGCCCGGCTCGTCATCACCTGCCTGATCGACTACGAGGCGCTCCGGGCCACCGTCGCCGCCCCGGCCGGCAACCCGCCGGCGACCCTCGTCAACCTCGGCAGCGGCCCCGCCGCCGAGGCCCGCGCCATGGCATCCTGGGCCGCGCAGCACGGCACCGACTACCTCGACGGCGCCATCCTGACCCCGGCGCCGACAATCGGCACACCGGCCGCGACCATCCTGTACAGCGGCCCGCGCGCCCTGTACGACCGGTACAGGGCGGTGCTCGCCTGCTTCGGCGGCACCAGCACCCACGTCGGCGACGACGCCGGCGCCGCGGCCGCGTACGAGATGGCCCTGCTCGATCTGTTCACCATGTCCGTCGGCGGGCTGGCGCACGCGTACGCCCTGGCCACCGCGGAGGGCATCGCACCGGCCGCCTTCGCCGCGTACGCCCGGGCCATCGGCGGCCTGCTGCCCGGCATGGCCGACCGGTTCGCCGGCCACCTCGAGGCCGGCACCTTCCCCGCCGACATCTCCAGCATCGCCTCGGCGGCATCGGCGGTGACCCACGTCCGCGCGGCGGCAACCGCCCGCGGCCTCGACACGGCGGCGCTGCGGGCGGTGCAGGCGCTGCTGGACCGCGCGGTCGCTGCAGGTCACGGCGGCGACAACTACGCCCGCCTCACCCACCTGCTCACCCGGGAGAGCGAGTCGATCTCGTGAGGGTGCGGGCCGCCGCACACGGCCGACGTCGCTACCCTTGGCCCATCGAGGTCTTTCGCTGGACGTGAAGAGGTAGGCGAAGCTTCTTGGCTCGATCCAGACCGCACGGCACCGGCCACGGTGACGGGGAGAGCTACGGCGACTCGCCGTCGGGCCGTCCGGGAAGGCCGCACGGTGGCGACGCCGGAAGTGTGGCGTCCGCACAGGAGATGGCCGCCGCGTCGGCCCGCCGGGGACGGCCGACCGGCGACACCGGCACGCACCCTTCGCGGCTGCCGGGCGACGAGCCGGCCGGCCCGACCTCGGCAGGCCCGGAGGCGGCTTCCGCCCGGTCATTCGTCGACAACATCACTGGCCATCCCACGTCCGTCGCTGGGCGGTCGGCGCAGGACATCGCCGATCAGTTCACCACGGCCGGATACCGGGCGACCGTCGAGCAGAGCCGCAAAAAGGGCACCTCGGGCCACGCCGTGCAGGTGCGCGTCGAGGGACATCCCGAGATCACCAACATCCAGGTCCATCCCGGCGGGGGCCGCCACACCCCCGACGGGTCGCCATACTGGAAGATCTCGACGAATACGGCCGGCAAGACGTGGGTGATCCCCCGGGACTTCCGGGGAGCTGAGGAACTGGGCGGGAATGTCGTTCGGTATGACGAATGAGCTGATCTTCGTAGATCGCGCTGGGTCGGTGGCTGAGGCGGCCGAGCTGGAACGGGCCGGGGCCGATCTGGTCGGCGTCTCTCTGGCCCCCGACCCTCGCTTCTTCGACGAGCGCACGGTCACTGCCGAGAACGCCGCCCGGATCGCGAGGACGCTGCAGCGGGCCACCCTGGTCGCCGCGATGGAGCTGTCCGGCGATCCCGGCCGGATTCTGCGGACCGTGTCCGCCGTCGGCGCCCGGAGGGTGCAGCCGATCACCGGGGCGATCCCGCCTGCCGGCGTACGGGCCGCGCTGGACGAGGCAGGCGTGGGCATCCTCTACGGCGGCATCGAGATCTCGCACGACGACGATCCCGGGTGGGTCTTCAGTGCGTACGCCGACACGCCCGGCCTCAACGCCGCGCTGTTCCGCGCCGACGTGCTGCCCGAGTATCGCGATTCGTGGACGTTCCTGCGGGACAAGGCGCCCGAGTTCGACGAGGAGTTCCAGGTCGGCGATCTCGACGCGCTGGCGCGGGAGCGGCCGTTGCTCGTGGGCCTGGACTTCACGCCGGGCAATGTCGCGGAAATCATGGCGGCGCTGCCGGCCGTACGCGGGATCGCGTTGACGCTGGGTGGCCAGGCGCGACGGGGCGATGTGCGGTTCCACTCGTACTCCGATGCTCTTGACGTGGTGCGGGCCGCCGCGCCTCGGGGGGCTCCGGGTCGTTCTGTTCGACGATGAGATCTTCAGGCCGTAATGTCCGATGCATGGGTCTTCGGTATCGGGTCGGCGTGCTGGCCGTCGTGGCCGTGCTCGGCCTGGCCGGCGGGTGCACCTCGCGGTCCGGCCCGGGGCCGGTCACGCCGTCGTCGGGCGCAGCGACGCCGGCCGCGGCGGGGGCGGTGACGACGACGCCGGCGGCCGGGCGGCCCAACATCGTTCTGGTGCTGACCGACGACCTGTCCATGAACCTCGTGCGGTACATGCCGCACGTCCTGGCGATGCAGCGGCGCGGTGCGAGCTTCGCCAACTACACGGTGACCGATTCGCTGTGCTGCCCGTCGCGGGCCTCCATGTTGACCGGGAAGTTTCCGCACAACACCGGGATCTTCACCAACCACGGCGCGGACGGCGGGTTCCGGCTGTTCCACCGCAAGGGCCTGGAGAAGTCGACGTTCGCCACGGATCTGCAGGCTGCCGGGTATCGGACGGCCTTCTTCGGCAAGTATCTGAACGAGTACCAGCCGAAGGGCCGGTTCGTCCCCCCGGGCTGGACCGACTGGCATGCCGGCGGGAACGCGTACCGCAACTTCGACTATGACCTCAACGAGAACGGGCAGGTACGTCACTACGGCACCGCACCGGCTGACTACCTGACCGACGTGGTCGGCGCGAAGGCGTCCGCGTTCATCCGGGACGCCGCTGCCGCCCGTACGCCGTTCCTGGTGGAGGTGGCGACGTACGCGCCGCACTCGCCGTACACGCCGGCCCCGCGGGATGCGCGAGCCTTTCCCGGGCTGACCGCGCCGCGCAGCCCGGCCTTCGAGGCTCTGCCCAGCGACGCCCCGGCGTGGCTGGCCGGGCGGGCGCCGCTCGGCGCGCAGCAGCGCGGGTGGCTGGACGTCATCTTCCGCCAGCGGGTGCAGGCCGTGCAGGCGGTCGACCGGATGGTGGCGTCGCTGCAGCGGAGCCTTTCCGCGGCCGGGGTGGCCGGGTCCACGATGCTCGTGTTCACCTCGGACAACGGCTACCACCTCGGCGAGTACAGGCTGGCTCCGGGCAAGCAGACGGCGTTCGACACCGACGTGCGGGTGCCGCTGGTCGTTTCCGGGCCGGGCGTGCCCGCCGGGCGGGTGGTGCGGGAGCCGGTGACGAACATCGACCTGCGGCCCACCTTCGGCGAGCTGGCGGGCGCGTCCGTACCGGCCGACGTGGACGGTCGCAGCTTCGTGCCGCTGCTCGCGGGTGCCGGGCCGGTGCCGTGGCGCAAGGCGGCGCTCGTCGAGCACCACCACCCCGACCCGGATCCCCGCGACCCGGACAGCCCGTCGCGGCTCAGCGGTAACCCGCCGGACTACGCCGCGCTGCGGACGGCGACGTACACGTACGTCGAGTACGCCGACGGCGGCCGCGAGTTCTACAACCGGGCGTCGGACCCGTACCAGCTGCGCAATGTCGCCGGGCGGTTGTCGCCGGCCCGGGCCGCGGCCCTGCACGCGGCCCTCAAGGGCCTGACCACCTGCCACGGCGGCGCGGCGTGCCAGGTCGCGGACCGTGCCGGCTGAGCTCACCCCAGCGCGAGGGTACGGCGGGCAGCGACGTCCCCGATCAGCGCGATGGCCTCCGCGGCCGGCATGGCGGGCAGCCGGCGGCCGTCGCGCAGGCGCAGCGCCACCTCACCGCCGGACGCCTCGCGCTCGCCGATCACGGCGACGTACGGCACCTTGCGCCCCGCGGCACTCCGGATCCGCGCCCCGAGCGAGCCGTCGTCGTCCACCTCGGCCCGCAGCCCCGCGTCCATCGCCGCGCGGCGGAACGCTGCGGCCGCGTCCCGTTCCGCGGCTCCCACCGGGAGCGCGACGACCTGCACGGGCGCATACCAGACGGGGAAGGCACCGGCGTGGGCCTCGAGCAGCGCGGCGAAGAGCCGTTCGAGCGAGCCGACGAGGCTGCGGTGCACCATCACCGGCCGCTCCAGCGCGCCGGACGACGCCCGGTACGCCAGCCCGAACTGTGCGGGCTGATGCAGGTCGATCTGGATGGTGGCGAGGGTGGACTCGCGGCCGGCCGGGTCGGCGATCTGCACATCGATCTTGGGGCCGTAGAAGGCCGCCTCCCCCGCGACCGCCTCGTACGCCACCCCCTCCGCGTCCAGCGCTTCCTGCAGCAGGCGCTCGCCCTGGGCCCAGCCCTCCTCGTCGCCGGCGTACTTCTCGCCGGCGCCGCGCAGTGACAGCTGGTACGACGACACGGCGATCCCCAGCGCCGCGTGCGCCTGCCGCATCAGGGCGAGGACACCGGCGACCTCCCCGGCGACGTCCCGCAGGCCGCAGAAGATGTGCGCGTCGTTGAGCGAGATGGACCGTACGCGGGTCAGCCCGCCGAGCACCCCCGAGCGCTCGGCCCGGTACATGCCGCCTATTTCGGCGACGCGCACCGGCAGGTCCCGGTACGAGCGCTGCCGCGAGCGGAACACGAGCGCGTGGTGCGGGCACAGGCTGGGCCGCATGACGAGGTCCTCCTCGCCCAGCCGCATCGGCGGGAACATGTCGTCGCTGAAGTTGTCCCAGTGCCCGGAGAGCTCGTACATCCGGCGTTTGCCGAGGACCGGGGAGTACACGTGCTGGTATCCGGCGCGGCGCTCGAGGTCGTACAGATAGGACTCGACCTCGTGCCGGGCGGCGGCGCCGGCCGGCAGCCAGAACGGCAGGCCGGCGCCGATGAGCGGGTCCGAGTCGAAGATGTCGAGGTCGCGGCCGAGCTTGCGGTGATCGGCGGGCATGGCGGTCTCCCTGTCCGGCACCCGGGCGCACCCGCCCCGCGGGCACGACGAAGGCCCCGGGCGAGCTCGCCCGGGGCCACGTTCGTCGCTGGATCAGATCAGCGCGACGGTACGCCGGGACGTCCCGGCGTCGTCGTCACAGACCTGAGGTTCATGCGCCGATCCTAGGAGCGCCGCCGGCGGCGGGCCAACCGATTTACGATTCGCAGGATGGTGCCGGCGCCGTCGCGGGTCCCAGGCCATGCTCAGCTGAAGCCGAGGGTGTAGCTGTTGGTGGTGAACGACGACTGGCCGGCGGTGCCGGAGATCTCGTAGCCGAACTGGAACTGGCCGAGCGTCACGTCACCCCACCAGCTGTTGGTCCGCAGCCAGTTCAGCATCGCGAGCACGTCGAGCGTGCCGGAGGTGCTGTTGCTCGTCCGTACGAACGAGAACACCGCGTTGGCGCCGTTCGAGCCGCGGTAGATGTTCCACGTGGCGCCGCCGACCGTCACGTTCGCGGCCGTCGGGACCGCGCCGTTCGCGTCGTACTTCTCGGCGATCGGGCCCACCGCGCCCTGCTTGTTGGTCCAGATCATGATCTCGTACGCGTTGTTGTTGGCCCAGATGTCGTACGCGGTCTCGTAGTCGCCGGAGGCCGGCACGGTCACGTTGTACGAGCTGGTGAGCGTCCGCAGCGAGCTGAGCGTGCGGTTCAGGGTGTAGCTGGCGTTCGGGTACGACTTGATGCCGCTCGTCCGCGGATGGTTGGCCACCACGCCCCAGTTGCTCGGCGTCCTGGCCCACGTCGTCTGGGTCCCGGCGCCCGAGCCCCAGATGTTGTTGTAGATCGTGTAGCCGTTGCTGGTCCAGCTGTCCCACTGGCCGGAGCCGGCCCAGACGGCGTCCGACGGCACGCCGCCGGTGGGCGGGGGCGTGGTCGGCGGGGGCGTCGTCGGACCGGTCGGCGGGGTCACGCCGCCGGTGCAGGCGGTGCCGTTGAGCGTGAACGCGGTGGGCGCCGGGTTGCTGCCGGTCCACGAGCCGTTGAACCCGAACGACACGGTCCCGTTGGTCGCGATCGACCCGTTGTACCCGGCGTTCCTCGCGGTGACAGCCGACCCGCTCTGGGTCACGGTGGCGTTCCACGCCTGGGTGACCGTCTGACCGGCCGCATAGGACCAGGCCAACGACCACGAGCTGACCGCATCACCGAGGTTGGTGATCGTGACGGAGGCGCCGAAGCCGCCCTGCCACGAGTTGCTGACCGTGTACGCGACGCTGCAGCCGGCGGCCGCGTTCGCGGGCAGGGCGGTGACGGCGCCCGTCCCCGCGGTGACCGCCGCCGCGGCGGCCACGGAGAGCGCGATTCTTCGCTTTCGCATGGTGTTCCCATCGTCGTAGGGTGCCCTCGCACGACATCATCGAAGCGCTTCGACGGTGGCGCGAAGACGTCGACGGATGTCTATGCGGTGTGCGCAGATGCTAGGCGCCCCGGCGGCCGGTGTCCATGGCGGCTACCGTGCGCTTCGTGACCGTCGCCCGGCCGGCAGCACGGCGCTGATGAGGTCTCGCGCGGCGGCGTCCAGCTGCGCGGCGTCCAGCGGCTTGGCCGACTCCGCCCCCGCGATCGCGTCGAAGAGGATGCCGTCGATGCAGGCCACGAGCCATCGGGCCTGGCGGGGCGGGTCACCCGCACCGAGCCCGGCGAGCACCTCCGCGATTCGCCGGCGCAGGCCGTCGCCGGAGCGGTGGAGGTCCGCCGCCACGTCCGGACGGCGTACGGACTCCAGCGTCAGCTCGTAGCGGGCCAGGTGGCGCCGCCGGCCGCTCGTGAGCCACCGGTGCAGGAGCTGGGCGAGGGCCCGGCTCAGAGCCTCCGGGTCGGCCGCCGTGACCACGGGCGCCAGGGCGTCCAGCTCGGCGTGATCGTCCTCCACCAGGCGCTGGACGCACGCGCTGAGCAGGGCCGCGCGGGAGCGGTAGTAGTACGAGGTCGAACCGGGCGGGAGGCCCGCGGCGGTGTCCACCGCGCGGTGCGTCAGGCCCCGGGAGCCGTGCTCGGCCAGCACGTCGAGGGCGGCGTCGGCGACGAGTCGGTGCCGCGTGGAGATCATGACCACACTCTACCGGCGTAGAGATCCACCCTCTACACCTGTAGGGTTCCCTCTATGGATGTAGAGGAACGACGATCTGCCGCGGTGGTCGGCGGGGGCGTCGGAGGACTCGCCGCGGCCGTCGCCCTGCACCGGGCGGGCTGGGACGTGGCGGTTCACGAGCGGGCGCCGGCCCTGGAGCCGATCGGTGCGGGACTGATCCTGTGGCCGAACGCCGTACGGGCCCTGGAGGTCCTCGGGCTCGGCGACGGGCTGAAGGCGCAGGCGGTGGCTCTGAGCGGTTCGGGCGTACGCCGCCCCGACGGTCGATGGCTCTCGCGCACCGACGGCGACCGGGTCGTCTCCCGTTACGGTGGTCCGCAGCTGGCGATCGTCCGAGCCGGCCTGACGGAGCTGCTCGCCTCCGCGCTGCCACCCGGCTGCCTGCGGCTGGGCACCACCGTCACCGACGTCGACGAGGGCGGCCCGGACCGGCGTGCCAGCATCCGCTGCGACGACCGGCTCGTTCCCGCGGATCTCGTCGTCGCCGCCGACGGCGTGAACTCGCGGGTACGCCGGGCGCTCTGGCCTATGCAGCCGCCGGCCGAATACTGCGGGTACGTCGCCTGGCGCGCCGTGGTTCGCGCCCCCGCCACCGGGAGCGGCGCGGCCAGTGAGACGTGGGGCCGCGCCGAGCGCTTCGGCGTCGTCCCGGTCGGCCCCGATCAGATCTACGTGTACGCCACCGCGAACGCCCCCGCCCGTACGCCCCGCGCGGACGAGCTGTCCGAGCTGCGTACCCGGTTCGGGCGCTGGCACGACCCCATCCCGGCGCTGCTCGACGCGATCGAGCCGGGTGACCTGCTGCGCCACGACATCCTGGCGGTGCGGCCGTCGCTGCGGGGCCTGCACCGCGGCCGGGTGGCGCTGCTCGGCGATGCCGCCCACGCGATGGAACCCAACCTGGGCCAGGGCGCCGGGCTGGCCATCGAGGACGCCGTCGTTCTCGCGCACGCGATGGCGGGCAGTGCCCCGGTGGCCGCCGGCCTCGCCCGCTACGACCGGGCGCGCACCGGACGTGTCGCCCGGCTCGCCCGCCAGTCGCGTCTGCTCGGCCGGCTCACGCAGAGTCCCTCCGCCACCGTCGCGGCGGTGCGCGACGCCACCGTACGCCTCGCCCCCGACCGCTTCGCGCTGCGCGGATTCGACGCCGCCGCCACGTGGCGTCCGCCCGTACCCACCACACAGGAGCAGTCATGAGGTCGAAGCACGCTTGCGCCGTCGGGGCCTGGTCCCTGGTCGTCACCGGGGTCGTTCACGCCATTGTGGTGGCGGCCGGCAGCGCCGCTACGCCATCGTCCGGCGAACAGGCCGCCCGCCGGACGATGGCCGCCACCCACGTCACCGTCGCCGGTACGGATCGCACGCTCTGGCAGCTCTTCACCGGGTTCAGCCTGGCGATGGCCCTGTTCATCGCCGGCCTCGGGGCGCTGAACCTGCTCGTCCTGCGCCGCGCGCCGCACCTGTTCCTCGACGGGCGGGCCGCCCTGGTGCTCAATCTGGGCATCGTGCTGCCGGCGCTGGTCCTCGCGGCCCTGCTGTTTCCGCCGCCGCCGATCGTGTTGCTCGGCGTGAGCTGCGCGGCGTTCGGCTACGCCCTCACCCGCGACCGGCGCGACGCGGATACCGGAAGATCTGTGACATGGACACGAGGCAGCCGACGCTGTTCCTGATGGTGGGACTCCCGTGCGCCGGGAAGACCACCGCCGCCCGGAGCATCGAGATCGAGCATGAGGCACTTCGGCTCACGAAGGACGAGTGGGTCAAGGCTCTCTACGGGCCGCACAACCCGCCGTCGGCCGGTGACGTGATCGAGGGCCGGCTGATCGAGATCGGGCTGCGCGCCCTCGAGCTGGGCCTCAACGTCGTCATCGACTACGGGTTGTGGAGCCGGGACGAGCGTTCCGCGCTCCGCCGGGCGGCGGCGGATCTCGGCGCGGCGGTGGAGCTGCGCTACTTGGGGGTCACCCTCGCCGAGCAGCGGACCCGCCGCGACCAGCGCCAGGCCGACGCAGCGCACTCGACGTGGCCGATGTCCGACGAGGAACTGACCGGGTGGGCGGCGGCGTTCGAGACCCCCACGCCGGGCGAGGTCGACGGCAGCGAGCCCATCGGCGAGCCGCCGGCCGGGTTCGCGACCTGGCGGGAGTGGCGTACGCACCGCTGGCCTTCCTCGGTCTCCTGACGCCCGGCGCGATCATGCGCTGCGCGGCTGAAGGTCCAGCGACCACGTCTGCCCGACGAGGTCGTGGCCGAAGCTGTGGTGGGGTTCCTCGCCGTCGAGGGTGAAGCCGGCGGCCTGGTAGATCCGGCGGGCGGACACGAGCACGTCGTTTGTCCACAGCACGACCCGCCGGTAACCGGCCGCGCGTGCGAAGGCGAGGCACTCCCCGACGAGCCGGGCACCGATGCCCAGGCCGCGGGCGTCCGGGGTGACGAGCAGGATCCGCAGCTGCGCCGTCCCGGCCTCCTCCCCCGCGACGAGGTAGACGCATCCGGCGCGCCGCCCGTCGACCTCGGCGATCCAGGCAGCCTCGCGGGACAGGTCGTGCCCGGTGGCGTAATCGGCGACGATCTTCGCGACCAGCGCCTCGAAGTCGGTGTTCCAGCCGAACTGGGCGGCGTACACCTCGCCGTGCGCCATGACCGTCCAGCCCAGGTCTCCCGGGCTCCGGGCCGGGCGCACGACGACGCGGGAACCGTGCCGGCGATCCGTGGCCATGGGCGAGCCTCCCGTCTACTGAAACAGTCGTTTCAGTAGACGCTATGCTACGCCGGTGACCCGCAAAGAGGAGCTGCTGGAGGCCACGTACCGGTACGTCCTCGAGCACGGCCTGACGCAGCTGTCCCTGCGACCGCTGGCCGCGGCGATCGGCTCCAGCCCCCGCGTGCTGGTCTTCCTCTTCGGCAGCAAGGAGGGACTGGTACGGGCGGTGCTGGCGCGCGCCCGCACGGACGAGCTCGCTGCCCTGGATCACGTCCGGGCATCCGGAGACGCGGCCACCATCGGCCTGACCACCGCCGTCGAGTGCCTTTGGGCGTGGCTGGCCACCCCGGACCACCGGCCGGTGCTCACGCTGTGGGCCGAAAGCTACGCCCGTTCGCTCGTCGAACCCGGTGGCGTGTGGGGTGACTTCGCCGCGGCGACGGTGCACGACTGGCTGGCGCTCCTCGCCGACTGCCAGCCCGCGCGGGAACGGCACAGCGCGGACGGAAGCGCACGCCGTACCCTCGCGCTGGCCGTTCTCCGGGGTGCCCTGCTGGACCTTCTCGCGACGGGCGACCACAAGCGGGTGTCCGCCGCGATCGCCCACCAGCTCCCGCTGCTCCGGCCGGCGTCTCGCACCGGCCCGCTACCCTCGGCATGACCGCACCCCATCGATCGGAGCGCGACATGACCGCCCTCGAGGAACCCGGCTCCAGCGGCGAGGCAGCCGATCCGGGCCCACCCGGCGACGAGCTGGAGGGCTGGCTGTCGGACCTGCGCACCGACGTGGCCGCCGCCCCGTCCGCGTGGATCGGCGACGAGGCGGCCCAGGACGGCGCCCCCGGCCCTGGCCCCCGCCCCAGCCGGTCGAGCACGCCCGGCCCCCACCTCGGCCGGTCGAGCACGCCCGACCCCGACCCCGGCCGGTCGGCCACGGGCACGGGCGCGCCCGGGCGCAGCGGCGGCGGGCGGCACCGCGCCGAGGATTGAGCGGAGGCACCCGCGACCCGGTGCTCAGTCGAGGCAGAACTCGTTGCCCTCGACATCCTGCATCACGAGGCACGACTCGTTGAAGCCGTCGGCACGCAGCAGCTCCACGCGCTTGGCGCCGAGCGCCGTCAGCCGGTCGCCCTCGGTCTCCAGGGCGGCCAGGCGCTCATCGCCCGTGAGCCCCAGGCCGACCCGGACGTCGAGGTGCACCCGGTTCTTGACGACCTTGCCCTCGGGTACCCGCTGGAAGAACAGCCGCGGGCCGGCGCCCGTCGGGTCGACGCACGCGAAGGCCGAACCCTGACGCTCGGGCGGCAACGCGCTGTTGAACGCGTCCCAGCTCTCGAAGCCCGGCGGCGGCTGCGGTACGACGTACCCCAGCACCTCGCACCAGAACCGGGCGACGCGCTCCGGGTCCGCGCAGTCGAAAGTGACCTGGACCTGCCTGACTGATGCCATCATTCCACCCTAGATCGTTGCGTACGCCTGGCTGACATCCTCACCCGTTCGGCCGCGAACCGATGGCCTGCAGCGACCAGCGGTTGCCGTCGGGGTCGCTGAAGTGGACGAACCTGCCCCACGGCTGCTCGTCGACGGCACTCGCCTCGATGCCGGCGTCCGTGAGCTGACCGCGGGCCGCGTCGGCGTCGGCCACCACGACCTGGATCTCCTGGCTGCCCGGCACCTTCTCGGTGACGCCCTCGCCGATCACGATCGAACAGGCCGATCCCGGCGGCGTCAGCTGGACGAACCGCAGGCCGTCCTGCACCTTGTGGTCGTGGTCGGCGTGGAAGCCGATCCGCTCGTAGAACGCCTTGGCGCGGTCGACGTCGGTGACCGGCACGGGGATGAGTTCGATCTTCCACGAAGAAGTCATGACCTCATCCTGCCGACAATTGCGGTCAGGACACGACCGCATATCCGCGAGGATCAGAATGTGGCGATCGGATTGACCGGGCTGCCGGACGTACCGGCGAGGCGGACCGGCGCGACGGCCAGCTGGAAGTCCCACTGCCCCAGGTCGGAGGCCGTCGCCGCGCACGCCTCCAGGTCGCAGTTGTCGAGCAGCCACAGTCCCATCGCGACGAGGCCCACGGCATGGACCGGCATCAGCACGGCGTCGTACCCGGACGGCTGCACGTCCTGCGGGGTGTCCGCGCCGATCAGCGCCACCTCGCGTTCGCGCAGCCACGGCAGGCAGGACGCGTGCCAACCGGCGTACGTGAAACCGCCGCCGGCGCCGGACTCGTGCCGGAACCGGCCGTGACCGGTCCGCAGGAGCACCGCATCGCCGGGCCCCACCCGCACCCCCTGGCGGCGCTCGGCCTCCTCGAGATCGCCGGGAACCACGCCCTCCCCCGGCTCCAGCCACGGCACCCCACGCACGGCCGCGACGTCCAGCAGGACCCCGCGCGTGACGATCCCGTCCGCGGCCGCCGTGACCGCCGCCCACGCCGATCCCGTGGCGGCGTCGACCAGCGCGTGCGACCGTCCGTTGTACATCGTGCCGTCCCAGAACAGGTGGCACGGCGAGTCGAGATGGGTCACGGTGTTGCCGTGGAACGTCATGCCCAGCCGCTCCGACGAGAAGCCCCAGCGCCGGTCCGCGTGGAAGGCCGCGGGCATGCTCTCCGCACCGGGCATGTCGGCGGCGCGCGGGCACGACGTGGTCGACCGCTCCATCTCCCCCGGTACGGCAACCTCCCACCCACACGACACGCTCCGCCCGTGACGCACGGCTCGCGCCGCCGCCAGCCGTACGGCGTCGGTGATGTGGTTCAGCGTCCCGCGCTCGTCGTCGGCACCCCACCGCCCCCAGTTCGACAGCGTCTCGAAGTACCCGAGCACGTCGTCCTGCGTCGTCATCCCAGCCCCGATCCGATGACCACGTAGATTGACCGGGACCGGCCGCCGTCGGCCGCGGCCGTCCGCATCATGGTCAGGACGACCTTCCGGGGCCACCACCGGGTCGGCTCCCGCCACGCGCACTCGACGATCACCGCGTCGGCGTCATCGGCGCAGTCCCCGAGCTGCTCCCAGTGGTCGAGCTGCGTGGCGACGACCTTCCGCGCCTGCAGCCACGGCGACCCGGACGGCAGCGCGTACATCCGCACGGTCGCGTCCCCCCGGTCATTGCGCAGGCCGAACGCCACGATGCCGGCGCGGTCGATGACGTCGCCCGGGAATCTCGGGCCGTCGGGGGTGGGCGCGACCGCGCCCGCGGGCGGGGTGACGGCATGGGCGACGCCGGCCGCCTTCCACCGCAGGAAGGCGACCCCGCCAAGAGCCAGCCCGAGGACGAGCAGAAGCACCGCCACCACGACACCCAGCCGCCGCCCGCCGATCCGCATAGCAACATCATCCTCCATTCCCCGGACGGGTCGGAAAGTCGTCACCTGTGATCCGGCGCCAGGCCACACACGTACCCGCAGCTCGGAAAGGCGACATCCATGACGCTGCGGCGTCGCGCGAGGGGACATCTTGGATGCGGGACCGAAACGGTGTGACACCGAGAATCAGTCGCGTTCGGCAGTGGGTCAGGTCGCTCGGGCCGCAGCACCAGGTGGCATTGTTGTCGGCTGCCGTGACGGCGGTCCTCGGCCTCGCCGGCGTCCTCGGCGCGGCCCTGATCAACCGCGCCACAGATCCCCGGCCGGAGGGGAAAGCGACGGGACCGGCAGCCTCGGCCATGCCGAGCGACTCACCGATCCGTGACAGCCGTCCGCCCTCCACCGGAGGGCAGACGGGGGCGACCCAAGCCGCCGGGACTGCCGCCTTGAATCTCGAGGACCGATTCGCCATGGGTGACTATTCCGCCGCTTGGGAGCTGTTCGTTCCCGAGGTTCAGCAAGCCATCAGCAGGGCGGACTACGTCCGCATCATGGTCGAGTGCGGGTCTCGGTCACCATCCCCGGCACCGTCCGTGAAGACCGTCCGGATGGAGAACGAGAACCGGGCCGTGGTGGAGCTGTCCACCTCGGCGAGGACAACCCTGGTGCGGATCGACGGCGAGTGGAGGTCCAAGCCGTCCGATGAGGTGATCGCGCTCTGGGCCACCGGCGCCGACAACGTGATCCGCGAGTACCGGAACACCGATCGGTGCAGGAAATGAGCCGGCCTAGAACCGCCGCGTCGGATCAGGGCTTGCGGCCCACCGCGCAGTACACGTCGAGCGGTTGCTCGTTCGTTCCCGGCTGCGGGCGCCACAGCGGGGTCGAGACGACGCCCGGCTCGAGGAGCTCCAGGCCCTCGAAGTAGCCGCCGATCTCCTCCGGCGTCCGCAGGTTGTACGGGTGGCCGCTCTGCTTGGCGACCCGCTGGCTCTCCACGCTCTGCGCGCTGGTGCTCGTGCCGTCGCTGACCGCCAGGTAGCTGCCGGAGGGCACCGCGGCGAGCAGGCGCTCGACGATCGACCGGGCCTCGGCGTAGTCGGCGACGTTGCCCAGGATGCCGATCATCGTCAGCGCCACGGGCCGGGTGAGGTCGAGGGTGCGGGCGGCCTCGGCCAGGATGCGCTCGGGGTCCTCGACGCGGGAGTCGATGTACGCGGTCCGCCCCGCGGGCGAGCTGGTCAGCAGCGCGCGGGCGTGTGCCAGGACCAGCGGGTCGTTGTCGACGTAGACGATCCGTGACTCCGGCGCCACCCGCTGGGCGACCTCGTGGGTGTTGTCGGCCGTCGGCAGGCCGGTGCCGATGTCGAGGAACTGCCGGATGCCCACCTCGCCGGCCAGGTGCGTGACCGCCTGGATGAGGAACCGGCGCTGGGACCGGGCGACCGCCACGATCCCCGGGTTCGCCGAGCGGAGCGCGTCGCCCAGCTCGCGGTCGACGGCGAAGTTGTCCTTGCCGTCCAGCAGGTAGTTCCACACCCGCGCGCTGCTCGGCCGAGTGACGTCGATGTCGGGGTCGGTCATCGGAACCCCTTCCTCAGGAGGCGGCGGTCAGGCAGCGATCCTAGCCAATGCCGCGCTCGCGCAGGGGTCACCGGGTCCATTAAGGACGGATCAGAGCAGCGGCCCGGCGGATTCCACAGGTTCCGGGGCGGAGACGCCGGGCACCGGACGGCCGGCGGGGGCCGACGGGACGGGGGTGTCCGGGAGCAGCCGCCACGCGGCGACCCCGAGGCGGCCGGTGCTGCCGAGGTCCAGGCCGCCGGACGGACGGAGGAGCTGCGCCGGGCCGCCGGGCCGTGGCGCGATCTCGAGCGACGCCACGGTCACCGGGGGCTGCCGGATGTCGTCGTACGTGTTGCGCCAGGCCACCGCCGTGCGGGCGCGCCGGCCCGGGTCCAGCAGCACCGGCTCGGGCGGGCCGTCCGACGGCAGCGCCGAGCCGACGATCTCCTCGAGCCCGTGCAGGACCCGCACCCGCAGCGCCGTCCGGTCCTCGGCGAGCGACCGTACGCCGGGGTAGCCGTCGAGCCGGTAGGCCCGCGTGCCGCAGTTGACCAGCGTGATGCCGAGCACCCGCAGCCCCATCGCGGCGTCCCCCGTACCCAGCTCGAGCCGTACGCCGTCGGGCGGGCAGGTGACAACGGTCGCGGACGGGGTGGGCCGCGCCGAGGCTGATCGCGCCGGCTCGGACCGGGAGACGGGCAGCCCGGAACCGGCCGTCGTGGCCGGCCGGGCACACCCGGTGAGCAGCGCCGCGAGGGCGACCAGCGCGGCGAGGCTGCGCATCCGGGATCCCGTCACGCGCCCATCCTGCCCGCTCGGCACAAACGCCGGCCGTTTGGCTCAACCGGGGCCACCGGCCGCCGATACTCACGACCTGAGAAGGGCAGCGTCGACACCGTGGGGGCCGGCCATGCGGGGCATCCGAACCGCTCGCGCGACGAACACGGACACCTTTGCGACCTGGATCGCCACCCTTCCCCGGGTCGGCACCGGCGCTGTGCTCGGCCGCGAGAGCATCGTGCAGTCCCCTTCGCATGTGCGTCCCGGCGACCTGATCATCTCCGGCGCGGAACGCTACCGAGTCGCGAGCGTCGACGCGGCCGTCCGTGACGTCGTCGAGGTGCACTTGGCCCGCGGCGAGAAACGCCGCAGCCTCTACCTGCACTCCTCCACCCCGGTCCGGGTCGTACGCGCCCGGCGGCGCAAGCAGAAGCCCGCGAGCTGACCGTATCGCCGAGAATCGCATTCTGCCCGCACTTAGCTTTGCGCGGTCGATGTGAAATCACGTCAGCGCTCCCACCTTCGACCCTGCACGTATATCGTGCTTGGACATAGGCGAACATCAATTTCGAAGAGGGTGCGTCGACATGGCGTTGTCCAGACGAATGGCTCTTGCGGCGCCCGGGCTGGCGGTGGCGATGACCGCAATAGCAGCATTCGCAGTGATATCCGGGGCGGTTGGTAGCGCCTCGGCGGACACCGGGGCAGGCGGATGCCAGGCGACGGCGCGTATCGACTCGCATTGGGGAAGTGGCTCGACGGCGGGTGAGGTTGTCACCGTCACGGTCGCCAACACCGCCGCGACGACCGCGACGACCTGGTCGGTGACGTGGGCGATGGCGGACGGCCAGCGGATCGTCAGCTCGTGGAACGCCGTCGTCAGCACGTCGGGCCACGCGGCGACCGCTGTCAACGCCGCGTGGAACGGCAGGCTTGCTCCGGGCGCCTCCACGACCTTCGGTCTGCAGCTGGCCGGCACTGACACGGCACCGGTGTTGAGTTGCGGCAACGACGCCACCCGACCGACCTCCTCGCCGGCGAGCAGCAGCAGCAGCACGCCGCCGGGGTCCGGGGATGTCAACGTGACCGAGGCCGATACCCAGACCACGGTCGACCTGGTGGTAGGGCAGACCCTCGGCGTCTCCCTGCCGGCCAACTACCGACCGTTCACGTCCACGAACGCGGCAATGACCCTCCTGTCCACCAGCGGCGGATATCCCACCGGACAACCGTTGAAGGAGTTGTTCAAGGCGGTCGGGAACGGTTCACTCGTTCTCTCCACCCAGACTGATGACCCATGTCAGCACGCGACGCCACCGTGCGGGATGCCGGTCCATCAGTGGACGATCCACGTCAATGTCGCCTACGCATCGCCGGGCGGAGATATCAACCTGACCGAGGCTGACAACCAGACCACTGTCACCATGGCCGCCGGACAGACCCTCCATGTTTCCCTGCCTGTGAACTACCGCCCCTTCACGCTCACGAACCCGGCGCTGATCCTCAAGTCGTCCACCGGCGGATACCCCACCGCGCAACCGCTCAGCGCACTGTTCCAGGCGGTCGGGGCCGGTTCGCTCGACCTGTCCACGCTGTACGACACGCCGTGCAACCACGACCCCACCCCGTGCCCCGGCCCGTACAGGCCGTGGACGGTCCACGTCTTCATTCTTTATCCGCCGCCGACCCCATCACCCGCACGATGACCGGGCCTGGTCGCCGTCAGGCGAAGAGGGCGAAGCGGTAGCGCCCCGCCCCGCCGATCGACGTGAACGCCCCGCCCGCCCCGATCCGCCGGTGCCCCGCGTCCGCCGTGACGACCTGGACGCCGTACGTGCCGTTGGCGCGGGGGTTCCAGGCGGTCAGCCGGCCCGCGCTGTCGAGCGCCGCCAGCTTGACGCGGGGCTGGTAGCCGGCCGGGCAGCCGAGCTGGCGGATGGTGCTGGTGGTGCGGCAGGCCCGGTCGAAGTGGCCGCCGACGTACGTGGTGCCGCCCAGGACCGCCAGGTTGTGCACGTCGCCGTCGAAGAGGTGGGTCCAGCGGACCGCGCCGGACGGGGTGTAGCCGACCGCGCGCCCGCCCGGCCCTCCGGTGCCGGTGGAGATGCCGGTGGGCGAGACCGCGAGGTCCATGACGAGGTGGGGCGCCGCGGGGCGGAAGACCGTGACCAGCTTGCCGGTCGTGGGCGTGACAGCGGCCAGCCTCGCGCGGGAGACGCCGTTGACGTGGGTGAACTCGCCTCCCGCGTAGAGCCGGGTACGGGTGACGGCGAGCGCTCGTACCCGCCCGTCGGTGCCGGGGTGGAACGACCGGTCCAGCGCGCCGGAAGCGTGCGAGAACGCGGCGAGGTTGCGTCGGACCGTACCGTCCACGCGGGAGAAGGCCCCGCCCACGTAGACGCGGCCGTTGCCGACGGTGAGGGTGGCGACCGTGCCCGACACCGTGTGGGAGAAGCGGTCGAGCCGGCCGGTGACCGCGTCGATGCGGGCCAGCGAGTCGCGCCGGGCACCGGCGACGGTGTCGAAGTCGCCGGCCGCGTACACGGCCGGGCGGCCGGTCACCGTGACCGCGAGGGAACGTACGGTGCCGTTCGCGGTGGGGTTCCAGGGCAGGAGCGCCCCGGTACGCGCACTGAAGGCCGCCAGCCGCTTGCGGGGGTACGTGTGGCCCCGGAACGTGACCTCGGTGAAGGATCCTCCGACGTAGACAGTGTCGCCACGGAACGCGAGCGCCCACACGGTCGAGTTGAACGCGGGTGTCGCCGCGACGGCCGCCCGGGCCGGGACGCCGAGGGCGAGGGTGCAGATCAGGGCCACGAAGGCGGTCAGCGTACGCACATGTTGATCAACTGCCCAGGGGCGCCGGAGGTTGCGCGGCGGTACGCCCCTTCGCGGCCTGGATCTGCTCGTACACGCGGGTGCGCTGGGCGGTGAACCGAGGGTCGGCGCGGGTGTGCAGCTGGTCGCGGGCGGCCGGCAGGTCCACGGTCAGCTGATCCTGCACGACGGTCGGCGAAGCCGAGAGCATGATGACGCGCTGGCCCAGGTACACCGCCTCGTCGATGTCGTGGGTGACGAACAGGATCGTCACGCCGAGCCGCTGCCACAGCTCGCGGACGAGGTCCTCGAGGTCGGCGCGGGTCTGCGCGTCCACGGCCGCGAACGGTTCGTCCATGAGCAGGATCGACGGCTCGTACGCCACCGCCCGGGCGATCGCCACGCGCTGCTGCATGCCACCGGACAGCTGCCACGGGTACGCGGTCTGCGTACCGTCGAGACCGACCGCGGCCAGGGAGTCCGCGACCAGCGTGGCGCGCCGGGCCTTGGGGATCTTCTTCTGCTTGAGGGGCAGTTCGACGTTGTCACGCACGGTCATCCACGGGAAGAGGCTGCGGCCGTACTCCTGGAAGACGACCGCCATGCCCGGCGGTGGCCCGGCGACCTCGCGCCCGTCGACGCGCACGGCGCCGCCGGTGGGGTCGAGCAGCCCGGCGATGCAGCGCAGCAGCGTGGTCTTCCCGCAGCCGGACGGGCCGACGAGGCACACGAGCTCGCCGGCGTCGACGGTGAACGTCAGGTCGCGCAGCGCCTCCACCTCACGCCGGTCCGACCGGTAGACCTTCCGCAGGTCCTGGACCTCCAGCATGGTCGTCGTCCTCTCAGGAGCGGCTGGCGTCGCGCAGGCCGTGGTACCAGGCGAGCAGGAAGCGTTCGGCGAGGCGGAACAGCTCGGACAGCACGAAGCCGAGCAGCCCGAGCAGGATGATGCCGCTCCACATCTCGGGGATCGCGAAGCTGCGCTGGAACTGCACGATGGTGAAGCCGAGGCCGTTGCTCGCCGCGACCATCTCGCTGATCACCATGAGGATGATCGCGATGGACAGCGCCTGGCGCAGCCCGGCGACGATCTGCGGGGACGCGGCCGGCAGGAGCAGGTGGCGCAGCCGGGCGACGCCGGTGACGCCGTACGCGCGGGAGGTGTCGCTGAGCACGCCGTCGACGGCGCGCACCCCCTCGACGGTGTTGAGCAGGACCGGCCACACGCAGCCCGAGACGATGACGATGATCTTCATGCCGTCCCCGATGCCGGCGAAGAGCATGATCACGGGTACGAGCACGGGCGGCGGGACGGCCCGGAAGAACTCGAGCACCGGCTCGGCGGCGGCGCGCAGCCGGCGGTTCGCCCCGACGGCCACGCCCAGGGCGACGCCGAGCACCGCCGCGAGCGCGTAGCCGGCGGTGAGCCTGCCGAGGCTGGGCAGGACGTCCGCGCGCAGGCGCTCCGGGGTCCACGTGTCGGCGAACGCGGCCAGGATCGTGCGCAGCGGCGGGGCGTAGAAGTTCTCGCTGCCGAGGCTGGCGGCGTACCAGACCGTGAAGAGCAGGGCCGGCAGTGCCAGCAGCCGCAGCGCCCGCCTCACAGCGCCATCTCCGCGCGGACGGACTGGTGCCAGGACAGGAACCGGCGTTCGGCGTAGCGGGCGCCGATGTTGATGGCGACGCCGAGCAGGCCGGTGACCACGATCAGGGCGTACATCGTGGGCAGGGCGCCGGAGCTCTGCGCGACGGCGATCACCGAGCCGAGGCCGGGGGCGCCGATCACCAGCTCCGCGGTCACGGCGAGGACCAGCGCGACGGCGGCGGCGAGGCGGATGCCGGTGAACACGTACGGCAGCGCGGTCGGCCAGAGCACGTGTCGCAGCCGGGCCCAGGGACTGAAGCGGAAGCTGCGGGCGGTCTCGTCGGCGACCGGGTCGACGTCGGCCACCCCGTACAGGACCTGTACGAGGACCTGCCAGAACGCCGCGTACACCACCAGGAGCAGAGTCGAGCCGAGGCTCGTGCCGTACAGCAGGACGGCGAGCGGGATGAGCGCGACCGACGGGATGGGCCGCAGAAACTCCACGGTGGAGGCGGTCCAGGCGCGCAGCGCCGGCACCGCGCCGATGACCAGGCCCCCGGTGACCCCGGCGGCGACGGCGATGACCAGGCCGAGCGCCCAGGCGGTGAGGGTGTCGCCGACCGCGGCCCAGAACGCGGTGGTGCCCGCCTCGTCGGCGAGCGCGGTCAGGATCCGGCTGGTCGGGGGCAGGTCGGCGACCAGGCCCAGCCGGGGCAGCGCCTCGACGAGCAGGAGCAGCCCGGCCAGGCCGGAGAGCCGCAGGATCACGGCAGGATCTTCGTCAGGTCGGGGGTCGCGCCGGCGAAGATGCCGTCCTGCGCGCCGAGCTTCGCGAGCGTCTCGACCGAGGACCGGTTGATCGTGGTGGGCCACTTCGGCAGGGTCAGCGCGGCACGGACCTTCGGATCGATCTTCGTGTACGAGCCCAGCACCGCGCGCACCTCGTCGGGGTGCGCGTCGGCGTAGGTCAGCGACTCGTTCATCGCGGCGGTGAAGCGTTCGACGAGGTCGGCGTCGTCCGCGATCAGCTTCGTGGAGGCGAAGTACGCGGCCACCGTGAGGGCGGGCGCCGCGTCGACGTAGTTCCACGCCACGACACGGCCACCGGCGGCGGTGACGGCCGACAGCGACGGCTCGACCACCCACGCGGCGTCGACCTGGCCGGCCTCCAGCGCGGCGGGCATGTTCGCGAACGGTATCTCCACGAACGTGATGCCGGCCGGGTCGCCGCCGGCCTTGCGGACCGATTCGCGCACGGTGGTGTCGCCGATGTTCTTGAGCGTGTTGACGGCGATCTTCTTGCCGGCCAGGTCGGCGGGCTTGGTGATGGGACTGCCCTTGCGCACGGCAACGCCGCCGAAGTCCTTGCCGGCCTGCCCGGTGGAGGCGACGCCGTTGGCCACCACCTTGATCGGCACGTTCCTGGTCTGCGCGATGAGCAGCGAGGTGAGGTTGCTGAAGCCGAACTGGAACTGGCCGCTGACCACGCCCGGCACGATCGCCGCGCCGCCCTGGCCGCTCTCCATGGTCAGCTCGATCCTGCGCGCGGAGAAGAAGCCCTTCTGCTGCCCGAGGTAGATGGGCGCCACGTCGACGATCGGGATGACGCCGACCTTGACCTTGTCCGCTCCCCCGCTGTCCTTCCCCGCATCGCCGGAGCCGCAACCGGCCCCGGCCGCGGCGAGGGCGAGCACCGCGAGCCCCGCGATCCACCGGCGCATGGGCGGCCTCCTCTTGTCCGTGTGCGCTCTCCGCACGTAAGTTCTCATGGAGAACGGCCGCCGTCAATGACGGGCGTCGATGGAAGGGGTGGCGCATGCGGACCCAGGTCGGCATCATCGGCGCCGGACCGGCGGGCCTGGTCCTGGCCCGGCTGCTGCAGCGCGAGGGCATCGACGCGGTGATCCTCGAGCGCCGCTCCCGGCCGTACGTGGAGGGCAGGGTCCGCGCGGGGGTGCTGGAGCACGGCACCGCGGACCTGCTGGAGGACCTCGGGGTGGGCGCACGGATGCGGCGGGAGGGCATGGTGCACCGCGGCATCGAGCTGCGCTTCGCCGGCGCGGGCCACCGCATCGACCTGGAGGGCCTGACCGGCCGGACCATCACCGTGTACGGCCAGCAGGAGGTGGTCAAGGACCTCATCGCCGCCCGGCTCGCCGACGGCCTCCCGCTGCATTTCGAGGCGGAGGTGACCGGCGTCGACGGCACCACGGTGACGTACAAGCACGACGGCGTGGAACAGCGGCTGGAATGTGACGTCGTGGCCGGCTGCGACGGCTCGCACGGGGTCACGGCCGGCGCGCTGCCCGCCGGCGCGGTACGCCGGCACGAGCGGGTGTACCCGTACGCGTGGCTCGGCATCCTGGCCCGCGCGCCGGCGGCCAACGAGGAGCTGGTGTACGCGTACCACGAGCGCGGCTTCGCCCTGCACAGCATGCGTACGCCCGAGATCGTGCGGCTCTACCTGCAGGTCCCGCCCGGCACCGACCTCGCCGAGTGGCCGGACGAGCGGATCTGGGACGAGCTGCGCCGGCGCCTCGGACTGCCGCTCGTGGCGGGCCCGGTGCTCGAACGCGGCGTCACGCCGATGCGCAGCGTGGTCGTCGAGCCGATGCGCCACGACCGGCTGTTCCTGGCCGGGGACGCGGCGCACATCGTCCCGCCGACCGGCGCCAAGGGGCTGAACCTGGCCGTCGCGGACGTCCGGGTGCTCGCCGAGGCGCTGACGGCGTACTTCCGCGACGGGGACGAGAAGCTCATGGACGCGTACTCGGACACCTGTCTGCGGCGCGTCTGGCAGGTGCAGCGGTTCTCGAACTGGATGACGTCGATGCTGCACCAGCATCCCGGCGACGATCCGTTCGACCATGGGCTGCAGGTGGCGGAGCTCGCGTACGTCACCGGCTCCACCGCGGCCGCGACCACGCTCGCCGAGAACTACGTGGGGTTGCCGCGGTGATCGTCACCCTCGCCGAGGCCGTCGCCGAGCTGGTGCACGACGGCGACACCGTGGCCCTCGAAGGCTTCACGCACCTCATCCCGGTCGCCGCCGGGCACGAGATCATCCGGCAGGGCCGGCGCGGCCTCACCCTGGTCCGGATGACCCCAGACATCGTGTACGACCAGCTCATCGGCGCCGGCTGCGCGCGCAAGCTGGTGTTCTCGTGGGCCGGCAACCCGGGCGTCGGCTCGCTGCACCGCTTCCGCGACGCCGTCCAGCACGCCTGGCCGGGTCCGCTGGAGATCGAGGAGCACAGCCACGCCGGCATGGCCAACCGGTACGTGGCGGGTGCCTCCGGGCTGCCGTTCGCCGTGCTGCGCGGGTACACGGGCACCGACCTGCCCCGGCACACGGCGACGATCGCGCCGATCACCTGCCCGTTCACCGGCGAGACGCTGACCGCCGTACCGGCCCTCAACCCGGACGTCGGGATCGTGCACGCCCAGCGCGCGGACCGGCGCGGCAACGTGCAGTTCTGGGGCATCACGGGCGTGCACAAGGAGGTCGTGCTGGCCTCGGCGCGCTCGCTGGTCACCGTCGAGGAGGTGGTCGACGAGCTCACCCCGGCACCCGGCGCGGTCGTGCTGCCGGCCTGGGCGGTCACGCGGGTCGCGCACGTGCCCGGCGGCTCGCATCCCTCGTACGCGATGGGCTTCAGCGAGCGCGACAACGACTACTACCAGCACTGGGACACGATCAGCCGGGACCGCGCGGCGTTCGGCCGCTGGCTGGAAGGGCTCACCTCATGAGCTGGACGGCGGACGAGATGATGACCGTCGCGGCCGCCCGGGCGCTGCGCGGCGGCACCCGCTGCTTCGTCGGGATCGGGCTGCCCAGCACCGCGGCGAACCTGGCCCGGCGGACCCACGCGCCGGACCTGGTGCTGGTCTACGAGTCCGGCACGATCGGCGCCAAGCCGGACCGGCTGCCGCTGTCCATCGGCGACGGCGTGCTGGCCGAGACCGCCGACGCGGTGGTCAGCGTGCCGGAGATGTTCAACTACTGGCTCCAGCCGGGCCGCATCGACGTCGGATTCCTCGGCGCCGCCCAGCTCGACCGCTTCGGCAACATCAACACCACGGTGATCGGCGACGACTACGCCGACCCGCGGGTACGCCTGCCCGGCGCCGGCGGCGCGCCGGAGATCGCCGCGTCCTGCCGGGAGGTGATCGTGGTGGTCCGGCAGTCCCGGCGCACCTTCGTCGACCGGGTCGACTTCGTCACCTCCGTGGGGCACGGCTCCGGGCCGGGTGACCGCGCCCGGCTCGGCCTGCGCGGCGGAGGCCCGGCGCTGGTGATCACCGATCTGGGCGTGCTCGAGCCGGACCCGTGCGACCGTGAGCTGGTCCTGACCCACCTGCACCCGGGGGTCAGCCCGGAACAGGCCGTCGCGGCGACCGGCTGGCCGTTGCGGCTGGCACCGACCGTGAGCACCACCGAAGCGCCCCGCCCCGCCGAGCTGGCGGCGCTGCGGGCCCTGACCGGCTCCGCCGAGCACGAGGAGAGGACATGACGACGTCACCCCATCCCCCGCTGCTGTCGCCCGGCTACAGGTCGACGGTCCTGCGCGCGCCCCGGCAGCAGCCGATCCTGCTGGCACCTTCGCTCAGCGAGCTGACCGGCCCGGTGCTGGGCGAGGGACCGGTCGTGGCCGGCGACGCCGATTTGTCGGTGGACGGCTCCGGGGAGGCGCAGGGCCAGCGCATCGTCGTGCACGGGCAGGTACGCGACGCCGGCGGCCGGCCGGTCGCCGACCAGCTCGTGGAGGTGTGGCAGGCCAACGCCGCCGGCCGCTACCTGCACAAGTGGGACCGGCACGATGCGCCGCTCGACCCGCACTTCACCGGGCTGGGCCGCACGGTGACCGACGGGCAGGGGCACTACCGCTTCGTGACGGTGAAGCCGGGCGCCTACCCGTGGGGCAACCACCCGAACGCGTGGCGGCCGGCGCACATCCACTTCTCGCTGTTCGGACGGGCGTTCACCCAGCGCCTCGTCACCCAGATGTACTTCCCGGACGATCCGCTGTTCGCGTACGACCCGATCTACAACTCGGTGCCGGAGTTCGCGCGCGACCGGCTCGTCTCCCAGTTCGACCTGTCCGCCACCGTGGAGTCGTGGGCGCTGGGTTACCGGTTCGACATCGTGCTCAGCGGAAACTCCGCCACCCCGATGGAGACGTCATGAGCGCGGGGCCGACTCCTTCGCAGACCGTCGGGCCGTACCTGTCGATCGGGCTGACCTGGGCCGAGGGGCCGTACGTGGTCGCTGAGGACGCGCCCGGGGCGGTATGGCTGCACGGCCGGATCCGCGACGGCGCCGGCGAGCCGCTCCCCGACGCGCTGGTGGAGACCTGGCAGGCGGACCCGCAGGGGCGCTTCCACACGCCCGGGTTCCGGGGGTTCGGCCGGTGCGGCACGGACGACGACGGGCGGTGGGCGATCCGTACGGTCAAACCGGGCCCGGTCGAGGGTCAGGCGCCGCACCTCGTGGTCTCGGTCTTCGCCCGCGGCCTGCTGCACCGCGTCGTCACCCGGCTCTACTTCGCCGACGAGGCGGAGGCGAACGGCGGCGACAAGGTGCTGGCCACGGTCCCGCCGGAGCGGCGGCACACGCTGCTCGCCGAGCGCGACGACGAGGGCTACCGCTTCGACATCAGGCTGCAGGGTGATGATGAGACCGTCTTCTTCGACCTCTGACGGTGGCCTGTTCGACGGGGTGCTGGCCGCCGGGGCCGTCCGCGCCGCGGTGAGCGACGCCGCCTGGGTCCGCGCGCTGCTCGACGCCGAGGCCGCCCTGGCCCGCGCCGCCGCCCGCACCGGGCGCGCGCCGGCCGCTGACGCGGAAGTGGTCGTCGCGGCGTGCGCCGGGCTGGAGGTCGACGTGGCGGCGCTCGGCGTCGAGGCCGCGGAGACCGGCAACCCGGTGGTGCCGCTGGTCCGGCGGCTGCGGGCCGCCGTGCCGGGTGACGCCGCCGCGCTGGTGCACCGCGGCGCCACCAGCCAGGACATCGTGGACACCGCCGCCATGCTGGTCGCCCACCGCGCCCTCGGGCCGCTGCTGGACGATCTCGGCGCGGCGGCTGACCACGCGGCGAACCTGGCCGAACGGCACCGCGGCACGCTCGTCGCGGGGCGCACGCTGCTGCAGCAGGCGCTGCCGACCACGTTCGGGCTGGTCGCCGCGGGCTGGCTCACCGGCCTGACCGCCGCCCGACGCCGGCTCGCGGAGGTCCGCGGGCACCGGCTCGCCGCCCAGCTCGGCGGGGCCGCCGGCACCCTCGCGGCGTACGGGGGCGACGCGCTCGGGCTCGTCGCGGCGTACAGCGAGGAGCTGGGCCTGGCCGAGCCGGAGCTGCCCTGGCACACCGAGCGCACCCGGGTCGGCGAGCTGGCCGGGGCGCTGGGCACCGCGGCGGGCGCCGCCGGCAAGGCTGCCCGGGACATCGTGCTGTACGCCCAGACCGAGGTCGGGGAGGTGTCCGAGGGCGGCGGCGGGGGCGGCTCGTCGACGCTGCCGCACAAGCACAACCCGATCCACGCGATCAGCGCCTGCGCGGCGGCCGCCACCACACCGGGGCTCGTGGCGACGCTGCTCGCGGTGATGCCTCAGGAACACCAGCGGGCGGCGGGGAACTGGCACGCGGAGTGGCGGCCGCTGCGGGCGCTGCTCGAGGGAGCCGGTGCCGCGGCGTACCACCTGCGGGCCTCGCTCGGCGGGCTGCGGGTGGACCGGGACCGCATGCGCCGCAACCTCGAGCTCACGCACGGCGCGCTCCTGGCCGAGCGGCTCGCGGCGGCGCTGGGCCCGAAGGGACACGACCTGGTCCGCGAGGCCGTCGCGCGGGGCGACCTCGCGTCGGACCCGGCGATCACCGCCCAGCTGCCGCCCGCCGAGGTGGAGCGGCTGCTCGACCCGGCCGGCTATCTCGGCAGCGCCGACGCGCTGATCGACCGCGCGCTGCGGGACGCCCGGCGATGATCGGTCATCACCGGGTGGACGGCCCGCCGGAGGCGCCGCCGCTGCTGCTGATCAACTCGCTGGGCGCCGACCTGTCCATGTGGGAGCCGCAGATGCCGGCGCTGTCCCGCCGGTTCCGGGTGATCCGCTACGACACGCGCGGGCACGGGCGTTCCGCCGTACCCCCGGGCCGGTACAGCCTGGCCGACCTCGGCGGGGACGCGCTCGACCTGCTGGACCACCTCGGCGCTGCGCGGGCGCACCTCTGCGGGCTGTCGCTGGGCGGGATGACGGCGATGTGGCTGGCCGCGTACGCCCCCGAGCGCGTCGGCCGGCTCGTGCTCTGCTGCACGTCGGCGCTGCTCGGACCGCCGTCGTCGTGGGCCGAGCGCGCCGCCACCGTCCGTGCCCGCGGGACCGGGGCTGTCGCCGACACGGTCGTCGCCCGCTGGGTCACTCCGGAGTTCGCGGCGCTGCGCCCGGACGAGACCCGGCGGTTGCGGGACATGATCGCGGCGACCCCGGCGGCCGGGTACGCGGGCTCCTGCGCCGCCATCGAGGAGATGGACCTCCGCGCCGACCTGCCCCGCATCGCCGCGCCCACGCTGGTGCTGGCCGGCGCGGACGACCCCGCGACCCCGCCCGCGCACGGCGAGGCCATCGCCACCGCCGTCCCCGGCGCCCGCCTGGCCGTGCTCGACCGGGCGGCGCACCTGGCCACGTACGAGCGGCCCGCCGAGGCCACCCGACTGATCCTGGAGGCCCTGGATGGCTGACGCGTACGACGACGGGATGGCCGTGCGCCGCGAGGTCCTGGGCGACACGCACGTGGACCGGGCGGTGGCCGCCACGACGGAGTTCACCGAGCCGTTCCAGGACTTCATCACCCGGTACGCCTGGGGCGGCGTGTGGACGCGCGACGGGCTGGACCGGCGTACCCGCAGCTGCGTGACGCTGGCCGTGCTGACGGCCCTGCGCTGCCACGACGAACTCCCGATGCACGTCCGGGCGGCCCGGCGCAACGGCCTGAGCCCCCAGGAGATCGCCGAGGTGCTCCTGCACACCGCCGTGTACGCGGGCGTCCCCGCCGCCAACTCCGCCTTCCGCCTGGCGCAGCAGGTCCTCGGCGAAGAAGACCCCACGGCCGGTTAAGGTGCCTGCGATGAGCGACCAGCCCCGTGAGCCCCACTACGTGCAGTCCCTGGAGCGCGGGCTGGCGGTCATCCGCGCCTTCGACGCGCACCACCCCGAGCTCACGCTCAGCGAGGTCGCCCGCATCTGCGACCTCACCCGGGCCGCCGCCCGCCGGTTCCTGCTCACCCTCACCGACCTCGGGTATGTGCGCACCGACGGCCGGCTGTTCTCGCTCACGCCGCGGGTGCTCGAGCTGGGCTACTCGTTCCTGTCCAGCCTGTCGCTGCCCGAGGTGGCCGAGCCGCACCTGGAGCGCCTGGTCGCCGACGTCCACGAGTCGTCGTCGATGTCGGTGCTCGACGGCGACGACGTCGTCTACGTGGCCCGGGTGCCGACCCGGCGGATCATGACGGTGGCGATCAACGTGGGCACCCGGTTCCCGGCGTACGCGACCAGCATGGGCCGGGTCCTGGTGGCGAACCTGCCGGACGCCCACCTCGAGGCGTTCCTGGCCCGGGTGGCGCTGGAGCCGCTGACGGGCCGGACGGTGACCTCGGCCGAGGCGCTGCGTACCGAGCTCAAGCGGGTCCGCGAGCAGGGCTACGCGATCGTGGACCAGGAGCTGGAGGAGGGGCTGCGGTCGATGGCCGCGCCGGTGCACGACCGTACGGGCGCCGTGGTCGCCGCCGTCAACGTCTCCGTGCACGCCAGCCGGACCTCGGTGGGCTTCCTGCGGAGCACCCTGCTGCCCCGCCTGCTGGCCGCCACCGCGGCGATCGACGCCGACCTCCGGGTCACGGCACCCCGGCGCTAGTACGCCGCTTCTGCCGGTACATCGCGTGGTCCGCCTCGGCGACCAGCCGCTCGAGGTCGTCGCCGGTCCTCCCGAGCGCCCACCCGACGCTGGCGCCCACCCGGTGCACCCCGGTGGGGCCGCTGATCGGCTCGGCGAGCGCGGCGCGCAGCCGCTCCGCGGTCTCCGCGATCGAGGCGTGCAGGCCGGTGCCGGTGACCAGGGCCACGAACTCGTCGCCGCCGGTCCGGGCGATGACGTCGCCGTCGCGCAGGTGGTGGCGCAGCCGCTCGGCGACCACGCACAGCACCTCGTCGCCGGCCTCGTGCCCGGCGTCGTCGTTGACCTTCTTGAACCCGTCCAGGTCGACGACGAGCGCGGCGATCTCCACGCCGGGGCGGGACCGGATGGCCTCGGCGCGGGTGCGCAGCAGGGTGCGGTTGGCCAGGCCGGTCAGGCAGTCGTGGGTGGCCGCGTGCTCGGCCTCGGCCTGGCTGCGTTCGAGGGCCGAGTGCAGCCGCGCGTGCTGGATCGCGATGGCGGCGTGCTCGGCGAACAGGGCCAGGATCTCCAGTTGCTCCGGACCGGGCTTGCGCAGCCCATCGGGCAGGTCCACGCTCAGCACGCCGACCCACTCCCCGCCGGGCGCCATCAGCGGCGCGAACAGGCAGTCCATCGGGTGCCACCGGTCCGGGTCGTCGGTCTCGGCGATGTCGGGAACCCAGGTGTAGAGGCTGTCCGGCACGCCGGTGCGGTGGTCGACGAAGTACAACGTGCCCCACCGCTCGGCACGGCGGAACAGCTCACGCCAGTTCTCCGCCGAGCCCCGGCTGCCGAGCAGCTCGTCGCGCAGGTCGTCGCTGCCCGCCACCGCCACGGTGGTGTAGTCGCCGTTGTCCTCGGCGAGGTTGACCGCGGCCAGGCCGAACCCGGCCACCTCCACGACGCCCCACGCCACGGCGTCGAGGGTCTGGGTGAGGTCGAGGCTGGCATGCACCCGCTTGGTCACCGCGTGCAGGGTCCGGAGAGCCTGCAAATGGGTGTCGGCGCCCGCCATCCCACCTCCCTCGGCCAGGGTTTCGATCAACTGACCGTAGTCCATACCGTCACCAGTTGTGGACCAGTGATCGGCATGCCCGGGGCGGTTGTGAACGATTTCGCCCCGGTGATGACCTTCGCGGGCATAATACGGCCGATTCGCCGCGCGGGCCGCGCCGGTCGCCGGCCGGCGATCTCCTACGGTAGGCGGATGGCACCCCCGCAGAGCCGCCGCGAGCGCCCGGCGAAACCCGCGCTCACCCGCGACGGCATCGTCGCCACCGCCGTCGCGGTGATGCGCGCCGAGGGCCTGGCCCGGGTGACGATGCGCCGCCTGGCCACCGAGCTCGACACCGGGCCGGCCTCGCTCTACGTGTACGTGCGCAACACCGCCGAGCTGCACGCCGCCGTCCTCGACGAGCTGCTCGGCGAGGTGGACCTGACCCCCGCCGGCGGCGCCGGGCCGTGGCAGGAGCGCCTGGTGAGCGTGCTGGAGTCGTACACCCGGATCCTGTTCGCCAACCCGGGCCTGGCGCAGTCCGCGCTGCTGTCCCGGCCGTCCGGCCCGCACTACCTCGCCCTCATCGAGACCATGCTGACGCTGCTCGCCGAGGGCGAGGTGCCCGGCGACCGGGCGGCCTGGGCGATCGACATCCTGCTGCAGTACGCCACCGCGTCGGCCGCCGAGCACGCGGCGAGCACACCGGTGGACGAGGACACGTGGAACACGCTGGTCGAGACAGTCCGCACCGCCCCACCCGAGATCTACCCGAACATCGCGGCGCTGGGCGAGGAGCTGCTCTCCGGCGGTGAGCGGCTGCGCTGGGCCTTCCTCGTGGTGCTCAACGGCATCCTGGTCACGCCCCGCCCGGGCCGCTGATGGCGTACCTGGTCGAGGTGGAACGGGTCTTCCGGGCCCGGCAGGGACTGCCGTCACCGGTCCTGGCGGCGCGAGGCGGCCACCGGCTCGGCGCCGGCGAGGACATCGAGGTGGTGCTGCGCGCCGGGGTCGCCTTCGACGACGACCAGCTGACCGCGCGCGGGTGGTACGTCGACACCGACGAGCTGGCCGTGCGGCTGGAGCGATGGGCGGAGGCCCTGGGCGACGGGCCGTGGACCGCGCGGTTCCCGTTCCGTCCGACGTTCGAGCTGGTCGCGCGTCATCTCTACGGGGAGCTGGCGTCCGTGGTGCCCCAGCTGGCCCATGTGGAGCTCGTGGACCGCACGTACGGCTCGCGCACCCGCTACTGCCCCACGGGTTAGCCGACGATCGAGCCGATGCGGCGGACGGCCTCGGCCAGGCGGTCCGGCGGCTGGGCCGCGTAGCCGATCACCAGGCCGGGCGGTCCCGGCAGCCGCCGGTGCCAGGACAGCGGCTGCACCCGGACGCCCGCCGCCGCGATCCGCTGCGCCAGCGCCACGTCGTCCGTGCCGTCCGGCAGGGTGACCAGGACGTGCAGGCCCGCCGCCACGCCCTCGACCCGGGCGGCCGGCACGTGCTCGCGCAGCGCCGCCACGAGCGCGTCGCGGTGCCTGCGCTGGCGGCGGCGGACCGTGCGCAGATGCCGGTCGTGGTCGCCGGTAGCGAGCAGCCGGGTCAGGATGAGCTGCGGCAGCGCCGGGTTGCCCAGGTCGCTGGCGTGCTTGGCGGTGACCAGGTCGGCGTGCAGGTGCCGCGGCGCGATGAGCCAGCCCAGGCGCATGCCGGGGGCGAGCGACTTGGACACGCTGCCGCAGTACGCGATCCGGTCCGGTGCGGAAGCCTGCAACGCCGCGACCGGGGCCCGGTCGTAGCGGTGCTCGGCGTCGTAGTCGTCCTCGATGATCAGCCCGGGCCACTCCAGCAGCGCCAGGCGGCGGCGCGGGCTGAGCACCACGCCGGTGGGGAACTGGTGGGCCGGGGTGAGCAGGACCGCGTCCACGCCGGCCGCGGCCAGGTCGCTCACGCGGATGCCGTACGCGTCGACGGGCACCGGCACCGGCTCGACGCCCCAGTGCCGCAGCTCGTCGCGGGAACCGCGGGAACCGGGGTCCTCCATGCCGCACGCCTCGACGCCGCGGGCCCGCAACGTCTGGCTGAGCAGCGCGAGGGCCTGCGCCACCCCGTTCACCACGATGACGTCGTCCGCGGTCGCCCGTACGCCCCGGTTGCGGGCGAGCCAGGACGCGAGCTCGGCGCGCAGGCCGGGGTTGCCGCGCGGGTCGCCGTACCCGAGGTCGGCGGTGGTCGCCTCGGCCAGCACGGTCCGTTCGGCGCGCAGCCAGGCGGCGCGCGGGAAGGCCGACAGGTCGGGAACCCCCGGCGACAGGTCCAGGTCGATGTCCGCGGACGGGCGTTGCGGCAGGCGCAGGCCACCGGGTTCCGGGCGTACGGGCTGAGCACGCGGCCGTGGCGCCCGGGCGGTGACCGTGGTGCCCGCGCCCGTCCGGCCGGTGAGCAGCCCTTCGTCGGTGAGCCGCTGGTACGCCTCGACGACCACCCCGCGCGACACCCCGAGGTCGCCGGCGAGCACCCGGGTCGCGGGCAGCCGGGAGCCGGGGGCGAGCCGCCCCTCGCCGATCGCGGCGCGCAGCCCGTCGGCGAGCCACGCGGTGCGGCCTCGCGCCGGCGGTGCGCCCAGCAGGTCGATTTGGTCCTCCCCGGGAGCCACGAAATGGTCCTTGGGACAGGACCATACGCCACGCAGCATGGACCTCATGTCCCGTCTCGTCTCCCTGATGTCCGGCTCCGCCGCGATGTGTTGCGTCGGCGGCAGCGTCGCGGTCTCCGGCGCGCTCTCCGACGCTCCCCTGTTCACCACCCAGGCCCTGCGCTACGCCGTGGCCTGCCTGCTGCTGCTCGCCTTCGCCCGGGCCCGCGGCGTACACCTGCTGCGCCCCCGCGGCGGCGAGTGGGCGTGGCTGGCCGGGATCGCCGGCACCGGCCTGGTGATCTTCAACGTGGCGCTCGTGCAGGGCGCCCGGCACGCCGAGCCCGCGGTGCTGGGCGTGGCGGTGGCCTGCGTACCGCCCCTGATGGCGGTCGCCGGGCCGCTGCTGGAGGGGCGCGGGCCGAGCCGTACGGTGCTCACCGCCGCGATCGTCGTGACCGCCGGGGCCGCGCTGGTGCAGGGCCTGGGGCGTACGGACGCCGCAGGTCTGGCCTGGGCCACCGTGGCGTTCGCGTGCGAGGCGGCGTTCACGCTGCTCGCCGTGCCGGTGCTGGGACGCCACGGCCCGGTCGGGGTGTCCGTGCACGCCGTCTGGCTGGCCGCCGCGATGCTCGCCGTCCTCGGCACCGTCCACGAGGGACCGGCGGCAGTCGGCCGGCTCACCTCGCGGGACCTGCTCGCGGGCGGCTACCTGGCCGTCATGGTGACCGCGGTCGCCTTCGTCCTCTGGTACGGCAGCGTGGCGCGGCTCGGGGCGGGCACCGCCGGCCTGCTCACCGGCATCGCCCCGGTCGCGGCGGCGCTCACCGGCGTGGCGCTGGGCGGCCCGGCGCCGCAACCGCTGGTGTGGGGCGGCATCGCGACGGTGGCGGTGGGCCTGGCGCTCGGCCTGCGCCCCTCCCCCGCACCGCGCGCCCCGCAGCCCGCGGCCAACCCGGCATGACGGATATAGAGTGAAGCGCGTCGATCCCTTCGCCGACGAAGGCAGGTACCCCGGTGCGCCTGTTCACCGTGATCGCCGTCTGCGCCACCGTCCTGGGTGTTCCCCAGGCGGCCACCGCGTCCGACGCCCGCCCCTGTTACGACCGCGGCGCCCCCGTCACGTACGAGGAGAGCCGCATCGAGACCCCCGCCCTGCCCGGTGGCGTGCGGGTGCCGTACGAGCTGGTCGAGTCCGGTGGCTTCACGCCGTACGTGGAGAAGCTGGAGCGAGACCTCTGCCGCGCGCCGTCCGTCTCCGCCGCGCGGCGGCTGCTGCAGCGTGAAGGCGCGCGGCTGTGGGAAACCGCTGTCGCGCGCGCCCAGGGCCGCGTCCACATGGGAACCATCGAGCGCTACGACGACCGCCCGCTCTACTGGTCGCGGCTGATGGGCACCCGCGACGTCCGGCAGTGGTCGCCCCGGTTCGCGCTCTCCGGCGCCGAGCGGTCCGCACTGCTCAGGACCTACGAGTACGCGTCCCGCGGGATCACCTCCACCACGTACGGGCGCGGGGTGAAGCGGGTGCTGGTGAGCGGGTTCGACCCGTATCAGCTCAACGGGGAGATCCGCCGCTCCAACCCGTCGGGCGCGTCGGCGCTGCAGCTCGACGGGCTGATGTACCGCGAGGGGCGTACCCGCATCCGGGTGCAGTCCGTCGTCCTGCCCGTCACCTGGAGCGGCTTCGACGCCGGCATCGTCGAGGACGCATTCGGCCCGCACCTGACCCCGGGCTCGCGGGAGCGCGCCGACCTGATCATGACAATCAGCCAGGGCCTGCGCGGCGTCATGAACATCGAGCAGTGGGCCGGGGCGTGGCGCGGCGGCTCCCCGGACAACAACAACGAGGGCGAGGCCGAGCTGATCCCGCCGGCGCCGCGCTGGCCGCAGCCCTCGCCGACGCCGGAGTTCATCGAGACGACCCTGCCGTACCGGGCGATGATCGACGCCGGGACCGGCCCGTGGCCGACCGCGCTGAACCCGCGGATCTGCGAGTGGCCGGCGGGCACGCGCCCGGCCGGGCCGGTCGAGTGCCGCGACGACGGCCCGTCCCCGGGCGGCCAGGCGCAGTCGGGCGGCGGCGGCAACTACCTGTCGAACGAGAGCATGTACCGCTCCAACCGCCTGCGCCTGGAGCTGGGCGCGACCGACGTACCGGGCGGCCACCTGCACATCTCCGCCCTGGTGTACCCGGCCGACCCGCTCGTCATCATCGACGACGCGTTCTCGGCCGACCGGGCGGCGACGATCGAGCAGACCGTCGCGCTGGTCGAGGCGGCCGGGACCGCGGCCGCTCAGCGGTAGCGCCGGGCATCCGTCCATCCCGCGGCGGCCAGGCCGGCGGCGACGACGGAGTCGGTCAGGGCCGAGCGGCGCCACCACGGGGACACCGCCGCGACGGCGAGATCCGTGGCCGCATGGACGGTGTCGACGGCCGCCCCGAAAGCCGTCATCCGCCCGGTGGGCGCCGCGGCCGCCGCGACGGCCTGCAGCACGTGCCGCGCGCCGAGCACGCGGGCCACGGCGACAGCGCCGCGCGCCGGGGCCCGGCCCGTCGCGCGGAGCACGGTGTCCGGCATCAGCAGCAGGGCGAAGCCGTAGACGGCCCGTCCGGCCAGGGCAAGGCGCAGCGCAACCATGGCGATGCCCTACCCGTGGCCGAGGACCGCAAACGACGACGGCCGCCCCTCGCGATCGCGAGGGGCGGCCGTTCGAGCTCTGACGGACGTCAGCTCAGCAGCGACGGAATCCTCTCGAACAACTGCGTCGTGAACGTCACCATCTCGTGCAACATCCAGTTCCCGCTGAACAGGATCGCCGCACCCACGGCCGCCGCCTTCGGCACGAAGCTCAGCGTCGCCTCCTGAATCTGCGTCACGGACTGGAACAACGAGATCGCGAACCCGATCAGCAACGCGGTCACCAGCACCGGCGCGCACATCTTCGCCGCGATGGTCATGGCCTGCAGCCCCAGCTCAACGATCTGCGTGTCCGTCATGCCCATCCATTCGCCCGCCCCGCGCCCCCAGGGAGCGCAGAACGGGCGCGCCACGGTTGCCATTCGGTTCGGCCCCTCCGAACCCTCAAGTAGGCGGCGCGGCTGCCTGCCCGACGCCGGGCAGCTTCGCCCGCTCCGCGGCGGACTTGGGTGCGAAACGGTGGCAACGGCCCGTGTCGCCTCTCACGAGTGGATCTTGTCAGGGCGCCCGGGGAACGGGCGATGGGTCAGATGGCCGCGACGACTCCGGCCTCCCTGACCATCAATCCCGGAACGGATCATGTTCTCCACTGCTCTGCTCGGCTGGCTCGGCGCCGCTCTGTCCATGTCCCTCCCCTGGCCGCAGGTGTACCGCTCCTGCATCCAGGGCCGTACGGGCGGGCTGTCCGCCACGGCGTGCTGGCTGGGCCTGGCGATGCCGGTCGGGTGGATCACGTACGGGCTGCTGGCCGGCGAGACGGTGCAGGTGGTCACCAACACCGTCAACGGCGCGGCCGGGCTGGGCGTACTGGCCGTCGTGCTGTGGCGCCGGGGCGAGCTGCGTACCGTCCGCAAGCTGCTGATCACGGCGAGCAGTGCCGCGGGGGTGCTCGCCGCGGTCGTGGTGAGCGTCGCGGTGGCCGCCCTCACCGACGCCACCGGTGACCACGTGGCGGGCGTGCTGGGGCTGATCCTCGCCGGCACCTCGTTCGTGTCGGCCATCCCCCAGCCGCTGTCGCTGCTGCGCGACCGTACCCAGGACCTGAGCGGCCTGTCCCCGCTGCGCTGGCGCCTGGCCGCGGGGGCGTGCGCCTCCTGGATGACGTACGGCCTCACGACCGGCCAGACCGCGGTGTGGCTGTCCGCCGTCGTGGGCCTGACCAGCGCCCTGATCGTGTGCTCCATCCTGTTCCTCGCCGGCCGCACCGCCCCGGTTCGTGAGGCTGCGCCCGTGGCGCGTGGCGTGGCCGCCGTGGCCCGTCCGGCCCGCGTCGTCCGCCCGGCCGCCGTCCACGCCGCTGTCACCGCTTCCGCCGCCACCGGCGTGACCGCGACGCTCGTGCGGCCCGGGCCGGCGCGGGTCGTCCGGGCCGCCGCGGCGGTCTCCCGTTCGGCACGCCCGGTCAGCGGGGCCGGCGTCGCGCCGGCGCGGGTGCCCCGTCCGGCCCGTCCCGCCGCCGCCCGGACCGCCCGGGGCATCGCCCGCGTCGCCACCGCCTGAGCCGCCGGCAACACTTCTGTCACGACTGCGGTCGCCGCCGGAAGGTTCCTCACGTCGCACTGGTACCCTTGCCGCGCTTTTCGCCCATGGAGGTAAACACGTGCGCCGGAATCTGGTGGCCCTTGCGGCGGTCGGACTGCTCAGCGTCGGCGGTCTCACCGCCTGCACCGACGATGACGACAGCGGCTCCGCCGCGGAGGCGCGCCGCGCCGACGGGACGGGCAAGGTCGGGGTGATCCTGCCCGATACGACGACCTCGCAGCGCTGGGGCAGCGATGACCCGAAACTGCTCAAGGCCGCGCTGGACGCGGCCGACGTCCCGGTAGAGATCGAGAACGCCCAGGGTGATCCGGGCAACTTCCAGCGCATCGGCGACAAGATGATCGCCGAGGGCGTCACGGTGCTGATCATCGCCAACCTCGACCCGGCCAGCGGCAAGTACGTGCTGGACAAGGCCAAGGCGGCCAAGGTCAAGACCATCGACTACGACCGGCTGACGCTCAACGGCGGCGCGGACTACTACGTCAGCTTCGACGGCGAGCAGGTCGGCAAGTACCAGGGCGAGGGTCTCATCCGCTGCCTGCAGGACAAGAAGGTCGACAAGCCGCGGGTCGTCTACCTCAACGGCGCGCCCTCCGACAACAACGCGCTGCTGTTCAAGAACGGCTACGACTCGGTGCTGCAGCCGAAGTTCGACGACGGCACCTTCCTCAAGGGCCCGGACCAGTCCGTGGACAAGTGGGAGAACAAGGAGGGCCGGTCGATCTTCGTCGAGATGATGAACCAGTACAACAACCAGATCGACGGCGTGCTGGCCGCCAACGACGGCCTGGGCAACGCGGCGATCACGGTGCTGCGCGAGCGCAAGCGCAACGGCAAGGCGATGAACGGCGTGGTCCCGGTGACCGGGCAGGACGCGGAGACGCAGGGCCTGCAGAACATCCTCGCCGGCGACCAGTGCATGACGGTGTACAAGCCGATCAAGAAGGAGGCGGACGCGGCCGCGAAGCTCGCGATCAGCCTCTTCAAGGGCGAGCAGGCCAAGGTGGTCGACCGGGTGAAGGACCCCGAGTCGGGCGCGTACGTGCCGGCCGTGCTGCTGGACCCGATCCCGATCTACAAGGAGAACGTCGCCGACGTCATCAAGGACGGCTTCGCGACGAAGAAGGCGGTCTGCGCCGGCCGGTTCGCGGCGCTGTGCCGGGAGAACGGCATCAAGTGACGCGGGAATGACGCGAGCACGACGCGGGGCGGCCGGTTGACCGGCCGCCCCGCTGCCGTTCTCAGGCGGTGGTGCAGGTGGCGCCGTTGAGCGTGAACCCGCTCGGCGCCCGGTTGTCGCCGGTGTGCGTGGCCTGGTATCCGATGCTGGTGGACGCCCCGGGTGCCAGCGCCGCGTTGTAGCTGACGTTACGTGCGCTCACCTGGCCCGAGGTGGGCGAGTAGGTGGCGTTCCAGCCGGACGTGATGGTCTGCCCGGCCGGCAGGGCGAAGCCCAGCGTCCAGCCGTTGATGGCCGTACTGCCCGTGTTGGTGATGGACAGCGACGCCGTCAGGCCGGTGTTCCACGGGTTGGTGGTGACGGCTACCCGGCAGGCTCCCGTGGACGGAGGCGTCGACGGGGGCGTGGAGGGAGGCGTCGAGGGCGGCGTGGACGGGGGCGTCGACGGGTCGCTGGTCTTGTCGAGGCCGAAGAACGCAATCGACATGGCGGCCATCCCGCTCATCGGCAGCGAGTGGCCGACCCCGGCCACGCTGATCCCCTCGACCGGCGCCTGCACCGACGAGTTGCCGTACCGGGTACGGGTCCAGTTCGTCTTCGGCGTGTCCGTCTGCACCGGCGTCTGGCTGACACCCAGCACGTTCGTCCACTGCTTGATCTCTTCCTGGAAGTTCTGGTACCGCAGCGTGTCGTCGGTGGTTCCGTGGAACACCTGCATGCGCGGGCGCGGCCCGGAATACCCGGGGTACGCGCCCCGGACCAGGTCACCCCACGCCTGCGGGGTCTTCGTGATCTGCCCGTTGGCGCAGGCGCTGTTCCAGCCGGAGCCGTCGGTGGTCGCGAAGCAGCCGAACGGCACCCCCGAGAACGCCGACCCGGCCGCGAAGACGTCCGGGTAGTCGCCGAGCAGGACGTTGGTCATCATCGCGCCGGACGACGCGCCGGTGACGAAGGTGCGGGCCGTGTCGGTGCCGTACCGCTGCTGCACGTAGCGCACCATCGACACGATGCCGACCGGGTCGCTGCCGCCGTCGTGGCGCAGGGCGGCCGGCGAGGACACGTCGAAGCAGTTGCCGGACCGGGTCGCCGACGGGTAGACGACGATGAAGCCGTACCGGTCGGCCAGCGAGGCGAATTCGGTGCCCGAGTAGAACGCCGGCCCCGAGCCGGTGCAGTAGTGCACCGCCACGAGCAGCGCGGGGCGGGCGGCCAGGCGGTCGGGCACGTACAGGTGCATCCGCAGGTTGCTGGGGTTGGTGCCGAAGTTCGTGACCTCTTGCAGGGAGGCCGCCTGGGCCGCGGTGGCCGGCATGAGGATCGCGGCGCCGAGCGCGGCGGCCGAGGCGGCCGCCGCGAGCAGCGCTTTCATGGTTCGTCGCATCGTGTTTCCCCTAACTCGCCGAGCAGGTTGCCGTGGCGGGACCGGTGCCGGTGCCCTGGAAGCCGAACTCAGTGGTGCCGCCGGCGGGCACGGAGCCGTTGTACGACACGTTGGCGAAGCGCACGGTGCCGGACGAGCCGCTGCTCTGGCTGCTCCAGGAGTTGGTGACGGCCGCGCCGGAGGGCAGCGTCGTGCTCACGGACCAGCCGCTGAGGGCCGAGCTGCCGGCGGTGACGCGGACGTTGGCCACGAAGCCGCCGTTCCATTGGTTGAGCGTGATCGTCGCGGTGCAGGCGCCCGTACCGGGGTCCGGCGGGGAGCTGGGCGGCGTGCTCGGCGAGGAGGGCGGGTCGCTCGGCGGGGTGCCGCCGTTGAGGGCGTTCAGCGTCGAGGTGTACGCGGCCTTCTTGTTGCCGCTGGAGTCGAAGAGCAGCGGGGTGCCACTGGCGCGCCAGGAGTCGCTGTCGCGGATGCCCCAGACGGTGATGCCGGCGCAGCGGCTCACGGCGAGGCAGGCCTTCACGACGCGGCCGAAGTTGTCGGCCTGGGTCTGGCCGGAGCCCTCGATATCCAGCTCGTGATCTGCACGTCCACGCCGAGGTTGGCGAAGCGCTGCAGGTTGGCCTGGTAGTCGCTGGGCACCGGGGACTGGGCGTTGAAGTGCGACTGGAAGCCGACGCAGTCGATCGGGACGCCGCGGGACTTGAAGTCCTGCACCATGGCATACACGGCGTTGCTCTTCGCGTTCTGCCCGTCGGTGTTGTAGTCGTTGTAGCAGAGCTTGGCTCCCGGGTCGGCGGCCCGGGCGGCGCGGAACGCGGCCTCGATCCAGTCGTTGCCGGTGCGCTGCAGGTTGGAGTCACGCCGGGCGCCGTTGCCACCGTCGTCGAAGGCCTCGTTCACCACGTCCCAGGCGTAGATCTGTCCCTTGTAGTGGGTGGCGACGCCCGTGATGTGGTTCAGCATGGCGTTGCGCAGCGCGGTGCCGCTCATGCTCTGCGCCCAGCCCGGCTGCTGCTGGTGCCAGGCCAGCGCGTGCCCGCGGATCCGCATGTTCTGCGCCTGGGCATGGCTGACGATGCGGTCGGCCGAGCTGTAGGAGAACTGGTTCTGGTTGGGCTCGGTGGCGTCCCACTTCATCTCGTTCTCGGCCGTGACCATATTGAACTCGCGGTCGAGGATGCCGACGTACGTGGAATCGGACAGCTTGTTCGCCGCCACCGCCGTCCCGAAGTAGCGACCGACGGCCGCGGCGGAGGCGCCGAGCGTGGTCGCGGCCTCGGCCGTGGAGGTGAGGGCGACCACGCTGCCGGCGGCTACGACGGCGGCCGCGGCGGCCACGCCGAGCGCCCGCAGCGGAGTCCGTGGCTTGTGCATCGGGGAACCTTTCTAGGGGGAGGGCGCCGATCGATTCACAGGAGTCGATCGGCGGTGGCCGGACGTTAACGAAACAATCCCGTAACTTCAACGGCGCGGATTACGCGGCCGAGGACCGCAGTCGGCCCGATTCGCGTCTTTGACGTCCTTATATCCGGCGATTCCGGTCGACCATGGACCCGCAACTTCCGGTCTCTTCGCACCATTCGCAGAATGCGGGAGCGCTCCCATTGAGCCCGGCGGATGCCTGTGGCACGTTTCGCCGAGGCCTCGGCGATCACCGACCGGCACCGACGAAGGAGTTCCCATGCCCGACCGACGCGCCCCCCGACCCACCCGGCGCGAGCTCCTGGCCGCCGCCGGCGGCTCGGCGATCGCCGCCGCCCTGCCCGCGGCCGCCGGAGCCGCACCCGCCGGAGCGGCCCCGCCCGGCGCGGTCCCGCCCGGCCGCCGGAATCGCTGGGTCGCCGGCTGGGGCGCGATGCCGCAGCTGACCGAGCCCGGCAACATGCCGCCCGCGGCGTTCATCCGCGACGGGGTGGTCCTGCCCGACACCACGCTGCGGCAGACGCTGCGCGTCACGGCCGGTGGCGGGCCCGTACGGCTGCGCTTCTCCAACGCCTTCGGCGGCGCCGACCTGCCGCTGAGCGCCGTCCGCATCGCGCTGCCGACCAGCGGGAAGGCGGGCGTGGCGGCGATCCAGGAGGGCACCTCACGCCCGGTGACGTTCCGCGGCAGGCCCGCCACGGTGGTCCCGATGGGCGCCCAGGTGGTCTCCGACCCGATCGCCATGGACGTGACGCCCGGTTCCATCGTCACCGTGACCCTCTATCTCGCCGAGGGGCAGGCCTCCACCTCCATCACGTCGCACCCCGGCTCCCGCACGACGTCGTACCTGCTGGCCGGGGCGCACGTGGACGACGCCGACCTGCCCGGCGCCACCCCGGTCGACCACTGGTACTTCCTCAGCGGCCTCGAGGTGCTGCCCCCCGCGCCGGTCCGCGCGCTCGTCCTGCTCGGCGACTCCCTGACCGACGGCCGGGGCTCCACCACCAACGGCAACAACCGCTGGCCCGACCAGCTGTTCGACCGCCTGCAGGCCCTGCCCCGGCTGCGCGACGTCGCGCTCGTCAACGAGGCGGCGGGCGGCAACCGGGTGCTGCGCGACGGGCTCGGTCCGAACGCCCTGGCCCGGCTGGACCGTGACGTGCTGGCCCAGAGCGGCGCGGCGTGGCTGATCGTGTTCGAGGGCGTGAACGACATCGGCACGGCCCCGGCCACCACGGCGGACCAGCAGCGGATCACCGACGAGCTGCTGTTCGCGTACGACCAGATCGTGCTGCGCTGCCACGCCCAGGACCTGGTGGTCTGCGGGGCGACGCTGCTGCCCTTCGGCGGCAACGAGGGCTACGACGACGCGGGCGGGCTGCGCGAGCAGAGCCGCCGTACGGTCAACGACTGGATCCGCGGCAGCGGCGTGTTCGACGTGGTGGCCGACTTCGACGCCGCCGTCCGCGACCCCCGCGACCCGCGCCGGCTGCTCGCCGAGTACGACACCGGCGACCACCTGCACCTCAACCCGGCCGGATACCGGGCCCTGGCCGACGCCGTGCCGCTGCGCCTGTTCGCGACGCTGCCGTGAGGCCCGGGGTCACCCCGGCGGCTCGGGCAGGCGGCGCTCGATCGTGACCAGCGTGCCGGTCGCGGACCGGGTCACCCGCACGTCGCCGTACGCGTTCATCAGCAGCGCGCCGCGCCCCCGGTCCCGCGGCGCCGGACGCCCGCGCCAGCTCCCGTAGTCCTGCACGCTGAGCCGCACCACGCCGCCGGCCACCGACAGCCGTACGTCCACCTCGGGCCGGGCCGGCTGCTGGGCGTGCTCCACCGCGTTGTTGACCGCCTCGGTGGCCGCGAGCTGCAGGTCGTCGAGCAGGTCGAGGTCGACGCTGCCGTCCAGGGCCTTGCGCAGGTCCCGGCGCATCTGCGAGGAGGCCGTCGGCTCCAGCGGGTACGTCCACCGCACGTCCAGGTCCGCGATCGGAGGCCCGGCCGCAGCGGTGCGGCGTACCGGCTCCGCCGTCATGGCGGGCGCCGCGACGGGCGCGGCCGGTTCCGGCGGCCGCTGCCGGGTCCCGGGACGGCGGCGGTCCTCGTGGCGCAGGTTGCTGCGGACGCGGGCGAGCAGCTCAGCGGCGGTGAACGGCTTGACGACGTAGTCGTCGGCACCGGCGTCCAGGCCCTCGACGCCGGACTCGCTGCCGGCGCGCGCGGAGAGCATGACGATCGGCAGGGTCCGCGTCGCCTCATCCCGCCGCAGCGCCCGGACCAGCGCGAACCCGTCGAGCCGCGGCATCATCACGTCGGTGAGCAGCAGGTCGGGCGGCTCCCGGCGGACCGCCTCGAGCGCGGCCTGGCCGTCGCTCACCGTCTCCACCCGCCAGCCCTCGCCGGCCAGCAGCCGGGCGAGGTACGCCCGCATGTCGCCGTTGTCGTCGGCGACGAGGATGTGGGCGCCGCCGGGATCCGCCGCGGCGGGCGGCACCGGGTCCGCGAGCCAGCCCAGCGCCTCCTCGCCCATGGCGCGGGCCGTGGCGCCCGGGTCGCCGCCGGCCGGGCCCGCGCCGGCGGGCTCCACCGCCGACCAGGGCAGCACCACGGTGAAGGTGGTGCCCTCACCCGGCGCGCTGGTCACGCCGACGTCGCCGCCGAGCAGCCGGGCCAGCTCCCGGACCAGCGCCAGGCCGATCCCGCTGCCCTCGTGGCTGCGCGCCTGCGCGCCCTGGACCCGGTGGAACCGGTCGAACAGGTACGGCAGCTCCGCCTCGGCGATGCCGATGCCGGTGTCCGCGACGCTGAGCCGGACGCCGTGGTCGTCGCTGTCGAGCGCGACGCGGATCTCGCCGACGAAGGTGAACTTGACCGCGTTGGAGATCAGGTTGGTGACGATGGTCTCCCAGTTGGCCGGGTCCACGGCGGTCGGCCGCGGCAGCGGCGGGCAGTCCACGACCAGCCGCAGAGCGGCCCGCTCCACGGCGGCGCGGAACACCCCGGCCAGGTCGGCGGTGAGCCGGGCCAGGTCCACCTCGCGGGGCTGGTTGCCGGCCCTGCCGGCCTCGAGCCCGGAGAACGTCATCAGATTGTTCACCAGCGTCAGCAGCCGGGTCGCATTGCGCCGGGCGGTGTCGACGCGCTCGCGCTGGTGCGGGCCGAGCGGCTCGCCGGCGTCGGCGAGGGCGTCGGTGAGCGGGCCCAGCATGAGCGTCAGCGGGGTGCGGAACTCGTGGCTGACGTTGGTGAAGAACGTGGTCTTCACCCGGTCCAGCTCAGCGAGCGCCTCGGCCCGGCGGCGCTCCTCCTCGTACGCCAGGCAGTTGCGTACGGCGAGCGCGACCTGCTGCGCCACCAGGTGGTAGAAGGACCGGTACGCGTCGTCGAGGCCCCGGCTCGGGCTGATCCCGGCCAGCAGGACGCCCAGCGGCTGGTCGCGGTCGGCCGAGGGCAGCGGCACGGCGACCGCCTCGCGGACAGGCAGCGCCCACGGGCCCCCGGCGACGTCCAGCCCTTCCGGGACGTCGAGGCGTACGGTGCCGCGCAGCCCGGCCGCCGGCTGCCGGCCCTCCGTGGCCGCATCGGCGCGCAGCTCGGCCGGCAGCGACGCCGCCACGTCCCGCCCGCCGGCGTCGGTCCCGGCGGCCGCCACCCGGCGCAGCACCGCCCCGTCACGCAGGTAGATGGCCGCGAACGGCACGTCGAGCGGGTGCTCGCCCATGGTGGCGGCGAGCTGCTCGCAGGTCTCGGCGACGCCGGCGGTCCGGTCGCAGCCGCGCAGCGACAGGTCCCGCAGGAGCCGCAGCCGCCGCTCCCCCACGACCTGCTCGGTCACCTCGCTGCAGACGGTGAGCACGCCGACCGTACGGCCGTCGTCGTCGCGGGCGGGCGCGTGCGAGACGCTGAAGTACGCCTCCTCCCGGTACCCGGCCCGTTCCAGCATGAGCCGCAGCGCCGGTACCCAGCTCGCGACGCCGGTCGCCATGGCGTCGGCGATGAGGGGTTCGAGGACGTCCCAGCCGGCGGCCAGCGTGACCCGGACGTCGCCGCCGAGCGCGGCCGGGTGCTGGTCGCCGATCAGCCCGGAGTACGCGTCGTTGTAGAGCTGGGTGTAGTCGGGGCCCCAGAGCAGCAGCATCGGGTAGCGCGACGACAGGACGATCCGCACAGCGGAGCGCAGGCTCTGCGGCCAGCCGGCCACGGGGCCGAGCGGCGTCCGCGACCAGTCCAGGCGGGCCATGATCCGGCCGGTGTCACCGCCCCCGGCGAAGATGTCATCCGGCGACATCGGCGCTTGTCATCTGAGCATCACGTCTCCCGTGGCGGCCGGGCGTCCCCGGCGGGGCCGTCGGAAGGGGCTTACCCGCCGTGGGCACCGGCCATGCCCGAAATTCTCGGACGACCGGGTGTGCTCGGCCACCCTACCGGGCGTGAGCAGGGAGATCGCGGCTCCGAGAGGCCGGGCGGGCGGACGAGCGGGCCCACAGCGCGGGCCATCCGGCGCCGAGCCAGGACGCCGGCAGCACCAGCCCGTGCCGGGCGATCCCGGTCCAGAACGCCTCCGGGTCGCCGCCCAGCTCGATCGCGTCCGGCCAGGCGCCCTGCCAGGACTCGTCGCGCAGCGACGACTCGGGGTAGCCGGGCAGCCGGACCCGGCGGCGGGCGGCGACCGCGGTGACCGCCGGGCCGGTACGGCCGCCCCAGGAGGTGACGGCGAGCGCGGCGGCACGCAGCAACGGTGCGTGCGGCCGGCGGGTCATCGCGGCGGCGAGCGCGGCGTCGTCGGCGCGCAGCAGGGCGCCGAACGCGGCCCGCACCCGCAGCGCGACCAGATCGGCGGTGCGCGCCGGGGCCACCCGGGGAAGACGGGCGAGTTTGCGCAGCGCCGCGGGCAACGGCTCGTCGCGGACCAGCGGGGTGAGCCGCCCGCGTACGTCCTCGGGCATCGCCGTGACCGCGGCCGCCATGGGGCGCGCGGCGGTGGCCGCCCACAGCTCGCCGGCGGCGGCCGGGTCGGCGAGGGCGTCCCGGACGGCCCGTTCCACTGTGGCCGGCGCCTGCCGTCGCAGGGCGACGAGCCCTTCCGGCGTCGCCGGCACGCCCAGCAGCCGGGCGAACGTGGGCTCCGGAGGCTCCTCCGTGAGCTCCTCGAGCCGCCCGCCGAGCTCGGCGGCCAGGCGCCGGGTGGGCGCCGGACGCCCCGGGGCCCGCCCGGTGCCGGGAGCGGGATCGGGCTCGGGGGCCGGCTCAGCGGGCAGCGGCAGCGACCGCACCCATTCCTGGAGGTGGCGCAGCAGCTGCGGGTCGGGGTCCTCGTTGAAGCGGGCCTTGACCTCTCCCGTCCGCCAGCCCTTGCCGGTCGGCCGGAGCTCGGCGTTGAGCAGGATCCGGCCGTCGGCATCGCGCAGGGCGAGCAGCACGATGCGCCCGGCGGCGGCCTCGTCCGAGTAGTACGGGCCGGCGATGCAGTTGCCCATGTACGCGGCCCAGTCGCCGAGCCGGCTGCCCGTACGGGCGACCTCGATGCGCGCGCCGGTCCCGGGCAGGAGGGTGCCGTCGGCGTCCCGGGCGACGGCCGGTACGGCGAACGCGGCCACCAGCGCCTCGGCTGCGGCGGCGCCCGCGACGAGCCCCGCCACCAGCTCGCCCCAGGAGCGCGGCTTGGCCGGGACAGCCCCGCCGAACTCGGCGAGCTGAGCGGCACGCGCGGCGGCCTGGGCCACCGACTCGGCCTCCGGGACGAAGGTGTCCACGGATGCCTCCGGCTCGAGGCTGACGGTGAGGGTGGTCCGCCAGTGGTCGATCTCGGCTTCGGGGTGGCCGTACAGCTGCGCGACCGCGTCGGCGAGCTCACCCACCCACAGCAGATCGCCGACCGTCTCGGCCGGTTCGGGGCGCTCGGCGAGCATGGGCCTGCCGTCCAGGGTGGGCTGACGCCACGTCCGCAGCCGCTGCGGGGAGAAGTAGGCGACCTCGTCCCGCCAGTCAGCCAGGCCGGCGGCCCGTACGGCGTCCATCGCCTCGACCGCGCTGGGATGGTCCAGGTACGGCGCCTGCCCGAACAGCCGGGTCGCCGCGTGGACGGCCGCCGTGCCGTAGTGCCGGGCGGTGGCGAGCCGCTGCCGGATGCCCGTCAGCTGCTTCGCCGTCGGGGCGGTGCCGCGGCCGAGGAAGGCGGCGATGTCGCGGACGTAGCAGCCGGGGCGGGCCGGGTGGCCGGTCAGCCCGGGCACGCGCCGGGCGGCTTCGGCGGCTTCCTTCCCGCTCAGCAGCGCGGCCGCCGCCCGCAGGTGGGCACCGTGCCGGTCCAGCGCCGCCTCCACGCCGAGATCCGCGGCCGTGGCGGCGACCCGGGCCAGCACCGTGGCGGCGAGCGCGTCGTGCAGGACACGCCGGAACCGCGCCTCCCAGAACTGGCGGGGCGGATACCACAGCGCCGCTTCGACCACCGTCGCCCGCGGCCCGAGGGCCCGTTCCACCAGCATCTCCTCGTACCGCTCCCGGCGCTCGGCCAGGGGCTGCTCCAGGTCGCGCCGCGTCTGCGACGAGCGGATCCGCTCCCGGCGACGGCGTTCGGTGACGGCGTCGCACACCTGCTCCCAGAGGCTGACCACCAGGGCGAGCCGGCGCGGGCGGGGCAAGGGCCGCAGGACGCGGGCGAGATGGTCGCCGGCCACCGACGGCAGGCCCTGCGGGAACGGGTCGATCCCTTCGGGGGCGCGCAGCCGTAGCACCTCGACCAGCTGTTCCGGGCCGAGCAGGTCACCGGCGGCCACCGCGTACCGCAGCGCCGCCCAGCGGCCGGCCGCGATCGCGGCCAGCGTCTCCGCGCCCAGCGGCCGGGTGGCGTCCGGGCCGAAGAGGGCGACGAGCAGGGCGGCCGGCGGGCCGAGACGCCCGGCGTACCGGGGTACGGCGAGCGCGGCCAGGACGGCGTCACGCCGGTCACCGGGCCGGCCGTCCACACGCGCGGAGCGGAAGCCGCCGCCGAGGTCGGCGCCCGCCGCGGCGGCCAGCGGACCGGCCTCACCCACCAGGATGTTCAGCTCGGCGAGCGCCGCCTCCCGCTTCCCGTCCGCCGCGTCGGCCGGGCCCAGCGCGACCGGGGTTCCGGCGGGCAGCACGGCGGCCCGCGACGCCGGACCGGATGCGAGGACGCACTGGTCCGTGCGCGGGACGATGCCGCCCGACACGGTGAATGCCACGCCACCATCCTCGTCGCGGCGTCCAGCGCATTTTCGGGGCACATTGTGCACATTCGCGATACGGGACGGCGGTGCATTGACGATTCCCTCTACGGTGTGCGCGTGAAGATCCGGTACGTCCTGAACAACGCGTACGGCACGGGCGGCACGATCCGTACCGTCGTCAATCAGGCCAACGCGTTGTGCGGCGCGCACGAGGTGGAGATCGCCAGCGTCTACCGCACCCGGGACAAGCCCGTCTTCCACCTCGACGACCGGGTCCGGCTGGTCTCGCTCACCGATCTGCGCGACGACGGTTCCCGCTTCACGGACGCCCCGGGCACCAACTCCCGGTTCATCCGCAAGACGCGGCGCTTCCGCAACCCGCTGCCGCACCGGCACGACTTCCGCTACAAGCGCTGGGACCCGGTGGTCGACACGGCCGTCGTGCGCTACTTCCGTGCCGAGCGCAAAGGTGTGCTCGTCACCACCCGGCCGGGGCTCAACCTCATGTCCGCCTGGTTCGCCCCGAGCCGGCTGATCCGGGTCGGGCAGGACCACATGAACCTGGGCACGTACAAGCCGGCGCTGCGCGAGGCGATGGTGCGGGCGTACCCGCGGCTCGACGCGGTGACCGTGCTGACCGAGGCGGACCTCACGGCGTACCGGGCGGCGATGGGCCACACCACCCTGCGCGTGGAGCGCATCCCGAACGGCATTCCGTCCCGGCCCGCCGCACCGGCCGGCGAGCGCACGCGGACCGTGCTGGCGGCCGGCCGGCTCGCCCCGCAGAAGGGTTTCGACCTGCTGATCGAGGCCTTCGACGCGGTCGCCGCGCGGCACCCGGACTGGGAGCTGTCGATCTTCGGCGAGGGCCGGCTACGGAAGGCGCTCACCGAGCAGATCAAGAATCTGGGCCTCGGCGGCCGGGTCCACCTGCGCGGCACGACCAAACACCTGCACCGCGAGCTGGCCCTGGCGTCGGTCTTCGCCCTGAGCTCCCGCTTCGAGGGGCTGCCGATGGTGCTGCTGGAGGCGATGGACTCGGCCCTGCCGGTGGTGGCGTTCGACTGCCCGACCGGACCCGCGGAGGTCCTCGAGGACGGTGTGAACGGGCTGCTGATCCCGCGCGAGGACGCGGCGGCGCTCGCCGAGGGCATCTGCCGGCTGATCGAGGACGGCGAGCTGCGCGAGTCGCTGGGCCGCGCGGCGAGGCAGACCAGCAGCCGGTACGCGATACCCGCCGTCGCCGAGTCCTGGGAGCGGCTGTTCGCCGAGCTCGGCACGCGCTGAGCCGCGCACTTGCGCGTGATCGTTACCCTCCGCCCGGACGAGTCCTCCCGGCCGTCCGCACGCTGACGACTATCGACGTTTGGACCTGGCACCCGATGCGCCGACGCGAGCACAAACCCCTCACGAACGCGGCTGCCCTGCTGATCTGCGGCCTCGCCTCCGGCGTGGTCGTCGCGGCGGCGGCGTTTCCCGCGGTGGCCATGTCCGGCCTGGCTGCCAAGGCCGGCGGCGAGTCGTTCGACAGCCTGCCGAGCCAGCTCAAGCACGTGACCGCCCCGCAGGTCACCACGCTGTACGCGGCCGACGGCAAGACGAAGGTGGCCGTGTTCTGGGAGGAGTTCCGCCGCGAGGTGCCGCTCAAGGACATCTCCAAGACGATGCAGGACGCCATCGTCGCCGCCGAGGACCACCAGTTCTTCCACCACAACGGCGTCGACGTGAAGGGCATCGCGCGGGCGTTCGTCAACAACAGCGGCAAGAACGACCGCCAGGGCGCGTCCACGCTGACCATGCAGTACGTCAAGATGTCGCTCTCGTACACGGCGTCCACCCCGCAGGAGGTCGTCGACGCCACCGAGGGCACGGCGCGGCGCAAGCTCACCGAGATGAAGTACGCGATGCAGGTCGAGAAGGAGCTGACCAAGCCGCAGATCCTCGAGCGCTACCTCAACACCGCGCCCTTCGGCAACGGCGCGTACGGCATCTCCGCCGCCAGCCAGGTCTACTTCCAGAAGCAGGCCAAGAACCTCACGGTGGCCGAGGCGGCGCTGCTGGCCGGCATGGTGAAGGCGCCGACCGGCTTCAACCCCACCACGACGATCGGCTACCCGAAGGCGCTCGACCGGCGCAACTGGGTCATCGGCAACATGCGCGACCTCGGCTACATCACCCCGCAGCAGGCCGCGGACGCCGTCAAGGTCCCGCTCAAGCGCACGGTCAAGCGCAGCGGCAACGGCTGCACCTCGGTCACGACCAACAGCTGGGGCTTCTTCTGCGACTACTTCTACCGCTGGTGGCTCAGCCGCCCGGAGTTCGGCGCCACCGTGTTCGAGCGGGAGCGGCGGCTCAAGAGCGGCGGCTACACGGTCCGCACCTCGCTGGACATCAAGGCGCAGACCGCGGCCCGCAAGAACATCTCCAAGCAGATCGGCGTGAAGGACCGCGACGCGCTGCTGCTCGCCGGGATCGAGCCGGGCACGGGCCGGGTCCGCGCGCTGGCCGCCAACCGGCGGTTCAAGATCGATGATCCGGCCCATCCGGAGAACAAGCTCTCCTCGAACCCCGCCCTGCGCAAGAAGGGCAAGCGCGGCACGTACCCGAACACCACCAACCCGCTGCTGACCGGCGGCGGCGACATCACCGGCTACCAGGCCGGCTCGGTGTTCAAGATGTTCACGATGGTGGCGGCGCTGGAGAACGGCTATCCGCTGGCGTACCCGATCAACACCACCTGGCGGTACAAGTCGCCCACCTACCTGGACTCCGGCGCGCCGGCTGAATGCGGTGGGCACTACTGCCCGACCAACGCGTCGCAGTCGGAGAAGGGCCCGTACAACATGTGGACGGGCTTCGGCAGCTCGGTCAACACGTACTTCGTGCCGCTGGAGGAGAGCGTCGGCGCCGAGAAGGTCGTCGACGTGGCGAAGCGGTTCGGCGTGAAGTTCCGCAACCCCCACGACAACGAGCTGGCGACCCGGTACGCCCACGACTGGGGCTCGTTCACCCTCGGCGTGGCCGACTCGACGCCGCTGGACATGGCCAACGCGTACGCCACCCTGGCCGGCGACGGCATGTACTGCCAGCCGACGCCGGTCCAGCAGATCACCGCCGCCTCCGGGGAGAAGCTGGACGTCGGCAAGCCGCAGTGCAAGCGGGCCACCCCGAAGGACGTGGCACGCGCGGCCATCGATGCGGCGCGCTGCCCGGTCGGCGACTCCGCGCAGCTGGGCGGCTGCCGGGGCTCCACCGCCGGCGACACCCACGGCATCGTCGGGCACCCCGTCTTCGGCAAGACCGGCACGACCGACAACGACAAGACCGCCTCGCTGATCGTCGGCACCACGAAGATCGTCGTCGCGGGCTACCTGGTGAACCCGGACTATCAGAATCACCCGTACCGGATGCTGCACGGCGTGGTGAACCCCGCGGTCCAGAAGACCGTGCGCGACATCATGAAGGGCGAGCCGGACGAGGAGTTCAGGAAGCCGTCGGGCACCAAGATCGCGAAGGGCGAGCAGCGGTCCGTGCCCGACGTCACGTGCCGCAGCATCTCGGAGGCCACGTCGCTGCTGCAGAACGCCGGCTTCATCGCGGCCACCGGCGCCGAGGTGACCTCGTCCTGCCCGAAGGGCACGGCGGCCGGCACCGACCCGTCCGGCACGACGGTCAAGGGCGGCTTCGTCAGCATCCAGGTCAGCGGCGGCCCGGCGCAGACGCCCGGCAACCAGCCCGGCAACCAGCCGGGCAACCCACCCGGACGCGGCCCGGGCCGCCCGGGACCGCGGTAGAAACGGACTCCGGACGCCTCCCCGGCCCCTTTCAGGGGGGTCGGGGATGCAGATCGTCGTCGATACCGGCAGACTGCCTCGGCATGGAGGTGCATCAGCGGCTCGGCGGCCGCTACGTTCTTCTCGCCCCGCTCGGCCGCGGCGGCATGTCCGTGGTCTGGCGGGCCCGCGACGAGATCCTCGATCGCACGGTCGCCGTCAAGGTCCTCGCCGCCCGGCACATGGGCGACCCGGAGTCCCGGCGGCGGATCCACCAGGAGGCGCGGGCGGCGGCGGGGCTGTCGCACCCCAACATCGCCCAGGTGTACGACTACGGCGAGTCCTCGGCGCCGGGCACCGCGGTGCCGTACATCGTGATGGAGCTGGTCCGCGGCGTACCGCTGCACGACCGGATGCACGCCCCGATGTCGCCCCGGTTCGCGATGCGGGTGTGCGCCGAGGTGGCCGCCGCGCTCGCCGCCGCGCACGCCGACGGCCTGGTGCATCGTGACATCAAGCCCGCGAACGTGCTGCTCGCCGAGACCGGCGCCAAGGTCGTCGACTTCGGCATCGCCGCGGCGATCAGCCGGTCCGGCACCGGCGACCTCGACGCCGAGGTGTACGGCACCCCGGCCTACCTGGCGCCGGAGCGGCTGACCGACGATGCGGTGGACCCGGCCTCCGACGTGTACGCCCTCGGCGTCCTGCTCTACCGCCTGCTCTCCGGCCACTCGCCCTGGTCGGCGGACACCACGACGCAGATGCTGTCCGCCCACATCTACGTGGCGCCGGAGCCGCTGCCGCAGTTGCCCGGTGTGCCCGGGTACGTGGTGGACCTGTGCAACCGCTGCCTGAACAAGGACGTGACGCTGCGCCCGAGCGCCCGGGAGGCGGCCGCGCTGCTGGCCCAGGGCGCCGGCCTGCGCGTGGTGGCGGACGAGCCGTTCCGCGCCGACGGTGCCACCGCCGTGGACCCCACCCCGTCCGTGCTGATCCGCCGCGACGCCACGACAGCGGCCACCAACGGCGCGGTGGCGGGCGGCGCCGCGGCGGGCGGCGCGGCGGCCGGCGACGCCGCGGCAGCGAGCGCGGTGGCCCACCCGGATGCCGTGCCGCTGCGTCCGGCCGCGGAGACGACAGCCGAGACGGCGGCGGGCACAGCAGCGACGCCGGCAGCGACCTCGGCAGCGGCGGCAGCGGCCCCGCCCGCCGGCGGGCAACGGACATCGCGCCGGAGGGTCCGGCTCGCCATGGTCGCCGCGGCCGTGGTCGCCCTCGCCGCCGTGCTGTGGCTGCTCTTGCCCGGCCACGGGGGCGAGGACGAACCCACGGAGGCCCAGCCGGTCGCCCCCGCGTCCTCCGGCGGCGCCGCGGTGCCGGAGCCGGGGGCCACCACGCCGCGCAAGCCGGTGTCCCAGACCACCCCGGCGACGGCACCCGCCACGGCCGGGACGACGGCGGGTGGGGGCCCGGACGGCGCCGGCGGCACCGCGGGCACCGAGCCGCCGCGGGCGACCGCCACCACCGGCGGCGCCACCGCCACGACGACGACCCCGCGGCCGACGGCCACCACCGAGCCCGAGGAGCCGGCCCGCGAGTACACGTTCTCCTCGGACGGCGGTTCGGTACGGGCGAGCTGCCCGGAGGCGGGCCGGGCGCAGCTGCTGTCGTGGTCGGCGACGCGGCCGTACAAGGTCGACGGGGTGGACGCCGGGCCGGCCGCCGCGGCGTCGGCGACCTTCCGGCACGGCAATGAGCGGATCAGGATGACCGTCACCTGCTCGTCCGGTACCGCGTCCGTCTCGACCGACGAGGTCTGAGCCGGGTCACCAGCTGTGCAGCGTGCCGTCCTCGAGGCGGTTCACCGGCAGCGAGGCCGGCCGGTACGGGTACCGCGCGGCGAGTTCCTCGTCGATGTCGACGCCCAGCCCCGGCGTCTCCGAGGGATGCAGATATCCGTCGGCGAACCGGTAGCCGTGCGGGAACACCGCGTCGGTCTCGGCGGTGTGCGGCATGTGCTCCTGCAGCCCGAAGTTGGGGATGCTGATGTCGAGGTGCAGCGCGGCCGCCATGCACACCGGGGACAGATCCGTGGCGCCGTGCGAGCCGCTGCGCACGTGGTAGAGGTTGGCGAGGTCGAAGATGCGGCGCAGGTGGCTGATGCCGCCGGCGTGCACGACGGTGGCGCGGATGTAGTCGATGAGCTGCTCGGTGATGAGCTGCCGGCAGTCCCAGATGCTGGTGAGGACCTCCCCGACCGCGATCGGCGTCGTGGTGTGCCGCCGGATCAGCCGGAAACCCTCCTGCAGCTCGGCCGGGACGGGATCCTCCATCCAGGTCAGGTCGTACGGCTCCAGCGCCGCACCGAGCCGGGCCGCCTCGATCGGGGTGAGCCGGTGGTGCACGTCGTGCAGCAGCATCAGCTGGGGTCCGAACTCGTCGCGGATCCGGCGGAACACCGACGGCACGTGGTTGAGGTAGCGGCGGGTGGACCAGACCGCCTCGGACGGCACGGCGGCGTCGGCGGGCTCGTACGGCGTCCCGCCCGCGCTGACGCCGTACGTGGTGGCCAGCCCGGGCACGCCGGTCTGCACGCGGACTGCCCGGTACCCGGCGTCGACGAGCCGGGCCACCTCGCCGAGCACCCCGTCGACCGTCTCCGCGTTGGCGTGGGCGTACACGGTGACGCCGTCGCGGGACCGCCCGCCCAGCAGCTGGTACACCGGGAGCCCGGCCACCTTGCCCTTGATGTCCCACAGCGCGGTGTCGACGGCGGCGATCGCGGTCATCGTGACCGGCCCCCGCCGCCAGTACGCGCCCTTGTAGAGGTACTGCCAGGTGTCCTCGATGCGCGCGGGATCGCGCCCGATGAGCGCCGGGATGACGTGTTCCCGCAGGTACGCCGCCACGGCCAGCTCACGCCCGTTGAGGGTGGCGTCGCCGACCCCGGTGACCCCGTCGTCGGTGACCACCTTCAGCGTCACGAAGTTGCGCCCGGGGCAGGTGACGACGACCCGGGCCTCGGTGATCCTCACTTCTCCTCGTCCCCGACGCGTGCCACCAGCTGCGTCGGGTTCACGAACCGCAGGGCCACGACGAGCAGCACCAGCATCATCGAGGTGTAGATGACCGCCATCGCGTCGACGGACTGCTGCGCGCGGATGCCGGCGGACGACATCGAGTAGTAGAGCGCGACGACGAGCGTCTGCGAGTCCGGGCCGGCGGTGAGGAAGGTCAGCTCGAACATCCCGACCGTGCGTACGAGCACGAGGATCGCCGCGGCGAGGATGCCCGGCACCGACAGCGGCGCCAGCACCCGCAGGAACACCTGCCACGTCCGCGCGCCGCACATCCGCGCGGCGCGCTCGATCGCCGGGTCGATCTGCTCGATGAACGGCGTCATGGTCAGGATGACGAACGGTACGGACGGCACGAGGTTGGCCAGCACCACGCCGGAGAGGTGGCCGGCGAAGCCGTACTTGTAGAGCACCGTGGCCAGCGGGATGCCGTACGTGATCGGCGGCATGAGGATCGGCAGGAGGAACAGCAGGAGCAGCAGGCGCCGGCCGGGGAACGAGGCGCGGGCCAGCGCGTACGCCGCGGGCACCCCGATGAGCAGCGAGATGCCGACGACGAGCACCGCCACCTCGAGGGTGACGACGAGGACCGGGCCGAGCGTGAAGTCCCGCCACGCCCGGCCGTACCAGTCCGCCGTCCAGCCCTGCGGCAGCCACGTGTCGAACCAGCGGCGGCCGAACGAGCTGACGACGACGGCCACGATGACGCCGGCCAGGTTGACGAAGAAGAAGATCACCACGCCCCAGATCAGCCAGCCGAGCGGGCTGCCGGTGAGGCGGCGCGGCCGCAGCTCCGTCATCCTTTGCCTCCCGCGGTCGAGCCGGTGTAGAGCAGCGCCCGCCAGCCGAGGACGAGGCCGAGGACGACGAGCTCGACCACGCCCATGATGACCGCGATGGCGGAGGCGAGGACGTAGTCGTACTGCACGTAGGCGGCCTCGTACGCGGCGATCGAGATGACCCGCGTCTCGCCGGCCGGGTCGCCCACCAGCACCGCGGACGGGAACACGCTGAACGCCAGCACGAAGGTGAGGCAGAACGTGGTGGCCAGCCCGGGTGCGAGCAGCGGCAGCGTGACCCGGCGGAACCGCTGGACCGCGCCGGCTCCCAGCGTCGCGGCGGCGCGTTCCAGCGCGGGATCGATGCCCGACAGGTACGAGCTGACGAGCAGGAACGCGAACGGGAAGCCGGTGATCACCAGCGAGAAGAACACACCCCAGTAGTTGTTCGTCAGGCGTACCGGCGCGTCGGTCAGGCCGGTGCTCTGCAGCACCCGGTTGAACCAGCCGGTGGGCCCCAGGAAGTTCAGCAGGCCCTGCGCGGTGAGCACGGTCCCGAGGGTGATCGGCAGGACGAGCAGGGTGGTCAGCACGCGCTTGCCGCGGTACCGGCCGCGCATCCGGTACGCGATCGGCACGGACGCCAGCACGTTCAGCAGCGCGGCCGGCAGCGCCAGCCCGAGCGTGGTGGTGATGGTGTCGCGCAGGTACGCGTCGGTGAAGAACCGCCGGTACGCCCCCAGCGGGCCGCCCTCGGCGGGTTGCAGCGACAGGCCGATGCCGTAGAAGAACGGGTAGATGAACAGCACCACCACGAACACGGCGGCCGGGAGCAGCAGGAGCAGGTGCCGGTCGATGCCGCGGTCGGCGAGCCGGTGCCGCAGCGCGGTCACGGGTCGTCCCGGGGGAACACGAGCAGCCGGGCCGGGTCGACCGCGACGTGGATGCGGTCGCCGGGCGCGGGCCGGGTGGGGCCGCGCAGGAACAGGGCGATGCCCGCCTCCGTCCGCGCCTCGACGGCGACCTCCCGGCCCTGGTATTCGACAACCTCCACCGTGGCCGGTACGCCCTCGGTGGCGATGCTCAGGTCCTCGGGACGGGCGGCGGCCACCACGAGGTCGCCCGCCGCGATCGCCCCGACCGGCGTACCGGTCATTGTGATGCCCTCCCCGCCCACGGTGACCCGGCCGGCGGCCGGCGGCTCGGCCTTGAGCGGCAGCAGGTTGCGGTAGCCCATGAAGTCGGCGACGTGCCGGCTGACCGGGCTGCCGTGCACCTCCTCCGGGGTGCCGATCTGCTCCACCCGGCCCTCGCGCAGCACGACGAGCCGGTCGGCCAGCGACAGCGCCTCCTCCTGGTCGTGCGTCACGTACACGGTGGTCAGGCCGAGCGTCTGGTGCAGGCGGCGGATCTCCGTGCGCATCTCGAGGCGCAGCTTGGCGTCCAGGTTGGACAGCGGCTCGTCCATGAGCACCAGCGACGGCTCGAGAACGACCGCCCGCGCGATGGCCACCCGCTGCTGCTGGCCGCCGGAGAGCTGCCCGGGCAGTTTCCCGGCGTGCTCCCCCAGGTGCACCAGCCGCAGCGCCTCGTCGACCCGCCGGCGGGTCTCCGCACGCGGCACGCGGCGCATCTGCAGCCCGAAAGCGACGTTGCGGCGCACGGTCAGGTGCGGGAAGAGCGCGTAGTTCTGGAAGACCATGCCGAAGCCGCGGCGTTCGGGCGGGACGGTGTCGAGCCGGGCGTCGTCGCGCCAGATGCTGCCGCGGGTGAGCGGGAGCAGCCCGGCGAGGCAGTTCAGCGCGGTGGACTTGCCGCAGCCCGACGGTCCCAGCAGCGCGATGAACTCGCCTTTGCGGATGGTCAGGGTCAGCCCTGCGAGGGCCTCACGGCCGCCGAAGCTGCGGCCCACCCCGTCCAGCCGCAGCTCGCGGAAGCCGGGCTCGCTCACTTGCGCACCTTGGCGCCGCCGATCTCCCGGTCCCAGCGGTCGAACGCGGCGACCAGTTCCTTGGCGCCGAGCGGCACCTCGAGCGGGTGGGAGGCGATGAGATCGGCGTACTCGGGGCGGCCGTACTCGCCGATGGCCTCGCGGCTGTCCTGCGGTGCGGCGGCGAGCTCGACGCCCTGCACCGCCGGACCCGGGTAGAAGTAGCCCTGGTCGTATGCCTTGGCCTGCTGTTCCTTGGTGAGCATGTGGGCGAGCAGCAGCAGGACGGCGGCCTGGTCGTCGGCGGGCACGCCGCGCGGGATGACGGCGTAGTGCGCGTCGGTCACCCAGTGGAAGTTCTGCAGCGCCGCGACCTTCGCCTCCTTGGGCACCGTGCCCAGCACGCGCGGGTTGATGTCCCAGCCGGTGGTGGTGGCGATGATCTTCGCCGACCCGTTGGCGAGGTTCTTCATCGTCTCGCTGGTGCCCGAGGGGTAGAGCGTGATGCTCTTGTCCAGCTCCTTCAGGTACGCCCAGGTCTTGTCCCAGCCGTTGACCGGGTCCTTCGGGTCGCGGTCGCCGAGCAGATAGGGCAACCCCATGAGCAGCGTACGGCCGGGGCCCGAGTTGGACGGTCGCGCGTACTGGACGGCGCCCGGGTTCGCCTTCGCGTACGCGAGCAGCTCCTGGGCGGTCTTCGGCGGGTTCGGCACCTTGGCGGGCAGGTATTCGAGCAGCGGCCCGGACGGGTAGTAGGTGACGGTCACTCCGGCGTCACCGGCGAGCTTCTGCATCGCGGCGGCGCCGGGCAGGTACTCGCGCATGCCGGGCAGCCGGTCGGCGTACTTGGGCAGCAGCGGCGTCCAGAGTCCCTGCTGCAGGCCGGCGGAGAGGCCGTCCACGCCGGTGAGGACAAGGTCGATGTCGACGCGGTTGGCGTCCTGCTGCGCCTTGATCTTGCCGACCAGCTCCGGGGCGGTCGCCTTGGCGTACGTGACGCGCGAGACCACGTCGGTGTTGCTGGCCACGAAGTCCTCGATCATGCCCTGGGTGAGCTGCAGGTTCCCGGCGACGTCGAGGATGTTGAGGGTGACCGCCCGGCTCGGTCTGGCCGGCGCGTCGCCCTGCGGCGCGGCGGAGCCGCCGGAGTCCGGGGCGCTGCAGGCGGCGAGGACGAGGAGGGTGGCCAGGGCGGCGGCGACGCGGCGGGCCGAGGGACGCGCAAGCATGCGGACTCCCCTGTCTCGAAGCGCGGGAGGGGCCCCCTCAAGCTACGGACACGGTTAACCACATTCAAGACCGTCCATATTTATCGATCAAAGTTCCGGAACCTCACCACGTGAAGCGCCCCGGGTACGTGACATCCGCCAGCCGGTTCTGCCCCTTCACGTTGGGGTGGAAGTAGTCACCCTTGTTCACCAGGTCGAGGGAGAACCGCACGCCGTGCACCGCGCCACCGTCCCAGCGGCAGTGCCCGCCGTACGCCTCGCAGGCCTCGGCCAGCTGGTCGTCGTACGCGTCGATGCGCTCGGCGACGCGGTCGCGGCGCTCGTCGTCCGCCGCGGCCGTGGAGGTCGGCTTCGCCAGCATCGACGGGCACACGCCGCGGTTCCAGGCACGCACCGCGGCGGGCTCGTCGTGACCGAGCCGCCAGAGGCGGTGCAGGTCCGGGACGCTGACCACCAGCACCCGCGCCTTCGGCAGACCCGTGCGCAGGATGGACAGCGCCTTGTCGACGTGGCCCCGGAAGGTGCGTACGGGCGTCATGGACGCCACGTCGTCGGCGCAGGCATCGTTGGCGCCGATCAGGACGGTCACGTACTGCGCCCCCGCATCGACCGCCGAGCGGGCCTGCGCGGGCAGGTCCGCGGCGCGCGCCCCCGGGAAGGCGAAGTTGCGGGCCCGGCCCTTGATCTTCGGGTTCGCCTCGCGCAGCCGCCGGTAGTGGCTGTCCACGTCGTCCGAGCCGCCGGTCGACCACGAGTTGCGGCTGCAGGCGACGAAGACGGCGCAGCTGCCGAAACCCGCCGTGACCGAGTCGCCGAGCGCGGCCATCGAGGACGGCAGGCCCGGGGAGGGCTTGGGCCGCCCGGTGGGGGCCGGGTCGGCGGCGGCGCCGTCGCACGCGAGGGCGAGGACGCCGAGCAGGGCCAGCGCGACGGTGTGCCGCCGACGGAACACGAGACCTCCAGCACTCATGGTTACGACACGGACACTGTAGGCCATCGGCCGGCGCTGTACTGCCCTGTGCGATTTGTTGACATCTCTGTGCAGGATTGTTGAGATGCGTTCATGCCGAAGTGGACTGTCGCGCTCCTCCTGCTGGCCGGCCTGGCGACTCCCGCAGCCCCCGCCCACGCGCACGCCGCTGCGGCCGTACCCGTCTATCCCGCTGTCGGGCCGACCACCCACCTCCTGGACCACGCCGCGCTGCTCGGTGACGTCGCCGAGCCCGCGTGGTACGAGGCGAACATCCCGTTCGTGGACCTGCCCGACCGCGACATCCAGCAGACGTACTACTACCGCTGGCGCACCTACAAGGAAGCGCTGAAGTACACCGGCCCCCAGGACGGCTGGATCGTCTCGGAGTTCCTCGGCCCGGTCGGCTACTCCGCCCCGTACGGCGGCATCGACGCCGCCGCCGGCCACCACGTCTACGAGGGACGCTGGCTGCGCGACCGCCGCTACGCCGACGACTACCTCGACTACTGGCTCACCGGCTCCGGGGCCGGTCCGAAGCCCGCCACCGACCAGCTCAACGACAATGCGACCGACTGGGCGCACCAGTATTCGTTCTGGGCGGTGGACGCGGCCGTGGCCAGGGCCCAGGTGACCGGGGACTGGCGCTTCGTGCTCGACCGGATGCCGCAGCTGGAACGGCAGTACGCCCGCTGGAAGGACACCAACTTCGACGCCGCCACCGGGCTCTACTGGCAGGCGCCGGTGTGGGACGCGATGGAGTTCACGGCGAGCTCGTACCAGAGCGACGACCCGTACCACGGCGGTGACGGCTACCGCCCGACGCTCAACGCCTACCAGTACGGCGACGCCCGCGCGCTGGCCGTGCTCGCCCGGATGGCCGGCGACACGGCGAAGGCGACGCGCTACGACCGCGAGGCCACGAACCTGCGCAACGCCACCGAGAAGTACCTGTGGGACCCGCGTACGTCGTTCTACAAGCACGTCATGCGCGAGGGCAACCCGCAGCGCACGCCGATCGCCGACCGGGAACAGATCGGGTACATCCCCTGGTACTTCCACATGGCGCCGGCCGCCAACGCCGCCGCCTGGGCCCAGCTCACCGACCCGCAGGGCTTCGCGGCGCCGTACGGGCCCACCACCACCGAGCGGCGCAGCCCCTGGTTCATGCACGACGCGCTCGCCGGCTGCTGCCGCTGGGACGGGCCGAGCTGGCCCTTCGCCACCAGCCAGACGCTCACCGCCCTCGCGAACCAGCTCATCGACTACCCGGCCCAGTCCTACGTGGACCGCGACGACTACTACGGGCTGCTGCGCGGGTACGCCCTCACCCAGCGCAAGGACGGCAAGCCGTACGTGGCCGAGGCGCACCACCCCGACGAGGACCGCTGGATCTACGACGGCCGCAACCACAGCGAGGACTACAACCACTCCACGTTCACCGACAACGTGCTGTCCGGGCTGCTCGGCGTCCGCCCCCAGGCCGGGGACTCGCTGCGCCTCGCCCCGCTCGTGCCGGCCGGGTGGGACCACTTCGCGCTGGAGAACCTGCCGTACCACGGCCGCAACGTGACCGTGGTGTGGGACCGCGACGGTGCCGCGTACGGCCAGGGCCGCGGGCTGCGCGTGTGGGTCGACGGCACATTGCGCCACACCCAGACCTCGCTGTCCCCGGTGACCGTGGCACTCACCGGGCCGCCGTCGGCGGTCAACCTGCCCGAGCTGGTCGACGACGCCGCCAACGTCACCGAGGCCGGCTATCCCACGGCGAGCGCGTCCTACACGTGGCGCGGGGACAAGGCGGTCGACGCGATCGACGGGCAGGACTTCCACCTCGACGTGCCGGCCACGCGCTGGACCTCGTACGGCTCCCCCAACGCCCGCGACTGGCTGCAGGTGGACCTCGGGGCGGCCACCGTGGTCTCCGACGTCCGCATCGTCTTCTACGACGACGGCGGCGGCGTCCGCACCCCCCAGTCGTACGCCCTGCAGTACCAGAACCCGGCGGGCGACTGGCTCGACGTCCCCGGCCAGACCCGCTCCCCCGCCGCGCCGGTCGGCCGGGCGGTGAACCGGGTGCTGATCGACCCGCCGCTGACCACCGACCGGCTGCGCGTCTCGCCGGCCCGCGACGACGGCGGTGCGGTCGGCATCACGGCGCTGCAGCTGTGGCGCCAGCCCGATCCGCGCGTGTCCGTACGGTTCGACGGCCTCGTCGACGGCGCGGTCCCGGTCGACGCCGGCAAGACGGTCACGGTGACGACCCGCCTCACCGGCCCGGCGAACCTGTCGCTGCAGGTGCCGCGCGGCTGGACGGCGCGCCGGACCGGCCCCGACACCTGGCAGGTCACCGTGCCCCCGGACGCCGACGTCGCGGCGGGCCTGCCGATCCGGGCGGTGGCCACCTCCCCCGCCGGCGTCAGCAGCGCGCTCGCGCCCACCCGGTACGTCTTCGACCCGGCGGACTTCCCGCGCACGCTGTGGGACGACGACTTCAGCACCGACCGCACCGCGGCGTACCGGCTCGACCGGCCCGTCCCGGCCGAGGCGGCGCCGACGTTCGCGGTCACCGGCGGCGCGCTGACGGCGAGTTCGGCCGGCCGTGCGTTCGGCGTGCTCGCCGCGCCCGTCGCGGCCGGCGACAAGGGCACCGCGATCGTGGTGGAACCGCGCTCGTTCTCGGGCGCCTCGCCGGAGGACAGCCTCTTCCTCGGCCTGGCCGCCGGCGCCGACGACTACGCGCTGGCCTGGTACAACAACCACTTCGGCACGTCCGGCGCGGACGTCGAGGTCGCGGGCGGCTCCCGCCCGGAGGCGACCGGGGGCTGCTGCACGGACGTACGCTGGCAGCCGGGCGACCGCTTCGCCGCCGTGGTGCGCTCCGGGCACCTGACAACCTGGCGGGAACACGACGACGCCTGGACGCTGCTGCACGACGCCCCGGTGGACGCGGCCGTCCCGCCGGCGACCACCGCGACCTGGGCGCCGGCAGTCGGCCTGCGGCTCGACCCCGGCACGATCAGCCTGGACCGGGTGACCATGCTCGGGCGCTAGGCGTCGTGCCGCGCACTGTTCGATCTTCGAGTCAGTACAGTGCGGGGCATGGCCCAGCTACAGCAGGAAATCGCCGCCGAACTCGGCGTCCGGCCGGCCGTCGAGCCGAAGACGGAGATCCGCCGGCGCGTCGACTTCCTCAAGGACTATCTGCGGTCAACCCCGGCCCAGGGGTACGTGCTGGGCATCAGCGGCGGCCAGGACAGCACCCTCACCGGCCGCCTCTGCCAGCTCGCCGCGGAGGAACTGCGGGCCGAAGGACAGGAAGCAACCTTCGTCGCCGTACGTCTGCCGTACGGGGTGCAGGCCGACGAACACGACGCCCAGATCGCCCTCGACTTCATCCGCCCCGACCGCTCGGTCGCCGTGAACGTCCGCCCCAGCGCGGACGCCGTCGGAGCCGAGGCGGCGCAGGGCCTGCGCGACCTGCTCGGCGAAGAACCCCGCCTGCGAGACTTCGTCCGCGGCAACATCAAGGCCCGCGAACGCATGGTGATCCAGTACGCGATCGCCGGCCAGCTCAACCTCCTCGTCGCAGGCACCGACCACGCCGCGGAAGCAGTGACCGGCTTCTTCACCAAACACGGAGACGGCGCGGTAGACGTCACCCCGCTCACCGGCCTCACCAAACGCCAGGGCGCGGCCCTGCTCCGCGAGCTGGGAGCCCCGGCGAGCACCTGGCAGAAGGTCCCGACCGCCGACCTCGAGGACGACCGCCCGGCCCTGCCGGACGAGGTCGCGCTGGGCGTCACCTACCAGCAGATCGACGACTACCTGGAGGGCATCGAGGTCACCCCGGAGGCGGCGGCGCGGATCGAATCGGCCTTCCTGGCGACGCGCCACAAGCGCGCCCTCCCGGTCACGCCCCACGACACCTGGTGGCGGCCGGGCGCCTGATCACGGTCACTGCAGCACCAGCACCGGCCCGCAATCACCATCACTCGCGCTGTGTTGATCGACCGGCACTCCGCCGGTGCTGCCTGCAAGATTGCTGCCGCCGGCGAATGGCTCTCGGCCAGTTCGGGATCAACCGGCGAGCTGGAGGGTCAGTATGGGCACCTGGGACGTCGGACCGTTCGACAACGACACCGCTGCCGACTGGCGCGGTGACTTGGACCAGGCCACCCCCGAGCAACGAGAATGGGACAGTGATCGACACTCCCTAGCGGCTCGCATCATCCGCCCCGGCCGGACCGCTATGGATGCACGCTGGTGTTGACGCATGTAAACCAAGCACAGCACCCTATGACTACCGCGGTGGTGGCTGCCCGGTGCGGCGTACCCGTCGTACACAATGTGGTCCATGACCTCACCTGTCCGCCGGTTGATCGCTATCCGCTACCACCGTGACCGGCCTTGGGATGCTGACTTCACGGCACCTCCTCGCTGGGACGACGTGGTGGCGGCAATCCGGCGGATGGACGACCATTTCTTTCCGATCGTTCAACTCAGCTGCACCCTGCAGGACGACGACGAGGCAATGTTCAACGTGGTCGGCGGGAACAGCAGGTTTGCGCTCTTCCACCAGATGGGTGACTGGCGGTACAGCGACCCCGCCGGCTCAGACGAGGACGTTCGCCTGTGGACCAGCGACCAGGGCTACTTCTGCGCAGAGCGCAACATCCTCACCAACATCGAGAAAGTACTAAGAATTACGAAGACCTACTACGAGACGGGCTCCTACGCCGACCTCGACGCTGTCCTCTGACAATCATCGAGTAAAGGGAGGTCGCCAGGTCAACGCACAAGAGCCTGCCGCCGAGAACCCGCGTGGTTCGAGAACGAAGGTGCCCGATTGACGTGTCAGTCCGGTGGCTCACGCCTGGCATGTGGTCGGGCGCCGAGGGCGCAGTCGAGCCGGTTCAGCGTCTCGGCGACCGTGAAGTCCCAGCCCACGAGGTTCGGGCCGGTCCAATTGAGCCCAACTCGAAGGCCCTCCTCGGCAAGCTGGGGAATGTCTTGTTCACGCCACGTCTGCAGCGTCATAGACGCCACGCGTAGATCGCCACCCCATACCCTGACAGCACGCTGAGCCCTCACTTCCGAGGACCAGTACGGCATCGCCCGATCTCCACTGTCCGTCATTGGCGCAGGACTGCCTTGGTCGTTCCTCACGTACCAGACGACCTGATGGCGAGCGATCTCCTGGAAGAACGCCGCGGCTTGGCTTCCGCTCTGACTCATCGGCTCGAAGACTAACTGCCTACGGCTTCTCGTGCGCCATGCCGGCTGACGCACTGTTCTGGCGCCGTAAACGCGCCGCGCATCCATTCAGTACGATCGGTTGCGCCGCTACTGACGACAGCATCAACGCCCCCGCTCGGCAGGAACGGCGGGATTTGCTCGCTTGCGCGGCCGGAGGACAGTGTGAGGACTGATCAACCGCGCGAAGGGCATGCCGATGACTCGGACCCGATGGACCGCGAGCTGCTTGGCGCTCGCCGCCGTCCTCGGCCTGCTCGCCGCCGGCGTCTTCCTGGCTGACGACCGGCAGCGCAGTCGGATCGTCGACCAGGGCGACCAGGTGCGGGCCGTTGTCACCGCCGACCACGACGACGAGTTCGATCACTGGTACGCCGTCAGGTACACAGTGCAAGGAACAGCCCGCAGCGCGGACCTGCGGTATCCGTGGGTGATCGACAAGCTGCCGGTCGGCTCGGAGCTCACCGTTTACGTCGACGCGGACCATCCGGAGATGATCGCCACCGCGGACGGCTACTCCACGCCGGTGTGGGCCTCCGCCCCGGGCTTCCTCGCCGTACTGGCCGTCGCTGCGGCGTTCGCCTCGACCGCCGGCCTGTTCCGGAACCGGCGGACCAGGCAGGTCTGACCTCCGCTCCGCGGCAGGGAATCAGCCCATGGCGACCAGCGTTTGTTGTGGGCAGCCCCAGGGTCGCATCGCCGACCACTTCTCCTGGTCGATGATCTTGTAGAGTCCGCCCGGTGGGATTCTTCGGCACTTCGATGCTGATTCGCGCTGATGTCGACGTAACCGCCCTCGACATCGTCCGCGACGCCGGTGGCACACCGGACGGCGGATGGGTCGGCAAGGACGGCTGGCGCTTCGCCCGGGTGCATCGCGGCGATCCACTGACCGCAGAGCACGTTCGCGCGGTGGCTGATCAGGTCAACGCCCCTTTCCTCGCCGCGTACGTAGTGGACAGCGACTTTGTGGAAGTACGGTGCGCTGCCCCAGGCATGTCGGTGCTCCGGTTCGTCCTGCAACCGCTCTACGCCGCAGACTACGACTGCCCAGTGGACTCGCATGCACAAGAAGCCGCCGTGCCCTACCTGCTGCGGTGGGCCGGTGAGGGTGCTGACGAGGCCCTGCTCCGCGCCGCCGTGCAAGGTTGCCTCAGGTTCGCTGAAGACTCGGTAGTTCGCTTGGCAGCAGCCATTGGGGCCATCACCGCTTCCGACTTGAGGGACTACACGTTCGGGCCGATCGAGGACATCCACACCTGACCCAGGGCACTGACTCGAAAGCGGTCGGCTACGGACCGTCCTCACCGGCGTCGACGGGCGCACCAGCTCCACGCAGCGTCATGCCCGGTGTCGCTGTCCTGTGCCGAGCACACGCTCATACCGAAGATAGTGCGTCAGGCCGCTTCTCTGGGCCGACACTACCTCGAAAGGTTCTCCTGACTCGCTTGGACCGCAAAATGTAAGCGGCCATCAGGAGGTTCGGAGCAGCGTCGATCGCGACACCCAGCGTTGATTTCATGTTGAACGCGTTCCATCCCACCAAGAAGAATAGCGACAGGACGTTGTAGAGCACGTTGTGCGCGATAGCCACTCGCCTTCTCCGCAACATCAGCCTGAACAACAGTGCGGCGTACAGGATCAAAAGGGTGTTCGAGACGACGTAGAAGGCCAGTGCGGGCGCCGGTACGAAGGAGGTGAGACCGGCCAGCGAAGGGTTGGCGCCGATGATGAGCGACGCGATGGTCAACTCCAAGCCGTGGGCCGCAAGCCCCGCCAGCACGACGAGGTAGACGATGAGCCAGCCACGGATCGGCTCCGCCCCGTCCTCGAGTACCTGCACTGCCGAGATGTGGGTGCTGGATTGCTTTTCAGGGCGGCGCATGAGTCTACTTCCATTCTTGTTGGCAGCGACGCGAGGTCCGCCGTTCAGGCGTGTAACAACCCATTCTTCGGCCGATCGGCTGAGCCGTCCATGGTGGTAGCACCCGTCTTCGTGGGGGTCCTGCGACAGCGCCAGAACGCCCCCGGCGACAACGAGGTGCTGCTGGCCAGTGGTCTCTTTTCATGGGCACGCCGGCACCATTCCCCGTCCAGACATGAGTCCGGAACTTCGGAGCCGTAGCAGATAGATCAACCTGGCGGTAGGAGCGTGCCTGGCCGAACTGGAGGGTCGGGAGGCGCACGGTCCGGGCCGGCGGCGTGCCGTCGAACGGCGTGACGCCAAGGCGACGCCAAAAGTCGACGAAGACCGACCTCAGCCGCGCAGGACCCGGGTCAGGGCGGTGAACGCGGCCTTGGGTGCCAGGTTCCGGTCGAAGATCAGGTCGTCACCGAGCTGCGGCGGGTAGGTGCCGGACTCGGTGGTGGACCCGTACCGGTCGGTGACGCCCCAGGTGGTGTACGAGGTGCAGTTCGGGGCAGCCAGGCAGGCGGTCAACGCGGTGGCGTACTGCTCGGCCTGTCCGCCAGCCGAATCGCCGTACACATCTATCTCGGACACCCGGGCCGACAGCCCGAGCCGGGCCAGGTCCGCGAAGTGATCCTGCAGGACGGCCGCGGTGACCCGGTCGCCGGCCTCGTGGATGTGCGCCTCGAAGCCGACCCCGTCGATCGGCACTCCCCGCCGCTTGAGCCGGCCGACCAGGCCGAGCAGCGCGTCCCAGCGCTCACCGTCGGCTTCCAGGCCGAAATCGTTGAGGTACAGCTTGGCGCCGGGGTCGGCGGCCCGGGCCGCCGCGAACGCCCTGTCGATGTACGTCTCCCCCATCGCCTGCTGCCACAGGTGCCGGCGTAGCCCCGTTCCCCCGTCCTCGTAGTCCTCGCTCTCGGTGGACAGCGGTTCGTTGACGACGTCCCATTCGGCGATCCGGCCGCGGTAGTGACCGACCACGGTGCTGATGTGATCGAGCATGATCTGCTCGAGCCGGCCGGCCGGGGCGTCCTGCATCCAGCGCGGGTTGGCCTCGCCGAAGACCAGGGTGTGCGCGTGCACCGCGATGCCGTTGGCCGCCGCGAAGTCGACCAGCAGGTCGCCCCCGGTGAAGTCGTAGCGGTCCGGCTGCGGGTGGACGAACTGCGGCTTCACCGCGTTCTCCGTGGTCAGCATCGAGAACTGGGCGGCGGTCAGGCGGCGGTATCCGTCGTCGGCCAGCAGCGGCTCGGCGGCCACGGCAGCGCCGATGGGCAGCGCCCGGCGGTCCGCTGCGAGCACCCGCAGCGACCCGGGCGCGGGCGCCGGCTGGCCGAGCGCCGGGGCGTCGACGACGGTGGCGCTGCCGCCGCCCAGCCCGGCGGCCCGCAACGAGGTCAACGTCCAGCCGGCCGGCCCGCCGGGTGAGGTCGCCGTTCCGCCGTCATCGGCGTCGGCGCCGAAGAACACCCGCCCGGAGCCGAATACCCCGGGGTCGGTGACGGACAGGCGGGCGTCACCGAGCCGGACCGTGAGCTGCCCACCGGCCCGGGTGACGGTCACCGTTGCCGCGGCCGGTACGGCCACCTTGGCCCGGCGGTGGACCGCCGGATCGTCGCCCCGCCCGTCCCAGACCGCCAGGCGCACCTCCCCGTCGGTGACGGTGACGGCCAGCCCGGGCGGATTGTGCCGCCACTCGTCGTACACCACCGGCACATCGCCGTACAGGATGAGCACGGCCGACTGGCCGGCCGGCCGATCCACCCCGGCGGTGATCTCCACCGGGCCGCGCACCGCAAGCCGCGGCCCGCGCAGGTTGACCGGCGGGTTCGGCTGGCCGCCGGAGCCGTCCTGCCGCACGATCCGCCCTCCCAGGCCGACGATCCGCACCCCGCCGGGGCCGACGGTGGCCCCGGCGAGATGCGTCCAGTCGTGGCCGGTGAGAACATCGACGGCGGTACCGTCAGCGGGCGATGCGTCGTCGCCGGCGCCGACCGCCGCCCACCCGCCGGCCGCCGCCACCACGACCGCGACCGCGACCGCCAGCCAGGCCCGGGGATGCATCCGCATGCCGTTTCCCACCGTTCAGAGTGTGCAGTCGCACCGCACGTGCGCAGGCATTACCCGTTGACATCCGAGCAGTAGTCGGAACTGGTGCCGCTGCTGCTCGAGATCCGCAAGGTACTACTTCGCTCACACTGGGCCGGCTGGCTGATCGACATGCTCGAGCTCACTCGTCGATGCCTTCAGGGTGGGACCCGGACTCGCGCACGGGACTGTAAAACGAACGGTGTAACTCCTGATCAAGGAGACGCACCTGATGACCGTCATGACGGATGCCGTGGATACTTCCGCGGTGGCGAAGAAGAAGACTCCGGCGAGCACGCCGGAGGGCGTG
>NZ_JADMLH010000012.1 GCF_016464385.1 Nucisporomicrobium flavum | reverse complement strand
CCCGCCCGTCGTCTATCAACCCGGTTACGCGCTGCAGGGACCAACCCCATTACGACTATGCAGGGACCGACGACGGACGAGGCACCCGGCCAACCGCTTGACCAGAACGTCTTACGCTGATGAGAGTGCACTGGGCGGGAAATTTCTTGCCGCGATAACGCTCGAGGGTCACCCTGCCTCGTGTGGCCCGACGGTGTGCATTCTGCGGTGGCAGCGGTTTGAGCACAGGCACACCATCGTCGACCCGGTCCTCGGAAGTCGACGTGGGATCTCACGTCAGCGTTTCCTGGCGCCCTGGTGCCGCTCTGGCCCGATCCCCGCCTCGTGACATGGCCTCCTCGTGTCCTGCACCGGGCCGAGGCGTGGGGCGTGTGCGCGAGTACATGCCGCTGCTGTTGAGCTGACCGGATGGGGCGGTCGGAAGCGACTACGGCCCCAGCGGTGCGGGCATAGCGTGCTGAGGCAAATCAGTGCACCGCGAAGCCAACGATCAAAGAACATGACTTTGGTCAACAAGCGGGGGCCGCCCTATGGCGACCCCGTGCCACTCCCCGGTTCTCGGCCGCGTCCCGATCGCCTTGCGCGCGACCGCGACCAGTTCCGCACCCACGATTTCCTCCTCGGCCGCCCGGCCCAGCTCGGCCAGGGCCTTCCCGCGCCATTCCAGGCTGATGACCATCAGGTAGTACCGCTCCGGTTCGCCTTCGTCCGCGCCACGGGCCGCCAGGTAGGACTCCGCCATGAGCGCCGCCCGCGCAGCCGGCTTTCCCTCGCAATCCCGGACAGCCATGCTCGTGAGCGTCGTTGCCAGCCGAACGCCGTACCAACGAGGTTCGACCCGATTCAATATGCGGTAGGCCTTCGCCGCCTCAACCGGCGAAAGCGGGTGCGTCGATAACAACCTCACCTTTGCCCAGAGCACCCAGTCCCAGTCCACGGACTCGCCACCGCCAACGGTCATGCGTTCCCCTTCGCTCGCCGGTGAGCGACGAGCTCAGGCGAACGAAACCGCAGGTCAACAGGCCTTTTCGCCCGACTGTGCACTGATCGGATCTCCGGTAGACTGAGATCATCCCCAACCTCCCGCCGCTCCGGCCGGGCGGTGATCCACTCGTTCGACGCGCGCCCCTCCTCGATGACGAGGATGAGGTACGCGGGCGAACCGGACCGGCCCACGACCGTACTTTCGAAACCGTGATGCTCCGTAGTTCTACAGGTGGTTCAGCCCATCTGGTTCGCGGCGGTGCGGAGTAAGTGCCAGAGCAGCGCCCAGTGTGGCGGTGGAGATCATCGCGATGAGCAGGATCGGCCAGGCACGCCAGAGGCGTCCGACGGAGGCCAGCCACGCGAGGACGGCGAGCGGGAGCAGAATCTCGGCCAGCTGGGCAGCGCCGAATACCCGAAAGAAGCCGGTGTCCGGGCAGGACGCGGTGGCCGTGTTCTTCGCCGAGGTCGGCGATGTTCGCGCCGCCCGCTTCGAAGATCCGCAGGCCGAGCAGGCCGAGCATCGCGATCAGGGCGAAGTCGTTGCGGCAAATGAGTATGGGCATAAGCGGTTGTAATAGAGACCCGAGATGGGACACATGCCCTTGTGCTCACCTGTCGCCGGTTGCCAAGAGTCTCGCGTAGAGTTGTATATCGCGCAGCGCCTCGCCCTGCCTTTCTTCACTGCATGTCCATGCGCCAACCCATTTTTCCAGCCGCGCCAAGTCCTGCTCAGCATCGCCCAAGTCACGCCGATGCATGAGCATCAGGCTCAAGATTCTGGAGAATAGCGGGAGACAGATTTCGGTTCCATGCGCCTGAAGGGATTCTGGGCGCCGCACCCAAGCACAAATGGCGTCATCGAGTCGCGCGGCCCTTATCCCGTTCTTGAAGTTCTTGAGAGAACAGAGCCAGGACAGGAACCTGTCGAATTGGCCGTAAGCGTTCGGCGCCTTCCATTTTCCAGCAGACAGGCGCATGACTGTTTCCGTAAACGTCAATGCCATATCCGCGAGCCGAGGGCCGACCGGGAGCGCAATGGGGGTAGGCATGAGTTGCGGAAAACTGGGCTGCACCAGGTTGATGACGATCCAGTTCAGCGCCATGCGGTGGATACGGTCGTGATCGCTTGCGAGGTCAGCGAGGTCGCTGCGTCCCAACAAGGAGTCATAGACAAAGGCGGCGGCGGGCCCCGTGCCGCGCTGATCCAGCCAGGCCAGCGCATGCCCGACAGCGGCAGCCGATCGATCGCCGAGATCATCGCGCGCCAACAGGCCGGAATAGACGAACTGAGCAGACTGGCCGGTACCGTGCTGATCCAGCCAGGCCAGCGCATGCCCGACAGCGGCAGCCGATCGACCGCCGAGATCATCGCGCGCCAGCAGACCGCGCAGCACAAAGTCGGCGGACGGGCCCGTGCCGTGCTGATCCAGCCAGGCCAGCGCATGCCCGACAGCGGCGGCCGATCGACCGCCGAGATCATCGCGCGCCAGCAGACCGCGCAGCACAAACCCGCCGGCGGCGCCGGTGCCGTGCTGATCCAGCCAGGCCAGCGCATGCCCGACAGCGGCAGCCGATCGATCACCGAGATCATCGCGCGCCAGCAGACCGCGCAGCACAAAGTCGGCGGACGGGCCCGTGCCGTGCTGATCCAGCCAGGCCAGCGCATGCCCGACAGCGGCAGCCGATCGACCGCCGAGATCATTGCGTGGCAGCAGGCTGTAATAGACGAACTGAGCAGACTGGTCGGTGCCGTGCTGATCCAGCCAGGCCAGCGCATGCCCGACAGCGGCAGCCGATCGACCGCCGAGATCATCGCGCGCCAGCAGACCGCGCAGCACAAACCCGCCGGCGGCGCCGGTACCGTGCAAATCCAGCCAGGCCAGCGCATGCCCGACAGCGACGGCCGATCGACCGCCGAGATCATCGCGCGCCAACAGGCCGGAATAGACGAACCCAGCGGACTGGCCGGTACCGTGCTGATCCAGCCAGGCCAGCGCATGCCCGACAGCGGCAGCCGATCGACCGCCGAGATCATCGCGCGCCAACAGGCCGGAATAGACGAACCCAGCGGACTGGCCGGTACCGTGCTGATCCAGCCAGGCCAGCGCATGCCCGACAGCGACGGCCGATCGATCACCGAGATCATCGCGCGCCAACAGGCCGGAATAGACGAACTGAGCGGACTGGCCGGTACCGTGCTGATCCAGCCAGGCCAGCGCATGCCCGACAGCGGCGGCCGATCGATCACCGAGATCATCGCGTGGCAGCAGGCTGTAATAGACGAACCCAGCGGACGGGTCGGTGCCGTGCTGATCCAGCCAGGCCAGCGCGTAGGCCACGCAGGACTTGCTTACTGCGGGGTCCAGGCTGTGCTGGAGCGCGAGGACGGGACTGATGACGAAGCTGGCGTCGAGGCGGGAGACGTGTCGATCGAGCCACCGCATCGCCAGCGATGCCAGGTCGGACCGCGCCGGGCAGTCCTCGGCCCGTAGGCCGCGGTACAGAAGATGGCGGGCGTCCGGGGACTGCGAATGCTTCGCCAGCCAAGGATCGACCACTGAGGTCCACAACGCATAGATCGCATTCCGCCAGGCAACGGATTCGATCACCGCGCCGAGCGCATACGCGCCCTCGTTGTCAGTTTGGGCGAGCACAGCGGCGACCTTGACGCCGTTCTCGGCCAGCCAGCGTTCGGTGTCGGCCGTCAGCGCCTGCGCCTCGGCGGGGTCGAGGTCTCGGATCACCCGCCCGAGGTTCATGGCGAAACGCCCGATCGTGCGCCCCCGGACCGGCGCGGCACTCAAGACACGCGTGAGAGCTCGGGTACGCACGAGATGCGTCCCCTCGTAGAGCAGTATCCGGGCGGCCAACTGGTCGGTGACGAGGTCGTGGACGGGCCCGTGTCCCTCGGCGACTGGGATGAGCCAGCCCATGGATTCCAGCTCCGCGAGCATGAGTTCGGCCGCGTCCTCGGGCAGGTCCGGGACGGTGGCGGCACAGGCGTGCAGATCAGCCCGCGGTTGGGGGGACGCCAGCAAGATTGATAGACAGCCGAGGAGGTTTCCGCTCGGGTCCCCCTGGCCGTCGACGAAAGGGTCGTTCCCCGAGTCGCGCAGGAGCTTGTCCCGTCGCAGGCGCAGCTTCAGCCACGGCAATAGCTCGCCGTGCGTCATCCCGGTTAGGAGGTCGCCCAGCCTGCCGCTGTCGGACTGCCCCTCCGCCTCCCGAGCGATCAGCATCACGATCACTGGGCGCAGTCCGCAGACCTCCCGCAAGCGGGGCAGTCCGACGGCTTCGATGGCGTGCGGTGCGAGGGCGCGGAGGATGGCGTCTCGCGTAGCCTCTGCTTGCGTGGGGTCGGGCGCCAGCTGGAGACCGTCGAAGACGGGGTCGAACGGTCGGTCGGGGTGGTTGAACCAACCCGTTCGGCTGCAGGCCAGCAGGGCCACCTCGATGCCGTCCGCGGTGGTCCTGGGCAGTAGCCAGGACTCGAGTCGCAGAACGTCGATGCCGACCGAGTCGTTCAGGTAATCGCAGATGACGAGGACTCGGCTGCTTCGCTCCTCCGTGATCGCGTCGTACAGCTGCTCGACGGTCACCATCGGTTCGAGGGGCGCGACGTGCAGGACTGACCATCCCTCCTTCTCTGCGAGACGGGCCACCTCGAACGTTGTCCGCGTCTTGCCCACCCCGGCGACACCGTGCAGCAGGACCCCTCGATACTGAGCAGCTTTCGCGGTGAGTGCGCGGAGCAGATTCTCCGGACGGGTCGGTGCGGCGGGATCGGCGGGCGGGACGTAGGGAAGGTTGCTCTCCAGCAGGTTCTGCCGCATGTCGCTGAGAGCTGCCCGCTCCTCCGCGTGGGAGGTGATGCCCCGGGTGGAGCGTGCCGGGTCGAGGAACGCGCCCCTGCGGTCGTAGTCACGCCCCACGTCGACGAGGTGGCAGACCCGCCAGCGCGGCGAGGACAGCATCTGAGCGGCCCGGGCGACGGCCTGCTCGAGGGTGATGGGCTTCTCATCGGGCTCGTCGACCGCCAGCTCCGCGACATCGACGGCGAGAAAGCCGCCGGGACTGTCCGGCGCGGAACGGAGCCCATCGGGCCAGTCGATCTGGCCGTCCACGAGGGCGGGTGCGGCGTCACCGTAACGCCGGTGGCCACCGGGGATCCACTCCCGGTCGAGCCAGACCGCGACCAGAGCGTGCCCCGGACCGCCGCTACGCGGCTCCAAGAGGATCACGACCGGGTGGATGCCGGTGTCGAGGCAGGCGCCGGCGAAGGCGACCGCCATGTCGACGCAGTTGGCCTGACGACTCTTGGCCACCACCTCGGAGGCCGGCCGAATCTCCTGCCACCCGTCGCCGCTGGCGAGCGGCTCGTCGGCGTAGCGAATTCCTCGCACGGCGAAGAGGTCGTACGCGGTGCGCAGACGATTGAGCGGTGCGCCGCCACGACCTTCGGCGCGTGGTGACAGCTCAGGCAGCAGCGTGGCGGCAGTACCGCTCTGGACGTACTGAACCAGACCCCCCGGGTTCAGACGCCGATTCCACTGCGGCCACAGCTTCATGGCGACATCACGGAACGCTCCGGGGAGTACGTGACGGCGTCGTCGGGGCCCTCGAGGTCGTCCAGATCACCCGCCATGGCGGACGCACCTCCCAACGCCATGGCCTCCTCGACCGGATCGAGGACCACCAGCCGCGTCCGGGCGGAGAGCGATCGCCCCGGTCCGCCGCCCTGCGCCTCCAGGCGGAGGCGATAGGTGCCCATCGGCAGTTCCGGCAGCAAGATGTTCCACTGACTGCCGTTGAACGCCAACTGGCCCTCGAACGCGGCCGACGGTGTACGGCCCGATCCGGTCACCTTCACATGCACCGCCGTGGTGGCGGCCCCATCAGGTACGCGAACTCCGAGTGGGATCGGGGCACCGGCGGGCACGACGTCCTCGATGTCCAGCCCAAGCCAGTGGAGGTCTTCCGGGCCCGCACCGCGGGTCGGGACCGCTTCTCCGTTCAACGAGCGGAGCAACTCCATGAACCCGGGCGTGCTGGCCAGTTCGCCGTGCCGCTCGGGCAGCTCCCGCCAGCGCAGCCGGTCCTCGCTCAGCTCCCGGGGAACGGCGGACAGAACGGGAACCGTCCCGTCACCGGCCCAGCCGACATTGCCGCGCCAGGGCGGGTCCTCCTTGCTGAACCGCAGGCCGCCCTGGGAGGTCAGCGTGACGAGGTTCGTCGTCCGGTGGCCACGTCCGAAGTACACCGCCACGTCCGGCACCGAGCCCTCCGGAATCTCATCCCACGCGCGGGCGATGTCGTCATGCACCTGCCGAGCCCGGGCGGTCTGCGTCGCGAACATCTCGGCGTACGCATGGAGGCTCCGGCTCCGGCGCACCAACGATGGCGGCAAGGCTTCCACCTCGTCGGGCCGGCCGGTCACCTCGTTCCAGACGGCCGGGTATTGCGGCAGCAGCTCGTACATCGACGGCCAGCCGCGGAGCGCGCGGGTCAGGGACGGGTGCCGGAGGGCGCCGACACCGGCGCCATGCACCAGCCACTGCAGCGCCTTCGGTGCACCGCGGTGAGGTGTGCCCAGCGTGATCAGCGCCCTGCAGACCCGCCACCCCGCCAAGGCACCGATCCAGTATCGGGCCACCAGTCCGCCCATCGAGTGCGCGACGACGATGACGCGTCTCGCCCGCGCGGACTCCGGGACACCTGCAAGCGCCTGGTGAACGCCCTGCGCGAGTCGCTCGGCGGCCTCGGCGACCGAGCGCCTGAAGTCATAGGGCACCAACAGCATGTCGACGTCGGGCGGAAACGGCTCCCCCGGGATGAATGTGTGCTGAACGACGTCGCGGAACTCGCGGCCGATGTGCCCGGTGAGACCCTCGTAACCGGTGATGTTCAGCAGCGGACCGAACGTCGTGAAACTCCCGACGAGCCCGGTCGGCGTCAGCTCGTCCGCGGTGTCAAGACCGAGGCGCCCTGGGCGCACCAGCGCGGTCGCGAGCTCGCGCACCGACGTGTCCCACATGGACTGTCCGTCTGGCGAGGCCAGGACGCTGCCCCCGATGCCCGGAAGGACCACCACGAGACTCTTGAGTCGCTGCATGCGTTCTCCCGACCTCACCGACCGATGGAAGCAAAGCAACTCTAGTGCAGCTCCGCATAAGATCTTGTCGGCCGTCGCAAAGTCGTCGATCCCGCGGAAGGCTCTCGTGGTCGCGGTTGCAAGGGCGAAGAAACTTCATGAGCACCGACGGGACAGCCTTCGCCGGCCGCGGTTACCAAGGCGCCGGCGGCACCGTCCGGACCCATCCAACGCCACCGCATCACGTATAAACAACAGAATCACGATTCAGAAGGTGCGCGCCGCATACCGAACTTTTTCAACGTGGCGAGGCCGGCGGACGGCCCAGCACCGTCGGGCTCGATGTCAGGTTGAAGAAGGTTCACTACGCAGATAGCGAATTTGCATTGTCTCGGCGGGCGACCGCATTGTCATCGGCGGATCCGCGTACACGATCACCGCTGGGCCGGGCGGTCGCGGCCCGCCGCATCGCGTGTCAGGCCCGCTGTTACGGGCTTGTCAGGGTGCGGGACACCGCGGTGAAGGCGGCTTCGATGGCTTCGCGGGACTCGTCGGTGTCGTCCAGGTAGTCGAATCCGTGGCGGCCGTTCGGCACGTCGATCACTTCCAGCCGTACGGAGGCGGCTCGGGCGGCGTCGACGAACGCGGACACGCCGGCGGCTACCTCAGGGCGCTCCAAGCCTGCCCGGGTCAGCACCACCGGTAGTGTCCCGGCCGAGGCGACCGCGTCGACCGGCGCGAACCGCGGGTCGGGCGGCCACCCGGGAAACATGCTGAGCAGCGGGTACGTTGCCGCCAGGCACCGCAGCCAGGGGGCCGGCCGGCGTAGCCAGTCGGCTGCGAGCAGGCCGCCGCCGGAGAAGAACCACAGGGCCACCCGGTCACGGTCCACCCGCGGGTCGGCGCGGGCGAGCTCCACGGCCGCCGTGACGTCGTCGGCCGCCTGCGCGTACGCGACCGGGGTGTGCAGCCGGTGATCGAGGGTCACCCCGACGAGGCCCCGCGACGCGGCGAGCGAACCGTAGGCCTGGAACACGGGCCAGTCTCGCGGCGTGGGCCGCGCCGCCTCCGGGACTGGTCCACCGTGGACGAAGACGACCGCGGGTCGCGGCCCGGCGCCGTCGGGCAGGAACAGGTCGACGCGGCCGTGCCGCTCGGCCTCGCGGGACTTCACGGGCAGGACGAACATGTTGAGGTGCTCCGAGTTGGCCACGGCACCAGCCTATGTGGCGGTAAAAGCGTGAACCAGACGCCGACTCGCCCTCGCCGGCCCACACCGTGCTCTACAGCGCCAACGGCGGCACCAGTTGGCAGGTCATCGCGATCGACCTCAGCGGTTCGTCGGTATCGGTGCCGCGATGCTCGCTGCCCGGCAGCACCCACGCCCACCCTGAGGTGATCGCCGGCTACGGAGTGACGTTCTCGCTGCCCGATCTGGCACACAACGAACGGGCTGATCAGGAGATTCTCGGGCGTCCGGCCCGCATGTTGCGTGTTCCGCGATGAGAGCCGCACGCTCCTCCCGCCAAGGACGCCACCACTGCAGCGGGCCACTTGCGGCGGTGAGTGCGCCGACCTCAGGGAGCTGAGGGCACCTTTGGTGCGTCGTCATTCGGGCGCTGGTCGTGGCAGCTCGAACCTGGCGCGGAACGCGGCGATCACCGTGGCCCTTTCTCCCGGGATGACCTCGGCCGCCGTTCTTACGGTGTCGAGAGCCGCTTCCAGGGGGTTCGTTTCCCGGGCGAAGATGATGGCGTGTATGGCGGAGACCTCGGGCGCGATCCTCGGCTTTTCTGCACGGTTGCCCAGGGTCACTGTGGCGCTGTGGGTGATCTGCTCGGTGGAGATCTTCTGCCAGCGGGCGAATGCGTCGTCGAAGGTGGCGACGCAGGCCGGAGCCGGGTCTCCCAGATCCAAGGCCTCGAGGGCTTGCACAACCCAGTCCTCATCGGCCAGGCCTGCTCGGCGGCACGTCTCTCGGGCCGCCCATGCTGCCATCGCCCGCTGTTCCTGCGGCTCGACGGCGGCTATTTCGTCGACCAGATTCCGGTCGATACGAGCGAGACCCACGGCACGGGGGGCGATCTCGCGTAGGCGGTCGCTGTCGGGAGCCCGGCCACCCCAGTAGCGGGCTTCGTCCTCGCGGCGAAAGCGTTCCGCCTCTTGGCGGCGACGACGTTCTTTCTCGGCGCGGACGGCGGCGCGTTCCTCTGCCGACGGCGGGGCGGGAGTCCTCTGCGCCACCTGGTGCCAGTAGGCGGCGCGGCGGCTGGTTTGCCGGACGATCCGGTCGGGCGCCCGCGGCGCCGGCCATAGGTGGATCAGATAGCGTTCCGGCGGATCGGTCACCTCGTTGTCGTCGTTGTCGAAGCCGATCGCGGCGAATCGCACCCGGTAGTCGCGCACCTCGATGTTCGGGAGCGGAATCGACGCGTCGCCCCAGACGTCGATGAAGATGCCGGGGGCAGAGGGACTGAACGAAGCCTCGACGATCTCCGGCCAATTCAGGTCGATCGCGGGTTCGGTGTCGTGAAGCTCGATCCGTACCCGGACGTCACCGGTGTGCAGGCCGGTGATGAATTGCAGAACTCCGGGGATCGCCGCCCCGCACAAGCCGTTGACCTGCCCCCCGTAGCCCGGGAGCCCTGCCAGGTCCTCAGACCCCTCGTCGCTGTCGTCAGCGTCGGCCGCGATGCCAAAGGAGTGGTATGCCACGGCTATGTCGTCGTCGAATAGCGTCTGCAAGCCCTGTTCCACCCCATGATTAGTGCCGCCCTCGCCCTGACGAGGGACGAGCATCAACGCCCGATCCGGAAGTTCAGCGACTTCTGGCACCGTCGATCAACGGTAGCAGTGGCCTTGCCTGACCGGCACGGACACATCGATGTGATGCGGCGGTCGCACCACTGGTCTTCGGCAGGCGGGTCGTCGGTACGCCGGCCCGCATCGGAAGCCGCAGTGGCGGGCGTCGTCCCACGAGATGCCGGAGTCTTCTCATTGATTTCTTAGCGGCACCGGCCGGGACGTCTTAACGTCCGAGCCGATCGTGGGGTGAACGGGCGGCACCGCCGTCCGCCGGACACCCCTCGACCGCACGGAGATCTCGATGAGCGACGCGACCTCGCGCCCGGACGACACCGCCCGCATCCCCGAGGAGGAGCCGGCTGCAGCACCGGCGCCACCGGCCCCGCGGGACCGCTGGTACCGGCGGCGTACCCCCCTGTTGATCGCGGCGGCCGCGCTCCTGCTCGGGTGCTGCCTGGGCGGTGGCGTGGTCGCCGTCGGCGCGTTGATCGTCGGCGGGAACGACCGTGGCCACAGCTTCCCGGACCAGCGCGGCTACGACCGCCGTGACGGCGGGCCGATGCGCGGCCCGGGCGGCGGGTGGCGCGACGGCGGGCCCGGCCAGGGGCGGCCCGCTCCGGCCACTCCCCCGGCCGCGCCGGGCACCGTGCCGAGCGCGCCGGCCTCGGCCGCCCCGGCCGCGTCCTGACGGTCAGGCTCGGCGACGCCGGACGACGCGCCTGGCGAGGGCGAACGCGAGCCCGCCGGCCAGCACCCAGGGCGCCGCGACGATGATCGGGTCGAGCGGCTGGTGGCGCAGGTCGGCGCGGTTCTCGCCGCGCCGCGACGCCAGCCCGTGGTGGGAGATCTCGCTGAGCACGCCGGTCTCGGTGAGCGGGTTGTCCGGGCGCGTGGTGAGGAACGAGCGCAGCGTGCTCCCGGCCGCGTCGACCCGGTCGGCGGCCATGAGCAGCAGCCAGTGCGCCGCCCGGCCCTCGCTGTACCGGCGGTACGCGAGCTTGCGGATCGCCCCGGAGACGCCCTTCGGCGGGCAGGCCGTACCGAAGACCGGGGTGAGGAACTTGTGTTCGATGGACCGTTCCCGCGGCCACTTCTCGGGCTGGCGCTCGGGGAACTCCCACCACGCGCCGCTGAACGTCGGGTCGAACCGTTCGCGCGGCACCGACGGGCGGTCGGCGGGGTCGAGGTCCGCGCCCCAGCCGGGGATGCGCGCGCGCAGCGCCTCGCTGGACTCGGCCGTCTTCGGCTTCTCGGGTGTGTACGTCATGATCCTTCTCCGGCCGGTCAGGCGGCGTTGGGGACGATGAGGGGCTTGATGCAGCCGTCCAGCTTCGCCGAGAAGATGTGGTAGCCCTCGGCGATGTGCTCCAGCGGGATGCGGTGCGTCACGATGTCGCTGGGCTTGAGGTAGCCGTTCTTGATGTGCTCGAAGAGCCGGGGCCACTGCCGCTTCACCGGGCACTGGTTCATCCGCAGGGTCAGGCCCTTGTTCATGGCGTCGCCGAACTTCACCGCGCTGAACAGCGGGCCGTACGCGCCCATCACCGAGACCGTGCCGCCCTTGCGCACCGCGTCGATCGCCCAGTTCAGCGCCACCGGCGAGCCGCCCTGCAGCTTCAGCTTCGCCGCGGTGACGTGCTGCAGGAAGTTGCCGTCCGCCTCGGCGCCGACCGCGTCGATGGTGACGTCCGCGCCGAGGTACTCGGTGATCTTCTTGAGGTGCACGATGATGTCGTCGTACTCGGCGAAGTTGTACGTCTCGGCGTGCGCGAACTCGGCGGCCTTCGCCAGCCGGTAGTCGAGGTGGTCGATGACGATGACCCGGCCGGCGCCCATCAGCCACGCGGACTTGGCCGCGTACAGGCCGACCGGGCCGGCGCCGAACACCACGACGACGTCGCCCTCGACGATGTCGCCCAGCTGGGCGCCGAAGTAGCCGGTGGCGAGCGCGTCGGTGAGCAGGACGGCGTCGTCCTCGTCCATCCACTCCGGGATCAGGCTGGGCCCGACGTCGGCGAACGGCACCCGGACGAACTCGGACTGGCCGCCGTCGTACCCGCCCGAGGTGTGCGAGTAGCCGTAGATGCCGCCCACCGCCGTGGCGTTCGGGTTGACGTTGTGGCAGTTGGAGTAGAGCCCGCGGGCGCAGAAGTAGCACGTGCCGCAGAAGACGTTGAACGGGACCATGACGCGGTCGCCCACCTTGAGGTTCTGCACCGAGGGGCCGACCTCGTCGACCACGCCCACGAACTCGTGGCCGAACGTCATGCCGACCCGGGTGTCGGGCATCATCCCGTGGTAGAGGTGCAGGTCGGAGCCGCAGATCGCGGCCCGGGTGACCCGGACGATCGCATCGTTGGGATGTTCGATCGCGGGACGGTCCTTCTCCTCGACCCGCACCCGGTACGGGCCCCGATAGACCATCGCACGCATGCCGCGCCTCCCTGTGTGACCGGAACGCCGGAGGATCCGGGCGTGTAGGGCGGCTACCCCCGGGAGGCACGGACAAACGCCCGCGGGCGTCAGTCGCGCGAGGCGAGAGCCTCCAGCCGTTCGATCGCGGCGGTCACCTGGTGGGTGAGGCCGGCGACGACGGCCGCCTGCTCGGTGGTCATCGCCTGCGCGTCCGCGGTCGTGTAGTCGATCGCGGTGATCGTCGCGCTCATGGTCATCATGATGTCCACCACGGCGGCGACCCGCTCGTTGAGCTCGTCCAGCGTCGAGGTGATCGTGTCGGTCGACTCGGCCGTGGTGGCGGCGAGCGTCTTCACCTCGCCGGCGACCACGCCGAAGCCCTGTCCGGCCTCCCCGGCCCGCGCCGCCTCGATGGTGGCGTTCAGCGCGAGCAGGTTCGTCTGCCGGGCGATCCCGCCGATGAACCGGGCCACCTCCTCGACCTTGCGCAGGCTCTCGTGCAGCGTGCCGACGGCCTCGCTGGCCTCGACGTTGTTGGTCAGCAGCAGGCCGGCCGCCAGCCGCGCCTCGCGGACCTGACCGTCGATACGCCCGGCCGCCGCACCGACCGCCGCGGCCTGCCCGGACACGTCGTCCAGCTGCCGCGCGACCAGCTCGGAGGTCTCGTCGACCAGCTCGCGGGCCCGGCGCCGCATCTCCCGCTCGGCGGCCCGCTGCTGCTCGTGGGTCTCCTCGAGCTCGCGCCGGCGCTGCTCCTGCTCGGCCTGCAGGAGCCGGTCGCGGCCGCTGATCGTGTCGAGCATGGTGTCGATGGCCCGGCCCAGGGCGGCGATGTCGTCCTGACCGGCCGGGCGGACGCGCAGGTCGTGGTCCCCGGACGCGATGATCTGCTCGGTGGTGTGCCGCAGCGGCCGCACGCGGCGGCGTACCGCCCGCCGGGTGGACCAGCTCATGTACGCGACCACCAGCAGCGTGGCGATCGCGACGAGCCCGAACAGCTTGCGGGCCGTGGCGGTGGCGGCCGCGTGGATGGGCCGGGGGCGTACGGACTCCAGCACGAGCCGCTGCCCGTTCACGGTGGCGATCTCGGCGTCGAGGGCGATCCGGTCGGCGGCGAGCACGGTGGTGTGCACGGCGACCGGGCCGAGCAGGCTGGTCACCGGCTTCTGCGCGACCCCGCCCGGCCGGCGCTCGCCGACCACGGTGGTGCTCAGGTCGATGTCGGCGCTCAGCGCGGTCATCCCCGCCGCGGAGAGGCGCTTGAGCAGGATCAGGCCGCCGGAGGGGCGGCCCTCGCCGCTGCTGGGGTACGCGCCGAGGCCGCAGAAGACGTACATCGCGTCGGCGGCCACCACGCCGCAGCGGGCGGAGCCGGACTCGGCGGCCGGGTCGTAGAGGCGGTTCAGCAGGGCGGGGTCGGTGAGCTGCGGGGCGGGGGTGCCGTACGCGGCCGCACCGGTGTAGCCGCCGACCACGAGCCGCCCGCCGGCGTCCACGCCGAGCAGGCCGTCCAGGCCGTTCACGCTCTGCGGATCGTCCGGCGGGAAGTCCTCGGCGAACCCGGCCGCGTCGGCCTTCGCGATGTGGTCGTACGTGTTGTCCCAGACGGCGTTGGTGGCGCCGAACGACGTCAGCAGGCGGACCTGGGCATCCAGCGCGATGCGGATCCGGCCGGCGTCCTGGGCGACCTGCTGGGCCTCGAGGCCGTCGAAAGCGCCGGTGGCCACCTGCTGGAGGACGAGGAACAGCGAGCCGCACGCGGCGAGGGCCGCGAGCGCCGGACCGATCCGTCTGAACATTGCACGCACACAGGTTCAGTCGGCCCGGTCGCGGGCTTGCTGAGCCGCCGTGACACCGGTCATGGTCGGCGCCACGGCGGCACGGCTCAGCGGGCCTGCAGCATGCTCTGGTAGATCCACTTGGTGATGTTGTCGGTCCGCGCGCCGTTCTCCACCTGCGTGTGCGGGCACGACGGGCCGTTGCTGACGACCGCCACGAGGGCCGGTCCGCGCTTGCCCTCGACGAAGTACGGGCCGCCCGAGTCGTACGGGCACGGCGTGGTGTCGGCCTGCGGGGCGTGCCCCTTGAAGCCGGTGACCGAGTCGGCGACGGAGACGACCTCCAGCTGGCCGGTGCGCAGGTGCGTCTCCGGCACCGGGTTGCTGCTGGTGACCGAGCCGTAGCCGGTGAGCCGGACGATCGCGCCGACCTCGGGCGCGGTACGGCTGAGCCGGATCGGCCGGATGTCGGTGATCGGCTGGTCGAGCTTGGCGATCGACACGTCGGCGGTCGGCGACTGCCGTACGGCCACGACGGTGGCCACGTGACCGGTGGTGCCGCTGGTGTCGGCGCGGCCCACGGTGGCGGTGGTCAGGTCGGCGACCGGCCGCTCGACCCGCACGTTGTTGGCGTCCCGGAAGCAGTGCCCGGCCGTGATGATCCACTGCGGTGCGATCAGGGCGCCCGAGCAGCCGCTGTTGCGCTTGCCGCCGTCGGCGGTGGGGATGCCGGTCATGGTGAGCTTGACCGAGAACCGGTACTGCCCCTCGGGCACGAGCTCCCCGTTGGCGATGGCGTTGGCGGTGCCCATGCTGTTGACGGCGAGGGCGGTGACCACCGCCGGTATGAGCACTCCGGCGGCGAGGTAGGTCTTCGTGCTGCGTCGCACGCGTGGTTCTCCTTCGGCGAGACGGGTCGGAAAGACGGGTCAGTGTGCCGCCCGGACCTGCCCGGTCTGAAGGTCAGAAAGTGCTCGATTCCGTCGGAAGGTCTGAAAGTTCCGCGGGTGTGCCCGGAAGGGCGGGGAAAGTGACGACCATCCGGGCTCCCGGGCCGGCGGACTCATATCGCGCCTCGCCGCCGTGCGCCCGGGCGAGCTCCCGCACGATCCACAGCCCCAGGCCCACGCCGTCGGTGCCGCCCGCGGCGAAGCGGGTGAACAGCCGCGCGCGCTGGTCCTCGGGGATGCCCGGGCCGTGGTCGCGCACCTCCAGCCGGTCGGTGACGCCGTCCCCGGTCACGGTGACGACCACCGGGGGGCGGCCGTACCGCAGCGCGTTGCCGACCAGGTTGATGACGATCTGCTCGAAGCGCTCCCGGTCCACGCGCAGCGTACGGCCGTCGTCGACGCGCACGTCGATCTCGGCGGTGACGTACGACAGCGCGTCCAGCACCGCCGCCCGGGCCGGTACGGGCCGCAGGTCGAGGCGCAGGTGCCCGGTGGTGTCGATGCGGTTGAGGTCCAGCAGGCCGCTGGCCAGCCGGCCGATGCGCGCGGTCTGCCGCTGGGCCGCTTCGAGCATGCGCGCCTGGGGCCCGGTGGCGTCGTGGGCGAGTTCCTCCAGGGTCATCTGCACGGTGGCCAGCGGCGAGCGGACGTCATGGGCCAGCGCGCCGACCATCGCGGCCCGCCAGCGCTCGATGCGCTCGAGCCGTTCCCGGTCGTCGCGCAGGTGCCGGGCCTGGGCCTCGACCAGCAGCGCCACGGCGACGGCGACCGGGAGCAGGATGAAGGCGCTGCTCAGCACGACCGGCGGCTGGCTGGTCAGCACGAGCGGCACGACGTACCCCGCCGCGGCGGGCACGACCAGGGCGATCAGCACCCGGCGGCGGAAGTGCAGCGCGGCCCACGTGTAGAGCAGCACGAGGAACGGTCCGGTGCCGGCGGCGACGCCCCCGAACGCCCAGGTCGAGAAGCCGAGCACCGCGAAGCCGGGCAGCGCGAGCAGCGCCGGCCGGTCGGCGCCCCACCGGTGCCACGGCAGCGCGTAGGCGATCAGCGCCAGCCCGAAGTCCGCGGCGGCGACCAGCAGCAGGTCGCGGGTTGTCCCGGTCCCGGTGCCCAGTGCGACCAGCGCCAGCGCGCCGGCCAGGGCGAAGAGCGCAGCCGCCTGCCGGGCCGCGGCACGCGGCCCGGCCCCGAGCAGGCGAAGAACTTCCGGTCGGCCGATGCTTTCAGGCTAATGGGATGAAACGGTCAGCGGACCGATCCGCGGGGACTCAGGCGGCCAGCTGATCCGCGAAGCGCGGGTCGATCGCCCGCTGCACGCCGCAGTTCGCGCAGAATCGGAAGTAGCGGGCAGGCCGCACGGGGAAGAGCGGGATGAAGAAGAGCGTGAACTTCGTCGACCGCTTCATCAGCTGCTGCGCCGCGTGCACCCCGCACACGTCGCAGACCATCGCCCCGGTGCCCAGCAGGTGGTCGCGGGTACGGAGCCCGAAAAGCAGGAACACGGTCGTCTCCTCAACGTCGGCTGTCCCCTGACATACCCGGCCGGGCGCCGGGCAAGCGCGTCAGGCCGAGCAGCCGTCCAAGCCCTTGATCACGCCGTCACGGTACGCGCCGATCCGGTCGAAGGCGCTGGTGGCCGAGTCCCCGCCGGCGCGGCCGAACGCGAGCAGCGCCGCGACCGCCTCGTCCAGGTCGCCCGGCGACAGCGTGATCCCCTCGCCCGGGGTACGGCTGAGCTGCGACGACGTCCACGAGCCGGCGAGGCAGTCCACGGCGAGCTGGCCGGCGCGGTTCTGCGTGTCGGCGCCGCGGCGGGACTGCGCGGCCCGGGCGAACAGGTCGCCGAGCAGCATCCCGACGGCGTTGTCGCCGATGTTCTCGTACAGCGCCGGGGCGAGCCGGGCGTTGTCGAAGGCGGCGAAGTCACCGTCCTTGCAGTAGAACGCCGCTCCCCCCGCCGAGGCGTCCGGGCGGTCGCAGACCGGCGGCGACCCGGCGCTGAACGGCTCCACCCGCAGCGTGGCCCACGGCTGCCCGGCAAGCTTCGGGTAGGCCTTCGACCAGTAATCCTGCGCGTCCTGGCTGAGCGCGTTCACCGCCTGGGCGTACGGCAGGTCGCCACCGTTCGCGGCGTCCTCCCGCGTCTGGAACGGCACCTCGGTGACTGGCACGTTGTCCGCCCGGTACGTGGCGCACAGCTGGGCGCCCTCCTCGACGCCGTCCTGCAGCGCCCGGATCCGGTCGAACGCGTTGCCGTGCGCCTGCGGGTTCGCCGCGGAGGTGCCCGGCTGGTCACGCAGCACCAGCAGGCCGGCGACCGTGTTGTCGAGCTGCTCCGGGGTGACGCCGGTGAACGCGGTGGACCGGCCCGCGAGCGCGTCGGCCAGCCACGCACCGGCGAAGCAGTCGGCCTGCTGCTCCAGCACGACCGTGGGCTGCTCGGTCTGCCCCAGCCGGGCCTGGATCGCGTGGCCGTACTCATGCGCCATGACCACGCCCACGAGCAGGTCGCCGTACTGGGCCTGGAGCTGCGGGATGAGCGTCTGGGCGTCCCAGGCGATGAAGTCGCCGGACGGGCAGTAGAACGCGTTGGGCTGGTACTCGGGGCGCTCCGACCCGCACGGCGGCGGCAGCTTCCGGCGGGTGTACGGGTGGTAGCCGCCCTTGACCGGCTTGAACGCCTTCCCGTCGGCAAGCTTCGGGTACGTCGCCGTCCAGAACCGCTCGACGTCGCGCAGCGCGGGGGTCACCACGTCGCGCGCCGAGCCGCCGCCGCGGGCCGGTGCGGTGGAGTCGGAGTCGGGGCTCCCCCACTGCACCGCGCACCCGGCGACGGCGAGCAGGACGACGATCATCGCCCAGTGTTTCCGGTACGCGGACACGACGCGTCCTCCCTCTGACGGCTCGGCCACCGCCGCTGGGGTACCCCGATCGACGCCGCGGTATGTGTCGCCCTACAGCCCGGCGTCCCCGGCTGCCCTGGCCTCCTGCACGGCGTCCGTGCGGCGTTCCTGGGCCCGCTGGTCACCGGCGGCGTCGCGGTCGGCGGCCGGCTGCCGCTCCGCGAGTGCCCGCGCCCGGGCGGCGGACGCCTGCTGGCCCGCGACGCCGCCGCGGATGCGGTTGTTCGACGCGATCACCGCGGCCGGGGTGTTGCTGGAGGCGGTGAGCTGCCCGTCGATGATGTTGTCGTCGACCCGGACGCCGCCCGTCGTGTTGGTGATGCTGACGTCACGCCCCCAGTAGCCGCCGGACGCGCAGCTGTCGAGGGTGCCGTTCGGGCCCAGCTGCACCCCGCCCAGGTTGCCGGCGAACGTGGCCCGGCCGCGGACCGCGCTGCCGCAGACCACGCTGCCCGTCGCGCTGTTGAGCACCGACAGCGTGCCGTCGACGAACGAGTCGTGCACGTCGGTGTAGTACGAGCCGGTGCTGCTGACGTTGCCGGCGACCTCGGTGGTGCGGTCGAGGCGTACCTCGCCCGCGCTGGTGGTCACGTTGCCGTCGACCGAGGTGTGCTCCACGAACAGGAAGCTGTCGATCGTCGCGGAGCCCTTGGCGCGGACCGTGAGCGAGGCGGCCGAGGCGTCCTTGAGAAAGGCGCCGTACCCGCCGGAGGCCAGGTCGACGCCCCCGCCGATCTCGGTGTTCGTGGCGTCGAGGTAGCCGTCCGCGGCGACCTGCACGTCCCCGCGCAGGTGGCCGCCGGTGACCACCAGGTTGGCGCCGGCCGCGACGCTGACGTTGCCGGTGACCGTGGTGCCGGTCAGGGCGCAGGACTCGCCGGCGGGCACGTACAAGTCGTTGGGGACGGTCACCGCGCCGCCGGTGCCGACGCAGTGCGTCACCAGGTCGGCGCGCGCGCCGGGGGCGCCCGCGAGGGTCGAGACGGCGACGGCGGTGGACAGGACGGCCAGGTGGGCGACGGTACGTCTCATCGCGGTGCTCCTTGGTTGAAGGTTCCGACGTCCGAGCGGGCGGCGGCCCGGACGATGTCCCCGCGCTGCCGGGCGGTCAGGGTGCCGGCGGCGACCAGCGGATCGGTGACGGCTTCGACGCGGCGGACGAAGCTGCCGTGGTCGGGGTAGGAGGCGTGCTCGGCGATCAGGTCGTTGATCGTGCAGCCGTTCCCGCTGTCGGCGTTCGGCACGCCGGTGTCCTCGGCGCCGATGATCACCGTGGCGCGGGTGTCGGAGGCGGGGCAGGCGTCGGTGCCCGACGGCACGACGGTGAAGGCGACGGACTTCTCGGCCGAGGCGTTGCCCGCGGCGTCGGTGGCCCGGTACCGCAGGGTGTGGGCTCCGGCGGCCCGCACGACGACCGCCGCGGTGTACGGGGTCCAGGCTCCGGCGTCGAGCGCGTACTCGACGGATCGGACTCCCGAACCCGCGTCCGTCGCGGTGACCGTCACGGTGGCGGCGCCGACGTAGCCGCCGCTCGCATCCCGCTCCCCCGTGACTTGCGCGGAGGTCTCCGGCGCGGTGGTGTCGGGCGCGGGCGGCGCGACGATCGTGAACGACACCATCTGCTCGGGCGAGGTGTTGCCGGCGACGTCGGTGGCGCGGAAGTGCACCATGTGCGCGCCCTCATCGTCGATCACGACCGGATTCGTGTACGCGGTGAAGGCTCCGCCGTCCACGTTGTACTCGATCCGCGCGACCCCGGACCCTCCATCTGAGGCGTTGATGGTGACTGTGGCCGTACCTATGTAGTTTCCCGACGCGTCGCGGGAGCCGGACACCTGGCCCGAGACCGACGGCGGGGTGGTGTCGCCCTGCGGTGGCTCGACCACCCGGAAGGTGACGGACCCGGTCTCGGAGACGTTGCCGGCCTTGTCCTGGGCCCGGAACTGCACCGAGTGGTCACCGGTCGCCGAGACCGTGACCGGCTGCGTGTACGGCTCGAACCCGGTGTCGTCGACCTGGTACTCGACCGTGTCGACGCCCGACCCGGCGTCGGTCGCGGTGACCGTCACCGTGGCCGACCCGACGTAGTTCCCCTGGGCGTCGCGGGTGCCGGACACCTGGCCGGACACGGTCGGTGCCGTGGTGTCGCCGCCACCGCTGCCGGTCACGACCAGCTCCCCGACCATCTGGCTGTGCCCGGGGATCGAGCAGAAGAACCGGTAGCGGCCCGGGGTGAGGGTGACCGTCTGCTCGTGCCGGCCGTTGTTCGCGTCGAACGGGCTGGCCAGGATGTTGACGCTCACGTCGTGGTTGTAGCCGTCCGTGGTGGTGTCGAAGGTGAGCGTGTGCGGCATCCCGGTGGTGTTGCCGGTGGCCGCGCTGTTCTCGAAGACGACCGTCGTCGCGCCCGCCGCGGCCTGGCCGGGCGTGGACTTGTACCGGGTGATGTCGTCGTCCGTCGTCCAAGTGAGGACCTGGGCGGCCGCCGCCGGCGCCGGCACGGCGAATGCCGATGCCAGGGCCAGCAGCAGCGCCGCCAGGGCTCGTCGGAGAAACATGCTGCCTCCCGCGGTCACAGCGTGCGGACCCGGATGTCGCGGAACTCGGTGAGGTCGGTGTCGCTGTGGTTCTGCAGGCCGAGGAAGCCGGTGAGGAACTGCCGCTGGTCCGTCGGCGGGTCGCCGGCGCGCGACGACTGCTTGCCCGGGGTGTTGTCGAACTCGTTGATCACCACGCCGTTGCGGACGATCGTGTAGTGCTGGCCGACGACCCGGACCTCGTAGTCGTTCCACTCGTTCTTCGGCGTGGGCCGGGCATCGGTCAGCGGCACCGGGTCGAAGTTGTAGATGGAACCGGTCTTCTGCGGCTCGCCCGTGTCACCGTCGTAGATCTGCACCTCGTGCCCGCAATAAATTGCCACCCACGCCTGTGACGTGCGCGCCGATCCGACCGTGCCGCATTCCGGACGCTGGTCGACGGGCGTACGCGGGTCGGGGAACCGGGTGAACACGCCGCTGTTGGCGCGGGCAGTGCCCGGTGCGATGTCACGGAACTGCAGCTTCAGGGAGAAGTCGCCGTACTGCTGCCGGGCGTACCAGAGCATGCCGAGCCCGCCGCCGGAGCGCAGCGAGCCGTCCGGCTGGATCGTGAACTGCCCCGACGGCGCCTGTTCCCAGCCCAGCAGCGACTCGGCGGTGCCGTCGAAGATCGGCTCGTAACCCTTGTGCCCGGGCCGGCCCACGTCCGAGGCGGCGGCCGCGCGGGTCAGCGTGCCGGCCTCGCGGCCGGTGATGACGCCGTCGCGCTGCAGGGTGTTCGCCACCGCGGTGACGTGCCGGACGAAGGAGTCGTGGTCGGGCCACGTGCTCTCGTCGTCGATCAGGTCGTTGATGGTGCAGCCGCCGCCGGCCGCCTTGTTCGGTACGCCGGTGTCGGTGCCCTCGATCCACACCGTGTCGCGGTCGTCGGGCACCGCGCAGCCCACGGTCACGGTGGTCTGCGTCGTGGCCGTCTCGCCGTCGGCGTACGTGACGGTCAGCTTCGCCGTGTACGTGCCGGTCCGGGCGTACACGTGCCGCGGGTTCGCCTCGGTGGAGGTGCCGCCGTCGCCGAACTCCCACCGGTACGACACGCCGCCGGAGCGGGAGCCGGTGAACGCGATGGTCAGCGGCTTGTTCTGCACCGCCACGGACGATGCCGCCGGCGCGGGGGTCGCGGGACCGCCCTGGTACGTGATCCGGACGAGCTTCTGGTTGGCGTGCAGGCTGAAGAACCCGCCGCCGTAGTCGAGCAGGTACAGCGCGCCGTCCGGGCCGAACTTCGCGTCCATCCAGCTCTGCAGGCGCGTGTCGCCGTTACCGCTCGGGATGATCGCGCGCAGCGACTCGCCGAACAGCGGCGGCGCCTGCCGCGGCACCCCGGCCGGGTCGACGGTCACGGCCACCCGGTTGGCGGCGTTCGACTCGTCGCCGATGAACCACTTGTCGTCCCAGTACGCCGGCCACGCCACGCCGCTCGCGGTGTTCACGAGCTCGCGGTGGTACGTCGGCCCGGACATGATCGCCTGGCCGCCGCCGCGCAGGTACGGCTGGGTGTAGACGGCGTCCGCCGCGTTGTACGTGGGCACCCCGCTGCCGTCCGCCCGGGCCGGGAACACGGGTCCGCCGCCGCCCGGCGAGTACCAGATCATGTTGTCGCGCGCGGGCGGGATGTCGGTCAGCCCGGTGTTGCGCGGCGAGGTGTTCTTGAGGTTGGTGCAGTCGTACCAGCCGGTGAGGACGGTCGCGTCGGTGTTGCTGCGGTCCCGGTACGGCTGCCGGTTGCCCATGCAGTACGGCCAGCCCTGATTCCCCGCCGAGGTGATGATCGTGGCGGTCTCGTACTTGGCCGGGCCCAGCTCCGGGCTCGGCGCAGAGGCGTCCGGGCCGACCCAGCCGGCGGTCAGCCACTTGTGCACGGGGTCGATCTGGAGCCGGGCGATGTTGCGCACGCCCATCACGTAGATCTCCGGGCGGGCCTTCTCGGTGCCGGGCGGGAACAGGTTGCCGGCCGGGATCGTGTACGTGCCGTCGGCCTCCGGGTGGATCCGGATGATCTTGCCGGCGAGGTCGTTGGTGTTGCCGGACGTACGGCGCGCGTCCTGGAACGACACGCCCTTGTACTCGGCCGTCCAGTTGTTGCCCGAGTAACCGCTCGAGCCCTCGGAGGAGTTGTTGTCGCCGGAGCCGACGTACAGGTTGCCCTTGTCGTCGAAGGCCATGCCGCCGCCGGCGTGGCAGCAACTGTGGATCTGCACCGGGAATTGCAGCAGGTCCTTGCGGGTGGCCGGGTCGATCGTGCCGGTCGCGGGGTCGTACGTCAGCCGCGAGATCGTCCGCCGGCCGATGCGGTTCTCCCGGTCGATCGAGTCGTGCGGCATCCAGTAGATGTAGAGCCAGCCGTTCTGCGCGAACGCCGGGTCCGGCACGATGCCGAGCAGGCCCTCCTCGTTCTTCACCAGCTCGGAGCCGCTGCCGCGGTTACCCATCACCGGCAGCGTGAGCAGCAGCTTCGGCTTCTTCGTCGCCGGGTCGTACGAGTGGATCGTGCCGCAGCCCAGCCCCACCTTCGGGTCGGCCCAGTCGACGATCGGGCCGCTCGGGCAGGCCGCCTTGCCGACGTAGAAGACCGTGCCGTCCGGCGCGATGGTCAGCCCGTGCGGCTCGCCGATCTGGTCCAGCTCGCCGGTCTTGTTGGCGCCGGTCAGCCGCTCGACCTTGTAGTTGGCGGCGATCGTGGCCTGGCAGTCGCCGCGCTGGATGCCGGTGGTCCAGCGCAATGCGCCGGTCAGGTGGCTGCGGAACGCGGTCTCGGCGTAGCTGCCCTCGGTATGCCCCATCCCGGTGTAGAAGGAGCGGCCGCCGTCGTAGTCGCGGCACCAGGAGACCGGGTGGAACGGGCCGTTGCCGCCCGGGCCCGGGTCGTAGAAGCGCTCCTCGACCTGGGCGAGCGTGTGCACGGTGCCGACCGGGTTCGGGTCCCAGTTGGTCCAGCGGTCGGACCGCTTGACCGTCATGGGCAGCGACCTCGTGGCCGGGTGCTGCCGGTCGAGCACGTCGACGACGGCCTCGTTGACCGCGGGAGGCTGGGGCGCGGTGGTGGCGCCGGTGAACAGTCGCAGGTCGGCGAGCTGGGTGAGCGGCTCACCGGAGTTCGCCGTGATGGTCAGCCGGTAGAAGGTGAACTGGCCCGGGGCCGCGACGTCGAAGCGCCGGGTCTGGAACCGCTCCGGGAAGGTCTGGCCGGTGCGGGTGTCCACGTCCGTCCATGTCGTACCGTCTGCGGAGCCCTGCAGCGCCCAGTCCTTCGGGTCGCGGCCGGCAGAGTCGTTGGCCGACGTGAGGGCGTAGCCGGTCACTGTCGTGGGCTTGCCGAGCTCGTACACGATCCAGCCGGTCGGGGTGCGGGCCAGCCACTTGGTGTTGGCGTCGCCGTCGGTGAGCTTCTCCTTCGTCTCGTTCGGCGGGTTCTCGGCATTGGCGGTGACCTTGGCGACCGGCTCGGCGACCGGGATCGCGCCGGCCGGCCGGGAGCCGATGAGGCCGGTGAACCATGTGGAGTCGAGCTGCGCGCGCGCCGCGTCGGCCACCGCGAGGAAGCCACCGCCCGCCCGGACGTACGCCTGCAGCGCGCCCTCCTGCTCCCGGTTGAGCGGGACGCCGTCGGCGGAGAGGAACACCACCGCCCGGTGCGGGGCCAGTCCGGCGCGGGTGAACACGGCCGGGTCGGTGGACTCGGTGACGGCGATGCCGTCGGCCGCGCCCAGGTCCTTGACGGTCTGGACGGCCCGGGCGACGGGGTCCTGCTGGCCGGCCGCCGGTCCGTGGAACACCAGCACCGACAGCCCCGCCGCCTGCGCGGCCGGGGCGGCGGACGCCACCACGGTGGGTGTGCTCACGAGCAGGGCCACCACCGCCGTGACGGCGAGACCGATTCGGTGTCTCATCCCATGTCCCCCTTGTGCACGTGGCCCTGGAAACGGTGGATGGCCTCCTCGGCGCCGGGCGGCATGCTGCCGTCGGCGTTGCGGACGAGGAAGATGCCGGCCATTCCGCCGTCGGAATGGAATTGCACGTGGCAGTGGTACATCCAGGCGCCGGGACCGACGCCCTCCCCGGCAAGGACCTGGAATCCGAAGGAACTGCCCGGGTTCAGGTCCTTGTTGTCGATGACCAGGCTGGGATCGGCCGGCCCCTCGAGCATTCCGGTCCGGTTGTCGGCCCACCGGTGCGCGTGCAGATGGAACGTGTGGAAGGTGCCGCCGTGGCCGATCGCGATCCATTCGACGCGCTGGCCGAGATCCGCCTCGAACATCGGGGTGTCCGGCGCCATCCGATTGTTGATCATCATGTCGTTGAACACGACGACGAATTGCTTCTCCGGCAGCGGATCGCCGCGGCGGCGCACGATCAGCGCGCCGTACAGCCCCTTGGCGACGCCACCGGTGCCGTGGTCGGTGCCCATGGCATGGTCGTGGTAGTGCCAGTAGCCCGCGCTGCCCGGCAGGAAGCGCCGGCCCTCGGTGGCCACCATCTCGCGCGAGCGCCACACGTACGTACGGGTCTCACCGGGGTTGTTGAAGGACGCGTTGAGCGGGCTGCCGTCGGAGTCGACGCTGTAGTCCACGCCGTGCGGGTGGATCGACAGGCGCTGGTTCGTCCGGTTGACCAGCGTGATCTCGAGGGTGTCGCCCTCCCACATCTCCAGGATCGGCCCCGGGACGCTCGCCTGCCCCGGGGCGAGCCCGTAGCCGAAGAGCCCACCCGGCAGCGCCTCGGCGTAGATGGTCACCTTCCGGGTGACCCCCGCAGCCGCGTTCGCCGGCCGGTCCGTCAGCGACGCGCCCGCCACCACGGCCGGGACGGCCACCCCCAGGGCCCCGGCCGCCATCAGGGAGCGCCGCGACAGCGGTCTGCGGGCAGCGTTGACAACGTTGTCGTCCATGCGATCCCCATCCCGATCGGCACAGAAAAAGAGGAGCTGCCGCGCCCAGCGCAGGCCCGCGGCGGCGGCGATCCGCCACATCGTTCGGTCGACGGATACCGCGACTTTCGTCGGATGAGAGCAACCTATGCACTCCATCGACAGAAGTAAAGGTATCGATGTCTAAAGTGATCGCCGCACACCGCGCGTTACGGGCACATTTCGCAGCTCATCCCGCGGCTGCGGGGGCAGGTCGCCGTTTAAAGGTCTGATGATTGAAGGAGCCGGGCCCGGACCTGATCCAGCAACGCCTGCCGGGTGAAGGGCTTCTCGATGATGACGACGCCCTCGGGCAGCGTCCCGTTCTCGGTGAGCACCGGCTGGGCGTAGCCCGACATGTAGAGCACCGGGAGCTCCGGGCGGATCCGCTGCACCCGGGCGGCCACCTCGTTGCCCATCATCACCGGCATCATCACGTCGGTCAGCAGCAGGTGGATCGGTCCCTGGTGGTCCTCGGCGAGGCGCAGCGCCGCGGCGCCCCCGGAGGCGGACAGCACCCGGTATCCGGCCCGGCTCAGGGCGCGCCCGGTGGCCTCCCGCAGCGCGTCCTCGTCCTCGACCAGCAGGATCGTCTCCTGGGGCTTTCCCGGCTGCGGTGCGGCCTCGCTCGCCTCGGGCTCCTCGGGCTGCTCGGGCACCGGTACGGCGGCGTCCGTGACCGGCAGCACGATCGTGACCGTGGTGCCGATGCCCGGTTCCGAGGACAGGCGCACGTGCCCGCCCGCCGACGCGGCGATGCCGTACACAGTGGCCAGGCCGAGGCCCGTCCCCGCGCCCTGGGGCTTGGTCGTGAAGAACGGTTCGAAGGCGCGATCGGCGACCTCCGGCGGCATCCCCGCGCCGGTGTCGCTGACCCGGATGCGCACGTACCGGCCGGCGGGGACGTCCGGGCACTCGGCGACGTCGGCCTCGTCGAGGTGGGTGTTGCCGGTGTCGATCGACAGCGTGCCGCCCGCCGGCATCGCGTCCCGGGCGTTCACGGCGAGGTTGACCAGCACCTGCTCGATCTGGCCCGGGTCGGCGCACACCGGCCACAGATCGCGGTCGAGGTGGGTGACGAGGTGGATGTGCTCGCCGAGCGTACGGCGCAGCAGCTGGTCCACGTCGCCGACGACATGGTTCACGCTGAGCACCTGTGTCTGGGTGATCTCCCGCCGGCCGAAGGCGAGCAGCTGCTTGGTCAGCCGGGTGGCGCGCTCGGTGGCGCGCCCGATCTGTGTGAGGTCCTTGCGTGCGGCGGCCAGGTCGGCGGAGGTGGGCTCGGCTTCGGCCAGCGTCTCGGCGAGCAGCTCGGTGTAGCTGGCGATGACGGCCAGGATGTTGTTGAAGTCGTGCGCCACCCCACCGGCCAGCTGCCCGAGGCTCTCCAGGCGGCGGGTGTGCTGCAGCCGGCGGTCCACGGCGTCGCGTTCCGCCTGGGCGGCCAGCCGTTCCCGCTCGGCCTGCGCTTGCACCCGCTCGGTCACATCCCGCACGAACGCCGAGACGATGACGCCCTCATCGGTACGCAGGGAGGAGAGGCCGATCTCGACGGGGAACTCGCTGCCGTCCTTGCGAGCGGCCTTCAGGGCAACGCCGGCTCCCAGGGACCGCCGCTGCGGGTCGGCGAAGTAGCCGTCACGAAGGCCCGCGTGCCTCGGCCGGGCGGCTGCCGGTACCAGCACCTCGATCAACTGCCCGAGCAACTCGTCGCGCCGGTACCCGAACAGCCGCTCCGCCTCGGCGTTCAGCAGGACGATCCGGCCGTCCTCCCGTACGCCGAGGATCGCATCCGGCGCGCCCTCGAGCAGCTGCCGGAACTTGGCCTCGGCGCGCTGCCGCTCCCCGATGTCCCGGGCCACGCAGGCGATCCCGGTTGGCCGCCCGGCGGGGTCGGTGATCGGCGACGAGCTGAACGAGACCGGGACGATGCTGCCATCCCTGCGGCGGCCGTCCACCTCGTGCTGGTCGACCCGCTCGCCGCGGGCCACCCGGGCCAGCACGTCGGCCGCTATGTCCTCCTGACCGGGGGCGAACAGCATGCTGGTGGGGCGGCCGAGCACCTCCGCGGCGTCGTACCCGAACAGCCGCTGTGCCCCGGAGTTCCAGCTGGTGATGGTGCCGTCCAGAGTCTTGCCGAGGATCGCGTCGTCGGACGCGTCGACGATCACCGCCAGCCGCTCCCGCTCGGCCAGTACGTCGGCCCGGTCCGCGAGCGCCGCCGCCTGACCGGCCAGCTTCGCCACGAGCGCCATGTCGTCGTCGGTGAACAGGGTGCGATGCCGATGCAGCAGGAGCAGCGCGCCTCCGGAACCCTCGAGCGCGGTGGCGCAGACGTAGCGGGTGCCGGTGGCACGAGCCAGATCGACGGCGATGCGGGGCGGATCGCGCCAGCCCGCGAGCGCGTCGAGCATCCCGGCGCGGGCCAGCAGCCGCCGCCGGTCCTCCTCGCCGTACGGCTCGCCGGGCACCGAGCCGGGCGAGCAGACCGGTCTCAGCGTGCCGTCCGGTTCACGAACCAGCACCATGACGGCGTCGACGCCGACCACCTCCCGGGCGGCACGGCAATACTCGCGCCAGATCCGCTCGGCGGTCCCGTCGACCGGGACGGCGAGCATCCGGCGGATCAGCGCGTACGCGGCACCCCACGACCAGACGCGACGCAGGGAGCGGGGCGGCAGGAACGCCAGCATGTACATGAGCGCGGACACCACGGCGAAGACCAGCGCCACCGCCTGCAGCCTCCGGCCCTCGCCGGCGGTCATGATGACGACGCCGAACAGGCCCGTACCGATCGCGGCGCAGGCGAGCCGCACCCGCGCCGCACCCCCGCGACGGCGCGCCTCCTTGGCGAGCAGCACCGCCGCCATCGCCTCCACGGCGAAGGCCGCCGCGACGATCGGCAGGCCGAGGCGTGCCGGCAGCGGCGGGCTCACCAGCACCAGCACCACCGCGCTCGCCGCCCACGCCGCGGCCCCGCCGCACTGGGCCCAGCGCGGGACGACGCGTACCCGGCTGACCAGGTGCAACGAGAAGAACGGCTGGCCGAGCACGAACGCCGAGACCAGGCCCTGCACGATGCCGGGAGGCCGGACGACGAGGCTGACGGCGCCGAGGGCGAAGTAGCTCGCCACCGAGGCGAAGATCGGCATGACGTCGCGCAGCAGGGGATCGCGCCGCCGCACATAGCTGCCGCAGAGCCACAGGAAGATCAACGCGTACAGCGCGGTGACCGCCAGTACCGCCATCCGATCCCCCTCTATGACCTATTTCGCGAAGCTTATTGTCATTTGATTCCCCCGTGCGGGCCGGCTACACGGATGCATCGTCGAGAGGCAAGAATCTGACCCGGTGCCGGGTTTGCGGGCCGGTCCGGCTCGGGTACCTGATGCACCGCACTACCGGCGGCGGGGAGAAAGACCGACGGACATGAGCGCATTGACAGCCCGTTTCGACGTGCCTCTGGGCAGGAACGCGCCCCGGGCCGCGCGCCACGCGGCGACCGCGGTCCTGGCGGGATGGGGCTACCGGGACGACGACTGGCTCGACACGGCGGCCGTGGTGATCAGCGAACTGGTCACCAACGCCGTCAACCACGGCGGCGGCTGCGTCGAGGTACGCATCGAGTCGCACGACGAACGCGTCACCGTGCTCGTCGCCGACGGCTCCTCGGTCGTCCCACGCCGGCGCGAGCCCGACGGGCGCGGCGGGCGCGGCATCGCCCTGATCGAGGCGATGGCCGTGCGCTGGGGCGTCCGCGACCACCAGGGCGGCAAGCAGGTCTGGGCGGACCTCGCCCCGTGCCCCGTGCTCGAGCAGCCGACGGGATCGCAGCGATGAGCGCCGTCCAGGTGGAGGTGACCGGCGAGCTCGACCTCGCCACCGCGCCCGACCTGCTCGAGCGGGTCCGCACGACGCTCGCCGGGCGGCCCGACGCCATCGTGCTGGACCTGACCGGCGTGACGTTCTGCGACTCCTCCGGGATCAACGCCCTGATGGACGCCCACACCCTGGCCGACGCGGGCGGGGCGACGCTGCGGGTCGCCAACCCGCAACGGATCACCCGGCGCGCCCTGGAGGTCACCGGCGTCCTGCCGCTGCTCACCGGCCCGTGACGCCGTCCGGCCGTCTCCCGTCCGGCAGCCACACCCGCATGGGCCCGATGCCGCGGTTCGCCCACGCGAAGTAGGGCACCGCCTCGACCTCGGCCCGCTCCCCGGGCCGGGCCGAACCGTCCGGACCGTACGGCCAGGGCCGCTCCTCCGGTACGCGGACCCACGCGCTGAGCCCCACCACGGTCACGCCGCCGAGCAGGCCGGGGCGGAAGTCGGCGCCGGTGACGCCCGCGAAGGCCAGGTCGTCGGCGGCGGGGTGCTCGACGGCGTACACCAGCGGGCCGCGTTCGAGGGCGACACAGCCGCGCACCGCGTCGATGCGCTCGCCGGCCGTCGTGACCCGGACGGTCATCGGCAACCGCAGCTCCACCACGTCCCCGGATCGCCAAGCATGCCGCACCTGCGCATACCCGCCGGCCTCGACGCCGTCGCCTTGCAGCACCGCACCCTGCGCCCACGGCGGTACGCGCATGGACAGCGTCCACTCCCGCTCCGGTGACTCCAGCACGCGGACCCGCACGACACCGTCCCACGGGTACTCGGTCTCGACGGCCAGACGGACGCCGCCGGTCTCGACGGTGCTGGGGGCGTACATCTGGAGCTGGATGCCGTCCTCGTCGGTCGTGGCGAGGTACGCGCCCAGGCTCGCGACGGTCCGCATCACGTTGGGCGGGCAGCACGCGCAATCGAACCAGCCGCGGCGGCCGTGCGCGGGGCTGCGGTTCTCGTCGGGATGGGCGCCGGCGCGCAGCTGCAACGGGTTGACGTAGAAGTACTCGGTGCCGGCCAGCGAGACCCCGGCCAGGAACCCGTTCAGCACCATCCGCTCGGCGGCGTCGGCGTACGCGGCGTCGCCCGTGGCCAGCAGCATCCGCCACGCCCACTGGATGCCGCCCACCGCCGCGCAGGTCTCCGCGTACGCGCGGTCCGGCGGCAGCTCGTACGGGTCCCCGAACGACTCGCCCTCCCACCGCGACCCGAGCCCGCCGGTGAGGTACGTCTTCGTGGCGAGCATGTGCGCGAACTGCCGGCGCAGCGCCTCCAGCAGCCCGACGTCCCCCGTCTCCAGCGCGACGTCGGCGGCCCCGGCGGCGAGGTAGACGGCCCGGACCGCGTGCCCCTCGACGGTCTGCTGGTCGCGGACCGGCACACGATCGCTGAAGTACGTCGGCTCGTGGCCGTGCCTCTCGACCAGCCCGTGCCCACGCGCCTCGACGAACCAGCGGGCGAGCTCGAGGTAGTCGGCGCGGCCGGTCTCCCGGTACAGCTCGACGAGGCCCATCTCGACCACCGGGTGACCGTCGACGTCCTCCGTACGCCCCGGCCCGAACGTCGCGACGAGGTGGTCGGCGAACCGGACCGCCACCTCCAGCAGCGCCTGGTCGCCGGTGGCCCGCGACTGGGCGACGGCCGCCTGCATGAGGTGCCCAGCGCAGTAGTGCTCGTGGCTCCACGGCAGGTCCCGGTAGCGCTCGCGGACCATCGAGTTGAGGTAGCCGTCGGCGCGCTGGGCGGCGGCGACCATGGCGGTCACGGCCCGCTGGACCGCGAGCAGGGGCGGACGGGGCGCGCGGGCGTACTCCCAGGCCGCCGCCTCCAGCCACTTGTAGACGTCGGAGTCCATGAACACCGGGCCGCGCAGCTCCCCGGAGCGTTCCCCGGCGGCGATCCGCAGGTTCTGCAGGTTGCCGGCGGTCCGCAGTCGCTCGGGCCCGGACGGGATCGCGGCCTCGCCGTTGACTCTCCGGCGCTCGGCGAGCAGCCCGCCCTCGATGCGGGCGGTAGTGACCGGCCGCAGCCGGCACGAGGCGCCGGCGGTGGGAACGAGCGGACCGGTCACCGGTAGGTACCCCCTAGGGCAATCGAGACGTCCAGAGCAGGCTCATCGCCGCGGCGGCCAGGCCGAGCAGCAGGGCCGCCCCCGCGTACCACTGGGTGATCTCCTCGGGCTGCACGCGGTGCCCGATCGAGCTGCCCATGTCCTCGTACACCTGCTTCAGCTCGCTGACCGACGCCGCCTCGTAGAAGTAGCCCTTCGTGTCATCCGCCAGCTCCTGCAACGACTTGCGGTCCACGGGTACGCGTTGCAGCGCGCCCCGGATGTCGACCACGCCGGTGTCCGTGCCGAACGCGATCGTCGACACCGGGACGTTCGCCGCCGACGCCGCGGCCGCCGCGTCCTCCACCGAGCGCCCCGACGTGCGGTACCCGTCCGAGAGCAGCACGATCCGGGCCGGTGGAGCGCCGTCCGCGCCGTCCGAGGGCACCGACCGGATCGCGTCCAGCGAGGTGAACACCGCCTCGCCGGTCGCCGTCGCCTCGGCCAGCGTCAGCCCGTCGATCCCGGCGATCACCGCCGCGCGGTCCTTGGTCGGCGACACCAGCACGTTCGCCGCCTTCGCGAACGACACCAGGCCCAGGTTGTACGTCGGCGGCAGCTCCTGCACGAACGCCTTCGCCGCCTCCTGCGCCGCCTCGATCCGGTTCGGGGCGACGTCGTCGGCCTCCATCGACAGCGACACGTCGATGGCGAGCATGACGGTCGCGCGTTCCAGGGGCTCCTCGCGGTCCACCGACGGCCGGGCCATCGCCAGCGCCACCACGAACAGGCTCAGCAGGAACGCGCTCGCGGCGACGTGCCGGCGCCAGCCCAGGCCCTTCGGCGCCAGGCTTCGCAGCAGCTCCACGTTGGTGAACTTCATCGCGTACTGGCGCTTGCGGAACTGGCGCCAGACGTAGAAGCCGACCACCAGCAGGACGGGCAGGACGGCGAGCAGCCACCACGGCTGCAGGAAACGGATCATCGGGTGGTCCCCCGGGTGCGAGCGTGTCGTTGAGCGGCCACGAAGCGGACGACGTCCAGCAGCCAGTCGGTGTCGGTGCGCAGGCGCAGATGGGCGGCGCCGGCGGCGCGCAGGGCCTGGGCGATCTCGCCGCGCTGCCGGCCGGCCGCCTCGGCGTAGCGGGCCCGCAGCCCCGGATCGGCGGTCTGCACCTCGTGCAGCACACCCGTCTCCGGATCGGCCAGGGTGAGCACGCCGACGTCGGGCAGCTCCAGCTCGCGCGGGTCCACCACCTCGATCGCCAGCACGTCGTGCCGGACCCCGAGCTTGCGGACCGGGCGGGCCCAGCCCTGCACCGGCGAGAGGAAGTCGGAGATGACCACGGCCACGCCCCGGCGGCGCGGGGGCCGGTTCAGCATGTCCACCAGCTCGCCGAGGTCGGTGCGGCCGGGGCGGATCTCCGTGCGCGCGATCGCCCGCAGCAGTCCCTGCGCCTCCTTGCGGCCGGGGCGCGCGGGCATGCGTACCACCGGGGCGGCCTGGGGCACCGCGACCGCCGCCGCCTTGCGCCGCCGCCACGGGAAGCCGCCGCCCGGCTCCGGCGCCACCTGGCCCGGCCCGGTGCCGACGACCGCGCCGATCCGGTTGCCGCCGCGCACGGTCAGATGCGCCATCGCGGTGGCCGCCGCCAGCACGAGGTCGCGCTTGAGGTAGCGGGCGGTGCCGAAGTCGAGGCTGGCCGACAGGTCCACGGCCATCCAGGTCTCCAGCTCACGGTCGGCCACCGTACGGCGCACGTGCGGCTGCGTCGTCCGCGCCGTGACCGGCCAGTCCATGCGGCGCACGTCGTCACCGGGCCGGTACTCGCGGCTCTCCCCCGCCTCGCTGCCGGGGCCGGGCAGCAGACCCGCGTAGTCGCCCTGCAGCAGCCCGTCGAGCTTGCGCGTGACCAGCAGCTGCAGCCGCGACAGCACGGCCTCGGCCCGGGCCGTACCCGAGTCGGCGGCCGGGGCGGGGATGTCGGCGGTCGTCACGGCTTTACCGTCACTGCTGTCCCGGCCAGACCGGCTGCTGCTGGGGCTGCGCACCGCCGTACGCCGGGTTGCCGCCGTACGCCGGACCGCTGGCCGGCACCGCACCGCCGAAGGCCGGACCCCCACTGGCCGGCGCGGGCACCCCGGACACCTGGGCGGCGTGGCCGTTCGCGGGCGCCGCGTCCTGGCGGGCGGACACCGACGGCATCGGCACGCTCGCCATGATCCGGGCGACGATGTGGTCGGCGGGGATGTCGTCGGCCAGCGCGTCGTAGCTGAGCACCAGCCGGTGCCGCAGGATGTCCGGCGCGATGTCCTGCACGTCCTGCGGCAGCGCGTAGTCGCGGCCGCGCAGCAGGGCGAGCGCCCGGGTGGCCCGGACGATGCCGAGCGAGGCGCGCGGGCTGGCGCCGTACTGGATCAGCTGGGCGACGTCCGGCATGCCGTGCTGAGCCGGCGCGCGGGTGGCGAGCACGAGCCGTACGGTGTAATCCACCAGCGCGTTGTGCACGAAAACCTGGTCGGCGCGGCGCTGCAGGGCGAGCAGGTCGCCGGAGTTGAAGATCTGCTTCGGCTCGGGCGCGCTCACGCCCATCCGGTAGACGATCTCCCGCTCCTCGGCGTCGGTCGGGTAGCCCACGAGGATCTTCATGAGGAAGCGGTCGCGCTGCGCCTCGGGCAGCGGGTACACCCCCTCCTGCTCGATCGGGTTCTGCGTCGCCATCACCAGGAACGGGTCGGGCACCGAGTGGCTCTCGCCGCCGATGGACACCTGGTGCTCGGCCATGACCTCCAGCAGCGCCGACTGGACCTTCGCGGGCGCACGGTTGATCTCGTCGGCGAGCAGGAAGTTGACGAAGACCGGGCCCAGCTCGACGTCGAACTTCTCGCTCGACTGCCGGTAGATGCGGGTGCCGACGATGTCGGCGGGCACCAGGTCGGGCGTGAACTGCACGCGGGAGAACGAGCCACCGACCACCCGGGCCAGCGTCTCCACCGCGAGGGTCTTGGCCACGCCCGGCACGCCCTCCAGCAGGCAGTGCCCGCGGGCCAGCAGCGCGACGAACATCCGCTCGACCATCCGGTCCTGGCCGACGATCACCCGCTTCACCTCGAACATGGCGCGTTCGAGCTGGGTGGCGTCCTGCGCGGGTGGCACCGGGGCGCCGGGATCGGCGCTGCTCGTGCCCTCGGGTGTGGTCGGCTCGGCCACCGGTCCTCCAGGGATGTCGCACTTCGCGGTCGCGCCGGCACGGGTGCCGACGCTCAAGACTTACACGACCATGCTGAGAGCGGTCCGGCGGAGCCGGATTACGCGCCGACCGCAAGGGTCCGGGGATGTCGATCTTTCTGCGCGATACGCACGGACGGGCACCCGCGGCGGGTAGACGCAAGGCCGGACGACCCGTGTAACATTCAGCGCGTCGCCGGGCGACTTCCCCCGTGGTCGCCCGGCGCTCAACTCCCCCCGGACAGGGCTACGCTTCCGGAGTGGTCGAGGAGCTTGCACCCCAGTGTTCTGCGAAGGGCTGTCGCGCGACGGCGGAGTGGGCGCTGCTGTGGAACAACCCCAAGCTGCACGAGCCGGCGTACCGCAAGACCTGGCTCGCCTGCCGGCAGCACCGCGAGACCCTCGGTGACTTCCTCGGCGCCCGCGGGTTCCTGCGCGAGGTGACCGAATTCCATCCCACCGCCTAGGCTTTCAGGCGTGACCGAGCCCAGCGGTTCCCTTTCCGGCGCGACCACCGGCCCCGCCGACGCCCTCGAGCCCTGGCCGGACACCGTGCAGTGGCAGCCGGTCTCGCGCAGCCTGATCACTGTGGAGCTGATCAGCCGCGCGATCTGGGTGGTGGTCATTCTCGGCGGGCTCGGCGCCGGCTGGGCGTTCCACCGGCACTGGGCGTGGCCCGCGGCGATGGCGGCGGTCGCGGTCCTCGCCATCTGGCGCTCGATCGTGACGGTCCGGGCCGTCAAGGCCTGGGGGTACGCCGAACGCGACAACGACCTGCTGGTCCGGCACGGGCTCGTGGTGCGCCGGCTCTCCATCGTCCCGTACGCCCGGATGCAGTTCGTCGACGTCACCGCCGGCCCCCTGGAACGCGCCTTCCACCTGGCCACCGTCCAGCTGCACACCGCGGCGGCGGCGAGCGACGCGAAGATCCCCGGGCTCCCGCCGGAGGAGGCGGCCCGCCTGCGCGACCGGCTCACCGCGCTCGGACAGGACCGGGCCGAGGGCCTGTGACCGCCGCCGACGCCCCGCCGCAGCCCCAGCCGGAGCCGCCGGTGATCGGCGAGGAGCCGCGCCGGCGCCTGCACCCACTCAGCCCGCTGCTGCACGGCGCCAAGTCGATCGCGGTCATCGTCGCCGCGCTGAGCTGGCAGACGCTCTCCCAGGTGGGGCTCGAGCGGTTCGCGCTGGTGGTGGCCGTCCTCGCCGTCGCCGTCGTGATCTTCTCGGTGATCGGCTGGCTCAACACCGGCTACCACGTGGTCGGCCGGGAGCTCCGCATCCAGGACGGGCTGCTGTGGCGGCGCAACCGGGCGATCCCGCTCGACCGGCTGCAGGCCGTGGAGCTGCGCCGGCCGCTGCTCGCGCAGCTGACCGGCCTGGCCGAGCTGCGGCTCGAGGTGGTCGGCGGCGGCAAGACCGAGGCACCGCTGGCCTATCTGACCGTACGGGAGGCCGGCGCGCTGCGGCAGCGGCTGCTCGCGCTGGCCGGGCGTACGCCGGGCACCGCCGAGCTGCCCGGCACCGGGCCGGCGCCGGGCCTCGAACGCCCGCTGTTCCGGGTCAGCAACCGTGACCTGCTGATCAGCCAGCTGCTCACCCCGCAGGCGTTCTTCCTGCCCGTCGGCGTCGCGTTCGTCGTCATGCAGACGGTGCTCGAGGGCTCGTGGACGTTCGTCGGCATCGCCAGCACGGTCACCGCGATGGCCGGCGTACTGCTGCAACCGGTCCGCCGGGTGCTGCAGGACTGGGACTTCCGGCTCGCGCGCGACCCCGGCGGCCGGCTCGCGGTCCGCTACGGGCTGCTCGAGACGCGCAGCCAGATCGTCCCGCTCAACCGGGTGCAGACGATCGGCGTCACCTGGCCGCTGCTCTGGCGCGTCCAGGGCTGGCTGCATCTGCGCCTCGACATCGCCGGGTACGCGGGCCCGCAGTCCGGCGACGCCAAACGCTCGGACCGCCTGCTGCCGGTCGGCGCCTTCGAGTCCGGCCGGTTCCTGGTGCAGGAGGTGCTGCCGGGCGTCGACCTGGCCGCCCTGCCGACCGTGCAGCCGCCGCCCCGGGCGCGCTGGCTGCACCCGTTCACGCTGCGCACCATCGGGGTCGGCCTGACGCCGGAGGTGTTCGTGTCACGCTCGGGGCTGCTCACCCGCGAGATGACGCTGGTGCCGTACGCCCGCCTGCAGAGCGTGCGCGTGGTGCAGGGACCGGTGCAGCGGCTGCTCGGCCTCGCCAGCGTGTACGCGGACACGGCCGGGGGGCGCTCGGGCGTGGCGGAGGACCGCGACGTGGCCGAGGCGTGGTGGCTGGCCGAGCAGCTGTCGATCCGCGCCCGCCAGGCCCGCGCCGTGACGTCGCCGTCCGGCCTCACCGCCGCGCCCACCGCCCTCGCCGAGCCCGCCGGCCCTGCCGGCCGCGCCGAGCCCGCCGGCGACGGGCACGGGCGGGCCGGGAGCGAGCCTCTAAGCTGATCGTATGGAGCTTCCGCAGTTCAGTCCCGGACTTTCCGCCCGGGTGGAGCTGACCGTCACCGACGCCGACACCGCCCAGGCCGTGGGCTCCGGCGACGTGCCGGTGCTGGGCACCCCCCGGGTGCTCGCGCTCGCCGAGGCGGCCACCGTGGCGGCCACCGCGCGGCTGCTGCCGGGCGGCGTGACGACGGTGGGCACCCGCGCCGAGGTGGAGCACCGCGCGCCGACGCCGGTCGGGCATCGGGTGACCGCGCTCGCCACCCTGGCCAAGGTGGACGGTCGCAAGCTGCTGTTCGAGGTGGTGGTCCGCGACGGCGAGGAGCTGGTGGCCGAGGTCCGGGTCGAGCGGGTCGTCCTCGACCGCCAGCGGTTCATCGCCAAGGCACTCGGCGACAGCTAGATCAGCGCACCCCAGCGGGCGCTGAGCTCCTCGTACGTCGGCATGGCCACCGCGCCGCCGGGACGCTCGCACACCAGGCCCGCCACGGCCAGCGCGAACGTCACGTACGCCTGCCAGCCCGCGAGGTCGGCCGGGATGCCGTCGGCGAGCAGGCGGCGTACGAGCGCACCCATCACCGAGTCGCCCGCGCCGGTCGCGTCGACGGCCTCGACCGCCGGCGCCGGGAGCATCCCCGCGCCGTCGGCAGTCGCGACGTAGGCGCCCTTGGAGCCACAGGTCACCACGACCGCGCGGGCTCCCAGCCCGAGGATGTGCTCGGCGGCCGCGGCCGGTCCGGCGCCCTCCCACAGCACGTCGGCGTCGGCGGAGCTCAGCTTGACCAGGTCGGCCGTGGCGAAGAAGCCCTCGACGAGGTCGCGCAGGCCGTCCACGGCCGCTGCGTCGGGCAGGAGCTTCGGGCGTACGTTGGGATCGAAGACCCGCAGCGGGCCCGGCACCGCCCACGCCTTGCGCGCCGCCGACACGAACGGCTCGCGCATCAGCGCGATCGACCCGGCGTAGAGCACGGCCGCGCCGGCCACCATCGCCTCGTCGACGTCGTCGGCCTTCACCAGCGAGTACGAGGGCGGCTCGCCGTAGAACTGGAACGTCGGCTCGGCCCCCTCGAACGTGGTGACCGCGAGCGTCGTGGGCACGCCGACCCGGGTCATCGCCGTGGTGCCGACGCCGCTCTCGCGCAGGAACGCGGCGATGCGGTCACCGAGGGTGTCGTTGCCGAGCGAGCCCACGTACTGCACGTCACCGCCGAGCCGGGTGGCACCCACCGCGACGTTCAGGGGCGCCCCGCCGATCGCCTGGCGGTAGATCAACTCGCCGTCACGCCCGGTCTCCAGGAGATCCACGAGCGCTTCCCCGAGCACCACCGCGTAGCCCATTCCGATCCCCTCCACGTCCGCCCGCCATGCCGTCAGATCACCGTCGCGGCGCTTCCGCCAATGCCTCGACCGCCGTCGCCGCGCGCTACTGCCGCTGCCGTCAGCTCGCCGTCGCGGCACGCTTCCGCCAATGCCTCAGCTCGCCGGCGCGGCGCGCTTTCGCCGATGCCGTCAGCCTCGCCCCCGCGCCGCGAGAAAGCTAGCACTTGCCCGATGCTCGTCCATTTGCTGCATGTTTGGCATGATTCGGCCATGCGCCTCGCCCTGCCGCTCGTGACCGCCCTCGTCGCCGCGCTCGCCGGATGCGCCGACACGGGCGGCTACACCCCGGCGGGCGTGACGGCCCAGCCCCCGCCGCCGGGCACCCCGTTCCTGGTCACCGGTGGCGGCTCCCCCGCCGTCAGCCCGGGCCCTTCCGGGGGCGCCCCGCTCAGCCAGAACACGACGAGCGGCACGTTCCTGCCGTCACCCCAGGGCACCCGCGCGATCACGTACGACCCCGCGGTGGTTCCGCCCGGCGCGACGGCCGAGGTCACGATCGACACCACGACCCAGAGCCTCCGCGTACGCCTGCAGGTGACGGGAATGGTGCCGCGGCGCTCGTACGGCGCACACCTGCACACCGCCTCCTGCACCTCCGTACCGGACGACGCGGGCCCGCACTACCAGCACGACATCGCCCCGTCGAAACCGTCCACCGACCCGGTGTACGCCAACCCGCAGAACGAGGTGTGGCTCGACTTCACCGCCGACCTGCGCGGCGCGGCCACCGTGACATCCGTACAGGACTGGACGATCGACCCGGTACGCCCGCCGCACTCGCTGGTCATTCACGCCGAGCGGACCCGTACCGGAAAGGATGCCGGGACGGCAGGGCCGCGCGTGGCCTGCCTCACCCTGCCTGCCTGACCGCCGGCCTTCCCTGCGGCGTGATCATCCCGGGCAGATCCGTCCGGCTTGTTGTCGGGGGGAGGCGGTAACGTCTGCTGTGACGCGAGACGGGAGGGCCAACGATGGCTGAGCAGGGCGACGGCACGACGACCCCGAAGACGGAGTCGCACGACCCCGACTTCCCCGAGGCGTTTCTGCAGTTCATGCGGGGCGGCTGGCGGGAGGACCGGCTGGACGTCACCGCCCGGCCCGAGGCGCCCAACCACGCGAAGCGCCGCGCCGCGCTCTCCGACGCGTTCCCCGGCGAGACGCTGATCATCCCGACCGGCAACGAGAAGGTGCGCGCCAACGACACCGACCACCCGTTCCGCCCCGGCAGCGACTTCGTGTACCTGACCGGCGACAGCGACCCGGACGGCGTGCTGATCCTGCGCCCCAGCGGCTCCGGCCACGACGCGGTGCTCTACACCCACGACCGCAACTCCAAGGACACCGACGCGTTCTTCCGCAGCCGCAACGGCGAGCTGTGGGTCGGCCGCCGGCACACCCTCGCGGAGCGCTCCACCGAATTGGGCCTGGAGACCGCCTCGTACAACGAGCTCGGCAAGGCCCTCGCCGACTGCGCGCCCGCGCGCACCCGGGTCCTGCGCGGCCTCGACCCCGCCGTCGACCGCGCGGTCCTCGCGTACGACCCGGACCCGCAGAGCCGCCGCGACCGCGCGCTGGCCGCGGTCATCTCCGAGCTGAAGCTGGTCAAGGACGAGTGGGAGATCGCCCAGCTGCAGGAGGCGATCGACGCCACGGTCCGCGGCTTCGAGGACGTCGCCCGCGTGCTGCCCGCCGACCGTGCCGTCAAGGAGCGCCTGCTCGAGGGCGTCTTCGCGCTGCGCGCCCGGCACGACGGCAACGACGTCGGCTACGGCAGCATCGTCGGCGCGGGCGCCCACGCGACGATCCTGCACTGGGTGCGCAACACCGGCGTCACCCGGCCGGGCGAGCTGCTGCTCATGGACATGGGCGTCGAGGGCCACACGTATTACACGGCCGACGTGACCCGTACGGTCCCGGTCTCGGGCACCTTCACCCCGCTGCAGCGCCAGGTGTACGACATCGTCCACGCCTCCCAGCAGGCGGGCATGGACGCGGTCAAGCCGGGCGTCAAGTTCCGCGACATCCACCTCACCTGCATGCGCGTGCTCGCCGAGGGCCTCGCCGACCTCGGCCTGCTCCCGGTCAGCGTCGATGAGGCCATGTCGGAGAACTCCACGGTCTACCGCCGCTGGACCCTGCACGGCTTCGGCCACATGCTCGGCATCGACGTCCACGACTGCTCAGCGGCCCGCAAGGAGACGTACCGCGACGGTGAACTGAAGGAGGGCTACGTCCTCACGGTCGAGCCGGGCCTCTACTTCCAGCCGGAGGACGACCTGGTCCCCGAGGAACTCCGAGGCATCGGCGTCCGCATCGAGGACGACGTCGTCGTGACAGCAGACGGCTGCCGCAACCTCTCGGCAGGCCTGCCCCGATCGTCGGCCGAGGTCGAAGCGTGGCTGGCGTCCCAGCGCGAGGCCGGCCCCCGCCTGCCGGAGTAGGCCGCTCCCGGTCCGCGTGGGGCCCACCGGGGTCCCACGCGCCCGGCCCGCCCCACTCGCCGGCCTGCCCGGCCCGACGCCCCGCCTTGCTCGGGGCCGCCACCTCGGCGGCTTGCCCCCTGCCGTTCCTCTCCCTTTCCTCGGCCCCCGCCCTACTCTTCGCGCCGCCTGCTCCGTCGCGCGGTTCCTTTGCTCCCCCTCCCCTTTCGTCCCGCGGCCGACTCCTTCTCAGGTCCGTGGTGGGAAACGCCATGTCCGATTCCCACCAGCCAGCCCGGGACGTGCGGGTTAGCGTGGCCCTCATGAACTGGCACGCCTACGGAACGTTCCTGACCTTCGCCGCCGTCGTCGTGCTCATCCCCGGCCCGGACTTCGCGGTCGTCACGGGCAACACGGTGTCAGGCGGCCGCCGCCGGGGCATGTGGTGCGCGGTCGGCGTGTCCACCTCGAACGTCATCCAGGGCGCCGCAGCCGTCGCGGGCCTCGGCGCGCTGGTCGTCCGGGCCCAGCCGGTTTTCCACGCCATCAAGTGGCTGGGCGCGCTCTACCTGGCGTACCTCGGCGTCCAGGCACTGCGCTCAGCCATCCGCGGCCGGTACGCCCCGTCGCCCGAGGCCGGCGCCGAGGCGGCGAACGGCTGGCGGCAGGGCTTCCTGTCGAACATCACCAACCCCAAGGTCCTGATGTTCTACCTGGCGATCCTCCCCCAGTTCCTCACCCCGGACGCGGGCGCGACCCTGCTCCTGGCGCTGGCCCTCACCCACGCCGTGCTGTCCCTGGCCTACCTGCTCTTCCTGACGACGATGCTCCACCGAGCCCGCCGGATCCTGGAACGCCGCCCGGTACGCCGCGCCCTCGACGCCCTCACCGGCACCGCCATGCTCGCCTTCGGAGCCCGCCTGGCGATCGACCGCCCCTGACCGAACCTCGTCCCCGATGGAGCACGGCATCGGTCGGCCGTCCCGCAAGCTGGAGCCGGTGGGGAGCGGCCGACCAAAGACGACGGCCTGTAGACGGCGGCCGTAGGCGGCGGCCAGCCAGGGCGGCGGCCAGCCAAAGCGGCGGCGGCCAGCCAAAGCGGCGGCGGGCCGTAGGCGGCGGCCAGCCAGGGCGGCGGCCAGCCAAAGCGGCGGCGGGCCGTAGGCGGCGGCCAGCCAGGGCGGCGGCCAGCCAAAGCGGCGGCGGGCCGTAGGCGGCGGCCAGGCGCCTAAACCAACACGGTCAGCCGAGGAACCGGCGCGGGAGACAGCTACCCGCTGTCGCCGGGACGACCGACGACAGCCCGAGGGCTGACGCGGAAGACGGCTACGATGCCGGGGCGTACTCGGTGATGTGGAAGCAGGTGTTCTCGGCGTTGTCGCCGGCCTCCGACACGTCGAACGACACCGTCACCGGGTGCCCGTCCACCGGGTCGGCGCTCGTCGACATTTTGCCGCCGTCGTCCGCCGCCGTGCGGGCCAGGTCGAGCAGGCCGCCCAGCGTCGGTACGTCGATCTCCTCTTCGCCGACGATGTTCTTGCCGTCGATGCGCTCCGCCTTGGCGACCGTCCGGTCCTGCACGGTGACCCGGTACATGCCCAGGGACGCGCGGCCGTCGCACCGGCGCTCCACCACGAACCCGTAGTCGGCCGGTTCGGTCCAGGCGGGCGGGGAGGCCGCGGTCGACGGGCCGGGCTGCGGCTGGGCGTCCGGCTTCGAGGTGCAGCCGGCCGCGAGGGCCAGCGCCGCGAGGCCCACCACAGCACATCCGATACGCACGTTGCTCGTCCTCCCGCCGGGAAGCGCCCCGGTAGGAGGCGCGACCGGTCAGCCATGATTCCGAATCGCCGAGATCACCTCAAGCCGGGGGGCCTCACCCGCGACCAACGGCCGCCGGGGGGGGCCTCACCCGCGACCAACGGCCGCCGACGGACCCGCACCGCCCACAGCGCACCGCCCACAGCGCACCGCGGCGCGCGCCGGCGCGAATGGAACGATCGCTCAGGCCAGCTCGGCCACGAACACCGCGACCGACCGTGCCGGCACCACCACCCTCGCTCCTTCCGGCGACGCAGCGGCCGTGGCCACCCGTACCAGCGGATCCGCCGATCCTGTCAGCTCCGGGTGCAGCTCCAGCTCCACCCCGGCCAGCCCCGGCACCACCTCCGCGGCCTCCGAGCCGGTCGCGTTGAACACGACCACCACCGTGCTCCAGCGCGGGTCCAGGCCGGTGCCGTCGAGGCACATGACGATCACGCCGGGCGTCTCGTGGGGGCCGCCGAGGGGGAAGGTCAGGCGGCGTTCCACCTCGTCGGCCGTGGGGAGGCCGAAGACCGGGGTGGAGCGGCGGATGCGGAGGAGTTCGGCGTACCGGGCCGCGGCCATGTCGATGATCTGCGCGGACGGGACCAGGGACGGGTCGGCGAGCAGCGGGCGGGCCCACGGCCACTTGTCCTCGTTGTCCGGTGCCGGGGGCAGGCCGATGCCGAAGCCGTTGCCCTGGGCCCCGTCCCACCGGATCTGGTTGAACCAGTCGCCGGAGTTGTACGAGTTGCGGTCCAGCGACTTGGAGCGCAGCCGTTCGCTGCCGAGCGCCACGAACCCGACGCCCTGGCCGAGGACGACGAGCGACAGCGCGAGGATCTGCATCCGGGCGCGGTCGATCATGGGGAGGTCGCGGGGCAGCTTGAACGCCATCGCGTCGTACAGGATCTCGTTGTCGTGGGCGTCGACGTACGCCACGCACTCCGCCGGCGAGGCCGCGTAGCCGCTCGGCGAGCCGTTGTAGTCGATCTGCGCGCCGCTCTGCTCGGCGCCGGTGTGGGTGGTGAAGCGGTACGTGGCCAGCGCCCCCGACAGCCCCACCTTGATCCGGTCGTGCACGGCGAGCGGGGTGGCCGAGCCGAGCCCCGTCGCGAAGCCCTGCACCGTCGGGTCGTCGCCGAACGAGCCGCCGCCGCGGACCGCGTCGCGCAGCCGGTCGTCGAACGTGCCGATGCCGGTGCCGGCCATGTTGACCTGGGTGGCCTGGGCGAAGCGGGCGTCGTACGCGACCTCGCCGAAGTTCCAGCCTTCGCCGTACAGGTAGATGTCCTTGCCGCCGTCGAGGTGGTCGAGCGTCACCCGGGTCTCGAGGATGTTGGCGCGCGGGTGGTGGCCCATGAGGTCGAAGCGGAACCCGTCCACCCGGTAGTGCTTCGCCCAGGTGACGACGGAGTCGACGACGAGCCGGCCCATCATCATGTGCTCGGGCGCGGTGTTGGAGCAGCACGTGGACTCGGCGACCGTGCCGTCGTCGAGCAGCCGGTGGTAGTAGCCCGGCACGACCCGGTCGAGGACGCTGAACGGGGCGAGCCCGTCGGCCATCGTGTGGTTGTAGACCACGTCCATGATCACGCGCAGGCCGGCCGCGTGCAGGCCGGCGACCATGCGGCGGAACTCGAGGACGCGCGCGCTGCCGCACGGGTCGGTCGAGTAGCTGCCCTCGGGCGCGGTGTAGTGCAGCGGGTCGTACCCCCAGTTGAAGCCGTCCTCGTCGGCGACGGCCATGACGGCGCGCTGTTGCTCGGGCGAGTCGGGCGGCAACGATGCGAGCTCGCACCGCGGCACGGCCTGGTCGGCGCGCCGGTCGGGCACGGTGGCGAAGTCGTACGCGGGCAGCAGGTGCACGTGGGTCAGCCCGGCGTCGGCCAGCATCCGCAGGTGCCGCATGCCGGCCGTGTCCTCGTCTGCGAACGCCAGGTAGGTGCCGCGGTGCTCGGGCGGCACGGTCTCGTCGGCGATGGAGAAGTCGCGGACGTGCACCTCGGCGATCTGCATGCGGGCCGGCGCGACGGCGGGCGGCCTGGCGAGGGTGTCCCAGCCGGACGGTTTCAGCGCGGGGTCGTCGAGGTCGACGATCTGGCTGTGCGTCGAGTCGGCGGACAGCGACAGCGAATACGGGTCGGTGACGCTGGTGGTGACGACGCGCTGCGCGGCGGGATGCCACACCTCCACCCGGTAGCGGTAGTAGCGCCCGATCCATTTGCGCTTGCCCACGATGCTCCAGATGCCGGTCACCGGGTCGCGGTCCATCGGCAGGATCTTGACCTCGTCGTCGCCGGGCGTCTTCGACAGCTCCAGCGACACCGTGCGGGCCGTCGGCGCCCACACCGCAAGCGCCGGCTTCTCCTCGTCCATGATCACGCCGAGCTCGGCGTCGGCGGCGTCCGCATACAGGTCGTCGAGCACGCCCGGCAGTTGCACGGCGGTGATCAGCGTGAGGTGCCCGGCGTGGTCGCGGCCGACCAGCAGCAGCTGCCCGCGCAGCAGGTGACCCAGCGCCGCATCGCCCAGCTCGGGCACGGCGAACGCGCGGTAGGCGCGCAGGTGCGGGAAGTGCCGGCTCTGCGCCTGGAACAGCCCGCCGGGCCGCGCGGTGAGGGCCAGCGTCGTGCGCTCGCCGATCAGCTCGTCGCCGTCCCGGCGCAGGCCGCCGTCGGCCGCGCCGACCAGCGCGAACGAGCTCGCGAGGTCGGCCAGCCGGCCGGGAAGGGCGACGGTCGTGCGGTCGACGAAGACCGCCAGCGCCCGTGCCGGGTCCAGCTCGGGACCCAGAGACCGAAGATCCGGATGTACGGGCGCAGCGTGACCGGAAATGATCCACACTTCGCGGGTCGACGTGAGGTCGAGGCGCTGGTCGTCGGGGAGGTCCTTGTGGTCACCGCGGTAGATCACGAAGCGCACACCCGCGGCGTCCGGCCGGACGGGAACCCGGAACACGGCCCCGAACGAGTCCCAGGTCGCCGGCGGGAGCGGCGTACCCCATCGGGGTTTTTCCGGGGTGCCCTCCCAGGCGTGCACGCCCCACCCGCCGTAGTCCCCGTCGGGCCGGCGGTAGTGGATGACGGCATAGCCGTCGTCGGCGGTCACGGCCCCGGTGAAGCCCGCGGCCTCGGCCGACGGGTAGATCTCGGCGTCGCCGGGGCGCAGCCAGATCTCCGGGGTGAGCGCCGGGTCGACGTGCCGGTCCTCGGCCACGTCCTTGCCGCCGTGGCCGTCGACGACCAGGAAACCGACGTCGCGCGCGGAGTCGCCGAGCCGGACCCAGGCGAACCGCCCGTACGCGTCCTCACCGGCAAAAGGGTGGCCACCGGGGAAGCCGGTGACCGCGGACGGATCGACGTCACCCCACACGTGCAGGGACCAGTCGTCGTAGCGGCTGTCGTCGCGCCGGTAGTGCACCACGAGCCACTGCGGCCGGCACAGCATGGTCGTGGCCTCGGCGGGCCGGGTGATCTCGATCGTGCTCACCTGGACACTATGGCACCGGGGTGCGTCAATTTCGGGGTGTGGAGATCACCGTCGTGATCCGCGGCCCGTCCGCGTCGGCCCGGATCAGGTAGCGGTAGTGCTCACCGGGCACGGCGGCCCCGAAGCTGTCGAGGTACTCCCACTCGACGGCGACCATGGCGAGCGCCGCGCTGAGCCGCTGCACGTCGAGGATCTGCGCGTGGGCGGCGACGATCTGCTGCTCCCGGTACGCCGGGGCGGCCCCGAGGAACGACAGCGCGACGGCCGCCGGCGAGGTGAACGTGAAGCTGTACGAGTCGGCGACCACCATGCCCGGCATCGCGTAGCAACCGGCCACCGCCGCGACGTCGCCCCTGGTCAGCGCGGAGCCGTAGCGGTCGAAGAAGTCGGTGAGGTTCTCGAGGTCCGTGGGCGCCTTCACGGGACGGCGCATTCCCGTTGATCATGACCGGTAAACCCTAGGGGCCTGTCCTGTGGGCCATGACGGCCTGCGACGGGCCCAGCTTCCGCCTCGCGGCGCGGTCCGGACGGCCGGATACAACCCCGGTATCCGACCGCCCGGCCCACTTGCGAGACGAAACCTGGACTCCGTCTCGGCGTCGTCATGGCCCACAGGACAGGCCCCGGGCCGGGTTGCACGCCATAGCAAGACGGACGTACGGTTTACGGGAGACGTGGACGGTGGGTTAGGCGTGCCTAACCGACGGGTGGCCGTCGCCGGTGCGACAGACTGCTGAGGACTACTCACGGTCGCTGGGTGTGAAGGAGATGACGTGGCCAGCCTCGACACCTTTGGTGCGAAGAGCGAGCTGCGCGTCGATGACGCGAGCTACGAGATTTTCACGATCGACAAGGTGGAGGGGCACGAGCGGCTCCCCTACAGCCTGAAGATCCTCCTGGAGAACCTGCTCCGCACGGAGGACGGCGCGAACATCACCGCCGACCACATCCGCGCCCTCGGCGGCTGGGACCCGACCGCCGACCCGAGCGTGGAGATCCAGTTCACCCCGGCCCGGGTCCTCATGCAGGACTTCACCGGCGTGCCCTGCGTCGTCGACCTCGCCACCATGCGCGAGGCCGTCAACGACCTCGGCGGCGACCCGACGAAGGTCAACCCGCTCGCCCCGGCCGAGCTGGTCATCGACCACTCGGTCATCGCCGACCTGTTCGGCCGCGAGGACGCCTTCGCCCGCAACGTCGAGCTGGAGTACCAGCGCAACCGCGAGCGCTACCAGTTCCTGCGCTGGGGCCAGACCGCGTTCAACGAGTTCAAGGTCGTCCCGCCCGGCACCGGCATCGTGCACCAGGTCAACATCGAGTACCTGGCCCGTACGATCATGGAGCGCAACGGTCAGGCGTACCCGGACACCGTCGTCGGCACCGACTCGCACACCACGATGGTCAACGGCCTCGGCGTGCTGGGCTGGGGCGTCGGCGGCATCGAGGCCGAGGCGGCCATGCTCGGCCAGCCGGTCAGCATGCTGATCCCGCGCGTCGTCGGCTTCAAGCTCTCCGGCGAGATGCCGGCCGGCACCACCGCCACCGACCTCGTGCTCACGATCACCGAGATGCTCCGCGAGCACGGCGTGGTCAGCAAGTTCGTCGAGTTCTACGGCCCCGGCGTCAGCGCCGTGCCGCTGGCCAACCGCGCGACCATCGGCAACATGTCGCCGGAGTACGGCTCGACCGTCGCGATCTTCCCGATCGACGACGAGACCATCAAGTACCTCAAGCTCACCGGCCGCTCCGAGGCGCAGGTCAAGCTCGTCGAGGCGTACGCGAAGCGCCAGGGCCTGTGGCTGGACCCGGCCGCCGAGCCGAACTTCTCCGAGAAGCTCGAGCTCGACCTCTCCACGATCGTCCCGTCGCTGGCCGGCCCGAAGCGCCCGCAGGACCGCGTGCCGCTGAACGCCGCGAAGCCGATGTTCCGCGAGGCGCTCACCAACTACGTGCAGGCCGAGGGCCACGCCGACGAGGCCAGCGCCGAGTCGTTCCCGGCCAGCGACCCGCCGGCGAACGCGGTCGACGACGAGGCCGACAAGCCGCACATCTTCAGCGCGGCGACCGGCGCGAACGGCCGCCCGTCGAAGCCCACCCGGGTGGCCGGCGAGGACGGCACGGAGTTCGAGCTGGACCACGGCTTCGTCGGCATCGCCGCCATCACGTCCTGCACCAACACGTCGAACCCGCAGGTCATGATCGGCGCGGCGCTGCTGGCCAAGAACGCCGTCGAGCGCGGCCTCACCCGCAAGCCGTGGGTCAAGACCACGCTGGCGCCGGGCTCCAAGGTGGTCATGGACTACTACGACCGGGCCGGCCTCACGCCGTACCTGGACAAGCTCGGCTTCAACCTCGTCGGGTACGGCTGCACCACCTGCATCGGCAACTCCGGCCCGCTGCCCGAGGCGATCTCCGCCGCGGTCAACGAGGCCGACCTCACCGCGGTCTCGGTGCTCTCCGGCAACCGCAACTTCGAGGGCCGGATCAACCCCGACATCAAGATGAACTACCTGGCCTCGCCGCCGCTCGTCGTCGCGTACGCGCTGGCGGGCACGATGGACCTGGACATCACCACCGAGCCGCTCGGCACCGGCTCGGACGGCAAGCCGGTCTTCCTCGCGGACATCTGGCCGAGCGCCAAGGAGATCGACGACGTCATCGCCTCCGCGATCGGCGCCGAGGGCTTCAGCGCGGCGTACGCGGACGTCTTCGCCGGCGACGAGCAGTGGCAGTCGCTGCCCACGCCGGAGGGCAAGACCTTCGAGTGGGCCGAGGAGTCGACGTACGTCCGCAAGCCCCCGTACTTCGAGGGGATGGCGGCCACCCCGGAGCCGGTCGTGGACATCACGGGCGCGCGGGTGCTGGCGAAGCTCGGCGACTCGGTCACCACCGACCACATCTCGCCGGCCAGCTCCATCAAGGCGGACTCGCCCGCCGGAAAGTACCTGGCCGAGCACGGCGTCCCCCGTCACGAGTTCAACTCGTACGGCTCGCGCCGCGGCAACCACGAGGTCATGATCCGCGGCACGTTCGCCAACATCCGGCTGCGCAACCAGCTGGTGCCGGGCGTCGAGGGCGGCTTCACGGTCAACCACCTGACCGGCGACCAGACCACGATCTACGAGGCGTCGGAGGCCTACAAGGAGGCCGGCATCCCGCTGGTCATCCTGGCCGGCAAGGAGTACGGCTCCGGCTCGTCCCGCGACTGGGCGGCCAAGGGCACGATGCTGCTCGGCGTCCGAGCGGTCATCGCCGAGTCGTACGAGCGCATCCACCGCTCCAACCTCATCGGCATGGGCGTCCTCCCGCTGCAGTTCCCGCCGAAGACCAACGCGGAGTCGCTCGGCCTGACCGGCACCGAGACCTTCACCATCACGGGCGTGACGGCCCTCAACGAGGGCGGCATCCCGTCCACGGTGAAGGTCCGCACGGACACGGGCGTGGAGTTCGACGCGGACGTCCGCATCGACACCCCCGGCGAGGCGGACTACTACCGCCACGGCGGCATCCTCCAGTACGTCCTCCGCAAGATGCTCAACAGCTGACCGTACGCAGCCCAGCGAACGCCCCGTCGTCCCCCGCGGACGGCGGGGCGTCCGCCTGTCCGGCCAGGCTCACTCCCAGTGGGCCGGCGTCGTCGATGACGGCAAGCGTCTCCTCGTGCGCCGCCTCGCGGCCACGCCAGCTCGCGCGCAGCCCGTAGACGCCCGGCTCACCGAGGTCGATCACCTCGGGGCTGCCGCCGGTGATCTCGTCGGCCACCATCTCGCCGGTCGGGCAGTGCAGCTCCATCTCGTGGCTGCCGTCCCAGCCGGGCTCCGGCGCGGGCGGCCCGCGCCAGACCCGCACGCTGAGCCTGGCCCGGTGGGACAGGGCCTGCCCCACCACGTGATAGGTCGACGCCCCCACGACCGTCCGCCGGGACGCCTGCCGGGCCTCGTCGCTCCCGCCGGCGTCGCACCAGCGATCGCGGAACACGAACATGCCGTAGAAGATCCAGACGAGAAGCTCGCTGCGGGCAAGGGGTTCGGCCATGGCGGAAATCCTCCCGCCGGGGTACGACACTTCCGGGCCCGCCGGCGAGCGGGCCGGTGCCAGGAACGGCGGCGCACCCGGCCGCCCGCCCACCGGCCCGACGCTAGGCTCGGCGCATGGATGACAAAGAGGTGCTGGGCCGGATCAACGGCCTGGTCGACGAGGAGCACAAGCTGCGGCAGCAGCTGAGCCAGGGGAAGCTCACCGCCGAGGAGGAGCACGCCCGCCTGAAGGAGCTCGAGGAGGCCCTCGACCAGTGCTGGGACCTGCTGCGCCGGCGCCGGGCGGCGCGGGAGACCGGCAACGACCCGGACGCGGAGCAGGCCCACAGCACCAGTGAGGTCGAGAACTACCTGCAGTGAGACGGTCCGGGCCCGGGCCGGAAGCGGCCCGGGCCCGGTGCGCTCAGTGCAGCCCCGCCTCGTACGAGAGCCGTTCGATCAGGTCGTCGGCGTTCACGGTCAGCCCGCGGGAGGTGAACCACGCCGCGACGTTGCGGACGTCGCGGGCGAGGAATTCCGCGCCGCGCGGGTTGGCGATCACGTCCACGACCTGCGGCAGGTCGATGAGCACCAGCCGCCCGTCGTGCACCAGGGTGTTGTACGGCGACAGGTCCCCGTGCGCGAGCTGGGCCCGGGCGAGCACGCTGAGCGCGTCCACCATCTGCCGCCACAGGTCCTCGAGCCCGTCGCGGTCGGGCCGGACCTGGGCGAGCCGGGGTGCTGCCTCGCCGGTCTCCCAGTCGCCGATGAACTCGAGCATGAGCTCGGTGCCGATGAGCTGCACCGGGTACGGCACCGAGATCGTGCCGCCTTCCTGGCCGACCTGCCAGAGCCGGGTGAGCGCCCCGAACTCGGCCGCCGCCCACTGCCCGGCGATGAGTTCCTTGCCGAACGACGTACGGTTCGTCATCGCCCGCATCTCGCGGGAGCGGCGCACCCGCCGTCCCTCGAGGTAGCCGGCGTCGCGGTGGAAGAGGCGGTGGTCGCCGTCGCGGTAGCGCTTGGCCGCGAGCATGCTGATCTCGCCGGTGTCGGGTACGGCCCGGCGGACGAGGAAGACGTCGGCTTCCTTGCCGGTCTTGAGCATGCCGAGTTCGGTGTCCACGGCCCGGTGCTCGGTACGCACCCAGTCCGGGCGGGGTTCCGGTCCGTGCAGGGCGCCGTCCCAGGTGGACCAGCGGTCGCCGGTCTCGGGCAGGTCGGGGTCCTCGGACAGCTGCGGCGCGGGACGGCCGCGCTTTACGAAGTCCGGCTCGTCGTCGTCGAACTTGCGACGGCCTCGGCGCATGGTTGCCGGGCCGAAAGAGTCGTGCTCTCGCACTGGAGGGTCTCCTCGGAGAAGGAAGGGAAGTTCGGAACCTGGGCACGGCGAAGCACAAAGACGGCCATGAGGTTCACCCCCCTTTCTCGAGAAGATCCGTACGCGGTGCACTCTTCCGGGGGATCCCGGGAGCCGCAACCTATTTTCCGGTCGCCATGATGGCCGACAGTCCCTGGATGACGTTGCCGACGACGCGGGTCGGCGCGAACCGGTTGTCGAGCCATTCCCGGCCGCGGTGCAGCCACACGCTCGGTAGTCCCATCGCCGCGGCACCGCCGATGTCGGCCTCGGGGCTGTCGCCGACGATCCAGGCGCCGGCGAGGCGCATCCGGACCCGCTGGGCGGCGAGCGCGAAGATGCGCGGGTTGGGCTTGCTGACCCCGGCCTGCTCGGAGATGACCCAGTCGGCGATGTAGCGGTCCAGGCCGGTACGCCGGATGCGGGTCTCCTGCTGCTCGTGCGGGCCGTTGGTGACCACGACAGGCACCCAGCCGGCGTCACCGGCGATCTGGAGCGCGCAGGCCACGAGCGGGTCGAGGCGTTCGTACGCGAGCGGCCCCTCGAGCAGCTCCTCGCGCAGGTCGATCGACGGCACGTCGAGCTGGTACCGGTCACGGATGAGATCCGCGAGATCCCACCGGGACGTCAGGCCATCAGCGTCGACGGAGAGTAACCAGTCGAGGTCTTCGTGTGGTGCCTGGATCTCGTCGAGAAATCCCTTCGCCCACAACTTGAACGCACCACTGCGGTCGAGCAGGGTGTCGTCCAGGGCGAGGAAGACGAGGGGCACCCGGGCACTGTACGTGAGTGAATACGGGAGCCAACAGCCCAACAGTGTTAACAACGGCCGGACCCGGAGCCAGAGCCTGCCAAGCCGTACGTACGGATTGCAAGCGCCGGAACGGTCATGACACCATCGTGGCGTGCCCAGGGTAAGCCAGGACCAGCTAGCGGCCCGCCGCCACGAGATCCTCGGGGCGGCGCGCGGATGCTTCGCGCGGTACGGCTACGAGGGCGCCACGGTCCGCCGCCTCGAGGAGGCGACCGGATTGTCGCGAGGCGCGATTTTCCACCATTTTCGCGACAAGGACTCCCTGTTCCTCGCCGTGGCCGAGGACGACGCCGCCGCCATGGTGGAGACGGTCGCCCGCAACGGCCTCGTCCAGGTGATGCGCGACCTGCTGGAGCGGGCCGGCGGCAGCGGCGACACGGCCGGCTGGCTCGGCACCCAGCTGGAGGTGTCGCGGCGGCTGCGGACCGACCCCGAGTTCGCCAAGCGCTGGACGGAACGGTCCGCCGCGATCGCCTCGGCCACCCGGGACCGGCTCGAGCGCCAGCGCGACGCGGGCGTGCTGCGCGACGACGTACCCGTGGACGTGCTGACTCAGTTCCTGGAGCTGGCGTACGACGGCCTGGTGCTGCATCTGGCGACCGGCCGGCCGGCCGGCGAGCTGAGCCGGGTGCTCGACGTCGTCGAGGGAGCCGTTCGGCGGTCGTGACGGCGTTGCGCCGACCTGCACAATGAGGGCCTGCAACCCTGCTATCACGGGAGGTCACATGGCTCTCGCGGCCCAAGGCGACACCTGGGGCATCCCCGGCATGACCTTCCTGGCCCTCTACCTCGGCGCGGTCGCGGTGGTGGCGGTGCTGGCCGCCATCCACCGCAGCTTCCTGTTCGCAGGGACGCGCGGCGCCCCCGTCGACAAGCTCGGCCCGCAGCAGATCGCGTACCTGAACGGCGGTGACCGGCTCGCGGTCTACGCCGCGCTCGGCGGCCTGCGCGGGGCCGGCGCGATCGGCAGCGCGCCGGACAAGACGCTGTGCCAGACCGGCCCGATGCCCAGCGGCGTCACCCCGCTGGACACGGCCGTCTACAACGCCGCCGGCAAGCGCATCCGCGCCCGGGAGGTCGGTACCGACCCATGGGTACGCTCGACGCTCGACCAGCTGCGCGCCGGCCTGGAGGCGAACGGCCTCGCGGTGACACCGGCCGCGATCCGGACGGCGCGGATGTGGGCGTTCGCGGGCCTGGCGCTGGTTCTCGTCGGAATCATGCGGTTCTTCGCCGGCGTCGCCAACGACAAGCCGGTCATGTTCCTCGTCTTCGCGATCGGCATCGCGAGCGTCGTCACCCTCACGCTGCGCCCGGGTACGCGCATCGCGACGACCGCGGCCCGCACCGGCATCAGCCAGGTACGCCGGAATTACGACTACCTGTCCCCCGTGCAGGCACCGTCGTACGCGACCTACGGTGCGGCGGGCGCGGCCATGGGCGTGGCCCTGTTCGGTGCGGCCTCGCTCTACACGATGGATCCGGCCTTCGCCGCGGAGGCGGAGATCCAGCGCACCTTCGGCTCGACGGGCAGCGGCTCCGACGGCGGTAGCAGCTCGAGCTGCAGCAGCGGCAGTTCCTGCTCCGGAGGCAGCTCGTGCGGCGGGGGCGGTGGTTGCGGCGGCGGCGGGGGCTGTGGCGGATGACCGAGACCTACGGGGTGGGCATCGGCTGGCGCCCCGAGATCTCCGGCTTCGTCACCGACCTGCCGGGGCTGCGCTTCGCCGAGGTGGTCGCCGAGTCGGTGCACGCGCACGGCGACCTGCCGCCCGGCCTCACCCGGCTGCGTGAGCGCGGCGTCGCCGTGGTGCCGCACGGCGTGAAGCTGTCGCTGGGCGGCGCCGAGCCGGTCGAGCCCGCGCGGGTGACGCACCTGGCCACGGTGGCGCAGCGCCTGGATTCGCCGCTGGTCAGCGAGCACATCGCGTTCGTCCGGGCGGGCGGCGTCGAAGCCGGGCACCTGCTGCCGGTCCCGCGCAGCCGGGAGGCGGTGGACGCGGTGGTCGCGAACGTCCGGCGTACGCAGGCCGAGCTGGACGTGCCGATCGCGCTGGAACCGATCGCCGCGCTGTTCGACTGGCCGGACGACGAGCTCGACGAGGGCGCGTTCCTCACGGAGATCCTGGAGCGTACGGACGCCCTGCTCCTCCTGGACGTGGCCAACGTGTACGCCAACGCCGTGAACCGTGGCACCGACCCGGCGGCGTTGTTCGACCGGGTGCCGCTGGAGCGGATCGCGTACTGCCACGTGGCCGGCGGCTCGGCGCACGACGGTGTCTACCACGACACGCACACCGACGCCGTGCCGCGGGAGGTGCTCGCCCTGGTCAGCGAGCTGTGTTCCCGGCACCGGCCGCCCGCGCTCATGCTCGAGCGCGACGGCGACTATCCGCCGGCCGACGACCTGCGCACCGAGCTGGACGCGATCGCGGCCGCCTCCGGCTATCCCACGGTCACATGAGCTCACTGGCCGAGCGGCAGGCGGCGCTCGTGGCGGCGTTGACGGCCGGGGCGCCCGTACCGCCGGGTTTCGACGATCGTCTGGTCGAGGTCGCGCGGGCCGCCCTGCTGCGCAAGCGTGCCGGTGAGGTCGCGCGGCAGTGGCCGGGCCTGGCGGCCGCATTCGGCCCGCGGTGGGTCCGGGAATGGTCGGCGTGGGCCGCGTCCCGGCCGACGCAGGGTTCGCTGCGTGACGGCTGGGATCTCGCCCGGGAGCTCGCCGCCCGGGACGCCCTGCCGCGCCCGGCCGGAGCGGAACTGGCCGCCCGGGAGGCCGCGATGCGTTACGACGGCCGGTCCGCGCCGCGTCCCCGCCGGCTTCCCGCGATGGGTACGGCAGCAGGATCGGTGGCCGTCCAGGCTGCCGGAAGGGTACGCGTCCTGCGCCGCGGATGACGGCCGGGCTCAGCCCGCGGCGGCCAGGCTCTCCCGCAGCACCTCGTCGTTGATGACGATGTCGTCGTCGATCCCGGCGGCATGGATCCGCCGGTCGCGCCGGACGAGCGCGGCGATCTCGGCCGTCGCACCCATCTCCCGCAGCAGCCTCGCCGCGGCCGCGACCCGGCTGCCCCGCTCGATCGCGCCGAGCACCGCGGGCACCAGCTCCGCGGCCGGGACGCCCAGCCGCCACAGCGCACCGGCCGCCTCGACGTCCGCGCGCGGATCGTCCAGCAGCGCCCGCAGCTCCGGCTCCCAGGTGGCGAGCTCGCCGCGGAGGCGGACGGCGGACCCTCCCTCGACCAGCTCGGCGACCACGGCCGCCCCCAGCGCCGCCCGCGGCCCGCCGGTGCGCAGGATCGCCTGGACGGTCCGCAGGGCCGCCGTCGTGTCGCCGGTCGCCGCCATCACGACCTGGGCCGCCAGCACCTGACCGGCGCACTGCGGCTGGCTCGCGGCGGCCTCGCCGGTGAGCAGCAGCTCGAAACCGGGCACGACGGGCTGGGCGAGGGGCCCGAGCACGGCGACGATGCCGGCCGGGACCGGCGGCCGGGCGGTGAGCAGGGCCCGCAGCGCCGGCCCCGGATCGCCGGTGAGCCGGAACAGCGCGGTGGCGGCGGCCAGGCCACCCGGTTCGCCCGCGAGCGTCCGCAGCCCCGGGACCATCTCGCCGCCGAGGTGGCCGATCGCCAGCAGCGCCCGGGCGGCGGCGGCCGGCGCGGACGGCAGCGCGGCGACCAGCTCCGGCACTGCCTCCCCCGCGGCGCCCTCCCATCGGCCCAGGACGGCACACAGCGCCTCGATCGCCCGTCCGGCGCCCGGATCCCCGGCGAGGTCCCGCAGCGCCCGGCGGACCGCCTCGAGCACCGGCGGCGAGCACGACACCGGCATCCGGGCGTGCACCCGCGGGGTGTTCCCGTCGCGCGCGGCCCTGATCACCGGCTCCACCCAGCGCGGATCCCCTATCAGCATCAGCGTCTCGACGGCCCGCAGCTCGGCGGTGATCGACCGGCTCGCGGCGGTGCCCGGGTAATCGGCCGCCACCTCGGCGAGCGCACCGGCGAAGCGCGCGGCGGCGCGCCCGCAACGGCGTAACGCCCCGACCGCGGCGTCGCGGGTCTTCGGATCGGTGAGCAGCGGCTCGAGCAGCGGAACCAGCTCCGCGGGCGCCGAGCGGCTGTCCTGGCAGCGCAGGGTGAGCGCCCGCGCCGCCGCGGACCGTACGTCCGCCGAGGAGGAGCCGATCAGGCGGGTGGGCAGGGCTGTCCCGGGCGCGGCGCGGACCACCACGTCGAGCCACCCGAACGGGTCGGCGTGCAGCCAGGACACCTCGGCACCGGCCTCGGCCGCGGTCGCCACGGCCTCGATGACGGCCGGGTCCCGCGGGAACGGCGTGCCGCCCCGGGCCAGGGCGACCGCGGCTGCCGCCCGTACGGTGGGCGACGGGTCGGTGATCGCCTCCGTGAGCCGCAGGGCGAGCACCAGCGACGCACGGACCCGGGCGTCGGACTCCTCCGCCCAGCGTGCGCGCAGCAGCTCATCCGCCGTGCCGAGCTGGGCCAGCGGATACGCGGCCGCCTCCCGCACGGCCGGATCCGGATGGGCGAGCAACGGCACGAGCCGATCCCGGCAGGCCAGCACCCCCGGCCGCACGGGCGCGGCGCCGGCGAGGGCGCCCACCATCCACAGGAATTCCGCCCGCCCCTCCGCGGCCAGCTCGACGAGGAACGGCACCGCCGCGGCGGTCGCGGGGTAGACGGTCCCCTGGGGGAAGAGGCGCTCGTAGAGGTCGGACAGGGCCGCCTCGCGCAGCAGGCCGGGCACGTCGTCCGCGGGGCCGTACGCGTGCGTCAGCGCAGCCCAGTCCACCTCGTCGAGTCCGTCCAGCACCCGGGCACCCTACCGGGCCGGCCCCCCGTTCGGCCGTTGCCGGCCCGGGGGCACACTCAGGCGGGCGCGCGGTCGATGAAGCCGAGCACCGTCCGGATCCGCCCGTCGGCGTCCCGTTCCACCACGTCGAAACCCACCACCACGGGCTCGGCCCCGGCCGGACCCAGGTGCCAGGTGAAGCGGCCCTGGTCGTGGTGCGCGTCGGCCGGGCCGCCCGGGGTGAACACCAGGCCGGGGAACTGCTGCTGGGCCGCGCCGATCAGCGCGTGCAGCTCCTCGCGGCCCCGTACGGCGGCGACCGGGTCCACGTAGCGCACATCCTCGGCGAAGACGTCCGCGATCGTGGCGCTGCGTACGGCGGGATCGGTCTCGTTCCAGGCGGCCAGGTAACGCTCCACCACGGTGTCGAAGTCGCTCATGTCGTCCTCTCTCGGTTGCGATGGACCCACTGTCGCCGCGGGGCGGTAAGCGGGTCGATTACCTCGGAGGTCATGGGCGCCGGTCGGCGGCCTCCCTACGATCGGCGCATGGGTGACGTGGGGACGCTGCTGCGGCAGTGGCGCGGGAGCCGCCGGTTGAGCCAGCTGCAGCTGTCGAGCCAGGCCGGGGTCTCCGCGCGGCATCTGTCCTTCGTGGAGACCGGACGGGCCCGTCCGACGCGGGAGATGATCCTGCGGCTGGCCGAGGAACTGGCCGTACCGTTGCGGGCGCGGAACGCGTTGCTGCTGGCCGGCGGTTTCGCACCGGCCTTCTCGGAGACGGACCTCGGCAGCCCGGACCTGGCCGCGGTGCTGGCGTCGCTGCGTGACGTCCTCGCCGGGTACGAGCCCTACCCGGCCGTGCTGGTCGACCGGCACTGGACGATGGTCGACGGCAACGCGGCGATCGCGGTGCTGACCGCGGGCGCGGCGGCGGAGTTGCTGGAGCCGCCGGTGAACGTCCTGCGGCTGTCGCTGCATCCGGCCGGCATGGCGCCGCGCATCCGGAACCTGGCCCAGTGGCGTACGCATGTCCTGCACCGCCTGGACCACCAGGCCCTCGCCTCCGGTGACCCGGTGCTGCGCGCGCTGCACGACGAGTTGCGCGCCCTGCCCGGCCCGGACGACGATCGGGAGCCCGACGGCCCGGTCGTGCCGTTGCGGTACGACGCCGGCGGGACGGAGTTGTCGTTCTTCAGCATCACCTCGGTGCTGGGTACGCCCCGCGACGTCACCCTGTCCGAGCTGGCCATCGAGGCGTTCCTGCCGGCGGACGAGCCGACCGCGCGGCACCTGCGCCGCGGATAGGATCGGCGGCATGGATCTGGGCCTCGCCGACCGCGTCTACGTCCTCACCGGCGCCTCCCGCGGCCTCGGCCTCGCGACCGCGCAGGCGCTCGTCGCCGACGGCGCGAAAGTCGTCGTCTCCTCCCGCTCGCAGGCCGGCGTCGACGAAGCCGTGCGCGACCTCGGCGACGGTGCCGTGGGCGTCGCCGCGGACCTCACCGACGCGGACACACCCGGCCTGCTCGTGCGCGCCGCGACCGAGCGGTTCGGCCGCTTCGACGGCGCGCTGATCTCGGTCGGCGGCCCCGGCCACGGCACGGCTGCCGCGCAGACCGACGAGCAATGGCGCGAGGCCTTCGAGACGGTCTTCCTCGGATCCGTACGCGCCGCCCGCACCTTCGCCGGCGCGCTGGGCGCCGGCGGCGTGATCGGCTTCGTGCTGTCCACCTCGGCCCGGACGCCGATCGCGGGGCTGGGCCTGTCCAACGGCCTGCGCCCCGGGCTCGCCGGCGTCGCCAAGGACATGGCCGACGAGTACGCCCCGCGCGGCATCCGCGTGGTCAGCCTGCTCCCGGGCCGCGTGCTGACCGACCGCAACCGGGAGCTGTTCGCGGCCACGGGCGACGCCGAGAAGGCGGCCGTGGATGCCGCGGCCTCCGTCCCGCTGGGGCGCCTCGGCGAGCCGGAGGAGTTCGGCCGGGTCGCCGCGTTCCTGCTGTCCCCGGCGGCGAGCTACCTGACCGGGCTCGCGGTGCCGGTCGACGGCGGCGCCTCCCGAACCCTCTGAGCGAGCTCGGACAGGCCCAGGCTGTTCGACGCCTTCACCAGCACGACGTCGCCCGGCCGCAGCAGGTCCCGCAGCACCTCCTCGGCGCTGTTCCGGTCCGGCGCGTACGTGCCGCCGTAGCCGGCCGCGTCCCGGTTGCCCACGGCGACCACCACGTCGACGCCCAGGCGTACGGCGGCCCGCCCCACCTCCACGTGCGCGGCCGCCGAGCCCTCCCCGAGCTCGTTCATCTGCCCGAGCACCGCGACAGTCCGGCGGCGCCCGCCCGCCATCGCCGTCAGCGTGCGCAGCCCGGCCACCATCGACTCCGGATTGGCGTTGTACGCGTCGTCGAGCACGGTCACGCCGCCAGGCAGCTCGCTCACCCGCATCCGCCCGGCGGACCGGGGCGTCGCACTGCTCAGAGCGTCCGCGATCAGCCGGACGTCGTCGGTGTGATCGAGGGCCACGGCCGCCGCGGCCAGGGCGGCCGTCACGAAGTGCTCGCCGTGCAGGCGCAGCGCCACGTCGGCCGTACCGTCCGGGGTCCGCAGCCGGAAGCGGGCCCGCGCCGCACCGTCCAGCTCGACCCGCTCGGCGCGGATCCGGGCGTTGGGGTGCCGCCCGAAGGTGACCACGCGCGCCCGCGTACGCCCCGCCATCGCCGCCACCACCGGGTCGTCGGCGTTGAGCACCGCGAGCCCGTCCGGCGGCAGCGCCTCCACCAGCTCCGCCTTGGCCCGCGCGATCGCCCCGCGACCGCCGAACTCGCCGATGTGGGCGGTGCCGACGCCGAGCACGACGCCGGTGTGCGGGCGGACGACCGGCATCAGCGCCGCGATGTCCCCGACGTGCCGCGCCCCCAGCTCGGTCACCAGGAACCGGGTCTCCGTCGTCGTCAGCAGCACCGTCTCGGGCACGCCGATCTCGTTGTTGCGGTTTCCCGGCGGCGCGACGGCCGGTCCGAGCCGGCCGAGCACCTGCCCCAGCAGGTCCTTCGCGGACGTCTTCCCGGACGACCCGGTCACCCCGATCCGGTGGACGTGCGGCAGGCGGGTGAGGACCTCCGCGGCGAGCATCTGGTACGCCGCCCGTACGTCCTCGACGACCACGGCCGGGACGCCGACCGGCCGCGACGCCAGCACCGCGGCGGCACCTGCGGCGACGACCTGACCGGCGAAGTCGTGCCCGTCGCGGCGCTCACCGGCGAACGCGGCGAACATCCCGCCGGGCTCCACCCGGGAGGTCTCGTAGCGGACCGGCGCGGTCACGGTCGTCGCCGGGTCACCGTCACACACGGTTCCGCGTACGACGGCAGCGATGTCCGCGAGCGTCATGGGGATCATGGCCGGGCACGGTAACGAGCGGCTACAAGGGCCCGTACCTCGTCTGCCCGGCACCCGTGGTGAGCGCCCAGTAGCGGTCCCCGTACGACCAGTGCCACCACTCGGTCGGATAGTTCACCAGCCCCACGGCGGTCAGCGCGTCGATCAGCACCCGCCGGTTCTCCCCGGCCGCCGCGCTGATGTTCCGCGCCCCGGTGAAGCAGGCGTCGTCGCTCTCCACGGGGGTGGCGTCGACCGGCGTACCCATGTCCAGCTCGATGCCCTCCGGCGTGCACAGCGTCAGGTCGACGGCGCCGCCGGTGCTGTGCGGCGCGACCTCCACCGGCGAGACGAACTTGCTCGCCTCCACGCGCAGCCGCGCCTCGCCCCACGACGGGTGCAACCGGCGCAGCTCCTCCTGGTAGCCCGTGAAGATCGCCTGCTGCGCCGCCCTCGGCCGGTACCCCTCGACCACCAGCAGCCGTACGCCGTCCGGCAGCTTGCTCTGCGCATCGACCAGCCGTGACGCGACCTCGGAACGCAACCGCGCGTACGCGCCGGCCGGGTCGGCGGCCCGGCCGTCGAGCCGCAGCTCGGGCACGTCCCGCAGGTCGACGAGCCGATCGCCGTCGTCCCGGCTGGGCACGGCGGCGACCCGGGGATCGGAGAGCAGGATCATCGCCCGGTCCCTCCTTCCCCGCCCGTCACGCCGTCCGCCCCCAGCGTGCCCGTTCCCGCCGCCGGCCGCCGGGTACGCCCGCCGGACCACCCCCTCGATGGACCCATGCCCGCGCTCCTCCTGATCTCCGCAAGGGGTCCGAGTGTCACAGCGGCCGTCCACCTCAAGCCTCGGACCCCGAGGCGGACTTCGCGCGCCGGGCTCTGCGCGTTCTGCGCGGATAGGCTCGGCTCATGTCGTCCCGGCGCCGCCCCGCTCTGCCCGTCCGTACCGGGACATCGGCCCCTTCCTCCCCGCCGTTCCCGCCGCGGCCGACGCAGGCCGAGGTCGCCGCCGCGGCCGGCCGGACCATCCCCGACCTGGTGGGCCCCGGCCTGCGGGTGCTGTTCTCCGGGATCAACCCGAGCCTGTACTCGGCGGCGACCGGCCACCACTTCGCCCGCCCGGGCAACCGCTTCTGGCCGGCCCTGCACCGTTCCGGCTTCACCGACCGGCAGCTGCACCCGTCGGAGCAGTGGTCGCTGCCCGACGCCGGGCTGGGAATCACGAACGTGGTGGCCCGCGCGACGGCCCGCGCCGACGAGCTCTCCCCGGCCGAGCTGGTCGCGGGCGGCGAGATCCTCGCGGCGCTGGTGGACCGGTGGCGGCCGCGGTTCCTGGCGGTGCTGGGCGTGACGGCGTACCGGACGGCCTTCGCCCGCCCGAAAGCGACGATGGGCCGGCAGCCGGACCGGATCGCGGGCGTACCGGTCTGGGTGCTGCCCCAACCCGAGCGGCCTGAACGCGCACTACACGGTGGACACGCTCGCCGCGGCCTTCGCGGAGCTGCGCACGGCCGCCGATGCCGGATCGAGATCATCGGGGACAGCGGCCGATCGGCCCGGTTGTTAGCGTCCTCGCCGTGACCCAGCAGCCCCACCCCCAGCCGTACGCCTCCCAGCCCGGCCCGTACGCGAACCAGCCCGGCCCGTACGCGAACCAGCCCTTCCCGCCCGCCCCCGGCTTCGCGCCCCCGCCGCAGCAGGCCTACCCCGGCACCAACGGCTTCGCCATCGCCTCGCTGATCTTCGGCATCCTCGGCGGTGTCCTGTTCGCGACGGTGTTCGGCATCGTCGGCCTCGTCCAGACCCGGCGGCGCCCCCAGCGCGGCAAGGGCCTGGCGATCACCGGTCTCGTGCTCGCCGGCTGCTGGATCACAGCCATCGTCGTGGGCGTCGCCATCGCCGTCGCGACCGACGACACCTCCACCAACGACGCGTCAGGGCGTGCCGGGTTCGCCGACGCCTTCAACCGCGTGCCGGTCGACGAACTGGAGGTCGGCCAGTGTCTGGGCAGCCTGGACCCCATCGGAGGCCGCAGCAGCGTCCCGTTGGTGGCCTGCGGCAAACCGCACAAGGGCGAGGTGTACGCGACCTTCGACCTGCCGCGCGGCCCCTATCCGGGCGAGAAGGCGGTCGAGAAGCAGGCCAACGATCGTTGCACCGAGGAACTCGACCGGTACGCCCCCGACGAGGCCGACACCCTCGACGTCTACTACCAGTACCCGGACGAGAACTCCTGGTTCCTCGACCGGGGCGTCCGGTGCATCGCGAGCGACCCGAAGGGCCCGATGACAGGTTCCCTGCACGACTGACGCCGATGGCACGGGCATGGCACGCGGTGGCACGCCTTCGGAGGTGAACCGGGCGACGGGGACGGCGACGTCCCGGCCCGACACACCGAGGGAAGGGATCCGTTCCATGGGTCGCATCATCCGTACCATCCTGGGCGCGGCCGCCGCGGCGATGCTGATGGCCGGGCTGTCCGTGGGCGCCGGCGCGTCCCCGGCCTCCGCCGGGACCGTGTCACCGAAGATCGGCGGCAGCTTCACCTTCATCCGCAACGTCGGCAACAACCTGTGCCTCGAGCCGGCCGGCCTGTCGACGGCCGAGTTCGCGGCCATCGTGCAGAACCCCTGCGTCACCACCGGGCTCGAGAGCATCGCGCAGGGCTGGGAGTCGGAGAAGGTCGGCACCAACCACTACAAGTTCCGCAACCAGCTGAGCGGCTTCTGCTTCGACGCCTTCGACGGTGCGTTCAACGGCGCCCGCCTGCTGCAGGGCACCTGCGTGCCCATCAGCAACGAGGAGTACAACACCGGCGCGTCCCTGCCGAACGTGGTGAAGATCGAGTCGCGGGTGCACTTCACCGACACCGGCTTCTGCGTCGACGTGCCGGGTGCCACCACGCAGCCCAACACGGCCATGCAGATCTTCCGCTGCAACGGGACCCTGGCGCAGCGCTGGGTGGTCGGCTTCTGACCCCACTGCCCCGCCGGCCCGTACGCCCTGTCCGGGGGTACGGGCCGGCTTGCGCCGTACGGGATCAGCGGTCCGACCGCAGCGTGACCGGCTGCATGACCGGCCGGGTGACCGTGGTGGCCCAGCCGACCGCCCACAGCGGACCGCCGGCCGGCTCGGCGGCGATCCCGCTCAGGGCCGAGGCGATGTGGTCGTCGCCCGCCGGACCGACGAGCGTGGAGTCCGGCTCCAGCCCGGCACCGGTCCAGTGCTCGAGGTTCACGGTCTCCTCGGTGAAGGGCACCTGATAGCCGGCGAGCTCGACGTCACCGGGCGCGACGACCGCCACGTCGCTGAACTGGGTGGCCGCCGCCCGCGTCGACCGCAGCTCCTGCCACACCCCGTGCGTACGGTGCAGCGCCACGGCCCGCGGCTGCGACTCCGGCCCGGTGCGCCCGACCGCCCACACCTCCCCCGGCCCGGCCGCCGCCACCCCGAGCAGCGTGGTCCCGCCCGGGCTCGGCGCGGGGCCGCCGACCCGGCTCCACGAGACCCCGTCCCAGTGCAGCACCAGCGCCTCGTCCACGTCCGGAGTGCCGGCGTCCCGCAGCCCTCCGACAGCCCACGCGTCGCTCGGCGAGACGGCCACGACGGCGGTCAAGCGGCTGCTCGACGTCCCCGCCCCGGGACTCGGTACGCGCGACCACCGGGTCCCGTCCCAGCGGGCGATCATGGCCTTCGCGGGGTCGCCCGGTGACCCGGAACCCGCCTGGCCGACCGCCCACCCGTCCGTGGCCGAGGACAGGCTCACCCCCTGCCAGGCTCCGGCGACGGCGGGCTCCGGACCGGGCACCACCTCGCCCGGTCCTCCGGCCGCCGGGTAGCGCTCGATGAGCGGCACCGAGACATCGCCGGACAGCTCTCTTCCGACGGCGACGGCATCCCCCGAGGGCAGCACGTCCACATCGGAGAGCCAGGATTGCGTACCCGCCGAGGCAGGCGCCGGCACGGCCTGCCAGCCCGTACCCGTCCAGCGCTCGGCCAGGGCGGTGGCCGCACCGGTGTCGGGGTGGTTCGTCCACCCCACCGCCCAGGCGTCGGTGGCCGACCGGGCCGCCACCGCGTGCAGGTTTCCGGTCCCCTTCACCGGGGACACGGAGATGAATCGCCACTGCCGCGCACTGCCGGTCCCGGCCTGCGCAAACCCGGGGGCCGGGAGCGCGCCGGCCACCGCGAGGGCGGCGACCACGGCCGGGGTCACCCGCCCGAGGCGGGACTTGTCTCGGACCTGGGTCATCGGGCGCTCCCTCGTTCTGCCGGTTCCCGGCCGGGATCCCCGGTCCGGGCGGTCACGGATCTCGCATGGTCGGCCAGCGCCGTGCGATCGGCGAGGCCCGTCTTGGCCAGCAGGCGCGTCACGTGCGTCTCCACGGTGCGCGGCGACACGAACAGCCGCTCACCGATCTGCTGGTTGGTCATCCGGTCGACGAGCAGGGCGAGGACCTCGTACTCGCGCACCGTGACGCCGGCCTGCCGGAGCACGGCCGGGATCCGGTCCGCCCCGTGGCGGCGCTGCGGGGCGCGTTCCCCGGCCCGGCGCAGCAACGCGCGGCACGCGTCCGCCACCCGGGGCACGCCCACGGCATGGAAGTGCTGTTCGGCGAGCCGCAGCCACGGCCCGGGCCGCCCCCAGCCGTCCTCCACCGCCGCCTCGGCCGCCAGCCGCAACCCGAGATGCCGGCCCAGCGGGTACGCGGCGGCCACCTGGTCGAACTCGGCCATCATGCGGTCCGCCAGGTCGTGGTCGCCGCCGCGCCCGGCCAGCACCGCCCCGGCGACGGCCATGAACAGCCGGTTCCATCCGGCCTGCCCGCGCGCCGACAGGGCCAGCGAGTCGTACTGGGCCCAGCCGGCCGTACCGGCGAGGACCGTCAGGAGCAGGTGCAGGCCGTGGTTCAGCGACAGGTATTCCGGGGGCCGGTTCGACTCCAGGGCCACGGCTTCGGTCATCTCGGCGTACGCGCGGGCGTGGTCCTCCTCCAGCAACGAGCAGACCGCCAGTCCGAAGCCCTGAAGCGCCGCCGTGAAGTCGCAGTGCCGCCCGCCCGAACCGTCGTACGCGGCCAGCAGTTCCGTGACCTCGTCCCGCCTCCCCCGATGGGCGGCCACGCAGATCCGCAGCCCCAGCGCGATAAGGCGGAGCTCGTCGAGCCCGAGCCGGTGCGCCACCTGTTCGCAGTGGAGCGCGCGGCGGGCGGCCGGCTCGTACTCGCCGCGGCACGTCTGCAGGACCGCGAGCTCCGCGTCGCCGTCGAGCGCCGTGATCACCGCACCTGCGTCGGACGCCGTGTCGCGGGCCTCGACGAGACCGGCGGGGTCGGCATACCGGATCGCGGCGTGGGCGCCCAGGTGGAACAGGAACCGGATGCGCCACAGCGTCAGGCCGTACCGCTCCGCCACAGCCAGCCCGCGCGCGAACAGCTCGTCGGCCCGGCCGAGGTCGTCCACCCGGGCGCACACGCCGAGCACGGCCAGCGCCTCGCACGCCAGGTCCGGCAGCGGGCCGGCGCCGGCCGTCCGCAGCGCCCGGCGCGCCAGCTCCTCGGCCCGGCGCAACCGGTACGCGTCATCGTCGGCCACGGCCAGCCGGGCGGCCACCACGTCGGTGGCGGCGGTCAGGGCCGTGCCGGCGTCCGGGCCGGTCAGCTCGCGCACCTCGGCCAGCTCGCGCCGGCCGGCGTCCCACTGCCCGGCCGCCACCGCCGCGCGGGCCACCCGCAGGTGCACCGCCGCCCGCTGCGCCGCGGCGACGTGCCGGTCCACCTGCGCGGAGAGCCGGCGGGCCCGCGTCACCTCCCCCGAGGCGACGAGCATCTCCAGCAGCGCCTCGACGATCAGCCCGGTCTCCGGATGGCTCCCGGCGCCGCGGGTGGCCAGCCTCAGGCCCCGCTCCAGCAGCGTCACGGCTGTCCGGACCGCACCCTGATCGGCCGCGCGGCGACCGGCTCGATGGAACAGGGTCGCCGCCCGCTCGTCCTCGCCGGCGTCCTCCCACAGCCGGCCGGCCAGCACACACCACTCCTCCGGCAACCCGGCGCACGTCCGCTCGATCGCCTCCGCGGCCGAACGGGACGCCTCCGCCAGCTCCTCCGGCAGGGCCGAGTCGCGCACCGCGTCCGCCACCAGCGCGTGCGGAAACGCGTACCGGCCGGTGCGGCTGTCGACCGTCAGCAGGTCGGCGCCGGTGACCTCGCGCAGCACGATCCGCAGCCCGGACGCGTCCAGACCGGCGCCCGCGCCGAGCACCGGCCCGGGGCACGGCTGGCTGCAGACGGCGGCCACCATCAGCAGGCGCTGCGCGGCCACGCTCAGCCGCCGCGCCCGGTCGGTGACACCGGCCCGCACCGCCGCCGGCACGGGCGACGCCACAGCGTCCGACGACGCCGGCCCGCCGTCGGCCTCTCCCTCTCCGGCACTGATCAGCATGGCGTTCGTGACCATGTCGGAGAGCAGTTCCTCCACGTAGAACGGGACGCCGTCGCTGGATCGGACCACCCGGTCGAGCGCCGCCTGCGGGACCTCGGCCGGTGCAACGCCCAGGCAGCCGGCCGCCATGAGGCGCACCGCCGCCGGGTCCAGCGGGGACAGGGCCAGCACCGAGGCGCTGCGCCGCTGCTCGGCCGCGTACGCCAGCGCGGTGCACTCGTGCCCGGGCCGCATCGTTCCCAGCAGCAGGACTGGCTGATCGGCGATGTTGTCCGCCAGGTAGTCGACGATCATGAGCGTGTCCGCGTCGGCGTCGTGCAGGTCCTCCAGCACCAGCAGGCAGCCCCGGTCCCCGGCGACGCCGACGAGCAGCCGCAGCACCGCCTCGGCGAGCACCACGGGATGGCCGTCGAGGTCCGGCGACCTCGGCAACCCCCATTCCGGGACCAGCCCCGCGATCGCCGACCGGTACGGCCCCAGCCCCGCGGGATCGGGCGCCACGCCACGCCGTACCGCGCCGAGGAGGGCCTCGGTCAGCGGGCGGAACTGCACCGACGGCACGGCCCGCCCGCGCAGGACCACCAGCCCGAGCTCGTCGGCCTGCTGCTGCACGGCGCGGGCCAGGCGCGTCTTGCCCATCCCGGCGCTCCCCGTGAGGAACACCGTGCCGCCCGTACCCCGGGCCGCCGCGGGCACGAGGCGGCCCAGCAGGTCGAGCTCCGCGGCCCGTCCGACAACGGTCGGGCACAGAAGTCGCATCGATGTCTCCCGGGCGGCGCGAAGGGCTGACGGGGTCCAAACGCTACGGAGCGGCCCACTCCGGCCGAGTCGCCAACGCAACAGCGGCCAGGACACATATCCGACCGGTACGCCGTATCTGCCGCCCGGCCGGCGGACCCCCGGACGTCGGCGGAAAACGTACGGGCCGGCCCCGGATGCGCGTCGCCGCCCGGGCCCGGCACGGTGACGGAGCCAGTCGAGCGCGAGGGGGAATTCGATGGTCCGGGTGGTGGCACTCGTAGCGCTGGGGTACGGCGTCCCCGGCACCGGCACGCCGATCTTCGCCGTCCTCCCGGTGGAAGAGCTCACCGCGGGGAGCGAGCACCCCGAGGTCGCCACGTGTACGCGGGAAGGACGCGGCTGGCGGGTCACGCTCGGCACCCGCAGCACCGTGGTCCGGCACAGCATCGGCATGCTGCACCTCGTCGTCCTCCTGGCGAACCCGAACGTGGAGGTACGCGCCGTCGACCTGGTCGCGGGGGTTTCGGGCCTCGCCGAGGCGGGACGCGATCCCGTCGCCCAGCCGGTCCTGGACCGGGCCGCGGTGCAGGGCTACCGGCAGCGCCTCACCGAGCTGGCCACCGAGCTCGACGAAGCCGAGGCCACCGGGCACGCGGAACGGGCGGTACGGGCGCGGCGGGAGCGCGAGTGGCTCATCGCCCAGCTCGGCGCCGGCACCGGGCTGGGCGGCCGGCCCCGGCAGTTCGCGGACGGCGCCGAGAACGCCCGCCTGGCGGTAGGAAAGGCCATCCGGCGGGCGATCGCCCGGGTCGGCGAGGCGGACGGCATCGTCGGCGACCACTTGTCCCGCACGGTCCACACCGGCATCCGATGCGCCTACCTCGTGCAACGCCCGCTGCCGAGCCACGCACCCGCACACTGACCCTCACGCCCCGGCCTCCAACGCCCGGGTCGTCCCGCCTTCGTCCCGTTGCCCCGGGCGTTCGGCGGCCGGGCCGTCCGGTCGCTGCTGTCAGGGCTCGATCGGCGTCGGGACCGGCACGATGACCGGCTCCGGGTCGGACGGCACCAGCGGCGCGCTGTCGGCGAACTGGGTGCGGTACAGCTCCGCGTACAGGCCGCCGGCCGCGACCAGGTCCAGGTGGCGGCCACGCTCCACGATGCGGCCCTCGTCGAGGACCAGGATCAGGTCGGCGTCGCGCACCGTGGACAGACGGTGGGCGATCACCAGGGCGGTGCGGCCCTGCAGCGCCGTGGTCAGCGCCCGCTGCACGGCCGCCTCCGACTCGCTGTCGAGGTGCGCGGTCGCCTCGTCGAGGATGACGATCGACGGATGCTTGAGCAGGAGCCGCGCGATGGCGATGCGCTGCTTCTCGCCGCCGGAGAACCGGTAGCCCCGCTCCCCCACCACGGTCTCCAGGCCGTCGGGCAGCGACCGTACGAGATCAGCGACCTGAGCCCCGCGCAGCGCCTCCCACATCTCCTCCTCGGTGGCCCCCGGCCGCGCGTAGCGCAGGTTCTCCGCGATGGTCTCGTGGAACAGGTGCGAGTCCTGCGTGACGACGCCGATGGTGTCGCGCAGGGAGTCCAGGGTCGCGTCGCGCACGTCGACGCCGCCGACCAGCACCGCGCCCTCGGTGACGTCGTACACCCGGGACACCAGCATGGAGGTCGTGGACTTGCCGGCGCCGGACGGACCGACGAGCGCGACCATCTGGCCCGGCTCGACGGTGAAGTCGACGCCGCGCAGGACGGGGGCGTTCTCCGTACGGTCCAGCGCCGCCACGTCCTCCAGCGTCGCGAGCGACACCTCGTCGGCCCGCGGGTAGCGGAAGTGCACGTCACGGAACTCGAGGCGGCCCGCGCCGGCCGGGATGGCGACCGCGCCGGGCTTCTCCTCGATGCCGGGGCGCAGGTCGAGCACCTCGAAGACCCGGTCGAACGACACCAGCGCGCTCATCACGTCGACGCGGACGTTGCTCAGCGCGGTGAGCGGGCCGTACAGCCGGGTGAGCAGCAGCGCCAGCGTCACCACGGTGCCGGCGGTGACGCTGCCCGTGACGGCGAGCCACCCGCCCAGCCCGTACGTCAGAGCCTGGGCGAGCGACGCGACCAGCAGCATCGCGACGAAGAAGGTCCGCGAGAACATGGCCTGCTGCACGCCGATGTCGCGCACCCGCTGCGCGCGCTCGGCGAAGCGGGCGTTCTCGGCCTCGGGCCGCCCGAACAGCTTGACCAGCAGCGCCCCGGAGACGTTGAACCGCTCGGTCATCGTCGCGTTCATCTTGGCGTCGAGGTTGTACGACTCCCGCGTGATCTCGGCGAGCTTCTTGCCGACCCGGCGCGCGGGGATCACGAAGATCGGCAGCAGGATCAGCGACAGGACGGTGATCTGCCACGAGAGGCTGAACATGACGGCGGCGGTCAGCACGAGCTGGATCACGTTGCTGACGACCCCGGACAGCGTGGAGGTGAATGCGCGCTGGGCGCCGGTGACGTCGTTGTTGAGGCGGCTGACGAGCGCGCCGGTCTGCGTACGCGTGAAGAACTGCAGCGGCATCCGCTGGACGTGGTCGTACACCCGGGTGCGCAGGTCGAGGATGATGCCCTCGCCGATGCGGGCCGAATACCACCGCTGGGCGAGGGACAGGAAAGCGTCGACGACGGCGAGCCCGGCGATCGTCAGGGCCAGCTTGACGACCGTGGCCGCGGCGTCGGAGCCACCCGTGGTGATCGCGTTGACGACGTGGCCGGCGAGCACCGGGGTGGCCACGCCGATGCCGGCGGCGAACACGACGGTGACGAGGAAGACCGCGATGTCCCGCCGGTACGGCCGGGCGAACCGCAGGATGCGCCGCGTGGTGCCGCGGCTGAGCTGATGCTGGGTGACCCGCTCGGAATTCTGGATCGAGCGCAGCATGGTCCAGCTGGAGCCGCCGGACATGGGTCCCATGCGTCACCTCCGGGGCGTCGGTACGTTCGGCAGGCACAGTCTGCCCGCTGGGTACGACAACTCCGCAGGTAACCGGGATGTTCCGGTTCGCTCCTTACTCCAGGCCGACCATGTCGCGCAGGCGCCGGGTCTGGGCCTCCCGCTCGGCACGGTCCTGTTCCTCGTACGAGCGGCCCGGCGCGCCGCTCAGCAGCCCTTTGATCTCCGCGACAGCACCGGCGTCGGCGGCGAGCACAGCCGCGGCGAGGTCCGACACCGCCGCGTCCAGCTGATCGCGGGGCACGACCGCGGTGGCCAGGCCGATCCGGTCCGCCTCGTCCGCCGGCAACCGGCGGCCGGTGACGCAGATCTCCAGCGCCCGCGACGGCCCGACCAGCTCGGTGAGCCGTTTGGTCCCGCCAAGATCGGGTACGAGCCCGAGCGTCACCTCAGCCATCGAGAACCGGGCGTCGTCGGCGAGCACCCGCATGTCGCAGTTGAGCGCCAGCTGGAAACCGGCGCCGATGGCGTGCCCCTGCACCGCCGCGATGGTGACCAGCGACGGGCGCCGTAACCATGTGAACGCTTCCTGGAACCCGGCAATCCGTTCCGCGCACTCGGATGGTGACAAGCGCGCGAGGGCGGGCAGCGAAGAATCGCCTTCCCCCCGTGCTGCCGACAAGTCGAGCCCGGCGGAAAAAGCGCGTCCTTCACCGCGGACAATGACGACTCGCACGTCCCCCGGCATTTTCCGGGAAATGTCGACGAGTTCCGACCACATGGCCGGCGTCTGTGCATTGAGCACATCGGGCCGGCACAACGTCACCGTTGCGACCGGCCCGTCCTGTGCATAGCTGACGCCGACCTCGGAACCCGAGTCCGCGCTGGTCGTCACGCCGCCGCCCGGCGCCACGCCTTCGCTGGTCGTCACGCCTTCTTGCGACGGCGGGCGCCGCCCCGCTGGCGAAGCTGAACGCCGGACTCGGTGAGCACGCGGTGCACGAATCCGTACGACCGTCCGGTGGATGCGGCCAGCGCCCGAATGCTCTCTCCGGAGGTGTAGCGCTTCACCAGGTCCTTCGCGAGCGTCTGGCGCTCGCTCCCCACGATTCGACGACCCTTCTCAGTGCTGGTGGCTGTGCCCGTGGCTGCCATGTTGAATCCTCACGTCCCAGACTGTGCGGTTCGATACGGTCCCACCTATTAGACCGCCTCCAACGATCATGCGCTAGGTATCTTGGCTTAGCCAGCGTGCCCATTTACCAGTGTCAGGAACTTGACGATGACCACGGGCATCAATGTCAGACTCTTGCCTGACGGACGCCCGCGGACCTGCACAGCCGGCCGGTGAAACGTTTTGCCGGGGCCGCTGCGGCACCCTCCGGCGCCGGGCCGCTCCGCCGATCAAGGGTCGATGACCTGCGCAAACATCATCTCCCCCGGGAAGGGACAACGATGTCACTGTGCGTCTACCCGACGTTCACCCTGGGACGTGATCCACGGCCGGGACGCACCCGTCGACGCGCGCGGGAAGCGCCCGGAGAGGCCCACGAGGTGACCGGGGAATCCTCAGATGTCGCACTGTCTGTGTGGGCACCAGTTGACAACCGACGATGCCCTTGATCCTCGATCTAGCCTCCGACAGGCCCGCGCCCCGCCCGCGGCCCGAAAGCCCAGCCCAACGCCCAGGCAACGGCGGCCGGCAAGGCAGGCCGCCCAGGCGATACGAACCGCCGAGCCCGCCGCGAAGAGACCGCAACGAGAACCGGCCGCCATCTCACGCCAGCTCGACAAGCTCCAGCAGATCGTCGCTCCAGGCGTCCTCGTCCCCGTCCGGCAGCAGGATCGCCCGGTCCGGCTTCAACGCCTGGACGGCCCCCGCATCGTGCGTGACCAGCACGATCGCCCCCGGATAGTTGGCGATCGCGTCGAGCACCTGCTCGCGGCTCACCGGGTCCAGGTTGTTGGTCGGCTCGTCGAGCAGCAGGACGTTCGCGCCCGAGCAGACCAGCGTGGCCAGCGCCAGCCGGGTCTTCTCGCCGCCGGAGAGCACCCCGGCCGGCTTCTCCACGTCGTCGCCGGAGAACAGGAACGCGCCCAGGATCTTCCGCAGCTCGGTGTCGGTCTGCTCGGCCGCCGCGCTGCGCATGTGCTCGAGGATCGTGCGGTCCACGTCCAGCGTCTCGTGCTCCTGCGCGTAGTAGCCGAGCCGCAGGCCGTGTCCCGGGCGTACCTCTCCGGTGTCGGGCGTCAGCAGACCGCCCAGAATGCGCAGCAGCGTGGTCTTGCCGGCGCCGTTGAGGCCCAGGATCGCCACCCGGGAGCCGCGGTCGACCGCCACGTCCACGTCGGTGAAGATCTCGAGGGAGCCGTACGACTTCGACAGCCCGGACGCGGTCAGCGGCGTCTTGCCGCACGGGGTGGGGCTCGGGAACCGGACTTTGGCGACCTTGTCGGAGACGCGTACCTCTTCGAGGCCGCCGAGCAGCTTCTCCGCGCGGCGGGCCATGTTCTGGGCCGCCACCGTCTTCGTCGCCTTGGCGCGCATCTTGTCGGCCTGGGCCATGAGGGCGCCGGCCTTCTTCTCGGCGTTGGCGCGCTCGCGGCGGCGCCGGCGCTCGTCGGTCTCGCGCTGCTCGAGGTACGTCTTCCAGCCCACGTTGTAGATGTCGGCGACCGCGCGGTTGGCGTCGAGGTACCAGACCTTGTTGACCGCGGCCTCGAGCAGGGACACGTCGTGGCTGATCACGACGAGCCCGCCCTTGTGCTGGGCCATGTACCCGCGCAGCCACGCGATCGAGTCGGCGTCGAGGTGGTTGGTGGGCTCGTCGAGGAGCAGGATGCCCTTGCCGTTCTGCCCGGAGTTGGCGAACAGGATGCGGGCGAGCTCGATCCGGCGGCGCTGGCCGCCGGAGAGGGTGCCGATGGTCTGGGCGAGCGCCCGGTCGGGCAGGCCGAGGTTGGCGCAGATGCGGGCGGCCTCGGCCTCGGCCGCGTACCCGCCGAGGCTGGCGAACTGGTCCTCCAGCTGGCCGTACCGGCGGATGAGCTTGTCCTCGGTGCTCTCCTCGAGCTTGACCTCGAGCTTCTGCATCTCGGCGAGGATCGTGTCGAGGCCGCGGGCGGAGAGCACCCGGTCGCGCGCGGTGACGTTCAGGTCGCCCGTGCGGGGGTCCTGGGGCAGGTAGCCGACCTCACTCGTCCGGGTGACCTCCCCGGCGTACGGCTGGCCCTCGCCGGCCAGGACCTTGAGCGTGGTGGTCTTGCCGGCGCCGTTGCGGCCGACCAGGCCGATCCGGTCGCCGGGCTGCACGCGCAGCGTGGTCGGGGACAGCAGGATCCGGGCGCCGGCGCGAAGTTCGAGTCCGGTGGCGGTGATCATGAAAACGCTCGCTCTCGGGAGGGCTGGCTCAGGGCACACGGAAGCGCCGGCCGGAAGGTGTCTCGGTCGGCGCGGGGCAGGTCAGCCTTCGCAGAGCAGCACCGGGCAAGTGTACCGGGCGCCCCGGCGCGGTTCCCAACCCGATTAAGGCGGAAGATCATCGGGTACACGGGCGACACGCCGAGTGCGCGGGCCTCGGGCCGGGAGGACGAGATGGAACTCAACGAGAACGCCAGGATCGACACGAGCCAGATCGACGACCAGCGTTCCGCGGGTGGCGGTGGCGGTGGTGGCATCGGCGGCCTGCCGATCGGCGGTGGCGGCCTGACCGGGATCATCGTGACCGTGCTCATCGCCCTCGTGGGCGGCTACTTCGGCATCAACAACCTCAGTGGTGGCGGCGGCGAACCGCAGACCGGTGACAACACGTCGCTGCAGCAGGAATGCTCACAGGCCGAGGCGATCAAGCAGCTGGACTGCCGCAACGCGCTGTTCGTCAACTCGATCCAGGACTACTGGGCCGACGCGTTCCCGCAGAACTTCGGCGACCCGTACAAGCCGTCGAAGACGGTCTTCTTCTCCAACCAGGTGCGCACCGGCTGCGGCGCGGCGGACTCCGGAACGGGCCCGTTCTACTGCCCGGCCGACGACCGCGTCTACATCGACCTCACGTTCTACCGCCTGCTCGCCGACCAGCTCGGCGCCCCGGGCGAGTTCGCCCAGCCGTACGTCCTCGCGCACGAGTACGGCCACCACATCCAGGACCTGGCCGGCACCGAGGCCGCGATGCGCCGCGAGCAGGAACGCAACCCGGGCGACGCCAACAAGCTCTCGGTGAAGCTCGAGCTGCAGGCGGACTGCTACGCGGGCGTCTGGGCCAAGAACGCCACCGGCACCGACGTGGGCGGCCAGAAGATCTTCAAGAGCATCTCCGACCAGGACATCCAGGAAGGCCTGGACACGGCCAGCAAGATCGGCGACGACACCCTCCAGCAGCGCAGCGGCGGCTCGGTCAACCCGGCAGAATTCACCCACGGCACCAGCGCTCAGCGCCAGCAATGGTTCCGCCAGGGATACGAGAGCGGCTCGCCGAAGACCTGCGACACGTTCGCCGCGGGCGCCGTTTCCTAGATCACAATCAAGAGCTTCATGTCGTAGCTCGGTGGGTGGTGCGGACCGCAACTCCCGTCGAGGCCGGGGCCGGGGCCCAGCATTCGCTGGCCCTGGCCCCTTCATTCTGCGTCAGTGGTCACCCCGAACCCCCGCCCTCGTCTCGTAAACTCGTTGCCCGCCGCTCCGGGCGCAACCACCATGGGCGCGTGACCACCCTGAGCCTGCCGAAGACCGCTGTCACCGCCGCACCCGTCCGGGCCCGGCGACAGCAGCGTGTCCCCGGCGGCCCGGCGGTCCCCGTACCCCTGTCATGAGCGCATTCCTCGCCGGCGTGATCGCCGGCTACGGCGTCGCCGTGCCCGTCGGCGCGATCGCGGTCCTGATCGCGGGCCTCAGCGCCCGCGCCTCCCTGCGGGTAGGGGCCGCCGCCGGCCTGGGCGCGGCCACCGCGGACGGCATCTACGCCGCTATCGCCGTCCTCGGCGGGGCGGCCCTGACGGCCACGATCGCCCCGATCGCCACGCCCCTGCGCTGGGCCGCGGCGGGCGTCCTCCTCCTGCTCGCAGCCCACACCGCCTGGTCGGCACTCACGAAGCCGGCCACCACCCGCGACACCGACCGCACCACCCCGGCAGCGGCGTACCTCGGCATCCTCGGCCTCACCCTGCTCAACCCGGCAACGGTCGTCTACTTCGCCGCCCTGGTCCTGGGCCGAGGCGGCCAGGGCGGCGGCGCCTGGTTCGTCGCCGGCGCATTCCTGGCATCGGCCAGCTGGCAACTCTTCATAGCAGGCAGCGGCTCGCTGATCGGCCGCTTCCTGACAACCCCCCGCTCCCGCCTCATCACGGCCCTGATCTCCAGCGCAGTGATCGCCACCCTGGCCATCGCCCTGGTGGTGTGAGACCACGCCGACCCGCCCACGCCCTACGCCACGCCGACCGTGCCGGCCCTCGCGCTGTCGCGGGCGGTGCAGGCCCGGCTGCCGCCGACGCACGGCCGCTCACCGGGCCCTGCAGTCAGCGACGGCTGGTGAAGCCACCGCCAGTCCCGCCCGACCGCCAACCGCGACGGTCACGGCTTCCACAAATCAGGCAGGGAGGTGACCAACGGCGTTGTAATGATTCAGGACCAACCGCCCCGAGGAGCCGTCGAACCGGGTGAGAGAGGCGTTCAAAACCCGCCCCTCAGCCTCGACCGCGGCAAGGGCCTCCCAGTCGAGGCCCTCGATCACGTACCGCATCATCAGCACCACGGCGTCGTGGGCCACCACCACGACCCGCCGCCCGGCGTGATCCCGGTTCAGGTCGGCGAGGAACGCGGTGAGGCGCTCCGCGATGTCGCCGAACGACTCGCCGTTCGGCGGCCGGTAGTGGTACTCGCCGGCCTCGTCGACGCGGCTCTGCTCGTCCGGATACCGCCGGCTGATGGCCTCCCGGGTCATCATCTCCAGGTCACCCATCAGCCGGTCCACCAGCCGGTCGTCGGTGGCGGGCTCCGGGAGATCCAGCCCGGACGCCTGCGCGGCGATCCGCCACGTCTCCCGCGCCCGGCGGTACGGCGACGTCACGACAACCTCCGGCACCCGGTCGGCGGGCAGCGCGGCGAGCCACCGTCCGACCGCCTCGGCCTGCGTCACGCCCAGGTCGGTCAGTTCCACGTCGGCGTCGCGGCCGGTGAGTCCCGAGTCGGCGAGTCCACCGGCGTCGGCCTCCGGGAAGGCCACGTTCGAGGTGCTCTGCCCGTGCCGGATGAGGGTCAGCTCCGCGACGATGTCCACGACCGAACCCTAACCGCGCGCTCCGGCCGCCGGGTCCCGCACGAGGATGCGTACGGCCCGCGCCGATGCCACGGCCTCGTCGAGCACGGCGCGCCGCGGCTCGGGCACGTCGAGGAAGCGCTCGTGGCGCAGGGGCACCAGCGCGGCCAGCCGTGGGGCCGCGAGGATCGCCTCCACCGCCGTACGGTCGCCGCCGGTGACCAGGGCCGTCAGCGCGCGTACCTCCGGCAGCAGGAGGCGTTCGACGATGGCCGCGCCGTCCGCGGCGGCCGCCTTGGCCTGGTTGTCGCGCCGGCGGGCGAAGCGCTGTTGTGACCAGCCACCCGCGGCCGTGCGCCCCTGCACGTAGTGGGTGTCCACCTTGGACGCCAGCACCTTCGGTCCGTCGGCGACGCCCACGGCCACGGCCCCCTTGCGGGCGAGCAGGAGTCCGATGCGGCGCGGCTCCTGCACCACGCGCTGCAGGCCGGCCAGGTCCGTGACGGGCGGCGCGCCGGGTGGCGGGGACAGCTCGGCGGTGGCCCCGTCCGTACCCGTCAGCGTCAGCCCGTCGGAGACGCAGCCGCCGTGCCGGGACGCGAAGTTCTCCAGCCACCGTTCGAGCCGCTCCGGGGGCACATCGACCCACCGTCCTCCGCCGGCCGCCGGTCGTGTGCTCATGACGGACCAGCGTACGGCGGCGCGGGCCACGTCGTGCAGGCGCCGGACGTCCGTCGCACCCGGGTGGCATGATCCGGGCATGACCCGATCGCCGGCCGACGAGGTGATGGAGCGGCTGGTGCGGCTCTTCGAGGCGGCCGCCGAACCGGAGCGGGCCGTGCACACCGCCGCCTACATGCGCAACCAGTTCGCGTTCCTCGGCTTTCCGACGCCCACCCAGCGCGCCCTCGCGAGGAGCGCGGTGGCCGGCCTGCCGAAGCCGGCCGAGGAGGATCTTCGAGCCGTGGCGCTGGCGTGCTGGGACCGGGACGAGCGGGAATACCAGTATTTCGCCTGCGACTGGCTGCGCGCCAACGTGGGCGTGCCCGGGCCTGACTTCCTCGGCACGGCACGCACGCTGATCACGACGAAGTCGTGGTGGGACACCGTGGACCCGCTCGCGACCCGGTTCGTCGGCGGGCTGGTGCGACGGCATCAGCAGCTCACCGCGGACCTGGACGCCTGGGCCGGGGACGACAACCTGTGGCTCGTCCGTACGGCGCTGCTGCACCAGCTGCACTACGGACCTGACACGGACACCGATCGGCTGTTCGGCTATTGCACCCGACAGGCTGGGCACGCCGACTTCTTCGTGCGGAAGGCGATCGGCTGGGCGCTGCGCCACTACGCGCGTACCGACCCGGACGCGGTACGCGACTACGTGGCGAAGAACCGGGGCGTGCTGTCGCCGCTGTCCGTACGCGAAGCCACCAAGCATCTCTGACGTCATTCGTTGTCGATCCAGGACAGCAGCTCGTCCACCGCCGACGGGTCGCCGGTGACCGTCACAGCCTCCACGCCGACCCGCTTGAACAGCACGAGCAGCAGGTCGCTGGCCGACGCCCGGATGGTGGCCACCGGGTCGCCGCTGGGCGCGGGATCGGCCGTCGCGCCCTTCGGCGTGAGGTCGAGCAGCCAGGTGGGGCCCTCCACGGCCGTCAGGGCGATCCGGGCGGGGCGATGCGGCCAGGCCCCCAGGCTGCCGAGGCTGACCTGCAGGAATTCCGGCACCGCGTCCACGGCGACCGCGGCGGGGATCGGCTCGGCTCTGCCGGCGGCCTCCTGGGCGTCGTACGCGTGCACCGCCGCCTCCTGAACCTGGTGCCGCGCGACCGCCCGCACTGTCATCGGCGCGTCGGAGTCTCCCCACCACGCCCAGCAACCCTCGTCGGGGTCGGCGGCGCGGAGCGCGTCGAGCAGCAGCCGGGTCGACTCCGCGGACCAGGTCAGCAGGTCGCCGCGGGGCGTCCGGTCACCGATCGCCTCGGCGGACGGGGGCGCGTCGGACGGGCCGGCCGCGACCGTAGCCGCCCAGAAGCGGTGCACCTCGCCGAGATGGGCGACCAGGTCGCGGAGGGACCAGTCGGGGCAGCCGGGCACGCGGGTCGCGAGGTCCGTCGCGGCGGCGGCCTCGCGGAAGGCGGCCGCCCGCTCGTCGACGAGGTCCAGCAGCTCCGGGTATGCGGGCGTCCGAGTCATGCCCGTTGTCTACCACCCGCCTCCGACAGAAACCGCCCGTCGCGGGAAGCCCCGGACGCGGAAACGGCCCGCACGCGGAAACGGCCCGCACGCGGAAACGGCCCGGACGCGGGAACGGCCCGGACGCGGGAACGGCCCGGACGCGGGAACGCGGAAGCCGCCGGGTCGGGCGACCCGGCGGCTTCCGGCCGTACGGTGGATCAGACGTTGAAGCCTAGCGCCCGCAGCTGCTCGCGGCCGTCGTCGGTGATCTTGTCCGGGCCCCACGGCGGCAGCCAGACCCAGTTGATGCGGAAGTCCTTGACCAGGCCGCCGCCGGGGCCGGTGGTCAGCGCCTGGCGGGTCTGGTCCTCGATCACGTCGGTCAGCGGGCACGCCGCCGAGGTGAGGGTCATGTCGAGGGTGGCCACGTTGTCGTCGTCCACGTGGGCGTCGTAGACCAGGCCGAGGTCGACGACGTTGATGCCGAGCTCGGGGTCGACGACGTCCTTCATCGCCTCCTCGACGTCAGCGACGCTCGCCTTCGAGACGGCACCCCCGCCGGCAGCGTCAGCCGAGGGAGCCGGCGCACCGGCCCCGGCCGAGGAGGCCGGGGAAGCCGCGACAGCGGCGTCGGTCGCGGAAGCCGAGGTGGCCGGCGACGTGGCGTCGTCGGGGCCGGCGGTCTCCGCCGCGTCCGAGGCGATCTCTTCGATGGTCCTGTCGGTCATGCTTGTCCCTCCTTGGGCATGGCCTCCCGGCCCTCACAGTCACGGCCGTAGGCCCTCGACGGCGGGCACAGTTCGGTGCAGCCGGTCATGCCTTCACCTCCGGGCTGACGCCCACGCCCGCGCGGGCCGCGGCGTCCTTGAATGCCATCCAGGGCAGCAGTGCGCACTTCACCCGTGCCGGGTACCGGGCCACGCCCGCGAACGCGATGCCGTCGCCGAGCACGTCCTCGTCCGGTTCGACCTGGCCGCGGCCCTGCATGAGCTCGAGGAACGCCTCCTGGATCCGCAGCGCCTCCGGCACCGGGCGGCCCTTCAGGAGCTCGTGCAGCACCGACGCCGACGCCTGGCTGATCGAGCAGCCGACGCCGTCGTACGAGATGTCGGAGAGGTCCGAGGTCACCCGGACGGTGATCTCGTCACCGCAGGTCGGGTTGACGTGGTGCGCCTCGCCCTCGAACGGGTCGCGCAGCCCGCGCCCGTGCGGGTGCTTGTAGTGGTCCAGGATGATGTCCTGGTAGAGCTGGTCGATCATCAGGCGAACACCCTCCGCACGTGCTCCAGGCCGCGCGCGAGCGCGTCGATGTCGTCGGTCGTCGTGTAGAGGTAGAACGAGGCCCGGGTCATCGCCGGCACCCCGAACCGGGTGCAGACCGGGCGGGCGCAATGGTGTCCCACGCGCACCTCGACGCCGAGGTCGTCGAGGATCTGCCCGACGTCGTGCGGGTGCACGCCGTCGACCTCGAACGACACCGTGCCGCCGCGGCCTTCCGGCGTGGCGGGGCCGAAGATGCGCAAGCCGGGGACGTCCGCGAGCGCCTTCAACGCGTACGCGGTGAGCTCCTGCTCGTGCCGGTGGATGTTCTCCATGCCCAGCGCGGTCAGGTAGTCCACTGCGGCGCCCAGCCCGATCGCCTCGGTGATCGGCGGGGTGCCGCCCTCGAAGCGCGCGGGCGGCGGGGCGAACGTGGTGCCGCCCATCGTGACCGTCTCGATGGTGGAGCCGCCGGCCAGGAACGGCGGCATCGTCTCGAGCAGCGCCATGCGGCCCCACAGCACGCCGATGCCGGTCGGGCCGAGCATCTTGTGGCCGGTGAACGCGATGAAGTCCGCGCCCAGCGCCGCGACGTCGACCGGCAGGTGCGGCACCGACTGCGAGCAGTCGAGCAGGACAAGCGCGCCGACCTCACGGGCCCGGGCGACGATGCGCGCCGGGTCGTTGATGGTGCCGAGGATGTTCGACATGTGCACGATCGAGACGAGCTTGGTGCGCTCGGTGACCAGCGTCTCGAGCTGGGACTCGTCGAGACGGCCCTCGTCGGTGACGCCGAACCAGCGCAGCGTGGCGCCCGTCCGCTGGCACAGCAGCTGCCACGGCACCAGGTTCGAGTGGTGCTCCATCTCGGAGACGACGATCTCGTCGCCGGGGCCGAGCGAGAGGAAGTCGGCGGCCGTCCATGCCACGAGGTTGATGGCCTCGGTGGAGTTCTTCGTGAACACCACCTCGTCCGGCGTGGCGGCGCCGATGAACGCGGCGACCTTCGCGCGGGCGGCCTCGTACGCGGTCGTGGACTCGGTGCCCAGGGTGTGCACCGAGCGCGACACGTTGCCGTTGTGCCGTTCCTGGTGGTCGCGCATGGCGTCGATCACCTGGCGTGGCTTCTGCGAGGTGTTCGCGCTGTCCAGGTAGACCAGCGGGTGCCCGTTGATCTCCCGGCCCAGGATCGGGAAGTCGGCTCGAACCCGGGCCACGTCGAAGGTCATCTCAGCTCCTGTCGAGGATCGTCAGGCCCGGGCGCCGGCCACGTACCGCTCGTAGCCCTCGGCCTCGAGCTGCTCGGCGAGCTCCGGGCCACCCTCCTGAACGATCTTGCCAGCCACGAAGACGTGCACGAAGTCCGGCTTGATGTAGCGCAGGATCCGGGTGTAGTGGGTGATCAGCAGCAGGCCGGTGTCACCGGTCGCGCGCACCCGGTTGACGCCTTCGCTGACGATGCGCAGCGCGTCGATGTCGAGGCCGGAGTCGGTCTCGTCGAGGATCGCGACCTTCGGCTTGAGCAGCTCCAGCTGCATGATCTCGTGCCGCTTCTTCTCACCGCCGGAGAAGCCCTCGTTCACGTTGCGCTGGGCGAACGCCGGGTCCATCTGCAGCTTCTCCATGGCGCCGCGCAGCTCGCCGGCCCAGGTGCGCAGCTTCGGCGCCTCACCGTCGATCGCGGTCTTCGCGGTGCGCAGGAAGTTGGCCACGGACACGCCGGGAACCTCGACCGGGTACTGCATGGCGAGGAACAGGCCGGCGCGGGCGCGCTCGTCGACGCTCATCGCGAGGACGTCCTCGCCGTCGAGCAGGACCTGGCCGCCGGTGATCTCGTACTTCGGGTGGCCCGCGATGGAGTACGCCAGCGTGGACTTGCCGGAGCCGTTGGGGCCCATGATGGCGTGGGTCTCGCCCGCTCGGACGATGAGGTCGACCCCCGCCAGGATCGGCTTCAGCTCGCCATCGGGCAGCTTGACCGACACCTGCAGGTCGCGGATCTCCAGGGTGCTCACGGCTCTACTCCATTACTCGGTGTCGTCGAAACGTAGATGTCGCCGTCGCGGATCTCGACGGCGAAGGTCGCCACCGGCTCGGTGGCGGGCAGGCCGGTCGGCTCACCGGTACGCAGGTCGAAGCGGGAACCGTGCAGCCAGCACTCGAGCGTGCAGCCCTCGACCTCGCCCTCGGAGAGCGCGACCGACGCGTGGCTGCACTCGTCGCGTACGGCGTAGAAGGTGTCGTCGTCCGCGTGCACGATCGCGACGTCCACCCCGCCGACCTCGGCCGAGATCACGGTGCCCTTCGCCACGTCGGCGGCGGGACCGACAAGCTCGAAGCCCATGGTCAGGCCCCCGCCTTCGCCAGCCGAGCCTCGATCGCGTCGCCGAGGCGCTCGCGCAGCTCCTCGACCGGGATCTTGTGGATCAGCTCGGCGAAGAAGCCGCGGACCACGAGCTTGCGGGCCTCGAACTCGGGGATGCCGCGGGCCATCAGGTAGAACAGCTGCTCGTCGTCGAAGCGGCCGGTGGCGCTGGCGTGGCCCGCGCCGGCGACCTCGCCGGTCTCGATCTCCAGGTTCGGGATGGAGTCGGCCCGGGCACCGTCGGTCAGCACCAGGTTGCGGTTGATCTCGTACGTCTCCGTGCCGGTCGCGGTCGCGCGGATCAGCACGTCGCCGACCCACACGGTGTGCGCCGCGGCGCCCTGCAGCGCGCCGCGGTAGCCGACGTAGCTGCGGCAGTCCGGCACGCTGTGGTCGACGAGCTGACGGTGCTCGAAGTGCTGGCCGGCGTCGGCGAAGTACAGGCCCCAGAGCTCGGCGTCGCCGCCGCGGCCCGCGTACTCCACGCTGGTGAACTGCCGGACCAGGTCGCCGCCGAGGGCGACCTGCACGTGCTGGACCCGCGAGTCCTTGCCGACCTTGAACTTGACGTGCTGGGCCTGCACCGAGCCCGCGTCCCACTCGGCGATCGTGACGAAGGTCAGCTGGGCGCTGTCGCCCAGGACGACCTCGATGTTGTCGGCGAGGGTGGCCGTGCCGGTCTGCTCCAGCACGATCGTGACCTTGGCGAAGTTGCCGACCCGGACGTACGTGCGCGCCGCGGCCGCCTCGCTGCCCTGCCCGACGACCCGGATGACGGCCGCGGTGTCCGAGACCGTCTCCGGCGCGACGTCGATGAGCGTGACACCGGCCGCGGACCCGTACGCGAGCGCGCTGATCCGGTCGAACGGGGTCAGCACCGGCTCCGCCTTGCCCGCGTCGACCTGGGCCACCGAGATGCCGGCCGGCAGGTCGCCGGGGGCGTAGCCGGGCGCGGCGCCGGTGAGCGCGGTCGCCGTGATCAGCGAGCCGAGCCGCTTGATCGGGGTGAAGCGCCACTCCTCCTCCAGGCCGTTCACGGCCGGGAAGTCGGTCACGTCGAAGGAACGCAGCACCTGCGACTTGGTGCTCGGCGGTGCCATGGCCTCGGTAGTCATCTCGTCCTTGTTCTCAGTCGTTGCGTAGGCCTCTGGTGTGGATGGCGCCGGCGGTCAGCCGACGGCCCCCTCCATCTGGAGCTCGATGAGACGGTTCAGCTCGAGGGCGTACTCCATCGGGAGCTCCTTGGCGATGGGCTCGATGAAGCCGCGCACGATCATCGCCATGGCCTCGTCCTCGGTCAGGCCGCGGCTCATCAGGTAGAAGAGCTGGTCCTCGCTGACCTTGGAGACGGTCGCCTCGTGGCCCATGTTGACGTCGTCCTCGCGGATGTCGACGTACGGGTACGTGTCCGAGCGCGAGATCGTGTCGACCAGCAGCGCGTCGCACTTGACCGTGCTGGCGCTGTGGTGCGAGCCGTCCAGCACCTGCACCAGGCCCCGGTACGAGGTCCGGCCGCCGCCGCGCGCGATGGACTTGCTGACGATCGTGCTCGACGTGTACGGCGCCGCGTGCACCATCTTGGCGCCGGCGTCCTGGTGCTGGCCCTCGCCGGCCATCGCGACGGAGAGCACCTCGCCCTTGGCGTGCGGGCCGGTCATGTAGACGGCCGGGTACTTCATCGTCACCTTGGAGCCGATGTTGCCGTCGATCCACTCCATGGTCGCGCCCTCTTCGCAGGTGGCGCGCTTGGTGACCAGGTTGTAGACGTTGTTCGACCAGTTCTGGATGGTCGTGTACCGGCAGCGGGCGTTCTTCTTGACGATGATCTCGACGACCGCGCTGTGCAGCGAGTCGGACGAGTAGATCGGCGCGGTGCAGCCCTCGACGTAGTGCACGTACGCGCCCTCGTCGACGATGATCAGGGTCCGCTCGAACTGGCCCATGTTCTCGGTGTTGATCCGGAAGTACGCCTGCAGCGGGATCTCCACGTGCACGCCCTTCGGCACGTAGATGAACGAGCCGCCGGACCACACGGAGGTGTTCAGCGCGGCGAACTTGTTGTCGCCGACCGGGATCACCGTGCCGAAGTACTCCTTGAAGACGTCCTCGTGCTCCTTGAGGGCCGTGTCGGTGTCGAGGAAGACGACGCCCTGCTCCTCGAGGTCCTCACGGATCTTGTGGTACACGACCTCGGACTCGTACTGCGCCGCGACGCCGGACACGAGGCGCTGCTTCTCCGCCTCGGGGATGCCGAGCTTGTCGTACGTGTTCTTGATGTCCGCGGGCAGGTCGTCCCAGGTGGCGGCCTGCTTCTCCGTGGAGCGCACGAAGTACTTGATGTTCTGGAAATCGATGCCGGTGAGGTCGGCGCCCCAGTTCGGCATGGGCTTGCGGTCGAACAGGCGCAGGCCCTTGAGGCGCAGGTCGAGCATCCACTGCGGCTCGTTCTTCTTGGCGGAGATGTCACGCACCACGGCCTCGGACAGACCGCGCTGGGCGGTGGAGCCCGCGACGTCGGCGTCGGCCCAGCCGTACTCGTACTTGCCAAGAGCGGCCAGGTGCTCTTCCTGAGTGACGATCTGGTCGGTCATTATCCGTTCCTAACCGTGTGTGCGGTGGTGAGGGCTTCAGTCCGGTCGTGGGCGGCGGGCGGGGCGGTCGGATGGGCGCAGTGAGGTGCCGGGATGTGCGTGGTGCACACCCCGTCGCCGTGCGCGATGGTGGCGAGGCGCTGCACGTGGGTGCCGACGAGCCGCGAGATGACCGCGGTCTCGGCGTCGCACAGCTGGGGGAACTCGGCGGCCACGTGCGCCACCGGGCAGTGGTGCTGGCACAGCTGCCCGCCGGACGCGATCGCGGTCGCGTTGGCAGCGTAGCCCTCGGCCGTCAGCGCCTCGGCGAGCGCCTCCGCCCGGGCCACCGGGTCGTCGCCGGCCTCGAGCAGGGCGGCGCGGCAGCGCTCCTCGAGCGCGGTCACCTGGGCGGTGGCGAAGGCGTCGACGGCCTGCGGCCCGCCGTGCTCGGCGATCCAGCGCAGGGCGGCGGTGGCGATGCCGTCGTAGAAGTGCGGGAAGTTCTCGCGGGCGGCGGCGGTGAGCACGAACGCCTTGGCGGGCCGGCCGCGGCCGCGCGGGCCGCGCCGCGGGGTCTCACGGACCTCGACGAGCCGGTCGGCGAGCATCGCGTCGAGGTGCTTGCGGATCGCGGCGGGGCTGAGCCCCAGCTGGGCGCCGAGCTCGGCGGCGGTGGCGGCGCCCCGCTCCAGCAGGAGCTGGGCGACGCGGTCGCGGGTGCGCCCGTCGGAGGCCGAGGTGGCGGCGCGCGGCCCGGTGGCCGCACCGGCCACCTGGCTGCTCCTCGCCAGCACCTCGTTTTTCACTACGCCAACGTTACGTATTTCGTTCCGAGCCTGCAAACCGGCCCCCCGGTGATCCAGGACACCACCGCGTGGAGGCGTCCGGATCCAAGATCGAATTCGAGCGTACGATGACCGAGGTGAGCAAGCCCACCCTGGTACGACCCCTGGCCCTGGCCTCGCTGATCGCCAACATCGGCCTGGTCGTGACCGGCGCGGCGGTCCGCCTGACCGGTTCCGGACTGGGATGCCCGACGTGGCCCCGGTGCACCGACCAGTCGTACACGACGACCCAGGAGATGGGCGTCCACGGCGTCATCGAGTTCGGCAACCGGCTGCTCGGCATCGCCCTCGGCCTGATCGCGCTCGCGACCTTCGTGGCCGCCTTGCTGCACAAGCCGCGCCGCCGGTCGCTGGTCCTGCTGTCGCTGGCCGCCGGGCTCGGCATCCCGGGACAGGGCGTGATCGGCGGCATCACCGTGCTGACGGACCTCAACCCGTGGGTGGTCGGGCTGCACTTCCTGCTCTCGATGGCGCTCATCGCCGTCACGTACGCGCTCTGGCAGCGGACGAAGGAAGGCGACGCGCCCACCCGCCCGCTGGTGGCCCCGCCGCTGCGCCACCTCGCCGGGTTCATGACGGTGGTGAGCGCCGCCGTGCTCGTGGTCGGTGTCATCGTGACCGGCAGCGGCCCGCACGCGGGCGACGAGGACGCCAAGCGCACCGGCCTCGACCCGGCCGAGGTCTCCCAGGCCCACGCGGACCTCGTCTTCCTGCTGATCGGCCTCTCGGTGGCCCTCTGGTTCGCCCTGCGCGCGGTGAACGCGCCTCCCGCGGCGGTGCGCGCGGCCGCCCTGTTCGTGGTGGTGGAGCTGGCCCAGGGGCTGATCGGCTTCGTCCAGTACTTCACGCACCTGCCGGTGATCCTGGTCGGCGCGCACATGCTCGGCGCCTGCCTGGTCTGGGTGGGCACGTTGAACGTCCTGTGGCGCCTGCGCGACCGCCCGGCCCCGGTCACCCCCACGCCGGTCCCGCCGGCGGACACGGCCGCCGAACCCCTGCCGCAGTCCCCCGCTCCCGTCGCCTGACCCGGGGTTCCCCACTTACGCAGAATGAAGGGGCCAGGGCCGGCGAAGCTGGGCCCCGGCCCCGGCCTCGACGGGAGTTGCGGTCCGCACCACCCACCGGGCCACGACATCAAGCTCTTGATCGTGAAAGACGAAAGCGGCCCGGAGGAAAGCTCCGGGCCGCACCGACAAGGTCTGTATTTACCGCGCCATGCTGCGGCGCGCCATCGATCGCCAGAGGTCGTTGCTGGGGCGCATCTGCTCCATGAGCTCGCGCTCCCACTCGTTCTCCACCTGCACGCCCGCTGTCTCGCAGGCCTTGCGCGCCACGTCCGTGCCGCCGGCGGCGAACTGGTCGGTCCACTCGCCGTCCTCGCCTACGAGGACGATGCGCGCGCCACGCTTACCGACGTACTCGATGACCGCCTTCGCGCCGCCGTGGCCGACGGCGAAAGACTTGATCCCCGCGGTCAGTGTCGTATCGGAACCTTCTGCCATGGATCGCAGCCTAGGCAGACTTCCGCCGCGGGCAAGTAATGACGGGCGGGTTTTGTGATGCCAATTACCTGCGGGTTTAGCCGCCGACGCCATTGGTATCACCCGATATCGCCCGAATTATCCGTGGCTACGAAGTCCATCGATGGAGTGACCCAGAGTCACCGAAAGAGCGGGCGAAACGGGCATCGCGGCTTCCGGGTCGCGGCGGTGTCACCCACCGCAAGCAGGCTCAGATGAGCGCGTCGACCGCGACGGCGATGAACAGGATCGTCAGGTAGGTGATCGACCAGTGGAACAGGCGCATCGCCTTCAGCGGCTCGCCCCGGCGCGAACGGGCGACCATCTGGATCGCCTCGGCGAGGAACAGGGCCCCCGACACGACCGCCGTGACGCCGTAGATCGGTCCCATGCCGAGCGGCCAGGCCGCCAGGGACGACGCGATCGTGAGCACGGTGAAGATCAAGATCTCGGCGTCGACCCGGCGCGCCGAACGGACCACGGGGAGCATCGGAATGCCGGCGCGGGCGTAGTCGTCCTTGTATTTGATGGCGAGCGGGTAGAAATGCGGCATCTGCCAAAAGAACACAACTGCAAAAAGCGCCCATCCGATCGCCCCGACCGTGCCGGTGACCGCCGCCCACGCGATGAGCACGGGCGCCGCGCCGCAGATGCCACCCCAGAAGGTGTTCTGCGGGGTGCGCCGCTTGAGCCACAGCGTGTAGACGACGTCGTAGTAGACGATCGCCGCCGCGGTCAGCGCCGTCGCGAGCCAGTTGGTGAAGGCGGCCATCAACACCAGCGACACCACGGCGAGGCTCAGCCCGAAGACGAGCACGGAGCGCGGCGTGAGGCTGTGCGTGGCCAGCGGGCGGCGCTTGGTGCGGCGCATGAGCTGGTCGATGTCGCGGTCGATGTAGCAGTTCAGCGCACTCGCCGCGCCGGCGGCGAGCGAGCCGCCGACCAGCACGACCGCCATCAGGCCCAGGTCGGGCCAGCCGCCGGCGGCGAACATCATCGCCGGGATGGTGGTGACCAGCAGAAGCTCGACGATCTGCGGCTTCGTGAGCGACACGTACGCCCTCAGCACGGCACGGACGTCGCGGCGCGGCGCGGCGCCCGCCTCCGCCCGCGGAGTCGCCGCCCGGAGTTCCGGCGACCGCCCCGGCACAGGACGCTCGGTGATCATGCTCACGGACAGCCACCTTCCGGCATCGGCGCGGGCGTTTTGCGAGCCGTTGCCGGGTGCGGACCGGCGGGCACGTTCGGACAGCCTACGCGCAGCCCGGGGCCGTGCTCGGTCGACCCGTCGCGGGTGCATGGCGTCACAACCGGCACCCCTGCCTGTCCGCTCTCAGCGTATGGGCCTGCGCCGTTCCCAGGGCGGGGGTTTACAGGGACTGGATAGGGTCAACCTCAAAAGGGTTCACACATCATGCCCGAGGAGCACAATCGACGTGGCTGCCAAAGACGATCTCAATTGGTCCGACCTCGACCGCCGGGCGGTCGACACGGTCCGGGTACTGGCCATGGATGCCGTCGAGAAGGCCGGCAACGGCCACCCCGGCACCGCCATGAGCCTGGCGCCCGCCGCCTACCTGCTGTTCAACAAGGTGATGCGGCACGACCCGACGGACCCGCTCTGGGCGGCCCGTGACCGCTTCGTCCTGTCGTGCGGCCACTCCAGCCTGACGCTGTACATCCAGCTCTACCTCGCCGGCTTCGGCCTCGAGGTGGACGACCTCGCCTCGCTGCGGCAGTGGGACTCGCTGACCCCCGGTCACCCCGAGTACGGGCACACCCCCGGCGTCGAGGTCACCACCGGCCCGCTGGGCCAGGGCATCGGCAACGCGGTCGGCATGGCGATGGCCGCCCGCCGCGAGCGCGGCCTGCTCGACCCGGACGCCGCCGACGGCGCCTCGATCTTCGATCACCACGTGTACGCCATGTGCTCCGACGGTGACATCGAAGAGGGCGTCAGCCACGAGTCCAGCGCCGTCGCGGGCGTGCAGAAGCTCGGCAACCTCACGGTGATCTACGACGACAACGAGATCTCCATCGAGGACGACACCCGCATCGCCAAGAACGAGGACGTCGGCGCGCGGTACGCGGCGTACGGCTGGCACGTGCAGACCGTGGACTGGCGCCAGGGCGACCCGGAGAAGGGCGACTACAACGAGGACGTCGAGGCGCTCTGGGCGGCGATCCAGGAGGCCAAGGCGGTCACCGACAAGCCCTCGTTCATCGTGCTGCGCACCATCATCGGCTGGCCGGCGCCGAACAAGCAGAACACCGGCAAGATCCACGGCTCGGCCCTGGGCGCCGACGAGGTGAAGGCCACCAAGGAGATCCTCGGCTTCGACCCCAACCGGCCGTTCGACGTCGCCCCGGAGGTCCTCGAGCACACCCGGCAGGCCGCCGCCCGCGGCCGTGAGCAGCACGCCGAGTGGACCAAGGCGTTCGAGGCGTGGGCGGCCGGCAACGAGGAGGGCAAGAAGCTCTTCGACCGCCTGTCGACCCGTAGCCTGCCCGAGGGCTGGACCTCCGCGCTGCCGGAGTTCCCCGCGGACGAGAAGGGCCTCGCCACCCGTGCCGCGTCCGGCAAGGTGCTCGACGCGCTCGCGCCGGTGCTGCCCGAGCTGTGGGGCGGCTCGGCCGACCTCGCCGAGAGCAACAACACCACGATGAAGGGCGAGCCGTCGTTCATCCCGGCCGAGTACGCCACCAAGGCGTTCCCGGGGCACGAGTACGGCCGTACCCTGCACTTCGGCATCCGCGAGCACGGCATGGGCTCGATCCTCAACGGCATCGCGGCGAACGGCCTCACCCGCCCGTACGGCGGCACGTTCCTCGTGTTCAGCGACTACATGCGCGGCGCCGTGCGACTGTCCGCGCTGATGAAGCTCCCGGTCACGTACGTGTGGACGCACGACTCGATCGGCCTGGGCGAGGACGGACCGACGCACCAGCCGATCGAGACGCTGACCGCGCTGCGCGCCATCGTGGGCCTCGACGTGGTCCGCCCGGCCGACGCCAACGAGACGGCGTGGGCGTGGCGCGGCGCGCTGGAGCACACCGACCGGCCGACCGCGCTCGCGCTGTCCCGGCAGAACCTGCCGACCATCGACCGCAGCAAGTACGCGTCGGCCGAGGGCGTCCTCAAGGGCGGCTACATCCTCTCCGAGGCGTCCACCGGCGAGCCGAAGGTGATCCTCATCGGCACCGGCTCCGAGGTGTCGATCTGCCTCGCCGCGCAGGAGCGCCTCGAGGCCGAGGGCACCCCGACCCGGGTCGTGTCGATGCCCTGCCAGGAGTGGTTCTTCGAGCAGGACACCGCGTACCAGCAGAAGGTCCTGCCGCGCGGCGTCAAGGCGCGCGTGTCGGTCGAGGCCGGCATCCGGATGAGCTGGGACCGCCTGATCGGTGACGCCGGCGAGGCCGTCAGCATCGAGCACTACGGCGCCAGCGCCCCCGCGAAGATCCTGTTCGAGCAGTTCGGCTTCACCGCGGACAACGTGGTGGCCAAGGCCAACGCCGCCCTCGCCAAGGTCGGCGAAATCACCGGTCACACGACCGGAAACTGAGGAGTAGCGATGACGGACAGGCTGGCTGAGCTCTCCGCCGCAGGTGTGGCGGTATGGCTCGACGATCTCTCCCGCGTACGGCTGCAGAGCGGCTCGCTGGACAAGATGCGCCGCGAGCAGCACGTCGTGGGCGTGACCACGAACCCGACGATCTTCGCCAAGGCGCTCGCCGACGCCGACGCGTACGACGACCAGCTCAAGGACCTGGCCGCGCAGGGCGTCACCGTCGAGGAGGCGGTGCGGCTGCTGACCTCGTTCGACGTGCGCTGGGCGTGTGACGTCATGAAGCCGGCGTACGACGCGTCGAACGGCGTGGACGGCCGGGTGTCCATCGAGGTGGACCCCCGCAGCGCCCACCTGACCGAGAAGACGGCGTCCGAGGCGAAGACGCTGTGGTGGCTCGTCGACCGCCCGAACCTGTTCATCAAGATCCCGGCGACCGAGGCGGGCCTGCCGGCGATCACGGCGACCCTGGCCGCGGGCATCAGCGTGAACGTGACGCTGATCTTCTCGCTGGAGCGCTACAAGGCCGTCATGCACGCGTTCCTCGACGGCATGGAGCAGGCCAAGGCGAACGGCCACGACCTCTCCAAGATCGGCTCGGTCGCCTCGTTCTTCGTGTCCCGGGTGGACACCGAGATCGACAAGCGCCTCGACAAGATCGGCAGCGACGAGGCCAAGGCGCTGCGCGGCAAGGCCGCCGTCGCCAACGCGCAGCTGGCCTACCAGGCGTACGAGGAGATCTTCTCCTCGGACCGCTGGAAGGCGCTGGCCGACGCGGGCGCGCTGCCGCAGCGGCCGCTGTGGGCGTCCACCGGCACCAAGAACCCGGACTACAAGGACACCATCTACGTCGAGGAGCTCATCGCGCCCGGCACGGTCAACACCATGCCGGAGTCGGTGATCAAGGCGTTCGAGGATCACGGCGAGACCCGGGGCGACACGGTGACCGGCTCGTACGCCGACGCCCAGAAGGTGATGGACGACGTCACCGCGGCCGGCGTGGACCTCGACGACGTGTTCCGGGTCCTGGAGGAGGAGGGCGTCGAGAAGTTCGAGGCCAGCTGGGCCGAGCTGCTCGAGGACGTCAAGAAGTCCCTGGCCGCGGCCGCGAAGGGCTCGGGCAGCCCGAGCGACGCCGCCAAAGGGTAACGGGTGACGATCGACCCGCTCGCGGCCGTGGAGGCGGCCGCCGGACTCGCCGTGTTCGGCGCCCCGGCGACCGCCTCCCGCCACGGGCGGGTCGACGCGCGTCTGGCCGGCCTCGACGCCGGCCCGGACCCCCTCGCGCTGGACCCGGCGTTGCTCCCCCAGCTCGCCGAGCTGCACGAGGAGCTGGGCGACCTCGATAACGTCGTGCTCGCCGGCCCGGGACGCGCGGCCCGGGCGATCGCCCGTACGCTCGGCCGCCGGCTGACCGTGCTCGACGACCCGGACCCGCGGCAGGTGCTCGCCCTGACGCGCGACCGCGATCTGATGGGCCGCAGCGTGACGGTGGTCGCCGAGAGCGCCGGCGACCTGCGCCGGGTGCTGCAACGGGCCTATCTCGACCTCGGCCTGACCGAGGCGGAGACGGCCCGGCACCTCCTGTCGCTCGGCGGCTCCGAGGCGCTGCTCGAGGCGCCCGGCCAGGAGACCCTCGTCGCCGCCACGCTCGCCGGCATCGACGCGGGCGAGCTCATCGGCCAGGCCGCGGCGTTCGCGCCGTCGGTCCGGGCCGAGGCGGGCGACAACCCGGCGCTCGTCCTGGGCCTGGCCCTGGCCGGCGCCGATGCGGTCGCCCTGGTGGCCGACGGTTCCGGCCTCGAGGGCCTGGGTGAATGGGCCGCTCCCCTGCTGGGCGCCGCCGGCCTGGTGCCCGTCGTGGCCGAGACGCCGGACAGCCCCGGCGTGCGCGGCGAGGACGTGCTGACCATCTCGTACGGCGGCAGCCTGCGCGCGGGCGCGGTCCCGGGCGGCGGCGCGCGCCCCGACGTGGCCGTCAACGGGCCGCTGGGTGCGCAGTTCGTGGCGTGGCGCTGGGCCGCGGCGATCGCCGGACGGCTGCGCGGCGCGGAACCGGCCGCACACCCGAGTACTGCCGCGGCAGACGAGGAATCACCGTCCTGGACCGACGGTGCCGTGGAGATCTTCACCACTCGTCCGCGCGCCGGCCTGAGCACCCTCCTGCGCGAGTTCGGCGCCGACATTCATGATCATCTGTCCGTGGTGGCCGTCCTCGACCCCGGATCCGACGCCGAGGTGGCCGCCCTGCGCCCGCTGCTCGCCGCCGCCATCGGCCGCCCGGTCACCTGGGACTGGGACGCCGACCACGTCGGGGACCTGCGCAACGGCTCGTTTCTGCAGATCACGGGTGCCGATCCGGAGGACGTGGAGGTGCCGGGGCGGGCGTACCCGCTGGGCGGTTCCCGCTCGCGCCGCGCCGCTGCCGCGCGGCAGGCCCTGACCCGCCACGGGCGGCCGCTGCTGCGGCTGCACCTCACCGACCGGCGGCGCGGCATCCGGCAGCTGCTCGCCGCGGCCGGGATGTTGCAGGCCCGACCCTGTGGGTAACCCTGCGGGACGATGAAAAGCTGGCAGGATGGCAAACGTGGGTAATCCGCTGCGCACAGCACAGGACCGACGGCTGCCCAGGATCCCGGAGCCCTGCGCTCTGGTGATCTTCGGTGTCACGGGTGACCTGTCCCGGAAGAAACTGATCCCGGCCGTCTACGACCTGGCCAACCGGGGTCTGCTGCCGCCCGGCTTCGTCGTCCTGGGCTTCGCCCGGCGCGACTGGGGCGACGGCGACTTCGAGTCGCTGGCGTACGAGGCGGCGAAGAAGGGCGCCCGCACACCGTGGCGTGAGGACGTCTGGCAGCGGCTCGCGAGTCAGTTCCAGTTCGTGCCCGGCTCGTTCGACGACGACGCCGCGTTCGACAGCCTGGCGAGCACCCTGGACGAGCTGCGCGAGCGCAACGGCATCGCCGGCAACGCCGCCTTCTACTTCTCGATCCCGCCGGCCGCGTTCCCCATCGTGCTCAACCAGCTCAACCGCACCGGGATGGCCGACAACGCCAAGTCCGGCGGCTGGCGCCGGGTCGTGGTGGAGAAGCCGTTCGGCAACGACCTGAAGACGGCCATGGCGCTCAACCACCTGGTCGACGAGGTGTTCACGCCCGCTGACGTCTTCCGCATCGACCACTACCTCGGCAAGGAGACGGTCCAGAACATCCTGGCGCTCCGCTTCGCCAACAGCCTGTTCGAGCCGGTGTGGAATTCCAAGTACGTCGACTCGGTGCAGATCACGATGGCCGAGGACGTCGGCATCGGCACCCGCGCCGCGTTCTACGACTCCGCCGGCGCCGCGCGCGACGTGCTGCAGAACCACCTCCTCCAGCTGCTCGCGCTGGTGGGCATGGAGGAGCCGACGAGCTTCGACCCCAACGAGATCCGCGCCGAGAAGCTGAAGGTGCTCAAGGCCATCAGCCTGCCGCAGAACATCGCCGAGGGCTCGGTCCGCGGGCAGTATCTCCCCGGCTGGGTCGCCGGTGAGCGGGCGGTCGGCTATCTGGAGGAGAAGGGGGTGCCGGAGGACTCCACCACGGAGACGTATGTGGCGGTCCGCCTCGGCATCCAGAACCGGCGCTGGGCGGGCGTACCGTTCTTCGTCCGTGTGGGCAAGCGGATGCCGCGCCGGGTGACCGAGATCGCGGTCCTGTTCAAGCGCGCGCCGCACCTGCCGTTCGACCCGGCCGACGTGGAGATGCTCGGCAACAACCAGCTGGTCATCCGGGTCCAGCCGGACGAGGGCGTGGTGCTCAAGTTCGGCTCCAAGGTGCCCGGCACCACCATGGAGGTCCGCGACATCGCGATGGACTTCCAGTACGGCGAGGCGTTCACCGAGTCCAGCCCGGAGGCGTACGAGCGGCTCGTGCTCGACGTGCTGGTCGGCGACCGTACGCTCTTCCCCGACGCGGCCGAGGTGGAGCAGAGCTGGCGCGTCATCGACCCGCTCGAGGAGGCCTGGGTCGGCACGAAGCCGGAGCCGTACCGGGCCGGCGAGTGGGGCCCGCGCGCCTCGGACGAGATGCTGGCCCGCGAGGGCCGTGCTTGGAGGCGAGCATGATCGGTCTGTGGGACACCACCGGCAACGAGGTCGTCAAGGCGCTCGCGGCCGAACGGCGCAGCGCGGGCGGCGTGGCCTCCGGGCTCGCCCTGACGCTGGTCGCCGTCGTGGAGGAGAAGAAGGTCCGCGAGGCCGAGGCCGCCGCGACCATCGCCGCCGCCGCGCACCCGTGCCGGCTGCTCATCGTGGTCCGGTCCGACCTGGAGGGCCGCAGCCGGCTCGACGCGGAGATCGTCGTCGGCGGCCGGCTCGGGCCGGCCGAGGCCGTCGTGATGCGCATGTACGGCCGCCTGGCCCTGCACGCGGAATCGGTCGTCATGCCGCTGCTGGCCCCGGACGTCCCGGTGGTCACGTGGTGGCACGGCGCGCCGCCGGACGTCATCGCCAACGACTTCCTCGGCGTCGTGGCCGACCGGCGGATCACCGACAGCAAGCTCGCCGACGACCCGGTCGCGGCGCTCAAGCAGCGGGCGGCCGACTACGCGCCGGGCGACACCGACCTCACCTGGACCCGCATCACCCTGTGGCGCACCCTGGTGGCCGGCGCGTTCGACACCACCGAGGAGCGGGTCACCGGCGCGACCGTCATGGCGCCCCCGAACGACCCGACCGCGGCGCTGATGTGCGGCTGGCTCAAGTCCCGGCTGGACATCGAGCCGGTGTGGCAGCACACCGACCGGGCCCCGCGGATGTATTCGGTGCAGCTCGAGTGCGCCAACGGCGACTGCGTGACGGTCACCCGGGAGGAGGGCACGGCGCTGTTCAGCCGTACGGGCCAGGAGCCGCGCTACATGCCGCTGCCCAAGCGCCCGGTCGGGGACGAGCTCGCCGAGGAGCTGCGCCGCCTGGACCCGGACCAGATCTACGGCGACGCACTCGGCGCGATGGCGGGCGTCGCCGACCTGGACAAGCGGCCGCCGATGCGGGTGCACGTCTGGAAGGACCCGGTCCAGGCCGCCCGTGCAGGCGACGAGTCCGGCGCCATGGCCGGCCCGGGCGGGAGCGCCGCCTGATCCCGGCCGCTCCGGCCGGCTCTGAAGGCACCGCCACCCGAGTCCTGCGCCATGGCCGGCAAGGGTGGGAGCGCCGCCTGATCCCGGCGCCTCTCTAAGATCAACGGGGCCGTTCCGCCTGGCGCGGTACGGCCCCGAGCCGTGACAGCACCGAAAATGACGAGGGGTCCGATGAGCGAGACCGTTGTGGTGGTGGTTCCCGACGCCGACATTCTGGCGGCGGCCGTGGCGGCCCGCCTGGTCGTCACCATCATCGACGCGCAGGCGACCCGCGGCCGCGCGGACGTGGTGCTGACCGGCGGCCGGGTGGCTGCCAAGGTGCTGCGCGCCGTCAAGGACCTTCCGGCCTCGGGCGCCATCGACTGGTCCCGCGTCGACCTGTGGTGGGGCGACGAGCGGTTCCTGCCCTCCGGCGACCCGGACCGCAACGAGACCCAGGCCCGCGAGGCCCTGCTCGACGCGCTGCCGCTGGACCCGGCCCGCATCCACGCGATGCCCGCCTCGGACGGCCCCGACGGCGACGACGCCCGGGCGGCCGCCGCCCGGTACGCCCGCGACCTCGCCGCCGCGGCCACCGACGCCTCCCCCGCCACGACCGCCGCGACCTCGGCCGCGGGCGGCGCCCCGATCCCCGACGACCCGCAGGCGGAGGCTGAGGTCGAGGCGGCCCTGCCGTACTTCGACGTGCTCATGCTGGGCGTCGGCGAGGACGGGCACGTGGCGTCGCTGTTCCCGGGCCACCCCGACGCGACCGCCACCGGCTCGGCCACGGCGGTGCACGACAGCCCGAAGCCCCCGCCCACCCGCATCTCGCTGACGATGAACGCCATCCAGTCCGCCGAAGAGGTCTGGCTGGTCGCGGCGGGTCCGGACAAGGCCGAGTCGGTGGGAGCGGCGCTCGGCGGCGACCTGAACCTGCCCGCGGCCCACGCGCGAGGCACCCGCCGTACGCTCTGGCTGCTCGACACGGCCGCGGCCGCCAAACGGTGAAGGCCGCCGCGCTCCGCGCAAGCCACCAAGCGGTGAAGGCCGCCAAACGGTGAAGGCCGCCCCTCGCGATGGCGAGGGGCGGCCTTTCGAGCTCTGACGGACGTCAGCTCAGCAGCGACGGAATCCTCTCGAACAACTGCGTCGTGAACGTCACCATCTCGTGCAACATCCAGTTCCCGCTGAACAGGATCGCCGCACCCACCGCCGCCGCCTTCGGCACGAAGCTCAGCGTCGCCTCCTGAATCTGCGTCACCGACTGGAACAACGAGATCGCGAACCCGATCAGCAACGCGGTCACCAGCACCGGCGCGCACATCTTCGCCGCGATGGTCATGGCCTGCAGCCCCAGCTCAACGATCTGCGTGTCCGTCATGCCCATCCATTCGCCCGCCCCGCGCCCCCAGGGAGCGCAGAACAGGCGCGCCCCGGTTGCCATTCGGTTCGGCGGCCCGGAACCCTCAAGTGGGACGGATCAGCCGAACGCGGCCGGCGGGCTGGGCGCCGTCGACGGTTCCGGGGCCCCAGGGCTCACCGGCACCGGCGGGTGCGACCGAGCCGATCCGGGCGACGCCTCGGGCCTGCCCTTCGGCAGGCCGTCGCTCCCCCGGGCCGGTCCCGGCTCCGGCGAAACCCCCGGGGAAATCCCCGGCGAAGCCTCCGGCGACGACGAGGGCGACGACGAGGACTGCTGCGACGGTACGGTCGCCGCCGGCGGATTCGGTGCCGGGCCCGTCCCGTCGTCCCCGGGCAGCCGCGCCGCCACGAAACCGGCGACCAGCGCCACGGCCACACCGCCCGCCAACGCTCCCGCCCACGGCCAGGCCAGCCGCCGCGGTTTCGGTACGGTCGCCAGGGTGGGCGGCACGGCGGGCTGCAGATCATCCGCCGACACGGACAGCGCCCGGGCGGACAGGGCCGCGCGCAGCCGCGCTTCGAGGTTCGTCATCCGTGATCTCCCCGCACGCCGCGCAACCGCGCTACAAACTTCGTCATCCGTGTTCTCCCAGCACGCCGCCCAGGGCGCCGTGCAACCGCGCTACAAGGTTCGTCATCGGCGTTCTCCCAGCAGGCCGCGGAGGATGGTCAGGGCGCGGCTGGCTGTCGACTTGACCGTGCCGCGGGACACGTGCAGAACGTCGGCGATCTCCTGTTCCGACAGCTCCGACCAGTAGCGCAGGACCACGACCTGGCGCTGCCGTACGGTCAGCTCGCCCAGCGCCCCCAGCACCTCCCGGTCGCCGTCGGCCAGCAGCATCTGCTCCTCCGCCGCCGGGGCCGTGCCCGCCGGCGGCGGCACGTAGGCGCGCGCGGTCCGGCGGCGGCGCAGCGCCGAGCGGGCGGCGTTCATCACCCCGGAGGTCAGGTAGGCCTCCGGGTCGGCGACGGTACGCAGATCAGCCCCGTGCCGCCGGTACAGGGCGGCGAACACGTCCTGCACGATGTCCTCGGCCGTCGCCAGGTCGTCGACCATGAGCACCGCCAGCCGCACCAGCCCGAGCCGCCGCGCGTGGTACAGCTCGTTGATCGCCGGCGGCCCGTCCGGCGCCGACGGCCGCCGGACGGGCGTGGACACGCTCGATCGCAACCGGCGCAGCAGCAGCGACGGCAGCGGGATGGCGAGGATCATGGCGGGCCCTGCGGGTCAGTGGGCGGTCCGGGTGGGTGACGGTACCGCGGCGGGGCTCACCGGCGGGAGCGCCCGGGAGGGTGACGGCGCCGCGCCCTCCGGTCGAGCGGGCGACGGCACGGCCACGGGCGACGCCTGAGGACGCGCCGGGGACGCCTCCGGGCGGGCCGGAGACGCTTCGGGGCGAGCCGGGGAAGCTCCGGGACGGGCCGGCGACGCTTCCGGGCGGGCCGGCGGTAGCACCGGCCCCGGCATCTCCGATACCGGCGACGATACGGGCGACGGCACCGGCGACGATACGGGCGACGTAGCGGGCACGGGCGACGCCGCCGGCGACGACCCGACAGGCGACGTGGCCGGCACGGGCGCGGGCTTCGGGCCGGAGTCGGCGAACGCGTTCGCCGCATATGTCCCGCCGAGCGCGAAGACGGCGGTGACGGCGGCGGTGCTGACGGCGGCGCGGGCGCTCAGGCGCATCGGGTGGTCCTCCTGCGATCGGTGACATGCTCTCGCTGGGAGGGACGCCTGGCGCGGCAAAAGGTTGGCGGGTGCGCAGTGACGCCGGTCACAGATCATGCCCGCCTAGACTGGCGTCGTGCAGCCAGCAATCCGCGCGTACCGCCCCGAGGACCTGAACACCATCTATGACATCTGCGTCCGTACGGCGGACGCCGGCGGAGACGCCCGAGGGCAGTACTCGTCCGACCGGCTCATGGGCGACATCTTCGCGGCGCCGTACGTGATCCTCGAGCCGGAGCACGCGCACGTCCTCGACGACGGCACCGGCACGGCGGTCGGCTACGTGCTCGGCACCGCGGACACGGCCCGCTTCGCCCGGCGTTACCGCGACGAGTGGCTGCCGGCGACGGCCGACCGCTACCCGCTGCCGCAGGACCCGCCGGTGACGCCGGACGACCGCATGCTCGCGCTGCACTATCACCCTGAGCGCATGGTCACGCCGGAGCTCGCCGACTACCCGGCGCACCTGCACATCGACCTGCTGCCGGAGTGGCAGGGCAAGGGCTGGGGGCGTGGGCTGATCGGCGCGTTCCTCGCGGGGCTGCGCGCGGCCGGTGTGCCGCGGGTGCACCTCGGCATGGTGCCGACGAACACGTCGGCGCGTGCCTTCTACGACCGGCTGGGCTTCGTCGAGCTCACGGTGCCGGGCGCGACGTCGGTGACCTTCCTCGGCCGCGACACCAGCCCGCTGTAAACCGGCCCGCCGAGCCGCCCAACGGCAAGCCCGACCCCAGCAAGCCGGCCCAGCGGGTAAGCCAACCCGCAGCAAACCGGCCCAGCGGGTAAGCCACCCGCAACAAACCGGCCCAGCGGGTAAGCCAACCCGCAGCAAACCGGCCCAGCGGCGTCAATCAACCCGCAGCAAACCGGCCCAGCGGCGTCAATCAACCCGCAGGAAGCCGGCCGGTAAGCCGACGCGCGGCTACTCGCTGCGCCCCCGACGCTGGCGCACCTTCGCCAGGGCCTCGGCCAGGATCGCCGCCCCGTCCGCGTCGGAGCGCCGCTCCTTCACGTACGCCAGATGCGACTTGTACGGCTCCACGCGCAACCGGCCGGGCGGGTTGCTGCGGTCGAGGCCGGCCGGCTGGCCGCAGCGGACGCAGTCCCAGGTTTCCGGCGGGGTGACGTCGGCGGCGAAGCGGACATCGACCGCGTGGCCGGCCGCGCACCAGTACGTCACCTCCCGCCGCGGGGCGGGTTCGCTGCGCTCGTCGGGGCGCATCGGGCTGGACCCGACGCGGCTGCCGCGGATCGCGCTGCCACTGGACACGGATGTCACTCCTGTCTTTCAGAGGCGTTTCTTCGCCGGGGTGAAACGGCGGAAAGGAGCGGCAAAAAAGAACCGCGCGACCCGGACGGACCGGACCGCGCGGCAGAGTTTACGACCCCTGAGACGCCGGAGGAAGTGTTACTGACGAACGGTAAGGAACCGGTCGTTAACAGTGTGTTTCAGCCCGCCTGCTGCAACTTCAGCCAGAGCCCGAGGCCCACGATGCAAGCGAACCACACGATGCCGACGAGAACGGTGTAGCGGTCGAGGTTCTTCTCGGCCACCGAGGAGCCGGCCAGGCTGGAGGTGACGCCGCCGCCGAACATGCTGGACATGCCGCCGCCCTTGCCGCGGTGCAGCAGGATCAACAGCGTCAGCAGGATGCTGGTGATGACCAGCAACACGATCAACGTGTAGGCGAACGCGATCGGCATGGTGGGGTCAGTCCTCTCGAAGGGCACGGCAGCGCGGACCCCACAATAGCGGGCGCGCGGAGAACGGGCCGCCCCAGGGCGGCCCGAAATGAACCGGCGCGCGGAACCGGCCGCCTCGCTGGGCGGACGGTTCCGCGACGACGGTTACCGCTGGACGTGCTCGCGGAACCGGACGATGGAGGCGAACTCCTCCGCGTCCAGGCTCGCGCCGCCGATCAGCGCACCGTCGACGTCCGGCTGCGCCATGATCGCGGCGATGTTCGCCGCCTTCACGGAGCCGCCGTACTGGATGCGCACCGCGTCGGCCGTCTCGGCGCCGTACTTCTCGGCGAGCCGCGCCCGGATGGCGCCGCACACCTCCTGCGCGTCGTCGGGGGTCGCGGTCTTGCCGGTGCCGATCGCCCAGACCGGCTCGTACGCGATGACGATGTCCTTGACCTGCTCGGCCTTGAGCCCGTCGAGGGCCGCGTCCAGCTGCGTGCAGCAGTGCGCGACGTGACCGGCGGCCTCGCGGATCTCGAGCCCCTCGCCCACGCACAGGATCGGCGTGAGCTCGTTGGCCAGCGCCGCCTTCACCTTGGCGTTGACCAGCGCGTCGTCCTCGTTGTGGTACTCGCGGCGCTCGGAGTGCCCGACCACCACGTACGAGCAGCCCAGCTTGGCGAGCATCGCGCCGGAGATCTCCCCGGTGTACGCGCCGCCCTTGTGCTGGGACAGGTCCTGGGCGCCGTACTTGATCTGCACCTTGTCGCCGTCGATAGCCGTCTGCACGCTGCGCAGGTCGGTGTACGGCGGCAGCACGACCGCCTCGACGTCGGTGAGCTGCTGCTCGGTGAGGCTGGCGGCCAGCTTCTGCACGAGGAGGATGGCCTCGAAGTGGTTGAGGTTCATCTTCCAGTTGCCGGCCATGATGGGGCGGCGGGTGACGTCAGCCATGGCTCAGCTCTCCAGCGCGGACAGGCCCGGGAGGGTCTTGCCCTCGAGGTACTCCAGTGACGCGCCGCCACCGGTCGAGATGTGGCCGAAGCCGGACTCGTCGATGCCGAGCGTGCGGACGGCCGCGGCCGAGTCGCCGCCGCCGACCACGGAGAAGCCGTCGATCTTGGTGATCGCCTCGGCCACGCCCCGGGTGCCGGCCGCGAACGGCGCGAGCTCGAACACGCCCATCGGCCCGTTCCAGAACACCGTCTTCGCCGAGGAGATCGCCTCGGAGAACAGCGCCACGGACTTCGGCCCGATGTCGAGACCCAGCCGGTCGGCCGGAATCTCCGAGGCGTCAACCACGTCGTGGTCAGCGTCGGCCGCGAAGGCCGAAGCCGCCACGACATCCACCGGCAGCACGATCCGGCCGTCGGCCTGCGAGAGCAGCGACGCGCAGGTGTCGATCATCTCGGCCTCGAGCAGCGACTTCCCGACCTCGTGGCCCTGGGCCTTGAGGAAGGTGAAGCACATGCCGCCGCCGACGAGCAGCTTGTCGACCTTCGGCAGCAGCGCCTGGATGACGGCGAGCTTGTCGGAGACCTTCGAGCCGCCGAGCACCACCACGTACGGCTGCTCCGGCGACTCGGTGACGCGCTTGAGCACGTCGACCTCGCGCAGCACCAGGCCGCCCGCGTAGTGCGGCAGCCGGGCCGGGACGTCGTACACGGAGGCGTGCTTGCGGTGCACCGCGCCGAACGCGTCGTCGACGTAGTACTCCGCGAGGGCGGCCAGCTTGTCGGCGAACGCACCGCGCACGGCGTCGTCCTTCGACGTCTCACCCTCGTTGAAGCGCAGGTTCTCCAGGAGCAGCACCTGGCCGTCCTGCAGCGCGTCCACCGAGGCGGAGGCCGACTCGCCGATGGTGTCCGAGGCGAAGACCACCGGGTTGCCGAGCAGCTCGCCGAGGCGCGTGGCGACCGGCGCGAGCGTGTACTTCGGGTCGGGTGCGCCCTTGGGGCGGCCCAGGTGCGAGCACACGATCACGCGCGCGCCCGCGTCGCGCAGGGCGATCAGCGTCGGCAGCACCGCGCGGATGCGGCCGTCGTCGCTGATGACCGTGGCGTCCTTCTTGTCGAACGGGACGTTCAGGTCGGCGCGCACGAGCACGCGCCGACCCGCAACACCCTCGCCGAGCAGGTCGTCGAGAGTCTTCACAGTGCTCAGCCGACCAGCTTGACCAGGTCGACGAGGCGGTTCGAGTAGCCCCACTCGTTGTCGTACCAGCCGACGACCTTGACCTGGTTGCCCATGACCCGGGTGAGGCCGGCGTCGAAGATGCAGGACGCCGGGTCGGTGACGATGTCGGCCGACACGATCGGGTCCTCGGTGTAGGTCAGGAAGCCCTTGAGCGGACCGTCCGCGGCGGCCTTGATGGCGCCGTTGATCTCGTCCACCGAGGTGTCCTTGCCGGCCTGGAAGGTCAGGTCGGTCGCCGAGCCGGTCGGGATCGGCACGCGCATCGCGAAGCCGTCCAGCTTGCCCTTGAGCTCCGGCAGCACCAGGCTGACGGCCTTGGCGGCACCGGTCGAGGTCGGGACCATGTTGAGCGCGGCGGCGCGGGCGCGGCGCAGGTCCTTGTGCGGGCCGTCCTGCAGGTTCTGGTCCTGCGTGTAGGCGTGGATCGTGGTCATCAGGCCACGCTCGATGCCGACCGTGTCGTTGAGCACCTTCGCCATCGGCGCGAGGCAGTTGGTGGTGCAGGACGCGTTCGAGATGATCGTGTGCTTCGCGGCGTCGTACAGGTTGTCGTTGACGCCCATCACGATCGTGATGTCCTCGTTCTTGGCCGGCGCCGAGATGATGACCTTCTTCGCGCCCCTGTCGACGTGCGCCTTCGCCTTGGTGGCGTCGGTGAAGAAGCCGGTCGACTCGATCACGACGTCGGCGCCCAGGTCGCCCCACGGCAGGTTCTGCGGGTCGCGCTCGGCGAACGCCTTGAACGTCTTGCCGGCCACGGTGATCTCGTCCGCGGTGGCCTTGACCTCGTGCGGCAGGCGGCCGAGGATGCTGTCGTACTTGAGCAGGTGCGCGAGCGTGGCGTTGTCGGTGAGGTCGTTCACGCCCACGATCTCGATGTCCGCACCGGAAGCGGCCACCGCCCGGAAGAAGTTACGGCCGATACGGCCGAAGCCGTTGATGCCAACCCGGATGGTCACAGGTCGATCTCCTCGTTTCGGTCCGCCGGATTCTGCGACCGGCGGAGGTTTTCGTGCCGACCATGTGAGGCAGGCCGGCTGTGACTGGGCCGTCGCGCGGTCTGGGGAACCGCCGCAGGTCGCGGCGCTCCCCGGCGCGTCCGGCCGTGCTGCCCGGCACCGTCGCCGTCATCCCAGACCCTATCCGAGACGGTGACCGGCCGTGCCGCGGGGGCGCAACCTGATCGTTACTTCAGCCCGTTTTGACGATCTTCATTCTTCGGTACGGACACCGTGCCCGACAAAAGCAGGAAGGCCCGGCCGCCCCCACCGGAAGGCCCGTCGTGGTCCGGGCCGTTAGCCCCTTCCGGGCTTGTCCGCGGGTCGGTCGCGCGGTCGCTCCAGCAGCGCTTCCAGCAGCGACAACGACTCCTCGATGTCGACCGCCGGGTCGAGCAGCCACTGGGTCTGCAGGCCGTCCGAGGCGGCGATGATCAGGGCCGCCACCGCCGGCGGGGCCAGGTCGGCACGGATGCGGCCCGCGTCCTGCTCCTCGCGGACCCGGGTGGCGAGGATGCGGCGCAGCCCCTCGAAGCGGGCCGAGAAGAAGGTCCGGGCCTCGTCGTGACCGTTCTCCAGCGCGCTCGCCACCAGCGTGGAGTACAGCTGCACCAGCCCCGGCACGCCGTGGTTGCGCCGGGCCGCGTGCGTCATCAGCCCCACCACCGAGGACGTCTCGGGCGCCGGGTCGCCGATGATCGACCGCTCCTCGGCCGCCCGGTACACCTCGATGAGCAGCTCCTCGCGCGAGGCGAAGTAGTGCTTGAGGGCCGCGTGGGACACGCCGATCGCCTCGCCGATGGCGCGCAGCGAGGTGCCCTGCGCCCCGCGCTCGGCGAAGACCTCGATGGCCCGGTCGAGGATCTCGCGCCGGCGCCGTACGCCCTTCTCGTACGCGCCGCGCCGGGTGGTCTCGAGCGTGGTGTCCGGGGCGTCCGCCATCGCGCCATCGTAGCGACTGAAAACTTCCGCGTGGAGGTTTTCATTGTTACGGTGGGGTCATGACCGCTGACGCCGCGCCGCCCCTGGACACCCCCGCCCTGCTCAGCGCCCTCACCCTGGACGAGAAGGCCGCGCTGCTCGACGGCGCCGACTTCTGGCGTACCCAGGCGGTCGAGCGGCTGGGCATCCCCTCCGTGATGGTCACCGACGGCCCGCACGGCCTGCGCAAGCAGGCCGGCGACTCGGACCACGTAGGGCTCAACGACAGCGTGCCCGCGACCTGCTTCCCGCCCGCCGCCGGGCTCGCCTCGACCTGGGACACCGGGCTGCTGACCCGCATCGGCGAGGCGCTGGGCCGGGAATGCCGCGCCGCGGAGGTCGCGGTGCTGCTCGGACCGGGCATCAACATGAAGCGGTCGCCGCTGTGCGGGCGGAACTTCGAGTACTTCTCCGAGGACCCGCTGCTGGCCGGGGAGCTCGGCACCGCGATGGTCACCGGCGTGCAGAGCCAGGGCATCGGCACGTCGCTGAAGCACTTCGCGGCCAACAACCAGGAGACCGCGCGCATGACGGTCTCCGCCGACGTCGACGAGCGCACGCTGCGCGAGATCTACCTGCCCGCGTTCGAGCGGGTGGTGACCGGGGCGCAGCCGTGGACCGTCATGTGCTCGTACAACCGGATCAACGGGACGTACGCCAGCGAGGACCGCTGGCTGCTCACCGAGGTGCTGCGCAACGAGTGGGGCTTCGAGGGCCTGGTCGTGTCCGACTGGGGCGCCGTGAACCGCCGCGACGCCGCCGTCGCCGCCGGCCTCGACCTGGAGATGCCCTCCTCCGGCGGCTCGGGCACGCGGGTGATCCTCGACGCCGTCCGCGCCGGCACCCTCAGCGAGAAGGACGTGGACCTCGCCGTCACCCGGCTGCTCGAGCTGCTCAACCGCTCGCTGCCGGCCCTCACGCCGGGGCAGACCTTCGACGCCGACGCCCACCACGCGCTCGCCCGCGAGGCGGCCGCCGCCAGCGCGGTGCTGCTCAAGAACGACGACGGCATCCTGCCGCTCGCGGACACCGGCGGCACGGTCGCGGTGATCGGCGAGTTCGCCCGTACGTCGCGGTTCCAGGGCGCCGGATCCTCGCAGGTCAACCCCACCCGGGTGGACACCGCCCTCGAAGCGCTGACCACGGCGCTCGACGGCCGGCGCGACGTCGTGTTCGCGCCCGGCTTCGTCATCGAGTCCGAGACCACCGACCCCGCGCTCGTCGACGAGGCCGTGCGGGCCGCCGCGGGCGCCGACGTCGCCGTGCTGTTCCTGGGCCTGCCGCCGGCGTACGAATCGGAGGGCTACGACCGCGACCACATGGACCTGCCCGCCCAGCAGATCGAGCTGCTCCACGCGGTCGCCGACGCGAACCAGCGGGTCGTCGTCGTGCTGTCCAACGGCTCGGCCGTCACCGTCGCCCCGTGGCAGGACCGCGCCCGCGCGATTCTCGAGGGCTGGCTGCTCGGCCAGGCCGGCGGCGCGGCCACCGCGGACCTGCTGCTCGGCACGGTGGCGCCCACGGGCAAGCTCGCCGAGACCATCCCGGTGCGCTACGAGGACAACCCGGCGCTCGGCAACTTCCCCGGCGAACACGGCCACGTCCGGTACGGCGAAGGGCTGCTCATCGGCTACCGCTGGTACGACGCGCACCGGCTGCCGGTCGCGTACCCGTTCGGCCACGGGCTCTCGTACACGTCATTCGCGTACGAAAATCTGACCGCGACCGTCGAGGGCACCAGCGTGACCGTCACGCTCACGGTGACCAACACCGGCCCGCGGGCCGGCACGGAAACCGTCCAGGTGTACGTGACCGACCCGCAGGCCAGCGTCTACCGCCCGGAGCAGGAGCTGCGCGGCTTCGCGCAGGTGAGCCTGGAACCCGGCGAGAGCAAGCCGGTCACCGTCGAGCTCGGACACCGGGCGTTCGCGTTCTGGCACCCGGCGCTGCGGCGCTGGACCGTCGAGGGCGGCACGTTCGGCATCCGCGCCGGCGCCTCCTCCCGCGACATCCGCCTCGAGACCACCGTCGAGCTGACCGGCGACGACGTCACCACGCCGCTGACCCCGTCGTCGACCGTGGACGAATGGCTCGCCCACCCGGCCGGTGGCCCGTGGCTGCGCGAGGGCATCGAGGACAGCATGTTCCACGGGATGCTGTTCGACCCGCAGCACGGCCAGATGATGCGCGCGATCCCGCTGCAGCGGCTGTCGCGCTTCCCGGGCTCCCCCATCACCGAACAGCAGGTCGACGAAGCCGTGGCGCGGTTCTCCTGACCATGGCCACCCTCGCTCCCGCCGGGCCCGGAATCCGGGCCCGGCGCGCCCGCATCGCCGTCGCCGCCGTCTTCCTCACCAACGGCGCCCTGTTCGCCAACCTCGTGCCCCGCTACCCCGAGGTGAAAGAAAGCCTCGACCTCAGCAACGCCCTGCTCGGCACGGCCCTCGCGGCGGGCCCGCTCGGCGCCCTCACCGGCGGCCTGTTCGCCTCCGCGGTGATCCGCCGCATCCGCTCGGCCCGCGCGGGTGCGTTCGGCATCCCGCTGATCGCGCTCGGTTTCCTGCTGGTCGCCGTCGTCCCGTCCTGGTGGGCGCTCGCGGCGGTCCTGCTCCTGGCCGACGCGGCCGACGCGATCGTCGACGTCGCGCAGAACGCCCACGGCCTGCGCGTCCAACGCCTGTACGGCCGCTCCATCGTCAACTCGTTCCACGGCGTCTGGAGCATCGGGGCGGTCCTCGGCGGCCTCATGGGCTCGGCGGCGGCCGGCCTGGGCATCCCGCTGCTGGTCCACCTCGTCGTCGCCGGGGTGCTGTTCAGCGTGGTGGCGCTGGTCGCGTACCGCTTCCTGCTGCCCGGCCCGGACGACACCGAACGGGAACCGGCCCCGCCGGCACCCCGCGCGTTCCCCAGGACCGCGGTGTGGATGCTCGCGGCACTCGGCGGCCTCGCCCTGTTCGGCTCCCTGGTCGAGGACGCCGGCGCTTCGTGGGGCGCCCTCTTCCTCACCGAGGACCTGGGAGCGACCGCGGCGACCGCGGGCCTCGCCTTCGTGGCCCTGCAGGTGGCGATGACGGTGGGACGCCTCCTCGGCGACCGCGCGGTGGACCGCTTCGGCCAGCGTACGGTCACCCGCACCGGCGGCGCGGTCGCAGCGGCCGGCATGGGCGTCGCCCTGGCCTTCCCCTCCGTCGGTACGGCCCTCGCCGGCTTCGCCCTGGCCGGCCTGGGCACGGCAACCCTGGTCCCGGCCGCGATGCACACCGCCGACGAGCTGCCCGGCCTGCCGCCGGGCGCGGGGCTGACCATCGTGAGCTGGGTGCTGCGGGTGGGCTTCCTGGCGTCACCGCCGGTGGTCGGGCTGGTGGCCGACCACAGCAGCCTGCGGGTGGGGCTGCTCAGCGTCGTGATCGCCGGGGTGGGGACGCTCGTCCTGGGCCGGGTCCTGCTGAACCGCCCCGCGCCGCGCTAGCCCTTCCGGCGCTTGGCCGCTTCTGCTCGGCCGGCGACTGGCCGCTTTCGGTCGGCCGGCCTCAGCCCGTGGCCGGGCTCATCGCCGCGGCCGCTCGGCCTGCCGGCGCGGTCAGCAGGCCATCATCTCCGGGGTGACCGCGGCCTCCGTGTCCGGGATGCCCAGGTCGCGGGCCCGCTTGTCGGCCAGCGCGAGCAGCCGCCGGATCCGGCCGGCGATCGCGTCCTTCGTCAGCGGCGGGTCGGCGAGCGCGCCCAGTTCCTCCAGGCTGGCCTGGCGGTGCTCGAGGCGCAGCTGGCCCGCCGACGTCAGGTGGTTGGGCGCCTCGTCCGCGAGGATCTCCAGGGCGCGGGTCACCCGGGCCGCCGCGGCCACGGCCGCGCGGGCGGAGCGGCGCAGGTTGGCGTCGTCGAAGTTCGCGAGGCGGTTGGCGGTCGCGCGGACCTCCCGGCGTACCCGGCGCTCCTCCCACGCGAGCACGCTCGCGTGCGCGCCGATGCGGGTGAGCAGCGCGGCGATCGCGTCCCCGTCCTTGATCACGACCCGGTCGACGCCGCGCACCTCCCGCTCCTTGGCGGTGATGCCGATGCGCCGGGCGGCGCCGCGCAGCGCCAGCGCGGCCTCCGGTCCCGGACAGGTGATCTCCAGCGCGCTGGAGCGGCCCGGCTCGGTGAGCGAGCCGTGCGCCATGAACGCACCCCGCCACGCGGCGACGGCGCAGCAGACGTTGGCGGAGACCACGTGCGGGGGCAGGCCGCGGACGGGACGGCCCCGGACGTCGAGCAGGCCGGTCTGCCGGGCGAGCGCCTCGCCGTCCTTGACGATGCGGACGATGTAGTGGCTGCCCTTGCGCAGGCCACCGGAGGCGAGCACGTGGACCTCGCTGGGGTACCCGTACACGTCGGCGATCTCCCGGCGCAGCCGCCGAGCCACCGCGCCGGTGTCCAGCTCGGCCTCGACGACCACCCGGCCGGACACGATGTGCAGGCCGCCGGCGAAGCGCAGCAGGGCGGCCATCTCCGCACGGCGGCAGCACGGCTTGGGTACGTCGACCCGGCTCAGCTCATCCTTGACCGCTGCCGTCATCGCCATCTCGAAGTCACCTCATGCTTTGTTACGCGGTCTCTGTGCTCTGTCGTGCTGTCCTGCTGGCCGCCCGGCACACGGCCGAGGTGGCTTTCGGCGCCGGGGCGCACACCGCCTGTCCGTGCGTTCCGCCGGCCGGGCTGCACGCCGGCCACCTATCCCGGCCGGCGTCGCCCCGTTGCGTGGTGCTCTTCAGTTGTCATCGGCGCTGTCAAAGTGGTTCCACGCTCATGTCAGTTGCTTAACGATCGGAGCCCAGGACGGGCACCAGCGCGGCGCCCAACGACTCAGGATCATGCCTGGGGCTGCCGTCCGCAACGGCCAAAGGGGCAAGGACCAGGCGCGCGCCGAGCGCCTCCGCGGCCCGGTGCACCGGGTCCGGCTCGCCCACCCATTTCGCGTCGGCGAGCACGGTGTCGACGTGCAGCTGCGGCAGGTACCAGTGCAGGGCCGCCAGGTGATCGGCCACGGACAGCCCCAGCGTCTCGTTGTCGGCGGCCAGGTTCAGCGTCACCAACCGGCGCGCCGGGCTCGCGACGATGGCGGCGGCCAGCTCGGGCACCAGCAGGTGCGGGAGCACGCTCGTGTACCAGCTGCCCGGTCCGAAGATCAGCCAGTCGGCCTCACCGATCGCGTCCAGCGCCGCGGGACAGGCGGGCGGCGAGGCAGGCACGATGCGTACGGCCTCGACGTGCCCGCCGGCGACGGCAACGGCATGCTGCCCCCGTACGGTGACAACCTCGCCGGGCCGAGCCGGATCGCCCCCGCGCACGTCGGCCTCGATCCCGACGGCATGGCATGCCATGGGCAGCACCTGCCCGCGCGCGCCCACCATCGCCCCGGCGTGCCGCAGGGCGTCGACCGGGTCGTCCATGAGCTCCAGCAGGCCGAGCAGCAGCAGATTCCCGACGGCGTGGCCGGCGAGCGGGTCTTGCTTGCCGCCGAGCGCGGCGACCCGCCGGTCGACACTCCCCCAGCCAGACTTGCCGCCGACTCCCGCTGCCGAGCCCTCGGCCGGACCCGCCGCCGCTACTGAGCCCTCGGCCGGGCCCGCCGCAGCTCCCGCGCCGTCGGCCGGACCTGCCGCGGCTTCCATGCCAATGGCCGGACCGCCCGCCGCTCTCAGACCGCCGGCCGGACCAGCCGCCGCAGCCGAGCCGCCGTCGGCCGGGCCTTCCGCGGATGCCGGGCCGCCACCGGTCTGGGTCGCGTGGGCCGTGGCGCGCCGGTCCGGGTTGCCGACCGGCGCGAACCGGTGCTGCATCAGCCGGACCATGACCTGGTGCGCCGGCTCGTCGTCGGCCAGCGCCGTGAGCGCCATCCGCAGGTCACCCGGCGGCAACTGGGCGTCCCGCTCGGCGCGCAGCCGGCCGCTGGAGCCGCCGTTGTCGCCCACCGTCACCACCGCGGTGATGTCGAGGTCCAGCTTCGGCCCGCAGTGCCGCAGGGCCCGCAGCGAGGCCGCGAGCCCGTGCCCGCCACCGAACGCGACAACTTTGATCGGCTTGTGGTGCCGGCCCGCGTCCCCGGGCGGGTCGGCTTGCGCCGGCGTCACTCCCGCCCCAGGTCGCGGTGGGAGGAGTGGGCGGACAGGCGGATGTCGCGCAGGCGGGCGGTCAGCTCCTCGGCGATCGCCACGCTGCGGTGCTTGCCGCCCGTACAGCCGACCGCCACCGTCAGGTAGCGCTTGCCCTCACGCTCGAAGCCGGGCGCGGTCGCCGAGATGAGCTCCGCGTACGTGCCGACGAAGTCGCTCGCGCCCTCCTGCCCGAGCACGTACGTGCTGACGCCCTCCTCGAGGCCCGTGTGCTCGCGCAGCTCCGGCACCCAGAACGGGTTCGGGAGGAACCGGGCGTCCAGCACGTAGTCGGCGTCCGGAGGCAGGCCGTACTTGAAGCCGAAGGACAGCACGGTGATCCGCAGCTTGCGGGCGTCCTCGCCGCCGAACAGTTCCTCGACACGGCGGCGCAACTGGTTCACGTTGAGGTGGCTGGTGTCGATGATCACGTCCGCCTGCTCGCGCGCCTCCTCGAGGAGCTTGCGCTCGGCGGCGATCCCGTCGGCGAGGCGGCCGTCACCCTGCAGCGGGTGGGAGCGGCGTACGGACTCGAAGCGCCGGATCAGCACCTCGTCGTCGGCGTCGACGAAGACCACGCGCGGCGAGAAGCCGCGGTCCTTCAGGGCGCGGACCGCGCCGGCCAGGTCGGTGGAGAAGGCCCTGCTGCGGACGTCCAGCACCATGGCCGTACGCCGGGCAGCGCCGCCGGCCTCGAACGCGAGCTGAGCCATGTCCAGCATCAGCGCCTGCGGCAGGTTGTCGACAACGTAGAAGCCGACGTTCTCCAAGGCCCGGGCGACCGTGCTGCGGCCGCCACCGGACACCCCGGTCACCACCACGAGGTCGGTCTGGGCCTCGTCGGGCGACGGCTCCGGAGCGAACTCCGGCATCGACTCGGTCACGCACTCCTCCTGCACCGCACAGCTCCACCCGGTCCGGGCGGACACGCCATCCTAGGCCGACCCGGCCACCGGATCCCGCCGGACGCCGTGTCCGGTAACCGATCAATCCGATCGGGCGCACCCCTTCGCCCGCCAGAGGGAACGGCCACACCGCACACCCCTATTCCGCCGGTTGGTCCTGCTCACCGGCCGTGTCCGGGTCGTCTCACCCCGGCATGCCCGCGCCCGGCCCGTCCACGCCGGGCCCACCTCACCTACGGGTCTCCTCCGCGTCATTCGCCGGGTCACCCGCTCCTGCCACGCTGTCGTCAACAACACCCGCCGCCTCGCCGGTCACACCCGGCGCGTCGGCGATCTCGTCCTCGGAGGCGGACGCGCGGGGCCGGGCCACCCGGGACCGGTTCGCCCCCGATTTCGTACGGCCGGCGCCACCCCGCGGCACGGCGACGGGACTCCCCTCGCCCTCCCCCGGGCCGGTGTCCTTGGCGGACTCCTTCTCCGGGGCCAGCGCCGCCAGCACTGCCTCGGCCGTACGCCGTCCGACCCCCGGCACCTCGGTGATCTCCTCCGGGCTCGCCTGCGCCAGGCGCTTGAGCGAGCCGAAGTGCCGCAGCAACGCCTTGCGCCGGGTCTCGCCGAGGCCGGGGATGTTGTCCAATGCGGACGCGGTCATCCGCTTGGAGCGCCGCTGGCGGTGGAACGTGATCGCGAACCGGTGGGCCTCGTCGCGGACGCGCTGCAGCAGGTACAGCGCCTCGGAGGTGCGGGGCAGGATCACCGGGAAGTCCTCGCCGGGCAGCCACACCTCCTCGAGGCGCTTCGCCAGCCCGCACAGCGCGACGTCGGTGATGCCGAGGTCGGACAGGACCGCGGCCACGGCGTTGACCTGCGGCTGGCCGCCGTCGACGACGACCAGCTGAGGCGGGTACGCGAACCGGCGCGGCCGGCCGGTCAACGGGTCGATGCCCGGCAGGTCGTTCGTGGCCGGCTCGTCGGCACCATCCGCCCCACCGTCCACCGAGCCGGCCCCGCCCGAAACGGACCCAGCCGAGGCGGCCGCGCCCGGAGCAGACCCGGCCGAAGCGGACCCGGCCGAAGCGGACCCGGCCGAAGCGGACCCGGCCGAAGCGGACCCGGCCGAAGCGGACCCGGCCGAAGCGGACCCGGCCGAAGCGGACCCGAGCGAGGCGGACCCGGCCGAAGCGGACGTGAATTCGGCGGCGGTGGCGGGCAGCGGCACCTGGGCGTCCGCGGCCAGCTCCTCCGCGGTCGGTTCGGCCTCGACGGGCTCGTCGGCGGCGTGCGCGCGGTAGCGGGCGAACCGGCGCCGCATCACCTCGCTCATCGCGGCGAGGTCGTCGGTGCCGCTGCCGTCCGGGTTGCCGCGGACGGCGAAGCGGCGGTATTCGCTCTTGCGGGCCAGGCCGTCCTCGAAGACCACCATGCTGGCGACCACGTCGGTGCCCTGGATCTGCGAGACGTCGAAGCACTCGATGCGCAGCGGCGCGGTGTCCATGCCGAGCGCCTCGGCGATCTCGTCGAGGGCCTTGCTGCGGGTGGTGAGGTCGCCGGCGCGGCGCAGCTTGTGGCGGGCCAGCGACTCGCCCGCGTTGCGCGCCACCGTCTCGAGCAGGGAGCGCTTGTCGCCGCGCTGGGGCACGCGCAGACTCACGCGGCTGCCGCGACGGTCGGAAAGCCAGTTCTCGAGGGCGGCGGCGTCCGGCGGGAGGGCCGGCACGAGGAGCTCCTTGGGGACGTCGCCCTCGCCGTGCTCGTCGCCGTACACCTGGGTGCAGAAGTGATGGACCAGATCGCCGGTGGTGAGATCCTCGACCTTCTCCACCACCCAGCCGCGCTGGCCGCGGACGCGGCCGTCGCGGACGTGGAAGACCTGGACCGCGGCCTCGAGGGGGTCCTCGGCGAAGGCGACGACGTCCGCGTCGGTGCCGTCGCCGAGCACGACGGTCTGCTTCTCCATCGCCCGGCGCAGCGCGGCGATGTCGTCGCGCAGCCGGGCCGCCTTCTCGAACTCCAGCTGCTCGGAGGCGTCGAGCATGTCGCGCTCGAGTCGTTTGACGAACGCGTCCGTGCGCCCGGCCATGAAGTCGCAGAAGTCGTCGACGATCGCGCGATGTTCCTCGGCGGTGACCGAGCCGACGCAGGGCGCCGAGCATTTGCCGATGTAGCCGAGCAGGCACGGACGCCCGATCTGACCGGCCCGCTTGAACACCCCGGCCGAACACGTGCGCGCCGGGAAGACCCGCAGCAATAGATCGAGCGTCTCCCGGATCGCCCAGGCATGACTGTACGGCCCGAAGTAGCGCACACCCTTGCGCTTCGCACCCCGCATGACCTGCAGCCGGGGGAACTCCTCGTTGAGGGTCACGGCGAGGAACGGGTACGACTTGTCGTCGCGGTACTTGACGTTGAAGCGCGGATCGAACTCCTTGATCCACAGGAACTCGAGCTGCAGCGCCTCGACCTCGCTGCTCACCGTGACCCAGTCGACGCCGGCCGCGGTGGTGACCATCTGCTGCGTGCGCGGGTGCAGGCCCCACGTGTCGGCGAAGTAGGAGTTCAGCCGGTTGCGCAGGCTCTTGGCCTTGCCGACGTAGATGACGCGGCCGGTCGGGTCGCGGAAGCGGTAGACACCGGGGGCGTCCGGAATGGTCCCGGGCGCCGGTCGGTAGCTGGACGGGTCAGGCACGATTCCACCCTAGTGCGGACCCCTGACATGATTACCCGACCGGAGGTCCGTTGCCGCCGCCACGGCGTCGGGCCTCCGGCCGGACGTACAGGGACCGGCCGGTGCCGGCAGGGGTGCGGCGGCCGTGACCGGACAGCCACGACGACCACCACGGGCCGGTGTGGCGTGGCCACGACGACCACCACGGGTCGCATGGCCGGGACCACGGCGGCCACCACGGGCCGGTCCCCCGCTGCGGGCCCCGCCCGGCCGGTCACGGCGAACGCCGCAACCGGCGGGGAGGCCTAAGCGGCGACGATGTTGTCGCCGTCCACCTTGATCTCCGTCTCGGGCAGCGCCTTCTTCGCCGGGCCGCCGGTCGGGGAACCGTCCTCGATGGAGAACGTGCTGTTGTGGCAGGGGCAGGTGATGACACCGCCGTCGACCTTGCTCACCGGGCAGCCCTGGTGCGTACAGATCTTGCTGAACGCTTTGTAGGTGCCCTTCTGGGGCTGGGTGATGACGTAGTCGCCCTTGATCACGCCACCGCCCTCCGGCACGTCCGCGGCCGCCACGAGCGTCTTCCCGCCGCCGGACGAGCCCTTGCCGGTCGAGCCGGTGCCACCCGCGTCGGCGCCGGCGCTGCCCGCGGGGGCGGGGTCGTTGGTGAAGTCGCCGCCGTTGGCGCCGTTGGTGCCGCTGCTGCTGGTGTCCGTACCGCAAGCGGCGAGAAGGCACCCGGCACCGAGGGCCCCGGCCCCTGCGAGTACGACGCGTCGCGTGGCGACCGTGCCCGTGGCGGCGGCCGGCTCGTCGGCGCCCGTGATCTCGGCGTCGGGCCTCGTCTGCACGTCAGTCATCTGTTCGCCAAACCCTTCCACGTGCCCTGTCCGCGCGCTTGCGTCACGCGGCGTTGCTTGTACATACGCGCGGCCCTCGGATGTGGTTCATGGGCGCAGGAGGAAATTATCGGCTCGGAACTGCCGATTTGCGGCATCGTGGAGGGGCAGGGATCCGACTTGGCCGCGTTTCCGCAGCACAGAAGCCGACTGACGCGATAGCTGTGGGTTACCTGTGACTTCAAGTTTCTCCCCGAAGCCGCAGAAACGAGGCCGCGTAGGCCGAGGCTCCGTCCGCCGAGGCCGCGCCCCCGAGGCCGCGCAATCGGAGCCAAGCGCGGTCGAAGCCGCGCCGATCAGAGCCAAGCGATGCCGAAGCCGCGCCGATCGGGCCCGAGCCGACCGAGGCCGCGCCGGCCGGCGAAGGTCCGCGCCCCGGCGACGGGCCGCAACCGACCCACCGCCGGCCGAAGCCGCGCAGGCCGAGCCCTCGGAGGGCTCGGCCTGAGGAGCGCTATACAGCCGCCTTCGCCCGCGCCCGCGAGGCGCGGGGCTTCACAGCCGCCTTGGCCGTCCCGTTCGCCTTGGCGGCCCGGGCCACAGCGGCCTCCGCCCCGGCCGGCTTCCCGCTCAGCCCCAGCATCGGCCGCAGGAACTGCCCGGTGTGGCTCTCCGCCACCTCCGCCAGCTCCTCCGGTGTGCCCGTCGCGAGCACCAAACCGCCCTTGCTGCCGCCCTCCGGGCCCATGTCGATCAACCAGTCCGCCGTCTTGATCACGTCGAGGTTGTGCTCGATGGTGATGACGGTGTTGCCCTTGTCGACGAGGCCGTTGAGCACGAGCAGCAGCTTGCGGATGTCCTCGAAGTGCAGGCCCGTCGTGGGCTCGTCGAGGACGTACACGGTGCGGCCGGTGGAACGCTTCTGCAGCTCGGAGGCGAGCTTGACGCGTTGCGCCTCGCCGCCGGAGAGGGTGGGTGCGGGCTGGCCGAGACGGACGTAGCCCAGGCCCACGTCGACCAGCGTACGGAGGTGGCGGTGGATCGCGGGGATGGCGGAGAAGAAGTCCGCGGCCTCCTCGATCGGCATCTCCAGCACCTCGGAGATGGTCTTGCCCTTGTAGTGCACCTCGAGCGTCTCGCGGTTGTAACGGGCGCCCTTGCAGACCTCGCAGGGGACGTACACGTCGGGCAGGAAGTTCATCTCGATCTTGATCGTGCCGTCGCCGGAGCAGTTCTCGCAGCGGCCGCCCTTGACGTTGAACGAGAACCGGCCGGGGCCGTACCCGCGGACCTTCGCCTCGGTGGTCTCCGCGAACAGCTTGCGGATGTTGTCGAAGACGCCGGTGTACGTGGCGGGGTTGGAGCGCGGGGTGCGCCCGATCGGCGACTGGTCGACGCCGACGACCTTGTCGACGTGCTCCAGGCCGGTGATGCGGGTGTGCCGGCCGGGCACCATCCGGGCACCGTTGATCTGGTTGGCCAGCACGGTGTAGAGGATGTCGTTGACCAGCGTCGACTTGCCGGAGCCGCTGACCCCGGTGACCGCGATGAACTGGCCGAGCGGGAAGCCGACGGTCAGGTTGCGCAGGTTGTGCTCGCGGGCGCCCTGCACGACCAGCTCACGGCCGGCCGTCTGCGGCCGGCGGGTGGCCGGGGTCGGGATCTTCTTGCGGCCCGAGAGGTACGCCCCCGTCGGCGACTGCTTGTTGGCCAGCAGCCCCTTGACCGACCCGCTGTGCACGATCTGACCGCCGTGCTCGCCGGCACCGGGGCCGATGTCGACGATCCAGTCGGCGGTACGGATGGTGTCCTCGTCGTGCTCGACCACGATCAGCGTGTTGCCGAGGCTCTTGAGCCGGACGAGCGTCTCGATGAGCCGGTGGTTGTCGCGCTGGTGCAGGCCGATCGACGGCTCGTCCAGCACGTACAGCACGCCGACGAGGCCCGAGCCGATCTGCGTGGCGAGCCGGATGCGCTGCGCCTCGCCGCCGGAGAGGGTGCCGGCGCCGCGGTCGAGCGAGAGGTAGTCCAGGCCGACGTCGACCAGGAAGCGCAGCCGCGCGTTGATCTCCTTGAGCACCCGCTCGGCGATCATCTTCTGCCGGTCGTCGAGCTCCAGCCCGGCGAGCAGCTCCGCGCAGTCGCCCACCGACAGGTTGCAGACGTCGGCGATGCTCTTGCCGGCGATCGTGACCGCCAGCACCTCGGGCTTGAGCCGGGCGCCGCCGCACGTCGGGCACGGGATGTCGCGCATGTAGCCCTCGTACTTGTCGCGCGACCAGTCGCTCTCGGTGTCGCCGTGCCGGCGCTCGATCCACTGCACCACGCCCTCGAAGCCGGTGTAGTAGGAGCGCTCCCGGCCGTACTTGTTGCGGTAGCGGACGTGGACCTGGTCCTCGGAGCCGTAGAGGATGGTCTTCTGCGCGCGGCTGGGCAGGGCCCGCCACGGGGTGTCGAGGCTGAAGCCCTCCGCCTTGCCCAGGGCCTCGAGCAGCCGCAGGAAGTACTCCAGGGTCGAGCCGCCGGACCAGGGCTGGATGGCGCCCTCGCGCAGGCTGCGCTCCTCGTCCGGGATGATCAGCTCCGGGTCGACCTCCTTCTTGGTGCCCAGTCCGGTGCACTCCGGGCAGGCGCCGTACGGCGCGTTGAAGGAGAACACCCGGGGCTCGAGGTCCTCGATGGCGAGCGGGTGGTCGTTGGGGCAGGCGAGGTGCTCGGAGAAGCGGCGCTCGCGCGCGGGGTCGTCCTCGGGCAGGTCGACGAAGTCCAGCAGCACGATGCCCCCGGACAGCGCCAGCGTCGCCTCGACGGAGTCGGTCAGGCGCTGCTTGCTGCTCGCCTTGACGCTGAGCCGGTCGACGACCACCTCGATGGTGTGCTTCTCCTGCTTCTTGAGCTTCGGCGGCTCGGTCAGCGGGTGCACCACGCCGTCGACGCGGGCCCGGGCGTAGCCCTTGGCCTGCAGCTCGGCGAAGAGGTCGACGTACTCACCCTTGCGGCCGCGCACGACCGGGGCGAGGACCATGAACCGGGTGCCCTCCTCCATGGCGAGGACCCGGTCGACGATCTGCTGGGGGCTCTGCTTGCTGATCCGCTCGCCGCAGACCGGGCAGTGCGGGATGCCGGTGCGGGCGAACAGCAGGCGGAGGTAGTCGTACACCTCGGTGATCGTGCCGACGGTCGAGCGCGGGTTGCGCGAGGTCGACTTCTGGTCGATCGAGACGGCCGGGGACAGGCCCTCGATGAAGTCGACGTCGGGCTTGTCCATCTGGCCGAGGAACTGCCGCGCGTACGACGACAGCGACTCCACGTAGCGCCGCTGCCCCTCGGCGAAGATCGTGTCGAAGGCGAGGCTGGACTTGCCCGAGCCGCTGAGCCCGGTGAACACGATCATGGCGTCGCGGGGCAGGTCGAGGTTGACGTCGCGCAGGTTGTGCTCGCGCGCGCCGCGGATGATCAGTCGGTCGGCCACAGCCAGCCACTCCGTTTACGGTCTCTGATGATGGGCGCCGCCACCCTAGCCGCGGGGTACGACAAGTTTCCGGCGCCAAGAGCACAGCGCCCCCGCGGGCCCGGTCATTCCCGTCACCCGGCAGGGTGAACGATATCCCGGACGTCCCACATCGCCACGCCTCCGAGCTGCTGCGGAGCCCGTCCGAGCAGCCCCGTGACGATCGTCTCCAACAGGTCGTGATTCGGTGCGTCGGGTGTCAGAACCACGACCGCGGCCCGCCAGTAGGTCAGGTCGGCGGTCGCGGCCCGCCGGTCGGCGTCCGTCAGCACCGGCATCCGACCGTACGCCCCCGCGATGCGCAGCAGGTCGGAGGTGGGCCGGGGCGCCGCGTTCCACGACCCGGTCCGGTTGCCCGGCGGGTCGGCGGGGCCCATGAAGTACCCGCGCGGCGTCTTGTACCCCTGGCCGGACAGGGCGAACCAGCGCATCCCGGTACGCCCGGTGGTCACCTCGGGCATCGGCACGGTCACCAGCGTGCGGTCGTCCGGCACGTACGGCTCCCACATCCGCTGCGCGATGAACGGCGGCAGCGGCGACGCCTCGACGGTCGGCAGCGGCTTGGGCAGCACCGGTACGACCGCGAGCGCCATGCCGATCCAGAACGCCACCCGCCGCCGGTGCGGCAGCAGCCCGGCCCGGTCGGCGGCGAGCGCGATGAGCACGCCGATGATCGTGGCGGGCACCATCGCGAACCGGGTGACGCTGACCAGGTCGATCACGGGCACGTGCGCGATCAGCGCGAACGGCAGCGGGATCCCGGTGTCGTGCCCGGCGACGCGCAGCTCCGGGCCCATCGACATGAGCAGCAGGACCACGCCGGCGACGAAGGCGGCCCGCGCGGCCGCGTTGCGCCACAGCATCCGCATGGCGACCACGAGCATCACGAGCATCGGTACGCCCCAGAAGGTGTTCTCCTCGGTGGGGCTGACGGTCAGCTCACGCGCGAGCGCCACGTTGCCGGCGAGCGACTGGCGGGCGTACGCGCCCAGCGACAGCAGATCGGTGACGAACTTCCCCGGCTCGAACGGCTGCCCGTGGTAGCTCTGCGGCCCGGCGAACTGCCACCACAGCGGGTACCCGAGCAGCACCAGCGAGGCCCCGGCGGCCACCGCCAGCCCCGCGCCGAACCGGCGTGCCACCTGCCGCGCCGCGGAGAAGTCGAAGCAGGCGTACGCGACGACGAACACGAGCAGGGTGAGCGCGGTGAAGAGCAGGCTCTCCTCGTTGATGAACACCTGCAGCACGATGAGCAGGGCCAGGATCAGCCCGCCGCGGACGGCCCGGCCGGGCTCGCGCAACCGCAGCACCTGCCAGACGATGAACGGCACCACGAACTCCGCGACGAAGTTCACGTGCCCGCTCGCGTGCGACACCATCGCCGGGGCGAACCCGCACCACAGCCCGCCGAGCCAGGCGGCGGGGCGGCTGCGGACGAGGTGCCGCGAGAGCACCCACCACCAGGCTCCCGCCGTCCCGGCCAGGCCGAGGGTGATCAGCGCGACGACCGTGAAGCCGACGCCGAGGAAGTGGGTGAGCGGTGCCAGCGGCAGGCTCAGCGCGAGCACCGACGTCTGGGCCATCATGTTGACGCCGTCGGGCACGTTGAAGCGGTCGGTGAAGAACGGGTTCTGCCCGTGGAAGACGACGCGCTCGCCGTGGGTGAGCAGCACCATGAAGAAGCCGTGGTCGTCGTCGTTCGACGACAGCACGCGCCCGTTCGGGTCGGTCCAGAGCTGGATCGTCACGAGCACGGCGAGGGCCAGGTAGCTCAGCAGTCCCCAGAGCCCGCTGCGGTCGCGAGGCCGCGGGGGTGCGGGCTCGACGACATCCGGCTGGCCGGCGACGACCTGTTCCTCTACCGCGGGCATCGGTGCATTCTGCCAGAGCCGCGGGTCAGCGCCGCGGCCTGCGCCTGCCCGGCCCGGCTGCCCCGGCGAGCCGCGCGGCCCGCCGGCCGCTCTCCACGGCGACCTCCCGGTGCAGCTTGCGCCAGCTCTCGAGGCGTCGCGGGAGCAACGAGCCGTCGGCGAGCGCGGCTTCGACCGCGCAACCGGGCTCGCCGTCGTGACCGCAATCACCGAACCGGCACTGGGTGGCCAGCCCGGCCACGTCGGCGAAGGCGCGGTCCAGTCCCTCTTCCGTGTCGAGCAGGCCGACCCCGCGGATGCCGGGCGTGTCCAGCACGGCGCCGCCTCCGGGAATCAGGACCAGACTTCGGTACGCGGTCGTGTGCCGCCCCTTGCCGTCGACGTTGCGGATCTCCTGTACGGGCATCACCTCCGTGCCCGCCAGCGCGTTGACGAGGGTGGACTTGCCGGCACCGGACCGGCCCAGGAGCGCGAGCGTGCGTCCCGGCGTGACGAGCTCCCGCACCTCGTTGAGCCCCAGCCCCTCGTGAACGCTGATCGCCAGGACCCGTACATCTGGCGCAAGCTCACAAAGTTGGCGCGCGACCGCTTGCGGGACCCCCGCGGTGTCGCTCTTCGTGAGCAGGACCACCGGTTGCGCGCCGGACTCCCACGCGAGGGCGAGAAGACGCTCGACCCGCGCGGCGTCGGGTGCAGGATGCATGGGTTCGACGACCGCGACGGTGTCCATGTTGGCGGCCAGCACCTGGCCGGTGGAGTCCTTGTCGGCGGTACGGCGGATCAGCGCGGTGCGCCGCGGCAGCACGACCTCCACCGTCGTCCGGCGATCCGGCCAGCGACGCAGGACCACCCAGTCACCGGCGCACGGAAGGTTCGCCGGGTCGCCCGCGGCACCGAGCAGAACGGTGCCGGAGAGGCTCGCACGGTGCACACCGTCGGCGGCGAGCACGGTACAGACGCCGCGGTCGGCTCGCAGCACGCGGCCGGCCGTCGCGTCGGGACGGTCGAAGGAGCGGTACGCGGAAGCCAGCGTCGCGTCCCAGCCCAGCGCGGACAGGTCAGACATGGACACCCAACCTCCTCGCAGGTCCTGTCGACGTGTTGCACAGACCGTACGAGCGGCGTCACCGCCAGGGAAAGCGAATTAGGCCCCGCCGATGCCGTGCCGCAGCTGGCCGAAGGCGCGATCCGCGTCGGCGACCGCCTCGGGGTGCACGTCGCGTGCGGTCCTCCCGCCGGCGATCTTCTGCCAGTTGGCGCGGGCCAGGACGCGGTGCACCGCGATCACCTGGGCGGCCTGCAGCCGGGCCGCGACACCCTCGCCGAGGGCGGCGGCGAGCGCGTCCTCGTCGTCGAGCTGGTACTGCGTCAGCCGTCCCGCAAGGCTGGGGGTACCGAACACCAGCCGGTGGAACGCCAGGACCTCGGGATGGTCGTTGAGGCCGGTGACCGGCTCGAAGCGGTCCAGGCCGTCGCGGAAGTGCCGGTGCAGCGCGGTGAGCGGCGCGGTGTCCGGCGGACGGTCGCGAACCACGCGCGCCGCCTCACCGTTGTGGTCCGCGAAGCGGTGCAGGACCAGGTCTTCCTTGGTGGCGAAGTAGCGGAACAGGGTTGGTTTCGACACCTCCGCCGTCGCGGCGATGTCGGACACCGACACCTCGTCGAACCCGCGCGCGAGGAACAGCGAGATGGCCGCGTCAGCGATCGCATCCCGGGTGCGTTCCTTCTTGCGGGCGCGCAGCCCCGCCTGCTCGGTCACCCCGACACGGTAACATTAGTTACTGAGTTGCTTTTTTAACCGAGTAACGGTTCAATCGCTGCCATGACTTCTGATCACATCCCGGTGCTGGTCACCGGTGCGACGGGACGAATGGGACGTGCCGTGACCGGCCTGCTGCTCGACGCGGGCGTACCGGTCCGTGCCCTCGTGCGCCGCCATCCGGAACCGGCGGATGCGTTGCCGGCCGAGGCCGAGATCGTGACCGGCGACCTCACGGTGCCGGACTCGCTCGACAAGGCGCTGCACGGCGCCGGCTCGGTGTTCCTGGTGTGGACCGCGCCGCCGCAGACCGCGCCGGCCGTCATCGACCGGCTGGCCCGTCACACCCGCCGGGTCGTCTATCTGTCCGCACCGCACCGGACGCCGCATCCGTTCTTCCAGCAACCGAATCCGATGGCGGCGATGCACGCGGGGATCGAGCGGCTCATCGCGGCGGCCGGGCTCGACGCGACGATCGTACGGCCGGGGATGTTCGCGTCGAACGCGCTGCTCTGGTGGGCGGACGCCATCCGCGGCGGGGAGGTGGTCCGGTGGCCGTACGGCGCGGCCGAGACGGCGCCGGTCGACGATCGCGACGTCGCCGAGGTCATCGCGCGGTGCCTGTCCGAGGACGGGCACGCCGGCGGCGACTACGTGCTGACCGGCCCGGAGTCGCTCAGTCAGGCGGACCAGGTACGCGCCATCGGTGACGTGCTGGGCCGTCCCATCACGTTCGAGGACCTGCCGGCCGACGACTTCCGGCGCCGGACCCCGGAGGCCGCGCGCCCCGCCGTGGACATGCTGCTGGCCGCGTGGAACGCCACGATGGGACACCGGGCGTACGTGACGTCCACGGTGGGCGACATCCTCGGGAAGCCCCCGCGGACGTTCCGGCAGTGGGCCACCGACCACGCGACCGCCTTCGCCGACCCGGACGCCCGGCACCCACTAGGGTCGGGTACGTGACGATCGATCCGCTGGTGCTCATGACCGATGTCGACCAGGCGACGGAACGGCTGATCCGTACGGCCGAAGGCCTGGAGCCCGGCGCGACCTCCGCGCCGTCCCGGCTGCCGGGCTGGACCGTCGGTCACGTCCTGACCCACGTGGCCCGCAACGCCGACGCCTACACCAACCTGCTGACCTGGGCCCGCACCGGCGTGGAGACCCTGCCGTACGCGACCCCGACGGCCCGCGCGGAGGGTATCGAGGCCGGATACCGGCGCCCCCTCGACGAGCAGATCGCGGACCTGCGCGAGTCCCACGAACGGTTCGCCGACGCCGCCGCGGCGATGCCGGCCGAGGCGTGGACGTTCCACCTCGCCGCCACCGGGCAGTCCGCCGCGGTGGTGCCGTGGGCGCGGCTGCGTGAGGTCGAGGTGCACCACGTCGACCTCGGCCTCGGCTACACCCCCGAGGACTGGTCGGACGCGTTCGCGCTGCGCCTGCTCCGCGAGATCGTCAGCGGCGCCGACGGCAGCCTGGCGCTGGTGCTGCGCCCGCACGGCCTCGACCATCCGCTCACCATCGGCACGGTCACCGACGCCACCCCGTCGGTCGGCGGACCCACCCGGTCCATCGCCGCGTGGCTCGCCGGCCGTGCGGACGGCTCGGACCTCACGATCTCCCCCGACGGCGAACTGCCGGCTCCCCCGAAGTGGAAGTGACGATGACGTACACCGGCGACGTGAGCCGGGGCTCGGCCCCGGCGGTACGCGAGCTCCGCGGCCTCACCGTGACGAAGGTGTCGGTCGGCCCGATGGACAACAACGCCTACCTGCTGCGCTGCGCGTCCGACGGCACCCAGGTCCTCATCGACGCGGCGAACGACGCCGCCACGCTGCTCGACCTGATCGGCGACGGCGGCCTGGCGACCGTGGTGACGACCCACCAGCACGGCGACCACCACGGCGCGCTGGCCGAGGTGGTCGAGGCCACCGGCGCACGCTCGGTGGCCGGCGTCGACGACGCGGCGGGCATCCCGGTGGTGACCGACACGGTCCGCGACGGCGACACCATCGCGGTCGGTGACTGCGCGCTCGAAGTGATCCACGTCGTCGGCCACACCCCGGGCAGCATCGTGCTGCTCTACCGCGAGCCGGGCGGCATCGCGCACCTGTTCACCGGCGACAGCCTGTTCCCGGGCGGCGTCGGCAACACCCGCGGCAACAAGAAGAACTTCGAGTCGCTGATCACCGACGTCGAGACGAAGCTGTTCGACCGGCTGCCGGACGACACGTGGTTCTACCCCGGCCACGGCAAGGACTCGACGCTCGGCCGGGAGCGCCCGCACCTGCCGGAGTGGCGCTCCCGCGGCTGGTGACGCTCAGGCGCCCAGGGCGCTCCTGACGGTGGCGGCCTCGGTGGGCAGGGAGAACATCGGATAGTCGTACGCGATCGCGTTGTCGTGTTCCTCCGCCGAGGTGGCTGCGACGCAGTCGGTCAGCGTGATGACCCGGTAGCCGTTCTCGTACGCGCTGCGCATCGTGGACTCGACGCAGCAGTTCGTGAGGAAGCCGGCAAGGATCACGGTCTGGATGCCGCGGCTGCGCAGGATGAAGTCGAGGTTCGTGCTGGCGAACGTGTCCAGCCCGCGCTTGCCCTCGATGAGGATGTCTCCCTCGTCGGGCGTGAGCTCGTCGACGATCGCCGCGCCCCACGTGCCCTTCACGAACGCGTTGCCGTCCACAACGCCCTTGAGGATCCCGTACGGATGCCGCGACAGCTCGGTGTACCCGGGCGCGAACGTGATCGGCGCGTGCATGATCGTCACCCCGGCGGCCCGGGCAGCGTCGACGAGCGCGACCGTCCGCGCGAGCATGCCCGTCTTCTCCATGACCGGCGCGACGGCCTGGTGCAGCACCCCTCCGTCCGAGGTGAACTCGTTCTGGAACTCGATGAGGACGATCGCGGTCGTCGCGGGGTCGAGGTGCAGCGTCTCGGACATGCCCACTCCCTGAATGCCTGTGCCGGGCGTCACACCCACCCTAGGGCCGGTGGCGGGGCGGGCGGAAGGTTCCGGCCTTGTCCGCCCTCGGCGGAAACACTCCGGCGGGTGGTCCGGGCGCGCCTAGACTCGGCCGCACCCCTCGAGCCCCCGGAGGCCACGATGGATCTGCGCCACGACCCGCTGCGCTGGCAACCGTCCCAGCCCTCCCCCGAACCGTGGCGCGTTCCCGGCGCGTGGCCCGATGCGATGCCCGGCGGAGCCGGTCCGCAGATACCCGGCTGGCTCGAGGAGCGCCTGTTCGACCAGCGCATCGTGATGGTCCGCGGCCCGCTCACCGCGCAGGCGGCCTCCGGCATCGCGGCGGCCCTGCTCACCCTGGAGGCCACAGGCCCGGAGCCGGTGCAGCTCCACGTCGCGAGCGGCGGCGGCGAGCTCAACGCGGCCCACGCGGTCATCGACGTGATCGACGCGATGGCGGCCCCGGTGCACGCCGTGGTCACCTCCGAGGCGGGCGGCGCGGTCCTCGCGGTGCTGGCCGCGGCGACGAGACGGTCGGCCTACCGGCACGCCCGCTTCCGGATGACGGAGCCCCGGGCGGCCGGCGTCATGGGTACGGCCGACGAGGTCGCCGCGGCGGCCGGGCAGCACCTGCGGGAGCTGGAGGAGGTGGTGCTGCGGCTCGTCGAGGTGACCGGCCAGACCCGCAGCCGGATCGAGGACGACCTGTCCGCGGGCCGTGTGCTGTCGGCGGCGGAGGCTCAGGAGTACGGCCTCATCGACGAGGTCATCGCCGGCAAGACCCCGTAACGGGCACAACAAAAACGGCAGGCCGGGCGGCCTGCCGTTTTCGTCTGGCTCAGAAAGCCGTCGAGACTTACTCGGCGACCTTGACGCCCATCGAACGCGCGGTGCCGGCGACGACCTTGACGGCCGCCTCCAGGTCGTTGGCGTTCAGGTCGGGGAGCTTGCGCTCGGCGATCGAGCGGATCTGCTCGCCGCTCAGCGTGCCCACCGTCTGGGTCAGCGGGTTGGACGCGCCCGACTGGATGCCCAGAGCCTTGCGGATCAGGAAGCTCGTCGGCGGCGTCTTGTAGGTGAGCTGGTGGCTGCGGTCCTCGAAGACGCTGACGATGACGGGGATGATCTCGCCACGGTTCTTCGCCGTCGCCTCGTCGTACTCCACCTTGACGGCGCGCATGTTGGCGCCGGTCGGGCCGAGCATCTTACCGAGGTCCACCATCGCGGCGTTACCCGCCTCAAGCGCGAGGGTCACCTCATGGGTCTTCTTCTTGGGCGGCATTGCGCAAAAGCTCCTTAGTGTGTGCTGCACGGGCCGAAGTCAGGAGCTCGCCAGCATCATCAACGCACGACAACCCCGAGACTTTACTACCGGGCTCGTTCACGGGTCAAAACGCCATGGGGTGAGCAGCCGGAGGGCACAGTCTCGGGTTCTACCGGCCATGATAGCTCGACCCCGACCCGGCCCGCCGACCCGGTCACCCGCCTCAGTACTTGTCGCAGTAACACGACTTCATGAGCGACCGCACCACGTCCACGTACCCGGGGTTGGGCAGCCGCTTGTCCGCGTACGCGGCGTCGACCCCGCCGCGGCCCACGTTGTAGGCGGCGATGACCATGTTCAGCAGGCACATGCTGGAGTGCGTACGGCACTTCCGGGTGCTCAGGTCGTAGCTGCCCTTGAAGTACGTGTCACCGAAGACCTTCGTGAGCCAGGCCAGATAGTTGGCGCCCAGCACCGCGTTCTGCCGGTAGTCCTGGCTGTCGAACGACTGCTCGAAGCGCTGGTTCACGAACGCCTCGGTGTCCGGCATCACCTGCATCAGCCCGCGCCCGCCGTCGCAGTTGACGATGTTCGACTGCCAGCCGCTCTCATGCCAGGCCGTGGCCAGCACCAGGCGGCCCGGCACCTTCAGCGCCGGCGCGGACGTCGGCCAGTACGTCCTGCCCGCCGCGGCCAGCAGGGCCGACTTGGCCTTCGCCTTGGAGACCGCCCTCCCCTCCCGGGTGGCGCACGCCGGCAGCTGAAAGTTGTTCGGATCCTCGGTCGGCGTGGCCTTCGTCCGCTTCGGCTTCGGCTTCCGCGTGGCCGGGGCCGGCGACGGTGTCGTGGGCTCGGGCGACGGCTCGGCCACCTCCGTGGTCTCCTCCGGCACCGGATCGGACGTCACGACTCCGGGGAGCGTCCTCTGCTCCTCGCCCCCGCCGCCACCGAGCCCGCAGCCGGCGACGACGATCAGCCCGGCGAGCGCGGCGGCGAGCCACCGGAACCTGCGTTCCATCGACGGTGCCTCCCGCGTTCGCCTGGTGATCCACGCACGCTAACAGCGGCCCGAGCGCGACGCCGCCCGGCAAAACGGACGTACGTGACGGGGGTCGCAACCGGTTCCGGTATCCACACCCCGGACGGCACCGGCAACCCAGACCGGGGACAATAGGCCTATGCAGACCCGCACCGACCTACGCAACGTCGCCATCATCGCCCACGTGGACCATGGCAAGACAACCCTGGTCGACGCCATGCTGCGCCAGGGGAGCCAGTCCCACGCGCGGGGCGAGATGGCCGACCGCGTCATGGACTCCATGGACCTGGAGCGGGAAAAGGGCATCACCATTCTCGCCAAGAACACGGCGATCAGCTACCGGCCCGCCGACGGCGAGCCCGTCACGATCAACATCATCGACACCCCCGGCCACGCCGACTTCGGCGGTGAGGTCGAGCGCGGCCTCACCATGGTCGACGGCGTCGTCCTGCTCGTCGACGCCTCCGAGGGCCCGCTGCCGCAGACCCGCTTCGTGCTGCGCAAGGCCCTGCAGGCCAAGCTGCCGATCATCCTGGTGATCAACAAGGTGGACCGGCCCGACGCCCGGATCAAGGAGGTTGTCGACGAGACGTACGAGCTCTTCCTCGACCTCGACGCCGACGAGCACCAGATCGAGTTCCCGATCGTGTACGCGTGCGCCCGCGACGGCATCGCCTCCCTGACCCAGCCCAAGGACGGCACCGTCCCGGAGGACAGCACCGACCTCGAGGTGCTGTTCAGCACGATCCTGGGGACCATCCCGGCCCCGACCTACACCGAGGGCGCGCCGCTGCAGGCGCACGTCGTCAACCTCGACGCCTCCAACTTCCTCGGCCGGCTGGCGCTGTGCCGGGTGCACCAGGGCACGATCCGCAAGGGCCAGACCGTGGCGTGGTGCAAGACCGACGGCACGATCAGCAACGTGCGCATCTCCGAGCTGCTGATCACCGAGGGCCTCGAGCGCAAGCCGGCCGAGAGCGCCGGCCCGGGCGACATCATGGCCGTCGCCGGCATCGCCGACATCATGATCGGCGAGACCCTGGCGGACGCGGAGAACCCGATCCCGCTGCCGCTGATCAGCGTCGACGAGCCGGCCATCTCGATGGTCCTCGGCACCAACACCTCGCCGCTGGTCGGCAAGGTCAAGGGCAGCAAGGTCACCGCCCGCATGGTCAAGGACCGGCTGGACCGCGAGATGATCGGTAACGTCTCCCTGCGCGTCCTGCCGACCGAGCGCCCCGACGCCTGGGAGGTCCAGGGCCGCGGCGAGCTCGCCCTCGCGATCCTGGTCGAGCAGATGCGCCGCGAGTCGTACGAGCTCACCGTCGGCAAGCCGCAGGTGGTCACGAAGGTCATCGACGGCAAGGTGCACGAGCCGGTCGAGCGGCTGACCATCGACGCCCCGGACGAGTACATGGGCGCGATCACCAGCCTGCTGTCCACCCGCAAGGGCCGGATGGAAGAGCTGATCAACCACGGCACCGGCTGGCTGCGCATGGAGTGGCTGGTCCCGGCCCGCGGCCTGATCGGCTTCCGCACGGAGTTCCTCACCGAGACCCGCGGCACGGGCATCATGCACCACATCTTCGAGGCGTACGAGCCGTGGTTCGGCGAGCTGCGCACCCGCCAGAACGGCTCCCTGGTCGCCGACCGGGCCGGCGTGGTCACCGCGTTCGCCATGACCAACCTGCAGGAGCGCGGCCAGCTCTTCGTGGAGCCCACCACCGAGGTGTACGAGGGCATGATCGTCGGCGAGAACAGCCGCCAGGACGACATGGACGTCAACATCACCAAGGAGAAGAAGCTCACCAACATGCGCTCGTCGACCGCCGACGAGACGGAGAAGCTGATCCCGCCGCGCAAGCTGTCCCTGGAGCAGGCCCTCGAGTTCTGCCGCGAGGACGAGTGCGTCGAGGTCACCCCCGCGGCCGTGCGGATCCGCAAGGTCGTGCTCGACCAGCAGACCCGGGGCCGCGCCGCGGCCCGCCGCAAGCACCAGCAGTAAACCCATCCGCGGGTACGGTGCTCAGCGCCGTACCCGCGAAAGCATGTGAGAGAGGCCCGCGCCCACCGCAAGGTGGCCGCGGGCCTCGCGCATCTGGGGTCCGCTCACGTCTCGCGGCGCACTTCGCAGCCTGGCTTCGCTCGCCTCTGCGCTCCGCCGCCCTCTTCGCTCCGCTGGCCTCTTTTGCACCGCGGCCGCCCTGCCTCGCGGGCCGCCTTGCCTCGCGGGCCGCTCTGCCTCGCGGGCCGCTCTGCCTCGCGGGCCGCTCTGCCTCGCGGGCCGCTCTGCCTCGCGGGCCGCTCTGCCTCGCGCTTCGCTCAGGCGGGGGTGTCCAGCAGTTCCTTTTTGCGGTCGCGGGACGACTTGGCGAGGCTGGCGACCGTGGCGATGCCCAGCGTGCCGATGATGACCAGCAGCGACAGCCAGATCGGGATCTCCGGCGCCCAGTGCAGGCCGTGACCGCCGTTGATGAACGACAGCGAGTTGGTGTGCAGCGCCTCGAGGAACAGCTTCACGCCGATGAACGCGAGCACGAACGCCAGCCCGATGTTGAGGTAGACGAGGCGCTCCAGCAGGCCGCCGAGCAGGAAGTACAGCTGTCGGAGACCCATCAGGGCGAAGACGTTCGCGGTGAAGACCAGGTACGGCTCCTTCGTGATGCCGAAGATCGCCGGGATCGAGTCGAGCGCGAAGATGAGGTCGGTGGTGCCGATGGCGATCATCACGATGAGCATCGGCGTGAACAGCCGCCGGCCGGTGTCGGTGACGACGGTCATCCGCCCGCTGTCGAACGAGCTGGAGACCGGGAAGACCCGCTTCGCCCAGCGGATCAGGATGTTCTCCTTGAACTCCTCCTCGCCCTCACCGCCCCGCAACAGGGTGACCGCGGTGTAGACCAGGAACGCGCCGAAGATGTAGAACACCCACGAGAACTGCTGGATGAGCGCGGCGCCGGCGGCGATGAACGCGCCGCGCATGACCAGCGCCAGCACGATGCCGATCAGCAGCACCTTCTGCTGGAACTGCCGGGGCACGTTGAACCGCGCCATGATGATCATGAAGATGAACAGGTTGTCGACGCTCAGCGAATACTCGGTGAGCCACCCGGTGTAGAACTCCCCCGCGGGCGTCCACCCGGCGACCAGCCCCATCCCGGCCCCGAACACCAGCGCCAGGCCGATGTAGAACGCCACCCAGGTGCCGGCCTCACGCACCGACGGCTCATGCGGCCGCCGCCCGACGATCAGCAGATCGACGGTGAGCATGACGACGAGGGCACCGAGGGTGGCGAACCAGACCCAGGCATGCACGTTCAATGAGGACCTCCGGCAGACACGGTTCATCGCCGCGCCGGCTCAAGATGCCGGAGCAGCGACGTACGGCTGTCGGAGGTCTCTTCCGCCCCCGCCCAAGAGCCCGCACCCGGCGAAACGCCCCCACCGGCCGACCGATGCCCCGCGCTGAGCAGGCACCGCCCGAACCAACCAGGCCCGTCACACGCCAAACCGCGGCAAGCGAGAACCACCGGCCCCGGGCGCGCCCCGAAGGACGCAGACCGTGCTGACGAGACCGGTGCGGAGGAATACTCCCCTCCTACGCGAGCCATTGTGTCGCATGACGGGGGCGAGTGACACATCGACCCGGGGAATCGTGTCCATACTCTCGCCTGGTGGCGTTCGAGAGCAGGACATCGGGCATTCGGCGCCCCAAAGGGCACGGTGGCGGTGGGCAGGTCGGTTCGCCCAGGCGGTCACCTTCCGTCCGGGGCGGTCGCCGTCCTCCAGGCGCTGAGTGTTGCCTGGGCGGTCGGCGGTCGGCGGTCGGCGGTCGGCGGTCGGCGGTCGGCGGGTCGGCGATCGCCCGAGCGGTGGGAGTTCGTCTGACCGGTTGGCTTGAACCCGCGAACTGTGCTTGATCGATGTCCGGTCCGGTGCACTGAACCGCACACCCTCTTCAGCATCCTAGGAGGCTAGCTCATTGCCGTAGCTGCGTGGCCGTGACCGCATCGCCGTGACCGCGTCGCCGTGACCGCATCGCCGTGACCGCATCGCCGTGACCGCATCGCCGTGACCGCGTCGCCGTGACCGCGTCGCCTCACTGAGCGGCGAAGCGCGCCCGTCGGCCCCGATGCTCGAACCCCAGCCGCCGGTACAGCTCCGCAGCCGGATTGTCGACATTGACATCGAGCCATGCCTCAGTCTCCCCGTCGCGCCGCATCCGGCGGAGCGCCTCGCACACCAGCGCGCCCCCGAGGCCTCGCCCGCGGGCCGCCGGTACCACGCCGACCTGCACGATCCATCCGACGGCAGCCGTCACGAACCCCGCATCGCCCACGCCGGGCACCGACGCGAGCACCGACCAGCCCGGCCGGAAGTCCTCATCCACAACGTCCGCCGTCCACTGCTCCGCGCTCCACCCCGGAAACCCGGGCCGGTCACGGAACGCAGCCTCATAAACCCGGAAGAAACGCCCCGCGGTCTCCGCGGACCATTCGGCCAGGCGCGTCCCGTCAGCCCACCCCTTTCCGGGTACGCCCTCAGCAAGGTCGATGCGCATCACATCCTCGGCGAACACTTGCCGCAGCCCACGGTCGGCGAAGAGCCGTGCGGCCGTACCCGTCAAAGACTCGGTCTCGACCGTGACCCGCCCGCCCAGCCGGCGCCCCTCGGTCAGCCCCCAGTCGAGCAGCCGGCCGCCCAGCCCCGCCGACCGGTGAGCCGGATCCACCATCCCCCCGAACACCGCGCCGTGCACCCACGTCTCCCCGTCCCCGGGCGCCGGCCGCAGCGCACCGGCGGCCACGAGTTGGCCGTCAGGGGTTCTGGCCTGCTGAGCGAGCACGGCATCGCCGGCCCACCGGCTCCGCAGGAACCCGGGATCCGAGGCGAGGGGCAACCCACCATCGGCAGCCAGGCAGCGCGCGGCGAGCTCGGCCAGTTCGGGTACGTCGGCGAAGGGTGCGGCGGTCCAGGTCACGGCCTCATGCGTAGACACGGCGGTCACGCTAGCGACATCGCAGCCCATACCCCAGACAATTTCCGCGGCGCCGTGACATCCTGCCGCCGGGGATCGCCCGGCGCGGGTGCTGCTGCTCGACGAGCCGACTCACCGGCGGCCGTTGCTCAGGCCGGGCTGACGCGGCGCAGGGGGCGGCGGGACACGGCGACCGTGCCGAGGGCCACCGCTGCTACCACGCCCACCCACCTCGGCGGTCCGTCGATCGCGTACAGAAGGCGTAGGTAGAAGGCGTCGCTCCACGACTGGGAGTCCGGCCGGAACAGCAGGCCGCCGAGGAGCAGGATCGGCACGGCCACCGCGGTGGGCCACGCCACCAGCCCTGCCACCTGCGCGGCCACGGACCCTTCGGCGGCCCGGCGGCTTGCCCAGCCCGTGAGCAGCCAGCCGACGAAGGCGCCGAGGAGCGCACCTGCCGCCGCGAAGATCCACATCCAGCCCGGCGCGGCGCGCGCAAGGGCGAAGCCCGCTCCGCCTGTGTAGGTGAGCATCAGGTCGCCGCGGGTCGCGCGTACGGGATATGTCTCCGTCGGCGTCACGTCGGCGGGGTCGACACCGCGTACGGGAAGCGCGTCCTCGTGCAGTCGCCACCCGGCAGCGGCAAGCCGATCCCGTACGCCGGCAGTGAAGTCACCCGCCCCCGCACTGGCGGGATCGACCATGTAGCGGGCGGTCCCGTACTCGAGGTGCTCGCCGTCCGCGCTGGAGGACCACAGGGGCGCGTGATCGTCACCGGACACCGTCATACCCGGGAAAACGGTCTGCCCGATCTCCGCAGCCTCGGCGCCGGAGGGAAGAGCCGGCGCGAACTCCCAGCCGACCCGCGTCGCGCCGGCCGCCCCGAACAGTGCCCCGAGCACCGCCACCAGGAACGCCAGCCAGACGATCCCGCGGTTCCCCGGGCGCCCGAGGCTCGCGCGGAAGCCCCGTCCGAGCCGGTTGACCACGTCGAGGAGTCGCCACCGGGCATGCGCCGAATCAGTCACCGTGACCACTGCCCGGTCGAGAGCCAGGTCTGCTGGAAGCAGCGCTGCGGCCGGGCGTTCGGCACCGCATCCGCTCCGGTCACTGACGACATGGCTGCACCGTAGGGATCGCGCGACTGGCGGGTCAAGCAGCCGCGGAACGTCGGGCCGCGAAGTGCCCACAAGGGCATCGCGCCCGGCAGTCAGACCGGCGCCGTAGTCGTGGTCGCCTCCGGCCGGGGCGCCGCTGACCCGGTTGCTTTCGGACGCTGCCGCCGCCGCTGCCGGGACGGGGCATAGCCACCGCAACACGGACGACGCTAACCGGGTCGCCACCGACCCGCCTGCTCCCGGACGCTGCTGGGACGGGCGCACAAGCAGCTACAAGACAGCCGACACCGACCGGCCCGCCGCGGACGCGGGCAACGGCTTACCCGGTCGACCCTGGCACAACCAACCACGCAGTCCACCCGGCACGGCCGCCCGGTCCGCTCCGGCAAGGCCTGGTCCGCCCCCAGCACGCATCAGTCAGCCCCGGCACGGCCTGGTCCGCCCCGGCATGCATCAGGTCAGCCCTGGCACGGCCGCCCGGTCCGCTCCGGCAAGGCCTGGTCCGCCCCGCCGCGCCCATCAGGTCAGCCCCGGCAAGGCCTGGTCCGCCCCGGCAGGCGAGGCCCGGCATGGCCGCCCGGTCGGCGCCGAGGGTGAGCTCAGCGCCGGCCGGGGTGGTGCCTACTTCACGCCGGCGACGTCCATGCCCCTCAGTTCCTTCTTCAGTTCGGAGACTTCGTCGCGGATGCGGGCTGCGAGCTCGAATTGGAGCTCTCGGGCCGCGGCCAGCATCTGGTCGTTGAGGTCCTGGATGAGCTGGGCCAGCTCGGCGCGGGCCATGCCTTCGCGGGCCGGGACCGAGCCGGAACGGGCCTTCGAGCGGGTCTCGGGGACCGGGGCCTTGCCGCGGGACATCTGGCGGCCCGCGCCGCCGACGACGTGGCCGCCGGGGCCGTGGCCGCCGATGGCCGTGTCGGTGTCCTCGGCCTCGCGGTAGATGTCGTCGAGGATGTCGTGGATCTTCTTGCGGAGCGGCTCCGGGCTGATGCCGTTGGCCTCGTTGTGGGCGATCTGCTTGGCCCGGCGGCGGTCCGTCTCCTCGATGGCGTCGCGCATCGAGGGTGTGATCTTGTCGGCGTACATGTGGACCTGGCCGGAGACGTTGCGGGCCGCGCGGCCGATGGTCTGGATCAGCGAACGGCCGCTGCGGAGGAAGCCCTCCTTGTCGGCGTCCAGGATCGCGACCAGCGACACCTCGGGCAGGTCGAGACCCTCGCGGAGCAGATTGATGCCGACCAGCACGTCGTAGTCGCCCTTGCGCAGCTCCTTGAGCAGCTCGACGCGGCGCAGGGTGTCGACCTCGGAGTGCAGGTAGCGGACCCGGATGCCGTTCTCGAGGAGGTAGTCGGTCAGGTCCTCGGCCATCTTCTTGGTGAGGGTGGTGACCAGGACGCGCTCGTCGCGATCGGTCCGCTCCTTGATCTCGTGCATCAGGTCGTCGATCTGGCCCTTGGTGGGCTTCACCACCACTTCGGGGTCGACCAGGCCGGTGGGGCGGATGACCTGTTCGACGTACTCGCCCTGAGCCTGCCCCATCTCCCACGGGCCGGGGGTGGCGGACAGGAACACCATCTGACCGACGCGCTCCAGGAACTCGTCGAAGCGCAACGGCCGGTTGTCGGCGGCGCTCGGGAGCCGGAAGCCGTGCTCGATGAGGATGCGCTTGCGGGAGGCGTCGCCCTCGTACATGCCGCCGATCTGGGGGATCGTCACGTGTGACTCGTCGATGACCGTGACAAAGTCGTCCGGGAAGTAGTCGAGCAGCGTGTACGCGGGGTCGCCGTACGACCGGCCGTCCATGTGCATCGAGTAGTTCTCGATGCCGTTGCAGAAGCCGACCTGGCGCATCATCTCGATGTCGTACGTCGTGCGCATCCGCAACCGCTGCGCCTCCAGCAGCTTGCCCTGCCGCTCCAGCTCGGCGAGGCGCTCGGCGAGTTCGGCCTCGATGTCGCGGATGGCGCGCTCCATGCGCTCCGGGCCCGCCGCGTAGTGCGTCGCCGGGAAGATCACCAGCTGGTCGACCTCGCGGACGATCTCGCCGGTGAGCGGGTGCAGGTAGTAGAGCTTCTCCACCTCGTCGCCGAAGAGCTCCACGCGCACGGCCAGTTCCTCGTACGCCGGGATGATCTCGAGGGTGTCGCCCCGGACCCGGAACGTGCCCCGCTGGAAGGCCATGTCGTTGCGCGAATACTGGATGTCGACGAGGCGGCGCAGCAGCTTGTCGCGGTCGACCTCCTGGCCGACCTTCACCTTGACCGCGCGCTCGAGGTATTCCTGCGGGGTGCCCAGGCCGTAGATGGCGGAGACGGTGGCGACCACGATGACGTCACGCCGGGTGAGCAGGGACATCGTCGCGGAGTGACGCAGCCGCTCGACCTCCTCGTTGACCGACGAGTCCTTCTCGATGTAGGTGTCCGTCTGCGCGATATACGCCTCGGGCTGGTAGTAGTCGTAGTAGCTGACGAAGTATTCGACCGCGTTGTGCGGCATGAGCTCGCGGAACTCCTTGGCGAGCTGAGCGCACAGGGTCTTGTTGGGGGCGAGCACGAGCGCCGGCCGCTGCAGCTTCTCGATGAGCCACGCGGTGGTCGCGCTCTTGCCGGTGCCGGTGGCGCCGAGAAGGACCGTGTGGCGGTCGCCCCGGCGCACCCGGCGCTCCAGCTCGGCGATGGCCGTGGGCTGGTCACCGGCCGGCTGGTAGTCGCTGACGACCTTGAAGGTGCCGTCGAGTCGTGGGATGTCGAGCGCCATGGGGACAACCGTACGTCGGGGGTATGACAAGTTCCGGCGACCGGGGCCGAGCGGTGTTCGCTGGGTGCACATTCCGCACCGCCACCAGGCATTGTCCTTGGTTCCGGGGCGGCCCTACCCTGGTTCGGTAGGCCGCTCGCGGCGGCCGCCCCTCCGATCCCGGCGCCACCACACGGCGCCACGGACGGGCTTGAGATCGCAGCCCCGGCGTCACGTCGGTGAGCGCATCTGAGAGGACCACGCGAGACGTGGACCGGGCCGCCGCGGGCGCCCCTTCGTGTTCACGACCGGGTCGGTGGCTCCCAGCCCGTCGCTTCGGCCCATTCCTGCGCGGCCCGCCACTCCTCGTCGAACCACGGTTCCTTCGCCTGCGCGTACCCGTCGACGTCCGGATGGGCCGCGGCCCACTGCCGCTTCGCGGCTGCGTACCCGTCGCGGGCCTGCGGGTCCGACCGGAGGTGGTCACGCATGAGCAGGGCGAAACGCCAGCCCGGGGAGCCGGTGACCCGGAGGTGCAGGTTGACTGGGCGGCTTGGATCGGCGCTGCCGTGCAGGCGCTTGGGCCAGGTCTCCCCGGGCAGCCCGCGGGCGTTGTCCCACCACTCCCCCTCCCGGCGCGGCAGGCCGGCGTCGGCGAGAGCGTCAGCGAGCTTGTCCGCCTGCTCGAGCGTGGGAACCGCGAGCATCAGGTCGATCAGATCCTTCGCCGGGAGGCCGGGGACCGCCGTGGAGCCGATGTGAGAGACGTCAGCCGGACCGCCGAGCTGAGGTCGCAGCGCGTGGTCGATCCGGGCGATCAAGCGGGCCGCCTGGGTGGACCAGGTCGGATCCGGCGCCGCGACGCGCAGGATTCCGTCGGACGGCGCGGCCGTGCGGAGCCTCACATTCTTCTCGTACGGCGTGAGGCGCTCATGCCACAGCTGATCGACCTGGGTCTCGAGGCCGGCCAGGGTGCCGCTGTTGTCGATCACCACGTCGCCGGCCGCGCGCCGCTCGGCGTCCGGAACCTGGGCGGCGATCCGGGCACGGGCCTGTTCCTCGGTCATCCCCCGGCTCTGCATGAGGCGGCCGACCCGGAGCGCGGGCTCGGCATCCACGACGACGACCAGGTGGTACGTGGGAACGAGGCCGGTCTCGACGAGCAGCGGGACATCGTTGACCACGATCGCGTCGGGCGCCGCCGCGGCGGTCAGGGCGGCAGTGCGGGCGCGCACGCGGGGGTGGATGATCCGCTCGAGCTGCCGCCGGGCGGCCTCGTCGCCGAAGACGCGCGCGCCGAGGGCGGGGCGGTCCACCTCGCCGTCGGCGCCGACGACGCCCGGACCGAAGGCCTCGACGACCGCGGCAAGCCCGTCGGTGCCGGCGGCAACAACCTCCCGTGCCAGCACGTCGGCGTCGATCACGACCGCGCCGAGCTGTCGCAGCCGCTGAGCGACGGCGCTCTTGCCGGCTCCGATTCCACCTGTGAGACCCACCTTCAGCACGCCGCCCAGTATCCCGGGTCGATCTTGCGGTGTCAGGTCGGCCGGGTCGCAGCTGTGGACAACTCGGGCGGTGCGCGGCTGTGGACAACTCAGAAGCGGGCGATGAGCTGCGGATACGTCGATGACGCTGCGCTGGGGTGGCCCGCGGGGATGATGCCGGCTGCGTGCGTACGCGGGCATGAAAGAACCCCGCCCACCCGGCCGGAGCCGGATGGGCGGGGTTCCTGTGGATCAGATCCGGGTCAGCTCTTGCCGCCGGCGAGCTTCTCGCGCAGAGCGGCGAGGGCCTCGTCGGTGGCCAGGGTGCCGGCCGGCTCCTCCGCCGTGCGCGCCGGGGCCGACGTGCTGGTGGAGGAGGACGAGGACGACGAGGACGACGTGGTCACGCCGCCCGCCGGGGCCGGGTTGAGAGCAGCCTCGGCGTCGGCCTCGCGGGACGCCTGCACCTGCTTGGTGTGGGCCTCCCAGCGCTCGCGGGCGTCGGCGTACTGCTTCTCCCACGCTTCGCGCTGCTTGTCGAAGCCCTCGAGCCACTCGCCCGTCTCCGGGTCGAAGCCCTCCGGGTAGATGTAGTTGCCCTCGTTGTCGTAGGTGGCCGCCATGCCGTAGAGGGTGGGGTCGAAGTGCTCCTCGCCCTCCACGAAGTTCTCGTTCGCCTGCTTCAGCGAGAGCGAGATCCGGCGACGCTCCAGGTCGATGTCGATGACCTTGACCATGACGTCCGAACCGACCTGGACGACCTGCTCGGGCAGCTCGACGTGACGCTCGGCCAGCTCGGAGATGTGCACCAGGCCCTCGATGCCGTCGTCCACCCGGACGAACGCACCGAACGGAACCAGCTTGGTGACCTTGCCCGGCACGATCTGGTTGATCGCGTGGGTCCGGGCGAACTGGCGCCACGGGTCTTCCTGGGTCGCCTTCAGCGACAGCGAGACGCGCTCGCGGTCCAGGTCGACGTCGAGCACCTCGACCTCGACCTCCTGGCCGACCTCGACGACCTCGGACGGGTGGTCGATGTGCTTCCAGGAGAGCTCCGAGACGTGCACCAGGCCGTCCACGCCACCCAGGTCCACGAAGGCACCGAAGTTGACGATGGAGGACACGACGCCCTTGCGGACCTGGCCCTTCTGGAGCTTGTTGAGGAACTCGGTGCGGACCTCGGACTGGGTCTGCTCGAGCCACGCCCGGCGGGACAGAACCACGTTGTTGCGGTTCTTGTCCAGCTCGATGATCTTCGCCTCGAGCTCCCGGCCGACGTACGGCTGGAGGTCGCGGACGCGGCGCATCTCGACGAGGGACGCGGGAAGGAAGCCCCGGAGACCGATGTCGAGGATGAGGCCGCCCTTGACGACCTCGATGACGGAGCCGCGAACGACGCCGTCGTCCTCCTTGATCTTCTCGATCGTGCCCCACGCCCGCTCGTACTGCGCGCGCTTCTTCGAGAGGATCAGGCGGCCTTCCTTGTCCTCCTTGGTGAGGACGAGGGCTTCGATGTGGTCACCGACCGACACCACTTCCGCGGGGTCCACGTCATGCTTGATCGACAACTCACGAGAGGGGATCACACCCTCGGTCTTGTAGCCGATGTCGAGCAGGACCTCGTCCCGATCGACCTTGACGACGGTGCCTTCGACAATGTCGCCGTCGTTGAAGTACTTGATGGTCTCGTCGATGGCTGCGAGGAAAGCTTCCTCCGAGCCAAGATCGTCGACGGTGACCTTGTTGGCGCTCGAGGTGGCCTCGATGCTGCTCGTCATGTGGACTGTTGCTCCGAACGGATGGTGTCGTGGTGTCTCTCGCGCCCCGCGGAACTGACGGCGGGCACAGCACGAGCAACCGGTGATCAACGACGCTGGAGCTTGGCGATCAAGCGAGGGCGATCAAACGAGCAGGATCATGCTGGGACCGACGTCTTGCGGAACCTGCTCCCTGCCGAGGCACACGATCCGCGAGCGCATCGACTAGCTTACCGTGCGCATTACCACAGGTTGCAAGCCCTCCTGATGACCGAGGCACATTCGTCCTGGGAAAGCCGGGACCAGGGGTGTTTTGTGCCATTTTGGGGGTTGGGAGGGGCGACGTCGGGGGGCGTGGGCGGCTTCGGGCCGGGTGGGTGGGCGCCGGCCGGGCGGAAGCGGAGCGCCGGAGGCGCTCGAGCGGGAACTGGAGCCGGTAGGCGGGGCGAGCGGGAGCCGGTAGGCGGGGCGAGCGGGAGCCGGTAGGCGGGGCGAGCGGGAGCCGGTAGGCGGGGCGAGCGGGAGCCGGTAGGCGGGGCGAGCGGGAGCCGGTAGGCGGAGCGGGCCGGTAGGCGGAGCGGGCCGGTAGGCGGAACGGGCCGGTAGGCGGAGCGGGCCGGTAGGCGGAACGGGCCCGGTAGGCGGAACGGGCCCGGTAGGCGGAACGGGCCCGGTAGGCGGAGCGGGCCGGTAGGCGGAGCGGGAGCGGGCGCCGGGCGGGTGGGGGGCTGGGCGGATGCCGCGGGTTTCGGCGCTGGGCTGGGAGTTTCGGAGCATCGGGTACGGGTGTGAGCAGACCGCTGGGCGGGGCCGGGGCGCTGGGTTTCGCGGGGGCGCAGGCCTGAGGCGGTTTTGTCGTACTGTCCCCGTACGGTTGCCTGGTGATCGAAGCGCAACCGCCCGCTCAGCCGGGCACGCTGCGGCGGGCTGTGACCGACGACGAGAGTCGCGTCGCGAGCCGGCACTGGTGGGACCTGGACGCCGACGACTACCAGGAGGAGCACGGGGCCTTTCTCGGCGACGTGGATTTCGTCTGGTGTCCGGAGGGGCTGCGGGAGGCGGACGCGCGGCTGCTCGGCGACGTGCGCGGGCGGCGGGTGCTGGAGCTCGGGTGCGGCGCGGCGGCGGCTGCGCGGTGGCTCGACGGGCAGGGCGCCGAGGTGGTCGCGATGGATCTGAGCGGGGGGATGCTGCGCCAGGCGCGACAGGCTTCGGACCGTTCGGGGGTACGGGTGCCGCTCGTGCAGGCCGATGCCCTGGCGCTGCCGTTCGCCACGGCCGCCTTCGACGTGGTCTGCACGGCGTTCGGGGCGATTCCGTTCGTCGCCGACTCCGAGGCGGTGATGCGGGAGGTGGCGCGGGTCCTCCGGCCGGGCGGGAAATGGGTGTTCTCGATCACTCACCCGATGCGGTGGATCTTCCTCGACGAACCGGGCGAGGACGGGCTGCTCGCGGTCCACCCGTATTTCGACCGCCGGCCCTACGTCGAGCAGGACGGCACCGGCACCCCGACGTATGTCGAACAACATCGGACCCTCGGGGACCGCGTTCGCGAGCTCGTCGCGGCCGGTTTCGTGCTGACCGACCTCATCGAGCCGGAATGGCCGGAAGGGCACGAGCAGATCTGGGGCCAGTGGAGCCCGCTGCGCGGCAGGCTGTTCCCGGGCACCGCGATATTCGCCAGTTATCGGGCCTGACCAGCGGGTACCAGCAGGTCATGAGCTTGAAAAAGGGCGACAAGGTGACCTGGAACAGCCACGGCAGCACGGTGCACGGGACGGTCGAGAAGAAGATCACGTCCCGTACGTCCGAGGCCGGCCGCACGGTGGACGCGTCCGAGGACGACCCGCAGTACAAGGTCAAGAGCGACAAGACCGGCGGTACGGCGGTCCACAAGCCGGGAGCGCTGAAGGATGACAAGTGACACGTACGCGGACTTCCGCGAAGCGGTGAACATGTCCGCCTCGGAACTCGAGAAGTGGCTGAAGACGGACGAGTCGCAGGACGTGGGCCAGAAGTCGTCGAGCGGCGCCGAATCCGTCGGCCACGACAGCGGCCGGAAAATCATCACGCTTCTGCACAAGAAGAAGGCCGACCTGGACGAGACAGATCAGGCGCACATGCGGAAGGTCGTCGGGTACGTCCACCGGCACCTGGCGCAGCGGCCGTCGGGGGACGTCGAAGAGACGAAATGGCGGTACTCGCTGATGAACTGGGGGCACGACCCGCTCAAGAAGTAGCCGCCAGGTTCCGCGGTGGTGGCCCTGCAGAGTGCGAGGCCGCGGCGGTCGATTGGCTTGCCGGCTGCCGGGGCATCACGTTGTCCCGGCAAGCGTCAGGGCGGCGTCCCTGCAATCGTCAGGGCGGCGCGGCTACGGGCCTTCGCTGAGAGCGCTGGAACGACCGGGCGCCCGCGGATCGGTGCCGCGACGGGAGACCGGCCGGGGCGCTCTATCTTGGCGAGAACGTGTGGTTCTCGAAGCGGGTCATAGCTCGCCCTGTCGCGTTGCTCCTGCGGCACCATCATCTGCGGCACTGTCGTGCGCTGCTGCACTGTCGTGCCTGCGCGACGGCGGTCCGGCTTGCGTATCTCTCGCGGAGCGCGGACCGTCATGCCCCGCGCCACGTCGCCCTCAGCAGCCGCTACGTCCAGCGGCACCGCCATGCCCGCGCCGCCACCATGCCCGGCAGCACGCTACGCCGGGCGGCACCATCTTGCCGCGCAGCACGCTACGCCCGGCGGCACCATCTTGCCCGGCAGCACAGCCATGCCGCGACACCGTCTGGCCTGCGCTGCGCTGGTCTGGTCCGGCCTGCGAACGTCACGCCCTGCAACGCCGTCGTGGGCGTGACCGTGAAGAGGTTGGGTCAGATGGTGGCGGCCACGGTGCCGATGTCGAGGAGGCCGGCGAGGAGGGCGAGCGCCGCGGGCACCAGGCGGTAGTAGACCCAGGTGCCTCGTCGGTCGCTGTCCACCAGGCCTGCCTCCCGGAGGACCTTGAGGTGGTGGGAGATCGTCGGGCCGGTCAGCTTGAACGCGCCCGTCAGGTCGCAGACGCAGACTTCGCCGCCGCCCGCTGAGGCGATCATGGACAGCAGGCGGAGGCGTACGGGGTCGCCCAGGGCCTTGAACATGGGCGCGAGAGCGCGCGCCTGGTCGGCCTCGAGCGGGCGGCGTACGACGGGTGCCCAGGCGCCCGACAGCGATGTCATGTCGAAAGAAGTGCTCGGCATCAGCCCACCCTTGCAGAGTCCGGCAAGTCATCCGAACAAGAAACTGACAACTCACTCCTCAGCGCGAGAGCGTCGTCGCGGACAGCCAGAATGCATTGTGGAACAAGGCATTGCGGCTGGCGGGCGGGGCGGGCCGGAAAGGTCGAGCTGGCGAAGTATTCCGAGGTGGACGGTGGTTTCCTGGTGTGGGCGGTGCGTTGAGGGCCGCTATTTGAGGTAGGCCCGAATGGGCGTGCGCGATGCCCGAAGGGACCAGGGGTACCACGCATCTTCGGTACCTCAGTCGGGTGGGAGTCGGCCTGTCCCGCGAGCCTGGGTCACGGATGGTGCGGGAAATTCAACGAGTCGGAAATCCGCCAGGGGGTCGTGGTCACGGCAGGCCGCAAGCGGACGACGGGTGGCGGGCGCTGGGGTGGGGTGATGCGGGCGGCAGGAGGAAGCAGCGGTCCGGCACCGGTGGGGCAAGCGAGCGCGTGACGCGGGCAGGACGGCACGAAGGATCCGGCCAGCGGGAGCGGGAGCGGGGCGGGGGGCGCGGGAAGCGGGAAGCGGGAAGCGGGAAGCGGGAAGCGCAGCAACGGGGCACGCGCAAGCAGAGCGCACACCCGAGCGGGCGCACACGCGAGCGGGCGCACACGCGAGCGGGCGCAGCTGCGCAGGCAGGGAGGCACGGCACGCGACGCTGAACTCGCCAAGCCGGTGCAAGCGGGCAGGCGCCGAAGCGGTGCACGGGCAGTGGCGGGAGGCAACGGCGTGGCCCGACGCTGGCGGACAGTGGGCGGCAGTGGCGGGAGGCAACGGCGCGGCCCGACGCTCGCGGACATCGGGCGGCAGCGGCGGGTAGGAGGCGGCGCGGCCCGACGCTCGCGGACATCGGGCGGCAGCGGCGGGTAGGAGGCGGCGCAGCCCGACGCTCGCGGACATCGGGCGGCAACGGCGGGTAGGAGGCGGCGCGGCCCGACGCTCGCGGACATCGGGCGGCAGCGGCGGATAGGAGGCGGCGTGGCCCGACGCTGGCCGGCGGCCGGCAGTGGGCGGCCGGCAGTGGGCGGCCGGCAGTGGGCGGACGGTAGCCAGCGGCGGGCGGCGGCGGGCGGGCGGCGTCAGCCAGAGGGGGCCGGGCTGACGGGCACCCCGGGTCAGTGGTCGGCGCTGTTCCAGTCGTGGCCGAGGCCTACCGAGACCTCGAGGGGGACCGACAGCGGGTACGCCGCTCCCATTTCGCGGCGGACGAGGGATTCGAGGGGTTCTCGTTCGCCGGGGGCCACGTCGAAGACGAGTTCGTCGTGGACCTGGAGGAGCATGCGGGACTTGAGGCCGGCCTCGCGGATCGCGGTGTCGATGTGGAGCATGGCGAGTTTGATGATGTCGGCCGCCGAGCCTTGGATGGGGGCGTTGAGGGCCATGCGTTCGGCCATTTCGCGGCGCTGGCGGTTGTCGCTGCTCAGGTCCGGGAGGTAGCGGCGGCGGCCGAGGATGGTGGCCGTGTAACCGTCCTGGACCGCTCGGCGGACCACCGCCTGGAGGTAGTCGCGGACGCCGCCGAAGCGTTCGAAGTATTCGGTCATCAGGCCACGGGCTTCCTCCGTGGTGATGGTGAGCTGGTTGGACAGGCCGAAGGCGCTGAGGCCGTACGCGAGGCCGTAGTTCATCGCCTTGATCTTGCGGCGCTGGTCGGGGACGACCTCCTCGACCGGGACGTGGAAGACGCTCGAGGCGGTGGCCGCGTGGAAGTCGGCGCCGGAGTTGAAGGCCGCGATGAGGGCCTCGTCGCCGGAGAGGTGCGCCATGATGCGCATCTCGATCTGGCTGTAGTCGGCCGTCAGCAGCGACTCGTAGCCCTCCCCGACCACGAAGGCGCGGCGGATGCGGCGGCCCTCCTCGGTGCGGATGGGGATGTTCTGCAGGTTGGGGTCGGTCGAGGAGAGCCGGCCGGTGGCCGCGACCGTCTGGTTGAACGTGGTGTGGATGCGCCCGTCCTCGGAGACCGACTTGAGCAGGCCGTCCACCGTGGACTTCAGCTTGGCCACGTCGCGGTGGCGCAGGAGGTGCTCGAGCAGCGGGTCACCGGTCTGGGCGAAGAGGCTCTGCAGCGCGTCGGCGTCGGTGGTGTAGCCGGACTTGATGCGCTTGGTCTTGGGCAGGTTGCGCTCGACGAAGAGGATTTCCTGCAGCTGCTTGGGCGAGCCGAGGTTGAACTCGCGCCCGACCACCTCGTGCGCCGCCTGCTGGGCCGCCTTCACCTCGGCGGCGAAGTGGGCCTCGAGCTCGGAGAGGTACTGCGTGTCGGCCGCGATGCCGACGTGCTCCATCTCGCCGAGCACGATCTCGAGGGGCTGCTCGACCTCCGCGAGCAGGCGCTGGGAGGCGCCGTCGTCGCGGGACAGCTCCTCGATGAGGGTGTCGGCGAGGTCGAGGGTGGCCCGGGCGCGGAGCATGACGTTCTGCTCGGCCGCGGCGTTGTCCTCGCCGAGGCCGTCGAAGGTGAGCTGGCCGTCGTCGGGGGCGTCGACGCGCAGCTCCCGCTTGAGGTAGCGCAGGGCCAGGTCGGTGAGGTCGTACGCCCGCTGGTCGGGCTTGGCGAGGTAGGCGGCCAGGGCGGTGTCGACGCGGACGCCCGCGAGCGACCAGCCGTGCGCCCGGAACGCGAGCATCGCCGGCTTGGCGTCGTGGATGATCTTCGGCCGGTCGGGGTCGGCGAGCCAGGCGGCGACCGCGTGCTCGTCGGCCTCGTCGAGGGCGGCCGGGTCGAACCAGGCGGCCGGGCCGTCGCCGGTCGCCACCGCGATCCCGGTGAGCGAGCCGGTGCCGCGGCCGAAGCTGCCGGTGACGGCGACGCCGACCGGGGCGGCCGCGGCGTGCTCGCCGAGCCAGGCGGCGACCTCGCCGGCACCCAGGACCGTGCCGGACAGGTCGAAGCCGGCCTCCGCCTCGGGCTCCACGGCCTCGAGGTACGAATACAGCCGCTCGCGCAGCACCCGGAACTCGAGCGCGTCGAAGACCTGGTGCACCGCCTCGCGGTCCCAGCCCGTCCACTTGACGTCCTCGGGGCGCAACGGCAGCTCGAGGTCGCAGACCAGCGCGTTGATCTCGTAGTTGCGCATGACATCGGCGAGGTGGGCGCGCAGGTTCTCGCCGGCCTTGCCCTTGATCTCGTCGACGTGGGCGATGATGCCGTCGAGGCCGCCGTACTGATTGATCCACTTGGCGGCGGTCTTGTCGCCCACGCCGGGCACGCCGGGCAGGTTGTCGCTCGCCTCGCCGACCAGGGCGGCCTTGTCGCGGTAGCGGCCGGGGGGCACGCCGTACTTCGCCTCGATGGCCTCGGGGGTCATCCGCCAGACCTCGGACACGCCGCGGACCGGGTAGAGGATCGTCACGTGCTCGCCGGCGAGCTGGAACGCGTCGCGGTCACCGGTGGAGATGACGACGTCGAAACCGGCGTCGCGGGCCTGGCAGGACAGCGTGCCGATGACGTCGTCGGCCTCGTAGCCGGGCTTCTCCACCACCGGGATGCGCAGCGCCTGCAGCACCTCCTTGACCAGGCTCACCTGGCCCAGGAAGGGCTGCGGGGTCTCGGAGCGGCCGGCCTTGTACTCCGCGTATTTCTCCGTGCGGAAGGAATGCCGGGAGACGTCGAACGCCACCACGATGTGGGTCGGCTTCTCGTCGCGCAGCATGTTGATGAGCATCGAGGTGAAGCCGAACACGGCGTTGGTGGGTTGCCCCGTGGCCGTGGAGAAATTCTCCACGGGCAGCGCGAAGTAGGCCCGGTAGGCCAGCGAGTGGCCGTCGAGCAGCAGCAAGCGGGGGGTCTGGGCGTCGTCGCTCACGTCGGAGAACTCTAGTCCGGGGGTACGACAACTCCACCGACCGCCCCGCCTGCTTTACAACACCTTGCTGAGGAATGCCTTGGTTCGTTCCTGCTGCGGGTTCGCCAGGACCTCGCGGGGCGGGCCCTGCTCGACCACCACGCCGCCGTCCATGAAGATCAGCGAGTCGCCCACCTCGCGGGCGAAGCCGATCTCGTGGGTGACGACGATCATGGTCATGCCGTCGCGTGCGAGGCCCTTCATGACGTCGAGCACCTCGCCCACCAGCTCCGGGTCGAGCGCGCTGGTCGGCTCGTCGAAGAGCATCAGCTTGGGCCGCATGGCCAGGGCCCGGGCGATCGCCACGCGCTGCTGCTGACCGCCGGACAGCTGGCCCGGGTAGTTCCCCACCTTGTCGCCGAGACCCACGCGGTCGAGCAGGGCGATCGCTCTGTCGCGTACGTCTGCCTTGTTCTCCTTCTTGACCCGGCAGGGGGCCTCCATGACGTTCTGCAGGACCGTCATGTGTGGGAAGAGGTTGAACCGCTGGAAGACCATGCCGATGGACCGGCGCTGCGCGGCGACATCCTTTTCCTTGAGCTCGTGCAGCTTGCCGCCACGCTCGCGGTAGCCCATGAGGTCGCCGTCGACGAAGATCCGGCCGGCGTTGATCTTCTCGAGGTGGTTGATGCACCGCAGGAACGTCGACTTGCCGGAGCCCGACGGGCCGAGGACGCAGGAGACCTCCCCCGGCCGCACGACCAGGTCGACGCCCTTGAGGACCTCGAGGGAGCCGAACGACTTGTGCACGGCCTCGGCGCGCACCATCTCGTCGGTCATAGTCCCGCTCCTCCCGGCCCCGACGTGGGCCCCGGATAGGGCGCCACCCCGCCCTGCTCCGCGGCGATGCCCTGCAGTTTCTGCCGGGCCTTGCCGGCGGCGCCGTAGCCCTTGCTGAAGTGTCGCTCGACGAAGAACTGGGCGACCATCAGGACGCTGCAGATGATCAGATACCAGATCACCGCCGCCACCAGCACGGGCAGGACCACGAACGTCCGGGCCTTGATGGCGTTGAGCTGGAAGAACAATTCATAGGTCACGGGTACGAAGGCCACCAGCGAGGTGTCCTTGACCATGGCGATGACCTCGTTGCCGGTCGGCGGGACGATCACGCGCATGGCCTGCGGCAGCACGACCCGGCGCAACACCTGCCCGCGGGACAGGCCCAGCGCCACCGCCGCCTCGGACTGGCCGGGGTCGATCGACTGGATGCCGGCTCGGACGATCTCCGCCATGTACGCGGCCTCCGACAGCCCCAGCGCGAGCATGCCCGCGACGAAACCGGCGAGCAGATCGCTGGCCTTCACGCTGTAGAACTGCGCGTTCAGGTCGTCGATGCCGAACAGCTTGCCGATCTGCTGGTCGAACGGCAGGCCGAAGCCGATCCGGTCCCACAGGATGTTCAGATTGCCGAAGAGGATCGCGAGCACGAGCCGCGGCACCGCCCGGAAGAACCAGGTGTAGAGCCACGCCACCCAGCTGAGGATGGGGTTGTCCGACAGCCGCATGATGGCGATGACCACACCCAGCACGACGCCGATGAGCATCGACGTGATGGTGAGCAGGATCGTGCCGCGCAGGCCCTCGAGCACCGGCTCGGTGAACATGACGCCGCGCTTGCCCGGCTCGTACGAGGAGAAGATGAACGACCAGCGGAACTGGTCGTTCGTGACGAGCATGTGCACGAACATCGCGGTGAGCACCGCGAGCACCGCGATGGCGAGCCATCGCCCGGGGTGCCGCACGGGCACGGCCTTGATCGCGTCAGGCCGTGCCCGTCCGGGGGTGTTCTGGTCGCTCATGCGCGGGTCAGGAGACCTGCGGGTTGACGGCCGGGTCGGTGATCGCGCCGGCCTCGACGCCCCACTTGCTGAGGATCGTCTTGTACGTGCCGTCCGCGATCAGCGACTCCAGCGCGCCCTCGATCGCCGCACCGAAGTCCGCCTGGTCCTTGGGCAGCACGTAGCCGTACGGGGCCGAGTCGTAGATCTCGCCGACCAGGGCCAGCTTGCCGCTGGTCTGCTTGACCGCGTACGCGCACACCGGCGAGTCGGCCAGCATCGCGTCGTCCTTGCCGGTCACGACGGCGTTGGTGGCGTCGCTCTGGGCCTGGTACTGGTCGATCGTGATCTTCGGCTTGCCGGCGTCGGTGCACTTCTTCGAGCGCGCCTTCACGTCGTCCACCTGCACCGTCGCGGTCTGCACCGCGATCTTCTTGCCGCAGGCGTCGTCGGCGTTGACCGTGGCGCCGGCCTTGGCCGCCCACTGGGTGCCCGCGGAGAAGTAGGAGACCATCGTGGCCTCCTTCAACCGGTCGGGGTTCACCGTGAACGAGGAGACGCCGACCGTGTACTTGCCCGAGCTCACGCCCGGGATGATGCTGTCGAACGTCGCCGACTGCCACTCGGTCTTCAGGCCGAGCTTCTGCGCGACCGCGTTGAACAGGTCGACGTCGAAGCCCTTGACGGTCTTGCCGTCGGCGTCCAGGAACTCGCTCGGCGCGTACGAGGAGTCCGTACCGATGACGAGCTTGCCGGCCGACTTGATCGCGGCCGGGACCTTGTCGGCCAGGGAGGTGTCGGCCGAGGCCGACGGGACCGGGGCGTTCGAGCCGGTGTCGTCGCCGGACTCCTCGCCGCAGGCGGCCAGCGACACGGTCATCGCGGCCGCAACGGCCAGGCCGAGGATCGCCCGGCGGCCAGATGAGATGCGGAACATCGTCAGTTACTCCTTATTGCGACGGGGTCAGGCGACACCCAGGTAGGCGTCCTTCACCGAGGGATCGTGCAGCAGCTCGGAGCCGGTACCGGACTTGACGATCCGGCCGGTCTCCAGCACGTACGCGCGGTGCGCGCGCGACAGGGCCTGCTGGGCGTTCTGCTCCACCAGCAGGACGGTCGTGCCCTGCTGGTTGATCTCGACGATGATGTCGAAGATCTGCTGGATCAGCATGGGCGCGAGCCCCATCGACGGCTCGTCGAGCAGCAGCAGCTTCGGCCGGCTCATCAGCGCCCGGCCGACCGCCAGCATCTGCTGCTCACCGCCGGACATCGTGCCGCCGACCTGCTTCTCCCGCTCCTTGAGCCGGGGGAACAGGGTGAAGGCCCGATCCATGTCCTCCTTGATCTCGGCCCGGTTCCGGCGCGTGTACGCGCCCATCTCCAGGTTCTCGCGCACGGTCATGCCGGGGAAGATGCCGCGGCCCTCCGGCGACTGCGAGACACCCCGGACGACGCGCAGGTCCGCGCGCATCTTCGTGATGTCCTCGCCGTTGAACCGGATGGAGCCCTGCGCCACCGGGCGCAGCCCCGAGATCGCCCGCATGGTCGTCGTCTTGCCGGCGCCGTTGGCGCCGATCAGGGCCACGATCTCGCCCTCGCCGACGGTCATGCTGATGCCGTGCAGGGCCTGGATGCGGCCATACAGCAGCGTCACGTCCTGCAACTCAAGCAGCATCGGTCGGGACCCCCAGGTACGCCGCGATCACCTTCGGGTCGTCCCGCACCTCGGCGGGCGTACCCTCGGCGATCTTCTTGCCGAACTCCAGCACCACGATCCGGTCGGTGACGCCCATGACCAGGCGCATGTCGTGCTCGATGAGCAGCACGGTCACCCCGGTGTCACGGATCTTGCGGATCAGCTCGAGCAGCTCGACCTTCTCCGCGGGCGTGAACCCGGCCGCCGGCTCGTCCAGGCACAGCAGCGTCGGGTTGGTCGCCAGGGCCCGCGCGATCTCCAGCCGGCGCTGCTCACCGTACGAGAGATTGCGGGAGACCTCCCCCGCCCGGCGCTCGATGCCCACGAAGCGCAACAGCTCCAGGCTCTTCTCCCGGCCGGCCTTCTCCTCCTGCCAGTGCCGGGGAAGCCGGAACAACGCGCCGACCACACTGGTCTTGTGGTGCGCGTCCGCGCCCACCATGACGTTCTCCAGCGCGGTCATCTCGGGGAACAGCCGGACGTTCTGGAACGTACGGGCGATCCCGCCGCGGGTGATCTCGTGCTTCTTCTTGCCGACGATCGACTCACCCTGGAAGCGGATGCCACCGCTGGTCGGACGGTAGACGCCGGTCATCGCGTTGAAGCAGGTGGTCTTGCCCGCGCCGTTCGGGCCGATCAGGCCGAAGATCTCACCCTTGCGCAGCGAGAAGCTGACGTCGTTGAGCGCGACCACGCCGCCGAAGCGCAGCGTGACGTGGTCCACCTCCAGCAGCACGTCACCCGAGCGGCCGCCGGACAGCTCCGGCTCGCCCACCGACCTGCCGACGGTCCCGGTCGGCATCGCCCGGTCGACCGGACGGGCGTTCGCCGCGTCCAGCTCCTGCGGGGTCTCCATGTGTGGCTCGCTCACTGCGGAGCCACCTCCTTCTCGCGGTCCTTGAGCTCCATCGCGCGGCGGCGGCTCGGGATCAGGCCCTGCGGCCGGAAGATCATGATCGCGATGATCACGAGACCGAAGATCGCGAAGCGGAACCCGAACAGGTCCGTGTGGAAGATCGGGTCCTCGATGCCGCGCAACCGGTCCGGGATGTACGAGATCAGCGCACCACCCAGGATGGCGCCGAAGAGGTTGCCCGAACCACCCATGACGACGCCGGCGAGCACCAGGATCGAGAACTGCAGGATGAACGTCTGCGAGTTCATGAAGCCCTGCTGACCGGCGAACATGACGCCGCCCAGGCCACCGATGAACGCGCCGATCGCGAACGCCCACAGCTTGTACTTGATCGTGCGCACGCCCATGATCTCCGCGGCCTCCTCGTCCTCGCGGATCGCGAGCCACGAGCGGCCGACCCGGCTGCGGTCGAGGTTCCGCACGCCGAAGATCACCAGGATGATCACCGACAGGCCGAGCCAGTAGTACGGCGTGGCGTCCGCCACCCCGAAGATCGGCTTGCCGTCGGCGTACGAGCCCGGCGGGTGCGGGATGTCCGAGAAGCCCCGGTCGCCCCGCAGCGTCTCCGAACTCGTCGCGAAGATACGGATGATCTCGGCGAAGCCCAGCGTCACGATCGCCAGGTAGTCGCCGCGCAGCCGCAGCGTCGGCCAGCCCAGGATCAGCCCGGAGAGCATGGCGATCGCCAGCGCGACCGGGATGGCCGCGAGCCACGGCCACTCGGTGTGCAGGACGCTGTCCGGCGAGGTCAGCATCGCCACCGTGTAGGCGCCCACCGCGAAGAAGCCGACGTACCCCAGGTCCAGCAGGCCGGCGAAGCCGACGACCACGTTCAGACCCAGCGCCAGCAGCACGTAGTAGGACATGTTGAACAGCGCGCTGGGCCAGTCGATGCCCTCGGTGATGATCTGCGGGCCGAGCACCGGCACGTCACCCGCGTACGGCAGGAGGTAGGCGACCGCCGCGAACACCAGGGCGAGGACCGTACGGACCGCCCAGTGCTGGCGGCCGAACCAGCCACGCACGCCACCCGACGTACGCCAGTTCTTCTTCTCCGCGGCCGGCACCGCGCCGGTCGGCGGAGTCTCAGTCGTCGTCATGCGCGGGCCCTCCCCAGCGACTCACCCAGCAGGCCCGTCGGCCGGACCAGCAGGATCAGAACGAGCAGCACGAACGACGCGGCGTGCAGCCACTGCGTGCCGAACAGGCCGGCCGCGTAGTTCTGCAGGACGCCCAGCAGCAGGCCGCCCAGCAGTGCGCCGCGCAGGTTGCCGATGCCGCCGAGCACCGCCGCGGTGAACGCCTCGATGCCCAGCAGGAAGCCGGCGTCGAACCGGGTCACGCCGATCTTGAGGTCGTACATGACCGCCGCGATGCCGGCCATCAGGCCACCGATGAGGAACACCAGCGCGATGACCCGGCTCTTGTTGACGCCCATCAGCGCCGCGCTGTCCGGGTTCTGAGCAACCGCGCGGATTCCGCGGCCGAGACGGGAACGGTTGATGAAGCGGTCGAGCACGAACATCGCCACGAGCGCCAGCACGATGATCAGAATCTGCAGATTCGTCACGTGCATGTTGCCGATCACGACGACGTCGGTCGGCCGGATCAGCGGTGGCACACCGGTGATGTTGCGCTTGGTGACCACGCCGACGGTCTCCGAGATGAACAGGGAGGCGCCGATCGCGGTGATCAGGAACGCGAGCGGCGGTGCGTTGCGGCGCCGCAGCGGCCGGTAGGCCACGAGTTCGACGCCGAGCGCGGTCACACCGGAGATGACGACCGCAGCGAGCAGGCCCAGCAGCAGGTAGCCGAGGACCGCGACCATGTTGGGGGTGGCCGAGTTCTGGTCCAGCCCGAAGAGTCCCCACACGATCAGACACGCGTAGGAACCGAGCAGGAAGACCTCGGAGTGGGCGAAGTTGATCAGGCGAAGAACGCCGTAGACCAGGGTGTATCCCAGGGCGAACAACGCGATGATCGCGCCCTGGGCAAGTCCCGTGATCGTGAGCGGTCCGAAGTCCTGAATCAGACCGGAGAAGTTCACAAGGGGCTCCTGAAACGAAGAGGTCGGTGCGGCCGGAGATCATCCGGCCGCACCGGCCCTACAGCGAGTTACAGCAGAATCAGGAGGTCTTGACCTCTTGGTCCGCGATGGTGTTGCCGGTCGCGTCGAACTTGAACGCCCACACCTTGATCGAGTTGGGGTCCAGCTCGCCCGTGGCGGTCCACTTGTAGACGTTCGCGATACCGGTGTAGTTCACCGTCGACAGGTAGGTGTTCAGCTTCTCCGGGGTCGTGTTGCCCGCGTCGATGCCCGCCAGGAAGACGTTCGCGGCGTCGAACGCCACGTCGCTGTACGTACCGGCGTCGACGTTCCACTGCTTCTTGTAGTCCGCGACGAACGTGCCGCCCGCCTTCTCCGGCGGGGAGCACGGGCAGGTGACGACGGTGCCGGTCGCCGCGTTGTTGCCCGCCGCCTTCGCCAGGCCCGGGTCCTTCATGCCGTCGCCGCCGACCAGCACGCCCTTCCAGTTCGCAGCGGTCAGCTGCTTACGGATAAGGCCACCGTTCTGGTAGTAGCCGCCGTAGAACATCGCCGTCGCGCCCGAGGACACGACCTTCTGCACGACCGCCGAGAAGTCGGTCTGCTTGCCGTCCGCCTCGGTCTTGTCCGTCGCGACGACGGAGCTGCCCAGCGTCTTCTTCACCACGTCGGCCAGGCCCGCGCCGTACGCCGACTGGTCGTCCGCCACGAAGACCTTCTGCGCCTTCAGGACGTCCTTGATGTAGTTGGCCGCGGCCGGACCCTGGGCGTCGTCGTTCGCGACCGCCCGGTGGAAGGTCTTCCAGCCGTTCGCCGACAGCGAGACGCGGGTCGCCGACGGGGTGATCGTCGGAATGCCGGCCTCTTCGAAAATGGGGTCCGCGGCCTCGGACTCACCGGAGAACGGCGGGCCGACGATGCCGAGGATCTTCTTGTCCGCGACGAGGTTACGAGCAACACCCGGGGCAACGGCCGGCTCGCCCTGCGAGTCGAACTTGGCCACCGTGATGCACTCGGAGCCCTTCTTGGTGTTGTACTGCTTGATCGCGAGCTCGAAGCCCTGCTCGATGTTGACACCGAGGTTCGCCGCGGAACCCGTCAGGGCGCCGAAGAACGCGAGCTTGTAGCCGCAGTTACCACTGGCCGCGTCGTCAGAGCTGCTGCTGCTGTTGCAGGCAGCGGCACCGGCGACGAGGCCGATCACGGCCAGCCCACCGATGGCTCGTGCGAGAACCTGCCTCAAGGTTGGAACCCTCCTCCATACCGAACCCACCGAGCCACCGCAGGTCGATTGGCACTTGCGCACCACACGACCCCACCGCGCCCGTCATGGGGCGGGACGCTATCCCACAGGCCGGGGAACAGGTAAGTGTTCACACGGGCATTCACCGAACCGTTACGTGCGGTGATCCTCAGGCGGAGAAGGTGTAATAAACAGGCAGTTCCCGGATGCCGGTGGGCGGGCCCGGACGGGCACGCTCCCGGCAGGTTCGGGCGGCGACCGGGTTCGCCGGTCACCGCTCCCTCGTCAGGAGGCGGCGGTGCCCGGAGGCTCCTCACCCTCCGCGAGAATGCGGTCCGCGACCTCACGCATCGTCATCCGGTGGTCCATCGCCGTGCGCTGGATCCACTTGAACGCCTGCGGCTCGGTCATCGAATACTTCGTCATGAGCTCACCCTTGGCGCGCTCCACCGACTTGCGCGTCTCCAACCGGTCGGTGAGACCCGCCACCTCCGACTCCAGCGCGGCGATCTCCGAATACCGGGAGAGCGCGATCTCGATGGCCGGCACGAGATCCGACTTCTGGAACGGCTTCACCAGATAGGCCATCGCCCCGGCGGCGCGCGCCCGCTCGACCAGATCCCGCTGGCTGAAAGCGGTCAGGATGACGACGGGAGCGATGCGCCCGCCGGCGATCCGCTCGGCGGCGGCGAGCCCGTCCATGATGGGCATCTTGATGTCCAGGATCACGAGGTCCGGGGAGAGATCCTCGGCCAGCCGTACGGCGGTCTCGCCGTCGCCGGCCTCCCCGACGACGTCGTAGCCCTCCTCCACCAGCATCTCGGCCAGGTCGAGCCGGATGAGAGCCTCGTCCTCAGCGATCAACACCCGCCTGCGCTCGGCACTCGCCTGCGTGTCGGCCACGGAACCACTACCCCCAACGCTCGCCCGAAGTCGCGACACCCGGGTATCTGGGTGTCACCCCTGACAGCGTAGTGGGTAGTGTGTGTCCTGCTCGTATCGCCGTGGCCAACCCGGGTGCGAACCGAGCACGGCTCGTCCCCGTAGACCAATCGGCAGAGTCGATGGACTCAAAATCCATTCAGTGTGGGTTCGAATCCCACCGGGGACACCGAAGTGTCATACCCCGCATCGATGATGGTCCGGTGCACCCACCCCACGTACGGCAACGGGCGATCGATCTCAGGTCCGCCGGCGTGCCGTTCGCCGCCATCTGCGCGGATCTTGAAGTCCCCCGCGACACCGTCGCCGGCTGGTTGTACCGCACGCGCGACAAGAGCCGTTCCCAACCGGACCTGCGCTGCCCCTTCTGCACCGAACCGGCGCGCGCGGTGGACGATCCGGCGTGGTACGCCTACCTCCTGGGCATGTACCTCGGCGACGGCCACCTCTTGCTGACCCGGCGCGTGCCGTTGCTGACCGTGGCGTGCGACCTGCGCTACCCGGGAGTCATCGCCGAGATCGAGGCGGCCATGCTCGCCTGCGGAGCCCGCAGGGTCGGGCACCAGCGCCGCGAGGGACGCGACGCCGTGCGCTCCAGCTGGATGCACTGGCCCTGCCTGCTCCCCCAGCACGGGATCGGCAAGAAACACGACAGAACGATCACCCTCACCGCCTGGCAGAGAGCCGTCGTGGACGTATTCCCCGGGCAGTTTCTGCGCGGCCTGTTCCATTCCGACGGGTGCCGCACCGAGAACAAAGTGCACGCGGCCGGAAAGGTATACGCCTATCCGCGTTACATGTTCACCAACAAGTCGGCCGACATCATGCGCCTGTGCCAGGACGCGCTCGACCGTTCGGGCGTGCGGTGGCGGATGTGCAGCCCGATACAGCTGTCCGTCGCGCGGCGGGAGGGGGTGGTGGTGCTGGACGGGGTTGTGGGGGCGAAGTGCTGAGGGTGACCGTACCTCTCATCGGTGGTCTTGGATCGGGCGTGGCGGGGTCGGCGTTTTTCGGTGAAAGACCGGTTTGCCTGTCTCGGCGGTGTTGTCATGGCAGTACCAGCACTGCCAGGAGGCTTCATGTTGTGGTCCGGCTCGTCGCCCCTGACCGTCGTGCGTGACGCGATGTGGGGGTTCCTTCTGCTCGCGGGCGTGGCGTGGCTGGCGATCGCGTGGAGCGTGTTGCGGATCGAGCCCGCCGGCATCGCGGACGTGGCCGGTCCGGTTGTGCTGTTGGCCGCGGCGACCGAGGCGGTGCGGGCGTTGGCCGGGACGCGGACGTGGTGGCTGAACGCGGGCATGGCCGTGCTGTTCGCCGCCACCGCGGTGCTGATGATGATCGACGCGGGCGGGTCGTGGACGACGCCGGCCGCGCTGATCGGGTGGTACCTGATGGTGCGGGGCGCCGCGGATGTCGCGATCTCGATGATGACGCGGGAGACCGACGGGATCTGGGGGCTGCTCACCGTCGTCGGGGTGGCGGAGCTCGGGCTGGGGTTCTTCGCTGCCAGCTCCTTTGCGCGTACGCCGGAAGTGATCGTGCTGATCCTGGCGGGGGCGGCCCTGTTGCGTGGCGTCGCCGATCTGGTGGCGTCGTTGCGGCTGCGTGATGCGTCGGCGGTATCGCGGGGTGAGCGGCTGCTGGAGTTGTCCGCGGAACGGGCGATCGGGGTGGCCGGCTACTCGGCGGGCTTGACGGATTTCGAGACCGCGCCGAACCGGGGTGCGCGGGCGCGGCACCGGGCGGCGGCGCGAGGTTCGGCGGCCGGGATGTCGGATCTGTCGACGCCGCGGCCGGTGGTGCGCGGCGACGCGGCGGGTGGCGGGGCGGCGGCCGGCGGGGCGGGGGCGCCGGGGCACGGGATCGGCGGCGCGGCGGGGTATGGCGGCGGCGGGACGGCAGGGCTTGGCGGCGGGACGACGGCGTTCGGCGGCGGGACAGCGGGGCTTGGCGGCGGGTCAGCGGTACTCGGCGGCGGAGCAGCGGCACTCGGCGGCGCGGCGGCGGGGCATGGCGGCGGCGCGGCGGGGCATGGCGGCGGCGCGGCGGCGGCGGGAGGCGGCGGGGCGGCGGGGTCCGGAGGGTTCGATGCGGGGCAGCCTGGGGCTGCGGCTCGGGCCGGGAGTTTTCACGACGAGGTCCTGAGGACCACTGCCGACCTGGACACGATGCTCGCGCTGGCCGGGGTGACCGGGGCCGCTGTCCCGGGGGCCGCGAAGGCGGCGGCCGAGGCCGAGCAGGTCGAGGTGCCGGACACTGCCGAGGGTGCCGAAGCTCCCCCGGCCGGCAGGCCCGGCGCGGAAGGCGCCGCAGCGGGCGACGCCGCTCATGCGGTGGGGCGCGCGGAAGTCGTGCGGCCCTCGACTGATGAGCAGGGCGCGTCGACGCCGGCGGCCGCGGTTGAGGACACGCCGGGCACTCGCGGGCTGGTGGACTGATCCTCCCCTGCCCTGCCGGTGCGGGACCCAGTACGACGGCCAGTCGCCAGGCCGGGGTCCCGCCCGGCGGGGCGCCTCCGGCCTGAGATCCCCGAAGGCATGCTGCCCGGAAACAGCGCGGCCCAGCGCGGGACAAGGCCGGACGCAGAGACGAAGGCGAGCGCGCCGAGGCGCAAGCCCACCCGTGCCAGGGGTGAAGGGGCGGCCGAGACCGGGACGGTCAGGCGCCGACCCGGCGCAGGAGGCCTTCCTGGACCGCGCTCGCGATGTGGGCGCCTTCCCGGGTGAACATGCGGCCGCTGGCCAGGCCTCGGCTGCCGCTGGCCGACGGGCTGGTGCAGTCGTACAGGAACCATTCGTCCGCGCGGAACGGGCGGTGGAACCAGAGGGCGTGGTCAAGGCTGGCGCCGATCACGCCGCCCGGACCCCAGACCTCGCCGTGGACCGAGAGGACCGAGTCGAGCAGGGAGAGGTCCGAGGCGTACGTGAGGGCGCAGGCGTGGATCAGCGGGTCGTCCGGGAGTTTGCCGTTGATGCGCATCCAGACGCGCTGGTGGTCGGTGGCGTCGCGGTCGCCCGGGGGGACCCAGCCCGGCGTGTTGACGTAGCGGACGTCGATGGCCTGGGGCGCGGAGTCGAAGGCGGCCTGGCGTTGCGGGTAGCGGGCGAGCCAGTCGCGCATCGTGGGGGTCTCGTCGGGGCCCTGTACGCCCTCCGGGGGCGGCGTGTGGTGGTCGAGGCCGTGCTCGACGACCTGGAACGACGCCGACATGAAGAAGATGGTCTTGCCGTGCTGCTGGGCGGTGGAGCGGCGTACGGAGAACGAGCGGCCGTCGCGGATGGTCTCGACGGTGAAGTCGATCGGCACCGTGGGGTCGCCGGGGCGGACGAAGTAGCCGTGCAGCGAGTGCACGAAGCGCGTCGGGTCGACGGTGCGCCCCGCGGCGACCAGGGCCTGGCCGGCGACCTGGCCGCCGAAGACGCGCTGGGCGCCGACCTGCGGGCTCTCACCCTGGAAGCGGTCGGCGTCCAGCTGCTTGAGGTCGAGGACCTCGAGCAGCTGGTCGACGGCGGCCTGTCCCCGCAGCGGTCCGTTCACACGGTGCTCGGGTCGACGAGCGAGCCGAGCTGGTGGACCCGCAGGGTGTTGGTGGAGCCGGGGGCGTTCGGCGGGCTGCCGGCCACGACGACGACGTACTCGCCGGGCTTGGCCAGGCCGAGGCCGAGCATGGCCTGGTCGACCTGGCGGAACATGTCGTCGGTGTGCTCGACGAAGTCCGTGAGGAACGTCTCGACGCCCCAGGAGAGCGCGAGCTGGTCGCGGACCGCGGGCACCGGCGTGAAGGCGAGCAGCGGCAGCTCGCAGTGCAGCCGGGAGAGCCGGCGCACGGTGTCACCGGTCTGCGAGAACGCGACCAGGGCCTTGGCGCCGATGTTGCGGGCGATGCGGGACGCGGCGACGGTGAGCGCGCCGCCGTGCGTACGCGGGTCGTGCTGCAGCACCGGAACGCCCAGCGCGCCCTGCTCGGTGGTCGTGACGATCTTCGCCATCGTGCTGACGGTGAGCACCGGGTACTTGCCGACGGAGGTCTCGCCGGAGAGCATCACGGCGTCGGTGCCGTCGAGGACCGCGTTGGCGACGTCGGAGGCCTCGGCGCGGGTCGGGCGGGAATTCTCGATCATCGAGTCGAGCATCTGGGTGGCGACGATGACCGGCTTCGCGTTCTCCCGGCAGAGCTGGACGGCGCGCTTCTGCACCAGCGGCACCTGGTCGAGCGGGAGCTCGACGCCGAGGTCGCCGCGGGCCACCATGACACCGTCGAACGCCAGCACGATCGCCTCGAGGTGGTCGACCGCCTCGGGCTTCTCGACCTTGGCGATGACCGGTACGGTCCGGCCCTCCTCGGCCATGATCTGGTGGACGAGCTTGATGTCGTCGGGCGAGCGGACGAACGACAGCGCGATCAGGTCGACGCCGAGGCCGAGCGCGAAGCGCAGGTCCTCCTCGTCCTTCTCGCTCATCGCCGGGACGCTGACCGCGACGTTGGGCAGCGACACGCCCTTGTTGTTGGAGACCGGGCCGCCCTCGGTGACGAGGCAGCGGATGTCGTTGCCCTCGACCGCGGAGACCTCGACGGCGACCTTGCCGTCGTCGATGAGCAGCCGGTCGCCGACCTTGACCTCGTTCGGGAGCTTCTTGTAGGTGCAGGAGACCCGGTCCGGGGTGCCGAGGATGTCGTCGCTGGTGATGGTCACGACGTCGCCGGTGGCCCACACGTGCGGGCCGTTGGCGAACCGGCCGAGGCGGATCTTCGGGCCCTGCAGGTCGGCGAGGACGGCGACGGCGCGGCCGGTCTGCTTCGCGGCGGCGCGGACCATCTCGTAGATCTGCTGGTGATCGTCGTGGCTGCCGTGGCTGAAGTTCATTCGTGCCACGTCCATACCGGCCTCGACCAGGCCGAGCATGCGCTCGGGGGAGGCGGTGGCAGGACCCATGGTGCAGACGATCTTTGCGCGGCGTGTCACAGCCATCAGGCTAGTCTCTCTTTCGGATCGGCCCGCTGGCCGACCCCCGTCATGGGGATGAACTGCGGGTGGCGACGCTCCGCACGGCCGGCGACGGTGCACCGGCTTCGCAGCCGCATCGGATGAAGCGGGTGCGGGCGTCGGCGACCGCGATACGGCTTCAGCTTATCGGTCCGCGATCGAGCATTTGGCGGGGACCGCCGCAGTGCCCCGCCGGGCAGCGCCGGGGACCGCCGTCCCGGGGTGGAAGGGAGCCCGTGCGAGGGCCGGGCGGGCCGGAAGGGGTGGGCGTGATGGTGCCGGGACGCGACTACGTCGGGGTGGGGGTCGGGGCCGTGGTCCGCCACGCGGACGGGCGGGTGTTCCTGGCCCGTCGCGGGCCGGCGGCCCGCAACGAGGCCGGCTGCTGGGAGTTCCCCGGCGGCACGGTCGATTTCGGGGAGACCCTGGAGGAGACCGTACGGCGGGAGTTCCGCGAGGAGTACGGCATGGAGGTGGAGGTCACCGGCCTGCTCGGGGTGGCCGACCACCTGCTCCCCGAGGAGGGGCAGCACTGGGTGTCGGTGTCGTACGCGGCACGCCACGTCGGCGGGGTGCCGGAGATCCGGGAACCGGGCAAGTGCACGGAGATCGGGTGGTTCGACGCGGACGCGCTCCCCGAGCCGCTGTCCGAGGCCGCGAAAAAGGCCCGGCACCCGTGAGGACGGGTGCCGGGCCGGTGCGTCAGCGGGTCGCCGCGAGCGGCTGGGAGGAGGGGCGTACCGGGGCCGGCAGCTCGCCGTCGCCGCCCAGGTAACTGTGGATCGCCGCCGCCGCCGCGCGGCCCTCGGCGATCGCCCAGACGATCAGCGAGGCGCCTTTGTGCATGTCGCCCGCGACGAAGACGCCGTCCGCCTCGGTCTGCCAGTCGGGGCGGGCGTCGACGGCTCCGCGGGCGTTGCGGGTGACGCCGAACTGTTCCAGCAGCGGCTGCTGCTCCGTACCCTCGAAGCCGATCGCGAGCAGGACCAGGTCGGCCGGCAGGTCGCGCTCCGAGCCGGGGGCGACGGTGACCGTACGGCGGCCGTTGATCCGTTCGACGGCGACGTCGACGATGCGGATGGCCTTGACGTTGCCCTCGCCGTCGTCGACGAACTCCTGCACCGCCACGCCGAAGACGCGCTCGCCGCCCTCCTCGTGCGCGGGGTAGTTGCGCAGGATGACCGGCCAGGTGGGCCACGGGTGCTGCTCGGCCGCGCGGGTCTCCGGGGGCAGCGGGTACTGGTCGAGCTGGATGACGTTGGCCGCGCCCTGGCGGTGCGCCACGCCGAGGCAGTCGGCGCCGGTGTCGCCGCCGCCGATGATCACGACGTGCTTGTCCTTGGCGTCGATCGGGGTGGACTCCTGCAGGCCGGCGACGACCCGGTTGGCCGGGACCAGGTGTTCCATGGCCAGGTGGACGCCGTTGAGGTGGCGACCCGGCGTCTCCGGGGTGTCGCGGCCGGCGAGGGCGCCGCAGGTGAGCAGCACGGCGTCGAAGCGCTCGCGCAGATCGTCCGCGGTCACGTCGACGCCCACGTTGACACCGGTCTGGAAGACGACGCCCTCGGCCTCCATCTGGGCGAGGCGGGCGTCGATGCGCTCCTTCTCCAGCTTGAAGTCCGGGATGCCGTAGCGCAGCAGGCCGCCGATGCGGTCGTCGCGCTCGAACACCGTGACGGCGTGGCCGGCGCGGGCCAGCTGCTGCGCGGCCGCGAGCCCGGCCGGGCCGGAGCCGACCACGGCCACCGACTTGCCGGACAGGGTCGCGGGACGCTGCGGCTGCACGTACCCGAGGTCGAAGGCGTGGTTGGCGATCTCCACCTCGACCTGCTTGATGGTGACCGGGTCGTCGGCGATGCCGAGGACGCAGGCCGCCTCGCAGGGCGCGGGGCAGAGCCGGCCGGTGAACTCCGGGAAGTTGTTCGTGGCGTGCAGGCTCTCCGCCGCCGCGGCCCACGCGTTGGTACGGACCAGGTCGTTCCAGTCCGGGATGCGGTTGCCGAGCGGGCAGCCCTCGTGGCAGAACGGGATGCCGCAGTCCATGCAGCGCGTCGCCTGGTCGCGGATCAGCTCGTCACCGGCCGGCGGGTAGACCTCCCGCCAGTCGCGGATGCGTACGGGCACCGGGCGGCGCTTGGGCAGCTGCCGCTCGTAGCGCAGGAAACCGTTCGGATCAGGCACGGGTGACCCCCATAACCGCCTCGTCGACGTTCCGACCGGCAGCTTCGGCGGTCTTGATCAGTTCCATCACTCGCTTGTAGTCGCGCGGCACCACGGCGGTGAACTCCGCCGCCGCACCCGGCCAGTCCTTGAGCAGCCGCTCCGCCACCGCGGACCCGGTCTCGGCGTGGTGCTTGACGAGCAGGTCGTGCAGCGTCTCCTGCTCGTCGGCCGTCAGCGGGGCCAGGTCGACCAGCTCGGGGTTCACCTTGTCCGGGTCGAGCCCGAGCACGAACGCCTTGCCGCCGCTCATGCCCGCGGCGAAGTTGCGCCCGATCGAGCCGAGGACGACCACGACACCGCCGGTCATGTACTCGCAGCCGTGGTCCCCCACGCCCTCGACGACCGCCGACGCCCCCGAGTTACGCACGGCGAAGCGCTCGCCCGCGCGGCCGCGCAGGAACACCTCGCCGCCGGTGGCGCCGTACAGGATGGTGTTGCCGGCGATGATGTTCTCCTCCGCCACGAACGGCGCCTCGTCGGCCGGCCGCACGCTGACCCGGCCGCCGGACAGGCCCTTGGCGACGTAGTCGTTGGTGTCGCCGATGAGCCGCAGCGTGACGCCGCGCGGCAGGAACGCGCCGAACGACTGCCCGCCGGTGCCGCGCAGGGTGAAGGAGATGGTGTCGTCGGGCAGGCCGTTGCCGCCGTACCGCCGGGCGACCTCGCCGCCGAGCATCGCTCCCACGCTGCGGTGGTCGTTGCGCACGGCCAGCTCGGCGCGGACCTCGCGGCCCTCGGTGAGCGCCGGCTGGGCGAGCGCGATGAGCTCGTTGTCGAGCGCCTTGTCGAGCTCGTGGTCCTGGGCGACGATCCCGCGGCGGGACGCGCCCTCGGGCAGCTCGGGGACGTACAGGATCGGGGTGAGGTCGAGGCCCTTCGCCTTCCAGTGGTGCACCGCGGGCGCCACGTCGAGCACCTCGGCGTGCCCGATCGCCTCGTCGATGCTGCGGAAGCCCAGCTCGGCGAGGTAGCCGCGGACCTCCTCGGCGAGGAACAGGAAGAAGTTCTCGACGAACTCCGGCTTGCCGCTGAACCGCTCGCGCAGCACCGGGTTCTGCGTGGCGATGCCGACCGGGCAGGTGTCCAGGTGGCAGACGCGCATCATGATGCAGCCCGAGACGATCAGCGGCGCGGTGGCGAAGCCGAACTCCTCGGCGCCCAGCAGCGCCGCGACGATCACGTCGCGGCCGGTCTTGAGCTGGCCGTCGACCTGCACGGTGACCCGGTCGCGCAGCTTGTTGAGCAGCAGCGTCTGCTGGGCCTCGGCCAGGCCGAGCTCCCACGGGGAGCCGGCGTGCTTGAGGGAGTTCAGCGGGCTGGCGCCCGTACCGCCGTCGTGGCCGGAGATCAGGATCACGTCGGCCTTGAGCTTGGCCACGCCGGCCGCGACGGTGCCGACCCCGATCTCGGAGACCAGCTTCACGTGTACGCGCGAAGCCGGGTTCACCATCTTGAGGTCGTGGACCAGCTGGGCCAGGTCCTCGATCGAGTAGATGTCGTGGTGCGGCGGCGGGGAGATGAGCCCCACCCCGGGCGTGGCGTGCCGGGTCTTGGCGATCCACGGCCACACCTTGTTGCCGGGCAGCTGGCCGCCCTCGCCCGGCTTCGCGCCCTGCGCCATCTTGATCTGCAGGTCGTCGGCGTTGACGAGGTATTCCGTGGTCACGCCGAAGCGGCCGGACGCGATCTGCTTGACGCTGGAGCGCCGGGCCGGGTCGTAGAGGCGCTCGACGTCCTCGCCGCCCTCGCCGGTGTTCGACTTGCCGCCGAGGCGGTTCATCGCGATGGCGAGGGTCTCGTGCGACTCGGCCGAGATGGAGCCGTACGACATGGCGCCGGTGGCGAACCGCTTGACGATCTCCGAGGCGGGCTCCACCTCCTCCAGCGGCACCGGCTGCCGGTCGGACCGGAAGCGGAACAGCCCGCGCAGCGAGCCGGCCGCCTCGGCGAGCCCGTCGACCTTGGCCGTGTACTGCTGGAAGACGTCGTACTGCTTGCTGCGGGTGGCGTGCTGCAGCAGGAAGACGGTCTCCGGGTTGAACAGGTGGACCTCGCCCTCGCGGCGCCACTGGTACTCGCCGCCGACCTCGAGGCGGCGGTGGCTGCGCTCGGCCGGGTTGCTCGGGTACGCCTTCGCGTGCCGCGCCGCCACCTCGGCGTGGATCTCGGCCAGCCCGGAGCCGCCGATGCGCCCGGAGGTGCCGGTGAAGTAGCGCTGCAGCAGCTCGTCCTCGAGGCCGACCGCCTCGAAGACCTGCGCGCCGCAGTACGACGACACGGTCGAGATGCCCATCTTGGACATGATCTTCAGGACGCCCTTGCCGAGCGCCTTGACGTAGTTGCGGACCGCCTTGCCCGCCTCCATGCCGGCGAGCGGACCGGTGGCGATGAGGTCCTCGACGCTCTCGAACGCCAGGTACGGGTTCACCGCGGCGGCGCCGTACCCGATCAGCACGGCCGCGTGGTGCACCTCCCGGCAGTCGCCGGTCTCGACGACGAGCGCGACCTGCGTGCGGGTCTGCTCGCGCACGAGATGCTGGTGGACCGCGGCGGTGAGCAGCAGCGACGGGATCGGCGCCAGGTCGGCGTTGGAGTCGCGGTCGCTGAGCACCAGGATGCGGACGCCGTCCTCGATGGCCTCGGAGACGTGCCGGCAGATCTGGGTGAGCCGCGCCTTGATGCCCTCGGCGCCGTCGCGCAGCGGGTACAGACCGGAGACCCGGACGGCCTTGAAGCCGGGCAGGTCGCCGTCCTCGTCGATGGAGAGCAGCTTGGCCAGCTCGTCGTTGTCGATGACCGGGTACGGCAGCACGACCTGGCGGCAGCTGGCCGGGCCCGGGGCGAGCAGGTTGCCCTCCGGGCCGATCGTGGTCGACAGGCTGGTCACCAGCTCCTCGCGGATCGCGTCCAGCGGCGGGTTGGTGACCTGGGCGAACAGCTGGTGGAAGTAGTCGAACAGCAGCCGCGGCCGGGTGGACAGCGGCGAGATCGGGGTGTCCGTGCCCATCGAGCCCAGCGGCTCCGCGCCGGCCCGGGCCATCGGCGCGACGAGGATCTTCAGCTCCTCCTCGGTGTAGCCGAAGACCTGCTGGCGGCGCAGCACCGAGTCGTGGGTGTAGATGACGTGCTCGCGCGGGGGCAGATCGGACAGGTTGATCAGCCCCGCGTGCAGCCAGTCGTCGTACGGCTCCGCGGCGGCCAGCTCGGCCTTGATCTCGTCGTCGTGCACGATGCGCCCGGCGGCGGTGTCCACCAGGAACATCCGGCCCGGCTGCAGGCGGCCCTTCGCCACGACGGTGGCCGGGTCGAGGTCGAGCACGCCGGCCTCGGAGCCGAGCACGACCAGGCCGTCGCTGGTGTGCCACCAGCGGCCGGGGCGCAGCCCGTTGCGGTCCAGGACCGCACCGATGATCGTGCCGTCGGTGAACGCCACGCTGGCCGGGCCGTCCCACGGCTCCATCAGGCTCGCGTGGAAGCGGTAGAAGGCGCGCCGCGCCGGGTCCATGCCCGGGTCGTTCTCCCACGCCTCGGGAATCATCATCAGCACGGCGTGCGGCAGGCTGCGCCCGGCCAGGTGCAGCAGCTCCAGGACGGCGTCGAAGTTCGCCGAGTCGGAAGCCTCCGGCGTGCAGATCGGGAACAGCCGCTTGATGTTGCCCGGCACGTCCGGCGAGGCCAGCAGCGCTTCCCGGGCCGCCATCCAGTTCTTGTTGCCGCGGATCGTGTTGATCTCGCCGTTGTGCGCGATGAACCTGTACGGGTGCGCCAGCGGCCACGACGGGAACGTGTTGGTCGAGAACCGCGAGTGCACGAGCGCGATGGCACTGTCGATGCGCGCGTCGGTCAGGTCGGGGAAGAACTCGGGCAGCTGGTCGGGCGTGAGCATGCCCTTGTAGGTCATCGTGCGCGACGACAGCGAGGGGAAATACGCCCCGATGCCGCGCTGCTGCGTCTCCCGCTCGGCCTGCTTGCGGATGCAGAACGCCACGATGTCCAGCTCGACGCCGGACAGCCGCTCCCCCGCCTTGCCGGTCTTGGTGCCGGTGAGCCGGTGGGCGGCCAGGAAGACCTGCTTGATGGCGGGGCGGGCGGCCTCGGCCGACTCACCCAGCCCGGACGGGTCCACGGGCACGTCGCGCCAGCCGAGGATGTCGCCACCCTCGACCAGCGCGTACTTCTCGAAGACCGCGATCGCACGGGCCGCGTCGGACTCGTCGGTCGGCAGGAACACCAGGCCGGTCGCGTACGCGCCGGGCTCCGGCAGCTCGAAGTCGACGACCTCGCGCAGGAACGCGTCCGGCACCTGGATCATGATGCCGGCGCCGTCGCCGGTGTTGTACTCGGCGCCGCGGGCGCCACGGTGGTCGAGGCGGATCAGCGCGGACAAGCCCTGGGCTACCACATCGTGGGACCGGCGGCCGTGCAGATCGGCGACGAAGGCCACGCCACACGCGTCGCGCTCGTTCTGCGGGTCGTACAAACCCTGGGGGTGCGGAAAAGCCACCGGGCCTCCGATCGTCACTGGTGTTTCCGTTCAAGGTCGGGACGACGTCGGCCCTGCAAAAGTCTCTCGATACTACGTTAGTCGTCACCGATCTCCGCCAGGTGCGGATGGATCACACTTTGTCGACGCGGGTTCGGTAGTCTCGCGCGGTGGCGCTAGAGGATACCGACGTCTTCACCCGGCTGGAGCGTTTCTACGATTCCGTGCCCCGCGATGCCACGGTCACCGAGGACATCGGGGGATTCGTACTCTTCATCCGCGAGGGTGCGGGGTGGCCCTACTACGCCCGGCCCCGCCTCGGGGATGGGACGCCGTCTGCCGCAGATGTTACTGCCGTCCGGATCAGGCAACGAGAGCTGGGCGTCCCGGAGACGTTCGAGTGGGTGCACGAGACCACGCCCGACCTGCTCGCCGTGGCGCGCTCAGCCGGGCTGGACGTGCTGCTCGCGCCGCTGATGGTGCTGGACCGGGCGGCGCTCGTACCCGATCTGCCCATCCCGGGCGGGACCATCCGCTTCCTGGACCCGGCCGCGCCGGGCTTCGCCGCCGACATCGCCGCGAGCCGGGCCGTCGGCCGGCTCGGCTTCGGCGCGCCGGCGTCCGCGACCGGCGCCGGACCGGCCACCGCCCAGGCCGGCGCGCTCATCGTCGAGCCGGCCGGCCCGGCGCAGCGCGACGCGGTGCCACCGCCGTCCCCCGAGGTCATCGACGACCAGGTCCGCCGGCACGCCTCCGGCCGCTTCATCAGCGCCGTCGTCGACTCACCCGCCGACGGCGTCCTCGCCTGCGGGTCGGTGCAGCGCGTCGGCGGGGTCGCCGAGGTCGCCGGCGTGGCCACGCTGCCCGCGGCCCGGCGCCGCGGGTACGCGTCGCAGCTGACCGCCAGCCTGGCCCGGCGCGCCCTGGAGGAGGGCGACGACCTGGTGTTCCTGTCCGCGGGCGACGACGACGTGGCGCGGCTGTACTCCAAGGTGGGCTTCCGGCGCGTCGGGACGGCCTGCATCGCCCAGCCGGCGGTCGCGCCGCTCTGATCCCCGGGCGTTATTCCGGAGGGTGCCAGTCGGCGGCCAGGCCGTGCGCGTGGCCGAGGATGCGGGGGCGCAGCGAGCCGAGCGCCGCGTCGCGGGCCCGCAACGCCAGCCGGCCCCGGGCCTGCACCACCGCGGACATGCGCCGGCTCTGCCGGACCACGCTGGCCGTCCGCGGGCGGCGGGCGCGGTCGTACGCCTCCACCGCCTGGCACAGCCCGGGTCCCGGCTCCACCGAGGCCACCAGGGACCGCAGCGTCGCCACGTCCTCGAACGCCAGGCAGGCCCCCTGGCCCAGGTGATGCGGCATCGCGTGGGCGGCGTCGCCCAGCAGCACCACGCCGCCGGAGCCGCAGCGGAAGCCGTACGCCCGCGGCAACGGTCGCAGCTCGCGCACCTCCTGCGGCACCAGGTCCTCCGGCCGGGTCGCGGCGAGCAGCTCGCCCACCGGCGCGTGCCACTCGGCGAACCACCGGCGCAGCAGGCTCAGCTGGGTCGCCGGCGACTCGGGCCGCGGCGCGCCGGCCGCCGTCGCCACCCAGTAGACCCCGCCACGGCCGGCCGCGCGCTCGCCGAGCGGCATCGACACGAACCGGTAGCCCGCGCCGAGCGTCTCTCCCCCGGCGGCCTGATCCTCCGGCAGCGCCGGCGCCCGGTAGCCGGGGACCACCGCCTGCCAGGCCGCGAAGCCCGAGCCGACCGCCACGGCCTCCGGCGCGAGGACCCGGCGGACCGGGCTGTCGATGCCGTCCGCCGCCACGATCAGGTCCGCCTCGAACACCACCCGGCCGTCGCCGACCGCGGGCCGGGCGGCGCGCCGGGCCCGCACGGTGGTGACCTCCACGCCGGTACGGATCTCCACGCCGTCGCCGAGCCCCGCGACCAGCGCGTCGTACAGGTCCTCCAGGTGCACGACCGCGGGGGCGTGTCCCGCTCCCGGGCGGGTGTGCGGCGCGACCAGCCACTGGCCGTCGGGGCGGCGTACCCCGCCGTCGGGCAGCGGCGCGGCGATGCCGCACCAGCCGCCGTCGGGGTCGAGGGCCTCGAGGGCGCGGCGGCCGTTGGGCCACAGCACCAGCGCGGTGGGCGGCGCGGCGACCCGTTCGCCGCGTTCCAGCAGCGTCACCCGCCAGCCGTCGCGGGCCAGGGCGCCGGCGGCGGCGAGCCCCGCCATGCCCGCGCCCACCACCACGGCCGTGCGCATGTCGCGGCCCCGGCCTCTAACGCTCGTCGGCGGACGCGGGAGCCGCCGGCCGCGCGTCGTCGCCCTCGGACCCGGACGCCGCGGTCGGCGCGTCGTCAGCGGCCGGCTCGGTCGGGCCCGCAGACGCGGGCTGGGCCTCGGCTGCGGGCTGAGCCTCCGTCTTGGTCGCAACGGCCGGTCCCGTCGCCGCGGCCGGTCCCGTCGCCGCGGCCGGTCCCGTCGCCGCGGCCGGCTCGGTCGCAGCGGCCGGCCCAGCCTGCGTGGCCGGCTCGGGCTCCTCGGCGGAAGGCGTGGCGGACGGCTCGGCGGGCGGGAGGATGCCGGTGCGCTCGTACGCCTGGAACCGCTCCTCGCTGACCACCTGATAGGCCCTCGGCGGACGGGCGGCACCCGTGGCGGAGGCGCCGACGTCGACCTGGTCCACGTCGCTCGCCCGCTCGGGCTCCGGCTCGGTCTCCGGGGCGTCGATCGGCACCACGTACTCCCGGGGCCCGCGGACCACCAGGAAGTAGGCGAGCGCCAGCAGGAACACCACGATGGAGGTGAAGACGTTGAGGCGGATGCCGAAGAAGTGGTTCGCGTCGTCGATGCGCAGCATCTCGATCCAGAGGCGCCCCAGCGTGTACGCCATCACGTACAGGGCGAACGCGCGCCCCCGGCCGAACTTGAACCGGCGGTCGAGCAGGTACACCAGCACCGCCACGCCGACGTCCCAGACCGCCTCGTACAGGAAGGTCGGGTGGTAGAGGTCCGGGAGGGTGACCGGCTTGCCGTCGATGACCGTCGCGTGGCCCGGGTTGGACCGGTCCATGTCGTGCACCCGCAGGCCCCACGGCAGGGTCGTGACGCTGCCGTACAGCTCGTTGTTGAACCAGTTGCCCAGCCGGCCGACCGCCTGCGCGAGCGGCAGGCCCGGGGCGAGCGCGTCGGCGAACACCGCGAGCGGCAGGCCGAGCTGGCGGGCCGCGAACCAGGCGCCCAGCGCGCCGCCGGCGACCGCGCCCCAGATGCCGAGGCCGCCCTCCCAGATCTGGAAGACGCGGATCGGGTGGCCGCCGTCGCCGAAGTACTCCGCCGGGGACGTGATCACGTGGTAGATCCGCGCGCCGATGATGCCGAACGGCACCGCCCACACGGCCATGTCCAGCGAGGCCCACGGCGCCACGCCGCGGCGGCGCAGGCGGTGTTCCATGACGAGCACGGCGACGACGATGCCCGCGACGATGCAGAGCGCGTACGCCCGGATCGGAAGGCCGAGGACGTGCCAGACCGACGTGGCGGGGCTGGGGATAGCGGCGAGCTTCACGCGCGCACCCTACCGCCGATTGCTGCGCGTGGTGTCAGGAGGGCGCGCCGGACCGTACGCCCTCGGCCAGCTCGGCACTGAGCGCCCGCAGCCGCTGGTGGCCCGTGGCGAGGTCGGGGGCCTCGAGGACGCACCGGATGAGCGCGCTGCCGACGATCACGCCGTCGGCGAAGGCGGCCACCTCGGCGGCCTGCGCGCCGGTGCCGACGCCCAGGCCCACGCCGACGGGCATCTCCGGGTCCACGGCGCGTACCCGCGCGACCAGCTCCGGGGCCTGCGACGACACCGACGTGCGGGCGCCCGTGACGCCCATCAGCGCGGTCGCGTAGACGAAGCCGCGGCAGTTGGCGACGGTCATGGCGAGGCGGTCGTCGGTCGAGGACGGCGAGACCAGGAACGTGCGGTCGATCCCGTACCGGTCGGCGGCCGCGATCCACTCGCCGGCCTCGTCCGGGATCAGGTCGGGGGTGATCATGCCGGTCGCCCCGGCGGCGGCGAGGTCGCGGGCGAACGCGTCGACGCCGTACCGCTCGATGGGATTCCAGTACGTCATCAGCACGACCGTCGCGCCGGCGCCGGCCACCGCCTCGATGATGCGCAGCGTGTCGCGGGTCCGTACGCCGTTCGCCAGCGCGATGTCGCTGGCCTTCTGGATCACCGGCCCGTCCATCACGGGGTCGCTGTACGGCAGCTCCACCTCGATGACGTCGCAGCCGGCCTCGGCCATGGCGACCATCGAGGCGATGCTGTCGTCGACCGTCGGGAAGCCGGCGGGCATGCAGCCCACCAGCACGGACCGGCCCTCGGCCTTCGCCTTGCCGAAGGTTGCCGAGATGCTCACGAGTTCTCCCCGGGCACGATCGTCTCGACCTGGTCGAGGATGCCGAAATAGGCGCCGGCGGTGTGCACGTCCTTGTCGCCGCGGCCGGACAGGTTCACCACGATCGTCGGGGTGCGGCCCAGCTCGGCCGCCAGCCGCGGCGCGATGCGGGCGGCGCCGGCCAGCGCGTGCGCGCTCTCGATCGCCGGGATGATGCCCTCGGTGCGGCAGAGCAGCTGGAACGCCGCCATCGCCTCGTCGTCGGTGACCGGCTCGTACGCCGCGCGGCCGGTGTCGTGCAGCCACGCGTGCTCCGGGCCGACGCCCGGGTAGTCCAGGCCGGCCGAGATCGAGTGCGACTCGACCGTCTGGCCGTCCTCGTCCTGCAGCACGTACGTGCGGGCGCCGTGCAGCACACCCGCCGAGCCGCCGGTGATGGAGGCGGCGTGCCGGCCGGTCTCCACGCCGTCGCCGCCGGCCTCGAAGCCGTACAGGCGGACCTGCTGGTCGGGCACGAACGCGTGGAAGATGCCGATGGCGTTGGAGCCGCCGCCGACGCAGGCCGCAATGGCGTCCGGGAGCCGCCCCAGCTGGGTGAGGCACTGCTCGCGCGCCTCGGTGCCGATGCCGCCGACGAAGTCGCGGACGATCTCCGGGAACGGGTGCGGGCCGGCGGCCGTGCCGAGCAGGTAGTGCGTGGTGTCGACGCTCGCGACCCAGTCGCGCAGCGCCTCGTTGAGCGCGTCCTTGAGCGTGCGGGAACCGTTGGTGACCGGCACGACCGTGGCGCCGAGCATGCGCATGCGGGCCACGTTGAGGGCCTGCCGCTCGGTGTCGGTCTCGCCCATGTAGACCACGCACTCGAGGTCCAGCAGGGCCGCCGCGGTGGCGCTCGCGACGCCGTGCTGGCCGGCGCCGGTCTCCGCGATCACCCGGGGCTTGCCCATCCGCTTCGCGAGCAGCGCCTGGCCGAGCACGTTGCGCACCTTGTGCGCGCCCGTGTGGTTCAGGTCCTCACGCTTGAGCAGGATCTCCGCGCCCAGCGCCTCGGACAGCCGCTCCGCGCGGTAGAGCAGCGACGGCGTGCCGGCGTAGTCGCGCAGCAGGCCGTGGAACCGGTCCTGGAAGACCGGGTCGTTCTTGGCCTCACGGTACGCGGCGTCCAGCTCGTCGAGCGCCCGCACGAGCGCCTCGGGGACGAAACGCCCGCCGTACCGGCCGAAGTGGCCGGCGAGGTCGGGCAGGGCCTCGGCCGTCACCGTACGGGCCGCGGGGTGGCGGGGTGGTTGCCGGCGTTGACCAGCTCGGCCACGGCGTCGCGGGGGCTCTTCTGGGTCACGAGCCCCTCGCCCACCAGCACCGCGTCGGCGCCGGCGGACGCGTACCGGATCAGGTCGTGCGGGCCGCGCACCCCCGACTCGGCGATCTTGACGACGTTGTTCGGCAGGCCCGGCGCGATCCGCTCGAAGACGGACCGGTCCACCTCCAGCGTGCGCAGGTCGCGGGCGTTCACCCCGATGACCTGGGCGCCGGCGTCCAGTGCCCGGTCGGCCTCTTCCTCGTTGTGCACCTCGACGAGCGCGGTCATGCCCAGCGACTCGATCCGCTCGAGCAGGCCGACGAGGACGTTCTGCTCGAGCGCCGCCACGATGAGCAGCACGAGGTCGGCGCCGTGGGCCCGGGCCTCGTGCACCTGATAGCTGGAGACGACGAAGTCCTTGCGCAGCACCGGCACGCCGACCGCGGCTCGCACCGCGGCCAGGTCCTCCAGGGAGCCACCGAACCAGCGGCCCTCGGTGAGCACGCTGATGCACCGGGCGCCGCCGGCCGCGTACTCACCGGCGAGCTCCGCCGGGTCGGGGATGTCAGCCAACGCGCCCTTCGACGGCGACGACCGCTTCACCTCGGCGATCACCGCCACGCCGGGCTTGCGGAGGGCCGCGTACGCGTCGATCGCCGGCGGGGCCGCCGCCGCGAGCTCGCGTACCTGGTCGAGCGAGATCTGTTCCTGCCGGGCTGCGACGTCCTCGCGCACCCCCGCCAGGATCTCCTCGAGCACGTTCTGCGATCCCGCACCACGCTGATCGGATGTCACCTAATGACTCCCCTCTCCGGGTGTCCTCGGCCCGATGCTAGGTGGCCGCCGACTCCTCCGGCCGCCCGGGGTATGGCGCGCCTCACGAGGTGGGCTGCGGCATAATGCGCTGCCGGGCGGCAGCTTGTCTTACGTCACATCCTCCCCCGTGGTCCCACGCGGCGTGCTGGGACCCCCCGGATGATCGGCTGACCCCCACCAACCGGTGATGGTCGTGTCACCGGTCGGAAATACGACTCCGGCACCATGGCTGTCGGGCAAACTGGTCCGCGGTGCCACGCCGACGGCCCGAGCCCGCGCCCTGTGGAGGTGACCATGGAAGCCGCCGAGACCGGATTCGCCGCTGTCTCCCGGACCGTCCTCTCGTACGCCGCCGAGATCCTCGCCGGCGTCGAGCGCAAGGTCGTCGGGGAGGACAACGTGCGCACCGCCCAGGGCAACGCCTGGGCCGCGATGTGCGCCGACCGCGCCCGCGCCCAGGCCCGCGCCGACATGGACGCGATGGTCGCCGCCCTGGCCGCCGGCCCGCGCCCGCGCAACGCCGGTCAGCGCGCCGTCGGGTCGTCCCCGCGGTCCAGCGCGTCCCACGCCGCCCTGGTCTCGACCCGCTGATCCGTGCCGGCCCGGTCATCGGTGCCGGCCTGGTGATCACCCGCCGCAGCGGGCGGCGTCGCCTGCACGCGGCGCTCGTAGCGGGCACCCATGCCCGGCCATTCGTGGCCGTGACGCAACGCCGACCAGCCGCCGGCCAGCACCAGCAGTCCCCCGGCGACGCACGCGACCGGCCCGAAGGTGCCACCCGCACCGGCCGCGCCGACGTCCAGCCCCGCGCGGCCGAGGATCGCCCCCACGGCCACACCGGCGCCGGCCACCGCGAGCAGCCCGCCCAGCACCCGGCGGGCCAGGCCGCGGGTGGCCAGCAGCGCGCCCCCGCCGGCCAGCGCCACGAGCGCCAGCGCGATCACCCACGGCGCCACGTCGGTGCCGGTGCGCGACGACCGCAGCTCCGGCAGGCCGGGCCGGACGGTCACCTCGACCGCCCAGGTGCGGGTGATGCCGTAGAGCGCCACGGCCGCCCCTGCCACGCACAGCAGCACCGCGACGCCGAGACGGCGGGACGCCGTCCTCATCGGGCCGCGCGCAGGGTCTCGGCGGCGGCTATCGCAGCGAGCACGGCGGCCGCCTTGTTGCGGGTCTCCTGCTCCTCCGCGGCCGGGTCGGAGTCGGCGACGATGCCCGCGCCCGCACCCACGTACGCGGTCCCGTGGTGCATCAGCGCCGTACGGATCGCGATGGCCATGTCCATGTCGCCGGCGAAGCCGAAGTAGCCGACGGTGCCGCCGTACAGGCCGCGGCGGGTGGGCTCCAGGCTCTCGATGATCTCCATGGCCCGGACCTTCGGGGCGCCTGACAGCGTGCCCGCCGGGAACGTTGCCGCGAGCGCGTCGAACGCCGTACGGTCCTCGCGCAGCTCGCCGACCACCGTGGACACGATGTGCATGACGTGGCTGTACCGCTCGATGCGCGCGAAGTCCGGCACCTCCACGCTGCCCGCCCGGCACACCCGGCCCAGGTCGTTGCGGCCCAGGTCGACGAGCATGACGTGCTCGGCGCGCTCCTTCGGGTCGGCGAGCAGCTCGGCGGCCAGCGCGTTGTCCTGCTCCGGGGTCGCGCCGCGCCAGCGGGTGCCGGCGATCGGGTGCAGCAGGGCCCGGCGTACGCCACCCTCGGCCGCGCTGACCTTCAGGTGCGCCTCCGGCGACGAGCCGACGATGTCGAAGTCGTCGAAGCGCAGCAGGTACATGTACGGGCTGGGGTTCGTGGCCCGCAGCACCCGGTAGACGTCCAGCGGGTCGGCGTCGGTGGCCCGTTCGAAGCGCTGCGCCACGACGATCTGGAAGCACTCGCCGGCCCGGATCGCCTCCTTCGCCGTCTCGACCGCCTTCTGGTAGTCGCCCGGCGCGGTACGGCTGACCACCTCGCCCGGCGCGCGGCGTTCCACGGTGGAGATCATCGGCGGGGTGGGGCGCGACAGCGCGGTGGTCATCGCGTCGAGCCGGCCCACGGCCTGGTGGTACGCGGCCCGCGCGGTGGCCGCGTCGGCACCGTCCGGCAGCACCGCGTTGGCGACCAGGATCGCCGAGCCGTCGTAATGGTCGAGCACGACGAGGTCGGTCGCGAGCATCATGCCCAGCTCGGGGAGTGGGACGTCGTCGGTGGCGGTCGCCGGGAGCCGCTCGAACCGGCGGACCAGGTCGTAGCTGAGGTAGCCGACCATGCCGCCGGTCAGCGGGGGCAGGCCGGCCGCCGTACCCGGGTCCTCGGGGGCGGCCAGCGCCGCGACGGTCTCGCGCAGCGCGGCCACCGGGTCGCCGTCGAGCGGCACCCCGGCGGGCGGGGTGCCCAGCCAGGCCGCCTGGCCGTCGCGTTCGACCAGCGTGGCGGCGCTGCGGACGCCGATGAACGAGTAGCGCGACCACGCGGCCGACCCGGCGCCCTGCTCGGCGGACTCGAGCAGGAAGGTGCCCGGGCCGCCGGCGAGCTTGCGGTACACGCCGATCGGGGTCTCGCCGTCCGCCAGCAGTCGCCGGGTCACCGGCACCACCCGGCGCCGCGCGGCCTGGGCCAGGAAGGCGTCCTCTTCCGGCGTGACGGCACCGCTGGTCATCGGTTCTCCTCCGGTGCGCTGACGGGCAGCTCGTCGCTGAAGCACGTGTGCGTGCCGGTGTGGCAGGCCGCCCCGACCTGGTCCACGGTCACCAGCAGCGCGTCGCCGTCGCAGTCCAGCGCGACCGAGCGGACGTACTGGTGGTGGCCGGACGTGGCGCCCTTCACCCAGTACTCGCGGCGGCTGCGGGACCAGTAGGTGGCGCGGCCGGTCGTGAGGGTGCGGTGCAGTGCTTCGTCGTCCATCCAGGCCAGCATCAGCACGTCACCGCTGCCGTGCTCGCGGACGACGGCGGCGACCAGGCCGTCGGGGGTACGGCGCAGGCGGGCGGCGACGGCCGGGTCGAGGGCGGAGGGCCGGGCGGGCTGGTTCTCGAGGTCTGTGGCAGGCACAGTGCCAGATTGTCTCGTACCGGGCGCAGCCGTCCACGTGGGCCGCTGTCTCTAGCCCACGATCCGGTCACGGAGCCACACAGGGGGTGTGACGTCCGTCCCCGGGACGGTACCGTCGTCGTGCGCTGCGCCAGAGGTGTCGCGCCCGTGCCCGTCCGGCCCAGCGGACGGTCACGCCGCCACCGCGACGGGAGTCTCGATCATGGAGCCGACGGCCACCCCGGACGACGGCCGCGAGCCGGCCGAGGCCGGGCCGGTGCCCGGTCAGCGACGGCCCGGCGACGACCCGCCCGCCGCGACCGATGCGGAGACCGCGGCCGGCCGGGCCGGCGCGCAGGCGGGCTCCGCGCTGACGAACGACACCCAGATGGTTCCGCTCGGGTCCCGGCGACCCGCGGACGCGCTGCTGGGCGGCACGACCAACGGACTGCGCTGGACCGACCAGGGAGGCTTCCCACCGGTGGAGATGAACGGGCACCGCGACGACTTCGGGCCCCGCCACGGCGGCACGGCCCGCGCCAACGGCCAGAACCCCGTCGCCAACGGCAGCCTGCCGGGCGCGCGGTCGCCGTTCGCGCCGCAGGTCGCCCCCGAGACACCCCCGCTGTGCGCGCCGTCGCCGTTCGCGTCGGCCGGACCGCAGACGCCGGAGCTGCCGGCCGACCCGCTGGCGCCCCTCGACCCGCCGGGCGCCCGCCGCGCGCCGGAGGACGCCCGGGACGGCGCAAGCCGCCAGGACGCCCGGGACGGCGTGAACCGCCAGGACGCCCGGGAGGGCGCGGGCCGCCAGGACGCGCGGGACGGTGCGGACCGCCCGGACGCGGGCCCGCCGGCGGTGACCGGTTCGGCGCAGGTGCCGATGCCGCTCGACCGCCCGGTCAGCGCGCAGCCGGGCGGCGACGCCCGCATCCGGCCGGTCTCGGCCCAGCCCGCGCCGCAGGAGCACGAGGCGTGGGCCCCGCCCGTCCACCGCGGGCCCACGTCGGGGAGTGCTTCCGTGCCGGCCGGTGAGGGTGGCGACACCTCGCCGCCGTTCCCGGGCTTCGGCACCCCGCCCGCCGAGCCGGGCGCCGGGCAGCCTGCTGGACGCGGACGGCCGGAGCAGGGCGACGAGCCCGAGGACGACCGCTCCGCCGCGTGGGGCCGCCCCGACGCCGCCTTCCGGGCCGGCGCGCTGCCGCCCAACCCGCTGCAGCCGACGCCCGTCCAGGCGCCCCTGCCGCCCAACCCGCTGCAGCCGCCACCGCTGCAGTCGGCGCTGCCGCCGAACCCGCTGCAGCCGGCGCCCGTCCAGCCGCTGCCGCCGAACCCGCTGCAACCGGGCCCGGTGCCCGGTGGGCGCCGCAGCCGCGCCGACGAGGAGCCGGAGGGCCGCGTGCCGGGCAGAAGGGCCGCCGACCCCGCCGAGGGCCGGGCCGCGACGCTGGGCGACGTGCGGGAGGGACGGCGCGCCGCCGAGCCGGACGACACCCGCGCCGGACGCCGTGCCGCCGAGGACGAGCCCGGGCGGCGGGCCCGCGACGAGGCCGTGGCCGGACGGCGGGCGGCGCGCGAGGACGGCGGCGACGGCCCGCTGCGCCCCGGCGACGTACGCCAGGAGTCCATCGCGTTCTGGGACGATGCGGCCAGCGCGCAGTTCCGGGCCGAGTGGCACGAGGTCAAGGCGCAGTTCGTGGACGACCCGGTGGCCGCGCTGACCCGGGCGCACACCCTGCTCACCGAGGCTGTGCAGGAGCTGGGCGAGGCGATGCTCGCCGAGCGGGACCGCCTGGACCCGCTGAGCGACGACGCCGTGCCGGACACCGAGAGCATGCGGATGGCCATGCGCGGCTACCGGGAGTTCCTCGACCGGATCCTTTCCCTGTAGTTCCCGCTCTTCTCCAGCCGCGGTCCCGCTTGTCGGGGCCGCGGCTTTTTGTCATGTCCGCGTGCCACCTTCCGCGCGGTCATTGCCCCGCCCATCGAATTCATCTAGCGTTGAACTCAACAGTTGATGAGTTTCGGGGAGGCGACGATGACCACCGCCATCGAGGTGCGCGATCTGGTGATCGACCGCGGGAAACGGCGGGTGCTGCGCGGCATCACGTGCGACGTGCGGGCCGGCAGCGTCACCGGGCTGCTGGGGCCGAGCGGCAGCGGGAAGACGACGCTGATCCGGGCGATCGTCGGGGTGCAGCTCGTCCGCTCCGGCACGGTCACGGTGCTCGGCGAGCCGGCCGGGTCACCGGCGCTGCGCCGTACGGTCGGCTACGTCACCCAGTCACCGAGCGTCTACGCCGACCTGTCCGTCCGGGAGAACGCCCGCTACTTCGCGTCGCTGTACGGCCTCACCGCGGCCGACGCGGACCGGGCCGTCGCCGACGTCGGGCTGGCCGGCGCGGCGACCCAGCTGGTCGGCAACCTGTCCGGCGGCCAGAGCAGCCGCGCGTCGCTGGCCTGCGCGATGATCGGCCGGCCCCGGCTGCTGGTCCTGGACGAGCCGACCGTCGGACAGGACCCGGTGCTGCGCGCCGACCTGTGGGCGAAGTTCCACGCGCTCGCCGCCGAGGGCACCACGCTGCTGGTGTCGAGCCACGTCATGGACGAGGCGGGGCGCTGCGACCGGCTGCTGCTGATCCGCGAGGGTGAGCTGATCGGCGACGACACCCCGGCGGCGATCCGCGCCACGGCCGGCACCGACGACCTGGAGGAGGCGTTCCTGCGCCTCATCCGCGACCGCGAGGAGGTGCCGGCATGACCGCGCTGAGCCCTCGCATCACCGCGAGCACGGCGGGCCGGGTCCTGCGGCAGCTGCGCCACGACCGGCGTACGGTCGCGTTGCTGCTGGTGGTGCCGGTCGCCCTGCTCACCCTGATCTACTTCATGTACGACACCGCCCGCACGTTCGACCGGATCGCGCTGACGATGCTGGGCATCTTCCCCTTCGTGATCATGTTCCTGGTGACGAGCATCGCGATGCTGCGCGAGCGCACCTCCGGGACGCTCGAGCGGCTGCTCACCACGCCGCTGGGCAAGCTCGACCTGCTCTTCGGGTACGGCATCGCGTTCGGTCTCGCCGCCGCGGTGCAGGCATCGGTCGCGGTGGCGGCGGCGTTCTGGCTGCTCGGGCTGGACACGCTCGGCAACCCCGGGCTGGTGGTGCTGATCGCCGTGGTCGACGCGGTGCTCGGGGTCGCGCTGGGGCTGTTCTGCAGCGCGTTCGCCCGTACCGAATTCCAGGCCGTCCAGTTCCTGCCCGTGGTGGTCATCCCGCAGCTGCTGCTGTGCGGGTTGTTCGTGCCGCGCGAGCGGATGGCAGGCTGGCTCCAGGCCGCCAGCGATGTCTTCCCCCTGTCGTACGCGGTGGACGCGCTCACCCAGGTCGGACGCTCCACCGAGCCGACCGGCACGATGTGGTGGGATCTGACGGTCGTCGCCGGCGCCGCGGTCCTGGCCCTGACGCTGGCGGCCGCGACCCTGCGGCGGCGCACGGCCTGAGACGAACGGAGAGCCTTCCTTTGGTACGGCGAAGCGGGCGGCGCCCCGGCAACCAGGACACCCGGCAGTCCATCCTGGAGTCCGCCCGCACGATCTTCGCCGAGCGGGGCTTCGACAAGGCGTCGATCCGCGCCATCGCGGCCGGCGCCGAGGTCGATCCGGCGCTGGTGCACCACTACTTCGGCACCAAGGAGAAGCTCTTCCTGGCGACCATGAACCTGCCGCTGGATCCCTCCGAGCTCGTGCCGAAGGCGCTGGCGGGCCCGCGGGAGGAGGCCGGGGAGCGGCTCGTGCGTACGGTGCTCACGGTCTGGGACTCGCCGGCCGGCACCGCGGCGGTGGCGCTGATGCGCTCGGCGATGAGCAACGAGTGGACCGCCCGGCTGATGCGCGAGTTCGTGGTGACCCAGATCCTGCGCCGGGCGGTCGCCCAGCTCGCCATCGACGAGAGCGAGGCGCCGATGCGGTCCGCCCTGGTCGCGACGCAGATCGCCGGCCTGGCCGTGGTACGCCACGTGCTCAAGGTCGAGCCGGTGGCGTCCGCCCCGGTGGACCAGCTCGCCGCCGCGATCGGGCCGAACGTGCAGCGCTACCTCACCGGGGACCTGCCCGAGGTGTTCGGGACCGGGAAGTCCGCGAGGTATCGCGACAGCGCGGTGGCGTCCCCGGCGTCGGAGATCAGCCCGATGTAGCCGTCGGGGCGGATGACCACCAGCGTCCGGGGCGTCGCGCCGTAGGCAGTGGTCAGGTGCCCACGGGTGTCCGCGACGTCGCCGGGCCCGGCCGGCCGGTCGACGACGCGCAGGGTGCGTACGCCGTCCGGCACCGCGGGCGCCGCGCCGAAGCTCACCAGGGTGAAACGCCCGCCGCCCGTCAGCTCGAACAGCCGGCGCTCCCCCTCGACCGTGGTCAGCCCGGTCGCGTCGGGGGCGCGGTCCCCGGCGCGGAGGGACGCGGCCTCGTCCCGGTCGTCGCGGGCGAGAGCGGAGCCGCGATATCCCACGTCGAGCTGGATCGTGCTGGCGTCGCGGCGGGTGGGGAGATCGTTGCGCGCGAGCACCTCGGCGAGACGGGCGGTGGACAGGGCGAGCACGTGGGCAGCGACCGGTCGTCGTTCTGCCTCGTACGTGTCGAGCAGCGCCGGGGAGCTTCCCGCGGCGACCGCGGCGAGCTTCCAGCCGAGGTTGTACGCGTCCTGGATGCCGGTGTTCATCCCCTGCCCACCGGCGGGTGAGTGGACGTGCGCCGCGTCGCCGGCCAGGAACACGCGGCCCTCGCGGTAGCGGCCGGCGAGGCGGATGTTGGCGCGCCACAGCGACGACCACTGCGGCTCGTGGAGGTGGATGTCGGTGCGGCCGGTCCGCCGCCGGAGGATCGCCCGCAGGTTCGCGAGGCTGGGCTCGGGGTCCTGCCCCGGCGCGAGGGCGGCCGCGAACTGGAAGAGGTCGGTCGAGGGCAGCGGGCAGAGGCTGACCAGGCCCTCCTCGTGCCGCCACGCCTGCCAGACGTCGCGGCCGAGCCCGTCGACCGGCAGGTCGGCGAGGACCATCCGCACCTCGTCGCGGGTCTCGCCGTCGAACGTGATGCCGGCCTGTTTGCGGACCAGGCTGCGGCCGCCGTCGCAGCCGACGAGCCACTGCGCGCTCACGGTCCGAGCCGTGCCGTCCTGGACGACCGTCGCCGACACCCCGCCACCCGACTGGTCGAAGCCGGTCAGGGCGACGCCGAACTCCACGGCACCGCCGAGCTCGGCGAGCCGCAGCCGCAGCGCCTCCTCGATACGCCATTCGGGGGTGATGAGGCTTGCCGGGTACGGGATGTCGGGCCGGTCCGCGAGGTCCTCGGGCACGGCTCCACCCCGCGTCACGCTGCCGTCGGGGGCGCTCGAGTGCATCGGCATCGCGAGCCGGCCGTGGGCGAGCACCCGGCCGGCGATCCCGAGGTCCTCGAAGATCTCGAGGGTGCGCGGCTGGACGCCCTTGCCGCGCGAGCCGGGCTGCGGTCCCGGGGCGACCTCGATCAAGCGGAACGGAACGCCACCCCGGGCGAGCTCACAGGCCAGCGTCAGACCGGTCGGGCCGGCACCCGCGATGAGGACTGTCGGTTCCATACGACACCTCCAAGAAAGGGATTCCTTTCTAGCAGCGCTTGGCAAGAAAGGAAAGACTTTCTAAGGTGGCCGGGTGGAAACTGCGCGCCGCCGCCGGCACGGCAAGGAGCTCGAGGCCTCCCTGCTCACCGCCGCGTGGGAAGAGCTCGTCCAGACCGGATACGCGCGCCTGACCATGGGCTCGGTCGCCGCACGCGCCCGCACGAGCGAGGCCGTGCTCTACCGCCGCTGGCCGAACAAGGACCGGCTGGTGCTCGCCGCCTTCGAGCACCAGCGCGTTGTGAACCCGGTCGCGGAGCCGGACACCGGCACCCTGCGCGGCGACCTGCTCGCCTACCTCACCGAGGTGAGCCGGGCCCGCGCCGGCCTGTTCGCCATCGCCGCGGCCGCCGCCTTCTCGGGGCTGCTGGCCGACACCGGCCTGACGCCCGCACGGGTACGCGAGCAGGCCATGGGCGACCAGCGGCTCCCGCACGAGCGGACGATCTACCGACGCGCCCACGAGCGCGGCGAGCTGGCCCTGGACCGGATCCCGCCGGCAGTGCTCGACATGCCGTTCGACCTGGTGCGCCACGACCTGCTGATGGATCTCGGGCCGCCGGCCCCGGACCGCATCCGATCGATCGTCGACGACCTGGCCCTGCCGCTGATGCGGGGGCGGCCCTAAGCCACGCGGCCGGTGCGGACGCAGCGGTGGCAGAGGACCGGGTGCAGCAGGTGGGCCAGGTCGTGGCGGTCGGTCACCGGGCGGGGAAACGCGAGCCGTGCCAGCCGGGCACCCATCCGGACGACGAAGCCGTACCGGTCGAGGCGCACCACGCGGGGTTCGTCACCGGGGCGGGCGGCCGGTCCGAGGCGGCGGCGCACGTACGCGGCCATCTCCGGCTCGTGGTGGTCGGCGAGGTCGGCGATGAGGTCGAACTCCATGAGGTGCAGCGGGTCCGGCGTGGCCTCGGCGTACTCGTCGGGGTCGACGTCGATGAGCACGCCGTGGCGTTCGTGGCGCACCTCGGCGACGTGCAGGCGGTGGATGACCCGGGTGGTGCCGACGTCGAGCAGGTCGGACGCCGCGTCGACGTCGGCGTAGTCGAGCGCCGCGCGGCGGGCCTCCTCCCCGGCCAGCGGAGTTGCCCAGCCGGACACCCACACCCGGCCCAGCGTCGGAGCCCCGGCGATCGGCGGCACGTCCGGGATGTCGAGGATCAGCGCGGTGTCTCCGGTGTCCGGCCTCGGGCGCAGCGCCCTGGCGAGGTCGCCGTCGCGGGAGGACAGCAGCAGCGCCCGGCCCCGGCCGTCGGTCACGTGCCGGACCGGCAGCGGGCCGGGGTGACCGGCGATGTGCGCTGTGGCGGGCAGGTGGCCGGCGGCGATCGTGCGAGCGACCTCGGCGTGGGTGGGCTGCATGCGGGAACCTCCGGGCACCGGGTTAGGCTTACCTTAGTTAGGCGAGGCTAACCGTAGCATCCGTACGAAGGAATGAGATCGCCCGTGAACAACTCCCGACCCAAGGCCCGGCTCTCGCGGGCGCTCGGCATCCCGCTGACCCGCAAGTGCGTGAAGTACTTCGAGCGGCGGCCGTACCCGCCGGGTGTCCACGGCCGGGGGCGGCGCAAGCAGTCCGACTACCAGGTACGGCTGCTGGAGAAGCAGCGGCTGCGGCACCAGTACAACATCAGCGAGGCGCAGATGCGGGCGGCGTACGACGAGGCGCACCGCAAGGAGGGCAAGACCGGCGAGAACCTGGTGGCCCTGCTGGAGAGCCGCCTCGACGCCACCGTGCAGCGCGCCGGCCTGGCCCGCACGATCTACCAGGCCCGGCAGCTCGTCGCGCACGGGCACTTCACCGTGGACGGGCACAAGGTCGACCGGCCGTCGTACCGGCTCAAGCCCGGCCAGGTCGTCGAGGTCCGCGAGAGCAGCCGGCAGAAGCCGCCGTTCCAGATCGCCGCGACCGGTGCGCACCTCGACGGGCCGGCCGCGCCGTACCTGTCGACCGTGCTCGAGGAGCTGCGCACCACGGTGCTGCGCCGGGCCGAGCGTGCCGAGGTGCCGGTGCTCTGCGACGAGCAGCTGGTCGTCGAGTTCTACGCCCGCTGAGCCCGGCCGCTCAGCGGGTCTGCTCCAGCCAGCTCGCGTAGAGCTTGGCGTAGATGGACTCCGGGTCGTGCAGCAGCTCCGCGTGCGGGCCGCGCTGCACGACCCGGCCGGCGTCGACCACGATCACCTCGTCGGCGGACTGCGCGGTGGAGAGCCGGTGTGCGATCGCGACGGTCGTCCGGCCGCGGGTCACCGCGTCCAGGGCGTGCTGCAGGCGGACCTCGGTGGCCGGGTCGACCGCGCTGGTCGCCTCGTCGAGCACCAGCAGGTCCGGGTCGGCGATGTACGCCCGCACCAGCGCGACCAGCTGCCGCTCCCCCACGCTCAGCGCCTCGCCGCGCTCGCCCACCGGCGTGTCCAGCCCCTGCGGCAGCCCGGCCAGCCAGTCAGCGAGCCCGAGCTCCTCGAACGCGGTCCGCAGCTCGTCGTCGGTCACCCCGGGACGGGCGAAGCGGATGTTCCCGGCCACCGTCGCGTCGAACAGGAACCCGTCCTGCGGGACCATCACGACCCGGGACCGCAACGAGTCGAACCGTACGGAGGTCAGCGGCACCCCGCCGAGCAGCACCTCGCCGCCGGCCGGATCCATGAGCCGGGTCAGCAGCTTCGCGAACGTCGTCTTGCCGCTGCCGGTCTCCCCCACCACCGCCACCTTCGTGCGCGCGGGGATCTCCAGGTCGACGTCGTCGAGCACCACCGGACCGCCGGGATAGCGGTACGACACGTCGCGGAACGTCACCGACAGCGGGCCGGGCGGCAGCTCCACCCCGTCGGCGGGGTCGGCCACGTCCGGCTCGATGTCCAGCACGTCGAGCACGCGCCGCCAGCCGGCCACCGCGTTCTGCGCCTCGTTGAGCACCTCGGTGGCGATCTGCACCGGCTGGATGAAGAGCGTGACGAGGAACAGGAACGCGGTCAGCTTGCCGACGGTCAGGCCGCCGTCCACGCCGAGCAGCACACCCACGACGACCACCGACGCCAGGGCCACGCCGGCGGCGATCTCGCCGGTCGAGAAGCTGGTGACACTGGTACGCAGCGCCCGCTGCTGGGCCACCCGCAGGTCGTCGATCGCGGTGTCGAGCCGCTTCTCGGTGCGCCCCGCCACGCCGTACGCGCGGATCACCGTGGCACCGACGACGCTCTCGGCGACCGCGCCCAGCATCACGCCGGTGCGTTCGCGCACGATCCGGTAGACCCCGGCGAGCCGCTTCTGGAACAGCCGGATCACGATCAGGGCGGGTACGAACGCGGCGAACACCACCAGCGTCAACTGCCACGAGTAGACCAGCATGACGACCGTGGTGACCACGACCTGCCCGCTGGTCATCAGCAGCATGACGCCGCCGGTCTGCAGGAACTGGGTGATCTGGTCGACGTCGCCGGTGACCCGGGAGACCAGCGACCCGCGCCGCTCCGACTGCTGGTGCAGCATCGACAGGTCGTGGATGTGCCGGAACGTACGGGCGCGCAGGGCGGCCAGCGCGGTCTCGCTGACCGTGAACAGCCGGCGCGTCATGGCGTACCCGGAGGCGGTCGAGACGGCCAGGACGGCGAGCGTGAGCAGCACGATCAGGGTGACCGTGCCCAGGTGCGGCCCGCCGGGGGCGCGGATGCCGCGGTCGAGGCCCTGCTGGATCGCGATCGGCACGGCCACCCGGCCGGCCATCGACAGGAACGCCAGCGCGAGCGTGCCCGCCAGGCCCGGGCGCAACTCGGGCGAGAGCGCCACGCCCCGGCGAACGGTGGCGAGCGTCCCCTCTTCCACCACAGCGGTCGCGGTCGTCATGCCGTGACCTCCTCGGCGTGCTCGGCCTTCTCGTACGCGGTCACCAGGTTCAGATATCCGGGCTCGGTGGCCATCAGGTGCGCGTGGGTGCCGGTCGCCACGACCTTGCCGTCCTCCAGGTAGACCACCTCGTCGGCGAGCGCGATCGTCGCCCGCCGGTACGCGACCACGAGGATCGACGCGCCCGCCTCGTGCCCGCGCAGCGAGGCCAGGATCGCCGCCTCCACCCGCGGGTCCACCGCGCTCGTCGCGTCGTCGAGCACGAGCAGCCGCGGCCGCCCGGCCAGTGCGCGGGCCAGCGTGAGCCGTTGCCGCTGGCCGCCGGAGAGTGACGTGCCGCGCTCGCCGACCGGCGTCTCCAGGCCCTCGGGCAGCTTCGCGACGAAGCCCTCCGCCTGCGCCAGCCGTAGTGCCCGCCAGGCCGCCGTGTCGTCCACGCCGTCGCGGTCGAGGGTCACGTTGCCGCGGACCGTGTCGTCGAAGATGAACGGGATCTGCGGCACGAGCGCGGTCGCGGAAGCCAGGGCCTGCTCGCTCAGCTCGGGCAGCGGGATGCCGTCGACGCTCACCGTGCCGCTGTCCGGGTCGACGAGGCGTACGGCCAGCGAGGCGATCGTCGACTTGCCGGAGCCCGTCGCGCCGACCAGCGCCACCGTCTTGCCGGCCGGGACGGTGAACGAGATGTCGTACAGGACCTCGGCGCCCCGGCCGTCCTCGCCGTACGAGAAATGGACCTGGTCGAAGGTGAGCGCGGCCGGTCCGCTCGCGGCGGCCTCGGCGGTGCCGTAGGCGAGGTCGCCGTCGGCGGCGAGCACCGCCTGCACCCGCTCCCACCCGGCGACGCTGCGCGGCAGCTCGGCGACCACCCAGCCGATCGCGCGCACCGGGAACGCCAGCACGGTGAACAGAAACGCCACGCTGACCAGCTCGGCGACGCTCAGCGCACCGGTCTGCAGCCGCCACGCCCCGAGCAGCAGTACCGCCAGGGTGCCGACGCTGGGCAACGCGTCCATCAGCGGGTCGAACAGGCCGCGCAGCCGGCCCACCGAGATGAGCGCGTCGCGCAGCTCGCTGACGTGCACCTGGAAGCGCTTCGACTCGTCCGCCTCGCGTCCCATGGTCTTGACGACGAGGGCGCCGTCGAAGCTCTCGTGGGCGACCGCGCTGACCCGGCCGCGCAGCTGCTGGGCACGGATCTGCCGCGGGGACATCCGCCGCGAGTAGACGTAGTTGAGCCCGAACAGCATCGGGAACAGGCAGACGCCGACCATCGCGAGGACCCAGTCGGTGAAGAACAGCGAGACGACCGCGGCCACGATCATCACGATCGTGCCGACGGCGAACGGCAGCGGCGCGATGGGGACGAAAGCGGCCTCCACGTCGGAGTTCGCGTTGGACAGCAGGGTGCCGGTGGCGTGCCGCTGGTGCCACGCCGGCGGCAGCGCGAGGTAGCGGCGGGTGACCGCGCGGCGGTAGCGGGCCTGCAGCCGGAACTGCATGAACCCGGCGCCGAGGCGGCGGCCGAAGATGCTGGCGACGCGCAGCAGCGAGATGCCGATGAACGCGGCGGCGATCAGGCCCAGCTCGGCCGTACCGGCCCGGTGCTCGCTGAACGCCGGCACCACGACATGGCCGATGACCGCGCCGACGACGTACGAGTTCGCGATGACGAGCAGCCCGAACAGGCTGCTGCCCAGCGCGCCGATGACGAAGAGCCGCGGCTCGGTACGGATGGCGCGGCCGAGCACCCGCAGGCCCCGGCCCAGCACGTCGCGGCCGGTCCTCGTGCTCACGTGCCCCCCGCATCTGTAAGTGCCCGCCGGGTCAACCGGCCTTACCGCCTCCATCCTGCCGAACCGGCCGCCGGAAGCCACGGCATTTACATTGTGTCCACGATTACATCGGCGCGCAGCCCGGGGGCATCGACGGCCGCCGCGCGCGCGAGCCGCGGGCCGCCTACGATCGCGGAATGACCGACTACGCGCGTACGGAACGCCGCCTCCTCGCCGATCTGCTCCTCGAGGTGGGTCCGGACGCGCCGACCATGTGCGCCGGCTGGGCCACCCGGGACCTCGCCGCGCACCTGGTGGTCCGGGACCGCCGGCCGGACGCGATGGTCGGCATGCTGGTGCCGCCGCTGGCCGGGCACGGCGAGCACGTCCGGCGGGCCAAGGCTGCGCAGCCGTACGAGCGGGTCGTGGCCGAGGTGCGCACCCCGCCGTGGTGGAGCCCGGTGAGCAACCCGCTCCTCGACGAGCTGGCCAACACGGTCGAGTACTTCGTGCACCACGAGGACGTCCGGCGCGCGCAGCCGGGCTGGGAGCCGCGGGCGCTCGACCGCGGCGAGGAGAACGCGCTCTGGAAGGCCACCAAGGTGACCGCCCGGCTGGCGCTGCGCCGGCTCGGCAAGCCGGTCCGGATCGAGGCGCCCGGCTTTGGCGTGCTGCAGGTCGGCGACGGGACCCCGGCGGCGACGGTGACCGGCGCGCCCGGCGAGATCGTGCTTTTCTGCTCGGGCCGCCAGAGCGTCGCGCGGGTCGAGATCGCCGGCGACGAGAGCATCCGTACAGCCAAGCTGAACATGTAGCAATTGGCTCCTCTGATGGGGGTCGGATTGGCCCGGACGAGGGGCCAATCGGGTGCCTACGGTGATCACATGACCTCCACCGGCACCCTGTCGCGCGCCCAGGGCACGGCCCTCTGCGTCGGCGCCGTGCTCGGCACCGGCGTGATCTCGATGCCGGCGCTGGCCGCGGGCGTCGCGGGACCCGCCTCGCTGCTCGCCTGGCTCGCCCTGATCCTGCTGTCCGCTCCCCTGGCCGGGACGTTCGCCGCGCTCGGCGCCCGCTATCCCGACGGCGGCGGCGTCTCCACATACGTCCGGCTGGCCTTCGGAGCCCGGGCCGCCGCGGCGGTCGGGTGGTGCTTCTTCTTCGCCGTGCCGTTGGGCGCCCCGCCCGCCGCCGCGTTCGCCGGCGGATACGTGGCCGACCTCCTCGGCGGCGGCCGGGCGACCGTGCTCGGCACGTTCTTCGTGATCATGGGCATCGTCGTCACGATGAACTGGTTCGGGCTGCAGATCTCCGGCCGGGCACAGCTGTGGCTCACCGCCGCGCTCGCCGCGCTGCTCGTGGTCACCGTCATCGCCGCGCTCCCGCACGCCCGGCTGGCCAACCTCACGCCGTTCGCACCGTACGGCTGGGCCGGCATCGGCACCGCCGCGGCCGTGCTGGTCTGGGGCTTCGCCGGGTGGGAGGCTGTCTCGTCGCTGTCCGGCGAATACCGCGACCCCCGCCGGGACGTCACGCGGGCCACCGGCGCGGCGGTGCTGATCGTCGGCGTGCTGTACCTCGCCGTCGCCGCCACCAGTGTGCTGGTGCTCGGCCCGGCCATCGGGGACAGCCCGGCGCCGCTCGCCGACCTGCTGGCCGTCGGGGTGGGCGGGCCGGTCCGGGTGGTCACCGCGGTGGTCGCCGTGCTGCTGACCATCGGGGCGGTCAACGCGTACCTGGCCGGAGCGTCCCGGCTGGGCGCGGCCCTGGCCCGTGACGGCGCGCTGCCGGCCGGCCCGGTCGGCACGCCCCGCAGGTCGCTGCTCGTCGTCACCGCCGGCAGCCTCGTGTCGGCGGCGCTGCCGATCAGCTTCCACACGGCCATGCTGCTCGTCACCGGCTGCTTCACGCTGGTGTATGTCCTCGGCACGGCAGCAGCCCTGAAGCTGCTGCCACCCGGCTGGGCGCGGCGCGGCGCCGGGCTCGCGTTCGTGTCCACGCTCGGCCTGCTGGTCCTCAACGGCACCCCGGCGCTGCTCAGCCTGGTCGTCGCCGCGGCCGCGGTGGCCTACGCCTCCCGGAGGACCTCGCCGAAGACCTCCAGCCCCTCGTCGAGCAGCGCGGGATCGATCGCGCCGAAGCCGAACACGAACCCGGTGGAGTCGCTGCCGTAGCCGGCCAGGTCCTCCACGGCCACACCGCGCTCGGCGGCCGCCGACACCACCTCGGCCGAACGGGGAGCGAGCGCGGTGACGTGCAGGCCGGCCGCCGACGGCAGCACCGTGAGCCCGGCGTGCCGGCCCAGCACGGCGACGATGCGGGCGTGGCGGTGCGCGTACGCCTTCAGAGCCCGCCGGACGTGCCGGGCCAGCAGCCCCTCGTCGATGAACCGGGCCAGCGCCGCCTGCACCGCGATCTGCCCGTACCCGTCGCCGAGCTGGCGCGCCGCCGCGAGCGCCGCGCGCAGGCCGGCCGGGGCGAGCACGAAGCCCGTCCGCACGCTGGGCAGCATCGTCTTGGAGAAGGTGCCCACGTAGAGCACCCGCCCGGCGGTGTCGAGGCTGTGCAGCGGCTCCAGCGGGCGCGCCGAGAAACGGAACTCGGAGTCGTAGTCGTCCTCGATCACCGCGGCCTGCCGGCACCGCGCCCAGTCCAGCAGCGCGTGCCGCCGGGTGAGGCTCATCGCCGGTCCGAGCGGGAACTGGTGCGACGGCGTGGTGTAGACGATCCGGGCGGCGCGCGGCAGGTTGTCGACGACCAGGCCGTCGGCGTCCACGGGTACGCCCACCACCTGCGCGCCCAGCGAGGCGAACAGCCGCCGCGCGGGCGGATAACCGGGCTCCTCCAGCGCGACGACGTCCCCCGGCCGCAGCAGCACCCGGCCGATCAGGTCGAGCGCGTGCTGCGTGCCGTTGGTGACGAGCACGTCGTCCGCCTCCACTCGCAGGGACCGCGAGTAGCCGAGATACCGCGCGATCGCCGCGCGCAGGGCCGGGTGGCCGGCGGGGGTGGCGTACGCGCCCGGCTCGTTGGCGCCCAGCCGCAGTTCCGCCGCGACCAGCCGCCGCCACGTGTCGAACGGGAACAGCCGCGCGTCCGGGATGCCGGTGCGGAAGTCGTACTTCGGTGCGGGCACGCCGGCGCCCGTCGGCAGCGGCTCGAAGGTCCACCCCGGCCGCGGGTGCAGCGGGTCGGCCGTGGCGCGGCGCGGGGCGGGTTCGTCGCGTACGGCGGCCACGAACGTCCCCGCGCCGGTGCGGGCCACGAGGTAGCCCTCCGCCACGAGCCGCTCGTACGCCGTCGCGACGCTGTTGCGTGCCACCCGGAGATCCGCCGCGAGCACCCGGGTCGCGGGCAGCCGGTGGCCCTCGGGCAGCCGCCCGTCCTCGATCGCCTCGCGCAGCGCCCGGTACACCCGGACCGTCTTCTCGCCCGAGCCGTCGAGGTTGATGACGAGGTCCACGCCCCTATTCTTCAGTCACCGCGCAGCTGCAGGGAGGGCGTACCCGCCGAGCAGGCGATCCTGAACTTGACCCGGTCGTGGTTGTCCGACGTGCTGCGGAACTCCCCCTCGGAGCGCTCCCGCTCGTGCAGCGCGAACCCGGGCGCCGGCGACATCGTGACGATCTCCGGGCCGCCCGTGGCGCACCGGGCCACCACCGTGCCCCCGCGCGTCGGGAAGGTCCGGCCGCGCGGGCTCCCGACGGCCTGCGAGGCGGTGGGCGTCGGCGTACGGGTCGCGGACGGGGAAGGGGACGGCAGCGAGCGCAGGTCCTCGGCCACCTCCGCGGCGCTGCGGGGGCGGGACTCCGGCGAGGTCAGGCCGGCCCCGATGAGGCGTACCCCGGTCAGGCCGACCAGCACGGCGAGCACGGCCGCACCGAGCCAGCCGGCGGTCACGAGCAGCGTTCGGCGGTTCACAGGAGCGACTATGCCCGGCGGCACGCTAAGGCAGGCTCGCGGGCACGCTAAGGGAGGGTTAAGAGCCACGATCGTGCCGGTACGCCGGGATAGGTTGCCAGCGTGGCCCACCTCCTGTTGATCGAGGACGACTCGGCGATCCGTACCACCCTGCTGCGCGCGCTGCGGGAGCGAGGGCACGCGGTGGCGGCCTCGCACACCGCGATGGACGGGCTGCAGACCGCTCTCGCCGAGCGCCCGGACCTCGTCGTGCTCGACCTGGGGCTGCCCGACCTCGACGGGCGGGAGCTGCTGCGGATGCTGCGGGCCGTCAGCGCCGTACCGGTGATCGTGGCGACCGCCCGCGACGACGAGACCGAGATCGTCCGGGTGCTCGACGCGGGCGCCGACGACTACATCGTCAAGCCGTTCACCGCCGCGCAGCTCGACGCCCGGGTCCGCGCGGTCCTGCGCCGCGGCGGCCCGGCCGGCACGGAACCGGCCGCGCTGACGGTGGGCGGCCTGCGCATCGACGCGGGCGCCCGGACGGCCACGCTCGACGGCACGGACCTCGACCTGACGCCGCGGGAGTTCGACCTGCTGCATCACCTCGCCACCCGCGCCGGGCAGGTGGTCAGCAAACGGGAACTGCTCAGCGAGGTGTGGCAGGTGCCGTACGGCGGCGCGGACAAGACCGTCGACGTGCACCTGTCCTGGCTGCGCCGCAAGCTCGGCGAGACCGCGCAGGACCCGCGCTACCTGCACACCGTGCGCGGGGTCGGCGTCCGGTTGAGCGGGCCGGCATGAGACGCCGCCTGACGCTCCTGGTCGCGGCGACCACCTGTCTGATCCTGATCGCGTTCCTCGCGCCGCTCGCGCTGCTCGTCCGGCAGGTCGCCGAGGACCGGGCGATCAGCCGCGCCAACGGCGTCCTGCAGACGATCGTGCCGCTGGTCGGCACCGGCGCCGATGAGCTGTCGCTGGCGGTGCAGGGCCAGCCGGTGCCGGTCAGCGTGTTCACGCCGGACGGCGCGGTGATCGGCCAGGCCGCGGCGCCCACCCCCGCGGTCCGGCTGGCCGCCGCGAAGGGCGAGTCGTTCGCCGTGGCCACGGGCGCGGGCCGGGAGATCGTCGTGCCGGTGGTCACGGGGCCCGGCACGTACGTGATCCGCACCGTCGTGCCCGCCGCGGAGCTGAACCGCGGGGTCGCCCGGTCGTGGCTCGTGCTGGCCGGGCTGGGCGTGGCGCTCGTCCTGCTCGGGCTGGTGGTGGCCGACCGGCTGGCCCGTACGCTCGTCGCCCCGATCGCCGACCTCTCCGCGGTCTCCCACCGCCTGGCCCGCGCCGAGTTGTCGGCGCGGGCCGCCCCCGCCGGCCCGCCCGAGGTGCGCGAGGTCGCCGCGGCGCTCAACCACCTCGCCGGGCGCATCCAGGACCTGCTGCGCGAGGAGCGGGAGCAGGTGGCCGACCTGTCCCACCGGCTGCGCACCCCGCTGACCGCGCTGCGCCTCGAGGCCGAGTCCCTGCGCGACCCGGATGAGGCGGCCCGGGTCGCCGCGGCCGCCGACGGCATCCAGCGGGCGGTCACCGCGGTGATCCAGCAGGCCCGCCGCCGGGGCGGCGAGCGGGCCTGCGACGCGGCGGCGGTGGTCGCGGACCGGGTCGCCTTCTGGGCGGTGCTGGCCGAGGACACCGATCGGCGGGTACGCCGGGAGCTCCCGCCCGGTCCCCTCCCGGTGGCGATCCCCGCCGACGAGCTGGCCGCGGCGCTCGACGCGCTGCTGGGCAACGTGTTCGCGCACACCCCGGACGGCACCGCGTTCGGGGTGTCGCTGGCCGCCCGCCCGGGCGGCGGCGCGGTGCTGACGGTCTCCGACGACGGTCCGGGCTTCCCGCCGGACGCGCTGCGCCGCGGCTCCTCGGGCAGCGGCTCGACCGGGCTCGGCCTGGACATCGCCCGGCGGGCGGCCGAGAGCGGCGGCGGCTCGCTGCGCGTCGAACCGGCGCCGGGTGGGGGCGCGTACGTCCGCATCGATCTGACCGGGGTAAATGCCTTGCCGCCCGCCTGACACTCTGCTGGTCTGAGGGCATGTCGATATTGGACGACCCCGGGCTGTTCGGCCGCCAATGGGCGGCGCACTACGACAGCCCCGGCAACCCCGACCCGGAACCCGCGGCCCGCTTCCTGGCCGGCCTGGCGGGCGGCGGTCCCGCGCTCGAGCTCGCCATCGGCAGCGGCCGGGTCGCCCTGCCGCTGGCGGCCCACGGCGTCGAGGTGCACGGCATCGAGGCGTCCCCGGAGATGGTGGAGCTGCTGCGCGCCAAACCCGGCGGGGCGGACATGCCGGTCCTCGTCGGCGACATGGCGGACGTCGCGGTGCCCGGCCCGTTCCCGCTCGCCTACCTGGTCTTCAACACGCTGTTCAACCTGACCGGCGAGGGCCGCCAGGAGGACTGCTTCCGCAACGTCGCCCGCGTGCTCGCGCCCGGCGGCGCCTTCGTCATCGAGGCGTTCGTCCCCGACCCCGCGAACTTCGACCGCGACGAGCAGCAGGTGCAGGTCTGGTCGGTGACGGAGACGTCGGTGTCGGTCCGGACGCACCGGTACGACCGCGAGGCCCAGACGTTCCTGCGCCAGACCATCGTGTTCACCGACGGCGGCGTACGGCTCGAGCCGTTCGGCATGCACTACCTCTGGCCGGATCAGATCGACGAGCTCGCCGAGCGGGCCGGCCTCACCCTCGAGGCCCGGTACGCGACCTGGGACAGCGCCCCCTTCGGCCCGGACTCCACGGACCACATCTCGGTGTACCGGAAGCCCTTAACCGCGTCTTAGCGATCACACAGCGTGCCCATAGCGCGCCGCGCGGGAGCGTGCAGGTGTCACGACAACCGACACCTCGGAGGTTCCCATGATCAGGCTTCGTACCGCATCCGCCCTGGCCGCCGGCGCGGTGGCCGCCCTCGCCCTCGGCGGCACCGCCCTCGCGGCGGGCGCCGACGACCCGGCCGTGCCGATGCTGCCGAACGGTGACGTGGTCACGCCGCCGTCGCTCTTCAGCTCCGCCTCGCCGTCCCCGTCGGCCTCGTCCACCGCCTCGTCGCCGTCGGCCGCTGGGGGGATCAGCGTGGCCGCCGCGAAGGCCATCGCGATCCGGGTGGTCGGCGGCGGCCGGGTGACGAAGGTCGAGCGGGAGACCGAGCACGGCCGCGCGGTCTGGGACGTGGACGTGACGCTGCGCGGCGCCGCGCACGACATCGACGTGGACCGGGCGACCGGCGAGGTCCTGCGCCACCGGGTGAAGGGCGCGAGCGGCGGCTCGGCCACGGACGACCGCGGGCGCGGGCGCGGCTCGGATGACAGTGCTGCCGACGATCGCGGCCGGGGACGGGGTTCCGACGACGGCGCCGGCGACGACCGGGGCCGGGGGCGCGGGTCGGACGACCGTGCCGGCGACGACCACGGGCGCCACGGTGGGCACGGCTCGGACGACTGAGCCGGGCCGGACGGTCAGCCGCCGGGCGTCGCGGGGCGTTCGGCGGTGATCGTCCAGATCGCCGTGGGCAGGCGATATCCGGTGCCCGGGGTGCGGTACCGCTCCAGCAGGCGGGCCGCACCCTCCCGGGCGGCCGCTCGCGCACCGGCCGGCGCCGCCCGGTACGCCACCCCGGCCGGCCCCAGGTCGATGAGCCAGTCGGCCACCGCCTCCGGATCGTCCGGCGCGCCGACCACGACGTCGTCCGGTCTGACCGCGATCGCGGTGAAGCCCGCCGCGGCCAGGATCCGCTCCACCCGCCGCGGGTCGGCGAAGGCGAACGGGCCGGGTTCGTCGCCCACGGGCAGCGGTTCCACCGGCCCGACGTCCGCGGCGGCGCCGAGCATCGCCGCGGGCAGCCAGGGCGCGCCGCCGCCCCGGAAGACGGTGGCCGCCAGCCGTCCCCCGGGCCGCAGGGACCGGCGTACCGCGGCGCAGCCGGCGACGGGGTCGGCGAACATCATCAGGGCCATCCGGGAGTAGGCCGCGTCGAACGGGGCCTGCGGGACGCGCTCGATCCGTTCCACGTCCGCGGTGTGGAAGCTCAGGTTCCGGCCGGGCGCCGCCGGGAACCGCCGGTTCGCCTCGGTGATCAGCGCCTCCACCAGGTCCACCCCGACCGCCGCCCCGGCCGGACCGGCCACGGACGCCAGCTCGGCCGTCGTCCCGCCGCAGGCGCAGCCCACGTCCAGGAAGCGCTCGCCCGGCGCCGGGCGCAGGGCGGCCAGGGCGGTGGCGCCGAGGGGCCGCCCCCACGCGTCGTGCCGGTCCGCGTGGCGGATCCAGCCGGCGGCCGCCGCCGACCAGTACGCCGACGTGCGATCGCGTGCCGCGGCGGTCACGGGAACGGGAGCTCGTCGCCGGTGACCGTGAACGACCGGAAGGACGCGGCCTTGCCGGGGTCGAAGCCGTCCTCGCGGGCGGCGAGGCCGGCGGCCCGGGCCAGCCGCTCGGTCTGGAACCGGCGGAAGTCCTCCGGGCTGCGCCAGATGTTGACGATCCGCCAGCCGTCCTCGGCCGGCCCGGACACGTGCGCCAGCAGGCCCGGCGGCCGGTCGGGGCCCAGATTGCGCTCCACCAGCCGGTATTCCGCCTCGGTGACTCCCGGCATCTCCTGTACGACCCCGAACGGCATGGCGTCCGCCCCCTTTTGACTAGAGTTACGCTCTAACCAATAGCCCACTACGCTGACGGCGTGGTTGTCAAGCGGCGGTACGCGTCGGCACAGCGACAGGAGCAGGCACGGCGCACCCGCAACGCCGTTCTGGACGCTGCGGCGACCCTGTTCGTGGACCCCGGCTATGCCGCCACCCCGCTCACCGCCGTCGCGGCGAGGGCGGGCGTCGCCGTGCAGACCGTGTACGCGGTGTTCGGCAGCAAACGGAACCTGTTGTCCGCCCTGCTCGACCGCACGATCGCGGGCGACGACGAGCCGGTGGCCCTGCCGCAGCGGGCGTTCGTGGCGGAGATCCACGCGCTCGCCGGGCCCGAGGCGAAGCTCGCGCGCTACGCGGTGCATCTCGAGCAGACCAACGCACGGCAGGTGGACGTGATGCTCGCGCTGCTCAACGCCGCCTCGGCCGACGCCGATGCCGCCGCGATCCTGCGCAAGAACGACGAGGAGCGGCGGCGCGGCATGCTGATGTTCGCGGCCGAGCTCGCCGGCACCGGGCGGCTCCGGGCGGGTCACGACGTGGAGTCGGCGGCCGACGTGCTGTGGCTGGCGATGGACGTGCGCAACTACGACTGGCTCGTGCGCCGCCGGGGCTGGACGCCGGAGCGCTACCGGGAGTGGTACGTCCGCACGACGGCCGCCGCGCTGCTCGACGCGGCGGCCGGCCCGTGACCGCTCCTGATCTCTCCGGCCACTGTGCGGGAGGCTTCGCGGGTGTGGCCGTACCTGGAAGAAAGCGGTGCCCGGACCGACCGGCCCGGGCACCGCGGGGTTGGTGAGCGGTCAGCTGACGAAGAGCAGACGGTTCGGGGAGCCGCTGCCCGGGCTGGTCACCACGTTGGCGGTGGCGTTGTTCACCAGCGAGTCGCGAACCTGGGACGGGCTGTAGGAGGGGTTGGCGGACAGGACCAGGGCCGCGGCGCCGGCCACGTGCGGGGAGGCCATCGACGTGCCGCTGATCGTGTTGGTGGCGGTGTTGCTGGAGTACCAGTCGGACGTGATGGACGAGCCCGGGGCGAAGATGTCCAGGCAGGTGCCGTAGTTCGAGTAGGACGCGCGGGCGTCGGTGCTGGTGGTGGCGCCGACCGTGATGGCCGAGCCGACCCGCGACGGCGACGAGTTGCAGGCGTTGGCGTTCGAGTTGCCGGCCGCCAGCGCGTACGTGACGCCCGAGCTGATCGAGTTCGCCACCGCGCTGTCGAGGGCGCTGCTCACGCCGCCGCCGAGGCTCATGTTCGCGACGGCGGGCTTGCGGGCGTTCGAGGTGACCCAGTTGACGCCGGCGATGACGCCCGCGTTCGTGCCGGAGCCGGAGCAGTTCAGCACGCGGACGCCGACGAGCCGGACCTGCTTCGCCACGCCGTACGTGCTGCCGCCGACCGTGCCCGCCACGTGCGTGCCGTGGCCGTTGCAGTCGACGCCGCCCGAGCCGACGGCGTCGTAGCCGAAGCTGGCGCGCCCGCCGAAGTCGTTGTGGGTGTACTTGATGCCCGTGTCGATGATGTACGCCGTCACGTTCGAGGCCGTCTGGCTGTACGTGTACGTGGTGCTCAGCGGCCGGTTGCGCTGGTCGATGCGGTCCAGGCCCCAGGTGGCGTTGGACTGCGTGGCCAGCAGCGAGACGGTCTGGTTCTGCTCGACGTACGCGACGTCCGGGTTCGCCGCGAGCCGCTTGGCCGCGGACTCGCTGAGCTTCGCCTCGAAGCCGTTGAGCGCGGCGCCGAACGTGCGCTGGACCGAGCCGCCGTAGCTGCGGGCCAGGGATCCGGAACGGGAGCCGACCGCGGACGCCACCTTCCGGCTGCCGGCCTTGCCGCCCACCGCGGCGTCCTTGAGCACCACGATGTAGCTGCCCGGGACCGCGTCGGCGGTGCCGGCGAGCCGGATCTGGCCGGTGGCGGGGGCCGCCACCGCGGGGGTCGTCGTAGCGGCGGTCGTCGTGGCCAAAGCGAGCAGACTGACGGCCACCATGTGGCGGCCTCGGGGGCGTCGAATCGCCATGCTGTTCCTCTCTCGCGCCTGCCGGACCCTGCGGGGTCCCCCGGGCTCCTGGCCCGTTGAGGGAGACAGTAGGGGCAACGCGTCGACGTGCCTCTATATCGAATGGGCCATACCAGGCGGCGGGGGCTGCCCGGGCCCGCCGACAGGGGCTTTAGGATTGCCTTTGGGGACCCGGGGCGGTCTGGTGTCCAGCCCTCCCGGCGCAATACTCTTCGGTAACACGGCTGTTACACCCCCTTCCAGCAACGCAAAGAGGCGGCGCCCGATGGCTCTCGAGGTTCCCTACCGGTCGATTCCGGACATGTTCCTGCGTCGTGTGCAGGCCACCCCGAACGGCCGGGCGTTCGCCGTACCGACGGCCGACGACTCGGCCATCGAGTGGCTGACGTGGGCGCAGGTCGGCGAGCGGGCCAAGGCGATCGCCGCCGGGCTCGCCGGGCTGGGCGTGGGGCTCGAGGACCGCGTCTCGATCCTGTCCAGCACCCGGCTGGAGTGGGCGCTGGTGGACCTCGGCATCAACTGCGCCGGCGGTGCGACCACGACGGTCTACCCGACCACCGAGCCGGAGGACGCGGCGTACATCGTCTCGGACTCCGGGTCGAAGATCCTCGTCGCCGAGAACCCGAAGCAGGCGATGAAGCTGTCCGGCGTCGAGACGTCGGTGACCCACGTCGTGCTCATCGACGGCCTCGCCGACGCCTCCGCCCAGCCGCCGCAGCTCACGCTCGCCGAGCTGGAGGAGCGTGGCCGGGCGGCGCTCGCCGAGACGCCGGACCTCGTCGAGCGGATCGCCGAGGGCATCGGGCCGGACAACGTCGCCACGCTGATCTACACCTCGGGCACCACCGGGCGGCCCAAGGGCGTCGAGCTGCTGCACGGCGGCTGGACGTGGGAGGGCGTCGCGCAGGCCGGCCTCGGCCTCTTCGAGTCCAGCGACCTGCAGTACCTGTGGCTCCCGCTGTCCCACTCGTTCGGCAAGTCGCTGCTGTGCGGCATCCTGCACGTGGGCGTGCCGACGTACATCGACGGCCGGGTCGACAAGCTGGTCGACATGCTGTCGGTGGTGAAGCCGACGCTGATGTGCGCGGCCCCGCGGATCTTCGAGAAGGTCTACAACAAGACGGTCACCACCGCGATCGGCGGCGGCGGGCTCAAGGCCAAGATCTTCGGCTGGGCGGTCGCCACCGGCAAGCAGAAGGTCGGGTACGAGCAGGCGGGCAAGCCCGTCCCGGCGGCTATCAAGGCGAAGTACGCGGTCGCCGAGCGGCTGGTCTTCAGCAAGCTGCAGGAGCGGCTGGGCGGCCGGCTGCGCGTGCTGGTCTCCGGTTCGGCCCCGCTGAGCCGGGACATCGCCGAGTTCTTCGCCGCGGCCAACCTGCCGATCATGGAGGGGTACGGGCTCACCGAGAGCAGCGCCGCCAACTTCGTCAACCGGCTCGGCAAGCTCAGGATCGGTACGGTCGGCCAGCCCCTCGGCGACCTGGAGTGCCGCATCGACGCCGACGGCGAGATCCTGCTGCGCGGCAAGCCGGTCATGCGCGGCTACCACAACCTGCCCAAGGAGACCGAGGAGGCGTTCACCGAGGACGGCTTCTTCCGTACGGGCGACATCGGCGAGCTCGACGCGGACGGCTACCTGAAGATCACCGACCGCAAGAAGGACCTGGTCAAGACGTCCGGCGGCAAGTACATCGCCCCGTCGGCGATCGAGGGCATGTTCAAGGCGGTGTGCCCGTACACCTCGCAGGCCGTGGTGATCGGGCAGGCCCGCAACTTCGTCACGATGCTGATCAGCCTCGACGAGGACGCGATCATCACGTGGGCGGCCGGCGGCGCGCTGGCCGGCAAGTCGTACTCCGAGATCGTCGCGGCGCCGGAGACGGAGAAGCTGGTCGCCGGCTACATCGAGGAGCTGAACGGCAAGCTGAACCGGTGGGAGACGGTCAAGAAGTTCGCGATCCTCCCCCGCGACCTCAGCATCGAGCAGGGCGAGATCACCCCGTCCATGAAGATCAAGCGGCGCAGCGTCGAGACCAGCTTCGCCGAGCAGATCGACAAGATGTACGCGGGATCGCTCGTCCAGATGTAACGGTCATCCGAGCCAGCGGCCGTCGCGCATGAGCGTACGGCCGCTGATCTCGTTCGCCTCCCGCCACGCCTGAACCCGGTCGGGCCGCAGGACCAGGAACACGTAGCCGTCCCCGGCCGCCCGCGGATCCCAGTCGGCACGTTCGGCGTACCCCTCGGCCAGCCAGTCCGGCGCCTCCCCGACGGCGACCGACGACTCCAGGACCGCGTCGATCATCACGACGTCCCGCGTCCCGCCCAGACCGAGCCGCGCGGTCCCGGTGGCGGTGATCGCGCGGGCCGTCCGCGACCGGGCCTCGGTCGCCAGTACGACCCGTTCCCGCAGCCAGGCCAGGGTGAGCGGGACCAGATACGGCATGTCGCCGGCGGCGGTGGCGACCCAGGCGTCGGCCGTGGGGCCGGCCAGCTTGGTGAGGGCGTCGGCCTTGCGGGTGGCCAGGTCCCTGGGCGGTTCTGCTGCGCTCATCCGGGCATCATGTCAGCCGTCGGCGATCACCCTTGGGCGTCGTCGCCGAACTCCGGCGGCAGATCGTCGGAGAGCAGGTCCTCGGTGCGGCCTTCGAGCGCCTTGGCCAGATCGGTGGCGCGGGGCAGCATCACGTTCTCGTACGCGCGGACCGCCTCCCCGACGGTGGCCGCGTTCGCCAGCGACAACGCGAGATCACTCGCGTCCAGCATGGCCATGTTGACACCCACCCCGAGCGGCGGCATGAGGTGAGCAGCGTCGCCGAGCAGGGTGACCGCCGGGTCGTGCTCCCAGGTGTGCGGAACCGGCAGGGCGAAGATCGGGCGGTCGACGTACGGCCCGTCGTTGTCGGTGATCAGCCGGCGCAACCGCGGTGACCAGGCGGCGAACGCGTCGAGCAGGTGAGCCCGCAGCCGGGCGGTGTCCCCGGCGCCGACGCCCGCCCGGGCGACCCAGTCGACCGGCACCCGCTGGATGACGTAGACGCGGATGTGGCCGCCGCTGTTCCGCTGGGCGAAGAGGGCGCGTTCGCCGTCGGCCGCGCCGGCGCCGCCCGGTCCGACCAGATCGGACAGCTCCGGGTGCCGGTTCTCGACGTCATGGAACCAGGCCTCGAGGAAGCTCACGCCGGTGTACTGCGGAACTGCCGGCGAGACGGCGGGCCGCACCCGGGAGAACGCACCGTCGGCGCCGATGACGAGGTCGGTCTCCACGGTCGTGCCGTCGGCGAAACGCACCGAACGCGGCCCGCCGCGGGTCCCGCCGACTTCGGTGAGGGCGCATCCCCACCGCACGGTGCCCGGCCGCAGCGATTCGAGGAGCAGGTCCCGCAGCTGGCCGCGGTCGATCTCGGGCTTGACGAGATCGTCCGGTTCCGGGATCAGGTGCGCGCGCAGCTCACCGGCCACACCCATGATCCGCATCTCCTGGCCCTCGGGGCGCGCCCGTGCGAGGAACCCGTCGAGCAGGCCGGCCTCGCGCAGGGCGAGCTGGCCGCTGTCGGCGCGCAGGTCGAGGGTGCCGCCCTGGTCGCGGGCGTCCGGACCGGGATCACGGTCGAAGACGGTCACGTCGATGCCGTGCGACTGGAGGATGCGGGCGCAGGTGAGGCCGCCGGGGCCGGCGCCGATGACGCTGATCCGGGCGGCGGTGGGCGCCGGTGAAGTCATGATCATCTCTTGACGGGAGTCCATGCGAAAGGAGGCTAAATACAAAAGTGCAACCGGTCAACTTTTTGCTCGAGTCACCTTAGTGATACGCTCCACCCATGAGCCAGCCCTCCGTCGGCCGACGGGAACGCAAGAAGGCCGCCACCCGGCAAGCCATCGCCGACGCCGCCCTCCGGCTCTTCTTCGAGCGGGGCTACGACCGCGTCAGCATCCGTGACATCGCCGACGCCGCCGACGTGTCGACCACCACGCTGTTCAAGCACTTCAGCGGCAAGGAGGCGCTGGTCTTCGACCAGGACGCCAGCGCGGAGGCCGGGCTGATCGCGGCCGTACGCGAGCGCCCCGCCGGCCGCAGCGTCCCGGACGCGCTCCGGCACCACTTCATCGACCACTACCTGCCGATCGCGGCGCATCCCCAGGCGGAGCAGTTCACCCGCCTCATCGACACCACGCCGGAGCTGCGGGCGTACGCGGATCGCATGTGGACCCGGCACACGGACAGCCTCAGCGCCGCCATCGCCGCCGAGCTGGGCGCCGCCCCGGACGACCTCGGCTGCACGGCCCTGGCGCGCTTCGTGCTCGACATCCCCGCCCTGACCCGCGGCCGCCCGGACCTCCGCGCCGCCGTGGACGCGATGTTCGACATGCTGATCCACGGGTGGCGACCGCCGGGCACGGCAGCGTAGAAACCGCCGCGGATTCCCCGCGCCGCGCCTTCCCTGCGCCTTTCCCCGCGCCGCGGCCTCCCGCGGCGCGCCGCGCCGCGTCAGGCGATGACCGCTTCCGATCGCCAGGCCGGTCGCGCCGAGCGGTCGAGGTCGTGCCGGACGGAGGCGATCCGGCGCACGGCCTCGGTCAGGTCGTCCGCGGGCAGCGAGTACGGCAGCCGCAGGAACCGCTCCAGCGTGCCGTCCAGGCCGAACCGCGGCCCCGGCGCCAGCCGCACCCCCACGTCCTCGGCGGCGCGGGCGAGCGCGCTGGAAATCGGCCCGTCGAGCTCCGCCCACAGCATCACGCCACCGGCGGGCAGGGTGAACTGCCACTCCGGCAGGTACTCGCGCAGGGCCGCGATCAGCGCGTCGCGACGGACCGCCAGCTGGGCGCGGCGGGTCGCCACGATCGACGCGGCGTCGCGCAGCAGGTGCACGGCGACGAGCTGCTCCAGGACCGGGCTGGACATGTCGACGCCCACGCGGAGCGCCGCGAGCCGTTGCACGAGCGGGGCGGACGCGCGTACCCATCCGATCCGCAGGCCTCCCCAGTAGGCCTTGCTCATGCCGCCGATCGAGACCACCCGCGAATGCCGGTCGAAGACCGCGACCGGCGGCGGCATCTCGTCGGTGTCGAGCGGCAGGTCCACGAACGACTCGTCGACGACCAGCTCGGTGCCGGTCGCGTGGGCCGCGGCCACGAGCCGCTCCCGCAGGGCGGCCGGCATGAGGTGGCCGGTGGGATTGTGAAATTCCGGGATCACGTACGTCAGCCGCGGACGGGTCTGCCGCAGCGCGCCGAGCAGCATCTCGCCGTCCCAGCCGGTCGCCGCGTCGATGCCGTGGGTGCTGATCCGGGCGCGGCGGGCGGCCAGGGCGGCAAGCGCGTTCGGGTACGTCGGGGACTCCACCAGCACCGACGCGCCCGCCGGGACGGAGAGGCGGAGCACGAGGTCGAGGGCCTGCTGGGTGCCGCTGGTGATCAGGATCTGCTCGGCGCTCGTGGTCACCCCGCGCGCGGTGTAGGCGGCGGCGACCGCGTCGCGCAGCTCCATCAGGCCGGTCGGGTTGTATCCGGCGCTGCCGAGGAACCGGGGCAGCTCGTCGGCGGCGGCCCGGGCGGCCGGGATCAGCTCGACCGGCGCCGCCGAGGCCGCCACGCCGAGGTCGATCATGTCGAGGTCGTCGTCGGGGGTCCACAGCCCGGACGTCGCGACCCGGTGGCCGTTCGGCAGGGTGGTCCAGCTCCCCGCGCCCCGCCGGCTGGTGAGGTGGCCGGTCTCGCGGAGGCCACGGTACGCGGCGGTCACGGTCGTCCGGCTCACCCCGAGCGCCTCGGCGAGCTCTCGCTCCGCGGGCAGCCGTACGCCCAGCGGCAGCCGTCCGTCGGCGAGCAGTCCCCGTACGGCCCCGGCCAGCGCGGCGTAGTCGGGGCTCCGGTGCCGGCCCGGCAGCGAGTGCCACTGGCCGAGGAGCCGCGCCAATTGGCCTCCCCGTACCGACGTCGTCACAGCCACCTCCGGGAAATTGGCTCTCGCAGCCCGTCCAATTGGCCTTCAGAGTGGCACTCATGACGAACCGAAGCAACCACCTTGCCACCGCGGACCGCCGGCTCTTCCGCCGTACCAGTCAGCTCTTCGCGGGTCTGATCCTGTACGGGATAAGCATGGCCTTCATGGTGGAGTCGGGGCTCGGGCTCACCTCGTGGGACGTCTTCCACCAGGGTGTGTCGAAGGCCACCGGGCTCAGCTTCGGCTGGGTGGTGATCCTCACCGGCATCCCGATCCTGCTGCTCTGGATCCCGCTGCGCCAGCGCCCGGGCTTCGGCACGATCGCCAACCTCGTCGTCATCGGCTTCGTCGTCGACGCCGCGCTGGCGGTGCTCTCCCCCGGCGAAGGCCTCGCGATCCGCATCACGTACCTGGTGGTCGGCATCGTCGTCAACGCCATCGCCACGGCCATGTACATCGGCGCCCACTTCGGCCCGGGACCCCGCGACGGGCTGATGACGGGGCTGGTCAACCGGTTCCCGCGGCTGTCGATCCGGCTGGTGCGTACGAGCATCGAGGTGCTGGTGCTGGCCATCGGCTTCCTGCTCGGCGGGACGGTGGGCATCGGCACGGTCGCGTACGCGCTCGGGATCGGGCCGCTGGTGCAGGTCTTCATGCCGATGTTCGCGGTGCGGCGGCGGGAGGCCGTGGGGCAGGTCGTTCCGGCGGTGGCCTGACCGGCGGCGGGCCAGGCCTCGCACCGGGCGGCCCGCAGCGCCGGCGCCACGTCCCGGCCGAGCCGGCCTGGCGCCGCGCGTCCCCTGCTGAATGGCCTTGGCGCTGGCGCTGCCGCTAAATCGGTTCTCTCCGGGCCGACGGACCCGTCTCCGGTCCGTGGCGGCGGCGCGCGCCCGGCCGGGACGGTCGCCGGGGCACCGGTCGGGTGACATCGTCCTGGGTGGACCGGGCGGCGGGGGGTGAAATGTCCGGCCGTCCGGACACAGCTCGGTGATCATAGCGACACATGTGCTTCCCGGTTCCGGTTGCAGGCGGCATCATTGCGGCATGGGGGCTGGCGGCTGGCACTGGAACGACGCTTGGATCTTCGTGTCCGCGGTGATCGCCGAGCGCCTGGAGAGGGACCGCGCGCTGCACGCCGCCCTCCCGGTGACCGGCGCGAGCCTGGCCGACGTGCTCGCGGCCGCGGACTTCCTGCACCACAGCGTCCCCAGCCGTTCCGAGCTGGAGGAATCGGTACGCCGCCTCGCGGGCGCCGGCCTGCTCACCGTCGATGATGACCTGGTCGAGGTGGCACCCGCGGGCGAGCAGCTGTGGCGGACCCGGCCGTTCAGCGGCCTGTCCTCGGCGGTCGTCACCCTCCAGACGCAGCTGAACCGGGCGGCCACGCCGGGCGAGTCGGACTGGAAGCTGGACGAGAAGACCTACAACGCCGCCGTCCGCGAATACTCCCTACGACTGGCCGACGGCCGCTGAGCAGCCCGCACCGCGCCGCGTGCTCGCGCGGGTCGCACGGGCGGGTCGCACGGGCTGACCCTGCGGGCGGGTCGCGCGGGCGGACCGTGCGGCCAGGCCAGGCCAGGCCAGACCGGACCGCCGCTGGCCATGCCGCCGCTGGCCGGGCCGCCACCGGCCGGGCGCCGGTCAGCGGACCGGGTTGCCGGCCGCCCGCAGGCTCTCCTTCACCTCGCCGATGGTGAGCTCTCCGAAGTGGAAGACGCTCGCCGCCAGCACCGCGTCCGCGCCCGCCGCCACCGCCGGCGGGAAGTGCTCGACGCGCCCCGCGCCCCCGCTGGCGATCACCGGGATGTCCACGACCGCCCGCACCGCCGAGATCAGCTCCAGGTCGAAGCCCGCCTTGGTGCCGTCCGCGTCCATCGAGTTCAGCAGGATCTCGCCCGCGCCCAGCTCGGCGACGCGGCGCGCCCACTCGACCGCGTCCAGGCCGGCGCTCTTGCGGCCGCCGTGGGTGGTGACCTCCCAGCCGCTCGGGTGGCCCGGCCCGGTACCGGCCGGCACCCGGCGTACGTCCAGGGAGAGCACGAGGACCTGGTTGCCGAAGCGGTCGGCGATCTCGGAGATCAGCTCGGGGCGGTGAATGGCCGCCGTGTTGACGCCCACCTTGTCGGCGCCCGCGCGCAGGAGCGTGTCGACGTTGTCGACCGAGCGGACCCCGCCGCCCACGGTGAGCGGGATGAAGACCGATTCGGCCGTACGGCGTACCACGTCGAGCATCGTGCCGCGGTCGTCCGAGGACGCGGTCACGTCCAGAAAGGTCAGCTCGTCCGCGCCGGCCGCGTCGTACGCCGCGCCGAGCTCCACGGGGTCGCCGGCGTCGCGCAGGTCGAGGAAGTTGACGCCCTTGACCACGCGCCCCGCGTCGACGTCGAGACAGGGGATGACGCGTACCGCCACAGTCATGGTGTGCTCCCTATCGAGACGCGAGGACGGCGAGCGCCTCGGCGACCGTGAACGCGCCCGCGTAGAGGGCCTTGCCCGCGATCACGCCCTCGACGCCGACCGGTTCGAGGGTCGCCAGCGCGCGCAGGTCGTCCAGGGTGGAGACACCGCCGCTGGCGATGACCGGGGCGGGCGTACGGGCGCACACCTCGCGGAGCAGCTCCAGGTTGGGCCCCTTCATGGTGCCGTCCTTGGTGATGTCGGTGACCACGTACCGGGCCGCGCCGGCCTTGTCGAGGCGTTCGAGGACCTCGTACAGGTCGCCGCCGTCGCGGGTCCAGCCGCGGGCCGACAGCGTACGGCCGCGCACGTCCAGCCCGATGGCGACGCGGTCGCCGTACTCGCCGCAGATCCGGTCGCACCACTCGGGGTCCTCGAGGGCGGCCGTGCCGATGTTGACCCGGGCGGCGCCGGTGCCGAGCGCCGCGCGCAGCGACTCGTCGTCGCGGATGCCGCCGGAGAGCTCCACCTTGACGTCGAGGCGGCCGACCACCTCGGCGAGCAGGGCGGCGTTGGAGCCGCGGCCGAAGGCGGCGTCGAGGTCGACGAGGTGCACCCAGTCGGCACCGTCGTTCTGCCAGGCGAGCGCGGCCTCCAGGGGGTCGCCGTAGCCGGTCTCGGAGCCGGCGGCGCCCTGGACGAGGCGCACCGCCTGGCCGTCGGCGACGTCGACAGCGGGCAGCAGGGCAAGGGTCACGGCGAAACTCCCAGGGATGAGAAGGGCTACCGGCGGCCGAGGACCACGACGACCAGGGCCGGCAGGACAAGCACGATCATGGCGATGAGGACCAGCCGGAGCGCGAGCTCCGGGACGAGGAACCAGACGAGGGCCGCGGCCGCCAGCGGGATGACGACGATGCCGGCCCGCTGGGTGCGGCTGCGCCGGTGCAGGCGCCCGGAGCTGCGGCGCTGCGGCGTGAGCCGGCGGACGAGGGCGCGGCGGCGCTGCCGGCGGGCGACCTTGCGGGCCCGGGCGGCCTTCTCCTTCTCCAGGACCACGAGCCGTTCGGCCCGCCGCCTCGCTCTCTCCTTGGACACCGGTCACGCCCCGGCGACTGCGCGACGCGCCACGACGCGGTGCCGGGTCACAGCCGGGAGACCCAGGTGCGCAGCAGCGCGTACCCGGCGTCGGCGGACTTCTCGGGGTGGAACTGCGCGGCCGACAGGGCCCCGTGCTCCACCACCGCGGCGAACGGCCCGTCGTGTGCGGCCGTCGTCACCGTGGCACCCGCCTCGGACAGCGCGTCGAGGTTCTGCGCCGCGTACGAATGCACGAAGTAGAACCGGGTGTCCTCCGGAAGCCCGCCGAGCAGCACGGACTCCGCCGGCACGGAGACCGTGTTCCAGCCCATGTGCGGGATCCGGCGCGCGGCGAGCTTCGTCACGGCGCCGGGCAGCAGGCCCAGGCCGCGGGTCTCGACGCCGTGCTCGACGCCGGTCTCGAAGAGGATCTGCATGCCGACACAGATGCCCAGGACCGGGCGGCCGGCGGCGACGCGTGCGGCGATCACCGGCCCCGCGCCGAGCTTCTCGATGCCCGCCATGCACGCGGCGTACGCACCGACGCCCGGGACGACCAGGCCGTCCGCGTCGGCGGCCGCGGCCAGGTCGTCGGTCACGGTAACGTCGGCTCCGGTACGCGCCACCGCACGCTCGGCGGAGCGCAGGTTGCCCGACCCGTAGTCGAGGATCACCACGCTGCTCATGTGTTGTCCCCCGGGATCAGCCACAGCACCCCGCCGGCCAGGGCCAGCAGCGCGAGCACGGCGACGAGCCCGATCGAGAACCTGCTGGCGCCCTGCCGGGCCAGCGAGACGACCCCGCCGACCAGGATGCCGGCGACGGCCAGGAGCAGGACCGGGACGATGCTGCTCACAGCACGCCCTTGGTGGACGGCAGCGCCCCGGCGTTGCGCGGGTCGATCTCCACGGCCTCGCGCAGCGCCCGGGAGAAGGCCTTGAACTGCGCCTCGACGACGTGGTGGGCGTCGGGCCGGCCGCCGTCCCGGGCCGCGCGCAGCACGCTGACGTGCAGCGTCACCTTGGCGGTGTGGCCGAACGACTCGAAGATGTGCCGGGTCATGCTCGTCGGGTAGACCGGCCCGATGTACGGCGCCAGCTCCGGCTCGTCGTGCACCACGTACGGCCGGCCGGACAGGTCGACGGCGGCGCGGCACAGCACCTCGTCCATGGGGATCGTGGCGGAGCCGTACCGCCGGATGCCGGCCTTGTCGCCGAGCGCCCGCGCGAACGCCTCGCCCAGCGCGATCGCCGTGTCCTCCATGGTGTGGTGGGCGTCGATCTCCAGGTCGCCCTCGGTGCGGACGGTGAGGTCGAAGCCGCCGTGCTTGGCCAGCTGGTTGAGCATGTGGTCGTAGAAGCCGACGCCGGTGGCGAGGTCGCCCTTGCCGGTGCCGTCGAGGTCGATCTCGACGAGGACCTTGGTCTCGTTGGTGACGCGTTCGACGCGCGCGGTGCGGCTCACGACAGGATCTCCTCGGCGGCGGTCAGGAAGGCGGATGTCTCGGTCTCGGTGCCCGCGGTCACGCGCAGCCAGCCGGCGAGGCCGACGTCGCGGATGAGCACCCCGCGGTCCAGGAACGCCTGCCAGACCACTTTCTGGTCGGCGCCCGCCTCGAACAGCACGAAGTTGGCGTCGCTGTCGGCCACGCGGACGCCGCGCGAGCGCAGCGTCGACACGATGCGGTCGCGCTGCTCCTTGATGGCCTCCACGGCCGCGAGCAGGGCGTCGCGCTGGGCGACAGCGGCGCGCGCGGCCGCCTGCGTCAGGCTGGACAGGTGGTACGGCAGCCGTACGAGCTGGACGGCGTCGACGACGGCGGGGTCCGCGGCGAGGTAGCCGAGGCGGCCGCCGGCGAACCCGAACGCCTTGCTCATGGTCCGCGTCACCACGAGGCGCGGGTGGTTGGGCAGCAGCTCCAGCGCGCTGGGCGTGCCGGGGCGAGCGAACTCGAAGTACGCCTCGTCGACCAGCACCATGCCCGTCGCCACGCCGAGGACCGCGTCGATCACCGACGGGTCGAGCGCGGTGCCGGTCGGGTTGTTCGGCGAGCAGAGGAACACGAGGTCGGGCCGGTGCTGCTCGAGCTGCGCGACGGCCGCGCCGGGGGTGAGCCCGAAGTCGGGGTCGCGCAGCGCGCCGATCCAGCGGGTGCCGGTGCCGGCCGCGAGCAGCGGGTGCATCGAGTACGACGGGCCGAAGCCGAGTGCCGTACGGCCCGGTCCGCCGAACGCCTGCAGCAGCTGCTGCTGCACCTCGTTGGAGCCGTTGGCCGCCCACACGTTCGCGGTGGTGAGCCCGTGGCCCAGGTAGTCCGCGAGGTCGGTCCGCAGGGCGACGGCGTCGCGGTCGGGGTAGCGGTTGAGGTCGCGCAGCTCGGCCTGGACCGCCTTGGCGATCTCGTCCACCACCACGTCGGGCACCGCGTACGAGTTCTCGTTGGTGTTCAGCCGCACCGCGACGTCGAGCTGGGGCGCGCCGTACGGCGACTTGCCCCGCAGGTCGTCGCGGATCGGCAGGTCGTCAACGGTGGTCACGACGCGAACCGGGCCGTCACGGCCTGGCCGTGCGCGGGCAGGTCCTCGGCGTTGGCGAGCGCCACCACGTGCGGCGCGACGTCGCGCAGGGCGGCCTCGTCGTACTCCACGACGTGGATGCCGCGCAGGAACGACTGCACGGACAGGCCCGAGGAGTGCCGGGCGCAGCCGGCGGTGGGCAGCACGTGGTTGGAGCCGGCCGCGTAGTCGCCCAGCGACACCGGCGAGTACGCCCCCACGAAGATCGCCCCCGCGTTGCGCACCCGCATGGCCCACTCGCGGGCGTCGCGGGTCTGGATCTCGAGGTGCTCCGCGGCGTACGCGTCCACGACCGCGAGGCCCTGCGCCAGGTCGTCGACGAGCACGACGCCGGACTGGGTGCCGCCCAGCGCCTCGCGCACCCGGGCCTCGTGCTTGGTGGCCGGCACCTGCGCGGCCAGCTGCGCGTCGACCGCGTCGGCCAGCTCGGGCGAATCGGTGACCAGCACGCTGGCGGCGAGGGGGTCGTGCTCGGCCTGGCTGATCAGGTCGGCGGCGACGTGCGCCGGCGAGGCGGTGTCGTCGGCGAGGATCGCGATCTCGGTCGGCCCGGCCTCGGCGTCGATGCCGACGGTGCCCTGCAGCAGGCGCTTCGCCGCGGTGACCCAGATGTTGCCCGGGCCGGTGATGACGTCGACCGGCTCGCACCGGTCGGTCTCGTCGGCGCCGTCGGAGCCGTAGCCGAGCATCGCGATGGCCTGGGCGCCGCCGACCGCGTACACCTCGTCGACGCCGAGCAACGCGCAGGCGCCGAGGATCGTCGGGTCCGGCAGACCCCCGTTCGAGGACTGGGGCGGGCTGGCCACGACGAGCGACCGGACGCCGGCCTCCTGGGCGGGGACCACGTTCATCACCACGGTGGAGGCGAGCACGGCGAGCCCGCCCGGCACGTACAGGCCGACGCGGGACACCGGCACCCAGCGCTCGGTCACCGTGCCGCCCGGCACGACCTGGGTGGTGGTGTCGGTCCGGCGCTGGTCGGCGTGCACCTTGCGGGCCCGTTCGATGGAGACCAGCAGCGCGGCGCGGATGTCGGGGTCGAGGGACGACTCGGCGGCCGCGATCGCCTCGGCGGGCACGCGCAGGCGCTCGAGGCGTACCCCGTCGAATCTCTCGGTGGCCTCGCGGATCGCCGCGAAACCATGCTCCCGGACCGCCACCACGACGGGGCGGATCTTCTCGACGGCCTGGGAGACGTCGAGCTGGGCACGGGGCAGCAGACCGCGCGGGTCCCGGCGGGAGCCGCGCAGGTCGATCCGATTCAGCACGCCGACAAGTCTAGGCCGGGACGCCCGCGGGCTCCCGCCGCGGTTCCAGGCAGTGAGAAGAGCGACTATGCGGCTTTTGCCGAAGCCCGGGGCAAAGATCACCGCTCCGGGACGCGCGCGGAAAGCGACCATGCCGATACGCTCGTGCCGTGGGCGCGATTCTCCCGGTCTTCCCGCTGGGCACGGTGCTCTTCCCCGGCCTGGTCCTGCCCCTGCACATCTTCGAGGAGCGGTATCGCACGCTCGTGCGCGACCTGGTCGCCACGACCGACGCCGAACCGCATGAGTTCGGCGTCGTGACATTGCGGCACGGCTCCGAGGCGCTCCCCGCCGACAGCGACGGCGAGGCGCCCCCGGGAGCGGCGATCACCACGGGCGAGCTCTACGACGTGGGGTGCACCGCCGAGCTGCGGCAGGTCACCGAGCTGCCCGACGGCCGCTTCGACATCGTGACGGTCGGGCGGCGGCGGTTCCGGGTGGTCACCCTCGCGGCGGCGACGCACCCGTACCTGACGGCCGAGGTGGAGTGGCTGCCCGAGGAGGAGACGACCGGCGGGACGGCGGAGCTGCTGGCGCCGCGGGTGCTGGCCGCCTTCCGGACCTATCTGGACCTGCTGCGCCCCGACTCGGAGGTGCTCGACCAGGTGCCGGACGACCCGACGGTGCTCTCGCACCTGGTCGCGGCGACCGCCCAGCTGACCACCGACGAACGGCAGGAGCTGCTGGCCGCGCCGGACACCGCCGCCCGGCTGCGCGCCGAGCTGCGGCTGCTCAACCGCGAGGCGGGTCTGCTCGCCAGGGTGCGGGCGGTGCCGGTGCCGCTGTCGGATCTGGCGCGTCCGGTGAGCCCGAACTGAGCGGGCCGCCCGGCGCCCCGGCCGGCCCGCGGCCGTCCAGGTTGTCGTCCGCCAGGTCGTTGCCGTAGCCGGGCTTCGCGCCCGGGCGGTCGAGGTCCGGGTCGTTGGACCAGCCGGCCAGCAGCGTGGTGACGATCACCGCGGCGAAGGCGGCCACCAGCAGCGCCCCGTGCGCGTGCAGGTCCGGCGGCCGCTGGTACGAGTCCCCCACGGCGGAGTGCCGCTGCCAGTCGTGCCAGGCGCTCAGACCGATGACCCGCCCGGTCCCCCACATCGTGGCCGACGAGGCCAGCCCGCCGAACACCACGCCGAGCAGCACCGCGGGCCCCCGGTCGCGGCGCAGCACCAGCCAGATGACGATCGCGGCGACCAGGCCGAACCCGAAGCCGATGATGGTGAACCAGCCGTCGGCCGCGATGTACTCCTCCGGCGACGGGTCGTTGACGACGATGCCGTTCTGCCCCGCGTTGACCACCGGCACCGACGGCGCCAGCCACGACCAGAGCAGTCCGAGCGGGCCGCCCGCGACGGCCATCGCGAGCGTGATCAGGGCCGTGACGGCGACCGCCCGGCTCCGGCTGCGCGCCGGGGCCGGCGCCTCGAACCCGAACTCCTGCGGCGGCGGCCCGTACGGGTACGACGGGTCCTGCTCGTGGAGGGGCGGGCCCTGCTCCTGACCGGGATTCACGCCCCGATCCTGCCAGGTCCCGCCGGGCGCGCGCCGCGGACCATCAGGCGACCGCCGACGGGCCGAGGATCATCTTCAGGTCGGCGCGCAGGGCGGGCGTCGCCGCGACCTTGAACCCGCCGAGGCGCATGACCGTCTTGCGGCTGCCGTTGAGCAGGTGGACGTGCACCTCGCTGTCGCCCGGGTGGCTGACCAGGATCTCCTTGAGCTCGGACACCAGCGGCGGCGTGCACCGGGTGATCGGCATGGTCAGCGTGATCGGCTTGGTGTCCGGGTTGTGGGTCACGTCCGGCATCGACATGTCCATCGCCATGATCCGGGGCGTGTCGTCGCGGCGGTCGACCCGGCCCTTCACGACGACGATCGCGTCCTCGGCGATGTACTGGCCGATGACCTCGTACGTGTTGGGGAAGAACAGCGTCTCCACCCCGCCGGCGAGGTCCTCCAGGGTGGCCGAGGCCCAGGCGCGGCCCTGCTTGGTGATGCGCCGCTGGACGCCGGTGAGGATGCCGGCCAGCGTGACGACCTGGCCGTCCGGGACCGAGCCCTCCTCGTTGAGCGCCGCGATCGTGGTGTCGGCGGCGTTCGCCAGCACCTGCTCGAGGCCCGCGAGCGGGTGGTCGGAGACGTACAGACCGAGCATCTCGCGCTCGAAGGCGAGCTTGTCGCGCTTGTCCCACTCGCCGTCGGTGATGGGCGGCATCGCGACCGTCGCGGAGCTGCCGCCGGCCTCGTCGCCGAACGCGCCGAAGAGGTCGAACTGGCCCGCGGCCTCGTTGCGCTTGACGTCGGCGTACGCGTCGATCGCCTCGGCGTGCACCGCCAGCAGGCCCTTGCGGGCATGCTTCATCGAGTCGAAGGCGCCGGCCTTGATCAGCGATTCGATCGTCTTCTTGTTGCAGGCGATCGCGTCCACCTTGGACAGGAAGTCGTAGAAGTCCTGGTACTTGCCCTTCTCCTCGCGGCAGCGGGCGATCGCCTCCACCACGTTGTGCCCGACGTTGCGGATCGCGGCGAGGCCGAACCGGATGTCCTTGCCGACCGGGGTGAACGGGCCGGCGGACTCGTTGACGTCGGGCGGCAGGACCTGGATGCCCATGCGCCGGCACTCGGCCAGGTACATCGCCATCTTGTCCTTGTCGTCGCCGACGCTGGTCAGCAGCCCGGCCATGTACTCCGCCGGGTAGTGCGCCTTGAGGTACGCCGTCCAGTACGACACCAGGCCGTACGCCGCCGAGTGGGCCTTGTTGAACGCGTACCCGGCGAACGGGACCAGCACGTCCCACACCGCCTGGATGGCCTCGTCGCTGTAGCCGTGCTCGCGGCAGCCGTCGCGGAAGGGGATGAACTCCTTGTCGAGAATCTCCTTCTTCTTCTTACCCATCGCGCGGCGCAGCAGGTCGGCCTGGCCGAGGCTGTAACCGGCGAGGATCTGCGCGGCGCGCTGCACCTGCTCCTGGTAGACGATCAGGCCGTACGTCGGCTCGAGGATCTCCCGGAGCGGTTCCTCCAGCTCGGGATGGATCGGCGTGATGTCCTGCAGCTTGTTCTTGCGCAGCGCGTAGTTGGTGTGCGACTCGACGCCCATCGGGCCGGGGCGGTACAGCGCCAGGACGGCGGAGATGTCCTCGAAGTTGTCGGGCTTCATCAGCCGCAGCAGCGAGCGCATCGGCCCGCCGTCGAGCTGGAAGACGCCGAGCGTGTCACCGCGGGCGAGCAGCTCGTACGACGGCTTGTCGTCCAGCGGCAGGGCCAGCAGGTCCAGCTCCTTGCCGTGGTTGAGCTGGATGTTCTTCACGGCGTCGTCGAGGATCGTCAGGTTGCGCAGGCCGAGGAAGTCCATCTTCAGCAGCCCGAGCGTCTCGCAGGTCGGGTAGTCGAACTGCGTGATGATCACGCCGTCGGTGGCGCGGCGCATCAGCGGGATGTGGTCGATGATCGGCTCGGCGCTCATGATGACGCCGGCGGCGTGCACGCCGGTCTGCCGGATCAGACCCTCGATGCCGCGCGCGGTGTCGATGACCTTCTTGACGTCCGGGTCCTGCTCGTACAGCGCGCGGACCTCGCCGGCCTCGCCGTAGCGCTTGTGCTCCTTGTCGAAGATGCCGGAGAGCGGGATGCCCTTGCCCATCACGTCCGGCGGCAGCGCCTTGGTGATCCGGTCGCCCACCGCGAACGGGTAGCCGAGCACCCGGGCCGAGTCCTTGATCGCGGCCTTGGCCTTGATCGTGCCGAACGTGGCGATCTGCGCGACCTTGTCCTCGCCCCACCGCTCGGTGACGTAGCGGATGACCTCGCCGCGCCGGCGCTCGTCGAAGTCGATGTCGACGTCGGGCATCGAGACGCGCTCGGGGTTGAGGAACCGCTCGAAGATCAGGCCGTGCGGCAGCGGGTCCAGGTCGGTGATGCCCATCGCGTACGCGATCAGCGAGCCGGCCGCCGAGCCACGGCCCGGGCCGACCGCGATGCCGTTGCGCTTGGACCACTGGATGAAGTCGGCGACCACGAGGAAGTACGACGGGAAGCCCATCTGGCTGATGACGCCGAGCTCGTACTCCGCCTGCTTGATGTGGGTCTCCGGGATGCCGTCCGGGAACCGCCGCTTGAGCCCCTCGAACGCCTCGTGCCGGAACCAGGACTCCTCGGTGTGCCCCTCGGGCACCGGGAACCGCGGCATGAGGTTCTTGAAGGTGAACATGCCCTCGGTGTCGACCTTCTCGGCCACCAGCAGCGTGTTGCGGCAGCCCTCCAGCCAGGCGTCGGAGGAGTCCACCGCGCGCATCTGGTCGGCGGACTTGATGAAGTAGCCGCCGCCGTCGAAGCGGAACCGGTTGGGGTCGGCGATGTTGCTGCCGGTCTGCACGCACAGCAGCACGTCGTGCGCCTCGGCCTGCGACTCGTGGGTGTAGTGCGAGTCATTGGTGACCAGCGGCGGGATGCCGAGCCGGCGGCTGATGTCGAGCAGGCCGTCGCGGACCCGGTTCTCGATCTCGAGGCCGTGGTCCATGATCTCGAGGAAGTAGTTGTCCTTGCCGAAGATCTCCTGGTACTGCGCGGCGACCTTGAAGGCTTCCTCGTCCTGGCCCAGGCGCAACCGGGTCTGCACCGCGCCGGAGGGGCAGCCGGTCGTGGCCATGATGCCCTCGGCGTGCTCGGCGATGATGTCCATGTCCATCCGCGGCCACTTGACGTAGTGGCCCTCCATGGACGCCCGGCTGCTGAGGCGGAACAGGTTCTTGAGGCCCTGCGCGTTGCGCGCCCACATGGTCTTGTGGGTGATCGCGCCGTTACCCGAGATGTCGTCGGACTTCTGCTCCGGGCGGCCCCACTTCACGCGCGCCTTGTGCAGGCGTGACTCGGGGGCCACGTACGCCTCGATGCCGATGACCGGCGTGACGCCCGCCGCGGTCGCCTGCGTGTAGAAGTCGTACGCCCCGTGCATGTTGCCGTGGTCGGTGATCGCCACGGCGGGCATGCCGAGACGACTGGCCTCGGTGAACAGATCCTTCAGCCGGGCGGCGCCGTCGAGCATCGAATACTCGGTGTGCACGTGGAGGTGCACGAACGAGTCAGACACCCAGGGCCCCCTTACTCCCGCGGCGGTTGTGGCGTTGCGAGCCTAGTCCCGGCCCGCGGCGGACGGCACCGGTGACACCCGCCTATTCGGCGAATGGCTCGATCATCACAGCGGCGGCGCGCAGCCACGCCTGCTTGGTCTCCGGCTGGAGCACGCCGTACTCGATCGAGGAGCCGACCTCCAGCGCCGGGTCGTACGGCACCACCGCGACCGCCCGGGTGCGCGTGGCGAAGTGCTTGGCGAGGTCGTCCAGCAGCGGCAGCTTGCCCGGCGAGGGGCAGGAGATCAGCGTCACCGCGTTGGCGACCAGGTCCTCCATGCCGGTCTCGTTGAGCACGTCGAGCATCCAGTCGGCGGTGAAGGCGGCGTCCTCACGCGGCACCGTCGTCACGACCAGCTGGTCGGCGCTGCGCATGACGGTCTGCCAGTTGACGCTCTCGACGTTGTTGCCGGTGTCCACGCAGACCACGTCATGGGTACGCCGCAGCAGGTCCATCACCCGCCGCACGGTGCCCTGGTCCAGCCGCTGGGCGAACCGCGGGTTCTCCTCGCCGGCGAGCACGTCGTACGACCCGTCCGAGGCGTGCCGCAGGTAACCGTCGAAGAACTGCATCAGCTCGTTGCCGTGCATGTTCTCGATCTGCAGCAGGTCGCTGACCAGGTGCCGGATCGTGCGCGCGTGCCGGGCGCTGCCGGCGCGCAGCCCGAGCGTGCCGCGCAGCTCGTTGTCGTCCCACGCGAGCACCCCGCGCCCGCGGACGCTGCCGATGGTGGCGGCGGCCAGCACGGTGGCGGTCGTCTTGTGTACGCCGCCCTTGGGGTTGGCGAAGGCGAGCACGCGCGGCTTGCCGAGCTTGCGCCGCAGCACCGAGGCGGCGCGGTCCTCCGGCTCGGGACGGGTCTGGCGCCACTCGATGCGGGCCGCGGGCGACGTGGGGGCGGCGGCGCTGCGCGGCGGCCCGGTCATCGGCGGGACGGCGGCGGGCGCGGTGAGCGGCGACGGCCCGCCGGGCGCTGTCAGCGGCGACGGCCCGCCGGGCGCGGTGAGCGGGGGCGGCGCGACGGGCGGCGGCGGGAGCACGGACGCGGACCCGACCGAGGCGGCTCCGCGGCTGGGCGGAGCCTGCTCGGGGGCGACCCTGCCGATGGGGGGCGGCACCGACCGGGTCGCGGGGTTGAAGAAGCTGTGCGGCTCGGCGTCCGGGCGCGCCTGGAACCCCTCGCCGATGCGGGACTGCCGGCGGGCCTCGAGCCGGTTGCCCGGCCGGGGCTCCGGGCCCCGCGAATCAAGACCGCGCGGCTCAAGACCCCGCGGCTCCGGGCCCCGCGGATCAAGACCCCGCGGCTCCGGGCCCCGCGGATCAAGGCCGCGCGGCTCCGGGCCCCGCGGATCAAGGCCGCGCGGCTCCGGGCCCCGCGGGTCGAGGCCGCGGGGGTCCTGGCCGCGCATGTCGGCGGGGCGCTCCGGCTGGAGCGGCTCGGAGGCGCCGAGGCGCTCGCCGAGGCTGGCCCGGCCGGCGCGCCGCTCGAGCGGGTTGACCGGCGGCAGGGGTGCCGGGGCCGGCACGGGGGCGTACCCGTTGTGCGGAGCCTGCTCGCGCTGGCGGGGGTCGAGAGGGTTGAACGGGCGGCCCACCGGGCGGCTGGGCAGCGGCGGCGCGCTCGCCTGGCGGCGGGCGACGGCCTCCGGATCGTCCTGCTCGGCCTCGGACTCCTCGGCCGTCCGGGCTCCGTGCCGGGCGCGGTCGAGCAGCGCCCGCCAACGCGGGGCTGGTTCCGCAGGCCGGCCCCAGCCGGTCTCGGTCCCGTCCACGGCTCGTCCTCCCAGCGCCTACTCGAACTCGGTCCTCGACGGCGTCGTCGCCTCGCAACAGGCTACGGACGCCCACCCTATTCGGGCCACACCTGACAGCCGCAAATGCGCGATCCGTTGATCACCCAGCGACACAACACACGCGCACGTGCATCCGTCCGTACGGTTGCGGCGGCCCTCCGGGTCGACGCCGACGGAGAAATTAACGCCTGGACCCGCTCCGGGATGCTCCCGGAGCCGAGGCCGGCACATGGGGACCCGGGCCGGCGGGCGGGACGGACGGTACGGCAGCGCTCTCCTCCGGCGCCGTGGCGGACGGTGCAGGCCCCGGAATGGGGCCGTGCGATGAGGCCGATGTCACACTCGCCCCGGTCGATGAGGGTAGTGGTGTCAGGGTTTCCGGGGCAACAGGGCGGCCCGGCGACGACCGCGGCACCGGACCGGGGTGGTCGGGTGTCTCCGGCAGGACGGGCCGGAATTCCGTACGGTCCAGGCGCCGCACCTCGGGGGCCGGGTCGACCACGCGCACCTCGGGGCGTTCCGCCAGCCGGTTCAACGCCACCGGGGCGGCCCGGACCACCGCGGCGAAGACGCACGCGCACTGCGACCGGTAGGCGGCGGCCTCCGCGGCGGCCGTACGCGCGGCCGTGTCGTACGCCCGCCGCAGCCGCACCTCGTTCACGCCGTCACCCTTGAGCTCCCCGCCGAGCTTGCGGTAATCGGCCTGCTCCTGGTCCCGGGCCAGCGCGGCGTCGAGCATCCCGGAGACCACGTCCTGCGGCATCCGGTAGACGGAGATCTTCACCACCTGCGTCCGTACGTCGGGCAGCGGCGCCCGCGCGTAGACCTGGGCCACCGCCGCCCCGTCCAGCACGCCGGGCAGCCGGTCGGGCGGGTAGTACGCGGCCAGGCTCACCAGCGCCCACGTCTCCCCCGCGACCGGCGAGCCGGACGAGGGCAGCAGCGCGGCCAGCTCCCCACGGCTGGACCGCAGGTACGCCGGGACCGGCTGGCCCTCCACGACGCCCACCCGGACGACGTCGCCGGGCGGATTGTCGACGCCGGGGCCGCGGTCGGTGATCGTCACGACCGTGATCAGCATCGCGGCGGCCCCCGCCAGGGCGAGGCCGGTGAGGAGCCGCTGCCGGAACGCGCCGGCGCCGCCGCGGGACAGCCCGCGGGCCGCCCACGGCATCATCCGGTCACCGGGCCTCATGGGACTTCCCTCCGGCGGCGGTCGTCAGCTCGCGTCGCGGAGCACGTCCAGCGCGTACCCCAGGTCGTCAGGGTAGTCGCTGACGAACCTGACCTCGTCCTGCGTGCGCGGGTGCAGGAAGGCGAGTTCCCGGGCGTGCAGCCACTGCCGGCCCAGCTGCAGGCGGGCGGCGAGCGTGGGGTCCGCGCCGTACGTGAGGTCGCCCACGCAGGGGTGCCGCAGCGCCGAGAAGTGCACCCGGATCTGGTGCGTACGCCCCGTCTCGAGCTTCACGTCGATCAGGCTCGCGGACCGGAACGCCTCGAGCGTGTCGTAGTGGGTGACGCTGGGCTTGCCGTCCGACATGACCGCGTACCGGTAGTCGGCCGTGGGGTGCCGGTCGATCGGCGCGTCGATCGTGCCGCGCAGCGGGTCGAGGTGGCCCTGCACCACCGCGTGGTAGCGCTTGTCCACCTCGCGCTCCTTGAAGGCCCGCTTCAGCACGCTGTACGCGATCTCGCTCTTCGCCACCACCATCAGCCCGGTGGTGCCGACGTCGAGGCGGTGCACGACGCCCTGCCGCTCGGCGGCGCCGCTGGTGGCCACGTTCTGGCCCATCGCGGCGAGCCCGCCGATGACCGTGGGCCCGGTCCAGCCGGGGCTCGGGTGCGCGGCGACGCCCACCGGCTTGTCCACCACGACGATGTCGTCGTCGCTGTAGACGATGGCCATCCCATGCACCGGCTCGGCCACGATCGCGGGCGCGGTGACCGGCGCGGGCAGCGTGACCTCGAGCCAGGCGCCCGCGGCCACCTTGTCGGACTTGGGCCGCGGCACCCCGTCGACGAGCGCGTCGCCGTTCTCGACGAGCGACGCGGCGGCCGTGCGGGACAGCCCGAACAGCCGCGACACGGCCTGGTCGAGACGCATGCCGTCCAACCCGTCCGGTACGGGAAGCGAACGGGCCGTCATGTGGTCGCCTTCTCCTTCTTCGTCACCCGTGACCCGTCACGCTGGTGGCCGGTCAGCTCGAGCAGCACCGCGAGGACCACCCCGACGCTCAGGCAGCTGTCGGCGACGTTGAAGATCGCGAAATACTGCGCGTACGGCCCGAAGAGGCTGATCATGTCGACGACGTGGCCCTGGAACATGCCGGGGGCCCGGAACAGCCGGTCGCCCAGGTTGCCGAGGGCGCCGCCCAGGACGAGGCCGAGCGCCACGGCCCACGGCACGGATCGCAGCCGCAGGGTCATCCAGCCGATCCAGCCGATGACAGCCAGCGTGACGAGCGGGAAGACCCACGTGAACCCGCTGCCCAGGCTGAAGGCGGCGCCGCTGTTGCGGGTCAGCGACAGGTAGACCAGCCCGCCGAGGATGCGGACCGGCTCTCCCTCGGTGAGCCCGTTGGTCGAGAGTTCCTTGGTGATCTGGTCGATCAGGACGGCGAGCAGCGCGGTGCCGCCCAGGACCAGCACGGCCCGGCGGGCGAAACCGGGCCGGCCCGGCCGTGCGGCGCCGGGAGCGCCGGCCGCTGCCTCGTCGGCGTTCAGCGTCGTTCCTCCAACTGCTTGCAGGACACACAGAGGGTCGCGACCGGGAACGCCGCCAGCCGCTCGACCGGGATGGCGTTGCCGCATCGCTCGCACCAACCGTAGTTGCCCTCGCCGAGCCGCTCGATGGCGCGTTCCACCTGTGTGATCCGCTCCAGCAGATTGTTCGCCAGAGTGATCTCCTGCTCACGTTCGAACGTCTTCGTGCCGGTGTCCGCCTGGTCGTCCCCGGCGGAGTCGGCGAGCCGTTCCCGCTGCAGCTCGGTGATCTCGGTGAGCGACTGGTCGTACTCCGCCTGCAGCTCGTCCCGGCGTTCCACGAGCGCCACCCGGATCTTCTCGGACTCCGCCTCGCTGCGCGACCGCTTGGGCGCGGCCTTCTCGCTTGCCTTGGCCATCGTCGCTCCCCTGGGCCGCGCGGCGAGGCGCGGCGAAATCGGCGGTCTCGGTCACCGGGCCACGGCCGCCCGCCGTCCCCGGTCCAGTCGTCCGGTCGCGCCCCCACGCGGCCGGCGTGCACGGCCCCACGTGCACGAACGGCGCGGCCCATGGGGACCGCGCACTCCTTGAGGCACGCAAGGATACGGAACGTGAAGGACGCCGACAACACGGCACACCGTCCCGGTTATGGCGCTACCCGCAGAAACCGCTCATCCCGACCGTCGGATTCCCGACCGATCACGCCCGGTCCACGCCGTCCTCACCGAACCACCGGGCCAGCCGCCCCCGCCGGCTCACCGCCCGCATGCGGCGCTCCGCGACGTCCCGGACGTCCGCGGTCGCCACGATCAGCAGGCTGTCCCCGGTCCGCAGGCGGGTGTCCGGGCCCGGTACGAAGCCGGCATCGTCCCGGACGACCAGCGTGACGCTCGCGCCCACCGGCAGCCGCAGCTCGTCGATGTGCACCCCGGCCAGCCGCGACCCCGGCGCCACGTCGATCTGCAGCAGGTCGGCGTGCATGCGCTCGAGCGGCGCGGTCTCCACGTGGATCTCCGCGGCCTCCGCCGGCGCGGTGACGCCGAGCAGCCGGGCGGCCGGGGCGAGCGTCCCGGCCTGGACCAGCGTGAAGATGATCACGAGGACGAAGACGGCGTTGAACAGGCCGTCCGCGCCGGGAGCCGCGCTGGACAGCGGGATGGTGGCGAGCACGATCGGCACCGCGCCACGCAGCCCCGCCCACGACAGGAAGGCCTGCCCGCGCCAGCCCAGCCGGCGGGCGCTGCGGGCCGCCAGGGCGGAGATCCAGACCGACACGGGACGGGCCAGCAGCAACAGCGCACCGCCGACGACCAGCGCCGGTACGAGCGCCGCCACCAGCTCGTCCGGCGACACCAGCAGGCCGAGCAGCACGAACAGGCCGATCTGCGCGAGCCACGCGAGCCCGTCGGCGAACCCGAGAACCGCCCGGCGGTGCGGCAGCCGGCCGTTGCCCAGCACCACGCCGGCCACGTAGACGGCCAGGAAACCGGAGGCGTGCACGACCGCGCCGGCCGCGTACGCCAGCACGGTGAGCCCGACCGCAGCGATCGGGTACAGCCCGGCGGACGGCAGCGCGGCGTGCCGCAGCAGCCACCGTCCCACCGCGCCCACGGCGATCCCGATGGCGGCGCCGGCGGCCAGCTCGTAGCCGACGACGAGCACCTCGTACCACCACGGGTGACTGAAGGTGGCGGTGGAGAGCAGCACCACGAGCAGCACGACCGGCGCGTCGTTCATGCCGGACTCGGCCTCGAGCGTCGACACGATCCGCGGCGGCAGTCGCAGCCGCCGCAGCGTGGCGAACACGGCCGCGGCGTCGGTCGAGGACAGCACAGCGCCGTAGAGCAGGGCGAGCCGCCAGTCGAGGCCGAGTGCCCAGTGCACGACCGTCCCGACGACGGCGATGCTGACGGCAACCCCGAGCGTCGCCAGGGTCGCGGACAGCCCGAGCACGGGTCGCAGCGCGGTCCAGCGGGCGGTCAGCCCGCCCTCCGCGATGATCACGATCAGGGCGCAGAAGCCGAGCGTACGGGTCAGCTCGGCGTCGTCGAACCGGATCCCGAGCCCGGACTCCCCGATGGCGATCCCGATGAGCAGGTAGACCAGGAGGCTGGGCAGGCCGAGGCGGGTGGAGAGCCGGACGGCGGCCACGGCGACGAGCAGCACGCCGGCCCCGAGCAGCAGCGCGAGGTCGAGCCCGGCGCTCATCCCGGCCCGTCGCGCAGGTCCGTGACGCGGCGCCCGACGTCACCCACGACGATGAACACCTTGTCCCGGCTGGTCGCGCCGAGCTTCAGGCTGACCGCGGCGGGCCGTACGCCGAGCGCCTCGGCCAGGGCGCGCCGGACAGCCTCGGTCGCCTTGCCGTCGACGGCCGGCGCCCCGACCGCCACGATCAGCGCGGGCCCGTGCGGACCGTCGTACCGCCCGCCGACCCTGGTCCGGCCGGCCCCGGGCCGCACCCGCACCGCGACGGTCAGGTCATCGCCGTCGGCAGCGGACCGACCCGTCCGGCCGCCGTCGTCACCGCGGGCAGAGGGGGCGGTCCGGTCGTCGCCGGTGCCGGGCGTGGGCCGGCCGCGGGATCCGGGACGGGACGCACGCGGCTTGGCCATGCCTTATTGTGCCGATCTTCGTCCGGACGCCGAAGCGGGGTCACCCGATGACCAAGGGTGATCACTGGTGACCCCACTGGCCGCGACCGCGGCGAGCCGGCGTCAGGAGCGGGTGGCGGCCGCGACGAGCCGGTCGACCGGCCGGCACAGCCCGCAGGGGCTGAATCCCAGTTCCACCGCCTCCGCCACGGGCAGGGCCTCGGTGGAACGGCCCGGCAGGTGCGGGCAGTCGGCGAGGTGGTAGCGCGGGCGGCCGTCCACGACCACGACCTCGGCGTCCATGCGGGCCACGCGCACCGCGTCGGCGGGGCGGACCCGCTGCGGCGGCGGCTCGTCGTCGGGGTCGTCCGGATCCGGCTCCCCGAACTCCCCGGCGGCCGCACCGGAGCCGGCCACCGCCCCGGAATCCGACGCAGAGCCGAAGCCCTCGGCCGGCTCCGAGCCGAAGCCGCCGGCCGCCGGTTCGAAGCTGCCGGTTGCCGACCCGGAGTCCGCCGCCGAGCCGAAGCCAGCCGCCGGCTCCGAGCCGAAGCCCCGGGCCGGCTCCGAGCCGACCGGCGCACCGGTGCGTCCCCGGTCACCGTCGGTCTCCGCTTCTTCCCCGGGGGCCCGGCGCCAGGAGTCGTCGTCCTCGGCGCGGGCGCCGCCGATGACCGAGGAGGCCTGGTCATAGTCGGCGCCTTGGGGGGCCCGGGTGGCGGTGCGGTCCGTGTCCGTACCCGAGCACGGGACGTGGTCCGCACCGGCGTCGCCGGGGGTGCCGGCGGGCTCGGTGTCCGGTTCGATCCGCTGGGTGACGTCCGGGCCGGTGGCCGCCCCGGACGTACCCGTGAGGGCCGCCTCGGTGTCGCGCTGACCCGCGGCATAGGCGGCGTCCCGGCCGGTTGCGGTCCTTGTCTCTTCGTCGTGGTGGTTGTCGAAGCCGTCGTCGAGGCGGTCGCCCGACGGCTCCTCGTCCGTGCGTACGTCGCCCGGCGGTTCGCCGTACAGGTCTCCGTCGGCCGGTTCGGCCGCGGCGGGCCGTCCGGAAGCCGCCGACGTCCGGGACTGGGCCGCGAGGAAGGCCTCGGCCGGGTCGGGCTCGGCGGGGCGCCGGCGGCCGGGGCCCGCGAAGGGCTCGGCCGGCTGGATGTCGTCGGGGTCGGCGGTGAGGGGTTCGCCGACGGCGCGCCGGCCGGCCGCGGCCTGGCGGGCGCCCACGACCAGGGCCACCGCGGCCAGCAGGCTGGCGACGATGGAGCTGATCAGGAGTCCGCTCGAGCCGCCGGCCAGGCCGAGGACGAGCAGGATCACGGCGACGAGGATGAGCAGCAGACTGACAACGATCATGGCTCATCCCCGCCGCGGTGGTTGGGTCCGAGAGGGGTGATGCAGGCGCTCAGCGGCCCGTCTCGATCGAGTTGGCGCGGCTGCCGCCGTACGAGCCGGCGAGGCCCGCAGCGGCGAGACCGCCCGAGCCGCCGACCGCGCGGTTGGCGTCGGCCCGGCCCAGCTCGGCCTCGAGGCCCTGGCCCCGGCCGTCGAGGTCGCGCAGCTGGCTCTCGAGGTACGCCTTGAGCCGGGTGCGGTACTCGCGCTCGAACTGCTTGAGCTCCTCGATGTGCTTCTGCAGCGCGGACCGCTTGGCGTCCAGGCCGCCCATGGCCTCCTGGTGCCGCTGGCGGGCGTCGCGCTCGAGGGCGTCGGCCTTGGCGCGGGCCTCGCGGGTGACCTCCTCCGCCTTGGAGCGGGCGTCGGAGAGAAGCTTGTCGGCCTCGCGGCGCGCGTCGGACACGTGGTCGTCGGCGGTGCGCTGGGCCATCATGAGGACCCGCAGCGCCTGCTGCTCGCCGTCGCCGCCGCCGGAGGAGGACGGGCCGCCGCCGACCGGGCCCTGGGCCCGGACCTGCTCGAGCTCGGCCTGCATCTGCCGGGCCGCCTGCTCGGCTGCCGTCTTGTCGCGCTGGACGCGGTCCAGCTGCGCCTTCATGTCGTTGAGCTCGGCGGCCATCCGCGGGTCGGCACTCGGACCGGCTGGCGCGCCACCCCGACCGCCGCGCTCCACCTGGGCACGCAGCTCGTTGTTCTCTTCGATCAGACGGGCGAGTTCACGCTCGACCTCGTCCAGGAAGGCGTCGACCTCCTCCTCGTCGTACCCCCGCTTGCCGATCGGGGGCTTCTTGAAGGCGACGTTGTGCACGTCGGCCGGGGTCAGCGGCATCGAAACTCCTCGGGTCAGTTGCGGCCGCGTGGGGCGCTCAGCCGATCAGGTCCTCCGCGGTCAGGCGAAGGTCCGGATCAGAGGCGCTAACACGAGATTCAAAAGCACGAACAGGATAACCAGCAGGACCAGGGACGCCAGGTCCAAACTCACGGTACCAATTCGAAGCGGTGGGATCACACGCCTCAACGCCTTGAGGGGTGGATCAGTGACGCTCCACACCGACTCCAATGCCGCCGACGCCCCCCGGCCCGGCTGCCAGCGGCGCCCGTACTGCAGCACCGCACCCAGGACGAACCGGCCCAGCAGGGTCAGGAAGAACACATAGACCAACAGATAGATGATCTGGAACACGATCGACAGCACGACAGGCGGGTCCCTCGTTAGGGGTCAACTCTGGGTGAAGAAGCCGCCCTCAGCGATCTTGGCCTTGTCCTCAGCGGTGACCTGGACATTGGCCGGCGAGAGCAGGAAAACCCGGTTGGTCACGCGCTCGATCGTACCGCGCAGGCCGAAGGCCAGCCCGGCGGCGAAGTCGACGAGCCGGCGGGCGTCGCCCTCGTCCATCTCGGTGAGGTTGATGATCACCGGCACCCCGTCACGGAAGTGCTCGCCGATGGTGCGGGCCTCCCGGTACGTGGTCGGGTGCAGCGTGGTGATCTGGTAGCGCTGCTCGTCCTCGACCGGACGCTGCTGCACCTGTGGCTGCGGCGCGAGGGCCAGGTTCTCGCGGGTGGAGTAGCTCATGCCCCCGGAGGACTCGGCGACCGGTGCCGCCGGCCGGGTGATCGACCGTACGCTGCCCCGCTCCGCGCGCTCGGCACGCTCGTGCTCCTCGCGGTCGAGCGCCGCGGCGGCCCGCTCCAGGCGGCCGCTGCCCCGCTCGGACGCGCGTGCCCGCGGCAGCGACGGCGCCTCGTCGACATCGTCCTCGTCGTCGGCGTACTCGTCGGCGTAGCGGTAGCCGGAGTCCCGGTCGCGCTCCCGCTCGCGGTAACCGCCGTCGCGGTAGCCACGGTCGTCGTACTGGTCGTCCTCCTCGACGAGACCGAGCCACACGCCCGCCTTGCGCAGTGCGCTCATGCGATCACCAGACCCTGCTCGGCGCCGAACCGCTCGTCCATGCCCCCACCTCCGTCCGTGTACGGCCCGCTTCCCCCGGCGTGCCGCTTCCCCCCTTGCACGGATTCCGTGATCTTGAAACCTAGCTGACCCCGGCGCCCGTCACGATGCTGCGTCGTCGGACGCGGCGGCCCGAGCACGTCGCGTATAAACAACACGTATGTAGTTTGCTGCCCGCCGCAAGGCTACCGCAGCGGGTTTCGCATCCCGAGCAAAGAAGTGCCGATCCGTACGTGTGTCGCCCCGTGCCGGACGGCCTGCTCGAGGTCCCCGCTCATGCCCGCCGACAGCACTGTCGCGCCGGGATGCGAATCCCGCAGCCGCGCGGCCAGACCGGCCAGGAGCTCGAACGCGCGATCGGGGTCCCACTCCTTCGGCGCGACCGCCATGAGCCCGCGCAGTCGCAGCCCGCCGGCCGCGGCGACGGTGTCCGCGAGCCGCCAGAGGTCCCGATCGGCATCCTCGGCCGAGTCCACCGCGCCGCCCCGCGCGGGATCCCCGTCGATGCTGACCTGGATGAGCACGTCCAGCGGCGTCTCCCGGTGCTTCTGCGCGGCGGCGTCGAGAGCCGACGCCAGCCGCAGCGAGTCCACCGACTCCACCATGTCCGCGTATCGCGCCACGGACCTGGCCTTGTTGCGCTGCAACTGCCCCACGAAGTGCCACCGCACCGAGACCCCCGCCTCGGCAACCGCGGCGGCCTTGGCGGCTGCCTCCTGATCCTTGTTCTCCCCGACGTCCGTGACGCCGAGGCCGGCGAGCAGCACCACGTCGCTCGCCGGGTACGTCTTCGTCACCGCGACAAGGGCCACCTCGCCCGGGTCGCGGCCGGCGGCGGCACAGGCGCGCGCGATCCGCTCGCGGACCTCGTCGAGCGAGGCCGCCAGCCGGGCGCGGCGCGCCTGGTCCGCCAAGCGTCAGGAACCGTTCTTGAGGAAGTCCGGCACGTCGACGTCGTCGAAGAGCACCCGGCGCGGCGGCGGGGTGGCCGCGGCGGGCGGCGTCGTGGCCGCGGGGCTCACCGGCGCGGGCACGCTGGGCGTGACCGCGGGCGGCGCCACCGGCTGCTGGACCACCTTGCGGGCCGTCTCCACCGGCTTGTACGAGGGCGTACCCCCGTCGAAACCGGCGGCGATGACCGTGACCCGGACCTCGTCGCCGAGCGCGTCGTCGATGACGGCGCCGAAGATGATGTTGGCGTCCGGGTGCGCCGCGTCGGTGACCAGCTGGGCCGCGTCGTTGATCTCGAAAAGGCCGAGGTCCGAGCCGCCGGCGATAGAGAGCAGCACGCCGCGGGCGCCGTCCATGCTCTGCTCCAGCAGCGGGCTGGAGATCGCCTTCTCGGCGGCCTCGACCGCGCGGTTGTCGCCGCGGGCGCTGCCGATGCCCATGAGCGCGCTGCCCGCGCCGCTCATGACGCTCTTGACGTCGGCGAAGTCGAGGTTGATCAGGCCCGGCGTGGTGATCAGGTCGGTGATGCCCTGCACGCCGGAGAGCAGCACCTGGTCGGCCTGGCGGAACGCGTCCATCATGCTGATGCCGCGGTCGCCGAGGGCGAGCAGCCGGTCGTTCGGGATGACGATCAGGGTGTCGCACTGGTTGCGCAGCTCGTCGATGCCGGACTCGGCCTGCACCTGGCGGCGCTTGCCCTCGAACGAGAACGGCCGGGTGACCACGCCGATGGTCAGCGCGCCGAGCTTGCGGGCGATGTTCGCGACCACGGGGGCGCCGCCCGTACCGGTGCCGCCGCCCTCACCGCAGGTGACGAAGACCATGTCGGCGCCCTTGAGGACCTCCTCGATCTCGTCGCGGTGGTCCTCGGCGGCGTTCTTGCCGACCTCGGGCTGCGCGCCGGCGCCGAGGCCGCGGGTGAGTTCCCGGCCGACGTCGAGCTTGACGTCGGCGTCGGACATCAGCAACGCCTGGGCATCGGTGTTGATCGCGATGAACTCGACTCCCTTGAGCCCTACCTCGATCATGCGGTTCACGGCGTTCACGCCGCCGCCACCGATGCCGACGACCTTGATGACCGCCAGATAGTTGTGCGGAGGTGTCATCGGGCTCAGCCTTCCCTTCCAGGGTTGGCGGACGTCGAGGCCCCAGCGGTCCGGCCAGAGAACCGCCATCGACGTCCGCTCCGTACAAGGGAGGGCGAGGAAACCCTCACCCTCTACTAGAGGCTTAGGGTTATGTCAACCACTGAGCCTCTCGGGGCAACGTAAGCGGACGTGTCGCCCGATCCAAGGACCAACGCGGCGTGTCGGCGTCCGCTTACGAGCCCACTATCCGACTCAGCCGTAACCTTCGACGTAATGAGACGTTTGGCGCCTCTTGTCCGGTTAGCGGCGGGGCGCCTCAGCGGATGGTGACCACCGTCGGCGCACTCACGTCGATCGTGTCGCCCTTGCGGGCCAGCAGCGCGGTCGCCACCTGAGCCTTCTTCTCGCTGTCCGTGTCGTCGCCCCACACGATCGTCCTGTTCCTGCGCAACCCCAGGCTGACCTGCGCCGGGGCGGGCACGGAGATCGAGACGAGCTGCTCGCGCAGCTCGGCGGTGAGCGACGAGAGGACCACCAGCGCCGACCGGGTGTTGATGTCGGCCGGCCCGGGGGCGGCAAGCTTCGCGACGGGCAGGCCCGGCGGCCGCCGTGCCACCGAGCGGAACGCCACGCCTTCGGCGTCGAGGAGCGAGAACCCCTCACCCACGGGTACGGCGGCCACGGCCGTACGCTCCACGACCTGCACCTCGACCGTGGAGGGCCACCCGCGCGACACGACGGCCCGCTCGACGGCCGGCAGCGCCTGCACCCGGTCCCGGATCCCGTCCAGGTCCACCCGGGCCAGCGGCTCGGCCATGGGTACGGCCGCGGCCTGCTCCACCTGTTCGACGGTGAGCGAGTCGATGCCCACCACCTGCACCTGGCGTACGCCCAGCACCGACGTCCCGTACACCAGCCAGACGAGCCCGCCCGCCACCAGCAGCACGCCCAGCGTGACCGCCCACGGCATGGCCGCCCGCAACCGGCGCTGCCGGGCGCGGGCCATGAACCGGCGGACCGACGGCGGCACGGCGTCGGTGTCCGCCCGTACCAGCCGCCAGTTGCGCCTGCCCCCGTCGCTCATCGCGCCCCCCGGCCGCTGTTCGTCAGCTGTCCGCCAGCGCGGCCAGCAGCTCGTCGCCCATCAGCGAGATCGGCGGCGCGCCCATGGTGACCACCACGTCGCCCGGGCGGCTGCGCTTGACCACCTCGGCCGGCACGTCCTCCCACGACGGCAGGAAGACCTTGCGCTCCGCCGGCAGGTCGATCGCCGCGGTGAGCGCGGCGCCGCCCTCGCCGGGACCGCGGGTCTCCCCCGGTCCGAACACCTCCATGACGATCACCTCGTCGGCGATCGCCAGCCCCTCGGCCAGCTCGGCCTGCAGGTCGCGGGTGCGGTAGACGCGGTACGGCTGGAACACCACCACGAGCCGCCCGTCGCCGGCCACCTCGCGCAGGGTCCGCAGCGCCGCCTTGACCGAGGTCGGGTGGTACGCGTACTCGTCGTACACACGCACCCCGGCGACCGTGCCCTTGCGCTCGAACCGGCGGCGTACGCCCGGGAACGAGCCGAGCGCCTCGGTGATCTTGTCGAGCGGCAGGCCCAGCCGCAGCGCGGTCAGCACGGCGGCGGCGCTGTTGAGCCCCATGTGTCGCCCGGGCAGCGCGAGCGTGATCTCGCCCAGCGGCTTGCCGTCGAGCGTCGCCTGGTAGCGCACGCCCTGCACGGACGAGACCACGTCGGTGATCCGCAGATCGGCCGCCTCGCTCTCGCCGTACGTGTAGACGGTCCTGCCCTCGGCGCGCAGCGCCGCGATGAGTCCCTGCACGCCGTCGTCGTCGGCGCAGGTCACCACGAACCCGTCGTCGTCGGTGAGCCGGGCGAAGTCGAGGAAGCCAGCCTTGAGCCCGTCGAGGTCGCCCCAGTTGTTGAGGTGGTCGCCCTCGATGTTGGTGACGATCGCGACGTGCGGGCGGTACACCAGGAACGACTTGTCACTCTCGTCGGCCTCGGCCACGAAGTACGAGCCGGAGCCGTGGTGGCCGTTGGAGCCGGCCGCGGAGATCTCGCCGCCGATGACGAACGACGGGTCCTCGCCGGCGTGCTGCAGGATCACCGTCATGATCGACGTGGTGGTGGTCTTGCCGTGGGTGCCGGCCACCGCGATCGTGCGGCGCCCGGTCATCGCCGCGGCCAGCGCCTCGGAGCGGTGCAGCACCCGCAGCCCGCGCCGGCGCGCCTCGGCGATCTCGACGTGGTCCTGCGGGATCGCGGTCGAGTAGACGACGGTGTCGACGCCGTCCAGGTTGGCCGCCTCGTGCGCCATGTGGACCGTGCCACCCAGCGCGCGCAGGGCCGCGAGCGCCGGCCATTCGCGCAGCTCGCTGCCGGAGACGGGTACGCCCCGGGTGAGCAGCAGCCGGGCCAGGCCACCCATGCCGACACCACCGATGCCGATGAGGTGGACGGTGCCCAGGTCCTCGGCGGTCAACCCGCCGGCCGGCTTCAGCTCCGCCGTGTTCACTCCGCGCTCTCCCTACTACCAGCCCTACTACCAGGTACGTTCATCGCCGGCCGACCGCCTCGCACACGAAGTCGAGCAGCGCCTCGTCGCCGTCGCGCCGGCCGTACGCGCCCGCCGCCTGCCCCATCGCGGCGAGCCGCTGCGGGTCGCGGGCGAGCGGGATCACCGTACGCTCGATCCACTCCGGGGTGAGCTCGGCGTTGTCCACGAGCAGGCCGCCACCCGACTCCACCACGGGCAGGGCGTTGCGCTTCTGCTCCTGGTTGCTGTGCGGGTACGGCACGTAGATGGCCGGCATGCCGATCGCGGTGGTCTCGGCGACCGTGATCGCGCCGCCGCGGCACAGCATGAGGTCGGCGGCCGCGTAGCCGAGCTGCATGTCCGACAGGTACGGCACCACCACGTACGGCACCGGCAGGTCGCTGGGCACCTCGAACGGGTCGTTGCGCCCGCCCTGCACGTGCAGCACCTGGATGCCGGCGTGGGCGATCTTCTTGGCCGCCGCGGCGACCGCCAGGTTGATGGTGCGCGCGCCGGAGGAGCCGCCGGAGACGAACAGCACCGGCAGGTCGGGGCGCAGGCCGAAGTGCTGGAGGGCCTGCGGGCGCAGCGCCGCGCGGTCCATCCGGGCGATCGCCGTGCGCAGCGGCACCCCGACCACCCGGGCGTCGCGCAGCGACTCGGCGGCCTTCGGCTGGCTCGGGAACCCCACCGCGATGTTCTTGGTGAACTTCATGCCCATCCGGTTGGCGACGCCCGGCGGCACGTTGACCTCGTGGATGACGATCGGCAGCTCGCGCCGCCAGGCCGCCAGGTACGCCGGCACCGACACGTACCCGCCGAAGCCGACCACCACGTCGGCCTGCACCTCGTCGAGGATCTTGCCGGCGGCGTGCGCGGACTTGTACATCCGGTCCGGGGTACGCAGCAGGTTGAGGTTGATCGAGCGCGGCAGCTGGAACGCCGGGATGACGCGCAGGTCGTAGCCGGCGGGCGGGATGAGGTCGTTCTCCATCCCCTTCGGGCTGCCGAGGGTGGTGATCCGCACCTCGGGGAAGTGGCGGCGCAGCGCGTCGGCGAAGGCCAGCAGCGGGTAGATGTGACCGCCGGTACCTCCTCCGGCGAGCACCACCGACCGGAGCGAACCCATCACCCTCTCCTCACACCCCCCTTGCTCTCGGGTGCCCGGCCGGATTTCTGGACGGGCGGGCGCGACGGACCCGGCCGCCGCGGCGGGGGGAGCGGCGGCAGCGGGGCCCAGAGTAGCCGTACCCATCGGGCGGGCGGACGGGCGTGCAGGGCCCGCGCCGCGTCGGGCTCCGCGCGGGCGAACGAGGCCAGGATGCCCACCCCGGCCATCGTCACGACGAGGGCGCTGCCACCTGCGGAGATGAGCGGCAGCGGCACGCCGGTCAGCGGCAGCAGGCCGATCACGCCGCCCATGTTGATCACGGCCTGGGCGACGAGCCAGGTGGTGATGCCCGTCGCGGCGAGCCGCCGGAACGGGTCGTCGACGCGGCGCGCGATCCGGAACCCGGTGTACGCGAGCACGGCGAACAGGATCGCGATGACCATGCAGCCGACCACGCCCAGTTCCTCGGCGACGACGGCGTAGATGAAGTCGTTGTCGGCGGCGGGCAGCCAGTTCCATTTGAGCGCGCCCTTGCCGAGGCCCACCCCGAACCAGCCGCCCTCGTAGATCGCCGACTTGGCCTGCAGGATCTGGTAGCAGTACCCGAGGTTGCAGTTCTCCGGCATGTCCAGCCACATGGTGATGCGCAGCAGCCGGTAGTTCGGGGCGTCGGTCGAGCCGGAGCCCGCGCCGCGCGAGGCGGCGGCGATGAGCAGCCCGACGCCGGCGAGGCCGAGCACGCCGAGGGCGGCGAACACCCGGGTCCGGACGCCGGCCGCCCACAGCAGGCCGATGATCAGCGCCAGCAGCACCAGCATCGTGCCGAGGTCGTTGTAGCCGACCAGCACGAAGAGCACGCCGACGATCGGGAACAGCGGCATCGACAGCTCGCGCCAGTAGCCCAGGTCGGCGCCCTTGCGCGCGATGATGTCGGCGCCCCAGATCACCACGCCGAACTTGACGAACTCGGACGGCTGCAGGCCGATGGGGCCGATGTACAGCCAGAGCAGGTCGGCGGTGACCGGGCCGAGGCTGACCGCGCCGGTACTCGACGGGGTGAGGATGCCGACCGCGCCCATGGCCATCAGCAGGTCGAGCACGCAGAGCAGCACCACGGCGACGCCGAGGATCCAGACGCCGAAGAAACGCAGGGTGGCGGCGGGCAGGCGCTGGCACACCCAGAACCCGATCATGCCGATCACCGCGAAGACCAGCTGGTTGCTCACGGCGGTGAAGGCGTTGCCGGATTCCTCGTACGCCTTGACGCTGGTCGCGGAGAACACCATGGTCAGCCCGATCAGCAGCAGCAGGCCGGAGCTGGCGATCAGCAGGTAGTACGAGGACAGCGGCCGGGCCAGCATGCCGTGCACCGCGGGCAGCAGCTGCTGGCTGAGCGTCTTCGGGCGTACGGGCGGCGGCGCGGGTTGCACGGTGGCGGCCGGTGACACCGTCACCGTGGTCCGGGACTCAGGCTTCTCCTCCACCATGACCACCATCATGGTGGCGCGACACGCCAGGCCCCGGTTGCTCCCGTGGCGTGTCGCGGGAGATCTATCCCATGACCCGGAGGAAGTCGCTGTAGAACAGCCCCAGGCCGATCGCCACGCAGATGCCGGCGACGATCCAGAACCGCACCACGATGTTGACCTCGCTCCAGCCCGCCAGCTCGAAGTGGTGCTGCAGCGGCGACATCCGGAAGACCCGTTTACCGGTGGTCTTGAACGAGATGATCTGGATCACCACGGACATCGTGATGATGACGAAGAGCCCGCCGATGATGATCGACAGCAGCGTGGTGCGGGTCGCCATGGCGAGGCCGCCGATGAGCCCGCCCAGCCCCAGCGCGCCGGTGTCGCCCATGAAGATCCGCGCCGGCGAGGTATTCCACCACAGGAAGCCCACACAGGCGCCGGCCGCGGCCGCGGCGATCAGCGCGATCTCCAACGGGTCCCGGACCTCGTAGCAGTAGTCGCCGGTGTAGTTGATGTCACCGCACCAGTGCCGGTACTGCCAGAAACCGATCAGCGCGTACGTCCCCAGCACCAGGATCGAGGCGCCGGTCGCCAGCCCGTCGAGGCCGTCGGTGAGGTTCACGCCGTTCGACATCGACATGATGACGAAGACGAACACGATGACCGAGCCGACCTTGCCGACGTCGAGCAGGCTGATGTCGCGGATGAACGAGATGTGCTCGCTCGCCACGGTCTGCCCGTTGGTGCTGGGCACGTACAGCGCCGCCACGCCCAGGCCGCCGCCGACCAGCAACTGGCCGAGCAGCTTGCCCTTGGCGCTCAGGCCGCCGGAGTGCCGCTTGCGCACCTTGAGGAAGTCGTCGAGGAAGCCGACCGCGCCGCAGAAGACGAACAGGCCCAGCAGCACCAGCGCGGTCATCGTCGGCTGGACCTGGGCGATCTGCTGCGACGGCAGCGTGGTCAGCGCGACGTGCCCGGCCACGTACGCCAGCACCGTCGCGACGATGAACGCCACGCCGCCCATCGTGGGCGTGCCCTTCTTGCCCTGGTGGCTGGCCGGTCCGACCGCGCGGATCGGCTGGCCGGCCTTCAGGGCGGTGAACACGCGGATGGCGACCGGGGTGCCGAACAGCGAGATGATGAACGCGACCGCGGCCGCGACGATGACTGCCCTCACGGGCCAACCTCCTCGGCGGCTCCCGCGCGCAGCGCGTCGGCCACCTCCCACGTGCGGTAGCGCGAACCCTTGACGAGCACGACGTCGCCCGGGCGCAGATCGCCCAGCACGGCGGCGATGGCGGCCGCCTGGTCCGCGGCGGCGATCGGCTCGCCCTTCCAATCCTGTACGCCCGCAGCCCCGTCCAGCACCGGCGCGGCCTCGGCGACCGCGACGAGCCGGTCCACGCCCAGCTCGGCCGCGAGCCGGCCGACGTCGCGGTGGCCGGACTGCTCGTACTCGCCGAGCTCGGCCATGTAGCCCAGCACGGCGACGGTGCGCCGGCCCTCCCCCATCGCGGCGAGCGCGCGCAGGGCGGCCGCCGTCGACGACGGGTTGGCGTTGTACGAGTCGTCGATGACCGTGACCCCGTCGGGGCGGTCGAAGACGTCCATGCGGCGGCTGGAGACGATGCCCACCTCGCCGAGCGCGTCGGCCACCGCCTCGACCGGCATCCCCGCCTCGAGCGCGACGGCGGCGGCGGCCAGGGTGTTGGCGACCTGGTGCCGGCCGGTGACGGCGAGCCGCACGGGCGCACTGCCGCCGTCCGGGGCCACCAGCGTGTACGCCGCCCGCCCCCGCTCGTCGAGCCGGACGTCCGTGGCGCGCACGTCCGCCCGCTCGGACTCACCGGTGAACACGACGCGGGCCTTCGTCCGGGAAGCCATCGCGGAGACCAGCTCGTCGTCGGCGTTGAGCACGGCGAGCCCGTCGGCCGGCAGGCTCTCGACCAGCTCGCCCTTCGCCTGCGCGGTGCCCTCGACCGAGCCGAACTCGCCGATGTGCGCGGCGCCGACGTTGAGCACCACGCCGATCCGCGGGGCTGCGATGCCCGCCAGGTACGCGATGTGCCCGATGCCCCGGGCGCCCATCTCGAGCACCAGGAACCGCGTCTCCGGCGTCGCCTTCAGCACCGTGTACGGGAACCCGAGCTCGTTGTTGAGCGACCCCGCGGGCGCCACCGTCGAGCCGAGCCGGGCGAGCACCTGCCCGATGTAGTCCTTGGTCGTGGTCTTGCCGGACGAGCCGGTGAGCCCCACGACGGTCAGCTCCGGCAGCCGCCCCACCACGACGTGGGCGAGCTTGGCCAGCGCGGCGAGCGGGTCGTCGACGACCACGCCGGGCCGGCCGGTGTCGCGGCTGCCGAGCACCCCTGCCGCACCGGCCGCGACAGCCTTGGCGGCGTAGTCGTGTCCGTCCACCTTCTCGCCCGCGAAGGCGACGAAGAGGCCGCCGGGCAGCAGCGCGCGGGAGTCGTACTCCACCGGGCCGGTGACGGTCGCGTCGGGTCCGGCGTTGACGAGGCGCCCTCCGGTGACCGCGGCGATCTCGTCGAGCGTCATGCGGATCAAGCGGCACCGCCCGGGCGTACGGCCAGCGCGGCGGCGAGCTCGATCCGGTCGTCGAACGGCAGCACCTCGCCGTTCACCTCCTGGCCCCGTTCGTGTCCCTTGCCGAGGACGGCCACGACGTCGCCGGCGCCGGCCAGCCGTACCGCCTCGTCGATGGCGGCCCGGCGGCCCGCCACCTCGATGATCTTCGCCGGCGCACCGGCCTGCTCCGCGCCCTGCCGCACCGCGGCACGCACAGCAGCGGGGTCCTCGGTACGCGGGTTGTCGTCGGTGACCACCACCAGGTCGGCCCCGCGAGCCGCGGCGGCGCCCATCAGCGGCCGCTTGCCCCTGTCCCGGTCGCCCCCGGCGCCGATCACGCAGACCAGCCGGCCCCCGCGGGCGGTGGCCAACTCACGCAGCGCCGTCAGGGCGGCCACGATCGCGTCCGGCTTGTGCGCGTAGTCGACGACGCCGAGCACGTCGCCCGGCGACTCCACCCGCTCCAGGCGGCCCGGCACCCCCGGGCACGCGGCGATGCCGTCCGCGGCCACCTGCGGGTCGATGCCCGCGGCGGTCAGCGCGGCGAGGGCGAGCAGCGCGTTCGCCACGTTGTGCCGGCCGGGCAGCGCCACCCCGGCGCGGACGTCACCGGCCGGCCCGCGAGCGGTGAACCGCTGCCCGAAGGCGTCCCCGGCGACGTCGGCGGCCGACCAGGCGGCCGCGGTGTCACCTGCCGCGGAGTAGTCGATGGTGTCCGGCTTGTACAGCGGCTTGAGCGCCGGGTCGTCGGCGTTGAGCACCTCGAAGCGGCAGCGGCCGTCGAAGAGCTTCGCCTTGGCCGCGAAGTAGTCGTCGGCGTCGGCGTGGAAGTCGAGGTGGTCCAGACCGAAGTTGGTGTAGCCGCCGACCGTGAACCGCACGCCGCCGACGCGGCCCATGGCCAGGGCGTGGCTGGACACCTCCATCACCACGGCCCGCACCCCGCGCTCGACGGCCGCGGCGAGGATGGCGTGCAGGTCGGTGGCCTCCGGCGTCGTCCGCACGCTGTCCACCACCAGGTCGCCCAGCCGGGTCTCGACCGTGCCGATCAGCCCGGTGGTCAGCCCCGCCGCCCGCAGCCCCGACTCCACGAGGTACGCCGTCGAGGTCTTGCCCGCGGTGCCGGTGAGCCCGATGACGGTCAGCGACGCCGTGGGGTCGCCGTAGATCGCCGAGGCGGCCACGCCGAGCACCGCGCGCGGATCCGGGACGACGAGCACCGGCAGCCCCGCGGCCTCCGCGGCGGCCCTGCCGGCCGGGTCGGTCAGCACGGCGGCGGCACCGGCCTCCACGGCGGCTGCCACGAACTCGGCGCCGTGCCGGCGGGCACCCGGCAGCGCGGCGTACAGGTCTCCGGGGTGGACCTCGCCGCTGGCGTGGGTCACCCCCGTGACCTCGCCGTCCGTGCCGGGGGCCGGCGCGCCGACGAGCGGCGCGAGGTCGGCCAGCCGGTACGGCCGGACGGTCTGGGGACGAGGAATGCCGGACACGGCGTCAGACCCTACCCGGTGACCCGGCCCGTGCTGCGAACGCCATCCGGCGGCGTCAGTCCTTCCACTCGAACGTCGGCGGCGGGGTACCGGACGGCGGCACACGGTAGTGGAGCAGAGCCGAGCCCATCATCTTGCTGAACGCCGGCGCGGCCACGACACCGCCGGTGCCGTCGGGCACGTCGGCGAAGACCCCGACGACGAACCGCGGGTCCTCGGCCGGCGCCATGCCGATGAAGGAGCCCGCGTTGTGGCTGGTGTACTGGCCGTCGACGAGCATCTTGCCGGTGCCGGTCTTGCCGGAGACGCGGTAGCCCTCGACCTTCGCGCGGGTGCCGGTGGCGCCCTTCGCGTCGACCACGGCCTCCATCATCTCGCGCAGGTCGCGGGCCGTCTGCGGGCTGAGCACCTCGTGCGTCTCCGGCGGGGCGGGCGTGGTCACCATGCCGTCCCGGCCGGAGATCGTGGACCGGATGAGGTGCGGCTGGATGTAGACGCCGTCGTTGGCGATGGCCGCGTACCCGGCCGCCATCTGCAGCAGGGTCGCGTCGACGCTGTGGCCGATCGGCACGGAACCCCACGCCGAGCCGCTCCACTCGTCCGGGCTCAGCAGCCGCCCGGTCGCCTCGCCGGGCATGCCCTCGTTCGTGGGCCGGCCCAGCCCGAACTTCTGCTGGTACTCGTACAGCTTGTCCTTGCCGAGCTTCTGCCCGATCCGGATCGTGCCGACGTTCGACGAGTACGCCAGCACCTGCGGGATGCTCAGCTTCGTACCGTTGGCGAAGGGGTGGTCGTCCTTGAACGGCGTGCCACCCAGCATCAGCGCGCGGCCGACGGTGATCTCGGAGTTCTTGCCGATGACGCCTTCCTGCAGCGCCGCCCCGATCGTGAACGCCTTGTGCGTCGAGCCCGGGTCGGAGATGACGCTGGAGACCGCGTCCACCCGCTCGGTCGGCTTGAAGTCGAACGGCTTCTGCGCGTTGTACGTCGGGTAGCTGGCCTGCGCCAGGACCTCCCCGGTACGGGCGTCCAGCACGATCGCGCCGGCCACCGTGGCCTGCACCTTCTTCATCTGCTGGGTGAGGTAGCGCTGCACCTCGTACTGCAGGTCCCGGTCGATGGTGAGCTCGATCGACGAGCCGGGCGCGGCGGGGGTCTCCCGGTGGTAGCCGCCGGGGATCTCCTTGGCGAGGTCGCCCTGGCCCACCTCGTAGACCTTCTCGCCGTCGGTGCCGCGCAGCAGCTCGTCGTAGCGCGCCTCGATGCCCTCCAGACCGGTGTGGTCCTCGCCGGTGAAGCCGATCAGGTTGGCCGCCAGGTCGGCGCCCGGCACGTCCCGGCGCTCGTCGCGGCCGGAGCCGATGCCGGGCAGGTTCAGGCCCTTGATCCGGTCGGCGACCGCGATGTCGACGCCCCGGGCCAGGTACTCGAACTGGGAGGCGCCGCCACCGGGCCGCTTCTTCTTCGCCATCAGCTGGACCAGTTTGGACTGCGGGATGCCGAGCAGCGGCGACAGGCGCGCGGCGGTGGCGACCGGGTCCTTGACCATCTCGGGGTCGGCGTAGATGTAACGGGCCTCGACGCTGTGGGCCAGCACGGCACCCGAACGGTCGAGGATGCTGCCGCGCGGCGCGGGCAGCACGACCCGGGTCTGCCGCCACTCCAGCACGTTCTGCGCGTCCGCCGGTGGGTCGCCGACCTGCAGCACAACCAGGCGCACCCCGATCGCCACGAACAGCGACAGCGCGAGGACGGTGCCCAGCCGCAGCCGCCTGGTGCTGTTGGCCAGCTTCGGCGGCTCGGCGGGCACGACCGGCCCGGGACGCCGGGTGCCGGGCCGCGCGGCGCCGGACCGTCCGCCCGGGTCGCGTCGTGGCCCGGGCGCTGCCGCGACGCGACGATCGCGTCCGGGCCGCGCGGAGGTTTCGGTACGCGGCGCAGCACCGCGCCGTGGGTTCGCGGTGGACCGGGTACGCCCGGCACCCGCGGTCACGCGTGTCGGCTCACCACGCCCGGCCTGCACCCGTCCGCGCGGCTCGTCACGCCCGGCCTGCTCGCGGCTCTTGCGCGCCCGGCTCTCCCGGGCGTCCTCGTCACGCCGGCGCTCGCGTGCCCCGCGCGGCTCGGCCTGCGCGTCACGGTCCCGGGCGCGCCGCGGCGGCGGCTCCTCCTCGGCGTCCCGGCGTCGCTCCCGGGGCGGGCGGCCGCCGTCGAGAACCTGCAGCGACGGGCGGAACGGGTCACTCGTACGCCCGCTCCGTGGCGACCGGGTGCGCTGGTCGCCCTCGCGCACCGTACGGCCCCGCGGCGTGTACGCCCGCGCGTCGCCGATCCCCCCGAAGCCCCGGCCGCGTTCGTCATCGGCGCCGGAAGCCTGGTCGGGTGCAGACGCGCCGCGCGGGGGCTCCTGGCCCCGGCGCGGCGTCTCGTCCGAACGCGGTGGCACCGCGCTACTGCCCTGTCACCGGGGACGTGCCCGTCCCCGTGGCCGTCCGGCCCGTCCCCGTCTGACCCGTCGTCTGACCGGTCACCGTCTGGCCGGCCGTCGAGCCCTGCTGGGTCGCCGCCCCGGTCACGTCCTGGGTGGTCGCATCCTGGGTGGTCGCGCCCTGGTTGGTCGCGCCCTGAGTGGCCTTCGCCCGCTGTACAGCCGCGGCCGACTCCTGCGGGTCCTGCGCGGTCACCGCCGGCTCACCGCTGCCCGGCTTCGGCACGCCGAAGACCTTGCCGTCGGGGAGCCGGATGTACGCCGGCGAGTCCGCCCGTACCAGCCCGAGCCGGCGCGCGGCCGCGTCGAGGCTGCCGGGCATGTTGTTGGCGGCGATCTCGTTCTCCAGCGCCTGCTGCCGCGCGTCCAGATCGGACTGCCGCTTCTGCAGCGAGTCGAGCTGGAACGAGTTCTCTGCCGTCTTCGTGTTGATCATCAGGATGCCCAGCACACCGGCCACGACCACCGCCACCACCAGCGCGATGAACGGCGCCCGCGGCGCGTTGATCGGTGCGGGCGGCGCGACCCGCAGGCGCGGCGTCGCGACCGTGTCCCGCTGCTGCTCGGCGTCGAGCTTCAGCGCGGTGGTGCCCTGGACGGGGAACTGGCGCGCCCCCCGCGCCGCCCCCTTCGTGCCGACCGGCGTACGCCGGCCCTTCTGCGACTGCTCCGCGGTCCGGCCCCCCGACCGCGGCGCAGCCGACATGCGCTCGCTCAATGCCCCTCCCCCTCCTGGTGTTCCCCCGGGCGTCGCCGCCCTCGTCCCCCGTGCGTGGCAGACATCCGGGGCCGTTCGCGGGCGGCCCCTCGTGCCTGGTCCTGCTCGTCGATCCGTTCCGCCGCGCGCAGCTTCACCGAAGCCGCCCGCGGGTTCTCCGCGACCTCCGCCGCCGTCGGCGGCTCCGACCCGCGGGTCAGCAGCCGCAGGCTCGGTCCCGTCCCGGGCAGCTCGACCGGCAGATCGATCGGACCGGTGCTGCGCGCCCTCTCGGCCAGGGCGCGCTTGACGATCCGGTCCTCCAATGATTGATACGACATCACCACAAGGCGCCCTTTCGGGGCCAACAAGTCCAAAGCAGCCGGTACCGCGGACTCGAGCGCGGCGAGCTCCGCATTTACCTCAATACGTAGCGCCTGAAACGTTCTTTTCGCGGGATTTCCACCCGTTCGCCGCGCGGCGGCCGGGATCGCGTCCCGGACCAGGTCGGCGAGCCGCGCCGAGGAGACGATCCGCCCCTTCGCCCGCTCCCGGACGATCGCCGAGACGATGCGCTGAGCGAACTTCTCCTCGCCGTACTGCCGCAGGATGCGGACGAGCTCGCCGGGCTCGTACCCGTTGACGACCTCCTCCGCGGTGATCCCGCGGGACTGGTCCATCCGCATGTCCAGCGGCGCGTCCTTCGCGTACGCGAAGCCCCGGTCCGCCTCGTCCAGCTGCAGCGACGAGACGCCCAGGTCGAACAGCCCACTGTGGAACACGGGATAGCCCAGGTCCGCGAGGACCTCCGGCAGCTCGTCGTACACCGCGTGCACCAGGTGCGTGCGGCCGGCGAACCGCTCGAGCCGCCGCCGCGAGTGCGCGAGCGCCTCGGGGTCGCGGTCGAGTCCGACGAGGACGGCGTCGGGGTGCCGTTCCAGCACCGCCTCGGCGTGCCCGCCGAGCCCGAGCGTGAAGTCGACGTGGACCGCCCCCCGGCGATCCAGCGCGGGGGCGAGCAGCTCGAGACAGCGCTCGAGCAGCACCGGCACGTGCGTGCCGCGCAGCTCCCCCATGTCGACCCCCATCGCCCCGCTCTTTCCCGCGCGCTACGCGGCCGTTCGTTCCCGATCGGCGTCCGGTCGTCTTCCGTACCGCCAGATCCCCATCCGCTCGTGCCCGGGTGCCAAGCGGGCGCGCCGCATTCGGACTCACGCCTGGCACCGGGGAAGAGGCGCCAGGAGCGGGAGCGGCTGGAGATCTCGCAGTACGGCGGCAGCGACGTCCGGACCACCACGGCGGCCGGCATGCAGCGACGCTTACAGCCCGCCCGGCAGCACCCCCTCCTCGATGTCGGCGAACTCGTCCTCGCTCGCCGAGAGGTACTGCTCCCAGGACTGCTTGTCCCAGATCTCCACCCGCGTGCTCGCACCGATCACCACGAGTTCGCGGTCGAGCGCCGCGTACTCACGCAGGTGCGCCGGGATGGTGACCCGGCCCTGCTTGTCGGGGATCTCGTCGTGCGCACTGGCGAAGAACACCCGGCTGTAGGCCCGGGCGGCCTTGTTGGTGACCGGCTGGTCGCGAAGCTGCCCGGCGATGCGCTGGAACTCCGGCATCGGGAACACGTACAGGCAACGTTCCTGCCCCTTGGTGATCACGACACCTCCCGCCAGCTCGTCCCGGAACTTCGCCGGAAGGATCAGCCGGCCCTTGTCGTCCAGGCGCGGGGTGTGCGTGCCGAGGAACATCGGCCAACCCCCCTGCCCAGTGGCGGTTCGCGGTCCGCCGGTTCACTCGGGCCGGCAGGTCCGCTCCGGCCCTGCCACTGCGCTCCACTCTACTCCACTTCCCTCCACCCGCAACCGGAATCGGCCCGTCCGCGAACCGGATTCGCGGATGAATGCGCACGTCAGAGGCGGTGGGCCGGAGTGGAGGGCGCAGCCGCCCCGATCAAGGTCCACTTTCCGACATGGGGCGCAGGCGGGCCGAAAACTCCGCCCAAATCGGGCCTATCGCGCGGCCGGAAGGGGTTCCGGGAGGGAAGTGGAGGGACCGTGGGGCGAGAAGTGGAGGGCATCCGGGCAGTGCCGTCAAGAAGAACGGGCAGAAGATCACACCCCCAGTTCCGCCGGCGCAGGCATGCTCTCCCCGGCGCGGGCGTGCGCTTCCCCGGCGCGGGCGTGCGCTTCCCCGGCGCGGGCGTGCGCTTCCCCGGCGCGGGCGTGCGCTTCCCCTCGGCGGACATGACAGTGGGGCGCAACCCGAACCGGGTCGCGCCCCACTGAACTGTCGTACTGCTTGCCTACCTCAGTGCGCTGACGTGCGTCAGACCATCCGCCGGACGACGTAGTTGCTGCTGTAGACCTTCTGCTTCTTCACCGAGGAACCGCTGTGCGGCGCGGCCCACATGTAGCCGCCACCCGCGTAGATGCCCACGTGGGTGCCGTACGAGCCGGATCGGAAGACGAGCAGGTCGCCGGCCTTCTTCTTGCTCTTGCTGACCGCCGACCCGTACCGCTGCTGCGAGTTGGCCTTGTGCGGCAGCTTCTTGCCCGCGGCCTTGCGGTACACGTACATCGTGTAGCCGGAGCAGTCGAAGCGGTTGGGGCCCGACGCGCCGAAGCGGTACGGGGCGCCCTTGTGCCTCTTGGCCTCGGCGAGGATCTTCGCACCGCTGGCCTTGACCTTGATCTTGACGGCCTTGGTCGCGGCCGGCTTCAGACCCGTGGTGCCGGTGTAGTACGTGCGGTACCAGGCCGAGGTGCCCGGCTTGGTGGTGAAGCTGACCGTCCCGGCCTTCGGCCGCTTCGTCTGCCAGGTCTTCCACTTGCCGTTGACCTTGGACTGCAGGCGGACCGACCCGTAGGTGACCTTTTTGGGGTACTTCGGGTCGATGAGCTTCACGGTGACCTTGACCGCCGAGCCCCACGTGACCGTCCGCTTGTTGTACTTGACGGTCTGCTTGGGCTTGACGGACTTGACCGCTGCCGCCGTGGTGACCGGAGCGGCGGACGCTGCCGGCGTCGCGACCAGCTGGCCGGCGCAGAGGCAGAGACCCAGGGACAGTGCGACGGTTCCGGTGCCGACGGACGTGCGGCGGCCACGGCTCGAACTGCGTTCGTGCACGGTAGAGATATCCCTCCGGCACGCCTGCGAGGTTAGCTGTCGGGTTCGGGCGGGAAGGTGTGCCCGGCCGCCAGGTGGCGGCTTCACCCCAAGGTCGTGCGGGCCGAGGTGGCTCGCAGCGGACCGGAATTGGGTCCCCCGTCCCTGCCCCCGTATGCCTTTGTGGTTGTTCACGTGCTGTGTGGTCGCACCTGGCAGGCCGGGGCAGGGCTCGGCGTGGCCAGCCTGGTGCGAGCGGCGAGCGGGCGCTCACCGGCCCACCCTGCCTACCCGATTTTTCGTCCGACCGTGAGCCCATGGTCCGTCACTCTCCGTATTTGGCACGATGGAACGTGTCCGTTTTGTGACTGCCACGTGACAAATGCCGATACGGAAAGCGGTCAGACGATCACGAAACGTCGAAGGTTACGGGTGAATCAGAACACATAAAAAGCCGCGGCCGGGCGAGTCCTGGACGTCGGTCAGGTCGGGCGAATGCCACCCCAAACGCCCCCACCGGCGCAAACTCGGCACCGGACGACCGACCGGGCTCCCCCTTTCGGCGGAACCGGCTCCCCCACGGCCGGGCTTTGTCCACAGCCCACCCGGCACCACTCGACGTAGTGTCCGTTTCCGGTACCCTCGTGTCCCGTGACGGACGGGAAGATGCCCCTACGGGCCAAGGTCGCGACTTCGGTGTCGCGTACGGCCGCTGCGCTCTCACGCGCGGCGGGTCGCGGCGACGGCTCGGTGATCGGCGGCTGGATCGGCCTGAAGATCGATCCTGACCTGCTGCGCAACCTCGCCTCCGGGCGGGCGATCGCCCTCGTCTCGGGCACCAACGGCAAGACGACGACGACCCGGTTCGCCGCCGCCGCGCTCGGCGTGCTCGGCCCCGTCGCCACCAACTCCTTCGGCGCCAACATGCCCACCGGGCACACCTCCGCCCTGGCGAAGGCGGGCGCGACCCCGTTCGCCGTGCTCGAGGTCGACGAGCACTACCTGGCCCGCGTGATCGACGAGACGACCCCGCGCGTCGTGGCCCTGCTCAACCTCTCCCGCGACCAGCTCGACCGGGCGAAGGAGGTGGCGATGATGGCGCAGCTGTGGCGCACCGCCCTCGCCGCCCACCCGGACGTGCACGTGGTCGCCAACGCCGACGACCCGATGGTGGTCTGGTCGGCGGTCGGCGCCGGCCACGTCACCTGGTTCAGCGCCGGGCAGCGGTGGACCGACGACTCGTGGGTCTGCCCCGAGTGCGGGGCCCCCATCAACCGGGCCCAGGGCGACTGGTGGTGCACCGGCTGCACCCTGCGCCGCCCCCAGGCCCAGTGGACCGTCGAGGACGACGGCGTCGTCGACCCCCGGGGCGACTGGCACCTGGTCAAACTGCAACTGCCCGGGCACGTGAACCTGGGCAATGCGGCCACCGCGCTGGCCGTCGCCGCGGAATTCGGCGTACGCCCCATAGAGGCCGTCCCCCGCCTGGCGAGCGTGGCTTCCGTGGCCGGCCGCTACGCGCAGGTCGAGCGTGACGGGCGCACCATCCGGCTGCTGCTGGCCAAGAACCCGGCGAGCTGGCTCGAGGCGTTCGACATGGCCGAGGAGGCGCCGACGCTGCTCTCGATCAACGCCCGGGACCCCGACGGCTTCGACACCTCCTGGCTCTACGACGTCGACTTCTCGCCGCTGCGCGGACGCCCCGTGCTGATCACCGGCGACCGGGCCTTCGACCTCGCCGTACGGCTGGAAGTGAACGAAGTGCCGTTCCGGCACGTGCATACCTTCGACGAGGCGATCCGGGCCACCCCGCCCGGACGGCTCGAGGTGATCGCCAACTACACGGCGTTCCAGGACATCCGAGCGGAGTTGGACCGTGTCAACTGAGAGGTCGACCGAGAGCGTGCTCCGGATCGTCTGGATCTACCCGGACCTGCTGTCGACGTACGGCGACCGGGGCAACATGCTGATCCTGGCCCGCCGTGCCGCCCTGCGCGGCATCCCGGTGGAGACCTACCAGGTGCGCTCCGACCAGGCGATGCCCTCGACCGCCGACATCTACCTCATCGGCGGCGGCGAGGACGGCCCGCAGGCGCTCGCCGCCCAGCGCCTGATCGCCGACGGCGGCCTGCACCGGGCGGTCGCCCAGGGCGCGGCCGTGCTCGCGGTGTGCGCCGGTTACCAACTCTTCGGTCGCTCGTTCTACGCCAAGGGAGCCCAGTGCGCCGGGCTCGACCTGCTCGACATCTCCTCGGACCGCGGTGAGACCCGCGCGGTCGGCGAGGTGCGCGGCGACATCGACCCGCGGCTGGGACTCCCGCCGTTGACCGGCTTCGAGAACCACGGCGGCCGCACCCACCTCGGCCCGGGCGTCGCACCGCTCGCCCGGGTCACCGCCGGCATCGGCAACGACGGCCACACCGAAGGCGCGTGGCACGGGAAGATCCTCGGCACGTACGCGCACGGGCCGGCGCTCGCCCGCAACCCAGATATAGCCGATCTGCTCCTGCGCTGGGCGATCGGCGCGGATAGTCTTGCACCTCTCGACGACACCTGGGCCGACCGGCTCCGAGGCGAGCGGCTCGCCGCAGCAAGCGCCTGACCTGCACTTTCCTGGACCGACGAGACCAAGGGGCGGTACGCCTGCATGACTGACACCCTGATCGCCCCGCGGGGCGTGCACAGCTCTCCCGCGGACCCTCAGGCCAGCCAGCAGACCCCGGACACGCCGGCGGGCGCCGAGCTCGAGCACGCCCCGATGGGGTGGCGCCGGCGGGCCCTGCGCTTCGGTGTCCTCACCTCCGTCGTCGCCCTCCTGGGCGGCGCCGCCGCGCTGCTGCCGCTGCAGTCGATCGCCGACTCCGTCCTCGCACTCGGCCCGGCCGCCGCGGTCGCGATCGCCGTGGTGGGCGGCCTGCTCCTCTCGGTGCTGGTGCCGCGCACGGCGATCACCCTGGCGTGCGGCGCCCTGCTCGGCCCGGCCACCGGCGCGGCCACCGCGCTAGCCGCCGCCGTGATCGCGGCCATCGCGACGTACTACGCGGGCCGCTGGGCGGGCCGCGGCGCGCTCGGCGCCAAGAACGGCAGCCGCCTCAAGCGCCTCGACGGCTGGCTCAACCGCCGCGGCCTGGCGGCGGTCCTGCTGGTCCGCTTCCTCCCGCTCGCCCCCTACGGCCTCATCGGCTACGCGTACGGCACGACGTCGGTCTGCCGCAAGCGCTACCTGCTGGGCACCACGCTCGCCGCCATCCCGTCCGCGGTCTCCTACGCGGTCATCGGCGCGGCGGTGGCCTCCCCCGGCTCCCTGAACCCGGTCACGCTGGCACCGGCCCTGATCGGCTTCGCCCTCACGACAACAATCGTCCTCCGCTGGCGCCTCGCCGCCCGCCGCGCCGCCGCCACGACCCCGGCCCCCGCGACCGCCTGACCTCAAGCCCCCGGCGCCGCCTGACCGCATCACCGCCGGGCGGCCAGACCGCGCGCCACCGGAACCGCCTGACCTCAAGCCCCCGGCGCCGCCTGACCGCATCACCGCCGGGCGGCCAGACCGCGCGCCACCGGGACGACCTGGCCGGGCAGCGGTTGGCGGGCGTCGCCGAGACCGCCTTTGGCCGCATGACCCACCGTTTGTGGCCCGCCCGTATGAACCGGCACCTCCGAGGCGGCGCCGGCACCGCCCGGCCGGCACTCACCCGCCCAGCCGGCACCCGCCCAGCCGGCCTGCACCCGGCCGATCCGCGCCCCCGAAGGTCAGGCGAGCGCTGCCAGGTCGGTGAAGTAGTCCGGGTAGGTCTTCGCGACGCAGCCCGGATCCTCGATCTCCATCCCGGCCGTCCGCAGACCCAGCAGTGCCATGCTCATCGCCATCCGGTGGTCCTCGTACGTGGCGAACCGGGTCGGCCGCGGCTGCCCCGGGTGGATCGTGAAGCCGTCCTCGTCCTCGACCGCGTCGATGCCGGCCCGGCGCAGCTCGGTGACGACCGCGGCGAGCCGGTCGGTCTCTTTCTTCCTGATGAAGCCGATGCCGCGCACGCGGGTCGGGGTGTCGGCGTACACGGCGACCGCCGCGAGCGTCTGGGCCGTGTCCGAGATGTCGGCCATGTCGACGTCGACGCCGCGCAGCCGGCCGGCCGTGCTGACCGTGACCGAGTCCGGCGTGCGTGACACCGTGGCGCCCATCTGCTCGAGCACGTCGGCGAACCGGACGTCGCCCTGCAGGCTGCCGGTGCCCAGCCCGGCGACCGTCACCCGGCCGCCCGCCACCGCGGCCGCGCCCAGGAAGTAGGAGGCGGCGCTGGCGTCCGGTTCGACGGCGTAGCGGGTCGGGCGGTAGCCGCCCGGGGGCACGACCAGGCCGTCGACGGTCACGCCGAACGCCGCCATCACGGCCTTGGTCATCTCCACGTACGGCACCGAGACCAGTGGGGAGGTCACCGACACGGACAGCCCCCGTGCCATCAGCGGGCCCGCCATGAGCAGCCCGGAGAGGAACTGGCTGGAGATGTGCCCGCTGACCTCGACCGGGCCGCCGCGCAGCGGGCCGCGTACGGCCGCGGGCAGGTAACCGGGCCGGTCGAGCTCCTCGACGACCGCGCCGGCGTCGCGCAGCGCGGCGAGGACCGGGCCGAACGGGCGGGCGCGCAGCTGGGCGGAGCCGTCCACGACCGTACGGCCGGACAGCAGCGCCGCCGCGGGCAGGATGAACCGGGACGTGGTGCCGGACTGCCGCGCGTCGATCATCCCGGCCGTCGCCGCGGCGCGCGCGTCGATGCCGGTGACGGTGACCGTACGCGTGGCCTCGTCGGCCTCGACCCGCGCGCCGAGTGCGGCGACGGCGGACATCATGGCCCGGGTGTCGTCGGCGAAGAGCACGCCGGTCAGCGTCGAGGTGCCGGGGGTGAGCGCGGCGCAGATCAGCGCCCGGTTGGTGATGCTCTTGGAGCCGGGCGGGCGCACCGTGGCGTCCAGGGGCGCGGTCAGCGGGGCGACGGGCAGCACATCCGGAAGATCAGGCACGGGGTCATTCTGACGCCGCGGGGCCCGCCACGGGTGATCGCGGCGGGCCCCGTTCCAGCAGGTGAAATCTAGACGACGACGCTGACCAGCCGGCCCGGCACCACAATCACCTTGCGCGGCTCGCGGCCCGCCAGCGCGTCGGCCACCTCGGCCAGCGCGGCGGCCCGTACGGCGTCCTCGGCCGTGTCCGGCGCGACCTCGACGCGGCCGCGGACCTTGCCGTTGACCTGCACCGGGTAGGTCACCGACTCGGCGACCAGCTGGGCCGGGTCGGCGACCGGGTAGTCGGCGTACGCGCACGTGTCCTCGTGGCCCAGCTTGCGCCACAGCTCCTCGGCCAGGTGCGGCGCGAACGGGGACATCATCAGCACCAGCGGCTCGATCGCCTCGCGCGACGTCGCCTGCAGCGGCGTCAGCGTGTTGGTCAGCTGGATCAGCTTGGCGATGGCCGTGTTGAACCGCAGCTCGTCCATGTCCTCGCGGACACCGGCGATCGTCTGGTGCAGCGCCCGGCGGGTCTTCGGGTCCAGCGGGGTGTCGGTGACCCGGATCGCGCCGGTCTCCTCATCGATCACCAGTCGCCAGACCCGCTGCAGGAAGCGCTGGGAGCCGACCACCGCCCGGGTGTCCCACGGGCGGGACACGTCCAGCGGGCCCATCGCCATCTCGTACACGCGGAACGTGTCGGCGCCGTACTGCTCGCTCATCTCGTCCGGCGTGACGACGTTCTTCAGCGACTTGCCCATCTTGCCGTACTCGCGGGCCACCTCCTGGTCGCCGTAGTAGTACTTGCCGTCGCGCTCGACGACCTCCTCGGCGGGCACGATGACGCCGCGCGCGTCGCGGAAGGCGTACGCCTGGATGTAGCCCTGGTTGAACAGCTTGCGGAACGGCTCGAAGGACGAGACGTGGCCCAGGTCGTACAGGACCTTGTGCCAGAAGCGCGCGTACAGCAGGTGCAGCACGGCGTGCTCCACACCGCCGACGTACAGGTCCACGCCGCCCGGGTCGCCCGGACGCTGCGGGCCCATCCAGTACGCCTCGTTCTCCGGGTCGACCAGCACCTTCTCGTTGTGCGGGTCCAGGTAGCGCAGCTCGTACCAGCAGGAGCCGGCCCACTGCGGCATCGTGTTCGTCTCGCGGGTGTACGTCTTCAGCCCGTCGCCCAGGTCCAGCTCGACGTGAACCCAGTCCTTCTTGCGCGACAGCGGCGTCTCCGGCTCGCTGTCGGCGTCGTCCGGGTCGAACGTCCGCGGGGAGAAGTCGTCGACCTCGGGCAGCTCCACGGGCAGCATCGACTCGGGCAGCGCGATGGGCAGGCCCGTCTCGTCGTACACGATCGGGAAGGGCTCGCCCCAGTAGCGCTGCCGGCTGAACAGCCAGTCACGCAGCCGGAAGGTGGTCGCGCCGCGACCGTGGCCCTTCTCCTCCAGCCAGGCGATCATCGCGGCCTTCGCCTCGGCCACGCCCTTGCCGTTCAGGAACTCGCTGTTGATCACGGCGCCGTCGCCGGTGTACGCGCCGTCGAAGTCCTCGGGGGTCTCGATGGTGCGCACGATCGGCAGGTCGAACGTCTGCGCGAAGTCCCAGTCCCGCTCGTCGTGGCCGGGCACCGCCATGATCGCGCCGGTGCCGTAGCCGGCCAGCACGTAGTCCGCGATGAAGACCGGAACCTTCGCGCCGTTGACGGGGTTGGTGGCGAACGCACCGGTGAAGACGCCGGTCTTCACCTTGGCGTCGGTCCGTTCCTCCTCGGTCTTTGCCGCGGCCGCTGCTCGATATGTCCGGACCGCCTCCGCCGGGTCGGCCGCACCGCCGGTCCATGCCGGGTTCGTCCCCGCGGGCCACGTGGTCGGCACGATCGCGTCGACCAGCGTGTGCTCGGGCGCCAGCACCATGTACGTCGCCCCGAACAGGGTGTCGGGGCGCGTGGTGAACACGGAGATGACGTCGTCGCCATCAGTCGGGAAGTCGACGTGCGCGCCCCGCGAGCGGCCGATCCAGTTGCGCTGCATCAGCTTGACCGGCTCCGGCCAGTCCAGCGCGTCCAGGTCGTCGACCAGGCGGTCGCCGTACGCGGTGATCCGCATCATCCACTGCTTCAGCGAGCGCTGGAAGACGGGGTAGTTGCCGCGCTCGCTGCGCCCGTCGGGGGTGACCTCCTCGTTGGCCAGCACGGTGCCCAGCCCCGGGCACCAGTTGACCGGCGCCTCGCTGACGTACGCCAGCCGGAAGCCGTCGATGACCTTGCGCCGCTCGACCGCCGGCAGCTGCGACCAGGCGCGGCCGCCGGGGACCTCCCGGGTGCCGGCCTCGAACTCGGCGACCAGGTCGTCGATCGGGCGCGCCTTGCGCAGGTCCGGGTCGAACCACGAGTTGAAGACCTGCAGGAAGATCCACTGGGTCCAGCGGTAGTAGTCCGGGTCCGTGGTGGCGAAGCTGCGGCGGTTGTCGTACGCCAGCCCCAGCCGGCGCAGCTGCCCCCGGTAGCGCTCGATGTTGGCCTCGGTGGTGGTGCGCGGGTGCGTGCCCGTCTGCACCGCGTACTGCTCGGCGGGCAGGCCGAAGGCGTCGAAGCCCATCGGGTGCAGCACGTTGTAGCCGGCCATGCGCTTGTACCGGGTGTACGAGTCGGTGCCGATGTAGCCCAGCGGGTGCCCGACGTGCAGGCCCGAGCCCGACGGGTACGGGAACATGTCCTGGACGTGCAGCTTGGGCGCGCCCGCGCGGGGGTGCGTGGGGTCGGCCAGCTCGCCGGTGGGGTTCGGCGCGTTGAAGGTGCCGTTGTCGGCCCAGTACGCCTGCCAGCGGGGCTCGATCTCCGCGGCCTTCGCGGCCGTGTATCGGTACGGCGGGATGTCCGCGTTGGTCTCGGACTCGCTCATCGTCACCATCTCGTTCTCGTCGTCGTGGCCGGGCCTTGGGGCATAAGAGGGCACAAAAAAGCCCCCTTCGGCAGGAGGGGGCGCCGCGCTTGTCGTCGTCCTCGGGGACGACGGCGCGGCTAGATAAGAAGCAGGAAGGCGCGGGCCATATCGGCATGGTACTCGCCCCGCTCCGGGCGCGGCGACCGGTATCACCCGTCCTTCGATGAACCTTTTCAACCTGGCATTGAGCCTGACAGCCCCGGTCCGCGGACCGGCGGCGGGTGCTGCCGACCTCGCCACGTTGAAAAGGTTCATTCGTAACCCATCCGATATGCGTGTCTGGTTGACCACGCGACGTGATAGGCCTTAACGCCCTACTCGGCGACTTGCTGTGACCGGGCTAACCTGTCAGGAACGGGCGGCGGCGCCGGAGGCCCACGGACACCCCGGCCGCCCGCGAACCTTCGGTTCCCTTTCGGCGTCAGTGCAGGGAAGGGGCAGAACGACATGGAGGAGGCCCGTGACAACCCCCACCTGGGATGAGCCCGGCGGCCCGCTGCAGGGTGACGAGTTCCGCGCCGCCAGCGAGGCGATCATCGCCAACATCGAGCAGGTCATCGAGGGCAAGAGCGCCACCGTGCGGCTCGCGCTCGCCGTGATGCTGGCCGAAGGCCATCTGCTGATCGAGGACGTGCCCGGCGTCGGCAAGACCAAACTCGCCAAGGCCCTCGCGCGCTCGATCGACTGCTCGGTCCGCCGGATCCAGTTCACCCCGGACCTGCTGCCCAGCGACGTGACCGGCGTCAGCGTCTACAACCAGGAGACGCGCGACTTCGAGTTCAAGCCGGGCGCCGTCTTCGCCAACCTCGTGGTCGGCGACGAGATCAACCGGGCCTCGCCGAAGACCCAGTCCGCGCTGCTCGAGTGCATGGAGGAGCGGCAGGTCACGGTCGACGGCACCACGTACGAGCTGCAGGCGCCGTTCATGGTCATCGCCACGCAGAACCCCATCGAGATGGAGGGCACGTACCCGCTGCCCGAGGCACAACGCGACCGTTTCACCGCGCGCATCGCTATGGGCTACCCGGACCCGCGCGCCGAGCTGGCGATGCTCGGCGGCCACGGCGCCGTCGACCCGCTGAACAAGCTGCGCGCCGTGGCCGACGCCGCGCTGGTGCGCCGGCTCATCGCCACGGTCCGGGACGTGCACGCGGCCGACGCGGTCCAGCAGTACGCGATCGCGCTGGTCACCGCGACCCGGGAGGCGCCGGAGATCCGGCTGGGCGCCTCGCCGCGGTCGACGCTGCAGCTCGTCCGCACGGCCAAGGCGGTCGCCGCGCTCGAGGGCCGCGACTACGTGCTCCCCGACGACCTGCAGGCGCTGGCCGTCCCGGTGCTCGCGCACCGCATCATCCCGACGGCCGACGCGCAGCTCAACCGGCGCACCACGGACGCGATCGTGGCCGAGATCGTGCACCGGCTGCCGCTGCCGCACGACCGGAGCCGCTCCCCGTACGACACCCGCGCCACGGGCGACGGCCGGGCACAGTACGAGTCGCGGGGGCTCTGACATGCGGGAGGCCATGCGGGGCATGACGACCCGGGGCCGCTCCTTCCTCGCGGCGGCCGCCGCCGCGGCGATCTCCGCTGTCATCCTCGGCGAGCGCGACCTGCTGCGCGTGGCGATCCTGCTGGCGGCGCTCCCGCTGCTGGCCGCCGCGTACGTGGGCCGCAGCCGCTACAAGCTGGCCTGCACGCGTTCGCTGGAGCCGGGCCGGGCGCCGGTGGGTTCCAGCGCGCGCGTCATCCTGCGGCTGCAGAACATGTCGCGGCTGCCCACCGGCACGTTGCTGCTGGAGGACCGGCTCCCGTACGCGCTGGGCAGCCGTCCCCGCGTCGTGCTGGAGCGGCTGGGCGCGCACACGGCCAGCTCGGTGGCGTACACGGTGCGCGCCGACGTGCGGGGCCGCTACCCGGTCGGGCCGCTGGTGATCCGGCTGACCGACCCGTTCGGCCTGTGCGAGCTGACCCGCTCGTTCCCCAGCGTCGACCGGCTCACCGTCATCCCGCAGGTCGTCCCGCTGCCGTCCGTACGCCTCGCCGGCGAGTACGCGGGCACCGGCGACAGCCGCGCCCGCTCGGTGGCCGTGCACGGCGAGGACGACGCGGCCACCCGCGAGTACCGCCGCGGCGACGACCTGCGCCGGGTGCACTGGCGCTCGACGGCCCGGACCGGCGAGCTGATGGTGCGCCGCGAGGAGCAGCCGTGGGAGTCGCGGGCCACCGTCGTCCTGGACACCCGGCAGCACGCCCACCGCGGCGAGGGCCCGACGTCCAGCTTCGAGTGGGCGGTGTCGGCGACCGCCAGCATCGCGGTCCACCTCCGCCAGGCCGGCTACAAGCTGCGCCTGGTCACGGGTACGGGCATCGACCTCGACGCGACCGAGGCGGGCGGCGAGGGAGCCATCCTCGACACCCTCGCCGACGTCAAGCTCAGCCCGACCGGCGACATCTCGGTGCTGGTCGACGCGGTCCGGCGCCGCTCCGACGGCGGGCTGGTGATCGGCCTGTTCGGCGCGCTCAGCGTCGCCGAGGCCGAGGTCCTGAGCGGGCTGCGCGGCAACGGCGCGACCTGCATCGGCTTCGCCGTCGACAGCTCCACCTGGGTGAACATGACCGCGCCCGACCGGCAGGAGGCCGACCGGCAGCACGCCGCGACGTCGCTGGCGCTGGTCCGCAGCGGCTGGCGCTCGGTGCCGGTCACCCACGGCGACTCGCTGGCGGCGCTCTGGCCGGCGGCGGGACGCGGTTCGCAGGGCTTCGCCTACCGCGCGGCGATGGCCGAGACAGTGGCGGGCATGTGAAGACGGGCAGGCCGGTGCGCACGAGCGGGCACGAGACGACGAGCGGGCATGTGAAGACGGGAGCAGTGCTGTGACCGGGCGACGACGACTCGGGCTGGTGGCGGCAGCGGCGACCCTGCTGGCTGCCGCACCGCTCTCCGCCATCTTCGACACCTGGACGTGGCTGCTGCAGTGCATCCTGGCGGTCGGCCTGGTCGCGGGTGCGGCGGTGCTGGCCCGGACGCTGCGGTTCCCGACGTGGGCCCAGATCGCGGGCATGATCCTCGTGCTGCTGCTCACGCTGACCTGGATGTTCCCCAGCGGCGAGGAGCTGCTGGCGCTGCTCCCCACGCCGTCGACCTTCAACCACTTCGGCGAGCTGTTCACCGAGGCGGGCAACGACACGCGGTCGTACGGTGTGCCCGTACCCGACCGGGACGGCCTGCTGTTCCTCGCCGCCCTCGGCATCGGCTCGGTCGCCATCGCGGTCGACGTGCTCACGGTCATCGCCCGCCGGCCGGCCCTCGCCGGGCTGCCCATGCTGGCGATCTACTCGGTGCCGGTCGCCGTGTACGTCGACAGCGTCCCGGTGGTGCCGTTCATCGTCGGCGCGGTCGGCTTCCTCTGGCTGCTCGTCGCCGACAACGTCGACCGGGTCCGCCGCTTCGGCCGCCGCTTCACCGGCGACGGCCGCGACGTGGACGTCTGGGAGCCGTCGCCGCTCGCCGCGGCGGGCCGCCGGCTCGCCATGATCGGCGTCGCCGCGGCCGTGCTGCTCCCGCTGATCGTGCCGGGCCTCGACACCGGCCTGCTCAACCGGCTCACCCAGGTCGGCACGGGCGTGGGCGGCAACGGTACGGGTACCGGCGGCAACGGGCGCATCAACCTCTTCGCGTCGCTGACCGGCCAGCTCAACCAGAGCAAGACCACGGACTTCGTCCGGGTGCGTACCACCGAGCGGGACCCGTTCTACCTGCGGTTCGGCGTCGCCGACGTGCTCAGCGCGGACGGTTTCAGCAACCGCACCCCGACCGGCCGGCCGCTGTCGCGGGGCATCGACGACCCGCGGCGCAACGACCGTACCGACGGCGGGAGCTACCAGCAGTACCACGCCGAGGTGGAGGTCACCGACGACTTCGGTCAGACCCTCGCGCCGGTCTACTCCCTGCCCGTCGACGTCGACGGCCTCGACGGCGCCTGGTCGTACGACCCCAACTCGCAGGTCGTGTTCTCGAACCGGACCACCACCAAGGGCCAGAAGTACTCCTTCGACTACATCCGCGCCAAGTACACCCCCGGCGAGCTGCGCCGCTCCGAGCCGCTCGCCGAGGACGACCCGATCCGTACGCAGTACACCTCCGTCCCCGACGACCCCAAGGTCGAGGCGCTGGTGGCCGCGCGGATCAAGGGCGAGGACACGCAGTACGACAAGGTCATGGCGCTGTACCGCTACTTCTCCCGGGAGAACGGGTTCTCGTACAGCCTGCAGGCGGCGGACCCCACCGGCGGCGCGTCGGCGATCTCCGCCTTCCTGGAGAACAAGACCGGCTACTGCCAGCAGTACGCGGCGGCCCTCGCCTGGATGGTCCGCGAGGCCGGCATCCCCGCCCGGGTCGCGTTCGGCTTCACCCGCGGCAGCACCCGCGACGGCGACACGTACGTGCTCACCAACCGCAACGCCCACGCGTGGACCGAGGTCTACCTCGACGGCTACGGCTGGATCCCGTTCGACGCCACCCCGGCGGCGGCGGTCGTCGGCTCGAGCCGCTCCGAGTGGGCCCCGGACAACGACCGCGTCGAGACCCCGACGGCCACGTCGAGCTCCTCGTCGGCGCCCGGCGCCGACGCCTCGTCCGGACCCGACTCGAACGACCGTGCCGACCGTGACCTCGGCGCCGGCGCCCTCGACAACGCGGGCGCGCCGCCCTCGTCCGGCGCCTCCGCCACGGGCCTGATCGTCGCGGGAAGCGCCGCGCTGGTCATCGCCCTGCTGCTGGTACCGGCCCTGCGCCGCATCCTCGTCCGCCGGCGCCGGCACGCGGCCACCACCCCGGTCAGGGTCACCGCGGCGGCGGGCCCCGCACCCCCGGGGGCCCGCGACGTCACGGTCACGACGGAGTCGGCCCGCGCCCGCGAGGACGCCCACGCCGCCTGGGACGAGCTCGTGGACACGATGGTCGACTACCGCGTACCCGTGGATCCGACCGAGACCCCGAGGCACACGGCCCGCCGCCTGATCCGCGAGGCCGAACTGGAGGGCACCCCGGCCGACGCGGCGACCCTTCTCGGCCAGGCGGAGGAACGCGCCCGGTACGCCCGTACCCCGCTGCAGGGCGACGGCCTGGCCTCGGCCCTCACCCAGGTCCGCCGCGGCCTGGCCCACACGGCACCCCGGGGTACCCGGCTCGCGGCGGTCCTCCTGCCCCCGTCGGTGATCCTCCGCTGGCGAATGGGCCTGGGCGACGCCTCGGCCCGCTGGATGGGCACCCTCAGCCGCGGCCGCGACGTCCTGGTCCGCTTCAGCCCGCGCCGGCTCCTGGCCAACCGCAGCCGCTGACGAGAAGACGAATGATGCCGCCCGCGTTGGCTGCGGGCGGCATCGGCGTGTCCGGGGTTGGTTCCGGCCCGGAAGGGCGAGCTTGTCAGGTCAACCGCTTGTGGAAGTGGTGCTTGGCGGAGCCGTGTGGCATGCCCGGGGTGAGACCCACCTGCTCATACCCGTGGCGCAGATAGAACCCGGGCGCCTGGAACGACATGGTCGCCAGGACGACCCGGTCGCAGCCACGCCGCCGGATCTCGCTCTCGGCCGCGGTCAGGAGCCGGCTGCCGAGGCCCCGGCCCCGATGCTCCGGGGACAACCACAGGGATTGGATGCTGCCGCAGCCACCCCAGGTCCATCCGGTGACGCCGCCGATGAGCGTGCCGTCGTCGTCGGTGGCCCGGATGGAGAGCGGCATGTTCGAGCCGCACGGAAGCATCCGATTTCGCCGCCGGCAGCCGGCGCTGCGCAGGAGCGAGCGCCGCGACCCGGACATACGGCGATGGCGGCCGGATGGCCGCCATCTTGTCGCCGGTCGTGGGCTAGCGGTGACCTTCGGGGCGCTGACGCCAGCGGTCCTCGAGCCGGTCGATCAGGCCCGCCTTGCGGGTCTGCCGGGTGCGGCGGGTCGCGGTGCCGCCGACGGCGTGCAGGTCGGGTGCCTGCCCCTTCCGGCGGCTCTGCATCGCGAACGCGGCCGCTGCCAGCATGACCACGAAGCCGGCCACGCCGAGCGGCGTATTGCGGCTCACCGTGCCGTACACAACCAGTGCGAGACCCAGGACGATCACCAACGCCGCGACGACCAGCCGGCGCCGGGCGTGGAAGCGTGGGTCACTGTTCCGCACAGCCGAGGCGAACTTGGGGTCCTCGGCAAGCGACCGCTCGATCTGATCGAACAGCCGCTGCTCGTGCTCCGAGAGCGGCACGGCATTCCTCCCCGGGCGCATGTCCGGCCACCCGGCGGTGGTGCGGGCGGCCGATGGTGCGAGACAGCCGACCGGCTGCCTTACCGCAAGTCTACGAGGGGGTTGGCGGGTCGGAAAGCGGGACGACCGTCGAGTGGGGGTGATTTTCGGTCCGGCGCAGATCAGTTCGTCCCAAAAGACTGGCCGGACCGACGATGGTCCGGCCGAAACGGGCCGCCACGGCATCGGCGGCGGTCTCCGCCTCGCGCCAGCCGCGTTCCGGTTCGCCCAGGGTGAGCTGCCGCGATGCGGTCGCCGCGGGGGTGAGGCCCTCGACCCGTACGCCGATGAGCCGGATCGGTTCGGTGGGGCTCAGCGCCCGGAACAGCGCCCAGGACGTCTCGAAGATTTCACGGGCGACGTCAGTGCCGCCCGGCGTCGTGCGGGAGCGGCTGACCGTGCGGAAGTCGGCGAGGCGGACCTTGATCGAGACCGTACGGCCGACCGTGCCCGCCGCGCGCAGGCGGGCGCCGACCTTGTCGGAGAGGGCGAGCAGGCTGCGGCGGAGCACCGCCGGGTCGCTGACGTCGGTGTCGTACGTCAGCTCGGCGCCGATCGACTTCTCCTCGTGCTCCGGGGTGACCCGGCGCGGGTCCCGCCCCCAGGACAGCTCGTGCAGGTGGGCGGCGGACGCCTCGCCGAGCGCTGAGCGCAGCATGCCGACCGGCGCCCGGGCTATGTCACCGACCGTGCTCAGGCCCAGGCGGCGCAGGTGCTCGGCCGCCTTCTCCCCCACGCCCCACAGCGCGTCGACGGGCAGCGGGTGGAGGAAGTCGAGGGTCAGGCCGGCCGGGACGACGAGCATGCCGTCCGGTTTGGCCCGGGTGGAGCCGAGCTTGGCCAGGAACTTGGTCGGCGCGACCCCCACCGAGCAGGTGATCCGCTGCTCCTCGGCCACCCGGCGGCGGATGGCGGCGGCGATGGCGGCGGGCCGGCCGAGCAGCCGCCGGGCCCCCGCGACGTCCAGGAACGCCTCGTCCAGGGACAGGGGCTCCACCAGCGGGGTCACGTCCCGGAAGATCTGCATGACGGCCCGGGAGGCGGCCGAATACTCGCTGAAGTCCGGTGGCAGGAACACCGCGTGCGGGCAGAGCGCCCGGGCCCGCGCGGACGGCATCGCGCTGCGGACGCCGTACCTTCGGGCTTCGTAGCTGGCGGAGCTCACGACGCCGCGCGGGCCGACCCCGCCGACCACGACGGCCTTGCCCCGCAGCTCGGGGCGGCGGCGCACCTCGACGGCGGCGAAGAACGCGTCCATGTCGACGTGCAGGATCGGGCATCCCGCGTCGTCGGCGCCCGGCCCGAACCGCGGGTCCCGTCCCCGGCCGATCGCCTGGCTGCGTCCCACGGCAAGCAGACTAGAGCGGGGGTCCGACAGAAATGAGCAGCGGAATCAGCATCTCGGCGGCGGTCACCGACCCGTGGTACGCGACCAGCGACCCCACCGACGGCGGCTCCCATCCCCCGGCGAGCACCACCGTGTGACCGAGGCACACGATCACCACGTCCCCGATCCGGTCGAGATGCCCGGGCGCCACCGGGCCGTACAGCCCGAGCTCCACGGCTTCCTCGCGGGTCAGCACCCACGCCGAGGACCCGAGCACCTCCCGGTACGCGGCCACCACGTCGTCCCGGGCGCCCGGTTCGACGTACAGGTAGCGGGCCCGGGGCTCCCCCGAGACCCCGGTGATCGCGGCGCTCAGCGAGGGCTCGGCGGCCAGGTCGAGGCGGTTCTCCGGCGGGATGTTGAGCTGCCCGTGGTCGGCCGTGACCAGCAGCGCCGCCCCGCGCGGCAGCCCCTCGGCGAGGCGGGTGACCAGCTCGCCCACCTCCACGGCGGCGGCGCGCCACGGCTCCGAGTCGACGCCCGAGCCGTGTCCGTGGTGGTCGAGGTCGGCGTAGTAGCCGTACACGAGGCCGGGGCGGGACAGGGCGCCGAGCATGGCGGTGGAGAGGGCGTACGGGTCGGTGGCGCCGGTGAACCCGGCACCCCGGTACGCCGCGACGGTCAGGCCGCTCCCCTCGAAGTGCGGCGGGGTCACGAGGGTCGTGGCGACCCCGGCGCCGGCCGCGGTCTCGAAGCGGGTGGGCAGCGGCTGCCACAGCGCCGGGTCGGGGTCCTTGCCCCATCTGATGTGGTTGAGCACGCTGCCGTCGGGCCTGCGTACGGTGAACCCGAGGATCCCGTGCGCCCCCGGCGGCCGGCCCGTGCCCAGCGTCGTGAGGCTGACCGGGGTGGTCGACGGGAAACCGGCGGTGAGCGTTCGTCCTGTCAGCTCGCCGAGGACCGGCGCGTACGGCGCGGCGACCGGAAGCTGGTACGCCCCCAGCCCGTCCACGAGCAGCACCGCGATCCGGTCGACGCCGCCGAGCTGCTCGCCCAGCCCCAGCACGTCGGCGGCGCCCGGCACCCCGAGCACGGCCGAGACGCTGGGCAGCAGATCCGCGAGACTGCCGCGCCCGTAGGCCGGCCGGACCACCGACAGCGGGTCCGGCAGAAAGGCGTCGCCGGCCGGCAGAAGAGCGTGGCCGGCCTGCCGGACTGCTGGGAACGGATCCGGCAGCGGGGGGAGGCTCACGGGCGCCGGGCGAAGACGTGCAGCTGGGAGGCGAGGTCGCGGAACGGCAGCCGGGCGGACAGCGCCAGCTCCAGGTCGATCATCGCCTGCGGGTCGCCCTCGACCACCGCGGCGGGCAGCAGGTCGGCGAGCACGCGTACGCCGTGGGTCTCCTCGACCGTGAGCCCCGCCGTGGTGAGCAGGGCGACGGCGGACTCCGCGTCGTAGCGCCGGCGCAGCGGGTCGCGCTGCCCGGCGCGTCCGTCGGGGTCGGTGAGCAGCGCGGACGCCGCGCCGAGGTGGCCGTTGAAGGCGCGCCCGAGCACCGCGGCGGCGCGGCCGGCGACCAGCAGGCTGACCGCTCCCCCGGGCCGCAGCGCGGCGGCGATCGCGTCGGCGACCCGGGCCGGGTCGTCGACCACCTCGAGCACCGCGTGGCAGAGGATGAGGTCGACGCTGCCGGGCGCGACCAGGCCGGCCAGCGCGTCGCCGTCGCCCTGCACCGCGCGGACCCGGTCGGCGACGCCGGCCTCGGCGGCACGCCGGGTGAGCGCGGCGAGCGCGTCCGGGCTGGCGTCCACCACGGTGACCGCGTGCCCGGCCTCGGCCAGCGGTACGGCGAACCCGCCGGTGCCGCCGCCCACGTCGAGCACGGTCAGCTCGCGACCGGCGTGCCGCTCGAGTTCGCGGCGCAGCACGGCCCAGACGGCGGCCGTACGCACGGTGACGGGCGGGCGGGGGGTACGCGTCGATGCGGTGTCCACCTGCGCAGCGTATCGGCCCGCCGCGGGCGCGGGGGCGGCGAGCCGTGGCCTGCCACCCCCGCCGGTGCGTCATCGGATCGCGTACGCCCGGATCACCGTCTGGGTGACCGTGCCGCTGTCCGTGGTGGCCGTGGCCCGCAGCGACACGAAGCCGCCCGCCGGGTTGCGGACCACCGCCGCGCGGTGCGCCCCGGAGCCGACCACGGGCACGGCCTTCCAGGTGCGGCCGTCGTCGGCCGACATCTGCACCGTGACCCGCCGGACCGTGGACCTGACCTGCTGGTCGACGGTGACCGGGACGAGCTGCGGCCGCCGCGCCGGGGCCGCGTTGTGCTCGTCGAGCGCCGGGTGGAAGCGGACCGTGGAGACGGCGAGCCGCTGCGGGGTCTCCCCGGCGACGTGCCCGGAGCGGAACGTCCAGACGCCGCTGACCTGGGTGGACAGCGTGTGCGGGGCGCCGCGGGCGGCGGAGAGCTCGAGGCGGTAGTCGCCCGTCGCGGCGGGCACCTCGAACTCGGCCACCGGGTCCTCGACCTCCTTGATCAGCTGCGTGCCGCGGTACAGCGCGAGGCGTGCGGACTCCAGCGTGCTGAAGCCGGGGTGCCCGGAGCCCTCACCGTACGTGGGCAGCAGCACGGCGATCGTGTCGCCGGTGCGGGTGATGTGCTCCCACGGCCACTGCGGGCCGGCGACCGAGGGCGCGAACACCGCCCTGTTCCACTGCTGGTGATAGGTGCGCCCGGCGCGGAAGGTCGCCGGCGGGGCCGTGGTCACGCTGACGTCCTCCGGCCAGTCGTCCTCGGAGGCCGGCGGCAGCTGCTGGTAGAACTCGCTGGACCACTGCGCGCCGCCGTCGGTGTTGACCTGTTCGGTGCGCTGGAACGGCAGGTCGAACGGGACGAAAACGGCCCAGTACCCCAGGTCCCCGCGCCGGGCCGAGTTCGCCTTGGCGCCCTGCGTCCCGGTCGCCTCGGTGGCGTACGTGGCCTTGATCGTCGCGAGGTCACGCTGCTGTACGGCCTTGCGGAAGCCCGTGTACATGACGCCCTCGGAGTACCAGCCGAGGTCGTACACGTGCCGGCTGTTGCGCAGCGTCCCGTCGGGGCCCGGCTCGGCGAAGGAGGCGTTGACCGAGCCGGTGAAGGGCTTGTACGGCTGCCGCCCGCCGATCTGCGCGGTGTAGAGGCCCTTCATCTCGATCCCGGCGAGCCCGGCGCTGTACCCGCCGGAGTCGATCAGCCAGTCCGCGTTGGCCGCCACGAGCGTCAGCTGCGACGCGCGGCGCGGCACACTGATGGCCAGCGGCTTGCCCAGGCGGGCGTCGAGACGGATCGTCCGGGGCCCGTCGACGACCAGGCGAGGCTGGACCAGCATCGTCGAGTCCTCCTCACCGAGGTACGCGAAGAGGCCGTACTCGCCCTTGGGCAGGCGCTTGACGGAGGTCGGCCCGGTGATGGTGTAGTCCCGGCCGGTCTCGAGGTTGAAGGCGACGCCGAAGAGCGATTCGGACGGCGTCCCGTCGCGGTCGATCCCCTCGAAGCGCACGTCGTAGCTCTCCGGCTCGCGGAACACCGCGACCGGCGTCTCGACCTTGAGCCCGCCCGCGCCGGTGGCCGTGAGGTAACCGGTGTAGTAGCCGTCGGGCACGTCGGCGCCGGTGTCGGCGGTCAGCGTCGTGGTGGCGGTGCCGCCGGCGGGAACGGTAAGCGTCGTGGTGGCGAGCGAGAACACCTCGGCCGAGGCCGAGAGCTTCAGCGTGAGGGTGACCGCCTCGGTGCCGTCGTTGCGGTAGGTCACCGTCTTCGTCTCGGGCTGGTCGTCGCCGTGCGGCCAGCGCCCGCCGGTGAAGCTCACCGAGCCCTCGGCGACGGCGACGGACTGGGTGATCGCCCGGGCCACGTCGACCCGGCCGGCGCCCTGCCCGAAGACGTCGACGCCGGCGGTGGGCTTCGCCGCTCCCATGAGGACGGTCTTGCGCTGCTGCGGCGTCCACCCGGGGTGCTGCTGGGTCAGGATGGCCGCGGCGCCCGCGACGTGCGGGGTGGCCATCGACGTGCCGGACAGGCTGGAGTAACCGTCGACCGGCGCCGGACCACCGATCACGTCGTGCGCGGCCCGGGCCGCGACGATCTCGACGCCGGGCGCGGTGATGTCGGGCTTGATCGCGTTGTCGCCGGTCCGCGGGCCGCGGCTGGAGAAGTCGGCCAGCTGGTCGTCGCGGTCCACCGCGCCGACGGCCAGCGCCGCGTCCGCGCTGGCCGGGGAGCCGACGGGGGCGAACTCACCGTCGTTGCCGGCCGCGACGACGAACAGCGTGCCGTACCGGGCGGTGAGGTCGCCGACGGCGGCCTCGAGCGGGTCGACGCCCTCGACGTCCGGGCCGCCGAGGCTCATGTTGACGATCGGCGCGCGGGTCGCGGCCCAGGCCATGCCGGCCAGGATGGCGGAGTCGTCGCAGTACTCCGTGCTGCACACCTTGCCGACGACGAGCTTCGCGCCCGGCGCCACGCCGCGGTACCGGCCGCCGGAGGCCGCGCCCGTACCGGCGATCGTGGAGGCGACGTGCGTGCCGTGCCCCACCTCGTCGTCGGTGCTCGCGGTGTCGGTGAAGTTCTGCGCCTCGGCGATCTGACCGGCGAGGTCGGGGTGGGTGGCGTCGATGCCGGTGTCGAGGACGGCCACCTTGACGCCGGTGCCGTCGAGCCCCTTCTGCCAGGCGGCCGGGGCACCGATCTGCGGCACGCTGCGGTCCAGGCTGACCTTGCGTTTGCCGTCGAGCCAGAGCCGGTCGATGCCGGGGGCCAGCGAGCGCGCGGTGCCCGTACCCCGGGTCAGCGCCTGCCAGAGCCCGGCCCGGCCCTGCCGGTCCGCACGGACCGCGAGCGCACCGACGACCGGCAGGTCGCGCGTCACGCGCGTGCCCGGCACGGAGGTCGCGGTCCGTGCCTGCCGGGCCTGGTTCCCCGGGTACGCGACCAGCAGCGGCACCTCCGGGGCGCGCTCGTCGGTGTACCCGGCCGCGGCGAGGGCGGTGACGTCGAACAGGCGCTCGTCCACCCGCCCGGCGCGCAGCAGCGGCACGGCGTCGACCGGGATGATGCGCCGGCCGTGCGTAGTGCGCTGGCTGAGGAACCGCATCCCGGCGCGTTCGGGGCCGGGCCGCACGGCGACCGATCCGTCACGCGTCAGCGTGACCCGGTCGCCGGTGATCAGGGTGATCGACGTGGCGCCGGCCGCGGCGGCCGGCGCGGGTCCGGGACGGCCGGTCGCGGGGCGGGCCTGCGCGGCCGTGCCCGTGGCGACGACCGCGCCGGCGGTAGCGGTGATCAGGCCCAGTAGCAGTGTGGGCAGCCTTCGTGGTCGCATGCGTCCTCCCCCGACGAACCGGGTCACTCCCGGCAGGACATAGACGCTCGCCACTCTTCGGACGTTCTGCCCCGCTACTGACGGACATCCGACAGAGGTCATGGGGAGATGCGGCCGGCCTTTCCAAGATCGTTGCTCATGACGTCTGCAGCCCGCGCGGAGCAGGTCCGGGAGACCCGCCGGAAGGTGCTGGCGGCCGCCCGCGACCTGTTCCTGCGCCGCGGCTGCACCGGCACGACCGTCGAGGCGATCGCCCACGGGCGGCCGTCAGCCCGCAGACCGTCTCCAACAGCGCCTGACGGGCATGCCGTCCCGGCCCTCCGCTGCGCTCCGGTGCAGTCCGTCATGCCGCAGTCGGCGGCAAGGCCACAGTGCTCAAAGCCGTGTACGACGCCGCCCGCTTCGGGTTGCGCGAGGGCCTGTCCGTCCGCGAGGCCGGCGCGATGGCCGGCGCCCTGCTCAGAACGCCATGATCACGCCCATCGTGCGGGCCAGGTCGCAGCGGTTGCCGAAGGTGTGCGTCCAGTCGACCGTACGGCCGTGCCAGGTGCCCTCGATCCGCGCGGTGACCGGCGCGTACTCCATCGTGCACATGACCTTGGCGGGCTTGAGCCGCTCGGGCCGGCCGTGCACCTTCGCCAGCGCCTGGCAGGCCTTGCCCTTCTTCGGGTGCGCGCCGCCGGCCGGGTCGCACCGCAGCACGACCGCCGCCGCGTAACCGGCGTCGGCCTCGTAGCTCAGCACCAGTTCACTCCGCTTCGCGGCGGCGGCAGCCGCGCCGCCAGAGGTCGCTGCGGCGGCCGGGCTCGCCAGGGCGAGCACGAAGACCGCGGACAGCCCGATGGTACGGATCATGACGCCACTCCCCCGTCGTACGTTTCCGTGCGCATCCGGTCTACGCCTCAAAAGGTGCAAGACGCGCGGAACGGAAATATAGCGGCCGCTCAGCGGAAGTCGCGGGAGGCCGGCGTGACCGGAGGGGTGACGGCCTCGAGCCGGTCGGCGACCAGGTTCAGCACCCCCTCGGTCTTCTCCAGCCGCCCCCGTACCAGCAGCGCCGCGCTGGTCCGGGCCACCCGCCGGTACCGCTGCCACAGCCCCGGCGAGCAGGTCACGTTGAGCATCCCGGTCTCGTCCTCCAGGTTGATGAACGTGACCCCGCCCGCGGTCGCCGGCCGCTGCCGGTGGGTGACGATGCCGCCCACCCGGATCCGGGTGCCGGCCTCGACCCGGCCCAGCCCGGAGATCGGCAGCGCGCCCCGGCGGGTGAGCTGCTCCCGGATGAACTGCGCCGGGTGCGCGTCCGGCGACAGGCCCGTCGCCCAGACGTCCGCGACCAGCTTGTCGACGTCGCCCATGCCGGGCAGGGTGGGCGCCTCGGTGCCGGTGACCGTGCCGGGCAGCCGGCCGGGCCGGTCCTGCGCCGCGGCACCCGCCGCCCACAGCGCCTCGCGGCGCGACAGGCCGAAACCGGCGAAGGCGTCGGCGGTCGCGAGGGCCTCCAGGTGGGCGGTCGAGCATCCGGTCCGGCGGGCGAGATCGGCCATGTCCCGGTACGGCCCGTGCGCGGTCCGTTCGTCCTCGATCGCCTTCGCCAGCTCGTCGCCGAGGGTGCGTACGCTCTGCAGGCCCATCCGTACGGCCGGCCCGCCGAGCCCCCACGCGTGCGGCGGTTCCCCGGGCGCCGAACCCCACTTGGTGGTGGCCGTCGACTCCAGCGTCGCGGCGGCGGCGCTGAGGTTGATGTCGGGGCGGCGTACCTCCACGCCGTGCCGGCGCGCGTCGTCCACCAGCGACTGCGGCGAGTAGAAGCCCATCGGCTGCGCGTTGAGCAGGGCCGCGCAGAAAGCCGCCGGGTGGTAGCGCTTCAGCCAGGCGCTGGCGTACACCAGGTAGGCGAAGCTCATAGCGTGGCTCTCGGGGAAGCCGTAGTTGGCGAACGAGGAGAGCTTCAGGAACAGGTCGTCGGCGAGCTCACCGGTGATGCCGCGCTCGGCCATGCCCTCGTAGAGCCGCCGCTTGATCCGTTCCATCTTCTCCATCGACCGCTTCGAGCCCATGGCCCGGCGCAGCTGGTCGGCCTCGGCCGGGTCGAACCCCGCCACGTCGATCGCGAGCTGCATGAGCTGCTCCTGGAACAGCGGCACGCCGAGTGTCTTGGCCAGGGCGTTCGCCATCAGCGGATGGGGAACGCTCGGCTCCTCGAGCCCGTTCTTGCGTCGGATGAAGGGATGCACCGAGCCGCCCTGGATCGGACCGGGACGGATCAGGGCCACCTCGACCACCAGGTCGTAGAACGTGTCCGGCTTCAGCCGGGGCAGCGTCGCCATCTGCGCGCGGCTCTCCACCTGGAAGACGCCGACCGAGTCGGCTCGGCGCAGCATCGCGTACACCTCGTCGTCGTCGAGACGCATGGTGCTGATGTCCAGGTCGGACTCGATCATGTCGTACGCGTAGTGCAGCGCCGACAGCATCCCGAGGCCGAGCAGGTCGAACTTGACCAGCTCGATCGCCGCGCAGTCGTCCTTGTCCCACTGCAGCACCGTGCGTCCCGGCATCCGCCCCCACTCCACCGGGCACACCTCGATGATCGGCCGGTCGCAGATGACCATGCCGCCGGAGTGGATCCCCAGGTGCCGCGGAAAACTCTGGACCTCGTTGGCGAAGGCGACCACCTGCTCGGGGATGTCCTCCACGTCGATCGCGGCCACGCTGCCCCACCGGTCGATCTGCTTGCTCCACGCGTCCTGCTGCCCGGGCGAGAACCCGAAGGCCTTGGCCATGTCGCGTACGGCGGACCGCGGCCGGTACGAGATCACGTTGGCGACCTGCGCGGTGTGCTCCCGGCCGTGCTTGGCGTACACGTGCTGGATCACCTCCTCGCGCCGGTCCGACTCGATGTCCACGTCGATGTCCGGCGGGCCGTCCCGCTCCGGCGCGAGGAACCGCTCGAACAGCAGGTCGTACTCGACCGCGTCCACGTTGGTGATGCGCAGCGCGTAACAGACCGCCGAGTTCGCCGCCGAGCCCCGCCCCTGGCAGTAGATGTTGTTCTCGCGGCAGAACCGCACGATGTCGTAGACCACCAGGAAGTAGCCGGGGAAGTTCAGCTCCTCGATCATCCGCAGCTCGTGCTCGATCTGCGCGTACGCCTTCGGATGCGCCTGCGGCGGCCCGTACCGTTCCCGCGCGCCGCGCATGGTCAGCTCCCGCAGCCAGCTCATCTCGGTGTGCCCCGGCTCCGGGATCGGGAAGTCCGGCAGCCGCGGCGCCACCAGGTTCAGGTCGAACGCCAGGTCCTCGCCGAACATCGCCGCGTTCTCCACCGCGCCCGGGTACGCGGCGAACCGCTTGCGCATCTCCGTGCCGCTGCGCAGGTGCGCGGTGCCGGCCGCGGGCAGCCAGCCGTCCAGCTCGTCGAGGCTGCGCCGGGCCCGTACGGCCGCCAGCGCCGTCGCGAGCCGCCGCCGCCCCGGGGTCGCGTAGTGCACGTTGTTCGTGGCGACCACCTCGAGCTTCCGGCTGCGCGCCAGCTCGTACAGCACCTCGTTGCGGTCGTCGTCGTACGGGTCCCCGTGATCGGTCAGCTCCACGGCGACGTTGCCGCGCCCGAACAGCCGCACCAGCCGGTCCAGCTCCCGCGCCGCCCCCACCGGCCCCTCGGCGGCCAGCGCGCGCGGGACACTGCTCTTGCGGCATCCGGTGAGCACGAGCACGTGGTCGCGCAGCACCTCGGCGATCTGCTCCAGGTCCCCGTACGCCGGCTTGCCCTTCTCCTTGCCCGCGAGCTGACCGCGCGAGATCGTCCGGGCCAGGCGCGCGTACCCCTCGGGGCCGTGCGCGAGCGCGAGCAGGTGCCGGCCCTCGGGGTCCGCCTCGCCGTTCTGCGGCGCGCTCAGGTCCAGCGACAGCTCGGCGCCGAAGATCGTGGGGAGCCCCAGCTCACGGGCGGCCTGGGAGAACCGCACCACCCCGTAGAACCCGTCGTGGTCGGTGACGGCGAGCCCGGTCAGCCCCAGCCTCGCCGCCTCCTCGGCCAGCTCCTCCGGGTGGCTCGCGCCGTCGAGGAAGCTGAAGTTGGTGTGACAGTGCAGTTCCGCGTACCGGTCCTCGCCGACCGAGCGGATCAGCGCCGGGGCCTCGTACGGCTGCCGCTTACGGCTCCACGCGGGCGAGTCACCGCCGTCACCGTCGACCGCCAAGGGGTCGACGACGTGCAGGTGCCGCTGTCCCGTCAGGGTCTTCTCGAGCTCACCCCACGACATCCGTGGATTGTGGAAACCCATCTCCCCCGCCTAGTCGTAGATCGCTTCGACGGCCCAGTGGCCCGATGCCAGGCTGAGCAGGAACGCCCGGCCGTCGGCCACGGCCATCTGGAACCGGGCGCGCCGCCGCCCCTCGCCCTCGGCCCACCAGCGCTCGTCCACCGGCCACGGCCCCGCCCACCCGGTGATCTCGGCGGCCTCCTCGCCCAGCACCAGCACCGCGGGGTGGCCGGTCAGCTCGAGGCGGGCGCTCACTCCTACCGGCGTACCCGTGGCGTCGAGCACCACCGCGGGCGCCGGCTGCGGCAGCACCAGGGCCGGCGCCGGGCCGGGAATGCGGCCCGGCCAGGGCGGCCGCTTGTCGGGTTTCGCGGGCCTCAGCCGGTCCGTCGGCCGGCCCGGCTCGGCTTCGGCGACCACCGCCGGGCCCGGCTCCCCCCGGGCGATCACCACGGGATGCGGGCCGGGCTGGGGCGCGGCCGGCCGGGCCGGTTCCCGCTCGTCGCCCCACGGCACGAACCGGACCTGGTCGTCGGCGGACCGGCCCCCGCCGACCACCGCGGTCACCACCGCCTCCGGCCCCAGCAGACCCTGGATCCGGCTCAGCGCCCGATGCGCCCGCTCCTTCTCCGCGCCCGCGTCCCCCCACAGCCCCGGCTGCAGTCCCAGGTGGACGAGGACGCCGTCGGGCACCAGCCGCAGCCGGACCAGCCCCGCGGTGGGCCGCGCCGGGCCGCCCCGGCAGGCCCCGGTCAGCCAGCCGTCGAGCTGCCAGCGCACCCGCTCCGCGATGGCCGCAGCGGTCAGCAAACCGTCGTGCCGCCAGACCCGGTGCAACTCCTGGCCGTCGGCGGTGACGGCTTCGATGCCCAGCCGGGTGCAGGCCATCCCGTACGCGGCCAGCCGCTCGTGCAGCCGCTCGGCCAGCGCCCGCCCGGCGAACGCCGCCACGTCGACCCGCTCGAGCGGCTCCTCGTACGTGTCGGTCACGTCCAGGTCGGGCGGCGGCTGCCGGACGGCGAGCGGCCGATGGTCCAGCCCGGCGGCGAGCCGGTGCGCGAGCGCCCCGTCGAACCCGAACCGGCTCAGCACGTCGGACGCGAGCAGCGCGGCGAAGTCACCCAGCGTCTTCACCCCGAGCCGGCGCAACAGGTCGGTCAGGGCGGGCCGCTCCAGCGCCTCGACGGTCATCGAAGCGAGAAAATCCCGGGTACGCCCGGCAGCGACGATCCGTCCCGCCCGGGCGGCCAGCCCCGCCGCGAACACCCCGTCGGCGACGCCCACCTGGGCCTCCACGGCGCATGCCTGCGCGACCTGCTCGACGATCCGCTCGGCGGCCCGCTCCTCGCCCCCGAAATACCGGGAGGGACCGCGGGCGGCCAGCGCGCACGCCCCGGGCCGTACCACCTCCACCCCGACGGCCACCTCCTCCACGGCGGCGACGACCGGCTCGAAGGCCCGCGCATCCCGCCCCGGATCATGCTCGACGACCACCAGCGAGGGACAGCGCCCCTGCGCCTCCCGCCGCCGCAACCCCCGCCGCACGCCCTCGGCCCGAGCCGCCTCGGAACAAGCCACCACCCGATTCGCATGCAGCACGGCAACGGGCCCGTCGGCGCGCACCCCCTCCACGATCTCCGCGGCGATGACCGGCCAGTCGGGGCACCAGAGCAGCAGGGTCCGGGGAATGCTCATGCCGGCTCCACGACGGACAGGGCACCCCAGCGCCTCGGGCCGGGTCCGCGGCCCTCACCCTCTCCCTCTTCCGCTTCCCTTGCCGGTCCCGCTTCCTTTCCTGGCGGCAGCCCTTCCACCTGTTCTTCCTCGGGCGCCGCAACCTGATCGGAAACCGGGGGAATGACGGGCGAGGCCGCGATCGCCGGCATCCAGAAGGTCACTTCCTTGGGCCGGGCCGCAGCCCCCCGCCCCCGAGCGACAACGGTCACCTCCCGCCGCCGCAGCCGCCCCCGCCCGTCCCCCAGCCCCTCCCACCGGCCCCGGGTGACCTGCAGCGTGACGTCGGCACCGTCCCACCGCCCGTACGGCACGAGCACACACCCCCGCTGCCGGGCCCGGGCCACGAGCCGGCTGGTCACGGAAGGCGCGACGGGCCCCGGAACCGCGACCACGACCACATCGACCCCGTCGATCAGCGCGGCCACCACGGTGGGCCACTCGGGCCCCGGATTCGGCACCAACGCCAACCGCTCCAGAGCAATCCCACTCTGCGCGGCGGCGAGCGCACCGAGCGCGGGTACGCCGACGACAGCGCACCAGGACCCGGCATGGGAGGCGGCGGAGAGAAGCGCCAGCAGAAGAGAGGTACCGCCGTTACCGATCCGTTCGACGGCCCGGCCCCGGTCGCCCACCGAGGAACCCCGGACAAGAGAAGGACCCGCCACCGGTGAGACGGCCGACGAACGCCGGACGGACGAAAGCCCGGCCGACGCAGCCCCAGCCGATGCAAGACCGGCCAGCGCGGTCCCGGCCGACGCAGGACCGGTCGACGCGGGACCGGCTGGCGCGGGACCGGCTGGCGCGGGACCGGCCCGCGACGGATCCTCCGGCAAGGAAGGCGTTTCTCCTGCCCCCGCCGCCGGACCCGGGCCCGGCGCCTTCTTCGCCGGCGGATTCAACGGAAAGCCTGACGCCCGCGACCCGCGCCCCTCCCCCGGCCCGCGCCCCTCCCCCGGCCCGCGCAGGTCTCCCGGACCTCGCAGGTCTTCCGAACCTCGCAGGTCTCGCGGTCCGCGTCGGTCTCCCGGCTGCCGGGCGGTGTCGAAGGTGAGGCCGACCGCGACCGTGCTGCCCCGGCGCAGTCCGCGGCCCGGGAGCAGTTCGCCCAGTTCGGCATGCACCGGCAGCACCCGGTGCATCCCGCTCTCGCCGGTCTCCCCGGCGGGCCGTACCAGCTCAGCAAGAGCCGCAGCACTGTTGATCATGCGCCCGGCCATCGTCCCGCCCCGCTGTGCACTCACTGAAGTTGATCTTTATGGATCCGCCGGGTCGGACGGGTCCATGCATGGTTCCGGCAGCCCGCTCACGCCATACGCGACACCGGCAGCCCGCTCGCGCCCATACGTGGCATCGACACACCACCCAAGGGGTCGCGGAAACCGGGACCTCGTCCAGCGCGACGGGTGCGGCAGGGAGGCGCGGGACGCCACGGCCAAGAACCGCGAGCGAAGGAGCAGCAGCAGAGCTGAAGACCCCAGACACCCGCAGCCTCAAACGCCGTAAGCTTCGGCACCCGCAGCTTCAAACGCCGTGAGCCCCGACGCACCGGACACCCGATGCACCGCCACGAGCGCCGAACGATCGGACGCAATGGCTCCCGGCTGTCCGTGCCTCGCGCCAGGTGGTCAGGCGGCTTCGAGGCTGGGTTGGTATGCCAGGCCGAGGGCCGCCTGCACGAGGGACACGAAGGTCTCCGCCGCCGTCAGGAGGTCGTCCGCCTCGCGGGCCGTGACCACGCGGGGGATGCCGGCCTCTGCGGCTGCTCGTTTGGTGGCGCCGAGGGCGAAGTAGCTGGCCCAGTCGCCGAACTCGGGGGCCACCAGGACCAGGAGGGACCAGGTGCTGGTGACGCGGTTGCGGCGGGTGGGTGCGGCCGGTCTGGCACGGGCGGCGAGCACGGCGGCGGCCGCTCGGAGGGCCGCGAGGTGGGCGGCCGCGTAGCGCAGGCCGTCGGGGCGGGTGCGGGCCGCTTCCGCGAGGCCTTGGCGCGCGATGGCGAGCAGCTGGGCCGGGGTGCGGCTGGGCAGGAGGTTGGCGGGGACCGTGGGCGCCGCCTGGGTGCCGGCCGTGGGAGCGTGGGCCAGGCCGTACGTTCGCGGGCCGGGCCCGGCGGCCGCACCGGACGTCACGGGCATCCCGGGCGAGCCGGCGTTCCGGGGCTCGGGCACCGCACGGACCGAACCGGCGTCCCGAGGCTCGGGCACAGCGGGGCGCGCCTGCGGAACGGGGTGTTTCAGGCCCGGTGCCGGGTTGCTCACCATGGTCTCTCCATAAGGTTGTTGATCGTCTGGGGTGATGCCCTGGATGCCCGGGGACGGTGGGGTGTGGCTGATGGTTTCTTGTCGTTGGGTGGTTTCCGAGGAGTGGCCGCCCTGCCGTTGCCGATGGCCTGG
>NZ_JADMLH010000011.1 GCF_016464385.1 Nucisporomicrobium flavum | reverse complement strand
CTGCGATGACCAGCGCTGGGCCGAGCTCTCGGTGGCTCCGAAACTGAGCGACATCGATCACCCGGCTTTCCCTCGAGTGGCCCCCAAACTGGCTGACTTTCGGATCCCGAACTCGCAGATCTAATCAGCGCCCTGCCGAGCGGCGACGAACCCCACCAGATGACGGGGGCCCTACGTCGTTGCCACGTCGGTAGGGCGCAAAGCCCTCGCGGCTCACCCATCCCGGTCACCAGCGCTGCAACGGCGTACGCCCACCCCCATTCCTGTTGAAAGGCGCGTGCGATCATGAACGACCCTTCACCGGACACCACCTTCCGTAGCCCGCAAGGCCTGATGGGCGCCGTGCCGTACCTGCTCGGGTATCACCCGGGCGATGAGATCGTCGCGGTCTACCTGGGCGGCGATCAGCGCATCCTCGCCGTGGCCGCGGAACCGTTGCGGTTTTCGGCCGAGGCGCTCAGCGAGCACCTGATGCTGCGGGCCCCGGCCGAGCCGTGTGCCGAGGTCGCGTTGATCGGCTACGGCCCACCACCCGTGCAGCCCACCCTGAGCGCGGTGGGCCGCCTCATCGACTTGTTCCTGCCGCTGCACACGCTGCTGTGGGTCACCGGTTCCCGGTGCGTATGCCTACTCGCGGGTTGCTCGTGCCCGGCCGGCCGCGGCATGGACATCGACCCGGCTACCAGCCCGGTCGCCACCCGACTGGCCGTCGAGGGCATGGTGGCCTTGCCATCGCGGCAGGCTCTGGACACCCTGATCGCGCCCGATCTGGTATCCCAGGCGGAGACCGAAGCCGCGCTGGCGGCCCTGGCTGCGGATGTAGCCGTCACGGGGCTGCTCGACGACGTACTGGCCACAGCGAAGCAGCGCCGGCGCCTCACGACCGGGCAACTGGCACCGCTGGCGCTCGCCCTGACGCACCGCGACACCCTCGAAACGGCGTGGGGCGCAGTGTGCGCGTGCATGTGGCAACGGGATCTGTGGCTGGACGTGACCCGCCGCGTCCCGGACCGCTACGTCGCCGGCCCGGCGACGCTGGCCGCCTGGTGCGCCTGGCGGCGTGATGAACACGCCCTGGCCACCGCGGCGTGCAAGCGCGCCGTCCGCGAGGGACCTGGTGACCGGTTGACCCGGCTGGTGACCAGCGTCGTACGCACCCATATGCCCGCGCACCGATTTCGTCGAGCGACCACGCACTGACCCCATCCGTAGTCGGCGCTGACCACCTGCGGACCGGGGTCCGACCTGCCGGTGGCATGGGCGCTGGCCCGCAACGACGCGCCGTTTAAGGGCTCACCGTCTCGTCAGCTTGTCGGCTGCCGGTCGGGTGCCGGCGGGGGCTGGCCATTGATCCTGGCCGCCCGCGGCGCGCCCCCGCACGGCCCACCCCTACCAACCTCCACCCCCGTCGATGTGACCGCCGGGGTGGGCCGTGCGGGTTCACGCCGATCGGCCGGCCCTCGGCGGATCAGGCCAGCCCCGCTCGGGCGCCCGCCCGAGCACAGCTCTCATCACTGCTCTCTGTACGGAGGTATTCCATCGTGACCACCCTCACCAACGACACCGAGGCTTTCCAGGACAACGACGACGCCGTGGCCGACGAGCCTGACACCGCCGCCAGCACCGAGCTAGTCGCGATCGAGCCGACGCTGATCGGCGAGATCGCCGACGAGCCCGTGCACCTGATCACCGGCCAGGACGGCACCCCGTTGCCGTTCCGCGCCGGACTGCTCGACGCCCGATTCCTGCACGAGCCGCAGGGCTTCAAGCGCACCCGGCTGGGTGACCTGAGCAAGCTGATCGCTTCCGTGCGCCTGTTCGGCGTCCGCGCCCCGCTGGTCGTGCGCTCGATCGGGCTCTTCCTGCCCACCGACGCCAACGGTAGGCGGATCGAGGATGCCGAGCCGGTCGAGCACTTCGCTGTCGTCAAGGGAGAGCGGCGCCGCCAGGCGGCGATCAAGGCCGAACGCTTCGAGCTGCCGTGTTTCATCGCCGACACCGACGACGACATCCAGCTCATCCTGCAGTTCCTGGAGCTCAACGACCACCACAAGGACCTGGAGGGCATCGAACAGGCCGAGGCATACCAGATGCTGCTCAATTCCGGCCTCACCGAACAGCAGATCGCCGACGCCCGCCGCACCGACGTCAACCAGGTCCGCACCGCCATCAAGGCCCGCTCCCTGCCCGCCACGGCGCAGCATGCGCTCAACCTGGGCACCCTCACCCTGGACCAGGCCCTCGCGCTGGAGGAGTTCGCCGACGACTCGGACGCCCAGCGCAAGCTGCTGGACAAGCTGGATGACCAGTACGGCTTCAAGCACGAGCTGGCGCGGCTGCGCGACAAGCGCGCCTACGCCCGCAACCGGGACGTGGCCAAGGCGCACCTGGTCCTCGAAGGTGTCGAGGTGACGCCCAAGCCGCGCGGGTTCGGCTACGACGGCACCGCGGTACGCGCGGATCTGCTTCTAGATGCCGACGGGCAGCCGGTCGACGTCGACGCGGTCAAGACCCAGCCCGGCTTCCACGCGTTCGTGGAGAAGGACGGCGGTCAGGCCCGCACTGTCGTGTACTGCGACGACCCGGAGCAGCGCGGTTACACCCGCCGCAAGGAGATCTCGTGGGCGCATCGCGGTTTGAGCCCGGAGGAGATCGCCGCCAAGGAATTGGCCGAGCAGCAGGAGAAGGAGCGACTCGAGCGCCTTCAGCTGGCCGCGACTGTGCGCCGTGAATTCATCGTCGAGAAGTTCGGCACCGCCAAGGGGGCACGGGCGCTGTTCGTGCCGGCGATGCGGGCGGCCACACTGGGCAAGGCGATGGGCCGCTCCGACGACCTGGACGAGTTGTACCGCGCCCTCGGCGGCTCCGACAACGACACCCTCGCCGCCGCCGGCGAGGACCGGCTGCGCCGCAGCCTGGTCGCCAAGTTCATCTGCGCGCTGGAGTACAACCTGAACGGCAATACCGAACCGAACCGGTACTGGCTCGACAAGCAGGCCGCCGTTGCCTGGTACGACGAGCTGCGCCAGCGCGAGTACCCGCTGACCGACGACGAGCAAGAGCTCTACCTGAGCTGGACTGCCTCGGCCGCCACCGAGGACGACGAGCAGGACCAGGACGACGAGGACGACGAGGCCCCTGACACCGCGTTGATCACTGACATCGCGGAATCGCCCGCCGCCGAGAAGCAGGGGGAGACCGTCGACGTCCTCGCGGCGAACGACGACGCGGACCAGGTGGTGGTCGAGGCACCGTTCGACCGCAACGAGATGCGCGCCGACGCGACCGACGAACTGCACGACGTCGACGAGTTTCCCACCGCAGCCTGACGCGCGCCGCGCTGCCTCCCCCGCCGGACGGTGGGGGAGGCAGCGCGGCGTCCACCGCGACCGTGCCTTGGTCCGCTCAGACGGGCAAGCCCAAGTCCGCCATCGGGTGGTCCGCCGCTGACCGTCACGCAACCGGCGCGGGCGTGAAGCGCTTCGCACAAGCGCCACGCCGCAGGTCCGGACTGTGCGCAGTGCTGCTGCGCGAGTCTCGAGGTGCCACCAGCCACCGCCGTTGATGTCCTCCGCGTGGCCGGTCAGGGCTGGTTCGCCGCCGACCTGTCCGTCGGCGGTGTCCCCGCGATGGCCTGCACTGTGCCGGGCCGCATCGCGGTGACCCGCCCCCGGGGAATCCTGCCAATCACCGTCCTGACGCACCGCCGTTGGTGTGCCGGGACGGTTTCCTTTACAGGAGTTGCGCCATGAACCCTTGGTTCACCCCTACCTCACCACCGCCGGAGGTCTGCGCCGTGCGGCGTCCTCTCACCAGCACCGAGCTGGACACGATTCGTGAGCAGATCCACGGTGAGGCTGCTGGCCCGCACGAGTTGGTCGACGCTGTCGTCACCGCGGTCTTCGACGCTCTGCTGACCGGCCAGGGGCGGACGTACCGCGACCACCACGATGACCCGCTGTTCGACCGCAACCGCTACGCGATTCCGGTCAGCCAGTGGACCGCGATCGTCACCACGGTCACCGATCGCGCCTACACCTGGGGCGCTGCCACATCCACCGGCATGAACCTCGCCGCGCTGCTGCCTGCCAGCTACGACGACCCAGCCGTACCCACACCGCCGCTCAAACCCACCGACGACAACCCGCACCTGAGGCGCCTGGACATCAGCCGCGATGCCACCGCCACCATCGCCTCCTGCCAGCAGCACCTGATCGAGCTCGCCGACGCGTACGGCACCGACAGCGACCACTACCGCGACGCCGCAGCCAGCTGGTCGCTGCAGCTCACCGCCCTGATCAGCGCCCCACCCGGCGCGCACCGGGTGCTGCACCCCGACGGACCGCTCTCGCTGTATGTCAGCACCAACGACGCCGACCACTACGGCATCGTCTTCGAGCCGATCGCGCGGCACTGCACCGTCGCTGGCTGCCACGCGGTAACCGCAGAAGATGGCCAGTGGCAGCCGAGTTCTCCTGATGCCGCCGTGATCGATCACGAACACCAGCCCAGCCACCCGGCCGACGGCCCACAGCCCGGCCGGTGGATAACCCGACCCTGACCGCCCGCCGCTGAAACGCCTGCCGGCCGACGCCGGTTGACTTGCTCCGCACCCCAGCAGCAGGCACACCGGCGACGGGCGCCGGCTGACCGGCGGCAGTGGCACACGCCCGTGCTGGCGCCGCCGGCACGACCCGCCACCCGGGTGCGGTGCCGTGTTCGGCGGCCGAACATGGCACCGCGCGTCACGGTGACCGCCGCCGGTCACCGTGACCCAGCCCGCCCTCCACCGTCCGCCGGTCACACCAGCAGGCGGACCGACCGTCGTCGACCTCCTCATCTCCGCGGTCGTGCAGTACCGCCATCACTCAAGGAGCCGTTGTGCCTCACTCCCTTCGTCTCGCACACAGACCTGGCATCTGTGATCCGCGTTCGGCGCCGGCGCCGCGGTCGGGTCGCCGTTGCCCCGCCGCGCCCTGCGGCAGGATCGTGTCCCACGTGCGCCTCGCCGACCGGCCCCGGCGACCTGCGCGTTCGGCACCGCGCCTGCTGGTCGTAGGTCGCCGGCCGCCTGACCGCGGCTACTCCCCCAGGCGGACGCTGCAGGTGTATCCCGAGTTCCGGCCGTACCAGCGCTGTGCAGGTGAGCGGTGAACGCCGCCTGGCCGGCCGACTCGATGGGCAGCGGGGATCCGGAGCCGCCGGTCACGACGGCAGACCTCTTGGCCGCCGCGATCGGCTACGCCGCGGCTGGTATCGCGGTGCTGCCGCTGCACACCCCCGGCGCCAGCGGTGTGTGCAGTTGCCGAGCCGGCGCGGCCTGCGGCTCCCCGGGCAAGCACCCCCGCGTGCGTCGCGGCCTGCACGACGCCTCCCGGCAGCCGCAGGCCATCCGGGCGTGGTGGTCGCGCTGGCCGGACGCGAACATCGGCCTGGTCACCGGGAGCACGCTGGACGTCTGCGACATCGACACCAACAGCGGACTGCACCTGGTTCTCGACCTGCTCGACGTGGTCCGCCCGCCAGGGCCGCTGATCCGTACGGGCTCAGGCTGGCACCTGTGGTACGCCGCCGACGGTCTTCCCAGCCGGGTGGCGATCGCACCCGGGGTGGATTGGCGCGGGCGCGGCGGCCTGGTGGTGGTCCCCCCGTCGCTGCACCACACCGGGACCCGGTACACGTTCCAGCAGCCCTGGCAGAATGCCGGCCTGCCGGTCTGCCCGCCGCAGCTGCGCTCCCTGGTACTTCCCGCACCGCCGCCACCGGTCAGCCCGCCGCCGACCCCGATCGCGGACCTGGACCGCTACGTACAAGCCGCGCTTGCTGGTGAAGTCGAACGCGTGCGCCGTGCGCCGCGGCCGGTGATCAGCGACGGCCGGCGCATCAGCGGCGGCGGCCGCAACGACGCGCTGAACCGGGCCGCGTTCCGGCTCGGGCAACTGGCCGCGCACACTGCCATGGACGAGATGGGCGTGCGTCGCGAGCTCACAGAGGCTGCCCTGAGTGCGGGGTTGGGACGCGCTGAGGCCCAGCGCACGTTGTCGTCCGGGTGGCGAGCCGGGTTGCGTCATCCCCGGCGTCTCGGTGACTGGCAGGGTGCCGCCGGGCGTCGTGTCAGGAGAGCACCGGTTCGCCCATGGCCGGGACCGCACGGCTGACGCGCTGCGTGGCCGTCACCGCGGTGAGCACCCGGCTCGGCCACGGCGCACAGTGGGATGCCGCACCGCCTCGAGGTTGGCTGCAGTACGACGAGTCACTCGGCCGTGGTGCCCGAGACCTACGGTGCGTGGTCCGAGCCGGCGCAAGGTCGGGGTCCGACGGCGGGCAACGACCGCTGATCCGCGATGTGTACGCGCTGCGGTCCCGGCATCCCGGATGGGCTGCTCCGTGGACGTCCGCTGGTCCCGCTGCTGAGGGACCCGAAGGTCAGCCCACCCAGGCCAGGGGGTGCAAGCCCCGGCAGAACATCTTGGCCCACACCGTCTCGCTTCGCTCGACGCCAAGATCTTCTGACTCGATCGGGGCTTGCGCCCCTCGGCCCATGTGCGGGCTATGACCGGCCCCGTCAGCGCGGCACCACGGCGCCCGGATCACCGATCCGGACAGCGTGCATGGGCCGCACCGCATCACCTCAACGGGAGTCAGCACATGTCGCAGTTCACCCTCTCCTTCGAGGGCAACCTCGCCGCCAAGCCCGAACTCGAATACACCGCCACTGGACAGGCACTGTGCCGGCTGCGGATCGCCCACAACCGCCGCCGCAAGACCGAGGGCCAGTGGGTCGACACGACGCCGATGTGGGTCCAGGTCACCGTCTGGGGCGAACTCGCCGAACGGTGCGCCGAGCTGAGCAAGGGCGACACCGTGGTCGTCAACGCCCGCGACGACCTGAACGTGTGGCCCTTCACCCGCCAGGACGGCACCCCCGGCGGCGTCCTGGAGGTCACCGCCGAGAACGTGTCGGTGTCCATGCGCTTCACCGGAGCCCTGCCGGTGCCCAGCGACCACCCGGCCGGCGAGGCGTGGGATCCCGCCACCGCTGAGCCCGAGGCCGAGCGCGAGTTGCAGGCCGCCTGACCGCCTCACCGGGGCCGGTCACACGGCCGGCCCCGGTCTCTCACCCACCAGTCCGACCATCTCCGGGGAGTTGTCGTCATGAGCCAGGAACCGTCGAAGCAGATCTTCACCAGTCTCATCCAGGGCACCGTTCGTGGCCGCAGCGAGCAGGGCCACACCAACAGCGGCGGGCGTGCCTTCGTCAAGTTCCGCCTAGTTCACCGCACCGGCTACCGCAAGGACGGCCGCTGGGTGGCCACTCCGCCGATGGAGTTCGAGGTGACCTGCTGGGACGAACACCAGATGCTGATCGCCCGTTCCCTGCGACCCGGCACCGAGGTCCTCGTCACGGTGAAGAAGTTTTTCGCGTACCTGGACCAGAGCGACGAGCCGACCATCAACATCACCCCGGCCGACATCGTGCCCCTGCCGAGCACCGCGCCCGCCCCGAGCGCACCGCGCCCGCAGCGCAGCGGCGACCTGGTCGTCAGCCCGCACGGCGAAAAGATCGCCGCCGACGCCTGGCCCGACGTCGTCACCGACCCGCAGCTCGCGCATCGCCGCTGAACCGTCCTTCTGCAAGGCCGGTCCGCCTGCGCGGACCGGCCTCGCCGTCGTTAAGGAGGATTCATCCGCATCCACTGGCCCGCGTACGGTTTCCTACGCCGATACAGCGTCCGCTTAAGACGTCGCCGTCATGGTCCCTGGGTCCGCCGTCCGTCATTGCCGAGCTCTGACGCTCGACAAGCGGCGGTTCAGATACGGGTGGAGACCTGTTGCCGCGGCTGGTGCTTCGAGCACAGCTTCGAATGCGGTACTCCCAATGCGCCACGCCCGTGCAGCGACTGCTACGCCGAGCCTGGCACCGAACACATCTACCTCTCATGTTCGTGGTTCGACGACGAACCAGACAGTGATCTCGAATCGGCGACGTGGCCTGACGCCGCCCTATGGCCCGGACATCCCATCGGCGACTCGGCGCCCGTCGTCCGGACCTGATGGAACGTCGAGGCCCAGGCGGCAGTGTCCAGCCGCTTGATCACCCGTTCGACCTCCGGTCCTGCGATGACGCGAAAGACAAGCTCGACGCAGCACCGGAGCACTGCTCAGCTTGGCAACCGGCGTGTCAGCGACGCCCTGACTCCGGCGCTACCGGACGGCGTACGCGGTGGGAACCCCGGGCCACCGCGTACGCCAGTCCTCAGTGATGACCGGCCCGATGAGCGGTAGGTAAGCCGTCAAAACATCTTGGAAGCGCAGCACTGATCTTCCCCGCACGCCTTCCATGCTGCGCTCCCAAGATCTTTTGCCCAACAGCCGGCTTGCCAGCCGCCGCCGCGCCGGTCCCCCAGGTCCTGTCAGCGCGGCAGCCCCGGGTACGAACCGGCGACGCCGCCCCATCCGCACTCCGGAAGGCAGCGCCATGAACGACAACACCGACGTCACCACCGAGCAGACCGCCACTCCCGCCGGCCGGCCGCTGCGTACCGCGGCCCGCCGCTTGAGCCACCCGGTGGTGAACATCTCCGGTCTGCTGGCCGCGCACGTCGCGGCGCTGGCCGTGCTCGAGAAGACGCCGCTGCTCGCCCTGCTCTCGCTGCACTGAAATCCCTGCGGGTCCTGGTGGGGCGCTGCCGTCAGCAGCGCCCCACAGGGCCCGCGGAGCGCGCCACCACCCGCCACGCATGCCCCAGCGCGTCAGCCGCTACCGCGCCCGGCGCGCGAACCGACGCCACCGCTGCGCCAGGCGTCAGCAGTTCTCACTACACACGCTCTGCCGCCATCCTGCAGAAGGACAAGTACATGGACAACGCCATGGCCGTGAACGGCCCGTACCCCGCTACGCCTACCGTGCGGTACTGCGATATCGGAGACCACCGTCTCAGCCCCGGCCAGCCGTGGTACCTGGTCACCAGTCCCAGCCGCGACGGGCGGCAGAACAAGGCAGCGACCTGCGCAACCCATCTGCCCGACCCGGACGACGCCGGCCAGGGCCGTCTCTACCGCGTCGGTGACCTGTTCGACCCCGGCCGCACCAGCTGGCCGCAAGGCCCGCACCTGTGGCTGGACACCGACGGCGACACCCGACTGGCAATCTTCCTGACCGAGCCCAGTCGGCGCGAGATCTCCGCCATCGAGTCCGGCATCGCGCGTTTCGCCTGGACCGAACAAAACGTCAACGGGTTCCTGCTGTTCAAATACGGCGACTCACCGTGGAACGACGCGCCGTTCAACCCGCAGCGGCTCAGCGAGCCCTTCGATGGCCGACCAGTGCCACGCGGCACCCACAGCCGGACCTTCACGTTTCTGGTGCACGCCGACACCGGGCGCATCGCCGCGATGCGGATGTTCACCTGGCCGGCCTACTTCCTCAACCACGTCGTCGACTCCGTGCACCGGCTCGCGACCCGCCCCTACCACGAGGCACAGGCCCACGCGGCACAGCAAGATTTCTACAGGCGCTACCCCGACGGCCCGTCGCTGTACCGCCTCGTCCGCACCTTGCCACCGCACGCCACGTGCACAGGCGGACAACGCGAAGATCGCCCCCACTGACCGGCACAACAACGCCACGGTCGCTGGCTTCGCCCACAACAACTGCTCCTGTGTCTGCGTACGCGCCGGGCAACACCAATGGCTGCATCTGGTTGAGGTGGCGCCCGAGCGGTACCTAGCAGCCGAAGCCCACGAAGACGAACTGCGGCGCTTGCTCGGTGACGTGGCGATCCTCAAGGAACACCGCGTCGGCGTCAGCTACCCACTACCACTGCGCGAGCTACGTCGTCGCGCCCAGCGTGACGACGAGGCTGCCTGACCAGCTCCAAGATCGCGCAGAGCAGGCGCGTCCTCCAGGCCGTGCGCAGATCGTGCCGCGCTGCCGCCGCCGCATTCGCCGGTGCTCAGACCAGCTAAACCCGGCTGCCGACCGGGCGACTTAGGCAGACGCCGCAGGCAGAGACCAACACGGTAACGAACCACCCAGAGCGTCCCGTCGCTTCGGCGCTCGATCCCAGTGCGGGTCGGGCGTCGAGTGGTTTCGGGGCACGGCCAGCCACGCACACGAACTAGGAGTGCGGCCATGAACAATGTCGAATGGGGCGCAATCGAGAGTCAACGCGCTCACCTGATGGCCCCGAGCTACTTGGCCGGCTACGGCCGCCTGCACAACGGCGAGTGGGGCGCCGCCGTCGAGAACGTCGTCGTCTACAGCAGCCGCGAAGGCTTTCGCAAGTGGGCGCAGTCGATTGTCGACCGGCTGCCCGGTGACCGGACCGGCAAACCGCTGGTCCTCGTCGGCCAAAATCAGCAGCAGGCGTGGCTGGCCGGGAGCCACGTGCTAGGCGCCGACCCCGAGGAACGCGCCGAGTGGACGCCGACGGTCGAAACCGTCTGCGACCTGATGCAAGCGGTTGCCAAGAACCGGGCCGCCTTCGGGTGGACTTTCGGCGATGGCGTCACCGAGCTCTTCGCCCAGGTCGACGAGGACGGCGGTGACGACGACGACGGTGGGATGGTCGCCGGCGTAAAGGTCGATGGGTTCTGGATCGGCTGCGAGCCAGTCCACGACGACGACCTCGTGCGGACCAACCGCGAAGGCAGCGGGATAGACCTGGCCCACGCGGTACTCACAGTGATCGCCGACCGCATCAACCGCGCGTACTAACCGGACGTCCCCAACGAGGTCGTACCCGTCGGCCACAACTCATCGCGGCACGACCAGTAGCGGGTGGACCCGCACCGCTATTTCGTGCACCGGCCAATCCGCTGGACCATCCCGCACACCGCTCTGCCGTGCGACTAGGCGCATCCGGCAAGGCGCGCTGCTCGGCTGACGCCGCGCATCGGCGTAGGCCTCTGCGATAGCAGAACTGGGGAATGCGGCGGCCATCACTGCGGGCCGCCGCATTCGCCGGTCCGCAGTGATGACCGACCCGGCAGTGGCCAGCAAGCCGGCAAAACATCTTGGAAGCACAGCACCAGTCATCAGCTACCGGCAGCAGCGCTGCGCTTCCAAGATCTTTTGACCCAAGGACTGGCTTGCCCGCCACCGCCCGCGCCGGTCCCCCCGTGGCCTCGTCAACGCGGCAGCGCCGGTGCAACCGGCGCGAGTCGCGCCAGTTCGCACCACGGAGGCCACGGCATGAATACGCACACCACCGAGCTGCGCGTCGCGGTCGTCGGCGGATCGCTGACGGGCCCGACCGCAGCACTGCTGCTCCAACACGCGGGATTCGACAACGTCGCCCTCTACGAGGCCGTCCCGGCCAGTGCCCCTCTCGGCGGCGGGCTGATCGGCCTGGAGCACTCGTCGCTGGACATCCTCGACCAGCTCGGCGTACCTCAGGACGAGTTCGTCCGCTACGACTCCGAGACGGTCATGGACATCACCGTCCGCGGGCGCCGGCCCGAATCCGAGCGCCGCCATCTGTACGCCGGCCGCAACACCACCTGGACCTTGCTGCACGCGGCCCTGACCCGCCGCCTGCCTGCCGGCACCCTGCACACCGGCCACCGGGTCACTGGCTTGACCGGCGAATCCGGACGGCCGCTGCTGCACTTCGCCAACGGCGACACCGCGCAAGCCGACCTGGTGGTCTTCGCCGACGGCCGCGCCTCGACAGGACGACGACTGCTCGACCCGCAGCGGCAGCTGCGCTACGCCGGCTACGTCGCGCACCGCGGCCAGACAAGCTCGATCCAGCCGCGCCTGCTGGACTTCGTCCGGTTTGAGCCCTCACGCAGCGGGATGCAGTTCAACGTCGCGCCGATCCCCGGCGGCACGGACTGGACCTGCTACCTGAGCGCGACGACCGACCAGTACACCGACTACTTCGGCGCCCCACCGACCCGACGCGTCTTCGCTCTGCCGCAGCACGTCACCGAAGCAGCCCGCGCCGCAGTCGACACCAGCGCTCAGCGTTACCTTCCCGAGGAGCAGGCCGCCCTCGTCCACGCCACCGATACCCGGATGGCCGCCGCGGTCATGGACATCGATCCACCGACCCGCATGGTCTGGCCCGTCGGTACCGGACACGCCGTACTGCTTGGCGATGCCCTAGCGCCGGTCCGCCCGCACACCGCCCGCGGCGCCAACAACGGCATCGAACAAGCCGCCGGACTGTCCGCCGCGCTTACCCAGCACCGCAAGTACGGCGCTAACCTGACTGCTGCTCTCGACGGGTGGCAGCACCGCCACCTGCCCGCCGCTGTCGCCGCCGTAAAACTCGGTCCGGAGCTCGGCCGCAGCTTCGGCCTCGGCGCATAAACCTTAGCCAGCTATGGTCGGCCCGACCGCTTATGTGGTCGGGTCGACCGACCGGGCATCTGGGGCTCGCGATCCTCCAGCCACACCCCGCCTCGGCAGGTCGCCCACCCAGCTGCTGACTACAGCAGGCGAGCTACTCGCGGCACTGAGACTCTTGCCCTGGTTGGCCATGCCACCAGGGCATGTGGCGCCACCGCATGGCTCCGTATACCACGGTCGTCCGGATCTCAGGCCGCGAACCTCTACGTCGCCATTGGCACACAGCAGTCACGGGCCGTCGGGACGGCGCGGCGCTGCCGGCTGGCGAAGACAATCCCGGTACCTGGCTGCCGCCTGGCCGCGATCGAAATGCGCCGCCGCGCTCGGTGGCTGACCACGCAGCGATGACCGAGCCACCCGATGGCGACAAGCCCGGCAGAAGATCTTGGAAGCGCAGCGCGACAACACACCATCGGCTGGAGCGCCATGCTCCTAAGATTTGAATCGAGAGCTGGCTTGCCTCCGCCGTGCGCGCCGATCCCCCGCTGGCCCGTCATCGCGGCACTCACCAGTGGCGGTCTCACACCGATCACACCACTAGGAGGCGACGCCATGTACCAACACCTGCCCTTCGCCGACCGCCGTCAGCGCCGCGATCCCCGCGTTACCCGCCACGACCGCCCGCCAACAGGGCGCCGGGTCCGGACGGACTGCCGCGGCTGCGCTCAACCCGGCCGGGCCTTGACGGCCCGGTAGACCCGAAGCGGCCTGCGGCCGCGCTGCTTTACGAGCATCCTTTCGGCCACTTGCTGCGCCACGAGTGTAAGTTGCGCCCGCCGTCCACCAAATCCGCTGCGGGCTCCTAAAACATTATGCAAACCCCGCATAATCTTTTACTCGAAAGCCCCGCATCGGATTTGGCTCCCGACGGCCGCAACCGAGCGAGCAAGCTCGCCGCCTGCGGCCGAAAAAATGCCGCAGGGTCAAAACCGTCGCCGCCACCTGCGACAACACCCTTCCGATGCGCCAAAAGAAAGCGTATAAGTTCGCGAAAACCGCTTGCGCCATTCATAGATATATGTCGATGAATGGTGTAGGATGGAGTTTAGTCAGGGAGGGCAAACCCTGACGACGTCGACAGGCACAAACAATAGAAGAGAGGCCACATCGTGAGCCGTCACGACCTCACCCCGCTCGACCCGGACACCGTCTCCTGCGTCATCGTCGGATGGGACCGCCCGCTCGGATCGTTCTTCACTCACGTTTACCTCACGGACGACAACAACGAATTTGACGCTCCCACGTTCGAGATCGGCACGGACTTCCGCGAAGTCACCGACCCGGCAGCCGCGATCGAGCTTGCAAGCATGTACGCCAAGGTGCCCGACGGCATGAGCGCCACCCTCACCGCCGACGCCGAGCGGGAGGGAATCTGCGAGAGCCCCGCCGTCGTCGGCATCCTGTACGCAGCGGCAACCCCGCCGGTGAACACCGACGGTTGGCCCTGCCCGTTCTGACGCACCGAATGCCCGGGGGCCGTCACGGTCTCCGGGCATCACTGCATCAAACGATCACCGGCACATGTAGGCCACGCCGCTACGCGCATACCGCGTCGACGCGCATCGAGCACGCCGACACGGGCTGCCGCGCCCGCCCGCCCACGGCGATACCAGCGCACAGCGAACCGAAATTGAAGAGGCCGACGGCCCCTCTCGGGGACACCTCCAAAGAGATGTACGGGCAAGTCCGCCGGCCAACGTCGACCAGACACACCGACGCGTACACGCCGGCAGAAAGGCCGCAACCAGCCTAACCCGCCCCGCGCATCGCCTCAACACCACGACCACCGCCGAGACGGAGCCCACGATGCCCCTCAGCACCCCTCACACGGCGACTCTCACCATCGACGAGCTGGCTGCACTCGCCGCCGAGATCCAACTAATCATCGGTCCTGGACAACGCCACGACCCCGCAACAGCCAAGCACGTTGAAGCGGTCTGCGGACGCCACGGCCTAGTGTTCACTGACGCATGCATTGAGGAGATGCCATGCCGCTGATCAACAACGACAAGTGGGGCCGCCGCGTTGCCCGGATCGGCCCCATCGCCGCCATTGCGGGAGTCGGGCTTGCCCTCACGGCCACCGCCATGCTCGTCATCGCCGTCATCTTCCTTCGCTAGGCGACGCCTCCGCCGACATTGCCGGACTTACCGCCACCGTCGAGGCACCAGACGCAGTCAGGCCGCCAACGGACCGAGCCGCCTCCCCTCCTGCCAGGGGCCGCCCGCTTCCACGCGGACGACCTCGGCGCCGCACCACCGGAGCACCATCGGACAGTTCACCTACCCTCGCACTGACGTCGTCAGCCGATGCACGCTGCTGACCCAGCCGGACCCGCGCCGGAGTCTCCTCCGTCAGCACCGCAGCAATATCCGGTGCCATCAGCGACGCCAGCACCGCCAACGCCACATCCGCGCGGCCCTCCGCTTCCGCCACCGCCTCATCGAGACGCGCGAGCTCCGCCGCCCGCCGCTCCTGCGCCAGGCGGACCGCCGCCCCCGCATCCGTCGCCGCTTTCAACGCGGCACGTTCCGCCTCATGCCGCCGCTGCAGCGCCTCAATAGCTTTGTTCGTTCCCTTGCTAGCCATAGCTTCGACGCTACCTATTTCACAGGCTAGCCCTCCACACCTAGCAGTCGTTGAATGTTAGTTGTAAATGGTCCCTCAATCGTTCAAAATTGCTCACACCATCTCTCATCAGCAGAGAGCTCAGGTCACTCTTCAACCTCTTCTCAGAGCTAGCACACCCCCTGGCATTTCAATGTCGCAAAGGCGCCTGGCGGGTGCCTACGCTCGGCGGCATGCTCTCGGTAACCCGCATTTCGCCAGGGGCCGGGATCGCCTACCTGACGCAGCAGGTGGCCACCGGCCGGCACGACTTCCGGCCCACTGCACCCAGCACAGTGGTCGCCTACCACGCCGACCCGACCGCGCACGGTGAGGCTCCCGGCTGGTGGGCCGGCCAAAGCCATGCTCTGTTCGGCGTATACGGACAGGTCACCGAGAAGCAGTTACAGAACCTCATCGGCGAGGGCCGCCACCCGGAGACCGGGGAACAACTCGGCCGGTTGTGGCGCAAATTCGAGGCCTTGGACGACGACGCCCGCCAAGCCGCCGTTGAGAAGGCGTGGAAGGCGCTACCCGAGGACGCCACCTACGAGCAGATCGCCCAGGTGTGGCTGCGGATCTGGACCGCCCCGGAACGGCACCCGGTCGCCGGGTTCGACGTCACCGTCTCCCCGGTCAAGAGCGTCAGCCTGCTGTGGGCGTTCGGCGACGCCCGGGTCAAACGCGAGGTGATGGCATCGCACCACGACGGCGTGCGCGCCGCCCTGGAGCACCTGCGAGCACACGGTGCGTTCACCCGGTTGGGCACCAACGGCATCGTGCAGGTCGACACCGACGGCCTCGCCGCCGCGGTCTTCGACCACCGCATGTCCCGGGAGAAAGACCCGCAACTGCACTCCCATATCATCGTCAGCTCAAAAGTCCGCGTCGTCCGCGACGGCCGCGAAACCTGGCTCGCGCTCGACAGCAAAGCGTTCTACCAGGCCACAATCGCCGCCCGCATCGCCTACGAACGCGCCGTGGAACACCAACTTGGGCGCCGCCTCGGCGTGCGGTTCGCCGCCCGTGCAGACTCCCCGATCCGCGAAGTCGTCGGGTTCGGCCCCCGCGCGATCCTGCACTACTCCAAGCGACGCGCCGCCGTGGAAACCGAGCTCGACGGCCGCCACGGCGATCCCGGCACCGGCCGCGAATGGATCCCCACCGGCCGGTGGCGGCGTTCCGCGCAGGATGCCACTCTGCGCACCCGCCGGCCCAAGGACGGCCCCGAATCGACCGATGAAGCCGTCGCCCGGTGGCGGCGCGAGGACCGGCAGGCGGGCTTCGACACGACCGCCGACGTCCGCCGGATCGCCGCGGGCCGCACGCTCGACCCTGTCGACCAGCAGGCACGACAGATCATCCGTCTCGCGCAGCGCCGCTGCGCTGGCCGGCCGGTGCGCGTGCCAGACCTTGACGCTGCCGCCGTCCGGCTCGGGCTGGAACGCGACGAGCAACGGCATCCGGTCATCACGGCCGCGATCCGCCGCCTGCCGCACCTGGCCGTCGAACGCGCTGTCGACGAACTCAGCGCCGAACGGGCCGTGTTCAGCGTCGATCATCTCGAGCTCGCTATAGGCCGCCAGCTGCACGTCAGTCCGAGCGCCGACCGGCGCTCGGACTGGCGGCAGGTGCAGCGCTATGCCGCCCAAGCGATTCAGGCTCGGGCCGGCGGGCTACGGGTGCTGACTCCGCCAGCGTTGCTCGAGTGGGGTGAAACGCTGGTCCGCGGATCCGATCGGCAGAGCATCTACGGCCGGCACCGGGACCTGAAGTTGTCCACCGAACCAGTCCTAGCCGCCGAGAAGGAACTGATCGCCTACGCCACCGGCCGCGGTGCCACGGCCGCACCCCGGGCGCTGCTCGACGCGGTCGCGGACCGGCTCGACCTGTCGGACGAGAAACGCGCCGCCCTGCACTTCGCTGTGGGCGACGGCCGCCGGGTCACCGGCATCGTCGGCCCGGCCGGCACCGGTAAGACCTATCTGCAGCGAGCTGTCGGCGTCGCCGCGCGCGAGGCCGGTGTGCCGGTGCTCGGCTTGACGGTCGGGCAGAACGCCGCGTTCGTGCTCGCCGACGCCACCCGCGACGGACATCGACCCGGCATCCGCACCGAGAACATCGCCATGTGGCTACACGCCCAAGCGATGCCGCCCGAAGGCACCACCCTGGCTGATTGGTCGTTCAGGCCCGGTCAGTGGGTCATCATCGACGAGGCGTCACAGGCCTCGACGCTCGACCTGGTCCGCCTCAGCCAGCTCCTCGAACCCGTCGCCGGGAAGCTGATCCTGGTCGGTGACCCCGAGCAGATCTCCGCGATCGGGCCCGGCGGCATGTTCCGCTACCTCGCCTCCCTCGGCACCACCACGCAGCTACGCGAGGTCCGCCGGTTCACCGACCCCTGGGAAGGCCCCGCCTCACTGCGGCTGCGCGAAGGCGACACCACCGTGCTCGCCGAATACGACCGCCGCGGGCGGATTATCGCGGGGCACTGCACCGAGCTGATCCACCACGTCCTCGACGGGTGGGCCGCCGACGTCCTGCAAGGCCGCAGCAGCCTGATTCTCGTCGAAACTCAGGCCGAAGCCGCCCACATCGCCACCCAAGCCCGGCGCCTACTCATCCGCGCCGGGATCGTGCAGGCCGGGCCCACTGTCACCCTCGGCGACGGCACCCACGCCGGCGTCGGGGACCTGATTGTCACCCGCCGCAACAACCGCACCCTGCTCGCCGGGGACACGTTCGTCGCCAACCGCACCCAATGGCGCATCCTCGCACTCGGCCCCGACGGCGCCCTACTCGTCGAAAACCAAACCAGCCACGCCACCACGAATCTGCCCGGCGACTACGTCACCGAACACGTCCAACTCGCCTACGCCGCCACCGTCGACTCCGCACAAGGCCGCACCGTCGACGTCGCCCGCGCCATCATCGACCAAGCCACCACCCGCCCGCGGCTCTACGTCATGGCCACCCGCGGCCGTCTGTCCAACCAACTCGCCGTCGTCACCGCAGACGAACCCCCCGAAGCACACCCACCCGCACCAGCCACCGCCGGAATCACCGTGCTCGCCTCGATCCTGCGCCAAGACGGCACCGACCGCTCCGCCACCGAAACCGAACAAACACTCTGGGCCGACGCCGACAACCTGCGGCACTGGGGACCCATCTACGACGACCTCACCGCCCGCGCCAGCACCGACCAATACACCACCGTCGTCCGCCACGTGGCCGGACAAAGAGTCGCGGACAACCTCGCCGCCGACCCCGCCATGCCCGCACTCGCCGGTCGCCTGCACGCCTTGGCCGCCGCCGGATACGACCCAGACCAAGTCCTCGCGGCCATCGCGTCCGAACGCGAACTCACCAGTGCCCGCGACACCGCCGCGGTGCTCGCCTGGCGCATCGATCAGGCATACCGCGACCTGCAACCCGACCCCGCCGTAGCGCTCAGCCCCGCCCAAGCCGGCACCTACACCCAGCGCACACCCGCCGTTGACGGCGACATCGGCGACGCCCTCCGCCAGGTCACAGCCATCTGCGACACCCGCATCGACGCCCTCGCCCAGCAGGCCGCCTTAGAACAACCCACCTGGACCGCCGCGCTGGGGGCGCTCCCCGACGATCAGGCCGGGCACCGGCAATGGACCAGTCGCGCCGCGGTGGTCGCAGCCTACCGGGATCGCTACAGCATCAACAGCGACGACCCGATCGGTCCCGAACCCTCCACCCGGGACGTCGGCAGGTGGGGTGCATGGCAGCGCGCGCAGACCGTGCTGGGAGTCGCCACTCTCGCCGGGCAGATCAGCTCCGCCACTGACGGGCAGCTTCGAGCACTCATCGCCGCGCAACGCGACGCCGACCAGAACGCTCCCACGTACGTCGCCGGGCAGCTCCGCATCGCCCACACCCAACTCGTCGGCGCCGAGAACCACCTCCGCGACGCTCGCGTCGACCTGGCCACCGCCCAAACCGCCGCCGCCTCTGCAGCCCGGCACGCCGACACCATGAAGCCACGGTGGTGGCACGCCGGCCCCCTACACACCCGGGCCGCGATCCGCCACCAGCACGCCAAGACAGACGCGCTCCGCGCTGATACCACCGTCGACGAACTAAAGGACCGGCTCACCACGGCACGTCAACGCATCTCCACTGCACGCGATCGCGTTCACGAACTCGAAGGCCAGCACCAGAGATGGGCCGGCTGGTACACCGAGGCGCTACCTACCCGCTACGCCGGCCTCGCCGCCGCCGCCGAAGCCGCGCGCCGCGCGCAGAACCTCGCCGACGACGCCAACTCCCTCGCCGACACCATCCGCGCCACCGCGGCCCGGGTCCGCGCCGTCGATGCCACCCGTTTGCAACCTCACGCCCGACCTGTCCCCGAGGACCTCACCGCGCACGCCGACGCCGCACGCCAGCGCGTCCTCGAGGACACCGAGCTCGACGCACCACCCGACCGCTCCGAGCCGGAGGCAGACCGTGCCTGAAACTCACACAACCGCCTCGATCTCGGTACTCATCACCTGGTCGAGCGGGATCCGGCCATGACCACGCACCCAGTCGCGTTCGTCGACGAAGCCTTCATCCGCCTGCACCAACACCCGGGCGCCTACCTGTTCGCCGCTGTCCTCGTCGACGCCGACGACCTGCCCGACGTCATCGACGCCGCCCGCCAAGCCGCCGGACCCCACGAGCAATTCCATGCCAGCGACCTCTACCGCCGCGGCCACATCCAACCCATCGAAGACATGCTCGACACCACCGAAGCCCACGCCGGCTGGACTCTCATGATCGCCCAAGCACCCCTGGGCGAGCACCAGGAAGCCGCCCGACAAGCAGCACTGACACAGCTCTTGCGCCAGCTCAACGACCAGAAGGTTCGCGACGTCGTGCTCGACACCCGCGCCAGCCCACGCGAACAACTCGACACTCAGCTCCAAGGCCGCAAGACCAACCCCAGCGACCTGCCCGACATCACCACCTACCGGCACCTCGTCCGCGGGCAGCACATCAACGCCCGAATGCGGCTGCAACACGTCGACGACCGGCACCAACCCGCACTGTGGCTTCCCGACGTCACCGCCTGGGCCTTCCAGCGCGCGCTGGTGTTCGACGAACCGCAATGGTGGAGCCGGGTCGCGAGTGTTGCGACCATCCACGACGCCGCGACCGGCAAGAAACTGTCCCTGATAGGCGACAGGACCGCTCCACCCACAGGCGAACGCGGTCCCCTAATTCAGAGCCCAAGTGCTCGGAACTCGTTGTCGTCGACCTCATTCTATACGCTCAACGGCGGCACCACGAATCGCACACAAGGGCCCGGCTACCTCTACAACGCCCTGCTCAACCAAGCGATGGAAGCAGGTTCCGCATCGTCCGCCTTCGCGCTTCAGGCCAGCATCGCCGCCCTCTCGGCCGACGTCGACCGACTGACAACCGCGATCTCCGCAACCGCCCAGGACCCTGCACTGCCGAATCACTATCACCCGGACGACGCAGATGCCGGGAGCCTCGATGCGGAGAGGCGGGCCGAGGGACGTACCACACACCGGGAACCCGATGATCCCGGATTCGCCTAACGACGTCGTCCACCTCGAGACGCAGGACGTGGCGACGACGCCCTGCGCGGGTACGCGCCGCCGACGCCACACGCCCGCAGTCTCACGCCCCGGCCCGTCCCGACGAACTTGCCGCGCACGCGGATACCGCATATCAGCGCGTCCTCGAGGCAGTCGAGCTCGACGACCCAACCCCTGATGGGGGCTGATTAGGTGCCGGCTCGCGTCGTCGGCGAGGATCAGGACCGGCGACGCCTCAGTCCAGAAGACCGATCCTGCGACAGGGCTCCTGCGTGGCAGGAGGTAGCGAAATTGAGCGTGCGACTGCGGCTGGCCCTCGACCGTTCCGGAGGAGGCACTCCAGAACGGTCGAGGCCGCTTCTAGCTTTGACGGAGCGCATCAAGAACGTGCTGGGCGCACGCGGCCAGGAGTTCTCTTGTGTCCAGCTGTTCGGTGACGGCGCTGTTCACCGGGATGAGGGCGATGCTCAGGTAGAGATTCCCGTCGTAGGCCAGCAGATGTGGGCCGGTGGGGAATCGGTGTAGATGACGGCCTGCTGGCCGAGCCCTCGCACATCGGTGACCGCGGTCGACCTCTGCTGGGCGCCTCGCATGCCTTCGTAGAAGGCTTGCGCCGTTCCCGCCTTGCTGGTCATGACCTCCAGGGAGATCAAGCTGCGCATCCCGGCGCCCCCGTATTGGTGATTGCAGGTTGCGATCGACGAGGTGCTGGTGTCGCTGAATCGGGGTTGTCCCAGGTTGCCAGCGTCGATGCCTAGATCGCGGGTGAGACGTATGTGGTCCAGCGCGCTGCAGACGTCACGCCGGTTGACGTAGTGAGCTGCGGTGGTGGCGCTCGGGGCCGGGCCGGCAGAATGCACCGGTGCCGACGAGGTTGATGCGCTGGTCGTGGGCTGGGTGGTGCTGCCTGTGTCGCGGCACGCGGCAGTCGCAAACGCCAGGAGCACGGCCGCGGCCGTGCGGGCAGCCGCGGTGATCGATGAGGTGGCCATGAGTCGCCGCCTTCCGGGTGGATGTACAACGGTCACGGGCCCTACCACCGGTAGTCGCTGCCGTCGGCGAGGTTCACGACCATGCCGGTGTGGGTGTAAAAGTTCATCGCGGAGAACAGCGCGAAGCCGATGCCGGCGACCGTCCAGGCCCAGTACAGGATCTGCCAGCTGCGGTGGCTGCCGAGCCGGGCCGCGAAGGGGAACAGCAGGCAGCCCAGCGCGGCGGCACCGTAGAGGACGGCGAAGAAGGTGTTCTCGATGGCGGGGTACTGGTGCAGGAGCCCGGTGATGGGTTCCTCGGCGGGTGCAGCGCTGATGACGTCGAAGCGCAGGATCGCCAGGGTGCACCAGGTCATGACGAGTCCGAGGATGACGACGACGACGCCCACGGGGCCCAGCGCGTCCGGCAGCCGATCGGGGGCGAAGGTTGGTGTGGTCCGGCTGATCCGCCAAGCGGCGGCCAAGAGCAGCACGCCGAGCATCAAAGCTGGCTCTCCGAAGATCGTGTCGATGTAGGGCTTGGCTTCGGCGAGCGGGTGGGTGATGGTCATGGCGCCGCCGAGTCCGGTCAGCAGGAGGCCGAGGACGCCGAACACGGCGGCCCAGCCGCTGTGGTCGGCCGGTGCGCGTACCAAAGGCATAGGCATGCGTTCGTTGCGCAGCCAGGCCCAGTAGCGCGGGACGAGGATCAAGGCAGCGCCGGCTGCGACGCCGATGAGGGTGTTGTACATGATCATGAGTTGGCTCCTGGCAGGTGAAGGTCATTGCTGGTGTGCGGTGATCAGCTGCCGCAGGACGGCGATGTCGTGCCGCTCGGCGCCAGAGGCGGCGTCGAGCAGGGTGTTCAGCTCGGTTATGAGCTGTGCGCGTAGTTGCTGGTTGAGCGCCCAGCCGGCGGCGGTGGGTGCGAGCAGGGACCGGCGGCGGTCTGTGCTGGGGATGCTGCGGCGCAGCAGGCCGCGCCTGATGAGTGCGGTCGCGGAGCGGGTGACGGAGCCTTTGGAGACATGGGCTAGGGCGGCGACGACGCCGGTGTCGACGGGTCGGTGCATGACGCTCAGGTGGAGCACGTCGTAGCTGGTCCAGGTCAGGTGGGCGTCGTAAAGGACGGTGGCCTCGAGGTGACGCCGGGCGAAGTTCGCAGTGCGGCACAGCTGCGTGAGGTGATCCAGCCGCCCCGGGCCGGCGTCGGCGCCTGCGATACCTGGTGTCGCTGACGCCGCCGGCGCGGCGAGGTGGGCACCACCCGACGGGTTCTCGCTCATCGCGGGGCTCCGGTTCCCGGCTCGAGGAGCCTTAGCGGGTAGGGCTGGGCCCGGGTCTTACCGTGGCGGTGGTGGTCACCGCTGGCCCAGTTCGTCAGCGGGCGCACGGGCCAGAACTGGTGCGCGTCGTCGAGCCCGCCCACCGTGCGAGGCAGGCGCCGGGTGTGTCGGGCGGGCCGGTGGCTCGCTGCTGGAAGGTTCATGATCGTGGTCCTCTCCGGTGCGGTTCGGCTGTCGCGGCGGGTCTGCGGGTAAGCGCCGGTCATCGCCGGCACGACGACACCGACGGTGTAGCTCTTGCGCTGTCCTGGTGGTGGAGCCAGGTGGTGATGGCCGTGAACGCCAGCGGGGCGGTGCGGTGCAGGTTGATGGAGTGGCCAGTCCGCGGGATGGTCACCGCCGCGAGTGGCGTGCCGCCCGGAAAGGCGGTGTGTTCGCGCTGGCAGATGTCGGCCGGTGTGGTGCAGGGCTGGCCAAGGCCGCAGAACAGGGTGTCGGTCTGGCCCATGATGAACAGGACGGGCGCGGTGATGGCGCGGCTGTATGCCAGCTCGTCGTCCGGGGTGAAGGTGAGTTCGCCGGTCGTGGCGGTCGTCTTGGTCTGCTCGTCCCAGTGGGCAGCTCCGCGGACGGCGGTGTTCGGGTCGAGGAAGTACCCGGCCCGGCTGCCGGGCCGGGTGGTCAGGTAGCCGTCCGGCGGTGCGGTGTCGACGAATTTGGGGTCGGCGGCAGCCGGGTACAGGTCGGTGGTGAAGCGGGTCATTTCGTCGATGCGGATGTCGTGCAACAGGCCAGTGAGCACGAGCGCGTCGACGTCGTGGTAGGTGGCGGCTTCGGCCATCGCGATGACCGAGCCGTAGGAGTGTCCGACGCTGACGACGCGGGTGAACCGGCCGACGGTGCCGTCGCGTAGCGCCCGGACGGCCTGGTGGGTGACGGTTGCTTCGGTGGTGGTGGTGACCTGGTCGGCGGGTGGCCGTTCGCTGGCGCCGGTGCTGATGCGGTCGATGAGGTAGACGGCGTCACCGGCGGTCAGCGCCGCGGCGGTGTAGTCGGTGCGCTGGTCGGGCCCGGTCCAGTAGCGGTGGGTGTAGGTCAGCCCGGGGATGAACAGCTGCACGGTCGTGGCAGGGCGGGCCGGCCGGCACAGCCATCCGGCGAGCCGGTATGGCGATGTGCCGGGACTGGAGGTCAGCGTGATGGCCAGGTTGTGCCGGGCGCATCCCGGGCGGGCCGCTGATGGCGGTTGCGCATGGGCGGCGGGCGTGGCTAGCGTCGAGCCGGCCAGGATGAGCGCCATGGCCACCGCGAGCGGTGTGAGGAGTAGACGGGTATGGGGCCGCGCGTCTGGGTTGGCGGGCGGTGTGGTGTTGGACAGCATGCGCTGCTCCTTTGGGCGTTGTTGGGTTGGGGCGGTCGAGGTCAAGCGGTACCGGGGAAGTGTGGATATTCCAAGGCTGCGAATGGGTCGGGTCGGGTGGCCGACGGCTTGTCGGATTGGGCTGCTGGTAGTCGCCAGCGAGCTGTGTGTAGTCGCGGTGCGCTTGCGGGCGCTGGGACCCGACGAGTTCCGCACCCGCCGGGGCCACAAGGGCCGTGTCAACGCGTGAGCCGGCGCTACCGGGCAGGTCCCGTGTTCCTTCGCGTCTGGGAACATGGAAATGCGAAGCGTCAGTCCGAGCCGCCACAGCACCGACCCTGCCGCTACGACCCCACGTCGGTGTAGCTGTCTGCGGCTGTCTCCAGCTGTCTCCCCGGCCCGGAGGTTGACGGCGTTCACGGTCCAACTGCTGTGCTCAACGGGAACGGTGACGAAGCCCGGCGTCTTCTCGGATCTGCCCGACGGTTTCAACCCGTTGTGCCAGGCCCGACGGCCTCACTCAGGAGGGAGTGTCGGGCCGCTCGGTGAGCGCCTGTTCTCCTCGAAGCTTCTTGATCTCATCGCGACTAGCCTGAGTTAACTGACAGAGCCGGGCACACGCATCTGGCTCTACCCCTTCCGCGTTGTCAGGCATTCGGCGTCTGGTCTCTCACCGCATCGGCGCGTAGGGTCCAGAAAGGGCCAGCATCCGGCCCATGTTCCGGCCGGTGTCCCCCCGATGATATGAGGTGTTGAGCGGGGCCAACGATTGGGGAGCCGTCTGTGCGAACACGTAGCAGCGTCGGACTGTGGGTGGGCCGAGCGGTGTGCGCCGTGATGGTCGTCGGCCTGATCGTCTACTTCGCTAACGTCGGGCTGGACGCGGCGGACAAGACCGCCAGCGTGGTCGCCGCCCTTGTCGCCGTTGCAGCCTTGGTGGCCCCCTACTTCTTCCCGGCCTCTGGCGGGGCGCTGAAACGCGTCATCGACATAGCCCGTACCGGCACGGCTACCGCGCAAGGCCCGCAGTCCCAGGTGAACACAGGGGTGGACGCGCGGGCCGGCGACGCCCCCGACATCCATGTGCGAGACACCGGAGCCGGCAAGGCCGACAACGGCGGAGACGCCAACTCAGGCATCCGTCTGCGTTAGCGGACCATTCGGTCGATAACACCAGTGGGCGTGGCTGCGAAGATAGGGCAATGCGCTGGCGCCGGCCATTTCGAATCGTGGTCAAGGACAGCGGCGGCAACGTCGTCGACGGTCCGGGGCTGGGCAACTCCGGCGTTATTGTCGGCGACGTCCACGTCCATCCTGCACCACCGTCGGTGGCGGTGTACCAAACGGAGGTCGAGCGGTTCTGTCCCGACGAGTTGCTGGACCGCGACGACGAGTTGGAGCGACTGTCCGCGTTTTGCACCAGCGACGACGGTGCGGCATATCAAGTCTGGCGGGCATCCCCGTGGGCGGGCAAGTCCGCGCTGCTGGCCTGGTTCGCCAGCAAAGTACCGCCAAAGAATGTACGGCTAGTTCCCTATTTCATTAGTGGCCGGTTCGGTACCAGAAACCGCCGCGAGGCCTTCCTGGCCATCATGATCGAGGAACTGGCCCGGCTACTCGACCGTCCTCCCCCCGCGGTCAACCCGTACCTGTCCGACAACATGTTTCTAGCCCTGCTGGCGGACGCTGCGAACCTGTGCCGGCGGAACGGGGAACGCCTGGTCCTGCTCGTGGACGGCCTCGACGAGGATGCGGGAGTCACCGCGGACGCGGGCGCCGGCGCCGCGGCCAGTATCGCCGCCGTACTGCCAGCAGAACCACCCGACGGTGTCCGGATCGTCGTGTCCGCACGGCTGAATCCTCCGATACCCGGTGACGTGCCTGACCACCATCCGTTGCGGGATGAGGCGATCGTCGAGTTACTCACCGTCTCACCGCATGCGCAAGTGGTCAAACACTCGCTGCGGATGGAACTTGACCGACTGCTGGGGGACTCGGTCGGCCGGCGTCTGCTGAGTCTGGTCGTCGCCGCGGGTGACGGGCTCACCCTGGGCGACCTCGCCTGGCTGACCAAGGACATCAGCCGTTACCAGATCAGCCGGCACCTTGGTGCCGTGACCGGCCGCTCCTACCATCCCGGCCGGGCAATGTGGCAGCCGGCTGACGACGAACACGTTTACACCCTCGGACACCAGGAACTGCACGACAACGCGGCTGCCAACCTCGACAACACCGAGACCGGCGATGCCCGCGGCAGACTGCACGCCTGGGCCGAAACGTTCGAGGCCGGTGGATGGCCCGCGGACACCCCCGAGTATCTGCTACGCGGCTACTTCGTGATGCTCGGCGACACGGGCGACCACGCTCGTCGGCTAAGGCTTGCTGGTAATACCCGCCGCTGGGCCCGGCTGCGGGAAGCGAGCGGGAACGACAATGCCGCTCTCGCCGAGATCACCGCAGTGATGGCCGAACACGCGGCCCGGTCTTCCACGGATCTGCCGGTTGTTGCCCGGCTGGCGATGTACCGCGACTTCCTGCTCAACCGTGCCGGAAGTGTGGCACGCGGTCTGCCCAGCGTGCTGGCGCGGCTTGGGCGGCCAGCGCGGGCGGAAGGTCTGGCTCGACGCGTCAGTGACCGTGATGGCCGGTTGCGGGAACTGATCGACCTCGCCCGCACTGTGATCGCGGCAGGTGACATTGCGCATGGTCTGGAGCTGGCGGGCACGGTCGAAGCGATGCTGAGTGGCTACGACGATGTGCCGTCGCGCGCACAAGCCACCATAGGGCTGATCGAAGTGCTCGTCGCAGCAGGTGACAAATCGCCCGCCGTGGCGCTGATCGACAGGGTAATGGCCATGCTGCACACGACGGGCGACGACTACTGGAATACGCCGGCCCTGCATCATCCGCATCCGCCGGCAAGCGGCTATCTGTCGTTCCGGCCGGATCGGTGGCGCGCTGGCGCCCGGCTTGCCCTGGTCGCCCCTGCGGTAGCGGTCGGAGATCGGCAACGGGCTGCGGATCTGATCACCGAGGCCCAGCGGACGATGAAGGTCCCCGTTATCGCGACATGGCCCGAAGAATGCCAGCTGGTGATCGCGTTGGCGGAGATCGGCGACATCGACCGGGCCGGAGACGTGATCACGACGGCGCCGCCATTCGCAGCAGGGCCTGCGACGCTGGCTCTGGTCCGCTGGCTGCTCGCACGAGGACGGATCGACGAGGCCAGCCGGTTCGCCTCCGCAGTCCCGGACCGATGTCCCCCTGATCTCTACCGGTACCACGGCATTGCCGTGTGCGAGGTCTTGACGGCCCGGGCAGCCACCGATCCGGCCCGGGCAAACGCATACGCCGACGGGATGGAGAAGCAAGGCACCCTCGCAGACCTGGTGCCGTTCGAGTGGGCCACCGCCCTGCTGGCGATAGGCCGCCCCGAAAGCGCGCGGAAACTGGTCGACGAGGCGCTGACACAAGACTCCGGAAGGCCGCAGGTCCGGATGAATCGGACCGAGCTAGTTACCGCGCCGGCTCGGCTGGCCGCCCGGCTCGGCGACGCGGCAGCCGCCGTCAGGCTTGCATTACGGCACACCGATGCCGTGGCTCTGGCGCAGACACTTACCGAACTCGCGGAGATTTTCCTGGACACCGGCCGGCCCGACGACGCGGCCCGGCTAGCGTCGCAAGCCGAAGCGGTCGGACGGGCCATTCCGGAAATCGATAACCGGAACACGACGATTCTGCGCCTGGCGCCGGCGGTCGCGATGACCGGCGACATCGCGTACGCCGTCGGCATCGCCGAAACCATCGCCGATGCGGTGCACCGCGCGAGCGCTTTGGCAGAAATCCTGCGACATGTACCAACCACCGATCCCGCCGCTGCCGCAGCACTGATCGACAGCATCGTCGCGATAGCCGAGACGCTGAAAGAATCGTCAGCGGCGCAGATCCTCACTGCGACTACGGACAACCTGGTCAACCGGGGTACACCTGACCTGGCGCTGAGCCTGATTCCCCGGATCGTGCCGGTGGTCAAGCGGGCACCGGCGGTGACCACGCTGCTACCTGCTTCTGATCACTCAGCGGAGCAGACAATGCTTTTCGGTCACTTCAACGAGATCCTGGAGCAGCACCGACCAGACCACTTTTTTGATACCGGCGTCAAGCAGATGCTGAAGACCGCGTATCAGGTCGGGCACGCCGCCCTGGCGGAGCGGGGGGCCCATCGCCTCCCGAACGCACGCGACCGTGCCGATGCCTTGCTCACTCTGGCACAGACCGCGCACGAGGCAGGCAACACGCTGGTCGCGTCGCAGATGGCCGCGGAGGCCGAAAGGGCCATTAGGGCTCTCCCCGACGACGATCTCTCGCCCGGCTTCACAAGAGCACTGCTGCTGAGGGACCTGACAGATGTGGTCGCGCAGACGGGCGACATGAACCAGGCCAGCCGACTCGCGTACCTCACCGAAGGCGAAGCTCCGCAAGGGTGCGGATTCGGGGTGGAGGCGTGGCTGTGGACCGGCGCGCTCGCCAGCGCTTGGCGGGCCGCGCAGAGCTGCGACGAACAGATACGTGACCAAGTCCGGAGCGCTGCCTTTCGCGACCTGCTCGGACGGGAACCAGCGCGCGGCATCACAGCGGCGAGAACCGTCCTGGGCGACGGTGAACCGGCCGACGCGTATGCCGTCGCAGAAGCCGGCTTCGCCGACGTGGCGGAGCTGGTTCCCCGGTTGATCGCCTCAGTCAGTGACGAGGCCAGCCGGTCGCGCATGTGGGGCGACGCAAGTCTGGCCGCTGCGGGGAGAGGGCGTTTCGACCATGCGCGTGCCTGGGTGAGGAACGTGGAACCGACGTCCCTCCGAGCGGAGTACCTCGGCCTGCTGACCGCCGGGGACAACGCCGATGCGGCGCTTACGGCTGACAGGAACGACGCGCTGAACATGCTCAGTGACCCGGTCTCCCAGCTCCGGGCCACCCCGCAATGGTGGCAGAGGACGGCGCCGACGCCCTCTTTCGCCGAACATCTATGCAGCGGCGCGCCTTGGACAGATGCGGCACAAGCACTCGCTGCCGCCGCGCCGGAGGCACTGCTGCAGATGGCGGACGAGTACGTGCGTGACGATTGGCGAGACGAAATGGCAGCGTGGGAATCACAGGCACGAGAGTGGGCGTGGCAGCGACGGCAGCAGGATCCGCGCTGATCTGCAACTGATCCTGTGAGGGACACGGAACGCGCGTCGTCTCCGGCAGAGCGCCTATATCCAGTACCGTCCGCCCTGTCCCGGCATGCCCGTGTCGATCAGGGCTCGCTTATCCCTCTCGCTGAGATCCCCTCAGTACACGTGTTCGAGTAATGTGGCTGTGCGCGGCGCTTGGAATATCGACAACGCGAACAGCCACCCACGACGCCCTTCATCTGGAGAACGAATCGTTCTTCTAATGAAAGAGTACTAGGTAGCCACCCGGATGATCCATCGACCACGGCCATAACGGTAAGGTCTCCTTGCGGACAGAGTTCCCGCTGGTGACAGCTTCGTCGGCCGTTGGCCAACAGTGCGAAACTACCATCAGATGAAACTTTCAATCTTTTCACTCGACGCTGATGTGGACGTGGTTCGTGTGCCATCCGTAGGCGTCGTCATTGCCGACGGGGTTGTCGTAGGCGTACCAACCCTCGGAGCGGGTCCAGATGCGGCGAAACCAGATGACGTACTTGATGCCGAGGCGATCGGCGTTGGCGACGGCCCATGCGGCCATCGCGTCGCCGCGGGCTTTCGGGGCTCCGGACGCTTCGCCGCCGGGGGTCATCATGAAGTCGCAGGCGCGGCCCTTGGGGTGCTCGCCGTGATCGTCGACGCGGTAGCAGCGCGGTTTCGGGAAGCCGGCTGCTTTGGCCTGTTGCACGAGGTGCAACGTCCGTGGCGTCAGGCAGCCGGAGCCGGTGGTTGGATCGGGTCGGATGCTGCAGGGCTCTTCCGGCCATGAGCCGTCGGGGTTGCGAGCGACCGGGTCTGCCATCGCGGCTGTGGCGGTCGAGCAGTCCGGCGTGCTGCCGGGGCCTGCTCCGAGCTGTTGTCCGAGCGTGGTGGCGTCGTCTTCCCACTTTGCGTAGGCGTTGGGGTAGGCGGAGCCTTGGACGGCTTGCGCGGCGTCGGTGAGCGGCATGGTTCGCCAGCCGCGGATGGTGGCGAGTTTGTCGTAGAACTTGCCAGCGGCGTAGACGGGGTTACGGATCTGAGCCGGGGTGCCCCAACCCTGGCTGGGGCGTTGCTGGAACAGACCGATGGAATCGCGGTCACCGCCGGCGATGTTATGCAGGCCGGACTCCTGCATGGCGGTCGCAAGCGCGATGATCTGACCACGGGCCGGTATGCGCCGTTCGGCGCCGACGCTGACGATCGTGCGGGCGTTCGCCAGTTGCTCGGCGTCCCACTCTCCCGCATTGGGCTGGCTGCTGGATGTCGACACGGCGGGCGTGAGGGCGCATTCGTCGTTGACGGTGGTCAGCACTAGCAGCGGCGCGGCGAGGCAGCAGCCGACGAGCAGGAAGGCGCCCACTACCAGGGCGAGGGCGCGGGTGGTCATAGCCGCCGCCGGTGCAGGAAGGCGGCGTGGCTCACTGGCGCGGCGCCCGTGTCACGCCCGCTCGTCTCAGTCAGAAGGGTTGGCTGCGTCATGGTGTGGGCGCCGCAGCGGCGTTGTCGATCAGCCACCGGCCGCCGGTGGTGGCGACGGTGACGCGGATGAGTCCTGCGTCGGTCGGTACGTCGGCGACCACCACGGCCGTGCCCAATCGATACCAGGCGTGGGCTGCCGGTCGCGGCATGGGCGGGGATGTGCGCCGGGTTGGTGTCGGCGAGTAGCTGAGCGTAAGCCGGCGTGACCATCGGCTGCACGCCGGTGTACCAGGCCGTGCGGCCCAGCGTGGGTCTGGCCCACAACCGGATGTAGGTCAGGGCCGCGAGCAACGCGGCGTTACGACGTGGTCCGCTGACGGCTGGAGGGTGACCGCTGCTGGCGACGGCTCGCTCGGCCGTCGTAGGGAGGCCGCCGGCCGGACTGCATCCCGCCGTCACGGCCAGGGCAAGGCCGCAGACGGCGGCCCACCTACGGCTGCTCATGCCGGTACATCACCAGGGTCGGGCCAGTTGCCGAGAGCGTCGTTGGCGGTGGCGGCCATATTGCGTAACCGGGCGTGAAGGCGGGTCAGCGCAGTACGGCGTTGCTCGACGGTCGTAGCGGTGTGCGCCTCGAGCAGTGCACTGTTGACGCCCGCGCCTTGCTCGTCGAGGGCGCGAAGGATGTCGAGATAAGCCAGGAAGTTTTCCCCGGCCGAGCGGTCGGCGGCCGTGTCATGGCCGATGTTGGAGTCGCGACCGGGGGTGGTGTGGGCGGACATCAGTCCTCCAGGCCCGGTTCGTCGTAGGCGTCGATGTCGTAGTCGCCGTCGAGGCGGCCGTCGGTTTCGGCGTCGAGGCGTTCGCGTTCCACGTCGGCGTATTCGGCCGCACGGTCGGCAGCGTCGATTTCGTATTGGGCGTCCAGGTCGCTCACGGGTGCGGTCTCCTCTGGCTGCGGTGTTTCCTCGTCGGCTTCGGGTTCGCTGATGCGCTGGTAGAGGTCATCGACGTCGCGGTACATGGCCCGCAAGACGGTGGTGAGGCGGTCCCAGGCGGCGTCCGAGGTGACTTCGGCGGGCATAGTCATGACGTCGCCTCCTGCGGGCTGCCGGCCGGCTCTGCGGATGACCGATTGGTGAGGTCGGCGTCAGCGACCAGGACAGCGGCCTCGCGCCACGCGTCGGGCCAGTCAAGGTCGAGGTGCCGGTCGTTGTGGGTGCCATTGCGGCAGCGGGTGTAGTCGTCCCAGTCGCGCAACCGCAGGCGGGCACGGGCGAAGCGCTCGTGCCACAGCAGCGGCCCGTCCGCCGGTGCGGCGTCGTCGTAGGCGGTGTGCCAGGCGGCAGCGAGCGCGGACAATTCCTCGATCAGCGGCGGATGCTGGTACCAGCAGGCCGGGATCTCTTCGACCAGCTGGTAACGGTCGACGGCCCACCCGACCCAGTCGATTAGCCACGCCCACACCTGCGCGGCGCCGTCGCGGTCAAGCTCGGCCCAGCGCAGCGGCCACGGCACGCTCGGCGGGGCCCTGCGCGGTCCGGCGTTCTGGCCGTGGGCAACAGTGTCGGCCAGTGTGAGGTATTGCTGGTGCAGGTTGTCGACGGCCTCGGTGAGCCGGGCCACGGTGGCAGCGAGCTCAGCAATCGCGACCATGTCCGCGGGCGAGTCGTCGGGGAGTTGGAAGTCGAAGGCGTCCATCAGGCTGCCTCGGCGAGTCGTTTGCGGAAGGCATCGCGGCCGGCGGTCAGCTCGCCGGCGTCGGGGCGTTCCCACCACGCCGGTACGGCGAGTTCGACCGGTGGGAGGTTGCCGACCAGGGCGAGCGCGCGGCCCTCAGGCAGAGTGCGCAGGTCGGCCAGATCCAGGAGGTTCTCCCGGCGGGTGCTCTCGTTGACCGAGGCCCGGCCGCCGCCCCAGGAGTGGCTGGAGGTGATGTCAGTGACCTGTCCGGCCAACGCTTGCGCATCGCGTAGGGCGTTGAGGTCGTTACTCCCTCCGATGATCATGCGGGCGTTGGCGGCGGCGATAATGGCTCGGCCGCCTTTGTCGCCCCATCGTTCGCGAACCTGGTGTTCGTTCTGGGCGAAAAGATCAAGGCGCACTCCAGAACCGCCGCCCTCGCTCATGTAGCTCGGTAGCGACGGCAGGGGCGCGATGTTGGTGATCTCGTCGAGGATGAGGTGCAGGGGCGGTTCGATGCGCCCGCCTGGCGCGGTCAGGGCGAGGCGTTTGGCCTGGTAGAGGATGTCCTCGCTCAGAGCGGCCAGCAGCGGTGCGATCAGGGCTTGAGCGTCGCGGGTGCCGACCAGGTAGATGGTGCCGGACTCGCGCAGCCAGTCGACGGGCTTGAACTGCGTCCCGCGCGGCGGCGAGCAGGCGGTCAGCACGCGGGGATCGTTGAACGCATCCAGGGCGCCAGCGACAACAGTTTGGATGGTGTCGCGGGCCCGGCCGCTGGTCTCGCGGTGCCGGGCCAGCCGGTCGGCCCAGGCGTCGACGCCGTGCGCGCGCAGAATCCGTTCCGGCCGGGAGTTCGCCGGGTTCTGCGACCAAGCCAGGACGTCGAGCATGGTGGCGTGCTCGTCAAGAGCGGCGGCGTGCAGCAGCCCGCGCAGGATGGTGGCGGCCTGGTCGCGGAACCACTTGCCGTTCTCCACGCTCTCGTCGCCGATGCCCGAGCCGGCCGCGAAGCCGTTGGCTCTGAGCATGGCGACGATCTGGTCGTCGGCGCCTTCGATCGGCGACCACGCCATGCGGGGCACGCCGCGGATCTCGCCTTGCGGTTCGAAGATGTGGGTGGGACCGATCGCGGCCCGGCGGTCGTAGGTGATCTCGGCGACGTCCAGACGGGTGGAGGTGGTGATGACCGCGCCACGGGCATCGGCCACTGCCGGGATCACATACCGGGTGGTTTTGTTGCCGAAACGCGGCACCGCAGCGGCGAGCAGGGTGTATTCGTTGGCCAGGTACAGCGGCCGGCCGCTGGTGGCGTCGTTGCCCAGGAATCGGGCGACCTCGAGGGGGTCACGGCGCCGGGCCGTCTTCGCCGCGCGGGTGAGCTGGTCGTCGGTGTCGACGATCGTCAGGCCGGGACGCACGACGTCGACCCGTCTGCGGACTGCGTCGGCGGTCAGTGTCCTGTGCAGATCGCTGTGGGTGGCGAAGCCGCTGCGGCGCCGCCGGGTCTTGGCTAGGTGCAGGGCTGGGGCGCCGATCCCGGCGAGGATGCCGAAGAACGTGAGCGCCCACAGCGGATACAGCAGCCACGGGCCCCCGATCACGTGGCGGGCCGTTGCCGGCCACGCGTCGGCGGGATGGCTCGAGTGCGCGGTCAGGCGCACGACGATCCCGGGCATCTGGCCGATCGTGGTGTCCGTCCAACGGTGGTGGGCCAGCAGGGCGGATAGCTGACCGGCCGTCCACAGTGACACCAGGCCGACCACGGCGACGACCGTGAACAGCACGAGCAGCATGAGCCGGCCGAGGATGTCGGCGCGGGCCCGGCCCTGCCGTGGGGGGCGGTGTCCGGGTGAGGACAGCGGTGGGCGGGCCATCACGCGGCCGTTCCGTCGGTGGCGGCGGCCAGCCGGGCGTCGTAGTCGGCGTCGTCGACCGGTGCGGCCAGTTCATCGGTTTCCATGCGGCTGTCGGTGTGCACCATCGCCGTCTCAACCCGGCTGAGCTGGTGTTTGACGACGAAGGAGCGGGTGCCGATCTTCCACAGCGCGACGCCTTGGCGCAGGTAGCGCATCAGGTCGGTTTCGACGTCGGAGGTGCCGAGGAACTCGCGGGCCTGTTCCAGGCTGCCGGTGGCTTGGCGGTAGGTGACCCGTACGCCGGAGTCCTCGATCAGGCCCCGGGCGATGCGAACCTGTTCGGAGTCGGCCGAGCCGGACGCCGCCAGATCGGAGAAGCGATGGAATGCCAAGATGTTGGCGATACCCAGCGCCCGAGCCAGTTTTAACTGTTCGCGCATGCGGCGGATCAGCGGCAGGTGGCGGGCGATGAGCGCGAACTCGTCGTAGAAGCAGACCCGCGGCGGGGCGTCTGGCGCTGAGAGCTCCGTCTCCAGCCAGGACTGGGCGCAGGTCATCGCCATCGCGGTCATCTGATCGCTGGCGCGGATCGTGCGCAGATCGAGGATCGCCCCGGGCTGGGTGAAGTCCAGGCGGGCGTTGGATTCGACCGGGCCGTCGAACACCCCACCCAGCGCTCCACTGATCAAGCGCTCGAGGGCCAGACGCACGCGCCTGGAATCATCGACGAACACGGTGACGGGGTAATGCAGCCCGTCGAGACGGTGCACCCACAACTCAGGGTGGCCCATGGCGGCGAGGACCACGCTCAGCGTGGGGATTGCCATTCGATCTGCGGAAGCGTCGTGCTCGCGAGTTACCGCATCGACGGCGAACTCCACCAGCGAGCGCTCGGCTTCCTGCAGCGGCCCGCCGAGCTGGATCTCCAGGAGTCCTTCGAGCAGTAGCAGCCGGCGCGAGCGCTGCAACTGCCGCCACTGGGCCTCGGTTTGCTGCGGGTAGCGGCGGATTCCGGCGAGGGGATTCATGATGACGCCCAAGCCTGGGCCGATCCGGACCGGTGTGATGCCAGCGGCTGCGGCGAGCTGTTCGTATTCACCCTTGTAGTCGGTGCCGTAGAACCGGGTCCCGAACGGGATCCCGCGGAACGCCAGGGTTTTCAGCAGCGACGACTTCGCGCTGCCGATCTCGCCGGTGACGACCATGTTGGGAGCGGTGATGATTTTCGCGCGGTACAGCTCGTGCAGGGAGAAGGTGAACGCCGACTTGCTGTAGACCTCCAAGCCGATCAGTGGTCCGTCAACCGGAAGACCCGGGTCGGACACGAACGGGTACACCGAGCAGAGCTGGGCGGAGGTAGTGGTCAGCGGCGGCAGTTGCATCTGCCAGAACACCCGCCCGGCCGCCCGGCCGTAGGCGCCGCGCCGGCCGACCGGCACCGGGCCGAGCAGCCGGTCCTCTTGCCGCGCCAGCGTGCGCTGTTCCCCCTCCAACGCGGCCTGCGCCCGGGCGAGGTCGCGCGCGGCGGCTCGCTGCTCGATGCGATCCGCCAGGGATCCCTCACGGCGCAGAATACGGCGGCTCACGCGGACCACCCCCGGGCGGGCTTCAACCCGCGGGCCAAGGGCAGCGCCCCGGCGGCGAACGCCTGGTCCTGTTCCCCGGCCAGGACGATGGCCTCGCACCCAGTGCGCGACAGGATCCGTTTCACCGAGCGGACGTCGCGGTCGAGGTCGGGCATGGTGGGGGCGGTAACGGTGACCAGCAGCGCGTACCGGTAGCGCACGTGCCCCGCGGCCTGCTCACGGTCGATCTGCTCGACCGCGCGGGCCTCGTCATCCTCCCGAGCCGTTCTAACCAGGCGCAATCTGCGTTTGGTGACCTCGTCGCCGGCGCGGGACACTTTCTCCCGGCGGGTGGCCAGCTGCGCCACCGCCGCCGGGACCGGCTGCGCGACCAGGGTGACGGTGCGGCGACAGGTGGTACGCATGTAGAGCGGGCTCAGCCACGTCGCGGTGACCAGTTGCCGCGGCATTTGCGCCACCCACAGCGTGCGGGAGAACGCCGAGTCGTGCTGGTAGGTGTTCCAGCCCACCGTGCGGGCGGCGACCGGTCCGGCCAGTCGCGGCTCGACTCCCGCCGCAGTTGAACCGTTTTCGGTGGGGGCGGTACTGGCGCGCAGGTCGACGACTTCTTGATCGTCGGGGTCGAACTGGGTGCGGATGATGGCGGCGTAAGCGCGCGGAGACAGCCAGCCGCCGGTGGTGATCCCGGCTTCGACTACGGCGGACTCGATGCCGGTCAGCCGGTCCAGAACGACCGCGGCGATCGCCGCGTCCGTTCCTCCAGCCTGGGCGATCTCTCCGGACAGCCGGGCGATGTCGAACACCACCGACAGGTAGATCTCGTGGCGTTGCGCCGCTGGTGCTGCCGCAGCGGTCAGCTGCGCCAACGACCGGTACGCCGCGCTGCTGGTGTCGACGGCCCTGTTGACCAGGAACCGCTGGGCGGCGTTGCCGGTGTCCGGCACGGCACGAGACGTCACCGACCAGCGGATCATCCCCGCGTCGGCGTACTCGCTGCCGAGGATGTTGAGCAGCTGGGCCCAGTCGGTCAGCCGCTGCGCTTGCACGTCACGGTCGGCCAGGATCAGGTTGGCGCCGTAGCAGACCAACGCTGCGGTCACCGTCTTCTCCCGGCGATGGCGCAGCAGCCCGATCTGGGTGGTGCCGTCCACGGCGGTTGCGGGCAGCCACACGTAGGCGGCGGCCGGTCCCGGCAGGTCCATCCACCGCTGCACACCGTTCGGCGCGTAAGGGCCGCCGCGGTACTCGTTCTGCCCCGTCTGGCGTTGCAGCAGCGCCCCGGCCACCACCGGAGCCCACTCCGTGACCCGCCGCCCCTTGAAACGCAGCAGTCCCAGCGTGACCAGCAGAACGCACGCGACTAACGCGGCGATCGCGGCGCCGCGATGTCCGGCGACCAGCAGGTTAAGGGCCACCACGGCGGCGATAACTCCAGCCATCACCAAGGCGATCTGGGACCAGGCGAACCCGAGTACCGCACCGCGCGTCGAGCGCGGCGGAAACTGAAACTGCATCGGCTTATCTCCCCGTCAGATGTGGCTAGAGCGGCACGATCGGCACGTCAGCGGCCGCTGCGGCGGCACCGTCACCACCACCGGACCGCGCGGCACCGGAACCGCCTGCTGGCCGGGCGGGCGGGCCTTCGCCTGCGCCCGGCCGGCTGTCGTCCGGATTCCCGGCTGCGGACGACGCCGCAGGTGTCCCTGTCGCGCCAGCAGCGGATGGCTCGGCGCTGGCAGGCTCGGTTGCACTGGGCACCGTGCCCGCACCGGCTGCGCCGGGCTGCGGTATGGCGCCGCCCGTCGGGTCGGCGCTCTGCGCCCCACCGGGGGTGACCGGCAGCGACCCATGTGCGCCGCCGGCGTCACCGGGCGCGGTTAGCTGACCGGCCGCCGCATCCTGCTGCGCGCTGCGGGCGCCGGCCTCCACACCGTCGGCCTCTTCGGCGTTCGCGTTGTCGCCCGCGCCCGAGCCGCCCTGCTCTGCTGCGGCATCGCCAGCCGGTTCGCCTACCTGACCGCCGTCGCCGCCAGTCGCGGCGGCATCCGCGGCCTGCCGCCCGGTGCCCTCACCGATCCCCGTGGCCTCACCCACCTTGTCCAGCGGTGTCGTGGGCATGCCGGCGACGTTTTCGTCCATCACCCCGGCAGCACCAGAAGCCGGACTGCCACCACTGCTCAAGTTGCCACCGGCGTCGGCGGCGCCACTGCGAGCACCATCGATGAAGTCCGCGCCCAGCTGCAGCGGATTCCCGGCGGTGGACAGCACGGCGTGGGCATTGACATCGGACAGGTAGCCGTCCCACATCGTCGTCAAGCGCAGCAGAATCCACGGGGCAACGACCATCAGCCAGATCAGCAGCACGGCACGTAGCGCGTTCATGAAGCTGTCCGAGCCGTACGCCGACCGGGAACCGTAGATCCACAGTTCGGCGATGAAGAACTTGCTGCTGCCGAGCGCGTTGATCGTCCAGAACCAGCGGCGACCCCAGTGGCGGGTTTCCGCGTTGACCTGCCCGGTCATCGCCATCGCCCCGAACAGCGCCGCACCGGTGGCCAGCAGCCCTCGGAACAGCATGAAGACGAACAGCAGCAGGAGGCCGACCGAGGCGAACGTCGACAGCAGCAATGCGACCAATGCTGTTCCGGCGCCGCCGGACAAATCGGTAAGGCTGGAAACCAGCCATGACGCGTCGTACGGGGTGCGCGCGTTGGCGTCGATGACGGCGTTAGTGACCTGGTCCCAGGCGGCGACGATGGTGTAGGCAATACCGCCGGCGAAGGTGGTGCCCAGCACTGCCCGGACCAAGCCCCCGAGGGTGGCCACCGGGCCCGGGCCAGCGGTGGAGCGTAACCCGCTGATCGCCGTGGAGACGATGAAGAACACGAAGATCAGCCCTATGAGCACGCCGGCGACGGAGTTGTAGGTGGAGTAGAAGGCCTCGTCAGGCGAGGAGATCGTGGTCGCTTTGAAGACCAGCGTGGCCAGCTTGGACAGCAGGAAGACGGCCCCCTGCACAGCGACGTCCACCAAGCCCTGGATGCCTGAACTGACGCCCTTGTCCAGGACCTCTTGCGCGCCCCGCTGAATGTTGCAGTTGACGTCGGCGACCGGGCAATTCGGCTGCTTCGGGTCGGGGTCGTACAACTGCGCAGACCAGACTGATACCTGGCTCAAGCACTCCAACCGCTTGCTGTCCCACTGGTGCGGATTTCCGGCACCACCGGGCGGCGGCATCAAGGAGCAGTTGATCAGTCCGGCAGCGCCGCTGCCGGTGCTGGGACCGTCCATCAACACCGATATGGTTCCGTCGCGCGGTGAAGGGTCCAGTGTGATGGACGCGGCGGCGCACGAGCGTTTGTCGGCGTCGCTGTTCGCCTTGCTGCACTGGGTCACCCAGTGCGAGCGACCGCCAGGCACCGGCTCATCCACCCGGGTCGCCCACGGCATACACCACGCCACCGACCCCGCCGCCTTAGCCGCACAGGCGGCATCAACCGGGCTGGACGGGCTCGGCGTGGGCGCCGGGGCGGCTTCGGTCCGGCCCTCTCCGGCGAGCAACCCTGCCAGCATGACGGCGATCAGGACCGCCGCCCGGACCAGCACACCGGCCGGCCGTGACCAGATGAGCCTGTGGCCACCGCCAATTGACGCCGTGGTTGAAGTCGGCATCACGGCGTCACAGCACCAGCAGACCGGCGACGATGGCGGTGGAAGACCCGACGATGATCGCCACGAGGCCGTTGCGCCACATCATGCTCTTGCCGCGATCGGAGACAATGTGGGCACCGAAAATCGGGCCGACACCGAAAGCGATAGCTCCGGCGACCAAGCCGCAGAAGGCGGCCACGATCCCGAGCCACATCACTGACCTCATGATCGTGTAGAAAATGTCCGACTTCGGGATTTCCGAGCCGTCCGGACGAACCTTGGTCCAGTCGAACCCGCCAGGGCCTTTCGTCGGCGTCGGCGTCGGCCCGGGTGCCGCCAACGTGTGCTGGGCTGCGGCGGGAAGCCGCACGGCGAGCCAGGCAGTCAGCGTGAAGATCATCAGGCGCGCTCCTTTCGGGCGGCGATGGGTAAGGCGACCCGGGGATCGGCGCACCGCCCGATGACGGCGTCGGCCAGTTGCACCAGCGCGGTCCGCGTCTGCCTCTTGAGGCGGCGCGCGTCGACCGGCTCCGGCCGGGCGAGTTGAGGGTCGTAGGGGATCGAGACGACGTCCGGCACGACCGTGGCTGCTTGCCGCATGACGGCGCGCACCGTGCGGTCGGTGGTCGGAGAGGCGGCGATGACGGCCAGCACTGCTTGGTCGACGACGGCGCCGTTTCCAGCCGCGCGGAGGTGGGTGAGAAGCCGCATCGCGTGCTGCAGGCTGTCGGTAGTTGCTCGCGCGACCAGCACCGGCGCGTACGCGGCAGCCAGGGTGCGCCATACGCCGGCGATCAGGGCGGGCATGACATCGCAGATCGTGAGCGGGTAGAGCCGACGCACCGCCTCGACGACCGCGGCGGCTTCATCGTGGCGTGGCGGGCGCCGGCCCTTCCCTTCGGTTTCCCCCACCAGAGCCAGGAGCCCCGAGGGGCTGCGCTGGGTCCACCGCTCGACCTCGTGGCGGCCGGTCAGGGTATGCAGGTCGCGAACCGCATCCCACATAGTCCCGGCGTTAGTCCTGCCGATGCGTTCGCCGAGGCCACCCCAAGGCACGGGGTGCATGTCGACGGCGACGACCGGTCCAGGAACAGCAAGAGCAAGCAAGTCGCCGAGCGCGGCGACGAGGGTGGAGCGGCCGACTCCACCGTCGGCGGACGAAACCGCGATCATCGCAGCGGGACGAAGGGCGGCGGCTCGTAGCCATGCCCGTTCCGCGATGTGTGCGGGCCCGAATTCGCTGGGCACTGCACGCGCTCGCACGACCAGCGGCTGGTTCACCGCCCGCTCGCAGCCGCGCTGGTCAGCGGCGACCGGATAGGCCGCCCGCTCCGTGCCGCCATGCAGCGACGCGGAACGCCCAGCAGCCACCTTCCCATCAGCGGACGACGCATCCGGCGCAGCAATCGAGAGCACCATTCATCCCCTCGGATTTGGTTCGAGTGTCGTCACGTTGTTTGCTGACCACGTGCGATTGATGGGGGCAATCGCACGTGGTCAGCGAGAGTCGGCCGATAAGTGCCGGCCGTTGACCCGAGCAGAGCGGGGAATCCGCCCGATACGTTCATCGGCGCATCGGTGAATCGCTACTCGAGGCGACGATCGACGTCCCTCGTACGAATATCCATCGCTCGTCGCCCGATCGCCGAACATTTCCTAGGGATGCCGGTCGGTCACGCCGTCCACTCTGCCTTCGCGGCAATGGCGATGGCAGTTGTCCGACGCTGTCCAGCGCTGTCCTTCACTAACCCGCATTACGCCTTCGGTGGATTGCCGGGACGTCGTCGCCTGCTGATCGCGGCGTCGCAGCGCCGGCGATGGCCGGACGATGGGAGCTGGGCTGGCGGGTGGCGCACTGCCGGCACAGTGGCGGTAGCGTTGGATCGGCTTGCCGCTGACGGTTAATCTCGGCCGGTGGCCTTCTGGCGGCGCGGTAAAGCGTCTCCCCCCGTCGAAGCGCGGCTGCGCCGCCGCGTCGAGGACTGTGTAGACCGCCGTAGTGCCGACGCAGCACTTGAGAGCGCGGCGCTCGCAGATACATGGCAGGCACTCGATGCGATGCTGCATGAGCGCCGCAAGGGCGCGGCATTGCCAATCGGTGTTCTGGCCGACATCATCGTGGTGCATCGCCTGCGCGCGACGGAGTTGGCGTGCGCGGAAGACGCACACGCGTACGTCGCTCTCGCCGTATGGATGTACGCGGCGAACGGGGGTGTTGTCGCACCTCAGCTACGCCAGGAGGTCGATGAAGCCATCGCGCGTGGCGCGGAGACGGACGAGCCGACCGCTCTGCTGCGCGCGCTGCAAGGGCATGCATCAGCCGTTCGGGCGCAGTGGCTGAAGACACACGACCCAGTACTGGCAGAGACCGTTGTCGCCGTTTTCGTGCGGCTGCTCGAACACACGGCGAACGAAGACTCTGCCTACGCCATGAGGCTGCTCGACCTTGCGGGCGTCACAGCGTCGCGCAGTCGATTCATGCCTTCTGACGCGGCATCTGACCTCGATGACGCCATCGCTTTGGCCGAAAGAGCTCTCCGCCATCCGCGGATTACCGGACCGGCTATTCGGCGGGCTCACAAGCTGCTCGGGCCGCTGCTCGTCACACGCCTCGAACGCGACGGTGCGCGCGCCGACTTCGACCGTGCAGATAAGTCATTCAGCGCTCTCGTTGATCTTGCTGTTGATGAACAAGAACGAGAACAGTGTCACCGCGATCTGATCGTCCTGCATGAGCAGTACGCACAGTGGGGTAGGTAAGAAGTCGCAGCGATAAGATCGCCTTGAGCCATTACAGTGTTTCCGCGCCCTCGCAGCACGCAACTAACAACGACTGAGGACCCTAATCTGGGTCGCTGGCGTATGCGGCGAGCGTGTCGACGAGGTGGTCGATGTGCGACGTCTCAACGCCGGGCATGCAGATGACGTGGGACCAGTCGCCTTCAGTTGGCAAAGGCCAGGTGGCCGCCATGTCGGCTGGAAGCGGCCTGAGCAGCACGGTGAAGGACAACGGATTGCGCCACGCCGGCCATCCGACGTGGTGCAGACGTTCGACGGCGTAGGCGGCGACCTCGCGGGCGCGACGGGCACGGTCGGCATGCCCGGCTGCGCCGAGGGACGTGGTCGCATGCCACAACATCGCTGTGGCGAGGCCGCTGCGGGACCCGCTGATGGTGGTGTCGCAGGTGGCAAGGTAGGGCACGGTGGGGCTGAACTCTTCGGGCTTACGGCGGTTCAGGACGATCCCGCAGACCACCGGGGTCCCGAAGAACTTATGGCCGGACACGCTGATGCTGTCGGCGCCGTCGGCCAGATCGAACGCAGGCCGGCTGGTAGTGGTCGCGAGCGGGACACCGGCGAGGGCGCCATCGCTGTGGACATGGCGGTGCCGGATACCGGCGACGTCCAGCGCGTTGTGGACGTGGGTGACGTCGTCGACGGCCTCGGTCATGGTGGTGCCGATGGTGGCCACGACGATCGCCGGTCGGCTGCGGTGCCGCGCGGCTTTGCGGGTCAGGTCGGAGTAGTCCATCTGGCCGGTGGCCGTCGTGGTGACTTCGACGGCGGGCAGGCCGAGGAGGTGGCATGCTTTAGGAACGCTGTAGTGCGCTGCCGTGGAGTGGTAGACGACAGAGTTCGACAGCCTCGTTCGTCCTAGCCAAAGGCCGTAGAGATTACCTTCGGTGCCGCCGCTGGTGACGTACCCGCTCCAGCCGGACGGGGCGCGAAAGAGGTCGGCCATGAAGTCGAGTACCTCGCGTTCAAGGTCGTGTACGTGCCCGGTATGCAGCGGGTCGGTGTTCGGGTCGCCGACGTTGTTGAGCAGCCGGCCCCATAGTGGCGCGAGCGGCCGGTAGTCAATGTCGCGGGCGGCGGGAAAGCCGATGGTGGTGAGCTCCGCTGCAAGGATGCGCTCGAGGATTGCCTGCAGGCGGCCGTCGATCGCCGATCCCGCGCCGGCCGTTGCACATGTTCTCGGTGGTTGAACAGCGACAGTGCGCCGGGCACTCACCGCGGCCGCCCGGCAGTCCCGGCAACGGGGCATCGCCTAGCGTCGCGGCGCCGCACCGGTAATGACGTGTGCTGGCGCAGCGCGACGCTGGGACGGAACTGTCGCTGGTACCCGGCAGCGAGTGAGAGGTTCGGCATACGGCGAGCGAGGGTTCGTAGCGCGGTGGCCAGCTCGAGGCGGGCGAGGGCGGCACCGATGCAGTAATGCGGCCCTGCCCCGAAGGCCAGGTGCTGACCGGCACGGGTGCGCAGCGGGTCGAACACGTACGGCTGGTCGTAAACGGCGGGGTCGTGATTGGCGGCGCCGATGAGCACGAGGCAGCGGCTTCCCGCGGGAATCGTGACCCCATCGAGGGTGACCTCGGTGGTGCTCTGGCGCAGCCAGCCGTCGATAGGAGGGCTGTGCCGCAGTGTCTCCTCGACGTGCAGGCTCAGGGAGTGCTCGTCGTCGGCCAGCCGAGCCCAGCGGTCGGGGTCGGTGAGGGCTTGGTCCAGGGCGTGGCCGAGGGCTCCGGCGGTGGTCTGCCAGCCGGCGCCGACGATGTTGAGGGCCAGCGCGGCGACCTCGGCGACGGTGAGGTTCGCGTCGTCGTGGTTGCGGTAGCGCAGCAAGTCGCCGATCAGCCCGCAGCCGTAGTCGCCGCTTTCGGCACGGGCCGTGACCGCGTCGGCGCAGTACCGCCACAGAGCGACACTGGAGTGCGCATACGCGAACTGAGCGTGCGGGGTCGGGTTGCCCCACACGAGTCGGGCGAAGTCGTCGGTCCAGGCGCGCACATCGGTGGCGTCGGTGATGGGCATACCCAGGACGTCGAGGATGACGGACAGCGGCAGATGCACGGCGAAGTGCATCAGGTCTGCGGTGCTCTGCTGTTCGAGGTCGGTGGCCAGGTGGTCGACGCGGGTCTGGACGAGCGCACCCCACTGCTGCTGCGCGCGGACGGCTGTGGTGGGAAAAAGTGCCCGCAGGATCGCGCGGGTGCGCAGGTGGTGCGGCCGGTCCGCGGTGACGGCCACAGGAGGGGCGTCGAGGGCGGCCAGGACCGCGTCGGCTGCGGCGCTGACCGGCGTGACCGGGGCGAGGGTGGTGGCGTTGCTGAAGTTCGTGGTGTCCGACAGGACGGTACGGACGTTGTCGTGTCCGGCGATGAGCCAGATACCGAGCTCCGGGTCGTAGCTCACCGGTGCTGCGGTGGCCAGCATGCGCCGCCAGGTGGCGGCAGGGTCGCGGTTGTAGGGCTCGCTGAACGGATCGAGTCGCATGGGTGCTCCATAGTTCGTGTGGTGGACTTGGACTGCCAGGGCAGTCAGCGGGTGTCGATGTGCACGAGGGGGCCGGGTGTGACGGCGGCGAGTGCGGCCATCGCGGCGTCGGGCACCCCGATGCCGACACCGTTGTGCAATTCGGCGCCTAACGTGCGCTGCCGGCTGATGGTCAGCAGTCCCGGCTGGTCCGCCCAGGCATGGGCGGCCAGGCGCAGCAATATCGGGTGGGTGTCGGGTGTGCGCCGCACGACAGCGAGCACGAATGTGCGGCCTGCGGCGCACGCGACGCTGGGCGTCGTGGTGATCTCCCAGGTCCCTACTGGGCGCCCTTCCTGCAGCAGCTGTAGTCGAGCTCTACCCAGGTGAAGGCGGATCTCATGACGGCTGACTTCGCGCGTGACGCGGGCCGCGTCCAGCCAGCCGCAGGCGCCATGGGGGCGTGTCGGCAGCAGTACGCGTAGCCAGCCGGGCTGCAGCTCGATGACGGGCAGCCAGGTGTCGCCGCTCGTCTGCGTAGGCCTGATCAGGGCGAAAGGGCGTCCTGTGTTGTCGAACAGCGGCAGCACAATGCGCGGATGGACCGCCACGCAGGTTCCCGGGTCGCCGGGGTGCGCGTCGATCGGCGCTCCGGGCAGTATTTCCTGCACGTCGGCGTACGGCAGGTCGGCGACGGGCGCGGCGGTGAGGAACCGCAGCGGGACCGGGCGCCCGCGGGTACCACGGACAGGTGACGCGTCGTCGCTGCGCCGGCCGGTGACCGCCGACGAAGTGCCCGGTTCAGCCGCCGACCCGGTCACTGCAGCGGGGCCGTGACCCTCCGGGTTGCAGTCAGCCGACATCGGCCGGGAACGTGCGTGATGGTTGTCGGGGGTGGACACCGCAGCGGCGTAGGAACGTAGCTGCCCTTCGTGCGGGTTGCGCAAGGCCAGAGTGACAACCATGGTGGCGGCGCCTGAGGTCGGTGACTCGATGGTCGGGGCGTGCCGACGACGCCGCGGCCGCAGCCGGGGCAGTGGCGGCGGCGGTCGGCGCTGCAGCCAGCAGGCACGTCGTGAGATAGCGCAGGTCATGAGCAGGCAACCTCTCGCAGGACACAGCGCCGCGACGCAGCGGCGCGAGGGTGAAGCGCGGTGGTCACGCAGCAGTGCCGGGCACTGACGCCTCTGCACGTCGGCACGCCAGTACGAGAAGACGTCGAACAAGGAGGCTGCGGCGGCGCTGGGGTAGCCGGGCCACGGTCGAGGCCGTGATCGGCTCGCGGTCCGGGCGGGCTCGGAGGACGTGTGCCTCGGCACGCGATCCAGGGCAAGAAGCGGCGCTGAATCGCTGAGCGTCTACAGTTTCGGAAACGTCATCCACGGGTTCGACCCTCGGCGAGATACCTTCAGCGAGGTAGCTGTCTGGGGCTGTCCGGGGTTGTCTCCTACGCCGTCTTGAGGGGCGGTGCACAGCCAGATAGGCAGCCAACAACCGAATGGATGTCACCACGGGGCGCAGACAAGGGCGTAGCCGACTGACAGGAGACGAGCGCGCATGGGTGTGACAACGCAGCAGCTGTTGCAGCCTCACATGGGCGTGCGCCTGCCAGCGGACGTACGCCGAACACTCATCGCGATGGGAACGGCGTGCAACCAGTCCGCTGCTTACCTGCAGTGGGTCGCGGCCCAAGCCATGCAGGTCGAATCGCTCATGGAAGCGCAACGCGCCGCCGAGTGCGCGGACACGCCGGCGCTGCACGCATTCACGGACCTGCAGCACCTCGCTGACCAGCACTACGAGCAAGCCATCGTGGTGCTGGCCCGCTCCGCGACGATCTACGCCGTTTACGCCAGCCAGGTCGCCCAAGCCGTAGCCGCCGATCAGACGCCCCCGCCACCGGGATCCACGGTCATTCGCCCGTCCGATGTGATCGCGGCCTGGGGACACTACCTGCCCGAGGTTCGCTTCACCGGCGACGGCGACGGCGACCGGGTCGCTCAAGAGCAGAACGAGGCCGTGGCACACGCTCGGAAGCACCTCAAGGAACTCATCACCTACCGCCTGCAAGGCGAGTCAGTCACGGCATACGACGACATCGCTACCGTCACCGATGACGGTGGCGTCAACCGGCAGGTCGAATTCGCCGACACGTTGCACGTCTACGCCGGTGTTCTCGTCTGGGCGCTTGCCGTCTTCAGCGGAACAGAGCCGGACCGCGCTGACACTCGCCGCAATCGCTGAAAGCCGCTCAGCAAGTCGCCGAAAAGACTGGGCAACTAGAACACGAAGTCAGGATCGACCGGCAGCTGCAGGCTTCCCACTTCCACCTCAAGCGCCGCAGCCAGTAGATGCAAGTTGTACTGATTGGGGCGCTTGCGATCGTTCTCCCACTTGCTCAGCATGATGAGCAATGACGCGACCTCCGCAGCGCCGCGGTGGGCATTGCCCACCGCACGCATACGGTGGGCCAGCTGCAGTTGAGACCATTGCTTGGCCAGGCGGGCCCGGCGAAGACGGCGTCCGAAGGTGAAGTGCTCCGCCGAAGCGTCGCCTGACGCCGGCTCCGCCGGTTCCATCGCCGCTTCGACCCCCTCCGCCCGCGACGCCGAAGCGGGTCTGCCCGGCAGTCTCGGCCGACTGTCACCTGCCGCCGCCGTTCGCTGCATCCCAGTGACAAGCACGTCATCCCCCATGGTTGCTGCCCTTCGTCGTGTCAGTCGTCAGCCGCCGGGCATGGTCTGATCACGCAGACGGTCGGGTCGCCGCCCACCAGCCGACCGTGAACACTCCAGCCTCGCGGGCGGCGTCGAGCGCGCATTTGCCTTTGCGGAACAGATCGCTGTAAGTGAGCCAGGCCTCCCGGTCCTGCGCCGGCGTGGATCCCCAGCACGGACGGCCGGCGAACTCGTCCTCGGCGTGCGTGACGGTGAAGCCGGCGTCGGCCATCATGTCGGCGTACGAGTCGAGCGTTCCGAGGCCGGCGAGACGGATGTGCTCGCACACCGGGCGGATGAAGTGATCGATCTGTTCGGGCGTCTGGTGGTCGCCGTAGGCGCGCTGCAGCCAGTCCAAACCAACCAGCCGGCCGCCGGGCTTCAAGAGGCGGAAGACGGCGCGGAAGAAGGCTGGTTTGTCGCTCAGGTGGCAGACTGATTCGAGGAAGACGACAGCGTCGAAGCTGCCGTCAGGCCAGGCCAGCAAGGTGCGGTAGTCCAGGTCGCCCACCGTCACGAAGCTGGTCTGCCGGCTCAGTCCCCGCTCGTGCGCGAGCGCGCGGGCGTGCTCGTTGAGGGTCTCGGTGTTGGAGACACCGACAAACGTGGCTCCGGTTGCGCGGGCCATTTCGCAGGTGGCGCCACCGAGTCCGCTGCCGAAGTCCAGTACTCGCTCGCCCGCGGCGACGCCCGCGAGCGCCATGAGGCGCCGTTGCATGGCCAGCGCCGCGTCACGTGGTGATCCGCCCGCTTGTTCCACCGCGGCGTCGCCGTGATGCCAGACGTCGCCCATGAGAGTCAGGTATGCCCGTCCGGCGCCCTCTCCTCCGGGGCTGTCGTCGTAGAACGCCCGCACTGCTCGCTCGTGGGTGATGGCCGCTGTCATCCTGCTTCCCCCTGATCGGTGTACCGGATTGCGGACAAGGCCGTGACGCCTGTAGTTCGGCACGGGCCTTTCCGAAAGGAAGTGTCGTGAAGATGCGGCGGAAGTCGCATCGGATCTTCTACGTAGGACCGTCTTGCTCGTCTACGTAGCTGCGCAGCGATGCATCGTGCATGGACAAACTTCGCTGCCAACGCCCGGGTTGACGGCTACGACGCATCGACAAGCGTGGTACTCGGCCCTACGCAAAATGTGAGAAACTCTGTCCGTCAGCACCGACGGGGAGGAACACGGCGTGGGTACGCCCGGCTCAGCAGGATCGTCGCCAGATGTACTCGACGAGATCGCCATCCAGCCCTGGCATCGGCCCATCTTGGACCTGCTGGCGACGGGACCCCAGCAGTACGTCGACATCAAGGCGTTCCTGATGGGTCTCACCGAGCCCGAACCGCCGCGGGGCGAGGGCCAGGTGAACCGGGCATTACGGCAGATGCGCGAGCTCGACCTGATCAAGAAAGACGGACCTGGCAAGCAAGCCCCGTGGGTACTCACCACAACCGGCCAGCAGGCCAAACAGGACCGCGACTACTTCGATCACCTGTGGGCCTTACGCGGCAACGTCGATGAGGGCGCAGCATCCGCAGACACAAACGCCCAGCCCGCCGCGCGGCGCGCACACGATCAGTCGATCCGGCGCCAGATCGCCGACCACCTGCGAGGGCTGAACCCTTCGGTGGCACATCCAGCGCGCCGCTACGACTACTGGCTGGGCGGGAAGGACAACTTCGCGGCCGACCGCGCATCCGGCGACGCGCTGGAGAAGCTCTATCCGGGTGTCCGCGTCGGCGTGCGCGCGAACCGGGATCTGTTACGCCGCGTCGTGCGATACCTCGTCGAGCAGGGTGTGCGGCAGTTCCTCGACATCGGCACGGGCCTGCCCACCGCTGGCAACGTTCATCACGTCGCCCAAGCGGCAGCACCGGAGAGCCGCGTCGTCTATGTCGACAACGACCCGCTGGTGGCCAACCATGCACGTGCTCTGCTGACCAGCACCCCGCAGGGCAAGACGGCGTATATCGACGCGGACTTGCGCAAGCCGGCCAAAATCCTCGCGCATCCGGTGCTGCGCGAGACCCTTGATCTGACCGAGCCGGTGGCTCTGCTGCTCTTCGGAGTGCTGCATTTCATCGACGGAGAGGGTTCTGGCCAGCCCTTGGTCGACGAACTCATAGAGGCTTTGGCGCCGGGTAGCTTCATGGCCGTCACTCATGTGACCGACGACTTCTCGCCCGCCCACGTTGTAGCCGAGCACGAGCGGATGCGCCGCGAGGGCAAGAGTGACTTCTGGATGCGTGACCGCGACGAAATCGCGGCGCTCTTCGAGAATCTTCAGTTGGTGGAGCCCGGTGTCGTGCCCACCACACGATGGCGACCGGAGCCCGACTCCCCCGACCCGGAACTGTATGAAGTCAACGCATGGGCAGCAGTCGGGCGCAAGACATACCGCAAGGCCGAGAAGATCCTCACACTGCTCATCAAGAACCCTTGGTACGAGCACATCTTGCGAGCTCTTGCCGATGCGCCGCTGAGGTACGCAGACCTCCGGCCCACGATCACCGTGCAAGCAGGCAGCGCCCCGGGCGAAGGCCAGCTCAACACAATGCTGCGCAAACTCACTGATCTTGGGCTGATCGAGAAGGAAGGTCCTCCCGGCCGCTCATGGAGCTGCACGACCGTGGGCCACGCCGCCAGGTTGGATCGCGAGTCCTATCGGCGTCTCAGCCGGTACGGGGCCGCCCCGGAACCGGACATCGGAACCAAGGCCGATGATGCTTCGCCAATACGAGCTGACCCTCGGGAGGCAGACGTTCCTCAGATCGGCCTCGCGGCAATCGAGCGCCTGTCCGCCGATGACTTCACAGCGCGCCTCGCCGCCATCCAGCCCTGGGTCGCTCACCCTGCACGGCGGTACAACTTCTGGCTCGGCGGCAAGGACAACTTCGCCGCCGACCGCGAATCGGCCGCTGAGTTCGAGCGCCTGGAACCCGACATCCGCAAGGGCGTGGTCGAGAACCGGGACGTGCTGCGCCGAATGGTTCACTACTTGGCCGCTGAGCGGGGTGTACGGCAGTTCCTCGACATCGGCGCAGGGCTACCTACAGAGGACAACGTCCATGAGGTGGCCCAGGCTGTTGCGCCGGACAGCCGGGTCGTCTATGTCGACAACGATCTGCTGGTGGCCAACCACGCTCGCGCCCTCTTGACGAGCTCGCAGCAAGGCCGGACCGCCTACCTTCACGCTGACCTGCACGAGCCGGCCAGTATTTTGCGCAGTGCACAGCTGCTGGAGACGCTCGACTTGAACCAGCCGGTCGGTCTGATTCTGGTCGCGGTGCTGCATTTCATCGATGGCCCGGGGGCCGCGCAGCCGTTGGTCCAGGAGCTTATGGACGCCCTGGCACCAGGCAGCTTCCTGGCAGTCACACATGCTACGGGCGACTTCCTCACGCCAGAGGTCGCCGCTGAGGTCGAACGGATGCGCCGTGAGGGCCGCAGCGACTTCTGGCTACGTGACAAAGACGAAGTCGTTGCCTTGTTCGACGGCCTCGAGGTCGTTGAGCCGGGGATAGTGCCGAACAGTCAATGGCGGCCGCGCCCACATACTCCAGACCTGCCGCTCCGAGTCGTTGGCGCCTGGGCCGGACTTGGGCACAAGAGGTAACGGCCGACCTCGCCACCGAGCAACAGGTCTGCCCTTTAGCGGACCACAACGCCTACCTGCAGCGATTCCCTTGAGGACCTGGCTGTCACAGCCGGCCATCCATCACCGACCCTGGCCCGACCAGAGGCCTAACGCGTGTCCCGCCCGCCGTTGCGCCTCGTCACTCGACGGCCAATTCAACCGACCATTGCTGTGTGCCCCCGGAAGCCTGCGCATGTCATCGAGCGCCGCGTGACTGTAGAACCGGTCACACCTTCCAAGTGACGCTTTTTAGGAAACGATCTACTCAGAGCGCAATCCGGGCGCCGTAGCACAATCTACTGTCATGCGGTAAAAACGAATCCGGCTCAGAAATCGTGCATGTCGGCCGTGCCGCTCTTGCTGTGGAAGGCGCACGCCGCCGCGCACCACGGCCGGAGACAGCCACTGAATCGCGCGGGGGAACATTTGCAGTGCAAGACCTCGCCGGCGTACTCGCTCCCCGGCGCCACTCCCCCAAAACTGGTGGCTGCGCCGCTTCCATCAGCGCGGTGGACCGCAGCAGCACCAACGACCGCGACAACGACTAGCGCAGGGACACCCTGTTCTCTCAGGGCCACCGGAGCGTCCGTCGTAGAAGCAATTAGGTCCGCAACACAACAATCCGGGAGGTGTCGTGGGCAACGATGCACAGAACGGTCAGCCGGTCCCCTGTGGCAACCTGCCGCTGGATATCGCCGTCTTCATCGGTCGCGACGAAACCCTAGCCGCTGCGGAGCAACTGCTGCGCAGGGAGCGGCTCCTGACGCTCACCGGCCCGGGCGGCGTCGGCAAAACACGCCTCGCCCAGCGCATCGCCGTCCGCCTGCGCACACTGTTTCCCGACGGCGCCTGGTTCATCGATGTCGGCGAGCTCGACGGCCATGACGACGGATTCCCCGAACGGCTTTACACCCACGTAGCGCTCGCGCTGGGTTTGCGACAGCATGGTCCGGCAACACTGCACGTCCTACGCGAGCGCCTGCACAACCGACGAGCTCTACTGATTGTCGACGGCTGTGAACACCTGCTCGCTCAAACCCGCGAGCTTGTCAGCGACCTGCTGCAGGCGACACCCCACCTACGCGTCATAGCCACCTCCCGCCAGCCGCTCGCGATCGCCGGCGAACACACCATGCCGGTACCGCCGCTGCCGAACCGCGACGCGGTCCAGTTGTTCACCGAGCTCGCCACCGCCGCCGGATCACCACCGGCGGCCCTGGCCGACACCGACGCCATCCAGCGCCTGTGCCGCCAGCTCGATGGACTGCCACTCGCGATACGCCTGGCCGCGGGTCGCGCTCGTACCTTGTCCGTGCACGACCTGATCGACCGCCTCGACGACCGGTTCCGGCTGCTCACGGCTCCATCCCTCGGGACCGATGAACGCCACTCCACGCTTGGGCGCGTCGTAGACCTCTCCTACGACCTGTGCACGCCGCAGGAACAACGGGTATGGGCCCGCACCTCCGTCTTCGTCGGCACCTTCGACCTGGTCGCCGCCGAAGCCGTCGCCAGCGGCAACGACCTCGCCACGATCGTCGACCTCATCGCCGGACTGGTCGACAAGTCCGTACTCACCGTCGACACCACCTCCAGCCCCGCCCGGTACGCGATGCTGCACACCCTGCGCGCGTACGGCCGGCAACGACTGGCCGACTTAGGCGACACCAGCGCCGTACAAGCCCGTCACCGCCGCTACTACCGCCGCTGGCTCGAACACGCAGTCGCGACCTGGCTCGGACCCAGCGAACTCGACACACTGACCGCCGTACGACGCGAGCTGAGCGAAATCTCCAACGCCATCGACCACAGCATCGCCGACGGCGACCACACCACCGCGCGAGCACTCAGCCGCGACCTCACACGCTCCCGCGCTCCGTTCTTCTGGGGCTTCATGGGCCTCGCCTTCAACCATCTCAACCGCGCCATCAGCGCCTCCAATCCCCACCCCAGCGGGCCCGAAGAGGCCGCCGACCTGGCCGCCACCGCTGCGGCAGCAGCCTGGATCGCCTCCACCCAAGGCCGCCACGAAACGGCCCATGCCCTGCTGGAAACAGCCGACGTCTGGCTACGCGCCCACCACGAACCAGTCATACCCCCGGTGCTGTTCGCCCGCGGCGCCGGCGACGCCCTGCTCACCGGACGACGAGAAACCATCGGACTGCTCGCCGCCGCCCGCGACCAGTTCGCCAACCCCGCCACCTCCGGCGACCGGCACATGGCGACCATGATGTGGTCCATCGCCAACACCTTCGCCGGCGAACCCGACGCCGCCGAAGACGCCGCCCGCCGATACCTCGACGAAGCCGAACAAGCCAAAGCTCCCTGGGCCCTCTCCTGGGCCCTGTGGGCAACCGCGCTAGCCGCACTACGCTGCGACAACCTCGAACGCGCCACCACCGCGATCAGCCGCTGCCTACAACTGCAACGCGACATGGACGATCAGTGGGGCCAAACCTGGAGCATCGAGCTGGCCGCATGGATCACCGCCGCCCGGCTGCGCGACACACCCGACCCTGAACGCGAGGCCAGACGAGCCGCATGGCTGCTCGGCGCCGCACGAGCCCGCCAGGAGAAGCTGGGCGTGGCGCTATCCAACCTGCGGCCGCTCGCGGAACGCAGGGAGCAGGCTCGGACCCGCATCGCCGATCACCTCGAGGACACCAGCATCGCCAAGGAAGCAGCCGCCGGCAGGCGCTCACACGAACACGCCATCCGCCACGCCCTCAACGAGTCCACCTCACGACACCCACGCAACTCGACAGAGAGCATCGCCACCCCCCGGGAACTCGAGGTCGCCGAGCTCGTCGCCAAGGGGTTGAGCACTGCGGAGATCGCTCGCTGCCTACGGATCAGCCCACGCACCGTGGACACTCACGTCAACAACCTCAACAACCGACTCGGACTTCACAACCGCATCGAACTCACGCGCTGGTACGTCAATAACTCGGCCGGCGACTGAGCCGAAGGCGCTCGAGACTTGTTCGAGGTCAAAGAAGGCGCCGCCGGCGCGCGCACTCAGCCGACCTCGCCACTCGTCAGGAGACCATGCTGGTGACGCCCGACCGAACGCAGCTTCATCTCTGTGGATGAGGGCTCGGGCGACGGCTGCGGCGCGGCTGCGGTCCTGGCCGGGAGTGAGGTGGAGGTCGGTCATGACGCGGCCGGTCGGAGGGGGATGACGGGGGCGAGCGGTGAGTTGGCGGTAATGCCGCGGCGGCAGAGGGCGCATGAGGGTGTGCCGTCGGGTCGCCGGCGGGATGTGAGGCCGTGTTGGCATCGGTCGGCCAGGCGTGGGGTGTCTGGCTCGTCCGAGGTCTCGCGTGCGCGCGGACCAGTAATGGCCGTACAAACATCTCCATCGGTTGGCTCGGTCGTAGTTGTGTCTAGGTCTTGCTCGGTGGCGGGTGCCTGATGCACCCGCAGGTCAGTGCCTGAGGCACCCGCAGGTGCCGGAAAGTCAGTACCTGAGGCACCCGCAGAAGCCACCGAGTCAGCAGGATCTGCGGATGCCTGATGCACCCGCGGCCCGCTGTTGGTCTCGTCGTCTGCGGGTGCGTGAGGCAACCGCAGGTTTTCGGGGTCAGCGGTCGGGTTGGCCTTCTTATAGCGGCCGCGGTTGGCCTGGCGGACCCGGTCAGTTTCGAGATGGTGGCGGGCCGGGGACCACACCTCCAGCTCGTCGGTGAGGCTGGCCGGGATGCTCAGCTGATATTCGTCGGCGCGCCCCGCCGCGGTCCCCGCGCGCACCAAGCTCAGCAGGCCGACGCGCACGAGGTATTGCACGGCGCGTTTGACGGAGCTGTAGTCGCTCTCCAGGTCGACAGCGATGCGCGCGATGCCGGGCCGCACCCGTGAGCCGTCGCTGTCCGCGTAGTCGGCCAGCCGCGCAGCGACGGCTTTGATACGGGCGCCGGCTACGTTGCGGCCAGCGACCTTGACCGTGCCGAACCGCACGCGGGCGAGGACATCGGTCCACTCCCGGACGGTGGCACGTTCCTGGTCGAACAGGTCGCTCAACGGCTTTCTCCTGGTGTAGAGGTGGCTCGGCCCGGTGGTGCAGCCGAGCCAGCAGTCAGCGGGCGGCGTGGAGCTGGGTTGCGACACCCCATCCGCTCAGTCCTCTCGTTCGCTGAGGCGGCGGCGCTCTTCGGCCTTGGGCGGCGTGGGCGGCCGCCAAAACGGCAACCCTGTCGGGATCGTGGATGGCGTGCCTTGAGCAGCCCGTACCGGGACGCACGCGGCTTACGCGGCCACGGCGGCGCGTTGTCCGGGTCCGGGTCGTAGGTGTCCACGACCGGCTTCGCCCGGATCATGTGACGGTCCTGATAGGTCCTCGCCATCGGCTACTTCACCACCAGGCAGCCGAAGTCGCAGAGCTGCGCGCCGCAGCCGCTGCCGCCGCAGAACTGGCAGCCGAGGTCGTCTTCGCCGCGCATTCCGGGCGGCGACCCTCCCCGGTGCACGCCTCACACTCCCGGACGCACGTTCCCGCCCAGTCGACGCTGCTCAACCTCGGCCGGCTGAATCGTGTGATCCCTGAGCAACTTCTGAACCTGTTCAGGCGTGAACTTCCGCTTCCGCGCGAGATGAACGTGCTCGACACGTCCCTCGCGGCATTGATCGGCGAGCCAGCGGGCCGAAACTTGGAGACGCCTTGCCACCTGCTCGACCGAAAAGTACAACTCCTCTCCCCCCATGGCCTCGACCGAGCGAGCGTCCTGTGCGTTCTGGCTGGACATGAGCTACTCCCGGAGTCGACTGGACGCCGGCGTGCCCTAGTGAGGCGACAGACGGATGACCTGACCTGCCAGCTAGGCGTCGGCGGTTGCTTGCAGCAACTGTCGTGCTGGTTCCTGCATTCACCGACGAGCTTTGCTGAGTGAAGTAACTCGCGGGAGGTGAAAGACCCCTGACTGGGGCTGTCCGCCACTGTTCCGCGGCCGCCGCCACGACGCCAGGCGGCAGGCGGCAGGCGGCAGGCGGCAGGCGGCAGGCGGCAGGCGGCAGACCCTTCACTGTCCCTCATCCTTGGCGAAAGCATGCGATGTCAGGGTGGTGGCCTCTGTTGCTGCGGGGAGCCAGATCCGTCACAGCAGCACGTTCCCAGGGCACGCTGGTGATGCCCGACGGCACGGAGAAGACCAGATTCGCCAGGACGTTGACTCCGACGCCGGAGAAGAACAAATCGATGCTGATCAGCGAGGCGAGGTGAAGATCGGTCTCGTTCGGTGCTCGGTGAGCAAGCCGTGGATCGTCGATGATCAGTTGTGGGAGCTTCTCGAGCATCTGCTGCCGCCGTGGCCGGCGAAGGCGCCGGGGCCTCGTCCGGTTCCCGATCCGCAGCGCCTGCAAAGGGTCCTGTACGTGATGTATACCGGGGTCGGCTGGGAAACCTGCCACAGGAACTCGGCTTCAGCTCGGGTATGACGTGCTGGCGGTGGATCAAGCGGTGGACCGACGCCGGCGTGTTCGACGACCTGCACCAGATTCTGCTGGCGCAGCTGAACGCGGCGAACGAGATCGACTGGTCGAGGGCGGTGATCGACGGCAGTCACATCGACGCGAAAAAGGGGGTGCCGGAATAGGTTCGTCGCCGGTCAACCGCGGCAAGCCGGGTTCCAAGTACCATCTGATCTGCAACGGCAACGGCACCCCGATCTACGTGCTCACCTCCGGCGCGAGCGTGCTCGACTTCAGCCGCGCGATTGACCTGCTCGACGGCCACCCGCCCATCGCCCGACGGCGCGGCCGCCCGCGCCGCCGCTTCGACGCCCTGCTCGCCGACTAGGGCTAACACAGCGAAGTCTTCCGTCACGCCTGCCGCCAACGCGGCACCCAGCCGGTCATCCCGCGCCGCAGAAGCAGCCGGATCAAGGGCCTGGGCAAATGAAGAACCTCCATCACCGCCCGTCGGTGTCGAGCAGCGTTTGCCATTGCGCCGGTGGGGCGCTCAGGGTAGGCAGCAGAATCACCGGAAGAGCCTGCCCGATCACCTCCCGGGCGGCCCGGTTGACAATTTGTCGCTGGGGCGGCAGCAGCGCCGGCTGGGCGACCGGCCGGCCGGCGGGCGGGGTCAGGCCGCGGCCGAGGGTCGCCAGTTCGGAGAGCAGCGGGGCGTCCGGCTGCCAGTTCGCCCGGTCGCCGAACCGCTCGACCCGAGCCGGTGAGCCGGTCGCGACCAGCAGCGCGTGCGCGACCGGCGCCCGCAGATCCTCCCGGCCGTGCAGCACCGGCCGGGCCAGGATGGCCTGGCAGCGCTGGACCACGGTGGTCAATCGGTCGGGCGGCATCTCGGGGGCCAGCTCGAGCCGCTTGATTTGCGCCCACAGACCGGGTTCGGTCTGCCGTTCCGGCTGCGTCAGCCAGTGGGTGACCAGCGGCTCGACGTGCAGGGATCGGATCGCCCGGCGGCCGATCTGGTGCGCGATGAGCACTGCCAGGGCGGCCGCCCGGGCGTCGGACTCACCCAGCTCGGCGGCCACCTGGCAGGCCGCCAGCAGCGGGGCCAGATGCTGCTCAGCACGTCCGGCGAGGGCCTCCCGGCCGCCGGCGGCCAGCCACCGGGCGAGCACCCCGGGGTCGGCCCGGTGGGCAGCCGACCACACTACGGCTGTGGCCGGGTCGGCCGGGCAGTCGGCCGCCAGGTTCGCCGCCCGGTAATCGCGGAACGGCTGATCCCAGTCGCCGGCCGGCGAGCCGGCGTGGACCGCGGCGAGGCGCTCGGCGATCGTCCGGGGCAGGTCGAGCTCGGCCCGACGATTGCCCGCCGGCACCGCCACAATCTGCGGGAAACGGCCACCACGGACTGCGGTCACCTCGGCTCGCAGCCGCTGACCGAGTGCCAGGCCGCTCGCCGCGGTTAGGGTTAGCAGGACCCCGGTGTAGGCGGTGCGTACCAAATAGCCCGGCCGGTCGGCGGCCGGCAACGCGGCGACGACCACCGACAGCACGCTGCCGACCTCGGTGAGACGGTGCTCCCGGGCCGCGGCTGGCCGGTCGACCACCGAGAACTGCTGTCGCTCGCGGACCATCGGGATCGGCGCCGGCCCGGCGAGCAGGCCGGGCAGCCGCGGGTCGGGCTCGCCGATCCAGGACGCGAGCCGGGACGGCAGCCAGCCCAGCGCGCCGGTCTCGGTGTTCCGGCCAATCAGCCCGAGGAACTGGCCGTCGACCTCGATCGGCACCTCGATCAAGACCGCCTGCTCGGCGTGGCCGGTGCCGGCCGACATGCCGGCCCGCAGCTCATCTTGCTCGTGATGCCACCACAGCACGGCACCCCGGTCGCGCAGCGCGGTCGCGGCGGCCGCGACCGCACTACTGTCCAGCCCAAGCACTGCCTTGTCGGCCGCGATCAGATAGAGGGCATGACCGGCCCGCAGGACCAGCGAACCGCGGACCGACGTGACCACCTCGGTTCGCACGATCCGCCGGCGGGGCCACCGGCCGGACGGCTGATTGCGGCGGGAGACGGTCACCGTCAGACGTTCGCCGGACCGGCCCAGCTCGTCCACGGTCACCGGCAGGGCGCCGCCGAGGGCCCTCAGCAGCCGGGACGCGGCGGCCGGGCTGGCCAGCAGGTCACGCAACCAGGCGGTGCCCGGCCACGGGGTCGGCCCGTCCCCGGCCAGCGTGACCTCGACGTCGCCGAAGCCGGCCAGTCCCCAGCCGCCGTCCTGGGGCACCAGCAGGACGGTGTCATCGGTCCGGACCGTGCCCGCGCCGAGCCGGTTCGCCGAGGTCAGCCGCACCCGGCTGCCGACCGGGTGGCGGTCGAGCAGCTCGGGCTCGGCCGGGTACCACCGGGTGTGCCCGCCCGCGCCCAGCTGCAGCGCCCCCGCTGCGCGGTCGGTCGCGACTACCGGCAGCACGATCCCCGGCGACCCGGGCCAGGCGCCACGCAGTCCCGGCGTCCAGTCGCGCAGCTCGAGGGTGACGTGCCCGGTCTGCTCGTTGCGCCGCCGCCGCACGGTGACCAGGTCGCCGCAGCGCATCTGCGACCAGTCGAGGTCGGCCAGCGACTGCCGGCGGGAGGCGAACAGGGCAACCGGTACCTCGGCGACCCGGCCCGGGCTCAGCTCCAGCCAAAGCGCCGGGATGCCGTCGAGGGTGGTCGCGTCGGCGACCACATAGGTCTCCTCGTCCCGGCCGCAAATCGGCCGGTCGAGCAATTCGGCGGCCGGCAGGCCCAGCCGCAGCAGCTGGTTGCGGGGGTAGCGCAGGGTCGGGCCGCCGCGGTCGGCGAAGAACACCGGCCAGCGTTCGGCGTTGCCCGGACCCAGCTCTTGGCGGCGGCACTCGCGGCTGTCGGCGTCCCAGTGCCCGGTGGTCGCGTCGTGGTATTCCCAGGTCCCGTCGCGCAGTCGGCGGGCCAGCTCGGCCCGGCCGCCCTCGGCGAACGACAGCTGCGCCCAGGGCAGCGCACGCGGCTCCCCGCCGCCGACCGGGTGCAGCCGGGCCGGCCCGGCCAGGTCCAATTCGAGGGTGCCGACCACGGTCCCTGGGTCGATCGAACGCAGCCGGGCGTGATTGTCGGGGGCCGGGCTCACCGCGTACACGATCTTGGGGTGGGCAGTTTGGAGCAGGGACTGGACGTTCAGGCCCCGGTCCGGCCGGGCCGCGATCGCGGGCAGGTCGGCAAGCGTGAACGCGTTGCCGTTACGGGCCTGACCGAGCCCGCCCGGGCCGAGCACCGAGTTCTTCGGCAGGGCGAGCGCCGGGCGACCGTCCCGGACGTAGCGCAGGTCGGCTGGGATGGCGATCTCCAGCTGGAGCGGTTCCCCGGCGCTCCCCGCCAGCAGGCGCAGCAGGGTGCCCGGCTCGAGGCGGCGAGCGCCCGGCACGCCGGCCGCGTCGTAGAACACGCCCGGGCCGACCTCGAGCCGGTCGTCCCGACCCAGGACGGCAAAGCAGGCCGCGCCCTGCTGCCGCACCCAGCTGGCCAAGGTGGCCGCCGGGCGGGCCGGGGTGTCGACGATCGAGCCGTGCCAGCGGTCCCGCCGGTTCGGCGCCTTCCGCACCAGGCGCACCATGAACTGCCGGCCGCGGTAGGCGTTCGCGCCTCCAGGGCTGCGCAACTGCCGGGCCAGCAGGCCGACCTGGGGGGAGAACTGCCGGCGAGCCACGCTGAAGGTCCACTTCTGGCCGGCCGAGCCGAGCGGGTGCAGCTCAAGGCAGAGCTCGTTGCCGGTGTCGACGATCTGGTCGGCCCGGGCGTAGAGCAGGTCACCTTCGGCCAGCCGGGTCGGGTCGATGAGCGTGAACATCTTGCGACGACCCTGCCGGGCCGCCTCCGAGGTGTCCAGGCGGGCATGGAGCTGACGGGTCACCTTGCCGGACCTGCCGGACTTGCGCTCGCGGGCCACGACTGCCTCTGCGTCCGCCGGCGCCAGCTCGGCCCGGATCGGATGCGAGGCCACCTCGATCCGATCGCCGGACGCACCCTGCCGCTGGGTGTGCACGCCGAGCACGGCGACCTGGCCGTGCACCAGGTCGACCTCGACCTGGATGCGGTGGATCATGCCGGCCACCGACTCCCGCATCAGCCGCCCACTCAGCGCAGTCGCCACGTCCCGGCCGGCCAGCCGCAGACCGATTTCACCAGGCAGCGCCGGGTCGTGGACCAGCCGGACGGTCCGCACCCGGTCGCCGTGGAAGAGCCGGCTGCCGGCCGGTTCGCCGTCGATCGTGAGCGCCTCCACCGGCACGTCGACCGTCCAGCCGAAGCCCCACTCGAACCGGTGGTGGCCGTGCTCGGCGCCAACGTAGTAAAGGGGATCCGGCAGATCGGTCCGTGTGTCGTCGATCGGGAGCGAAAGTGCGGCCGCGAAGCCGGCGACGGCGAGCGGGGTCGCGCGGGCGAACGATGCCACGTGCCCGGCGTCGACGTCCTCGATCAGCGCCCGGACTGAGCCATTGTCGTACGCCTGCCCGTCGACCAGCGCCAGCTCGTCCAGCCGCAGCGGGAGCCAGCGGGCCAGCGTGCCGTCGGGCAGCGGGGCCCGATAGCCGCTCAGCAGCAGCCGGTCACTGTCGCGGGTGCCGACCATGTGCTGGTGACCGTCGCGCAGCGCCCGCTCCCAGCGGTCGAGCTCCATCTCGGTCGAGGCGACCGGTCGCGGCGGCTGCTTGATCACCGCCTCCAGGCCGAAGGTCCGCCGGACCGCGTACCGCGGGTTGTCGTCGCCCGGGTGCTGGGTCAGGCGCAGGTCAGTGCTGCGGACCCGCATCAGGGAGCCGGCCGGGAATTCCCGGGCCTCCCCGACGTACGTTCGGTTGCCCCGCTCGACCAGCACCCGCACGTAGGCCTGACCGTTGTAGGACCAGGACCGGTTGTCGAGCCGGCTGACCGTGTGCCGCTCGGTGACCCGCTCGGCCGCCTTCCCGGTGGCCAGCTGCGGGGCCTCGGGCGCTTGATAGACGGTGTACGGCCGGCCGTCGCGCTCGACCTCCCCGACCGGCAGCCAGCCCGGCCCGACCTTGGCCACGCCGGTGTAGAGGGCCCGGCCACGGATCTGGCGGCGGCGTATGTGGCCGATCCAGCCGGTGGTGCCCCGGCGGAAGTCGATATGGTCGCCGACCTCGGCCTTGAGGGCCGACAGGGTGGGCTCGGGCACCACAGCGTGACCGACCCGGTTTCCGTTGCGCAGCCACAGGCCGTACTGGATGATGCGCTTCTCGGTGTCGAGGACCTGTTGCACGACCATGCCGTCGAGGGCGTCCACCCCGGCCAGCACGGCCTCCAGGCCGGCCGCCGCGCTGAGCCGGAGCAGCTGGTCGTCCGGCACGGCGACCGGGTCGCGCTGCGGCACCGGCTCGTTGACCCGGTCGGACTCGACGATCACCTCGCGGTCCCGGCCGAACCGGTGGATCGTCGCGGGATCGGCGGCCAGCGACACCGACTCGGTCGCCACGAATATGCCAAGGCCGGCCCGCGTGATGCCGAGCAGCGAGGCCTTGTGCAGGTTGCCGGCGACTATCCGCTGCAACCGGACCCGGCTGTCCTTGGGCAGGTGAGCCAGGGCGTGCCAGCGTACCTCGGAGGCCTCGGTGGGCCGGGGCACGCCGCGGTCCGCCATCCGCTCCGCGGCCACCGTCGCCGCCCGGGCCTGCGGCTCGCCCCACTCGCGGACCACGCAGAGCGCGTTCTCTGCCGACCCGTCGAGGCCGGTCACCGCGATCTCGGCCGGGAAGCCGGCGGGTGGCTCGACCCTCAGGTGCCAACCGGCCGAGGACCAGACCGCCGTATGCACGGCGACCTCGCTGTCCTCCGGCTCGTCGAAGATCCGCAGCCAGTCGCGGTTGCGCTCGTCGAGCTCGTCGAGCAGCACGAGCAGCCCGTCCGGGCCGGCCGGCCGGACGGCGACGGCCAGCCCCGGCCGGCCGTCGCCGACCAGGCCGAGCAGGCGGGACCAGTCGTGGGGCGCGAAGTCGTCGGCGCCCAGGAGATAGGCGCGCCCCGGCCGGGTCACGAAGCGCAGCCGCGTCTGCTCGTCCTCGGTCACCTGCTCGGCCAGGACCAGCCGCAGGCCGTCCGCGAACGCGGCCCGTTCGCCGGCGATAAGCTCCCGGCCACCCCGGTCGAGAGGCACCCAGCGCTCGATCGTCTCGTCCCAGCAAGCGCAGGTCTCGACCGGTTCGCCGGGAGGGCCGTAGCGGCGGGCCAAGTCGGGGTCCCACCGCCAGCGGGCCGCGCGGTCCCGCTCGTCGGTCGCGCCGAGCCCTGGATAGACGTCCGTCCCGCCGATCTCGACGGCCAGCCAGGGTGCGCCAGCCAGCGGCCGTACGGTGGCCTCGCGCACCTCGGCGGTGTCGAGCGGGCGGTCGATCGGCGCGAGTGCCCGGTCCACCACCGGCGCGCCCGGGGTGCCGGCGAAATGGGCGACCACCAGGTCGCCGAGGCCCGGCATCCGGTCCCGGTTGGCGAGCTTGTGCCGGGCAGGGTAGCCGAAGCCGGCGTTCACCCACACCGTACGGGCGGGCTGGTCGACCGCACAGACGATGCCGTAGCCGTCCGCACCGGCCAGCAGGGCGGAGGTCACCGCGGCCACCCTGTCGCGTTGGGTGAACGCGTCGAAGATCCCGTCGCGGGAGTCGTGGTAGCTGACCAGCGTGCCATGGTATCGGTCGAGCTGCACGGCGACGGTGGTGAGATCGTCGGCGCGGGCGTGGTCGAGGTCGAGGTCGCTCAACGGCGTCTCCACCCGGCGTACCGAGGGGCCGGTCCGCAGGTCGCGCCAGAGCCGCTCGACGGTCTCCCCGAGGGCGGCCGCCTGGCCCACGATCGGGGCGCCGCCGTGTTGGAAGAGCAGCCCGCGGACGTCGGTCGCGGTGAGTCCGGCCGAGACCCGCTGCCCGACCACCTCGTACGGGCTGATCGCACCGCGCCTGGCCGGCTCGGTGCCCAGCCGGTAGAGAGTGGCGACCGCCCGGTAGCGCCACTGGGTCGCCAGGCTCGGCGGGGCGGCGACCCTGGTCAGCTCGCGCAGCAGCAACTGGTGATACCACTGCGCGGCCCGGCTGAGATCCAGGATCGCGTCGATCACGATCTCGCCGACCTGGGCCACCTGTTTCTCGGACTCGTCGCCGTCGATCGGCGCCCGCAGCAGGTCGATCATCCGCCGGCGGACGATCCGCGCCAGTTCTCGCGGCTCGACCCGGCGCAGGACGCTCTTGGCCCAGTCGTCGGCCCAGTCGTCGGCCCAGTCGGCCTCGGCCGGGCTGTGCAGCAGCGCCTCCAGCCGCACGGTCTGCAGCGCCATCGGGGCCGGCTCGTCGCCCAGCGCCTTCACGAGCCGGGTCGACCACCAGCGCCACTCGTCGAGGCCGTGCCGCGGCGCCAGCAACAGCACGTTGGCGTTGACGCGCCGGGTGCGGGGCTGCGCGGCCGCGTCGCCGCCGGGCGGAGTGAGGCCGTAGGTCTCGGCATTGGACAGCCAGTCCCAGTCCGGCTCCTCTTGCGGCCGCCAGTCCCAGCCCGTCGCGTGCCGGCTGTCCGGCCGCAGGTCGCGCTCGAGCAGGGCGGGCGCGGCCCGTTGCCCGGAGTCGAAGTCGAGGCGCTCGGCGAGCAGTAGTCGCAACAGCCGGGCGGCTGGGGTGGGCGCCGTCCCGGTGAGCCAGCCGTCCTCGTCCTCGCTCTCCTCGGGCCAGCCACCGCTGACCGTCTCGCGCAGCCACCAGAACGCGGCCATCGGCGCGGCGAAGATCATCAGCCGGGCCCACTGGGTCGGCTCGGCGTCGCATCGCGCCCGCGCGGCCCGCCCCTCGGACAGCAGCCGGACGATCCGGCGTGGCACCGCGTGCGGGCCATGCCCCTTGCCGCAGCGGTCGGCCACCATCAGGGCATGGTGGTAGAGGGTGACCAGGGCGCCCGGCAGCAGGCTGTCACCGGCGGCCTGCGGGTCGATGGCGTCCCGCAGCGGACTGCAGACCGCGGTGTCGCGGATCAGCAGCAGCAGCGCGAGCAGGTGGTCGGCGTCCTCCTCCGAGCCCGGCGGGACCGCGGCCAGCAGGTCGGTGGCGAGCGTGGCGGCCGCGCTGAGCCGGATCAACGAGGGCGGATCGTTCCAGTCCGGATAGGCGCCGCGTTCGGCGCTCGCCCGCCAGCGCTGCACGGCCCGCAGGAGCCAGGGGCTGCCGACCAGGCTGGCCGAGGCCGCCGGAGTCGCGGTGACCGGGCCGTCGGTCAGTTGCAGCCGGGGCGGCTGCCGCCGCTGATCCCAGCTGCGCACCCGGGCGAGGGTGCTGAGGTTGTTCCAGGCCGCCTCGTAGCCCTTCTCGCCGTACGGCACGGTAAACGGCACGATCAGGTCGGCGGTCTTCCGCGAGCGCTCGACCAGGGTCGGGGCGGCCCACCAGGTGCGCAAGCCGACCAGGGTGGCGGCCGGATCGCGCTCGGCGGCCACCCGCCACATCGCGACCTGCCAGAGCACGGCGGCGGTGGCCGCGGCACCGCTGCCACCCCAGCGAGCCTGCGCGATTTCCCGCCGCTGCGGGTCGAGCCCGGGTTCGTTCTTGCGCCAGGCGGCCAGGTCCAGGCCGGTGACCGCCTCGGTCAGGGTTTCGGTCACCTCGGACGCTTGCGCGCGGGACAACCCAGCGGCCTCCTGCACGAGGTCGGGTTCCAGGTCGGCGGCTCCCCTTCCGAACGCCCACAGCCGCGCCAGCAACCGCTGCCGGTTCTCGGCGGTCCCGTCGGTGAGCGCCCAGAACCGCACCGCGAGCAGGAACGGGAGCCGCCCGTACCGGCCGTCGAGGGCGGCCACCAGCAACTCCGGCATACCGTCGCCGAGCCACTCCCGGGCGGTCTCCGGTGACCGGGCCGCCAACTCGGCCGCCAGAGCCACTGCCGCGGTCGCCAACGGAGCGCTGAACAGGTCATCGTACGGATCGGGGACGGCCGCCGGCCCCGGCGCCTCAGCGTCGGCCGGGTCGGCCGCCACCACCTCGGCCAGCGCGACGATGCGGGCCCGCAGCCGGCGCGGCGAATCGGCCAGGGCGTCGAACGCGGCCCGCAGCTCGGGGTGCCCACCGGCCAACTCGTCCAGCTCGGCCAGGTAGGCCGCTGTCCGGCCGGTCAGCGACAACCGGTCGGCGTGCCGGCGGTAGGCGGCGAGCACCCGCGGGAGGGCGTACAGCATCAGGCCGGGCTCCACCCGGCGCAGCTGGTTGATCGCCTCCTCGGCCAGCTCGACCCGCTCGGCCGGTTCGTCGAGCGCGCGCAACGCGTCCAGGTAGGCGTCCGTCCCCGGCAGCGAGAGTCCCTGCGTGGCGCAGAGATACCAGTCAGCGAGCACGTTGTCCTCCTAGGCGGCGTGCGGAAGCGGAAGCATGGGGCGCAGCGCCGACCGGATCGCGGCCAGCGCCTCCCGATCGGTGACCGACAGGTCCTCGGGCCGCAGCCCGACCAGGCGGCGCAGGTGGTCGTCCAGGCCGGACAGCCACTTCGCGGTGTTGGCGGTGATGCCGTGCTGGACCAGCAGCGCCCACGCGCCGGGACGCACCGGACCGTGTTCGACGGCGGCGGGCTCGACGCCCTCGCCGAGCCCGCACCGGATGGCGAGCAGCGCCACCTCGGCCGAGGCGGTGGCGAACAGCCCGGGCGCTGCCGCAGCGGGCAACGTCACCAGGTCGGACACCCGCCGGTCGGCGTACGGCGCCCACGGGGCGGCCGCCTCGAGCGAGCGGCGCCGCAGCACGACGGTCAGCGCGTCGACGACCTCGGGGGCGGGCATCTCGCGGGTCGGGTCGGGCGGCTCGATCGCGTGCGTGAGCCAGTAGCTGAGCTCGGCGTCGGTGCCGGCCGCCACGGTTAGCGAGGTCAGCCGACCCGGGGCGGCCCGCCGCTCGGCGTACTGCGCGAGCAGCGCCGGATAAAGGCCGGGCCGGCGGTCGCGGGCCGAAGTCAGCAGCGCGGCCTCGTCGTAGCCAGGGTGCCCGGGGTCGTTCAGCTCGGCGACCACCTGGGCCGCCCAGGCGACGGGGTCCGCCTCATCGGGGATCGCCGGCGGCTCGCCGGCCACGGCGGGCAGCTGGGCGCCGTACGCCCGCAGGTGCGCGACCAGCGCGCCCAGCGCGCCCCCGGCCGGGAAGGGGAACGGCACGGGACGACCGGCCGTCTCGACCGGTGCGAACGCCGCGACCAGAAGCTCGGGTAGTTCCAGCGTGCGAGCCAGGCGGGCCGCCCGGTCCGGGCCGGCCACCGCGAGCACGGCCAGCCCGGGGACGAGTCGCCGGATCGCGCGCAGGTATTCGCCGGCGATCCGCACGTCGGTCAGGCCGGTGACCACCGCGCCCTGCACCGGCGCTCGCAACCATCCCCGTTCGGCGCCGATCTCCTCGGCGGTGGCCGGCGGCCGACCGGTCGACGGGGTCAGCACCAGCCAGCGGCGAACGGCTTCCGGATCGAGCGCGCCGGCGGCGGCCAGATGGTCCTCGGCGGCGGTCAGCGCGGCCGCCAGTTGCGCGGCGTAATCCGGCTCGACCGCCCCGGCCAGGACTGCGAGACTGGGCGCCCGGTCCAGGCAGCAGGCCACGTCGAGCCGCACCCGGTAGCGCTCGTCGACCGGCGGCCGGCCGTCGCCGGGCGACGCGGCAGCTGACGCCCGGTAGGCGGTGAGATCGGTCAGCGGCACGACCTTCGGGCCGGCCGGCCGCGGCCTCCAGACGTCCTGTTCCGCGCCGTCCTGCAGGAAGGCGAGCCGGGCCGGCTGCTGCTCGGCCGATGCGACGCGTGCTTTCACCCGCTGGTAAAGCTCGTCGAACCGCCCCTCGTCGGGCCAGCTGAGTTCGGCCAGGACGGCGTCGGAGAAGCGGCCGGTCCGGTTCCGGTCGTCATTGCCGGCCGACTGGCCCGGGCTGGCCGCGAGCAACGTGTCCTGCTGCCGGAAGGCGCGGACCAAGTCGGCATCCTGGTAATGGTGCACCGGCAGCTGCCAGTGCCGGGGGACGTCGGCCTGACAAGCGTCCACGATGACCAGTTGTCGCGGGTGCTGCGCGAACGCGGTGGTGCGCATGAGGCGCAGCAGCAGGTCGAGGCGGTGATTGCTGCGGTACCGGTCCTGGGCGTCGGCGCAGAGCAGATGGGTGAACTCGGTCGGTGGCCGCACCCCGTGCCCGCCCCAGAACAGGACCAGCAGGTCACTCGACTCCTCCCCGACGTCGAGCAGGCTGTTAAGGATCGGACCGAACCCGGCTGGCCGCACGTCGAGCTGGCCGGCGATGTGGCTCTCGACCTCGGCCGCATTGCCGGCCAGCGGGCTCACGTGCAGGCGGATGTTCCCGGCTGGAACGCCCTCGGCGAGGAGCCACTCCACGAAGCGGCACGCGTCCCGGGCCGGCCCGTCGAGATTCCAGCTCTCGCCCAGGTCGTACCGCTCGATGCCGACGACGACCGCCCGGGTGCGGAGCGGATCGATCATCGGAGGAACGAGTCCAGCTCTTCGTAGAGGGCGTCGTTGCCGAAATAGGTGGTGTGCGCATAGGGGAATGGCCAGCGGTTGTCCACCTCGGCGTCGGTGACCCGCCCGGGGAAGAGTCCGCCGCTGGTGAAGCCGAGCAGGTCCCGCCGGTCGAAGATGTTCAGCCAGCGGGGGAAGCCGACCGGCAGCGGGGTGCCGAAATCCAGCCCGGGCAGCGCGCCCAGCTCGTACAGCAGCGGCGCCTGGGAGCCAACCGTGACCAGACCAGTCACCGCGGGCAGCGGGGTCGTCGCGAGCAGGTCGACGGCGGCCACCCCGCCCAGGCTGTGCGCCACCACGACCACGTCGTCGCCCAGCTCTTCGATGCGGGATCGCAGGTGGTCGCGGATCGCCCCGCCGCGGGCCAGGTATAGCAGCACATCGCCGGCGACCGCGCTGGTCGACCGGGTGATCGCGGCGCGCCGGCGTTCGACCGGTTTGCCGGCGCCCATGCGCAGGGCTAGCCGCAGCCCCAGCTTGCCGGCGTCGGCGCCGAACCCGCGGTCGGTGCCGCCGAGGGCGGCCACGATCTCGGCGACCAGCGCATCCCGGTGGGTGCCGTCGATCGGCGGGCGGCCTGCCTCCGCGGCCAGCAGCAGCGACTGAGCGACGACCGCCCGGGCGAACGGCCGGCGCAGGTCGGCCGGCCGCACCTCGGAGTGCGCCAGCGAGCTGATCTCCGCACTGGCCAGCACCGCCCGGACGGCGCCCGGGAACACGTCGGCCAGGCCCAGCTCGGCAATGCCGGCCTCGAGCTCGGCCGCTAGCCCGGGCGCCTGTTCGATCAGCTTGGCCGCGCCGCGCACCGCCATCGGGTCGAACTCGCCGGCCCCGCCGCGGGCCGCCGCCGCCTCGGCCGCGGCCAGGGTGGACAGCTCGAACAGCGGGTCGGCCGCCAGGAGGCTCCACAGTGCCACGTCGCGATCGGTCGGCTCCTCGGGCTCGCGCGCGCCCTGCCCGGCCGGAATCGAGACACCCTCGGCCCGCAGCCGGGCGCCGTGCTCGCCGCCCCAGTAGCAGGGCTCCACGCGCAGCTCCGGGCGGATCGCCTGCAGCTTCACGCGGAAGCTGTCGAAGCCCGTGGAGTAATCGGGCTCGCGCACTCCGGTGCCGTGCACATGGAGAACGACCGTCATCGAGCACCCCCTTCCGTTCCTCGCACCGCTAACCAGTGCGCCGCCGGACATCGAGGAAGGTTCAGCACTCGAAAAGGTAAACACGGGGTAGCGGCCGACTGCCGCAGTCGTTTAGCCAGTTTCCCGGGCCGCCCGGGCGTCGTCAATTCCCCGATCGAGGCATCTAAAAGCCGGACGGCCTATGGGTTCCGGCTCGGTGCCGGTTGGAAGGTCCGTCGAGGATCAGTGCGTACAGCTCGGCCGGTGTCAGGTCACGGCCTCGCGGAGGGCGGCCTTGGTCGCCGCGCCGACCTTGGATAACCGGTGTGGCGCACCAGGGAGCGTTGCTGCACCAGTTCCGCCGGCTCGCCATCCGCTGGAAACGACGCCTCGACCTCCACGGCAGCCTTGTCAGCCTCGCCTGCGCCCTCATCTGCTGGCGCCGCTTGATCAAGTCCCGCCGACGGAGATCGTGTTAGCAGTGAATGCTTCCCCAACGGCGGATGAGACGGCAGTAAAACGAAGGAACCCCCGCCCGGAGGCGGAGGTTCGTCTGTGTGCGCAGCAATTCGAGTGTCAGCAGTAACCGGGGATGCACACAAGCTGACCGCCCTCACGGGCGTTCCAACACGTTAGCGGGGTCCGCCGGTCGCCCAGCAGATGTAACGCCCTGCCTCAGGCCCGACGGTGCATCCAAGCTCCTGTGAACAGGGTCAAGGCTGCGATCGCGCACACTGCCGCGATGGCCCGCTTAGCTGTGGATGTCAAAGATTCTACCGTGCTAGAAGCTCTCCACACGGGTGCCTGACCTGCAAAACGCGGTTACGGAACACGCGATCCGATTCCTGCCCCTCAGTATCATTCTGCCCGTGAGGCTCAAAGGCTCGCCGTCCTAGACTTCCCATCCCGGTCTTGTCGCGCAGGTTGACCCAATTGATCTAGCCGCCGAGTTGAACCGTTCCTCCGGGCCACACCACAGGCGCCAGGCCCAAACCACGCACCACCTTCCCGCACCCGTCGCACGGGGCAGCAGTGACGTACAGCGTGGACTCCAGGCAGCCATCCCTACCGGCTGCGCGCAACGTTCCCGGACGGCGCCTGGTTCATCGACGTCGGCGAAACCGACGGCCGTGACGACCAATCGCCCGAACGGCTCTACACCCACGTAGCGCTAGCGTTGGGCCTGCGACAGCACGGCCCGGCCACGCTGCAAGTTCTACGTGAGCGCCTGCACAACCGACGGGCTCTACTGATCGTCGACGGCTGCGAACACCTGCTCGCCCGAACCCGCGAGCTCATCGGCGACCTGCTGCAAGCCACACCCCACCTCCGCGTCGTAGCCACCTCCCGCCAGCCGCTCGGGATCGCCGGCGAACACACCATGCTGGTACCGCCGCTGCCCAACCGCGACGGAGCCCATCCGCACAGGGGACGGATGATCTTTTCCCTCTGCCAGTGTGCGAGAAGGAACGGGGACCGGACGTGCCGGCCCGTCCTGTGGACAAGGAACTTCTCAATGAATCTCTACATGTTGATGGACTCCCCTCGGCCTTCGTCGCCGGCTCCCGCTCCGAGTCACTGGCCAGCCTCGACATCGTTGCGCGTCCACGACCGGACAGCCCGACATCCGCGTGGGTCGCCGACCGGGCGCTCAACCATGCCATGACTGAGCCCGTCCGTCGGGTGGCCCTGACCCAGCGGACTGAGCTCGGCAACCTGCTGCGCGCGCCGCCGCCACAGCCCCCCTCCGGTGCAAACGCAGGGTGGGAGGAGCTACCGCCACCGATCGGCGAGGTGACTTCCCACTGGGAGAACAACGCACTCGGCGACGTGTTCGTCGTCCTGCGCTGGAAAGGCCAGCCTCAGGATTAGCTGGTGGCCGGTGCGGCGTCGACTCGACCGATTATGGCTACGGGTGACCTGTACCAGGACAACACCGAACCGGAGATCGCCGCGTACTTCCTGGCCCGTCTGGATGCGGCATAAAACTGGTCACGTTGGCGGTGCACTCGGAGACTGGCTCATCCCGGTGCGCGTCAGCCGCGGCGATCCCTGGTGGGTGGCCGAGGCACAGATCGCACTTACGATCGAGCAGGCAGAACTCCTGTCCGACGATGACGCGGCGGGGCTGCTCGCCGACTTTACCGACCTTGCCTGGCGCGACGTGCCGGCGAACTGAACGAGCAACTCGTGACCGCAGTGACACCGGAACTCCGCGCCCCGGCCGGCTGACCTCTGCCCTAACGGCGGGCACAGTTAGCGAGCCGGTCGTCGCCTCGCGGATTGAACCAACATTCGGAAGGAGGGCGGTCGGGCGCGATCGCCGACGTTCCCGGACATAGCCGATGAGAGTGCAGTAAAGTCACCGGCAGGCTGCGTTTCGCCACATGTTCTGACCGTTGAGCAGGTCACCGAAGGATGGCAGCGTTATTAGTCCGCGCCCGCCGCCGCGCTTCGTGTTCTCTCCTGCCGCGCCAGGCGGCTGGGGCGATGCCAAACATTGCTCCGGACAGCAGGAGGCAACCGTCGATCATAGGCTGCAGCCAAATACGCTCGCGAGGCCTCTCAATCGTATAGTCGAGGTCGCCACCGACTTCAAAAGACCACGTGCGCTCATCGTGTGTCCCGCCCACAGGTTGCGGAAACGCGTCAGCAAGCCGTTCCTCGGTTCCAATCTGCAGCTGGACGTCAAGTTTGTCGGCTGCGAACAAGCCTTGCACGGCCGTTCCTCCGTCATTGGGAACGTGCGGGCTGCGCGCCACCCGGACCGCGCTGGAGTTGCGCGCAAGGCCAGCCGAGCGCCGCAGCTCGTCCGGCCACGTGAACTGGACGTCGATATTCAGGTCGCCGACATCGCCGACGGCGGGAATCTTACAGGTCACCATGGTGTAGCCGAAGACATCGCGACGCAGCTCAGCACTAGCCTCGGCCCGATCCCTTCCGGTCCACCACGACGCGCAGGGATAAGCCATAGGCGGCTGTACTATCACGCCACGGTCAGACCAGTCCGCCAGCTCGGCACCGTGTGGCAGGGTGAACAGGATAGTGAGTGGCCGATCGATGGACAGCTTCCACAGCCCCGGATTGTTGAGGCGGACTAGTCTGTACTGTCCGTAGGCCCGCCTGCCCGGTTTGATCACGGCGGCGAATCGGTATTCCGGAGGTTCAATGCCAAGTCGCCGGCTTTCTGCCGACCGGTCGGTCGCAAGAACAACCCTGTCATTGACGTTGGTGAAAACGCCTAGCTGGTTACGGTCCAAGGCGTTTGAGCTAACGGCTGGCTGCCCGGCGTCTTCCCATCGCAACGTCACTGTCGCCACAGCCAACGAAATCGCGCACGTTATGAACAGGTACAGGCGCCACTGTCGGGCAGCCGCGGCGAGCGCTCGGCCACAGGCGCAGGCCACAGCCGTACCGACGGCGGCGAACACGCCGGTAGCCCAAAGGAGTTCGGCGCACGCCCGGTCGCGGACTCTCGGATCCATGCTCTCCATAGTCCATCCCGGGCACGGCGAGAGTTGGCTCGGGGCTACGGCAAGCCCGCCGCACGCCCACGTGCGGCGGTGGTCGGCGTTGGCGCACCTCCGGCTCATGACGTGAGTTCGTATTGTGGATCTCGGCGCAGATGCTTACACGCCGGCGCAACTTGTGTACGACGTCTTGCGGGCTGAACGAGCCTTCCGCGCTTGTATCACTGGCGGGCAGCGCAGCGATAACCTTGACTCTCGCGGTCGCCGTATGACGCTTCGAATGAGCAAAGTTCCTAGGCCGGCGCGGGTCAAGCATACATCTGTCAACTGCTATCGAGTCAAGGTTCGACCTCGATGATCAGCAGGCTTCGAAGGTGCATATCCCCGACCTCATTTAGGTCAGCACCACCGTCCCCTTGAGGCGACGGCCTTGCCCGAGCCAGCTCGTCGAGGTCGTAATCGAATTCACCGCGCCATAACCTCGCAACGTCGTCCGGGACGCTTGAGTCTCGGGTGAAAGTTTCCGCAAGCGTTCGGAGGTCGTCTGCGAACTCAACGCCGTTTTCCATGAACTGCTCCACGATCTGCGCGAGCTCCAGGAATCTATGTCGCTGCACGTCCATCAGGCGCGCGAGCGAGAGACGCTGATTCGCAGCTTCGGCGGCACGCCGAGAAGGCATAACGGGTTCGCCTTGGTGAAACAGGCACGACCATGGATATATTGCCCATGCCAGTGACGCTGAAAGAACCAATTTAGTGGGACTGAGTCGGGCTTGGCGGCGTGCTAGCCTCGCCGGAACGGCAGCGATTGTGAGGGCCGTGTTCAAGTCCATGTCGTGCTGACAGCAGCATCCTAGGTGAACCAGCCATCGTCTGTACAAGCGATTACCTAGTATTTGCTCTGCCGACAAGATCTCTTGGACGGCATCGGGACCATTGTAAAGGAAGTACAGCGGAATGCAACTGCCGGCGGACGCGATGAGCGCGTCAATCTGCTGATGTCTCTCTGCACCAATCACATAATTGAGGTCGTAGTCGAACCGAGGCTCTTGTCTAGCGCGAGTCTGTTTCGCCAATTTGGCCTGGACGCGGTAGCCGAGATGACGACTTCCGTCGGGTGTAATCAAGTGGATCTCGATGTCAGCTCCAATTGCTCGCCCGTGGGTGCCTCCCTCTTCCGCTCTGTTGAAACAGGTAACACTACGCACGTACGGCGCGAACCTCTCCTCTAGCACCAGGACGACGTCTGAAGTTATCGCCTCTTCGCCTAGAGCGGCCGACTCACGAACGAACCTTTGCTTCCACCTCCCAGAGAGCGCATCGGCCTCATGTACTGGGGCTGTGGTCATAGGTGCCTTCCCGTGGTCGTCAGCTTCAGCGCGGACGGTCGACTGAGCATTACCTCTTGAAGGATAGCGTTAGCGGACTGAAATAAGCAGTGCGGCGCGGGAGTTCGACGAAGCACTACCCACTACTCCGCGCGCCCTCCCGAACTGGCTGGCAGCACCGTCAGCTAATGCATCGTCAGCGTGTTTACGCTGGCCACTCCGAGTGTGGTCCGCCGACGAGCGATCCCACCGGTCACCTCGACCAAGCCTGGCCGGGCTGCGGTCGTAGATCAATGAAACAAGTAGCCGCCGAGCGCGCGGCGTGGCCGGCGACGAGCCGTCACGCGGTGTGACACACGTTGACGGGCCGACGCACGCTCATGCCGATGTGAGCGCCCGCTGAACCTTAACGGGGCAGCACGGGCGAGCGGCGCCTCGGCTATGGTCGATTACTCGGCCGACGGATTGCGGGCCGGGTTGGGGCTGGGGCAGGCTGCCCCGGTGGCCGAAACGAACAGTGAACCGAACGAGCTTGAGCGACGACTCATCGAGGCCGTTGTGCGGGGCGCGTTGCTGGATCTGGCCGGGAGCGACCCTGTCGATGACGATGCCATGCAGTCCTGGGATACATCCCGCGAAATTCGGTCTTGGGTGTTGCGCGACATCGTCCGCGGCCGCTTGGTCACCGAACCCGATCCGCGAGGGTTGCGCCTGCGCGGCGCCCGGATCACCGGGCAACTCGACCTAGAGAACGTTACCCGAGATCTCAACCTGGCGCTGTTCGACTGCTTCCTGCCGGACGGGCTGGTGCTGCAAGACGCTCGCCTATTCAAAGTGGACTTTTCCGGGTGCCGCATCGGGCAGCCGCTTCATTCGACGGACGGACCGATAGCCGCGGACCGGTTCACCGCCCGGGTGATGTGGCTGGACAGGGCCGTGATCACCGCCGACTCGCCGACCGGGGCGGTCCGACTACTCAATGCCCACCTCGGCCTGTTGGAGTGCAACGGGGCAAAGCTGAGCAACACCGCTGGTCCCGCCTTGCATGCCGACGGCTTGCAGGTCGACCAGGCGGTGTACCTACGCGACGGGTTCACCGCCACCGGCGCCGGCGAGCTGGGCGCCGTCCGGCTGCTCAATGCTCACCTCGGCCGGCTTGACTGCGACGGCGCAAGGCTGAGCAACACCACTGGTCCTGCCCTGGCAGCTGACGGGCTGCAGGTCGACCAGGCGGTGTTCCTACGCGACGGGTTCACCGCCTCCGACGCCGGCGAGCGGGGCGCAGTCAGGCTGCTCAATGCTCACCTCGGCCGGCTGGAGTGCAACGGGGCAAAGCTGAGCAACACCACTGGTCCTGCCCTGGCAGCTGACGGGCTGCAGGTCGACCAGGCGGTGTTCCTACGCGACGGGTTCACCGCCTCCGGCGCCGGCGAGCGGGGCGCAGTCAGGCTGCTCAATGCTCACCTCGGCCTGTTGGAGTGCGACGGGGCAAAGCTGAGCAACACCGCTGGTCCCGCCTTGCACGCCGACGGCTTGCAGGTCGACCAGGCGGTGTTCCTACGCGACGGGTTCACCGCCACCGCTGCAAGCAAGCGGGGCGCAGTCAGGCTGCTCAATGCCCAGCTCGGCCGACTTGACTTCAACGGGGCAAGGCTAATCAACACCGACGGCCTTGCCCTGCTCGCGGACAGCCTGCGGGTCGACCGAGGGGTCTTCATGCGCGACGGGTTCACCGCCTCCGGCGCCGGCAAGCTAGGCGCAATCCGGCTGCTCAATGCTCACCTCGGCCAGCTGGACTGCCGTGGAGCAAAACTGAGCAACACCGCTGGCCTGCCCTGCACGCTGACAGCCTGCGCGTCGACCAAAGGTTGTTCCTCGGCGACGGGTTCAGAGCGACTGGAACGGGCGACCGCGCGGTAATCATCCTGCGCGACACCCGCGTTGGCGGAGCACTCCTGTTGGACACCGAGCAGATCACCCGCGCCGGAAACGACTGCGGTCCGCTCATCGAGCTGGACGACATGACCTACGCCGGATTGCCCCAACCGGACTCGCTTCCAGATTGGCTGCGGCTGCTGCGTCAGCACACGCCCGCCTACGCTGCCCAGCCCTACCAGCAACTGGCCGCCGCCCACCGCGCCGCCGGGCACGACCACGCCGTCCGGCGCATTCTCATGGCTCAACGCGACGATCAGGTCAACCGCCAAGCCATCCGCGGTTTGGACCGCGCCTGGGCTTGGGTTACCGGCGCCCTGCTCGGTTACGGCTACCAACCCTGGCGCGCTCTACTCGGCCTGCTGCTGGTCCTTACCCTCTCGATCGGCTGGACGTGGACGGCCGGCCAGCATCACGGGCTTGCACACACCAGCCGTACTCCAACCCCGGGCATGCCGTGCACCGCGACCGAGCTCATCGGCGTCGGCCTCGACTTGGGCACTCCGCTACTCAAAACCGGTGCCCGCGACACCTGCGCACCCACCACTAACCGCGCCGGGCAACGCCTCACGGTCGCCAGCTGGCCTATGCAAGCCATTGCCTGGGCCCTCGCCGCTCTGTTCATCGCCGGCTTCACCAGCGCCGTCCGCAAAACATGACCGCATCAGCAACCGCCGACAAGGCTGCGTCAACAACGCAGCGCCCGTCGGCGCTCCGGCCCAGCGGACGAGAACACCGAGCTGCTCGCTTTCAGGCCAAAGAGCGGCTCGTACACCACCCGCACATTACAGCCCTGATGACCCACCAAAGCCGGGTTCGTGGGACATCGTCAGTGCACTGATCTGGCACCCCTCTGTGTCAAGAGGCGGTGAGAAGCGGTGTTCTAAGCTGGGGTTCGGCGGGTCCGGGAAGTGACTTCTCCGAAGTGTCGATCTTGGGGTTTGGGTCGGCCGCGCTGGATTGCAGAGTCGCCCCCGCTTGTCCTCCCGGGCCCGTCCTGAGCCGGTTGGCGTCGGCGGTCATCTGCCGGTAGACGACGTCGGAAAGCCTGCGTTTGAGGGCGCGCATGGCTTCCATGGTGGTCTTGCCGTCGGCGAGTTTGCGCCGGTAGTAGCGGCGTCCTTCGGTGTCGTTGCGGAGCTGGACGACGGCCATGATGTGCAGGACCCGGTTGATGCGCCGGTTGCCGGCGCGCGACAGGCGGTGCCGATTCTGGTCGCCGGAGGAGGCGTCGATGGGGGCGGTGCCGTTCCAGGACGCGAAGTGGGCGCGGCTGGTGAAGCGGCTGATGTCGGCGATGTCGCCGATGAGGCGGGCGGCGCCGGACGGGCCGATGCCGTGCAGCTGCTGCAGCCGGCTGCCGGTCGTGGCGACGAGCTCGGTCAGCTCGGCGTTCGCGATCTTGATTTTCTTGTCGATGGTGACGAGTTCGTGGATCAGTTCGGAGGCCAGCCAGCGGCGGGTCTTGCCAACGACATCGCGCGGCCGCACGGTGTGCAGCAGCGCGCGGGCCTGCTGGGCGGACAGGAACTTCTTCGCCCCGCCGGGTACCAGCTCGAGCAGCAGGTGGTGCAGCCGAGACACGATCTCGGTGCGGGCCCGGCCGAGCTGGTCGCGGCGGTCGACCAGCAGCCGCAACGCCACGGTGGTGTCGTCGACGATCACCTGGCGCAGGTCAGGGGTTCGCAGGGCGACGACGGCGACGCTGTGCGCGTCGACTGGATCGGTCTTGCGGCCCTGGCCGGTGGAGAAGACCCGGGCCCGGGCGGACAGCTTCGCGGGAACGTCGAGGACGGTCTCGCCGTCGGCGACCAGGCGTTGGGCGACGTGCCGGCCGATGCCGCTGCAGCCCTCGACCGCCCAGATCCTGTCGGTGTGTTCACGGCCGGCGGCGAGCATGGCTTGGTAGCCGTCGGTATCGGTGCCGAACCGGCCCTTGCTGAGCACGCGTTCGCGCTGGTCGATGACTTCAATGGTCGCGGAGCGCTTATGCGGATCCACCCCGATGATGACCTGGCCCATGTGGTTGCCTCTCCGTCGAGCCGACGATGTGTCGGCGGGAGGGCAGCGCTACTTTGAGCTGGGCAGTCCCCTCTTGAGCCTCTCCGCGCCGCGGTGACCGGCAGGCGCATGCCAGATCTGAGTCACACCAAATACTTGCGGTGGACAGCCGCCGACGAGCGATCCCACCGGTCACCTCGACCAAGCCTGGCCGGGCTGCGGTCGTAGATCAATGAAACAAGTAGCCGCTGTCAGTGCGCGGCCGTGGTGTCCAACCCATGGACAGCCATCTCTCACCGACGGGCGATGGGCAAGCTGCCTGGGCGGGACGCGCTGTCGCGGGTCCGTACCAAGATCGGTGTTTCCGGCTCTTCGGTTAGTAAGCGTCGGCGGCCGGCCAGCGGTCACCGAAGGTGATGGCGAAGGCGTTCAGCACGGGCTTCCAGCGCATCGTCCATCGGGCGCGTCCGGTCCCGGTCGGGTCCAGGCTGCGGGTCACAAGGTACAGGCATTTCAGCGCGGCCTGCTCACTCGGGAAATGGCCACGTGCTCGCACCGCGCGCCGATAGCGCGCGTTCAATGACTCAATGGCATTTGTCGAACAGATCACCCGGCGGATCTCGACGTCGTAGTCGAGGAACGGAATGAACTCGTTCCACGCGTTACGCCACAACCGGATCATCGCCCGGTACTTGCTGCCCCATTTCTCGTCTAGGGCGTCCAGGGCAGCCAGGGCGGCGTCAGCGTTGACCGCCGTGTTAGATCGGTTTGATGTCCCGCTTGATCGCGTCGGCGTCCGCCCGCGACGTGAGCCGGAAAGTGTTCCGGATCAAATGAATAATGCAGGTCTGGACAATCGCTTCCGGCCACACGGCCTCGACCGTGTCCGGCAGTCCTTTCAGGCCGTCGCAGACGACGAAGAACACGTCACGCACGCCGCGGTTCTTCAGGTCGATCAGGACACTCATCCAGAACTTGGCGCCCTCGCCGCCGGTGCCGGCCCACAGCCCCAGGACGTCCTTGCGGCCGTCCACGGTGACCCCGATGGCCGCGTAGATCGGCCGGTTGGCGACCTGACCCTCGCGGACCTTGACGACGATGGCGTCGATGAACACGGCCACGTAGACGCTGTCGAGCGGCCGCGTCGACCATTCGGTCATCTCCGCAACGACTTTGTCGGTGATCCGGGAGATCGTCTCTTTCGACACCGACGCCCCGTAGATCTCCGCGAAGTGCGCGGAGATCTCCCCGGTCGTCATGCCTTTCGCATACAACGACAGGACGATCTCATCCACTTCGGTCAGGCGGCGCTGCCGCTTCTTCACGATCTGCGGCTCGAACGTTCCTTCCCGATCCCGCGGAACATCAATTCGGACCTCCCCGGCCGCGTCCGAGATCACCGTCTTGCCCCGGCTGCCGTTCCGAACATTCGTCGACTCGCGACCCGGATCAGCCTGGTTCTTCTCGTGACCCAGGTGCTCGGTCATTTCCTCGTTCAACGCGGTCTCGAGCACATTCTTGGTGAACAGCTTCAACAGACCGTTCGGGCCGGTCAGCTCCAGCCCGCGCGCCTTGGCCTCCGCCACCATCGCCGCCGCGGCGGCCTGCTCCGGCGACAGCTGCCGCCCGTCACCCTCGGTCTTCTTCCGTGGACTCACAACGTTCGATGTCATCACTCACGGTGCCCATCCCGCCGGAACTCAGCCCGGCGTGTCGGGCCGGAAACACCGTTCCTGGCACAGTCCCGCTGTCGCTCGCCCAGGCAGCCGATCCAAGGGCTGGTTCTACGTGTCGAGCTCCGGCAGGGCCAGTGGGTGTGATTCCCCGGTTAGACCAGACAGTGCCGTAGCGACTTCTTGCTGAGAGGCTTTGACGTAGCGGGCGGTGGTGCCGGCATCGTTGGGACTTTCCGCATGCCCGGCGTAGGCCAAAGCGACGCCGTAGCCGTAGACCCGTTCCACCCACGTCAGGGTGGTGTGGCGTAGCCAGTGCGCGGACACCTGCTGAGTGGCCACCCACGGCAACACTCCACCCAGCCGAGCCCATAGGCCGTCATAGCGGCGCCGGCCCACAGGCTTGCCGTCGCGGTAGCGCAGCAACGGCGCCCTCTCCCCCACTCCACGCTCGTCTACATGATGCTGCAGGAACCGCATCAGCGTGGGTGACACCGGCTGCCAGCGAAACGACTCACCTTTCTCGCGCAGCATGACCAGACACTGCTGCTTGTCCAGATCCACCGGCCGCAACTGGAGAAGCCCGCCACGCCGGCACGCCGTCTCAATGTGGAACCGGATGATCAAACTGTCCAGCTCCGGATCATTACCCGACGTACCCGCCATGGTGACAAGCTCGGCCAATCGGTCATCGGCCAGCGCAGTGCGGGTGCTGGTCGGGCGGTGCGGCTTGGCGACCTTCTGCGCCGGATCCTCGGACGCCGAGATCAACCCGTCCGCCACCGCCCGCTTGTACAGGCACCGCAGCGCGCCGATGAGGTGCTCGGCCGCGCTGTGACCACCACGGAAGTTGCGCCGCCGCAACGCACTGTCCTGCACCTGCCGCATCAGCGTCTCGACGTCCGTGGGCGTCACCTCATCCAGGCGCCGATCACCCCACCGCTCCACAGCCTTACGCCAATAGGTGCCGTACACCTTGCGTGACCCTGGACCCACAGCGGCCTGCACGACCGGTACGTACTCAACGAAGGTCGGCACCGTTGGGCGAACACCGGTCGCTTGCAGCAGATCCGCGACGCTGATACCCATCTGATCCAGCAGCACTCGGGCCGCCTCAACCAGCTCCGGCCGTGCCCGGGTCACGACCCACCGCCTGACACCGCGGCGTGCACGGTGGCCGACCAGTGCTCCAGCATCACCAGCGGATGCACCACCAGCCGGCCCGGCCCGGGCAGGGCCGCCAACAGCACCCGCTGCGGCGATTCGATGCCCACCGCGCGGCGCACGTTCATCGGCAGCCGCACACTCCCCCGCCCGGACACCACATAAGGCGCCGCCTCATCCGCTCCGATCACGATCAGCCCGTCGACCACGGTGAATCCGACCCGCGTTCCGACCGACCAGCCCAGGGCAGCGATCACCCGGCCATCGAAAACACGGCCCTTCACATCGAGGCTGCACATACCGAACAGCACGTCCCGCCGCACCAGCTCAGGCACCGGTGGCAGCGGCAAAGGAGCACGCGAGACCTTCGCCCGCCGACTCGGGTCCCGCTGACGGCCGGCCCGATCCGCCAGCTCCAACCGCGGCGTCAACGGCGGCAACGGCACACCCCTCACCACAGCCACCACCCCGCCCGGACACCACGCGAAGGGCTCGTCGGAGGGCGCCACGACGGGTGTTCATGCGCGCCTGACCACGACAGATACGTTTTGGTGATGGGTGCTACGAACGGAAGTTGATGTCCCCCCTCGGACACGTTAATTCCACACGAGCCGTGAGTTTCCCTCACGTCACAGTCGGTCCCCGTCCTTCTGGGCGGGGATTTCTGCTTGCAGGGCGGCGGACAATGGCGCTGCCGCGAGCGCAATGCCGGCGTCTTCGGTCTCGACTATCCAGCCATCGTGATCACCGACCAGAATCATGCCGTGCCGACGCAATTCGTCGCCGACTGATACTGGGTTCCCCTGCCGCAGCGGCGGGTACGCGCCGTCCCCACCCGCTGCCCACGCTGCTTGCCGAGCACGTTCGCCGCTAGCGAGGTGGACCCCGCGGATACAGGTGGACGGCCCCACTCGCGTGGTGATCCACGAGGACCTCCGGACGTGCCCGACGCTCGGTCGACGCCTGTCATCCATGAGGGATGAGGGCCGCGGCCGAGATATCCCGCATCGTTCGATGCATGGCCACCGCCGCCGCCTCCCACGGAAGGCGTTTCCGCGTGGGTGCCGGCCGGCGGCGATGACAAGTGGAGGGAGGCCGCGGCATGGCGAAGAAGTCGAAGAAGGACAACAAGAAGAAGGACAAGAAGAACAAGCGGAAGTGACCGGGCGCGCCGACGGCGCGTCCGCGTGCGGCCGGTGCGGCGCCCTCAGGGGTACCGCACCGGCGCCTGCTACCGCGAGTGCTCGCGCGGGGTTCGACACGTACGACGCCTGCCGGAATATCACCCGGGCCGGGAAGGATCCTCATGGCGTCCAGCACCACGCCTTGAGCGCGTCGTGTTCGAGGAGCAGGGCATGGGGTCCGGCCCTTCTGGGGCGGGCGGTGCTCTCAGTGGAAGGAAGGCGGCAGCACCCGTGGGAAAGCTGATGAAGCGGATCAAGGCGGCCGCGACGTCGCCGAAGGCCAAGCAGCTCGAGAAGGACATGGTCCGCAAGGCCAAGGACCCGAAGACACAGGCGAGGATCTCCAAAGGTTTCCAGACCCTCAGGTCCAAGCACTGAACCGGCCAGCCGGTCTCACGATCTCCGGGCGCGGTCACCGCGGCCGACGTCATCGGTTGGTGGCGGCGGTGTTCCTCCCTCGGGCCGCAGCACCCGCGAGCTGACCCGGTCCAGGGCGGTGCGCTCCTGCTCACGGGCGAGCAGGGCGAGCGCACGGGCGTCGGCCGCGGTGGGCCGGGACGGGTCGAGCGCACGGGGCCACAGCCGGGCCCGGCGGACCGCGGCGATCTCGGCCGAGCACACCAGGACGATGCTGAGCACGTACAGCATGGTGAACATGCCGGCCACGGTCGCGAAGCCGCCGTAGACCGCGCCGGCCCGCCGTACCAGACCGGGCAGCACGGCCGCCCCGACGTTGAGCACGACGGTCACCGCGACCGCGCCGGGCACGGCCGCCGGCCACAGTGCCCTCACCGGCGCCCGGCAGAACAGCAGCAGCCGGGCGGAGGCCAGCAGCACGCCGAGGACAACCAGCCCGGAACCCAGCACCGCGAACGCCCGCGAGAGGCCCGGCAGGCCGGGTACCACGGTGGCCACCACGGTCAGCCCGCCGACTGCAACGGCCCCGGCGATGATGAGCACGAGCACCAGCAGCATCCGCAGGTAGCCCAGCACTGTGCCGGTGCGGGCGCGGAACGGCACTGCGGCGAGGTGGTTGAGGGTGCAGGACCCGGAGAACACCACCCCGGCGGCCGAGAACAACAGGCCCACGAGCCCGGCGGCCAGTCCCGCGGTCGAGCTCGGCAGCGCGGCGGCGGCGCCCTCCACCGTGGGCTGCAGCGACGGTGGGACGATCGCCGTCACCAGACGTTGCCGCAACTCCGGCTCGCTCGTGAGCACGCGGGACACGACGGCGACGCCGATCAGCAAGAGCGGGAAGATGCTCAGGAACCCGTAGTACGTGATCAGCGCCGCCTCCCGGCCGCCACCGTCGTCCAGGAACTTGCGCGCCACCGCGTACGCGAAGCCCAGCACACCGTGCCGCCGTTGCAAGCGGTCCACACGACCGGTCAGCCGGGCGAGCAGGACACTCCCTCACAATCCGGCGGTGGACCACAGCGGTCCGACAGTCACCCTCGCGGCGCAGGACCTCCGGAGTCGCATCGGTCTCATGGTGTGAGCATGGGTCCACCGGCGACGCCACGCGTCATCTGCCGGGGGTGAGCTTGCTCCGGACGCCGCCCACTTCGCCTGCATCAAGGCCTGACCCGGCGTGAGACGCCCGCCCACGTCCTCTGGCGGACTTCGCGCTGATCAAGCTGGGGCCGGGCATTTCATTCACCGGGGATGACCCCGCCTTCCCGAGCCTCGGCGAGGCTCGACGGGACAGCGCCACACCCGCGCCCGTGAGGGGCGAACGACCGTGACAGGGCTCGGGCGCGGCCAGCAGCCGCTGAGGATTGGGCCAGCCATGACCATCCGTCCGGACGCCGAGCACGCCGATTCCGCCTCGCCCGCCCTCGCCATGCCTCCGAATGTCACCACTCCGCCGCCCCAGGTCACCGGTGAAGGGCCCGGCGGCACCGACGACGGCCAGCCGGACGAACCGCCCGACGCCGGGGAAGTCGAGCGCCTGCGCGCCGAGGTCTCGGCGTTGCAGGAGCGGCTCGAGACCCGGCGGCGCCGCACTTCGCTGCTCGGCACCCTGCGTCGGGTCCTGGCCGCCGCGCTCATCGCCCTCGCCGCCTTCGCCCTGGTCGCGAGCGTCGTCGGGGTGTGGTCGGCCCGGACGGCGATGAACACCGACCGGTGGGTGGCCACCGTCGCCCCGCTGCCGCAGGACCCGCGGGTCGCCGCGGCGGTGGCCGACTACGCCACGAACCAGATCTTCGTGGCCGTCGACGTAGAGCAGCGCCTACGGACGGTGCTGCCCGAGCAGGCCGCGTTCATCGCCGGGCCGGTGACCGGGCAGCTGCGGGGCACCGTACGCGACACGGTCACCAAGGTTCTGCAGAGCGATCAGTTCCAGCGCATCTGGGTCGAGGTGACCCGACGCGCGCACGAGCGCGCCGTCGCGGTCCTCAACGGCACCAGCGACCTGCTGGTCGTACGCGAAGACCGGGTGGACATCGACCTGCTCCCCCTGATCAACCAGGTCCTCCGGCAACTCAGTGCGCAGCTGCCCACGATGTTCGGCAAGCAGCTGGCGTTGCCGGACCTGAGCAGCGGAGCCATCCCGGACAACCTGCGCGACCGGGTCCAGCAGACCCTGGGCGTCACCCTGCCGCCCAACTTCGCGCAGTTCGCGGTGTACGACTCCGGCCGGCTGTGGGCCGCCCAGCAGGCGGTGGCGCAGGCGAAGCGGGGGCTGATCCTCACTGTGGCCGCCACGGTCCTGCTGCTTCTCGTCGCGTTGGCCGTCTCGCCGGCCCGCCGTCGTACGCTGCTGCAGTTGGGTCTGTGGCTGGTCGTCGCCGCCGTCGCGGTGACCGCGGTGCTGCGTGCGATCCGGGCCCAGGTGCTCGAGCAGGTACCGGCGGGCCTTTACCGTGACGGCGCAGACGCCGCCCTGACCACCGTCTTCGCCCAGCTCCGGACACGCGGCCTCCAGATCATCTGGATCGGGGCCCTGCTCGCGGTGCTGATGTACCTGATCGGCCCTGGGCGCGGGCCTCGGTGGTTGCGGCGTCACCTCGCCGACGGTGCCCGGGCCGCCGGTCGCGGCATCCGCGCCGGCGCCCGTGCGGCGGTCGCCCGGGGACCCGGCTGGGTGGCGGCGTACCTGGACGTGCTACGCGTCGGCGGCCTGGTCGTGGCGGCCGGGTTCGCTCTGATCCTGTCGTCCTGGACCGCCCTGCTCGTGATCGCCCTCGTGCTCGCGGCGTACGAGGTGGCGGTCACCCTGGCCGCACGGGGCGCGGCGTACCGGGCCGAGAGGGACGCCGCGCCGCCTGCCGCCGGACTCGGCGCGAGCTGAGCTCGCCGGCGGGCGTGCCGCGCGCAGCGGGGCGACAAGCTGGTGACCCGCATCCGCACCGGCGCGGCTGCCGGGGACATCACCGCGAACTGTCAGTGCCGTCCGGTGGAGAGGGCCAACCGGCGTAGCCGGGTCCAGTCCAGTTCGGGCGACGGCGCCGGCACGCCGGGCCGCTGCCGGGGCACCCGGACCCGGAGCGCCCCCGGGCGGATCGAGCAGCAGACCGGCGTGGGCATCATGACGGCCTCCCCGTCGATACCCACCGGCACCTGCGGGACGTCCGCCGTGACGACCACCTCCGTGGCGGTCCGGACGGCCACGGCCTTCGACCACCGCCGGCCGCCCACCAGGGCCGCCGCGTCGACCGCACCGCGCATGGTGACAGCCAGCACGCCGAGGACCCCGCCGTCGAGCCGCGGGCGCCGGCCCAGCCCCGCGACGTCGTCGGAGCCGTACGGGTTGTTGCTGACCAGCACCGCCTGCGGACCGGTCAGCTCCAGCCCGCCGGCCCGCAGGTGCAGGAGCGGTCCGGAATGGCCGGTCAGAAGGTCGGGAAGCATGTCGAGGGTGGTCCGGGTCTTGTCGTCGCGGTAGGCCGGGCTCTGTACCACGGCCGCGTACGCGCCGAACGAGGCGTTGTTGACGAAGGTCCGGCCGCCGATCAGGCCCAGGTCCACGCGCAGTTCGACGCCGTCGGAGAGCGCGTCCAGGCAGGTCGCCGGGTCCTCCCGGTCCAGGCCGAGGTCGAGGGCGAAATGGTTGCGGGTACCGGCGGAGATGACCATGAAGGGCAGGCCGTGTTCGGCAGCGATGCCGGCGACCAGCGCCTGCGTGCCGTCACCGCCGGCCACGCCGAGCAGGTCGGCGCCGTCGCGGACGGCCTGCCGGGCCAGCTCGACGACGCTCGCCTGTCCCTCGAGAACCATCACCTCGGCGCCGAGCGCGCGCGCCCGGCGTACCAGGTCGAACCGGCCCACCTTGCCGCCGCCGGACCGCGGATTCATGATCAGGTACGGGTGGTGGGGCGCCGGCGTGGCGTGCTCCGAGGGACCGGCCGTAGCATCCTGCACCGCCAGCGCCCGGCGCCCGGCGGCGACGGCCGCCAGCCACAGCGCGGCGAAGAGCACCACGACCCAGATCAGGCGGGCGCGCGCGTAGAGCACCGCGATGGTCAGCGGCGCGATCACGACGAGCACGCCCGCGAGCCAGCGCCGGAGGCCGCGATGGCTGAGGAACCACCAGGCCGCGGCGAACGCCACGGCCATGCCGGCCGCGCCGACGAGGAGCAGTCCAAGGCTGCCGCGTACGCCGGCGGCGGTGATCACCAGCACGGTGGCGGCGGCCGCTACGAGGAAGGCGAGCCGGGCCAGCCACCGCTGGGCGGGACGTTCGGGCACCGGAACGGCCGGTGCCGGGACGGCAGTCGTGTCAACCATGGTGGGCTCCCGTCGCGAGGTGGTTCCCGGCAGTGTCGGAGCCGCTCCAAACCGTGTCCTCATACCGGAGGAATGAATCCACGGGCCGATCAGGCCGTGGTGGGTGCGGCTGACCGGCGCGGCCCCACCCGAGGTAGTCGACCGGGCCGGCCGGCTCAGACGCCGCCGACCACCGGGATCCGGCCCTCGCGTGCGGCCCGCGTGAGCAGCTCGAAGTCCTGCTCGTTGCGGTCGGCGTACTGCTCGGCGAACTCGATGATCGCCTGGTCGAACGCGGCGCCGTCGTCGAGGTAGCCGGCGATCGCGATCCGGTCGCCGTTGCGCGCGTGGGCCCGCGCCAGCGTCCACCCGCAGAGCGCGCCGTAGACCTCCATCGCCTTCACGTCCAGCGTCTCCACCATGGCGGAGCCCTTCCAGTCGCGCAGTTGCCGCACGTAGAAGTCGCGCTCCTGCCCGTCGATGCCGGCCACGGTCTGCCACCCGAGGAAGATGTCGCTACCGGCCTGCATCAGCCGCTGACCCAGCACGACCCGCTCACCCTCGTTGCTCCATCCGGTCTCCGGCTTCCCGGGCACGTACGGGGCCAGCACCGAGGGGGGCGCCTCCTTGACCTGCAGGAGCAGCGGGTCGTTCTCGTCGCGGCCGCTGAGCAGCACGATCCAGCACCGGGTGCCGACACTGCCCACCCCGACGACCTTGCGCGCGAGGTCGACGAACCGGAACGCGCCCAGCAGCCGGCGCCGGTCGGGGGCCAGCGACTCGGCGTACCGGGCGAGCAGGCCCCGGATGCGTGCCTCGAGGTCGGCCCGGCCGGCGTCCGGCAGCAGGTCCTCGACCGGCACGACGAGCGGCGGGTCGGCGACGATCCGGCGGCGCCCGTCCACCACCGTGGTCAGCTTGCGGAACGCCTGCAGGCTGTCGCGGGTACGGGCCTTCGCCTGGGCCGCGGCGAACCGCTTGCGCCGGTCCTTGCTGAGCAGGTTCCTGGCGAGCACGCTGACCTCGTCGACGTCGGCCCGCGCGTACCACACCTGCAGCTCTCCCTGCGCGGCGAAGGTGGCCATCGCCTGCCGGTAGCGGCCGACCGCGGACGCCACGATCACCGCCCTGCTCTTGCGCCGGAAGCCGCTGCCGCGGGCGGCGACCACGAGGCTCGCCGCGAGCCGCTTGACGTCCCACTCCCACGGGCCGGGGTACGTCTCGTCGAAGTCGTTCACGTCGAACACCAGATGCCGTTCCGGCGAGGCGAACACGCCGAAGTTGCTCAGGTGGGCGTCGCCGCAGAGCTGACACGTCAGCCCCGACGAGGGTGTCCGGGCCAGGTCCGCGGCCATGATGGCGGCGGCACCGCGGAAGAACGTGAACGGCGAGACCAGCATGCGGCCGTACCGGATCGGCACCAGCTCCGGCACCCGGGTGTCCGCCTGCGCCGCCAGCACCTCCACCGGATCGGGCCGGTCGGCGGCCGCGGGCAGACCGGCGTGGGAGTCGAAGGGCACCTCGCGGCGGATCGACCGGCCCGCCGCGAAGCGGGCCGCGGGATCCGGGAACGATCCGTCCGCCTCGGGCACCGGGGTCATGACACTGGACAGGGTTCGCCGATCGGTCATCGCGCACCTCCACGGGCTGGGACGGGTCCCTTCCGGCCCTGCCCGCGAGCCAACACCCCGCACGACCGCGGCGCGCCATCCGCTCCGGGGGATCGGCCGGACGCGCCGGCGTACGCGCTGCTCGTCCCGGCTGAGGAGCTTGGTCCCGCCCGGCGGCCCGGACTCCTGCCGTCAGCCACAAGGGATGACGCAACGCGGTCCGCCCCCGCTCACGATGGACGAGTGCCTTCCCCGCCCGGCCGCAGGACGAGGGCCGAGGCAGCACGAGCGGGTGCACCGCAGGCGGAAGGGCCGGTTCGGCGGATGAGGGGCGGGACGCCATGCAGGAGGCAACGTACCAGGTCAGGGTCTCCGGGGAACTGCCCGCGGAGCTGCTGTCGGAGCTGCGCGACCTCACCGTCAGCGTCGAGCCGCCGGAGACCGTGCTGCACGGATCGCTGCCGGACCAGTCCGCCGTCGTCGGGCTGATCTCGCGCATCCACGGCCTGGGCCTGCGGCTCATCGAGGTGCGCCGGCTGCCGCCCGACGACATCGCCGAGCAGCCTCGCCGCGACGCGCCCTGATCCGCGCTGGAGCCGACGGCGGCCGGTGCCGGGCCCCGGTCGTTTCATGCCACCGGGATGAGAACCCCCACGCCCCGGCGCCGCACCATCGGGGCATGACAACGATTCCCGAGCAGCCACTCACCCCGGCGGCACCGGAGAACGACGGACGGGCTGCCACGCGGCTGCCCACCATCCCCCCGCACCAGCACTGGCTCCGGCTCGTCGCCGGCCTCCTCGCGATCGCGGTCGGGGTGGCGGCCTTCACCTGGCCGGAGGCCACCCTGCGGGTGGTCGCGGTCCTCTTCGGCCTCAACCTCGTCCTGACCGGCTTTCTCCGTGCCGGGCTGCTGCTGTTCGCGCCCGGCCACCCGATGCTCAACCGGGTGCTCGGCATCGTGTTCGGGGTGCTGACCGGCCTGATCGGACTGCTGTGCCTGCGCAACCTCACCGCCTCCCTGGCGGTGCTGATCGCTCTCGTCGCGGTCGGGTGGCTGCTGGACGGCTTGGTTCAGCTGGTCACGGCGATCGGCGCGCGAGGCGAGAAGGGCAGCAGGTGGCAACTGGCAACCGCCGCACTCATGATGGCCGGCGCCGTCGTGGTGCTCATCTGGCCGAAGCTCGGACTCGGTGCCTTCATCTTCATCGGCGCGACGGTCCTCGTCTTCTGCGGGATCGGCATGACGATCAGCGGGATCGCCGGCATGCGCGCCGACCACCGCGCCACCGGGTGAGGGACACCGGCGCTGCCGCAGGCCGGCAGCCGCCGCGGGTCACCGGCCGCCGAGCGCCTCGAGGAGCTCGCTGCGCTCCGCCTCGGTGAGGTTCGTGGTGACGAGCGTGTTGTGCAGGCCGTGCATCCGCTCCCCGAGCCGGTCGAGGTCGCCCTGCTCGGTGACGACGAACAGGGCCGACGTGCCCTCGGTCACCTCGGCGCGGATCTTCTCCAGCTGGTCCCGGGTGATCCCGGCGTCCTCGGTCTTCTTGGCCAGCCCGCCCAGCGCCGCGCCGGCCAGGCCGCCCGCCACCGGCATGAAGAACAGCGTGCCAATGATCAGACCCATGACCGCGCCCCAGCCGGCCCCGTGCCACACCGATTCGTGCCCGTGCCGGGTGTCCGGGTGGGGCTGCCCCACCGGCCACCGTACGACCGCGTGGTCGTCGACCTTGACGAGCCCGTCCGCCTGGGCGTTCCTCAGGATCTCCACGGTCCGGTCCGCACCGTCGGGATCGTCGAACTTCCATACCGTGAAGGTCGTCATCGCTGCTCTCCAGGGATCCGTGCCGGCATGCGGCTTCCTCCCGACATCGTCGGGCGTCACCACCGCCGGCTCCTCATCCCTTCCGGGCTAATCTCCCTCGCCCACCGGGGACATCCGGCCTTCGCCGGGGCGTACGCCGTCGAGTACGCCATGGCGGATGAGGCACCGGCGACCGGCACGGCGTGGACTGGCGGGAAAGAAGGTACCGACACAGGAGGTTGTTCGCGGTGTTCGACGACAACGGATCGTTCCTGCTGGCCATGGTGGAGTTCTTCATCTTCCTCGCCTGGTTCATGGGTCTGTGGTGGGTGTTCGGGGACCTGTTCCGCAGCCGGGACCTCGGCGGCCTCGGCAAGACGCTGTGGACGGTGTTCCTCATCCTCATGCCCATCCTCGGCATGCTGGTCTACGTCATCGCCCGTGGCCGGGGCATGGGCGACCGCGCGCTCGCCGCTCAGGAGGAGGCGCAGCGACGGCAGGACGCCTACATCCGGTCGGTGGCCGCTTCGGACGGTGCTCCGCACAGCGCCACCGACCAGATCTCGTCGGCCAAGGCGCTGCTCGACTCCGGCGGCATCAACGAGACCGAATTCGAGCAACTGAAGGCCGACGCCCTGGGACGGGGTCTCCGGTAGGCGTTCACGCGGGTTCCGGTGGATCGGCCGGTGGGGGAGGGTCGAGCGGGTGACGCTTGGCGTCGCGGCTGGCGAGGCCGGCCATGGCCTGCCGGTACTGCGGTCCGGTGATCCTGCCTGTCACGAGCTGGCGGCTCAGCACGCCCTCCAGGGTCTGCGGGTCCTGACCGGGTACGGCATCGTGCGGCGCACCCGGGGATGCCGGCCTACCGGCCGCGTTGCGAACCGCCCCGCGCAGCTTCGGCCGCGCCGCGAAGACGAGTGCCGCGGTCAGGCACGCCAGCAGGAACAAGGAGCACAGCACGGGATCACCTTTCGTGTCGGGCCACGCCACGGCGGCACTTCCGCGGATCCAGTGAACCTGCCGGGGGCCGGTGCCGTTCTCATCCCGTACGGGTGGCATCGGACCCCGGCGGCGTGGTCACCCGGTCATCCCTCGCGGATGGGCCTCGGGCTCCGGCGGCCTGTGACGCTGAGGTCATGACCGATCGGTGCTTGCAGGATGCGTGGGTCGAGGTCCGTGGCCGGCCGGTCTTCCTGCGCAGGGGTCCGGAGGTGCCCGGCGCCGACCCGATCGTGCACGTGCACGGCTTTGCGGTGTCCGGCAGCTACCTGCTTCCCACCGCCGGGGCGCTCGCGCATCGCGGGACCACGGTGGTCCCCGATCTGCCGGGCTACGGACGGAGCCCTTCGCGGGGGCGGGTGCTGGGTATCCCGTCGCTGGCCCGGGTGCTGGTGGAGCTGCTGGATGCGCTCGGCATCGGGCGGGTGGTGCTGGTCGGCAATTCGATGGGCGGGCCGGTGTGCCTGGAGGTCGCGCACAGCGCTCCGGACCGGGTGGCGGGCGTCGTGCTCACCTCGCCCGCGGGCGGGCTGCACAATCAGCCGCTGGGCCGGGCGCTGGTGCAGCTGGCCCGCGACGCGGGGCGCGAACGGCTGGGCATGCTCCGGGTCGTCCTCCCGGACTATCTGCGGTTCGGGCCCGTGAACGCCCTGCGTCTGTTCGGTGAGCTCATCCGGTTTCCCTCCCTGGAACGGCTGGTACGGACACCGGTGCCGACCCTGGCCGTGATCGGGTCCCGTGATCCGCTCATGCCGCCGCCGTGGCGCGTCCGGGAGGTCGGCCGTCTGGCCCCGCCGCACCTGACGATCGTGCACCTCGAGGGCGCGGCGCATGCGATGAACTTCAGCCACCCCGGCGAACTGGCCCGGGTGATCGGTGTCTGGCTCGACCGCCGCGCGACCACCGATCCATCAACTCCGAATGATCCGGCGCGGCGACGGCGGCCATAGCTTGACGATCACCGCCGTGGAAGGAGTCACCCATGCGATCTGGGCGCAACCGTCGTCGACCGCGCGTCACCGTCCTGGTCTGGCTGCTGTTCGGCGTCATCGCCGGGCTGACCGCCTGCGGCGCCGGCGGCGGTGAGGCACCGTCGGGACTGCCGTCGACGCGTACCACGCAACGCGATGCGGAACGTCCCCCGTCGGGTGAGCCGGGCACGCCCCGGCCCGAGCGGACCACCGAGCCGGCGGAGCCCACCCGGGCCCCGGAGGCCACGGAGGCGACACCGGAGCGGACGCGCACCACCCGGTCCACCGAACCGGCGCAGACCACGACCCGCCCGCCGACCGTCGCGGAACCCGCGCCGGCCCGCACCACGCAGACCACCGAGCCCGCCCGCGCCGCTCGGACCACCGAACCGGTGCGTACCACGGGGGCCACGGAACCGGCTCGCACCACCACACCGGCCGAGCAGACGCCGACGCCTGCCGCATCCGCGTCCGCCGTCGCCACCAGCGGCACCGCCGGGGGCCTGGGCTTCTTCGGCTGGTTGCTGATGCTCGTGCTCCTGGCGGCGCTGATCGTCGCCGGGGTGCTGGTCGCCCGTTCGCAGCGGAGATCGGGGTGGGACACCGAGGCCCGCGCGTTGGAGTCGGAGACGCGAGCGATCAGCGCCACCCGGCTGCCCCCGGTCCTGCGCACGACCACCACCGGCCGGCGGGCCCTGGCCTGGCCGCCGGTCCGCGCGGAGCTCGTCGAGGTGCAGAACCGGTGGGGTGCGCTGGCCGACCGGGCCTCCGGCGATGCCCGCCGGAACTGGTCGCTGCGGGTCACCGCCCTGCTGCACGAGCTCATCACCGCCGTCGACATCGAGGGCGAGGCGCTCGGTACCGGCCAGGACTGGAGGCCCCTACGGGTACGGGTCGAGCAGGTGGACCGGGCGCTCACCTCGGTCCTCAGCGGGCAGCCACAGCCCGAGCCGCCGGCCGCGGAGCCGGGCACGAGCGCGTACCAGACCTGACGGCCTGTGGCGGCGGCTGGGAGACACGGAGGCCCCTCATGACCATCATCGATGGATACCTGCTGCTGTCCCGCATCGGGAGAGGCGGGACAGCGACGGTCTTCCTGGCGACGCCACTCGCGGGCGGTCCTCCGGTCGCGGTGAAGCTGATCCGGCACGGTACGGGCGCCTCCTCCCGGCGTGAGTTCGCCATAGCCTCCGCCGTGGACGCCGGCTGCACGGCGGCCCCGATCGCCCACGGCGTCACGGCGACGGGGTCCTACCTGATCACCGCCTACCTGCAGGGCTACAGGTCCGGGGCGGGGCTGATGGGCGACACGATGCCGGTCGCCTCGCTGCTGACGTTCGGCGGCGAGCTGGCCGGCAGGCTCGCGTCCCTGCATGACAGCGGGGTCGTGCACTGCGACGTCAAGCCGTCCAATCTGCTGGTCGGCGATGATGACGTCCGGGTCATCGACTTCGGCATCTCCCGGTACGTCGGGGAGCTTCCGCCCGAGGACGGATTCGTGCAGTGCAGTCGCGGCTGGGCCGCCCCGGAGCAGCTGCGCGGCGAGCCGCTGGCACCGAGCACGGACGTCTTCGCCTGGGGAAGCCTGATGGCCTACCTGTCCACCGGCTTCCATCCCTTCGCCGGGCGGGGCGAGGCGGACTGGATCCGGCGCGTCGGCTCGGGCCGGCCGAACCTCTCCGGGCTGCACCACGGCCTCGACGCGGTGGTACGCGCCGCGCTGGCGCACGATCCACGCGACCGCCCGGGCGCCCGCGAGCTGGCCGCGATATGCCGCGACGGGACACGGCGGGCCTCCACGCCGGAGCCGGCGGCCCGGCCACGTCCGGCCACCGTCCGTACCGAGGCGGCGCAGGAGGACACGGCGGCATGCGCCGTCTGACGGTCATCCCGCACGGAGGAAGGGTGAGTGCCCGATGGAATCCCTCGACGACGACGCCCCGTACGTGTCCACCGGTCACCTGCCGTCACCCGAGCAGGTCCGACGGTCGCTCGACGACGCGTACGAGCGCTATCGGACCACTTCGGACGGTGAACTGTCGCGCGTCTATCCGGCGTTGGCCCGGGTGCCACCCGACCTGTTCGGGATCTGCGCGGCCGGCGCCCGCGGCGGGACGTACGCCGTCGGGGACGCCGAGTCGGAGTTCACCATCATGAGCGTCGCCAAACCGTTCGTGTTCGCGCTGGTCTGCGCGGTCGTCGGCCCGCAGCCGCTGCGCCGCCGGCTGGGGGTCAACGCGACCGGGCTGCCCTTCAACTCCCTGGCTGCGGTGGAGAACAGTCCGGACGGGCGCACGAACCCGATGGTCAATCCGGGAGCGATCGCCACCGCCAGCCTCGTTCCGGGTACGAGCACCGCGGCGAAGTGGGCCGCCCTGCACGATGGTCTGTCCCGCTTCGCCGGCCGCGACCTGCCGCTCGACGAGGAGGTGTACGCCTCCGCGTCGGCCACCAACCACCGCAACCGGGCCCTCGCCGATCTCCTGCAGGCCTACCGGCTCCTCGGCTGCGATCCGGTGTCGGCGGTCGACCTGTACACCCGGCAGAGCTGCCTGCGGGTGACCGCCGTCGACCTGGCCGTCATGGGCGCCACGCTGGCGAACGGCGGGGTCAATCCGCACACGGGGGTACGGGTGGTCGAGGCCCCGGTCTGCCACCACACCCTGGCGGTGATGTCCACCGCGGGGTTGTACGAGACGTCCGGCGACTGGCTGTACGACGTGGGCGTACCCGGCAAGAGCGGCATCGGTGGCGGCCTCGTCGTCATCTCGCCCGGCAAGGGGGCCCTGTCGGCCTTCGCCCCGCGTCTCGACTCGTTCGGCAACAGCGTCCGGGGTCAGCACGCGGCGAGGTTCCTGTCCCGCCGGCTCGGCCTGACGCTGTTCGCCTCGGAACCCGCCGGCCTGGCCGAGCCCGCCGGAATGCCCGAGCCGGCCGGGAATCCTTAGCCGTACCGCCATCCGCCGGGGGTGAGGCGGGTGCCGGGCCCGGCGGCGATCCTCGAGGCGTGACCGCGGAGCCGTCGAAGCGCTGGGTGTCGCCGGCGGCGGCCGTGGTCGTCACGGTCGGGTACATGGCCGCGACCTCGGCCGCCGGGCGCTTCGGGCCCCAGGGAACCATGCTCCTGGCCGGGCCGCTCGGCGCCCTGCTGTTGCTCCTGCTGGCCCGTGCGGCGGGGCTCGGCGCCGACGACGTGGGCCTGGGCCGCCGGGCGTTGCGGTGCGGCGCGGTGTACGGGCTGTGCTGTGTCGCCGCGGTGGCCGTGGTGTACGCGGCGGCCGCGTGGCTGCCCGTCACCCGCTCAGCGTTCCTCGACGAGCGGTACCGCACGGACCTGGGCGCGGCCCTGCGCACCGCCTTCGTGGTGATACCGCTCGGCACGATCCTGTTCGAGGAGGTCGCGTTCCGGGGCGTCCTGTGGGGGCTGGTGCGTGCGGCATGGGGCCGTACCCGGGCCACGCGTTTGTCGTCGGGGCTCTTCGGGCTCTGGCACGTGCTGCCGTCGCTGCGTCTCAACCGGGTCAACCCGGCGGTGACCGGCCTGGTCGGTCCCGGCCCGGCCGGGCAGATCCTGGCCGTCACCGGGGCCGTGGCGTTCACCGCGGCGGCCGGGGTGGTGCTCTGCGAGCTGCGCCGGCGCAGCGGCAGCCTGCTGGCCCCGATCGGTCTGCACTGGGCGGTCAACGGACTCGGCGTCCTGGTCACCGCCGGAATCGCGGGATGGAACGCATGACAGCCGACGGAGAGGGTGGCACGCCGATGACTATCGTGACGTCCCCGGCGCAGACGCCGCCGGAACCGGAGCAGCCACCGCCGCTGCGGCGCGGCCGGTGGTGGCGGCTGGTGCACCGGTGGCATTACGGCTTCGTCGGGCTGCTGGGCGCGGTGACCTGCTTCTGCCTGTCGCTGACCCCGTCGCTGCTGCCCCGCGGTCCGGGGCTGCAGGCGGTGGTGGGCGGCATCACGGCGGCGATCGGGTACGGGCTGGGCGTGCTGGTGGTGTGGCTGGCCGGGAAGCTGAGCAACCGCCCGGTCCGCCGGCCCGGCCGAACGGCCTGGCGCATCCTGGCGGTCGTCGCGGTGGTCGCGGTGCTGGTCTTCCTCTGGCTGGGTGCCGGATGGCAGCGCGAGATCCACGAGATGATGGGCCTCGAAGCCCCGGGACGTCCGCGGTATCTGCTGGTGCTACCGCTCGCCACGCTCCTCGCGGTCGCCCTGGTCGGCCTGTTCCGGCTGCTCCGCCGTGCGGCCCGCGCCCTCGGCCGGCTGCTGGGGCGGGTGGTGCCGGCCCCGGCCGCGCGGGTGCTCGCGGGTCTGATGGTGGTCCTGCTCGCGCTGGGCGTGCTGAACGGCGTGGTGCTCGACGGCTTCTTCGCCGTCACCGACAGCAGCTTCAAGGCGATCAACGGCGAGACCGAGCCCGACGTGTCACCGACGCAGGACCCGCTGCGCTCGGGCGGTCCGGGCTCGCTGGTGTCCTGGCCGTCGCTGGGCAAGCAGGGCCGCAACTTCGTGACGGGCGGCCCGGACGTCGATCAGCTGCGCCGTTTCGGCGGTCCCCGCGCCGAGCGGTCGATCCGGGTCTACGCCGGGCTGGACTCGGCGCCGACCTCGCGGGAGCGGGCCGCACTGGCCGTGGCGGAGCTGCGGCGTACCGGCGCGTTCGACCGCGCGGTGCTCGTCGTGATCACCACGACCGGCACCGGCTGGGTCGACGAGGACGCCGTGGACCCGTTGGAGTACATGTACAACGGCGACTCGGCCATGGTCGGTATGCAGTACTCGTACCTGCCGAGCTGGTTGTCCTTCCTCGTCGACAAGGAACGCGCGCGGCAGGCCGGCCGGGACCTGTTCAACGCCGTGTACGGCGAATGGTCGAAGCTGCCGCTGACCCGGCGGCCCAGGCTGCTGCTGTTCGGCGAGAGCCTGGGCTCGTTCGGCGCGGAATCGGCGTTCAGCGGCGCCGACGACATCCGGAACCGGGTCGACGGCATGCTGCTGGTGGGCCCGCCCAACCGCAACGAGCTGTGGCGCCGGTTCGTCGCCGGCCGCGACCCCGGCAGCACCGAGATCCTGCCCAGCTACGAGAACGGCGCCACCATCCGCTTCGCCCGTGATCCGGCCGCCGACCTGGACCGTCCGGCCACGCCGTGGGCGGCGCCGCGGGTGGCGTACCTGCAGCACCCCTCGGACCCGATCGTGTGGTGGAGTCCCCGGCTGGCGGTGAGCCGCCCGGACTGGCTGCGCGAGCCGCGCGGCGCCGACGTGTCGGCCGGCGTCCGCTGGTACCCGTTCGTGACGTTCTGGCAGGTGACCGCCGACATGGCCTTCTCCACCGGGGTACCGGCCGGGCACGGGCACAGCTACGGCGCCGAACCCGTGACGGCCTGGGCGCGGATCGCATCCCCGGACGGCTGGACCCCGGAGCGGACCGCGGAGCTGACCGGCCTGATCGCCACCCGGGAGGGCTGATCCGTCCGTCATCGCTCGCCGGGCCGGTCGCGCGGTCAGGCCGTACGGGCGGCCGTGGCCGTTCCGGGCCCGGACGGCGCGGGAACGTCCGGCTCCAGCTCGCCGGCCCGGGCCGCGGCGGCCGTCCTGCGCAGGAACAGCGCCAGCACGACCTCGGCGAGACCGACGAGCAGGCTGCTGCCGCCGGTCAGGACGACCAGGGTGGTCAGCGAGAGGTCCGGCATGAGGACGAAGGCGAGCCCTGCCGCCACGGAGAGCACGCCGACGCCGACGAGACCCAGCCGGGCCGGGCCGGTGCGCTGGACCCCGAGCACGACCGCGGTGATCCCGCTGAGGATCCAGGTGACCGCGAACAGCAGGGCGAGCACCGCGAGCCGGCTGACGAGGTCACGCAGGCAGATCAGGCCGGCGATGAGGACGACGACGCCCACGATGCCGGACAGCACGTGCCGGGCCAGCGAACCGCGGCCGGGCAGGAACGCGCCGATGATCCGCGCGATGCCGGCGAGGAACAGCCACACCCCGGTCATCGCCGCCATGATGCGCAGGGAGATGTCCGGCCAGATGAGCACCGCGGCGCCGAAGACGACGCCGAGGACGCCGGTCACCAGCATCGTTGCCCATGGGACGGGGAGCGACCTCAGCTCCTCGGCGACGCCCGGCCCGCCGGCCGCCGTACCCTCGTGCGTTGTCGTCGATGTTCCGGTCATGCTGTCCTCCTGGCGGAATGTGCCCGTACGGTCCGGTGCGCCGAGCAAACCGCGAAGGCGGGTGCACGGTCTTCATCCGCGGCGAGGGAACGGGCGGCGATGGTCACCGGGGCGGTGCAGTCCACGCCGCACCGGTACGCGCCCGGTAGGCGGTGACCGCCTCGTCCAGGGTCGCGAAGAACCGCTCCGGGCCGAGGGCCGCGGTCAGGCCGTACCGGTCGATCTTGCGCCGCACCGGGTCCTTGAGCTCGGCCCACATCAGCGACGTGCCCTGGGCGTCGAGCTCGCCGACGAGCGCCTCCAGCATGTCCCCGGCGGTGGTGTCGACGTCGGTGACCGGCTCGGCCGCCAGCACGATCCAGACCGGGCGCGGGTCGGTACGGGCCAGGAGCCGGATCTGGTCGCGGAACACCCGGGCGTTGGCGAAGATGAGCGGGGCGTCGAACCGGAACAGCACCAGGCCGGGCAGACTCTCGGCGTCCGGGTACGAGCGCACGTCGTGGTAGCCCGGCACGCCCGGCGCCCGGCGCAGCTGCGTCTGGTACGGCCACCACACCCGGCGGAACACGTTGAGCACGGACAGCCCGACCGCGACACCGATGCCGGGCAGCACGCCGAGCAGCGCCACCCCGAGGAACGCGGTGATCGACACGAGCGACTCGAGGCGCCGATGACGCCACAACCGCACCGAGCCGGGCAGGTCAGCCAGCGACATGGACGCGGCGATCACCACGGCGGCGAGCGCCGGCTGCGGCAGGTCCCGCAACAGTCCGGGCGTCAGCACCAGCATGACGACGATGACGGCGGCCCCGACGATCCCGGTCACCTGGGTACGGGCACCGGCCTGTTCCGCCACCGCGGTCCGGGAGCCGCTGGTGCTGACCGGGAAGCCCTGGAAGAAGGAGGCCGCGACGTTGGCGGCACCGACGCCGATCATCTCCTGGTCGGCCCGGATCTCCTGACCCGTGCGGGCCGCGAACGACGACGCGGTGGAGATGGTGTCGGTGAGCGACACGATGGTGATGCCGACGGCGCCGGCCAGCAGCAGGACGAGTTGTGACCAGGACGCGTGCGGCACGGTGAGGGGCGGGAAGCCGCCCGGCAGCGGACCGACCAGGTCGACGCCGCGGCCGCCCAGGTCGAGCAGCCACGTCGCGGTGATCGCGGCGACGACGGCGACGAGAACCGCGGGGAGCTTGGGCAGCCAGCGCTGAAGCACGAGGATGATCGCGAGGGTGAACACGCCGACCGCGCAGGCCGCCGGCACGGCGTCGCCCGAGGCGATCCCGCGCAGGAATCCGGCGGCCTCGCTGAGGAGGCCCTCGCCGTCGACCGAGAACCCGCACAGCTTGGGCAGCTGACTGACGAAGATGGTGACCGCCAGACCGTTCATGTAGCCGATCTGGGTGGGCTTGGACAGCAGGTCGGCGATGAAGCCGAGCTTCGCGATCCCGGCGACGGCCATGGTCACGCCCACCATCAGCCCCAGCATGGACGCCAGCGCGATGGCCACCGCGGGGTCGCCGCCGGAGCCGACGGTGGCGACGAGCACGGCGGCGATCATCGGGCCGAGGGACGAGTCCGGACCGACCACCAGGATGCGCGAGGCGCCGAAGACGGCATAACCGAGCAGGCCGAACACCGTCGTGTAGAGCCCGGTGATCGCCGGCAGGCCGGCGAGTTCCGCGTACGCCATGCCCTGCGGCACCAGCAGACTCGACAGGACGAGGCCGGCCACGACGTCCTTGGGCAGCCACGCCCGGCGGTAGGTCAGCACGGTCTGCACACCGGGCAGCCACCGCCGGACGCCGCCACCGGCGACGGGGCTGCCCGTGCCGGTCACCGCCGGCTCCATCGCGGCCCGACGACGAGCCACTCCGTCTCCCACGAGCGCAGGCGGCGGCGGTCGAGCCGCCAGACGACGATGCGCCGGACACCGCCGAGGAACGCCGCCAGCGCGGTGACGGCCAGCGTCCCCGCGACCGTGGCGTCGATGCCGGGGTTACGCCATCGGGGCCGGGGCACCTCGCTCCCCTGCTCGTCGATCCAGACGGTGACCGTGCTGCCGGCCCGCGTACCCGCCGCCACCTCGCCCGTTCCCGAGCGGACCGCGCCGTCCGGGCCGGTCCAGCGCACCGCCACGGGCACGTCCGGCGAGTCCGCCGACGTCGCGCCGGCCTCGGCGTAGGCGCCGGGCGCGTCCTCCACCGAGACCGCCGCCACCGGGCGATGGTGCTCGCGTTCCCACTCGCCCGCCCGCACCTGGGCGGTGTACGTCGTGGTCGCCGCCCACCAGCCGAGCCACGGCCCGGCACCGAGCGTCGCCACGATCATCACCAGGGTGAGCCACGCCTGGACCGTGTCCGAGCGACGGCGCAGCGGGGACCGGCGCCACGGCATCCGGCGGGCGGTTCGCCTCCACATTCGAGCTCCCCTGTCACGAGTTGCCGTACGCATCGACGACCTCGCCCCCGTGCGCGGCCACCGCGTAGATGACGACCACGGCCATGGCGATGGCCGTGACCGACCACAGCGGGTAGAGGCCGATGAAGGCGAAGTTGACCAGGGCGGCGACGCCGCCCAGCAGGACGGCGGCGATCCGCGCCCAGGCCCGCCCACGGACCAGGCCGACGCCGGCGACCATCGCCACGCCCCCGAGGACGATGTGGAACCAGGCGAGGGCGGTCAGGCTGACCGGCAGCAGCTGGTCCGCGCGCCGCGACACCAGCGCTTCGGGGTGGAACAGCGCCACGAGCCCGGTCCCGGCGTGCACGGCGCCGAGCATCACGAGCATGACCCCGCCGAGCAGGACGAAGCCGACCCACGCGGTCGCCTCGCTGCGGTCGACGCCGGTGTACGGCGCGCCGGGCGCCGGATCGGTCCGCGACATGGCGTCTCCTCGTCCTCAGCAGGTGCCCGACATGGCGTCACCGAGGCTGCGCAGCCCGGTCTGGAGCGTGCCCATCGCCGTACGGACGGCGCTGACGTGGGCCACGTCGGGCGTCTCCCGGGCCGCGGCGACGGTGGCCGACACCTGGTCGGCGGCGGTCCTCACCGCCTGCACCTCGGGCGCCCACTGGGCAGCGGCGTCGGTGAGGAGCTGGCGGACCTCCACCTGCAACTGCCGGAGCTGCGTGGTGAGCGACGTCAGGCCGTTCTCGGCCACGTTCGCGTCGCGGATGTGGTGCATCGTCGTCTGGACGGCGGCGAGGCTGTCGCACACCGGCGGCTGGTCCGCACTGCATCCGCCGAGGCCGAGCGTCGCGACCGCCGTGACGGCGGCGATCCGGGGAGTCATCCATGTCATGGAGCGAGCCTCGTTTCTCCGGTTCCGGCGAAGCGTCATCACGCGGGGATGAACACCCGCGGAAGGGGGATGCCGGTCCGCCACCTCGCGAACCGGCATCCCTTCGGAGGTCCGGCGTCTCGTCCCAGGTCCTCGCCGGAGACCGGACGAGCGCCGGGCCGGTCAGGAGGCGGAGGGCGCGGACGAGCTCGCCACCGTGTCGGCCTGCGCGTCGCCGTCGGCGCCGTGCAGGGCGGCCTGAAGCTCCGCCTCGGTCTCCTTGGGCAGCGACGACTTGAGCACCGTGCCGCCGAACTGCGCCAGCCCCTCGATGGCCTTGTCGGGGGTGACGTGCTCGACCACGAGGAACAACGCCGACGTTCCCGGCTGCAGCATGTCGCGCACCTGCGACTGGAACTCCTTGTTGATCGCGCCCTTCGTCATCTTGCCCATGAGCGCGCCCAGCCCGGCACCGACGGCCATCCCGAGCACGGGGATGAAGAAGAGCATGCCGAACAGCAGCCCCCAGAACATCCCCCAGGTCGCGCCGCCGCCCACCGCATGGTGGTTGGTCGTGACGTGGAACTTCCCCTCCCGGTCGCGGATGATGGCCGCGATGGCGTCGGGCTGGATGATCAGATCCTTGGCGAGACGTTGCGCTTCCAGCGACGCGGCCGTCGCGGTGGTCTCGTCGGGGTAACCGATGGCCACGAGTGTTGCCATGATTCCTGCACATCCCTTCGCTGGTCTGCACCGGCAGGTCGCGTCTCCGGCGTCGGACCCAGTCAGCCACGCCGGCGGCCCGCCGGCCTCATTCCGGACGAATGAAGCGGCGGCCACCGCAGGGGCCCCCGCCGGGCGGCCCCGCCGGCCCGGCCCGGGCGTCACCCGTGCGGGATGAGGTGGTCCGCCCGCATCCAGCCGGAGGATCGGCACCCAGGGAACCTTCGTCCGTCACAGGAAAGAGGTGGCAGCAGATGGCTGTCGGGCCGGTCCAGCTGATCGTGCTGGGCTTCAACCATCCGGACTTCCACGGTGAGGTCATCGCGGAGCTGGAGGAGCTCCGGAACAGTGACACCGTTCGGGTCATCGATGCGCTCGCGGTCTACAAGGACGCCCGCGGCGAGATCGAGGTCGAGCACCTGAGCAACCTGTCCACCGAGGAGGCCGTCGAGCTCGGCTCCAAGATCGGCGCGCTGATCGGTCTCGGCATCGAGGGCGAGGCCGGCATGGAGGCCGGTGCCGCCGCCGGTGCGGAAGCCGCCGCGTCGGGCCTGCAGGCGTTCAGCGACCAGGACGCCTGGGACATCCTCGCGGAGATTCCCGACGACTCCGCCGCGGCGCTCCTGCTCATCGAACACCACTGGGCGGTGCCGCTGCGCAACGCCATCGCCCGGGCCGGCGGCTACCGCATCAGCGACGGGTTCATCAGCCCGTTGGACCTCGTCACCATCGGCCTGGCCACGGCGGCGGAGGCCAAGGAACTGCACGACATCGAGATGGCGGCGGCCTGAGGCCCGCCGCGGACGGACAGGAGGTGCACATGTTCGGATCCCGTCGGGTGGCCCGGCGCACGGCTCGTCGCACAGCGCGGCGCGTGTCGCGGCGCCGCCGCCACTGAACCAACGCCGTACGGATGCAGCCGGGGCACGAGTCCCCGGCTGCATCGGCGTGTCCGGGCCACGGAGGAACTCCTCGTTTCATCCGTCGCGGGTGGGGCGCCGGAGCGCAGCGCGGGCGACCGTGACGACATGACCATCACGGATCCAGAGCTCGTAGCCACCACTGCGGACGCGCCGGCCGGCGTCCGATCACCCCGGCGATCGCTCCTGCTGTGGGGCGACACGCTCGTGGGTGCCGCCATCGCGGCCGAGCAGGCCACCACGGGCGTCGTAGCCGGTCTCCGCCGGGGCGCGGCGCGCCGGGCGCAGCGTCTCAGCCGGCTCGCCGACCGCGGCGCCCTGGCCCGGGAGGACTGGCGCCGGCGGGCCGAGGACGTGACCCGGGCCGCGGTGACCACGGTCGCGACGTCGCCGGTGGTGGACCGCGTCGTGGACCATCAGCTCGAGCGCGTCCTGCGCCCCATCGTGCTCGCCGTCCTCGACGACGTCCTGCTGCTGCTCGAGAAGGAACCGGAGCGGATACAGACGCTCATCCGCGGGCAGCGCGAGACCATGGTGGACGAGCTGGTCGGACGCCTCCGGAGCGGTACGGAGGCCGGCGACACGGCGGTCGACCGGCTGACCGCCCGGATCTTCCATCGCGGCCCCCGCCCCGATCCGCCGCCGCCACTCGACCTGTGACCGCCACCGCGCCACGGGCGTACGCCGGAGCGGTCAGCCGCGCGGTCGCGTACCTGATGGACGTCCTCGTGGTCGGCGTGCTGTTCACCGGCGGTGCCGCGCTCGTCGGCGTCATCGCCGCGGTCGTCGGCGCCCGGTGGAGGGACATCGCCCCGGCCGCCGCGGTGTGCGTGGCGGTGCTGCCCGCCCTGCTCGCCGCGTACTGGGCGCTGTTCTGGGCGCTGGCCGGACGGACGCCGGGGATGGCGGTGCTGGGCATGCGGGTCGTCGCCACGGGTCGCCACCGGCTGTCCTGGCCGGCCGCGCTCGTACGGGCGCTGGTCCTGGCCTACTTCCCGATCGGCGCCGTGTGGTCCCTGGTGGATCGGCGGCAGCAGGGCGTCCACGACAAGGTGGCGCGCACCACGGTGGTCCGCGTGCCGTGGCAGCCGAGGCGCCCGCCGGCGCGGTGACTCATCCGGCCCTCGGGAAGCGGTGCGCGACACCGGTGTGCCATCCGGCCGGGCCCTGCCGGCGCTCCTCGACGAGGATGGACGTCCGGTCGACGCGGATCACCGTCCAGGACCGGGGAGTACCGCGGGTACGCCGGCTGACGGCCGTGCCCGCGACCACCTCGACCGGCCGGTGCGCGGTGTCGTCCAGGTCCATCAGGCCCGCCCGGGGCACGTGGGTGTGGCCCGCCAGCACCAGGTCCACCCGCGCGGACGCCAAGGCCCGCAGGAACCGGCCGCGCCCGGCGATCCGGCCCGGTCCGGCGGCCCGCGGCGGGTGGTGCAGGGCCAGCACCCGGACCGCGTCGGCCGGGGCCGAGCCGAGCACGGCGACGACGGCGGCACTCTGCCCCCTCGTCACCCGGCCGCTCTTCCACCGCCAGCGCGGCGTGCTCTGCAGCCCCAGCGCGGCGAGGCCGTCCAGCCGTACGACGGGATCGAGGTCCGCCCGGACGAAACGCTGGTACCGCCGGTACGGGACCAGCAGCCGCCGGACGCTGACCAGCGGGATGTCGTGGTTGCCGGCCACCACCAGCGCCGGTCCCGGCAGCCGGTCGAGCAGGGTCCGGGCCTGCCGGAACTGCCCGGTCCGGGCGCGCATGGTCAGGTCGCCCGTGACCACCGTCAGCGCAGGGCGTACGGCGGCGACATCGGCCGCCACGGACGCCACCGCCTCCGGATCGTGCGCCCCCAGATGAAGGTCGGACAGGTGGGCGATGACGAGCCCGGCCGCACCGTCGCCTTCACGCATGGCACCCTCCCGGACGGCTCGCCCACTCCCTGCATTGTCGTTGCGGGCGGGAGTCCCGGCCTCACCTCGGCGGGGTGAGGCGCCCCGGGGCGGGGACGGCGCACCCTCGGCCTCAGCCCACGCCGGATCGTGCGTCCGGGCAGGAACCAGTCAGGAGGATCGCCGTGTCGACGTCCAGGCAGCGCCCCGTCATCCCCGCCGGCAGGTTACGGCACCCCGCCGAGCTGCCGTTCACGATCTTCATGATCCTGCTCAACGTGCTCATCATCGGCCTGATCGTGCAGGCCGCGGTGATGCTGCCGGGCCTGCCCGAGCGACTCCAGGACACCGGCTGGGCCACGGCGGTGCGCAGCGCCCTCATCGGCCTGCTGCTGCTCGTACCCGCGCTGATCGTGGTCCGCGAGACCCAGCGCGCGTCGGTGCGCGGGACCGCGGTGGAGCTGTCACCCCGCCAGTACCCGGAGCTGTACCGGACGGCGGACGACTTCGCCCATCGGCTCGGGCTCAAACGCCGCCCGCAGATCTATCTGAGCAACGGCAACGGCACGCTGAACGCGTTCGCGGCACAGGCCACCGGGCACGACTACGTCGTGCTCTCCAACGAGCTGTTCGTCAACCTGTACCACGGCAACCGGAGCGGCCTCCAATTCATCCTCGGGCACGAGCTCGGCCACATCCGGCTGCACCACGTGTCGCTGTGGTATCAGCTCGCCGTCGCGTACTCCGAGCGGATCCCGCTGCTGGGACCGGCGTTGTCGCGGCTGCGGGAGTACTCGTGCGACCGGCACGGCGCCCACCTGTCGCCGGCGGGCATGACGGGCCTGATCCTGCTGGCGTCCGGGCGGCACACCGAGAACGTGGTCGATGTGGACGAGCTGGTCCGCCAGGGCCGCGCGCTCAAGGGCTTCTGGGTGGGACTCTCCCAGCTGCCGCGGTCCCATCCCTTCACGGTGCGCCGGCTGGAGCGGCTCTACCGGCTCGGGCTGTTCCACGGCCGCATCCGGGAGGCCGAGACCGAGACACCGGTGTGAGCCGCGCGGCAGGGGAACGTCATTCACGCAGGATGAGCCCGCGAGGGCCGCCCTGGGCGAGGCTCGGGGCCAGGCGGTGAAGAGGAGGACCATGATGCCCGCGTCACCACCCCCGGCGGAGCTCGCGGCGGCGTACGAACAGGCCCTGCACGAGCTCGCCGCGCTGCGGCGGGAGCAGGCCACCCTGGCGCGCAAGCTGATCTCCGACCGGGACCTGCGTCCGTGGCAGGTCGAGCTCCTCAAACTGCAGCGCCACCTCGAGGCCGAGAACCTGCGGATGATCGTGCTGTTCGAGGGGCGGGACGCGGCCGGCAAGGGCGGTGCGATCCGCCGGGTCACCCGGTACATGAACGAGAAGCACTACCGGGTCGTGGCGCTAGGCCGGCCCACCGAGGAACAGCGGTCCCAGTGGTACTTCCAGCGGTACGTGGCCCAGTTCCCGACCGGCGGGGAGATCGTGCTCTTCGATCGCAGCTGGTACAACCGCGCGATGGTGGAACGGGTCTTCGGATTCTGCAGCCGCAAGGAGTACCGCGACTTCCTGTGCGGTGTGACCGGTTTCGAGAAGGACCTCGTCCGGCAGGGCACGATCCTGGTGAAGCTGTACTTCAGCGTCACCAAGGAGACGCAGGCACGCCGCTTCGAGCGCCGGCTGACCGATCCCCTGCGCCGGTGGAAGCTCAGCGAGATCGACCTGCAGGCGCAGAGCCGCTGGGACGACTTCACCGACCGCAAGTACGAGATGTTGCTGCGTACCGACACCAGGGCGGCGCCCTGGCTCATCGTCCGCTCGAACGACAAGCAACAGGCGCGGCTGAACACCATCAAGGTCATCCTCAACGCGGTGGACTACAAGGAACGCAACCCCGACCTCGACCTCGCTCCCGACCCCCGGATCGTCGTGCCCGGCCGGGACGAGATCGCCACGATGCAGGCCGAGTTCCGGAGCAACGGCAGGTTCACCGGATGACCGGCCGACCGGGGGTGCGACGAGGGGAGAAACCATGCTCGAGGCGTCGTACCAGGTCAGGGTCGCCGGAGTCATTCCGGACGAGCTGCTGTCGGAGCTCCGCGACCTGACCGTCAGCGTGGAACCGCCGGAGACCGTGCTGCACGGCTCGCTGCCGGACCAGTCCGCGGTCGTGGGGCTCATCTCCCGCATCCACGGACTCGGGCTCCGCCTCATCGAGGTGCGGCGGCTGCCGGCCGAGGAGGGCCCGGAGCCGCAGCCGGGCCCGTACCGCTGAACCGGCCGGCATGACCGCGCCGGCGCCTCAGCCACCGGCGGGACGCGGCTACGGGCTCGTCCTGATGCTGATCGTCGCGACGTACGTGCTGGCGCTCGTGCCCGGCGTACGGTGGGTCCCGGCGGTGCTGCTGCTCGTCCAGACCGGGACCGTGTGGCAGGCGCTGCGCGTGTCCCGCGCCCGTCCCGTCGTCCGGCTCGTGTGCGCCGCCGTGGTCACCCTCGCCGTGGTGGCGGCGGCGTTCGCCCTGCTGGTTCCCGGCACGGCGCTGACCGGGCTGAGCTTCCTGGCGGCCGGCGGCCTCTACCTCGTCGCACCCGTCTCGATCGTCCGCGACCTCGGCGGGCACCGCCGGGTCGATCGCGGCACGATGCTGGGTGCCCTGGCGGCCTACCTGTTCATCGGAATGGCGTTCGGTTTCACGTACGCCTGCGTTGCGGCCCTGCAGCCCGGCCCGCTGTTCGGCGACGCGGGTGATCCGGCCCTCCCCCAGGCGCTGTTCTTCAGCTTCGTCACCCTGACCACGACCGGCTACGGCGATCTCGTGCCCGCGACCAACCCGGCGCAGAGCATCGCGGTGCTCGAAGCCCTGCTCGGCCAGCTCTTCCTGGTGACCGCGGTGGCCAAGGTGGTGGAGAATTGGCGGCCCCGCGGCTGGCGGCAGGCGGACGACGGATCCGGCGGTCCCGCCGCACCGCGCTGAGCCGGTTCAGGCCCGGTCCCCGAACTTCTCCAGCCACCGGACGAGCTGGTGGTGCACGGCGTCGGCGCCGGTCAGGTCACCGTCCACGGGCCACTGCTGCGGATGGATCAGCACCGGGCGTTCCTGCCATCCGCCCAGTCCACCGTGGCACCCGATCAGGTCCTCGAACGCGGCGACCTCCTGGGTCACCGGGTCGTACACGCTGTTGACCACGATGTCGCCGGTGTGCGGCAGCCCGTCGTGGCGGCGCAGGTCGGCGGCGGCGTGCGGGCCGTACCCGGCCAGCGGGTCCTCGCCCTCGACCCGGTCGCCGGTCAGCAGCCGACGGCCCGACCGGCCCAGGACCACCGGGCCGAGCCGGCGCGACCGGACCATGACCCACCCGATGCCGGGATGGCCGGCGAGACCGGCCAGCAGCCGCGGATAGTTCTCCTCGATGTACTCCATGCTCGCCCGGCCGGGCACCCGGGCCAGGTACACCAGGGCGAGGTTGCCCGACGCGGCCACCACGAATTCGGGCCGCACCGGGGCCGGGACATCGAGGGCCGGGACATCGGGGGCCGGCTCCGGCGCGGGGCGCACCAGCACGCCCCGCAACGCCCCGACCCGCCCGGCGTGCTCATCGTTGCGGCCGGCCGCGACAGCCGGGCCGTCGGCACAACTCAGCTGCCGCACCAGCTCGTCCACGGTGATGCCGTACCGCTGGGCGAAGGTCGCACCCTGGCTCTGGCCGTGGTCGGAGACCACGACGAACCGGTACGGGCGCGGCGCCGCGAGGGCCACCGCCTCCAGCGTGGCGAGCACGTCGTCGATCCCCTCGAGCGCCGCCAGCGCCTCCGGACGGGTCGGCCCGGCATGGTGGGCGATCTCGTCGTAGTCGACGAAGTCGCAGTAGACGGCCGGCGCGCCCCGCATCACGTGCTCGGCGAGGATGGACAGGTTCAGGTGGCGCAGCAGCACGTTGGTCAGCCCGCGCAGCATCACGTACGAGGCGGTCCGCGCGGTACGCGGCTGCACCCGCCGCAGCCGCTGCCGCCGCGCCTGATGCAGCTCCTTGACGATCTCCCCGGCGGTCAGGAACAGCGACCGGGTGAGACCGAACGGGTCGAGGAGGTACGCGGCGACGTACCGCGCGGGGCGGCCGGACGCCGCCCGTTCCCCGATCGTGCTCATCGTCAGCAGGCTGGTCGGCGCGTCGCCGGAGAACACGTTGCTGACGCTGACGCCGCCGTCGGCCAGCAGGCCACGACCGTCGGAGAGCCGGGACTCGACCAGCGCGCTGTCGCGTGGCCGGTTCGTCACCACCAGCCGGCCGGTCTCCTTCTCGTACCACCGGAAAGCCGGCACCTGCGCGCTGGCACCGTGCAGCAGCCCGGCCTGGCTCGCCGGGGTGGTCGCGGGCAGCCGGGCATGCCACTCCACCAGGGTGTGGCTGCCCGAGCCGAGCCACCGCGCCACCGTGGGCAGGGCGCCGGCGGCCAGCGCCCACCGGGCCAGCGGCGCGGACAGTCCGTCGATCTGGATCAGCACCACACCCGGGACGTCGCTCGTGGTCGCGGCCCGCCGGAAGCGGCGGTTGACCCGCAGCAGATGCCGGACGACCATCCCGGGCCGGCCCGCGGTGACCACCCAGAGCCCGGCGCTGACCAGTCCGGCGTAGACCCAGGAGGCCCAGAACGCGCTCCAGAAACCGGCCACCTGAAGACCGGGCGTCACCGACAACGCGACTTGGAGCAGCAACGCCTGACCCAGCAGCCAGCCGCCGACCACCCCGGCCCAGCCCGCACGGGTGAGCAGCACCGCGGCGGCGGGTCGCAGCGCCGCGCCGAGCAGGCCCAGGACCAGCGCGGCGAGCAGCACTGCGGCGCCGTCGACCGCCGTGATCCCCGGTACGACTGCGATGGTGACGGCCAGCGCGGCCCAGCAGAGCAGCACCACCGCCACGACCGTGGACGCCCGCGAGGCACGCCGGGGCTCTACCGCGCCCGCGCTCACGGGGCCCGGCCGCTCGTCACGGGCGGCGCCGCGTCGTGTCCGCCGGGCGAGCGCCGCAGCCGCGTGGCCGCGACCGGTTCGTGCAGGCCCCCGGCCTTGAGCGACCCGCTGTGCGCGCCGTACCGGGCGGCCCAGGGCCCGGCGCTCACGCCGTGGGCCACCACGCTGAGCAGCACGGTCAGCACGATGGCGGCGACGGCGGGGCCGGCACGGTCGCCCAGCTCCTCGACGGCCAGCAGGGCGAAGACGACGGAGGCGAGCCCGCGCGGGCCGAACCAGCCGACGAACAGCACGGTCCGGCCGCCGAGGCGGGACCCGATCAGGCTGAGGGCGACCGGCACCATGCGGACCACGGTCAGGCTCAGGACGGCGTACAGCAGCAGCGCGACGTCGACGCGGCCGTACAGCACCGGCACCGCGAACGCCCCGAACAGCAGCCAGACCAGGAGCGAGGCGAGGCCCCCGGTCTCCTCGACGTAGAACACCTCCCGCGGCCCGCCCCGCCCGGCCACCTGCCCGAACGCCATGCCGCCGGCGAAGGCCGCCACGAACCCGTTGCCGTGGCCGGCCACGGATGCCGCGTACGCGATCAGGGCCAGCGCCAGCACCGCGGGCCCGGCGAAGCTGTCGTCCGTCCAGCCCCGACGGCCCGCCGCCCGTAGCAACCAGCCGCCGCCGGCGCCCACCGCCGCGCCGATCAGCGCACCGCCGAGCAGTTGCAGCACGGCGGGCAGCACGAAGCCGCCCTCGTGCCCGGGAGCCGCTGCGGCCCCGGCGAGCGCCAGCATGACGACCGGTGTGACGATGCCGTCGTTCAACCCGCTCTCCACGTTGAGCAGGCGCCGGATCCGGGCCGGCACCGCCGGATGGGTGATCACGACGGCGCCCAGCGCGGCGTCGGTGGGTGCGAGCGCGGCCCCGATGAGCAGGGCGTACCAGGGCAGCGGGGCGTCGAGCAGCAGCCAGGCGGCGCCGGTGCCGGCGACGACGGTCAGCGGGAGGGCCAGCCCGAGGAGGCGGCCGTACGCTCCGGCGTCACCGCGCAGCTCGCGCAGCCCGACACGGGAGGCGTCGCAGAACAGCACCCAGGCGAGCGTGACCTCCGTCAGCACGGTGACCCCCGCGGGGCCGGCCTCGGCGTGCATGCCCTGCGCCAGCAGCACGCCGACGCCGACGAAGGCCATCGGTGCGGTCAGGTCGGCGCGTTCCAGCCTCGCCGAGAACGCCCCCCAGGCGAACACGACGGCCGCTACCACTGCCAGAGCACCCGAGGTCACACCCCATTCGAGCGCGGCACGGCCCCGGCCGGATCGTCCGTGGCGGGTGAGCAGCGCCGCCCCGCTCCCGCCGGACCGGACCGGCGGCGGGAGCCGTTCACCCGCGCCGGATGAGGTGCTGCGGGCCGTACGCCGACGACGCTCGACCTCGAGCGGCCACCGTGCTGCACCCGACGAGGAGGGACGCCATGACGGCGATGTACCAGTCCGCGACGCCCCCGTCGCGACCGGCGGTCAACGCGGGCCGGCTGTGGGCCGGAGGAGCGGCGACCGGGGTCGTGGCGTCGCTGATCGCGGTCGTCGGGATCCTCATCGGCCGCGGGCTCTTCGGCGTGGCCGTGCTGGCGCCGAAGGGCGCCGGGGTGTGGGGCGACGCCAGGACCGGGTGGTACGCCCTCGGCGCCGCGACGCTCAGCCTGGTCGCGACCGGGCTGATGCACCTGCTCCTGCTGTTCACCCCGCGTCCCATGCTCTTCTTCGGCTGGGTCATGACGCTCGCGACCGTGACCGCGATGCTGGCGCCGTTCATCACCGAGGAGGACTTCGGCTCGCGGTTCTTCACCGCGGGGCTGAACTTCATCCTCGGCGTGGCCATCGGTTCCCTGGTGGCCGGCTCCGCGCATGCGGCCATGCGCCCGGCCGCGGTTCCGCCGGTGACGCGGCCGTACCGCTGAGCGTGCCGGCCGCAAGCGACCACGGAACGGACGGCGCCATGACGGCGGACCTGGCGGGGCAGCCGTCGCGGCGGGCGAAGTCCGCCCACGAGGTACGGGAGGCCACCGCCGCGGGAATCTACGGGATCATCGTCAGCGCGGCCGTGCTGGCGACCTCGCACGCATCGACAGCCGTCGCCACCGTCGTCACGGTGCTGGTCACGCTCTCGGTCTACTGGGCCGCCGAGCGCTACGCCCGGATCCTGGCCGAACGCATCCACGAGGGCCATCGTCCCCGGTGGGAAACGGTCCGAACGCAGCTGACCAGCGGCTGGGAGATGATCACCGCTTCCCTGTTCCCGCTCGGCGTCCTCCTCGTGGCGCGGCTCGCGGGGACGGCACTGCGTACGGCGATCATCGCCGCGCTGGTGTGCGCCACCGTCCTGCTCTGCCTGGCCGGCTGGCGGATCGGCCGGTACGGGCAGCTCTCCACGCTCGAACAGGTGATCTCCACAGCGGTGGCGGGGCTCTTCGGCATCGCCTTGATCGTGCTGAAGGCACTGCTGCACTGATGCGCCGCGCCGGAGGGAGCACGCGGATGGGAAGCCGGCTCAGCATCCACGGGCATTCGTGTGCCCCCGTACTCCTCATGTTCCCGTTCGGTCTGCTGACCGTCGCGATCCTCCTGGACCTGTTCGACGTGCTCGGCGGGCCTCGGCTCGTCGGCACCCTCGCCTACTGCACCGTGGCGGTGGCTCTGGTGGGGGGAGCACTGCGGGCGCTCGCCGTGCAGATCAGCGCAGCGGCCGCCGGCGACCGGGCGGAACGGCAGGCCACGGCCCAGCGGCTTCTCCTGGACGCAGCGGTGCTCCTCGTCTTCGCGGTGATCCTGCTGCTGCGCATGCGCACGCCGGAACGCACGGTCGGGCCCGGGCTCCTGGTGATCGAGGTCGCCGGACTGGTCCTGGCTGTCGCCGGAAGCCTGGCACCAGCCGTACCGGGCACCCGGCCGACGCGCGGGAGTGAGGAAACCGTGCTGCTGGCGCAGATCCTCGACCGGCCCGGACATCGATGACATCGACGGTGACAGTCCGAAAGAGAGGGACCCGATGAGAGCCCATCGCCATCACACCAGCTGGTCGAAGCGAATCGCCGACGCCCGCGCCGTGCTCCGCGGGCGACCGCCCCGGTTCGACTACGGCCTTCTCGTGGTCATGCCGTTCATCGCGGCGGCGGGCGGCGTCCTGATCTCCCTGGCGATCGAGGATGCGGTCGAGCGTCGCCGGGCGCACCGGCCCGGACACGACGGGGCCCGGCGCACGGGGACGGGCTCCACCATGCCCCTTGCGGAACGCTCACTCCCGGCGGATGAGGCGCCGGCCCGGGCGACGACCGAGACTTGAGCTGCCGGTCCGGTTCCGCCGAGGGGGTGTGAGCCGGGTTCGCCGCAGGCGCCGGTGACCCCGCGCCGAACCGATCACAGTCACGCCGAGACGCCGGGTCGCCGCTGCTTCGTGAACCCGACGGAAACGCTGCGGAACCGGGCCGGCACCGGCCGGCGACCGGGATCCACGGCCCGGTCGTGACCGAACGTGCCGCTCAGGCGTCTGCGGCGCCCATCCGGGATCCGCGGACGATGCGGCCGGCGACCCCGGCGTCCCGGGCGATGACCTCCCCCAGCACCGCGGTCACGAGCAGGCAGAACGCCATGACGTAGAGCCAGCCGATGTACGTGAACGCCAGGCCGATGGTGCCGTAGCGGTCATAGCTGGTCTGGAGTGCCCGCGGCAGGTAGACGCCGCCGACCGGACGCACCACGAGCATGACGCAGGCGAACGCCAGACCACCCGGCAGCAGCATCCGGGCCGGCACCGCACGGCTGAGCAGCAGCACGGGCAGGAGTACGGCGATCGCGCAGTCGGCCGCCAGCAGGAGGGTGCCCGACCACAGGCGAGGCCGGGGCAACCCGGCGGTGAGCCAGCCCGACAGCCGCGTACCGACCAGCAGCGCAGCGACCACCATGACGGCGAGGAGCCACCGCCAGGCGGCGCGCGGACCGCTCGGTAGCCGACGCACCTCCCACACGGTGCCGTAGGCACGGGCGAGCGCCCGGGCAAGGCCGGTGGACGACAGCAGCACCACCAGGATGCCCACCACGCCGAACGCTCCCGCACCGCGATCGGTCAGGGTCTCGTCGATCAGGTGCCGGGACGATTCCGGCATCCGGGCCAGGGACGCGAACCGCGCCACCTGATCCGCTCCGAACAGCGCCCCGACCATGATCAGGATGGGGAAGAGCGAGGTGAACGCCTGGGCGGCGAGCGTCATCGCCCGGTCGAAGACCTGCACCCGGACCAGCCCGGAGGCGGTCCCGACCAGGATCCGGCCGCCGGACCGGTGGGCGACCCAGGCGACCGGCGGGCGCACCGGCCCCGGCACCGCCCTCAGGAAGCGGTCGGCGCGCTCCGGCTCCCGGCCGCCGTGACCGGACGGCACGCCCACCGGTCAGCGCCGTCCGGGCGCCGGCACGCCACGGGCGCCCCCCCGCGAACCGGCCTGGCCGGCCGAGATGAGCGACCCGATCCAGCGCGTCCGCGGGTCGATGTCGACCAGCAGACCCTTGGTCAGCAGGCTCAGCGGGATGGCCAGCAGGGCGCCCAACGGCCCCAGCACCCAGGTCCAGAACACCAGCGACAGGAAGGATGCCGTGGCGGACAGGCCCACGGCATCACCGACGACCTTCGGCTGGATCACCGACTGGATGACGAAGTTGACCGCGCTGTACAGCAGCACGACCGTCATCATCAGCGGTACGCCGCCCTCGAGCAGACCGAGCAGCGCCGGCGGCACCAGGCCCACCACGAACCCGATGTTCGGGATGTAGTTGGTGATGAACGACAGCAGCCCCCACAGCACGGGCAGCGGGATGTCCAGCGCCCACAGCACCAGCGTGTCGATGACCGCGACGACGAGCCCGAACAAGGTCGAGACGAGAAGGTACCGCCGGGTGCCGCCGGCGAAGGAGCGCAGCGCCCCGGCCACCTCGGGGCGCTGGACCGCGATCCTGCCCAGCCGTACCGGGAAGCCGACGGCGTCCAGGCAGAGGAACAGCAGGACGGCGAGCAGGAAGAAGGCGTTGGATGCGGTGGCCAGCAGGCCGCCGAGGAAGGTCTGTGCCAGGTCCGCCACGGCACCGGGACGGATCGGGTCGGTGATCCCGCCGGCGTGCTGGGGGTCGACGCCCAGGCCGGCCAGCGTCCGGGCCGCGCCGGCCTGCAGATCGGCGAGCCTGTCCTGGTACTGCGGCAGCAGGGCCACGAGGCGGGAGACCGACACGGCGAGCGCCCCACCGAGTGCGAGCAGCACCAGATACACGGTGACGATCAGCGACGCCGCCGCCAGCCAGGCCGGTGCGCCACGGCGGATCAGCCAGGTGCTGAGCGGGCTCGCCGTGACGGTGAGCATCAGGGCGAGGAACACCGGTGCCAGGATGTCCGCGAAGATCCGCAGCCCGGCCACCGTCACCACCGCCCCGGCGAGCCCGAGCAGGACGACCAGCCCGCGCGGCAGACCCACCGTGCCGGTGCCCGCGCCACCGTTCGTCCCGTTGACATGCCCCCGGACGCGCAGCGCCGGCCGGCCGTACCTTGCTGTTGCCCGGCCCACCGGCGCCTCCTCCGTCCGGATCCGGCGGGTCAGGACTGGCCGGCTTCGCGGCCGTGCACCGCGAGGGCGTAGATCACCAGGACGTCCATGGCGATGATGATCGTGCTCCAGATCGGGTACGCGGACAGGAAAGCGATGTTCGCCAGGGCGCTGATCACCGCGATCACGATCCCGAGCACCCGGGCCCACATCTGCCCCGCCATGACGCCGATACCGGTGGCCACCGCCACCAGCCCGATCAGCAGATGGGTCCAGCCCCACGCCGTGTAATCCACCTCGAAGACGAGACCGCGCGGGCTGACCAGGTAGTAGTCCTCCCGGAAGATCGCGACGAAGCCCTGCATCGTCTGGAATCCGCCGAGCATCATCAACATGATGCCGCCGAACAGCACCACGCCGACCCATGCCGTCGGCCGTGGCCGACCGGGGACGTCGTAGGGCTCGTCCATGTCGTACGAAGGCTGCCGCGGCGTACCCGTGGTGCTCTGCTGTGTGTCCGACATGCGTGTGCCACCTTTCGTCCGTCAGGTGCGGCGCCGGGGTACCGGCGCCTGCGGGAGATCGTTGATCGCCGCGGCCATGTACGGGCCGACCACCTTCATCCGGTCCTCGGTCGAGGCGGCGACCTCGATCAGCGACCCGTCCCAGATCCGCAGCACCACCCCGAGCGGGGTGCGGCCGCACAGTCGCGGAGCCTCGAAGACCAAGCTGTGCACACCGTCCACCGGCGACTGGGTGCGCAACGGGATGTCCCGGGCGAACACCGGACCGCGGCGTACGAGCAGCACGTCGTCCTCCCACAGCGCCCACATCGGCCGGGACCAGCGCCGGCCCAGCGCCGGCCAGATCGCGGACCGGTGACACCGGACCCGCAGCCGGCACCGGAACGCGTCGCCGGAGTCGCGGAAACGCTGCAGGCTGCGCCGTGCGGCCACCCTGGTGGCCAGCACCGCGAAGAACACTCCGAGAGCCAGCACTATCAGCACGGCCGGGCTCCTTCCGCTGGCTTACCCGGCAAATGCTCGCGGTGTGGCACCTGCCGCGCACCATCCGCGGCGAGTGAGTCGCCCGGCCCTGCGGATGCCGGCCGGGAACCGGCCGATCAGATCAGGCCGAGCGCGCGGGCCCGGCGCACCGCCTCGTTGCGGCGGGACGCGGACAGCTTGCGGAGGATGCTGCGGACGTGCGTCTTCACCGTGTTGATCGACACGAAGAGCCGGGCCGCGATCTCCTCGGTCGGCAACATGGCCGCGATGCCCTCCAGGACCTCCATCTCCCGCCGGCTCAGCGGCTCGACCAGCACCGGCCCGGTGTCGGCCGCACCCGGCCGGTCGGCGCCGCGCGCGATGCCCTGGAGCACGCGGTGCTGCTCGGCGAGCTCGTCATCGTCGCGCAGAAGCCGTCGCAGCTGCGCCCAGACCTGGTGGACGGCCCGCCGTTGCGCCTCGGGGATGGCGTGCCGAAGCGCGTGCCCGAGCGCCTCGCGTGCCTTCTCGGGCTCCCCGTCATGGGCCGTCACGGTCGCCATGACGAGCCAGGCCTCGATGACCACCGGTGACGGTATGCCCACCGCGCCCAGGACCGGTCCGAGCACCTCCCGCGCGCGATCGCGGTGGCCGGCCGAGGCCAGGGCGGCGGCATGCATCACCGCGCCGCCGGGCAGGCCGGGCGTGGGCAGACCCTCGATCACCTCGAGCGCTTCACCGGCCAGGCCCATGGCGATCATCAGCCGGGCCCGCGCGAGGATGATCTCGTGAGCCAGCCAGCGTGGCGCCCGCCCCCCGACCTGGTGATCGGTGTCCTCGAGCAGCTTCGCCGCCCCTCGCAGCTCGCCCCGGGCCTGCAACCGCCTCGACTTGACCAGGGCGTACGCCGCGGTTGTCAACGGGTCGGTGTCGGGGCGGCGACGCTGGTCGGCGATGCGCAGATGGCGGCCGGCCTCGTCGACGTCGTACCGCTCCATGGCCACCCAGGCCAGAGCGACGTGGGCGGTGACCGATGACCGGTCCGGCTCCGTACCGCATCCGTCGGCGAGGCCGACAGCCTGCTCGGCCAGCCGTCCGGCGTGTCCCAGCCTGCCGCGGTAGGCCTCGATGACCGCCAGATGTTCGAGGCATCGGATTCGCGGGTACCGGGAACACGGGTCGGTGTCGGCCGCCGCTCTGGTGAAGGTGACCGCAGCGGCGTCGATCGCCCCGCTCCGGCTCTGTGCCCTGCCTATCCCCGCCATCAGCAGCACCGCCAGTTCGGGGTGACGCGCGAGCTGCTCGGGAGGCGTCTCGGTCAACGCCTGTTCGACCGCGGAGCAGCAACTGAGGACCTGCTCCGCGGTGCCGTGGGCGTCGGCGAGCATGACCCGCAGGAGCAATTCGGACAGGACCACGGCGGAGTCGTCGCCGGCAGGGCCGGGAACGGCCTGCTGAAACCGGCGCAGGTGCTGCGCGCACTCCTCGGCGGATCCGTCGCACAGCGCCAGCGCGGCAGCGACCAGGGCTGTCCGGGGTGTATCCCGATCCGCCGGCAGATGCTCGAGGAGCCTGCCAAGCAGGCCGGCCCGTCCGTCGAGGACCAAGCGGCCGATCGCATAGTGATCGACGATGACCGCGGCGGCGGTGTCCCAGTCGCCGGCCTTGACCGCATGCCCGACGGCATCCACCGTCTGGCCGCGCTCCGCGAACCATTCGGCCGCTCGCCGGTGCAACGCACGCAGCCGCTCCGGCGCCGCGCAGAGCAGCTGGGCTCCCAGAAGCTCGGCGAAGAGCCGATGGAAGCGGTAGACCGCGGAGAACTCGGCCACGGGCTGGACGAACGCGTTGCGCCGTTCCAGGTCGGCGATGATGCTCCGGGCCTCGGCCCGGCCGGTGACCGCCTCGGCCAGTTCGGCGGTGAAGGTGTCGAGCACGCTGATCTCCAACAGGAACGACCGCACCTCCGCGGGTAGCGTGCGCAGCACCTCGTCGAAGAAGTACTCGGCGATCGTCGCCTCGTTCCCGGTGATGGTGTCCACCACGCTGTCGGCGTCGGGCCGGCCTTGCAGAGCCATCGCGAACAAGCGAAGCCCCGCAGCCCAGCCCTCGGTATGCTCCAGCAGCGATGTCAGCTTCGCCGGGCTCAGCTGGACGCCGTGCTGCCCGAGGAGCTTGGTGGCCTCGTCGGCGGTGAAGGCCAGGTCGGCGCTGCGGATCTCCAGCAACCGGCCGGCGAGACGGTACCGGTGCGTCGGCAGAGGCGGATCCCAGCGGCCGATCAGAGTCAGCCGGAGCACGGGAGCCGTGTGCCGCAGCACGAACTCCAATTCGGTCGCCCACTCGGCGCCGTCCAGGTCCGACACGCCGTCGAGCACCAGCATCACGGGGGTGTCCAGCCGGTTCAGCTCGGCGACGAGCCGGACCAGGAAGGACCGGTCCACCGGCGCCCGGGCGGTCGAAGGCCCGAGCGACGATGACATCTGCAGGCCGGCGTGCCGCAGCGCCTCGACCACCACCGTCCAGAAGGGAAGCGGAGGACCGTCCTCCAGGTTTATCCAGGCCACCGTTCTCGTCGCCGTCGCGTCGGCGACCCAGGAGGCCACGAGCTGGGTCTTTCCGCTGCCCGGCGGTCCGACAACCATGGTCAGCGGCGCGAGGCTGTGCCGTAATCGGTCCAGCAGGCGCGGCCGCGTGACCACGAAGGGCGGCCGGTCGGGTACGTCGAATTTGGATCGGAGCAGCAGCTCGTCGAGGTCGATCTCGTCGGTCGTCGGTACGTTCGCGGGAAGCTCGGCACGCACGGGATCCCCTTCCGTGGCGCGGATCAGAACCCCACCCTCCCCACCCACCCGGCGGCGTCGCATCCTCCGGATCGGATAGTCCGGCCATCCGCGAGGGATGAGCCGGCACTCTGCACCACGGGGAGTCCGGCGGCACCGGGCAGGCACCGGACCGGCGAGCACAGCCGTCGGCCGGGATCGTCCAGGACCCGCGCCGGCCGGCGTGGTCGTCCTGGTTCATCCACCGGGTATGAGGCATCCGTCCCGGACGGCGGGCGACGCTGCGGGAAGAACCCGCACCGACGGAGGCGACATGACCAGCCATGCCCGATCACCGGCCGCCATACAGATACCGTCCACGCCGTCCCGTCCGGCCCGGCACTACTGCACGATCACCCGCTCACTGCTGCGGTCAGCGGTCGGCCGGGGCGTCCGGACCCGCCGGCCGTTCGGCCGCCGCGAGCCGCCCGGGCCGCTCGCCGTCCTCCGAGAGGACCCGTTCGAGGTCGACGCCGCACTCGTCGAGCTGATGCAGAAGACGCCACAGCTCGTCGGTGGACAGACGACCCCTGATGGTCGTGCGCCGGGCCACCGCCACACAGCACAGATCGGCGAAGGCGGTCCGGAGCACCGGCCCGAGCAGGCCCTGGACGTGGATCTCGTAACGGACATTCATGGCGTCGGCCCCCAGATCGGTCGGCTCACGGTGAACACGAGGCCCATGGTGCTACCGATCCGCGCCGGCGCACGTCATCCAAGCCGGGTGGGCCCGGCGCACAGAGATCCGCGAAGGATGTTGCCACGGCGGTGCATCCATGATGGCCTGCGGTGGGTCAGGATCAAGGATTCATCAATGCGTAGCCGGTGGGGTTGGCGTCATCCGAGCGCCGAGCCCCCCAGCGGTCCGACACAGAACGACCCCCGCGGCCCGTGTGCCGGATGCCTCGACCACGCCCGTCGCGTGGTGGCAGCTCCCCGCCCGGTACGCCGCGGGACGTTGCCGAGGGGGAGCTATGACATGGCACAACGGGGACGCGACCCGGGTGCGGGCGGAGCCGATGGCGGCCGGGCCGAAGTTCGCGCGCCCACATGTCGGTCGTTCGAGGCTCTTCCGTCCGCGCCTCATCGGGAAGCTGGACGGGGGGACGCGCGGGCTGTTGACGCTGGTCAGCGCCGGTCCGGGATGGGGCAAGACCACGCTGGTGGCGGCCTGGGCGGCCACCCAGCGCGTGCCGATGGCCTGGCTGACCCTCGACCGGTACGACAACGATCCTCAGATCTTCGCGGCGGATGTCGTCGCCGCCCTGCGAGCGGGCACACCTGCACCGGCCGGGGAGCAGCCCGGTGACGCCGACGCGGCGCTGGACGACGACGTACGCACGATCCGGGGTCTGGGCCGGGTGCTCGGCCGGCTCCGGACGCCGATGGTGCTGATCCTGGACGACTTCGACATGATCGAGGACCACGGGTTGCTCGCGGAGCTGGACGGATTGCTACGGGCGCAGCGCTCCCCCGTCCGCATGGTGTTGATCAGCCGGTCGGAGCCGGCCCTCCAGCTGCACCGGCTGCGAGCGGCCGGCGAGCTGACCGAGATCCGCGCCCATGATCTCGCGTTCACCGCCGAGGAGGCGGCGGAGCTGCTCGCCGGTCAAGGGCTGAACCTGACGCCCGACGAGGTCACGACGCTGGTCGAGCGGACCGAGGGCTGGGCGGTCGGCCTGCAGCTGGCGGCGGCGTTCGTCTCCGGTCCGCACGGCCGGTCCGTCGCCGAGTTCGCCGGCGACTTCCAACCGGTCGAGGATTACCTGTCCGAGGAGCTCCTGGCGCGCCAGACCCCGCAGTTCCGGACCTTTCTGCTGTACACCAGCATCTGCGAGCACCTCTGCGCCGACCTGGCCGACGCGATCACCCTGGGAAACACCGGGCAGCGCACCCTCGAACGGCTCGAGCAGGTCAATCAGTTCGTCGTCCGGCTGAACTCCCGGCCCTCCTGGTTCCGCTATCACCACCTGATCCGCGACATGCTGCGGCATCGTCTGGCGGTGGAACGACCCGGCCTGCTTTCCACGCTGCACCGGCGAGCCGCCGGATGGTACGCCGAGCAGGGCTCCGTCCTCGACGCCTTCGGACACGCGGTCTCCGCGCAGGACTGGGAGTACGTCGGCCGGCTCGTGGTGGACGCGGCGCCGATGGTCCTCTCGCGCGACCGCCGGCGCCTCGTCAAGGTCATCGAACAGATCCCGCCCGGCGAGTTGGCAAGCACCGCCGAGCTGGCGGTGTGCGGCGCGATCCTGCTGTTCAACGCCGGCGACTACCCGGGGATCAGGGAGCAGCTCGGTGAGGCGCAGAAGCTTCTGGCGGGACGGCCGGAAACAGATCGCCGGACGGTCGAGATCGCCATCCGGGCCCTGCGGGGAGCGGTGAACCGGGTGCAGGGCGACATGCCGGCGATGCTCGCCGACACGACCAGCCAGCTGACCGAGCTCGCCCAGGTGCCGCTCGCGCAGCTGCCTTCGACGTTGCAGTACCGGGCCATCGCGTTGAACAACAGCGGCGTGGCGCTGCTGTGGACCGGCCGCCCCGCGGCCGCCGAGCGGTACCTCTCCGTGGGCGCGGCAGCGGCACACGCCGCCGGCCTCGACCTCGTGGAGATCAACGCGATCGGGCATCTCGCGTTGCTCGAAGTGATGTTCGGGTCGGTCCGTGAGGCGGAGAACCTGGTCAGGGACGCGCACGACCGGGCGCGGCGGGGTGGCTGGATGGATTCGCTGCAGGTGGTCGCCGCACACCTCGCGGCCGCGCTGGTGGAGCTGGAGCGGGTCCGCCCGGCGGCCGCCGAACGAGCGTTGCAGCAGGCTGTGCGGGCCCATCGCAGCGACCCGGAAGCGGTGCAGCGGAAGCTGTCGCTGGGCGTCAGTGCGCGGCTGGCGATGGCCCAGAACCGGTTGCCCAGCGCGCGGGTGTTCCTGGACGAGGCGAAGAAGCAACGGTATCCGATCGGCTGGATGCCCACGATCGATCGGTGGCTGCTCACCACCGAGTCCGAGATGGATGTGCTGTCCGACCGGGCAGACCGGGTGCACCAGCGGTACGCCGCGCAGGCCGGTCACGGCACGCTGACGCGGCCGGAGCGGAACCTGCTGATCCGCGCCGCACTGGCCACCCGCGACCTGGCGGCGGCCGAGGCGGTGCCCCCCGAGCCGGGCTCGCTGATGTCGGAGACGGTGGCGAACGTCGAGGCACACATCCTGGACGCTCTGGTGTCCGAAGCGGACGGCCGGGGCCTCGAGGCCGCAGAGATGCTCGGCCGGGCGATCGCCCTGGCCGCACCCGAGGGGATCCGGCGCCCGTTCCTCAGCCTCGCCGGTGGCCGGCTCGGTCCCCTCCTGACCCGGCAGAGCCTGACGGCCGCCGACCATGCGCCCTTCATCACCGACCTTCTGCACCTGATCGGGACGGGCGGCCCGACGGGCACCCCCCGCGTCATCGCCGGCACGCTCAGCGATCGGGAGGCCGAGGTGCTCCGCTATCTCCCGACCATGCTGACGGCCGCGGAGATCGGCGAGGAGCTCGGCGTGTCGGTCAACACCATCAAGGCGCACATGCGCGCGATCTACCGCAAGCTCGGTACCCCGCGGCGACGTCAGGCGGTCGTCCGGGCCCGCGAGCTCGGCCTCATCTGACGGCGAGGTGCGCGACGCCGGTCATCGCCGGCTGGTGCGTAGCGCCCTGGCCGCTCCCCCGTGCACGACGAGGGCGTAGATGGCGATGACGTCGAAGGACACGGCCAGAACCGTCCAGCCCGGGTACGCCGCCGCGAATCCCAGGTTCACCAGGGCGTTGACCGCCGCGGCCACGACGCCGATGGTCCGGCCCCAGCCGTAGCCGGTCAGGACGCCGTAGGCACCCGCGACCAGCGCCACGCCCAGGACCAGCAGGGCGATCCCCCACGCGGTGTAGCTCGCCCCGACCGCCAGGCCGGCCGCGGAGGCGCCGTAGAAGTCGTCGTCGAACAGCGCGACCATGCCCTGCGCGATGTTGATCAGGCCGGCGGCGAGCATGATGATGCTGATGAACAGGACCCATCCCAGCCATGCGGTCGCCCTGGCGGTCAACGGGGCCTGCGGCGCGGAATGCGCCGGACGCCTCGCCTCGGCGGGCGGCGGCGGGCCGGCGCCCGTGGCCGGTGCCGGCTGATCACTCTCGGACTGCTGCATGTCGGTCATGTCGTCCTCCTCCAAGCGGGACCTCCGGGTCGGGCCGAGCCTGCTCGATACCTCCCACCCGCTGCCTCATCCGGCTGGAATGAATGGCGTCACCCGGGCCGCGCCCCGCGAGACCGGGCGGAGCCCGTCTCATCCCTCCGGGGTGAGGTCCCCGCGGCCGGCAGCGGGCTGAATGGGTGGAACGCCGGCGAGCACGACCCGCGGCGCACATGCCGGGCAGACGTGGGGCCCTGCGCGGCACTGTCGAAGGCGCGTCCGCCCAGCAGCCCGGATGCGCCCCCGGGTCCGGGTGTGAGGGAGAGACACACCGTTGCCCGGCAGGATGCCGGCCCGCCGTCGGGCGGGCCGGCATCGCAACGGAAAGGACGGCGGCACGTTGCCTCGGACCGCTCGCGACCGGTGGCTGCACACCGTCGGCGTCGCCCCGTACGCGCGGGTCGAGCGGAGACCGGCCTCTCCCCGCCCGTGATCGGCGAAGATTCCTGAGGATCCGACCTTTCCGCGGTCGCTATCCGGGCGTGCTCCCAGTACGGTGTCTGTCGTGCTCTCGCCCGGTGAACGGTGTCCTGCGCGGATCGAACTCAGCGACTACCAGGTCTTCTGGCTCATGCGCCGGCCCTACGCCACCCACCACGTCAGACGTCACCATGAGTGCCGTCTCGAGTTCCGCCACGACGGTCCCCACGGTGACGTCGGGCAGCAGAGCCACGAGGTCGAATGGTGGATCCGCTGGACGCTGACCTCCTCGGCGATCGAGCAGGTGGGTGCCTGCCCCACCGTCCACGAGGAATCGGGCGACCCGCCGGAGGAGGTGGCGTGCCTGCTGTTCGAGGGCCATCCCGGGCGTCACTCCTTCGACCTCGAGCCCTGACGGGCGCCCACGGCGCGGGCCAGTGACCGGAACAGCGGATGGCCGCAGAGCACGCCGAGGGCCACCGCCACCATCGAGCCGATCGCACCCACCAGGTCGTCGGCTCCCCGTACGACGTCGCGGCTCAGGTACTCGGTCATCCCGATGAGGCTCAACGCCCCGGGCACGAGGAGCCAGAACCCCGGCAGGAAGGACACCAGCGCGGGCGGCCCCGACGGGACCCGCTCCACCGCGTACGCCACGATCGTCAGGACCACCGCTCCGACGAAACCGCTGAGGTAGCCGCCCAGGACCAGGCCGCCGAGGTACTGGCCGATCCAGCCGGCGTACAGCACGACGCACAGCCAGCCCAGCGAACGCCGCGGTCCGGAGTGCAGCAGATAGCTGCCGATGCCGACGATGAGGGCGCCGATCCACGGCGCCCAGCCGCTGATCGCGCCGGGCGCGGTGTCCGCACCGAGGTGCGCCGGCGGCGTGCCCACCGCCTGCGCCGCGCCGATGATGCCGAAGGCGAGCAGGAGCAGCTGCAGGAAGCCGGTCACCAGCCGGCTCGAGCCGGTGATCATCTCGGCGGCGGAGATCTCCACTACCGCCATGGTGAGCATCGCGCCGGGCAGGAACGTGACCAGCGGCGCCACCATGGCGCGCAGGTCCGCGTCGGCCCACCCCGTTCCGGCGATCAGGAACGTGAGCGCCGCGACCGTGAACGCCGCGATCACCGGCATGATCATCTGTACGCCCGCGAAGCGCGCGGCGGTCAGCTTCAGGACGCCGACCAGCACCCCGAAGGCCGCGGCGAGCACCAGGTCGCCCCCGGTCGGCTGGAGGACCAGGCAGATGCCCACGGTGAGGACCGCATGCCCGGCGACCCGGACGACCGGCCCGAACCGGGGCGGCATGTCGATGAGCGCCCGGATCCGCCGGCTTCCCTCGGCGGGGCGCAGGCCACCGCCCTCGGCCGACCGCAACACGTCGAACAGCGCCGCGGTCTGGTCGAGCCGCAGCCCGCCGCGGAGCTGACCGGTCGGCTCCAGCGTCGCCGGACGCCCGGGTTCCAGCGCCACCACCAGGTACGTCGGCAGCACGCTGACCCGCGCGTAGGGCGCACCGTAGGCCGCAGCCACCCGGCGCAGGCTCTCCTCGATCTGGTTGACGGCCTCGCCGGCGGCGGTCAGGGCACTACCGAGGAACAGCAGGAACCGCTGCAGATCCTCGGCCCCGCCGGCCACCCGCTCCGTCGCCACGGTACGGACGCTAGGCAGCTGTGGCCGTGCCCGCCTCACCACGCCGGGGTGATCGCCGCCGCCGCGCGGCTGCCGTCCGGTGCGGTCATCCCCGCCGAGTGAGGCCGGAGCACCGCCCGGTTGCCAGGCTGGGACCGCGGCGGTCGACAGCGGCCCGCGGAGGGAGAGGTCATGTCCAGCACAGCGGCGGGACGCTCGGCGGGCCACGGAGTCCTTCTGGCGGCCTGCGTGTCGGCGCTGGTGGTCAACGCGAACACCTCCGCGGTGACGATCCTGCTGCCCGCGATCAGCGCGGATCTGGGCGCCACGATGGAGCAGCTCCAGTGGGCCGTGACCGGGTACATGCTCGTCGGCGCCGCGGTCATCGTGACGGCCGGCGCCATGGGCGACGTGTTCGGCCGGCGCCGGATCTTCCTCGGCGGCCTGGCCCTGTTCATCGTCTCGTGCGTCCTCATCGCGCTGTCCGGCAGCGGCGCGGGGGTGATCGCCGGGCGGATGGTGCAGGGGGCGGCCGGTTCCACGATCCTGGCGTGCGGGATGAGCCTCCTCTCGGTCGCCTCGTCCGGAGCCGCGCAGATGCGCGCGATCACGTTGTGGGGCGCGGCATCCGCGGTCGGCGCGGCGGCCGGACCGCTGATCGGCGGCCTGCTCGCGGACACGACGGGCTGGCAGGGACTGTTCTGGATCGACGCCGCCGTCGCCGCGGCCTGTCTCCCCCTCACCCTGCGCACCGTCGGCGAGTCACGCGATCCCGGGCGCCCGCGCTCCATCGACGTGCTGGGTACCGTCCTCGTCGCCGTCGCCCTGGTCCCGCTCGTCCTCGCGCTCAGCGAGGGCGCGGACTGGGGCTGGGTCTCGGCGCCGACCATCTCCTGCCTGGTGGCCTCGGTCCTGGGTGCGGCCGGATTCGTGGCCGCCGAGCGCCGGGCCGCGGCGCCGCTGGTCGACCTGCGGCTGCTGCGGAACCGGGTGGTGATCGGCGCGACCCTGGCGATCCTGCTCGTCGCCGGCGCGATCAACGCGCTGATGTACATCCTCAGCCTGTATTTCCAGGATCCGGCGGCCTTCGGCATGAGTGCGCTGGAGGCGGGCTTCGCCACGCTGCCGGCGGCCGGGGCGATGATCGCCGTCACCCCGTTCATCACGCCGCTGGCGGTACGGATCGGGCCGCGGTACGCGATCGCGGCCGGCTTCGGGCTCGCCGCGCTCGGCTGTGTGGGCCTCGCGTTCGTCACCGCGTCCTGGAGCTACGCCGCCTTCATCGTCCCGCTCGCCGTCATCGCGGTCGGCCTCGGCCTGTCCAACGGACCCGCCGCCTCCGCCTCGACCGCCGCTGTCTCCCCCGCCGAGGTCGGTCAGGCCTCCGGGATCTCGAACATGGCACGGTACGTGGGCGGTTCGCTGGCCGTCGCCGCCGTCGCCACCCTGTCCACCGCCGTCACGGCAGGGCGCACGGCCGACGGTGCGACGCCGGTCGACGCGCTCGCGGCGGGCCTGTCCCGCTCCGCGCTGCTGCTCGCCGTCATGGCCGGGGCAGGCATCGCGCTCGCCCTGCTGATGGGCCGGCATCGCGGCGGCGCGTCGTCCGCCCTCCACCGCTCCGCCGCCGCCGCGGCGGCCAGCCACACCATCCCGACACAGCCGCCGGCGCTGCGCTGAGGCAGGCACCGCGCCGCCGGGAGGAGGTAACGTCCGATGTCCACCAGCGCGTTCTCCACGAAGGACTACGTACGCCGCATGGAACGTGCGGCCGGGCAGGCCGCCGAGGCCGGGCTCGCCGGGATCCTGGTGAGCCCGGGACCCGATCTCACCTACTTCACCGGCTATCGACCGACCGCCGTCACGGAGCGCATCACCCTGCTCATCCTGGACACCGATCGCGAGCCGGTCATGATGGTCCCGGTGCTCGAGAGGCCCGACGCGGAGCCGGCTCCCGGCGCGGCTGCCGTGTCGCTCGTCGACTGGGCCGACGGCGACGATCCGTACGCGGCACTCGCGTCGCTGCTCGACCCCGTCGGCCACTATGCGGTGTCCGACTCCGCGTGGGCGATGCACCTCCTCGGGCTGCAACGGTCCGTGCCGGGCTCCCGCTACAGCGCCATGACCGATGTGCTGCCGATGCTGCGTGCGGTCAAGGAGTCCGACGAGGTGGACCGGCTCGCCGCCGCCGGGGCGGCGGCGGACGCCGCGTACCGGGACATCCTCGGGGTCAGCTTCGCCGGCCGCAGTGAGCGTGACATCGGCGCCCAGCTGGCGGGCTTCCTCCGCGAACACGGGCACTCGCAGGTCGACTTCACCATCGTGGGCTCCGGGCCCAACGGCGCCAACCCGCACCACGAGATGAGCGACCGCATCGTCCGCAATGGAGACACGGTGATCCTGGACTTCGGCGGTCTGTGCGCCGGTTACGGGTCCGACACCACCCGCACGGTGCACGTCGGCCCGGCGACCGACGAGGAACGCCAGGTCTTCGACGTGGTACGCCGGGCCCAGCAGGCGGCCTTCGAGGCGGTACGCCCGGGCGTCACGTGCCAGGAGATCGACCGGGTGGCGCGGCGGGTGATCGGCGACGCCGGGTACGGCCGGTACTTCATCCACCGCACCGGGCACGGCATCGGCCTGACCACGCACGAACCGCCGTACCTGGTGGAGGGTGAGCTGCAGCCGCTCGTGCCGGGCATGTGTTTCTCCATCGAGCCGGGCATCTATCTGCCGGGCCGGTTCGGTGTCCGGATCGAGGACATCGTGACGGTGACCGAGGACGGCGGGCGGCGGCTCAACAACACCGCGCGCGACATGCACGTGGTCTCGTGACGTGCGGCGGGCGGCGGCATCACGTCCGATGCCGCCGCCCGCCTGTCAGCGGGCGCCGTACCGTTGCAGGAACAACGCCTCGGCCAGCGCCATGCCGGCCAGCTCGGCGGGATGGACGCTCTCGTTGGGCGCGTGCATCCCGCACGCCGGATCCTCGACACCGATCAGCATGATCTCGGCGTCCGGGTACGTGTCGGCGAAGACGGTGCACAGCGGGATCGACCCGCCCTGTCCCAGCGCCGTCATCGGACGCCCGAAGGCGTCCCGCATGGCCCCGGCGAGCGCTTCGTACGCCGGCCCCCCGGTCCTCGCCCGGAACGGCTGGCCCACCGCCTCCTGCGCAACGGTCACGTGCACGCCCCAGGGCGCGACCGCGTGCAGCTGCCCGGCCAGCGCGTCGTACGCCTTGTCGGTGTTCAGCCCGGGCGGGACGCGCAGGTTGAGCCGGGCCCGCGCGTGCGGCTGGATCGCCGCGGCCGAGCCGACCACCGGCGGACAGTCGATGCCCAGCACCGTGACCGCCGGGCGTGCCCAGATCATGTCCGACACCGACCCGTCGCCGAGCAGCGAGACCCCCTCCAGCAGCCCGGCGTCGGCGCGGAACCGGTCTGCGGGGTACACCTCCCCGTGCCAGGTCTGGGTGTTGTCCAGGCCGTCGATCGTCGTGTTCCCGGCGCTGTCGCGCAGCGACGCCAGCATCTGCACGAGAGCGGCGAGCGCATCCGGCGCAGCTCCGCCGAACATGCCGGAGTGCACCTCCGAGCCGAGCGCCTCCACCCCGACGACCACGTTGACCATGCCGCGCAGGCTCACCGTGGCGGCCGGCGCACCGACCGCCGCGTTGCCGGTGTCGCACACCAGGATGGCGTCGGCGCGCAGCAGGTCGGCGTTGCGGGGGACGAAGTCCTCCAGCCCGCCGGTGCCCTGCTCCTCGGAACCCTCCACGATCAGCTTCAGGTTCACGGGCACCCGGTCGGCGAGGGCCCGCAGCGCCGTGAGATGCATGACGATGTTGCCCTTGCAGTCGGCGGCGCCGCGGCCGTACCACCGGCCGGCCACCTCGGTCAGCGTGAACGGCGGGGTGTTCCAGGCGTCCTCGTCCAACGGGGGCTGGACGTCGTAGTGCGCGTACAGCAGGACCGTCGGTGCGCCGGGATCCGGGCCGGGCCGGGCGCCGTAGACGGCACGGCTCCCGTCGGCGGTCTCCGCCAGGCGCAGGTCGGAGAACCCGACCCCGGCGAAGCGGTCCAGCACCCACTGGGCCGCCCGGCCGCACATCTCCGGCGGGTACTGGCGCGGGTCGGCGACCGACGGTATGGCGACCAGCTCGGTCAGGTCGGTGCGGGCCTGTCCCATCAGGCCCTCGATGCGGGAACGCAGGTCCATTCCGCTCACCCCTGCGCCACGTCGGCGTAGCGGAGGCCGTCAGCGACCTCGGTGAACTTCTCCAGCTCGTCCGGGCAGTACACCCGGATGGCCAGCAGCTGGCCCTTGAGCACGTTGTTGTCGGCGATCACCGGCCGGCTGCCCGGACCGCCCGCGCCGTTGGTCAGCGCGCCGTACAGGACGGCGCGGTTGAGCCCGGAGGCCGGGTCGTCGCAGAGCGCGCCCCCGTCGTCGCCGAGCACCTTGACGATCTGGTCCTTGGAGGGGACCCGCAGGCCGTTCGCGTTCAGTTCGGCGATGTACTGGTCCGCCTTGGCCTCCGCCTCGGCCGTCGACCGCGCCGAACTGAAGGCGAACAGCGCGACGCCGGCGAGCAGCAGGAAGATCACGCCGAGCACGATGTACGTCGTCCGGCGGGTCCGGTCCGCGTCATTGACGGTCGCTCGCATCACGCCGGCACCTCCTCGGGGGTCGCCGTCCGCCAGGACGGCTTGCGCAGCCGGTAGAACAGATAGGGCACGAGCAGGCCGAGGCCGAGCGCGCCACCGGCCACGATCAGCAGGTAGACCCCGACGTTGCCGGAGCCGAACTGCGACGGCGGGATGAATCCGATCAGCAGGGCGGCGAGCGAGGCGGCGAAACCGACGCCGCACAGCCCGACGAGCATCGGGGCGCGGTACCCGCGGGGGTGGTCGGGCTGCCGCCGGCGCAGCCGGGCCGCGGCGACGAACATCAGCAGGTACATGATCAGGTAGACCTGCGTGGTGATCACCGAGAAGATCCAGTACGCGCTCGAGACGTCCGGGATCAGGGCGTATCCCAGCGCGATCAGCGTGGTGATCAGGCCCTGGGTCACCAGGATGTTCTGCTGGACGCCGTGCTTGTTCAGGCGCTGCAGGAACGGCGGGAGGTAGCCCTCCTGCCGGGAGATGAGCAAGAGACCACGCGACGGGCCGGCCAGCCAGGTGAGCATGCCGCCCAGCGACGCCATCACCAGCATGACCCCGATGATCGGGGTGAGCCACTGCGTGCCGAACTCGGCGAACACCGCGTCGAACGCCTGCATGATGCCCGCGGTCAGCGACAGTTGCTCGGCCGGCACGATCCAGCTGATCGCCAGCGCGGGCGGGATGAAGATCAGCAGCACCAGGCCCATCGCCAGGAACATCGCCTTGGGGAACTGCTTGGCGGGGTCACGCAGTGAGGACACGTGCACCGCGTTCATCTCCATGCCCGAGTACGACAGGAAGTTGTTGACGATGAGCACCAGGCTCGCCAGGCCCGCCCACGCCGGCAGGAGGTTGTCGGCGGTCATCGGCGCGGCCGACTCGTTGCCCTGCCCGAGGAAGACGAGACCGAGCGTGACCAGCAGCACGCCGGGGATCAGGGTGCCGATGATCAGACCGCTGCTGGCCAGCCCGGCCACGCCCTTGGTGCCCCGCGAGGACACCCACACCCCGGTCCAGTAGCACACCACGATGACGATCGCGGTCCAGACCCCGCTGGAGGCCAGGTCCGGGTTGATGACGTACGCCAGGGTGGCCGCCACGAAGCCCAGCAGGCTGGGGTAGTAGAAGACCGTCATGGCGAACTGGCACCAGACGGCGAGGAAGCCCATCGGCTTCGAGATGCCCTCGCTCACCCAGCGGTACACGCCGCCGCTCCAGCCGGAGGCCAGCTCGGCCGAGACGAGCGAGGTCGGGATCAGGAAGACCAGAGCCGGGATGAGGTAGAGGAAGACGGCCGCAAGCCCGTACACGGCCATCGTCGGTGACGGGCGCAGGCTCGCCACCGAACTGGTCGTCATGAGGGCGAGCGCGACCCAGGAGATGTAGGCGACCGCGGGCGCCCGGGTACCCCCGGCGGCCCGTGCGTCCGTCGGCGGTGCCGATCGGCTCGCGGGGACATCCTTCGTACTCACGATGGTTCCTCCGATTCTGCGGGACGGTCAGTACGGTGTCGGGATGTGGCGCAGCGGTACGGCCGGCTCCCGGTGGCCGGTCGGCTTGTGCCGCTTCGGCAGGCTCACCGAGCGGCGCGCGAGCGGCTCGTACGGGATGCTGCTGAGCAGGTGGCTGATGATGTTGAGCCGGCCGCGCTTCTTGTCGTCGGTACGGGCCACGTACCAGGGCGCCCAGGCGGTGTCGGTCGCCCGGAACATCTCGTCCCGGCACCGGGAGTAGTCGTGCCAGTGGCTGTACGACTTCAGGTCCAGGTCGGACAGCTTCCACACCTTGCGCGGGTCGTCGATCCGGCTCTGCAGGCGGCGCGTCTGCTCCTCGGCGCCGACCTCCAGCCAGTACTTGAGCAGGATCACGCCGGAGTCGACGATGGCGCGCTCCACGTCCGGCGTCGCGTGCAGAAACTCGTCCGCCTGCGCCTCGGTGCAGAATCCCATCACCCGCTCGACGCCGGCGCGGTTGTACCAGCTGCGGTCGAAGATGACCACGTCGCCGGCCCCGGGCAGATGCGGCAGGTAGCGCTGCAGGTACATCTGGGACCGCTCGCGCGCGGTGGGCGCGGGCAGCGCGACGACCCGGAACACCCGCGGGCTGACCCGCTCGGTGATCGCCTTGATCGTGCCGCCCTTGCCGGCGGTGTCGCGGCCCTCGAACAGCACGCACACCTTGGCGCCGGTGCCCCTCACCCACTCCTGCAACGCGACCAGTTCGCCGTGCAGCAGGCGGAGCTCCTGCCGGTACGCCTTGTTCTTCAGGCGCGGCCGGGGCGGACCACCGTTGTCCCCCGGCGGGTGACCGGCGTGTGCGGCCTGTGCGGCGTGCTTGTGCTTGACCATGTGTCCTCCTCGGCGCCTCAGGTGACGGGCGGCGCGGTACGGATCGGCGCCGGCGGACGGGCTCGGCGCGGCGTGACCGTCTCCACCGGGTCGCCGGGCACCGTCGGCACGCGAACCCGGCGGATGAGCTTCGCCGTCTCGACGACCACGGGCAGCGCCAGCGCGAGAGCCAGGCAGGCCAGCCATTGCGGGCCGGTCAGTGGCTGGGTCAGGAGGCTGGCCTGCAGGAAGTCCACCCGGGTGGCGAGCACGAGCAGGGCGACCGTGACCAGGCCGATGGCGGCGGCTTTGACGATCGGCGGCAGCAGCCCACCGGCCGGGTCACGGCGGTTGGTGATGGCATTGCCGACCGTGCCGAGCCCGAGCACGACGAACGCCATCGTCACGGCGGCGCTGGGCGCGGTGGTGCTCGGCTCGTCCGGCCCGGCGACGAGCGGCACCAGGGCGGCGGCGAACAGGACCACGGCGTACAGCACCCAGAACAGGACCGCCCGTGGATTGGTGATCGGCACCGACGGATCGCGTGGCGGCCGATGCATGACCTGCGGGTCGCCCGGGTCCACGGCGATGATGACCACGCCCACAGCGGTGGCGAAGAAGAACAGGTACAGCACCATCGAGGGGGTCAGCGCCATACCCCGGTTGATGTTGAACGCGGTGGCCGCCACGAAGAGCAGCACCAGCGCCAGCAGCTGCGTCATCTGATACCGCACGTACGCGACGATCTTCTCGTACACCTTGCGGCCGATCTCGACCGCGCGCACCAGCGTGCCGAAGTTGTCGTCCGTGAGGATCATGCGGGCCGCCTGCTTCGTGACCTCGCTGCCGCTGCCCATGGCGACGCCGATGTCGGCCTGCTTCAGCGCCGCCGCGTCGTTGACGGCGTCACCGGTCATGGCGACGATCTGACCCTGCCGCTGCATCGCGCGCGCCAGCCGCAGCTTGTCCTCCGGCGACACCCGGCCGAAGACGTGCAGCTCGGGCAGCCGCCGGACGAGCTCCTCGTCGGACAGTTGCCGCAGCTCGGCACCGCTGATCGCGCCGGGGCCGAGCCCCAGCATGCCGGCGATCGCCTGGGCCGTCACCGCATGGTCGCCGGTGATCATGCGGACGTCGATCCCGGCCCGCAGGGCGGTACGGACCGCGTCACGCGCCTCCGCGCGCAGGGGGTCGATGATGCCCACCATGCCGACGAAGATCAGCCGGCCGGTGAGCGACATCGGATCGCGGGCCGGCGTCCCCTCCTCGTCGCCGTCGAGGATCCGGGCCGCGAACGCCAGCACCCGCAGCCCCTGCGCGCCCATCCGCCGGTTGGCCGCCTCGATCTCGTCGCGGACCTCGCCGATCGGTACGGCGTCGTCGAGCAGCAGCCCCCCGGCGCGGTCGCAGCGGGTCAGGATCACGTCCGGCGCGCCCTTGACCAGCTCGATGACCCGCTCCACGCCGTCCACCGGATACCGATGGAAGGTCGCCATGAACTTGTACTCGGAGTCGAACGGCACCTCGGCCAGGCGCGGATACGCCCGCCGCGTCTCCTCGGCGTCAACGCCCAGCTTGGCCGCCAGGACCACCAGCGCCGCCTCGGTGGGATCGCCGACCACCGCTCCGTCGTCCGCGACGGTCGCATCGCTGTCGAGCACGAGTCCCAGCGCCAGCCCGGTGAAGTCCGGAACGGCGGTCCCGGCCGCCGAGGTGATCGCCCCGGACTTCCGGTAGCCCTCGCCCGCCACGGAGAACCAGGCCCGGCGGGCGTACAGCACCGACACCATCATCTGGTTCATGGTCAGCGTGCCGGTCTTGTCGGTGTTGATGGCGCTCGTGGCGCCGAGCGTCTCCACATCGGTGAGGTTCTTGACGATGGCGCGCGCCGCGGCGAGGTTCTTCGCACCGAAGGACAGCAACGCCGCGACGAACGCCGGCAGCCCGGTCGGGATCGCGGAGATCGCCATCGCGGTGCCCAGCAGCAGGAGCTGATCCAGCTCCAGGCCGCGCGCCCAGCCCACCACGACGATGAACACGACCGCGGTCCAGGCGATGATCCCGAGCGCCTTGGTCAGGCTGTCCAGCTCACGCTGCAACGGCGACCGGGTCCGCTGGACCTGGGTCAGCATGGTGGCGATGCGGCCCATCTCGGTCTGCATGCCGGTCGCCGTGACCACCATCGTCGCCGTGCCCCGGGTCACCGAGGTGTTCTGGAACAGCATGTTGGACCGGTCCCCGAGGGCCACCTCGCCCGGTGGAAGAGCGGCGGCGTCCTTCGTCACCGGTGCGCTCTCGCCCGTGAGGGCCGCCTCCTGGGTCTCGAGCGTGGCCGAACGCAGCACGCGCCCGTCCGCCGGGACGACATCCCCGGCCTCCAGGTGCACGACGTCGCCGGGCACCAGCTCGACGGCAGCCAGCACCTCGGCGTGGCCGTCGCGCAGCACCCGCGCGGCCGGGACCTGCATCTTGGCCAGGGCGTCCACGCTGGCCCGCGCGGCCAGCTCCTGCCTCGCCCCGAGGACGACGTTGAGCAGCACGAGCAGCGTCACGATCAGGGCGGTCGAGAACTCACCGATGACGATCCCGGCCGCCACCACGACCACCAGCATGATGTTCATGGGATCGCGCAGCTGCTGCATCGCCACCGCCCACGCCGGCGGCGGCTTCTCCTCGGCGATGCGGTTCGGCCCGAGCCGGCGGAGCCGTTCGACGGCCGCCGCCGGTGCCAGCCCGCGCTCGGCATCCGTACCCAGTGCCGTCACCGCCTCGGCGGCCGTGCAGGCGTACCACGGAGGTCGACCGGCCGCAGCGCCGGACCGCTGTTCATCGATCGCGCTGGTCGTTTCCGTCATCGTGTGCCCCCAGGGTGCGGACAGGCCGATCCCGCCCGGCGTACGGGTTCACGGTCACGCGTCGGCGGTGGGCACTCCTCACCCTCAATGGATGGTTTCGGCGCGCCGTCCGTATCCGGTGTCTCCGACACCGGCGCACACGGCCACGACCGGGCGGCATGGTAGAGGGCTTTTCGTCCCTGGCAGATGACGTTCGCCGGCCACGGCGACGTCCATCCTGAGGCGATGGGACAACCACGCTGTTCTGGCATCGACCACGACGCGCAGGCGGTCGACGGCGGGAGGCCGCGATCGGGGGCCCCCAGAACGTCCGGGGACGGCGACGTACGGCCTCAGCGGAGGAGCCTGTGCTCCGGCAACCCCCGACGCCGGCGCCGCAGTGCGGGCGCGTGGTCGGCGGCCCTGGCAGTGACGGCCGCCGTGCTGGTTGTGCCCTGGACGGCATGGTGGAGCACACAGCCGACGTTCCGAGAGGACCGCATGAAGCCCGAGGGCCAATTCCCGGTCGTCGTCCTGCTCGCGCCGTCCGATCCGCGTGCGACACGACTACCGGTACTGACCCTGGGAGCCGGACGAGTGGACGGCGCGACGAGGGCCGAGCCCGGCGCCACCGCATCCGGCCTCGGAGCCGGCTGCTGCCTCCTCATCCGGGTCGGATAGCCGAGCACGGATCCGGCGTGCCCTGTACCCGGCAGCCGGATCCCAGGATGCCGGCCTAGCGGCCGGCCGCCGGATGCACCGACGGCCGGCGGCGGCCGCGCTCAACGCCGTGACGCCTCCCGCTCCGGCCGCAGGCCATCGACCGGCGGCCCGGACGGCATGGTGCGCCAGGCGCTCACGCCGGCGGAGGTCGCAGCCCTGAACCTGCCGAACTGCTGCCGAGCCAGCTCGGACGGCGGGATCTCCATCTTCGCCACCCGCTGCCGAGTCACGGAGGCGACCGCCATCGTGCACAGAGCGAGGCCGGCGATCCCGAGAACGCCCGCCGCCCCCTCCAGCACCGCGGCCGCCACAAGCATCCGGCGAGTCGACCGTCCAGGATATGACTGTGTTCGTACCATCTTCGAGCCTCCACTCTGATCCGGCACGGTGTGCGCTCCGGCCACCATGGCAGTCTGCGAGCGGCATGGCGTCACCCCGCAGGAGCGATTGACGATGGCGCCAGGAATCGGTGAGGTCACCCCCCCCCGGGCGCTCTCGAACGTTGGCGCCGGGTCGGATGCTCCGATGGACGTCAAGCGGTGATCCGTCGCCCGGGATGAAGACGGTAGGCGCTGGAACCTCGGCTTGCTGAGTCTGGCGATCGCGGAGATGACTCTCGGCGCGGCTGTGCCCAGTGCCCCTCCGCTTGGCGCCCGCGCAACCCGCAAATGAACAGTCCGGTGAGCCGGTAGCGGTGGAGCCCGGTGAGCATCGGGACCCGCAGCGGGACCGCTGAGCCAGCGCAAGCCGTAGGCCGGCCTGCTCGTGCGGAGCAGCAGATCAATGAAGTGCTGCTCCGCACGGGACGCACTGGTGGCCGACGACTACCGGGTCTCAGATGCGGACTTTGCAGAAGATTCGTTCTTGTCTGTCCCGGTCGGTGACGATCTTGCTGGTGGCGTCGATCCACATGTTGGCGGGCCTCCGGTTTGTAGGCGGGCCACCTCGGCACGTCTCGCGCCGTGGTGTGGCTGTAACGGGCGAAGCCGGCCCTATGCAACTCTCTCAGTCACCACCCGGCCTGCCAGCGGTCCAGGTGACCCGTGACAGCACCTCCTGCACCGGCACGGTGGGTCCGTCCCGGCGAATCGATGCTGGTCCGACTGCGATAACGTCCCGGGCCTGCCGACCGGAAACGGGGGACATGGGAATGAAGATCGAGACGATCAAGCACGCCGGAGTCACGCTCGCGGCCACGGCCGCATTGCTGCTGACCGGCTGCCAGAGCAGCAACAACAACGGCGGCGTCTCGACGGCGCCGTCGCCGTCGGTGACGCCCTCGACGGCGACGGACAACGGCGTCGCGGCGCTGCCCGCAGACCAGATTCTGCGGCGCGCCCACACCGCCGTCAAAGGTGCAACCTCTTACCGCATCAACGGCGACATGAAAAGCGCAGGCCAGCGGGCGACGATCGAATTCCAGATCCGCGGTTCGGACCTGAGCGGGTCACTGGCGATGGGTGCCGCGAAGGCGGAACTGCTCGAGGTCGGTGGCCAGCAATACGTCCGGCCGAACGAGCAGTTCTGGTCGATGATCGGCGATCCGCGGAAGGCGAAGGAGCTCACCCGGTCGGTGGGTGGGAAATGGGCCAAGGTGCCCCCCGGCGACAAGAACCTCTCCGGGCTGTTCGGTGCCGCCAGCATTGCGGAGCTGCTGGACAACGAGGGCAAGGTCACGAAGGGACCGGCCAAGGAGATCGACGGTGTTCCCGCCATCGGTCTGGTCGACAACGGGCCGGAGGGCGGCACGCTCTACGTCGCGACGGTCGGCGAGCCGTACCCGCTGCGGATCGAGGCGCAGGTTCTTACCGACGGCCACATCAGTTTCACCGACTTTGGGGCGAGCATCCCCGCGTTCAAAGCTCCGGCGGACGCCGAGGTCGTCGACTACGGGCAGCTGACGAGGTAATCCGTCACCGTCGCTCGCGCGGCGACCGCGGTGACGCGGAGGCACGGCGCGAGTGGCGGCGCCGTGCTATTCCACGGCTAACCGAGCCGGTCCGGGGTCAGGCCGCGGACCCATCGCGCCGGCCGGCCCACTGCTGGACGTCCGGTAGCACGGCAACGGCGTGCGACGGCGCCCGGTCCCGCAGGGCGTCCCGGACATTCTTCTGCACGGCGACCGCGGCAAACAGCGCTAGGCCGAAGGCGAGACCGTAGAAGCCTTTCTCACTGAGGGTCATCCCGCTGTTCCACAGGCCGACGACCAGCATCAGGACCGCCAGGGCCAACACCGACCACGACAACCCGAGGTAGAGCGCCGAGACCGGCAGACCCTCGGCCCGGTCCCGCACCGCCTTCTGCAACGAGACAGCGGCGAACAGGCCGAGCACTAGAACGGCGGCGTAAAAGCCCTTTTCGCTCTTGATCATGGACGCGTTCCACAGCCCGACGGCAAACGTCACCACCCCAAGCAGAAGCGCGGCCCAGGAGGCGCCGACGAAGGCAGCAGTGGGTTTGATCGGGACGGAGGACTGACTGGTCACGGCGTGCTCCTGGCTCAAGGTTCGGCGGGGAGCATCAGCCTGCGGCACCCGCGGGCCCGGGCGCCTGAGTCGAGGTACTCAGCTCCCGGGTGCCTCAGGCAGTCGTGGCCGCGGCCTCCGGCGGCGACTGATGAGGGTGACGACCACCACCAGCCCGCCGACGATCAGCCCTGAGCAGAGCGCTGAAGGCCGTGTGACGAGCCAGCCGAGCGCGCCCGCAGCGTCGTGGGCGGCCTCCTCCGCGTGGTACGCCGCCCTGGATCTCACGCATCGCGTCGACGTCGCGCTGTAAAGCCGCTTCGTCACGTAGCCTGGCCCGGCCAACCGGCATCGCGCTGAAGGTGGCCGCGGTGATCCAGCCGGCGGCCGGTCGCGTGCTCGACGTCGACCGGGCGCGCGTCGAAGTACCCGGGCCCGCCTGTTCCAGGCCGAGCAGTCGGCGGGCAGCGAACTCGGCATCACCGGCGAGCCGCTCAATGTCCGGCGTTCAGGGTGCGGGCGATGGCCGCGGCGCTCCACCCGTCGAGGCGGCGGGCGAAGATCCACCGCACCTGGTCGGCCGTGGCGGGATCAGGCGGTGCAGTCGGTGCCCCTATGGGGGGTGCGCGGCGTTCGGGTGCGCCCGGCGTCGACAAGCTGGTAACCGCAGGGTGGACGGTCACCAAGGTGCCGGCACTGTGCCCTGGCCTGAACACGCATCGCGGCCGTGGTGGACCGGCAGCACATGAACTCGCACTCGGCCTGTGGTGGTCCAGCAGCATGGCAACGCCTGATGTGCCGGATCGCCTGGGTCGATCAGAACGCCGGCCTCCGGCAACCACACCTGCACATGATGCGCAAGCAGCAACGGCAGGAGGCGCTCGAGTTGGTTGCCGCAGAAGGCTCGCTCGTCCTCACCGTTCGCGATCGCATCGGACGCCCGATCCGGCCGCATGATGGCCGCCAGCAGCGCCGTTGCCGGCGGTCGGACGATCACCCATCACCATGCACTCGCCAGAGCCTTCGCGGCGAGCACCGTGGGCGTATCTCGAGTGTTAGGCCTCGGACACCACTTATCTCCACGGAGATCATCCTTAGGCCGGGGTCGCGTGTTGGGCTCCGGACACGACCATTGCCCCGTGCGCAGCAAGTCAGCGCATGGGGCTTTCGTTTGTGTCGATCCGGGCAGGTGAACCCGAACCGCGCCCGCGCCGCCGATGGCCACTTCGGTGTCAGGCTGATGTTCCCTCCGACCACCTGTGGGTCCGTATCGGCGAGAAGTTGCATGGGTACGCCGTAGCCCGCGCGTCAGCAGGCCACACCGACGGCGCCACGAGCGGCGCCACCGCTTGCTCGACTCTGGGCGGCGCGGCCTGAAACCGCTGGTTCCAGGCCGCGCTCGGTCCGGCGATCAGGCGACTGTGCAGCTGGCGCCGTTCAAGGTGAACGAGGTCGGGGCGGCGGCGTTGCCGGTGTGGTCGGCTTGGAAACCGATCGTCAGGGACGCGTTCGGTGCGAGGTCGCCGTTGTAGGAGACGTTCCTGGCCGTCACTTGGCCCGCGCTGGGTGAATAGGTGGCGTTCCAGCCGGAGGTGATGGTTTGGCCACTCGGCAGCGTGAACGCCAGGGACCAGCCGCTGATGGCGGTCGTGCCGGTGTTGGTGATGGTGAGGTTGGAGGTCAGGCCGGTGTTCCAGGCGCTGATCGTGTCACTGACCCGGCAGCTGCCGGCGGCCGGCGGCGGCTCCGAGGCCGGCGGAGGTGAACTGGGCGTGTCGGTCCTGCTGACGCGGTAGACGATGGTGCCGTGGGACGGGACGCTGGCCGAGATCGCGCCGGTCGTGGTGCTGGTGGCGTTGCTCCACGCGTCGCGCAGGGTGAACGAGCTGCCCGACATGCCGATCGCCGCGGCCGTGGTGCTGATCGTGGTGGCACTGCCGCTCTGGTTGAACAACGCCACCGCGACGTCTCCGTTGGCCAGCTTCTTGGCCAGCACCCGCCGGGAACCGTCGTTGGACACCTGTGTCGCCTGCACCGCCAGACTGTCCTGATTGATCGCAACCAGGTTCGCATTCTTGAGAATCGTCTGCGTCGCCGAGGACATCGACCGTATGTCGTTGCCCGCGATCAACGGCGAGGCCATCATCGCCCACAACGCGAAATGACTACGCTGCTCGGTGTCGGTCAGCCCGCCTCGGCCGACCTCCATCATGTCCGGGTCGTTGAACGCTCCCGGCCGGGCGTTACCGGCCAGCGGCACCGTGACGTTGACGATGTTCTGGATGCCCATCGGATACCCGTTGGTATTCCCGGTGTCCCACTTGTTGGTGATGTCCTCCGTGGTGCGCCACAGGTTGGCCACATCGCCCCAGTTCCGCTGCGGACCGGTACAGCAGTGGAAACTGTTCGGATTGATGCTGTACACGATCGGCCGGCCGGTCGCCGCCAACGCATCCCGCATCTTCGCGAACGTGGCTACCTGATCGTTGATCGTGCCGCTGCCCGAGCAGTAGTCGTACTTGAGATAGTCCACCCCCCACGAGGCGAACTGCCGGGCGTCCTGCGCCTCGTGACCCTGGCTGCCGGTCGCCCCCGGATAACCACCCGTCCCCTGCGCACAGGTTTTGGTGCCCGGCACCTCGTACAGGCCGAACTTCAACCCCTTGGCATGCAAATAGTCCCCCAGCGACTTCATTCCACTCGGGAACCGCGACGGATCACCCTGCAGATTACCGGACGAATCCCGATTGGGATTGAACCAGCAGTCGTCCACCACCACGTACTTATATCCAAGATCACTCATGCCGGACGAAACAATGGCGTCCGCCATCTGCCGGATCAGCGTCTCATTGATGTTGCATCCGAACGTGTTCCAGCTGTTCCAGCCCATCGGCGGCGTCCGGGCGACGCCGTTCTCCAGCGCCTGCGCGGAGGGTACGGACAGGGCGAAGACAGCCCCGGCGGCCACCAGCGAGCCGATCGTCAACCCGGCGGCCAGAAGCCGGCGACGCGTCCAAGAAGTCATGTGGGTTCCTCCGTGTGAAAGCGGGAGTCTGCGCGCATACAGTGGAGAGACCGCATGCGTACGCTCAGCGTTGAATTCACCGAGGCCGGTGGCTCACGTTCGCGATGAAGCCGCCGGGCCGCTGATTGTTGACGGCATAGGTACGGCATGGGAGGTGGGTGGCCGCGACGCCGGCGACGGCTGTGACCACATCAGCCGTGGCGGCGGCCACCGGCAGCCGGCGCCCGGACACGGATTGGCGCATGACACCTCGCACACGGACTAGCTGGGAGCGCTCCCATCGAGATGGGCAAATATTGTCAGAAGATTTCCGGCGTATCAACCATCGATCGAGGCTGACGTACGTAACACATTTTCAGCGAGCCGAATTGCCGCTATGTGGACGCCTTGCTTCCTCACTTGCCGCACGCCCGCGAAGCACGTCGACAGCCTCTACTGAAACTGCGGCCGCGCACGGCGTTCTTCACCTCTGCAACGGGGTGGCCCAGCCGCCGGAGGACCGCCGGCGCACCGGTCGAGGCGGTCGGCACGCGGGCGAGCGCCGAAGAGAGCGCCCCGGAAACCATGTGACCCGCAACGGCGTGGTGATCAACGTGTACGACAACGTGCCCGGCCTGCCGTTCCGGGGCCGCCCCGACAACCCCGACTCGAGCTCCCGTGGGCTACATCGACGTCCAGGCTCACGGCGCCCCACAGGACGTGGTCTCGTTCCGCGACATCGTGATCCTCGACCGTCCGACCAGGACTGGCGTCCGCGGGCGCCCGGTGTCGGCTGCTGGACAGCCGAGCCGGGCGCCCGCGTGCAAGCATCGATCGCCACCGAAACGTTGCAGCGCAGTGCCGACCGGTTCCCGGGGCAGCGCGCACCGCCTGGGAAGCCGGATCCCTTCCGATGCCTCTGCCCCGTCGTCGCGGGTCGCACGACGCAGGCTGGAGGACGCACGTGAGACGATCATGGAATCGGGTGGGCGGTGCCCTGGCGGCCACCGTACTGATAGCGGCGATGACCCCCGCCGGCTCCGGGCAGGCCGCACCACCCACGATGTCGCTGGGTGAGCACCTGGCGATCCTGACGAAGTACGGCGAGAACTACCTCGAACGGCTGCGACCGGAGGTGGTGCAACGCCTCTCCGCCGGCGGGCAGACGCTGCTCAAACTCGCCGAGGACAGCGACGACCTGCGGGACTTGGCCGCCGCCCGGCAGCGGCAGGGCGTCCGGGTGCAGGGTCCGCGCGCCGCTCGCCCCGGATTCGCCAACGACACGTACGCGGCGGAAGACTTCTACAGCCGGCTCACCGGTATGACGCAGAGCGAGACCACGGCGGGCTGGTGCGGGTCGAACGCGCTGATCGGCTGGAACGACTCGGGCAGCTTCGTGTCGACCGCCTTCCTCGCGGAGAGCCCCAGCGGCAGCCTCAGCTTCAACGGCTGGGCCCGCTCCACCGACGCCGGCCGCCACTACACCGACCGGGGGGCGCTGGTCGCCGACCCGATCCCCGGCACCCTGATGTTCCGCGACCTGCTCGGTGACCCGGTCATCGGGTGCACCAGCCCGCAGAACTTCTACTTCGCCTCGCTCGCCGTGGACACCGCGCCCGGCGGCACATCCGGCACCAGCGACATAACCGTCTCGGCCTCCACGGACGGCGGCACCACCTTCGCGCCGGCCGTGGCCGCCTCCGCCAAGGACGCCGAGCTGCACTTCCTCGACAAACCGTGGATGGCGGTCGAACCGGGACCCACCTCGGCGGCGTCCGACGACGTACTCCACGTCGCGTACCTCGACATCGATCTCACCGGCCTCGCCGGCGCCGGCGGTCCCTGCCCGGACCAGGCGCACTTCGCCCTGGAGTATGTCCGGTCCACCGACGGCGGCCGGACCTGGACCACTCCGGCGATCCTCGACGAGGCCTGCGAACTCGACGCCTCGCTGCAGGCCGCCCAGGTCGAGACCGGCCCCGGCGACACCGTGTACGTGGGCTGGGAACGCTTCGCCGCCGACGGCGCCGCCCGCGAGATCCGGATCCGCCGGTCGGCCGACCTCGGCGCCACCTTCGCCCCCGCCGCGACGGTCGCCCCCGTCACCGGCATCGGCGACGGCAACGTCCTGCAAGGACAGTTCCGCACCGGGCTGGACCTGCAGGGCCTCGCGGTCGACCAGAGCCGCGGGCCGCGACGCGGCACGGTCTACGTGACCTACCACGACGGGAGCGCCCGGCAGAAACCCGACCCGGCCGGCTTCTGCAACGCATCGGCCACCTACTGCTTCGGCGACATCCAGGTCGTCCGGTCCACCGACGGCGGAACGACCTGGTCGGCACCCGTACGCGTCAACAACGACGACCCCGCCCTCGGCATCGACCAATGGTTCCCCGCGGTGGACGTCGACAGCACCGGCGCCGTCTGGACCACCTACTACGACCGCCGGCGCGACGACCGCAACTTCCTGATCGACACGTTCGTCGCCCGCTCGGGCGACGGCGGCGCGACCTGGTCGAACAGGCGCGCCACGGCGACCCAGTTCCCACCGGTCACCGGTTGGCAGGACGTGGTCGTGAACCCCGCCTACATGGGCGACTACATCGCCATCGCCACGGACGCCACAGGCCGCAACCCCGGCGCCATCGCGGCCTGGGGCGACAACGCGCTCGGTGACGCGAACGTCGGCCAGCGCAAGTTCGAGAGGTGACAGCCATGAGACAGGTGAAGACAACCCTGGCCGCGGCACTGGCGCTCGGCCTGGTGCTCCTCGCGCCGTCGCCGGCCGTCGCGGCGCCCCCGGCCAACGACGACTTCGACAACGCCGTCGCATTCACCGCTGTGCCGTTCGAGACGACACAGGACACGTCGGAAGCCACCGAGGCTGCCGACGACCCGGAATGCATCGCCCCGCCGGCCCACACGGTCTGGTACTCGGTGACGCTTTCCGCCACGACGGAGATCGGCGTGGACACCTCCGGCAGCGACTACGACACGGTGCTGTCCGCCTGGACCGGCCCGCGAGGCTCGCTCGAACAGGTCGCCTGCAACGACGACTCGGGCAGCCTGCAGTCACGCATCGCCTTCACCGCGCAGGCCGGCGTCACGTACCACATCATGGTCGGCGCGTTCCCGGAATCCCCGGCCGGCACGCTGGTCCTGCACGGCTACGCCCTGCCGCCGCGGGTGACCCTGGCCATCACGATCGACGCGACCGGCTCCGTCACCAGCGGCGCGGCCGTCCTGCACGGCACGGTCACTTGCTCACGCCCGGTGAACCTGACGGTCAACGGAACCCTGCACCAGCAACAAGGACGGCGGGCGGCCGTCGGCTCGTACCGCAGCGAGGTGTCCTGCTCAGGAACAACACCCTGGCAGGCAACGGTACGCGGTGAGACAGCCGCTTTCCAGCACGGGCAGGCGGACGCGGTGGCGGTCGCGGAGTACGTCGACGTGCAGCGGGCGGAAACAATCCGGGCCCGAGCGAGCCGGACGGTACAACTCTGATCGACCGGAAGTGCACCGGCGAGTCACGTTGACGGCGTCCGTGCCGCCCAGCGTGGTTCGCCGGCCAGCCCGCCCACTCCCCCTGGCACGCTGTCGACGGCGCTCCCCGCACTGGCCCTGGCGCTGACCAGCTCGAATGAGCCTGCCGCCCGCTACGTCAGTGCGGGGTCGGGCGGAGACGGCTTGGAGTCATGTCCGTTGGCCCGGGCTCAGCTAGTACGAGTCTTGCTGAGGGCGCAACGGCTCTTGTGCGGCAACCGGGAAGGCGAGCGCAGCACCTTCGTGAAACAGGTCGACGGCCTGACTCGCCGCTGACGACCGTAGCCGATGACATGGGGCCCCTTCTCTGGGCAGGCGACCCACGCGGTCAGGGTAGTTCCTGCCCGGCGGCCTTCAGCGACGTCAACACCTGGCGGGTCTGCGGCGTGTCGGGAAGGACCGCGAGAAGCAGCGGAGCGGACGAGAACGCCGACTGGTGCATCATCATGCGGCGCACCCATTCCATGCCCGCTGCCAGTTCCGCTTCGGGATCGGTGGCGCCGCCCTCACGTACCCAGTTGCCGAGCGCCGACCGGTGGATCGCGTCGATGAGGGCGGCTAGGGCCATCGGCTGGAACGGGGGCGCGTCGGGCGGGAGATGATCGCGCAAGTATGACCGGGTCAGCGCCACGTACCGTTCGTGTTCGACGACCTCCCGCCTGCGCAACTCGGGCACGATGCGCGTCAGTTTGTATCGCCGCAGGACGAGTTCGGGGCGGCTGAGGAATTCACGGAGCGACTCCTCGGTGGCCATGATGACGGCATCTACCGGATCGGTACCTTCCGGGGCGGCCGCGAGACACCGTTCGACCAGCCCGAGGCGTTCGGTGTGGTCGGGGAACACCAGTTCGTCCTTGCTCGCGAAATACCGGAAAACGGTACGGCGGGACACGCTGGAGGCATCGGCGACGGCTTCGACCGTGACGTTCGCGTACCCCTCCTTCAGGAACAAGGCCATCGCCGTTTCCGAGATCCGATACTTGGTGTCCAGTATTTTCCGCGAAGTCACCGACCGGTGCCCTCTCCTGACGCTGGGTGGCGCGAACTGCGATCCGGCGAACTGTAACTCGGCGCGGCGCGGCGCGCCGCCGCACGTCGCAGCCGCCGGACATTCCACTGGTGGCGGACGGTTCCCCAGACCCCGCGGCGGAACAGCAGCACCACGAGGACGAAGACCGAACCGGTGATCAGGTCGATGCCGCCGAAGCCGGAGGACGCGAGGTAATCGGCGAGCGTCACGTTCAGGAAGGCGCCCACGATGCCGCCCCACAGCGTGCCGATACCGCCGAGAACCGTCATCAGCACGACGTCGCCCGAGGTGGTCCAGTGCAGTTCGGTCAGCGCGACGAATCGGTGGCTGATCGCGAACACCCCACCCGCCAGGCCGGTCAACCCCGCGGAGAGGACGAAGGCGAGGGCCTTGTACTTGTCGACGTCGTAGCCGAGCGCTCGGGCGCGCGGCGTGTTGTCGCGGATCGACACCAGGACTCGCCCGAACGGCGAGTGCACGATCCGCCACGCCGCCCACATGCCGAACAGCAGGATCGGCAGGGCCGCGTAATAGAAGTAGAACGAATCGGTCTCCACCAGTTCGAGGCCGAAGAACGACCGGGGTACGCCCTGCAACCCGTTCTCGCCGCCGGTCAGGTCGCTCCACTGGTAGCCGACGAAGTAGACCATTTGCGCGAAGGCGAGGGTGACCATCGCGAAATAGATGCCGGAGCGGCGCACCGACACGTACCCGATGGGAAGCGCGAGAATCATCGCGAAGACCGCGCCACCGACGACCGCCACCGGGAACGGTACGCCGTAGTGCGTGGCGATCAGGCCGCTCACGTACGCCGAACTGCCCCAGAACGCCGCGTGTCCGAACGAGAGCAGGCCGGTGTAGCCGAGCAGGATGTCCAGGGCGATCGCGAACAGCGCGAGCGCCACGATGTCCATCGCCACCGGCGGGTAGAGGAACCAGGGCAGCGCCAGCGCTGCCACCAGGCCGGCGGCCAGCAGGATCCACCGCACCCTCGGGTGGCTCGCGGTCACCGGGACGTCGGCCCCGTCGGCCGGGGCCTCGATGATCACGGACTGGGTCATGTGGTCGCCTCCTGACGTCCGAACAGCCCGGCCGGCCTGATCAGAATGACCAGGGCCATCAGGACGAAGATGAGGATCTGCGCGAACGTCGGGGCGTACGCCTGGCCGAAGGCCTCGACCAGGCCGACCAGGAAGCCCGCGACCACCGCGCCGACGATCGACCCGAGGCCCCCGATGACCACGACCGCGAACAGGATGATGGCGAAGTTGTTGCCCATGTCGGCGGTGATCGCCCGGAACGGCGCGGCGAGCACCCCGGCCAGGCCGGCGAGCGCGACGCCGAAGCCGAAGACCGGCGCCACCCAGCGTCCCACGTTGATGCCCAGCGCCCGGGCGAGCTCCGGGTTCTCGGTCGCCGCCCGGAGGATCATGCCGATCCGCGTGCGCGTCATCGTCAGCCAGACGAGCGCACACACCGCGACCGAGAACAGCAGGACGAACAGTTGGTAGCGCGGCAGCACCACGCCGGCCACGTCGAACCGTCCCTGCAGCCCGCCCGGCAGCTGGTACGGCAGGCCGGAGACGCCGTACCGCTGCTTGACCAGCTCCACCAGGATCAGGGTGAGGCCGAAGGTGAGCAGAAGGTTGTAGAGCGGGTCGAGCCGGAGCAGCCACTGCACGAGCAGCCGCTCGACCACGAGGCCGAACCCGAACATCAGCACCGGTACGACAAGCAGCGACCACCACAGCGTGAGATCGAGGGTGTCGAGCAGCACCGCCGCGGCGACCGCGCCGAGCATGTAGAACGCGCCGTGCGCGAAGTTCACCACGCCCAGGACCCCGAAGATGACCGCCAGCCCCAGCGCCGCCAGCGCGTAGAAGCTGCCGGCCGCCAACCCTTGTACGGCGTACTGAAGGACCGCGCTCATGATGTCATCGAGCAGCCGGACGCTTCGGCCGGCGGGAACCCTTCGGCGGCCGGAATCTTGGTCACGATCTCCTCGTAGTCCCAGTCCTCCTTCACGTCGGCCGGTTTCTTGACGCGGGCGAGGTTGGCGTCGTGGACGACCGAGTGATCCTGGGCGCGGATCTCGCCGTTGCGCAGGAACACGTCGTTGACCTTCTTGCCCTCGAGTTTCGCGACCACCGCGTCGGCGTCGTCGGTGCCGGCGGCCTGGACCGCCTCCAGGTATTGCAGTGCGGCGGAGTAGTTGCCGGCGTGCTCGAAGCTCGGGCGGGCCCCGGTCTCGGCCAGGAACCGGTCGGCCCAGGCGCGTGCCTCGGCGTCCATGTTCCAGTACCAGGGGTCGGTGAACAGTGTGCCGGCGAACTGCTCCACGCCCAGCGAGTGGATGTCGTTGATGAGCATGAGCCCGACGGCCAGCTCGACGCCCTTGTCCTTCAGCCCCGACTCGTTGAACTGCTTGACCAGGTTGATCAGGTCACCGCCCGCCTGCATCGTGCCGATCACGTCGGGATTGCCGCTGCCGGCCTTGGTCAGGAAGGTCGCGAAGTTCTCGTTGGGGAACGGCGTGGGAATGGTCTCCTGAACCGTGCCGCCCGCCTTCTCGACCGCCGCGGTGAAGGACTTGGTCATGTTCTGACCGAACTCGTAGTCGGGGTAGATGATCGTCCATTTCTTGCCACCGTTGCGGGTGACGGTCGCGCCGGTGCCGGTGGCGAGCAGGTGGGTGTTGTACGCCCATTGAAAGGTGTATTTGTTGCACTGCGCCCCGGTCAGTGCCGTGGTCGCCGCGCTGACGTCGAGGAACAGCTTCTTGTGGTTCTTCGCCTGGTTGGCGACGGCCAGGGCGGCGGACGAGGTCGGCACGTCCAGGATGACGTCCGCGCCACCGCGTTCGTACAGCTCGCCGGCCTTGGTGTTGGCGATGTCCGGCTTGTTCTGGTGGTCGGTCGAGGTCACCTCGATCTTCTTGACGACGGCCTTGTCGCCGTACTTCTTCTGGTAGTCGGCTACGGCCATCTTGACCGCCTTGACGGAGTTCGGCCCCGACGCGTCCTTGTAGACCCCGGACTGATCGTTGAGGACCGCCAGCACCAGCTTGCCGCCGGTGAAGTCACCGCCGGAACTCCCGGGGCCTCCGCCGCCGCAGGCGCTCAGCAGCAGCGTCACCGTCAAGGCCGAGGCGCCGGCCCACTTCCGCTTGCTCTCCATGGTGTCTCCCCCAGTCGGTCAGATGCCGAGGTATTTGAGCAGGTCACCCTCGCGGCGCCGGAACTCGTCGTTGTCGAGGGTCTCGACGATGCGGCCCTGGCTGAGCAGGTAGTGCCGGTCGGCCACGGTGGCCGCGAACTTGACGTTCTGCTCGATCAGCAGCACGCCCGCACCGGTGGCCTTGATGTCGCGGATGATCGCTGCGATCCGGGACACGATCACCGGGGCCAGGCCCTCGGAGGGCTCGTCCATGAGCAGCAGACGGGCGCCGGTCCGCAGCACCCGGGCGATGGCCAGCATCTGCTGTTCTCCGCCGGAGAGTGTGCTGCCGGGCGCCTTGCGGCGCTCGGCGAGCACGGGGAAGGTCTCGTAGACCCGTGCCAGCGTCCAGGCCCGGTCGGAAACCGTGGGCGGCAGCAGGAGGTTCTCCTCCACGGTGAGGCTGGCGTAGATGCCGCGGTCGTCCTGGACCCAGCCCATGCCGGCGCGGGCTCGGCTGTGCGCCGGTAGGCCGGTGATGTCGCGGCCGTGCAGGCGTACGGTGCCGGAAGCCTGTTGGTGCAGGCCGATCAAGCACCGGACCAGGGTGGTCTTGCCGGCGCCGTTGCGGCCGGCGAGCGAGACGACCTCGCCCTCGTCCACGCGGACGTCCACCTCGTGCAGCGCCCGCGCCTGGCCGTACCACGCGGACAGGCCGGTGACCTCAAGCATGGTCGGCCTCACCGAGGTACGCGGTGATCACGCGTTCGTCGTTGCGGACCTCGTCGTAGCCGCCCTCGGCCAGGATCTTGCCCTGCTGCAGCACCGTCACGCGGTCGGCCAGGCTGCCGACGACGTGCATGTTGTGGTCGACGAACACCACGGTGCGACCGGCCGCGAGGCGGCGGACCAGCTCGATGGTGCGGTCGACGTCCTCGATCCCCATCCCGGCCGTCGGCTCGTCGAGGAGCATCACCGGTGGGTCCAGCGCCAGGACCAGGGCCAGCTCCAGCGCGCGCTTCTGCCCGTACGCGAGAAGCCCGGCCTGCCTGTCCGCCAGCGGCATCAGTCCCACCTGCACGAGCAGCTCGTCCACGCGGGCCCGATGCCGGCCGAGCAGTTTCTCCGACCGCCAGAACCGGAACCCCTGCCGGCCGTGCCCCTGCAGAGCGAGTTCCACGTGCTCGCGGCTCGTCAGGGTGTCGAAGAGGCTGGTGATCTGGAACGACCGGGCCACGCCCCGGCGGGCGACCCGCTCGGGCGGCAGACCGGTGACGTCCTCGTCGAACAACGTGATCGTGCCTGACGTGGGCGCCAGGAAGCCGGTCAACAGGTTGAACAGCGTGGTCTTGCCGGCGCCGTTGGGACCGACCAGCGCGTGCACGCTGCCCTCGCGAACCTCCAGGTCGACCGCATTCACAGCTCGGAAACCCCGGAAAACCTTGGTCAACGCTCGCGTACGGATCGCCACCCGCCCACCCGCCGTCACGCGGTCCCCCGGGCACACGTGAAGCTCTCTGCGCGGGCGGGATCACCCGAGCGGTATCTCGGCCAGCCCGGGTACTCGCAGAGCGGGCGTGTCCGGCCGTCCCGGGGGTTCTGCACCACCGGCCGGGCCGGCGGCTGTCCGTCCCGCACCCAGCGTTCCAGGGCGGAGAGCGAGTCCCAGGTGGCGGCGAACGCGGGCGCACCGAAGTTGGCGTGGTTCGCTCCCGGTGCCACGTAGTACCGCATGAACGCGTCGGTCTGCCGGGCGCCGACCGTTGCCCGTACGCGCCGGTAGTAGTCGTTGGTGGACCGGTGCGAGACGAGTTCGTCGGCGGAGCCGTGCATCAGGATCAGTCGTCCGCCGGACCGCGCGAAGGGGCGAAGGTCCACGTCGTTGCGGTCCTGGATGGTGGAGAGGTAGCTGATCCGTGGGAGCCATTTCCCGGGCCGCCGCGGGTCCACAGCCAGGGAGTTGTGGCCGGGGTCCCGGGTCAGGAAGTACTTCACCCACTGATCCCAGTATTGGAACCCGTACGCGCTGGTGGCCGGCATGGGGTTGGCGGGCGCGGTGGTGCCGAAGCCGAGATACGGCGTCCTCATGTCGGCGCCCGACAGGAACGGGAACCCGGGGTAGTAGCGCTCGCCGCTGGCAATGCGGTACGGCCAGCGGAACGGTGTGGAGGCAGCCGTCACGGAGGCGATCTGCGGGTCGGAGAGGCAGGCCGGCCCGGTGTCGGCGCCGTGCGGGCAGCGCAGCGCCCGGGGATCGAAATGGCAGCCGCCGACGTTCGAGATGATCCGGTCCGCGACACCGTCGAGCCCGTCGCAGGCCGCCATGACGCTGTTGTAGAGCAGGCCCTGCTTGGCCGGGTCGGGGAACGCGCCGGGCCGGGACATCACCTGCGCCAGGTATCCGAGATCGAGGATCTCGGCCATGTTGTTCCAGGCGGGGTAGGCGGAGATGATGCCGTCGAACGCGTCCGGCCAGCGCTGCGCGACGACCAGAGCCTCGCGGCCGCCGGTCGAGCCGCCGGTGAAGTACGTCCGGCCGGGTCCGGCGCCATAGCCACGACGGACGAGGTACTGGACGGCGTCGTGGGTCTTCCTGAGCGCGTCGCCGGCGGCGAAGTTCCGGAGGGCCTCGTCGTTGAGGCCGAAGGACCCGTCCAGAGAGGCAGCGGGCCCGGCCTGGTGGCCGGAGTCGCTGGCGTACGTCGCATATCCCCGGGCCAGCGGAGTGGGTGAATCGGGGCGGCCGAACGGCACGTTGCCGGTGATGTCGGGGATCGTTCCGTTGTAGCCACCGCCGCCGAACATCATCGTGTCGCGGTTCCAGCCGACCGGCATCCCGGCCCGCAGCCTGATGTCCGGAGCGGACGGGTCCTTCGGGAAGATGGACGCGAGGACGTTGCAGTACTCCACGGTCCGGCCGCTCACGACCTGAGTCACCAAGGACGCGGAGTCGACGCGGCCACCGCGGGTCGGCAGGCTGATCACCGAGGCCGGAATCGGGGTTGCCGCCAGCTCCGCGCATCTCGGGGCGGTTCCCACCGTGGCTGTGGCCGGGCTTGCCCCGAAGACCACCGCCCCCGTCGCCAATGCGGTCGCGAACGCCATCATTCGACTCATGTGCGAACCTCCAGACGAGCACGCTGTGCCGCAAGAGCATTGATGAGCGGCACTGAGTGTCACTTACTGTGGCATGGGTCACATCGAACTCACAAGAGAAACATGCGGGAAATATCCACAATGGACGAACACCGGCCTAGCCGGGGACTCGTACGGCTCCGATCTGCACGTAGCACATCAGCGCCGCTCGATCAGACCGGTTCTTCCACTTGTGCCGGGTGCCGAGCTGGACCACGCACGTGCCCGGCGTCAGGGTCACCTCGGCTCCGTTGTCGAGCTCGAGGCACAGCTCACCCTCCAGGCAGATGGCGTAGTCGACCGTGTCCGTCGTGTGCATGCCGTCGCCGTTCTCCTCGAACGGGTCGGTCAGGCCGGGCAGCTTCAGCGCGACCTCCTCGGCGTCGCCGACCGGGTCCGGCACCGGCTGAGGCTCCGACGAGTGCGCTGCCCACCGCAGGAAGAGCGCCCGGCTGCCGCCGAGTCCGGGAAAGTAGGGCCGCAGGACCGGCTTCGCGTCCCGCTCGCCGACCTTCGCCTCCCCGTCCGGGGTGCCCCACAGGAGATAGAAGTCGGCTCCGGGAAGAGCCTGGACGCTGACCGGTTCCGGGTGGCGGTCCTCGACGAAGACGGCATCGCCGTCGCGGTCGTGGCCCGTCACGATCAGACGCGGTTCGATGGGCATCGTGGATCCTTCGCTGGTTCAGTGGGTTTCGGTCGCCGAGTCGGCGAACCGTTGACGGAGCGTCTGTTTCGACCACTTGCCGGTGGCGGTCTTGGGTATCTCGGTCAGGATCTCGACGCGTTCGGGGATCCACCACGACGCGACACGACCGCGCAGATGGGCCCGTACGTCGTCGGGGGTGAGATCCACTCCTTCGGACGGCACGACGCAAGCCACCGGCCGCTCGCCCCAGCGTGGGTGGGTCACGCCGATCACGGCCGCCTCCCTGACCCGCGGGTCGGACATGACCGCGTTCTCGAGCGCGACCGAGGAGATCCACTCACCGCCGGACTTCACCAGGTCCTTGGAGCGGTCCACGATCCGCAGATACCCCCAGGGGTCGATCGTCGCCACGTCTCCGGTACGCAGCCAGCCGTCCGCGGTGAACGCGTCCGCCCCGGTGTCCGAGCCGAAGTAGGCACTGGCGATCGTCGCGCCGGCGACCTGGAGCTCGCCCTGGCTCTGCCCGTCCCATGGCTGGTGCACGCCGTCGTCGCCGACGACGCGGATCTCGGTCAACGGCACGGCCGGGCCGGGGCTGCCGAGCAGCAGACGGCGCGCGTCGCCGTCGAGCTCGTCGTGGTGGGTCGCCAGGCGGGAGGTGGTGACGACCGGACTCGTCTCGGTCATCCCCCACGCGTTGATCAGCGGTCTCCCGACCGCTCGCTCGTAGGCGCTGGACAGCGCGTCGTCGACCGCGCCGCCCCCGCAAGCGACGTGCCGGAGGCTGCTGAGGTCGTGGCGGCCGAGCACCGGGACGAGATCGCGCCACACGGTCGCGACGCCCGCGCTGAAGGTGACCCGGTGCCGGGCGAGGAGCGAGACCAACTCCTCCGGAGCCCGGAGCGGTCCGGGCAGCACCAGATCGGAACCGCTCTGCATGGCGGCGTACGGAAGTCCCCACGCGTTCACGTGGAACATGGGCACGACCGGCGCCACGACGTCTCGTTCGCTCAGCGCGAAGACGTCCGCGCCGAGCAGAAGCAGGCTGTGCAACACGATCGAACGATGGCTGTAGAGGACGCCCTTGGGATTGCCCGTCGTTCCGGAGGTGTAGCAGAGCGAGGCGGCGAGATTCTCATCCTCGATCACGGTCTCGAGCGGGCCGTCGGTCTGCCCGGCGAGAAGTTCCTCGTAGTCGAGCACGCGCGGGTCGTCCGGCAGCGGCATGTCGCCGCCGTCGTCCATCACGATGACGTGCCGCACCGACGCGAACGACGCGACCAACGGCCAGATCACCGGCAGGATCGTCCGGTCGACGAACAGGACGTCGTCGTCGGCGTCGTTGACGATGAACGTGACCTGCTCGCGGTAGAGCCGATGGTTGACCGTGTGCAGGATCCGTCCCGAGCTCGGGATCGCCAGATAGAGCTCGACGTGCCGCTGGCTGTTCCAGGCGAACGTGCCGACGCACGCCCCGGCGGGCACGTGCAGGCTTTCCAGGGCTCGCGCCAGTTTCCGTACGCGAGGTGCCACCTCCCGCCACGTCGCCACGGTCTCGGTCGTCCCGCCGGTGATGATCCGCTTGTGCCCGAAGTTCGTCTCGACCCGCGCCAGCAGAGTCGGAATGGTCAGCGGCCGGTCCTGCATCAGTCCGTGCATCAGTCGCCCGCCTCGACCATCTCGATCCGTCCCGCCCGTCCAGTGGTCTCGGATGGTTGCCAGCTGTTCGAGGTGAGGAGGAACAGCGTCGTTCCGGTCGGGCCGCCGAGCACGCAGTCGGTGGCGCAGCGTCCCTCGACGTCGATCGTCCGGGTGATGCGGCCGCCCGCCTCGACGCGCAGGAACTGGGAGGTCGCGATGGAGGAGACCCAGACCGATCCGGTCGCGTCCACACAGATGCCGTCGGGTGTCGACCCGGGCGGCAGCTCGGCCCACGTGCGTTTGCCGGTCAGGTCGCCGTGCTCACCGATGTCGAACGCGGTCAGCCGGGCCGCCCAGGTCTCCGCCACCACCAGGGTCGAGGTGCCCGGCAGGACGACCATGCCGTTCGGGAACACCATGTCGTTCTCGACCAGGGTCACCCGGCCGCGGGCGTCGATCCGGAAGATCGGACCGGGTCGCTGCGGAGCATCGGCGTAGAGGTCGTACCCGAAGCCGCCCAGGAAGGTCCGGCCCCGGTCGTCGGTGACCAGATCGTTGACGGGCGCATCGGTGAGATCCGAGAGGTCCGCGAAGACGCTCAGCTTCCCGTCCGGGTCCAGCCGCCGGACCTTACGGTCGATCATGCAGCTCACCAGCAGGGAGCCGTCCGGTAGCCAGCCGAGCCCGGACGGCTGGTCCTCGACGACCGCGACCTCCTCGAGCGTCCGCGCCGCCGGGTCGGCCCGGAACACCTGTCCGGTGTGCATGTCGGAGAACCAGAGGCGGCCGTCGTGCCAGCGGGCGCCCTCGGGGAACCGGAGGTCGGAGTAGAGCAGGGTGAGTTCAGACATCGGCGCTCTCCTGGATCGAGGTGCGGGGATGGTGGGACGACCGGAGGCGGGTCCGTAGCCGGACGAGCGCGCTGTGCAGATCGGGAGCGTCGATGACGACGATGATTCCGAGGAGGCCCGCGAAGAAGAGCTGCGACACGTACTGCGGCACGGCGGCGACCGCCACGATCTCGGCGAGCAGCGCGACGGCCAGGCTGCCGGCGAGCAACCCCAGCGGATGGCCGCGGCCACCGGCGAGGGAGACGCCGCCCAGCAGAGCCGCGGCGGCCGCCACGATCAGCGGCTGGACGCCGGGATCGGGATTGGCCGAACCGAGGCTGAAGCTCAGCAGCGACCCACCGAGCGCGGACAACACGCCGGAGGCCACGAAGGTGCCCACGATCAGCCGGTCGACCCCGACCCCGGCGACGCGGGCGGCGCGCCGGTCGCCCCCGATCGCGCGAAGTTCGCGGCCCCAGCGGCTCAGCGACAGGACGACCGCCGCCACGACGAACAGGCCCAGCGTGATCAGGCTGCGCGGCGAGAAGTACGTGAGGAGGCTCTGGTCGACCCAGAGTGTCACGGTCGCGTTGGAGTAGGTCTTGGTGAGTCCGCCGGACAGGGCGCTGGTGAGCCCCAGCAGCGCGATGTAGGTCGCCAGGGTCACCGGCATCGACGGGATCTTCAGGCGTGCGATCAGCCCGCCTTGGAGCAGCCCGATCGCCGCGCCGGCGCCCAGCGCGGCCAGGAGGCCCCACGCCCAGTGCTGCTGGCCGGCCTGAACGGTCAGCATCCCGCCGACCGCGTACGTTCCCACCACCGACAGATCGAACTCGCCGGCGATCATCGTCAGTCCCAGCGCAAGGGTGAGCAGGCCCAGCCGGGCCAGGATCTGGAACATGTTGTAGACGTCGAACGAGGTGAGGGCGGAGCCGGTGTACGTCGGAACAAGCACGAACGCGATGACCGTGACGGCGAGAGCCGCCACCGGCAGCGAGGCCTCGGGCCGCCTGGCTCTCATGCGCGGCTCCCTCGGGTACGCAGGTGCACGGTGACGACGACGACCAGCACGATGACTCCCTTGACCATGATCTGGACCCCGGTCGAATAGCCGCGCAGCAGCAGGATGTCGGACGCGGCGGCGATGAGCACCGCGCCCGCGAGCGTGCGTAACGCCGAGCCACGCCCGCCGGAGATCGGGGTACCGCCGGCCAGCACCGCCGCGATGGCGTCGAAGGTGAGCGTTCCGCCGAGGTTCACGTTGGCCGAGGTGTTGAAGGCGGCGGTGAACGCGGCGGTGACCGCGAACAACGCACCCGCACCCAGCCAGGCCACGGCGGTCATCCGGCCGACCGGCAGGCCGGCGGCCCGGGCCGCGCGGCGGTTCTCGCCGATGAGGTAGAGCGAGCGCCCGAACCCGGTCCGCCGCAGCGTCCATTCCACGATCAGGGCCAGCCCGATCAGGACGTACACGCTGAGAGCCACGCCGCCCGGCGTCGCGTTCAGACGGTCGTACCCGCCGGCGGTGGGCGAGACCGTCGACCCGCCGCTGACGCCGGTCGCGATGCCGGTGATGGCGAAACTGGCCGCGATGGTCAGGACCACCGGGTTCGCCGCGGCGTAGCCGACCACCGCGCCCTGCAGGCCGGTGATCAGGGTTCCGCACAGCACGGCGAGCACCAGAGCCGCAATCAGGCCGAGCGACTGCGCCGACAAGAAGATCATCCCGACGGCGGCCACGCTGGGCGAGATGGCGAGCGAGACCGCGGATCCGCCGATGGTGATCAGGGTCAGCCCGAGCGCCGCGATGCCGACGAGGCTGGCCGAGGTCAGGATGGCCTTGGCGTTGGCCACGGTCAGGAACCGGTCGGTCGTCAGGGCCAGCACGATCGCCGCCAGCACGGCAAGCAGCAGGACCCCGTCGACGACGAGGCCGGGCCGGCGGATCGGCGCGGCGGAACGGGGCCGGGCGGACATGACGTTCACCGGCGTTCCTCCGCCGGGGCCGCGGCGCCGTGCGTCATCTCCCGGAGCAGCACGGAGCCGGCCACGTCGCCGTCGTGACGCTGGACGACCACGCCCTTGTGCATGGTGACCACGACGTCGGCGAGGTCCAGCAGCTCCTCGAGATCGGTCGAGCTGAACAGCACGGCCATGCCCCGGTCGGCGGCGTCGCGGAGCAGCCGGTGGATCGCGGCGCGACCTCCCACATCGACGCCGCGGGTGGGATCGTCGAGAAGCAGCACGCGGGCGTCCGAGCGGCCGAGACCACGACCGACGAAGACCTTCTGCTGGTTGCCGCCGCTCAGCGAGCGCACGCTGTCGCCGGTCCGCCCGCCGTCGAGACCGCACAGGCCCACGAGATCGGTCAGCACGGCCGACCATCGTTGCCGGTCGAGCACGGCCCACCGGGTCACGCTGGGCAGGCGGGTGGCGAGCAGGTTCCAGCTGATCGGTTTGTCGAGGAACAGCCCTTCGGACTTGCGGTCGTTGGAGACGAACGCGATGCCGGCCCGGGCCGCGGCGATCGGATGGCCGGGACGAACCACGACCCCGTCGACCCTGATGTCGCCGGCCGCCGCCGGGACGAGGCCGGCGGTCGCGCGCAGCACGTCGGAGGCTCCGGACCCGAGTTGGCCGGCCAGGGCGTACACCCGGCCCGGCCGGAGCCCGAGGCTGAAGTCCTCGACCCGGCCGGGAACCGACAATCCGCCGACGGACAGCACCTCGCCGGACTTCCCCGCCTCACCTCCGGTTCGCTTGCGCGACCGGTGCGGCGCTTCGCCGAGCATCTGGACGATGAGAGAGTCGATGGTCAGGTCGGCCACCTCGGTGGTCGCCACCACCGCGCCGTCGCGCATGACGGTGACCCGGTCGCAGAGCCCGAGCACCTCGCCGAGCCGGTGCGAGACGAAGAGGATGGCGCAGCCGGCGGCCGCTACGGCGCGGACCGCCGCATAGACGTACTCGCTCTCGACGTCGCTGAGCGTGGCCGTCGGTTCGTCGAGGATGAGCAACCGGGCGTCCTGGCCGAGGGCCCGCGCGATCTCGATGAGCTGACGCTCGCCGATGCCGAGCTCGGACAGCGGCTGATCGAGATCGACGTGACCAAGCCCGACGTTGTCGAGCAGGCTGCGCAACCGGGGCCCGGAGGCACGCCGCCGGTTGAGCCAGCGCGCCCGCTGGTCGCCCAGCATGAGGTTCTCGGCGACCGTGAGCGAGGGCACGACGCTCAGTTCCTGGTCGACGAGCGCGATGCCGCTGCGCTGCGCCACCTGCCGGCTGCGCAGGTCGAGCACGCCGCCGCCGATACGGATCGCGCCCGAGTCCGGCGTCTCCTGCCCGGACAGCATCTTGACGACAGTGCTCTTACCGGCGCCGTTGTGCCCGCACAACGCGTGGATCTCGCCGGCGGCGATGCCGAAGGACGCCCCGCGCACGGCGCGGGTGCTGCCGAAGCTCTTGGTGAGCTGGTCGACGCGGACCAGCTCCTCGGCGGCCGGACTCATGCCTTGCTGCACTGTTCCGCGAACTGCGCGACGTTCTTGGCGGTCACCCGCTCTTCCTTGACGAGTTCCTTCGCGGGCGGGTTCTGCTGGTTGAAGTACCGGATCACGTAGTCGGCGGTCTGCTCGGCGATCGTGCCGGGATCCTCGGTCGCGGTGCCGTAGAGCGTGCCGCCCTTGATGGCGTCGATACCGGCCTTGAAGCAGTTGCTGCCGGTGACGATGAGGCCGTTCTTGCCGCCCACCGGGCAGCCGGCCTGCTTGGCCGCCGCGACGATCGGAAGCGCCTGGTAGTCCGCCATGCCGTAGGCACCCTGGATGCCCGAGCAGCCGTACTTGGCGAAGAGCTGCGTGGCGATCTTGCCGGAGAGCGTGGGATCCCAGTTGCCGTCCTGGATGTCCACCACCTTGTATTCCGGCGTCTTCGCCAGCTCGGCGTCGAAGCCCTTCATCCTGTCCTGGGCGGCGAAGCCGGACTTGGTGCCGGTGATCGCGATGATGCTGCCGGAGGTGCGGCCCTGCGCCTTCAGGCCCTCGACCAGGTTCTGCGCGGCCGCGGTGCCGAGCGCCTCACTGTCGGAGAGCACCTGCATCACGTCACCGTCGACCGAGGGGTCAGGACGCCCGTCGAAGACGAGCACCGGAATGCCGGCCTGCTTGGCCTTCTTGATCGGTACCACCGTCGACGACGTGTCGAGGAGGGCGGCGACGATCAGGTCGGGCTTGTTGGAGATGGCCTGGTTGAAGTTGGTCACCGCGGTGCCGGGATCCATCGTCGTGAGATCGACGACCTTCACGCCCTGGGACTCGAGCTTGGGGACGAAGACGCCGTTGAAGGAGGCACCCCAGGGGTTGTCCTTGCCGTACCCGACGAAGGTGACGGTCTTGCCCTTGAGTCCCGCCGTGCCGGAGGCGTCGCCGCCGCCGGAGGAGCCGCCGCCACAGGCGGCTGTGGCGAGCAGGACACCGGCAAGTGCCGCGGCGACCTTCACGGCCGCCTTTCCGAGCGGAGGTGACGAAAGTGAGTGGATCATGAGCAGCTCCCGGTTCCCGCCTCGTTTGTGAGGCCTGTCACACCCCGCTGCGACGAACTCTAGGTGGGTCGGGACCCGCCGGTGAGAGAAGATCACCACACTGTTCGGTGCTTTACGGTGGGCACGATGCACACCGCGAGAGGAGCGGTCGACGATGAACGACGCCCCCGAAGGCCGCCCGTCACGCCTCGAACTCGCGTCCTACCGGATGCGCCGGGACCGCGAGCTCAGCTCCCTGTACGCGACCGCCCGGTCGCTGACCGCCCTCGGGGAACTGGACGCGGTCCTGGAATCGATCGTTCACCAGGCCCACGAACTGATCGGCACCGACTTCACGTACCTCTCGCTGCTCGACACGGACGGCGAGCTGACGCTGAAGGCGTCGGAGGGCACCATCTCCCCGGCGTTCAACCACGCCCGGGTCCCCTCCGGAACCGGCGTCGGCGGCCTGGTCATCGCGACCGGCGCGCCGGCCTGGGTCAGCAACTACCTCAAGGCCGGCGACGTCCCGCACGATCGGACGTTCGACGGCCTCGTCGTTCCGGAAGGCATGGTCGCGCTGCTCGGTGTGCCTCTGCTGGTCGGCGAAAAGGTCATCGGCGTCCTGTTCGCCGCCGACCGCACCGAACGGCCTTTCGAACCGGACGAGGTCGCGCTTCTCAGCGCTTTCGCCGACCACGCGGCCATCGCGTTGAACAACGCCAGGCTGTACGACGAAAGCCGGGCCGCGTATCGCACCATCGAGCGGCAGGTGGCGATGATGGAACGGGCCCAGGCCGTACACGAATCGCTCGCCCGGGTGGTGCTCACCGGGGGCGGCGCCGACGACATCGCCCGGTTGCTGGTCGACCACCTGCAAGGGGCGGTCGCGGTCTTCGACCGGGCCGGTGCCGTCACCGCCCAATGCTCGCCTGACCCGGACAATGAGCCAACCGCGCAGCGGCGGTCGCCGGACGCGGTCGAGCAGGCCCGGCAGTCCGGCCGATGGGCGACGACCACCGACAGCACCGGCCTCTGGCACAGCGCGGCTGCGATCCAAGCCGGTGACACCCACCTCGGCGCGCTCCTGCTCACCCGGCGCCAGGAGCCCAGCCCGGTCGACATACGCACCCTCGAGCGCGCAGCTCAGATCATGGGCCTGCTCATTCTCAAGGAGACCGCCGTCGCGGAAGCCGAGGAACGGGTCAGCGGCGAACTGCTCACCGAACTGCTCGTCTCGGCGCCACCGCTGACCCCCGCCCAGCGTGCCCGGGCGCACGCACGCGGCATCGACCTCACCGCGCTGAACGTCATCGTCGTCGCGCAGTCCGAGACGAAGAGTGTGCCGGAGGTCAGCCGCCACCTCTACGCACTCTCCTCGGAATGGAAAGGGCTCGCCGGCGAACATCTCGGCCGCGCCGCACTGCTCGCCACGACATCGGATCCCGCCCGGCTCGCCGCGACAGTGCACGGTCGCCTTCGCCAGGACCTCGGATCGCCGGTACGAGTCGTCGCCGAGGCGGTCACCGGCCACCGCTGGGGACCGGCGTTCGACATCGCCGGCAAATGCTGCGATCTCATGCGAATCCTGGGCGTGACCGATCAGGGGTCCACCACCGAGCCGTACGCGATGTTCGCCCTGCTGTTCGACACCGATCGCGCGACGGACCTCCACCGGTTCCTCGACAATGTGCTGACACCGCTCCTGGCCCACGACGCACGACGGTCGACGCAACTGGTGGCCACCTTGTCGGCCTACTTCGGCAACGCCGGCAACGTCACCCGAACCGCCGCCGCGCTCCACGTGCACGTGAACACCCTGCTGAAAAGACTCGATCGGGTCGACGGCGTTCTCGGAGCGGGCTGGCGCGCTCCCGACCGGGCCCTGCAACTGCAGGTGGCAATCCGGCTCCATGACCTGGGCGCTCAATTGGACCAATCCCGTACGGTCGACGGCGGTTGATCGCACGCATTCACCAGCACCGCGAGCAGTCGGTCAATGATGCGGCGTTCGGCCCAGTAGACGCTTCGCGGCAGCCGGCAGGCCGGGTGAGCGCTGCTGCGGCCGCGACGGCAGCGGTAGCCGGCCCGGCCGTGGATCCAGTGGGCCTCCAGACGGCGCCCGCACAACAGGCAGATCAGCAGCCCGGTCAGCAGGTACGTGTGCACCATGCCGGTGCCCGGCACAGCAATCGAATTGACCCGTTGCGCAGTCAGGAATTCACTGTCACTGACGAGAGCGGGATGCGTCGACTCACGTGAGATCACCCATGCGCTGCGCGGGTTGCGGGTTCGGGTGCGACCGAGGCTGGTGCGCTTGTCCCCGGGAACGGTCTCGTGGTGCTCGGTGCGCTGCCGGTTCCACACCTGCCGGCCGGTGTAGCGCGGGTTCGCGAGGATCTCCGCGACCGTACGCAACGGGTCGAGAGCCGCCTCGTAGTTCTTCGGAGTGATCTCTTCGAGCCGCAAGCCGATGTCGAAGAACTCGACCGCGATGCAGCCGCGCTGCTCGGTCAGCTGGGCGGCGGCGTCGAGCTGCCGCCGCCGCGACGAGACCGGATCCTGGTAGCCGTCGGTGGAGATCCGCCCGTAGAAGGCGAAGCGAATGCCGCCGTCCCGCCACGCACGGCGCCGGCCACGGGACCTTTCTGGTGACCGGTCTATCCAGAGTGTGAACAGATTTTCGGATGCCACGCCCGCGGTCGTCAGCAGCGTGAGCATTGGCATCACCAAGCCTTTGAAGCAGACACCTTCAGTACCCGCCCCGCCTGCGCCACCACCTGCAGTCCGCAACTACCACCCGTACGAGTGAGAAGGGCACCCGTGGCCGACTTCCGTGGTGCCCAGGCCGGCCGGTGCACCTTCGCTTGACCACGCCGGGAGACGCGCCGATAGGGTGGGGCCATGAAGAAGCCCCTTGGCGTCGCGCTCGTGGTCATCGGCCTGGCGGCTGCCGCGTCGCTCAACTCCATCGGGGTCGCTTCGGCGGGCCAGCAGCCCGTGCCGACCGTGGTGGCCTCCACCCCGATGGCGAGCGTGACCGTGCCGGCACCTCCGGCGATCAAGGACAGCGACCCGTCGCTCACGTTCGCGCAGAACGGCCGCATCGTCACCGTCACCCGCAGGTCTACTCCGGTCGCCACCGTGACGCTCACCTCGGCCACCTGGTCGGCTCACTCCGCCACGGCCGTCCTCGAGGTCACCGCCAACCGTCCGATCATCGTCGACCCGGCGATGTTCATCCTCTACGACGCCGAGGGCTGGGAGAATGAGGCGGAGCAGAGCAAGCCGGTACGGTTCGGGGCCGGCACCGCCACGCTCACCCTGACGTTCACCGGCACCCCTGCACGACCCGAGGCCTTCGGCTGGGTGGCGCAATCCGACGGGGATGCCGTCGCCGTGTGGGAACGCGGCTGAGCACGACCGCTGTCGGACCAGTCAACTGCGCGGCCGCCCGGACACGGTGGCCCCCACCACGATCATTCACTTCGTTACCCGCGTGTTGACCGTTAGCAACGGCCTCATACGCGTCCCCCTATCGCGTCCAGCATGAACCGCGGGCAACGTTGCTGGGGTGGCGAACGAGCCGGAAGCGAGCCGGGCGGGCGTTGGCCGGTTGGCACGTCGGCCCCAGGCCCATGCGGCTGTATAGCTCGACCTTGTCGCGCGGGTCAGCGTCGCGGAGCAGCTTGAACAGGTCGTTGAAGGCGTCCGCGATGGCTTCGAGCTCCTCGCTGGTCATCCCTTGACGCGGCGCCTCCGTTTGGCCGAGCCGGGCTTGAGCCGCCTTCTTGACCGCTGTGGCTTAGATGATCCAACCGGCGATGAGCGCGGGGTCTCCCCCGGCGTCGAGGCCCGCCACCTCTGTCTCGCGACAGACGTGAAGCGCCGCCACCGTTCCGCAACTAACCGGCATTGGTTCCAGCCTAGGCGGCCAGCGCCGCTCCGAATCGGGCCGCGCCGCTCGGCACGCCGTCGACACCAGGGGCGATCACGGTGTCCGCGCCACCGCCGAACACCGCGTCCCAACCGATGACATGCACCACGCCGGTCGAGTAGGTCACGTCGTCGGGTGCCGCGACGAACAGCGCCTGGTAGCGCGCGGCAAGCGCAGCGCCGAATTGGTCACCGGCCTGCGCCGGGTCGCCTAGATCGGACTGCGCCACACCGACGTCTCCGTTGCCCGGCGCGGTGGTCCCGTCACCGAAGACCTGGATGAAGCCCGCGTCGGTGGACGAGTCGACGTCCTCACCCGGTACGCCCACCACGACCGGTTCACCAAGGCCGTCCCGCCACGGGCCGCCGAGCGCGAGGGTCGTGCCGAACCGGTCGCCGGCCTCGGCCGCACCGGCCACGGATGCCGTTTCCTGGTTGACGCTCCACCGTTGCGGCAGCGGCAACTCGTCGTCGTCGGTCGCGAACAGATGCACCGCCCCGGCATCGGCCGCTGCGCCGATGTCCTCATGGGGTACACCGACCACCAACTTCACATGCGACGGTCCGTCATGCTCACAGAACGACGTCAACGCGAGACTCGCGCCGAACTGGTCACCGGTTTCGGCGACGCCGTCCACCCCGGCCGTGTCCTGTGACAGAGGTGTATCGGTGGCGAGCCCGCGAGCGATGTGCACCATGCCGCCATCCTGGACGCCGTCCAAGTCCTCGCCGGGCACGCCGACCACGATCGTGTAGCCCTGCGCGGTGCTCGCGCTGCAGCCGAACCCGCCGGGCCCCTGGAACACCTCCACGGCCGCGCCGAAACGGTCACCCCGCTCGGCCTTCCCGCTGATGCCGGGCGAATCCTGCGTGAGGTCGCGCGCCAGCGTCACGTCACCGGTGCTGACGTCGAACGCCACCAGACCCGCTGCCCCAGCGTCCGGCACACTGCCGAGGTCCTCGCCCGGCGCGCCGTACGCGATCGCCGGCGCCGGCAACCCTGCGCCGTCGAGGTCGGTGGTGTTCACCGCGATCGACGCACCGAACCGGTCACCCGCCTCCGGCACCCCTGGTACGCCGAACGCGCCCTGCCGGAGAACGATGCCGCTCTTGCCGCCGCCCAGCCCCGCGACGGAACCGAAGATCACGTGGACCACCCCGGCGTCGTCGGCGCTGCCGACCGACTCTGACGGCACAGCGACCACCAGGTCGGCGTACGCGTCGTCGTTGATCTGGGCGGCGCGCACGACGGCGCCGAACCGGTCGTCGGTCTCGGCGGTGTCACCGACGCCAGTCATGCCCTGGGTGAGAAGCGCCCGGGCCGCGTTCTCACCGCCGTACACCACGTTGACCCGGCCGGCCCGAGCCTTGCCGTCGACGGTCGCGTCGGGATCCGCAACGATCAGATCGCCGCAACCGTCCCCATTGAAGTCCGATCCCGGCGCACATGCCTGCGCCCGGGCTGGTCCGCTCAATGGCACCACTGTGGCGACCAGTACAGCCGCGACCAGCGCCGTTCGTCCTAAACCTCGCATGTCTGTCCCCCGTCCAACATGCACGTGTCACACAAACACCTGCGGAATTTCACCGTGGGTTCAGACGTACTGTAACAACGGAAATAAAGGCCGCGGTCTTGTGAAGCCGCTGTACGAGATCCGTACGTCAGGGTGTCAACTCGCGGACTGTCAGCCCGCAAACTGGTGGATCGGCGCGTCGGTTGGTTCACCATCCACGCGGGACCCGTCGGCGCCTTGCCGTGCTTCTTTCTGAGCAAGCCGAGCAGACCGCCGAACGCCTCCGCGATCGCGCCGGTCTGATCATCGGCCATGCGCTGGGGCGGCGCGTCGGTGAGGCCGAACCGTGCCTGGGTGGCCTTGATCGTCGTCGTCTCGCCGATCCACCCGGCCAGGAGCACCGGCGGGTGGGCGATGCCGTGCTGACGGACGAAGTCGCGCGACGTACGCGACCCGGCGCACGTCCTCGATGGCCCGTACGGTCCCACGGCGTAGCTCGGCGACAAGGCTGATGGCCCGGTCCGGGTCGCGGCGGAACAGGTTGCGCGCCAGGTCGGCCGTGGGTGACGTCAGGCTCATTTGAGTTGCCTTGTGTCACCAAGGTTTCCATTGCATTGACAGAACTCGCCACTCCGCCGGCGACCCATGTGACCTCACCCACTGGCGCCTTCTCAGGGTGGAATTCGAGAGGTCGAAAAGGTCATCAGGATTTAACGCGCCAACCCGCTTAGCCGCAGCTCACGGACTATGCGGCACAATATGTGAAGATCGTTCAGCCGCGCACGCGGCACCCATTTCACTACCCCGTAACCCGTGCTGAATATAAATGTTCGGCGCGATGTCTCGCGCGTCAGCGAATGTTCCTGTTCCCTGGTCCGTGGCACCGGATTCACGGCGCTACATATCGAAGGCTTTCGGGAGCATCCATGACGGCACCGTCAGTTCCGCCGGCCCGAGCAGCTCGCCTGGCATGGCGGCCGCTGCAACGTTCGACGCGCGTGGCCATCATCGCGGCGCTTGCCGCCACTCTGTTCTATCAGCTCTTCCTGCTCAACCCGGCGTACCGTGGCCCCGGCTGGCTCTGGTTGGCCATGCTGGCTGCCGAAGGCCTGACCGCGGTGCACCTGATCGGCACGTGGTGGACCATCCTGGCGCACGACGACCGGCCCGAATCGGTGGACGCCACGGTGTGGCGCAACCGGCTACGGGCCGGCTCGGAGGCGCCGTCCATCGACGTCTTCATCACCGCGTACGGCGAGGAGCCGGCGCTGGTCCGGCGCACCATGATCGCGGCCCGCGACATGCAGCTGCCACACCGGACTTTCCTGCTCGACGACGGCGACAGCGATGAACTGCGCGAGATCGCGGACCAGGTGGGCATCGGCTATCTGCGCCGGCCGGGCGGCGCGCATGCGAAAGCCGGCAACGTCAATGCCGGCCTGGCCCGTACCAACGGTGAGTTCGTGGTCATCTTCGACGCCGACCATGTGCCGGAGCCGGGCTTCCTGCTCAGCATCCTGCCGCACTTCCACGACCCGGACGTGGCGTTCGTCCAGTCCCCGCAGTTCTACACGAACAACGTGAATCTGGTCGCCACGGGCTCCAGCGAAGCTCAGCGCATCTTCTACGAGCTCGTCTGCCCGGGCAAGAACCACTTCAACGCCGCCTTCTGCGTCGGTACGAACGTCATGTTCCGGCGGGCCGCGCTGGACACCATCGGCGGCATCTGGACGGGCAGCAACTCGGAGGACATCTGGACGTCGATCGAGCTGCACAAGCGTGGCTGGAAGTCCATCTACGTCCCGCAGGTGCTGGCTCGCGGGCTCGCCCCCCAGGACGTCCCGTCGTACCTGAAACAGCAGCTGCGCTGGGCGAGCGGCGGTTTCGAGGTGCTGCTGCGCGGACGGCTGTTCAAGCGGGGCATCGGCCTGACGATCGACCAGCGACTGCAGTACCTGTTCTGCGGTACGCATTACCTGCTGTCCGTGGCCATGCTGACCTTCATGCTCTTCCCGGCGCTCTACCTGCTCTTCGCGCTGAGTCCCATTCGCGCCGACGGCCTCGCATGGGCGACCCACTACCTGCCGTTCCAGGCGGCCGTGCTGCTGGTCACCTGGCTGCAGTCGGGCGGGTTCAAGCTTTCGGCGATCGTGGCCAGCATCGGTGCGGCGCCGGTACATCTGCGAGCGCTCGGTGGTGTGCTGCTCGGGCGACCGGCGAAATGGAAGGCCACCAACGCCGGCGGCGACGGCACCCGGTCACTGTGGGCGGTCATGCCCCTGTTCGCGCTGTTGGTGCTGAACGTCACGGCCATTGTGGTCGGTGTGTTCGTGATGGCCGATCCCGCGCCGACCTGGCTGTCCGTCGGCTGGGCCTCCATGATCGTTCTGATCCTGGGCCGGATGATCCTCGAATCGGTCACCGGCGGCCGGCTCCGGCACGGCGCGAAGCCGTCGGCCGAAGCGTCGGACGCCCCGCTCCCGCCCGCCGGCGAACAGGCCACCATCCGTCCGCAGCACGCCGAGACAACCGCCTGACCTCGGCTCTGCCAGCCCCATCCGCCGCCCGAACCGGTCCACACCGCCGAGAGGTACGACCATGAGCGCCACGATCGACAATGTCAGAACGTACGACAACGACGCGACCAGAGTCATTCAACCCCCCGCACCGGCGGCCCCGCCGCCGCCGAAGCGCCGCAGACGTAGCGCACTGCGCGTCGCGCGTACCAGCTTGGTAGTGCTGATCTTGCTGGCAGCGGCCGGCGCGGGCGGCAACCACGTCGTGCGGCAGCGCCTTGCCGAACGAAACATGGTGGATGCCGGCACGGCCGTACTCATCGCGGAGCCGATCGCGGTCGGGTCGGCCGACGCCGCGGTCGTCACCGACATGCTGGCCACCGAGCGGAGCAGCGTCTCCGCCGGCGCGGTCCTGGCCACCATCACCCTGACCGCGGACGGGGACGGGAACACGCGACGAGTGCAGAAGCTGCAGGCTCCGGCCGCGGGCATCGTCACCAAGATCAACGTCCCGCCCGGTCAGATCGCCCGCGCCGGTGAGCCGATCGTCACCCTGTACGACCCTGCCGAAGTCGCCTTCGCGGTCGACGTGCCGTTGGAGAAGCTGCGCAAATTCCGCCTCGGGATGACCGCCTACGTGACGGGCCCCGGCCTCTCCAGCCGGATGATTTCGACGCTGGAGAAGGTCGAGCCGAAGGTGGATGCCGGCCAGCAGGCGAGCACTGCGGACAAGCTGACCGTCGTGCTGCGGCCGGACCCGGCGGCCCGTGCGACAGTGCGGACACTGGTGCCGGGGCTGCAGTTCGCCGTGGTCGTCGACACCACCACGGCCGTCGGGAGCACCCCCGCCGTCAACAGCGCATGAACCGCCGTATCCGGACCATGACCGCGATCGCGGCTCTCACCGCGCTGACGGCGTGCACCTCCACGCCCGACGCGACGCCGCCGGACCGGGTTCCGGCAGCGCCGCCGCACAATGCCGGAACGGTCATGGAGGACGCCGCCGCGTCGCCACTCACGATGCCCGTGGTAGCCGGCAGCGCAAGCATCGCCGGGAAGCTGCCGGCCGGCTCCGCCCCGGCCAAGTCCCCCACGCAGGCCGGTGACCTCAAGGGCCAGGCGGTGCCGACGAACCAGTGGTGGAGCTCCGCACTGACCGGGCCCCGCACCCAGCCGATCTGGACGCACCCGCTGGCCGTGCGGGCCGCCGCCGACGGCCTGCAGATCAGCGGCGCGTCCCTCACCGCCTCGGCGAACGCCGTCACCACCCCATTTCTGCCCGCCCTCACCGTCGGCACGGCCACCGGCGCAGTGACTGTCGTGAGCTACGGCGCTTTCCACGTCGTCCTGCGGGTCGGGCTCGCCGGCGGCGGCCGGGTCGATGTCACCCTCGCGCAGGGCAGTCCGGTGGTGTGGCTGCGCTTCGACGGGGCGGCGCCAAGCGTGAACGGCGCCTTCCGCGACGTCGGTAGCTCGCCCACCCGGGCCCGGCTCGACATCGCGGGTGGGCGCTGGGATGTTCTCGGCACGGATCTGGTGCAGACCGGGACCACCATCACCGGGTCGGGCCGGCAACTCGCCGTCGCCCGGGTCCCGGCCGGCGCCGATCGGACGAGCTGGGAGAAGGCCAGCACCGGCGATCCGATCGTGCAGACCACGGCCACCGCGGCGTACGACGCCGCGGCCGGGACTGTCACGCAGACGCTCACTGCACGCCGGGCCGCCGGCGGAGGCGGAGCGTGGGCCCTGCTGCCGCACCACCAAGCCGGCCTGGCCGCCGGGCCGGTACCACTGGCGGGCTCCTATCCGGACGCACGGGGGACGATGTCCCTGGTGACGGCCGGCGCGGTGCAGGTCAGGGTCCCGATGCCCGGCCTGCTCACCGCCATGCCGAAGGTGTCGCTGAGCGAGCCGGCGAACAAAGCCGTGCGGGCCGATCTGCATCGTGACCTGGCTGATCCACCCGGCGCGGGCGGCAGCTACTTCGGGCTCAAGGAACTCGGCCGGCTGGCCACCGTCGCCGAGGTCGCGGCCGCCTCCGGGGCGGACACGCAGCGCACGGCGGCGCTTGATCGGTTGCGGCCGCAACTCATCGACTGGCTGACCTGGACGGGACCGCCCGACGGACGCTACTTCGGCTACGACCCGACCTGGGGTGGGCTGATAGCCGTCCCGGCCGAGTTCGGCGCACAGGATTACAACGACCATCACTTCCAGTACGGCTACCTGGTCCGCGCCGCAGCCGTGCTCGGAACGGCCGATCCCGCATTCGCCCGCGAGTACGGCGACGTGGTCGACCTGATCGTCCGCGACTACGCCGGTTCACTGGCGATCGGCCCCGCGAGCGGGCTGCCGCCGTTCCGGGCCTTCAACGCCTATCTGGGCAGTTCGGCCGCCTCCGGGTTCGCGCCCTTCGCGGACGGCAACAACCAGGAGTCGTCCAGCGAAGCGGTGGCGGCCTGGGAGGCCGTGGTCCGCTGGGGAGTCGTCCGTGACAACGCGGAGATGACCGGGTACGGCATCGCGCACTACGCTCTGGAGGCGGCGACAGCACGGATGTACTGGCTCGGCGAAGGGGCGACGCGCGAGGCCGGATACGCCCACACCACCGCGGGCATTGTCTGGGACGCCAAGATCGACTATGCGACCTGGTTCGACCCGAAGCCCGAGTCAGTCCTCGGCATCCAACTGCTGCCCTTGACGGCTGGCGCGTTCTACCGCGGCCCGTCGGCCGCCCGCCAGAAGGAACTGGGAGACAAGCCCCGGGTCTGGGGCGACCTCTTCGCCGCAGACCTCGCCCTGTCCGACCCGGAGGCTGCCCGCCGCCGGCTCGACGCGGCGGTTTCCCGGGAGGAGAGCACCAGCCGGGCGATGGTCCGCTACTGGGTCGAGGCTCTGGCCGTACTGGGACCCCCACAACCGAAAGCCGCCGCGCCGGTAGGGTCCCTGGCGTTCGGGCCCGCAGACGCTCCGCGGATCCTCCGGGCGCCCGGAGGGTGAACTACGGCTTGCCCGAGCCGGCTCGGGCAAGCCGCATCCGGAACACCGCGGCGGTGAGAAGAGGCCTCGACCTTGCACCAGGTGCTGCGGCCTCAGTGGCAGCGCCAGATCGCCGGACGGCTGCGGTCGCCGTCCAGAACGGTGCCGGCGATGGTGTTGCCGTCGGCGCTGATCGCTACGGCGATCGCCATCTCGCCGTGGGGGCCCGGCAACTCGTCGACGGGAACCGGACCCTTGTCGTCGAGGCCGATCCGGCCGGCCGGCTTCTGGAGACCGTCCCCGGCCAGCAGGGCAGTACCGTCGGCGGTGCCGGCGCGCGCACCGAGCTCACCAGCATCGGGCAGCGTGGCCACGCTGAACAACGAACGCTCGTTCAATACCCAGCGGGTCTCGAAGCCATCGGCTACGCCGTAGACGTACCGGCCCGCGATCGCCCACGCGATCCCGCGTGTGCCCTCGTTCTCCCACGCCGCTCCGAGCCCTTCCGGACTGCCGTCGGGCCACCACAGCATGGGAAGCCCGGCCGCCTCGCCGACGATCGTGCCGTCGTCGGCGATGTCGCGCGCAGCTGACGAGTGATCGTCCGGCCGCCGAGTCGACGGCCGCGGCAACTGGTGCACCGTGCCGTCGGGCGACCACGTGACGGCGACCGTGTCGTCCGGGGCGGTGCCCTGCACCCACCCGGCGATGACCCCCTTCGCGTTGACCGCCTGCGGGTGGGTCCCTGGGTAGCCCTTGACCTTCGCCAGGGTGGTCACCTTGCCGTCGCGCCACACCCAACCGCTGCTCCCACCCTCCTCATTCGTCGAATATCCGACGACGGTGTCGCCGACCACGTCCGCAATCGTCCCGGTCGCGGCCGCCGGCAGGTCGACGACCTTGCCGTCCTTCCACAGGATCGCCGTCGGCGGATTGCCGTTCAGCTGGCCGCCGGCCATGGTGCCGCCCGGGTCGAGGGCCGTGACTCTCCCGGTCGCGCCGCCGGGCGTCTCCAGCAACGTCGGCACGCACCTGCCCTTCGCCTGCGGGGTGACGACGGTGTCCGGCTGACCGGCGGTGTGCTGTGGACCCGCCCGCATCGGCGCGGTCGCCACGAACGCGCCGACCGCGGCGACCACCGCCACGCCGGCGCCCGCGGCGAGCAGAGCCCGCCCGCGGTTACGCCGCCGCCCCGTGTCCATCGCCTGCTGTACGTCCGCGCCGCCCGGCGGCACCTCCACGGCCAGCATCAGCCCTTTCAGCTCGGCCTCATCCATTCCGGTGCTCCTCCATCGTCGCCAGCATCGACCGCAGCGCCTCCAGCCCACGCGAGCTCTGGCTCTTCACCGTGCCCACGGAGCACTTCAACGCCTCAGCCACCTCCTCGATCGGCCGGTCCAGCAGGAACCGCATGACCAGCACAGCCCGCTGCCGCGGCGGCAGCCGGCGCAGCGCCGCCACCAGGCTGCCCCGCTCGTCCACCCCGGAGTGCGGGTCACCCCCGGCGGCCTCCATCGGCCGCCCGCCCAGCTGCACCCGCGACCGCGAGTGCCGCCGCTCGTCGACGAACGCGTGCACCAGCATCCGATGCACGTACGCGTCGACGTTGTCGCTGCGCGACACGCGCTTCCAGTGCTGGTACAGCCGGGTGATCGTGGCCTGCACCACGTCATCCGCCCGGTGGACGTCCCCACCGCACAGCAGAAACGCCGCGCGCTGCAACGCCGGTAGCCGTGCCGTCACGTAGCTGACGTAGGCTTCGTCGCCGGGCCGGGGGTTCTCCCGCATCCTCGTCCTTCCGGTAGCCGTTCACTCAACCGACGGTGCCGGCCTCCGGAAAGGTTGAGCTGACGCATCCGCCGAACCCCGGCGCTCCCGCGGTCATGACTCAGCCAAAAAGCTCTCCGTCGTGATCCGATACCCGGTCCGCCGTCGTCTGACCGGGTGTCAGAGAGACCGACGGGACAATGAGAGACACGATGCGTGACCACCATCGGAGCCGGTTGTGATCCGGCTCTTCCTGGTCGAACTGCGGCGCTCCAACGCGCCGGCCATGGGCGTGCTGATCGCCGCGGTGAGCATGGCGGCGCTGGCCACCGACCAGCAAGCCTGGAAGCTGCAGTGGATCCGGCTGGCGATCGAGCAGGCCGGCGCCCTGCCCATCGTGGTCCCGCTCGCCATGGGCGGCGGCGCCATGCTCGGGCGCCGGGAACGGCGTACCGGCGCCGATGAGGTGATGGCCAGCACCGCCCGGCCCCGCTGGCAGCGCATCACGCTGCCGGCGGCCGCCCTGGCGGTCACCCTGATCGTCGCGTACCTGCTCCCGTTCGTCCTCGGCGGAGTGGTGGTGTCGCGGTTCACCGACTATGCGAGCGTACGCACGTTGCTGGTTCCGCTCACCGACGCGCCGCTCCTGTTCGGCAGCGCCTGGCTCGGGTACGCCGCGGGACGGTCATGGTCGTCCCGCCTGGTGCCCCCGGTGCTGGCTGCGGCCTCCATGGCCGGACAGCTCAGACTCTCCCTCCTGAAGCCGGCGGAGGGAAGGCTGACCTGGCTTGACAGCCTGCTGCTGGTCGTCGCGCCACCCAGCTACGACTGGGAAACAGTCACCGGGAATGCCATGCTGGGGCGCTTGGCGCTGGGTGTGGGGCTGGTGGCCGCCGGCTTCCTGCTGGCCGCCGCCACGCGGTGGTCGACGCGGGCGACGGCCGTCGCGGTGCTGGCCGTGGCGCTCTCGGCCGCCGCGTACCTGCCCGGCGCCGGGCAGGACGGCGCGTACGGCCGGTACAGCGTGGATCGAGCCGCCCAGCGGCTGGTGTGCAGCGACGGAACGCCGCAGGTGTGCGTGACGGCCGTACACTCGCGCGCGCTGGGCGAGGCCACGACGCAGGCCCGCCGGGCGCTCGAGCTGCTCGCGAGGCTGCCCGGGGCGCCGCAGCGGGCCGTCGAATGGCGGGCGGCGACCACCAACGACTACTACGGGGCCGTCTTCTTCCCCGAACCCGACTCCGTCCCCGTCCCCGCCGGGACCGTGACCTTCGACATCGACGAGGTGACCGGCCGGCCCGAACCGCATCTGGTCGAGAACCTGATCTGGGGCGCCGGGGCGCCGCGTCACCACTGCCCGCCGGAGAACGACGACGACGCGGTCGCCAAGGCAGCGGCAGGGGCGTGGCTGATGGGCACCGACCACATCCCTGCCGACAGCTGGCCGCTCGTCCAGGCCCTCGACACCCGCGTTCACGACACGGTGCAGAAGCTGCGCACGGTACCGGCCGGCGAACAGGTCCGGCGGGTGGCCGCGCTGCGCGACGCGGCCACCGCCTGCCGGCCCGGCCTGCTCCCGGTCCTCACAGGGACACACGGGTGACAGCGGCGACATCTCGCCCTTCAGCTCCGGCGGCCTGCGATCATCGCGACGATTCCGGTGACCGCCGCGAACACCAGCCCGGCCGTCATCACCGCGTTGCCGACGACCGTCCCGGCATTGTCCGACCGGAGATTCGGGACAAGCACACCGGCAGCCCACCCGCCGAGCACAATCCAGAGCGAAATCAGAACCGAGAAGATCGGCGCCCACCAACGGCCGGCGGCCACCACCACCAGCGCAGCGCACACCGCGATGAAGCCGATGCCCGGCGGGAAACCGGGAAACTTGGCGGGGTCGGCAATCCATTGGACGACCAGACCGGCTACGCCGACGGCCAGGCCGGACAGGGACATCTTCGTGGCGCTCGGCGTCGCCGTGAAGCGCTCCGCGATAGTGGTCATCACCGTCGTCCCCTCAGTTGTCGCGGCCGTCGCCGCTTCGCGTGCCACCGGACAGCGGCCAGCCCGCACACGAATGCCGCCGCGAAGCCGAGCATTTGCAGCCAGCCGCCGGCAAAGCCGGCTCCGACCGGTCCGGTGAGCCGATTCCTGAACTCCGCATCGGCGAGTCCTCCGACGAGGAAGAGCGCGGACATCGCCACCGCCACCAGCGGCACGAAACGCCACCGCACCGCCGCAACCAACACCGCGACACCGAGGCAGATCAGCGGCCCTGGACCGTCATAACCGGCCACCAGGCTGCGCGACTCGACGATCTCCGGCCCCGCGTCGCCGACCGCCGCGAGGACCAGGGCAATGCACGACGAGACGACCCACATCCGCCTCTGACCGGTCCGGCTCCCCCGCTCATCCGTCATGGACCAATCCTGACGGCAGAGCCGGCCGGGACCGTACGCCCGGAAGCGGCCTGACCCGTACGCAAATCCGCGCAGGCAGGGCAGCTACGAGACCGTCCTTGAACGCGACGGCAACCAGGTGGCACGGAATGGCACGCCTACTGGGTGCGCTTGCTGCGGGCCCGTTCCGGGTGCGCGACAGAGACGGCAGGCGGGCGGAAGCACCCACAGACTAGGAGAAACGATCCCATGAAGACTCTCATGAGGCTGTTCGTCACGACGGCGGCGTTGCTGCTGGCCGGGACCGGCTTGCTCGCCGACGCCGCCGGCGCCAGCGCTGCTACCTCGTCTCGGGGCCCCGAGGCTCACTCCGCTGCTCAGAGTTTCAACCAGATCCGGAACGCCGCCTTCTCGCAGTGCATCGACGCTCCGGGCGGGGCGCTCAACGTCCAGCTCAGGCTCGCCCCTTGTTCGCGTTCGACCGGTACCCGGCTGTGGACGTTCGTGCCGACAGGGGCGGCGAACACGTTCTTCGTGGTGAACAGGGCGAGCGGGTTCTGTATGGAGGTCAACAACGGCACCAGCACTCCCGGTGAGACGGTCGACGAGTTCACCTGTAACGGATCGGCTGCTGAGCAGTGGGTGGCGGAAGGGCTCACCTTGAGGCACGCGGGAACCAACCAGTGCCTGGACACGGTCGGCGGTCGCGGGAGCAACCTCATGCAGTTCACCTGCGGCCAGGCCGTTCCCGCAGGTGCCCAGTCCTGGATCATCGAGTAGCCGGCCCGGCCCAGCTCATCTCCCTGCCCCGGCGGACACGCAAGTCTTGCGTCTCCGCCGGGGCAGGCGACCACCCCTGCGGCTCGATCCCGCCTCGCGGGCTACTTGTCGCACACCGCGCCCGCCCGGGGCGGCGGCACTCCGTCGAGGAGGTAGCGGTCCACCTCGGGGCGGCAGGCGCCGTACACGTACGAGCCGTGGCCGTTGCCTTCGCGGGTCAGGAGCCGGCCGTTCTCCAGGTGGGCCGCCGCGGACTGTCCCCACTCGTAGAGCGCCGCGGGGTCGCCCGTGCCCGCCAGCAGCACGATCGGTACCGAGCCGTGAGCGGTGACCGGGTGCGGGTCGGACACTCCCCCGTTCGGCCACTGTGGGCACGGCGTACCCGACTGGACCTCCGGCCCGAACACCGGCCGTTCCCGGGTCAGCGCCGCGGTGTCTCGCATGATCTGAGCTGCGGTGCGGTGGTCCGGGAGGTCCAGGCATTGGATCGCGTTGAAGGCCACGTCGGTGTCGGGATCCGGCTCAATGGCACTGTGGTCGCCGGAGCGGACGGCCGTGAACAGGATGTCCAGGTCGGGAGCACCGGACGGATCCGACAGGTGCTCCTCCGTGAGGTTGACCAGCTGCAGTTGCTCGCCCGGATGCCGGTCCGCCGCCTGGAACAGGCCCGCCACCTCCGTCCGGCTCTGAGCCGGAGTCAAGCCGCGGAACGGGCAGCCGGGGCGGTCGTCGCAGCCGCTCAGATAAGCGTCGAGACCTCGCTCCTCACCCTTGGCGACGTCGGTGAGGAACGCCTTGTTGTCCTGCGCCGGATCGACGACCGCGTCCAGCACCATGCGTTTGATGCGGGTGGGGAACAGGTCCGCGTACCGCAGGCCGAGGCGGGTGCCGTACGAGCCGCCGTAGTAGGAGAGCTTGTCGTCGCCGAGCACGGCTCGCAGCACGTCGAGGTCCCGGGCGGCGCTGACCGTGTCGACGTGGTCGAAGATGGGGCCCGACTTCGCCCGGCAGGCCCGTACCCATGTCCTGCTCGCATTCTCGCGGGCGATCCGCTCGCGAAGGCTGTCCGGCGAGGGGTCCGACTTCCGGAATGCCGCGTCAGCCTCCGGCGGGCAGCTCAGGGGCGCGGACTCGCCGACCCCTCGGGGATCGAAGCTGACCAGGTCGAACCCGTCGATCACCGGCTTGCTGAACCTGCGCGCCGCGTACTCCAGGAACGGCTTCCCGGGTGCGCCCGGCCCACCCGGGTTCAGCAGCAGCGACCCCCGGCTGGTGCCGGAGGCCCGGTGCCGGTGCACCCGCAGCGAGATCGTCGCGCCCCGCGGACGGGACCAGTCCACCGGGACCGTCACGTCGGTACAGTCCAGCACCAGCTCACGGTCGTTGCAGGGAGTCCAGGTCAGGGTCTGTCCGGCGGTCGCGGGAGGCGCACCCACCGCCACCAGTCCTGCCGCCAGCACCGCCACGGCGGTCTTCCTCCTGATTTCGATCATGATTTTGACCGTACGGAGACGAGCAGGCGCGGCCATCCACCGCCGGTGCCCTCCGGCCGTGGTACCGCGGTACCACAGCCGGAGGAGACCGCGGGTGGATGGCGGCGCGCTGCCGTCCTCATAGCGTCGATGCCATGATCGAAGTCCACGAACTGACGAAGCGGTTCGGCGACACCACCGCGGTCGCGGGAGTCTCCTTCCGCCTCGATCCCGGGTCCGTCGCCGGTTTCATCGGCCCCAACGGCGCCGGGAAGTCCACCACGATGCGCATGATGGTCGGCCTTGACCGGCCCACGTCGGGCCGGTGCCTCGTCGGCGGGCAGCCGTACGCGAAACTGCCGGCGCCGCTGCGGACGGTCGGGACCCACATCGACCCGCAGGCGCAGCATCCAGGCCGCAGTGCCCGCAATCACCTCCGGGTCCTCGCGCGCACGCATCGCATCCCCGACCGCCGGGCCGACCAGCTCCTGGAGATGGTGGGGCTGGCGACCGCGGCGGACCAGCGGATCGGCGGCTTCTCGCTGGGGATGCGGCAGCGGCTGGGGCTCGCCTCCGCCCTGCTCGGGGATCCCGCGGTGCTGGTGCTCGACGAACCGGCGAACGGCCTCGACCCCGATGGCATCATCTGGATCCGGACGCTGCTCCGGTCGCTGGCCGCCGAGGGCCGTACGGTCTTCGTCTCCAGCCACCTCATGGGTGAGCTCGCGCAGACCGCCGACCGCCTGATCGTGCTGGGCCGCGGCCGGGTGCTGGCGGACGGCCCGGTCGGCGCGCTGACCGCCCGGTACGGCACCCGGGTGAGCCGCGTGCGGCCCGAGGATCCGGCCGGCCTGGAGCCCCTCCTGCGCGACCGGGGCGCCGGGGTGACCCTGCTGCCCGACGGGATGCTCGAAGTCACCGGCCTGGAGCCGGCCGACATCGCCGTGCTCGCCCAGCGGCACGGCTTCCTGCTGTTCGAGAACAGCACCGTCGCCGCCTCGCTGGAGGACGCCTACCTGGCGCTCACCCGCGACGAGGCGCCGCACGCTGCGCAGGCGATCCGGTGACGGCCGGCGAGAAGCAGCGGCTGAGCCTGCCGCACCTTGTCTCCTCGGAGTGGCTGAAGCTGAGGTCCCTGCGTTCGTTCTGGCTGGGCGCCGCCGGGACGGTCCTGCTGGCTGCCGCCGGCGCGCTCCTGCCGGCGCTCTTCTTCACCGCCGACAACCCACCCACGCAGCGGGAAGCTCCCTTCGTGGTGTTCCAGTTCGGGTCGATGGGCGCGCAGATCGCGCTGCTCGTGCTGGCGGTGCTCTCGTTGACGTCGGAGTACGCCAGCGGTTCGATCCGGCTGACCTTCGTCGCCGCGCCCCGGCGCCTCCAGGTGATCGTGGCCAAGGCCGTGGTCGTCACAGCCGTCTCGGCACCCCTGGCGTTCGGGTCGCTGGCGGTTGCGTACGCCGAGTGCATCCCGACGTTGCGCTCGCTCGGACTGCGACCCACCCCGGCGAGCATCCTCGGAGCGCTCCTCCAGCACGTCGGGTACCTCGTCCTGGTGGCGCTGTCCGCCTTCGCTGTCGCCCTCGCCGTACGCCGCACGGCCGCCGGTGTCGGGATCGGGCTGGCGGTCGTCTTCGTCCTTCCGACCGTTCTGAGCCTGCTCGGCGACGCCCTGCACCTGAAGCTGGCGCAGGTGGACTTCAGCACCGCCGCCCACAGCCTCCTGTCCGGCTCCTCGTCCACCCGCACGCTGCTCACGAGCGCTGTCGCCGTCACCGCCTGGTTGGCCGCTCCGCTCCTCGTGGGCGGGCTGGCGCTCGTACGCAACGATGCGTGACCATGGACCACCCGCATGAGCCGCCGCGCCTGCCGAGACCGGCGGGCGCGGTGCGCGCGTTCTGGACCCGCCATCCACGGCTGGTGGACCTCGTCGTCGCCGGCTCGTGCTGGGTCTGGGTCTTCGACGACGGCGCGGGTGGGCTGCGGATACCCCAACCGGCCGAGGGGGCATGGTGGACGGTCACCACGATCGTGGCGGCCACGATGCTGTTCCGGCGCTCACGGCCGTGGTGGGCGGTGCTGGCGGTGACCGCCGGCGGCGCATTGATGACCCACCACTTCGTCGGCGTCGGGCTCGCCTGCGCGCTCTACGCCCTCGCCGCCTACCGGTCCACCCGCGCGGCCCTGCTCGGCTCGGCGCTGGCGGTGGCCGTCCTGGTCGCCTCGGCCCGTCTCCAGGACCCCGGCGGGAACTGGCAGGACCTGGCCATCGGGTACACGCTGATCGCCGTAGTCTCCATCCTGCCGGGGGTGAACGTCCGGATCCGGCGCCGGTATCTGGAGGCGCTGCTCGACCGTACGGTGCAACTGGCCCGGGAAAAGGAGCAGGAGGCTCGGCTGGCGGCGGCGCGGGAGCGGACGAGGATCGCCCACGACCTGCACGACATCGTGGCGCACAGCCTGACTGTGATGGTGCGGCTCGCGGACGGCGCGGCGGCCGTGGCGCAGAGTGATCCGCAACGCGCCGGATCGGCCTCGGAACGGATCGCCGGCATCGGCCGTACCGCGATGGTGGACATGCGCCGGCTGCTCGGGGTGTTGCGCGACGGCCCGGACGGCGGCCAGGAGTTGCCGGCCCAGGACCTGGAGACCGTGGTCGCCACCTTCCGGACCGCCGGGTTGCCGGTGTCCGTCGGCCGGCAGGGCGCGGAGCCGGAGTCGGCGAGCCTGCGGAACGCGGTCTTCCGTACCGTTCAGGAGGCCCTGACCAACGCGCTGCGCTACGCCGAGAACCCGCAGGAGGTGCGGGTCGCCCTCGATTACCGGGGCGACCCGATCGTCGTCGAGGTCGTGGACGACGGGCGTGGCGCCGGTACGGCGCCGTCGGTGGGCACGCGGCAGGGCCTGCTCGCGCTGCGGGAGAGGATCTCGCTGTACGGCGGCACCGTCGAAGCAGGCCCCCGGCCGGGGTACGGATGGGCCGTCCGCGTGACCCTGCCACAGCCGGAAGGAGCCCGCTGATGGATGCGACGACGGTGCTCCTCGTCGACGACCAGGCGCTGGTGCGCGAGGGCATGGCCATGGTGCTCGGCCAGGAGCCGGGGCTGCGGATCGTGGGGGAAGCCGACGACGGCCGCGCGGGCGTCCAGCTCGCCCGCCTGCACCGGCCCGACGTCGTCCTGATGGACGTGCGGATGCCGGTGCTCGACGGCATCGGCGCGACCCGGGAGATCGTGACCCACTGCCCGCAGACCCGGGTGCTCATCCTGACGACCTTCGACCTCGACGAGTACGCCTTCGACGGCCTGCGTGCCGGGGCGAGCGGCTTCCTGCTCAAGGACGCGAGCTCCGCCGAGCTGGTGCGGGCGGTGCGCACGGTGGCGGCCGGCGAGGCGGTGGTCTCCCCCCGGATCACCCGTACGCTGCTGGACCGCTACCGGCAGGCCCCGGTGAACCCGCCGGAGAGCGTCCGCCTGCTGGAGGAGCTGACCGCCCGGGAACGCGAGGTTCTCGTCGCCATCGCCCGCGGCCTGTCCAACGCCGAGATCGCCGCCGAGCTCTTCCTGTCCGAGTCGACGGTGAAGACCCACGTGGGACGGGTCCTCGCCAAGCTGCAGGCCCGCGACCGGATCCACGTCGTGATCTGGGCGCACCGGCACGGCCTCGGCTGACCGGGGCCCGGTTTCGCGCGGACACCCTGACCGCCGCTGCTGCCGGCGCGATGTTAGATTGACGTCTGTCAATCGCTGGCCGACCTTGGACAGGGAGACCCTTCACATGGTGAAGACCAGTTCTGCGCCCTCGCGGGGGACGAGGCACGGCAGAGACGCCAGGGGTTCAGGGCGCAGGTTCCTGGCGTTCGGGCTGGCGTGTGCCGTGGCGGTGGGCACTCTCGGCTCGTTCGTGCGGCCGGCTTCGGCGGCCGCCGAGGGCACGCCGGCGTACCGGAACACCTCGCTGCCCTTCAGCGTCCGTGCGGCGGACCTGGTCTCGCGGATGACGCTGGAGGAGAAGTACGACCAGCTCATCGCGATGCAGCCGCATGCGACCTGGCGTCCGAAGCCGAAGGCGATCGACCGGCTCGGGGTGAAGTCGTACGGATACTGGGGCGAGGCGAACCACGGGATCTATTTCCCGACCATCCCCGGCAACGGGAACTACACGCAGTATCCGCAGAGCACGTCGATCGCCTCGACGTGGAACCCAGCAATCACCCAGGAGATCGCCGGCGGTATCGCTGACGAGGCCCGCGTCACCTACAACACGTCCTGTCCGCCCGGGACAGCTGATCCCAACCCCGTCGGTGGCGCCTGTCATGGCTTGACCTATTGGTCTCCCAACCAGAACCTCAACCGCGATCCACGGTGGGGGCGGGCGGACGAGTCCTACACCGAGGATCCCTTCCTGGCAGGCCAGGTCGCCGGTGCCTTCGTGACAGGTCTGCAGGGCAACACCTCGTCGCGTCCCGACACGATTCCCGCCGGGGCGCACGACTACGTTCAGGCGGTCGCCACCCCGAAGCACTACCTGGCGAACAACTCGGAGGCGAACCGCGACTTCGGCACGTCGAACTTCACCGAGCGTTCGATGCACGAGTATTTCCTGCCGGCCTTCGGGGCCTCGGCCGGCGGTGCGGGCGCGCGCTCGCTGATGGTCGCCTACAACGCCTTGTCCGAGGTGGAGAACTACACGACGGACTACCCGTCGGCCTCGAGCTACCCGACCCTGTGGAGCCCCCGCGACAATGCCACCCCCGGCGGAACTCCCGGGACGCCGGCTGCGGCGAGCCGGTACGCCATCGAGACCATGCTGCGCAGGTCGTACGGCTTCGACGGTTACGTCGTCTCCGACTGCGACGCGATCACCCGCGTGTACGGAACGGGGACGTCAGGACACTCCTGGCAGCCCGTGCAGCTCGGCGGTCAGACGCAGATCAGCAAGACCCTCGGCAACGCCTGGGCGCTCAAGGCCGGCACCGATCTCGACTGCTCGGGCGGTGACTACCCCACCGCGACCGGACTCCCGGCGGCTCAGAGCCAAGGCTTCATCAGCGAGGCCGACGTCGACATCGCGCTCGTCCGCGCCTTCACCGCGCGGTTCCAGCTGGGCGAGTTCGATCCCGTCGCCTCCGTCCCGTGGAACAGTGAGTCCTACTCGCTGTCGGCGGCCGGCGATCCTGATGTCAAGCTGGCTTCGCCCGCGCACCGTGCGGTCGCGCACGAATCCGCCCTCGAGGCGCCCGTACTGCTGAAGAACGCCGGCAGAGCGCTCCCGTTCGCGGGCGCAACGACCGGCAAGACAGTCGCCCTGGGGCACGTGGACTCCCTCAACGGGTTCCAGTCGGGCTCCTACTCCGGGCCCACCGCCGTCAACACCACCTTCGCCCAGGCGTTGGCTGAGCGGACGGGGTCATCCGCCTCGGCGGTGACCGCGGGCTCCAGCACGCCGTTCCTGTCCAGCCACCTCGCGGTGTTCCCCGACGCCCTTGACGCCGACGGCACCGCGATCACCACCTCTGTGTGCGCCAGCAGCCCCTGCGATCCCGTCGCGGACGCGGCGACCGCCGAATACCAGATCTCCCAGGCCGACAATGTCGTGGTGGTCGTCGGCCACAGGAACAACGACGGCGGCGAGGGCGCGGACCGCTCCACGGTCGTCATGCCACGCAAGCAGGCCGAGCTGATCCGGGACTCGATCGCCCCGCTCGCCCAGAAGTACGGCAAGAAGATCGTGGTGTGGATCCAGGCCAAGACCATGGTCGACGTCAGCGCGTTCAAGGACCTGCCGAGCGTAGGGGGAATCGTCTGGTCGTCCTTCAACGGCATGTACCAGGGCCAGGCGATGGCCGAGCTGCTGTTCAACGACGCGGTGACGCTCGAGGACGGGCGTACCGCGGTCGCCAACTTCTCGGGCAAGCTGCCGCTGACCTGGTACTCCGACGTCGACGCACAACTCGGGGCGGCGGCCGCTCCGGACCGCGCGATCGAGGACTACCGGATGACCAAGGCGGAAGGCGCCAAGTGCGGCCGGACCTACCTCTACTACCAGGTCGGTCCGACCTGCACGGCTCCCCACTATGTGTTCGGTCAAGGTCTGTCGTACTCGCCGTTCGTCTACGGCACCCCGAGACTGTCCTCCTCGAGGATCACTCCGGACGAGCCGGTGACGGTCTCGGTGCGCGTGTCCAACCGGGCCGCCGACAAGCCGGGCAAGGCTGTCGTGGAGGTCTACGCCAGAGCGCCGAAGGGAGCCGATGGGAGCCGGCGCCCGCTCAAGCAGCTGAAGGGTTTCGTCAAGAGCGGCCCGATCGCCGGGACCTCCCGGACGGTGAAGGTCACCATCGGCGCCGGTGACCTGTGGTTCTGGGACGACGTGAAACACAAGAAGGTGTTCCCCACGGGCGACTGGACCATCCTGGCTGGTCCCAGCTCGGCCGACGCGGACCTGAAGTCGGTGCGCCTGCGGGTGACCGGACACCGCACGGCCGGCGTCGAGGTGGTCTCGGCCCAGCCGGACGCCACCGAGCTGAGCCTGGACACCCCCGACAACCGGATCAACGCCCAACTGTCCGTCACCAAGCACGACATGACCTTCTGGGACCTTTCCGCTCGGGCGCTCAGGGTGAAGTACACCTCCTCCAACCCGGCGGTCGCGACGGTCGACGCCGGCGGCTCGGTCAAACCCGTGTCCACCGGCGCCGTCCTGATCACGGCCAAGGCCACCGCCGGCGGGGAAAGCGAGTCGACGACCTTCCCGGTCGTGGTGACCTCCGGCGCCCCGGACGCCACCGGCTCGGCATTCCCGAACGCTTACACGTCACGGGTCGACTTCGGTGACCGGCAAGTCACGGTCGACCAGGCATCCTCGGGGACAAAGTTGTCCGCGAGGGTGTACCCGGCCCACCCGGCAACGACGTACAGCTACCAGATCGCCCCGATGGACACCAACACCGCCGGAGCGAGCGTCACCTCGGCGGGAGTCCTGACCGCGGCCAGGACCGGGCACGTACGGGTCACCGTCACAGCGACAAGTGAAGGCGTGCAAACGTCGGAATCCGCGCTGGTGACGATCACCCCGAAGTGTCGCTTCGGCAGGGTGGGGCCGCCGCTTGCCGGGGACGGCTCGCCCCGGGTGGCAACGGCTCCCTTCCGGCCGACAACGGCCTCCGTCAGGTGATGTCGCGGCGCAGGGTGGTGGCGACGCCGGCCAGGACGAACGCGGCGGCATAGCCGATGAGGGCGAGGCCGGCCTGCCACTGCGGGGGTCCGTCCACCGCGGTCGGCAGCCGGTCCAGGGCCGATCCGAGCGCGAAGGGCAGCCACCGGCCGGCGTCGCCGACGAGCGGCGCGACGAGGCCCTCGACCAGGGCCAGCCACGCGAGCGCGGCGGCGATGGCGGCGATCTGGTTGGTGACGAGCGCGCCGACCCCCACGCCGATCGCCGCGAACGCGGCGATCCACGCGACTCCGCCGGCGACCGTCAGCCACAGGTCGGCGGAGCCGAGATCGAGCGAGAAGCCGCGTACGGCAAGCCATACCGCGCTGGCGGCGAGCGCTGTCGAGGCCGTGACCACACCGAAGACCAGGCCGGCAGCGGCGTGGACGGCAAGTTTCGCGGCCACGATGCGCCCGCGCCGGGGAACCGCCAGGTACGTGTCGGTGATGGTGCGGTGCCGGTACTCCCCCGCCACCGCCATGATCCCCAGCACCAGGCTGAGCAGCGAGATGAGGCCGATGTGGGCGACGGCGGTCTGTTGCACGGACGGCGAGCCGATGTCGTCCCGATCGAGCATCACCCCGCTGACCCCCACCACGATCAGGACCTGCCCGGCGACGAGCAGCAGCCACACACTGCGAGTGGTACGAAGCCGCAGCAGCTCGGCTGAGAACAGCGCGGTCACGGCCGGCTCCCTTCCCGGGCGATGTCCGAGGTGAGCTGCAGGAACGCGCCCTCCAGCCCGGCCGAGCCGGCGAGCTCGTCGAGGGCGCCGGTGAAACGCACCGTACCCGCGTGCATGACGATCACCCGGTCCACCGTCTGCGCCACCTCGGCCAGCACGTGGCTCGAGACGATCACCGTGCGCCCCTGGGCGGCCAGGTCGCGCAGCAGCCCGCGCAGCCACGCCATCCCGGCCGGATCCAGGCCGTTGCCCGGCTCATCGAGGATCAACACCTGCGGATCACCCAGCAGTGCCGAGGCCAGGCCGAGACGCTGGCGCATGCCCAGCGAGTACCCGCCCACCCGGCGCCGGGCCTCCGCGGTCAGGCCGACCTCGTCGAGAACCTGATCGACCCGGCGCGCCGCCACCCCGGCCAGCCGGGCGGTGATCGCCAGATGCTCGCGAGCCGTGCGACCCGGGTAGAACCCCGAGGCCTCCAGGCAGGCGCCGACGATCCGGCGTGGCTGCTCCCATCGGGCGTACGGGCGGCCGTCGATCAGCGCGACTCCCGAGGTCGGGCGGACCAGGCCGAGCAGCATGCGCAGGGTCGTCGTCTTTCCGGCGCCGTTCGGGCCGAGGAAGCCCGTCACCCCCGGTGTCACGATGAAGCCGGCGTCGCGGACGGCGGTCACCGCGCCGAAGCGTTTCGTCAGCCCGGCGACGGATACGTCGGTCATTTTCTCCCCTCCTTCAGATCGCCACCACTGTCGTCCCGGGACCGCTGGGATGTCGTCGCCCGTACGCGGCATCCTGCGCATACCGCCACCGCGGTACGTCGCAGATGCGCCGCGCGGACGACGCGCGCGCCGACGCTGCGGCCGTACGGTGAGCAACGTGCGCGTCATCGGCCATCTGCACCACGCAATCCAGCACCGTCCGCACCTGGCGGACCTCAGCGTCGCGGCCGTCGTCCTGCTGGTCACCCTGCTCACCACCGCCGCGCCGGGGCCGCTGCCCGAGGGCGCCCCGCTCGCCTGCGCTGCGCTCGCCTGCGCGGTTCTCCTGGTGCGGCGCCGCTGGCCGTACGCCACGCTCGTGGTGTCGACGATCGCGGCGGAGGTCTACCTCGCCGGCTACCACGGCCGCGGCGGCATCCTCATCCTGGCCGCTCCGCTGGTCGCTCTTTACACCGTGGCCGAGCACTCCGACCGCCGCCGGGCCCTGATCGTCAGCGGCCTGGTCATCGTCGCGGTCGGGGTCACGCACACCGTCGGCGTGCCATCACGGCGCCTCGGCCCGGAGAACCTCGCGCTCGCTGCCCTCGGTGGCCTCGCCGTCGCCGCCGGCACCGCGGCACGACACCGCCGCGCCTACCTCGCCGAGGCGCTGCGCCGCGCGGAGGAGGCCGAACGCAACCGGGACGCCGACACCCGCCGCAGGCTCACCGAGGAACGCCTGCGGATCGCGCGCGACCTGCACGACAGCGTCGGCCACCACCTCGCGCTGATCAACGTCCAGGCCGGGGTCACCGCTCATCTGCTGACCGGCGAATCGCATCAGGTCCGCGACACCCTCGCGCAGATCCGCCAGAGCAGTCGCGCCGCCCTCGACGAGCTGCGCGACTCCGTCGGACTACTGCGCCGACCCGACGACGCCGCACCCCTGCAGCCGACCGCCGGACTGGCCGAGCTCGACGACCTGCTCGGCACCTTCCGGCGTACCGGTCTGCAGATCACCGCCCGCATCGACGGCAGCCGGGCCGACCTTCCCTGGGCCACAGACCACACCGCCTACCGGATCATTCAGGAAGCGCTCACGAACGTCCGCAAACACGCCGGATCGGCCGACGTCGCCGTGACACTGCGTCACGACCGCGACGCCGTCACCGTCGTGGTCGACAACGACGGCCCGCCCGTCGCCCCGGTCGACGACGCGCACGCGCACGGCATCGTCGGCATGCGCGAAAGGGTCAGCGCCCTCGGCGGTACGCTGCTCGCCGGTCCCCGCCCGACCGGTGGGTTCCGCGTCACCGCCGTCATCCCGGCGGCGTCATGAGCACGCCGATCGGCGTACTCATCGCCGACGACCAGGCTCTGCTGCGCGCAAGTTTCACCACCCTGGTGCACTCCACACCCGACCTGCGCGTCGTCGGCGAGGCCGGCACCGGCGAGGAGGCGGTCCGGCGAGCCCGCACCACCGGCGCCGACGTCGTCCTGATGGACATCCGCATGCCGGGCCTCGACGGACTCACCGCGACCCGGCAGATCACGGCGGACGTGAACCTCGCGCACGTCAAGGTCCTGATCCTCACCACCTTTGAAATCGACGAGTACGTCTTCGAGGCCTTGCGCAGCGGCGCCAGCGGGTTCCTCGGCAAGAGCGCCGAACCCGGCGACCTGCTCGACGCCATCCGCATCGTGCACCGCGGCGACGCGCTTCTCAGCCCCGCGGCGACGCGCAGCCTCATCAGCCGCTACCTGGCCCGCCCCGACCATGGCCTGGACACCACCCCGGCCCGGCTCGACTGCCTCACCCAACGCGAGCGAGAAATCCTCACCCTGGTCGGCAGCGGCCTGTCGAACGACGACATCGCCGCGCATCTGACCGTCAGCCCGCACACCGTCAAGACGCACGTGAATCGCACCATGACGAAACTCGGTGCCCACGATCGCGCTCAGCTCGTCGTCATCGCGTACGAGACGGGCCTGGTCCGGTCGGCGCACCGATAACGAGCGGTACGGGCCTGTCACCGCAAGCCGCGAGAAGCCACGGTCCGCGGCGTGCGGGCAGGCTGAGGGCTGCGCCCGCCGCGTGGGGCGGCGGGGCACCATTGCCGCCGGTCCTTTCCTGGAGGTCGTCGTGGCGGGTGACGACATTGCCCTGGCTCTGCGCTCGTGCGCCGACTCGTACGCGAACGTCACCGCGACGCTGCGCGCCGATGATCCGGACGAGACCTCGCTGTCCGAGCTGCGCGCGGCCTGGAACGCGCACTACCGCGACGCGTTCGCCCGGTTCGACGCGCGGCTGCGGGCCGACGTCGAGGCGGACGACGCGAGGGCCCTCGGCCGCCTGCCGGTGAGCGTCAGCTCGCACAACCTCGACCGGCTGTTCCAGGTGCTCGACGGCGACGGCCGGCTCGGCGACGTGCGCAACCGGGAACGGGCCGGGGACCTGGTCGCGATGCTCCGGAAGCTGGAGAGCCTGCTGGCCGCGACGACCCGCGAGCCGCCGGCACCTACCACGGGAGGTACGGCATGAGCCAGTCCGAACAGAGCGGTCCGCGGTCCGTGGTGGGTCACCCCGTGGCGTGGGGTGCCGCCCGGCCCGAGGGCGGGATCCGCCCGTACCAGCTGACGCCCGGTTCGATCGACACGATGAGCGTGCGGGTACGCGAGAAGATCGACATCCACGGCGTCGGGATGGACGTGGTGGAGATGGCCGGCGTCTTCACCGTACGGCGCGACCACCCGTGCACGCCGAGCGGGCAGAGCGAGCCGGTCTGGGGCGAGTCCTGCATCAAGACCGAGTTCCGCGGCCTGGAGCTGGTCGGGCAGAGCCGGCTGTTCGGCACGGTCCGGGTGCACCTCAGCGGCGAGCGGGCGTCGCACGGCGAGGTCGGCCCCGCCGACCAGGGCAGCATCGCGGCCAACTGCGTCGCGCACTGCTATCCCGTCGTGGAGTTGCCGCAGCTGCAGATGCGGCTGAACACCGGCGAGCAGCCGGTGCTGCTGGCGTCCAAGGTCGTTCAGGTGCCGCCGGTCGGCGACGTGGCCCGCAGCGACAACTCGGCGCCTCTGATCGACGAGACCGGGACCGCGGTGGGCGAGATCGTCAGCTCCGACATCGAGGTGGGCGAGGTGCTCGCGTCGTTCCCACTGGGAAGTACGGGCGCCGACGACGGCTGGCAGCGCAGCAAGGAGTCCGGCCGGCACGTCGACCCGTCCGGGCCGGCCTTCTATGCGAAGACCCCGGGCGGTACGGTCCTGGCCGGCCACGAGGGGCACCACCAGCACCCGCCGGCCGACACCACGATCCCCGCGCCCGGGCGCGGCCCGGCCACCTCCGCGCCCGAGAGCCCGATGACGGTGGCGCTCGGGGAGGTCCTCGACCGGTTGCAGCGGGAGCTGCAGAACCTCGTGTCGATCGTCCGGCAGATCGAGGAGTCCGGAGATGCCGGCCGGCACGGGCAGCCCGGCGGGGGCGGGGGGCACGGGCATGGCCACTGAACGGGGGGACTGGGCGGCGGTCGCCGAGCAACTGCAGGCGATGATCCGTACGCTCGAGGAGTTGCGTACCCACCTCGGCGCCGGTCCGGCCCCGGCCAAGGACGCCGCGGCGAACCTCAACCTCGTGCACGACACGTTCGTCGGCTACCTCCTGGGAACACCGGCCCGTTTCACCGACGAGGTGCGCCGCCCGCTCGCCCCGAACAGCGCCTTGAACGACATGCCGTCCAAGACGACGTACGCGATGGCGAAGGGCGACGCGGCCGCCGCGAAGCGGTGGTTGACCGCCTTCCCCGACTACGCGGAAAAGACGATCAACATCATCGGGAACGAGGAGTACCTGGTGCTGGAGCGCAACGGCACCGGAACGCACAAGGGACCGCTGGTGCTCGGCGCCCAGCGGCTGGCGCCGACCGGGCGGACGCTGGAGACCGAGGTGCTCGACGTCGTCCGGATCACCGACGGGATGATCAGCCACGTCGACGTCTACTACGACACCGCCGGCGTCATGCGCAGCCTCGGCCTGCTGCCTGACATGCCGATGGGACACGACGAGAAGACCGCCACCCCGGCGCCGATGGCGCACGCCTCCGGATTCGTGCCGCTCAGCGCCGATCTGCGCGCGGCCGCCGACTGGCCGGTGACGCAGGGCACGGCGACGAGCCTCGGCAGCTCGCAGAGCGCGGCGGCGCAGCTCAACATGAAGAACTGCGTCGGGATCCACGAGGCCTTCGTCAACCATCAGCCGGATCGTTTCGGGGAGCTGATCGCGGACGACGCGATCTGGATCGACGTGCCGACCGGCGAGGTCCTGCGCGCCGGGGCCGCGGCGGCGCATCACGACCACGGCAACTGGCAGACCGCGTTCCCGGACTCCTCGGCCGAGGTCACCAACATGGTGGCGAACGAGGACTGGGTCGTCGTGCAGCACCGCGGTTTCGGCACCCACAGCGGGCCGCTGGTGCTCGGCGGTACGACGTACGAGCCGACCAAGCGCCCGATCGACATCCGGGTGGCGGACATCGTGCAGTACCGGACGGGGCAGGCGCAGCTGATCCGCAACTACTACGACGTCGGCATGATGATGCTCCAGCTCGGGGTTCTTCCCGGATGAGCTCCCCGACCACGCCCCGGAACGCGCTGGACGGCCTGGAGTGGATCCGCCGGGCGAACGACCGCGACATCGGCGCCGGCGAGTTGCGCGAGGTCGACATGCAGATCGCCGACGGCGGCCGGGTGTTGCGCACCCTGCGGATCACCACCGTACGGGAGACCGACGGTGACCGGTCGCGGACGTTGTTCTGCCTGACCGACCCGGCGCCCCTGAGCAACATCAACTATGTGCTCACCGAGCGGCGGGGCGACCCCGGATCGCTGGCTGTCTCGCTTCATCTGCCGTACGGCGCCGGTACGTTCCTCGATCTGGCGGTGACCCAGCAGCGCCAGGGCGTCCTCGGCTCCACCTTCACCTATGAGGACCTGCGCACCTGGCTGTACGAGCGCGGGCAGGAATGCGGCCCGGCAATCGTCGACGGCCCCGCGGTCCGGGTCCGTTGCCGGGACGGGGAACGGGCCTGCGAGGTCCTGCTGGATCCCGGCGACGGGTTCGTTCTCGGCGTAGACCACCTGCCGGCCGGACCGGCCGGCGGCGCCCCGGAACGCCGTTACCGCGCCACCGAGATCAGAACCGTCGACGGCGTCCGCGTCGCCGGCGTGATGACGATGCGTCGCGGCGACCGATGCACGACGATTCACCTGCGCCGCGCCCGGTACGGCCCTGCGTTCGACCCGCGGCTCTTCGAGCTGGAGTGGCGCCGCAACTGCCGGCAGCGGCTGGGCGAGTGGTGAGCGGGAGGCGCGCATGGCCACGCAGCGGTTCTCGACGGATATGGACGCGGAACCTCCCGCGGTGTGGGCGGCCCTCACCGCCGAGATTCAACCCTGGTACTTCAACAGCGCCTTCGTCGCGGACCTGCGGTCGCAGGGGGACCTCAAATACACCAGCCGGGACGCGTCGGTCACCTTCATCGAGGGCACCGTCGAGGACGTCGAGGCGCCGCGGCGCCTGGTACACCGGTTCCGCTTCGTCGACCTGCCGGATCCGCCGAGCCGGGTCACGTGGCTGGTCGAGGCCGCCGGGGCGGGCGCCAGGGTGACGGTCGTCCACGAGGATCTCGACGAGAAGTGGGCCACCTATCGCCGGACCGCGCGAGGCTGGCCGTCGCTGTTGCAGAGCCTCAAGAGCTTCGTGGAGCACGGCCGGCTGCCGTTGATGGCCCGGATCCAGAATTCCGTCTTTCGCGTCCTGCTGCCGGTGCTCCGGCGCCGGAACGCCCGACCGGGGCAGGAGGATTCCTGATGGTGGCCACGCCGTACCGGATGACCGGCGAGTTCCTGGAGCTGTGTGACTGCTACACGGTCTGCCCGTGCTGGCTGGGGCTCTCCCCCGACGAGGACGCGTGCAGCGGCGCCTTCGCCTGGAGCGTGGAGAAGGGAGTCATCGGCGACGTCGACGTCTCCGGCCGTCGCGCGGTCAGTGTCTCGTTCTTCACCGATCACCGCGACACCGGCGGGCAGGAGGTCTTCCTCTTCGTCGACGACGGCGCCGACGACCGGCAGTTGGAGCTGCTGGCCGCGGCGTTCACCGGCGAGCTCGGCGGTCCCCTCGGCGAGCTCAGCACGCTGCTGGGGACCCTGTACACCCGCGAGCGGACCACCATCGAGATCCAGCGGGTCGGCCGGATCACCTCGCTGCGCGCCGGCCGGCAGGTGAGCGGGGTGTCCACCACCCTGCTCGGCGGCGACGGCCAGGTGATGCGGCTGGCGAGCGGCCGGCTCAGCGAGGTGCTGGGCGACCCGGCCGAGGTCGGCCAGAGCGCGACGTTCCGAGCCGATCTGGGCCCGGAGCGGCCGAGCGTCGAGGTGTCGGCGCGGTCGGCCATGCGCGGGCGGTTCCACTACGTGCACGAGGGCTCGGTGTGACGACGCTGCTCATGCGGCGGCGGCCCTCGGCGGAGACGCTGCTGCTCACGGGCGTGGCCGTCGTCGCGGCCGCGGCCCTGTGGTGGTGGGGCGCGTCTCCGGGTGCCCGCTACCTCGACCACCAGCGCCATACCGCTTCCGGCGGTACGGCGCTGGGCGTGGCGCTGTTCGCCCTGGCCTGGCTGCTGATGGTCGTCGTGACCATGCTGCCGGGCGCGGCGCCGCTGCTCCGGGTGTTCCGGACGACGACTCGGCAGCGCCCCCGCGGCCGGCTCCTGACGCTCGCGGTGGTCGGCGGGTTCCTCGGCGTCTGGATGGCCGCCGGCCTGGCCGCGGCCGGGGCCGATCACCTGGTCCGCGCTCTTGCCGCCCCTGCCCCCGGCCACGCGCACCCGGCCGGCGCCGGCGGCCGGCTGCTGCTCGCCGCGGGCCTCTGGGCGGCCGGCATCTACCAGCTCTCCGGGCTGGCCGACCGCTGCCTGCGGGGCTGCCGCTCGCCCCGCAGCTTCGTCGCCGGGCACTGGACCGGCCGGCCGGACGTGGTCCGCCAGTCGCTGGCGGTGGGCGTGCACTACGGCCTGTCCTGCCTCGGCTGCTGCGCGGCCCTGATGGCGGTCATGCTGATCGTCGGCATGGGCAATCCGCTGTGGATGTACCTGCTCGCCGGCCTGGCGATCCTGCAGCGCCGCCTGCCGTTCGGCCGCGAGCTGATGCGGGTCACCGGCGTCGCGCTCATCGCCGCCGCGGCCGCCGCCCTCTTCCTCGGCTTCCCATCTATGCCGGGTCGATGAGCGGACGGTCGGCGGCGCCGGGCCGGGCGAGGAGTCGCGGCACGTCGCGATCCGGCACGCCGTGGAGGTCCAGGCCGTTGCGGGCGAGCTCGAACGAGGTACGGATGGTCCGGTCGTGTGCGAGGGCGCGGTAGAACCCGGTCGCGAACAGCACAGCGGTTTCGTCCAGCACCTGCCGCCGCATCCCCACCACGCAGGGTACGTGCGCCGCGATCGCCGCGGCCTGATCGTCGGTGTGGCAAGCGTTCAGCACGACGCAGCGCAGACCGTCGCGCAGGATCTCGAACATTCCACTCAATGCCCGCGGCGGAACCGGCTGAGGCAGCCCGGACGCGTCGAGGACCTGGATGCCGTCGCGCGGGTGACCGTGCCCGCTGAAATGAGCCACTGCAGGCGTGAACCGAAGCATCACCCGCTGCAGGTCGTCGAGCCGCAGCGCGTCGGCCGTCCGCACGTCCAGCCGGCCGGACGCCGGAGAGTAAGCCACCTCGTTGGTGATGGCGCGACGCTCCTCGTCGAGCCGTAGCTGCTGCTGACCGCCGGGGTTGGCACTGAGGAGCAGGATCGTGTGACGCGGCGGGGAGCTACCGGCCCCCCGGTCGGGCGAGGGCGCCACCTGCCCGTTGTGCACGATTTTGTCCCGCCCCACCGTGTCGCCGGATTTGTTTCCGAAGATGATGTCGCCCATGCCTGGTTCTGACGGACAGTCCGTCAGGACCAGGCATGGGTATCAAGCACATAGGCGTCGAGGTAAAAATCAAGAAACGCACCCTGTGGGTGGGCGACAAGGTCTACCCCCTGGCGCACGTCACCCGGGTGGAGCCACTCGAGATCGTGCCCCGGCGCGGGCGGATCCTCGCCGTCTACGGCCGGCAGGCGGGTGCCTGGCTGGGACTCGGTCTGCTCGGACTCCTGGTGCTGGCGTGTGCCGGCAACACGCTGCCGCTGTCCGTCTACACCGTCTACGAGCTTGTCGTGCTCGCAGCCCTGGTCGTGCTCACGACACAGATGATCCGCCGCCTGACCGGCGCCACCCTCTACGTGCTCAGTATCGCCACCTCCGGCAGCGCGCACGAGGTCGTGGCCAGCTGGGACCGGGACAGAATTCAGCGACTGCTGGACAAGGTCGTCGCCGCGATCGACGACCCGGCGGTCGACTACACGGTCCACATCGACCACATCGACGTCACCGGCGACGCCGTCTTCGGCGACAAGAGCGGCGACGTCATCCACCGCGACAAGCACGTCCACTGAGCCGGGGCGAGGCGTCTGAAATGCAAGAAGTCACCGCGGCGCTCAGCAACCTCATCGTGAGCGCCCTGCTCCTGCTCGCCGGACCCACCGTCCTGATGCTGCTCGTCCGGCGTTTCGTGCCTTACCTCGGCGAACAACTCTGGCGCATCTACTGCGACGTGCTGATGTGGTCGATCCGGGCACCGTTCCGGCTGGTCCGTTTCCTGATCAACGAGGTCACCGCCCGAAACCGCCGGTAGCAGTCCGTTCCCGCACAACTGTGCCGCAAGCAAGCTGTCCGTCAGGAGTGAGGCAGACGGGCGGAGCTCACATCCCGACCGAAGGAGGTTCTGCCGTGCAGGAGAGAAATCCGAACAAGATCGCCAACGAGCTGAGCAAGATCACCGAGGGGCGGCCGAGCAGCGAGGAACTGGTCTTCGACCCGCGCAGCGGACAGCTGGTGGTCACCAGCCAACCGAGTCCGGATCAGGTCATCGCCACCGACACTGCCGAGAACGGATACTTCGGATGAGCGGGGACCGGCCGAGAGTCTTTCTTTACCAGGAGCACCTCGACGCGCTGCGGTCCCGGCTCGGTTCGCAGCTGACCAGCGTGCAGGCCGACGCACTGGGCATGGCTCTGGATGGCGGCGAGGTGTTCCACGTGTACCTGCAGCCGCCGCAGGCGCACTTCGCCGGGAGGCCGTGCCGAGCGCACGTGGTCGTGTCGGAATCATCGCCGGGCGCTGTCCCCCAGCCACCGGACGACGCCGTCGAGGTGGTCGTGATGGTCGAGATCCGCGGCGATCGGCTCAGCGGCCGCGGCACGGTCTGGCGGGCGGACGGCCCGGTGCCGGCCGACGTCACGCTGGTGCCGGTATCAGCCGACATCTATTCGCGGTCCAAGGGCCTGCTGGAGACCGATGCGCTCGCCGGCAAGTCGGTGGCCGTCGTCGGTCTCGGCAGCGGCGGTTCGACCATTGCGGTGGCGCTCGCCCAGAGCGGGGTGGGCCGGCTGGTGCTGGTCGATCGCGACCGGCTCGAGGTCGGCAACGTTGCTCGGCACGCCTGCGGCATCGGCGATCTGGGCCGGCGGAAGACCAGCGCCGTCGCCGACCTCATCCACGGGAAGAACCCGGCGCTGCAGGTCGTCACCGCCGACGTCGACATCGTTCGCGAGCCGGAGGCGGCGCAGGAGGCGATCGAGGGCGTCGATCTGCTGATCGCCGCGACCGACAGCGACCGGAGCCGGTTCGTCCTCAACCAGGTCGCGCTCGACAACCGGATCCGGGCCGTCTTCGGCCGGGTTCTCACCCGCGCCTGCGGTGGCGAGGTGCTCCGGGTCCGCCCGTTCGAGGGACCATGCCTGAGCTGCGTGTACACGGAGCGTTTCCTTGCCCAGCGGCCACGGGAGTACTCGAGTCGAAGTGAGGCACGGGAGGACGCACCGGCCTATGTGGGAGACGACGATCTGGAAGCTACCGTGCAGGTCGGCCTGGCCTCGGACATCGCGCCGGTCTCCAACCTCATGGTCAAGTTGGCGCTGGTCGAACTGTCCCGCGGATCCGCCGGCGGGCTGGACAGTCTCGGCGACGATCTGCTCGCCGACTTCTACGTCTGGGCGAACCGCCGGGAGAAGGTCTATGCGTCCTGGCCGAAGATGGGCTACCAGTTCAGCCAACCGTCCATCCTCCGCTGGTACGGGGCGAACCTGGCCCGCCGCGAGGGTTGCCTTTCCTGCGCCCCTGTCCACAACGTGTCCTCCAGCTATTTCGGCGCACCGGAAGGGGTGCGGTGATGACCGTCCATGCCACCACGGGGCAGCCCACCGACACGCCCGCCGAGGAGTTCTTCACCGTCTCGATCCACCAGTCCGAGGTGGACCGGATCGCCAGGTGGGTCGCCAACCATCCGGACTGTGAGACCGGCGGTAACCTCTTCGGCTTCTGGACTCACGGCGGCGCCCCGGCGGTGCAGCTCACTCTGGGTCCCGGGCCTGGCGCGGATCACCAGCTCACCGCCTTCTTCCAGGACGTCGATCATCTGCGGACGCACGGCCGGCGAGCGCAGGAACTGTACGGACTGCAGCACATCGGGGACTGGCATTCGCATCACCGCCTCGGTCTGGCCGAGCCCAGTGGCGGAGACGCCTCGACGACCCTGCGCACCCTGCAGACCAACGGATTCGAGCGGTTCGTGATCTTCATCGCGAACATCAGCGATGAGCCTCGCGACCGCGGCTGGCGACGGCGCCGCGAGTTCACCGGCCTCGTGCGGCTCAACGCGTTTCTCTTCGAGCGCGGCCGCTCGACGTTTCGTCGCGGCCGGTTCCTCGTGCTGCCGGAGGAGAGCCCCATCGCGCACTCCGCGGCTCAGCAAGGCATCACTGAACCGTACGCGCCGGGATCCGTGCGTGTTCGCCTGCCGCTCGCCTCCAGGACGCCCACGCAATCCGCCTCGCACGCCCAAGGCTGGTACTCCCGACCGGCCGGCACCGAATTCCTGCGCGCTGTGGATACGGCGTGCCGGCAGCAGTTCACCGACTGCCGGATTCTCGTCAGGTCGGACGACGGCATCCTGCGGTACGAGTTCGCGACGCGGAAATCGGACTGGGAAATGGTCTTCCCGGCGGCCTTTCCCCATGAGCCGGCGGAGTTGATCCGTGACGGCAAGCGATTCAAGCCGATCGAGGCAGGCCGGACTCCCACACCGGACGACTTCTGCCGGCAGATCCTGGAATCGGTGCACAGCTCCGAATCGGGTGGTCCGTCACTGGGGCCGCCGGATCATGGGACGCCTTCCGATCAAGACCTCCTGCCCCGCGAGGACCTGCCCGAAGAGGAAGAACGTCGCGATGATCTGGACTGACTCCCAACAGCAGCGCCTGCTCCAGGAGCGGGCGATCCTGGCCCACTACTTCCCGACCCTGACGTGGTACAACCCGAGCATTCGCGGTTCCACGTGCGTCCAGGGCATCATCGCCACCAATGCCGGCGGACGGTACGCGATCCGGATCATGCTCTCGGCGTCCTATCCCGCCGAATGCCCGCAGATGATCGTGGTCGCTCCAGCGGTTCTCCACGACTTCTTCGGCAACCCGCTGACAACGGCCAGCAGCGCGATGCACACGTGGGACGCCGTTGACGGCTGCACCAAGATCTGCCACTACAACCCGAGGTACTGGGTGCCGACGAACACCATCTACCTGGTCGCGCTGAAGGGCCGGATCTGGCTCGAGGCCTATGAGGCGCACCGCCGTACGGGCCGGCCGCTCGACGACTTCCTTCCCCACATGGCCGCCTGATTCTCTCTGCGGGGGCGCGACGCGGCGCCCTTCCCTTACCTCCGGCCGGGTGACGAGGCGGGCCGCCTCTTACCCGCCGCCGGCGATCAGCCGCCGGGACAGTCGAGGGGCGGAACCTCTGATGCGTCATGGCAGGGGGTCGTAAGATCACGTTGGGACGATGGGGAGATGCCGTCGTACCCCCTGCCCACGTCCGGTCCCGAACCGCTCGCGGAATGCCGGGGAGCTTTTCCAACGCTCGTCTCAGGTTGACGGGTGATGCTGGCCCCGACAGCTGTGGAGGTGACCGAACGTGCACGTGCTGATCGCGGACGACGACGCCGCTATCCGTGACTCGGTGGCGCTGGTGCTCCAGGTCGAGGGATACGACACCAGTACCGTCGCCAACGGGCTCGCGGTGCTCGAGGGTGTCGACGCCAACCCGCCCGACCTGTTGATCCTCGACGTCATGATGCCGCGCCTCGGTGGGCTGGAGACGTGCCGGCGCCTGCGGACCGCCGGGTCGGATCTGCCGGTGCTCATGCTCACAGCCCGTGATCAGGTCGCCGACCGGGTCGCCGGTCTGGACGCCGGCGCCGACGACTACCTGCCGAAGCCGTTCGCGACCGAGGAGCTGCTGGCACGGGTCCGGGCGCTGCTCCGCCGCCGCACGGCTCCCACCGGGGAGTCCACCGCGCTGTCCTTCCTCGACCTGCGGCTGGAGCCGGATCTGTTCGAGTCCTGGCGCGGAGAGCGTCGCCTGCAGCTGACCCGCACCGAGTTCTCGCTGCTGGAGGTGTTCCTGCGCAACCCGCGCAGGCTGCTGACCCGGGAGGTGCTGTTCGACACCATCTGGGGCTACGACATGAGCGCGACCACCAACAACCTGCAGGTCTACATCAGCTACCTGCGGCGGAAGCTGGAGGCCGAGGGCGAACCCCGGTTGTTGTACACCGTTCGCGGCGTGGGCTACGTGCTGCGGGAGACGCCGCCGTGACCTGGGCCCCACCCCGCGTGCTGATCCGGATCCGCGAGTGGTGGCGCTGGTCGTCCCTGCGGACCAGGCTGTCGGTCATGACGGCGGCCGGGATCGCCGTCGGCTCCTTCGCCGCGTCGATCGTCGCCTGGCAGGTGCTCGCCTACGAGCTGCGCCACTCGATCGAGGAGCAGCTGCGCAGCGACGCCGCCCCGCTGCTCGCGGTCATCGAACGCGACGGTGCGTCCGCCGCCACCCTGCCGGTGGCACCCGACTCGGCGCTGACCGCCCGGATCCTGCTGCCCGACGGCACGGTCCGCTCGCCGGTCGGGTTCCCGCTCGCCCTGCCGGTCACCACCGACGCCCGGCGGGTCGCCGACGGGCGGGCTGCCGCCCGCTTCGACCTGATCGAGGTCGATGACGGCATCGACGACGACGACAACTATCTGGTGTACGACCAAGACGTGTTCCTGGTGTACACGGTCCACACCGACGGGGGCGCGGTTCAGGTCGCCCGGGACGGCCAGTTCTACGGCCAGGCGACCACGTCGTTCGCGCTGTTCCTCGTCCTGGACGCAATGGTCTGTGCCGGCAGCGGCGTGATCGTCGGGCGGATGGTGGCACGCACCGTGCTGGCGCCCGTCGACCGGCTCACCGCCGCGGCGGTCCGGGTGGCCCGGACGCACAACCTCGACGAGGCGATCGCCGTACGCAGCGGCGGCGAGATCGGCCAGCTGGCCCAGGCCATCAACGACATGCTCGCGGCGCTGGAAACCGCCCGCCGGGCCCAGCGGCTGCTGGCCGACGACGCCGCCCACGAGCTGCGTACGCCGCTGACCAGCCTGCGCCTCAACATCGAGCTGCTGATCCGGCTGGATCGCCGTGGCACGTTGCAGACCGCGCTGGAGCCCTCGGCGCGTACCAAGCTGCTCGACGACCTGGGCGCGCAGGTCGCGGAGCTCAGCACGGTCGTCGCCGAGCTGACCGAGCTGGCCCGGGGTGACGTCACCGCCGAGCGGACCGAGGTGGTGAACCTCGCCGATCAGGTCGTCGCGGCGGTGACGCGGGCCAGGTCCCGGGTCCCGGACGTCGATCTCGTGCTCGATCTGGCACCAGTACCCGTACCGGTCACCGGGCGCGCCGCGGCACTGCAGCGGGCCGTGCTCAACCTCGTCGACAATGCCGGGAAGTGGTCGCCGCCGGGCCAGCCGGTGAACGTGCGGCTGGCGGTCGAGGGCGGCGTCGCGGTGCTGGAGGTGGATGACGCCGGACCGGGCATCGACGTGGCGGACGTACCGCGCGTGTTCGATCGGTTCTACCGGGCCGATGCGGCGCGGGGCCTGCCCGGCTCCGGTCTGGGACTGTCGATCGTCCGGCGGGTCGTGGACACCCACGGTGGTGACGTGTCCGTCCACAGGTCCGATCGCGGCGGTGCCCTGCTGCGCGTACGCCTGCCTCTCGCATCGCCCTCCGACGCCGCTCCTGTGGGGTGACCCGCCGCCCCATGCCGGGCGGGTCGATCGACCCGCCCGGCTTCGAAGCACCGGGGGTGACCCGGATCAGTGCTGTGGCACCGGCTCCTCCACCTGAGGTGTCGGTTCGCGGCTGGGCTGCGGTGGCGTCGGCCCGGCCGACAGCCGGCTGGGCCACCAGACGGACCGGCCGAGGAGCAACGTGAGCGCCGGTACGAGGATCGAGCGGACCAGCAGCGCGTCGAGCAGGACGCCGAAGGCGACCAGGAACCCGAGTTCGACCAGGACCACCAGCGGCAGGGTGGCGAGCACCGCGAAGGTGGCGGCGAGCACGACGCCGGCCGAGGTGATCACCCCACCGGTCGCGGAGAGGCTGCTCAGGATGCCGGACCGGGTGCCGTGGGCGAGCGACTCCTCCCTGGCGCGGTGCATCAGGAAGATGTTGTAGTCGACGCCGAGCGCCACGAGGAACAGGAACGCCAGCACCGGTACCGCGTTGTCGATCCCCTTGAAGCCGAGCAGGTGGTCGAAGACCAGCATCGACCCGCCGAACGCCGCGGCGAACGACACGATCACCGTGCCGATCAGCATGATCGGCGCCACGATGGCCCGCAGCAGCAGTCCGAGAATCAGTACGACCACCGCGAGGACCAGGGGGATCACGATCCTCTCGTCCCTGGAGGTGGTCGTGTCGGTGTCCATGTGCTCGGCGCCCGGACCGCCGACGATGGCCTCGGCACCGCTGATCGCGTGGACCGCGGTGCGGACCCTGCGGATCGTGTCGTACTCCTGCGGGGTGTCCGGGGCGGCCTTCGGGAACGCCTCGATCTGCGCCCAGCCGCCGTAGGTCTCACCCGGGAACGCCTCGACGACGCCCGAGGTGCCCTTCACCGTGTCGAGCACCTTGTCCTGGTACGCCGGGCGGACGTACACGGTCATCGGTTGTCCGCCCTGCTCCGGGAAGTGCTGGCGGAGCACGGTGAAACCGGCGACCGACTCCGGGGTGTCGAGGAAACCGTCCTGCTGGCGCAGCGGTCCGGTGTTGCCGGTCAGGCCGACCGCCAGCGCGCCGAGCACCGCGAAGGAGCCCAGCACCGCCAGCCAGCGCCGCCGGTCGATGAACCGCCCGATCCGTCCCCAGACCCCCGCACGCCTGGTCAGCTCGGCACCGAACCGGGGCACGAACGGCCAGAAGACCCGCCGGCCCAGAAGCACCAGCATGGCGGGGAAGAGCGTCACCATGGCGAGCAGAGCGCAGATGACGCCGACGGCACCCACGGGACCGAGCCCGCTGGTGCTGTTGAGGTCGGCCGCGAGCAGGCACATCATGCCGGCGACGACCGTGCCCGCGGAGGCGAGGATCGCCGGCACGGTCCTGCGCCACGCGTGGACCATGGCGGCCCACACGCTCTCGTACTGGTGCAGGGTCTCCCGGTAGCGCGCGATCAGCAACAACGCGTAGTCGGTGCCGACGCCGAAGACGAGGATCGTCAGGATCGCCGAGTTCTGATCGTTGACCACGATGCCGAACGTGCGGACCAGCCAGTACACGGTCGCCATCGAGACGAAGGCGGCGACGCCGACCGCGAGGAGCGGCACGAACCACAGCACCGGGCTGCGATAGGTGAGGATGAGCAGCACCGCCACCACGAGCACGGTGGTCAGGAAGACCTTGACGTCGAGGCCCTCGAACACCGCGTCGAGGTCACCGTCCACTCCGCCCGGCCCGGTGACGTGCAGCTTCAGACCGGCCGGGCGGTCCGTGGCGGCCTCGCGCAGCGGTCCGACGAGATCTTCCGGGCCGCCGTACGAAGCGCTCACCTCCAGGGTGAACATCACGGCTTTGCCGTCCTCGGCGAGCATGAGGGGCGACTGTTCCTCGTCGTCGGGAGCGGGTGTGCTGTTCTTCGCCGGGTACCGTTTCACCAGGTCCCGGTAGTGCCGCTCGGCGGCCGAGCGGTCGGCGGCGGTCAGCGCGCCGTCGCGGTGGTAGAGGAAGACGAACGTCTCTGCGTCCCCATCCGGCTGACTGTCCTCGATCGCGGCGACCCGGGTCGACTCGGCGCTCGCCGGCAGGGTGTCCACCACCTTGTCCGACGTCACCGAGCTCAGCTTCGCGGCGAACGGCCCCACGACCACCGCGAGGACGATCCACAGACCGATCACCAACCACGGTACCCAGCGACCCGTCCGTCGGCTGCCAGGCCGATCCCGCGTGGATGCTGCCTTGACTGCCATACCATGCCTCCCATGTCTTTCCGCCCATTCGTGCTGCCCGTTTCTAGTTGCCGAAACTTAGAGCGGCGTTAGAGGCGCTATTCCGATGCCGGAAAGGACACAAGGCTTGGGAGTTCGATTCAATGAACAGCGGCACGGCCGGGAACCGTCACCCGTGCCGTTTTAACATTCGTCTCAGGTTCGCCCGATAGAAAGGAGGAATCGACGATGAGCCCCCTCAGATCGGGTGCGCCGGAACCCGCACGGCTGCGGGTTCCGGCGTCATGATTCTCAGAACAGGCCGTTGCTGTGCGGCAGGTCGCCCTTGATCTCCGGGGTGACGTCCCAGTGCTCCACGATCTTGCCGTTCTCCACCCGGAACAGGTCGTAGAAGGCGGTCGGGGTGGCACCGAAGCGGCCCTCGGAGACGGTCAGCACGAAGTTGCCCTCGGCGACGGCCTTGTGCACGGTGTCGTAGACCATGCTGACGCCCTGCTCGGCGAGCGCGCTGAGCGCCGCGCCGAGACCGTCCAGGTTGTCGCCGATACCGGTGTTGTGCTGCCAGTACTTCTCGGTGCTGAGGTAGTCGGTGATCGTGTCGGTCTTGCCGCGCTTGAGCACGGTCTCGACGAACTCGACGACCAGCTCGCGGTTGGCGTCGGTGGCGCCGAGGTCGGTGACCTCGGTGGCGCCGTCGGTCTGCGAGCGGCCCGACACGGTCCTGTCGACGCGCGGGGTCAGGGCGTCCCAGTGCTCGGCGAGCTTGCCGTCGGCGACGCGGAAGATGTCGAAGGCGACCAGCGGGTCCGGGCCGAAGCCGTGGTAGGTGCCGTGCAGGGCGACCAGGTCGCCGTCGGCGATGACGCGGTGCAGGTCGTAGCGGAACCCGGCGGGCAGATTCTGGACCAGATTCCGCAGGCCTTCGGGGCCGTCGGCGGCCAGGGCGCTGTGCTGCACGTAGGTCGGCACGACCCAGCGGTCGACGGCTGACGGGTCCTTCTCGCCGAACAGCTGTGCGGCGGCGCTGAGAACGATGTCCTTGGCAGTCATGATGGTGTCGCCTTCGTCAGGAGTGGTGGCTGTGCTGTTGCGTCCACGGTAAAGATCGAATCGGGCCGTTACCGGGTAGGCTGATGACTCGTGATGGTCAAAAACCGACACGCCTCCGGTGGGGACGTCCCGGAGATCGGATTTGCCGCGCCGGCGGGCACACCGGCCGGCATGGAGGTCATGACCCTCGCCCAGTTGCGAGCACGCACCGGCCATCCCGTGCCGGGTGCACCACAACGCCCGACGTTCCACCACCTGCTGACCGTCAGCCGCGGCACGCTCCGGCACACCGTCGACTTCACCGGCTACACCCTCACTGCGGGCACGTGGCTGTGGGTGCGCCCCGGCCAGGTCCAGCAATGGGGTCAGCTCGACGACGTCGACGGCACCCTGGTGCTGTTCCAACCGGACTTCCTCCCGCCCGACAGCGGCGCGGCCGGGCTCGACAACGCGTACGCGCCTGTCCTGCACGAAGCGGCCGGCGACGAGGCGCACCGCCTCCTCGACGCCACCGAGCACCTCACCCGTGCGTTCATCAGCCCCGGAGGGCTGCCGCTCGAGGTCCATCAGGCGGTGCTGCGGCACCTGCTCGCCGTCCTCGTCCTGCGCCTGACCCACCTCGGCACCCCCTCCGGCAGCCCTGCCCCCGAACCGAACGACACGTTCCTGCGACTGCGCGACGCCGTCGAACGCGACTTCACCCGCACTCGCCGCCTGGAGGACTACGCCCGCGCCCTGGGCTACTCCGCCCGTACGCTCTCCCGCGCCACCCAGGCCGCCACGGGCGTCAACGCCAAGGAATTCATCGACCGCCGCGTCGTGCTGCAGGCCCGGCGACTACTCGCCCACAGTGACGACACCGCGGCACAGATCGCCACCCGGCTCGGCTTCACCAGCGCGACCAACTTCAGCAAGTACTTCCATCAGCGCACCGGCACCACCCCGATCGCGTTCCGGGCGGCGGTGCGGGCGGGCCGGCCCGTGACACCGGCATCGATCTAGGACCCTGGATCAGCCGCAGAACGATCCGCGTGCGCGGACCGGGCACTGCAGCTCTACCACGACGTGCCAGGCGTCGGCGATGTCGGAGGCCGGACCATGATGGACCACACAAGCACCGCTGCTCTCCCCCGGCAGTTCCACGACTTCCAGCCCGGGCGGGACAGCTCCGCCGGTGGCGACGGGCCGGCCCACCGCGACATCGATCTTCGAGCCGTCCGGCCGGCCGTGGTACGTCTGGACGCGCGGGCGAGCTCCTTCAGCTGGAACGATTCGTTGGTCACGGTCAACCCTCTCTCGATGGATCGGAGCCGTCTGCCCACTTCCGCCAGCCGCGCCGTGTCGGCTTCGATGCGCTGGGCCAGCTCAGCCTGCCGGAGGCGGAGCAGGTCCATGAGGTCGCCGAGCGGACACTCGGGTGTGCCGGGCGAGGTCTCCGATACTCAACATGACCTCTGCACTCCAGGCCATGACACCGTGTCAAGGTCAACCACCCGACCATCTTGTCGGCCGCGTTGCGGTCACGGCTACGCGATGAGGCAGATACGCTGCGTGACATGCTCCGGTGGGTACGCGCGTTTCTCGTCCTCGTCGTGGTGCTCCCGGGCACCGTCATTCTCGGGGCCGGACCGGCTTCGGCCTACAGCCGGGAGACCGTGTACGCCCTCGGCGCCGGGGGCAACCTGGTGGCCGTTCTCGACCCGGCGAAGCCGAACTCCGCGGAGACCACCATCCCCGTGGCGCCCGGCGCCATGGCGATCGTGCTGTCCCCGGACGGGTTGCGGGCCTACGTCGCGCATCGGGGCAGCGCCCCGTCGATCTCGGTCATCGACACCGTGGTCGACAAGGTCGTGGGCAGCGTGCCGTTGCCGGGCAACCCGACGTGGCTCACCATGGCGCCGGACGGGCAGCGGCTCTGGTTGAGCCACGAACGCGCCTCCTCGCCTTTCACCACCGAATGGCTGGCCTTCGTGAACCTGCCCACCGGGGCCCTGCAACAGCTCGACGTCGAGCTCCACGGGGAATCCTGCCGGGTCGGCGTCACCCCGAGCCTGGCCTCGGCGGTCTGTCACACCGGCGAGGCCGCCTCGCTGAACTTCCTGACCGGCGAGGTGCTGCACGGCCAGGTGTACGGCGACGGTTCCCTGTCCGGCCTGGTCGTGGACCCGGGCACCAACCAGCTGTGGGCGTACGAGTACTCCGGACTCACGCTGTACGCCGCCGACGCGCGGACGTTCGTACGGCAGAACCAGTTCCTGCCGGGCGACGACGCCGAGTACGGCACCGGTCTGGTCTCGCTGCCCGGCGACGACCGGCTCTTCCACCTCTACGACAACGGCCAGGTCGTCACCCTGGACCGCAACACCGCCGCCGTCCAGCACGTCGGCGCCGTGCCCGGCACTCCGAAGGCCCCCCAGCTCGGCGCCGCGGCGAGCCGGGTCTACGTCGCCGCCACCAGCAGCTCCGGCAGCACCGTGTACCGCCTCGACACCGCCACCGGCGTCGCCACCGCCCTGCTGTCCGGTCTGTCCACCGCGCCCCAGGGCTTCGCCGTCGGTGACGTGCCACAGCTGCCGTACGTGGACCTGCAGACAGCACTCGCCGTGACCACCGCGGCCGGTCCGGCGTACACCTGGACCGCCCGCGTGCGCAACGCGGACGCCCGGCTGTCCGCCGAGGCCCGCGCGACGCTCACCTTCACCGGGACGGCCGTCCAGGTGACCGGCGTGCAGGCCCCGACCGGCGTACGGTGCTCCGCGGTACGCGGCGGTGTCCGATGCGACCTGGGCCGCGTCCCGCCCGGCGGCAGCGTGCCGGTCGACGTCCGGGTCCGGCCGGCCGACGGGGGCACGGTCCGCGGCACGCTCACCGTCACCAGCGACAACCCCGACCCGCGCCCGGCGGACAACACCGCCACCGCGACCGCGGGTGGCCGCGGCTGACTTCTGCTGCTTTACTATGCCCCTAGTAAAACAGTAAGGGGCTGCTGTGTTCGTCTTCCGGCTCGACACCCACTCCGGCGTACCGCCGTACCTGCAGCTCGTCCAGCAGGTCCGGCAGGCGGTCCTGCTGGGCTTCCTCCAGCCCGGCGACCGCCTGCCGCTCATCCGCGAGGTGGTCGAGGACCTGGCGATCAATCCGAACACCGTCGCCAAGGCGTACCGGCAGATGGAGCAGGAGAACCTGGTCACCGGCCGGCCCGGCCAGGGCACGTTCGTCAACGAACAGCAGTCGGCCGCGATGCCGGCATCGACGTACACGTCGCTGCGCCGCGGCCTGGCGACCTGGCTGCGCCGGGCGTACGCGGCCGGCCTCGACGAGCGGGCGGTCGACGCGCTCTTCACCTCCGTCCACCAGCAGACGCGGAACGAGGACGTGGCGTGACAGCGGCCGAGTTCGCGCTGCGCACCGACGGCGTGGGCAAGCGGTACCGGAAGGGCTGGGCGCTGCGCGACTGCACCCTGGCGTTGCCGGCGGGCGGCGTGATCGCCCTGGCCGGGCCGAACGGCGCGGGCAAGACCACACTGCTGCGCATGGTCGTCGGGTTGCTGGCACCGAGCACCGGCACGGTGGAGGTCCTCGGCCACGACGTCACCGCCAGCACCCCGCAGACGCTGTCCCGGATCGGGTTTCTGGCCCAGGACCACCCGCTGTACAAGCGCTTCACCGTCGCCGAGATGCTTCGCTTCGGCCGGGCCTGCAACCTGCGGTTCGACCAGGGGATGGCGGAGCGCCGCCTGGCGAAGCTGGGCATCCCGCTCGACCGCAGGGCCGGTACGCTCTCCGGCGGGCAGCAGGCTCAAGTCGCGCTGGCCCTCGCCCTGGCGAAGCGGCCGGAGCTGCTCGTCCTCGACGAGCCGGTGGCCAGCCTGGACCCGCTGGCCAGGCACGAGTTCCTGCAGGTCCTCATGGGCGCGGTGGCCGAAGGCGGAGTGACCGTCCTGTTCTCCTCCCACGTCGTGCACGAGCTGGAACGCGTCTGCGACCACCTGGTCGTGCTCAACCACGGCCGGGTCACGCTCACCGGCGACATCGACACCCTCCTCGCCGAGCACCGGCTGCTCGTCGGCCCGCGTACGGCCACCGACCTCGACCGGTCCGGCACCGTCGTTCAGGCCGTCCACAGCGACCGGCACACGACCCTGCTGGTCCGCGACGGCGGGATACCGGCCGCGCCCGGGTGGCAGGCCCAGCCGGTCGCGCTGGAGGAGCTGGTGCTGGCGTACCTGCGCCGGCCGTCTTCAGGGGTGGCGGCGTGACGTGGTTGATCTGGCGCCAGCACCGGACCGAGGTCTGTGTCCTGGGTCTGCTCGTCGGCGTGTTCGGCATCGCCCTGCTCGTGCTCGGGACGCAGGCCCACGACCTGTTCCCCGGCGGTCCCGCCCGGTGCACGGGAGAGGCCGGTGTCAGCGATGCCTGCACGGCCTCCTTCCGCCGGCTCGACGCGGAGTACGGGTACGTCGAGAACCTCTTGGCGGCCTTCTATCTGGTCCCCGTCGTCATCGGTGCGTTCCTCGGTGCGCCGCTGCTCGCGCGCGAACTGGAGGAGGGCACCTGGCAGCTCGCCTGGACGCAGGCCGTGCCGCGGATGCGCTGGCTGGCGGCCAAACTCGCGGCACTGGCCGGCGTCACCGTCACGCTCACCGCGCTGTTCACCGCGGTGCTCACCTGGTTCCGTCAGCCGTTCGACGCGTGGGAGGGTAGTTTCCAGTACGACGCCTTCGACCTCGAAGGGCTCGTCCCGGTGGCGTACGCACTGTTCGCCTTCGGCGTCGCCACCGCCGCGGGGGCGATTTTGCGGCGCAGCCTGCCCGCGTTCGGCATCGCGTTCGGGGCGTTCCTCGCCGCCCGGATGTCGGTGGCGCTGCTGGCGCGTCCCGCGTACGCCACCCCGCTCACCACCATGGAGCCGGTCCCCGCCGGCGGCTCGGAGGACCGGGCGGTCGCCGACTGGATGATCGAGCACGGCTACGCGGACGCCACCGGGCGCAGGCTGAGCTGGACCGAGTACGACGATCTGAAGGCCGCCGCCGACCGGGCCGGCACCAACCTGAACCAGTTCCTGCACGAGCGAGGCATCCAGCAGTACGGGGTCTACCACCCCGCCGACCGGTTCTGGACGTTCCAGCTCACCGAGGCGGCCCTGTTCATCGCCGTCGCAGCGGCCCTGATCGGCGTGGTGGTGTGGCGCGTACGGCGCCGCATGGTCTAGCGCCGCGACCACGGCCTCGACGAGACCGCCTTGACAGCGGGCGTATATAACCGTTAGATCAAGCTAACCGTTATATGGGGGCGTCGATGCAGCAGGAAGTCGTCCTCGCCATGCTGGCCAAGGAAGCCTCGCGGGGTTATCAGCTGCGTGCGCGGCTCCGCGACGCCCTCGGCCCGCTCGGCGACGACATGAACGCCGGCCAGATCTACGTCACGCTGACCCGGCTCGAGAAGGCCGGTCTCGTGACGGTGGAGGAGTCCGCGACCAGGGCCGAGCGTCCGGACGGAAAGGTCTACTCGCTGACCGCCGACGGCCATCATCGGGTGGCGGAGTGGGTCAGCGAGGTGAGCTGGCCGCGACCGGACCTGGCGGTGTTCCACCTCAAGCTGGTGGCAGCCGCGGCCGCACGGCTCGCCGACCCGATCGCCCTCGTCGACGCTCAGCGCCGCGAATTGCTGCGCCGGCTTCGTGACGCTCAGCGTGCCGTCATGGCCGAGCCGGAGGGCTCCGATGCGGCTCTGCTGTACGAGGGCATCGCGCTCCGGCTCCAAGCGGACATGCGGTGGCTCGAGGCCTGCGAGAAGAGCTGGACCCGCCGAAGGAGTGGATCGTGAGCCACGCCGCCGACAAGCCCGTGCTCCGCGCCCGCGGGTTGCGCAAGGAGTACGGGAAGGGGGAAGGCCTGGTGCGCGCCGTCGATGACATCGACATCGACATCCGGGCGGGTGAGACGGTTGCCGTCATGGGGCCCAGCGGCTGCGGGAAGTCCACGCTGTTGCACATGCTCGGAGGGCTTGACCGGCCGTCGGCCGGGGAGGTTCTCGTCAACGATCATCGTGTCGACCAGATCGGGGAAAGAGCGCTGGCCCGGCTGCGCCGTACCGACATCGGCTTCGTGTTCCAATCCTTTCACCTCCTGGACGAGCTGACCGCGGTCGAGAACGTCGAGTTGGCGGCGCTGCTCGCCGGCCGCCCGCCGCGGGCGGCTCGGAGGCGTGCGGAGGCGTTGCTGGCTGATGTCGGGCTGACCGGCCGGGAATCCTTCCTGCCCTCCTCGCTCTCCGGCGGCCAGCGGCAGCGGGTCGCCGTGGCCCGGGCGCTGATCAACGAGCCGGCCATCGTGCTGGCCGACGAACCGACCGGCAACCTCGACAGCGCCTCCACGCTGGATGTTCTCCGGCTCTTCGAGGCCTTGCACGAGTCCGGGCAGACGCTGCTCATCGTCACCCACGACGAGCGGATCGCCGCCACCACCGACCGGATGATCTCCATGCGGGACGGCTCCTTCGTCGACGAGACCGTGCTCACCGCCGACACCACCGGACAGCTGCGCGTCTTCGCGGGACCAGAGGCCTGAAAGCCATGGGCCGGATGCTGCTCGTGAGCCGCCTCGCCATGCGAGACCTGCGCCGGCGCCGCGCCGAGGCGGCACTGCTGCTGCTCTGCGTGCTGGCGGCCACGACGACGTTGACCCTGGCGCTCGTCCTGCACGACGCGGCCAGTGATCCGTACCAGCGCACCCGGGCGATCACCAAGGGCCCCGATGTTGTCGCCACCGGTCCGCTCTCCCGCCTCGAGACACTGAGCGGCGCGTCCGGTGTCGCCGGCCACAGCGGACCTTTCCCCGTCACAGCGGCGAAGCTGCGGACGTCGTCGTCGAAGACGTCGGATGTGCAGGCCGTCGGCCGCGACAGCAACGCGGCAACGGTCGACCAGCCCCTACTGACGGACGGCGCCTGGGCCGGCCCGAACGGTGTCGTGCTCGAAGCCGCCTTCGCGCGCGCTCTCGACGTAGGCGTCGGCGACCAGGTGACCCTCGCGGGCCGCTCCTTCTCGGTCACCGGTGTCGCGATCACCGCATCCTCGGCTCCGTATCCCGGCTCGCTGTGCCTCGTTCCCCGCGGCTGCGTGACCGGCTCCACCGAGGGCGCACCGGCCGGGGTGCTGCGAAACCCCGGCCTGGTCTGGCTGACGCGGGCGGACGTCATGAGCGTCGCGCAGAAGGCGGACAACCAGTTCGCCGTGCTGAATCTGAAGCTGGCCGACCCCGATGGCGCGCAGGCATTCATCGACGCCAACGGCGGACGTGGCCCCCGTGCCCTGCCTATGCACCCCTGGCAGAACATCCTCGGCGACGCCACCGAGCTCGCCCACGACTCACAGATCCTCCTGTTCATCGGCACCTGGCTGCTCGCGCTGCTCGCGGTGGCCAGCCTCTCGGTGCTGGTGGGCGGCCGGATGGCCGATCAGACCAGGCGGGTCGGGCTGCTCAAGGCGGTCGGCGCCACACCGGGCCTGGTCGCTGCCGTCCTGGTCGCGGAGTACGTCATGGTCGCCGTCAGCGCGGCCGGGGGCGGTCTGGCCATCGGCACGTTCACCGCTCCGCTGCTCACCGGGTCCAGCGCCGGCCTCATCGGCGGCGCGGGCACGCCGTCGGTGACGCTGCCGACCATCGTCTGGGTGATCACCGCGGCGCTCGCGGTCGCGGTCATCGCCACCGCCGCACCGGCCGTCCGCGCGGCCCGTTCCAGCACCGTGGACGCACTGGCCGACGCGCCGCGTCCACCGCGCCGCATGCGCCGGCTGACCGCGGTCTCGTCGCGGCTGCCGATCCCGCTGCTCCTGGCGTTGCGGCTCGCCGTACGCCGACCGCGACGGGTCCTTCTGGGGATCGCCATCGTCCTGATCACGGTCAGCGGGATCTACGTCCTGCTGATCCTCAACACCTACCTCGGCACCCAGGAGCTCAGTGGCGGATATGGCGCCGCTCAGGTCGAGGTGCTCCGTCACGTGCTTCTCGTCTGGTCGGTCATCCTGCTCAGCCTGGCAGCGGTCAACACCATCGCCATCACCTGGGCGACAGTGCTCGACAACCGGCACGCCTCCGCGCTGGTACGTGCCCTCGGCGCCACCCCGGCCCAGATGACCACAGCCCTGGTCGGAGCGCAGGTCCTTCCCGCCCTGCTCGGCGCCGTCCTGGGCGTCTTCCCCGGAGGACCCGTCCTGTTCCATCTGATCAACGCGATCGCCGGCGGGGCCGGTGACCGGGCGACACTTCCCACGCCCTGGCAGGCGACTGCCCTGATCGCAGCGGTGCTGGTCGTGGTAGCAGCGCTCACCGCCGTACCAGCCCGCGTCGGCGGCCGCCGTCCGGTCACCGAGACTCTGTGACCCCGCGACGGGCGCGTCTCCTCGCCCGGGCCATCCGCCACAGGTACGCCGGGGTGGGCGGAACCCAGCCCAGCTGCGTGGCCAAGGCCTGGGCCACCGTGCCGTGCCGTCGTACGCCAGGAACGGGCCGACCTGGCGCCCGGCCACCCAGCGGACCAGGGGTTGTTTCGCCCGCCGGGAAGACCCGTCGATGACGTTGATCGGTCTTCCACCCGGTGGTAACGATGATTGTCGATCGATGGACGCGAAGGAGCTGACATGCGAGTGACCCGTCCGAACAGAGCCGCCCTGGCGGCCTTCGCGTTGGTGCTTCTCACCCCGGCGGTCGCCGTCGCGCAGGAACCCCTGGCGGCCGCGACCGGATCATCGGCAGCCTGGGCCGACGGATGGACGGCGTCCGCTCAGGGGGTCTATCCGATCGGCTACTCGGTCGGCCAGCCCGGGCCCGTCGGGCCCGCAGGCCCCGGGAACACCGCGCCGCTGCTGACCGCCGCCTTCCCGGACAACCAGGCCCACAACCAGACGGTACGCATGATCGTGCAGCCCGGCGTGGAGGGCTCGCGCTGGCGGGTGCGGCTGACCAACGAGTTCGGCACGCGGCCGGTGACCTTCGGCCGGGCGTACGCGGGCCTCCAGCGCATCGGTGGCGCCGTCGTGCCGGGCACCAACCGCGCGCTGACCTTCGCCGGCCGGCGTACGGTCACGGTCCCGGCGGGCCGGACGGTCCTGAGCGACCCGGTGCCGGTCCGGGTCACCGACGCGCAGTCCCAGCACCTGGCCGTCAGCCTGTTCATCGCGGGCGACAGCGGGCCGATGACCTGGCACGCTGCCGCCTTCACCACGTCGTACCTCTCGGCCCCGAACGCCGGCGACCGCACGGCGGACCTCACCGACCGGGCGTTCCCGCACTCCACCACCTCGTGGTTCTTCGTCTCCGAGGTGCAGGTCCAGCGTCGGGACACCGCCACGGTCGTGGCCTTCGGCGATTCCATCACCGACGGCTTCTTCTCCACGATCAACGGCCGGGACCGGTGGCCCGACGTCCTCCAGCGCCGGCTGGACGAGCGCGAACCCGCCGGCCGCGAGGTCTCCGTCGTCACCGAGGCCATCGGCGGCAACATGGTCACCCGGATCGGGCGTACGCCGGGCGGGTGCACCCCGTGCGACGGCCCGCCGGCCGTCGACCGGCTCGACCGCGACGTGCTCCAACGGCCGGGCGTCCGGGCCGTCATCCTGCTCGAGGGCATCAACGACCTGGGCGGCGGAGGCGCGACCGCCGACCATGTGATCGCCGGCTACCGGGACATCATCCGCCGGGTGCACGCCCGCGGCATCAAGATCATCGGCGCGACGCTCACCCCGTCCGCGGGCACCGCCTTCGGCCTGTACGGCACCCCGGAGACCGACGCCGCGCGCCGCGCGGTCAACACCTTCATCCGGACCAGCGGCCAGTTCGACGGCGTCGCCGACTTCGCCGCCGTGACGGAGGACCCGGCCAACCCGGGGCACCTGCTGCCGGCGTACGACACCAACAGCAGCGTCGGCGGGCCCGGCGACCACCTGCACCCCAACCGGGCGGGATTCATCGCCATGGGACAGGCAGTGGACGTGTCGCAGCTCCTGCGGTTCGCGCTGTACCCGGCCGCCAGGCCTGCGGCCTGACTGCCGATCCGCCCGGGGTCGCCGACGGTCGACAGGCGACCCCGGGCGGCGCGGCGGCCGCGGGCGGCGCACACCAATGGCGGGCGGCCCATCGGCGGCCGGGTGTTCCCGGACCCGCTGGGAGATGGCGCAGCCCCGTTCGACGGTGGTACCACCGGCAGCGGCCCTGCGGCAGGCGGCGATCTAGGCCACAACGGCTGCGCGGACAGCATCAGCGAAGCGCTTGTTCCGGACCATTTCGCCGAGCGGGACGCCGGCGGCCGCTTCCTTCTCAATGATCCCGTTCAGCGCGGGCAGAAGCTTGAAAACCTCCCGCTCGGCGGCACCCGTATCCCAGACAAGGGTCGCCAGCTTCTCGCATTGCTTGACGGCCTCCTTGGGAGATGATGCGAGCCGGTCAGGGCCGATCGCCCTCACCTTCAGCGCGGCCATGAGGTGATATCTGGTAGGGCGGTAGAACGAGCGGACGCGCCGATTGCGGAACAGCCACTCCAGGCGATAGTGGGTCGCAGCCGCGACGTAATATGCGGCCGGCGGGTGCCCGGGCTGGAACAGGTCTCCATGCCGTCGGGTCGTGAGGTCCTTGTAACGACCCACCGACGCGGGCTCGCCAAGGAACATCGCGGCATACGCCCTCGTGAGTTCGGCGCGGTTGATCACCCGGGTCTTCTCCACCTCCGGCCGGTTGGCGTACTGCTTCGAGCGGCGCTCATACCAGAGCCGCTGCGCCGGCGCCTGCGCCGCGAACCAGTCCTCCAGCTCCTTATGGAAATCCTCGCGGACCGACAGTTCCTCCTCGCTGACCGCAGTCTGGCGGTTCGTGGCGGCGATGATTCCGGCGATGACCTCCTCGTCGCCGGAGTGGACGACGCGAACGCTGAGCTGAACCTCGTCCGACAGGTTGCCACGCTCGTGGAACAGCACATGGCACGTCTGGCAGCCGTTGACCACCTGGAAGTCACGGATGTGCACCTCGTCGCCGACCACCCGAAGGTTGCGGGTCACGACCGTGACGCCGTTGTTCAGTACGGCGAAACGACGTCTTTTCGAGTCATCGCGGATCGTTTCTCGAATCTGGCTGTTGACCGGGTTGTAGCCCTGGAAGTCACGGACGTTCTCGTGGAACAATGCAGCGCGGATGTGCCCGGTAGGATCGGTGAGGACCTTCTCCACCAACTCCTTGGCCGATACGATTCCGAGCAGCGACTCCTCGACGCCGGGCATTTTCGGCAGCGAAACCTTCTTCGCCATCTCGAAGGTCGCCGGCACCGCGTGCGTCGCCCGTTTGTACAGTTCCCGCAGATCGTCACGGGTGACGCATTGAACGGTCACGTCGTCGAAACGCCCCGACCGCATCAGGTTGCGTTCGGCGGTGGCGCCCTTCTTCCTGAGCATCTCGGCGACCTGGACGCCGGTGGTTACATAGCGGATGTGCAGCTTCGGCCGCCCGCCCGAAAACTTGGCGATGTTTCGGTAGACGGCATCCAGGCTCGCACGGAAGTTCTCCACGTCGGGCGACGCGGGGTACGGCAGTTCGCCGCCTTTGACGACCACATGAGACAGGTTGTCTGCCAGGTCGGCGATCACCTTGGACTCGAACTTCTGGCTCGTCTTGGCCTGGACCACGATGATGTGCACGTCCAGCTGCTTGGCTTGGTCGGTGACCGCCTCGACGTCGGCCTTGTCGTGCAGCAGATTCCCGTTCACCAGAACGCCGCAGACGTCGATCCCATAGTCGTTCCCACCGCCCATGCGGAACGAGTCCGGGGCGAAGTCACTTTCGTAGAACGAACTCAGGACGCAGAAGCCGGCGAATGCCTCGAACGCCTCGTCCTGGGCGAGTGCTTCCAGGTCATGGTCGGCCTGGAACTGCTTCATCAGGCTCTCGATGACGATGTCCATCCGCGTTCCTTCACTCTGCCCTGGCGCGTTGGAGAACTTCCTCCGCGCTCAGCGCGCTCTTCGGGTGATGGCTCAGGCACATCGGCGCGTTCAGCCGGCGGAACGGTGTTCCCTCGGCGACCGCATAGAATTCGCCTGCCTTGAGCCGCGAGATCTCCAGCACCGCACTTCCCTTGGCCTGAGCCACCTCCTTGGCCGCAGCAATCTGCGTGGGACTGTTCAAGAAGCCGTAGAACTGCGTCGCGGCGTTGCCGACGATCCGGTTGTGGATGCCTTTCGGCGCTTGTGTCGCGAAGATGAGACCGAGGCCGTACTTGCGGGCCTGGCTGGCCAGCGCCAGAGCGCTCTCGGTGCAGGCAGTGACCGGCCCTGAGGGCACGAGCGTCTGCGCCTCGTCCATTACGAACAGCCCGCCGAGCGGCTTGTCACCGGCCGGATGGCGCTTGATCCACGCGAACAGCGCCATCTGAAGCTGATTCACAAAACCCTGTCGCTGCTCGTCGGTCGGAAGCCCGATGAAGTTGACGACCGAGATGCGGGCGCGCTTCCCGGGCGCCGGGGTCATCAACACACCCGGGTCCAGCGCCACACCGGCCCCGCCGAAGAGCGGGTCGTTGACCATCGCCGCCTGCAGGGTCTCCGCCATGTCGGCGGCCAGCTCGTAGGCCTTCGCCAGCGTAGCCGCCTCGTGCGGGAGGTCTTTCAGCATGTCGACGAAGTCGGCCAGTCCGCCGCCACCGCGGCGGGCGAAGTGAGCCATGGTCTGCCTCAGCACGGCCCGTCCGCGGTCCCCCTTGGCCGTGTTCGCGGCCATCCGGGCCCGAGGCGCCAGCGCGGCGACCGCGGCGTCGAGCGCCAGCGCGAACTCGTCCGGCTCGTCCAGGACCGCCGCGAAGTCGGGTAGCGGTTGCAGGCTGAGCGGCCGACCTGATTCCCGCCGCGGCGTCCACACCACCACGTCGGTGCCGTCGAAATAGTCGGCGGCCTTCTGTGGATCCCCTGGCTCCCATCCGGCGGGCGGTGTGGGCCACGGGTCACCGAGGCGCGCGAGGTCGTTGTTGGGATCCAGCACGATGGCCGAGACGCCGTGGATTGCGCACTCCTCGATCAGGCGGCGGATGAGGACCGTCTTGCCCGACCCGGACCCGGCGAAGATGACGGCGTGCTTGCGGAGCGACTCGAGCGTGGCGCGCACCGGCCTGCCATCGGAGATGCCGAGACTGATCTCGTTCTCCGCCTCGGGCGCGTCCTCGCGTTCCGGTACGTCGTTTCCCGGCGCTGGGGCCGAGGGTGGCCCGAACACCGTGGTGAACAGCGCAGTGTTCCAGGCCGGCCGGCGCGACACCAACCAGTGCGGCAACGCCGGGTCGTGCTCGTCGAGCATGGTGGCCAGTGCGTCGAACGTACGTAGGTCGTCCTCGGAGACCTCGGTGATGATTCCGCCGAGGTCAAGGAACTCCTGGCGAACGCGCCGGCTGACCGGGCCGCCCGGCCAGTCGGTATTGCGCAGCAGGACGGCGCGGCGCTTGCTGATCTCCGGACGAAGGTTCGCGAAGTCGCGTAGCCGGCGCAGCCGCGTCTGCACAGCTCGGTGGTGCGGATGCGCCAGTGCCCGGAACGACCACTGTGCCTCGTCCTCGGTGGTGTCGTCGAGCGTCTCGCGCAGCCAGGCATGCAGTGAAGGACTGCCGTCCTCCCCCGGCTGCACCTTGTACCGGCTGCGGCGATCGCCCTGCTCGATCGTCCAGGCACGTAGGCCTGCGTCGAGCAGCCGCGGCATCACATGATCTTCGCGGGCGGGGTCGATCGCATCGCCGACCTTCGCCTGCCCGCGGAGTTCCGCCAGCCGCACGTCGAACCTGGTCAGGTGCTCCTGAGGCGTGTCCGGCGCGATCCGCTGCTCCGGTCGAGCGACCTCGCTGAAGTCGGCGAGATGGACGACGACTCCCGCGTCCAGGCAGGACTCGACATGATCGTCGGCACGCTGCAGAAGCTGCCGGGGAGTGAAGTTGCTCGCGGTGTCGAAGGCCTCGCGCAGGATCGGCCACGTCGGATACGGCGGGTCGAACTCGGCCGTCTCGAAGAACGGCTCGAACTTCGCCGCCAGCAGGCGCTCGGCGACCTCGGCAGATGGAAGAACGCTGAGCCTGGTCTCCTGCCGGAAGCGATTGGTGACCGAGTCCAAGGCCGATCTCCTGATCAAGTTCCAAGAAGTCGGCAGGCATGCGACGACCGTCACCGTCCGGCTCAGTACTTCCCGTAGCTGCATCAGTCCGTTGCCCAGATCGGCGGCCAGATCGATCGGCTCACCCGCCGATGTTCGCGCCTGAGCGAAGATCGTGTCGATCTGGTCCACCGCGAGCATCGTCGGTCCGGTGATCGCCAAGAGCCGCGAGATCTCCCCGGCGACCTCCTGCGGCTTCTTCAGGCCCGCGGGAAGACCCCACGCCTTCAGGGCATCCGCGGTCCCGTCGTCCGCCGACAGCAGCCAGCTCTCTGCCATGTCGCAGACATCTTCGTCAGGTGAGGCGATCAGCACCAGAGCGCGAAGGGTGTATCGGCAGTCCCGTCCCACCTCGGGGTATGCGCGCCGTACGCCGCTCACCAATTGATCGAGTGCCTCCGGCGTGATCGGCCGATCACCACGCGCCATGAGCCGGGTGGCGTTGGTGACCTGCGCGATCTCGGCGAGTGCACCAAGAAAGACGGAAAGCTGCAAATGCCGGTACGAGCCCGAACGCCGCAGTCCTCGAAGGAAGGCGTGCACGATGTTCGTCCAGAAGCTACGACCGTCCGCGATGCCCATGAGGAAGAAATAGCCGTGTCTGAGCTGCACCTGCTCACGTGCCCACCGCACCAGATGCGTCTTGCCGGCACCCTGACGCCCCTCGATCACGAGGCCCAGCGGGCATCGGACCTTGCTGTTCTCCGCCTCTTCGAAGGCGCGTAGCAATGCCTCGCCGACGTCGCCGTTCAGCTCGTCGATATGAATGTCGAGCGGCGACCAGACATCTTCCGGCGTCGGCGCCCAATCCAGCCTGCTCAGTTCGGAGAGCGCACGTCGCTCGGCCGGCTCGATCACAGCTTCCCGATCGCGATCAGGTGCATGTCCTCTCCGCCGACGCTGATCGCAGCGGCGCGTGCTTCGTCGGTCAGGGCCCGACGGTTCGGGTCAGGGTCGAGATGAATCTGTTTCCGCCGATTGAGATCGAGAAGCGTGGCGTCGAGGTCAGCACGCGAGATGGCGGTGAGCCGCTCCCGGATCTTCTCGAGACCGACAAGGTCGCCGGATCGCTCGGCGAGCTCGCCGTAGACCCGCCGGATGCCGTCCTCAGCGGACTCTTCCACCGCGAAAACATCGGCGAGCTGATAGTCCAGCTTCTCCATGAGCCGGTCGAGGTTGCGCAGCGTCGCGTAGTGCAGGCGCCAGGCAGGCGACGTCTTGGTCGGCGGCTCCGCGGTGAGCTCCTCGCGCGCCCTCGCCCACCCTTTGTCGGTGAGTTCATGAAAGATCGCCTGGCGAGGACCCTTCCGCCACGTGATCAATTTCTCGTCACTCAATTGATCACGGTCTGCCTTCTTGATCGTCAATCCGTAGCGACTGTGAAGATCCGGATTGGAAACCTCGGAAACGTAGATCATAAGTGCGACCAGGGCTTGGCGGGCTGAGGTGCTGAGGGCGTCTGCCATGGAAGCATCATGGCCGGTGCACACCGATATCGCGAGAGTCCAACCTGACAATTGACGGCTTACTTCGAAGCGGGTAATGCAGTTCGCCATTCATGATCAGGCAGGCTGACAACGTTCGTACGGCAGAAGCAGTTCCTGCTGGGCGACATCGCCGAGTACGGCACCGATCTGAGCTCGCTGCCCGGCGACGACCGGTTCCTCCGCCTCCTCGACACCGCCACCGGGCTGCTGTCCCGCCTTACCTCCGCGCCGCAGGGCTTCGCCGTCGGGGAGGTGCCGTAGCTGCCGTACCTGGACCTGCAGGCAGCACTCGCCCCGACTGGCCGATGGGGGCGGTCCGCGGCATGCTCACCGTCACCAGCGACAACCCCGGCCCACGCCCTCGGCGGACAACCCCGCCACCGCCATAGCCGGGTGCGGCTGGCCGCCATGAGACGACCATTCGCCGCTCAGCTGTGATGTCCGGGTCCGGGAGCCGGGCACCATGAGGCAGGCTGTGGGGCGTGACCGACTACGCGTACTCCACCGCGGCCGAGCTGACCGCGGCGATGGATCGTGGCGACGTGTCCGCGGTCGAGCTCACCACCGCCGTGATCGCGCGGATCGAACGACTCGACGGCGACCTCAACGCGATCTGCGTGACCGACTTCGACCGGGCCCTCGCGGCGGCGGGGGCGGCCGATGCGGCGCGGTCCCGGGGCGAGGCCGGGCCCGTGCTCGGCGTACCGATGACCATCAAGGACTCGATCGACGTCGAAGGGTTGCCCACCACCTGGGGTTTTCCGCAGTTCAGGGACCACGTGGCGGCCCGCGACGCGGTCGCGGTCGCCCGGCTCAGGGCGGCCGGTGCCGTGTTCCTCGGCAAGACGAACGTGCCGCTCGGGCTCGGCGAGTTCCAGTCCTTCAACGCGATCCACGGCGCCACGAACAATCCGTGGGACCTCGGGCGTACGCCGGGCGGCTCGTCCGGCGGCTCGGCCGCCGCCCTCGCCGCCGGCCTCGGCGCCCTGTCGATGGGCTCGGACATCGGCGGCTCGCTGCGCGTGCCGGCGCACTTCTCCGGGGTGTACGCGCACAAGCCCTCGATGGGCCTGCTCCCGTTGCGGGGACACGCGTTCCCGGGCAGCCGGCCGCTCCCCGAGTTCGGTGGCGACCTGGGCGTCATCGGGCCGATGGCCCGCGGCGCGGGCGACCTCGCGATGATGGTCCGCCTGCTCTGCGATCCCGACGAGGCCGGCCCGGGCATCGCCTACCGGACCGCGTTGCGCCCGGCCCGGCACGACCACCTGGCCGCGTTCCGGGTCCTGGTGGTGGAGACGCATCCGCTCATCCCGGTCTCCACCGAGGTGCGCGCCGCGATCGACGGCCTCGCCACCCGGCTGGAGGCAGCCGGGGTGACGGTGCGGCGGCACAGCCCGCACCTGCCCGATCTGGCCGAGGGCGCCCGCTCCTACATGCGCCTGCTCCAGTCGGCCGTCTCGGCGGGCTTTCCGCCCACTGTCTACGCGGCCGGTCTCAAGGCCGCGGCCGCCCTCGACCCGTCCGACACGTCACTGTCCGCCGAGCGGGCCCGGGGTGCGGTCCTGAGCCATCGCGACTGGGTCGCTGCCGACACCGTCCGCGCCGTCCAGCGGGCCCAGTGGGCCGAGCTCTTCACCGACATCGATATCGTGATCGCGCCGGTCTTCTCCACCCCAGCCTTCCCGCACGACCACAGCGAGCCGATGGCGAAGCGCGTCATCCCGATCGACGGCGACGAGCACAGCTACCTGGACCAGACGGCCTGGGGCGGCATCGCGACAGCGCCCGGCCTGCCGGCGACCTCCGTGCCGGTCACCCGCTCGGCGCAGGGGCTGCCCATCGGCGTCCAGCTGATCGGCCCGCTCCTCGAGGACCACACCCCGATCCGCTTCGCCGAGCTGCTCGAGCGGGAGTTCGGCGGGTTCACCCCTCCCCCGCTCGGCGCACCCGCGTAGCCGCGGCCGCGACACTAGAAGACGCGTACGGCGACCTCGGCGCGCGCTGCCAGGAGCCGGTCGATCTCGTCGTCGAGGCGGACGAGGGTGAGCGACGCGCCGGCCATGTCGAGGGAGGTGCAGTATTCGTTGACGTAGCTGCGGCCGACGGTGATGCCCCGGTCGGCGAGCTGCTGGTGGGCGCGCCGGTAGAGGACGTACAGCTCGCTGATGGGCGTACCGCCCAGGCCGTTGATCATGAGAGCGACCCGGTCACCGCCGCGGTACGGAAGGTCGGGGACGACCGCCTCGAGCATGTCGTCGACGATCGCGTCCGCGGTCGACAGCTTGCGCCGCTCCCGGCCCGGCTCGCCGTGGATGCCCACCCCGAACTCGATCTCATCGGCCCCCAGGTCGAACAGCGGGCTGCCCTTGGCGGGCGGGGTGCACGCCGTGAGCGCGACGCCGAAGGAGCGGGTGACGTCGTTGACCTTCGTCCCGATGCGGATGAGCTCGTCGAGGCCGGCGCCCTGCTCCGAAGCGGCACCGACGGCCTTCAGCACGAAGAAATTCCCGGCCACCCCGCGCCGGCCGACGGTGTAGAGGGAGTCCTTCACCGCCACGTCGTCGTTGATCGTGAGCACCTTGACCTTGATGCCCTCGGACTCCGCCATCTCCCGGCCCATGTCGAAAGCCATCCGGTCGCCCGTGTAGTTGTTCACGAGCAGGAGCACGCCCTTCGGGGAGGCCAGCAGCTTCGTGGTCTCGTACACGTAGTCCATCGGCGGCGCGGCGAACACGTCGCCCGGACAGGCCGCGTCGAGCATGCCCTTGCCGACGACCATGACGTGCGCGGGCTCGTGCCCGGAGCCGGATCCCTGGACGATGGAGACCTTGTCGTCGCGCGGCGCGTCGGCCCGCATGATGAGGTTGTAGTCGGGCACGTACCTGAGGGTGTCCGGGTTGGCGAGGGCCAGGCCCTCCAGCATCTCGGGTACGAAGGCCTTCGGGTCGTTGACGAACTTCTTCACGACGTGGCTCCTTATCTGGACCAGACCTGGCTGATGCGCTCGACGATCACGGCCACGGCCATCGCGCCGGCGTCGACCGAGCCCTTGCTGCGCTCTCCGGTGTAGGCAGCCCGTCCGCGCCTGGCGACCATGTCCTTGGTGGCCTCGGCCGCCTCGCGTGTCGCCGCCGCAGTCGCGGTGAGAGCGTCCGCGACGGACCTGCCCTGCTTCAGCTGCTGCTCCAGCGTGTCGGCCATCGGGACCAGCGCGTCGAGCAGGGTCTTGTCGCCGACGTCGGACTGCCCGCGGGCCTTGATGCCGTCGATGGACGCCCGGAGCATGGCGACCGCCTGCTCACCCGAGATCTCGGCGCTGTCCCCCGCGGCGATGCCGGCCCGCAGGAACGCGGTGCCCCAGATCGGCCCGGAGGTGCCGCCGATCCGCGAGGTGATGGTCATACCGCTCTTCTTCAAGAACGTTCCGACATCCGTACGGTCGAGGGCGTCCCAGCCTTCCAGCAGCTTCTCGAAGCCCCTCGCGAGCGAGTACCCGAAGTCGCCGTCACCGACGACGGCGTCGAGGTCACCGAAGTACTTCTCGTTCTCCACCGCCGTCTCGGCGATCGTGCGCACCACCAGCTCGGTCTGCTTGAGCGCGTCGCTGCTCACGGGTTTCCTCCTTGGACGCAGGCGCTGAGGTCCTCCAGCGTGAGGTAGTCCCCCGGGGTCGCCCCGCTCCGGTTGGCCAGCACCTGCACCGGCGGGCGTCCAGGGTCGCCGAGCTCCGAGACGACGAGGACGGCCTCGGCGAAGTCCTCGCCGCGGGTGTAGCCGTTGACGGTGACGAGGCACGCCAGCCCCGCCCCGGCGGCGGCCAGCAGCCCGTTGCGGGAGTCCTCGACCACGAGGGTGTCCGCGGGGTCGAGCGAGAGCCGCGAGACGGCGAGCCGGTAGATGGCGGGGTCGGGCTTCTTCGCCGGGACGACGTCACCGGCGAAGACGGGTACCCGGTCCGCCACCTCCTTGCCCACGGCGTTCTCGAGGACGGCCTGTACGGACTCCTGCGCCGACGTGGAGGCGACCGCCACGGTCCAGCCCGCGTCGAGCGCCGCGGGGATGATCCGGGAGATGCCCGGGCGCGGCGGGATGCGGCCCTCGGACACCAGGCGCTTGAACGCGGCGGTCTTGGTCCTGTGCCACCGGGCCAGGAGGTCCCTGCGCGCGTCCTCGTCCTCCGGGATGCTCGCGGCACGGACGAACTCCGGGTCGGCGAACAGGCTGGCCATCCGCTCCTTGCCGCCGCCGATCTTCAGCTTGTCGGCATACTCGTCCTCGCTCCACCGTACGGGCAGCCCGAAGTGCTCGAAGGTCTCGTTGAAGGCGGGCAGGTGCCCGTCGCGTTCGGTGTCCGCCAGGACACCGTCGCAGTCGAAGACCAGACCGCTCACCAGGCACGCCCCGAGCCGCCGAAAAGCCGGATGTGCCGCTTGGCCATCTCGATGACCGCGGTCCGCTGCGCGGTGAACAGCGCGGGCGGGTCCCACTTGCCCTGGGCCTCGGCCGCCTTGAGGAACCGCAGGCTCTCCTTCAGGTAACTCTCCTTGAGCGCGGTGGAGATGTTGACCTTCGCGCACCCCCGGGAGATGAGATCGGTGAACTGCTCGTCCGAGAGGCCGGTGCCGCCGTGCAAGGCCATCGGTACGCCCGTCGCCTCGACCAGGTCGGACACCCGCTGGTGATCGAGGACGGGCGCGGACCTGTACTGCCCGTGCGCGTTGCCGATGGCCGGGGCGAAGCAGTCGACGCCGGTCCGCTTGATGAAATCGACGGCCACCTCCAGGCTCTGGATGCGGGACGCCTCGTCGGAACCGAGGTCGTCCTCCACGCCCTGGATGCCCTCGATCTCACCCTCGACGTGCGCGCCCGTTCTGCGGGCCTCGGCGACGACCTCCGTGGTCTGGCGCAGGTTCTCCGCGACATCGAGCTCGTGGGCGTCGAACAGGACGCTGTTCCACCCGCCGGCCAGGCAGTCGCTGATGACGTCGCGGTGGGGGCAGTGGTCCAGGTGCAGCGTCACCGGCACCGGCACGTGCCGGACCAGGGCCTCGAAGATCCCGAACAGCTGCCGGCGACCGTACGCCCGCACGGTCTTGACCGAGGTCTGCAGGATGACCGGGGCGTTCTCCTCGGTCGCGGCGGCGAGCACCGCCTCGATCGTGAGGTCGTTGAGGATGTTGAATGCCGCGATGCCGTACCTGCCGGCGAGCGCGCGGTCCAGCATCTCCTTCATCGCGACGACGGGCACCGGGTCCCCCTGTCGGTCGAGTGGCGTGGCGCTCGGTCAGTAAAGCCCTCGCCGGCGCAGCTCAACCATGGGGGAAATCCCCCAGTCGCCCGGCCGGCGCCCTTTCAGATGGGGCGTGATCCGGCGTTCACCCCGTCCATTGCGTCTGCTCCAGCGGTCCTTCTACCGTCCAACCATGCGGCAGGAGTGGCAGCGCGCACCGGGCGACGGCCGTCCGCCGCTGGACGTCGCCGTCGGCCGCCTCTACTCGGATCAGGGACTGGCCCACGTCCTGCGCCATCTGCTCGTGACGAGCAGCGAAGTAGTGCCGGGGATCGCGGGCAGCGTGTCGCTTGTCGACGCCCGTAGCGGGACGTACAGCAAGGTCGCCGAGATCGGCGTGCCCTGCAAGCTGGGTCGCAGCTTTCCGCTCGACGAAGGTGCAACCGGGGAAGCCTTCGCCCGCCGCCGCCCGGTCGTCCTGCCGAGCTACGAGCGCGGGTCGGGACGGCACCTGCCCCCCGGACACCCCGCCAGCCGGGGATCAGCGGTCGCGGTACCCATGTGGTGGCGCGGCGAGGTCATCGCGGTCAACATCGGCTTCGCCGGCGAGTCCCGCAGCTACTCCGCGAGGGAGATCGACGCCCTGGAGGTGCTGAGCCAGGCCGGAGCGGGTGCCATCCTCCGCGCAGGCGACGCCGGGCAACCTCTGCTCGCCCGCATCATCCGGGAACGCTTCACCGCCGAGGCCGAACTCACCGGCATCGCCACCCGGGTCACCGAGGTGGGCACGGCCCGCCCGCTCGGCGAGGAAGTGGCGCAGGTCGCCACCGAGGTGGTCACGGTCGCCGCCCTCGCCGCCTCCCGGAGCGAAGGGGTGAGCCGGGTCCACGTCGCCGTCGTCCACCGGGCGGAAGGTCTCCGCCTGCTCGTACAGGACGACTCGGCACCGGCCGGGCACACCGGTCCGGACCCGGACCCGCTCGGCCTGGGCACCACCTCATGGTCGCAACTGCTCGCCGCCGCGGGCGGGGCGGTCACGGTGGACCGGGTCCCCGGCTGGGGCACGGTCGTACGGGCGGACGTCCCCTACGCCACCGGCAGGCCCGCCACCGCAGCGCCGGTCACCTCCTTGCCGTCGCCGCTGAGTGCGCGGGAGAAGGAAGTGCTGACGCTGCTGGCCCAGGGCCGGACCGACCGGGAAGTGGCGGCCGTGCTGTTCCTGTCGCCCAAGACGGTGGAGAAGCACGTCGGGGCGGCGCTCCGCAAGACCCGCACGACCAGCCGGACGGGCGCGGTCGTCCGGGCATTGGAAAACGGCTGGATCACGCGGCCAGCGGGCTGAGCTCCGCGGCCCGCTACACCGTGGCGTCGTGCCGGACGTTGCGGATCCGGTGAAGGGCGACGCCGGCGGCGCTCAGTTGGCCGGCCACCTCCATCGAGGAGTTGTCCAGGAACACCGCGACCTTCTCGTCGTCGCCCAGGTGGCAGGCCGCCACCAGCGTGCCCAGGTTGATGGGATCGATGCCGCGCACGTCGCGCAGGTCGAACACCAGCCGCAGCGGCCGCAGGCGGCGTACGGCATGAACCAGGGTGTGGCGCAGCTCGACCGCGTCCTCGGCGCTCAGGACACCGTGCGGCTGGATCACGAGGCTGCCGTCAGGACCGGTTTCTACGTCGACCGTCGTACCGGTCATCCGTGTCACCTTCCGCTGCGCGATGGGGCTCCGAGCGGTCAAGACTAGGCGGCGACCGAACCCCGGTCGACCTCCGGGCGAAAAGTTCACCACATCACGGTGACGTCACGCGGACGATGTCATCGGCCGACGTCGCCGCCCCGGATCGGGCCGGCGGTGCGGCGGGTCATGCGCGCAGGCTGGTTACGCCGTAGGTTGCCGCTGCGACGGCACAGGCGGCCGCTCCCGCTGCGGCGACGGTTCCGCCCGTACCCGTGGCCCACCAGGCGATCGCGCCCAGCGCGAGGGCGTCGCCCAGCAGGGCCACCCCGAACCAGGTCGCGTAGTTGCTGGTCGTGAACGCCACCCCGCCCGCCACCACCGCGACCACGCCGCCCGCCATCGCGAGCCATTCCCCGGCCGCGATGCCGCCGATCAGCGCGACCCAACCGACACCCCAGACCGCAAGCGCGAACAGGGTGATCCGCCCGGCCAGGGCCGCGAAACCGGCGGCGAGCGCGAGCACAGCCACGGCGATGACCGTGATGCGGCCGTCCGGCCACGCGATGCCGCCGGCCATCAGCGTGGCTCCCAGCGCGAGCAGCAGAGTGCCCATGGCCGGCCTCATGACCGCGCGTCCCAGCTGACCTCGCGGGGGCCGTCGAATCGTCCCTCCGTGAGCGACAGCAGCACCTCCGTGCGCACCGGTCCCCCGCAGGCAGGGCAGGCGCCGGTCAGGGCGGCCGCGTACCCGTCCTCGACCTCGCGCACCCGGTCCTCGTCGCGGTACGTCCACTGGGGTGTTCCCTGCAACCGCGCCGGTGTGCCGCAACCGGGGCACGGCACGTGCAGCAGCGCGGTCGCCGGGGTGAGGCGCGGGCCGATGGCGGCCGAGCCGTGCAGCCGGAGGACGACGGTGCGGCCTCGCTGGAACCGTACGCGCAGCAGATCGGGGCCTTCGGTCAGCAGGCGACTCAGCGTTCCCGGCGGCAGCGGGTCCAGGCCGGCGCGGATCTGCCGGGCCGTGAACACGTGGGCCAGGCGCAGCAGGTCCGTGCCCAGGTCGACGGCCAGCGCGCGCCGCAGGTCGCCGTCGACGGCCGCGCGCAGAAGGTCGGCGGCCGGCCCGGTGCCGAACCAGTCGTGCTCGGTGATCCAGTCCGCCGCGGTGTGGTCGTCCGGTGCCGCCAGCCACGCCGCCAGGCCATCCGATTCCACGATGCCGTGCGCCCACCCCAGGACCGCGCGGAGAAGCCGAGCCTGCTGCGCCGGATCCAGGCCGCCCGCCGGATCTTCCAGGGGGTACGGTGACCGCTCCCCCAGCGGCAGCCGGTCCAGTACGCCGAGCAGTTCGCCGTCCGTCGCGCTGCGGTGCAGACACCGGAGCGGCTCGGACACTTCGGGCGCGTACTCGAGCAGGTGCGGGAACTCGGCCAGGGCGGCCAGGTGCGCCTCGTCGTCGACGACCAGGATCCGGGAGGCGACCGCAGCCACGACGCCGGGGTTGTCAAGCTCGCGCAGGCGCCCGGCCGCTGTACGCCCGGCCCAGCCGTCGTCGGCGAGGTACCCCAGGAGTGCCCGGAACACGTCGTCGGTCAGGGGGCGGCGGACCAGCGCCTGAACGTACTGCTCCCGGATCGTGCGTACCGTCTCGACGCGCGCTGCGGCGAGGAACGCTGGTGTGTCCCGCCATTGCAGCTTCTGTACGGCCGCCAGCCGCACCTCCGCGCTCGGGTCGGACAGCGCCCGGTGCGCGTCCTCGGGGCCGAACCGGGAACTTCCGCGCAGCGCCTCGAGCCGGACGACCGGCGAGGGGTCGGCGAGGAAGCGGCGGTTGAGGTCGACAGGACGGTCGATGGGACGGACCGCCCGCAGCGCCCGTACGCGAAGCCGCTCCTCGCTGCTGACCTCCAGCTCGCGGCGCACCGGCTCGGCGTCGGGGCCGAAGATCTGCAGCAGCCGGCCGACGCGCTCGTCGTCCTCGGCCAGGTCGACGACGGCCCGGCCGATCCGGTCGTCGGCCGGCGGGTGCCGGCGGAGGACAGCCGCCAGGGCTGCCGCCGCGGCGTCGCTCAGGGAATCCCAGCGCTCGGCCACGCCGCCCGTGACCTGCACCTCGGCACCGTCGTGCAGCGCCAGGCCGAGCAGCTTGCCGATGAGCTCGGGCCCACCGTCCCGCCCGGCTCTCTCCACGGCCAGCAACCGGGCCAGGTCATCGGGGTCGTCCAGTTCCTCGGCGAGCGACACCCCCAGACGATAGGTCGCCCTCACAACTGCGGGGTCACGCGCAGGACGGCGCCGGTGGCGGTGTCGATGACCACCAGAAGCCCGCCGCCGCGGGCGTATCGCGGGTCGCTGAGCAGGACCTCCGCCTCCGGCTCTCGAACCTCCACCTCCGCCTCGGGATATGACGGGCGACCGAGCTCGGCCGCTCTCGCCCGCGCGATGGCGATGAGGTCGGCATCCGTCACGGGCCGAGTCTATGGCTCGCCCGTGCCGGTGCACCTAGGCTGTCCATTGAGGGGGTATCGACCATGACACTCCGCGACACCCCGCCCTTCCGGGCGGATCACGTCGGCAGTCTGCTCCGGCCCGCGCGCCTGCTGCGGGCCCGCGAGGAGCACGCGGCCGGGAAGATCGGTGACGACGAGCTGCGCGCCGTCGAGGACGACGCGATCCGCGAGGTTGTCGCGATGCAGCGCGACGTCGGGCTGCGCTCGGCCACCGACGGCGAGTTCCGGCGTACGTCCTGGCACATGGACTTCATCTACCAGCTCGGTGGCATCAGCCGCACCGACGAGAAGATCCAGGTGCACTTCCGCAACGCGGAGGGCGAGCTGGACTTCGAGTCCGCCGCGCTGGCCGTCGACGCGCCGGTCCGGCTCACCGACACCATCTTCGGTGAGGCGTTCGCGTTCCTCGCGCGGACCGTCGGCCCCGGCGTGACGGCGAAGCTGACCATCCCCTCGCCGAGCATGGTGCACTACCGCGGCGGGCGGGCGGCCATCGATCCGGCCGTGTACCCGGACGAGGACCAGTTCTGGACCGACCTCAGCGCCGCGTACGCCGAACAGGTCCGCCGGGTCCACGGCCTGGGCTGCCGCTACCTGCAGCTCGACGACACGAGCCTGGCCTACCTCAACGATCCCGCCCAGCGCGCCCTGCTCAGCTCGCGGGGCGACGACGCTGAGCACCAGCACCTGCGCTACATCAAGCAGATCAACGCCGCGATCCAGGACCGGCCGGCCGGGCTGGCGGTCACCACGCACATGTGCCGCGGCAACTTCCGCTCGTCCTGGGCGGCCGAGGGCGGCTACGACTTCGTCGCCGAGGCGCTGTTCAGCGAGCTGGCCGTGGACGGCTTCTTCCTGGAGTACGACGACGAGCGCTCGGGCGGCTTCGCGCCGCTGCGGTTCGTACCGCCGGGCAAGATGGTGGTGCTCGGCCTGGTCACCACCAAGCGCGGCGAGCTGGAATCGAAGGACACGCTGAAGCGCCGCATCGACGAGGCCGCAAAGTATGTGCCGCTCGAGCAGCTGTGCCTGTCCCCGCAGTGCGGCTTCTCGTCCACGGTCGAGGGCAACGTGCTCTCGTACGACGAGGAGGTCGCGAAGTTGCGGCTCATCGCGGAGATCGCCGAGGAGGTCTGGGGCTAGCCGGGGCCTTCGCGGAGACCCCCGCCGGTTCGCCGAGCCGGACCCGGTGCCGGTCCGGCGTGGCGACGGTGGGCAGCCGGACGGTGAAGGTGGCGCCGGCTCCGGGGCGGCCCTGCGCCGTGATGGTGCCACCGTGACTGGTGACGACCTCCCGCAGCAGGGCCAGGCCGAGGCCGAACCGCCGTTCCCCCGCGCCGTCCCCGCGGTGGAACCGGTCGAAGATCCGGTCGGCGTCGGCCGGGTCGAAGCCGGCGCCGTTGTCCGCGACCAGCACCTCGGCGCACCCGGGGTCGCTGACCGTCACCGTGACCCGGCCGCCTCGCGGGAGGTGGGTGAGGGCGTTGGCGAGCAGTTCACCGATGACGCGGCGCAGGGCGGATTCGATGCCGGTGACGAGGACGGGGCCGTCCGGGACCGTCAGCGTCAGCTCCTGCCCGCGCTCCGCGGCCCGGTCGAGCTCGGCGGCGACCGCCCCGGCCGCGACGGCCGTGAGGTCGACCGGGATTCCCGGCAACCGGTCGGCGGGGACCGCGGCAAGGCGGGCGGAGAGCAGCAGTTCGTCGACGATCTCGCCGAGCCGGCGGGTCAGCTCGACGAGCCGGTCCAGGTCGCGGCGCTCGGTCGTGGGCTCGGCGCGGGTGGCGCGGCGGGCCAGCATCTGGGCCCGGGTGTGGATCTGCGCGATCGGCGTCCGTAGCTCGTGGCTGGCGTCCGCGACGAACCGGCGTTGCCGGGCCAGTGCCTCGACCAGCGGCGCCACCGCCCGGCGGCCGACGAACACGCCGGTCAGGACGGACCCGAGCAGTCCGGCCGCCGCGGCCAGCGTGAACGCCCACAGCAGGTGCCGGCGGTCGGCGAGCTGGAAGCGGGCGTCGAACACCGCCTGCACGACGCCGCCGTCCCGCGGCTCGGTGCGGATGTGATACACCGTTGCGCCCCGGTCGGCCTGGCGGGTCCGGCCGGCGCCGGTGGCTGTCACCCGCTGCGCCTCGGCGTCCAGGGGCAGGCCCGGCGGCGGCGGGCTGCTCCGTCCGGTGAGCACGCCGTCGTCGTACCGGAGGATCCAGCTGCAGCCGGGCGGGCCGCTGATCGATCCGTTGGCGACCCCCCAGGCCAGTTCCCGGTCGATCTGGGCCTCCTGGCTGCGCAGCAGGACGGCGTACGAGATCCCGCCCGCGAGCCCGAGGAGCGCGGTGAAGACGAGCCCGACCGCCAGGCCGATGCGCAGCCGGGCCCGCCGTACCAGGGTCGTCTCGATCGGACCGGCCGCCGTCACAGCACACCGAGCCGGTATCCGAGGCCGTGCACGGTCCGCACCACCTGCCGCCCGAGCTTGCAGCGCAGGTAGTAGACGTACGTGTCCACGATGGAGGCCGCCGCTGCCTCGTCGAAGACCCGGCTGCGCAGGTCGGCCCGGGAGTGCACGCCGGTGGGCCGGGCGGCCAGCACTCGCAGCAGTTCGCACTCGCGCCCGGACAGCGGCACCCGCGTGCCGTCGGGCAGCACCGCGAGCCGGGTGGCCGGGTCCAGCAGGCCGGCGCCGATCCGCAGTGCCTCGACGGACTCCGGTCTCCGCCGGCACAGGGCGCGCAGCCGGGCGCTCAGCTCGTCCAGGTCGAACGGCTTGGTCAGGTAGTCGTCGGCGCCCGCGTCGAGGCCGGCGATCCGGTCGCCGACCGCGCCGAGGGCGGTCAGCATCAGGGTCCGGGCCCGGACGGAGCGGGAACGGAACCGTTTCACCAGGTCGAGTCCGTCGAGGGCGGGCAGCAGCCGGTCGATGACCATCACGTCGTAGCGCCGGCTCAGCCCCAGGTGCAGGCCCAGCTGGCCGTCGCGGGCCTGGTCGACGGCGTACCCCTCCTCGGCGAGGGTCTCGGTGAGCAGGTCATTGAGCTCGGCGTCGTCCTCCACGAGGAGCAGCCGAGGCCCGGTCCGATCATCGCTCGCATAGGGATCCATCGATCTATGGTAGTTGCTCCTTCAATCATTGGGACCCCTCCGCGCCGACCAGAACCGGTTCAGTCGTCACCGGCCGCGCCCGCGCGTCCCGGCGCTCGATCCAGCTCAGGGCCGGCGTCGTCATCAGCGTCGTGACCAGCGCGACCAGCACGAGCACGGTGAACAGCGCCGGGCCGACGATGCCGGCCTCCAGCCCGACGTTCAGCGCGATGAGCTGCATCAGCCCGCGAGCGTTCATCAGCGCGCCGACCCGCAGGGCGACCCCGTTCGGCTCGCCGCGCAGCCGCGCCGCCGCCCAGCAGGCACCGAACTTGCCGAGGATCGCGAGGGTCACGCACCCGACCGCGAACAGCAGCACGGCCGGGTTCCCGAGCAGGCCGAACTCGGTACGCAGCCCCGAGAACGTGAAGAACAGCGGCAGGAAGACGGTGGCCGCGACCGGGGTCAGCGTGTCGACGACCGTGTCGGTACGGGCGGTGTGCGGCATGACCACGCCGACCGCGAACGCGCCGAAGACCGCGTACAGCCCGATCTCGTCGGTGTACCAGGCGACCAGGAAGAGCAGCACCACCGTGCCCAGCAGCCGGGCCTGACCGGAGAGCCGCTCGGTGTGCATCAGCGCGCCGGCGACCCGCCTGCCGCCGTACCAGAGCACCAGGCCGAAGAGGACCGCGCCGCCGCCGGTGACGACGATCGGGGCGGCCTCGCCGGAGGCGAACGCCAGCACCACGGCCAGCATGATCCAGGCGACCATGTCGTCGATCGCGCCGCTGGCCAGCGCGAGCGAGCCGTGGCGGGTCCCGGCGTGGCCGCGCTCGGTGATGATCCGGGCGAGCATCGGGAACGCGGTGATGGCCAGCGCGACGCCGACGAACGCCGCCGACACGCCGATCGGCACCCCCTCCTTCTGGATCGGTACCCGTCCGGCGGTCACCAGCACCACCAGGACGCCGAGCACCAGCGGGACAGTCACCCCGGCCAGGGACACGGCCCCGGCCGTACCGGCGAGCCTGGTGGTCCGGTGGCCGGCGAAGGCGTAGCCGGCCTGGAACATGAACAGCACGAGCCCGACCTGGCCGACCACGTACAGGACGGGCAGGAGCGGAGCCGGGAACAGCGCGTCCTGGACGGTCGGGAAGAGCAGCCCGAGCAGGGACGGTCCGAGCAGGACGCCGGCGAGCATCTCGCTCACCACCGGCGGCTGCCCCACCTTGCCGAGCAGCCACGCGATCAGCCTGCAGAACACCAGGATGACGGCGACGGCGATGAAGAACCGCGACGCGAGGTCGGTGGGCGTCATACTCGTTCCTCCTGGAAGTAGGTGGTGCAGAGTCGCTGGCGTCGCGCGTCGAGGACCATCCACGTGCCGAGGACGAGCTGTTGCAGGGAACGCCCGACGCCGCCCCAGCGGTCGCGCAGCGCCATCAGCGCCAGCCGGGCCCGTCCGGGACCGGGAGTCCCGGCGGGTGTCAGGTACGCCGGTCCGCGGTTCGGCATCGAGCGGGTGTGCTGCACCGAGGAGGACAGGGCGTACCGGCGCAGCACCTCACGGGTCGCCGCGCGCAGCATCACCGGGGCGGCGCCACGTGCGGGACAGGCGCGGTTGGCGGTCACCCCGTACGGGATGAAGTGCGCCTCCTTGCGCGGGAGCCCGAGCCAGCGATCCGGGTCGAACGCGTCGTCGGCGGCCGGGCCCGTGCGCTGGTACGCCAGATAGTCGAACAGCAGCACCGAACCGGCCGGCAGGGTGACCCACTCGTCCACCACGATCGGCGCCGAGGTGATCCGGTGGGCGATCCCGAAGAGCGGGTGCACCCGCAGCGTCTCGTCGATCAGCCGGTCCACCGCGGCGTCGTCGTCCGGGTCGGGCACCGCGTCCGGGTACGCCGCCACGGTCAGCAGCACGTGCGCCATCGCCTCGGACATCTGCACGACCGCCGTGTTGAAGAACGCGCCCTGCAGGTACCAGGCCGTCTCCTGGGCGGTGAACGGCTCGGGCAGCAGCACCGGGCACGTGCCCGCCTCGATCCGGCCGAGCAGGTACCGGGTCATCCGGTCCCGGCGGTCCAGGTGTCGCAGCCCGGTCGCCTTGAGGGCGGTCACCACGTCGTCGGCGTTCGCCACGATCAGGTCGCGGGCCGCGCGCGGGCACGGCTCACCGAAGACTGCCTCGAACCAGACCTCGGCCCAGACCGGCATCATCAGGTCCCGCAGCCGTACGCGCACGGTCCGCCCGCCGGGCAGCTCGCCGAGGACCCGCCGGGTCGCCGCCGCGGCCAGGCCGGCGGAACGGGTGTGCGGCATGGCCAGCACCTGACGGGTCGTACGGGCGACCGTGCGGTGCCGCTCCCCCGGTTCCAGATGTTCCTGGTGCATCTGAGGACCGGGCGCGAGCCAGTACCAGAACAGGTCGGAGAGGCCGGCGCCCCGGCTGCGCCCGTCGGCGGCCGGGTCGGCGTACACCCGCTCGAAGTGTTCGGCCCCGACCAGCGGGCCCGGCACCGGGATGCCCTCCTCCCCGTTGATCCGGACGAAGATCCACTGCCGCAGCCGGACCACCGCGGGCGGCAGCCAGCGGGGCAGACTCCACACCAGGAGGACCAGGAGGACGCCCAGGAGGATGAAGAGGATCATGGCGCCACCAGGTCAGCAGTCAGCTCGGCCGGGGTACGGGCGCCGACCAGCGCGAGCGCGGTGTCCAGTTCGGTACGCAGCCGATCGAGCACCTGCCGCACCCCTGCGCTGCCCCCGCCGGCGAGCCCCCACAGGACCGGCCGCCCGATCAGCACCGCGGTCGCACCCAGCGCGAGGGCGCACAGCACGTCCACACCGCGCCGGACCCCGCCGTCGAGCAGGACCGGCACCCGCCCGCCGACCGCATCCACCACGGCAGGCAGTGCCCGTACCGTGGCGATCGCGCCGTCGAGCTGCCGACCGCCATGGTTCGACACCACCAGCCCCGACACGCCGTGCTCGACCGCCAAAGCGGCGTCCGCCGGATGCAGCACCCCCTTGAGCAGGATCGGCAGCCCGGTGACGCCACGCAGCCAGTCGATCCGGTCCCAGCCGAGGCCCGCGTCCATCACGATGTCGCGGACCCGGCCGGTGGTGTCGCGCATGTTCTCGCACACCATCCCGGCCGGCAGATCGGTGAACCCGTTCCGCAGGTCACGCTCCCGCCGCCCGAACACCGGCGAGTCCGCGGTCACCACCAGCGCCCGGCAGCCGGCCGCCTCCGCGCGCCGGATCACCGCCTCGGTGAACGCCAGGTCCGGCTGCGGGTACAGCTGGAACCACAGAGGGCCGCCGGCCTCGGCGATCGCCTCGAGTCCCGTGGTCGACGCCATGCTGACCACGAGGATCGTCCCGGCGGCGCCGCGGGCCGTGGCCGCCTCGCCATCGGGATGCGCCAGGCGGTGGAACGCGGTGGGCGCGACGAGGATCGGTGCGGCGAGCTCCGTACCGAACAGCGTGATGCTCAGGTCGCGCTCACCGGTCGCCCGGAGCACCCGCGGTACGAGCCGCAGCCGCTGGAACGCCTCCTCGTTGCCGCGCAGGGTCCGCTCGTCCCCGGCCCCGCCCGCGAAGAAGTCGGCGTACACCGGGTCGAGCCCCGTCAGCTGTCCAGGCATCGGCGTACGAACGCGGCGAGCGGCTTGACGTGGACGTCCGGGCGGTCCCACTGGTTCTCCAGGTTCTCCGCCAGGTGGTGCTCGGCGGTCACCACGCCACCGCTGTGGTGCCGTACCACCGGGTGCAGGTACGCGGCGTCGTGCGCCTGCCCCGGGGTGTCCTGCGCGATCCGGGAGACGGTGATGTCGAACGGGTCGACCTGGTCGTGGCGGGGCCCGTACTCGAGGGTGACGACGAAGGCGTGGTCGGCGGGGCCCAGCCCGGCGCGCGCGAAGTAGTCGACCGGCACCTCCTCGTGGTACGCCGCTTCCCCGCCGGCGACCGTGACGACGTCGCCGAGGAAGCCGAACTGCTGCCACAGCGCCGAGCTCCGGTTGACCCTCGCGACGACGGCCTCGGCGATCGCCTCCGGGGTGGGCTCCACGGGCGTGGCCGGCCAGGGCGACCCGCCGTACCGTCGCTCCAGGATTCGGAAGAGCGCGCGTACGGCATAGCGGAAGCCGTGGATGAAGCCGCTAGTGGACTTCTTGAAATCGCGCACCTGGGAGACGGTCCCGGCGAAGAAGAGACCCGGCACGTTCACCGACTCCCATTCGTCGGTCTGCGCCGGGAACCGGTCGCGGATGACCAGCTCCGGCCGGCACGAGTCGTCGAAGATCGACGGGTCGAACCGGAAGCCGGTGCAGGCGAGCACGCGGTCGTAGCGCAATTGCTTCACCACCTCATCGGCCCGCGAGAAGCGGACCGTGACCAGGTATCCGTCGCCGTCCCGCTCGATGCGGAGGATGTCGCCGTCGAGGATCGCGTTCGCCGACTTGAGCTGATAGGTGTCGAGGAAGTTGTTGTTGACCGCCCGCAGGTGCCCGACGAAATGCGTGCGCCACGCCATCCGCACCGGACTGGGCCCGGCCACGTGGATGACCGTGGTGGTCTCCATCAGCGCGTCCGCCGTCTCGAAGGCGGAGTTGCCCTTGCCGATGATCAGCACCTTCTGGTCGAGATAGTCGAGCGGATCGACAGACATCTCGTCGTAGCCCTCGGCCAGCTCGAAGCCCTCGATGTCCGGCCGGTAGGTCCGGGACACCCCGGTGGCGACGATCACCCGTCGTGCCGTGAAGACTTCGTCGGCGGTACGGACGGTGAAGACGTCCCCGGCCCGGCCGACCCGTTCCACCCGGGCGCCGTAACGGACCTTCACACCGGACTTCGCGGCGAAATCGGCCAGGTAGCGCACCATGACGTCGGCGGCCGGGAAGTAGGCGCCGGTGTACCCGGTGAACAGCAGCGCCGGGTCGTCGCCGAGGAGCGAGTTCCAGTCGAGCCGCAGGTTCAGCTCCGGGTCGTCCGTACCCGTGTGCGGTTTGTTGATCGAGATCAGCGTGCGGTGCCGCGGATAGCGGGTGAAGAACGCACCCGGGACGTCCGATCCCTCGAGCACCAGGTATTCGTGACCGGCACGCTCCATCAGGGCGGCGAGCTGCAGCCCCGCCGGACCGGCTCCGATGATCAGATAGTCAAGCGTCATGGCGGTCACCTTCGGGGAGAGAAATGGCTGCGACCACGCCGGCCGCGCGTCGCACGTCGCCGTCGAGCGGCCGGTCCGGGTCGACCGGGGGTACGGCCTCGACGAGCGCCGCCATCACCGCGGCGCACCCGTCCGCCGTCGGGGTACGCGCGCCGACGTGGGCCGCCTGCCGCAGTCCCACCGCGAGCGACCCCACGATCAGGTGCAGCAGCCGCGCCTGGTCCACGGCGCGCAGCGCGGCCTGCGTACCGAACGGGACGACGTCCTGGTTGTGCAGGTTGGTCGGCAGGCTCTGCATGCTCGCCGGCGTCGCGTCCCGGCGGATCTCGGCGACCAGCGCGGTCGAGGCGAGCTGCACGCCCTGCAGGCCGTGCTGCTGCCCGGGCCCGGCGGCCAGCATCGGCGGCAGCCCGGTGTTGCGGTCAGGGTCGACGAGCAGGTCGAGCTGCCGTTCCGCGAGGTTGCCGAGCTGCGCGATCACCGTCGACAGCAGGTCGGCGGCGAACGCGGCGGGCTGGCCGAAGAAGTTCCCGCCGTGCACGACCAGGTCGTCGTCCGGGAAGAACAGCGGATTGTCGCTGACGCCGCCCAGGTCCGCCGCGACGATCCCGTCGACGAACCGCAGGGCGTCCTCGGCCGCGCCGAGCAGCTGCGGCGAACACCGGATGCTGTACGGCTCCTGCAGCGGCCGTTTGCCCGACGGGGTGAGGCCCTCGGTGACCCGTCGCATGGCGGCGCCGACCTCGATCACGCCGGGATGCCCGTACGCGGCGAGCAGCCGGGCGTCGAGGAACTGCGGATCGCTGCCGAGCAGATCCGTCAGCAGACACGTGAGAAGCTGGATCGCGCGGTGCGCCGTACGGGTCGCGTCCAGGGCCAGGGCGGTCGCCGCCGTGGTCAGCGAGGTGCCGTTGACCAGGGCCAGGGCGTCCCGGCCGTCCAGGGGCAGCGGCGCGAGCCCGGCCCGGGCCAGCGCCTCGGCGGCGGGCATGCGCACGCCGTCCACATAGGCGTGCCCGCGGCCCCGCAGCGCCTGTGCGGCCGCACCGAGCGGGATCAGGTCGCCGCTGGCCCCGACCGAGCCGAGCCGCGGCACGGCCGGCACGAACGTGGTCGCGAGCATCGCCGCGAGCGCGTCGACGACGTGGGGGGACACCCCCGACGCGCCCTGCGCCAGGGATCGGGCCCGGATCAGCATGGTCGCCCGGACGACCTTGGCGGCGAGGTCCGGGCCCTGCCCGGCGCCGAGGTGGGCGAGCGTGTTGTCGGCCTGGTCACGCAGGTCGGCGCGGCCCGCGTAGCCGACGAGGGCACCGAAGCCGGTGGTGCTGCCGTACACCTGGCGGTCGTCGCCGAGCACCTCGGACAGGAAGTCGCGGCCGGCCGCGACCCGGTCCCGGACCGGCTGTCCGATCAGGACGGTGACCGGGTCGCGGGCGGCCCGCAGGTCGGCGATCCGCAGCGGCGCCGCGAGGTCGATCGCTGTCGTCATGGCCGGGACGCTAGAGCGCGAATATCAGAGGGCTCTGAAATCGCGTCGTTACGGTGCGCACATGACCCTCGATTACCTGATCATCGGAGCCGGACCGGGCGGGCTCCAGCTCGCCGCCCTGATGGACCGCGACGGTCGCGACTACCTCGTGCTGGAGGCCGGAGCCGCTCCCGGGAGCTTCTTCGCCACCTATCCGCGGCACCGCACGCTGATCTCGATCAACAAGGTGTGGACCGGCTCCGACGATCCTGAGTTCAACCTGCGGGCGGACTGGAACTCGCTGCTCACCGACGATCCGGCGCTGCTGTTCAAGCACTACAGCAAGCGGTACTTCCCGGCCGCCGGCGACTTCGTCCGCTACCTGGCCGACTTCGCGCGGGACCTGCGGGTCAGCTATGACACCCGTGTCACCCGGATCGCGTACGACGGCGAGGTGTTCACCGTCGAGGCCGGCGAGACGGAGTTCCGGGCCCGCCGGGTGATCGTCGCGACCGGTGTCTCGCGGATGTACGTCCCGCCGATCGAGGGTGCGGAGCTCGCCGAACGGTACGACACGGTCAGCGTCGACCCGGACGACTTCACCGATCAGCGGGTGCTCATCGTCGGCAAGGGCAACTCCGCGTTCGAGACGGCGGACGCGCTGGTCGAGACGGCGGCGGTGATCCACGTCGCCGGCCCGCACTCGGTCCGGCTCGCCTGGCAGTCGCACTACGTCGGGCACCTGCGCGCGGTCAACAACAACTTCCTCGACACGTACCAGCTCAAATCCCAGAACGCGGTGCTCGACGGCACCATCGAGCGGATCGCCCGGCGCGACGACGGCGGCTTCCGGATCGACTTCCGGTACGCCCGGACGGTCGAGTCGATCCGCCACATCGACTACGACCGGATCATCCTCTGCACCGGCTTCCGGTTCGACGCGTCCGTCTTCGACGACTCGGCCCGCCCGAGGCTGGTCATCAACGACCGCTTCCCGGAGCAGACCCCGGCGTACGAGTCGGTGAACGTACCCGGCCTGTACTTCGCCGGGACCCTGACCCAGCAACGCGACTTCAAGAAGTCCACCGGCGGCTTCATCCACGGCTTCCGGTACGGGGCCCGCGCCCTGCACCGGATCCTCGGCGCCCGGCACCACGGCACCCCGTGGCCGGCCACCCCCGTGGAGCCCACCCCGGAGGCGATCACCGACGCGATCATCGCCCGGATCAACCGCACCTCGGCGCTGTGGCAGCAGTTCGCCGTGCTCGCCGACGTGGTCACGGTGGACGGCGGCGTCGCGCGCTACCTGGAGGAGGTGCCGGTCGCGTACCTGCGGGACAACGGTCTCGGGCCGGACGTGTTCGCCCTGGTGACCACGCTCGAGTACGGCGCGGACCACGACCAGGGCGACCCGTTCGACATCACCGTGCCACGGATCGCCGAGAACGACCCCGCCGCCGCCCACGACGCCAGTTACCTGCATCCGGTCGTCCGGGCGTACCGCGGTGGGCAGGTCGTGGCCGAGCACCACCTGGCGGAGAACCTGGAGAACGAGTGGAACCTGCCGGCCGTGCACCAGCAACCGCTCGCGCTCTTCATCAAGGGCGTCCTGGCCGATGCCCACTGACGTCTGGCCGCAGGCGGTCCTGGACCTGCTGGCCACCGGCGACGACCGGCCGGTGTTCTGCGACGGCGACCGGGTCGTCACCGCCGCCGGGATGTCCGCGCTGGTCCGCCGGACCGCCGCCGGTCTGCGCGCCGCCGGAGCCGGGCCGGGCACCGATGTCGCGCTGCGCCTGGGCGTCACCGCCGAGGCTTTCGCGGCGACCATCGCCGCGTTCGCCGTCGGAGCCCGGGTGTCCGGCATCCGCACCGGCCAGAGCACCGGCCACCTGGCCCGCCTGCTCGGCGGCGACGTGCTGCTCGTCGACGACGCCCGGCTCGGCGAGCTGACGGCCACCGCCGACGACGGCGGCCCGTTGATCGCCGCCGGCCGGCCGGACGACATCGCCCGGATCATCTGGACCAGCGGCACCACCGGTCACCCCAAGGGCTGCCTGCAGACGTACGCGGCGATGAGCGCCGCCTGGGCGCCGTACCCGGACCGGTGGCCGCCGGCGATCCGGGAGCTCGCCGCCCGCCTGCGGCGGTACCTCGTCTTCGGCTCGCTGAGCAGCCAGGTCATGCTCGAGTACGCCATCGTGACCCTCGCCGCCGGCGGCACCCTCGTCGCCGCCCGGCCACCGGGGTTCCCCGCGATGATCACCCGGCACCGGGCCACCGCGAGCGTCATCACCGTCGGGAAGCTGCACCAGCTGGTCCGCGCCCAGCGCACCGACCCGGCGGACCTCAGCTCGCTCCGGGCCCTGCTCGTCTCGGGATCGCCCCTGCCACCGGCCCGGCTCGCCGAGGCGCTGGACGTGCTCGGGCCGGTCGTCTTCCACGGATACGGTCAGACCGAGACCGGCATGATCACCATGCTGACCCCGGCCGAGATGCGCGGCCCGGGCGCCGTGCTCGCCTCGGTCGGCCGCCCGCCCGCGGTGACCCGCCTGGCCGTCCGGGACGCCGCCGGCCGCCCGGCCGCCGAGGGGGAACTCTTCGTCCGGACCCCGGCGCAGGCCTGCGGGTACGCCGGCGACCCGGCCGAGACCGCGGACGTGTTCGCCGACGGGTGGGTCCGCACCCGCGACCTGGCCCGCCTCGGCCCGGACGGCTACCTCTACCTCCTCGGCCGGGCCCGCGACGTCATCATCGTCGACGCCACCCTGGTGTACGCGGGCCCCATCGAGCGGGCGCTGGCGAGCGACCCCGCCGTCGCCGAGGCCTACGTGGTCAGCCGGCCCGACGACGTCACCGGGGAGGCCGTGCACGCCTTCGTCGTACCGGCGGACGGCCGCACACCGGATCCCGCGGCCCTGCGCCGACTGGTCGCCGGCTCGCTGGGCGAGGCGGCCGCGCCGCGAACCATCCGGACGATCGACCGGGTACCGGTCTCGCCGAGCGGCAAACCGGACAAGAACGCCCTGCCGAGCTGATCCGGACCTTTCATCGCACCGGCCTGCCGGCTGTCCGGACCGGCAGCGGAGTCGGGTCCTCCTCAAGTCTGATCAGCTCGTGCGTCAGCGCGTCGACGATCGCCGGCAACAGCGACGAACGTGTGTCGTCGGCGACGGCGGACACTGACGCGTACTTCTTGATCACGTCGGATCTCACCATCGATGCGAGTCCCGCGTTGGTGCGCATGAGGAGCTTGTAGACCGGCCACCCCAGGTCTTTGTCCTGCGCCGAGCCGATGAGGTTGAGCAGCGCGAAGGCGCCCGCCACCCGGGCGAAGTCGGCGGCCGAAGGGAACCGCTGCCCGTACCAGTCCCCGATGTGCGGCAGCACCTCGAGCAGCCGCGGCCGGGCGATGATGACCGGCACCGCGCGGACCGCCTCCGCTGTGGACGTCACGGCGGCTGCCACGAGCTCGGCGGTGTCGTCCCTCGACAGGTGGCCGCAGTGGGTGAGCACGTACTCCACCACGGCGAACGATACCGGTGGCCGAAGGGGCCCGATCCGCCTTATCGCCTCCAGCAGCAGCGGAGCGCTGGCGGGCGAGGGGGCGGCGAAGAGCCGACGGGCAAGGACATCGGAATACAGCTGGACGGGGCTCGCGGCCGCAGGCACGGGGGTACCCCGCCAGAGCGCGACACCGACGTGGGCCACATCGGCGGCGGCGCGGTCGAACAGCAGCCGCGCCTCGTACACCTCCTGCATGTCGTGTGCGAAGCCATCGCGGCGAAGCCCGAGGCAGTAGGCGCCGTCGGACACGACCGGCTCGATGGCGTGCAGGACGCCGAGCCATGCCGCTTCCTCCAGTCCCGCTTGCATCAGCCGGACGACCGACCGCCACCATGCCAGCGGTTCCTGTCCGGCGGGTGCGAGATCGGTCAAGGTGATCGACCGGTGCGGGTCCAGCAGGAGACGGAGCAGAACAAGATTGATGACGTACGCCGCCAGCCGCTGAACCGTGGTCCGGGAGTGCGGGTTGTAGTCGGTCTCCTTGCTGAGGATGCGATGCCGGTCGACCTTGCTCAGCAGCATTTCCAGCACCTTGCCACCCGACGTACGCACCTGGGGCCGCAGCTTGTCGATGATCTGCCGGAGGAATCGCACGATCGCGCCGTCGGCTATGGGTCGATGCGACAGCAGGGCGTAGAGGACCTCGTCCTTGTCCCAGGCGACGCCGGGACGCAGCCTGCCGTCGACGTAGTCCTCGTACAGGTCGATCAGTTCTCTGGTCCGGTCGACGGCATGGTGCGCGATGAGGTATTCGGCGAAGGTGGCGTGCAGAAACTCATACGTCTTCCGGCTCCGGTCCGGCTCGCCGGTCTCCGACGTGTGGATGAAGAAGAACCGGCCGATGGTGCGCCGCGCCTCACTGAGCGGCTGCACGAGACCGGGCCGGTCGTCCTGCGCCGAGAGCCCTTCCGGATCGAGCGTTTCCAGGTCCTTCTGGAGCTGCACCTCGGAAACGAACTGCCGGCCACGGTTGAACATCCCGTACGCGGCAATCCCCAGCCGCCAGAGCTCGGCGTTCACCATCGGTTCCGGCGGCGCCTCCACGGCGCGATTCTCGCGGTCGGACTTGCGTAGTTCGCGGCGGGTGAAGTCGATGAGCAGCTGCTGGTAGACGGCCGCCTCGCTGGCGGCGACCGTGTGGCCGCCGGAGGCGGTCGCCTGTATCGCAATCATCAGCAGAAGCAGGGGTTGCCGAGCGATCGCACCTACGGCCAGCACGGACGGCAGTGACAGGCCGCCGGCGCCGCCCGCCGAGGCGCTCTCGTTGGCACCGTTCCAGGTCTCGATCCACTTCTCGACCTGGGGGTCGGTGAAGTCCTCGAGCCGCAGGACCGCGCATCCGTGCGGGATGCCGGCGATGTCCGCGACCACCTGACGGGAGGTCACGATCACGGCCACCGGAGAGTCCTGGCCCGTCTCAACCCGCTGGAACTCCTGTACCCGGCTGAGGTAACCGGACTCGGTGGTGCCGGTGGCCTGCATCAGCTCGTCCAGTCCGTCGAGGAGAACGACGCGCGTGGCGCCACCACCGAGCCCCTCCTCCGGCGAGGTCGCGTCCGCGATCGCCGCCCAGCGGGCACGCGCGTGCGTCGACCGGTCGAGCACGTCCTGTATCTGCTGGAAGATCGGTGCGCTGGGGGCTTGGACCTGCCGGAGCGGGACCAAAAACGCGGGAAACGAGGTCGAGGAGAGCCGAGCTGTCAGCACCCGCATCAGCAACGACTTGCCGGCACCCGGGTGCCCGAGGACGACGAGCGGCTGCTGCGTGCTTCGCGCGGACGCGAGGTAGGCGATGAGGAACTCGTCCAGGTCGGACCGCACCGGATGGCCGGCCCACCAGTCCTCGTTCGAGGGTTGCGATTGGCCGTCGATGACAGCGAACCGGAACCGGGGAGCGATATAGCCCTCTTCGATCGAGGGAATGGAGACCGTGGTGGTGCCCTCCATCTCGCCGATCCTGATGAGGGGCTGGGTGAGGATGGCACGGTTCGCCTTCTCCAGCGCGATCCGGTCGGCTTGCGGTTGACGCGGACCGGACAGCAGCGAGAGCACGGTCTCGACCCGGTGCAGCGCCACGGTCTGGCTGCGCAGCGCGCCTACGATGTCGCGACCGGCCGCCTTGATCGCCCGGTCGGCCGCTCGCTGGCCACCGAGCATCGCCCAGACCAGGAACTCCGGTACGTCGGACGCGAGCCTGAAGTAGTTCTCCTCGTACCGCTGAACGGCATCGGCCACCAGGTCGTCGGGCGTGGGCTCGTACCCGAGATCGAGCCAGGCTCGTCGCCAGGCGGAAATCTTCTCGAACGAGGCGAAACACCGGGTGAGACCGGCTCGGAGCTCAGGAGCGACATGACGCTCGAGGTTCTCGTCGAACGAACAGCCGGCCCACGGAACCTCGACACGTGCCCCGAGCAGCTCATCCACCGCCGTCCGGTACTCCTCGGCGACATCCGGTTCGGCGAGGAGGAACCGCTTCTCGCGGTCGTTGAGTTCCAGCGTGCGGTATGCCGGACCCAGATGGGTCTGAAGGCTGTGAAACATCGCCTCACCGACCAGGACCGTGTGGGCGGCCGTGATCAGCTGGATACGGTCGTAACCGGCCGCCGAGCCGAGCCGGCCCCGGATCCACGACGTGCCCTTGCCGAGCAGCTTGAGCAGCTCTCCCTTCTGGTCGATCCAGCCCCAGACCTGGGTCAGGACGGCGTTGCCGGTCGGCAGAGCCACCGCTCCGGACGCCAGCAGGATGCCGCCGAGGAGGAGGTCCAGCGTGTTGATCAGAGCCGGTTGCTCCGCTCCCAGCAGCTTCAAGGCGGATCGGTAGGTCAGCGGGAGCTTCATGATTCCTCGGCTCTGCACTACGGGACACCCCGGCGACGCATGGCGACTTGCCAATGTAGGGTTCGCGCCGTCCGCACCCGAGCGTCTGTCGTGGATCCGACCGTCCCAGCCTCGGTCGCCCTTGATCGCCGCCGACGGTGACCCCATGAACGACGGGTTGCCTGGCGGCGACGCGGCGTTGCGGTACGGTGATCGCCGTCACCGTCCACACGGGTTCGCGAGGCGGAGGTTAGGCGTGCCGGTCACAGGCCAACGTGTCGTGCGGCGGGCGCTGGGGCGGCGTCTGACGCGGCTGCGCACCGCGTCCGGGATGAGCCGGCGCGATGTGGTGGAGGCGCGGCTGGGCATCTCGGAGCCGACGCTGCACCGCATCGAGACGGGCAAGGTGCCGGTCACCGGGGCGAACGTACGCGCGCTCTGCTGGCTCTACGGCGCCGACCAGAGCATCACCGACGCGCTCGCCGACCTGGCGCTGGGCACGTCGCAGCAGGAGTGGTGGGACGCGAGCCCGGTCATCCCCGAGTGGTTCAAGCTGTACGTCGGCCTGGAGGCGTCCGCGTCCCGCCTGTTCGGGTACGACGGCGAGGTGGTTCCCGGCGAGCTGCAGACCCCGGACTACGCGCGAGCCGTCTTCGGCGCCGAGCAGCCGGTCGATGTGGAGGCCGCCGAACGCCACATCAAGCTGCGCATGCAGCGGCAGAAGACGCTCTTCGGCCGTACCCCGCCGATCCGCCTCATGACGGTGCTCGGCGAGGGTGCACTGACCCGGCCGGTCGGCGGCGAACAGGTGATGAAGGGTCAGCTGGAGCACCTGCGGCGGCTGTCGCTGGAGGACACGGTCGACATCCGGGTGCTGCCGTTCTCGGTCGGGGCGCACGCGGCGATGGCCGGCGCCTTCCGGATCCTGGAGTTCGACGACCCGGACGATCCCGACGTGGTCTATCTGGAGTCCCACGTCGGTGCCCTCTACCTGGAGGAGCAGGCCGAGGTCGACGAGTACCGCCGGATCTTCGACCTCATCAGCAAGGATTCCGTACCCGTCGGGGAGTTCCGGTGACGAAGGGGAAAGCGACGTGACAAGCGTGGGCCGCGGCGCACAGGACGCACACCGGAAGCCCGTCACGGCAGCCCGGCTGTACGACTATTACCTGGGTGGCATCCACAACTTCCCGGCGGACCGCGAGGTGGGGAAGGCCCTGCTGGAGCGGACCCCGATGCTGCGCACCATCGCCCGGGACAACCGGGCGTTCCTGGCCCGCGCCGTCCGCTACCTGACCTCGGCCGGCGTGCACCAGTTCCTCGACCTCGGCTCCGGCATCCCCACCGAGGGCAACGTCCACGAGATCGCGCAGGCGGCGGTCCCGGACGCCCGCGTGGTCTATGTGGACATCGACCCCGACGCGGTGTCGGAGAGTCTGGAGCTGCTCGAGGGCAACCCGTACGCCACGGCCATCCGCGCGAACGTCCGTGAGCCACGAGCCGTCCTCGACCATCCGCAGGTACGCACCCTGCTGGACTTCGACAAACCGGTAGCGGTGCTGATGGTCGCGGTGCTGCATTTCGTCGAGGACTCCGACGAGGTGTGCGACATCGTGGCCAGGTTCCGCTCCGCGCTCGCGCCGGGCAGTCACCTCGTGATCGCGCACGCGACGATCGACGAGCTGGTCTTCGACGAGCGGCTGTGGGAGAAGACGCAGCAGGACTACCGCCGGCAGACCTCGACGGCGCTCGTTCCCCGCAGGAAGAGCGACGTGGCCCGGTTCTTCGACGGGTTCGAGCTGATCGAGCCCGGCCTCGTCTGGCTCAACACCTGGCGGCCGGACCCGGACATGGTCGATGAGTTCAAGGACAAGCCGGAACGCTCGAGCTTCTACGTCGGGGTCGGCCGCCTGTCCTCCAGCGGACCCTCCTGACGCCCCGGAGTGGTCAGTCGGCCAGGAGCTGGTCGAACTCGCCGCGCTTGGCGCCGAACAGGAACGAGTCCCACTCCTCGAGCGTGAACACCACCGTGCCGGCCTCGCGTGCCTTGCTGTTGCGGACCTCGATCCGGCCGTCCTGGCGGCGTGCCTCGACGCAACTTCCGCCGTTGCCCGTCGACCTGCTGGAAATGATCCAGCCGGTGTCGCTTCTCATCAGTGCCCTCCCCCTCGAGCCGCTTGCTCTGGGTAACCGACGTACCACCGATCCGGTGGCCGGTGTGTCACCCAACGCCCGCTTTGAGTGCCCGTCAGCACGTGATATTCACGCCGGACTCTTTCACCACGAAAGTGGCGCATACCTAGCGTAGGCGAAACCCGCCATCGATGCATCATGTCATCGCGACAGTTGTCCCCGTGAAATCTTGCACGGGTCCCGCCCGACTGCCATGATTCCTCTGTGGAGCTCGACGGCTCCTGCTGGTCCGCCGCAGTTGGAGAGGACGGCCGATGCGGATCCTCGATCCTGCCGCCGCCGACATGGGCGGTGTCCTGCCGGATGACGCCGAGCCGCGGACCGGAGCCGAGGCCGCCCGCCTCCAGGCTCGCATCGATCAGCTCGCCGCGCACGTCCAATTGCTGGAGCAGGAGCGCGCCTCGCTGCGCTGGATGGCCGGTCACGATGAGCTCACCGGACTCGCCAACCGCCGCCTCTTCCACGCGCTCGCCCCCGAGCTGCTGCGCGGCGACGACTGCTCCCCGGCCGTCCTGATCCTCGACCTCAACGGCTTCAAGCCGATCAACGACACGTACGGCCACGACGCCGGCGATGAGGTCCTGTGCGCGGTCGCCGCCCGCATGACCGCCTGCCTCGGCGACCACCTGGTGGCCCGGTTCGGCGGTGACGAGTTCGCCGCGCTGCCGCGAGCCCCGCGCGCGGACGCCCCCGAGACGTGGTGGCACGAAGTGGCCGGTTCGCTGAGCGCCGCGATCGCGCCTCCGATGGACGTGAAGGGCCACGCCCTGTCGGTCACCGCCTCGATCGGCGTCGTCCCGGCCGAGGGCTCCGCCGATCTCCTCGACCTGCTGCGCCGCGCGGACCAGGCGATGTTCAGCGCCAAGCGGCACGCGAGCACCACCGGGAAGGCCGGCATCACCTGGGTCGTCGCCACCGGGAACGGCGACCACGTGGAGACGTACGAGCCGGACCTGACCACCCCGGCGCCCGCGGTGGCGTGCCGGCCGGGCGACCCCGTGTGGGTGCACCGCAACGGCGCCCGCCGCGCGGGAGTGGTCGAGGGCGCCTGCGAGTGGGCGGCCCTGGTCCGCTACCGGTGCCCGAACGGCGCCGGCACGATGGTCGACACGATCCCCACGAGCTGCCTCACGGTCCGGGCCGAAGCCGATCCGTACCTGGACCGGAGAGCCGCCGGATAGCAGCGGCGCCGGCGCTCAGCCGACCGTCAGCACGAGCTTCCCGTGCAGGCCACCCGCCGACACCCGCCGGTGGGCGTCGGCCGCCTCGGTCAGCGGCATCGTGTCCGCCACCCGCGTGCGGAGCCGTCCCTCCGCCACCTGCACCACCAGGTCGGCCAGCAGGTCGCGGTCGAGCCGGATGAGCTGCAGCTCCTGGCGCACGCCGCGGGCCGGAACGATGGCCGAGGTGGGCCGCGTGGTGACCACCACTCCCCTGTCCTCGACGGCGGCGGCCGCCGCCTCGCCGACGGGGACCGCGTCGAACACCGCGGCCACCGGACCCACCGTGGCCAGATCGGCGGAACGGGGAACCACCTCGTGGGCGCCGAGGTCGTGCACCCACTGCTCGTCCCCGTGGCCGGCCTGCGCCAGGACCCGGTAGCCGTCCCGAGCGGCAAGCTGGACGGCGAAGCCACCGACGCCACCACTGGCACCGGTGACCAGAATGCTGCTGCCGGCCGGAAGCATGGCCAACGACACCAGCGACAGTCCCTGATGCGCGGTCTGGGCGTTGAGCGGCACCGTGGCCGCGGACACGAAGTCGAGCCCGTCCGGCAGCGGCACCAGCCAGTCCGCCTCGGCGGCCACGAGCTCGGCGTAGCCGCCGGGGTTGCCCCGCGTCAGGTACCACGGGATCATCCCGACGACACGGTCGCCCACCCGGAACTCCGCCGTGCCGGAACCCACCGACACCACCTCGCCGGCGATGTCCCACCCGGGCGAGAACGGCGGCGGCACCGGCCCGCGCGGGATCTCGCCGGTGGTGGCGGCCAGGTCGGCCGGGTGCACACAGACCGCACGGGTCCGGACGACCACCTGCCCGGGACCGGCCTCGGGATCAGGCAGTTCCGTCACTTGCAACACCTCAGGACCGCCGAGCGCGGCCGCCACGACTCCCAGCACCCGTCCACTCTAGACCCGGCAGCTACTGGACCGGATTCCACCCGTCGCTGCCGGCGAGGTACTTCTGCGCGGTGTAGCCGTCGGCCGTGGAGGCGCTCAGCTGCGGCCGGTCACCGGTCCCCGGGGTGGCGCCGGATCCCGTGTTGCCGTACTCGGAGAATCGGCAGGTCCTCCAGGAGAAGCCACTCATGTCCTGCCAGGCGCCGGCCTGGCGGATGTGGCCGCCGAGCGCCGACTCGCGGATGAGCACCTGACCGATCGCGTCCGTCGCACCGCCGGCGTGCCAGCAGCGGCCCAGAGCAACGGTTTCCGCGGCGGCGGAGCTCACCAGCGTCGACCGGGTGATCAGGATGCCGTACTTGTTGGCGGCGTTCGTGGCGGCAGCGGTGATGTAACCGTTGTTGGAGCTGCCGCGGTCGAGCGAACGGATCGTCGTGCTGTCGACGACCAGCGCCCCGTTGCCGTAGATGAAGTCGACGGCACCCTCGATGTAGCTCTTGTAGACGTACTGCCGGACCTGGGACGCGCCGGTGCCGCCCCAGGAGAGGAAGGTGTCCTGGTAGCCCTTGAGCTGGACGTTGCGGTACACCTGCCGGTCGCCGGCGGCGTACAGCGCGAGGGCCTGGCTGTCGTGGCCGGCGTACGTGTTCTGGATGGTGAGGCCCTTGACGGTGGTGCCGGCGGCCTGGTTGAGCACGACGGCGCTGCCGGCCGTACCCGCCGTCGAGGCCGGCCTGGCACCCGTGACGACCACATCGGACGAGGTCCCCGTCGCGCCCTGCAGGGTGATGCCCGGCTTGCTCGAGGGGATGAGCACCTGGCCCTGGTACGTACCGGCCTTGACGGTGATGACGGTCCCTGAGGTCGCGGCCGCAACCGCCTCCTGGATGGTCCGGTAGGTGCCCGAGCCGTCCGCGGCGACCGTGATCGTGGCGGCGGCGGAGGCGTCCCCCGCGGCGACGGTGACGGCCGCTACCGCGGCGACGACGGCAGCGACGGCGGCGCAGGCTCGCGCCGGTCGGTGGTCGGCGACGGAGATCATGGGCGCCTGCTTTCTCGATAAATGTTACCGATAACAAGATTGGTCGAGCAGATGGGCCCGCTGCCGATGCACTGCTTCGAGCATCGGCCACCCCCACCAGGGTGTCAAGTGATGCTCATCGATATCTGCCCGCGCTGTGAACGGTCACAAAGATGGTCCGGGCGGAACCACCAGCTCTCATGGCGGGACCTCTGGCCGTACCGATCATGGGGCTTGATGCCCTGCCGCGCCGGGCTTTGCGACCGGACGCTGGGTGGCATGATTGCGATTCTTCTCGGCCTGACCGCAGCGGTCCTCCTCGTCGCCGGACCCACCATGATCGTGCAGGGTCTCGTGGGCCGGCGGAGCGTCACCAGCGAGCTGGCGCAGCAGCGGATCACCTTCCCCGCCGACGAGGGTCTGCCCGCCGGCCTGCACCGCTACGCCGGGACGCCGGTGCACACGGGCGCGCAGGCCAGGGCGTTCGCGGAGCTCATCGGGGCGCACGTGGCGAAGGCGACCGGCGGCCGAACGTACTCCGAGATCGCCGACGAGTGGATGGCCGGGGGCCGCACCGATGACCGGCTGGCCCGGCTGCGCGAGACCGCGTTCATGGGTCAGAGCCTGCGGGGGGCGCTGCTCGGGGCTTACCAGGCGTGGCAGATCACCGTGCTGGTGCTCGCGCTCGGTGCCGTGTTCACCGCGATGGGCGCCGCTTTCCTGGCCCTGGCCCTGCACGGTGTCTGACGGCCCGGCGGGACTTAAGCCTCTGTCCGGCGGTGCCCATGGTTCCGCAAGCTCGCACCGCACACCGGGCGAGGACAGGAGACGCAGGATGGCTGACGCCACACGGAGCACGGCACCGCCGGCGATCGTCCAGGGCGGGATGGGCGTCGGTGTTTCCGGGTGGCGGCTGGCGCGGGCCGTCGCGCGTTGCGGGCAGCTGGGGGTCGTCTCCGGCGTCGCCCTGGACGCCCTGCTGGCCCGGCGCCTGCAGACCGGCGATGACGGCGGGCACGTCCGGCGCGCCCTCGCGCGGTTCCCGGCGCCCGCGGTGGCCGAGGCGGTGCTGCGCCGGTACTTCGTGCCCGGCGGGCTCGCCGGCGGCCGGCCGATGCGGCCGGTGCCGAAGCTCGGCCTGCGGACCCGGCTCCAGGCGCAGCAGCTGGCCGTCGCCGGCGCCTTCGTCGAGGTTTTCCTGGCCAAGGAGGGCCACGACGGCCCGATCGGGATGAACCTCCTCGAGAAGATCCAGACGGCGACCCCGGCCGCCGTGTACGGGGCGATGCTCGCCGGCGTCGACTACGTGCTGATGGGCGCGGGCCTGCCCACGGAGATCCCCGGCCTGCTGGACACCCTGGCCGCCCACCGTCCCGCCCGCCTGACGGTCACCGTGCACGGCGCTCTGCCGGACGAGGACCACCACGTCACCCTCGACCCGCGCGAGGTCCTGGGTGAGGTGCCCGAGCCGGTGCGCCGGCCGCGGCTGCTGGCCATCGTCTCCTCCGCCACCCTTGCCGTCTACCTCGCCCGGGACCCGGTCACCCGCCCGGACGGCTTCGTCCTGGAGACACCGGTCGCCGGCGGGCACAGCGCCCGGCCGCGGGGACGGCTCACCCTCGACGACGACGGCGAGCCGGTGTACGGGCCGCGCGACCACATCGACGTGCCGAAGGTCGCCGCGCTGGGCCTGCCGTTCTGGCTCGCCGGCGCGCAGAGCAGCCCTGAACGGCTGGCCGCGGCGCGGGCCGCCGGCGCGACGGGTATCCAGGTCGGCACGGCGTTCGCGTTGTGCCGCGAGTCCGGCCTCGACGACGGTCTGAGGCAGCGGCTGCTGCGGGAGGCGGCCGACGGAACGCTGACCGTCCGCAACGACGTGCGGGCCTCCCCGACGGGATTCCCCTTCAAACTCGCCGCCCTCACCGGCACCGCCGCCGACGACCAGGTCTACGCGGATCGTCCCCGGCTGTGCGACCTCGGCTACCTGCGCACCCCGTACCGTCGTCCCAACGGCGCGGTCGGCTACCGCTGCCCGGCGGAACCGGTCGACGAGTACGTCCGCAAGGGCGGAGCGGCCGGCGACACCGTCGGCAGCCGCTGCCTGTGCAACGGCCTGACCGCCACCGTCGGGCTCGGTCAGCGCCGCGCCGACGGCTACCTCGAACCGCCCCTGGTCACCCTGGGGCAGGACCTGGCGTTCCTCCCGCACCTGACCCGGCACGGCGCCGACTACACCGCCGCCGACGTCGTCCGGTACCTGCTCACCGCCGCTCTGAGGGACAAATCATGATCACCCAGATCCTGACCGATTGCGTACGCCTCGCGACTGCCGCACCGTCACTGCACAACAGCCAGCCCTGGCGCTTCCGCTTCCGCGAGGCGGCGGTGGACGTGTACGCCGATTCACGCCGCCGTCTGCACGTGCTGGACCCGGCCGGCCGCGAGCAGCTGATCAGCGTGGGCGCCGCCGTGTTCAACCTGCGCCTGGCGCTGCGGCAGGCCGGCTTCTGGTCGGATGTGACCCTGTTCCCCGAGCCGGACGAACCCGACCTCGTGGCCCGGGTGACGCCGACGAACCCGGGCCCCGCCACGTCCGCCGTGGAGGCGCTCGCGTCCGCCATCCCGCACCGGCACACCAACCGGCGGCCGTTCGCCCAGGCCGCGGTTCCCGCCGCCGTCGTCGAGGAGCTGCGCGCCGCGGCGTACAAGGAAGGCGCCGTGCTGGCCGTGGCCCAACCGCCCGGCCGGGACGCGATCCTCGGCATGGCCCGGTCCGCGGACGGCTGGCTGCAGTCCCGGCCCGGCTACCACGACGAGCTCGCCCGCTGGACCCGGGACAGGATCCGGCGCCACGACGGCATCCCGGAGTCGGCGGCCGGGCCGTGGGACGCGCTCGAGACGGTGCCGACCCGCGACTTCTCCGGCCTGTGGCCGGGCCTGCGACGCTGTGAGAAGTTCGAGCCGCGCCCGACGATCCTGGTGCTCGCCACCGCGGCCGACCAGTGCAGCGACTGGCTGCGCGCCGGGCAGGCGCTGCAACGGGTGCTGCTCACCGCGACCTGGAAGGGCCTGGCCACGACGCCGATCAGCCAGCCGGTGGAGGTCCCGGCCGTGCGGCGCCGGCTCATCGACCCGCACGCGGCCCTGTGGGTGCAGATGGTGCTGCGCATCGGGTACGGCACACCGGCCGGCGGCACGCCCCGGCGCCCACTCGAGGACGTGCTGCTCCCCGCGTGACCGCACCCCGTCGGCGCCGCGGCGCAATCCTTACCGTCTTCTGACGCTTGCCGTGCGACCCGTCCGGGGCCGGGCGGGGCGCCGTACCGCTGCCCGACGGCTGAGCCGAGCCGTCGACGACTCGATCTCGAGGAGAGCAGCGTGCGAATCCCCGGACCACGACATGCACTGATGCGATCGCGCCACGCCAGGATCGGCATCGCCGCCGCCGTCCTGGCCGCGACGGGCGCCCTCACCGTCACGTTCGTCTCCGCGGGCGGCAAGGGCACCGCCGACGCGGCCACCGAGCTGCAGCAATACGTCGCGATCGAAACCGTACGGCCGAACGTCACGGTTCCCCGGGTCCGCGCGAACGGCTCCCGTGGCCGTTTCGTCGTCGACTGCGGCACGAACGGCAACGGCAAGTTCAGCCCCGACAACCCGGTCGCGCAACCCGGGATCAGGAACGGCGCCGAACACGTGCACGACTTCGTCGGCAACCTCGCCATCACCGCGACCTCGTCGGACGCCGACCTCGACGCGTCCGGCACCACCTGCACCAACGGCGACAAGTCGTCGTACTTCTGGCCCGTGGTCCGCATCGACCGCTCGGTACGGTCCGCCACGGCCGTACGCCAGGCCCTCGCCAGCACCACGCCCACCGTGACGTGCCCGAGGGTGCGCGACCGGCTCCCCGCCGTGCCGGCCGGCGCGCGCCAGGCCGTCCTCGCCCGGCTACGCAGCCTCGACGAGGCGACCGCCCGGGCCGACGAGCGCATGGCGAACAGCCGCGGACGCATCGACGCCCGCGCCAACGACGCGCTCCTCGCGTCCCTGAGGACCGAACGCGCCCGGCTCATCAAGGGCATCAGCGACAGCATCACGGCCGGCGGCGGCCGCAGCTCCGGGCTCGTCTCGCTCGTCGAGTGCGACGTCAGCTACGACGGCATGCACGCGGCCATGCGGCACACCGCCGCCGAGGTCAAGGCCCGCACTGTCGCCTCGGCTCAGGTCCGCTGCCCGACCGTACGCGACAAGCTCCCGGGCGTCCCCGCACCCGCTGTCGCCGAGGTGGACAGGAACCTCGCCGAGCTGGACCGGCAGATCGCCGAGGCCGACGAACGCCTGGTCACGACCCGCGGCCAGGGCGGCCCCGACTTCGTCGCCAACGCCGTCCTCGGACCGCTCAACGCCCGGCGCACCGCCGTGCTCGACCGCATCGCCACCGCCATCGGCCGCCACGCCGACCGGCCCCGGAACCTCGGCGCCCTCGCCACCTGCACCGTCGATGCGCAGAGCAGCACGCCCGGCACCGCGCTGCCCGCCCCGCAGGGACCGAACCTGGAGCTGCCCAACAACACCGGCGGGATCGTGCGGCCGTCCTCCGTGCTGATCGAGTACCGCGGCAACGCCACCGCCAAGGTCGTACCCATGCCGAAGTTCCTGCGCGCCCTCACCGGCGACGCGAAACCCACCAGCCGCGGCCCGGCCAACGCCCGCGCCGCCTGGACCTGCTCCGGGTTCGCCGACCGGCTCTCCGACCGGTACCCCGTCTGCCCGGCCGGCCGGCAGGTGCAGCGCGTCCACGACTTCCCGGGCTGCTGGGACGGCAGGAACACCGACAGCACGAACCACCGCAGCCATGTCGCGTTCGCCGACAGGACGACCGGCGCCTGCCCCGCGGGCTTCGTGGCCATCCCCCAGCTACGGATCACGATCTCGTACGCCATCCCCCGCGACGTCCAGACCAGGGGCCAGTACGCGCTCGACTCCTTCCCCGAGGAGGACCACAACCCCTTCTCCGACCACGACGACTTCGTCAACGTCAACTCCGCCCGCACGATGCAGCGCATCGCGACCTGCATCAACAAGGCCCGCACCTGCTCGGGCCGGTGAACGCGCGGTCTCGTGCCGCCCGGCCCTCCCAGGTCGCCGGCGGCACGAGACGGGGCGCGACCACTCCGAGCCGTGCCGGGCGTCTACCGCTCAGCGGCCAGGTCCTGGTCCAGCCACACGCGGTCACGCAGCGGGATGCCGTCGATGACGATCTGCTGCGGGTACCCGGTCGCCGGCGTGAACGCGTCCCGGTCCACCGAGCGCATCCGAAAGCCCTGCCGCTGGTAGAAGCGCAGATTGCCGATGCCGGCGGCCGCCGTGGCGACCCGGAGCGTGGTACCCGCCTCGGATGCCGCCAGCTCGATCGCCGCCCGTACCAGCCGCCGGCCGACGCCGCTTCCCTGGTGGGTCTCCCGGACGGCCATGTTCTTGATCTCGAATTCTCCGGGACGGCCGCCGTCGACCAGCTGCAGGTGACCGATCACCTCGCCGCCCGACACCGCCACCAGGACCCGGCCGTCATCGAGGTAGGAGTCGAGCTGGGCCACCGAGTCCTCGGCCAGCTCGAACAACGGCCGCAGGGCGGCACGGGAACCGGCATACAGCTCGATCAGCTCGTCCACGACCGCACAGTACGCGGCTCCCCTCAGGCCCGCGTCCGCGTTTCCCGTATCCTGCTCGGGCCATGAGCGACGACGCCCTGATCACCAGCCTCACCGCCGCCCTCGAGGCGCGCCCCGACGACCTGACGCTGCGCCTGCACGTAGCCGGGGTGCTCGTCGACCTCGGCCGGGCCGCCGACGCGGTGCCGCATGTCGGGCTGGTGCTCGCGCGGGATCCCGGGAACCAGGCCGCGCAGGGGCTCATGCGGCGCGCCCTCACCGCGACCGCGCCCGGTGCCGGGCCGGTCGGTCCGCCTGCGGCCACGACCGCCGGTCCCGCTCCGGACGACCCGCTGATGGCGTACGAGCAGGAGCTGTCCGATGTCGTGCCGCCCCGCTACGTCACCGGGGAGCCACCGCCCGGCGCCCCGCCCGTCCGCAATCCCGCAGGTGATCTGCCGGAACCGGTCCGCGGGGATGGCGACCGGCAGTTCGACGTCGAGTCGTCGAAGGTGCGGCTGGCCGACGTCGGCGGCATGGACGCCGTCAAGGAGCGCCTCGAGCTCTCCTTCCTGGGCCCGCTGCGCGACCCGGAACTGCGCAAGTTGTACGGCAAGAGCCTGCGCGGCGGCCTGATGCTGTACGGCCCGCCCGGCTGCGGCAAGACGTTCCTGGCACGGGCCGTGGCCGGCGAGATGGGCGCCCGGTTCATGTCGCTGTCCATCGTCGACGTGCTGGACATGTGGATCGGCAACTCCGAGCGCAACCTGCACGAGCTGTTCCAGACCGCGCGGCGTAACGCCCCGTGCGTGCTCTTCCTGGACGAGGTCGACGCCCTCGGCCAGAAGCGCTCTCAGACCCACTCCAGCTCGATGCGGACCGTGGGCAATCAGCTGCTCGCCGAGCTGGACGGCATCGACGCCGACAACGAGGGGGTGTTCGTGCTCGCCGCGACGAACACGCCCTGGCAGGTCGACCCCGCGTTGCGCCGTCCCGGCCGGCTCGACCGGATGGTGCTGGTGCTGCCGCCGGACGCCGCGGCCCGGGACGCGATCCTCCGGCTCAACCTGCGCGACCGGCCGATCGCGGGCATCGACCTGCCCCGGATCGTCGCGGCGACCGAGGACTTCTCCGGCGCCGACCTGACCCACCTGTGCGAGACGGCGGCCGAGTACGCGATGGCCGACTCGATGCGCAGCGGCAAGGTCCGGATGATCGGGCAGCACGACTTCGACCGGGCCCTCGGCGAGGTCCGGCCGTCCACCGGCCCGTGGTTCGCCACGGCCCGCAACGTCGCGATGTTCAGCAACGAGGGCGGCGCGTACGACGACCTCGTCGCGTACCTCAAGGCTCGGAAGCTGCTGCGGTGACCCCGCCGGCACCGCTCGAGGAGATGGCGGCCCGGGTGCGGCACCTGCTGGCCGTGGGACGCCCCGACGACGCCGCGCCGCTGGTCGAGCGGCACCTCGCGGAGCACCCGGACGACGTGGTCGCGCTCGTCCTGCTCAGCGCGTGCCGGCACGCCGGCGGGCGCCACGACGAGGCGATCTCGGTGGCCGCCCACGCCGCCGCGCTGGCGCCGGAGTTCCCTCTCGCCCACCGCCAGCTCGCCGCCCTGATGCTGGAGACCGGGCGCATCCGTGAGGGCCTCGCCGCGGCGCACACCGCGCGCGAACTGGACCCCGAGGATCACCGCAACGAGCTCGTGATGGTGTACGCGCTGCTCGGCGCCGGCGGCACCGGCAACATCGCGGCCGCCGACCGGGCCGTGGCACGGGCACGGCAACTCGCGCCCGAGGACCCGATGGCGTACGTCGCCGAGGGTGACGTGCAGCGCCGCATGGCCCGGTTCGGCGCGGCGCGGACGGCGTACGAGCGCGCCCTGGCGCTGGCCCCCGACGACCCGGTCGCGCTGTCCTCGCTGGCGGAGCTGGACGCCGGTCGCGGGTACGCGCTGAGCGCGTCGCCGTTGCTGGCGGCGTCCCTCGCCGCCGCGCCGACCGACGAGTCCGTCGTGCGTATGGCCACCCGCAGCGCCCGGGCGGCGCTCTGGCTGATCACCGACATCGCCAGCCTGATCGCGATCGCCGCGTCGCTGGCCGCACTGGCGGTACGGGCACAGGTCGACGGCCCGGCCGGCGTCGGGGCGGCCGTGGTGACGGCCGGATGCGGTCTTGCCGGCGCGGCGGCGTACGTCCGGTGGCGACTGCGGGCGCTGTCCGGCCCGACCCGGGCGCTGATCCGCCAGAACCTGCACCGGCCGACGTTCGCGCTGGCCGCGCTCCGGGTGCTGGTGACAGCGGTCGCCGCCGTGCTGTTCGCGATCGATCCCGACCCCAGCGGGGCCGGCGGCGTCAAGGTGTTCGCCATGCCGGCGACCTCGCTGCCGTTCATCCTCCTGCTGCTGCGGGCCCGCAACTGGTTCGCCCGCGAGGTGTCCTGGCAGGTCCGGCGGGGCTGGTTCAGCGTGGCCGCGCGCCGCCGTGAGGCCACGCCGCAGGACTGACGCCCGGCCGACTCCCTCCCCCGGCAGCGATGGCGGCGCCGCCGCGAGACAGGCCCGCCGGCGTCAGCGCAGCCGGTTCATCGCTGCCATGACCGCGCGGCTGGTGGCGCGGTCGACCAGATCCAGGACCTCCTCGCGGGTACGGCCCGGCTGGTCGTTCCACCGCGTCAGATCGCATACGCGGGCCAGGCGGAGCTCCCGGGGAGCCGCCCAGCCGGCGATCCCGGTGCCGCCCAGGCCCCGCGCCTCCTGCCAGGCGTCCCAGAGGTGATCGAGCGCCGGCCCTGCCTTGACGAAGTCGTCGCCCGGTCCGCGCTGCCGGGCGGCATAGACCACAGCGCCGACCAGGCAGGCGGCGGGGGCGCCACCGCGGTTGTCCGACGCGAGGGACGACTGCGCCCCGGGGCGGAGTGGGGCAGGGGTGCGTGCGTACCAGCGATCCTGGATCCAGCCCTGCGCGATCACCGCACGGGCATCCTGCAGGACGTGGTACGCCTCCTCGGGCCGGCCCTGCCACGGCGGGGCGTCCGGCTCCGGCCTCCGGAAGGCGCGGATCCGAGCGAGCAGCGATCGCCGCACGCCCTCCCGGTCCGGTCGTTGCTGCCGTACCGGTCCGCCGTGAGGAGTGGTGGGCCGTTCGTCAATCGTCCGTGTCATCGCTGCTCCCGAAAGTGCGGGGCCCGCCCTTCATCGTATGCACGATGAGGACGTCGCACGATGCCCGTTGTGACACGTCCGCCGGCACCGAGCCGAGCAGTCGCCCGGAGAGCGTGTTGATGCCGCGGCTGCCCACGACGATGAGGTCCGCGCCCTGCTTCTTCGCCGTCGTCAGCAGTGCCTGACCGGGATCGCCCTTGACCAGCGTCGTGGTCACGTCGGATGCGCCGGCCTCGGCCGCACGCTGCCGTGCCGCCTCGAGCGCCTCCTTGGCGGCGTCGGTCCCGGCCACCTGGTACATGCTGGTGGGGCCGACCGCCGCGGCGAGGATGCTCTGCTCCTTGGCCGTCAACGGGTGATAGGCGCACACCAGGAGGAGCCGCGCGGAGCGCGCCGCGGCGATCTCGGCGGCCTGCTCGACCGCTTTGAGCGCGGACTCCGAACCGTCGGTGCCGACGATGATCGTGCCGTACCTCATGTTCCCTCCTACGCGGCAGGCGGCTCCCTGAACGGTCAGTGCCCGCCCGGGCGGCGCCGTCCTGGCGGGGGCGGCGGGTCGGTGCCCGGTTCGCCGGGGTGCTCGGGGACGGCTTCCAGGCCGCGGTGGCGCAGTTGTTCGGGGAGGTCCTCCTCGGTGACCTCATGGCTGTGCAACAGCTGTGGTGGCTTGAGCAGGAGCCAGACCACGAAGAACAGCCCCATGGCGAGCATGATCGGCCCGATGATGAGCGCGAGGTTCAATCCAGCGGACTTGCGGATATCGGCGTCGCCGGCGGTCAGCCCGACGACTGTGACGATCGCACCGAAGATCAGGAACAGCGCGCCGGTGAAGGAACGGATGTCGAAGAGCTTCGCCCAGAAGTCGGTGCCGTGCTCGCCCGGCCTCTCCTCCGGTGACGTCATGGCGGAACCTCCTCGGGTTCAGCGGGTCAGAACGCGTAGACGGCGCCGTAGAGCCCGGCGTTGAGGACGAGCACCCCGACCCCGAGAACGATCGGCGATCGGTACCACGCGCGGGCGGCGGTGTCGGAGGCGTCGCGGATCTCCATCCCGTACACCAGCCCGTGCAGTTCCTGGTCGGTCTTGCGCGGCTCTCGCAGCGACGCGAGCACCATCGCGAGGGCACCGGCGCAGAATGCCGCGATCGAGCCCCACATCGTCTCGTGCAGATCGCTGCGGAACTGCAGCACGTCGAATTTGTAGAGCGCGTACACGAGAACGGCGGTCACCGTACCGGCCAGAATGCCCCAGAAACCCGCGCTCCTGCTCGCCCGCCGCCAGAACATGCCGATGATGAACGCGCAGAACAGCGGGACGTTGAAGAACGAGAACAACGTCTGCAGGTAGTTGGAGATATTGCTGAAGCCGGAGGCGATGAGCGCGGTGAGAACGGCGACACCGACCCCGCCGACGGTCACCCAGCGGCCCACCACGAGGTAGTAGCGGTCGGGGCGACCCGGCCGGATGTAGTCCTGCCAGAGGTCGTAGGTGAACACCGCGTTGAAGCTCGACACATTCGCCGCCATGCCGGCCATGAACGCGGCCAGCAGACCGGTCACCGCGACCCCGAGCACACCCGGGGGCAGGTACTTGTCCATCAGTGCGGGGATGGCGTCGTTGTATTCCAGTCCGCTGCCGGCGGTGCCGATGCCGGGCAGCAGAACGAGAGCGGCCATGCCCGGCAGAATGGTGATCAGGGGTACGAACGACTTGGGATAGGCCCCGATGATCGGGGTGAGCCGGGCGGAGTTGCCGTCCTTGGCGGCCATCGCGCGCTGGACCTCGGCGAAGTTCGTCGTCCAGTATCCGAAGGACAGGCAGAAGGCCAGGCCGAGGATGATGCCGATCCAATCGCCGACGGGGTTGGAGCCGCCGACGCCCGTGCCCGTCCACGGTTCCACGAACGCCGCGCCGTGTTCCGCGCTCAGCCTGTCGAACAGCCGGCCGAGGCCGCCGGTCTCCTTGATCGCGATGATCGTCAACGGGACCATGCCGATGAGCACGACGAAGAATTGCATCACTTCGTTGTAGATGGCGCTGGTCAGCCCACCCAGCAGGATGTAGGACAGCACGAAAGCGGCGGACAGGATGATGGCGAAGATGAGCGGGATGCCGAGCAGCGCCTCGAGGACGATGGACAGCGCGTAGAGGTTCACGCCGGCGATCAGCATGCTTCCCACGACGAAGGTGATCGCGTTGATCAGGTGCGCCTTCGGGTCGAACCGCAACCGCAGGTACTCGGGGACGCTGCGCACCTTGGAGCCGTAGTAGAAGGGCATCATGACGATGCCCAGGAACACCATGGCGGGAATGGCGCCGATCCAGAAGTAGTGCACCATGGACGCGCCGTACTGGGCGCCGCTGGCGGACTGACCGAGGAGCTCGACCGCGCCGATGTTGGCCGAGATGAACCCGATACCGGTGACCCATGCGGGCAGCGACCGGCCGGAGAGGAAGAAGTCCAGCGACGACTTGACCGCGCGCTTGAGCGCGAACCCGATGCCCAGCACGAAGGAGAAGTAGATCACCATCAGCACCAGATCGACCGGGCTCAGGTCCAGACTCAGGGCGCTGCCGCTGTCCGCCGCCACAAACATGATCGGCCCCTTCCCAGCTGGTGTGGGAGAGAATGTCCAGACATTTATCACGCGTACTGCGGACGGACTGACCCCTGTTTACTCATCAGCGCTCGTCGATTGTCAAGGCCAGTGAACAACGGCCCATTGACGTCGTCAAGCACGGATTCGGCATGCGCAAGGGTGGTCCGATGGCGATTGCCGGCCTCAGGCGGACCGCGGCGCGGTGTCGTCGCCGCGGAGGCCGTCCAGCTCGGCGAGGTACATCGCCTGCATGCGGCCGAAGTGGTGGACCAGGAACGTGAGCTCCTCGACGCTGTAGCCCTCGATGAGCCGCTGTGCCCGCTCGGCGAACCGCTCGTACGGTCGCTCCAGCTCGGCGGCCCGCTCCGGCCGCAGGGTGACGATCACGCGGCGCCGGTCCGCCGGGTCACGGTCGGCCGTGACATAGCCGGCCTGCTGGAGGCGGCGGAGCATGCTGGTCACGGCTCCGGTGGTGAGGTTGGTTCGCTCAGCGACCTGGCCCGCGGTGGCGGATCCGACGTCGGCCAGGAAGTCCAGGGCCTCCAGGTCGCTCACGGTGAGACCCAGCCGGTCCGCGATCGCGTACCGGAAGACCACGGACAGCCGCGAGGTCTCGCGGCCGGCACGCATGAGGTCGGCGATCGCGGACTCGCGGGCCGGCTCGTGGGTCATGCCCGCCATCATGCCTCGGGTACGGTGACCCGGTGCAGCCGCGGTAGCACCCGGGTCAGCACCCAGTGCGGGGCGGCCGCTCCCCCGGTGAGGCGGCGCATCAGCCCGGCGGCGGTGTCGACGGCACGGAAGGCGTACGGCACCATCTCGTCCTGGTACGCGGCGATCGCCTCCTCCACCGGCGTACCGTTCGCGCGGGCCTCGACAAGCCGGTGGCCGAGCAGGGCGGCGTCGCGCAGAGCGGTGTTGCCGCCGTGGGCGCCGAACGGCGGCATGACGTGGACGGCGTCGCCCATCATCGTCGCCCGGGGCACGGCCCACCGGTGCGGGCGCCGGCCGGTGGCGAAGAGGTTGAGCACGGTGGCGTCCGGCTCCGCGGTGTCGACCAGCCGCCGGATGAGCGGGTGGAAGTCCGCGCTCCTGCGGGCGGCCAGCTCCCGCAGCGCCAGCAGGTCCCCGCGGACGCCGGCGGGAACCTCCTCCTGCCGGAGCAGCAGCCCCCACATGACGTAGTCGTCGCCGGTGGGCGCATAGCTGCCCGGTGCCAGGCGCGCGAACGCCTCCCGCGGGCTCTCCCCGAATCGCATGGAGGTGAAAAAGAAGGCCCGGCCGGGCCGGTCGGCGATGGCCAGGACCCCGCTGGTCCGCAAAGCCTCCGGGATGACGCTCCCGCCGTCCCGCCGCAGCGGGGACCTGCCGTAGACGCCCGCCATCGGGGTTCCGGCCGGATCCGCGTCCGGCATGAGCTGCGCGCGCAGCGCCGAGCCGACGCCGTCCGCGCCCACGACGACGGTCGCCGGGACGGACCGTCCGTCGGTGAACCGCAGCCGCAGCCCGGCTGGGCCGCCGCTGTCGACCGCGACGGCGGACCGGCCGTAGTGGACGCGCCCGTCCAGTCCGGACATGAGGATCGACCGCAGGGTCAGCCGGTCGACCTGGCGGGTCGCGTGCGGCTCGTCCTTGAAGGTGACGGTGAAGGCGTCCCGCAGGCGCCTGTCGGTGAAGCGCATGTGCCCGCCCGGCTCGTCGCCGGTGGTGAGCGCCAGGCGGTACAGCGGGCGGGGCAGGCTCTCCCGCAGCGCCTCCAGCCCGTACCGGTCGAGGATGATCCGGTAGCCCTGCCGCCGGACGAAGGGTCCGGGGTCGCGCTCGTAGACGTGCACGTCCACGCCGGCCCGCATCAGGTACTGGGCGAGACAGAGGCCGGACAGTCCGGCGCCGGCGATCGCCACCGAGAAGTCGGTCGATATATCCATCCAGTTATCTTAATGACTAAGATGATTGCGGCAAGCCTGCCAGCTGTTCCTCGATCGCCCGGGTGTCGAGGAGGTACCACATGCGCTCGAAGCGGCCGTCGCGGAAGTGGTAGAACGCGCACTCGGTGAAGGTGACGTCGCGGCCGGTGGGTTGCAGGCCCCGCCACTCCCTGACCGGGGTGCCGGTGACGGTCAGCCGGGCCGCCGCCCGTTCGCCCTCGATGACCAGGTCGTCGAGGCGCCAGGTGTAGTCCCGCACCGAGTCCACCGCCTGCCGCATCGCGGCAACGTAGTCGTCCCGGGAGACGGGGTCGCCGTTGAAGACGAGGGTGTCGTGCACGAACTCGGCCATGCGGTGGAACTCGCGGTCGTTGGCTGCCTGAAGGTAGTCGACATAGATCGTGCGCAGGTCAGCGGCGCTCATCGGCATCCTGGCCCGGCGGGAGCTCAGGGACGCGCGTACCTCGCTGCGGTTGTCCATGTCCCCAGGTTAGGCAGCCGGTCCGGCCGGAAGGGGCCCCTGCCGGTACCCCTTTGAGCGGTGACTCCCTCCCGGGCCGGACGCGAGCTTTGCTGGGTGCATGACCACAGGTCGCGATCAGCGGTGCGCTTTGAGCCAGCCCTGGACCTCGTCGATCACCCGCTGGTCCGGTTCACCCAGCTCATCGGCGTACCTGGGTGACAGGTTCATGGTGTGCGCCAGGCCGGGGTAGATCACGACCTTGTGGTCCCGGTTGCCGGCCGCGGCCACCGCGGCGTCCGCCGCGAGGGCGGCCCGGGCCGGGGTCTCGAGGTCGTTCTCGCCGTTGAGCAGCAGCGTCGGGCCGGAGAACCGCGGCAGTGCCCGCTCGACGGTCGGGAAACGGCCGAGATCCTTCAGGTACGTGACCAGGAAGGGGTCCAGGCTGGGAATCTCCGGGTACGCGTCGATGCCGGTGAGCTCGCGCAGCACCGGGCCGGCCTCGGCGTCGACAGCGATCCGGCCGTCGTGGTTGCGGTCGGTGCCGGCCTTCACCCGCCCGCCGTCGAGCAGCACGGAGCGGAACAGGGCGGCGACCTCCTCCGGCTGGCCCACCAGGCCATCGGACGCCTCCACGGCCGTCAGCCGGCCGTCGCCGTCGAGGTCGAACTCGTCGTGCAGTTGCAGCAGCAGGCGGCCGTACACCTGGAACGTCACCAGCTGCTCGACGGGCTTGCCGACGACCGCCATCGCGACCACCCCGGCCGGTTTCGGGATGCCGTACCGCTTCGGCTCGGCGGCGAGGTTGGCGGCCACGTTGGTGCCCTCGCTGTGGCCGAGCAGCATGATCTTCGACGGGTTCACCCGCGGCGACCGTGCGGCGAACCGGACCACCGCGGCGGCGTCCAGCTGGGTGCGCTGGTACGGCTTCTCCGGCGTCAGCTGGGCGGGGTCCGTGGTGCGTACCGGCCCGATGCCGGTCACCCCGCGCTTGTTGAACCGCAGGGTCGCGTAACCCTCCCGGCCGGCGGCCTGCGCGAGCCGGACGAACGTCGAGCCCTTGCCGCCCGGCACAGTCTGGTTCATGTCGTTGCGTCCGCTGCCGTGCAGGAACACGACCAGCGGCAGACGGCCCCCGGCGGCGGCCGGGTAGGTCAGCTCCCCGTCGGTGACCCAGCCTGCGCCGAGGTCGATCCGCACCTGCTCGCGGGTGATGCCCTCCCAGCCGGACGGTGCGGCGGCCGCGGTGGTGGTGGCGGCTGTAGCGCCCGTGCGCTCGCCGGCGTTGGCGACTCCCACGCCCACGGTGAGCAGGGCGGCGGTGGCGAGAACCATCGGCAGGTGGCCGTACCTTTTCGCGATTGTCATGTCGTTGGGTCCTTCCCCGGTGGTGGACGGCGGGCCGCGCCCGGCGAACGGGCGCGGCCCGCAGGGCTCAGCGGGCGCCGCAGAGCGCGTGGTCGATCAGGTCGGTGGCCACGTCCACCGTGGGCAGCTGAACTCCGGGGTCCGGCTGGAGCGAATCGGTGTTGATCGAGACGGTGACGCTGCGGGAGCCGTCCGGGGTGACGCCGTTACGGGTCATGAAGCCGGGGATGTCGCCGCCGTGCGTCCAGTAGCCGCCGCACGAGTTCTGCGCCCACACGATGCCCAGGCCGTACCGGCCGCCCGGGAACCGGGTCGTCAGCCGGTCGCTGGTCTCGACGGTCCGCAGCATCTCGGCGAGCTGCGCGCGCTTGAGCACCTTGCCGCCCAGCAGGGCCCGCAGGAACCGGTTGGCGTCGTCCGTGGTGCTGATGATCTCACCGGCGGCGTCGGCCATGGACGGGTTCAGCACCGTCGCGTCGATCGGCTCACCGTAGCGGGGATCCTCCGGAGTTCCGCCCGGGCCGGGGAACCGCTGGTAGCCCACCGCGTGCGGGCGCGGGATGGTGGGGGTGGTGCCGGGCAGGGAGGTGTCGCGCAGCCGGAGCGGCTCCACGATCCGCGTCCGCACCTCCTGCTGCCAGCTGTGCCCGGTGACCTTCTTGATGATCATCCCGGCCACGACATAGTTCGTGTTGGAGTAGTCCCACTTCGAGCCGGGCGGGAATTCGGACGGGAACTGCAGGGACAGCTTGACGAGGTCGGCGTCGGTGTAGGTGCGCAGCCGGGTCTTCAGGAACCCCTCGGCGGTGTCCGAGTCGGTCACGCCCATGAAGTACTCGGGCAGGCCGCTGGTGTGCTGCAGCAGCTGCCGTACGGTGATCTTCCGCCCGTCGTTGCCGTTGCCCCGGATCGGGCCGGGAAGGAACCGCTCGACCGTGTCGTCCAGCGACAGCTTCCGCTCGCCGACGAGCTGCAGCATGGTGGCCGCCACGAACGTCTTGGTGTAGCTGCCGATGCGGAACTTCGCATTCCACGGCACCGGCGTCCGCGCGTCGACGTTGCCGTACCCGCTGCGCACCCGCACGTCACCGCGCGCGGTGTCCAGCTCGGCCAGCACGCCCGGGGCGCCGTACTTCCGCAGCGCGTCCGCGTCGGCCTGGAGGGTCGCGGTCAGGCCGGGCCGGAACGCGACCGGCACCGGCCGGTCGGTGGTCCTGGCCTGAGCGACCCCGATACCGACGACGGCCGTCCCGGCCACCGCCGCCGCGACGACGACTGTCATGAATGATCTCTTCATGCCGGAAACGCTAGGGAAATCCGCTCCGCGAAACGTCACCACAGAGTGGACAGTTGGCTGTCCCCCGCGCGGGGGACCCCGCTGCGGCTCGACTCCCCCGGAGCTGACGGACGCGCCGGTCAAATCGGGTGCGGCACCCCGCCGGCGGCCCTAGATTGCGTCGGATGGACCTTTCCCAGCTCGGCACGCCGATCGCTCCGATGGTCCGGGTGCACGGCGGGTTCGCCAACCGGATGTACCGGCTCGACACCGACCGGGGATCCTTCGCGGTGAAGGAGCTGAACGTCCTCGACCGCCGCTCGGCCTACCACGCCGCGGACGTGTTCCGGTTCGAGCGGGCCGCGTTCGCCGCCGGCGTCCCGATGCCCGAGCCGATCTCGGCCGGCCCCGGCATGCTCGTGCATCGGTGGGTCGAGGGCGAGAAGGTGCCCGAGGAACCCGTGTCGCCGGCGTACGCGTTCGAGATCGGTGAGATCCTCGCCCGCATCCATGCGCTCGGCGTCGCGTGGCCGCACGTCCCGGCGGAGGAGCCGGCGCCGCGGGACTGGCCCGAGCTCGCCGAGCGGGCCACGGCCACCGGGCAGCCGTGGGCCGGCGAGCTCGCCTCGCGGGTCGCGACGTTCCTCGCGATCGCCCGATTCGTGGAGACCTGTGAGCGCCCGGGCCCCGTCGTGCTGACCCACCGGGACATCCAGCCGTGGAACCTGCTCTCCCGGGAGGGGCGGCCGGTGGTGCTCGACTGGGAGCTGTCGGGGATGCTCGACCTGTCCGGCGAGCTCGGCTCGACCGCGCTGAGCCTCGCGAAGGGGCCGGGCTTCGACGACATCCGGCCCGCCATTTTCCGTACGGTCCTCGACGGCTACGCCGCGGGCGGCGGAACCCTGCCGCCGTGGGGGCCGAGCTGGTTCGTGTTCCTGATCGGCGGCTGGCTGGGGCACACGAGGTGGAACATCCTGCGCTGCCTCGCCGGTGTCGAGGCAGGCGCCGGACCCGAGCTCGCGCTGTCCCACGAGTCCGTGCGGAACGGCCTCCGCGGACTCCCCGACCTGTTCAGCCGACTCCCGGAACTTCAAGACCTGCGGGGCTGAGGAAGCTGACGCCGGTGAGCTCCTCGGAGGCGGCCCACAGCCGCTGCTGGACGGCCACCTCGTACGACTCCGGGCTGGACGTGACCAGCCGCGGGTGGCCCTTGACCTCGAAGCGTCCGCCGGGACCGTAGTACTGGCCGCCGAGCGCGGCGGGGTCGGTGGCGGCGCGCAGGGTGGGCAGGGCGCCCATCGCCGGCGTCTGGGTGATCATCGGCGCGAGCCAGGTGAGCGGGAGCCGCAGGGCCGCGGGGGCGTTGCGGGCGAGTTCGGTGCTGGAGATGCCGGGATGCGCGGCCATCGCGACCGTGGTGCCGTGCGGGGCGAGGCGGCGCTGCAGCTCGTAGGTGAACATCAGGTTGGCCAGCTTGGACTGACCGTACGCGCCGACCCGGCTGTACGACCGCTCCCACTGCAGGTCGTCGAAGTGGATGGCGGCCCGGATGCGGTGCCCGGTGCTGCTGACCGTCACCACGCGCGAGCCGGGCACGGGCAGCATCAGGTCCAGCAGCAGCCCGGTGAGCGCGAAGTGTCCGAGGTGGTTGGTGCCGAACTGCAGCTCGAAGCCGTCCCGGGTGGTCTGCCTCGGTGTGTACATCACGCCGGCGTTGTTGATGAGCAGGTCGATCCGGCCGAGCCGGGACCGCAGCTCCGCCGCCGCGGTCCGGACGGAGTCGAGCGAGGTCAGGTCCAGCGCCTGCACGGTCACGTCGCCCGCGATGCCGGCCGCGGCCCTGGCACCCTTCTCGACGTCGCGGACGGCGAGCACCACGGACGCTCCCCGCTCGGCGAGGGCCTTGGCCGTCTCGTACCCCAGGCCGGTGTTGGCGCCGGTCACCACGGCCACCCGCCCGCGCTGATCCGGAATGCTCGCCGTCGTCCAGTTCTCGGTCATGCCGGGCTCCCCAATTAAAGTACCGAAGGTATCTTGTGCCGACGACGTTAAAGTACTTCCGGTACGATGTCAACGTACCGGAGGTACGTAAGTTAGGCTGGCGGGCGTGACATTCCAGCGGGCGCGCACCGAGGAGCAGCGGGAGATCCGCCGGCGGGCCATCCTCGACACGGCGGCGGCGATGCTCGACGAGATGCCCGTGGCCGCGGTGACCCTGAACGAGCTCAGCCGCCGCGCGGGCCTGGCGAAGCCGAACGTGCTGCGCTACTTCGAGTCCCGCGAGGCGGTGCTGCTCGAACTGCTCGACCGCTTCCTGCGGGAGTGGCTGACGGAGCTCGCGGACGAGCTGGCCGCCGGCGTCGACGACAACCAGCCGATGGCCGGCCGGGCGGCAGCGGTGGCCCGGGTCCTCAGCCGCTCCCTCGCGAGCCGGACGGTGCTGTGCGACCTCTTCGGCGCCCAGGGCAGCGTGCTGGAACACAACGTCTCGGTCGAGGTCGTCACCCGCTACAAGCGCGCGTCGCTGAACCGCCTGACCACCATGACCGAGCTGATCCGCAAGCGCCTGCCGGAGCTGGGTGACAACGCCATCCTGTTCAGCCTGCAGACCATGGTGATGGCGGGCGCGCTGTCGGCGTACAGCACTCCCCCGCCGAGCCTGCAGGCGGCGTACGCGGCGGAGCCCGACCTGGCGCGCTTCCGCCTGGAGCTGGGGGAATCGCTGGAGCTGGCCCTGACCGCCACCCTGCTGGGCGTCCTGCCCCGCGCCTGACCTGGCGCACCGGGCGGATCGGCCGGCGTTAGGCTGCTCCCGTGCCGGCCGTGATCGAGGTTGTCTCCCTGATCAACGCCGCCCCCGGCACGGTCTTCGACCTGGAGCTCGACGTCGACGTGCACGCCGATTCCGTGGCCGGGAGCCGGGAGACAGCCACCACGACCACGGGCCGCCGCCGGCTCACTCTCGGCGACGACGTCACGTTCCGGGCCCGTCATTTCGGGGTGCGCTGGCGGATGACGAGCCGGATCCAGGCGTACGAGCGCCCGAATCGTTTCGTGGACGTACAGACCCGCGGGCCCTTCCGTGCCATGCGACACGAGCACCTGTTCGAGGACCTCGGCGACGGGCGTACGCGAATGACGGACCGTATGACGATCCGCGCGCCGTTCGGGCCGGTGGGGGCGGTGGTGGCCCGGGCGGTGCTCGTGCCGTACCTGAAGCGACTGCTGGTGCTGCGCGCGGCTCATGTCAAGCGTCTGGCGGAGACGGCCGGCCACGGGCGGTGAGCGCGGCGGACGTCGCGCTCAGCCGGCGAAGAGGCGGACCGGCCTTCCCGTGACGCCGACGTCCGCGCGGAACAGCGCGCCGGCGAGCGGGTCCTCGCGGGTGTCGATGTCCTCCTGCGAGGTGGTGATGAAGAGTTGGTCGAGGCGTTCGCCGCCGAACGTGCACGCGGTCACCTTGCGGGCCGGCACCTCGATCTTCTCCTCCAGCACGCCGCCGGGGCTGTACCGGTGGACGGCGCCGCCGTTGGAGATCGCGGTCCACACGCCGCCGTCCGCGTCGACGGTCAGGCCGTCCGGCCGGCCGCCGCCGGGGACCTCCGCGAACGGCCGCCGGTGGGTCAGCCCGCTCGCCGTGTCGTAGTCGAACACCCAGATGGTCGAGGCCACCGTGTCGTTGTAGTAGGCCCGGGATCCGTCGGGACTCCACTCGAGGCCGTTGGAGATGGTGACGCCCTCGAGCACCACCTCGACGGAACCGTCCGGGTCGAGCCGGTGGACCGATGCCGCCCCGGGCGTCTGGTCGTAGGCCATCGACCCGCAGTAGAACCGGCCGTCCGGGTCACAGCCGCCCTCGTTCATCCGTACGCCGGGATCGCTCCACAGCGGCGGCATCAACGTCACGGTCCCGTCCGGTTCCTCGAGGGCGAAGCCGCGTTCCACCGCGATAACCGCGCCGCCGCCCTTGCGCGGGCGGACCACCGCGGCGACGGTCGCGACGTGGCGGCGCTCGACGGAACCGTCGGGACCCAGCGTCAGGATGTCGCCCGCCAGCATGTCGACGAACCGCAGCCCGCCCCAGCCCGGATGCCATACCGGGCCCTCACCGTGGTAGACGATCGGATCGGTCACCTGCTCGACGCGCATGCCGGTCCTCCTGACCTCGGGCGACGTTCCGTACCGCATTATGCCGGGGCCGGCCGCACCCGACGGAGGAGCCGGCGATTGCCGATGGTCGGCAACCCCACCCACCCGTGTTGGCCACTGCTGACCGTAGTCGGCCAGTAACAGGAAGGCGATGCTTGAGGGGACCGAAACCGCCGTGGAGCACGGGCCGTACCGCAGCCCGGGGAGGGTGCCGACATGACATGCCAGGCCGACGTCGCGACGCGCGACAGGACCACCGGAGAGGCCGGCGCGCCGGTGGGCCGCGCCGCCGGGATCGGCCGCGAGGTGGCCGGCGTGCTGCGCCACCGGCTCTGGATCCACCCCGGGCAGGTGCAGGCCCACGCGGTCGGCGGCACGGTGGTGCTGACCGGGGACGTGGGCCGGCGGTCCACCGCCGCCATCGCCCGCCGCCTGGCCGCCACCGTGCCCGGGGTGACCGCCGTCGTCGACGACCTCCGGTACGAGTTCGACGACACGGACCTGGTCCGCTCGAAGGTGCACCGCACCCACCCGTTCAGCGCCGACCCGTTCCCGCCCGGGCCGCGGCGCCGCCCCCGCCGCCGACTTTTTGCCGGTCGTCGGCAATGAGCGAGCGCGTAATTGACCGGCCGCAGCCCCTGCCGGGCGTCGAACCGTACGCCACCATCGGAGGTCCGACCTCCCGGGAAACGAGGAGAACCGGCATGGGCGTGACATCGATCCCGCGCGCGGCGTCCCGCGGGCGGACGGTGGCGCCGGCGGTGGCCGTCGACCTGGGCAGCCGCACCGCGGGCGTATGGGCGGCACACCGCGGCACCGTCAGCGGGCCGTGCGGCGACCCGACCGCCCCGGCCGGCACGCTGGTGCGCCGGGGCCGCGTCGTGGACGCCGACGGCTGCGTCGACGTGCTGACCCAGCTCGTACGCCGCTACCCCCAGCCGGTTCCGTCCGGCGCGGTGATCGTGGCGTGCCGGCCGGTGCTGGCCTCCGAGGCGGACCAGGCGGCCACCCGCCACGTGCTCGACACCGTGTTCGCGCCCGCCCGGATCATGTTCGTCGACGGGGTCCGCGCGGCCGCGATCGGCTCCGGTGCCGCCGCGGGCAGCCTGCTCGTCGTCGACGTCGGCGCCGAGCTGACCGAGGTCGCGCTGCTCAGCGACGGCCGGGTCGTGGCCGCGCGCCGGTCCGAGATCGGCACCCGGGACCTCAGCCGGGGCGCCACCGTGGAGCTGCTCGGCGACTGCGTCGTCGGCCACGTCCACGACCTGCGCACCGGCGCCGACGCGTCACATGTGCTGACCGCGGTGGCACGCGGTCTCCTGCTGGTGGGTGACGGCGCCCTGCATCCGGGGCTCGCCTCCGCCGTGTCCGGCGCGTTGCGCGTACGCGTGCACCGCGCCGCCGCCCCTCGCACCGCCGCCCTCAACGGCGCCGGTCTGGCCGCGATGTCGCTGGCCCGTCACCCCGCCGGCGGCTGATCCGCCGAACCCACCGAGCTCACCGACCGGAGGCATCATGACCAGCACGTTGCACCGTCCGGCCCCGCTGTCCGCCGAGCCGATGGAGCTGCTGCGCAGCATGCTCGAGGAGGACTTCGCCGTGCAGACGGCGCGCCTCACGCAGCTCACCGTCTACGCCCGCATGCCCGGGCACGGCGGCTACGACGCGCACGTGCTCGAGCTGCTCACCGCCGCCGCCCGGCAGCGCATCGCCGACACGGCCACCGCCCTGCGGCGCATGGCCGAGGGCACGTACGGCGTCTGCGGCACCTGCGAACGGCCGATCCCGCTGGGCCGGCTGCGCAGCGTGCCGTACGCGAGCCTCTGCGGCGCCTGCGACCAGGCCTCCTGACCCCGCCCCGGGAGGCCGGTCAGCGCGCCGGCGATCCGTCGTCCGTACGGTCCTCGCGCAGCTCGTCGACGATGAGCAGATCGCCGCGCGCCTGCCCGGCCCGGTAGACCGCCCGGCCCACCATGTGCGCGGCGACCGGCGCGGTGACCAGCTGGAAGACGCCGACCAGCACCAGCGTCGTGACGTCGATGATGTTGTGCAGCCGCACCGCCGCGCCCGCGAGGATCAGCAGCAGCCCGAGCACCTGGGGCTTGGTCGCCGCGTGCATGCGGGACAGCAGGTCGGGGAAGCGCAGCAGGCCGACGCCGGCCGCGAGACTGAGCACCGCGCCCGAGACGAGGCAGGCTCCGGCGACGAGGTCCGCGAGGGTCTGCACCGTCATCGCCGGCTCCGCGGGGAGAACCGGGCCACAGTCACCGAGCCGATGAAACCCAGGATCGACAGCACGACCAGGACGGGCAGCGACGTCGCGTCGCGGGTGAACGCGGCCTCGGCGGCGATCGCGCACACCACGATGGCGAGCAGCACGTCCACGGCGACGATGCGGTCCAGGGTGGTCGGCCCGCGGACGATGCGGATCAGCACGAGCGACACGGCCGCGAACAGCAGCGCGGACACGATGATGCCGACGACGGTCATGAGTCTTCCCTTCTGCGGACCGGGACCGGACGGCCGAGCATCCCGATCTCGGCCTCGGAGCCGATCGCACGGACGATGCGGGCCTCGGTGGCGTACACCTCGCGGCGGAAGCGTTCGACGGCGTCGCGGTCGGCCACCCCGATCACGTGGATGTAGAGCGTGGTGGACGCCTGGTCGGTGTCCACGATCAAGCTGCCGGGCACCAGCGAGACGGCCTCCCCGGTCAGCGTCAGCACCAGGTCGGACGGCACCCGCAACGGCACCCGGATGATGGCGCTGCGCGGCTGGTGGCCGAGCCGGAACGCCAGCACGGCCAGCTGCACGCTGGCGCGGACGAGGTCGCCGGCGAACCGTACGGCGAAGCGCAGCAGCCCGAGCGGGTGCGGACGCCCGGCGAACGTGACCGCCGGGAGCGGGAACACCTTCAGCACCACGGCCGCGACGACGATCCCGCCGGCCAGGGTGGCCCAGGAGAAGACGCCCCAGAGCAGCATCCACACGGCGACGAGCACGAGGGCGGCGACGATCCGGTCGCGCCATCGGGTACGCCGCACCGCTGACGAACCGGCGGTCATGGCACCTCCTCGGCGAACACGGCGTGGACGTACGGCTGTCGCTCGCGCAGCTCGGTGGCGGCCCGGCTGGTGATGTCGAACAGCGGACCGGACACCACGGTGAGCCCCGTACCCAGGACGACCAGGGCCAGGGTGGCGCCCACCATCAGCCGGGGCAGCGCCCGGCCGGCCCGCGCACCGCCGTCCGCGGGCATCGACGCGTGCGGGGTCCGCCAGAAGGCGAGGTTCCAGACGCGGCCGATGGCGTAGAGGGTCAGCAGGCTGGTGACCACACTCCCGGCGACGAGGACCCAGGCGAGCGCGCCGCCGGCGTCCACCCCGGCCTGCAGCAACCCGAGCTTGCCCAGGAATCCGGAGAACGGCGGGATCCCGGCGAGGTTCAGGGCGGGCACGAAGAACAGCACGCCGAGCACCGGTGTCAGCCGCGCCAGCCCGCCGAGACGGTCCAGCGTCGTGGTGCCGCCCCGGCGCTCGATCAGCCCCGCGGCGAGGAACAGCGTGGTCTGCACGACGATGTGGTGCACGACGTAGAAGATCGCCCCGGACAGCCCGGCGCTGGAGGCGAGCCCGATGCCGAACAGCATGTACCCGATGTGGCTGACCAGCGTGAAGGACAACAACCGCTTGATGTCGGACTGCGCCACCGCGCCGAGGATGCCGACCGTCATCGTCAGCAGCGCGGCGACCAGCAGCACGCCGCCGGCCGGCCCGTCGGGGAAGAGCAGGGTCTGGGTACGGATGATCGCGTACACGCCGACCTTGGTGAGCAGGCCGGCGAAGACCGCCGTGACGGGCGCGATGGCCGTCGGATAGCTGTCGGGCAGCCACGCCGACAGCGGGAAGACGGCGGCCTTGATGCCGAAGGCGAGCAGCAGCATGCTCTGCAGGCCCAGCTGGAGGCCGTCGGGCAGCGCGTCCAGCCGGCCGGCGAGCTGCGCCAGGTTGAGCGTGCCGGTAGCCGCGTAGATCAGCCCGATGGCGGTCAGGAAGATCAGCGACGACAGCAGGCTGACCACGACATACGTCGTACCGGTGCGGATGCGGCTGCGCGTGGCGCCGATGGTGATGAGCACGTAGCTGGCGGCGAGCAGGATCTCGAAGCCGACGTAGAGGTTGAACAGGTCACCGGCGAGGAACGCGTTGGTGACGCCGGCGGTGAGGATCAGGTACGCCGGGTGGTAGACCGCCACGGGTACGGCGTCGTCGCCGTCGGCCATGCCCTGCCCGATCGAGTACACCAGCACGCAGAGCGTCACCGCGGCGGACACCACCAGCATGAGCGCGGCGAGCCGGTCGGCGACCAGCACGATGCCCAGCGGCGCGGCCCAGCCGCCGACGGCGACGGTCAGCGGGGGCCCGGTGGCGGTGGACGCCAGCAGGAGGACCGCGACGACCAGCGTGGCGGACAGGACGAGCACGCTCACCGCGCGTTGCAGCACCGGGCGCCGGCGCAGCAGCAGCGTCACCGCCGCGCCGAGCAGCGGCATGATGACCGGCAGCGGGACGAGCCACGTCATCGCTGTCCGCCGTCCTCGTCCTCGTTCTCCAGGCCCTCGTCACGCTCCGCGCGCCTCATGATGCGCCGGTCCTCGACGTCGTCCTGCACGTTGTCGTGGCCGGTCAGCAGCCAGCTGCGGTACGCCATCGCGAGCAGGAACGCGGTCATGCCGAGCGTGATGACGATCGCGGTGAGGATCATGGCCTGGGTCAGCGGGTCGCTCATCCTCGGCTCGGGGGTGACGCCGACGATGGGCGGGCCGCCGTACGCGCCGCCGAGCAGGATCAGCAGGTTCACCCCGTTGCCCAGCATGGTGATGCCGAGGATGACCCGGGTCAGGTTGCGTTCCAGCAGCAGGGTGACACCCGCGGCGAACAGTACGCCCACGACGACCACCAACAGCAGGTTGGGACTCAAGCTGCACCTACCTTCTCCCGGCGGGCCGTCTCGCCGGCGCGCTGGATCTGCTCGTGGCGGTCGACCTCCGCGCCGAGGCTGCGCAGGATGTTCAGCACCACGCCGATGACGACGAGGTAGACGCCGACGTCGAAGATCATCGACGTGACGAAGTGGACGTGGCCCAGCAGCGGCAGGTGCCAGTCCAGCAGGGTGCTCTGCAGCACCTGGCCGCCGCCGATCAGCCCGGCGAGGCCGGTGCCGAGCGCGATGAACAGCCCGGCGCCCATCACCGCGCCGGCGTCCACCGGCGCGGCCACCGCCAGCTCGTGCCGGCCGCCGGCGAGGTAGCGCAGCACCAGGGCCAGCCCGACGACGAGCCCGCCGGCGAACCCGCCTCCGGGGGCGTTGTGGCCGGCGAACAGCAGGTAGATCGAGAACAGCACGATCGTGTGGAACACCAGCCGGGTGACCACCTCGAGGATGGGCGAGCGCAGGCCGGCGTCGAGCGTGTGCCCGGCCATCAGCCACACCTGGCCGCGCGGCGGCGTCGGCAGCGGTGGGCGCCGGCCGCTGTGCAGCAGCCGCCCCGAGCCGCCGAACACGAGCCCGGCGACGCCGATCGCGGCCACCAGCAGCACCGAGATCTCGCCCATCGTGTCCCAGGCCCGGATGTCGACAAGGGTCACGTTGACGACGTTGCGCCCACCGCCGTACGACACGGCCGGCTCGGGGAAGCCGGTGGAGATTGCGACGGCCTGCCGGCCCGCGGTCGCCGCGTACGCCAGGCCGGAGATCACCGTGCCGACCGCGACCCCGATGGCCACGCGCAACCGGCGGGCGGCGACCAGCGGCCGGACCGAGAAGTGCCCGGGCAGCCGGCGCAGCACCAGCACGAACATCACCATGGTGCACGTCTCGACGAGCAACTGGGTCAGGGCGAGGTCGGGGGCGCCGTGCAGGATGAACAGGATCGCCGTGGCGTACCCGGTCACGCCGACCAGGACCACCGCGGCCAGCCGGCGGCGGGCCCGGGTAGCGAACCCGGCGGCGACGACGAGGACGGCCGCGGGCACCAGCTGCAGCGCGTTGTCCCACAGCCGGAACCCGCCGGGCAGCGGCCAGGCCGCCAGCAGGGCGCCGCCGCCGAGAAGGACCAGGACCAGCAGGATGGTGCCGAGATAGATGGGCAGGGAGCCGCGCTGGGTGGCGCCGGTGACCTCGATCGCGAGCCGGCCCAGGCCGTCGGTGGCCCGTTCGTAGCCGGCGGCCCCGTCCACGGGCAGCCGCACCCGCCGCCACCAGCGCGTCCGCATCGTCATCGCGAACAGCGCCGCGCCGGAGGCCAGGATCAGCGCGGACAGGGCCAGCGCGGGTGTCACCCCGTGCCAGAGCGCGAGGTGGTAGTGGCCGGCGTCGGGATAGGTGTCGGCGTAACCGGCGAGGAGCCGGTCGAGCACCGGCGCGAACAGCCCGGCCGCGAGCCCGGCCGCGGCCAGCAGCGCCGCCGGCCCCAGGAACGACCAGGAGACCCGATGGACCGTACGCGGCTCGACGGCGGGCTTGTCGAAGAAGGCGCCCCACAGGAACCGCACCGTGTACGCGACCGTCAGCATCGACCCCGCGACGACCGCGGCGAGGACCGTCCACTCCCACCAGCCGCCGGAGAGGAACGCGTCGACGATGGCTTCCTTGCCGACGAACCCGGCCAGGGGCGGCACCCCGGCCATCGACAGCGCGGCGAGCAGGGCCACCACCCACACGGCGGGTGCGGACCGGCGCAGGCCGCTGAGCTCGCGCAGGTCCCGGGTGCCGGCGGCGTGGTCGATGATGCCGACGACGAAGAACAGCGCGGCCTTGAACATCGCGTGGGCCAGCAGCATCATGGCGCCGGCCAGCGCCGCGTCACGGAACCCCGCGCCGAGCGCGACGACCAGCAGACCGAGCTGGCTGACCGTCCCGTACGCGAGCAGCAGCTTCAGATCGTGCTGACGCAGCGCGGTCCACCCGCCGAACAGCATGGTGACGGCGCCCGCGGTCAGCACGACCGGCCGCCACGGCCCGGCGCCGGCCAGCGCGGGCCCGAGCAGGCCGACGAGGAACACGCCGGCCTTCACCATCGCGGCGGCGTGCAGGTACGCGCTGACCGGCGTCGGGGCGGCCATCGCGGCGGGCAGCCAGAAGCTGAACGGGAAGATCGCCGACTTCGACAGCGCGCCGAGCAGCAGCAGGACCACCGCGACGGCCAGGTAGCCGCCACCGGGCAGGTCCGACACCACCTGCGACCAGCGGTAACTGCCGGCGTGCTCGCCGAGCATGATGATGCCGACGAGCATCGCCAGCCCGCCCAGCGTGGTGACGATCAGCGCCTGCAGGGCGGCGCGCCGGCTCGCCCGGGCGGCCGCGTCGTGCCCGATCAGCAGGTACGAGAAGACGGTGGTCAGTTCCCAGAAGACGTACAGCACGATGAGGTTGTCGGAGACGACGAGGCCGAGCATGGCACCGGCGAAGCCGACGAACACCCCGGCGAAGCGCGCGAGCCCCGGCTCGGCGGCGTCGAAGTACCGGGCGCAGTAGATCAGCGCGAGCGCGCCCACGCCGCCGACGAGCAGCACCATCAGCCAGGACAGCGAGGTCATGCGCAGGGCCACGTCGAGGCCGAGCTGCCCGGCCCACGGGTACGTCTCCGCGACCGCGTGCCCGTCGCGCATGGTCGTGGTGTGGGACAGGGCCCACACCAGAGCGGCGCCCGGAACGGCGGCCAGCACGTAGAAGGCCCGGAGCCTCAGCAGGCGGACGAGACTCGGGGCCGCGACGGCCGCAGCCAGGTGAGCGGTCAGCAGGATCAGCACACGGAGTCCCCTCTGCGCGGCGGCGGCGCCCGGTGCCGCTGACGTACCCGCGCCTGTCGGTGGGCAACCCGCCGGCTGCGCTGCACGTTCAGCGGTTCACGTAGACCGGCGCGCCGAGCAGTTCCGCGACGGTCCTCGCCTCACTCTCGGTCAGCGCGGCGGTGTGCAGGGCGCTGTCCGGCTCCTGCGGGTCGTAGATGACCAGGTCACGACGCCCGTCGCGGTGCTCCACGACGCCGAGGCGTTGCCGTGCCGCGGTGGAGAGGGCGTACGCGACCCCCACTCCCGGCAGCGCGGTGCGTTCGACGCGCGTGACGGGGGCGGTCAGGACGGGCTCAGCCGCGCTCCAGGGCGCGCAGGGCCTGCGGAGCGTGGGTGCCGGCGACCTCGACGGCGTACTGCCGGGCGCGCAGCGCGGTGGTGCTCGTGAAGTCACGGCGCCCGTCTCCGGCCCAGTGGGTGAGGTAGCCGAGAGCGGCGCCGGCGACCGCGCCCGTGACCAGGCCGCTGACCAGGGTGAGCAGCCACGCGAGGGGCAGGAACAGGCCGAGCGCCAGGCCGGTGAGCATGCCTAGCCAGGAGCCGAGCGCCGCGCCGAACAGGGTCGCGCGACCGCCGGTGAAGCGGCCCATCACCTGCTCGACGCTGTGCAGCCCGGTGCCGACGATGCGGACCCGTTCGACGGGGAAACCGGCGTCGGAGAGCCGGTCCACCATCCGTTCGGCCTCGGCGTACGTCGTGAACTCGCCCAGTCGGGAAACGTCCGTGCGATCCGTGCTGTGGTGCAGGGTCGCCGTGGCGCTCATGTCCATCACTCCCCTCGAATAGTTGGTATGGCCAAACCATACCCCATATAGTTGGTTGGCGCAAACCAACGGACGGCGTAGGGTGTGCCCGTGCACGATGACGACACCTCCGAGGCCGGGCAGATCCACGCCGCCTTCACCCGGCTGATGCGCTGGGCGCAGCGCGGCGACGTGCGCCGGTTACTGATGGGCAGCGCCGCGGAGGAGCTGTCCATGCACGACATCACACTGCTGCGGGCGATCAGCACCCACGGGCCGGTCCGCGGCTCCGACCTCGCCGCCTGGCAGGGCGTCGACAAATCGACCATCACCCCCCAGGTACGGCGACTCGAGGACCGCGGCCTCGTCACCCGCGAGGGCGACCCGGGCGACCGGCGCGCGGCGCTGCTCACCGTCACCGCCCACGGCCGGCGCAGGCTCCGCGAGGTGGACGACAGCGGGGTCCGGCTGTTCGAGCAGGCCCTCGACGGCTGGTCCGACGACGACCGGCGCGTCCTGGCGCAGCTCATGACGCGGCTCGCCGGCGAGCTGGCCCTGGTGCCCCGGGAGAGCGTCCTGCACGCCCGCCGCCGCGCCTGACCGCTTGCCGGGCACCGGCAACGACCCCGGCACGGGATCGGCCGGTGCGGGCCCTGTCCGCCGGCCCTCCCGCCGGGCCACTGTGGTGATGTCACCACAACCACCGTGGAGGTGCCCCGTGCAGCAGCAGACCGTACGCACTCTCATGACCAACCAGGTGCTCACCGTGCCGACCGGCGCCACGCCCGCCGAGGTGGTCGCGATGCTCACCGCCCATGACGTCAGCGCGCTGGGCGTCGTGGACGAGTTCGACGTCGTGATCGGCGTGCTCACCCGTACCGACGTGCTCGCCGCGCTGACCTGGCACGAGGAGCGGCCCCGCAGCCGCCTGCCGTGGCGGCGCCGCGAGCGGCCCGGCCCGGGCTGGAGCCGTACGACCGCCCGCGAGCTGATGAGCGCGCCGCCGGTGACGATCGAGCCCGGGGCGACCCCCGCCGAGGCCGCGGAGCTCATGCGGACCGCCGGGGTGAACCGGCTGCTGGTGACCGACCACCGCCGCCGGCTCGTGGGCATCATCGCCGCCGCCGACCTGCTCCGGGTCCTCGGCCGCTCCGGCGAGCCCGTCGCGGCCGGGATGCGCGTTTGACCGGCCCGGCCGCCGGACACATCTGGGTCATGGCTGTGACCGGCGAGGTGCCCGCATGATCGGCGACGCCCTGTTCCCCGTCGAGCCGTGGCAGGTCCGCGAGCCCGCGCTGGACCCGGAGCGGCTCGCGCAGACGGAGTCCGTGCTCGCCCTCGCCAACGGGCACATCGGGCTGCGCGCCAACCTCGACGAGGGTGAGCCGCACGTCATCGCGGGCACGTACCTCAACTCGTTCTACGAGCAGCGGCCGCTGCCGTACCCGGAGGGCGGGTACGGCTATCCGGAGCAGGGCCAGACCGTCGTGAACGTCACCGACGGCAAGCTGATCCGGCTGATGGTCGACGACGAGCCGTTCCACGTGGCGCACGGCCGCCTGCTGGCCCACGAGCGGGTCCTGGACCTGCGCGACGGCGTCCTGCGGCGCAGCGTGGACTGGGAGTCGCCGGCCGGGCGCCGGGTGCGGATCCGCAGCTCGCGGCTGGTGTCGTTCACCCAGCGGGCGGTGGCCGCCGTCGACTACGAGGTCGAGGCGGTCGACGCCGAGGTGCGGATCACCGTGCAGTCCGGGCTGGTCGCCAACGAGGAGCAGCCGCAGGAGTCCACCGATCCGCGGGTCGCCGCGGCACTGGACCGCCCGCTCGAGGCGGTGGCCCAGGACACCGAGCAGCACGGCGCGGTGCTGCTGCACCGCACCCGCGTCAGCCGGCTGCTGATGGGCGCCGGCATGGACCACCTCGTCGATGCGCCCGGCGACTACGACGAGGAGACCGACGTCCGCGGCGACTGGGCCCGCACGACGGTGGTCACCGTGCTGCGGCCCGGCGAGCGCCTGCGGATCACCAAATTCCTCGGGTACGCCTGGAGCTCGACGCGCTCGCCCCAGGCGCTGCGCGACCAGGTGGCCGGCGCGCTCAACGGCGCGCGGTACGCCGGCTGGGACGGCCTCGCCGCCGGACAGCGCGCGTACCTGGACGACTTCTGGGACGCCGCCGACGTCGAGATCGACGGTGACCCGGTGCTGCAGCAGGCCGTCCGCTTCGGACTGTTCCACGTGCTGCAGGCCGGCGCCCGAGCCGAGCGGCGGGCCATCGGCGCCAAGGGGCTGACCGGACCCGGGTACGACGGGCACGCGTTCTGGGACACCGAGGGCTTCGTACTGCCGCTGCTGACGTACGTCGCCCCGCACGCCGCCGCCGACGTGCTGCGGTGGCGGCACAGCATCCTCGGCCAGGCCCGCCACCGGGCCCGTACGCTGGGCCTCGCCGGCGCGGCGTTCCCGTGGCGCACGATCCACGGCGAGGAATGCTCGGCGTACTGGCCGGCGGGCACCGCGGCGCTGCACCTCAACGCCGTCATCGCGCGCGCCGCCGACCGCTACCGCGACGTCACCGGCGACGAGGAGCTCGAGGAGGAGTGCGGCCTCGAGATCCTGGTCGAGACGGCCCGGCTGTGGATCTCCCAGGGGCACCACGACGCCGACGGTGTCTGGCACGTCGACGGCGTCACCGGCCCGGACGAGTACAGCGCGGTGGCCGACGACAACCTCTTCACGAACCTCATGGCGGCCCGCAACCTGCGCGCGGCCGTCGCCGCCTGCGAGCGCCGGCCGGAGGCGGCCGCCCGGCTCGGGGTCGATGCGGACGAGACGCGGGCGTGGCAGACCGCCGCCGACGCGGTGCACGTGCCGTACAACGAGCGGCTCGGCGTGCACGAGCAGTCCACCGGCTTCACCCGCTACGCCCCGTGGGACTTCGCCGCCGAGCGCCCCGGCGAGCCGCTGATGCTGCACGCGCCGTACTTCCAGCTCTACCGGCGGCAGGTGGTCAAGCAGGCCGACCTGGTGCTCGCCATGCACTGGTGCCCGGAGGAGTTCACCGCCGAGCAGAAGGCCCGCAACGTCGACTACTACGAGCGGATCACCGTACGCGACTCCTCGCTGTCCGCCTGCACGCAGGCGGTGATGTGCGCCGAGGTCGGCCACCTCCAGCTCGCCCACGACTACGCCCGGGAGGCCGCCCTGGTCGACCTGCGCGACCTGCACGACAACACCCGCGACGGCCTGCACATGGCCTCGCTGGCCGGGGCCTGGTCGGCGATCGTCGAGGGTTTCGGCGGCCTGCGCGAGCACCACGGGCTCCTGGCGCTGGCGCCCCGGCTGCCCGAGGGCATCACCGCGCTGCGGTTCCGGCTGCGGCACAGCGGCCTCCGGCTGCTCGTCGAGGCCGGCCAGGACACCGTACGGGTGAGCCTGCGCGACGGCTCCGGCGCGACGCTGCCGATCCGGCTCTACGACGAGACCATCGACCTCACGGCCGGCGGTTCCGTGGAACGGCCCGTCGCCGCGCTGAAGCCGTTGCTGCCCCCGCCAGAGCAGCCACCCGGCTACGCGCCGAGCGCCTCATGAGGATGCCGGGGTGAACCGTTCGATGCGCCCGCGGCCGTTGTTCTTCGCCTGGTAGAGCGCCGTGTCGGCGTTCTGGATCAGCGCCTCGGCCTGGTCCGCGTCCCCACCGAGGGTCGCGATGCCGATCGACACCCCGATCCGCACCGTCCGGCCCAGCACCTCGAACGGCTCGCTCAGGTAGTTCTTGATGCGGTCGGCGACGGCGAACGCGTCGTCCTCGCCCTGCAGCCCGCGGCACAGCACGAGGAACTCGTCGCCCCCGAAACGGCTGACCAGGTCCTCGGGGCGGGTCGCCGCGACCAGCCGTTGCGCGACCGCCTTGAGCAGCGCGTCGCCGGTGGCGTGGCCGTACGTGTCGTTGACCGGCTTGAAGCCGTCCAGGTCGAGGAACAACGCCGCCACCTGGCCGCCCGCGGCGCTCGACACCCCGTCCCGGCGGCGCCATTGGCTGATGGCGGCCTCCGTGCTCTGCAGGAACAGGGCGCGGCTGGGCAGGCCGGTCAGCTGGTCGTGCAGGCGGGCGTGGGCCACCCGCGAGGTGCTGACGACCATGCCGGCGCCGATCACCATCATCAGGAGCACGGCGGCGGCGAATCCGGCGAACATGAGCCAGGCGCTGCGAGCGGTCCGGTCGTACGGCGCCAGCAGCGCCGAGTGCGAGGTCACGAGCACCGTACGCCAGTTGCTGGCGGCCACCGCATCGGCCGCGAACTGGTGGTGGCCCACCGTGCCGCGGTTGGACCTGCCCACAGCCGCGGCGATGGCCGCGTCGGGCAACGTGGCGCCGAGCACGGTGCTGTCCGACGCGACGACCACGTGCCCGGCGCCGTCGATGACGTAGGAACGGGCGCCCGCCACGTTGAGCGCGCTGCCCAGGAGGATGTTCATGCTGGTCGCGCGCTGGGGCAGGACCAGCACGCGGGTGCCGGAGCCGGCGGCGTACGGCTGGAACGCGTGAACCCACGCGACGCCGTCGACGGTGACGAGATCGCCGAAGGCGATCGTGCCGGTCTCCACCGCGCGCCGGAAGCCGGTGTCGCTCCGCAGCGCCGCGGCCCGCTCCCTGGCCCCCGCCGGGGAGGCGCCGAGCAGCGTGCCGTCCGCTCGCAGGACGGCCAGCCACGGGACGGAGGCGTCCAGGCCCGCCGCGAGGGCCCCGGACAGCGCGTCGCCGTCCGAGGCGAAGGCGGCGGCCGCCCACTCGCGGGTCTTCGGATCGCTGGCCAGCAGCGTGTCACCGACGACGCCCGCGGCCAGCCGGCCGCGGTCGTCGAAGGCCCGGATGACGCTCTCGCGGGCCTCGCTCTGGGTACGCGACAGGTAGAGGCCCGCGCCCCCGACCAATCCCATGCCGAGCACGACAGCGCAGACAATGGCGATCTTGCGCAGCATTGACGAGGACATACCCGCACGATCGGCAGCCGAGGCGCCGCACTGAGCGCCCAGCGGCGCCGGGAGTCGCCGCGCTGTCAGCCAGGTTCACTCGCAGCCCACGGGCCGCTCGAGGCCGGCGCATCCACCGCGGCGGCGACCGGCGCCCCGAACCAGCGACCGGCGGCCCGTTCGACCTCCCCGGGCTCCCCGGCCCAGGCCACCACGCCGTCCGGCCGGATCAGCACCGCGTCGAGCCCCAGATCGTCCCGGGCCGGACCGGCCACATGGCGGATCCGGCCCGGCCGGCCCCGCGCAACGTCCTCCAGGCCGCCACGGAAGTCGAGCAGGACGCCACACCCCTCCCGCAACAGCTCGCCCAGGCTGGTGCCGTCCTCGAGGCGGAAGTCCGGGGCGTCCCGGCCGGCCAGCGGATGCTCGCTGCCCACGTCGTACCGGCCGCAGAGCCCCGACACCCGCTCGAACACGTACGTCGTCCCGTCCGCGGTCGCCAGCAGGTCCCGGACCACACCCTGCAGCGCCGTGGCGCTCCCGCCCGGCCGCATCACCGCCACCTGGGCACGGGACCAGTCGAGGATGCGGGCGCCGACCGGATGACGCTCGGTGGTGTACGTGTCCAGCAGGCCACCGGGCGCGTACCCGTGCACCGTCGCGGCCAGCTTCCAGCCCAGGTTCATCGCGTCGCCGATGCCCAGGTTCAGCCCCTGCCCGCCGAGCGGCGAGTGGATGTGCGCCGCGTCGCCCGCGAGCAGCACCCGCCCCCGCCGGTAGGTCGTCGCCTGCATCGCCCGATCGGTGAAGGTCGAGACGAGCTGCACGTCGCTCAGCGTCACGTCGGTGCCGGAGATCCGGCGCAGCACCGCCTGGAGGTGCTCCCGGGTAGGCGGCTGCGACCGGTCGTACGCGCCGCCGTCGAAGTCCATCAGGCCGAGGTGGCCCCCGATCGGCATCCGCAGGTACATCCCGTCCGGCGTGAGGTTGAAGCCGGGGCGCAGCTTCTCCGGATCGGCGATCGTGGCGAGCGCGGTGTACCCGGTGAGCTGCGGCCCGGTCCCCACGAACTCGAAACCGGCCAGCCCGCGCACCGCGCTGCGTCCGCCGTCGCAGCCCACGAGCCAGCGAGCCCGGTACGTCCGCCCGCCCGCCGTCGCTTCGACGTACTGATCATCCTGCGCGACGGCGTCGACCACCACACCCCGCTCGATCCGTACGCCGAGCTCGACCGCCCGCTCGGACAGAACGGTCTCGACGGCTTCGAGGCTCGTCATGACCGCGTCCAGGGCCGGGCTGGGCAGCGTGGTGAAGCGGACCTTGGCGGGGTCGAGGGTCATTCCGGCGAAATGGCTCACGTTTCGCGGAGAAGTGCGGGGTTCTTCGTCGACACCCAGGGCGGAGAGCATGCCGCGCCGGTAGAACGCCTCCACCGAAGCGGGGTTGAGCCCGCGCATCCCGAGCGGCAGGGCCTTCCAGGCGGTGTGCGGCTGTGGCTCCCGTTCGAGCACGATCACCTCGCAGCCGGCGAGGCGCAGCTCACAGGCCAGGAACAGGCCGACGGGGCCGCCACCCACGATCACGACGTCAGGCATGACAGTTCTCCTCATCCGAACAGGGACAGGTCTCACCCGAACAGGGAAACGTCGATGGAGTCCGCCAGGGCCAGGTAGCCGGCGTCGTTGCCGTGCAGGTGGTCACCCGCGTGCAGGTCGTCGCGGATCCGGCTCGGCCGGTCCGGGTCCCGCCAGACGGCGTCGAAGTCGAACACCGCGTCGAACTCCCCGCTTGTCCGGATCCAGTCGTTGACCGCTCTGCGCGCGGCGTCACCCTCCGCGGTGTAGATGTCCTCCCCCTCGTAGGGCGCGATGGTGGTGCCGTGGACCGCGACCCCGCGGTCGTGCGCCCGCGCGATCAGCTGACGGAGGCCGGCGATGACATCGTCCGCCGTCACCGGGGCGCCCGGGAACATCGCGAGGAAGCCGGCGAGCGGTCCGTCGTCACGGGGTGCGAACGACACGATCACGTCATTGCCGCCGATGGACACCACCACGCAGCCCAGGCCGGGTGTCGCCAGCACGTCACGGTCGAAGCGGGCGAGGCCGGAGGCGCCGAGCCCGTCGGTGAGCAGCCGGTTGCCGCTGATGCCCTGGTTGGACACGTAGACACCGCGCTCGGCCAGCCGGTCCGGCCAGCTGCGGGCCGCCCCCACGGTCGAGCCGGCGCCGTCGACCCGGGAGTCGCCCAGCACGACGACCGTCCTGGCGGAGCCGCCGGCCAGCACCTCGACCGCCGAGATGAGCGCCCGGGCCGCCAGCGGTTCAGCCTCCGGGGGCAGGGCGGGGGACGCCACCGCGTCGCCCGGGATCGCCCAGCCCACGTCGAGCGGCATGTCGTGGCCCGTGCAGGCCTCGACCTTCCCGGGCAGGTACAGGCTCACGGAGAGCCGGGTGAGGGCGGCGAGCGGCAGGTCCACCGGATCGCTGACCAGCGGCGCACCCGCCGGGACGGTGGCGGTGGCCCGGCCGCCGAAGGTCAGCACGCGGTCGGAGCCCGCCTCGACACCGCCGCCGGGCGTCGCGAACCCCAGCCGCGCGGCGCCGATGGCGAGCGGCTCGGTCCCGTACTCGTTGCTGAGGCGTACGCGTACCCGGCTCCCGCCGCCGCTGACGCGGAGCTCCTGGCGCAGCGTCACGTCGGCGAATGCTGCATCGGTGACCTGGGGGGACGTACCCCAGGTACGCACCCAGCCGGCGTCTTCGAAATCAGTCATGCCGGAACGGTGCTGCCCGCCGCTGACACCGGACGGACAAGGCGTCGACACGTGGCCCACACCGCGCCGACACGAGCCGTCAGACGGGCGACCCCGCTATCTCGCGCAGCGCGTCGAGGACCGTACGCACGGCGGCCCGATGCAGGCTCTCCGGACGGGCCAGCACGTCGATGTGCCGCCCGGCCGGAAGGTCGGCCAGCGGACGCAGCACCACGCCGGGACCGGGCCGGCTGGTGTAGCCGGGCAGCAGCGCGAGCCCGCCGCCCGCCGCCACGATCGCGGCCGCGACGGTGAAGTCGTTGACCCGGTGGACGATCTCGAGGGGCCGGCCGGCGGCCGCGGCGATCGCCGTCAGCACGCCCTCCAAGGGGAAGCCCTCATGGACGCAGAGCCACGCCTCGCCCGCGACGTCGGCCACGGTCAGCGCCGCCTTCGCGGCCAGCCGGTGGCCCGCGGGCATCGCGACGGACAGCGGCTCGTGGACGAGCGGCACCACCGTGAGCCTGCCCGCCGGCCAGGGCGGGCTGTACGCCAGCCGGTGCGCCAGCACCAGGTCGTAGTCCGCGACCAGGGCGGGAAAGTGGGCCTGGGCGACGTCCTCGTCCGAGCACCGCACCGGGGGCAGGCCGGGACGGCCGAGCAGCGGGCCGAACCAGGTGAGCCCGGCGCTGTGAAAGGCGGCCACCGTCACCGGCGCGGCCGGATCGTCGAGGTAGGCGTCCACGGCGCGGCCGGCCCGGTCGAGCGCGGTGGAGACCTCGATCGCCGCGGCTGCCAGGGCCCGCCCCGCCCCGGTCAGCACGAGGCGGCGGCCGCGGCGCTCGGTCAGCGGCACCCGCGCCGAGCGCTGCAACGACCTCAGCTGCTGGGAGACCGCCGACGGGGTGATGTGCATCGCCCGGGCGACGGCGGCGAGGCTGCCCCGGTCGCCGAGTTCCCTGAGCAGGCGCAGGTGGTGCAGATCCATAAGGCATCACTACACCATCGGTTGAGAAGATGGCGGCTTGTCTTCACGGTCGACCGGCTCCACGCTGCGAGCATGTCGATACGCCGCAGCGATCTGTTCCTGCTGGCCGTGGCGGTGGTGTGGGGCAGCAGCTATCTGGCCGCCCAGACCCTCGTCCTGGCCGGCGGGGTGCTCGCCGTCCTGGCGCTGCGCTTCCTCGTCTCGGCGGTCGCACTCGCGCCTGCCATGGCGGTACGCCGCCCGGGCCTGCCGGAGCTGCGGGCCGGGGCGCTGCTCGGGCTCACCCAGGCGACGGTGCTCGTACTGGAGACGTACGGGGTGTCGCTGACCAGCGCCACCAACGCCGGGGTGCTGATCAGCCTGACGATCCTGCTCACGCCGGCGCTCGAGGGCGCCGTACGACGGCAGTGGCTGCCACCCCGGTTCTTCGCGGCCGCGGCGGTGGCGGTGGCCGGGGTCGTCCTGCTGGTAGCCGGCCCAGGGCTGCGCGCGCCGACGGCCGGGGACGCGCTGATGCTCGCGGCTGCGGTCGTCCGCGCGGCACACGTCACGCTGTCCGGGCGGCTGACGGACGGCCGGCAGTACGACACGGTCACGCTCACCTGGCTGCAGACCGCGGTCGGCGCGCTCCTGTTCACCGTCCTCGCGGCACCCGCCCTGCCCGCGGCGGTACGGGCCTTCGGGCCGGGACACTGGCTCGGCGTGCTCTACCTCGCGCTGGGCTGCAGCGTCTTCGCGTTCCTGGTGCAACTGTGGGCGATCCGTCGTACGTCCGCGGCGCGGGCGAGCCTGCTGCTGGGCACGGAGCCGGTGTGGGCGGTGCTGATCGGGGTGGGCCTCGGCGGCGAGCACCTGACCGCGGTCGCCGTCGCCGGTATCGCGCTCGTCCTCGGTGGCACGTACTACGGCCAGCGCATCGAGGCGGACCACCGCGCGCCGGCCCAGGCCCGCTCCGCGGACCGGACTGCGGCGGACGGACTTTCGCCGGCCTCGCCGCTACCCTGACATCGACGACCATGCCATGTGGACGGCGACACAGGTGGAGGGGGCGGCATGCCCGCGGACCGGCCCGACGCGGTCTTTCAGCGGGTCGAGGCGGTCAGCGGGTTCGCGTACGGCGCCATCGGCGCGGACATCCACGTCTTCGGCGACGGCTCCCCCGTCTACCTGCTGCGCCGGCGTACGGAGCCCGGCGGCACCGACTCCGCGTGGTTGCGTGCCCAACCCAGCCGGATGCTCGACTTCCGGGCCGGTACCGTCGAGTTCACCGGCCGGGAGACCGAGCTGGGGCTGCTGCGGGCCTGGATGACAGCACCGGCGGCGTTCTCGGTGCGCTGGCTGCACGGCGCGGGCGGCCAGGGCAAATCGCGGATGGCGGCGCGGCTGGCCGACGAGTTCGGCGGCGCCGGCTGGCTGGTGGTCGACGCGGTGCACGCCACGGACACCTACCCGCCGGCGGAGGGCAGCCAGGACCTGCGGATGGACGGCCGGCCCGGGCTGCTGGTCGTCGTCGACTACGCGGACCGGTGGCCCGTGGCGGCTCTGGCCTGGCTGTTCCAGAACCGCATCATGCGTCAGCGCGTGCCCGTACGGGTCCTCCTCCTGGCCCGCTCGGTGGACTCCTGGCCGCCGGTACGGGCCAAGCTGCACCGCCTCGGTGAGCGGGTGGACACCTCGGACCAGTACCTCCCTCCACTGTCGTCCACCGGCCCGGACGGCGACGGCACGGAACGCGACGCCCTGTTCCGGGCCGCCCGCGACGGTTTCGCACAGCACTACCCGCCCGCGCCCGGACCGGCGGAGATCACCCCGCCGCAGGCCCTGACCGGAGCGGAGTTCGGCCTCACGCTGGCGATCCTCATGGCGGCGCTGGTGGCCGTCGACGCACGGCACCGCGGTCGTGAGGCCCCACGCAACCTGCTGGGGCTCACGACGTACCTGCTGGACCGGGAGTACGAGAACTGGCAGGACCTGTACGACGACGCGGGGGCACCGCCACGCATCGACGCCCGTACGATGCGCCGCCTGGCCTTCTGCGCGACCCTCGCCGGACCGATGCGCCGCGACCGCGCGGTGGAGCTGGTGGCGTCGCTGCCGTTCACCGCCCCGCCGGAGCTGCTCATCGACCAGCATCGGCGAAGCTTCCCGGCCGCCGAGGGCGAGGCCGGCAACGTGCTGCAGCCGATGCTGCCGGACCTGCTGGCGGAGGAGTTCGTCGCGCTGTCGCTGCCCGGGTCGCCGGTCACCGGCTATCCGGCGGACATCTGGTCGGTCACCGCCGCGAGCGACCTGCTGGAACGGGTCGACGGACATGCCCCTCCGCACACGCCCCGGGCCCTGGCCGTCCTGACCGCGGCCGCCCAGCGATGGCCGCACGTCGGCACGGAGCTGCTGTTCCCCGTGCTGCGGCGGGATCCCGGCCTGGTGATCGACGGCGGCGGCGCGGCGCTCGGCAACCTCGTCGGGATCGACGAGCTGGACGCCGAGGTGCTCGAGGTCCTGGGCTGGCAGGTGTACGAACGCGGTCACCTGGAGACGGTCGCCGACCCGGCCGCCGACTTCACCGAACGCTGGGTCATGGAGCGCCGGGTGCCCGGCGAAGATCCGGACCCGGCCGCCTTCCACCAGCTCGCCCGGGGCATCGGTGCCGCCCGTGCGGGCCGCCACTCGGAGGCGCTCAGGGCCCTCCGCGAGGGTGTCGACGGCTATCGGGACCGTTACGCCGCGGATCCGTCCCACCGCAGGTACCTCGCTTCCGCGCTGGACAAGCTCGGCAGCGTGGAGGCGATCACCCACGACCACGAGCAGGCCATGCTCGCCTTCCGCGAGTCGGCCGCGCTGTACCGCGCCGGCTGCGACGAGGGCGAGCCCGAGCTCGAGCTGCTCGCCTTCGCGCTCGGGGCGTGCGCGCTGGCCCTCGTACGCCAGGCCCGCACGGACGAGGCGGTCTCGCTGGCCCGGGAGTCCGGTGATCACCACCGTGCCGCACTGGCGTCGGGGCCGACACCCGAGCGGCTGTCGATGCTGGTGGCCACCGACGTGCTGTGCGCGGAGGTGCTGCGCAGCGCGGGTGAACCGGCGGCGGCCGCGGCCCGGGTCGACCGCGCCATCACGTACCTGAGCTCCGGGTCCTGCCCGCGGGCGGACGTCCTGCTGCCCGAGGCGCTCCTGGCCCGATCGAGGGTCAGCGAGCGTCTCGAGCGGATCGAGGAGGCGGTCGAGGCGGCCCGGCAGGCGGCCGAGCTGTACCGCGAGCTCACCGGCGTACGGCCGTTCAACCGGCTGCGGTACGTCGAGGCGCTGCAGCAGTGGCACGACGTCCTGCGGTTCACCGGCCGCCGCGACGAGGCACGGGAGAGCCTGGCGGAGCTGAAGACGCAGGCGCTCCGGCTCGCGGACGAGTACCACGACAGCGCGCCGGTGCCGCTGAAGAAGGCCCTCGACGCCGAGCAGCGGTTGCATCCCCTCCGCGCCCTCGAGTGGAACGACCCGGCCGAGATCGCGGCGGCCGCCGAGCGACAGGCCCGGCTCCGGAACTGGGCGGCGGTGTGGGAGCTGGCGACCGCCGCGCCCCTCGACGACGCCGTCCGCGTGGCGCGACTGATCCCACCCGACCGGTGGCAGCCCGGCGACGAGCAGGCCGCGCTGCTGGCCACGCGGCTCACGGCGGCCGATCCCCGGCAGGTCGGGGACACGATCGCCGGGTTCGCCGACGAGGCCGTGACCCACACCGGCCCGGTCGGGCACGCCGGGGACGTGTCGTTCGCGCGCCAGGAGCAGATCCTGGTCATGGCCGTGCGACCCGGACGCGGACGCGAACGCCTGGTGCAGCGGGACCTGAACGGCGCCGCCGACACCGTGCTGTACCGCGGTACGACCCGGCACCGCGCGCTGGCCAGCGTCGGCCGCGATCACCTGGTCGCGGTCCGGATCGATCCGGACGGGCCGGCGCTCGTGCGCTATCGCGACGGCCGGGCCGACGTGCTCGCCCGCGGCCCGGAGCTGGGGACGGCCCGGCTGCTGCCGACCGCCACCAGCGTGATCGTCGCGATGGGACAGCGGGCCGGCGTGCTGGTCTGCGACGAACGCGGGGTGCGGCACCACCGGGACCCGGACCGGCTCGGCACGGCGGCCGGCACACCGGCCGCGGTGGCGCCGGGCGGGCGGCGGCTCGCCTTCGCGACCGGCCGCGCCCTCGCGGTGACGGACGCGGACCTGACCGCGCGGGAGGCCTTCGAGCTGCACCCGGAGTTCCTCGGCGACGTCGGTGACCTCGCCTTCGTCTCGGACAGCGAGCTGGTCACCGCCGGCGCCGCGGGCGGGCTGGCGCGGTGGGAGATCGCCGGTGGCCACCTGATCCGCGTGGCCGATGCCGGCACCGTCGCGCTCACCGACCTGTTCAGCGTGCCGTCCTGGAGGCTGCTCGGCGGCCGGTCGGCCACCGGGGAGGGACACACGGTGCTCGACGCCCTGCTCCTGCGGCCGACGCCGGCCACCGCGAGGATGCCCGGCCCCGGGCCGCTCCGGGTCATCACCACCTCGGCGGACGGACGCTACCTGCTGTGCAGCGGCCGGCTGTCCACAGGCTCCGGACGATGGGCGCGACAGCCACGGCCGGTCACTCGTATCATCGATCTGCGTCATCCCGGTACCGCGCTGCGGCGGCCGCTCGCGTCCCTGACCGCGGCGGACATCGCAGGCCTGGAGGCAGCCGCCGGAACCGGACGGCGCCGGGAGATCGTGGCGCTGGCCGCGGCGGTCGCCCGCTGGCGGATCGGAATCGGGGTGTGATGGCCGAGAAGAGCGGGCGGGCCGGTCCGGGGTGGACGCCGGCGAAGCGGCCCACCATCGCGCAGATCGTCGACATCTCCGTGCGGACCGTCGGCGACAGCGCGGCAACCAGCGACGACGGCAACTGGGACGCCGCCGAGGCGACGCTCACGTCCGCGTTCACCGCCGCGCCCGAGCAGCCGGACCGGCGGCAACAGCCCACCGGGCAGGACCGGGCGGACCTCTTCGCCGACCACTGCGCCGCGGGGCGGTGGGGCGACGCGGCCGCCGTCGCCGGCGAGCTCGAGGCGTACCACCGGAGGTACTACGGCCGATACCACCACCGGACCGTGCTGTGGACCGGCCGGCTGGGCGAGGCGTACCTGCGGGACGGCGACCCGGGCCGGGCCGAGCCGCTGCTCCTGGCCGCGCTGACCGCGCTGGAGTCGCTCCGGGGCGCCGGCCACCCCGAGACCCTGAACTGCCGCCGGCTGTACGACGCCGCCCGCGCCGGGCGTCCCGGGCCCACCCCGGCCGGGAGCGCCTCGTGACCGGCGCCGGGTCGAACCGCCAGGTCCGGCGCGGGGCCGGGAGCGCCTCGTGACCGGCGCCGGGTCGAACCGCCAGGTCCGGCGCGGGGCCGGGAGCGCCTCGTGACCGGCGCCGCGTCGAACCGCCAGATCCGGCGCGCCTTCGAGAAGATGCAGGCCACCAGCCGGGAGGCGGCCGAGCTGAGCCGTGCGGGGCGTAACGCGGCCGCGCTCAACGCCGCGGAACGGGCCGCCCGGGAATGCGTCGAGCTGTGCAGGATGGACCCGCTCTACCGGCCGGCGCTGATCGTGGTGCTGCACAACGCCGCCGTCCTCAGCCGGCTGAACGAGGACGTGCTGTCCTGGCTGCACTACGCGGCGCGGGCGGTCGTGACCGCGTACGACGCCGAGGAGGCGACCGGGCAGATGCCGGCCGAGGCCGAGCAGGCCTTCACCGCGTTCGAGCAGACGACGTTCCTCATGGCCTTCGGGCAGGGCTCGGACCTCATGCGGGAGAGCCTCGCGACGGTCCTGGACGGCTCGAGTCCCGAACGCCGGTCGGAGGCGCTGGAGACCATCGACCTGTGCCTGCGCATCGGTGACCGGCACCGGCGGTCCGGCGCGGTGGAGGCGGCCATCGGGCACTACACCGCGGCCGCGGTGCTCAGCGACGAGTGCCACGAGCTGGGACCGCCGTTCGTCGCGGCGGACTGCGCGGCATGGATGAGCCTGGCCGAGGCCCGGGTGGCGACCACCGACTACCGGCAGGGCGGCCGCGAGTCCGCGTCGCGCGCCTGTGCACGGGCACTGAACTCGCTCGGCGAATGGTTCCGGGTCTCGGACGTGGGCCTCATCTTCACCCCCGTCCACGAACTGCCGGCCGGCGCCGACCTGATGCGACGCTGCACCCTGGCCGGCGACATGCTCGTCCGCTACTCCGGGGTCCTCGACACCCTCGGGCACGAGGCCGAATCGGTGAGCATGGAGGTCGCCGGCCGCCTCCTGCTCGAGGGACTGGACCGTCCCGAACGGATGGAGGTCGACATCTCCCGGGAAATGTCGGTGGAGCGGTTCAACGCCGTGGAAGCGGGCTTCTCCGAGCGGCCGTGACGGCCCGGCGAGCCGGCGTGACGGCCCGGCGAGCCGGCGTGACGGCCCGGCGTGACGGCCCAGCGAGCCGGCCGGTATCGACCGGGCCGGATTCCGCCGTAGGCTCCGGTTGTGTCCATCACCGTCCTGTTCCTCGCGGCGAACCCCCGCGACACCGCTCCCCTGCGGCTGGACGAGGAGGTCCGGCACGTCACGCGCAGCATCCGCGCCGCCGGGTTCCGCGACGACATCCGGCTCGTGCCGTGGTTCGCCGCCCGCCCCGACGATCTCGTGCAGGGCCTGCTGGAACATCGGCCGCAGGTGCTCCACGTCAGCGGTCACGGCGACCGTACGGGCGAGATCAGCTTCGTCGGCGACGACGGGCGCACCCGGCCGGTCAGCCCGGAGGCGCTGCGCCGGATCCTCGGCGTGCTGCGCGACGTCCGCGTGGTGCTCCTCAACGCGTGCCACAGCGCCGCGCAGGCCGCGGCGATCAAGGAGCACGTCGACGTGACGATCGGCATGAGCCGCGCCATCGGCGACCGCGCGGCCATCGCCTTCGCCGGCGCCTTCTACCGGGCGCTCGGATTCGGCCTGAGCGTTCAGGAGGCTTTCGAGCTCGGGGTGGCCACGCTGCTGCTGGAGGGCATACCTGGCGAGAACATCCCGCAGCTGGTCACCCGGGACGGCGCGGCGGCGTCCCTGCATCTGCTCCGCACCGACGCTTCTGGGTCCGACGCCGCCGCGCCCGAGGCTTCCGGGTCCGACGCCGCCGGGTCCGACGCCGCCGGGGCCGACGCCGCGCCCGATGCCGAGCCCCACGCCGCGGGGTCCGACGCCGCAGGTCAGCGCGACGATCGGCCGGCGGCCACCTCGCCGGGCTGGGTGCAGAACATCACCAGCTCCGCGCCGGGCGCGATCGCCCAGGGCGCGATCTTCGGCAACGTCGTCAACCACCCCTCCCTCGATCACCCGGCGTCTCCCGCGGACACCCCCTAGCTGTTTCGCACCCGGAGGCCGGGCTACGGCGGGCCTTGGCACTCGGGGTCCCAGAGCGCCTCCACGGAGGACCGCAGCGCCTTCGCGACCTTGATGGCCAGGTAGACCGATGGGGCATAGTCGCCGGTCTCCATGGCGATGATGGTCTGGCGGCTCACCTGGACGGTGGCGGCCAGGCCCTGCTGGGTCAGGCCGGCGTCCTTGCGGGCGGCGCGGATGCGGATGCCGGCGGCACCGTCCGCTTCCGGGGAGCGGACCGGGCCGGGGACGGGTGTCATCAGTCCTCGTCCCCCGCCAGGGCCTCCTGCCGGGCGCGGCGGCGACCCTTCACGATCGCGGCCGCGACGCCCAGGAGCGCGCCGAAGACGCTGCCGACGGCCGAGCCGAGCCACGAGGAGTCGTCGGGATCGGTGACGTACTGCGCGCCGACCACGAACACCGCGTACGGAGTGACGCCGGCCACGAGCAGGACGATGCGCTTGGCACTCCAGCTGCGCGGGGTGGTGTCGACCTGCCGGTGTCGCACGTACAGCGTCGCGACCATCATGGGGACCCACAGCGCCGCCAGCATCACCGCGAGCGGCAGCACGGACGGCTTGCCCAGCACCCAGACCATGACGGCGGCGGCCCACGGCAGCAGAAGGTGGTGCAACGAGGCCGCCGTTGTCATGCCCTCGTACCACCGGAGGCGCTCGCGCTCGTCACCGTAGATGTCGCCGCCGAAATCAAGGTTCCACCGGACGACCCGGTCAAGGATTGTCGTCGTCATGCGTCCAGCATCGTGTAAAGTCGTCTTGACGTCAAGAGGACTTGACTCCGGGAGGTCAGACATGGATCCACGGCTTCGCGCCGCCGTCGACGCGAGCGTCGGGTGGTACGAGGACCTCTGCACGCTCCACGGCGTCGGGTCGACCCTGGTGGACGGCCTTTGGAGCGCGCTCAGCCCGCCGCCCCCGCTGCACTCGGACGCCGTGGTCGTCGAGCCCGCGGTGGACGCCGGCCTGGTGCGCGCCCGGCTCCAGGGCCGGGAGCACTGCGGGGTCAAGGACAGCTTCGCCACCATGGACCTGACGGGCGACGGCATGCGGCTGCTGTTCGCGGCCACCTGGATCCATCGCGCCGCCCGGCCGGCGGGCCGAAGGGACCTGCCCGCCGGGTGGGCCGCGGTGACCGGCGCCGACGAACTCGCCGCCTGGACCGGGCAGCACGACACGAGCGACGTCCTTCTGCCGCCGTTGCTGCAGCGGGCGCACTTCCGCATCCTTGCCCGGCGCTCCGGCGACCGCATCGTCGCCGGCGCGGTCGCCCGGCTCGGCAGCGGGGCCGTCGACGTCTCGAACGTGTACGCCGTACCCGGCCACCGGGTCGACTGGGCGGAGCTCGCCGAAGTCGCCGACGCGTGTTTCCCCGGCCGCCCGCTCGTCGGCTACGAACGCGGAGACGCGCTCGCGGCCGCGCTCGACGGCGGCTTCGAGCCGGTCGGTGAGCTGCGGGTCTGGGTCCGCTGACGGGCCGGGGCGCGACGGCGCTCAGCGCGGCACGACTCAGCGCGGCGGGCCGCGGCGGGCCGCGACACGGCTCAGCGCGGCACGGCGCGGCACGGCTCAGCGTGCTCAGCGCGGCACGGCTCAGCGCGGCACGGCTCAGCGCGGCACGGCTCAGCGCGGCACGGCTCAGCGCGGCACGGCTCAGCGCGGCGGGGCGCGACCGAGGCTCAGCGCGGCGGACCGCGGCAGGGCTCAGCGCGGCGGGGCGCGACCGAAGCTCAGCGCACCCGTTCGGCCTTGAACTGCATTCGCGGCGAGGCGTAGAACTCCTGCGCCTGCACGAGCCGCAGCTCCCGCTCACCGGAGCGGTACGTCGTCTCGATCAGGTCGAAGACGCTCGAAGCCGTACGCTCCAGCGACACTGCCGCGTCCCGGGTCGCGACGTAGTGGGCGGTGAACAGGGCTGCCGTGACGTCGCCCGAGCCGTTCGCCTTGAACGGCAGGTGCGGGGTGCTCACCAGCCAGGCGCCGGCGGGGTCCACGACCAGCATCTCGATCGTGCCCTCGTCCCGGTCGGGACGCTCCACGCTCGTGACGAGCACGGTCGACGGGCCCGCGGCACGGGCGAGGTCGGCAGAAGCCAGGGTCGACTCGAGGCTCGCCGGCTCGGTGCCGGTCAGATATCCGAGCTCGAACTGGTTGGGGGTGATGATGTCGGCCACCGGCACCACGCGGTCCCGGAGCAGGTCGGGGATCTCCGGGGCGACGAAGCATCCGGACTTGGCGTTGCCCATGACCGGGTCGCAGGCGTACAGCGCCGAGGGGTTCGCGGCCTTGACCCGGCGTACGGCGTCGACGATGACGTCACCGATGCCCACCCCGCCCTGGTAGCCGGAGAGCACCGCGTCGATCTGCGGGAACACTCCCCGCTCCTCCACGCCGAGCAGCACCTCGGCCACGTCCGGCGGCGGGATCAGCGGCCCGCGCCAGGCGCCGTACCCGGTGTGGTTGGAGAAGTTGACCGTGTAGACCGGGATGACCTCGACGCCGATGCGCTGCAGCGGGAACACGGCCGCGGAGTTGCCGACGTGGCCGTGGGCGACCGCCGACTGGATGGACAGAACCTTCATCACGCCAGCGTAGAGGGCGGGCCCGCACGGCCCGGCGGGATTCCCCGCCGGGCCGTCACGCCACGGCTCAGGCGACGTCGATCGCGTCGAGCTCCGCGAAGTTCGCTCCCTTGCCGTACGCGATGGTGTTGGTCCCCGCCACGAGGGTGACCGTACGCTCGCTGACCTGCCAGTTGTCCCAGCCGGTGACCGGGTAGTCCACGGTGCCGGCGGCTGCGCCGTTGACGGTCAGCGTGTGGCTGGCGGCGCCCGCGTCGGACCCGTTGGCGTAGCGGGTGGAGAGCTGGTAGGCGCCGGCCCGGGGCACGTAGACGGTGAACGTCACCCGGCTGTCGTCGAAGTCGATGCCGCCGACCACGACGCCGTTGCTGGCGCCGCCGGCCGCGTACCGGGCGTTGGCGCGGGTGAAGGCGGCGTCCTCGGCCTCGTACCGGATCTTGGCGCCTTCCACGATGGGGCGGCCGCCCTGCCAGTCGAGCCGCTGCGTGTACATCGCCCGGTACGTGAACGTCGGGTCCCAGCCGTGGAAGACGATCCGGTCGCCGTCCGGGCCGGCCACGATGTCCTGGCCGCCGGGGCCGCGTACGGTGCCGGCGAAGGCGTCGGTGGTCATCAGCGGCGCCTCCGCCTTGGTGTACGGCCCGCGCAGCCGCGTCGACGTGGCATAGCTGCTCACGTAGCTGCCGTTGCCGAAGAAGTTGGCGGAGTAGAACAGCACGTACGTGCCGTCGTGCTTCCACAACGTCGGCGCCTCGACGAGCGTGCCCTCGAACGGCTTGTTCTGCTTGATCAGCTCGGTCTCGGCGCCGGTGCGGCGCAGCCCGTCGGCGGTGACCTGTTGCAGGTGCAGCCAGGTGTCCTGGGCGCAGCAGTTGCCGTCGTTCTTCCATAGGATGTAGCGGCGCCCGTTCTCGGTGAACGAGGACGCGTCGATCACGCCACCGGTCTCCGGGGTGCAGACCAGCGAGGTGTCCCGCGGCACGAACGGCCCGCCGGGCGCGGTGGCGGTGGCGGCGCCGATGCACTGCTTGCCGGAGGCGCGGTCGTGCGCGGTGTACCACATGACGAAGCTCCTGGGCCCGGTGGAGAACACCTCGGGCGCCCAGACACCGTGGTCACCGGACCCGCCGGGCGGGAACGACCAGGCCGGGTCCGCCCAGGCTCCCAGGGCCGGCAGCGCGTCGCTCGCCTGCACGGTCCAGCTGACGAGGTCGGTGGAGGTGGCCCACTTGATGTTCCGGCCGTCGCTGTTGGTGGCGTACGCGTAGTAGGTGCGGCCGACCTTCATGACGTCCGGGTCGGCGAAGTTCTGATCGATGACCGGCCCGGAGGCGACGGCGGCCGACGGCGCGGCCGTGGCGGTGAGCAGGCCGGCGACCAGGGCCAGGACGGCGGTGGCGGCGGCCGCCGGACGCAGGAAGCTGCGCCGGCCACGGATCGGTCTCATGTGTTCTCCATCGAGGTCGGTAAAGGTGCTCCATCATGGCTCACCGAGTTCTTCAGCGCCGCTCCGGCGCTCTACCGGCTTCCCGGGTGACGGAGGCGGTCCGCCTCGGCGGGCATTCCGGCTCGGACGTATCCGTCGATCGCGCGGCGGAGGTGGTCGCGGGCGGAGTCCGGGTGGCCTTCCCGGTGGTCGAGGTCGCTCAGCATCCGGTGCACGGTCGCCTCGGTGGCGGGGTCGGGCAGCCGGACCAGCGCCGCCAGCGCGGCCCGCAGTTCGGCCCGGGCCTCGGCGGCGTCCCCGGCGGTCAGGTGGGCGCCCGCGAGCCGGGCCCTGGTGGACGCCTCGCGCCGGTCCGGGTTCACCGCGAATCGGTCCACCGCCAGCCGCAGGCAGGAGACCGCCTCGTCGTGTTCGCCGCGCCGGAGCCTCACCTCGCCGAGGTTGACCAGGGTGTCGGCCTCCGCCTCGGGGTCGGCGGCCTCGCGCAGCGCGGTGCGGGCGGCCTCGAAGTGGCGTAGCGCCGCCACCGTGTCGCCGCGTTCCAGGTGGACCACGCCGATGCTGTCGAGGGCCGTGCCCTCACCGCCCCGGTCGTCGTCGGAACGGTGGGCCTGCAGCGCCCGGTCCAGCACCTCCAGCGCGCGGTCGGGATCGCCACGCCGGTAGTGGGTGTAGCCGATGTTGTTCAGCTGGTAGCCGCGGCCGCGGGCTCCGGCGGCCTCGCGGGCGGCGAGGGAGCGTTCGAAGGCGTCCAGGGCCTCGTCGTACCGGGCCTGTTCGAGGTGGAGCCGGCCCAGGTTGAGCAGGGCGCGGCTCTGGGCGTTGCGGTCGCCGGTCTCCTGGCTCAGCTCGTACGCCCGCCGCAGGTGCTCGGTCGCGTCGGCGTACCGGAGCAGCACGGCGTTGCCGATGCCGAGGCTGTTGTGGAACGTGGCCAGGGCGGACCGGTCCCCCAGGTGCCGGGCGGCCGCCAGCCCGGCGTCGTAGACGGCGAGGCTGTCCGGGGCGTCACCGCAACGCTGGTAGTACGCGCCCAGCATGGCGGCGAGGGCGGCCGTGGTCTCGTGGTCGCCGAGCCGGCCGGCGAGATCGGTGACCGCGACGAGGTTGTGGCGCTCGCCGTCGAAGAAGGCGAGCGCTTCGGCGGCCGAGCCTTCGGGGAACGGTGGCGGAGGAGCGGGACTCGGCGGCTCGGGGCGGTGGCGGTGCGGGGCGACCACGCGGCACATCGCCGTTGCGGCCGCGAGATACCAGCGCAGGATGCGCCGGGCCGCCAGGTCGCGATCCTCCGGGGTTTCGTCGGCGGTGGCCTGGTCCCGAGCGTACAGCCGGATGAGGTCGTGCATCGTGTAGCGGCCGGGCGCGTGCTCCTCCACCAGGTGGTCCTCGACCAGCATGGCCATCAGGCGGGCCGCGGCGCCGGGGGTCAGCTCCGCGACGGCCGCCGCGGCGGCGACGCCGAAGTCGGTGCCGGGGAGCAGGCTCAGCAGCCGGAACAGCCGCTGCGCCGGGGCCGTCAGCCGGGCGTACGAGACTGCGAGCACGGCGAGCACCGCCGTGTGCGGGTCGCCGTCGACTGTGAGCGCGGCGAGCCGGTCGCGGTCGACGTCGCGGAGGTACCGCTCGATCGTCTGGTGCGGGTTGTCGTTGATGTTCGCGACGGCGATGCGCAACGCGAGCGGCAGCCGGTCGCAGACCCGGACGAGCGCCGCGACCGCCTCCGCCTCGCCCTCGGCCCGGCGGGCGCCGAGGGTACGGCGGACGAACCCGGTCGCCTCCTCCGGGCTGAACGGGCCGAGCGCCACCCGGTGGACGCCCTCGATGGCGGTCAGCCCGGCCATCCTGTTGCGGCTGGTCACGAGCGCGAGGCTGGGTGGTCCGCCGGGCAGCAGCGGGCGGACCTGGGCCACGTCGGCGGCGTTGTCGAGGAGGATGAGCGTCCGCCGGCCGGCCAGCAGCGTCCGGTAGGTGGCGGCCGCCTCCTCCGGATTCGCCGGCACGCGTTCCACCGGCACGCCGAGGCCGCGCAGGAGCTGGCCGAGCGCCTCCTCCACGGTCAGCGGCGGCACGGCCGAGTAGCCGCGCAGGTTCAGGTAGAGCTGACCGTCGGGAAAGCGGTCGCGCACGCCGGCGCTCCAGTGCAGTGCCAGCGCGGTCTTGCCCACCCCGCCCGCACCGGCGATGGCGGAGATGATCACCGCGGGGGTGGCGGCCCGCTCGTCGAGCAGGTCACTGAGCGCGGCCAGCTCGGCGTTCCGGCCGGTGAAGCCCCGGGGCGGCAGCGGCAGCTGGGCGGGCGCCGGCGCGACGGTGGCCGCCGTGCCGGCGACCACGCGCTCCGGGGCGGGGCCCAGGCCGGGGTCGCGGCGCAGGATCGCCGCGTGCAGCCGTTGCAGCTCCGGCTCCGGGTCGAGGCCGTACTGCTCGACGAGCTGGGTACGCGCCTCCTGGTAGGCGGCGAGCGCGTCCAGCTGCCGACCGGCGCGGTACAGCGCGAGCATGTAGTGCGACAGCAACCGCTGCCGGCCCGGGTTCGCGGCGACGATGTCGGCGAACTCGGTCACCGCGACGGCGTGGCGACCGGCGGCCAGATCGGCCTCCACGCAGGATTCGACGGTGGTGAGCCGCAGCTCGGTCAGCCCGGCGCCGACCCGGTCGCGCAGCCGGTCGGTGGCGACGTCGGCCAGCAGCGGCCCGCGCCACAACGCGAGCGCCTCCCGCAGCATCCGCGCCCGGGCCGCCGGATCGTCGATCGTGCGCGCCCGCTCGACCCGCGTGCGGAACAGGTGGGCGTCGACGCACTCCGGCACGACGTCGACCAGGTACGCGTCGCCGCGGTTGACGATCCGCACGCCGTGCCGCCCGGTCCGGTCCGGGTCGAGCTGTCCGCGCAACCGTGACACGTGGCTGCTCAGCGTGGATCGCGCGTTGGCCGGGGGCGGCCCGTCCCAGAGCAGCTCGACGAGGCGGTCGATGCCGACGACGCGGCCGGGTTCCAGCAGGAGCAGACCGAGCAGGCACCGCTCGCGGCGGCGACGGCTCACCTCGACCGGACGTCCCCCGTCGGCCACCTCGAACGGACCCAGCAGGCGGAACTCCATGATGGACCGTACGGTAGCCGGGCCACCCGGGCGATGAGAAATGCATTGCCCGGGTGACCCGCCGCCGGCCCGGCCGTTCGTTCAGCCGAGGATTACCGCCGTGGCAGCGTTGGTGGCGCAGCCCACCACCCCCGCCTTGGTGAACGCGGCGACCCGGGCGCCCTTGGTCAGGAAGCCCGAAGCGGTTTTGTTGGCCTTGTCGTAGAAGATGTCCGTGCCGACCCCGATGAAGGTGCCGACGCCCAACGCACCCACGACGCAGGCGACCACCGCCCCCGCCACCCGGTCCTTCGGATGCTTCTTGTACCCGGCGGTCGTGTTGTAGCCGGCCTCGTGATACTTGCGCTGGGCGTCCATCTTGGCGAACCCGGTCAGGTTCTCGGCGTCGTTGGCCATCTGGTGCCCGGCCACGTCACCGACCTCCGGCGCGTCGGGCTCGCCGCCGTACACCTCGCTGCCCCCGATGTACGACGGCAGCAGGCTGTGGTCGTGCGCGGCCCGCGCGTCGTTGACGACCGCCCGCGCGAAGGTCGGCGAGCACTCCTTGCCCAACGACTCGCAGCCCACGGCCACGCCCCGGATCGACTGCTCGAAGTCGCTGCGCCCGTTGCGGGTGCGCTCGACCTCCGGCGCCCGCCCGTCGGTGGCCTCGGCCAGCAGGTACGGGTCGGGATGGCCGGTGGGCAGGATGTAGCCGTTGATCTCGACGGCGCCGCCGTGGTAGACGGTCAGCTTGGTGCCGTTGCGGTAGGTCCGCTGATCCTTGATCGACCGCGGGTCGGGCTTGTACGAGCCGGTGCAGTCCTCCCTCGGAACGTTGCGCGGGCACAGCCGCAGGTTCTCCTTGCGCTCGCGCTCGACGGCTTTCTCGTGCTGCTGGCTGATGAGGTCGTCGGCGCGGCCGCACTCGTCCAGGCAGACGCGCAGCCCGTCGGCGTCCGTACCGGTCACCGGCGTGTTGTTGGCGTACGCGTAGCCCTGCATGCTCTGCGGGTCGGCCACGTCCAGGATCGGGTCCACCGAGATGAACCGGCCCAGCGCCGGGTCGTACTCGCGGGCTCCGAGGTGGACGGTCCCGCCGCCGTCCTGCGCGCCACCCACGAACCCGTAGAGCGTGGGCCAAGGTGCGGCGGTACCCCGGCCGCCGCCGAACGGGGTGGCCCGGCGCCGGGACGGCTGGAGGTCGGACGCCCGGAACGCGTGCTGGCTGGTGCCCTGGTGATCCCCGGCCTGCCAGAACAGCCCGGCGCCCGCGGTCCGCGACGCCACCAGACCGGCGGAGGCGTGGTCGTAGAGCCGGGTCCCGGTCACCTTGCCCGAGCCGTCCGAGCGGAATTCCGCACCGCCCAGGTACAGCACGCTGCCCTTCGCCTCGCGCTGCACGAGCCGGTTGCCGTCGGCGTCGTACACGATGCTGGCGGTGGCACCGTTCTCCGTGAGAGCGGCGAGCCGCCCCTCGGCGTCCCAGTCCAGCTTCTGCGGGCCGGTCGGGCCGGGCCGGCGGGTGGTGTTGCCGGCGTCGTCGTAGTCGTACCCGTCGGTCTGCTCCGCCGTGCCGACCTTGCTGGTGACCGAGGTGACGGCGTGCGGCTGACCGTCGTCCGGCCCCGGGTAGGCCAGCGTACGGGTGACCGTCCCGCCCGCGGTCTGCTCGGTGACCGACGTCCGGTTGCCGCTGGCGGTGTAGCCGAAGGCCTGCCGGTACGGTGCGGGACCGCCGAGGTCCGCCTGGGCCGGGTCCCCGCCGCAGTCGCCCGAGCGGGGCGTCCAGGCGTTCGTGAGCCGGCGCAGGTGGTCGTAGCGGAAGCACTGGGTGTCGTCCTGCCCGGCGGCGTACTGGGCCAGGTCGTCCGACACCGACAGGACGTTGCCCTGCTGGTCGTAGCGGTACGTGGTGTCCGCCGCGACCACCTGCGCGAAGTCACCGAGGACCTGGTGCTCGGCGAGCCGGGCGGTGCCGTGCTCGTACGTCCAGTACTGCAGGATGTTGCGCCCCGACCCGTCGGTCGCGTTGACCGAGGAGAGCTGGCCGTCCTGCCGGTACTCGGTCGAGGTGACGTACGAGCTGAGCCCCGACACGGTGGTGGGCATGCCGAGCCCGTTGTAGCCGTACGTGAGGGTCTCGTCGGCCAGCCCGCCGAACCCGGCGGCACCCGTGCGGGCCGGCATGCCGCGGGTCGCCACCGAGCCGTCGGCCGCGTAGGTCAACGAGGAGGTGTACTCGCCGGCGAGTGTGCCCTCGGCGGCGGGAATGACGACCCGGGTGCCGGTCGGCTGGTAGCGGTCGGTGTAGCCGGTCACGCCGGTCTCGTACACCGACGTGCCCTGGTGGCGCTTCGCCGAGGTCGGCTTGCCCTTCGCCAGGGTGTCGTAGGTCCACTCGGCGAGCAGCGGGCCGGTGACGGAGTCCTTGTGCTCGGCCGTACGGCGGCCCAGCGCGTCGTGCTCGTACGCCAGCGTCACGTCCCGGGCGTCGGTCATCGTGACGAGCTGGCCGGCGTCGTCGAGGCCGTACTTCGTCACGCCCTTGTCCGGATCCTCGTCCCGGATCTTCCGGCGGCGCTGGTCGTAGCGGTACCGCCAGGTGGTGCCGGCCGCGTCGGTGACGCTCTCGAGGTCACCGGCCTTCGTGTACGTGCGGACCGTCTCGTCGTACGCGCCGGCCGGCTCGTTGCCGTGGTACTGGCGGGTGGTGACGACGTTGCCGCGCGCGTCGAGCCAGTTCGCCGTGGCAGTGCCACCGACCGGCACGGCGACGCGGGTGTGGTCGCCGCCGTACGTGGTGGTGGTCCGCCAGCGCTCGGCCGCGTCCACCTGGAACGCCTCCACCGACGGGCGGCCCGCGCCGTCGTACGTGGTGACGGTCTGGGCCGGCACCGCCGTGTCCCCGGTCGGCGCGAACAGCGTCGGCGACGGCGCGGCGGCGTTGAAGTACGCCGGCCGGGTCTTGGCCGCCAGGCCGCGCGAGTCGTAGATCGTCTCGCTGATCATGCGGCCGCCCCCGACCGCGGGTACCTGCCGCTGCCGCTCACGCAGCCGGCCGTCGTAGAGCGTGACCGACTCGATGTGGCCGGTGCCCGCCGGGTTGAGCTTCTTCGTGGTGACGACCGTGGGGCCGCCGCTGTTGCGCAGGGTGTACGTGTAGCCGATGTCCGGCAGGTCGGTGCGGCCGCGGCCGGGCAGCCACACGCCGGTCAGCCGGCCGAGCGGGTCGTAGGCCGTCTCGGTGCGGCGCCGGTTGACGTCCTCGGCGACCGTCGGGGCGCCCCACGCCGGGTCGCTGTCGATCGCCGTGGTCCAGCCCATCGGATCGGTGACCACGGTACGGGTGACCGGCCCCCCGGTGGCCGGCGTGTACGCGGTGGCGGTGCGGCGGTCGAGCGCGTCGAACTCCTCGGCGACGCGGCCGTGCCTGTCGTGCGTCCTGCGACTCGTGGTGGTGTACACCGGCGCGCCGTCGTCCCATCCGGAGCGCTCCTCGACCCGGGTCGCCAGGCCGGCGGTGAGCGTCGTGCCGTACGCGGTGGCGCCGTCGTACCAGGTCCGTACGTCGGACAGGACGTCGGTGGCCTGATCCGGGGTGGCCTGGCAGCGCACGGACACGGTCTGCACCCGGGCGAGGCTGGTCACCGAGGTGCCGGCCGCGTCGGACGCGTACGTGTACCGGGTGCACTGGTCGTCGGCCGTGGTGCTGACGTCGCCCTCGTTGTCCACCCTGTCGAGCCGCCCGGTGCGGTCGGCCAGGAACACGTTCGTCTGCCGGGTGGTACGCCAGCCCCGGCCGCCGTCGAGGGCGGTGTCGGTCCTGGTGGACGCCGTGTTCACCACCCGGGCCTCGATCGTGACGCCGTTCAGCGACGCGGTCGCGGTCGGGCCGAACTGGTACGGGTCCTTGCGCGTCCGCTCGATCACGGCCGGCGTGGTGCCCAGATGGGTGAACTGCTCGAACAGCTGCCCGGTGAGCCAGTCGGAGTCCGGCACGCGGTTGCCGTCCCAGTCGGTCAGCTCGGCCGAGCGGGTGCCCTTCTCGAGCCGGTCGCCGTTCATGCCGCGGAAGTACGAGAACGTGGTGCGCGACTGGGTCTGCCCGGGAGCACCGACGGTCTCGACGACTTTGCCGTACCCGCGCCACTGGCCCCAGCTGCGGCGGGCCGGCAGGGTCAGCGCGTTGTCGTCGGAGTGCCAGGCCGGCGCCTCGGGATAGGCGTACGTGGTGACCTGGTCCGGTGAGGCGCCGGTGAGGTCGCTCTCGGTCACCTCCTTCACCACGTACTTGTGGAAGTACTCCAGCTTGGGCTTGCTCGCACCCGGCGGCAGCCAGTGGAGCGGGAAGCACAGCTTCGTGTTGGTGTCCGGAGAGGACGGGACGTTCGTGCCCGCGACGCACTCCGGCTCGGAGTAGGTGACGGTGAGCTGGCTGCCGCTCTCCGAGACGATGGAACGCATCCGGTAGCGGATGATGGAGCTGGTGGAGCCGGCCGGGTCGACCCGGTTGGAGCCCTGGACGGCCGTGAACGTCACCGGTGGCAGGCAGAGCTCGCCGCCGACCAGGCCGCAGTGCGTGATCTGGCGCAGCCAGAGGATCTTCGCCTGGCCGTCGCCCGGGTTCTTGAACTCGTGTTCCAGCCGCCACTCGTCGACGCCCCGCCAGGTCTTGGTGCCGCTGGCGACCTCGGTACGCACACCCGCCAGCCGGTTCAGCGTCCAGAACGTCGGCGAGTACCTGCCACGACAGTTCGCCGTGGTGCATGACTGGTCGAGCGGCGCGTCCGGGAAGTTGGCGGGATTCGACGGTACGCAGGTGGCACCCGGAGTGATGCAGCGTGGTGCGGTGGCGAACAGGACCCGCGCCGGGGCGGTGCCGGCGAACACCGTGTCCGCGCCGCCCTCCTGACGCGTACCGTAAGCGATCTCCCGCACCTGGCTGGACCGGACGTACTCCGGGGTGTCGGTGTCAGTCACGTTGCGCGCGTACCGGTTGATGTCGCGGCTGTAGAAGTACGACATCGTGTTGCCGCGCGGGTCGACGACGTAGTCCAGCCCCCACCGGTACGCCTGCTGGCAGCTCGATGCGGCGAACGTCGACCGGTGGCACGGTTCGCCTTCGTCGTTGCCGAACACCGGCACGTACGAGACGGAATCGGTCTGCGGGTCCTTCTCCGACGCCCGCCAGCCCGGCAGGCGGTTGAGCCCGAAGAAGTACTGGGTGCCGTCGGTCGTGGTGACCTTCCAGTGCTCGCCGTCGTCGTCGCCGTTGGCCAGGCCGGTGTCGGTGAGCCGTTCCACCCGCGAGCCGTCGTCGGCCGCCGGGCGCCAGAGCTTCGCCGCGGCGTCGTACACCAGCGGGCTGGACCGTCCGTTGAGGCTCAGCACCACGCTCTCGCCGGCCCAGCACAGGTCGCCGACGCCGGCGTGGCCGTCGTCGGCGCAGGCCCGGTAGCCGCGGTCGATCGAGCCGGGCTGCCAGCCGAAGCCCTCGCCGGCCCAGCTGGGCTGGGCGTTGGTGGCCGCCGTGAACCCGTCCACGGCCTGCGCCGAGTAGCCCAGCGCCACGGTGGGTGCGGGACCGCCGAGCGCGGGCGGCGTGCGCAGCGCGTACGACCAGGCGAAGTCGCCGGCCGAGCCGCCGCCGCTCCAGGTGCCGGACGGCTTGAGGTCGGTGGCCTGATAGTCGCCGCCGTCGCCGGAGGGGCCGGCGGCCAGGGCCACCAGCGTGCCGGAGGCGGCGACGCCGACCTCCGCGCTGAGCACCCCGGCGGCGACGTCGTTGGTGGTCCGCAGCGGGGTCGCCGCGCAGCCCGGCACTCCGGGGGTACGCAGCGCGCACTCGGGCAACCGCAGCAGCCGCAGCCGGCCGGCCCAGTCGCCGCCGTACGCCCCGGCGAACGATCCGTACCGCAGGGCCACGACGGCGCGGCCGGCGGCGGCAGCCCCGTCGGTCCGGCTCACCCGGAACACCAGCTCCTGACCGGCGCCGCGAGCGCGGGCCCGGTCCAGTGTCTGGACGCGTACCGTGCGCGGCTCGCCGGCCACCACCAGCGGTGCGGTGCCGCCCGCGCCGGCGGCGGTACGGGCCGCCGCGGACCGGGCCTGGGCGGCGCTCCCGCGCACGGTCGTCAGCTCCGTGGTCCCGGCGGCGGGCCACGCGGTGGCCGGGGCGGCGTTCAGGACCGGCGTGGGGTCCTTGGCCGGGCTGCGCCCGGGATGGTCGCCGCCCGGCACCGACTGCAGCGCCGCGGGCGGGCGCGGCCGGGACGGCTCCGCCGCCGCGGCCCGAGCGGCCGGCACCGGTCCGGTGAGGACAGTCACCAGCACCGCCGCCAGAACAGACCTTCTCCCGATCATTCGTCGCCCCTTCCGGTCCCCGTTTGCGGCGACCCTAGGCACGCGCGAATGACACCGGTCTGACACGCGCCGCCCGCGTGTCAATCCAATGGCAGACGGCGTCGCCGATGATGACCGCCGTCCGTCGGCAAGGAGTTTCAATGACCATGTCAAGCCGCGTTCGCGGTGAGCGGTGGTGAGGGATGGAACTCACGGCCGTCGCGCAGCAGGGCCCAAATAACGTCGATCAGGCGGCGGGCCAGGGCGATCACCGCTTGG
>NZ_JADMLH010000010.1:7592-340343 GCF_016464385.1 Nucisporomicrobium flavum | reverse complement strand
GATAGGCCGGAGATGTAAGCCAGGTAACTGGTTCAGTCGACCGGTACTAATAGGCCGAGGGCTTAACCACCTAAAATTTGGTGCTCGATATGCGTCCACTGTGTGATTCACAGCAAACAACCACCCCCCAACACGCCCTGGCTAACCCCAGGGTGTGGGGTTTGGGGAATGTGTGGTTGTGCCGCTGATAGGTGTTTCGGTGGTTATAGCGGAGGGGAAACGCCCGGTCTCATTCCGAACCCGGAAGCTAAGCCCTCCAGCGCCGATGGTACTGCACTCGGGAGGGTGTGGGAGAGTAGGACGCCGCCGGACTCAACGTGATGGTGACGCCCGTCCAGGACTTAACAGGTCCCGGACGGGCGTCACTCTTTTGTATGCCCTGCTTTGTTGTGATGGCCGGCCCGATTACACGGGACCGGCCATTCTGCGTTTCTGGGGTAGGTCAGGAGCGGGTTTGCGCGGCGGAGCGAATCTCCTGGAGGAGCTTTGCTGAGTCTGGCTGCGTACGGCCGGGGAACATGGCTAGGGCGAGGCTTCCGTGGTCTGCCCAGCCGCACACTGGCATGTCCGTACCGTCGGATTTGGTGGTTCCACATTTCATCGTGCCGCCGAGAGGGCCGGCTGGGACCCCGTGAAGGTCGGTGACCGCGCCTTGGTCGTCGGAGACCAGGTCGAAGGCGGTGTCGAGGTCGCTCTCCGGGGTCCAGAACAGGGTCGTGCCGCCGAAGAAGAGGACGTCTTTGCCGTCGCCTGCGGAGTAGACCGCTCCCACGGCGTTGTCGAGGTCGACCTCCGCGGAAAGGGCCGTCTGGAGGTAGTCGGCCGTACTCTTGCCGTTGTCACTGGTGTCGAGCTTGAGGGCGCCGATCTGCTGGGGAGCCGTGAGGGTGGCGTCCTTCTGCGAGGCGATGCGCCAGCCGGCGTACCCGATGATCCCTGCACCGGCCAGGCTCGCCGCCAGGAGCGAGGCGAGCACGATGGTCTTGGTCCGCGACCTGGGTTCCTTGCTCTCCGGCTTCGCCTCGGAGGGCTCGGTGAGCGTGAACGGCTCCGGTGCGATCTCGACCGGCTCCGCCGGGGAATCGGACATCGGGCCAGGACGATCGGACATCGTGCGAGCCTAACAACAGTTATCCACAGGCAGGGCATGCGGCCGCGAGTCACCCCCGCGGGCTCCGTAGACTTGGCGGGTGACCGAAGCAACCGACACCCGTACCCCCGACAGCCGGCCCACCGGTGGCCTCTCCGCCCAGTACCAACCGGGCGAGGTAGAGCAGCGGCGGTACGAGCACTGGGTATCGGCCGGCTACTTCACGGCGGACCCGGCGAGCGACAAGCCGCCCTTCTCCATCGTCATCCCCCCGCCGAACGTGACGGGTTCCCTGCACATCGGGCACGCGCTCGACCACACCATCCAGGACACGCTCAGCCGGCTGAAGCGGATGCAGGGCTTCGAGGTCCTGTGGCTGCCCGGCATGGACCACGCCGGCATCGCTACGCAGAACGTCGTGGAGCGCCAGCTCGCCTCGCAGAAGCTGTCCCGGCACGACCTCGGGCGCGAGAAGTTCGTCGAGAAGGTCTGGGAGTGGAAGGCCGAGTCCGGGGGCGCGATCCTCGGGCAGATGCGGCGCCTCGGCGACTCCGTCGACTGGAGTCGCGAGCGGTTCACCATGGACGAGGGGCTGTCGCGGGCCGTACAGACGATCTTCAAGCGGCTGTACGAGGATGAGCTGATCTACCGTGCCAACCGGATCATCAACTGGTGCCCGCGGTGCCTCACCGCGCTCAGTGACATCGAGGTCGAGCACTCCGAGGACGATGGCGAACTCGTGTCGATCCGGTACGGCGACGGGGACAACGCGATCGTGGTCGCCACCACGCGGGCGGAGACGATGCTCGGTGACACGGCTGTGGCCGTACATCCGGATGACGAGCGGTACAAGCACATGGTCGGGACCGAGGTGGAGCTGCCGCTGACCGGCCGGCGCATCCCGATCGTGGCGGATGAGCACGTGGACCCGAGCTTCGGGACCGGTGCCGTCAAGGTCACGCCCGCACACGACCCCAACGACTTCGAGATCGGGCAGCGGCACAACCTGCCGAGCATCACGATCATGGACGAGCGGGCCGTGGTGACCGTACCCGGGCCGTTCGAAGGTCTTGATCGTTATGAGGCGCGGCCGGCGGTGGTGGACGCGCTGCGCGAGCAGGGGCGGATCGTCGCGGAGAAGCGGCCTTACGTGCACTCCGTCGGCCACTGCTCTCGGTGCAAGACCACGGTGGAGCCGCGGCTGTCGCTGCAGTGGTTCGTGAACACCGGTCCGCTGGCCAAGGCTGCCGGAGATGCCGTGCGGGACGGCCGCGTGGCCATCGAGCCCGCCGAGCTGTCGAAGCGGTACTTCGCCTGGGTCGACAACATGCATGACTGGTGCATCTCGCGACAGCTGTGGTGGGGGCACCGGATTCCGGTCTGGTACGGGCCGAACGGCGAGGTCGTGTGCGTTGGGCCGGACGAGGAGCCGCCGGCCGGCGAGGGCTGGAAGCAGGACGAGGACGTGCTCGACACGTGGTTCTCGTCGGCGCTGTGGCCGTTCTCCACGATGGGCTGGCCTGAGCAGACCGACACGCTGGCGAAGTTCTATCCGACCAGCGTGCTCGTCACCGGGTACGACATCCTGTTCTTCTGGGTCGCCCGGATGATGATGTTCGGCCTGTACGCGATGGAGGACGTGCAGCCGTTCAACGTGGTGAACCTGCACGGCATGGTCCGCGACGGGCACGGCAAGAAGATGTCGAAGTCGTTCGGCAACGTCGTGGACCCGCTGGACTGGATCGACCGGTACGGCGCCGACGCCACCCGGTTCACGCTCGCGCGGGGCGCCAACCCCGGTTCGGACGTACCGATCAGCGAGGAGTGGTGCCAGGGCTCGCGCAACTTCTGCAACAAGCTGTGGAATGCGACGCGGTTCGCCCTGATGAACGGGGCGACCGTCGAGGGCGAGCTGCCGCCGGTCGGTGAGCTGTCCTCCGTCGACAAGTGGATCCTGTCGCGGCTGCAGCACGTCATCGGTGAGGTGGACGAGCAGTTTGCGGCGTACGAGTACGCGAAGGTGTGCGACACGCTCTACCACTTCGCGTGGGACGACGTCTGCGACTGGTACGTCGAGCTGAGCAAGCCGGTCCTGGCTGCCGACGGAGCGGAGGCGGCGCGTACGCGGCGGGTGCTCGGGCACGTGCTGGACCAGCTGCTGCGCCTGCTGCACCCGGTGATCCCGTTCGTCACCGAGGAGCTGTGGACGGTGCTGACCGGCGCCGAGACCATCGTGCGGGCCTCGTGGCCGACGGTGGACACCGCCCTGATCGACGACGCGGCCGAGGAGGAGATCTCCGCGTTGCAGAAGGTCGTGACCGAGGTCCGGCGGTTCCGCTCCGACCAGGGCCTGCGCCCCGGCCAGCGGGTCAGCGCGGCGCTCACCGGGCTGGGCAATGTCGGCATCGACACGCACGAGCCGTTGATCCGGTCACTGGCCCGGCTTGACGCGCCGACCAGCGAGTTCAGCGCAACGGCGACGCTGGCCATCACCGGTGGTATCACCGTGGACCTCGACACCCGGGGGACGATCGACGTCGCAGCCGAACGGGCGCGGCTCGAGAAGGACCGCGCGGCGGCCGAGAAGGAAGCGGCCCAGTGCCGGGCGAAGCTCGACAACGCCGCGTTCGTCGGCAAGGCGCCGGAGCCCGTGGTGGCCAAGATCAAGGACCGGTTGGCAACCGCGGAGGCCGACCTGGCCCGGATCGCGGCGGCCCTGCAGAGTCTGCCGGCCGCATGAGCGGGCGGTTCTCGGTGTTGGCCGGCCGCGTGAGCAGGTTGTTCTCGGGGGAGGCCGGCCGCGTGAGCAGGCGGTCCTCGGTGTTGGCGGGCCGCGTGAGCAGGTTGTTCTCGGGGAAGACCAGCCGCGTGAGCGGGCGGCCGTCCGTGGAAGTCGGTGTGGCATGAGTACGTATGACGAGGTGGTGGCCGCGCTGAACGGGCGCGGCTTCACCCGCATGGCGTTCGACATGCAGAAGATCCGGGACCTCATGGATGTGCTGGGGAGCCCGCAGCGGGCGTACCCGGCCATTCATCTGACCGGGACGAACGGCAAGACGTCGACCGCGCGCATGATCGACAGTCTGCTCCGGGCGCACGGGCTGCACACCGGGCGCTACACCAGCCCGCATCTCGAGACCGTCCGGGAACGGATCAGCCTCGACGGGGAGCCGGTGTCCGAGGAGCGGTTGGCTGCCACGTACGACGAGGTGGCGCCGCTGGCCGACCTTGTCGACAAGCGGGCGGCCGAGCCGCTGACGTACTTCGACATGACCACGGCCATGGCGTACGCGACATTTGCGGATGCTCCCGTGGACATCGCCGTGGTCGAGGTCGGGCTCGGCGGTGAGGAGGACGCCACCAACGTCATCGAGGCGGGGGTCTGCGTCATCACGCCGATCGGGCTCGACCACACCGAGTGGCTCGGCGACACGATCGAGGACATCGCCTGGGCCAAGGCCGGCATCATCCACCAGGGCGCGACCGTGATCAGCGCGGTGCAGACCGAGGAGGCGATGCGGCCGCTGCTGGAGCGCTGTACCCAGATGGGTGCCACGCTCGCCCGGGAGGGCAGCGAGTTCGGGGTGATCCGCCGTGACCAGGCGGTCGGCGGGCAACTGCTCACCCTGCAGGGGCTGGGGGGCGTGTACGACGAGGTGTTCCTTCCGCTGTTCGGCGCACATCAGGCTCAGAACGCGGCGCTGGCTCTCGCGGCCGTCGAAGCGTTCCTGGGAGCCGGGAGCGGGCGGCAGCTCGAGGCTGAGCTCGTACGCGAAGGCTTTGCGGGGGTGGATTCTCCCGGCCGGTTGGAACGCGTCCGCAGCGCGCCCACGATCCTGCTCGACGGCGCCCACAACCCGCACGGCATGGCCGCGACGGTGAACGCGCTGGAGGAGGAGTTCGCGTTCCGCCACCTGGTTGCGGTCGTCGCCGTGCTCGGCGACAAGGACGTGTCCGGGCTGCTCGACCTCATGGAACCGGTCGTCGCGCGACTCGTGGTGACGCAGAACAGCTCGCCGCGGTCGATGCCGGTCAACGAGCTGGCTCAGATCGCGTCGGACATCTTCGGCGAGGACCGGGTGACGGTCGCGCAGACGATGCCGGATGCCATCGAGGAGGCCGTGGTGCTGGCTGAGGAGGACACCGGTGGGGAGCTGAGCGGGGTTGGGGTGCTCATCACCGGGTCCATGGTGACTGTGGCGGATGCTCGGAAGCTGCTGAAGAAATGAGTGAGGGGGCTGGGCCTTCCTCTTTGCCTGAGGAGTCGGGTTCTCCTTCTGCCGGGCGGTCTTCGGAGGACGGTTCCGCTTCCGGTGAGCCACGGTCGGGGCTTCGGAATCCGGCTGGGGCCGTACGGGGGCTCGGAGCCGGCACGTTGGTGCTCGAGGCGATCGTTCTGCTGCTTGCTATACAGCCGATTCGGATTCTCGGCGGGGATTTGAGCGGGTGGGGGATCGGGGCTGTCGTCGGGCTCGCCGTTCTGGCCGCCGGGGTGGCTGGGAGTATGCGGCGGGCATGGGCCTGGCATGCGGGTACCGGGATTCAGGTGCTGTTGCTCGGGTGTGGGCTACTGCATTGGTCGTTGGCTGCTTTGGGGCTCATCTTCGGGGCTGCCTGGGCTTATGCGAGCTATGTGCGGCGGACGATTCTGGGGTGATGGATCGCCGCGGCGGGGTCGGCTAGAGGTTGGGCTGATCTCGCTGGCGGGCGCGGCGTTGTGGTAGTTGGTGGCGCTGTGCGGGCGTCGCTTGTGCGTCTTTGGAATGGTGACGGCCGCCGGGGCTGGTGCTCCGGCGGCCGTCTCTCGTGCGGCCGTCTCTCGTGGTGCTTCGCTGGGCGTCAGCCTGCTTCGCTTGTGTCAGCTTTGCTGGGTTCGGCGCGTTGTGCTGTGGGTGGTCAGCGGATGGCGCGCCATTGGGTTATGGCGATGTTGTGGTCGTCCGGGTCTCGGAATGAGGCCGCCCAGAGTTCGAGCTTGTCGCCGCGGTTGACCGGGCGGGGGCCGTGGACGAACGTCACGCCTTTGCGCTTGAGCTCCTCGTACACGGCTTCTACGTCGCCTACCTCCAGGTTGAGGTGGATGAGGCGGCCGGCCACGGTGGAGAGGTCGTGGACCGTACGCAGGACGAGGCGGGTGTCTCCCGAGGCCAGGACCGCGCTCGCTGAGCCCGCGTCGATGACGTAGAAGCCGAGCATGTCCTTGTAGAAGGCGATCGAGCGGTCGAGGTTCGTCACCAGGACCGTGATGCCCACGCCGTGGATGGCTGCCGACGGGCCGGGGCGGGCGCTCGGGTACGCGGTGATGAGGTCGTTCGTGCGGTCGTCCGGTTCGAAGCCGCCTTCGAGGGCTGACCAGGGGCTTCCGGGCTGACCTTCGCCCGCCGGCGGAGCGTTCTCGGCGGCGCGCTCCGGGGGCTGGGGCGGCGTGGTGGACACAGGAGTGGGAGCCGGCGGCTGCGTGGCAGTCGAGGGCGGCTGCATGGGCTGCGTGTCGTGCGTGGGCTGCGCGGCGGTGGGCGGCACGACGGGCTGTGGGTCGGGTCGCGGCGGGGCCGGTTGGGGTGCTTGGTGGGTGGTGGCTGCGTCGGGGGCCGTCGGTTGCGGTGCTTGGTGGGTGGCGGCTGCGTCGGGGGCCGTCGGTTGCGGTGCTTGGTGGGTCGCGGCTGCATGCGCGGCCGTCGGTTGCGGTGCTGGGTGGGTGGCGGCTTGCTGGGGGGTCGTTGGTTCGGGGGTGGGCTGCTTCGCTGATGGGTGGGGGGAGGTGGGCTGCGGCGCGCGTGGGGGTTGGCCGGCGGTGGGGTGGGGGGTCGGTTGCGGCGTGCGTGGTTGGGGGGACGGCTGTTGGGGTGCCGGTTGAGGTCGCGGTGCTGGGTGGGGTCGCGGTGCTGGGTGGGGGGTGGCTGCTGCTTCTGCGTGGGCGGTGGGGTCGGGGTGGTTCTCCTCGGGGCGGGGGTCGTTTCTGGAGCGGAAGGCGTTGCTGATGGCTGATACCCCTGCGGCGACCGCTGCGGCCAGGCCGGTGGCGGCCGGCTTCGGGCGGAGGGTGGGGTGGTCGGCCGCGGGGGCCGATGCCGCTACCACGCCCGTCCTGGGGGTGGCTTGGGGATCGGGGCCTTCGGGTCTCGGCTGAGGCTGCGGGGTGGCCGACGAGGGCACTTCCGGCCGGCGGGTGGGCGGGGGCGAGGCGGTTTGCGGGTCGGCGGCGGCCTGCGGGGCGGCGGGTTCCGGGGCGGCGGCCTGGGGGGCGGCGGCCTGGGGGGTGGCGGCGGGTTCCGGGTCGTCGGCCTGGGGGGTGGCGGCGGGTTCTGGGATGGCCGCGGGTGCCGGTTGGCGCGTGGGTGCCGGGGCCGGGGTGGGGGAGGTGCGCTGCTGCCAGGGGGGTGGTTCGAGGTCGCCCAGGAGGTCGTCGTCCAGCGGCTTGGGGGCTGGGGGGCGGGTGGATTCCGTGTCCAGGAGGCGGGCCGCTCTTGCCTGGGTTGGGGGGTGGCCGCCTGAGGTCGACCCGGTGGTCGTCTCGCTGCCGGCCGCGGAGGTAGGGCCGGTTGTGGGTGCGGACGCGGGGGTGGCGCGGGTGGGGGTTTCGGTTGGCGGCGGGGCCAGGATGTCGGTGGCCAGTGCCTGCTGGGAGCGGAGTTGGGTTTCTGGGGGTGGTTCCGGGTCGCCGTCCAGGGGGAGGTCGATGTCGTCGTCGCGGAGGTGGGGGGGTGCTTGATCGGCCGGGTGGCCTGTGGGGGGTTCCGGGTCGTCCGGGATGGTGCGGTCGGCCGTTGCCGGGGCGTCCGGAGAGTTGGTGACGGCTTCGGCGGGCGCAGGTGGGGTTGTGGGTGACGCCGTCTGCTCAGCTGCGGTTGTGGGCGTCGCCGTCTGGGCGGCTGGGGTTGTGGGGCGCGCCGGCTCGGTGTCGTGGGGCTTGGTGGCTGGGGCTGCGGGGGCTGGGGCTGCGGTGGCTGGGGCTGCGGGGGCTGGGGCTTCGCTGGCTGGGGCTTCGGGGGCTGGGGCTTCGGGGGTCGCTGACGGCGCGGCTGGGGTGGCCGCGGTGGCAGTGGGAGGTTCCGGGGGCTGCGGTGGGGGAGCAGTCGGGGTTGCGGCGTCTCGGGGTGGGGCTGTCTCTGGGGAGGGGGCCGGGCGGGGCCGGGGGCGCGGGCTGGGGCGAGGGCTTGGGCGGGGTTCTGGGCGCGTGGGCGGTGTGGCTGTGGCTGTGGCCGTACGGGCTCGTTGGGGGAGGGGCTGGGTGTAGTCGCCCTCCACGACCTGGCCTTCGAGGATCGGGCCGCCCGGGTCGTCGCGGACGATCACGTGGGCTGGGGGTGGTGGGGGTGGGATGTCGTCGTCGAGGGTGCCCGTTCGGGGGGCTGGGGGTGGCGGCGGGGGCGGTTCGTCCGGGCCTCGGCCCCATTGGCGGTCTCGGGTGGCCCACGGGGGTGGCTCCGGGTCTCCGCCGAGGAGGTCGTCGTCCGGCAGGTCCTCCTCGTAGAAGGCCGGCGGGACGTTGGTGACCGTCGCGCCGTGGGTGTCGGCCTCTTCCCAGTCGATTTTCACCCGGCGCATGTCGTCGACGTCGACCGTGACCGGCAGCATGTCGCCCGGCTGGGGCCACTTGGCGACCGGGACGCGGGGGTCGCGGACCGTCACCTCCCGGGCCGGCAGGCCCGGGGCGATGATCACGACCTGGAGCTCGGCCCGGCCGTAGATCGACGTCGTGGGCGGGTCCGAGACCGCCTTGACCTGGGCGGAGCCCGCCACCCAGGCGCGGGCGCCGCGGCGCGCGACGTTGACCATGCCGATGCCGATCGCCAGCGCGAGCATCGCCGCGCCCAGGGCGACGATCGCCCAGCTCGACATGCCGAGGCCGAACACCATCACGAAGCCGGCGATGGTGCCGACCACCGCGGCCACGACCTTGCGGGCCGGGGCTACCGGCCTGCCGTTCTGGTTCGCCACTGTGGACCTCCCGGGATTACCCATGAGGTTACGTAGCGGCGAGCACCCGGGGAAAGGGCGCTACCCGGCGGTTGGCACCCGGGCCGAAAACCGTACCGATAGGCTGACCTCCCGGCCGCGTACCCGGCGTGTCGGCTTGTCACGTGCTCACTCAGGAGGCCCTTCCCGTGTCCACCAGCACTGCCGAGCGGACGCTCGTGCTCGTCAAGCCCGACGCGCTGCGGCGCGGTCTGCTCGGGGAGATCCTCGGCCGGTTCGAGCGCAAGGGCCTGGTCATCGAGGCGCTCGAGCTGCGGACCATGGACGCGGGGCTGGCCGACCAGCACTACGCCGAGCACGTCGACAAGGCGTTCTACCCGCCGCTCAAGGAGTTCATGACCGGCGGGCCGCTGGCCGCGCTGGTGCTCTCCGGCGACGAGGTGATCTCCGTCGTGCGGACGCTGGTCGGCGCCACCGACGGGCGCAAGGCCGCCGCGGGGACGATCCGCGGCGACCTGTCGCTGTCCAACCGGGAGAACCTGGTGCACGCCTCCGACTCCCCGGAGAGCGCGGCCCGCGAGCTCGCGCTCTGGTTCCCCAAGCTCTAGGCGGCCTCTTCCAGCGCGGGCGGCTCGTTCTGGACGGCGATGGAGAGCCGGTTCCAGACGTTGATGGTCGCGATGGCCATCAGCAGGTTGCCCAGTTCCTCCTCGGTGAACTCCTTGGCGGCCGGCTCCCAGACCTCGTCCGGGACGCCGTGCTCGCCGAGGCGGGTCACCGCGTCCGTGAGAGCCAGCGCGGCGCGCTCCTTCGCGGTGAAGAAGGGTGCGTCGTGCCAGGCCGCTACCGCGAAGAGCCGGCGGCTGGACTCGCCCATCTTCAGCGCCTCGGTGCTGTGCATGTCGGTGCAGAACGAGCAGCCGTTGACCATGGACGCGCGCAGCTTGACCAGCTCGTACAGGGTCGGGTCGACGTTCTCGCGGCAGTACTTCTCCATGCCGTAGACCGCGCGGTACGCGCCCGGTGCCACTTTGTCGATCGTCAAGCGGGGCATGTGTTCCTCCTGGTGGGGTGCGTTGTCGGTACCTGGACGAGTCAGGCCGCCGCGATGTGACATTCACCGGGGATTCATGTCCGGCCGATAGACCTGCCTCATGACCTCGATCGATCGACGCAGCCTGCTGCGCGCCGGCCTCGCCGGTGGTGTGCTGAGCGCCCTGCCCGCCGGGTCCGCGCTCGCCGGCGGACCCTGGAGCGGGTGGAGCGCCAGCCGTCCCGTCATCACCCACGGCGTGCAGAGCGGCGACGCCACCGCCTCCTCCGCCGTCGTGTGGACCCGGGCCGACCGGCCGGGCCGGATGTGGGTCGAGGTGAGCCGCCGCCCCGACCTGCGGGGTGCGCGCCGCATCCGCGGCCCGGTACTCACCCCGGACACCGACTTCACCGGCAAGGTGCGGCTGCGCGGGCTGCCGCCGGGGGAGCGCTTGTTCTTTTCCGTACGGGTGGAGAGCCTCGACCGTCCCGGCCTGCTCAGCGAGCCCGTCGACGGGCAGCTCGGCACCGCACCCACCCGGCGGCAGGACGTCTCGTTCGTCTGGACCGGTGACGTGGTCGGGCAGGGCTGGGGCATCGACCCGGCGTACGGGGGACTGAAGATCTTCGAGTCGATGCGGGCCCGGCGCCCCGGCTTCCTGCTGCACAGCGGCGACACGGTGTACGCGGACGGCCCGCTGAGCGCCCAGGTGACGCTGCCGGACGGGCGGATCTGGCGGAACCTGATGACCGAGGAGAAGTCCAAGGTCGCGGAGACGCTGACCGAGTACCGAGGGCAGTACGCGTACAACCTGCTGGACGAGGCGTACCGGGCGTTCGCCGCGGAGGTGCCGCAGGTGAACCAGTGGGACGACCACGAGGTGCTGAACAACTGGTATCCCGGGGAGATCCTCGACGACGCGCGGTACACCGAGAAGCGGGTGGACGTCCTGGCGGCTCGCGCGCATCAGGCGTACCACGAGTGGGTTCCGATTCCGTCGCAGTCGGGACCGGTTCATCGCGTGATCCCGTACGGTCCGCTTCTGGATGTTTTCGTGCTGGACATGCGCACCTTCAAGGACCCGAACGACGGCAATGTCCATGCCGACCCGAAGCGTGGGCTGCTCGGCAGTGAGCAGCGGGAATGGCTGATCCGCGGGCTGAAGGAGTCGCGGGCGACCTGGAAGGTGATCGCCAACGACCTGCCGCTCGGCGTCGTCGTGCCGGACGGGCCCGCCGCGCAGGAGGGTGTCGCGCAGGGTGACCCGGGCGCGCCGAAGGGGCGGGAGCTCGAGTTCGCGCAGGTCCTGCAGGAGGCGCACCGCGCCGGGGTGACCGGGATCGTCTTCCTCACCGCGGACGTGCACTACACGGCCGCGCACCACTACGACCCGGCGCGGGCGGCTGTGCAGGACTTCACGCCGTTCTGGGAGTTCGTCTCCGGGCCGGCGCACGCCGGGGCGTTCGGGCCGAACAAGCTCGACGCGACGTTCGGGCCGGACACCGCGTTCATCCACACCCCGCCGGTGGCGAACGCGTCGCCGGCGGAGGGGTACCAGCACTTCGGCGAGGTGCGGATCGACGGCCGCACCGGCGACTTCCGGGTCGACCTGCGCGATCGTGACGGCGTGTCGCTCTGGTCGACCACGCTGAAGGCGCCCCGTCGGCGGTAGGGAACATTTGCGGGCCGGTATCGTTGTCTCCTGCAGGCGTCGATCCGGCCATCACCGGGGAGCCTCCGGAAGAACGGACCTGTCCAGGTCTCAGTAGAACCGGGCGGCACCGGCCCGCACCCCAGCCGGCGAATGAGCGGGCGGCTCGCATGGGCCGTCAAGCGAGGTGGTACCGCGGGCCCAGGCTCGTCCTCGCAGTCCACGTGACCTGCGAGGAGAGCGAACCACCGATGGCGTATCCGCAGCACACCGACGGCGTCGTGCCCGCGAGCCCGGACCTGCCCGCGGTCGAGCGGGCCGTGCTCGAGCACTGGGCGGCCGACAAGACCTTCGAGGCCTCCGTCGACCAGCGCCCGGCCGGGCAGGACGGCAGCAACGAGTACGTCTTCTACGACGGCCCGCCGTTCGCCAACGGGCTGCCGCACTACGGCCACCTGTTCACCGGGTACGTCAAGGACGTGGTCCCGCGGTACCAGACCATGCGCGGCAAGCACGTCGAACGCCGCTTCGGGTGGGACACCCACGGGCTGCCCGCCGAGGTCGAGGCCGAGAAGCAGCTCGGCATCAGCACCAAGGCGCAGATCCTCGAGCTGGGCGTCGACAAGTTCAACGAGGCCTGCCGCACGTCGGTGCTGACCTACACCAAGGACTGGGAGCGGTACGTCACGCGCCAGGCGCGCTGGGTCGACTTCGGCAACGACTACAAGACCCTCGACCCCAGCTACATGGAGTCGGTCATGTGGGCGTTCAAGACCCTGCACGACAAGGGCCTGGTGTACGAGGGCTTCCGGGTGCTCGCGTACTGCTTCCGGTGCGAGACGCCGCTGTCGAACACCGAGACGCGCATGGACGACGTGTACCGGGACCGTACGGACCCGGCGCTGACCGTCACTTTCCGCCTGGAGACCGGCGAGGACATCGCGGTGTGGACCACCACGCCGTGGACGCTGCCGTCGAACCTCGCGCTCGCCGTCGGCCCCGACATCGAGTACGCCGTGCTGGAGAAGGACGGCCGGAAGGTCATCCTGGGGGCGGGGCGCGTCTCGGCGTACGCGAAAGAGCTCGAAGGTTTTGAGCAGGTCGGGACGGTACGCGGCAGCGAGCTGGCCGGCCGCCGGTACACGCCGATGTTCGACTTCCTCGTCGAGCGGGCCGGGCCGAACGCCTTTCAGGTGCTGGCCGCCGACTACGTGAGCGACGAGGACGGCACCGGGGTCGTGCACCAGGCGCCCGCCTTCGGTGAGGACGACCAGAACGTCTGCAACGCCGCCGGCATCCCGACCATCGTGACCGTGGACGAGCACACCCGGTTCACGGCGCTGGTCGGGCCGTGGCAGGGCGTGCAGGTCTTCGAGGCGAACAAGCCGATCATCGCCGACCTCAAGGGACGCGGGCTGGTGCTGCGGCACGAGGGGTACACGCACTCGTACCCGCACTGCTGGCGCTGCGACACCCCGCTGGTCTACAAGGCCGTGTCGTCCTGGTTCGTGGCGGTCACGACGTTCCGGGACCGGATGGTCGAGCTCAACCAGGAGATCACCTGGACGCCCGCGCACATCAAGGACGGCTCGTTCGGCAAGTGGCTGGCCAACGCCCGCGACTGGTCGATCTCGCGGAACCGCTTCTGGGGCTCGCCGATCCCGGTGTGGAAGTCCGACGACCCGACCTACCCGCGGGTCGACGTGTACGGCTCGTTCGAGGAGCTGGAGCGCGACTTCGGGGTGAAGGTCACCGACCTGCACCGCCCGTACGTCGACGAGCTGACCCGGCCCAACCCGGACGACCCGACCGGGAAGTCGACGATGCGCCGGGTGCCGGAGGTGCTCGACTGCTGGTTCGAGTCCGGGTCGATGCCGTTCGCGCAGGTGCACTACCCGTTCGAGAACAAGGACTGGTTCGAGCACCACTACCCGGGCGACTTCATCGTCGAGTACATCGGCCAGACCCGCGGCTGGTTCTACACCATGCACGTGCTGGCCACCGCGCTGTTCGACCGGCCCGCGTTCCGCAACTGCCTCAGCCACGGCATCCTGCTCGGCGAGGACGGGCGCAAGATGTCCAAGAGCCTGCGGAACTACCCCGACGTCTACAAGGTGTTCGACTCGTACGGCTCCGACGCGATGCGCTGGATGCTCATGTCGTCGCCGGTGCTGCGGGGCGGGGACATGCCCGTGACCGAGACGGCGATCCGGGATTCCGTACGGCAGGTGCTGCTTCCGCTGTGGAACGTCTGGTACTTCTTCAGCCTGTACGCGAACGCCTCGGGGCACACGGCGACGCTGCGTACCGACTCCACGCACCTGCTGGACCGGTACATCCTGGCGAAGACGAACGAGCTGGTCGCGGACGTCCAGGCGAAGATGGACGACTACGACATCTCCAGCGCCGCGGGGTCGGTGCGGGCGTACCTGGACGCGCTGACCAACTGGTACGTGCGCCGCTCCCGTGACCGGTTCTGGGAGGGCGACGCCGACGCGTTCGACACCCTCGCCACCGTGCTCGAGGTGCTGTGCCGGGTGCTCGCCCCGCTCGCGCCGCTGACCACCGAGGAGATCTGGCGCGGGCTGACCGGCGGCCGTTCGGTGCACCTGACCGACTGGCCGCAGGCCGACGCGTTCCCCGCCGATCACAAGCTCGTGGCCTCCATGGACGCGATCCGGGACGCGGCGTCGGCGGCCCTCTCGCTGCGCAAGGCCAAGGCGCTGCGGGTACGGCTGCCGCTGGCGAAGCTGACCGTCGCCACCCCGGACGCCGCGGGCCTCGAGGCGTTCAAGGACCTGCTGGCCGACGAGGTCAACGTCAAGGACGTGCTGTTCAGCGGCGACGTCAGCGCGTACTCCCGGCAGGTTCTGACCGTGGTGCCGCGGGCCCTCGGCCCGCGCCTGGGTAAGCAGGTCCAGCAGGTCATCAAGGCCGTCAAGGCCGGCGACTGGGAGCTGGTGGACGGCGCGCCGGTCGCGGCCGGCGTCGCCCTGCAGGAGGGCGAGTACGAGCTCAAGCTCGTCGCCGCCGACGCGGACAACTCGGCGCCGCTGCCCGCGGGCCGGGGCGTGGTCGTCCTGGACACCGAGGTCACCCCCGAACTGGCGGCCGGGGGCCTGGCCCGCGACGTCATCCGCGTCGTGCAGCAGGCCCGCCGCGACGCCGACCTGGACGTCTCGGACCGCATCGCGCTGACCCTGGCCGGGTCCGCGGCAGTGGAGCAGGCGGTCGACGCGCACCGCGACTTCGTGGCCGCGGAGACGCTCGCGACGTCGCTGACCTTCGGTGAGGTGGCCGGGGGCTTCGCGGGGGAGGCCGGCGAGGGCGAGACGGTGACCGTCTCGGTGACCCGCGCCGTGTGAGACACGCCTCGCCGGGCTCGGCATTTGCCGTGTTGCGCGGTAAATGCCGAGCCCGGCATCCAAGATCAACGGGTTGACGGCCCTGACGTCGGATAATGTCTCTGCGCCCCCCGCTTTTTCGCTGCACGTCCCCGCCGGAGGAACACGTTGCCGCTGCTCTACTCGATCGGCAAGGTCACAGTCGGTAACGTGATGAAGCTCGGCTGGCGGCCGCACGTCGAAGGTCTCGAGAACATCCCCGCGACCGGCGGCGCGATCCTGGCCGGCAACCACCTGTCCGTCGCCGACGAGCTGTTCCTCGGCTCCACCGTCCCGCGGCACATCGCGTTCTGGGCCAAGTCCGAATACTTCCGGGGCGGCGGCCTCCGCGGGAACGCCACCAAGTGGTTGATGGAGGGCCTCGGCGCGATCAAGGTCGAACGGGCCGGTGGCCGGGCGGCGCTCACCGCGTTCGACGGCGCGATCCCGGTGCTCAAGGCCGGCGACCTCGTCGCGATCTACCCGGAGGGCACCCGCTCCCCGGACGGGCGGCTCTACCGAGGGCGAACGGGCGTGGCGCGGCTGGCGGTGGCGGCCGGGGTGCCGATCATCCCGGTCGGCATGGCGGGTACGGACAAGGTGCAGCCCATCGGGCAGCCGTACCCGAAGCTCGGCAAGGGCAAGGTCGTCGTGAAGTTCGGCAAGCCGATCCCGGTCGCCGGGCGCCCGAACGACCGGACCGCGCTGCGTGCGCTGACCGACGAGGTCATCGCCGAGATCCAGAAGCTCACCGGCCAGGAGTACGTGCCGCGCTACGCGCCGCCGCGTGCAGCGCCCGAAGAGGCCTAGGGAGCTCTGTCGCCGCGGGCCCGTTCCTGCTCGACGAGCGCCTCGACGTCCGGGAGCCGGTCCAGGCCCTGCATCGGGCGGCGCATGCGGTGGTTGGCGCGCAACCGGCCCTCGTTGCGCTGCAGGAAAGCCCAGTAGCCCGCGGTGTACGGGCACGCGTTCTCACCCACGCGGACCTTCGGGTCGTACCGGCAGCCGCCGCAGTAGTCGCTCATCCGGTTGATGTACGCGCCGCCGGCCGTGTACGGCTTCGTGCTCATCCGGCCGGCGTCCGCGTACTGGCTCATGCCGACAACGTTCGCGGTCATGACCCACTCGTACCCGTCGACGAACGCCCGGTGGAACCAGTCGGACAGGGCGCCCGGCTTCCAGCCCCGCTGCAACGCGTAGTTGCCCAGCACCATCAGCCGCGGGATGTGGTGCACCCAGCCGCGGTCGCGGACGCCGGCCAGCACGTCGGACAGGCAGCGCGCCTCGACGGCGTCCGCGTCCAGCTCGGCGAACCAGCGCGGGATCGCGTCGTCGGCGTGCAACTCGTTCGAGGCCCGGTAGGTGGGCTCGAAGTGCCAGTACAGGTGCCAAATGAAGTCACGCCAGCCGATGATCTGCCGGACGAAGCCCTCGACGCTGCTCAGCGGCGCGGCACCCGACCGGTACGCACCCTCCGCCTTCTCGACGATCTCCAGCGGGTCCAGCAGGCCGAGGTTCAGCGGGGCGCTGAGCATGCTGTGCGCCATCCACGGGTCGCCGGCCAGCATCGCGTCCTCGTACGGCCCGAACGCGCCGAGCCGATGGGTGACGAAGTGGCGCAGCCGGGCCAGCGCCTCCCGCCGGGTCGCGGGGAACTGCCGCGGACCGTCCCGGCCGATGAACTCGACGCCGTCGTCGCGCTCCCACCGGTCGAGATCCGCGCGGACCTCGGCGTCGATGTCGTCCTCACGGATCCGCGGCGGCGGCGGGACGTCGAGCTTCTGTGCCCCGCGGGGCGGCGGCTCCCGGTTGTCCGCATCCAGGTTCCACTTGCCGCCCACCGGCTCGTCGCCGTCCATCAGCACCGCGTGCCGGCGCCGGGCGTCGCGGTAGAACTCCTCCATCCGCAGGTGCTTGCGGCCCTGCGCCCACGCCACGAAGTCCCCGGGCGCCGTGGCGAAACCGCGCGGCGGCAACAGCTCGACGTCCAGCCGCTGCACGAGCTCGCGGGCGGCCCGGGACGTCGGATGGCAGACGCTCAGCTCGTCGGGGTGCGCGCGGACGATCTCGCCGTACGTGTCCGCGCGGGCGTACTCGGCCTGGTCGCCCAGCTCGGCGGCCCGGTGCCGGAGCGCGGAGAGGATCAGGTGCGCCTTCTGCCGGTGGAAGCGGCGCCGGCGGAACACCGCCTTCGACTCGATCAGCAGCACCGGCTGCCGCGGGTGGTCGAGGAAGTGCGGGCCGAGCTGGTCGGCGAAGATCCAGCGCCTCGTCATGCCGACGTTCTACCCCTGGCTGAGCTGCGCATTCCTCCCGATCCGCGGATGCAGCAGGACGTCGCGGAAGACCCCGGTGAGCCGGGCGCTCTCGGCCGCCGACCGGCGGGTCAGCACCACGGTGGCGAGGCTGCCGCGGTCGGCCCAGGCGCAGACCACCACGGTGTCACCGCCGGACCGGCCGACGCCGCAGCGCTCGTGCACGCCGGTCTCGCCCAGGTCGTACGCCTCGACGTCCTTGATCTGATACTCGTCGGTGAGGTGGCTCAGCTCCGCCTCGACATCCGCCTCCGGGGTGAGGCGCAGGCCGGTGCTGCCGAAGATCGTGACGCGTTTGCCGTTGCCGTCGGCGTACATGCCGGCGAACACGTCACCCGACACCAGGCTCAGACCTCCGACCTGGTCGGCGAGGCGTTCCACCGCCCGCTTGCTGGCGCCGTCGTCGCGCAGGTCGAAGTCGGCGACCGAGGACGGCAGCACCGCCGAGACCGGATATTGCTGGGCGGCCGGCCAGAGGAAGTAGCCGGGTACGCCGCAGCAGCACAGGGCGCTGAGCAGGGTGAACATGAGCAGGCGCCGGCCCCAGCGGCGCTTGCGGCGCGGCGGTGGCGGCAGCGGCCGGTGTGGTCCGCCGGGCTGCGGTGGCCGGTGCGGGCCGGCGGCCTGCGGTGGGCGCCAGGCGGGTGGGGGCGGCGGGGCCTGCTTGTGCCGCTTCCGGCCCTTCGCCGGCGGCGGCGGGAGTGGGCGGGCGCGTTCGGCGTAGGCGGCCGGGAGAGCGGGGCCCGGTGGTGCCCACGCCGGCGGGGGCGCGGGGCTGGGCTGGGCCTTCTCCGCGCCCGGGTTCGTGCGGCGCTTGCGGAGCCAGCCGCGGCGCTCCGAAGGCGGGGCGCTGGATGCGGGGCCTGCGGCCGCGGCCGGTGGGGGTGCGGGGGCCGGGCTCGCCGGGGGTTCGACCCTGGTCGGGGGTAGCGGGCTCTCCATGCGGGTCGGCGGCAGCTCCGCGCGGGGGGCGTCGATGCGGGTGGGTGGCAGCGCCTCCGGGAACGGCTCCATGACGTCGAGCGGGGTGTCGTGATCGGCCCACGGGTCCACAGGCGGGGTCGCCGACCAGTCCTCACTGTCCGCCCACGGGTCCACCGCCGGAATGTCCTGCTGCGGCCGGCGGCGGGACCAGCGCGACTTCTTCGGCGTGGGTGGCGGCACAGCCGCGGATCCGCTCCAGCGTTCCGGCACGTCTTCGGCCACCGCAGTGGGCGGCTCGGCGGCCGTATGTGGTTCCGCGGCGGTGGGTGGCTCGGCGGCGGTGGGTGGCTCCGCGGCGGTGGGTGGCTCGGGCGTGCGGCCGGCCGGGTCGATGCGGGTCGGGTCCGGGGTGCCGCCCGGGGCCGCGGCGTCCGGGTGGTGGTCGGATTCGCCCGCCGCCGGATCACCCGGCTGCTGGTCGGTCATCCGTCGATCTCCTCCCGCTCTGCTCAGGGCCCCGTAGCGCCAGGTTAGAAGCGTCCCGCCACCTCGCCCGGCGCGAGATCGTTCCGGGGAACGGACACGGGGGGTGATGTGGCCGACGGTACGGAGTCGTATGGTGACCCCGTGGTGACCCGTACATGAGCACGATTCAGCGACACGCCATCACCATCAGCGGGAAGCCGGACGGGCAGCCGATGCTGTTCGCCCACGGCTACGGCTGCGACCAGAACATGTGGCGGTTCGTGGCACCCGAGTTCACCGGCACGCACCGGGTGGTGCTGTTCGACCACGTCGGCGCCGGGCGGTCGGATCTGCGGGCGTACGACGACCGGCGCTACGCGACGCTCGACGGGTACGCGTCCGACGTGCTGGAGATCATCCACGACCTCGACCTGCACGACGTCATCTTCGTCGGGCACTCGGTGAGCTCCATGATCGGTGTGCTCGCCGCCGCGCGGGAACCCGACCGCTTCGCCAAGCTCATCCTCGTCGGCCCCTCGCCCCGGTACATCGACACGGCGGACTACGTCGGCGGCTTCCGTACCAGCGACATCGAGTCGATGCTCGAGTCCCTGGACAGCAACTACCTGGGCTGGTCCAGCGCGATGGCGCCGGTCATCATGGGCAATCCCGACCGCCCGGAGCTCGGCCAGGAGCTGACCAACAGCTTCTGCGCCACCGACCCCGAGATCGCCAAGAAGTTCGCGCGCGTGACGTTCCTGTCCGACAACCGCGGGGACCTCGCAAAAGTGCGTACGCCCGCATTGATCCTGCAGTGCACCGACGACGTCATCGCGCCCGCCGCGGTGGGCGACTATGTGCACGCGCACCTGAAGGGGAGCACACTGGTGGCCATGAATGCGACCGGGCACTGCCCGAACCTCAGCGCCCCGGCCGAGACCGTGGCCGCCATCAAGGCGTACGTCTGAGATTCATGACGGAGAACGGCGGTGGTGGGCCGGACGTGACGCAGGACCTGCGGGTGCCCTGGGAGGAGGAGCCCGGGGACCTCTACGAGAACGCGCCGTGCGGCTACCTGACGACCCTGCCGGACGGCACGATCGTCCGGGTCAACAGGACGTTCCTGGCCTGGTCCGGCTACGACCGCGCCGAGCTGGTCGGCCGGCGGCGGTTCCGTGACCTGCTCGGCGCCGGCGACCGGATCTTCTACGAGACGCACTACGCGCCGCTGCTGGCCATGCAGGACGGCGTCCACGAGCTGGCGCTGGAGCTGATCTGTGCGGACGGCACCCAGCTGCCCATCCTGGTCAACGCGGCGCTCGGCCGCGACCCCGCCGGCCTGCCGCGGGTGGTGCGGACCATGATCTTCAAAGCCACCGACCGCCGGCAGTACGAGCGGGAGCTGCTCACCGCCCGGCGGGCGGCCGAGGCGTCCGAGAAGCGCGTCCGCGCGCTGCAGCAGGTCGTCGCCGACCTGGCCGCCGCGCCCACGGCCGCCGAGGTCGCCGAGGCGGTGATCGGGGCGCCCGCCGCGGCGTTCGGCGCCGCGGGCAGCAGCGTGTGGCTCGTCGACGCCGACAGCGACCAGCTCATCGCGCTGGCCGGCAGCCGGCCCGAGGCCATCGAGTACCCCGACATCCCGCTCGGCTCGCCGAACCCGGTCGCCGAGGTCGCCCGCCGCGGCGACCTGCACGTCTTCGGCTCGATCGCGGAGGCGGAGGAACACTTCCCGGTACTCGGGGAGGCCATGCGCCCGGCCGGATACCGGACGGCGGTGATGCTTCCGCTCACGGCCGGCCTCGCGGGTGAGGCGATCGGCGCCGAGGTGCTCGGCGTGCTCTGCTTCGGCTTCACCGAGGAGCGCGAGCTCAGCGACAGCGAGCTGCGCGTCGTCCGGCTCCTGGGCCATCAGGTCGGGCAGGCGCTGGACCGTGCCCGCCTCTACGACGCCGCCCGCCGCCGCGAGGCGCGCGCCACGTTCCTCGCCGAGACCACCCGCTCCCTCGAGGAGTTGCAGCGGCTCATGCCCCGGGCCCGGCGCCTGGCCGAGCGGCTGGTCCCCGAGATCGCCGAGTGGGCCGCCGTACGCCTGCAGATCGGCCCGGCCGGCCTGGTCGCCGACGCCGGCGGTCCCGAGCCCGACCCGGACCGGCTCGCGGAGCGGACCGCCCTGGTCGTGGCCAACGGCAAGGCCGAGTTCGCCGAGCCCGGCGCCGGCCTCGACTGCGCCGTGCTGCCGCTGAGCGTGGGCGGCAAGGTGCTGGGCACCCTCGCGCTGCGGTCGGCCGCGGGCCGGCGTACCGCCGAGGAGACCGCCTTCCTCACCGACCTGGCCGACCGCGCCGCGCTCGCGCTGGAGAACGCCCGGCTCTACGAGCAGGAACGGGCCATCGCCCGGACGCTGCAGCGCAGCCTGCTCGCCGGCGACGTGCCGAGCGACCCGCGTTTCGCCGTCGAGACCCACTACCAGGCGGCCGCCCACGATCTCGAGGTCGGCGGTGACTGGTTCGACGCGTTCCTGATCACCCCGGACAAGCTGGCCGTGGTCGTCGGCGACGTGGTCGGGCGGGGCATCGACGCGGCCACCACCATGGGCCAGCTGCGCAGCGCGATCCGCGCCCTCGCCTCGGCGGAGGCCGGCCCGGCCCGGCTGCTGGAACGCCTGGACCGGTTCGTCGAACGGGTCGAGTCGGCGCGCATGGCCACAGTCGCGTACGCCGAGGTCGACCTGAGCACCCGCGAGATGACGTACGCCTGCGCGGGGCATCTGCCGCCGCTGCTCGCCGAGCCGGGTGGCTCCCCGCGCTACCTGCTCGACGGCCGTTCCGGTGCGCTCGGCTCGCACGCCGGGCGCCGGACGCGCATCGAGCACCGTACGCCGCTGGCGGCCGGCACCAGGGTGCTGCTCTACACCGACGGGCTGATCGAGCGCCGGAACCGCCGTATCGACGCCGGCTTCGAGATGCTGGCCCGGGCGTACGCGGGCCGGCGCGACGCCCCGCTGCCCGGCCTCACCGCCGGCCTGGCGCAGAGCCTTGTCGGCCGCGAGCACGGCGACGACGTCTGCCTGCTCTGCCTGGCGATCGGCACCGAGGACCGGCTGGAGCGCTCCATCGGCGCCGACCCGGTGCAGATAGCGCTGCTCCGCAAGGATCTGCGCGGCTGGCTCCTGTCGCACGGCCTCGACGAGGAGTGCACCCAGGCGGTGCTGCTGGCCGGCTCGGAGGCGGTCGCGAACGCCATCGAGCACGGCTACCGCAACGACCCGTTCGGCATCGTCGACGTCACCGCGACGATCTCCGAGGAGGCCGTCGAGATCCGCGTGACCGATCGCGGCGACTGGCAGGCGGCGGGCGCCGACCTGTCCCGCGGGCGCGGCCTGCAACTGATCCACCAGGTGATGGACGACGTGACATTCGACCGTACGGACGGCACGACAGTGACCATGCGGCGTTCCCGCGGAGAGGCGCGATGACCGACCAGTGGGTGACCTTCGCGAAGGTTGGCGACGCCGCGGTGGTCCGCCTCACGGGTGAGATCGACCTGGCGAACGCCCCGGCGATCGGCCGCGAGATCGTGCGGCACACCGGCCGGGCCGGCGCGGTGCTCATCGACCTGACCGCCGTCTCGTTCCTGGACAGCGCGGGCGTGCGGCTGCTCGACTCGCTCGTGGGTGACCTGGATCGCAACGGCACCCCGATCCGGCTGGTGGTGGGCGAGTCGGGGCCGGCCCGGATGACGCTTCAGCTGTGCGCGTTCCGAGATGATCTTCTGGCCACGAACCTGCGCCAGGCCGCGGAAGAGGTGAACCGCTAGCCCGCGTACGCTGGATGCCCATGAGCGAGCAACGCGAGCGAATCAGTCAACTCAGTGCGCTCGTGCCTCATGGCGCGGGGGAGCGAAGCGAGGCCGTGGCATGAGTATCGCTTCGGTCTTTCCTCAGCTCGAGCAGTTGCTGCCCCGGGTCAGTAAGCCGATCCAGTACGTGGGCGGCGAGCTCGGCGCCGTCGTCAAGGACTGGGACGCGACCACCGTGCGCTGGGCGCTGATGTACCCGGACGCGTACGAGGTGGGCCTGCCCAACCAGGGCGTGCAGATCCTGTACGAGGTGCTCAACGAGCAGCCCGACGTGCTGGCCGAGCGGACGTACGCGGTCTGGCCGGACCTCGAGGCGCTGATGAAGGAGCGGGGCGTCCCGCAGTTCACGGTCGACGCGCACCGCCCGGTGAAGGCGTTCGACGTGCTCGGCATCTCGTTCGCGACCGAGCTCGGCTACACCAACATGCTCTCCGCCCTGGACCTGGCCGGCATCCCGCTGGACGCCGCCGACCGGGGCGACGACGACCCGATCGTGCTCGCCGGCGGGCACGCGTCCTTCAACCCGGAGCCGATCGCCGACTTCATCGACGCCGCGGTGCTCGGCGACGGCGAGGAGGCGGTCCTCGAGATCACCGGCATCATCCGGGAGTGGAAGGCCGAGGGCTGCCCCGGTGGTCGTGAGGAGCTGCTGCTGCGCCTCGCGCGTACGGAGAGCATCTACGTGCCGCGCTTCTACGACGTCGACTACCTGCCGGACGGCCGGATCCAGCGCGTCGTGCCGAACCGTCCGGACGTGCCGTTCCGGGTGGCCAAGCGCACGACCATGGACCTGGACGCCTGGCCGTACCCGAAGAAGCCGCTGGTTCCGCTCGCCGAGACGGTCCACGAGCGGTACGCCGTGGAGATCTTCCGCGGCTGCACCCGGGGCTGCCGGTTCTGCCAGGCCGGCATGATCACCCGCCCGGTACGCGAGCGGTCGATCACCACCGTGGGGCAGATGGTGAAGGAGGGCCTGGAGTTCTCCGGCTTCTCCGAGGTCGGCCTGCTCTCGCTGTCCAGCGCCGACCACTCCGAGATCGGCGACATGTGCTCGGGCCTGGCCCAGCAGTACGCCGACACCAACGTCTCGCTGTCGCTGCCGTCCACCCGGGTCGACGCCTTCAACATCGACCTGGCGCAGGAGCTGTCCCGCAACGGTCGGCGCACCGGCCTCACGTTCGCGCCCGAGGGCGGCTCCGAGCGGATCCGCAAGGTCATCAACAAGATGGTGACCAAGGAGGACCTGATCCGGACGGTCGTCACCGCGTACTCGAACGGGTGGCGGCAGGTGAAGCTGTACTTCATGTGCGGCCTGCCCACCGAGACCGACGAGGACGTGCTCGAGATCGCGCACATGGCGCACGAGGTGATCCGGGCCGGCCGGGCCGCCGCGGGTACCAAGGACATCCGCTGCACGGTCTCGATCGGCGGGTTCGTGCCGAAGCCGCACACCCCGTTCCAGTGGGCCGCCATGGAGCGCCCGGAGGTCATCGACAACCGGCTCCGGCTGCTCAAGCAGGAGATCAACAGCGACCGGTCGCTGGGCCGGGCGATCGGCTACCGCTACCACGACGGCGAGCCGTCACTGATCGAGGGCCTGCTCTCCCGCGGCGACCGCCGGGTCGGCAAGGTCATCCGGCGCGTCTGGGACAAAGGCGGGCGTTTCGACGGCTGGTCCGAGCACTTCTCGTACACCCGCTGGGTCGAGGCCTGCGCCGAGGTGCTCCCCGGCTTCGGCGTCGACCTCGACTGGTACACGACCCGCGAGCGTGACCAGCTCGAGGTGCTGCCCTGGGACCACCTGGACTCGGGTCTGGACAAGGACTGGCTCTGGCAGGACTGGCAGGACTCGCTCGGCGAGTACGAGCAGGACGACTGCCGCTGGACCCCGTGCTTCGACTGCGGCGTGTGCCCGGCGATGGACACCGAGATCCAGATCGGCCCCACCGGCAAGAAGCTGCTGCCCCTGACCCCCGTGAACAGTCTGCGAGTACCCGTCTAGCCATGGCCAAGAACCAGCCCGTCGGCGGTCAGGCGCCCGTCGTCCAGCGGATCCGCCTGCGCTACGCGAAGCGCGGCCCGCTGCGTTTCACCTCGCACCGCGACTTCGCGCGAGCCTTCGAGCGGGCCCTGCGGCGTGCCGCGGTCCCGATCGCGTTCTCCCAGGGCTTCACCCCGCACCCCAAGATCTCGTACGCGAGTGCCGCGCCGACCGGCGTCGGGAGCGAGGCGGAGTACCTGGAGATCGGGCTGCAGGCCGAGGTGGACCCGCAGCAGCTGCGCGTGGCGCTGGACGCGGCGCTCTCCCCGGGCCTGGACGTCCTTGACGCCGTGGTGGCGCGCGAGGGCAGCCTGGCCGACCGGATCGACGCGTCCCGGTGGCTGATCGAGCTTCCCGAGGTCGAGCCCGCGGTGGCGGCCGAGGCCGTCCGGGCGTTCCTCGCGGCCGAGGAAGTGCTGGTCGAGCGCATGACGAAGCAGGGACGGCGCTCGTTCGACGCCCGAAATGCAGTTGCGTTCTTCGCTGTGACCGAGCAGTCTGGCGCACCTTCCGGGGCCGGGGCGGCACGGTGTGCGATAATCGACCTTGTCGTGCGGCAGGTCACGCCCGCCGTACGGCCCGATGACGTCTTGTCCGGCCTGCATGTGGTGGCCGGCCTGGAGCCGCCGGTGCCCCCACGGGTGACCCGGCTGGCCCAGGGTTCGCTCACCCCGCAGGGGGAGATCGTCGATCCGTTGGACGCGGATCGCGAGGACGCACCCATCGGAGGGCGTTGACCGGTTCGGCCGGCGCCCGCGTTGGCAGACTTCGGAAGCCCGTCCGACGGCCGGGACCGAAAAACTTGCGGCGACCCTGCGTGGCAGCGCTCACCCGCGCCCGGGGCCGCCAGAACTGGAGAGCGCCCGATGCTCGATAACGAGCCACAGGGCGGTGAACGGGACGAGGCAACGCCTCCCACCGTTGAAGCCGCCGAGACCGCTGCACCCGCGCGCCGCACCCGCGCCCCGCGTCGCAAGGCCACGCCGCCGGCTGTGCCGGTGGACGCGCCCGGCGCGGAGCCCGGCGCCGCCGACGAGGCGGCCAACGCCGGCGACGCCGTCGCCGCGGCGGAGACCGCTGCGACACCCCCGGTGAAGGCCACCCGGAGCCGGGCGCGCAAGAAGGCCGCCCCGGCTGCTGCGGAGGCCCTGGCGGAGGAGCCCGCCGCCGTTGCGGAGAGCCTGCTCAGCGATGCCGAGCCGGTCGCGCCCGTGAAGGCCACCCGGAGCCGGGCGCGCAAGAAGGCCGCGCCGGCCGCCGCGCCCGCCGAGCCGCCGGCCGCATCCCTGGACGAGACGCCGGCCGTGTCCACGTCGGCCGTGTCCACGCCGGTCCCGGTTCCCGCTGTCGAGGAGCCGGTCGTCGAGGACGAGGACGAGACCGCTCAGGACGCTGCTGCCGGCGTACCCGTCATCGGGGTGTTGCCGCTCGACGACGACTTCGTCGAGGAGGAGCCGAAGCCGCGCCGTGGCCGGAAGGCCGCCTTGCCGCCCGCCGTGCTGTTCATGCCGCCGGACCCGGAGGCCGAGCCCGCGCCGACGACCCGCCGCACCCGGCGCGGAGCCGCCGCTTCCGCAGTCGAGCCGGTCGCCGAGACCACCGAGGCCGTCGCCGAGCTCGTGGCTCCCGACGCTGCGGAGGAGCCCGCCGAGGGCGTCCGCAAGAGCCGGCGTCGCCGCCGGGGTGGCGCCGCGGCCGAGGCCGAGGAGACGACCGCCGTCGAGGCCGTCGAGGCTCCCGTGCTCGAGGAGACCGACGAGACCGCGGACGACATCGAGGACGGCGCCGACGAGGACGATGACGACGAGGACAGCGCCGGCCGCCGCCGGCGTCGCCGGGGACGCCGGGGACGCGGGCGCGGCAAGGGCCCGTCCGACGAGGCCGACGAGGATGACGGCGCCGCCGAGCAGCCCGAGGACGCCGCCGAGGCCGAGGGTGACGAGGACGACGCCGAGGAGGGCGACGGGGTCACCCGCCGCCGCCGGCGCCGGCGCCGCAAGGGTTCGGGCGACGCCGAGTCCGGCGGGGTCGAGGACGGCGTGCACACGGTCGTGCGGGTGCGCGAGCCGCGCCGCAGCGACGAGGTGCAGGGCGTCTCCGGCTCCACGCGCCTGGAGGCGAAGCGGCAGCGCCGCCGGGACGGCCGCGAGCAGCGCCGGACCCGCCCGCCGATCCTGAGCGAGTCGGAGTTCCTGGCCCGCCGCGAGGCCGTCGACCGGGTCATGGTCGTCCGGCAGAAGCCCGACCGGACGCAGATCGCCGTGCTCGAGGACGGCGTCCTGGTCGAGCACTACGTGTCCCGGTCCACCTCCGGCACCATGGTCGGCAACGTGTACCTCGGCAAGGTGCAGAACGTGCTGCCGAGCATGGAGGCCGCGTTCGTCGACGTCGGCCGGGGGCGTAACGCCGTCCTCTACGCCGGCGAGGTCAACTGGGACGCCACCGGGCTCGAGGGGCGGGCACGCTCGATCGAGCAGGCGCTGCGCTCCGGCGACTCCGTGCTGGTCCAGGTCACCAAGGACCCGATCGGGCACAAGGGCGCACGGCTGAGCAGCCACATCGCGCTCTCCGGCCGGCACCTGGTGTACGTACCGAACGGGAACGCCTCCGGCATCAGCCGCAAGCTGCCCGACAACGAGCGCAAGCGGCTGCGTGACGTGCTGAAGAAGCTGGTCCCGGACGGCGCCGGCGTGATCGTGCGCACGGCGGCCGAGGGCGCCAGCGAGGACGAGCTGGCCCGCGACGTCAAGCGGCTGCAGGCGCAGTGGGAGGAGATCCAGGCGAAGGCGGCCGAGGGTGCCGCGCCGCGCCCGCTCTCCGAGGAGCCCGACCTGGTCATCCGCGTCGTCCGCGACCTCTTCAACGAGGACTTCCGCGAGCTGATCGTGCAGGGCGACCAGGCGTACGGCGAGCTGGAGAACTACCTGAACTCCGTCTCGCCCGACCTGGTCGAGCGGATGCACCGCTACACCGGCGGGGGCGACGTGTTCGCGGACAAGCGCATCGACGAGCAGATCCTCAAGGGCCTGGACCGCAAGGTGTTCCTGCCCTCGGGCGGCCACCTGGTCTTCGACCGTACCGAGGCGATGACCGTCGTCGACGTGAACACCGGCAAGTACACGGGCGCCGGCGGCAACCTCGAGGAGACGGTCACCCGCAACAACCTCGAGGCGGCCGAGGAGATCGTCCGGCAGCTGCGGCTGCGCGACATCGGCGGCATCGTGGTGATCGACTTCATCGACATGGTGCTGGAGAGCAACCGCGAGCTGGTGCTGCGGCGGCTCACCGAGTGCCTGGGCCGGGACCGGACGAAGCACCAGGTCACCGAGATCACCTCGCTGGGACTCGTGCAGATGACCCGCAAGCGCATCGGCGCCGGGCTGCTCGAGGCGTTCAGCGAGACCTGCGAACACTGCAAGGGCCGCGGCGTGATCATCCACACCGAGCCGGTGCCGGAGAAGCGGTCGGCCGGTACGGGCGCGGGCACCCAGGTGAAGGCTGTCGCGGCGGCTGCGCGGACGGAGGCCCCGGCTCAGCCCGCCAAGTCGCGGCGCCGTCGCGGCGGTGGCGGCGAGCAGGCCCCCGTCGAGCCCGAGGTCGTGGCGGCCGAGGAGCCGATCGCGGAGCAGCCGGTCACCGCGCACGCGGTGGCCGAGGACCCGGCGGCCGAGACGGCGGGGCTGCCCCCGGCCGGCTCGGGGATCGTCGCGGCCGGCTCGGGTGTGATCAGTCCCGCGCCGAAGGTCTCCTCGGACGACGATGACGACGACTACGACATCAGCGGCTACGACCTGTCGCGGTACGAGGCCGACGGCACGGAGCCGCTGCAGTTGACGGGCGCGGACGACCCGGACGCGGCCGACGACGACGAGGACGACGACGGGTCGGTCGGTGCGGGCACCGGCGGACGGCGTCGCTCGCGGCGCGGTGGCGCACGGCGGCGTACCCGGCCCTGAGAAGTGTGGTTTTCCGGGCGGTCCTGGCAGAACGTGCTGCTGGGGCCGCCCGCTCCATGTCGGATGATCTATGTCGGCTAGTCTCGTGATCCCCTCGCTCATCCCCTGTAGGAGCATCATGCGACGCGTTCTGTGCGCGGCGGTCCTGAGCAGCGCCCTGCTGCTCGGCGCCTGCTCGACCGACAAGTCCGCCGACACCCCGGCCGCGGCGACGCCGGCGGCTTCCGTCCCGGCGGGCACGCCCACGTCCGGCGGGAGCAGCGCACCGGCACCCCGCTCGTCGGCGGCCGGCAAGGGTGACGCGGCGCTCAAGGGCAACACGAAGGCGATCTGCGACCAGGCCGCGAAGACCGGCGGTGACGCCGCGAAGAACTTCGCCCAGGACCTCAAGCTGCTGATCGACGCCGAGTCGGCGCAGGACAAGGCCGCGGTCGCCGCCGCCAAGGCGAAGACCACCCGGGACGTGGAGAACTACTCCTTCGCCCTGGGCGACATGGCGAAGCTGGCTTCGGAGCCGCAGCTGAAGAAGGCCCTGGGCGCGATGAGCAAGCAGGTGTCGGCGCTCAAGGGCGACGTGCGCAAGCTCGACGCCGAGAAGCTGGACGGCCTGCAGGAGACGCTGTCGAAGGCCTGCGGGACCGACTGACGCTCCCCGGTTTGGGAAGCGGCAGTCTCATGAAGTACTCTTTCTGACGGCGCATTTTCGTGGCGCCATGTTCCCGTGCGTGACGCAGTGACTGCCTGACAGTAGTTGGTCGTGACAGTGAGCTGCGGGGCCGGGACCGAGTTTCATCCGCCAAGCAGCGATCTTCGCTGCGTAAGTCTCAGGGAGTCCGCGTCCCATGTACGCGATCGTCAAGACCGGCGGCAAGCAGTACAAGGTTGCCGAGGGCGACGTGATCGAGGTCGAGAAGCTCGCGGGTGTGCCCGGCGACTCGCTGACGCTCGCCGCGGTCCTCCTCGTCGACGGTGACAACCTGGTGACCGATGCGGCCAAGCTTGCCAACGTGACGGTGTCCGGCGAGATCGCCGAGCACACCAAGGGTCCGAAGATCCGGATCCACAAGTTCAAGAACAAGACCGGCTACCACAAGCGCCAGGGTCACCGTCAGCCGCTGACCCGCGTCAAGGTGACCGGCATCTCCAGCGGGAAGTAGGGACGAACCGCCATGGCTCACAAAAAGGGTGCATCCAGCTCTCGGAACGGCCGTGACTCCGCCGCCCAGCGGCTCGGTGTCAAGCGGTTCGGCGGCCAGCTGGTGAACGCAGGCGAGATCATCGTCCGGCAGCGCGGCACGAAGTTCCACCCGGGCGACCTGGTCGGCCGCGGTGGCGACGACACGCTGTTCGCGCTCGCCGCGGGCAACGTGCTCTTCGGTCACAAGCGTGGCCGCAAGACCATCAGCATCGTGCCGGTCGCGGCTCCGGCCTCGGCAGAGTAAGACCCGGCCGCCGCGGCGGCCGACAGCATCGCAGCGGGTCGTGGACCTTACGGGGTCCGCGGCCCGCTGGCGTTTCCCCGGCGGGAAGCCGGGCGACCCTGCGGGCGTTGCCACAAGGGTCTGTTTCGTACCTCGAGGAGTTGGCAAGGTGGCTACGTTCGTCGACCGGGTCGTGCTGCACCTGCAGGCAGGTGACGGCGGCCACGGCTGTGTCTCGGTGCGCCGGGAGAAGTTCAAGCCCCTGGGCGGGCCCGACGGCGGCGACGGCGGCCACGGCGGCAGCATCACGCTCGTCGTCGACCCGCAGCAGCACACGCTGCTCGACTTCCACTTCCGCCCGCACGTCAAGGCGCAGAACGGCACCGGCGGCATGGGCGCCAACCGGGACGGCGCGAACGGCGCGAACCTCGTCCTGAAGGTGCCCAACGGCACGGTCGTGCAGACCCCCGAGGGCGAGGTCCTCGCCGACCTCGTCGGGGAGGGCACCACCTTCGACGTGGCCCGCGGCGGCCGGGGCGGACGCGGCAACGCGTCGCTGGCCAACACCCGGCGCAAGGTGCCCGGCTTCGCCGAGCTGGGCGAGCCCGGCGACCGCTTCGACGTGGTCCTGGAGCTCAAGAGCGTCGCCGAGGTGGGGCTGGTGGGCTTCCCGTCGGCCGGCAAGTCCTCGCTGATCTCGGTCATCTCCGCGGCGAAGCCGAAGATCGCCGACTACCCGTTCACCACGCTGGTGCCGAACCTGGGCGTCGTGCAGGCCGGTGAGGAGACCTTCACGGTCGCCGACGTGCCCGGCCTGATCCCGGGCGCGGCCACCGGCAAGGGGCTGGGCCTGGAGTTCCTGCGGCACATCGAGCGCACCTCCGTGCTGGTCCACGTCCTCGACGCGGCGGCGCCCGAGATCGAACGCGACCCGATCGCCGACCTGGACGCCATCGAGGCGGAGCTGGCCGCGTACGGGGGGCTCGAGGAGCGGCCGCGCATGGTGGTGCTCAACAAGATCGACATCCCGGACGGGCGGGACCTGGCCGAGATGGTCCGCCCCGACCTGGAGGCCCGCGGCTACCGCGTCTTCGAGGTGAGCGCGATCACCCGCGAAGGGCTCAAGGAGTTCACCTACGCGCTGGCCGAGGCCGTCGCCGCGCACCGCCTGGCCACCCCGGTCATCGAGCCCACGCGTACGGTGGTCCGCCCCCGCGCCGTGGACGAGAAGGGCTTCACGATCGAGCAGGACGCCGACGGCGTGTACGTCGTCCGGGGCGTCCAGGTCGAGCGCTGGATCCGCCAGACGAACTTCGACAACGACGAGGCCGTCGGCTACCTGTCCGACCGGCTCGAGCGTGTCGGGGTCGAGGCGGCGCTGGCGAAGAAGGGCGCCAAGGCCGGCGACCCGGTGCGCATCGCCGAGCAGGAGTTCGACTGGCAGCCCAACGCCGGCGAGTTCGTCTCCGGCCCGCGCGGCACGGACGCCCGCCTCGAGGAGGCCACGGGCCGCGCCTCGGCCGCGGAACGCCTGGCCGCCCGCAAGTCGCGCCGCATCCGCTCGGACGACGAGCTGCTGCACATGTCCGAGGACGGCACGGTGTCGACGGTCTCGATGGCGGCCAAGCCCGTTCTCGTCACGGACGACGACGACCTGGACGACGAGTGATCCGCTCCCGTCCAGATGGGCGCAACGTGCTGGAAACGGGCGCGATCTAGGTTGTACGGATGCTGATCGAGTCCCGTACCGCCACCGATCCCGAGCTCGCCGCGCTGCTCATGGCGCAGCAGCGCGAGCTGGGGGAGGCCGGTGAGGGCGCGGACGACGAGGTCTACGAGCTGCACGACGACGTGTCGTACCTCGTCGTGATCGTCGATCAGCGGGTCGTGGCGTGCGGGGCGTGGCAGCCCCTGGAGCCGGGGGCCGCCGAGCTCAAGCGGATGTACGTGCGGCCGGCGTACCGGGGGCGGGGCATCGCCCGGCAGCTGATCGTGGCGCTCGAGGAGGAGGCGCTCGCGGCGGACCGGCCGGTGCTGCGCCTCGAGACCGGCACCTACCTGCCGGCGGCCATCGCGCTGTACCGCTCCGCGGGCTACGTGCCGATCCCGGTGTACGGGGAGTACGTGGGGAATCCGTACAGCGTGTGCTTCGAGAAGTCGCTGGCGCTCACTTCTCGCTGACGTCGCTCACCGCGGAGCTGAGCACCATCGGGTCCGCGTTCCACTTCTGGCCGCGCGTGCCGTCGCAGACCGCCAGCGTGCCTTTGCTGACGTCCTTGTTGCCCGTGTACCAGTAGTCGTACGCGGTGTCGGTGGGGGCGAGGCACCAGGCGGTCCCGGTCGGGGCGCCGTACGTCGTCTCGATCCGGTACGCGGTGGCGAACACGCCCGTGGCACCGCGGCGCGTCCACGTGGTCGCGAGGGTGGCGGGTGCCGTCGGGTCGCAGGTGACCAGCTTCGGGTACGACGCGGTCGCCGGGGCGTAGCCGGGCGGGTTGAGCCAGCCGGGGCTGCTGAGGCAGTAGGTGCGGTTGTCCTGGTCGCTGTGCAGCCAGATGACGCCCGTACCGCTGCTGTGTCCGTCCGGGATCGCCGGCAGGTGCCAGACCTGGTTCCACTGCACGACGCCGTTGGGGCTCTGCTTGCACGGCCAGATGACCATGTACTTCTCGGACACGTCGTTGCCCGAGACGTCGAAGCAGCGGCCGAACTGCTCGAAGTTCACCAACTGGTTGCTCCTGGCGCCCGCGCCGCCGGTTCCGACGGCCGCCTCCGGCTGGAAGCTGCGGGTGACGGTGTAGTCGTCTCCGCAGGCCTTGTCGTACTGCGAGACGCCGGCCGGGTCATTGGCGGCCGCGTGCAGCACGATCGTGCTCCCGGCGATCCCCGGGCTGACCACATGGAAGCACTGCTGGTCGCGCACGGCGTTCTTGGTGCCCTCGAAGTTCGCGCGGTCGTTCAGGCTCCACTGCTGCTGTTCCGCGGTCGGGTCGGCGCAGGGACGGAAGACGACCTGCTCGCCGTGCACCGGCGCCGCGTCCAGGCACATGCCTGTCGAGCCGTCCGCGCGGGAGGCCACCAGGACCAGGTTCAGGTTCGACACGTACGCGAACTTCTGCCGGTCGTCGTTGCTGTCGCACACCTGCAGGGTCAGCGGCGCACCGGCCACCGGCGTTTTGCCGGGCGCGGAGAAGCACAGGTCGGGGTTGTTCTGCCCGAGAACGTGCACGAGTCCGCCGGCGACGTTCTCGCGGGTGGTGCTGTGCATCGTGTACGTCGCTGTGACCGTACGTGGAGCAGTTGTTCCTCCGGTGTCCAGAGCGCGACCGGTCGACGAGAGCAGGACGTAGACGGGGGTTTCCGCCCCTGACAGGTGGCTGCCCGTGCACGTCATCTTGTTGGCCTGCGCCCAGCCGACGTCTCCGGCGGGCGGCTGCGTGCGCAGATAGAAGATGGCGACGGTGTACGACTGGTCGGTGGCGGTGTTGACCGCGCCGGTGAACGGGCCGCAGGGCAGCTTCGCCGGGTCGCCTGCCCCGTCGGTGACGGCGAGGCGGATCTGGCCCAGGGCGACGTCGATGCCGGACTGTGCCGCGTCCAGGGCCTCGGAGCTGTGCACGGTCGCGCGGGTGCCGGAGATCTGCGCGGACACCGCGGCGGCGAGCAGGCCGCTGAGCGACACGCCGACGAGGATCAGCAGCATCGCCATGGGCAGCGAACCGCGGTCGCCGGTGGCCCGGGAGACGGCCCGGCGGATCACTGCGCGAACACCGGGTCGGACGGGTCCGCGCTGAACAGCGAGGTGGCGGCGCGGATGCACACGGCGTGGCGGCAGTCGGGGGAGCGCCAGGCGACGCCGACGACGAGCCGGACCATCGCCGCGGGCAGCGCGTTGTTCACGCCGCACCGGCCGCCGCCGGACGCCTGCCAGCAGCGTCCGACGAAGTAGTAGCGGTAGTAGGAGACGCCGTTGACGGAGGTGATCTCCGCGACGTCCGGAAGCGGCACGGTCGCCGTCACGGCGGCCACGGGCGCGTCCCAGCGCACGGTGTCGGACAGGTAGCCCAGGGAGTCGAAGCCGCTCACGTCGGTGCAGGCGCCGCACTGCGCGCGCCCGACGAGCAGGGTCGGCCCGCCGAATCCGCGAGCGGCCTCCATCCCGCTCTGGGCGAGGCGCGTCGCGGTCTGGATCTGGGCCTGATAGCGACTCGTACGCGCCGACGACACGAAGTACGTGCCGAGCGCGGCCATCACCGTGCTGATGAGGGCGAGCGCGACCATCACCTCGATGATCGTGAACCCGTCGTCGGCGGGCCGCCCGCTGCTGAGCCGCATGACCACCTCAGTCGGCATCGGTCAGCAGTCTGTGAGAAGCCGTGACGATGTTCTCGGGCATGATGGTCGGCATGCCGAGCCTGACCCGCGCCGAGGCCACCGAGAGGGCCGCCGCCATCACCGTCACGGATTACGCCGTCGACCTGGACATCACCGCACCCGGTGACACGTTCCGGTCGCGGACGGTGCTGACCTTCTCCGCCGAACCGGGCGGCTCGACGTTCGTCGAGTGGGAGCCGGCCTCGCTGATCTCGGCGACGCTCAACGGCACGCCGCTGGAGCCGTCCGCGTCGGCCGGCGAGCGGCTCACGCTGACCGGGCTCGCCGCCGCCAACGAGCTGGTGGTCGAGGCGGAGATGCGCTACTCGAACACCGGCGAGGGTTTGCACCGCTTCGTCGACCCGGCCGACGACCGCGTCTACCTGTACGCGCACATGTTCCTGGACGGCGCCCGGCGCATCTTCCCCTGCTTCGACCAGCCGGACCTCAAGGCGCCGTTCACGCTGGCGGTCACCGCGCCCGAGGGCTGGCTCGTGGCGGCCAACGGCGAGCGGGCCGGTGCGGCGAGCGGCGGGCGCTGGGAGTTCGCGCAGACCAAGCCGCTGGCCACGTACTTCGTGTCGCTGATCGCCGGGCCGTACCACGCGGTGACCGACGAGCACGACGGCATCCCGCTGGCGCTCTACTGCCGGCAGGCGCTCGCCGAGCACCTCGACGGGCAGGCGGACGAGCTGTTCACGGTCACGAAGCAGTGCCTGGACCGCTACCACGAGCTCTTCGAGGTGCGGTACCCGTTCGGTCACTACGGGCAGGCGTTCGTGCCGGAGTTCAACTTCGGCGCGATGGAGAACCCGGGGATCGTCGTGTTCCGCGACGAGTTCATCTACCGCTCCGCCGTCACCGACGGCCAGCGCGAGCAGCGGGCGATGGTCGTCGCGCACGAGATGGCCCACCAGTGGTTCGGCGACCTGGTGACCATGGCGTGGTGGGACGACCTGTGGCTCAACGAGTCGTTCGCGGAGTACCTGGGCACCCGGATCACCGCCGAGGCCACCCGCTTCACCGAGACCTGGACGACCTTCGCGATGCAGCGCAAGGCGTGGGGCATGCGCGCCGACCAGCGCCCCTCGACGCATCCCGTCGCGCCGGCCGACGTCGACGACACCGCGCTGGCGCTACTCAACTTCGACGGCATCTCCTATGCGAAGGGCGCGGCCGTGCTCCGCCAGCTCGTCGCGTACGTGGGGGACAAGGCGTTCCTCGCGGGGCTGAACGAGCACTTCGCGGCGCACGCGTACGGCAACGCCACGCTGGCCGACCTGCTGGCCGCCGTGTCCCGGGCCAGCGGCCGTGACCTCGGCGCGTGGGCCGACGTGTGGCTGCGCCGCGAACAGGTCAACACGCTGCGCGCCGAGGTGGAGCGCACCGGCGACGGCCGGTATGCGCAGGTCACGCTCGTGCAGACGGCGCCGGACGAGCATCCGGTGCTGCGGCCGCACAAGCTCTGCCTCGGCCTCTACGACCGCGGCGCGGACGGTGCGGTGGCCCTGCGCCGGATGATCGAGGTCGACGTGGACCCGGAGACCGACGGCGCCCGGACGGTGATCGCGGAGCTGGCCGGGGAGCCCGTCGCCGACCTGCTGCTCGTCAACGACGGCGACTTGGCGTACGCGAAGATCCGGCTCGACCCGGAGTCGGCCGCGGCGGTGCCCGCGGTCCTGCCGCTCCTGGACGACTCGCTGGCGCGCGCGGTGCTCTGGAGCGGGATGCTGGACGCCGTCACCGACGGCGAACGGCCCGTCGCCGAGCTGGTCACGCTGGTGCTGGCCGCGCTGCCGGTGGAGCGCGAGGTGGTCATCGTCGAGGACGTGCTGCGGATGACCCGGGCCCTGGTGGACCGCTACCCGACGCCGGAGTCCCGGCCGGCCGCGCTGGAGATGCTCGCGCAGGCCTGCGACCGGCTGGTCGCCGCCGCCGAGCCGGGCAGCTCGCGCCAGCTCGCCGGGGTGCGCGGGTTGATCGGCTCGAGCGTCGACACGGCCCGCCTGCAGGGCTGGCTCGACGGCGAGAACGTGCCCGACGGCGTGGCCGTGGACGCCGACCTGCGCTGGCTGATCCTGCAGCGCCTGGTGGTGCTGGGCGCGGCCGGACCGGAGCGGATCGAGGCCGAGCTGGCGCGCGACCGCAGCGCCCAGGGCGAGCAGGCGGCGGCCCGGTGCCGCGCGGCGCTGCCCGACCCGGAGGCGAAGGCGCGCGCCTGGGAGTTCGTGATCTCGGATCCGGACGCGTCCAACCGCATCCTCGAGGCCACCGCGCAGGGCTTCTGGCAGCCGGAGCAGCTGGCGCTGGTCGAGCCGTACGCCGAGCGGTACTTCGCCGACATGCCGGGAATGCTCGCGCGCCGGACCGGCATGAGCGGGGAGCGGCTGGCCGTCACGGCGTACCCGTCGGTGGTGGTGGCCGAGCGCACCCGCGAGCTCGCCGCCGAGCTGCTGGGCCGCGGCGACCTCTCGGCGATCCTGCGCCGGGTGGTCACCGACGGCGACGACGACGTCCGGCGCGCGCTGCACGCCCGCGGATAGATGATTTCGCCCCTTGCTCCCGGTTCGAGAGGATAGCCTCGACAGCACGGGGGTGAGCGGTGGAGTGGTCCGAGGAGCTGTCCGGCGGTCTGCTGCAGGCCGCCCCGGATGCGATCGTCGTCATGGACGAGGGCCGGATCGTCCTGCTCAACGACCGGGCCGAGGAGATCTTCGGCTGGACCCGCGGCGAACTGCTCGGCAAGCACGCCGGCGTGCTGCTCACCGAGGCCGCCCTCGAGGCCTTCCCGGAGGAGGCCAAGCGTTCCGGCCGGGGGATGGGCGCCGGGCCGATGGGCACGATCTCCCTGAACGTGCTCCGGCGCGACGGCACGGAGTTTCCCGCCGAGGCGTCACTCGCCGTGGTCTCCACCCCCCAGGGTGAGCTCACCGTGGCGGTGGTCCGGGACGTCACCGAGCGCCGGCAGCTGGAGGCGGCGGCGCACGGGCACCGCAGCCAGCGGCTCGAGGCCCTGGGGCAGCTGGCCGGCGGCATCGCGCACGACTTCAACAACCTCCTCGGCGTGATCGTGAACTACGCCCACTTCGTCATCGAGGAGGCCGAGTCGCCCACCCCGGACGTGGCCACCATCGCGGCCGACGCGCGCCAGGTGGTCAAGGCCGGCGAGCGGGGCACCGGCCTCACCCACCAGCTGCTCAAGTTCGCCCGCCGCGAGGTGATCCGGCCGCAGGTGCTCAACCTGAACGAGGTGCTCCGCGAGGTCGAGGAGCTGTTGCGCCGTACGCTCGGCGAGCACATCGGGCTGGTCACCAACACGGCCGCGGCGCTGCCCCCGGTGACCTGTGACCCGGGCCAGATCGAGCAGCTCCTGGTCAACCTCGCCGTGAACGCCCGCGACGCGATGCCCGGCGGCGGCAGCCTCGTCATCGACACCGCGGCCGCGCACCTGTCGCCCGGCGAGCACCCGGAGCTGGCCCCCGGCGACTACGTCCGGCTGCGGGTCTGCGACTCGGGCCGCGGGATGACGCCGGACGTGGTGGAGCGGGCGTTCGAGCCGTTCTTCACCACGAAGCCCAACCACGAGGCGACCGGGCTGGGCCTGGCGACCGTGTACGGCATCGCCACCCAGGCCGGCGGCAGCGTCGGCATCGCCTCGGAGCCCGGCGTGGGCACCACCGTCACCGTGCTGCTGCCGGCCTCGCAGGAGGAGGCCACGGAAGAGCCGGCCGAGCCGGAGCCCGTCGCCACCCTCGGCCACGGCGAGACGCTCCTCGTGGTCGAGGACGAGGCGGCGCTGCGGGACGTGGCCGGGCGCATCCTGTCCGGGGCGGGCTACCACGTGCTGTCGGCCGACGGCGGCACCCGGGCGCTCGAGGTGGCGGCGCTGCACGAGGGCGCGATCGACCTGCTGGTCAGCGACGTCGTGATGCCCGGCATGCTGGGCAAGGAGCTCGCCGAGCGGCTCACCGGCGTACGGCCCGAGACGCGGGTGCTCTACATGTCCGGGTACGCCCAGCCGGTCCTGGCCTCGCAGGGCACCCTGGACCCGGGCGTGGCGCTGCTCGAGAAGCCGTTCACCGCGGAGGACCTGCTGGCAGCGGTCCGCAAGCGCCTCGACAGCTGAACGGACGATTGATCTAGGATTCGCCGATGGACAGGCGTCGACGGATCGGGATCATGGGCGGGACGTTCGACCCGATCCATCACGGTCACCTGGTGGCGGCGAGCGAGGTGCAGAGCCGCTTCGACCTCGACGAGGTGGTGTTCGTACCGACCGGCCAGCCCTGGCAGAAGGGCGCGGTCAGCCCGGCCGAGGACCGCTACCTGATGACGGTGATCGCGACCGCGTCGAACCCGCGCTTCCACGTGAGCCGGGCCGACATCGACCGGGACGGGCCGACGTACACGATCGACACCCTGCGGGACCTGCGCGCGATCTACGGGCCCGAGACCGATCTCTACTTCATCACCGGTGCCGACGCGCTGGAGCGGATCCTGTCGTGGAAGGACGCGCTCGAGATGCTCTCGCTGGCGCACTTCGTCGGCGTCACCCGGCCCGGTTTCGAGCTCTCCGCCGCCCACCTGCCGGCCGACAGCGTGACGCTGGTGGAGGTGCCGGCGATGGCGATCTCGTCCAGCGACTGCCGGGCGCGGGTCGCGAAGGGGCACCCCGTCTGGTACCTGGTACCCGATGGTGTGGTGCAGTACATCGCCAAGCGGCATCTTTATCGGGACTGACGACCGCTTTCGGGGTGTCTGTCCGGATCGGGTTGTCATACCGGTGTGAGAGGCTTGAGCCCGACACGAAACCTAACGAGGGGAGACCGGTGCCCGTCACCGACCGCGCCCGCGAGCTCGCGCTGACGGCAGCGCAGGCCGCCGCCGACAAGAAGGCTCAGGACATCGTCATCATCGACGTGGCCGAGCAGCTGTACATCACCGACGCGTTCGTCATCGCGTCGGCCTCCAACGAGCGGCAGGTCGTCGCGATCGTGGACGCCGTCGAGGAGGCCCTGATCAACCTCCCGGAGAAGGCGAAGCCGGTCCGCCGCGAGGGCGAGCGCCAGGGCCGCTGGGTCCTGCTGGACTACGTCGACATCGTCGTGCACATCCAGCACACCGAGGAGCGGGAGTTCTACGCGCTCGACCGGCTGTGGAAGGACTGCCCGACGATCGAATTCGTCGACCGGGACATGGTCGAGGCCGACTCCTCCGGCGTGGCATGACCACGACCCGCCTCATCGTCTGGCGGCACGGCAACACCGACTGGAACGCGGCCGGCCGCGTCCAGGGGCAGTCCGACGTGCCGCTCAACGGGCTCGGCGAGCAGCAGGCCGTCGACGCGGCCGAGCTGCTCGTCCGCCTGCGCCCCGCCGCCCTGGTCTCCAGCGACCTGCGCCGCGCCGCCGACACCGCGGCCGCCCTGGCCGCGCTGACCGGGCACTCCGTGCGCCACGACGAGCGGCTCCGGGAGCGCTACTTCGGCGCCTGGCAGGGCCTGACGATGGACGAGGTCGCCGAGACCCGCCCGCAGGAGCACGCCCGCTGGAAGGCGGGCGAGGACGTCATCGGCGGCGACATCGAGACCCTCGACGCCATGGGCAAACGGGTCGCCGACGCGTTCCAGGAGGCTGTCGGCTCCGCGCCCGCGGGCGGCACGGTCATCGTGGCCACCCACGGGGCCGCGGCCCGCCAGGGGATCGGCACCCTGCTCGGCTGGCCCCGCGAGCAGCTGCGGACGCTTCGGGCGCTGCAGAACTGTCACTGGGCGGAGCTCACCCACGACGAGTCGCGCGGGTGGCAGCTGGCGGCGTACAACGTGGGGCCGTTCTCCGAGCGGCCGGTCCCGCCGCCGGTTTGACCACCTCCGCCCGGAACGGATCGGCGGACCGGTAGCGTCCAAGGGCCATGATGATCCGACGTATGACTCTGCTCGCCGCCACCGCGCTGGCGCTGTCCGTCGCCGGCTGCGCCAACGGGGGCGGCGATGCCGCCGAACCGGCCGGAGCACCCGCCCCGCAGACGCCCGCCTCTTCCGCCGTCCCCACGGAAGAGCCCAGCACGCCCGTCGACACCCGCACCCGGACGATCTCCGGCACGATCACCGCGGGCGTCGAGCCGGGCTGCCTGATGCTCGACGACAACCTGCTGATCATCCGGGACGAGAAGCTGCGCCCGGCTGCCAAGGACGGCGCCTCCGTCACCGTCACCGGGCGCTCCCAGCCCGGCACGATGACCACCTGCATGCAGGGCACGCCGTTCCTTGTGACCGCGATCCGCGCGAACTAGGCCCCGCATCGGCTACCGTGCCCGCATGCCCGTCGCGGTCGTCACCGACTCCACCGCGTACTTTCCCCCCGAGCTGAGCGGGACGTACGACCTGACCGTCGTACCGCTCACCGTCGTCATCAACGGCGACGAAGGGCTCGAAGGGCAGGAGATCTCGCCGGCCGAGGTGGCCCGCGCGCTCGGCGGCCGGCGCTTCGCCGTCAGCACCTCACGCCCCGCGCCCGGGCAGTTCGTCGCCGCGTACCACAAGCTGCTCGACTCCGGGGCGGACGGCGTGGTGTCCGTGCACTTGTCGTCGCGGCTGTCCGGCACGTACGACGCCGCGGTGCTGGCGGCCGGCGAGGTCGGTCCGCAGGTCCAGGTCGTCGACAGCGGCACCACCGGCATGGGGCTCGGCTTCGCGGCGCTCGCCGCGGCCAGCACGGCCCGCGCGGGCGGCACGCTGGAACAGGTACGCCGATCCGCGGCCGACAACGCCGCACAGGTGAGCACGCTCTTCTACGTCGACACGCTGGAGCACCTGCGCCGGGGCGGCCGCATCGGCGCCGCCTCGGCCCTGCTCGGCACCGCGCTGTCGGTGAAACCCATCCTGCACGTGGTCGACGGGTCGATCGTCGTCCGCGACAAGGTGCGTACGGCGGGCCGCGCGCTCGCCCGGCTCGTGGACCTCGCCGTGGAAGCCGCCGGCACCGGCGACGTCGACATCGCCGTGCACCACCTGGGCAGCGCCGACCGGGCCAGGTCGCTCGCCGACGCGGTCTCCATGCGGCTGGGTGACCGGCTACGGGACTGCTACATCACCGAGATCGGGGCCGTGGTGGCTGCGCACGTCGGGCCGGGCGTGGCGGGCGTGGTCGTGCACCGGCGCGGCTAGGGTCTGTTTCGCACCCGGAGGCCGGGCTGCGGCGGGCCCAGATCCCGCCTGCGCACGTCCCGCGAAAGCCGGGATACAACACCGGTATCCAGGCTTCCCCGGGCCGCACGCAGACGAAATCTGGACTCCGCCTCGCTCCGACCCCGGGCACGAAACAGACCCTAGACCGGCCACTTCTCGGCGCGCCAGCGTTCCGGATCGAGGCCCTGCGCGGTCAGGTGCGGTGCCAGCTCGTCCCACGGCCGGACCGTCTCGCCGAACTGGACCTCATCCGCGCGGGGCAGCAGCGCCGGGCCGTCCGAGGGCCAGACCGCGCGGGTGCGCCCCTGCCCCGTGATGAGCAGCTCAGCCGCGAGCGGGAGGCTCTCCGCCTGACGTTCGTACGCCCGGGCCGCGAGAACGGCCTCGGCCCGCCGCACGCAAACCTCGAACGGCGAGCCGGGCGGCGCCGGATACGGCACGGTCCGGCCGCTCCCGTCGGAGACGTACGCCATCGGGGTGATCGCCCGCGGCGACGCCAGGAAGGCCGCCTCGGCCTGCTCGAACAACCCCGGAAGCAGGTCGCTGCCGTCCGCGGTGACCAGCAGCGTGCCCCGCTCCGGCGCGAACGCCACCGGCCGGCCACCCACCTGCCCGGCCAGCCCCGCGAGCCAGCCGTCGAGCAGCAGGTGCGACGTCCAGTACGAGTCGCCGTCGTCCACGAACTGCACCACCACAGGCTCGTCGGCGGCACCCATCAGCGTCGCCCCGGACAGGTTGGCGCGCGCGGCGGCGAACACCTCGTCGTCGGTCACGCCCCAGCCGTGCGCCGCGTTCACGTACGTCATCGTGTCGGGCTGGTCGACCACCACGTACTCCGCGAGGAAGGGGAACGCGGGCCGGCGCAGCGGCGTGCCGACGTCGGCCGGTGGAACGATGCCGCGCAACACCGGGCGCAGCAGCGGCCGCGCCTCGGCCCAGGTCGCCGGCAGCCCGGGCGCCCGCAGGAACGCCGCGACGAACTCGCGCACCCGGCCGCGGCGGACCTCGTCGAGGCGGAGCACGCTCGGCTCGCCGTCGCCCGGCCGCGTGGCGTGAACCGAGAAAGTACCCCGGTGGTAGCGGGCATCCGGCACGCCGGCCCGGCGCAGGCGCCGGAGGACCTGGCTCGCCAGGCGCGCCCGGGCAACACTGCGGAACAGCCCCACGGCGCTCGTGCCCTCCCCGCGTGTCGGTCGGCCGCCGACCTTATCGCCTCGGGGACGCGCCTGTCACGACCGTCGCATCAAGGTCGTCATCGGAATGGACGGCGGCCCGCAGGCCCGCCGCACGCACGGCATCGATGGCGGCCGGTACCTGCGCCTCGGTGACCTCGGAGAGCAGCAGGCCGCCGGGGGCGAGCCAGGCCGGAGCCGCGGCCACGACGGCGCGGAAGAGGTCGAGGCCGTCCTCACCGCCGTCCAGCGCCGTGCGGGGCTCGTGCAACCGCGCCTCGGCGGGGAGGAACGGCAGGTGGCGGGTGGCGACGTACGGGACGTTCGCGAGCAGGACGTCGACGGTCCCGCGCAGGTGCGCGGGCAGGCCGGCGAAGAGGTCACTGCGGTGCACGCCCCCGCCGAGGTTGTCGCGGGCGCAGGTTACGGCGGCGGGATCGGCGTCCGCGGCGTGCAGGGTGATGGACGGTACGCGGTGACGAACGGCCATCCCGAGGGCTCCGGAGCCGCAGCAGAGGTCCAGGACCGTGCTCCGCGCTCCCGCATGCGCCGCCGCCAGCTCGACCAGCAGGCCGCTGCGCCATCGGGGAACGAAGACCCCGGGGCGTAGCCGGACCCGGACGCCGCAGAAGTCCGCGTAGCCGACGACCTGCTCCAACGGCTCGCCCTCGACCCGGCGACGGACGAGTTCGCCCAGCGTGGCGGCGTCGGGAGCGGCCTCGGTGAGGACCGCCGCCTCGTCCTCGGCGAACACGCAGCCGGCGGCGCGCAGCCGCTCCACGACCTCGGGCTGTACCACAGATTTCATCGATCTCCCGGTTGTCCACACTGCGCCGTCGTCCACAGGGGTGCCGGCGCTCCTCGCCGCCGAAACCCTACGGTCGCGGCGTGTCTGAGGCGAACGAATCCGAAGCGGCCGTACGTGCCAGGCTCAGCACTGTCCTGGCGCGGGCGGCGGTGCCATCTGCCGAGTCCTCCGGGTTCCGGGCTGGGTCGCCGTGGGCTGCGCCGCCCGGGGAGGCTGTTCCTCCTTCCTCGCCGGCCTCGCTTTCCTCGCCGGGCCTGGCTTCTCAGGCGGGCCTGGCTTCTCAGGCGGGCCTGGCTTCCCAGCCGGGCTCGGCTTCCCGGTCGGGCTTGGCTTCCTCCTCGGGATGGCCGGTTCCCGGTGGGTCTCGGCTGAGCTGGGTGGATGTGGTGCCCGGGTGGTCGGACGCCGTGCCGGGGTGGCCGCATGACGCGCCGGGCTGGCCCGATGATGTGACGCTGCCTCCCTCGTCGCTGGGTGCCTTCCGGGCCTCCCCGGACGATCCGCCCGGGGATGACGGGGCCGCCGTGGGCAGCTCGGGGGATCTTGCTTGCCGGCCGGCCTGGTCCGCCTCCGACGCGCCGCTTCGATCAGCCGAGGAACCCGCACCCGGCTCGGGGGTGTTCGGCGGGGGTGCGGGCCCGCGGCTGGGGGCGTTCGACCCGGGGCGGCGGGGCGTCAAGGCGCTCGCTGCCGTCGCGGCCGTGGTCGTGCTGGTCGCCGCTCTGATCGCGTGGCGGTCGCGGCCGCGGGTGGAGCCCGTGCCGCTGCCGTCGACCGAGGCCGTCACCGGCGCCCCCGTCACGTCGTCCGCGGCGGCCGAGGTGGTGGTGGCGGTCGGTGGCAAGGTGCGCAGGCCCGGGCTCGTGCAGTTGGCCCCCGGGGCGCGGGTGGCCGATGCGCTGCAGGCCGCCGGGGGTGCGGTGCCCGGTGTCGACGTCGCCCCGCTCAATCTGGCCCGCAAGGTCGTCGACGGCGAGCTGATCATGGTCGGGGTCACGCCGCCGCCCGGGGCCGCACCGAGCGCACCGGCCGGCCCTGGATCGGCGGCCGGCGGCGGGCTTGTCAATCTGAACACCGCGACCCTCGCCGACCTCGACACGCTGCCGGGGGTGGGGCCGGTGCTCGCCCAGCGGATCCTCGACGCCCGGGACGCGCAGGGCGGCTTCAAGGCCGTCTCGGACCTGCGGAAGGTCGACGGCATCGGGGACGCGCGGTTCGAGCAGCTCAAGGACCTGGTGACGGTATGATGGCCGATCTGCGGCTCGCCGGGTTCGCCGTCGGATGCTGGCTGGCCGCGCTGGCGGCGCTCCACCTGTCGTTCCCCGTGGGGCTGGTCGTGGGTGGAGCCGCTCTGCTCACCGCTGCTGCCGCGGCCCTCGCGCCGGCTTCGGCTGCGGGTGGGAAGGCCGGACGGCTGTGGCTAGGCGGCGGGCGGTGGGTGGTCGCGGCAGTGCTGCTCGGTGCCGGGTGCGGGGCCGTCGCCACCGCCGCGCGGGTCAGTGTGCGTGAGGCCGGCCCGCTGGCCGCTCTGGTCGCTGCCGGGGCCACCGTACGGGCGGAGCTGGTCGTGCGCGACGATCCCCGGGCGCTCGACGGGTCGCCGGGCCTGCCTCCCACGTACCTGGTCTCGGTGGAGCTGACCGGGCTGCAGCCGGAGGACGCCCCCGCGATGCGGCTGTCGGCGCGGGCGATCGTGCTGGGGAAGAACCCGGCGTGGCGGCCGTTGCTGCCGGGGCAGCGGCTCTCGGCCACCGGCAAGCTTCTCGGCCCGCGCGGTGGCGACCTGCGCGCCGCCGTGCTGTCCGTCAAGGACGCTCCGGTGCTGCACGGGCGGCCGTCGTGGTCGCAGCGCGCCGCCGGTTCGCTGCGGGCCGGGCTCCAGCGTGCCTGCGAACCGCTGCCCGACGACGTCGGTGGGCTGCTGCCCGGGCTGGTCGTCGGGGACACGAGCCGGTTGCAGCCCACGCTCGAGGAGGACTTCCGGACCACCGGCATGACCCACCTCAACGCGGTGAGCGGCGCGAACGTGGCGATCATCCTCGGCGTGGTGCTGTTCGCCGTCCGGCGCACGCGGGCCGGTCCGGTGGTCACCGCGGTGATCTGTGCCGGCGGGCTGGCCGGCTTCGTGATCCTCGCCCGGCCGTCGCCGAGCGTCGTACGGGCCGCGGCCATGGGGGCGATCGGGCTGGTAGGGCTGGCTTCGGGGCGGCCCCGGGCGGCTGTGCCGGCGCTGGCGGCGGGAGTGGGCGCCCTGATCGTTGCCGACCCCGAGCTCGCCGGGGACCCCGGGTTCGCCTTGTCCGTGCTGGCCACCGCCGGGCTGCTCCTCGTGGCGCCGGGGTGGCGGGACGCGCTGGTGCGGCGCGGCTGGCCGTCCTGGGCGGCGGAGGCGCTCGCCGTGCCCGCTGCGGCCCAGGTCACCTGCGGGCCCGTCGTCGCGGGACTCTCCGGCAGCGTCAGCCTCGTGGCCGTACCGGCGAACCTGCTGGTCGTGCCGGCCATCGCGCCCGCGACGCTGCTCGGGGTGTCGGCCGCCGTGCTGTCACCGGTGTGGCCGGCCGGCGCCGAGTTCACGGCCTGGGTGGGGCAGTGGCCGGCGCGGTGGCTCGTGGTCGTGGCGACGTACGGGGCCCGGGTGCCCGCGGGAGCGCTGCCGTGGCCCGGTGGCGTCGGCGGGGCGGTGCTGCTCGGGGCGCTCACCGTGACGTTGCTGGTGGCGGCGCGCAGGCCCGTCGTACGGCGGCTCGTGGCGGTGGTCGCGGCCGGGGCGATGCTGGGTGCGCTGCCCGTACGGCTGCTCGCCTCGGGATGGCCGCCGCCGCGCTGGATCGTCGTGACCTGCGCGGTGGGGCAGGGCGACGCCGTGGTGCTGCCGGTGGGCCGGGGACAGGCGATCGTCGTGGACGCCGGGCCCGAGCCCGAGGCGGTGGACCGCTGCCTGCGGCGGCTGGGCGTACGGCAGGTCGTGCTGTTCGTCGTCAGCCACTTCCACGTGGACCACATCGGTGGGGTGAAAGGGGTGTTCCGCGGGCGTACCGTCGGCGCGGTCGTCACGCCCGACTGGCCGGAGCCGCCCGCGGGCCGGGCCGCCGTCGCCGCCGAGGCCGGGAGCGCCCGGGCGCCCATGGCCGCCGTCGGGCCGGGCTGGCGGTACGCGGCCGGCGGCCTGGAGCTGACCGTCATCGGGCCGTTCGAGCCGCTGCACGGGACGAACTCCGATCCCAACAACAACTCGCTCGTCCTGCTGGCCCGGGTCGACGGCCGGACGGTGCTGCTGCCGGGCGACGCGGAAACCGAGGAGCAGGACGAGCTGCTGCGGCACCTCGGCGCTCGTGCGGTACGCGCCGACGTGCTGAAGGTGGCGCATCACGGCAGCGCGTACCAGTCGCCCGAGTTCGTCGACGCCGTGGACCCGGCCGTTGCGCTGGTGTCGGTGGGGCTGCACAACGACTATGGGCACCCGAACGCGTCGTTGCTCGCGAAGCTCGGGCGGGACGGGGCCACGGTGCTGCGTACCGATGAGGAAGGTGATCTCGCGGCGGTGCGCACCGGAGGAGGGTTGGCCGTGGTGGCACGGGGTGACCCGCCGTCGTGAGCCGGCCTGTCACGTTCCGGCCCGGTGTCTCGTCCCCTGAGCGAGACAACCGGTGGTTCTCGGAGGGAGCGAACGATGAAGGTTGCAGTCGCGGGAGGCACCGGCCTGACCGGGCGGCACGTGGTCGAGCTGCTGGACCGGGCGGGGCACGAGCCGGTCCCGCTGTCGCGGGCGGCGGGCGTCGACCTGCTCACCGGCTCGGGACTCGACGCGGCGCTGGCCGGGGTGGAGGCGACGATCGACGTCAGCAACGTCACCACGATGAAGCGGGAGGCGGCCGTCGGCTTCTTCGACAAGGCCGGGCGCACCCTGGCGGAGGCGGAGGCGCGGGCCGGCGTCCGCCACCACGTCACGCTCTCGATCGTCGGCATCGACCGCGTGAAGACCGGCTACTACCAGGGGAAACTGCGTCAGGAGGCGGTCGTGCGCGAGGGCGGGGTCCCGTGGAGCGTGCTGCGGGCGACGCAGTTCCACGAGTTCCCGGGACAGATCCTCGAGCGGCTGCCGGGACCGGTGGCGCTGGTGCCGGCGATGAAGGTGCAGCCGGTCGCGGTCAGGGAAGTCGCCGAGGCGCTGGTGGAGCTGGCCGTCGGGGAGCCCAAGGGCATGGCGGGGGACCTGGCCGGGCCGCGCGTCGAGTCCCTGGTCGACATGGCCCGGCGGGTGATCCGGGCCGGGCTTGCCCGCCGCCGGCCGGTGGTGCCGCTCTGGCTGCCCGGCCCGATGCGTACGGGTGGACTGCTGCCGACCGGTCCGGGGCCGCGCGGGGTGCAGACATTCGACGAATGGCTGGCCGAGGCGGCGGGTTCGCCGAGCATTCACCGCGACGATGATCCTCGGACGTATCGGTGATCATCGACGTCGCCGTAGGGTTCGGTCCATGGTGAAGCCTCGTGTTCGTTCCCTGCTGGCCGCGGCTGTGGGAACGGTGCTGGTCGTTTCCGTGGCCCCGGCCGTACGGGCGGAAGCCGCGCCCGTGCCGCTCGTGGCGGATCCCGCCGCGTACGTGGACCCGTTCATCGGCAGCTCGCGGGGCGGCAACACGTGGCCCGGGGCGACCCGGCCGTTCGGCATGATCGCGTGGAGCCCGACCAGCACCACCGGCGACCAGACCAGCACCGGCGCCGCCAACGGGTACGAGTACAACGTCACGAAGGTGCGCGGGTTCAGCCTCACCCACGTCAACGGTGCCGGGTGCAATCCGGGCGCCGCGGGCGACGTGCCGATCATGCCGTACGTGGGCGACGTGGACACCTCACCGACCGCGGACACCCGCGACGCCAAGTACGCGGCCACGTTCTCGCACGCCAACGAGTCGGCGAGCCCCGGGCGGTACACGGTCACGCTCGACTCCGGCGCGCGGACCGACCTGGCGGTGAGCACCCGGGCGGGCGTCGGGGACTTCTCGTTCCCCGCGGGGGCGGCCGCGAACTTGCTGTTCCGCACCTCGAACTCGCTGAACGGCAGCGAGGACGCCGAGATCAGCATCGACGCCTCCGCTCGTACGGTGAACGGCTCGGTCCTGACCGGGGGTTTCTGCGGGCGGCGCGGCAACGGGGGCGGCGCCTCCAACCCGAACCGGCGCTCCTACTACCGGCTCTACTTCAGCGCGGTGTTCGACCGTGACTTCGCGCGGACCGGCACGTGGAAGGACTCGGCGGTCACGCCCGGAGGCACCACGGCCGGCGGCGGCGAGGGCTACCTGACCGGCGCCGATCGGGCCGGCCGCGGCTCCGGCGGGTGGGTCGGCTTCGACACCGGTTCGGACACGGACGTGCGGATGCGCATCGGGATCTCGTACGTTTCATCGGCCGGCGCCGCGGCCAACCGGGAGGCGGAGGTGCCCGCCGGCGCGACCGTCGACTCGGTCGCGGCTGCCACCCGCACTGCCTGGACCACCGAGCTGAAGCGGATCCGCGTCGGCGGCGGCACCGAGGCCCGCACCACCGCCTTCTACACCGCCGTCTACCACTCGCTCATGCAGCCGCAGACGATGAATGACGTCGACGGCCGCTACCTTGGCGCCGACCTGCAGATCCACAGCCTCCGCCCGGGACAGGAAGCGGCGTACGGCACGTTCTCGGGCTGGGACCAGTACCGCGCGCAGATCCAGCTGCTGGCCATCCTGCGCCCGGACGTCGCCGGGGACATGGCGCAGTCGATGATGGACTTCGCCGCGCAGAACCGGGGCATCTGGGACCGGTGGCTGCACCTCGGCGCCCCGACCCACGTCATGACCGGCGACCCTGCGGCGCCGACGCTGGCCACGTACTACGCGATGGGCGTGCGCGACTTCGACGTCCGCGGGGCCCTCGACTCGCTGGTCAGGCAGGCCACCGTGCAGAACCCCGACGCGCTCTCCGACGCCGGGTGCCCCGGCCAGTGCCTGGGACAGCGGCCGACGCTCACCACGTACCTCGCCCTCAAGTACGCCGCGAACGACATCTGTCACTGCTGGGGTGGGGCGGCGGAAACGCTGGAGAACTCGCTCGCCGACTTCTCCCTCGCCATGTGGGCGCAGCGCGCCGGGCGTACGGATCTGTACCGCGAGCTGCTCCCGCGCGGCGACTACTGGACGAACACCTTCAACCCCGCGGTCGGCTACCAGGCCGCGCGCCGGGCCGATGGGAGCTGGCAGAGCGGCTTCACACCGGCCACGGACGTCGGCTTCGCGCAGGGGTCGAGCGCCACGTACACGTGGATGGTGCCGCAGGACGTGTCCGGCCTCGCCGCGCTCATGGGCGGCCGGACGGCGGCGGCCACCCGGCTCGACGGCTTCTTCCACGACGAGAACGGCAACTGGGCGGTGCTCGGCGGCAACGCGCTGCGCTACGACCCGACGAACGAGCCGGGCATCCACGCGCCGTGGCTGTACAACGGGCTCGGGCAGCCGTGGAAGACGCAGGAGACCGTACGGCAGATCGTGGACACCGCGTACGGCACCGGCCCGGCCGGCCTCCCCGGCAACGACGACCTGGGCACGATGAGCGCCTGGTACGTGTTCGCCGCCATCGGGCTGTTCCCGCAGGTGCCCGGCAGGGCGGAACTACTGCTCGGGAGCCCGGTGTTCACCCGGATCGAGATCGACCGCAGCAACGGGGTCCGGTTGGCGATCAACGCCGGCGGGACAGGGATGTACGTGCAAGGGGTGCGGTTGAACGGGGCGGTGCTGAAGAAGTCGTGGCTGCCGGAGTCGTTCGTGCAGCGGGGCGGAACGGTGGCGTTCGCACTGGGGGAGAAGGCGGATACGGGATGGGCTACGGCGCCCGGTGATCTGCCCCGGGACCACTGACGGATTCCTACTCGTAGCGGCGGGATGCTGACTGGCGGGTGCGTTGGTCCTGGTCGTCGAGCTGGGCCGGCCACGGCGTGGCAGCTCGCGGCCCGTTGATCGCCGACGGGTCGATGGGGAAGGCCGACGGGTCCGCGGTCGGGAACAGGTCCGGTTCCGTCGCGGCCGTGCCGCTGCGGAGCTCGCCGGCAGCGTCGCTGCGGAGTCCGTCGTCCGCGTGGCGGCGGAGTTCGCCGGCCGCGTCGCTGTGGAGCTCGCCCGCGAGTGGCGGCAGGTAGTCGTCGTGGGTTGCCCGTCGCCTGCGCTCTGACGGTCGACGCAGGCCTGCGCTCCCGTCGGGCACGGCGCCCGCGCCGGTGGAGGCGGGGTCGCCGTAGCCGGGGCGGAGCGGATAAGGCTCCGACGAGAAGGGGTCAGCTGCTGCGGTAAAGCGGTCACCCTCGGGCGCGAACGGATCAGGTGCTGCGGTGAAGTAGTCGTCCTCGCGCGCGAACGGCTCCGGTGACAGCGGCGGCGCCGGGGTGAACGGCTCGGGCGTGAGCGGTGCCGGGGTGAACGGCCCGGGCGCGAGCGGTGCCGGCGTGAATGCCTCCGGCGCGAACGACTCGGCCTCGGGCGCCAACACGACGGGTTCCGCCGAGAAGCGGCCTCGGTCGGCCGGGAACGGGTCGGCATCGTCCGGTTCCGGCGCGAAACGGCGCTGCTGCCCGGGCGGGAATCGGTCCAGCTCCTGAGTGGACAGGTCGATCCCGGGCTCGTCCCGAGCCGGTTCCGGCGTCACGGGACGGTCGGTCGCCCAGGTGCCGTACGCCGACTGGTCGTGGCCGGCGTCCTGGGCGGCCTGTTCGATCACGGAGGGTGGGAGCCGGACCGTCTGCACTCCAGGCGCCCGGCGCCTCGAGAGCCGCTGCGTCGCGTCACCCGAGCCCGTCGATGCGGCCATGCGACGGGTCGCTCCGCCGTCCCCCGGCTTCGCCCTGGTGCTCGCGTAGACACCGGAACCGCCCACCCCATCGTCATCGCGCAGGGAGAACCCGGTCTCGCGGTTCACGTCCGCCCGGCGCCCGGCGTCAGCCAACTCCGCTGCGAACCCGAGATCGCTCAGCCCCGCCTCAGCCAACGCCGTGCCATGCCCGGCGTCACCGAGCGCAGCGGAGCGGAACTCCGAACCGGAGCCCACCACGCCCAGCTCTGCGGCTTGCCGCCCATCGGTTGCGTGGCCGGCGGCCGCAGAACGCCGACCGCGTGAAGCACGCCCCGCGGCGCCGGCCCCGGGCCCGCCGGACGCAGGCCGGGACGCTCCCGTGGAAGCCCGGGTCAGCGCGCCCGCCACCGCATCGTTCAGCTTGACCATCACCGCGACCGTGACCGGCAGCACCAGCACTCCCCACCAGCTGACCAGCTCGGCCAGCGCCAGGAGGATGCCGAGGGCGATCGCGCCTTCGAGGAACACGAAGCACAGGAACCCGCTCGGGGCCAGATACTGCAGGCCGAGCATGCGGGCGTACAGGGGCTGGCGGCGGGCTTCGTCGCGGGAGAGGCCGGCGCGGCGGGAACGGGTCACCGGGATCCTCCGGAACGGCGCGCCTCGGCCACGGCGAACACGGCCTGCTCGAGCGCGTACCCCCGGTCCTCGCCGCCGCCCTTGACCGCGGCGTTGCACTCGGCGGCCGCGCGCATCGCGTCGACCAGACCCTCCGGGGACCAGCCGCGCGCCCGCTCCTGAGCCTTCTGGATCTTCCAGGCGGGCATCCCCAGCGAACTCGCCATCTGGTACGGATTGCCGCGACCCGCCGACGCGACCCGAGCGACCGTCCGCACGCCGTCAGCGATCGCGTCGGCGATCGGCACCGGGTCCACGCCGACATGCAGGGCCCACCGCAGCGCCTCGAGCGCCGCGGGAACGTCGCCGATCATCGCAGCGTCGGCCACCGCGAACCCGCTGACCTCCGCCCGGCCCTTGTAGTACCGCGCGACCACCGCAGGGGTGATCTTGCCGTCGGTGTCGGCGAGCAGCTGCGAACACGCGGCGGCGATCTCGCGCAGGTCGGTGCCGACGGCCTGGAGCAGCGCCGCGGCGGCCGGCTCGTCGCACCGCCCGCCGTTGCGCCGGAACTCGTCCCGCACGAACGCCGTCCGCTCCCGATCACCCTTGAGCTTCGCGGCGGCCACCACGGTCGCCCCCGCGGACTTCAGCCCGTCGGTCAGCGCCTTGCCCTTCGCGCCGCCGAGGTGCGTGACGATCAACGTCACGTCGGGGTCGGGATTCTTCGCATACGCGAGCAACGCGGTGATCAGATCCTTCCGCGCGTCCTGCCCGCTGCGGATCACCAGCACCCGCCGCCCGCCGAACAGCGACGGGCTCAGCATCTCGGCCACCTCGCCGGCGGCCAGCTGACCGCCCTCATACTCCCGGACATCCGCACCGGGCTCGGCCGCGCGGGCCGCCTCGACCGCCGCGGCGACCGCCCGGGCGGCAAGCAGCTCCTCGTCGCCGACGACAAGGAGCAGGGAGGGAGGCGCGCTGTTCACGCCGAGAATCTTCGCACGCTGGTCCGACACTTCCGTACGGCTCACTCCTGCGCGCATCCCTCTGACCGGGGAACGCGAAACCAGACATATCGGCAAACCGCCATGCCTGCCCCAGGCGTGACGTACTCGATCAGGCTGGATGTCTGGCCCGCGAGGCCAACGTGATCCGACGCACATCCGAACCGATCGCCGAGGGTCGAATCGCACAGACGGCCTAACTCGGGCGTGTCCGGTTGCCCTTTCGCGGTGATGGCCTATATAGGTACGGCCGCAGCACGGTCCCGTGGCGCACGGCCCGGCGGGTGCCGTCCCGGCCTGGTCGCGCCCGCATCCGGGCTTGGGTGCAATGCCGGCCCCGGCGGCCAAGTCGCGTCGCCGGCCGCCGTGCCGGTCGGTGGTTCGGGGTGCGGAAGAACCAATCGCGGCCCTCTCGGCCCGTGGCCGTCGCCCCGCGCCCGGCGCCGGTGGCCCGGCACCCATGGCCCCTCAGGCCGTCGCCCGTCGCCCGTCGCCCGTCGCCCGTCGCCCGTCGCTCGTGCCCGTGGCCCGTGCCGTCGCCCGTGGTCCGTGCCGTGGCCCGTGGTCCGTGCCGTGGCCCGTGGTCCGTGCCGTGGCCCGTGGTCCGTGCCGTGGCCCGTGGTCCGTGCCGTGGCCCGTGGTCCGTGCCGTCGCCCGTGGCCCGTGCCGTCGCCCGTGGCCCGTGCCGTCGCCACGTGGTCGGCGCCTCGCGCCCGGTGCCCGTGGCACAGCGCCCGTGGCACAGCGCCCGTGGCTCGGCGCCCGGCGTTTGTGGGCACGCCGTCCGCGGCCGCTACGAAGAGTGCAGTTCTGTCCACCAGGCTCACCGGATCGGTAGGAGCGCGCCGGAGGTGAGTGGTCTTCGCCACGTTCGCCGGCCGGCCGGGATGGGGCGCCTGGGCTGGGTGGGGATACGACTCAGGCACCGCTGGACCTGAAGGTCCGGCGGTGCCTGGAGTGTGGTCCTCGACCCGGCCGCTCACCCGGAGGCGGCGGCCGTTGTGCTGCTCCGCGGCGGGCGCGGGGCGGCGCAGGTCAGGCGGACAGCGAGGCGATCCGCTTGGCGATGGCCGACTTGCGGTTCGCCGCCTGGTTCTTGTGGATGACGCCCTTGCTAGCGGCCTTGTCGAGCTGGCGCGAGGCGACACGCAGCAGCGTGGTGGCCGTCGCGGTGTCTCCGGCCTCGCTCGCCTCGTTCAGCTTGCGGATCACGGTCTTCAGCGACGACTTGACCGACTTGTTGCGCAGCCGGGCCTTCTCGTTCTGCCGGTTGCGCTTGATCTGGGACTTGATGTTCGCCACGCGACAGCCTTGTCCTGACTAGTTCGGATGATGTACTCGGACGGTGGCGGGCGCAGCGGGTAGCAGCGCGTCACCACACGCGACGAACCAATGTATCAGGCTCGCTCGGGCGTCCCCAAATCCAGCCGGGGCACCGCGGCAGCTCAGCCCGTTGTCGGCCAGCCCCGGCGTGCCGCGAGCCAGGCCAGCGCCTGGCCGCCGCTGAACCGTTGGTGTTGCCGGCCGTGCGGGGAGGCGCTGCTCGGGCCACCGGCCGCCCGGGTCAGCCAGTAGCCGCTCATCGCGGCCAGCGTGCCGTCCACGCCGGCGTCCGGAGCTCCCCACGGCTCCAGCAGGCGGTCGGTGTCCAGGCCGCTCGCGTACACGGTGACGAGCAACGTGACGGTGTCGAACCACGGTGCGCCGAGGCAGGGCCACGTCCAGTCGCACAGCCAGCTCTTCCCGTACGCATCGATCATGATGTTGTCGATCCTGAGGTCGCCGTGGAGCATCGCCGGGCCCTCGACCAGCGGGGGAAGGCCCTGTTCCAGGCGCGCGAGGTCGTCGAGGTGACTACGGACCCACGCGGGCGACGGTGGGATCGGCGCGCGTCCCGCTGCGATCTCCGACCACCACGACAGCTCTCCGCGGACGATGTCGCTCAGCCGGGGCAACGCCGCCACCGGTGAGACGGCCAGTGCTGTCGATGCTCGCTGCCACGCCTGCAAGGCCGAGGCGAGGTCGTCCGGCTTCCAGGGCAGCTCGGGTACGCGCCCGCGAACCGCCTCCAGGCAGAGCACGTAGTGGCCTCCGGCGACGAGGGTCCAGCGCGGGCGGGCGGCGGGGACCTCGGGTGGCAGCGCTGATGTGATGGCCGCCTCACGGGCGTACGCGTCGGATGGGGGGTCTGCGAGCGGGGCCGCCTTGAGGAAGGCGCGTTCGCCGGCTGCCGTCTCGACGATGGCCGCGAAAGCCCTGGTGAAGCCGCCACCCGCGGTGGCGGCGGAAACGACCGGAGACCCGAACCGGTCGTTGATCGCCGACCGCACGGTGGGTGGCAGATCATCCCAATCCGGGCGTACGGCGGTAGCGCCGTAAGCGATCTCGGGCAGCGATACCGGACGCATGCCCCCATCCTGCCTCCCCGCTTTTGTCGTACCCGGCTGGCAGGCTGTCGGACATGAGAACGGACGACTTCTGGGCGGTCATCGACCGGGCGACCGCCGACCGGCCGGCCTCGCCGGACGAGGTGGCGAAACGGGCGGCAGCCGAGCTGGCCGGGCGCGACCCCGCCGAGATCGTGGACTGGGCCCGCCACCTCGACAAGGTGATGAGCGCCTCCGGCAAGGAAGACCTGTGGGCGGCGGCCTACCTCATCAACGGAGGCTGCTCCGACGACGGCTTCGACCATTTCCGTGGCTGGCTCATCGCCAACGGGCGCGACGTCCTGGCCCGGGCGGTCCGAGACCCCGACTCGCTGGCCGACGTCCCCGCCGTCCGCTCCGCCGCGAGCACCGGCGCGGTGTTCGAGGCCGAGGAAGTGCTGACGATCGCCCAGATGGCGTACCAGCAGGCGACCGGCGAGGAGATGCCGCCCAGCGAGGCGCCTCCTGGACGGCCGGACGCGGCGATGCTCTGGGATTTTGACGACGAGGAGGAGATGCAGCGGCGGCTGCCCCGGTTGTCGTCGCTGTTCCTGGAGCCGCCGGACTAGCTCTTGGAGCGAGGTGTTTTGGCATCTGCGGCTGGTTCGGCGGCGCCGCGCTGGGTGGCGGGGGTGATTGTGCCGCTGTGATGTGTGCCGCTGGTGATGTGGGCCGCTCGCCAGTGGGCGGGAAATGGGGTCGAGAAAGGACGGCGACCGTGGGCAGGGTTGGGCCATGAGCGTTGAGCAGCAGGTTCCCGCGGAAGTGTCGTTGCGTGGCGGAGTCGCCGCGGTGAGCTGCAACGATGCGTATTCGTTCAGCAAACCGAACCGGCCGGAGATCGTCCTGGTCCCCGGGCTGGGCGTCGAGGGCGACATCCACGCCGGTGTCACGGTCCGGCACCGCAGCCGGGTGGCCGTCGACCCGCTTCAGCCGAACCTGCGCCAGGTCCACCTCATCCAGGCCGAGCTGCACGACGAGGTACGAGCCGAGGGGTTCGACGTGCCGGCCGGTGGAATGGGCGAGAACGTCACCACTACGGGGATCGACCTGCTCGGCCTGCCGTGCGGCACGATCCTGCGATTCGGTGCCGGTGTGGGTGTGGGTGTGGGTGTCGGTGTCGGCAGCGGTGGGGGAGCTGGGGCCGGGGCTGGCGCGAGCGTCGGAGCCGGCGTTGGGCCGGGGCAGGGGCCTGCCGATGTGGTGGCGGCCGCCGGGCGGGCCACGCTGGATGATCCCACCGCCGGCGCTGTTGCGGTGCTTTCGGCTGTTGTGGCCGCCGAGGCCGAGCGGGCTGACGTCGATGACCGGCCTGCGGTTGTGGTGACCGGGCTGCGGAACCCGTGTCAGCAGATCAACCGCTTCCGGCCCGGGCTGCTGAAGCGGGTGCTCGGCAAGGACGAGGCCGGCAATCCGGTGCGCCGGGCCGGGGTGATGGCGGTCGTGTTGCGTGGTGGCGTGATCAGGCCGGGCGATGCGGTATCCGTGGAATTGCCGGCCGGGCCGCATCGGCCGCTGGATCGGGTGTGACCGACGTCTGTGCGCGGTGGCGGGCCGTTGCTCGGGCCCCGGCGCTGGGCGTGGTGACGGTGCGGTGACCGGCAGGCGCCTGAGCGCGGTGACCAGCTGGTGCCGGAGTGCGGTGACCGACCGCCATCGGAGTGCGGTGACCGGCCGCCGTCGGAGTGCGGTGACTGGCCGGCGGGCGGGTCTGGGGGCGGTGGTTCGGGGGGTGGCTCGGGTCTCGTCCGGGGTGGGGTTCGCGGCGTGGGACGATAGATGGGCCGGTGTTCCTACCGGTTGCCAGTCCGGCAGGGTGGACCCTGCCGATCGGTAGGCCAGATCCTGAGTGAGAAGAACGGACGAACGTGCCTGGACCGCTCGACGCCGGCGTGAACATCATCGGAGCGACCGATCCGCGTCGTATCCGCAATTTCTGCATCATTGCGCATATCGACCACGGGAAGTCGACGCTGGCCGACCGCATGCTGCAGATCACCGGCGTGGTCGATCCGCGGCAGATGCGGGCCCAGTATCTCGACCGGATGGACATCGAGCGTGAGCGTGGCATCACGATCAAGAGCCAGGCCGTGCGGATGCCGTGGGTCGTGCGCGAGGGCGACCTGACCGGCGACTCCGCCGTCCTCAACATGATCGACACCCCCGGGCACGTCGACTTCACGTACGAGGTGTCGCGCAGCCTTGCCGCCTGTGAGGGTGCCGTCCTGCTCGTCGACGCCGCTCAGGGCATCGAGGCGCAGACCCTGGCCAACCTGTACCTGGCCATGGAGAACGATCTGCACATCATCCCCGTACTGAACAAGATCGACCTGCCGGCCGCGCAGCCGGAGAAGTACGCCGAAGAGCTCGCCAAGCTGATCGGGTGCGAGCCCACCGACGTGCTGAGGGTGTCCGGCAAGACCGGTGAGGGCGTGGCGCACCTGCTGGACGAGATCGTCCGGCAGTTCCAGCCCCCGGTCGGGGAGGCCGACGCGCCCGCGCGGGCGATGATCTTCGACTCCGTGTACGACGTGTACCGGGGCGTGGTCACCTACGTCCGCGTCATCGACGGGCGGATCGAGGCGCGCGACCGGATCAAGATGATGTCGACCGGAGCCGTGCACGAGCTGCTCGAGATCGGCGTCGTGTCGCCCGAGATGGAGAAAGCCGGCGCGCTCGGGGTCGGCGAGGTCGGCTACCTCATCACCGGCGTGAAGGACGTGCGGCAGTCCCGCGTCGGTGACACCGTGACCGGGAACGCGCGGCCCGCCAAGGAGGCCCTCGGCGGGTACAAGGACCCGAAGCCGATGGTGTACTCCGGGCTGTATCCGATCGACGGCTCCGACTACCCGGCGCTGCGGGACGCGCTCGACAAGCTGAAGCTCAACGACGCCGCGCTCACGTACGAGCCGGAGACGTCGGCCGCGCTGGGATTCGGGTTCCGGTGCGGCTTCCTCGGGCTGCTGCACCTCGAGATCATCGGGGAGCGGCTGGAACGCGAGTTCAACCTCGACCTGATCTCCACCGCGCCCAACGTGGTGTACCAGGTGATCACCGAGGACATGCAGGAGCACGTCGTCACGAACCCGAGCGAGTTCCCGGACGGCAAGATCGCCGAGATCCGCGAGCCGGTCGTCCGCGCGACGGTGCTGGTGCCCAACGAGTTCGTGGGCGCGGTCATGGAGCTGTGCCAGAGCCGGCGCGGCAGCCTGCTCGGCATGGAGTACCTGTCGGCCGAGCGCGTGGAGCTGCGCTATACGCTGCCGCTCGCCGAGATCATCTTCGACTTCTTCGACCAGCTGAAGAGCAAGACCAAGGGGTACGCGTCCCTCGACTACGAGCCCTCCGGCGAACAGGTGGCCGACCTCGTCAAGGTCGACATCCTGCTGCACGGGGAGCCGGTCGACGCCTTCAGCGCGATCGTGCACAAGGACAAGGCGTACAACTACGGCGTCACGATCGCCGCCAAGCTGCAGAAACTCATCCCGCGCCAGCAGTTCGAGGTGCCGATCCAGGCCGCGATCGGCAGCCGGATCATCGCCCGGGAAACCATCCGCGCCATCCGCAAGGACGTGCTCGCCAAGTGCTACGGCGGTGACATCAGCCGTAAGCGCAAGCTGCTCGAGAAGCAGAAAGAAGGCAAGAAGCGGATGAAGATGGTGGGCCGGGTGGAAGTGCCGCAGGAGGCCTTCATCGCCGCGCTGTCGACGTCGGACGGGCCGGACACCAAGGGCACCAAGAAGTAGAGGCCGGGCCGCGTTCGCTGCGGTGACCTGAGGAAGCTGGCTGGGCGGCCGGCGGGTAACGGCGCTCGGCTCGGCTGATGCGTGGGAGTGGCTGGCGGGCGGTGCGAGGGCGGCCGCTGGGTGGTGCATGAGCGCGCCGGCTGGGTGGTGCACGAGCGCGGCCGGCATGGCGGTACACGAGCGTGGTCGGCTGGGCGGTACACGAGTGTGGTCGGCTGGGTGGTGCGCGGGCGGCCGGCTGGGTGGTGCATGAGCGTGGTCGGCTGGGTGGTGCATGAGCGTGGTCGGCTGGGTTGTGCATGAGCGTGGCCGGCTGGGTGGTGCACGAGCGCATTTGGCTGGGCGGGTGCGGGGATGCCTGGCTGAGTCCTGGGAGGCGCGCGGACCAGTGCTGTGGGCGGTCGGCGACCGGGCTCGGGTGGGTCGTTGCTGGTGGGCTCTGGGGGAGCTCTGGGGCCGGTGGGGACGCCCGGTATGTCACCCGCGGATCAATCTTGGTGGCGGGCCGGTGCGGGTTGGGGTCGGGTGGAGGGGCGCTGACCTGCGGGTTTGTCGGTGGGTGGGGATCTTGGGGCGGTTGGCTGAGAGGTTCCTGCGAAATCGGCGGTTTGATTTTCGAGGCGGTCGGGAAATCTGCCGTTCGACGGACGCAACGAATGCTCCACCCCCGAGGAGGAACAACCCATGACTGTCACCGGCATCATCACCGCGCTCATCGTCGGTCTGATCATCGGCGCGCTGGGCCGCCTGGTCGTACCGGGCAAGCAGAACATCCCGATCTGGCTGACCATGGTCATCGGTGTCGTCGCCGCGCTGCTGGGCACCGTGATCGCCCGCGCCGTCGGCCTGGCCGACACGAACGGCTTCGACTGGACTGAGCTGCTGTTCCAGGTTGTTCTCGCCGCCATCGGTGTCGCGCTGGTTGCCGGCATCGGCGGTCGCCGCAGCTACACCCGCTGACCTTCGGGCCCTCGCGGCCCGCAGGAACCGCACTGCCACAGAACGCCGGGTCTCCCATGGGGGCCCGGCGTTTCTGCATGTCCGGAATAGGTCCGAGGAAAAGGTCCGGGCGGCCCGCCGGAAAGGAAGCGAGGAAAGCGCGGAGAACGGTCGGGCAGGGCGCGGGGAAGCGGTCCGGACGGCCCGCGAAGAAAGGCCCGCGACGGCCGCGAAAGGTCGGACCCGGGCGCGGGCAAAGGGCGGAGACGCGGAAGGGCGGGAGCGGGCAGGGGAGGGCTGGAGAGGAAGCAAGCGGGGGGCGGGGAGGAAGCAAGCGGGGGAGGGTGGGGAGGAGGCAAGACGGCGGGGCGGGAGGTGAAGGGCGGAGAGGAAGCAACAGGGCGGGGAGGAAGCAAGAGGGTGGGGCGGACCCCGCGGGTGAGCCCGGCGGTCCCGTTACGGCCTGGACCGGCCTCCGCGGTCGGGTGTGGGGCACGGGACGTGGCTGTGACCGTACCTATGGGGGTCGGGGCGTTTCAGTAGCGGAATTTGTGCTGGGCGCTGCGGCGGTTCACCCAGGCCGGGAGTTCGTCGACGTGCTCGACGTGGGGGATTCTTTCGAGCGGGTCGTGGGCCTTGGTGACGTCGCGCAGGGTGACGACGAAGCCTTGGACGAGGCGGTCTTTTCGCAGGTCGCGGTAGGTGGCCTCGACCAGGATCTGGGTGTCGTCGGGGCGGCGCAGGGCGCAGTGGAGGATGCCGTCGCCCTCGTCGCGGAGGGCTCGGCGGACGTGGCTGCTGTCGTCGGGGTGGACGAGGTCCGGCAGGGTGGCGAACGGGGGCAGGCCGTCCGTGCCGAGGAGTTCCTTGAGGGCCGGGCTGGCGTAGCGGATGACCTGGTCCTCGTCGATGACCAGCATGAGGTCCGCGGTGTTGCGGATGACCGCTCGCAGGTAGAGGTCGCTGTCGCGGCGGCCCACCGCTTCGACCAGGGCGATGCGGTCCAGGGCGAGGGCCGCCTGGCCGGCCAGCACCTCGAGGACGTCGCGGCCCGCGGTCAGGATGTCGTGGCGGCCCGCCAGGATCAGGGCGCCGCCGTTGGGGCGGGCCACCGCGAGGGGTTCGAGCCGGAGCGGGCAGACCAGGGTGGCGTCCTGCGGGCCCGGCCCATCTGAAGCTACGCCGGGAATATCGGAAACATCTGATAAAGCGACCGCGGGGTCGGCAGGGGCCCACCAGCTGCGCTGGCCGGTGCCGGCGGACGCCGGTGGGGGCTTCACGGTGAGCTGGCGGTCGTCGGTGGCGAAGTCGATGCGGTGGATCGTGCCCGGCGGGAGGAGCTGGGTGACGGCCGCGCGCACCGCGGTGCCGACGGCGGCCTCGTCCGCCGCCGCCACCAGGGCCTCGCCGGCCTCGCGGAGTGCCCGTTCGCGGGTCAGTGACTGGCTGTTCTGGGTCACCGAGTCGGCGAGGCGGGTGATGGTCAGGACCAGGGTGAGCAGCCCGGTGACCGCGATGGCGACGCCGTCGGTGACCGTGCCGGACACCGCCTCGGTGAGCAGGACCAGCGGGGGCGTCGCCACGGACAGGCCGAGCAGCGCCGCCCAGCGGCCGTCCCACGGGACCGGGCGGGCCGACGCCGGGTCGGTGAGGCGGGCCATCGAGGGGTGCAGGGCCGCCGCGCCCCAGCTCAGGTACAGCACCATGTAGCCGGTCTCGGCGAGCGGGCCGGGGGCGAGCGGGTACGCGATGTCGCTCATCAGCATCGCGATGGCGCCGGTGCACAGCAGCACGGCCGACCAGTTCAGCCAGGTGGCGGCGGCCAGGCGGGCGGCGACGACCACGAGCAGGAGGCCGCCGATCACGTCCGACGCCGAGATCGTGGCGAACTGCTCGTTGGGGCCGACGCCGAAGACCCACACCACCAGCAGCGCCGAGCTGGCGCAGGCCAGCAGGTCGATGAGGCGGGCTCGGCTCAGCAGGGCCGCGCCGCCGCGGGTGAACTGCAGGAGCGCCAGCACCACGAAGACGAACATGGTGAGGTAGCAGACGTCGGAGGCCGTGTACTTCGCGAACGCGTAGAAGACGTCACCGACGGCGAGGCAGGCCACCGAGGCGGCCAGCATCAGCCATGGACCGATCCGGGCGGGTCGGTGCCGGCTGATCCCGGCGGCCACGGCGCCGACGCTCACGGCTCCGAAGAGGATCCATTCGAGGGCTTGGAGCACGAATAACTAGTACCAGTACGGTCGCTGTCTGTCCATGTCGATGTATACGCAGCGCAATGACCAGGGCGGCCGCCGACGACCACATCGAGCTACGTGCCCGGCCGTGAAGACGAGAGCTGGTCGGGAAAGCCCGCAGCTCAGCGGAACACCTCGGCCACCACCGTGTCGTTGCCGACCCGGCGGTCCCCGGTTACGGGCTGCCACTTCCCATCCGGGGCGGTCCACTCCAGATCCGCGAAACGTACCCGTTCGAGTCCGGTGGTCTTGGCGTGCGAGACGAGCCAGTGCGCGTACCGCCAGCCGGAGCTCGGGTTCTCGACCGTCACCTCGATACCGGCCGCCCGGGCCGCCGGGATGCCCCAGTCCAGCTCGAAGCCCTCGGCGAGCGCGGCGGTCGCGGCGGCCCCGCGCAGGGCGGGCTCCCCGGACACCGTGCAGGCGACGGCGCCGGTGGCCCGCCCGGTCAGCGCCCGCGCCAGCACCGCCGACTCGTCGGCCCACTTCTCGTACGCGTTCGGGTAGGCCGAGCGCTGCACCTTCTGGGCGGCGTCGGTGACGCGCATCTTCTTCCAGCCCTTGACCTTCTTGAGGGCCGAGTAGAACTTCTCCGCCGCGTACCTCGGGTCCTGGATCTCCGCCGCCGAACCCCAGCCCTGGCTGGGACGCTGCTGGAACAGGCCGACGGAGTCGCGGTCGCCGTCGTCGCGGTTCTCCAGCTTGGACTCCTGCAGCGCGGTGGCGAGGGCCACGACCACGGCACGCTCGGGCATCTTGCGGCGGATGCCCACCGCCGAGATCGTCGCCGCGTTCGCCATCTGCACGGCGTCGAGGGTGACCTCGCCGTCGGCGCGCACCGTGCACTCCGGGCCCAGGTGGGGCAGCTTGAGGCCGCCGCCGAAGGACGAGCTGACGATCAGTCCGAGGGCGCCGAGCAGCACGACCACCGCGATGATCGCGATCGGCTTCTTCACCTCGAACCTCCTCGTCGTCGCTCAAGCCTAGACAACGATCACTCGCGGGTTACGCGAGCGGCACCCAGCTCGCCGGGCGCTTCTCCCGGAATGCGGCCACGCCCTCGCGTCCCTCCGCCGATCGGAAGTAGCCGGCGGAGCGTGCGGACAGGTCGGCGAGGTCGGCGCGGATCGAGTCGGCGGCCGGGCGGCGCAGCAGCTGCTTGGTGCCGGCGAGGGCGAGCGGGCCGCCGCGGACCAGGGAGTCGCAGTACGCCTGCACCGCGGCGTCGAGCCCGTCCGCAGCGACCGCCGCGGTGACCAGGCCGATCTGTGCCGCCCGGTCGCCGTCGAACACGTCGCCGGTCAGGTACAGCTCGGCGGCGGCCCGGGGGGCGAGCCGGGGCAGCACTGTCGCGCTGATCACCGCCGGGATCACGCCGAGCCGCACCTCGGAGAAGGCGAACGTCGCCTCCCGGGTGCAGACGGCCAGGTCGGCCGCCGCGATCAGGCCCAGGCCGCCCGCGCGAGCCGGGCCGGCGACGCGCGCCACGACCGGCTTGGGAAACTCCCAGATCGCGGCCAGCACGTCGGCGAGCATCTCGGCGGGCACCCGGCCGTTCTCCCGGGCCTCGGCCGTCTCCTTGAGGTCGGCGCCCGAGCAGAACACCGGTCCGGTGTGCGAGATCACGACCGCGCGGACCGCGGTGTCGGTCAGGGCGGCGGTGAGGCCGTCGAGCAGCTCACGCATGAGCGGGGAGGACAGCGCGTTGCGGTTGGCGGGACTGTCCAGCGTGAGGGTGGCCACGCCGGCGGCGGTGACGGTACGGACCAGAGCCATGCGCCAGACCCTAACGGCACCCGGGCACACTTGACGGATGCCTGGTCCCATGCCCGAGGGTGAGCCCGTACCGAGTGACGGCTCGCTGCCCCCGTCCGCGCTGCACGACGTGGGCCGCAACGGCTTCGGGGTGTACGTGCACGTGCCGTTCTGCGCCAGCCGGTGCGGATACTGCGACTTCAACACGTACACGGCGGCGGAGCTGGGCGGCGGGGCGAGCCGCGACGAGTATGCGGACACCGTGCTGCGCGAGTTGGCGCTGGCCGGAGGCATCGTGCAGGCCCGGGTCGACACGGTGTTCGTCGGCGGCGGCACCCCGACGCTGCTCGAGCCGCGGGACCTCGGCCGCATCCTCGAGGGCATCGACCGCACCTGGGGGCTCGCGGCCGACGCGGAGATCACCACCGAGGCCAACCCCGAGTCGGTGACCCCGGCGTCCCTGCAGGCGCTGCGCAAGGCCGGCTACAACCGGATCTCGCTGGGCATGCAGTCCGCGTCGCCGGGCGTGCTGGCGATCCTCGACCGCCGGCACACCGCCGGGCGCGCGCCCCGGGCCGCCCAGGAGGCGCGCGAGGCCGGCTTCGACCACGTCAACCTCGACCTGATCTACGGGACGCCGGGGGAGACCGCCGACGACTTCGCCGCCTCGCTCGACGCGGTGATCCGGGCGGGGGTGGACCACGTCAGCGCGTACTCGCTGATCGTCGAGGACGGCACCCGCATCGCGGCCCGGATGCGGCGCGGGGAGCTCGCGTACCCGGACGACGACGTCGCCGCGGACCGCTATCTGGCCGCGGAGGCAGCGCTGGGCGCCGCCGGGTTCTCCTGGTACGAGGTCAGCAACTGGGCCACCTCACCCACGGCGCAGTGCCGGCACAACCGCCTGTACTGGACCGGCGGCGACTGGTGGGGGCTCGGGCCGGGCGCGCACAGCCACGTCGGCGGGGTGCGGTGGTGGAACGTCAAGCACCCTTCCGCGTACGCGAAGAGGCTGGCCGAGGGCGTTTCCCCGGGGCTGGGCCGCGAGGTGCTGTCGGACGAGGACCGCCGCGTCGAGGAGGTCATGTTGCGGCTGCGCCTCGCCGAGGGGTTGCCGCTCGAGCTGGCCGACCCGGCGGGGGCCCGGCAGGCGCTGGCCGACGGTCTCCTGGAACCCGAGGCGTACGCCCGGGGCCGCGCGGTGATCACTCTGCGTGGTCGCTTACTCGCGGATGTGGTGGTTCGCACGCTGGTTTAGCTATCCGCCGCGAAAGGTCTGCCGATTGTCCGTTGGTGCCGGAAGCTCCGGGCGCCAGGGGAGGGATCGGCATGCGGGCAGGAACCCGGCGGTGGCTGACAACCGCGGTGGCGGGCGGCGTGATCGTCCTGGGCGCGGCGACCCCGGCTGTCGCGGCCGACGGCGAGACCGCGGACACGTACGCGACGATCGTCGACCCGTCCGGCCGCCCCACGTACGTCGAGGTCGAGGCGCCCACCGCGGCGCAGGAGATCCGCCGCGCCGAGAGCCTGCCGGGCTCGGTCGGCGCGGCCGTCGAGACCCCGGTCACGATCACCGGCGCGGCCTCCGCCGACCCGCTGCGCTCCCTGCAATGGGACAACGACGCGTTGCGCCTCGACGCCATCACGCCCCGGCCCGCGGTCGCCGGGCAGCTCGTCGCGGTGATCGACACCGGGGTGAGCGCCGCCGAGGAGGACTGGGCGTCCGGCCAGGTGCGCTGCGACCTCGGCACGGATGTGGTGGGTGACGCGTACACGGCGTCGAGCGGCGGCACCGGCTGCGTCGACCCGCACGGACACGGCACCCACGTCGCCGGGACCGTCGGGGCGGTCGCCGGCAACGGCATCGGGATGGCCGGGGTCGCGGGCGGGGTGCAGATTCTGCCCGTACGGGCGCTGGACGCCTCCGGCTCCGGCGGCGACGTCGACATCGCCCGGGGCCTCGTCTGGGCCGTCGACCACGGCGCCACGGTGATCAACATGTCGATCGGCGGGCCGCAGTCGGGTGCGTACGACGCGGCTGTCGCGTACGCGGCCGGCCACCGGGTGCCCGTGGTCGTGGCGAACGGCAACAACCGCCTGAGCGGGAACGCCCCGCAGTGGCCGGCGGCGGCGCCCGGCGTCATCGCGGTCGCGGCCACCGAGGCCGGCGGAGACTCGGCGTACTACAGCAACAGCAGCGGCACGGCGCTGATCGCGGCCCCGGGCAGCCGGATCCTCAGCATGGACGCCAGGCACACCACGCCCGGCACGCCGTACGTGTACATGAGCGGCACCTCGATGGCGAGCCCGCATGTGGCCGCGATCGCCGCGCTGTGGCTGGCGGCACACCCGGCCGGCACGGTCGAGCAGCTGCGTGACGCGCTGATCGCCACGGCCACCGACCTGGGCACCTCCGGCTTCGACGACCTCTACGGCTACGGCCTGGTGAATCCCTACGAGTTGCTGACGCCGGCCCCGGAGCCTGTTGTCGAGGATCCCGAGCCCGCTCCCGCTCCCGCTCCCGTCGTGGACGAGCCGGCGCCCGTTCCTTCTCTGGTGGCGCCCGAGGCTCCGGCTTCGGTGCAGGTCGTCGCGCAGACGGAGGCGCTGCGGGTGACGTGGACCGCCGTCGCCGGCACGGACACCGCGCCGGTCGAGGGCTACCGGGTGTATCGGAACGGGACGCTGCGGGCCACGCTCGCCGGGACCAGCTTCACCGATCCGGTGGACGGCGGGGTCGCGTACACGTACGCCGTGGAGGCGTTCGGGGCCGGTGGCACGTCGGCGCGGGTCAGCGCGGTGGGCACGGCACGCTGGGCGGCCGCCGGGCTGTCGGTGAACCGTACGTCGGTGCTCAAGAAGGGCCGGATCGTCGTGCGCGGGACGTCGCTGCGGCCCGGGAGCACGGTCGTGGTGCGGGAGACGTACGCCTACCGGAAGTCGACCCGGACCGTCGTGCTGGCATCCGTGCGGGTGAGCGCGGGCGACAACGTGTCGTTCTCGGTGCTGCCGGTGCAGGGAGCCCGGACCGGGACGCTGAGCCTGCAGGCCGTCGACCACAACGGCCGGGTCCTTCGGGCCGGCCGCTCGATCCGGGTGGGATGACCGGCGGCCCGGTGGGGGCCGGGCGGGCGGCGCCGTCGAGAGCCCGGCGCCGCCGTGCGGTCACTTGATCATCGAGACCGTCATCGGATAGTTGTACGGCTCGTTGTTGTTGGCCTTCACGCCCGCGATGACGCCGACGATCGTGGCGATCAGCCAGGCAGCGATGCCGATGAAGATGCCGATGACGATGCAGCTGAGGATCCAGCCCACCACCGCGATGATCGACCAGAGGATCTGGAAGTTCAGCGCCTTGACCGCCTCCGCGCGCACCACCGGGGACTGGTTGCCCTTGGCGAGCAGCGCGATCAGCGGCGCGATCCATCCGGAGCAGCCGCCGCCGAGGAACGCGCCGGCCGCGCCGCCGAAGTGGGAGACGAGGATCCAGGTCTTGTCGTCGCCGCCGCCCTGGCCGTAGCCCTGCGGCGGGTAGCCGGGCTGGCCGTACGCGCCGGGCGGCGGGGTGCCGTACCCGGGCGGCGGGGTGCCGTAGCCACCCGCGCCGGACGACGGGGGCTGGCCGTAGCCGGCACCGGACGACGGGGGCGGGCCGTAGCCGCCGGCACCCGACGAGGGCGGCGGGGCGTAGCCACCGGCACCGGACGGCGGCGGCGGGGCGTACCCACCGGCGCCGGACGTGGGCGGCGGGGTGCCGTAGCTCGGCGGCTGGGGAGAGCCGTACGCCGGAGGCGGCGGCGGGGTCGGGTCGTTGCCCGGATATGGGTTGATCGGCGCGGTGGGGTCCGAGGGATTTCCCTCACCGGGCGGACGCGGCGGTTCAGTCATGGGCAACACGGTAGGACCGCCGGTCGAACGTGGCGAGGGCAACACCCTGGTGAGGTCGGAGAATAGACACTCGGCTAAGTACACCCGGACCACCGGCCGATCATCGCGCGCGGGCGTGCGGCGACGTAGACTGGCACTCTGCTCACGGGAGTGCCAAGAGCTCTTGCAGACGATCAGGGGGAGGGGTCATGCCGCTCGATGACCGCAAGCTCGAGGTGCTCCGGGCCATCGTCGAGGACTACGTCGCCACCCAGGAGCCGGTGGGCAGCAAGGCGCTCGTGGAACGGCACCAGCTGGGGGTCTCCCCGGCGACCGTCCGCAACGACATGGCCGTCCTCGAGGAGGAGGGCTACATCCGGCAGCCGCACACCAGCGCCGGGCGCGTGCCCACCGACGCCGGCTACCGGCTCTTCGTCGACCGGCTGTCCCGGATCAAGGCGCTGAGCCCGGCCGAGCGGCGGGCGATCGAGCGGTTCCTCGCCGGCGCGGTCGACCTGGACGACGTCGTGCACCGCACCGTACGGCTGCTCGCCCAGCTCACCCGCCAGGTCGCCGTCGTGCAGTATCCGAGCCTGTCCCGCTCCTCGGTGCGCCATCTGGAACTTGTGCCGATTTCCACCACCCGGCTCATGCTCGTGATGATCGCCGACACCGGCCGGGTGGAGCAGCGCCTGGTGGAGCTGCCCGGCCCCACCGACAGCGACGACGTGCTGGACATGCGCCGCAAGGTCAACGCGAAGCTCGCCGGTGAGCGGCTCGCCGACGCGCCGCCGCTGGTGCAGGCGCTGGTCGACGAGTGCGCGCCGGAGAAGCGCAACACGATGACGTGCGTCGCGTCGGTGCTGCTGGAGACGCTGGTCGAGCGCAGTGACGAGCGCCTCGCGCTGGCCGGGACCGCCAACCTCACCCGCGGTGGCGTGCTGGACTTCCAGGGTTCGCTGCGGCCGGTGCTCGAGGCCCTCGAGGAGGAGGTCATCCTGCTCAAGCTCATCGGCGAGGTGGAGCCCAGCACGACCCGGGTGCGCATCGGCGATGAGAACGAGATCGACAATCTCCGGGCGGCATCGGTGGTGAGCACCGGTTACGGACCGGGTACCACAATCGTTGGTGGGCTCGGCGTGCTGGGGCCGACCCGGATGGACTACCCCGGCACCATCGCGACTGTGCGTGCCGTGGCACGCTACGTTGGCGATCTGCTCGCACAGAACTGACGGACAAGCGACGGACGACGGTCTCCAGCGCACAGCGCGGGGCAGACATGAGGACTCGAAACCCTGTGGCCAAGGACTACTACGGAATTCTCGGCGTCAGCCGCGAAGCCACCGACGACGAGATCAAGCGCGCCTACCGCAAGCTGGCCCGTCAGTACCACCCGGACGTGAACCCGGACCCCGAGGCGCACGAGAAGTTCAAGGACATCAACGCCGCGTACGAGGTTCTCTCGGACGACCAGAAGCGGCAGATCGTCGACCTCGGCGGCGACCCCCTGGCGCCCGGCGGCGGTGGTCCCGGCGGCCCCGGTGGTCCCGGCGGCGCGGGCCCGTTCGTGGGTTTCCAGGACATCATGGACGCCTTCTTCGGCACGACCGCCGGCGGCGGCGCCCGGGGACCGCGCCCGCGCACCCGGCCCGGCGCGGACGCGATCCTGCGCCTGGAGCTGGACCTGGTGGAGACGGCGTTCGGCGTCGAGGCGCCGATCACCGTGGACACCGCCGTGCTGTGCACCCAGTGCTCCGGCGCCGGCACCGCGCCCGGAACGCACCTGGCCACCTGTGAGACGTGCGGCGGCCGGGGCGAGGTGCAGTCGGTGCAGCGGACGTTCCTGGGCCAGGTCGTCTCGTCGCGTCCGTGCCAGACCTGCCAGGGGCACGGCACGGTCATCCCGCACCCCTGCCCGACCTGCGCCGGCGACGGCCGCATCCGGACCCGCCGCTCGCTGACGGTGAAGATCCCGGCCGGCGTCGAGGACGGCATGCGCATCCGCCTGGCCCAGCAGGGCGAGGTGGGCCCGGGCGGCGGCACGGCCGGCGACCTGTACGTCGAGATCCACGAGCGGCCGCACGACGTGTACTCGCGTAAGGGCGACGACCTGCACTGCCGGGTCACCCTGCCGATGACCGCCGCGGCGCTCGGCACCCGGCTGACCATCAAGACGCTGGACTCCGAGGAGAACATCGAGGTCAAGCCCGGTACGCAGCCGTCGTCGACGTTGCGCGTCCGCGGCAAGGGCGTGCCGCACCTGCGCGGGCAGGGCCGCGGCGACCTCTTCGTGCACCTCGACGTGAAGACGCCGACGAAGCTGACCCCGGACCAGGAGCGGATGCTGCGCGACTTCGCCAAGACCCGCGGGGAGGACGTGGCGGAGCTCAGCAAGCAGGGTGGTTTCTTCTCGCGTATGCGTGACGCGTTCAACGGCCACTGACCGTGTCGGCTCCGCTGTTCCTCGTGGAGGACCTGCCGGCCGGGCCGCGCCACACGCTGGCCGGCAAGGAGGGCCATCACGCCGCCGACGTGCAGCGGGTCCGCCCGGGCGAGGAGATCGTGCTGGCCGACGGCCGGGGCGGGTCGGTCCGGGCCGAGGTCACGGCGGTGGGCCGGGGCAGCGTGGACGTCGTCGTGGGCGAGCGGTCGTTCGCGGCCGCCGCGGACCCACGCCTGGTCGTGGTGCAGGGCATCGCCAAGGGCGACCGGGGCGAGCTCGCCGTGCAGGCGATGACCGAGACCGGCGTGGACGAGATCGTGCCGTGGGCGGCGTCCCGGTCGGTGGCGCAGTGGCGTGGCGACCGGGGCGTACGAGCCCGCGAGAAGTGGGTCGCCACCGTGCGGGAGGCCGCCAAGCAGGCCCGCCGGCCGTGGCTCCCGGTGGTCGCCGGCGACCCGGACGTCTCCACCAAGCAGGTCGCCGCCCGGCTGGGGCGGGCCGCGGCGGCGTTCGTGCTGCACGAGGAGGCGACCGACCGGCTCAGCGCCGCGAAGCTGCCCGAGTCCGGCGAGGTCGTCCTGGTCGTCGGGCCCGAGGGTGGCATCAGCGACCAGGAGCTGGGCGCGTTCGTGGCCGCCGGTGGGCAGCCGGTGAAGCTCGGCGACTCGGTCCTGCGAACGTCCACCGCGGGGGTCGCGGCGCTGGCTGTGCTGTCGGTGCGGCTGGACCGATGGTGACGGGTAGGGAAGGCTAGCCTAAGCTCACCGCATGGTCCTGACGCGTACGCCGGCGCCTGCGCGTCCGCAGCCGGCGTCCGGTGTCGCACGGACCGGGGCCCGTCGTGGCGTGGGCCTGCTGGTCTGCCTGGGCGTCCTGGCCGCGGTGTGCGTACTGAGCATCGCGCTGGGCACCCGCACCGTCTCAGCCCAGACCGTCTGGGACGCGTTCTTCCACTACACCGACACCGACGACCAGTCGATCGTGCGCGACCTGCGCGTGCCGCGGACCGTGCTGGGGCTGCTCGCCGGGGTCGCGTTCGGACTGTCCGGCGCGGTGATCCAGGCCGTCACCCGCAACCCCCTCGCCGACACCCAGATCCTCGGCATCAACTCCGGCGCCGGGCTCTTCGTCGTCTTCGCGGTCGGCGTGCTCGGCCTCACGAGCCTCTCCCAGTACCTGTGGTTCGGTTTCGCCGGCGTCGCGTTCGCGCTGACGCTGGTGTACCTGCTCGGTGCGGCGGGGCGGGCCGGTGCGACGCCCGTACGCCTGACCCTGGCCGGGGTGGCGCTCGGCGCGGTGATGGACGGCATCTCCGGCGGCATCCGGCTGGTCCGCCCGCGCGCCTTCGATTACCTGCGGTTCTGGGACATCGGCTCGCTGGCCGGCCGGCCCGCCGACGTGGCCGTGACGATCCTGCCGTTCGTCGCCGCCGGTACGGTGCTGGCCCTGCTCGTGGCCCGCTCGCTGAACGCGGTGGCGCTCGGCGACGACCTGGCGCGGACGCTGGGCGCCGGCGTCGGGCGTACCCGGATCCTTGCGACCGCCTCGGTCATGCTGCTGGCCGGCGCGGCTACCGCGGCGGTGGGTCCGATCGGGTTCGTGGGCCTGATGGTGCCGCACGTCGTGCGCTGGATCGTCGGGCCGGACCAGCGCTGGATCTTCGGGTACACGGTCGTGCTGGGGCCGGTGCTGCTGCTCGTCGCCGACATCGTGGGGCGGCTCGTGGTGCGCCCGGGCGAGCTGCGCGTCGGCGTGGTCACCGCCTTCGTGGGCGCGCCGGTGCTGATCTGGTGGATCCGCCGCCGCACGGTGAGCGCCCTGTGAACGTGGACTTCGGGCGGCGCGTTCTGACGGTCCGCGCCGGCCGGCACGTCAGCGGCCGGATCGCGGTCAAGCCCGCGCTCGTCTGCGTCCTGCTCACCCTCATGGCGCTGGCCGTGGCCGTGCTGGCGCTGGGTACGGGCGAGTTCACGCTGTCCCCGGCCGAGGTGCTGCGGGCGCTGGCGGGCGAGGGCACCCGCGCCGCCCGTCTGGTCGTGGTCGAGTGGCGGCTGCCGCGCGTGCTGCTCGCCCTGATGATCGGCGCGGCGCTCGGGCTGGCCGGGGCGATCTTCCAGGCGCTGACCCGTAACCCGCTGGGCAGCCCGGACGTCATCGGCTTCAACACCGGCGCGTACACGGGCGTGCTCGTCGTGACGGTCGTCGCCGGCAACGGCTACTACCCGGTCGCGGCCGGCGCGCTCGTCGGCGGCCTGGCCACCGCGGTCGTCGTGTACCTGCTCGCGTTCCGGCGCGGCGTGCAGGGCTTCCGGCTCATCATCGTCGGCATCGCGATCAGCGCCATGCTGGCCTCGGCCAACCAGTGGTTCATCGCCGAGGCCGACCTGCAGGCCGCCTTCGCCGCGGCGCTGTGGGGCCAGGGCAGCCTGAACGGGCTCGGCTGGGCGCAGGTCACCCCGGTGGCGGTCGCGCTGGGTGCGCTCTGCCTAAGCCTTGTCGCGTACGGGCCACGCCTGGCGCTGCTGGAGATGGGCGAGGACGCGGCGGCCTCGCTGGGCGTCCGGGTCGGTGCCGTCCGGCTCGCGTACCTGGTCATCGGGGTGGCCCTGACCGCGGTCGCGACGGCCGCCGCCGGGCCGATCTCGTTCGTCGCGCTGGCCGCCCCGCAGCTGGCGCGGCGGCTGACCCGGACGCCGGGCATCGCCCTGGTCCCGTCGGCGGCGATGGGCGCGTTCCTGCTGATGCTCAGCGACTGGCTCGCGCAGCGGGCGTTCGCGCCCACCCAGCTGCCGGTCGGCGTGGTGACCGTGTCGGTGGGCGGCGTCTACTTCGTCTGGCTGCTGCTGCGCCAGGCCCGTCGGTGAGGGGGCAACCGTGACCTTGGCAGCGCGCGACATCACGATCGGCTACGACCGCCGGACGATCTCCGAGCACCTCGACCTGGACCTGCCGGCCGGCCGGTTCACGGCGATCATCGGCCCGAACGCGTGCGGGAAGTCGACGCTGCTGCGCGCGCTGTCCCGGCTGCTCAAGCCGTCGGCCGGCGCGGTGCTGCTGGACGGGCGGGACATCCACGCGCGACCCGCCAAGGAGGTCGCGCGCCGGCTCGGGCTGCTGCCGCAGTCGTCGATCGCGCCGGACGGCATCTCGGTGGCGGAGCTGGTCGCCCGGGGGCGGTTCCCGCACCAGAAGCTGATCCGGCAGTGGTCGCCGGAGGACGAGGCGGCCGTGGTCGCCGCGATGGCCGCCACGGGCGTCGGTGACCTCTCCGGCGAGCTCGTCGACACGCTCTCCGGCGGCCAGCGGCAGCGCGTCTGGGTGGCCATGGTGCTCGCCCAGCAGACCCCGATCGTGCTGCTCGACGAGCCCACGACGTTTCTGGACATCGCCCATCAGATCGAGCTGCTGGAGCTGTGCGTACGCCTCAACCGCGAGCAGGGCACGACGATGGTGGCGGTGCTGCACGACCTGAACCAGGCGGCCCGGTACGCCGACCACCTCGTCGTGATGCGGTCCGGTGCCGTGGTGGCCCAGGGCGATCCCCGCGAGGTGCTGACCGCGGCCCTGGTGGAGCGGGTGTTCGGGCTGGGCTGCCGGATCATCGACGACCCGGAGACGCACACCCCGATGGTCATTCCGCGCTCCGGCTTAGGCTAGCCTTACCTGGCTAACCCCGCCCCTGAAGGAGTCCGCGTGTCCAGCAACCCGTTCGACGACGAGAACGGCACCTTCCACGTCCTGGTGAACGACGAGGAGCAGCACTCCCTCTGGCCGGCGTTCAAGGAGATCCCGTCGGGCTGGCGCAGCGTCTTCGGCCCGTCGTCGCGGCAGGAGGCCCTGGACTACGTGGACGAGCACTGGACCGACCTGCGCCCGAAGAGCCTGCGCGACAGCATGGCGCGGTGAATGAGTCGCTGAGCCGCTCCGGCGGTCGCATCCTGCGCCGGACGATCACCCGCAACGGCCGGCGGCTCTGGCCCGGGACCGCGCTGATCGGCGTGCACCAGGCCTGCGAGGCCGCCATCCCGATCCTCATCGGCGTGGTGGTCGACACCGCCGTCACCCCGGGCGACGGGACCGCGCTCGCGCTGTGGGTGGCGGCGCTCGGCGTGCTGTTCGTGCTGCTGACGACGGCGTACCGGCTGGGGGCGCGGCAGCTCATGCGCGCCATCGCCGAGGAGGCGCACCTGCTGCGGCTGGAGGTGGCGGCGAAGATCCTGCACCCGCGCGGGGCCCGTACCGGCATGCGCACCGGTGACCTGCTCACGGTGTCCACGAGCGACGCCGACAACACGTCGTACCTGCTGGACTACGTTCCCCGGATCGCCGGGGCGATCGTGGCCACCGCCATCAGCGCGGTGACGCTGCTGCTGATCTCCGTACCGCTGGGGCTGGCCGTGCTGGTCGCCACGCCGCTCGTGCTGGTGGTGCTGCAGGTCAGCTCGCCGGTGATCACCCGGCGCGTCGCCGACCAGCAGGAACAGGCCGGCCGTGCCACCTCGCTCGCCACCGACCTGGTCACCGGCCTGCGGCCGCTGCGCGGCATCGGCGCCCAGGACGCGGCGGCCGAGCGCTACCACGCGGTGAGCCGGCGGTCGCTGGCCGCAACCCTGCGTGCTGCCCGGACCCAGGGCGGCTACCTCGCCGCCTCCACCACCCTGAGCACGCTGCTGGCCTGCGGCGTCGCGATCCTCGCCGGCTGGTTCGCGCTGACCGGCCGGATCACCGTGGGCCAGTTCATCACCGTCATCGGCTCCGCCCAGTTCCTCGTCGAGCCGTTCGGGCTGCTGGCGGTCGTCCCGAGCTGGATCGCCGAGGCGCGTGCGTCGGCCGACCGGGTCGCGCAGGTGACGGCCGCCGGGATGGTGCTGCCGGAGGGCATCGCGACGCCCGCGGCGGACGGCTGCGACCTGCGCCTGACCGGGGTGCGGCACGGCCCGCTCGCCGGCCTCGACCTGCACGTACGGCCTGGCGAGTTCGTCGGCGTGGCCACCCGCCGCCCCGCCGACGCGGAGGCGCTGGTGCGGCTGCTCGCCGTACCGGCCGGGTATCAGGGGGAGGTGCTGCTCGGCGGCGAGCCGCTCGAGACGATCGACCGGGAGCACGCCCGCCGGCTGCTGCTGGTGGAGCCGCACCACGCCGACCTCTTCACCGGCACGATCGCGGGGAACGTGGCCCCGCACGGCGACGCCGGGCTCGCGGAGGCGCTCAGCGCGGCGGCGGCCGACGAGGTCGCCGGCCTCGACACGAAGGTCGCCGAGCGCGGCGCCAGCCTCTCCGGCGGCCAGCGCCAGCGGCTCGCCCTGGCCCGCGCCCTGCTCGCCAGGCCGCCCGTGCTCGTCCTGCACGACCCGACCACCGCCGTGGACGCCGTCACCGAGCACGCCGTCGCGGAGGGCATCCGGGCGCTGCGGCACGGCCCGGGCTCGGCCTTCGCCACGATCGTGATCACCACCAGCCCCGCGCTGCTCGCCGCCACGGACCGGGTCGTGGTCCTGGGTGACGGCGAGGTCGCCGCCGAGGGCGGGCACGCCGAGCTGAGCGGCACGCACGACTCCTACCGCCGGATGGTGCTCCGATGACCCTGCCGATCGCCACCGCGCGGGAGAGCCGCGCCTGGCTGCGTGCCGAGCTGCGCGGCCGCCGGGCCGAGGTGGCCGGCACGCTGCTGGCCGGCGTGCTCGCGGCCGCCGCCTCGATCGTGCCCGTGTACGCCCTCGGCCTGCTGGTCGACCGGGTCCGCGAGAACGCCGGCGCGTCGGCGATCGTGCCCGTCGCCGTGGTGATCGTGGTGGCCGCGCTGGCCGGCGGGGCGGCGATGGGGCTGTCGACGTACCTGATCGGACGGCTGGGCGCGCGGATGCTCGCCGACCTGCGCGAGAGCACCGTGGCGACGGCGTTGCGGCTGCCCGCGCTGGTGCTGGACCGGGCCGGGCGCGGCGACCTGCTGTCCCGGGTCGGCGCGGACATCGCGGCGATCGGCAAGGCGGTCTCGGACGTGCTGCCGCAGGTGATCTCGGCGTTCCTGCTCGCCGTCCTCAGTCTCGCCGCGATGGCGGGGATCGACTGGCGGCTCGGGCTGGCCGGCGCGGTCGCCGTCCCGCTGTACGTGATCGCGCTGCGCTGGTACCTGCCGCGGTCGGCCCCCCGGTACGCCCAGGAGCGCGCGGCCGTGGCGGAACGCTCGCAGCTGCTCGTGGAGAGCATGCAGGGGCTGCGGACCGTGCACGCGTACCGGCTGGAGGACCGGCACCTGCGCGACCTCGACGGCGCCTCGGGCCGGGCCCGCGACATCTCGGTGGACGTCTTCACGCTCTTCACGCGCTTCGTCGGCCGGGTCAACCGCGCCGAGTTCGTGGGGCTGGCCGCGATCCTCGTCGTGGGGTTCCTGCTGGTCCGCGACGGGTCGGTGAGCGTCGGCGAGACCTCGGCGGCGGCCCTGCTGTTCCACCGGCTGTTCAACCCGGTCTCGACGCTGCTGTTCACCTTCGACGAGGTGCAGGCCGCCGGGGCGAGCCTGGGACGCCTGGTCGGGGTGCTGCGGATGTCCACCCCGGACCCCGCGGCCGGCCGGGCGCCGGGCGATGCCGCCCTGACCCTGGACGGCGTGAGCTTCAGCTACGACGGCGTGACCCCGGTGCTGCACGACGTGTCGCTGCGGGTGGAGGCGGGGGAGCGGGTCGCGCTCGTGGGCTCGACGGGTGCCGGGAAGACCACGGCCGCCTCGATCGCGGCCGGCATCCTGCGGCCCGGCGGGGGTGAGGCGCGGGTGGGGGGCGTACCGGTCCGGGACCTGCCCGCGCGGACGGTGGCCCTGATCAGCCAGGAGACGCACGTCTTCGCCGGTCCGCTGCTGGAGGACCTGCGGCTGGCCCGCCCGGGCGCGGACCGGGCGGACGTCGAGGCGGCGCTGGAGACGGCCGGCGCGCTCGGGTGGACGCGCGCCCTGCCGGACGGGCTGGACACGGTCGTCGGCGAGGGCGGTCACGAGCTGACCGCCGCGCAGGCGCAGCACCTCGCGCTCGCCCGGCTCGTGCTGCTGGATCCGGCGGTCGTGGTGCTCGACGAGGCGACCGCGGAGGCCGGGAGCTCGGGCGCCCGGGTGCTCGAGGAGGCGGCCGCGGCGGCGACGAAGGGCCGGACGACGCTCGTGGTGGCGCACCGGCTGACCCAGGCGGCGTCGGCCGACCGCGTCATCGTGCTCGACCACGGCTCCATCGTGGAGTCCGGTACGCACGCCGAGCTGGTCGCCGCCGGCGGCCGGTACGCCGCGCTCTGGTCGGCCTGGGAGTCCCGGGCCCCCACGACGGCGGAGAGAAGGTTAGGCTAGCCTAAGTCCGCGTCGCGTGACGCCCCGCCTCGCGCGGGTCCACGTCGAAAGGTGCGCCACGGATGACGGCCGGCCTGCAGGACCCCACCCGCCCCGCCACGACCGCCACGGTGGTAGAGGCCTTCCGGGACCGGGCGGCCCGGACCCCGGACGCCCTCGCGCTCGTCGCGGGCGAGACCCGGCTGACGTACGCGGAGCTCAGCGGCCGGGTCTACGCGCTCGCCCGGGACCTGCGGGAACGCGGCGTCGGGCCGGAGGACGTGGTGGGCATCGGCATGCCGCGCTCGGCCGAGATGGTGATCGCGGTGCTGGCCACGATGGTCGCGGGCGGGGCGTTCGTCCCGGTCGACCCGGCCTGGCCGGACCGCCGCCGCGAGCAGGTCCTCGCCGACGCCCGGGCAAAACTGGTCCTGACCGTCGCCGACGTCCCGGCCGGCACCGCCGCAGCACCCGGCGTGGCCGTCGCGCCCGGGCAGCTCGCGTATGTCATCTTCACCTCCGGCTCCACCGGCCGGCCCAAGGGCGCGATGATCCGGCACGAGGCCATCCACGAGCGGCTGCGCTGGCAGCGCGAGGAGATCCTGCACTTCGGACCCGGCGACGCCGCGCTGTTCAAGGCGCCGCTGTCGTTCGACATCAGCGTCAACGAGATCCTGCTGCCGCTGGTCTCCGGCGGGTACGTCGTCGTGGCCGAGCCCGGCGGTGAACGGGATCCCCAGTACCTGCTCGACCTCATCGCGACCGAGGGCGTGACCTTCGTCTACCTGGTCAGCTCGATGCTCGACGTGCTGCTCCAGCTCGCCCGGGGCACGCACCTGCTGGACGGGCTGCGGCACGTGTGGTGCGGCGGCGAGGTGCTCACGCCGGAGCTGTTCGAACGCTTCCGCGCTCAGCTCACCACGACGCTCTACCACGGGTACGGCCCCGCCGAGGCGACGATCGGCGTCTCGCACGTCGTCTACCGGGACTCCGCCGAGCGCATCGCCACGTCGATCGGGCGGCCCAACCCGTACACGCAGCTGCACGTCCTGGACGACGACCTGAACCCCGTCGGCCCGGGCGTCACCGGCGAGCTGTACGCGGCCGGCTTCCTGCTCGGCCGCGGGTACGTCAACGCGCCCGCGCTGACCGGCTCCCGCTTCGTCGCCAACCCGTTCGGCGCCCCGGGCGAGCGCATGTACCGCACCGGTGACCTGGCCCGGTGGACCGGCGACGGCAGCCTCGAGTTCGTCGGGCGCGCCGACAACCAGGTGAAGATCCGCGGCATGCGGCTGGAGCTCGAGGAGGTCGAGGCCGCCGTCGCGACCCACCCCGCGGTGCGCCAGGCCGTCGTCACCGTCCACGAGCGGCACCTGATCGGGTACGCGACCCTGTCCGCCCCCGCCACACCCGAGGAGCTGCGCGCCTGGTGTACCGACCGGCTCCCGGAGTACATGGTCCCGTCGGCGTTCGTGGTCCTCGACGCGTTCCCGCTCACGGCGAACGGCAAGGTGGACCGCCGCGCCCTGCCCGTCCCGGTGCTGGGCCCTTCGCGGTCGCGACGCCCGCGAACCGAGACCGAGGCGCGGCTGTGTGAGGTGTTCGCGTCCGTGCTGGGTCTCGACGCGGTCGGCGCGGAGGACGACTTCTTCGCGCTCGGCGGCGACAGCATCGTGGCCATCGGCGCGGTCCGGGCCGCCCGCCGGGCCGGTTTCTCGCTGCGGGCCCGCGACCTCTTCGCCCACCCGACCCCGGCCGCGCTCGCCCTGGTGGTGGCCGAGGACGAGCCGGAGGCCGCCGCGGTGGACGCGGTCGGCGAGGTCCCGCCGACGCCGATCCTGGCCTGGCTGGACGAGGTCGGGAACGGGCTCGACGGCTTCTTCCAGGCCGTCACCCTGCCCGCGCCCGCGGGCGACGTCGCCGCGGTGATCGACGGCCTCCTCGAAGCGCACGACGTGCTGCGGGCGAGCATCGACGGCGCCGTGCTGACGGTCCGCCCGGCCGGTGAGCTGACAGCCGCGGACGTGCTGCGCACCGGTGAGGACCTGGAGGCGACGGTTGCCCGGCTGAGCACCGGACGGCTGGCCGCCTTCTCGCATCTGCCGGAGAGCGGCGAGCTGATCGTCGCCCTGCACCACGTGATCGCCGACGGCGTCTCGCTGCGGGTGCTCGCCGAAGACCTGCGTGGCGGCCTGCCGATCGCCCCGGCGCCCACCTCGTTCCGGCAGTGGGCCACGGCGCTGCGTGAGGCCGACGTCAGCGCGGATCTGCCGTTCTGGACCCGGGCGGCGCAGACACGGGTGGGCCTGCCGGCGGCCACCGGCACCGTGGCCACCGAGGAGACGCTGACCGTCACCCTGCCCGCCGAGGTGACCGAGCGGCTGCTGAGCGCCGTACCCGCGGCGATCCATGGCGGGGTCAACGACGCGCTCGTGGCGGCGTTGGCGCTGGCGGTCTCGCCGGACGAGCCGTTGCTGCTGGAGCTGGAGGGGCACGGCCGCGAGGAGGACATGGCCGATCTCGATCTGTCGCGGACGGTCGGCTGGTTCACCACGCTCTTCCCGGTGCCGCTCGATGTCACCGGGCTCGCGCCGGCCGCCGCGGTGAAGGCGGTCAAGGAGCAGCTGCGGGCCGTTCCCCGCAACGGCATCTCGTACGGCGTCCTGCGCTTCCTGCACGGCCACGACGAACTGGCCGTCCAGCCGCAGGTGCTGTTCAACTACCTCGGCCGCTTCGACGACGGCGAGGTGGTCGTCGAGCGGCGGGACCCGCGCATGCCGCTGCCCCGGGCGCTCGAGGTCAACGCGGTCACGGTCGGCGCCGAGCTGTCCGCCGTGTTCAGCTGGCCGGGCGAGGCGCTGGCACGCGAGACAGTTCAGGCGTACGCGGACCGCTGGGCGGAACTCCTCACGGCGATCGCCGCGGACCCCGACGTGGCCGGGCACACGCCATCGGACTTCCCGCTCGTACGCCTGACCCAGCCGGACGTGGACGCGCTCGGGCCGGACGTGCGCGACGTGCTGCCGTTGACCCCGTTGCAGGCCGGGCTGTACTTCCACGCCACGTACGCGCCGGGCGCCGACCCGTACGTGGTCCAGCAGCTGATCCACCTCGACGGCCCGCTCGACGCCGACCGCCTGCACCGGGCCGCCGCCGACCTGTTCAACCGCCACCCCAACCTCGCGGCCGCCTTCCGGGCGACCGGTGACGGTGAGGTCGTGGCCATGCTCGGCGGCCCGGTCCAGACGCCGTGGCGGTACGTCGAGACCGGCGACGTGGAGACGGCCTTTAGTCCGCTTGTGGGTGGCGGCGGGGTGGTCGGATCGGGGGTTGCGGCCGCCGAGCGCGCCCGCCCGTTCGACCTCGCCCGCCCACCGGCCATGCGGTACGCGCTGGTCCGCCTCGCCGCCGACCGGCACGTCCTCGTGCAGACCGTGCACCACATCGTCGCCGACGGCTGGTCCGTACCGCTGATGCTCACCGGCCTGCTCGCCCGGTACGCCGGACAGCCCCTGCCGCCGGCGCCGCCGTACCGGGACTTCCTGGCCCGGCGCGGCGAGGGCGACCCGGACGCGTACGCCCGCCTCCTCGACGGCGTGACCGAGCCGACCCTGCTGGCACCCGGCGCGAACGGCCCCGCGGCGAGCGTGACGGCCACCGTGGACGGCGCGGCCGTGCAGGCCGTGGCCCGGCGGCTCGGCGTGACGACCGGCAACGTCCTCGCCGCCGCCTGGGGGGTGCTTGTCGGCCGGGTCACCGGCCGCACCGATGTGGTGATCGGCTCGGCCGTGGCCGGGCGCTCCGGTGACCTGCCGGGCATCGACGCGATGGTGGGGCTGCTCCTCAACACCGTGCCCGCCCGGGTCCGCTGGTCCGGCTCGGAGACCCTGGCCGACGTCCTGTCCCGGTTCGCCGCGGATCAGCGGTCGGTGGTCGAGCACGAGCAGACCTCGCTCGCCGAGATCCAGCGCCGGACCGGGCTGCCCGAGCTGTTCGACACGCTCGTGGTCGTCGAGAACTATCCGGTTGCGTCGGCTCCGGCCGCGGACGGGCTGCGGATCACCGGCGTGGACGTGGTCGAGGCCCCGCACTACCCGGCGACGCTGATGGTGACGCCGGGGGACACCGTCACCGTCACGCTCACCCACCGGCTTGACCCGGCCGTCGCCGCGCGTCTGCTCGACCAGTACGTGCGCGTGCTCACCGCGGCTGCCGACACCCCGGTCGCCGCCATCGACCTGCTCTCCGACGTTTCACGCGCCGAAGTGCTCGCGCTCGGCAGGGGCGGACCGGCCCGCGCCGAGACGTTGGTGCCCGACCTGATCGGGGCGGTCGAGCCCGGCCGGATCGCCGTGCGCAGCGGTGCCGCCGAGCTGACGTACGCGGACCTGTGGGCCCGTTCCGGCTCGGTCGCCGCCGCGCTGCACGCCGCCGGGGTACGCCGCGGGGACGTGGTCGCGGTGGCCACCCGGCGTACGGCCGACCTGCCCGTCGCGCTGCTCGGTGTGCTGCGCGCGGGGGCCGCGTACCTGCCGGTGGATCCGGCGTACCCGGCGGCGCGGATCGAGTTCATGCTCGATGACGCGCGGCCGGTGTGCGTGCTCACCGACGACGCCGCCGGGCGCGCACTGCCCCCGCACGACCTGCCGTCCCTGCGGCTGCGGACCGCCCGCGGCGCGGCGCCGGCCGTCGAGATCGGACCGCTCGACGCGGCGTCCGTCGTCTACACCTCCGGGTCGACCGGGCGCCCGAAGGCGGTCGTGGGCACCCACGCCGGCCTGGCCAACCGTCTTGCCTGGGCACGCGAGCGGTGGGACGGCGACGTGCGGGTCGCGAAGAGCTCGATGAGCTTCATCGATGGCACCACCGAGCTGCTCGGCGGCCTCGTCGCCGGCGCCACCGTGGTGATCGCCGACGAGACCGCCGCGACCGACGGAACCGCGCTGGCCCGGCTGGTCGCGGAGTCCGGCGCCACGCAGCTGCTGGCCGTGCCGAGCCTCGCCTCCGCTCTCGCCGAGACGGCTCCGGAGCAGGTCCGCGGGCTGCGCCGGTGGATCACCAGCGGCGAGGCGCTGGACGCCGCCACGGTTGCCGCACTGGCCACCGCGTCGCCGAACGCGGAGATCGTCAACTCGTACGGTGCCTCGGAGAACACCGGGGACGTGCTGGCCGGAACCGTCACGCCCGGCGGAACCGTCACGCTGGGCCGGGCTGTTCCGGGCGTCCGCATCCACCTGCTCGACGCGGCGCTGGAGCCGGTGGCGCCCGGCGCGGTGGGCGAGATCTACGTCGGCGGCGTGCAGCTCGCCCGCGGCTACCGGGGGCAGGGTGGCGCGACCGCGGCCCGGTTCGTCGCCGACCCCCATCTGCCGGGCGAGCGCCTCTACCGCACCGGCGACCTGGGCCGCTGGATCGGCGACCGGGTCGAGTTCCTCGGCCGCAACGACGACCAGGTGAAGGTCAACGGTCACCGCGTCGAGCTCGCCGAGGTCGAGGCCGCGCTGCTGCGGCGGCTGGGCGTGCGGGAGGCGGTCGCGGTCGCGCGCCGCAACACCCTGCACGGGTACGTCGTGCCCGAGCCGGGGGAGCGGCTGGACCCGCAGGCCCTGCTCACCACGCTGCGCGGCGAGCTGCCGGCGTACCTGGTGCCCGCGACGGTCACCGTGCTGGACGCCGTACCGCTGCTGCCCAACGGGAAGCGTGACCGGCGCGCGCTGCCGGACCCGGCCGCCACGGTGGCCGAACCGCCGAGGACGCCGCGCGAGGCCCAGGTCGTGGCCCGTTTCGCCGAGGTGCTGGGCGCCGCGACGGTCGGGGTGCACGACGACTTCTTCGCGCGCGGCGGTGACAGCATCACCGCGATCCGCCTCGTGAATCTGCTCGCCCGCGACGGCATCGACGTGTCCATCCAGGACGTGTTCCAGAACCGTACAGCCGCCGCGATCGCCGCGGACGAGCCCGGCGAGGTGTGGGAGCTGTCCCCGCTGCAGCAGGGCGTGTACTACCAGGCCACGTTCACCGACGGCGCGGCCACGTACATCGCGCAGAACGTGTTCGACCTGGACCGGCGGATCGACGTACCCGCGCTGGAGCTGGCGTTCGCCGCCCTGCTCGACCGGCACCCGACCCTGCGCGCCGCGTTCGTCGGCGAGCCGCGCCCGCGGCAGCACATCGCCGCTCGCGTCCCGGCAACCGTGACCGTGGTCGAGGGCGACCCGGAGGCGGTCGCGGCCGAGGACCGGGAGAAGCCGTTCGACCTCACCGAGCCGCCGCTCATCCGGCTGACCGTGGTCCGCAACCCCGACGGGACCGACCGGCTGCTGCTCACGTGCCACTTCCTGCTCTGGGACGGCTGGTCGCGCGAGCTGGTCCTGCGCGAGCTGTTCGCGCTCTACGACTCGCGTGGCGCCCGGGGCGCCCTGCCCGCCGGCGGCCCGTCCTTCACCGACTACCTGGCCTGGATCGACGCCCAGGACCGGGACGCGTCCGCGGCCGCCTGGGCAGCGCGGACGGGCGAGCCGACGATCGTGGTGCCGGAGGCCGCCGGACGCGCGCCGATGCTGTCCGAGCGGGTGCTCGCCGCGCTCCCGACCGCGGTCACGACCCGCCTCACCGAGCAGGCACGCCGGGCCGGGATCACCCTCAACTCGGTGCTCACCGTGGCGCTCGGGCTCGTCCTCGGGCACCGTACCGGCCGGGGGGACGTCACCTTCGGCACGACCGTGGCGGGCCGCCCCACCGAGCTGCCCGGCATCGAGAACGTCATCGGGCTGTTCCTCAACACCGTGCCGGCCCGGGTCGCCGCGAGCCCGTCGGACACCGTCGCGGATCTCGCCCGCCGCGCCCAGCGGGACCGGCTGGACCTGGCGCCGCACGAGTATCTCGGCCTGGGCGACATCCAGCGCGCGGCCGGGCACGAGCAGCTCTTCGACACCCTGTACGTGCTGCAGAACTTCCTCGGCGACAGCACGTTCGACGACCTCGAGGCCGCCCAGGGCATCGTGAACGTCGAGTACACCGACACCACGCACTACCCGCTGACGTGGGTGCTGACGCCGGGCGCGAACCTGCGCGTCAAGCTGGAGTACCGCCCCGACGTGGTCACCGAGGCCGAGGCCCGGTCCATGGTGGACCAGCTGGCGGCCGTGCTCCGGACCCTGGCCGACGGGCTGGACGTGCCTGCCGGCTCGGTCATCACCGCCGAGGACCACGCGCTGCGCGGCCGGTCGACGGACATTCCGGGCGAGACGATCGCCGACATGCTCGCCGCCCAGGCCCGGCGGACCCCGGACCTCACCGCCCTCGTGTCGGGTATCCAGCGGCTGACCTACGCCGAGCTGGATGCCCGGATCGACGCGGTGGCGCGGGGGCTGATCGGGCGTGGGGCCGGGCCGGAGAAGATCGTCGGGTTGGCGCTGCCGCGGGGCATCGACATGGTGGTCGCCCTGTTCGCGGTGTTGCGGGCGGGGGCGGCGTACCTGCCGTTGGATCTGGATCTGCCGGTCGAGCGGCGGCAGGTGATGATCGAGGACGCGCGGCCGTTGCTGGTGGTGTCTTCGTTGGACGGGCTGGCCGTGGATGGTGGGCCGGTAGTAACGTCGGTACATCCGGACGATCCTGCGTACGTCATTTACACCTCGGGGTCGACGGGTAGGCCGAAGGGTGTCGTCACGCCGTACCGGGGGCTGACGAACATGCAGCTCAACCATCGTGCCGAGGTCTTCGGGCCGACCGTGGCGCGGGCCCGGGCGGCCGGCGTCGAGCGGCTGCGGATCGCGCACACGGTCAGTTTCTCCTTCGACATGTCGTGGGAGGAGCTGCTGTGGCTGGTCGAGGGCCACGAGGTGCACGTCTGCGACGAGGAGCTGCGGCGGGACGCGACGGCGCTGGTCGCGTACTGCCGCTCGCGCGGCATCGACGTGGTGAACGTGACGCCGACGTACGCCCAGCACCTGATCGACGAGGGACTGCTGGACGGGCACCGGATGTGGCTCGTGCTGCTCGGCGGTGAGGCGGTCAGCGAGGCCGTCTGGTCGCGACTCGGGGAGCTCGGCTACAACCTGTACGGCCCGACCGAATACACGATCAACACCCTGGGCGCGGGTACGGCGGACAGCGCCACGCCCACGGTCGGCAAACCGATCTTCAACACCGTCGGGTACGTGCTCGACGGCTGGTTGCGTCCGGTACCGCCCGGTGTCGTGGGTGAGCTGTACATCGGCGGCGCCGGACTGGCCCGCGGGTATCTCGGCAGCCCCGCGCTGACCGCGTCCCGGTTCGTCGCCGGGCCGGACGGCACCCGGCTGTACCGCACCGGCGACCTCGTCCGCGAGCGCCCGGACGGCAACCTGGACTTCCTCGGGCGCAGCGACGACCAGGTGAAGATCCGTGGCTACCGGATCGAGCTGGGCGAGGTGGAGTCGGCGGTCGCGGCGGTGCCCGGCGTCCGGCAGGCCGCGGTGCTCGCCCGGGACGGGAAGCTCCACGCGTACGTCGTCGGTGACGTCAGCGTGGCGGACGTCCGGACGGCCGTGGCGGAGCGGCTGCCGTCCTACATGGTGCCGTCGCTGTACGCGGCGGTGGAAGCGTTGCCGCTGACGGTGAACGGCAAGCTGGACGCCGCCGCACTGCCGGACGCGACGCCGATCCTGATGGCCGCCCGTGGGCCGCGCGACGAGCGGGAACGCGCGCTCGCCGGCATCTACGCGGACGTGCTCGGGCTGCCGGGTGTCGGCATCGACGACGACTTCTTCGCGATCGGCGGGGACAGCATCTCGTCCATCGCGGTCGCCGGCCGGGCCCGCGCGGCCGGGCTGCGGGTCACGCCCCGGGACGTGTTCCGCCGCCGTACCGTCCAGGCGCTCGCCGCCGCCCTTCCCGCCGCGGCCGTGGAAACCGTGGCCGACGACGGCCTGGGCGAGATCGCGCTGACGCCGATGCTGGCCGAGACGGTGACGTCGGCGACGCCGCTGGGCCACTTCTACCAGTCGATGGCCTGGCACACCCCGGCCGCGCTCACCCGGGCCCGCCTCGAGGAGATCCTGCAGGCGCTGCTCGACCGGCACGACCTGCTGCGCGCCACCTTCGACGGCACCCTGCACGTTCCCGCCCCCGGCCTGCGCGCCGCCGGGCTGATCAGCGAGGGCGGAAGCGACGAGGCCGCCGAGGTCGCCCGCCTCGACCCGGCCAACGGCGTCATGCTGCGCGCCGCCTGGGACGGGCGCACCCTGCTGCTGGTCATCCACCACCTCGTCGTCGACGGCGTCTCGTGGCGGATCCTCGCCGACGACCTGCGTCGCGCCTGGGGTGGCGAGGAGCTCGAACCGGTCGGCGCGTCGTTCCGTACCTTCGCGGCGTCCCAGCCGGCGTACGCGGGCCAGGAGGACTTCTGGCGCGCGACGCTCGCCGAGCCTCGCCCGCTGCTCGGCGACCGTCCCGCCGACCCGGCGACCGACACCGCGGCGACCGTCCGCTCGGTCACTGTGACGCTGCCCGCCGACGTGACCGTGCCGCTGCTGACCACCGTGCCCGCGTCGCTGTACGGCGGCGTCGACGACGTCCTGCTCACCGCCCTCGCCGTCGCCGTGAACCGGTGGCGGGGGACCGACGCGCCGGTCCTGGTCAGCCTGGAGGGCCACGGCCGCACCGGCGACCTGGATCTGTCCCGCACGATCGGCTGGTTCACCGCCATCCACCCCGTACGCCTGGAGCCCGGCACCACGACGGACCTGGCCGCGGCGGCCCGCGCGGTCAAGGAGCAGCTGCGCGCGGTCCCGGACGGCGGGTTCGGGTACGGCTCCCTGCGCTGGCTGCACGGCCAAGACTTCGGGCCGGCGCCGGAAATCCTGTTCAACTATCTCGGCCGCTTCGGTGCGGACGACGGGGGCGACTGGAGTCCCGCCGCGCCGCTGCGCGAGGGCGTCGACCCCGCCAACCCGGCGATGCCGCTGGAGATCAACGCGCACGCGACCGGCGACGTGTTCGAGGCGACCCTGTCCTGGCCGTCCGCGCTGTTCCCGGAGGAGCGGATCGTCGCGCTCGCGGAGCACTGGACCGCCGTCCTGCGGGAGCTGGCCGTGACGGACGTCGGCGGGCACACGCCGTCGGACTTCCCGCTCGTCGCGCTGACCCAGGACGACGTGGACGCGTTCGCGGGCGCCGCCGACGTGCTGCCGTTGCTGCCGCTGCAGGAGGGCATGTACTTCCACGCCGTCACCTCCGGCGTGGACACGTACGCCGTCCAGCAGGTCGCGGAGCTGACGGGCGCGGTGGACCCGGCCCGGCTGCGCGCCGCGGTGGAGGCCGCCGTACGCCGCCACGCCGCCCTGCGCGCCTCGTTCCGGGAGACCCGCGACGGCCGCATCGTGCAGGTCATCGCCGCGGACGTGCAGGTGCCGTGGCGGGAGGTGGACCTGACCGGCGACACGCAGCGCCTGGCGGAGGTCGCCGCGGAGGAGCTGGCGCAGCCGTTCGACCTGGCGCGGCCGCCCGTGCTGCGCTACGCGCTCGTCTCGCTGAGCGCCACCGAGCACCGGCTGATCGAGACGATGCACCACCTCCTCGCCGACGGGTGGTCGTACCCGCTGGTGTTCTCCGACATCGTTGCCGCGTACCACGGCCGGAGCCTGCCGGAGCCGGTGAGCACCTTCCGCGACCACGTCGAGTCGGTCGTCACCCGCGACCGCGACACCGCCCGGGCCGCCTGGCGCACCGCCCTCGACGGCGTCGAACCGGCCATGCTGTACCCGGACGTCACCGAGGTCTCGCGCCACGACAGCGCGTTCGCCCACGTGGACCGGGCCGACGCGCTGGCCGGGGTCGCGCGGGCCCACGGCATCACGGTCAGCACGCTGATCCACGGTGCGTGGGGCCTGCTGCTGGGCCGGCTGCTCGGCCGCGACCGGGTGGTGTTCGGCTCCACCGTCTCCGGCCGCGGCGGCGACCTGCCCGGCGTCGAGTCGATCGTCGGCCTGCTCATCAACACCGTGCCCGTTCCGATGGCGTGGCGCCCGGACGAGCCCGTCGGCGACGTGCTGAGGCGCCTGCAGGAGCAGCAGACCGACGTGCTCGACGTGCAGCAGGTGGGCCTCGCGGAGCTGAACCGCCTCACCGGGGTCCGCGAGCTGTTCGACTCGATGGTCGTGGTGGAGAACTTCCCGCCGGTCACCGGGGGCGACTCGCGCGGCCTCCGCGTGCGCGGCTTCACCGGTACGGACTCACCGCACTACCCGGTCTCCCTCGTCGCGTTCCCGGGCGACCGCCTCACCCTCGAGGTCAAGTACGACGCGGCCGTCGGCGCCGCCGCCGCGGACCGGCTCGTCCGTCAGGTGGCCGCGCTCCTGAACCAGCTCATCGACGGCCTGGACCGTCCCGTTTCGTTCCTGTCCCTGGGCGGCACCGTCGGCGTCACCTCGCAGAGGCACGGCATCGACGGCATTCTGGACATTTCGCTCGAGACCCCGGACGCGATCGCCGTGGGTCACCTGACCTACGCAGAGCTGGAGTCGCGGGCGAACCGGCTCGCCCACGAGCTCGTCGCGCGCGGCGTGCGGCCCGAGTCGCGGGTGGCGGTGAGCCTGCCGCGCTCGGAGGAGCTGATCGTCGCGCTGCTGGCCGTGGTCAAGGCCGGTGGTTGCTACGTGCCCGTCGACGCCGCGGCGCCGGAGGCCCGGCAGCGGTACATCCTCGACGACGCGCGACCGGTCTGCGTGATCGGCGAGGGTGGCATCGGCGTGGACGCGCCCGGCCGCCCGGAGACCCGCCCTGCCGTGGAGGTGAGCCCGGACAACGCCGCGTACGTCATCTACACCTCCGGCTCCACCGGCCGGCCGAAGGGCGTCGTGGTCACCCACCGCGACGTCCGGGCGCTCTTCGCCGCCGCGGACCGTACGTTCGACTTCAGCGCGGACGACGTCTGGACGATGTTCCACTCGTACGCGTTCGACTTCTCCGTGTGGGAGCTGTGGGGCCCGCTGCTGCACGGCGGTCGCCTCGTGCTCGTCCCGCACGACGTCGCCCGCGACCCGCAGCGGTTCCGGGCGCTGCTGCGCGACGAGAGGGTGACCGTCCTCAACCAGACCCCGTCCGCGTTCTACCCGCTGATCGAGGCGGACGCGGCCGAGCCCGACCGGTTGCCGCTGCGCTACGTCGTGTTCGGCGGCGAGGCCCTCGACCCGTCCCGCCTCGCCCCCTGGTACGAGCGCAACGCCGGCCCCGTGCTGGTCAACATGTACGGCATCACCGAGACCACGGTGCACGTGTCGTTCCGCGAGCTCGACCCCCCGGACGTGACCCGGCCCAGCGTCATCGGCGGCGCGCTGCCCGGGCTGGCCGTCCACGTGCTCGACGCGTACCTGCAGCCGGTGCCGGAGGGGGTGACCGGCGAGATGTACGTGGCCGGCGCCCAGCTGGCCCGCGGCTACCTGGACCGCCCGGCGCTGACCGCGTCGCGGTTCGTCGCGAACCCGTACGGCCCCGGCCGCCTCTACCGCTCCGGCGACCTGGCCCGCTGGGAGAACGGCGAGCTGGTCTACCTGGGCCGCTCGGACCAGCAGGTGAAGGTCCGCGGCTACCGCATCGAGCCGGGCGAGATCGAGGCGGCGCTGCTGGCGCTGCCCGGCATCGCGAACGCGGCCGTGGTGGTCCGCGACGGCAGGCTGGTCGCGTACCTCGTGGCCCGGGCCGGCAGCCGCCCGGACCTGGACGCGATCCGCGCGCACCTGGCCTCCGTGCTGCCGGACTACATGGTCCCGGCGGCGTTCGTGACCCTCGACGCCCTGCCGCTGACCGTCAACGGCAAGCTCGACCGCGCCGCCCTGCCGGCCCCGGCCCGGACCGTCGCCGCGCCGGTCGAGGCGGCGGGGGAGAGCCCGGCGGTCACCGCGCTGCGCGAGCTGTTCGCCGAGGTGCTGGGCCTGGACGGGGTCCCGGCGGACGGCGACTTCTTCGCCCTGGGCGGCGACAGCATCGTCGCGATCCAGCTGGTGAACCGGGCCAAGCGCAGCGGCATCAAACTGTCACCGCGCGACGTGTTCCTCAAGCGCACCCCGGCCGCGCTGGCATCCGTGCCGGAGAAGTCCGGCGCACCGGCGAAGGCGGCCGACGGCGTGGGCGAGGTCGCGTTGCTACCGATCGTGCACCGGCTCGCCGAGCTGGGCGGCGGCATCAACCGGCTGCACCAGGCGAACGTGCTGCGGACGCCGCCGGGTGCGACGGCTGCCCGGCTGCGGGCCGCGCTGGACCGGCTCGTCGCCCACCACGACGCGCTCCGGCTCACGTTGAGCCGCCCGGCGCCGATGCTGTGGTCGCAGGAGGTGCGGGCGACCGGGTCGGTCACTTTGACCACAGTGGACGGCGTCGACCCCGAGCTGATCCGGCGGGAGGCCGAGGCGGCGGTGGGCCGGCTCGACCCCGATGCCGGCCGCGTCCTCGAAGCCGTCTTCCTCGCGGACCAGGACCGCCTGCTGCTGATCGCGCATCACCTGGTCGTCGACGGTGTCTCGTGGCAGATCCTCGGCGAGGACCTGTGGCAGGCGTACGAAGGCCGCGAGCTGGAACCCGCCGGGACGTCGCTGCGGTCGTTCGCCCGTACGCTCACCGAGGAGGCCGGCACCGCCGCGCGCCTGGCGGAGTTCCCGCACTGGCAGCGGACGCTCGCCCCGGGCGCGGAGCTGAAGCCGGACGCGGTGACGTTCGGGCTGACCGTCGGGCAGACCCGGGACCACGAGCTCCGCTTCCCGGTCGACCCGGCGGTGCTCACCGGCGACGTCACCGCCACCCTGCTCACCGCGCTGCACGCCGCCGTGAACCGCTGGCGGGGCGAGGAGGCCGAGCTGGTCGTGGACCTGGAACGGCACGGCCGCGAGCCGATTCGGGACGCGGACCTGACCCGTACGGTCGGCTGGTTCACCTCGATCGCCCCGGTCCGGCTGCCGGAGCTGCCGCAGGGCGACGGGCTCGGGTACGGCCTCCTGCGCTACCTGAACCCGCGCGCCGCCGCGGCCCTGGCCCGGCTCGGGACCCCGCAGGTGCTCTTCAACTACCTGGGCAGGTTCGGCGCGGACGAGGAGGCGGACGTCCGGGTACGCCCCGACGACGACCTCGGGACGCCGTACCTGCTGGAGATCAACGTGGCGGCGGTCGGCGGCGAGCTGCGGGCCGTGCTCACGTACGCCGACGAGGGTCTGGGGCTGGACGCCACCCGCTCGATCGCCGACGGCTGGGCCGCCGCGCTGGCCCCGGCCGACGAGCGGGAGTGGCCGCTGTCCCCGCTGCAGGAGGGCCTGTTCTTCCAGGCGAGGCTGGCCGGTGACGCGGACGTCTACATCGCGCAGAACGCGTTCGACGTGGACCACCGCCTCGACGTGCCCGCGCTGGAACGCGCCTTCGCGGCCGTGCTCGACGCCAACCCGGCCGCCCGGCTGGCGTTCACCGACGCCGGCCGGGAGAGGCCGGTCGCCCTGCTGCGCCGTTCGGTCCCGGTGACCGTCGAGGTGATCGAGGATCCGGCCGACCTCGACGCGGTGATGGCCGCCGACCGGAGCCGGCCGTTCGACCTCGCCGAGCCGCCCCTCGCGCGCCTCACCGTCGTACGGCTGCCGGGCGGGCGGGACCGGCTGCTGTTCACGTACCACCTGCTGCTGTGGGACGGGTGGTCGCGGGAACTGGTGCTGCGGGACCTGTTCGGCGCGTACGCCGGCCGGCCCGTACCGCACAGGAGCGCGAGCTTCACCGACTACCTCGCGTGGATCGACCGGCAGGACACCGCGGCGTCCCTGCGGGCGTGGGCCGATGCCCTGGCCGGGGCGGAACCGACGATCCTCCACCCGGAGGCGGCCGGCACCAATCCGGTCCTCGCCCGCAGCCTCGCCGTGCGGTTCACCGAGGAGGAGACCGCGCACCTGACCGAGCAGGCCCGCTCGGCCGGGGTGACGCTCAACGCCGTGCTGAGCACCGCGCTCGGGATCGTGCTCGGCCACGCGTCCGGCCGGTCCGAGGCGGTCTTCGGCACCACCGTGGCCGGGCGCCCGACCGAGCTGGACGGCATCGAGGAGGTCGTCGGCGTCTTCCTCAACACCGTGCCGCAGCGCGTCACCCTGGACGCGGCCGAGCGGGTCGGCGACGTCCTGCGGCGGGTCCAGGCCGAGCGCCTCGACCTGATGGCCCACGAGTACGTCGGCCTGGGCGACATCCAGCGCGCGGTGGGTCGCGGCCCGCTCTTCGACAGCCTGTACGTGCTGCAGAACTTCCTCGCCGACGACACGTTCGACGACCTGGAGGCCGAGCACGGCATCGTGGGCGTCGAGGCGGTCGACGCCACCCACTACCCGCTGACCTGGGTGGCCACTCCGGGGCGGGCGCTGTGCGTCCGGCTCGAGTACCGGCCTGACGTGGTTCCGGCCGAGCAGGCGCAGTCCCTGCTGGACCGGCTGCACGCGGTACTCACCGGCTTCGACGCGGAGGCGAGCGTCGCATCGATCGAGTTGCCCACGCCCGCGCCGCGGACCGGTGTCGTGGCCGGCATCCCGGCGGTCACGATCGCGGACATGCTGGCCGAGCAGGCGGCCCGTACGCCGGACGCCGACGCGCTCACCCACGACGGCACCACGCTCAGCTACGCCGAGCTGGACGCCCGGATCGACGCCGTGGCGCGTGGGCTGATCGCGCGTGGGGCCGGGCCGGAGAAGATCGTCGGGTTGGCGCTGCCGCGGGGCATCGACATGGTGGTCGCCCTGTTCGCGGTGTTGCGGGCGGGGGCGGCGTACCTGCCGTTGGATCTGGATCTGCCGGCTGAGCGGCGGCAGGTGATGATCGAGGACGCCCAGCCGTTGCTGGTGGTGTCTTCGTTGGACGGGCTGGCCGTGGATGGTGGGCCGGTAGTAACGTCGGTACATCCGGACTATCCTGCGTACGTTATTTACACCTCGGGGTCGACGGGTCGGCCGAAGGGTGTCGTCACGCCGTACCGGGGGCTGACGAACATGCAGCTCAACCATCGCGCCGAGATCTTCGGGCCCACGGTGGCCGCGGCCGGCGGGCGGATCCTCACGATCGCGCACACGGTCAGCTTCTCCTTCGACATGTCGTGGGAGGAGCTGCTGTGGCTGGTCGAGGGGCACCACGTGCACATCGCCGACGAGGAGCTGCGGCGCGACGGGCGGGCGCTGGTCGCGTACTGCGCCGAGCACCGGGTCGACGTCATCAACGTGACGCCCACCTACGCGCAGGCGCTGCTGGACGAGGGGCTGCTCGACGGCGACCACCGGCCCTGCCTGGTGCTGCTCGGCGGCGAGGCGGTCAGCGACGCCGTCTGGTCGCGGCTCGGCGGGATCGGCTACAACCTGTACGGCCCCACGGAGTACACGATCAACACCCTGGGCGCGGGCACGATGGACAGCCCGACGCCCACGGTCGGCAAGCCCATCTTCAACACCACCGCGTACGTCCTCGACGGCTGGCTGCGTGCCGTACCGCCCGGTGTCATCGGTGAGCTCTACATCGGCGGCGCCGGGCTGGCCCGCGGCTACCTGAACCGTCCGGGGCTCACGGCCTCGCGGTTCGTCGCCGGGCCGGACGGCACCCGGCTCTACCGCACGGGCGACCTCGTCCGCGAGCGTCCGGACGGCAACCTGGACTTCCTCGGGCGCAGCGACGACCAGGTGAAGATCCGCGGCTACCGGATCGAGCTCGGCGAGGTCGAGTCCGCGGTCGCGGCGGTGCCCGGCGTGCGGCAGGCGGCGGTGGTGGCGCGCGACGGACAGCTGCACGCCTATCTCGTCGGCGAGACAAGACCCGCGGACGTCCGGGCCGCGGTGGCTGACCGGCTGCCGTCCTACATGGTCCCCAGCCTGTACGGGGTGCTCGACGGGCTGCCGCTGACCGTCAACGGCAAGCTCGACACCGCCGCGCTGCCGGCCGCCACGCCCGTGGCGACGTCGTCGCGGCCGCCCGCCGACGACCGGGAACGCCGTCTCTGCGACCTCTTCGCCGAGGTCTTGGGCCTGCCGTCGTTCGGCGTGGAGGACGACTTCTTCGACGCCGGCGGGCACTCGCTGACCGCCCTGCGGCTGCTCGGCCGGGTGCGTACGGAACTCGGCGGCGACCTGACGCTGCGGGCGCTGTTCGATGCGCGTACGCCCGAACGCCTCGCCCGGGCCACCACCGGCCCGGCGCGTGCCGCCCTGACCGCCCGGCAGCGGCCCGAGGTCCTGCCGCTCTCGCCGGCGCAGCAGCGGCTGTGGCTGCTCGACCAGCTCGATCCCGGCTCGAGCGCCTACACCTACCCGCTGCTCGTCCGGCTCGGCGGGCACCCCGACCTGACCGCCCTGTCCCGGGCCCTCGCGGACGTGGTGGCCCGCCACGAGGTGCTGCGCACGGTGATCCGCTCGTCCGCGCAGCACATCCTCCCGCCGCCGCCGGCGGTCCCGGTGGAGACCGGCACGACCGTCTCCGACCTGGTCGCGCGCCCGTTCGACCTGGCCGCCGACCTGCCGATCCGGGCCGCCGTGATCGACGAGGGCGCCACGAGCGTGCTCGCGCTCGTGCTGCACCACATCGCCATGGACGAGTGGTCCGACCGGCCGCTGCTGCGCGACCTCGACACCGCGTACGCCGCACGTCTCGCGGGTCACGCCCCGGGCTGGGCGCCGCTGCCGGTGCAGTACGCCGACTACGTCCTGGCGCTGCCCGAGCCGTCCGGCGACTTCTGGCGCGACGCCCTGCGCGGCCTGCCCGACGAGATCAGCCTGCCCGCGGACGGGCCGCGTACGGCCACCCGCAGCCCGGCCGGGGTGGTCACGACAACCCTGCCGGCCGCGCTCGCCGAGAAGCTGCGGGACCTCGCCGCGGCGGAGTCGGCGAGCCTGTTCATGGCGCTGCACGCCGCCCTCGCCACGCTGCTGCACCGGCACGGCGCCGGCACCGACATCCCGATCGGCAGCCCCACCTCCGGCCGCGGCGACGCCGCCCTGGACGACCTCGTCGGGTTCTTCGTCAACACCGTCGTGCTGCGCGCCGACCTGTCCGGCGCGCCGAGCTTCGCCGAGCTGCTGCGCCGGGTGCGCGCCGCCGACCTGGCCGCGTACGAGCACGCGGACGTGCCGTTCCAGCAGGTCGTGGAGCTCGTCAACCCGCCGCGGGTGCCGGGTCGCAACCCGCTGTTCCAGGTGATGATCGGCTACTTCCCGCGGCCCGGCGGCGACGGCCCGCTGCTGGGTCTGCCCCTGCTGGAGGCGCCCGGGTTCGCCGCCGATCCGAAGGTGGACCTCAACGTCACGTTCGTCGACGGCGGCGCCGACGGCCTCGAGGTCACCTGCGAGTACGACGCGGCCCGGTTCGCCGGCGCCACGGCGTCCCGGCTGCTCGACCGCCTCGGCGTGCTGCTCGCTGCGGTCGCCGAAGACCCGTCCGTCCCCGTCTCCCGGGTGCCGGTGCTCACGCCCGCGGACCTCGCCGAGCTGGACCGGCAGCCGGTCACGCCGGCCGGCTCCCCGGCGGTCGCGCGGCCGGACGATGTCGCGCTGGTCGCCGACGGGCATCGATACACGTACGCGGACCTCGACCGGGCCTCGGACGCGGTGGCCGCGGCGCTCGCCGCCCGGGGTGCCGGGCCGGAGAGCATCGTCGGCATCCACCTGTCGCGCTCGGCCGACCTGGTCGTCGCGGTGCTGGGCGTGGGCAAGGCCGGCGCCGCCTACCTTCCGCTGGACCCCGCCTTCCCGCAGGCCCGGCGGCAGCTCATGATCGAGGACGCGCGGCCCGCTGTGATCATCGACGAGTCCTTCCTCGCCGGCGTCGCCCCGGCGCCCGCGCCGGAGGTGACCCCGCACCCGGGCACCGCCGCGTACGTCATCTACACCTCCGGATCCACCGGGCGTCCCAAGGGCGTCGTCGTCACCCACCGCGATCGCGAGGCGTTCCTGGCCGCGCTCCCGCTGGAACCCGGCGAACGCCTGCTGGCGGTGACGACGCTGTCCTTCGACATCTCGGTGCTGGAACTGCTCGGCACGCTGCGCGCGGGCGGCACGATCGTTCTCGCCACCCCCGAGCAGGTACGCGACCCGCTGCTGCTGGCCCGGCTGCTGGAGACCGAGCGGATCACCGCGATGCAGGCGACGCCGTCGCTCTGGGCGGCGCTGCTGGAGGCGTCCGACGTGGACCTGTCCGGCGTCCGGGCGCTCGTCGGCGGCGAGGCGCTGCCCGTCCCGCTCGCCCGGGCCCTGCACGAGCGCGCCGCCGCGGTCGTCAACCTGTACGGCCCCACCGAGGTCACCGTGTGGGCCACCGCCGAGCAGGTGGACGCCGGTTGGGACGGCTCGATCGGCCGCCCGTTGCCCGGCACCACCGCCCACGTGCTCGACGAGTGGCTGGAGCCCGTACCGCCCGGGGTGGCGGGGGAGCTGTACCTCGGCGGCGCCCAGGTCACCCGGGGTTACCTCGGGCGGCCGGGGCTGACCGCGTCCCGGTTCGTCGCCGACCCGTACGGCCCCGGCCGGCTGTACCGCACCGGGGACCTCGCCCGATGGCGCGATGGGCGCCTGGACTACCTCGGGCGCACCGACCACCAGGTGAAGGTCCGCGGCTTCCGCATCGAGCTGGGCGAGATCGAGGCGGTCGCCCTGTCCCACCCGGACGTCACCCGGGCCGTCGTGGTCGCGCGCGGGGACCGGCTGATCGCGTACGTGACCACGACCCCGCGGTTCTCCCGGGCGTCGCTGGCTGCGCTGTTCGAGTCGGCGCTGCCCGGCTACATGATCCCCGCGGTGTGCCAGGTCCTCGACGAGCTGCCGCTCACCCCGAACGGCAAGGTCGACCGCAACGCGCTGCCCGCGGCCGGCGTCGCGGCGGTCACTTCCACCGCGCCACGGTCACGGACGGAGGAGGCGGTGGCGCGGATCGTCGCCCGGGTGCTCGGGGTCGCGGCGGTGGGCGCCGACGACGACTTCTTCGCGCTCGGCGGGCATTCGCTGCTGCTCGTACGGCTGGCCACCGCCCTGCGGGAGGAGCTGGGCGCGGAGATCCCGGTGTCCCGGCTGTTCACGGCACCGACCGTTGCCGGAGTGGCGCGGCTGCTGGCCGGGGACGCCCCGCCCGGCGACGCGCTCGCACCGGTCCTCCACCTTGCCGCGGGCGACGGGCCGCCGCTGTTCTGCGTGGCCCCGGCGAGCGGGCTGAGCTGGCAGTTCGCCGGGCTCCAGCGGCATCTCGGCGTACCCCTGATCGGCCTGCAGTCGCCGCTGCTCTCCGGCGGGGACCGGCCGGCGTCCCTGACCGCGCTGGCCGCCGCGCACGCCGACCGGGTCGAGGCCGCGTGGCCGGCCGGGCCGGTCCGCCTGCTCGGCTGGTCCTTCGGCGGTGCCGTCGCCCTCGCCATGGCGGCCGACCTGCACGCCCGCGGCCGCGAGGTGACGTTCGTGGGCATGCTCGACGCCCGCCGCGACGGCGCCGGGGCGTCCACGGTGGCGGCCCTGCTGACCGAGATGGGCTACACGGTTCCGGGCGAGCTGACGCTGCCGGAGGCGGTCGCGTTCGTCCGGGATTGCGGGGGTGCCGTGGCCGCCCTCACCGACGAGCAGATCGGGCGGGTGCTGGAGAGCTACCTCGCCGCCGACGCGCTGATGGCGGACGCCGAGCTGCCCGCGTACCCGGGGAACGTCTTCTTCGTCGAGGCCACCGTGCCGGAGCAGGGCTTCGCCGGACCGGCCGCACCCGCGTGGCGCCCGTTCACCGCCGGCCTCGAGGTTCATGAGCTGCCCGTGGCGCACTCGGAGCTGCTGGACCCGGCGACGCTGGAGAAGCTCGGCCCGCTGCTCGCGCCCGCTCTCGGCACCTGACACGGCGACAGGGGCGGCCCGCGAAGGACCGCCCCTGTCGTGAACGTCCGACGGTCAGCAGTTGCCGGGACCGCCGTACCGGAAGTTCCTGTTGCCCTCGGTCTCCGCCCTGGCGGAGGTGTAGAACTCGGCGTTCGTGTCGTCCATCAGGTCCACCTTCACCGGCACCTGGACGTTGGTCAGCGAGATCGTGCCGAACGTCAGGGCCGTCTTGCTGGTGCCGTGCTGCCCGTTGCCCATGTCGGTGCACGGCTTGGTGTTGAGGGCGGCCACCTCGCCGAAGAACTGCACCATGCCGGACTTGGTGTAGCGGCCGTCCCAGAGGCTGTCGTCGAAGTAACCGAGCCACTCGGAGTCGTACGCGACCCACCACACGCCGTCGAAGTGCTGGATGCCGAAGCGCTTCGTCGTGCCCGTCGGCAGCGTGTCACCGGGCTTGACGTTGTCGCTCTTGGACGTGAAACCGCACTTGTTGTAGCAGGTGCGGGTCTTGTCCTTCCAGTAGTAGACGAACAGGTGCGGATCGTCGTCCTTGTTCAGCTTCCGGTCGATGGTCCAGCCGACCTCGACGATCTGTTTGCTGTCGGCCGACTGCACCGAGATCTCGGCGAGCGTGTGCGCGTCGTTCGCGCTCAGCCACGGCTTGCGGATGTCCAGGTTCGCCCAGCCGCCGTCGGAGGTCTCGATCTGCCGGGCGCCCGAGTAGAAGTAGTTCCAGTCGCTGGCCGCGGCGGCCGTCGTGGTGGGAGTGCCGGCGGCGGTGACCTCCGCGGGCGCCGGGGCGGCCGTCTTCGCCCCGGCGGTGCGCTCGCGCTTGAGCGAACCGGAGGGGCCGGTGCGGCCCTTCGGCCCGTACCCGGCGACGGGGGTGTGCGACGCGTTGACCGGCGCCGCGTCCGCACCGGTCGCCGTCACGGTGGCGCTGTCGGCACCGACGGGCGCCTTCTTGGCGGAGGAGGGGGCCTCACCCCACGGCAGCAGGGGCGGCGGGCTCGGCTCGTCCGCCCGGGCCGGCGTGCCCGGGTCGTCGGCCTCCACGGCTGATGCGGCGGCGGGCGCGCTCGGGTCCGGGCTCTCGGCGGCGTCCGCGCCGAGCGTCCACACGACTCCCATCGAGCCGACCACTGCGGCGGCCAGGCCGGCCGCCATCAGACCACGGTGAGCTTTCGACACGTGTCCGTCCTCGTTCGTCGGGCGCTCGGGAGGGGGAGCTCCCGGCGGATGTCGCAGGCGCCGCCGACCATACAACGCGCTCGATGACCCTGGCTGCGGCCGAGTGACCAGGGATTTCAACCGAACGGCCGAGGTCGATGCGCTGGGCTGAGGTTTGGGCTTCATATGTGCCGATTCCCGCCGCCGGCCGATTCACCCGTACGGGGTCAGGCGACCGCGGACAGGTCCGTGACCGCCGTCGCCGGGTCGCCATCCGTCGCGTTGCGCAGCTGCGGCACGAGGACGTCCAGGGCGTAGAGCAACGCGTTCGGCCCGCTGTACGCCAGCGCCCCGCCCAGCGGCGTGGAGAAGGACGTGTAGAGGGTGCGGTCCTCCTTGACCACCTTCAGGCGGGCGAACGCTGGTGAGGCCGCCATGTCCTTCTTGGTCGCACCGTTGACGAACAGCACGTCCCGGTCGAGCAGGTCGAGCCGCTCCTCGCTGACCTCCTCCGACTCGGTCTGCGCCGTGAAGCCGAGCGCGTCGAACAGCGCCCGGCGCGGGTCCTTGGCCGGGATCAGCCAGTGCTGGCCCTTCTCGGGACCGAAATCGACCACGAGCGTCCTGCCGGCGAACTGGGGATTGGCGCGCTTCGCCTCGTCGATCTTCGCGTTGACCTTCGCCACCAGCGCCTCCGCCTCGGCGGTCTTGCCGAGCGCCCTGCCGACCGTACGGGTCTGCACGTCCCAGGGCGTCTGCTCGTCGGCGTACGCGGAGGACTGGATGACCGTCGGCGCGATCTGCGAGAGCTTCTCGTACGTCTCCTTCGAGATCGTCTCGTAGATCGCGAGGATGAGGTCCGGCTGCTGCTTGATGATCGCCTCGAAGTTCAGCTCCGCGGAGAACGTGCTCAGCTGCTTGCCGCCGAGCGCGGACTGCACCCACGGGTACGTCGGGTACTCGGTGAACCACTCCCGCGTGCTGACCGGTACGACGCCCAGGGCGAGCACCGGGTCCTGGTCGTTCCAGCCGACGGTCACCACCCGCTCGGGCTGCTTCTCGATGGTCGTCGAGCCGAACTTGTGCTCGATGCTCACGGGGAAGGCGGCGGCGGAGCCGGAGGTCACGGGTGCGGCGGCGGTGTCCTCATCGGACGTGCACGCGGTGGCTGTGGTGGCGGCGAGCAGGCCGGCGGCGGCGACGGTGAGGGCCCGTCGCCAGCCGTGGACGCGGGAAGTCATGAGGTCTCCAGGGGGTCGGTGATCCGTTGGCCGAGCCGTCAGATTAGGTTAGGCTAACTTTGCTTCCCCGCCCGGGGGTACCGCCCCGGCCCGATCCGTAAGGACCGCAGACATGCAGCGCACCCTGCTCGGTGGCAAGATCCACCGCGCTACCGTGACCCAGGCGGACCTGCACTACGTCGGCTCCATCACGATCGACCGGACCCTCATGGACGCCGCCGACCTGGTCGAGGGCGAACAGGTCCACGTGGTCGACATCGACAACGGGGCCCGGCTGGTGACGTACGTGATCGAGGGCCCCGCGGGCTCCGGCGTGATCGGCATCAACGGCGCGGCCGCCCGGCTCGTCTCGGTCGGCGACCTGATCATCATCATGTCGTTCAAGCAGGTCGACGAGGCGGAGCGGGCCGCGTACCGGCCGCGGGTCGCGCACGTCGACGAGCGCAACGAGCTCGTCCGGATCGGCTCCGACCCGTCCGAGCCGGTGCCCGGCGCCACCGGTCAGATCTCCGGCAAGGTCCTGGTGCATTGACCCGATGGGAGCGCTGACCGTCTGCCGCGACTGCTGCTGCGGCAGCAGCGAGAAACACCCGGGGGTCGATCACGACGCGCAGCTCGCCGCCATCCGCGGCGCGGTGGGGGAGCGTCATCGGGTACGCGTCAGCGAATGCCTGCGCGTGTGCGAGCGGTCCAATGTGGTCGTCGTGCACCCGACCCCCGCCGCCCGCCGGGGCGGCGCCCGCGTCGTCCACCTCGGCGACGTCCTGGACGACCGGGTCGTCGGCGCGGTGGCGGACTGGCTCGACGCGGGCGGCCCGGGACTGGCCCGGGTCCCGGCGGAGCTCACGGACCGAATCTTCGATCCGGCGGAATACGCGGACTGACAGCGGTTCGGGTCTATGCTTTGCCCGCAACGATCGAGGACCTGGGACGGGTCAGGACTGGGACGATCCAGGACCTGCGAGGATCGTGGACCTGCGACGATCGAGGACTTAGCAGCCGAACGTGAGGACGCGCACGTGAGCACGCCGTTGTCGTCCGCCCGCCGTAACCAGAGGAGCCTGCCGGTGAGCGCCCCGGAGCAGAACGGCGGGCCGACGGTCCGCCGGCTCCAGCTGGGCGCCCGCCTGCGCAGCCTGCGCCTGGCCGCCGGCATCACCCGCGACAAGGCGGGCTACGAGATCCGCGGCTCCGAGTCGAAGATCAGCCGGATGGAGCTGGGCCGGGTCGCGTTCAAGGAGCGCGACGTCACCGACCTGCTCAAGCTGTACGGCGTCACCGATCAGCGCGAGCACGAGCGGCTGCTCGCACTGGCCCGGGAGGCCAACTCGCCCGGCTGGTGGCACTCGTACGGCGACGTGCTGACGACGTGGTTCCAGAACTACCTCGACCTCGAGCAGGCCGCCGAGCTGATCCGCACGTACGAGATCCAGTTCGTGCCCGGGCTGCTGCAGACCGACGCGTACGCCCGGGCCGTCATCATGCTCGGCCACGGCACCGCGTCGGCCGACGAGATCGACCGCCGCGCCGACCTGCGGATGGCTCGCAAGCAGCTGCTGGCCCGCGAGGACCCGCCGCGGCTGTGGGCGGTGATCGACGAGGCGGTGCTGCGCCGCCCGATCGGCGGCAAGCAGGTGCTGCGCGAGCAGATCGAACACCTCATCGAGGCCTGCCGGCACCGCTACATCCGCCTGCAGGTCATCCCGTTCCGCTCCGGCGGCCACGCGGCGGCCGGCGGCGCCTTCACGATCCTGCGCTTCCCGCACCAGAACCTGCCGGACGTGGTCTACATCGAGCACCTGACCAGCGGGCTCTACCTGGACAAGCGCGAGGACGTGGACCACTACGCCGCGGCGATGGGCCGGCTCTTCATCGAGGCCGAGCCGCCGGACCGCACGCCGGACCTCCTCCGCGAGGCCCTGCGCGCCCTCGACGACGACTGAGCGGTCAGCGGGGGAAGCTCGTCAGGTAGCCGCCCATCGTCGTGAAGTAGTCGTGGGCCGCCAGCTCGGTGCCGTCGTCCGTGCGTACCTCTCTGATGAGCAGGGCCCTGCTGCGTCCACGCCGCGCGTCCGCGCCCGCGACCACCGCCACGCCGTCGCCCTCGCGGTAGAAGATGCGGCCCGGGGTGCCGCCGTACACGGCCTGCGACACGCCCGCGCGGACGATCTCGAGGCGGCGGCCCTTGTGGAAGCAGAACGCCTGCGGGTACGGCGCCGACTGCGCGCGGACGAGGCGGGAGAGTTCTTCGGCCGTCCAGGTCCAGTCGATGCGGATGTCCTCCTCCGACCGCTTGTGGAAGAAGCTGGCCCGCGAGCGGTCCTGCGGGGTGAAGTCGCGGCGGCCGGTGGCGATCTCGGCCAGCCCGTCCACGGTGATCGGGCCGAACAGCGCCAGCGTCTTGTGGAAGAGGTCCGTCGCCGTGTCGCCGGGGCCGACCGGGACCGCGCGCTGCAGCACGATCGGGCCCGCGTCGAGGGTCTCGTCCATCAGGTGCGCGGTCACGCCGACCTCCTTCTCGTCGTTGAGGAGGGCCCAGATCAGGGGCGAGAAGCCCGCGTACGCCGGCAGCAGCGCGTCGTGCACGTTGAGCGTCCCGAAGGCGGGCAGGCCGAAGATGCGTGGCGGGATCCAGGTGCGCCAGTTGGTGGCCACGATGACGTCGGGGGCGGCCTGTTTGAGGGCGTCGTACAGCTCGTCGTCGTCCGGCCGGTCGCGGATCAGCACCGGCACACCCGCCGACTCCGCGAGCTCCTCGACCGAATCCGACCAGACCTTCTCGTACGCTCCCTCGCCCCGCGGATGGGTGACCACCATGACGACGTCGTGGTCCGACTCGAGCAGGGCCTGCAGCGTGCGATGCCCCCACGTCTGGAAACCGAACATGACGACTCGCATGGATTTCTCCCTCACCAGGCTCTGCGGACCGCGCCGTTGCTTAGGTTAGGCTAACCAACACCTCGGGGTCAGGTCGGCCCCGCCGCGGAGGGGACGGTCATGTCTGAACCTGAACTCGATGTCGTGGGAATCGGCTTCGGCCCGTCGAACCTCGCCATGGCCATCGCCGTGTCCGAGCACAACGACGGTGCCGGGCCGGGCGGCGGCGTCACGGCCCGCTTCCTCGAACGGCAGCCCGCGTTCGGCTGGCACCGGGGGATGCTCCTGGACGACGCCACCATGCAGGTGTCGTTCCTGAAGGACCTGGTGACGCTGCGGAACCCCACGAGCGAGTTCAGCTTCCTGCGGTACCTGCACAGCCGCGGCCGGCTCGTCGACTTCATCAACCACAAGAACCTGTTCCCGCTGCGGGTCGAGTTCCACGACTACTTCGCCTGGGCCGCCGAGCAGGTCGCCGACCAGGTCACGTACGGCGCCGAAGTGCTCTCGGTGACCCCGGTCGAGGACGCGGCCGGCGACGTCACCGCGGTCGACGTGCTCTCCCGCCGGGGCGGCCGGCTCGTCACCCACCGGGCCCGCAACCTCGTCGTCGGCACCGGGCTCCGGCCGCGGCTGCCCGAGGGGATCGCCGCTTCGCCGCGGATCTGGCACACCAGCGACCTGCTGCACAACCTCCCCGGCATCCGCGACGCCCGGCCGCGCCGCTTCGTCGTGGTCGGCGCCGGGCAGAGCGCGGCCGAGGCCGTCGCCACGCTGCACGGCGCGTTCCCCGAGGCCGAGGTGTACGCCGTCTTCTCCCGTTACGGCTACTCGCCGGCCGACGACAGCGCGTTCGCCAACCGCATCTTCGACCCGGACGCCGTCGACGAGTTCTACCGCGCGCCGGAAAGCGTCAAGCAGCTGCTGATGGACTACCACGGGAACACCAACTACTCAGTGGTGGACATCGACCTCATCAACGACCTGTACCGGCGGGCGTACCAGGAGAAGGTCCTGGGCCGGGAACGCCTGCGGATGCTGAACGTCTCGCGGCTCACCCAGGTGACCGACGGGCCGGCCGGCGTGACCGCCACGGTCCGGTCGCTGCTCACCGGGGAGGTCACGACGCTGGAGGCCGACGTCCTCGTCTGTGCGACCGGATACCACCAGGCCGACCCGTACGCGGTCCTCGGCGACGTCGCGGAGCTCTGCCTGCGCGACGACCAGGGACGGCCGAAGGTCGGGCGGGACTACCGCGCCGCCACCGACCCGCGCCTGCGGGCCGGCGTCTACCTCCAGGGCGGTACGGAACACAGCCACGGCATCACGTCGGCGCTGCTGTCCAACACGGCCGTCCGGGTCGGCGAGATCCTCGAGTCGGTGCTCGCCCGGCGCGCCGCCCCGGCCTCCCTCGTGCCCGCCTGACCGCGCGCCCGCCCGGAAGTTCCCGGAAAATCTTGGGGGGTCGGTTGGCACTGTTTTCCACTGTCGACTCATCCGTTCGGCCAGTTCGGTGCTTGATCGTTGTCCTGATTCGGTACGCGGAGGAAACTTCGTCCGCGCGTTGATCCCTCCCCCTCGACGCACTAGGACGTGTTCATGACTCAGCCCCGCCACCCCGCCGCCGAATCCACCCGCAAGCGAAGTCCGCTGCCGTGGGTGCTCCTTGCCGTCTTCCTCGTCGCCCTCGGCGTCGTCCTTGTCCCCAAGCTGATCGGGGGCGGGGACGAGAGCCCCGCGCCCGTCGCCGCCTCCGAGGCCGACCCGCTGCTCACCGCCGCCGACAAGTGCGACCCCGCCAAGGAGGGCCTCAAGCTCTCCGACAAGAACCGCAAGCTGACCGTCAACGGCGCCGGTGACAAGTTCCCGGTCGGCCTCAGCGACGCGGCCATGACCTGCGTGTTCGACACGCTCGGGGTCCCCGGCGCGCTCAGCTCCCGGATGACCTCCACGGTCGGCGCCGACGGTCAGCTCGAGGGCGAGTGGCCCGGTTTCACGGTGGTCTGGACGAACGACAACGCCAAGGGCCTCGACCTCGTCGTCACGCGCGACGAGAGCTGAGGCGTCCGGCCCTCGTCGCACCGGCGACGAGGGCCGAAGTCTCTCTAGAGCTCCAGCGAGGCGGTCAGGCGCGGATCGTCCAGGGCGTGCGCGGCGGTGACCGCGTACGCCCCCGGGATCGTCCGCCAGCCGCCGTCCCACACCTGCCAGGTGCGCTCCGGCAGCGGGATGCGTACCGTCACCGTCTCGCCCGGGTGCGCGTCGACCGGTGCGAAGCCCGCGAGCCAGCGGGCCGGGCGCTCCGGGGACACCCCGTCGGCGCCGATGCCCTCCGGCGTGACGCCCGCCGGGCCCGCGTACACCTGCACCACCTCGCGCCCCGCCCGCGCGCCCGTGTTCGTCAGCGACACGACCGCCTCGGTGGGCGACACCTCGAGCGTCTCGTACCGCCAGGTCGTGTAGCCGAGGCCGTGGCCGAAGGCGTACAGCGGCGGCGTGCCCGCGCGGTCCCAGGCCCGGTATCCGATGAAGACGCCCTCGTCGTACTCCACGACGCCGTCGCGGGGTGTCACGTGCAGGATCGGGCAGTCCTGCTCGCGGCGCGGCCACGTGGTGGGCAGGCGCCCGCCCGGCTCCGCGACGCCCAGCAGCACGTCGGCCAGCGCCGCCCCCGCCTCCTGGCCGGGGAACCAGGTCAGCAGCACGGCCGCCACGTCGTCGGCCCACGGCAGCAGCACCGGCGAGCCCGCGTTGACCACCACGATCGTGCGGGGGTTCGCGGCGGCGACCCGGACCACCAGCTCGTCCTGGTTGCCCGGCAGTTCCAGCGACGTCCGGTCGAAGCCCTCCGACTCCACCTGCTCGGTCGTGCCCACCACGACGATCGCCACGTCGGCCTCGCGGGCCAGCTCCACCGCCTCGGCGAGCAGGCTGTCGGCCGAGACGCCGGGGGCCTGGTGGCCCAGCGTCGCGGAGACCGTGTGCGCCATCCCCGGCTTGATCGTCTGCCGCAGCGTCACCTCCACGGGTACGCCCGCAGCCAGCGTCACGCCGGCCCGCTGCTCCTTCGGCGACAGCAGCAGGTCGGCGCGCCCGGTGCCCGGCGGGTGCAGCGTGCCGGAGTAGAGCGTCTCCTCACCCACGATCAGCTCGAAGGTGCCGAAGCCGGAGACCGCGAAGGTGTGCTCGCCGTCCTGCTGAGGCGTGAACGTGGTGCGCAGCTCCAGCCCGGTGACCGTTTCCGGGGCGATCCCGCCCGGCAGGTCACCGATCCAGCGCACGGCCGCGACCGGCACCGTGAACGCGTGGTCCGCGCCGAGCAGCGTCACCGACGTCTCCTGCGGCAGCGCCGGCAGGAACGGCCGCGGGTCCGCGCCCACCGCGTGGGCCACGTCGACGCCGGACAGCGCGCGGGTGAGCCCCTCGAGCGGCGAGATCACGTGCGGCGGGGTCACCTGGGCGCTGCCGCCGCCGAGCACCCGCGCGTCGGTCGCCAGCGCGCCGATCACCGCGATCCGGGTCAGGGCCGCCGGCTCCAGCGGGAGCGCGAAGTGCTCGTTGCGCGCCAGCACGAACGACCGGGCCGCGACCTCGTGCGCCACGGCGCTCCCGTCCAGGTCCGCGGGGAAGGACGTCACCGCCGGGGGTACGCCGTCCAGCACGCCGACGCGAGCCGCCAGCCGCAGCACCCGGCGTACCTTGTCATCGATCAGGTCTTCCGGCACCTCGCCGGCGCGCACCGCCGCGACCAGCTTCTCCCCCCAGGGGTTCTCCATCGCCGGCATGGCGATGTCGAGACCGCCGAGGGCCGCGCCGACGGTGTCGCGGGCGGCACGCCAGTCCGAGACCACGATGCCGTCGAAACCCCACTCGTCCTTCAGCACGCCGGACTGCAGCGGGCCGTTCGAGGCCATCGGCAGGCCGTTCACCCCGTTGTACGCGCTCATCAGGCCCCAGCCGCCGGCGGCGACGACGCGCTCGAACGGCGCCAGGTAGACCTCGCGCAGCGCCCGCTCGCCGATGCGGACGTCGACGGTCATCCGCTCGGTCTCGAAGTCGTTGCCCACCAGGTGCTTGACCGTCGTGCCGACGCCGTGCGCCTGCACCCCCTCGACGAAACCGACCGCGATCTCGCCGCTGAGCAGCGGATCCTCGGAGTAGCACTCGAAGTGCCGGCCGCCCAGCGGGGTGCGCTGCAGGTTGACGGTCGGCCCGAGCAGCACGTGCACGTCCTTGCGGCGCGACTCCTGGCCCAGCAGGTTGCCGGCCCTGCGGGCGAGCGCGGGATCCCAGGTCGCCGCCAGCGCGGTGGGGCTGGGCAGCGCGATGGACGGGTCCTCGGGCGCCCAGCCGGTGCCGCGGACGCCGATCGGGCCGTCCGACATCACCAGCGACCGCAGGCCGATGCGGGGGATCGCGGGCAACGACCAGAAGTCCTGGCCGCCGAGCAGCGACACCTTTTCCTCCAGCGTCAGCTGCTTGATCAGATCGTCCATGGAAGCGCTCCCATCACATCGGCTGAGATGATCTTACGTACGCAGGTAAGAAGCGCCGTTCAGGTCGATGATCGAACCCGACGCCCACTCCGCTTCCGGCGACGCCAGCCAGTGCACCGCGCTCGCGATCTCCTCCGGACGCGCGACCCGGCCGAACGGGCTCTGCGCCCGGATCTCCGCACCGCGCTCCGCCTTCAGATGCTCGTTGGTCATGTCCGTCTCGACGAACCCCGGCGCCACGTTCGCCACCGCGATCCCGTACGGCGCCAGCGCCACCGCGAGCGACTGCGCCATCGAGTTCAGCGCGGCCTTGCTCGCGCCGTACGCGGGCTGCTCAGGCTCACCACGGAACGCCCCACGCGACGACACGTTCACGATCCGGCCGCCACGCCCGCGCATGTGCTGCGCCGCCGCCCACGCCGCGTTCGCCGCCCCGAACAGGTTCACGTCGAACGTCCGGCGCCACATCGCCTGCCACTCGTCGTACGCCGTACCGAACACCGGGTGCGGCGGATCCGCCCTGCCGAAGGCTCCGGCGTTGTTCACCAGCACGTCCAGGCCGCCCAGCCCGGCCGCCGCCTCGTCGACCATGGCCCGTACGGCATCGGGGTCGGCCAGATCGGCCCGGACCACGACGTGGCCGTCACCGGGCAGCTCGGCCGCCAACTGCTCCGCCAGCGCGGCGGAATCGCGGTGATGCACCGCCACCCGGTCGCCGCCCGCCGCGAACCGCTGGGCGATCGCCCGTCCGATACCGCGCGAAGAACCGGTCACCAGGATCGCCCGACGTGTCATACGGCCACTCTAGGATCACGATCGTGGACTCCCCGAGCACAGCGCACCGCCGCCTCGAACGCGCCGTCCGTAAGGTCCAGGCCGAGGCCCGCGTGCCCGCCCTGTCCGTGGCCCTGCACCGGGCCGACCGCGAGCTGTGGACATGCACCGTCGGCGACTCCGGCAACCCGGCACACCCGCTGGACGCCGACAGTCGCTTCCGCATCGGCTCGGTCACCAAGACGTTCACCGCCGTGCTCGTCCTCCAGGCCCGCGACGACGGCCTGCTCGACCTCGACGACCCGGTCTCCGCCCACCTCGAGGTCCCCGCCCACGGCACCGCCACGATCCGCGGCCTGCTCTCGCACACCGCCGGCTACCAGCGCGAACCCCACGGCGACGTGTGGGACGTGCTCATCGCCCCCGACGACCGGCAACTGCTGGACGACCTCGCCCGCGCGGAACGCGTCCTGCCCGCCAACCGCCGCTACCACTACTCCAACCTCGGCGTCGCCGTCCTCGGCCAGCTGGTCGCCCGCCTCCGCGGCGGCACCTGGGCGTCCGTGCTGGCCGACCGCATCCTCGAGCCGCTCGGCCTCACCGCCACCACCGTCGAACCCACCGCGGACGCGGCCGTCGGCTACCTCGTCGACGCCTACTCCGACGCCGCCCGCCCCGAGCCCCAGCTCGACATGGGCGGCGCCGCCCCGGCCGCGCAGATCTGGAGCACCGCCGCCGACATGGCCCGCTGGGCGGCGTTCCTGGCCGCCCCCGAGCTCGTCGACCCGGGTGCGAAGGTGCTGGCCCCGGCCACCCTCGACGAGATGCGCTGGCCCCGGACGACCACCGACGAGACGCTCTGGTCCGCCGGCTTCGGCCTCGGCCTCATCCTCATGCCCCAGGGCGGCCGCGTCGTGCACGTCGGCCACGACGGCGCCATGCCCGGCTTCCTCGCCGGCGTGTACGGCCGCCGCGGCGGCGACGGCAACCCGGGCGCCCTCGGCGCGGCGGTCCTCGCCTCCTCCGGCACGTCCACCGAGATCAACGAGCTCGTCCACGAGCTTCTCGCCATCGCCACCGAAGCCGACCCGGCCGAGATCCGCCCCTGGTCACCGGGCCCGCCCGCGCCCCCGCACTACCGGTCCATCCTGGGCCCCTGGTGGAGCGAAGGCTTCCAGCACACCTTCAGCTGGCACGCCGGCACCCTCCAGTCCCGCGCCGCCGAGGCCCCGGCCGACCGGCCGCCGTCGGTGTTCCGGCCCCTCCCGGACCAGCCGGACGTGCTCCGCACGGTCTCCGGCCGCGAAGCGGGGGAGCTGCTCCGCCTGACGCGGGACGAAGAGGGACGCGTCGTGCGGATGCATTGGGCGACGTACCGGTTCACCCGGCACCAGGAGACGTTCGACGGGGTGCCGGTCTCGCAGGGCTGAGCGGCCGGCTGCCGCTCGTGCCCGGCTCATCGCCCGGCCGCCGACCTTTCCGCCGCTGGTCGCCGGCGCTTGCACTGCCGGTCGTCGGCCTTTCCGCCGCTGGTTGCCGGCGCTTGCACTGCCGGTCGTCGGCCTTTCCGCCGCTGGTCGCCGGCGCTTGCACTGCCGGTCGTCGGCCTTTCCACCGCCGGTCGTCGGTCTTTCTGCTGCCGGTCGCCGGCGCTTGCACTGCCGGTCGTCGGCGCCGGGAATGGTCGGTCCGAGCGCTCCGGGACGCCGCGAAACGGGCCGGAATCGCCTCGGCGGCGGGGGCCTCGAGCGGATACGATGGCACGATCCTTAGGCGCACCGCCGACGCACGGCGGGGATGAGAAAGAGAGCAGGTGGCGTAGGCCGTACGGCCGCCCCTATGACCGGCACCGACCACAGCAGCGCTGCCGCTCGGGTGCAGACCAGGATCGAGGTCTCCGACCCCAAGATCATGGTGAACCTGCTCGGCACCAAGGACGAGATCCTGCGGCTCGTCGAGCGCACCCTCACCAGCGACGTGCACGTCCGCGGCAACGAGATCACCATCACCGGCGCACCGGCCGACAACGCCACCGCGGAGCGGCTGTTCTCCGAGCTCATCGAGCTCATCGAGAAGGGCGAGACGCTCACCGTCGACGCGGTGCGGCGTACCGTCGCCATGCTGGAGCAGAACACCGCCGAGCGGCCCGCCGAGGTGCTCACCCTCAACATCCTGTCCCGGCGGGGGCGCACGATCCGGCCCAAGACGCTCGGGCAGAAGCGCTACGTCGACGCGATCGACGAGAACACGATCGTCTTCGGCATCGGCCCCGCCGGCACGGGCAAGACGTACCTCGCGATGGCCAAGGCCGTGCAGGCGCTCCAGGCGAAGCAGATCAACCGGATCATCCTCACCCGCCCGGCCGTCGAGGCGGGCGAGCGGCTCGGCTTCCTGCCGGGCACGCTCAACGAGAAGATCGACCCGTACCTGCGGCCGCTCTACGACGCCCTGCACGACATGCTCGACCCCGAGAGCATCCCGCGGCTCATGCAGGCGGGCACGATCGAGGTCGCGCCGCTGGCCTACATGCGTGGCCGGACCCTTAATGATGCGTTCATCATCCTCGACGAGGCGCAGAACACGACGCCCGAGCAGATGAAGATGTTCCTGACCCGGCTCGGGTTCGGCGCCAAGATCGTGGTGACCGGCGACGTCACCCAGGTCGACCTGCCCGGCGGCACGTCGAGCGGCCTGCGCGTGGTCCGGGAGATCCTGCAGGGCGTCGAGGACGTGCACTTCGCCGAGCTGTCCAGCTCCGACGTGGTACGCCACCGGCTCGTGGCGGAGATCGTCGACGCGTACGCCCGCTACGACGCCGAACAGGAACAGGACCAGGGGCAGCAGTCCGTACGCGCCGTGCAGGGCCGCGCCGCCGGCAACGCCCGCCGCGGCCGCTGACCGCCGGTCACGACGAACGACGGCCCGGCCGGGCCGGACGGCCGCGCCGGGCCGGGCACGCAGGACGGGCGGGCCGGGCCGGGCACGCAGGGTGGCCGCGCCGGGCCGGGCACGCAGGGTGGCCGCGCCGGGCCGGGCGGCTGCTCACGGCACGGTGGTCCCGTCCGGCCGGGCAGGCATTACGGGCGCGGCGGCCGCGCTGCCGGGTGGCCCGTGGCCGGTGCCCGGCGGGGCGGCCGGGCCGGACCGGGTGGGCGCACTGACGGGCGGCGGGCCGGAGCGGGATACTGAGGGGGCCGGCCCGGTGTACCAGGGCCCGGTGTACCAGGGCGTGACATCAGCAACGGCGGCCGTCATCACCGGCGGGCGCTGACCGAGCTTCACACCGAGACCAGGGGTAACGCACCACAATGTCCATCGAGATCGCCAACGAGTCGGGAGTCGAGGTCGACACCGACGCGATTCTCGCGGTGGCCCGGCACGCGCTCGAGGAGATGGGGGTCAACCCTCTCGCCGAGCTGTCCATCCTGCTGGTCGACATCGACTACATGACCGAGCTCAACCATCGCTGGATGGGCAGTGACGGCCCGACGGACGTCCTCGCCTTCCCGATGGACGAGGGCAGCGTCGATCACGGGCCCGGCGAGGCCGGCACCGGGGAGCCCGCGCTGCTGGGCGACATCGTGCTCGCGCCCGAGGTGGCCGCCAAGCAGGCCGTCGCCGCCGGCCATTCCGCCGCGGACGAGCTGCATCTGCTCACCGTGCACGGAGTGTTGCACCTGCTCGGGTACGACCATGCCGAGCCGGACGAGGAGCGGGAGATGTTCGCGTTGCAGGCACGGCTGCTGCAGAGCTGGCGCTCCGGGCGGCGGACCGGCTGATCGCCATGGACCCGTCCCTGCTGACACCCATAGCCGCGGGCGCCGCCGGCGCGGCTGACCTTCCGGACATCCAGCTCATCGTGTACGCGGCGGCGCTGGTGTTCCTGGCCGGGCTCGCCTCGATGACCGACGCCGCGCTGGCGACGGTCTCCCCGGCGCGGGCCGCGGAGATGGAGCGGGAGGGGCAGCGGGGCGCCGCCGCGCTGGCCGCGGTCGCCGGTGACGTCGTCCGGCACCTCAACCTGCTCCTGCTGCTGCGGCTGATCTGCGAGCTGACCGCGACCACGCTGGTGGCGCTCGTCGCCGTGGACAGCTGGGGCGCCGGGTGGCGGGCGGCCCTCGTGACCGCCGCCGCCATGACGCTGGTCAGCTTCGTCGTGGTCGGCGTGGGCCCGCGCACGGTGGGGCGGCAGCACGCGTACGCGGTCGGGAAGGCCACCGCGCCGCTCGTGCGGTGGATCGGGCGGGTGCTGAACCCGCTGGCCTCGCTGCTGATCCTCATCGGTAACGCCGTCACGCCCGGTAAGGGGTTCCCGGAGGGCCCGTTCGGCAGCCAGGTGGAGCTGCGGGAGCTGGTGGACCTGGCCGAGCAGCGTGGCGTGGTGGAGCACGGCGAGCGCGAGATGATCCATTCCGTGTTCGCGCTGGGTGACACCATCGCGCGCGAGGTGATGGTGCCGCGGACCGAGATGGTGTGGATCGAGGGGCCGAAGACGCTGCAGCAGGCGCTGTTCCTGTTCCTGCGCTCCGGCTTCTCGCGGATCCCGGTGATCGGGGAGAGCGTCGACGACGTGCTCGGCGTGCTGTACCTCAAGGACGTCGTCCGGCGGACCCAGAGCGGCGACCCGGCCGCCTCGGCGGAGCCGGTCGCCGACCTGATGCGCCCGGCCACGTTCGTGCCCGAGTCGAAGCCGGTCGACGACCTGCTGTCGGAGATGCAGGCGGCCCGCACCCACCTGGTGATCGTGGTCGACGAGTACGGCGGGACGGCCGGCCTGGTCACGATCGAGGACATCCTCGAGGAGATCGTCGGCGAGATCACCGACGAGTACGACGTGGAACGCCCGCCGGTCGAGCACCTGGAGGACGGGGCCGTACGCGTCACCGCCCGCCTGCCGATCGAGGACCTGGGCGACATCTTCGGCGTGGAGCTGCCCGCCGACGAGGTGGAGACGGTCGGCGGCCTGCTCGCGCAGACGCTGGGCCGGGTGCCGATCCCCGGCGCGACCGTGGACGTCGGCGGCCTGCACCTGATCGCCGAGGGCACCACCGGCCGCCGCAACCGCATCGACTCGGTGCTGGTGCGCCGGGTCGAACCCCCGTCGGAGCAGTCCGGCGACGACGAGAACGCCCCCGAGACCGAGGAAAGACAGCACGCCGATGCCTGAACAGAACAGCACCGCCGCCGAGCTCAGCGCCGAGGACGCGAAGCTGGTCACGCTGGCCCGCGGGGCGCGCGCCCGGGTGGGCGCGGCCGAGGGAGCTTCGGTACGCGACCAGGACGGCCGGACCTACGCCGCGGCGACGGTGGCGTTGCCCAGCCTGCAGCTGACGGCCCTGCAGCTCGCGGTGGCCTCCGCGGTGGCGGCGGGCGCGACGAAGCTGGAGGCGGCGGCGGTGGCCACGCAGGCGGAGACGCTGGACGAGGCGGGCCGGGCCGCGGTGCGTGACCTGGCGGCGGACGCGCCGATCCACGTGGTGGCCCCGGACGGCACCCTCGTGGGCACGGTGACCCAGTGACGGACGCGGGCGGCTCCGGGCGAGGCGGCGCCGGCGAGCGCGGCGCGAAGCGTGCCGATGGGGGCGGTGCGAAGCGCGCCGATGGGGGCGCGAAGCGCGAGCGGAGCGAGCGCGGTGAGCCGGGAGGCGAGCGGCGGCTGACGCCGGGGGAGCGGAACGCGCAGCGACGGCAGGAGCGTCAGCAGGCGAAGCGTCAGCAGGGATCCGCCGGGGGCGCTGCTCAGGGCGGTGGCAAGCGGCGGCAGGAGACGGCCGGTGCCGCTCCCGCCCCGGACGGGAGACCGGATCGGAAGCCTCGTCATCGCAGCGGTGCGGGGAAGGCCGCCGTGAGCCCGGGGCCACTGGATTCCGGCGGGGCGGGGGGCGCGCGTACCGATAAGAAGGTGCACAAGCACAAGGCCGCCGGCCGGGTGACCGGCGCGGACGACGCCTACCGTGCCGGGTTTGCGTGTTTTGTCGGCCGGCCGAACGCCGGCAAGTCGACGCTGACGAACGCGATCGTCGGGCAGAAGATCGCGATCACCTCGAACAAGCCGCAGACCACCCGGCACGTCATCCGTGGCGTGCTGCACCGCGACAACGCCCAGCTCGTGCTCGTCGACACGCCGGGGCTGCACCGGCCGCGCACGCTGCTCGGGGAGCGGCTCAACGATCTCGTGCGGGAGACGTGGAGCGAGGTGGACGTGATCGGCGTCTGCTTCCCGGCGGACGAGCCGGTGGGCGCGGGTGACCGGTTCATCTCGACCGAGATCGCCGCGCTGAAGGCGACCGTGATCGCCGTGGTCACCAAGGTGGATCTGGTGGATCCGGCGACGCTCACGGAGCGGCTGCTGGCCGTCAGCAAGCTGTACGACTTCGCCGACATCGTGCCGGTCAGCGCCGTCTCCGGGCACCAGGTGGAGACGCTGGTCGACGTGATCACGAAGCATCTCCCGGAGTCGCCGCCGCTGTACCCGGACGACGTGCTGACCGAGGAGCCGGAGCAGGTGCTGATCGGGGAGCTGATCCGGGAGGCCGCGCTCGAGGGCGTCCGGGACGAGCTGCCGCACTCGATCGCCGTGCTGGTCGAGGAGATGTTCGTCGAGGGCGGGTTGACGAAGATCTACGCCAACATGTACGTGGAGCGCGACAGCCAGAAGTCGATCGTGATCGGCACCCGGGGCGCGCGGCTCAAGGACGTCGGCATCCGGGCGCGGGCGGAGGTCGAGGCGCTGCTGGGCCGGAAGGTGTACCTGGACCTGCACGTCCGCGTGGCGAAGGAGTGGCAGCGGGATCCGAAGCAGCTGCGCCGCCTGGGATTCTGAAGATAGTTCGATTTATCCATATTTGTGGGCATAGTCACGTAGGCCCGGTTTCACGTTGCCGGACAGCGTCCTGTTTCGATAGGCGTTGTCGCCATGCGAAACCGGTACCTCGACCTGCTGCGCGCCGTCGCGACCGTCCGGGTGGTGGTCTACCACGCCACCGGCTGGGCCGCCCTGACGGTCGTGTTCCCGGCGATGTCGGTGATGTTCGCGCTGGCCGGCTCGCTGATGGCGGCGTCGATCGACCGTTCCGGTCCGCTCGCGGTGGAGCGCCGGCTGCGCCGCCTGCTGCCGTCGCTGTGGGTGCTCGCGCTCGTCGCGGTGCCCTCCATGCTGCTCACCGGCCTGGCCTGGGACTGGACGGTGCTGTACTGGGCCTTCCCGCTGCAGGACCCGCCGGCCAACGGCTGGGGCTCGATGGCGCTGAGCGCGACCTGGTACCTGCGCGACTTCCTCTGGTTCGTGCTGCTGTCCCCGGTGGCCCTGCCGCTGTTCCGGCGGATGCCGAGGACCGCGCTCGCGGTGCCCTACGCGGCGCTGGCGATCATCACGCTGGCCGGGACGCCGGTGCATCCGATCGTTCGGGACATGGCCCTCTACGGCGGCGCGTGGCTGCTCGGCTTCGCGCACCATGACGGCATGCTGCGCCGGCTGAGCCGGCGGACCCTCGTCGCCGCTGCCGGGTCGCTCGCCGCGGCCGGCGCGGCCTGGATCGTCACCCATCCCGGACCCCGGGGGTACGACCTCAACGACGTCCCGCTCGGCAACGCGCTGTGGTCGGCGGCGTTCGTGCTGGTCGTGCTGGGCTGCGCCCCCGTCGCCACCGCGGCGCGTCCGGGCCGGCTGCTCACCCTGCTCAACGCCCGCGCCCTCACGATCTACCTGTGGCACGTGCCGGTGATCGTCGCGGTCACGAAGCTGGGGGAGGCGCACGGGCTGCCCACCCGCGGCTGGGTAGGCATCGGCTGGCGGCTCACCGTGGTCGTCGCCCTCGTCGCGCTCGCGGTGCTGCTCGTCGGGTGGGTCGAGGACGTCGCCGCCGACCGCCCGCCGCGGCTGATCCCCGGCCGCCCGCCGCGCAGCGCACCGGTGTCACCCGCCGTACCGCGGACGGCCGTCGCAGCGGGTAACGTCGGCTCGGTGGCCGAAACGCTGCGCACATGACCACGGCCGCCGCCCGGGTGCGGCGGACGTACTACGTCCTGGGCTTCGGCAACACCTTCGCGGCGTCGCTGATCTGGGGCGTCAACACGCTCTTCCTGCTGGACGCCGGGCTGACGAACCTCGAGGCGTTCGCGGCCAACGCGTTCTTCACCGCCGGGATGGTGCTGTTCGAGGTGCCGACCGGGATCGTCGCGGACGCCTGGGGCCGCCGCGCGTCGTACCTGCTCGGCACCGCCACGCTGGCCGTCACCACCGGGCTGTACGTCTGGCTCTGGACCGTGCACGGGCCGTTCTGGGCGTGGGCGGTCTCCTCGGCCCTGATCGGGCTCGGGTTCACGTTCTTCTCCGGCGCCACCGAGGCCTGGCTGGTCGACGCGCTGACCGCCACCGGGTACGACGGCAGCCTCGACACCGTGTTCGCCCGCGGACAGGTGGTCTCCGGGATCGGCATGCTGCTGGGCGCGGGCGGCGGCGGATACCTGGCCCAGTTCGCCGGGCTGGGGGCGCCGTACGTGCTGCGCGCCGCCGTGCTCGTGCTGATGGCGGTGCTCGCCGCGGCGCTGATGCGCGACCTGGGGTTCACCCCGGACCGCGGGCGCTCGTTCGGTGCCGAGGTCCGCGAGATCGCCACCAGTTCCGTCGAGTACGGCCTGCGCGTCCGCCCGGTGCGCTGGCTCATGCTCGCCGCGCCGTTCACGGGGGGCGTGGGCATCTACGTGCACTACGCGCTGCAGCCGTACCTGCTGGAGCTGTGGGGCGACGAGTCCGCGTACGGCCTGGCCGGGCTCGCCGCTGCGCTGGTGGCGGGCGCCTCGATCGCCGGTGGGCTGGTGACGCCGTGGCTGCGCTCCCGGTTCGCCCGGCGTACCTCGGTGCTGCTGCTGACGCTCGGGCTCGGCGCGGTGACGGTGCTGCTCATCGGGCTCGTACCGGCGTTCTGGGCGGTGCTCGCGCTGATCGTCGTCTGGGGGCTGCTGGGTGCGGCGGCGATGCCGGTGCGGCAGGCGTACCTCAACGGCATGATCCCGTCCCGGCAGCGGGCCACGATCCTGTCCTTCGACTCGCTGATGTCCTCCGCCGGCGGCGTGGTGGCGCAGCCCGCGCTGGGCCGCGCCGCCGACGTCTGGGGCTACCCGCTGTCGTACGTGGTGTCGGCCGCGCTGAGCGCCTGCGCGGTGCCGCTGGTGTGGCTGTCCCGCCGGGAGAGGCCGGCCGCGGACACCGCCGTGGAGCCGGCCGCTACGACGACGTGACCGCGATGTTGCCGCTGCTGGCCCGCAGGTCCAGCACGTTCGTCGCGCCGGGGCTCGAGGTCACGTCGGATTCGAAGTCGCCCGAGCCGGTCCGGTGCAGGATGCGGTAGCTGCCGTCCGGCACGGCCAGATCGATGTCGCCGCTGGTCACGTGGGCGGTCACCGAGGCCGGCTGTGCCAGCCGCAGGTCGACGCTGCCGGAGTTGGCCTCGACCTTGATCGCGCCGCCGCCGGTCAGGTCGCTGGCCTCGATGTCGCCCGAGGTGACATGGAAGGTGGCGGGACCGGCGAGGGCGCTTGCGGTGATGGTGCCCGAGGTGGCCTTCGCGGTCGCCTGGCCGGTGACGCCCTGCAGGGTGATGTCGCCGGAGGTCACCGTCACGTCGGCCGACGCGACGCCGGTCAGGTTGAGGCTGCCGGAGTGCACGCCGCCGCGCACGGCCACCCCGGTGGGCGCCTCGATCTCGTACGAGGCCCGGCAGTTGTGCCCGCAGCTCGTGTCGATGGCCAGCGTGGTGCCGGTGAGCCGGTACGAGACGTCCGGATCGTCGCCGTTGCTGCGGACCACCCGCCGGATGCGCGTCTCGTCGATCGCCGAGGCCGTCACGGTCACATCGCCGCTGTTGCCGCTCACCACGATCTCGGTGACCTTGACCTTCTCGGTGTCGTCGTAGGTCAGCCGGGCGCCGATCCCACCCCCGCAGCCGGCGAGGGCGGTCGCCGCGGCGGCGGTGACGACGGTGAGGGCTCCGGCGCGCAGGACCAGTCTCGTGCTCATGCACCAGACGCTATGAGCCCGGGTACGCCCGGCGCCATCGGTCCTGTCACCCACCCGTCCCCGAGATGACCCTGAGATCCGGGTCAGGGTCTGTCGTACCCAGGGGGCAGAATGTCGGGGTGCCCGCCGGATACCGACGCCAGCTCTACCGCGACGACGCGGTGGTGCTGCGCGTGCAGAAACTCGGCGAGAGCGACCGGATCATCACGCTGCTGACCCGCCGCCACGGCCGGCTGCGTGCCGTGGCCCGGGGCGTGCGGCGCACCACGTCCCGGTTCGGGGCGCGGCTGGAGCCGTTCGGCCACATCGACCTCCAGCTCGCCGGCTCGCCCGAGGGGGTCGGCAGCAGCCTGCACTCGATCAGCCAGGTCGAGGGCCTCGCGCTGTACGGCAAACGCTTCCTCGAGGACTACCCGCGCTACACGGCGGCCAGCGCCATCGCGGAGACCGCCGAGCGGCTCACCCCGGTCGAGCGGGAGCCGTCGCTGCGGCTCTTCCAGCTGACCCTGGGCGCGCTCAAGGCGCTGGCCGCCGGCGAGCACTCGACCAGCCTGGTCCTGGACGCCTACCTGCTGCGCGGCATGGCCTTCGCCGGCTGGGCGCCCGCCCTGGCCGAGTGCGCGGTCTGCGGCACGCCCGGCGGCCACGGTGCGTTCTCGGTGCCGGCCGGCGGCTCGGTGTGCCCGGACTGCCGCCCGCCCGGCGCCGCCCACCCGGCCCCGGCGACGCTCGGGCTGATGCTCGCCCTGACCCACGGCGACTGGGCCGTCGCCGACGCCGCCGAGCCGCCCGTCCGCCGCGAGTGCAGCGGCCTCGTCGCGGCCCACCTGCAGTGGCACATGGAGCGCAACCTGCGCGCCCTTCCGCTTGTCGACCGACGGGAGCCTATTCAGTGAACCTTTTTCAACCTGGCATCAAGCCCGACGGTGCCGAGCCGTCGGCCGGTGGCGGCCCGGGTCGGCCCCGCCACGTTGAAAAAAGTTCAGTGACACGTCCGCCCACGCCGCACATCTCCGGCGCCCGCCCTCCCGAACTGCCCAAGGGTGCGATCCCGCGGCACGTGGCGCTGGTGATGGACGGCAACGGCCGCTGGGCCAAGGAGCGGGGGCTGTCCCGGACCAAGGGCCACGAGCAGGGCGAGTTCTCGCTGTTCGACACCATCGAGGGCGCGATCGAGCTCGGCATCCCCTATCTGTCGGCGTACGCGTTCTCCACGGAGAACTGGAAGCGGTCGCCGGAGGAGGTCCGCTTCCTCATGGGCTTCAACCGCGACGTCATCCGCCGGCGCCGCGACCAGCTCGTCGACCTGGGCGTACGGGTGGTCTGGTCGGGCCGCACCGGCCGGCTGTGGAAGAGCGTGATCTCCGAGCTGCAGACCGCCGAGGAGATGTCGCGCGGCAACAAGACGCTGACCCTGCAGTTCTGCGTCAACTACGGCGGCCAGGCCGAGATCGCCGACGCGGCGGCCGCCATCGCCCGGGACGTGGCGGCGGGCAAGCTGAGCGCCGACCGGGTCACCGAGAAGACCATCCAGAAGTACCTGTACCACCCCGAGGTGCCGGAGGTGGACCTGTTCCTGCGCCCGTCGGGGGAGCAGCGTACGAGTAACTTCCTGCTCTGGCAGTCCGCGTACGCCGAGCTGGTGTTCCTCGACACCCTCTGGCCCGACTTCGACCGCCGCCACCTCTGGTACGCGTGCGAGCTGTACGCCCAGCGTGACCGCCGGTTCGGCGGCGCGATCCCGAACCCGATCGCCCCGGTGTGACGGCCCGTTACCTCTACCTGGCCCGGCACGGCGACGCGGCGGAGGACAGCGGGCTGACCGCGGCGGGACGGCGGCAGGCGGAGTGCCTGGCGGAACGGCTCGGGGACGTGCCCCTGACCTCGATCACGCACAGCCCGCTGCGCCGCGCCGCCGAGACAGCAGCCCTGCTGCCCGGGCCCGCCCCCGCCGAGTGGGACGCTGCCGGTGACTACGTTCCGTACGTGCCCGACCCGGTGCCCCCGGGGTTCGAGGTGCTGTTCGAGGGCTGGACCGCCGATGAGCTGGAGGCGGGGCCACGGCTGGCCGCGCAGGCGCTGGGCCGGTTCGCCGTCCCCTCGCCGGACGGCGCGGAGCGGCACGACCTTGTCGTGACCCACGCCTTCCTCGTGGCCTGGTTCGTCCGGGACGCGCTGGGGGCGCCGCCGGAGCGCTGGCTCGGGCTCAACGCCGCCAACTGCGCCCTCACGGTGATCCGCTACAGCGAGGGGCGCCCGCCCGGTCTGCTGGTCTTCAACGACATGTCGCACCTCCCCGCCGAGCTGCGCTGGACGGGTTTCCCGCGGCACCTGCGGGTCAGCCGGTGATGATGGCGACCGCGGCGTCCACCCGGGACAGGTCCGGGAGCACCGCGTGCGCCCCGGCCAGGGCCAGCTCGGCCATGCTCGTCGCGCCCGTGGCCACGCCGACCGCGAGCGCGTCGTTGGCCAGCGCCGCCGAGACGTCGTTGGGGGTGTCGCCGATGACCACGGGCTCGAAGCGCTCGCCGTACTTCGCCTCGGCCCGTTCCCGGCAGCGGCGCACGAGGGTCGCCCGGACGCTGTCGTCGGTGCCGTAACCGCCGATCTCCGCGTCGAAGACCCCGGTCAGGTCGAAGGCTGCCACCTTCGCCGCCGCGACCTGCGGCACGTTGCCGGTGACGAGCGTCTGCACGACATCGTCGCGTGCGCCCAGCACGTCCAGCACCGCCCGCACCCCCGGCAGCAGCTCGCCCTGCTCCGCGAACAGGTGCCGCGACCCGTGCACCCGCTCGACGTAGCGGGCGAAGAACCGTTCCGGCGTGCAGTCGGTGACACCGTGCGCGGCGAAGACCTCCGCGCAGATGTCCAGGTCGGTACGCCCCCCGAAGCTCGGCGTCGACCGCCAGGCCACGCCGGTGACCTCGGTGAACGCCTCCCGCCACGCCTGCGCCGCGACACCGCCACCCCGCAGCAGGGTGTAGTCGATGTCCCACATCACGAGGCGTCTCACTGCCCGGCCAGCCGCCGCTCGACGTGCTCCACCTTGGTGTTCAGCGCGTCGGTCACGCCGGGGCGCACGTCCGCCTTGAGGACCACGCTGACCCGGGGCGCCTGCGCGGCGACGACGTCGACGGCCTGCTTGACCACGGCCATCACCTCGTCCCACTCGCCCTCGACGGTGGTGAACATGGCGTCGGTGCGGTTGGGCAGGCCGGAGGCGCGGACCACCCGGACGGCCTCGGCGACCAGATCGCCGACGGACTCGGAGGCGCCCAGGGGCGTGACGGAGAAGGCAACCAGCATGAGGCCATCGTGGCAGAGCCGGGCGGCCGGCGATGTGTCGACCGTCATCGACATAGAGGGATTTCGGGCACAGATCGTTTTCGCGCGGGTTTGCGGTGGACCTTGCGGAGTACAAAGGGCGGGCCCGCCGACTCATCGAGGAGAGTGACCGCCGTGTTCACCGCTTTCGCCCGTACGGCCGCCCTCGCCGTCCTGGTTCTCACGCTGCCGGCCTGCCGCACGGCGCAGAAGGTGCCGACGGCCGACGCCCCGGCGTCCACCTCGGCCCCGGCGCCGTCGACCGTGACCCGGGAGCCGTCCGTCCCGCCGGCGACGCCGTCCAGCCCGGCGGCGGGGACCGGCTCGGGGAAGCCGGATAAGGGAGGCGCGATCCTGGCCGGCAAGCGGCAGGTCGTCATCGCGCCGGTGGGTTCCGCCGAGTCCGTCCTGACCGTGGACGACAAGGGGCGGCTGAGCCTCACCGACGGCCCCTCGGACCGCACCCTGTTCGTGCTCGTCCCCGTCGGCGACGGGAAGCATCAGATCCGGACCGCGAAGGCCGACGAGAGCGGCGAGCCGGCCTGCATGGGCCTGCGTGACGGCAGCGTCGTGGCAGCGGCGTGCGACGCGGGCCGGGCGGGGCAGCGGTTCACCTTGGAGTCGGAACCGCAGCGCGGCGGAAAGGCGGCGTACACGATCGGCGCCAAGGGCGGGCTGCGGCTGAGCGTCGACCGTTCCGGGCTGGTGGCCACCCCGGGCCGGGGCACGCCCTTCACGCTCGTGGACAACGGCGCCGCACCGGCCGGCCCCGGAGACTAGCCCTGCCTCGACGTGTTCGCCCGGCGGCCACCCGGGCGACACCGGGCGTTGAGCGCGGGAGGCGAGATTGGCGCCGTCACCACCTAGATCTCGCAGCAGCTCCGGACATGGGTCACGGCCACCACCACGATCACGACCACCCGCACGCCGCCGACGTCTCGCCCGCCCTCGACCCGCACGTACCCGACAGCGAGCTGTCGCCCGCGGACGTCTCGCGCCGGGGCTTCCTGCGCGGCGCCGGGTTGCTCGGCGCCGGCGCGGCCGCGTCGGTGCTGGCGTCCCCCTCGGCCGCCGCGGCCGCCGGTCTCCCGCACGCCCACGGGCCGGCCGGTGGGGGAGCCACCCAGGGCGGCTTCCGGTGGCTCGCCGGGGACCACCACATCCACACGCAGTACAGCTCGGACGCCCAGTACCGGGTGATCGACCAGGCGAAGCACGGGCGGGCGTACGGGCTGGACTGGCTCGTCATCACCGACCACGGCAGCAACGCGCACGCCAAGATCGGCGTGGAGAAGGTGAACCCGGACATCCGGGCGACCCGCGAGGAGCTGCGGGACCTGCTGACGTTCCAGGGTCTGGAGTGGAACATCCCGGCCGCCGAGCACGCGACCGTGTTCGTGCACCCCGGCCGCAACGAGGTGGACGTGCTCAAGCGCTTCGAGCAGGCGTACGACGGCTCGCAGCTGCCGGCCACGAACACCGAGGCGCAGAACGAGGCCACCGCCATCGCCGGCATCAAGTTCCTCGGCGAGCAGGTACGCCGGCGCAAGGTCGAGGGCGCGCTGTTCCTTGCCAACCACCCGTCGCGCCGCGGCATCGACTCGCCGCACGAGATCCGCAACTGGCGCGACGCCGATCCCACCGTCGCCATCGGCATGGAGGGCGCGCCGGGCCACCAGGCCGCCGGTATCAAGGCCCCGAACGGCCGTGGCGGCGCGCGCGGGCTCTACGACAACAACCCGTCCGCCGCGTCGTTCGCCGGCTACCCGCTGGAGACGTACCGGACGTGGGGTGGTTTCGACTGGATGACCGCCACCGTCGGCGGCCTCTGGGACAGCCTGCTCGCCGAGGGCCGCGCGTGGTGGGTGACCGTGAACTCGGACAGTCACGTGGTCTACCTCGACCAGTCGCAGCGCGGCCCGGGCAGCGACTTCGACGCCAACGGCAAGTACAACGACCCCGTCTACAACCCCGCGGTCAACACCTCGGCGGGCGACTTCTGGCCGGGCTTCTACGGGCGTACGAACGTGGGCGCGACGTCGTTCTCCTACAAGGCGGTCATGGACGGCCTGCGCGCCGGGCGGGTCTGGGTCGACCACGGCCGGCTCATCAAGACCCTGGACGCCCGCGTCCGGGTCGCGGGCGACCGCCGGCCTTCCACGGGTACGCCCCTCGGCGGTGTCCTGCAGGTGCGGCGCGGCACGAGCACCGAGCTGACCCTCGAGATCGACCTGCAGGACGTGCCGAACTGGGCGCAGTTCGTGCCGGTCCTCAAGCGCGTCGACGTGATCGTCGGGTCGGTGACCGGCCCGGTCGCGGACAAGGACTCGTTCAAGGCCCCGGACACCCGGGTCGTCAAGTCGTTCGAGGTGTCGCCGGGCGCGCGGAAGCTGACGGTCACGTACGCGCTGGGCCGCCTCGACAAGCCGTTCTACCTGCGCCTGCGGGGGACCGACGGGAACCGTACGCAGCCCGGCCTGATGGGCGCCGCGACCGACCCGTACGGTCCGCAGCTGGACGTCGCCGGCGACGCCGACCCGTGGGGTGACCTGTGGTTCTACACCAACCCGATCTGGGTGCTGCCGCGGTGACCTCGTCCCTGACCGACCTCGACGGCCTGCCGGTCGTCGGGGTCGGCCTCGGCCATCCCGACACGGCCGCCGCGGAACACTGGCTGGCGTCGCTCGACCCGCAGCCGCTGCTCGCCTGCACGCACCTGGTCCGCCGGCCGCATCCGCAGGTGGCCTGGACATTGATCTTCGCCGGCGAGGTGCCCGCGGACCTGCCGCGCGCCGACGTCTCCGCCGAGGGCGGACGCGCGGTCGTCTTCCCGGGGGTGGAGCTGCTGACCGGGGAGCTGACGGTCGCGGACATTCTCGCCCGCAGCGCGATCGACCGGGTCGAGATCCTCGGCGGCGCCGAGGCCGACCCGTCGGCGGTGGTCAGGACGAACGACTTCGTCCGTCCGCTGTGGCGCGACGGCACGCTGGTCCTGGTGACCATGCCGGCGGCGGGCGGGGCGCTGGTCCCGTTCGAGACCCGGCACCCCACCCCCTGCTGCGCCGCGCACTGACCCGGTCAACCGGCGATGCGATCGGCCACGGTGCCGGCGATCCCGTCCAGTTGGGTACGGGTCAACGGCGGCGCCGGGGCGCTGACCGGCGCGGCGTCCCCACCGAAGTAGTTCACGGCCCGCAGGGTCAGGGTGTGGTCGCCGCCGCGCAGCATCACCTGGACGCCGTAGAAGACGTACCGGTCGCCGTCGCCGGCCGGGAGATTCTCCAGCCACCGCACCACCCGCAGGCCGCCGGGCGTCCGGGCCTCGGTGCAGCCGGGCGGCAGGTCGTCGCACTCGTACGCCGGTGAGCACGACGTGCCGGGCTCGCAGCCGGTCGGGCGTACCGAGAGGTAGAAACCGCCCTTGCGGCCGCCGGCGGTGAGCCCCGACCGGCCCTCGAACGTGACCGGATCGCGCTCGACGCGCAGCACCGGGTGCCCGTCGGGGGTCCGCCGCTCGCCCGGCACGTCCGGCATGTAGATCCACCCGGCTTGCGGCGCGTGCTCGGTGAGGGCCTCCTCCAGGACCTCCTGCAGCGCGGCCCTGGTGCGTTCCCGGCCGGCGGCGGTGCCCGTCTCCAGCACGAGACCGGCGAGGCTGGGCGACGGCCGGGCGCTGGGCGACGCCGCGGCAGGCGGGGAGGCGCCGCGCGAGTGCGGGCCGCCGGCCAGGCTCATGCCCGCGACCACCGCGATGACCACGCCGGCCGCGGCCGCCGCGCCCGTACCGAACCGGCGGAGCCGCTGCCGCCGGCGCTGCGACACGATGACGGCCCCGACGTCGACGGTGGACGGCGGCGGCGCGCCGATGAGCTGGTCGAGCATCTGCTGGTTCATTCCTGACTCCCGGATGAGTACGCCAGCGCGCGCAGCGTCTCCAGCCCTCGCGCCGACTGGCTCTTGACCGTTCCCGCGGAGATGCCGAGCAGTTCGGCGGTCTCCTCGACCGAGTGGTCGAAGTAGAAGCGCAGAACCACCACGGCGCGCTGCCGGGGTGCCAGCCCCGCCAGCAGCCTGATCAGCCGGTCCCGGTCGCCCGCCCGGTCCGGCTCGCTGCGGCCCGCGTCCGGCAGCACACCGGCCGGGTGCTCCCGCCGCCACGGCCGGCGCCGCTCGTCCAGCCACGACATCGTCAGCACGCGCTGGGCGTACGCGTCGGGGTTGTCGGCGCCGCTGACCTTGCGCCAATGCCGGTACAGCTTGCCCACGACGACGGCCACCAGGTCGTCGGCCATGTGCCAGTCATGGCACAGCAGGTACGCCGCTCGCCGCCACCGGTCCATGCGGACGTCGACGAACGCGCGGAACTCGTCCTCCTCGGACCTTCTCACGGTGCCTCCCATCGCTTCCCCCCGCACGACGGAGCACCCCCGGACCGGGGTTGCACGCCGGCGGTCACATGCTTGGATGGGTCCGTGACCGATCATGGAACCGGCCGGGTCGTGAGCGCCACCCGCGAGATCGCGGCGGCGCCCGCCCGCATCTTCGAGCTCATCGCCGACCCCGCACAGCAGCCCCGGTGGGACGGCAACGACAACCTGGCCGAGGCGCCCGCCGGGCAGCGCGTCCACGCGGTCGGCGACGTCTTCACCATGACCACGACGAACGGCAACGTCCGCGAGAACCACGTCTTCGAGTTCGAGGAGGGCCACCGCATCGCGTGGAAGCCCGCCGAGCCCGGCAAGCCCACGCTGGGGCACGTGTGGCGGTGGGAGCTCGAGGAACTCGGGCCGGAGCTGACCCGGGTGACGCACACGTACGACTGGACCGACCTCACGGACGAGAAGCGCCTGCCCCGAGCCCGCGCGACGACGGCCGACAAGCTCCGGGCCTCCCTCGACCGCCTCGCCACCCTCGCCGAGCGCCCCTGACGGCGGTCCGCCCGGCGGCGGTCAGCCGAGGATCGGGTTGAAGACGCCGGCCAGGATGCTCGTCGTCAGGGCCGCCGCTCCCAGCACCCCCGCTCCCACCACCAGCGCCGCGTCCGCCTTGGTGAAGTGCTGGCGGCGGGCGTACGTGCGGGGGGTCGTGGAGTCGAAGCCGCGGGCGTCCATCGCCGTCGCGAGGCGGCCGCCGCGGCGGAGGGCGCCCACGAGCAGGGCGAAGGCTGTCGAGGCGAAGAGACGGAGCTTTGCCAGGGGGTTGCGGCCCGCGTCGATGCCCCGGGCTCGGCGGGCCATGGTCAGCATCTGCCATTCCTCCGTGAGCAGGGGAATCAGGCGGAATGCCGCCAGCGCGCCGATGGCGAAGCGGGCCGGGGCCTTGACGTTCTGGACGAGCGCGTCGGCGAGGTCCGTCGGGTCGGTGGTGGCGAAGACGATGATGCCCGGCAGAGCCACCGCGAAGACGCGCAGGACGAGGCCGAGCGCGCCCGCCACGACGCCGGTGGTGATGTCGAACGGGCCGACGGAGAGCAGGTGGGAGCCCGTACGGTCCGCGGCGAACAGCACCATCGTCACGAGGATGCCCGCGGCGGCGAGGGTGAGCGGCCACGCGCGGCGGGCCAGGACGCCGAGGCGTACGCCGAAGAACGGGAGCGTGCACAGCTCGACGGCCAGCGCGATCGCCGGGGTGAGCGGGTCCAGCGTGGCGATCAGCGGCATGGAGAACAGCAGGGCCGCGCCGAGTTTCGCCACCGGGTTGCGCCGGGCCAGCGGGGCCGTCGGGTCGGCGACCGGTTCGAGGGCCAGGGTCACGGCCGCCGCCGGGGGAGCGGGCCGGGGGCCGGCGTGGGGCCGAGGTGGTGGACGCGGTCGGCGAGGGAGGTGACGAACGCGTCGTCGTGGGTGACCGCGACGATGCCGTGGCCCTCGTCGCGCAGGGCGGCCAGCAGCGCCACCAGCTCGATCCAGGTACGCCGGTCCTGCCCGAAGGTCGGCTCGTCGAGCACCAGCAGCCGCGGCGCGGTGGCCAGGGCCGTCGCCACGCTGAGCCGCCGGGCCTCCCCGCCGGAGAGCGTGTACGGGTTGGCCTCCGCCAGCGCCGTCAGCCGCAGCCGGGCCAGCAGGTCGTCCACCGTGGCCGCCACCTGGGCGGGGGAGCGGCGGAGCCGGCGGGGCCCGAGCGCCAGCTCGTCGGCGACGCGGCTGGTGACGAACTGATGTTCCGCGGTCTGGAACACCGAGCCGATGCGGCTGGTGAGGTGCGCCGCCCGCCACCTGTGCGGCGGTTTCGCCTCGCCGGGTACGTCGATCCGGCCGGTCGTGGGTGCCAGGAGGCCGCCGAGCATCAGGGCGAGGGTGGACTTGCCGGCGCCGTTGGGTCCGGTCACCGCCAGGGCCTCGCCCGCGCGGGCGGTCATGCTGGCGGCGCTCAGCCGGTGCCGGAAGGCCGCGCTGTGTGCCCGTACCAGATCATCACCCGGAGCCGCCGCGGCCGGGTGCCGGGGCAGCGGATAGCCCGGCACCCAGACCCCCTGCCCGGCCAGCGACGGGCCGTGACCGGCGAAGACGACCTCGGGGGCGCCGTCGGCGGCGACGCCGCCGCCCGGCGCGAGCACCACCACCCGGTCGATCAGCGGAAGCGCCTCGGCGACCCGGTGCTCGACGACGATCAGCGTGCTGTCGCGGTCGCGCGCCCGGGCGACGGCCTCGCGGATCAGGTCGCCGCCGGCCGGGTCGAGGTTGGCGGTGGGTTCGTCGAGCAGCACCAGCCCGGGGCGCAGGGCGAGCACGCCGGCGAGCGCGAGGCGTTGCTGCTCGCCGCCGGAGAGGGCGCTGGTCGCGCGGGTGATCGGGTACGGGAACCCGACCCGGTCCAACGCGTCGCTGACCCGCGGCCAGATCTCGCCCGCGGGCACGCCCCGGTTCTCCAGCCCGAACGCCACGTCGTCGCCGCTGCGGGCCATGACGAGCTGGGTCTGCGGGTCCTGGAAGAGCAGGCCGACGCCGTCGTGTGCCTTGCGGGGATCGAGCCCGTCGATCTCCACGGTGCCCTCGGCCTCGCCGGAGTCCTCGGGCAGCAGCCCGGCGAGCGCGGCGAGCAGGGTGCTCTTGCCGGCCCCGGAGGGCCCGAGCAGCAGCACCCGCTCGCCGTGCCGGATGTGCAGGTCGACGCCGCGGACAGCCCATGACCGGCGCCCCGCGTGGCGCCAGCCGAAGTCCCGCAGCACGACCTCCGCCATGATCAGACCAGTGCCCGGTCCCGGCCCGCGGCGAACCTGTCCAGCACGCCGGTCGGCACCAGCGCGCGGGTCAGTGCCCAGCTGCCGGCGCCCGCGATGGCGGTGCCGCTGACGATGGTGATCAGCGCGTACGGGATGCGGTAGTCCCACAGGGCGTAGCCGCCGTTCCACACGAAGAAGTCGTACAGCGCGGCGCTGAGCCCGGTGAGCGCCCCGGCGAGCAGTGCGGCGGGCAGCTTCCACTGCCGGTAGAGCAGCATCGCGAAGGCGAGTTCGGCGCCGAGGCCCTGCACGAGACCCTGGGGGATGACCGTCGCGCCCCACTTCGAGCCGAGCAGCGCCGAAATGATCGCCGCGACCGTCTCGGTGTAGAGCGAGGCGCCCGGCTTGCGGATGATCAGGCCGGCGAGGACGGCCGGCATCAGCCAGACGCCGTAGAGCACCGCCTGGGCCGGCGGGAAGAACGCGAACGCGCCCTCGGTCAGGTTCCAGACCGTGTTCCACGCCCAGAAGATGACGCCGAACGCCACGGCGATGATGGAGGCGATCACGATGTCGATCGTGCGCCAGCGGTACTGGTTCATGTCGTTGCCCTCCCAGGGGTACCGGGAGGAGACGCACGCCACGGACCGGGCTGTCCCGGACGTGGCGCGGCTGGAGAAGACCGAGCTCCCTGCGCTGGCATTACCCAGATCAGGTTCTAGGGTCTGCGGGCCGGAACCCGCACTCTCAGCGCTGTGCGCTCCCCTGTCGGATGAATCCTTTTCGCGACCTACCTCGACCCCCGCAGGGCGGGGGCCAGGTGCGGTGATCTCCACCGTCGCGAGAAGGATTCACTACGTTATTTTCATGGACGTTAACACCGTACGGCTGTACGGAACAGCGTTGGAGGCGTCACATGGAGATCAAGGCCCGGGGGCTCACCTTCGATGTGTACGAGGGCGGCCCGGCCGACGGCGACCCGGTGCTCCTGCTGCACGGCTTCCCCCAGGACCATCGCGAGTTCGACCTGATCCTGCCCCGGTTGCACGCGGCGGGGCTGCGGACGTACGCCCTCGATCAGCGCGGCTACTCGGCGGGCGCCCGGCCGGCCGCGGTGGAGGACTACCGGCTGAACGAGCCCACGGCCGACGCGGTGGCGGTGCTCGACGCGCTCGGGGTGGAACGGGCGCACGTGATCGGCCACGACTGGGGCGCACAGGTGGGCTGGCTGCTCGCCGCGCATCACCCGGACCGGGTCCGTACGCTCACCGCGGTCTCCGTACCGCACCCGCGCGGGCTCGCCGTCTCGCTGCGCAACCAGCCCTCGCAGCGGCTGCGGTTCGCGTACATGAAGGTGTTCCAGTCCCGCTTCGCCGAGCGCCTGCTGCTGGCGCGCGACGGTGAGGTGCTCAAGCGGATGATGCGCCCGATCGGGGCCCGCGCGGCCCGGTACGCGTCCGCGATGGCCGAGCCGGGCCGGCTCACCGGGGCGCTCAACTGGTACCGGGCGCTCTCCGGCCGCCAGCTCGCCGGTGTCGGCAAGATCACCGTGCCCACCACGTACGTCTGGAGCGACCGCGACCCGGTCGTCGGCCGGTCGGCGGCGCTCGCCACCCGGACCTGGGTCGAGGGGGACTACCGCCTGGTCGTGCTGCGCGGGGTGGGGCACTGGGTGCCGGAGGAGGCGCCGGACGCGCTGGCCGACGTGGCCCTCGCGCGGATCGGCGTTTGACGCCGCGGCGGTCCGGGCATCCGATGCGCCACATGACGGTGAGGAGACGACCTGATGGCCGCCGAGAAGCGCCGGATGAAGAATGAGACCGAGAAGCAGCGGTGGGACCGCAACTTCGCCGACCTGCTGCAGGAGTTGCGCGTCGCGCAGACCGGCGTGCAGATCCTCTTCGCGTTCCTCCTGACGCTGCCGTTCAGCAACGGTTTCCCCAAGACGACGGACTTCCAGAAGGACACGTACATCGTCGCGCTGATCTCGACGGCGTTCGCGACCGCGCTGATCATCTCGCCGGTGGCGTTCCACCGGGCGCTGTTCCGCCAGGGCCGCAAGCCTGAGCTGGTCCGGCACGCCCACCGGATGGCGACCGGTGGCCTGGCGTTCACGCTCGTCGCCATGGTCAGCAGCGTCCTGCTGATCACCGACTACCTGCTGCCCATGTGGGTGGCGCTGGTGTTCACCGGGATCGCCGCGGCCTTCTTCCTGACGTTCTGGGTCGCGATCCCGTTCGCCCGGCGCAACTGGCTGGACGAGGACGACGACGAGGAGGACGAGGAGTTCGCCGAGGACGCCGCCGAGCCCAACAAGGAACCTAACGTGCCTTCGCGGGCCTGAGGCCGAGGTCGCGCAACTCCAGCGCGGCCAGCGCCTCCACCGCGTCGGCGTCGCCGTTGCGCCAGGACTGGGCGATGTCCGGGCCGAGCGCGGCGAGCTCGTTCAGCGGCCGGCCCGCCAGGGCCCGCAACGCCAGCAGGTCGCGGCCGGCCGGCTGCTCGCGCACCACCGCGGCCACCCCGGCGCGGCGCATCCAGCGCAGCCGCCGCGGCAACCACAGGAACAGCACCAGCGCCAGCGGCACGGCGACGATCAGCAGCGCCATCGTGACGGCCAGCTTGCCGACGATCTCCTGCTGCTGCCGGCCCGCCTCGGCGAGCTGGGACGCCGCGCCCGCCGCGCTGTTGAACGGCGCCGTCAGGTCGTCGCCGACGAGCGGCACCCGGCCGACCTTGCCGCCGATGTCGCCCAGGTTGCCGGCGATCCCGGTGCCCGCCTCCTGCAACTTCTGCCCGGGCACGCCCAGCTTCTCCACCATGTCGTTCACCCAGAACCCGGCGCGGATCCAGGCGTACACCCACAGGACCACGGCGAGGTCGGTCAGCAACTGGCGTACGGCGGTGGGCAGCCGGTCGGCGTACATCTTCACGCGCGACAGCTTCCCACGCCGAGGGCGCGACAGCCTCCCACGCGGGGGCTAGGAGCGCTGGGCCGCGCACTCCGGGCAGGTGCCGAAGATCTCCATGGTGTGCGAGACGTCGACGAACCCGTGCTCACCGGCGACCCGCTGCGCCCAGGTCTCCACGGCCGGGCCCTCGACCTCGACCGTACGGCCGCAGGACCGGCAGACCAGGTGGTGGTGGTGCCCCTGGCTGCACCGGCGGTACAGGTGCTCGCCGCCGGGCGGGCGCATCACGTCGATCTCGCCGGCGTCGGCCAGCCCCTGCAGCGTGCGGTACACCGTGGTCAGCCCGACCCGTTCGCCGCGCTCGCGCAGGATCGCGTGCAGGTCCTGGGCGCTGTGGAAGCCCTCGCAGTCGGCGAGGAGGTCGCGGACCGCGGTCCGCTGCCGGGTGTTGCGGACAACGGTTCCCTCGTCCGTCATGATCCCTCCCTCGCATGGCTCACCGCGTCCGCGACGATGTGCGCGACGTGTTCGTCCACGAGCGAGTATGCGATCTCGCGTCCACGCCGTGCACCCCGCACCACCCCCGCGCCGCGCAGCACCCGCAGGTGCTGCGAGACCAGCGGCTGCGGTGCGCCCAGCTTCTCGACGAGCTCGTGCACGCACCGCTCGCCGCCGCCGAGCTCCGCGACTATGGCGACGCGGATCGGTGCGGACAGCGCGCGCAGCAGCTCGCCGGCCGCCTCGTACGCCTCGTAGCCGGTCGCCGTGCCCGGCACCGGATGGGCGCTCATCGGGCGCCCGCTTCCTGCAGGACCACGTCGGGCGGTTCGGCGTGCTCGGCGTGCCGCTCCGCGGGGATGTGCCGGCGCAGCACCCGCCAGGTCGCGCTGCCCACGGTGATGGCGAGGAACGCGGCGATCGCCAGGATGACGATCGTGGCGCCGGGCGCGGTGTCGATCTCGCCGGCGGCCCAGACCCCGGCCGCGGCGGCGGTCACGCCGATGCCCATCGCCAGCGCCATCGTGCTGCGGAACCCGCGGGTGATCTGCTGCGCGGCCGCCACCGGCACGACCATGAGGGCGCTGACGAGCAGCAGGCCGACGGTGCGCATGGCGATCGTGACGGTCACGGCCGTGGTGGCGGCGATCACGAGATTGAGCGTACGCACGGGCAGGCCGGAGACGCGCGCGTACTCCTCGTCGTTGCAGACCGCGAACAGCGCCGGGCGCAGCGCGAGCATCGCGGTGAGCACGGCGGCGCCCAGGATCGCGATGACGATCAGGTCCTGCCGGGTCGTGGTGATCAGCGAGCCGAAGAGGTACTGCATCAGGTTGGCGTTGGCGCTGTCGTCGGAGAGTCCCACGAGGACCACGCCGCCCGCGATGCCGCCGTAGAACAGCAGCGCCAGGGCGAGGTCGCCGGACGTACGGCCGCGCTCACGCACCAACTCGACGCCGACGGCCCCGAGCACGGCCACGACGACCGCGGTGAGCACCGGCGACTGCTGCAGGAGCAGCCCGACGCCGACGCCGGTCAGCGCCACGTGCCCGATGCCGTCGCCGATCAGCGACAGCCGCCGCTGCACGAGGTAGATGCCCAGCGCCGGGGCGGCCAGCCCGATGATCAGCGCGCCGGCGAGAGCTCGCAGCATGAAGTCGTACTGAAAGAGGTCCATGTCAGGTGGCCGGCATTCTGTCCGTGGGGGCCACGCAGATGCGCGCCTGCTCGGGCTCCGCGTGCGGGTGGACGTGGTCGTGGCCCGGCCCCGCGTGATGCCCGGCGGGCTCGGGGACGGCACCCTCGTACGCGATCCGCCCGCCGTGCACCACGACGGCCCGGTCGATCAGCGGCTCCAGCGGGCCCAGCTCATGCGCGACCAGCAGCACGGTGCCACCGCGTTCGCCGAAGCCGGCGAGCGCCTTCGCGAAGGCCTCCTGGCTCCCGGCGTCGACCCCGGCCGTCGGCTCGTCGAGGACCAGCAGGTCGGGGCGGCCGGCCAGGGCGCGGGCGATGAGCGTGCGCTGCTGCTGGCCGCCGGAGAGCGTGGTCACCGGGTCGTGGATGCGGTCCAGGAGCCCGACGTCGTCCAGCGCGGCACGGACGGCCTCGCGGTCGGCGGCGCCGGGAAAGCGGAAGATGCCCCGGCGGGCGAGCCGGCCCGAGGCCACGACCTCGCCGACCGTGGCGGGCACCCCGCTGCCGGCGCCCATGCGCTGCGGCACGTAACCGACGCGCGCCCACTGGCGGAAGCGGCGCTGCGGGGTCCCGAAGAGCTCGATCTCGCCGCCCGCCAGCGGCACCAGGCCCAGGATCGTCCGGATCAACGTGGACTTGCCGGACCCGTTGGCGCCGAGCACGGCCACGACCTCGCCGGCGCCGACGTCCAGCGTGACGTCGCGCAGGACCGTGCGGCCGCCGTACGCGACGGCGGCGTGGCGTACCGAGACGACGCTCATGACGTGCACCCCAGGGCGGTGGTGAGGGCGGTCAGGTTGGCGCGCATGACGGAGAAGTAGTCCGCGCCGGGCTCGGTGACGCCCTCGATCGGGTCGAGGACGGCCGTACGGGCGCCGACCTCGCGCGCGATGGTCTCGGCGACCTTGGGACTGACCAGGGTCTCGAAGAAGATCGTGGTGGTGCCCGTGGCTCTCGCCTCCTCGGCGACGTGGGCGAGGCGGCGCGGGGACGGTTCCGCCTCGGGGGAGATGCCGGTGATGCCCACCTCGGTGAGCCCGTACCGGTCGGCCAGGTAGTGGAAGGCGGCGTGGCTGGTGACGATCTCGCGCCGCGCGCAGGTGGTGAGCGCCTTGCGGTACTCGCCGTCGAGGGCGGCCAGCTCGGTGCGCAGCGTCCCGGCCCGGCTCGCGTACGCGGCCGCGTGCGCGGGGTCGGCCTGCCCGAGCCGCTCGGCCAGCGCGCCGGCGATGGTGGCGTAGCGGACCGGGTCGAGCCACACGTGCGGGTCGGCGCCCTCGCCGGCCTCGGCGTGCTCCTCCTCGCCCGGCTCGTGCTCGTGCTCCTCGGCCGGCAGCAGCTCGACCGTGGCGCCGGCGTCGAACGCCCGGTCCCGAGCCTCGAGGCCGACCGCCTGGTCCACGGCCGGCTGGAAGCCCTTCAGGTGGACGACGAGCCCCGCGGTGCTGACCTTGCCGACCTGGCGGGGGTTGAGCTCCACGTCGTGCGGCTCCGCGCCGGGCTTGGTCAGCTGGACCACCCGGACAGCGTCGCCGCCGATGCGCTCGGCGAGGAACTGCAGCGGGTAGAAGGCCGTCACCACGTCGAGGCGGCCGCCGCTGAACCCGCTCGCCGGCTGCCCGCACCCCGCGGCCGCGCCCAGCAGGAGGGCTGCGGCGGTTGCGGCAAGAGCCCGGCGGGGGAGCATGGCACAACAATGCGCCGAGTTGGTAATGATTGTCAAAAGCGCATACGTCAGAGCGCCTTGGCCACCGCCGCCGCGAACAGCAGGGCCAGCAGGATCAGCCGTACGGTCCGCAGCGCCGGCGTCTGCACCGGCCACGTGGTGAAGGTCAGCGCCACCAGCGCCACGCCCAGCAGGAACAGCAGCGCGGCGCCGACGATGCCGGGCAGGAACAGACCCGCGAGAAAGACCACCAGCGCGGCGATGAACGCCGTCGTCGGGTTGACACCGGCCAGCCGGCGCAGGAGGTTCTCGGGCGGGGACGGGGTCACGTCGGGCTCCTCGCGGTACGTAGGCTCAGGTCATGCTGGTGCTGAACCGCTTCGTCGTCCCGCCCGACACGCAGGACTCGTTCGTCGAACGGGCGCACGCCGCCCTGACCGCCCTCGCCGCGAGCGCCGGATACCGCTCCGGGCGCCTGACCCGCGCGCTGGACGACCCCGCCTACTGGACCCTGGTCACCGAATGGGAGTCCGTCGGAGCCTACCGCCGGGCGCTCGGCGGGTTCGACGTGAAGGTCCACGCCACCCCGCTGCTGTCGGAGTCCCTCGACGAGCCGTCGGCGTTCGAGACGCTCGCGAGCGCCGCGCCCGGCGCGCAGGTCGAGGCCCGGGCCAGCGACCGGGCCGCCGAGCCCTGGCGCTGAGCCGTACGCTTGATCGCATGACCACCCTGGGTGCGCCCCCGCCGCAGCAGCAGGGACCGTCTCCCGTGCCGGAGCCGCCGTCCGGGCCGGGCGTGGTCCCGCCGTTCCCGGCCCCGCCGGTGGAGGGCCGCGGCCGCCGCGTCGGGCTCGGGCTCGGCCTGGGCGCCGTGGTGCTCGTGCTCGTCCTCGGCGGCGGGCTGGCCGCGTTCATCGGGCTCACCACGGTCGCCACCCGGGCCCTCAACGAACAGGCCGACGTGGTCGTCGGCGACTACCTCGACGCGGTGCGCGACAAGCGCTACGGCGAGGCGTACGACATGCTGTGCCAGCAGACCAAGGACGACGAGACCGAGGCGGAGTTCACCAGCCGGGTCTCCGCCGAGGAGCCGATCAGGAGCTATGACGTGGGCGACGTCGAGCTCGTGCAGATGTCGGCGCCGGTCGACGTCACGTATGCCGACGGCTCGACCGCCGAGCTGCGGGCGTACCTCGCGCAGAACCGCCGGACGGGCGGTTTCGAGGTGTGCCGCGTCGAGGAGTAATCTCCTGATTTTGTCCGCATCCCCTGAGTCCCCGCCGACAACCAGCCGGCGTAGGAGGAACATGCCCGTCGACCGTATCGACGCCGTCGTCAGCCTGGCCAAGCGCCGCGGCCTCGTCTTCCCCTCCAGCGAGATCTACGGAGGCACCCGTTCGGCGTGGGACTACGGCCCGCTCGGCGTGGAGCTGAAGGAGAACGTCCGCCGGCAGTGGTGGCGCACCATGGTGCAGCAGCGCGACGACATCGTCGGCCTCGACTCCGCCGTCATCCTGTCCCGCGACGTGTGGGCGGCCTCCGGCCACCTCGACGCGTTCGTCGACCCGCTGACCGAGTGCCAGTCGTGCCACAAGCGTTTCCGTGCCGACCACCTCGAGGAGGCGTGGGAGGCCAAGCACGGCTCGGCCCCCGCCTCGCTGAGCGAGCTCAACTGCCCCAACTGCGGCAACAAGGGCACGTTCACCGAGCCCAAGATGTTCAACGGGCTCATGAAGACGTACCTCGGCCCCACCGAGAGCGCGGACGGCCTGCACTACCTGCGCCCGGAGACCGCCCAGGGCATCTTCGTGAACTACAACAACGTGGCGACCGCGGCGCGCAAGAAGCCGCCGTTCGGCATCGCGCAGGTCGGCAAGTCGTTCCGGAACGAGATCACCCCGGGCAACTTCATCTTCCGTACGCGCGAGTTCGAGCAGATGGAGATGGAGTTCTTCGTCGAGCCCGGCACCGACGAGACCTGGCACGAGTACTGGCTCGAGCAGCGCTGGAACTGGTACCGCGACCTCGGCCTCGCCGAGCAGAACCTGCGCTTCTTCGAGCACCCCAAGGAGAAGCTCTCGCACTACTCGAAGCGCACGGTCGACATCGAGTACAGGTTCCGCTTCGGCGGCACCGAGTTCGCCGAGCTCGAGGGCATCGCCAACCGCACCGACTTCGACCTGAGCACGCACTCCAAGCACTCCGGCGTCGACCTGTCCTTCTTCGACCAGGAGAAGCAGGAGCGCTGGGTGCCGTACGTGATCGAACCGGCGGCCGGTCTGACCCGCGCGGTGCTGGCGTTCCTGCTGGAGGCGTACGACGAGGACGAGGCCCCCAACACCAAGGGCGGCGTCGACAAGCGGACGGTCATGCGCTTCGACCCCCGCCTGGCGCCGATCAAGGTCGCGGTGCTGCCGCTCTCGCGCAACCCGGAGCTGTCCCCGAAGGCCCGCGGCCTCGCCGACACGCTGCGCAAACGCTGGATGGTCGAGTTCGACGACTCGCAGGCCATCGGCCGCCGCTACCGCCGCCAGGACGAGATCGGCACCCCGTTCTGCGTGACCGTGGACTTCGACACGCTCACCGACGACGCGGTGACGGTCCGGGACCGCGACACGATGAAGCAGGAGCGGGTCGGCCTCGACGCGATCGAGGACTACCTCATCAAGCGCCTGCCCGGTTGTTGAAGCTCTTGTAACCAGTGGCGGGTGGTCGTCCAGCCTTCGAGGCGGCGGCCGCCCGCCGCTGTCGTTCCGTCGGCGGCGAAGCGGCCGCCGTCGGCGATGTGGCGCAGGCCGGTGACCGCCGGGGTGAGCCGGTCGCGCACGGCGGGCCGGGCGGCGGCGAGGGTCGCCTCGAAGTCGTCCAGGACCGGTCCGGGGCCGGCCGCCCCGGGCACGGCCAGATAGAAGATCACGTTGCGCCACGCGTACGCGATGTCCTTGATCGTCGGCAGCGGGCGCGGGTTGCCGGGCAGCCGGGCGGTGAGCCGGCACCCGGCCTCGAAAGCCCGGCGGGCGAGCGTCGCCCAGTCGCCGGCGGGGGCGACACCCGCGCGCACGAGCGTGGCCAGGTTGTGCGTGGTGAGGATCTGGCCCTGCTCGATGAGCATGCCACCCGCCGCGACGGTGAACGTGTGCCGCCAGGCCCCCGTCCGCGAACGGCACAGCCGCTCGAAGTCGGCGTCCGGCGCGGCGACCGCGGCGTAGTCGATGTCGTAGTAGCGGGCGTACAGGCTGCCCTCGAGCAGCTCACCGGCCAGCCGGGCGGCGCGCAGGAACTTGGGCGAGAAGGTGCCCATGAAGATGTCCGCCGCCAGCTCCTCCACCCACGGCAGGCCCGCATCGGCCTCCCGGCTCAGCGCGGCGAGCTCGCGGATCAGCGGGTTGGGCAGCAGCGTACCGGGGAAGCCGTCGATCGCCAGCTCACCCAGGCGGCGCAGGGTGGCGTGGGCGTCGCGACGGGTGTCGTCGCCGGCCTCCCGGTACGGGCCCACGGCCGCCACCCACGGCAGCTCGCTGAGCCGCACCTGGCTCTCCAGGTTCAGCAGCAACAAGGACCGGCGGTTGCGGAACGCGCGGTACGTCGCCGCCATCAACGCCCGCAACGCCGGATCCCGGTACGCGGCCGCACTGGTCTCGGCGGCGATCTGCGGCACCAGCTGGGCGAGCACCTCGGCGGACGGGACCACGCCGGCCTCGATCAGCTCGGGGATCCGCCCCGCCCGTGCCCGGCGGACCACGCCGCGGATCGACGGGGGGATCGGCGTGCCGGCCGCTACCGCGTGGGTCTCGGCCTCCGCCCCGCGCACCGGCACGCAGAGCGCGTCCACGTCCGGTACGCCCCGGCCGGGGTCGAGCGCCGCGAGCCGGCTGACCACCACCCGCGCCAGCACGTGGTGGGCGGGTACGCGCGCCTCCCGCGCCTGCCGCTCCCGCAGCGCCGCGTGCTCCGGCGAACCCGGCACGCCCCGCCGGGCCAGCATCGAGCCGGCGACGTGACGCAGCAGCCCGAGCGCCCGCGGGGTCAGCTCCCCGTCCGCCACGGCCTGTTCGGTGGCGGCTCGCAGGACGGCCAGGTTCTCCTTGGGACGACGGTGCTTGCCGCAGTGGGTGTGGGCGGCCGCGAGCTGCCCGTAGCGCCCCAGCAGGCCCCGGGCCCGGTCCCGCCAGCCGGGCGGGAACACCGCGGCCACGGTCCCGCCGGCATCGCGGGTGTCCAGCCACAGCGTCAGGAACTCGTCGGCGAGCGGGTTCCACACGGTCAGCGCCTCGCGCATCGCCGCCACCCGGGGGTTCTCCCGGCGGCCGGCCAGCGCGGCGCTGACCTGCCCGGCGTCGGCGCGCCAGACGAGCTCCGGGTCGTGCCCGCCCGCCGGGTCCGGCACCGGGGTGAAGCACAGGCGCCCGGCGTACGGACCGATCTCGTCGACCAGGGCGAGGGCCGCCGCCCGGTCACCGGTGCGCAGCAGCCACGCCACCGTCAGCAGCGCCGCCTGTTCCGGCAGCTCGAGCCGGTAGCCGCCGCTGTCGAGCAGTGCGCCCAGCTCGGCCTGCCCGGCCTCGGTCAGGTGGTACGCGAACAGGGCGGCCCGGTCGGTGGCGATCCCCGGACGGATCTCGTGGGGGCGCAACGGTCCGGCCGCTGCGGGCGTACCCGTGGCGAAGCCGCCCCTGACGACCTCGGGGGTCACCCAGGCCGGCAGCCCGGCGACCGGCGTGCGGGACCCCGGGCGCACGGCTCCGGACGCCACCGCCCGCAGCACCTGCACCCAGCGCCGCACCCGCCCGTCGGCGCGCTCGCGGGTGGCGGCGTCCTCGTGGATCGCCGCGGTGACGAAAGCCGCGGCCAGCTGCGCGTACGGGTAGCCGCTCTTCTGCATGTCCATCGCCAGCGTGGCGGGTTCCGCCCCCGCGCCCTCCGGGTCCCGAGCCCGGTGCTCTGCTGCTGAGCTACACGCTGCAGTCCCGTGCCGGAGACTACGGGACCCCGCGCGTTCTGCCGATCAGAATTCGAAGCCGCCCGGCCGGTCGTTGCGGTCGGCGATCAGGCCCGCGAGCGTCGCCACCGCGATCTCCGCCGGGGTCCGGCTGCCGATGTTCAGGCCGACGGGCCGGTGCACCCGGGCGATCTCCTCGTCCGGTACGCCCAGCTCCTTGAGCGCGGCGAGGTGCGGGCCCTCCTTGTGGGGGTTGCCGACGATGCCGATCCAGCGGGCGCCGCTCGCCAGGGCCTCCTGGAGGACCGGGCCGATCTCCGGCCGGTGATGGTCGGTCAGCACGATGTCCGTGTGCTCCGTCACCCCCGCGGCGGACAGGTCACCCACGAACGTGTCGCCGTGCGGCCGCGGCGAGCCCTGCAGCCGGGCCGGGTCCGGCTCCACCAGCGTGCACCGGAAACCGACGTCCAGGCCCAGTCGCAGCAGCGCCTCGGCGACCGGGGACTCGAAGACGGCGACCAGGTGGCGGGGGCTCTGCTCGGTCTGCACAGCCCGACTGTGCCAGAGACCGGTGTGTAATGCTCGACGGCGTGACCCTCGCGCTCTCCGCCAAGCCCCTGACGCTGGGCAGCCACCAGGTGTGGCCGCCGGTCGTGCTCGCGCCGATGGCCGGCATCACCAACGTGGCCTTCCGCAAGCTCTGCCGCGAGCAGGGCGGCGGCGTGTACGTCTGCGAGATGATCACCACCCGGGCCCTCGTCGAGCGCATCCCCAAGACGCTCAAGATGATCCAGTTCGCCCCGGACGAGGGCTTCCGCAGCCTCCAGCTGTACGGCGTCGACCCGGACGTGACCGCCGCCGCCGTCCGCATGGTCGCCGAGGAGAACCTCGCCGACCACGTCGACCTCAACTTCGGCTGCCCGGTCCCCAAGGTCACCCGCCGCGGCGGCGGCAGCGCCCTGCCGTGGCGGCGCAAGCTTTTCGGCCGCATCGTCAAGCAGGCGGTCGAGGCCGCGGCGCCGGCCGGCATCCCGCTCACCGTCAAGATGCGCAAGGGCATCGACGACGACCACCTGACGTACGTCGAGGCCGGGCTGATCGCCCAGGAGGCGGGCGTCGCGGCGGTGGCGCTGCACGCGCGTACGGCCGAGCAGCGCTACTCGGGAACGGCCGACTGGGACGCGATCGCGACGCTGAAGCAGGCCCTCGACGTCCCGGTGCTCGGCAACGGCGACATCTGGGAGGCCTCGGACGCGCTGCGCATGGTCGCGCACACCGGCGTCGACGGCGTGGTCGTGGGCCGCGGCTGCCTCGGCCGGCCCTGGCTGTTCAAGGACCTGCAGGCGGCGTTCAACGGCGTCGAGTCGCAGGAGCTGCCCACCCTCGGCGAGGTGGCAGCCATCATGTCCCGGCACGCCCACCTGCTGGTCGAGGCGCTCGAGGACGAGAAGCACGGCTGCGCGGACTTCCGCAAGCACGTCGCCTGGTACCTCAAGGGCTTCCCGGTCGGCGGCGACCTGCGCCGCGCCCTCGCGATGGTCTCCTCGCTCGCCGAGCTCGACGACCTGCTCGGCAAGCTCGACGCGGACCTGCCGTTCCCCCGCGAGTCGCTCGGCCAGCCGCGCGGGCGCATCAACGCCCCGGGCAAGGTGTCGCTGCCGTACGGCTGGCTCGACAGCCGCGACGACGACACCGTCCCGGAGGGCGCCGAGATGGAGAACAGCGGCGGATGACGCGCGAGGCGGGGAGGGCGCCAGGTGCCCTCCCCGCCCCGCATCGTACGGCGGCTCAGACGTCGAGGTCGTTCTCGATGCGCTTGAGCTGGTGCCGGGCCATCGCCAGGTTGGCGCGGTCGCGGCGCAGGGCGACGTACAGGAACAGGCCCTTGCCGGAGCGGCTCGTGAGCGGCCTGATCATGTGGTACTGGGTGTCCAGGGTGATGAGGATGTCCTCGATCTTCTCGCTGAGGTTGAGCATCTCCATCGCCCGCAGCTTGGCCCGGACCACGTCGGTGTTGCCGGCCGCGGCGACCGTCAGGTCGAGGTCCTTGCCGCCGCCGGCGGTGCCGAGGGCCATCCCGCTGGTGTGGTCGACCAGCGCGACGCCGACCGCGCCGTCGATGTCCATGATCTCTTTGAGTGCGGTGTCCATGTCGGGCATGGGGATTTCCTCCGTCTGTGCAGTGGGGTGTTGGGTGAGACCTCAGCGGCCTCGGATGGAGCTGGGCAGGGTGGCCATCGGCGTGCGCCGCGCGAGCGGGATCGCCGGGCCGGCCTGCACGGGAATCTCCGGCCGCGGGGCCGGGGCGGCGTCGAGGACCAGGACCTGCACGAGCCGGCGTACGGCCCGCCGCGCCTCGAGGTGCACCATCGCCAGGTTGGCGTTCCCGGTCGTCACGAGGGTCAGCAGGGCGCTGGGCCCCGCGGTGTACGAGGTGATGTATCCGCCGTCGCACTCCACCACCGATTCGCGAAGGCCGCCGTGGTTGACGGCGTGCGCGAAGCGCCGGGCGAGGGCGAGGTGGGCGGCGGCGAGGGCGGCGATGCTGTCGGGCTCGATGCCGTGGGCGTCGTGCGCGACGACCATGCCGTCGGTGGTGGCGAGGACGCTTCCGGTGAGTTCGGGCAGCCGGTGGCGGAGGTTGCCGAGTTCCGTCAGTACCGCCGGATCCACCGTCATCCTCGGTGTCTCCTTCCTCAAGTCGGCCGTCAGCGGGGGCGCCCGCGTCACCGCAGGGCCCGCAGCGCGGTGCGGATGCGTTTCAGCAGGACTTCGTCGGTGCCCGGGTGCGGCGGCGCCGGCTGGGAGATGAGCTCCTTGGGCAGCTTGGCGCCGGGTTTGCGCCGGGCGAGCCGCGGCGGCCGGTGGGCCGGGCCCGGTTCGGCCTCGCGCGGCGGGTCGCCCGAGGCGAGACCGGGCCGGGCCCGGGTGACGATGGGTACGGTCGGCCCGTCCGGCACCGTCGCCGGGGAGGCGACGGTGCTCTGGGGGGCCGAGGCGCGCGCCCGGGGCACGCGGGCGAAGGCGGGTTCCGTGCCGGCCACCCGCTCGCCGGGCGACTCGATCAGGCCGAGCGCCGCCAGCCGGCGCAGCTCCTGCACCGTGGCGTACCCGGCGCGGCCCAGCAGCAGCGCCAGGTCGGCCGGGGTGCGCTGGCCGTCGGCGTGCACCAGCAGCTCCCACTGCGCCGCGGTGACGGTGATCCGCTCCCGGGGCGGCCGGGGCACCGGGGTCACCGCCGCCGTGTCGATCCGCACGTTGGGGAAGATGTCGTCGAGCAGCCGGGCCCGCCGCCGGGACTCGCGGACCACCGCGGCCGCGTCGACGCGGACGACGTCGCCCAGCCAGTGCGCCGCCCCGTCGAGGAAGTTCACCGGCGCCGCCGCCGGGGCGAGCGCGAAGTACGCGGCGTCGTACGTGGCACCCAGCACACACAACTCCAGTTCTCCCTGGGTGATGTGGCCCTGCTCGAGCAGCACCCGACCCACCCGGGCCTGCGAGGTGGCGGTGTCCAGCGCCGCCTGCCACGTACGCGGCGCCAGCCGGCCGGAGGCGGTCAGCAGCTCACCGACGCCCGGCGCCGCGGCCGACTCGGCGTACGTCACCCGGCCGTCGACCAGGTAGAGCGTGCCGCCCGGCGGGCCGCCGACGACCAGGGCACCGGTTCGCCCTTCGCCCGCCGCCTGCGTGAGCAGGCTGCCGGGCGCCGCGGACGTCGGGGACTTCACGGTGGCTCCTAGGGTCAGGTCGAGATCAGCTCGTCGGCGAGGCGTTCCATGCGGCGGCGGGCCACGGCGAGGTTGCCGCGGACCCGGTCCAGCCACACGTAGAGCACCAGCCGGCTGTCGAAATCGGTCCGGACGAGCCGCAGCAGGTGGTAGCCCCCCGCGGTCGTGATGATCAGGTCCTCGAGGAGGTCGTGCGGCACGGCCGAGACGAACAGCGACCGGCTCTGCGCCGCCTGTACGACGTCGGCCGTGCCGGCGGCCGCGGCCTCGTGGTCCTCGTTGGGTGCGGCCCCGGTCGTGGCGACCGGGAAACCGGTGGTGTAGTCGACGATGCTGGCCCCGACCGCGCCGGGGATCGCCATGGCCTCCTGCAGACAGTGTTCGACCCCGGGCACATCTCTCCTCGCCGGGTGATGCTCCCGCCGGCGGCTTCGCGGGCTGCCGGCGGTTCGGGTGGATCCGGTTCCGCTCGGGCGGGGTCTGGAGGTTCCCGCCGTCACAAGGGGCCATCCTGCGGGTGAGCCGCGCTCACGAGTCGCACCCGCTGTGCGTCATGTGCGTCGATGCTCGCCGGGCGGCGTGCGGACGCGCGCGCGACGCCCGGCGCGGCGCGGGCCGGGACAACAACCGCTTGGCCGCCTCGGGACCGAGTGCGCCCAGCTCACAGTGGGGGAACGAGCCGAACCAGTGCCGCTCGCCCGGTACGAACCGCAGCGGCGCGTCGCCCGCCGCGAGCAGCACCTGCGTCACGGCAGTGATCGTGGCCACCACCCGGCACGCCAGCTCGTGGTGGCCGAGGTGCCCGTCGCGCAGCAGCAGCCGGCCGACCCGCCCCTCGCCGTGCCCGGCCGCGTACGCCTCCCGCCACTGCCGCGCGGACAGCCGGCCGCAGCCCACCAGCCGCGCCCCGATGCCCGGGCAGCCCGGCGACTCGGCGTACGAGATGCGCCCGGCGACGAGATAGACGACCCCGCCCGGCGTGCCCCCCACATGCAGGGCGCCGGTGCAGCCGGCCTCGGCCAGCGCGGTGAGACGGCGGTGCAGCGCATTCATCGATCGGTCTCCTCCTCGCGGCCAGTGTCGGCGCGCCGGGGCGGGAGGATGTCGCACGACGGGTGCGTCGTTCCCCGGTGGTGGGGACGCCGTCTGCGCGTAACATGATCGTCACTTTCGATGGCGTCTCGTGGAGGTTTGCCGTATGCCCAGCCGGTGGGAGCAGATCGTCGTCGACGCCGAGGACCCGGCACGGCTCGCCCGCTGGTGGGCCGAGGCGCTCGGTTACCGGATCGTGCACGAGGCGCCCGGCGAGGTCGAGATCCGGCGCTCCCCGGACGAGCTGCCCGGGCTGCTCTTCACCCCCGTGCCGGACGCCAAGACCACCAAGAACCGCCTGCACATCGACCTGCGCCCGGACGACCAGGAGTCGGAGGTCGAGCGCCTCGTCGACATGGGCGCCCGGCCGGTCGACATCGGCCAGCACGACGTCGGCTGGGTGGTCCTCGCCGACCCGGAGGGCAACGAGTTCTGCGTGCTGGCGTCCCGCCGTCAGTAGGTGAACTGACCGATCAGCCCCCGGATCTCGGTGGCGGCGGCGCTCACCCGCTCCGCCGATTGCCGGGTCGTGTTCGCGTCCTCCGCCGTCGCGCCGGTCGACGCGGTGATCTCGCCGACCGTACCGCTGATCTCGGTGGCCGCCGCCGACACCGCACTGACATTGCCGGCCATCATCTCGGTCGTCGCCGACTGTTCCTCCACCGCCGCGGCGATCGTGCGCTGCCCGTCGTCGATGTGCGTGATCACCCCGGTGATGCCGTCGATGGCCGTGGCCGTCCGCGCGGTCATGTCCTGGATCGCCGAGATCCGGCTGGTGATCTGTGCGGTCGCCTGCGCGGTCTCCTGCGCCAGATCCTTGACCTCGGTGGCCACCACGGCGAAGCCCTTGCCCATCTCTCCCGCCCGGGCCGCCTCGATGGTCGCGTTGAGCGCCAGCAGGTTCGTCTGCTCCGCGATCCCGGTGATCAGCCGCACGATGTCGCCGATCTCCCGGCTCGCCTCGCTCAGCGTCCCGACGAGCACCGACGTCTCGCTCGCCTCCGTGCTCGCGCGATTCGCCGTCACCGCGGCGTCCGCGGTCTGCCGGGCGATCTCCCGGATCGACGCGGACAGCTGCTCGGTCGCCGTGCTCATGTCGGTCACCGAGTCCGAGACCTGCCGCGCCGCCACGTCCGCCGTACGCGCCTGCCCGGACGTACGCTCCGCCGACGTGTCCAGCCGGCCGGCCAGCTCGCGCAGGTCGTCGCTGGCGGTCATCAGGGTGCCCGCGCCGGCGGCCGTCGCGGCGATCGTCGTCCGGATGGCGGTCAGCGCCTCGTTCAGCGCCAGCGCCATCTCGCCGAGCTCGTCGCGGTTCACGACCTTCACCTCGACGGTCAGGTCCCGGCGCGCGGCTGCCCGCAGCGCCGCCAGCATCTGCGCGAGCGGGCGCCGCACCGCCCGTACGGTCAGCAGCGCCGCCCCCGCGGTCAGCAGCACCCCCGCGAGACCGGCCGCGAGGATGAGCCAATCGCTGGCCCGGCCCGCATCGGAGCCCTCGCCGTTCGCGTCCTTGACCGCCTGCAGCATGGCGTCGTCGATCGCGCCCAGCGTCTCCTCCAGTGCGGCGAAACGCTCCAGGAAGGCCGGGAGCTGGGCCACCGCCCCGGCCCGGTCGGACACGGCGAGCGCCACCATCGACTTCGCCGCGTCACCGTACGCGACGACATCCGCGCGTACCTGGGCGTAGCGGGCGGTCAGCGCGGCCGGTGCCCGTTCCGCGGCCGCGTCGAAGTTGCTGACCAGCGACCCGGCATGCTCGCTCACCTCCTCGACGCCGAAGTCCGCCCGCTGCTGCGCCGTCGTCGCGTACATCGCGGACATCACGTCGGCGCGCAACCCGTCATGCATCATGTCGGCGTTCCACTGGTGACTCATGCCGTCACTGATCCGGGCCATCTCCGCGGTGGCCGTCGACTGGTTCGACGAACCCCAGGCCGCCGCGGCGCCCACCAGCGCCACCGCCGCCACCGCGATACCCGCCATGATCATGAGCCGGGCGGCGATGCTCACCCGGGACCGGCCGTGCGATTCGGACTCCACGTCATTCGCATCGGCCCCCGGCGCGTTCCGCTTAGGGTTGATCTCATGACGGGCGATGCGGAACGCCGGATCCCGGAGCCGGCGAAGGACAGCGGCTACGGCCGGACCCCGTACGAACGCGACCGCGCCCGCGTGCTGCATTCTGCAGGCTTCCGCCGGCTCGCGGCCAAGACCCAGGTGCACACCGCCGGCTCCGACGACTTCCTGCGTACCCGCCTCACCCACTCCCTCGAGGTCGCCCAGATCTCCCGCGAGATGGGCGCCCGCCTCGGCTGCGACCCCGACGTCGTCGACGTCGCCGGCCTCGCCCACGACATCGGGCACCCACCCTTCGGCCACAACGGAGAGACCGCCCTCGACGCGATCGCCCAGCCCTGCGGCGGCTTCGAGGGCAACGCACAGACCCTGCGCGTCCTCACCCGCCTCGAGGCCAAGGTCGAGGGCGCCGGCCTCAACCTCACCCGCGCCTCCCTCGACGCCACCTGCAAATACCCCTGGCCGCGGCGCACCGGCACCCGCAAGTTCGGCGTCTACCCCGACGACCTGCCAACCTTCCGATGGGTACGCTCAGCAGCCCCCGAAGACGGCCGCCGCTGCCTCGAGGCGCAGGTCATGGACTGGGCGGACGACGTCGCGTACTCGGTGCACGACGTCGAGGACGGCATCCACGGCGGCTACCTGTCCCTGCGCCCCCTGCTCCACGACCCCGGCGAACGCGCCGAGCTGTGCGCCGACGTGGCCGCCACCTACTCCGACGAGACCCCGCAGGCCCTCGGCGAAGCCCTCGACCTCCTGCTCGCCGACGAGGTCGTGGCCGCCGCCGCCGACCACGACGGCACGTACCGGGCCCAGGTTGCGCTCAAGCGGATGACCAGCGTGCTCACCGGCCGCTTCGTCTCCTCGGCCGTCGGCGCCACCAACAGCCGGCACGGCAGCGAACCGGTCCGCCGCTACGCCGCCGACCTCGTCGTCCCGCGTACGGTCCGCAACCAGTGTGCGCTCCTGAAGGGCATGGCGTTGCGCTACGTGATGCGCGCCCGGGCCGCGGAAGACTGGTACGAGCAGCAGCGCGAGATCCTCGCCACCCTGGTCGGTACGCTCTGCGACCGGGCCCCCGACCACCTCGACCCCATGTTCGCGGCCCTCTGGAAGGAGGCGCCCGACGACCCGGCCCGCCTGCGCGTGGTGATCGACCAGGTCGCCTCGCTGACCGACCCGGCGGCGGTCGCCTGGCACCGCACCCTCGTGGGCGGACGCGGGTGACGCTCGTTCCGGCAGCGGACCCTCGTGGCAGGCCGCCGGTAGGGCGAGGCAGTATGTAGCCGTGGCGGGCAGGGTCAAGGACGAAGACATCGCGCTGGTCCGCGACCGCACCTCGATAGCGGACGTGATCAGCGAGACCGTGACGCTGCGCTCGGCGGGCGGCGGCAACCTCAAGGGCCTCTGCCCCTTCCACGACGAGAAGACTCCCTCCTTCACCGTCTCCCCTGCCCGAAATGTCTACTTTTGCCACGGGTGCGGTGCTGGTGGGGACGCGATCAAGTTCCTGATGGACGCCGAGCATCTGAGCTTCGTCGAGTCGCTCGAGCGCCTCGCGGGCAAGGCCGGCATCCAGCTTCGCTATGAGACGTACGCGGATGATCGGCCCGGTAGTGCACCCAGGCCGCAGACCGGGCAGCGGCAGCGGCTGATCGCGGCGCATGCCGCGGCCGCCGAGTTCTACCGTGACCAGCTTGGGAAGGCCGGTGCGCGCAAGGCCCGGGAGTTCCTCGCGCAGCGGGGGTTCGGGCGGGACGCCGCCGAGAAGTACGGGTGCGGCTTCGCGCCCGAGGGCTGGGATCTGCTCACCAAGCACCTGCGGCAGAAGGGGTTCACCGCCGAGGAGCTGACCACGGGCGGCCTGGCCAAGCCGGCGCGTTCCGGGTCGCTGATCGACCGGTTCCGCCGCCGCCTGCTGTGGCCGATCCGCGACCTGAGCGGCGACGTGATCGGGTTCGGCGCGCGCAAGCTGTTCGAGGACGATGACGGCCCGAAGTATCTGAACACGCCGGAGTCGCCGCTCTACAAGAAGTCCCACGTCCTGTACGGGATCGACTTCGCCAAGCGGGAGATCGCCAAGCGCGGCCGCGCGGTCATCGTCGAGGGGTACACCGATGTCATGGCGTGCCACGAGGCGGGCGAGCCGACGGCCGTCGCGACGTGCGGCACGGCGTTCGGCGTCGACCACATCGGGGTGCTGCGCCGGTTGCTGATGGACAGCGACAGCTTCACCGGCGAGATCATCTACACGTTCGACGGGGACGCGGCCGGGCAGAAGGCGGCGCTGCGGGCGTTCGAGGAGGACCAGCGGTTCGTCGGGCGCACGTTCATCGCCGTCAGCCCGGACAACATGGACCCGTGCGAGCTGCGGCTGGCCCGTGGCGATCTCGCCGTACGCGACATGATTGCCGGCCGGGAGCCGCTGGTGGACTTCGCGCTGCGGCAGACGCTTTCGCGCTTCGACCTGGACACCGTCGAGGGCCGGGTCGACGCGATGCGAAGGGCCGCGCCGCTGGTCGCGAAGATCAAGGACCGGGAGAAGCGTCCCGAGTACGCCCGTAAGCTCGCCGGTGACCTCGGCATGGACCTGGAGCCGGTGCAGCGTGCCGTGGCGGCCGCGATGACGCCGGACGCCCCGGTGGTGTCGCAGCGGCGGGCCGCGGAGAGCCCGCAGCGCCAGGTCGAGCGCGAGACGCTGAAGCTGGCGTTGCAGCTTCCGGTCCTGGCCGGCCCGATGTTCGACGCCATCGAGGCCGATTCGTACGGCGACCCGGTGCTGCGCGCGGTCCGGGAGGCGATCGCGGCGGCCGGCGGCACGGCGTCGGCGACCGGCGGGGCGGTGTGGATCGAGGCGGTTCGCGACGCCTGCCAGGATCTGAGCGGCAAGGCGCTGATCGGCGAGCTGGCGGTGGAGCCGCTGCTGGTCGACGGCGAGGCCGACCTCAGGTACGTCCAGATCACCCTGGCCCGGCTGCAGGTCGGGTCGGTGACCACCCGCATCAAGGACCTGAAGTCCAAGGTGCAGCGTCTCAATCCCGTGGCCCACAAGGACGAGTACCTCGCGCTGGCCGGCGAGCTCTTCTCCCTCGAACAGCACGCTCGCGCGCTCCGCGAGCAGGCAGCAGGTGCACTGTGAGTCTGTTCCGCCGCCGTCCCAAGCTCCCGCCGGAGCTGCGCCCACCGCTGGAGGCCGACGAGCGCGTGCTCGCCTGGTCCTTCGTGGGCGAGCCGGGGGAGCAGGTGCTCGTGGCCACCAACCGCGGCCTCTGGCAGCCCGGCGGCCGGCGCCTCGGCTGGCACGAGATCCACAAGGCCGAGTGGTCGGGCCGGGAGCTGCGGATCACCCCGGCGGAGGTGGCGCAGGAACGAGCCGGGTACACGGTGACGGTGGACGCCCCGATCATCGGGTTCCTGCTGCTGGAGCCGGGGGAGCTGCCGGATCAGGTGCGGACCCGGGTGACCCGCTCGGTCGCGTACACGACGCACCATCCGCTGCCGCCCAACGGCGGGGTCCGGGTGGTCGGGCGCCGGATCAGCGGCGTCGACGGCCTGACCTGGTCGGTCCGCTACGACGCCCGGACGGCGGTCGACGCGGATCCGGTCGTGGACGTCACCGACCAGCTCGTCGAGGCCGCCCGGGAGGCGACGGCGCCGCCCGCCTGAGGTTTGTCGTACCCCCTCACTAGGGTCGGCGGGGTGACACTCATTCACGCTCGCGGGCTGGTCAAGCGGTTCGAGGGCTTCACGGCGGTCGACGGGATCGACGTCGACGTGGAGCGCGGCGAGGCGTTCGGCTTCCTCGGCCCCAACGGGGCGGGCAAGAGCTCCACCATGCGGATGATCGGCTGCGTCTCGCCGCCGACGGGTGGCGTGCTGCGCATCCTGGACATGGATCCGCTGCGCGACGGGCCGAAGATCCGGGCGCGGCTCGGCGTGTGCCCGCAGCTCGACAACCTCGACCTCGAGCTGACCGTCCGGGAGAACCTGACGACGTATGCCCGCTTCTTCGGCATCCCGCGCAAGGTCGCCCGGCGGCGCGCCGACGAGCTGCTGGATTTCGTGCAGCTCACCGAGCGTGCCGACAGCAAGGTGGAGCCGCTGTCCGGCGGCATGAAGCGCCGGCTGACCATCGCCCGCGCGCTGGTCAACGAGCCTGAGATCGTGCTGCTGGACGAGCCCACCACGGGGCTCGACCCGCAGGCCCGGCACCTGGTCTGGGAGCGGCTGTTCCGGCTCAAGCAGCAGGGCGTGACGCTGGTGCTGACCACGCACTACATGGACGAGGCGGAGCAGCTCTGCGACCGGCTCGTGGTGATGGACGGCGGCAAGATCGTGGCGGAGGGGTCGCCGCGCGCGCTCATCGACGAGTATTCGACCCGCGAGGTGGTCGAGCTGCGCTTCAACGTCGAGTCCCAGGACGTCTTCGCGGACAAGCTGGCCGGCGTGGGCGAGCGCCTGGAGGTCCTTCCCGACCGCATCCTGCTCTACGTGGCCGACGGCGACGACGCGGTGGCCGAGGTGCAGCGCCGCGCGCTGAGCCCGGCGAGCGTGCTGGTGCGCCGCAGCAGCCTCGAGGACGTGTTCCTGCACCTCACCGGCCGGACGCTGGTGGACTGACATGACCTGGTCCGTGCTCGAATACCACCTGGTCAGCTACCGCCGCATCTGGCGCTCCAGCGTCCTGTCGTCGTTCGTGCTGCCGCTGCTGACGATGCTCGGCTTCGGTGTGGGCGTCGGGGCGTACGTGACCGGCGGCGTCCAGGGCGTGCCGTACCTGGACTGGATGGTCCCCGGCCTCATCGCCTCGACCGCCATGCAGGTGGCCATCGGCGACTCCAGCTGGCCGGTCTTCGGCGGCTTCGAGTGGCAGAAGATCTACTTCGGCCAGGCGGCCGCGCCGCTGCGCGTGGCGGACATCCTCGACGGGCACCTGCTGTTCGTCGTCTTCCGCACCCTGACCAGCTGCGCGGCGTTCCTGCTGATCGCCACGGCCTTCGGCACGATGCACTCGGCGTGGGCCCTGGCGACCCTCCCGATCGCGGCGCTGGTCGGCCTGTCGGTCGCCACCCCGACCTTCGCGTACGCGGCCGCCGTCCGCAGCGACAGCTACCTGGCCATCCTGTTCCGCCTGGGCGTCATCCCGATGTCTCTCTTCTCGGGCGTCTTCTTCCCGGTCGAGTCGCTGCCGGCGGTCTTCCGCTGGATCGCGTACGCCCTCCCGCTCTGGCACGGCGTCGACCTGAGCCGCGCGGCCACCCTCGGCGCGGCACCGTCCTGGTCGGCGGCGGGCCACGTGGTGTACCTCGCGCTGTGGGCGGGAGTGGGCTGGCTGCTGGCGCTGCGCCGGTTCCGGAAGCGGCTGGTGGTCTGACATGACACCGCATCCGCCGGCTTCCCATTCGTCCGTCCCCGTGGCACCCGTTCGCACCTGGAGGTCGCCGTGGTGACTCTCGTTCTGCCGCGGCTGGTGTCCTTCGAGGGTGCCGGCCGCCGCTCGGCCTCCGTCGTCGAGCGCAACGCGGCGTCGCTGCGCACCGCGTACTGGCTGGTGCTGATCTCGGGTTTTCTCGAGCCGGTCCTCTACCTCTTCTCCATCGGTGTGGGCGTGGGCGCGCTGGTCGGCGACCTGACGCTGCCCGACGGCCGGATCATCGGGTACGCCGCGTTCGTGGCCCCCGCGATGCTCGCCTCGTCCGCCATGACCGGCGCTCTGTCGGAGACCACCTTCAACTTCTTCGGCAAGATGAAGTTCATGAAGCTGTACGACGGGATGCTCGCCACCCCCGTACGGCCCATCGAGATAGCCCTGGGCGAGCTCGCCTGGGCCATGATCCGCGGCAACCTGTACGCGGCCGCGTTCCTCGTCGTGATGGTGCTCATGGACCTCACCACCCCGTCCCGGGCCCTGGCAGCCTTCGCGGCGGCGGTCCTCGTCGGCTTCGCCTTCGGCGGCGCGGGCATGGCGTTGTCCACGTACATGCGCAGCTGGCAGGACTTCGACCTGATCGCCTCGGCCCAGTTCGCCCTGTTCCTCTTCTCGGGCACCTTCGTCCCGGCCCAGGCGTACCCCTCGATCCTCCGCTGGCTCGTGGAAGCCACCCCGCTGTACCGCTCGGTCGACCTGATCCGGGCGATCAGCATCGGGGGAGTGGGCTGGGTGCAGGCGGTGGACGTGGTCTATCTGCTGGCGGTGTTCGGCATCGGGCTGACGATCGCGGGGAGGCGCATGGAGAAGCTCCTCTGCAAGTGACCGCACCCTTTCTCGGCCCCGGCGCCGCATCCCTCTGCCGGCACCCATCCCCGCGCGGCCGGGACCGCTCCCACCCCCTTCTCGCCCTGTTCAAGACCATCTGAGCTGGACAAGTGCTGAACGCAGCCTGGGCAGAAAGTGGTTAAAGCCCCAGGATGGCGGGCATCACCTTTCCAGGTCGCGGATCGCAGGGGGCTCGGTGTGGCGGAGCCGATGCGGGTGCGTCCGACGAGACCATGCGTAGCGCCCTGGAGGTATGTGGCGATGAAGCTTTTGGGCAAGGCCGGTGACACCTCGCACGAGGGCGGCCACGACAAGGACGCCGCCGCTGCGCGTGCCGCCGGGGAGCGGGACGCCGACCGCAAGGGGATGGACCTGGATGCGGCTGCCACGTCGCGAACGGGTGAGGACCAGGACAACGACTTGTCCGCGCCCGGCCCCGACGCCGGGCCCGACAACCCGGCCCAGCTGAAGGGCAAGGGGATCCTCGGCGCCCTGAAGCGGACGTTCAAGCAGTTCTCCCAGGACAACGTCACCGACTGGGCGGCCGCGCTCACCTACTACGGGGTGCTGTCGATCTTCCCGGGTGTGCTGGTGCTCGTGTCGGTGCTGGGCATGCTCAGCGACAACGGGCAGCAGACCGTGCAGGAGACGGTGCAGCAGGTGGCGCCCAGCGAGCAGATCCAGAACCTGGTCAACCAGGTCCTCACCCAGGTGCAGGACCCGGGCAAGGCCGGCGTCGCCGCGATCATCGGTATCGTGGCCGCGTTCTGGTCGGCTTCCGGCTACATCGGCGCCTTCATGCGGGCCTCGAACGCCATCTACGACGTGCCCGAGGGCCGGCCGGTCTGGAAGACCATCCCGATCCGCCTGGGCGTCACCGCGGTCATCGGCATCATGCTCATCATGTCCGCGGTCATCGTCGTCTTCACCGGCGGCCTGGCCGAGGCGGTCGGCAAGCAGATCGGTCTCGGCGGGGGCTTCGTCACCGCGTGGAGCATCGCCAAGTGGCCGGTCCTGATCATCCTGGTCAGCCTGATGTTCGCGATCCTGTACTGGGCGTCGCCGAACGCGAAGACCGGTGGCTTCCGCTGGGTCAGCCCGGGTGGCATCTTCGCGGTGCTCGTGTGGGTCGCCGCCTCCGCCGCGTTCGCGATCTACCTGGCGAACTTCGCCAACTACAACAAGACGTACGGCACGCTCGGTGGTGTCATCGCCTTCCTGGTCTGGCTGTGGATCTCGAACATCGCGATCATGCTCGGCGCGGAGCTGGACGCGGAGCTGGAGCGCGGGCGGGCCATCGCGGCCGGCCACTCCCCGGACGACGAGCCGTTCCTGCAGCTGCGCGACGACCGCAAGCTCAAGAAGGGCAGCGAAAAGGGTCTCAGCACGAATTGACGGACGAACCTCACCGACGGCCGCGCCTCCCCCCGGGAAGCGCGGCCGTCGCCGTTTCCACCGGGGGAGCAGGCCGACCGCCGACCGGTTCCGCCCGGCCGCAGCGAACCCGGTGCCGCTCCCGCTCCCGCTCCCGCTCCCGCTCCCGCAGCCGCAGCCGTAGCCGTGGCCGCAGCCGGCCTCAACCCCAGAGCGACCGCCGCCGCGCCCCCCCGGGCCGCATCGCATGGCGGGCCGCAACCGCCGTGCTGCACCCTCCGCAGCTGACGGCACCATGCATGTACTTTTGAATCAGATGACAAAAGTTTGCGGTGATCAACGAGAAGGTATGGACTAGCGCGCCGGAAGGGCCCTAGTGTGACGGGCGTGACACCGTACCGTTTCGGCGGTGTGAACGGCCCGGAGGTTGCCCGTGCATGTCGTCGACCCCCCTCATCTGCGCCTTCTCCGCCTGTTGCGGGACGAGGGTCCGATCTCCCGCGCCGAGCTGGGTGACCGGCTCGATCTGACGCGCCCGCGGCTGCTCGCCGAGGTCGAGCGTCTCGTGGCCGCCGGCTACATCGCCGAGGCGGGGATGGCCGCGTCGCGCGGCGGTCGCCGGTCCACGCTGGTGGAGCTGCATCCACGGCTGCGCTTCGCGGCGGTCGATCTCGGGGCCAGCTCCATCGACATCGAGGTGACGAACGGCCGGTTGGAGCCCGTCGCCGCGTACCGGGAGATCGCCGACATCCGCAGCGGGCCGAAGGCGATCCTGCACCGGGTCAACGAGCTGCTGGCCAAGGCGAGGACCGACGGCGCGTACGAGAAGCTCGATGCCGTCGGGATCGGCGTGCCCGGGCCGGTCAGCTTCCGCGACGGTGTCCCGGTGTCGCCGCCGATCATGCCGGGCTGGGACCGCTATCCGGTGCGGGAGCTGCTGGCCCGCGAGCACGGTTGCCCGGCCGTTGTGGACAACGACGTCAACATCATGGCGATCGGGGAGCGGCACGGCGGTGTCGCCCACTCGGTCGACGACTTCCTCTTCGTCAAGATCGGTACGGGTATCGGCTGCGGCATCCACCTCGCCGGCGACGTGTACCGGGGCGTGGACGGGTGTGCCGGCGACATCGGGCACATCCAGGTCGACGCGCACGGTCCGATGTGCTCGTGCGGCAACGCCGGGTGCCTGGAGGCGCTGTTCAGCGGGGCGGCGCTGTCCCGCGACGCGCTCGCCGCGGCCCGCAGCGGAGAGTCGCCCGCGCTGGCCGAACGCCTCACCGCGAACGGCGAGCTGGGCGCGCGGGACGTCGCGGACGGCGCGGCCGAGGGCGACGTGACCTGCATCCGGCTCATCCGCGACGGCGGCCGCCGGGTCGGGTCGACGCTGGCGACGCTGGTCAGCTTCGCGAACCCGTCGATGATCGTCATCGGGGGCGGGCTCGCGCAGCTGGGCCACATCCTGCTGGCCGAGATCCGCAGTGTCGTCTACCGGCGCTCGCTGCCGCTGGCGACCGGCAACCTGCCGGTGGTGCTCAGCGAGCTCGGCGCCCGGGCGGGCGTCACCGGTGCGGCCGTCCTCGCCAGCGACACGGCCTTCGAGCAGGCATCATGACGGCCCCGGACGGCACCCCGCAGCAGCCGGCCGGGAACGAGCCGGCCGCCACCGCGCCCGCCGGCGAAGCCGTGCGCAAGGGCGAGGCCGTGCTCAAGCCGGCCGGGGACGAGCCCGCCGCCGGCGAGGTCGTGCTCAAGCTGGAAGGCGTCGTCAAGACCTTCCCGGGCGTACGGGCGCTGGACGGCGTCGAGCTGGAGGTACGCGCCGGCGAGGTGCACTGCCTGCTCGGCCAGAACGGCGCCGGCAAGTCCACGCTGATCAAGGTCCTGGCCGGGGTGCACCACGCCGACGAGGGCAGCATCACCTGGCTGGGCGAGCCGTTCGCGCCGGCCACGCCGCAGGCCGCGATGCGCGCCGGCATCGCCACGATCTACCAGGAGCTCGACCTCGTCGACGACCTGTCGGTGGCCGAGAACGCGTTCCTGGGCCACGAGGAGAGCCGGGGCGGGTTCCTGCGCCGGGGCTCGACCGCCGCGCGTACCCGGGAGATCCTGGGCCGGCTCGGGCACGCGCACATCCCGCCGCGCCGCCTGGTGCGTTCGCTGCCGGCGGCGGGCAAGCAGATCGTCAGCATGGCCCGGGCGCTGTCGCACGACGCCAAGCTGATCGTCATGGACGAGCCCAGCGCCGTGCTCGCCCACGACGAGGTCGAGAACCTGTTCCGGATCATCCGGGAGCTGACGTCGCACGGCATCGCCGTCATCTACATCTCGCACCGCCTCGAGGAGATCCGCGACATCGGCGACCGGGTCACCGTCCTCAAGGACGGCCGGACGACCGCGGCGAACCTGCCGGCCCGCAGCACCCCCACCCGCGAGCTGGTCAGCCGCATGACGGGCCGCACCATCGAGTACGTCTTCCCGCAGCGCACCGGCCGGGCCACGAGCGGCGAGCCGCTGCTGGAGGTGGAGGGCCTGACCCGCGACGGCGAGTTCGTGGACGCCTCCCTGAGCGTGCGGGCCGGCGAGATCGTCGGCATCGCCGGGCTGGTCGGTTCGGGCCGGTCGGAGCTGCTGGAGACCATCTTCGGCGCGCGCCCGGCGGACGCCGGCACGGTCATCATGGCCGGCAAGCGGATCCGGTCCATCGGCGACGCCGTACGCCAGGGCATGGGGATGGCCCCCGAGGAGCGCAAGAGCCAGGCGCTGCTGCTGGACGAGCCGATCTACCGCAACATGACGCTGTCGTCCTTCTCCGGGTACGCCCGCGGCGGCTTCACCGACGCCGGCAAGGAGAAGGAAGCGGCGTTGCGTACGGCCGACCAGCTCGAGCTGCGCCCCCGCGACGTGAACCGCCCGGTACGCACCCTGTCCGGCGGCAACCAGCAGAAGGTCGTGGTCGGCCGCTGGCTGCTGGACAAGACGAAGCTGCTGCTGCTCGACGAGCCGACCCGCGGCGTGGACGTGGGCGCCCGGGCCGAGCTGTACCAGGTGATCCACGATCTCGCGGCCGGCGGCGTGGGGGTGCTGCTGGTCTCCAGCGAGGTGCCCGAGGTGCTCGGCCTGGCCGACCGGGTGCTGGTCATGCGCGAGGGACACCTGATCCACGAAGCACCCGCAGCCGAGATCGACGAAGCAACAGTCCTGGACCTCGTCATGGCGGGGTCTCTCATGGAGGGAGAGCCGGCGTGACCGATCAGAGCACCAAGCCTGGCGTGCCGGCGCAGTCGCCGCCGGTCGACCCCACGCTGCCGACCGACACCACGAAAGAGCAGCCCCGGCAGAGCTGGTGGAAGAGCGACGGCGCGGAGCCCGTACGCCGCAACCTCGGCCTGGTCGGCGTCCTCGTCGTCCTGGTGATCATCGGCATCGTCACCCGTCCCGAGCTGTACGGCAACGCGAGCTGGGTGACCGACAACGTCTGGACGATCCTGCAGCAGGCGTCCGCGATCGGCGTCGTGACCGTCGGCATGACCTTCGTGATCATCGGGGGCGGCATCGACCTCTCCGTCGGCGCCATCGTCGCGGTGGCCGGCGTCTGGTCCACCACGCTCGCCACCCAGAGCTACGGCGCGGCCGGGATGATCTTCACCGCGATCGTCGTGGGGGTCGTCGTCGGGCTCATCAACGGCCTGCTCGTCTCGTACGGAAGGCTCGTGCCCTTCATCGCGACCCTGGCGATGATGGTCGCCGCGCGCGGCCTGGCCGCGCAGATCTCCGGCAAGCAGACCCAGGTCTCGAGCAACACGACCATCAACGACATCGCCAGCACGAAGATCCTCGGCATCCCGATGCTGGTCATCATCCTGGCGCTGGTCGTCGCGGCCGGCTGGGTGCTGCTGAACCGGACCACGTTCGGGCGGCGCACGGTCGCCGTCGGCGGCAACGTCGAGGCGGCCCGGCTGGCCGGCATCAACGTGCGGGTGCACACCGTGCTGCTGTACGCGCTGTCCGGCCTGTGCTGCGGCATCGCCGCGATCATGCTGACCTCGCAGGCCACCAGCGCCCAGGCCGCGATGGCGAACCTCTACGAACTCGACGCGATCGCCGCGGCGATCATCGGTGGCACGCTGCTCAGCGGCGGCCGCGGCACCATCATCGGCGCCCTCTTCGGGGTGCTGGTCTTCTCCACCATCACCAACCTCTTCGCGATCAACAACCTCTCCACCGAGGTTCAGAACATGGTCAAGGGCGGCATCATCGTCGCCGCCGTGCTCGTCCAGCAGTTCCGCTACCGGTCGTTGACGCAACTATTCGGCCGCAAGACCGCCTGACCCAGCCCCCACACCTCACCCGGCGACCGCCCGACGGCCGCCCGGTCACCCCTGGGAGAAAACCGATGATCGATCTGTCCCGTCGCCGCATCCTCTTCGGTGGCGCCGCCCTCGGCGCCGGTGCCGTACTGACCGCTTGCACCAGCAACACGCCCAGCGAGAACACGCAGATCAACACCAACGAGAACTCCGACAACAAGAACGCCGCTCCGGGCGACAAGGTCATCATCGGGTTCTCCGCCCCGGCCGCCGACCACGGCTGGGTCGCCGCGATCACCAACAACGCGAAGGCGCAGGCGGCCGCGTACAAGGATGTGGAGTTCCGCAGCGTGGAGGCGGGCGCGGACGCCGCAGCCCAGCGCGCCGCACTGTCCACCCTGATCGCGCAGAAGCCGACCGTCATCGTGCTGCTGCCGCACGACGGCAAGGAACTCAACTCGGTGGGCCTGCAGGCGATGCGGGCCGGCATCCCGGTGGTCAACCTGGACCGGGCGTTCCCCGACCGGGGCGCGTACCGGCTGCAGATCAAGGGCGACAACTTCGGCATGGGCCTGGCCGCCGGCGCGTACATCGGCGAGCAGATGAAGGCCAAGGGGATCAGCAACCCGATCATCGGCGAGATCCCCGGCATCGACTCGCTGGAGCTGACCCAGGAGCGCACCCGCGGCTTCAACGAGGCGCTCGCCGTGTACGGCTTCAAGGTCGCCAACCGCAGGCCCGCCGAGTTCACGGCCGACACCGGTCAGCGCGCGGCCACCGAGATCCTGCAGGCGCTGCCGAAGATCGACGCGATCTGGAACCACGACGACGACCAGGGCATCGGCGTGCTCGCCGCGATGAACCAGGCGAACCGCAAGGAGTTCATCATGGTCGGCGGCGCCGGCTCGAAGCAGGCCATCGACGCGATCAAGGCCGACAACACGCCGCTCAAGGCGACCGTCACGTACAGCCCGTCGATGGCGTCCTCGGCGATCTCGCTGGCCCGCCTGATCGGGCAGGGCAAGGGCATGTCGGACCTGGTGGAGCTGCAGGTGCCCAAGGAGATCACGCTCTCCTCCGAAACGATCACCAAGGACAACGCGGATCAGTACAGCAAGCTCGGTTTCTGACGTCTCGCGACCACAAGCGAACACACGATCGGAGAGCACGATGGGGCAGCTGCGGGTCGGCATGGTCGGCTATGCGTTCATGGGCGCCGCGCACTCACAGGCCTGGCGTACCGTCAACCACGCGTTCGACCTGCCGCTGTCGGCACGGATGTCGGTGGTCTGCGGCCGTGACGAGGCCAAGGTCGCGGCCGCGGCCACCAAGCTCGGCTGGGAGTCGCACGCCACCGACTGGCGCCAGGTCGTGGCCAGCGACGACGTCGACCTGGTGGACATCTGCACGCCGGGGGACACGCACACGGAGATCGCCCTCGCGGCGCTGGCCGCCGGCAAACACGTCCTGTGCGAGAAGCCGCTGGCCAACTCGGTGGCCGAGGCCCGCGAGATGGCCCAGGCAGCGGCCGCCGCGCAGGCCAAGGGCATCCGCGCGATGTGCGGTTTCAACTACCGCCGGGTGCCGGCCGTCGCGCTGATGCGGCAGCTCGTCGCCTCCGGGCGCATCGGCACGCTGCGCCACGTCCGCGCGGTGTACCTACAGGACTGGATCGTCGACCCGCAGTTCCCCCTCGTCTGGCGGCTCCGCAAGGACGTCGCCGGCTCGGGCGCGCTGGGCGACATCGGCGCGCACATCGTCGACCTCACCCAGTACGTCACCGGCCAGCTCATCACCGGCGTCAGCGCCCTCACCGAGACCTTCGTCCGCGAACGCCCGCTCCCCGTCGAGGCGTCGGGCCTGTCGGCGGCGGGCAACGGCCACGCCGGCTCGGGCGAGGTCACCGTGGACGACGCGGCGCTGTTCCTGGCCCGCCTCGACGGGGGAGCGGTGGCCACGTACGAGGCCACCCGCTTCGCCACCGGCCGCAAGAACGGCCTCCGCGTCGAACTCAACGGCTCGCACGGCTCGGTCGCGTTCGACTTCGAGCGCATGAACGAACTCGAGTTCTACGACGCCACGGTGCCCACGGCGGAACAGGGCTTCAGCCGCATCCTGGTCACCGAGCCGGAGCACCCGTACATGGCGGCCTGGTGGCCGGCGGGCCACCTCATCGGCTACGAACACTCGTTCACCCACGAGGTCCGCGACCTCATCGCGGCGATCGCGGCCGGCGAGGACCCGGCACCGTCCTTCGCGGACGCCCTCCAGGTCCAGCTCGTCCTCGACGCGGTCGAACGCTCGGCGGCCTCCTCGGCCTGGGTCCCGGTGGAGGCGCAACTGGCCGCTGTCTGAACCACGAACCCGGCCCGCGAGGGACGGTCCGGTTGCGCCCCGGACCGCCAAGGGCCCCGGTTGTCCGGCATCGGCCGACGGGTTCCCGGTCACTGCCGATCAACCCCACTTCACAAGTACGGGCACAGCACGGCCCCGTGGCACCCGCCACGGGCCGTGCCGTCCCGGCCTCACCACGCCGCCATCCGGGCGGGGGAGGGGCACGCCGCCCCACGCCGGACCGTCCGGCACACCCCGCACCACCCGCCTCCGCGCGGCCTTGCCGCTGACGTGGCCGCCACCCCAGCCCCGCCGACCCGCGAGGCGGCATCCAGGCCCGCGCCGAGCCGCGGGCCATCATCCCGGCCTGTGCTGACCGCGGACCGTCATCCCAGCCTGCGCGGACCCGGGCCTCGCACCGACCGAGCGGCGCGCCTTCCCGACCCGTGCGCGGTCCCGCGCCCATGCGGCCCGCCTCCCCGGCCCTCGCGCGGCCCCGCGCTCCCATGCGGCCCGCCTCCCGGGCCCGTGCGGCCCGCCTCCCCGGCCCTCGCGCGGCCCCGCGCTCCCATGCGGCCCGCCTCCCGGGCCCGTGCGGCCCCGCGTCCTCGTGCGACCCGCCAGGCGCGCGCCGCAGAGCTGCGCTCGCGGTCGTGGCCGGCCGCCCACGCAGCGCGCATTTGCCGCGTGCAGCTGCATTCGGGCCATCCGCACGTGTCGCTGTCCGGTGCGTGCCCGAGTGTGCAATTGATGCACAGAAAACGCTCTCCGCGCCGGTGTGCCGACTTGCCCCGATCCGGGTTCCCGGGCTGCTCAGCGGGGGCGGCAACATCCATGACCGCCGATCCGCCCGGCGCACAGAGATCATGTTCGTACCGGTCACGGCGTCGCACGGCGAGTACGCCGCTGATCCGGCAACGCGCCGAGGCTCGTATCCGAGGGCAGACAACCCGTGAGATGGAGGCGTCATGGCACCCCGTCGGTCCGCCACGACGGCAGCGGTGACCCGCGGCCAAATGGTCCATACTGGACCCCGCACGAACCGATGCACGTGCGAATGCACCGGTGACGCCCCGCTCCAGGAGGGATTCTGATGCGTCTGCGCCACCATTCGGGCCGGGTCGTCCACCTGACCCACGGCACCGCGGTACGGCCCGCCCGGGATCTCCCGGCTGTCGTCGAGCAGCTCGACGCGTACGCCGAAGCCGTCCGGTCCCGTCTGGACGTGGACACCCTCGGGGTGAGCCTCTGGCTCCCGCCCACCCTCGCCGCCGCCCTCGCGATCGACGGGCGCTCCCGTACCCGGCTTCGTGCCGAGCTCACAGCCCGCGGGCTGGAGGTCGTCACGTTGAGCGGAGTGCCGTACGCGGAGGGCGGCGACGAGGGCTCCGAGGGCGGCCCCGACCGGAGTGACGGCGACCCCGACTGGAGCGACCCGGCGCGCCTGGAGTACACGCTCGACCTCGCCCGCATCCTCGTGGATCTCCTGCCCGACGACGCCGTACGCGGTGCCGTGACCACGATCGGCCTCGGCCGCGCCGACGACTGGGACGAGGCCAAGCAGAAGGCGTGTGCCCGCATCCTCGGCCGGCTCTCCGGCGGCCTCGCAGAGGTGGCCTGGCAGACCGGCCGCGCCGTCCGCGTCGGGTTCCGCCCCGGCCCCGGCGCCGTGCTCGACGGCTCCGCCTCGGTGGCGGCCGCCTTCACGCGCGTCGACAAGGACCGGCTCGGCGTCAGCCTCGACCTCGCCGCCCTGGCCTGCACCTGGGAGGAGCCGGGGGCGTACCTGGACCGGCTGGCCGGCGCGGGCGTGTCGGTGATTCAGGCGCAGGTCACCGCAGCCCTGCAGGCCGACGACCCGGCCGCGGCCGCCGAGGCCCTCCGCGGGTACGTGCACGGCCGGCATCACCCCGTCACCACCCCGGACGGCGGCCGCCTGGACCTCTCCGATGCGCTCCGGGACCTGCCCGCGGGGCCTTGGCGGGTGCTCACCCCCGTACCGTTGAAGGAGCAGCCGCCGGCGCCGCTCAGGGCGACCACCGAGGTCTGGCGGACGGCGGTCCGCCGGCTGATGTCCGGGGACCTGCCCGGCACCGAGCATCTCGACATCGAGGCGCAGGGCGCGACCGAGCTCGCGGACCTCGGCCTGTCCCCGCCCGCCGTCCACATCTCTTGTTGAGCGGGCCGCCCGCACCTAGAGTTTGACCTGGCACCCGCCGGCGGGCGGGCCGGCCGGGAGGCGCAGACCCGGCACGGCCGCGACGTCCCCCGGCGTGCCGCCGCCGGTCACCTCGCGCCGGCACCGGAACCCTCTTCGTAGAGCCTGCGAACAGGGAGATGACCATGGCACGACCCATCACGCTCTTCACCGGCCAGTGGGCCGACCTGCCGTTCGAGGAGGTCTGCCGGCTGGCCTCCGAGTGGGGCTACGACGGCCTCGAGATCGCCTGCTGGGGCGACCACTTCGAGGTGGACCGGGCGCTCGCCGAGGACGACTACGTCGACCGCAAGCGCGAGCAGCTCGCCAAGCACAACCTGCGCGTCTTCGCGATCTCCAACCACCTCGTCGGCCAGGCCGTCTGCGACCACCCCATCGACGAGCGCCACAAGGACATCCTGCCGGCGGCGATCTGGGGCGACGGAGACCCTTCGGGGGTACGGGACCGTGCCGCGGAACGCATGAAGGACACCGCCCGGGCGGCCGCCAAGCTGGGCGTCAAGACGGTCGTCGGCTTCACCGGCTCGTCGATCTGGCACACCGTGGCCATGTTCCCGCCGGTGCCGCCCGCGATGATCGAACGCGGCTACCAGGACTTCGCCGACCGCTGGAACCCCATCCTCGACGTCTTCGACGAGGTCGGCGTCCGCTTCGCGCACGAGGTGCACCCCAGCGAGATCGCGTACGACTACTGGACGACCCGGCGCACCCTCGAGGCCATCGGCGACCGCCCGGCGTTCGGGCTGAACTGGGACCCGTCCCACTTCGTGTGGCAGGACCTCGACCCGGTCAACTTCATCCTCGAGTTCAAGGACCGGATCTACCACGTCGACTGCAAGGACGCGAAGGTCCGTACGGGTGACGGCCGCCGCGGCCGGATGTCGTCCCACCTGCCCTGGGCGGACCTGCGCCGCGGCTGGGACTTCGTCTCGACCGGCCACGGCGACGTGCCGTGGGAGGACTGCTTCCGGGCCCTGAACGCCATCGGGTACGACGGCCCCATCTCGATCGAATGGGAGGACGCGGGCATGGACCGCCTGGTAGGAGCCCCGGAGGCGCTGCAGTTCGTCCGCCGGCTCGCCTTCGACGCCCCGTCCGCGGCGTTCGACGCGGCCTTCTCGTCCTCGTCCTGACCCGCCACCCGGCCGGGGTGGCGGTCTGCCCGCCACCCGGCGCGGGCGGCGTCGTGCGGCGTCCTGGGCACATGCCGATGGCCCGGTCCCTCAGCGGGACCGGGCCATTCGGCTGCGGTGGGTCAGTACGTGGTGCCCGTGCTGTTCGAGCTGACGCTCGAGGTCGACAGGTCGCCGGTGGTGGTGTCCGACGTCGAGGACGACGAGCTGGCCGACGACAGCTTCTCACCGAGCTTGGACTGGTTCAGCTTGTCCTTGCCCTCGGTGTAGAGCTTGTTGGCCTGGGCCTGGGCGACGCCGGCGGCCTCCTGGACCGTCGGGTGCTCCCACACCTTCCTGGCGTTGGCCGTGATCTCCTCGTACTTCTCCCGGCCGGCACGGCTGCCCAGGACGAAGCCCGCCGCGAGACCCGTGATGAACATGAGCTTTCCGCGCATGGCGGCTCCTTCCGTTCGTTGACGCGCGTGCGTCTGGTTCCGGTCCATACCCATCCTGCCGCTGGATCATTCGCCCCGGCTGCGTTTCGTCCCTGTTGCGGCTCTCCCGGGTGTGTCGGATCCCTCGCCGGGGGTGCGGCGCCGCTCCTGACCGAGCGCGTCGGCCTGCTTCGGATCGCTTGTCTGCGTCGCCGTGCGAGCGATGATCGCGCCGGGCCGGCCTCACGCGTGCCGCTGGGTGCGCGCCGTGCTCAGCGGGCGCGGCGCGCACCGTGCCGGTGTGTCGGGTACCCCTGGCGCGCGAGGCCGCCTCGGTCATGTATTGTTTTCCCGGTCGCCACGACAACCCGCGAGAGCGGGGAGCCGCGGTCCGATCCCCTGTAGCTCAATTGGCAGAGCAGCCGGCTGTTAACCGGCAGGTTATTGGTTCGAGTCCAATCGGGGGAGCTCTCTCACGTATTCGCCCGTCAGCCCGCCGCGAAGATTGTCTTCCGGACCCAGGTGAGGGCCGTCGGCCCGGTTGCCGTCCGCGCTGCATCGAGGCTGAGCTGGCCGCGGGTGATGTCGGACCCGGTGAGGGCGGCGGTGTCACCCGGGGAGTTCACAGCCGTGGCTATGGACAGGCTCGCGGTGCGGGATTTCGCTGTGACGCCGTCCAGGCCGGCGTCCTTGTCTTCGCAGGTCTGACAGTGCTTCGCGGTCGCCGGGCCGGCGGTGAGGATCAGCGCGCAGGCGCAGCCGGTCAGTGCAGCGGCGACGATGCGACGCGGGCTGGGCCGGCGACGGCTCGGGCCGCCGGATGCGCGGCCGCGTGTGGCGATCAGGTTCATCGGAGTCTCCTTGTCATGCTGAGCGCGCTGATGCGTCATGACTGCAGCACCCAGTTCGAGACGGCTGTGGGTGGCACGCTGACGCTGTTGCTGCCGATTCCGTCGACAGGTTCCAGGATGATGTCGAACCTGTCCGGTACGAGGGCGAACACCTGATAGGTGCCTGCGCCGGGGTTGAAGGCGTACGAGCCGTCCGCCATCGTCGTGGTGGTCTGGACGGCTTTCGTCGGAAACGCGCGGATCTCCATCGTGACGCCGGCCAGCGGGCGCCCGTCGGAGTCCACGACGCTCCCCATGATCACCGTGTCGCCGGCTGTCGTTCCGGTCGAGTCGATCCCATCCCAGCCGGATTCCTCCTCGGTGTCCTCCCAGGGCTCTACGCCGGTGATCGAGATCGACCCCGGGTCGATCAGCTCCGTCTCGTCGGTCTCCGTCGCAGCGGGCTCGAGGTGAATCGGAGCTGTCTCCGCCGGTACGGAATCGGCTGTTCTCGTCGTTGCCTCCCGGGCGGTGCAGCCGGTCAGCGTGACTGTGACCGCGGCGATGAGCAGAGACGTTGCGATAGTCCTGTGGCCTCTCGGGCCTACGAGCAGGTGTTTCATTGCGATTCCCCCGTTTCGGCGCGCCGGATGCTGCGCCATGGAGTCATCGTCGCCAGCCGGCCGGCTCCCGCCAATGAGGGAGTCCCTCCCATCCGAGGAGGGCAATCCCTCCGCTTGGCCCATGAACCATCAAGAAACAGGATGAAAATGGAAAATGGGGTCATGCGCTTCGCCGGATCAGTCCGCACGCCCGCGGCAGGGCCGGCGATCGCCGCGTTGGCGGGAGTGGCAGTGGCCCTCGTCGGACTCGTCGTCTCGACCCCTCACAGGCCGTACCCGTGGTCGGTGTGGGCGCCCGTTCAGTGCGTCGGCCTCTCCTTCGTCGTGGCCGGCGCGGTGGGCTGGTGGCGCCAGCCGGCCAACGGCACCGGCCGGCTGATGACCGCTGTCGGCATCACCTGGTACGTCGGAGACCTGCAGGTCAGCGCCCACCCGGTGCTGTTCGCGGTCGGGTTCTGCGGCTTCTACCTGTGCGCGGCGGTCTTCACCCACCTCATCCTCGCTCTGCCGACCGGTCACATCGTCACGCGATCCGAGCGCTGGCTGGTCGCCGGCATGTACACAGTGGTGACGTCGACCCAGGTCCTGCGTTACCTCGTCGAGTACCCGGTCCAACCCCAGATCTGGGGTACGGCCGACGGCCGGTCCGTGTGGGCCCCGATCGGCAGCGTCGCCGCCGGCGCGTGCACGGTGGCGGCCTTCTGCCTCGTTGTGCGCCGCTGGCGGACCGCGCGGCGGCCGGCGCGTCGGCATCTGAGTGCCCTGTGGATGGCCGGCGCCGCCGGAGGGGCGATTTCCCTGATCTGGACTGGCGTGGTGGTGAGCAGTCCCACGGCGCGCATCAACCGCTGGCTGCTGTGCGCCTTCGCCGTTGCCCTGATCCTGGTTCCGTTCGCGGTCCTGGCCGGCGTACTGCGGATCCGGTTGGCGCGCCTGCAGGTCGCGAACCTGGTCGTACGGCTGGATGCGATCGCCGAACCCGAGCGGCTGCGTGACGCCCTCGCCGACGCTCTCGGCGACCCGGCCTTGCAGGTGTGGTTCCCTCTGCACGGCGGCGGTTACACCGACCCGGTGGGACACATCGTCGCCGACCCAGCCAGGCACGGCGCTGCGACCACGCCCGTCGAGTGCCGAGGGGAACACCTCGCCGTCCTGGTCCATGATCCGGCCCTGCTCAACCAGCGTCAGTTGGTCGAGGCGGTCATTGCGACGGCCAGGCTGGCGCTGGAGAACGCCGGGCTCCACGCCGCACAGCGCGCCCAGCTGGAGGAGGTCCGAGCCTCCCGGGCCCGCATCGTCGCCGCGGCTGACGACGAACGCCGCCGGATCCAACGCGACCTCCACGACGGGGTCCAGCACCAGCTCCTGGCGATCGCGGTGTTGGTCCGGCGGGTCCATGAGGAACTCGGTCAGCTCGACGGCTCCCGGCAATCCGTGCATCACCTCGACACGGCCGCCAACCGGCTGCACGACGTCATACGTGAACTCCGCGAACTGACCGAGGGCATCAACCCTCCCGCCCTGACCGAGCAGGGATTGGGCGCTGTGCTGGAAACCCTCGCCGAGCGTGCCCCCATCCCGGTCGAATACGAGGCCCCGCCCCGGCGCTGGCCGGCGCCGCTCGAACGCACCGCGTACTTCCTCATCAACGAGGCGCTCGCCAACATCTACAAACACGCCCGTGCCAGCCATGCGTGCGTGACTGTCACCGCCCACTCGCACGGCCTCACCGTCCGCGTTGCCGACGACGGCTGCGGCGGCGCCGACCTGACCCGGGGCAGCGGTCTTCGAGGCCTGTACGACCGCGTCGCCGCGGTCAACGGCACGCTGCGCCTCGAAAGCCCTCCCGGCCGGGGCACCACCATCGAAGCGGAGCTGCCATGCGAATCATGATCGCCGAAGACTCCGGGATGCTCCGCCAGATGCTCGTCGACCTGCTGACCCGCCACGGATTCGACGTCACCGGTCAGGCGAGCACCAAGGACGACATCGTCGCCCAGGTCGACCGCGACCCACCTGACGCAGTCCTCCTCGACATCCGCCTCCCGCCGGGGTAGAGCGACGAAGGGCTCCAGGCCGCCGCCCTCATCCGCCAACGCCACCCGGCTGTCGGACTGCTCGTCCTGTCGCACTACGCGGAGACGGCCTACGCCTTCCGGCTTCTCCAGGACGGCGCCGGTGGCGTCGGCTACCTCGTCAAGGACCGCGTCCAGGACACCGACCGTCTCATCGACGCGATCCGCCGGGTCGCGGCCGGCGAGGTCGCCGTCGACCCCGAAGTCGTCCACCGGCTGATGTTCCGCCGCCGCACCGTCGACCCGCTCGCCCAGCTCACCGACAGCGAACGCGATGTCCTCGCGCTCCTCGCCGAAGGGTTGTCGAACACCGCCATCGCCGACGGCCTGCACATCAGCATCAAGACCGTGGAGAAGCGCCTGACTGCCATCAACCAGAAACTCGGGCTCCGCACCTCTGGCACCGAACGCCCCGACGTCAACGTCCGCGTCCTCGCCGTCCTCACCTACCTGCGTAGCGCGCCCGGGACCGGCACGGCTCGTACGTGAAGGCCGGCTCCTATGTCGCCTCCTTGAGGCAGTCGAGGATCGCGGATTCGGCGGCCGGGGACTGCGCGGCGCCCGCCGGGGCCTCGGCGTGGCCCTCCATCAGCGCGTCCAGCTGCTCATCGCTGGCGTAGCGCAGATACCAGTCGGCCACGCATGACGCGGCGGGGTCCGGCACGTCGGCGGTGCGCGGGTCCTTCTTGATCGCGGCCATCACCTCGGCGTGCCCCGGCCGGTCCGGGCCGGTGCTCCGCAGCAGCACGAAGGCCGCGCCGGCCACGGCCAGGACGGCCACCGCGGCGATGAGAACGATGCGGGGGAGCCTGCTCATGCGGGACACCGTAGACGCTCGTCCGCTGTCGTGGTGACCCCTGTGGACAGCCCTGCAGGCCCCCGATGATCTGTGACCCATGTCACTTTTAGCCGTCTCTCCAGGTCGGCGGGGATGTCGATCATATGGAAGCACGTAGATATCCACAGCCGACAGAAACGGGGCAGACGCGCTCCCTCCCCCTCGCCTACGGTGTGCCCCAACACGACATGTGATGGTCTTTTACGGGGGGATCAATGCGCGCGTCGCGGGGCTTCGGCCTGCGGAGAAAAGCCTCAGTCATCGCGTTGGTCGCCTTGGGCGGCGCCCTCGCTCAAGCGCCGGCGTCGGCCGCCATGCCGGCCGAGCCGTCCGCGCCCGTGCGCGCGGCGGCCGCTGCGTCCGCCGGTCCTCGCGACCACTTCTACGACGCCGCCGGGCAGTTGGTCGCCACCAGCAACGGCACCGAGGCCGCGGTCAACACGTACGACGATGCCGGCAACCTCCTGCGCACCGAGCGCATCCCGGCGAGCCGGACCACCATCTTCGCGTTGGTCCCCGCCCGGGGCCCGGCCCGCACCAGAGTGGAGATCCAGGGCACCGGTTTCTCCGCCACCGCGAGCGCGAACACCGTCACCGTCGACGGGATCGCGGCGCCGGTGCTCGCTGCGAGCACCAACCGGCTGACGTTCGAGGTGCCCGCCGACGCCACCGCCGGTGAGGTCAAGGTCAGCGTCGACGGCGTCACCGCGACCAGCCCCAAGCCGTTCGCGCTCACCGCGGGCGCCGCCGCGCCCGCCATCACGGGGCTGTCGGCGAGCCAGGGCAACAAGAACGACGTCGTGACGATCACCGGCACCGGGTTCGACCCCGTCGCCTCGCGCAATGTGGTGATGTTCCACCGCACGGTCGCCCGGGTCGAGGAGGCGAGTGGCACCAGCCTCCGGGTCCGGGTCCCGGACGCCGCCGGTTCCGGGAAGGTCACTGTGCGGACCCCCGGCGGGACCGCTACCAGTTCGAACGACTTCCTCATCGCGCCGCGCGGGTTCGTCATGCGCGACCTCGTGTACGCCGGCATCGTGGCCAAGGACGGCGCCGCCGTCACCGCCACCATTCCGGCCGGCAAGTCGGCGCTGCTCTTCGTCGACGGCACCGCCGGCGAGCGGCTCAACATCAAGTCCTCGAACAACACCATCCCGGTCCGCTCGGCACTGTGGATGTACACGCCGTACGGCGGCAACTTCGGCCGGGGCTCGCTCGGTGACCCGATCGACATCTGGGCCGGCGCGCCGCTGAGCCAGGACCTGCCCGCCATGCCCACCAGCGGCCGGTACGCGATGGTGATCAAGCCGAACGACGGCGTCGGCGGGTCCGTCAGCATCGCCGCGTCCAGCACCCTCGCCGGGATCAGCCTGACCAAGAACGGCGCCGGCGTCCCGTTCCAGATCACCACCGCGCAGCAGCCGAAGGAATTCCCGTTCACCGCCGCGGCCAACGAGTGGCTGAGCCTCGGCCTCACCGAGCTCAGCGAGCCGTCGAACCGCTTCGTCGTCAAGATCACGGCGCCGGACGGCACCTACCAGCAGTGGGACTACGCGCTGTCGCAGTACATCCCGACCATGGTCTACAAGACCAAGGCGGCCGGCACGTACAAGCTCGCCGTGACCTTCGGGCCGAACGAGCTGGGCTTCGGCAAGGTGTGGCTGTCCGCCGTCATCAACGGGACCACGCTGGGCATCAACGGCGCGGCGGCCGACATGCGCATCGAGCGGCCCGGGCAATCGGTGCGGCTGCCCTTCAATGGCACCACCGGCCAGAACCTGCAGCTGGGCTACTCGGAGAACCTGCTGCAGCAGAACGACCGGCCGTACTATCCGGGCGCCCTGCTGATCGAGCCCGACGAGGTGCAGCGCGAGCTGCTCAGCGGTGGCTGGCCGGAAGCGCGGTCGCTGCCGACGCTGCGCAAGACCGGCACGCACTACCTGCTCATCACCGGCTGGCAGGCCGTCGGCACGGTGAAGGCGTGGCTGTCCACCGCCATCGAAGCCGGCACGCTGACGCCGAACACCCGGGCCAGCGTCACCATCGACCGGCCCGGCCGGGACGCCTACTTCGACTTCAACGGCACCGCGGGCCGGCCCATCTCGGTGGGCAGCATCGACAACGCCATCCCGGGCGAGGTGACGCTGCGGCTCTTCCGGCCGAACGGTTCGCAGGTCAGCCTCGGCAGCGGCCGCAGCTTCGACATCGCCGCCCTGCCCGACACCGGTCGCTACCGGCTCCAGGTCGACCCCGAGTCGCCCGGGACCGGCCGGATCAACGTCTACATGGCCGAGCCCGTCGACCTGGGCGCGATGGCACTCGACACCGCCCTGCCCGCGCCGGTCACCCTGCCCGGCCAGAAGGTGGTCGGACGCTTCACCGGCCAGGTCGGTCAGCGGCTGAGCCTCGGAACGCGCACGCCCATGGCGAACCTGTCGGTGCGGGTCTACAAGCCCGACGGCAGCTACTTCTACGGCTCCACCATCGACACCCGCTTCGGCCTGGACCTGCCGGCCCTGACCGTGGCCGGTGAGCACCGAGTCGAGATCAGCACCATCAACCGGGAGACCGGCGACCTCACCGTCTTCCTCTCCACCGAGGTCGACGCGGGCACGTTCACGGTGGACGGGCCGACCAGCACGATCGCGATCCCGCGCCCGGCGCAGAACGCCCGCCTGACCTTCACCGGCACCGCCGCCGACAAGATCGACATGAACATCGTCCGGCTCGGCCTCGAGGGTGGCGGCGCGTTCTACTACACGCTCATCGGTCCCGACGGCCGGACGCTCGCCAACCACTGGTGGCCCGTACGGCTGCGGGAGCAACTGCCGACGCTCACCGCGACCGGCGTGCACACCCTGATCCTCGACCCGGGCACCGGCGCCACCGGCGAGATCGACCTCGGCCTGAAGAACCGCACGACCCCGCTGGCCGCGAAGTCGACGGCGAAGGCGTTCGACGAGCCCAAGCCCGCCACCCCGGTCTGCGAGACCGAGCGGGAGGCCACGCCCGGCCTCACCGCGCCGGCGCCGGGCCAGGCGGCCACCGCGCCGAAGCCGGCGCCGCGGGCGAGCGAATGCCAGGTCAGCGCGGGATGGAAGCCGGACGCCCGCAACCTCAGCGGTGGCGGCTGGACCACCGGGGAGAAGACCCCGGCGCCGCGCGACCGGGCCCTGCAGTTCCCCGTCGGCGTCACGGGCGTCGTCGGCAAGGTCCTCGACACCTCCGGCAAGCCGCTGACCAAGGTCACGGTGCGCGCCGCCGGCAAGTCGGCGACCACGGACGCGCAGGGTCGCTTCGCCCTGGCCGGGATCCCGGGCGGTCACGTGTCGCTGCGCGTCGACGGCCGTACCGCCACCGGCACCGACGCGCACTACGGGGTGTTCGACATCGGCGTCGAGGTGGAGCGCGGGCAGGTGCTCGTCCTGCCGTACACGGTGTTCCTGCCGCAGATCGACACCGATGCGGTCGTCACCGTGCCGAGCCCGACCACCGAAGAGGTCGTGCTGACCACCAGGGCGATCCCCGGCCTCGAGGTGCACATCCCGAAGGGCACGGTGATCCGCGACTCGGACGGCAAGGTCACCCGCGAGCTCAGCCTGACCCCGATCCCGATCGACCGGCCGCCGTTCCCGCTGCCGCCGACCAAGGTCCCGGTCTACTTCAGCGTCCAGCCGGGTGGGGGAGTGCTGTTCCCCGAGGGCGCCAGGATCGTCTACCCGAACTACACCAGGGAGGCGCCCGGCACCAGGACGCAGTTCTGGAACTACGACCCCGACGGCAAGGGCTGGCATCTGTACGGCCTGGGCCGGGTCACCAGGAACGGCAAGCAGATCGTCCCCGACCCGGGCGTCAAGTTCTACCGCCTGACCGGTGCCATGACCGCGGTGCCCGGGATGAACCCGCCGCCGAAGGCACCGGTGCAGGCCGGCCCGCGCACCGGTGACCCCGTCGACCCCGCCACCGGGCTGCTGGTCGACGAGAGTGTCGACCTCGCGATCGACGACGTCATGCCGATCGAGATCAAGCGGACCTACCAGCAGGGCGACCCGGACGTCCGGGCGTTCGGTGTCGGCATGAACTTCGACTACGGCATGTTCCCGTGGTCGCCGGGCACGATCGGCAACTTCAGCTTCGAGGCGTTCGACCTCATCCAGCCGGACGGGTCGAAGATCCACTACACCCGGACCACGCCCGGCACGGACTACGCCGGCGCGGTCTTCGCGGCCGATCCGACGCCCACCCGCTACGACGGGTCCACGGTGGCCTGGAACGGCGACGGCTGGGACGTCACGATGCGCGACGGCACCGTCATCGTGCTCGGTGACGAGGCCCCGATGCAGGCCATCCGCGACAAGTTCGGCAACACCACCACCATCACCCGGGCCACCGCCGGTCCCGGCACCGACGGCAAGGTGCGGCTCAACGGCGCGATCACGCAGATCACCTCGCCGAGCGGCCGCTGGGTGCGGTTCAGCTACGACTCCGGCAACCCGCCGAGGATCAGCGCCGTCGAGGACAACCTCGGGCGGCGGGTCAGTTACACGTACGACCCGACGGGCCACCTGCGCACCGTCACCGATCCGGACAACCGGGTGACCGAGTACACCTGGGACCCGGCCGGCCGGCTCAAGACGATCATCGACGCCCGGCACAACCAGTTCCTGCTCAACGAGTACGACGACCAGGGGCGGGTCAAGACCCAGCGGACCGCGGACGACGGCCTGACCGTCTTCGACTACACCGCCGCCAACGGCGTCATCACCGAGACCAAGGTGACCGATCCGCGTGGCTTCGTGCGTCGCTTCACCTTCAACAGCCGCGGGTCGATGGTCACCGACACCCGCGCGTACGGCACCGCGAAGGCGCAGACCACCACCATCGAGTACGACGCGTCGCTGGTCCGGCCGAAGGCGAGCATCGACGCGCTGAACCGCCGCACCGGCTACGAGTACGACGCGCTGGGCCAGGTCAAGAAGATCACCTACCTGGAGGGCACGGCGCAGGCGCGGACCGAGCAGTTCGAGCGCAACGGGCCGCACGGTGAGCTGACGAAGTACACCGACGCGTACAACAAGGCGACGGTCTACGAGCTGGACACCCGGGGCGCCGTCAAGAGCATCACCGACCCGATGAACCGCAAGTCCACCCTGACGGTGAACGCGAGCGGCCTCATCACGCACCAGACCGACGCCGCGCTGAAGACCACGATCACCGAGTACGTGGGCGCCGACGCCGTGAAGGTGACCGACCCGGTGGGCCGGGCGACCCAGGCCGGCTTCGACCCGCTGGGCCGGATCATCTACCAGGCCGACGGCCGCGGCGCGGTCACCGACACCGCCTGGGGCCGCAACGACAAGATCGCGTCGATCACCGACGGGCTGGGCCGTACCGTCCACTTCCGCTACGACGCCAAGGACTTCCTGCACGAGGTGGAGGACGCCCGCGGCGGAGTCACGGTCTACGACTACAACGCGATGGACCAGCTGGCGAAGGTCACCGACCCGACCGGCAAGGCGGAAACCTTCGAGTACGACGGCAACGAGAACCTCAAGAAGCACATCAGCCGGCGCGGCATCGTCACCGAGCACGACTACGACGAGCTCAACCGGCGGTCGGAGAGCCGCATCGGGCCCGACGACACGATCGTCTACGGCTACGACCTCGGCGATCGGCTGCGCACCATCGAGGACTCGGTCGCCGGTTCGACCAGTCTGGACTACGACGAGCTCGACCGGGTCAAGGTCGAGACCACGCCGCAGGGCTCGGTCAGCTACGCGTACGGCACGACGGTGCGCGACCGGACCTTGACGCTCCCGGGCCGATCCGCGACCCGGCACGTGTACGACGCGAGCGGCGGCCTGGCGGAGATCCAGCAGGGCACCACCCAGGTCACCGTCGTCACCCCCGACCCGGTCGGGCGCACGAAGCAGATCGGCGCGCCGGGCACCGGGGTACGGCAGACCTACACCTACACCGACGCCGGCCAGATCAAGTCCATCGTCTATCAGGCCGGCAGCACCCAGCTCGGCGACCTCACCTACGACTACGACGCGGCCGGCCTGCCGATCCGCACCGCCGGCAGCTTCTCCCGCAGCGATCTGCCGCCCGCGTACGGGCCGGTGACCTACGACGAGGCCAACCGCATCAAGGCCATCGACGGCGTCGAGGTCGGCTACGACGCCGACGGCAACCTCACCTCCGACGGCACCAGCACGTTCACCTGGGACGACCGTGGGCGGCTGGCCCGGGTGTCCCGTACGGGCCTCGAGGCCACCTTCGGGTACGGCACCGACGGGCGGCGCACCACCCGTACCGTCGGCTCCGCCACCACCGACTTCCTCTACGACGGCGACAACGTCGCCCAGGAGAAGGCCGGGGACGCCGTCTCGGCGACCATGACCAGCGCGGGCGTGGACGGCTGGCAGCTGCGCGAGGCCGGCGGGACCACGAAGCGGTATCTCACCGACGCGCTCGGCAGCACGCTGGCCCTGGTCGACAACGCCGGCGCGGGGGCCTCCTACAGCTACGACCCGTTCGGCGCCACCACGGTCACCGGGACGGACGGCGGAAACCCGTACCGGTTCACCGGGCGCGAGGACGACGGGACCGGGCTGTACTACTACCGGGCCCGCTACTACAGCCCGGTCCTGCAGCGGTTCATCAGCGAGGACCCGCTCGGACTGGCGTCGGGCGACGTCAACCCGTACGCCTATGTCACCAACCGTCCGACGGCGCTCACCGACCCCACCGGGCAGAAGGCGAACTCCGGCGGCAAGCCGCAGGCGCAGAAGCCGCCGTCCGCGTCCTGCTCCCGGAACACGGTCATGGACATGGCGCAGGAAGTCGCCAACGAGGGCAACGACTACCTGCACAACCGGCTGTCCCAGGACCAGCTCGACGCGATGGACGAGGAACCGTGGCGCAAGTGGCAGTATTACGGCTCCGAGGTTCACAAGGAGACGGCCAAGCGCCTGGAGGACAAGTACCCGGGCCGGTTCACGTACCGGACCACCGGGCCGGACTTCCTCGACAACTGGAACGGCAAGCTCGTCGAGCTGACCACGCCCAAGGCGGTCAAGGCCCACAAGAAGAAGGGCGGTGACTACCTCACCTGTGAGTACGCCACCTACACCTGGGCCAAGTGACCGGCTGTTCTTCGACCACGAGCATCTGGTGGAGAAGGACTTCACCGGCCTGCGGCTCGGCTCCTTCGGCGCACACGCCTCCCGCTTCGACCGCTGCGTCTTCGCCGGGATGCGGGTGGAGACAGCGACGTTCGGTTCCGGCGTGGCGGTGTCCGAGTACGTGGACTGCGTCTTCGACGGCGCCCGGATCCAGCGGGCGATGGCCGGCTTCGCGCGGTTCGTCCGGTGCACCTTCCGCGACGTGGATCTGCGCGAGTGGGACGGCGAGTTCGTGGACATGGTCGACTGTGTCGTGTCCGGCACGGTGCGCTCCGGGCAGTTCTGGGGCGCACCGCTGCCGCAGTCCGGGGAGTCGCGCTACCGGTCGTATGCGCGCGGCCTCACCGAGCAAGGGCTCGGGGAACCGCCGGAGAGTGTGCGGGCGCTGATGCTCCGCACGGCCAACGAGTTCCACGGCAACGACTTCTCCGGCGCCGAACTCGTCAAGACGTCCTTCCGCGGTGGGGCGGACCTGACCCGTCAGCGTCTGCCGCAGGGCCCCGACTACCTGTACGTGCCGGACGCCGCGGCGGCCATCGACGCCGCCGTCGCCCGCCTGGACGCGGGCACGGTGCCCGACGCCCTGGTCGGCGCGGACCTGCAGCCCCGGGTGCGCCGGTTCCTGACCGGGGTTCTGGGGCGCGACGTCGAGCAGGGGCAGCGGCAGTTGCTCGTCCGGGCCAAGGACTTCGCGTCGCGCGGCGCCGTCAAGCCGCACGCGGCCGCCGCGGTCGCGCTGCTCGCGGATGTCATCAAGGAGTCGTAAGCCACAGCACACGGGGGAGGAACAGGCGTGAGAACCAGCACGGGACGCCGGCTCGGCGTGACGATCGCGACCGCGGTCGTCGCGCTGCCGCTGGCCGTATCGGCCGCCGCGCAGGCCGCACCGCCCGACGGTCCGGTGTACGTGCCGGCGGGCGCGGAGGTGGTCGAGGGCCAGTACATCGTGGCGTTGCGCAAGCCCGCCAAGGGATCGGTCGGCTCGCTGGCGGCCTCCGTCGCCACCCGGCACGGCGGCAAGGTGCAGCGCACGTACGGCAGCGCCCTCGACGGTTTCGTCGTCCGGGCCAGCAAGGCGCAGGCGCGCCGGATCGCCGCCGACCCGGCGGTGGCCCGGGTCGAGGCCGACACGCTGGTGTATCCGGCGGAGACCCGGCCGTACCCGATCTGGAACCTGGACCGGGTCGACCAGCGCACCTCCGTCCTCGACGACGGCTACACGTACCCCGACTCGGCGGGCGCCGGCGTGCACGTGTACGTCCTGGACTCCGGCATCCGGACCAGCCATCAGGAGTTCGGCGGCCGGGCGACCGTGGGCTTCGACGCCCTCGACGACGGCTGGAACGGGCAGGACTGCAACGTCAGCGGGCACGGCACCCACGTCGCCGGCACGGTCGGCGGGGCGACGTACGGCCTCGCGCCGAACGCCGAGCTGGTGTCCGTACGCGTGCTCAGCTGCGCCGGGCCGGGCACCCAGAGCCAGGTGATCGCGGGCATCGACTGGGTGACCGCGCATGCGCAGAAGCCGGCCGTCGCCAACATGAGCCTCGGTGGCGGCTATTCGCCGGTGGAGAACCAGGCCGTCGCGGCGTCGGTGGCGGCGGGCATCACCTACGTGGTGGCCGCGGGCAACTCCGACGCGAACGCCTGCAACTACAGTCCCGCGTCCGAGCCGTCCGCGCTGACCGTCGGCGCCAGCAACTCCGCCGACGAGCGGGCCCGCAACTGGGGCGGTACGGACCCCGGCTCCAACTACGGCACCTGCCTGGACCTGTTCGCCCCCGGCGAGAACATCAAGTCGGCCAGCAACGTCACCGACGGCGCGGCCCGCTCGCTGCGCGGCACCTCGATGGCTTCACCGCATGTGGCGGGGGCCGCGGCTCTGCTGCTCGCGGAGAACCCGGCGATGACGCCGGCCCAGGTGTCGCAGCGCATCGGTGGGGCCACCACCGTCGGCGCCCTGCGGCTGGCCACCACGGACACGTCGCCGAACAAGCTGCTCTACGTAGGACCGGAGCTGTTCAGCGGTGCTTCCTGACGCCCCGATCGGCCGCCGCGCCCTGCTGGCCGGGGCGGCGGCCACCGCTGCATCGGTCGGTGCGGCGGCCTGCTCGGCCCCGCGGCGCGAACCGGTCGCGGAGCAACCGCCCGCTGGGCAACCGCCCGCGGGGCAACCGGCCGCGGGGCCGGTCGGGCCGGTCGTCCACCAGCCCGGCATCGTCTCGCCGCCGCTGCCGGCCGTGGTGCTGACCGCGTACGACGCGACGGCGGCGGACCGCCCGGCTCTCACCCGGGCGCTGCGCGAGCTGGCACGATCGGTCCCGGCCGCCGTGGTCACGGTCGCGCTGGGCGCGTCGCTCTTCGACGGCCGGTACGGGCTGAGCCGGCCGCGGCTGCTGACGACGATGCCGGAGTTCCCCGGCGACGTCCTGGACCCGTCCTGGTGTCACGGCGACGTGCTGGTCCAGGCCGCCGCGACCGACGCCCGGGCCCTGCGCCTCCCGGCGATCCCCGGGTTGCGGCAGCGCTGGCGCATCGACGGCTTCCACCCCCGCGACCGGGGCGCCGGCGTCCGCAACCTCTTCGGGTTCCGCGAGGGCGCCGGCAATCCGGAGGCCGCGGACCCCGCCCTCATGAACGACCTGGTGTGGGTGCAGCCCGGCGACGGCGAACCGGCCTGGTGCACGGGCGGCAGCTACCTGGCCGTCCGGCTCATCCGCCTGGCGATGAGCAGCTGGGAGCGCGAGCCCCGCGACGAGCAGGAACAGGTCTTCGGCCGCGACAGGGACACCGGCGCCCCGCTGGGGCAGGGCGACGTCGACTACGCCGCGGACCCGGACGGGCGCCGCATCGCACTCGACGCCCATGTCCGCCGCGCCAACCCCGGAACCGCGGAATCGCAGCGCCACCGCATCCTGCGGCGCGGTTGGTCGTACCGGCGCGGGGAGGACGCGGGACAGATCTTCACGTGCTACCAGCGGGACGTCGAGCGGGGATTCGCGGCGATCCAGCAGCGGCTGACCGGGGAAGCCCTGGCGAAGTATCTGCTGCCCTTCGGCGGCGGCTACTACTTCGTGCCGGCGGCCGACAGGCTCAGCCTGGGCTGAGTGGCCGCGGAAAGGCAGGGGCCAGGTGCGCACGGTTCCGTTGCATCCGGCCACGGTGGTCATCCGCTGATCCGCGCGGGCGTGACCGCGGCGCCGGGCCGCAGCCCACCTGGCCCGCGGCGCCGGGCCGCAGCCCAGCTGGCCCGCGGCGCCGGGCCGCAGCCCAGCCGGCCCGCGTCGGTGTACCCCTGGACACTCGGTGAAGAGGGGAACTCGTTCCACGGGCTGGATCGTCGTAGTCGTGTGAGGTGGACCGTCGTGCGGGAGTGCCGGTCGTCGGTGGGGAGGTGGGCGGCCGCCTACCTGCTGGTCGTCGTCGCGCTCGGCGGTTGTGGGTTCGGCGACGATTCCACCGCGGCCGAGACAGCGGTGAACACCGTCCAGATGCCGCTGCGCTCGCTGTATTCGCGGTCGTTCGCGGGGCTCGACGTCGAGAACGACCGGCTGGTCGTGTACCGCAGGCCGGACGCGGCCCTCGACACCTTCGTGCGGGAACGCGTCCCCGAGGTCGACGTCGAGTTCCGGGACGCGCCGTATTCGCTGGACGAGCTGGAGCCGCTCGCCGCGCGGGTGACCGGCGACTGGCACTACTGGTCGACGCGACAGATCAACCTCAAGCTGGTGACTCCCCGCGCCGACGGTACGGGTGTCACCGTGGTCGCCGCGGCCGGTGACCTCGACGCGGCGCGGGCCGAGTTCCGGCAGCGCTACGGCGACGAGCCGCTCATCCTGAGCCCGCCGGCCCACTCCGGAATCGCGCCGGCCGGATTCACGACTCGGTGACGGCCACCGCGCCGGCCGCCAGGGTCCCGGGGCCGGGGCCGGGGCCGGCCCCAGGGCCGAACGCGGTCAGGTTGATCTCCTCGTCGGTGCGGTTCATCAGGAAGCGGACATCGCCGCGGATCGCCAGCTCGACGCGTCCGCGCAGCCCGGCGGGCAGTTCGCTCTCCACGCCGGCCCGCGCGAGAAGATCACCGAGCACCGGCGCCAGGCCGTCCGGTCCGAGCCTGGTGGACACGTACGTGGCCGAGCCGGCTCCCACGCCACGGCGGGTGATGGCGGGCCGGCCGGCCGCATCGCCGGAGGCGTACGACGCCAGCACCTCGGTTCCCGGCCCGGTGACGTCGATCCGGTCCGTCCACAGCGTCCCGGTCGTGCCGTTGTCCAGCCGCACCCGCTCGTCGTCGAGCAGCGGCGCGAACTCCTCGATCCGGATGCCCAGCAGGTCCCGGAACGCACCCGGGTACCCGCCGAGCCAGACGTGGTCGTTCTCGTCCACGATGCCGGAGAAGTACGTCGTCACCAGGTGACCGCCGTTCTCCACGTACGCGGACAGGCGCTTGCCGAGGCCGGCCGGGACGACGTACAGGATCGGCGCCACCACGACGTCGTAGTCCTCGATCGGCGCGGACAGCGGCACGACGTCCACGCGGACGCCCGCGTCGAGGAACGCCGTGTACCAGTCGAGGGCCTCCCGCCGATAGCGCAACCGGTCGGTCGGGTGGGAGTCCTGCTCGCCGGCCCACCAGGACGTCCAGTCGAAGACGATGGCGGCCCGCGCGCGGGTACGCGGTGCGCCGGCGACGAAAGCCAGTTCCCGCAGGCGGGCGCCCAGGGCCGACACCGTACGGAAGAGGTCGCTGTCGGTGCCGGCGTGCGGGACCATCGCCGAGTGGAACTTCTCGGCCCCGGCCCGGGACTGCCGCCACTGGAAGAAGCAGACCGCGTCGGCGCCGTGCGCGACGTGCGTCAGCGAGTCCCGTTCGAGCTCGCCGGGCCGCTTGGCGAGGTTGACCGGTTGCCAGTTCACCGCGCTGGTCGAGTGTTCCATCAGGAACCAGGGCCGCCCGCCGGCCAGGTTGCCGGTCAGGTTCGCCGAGAACGACAACTCGTCGCGGGAGCGCGGCCCCGGCTGCCGGTAGTGGTCGTTGGCGACGAAGTCGACCTCGGCGGCCCAGTCCGCGTAGTCCATGGCCTTCGTCTCGCCCATGACCATGAAGTTGGTCGTCACCGGCACCTCCGGCGTGACGGCCCGCAGGATGTCCCGCTCCGCGATCAGGTAGTCCTTCAGCACCGTCGACGAGAACCGTTTGAAGTCCAGCTGCTGGCTCGGGTTGGGGTGGGTGGCGGCGAGCCGTGGCGGCAGGATCTCGTCCCATTCGCCGTACCGCTGCGACCAGAACGCGGTGCCCCACGCCTCGTTGAGGGCGTCGAGGGTGCCGTACCGCGAGCGCAGCCAGTCGCGGAACGCGGATGCCGCGTCGGACGAGTGGTCGTAGACGTTGTGGCAGCCCAGCTCGTTGTTGACGTGCCAGGCGGCCAGTGCGGGGTGGGCGGCGTACCGGGTGGCGAGCTCGCGGACCAGGCGCAGCGCGTACCGGCGGAAGACCGGTGACGTCGGCCGCCAGTGCTGCCGGCCGCCCGGCCACAGCGTGCGGCCCTCCCGGTCCACCGGCAGGATCTCCGGGTACGCCGTCGTCAGCCAGGGCGGGGGAGAGGCGGTCGCCGTGGCGAGGTCGACGAGGATCCCGTTGGCGTGCAGCAGGTCCATCGCGTCGTCGAGCCAGCCGAAGTCGTACTCGCCGTCGGCGGGCTCGAGCCGTGCCCAGGAGAAGATGCCCAGCGAGACGATGGTGACGCCGGCCGTACGCATCGCCTCGACGTCCTCGTCCCAGACCTCGCGCGGCCACTGCTCGGGGTTGTAGTCGGCGCCGTATTCCAGGCGGGGGGCACCGGCTCGGCGCAACCAACGGAACGTCATGGGCTCTCCTTGGCTCTGGCGGGGGTCACTTGACGGTGAAGCCCTGCTCGGTGCCGTACTTCGCGGACTGGTCCCGCCACGCCTTCAGCCCGTCGGCCAGAGTCGTCGAGGACACGTACGCCTTACCCGCCGTGTCGTTGAAGACGCTGTTCGCGTACACCTGGAACGGCAGGTACGACCAGCCGGGGACGACCTGCTGGGCCGACTTCGCGAAGATCTCGTTGGCCTTCTGCCCCGCGAAGTAGGGGAACGGCGTGTTCAGGAACGCCGGGTTCTGCAGGTCGGCCGTGGTGGAGGGGAAGGCGCCGCCCTTGATCCGCAGGTCCTTGCCCTCGTCCACCGAGGCGTACTTGACGAACGCGTACGCCAGCGCCTTGTTGGCAGACTTCTCCGGCACGCCGAGCGAGCTGCCGCCGTTCTCCGCGCTGGCCTGCCCGCCGGCCTCCCACTGCGGCATCGGCGCCACCCGCCACTTGCCGGATGCGGGCGCCGCGCCCGAGGCGAGGTTGCCCGGCATCCAGGCACCGGTCGGCAGGCTCGCGATGGTGCCGTCGGCCAGCGCCTTGAACCACTGGTCGGTCCACGGCGGGATCGGCGCCACGAGCTTCTCGCTGATCATCGGCTGCCAGACGGTCGCGAACCTGGCGGCGCCGGGGTCGGCGAAGTCGATCCGTACGGTCGTGCCGTCCACCTGGTACGGCTTGCCGGCGGCCTGCCAGATCATGCTGGTGGTGAAGCCGGCGTCGCCGGTGTCCGCGGTCAGGTACGCCTTCGGGTCGGCCTTGTGCAGCTTGCGGGCGGCGTCGACGTATTCGGTCCACGTGGCGGGCACCGCGATGCCGTGCTTGTCGAAGACCTCCTTGTTGTAGAACAGCGCCATCGGCCCGGAGTCGAGCGGCAGGCCGAAGACGCCGCCGTTCGGGGTCACCGCGTTCCACGGGCCGGGCGTGAAGCTGCTCTTCAGCCCGGACGCGCCGTAGCCGGAGATGTTGGCCAGCGACTTGGCGATGGCGAACTGCAGGACCGCGTAGTACTCGATCTGCGCGACGTCGGGTACGCCGCTGCCGGCCGCGACCGCGTTCTGCAGCGCCGTGTACTGCTTGTCGCCGGTGCCGGCGTTGACCAGATTGATCTTGACGTTCGGGTACTTCTTCTCGAAGCCCGCGGCGACGTCCTTGATCGTGCTGTCCCAGGCCCAGACGGTGAGGGTGCCGCCCTTCTGCAGCGCGGCCGTGACATCCGCCTCGGTGCCGGTCGCCGGCGGCGTGGCGAGGTCGGAGGAGGAATCGTCACTGCAGGCGGCGAGGGCGAGCATCGCGGCGGTCGCGGCGGCGGCCACCTTCAGGATTGTGGACATCGGTGTCCTTTCATTCTTTGACGCTGCCGGCGGCGAGGCCGGACTGCCAGTACCGCTGCAGGAGCAGGAACGCGGCGAGCAGGGGCAGGATCGTCAGCAGCGATCCGGTGATGACGAGGTTGAACACGGCCTGGCCGCCGACGGTCTGTGCCTGGTCGTTCCAGGAGTTCAGGCCGATGGTCAGCGGGTACCACCGCGGGTCCTTGAGCATGATCAGCGGCAGGAAGTAGTTGTTCCAGGTCGCGACCACGGTGAAGAGCAGGACGGTGACGATGCCGGGCCCGAGCAGCGGTGCCGAGACGCGGAAGAACGTACGGAACTCGCCCGCGCCGTCGATCCGGGCGGCCTCCAGCATCTCGTCGGGTACGGCCTGCGCGGCGAACGTCCACATGAGGTAGAGCCCGAACGGCGAGACCAGCGACGGGATGATCACCGACCACGGCGTGTTCGTCAGCCCCATCCTGCTGAACATCAGGAACGTCGGTACGGCCAGCGCGGTGCCCGGGACGGCGACCGCACCGATGACGACGGCGAAGACCGCGCGCTTGCCGGGGAAGTCGAACTTGGCGAGCCCGTACCCGCCCAGCGTCGCCAGCAGCGTCGCCCCGCCCGCGCCGGCCACCACGTACAGCAGGGTGTTGCCGAGCCAGCGGACGAACACCCCGTCGTCGTACGTGAGGGTCTGCCGGATGTTGTCGAGCAGGGCGAACTTGCCGTCGCCGAACCACAGGCCGAACGAGCTGAGCAGGCCCTGCTGCGTCTTGGTCGCGTTCACCACCAGCCAGAACAGCGGGACGAGGCTGTAGATCGCGACCAGGGCGGTGAGGGCCGTCAGCACGACGCTGCGCCGCCGGTGCATCACTTCCGCCTCGTGCCGCGCAGCTGCACGGCGTACGCGACGGCCATCGTGATGAGGCCCATGATGATCGCCACGGTGGCGGCGTAGTTGTACTGCTGACCCGAGAACGACAGCGAATAGGCGTACATGTTGGGCGTGTATGCCGTCGTGATCACGTTGCGGGCCAGCGGGCGCATGATCGCGGGCTCGTTGAACAGCTGGAAGCTGCCGATCACCGAGAAGATCGTCGCGATCACGAGCGCGCCCCGCAGGTGCGGGAGCTTGATCGCCCGGACGATCCGGAACTGCCCGGCGCCGTCGATCTCCGCCGATTCGTAGAGCGTGACCGGTACGACCCGCAGCGCCGAGTAGAAGATCAGCATGTTGTAGCCGACGAACTCCCAGGTGACGATGTTGCCGATCGAGGCGAGCGCGAGGCCGGCGGAGAGCGGCTCGGGCAGCGTGACGTGCAGGGCGTCGTTGATGCTGCCGACCAGCCCGAACTGGTTGCTGTACATGAAGCCCCACATCAGCGTGGCCACGACCGCCGGCACCGCGTACGGCAGGAAGATCGTGACCCGGAAGAAGGCCCTGCCGTAGAGCCGGCCGCTGTCCACGGCGAGGGCGACCAGCAGCGCGAGCAGCAGCATGATCGGGACCTGGACCACGAGGAACAGCGCCACCCGGCCGAACCCGGCCCAGAGCTGGGCGTCCCCGATCGCCTGGGCGTAGTTGTCCAGCCCGACGAACGAGGTGCCGCCGATGAGCCGGTTCCGGTACAGGCTGAGGTGGATCGAGTAGCCGATCGGCGCCAGGAAGACCAGCGCGAAGACGAGCATGAAGGGGCCGACGAACATCCAGCCCTCGAGGGACCGGCGCCGTCGTCGGCGGCCGGGCCGCGCCGGGGCATGCGTGACCATGGTGCCTCCCTCGTGTTCACGTAACCATGGGTGGCTATGTTTACGTAAACATGGCGGTGATAGTTTCACCCGGTGCCAGGATCGTCAAGGAAGGCGGGCCGCTCACGCGGGGTCTCGATGGCCGACGTGGCCCGCCTCGCCGGGGTGTCGTCGCAGACCGTGTCGCGGGTGTCCACCGGCCACCCCGGCGTCGTCGAGTCCACCCGGCAGGTGGTGCTGGACGCCATGCGCGAGCTCGGCTACCGGCCCAACAGCGCGGCCCGGGCGCTCAAGCTCGGGGAATTCCGCACCATCGGCGTCATCCTCTTCACCCTCGCCACCACCGGCAACAGCCGGACGGTCGAGGCCATCGCCACCCAGGCCGCGCTCGAGGGGTACGCCATCACGCTCATCCCGGTGGCCGCACCCACCCAGGACGGCGTGCTCGGCGCGTTCACCCGCCTCGGCGAGCTCGCCGTCGACGGCGTCATCGTGATCATGGAAGTGCACCTGCTCGACGCCACCGACCTCACCCTGCCACCCGGCATGCCGGTCGTGGTGGTCGACTCCGACGCCGGCGACCGCTACCCCGTGGTCGACACCGACCAGGCCGACGGCGCCCGGCAGGCGGTACGGCACCTGCTCGCGCTCGGCCACCGTACGGTCCGGCACGTCGGCGGCCCGGCCGAGTCGTTCTCCGCCGAGCGCCGGGCCCAGGCGTGGCGGGCCGTGCTCGCCGACGCCGGTCGTCCTGTGCCGCCGGTCGAGCGCGGCGACTGGTCCGCCGCCTCCGGATACCGGGCCGGCCGGCGCCTGGCCGCCGACCCCTCCTGCACCGCGGTCTTCGTGGCCAACGACCAGATGGCGCTGGGCGTGCTGCGGGCCCTGCACGAGCACGGCCGCCGGGTGCCCGGACAGGTCAGCGTCGTGGGGTTCGACGACATCCCCGACGCGGCGTCGTACCTGCCGCCGCTGACCACCGTGCACCAGGACTTCGCCGAGGTGGGCCGGCGCTGCGTGCACGGCCTGCTCGACCAGATCCGCGGCGAGCGCGGCACACCGGGCACCGAGCTCGTACCCACCGTCCTGATTCACCGATCGAGCACCGCCGCACCCGCGTCGCCGTAGCGTCACCGCACGTCGGACAGCTGCTTCTCGTTCACATACCCGTGCTGCACCGCGAGGTCGCCCAGGCGCTGCCACGCCTCCTCGGACGTCGCCTGCAGGTCGAGCAGGTCGTCGAGCTGCTGCACGCTGATCAGGCCCGCGCGCACCAGCTTGCGGCCGATGCGGCGTTGCGGGACGACCTGCCGGGACCTCTGGGCGGCGCTGCGGGCGTACATGTGGATCAAAGGCGCGAGGGAGATCCCGAGCGTGAGCGACGCCCAGAGATAGAGGGTCCAGAAGGGGTGGTCCAGGACGACGCCGCAGGCCAGGCAGGCCGCGGCGACCGCCGCCCAGCCGAGGTGGCCGCGGAACGTGCGCCAGGTGTCGCCGGTGGCCGCCGCACCCTTCGGGGTGACGACGTAGGCGAGCGGGCGGCCGGCCAGCTGAGCGGCCGCGGCGGCGACGTAGACGGGCGCGGTGACCAGCTCGAGGGCCATGCCGGCCAGGCCGAACGACCGCCGTTCGTGCTCCACCAGGTTGAAGCGCTGGGTGAAGCGGAAGAACGCCAGGCCGGCGACGAGGTTGCCGACGAACAGCACACCCCAGACCAGCGCCGGGAGGCGGCTGATGGTGACGCCGCCGACCAGGTAGAGCGCGCTGAGCGCGATGCCGATCACCCAGGACAGGGCTGTGGTCGGGTAGTGCGACTGCAGCGCGAAGAACGACAGCCGCTGGCTGCGCCGCGGCAGGCTGCGCATCAGCGCCGGGGAGTGCCGGCGGGCGATCTCCCAGATTCCGTACGCCCAGCGCTTCTGCTGGCTGAAGAAGTCCGAGTACGTGGCCGGGCCCTCGCCCACCGCCAGCACATCCGGGGTGTACACGCCGTTCCAGTGGTTGCCCGTCTCCGGGTTCCGGGCGCCGTAGATCACCATCGAGGTCAGGTGGTCCTCGATGATGCAGTCCTGATAGCCGCCGATCTGCTGGAAGGCGGCCGGCCGGTACAGGTGGTTCGTACCGATCAGCAGCGGCGCGCCGTGCCCGTTCCCGCCGCGCTGCATGATCCCGTGGAAGATGTACGCCAGCTCGGCCGCGCCGCGCGCGACGAACGACTCGGTGAGGTTCGCGTAGACCTGCGGCGCGACCACGAACGCGGTGTCCGGGTCGGCGAAGTAGCCGAGGCTGCGCTCCAGGAAGTTCGGATACGGGATGTGGTCCGGGTCCATCTGGGCGACCACGTCATAGTCGTCCTCGTACGCGGCCCGCCACGCGTTGTGATTCCCGTGCTTCGTCCGCGCCTTGAACTCGCCGCTGGGCTGGTTCCACTCCGGGCGGCCCTTACGGCTGAAGTGGCGTACGCCGATCTCCTCGCAGCGGCGGCGCACCTCCTCGTCGTCGCCCTCGTCGAGCAGCCACACGTCGACCGGGCCGTCGTGGCGTACCCGCTTCATCGCGCGCAGCGTGGTCAGCACCAGCTCGACCGGCTCCTTGCCGGGCACGATCGTGGTGAGCAGGGCCACCCGCAGACCGGCCGGGGCCGGCATCGGCTCCGGGTCGCGGGCCCGGGCGGCGAAGTACGCCAGCACCCAGGTCCGCAACGCCACGATCACCTGCAGCACGACCATGAGGAACAGGCCCACCAGCATGGCGAGGTCCCGCACCTGGTCCCCGGCCCGCAGCGCGGGCAGGTTGCCGGGCAGCACCAGGAAACCCACCAGGGCCAGCGCGAACGCGATGTGCAGACCGGCGACCCCGAGCATCACCCGGTGCTGCCGACGGCTCAGCACCGGCCGGTACCGCACCCGGTCGGCGGGCGTCCGCACCGGCCCGGTGATCTCCGTGGCCGTACGCCCGTACAGCCGGCCGGGCACGCGCCGTTCGACCTGTTCATCCATGCCCGTCGCCATCGGTGTTCCGGGGCCCAAGCTGAGCTGTTGGCTTTGGCCTGACCTGTTCTTGCGGCTGTCTTGTTCTTCTCTTGCTCTTTCGCCTTGCCCCTTCTTTCGCCTGCCGCGGGCGGCGTCCGCCGTTAGGCTGAGTGCTGCGTTGTTCGTCCCCTTGTGAGGTGCCCGTGTCGCAGCCGCCAGAGGTGGACGTCGTCATCGTCGGCGGCGGCCTCGCGGGGCTCGCCGCTGCCCGCAGGCTGGACCGCGCCGGCGTCGACTGGCTCCTCGTCGAGGCGTCCGACCGGCTCGGCGGCCGCGTCGCCACGGACGTCGTCGACGGCTGGCGGCTCGACCGCGGCTTCCAGGTCCTCAACACCGCGTACCCGAGGGTCCCGGCCCTGGTCGACATCGACGCGCTCGAGATGCGCTACTTCACGCCGGGCGTCCTGGTCCGGCGCGGCGGCCGCCTGCACCGCCTCGAGAACCCGCTCCGCGACCCGATGGCCGCCCCGAAAGCCCTCAACAGCGGCGTCGGGACCCTCACCGACCGCCTCAAGTTCGCGGCCCTGGCGACCCGCTGCGCGACGTACCCGCCGGCCCGGCTCCTCGACGCCCCGGAGCTGACCACCCAGGAAGCGCTACGCAAGGCCGGCCTGTCCCACCGCATCATCGAAGAGGTCCTGCGCCCGTTCCTGTCCGGCGTCTTCGCCGACCGCTCCCTCGACACGTCCAGCCACGTCCTCGCGATGGTCCTCCGCTCCTTCGCCCGCGGCCGCATCGGCGTCCCGGCACACGGCATGGCCATGCTCCCGGCGGCGGTCGCAGGGCCACTGCCGTACCCGCAGTTGTTGGTGAATGCCCGAACCGTGGCGGTCACCCCGGGCCGCGTCGTCACGGACGGCGGCGACATCCGCTGCCGAGCGGTCGTCGTCGCCACGGACCCGGTCACGGCATCCGAACTCCTCCCAGGGCTGCCCCGCCCGGACATGCGCGGCCTGACCACGTACTACTTCGGCGCACCCCAGGCGCCCATCGACGAACCCACCCTCCTGCTGGACGGCGACCGCCGCGAAATCGTGGCCAACACGATCGTCATGTCCAACGCGGCCCCCGAGTACGCCCCCGCAGGCCGCTCCCTGATCGCGGCCTCCACCGTAGGAGTCGCGGCGCCGTCGGGGGCCTCGGAACAGGTGATGCGGGTCGAGCTGGCACGGATCTACGGCGTGGCCACGGACGACTGGGAGCTGCTGAAGGTCGTACCCATCCCGCACGCCCTGCCGGCAGCACCCGTCCCGCAAGCCCGGCTCCGAAAGCCGGTCGCACTGGGGGAGGGCTTGTTCGTTGCGGGAGACCACCGAGACAGCCCCTCCATCCAGGGGGCACTCGCAGGAGGATGGCGCACTGCAGGAGCGGTGCTCGCCTCCCTCGGCGCCCTGGTCGGTCTTTGAGCCTGCCGGCAGGGGGTACTGACAGGTGCATGACCGACACGACGCAGCCCGACCCCACACCCGGCAACCCCGAAGAAGACCACCCGGCACAGGAGGCCCACGGCGGCAGCATGGCCCCGGGCCTGGTCGACGACACAGGCCACCAGACCCCGGACGAACCGCCGCAGGCGGACGAAGAGTAGATCGCTGGCCCGCGCTGGACGCCCCGGGATAGGATCGCCGCCGGTACGGGGCGGTAGCTCAGCGGGTTAGAGCAGGGGACTCATAATCCCTCGGTCGCGGGTTCGAGTCCCGCCCGCCCCACCAGCAAAAACGGCTCTCGAACCCGCCTCCGAGCGGCTCGCGTGACGCGGGACGTGACGCGAGCGGTTGCTAACGTGCGGTGTATGACGCGACGGGCGGTTCCCCGGCAGCGACAGCGGGGCACGATCGACACCCTTCCGAGCGGCGCCCTCCGAGTCCGCGTATACGCCGGCGTGGACCCGCTGACGAAGCGCCGGCACGACCTCACGGAGGTCATCCCGCCCGGGCCGAATGCGGCCCGTGAGGCTGAGAAGGCTCGTACAAGGCTGCTGAACCAGGTCGACGAGCGTCGCAATCCGAGGACCAGGGCGACGGTCAATCAGCTGCTGGATCGCTGGCTGGAAGTGCTCGACGTCGAGCCGTCGACGCGGCGCGGCTACGTCCTGAAGATGGACAAGCACATCCGGCCCATGCTCGGCAGCGTCCAGGTTGGCCGGGTGGACGCCGAGCTGCTGGAGACGTTCTACGCGAGGCTTCGGAAGTGCCGCGATCACTGCGACGGCCGGCGGTACGTGCAGCATCGGACGCAGCGGCCGCATGAGTGCGACGAGCGGTGCGGGAGGCATGCCTGCAAGGGCTTGGCGGCTTCCACGATTCGCCAGATTCACTGGATCCTTAGCGGGGCGCTCGACCGGGCCGTGCGGTGGAAGTGGATTGCGCTCAATCCGGCTGAGCAGGCGGCCAAGCCGGCGCTGCCGCATCCGGACCCGAAGCCGCCGACGGCGGCCGAGGCGTCCCGGATCGTCACCGAGGCCTGGCGGGATCCGGACTGGGGGACGTTCGTCTGGTGCGCGATGACGCTCGGCGCACGCCGCGGGGAGCTGTGCGCCCTGCGCTGGCAGCATGTCGACCTGGACAACAGCGTGGTCACACTACGCCGGGCAATCTCCGTTGGCGAAGACGGCGAGCTGGTGGAGAAGGACACGAAGACCCATCAGCAGCGGCGCGCGGTCATCGACAGCGACACGGCCGACGTGCTGGCAGAGCACAAGCGTCGCTGGGAACAGCGTGCTGAAGCGCTCAGCATCGAGCTTTCGCCGGCGGCGTTTGTGTTCTCCGCAGCACCCGATGGCAGCACATTCCCTGTGCCAGACACCATGACGCAGAGGTATGACCGTCTCGCCAAACGGCTCGGCATTGACAGCCACCTGCACACACTGCGGCACTACTCCGCTACGGAACTCATCACAGCCGGGACCGACATTCGTACCGTCGCCGGTCGGCTGGGGCACGGTGGTGGAGGCGCGACCACGCTGCGCGTATACGCCGCCTGGTTGAGCGAGGCCGATCAACGAGCTGCCTCGGTCCTTTCCGGTCGGATGCCTCCTCGGCCGGTCGTAAAATTCGGCGACCAGTCGCTGAAGACCCGCCCTCCACAGCGGCCTTCTGTGTCGCGAACTGCCAGGCATGCGGCCCTTGAATGGTGGCATTCGGCGCGCCTCGCAGGAAAGCTGCCGACTGGTGCCGATATTGCAAGGGCCGCGGGTGTCGACTCGAGCGTCGGCAGGCGCTGGCGTCGTGAATGGCTCGCTGCCGAGGGGATCGCTTCCGATTATGAAATGCCACAGCAATGACGACTGATCACGACTGGTCGGAAGATATTCCTGGTAGCCAGTTCCGTCTAGACATCGATGAGCTGGGCGACCAATTCGTTCACGCCATCACTCGATACTTCGCCTCGAGCAGTCCTAATCTCGGGGGAATAAAGATTGCTGGTGGCGGCCCGGTCGGCGGGACGACGATCCGCTTTCGCGGGGACAGATTGAGGTCTTCTCTTGTCGTTATTCCGGAAGCTGGCCGAGTGCGTGGCGTGGTACTTGGTATTGGCGACAAGTCTGATCAGGTGCAGCCATGGGTTGCCGCGTGGGCGTGGGCGCGGGCCAACTACAAAAGCACGGAAGTTTTTGGTTGGTGGTCGGTCATTTCTCCTAACGCGGAGCAAGAGTTCGCTCCCATGTGGAAGCTGGAGGACGTTGCAACGATTGGCGGGGTGAAGCTGGTGCCCACGGCGACTTATGTGAATACCGGCGCTATTGCTTTCGTGCACAACAGGGTTGCAGGGGTTCCTGTGCAGCTCGTTATTGCTTCTGGTTCTGTAAGGTCCTACGAAATGCGGGCTGCGGTAGACCGAGCCTCGTCAGATCTTAGGGCAGTGTGTGGCCTGCTTGCGGTCGTTTCTGAGACGTCATGGACGTTGCGCTCACCTCCTGCGATAGTGCCGCCCGGCTTCAATCTTGATTCTGTAGACGTTACCGGATGGGGTGTATTGGAGGATTCGCCGGAGATCCGGGAGACCGGAATCAATGCCCAGCAGCTGTCGGTGCCACCAACCGCTGATAGGGCGTACGCGTTAATGCAGCGTAAGCCTTGGCTTGCCGCTCTGCTTTCTACCTATCAGGAAGCGCTGGAGTTGTCCAGCCGTCATGAGTCCTTCGCCGTAATCGGCTTCGTCTCGATAGTCGAGGAGATAGGTAATAGATCGGCGGGAAGGCTGCCCCGTTGCGATGAGTGTTCGGCGATCGTCGAGAGCGGGCAGCGCTTCCGAAAGTCTCTAGAGCGTGTCGTCCCCGTGCCCTTAGCTGAGCTGATGAGTAAGTACGTCTACGACTACAGGTCTAGGACGGCTCACTCGGGCCGCCTCCATGGTAATGAAACAACTTTTGGCCTCGGTTCATCGGGCGGGTTAATTGGCAATTACAAGCGTGCCGCTTTTCCCACTTTCCTTTATCAACTACGCCTTGCCGCCACCCGCTTGCTGCGTCTTGAGCTGGAGATCGGTGATGTAGAGCGCTGAGGCCGAGCACCTCATGATGCATCGTTCCCCGCCGCGACCAATGGAGTGCTCCCTTTTAGCTCATGCTCGATTGGGCCGAAATTGTTCGTGATTCTCCCGTACTCGGCGTCGCCCAGCCAGCGAGAACCATCCTCGAAGTGAACCTCAACGCGTACCGGCGTTGGCAATGGCACCTCATCGGACCGACGGATGATGATCCGCCAGGTGCCGTCTCCACCGTCGAAGTATGCGCACGGCACCTCAGACTGCCCGTTCAAGCGGCAAGAAGCGTTCGGTGTGGCAAGGTAGCTGCTCATGTACCCAGCGTATTTGATATCGAACGGCCGCTCGATGTGACACGAGGGTCTCGACATGCACCGTTTAGGCTGGTGCGCACCACCACTGGAAACAAGTCAGGTTGCGGAGCACTGCCGATGGGTGAGGTAACGGCGAACGTGGAGAACACGGTGCGCGGCTGGATAGCGACGGGTGAGTACGCTCCCGGCGCGCGCCTGCCGTCGGAACGTCAGCTGGCCTCCGATTTGAGCGCCGGCCGCACAACCGTGAGGCTCGTCCTCGCGAAGTTGGCTGCCGAAGGGCTTATCCGATCGGAGCACGGCCGGGGCTACTTCGTCTGCGAGCCGTCCCGGTAGCGTTCAGGCATGGGCGACGCGAGCGACCTGCAACCCTGGCAGATCCATGGTGAGCGCACGATCTACGACAATCCCTGGGTACGCCTGACCCTGGTCGATGTCGAGCCGCCAGGCACCAAGCGCTTCGAGCACCACGTCGTACATCTTCAGCGTGTGGCGATCGCGGCGGTCATCGACGACCAGGACCGCGTGTTAATGCTGTGGCGGTACCGCTTCGTGCCTGACCGCTGGGGTTGGGAACTCCCCGGGGGAATCGTCGAGGCTGGCGAGGACTCCGCCGCCGCGGCAGCCCGTGAGGTTGAGGAAGAGACCGGCTGGCGACCCGGCGCCCTGACCCGGATCGCGTCGTTCGAGCCGATGATTGGCATGGTGGACTCGCCGCACGAGGTCTTCGTCGGCACGGGCGCCACGTACGTGGGCGAGCCGACCGAAGCAGAGGAAGCCGGCCGCGTCGAGTGGGTGCCGCTCGCGGAGGTGCGCGACATGATGGCCCGCGGCGAACTGGCCGGATCAGGAACGCTCGTCGCGCTTCTTCACGTGCTCGCATTCGGGAAACCGAGCGTCACATCCGCTGCATGAGCCGCTCGACTCGCTGCCGGTGCCGGATGGAACCGGTCTGAGTCGCCAGCGACCGCGCTTGCCGCAGCTGTATCCGGGCCTGGTCGAGTTCCCGCCGCACGAGGTGAGCCTGGGCGAGACCGCACCGCAATCCGGCTTGCGCTCGGATGAAAGTCCCGTCCATGGCGTCGAGCGCGGCTTGGAGCTCGGCCATGGCGCCTTCGTCCCCGAGCAGCGCCAGCGAGTGTCCCCGCCAGCGGGTCAGGTGGACCTCGTTCAAGAAGACGCTGCGGAGGTCCGCGTCGCGGTCCTGCGGCCCGGCCGGCAGCGCCGCGGAGGCTCGGTCGAGCGCCTTGCGGCACTCGTCCGGCATGCCCGCCAGCGCGTACACCTCGGCCTGGGCCGCGTGGAGCCACGAGCCGAGCCGAGGCGAAAGGGCCCTGCCGCCGACACGCTGAGCCTCGGCGATGAGCTGCGCCGCCAGGTCCGGCTTGCCGGCGTCCGCGAGGACGTACGCCTGCTCGCCCATCGCGTGCGCGAGGTGCAACGAGGACTCAGCTTCGCGGGCTGCGCTCTTGGCCAGCTCGTAGTGGCGCCACGCCCGGTCGGCCGCGCCGACGTCGAGGGCCTGCCATGCCGCCATCGAGGCGGCCTCGGCCAGCGCCAGCGCCAACGGCCGGCGGGCATCCGGCAGGACGGCGAACGCGAGCGCTTCCTGGAGATGGCCGAGGTGCGCGTGGACCTGGTCGACGAGGGCCGCCGCACCGACCTGTCGGTCCATAGTGCGAAGCAGCTCGGTCTGCTGAGTCACGGTCTGCACGATCGAGCTGCCAACCGTACGGGCTGACTCGATCCGCTGAAGCAGTTCCTCGTAGCCGTCGACGAGCGTGCCGGCCGACGAAGCGTCCTCACCCCGCAGCTCGGCGTCGGTCCAGCCGAGCAAGGCGCGGAGAATCGCGGCGTACTTCGGGCTGAGCGGCCGACGGCCGTTCTCCCATTCGGACACGTAGACGTGCAGGCTCGATTTCGCGGCGACGTCGAGGCCGTGCCGCCGGGCGTGCTCTTCGATCTCGCGTACGAGGCGAGCCTGTGACCAGTGCTTCGCGTGACGTGCCTCCCGGAGCCTCACTGACCACCTCCCGTGCTCGTAGATCGACCGCTGTCGACTCCAGCATGCCCTTACGGCTGCAAGTTTTGAAGGCGTCAGGGGTTAACGCAGCAGCGTTAACCCCTGTTGGCTTCCGGGTCCGTCTCACTCGGCGTTTCCTTGGTGCAGCACAGCAACACCAGCCTCCGCAAGCATCTGGCACTCGCCAACCTTGACACTGGTGCGCACCAGTTCCGTAGACTGGTGCGCACCAGTTGAGGGTCAGGCAAACAAGAGACGGCCGCCGGTGCTGGAACACCGAACGGCCGTCGAGAGCGGCTCCCGCGGCTGCAACCGCTGGAGCCAGGTACGCCAGTCCACCCAGGTCAAAGGGAGTTGACGCATGTCGAGTGTAGGACGTACGCCATCCAGCCTGCCGAGGTTCCTCAGCGTGGCCGAGACGGCCAAGACGCTGGGCATGTCGGAGATGACGCTGTACCGCGCCATCAAAGCGGGGGAGTTCCCCGCCGTACGGATCCGCGGTCGCCTGATCGTGCCGTCCCGCGTGCTGGAGGAGCTCGCCAACGCCGCCGTCACGGAGAACGGCGAGGTTAACGCCGCCGCGTGGACCGGAAACGGCCTGCGTGCGGCGGCCGCAGCGGGAGCCGACCTCTGATGCGCGTCATCGAAGCCGCCGCGGGCGGCGTGGTGGCGACGGTGGTGGTCGTCCTGGTCGCGAGTCGGATCGCGATCGGGGTCGACCTGGTCATCGCGGGTGCGGTGGCGTTCCTGGTCGGCTTCTTGCTCGTGATGCTGCGCGCGGACCAGGTTGTCTCGCGCGGCGGCCGGAAGTGAGGGCCGTTCCGGTGATCGGCTTCGTGTACGAGATGGTGACGGGCAAGCCGTGGCGGACGGTTCGCAGCGCTGCTGCGGAGTTCGGGCCGTCGGCGGGTGCGGTGTACGCCGCGGAGTTGAGCCGGTACAGCGATGCCGAGCTGCTCGCGTACGGCGAGGAGATTCTGGCGGCGGTGAAGGCGGGACGCGGGCGGTCTTCGCGGCTCGTGGTCCTCAAGTAAGGCGGGACTCGGACCGGGTAGCAGCCGGCCCGAATCCCGAAGCCCCATCGTCGCACGGCATCACGGATGTAGGACCTGCCTGTTGTTGATCGAGCGGCGCGGCCTGCGCGTCGCTCGGGCTCGCCCCTCAAGGCCGGGGCCAGGGCCGAGAACCGTTGTTGGAGCTGCCGCAAGCGGCAGCCGTTCTTCCGGGCTAGCGCCCTGGCTACTCCACCCCGTCTCCCGGTCAAGGGGTCCAAAGCATCTTGGCCGCCCTTCGGGCCGCTGCGCTCGTCCAAGATCCTTCGGCCTTATCCCTTGACCGCGAGCCTCTCGGGGCGGAGTAGGGCGCCAGTAACGGCGGAGGCAGAGCCACCGCCCCGCCCTACGGGCGCTAGCAAAACCGATTCGTCACTCGCGGCCCGTGCCGCACCAGCCAGAAAGGACCCGTCACGTGGAAACGCCGCACCGCTACTACGTCTCCTTCGTCCGGCCCTCTGACACCGGATCCCAGTTCGGTGCCGCCGAGGTGGCCCTGATGTACCCGGTCCGCAGCAAGGCGGACATCGACACGATCGGCGGCATCCTCGCCGACGCCGGATACCCCGGCGTGACGGTCCTGTCGTTCAGCCCTTTCACCTCGCCCGCAGCCCAGCCTCAGGCCGCCTAAACAGGAAGGTCAGCCATGCGATTCACCGAACGCTGGGGCTGGATCGACGAGGAAGCGATCCGCCAGCGCGAGCAGGAAGCAGCCGAGCGCCGCGAGAAGAAGCGCGCCGCATACGAGGCCGCGCAGGCACACGCCAACGCTCCCGAGACGATCCCGCCGACCGGCAAGCACCACCGCGCCGACGGCTAGTGACGAGCCGAGGTCGGGCCGAGTAGCAGTCGGCCCGGCCCACCCTCCCCAGACCTGGAGGTGAGCACCATGACCACCACGACGCAGATCCCGACCAAGACCGCTGACCGGATCGCCACCGAGGTGCTGACCGCCACCTACATCAAGAGCTGCGGTGGCCTGGAGCTGACGCGCTCGTGTTCCTGCCAGCACGGCAGATGCGGGCACTGCGGGGTCGGCGACCACGGCCGGTGCACCACGCGGGTGAGCTTCAACGGCAAGCCGCCGGCCCAGCCCTTGACTTACGTCGTCGACCGCCGCGGCGGCGCACTGGCGTCGGTGTGGCCTAGCGGGACAGCCTGCCGGTGGGTGTGCTCGTGCACCGACTGCCCGACCGGCGACAACACCGCCACTCAGGCGCCCGCGGCGCATCGCAAGGCCCGCGGCGACCTGCGGCCCGACGACACGGTCTGGCTGCAGCCCAAGACGCTCGCCTGCCCGGCGATCTGCTGGACGCAGCCCCGCGCCACCGTTGTCGCGACCCAGGGCCTGTACGTGGTGGTGAAAGTCGGCCGGCAGCAGCACCGCATCCACGTCGACAACATCCGCCGCAGCGACCCGGGCGCCGCGCACGGCGTCGTAAACGTCAAGGCCAAGCCGCGCCCGCAAATGCCGGACGGCTTCGAAGAACAGTCCCTGTTCTAACCCTCGGCAATAACCCGGAGCGCGACCACTGGCCTGGAAACCCGGCCGCGCCCCGGTCTCCCCTTTCGGCTCTAACCCCTCAAGGAGAGGCCTCCCATCATGTCCGACAAGTGGCTGCACATCCAGCACAACGAGGTCCGCGACCGCAACCGCCAGCGACGCCTGGCCACCGAGCGAGAAGCGCAGCGCCAGGCCGTCGAGCGCCGCGATCAGCAGGGGCGCCGCAAGTGAGCCGCCGGCCGAAGGACCCGCAGGCGGCCCGCATCCTCGCCGCCGTCGATTCCGAGTCACGCCCCTACACCGACCGGGCCGCGAAGTACCCGACCGCCCGCCGGTACCAGCAGGCCCGCGACGAAGGCACTGCCCGCAAGGCGCGCTGACGGCGCCCGTGGCCGCCCGACCTCTTCCCCGGCCGGGCGACCGCGGTAGCCGCCAGAACCGGCGGCCCGAAGGGAGAGCACGTCATGACGAAGAAGGTCGGACAGGTCAACGAGGACACGGGCCGGGTGGAACAGCGCACGGTCCGCCGCATCCGCCAGGTCGATTGGCCCGTGACGGTCGTGACCAGCCGCCGGCAGCGCATCGCCCGCAACCTGTGGGGCTGACCGACATCCGTACGCGAACGGTCGGGACGAGTAGCAGTCGCCCCGGCCTCCCAACCCAGCAGTCAGGAGAGGTCACAGTGAGCCAGCAGACAGCCGTTGCAGAACAGGAAGCTGCCGCCGCGCGTAAGGCTTTGCCGATTGAGGCGCGCAGGCACGCCGCCCGCGTGATGTACGGCGAGAGCGTCACCGCGGGCATGCCGATGACGGCCCAGGAGTTGGGCGAGGCATTCGGCCGCAGTGAGCGGTGGGGTCGGGATCGGATGACGGAGGTCCGCAACGATCTTGCCGTTTCCGCCGAAACTGCCGGTCCTGCCGACGATCCCGAACCGGCAGTACCTGAGCCCGTCGAGGTGCCCGAGCCGGAACCCGCGCCCGCCACTGAAACGCCGGAACCCGTCAGCGAGAGCGCCGAGGTATCCGAGCAGCGGCCGATCGCGGTGCACCAGGACGACGCAGAGGCCCCGCGGCCGAGGGACGTCGCGCCGGCGCTGGAGACGCTCGTACGGGTGCGGTGGGGCGTGCGCGCCACCCTCGCGCTTGGCGTCATTGCCTCCACGGTGGCCAACGTGCTGCACGCGCACGACAACCCGATCAGCCAGACCATCGCGGCGTGGCCGCCCCTCGCGCTGCTGGCGACCATCGAACTGATCTCGCGGGTGCCGACGCACCGACGGGACCTGGCCGCCGTACGGTTCGCCGCCACGGCCGTCATCGCGAGTATCGCGGCGTGGGTGTCGTACTGGCACATGGCCGACGTCATCAGCCGCTACGGCGAGACCGGCGCCAGCCCGTACCTCATCCCGCTGACCGTCGACGGCCTGGTCGTTGTCGCCTCCGTCTGCCTGGTCGAGCTGGGCAGCCGCATCCGCGCGCTCGCCGTGGAGGCGGCGCGATGACCAGCCTCGCCGACATGGCGTACGTGACAAGCCAGGAGACGAACGTGTGGCGCGAATGCCGCGGTTGCGGTGCGTCGGCGCCGATGGCGCCGGAGGTGGAGCGCTGCGACCGGTGCGACGCACCGGCGAAGCCGACGCGGCGACGCCGCGCCGACGCCGGCCAAGTCCGTCTGACTGAGCGCGACCTGGCGGTGTTCCGGTGGCTGGCCGACATGAAGGCCATCTACGAGGACGACCTGGCCGTACTGATCGCCCGTCTGCCGGCGTTGCCGTGGACGGAAGCGGGCCGCCGGCCGGGTCCGCGAGCGGTACGGGCGCTTCTGCAGCGGTGGCAGGGCGCGGGGTACGCGGAGGCGCGCAAGATGCTCAACGGTGTTCCGCGGATCGTGCGCCTGTCGCGGGGTGGGGCCGCGGTCGTCGGGGTCGACAGCTTCCGGGAAACCGCGCCGACCACGGCGTTCCACCAGTGCGAGGTGTCCCGACTACGGCTCGTGCTCGAGGGCCGGCCGTCGCCGTCGCTGGGCTCGCTGGCGCGTTGGGAGTCGGAGCGTGCCTTCCGCTCGGATCTGGACGCTCTGGGGCTCGCGCGTCGCGGCCAGAAGCCGGCGGAGCGGATCCACGTGCCGGACGGTGTGGCGACCTACGAGCGCGGCACTCGCGTTGCGGTCGAGGTGGAGCGCAACGTCAAGGCGCCGGTTCGGTTGGCGCGCATCGTCGAGGAGCTGCTGACCGAGTACGAGGTGACCCTGTACGCGGTGGCCGGCAACGAGGTCCGCAACGCCGTGGCCGCCGCCGAGCGGGCGGCCCGGCGGGCGCTGGCGAATCGGCAGATCAGCGCCGACCGGATAGGTGCGCTGTCGATCATCGATTTGCCACAGGAGGTGGCGTGATGCGCAAGCTCCGCTGGATCTGCGGCGCCGTGTTCGCGCTGGCGCTGCCCGTCGGAGCCCTCGTGACCGGGCTGGCCTACTTGGTGCTGCGGCGGCGCTGGTCTGATCGGTTGATCGCCTTGTTCGCCGTGGCGCTGGGAGTTCTCGCGACGTGGTGGGTGATGGCGCGGCTGAACTATTGGACGGCGTGGTGGCACATCATCGCCCGCCTGGTACACGTGTCGGACCAGCCGGCCACACCGGGTGAGTGGACGACCGTCGCCGCGATCGGCACAGCGCTTGGTCCGGCGTTGGGTGGCTTGCTCTGGCTGGCGACGCAGGCGCACCGGGAGCGGTCGCCGTTCAACGGTGCCGACGAGCGCGAGCACCGGCAGCTGTGCGAGGAGCGTCGCCGCCTGGTCGTCACGCACGCGGCGCAGCGTGCTCGCCACACCCGGGTGCGGCCGGTCGCGGTGATCGCACGTCCTTGGACCGTAGGCCTCGGTGATGGGTACGGGCCGATGGTCGGCCGGTTCCAGCGCGGCGACCTGCGCCGGCCGTGGCGCGCACACGGCCGGGTCCGGCTGCCGATGACGCACCCGGACAACCGGCACCTGTTGATCCTCGGCGCCACCGGGCTGGGCAAGACGGAGACCGCGCTGACCATCGCCGAGTGGGCCGCCTGCAACGGACGGCAGGTGATCTACCTGACCTGCAAGGAACCGCCGTCGGCTGGTAAGTCGGCCGCGCCGCGGCTCGCCGCGGTCGCCGATGAGCACGGCCTACGCTTCCGGTCCTTGCTGGCCCGGTCGTCCCCGTACGACCCGATGCGCGGCGACCTGGCCGAGGTCCGCGACCGCCTGATACGCATCGAGGAGTGGGGCGACCGGTACTGGGCTGCCGTCGCCAACACCCTCGTCGCGCTGGCGCTCGAGCTCAACGCCGAGCAGGGCAAGGCGATCGACGCGTTGCCCGACCTGGTGTACTCGCTGGTGCGGGGTCGGCTGGCGAACCTGGCGAAGAAGTCGGGCGATCCGCGGGTGGCCGAGCTGGTCGACGCGTTCAACTACAACGACCTCGGCGGCGCGCTCATGCGCTACGCCTCGATGGCGATCCACCTGCGCGGCTGGATCGGTCCGGCCTCGGGCGGCGGGTGGTCGTTCGAGGACACCGACGTGGCGTGCATTGAGCTGCCCACGGTCAGCCGGCCGGAGGCCGCTACGGCGCTGATGCGGCTGGTCCTGCGTGACTTCGGCTCGTACCTGGTGGACCCGTACCGCCGCCAGGTCGATCCGGACGGGCGACCGAAGCCGGTCGTCATCGTCATCGAGGAAGCCGGCGCCGTGTCCGGAGACCCGGTGATCGGCCGCGAGTTCGTCAACCAGGTCGAGCGCAACCGCGACGCCGGCGCGTACAGCATCCTGACGGCACAGGATCCGACGGGGTTCGGTGGCGGGCACACTTGGTCGGCGCTGTCGACCAACGCCGTGGTGCTCACGTACCGGCAGAGCGAGCAGGCCGAGCCGATCTCGAAGCTGGCCGGCACCGAGCGGGTGACCGAGGGCGGCGCCGACTACGACCAAGACAACAGTCTCAAGCGCCAAGGGGTGGCCCGGCGTCAGCACGCGTTCAAGGTGAACCCACAGCTCCTGCGCACGCTCGGCATCGGCGAGTTCGTGCTCATCTCGGCCGGCCGCTACGCGAAGGTGGCGGCGGCGCTGCCGCGGCTGTCGTTCCGGCTCCCGGACGTGCCGGCCGTGCACGCGGCCGTTGAGGCGATCGAGTCAGTGCGGGTAGCAGCCGCGCTGCCGACCAATCAACCCCAGAACATCGGGGAGCAGGCCGAAGAGCAGCAGCCCACTCAGCGCGGCCCCATCCTGTTCTAGGGAGGTAATCATGAGGGTCCGACGTAGGCCATCACGCGTGATCGAGTTACCCGCCTCGGCGCTAACCGATCCGATGGCGCTCGTGACGGCGCTGTCCGCGGCGCCGCTTACCGTGGGCCTCCGGGTGGCCTACTGGGACCATGACCAAGTCGACCGGCAGGTCATCGCTGCAGAGGTGTTGCTGCGGGCACTCGACCCCAGTGAGGTCGTCGACCGCATCGCTCACGAGTAGCCAGCCCTCCGACCGGAGACGCCCGTCGAGCCGCGTTCAGCGGCCGGCGGGCGTCTTCGCGTACGCGTCGTCTGTGAGAGGTGATCTCCTCGCGCGGGCAGGCTCCGCCATGCCGCGCCGGACGCCCGGGTGCAAGGGGTCGCTTGCGACCGAGCGCAGCGAGGCTCGCCCCTTGCGGCCGGGTGGCTGGTGTGGCATCCCTCCGGGTGCCCGTGTGAGGAGATCACCGGACCTTGGCCGGCTGTTCTTTCGGCGATCTCCGAGCCGGGCCGGGGTTCGGGGCGGAGCCCCGAGGTTCCAAGGGACTCGGCCGGCGCCGACCACCGCCGGAGAGCTAGCAGACCCCTTCCTAGACCCTTCCTAGATCCCTCCGGTGCCGGAAGGGATCTAGGAAGGGTTTATGACCGGGGTCTAGGTGGTGTTGTGGCTGCTCACCCGCCCTGCCCAGGGCGGCCCACACCAAACCCCAACCCCAATCCCGCTTCGCTATGGGATCGGGGTTGGGGTTTGGTGTGGGCAGGGCAGGGCGGGTGAGCAGTAGGTGGGTGGGTGGTTGGTGGGCTGTGTGGGTGGTTGTGGTGGGTGGGTTGGTTGCGGTGGGTGGGTGGTTGCGGTGGGGCGACGACGCTTCGCGCGTCGCCAAGATCGGATCGAGCTGCGCTCGATTCAAGGTCAACACCTGTGGTGGTTGGCGTTGGGTTCCCTTGTTCGATGCTTTTCCTTCGAAGATGGATTGCGAGCCGGCGTCCGCAGCGTCTGTTGATGCTGCTTCCTCGCCTCTACTCTGTTGGGGTTCACTCGTTAGTCGATCTCCAGTTCTCGCAGCGTCGGGGGCTCCGTTCTCACTGGGCAGGCAGTCGTGGCGGCGGATCGGCACGGCTTGCGACGACACCATAGTGCGCTCCTGGGGGCGAGCCCCAAGACCCTCATTGGCTTCTCGCGAAGCGGTGCTACCGGACTATGCACGCTATCGATTACCCTCCGAGTCACGGGTGTAGCGCATCTGGGCCACCCTCGACGCATCGACGGAATTAGAGAGGCTCCTTCGTGACTATGCCTGACCGAAGAGCTCCCGAGGGCGGTGGCGCGTGTGGCAAATGACGCGTTGGAGGATGGCCTGGAACCTTTGTCAGAGACGCAGCTACGGTCAGGCGCTGCATTCGACCGCGTGATCGGCAATATGGCGAATAGCGCGGTGACCGCATTTGTGGCTGCTGGTACAGGGTCGCCAGAGGCTGGCGCCGCGCTCGGTGGCGCGGTTGGGCCCTTAGCGGAGGAGCTTTCCTACGCTATTCGACGGATTGTCGATGTACGGCGCGAGCGAGCTACCGTCATGGTTTCCGCTGCTGCAGATGAAAACGGCGTATCGAGTTCTGAGTTGCTTGACCAGCTGTTGCGAGATCCGGCGAAGATGCGGCTTTTAGTCGTGGGCATCGAAGCCGCCGGGGAAGCGACGGCCGATGCAAAGCTGAAATTGATTTCTGAGATAGTGGCTACAGGAGCTTTGGCTGAAGACGAGGCCGTTGTAGACGAACAGCTTCTAGCCCTATCGGCAATTCGTGAGTTGGAAGTTCCTCACTTTCGGCTGATGTTGCAGATTGCTCTCCCGTCGCCGGTCTATTGGGCCACTGCGCAAGAAAGACAGCAATATCGGTACGCATGGCCGGAGAGCCGTATAGTTGAAGCCAGTCCTACTCTCAAGAACGCGCTGCCGGCCTTGGCGGCCAAGTTGCAGAGTCTCGGCCTAGCGCGCACGGTAGCTGTTGAGGGTGCTCAGGATGTCGTATGGCGTCTAACCTCTTTTGGCGAAACTTGTGTTGACGCGATCAAAGACCAATCCCGATTTAGTTGATCGGAAGGTTCACCTGAATGAGTATTAGTGACGAGCTGCCGCCCAATGTGGGCGCGAAGCCGGCCGCCTCAGAGTCGCTTGAAGAAAACCTCGGTTTCCAGATCGTTACTACCGCAGCTATTCTTCTAGCGGATAAAGTCGAGAAGGCTCGCAGTTTGGTGAAAATTGTTCAGAAGGATCACGAGCGGCTTCACGCGTCAGAACTGCGTGCCTTGCAGAAACGTCTAGACATTCAAGACCGTGTCGCTGTCGAGGCTCAAGTGAGGGCGCTTGACGATTCACGCTTCGACAGACTCGACGTTCTTCTTGCGAAAAATTCGGGCGACGAGGAAGAACGCCGGGATTCGACATCTAAAGGCGCCTATTATCCCGTTGCATCTGAGCAGTATTTTGCTGTCATGTCCGACTTCATAGAAGAAGTCGAAAATCAAATCTGGGACGAATTGCATAGGCTTTTCCTTGACGATGAACTCAAGCGGGATTATGCCAGCAAGTATTACGTAAGCCTTACTGAGCCGACTTTAGACGGGCAATTGGCGGCATCGCTATTTCCCTTGATTGTTCAGTATTTCGAGGAATTTATGGGCGCGCTTGCGCGAAGCGCCCTCTCGGCTCGGGGCTCGACCAGTCTCGGCGATCTCCCTCCGGTGCCGTTCGATGTAATCGAGAAATACAAGACGACAGGGGAACTGCGCCGGTGGGCTATCGATCGACGAATAGAGGACTTCATTCGAGGGGGATACGCAGAGTGGCATGATATAACGCTGCAATGGGCGGGTTTTGACATCGAGACAATTCCTGGGAGTTGGACCGTCCTTCGTGAGTCTCTGGCTCGTGTGCGCCTCTTGTCTAGAGGTACGAGCGCGCGAGCGGACCCTGACTACGTTAACGAGATTGCTGGCCTTGATCTTCCGCCCGTCCAGCTATGGGAGAAAGTAACGACCTCGCCGCGATACCTTGAAGACTTGCTCGACAGTGTTGAGCTGCTTAGTACTGGGATGGCAATCAAATGGGGTTCACACTTTTTTGGTAAGCGAAACACGGACGTTTCTTACTTTACCTCTCAGGGTGTCGATCTCGAATCTAAGGAGAAGTGGTCGGAGGCCCTTTCGATTTTCGACCTTTTGACTGCAACGCTCGTCCACGAGGGCCACAGTTCATTTAATATTGCTATGATTAACATCTGGCTTTGCCGTCAGCAGCTGCACACCGATGATGCGACGATGCAGCACGCCATGTCGCAATTCGTTCCTTCCGACGCACTTGAGCGCATTGGCATTAGCGCTTTGAATCGAGACTGGCCGAGACTGCTCGAAGCCTTGGATGAAGCTATAACGAGTCAGGGTGATCAGGCAAGTGAACAAGCGGTGTGGTTGATGCAGATGCCACTTATTCGAAGGTCAATTCGGGAGCATCCACCAGTCAAGCACTATCTCGAAAATCGGCGCCAGGGCCGCCGTCCTAAGCGCACCGGCAAACGGAGGTAGCTGTGCGGAAGTGGCCGTGACGCGAGTCGTGACGCGAAGCAGAGTCGATCGTTGAGGGGGAAGTGGCACAGGGCTGCTTCCGTGTAAGTAGGGGCGCAGGTAGATGCCGTGGTTATGGCGGACGGGCTGTCTCATAATCCCTCGGTCGCGGGTTCGAGTCCCGCCCGCCCCACTGTTTACTCCTGGGGGCGACCCCCAGACCCCACGTTACGGTGGTTGCGCTGGGCGGGCCGCCCGCGCGGCCGCGGTTGGTTGCGCTTACTGTGCGTCGGGTTTCGCCGGGCGGCGAGACGACTCAAGAGTCCTGTATTTCGGCAAGGAGCCGCCGTCGCGACACGGTTGTCGCGTTGGCGCTCGAGCTCGACGCTGAGCAGGGCAAGACGATCGACGCGTTGCCAGACCGGGTGTGTTCGCTGGTGCGGGGTCGGCTGACGTGGCCGGGCTGGTCGACGCGTTCAACTACAACGACCTCGGCGGCGCACTCATGCGCTACGCCTTGATGGCGATTCACCTGCGTGGCTGGATCGGCCCGGCCTCCGCCGGTGATGGTCGTTCGAGGAACCGATGTGGCGTGCACCGAGCTACCCACGGTCAGCCGGCCGCAGGCGGCCACGGCGCTGATGCGCTTGGTGCTGCGCGACTCCGGCTCGTACCTGGTGGACCCGTACCGTCGCCAGGTCGGTCCGGACGGGCAACCGAAGCCGGTCGTCATCGTCATCGAGGAAGCCGGCGCCCACAGCGTCCTGACGGCACAGGACCCGGACGGCTTCGGTGGCGGGCACACCTGGTCGGCGCTGTCGACCAACGCCGTAGTGCTGACGTACCGGCAGAGTGAGCAGGCCGAGCCGATCTCCAAGTTGGCCGGCACTGAGCGCGTGACTGAGGGCGGCGCTGACTACGACCAGGACAACAGCGTCAAGCGCCAGGGTGTGGCCCGTCGGCAGTACGCGTTCAAGGTGAACCCGCAGCTGCTGCGCACGCTCAGTGTTGGGGAGTTCGTCCTCATCTCGGCGGGCCGTTACGCCAAGGTCGCGGCTGCGTTGCCGCGGCTGTCGTTCCGGCTCCCGGACGTGCCGGCCGGGCGCGCGGCCGTCGAGGCGATCGAGTCAGTGCGGATAGCAGCCGCGCTGCCGACCGATCAGCCCCCGGACACAGGGGAGCAGGCCGAAGAGCAGCAACAGGCTCAGCGCGGCCCGATCCTGTTCTAGGGAGGCAGTCATGAGGGTCCGACGTAGGCCACCACGCGTGATCGAGCTACCGACTTTGGCGCTAACTGATCCGATGGCGCTGGTGACGGCGCTGTCTGCCGCGCGGCTTGTCGCGTGGCTGCGGGTGGCCTATTGGGACCATGACCAGGTCGACCGGCAGGTCATCGCCGGGGACGCGTTGCTCCGCGCTCTCGACCCTGGCCAGGTTGTCGACCGCATCGCTTACGAGTAGCCGGACCCTTCGACCGGAGACGCCCGTCGGGCCGCGTTCAGCGGCCGGCGGGCGTCTTCGCGTACGCGTCGTCTGTGAGAGGTGATCTCCTCGCGCGGGCAGGCTCCGCCATGCCGCGCCGGACGCCCGGGTGCAAGGGGCCGCTTGCGACCGAGCGCAGCAAGGCTCGCCCCTTGCGGTCGGGTGGCTGGTGTGGCATCCCATCGGGTACCCGAGGGGATGAGATCACCAGACCCTGGCCGGCTGTTGCTTCGGCGATCTCGAGCCGGGCCGGGGTTCGGGGCGGAGCCCGAGGTTCGAAGGGGACTCGGTTGCTGACGGCCGCGGCAGAGGGCGGTAGACCCCTTCCTAGATCCCTCCCGTGCGGAAGGAATCTAGGAAGGGCTTATGAACGGTCTGGGTGGCGTTGTGGCTGCTCACCCGCTCTGCCCAGGGCAGCCGACACAATCCCCAACCCCAACCCCAATCCCGCTTCGCTACGGATCGGGGTTGGGGATTGATGTGGGCAGGCAGGGTGGGTGAGCAGTAGGTGGGTGGTTGGTGGGGTGTGTGGGTGGGTGGTTACGGTTGGACGACGACGCTTCGCGCGTCGCCAAGATCGGATCGAGCTGCGCTCGATTCAAGGTCAACAACCGTAGTGGTTGATGTTGAGTTTCCTTGTCCGATCTCAGTAGCCGAAGGTGGATCGTTGTCGACGACGTCCGCAGAGTTTCTGTAGAGCGGCATACCTGAGTGCCGGCGTAGCAGGAGCCGTGCTCTCGTGGTCGGATGGTGCGCTATCCCCAGCGACATGAGCTCACTTCGGCCCGGCGGGCACCGATCGTCCGGAACAGCAGAGCACTAGCAAGCCATGGTGCTGCCAGGGGCGAAGCCCCTAACTCCGTTCGCTCCGTCAAGGACTATGACTCTCCGTGGTGTCAAGGTTACGGAGACGTCGGCGAATCGGTATCATGTCTGACCATGTCTCCCCTCCCGCATGGCATCCTTCAGCGATTTACCGACGGGAACCGGACCAAGCTTGAAGTCGCCTCGGTGCTTCAGGCTGGCGGCTTTTCGATCGAGTACGTCAAGGCGACAGACAATCCTCGCGTTTGGGGTTACTTTGCCAAACCGCTCGATATTTTGCAGGCGACTCTCGGAGAGACTCGCGAAATTCTTGTGCTTGTGGCGGAGTATGAAAAGCTTCAAGCGGGCGAGATCGATAAGGCCGCTGACATTATCCGCTCGACCGGGGTTAGGTTGAGCCGTTCAATCGGTATCATCTTGACCGAGGATCGCCGCACTGGCGATAAGGTTCGCGAATATAGTGATGAAAGCGGCACTCTGTTTGTCGGCTTTAGCCTGGACCGGATTCGATCGTGTAAACCTCATGGCGACACGGATTTCCGGGTCCTGCTGCAGTCTCAGGCGTACGCACGTGACTTGTACAATCTGCCGGGCGCTGTCACCAAGTCGCAGGACTTCTTCGGCCGGCGCCGACTCCTTGAGCGACTACGACAAGAAGTGGTTACCGGTGCAGGCCATCAGGGAGTTTTTGGGCTCAGAAAGATAGGCAAAACTTCCTTAGTAAACAGGCTTGCTCAGCTTGTTCGTGAGGATGGCCGGTGCTTTGTAGCCCAAATAGATTTGCAGCGAGCAGCGGCAATCCGTTCGGATACACCGTACATACTTTGGTCGATCGGGCAGGCAGTCTTCGACTCTCATCGGCGTGTTCGAGATACCAAGGGGTTGCGCCTGTTCGGTCAATACAGGCTCTTCATGGACGTGCCGGATCCGCATGCGGTGCCAGAACTATTCGATCACGATATTCAACTGATTTTGAGGGAGCGTAAGCGGAAGGTCGTCGTCTTTCTTGATGAAATCGAGCGAATTCTCCCGCCGAATCCTACGCCTGAAGCCCAAAAGAGCTTCGTACAACTTTGGCGGCTTCTGCGCGGCCTGGACCAACAATTTCCCGGGAGAGTCTCGTATATTATCTCCGGCACTAATCCCAAGTGTGTAGAGGACGCGAAAGTGGGGGCTGAAGATAACCCCATCTATAACTACTTCACACGGGAATACCTAAATCCTCTCGATAGAGAAGAGGCTGCTGACCTTCTCGTTACGATTGGGCGTCGGATAGGTCTTGAATGGGAGCATGGCTCTCTATCGGCAAGCTATTCGCAGACAGGAGGGCATCCGGCCCTACTGCGGGCACTTGGGTCTAGCGCGCATGAGCGTCAGCCCAACCGGCGCAGTGCTTCGCGTGTCCTCGAGAGTGATGTTAGAAGCCTCGCGCAGGACCTGCTTATAGAGCGTTCATCTCTCCTTGACCAGCTAGTATCAACGCTCCGAGACGAATATCCAGATGAGTACTATTTGCTTACACTCCTTGCCGAGGGCAAGATTAACGAGTTCGCAGAATGGGCCCGGTCGTCTCCGACGGATGTCGCTCATCTAGTGGGTTATGGTATCTGCAAAGATCCGCATACCGTTCCTCGACTCTGCATTGATCTTCTGCAGACATATGTCCAGCGACAGCTCAGCGCGCTCGACCGTTCGCCCACCGAGAGGGGCTCGCGAGGGCTGCAGCCTGGTCAGGAAGTTGGCGACTACATCGTTGAGCACGCAGTCGGTTCTCCCGGCGGCTTCGCGACAGTGTACAAAGCGCACCGCCAGGACCAGCCGAGTGAGATAGTGGCGCTGAAGGTTGTCCGCAATGGCAAGTTGAGCAGTATCCAGCGAGAGCTCGATATTCTGCAAACACTGAACCATCCCAATATTGTTAAGGTCATCGATGCGGGCAGCCTCGCGAACGGCGACGCATATCTTGTCATGGACTACGTTGAAGGGCCTACTCTCCGCACCTTTTGTGAGGCATCAACGCGTCCCTCTGAGTCGACGCTGCTCAAGTGGGCTGTTGCTCTACTAGGCGCGCTCGAGCGAATGCACCCTCGACCTGTAAGAATTGATGAGTTGCGCAAGCGTCATGATGAGCTTGATGGTGATGTGGCGCAGGAGATATTCGAGGCGCAGCACGGCGTGGTTCACCGAGACATCAAGCCAGCCAATATCATCCTTAGCAAAAGCCATGGTCCGGTCTTAATTGACTTCAATATATCCATTGAGGCGGGTGCGCCTGTAGAGACTGTGAGTGCCACCCCTCACTATCTGCCGCCCGGCTTCATCCTAGGGAACTGGACACACGAAGTAGACCTTTATCAATTGGGGTTGACTCTGCTGCAACTCGCCAGTGGAGCGGAGATCGGAAGGGCCACCCTGGGCGATCTCCTGATGCTCGCGCGGAAGAGTGTCAGCGCTCGAACGATGAAGATTATTGAAAAGATGTTGGCCTATCAGGGCGAGCAAGGGTACCGGCTGACCTCTGACGCGCTGAGAGAAGTCCGCACAGCCCTCAATGCGGTCAGCAGGAAGGACTCAAGGTCGTAGGGCTCTCTTGGGTCGAAGAGATGCCAGTGACGTGTCGCGTGTGCTCGCTGGCTGCTTGGGAGTCAGGTCTCGATGATGTGCTAGGCCCAGGCGTCGTCAGATGGCTAGGTTGGACTCCGAACAGAGTTACCGACTTCCCATAGAACTGAGCAGACCAAGACAGTGCATGCGGCAGAATAATTCGTCTCACTAAGTGAATCATCCAATCAATGCTTCGCAACGACGTGGCACGCTTTGTTCCTCACATCGGCATTCTGGATTAATAGCCGGCCCGGACTGCTACTCAAAACAGGTAGCACCGTGTCCTGAGGCGGGTATTCAACTTCAATCAGTTAGGATCCGACATGCTAAGTAGTCGATATTTGGTATCGACGAAGAACGTCGACGCAATTCTTAAGAAGATCGTAGACGGAGTCGCCCCCGACAAATTTACGAACGAGCATCTCAAGAGCATTGGTTTCACCAGCAGTTCGGACCGGGGAATTATTCCAGTCCTCAAGGATCTCGGTTTCCTTGGTGGCGACGGGACGCCGCAGCCCCGGTACCACAACTACAGAGATCGATCTCGCTCGGGCGCCGTGCTCGCCGAGGCGCTTCGCGAGGCATATTCGGACATCTTTCATATCCGCGAAGTGCCCACCACTACTGACCGGCCAGCCGTCGAAGGGCTCTTCCGCAGCAAGCTCAACTCATCGGACCGAGTGTCGCAGCAACAGGCCGCGACCTTTTATGCGCTCCTGAAGAACGCGGATCTCCAGGCCCAATCGCCTGCAGGAGCAACAATACCACCTGTCAAGAAAGCGACGCCCGCGGTTGAAGATGCATCCGAGCGCAACGAAGCGTCTAGCAGCCCGGCCGGAAGGCCATCATTGAAGCCGGAGCTCCACTACACCATACAGATTCATTTGCCGGCTACCAAAGACATAGAGGTATTCAACGCGATCTTCCAGTCCCTTCGCAGTAATCTCCTGTCATGACTGACGATCTTCGAAGCTGGCTATTTCGAAGTTTGATGTTCGAGGCGGATTCCGAGTATTTCCGCCAGGCCGGCATTCGAATCGGGGTCGACGAAGGGCGGGCCGAAGAGGCCCTTCTAGCCGAGGCGCTGGCGCCCTTCGCAATCGACATTCGCAACGACGCATTACGCATGGCTCGGCTCTACGCGATTTTGTACTGCTTCGAGAATTCAGTGCGGGACCTAATACGTACGCGTCTCAGCGAAAGAGATCCACAGTGGTGGGATAGCCTTGTTCCTACTAAAGTCAGGAACACGGCCAGTTCCCGGTTCGCCGACGCTGAGAAGAATTCATGGCTCGAAGGTACGAAGAAGGATATGCTCGGCTTTGTGGACTTCGGAGGTCTATGCGACATCATCACAAACAACTGGACGGAGTTCGAAGATCTGGTTCCGTCCCAGCACTGGCTAAAGCAGCGCTTCGACGAATTAGAACGTGCCCGCAACTTCGTCGCACACCATAGGATGCTTGCGCCGGCCGAGTTCGAGAGACTGGAGATTTATGTCGCCGACTGGAACAGGCAAGTTGGCCTATAGCGGAGGAATGTCATCTTTGAGATGGGCCGCAGGCGCCTGCCATGCCGTGCAACTATATATGAGACTTGGTTCCGGCTTTTGGCTAATGCCGGCAGTGGTGACAGGCTGAGGACTTGACGGTGGTGGCGCTTCCGGTGGCGTTGAATTCGCCGTGCCGGGAGCTTAGCTTACCAGTTAGGATCGTCTTCCTCGCCCCGTCCTTGTCTTCGAGGAATTGTTCTAAAGCTTCGCGTATAACCGTGGATTATCCAATCTCAGGATAAGAAGCCAAAGTAGTCCTCCGTGGAATGCAAAAGCTGCGGACCTACGATCTCAAGAAGATACGGGAAGAGTGGAGCATTGGCTCGTGAACTAGAGCTGGTATAGAAGAGCTCGCTCGATATCATTGGCAAATAGCTGGCTATCCACCTGGCGATGCGCTTTCGAGGGGCTGGCGAGGCGACCCAAGCGACCTGTATTTCGGCAAGGAGTCGACGTCGCGAACACGCTTGTCGCGTTGGCGCTCGAGCTCGACGCTGAGCAGGGCGAGACGATCGACGTGCTGCTCTACCTGGTGTATTCGCTGGTGCGGGCTCGCTGTCAACGGGCGAGACACAGCTCTGCAAGTACAGGGAAAACTGCCTTCGACGAATAGCGTCCCTTTTGCGAAATCCCGTCATCAGCATCCCGTACCACGCTGAAGGCCAATCGAGCAGTAAACGGTTCCGTGGACGACACTCCGGATCCTTCGATCGATTCGGCGGGCACCAAGGCTTTCTCCCGTCGCATTACTCGGGCTACCATCCGGTCATGGTGGACGTGATAGCGCTCGATACAAGCGCAAGCCTAGCCGACTGGATCAGTGCAATAGGACAAGCGGCGGGCGCTGTCGGCACTGTCGCGGCGGTGGTGGTAGCGCTCTTTCTCCCCGGATGGCAGCGGGCAAAGATGCGTCCGATAGTGACTCTTGAATTCGATCGAACGTCTGAGGATCTTGCCGTTTACGAGAGCCCTCCTTGGGCTAGCGTCTGGATAAGGCTCCGGGCTACCAACAGGCCAGGTCGAGAGACGGCAAGAAAAGTTCGTGTGATTGCCTCCAAGGTAGAGCCCGAGGAGGGATCCGTGTTGCCTGAGAACACACTTGCCCTTCGGGAGCTCACGTGGTCGGAGGTCAGGGCCGGTGAACTTGATCTTCCGCCTGGGATGCAGCGTCGAATAGACGTCGCTCATGTGGACAAGAAGCGAACGGCAAAGAGGGATGTGGTTACTCCTTGGCCGGAGCTTGGCATGGGTCTGGCTGGGTGGCCTCAGCGTTACGACGGGCGGGATTATCTGGGGGAGGGGGCGTTTTGGATCAAGCTGACTGTCGCAGGCGAGAATTTGGATGCTACTGAATGGGAGATAAGGATTTCCTTCAAGAAGGCCGGGCTGTCCAACAGGTCATCGCTTGCGAGAATCCGAGACGCCATAGAAGTATCTGATCCTGTACTGGTATCCAAAGAGACTTCGCTGCGCCGCCGCCGACGGCTCACGGGCGGCTAGTGTGTCGTGATTTTCGTACACCGCGGTTGCTGCGGAACACCCGACGGAGCACTGTCGGGTCTAGCAACGTTCGAGTTCAAGGCCGCCCGCTCCGTACGCCCACTCACGCCGGGCTTCAAGTGGCTTGCCGCGGCGTGACGCGGTCGCGGATGCTGTCGAGGACCGCCTCCGCTGCCCATGCCGCGGCGTCCGCGATGTCTCGGCTGTCCATGCCGAATTCGCGGCGGTACGTCACCCAGGTCCCGACGGAGTCGAGGTGTGACAGCGCCGCGATGACCGTCCTGCGTTGCACCGGGTCGAGGGATGGCACCTCGGCATCCAGCAACTGTTCGAGGTGCGCCCGGCCAGGCGACGGCGATGCGCCGTTCATGCCACGCATCGCCGTCTCAGCGACGACGTGGGCGAGCTCTGGCCGTGCGTCGTACCGATGCATCGCTTCGCGGATTGCGAGGGGGAGGTCGAAGATCGAGTGCGACTCCTCCCGGGCGAACAGCGTTGCTTCGATCCAGGCTGCGGTCGCCAGGAGCAGGTCGACGCGCGTGGGGTAGTTGCGGAATACCGTGCGCTCGGCGATGCCGGCCCGCCGGGCGATGACTCGGTTTGACACGTCGTCGCTGCCGAGCTCTTCGATCAGTTCGGCGTACGCGCCGAGGATCGCCGTTTGCGTACCACTCAGCGCCGTCACGGCTTGGCCCAGATCGCGTCGGGCAGCCTGGCGAGCACGGCATCCACGGCGCCGTCGAAGGCGTCGCAGATTTCGGCGGCGTCCAGGTCGAAGCCCGTTCTCAGTCGCGCCCAGAACATCGATGACGAGAAGTAGCGCAGGGATGCCGCGACCCGCCTCCGGTCGCGTTGGTTGAGGGTCGGCGCCGCCACGTCGAGCATCGCCTCGATCGCGCGCGTGATGTAGGCCGGCTCGGCGTCGAGCGTCGGGGAGATCGCGGACGCGCGTGCGCCGACGTACGCGTATGCGGGTGACGCGTCGAAGGCGCGGAAGCGTTCGTGCACGGCGGCGCGGAAATCGGACACGGTCACGAACGGTGGCAGCGGGAAGCAGGTCTGCTCGATCCAGTTGGAGAGCGCGGCGAGCAGGTGGGGGCGGGTCGGGTACTGGCGGTAGATCGTGCGCTCCGAGATGCCGACCTCGTCGGCGAGGGCACGGTAGGAGATGTCGTCGAACGTGCGCTCGCGGAGCAGCACCGCGGCGCTCGCGAGAATCGCGGTCGCGGTGTCGACCGGCTCCTCCATCACGTCTTCCTCTTTCGGGCGGCCGCTCCGTGCGGGGGCCTGGTGACGTCCGGCGGGAGCACGTACCGATCGGAGTCGTCGAGGGTGAGCGCCAGCGACGAGACGTACTGGACTTCGCCGTGCGGCCCTCTCTCGGCCGAGGCCAGCATATCCGGCCGTTCGAACGTGTACCCGGTGACATGGCAGCGGAGCCGCTCGCCCGAGGGGTTGCCGTGCTCGTCGAATCGGGGGGAGTCGATGCCGTCGGAGCGGCGGCGCAGGTAGTAGCGCCCCCGCGTGGCGACGGCCGTGACCGGCGTGGCCACGATCGCGACGCCGATGGCGACGAGCACCGAGAACGGCTTGACGGCGGCGCCGAGCAGCCCGGCGAAGGCGAGCAGTGACAGCACCGAGGCGAGCCCCACCGACACGAGCCCGACCGGGTTCCAGTCGTGCAGCATGCCGCGGCGGAACTCGGGGAAGCGCGGCGAGATGCGCAGCACCCACTTGTTGATCGCGATATCGGCGGCGATCGTCACGAGCCACGCCATGACGACGTTCGCGTAGAGGCTCAGCACGAAGGAGATGAGGGTGAAGACGTTCAGCATCATGAGCACGTAGGCGATCACGAGGTTGAACAGGACGAAGACCGTACGGCCCGGGTAGTGCTTCGCCATCCGGGTGAAAACGTTCGACCACGCGAGCGAGCCCGAGTACGCGTTCGTCACGTTGATCTTCACCTGCGCGACCACGATGAGCACCAGGGCGAGAACGATCGCGAGCCAGTCGGGGACGAGGACCTGGTACATCACGACGAATTGCTGGACCGGTTCGGTCGCCTGGTGCCCGAGGGTGGGCTCGACCCGTACGAGGAGGTAGACCGCGAGAAACACGCCGATCACCTGCTTGGTGCCGCTGAAGACCACCCAGCCGGGGCCGGCGAACGCGAACGATGTCCACCACGAGCGGGTGTTCGACGGCGTACGCGGCGGCATGGCGCGGAGGTAGTCGATCTGCTCCGCCAGCTGAGGGGTGAGGGCGAAGCACACGGCCGCGCTCGAGACCACGGCGCCGAGGCTGACCGAGCCGCCGGAGTTGCCGGTGAACGACGTGAAGGCGCGTACCCCCTCGGGGTCGGAGACGACGACCCACAGCAGCGGCAGCAGGGCGAGAGCGAGCCACAGCGGCGTGGTCCAGAATTGCAGGCGTTCCAGCGCGCGCATGCCGTAGATGACGATCGGGATCACGACGACGGTCGAGATGAGATAGCCGAGCCACAGCGGCGTCCCCGTCGCCACTTGCAGCCCCTGCGCCATGATCGCGCCCTCCAGGGCGAAGAAAATGCAGGTGAAGCCCGCGAAGACAACCGTCGTGATGATCGAGCCGTAGTAGCCGAATCCCGCGCCACGGGCGATGAGGTCGAGGTCGAGGTTGTAGCGGGCGGCGTAGTAGGCGACGGGAACGCCGACGATGACGATGATGACCGACGCGAACACGATGCCGAGTACGGCGTTCGTGGTGCCGTGATCGATGCCGATGCTCGCGCCGATCGAGAAGTCGGCGAGGAACGCGATGGACCCGAGGGCGGTTGCTCCGACGGAGGCCGCGCTCCAGCGCCGGAACGTACGCGGGACATAGCGGAAGGCGTAGTCCTCCAGGCTGTCCTCTGCGGCCGCGCGCGCATTGTCCGTCGACACAAGGCATGTTTGCTGTCCGGTGTTACGACGGCATTGCCGGTGTGAGTCATGCCGGCTCAGATCGCCATGGCGGCTCGCACGGTGGAGGTGGCGGCCTTGCCGCCCGCTCCGGTACGGGTGACGAAGCCCGAGGCGAGCACGACGTAGTGGTCGGCGGCCTCCAGGGCGAAGCCGACGTGCTGCTCGACGAGCAGCACGTTGATGCCCTCGTCGGCCAGCTGCATGATGGTCTGCTCGATCTCGGCGACGATCGTGGGCTGGATACCCTCGGTCGGCTCGTCGAGGATGAGCAGCTTCGGCTCGGTGATGAGGGCGCGGGCGATCGCGAGCTGCTGGCGCTGCCCGCCGGAGAGCAGGCCCGCCTTCCGGGCGGCGAACTGCTCCAGCGCGGGGAAGCGGGCCATCTGCGCGTCGATGAGGGCCTTGCCGCCCCGGCGCCCGTCGGCGACGAGTTGCAGATTCTCCAGCGTGGTGAGCTGGCCGAACGACTGCTGACCCTGCGGCACGTACGCCATGCCGCGAGCGACGCGCCGGCTGGGGGCGAGCGACGTGACGTCCTCGCCGTCGAACAGCACGCGGCCCTTCGACGGCTTGATGAGGCCGATCGCGAGACGCAGCAGGGTCGTTTTGCCGGCGCCGTTGTGGCCGAGCACGGCGACGACCTTGCCGGCCGGAACGGTCACGCGGTGCAGGACTTGCGTACGCCCGTAGCCGGCCTCGATGTCGGTGAGCTCCAGCACGTCAGACCTCCGTCCGGTTCGGTGTCCCGACTGCGATGGCGTCCGCGGTGCCGAGATAGACCTCCTGCACCTGGGGGTCGGCCTGGACCTCGGCCACCGTGCCCTGGGAGAGCACCTTGCCCTGGTGCAGCACCGTCACGCGGGTGGCGAAGCGGCGCATGAAATCCATGTCGTGCTCGACCACGAGCACGATCCGCTTCGCCGCGATGCGCTGCACAAGGTCGCCGGTCGCCGCCCGCTCGTCATGGCTCATCCCGGCGACGGGCTCGTCGAGCAACAGCACTTTCGCGTCCTGTACGAGCAGCATCGCGATCTCCAGCCACTGTTTCTGACCGTGCGACAGGATGCCGGCCGGCGTGGCGAGCTCGCCGGTCAGTCCGGTCTCCTCCAGCGCCTGCTCGATCGACGCGTCGGTGCCACGCCGGGCCCGCAGCAGCGAGGCCGGGGTGCGGTGACGTCCGGCGGCGATGTCGAGGTTCTGGAGCACGGTGAGCTCCTCGAAGACGCTCGCGGTCTGGAACGTACGGCCGACGCCGAGGCGTACGATCCTGTGCACCTGTTGTCCCAGCAGCTCTTTCTCGCCGAGCCTCGCCGACCCGGTGGCCCTGACCAGCCCCGTGATGGCGTCGATGCAGGTCGTCTTGCCGGCGCCGTTCGGGCCGATGAGGAACCGGACCTCGCCGGGATGCGCGTCGAAGGAGACGCCGCTGACTGCGACGAAGCCGGAGAACTCGACGCGGAGGTTCGTGACGACGAGCGAAGCGTCGGTCATGACCTCACCCCTTCGAGCTCCGCGGTGGCGATCGCCGGGGCGGGCTGTTGCGCGGCGCTCCGGCGTGTTCGGGCGAACCTGGCCGGCAGCGACGACAGCCCGTTCGGCAGGAAGAGGATGACGACGATGAACAGCAGGCCGAGGATGTAGGTCCAGCTCTCGGGCCAGGTCGAGCCGAGGCTCGACTGTCCCCACCCGACCGCCATCGCGCCGAGCGCGGGGCCGAAGAGCGAGGCGCGGCCGCCGAAGGCGACCCCCGCGATCATGAGGATCGAGGCGGCGGCGCCGATCTCGGCCGGGGTGATGATGCCGACGATGGGTACGAACATCGCCCCGCCGATGCTCGCCATCAGCGCGGAGAAGACGAAGGCGACGAGCTTGACGTTGGCCGGGTCGTAGCCGAGGAAACGTACGCGCTCCTCGGCGTCGCGGGTGGCGACGAGGAGCTCACCGAAGCGGCTGCGGTAGAGCTGCCACACCGCGAGCAGGCACATGACGAGCAGCGCGGCCGCGATGAGGTACACCATGACCTTGTTCGCCGGGTCGTTGAGCACGAAGCCGAAGAAGTACTTGAAGTCGCTGAGCCCGGTGTCGCCGCCGGTCTCGCGGATCGTGGAGCTGATCAGGGTGGCCAGCGCGACGGCGAGCGCCTGCGACAGGATCGCGAAGTACGCGCCCTTCACGCCGCGCTTGAACAGCGCGTAGCCGAGGACGCCGGCCAGGACCACCGGGAGCAGCACGATCGCCAGCAGGGTGAACGCCGTGCTGCGAAACGGCTCCCAGAACGCCGGGAGCGGCGCGAGCGGGTCGTAGAGCACCATGAAACCCGGGACGCGGTCGCCGGCGGTCTCCAGCGTGAGGTGCATGGCCATCGAGTACGCGCCGAGGGCGAAGAACACCCCCTGCCCCATCACGAGCATCCCGCCCCGGCCCCACGCGAGGCCGATGCCGACGGCGGCGATGGCCCAGCAGCAGTACTTGCCGAGATTGTTGAGCCAGTGATCGGTGAGCACGAGGGGAGCGACCGCGAGGAGCAGGACGGCGAACACCCCGATGCCGCTGAGGGAAAGCCATGGCTTCGGCTTGGTCATGCCAGACTCCTGGTTCGCACCGTGAACAGGCCCTGCGGGCGCAGCTGCAGGAAGACGATCACGAGGATGAAGGCGAGCACCTGCGCCAGGCTGCCGGTCGTCCAGTAGGCGAAGCACGACAGGGCGACGCCCACCGCCCACGCGGCGATGATGGTGCCCTTGAGCTGGCCGATGCCGCCGGCGGCGACGACGAGGAAGGCCGCGATGATGTACTGCGTGCCCATCTGGGAGTTCGTGCCGCCGATGAGGGACGCGGCCACGCCGGCGACCCCGGCCAGACCCGACCCGACGAAGAAGGTGATGCGGTCGACGGTGCGGGTGGAGATCCCCGAGGTCTCGGCGAGGTCCCGGTTGTGCACGGTCGCCCGGATGCGGCGGCCGAACGAGGTGTACTTGAGCCAGGCCGCCAGCGTGGCGACGCAGAAGGCCGCGAGCAGGATGGTGAACAGCTGCCGCAGCGGCCAGTTGTAGCCGAAGCTGTTCAGCTGCCCGTCGAGCCAGTGCGGCTTCTCCACCGGGACGCCCTGGGACGGGAAGATCTGCAGTGCCGCCTGCTGCAGGATCAGGCTGACACCGACGGTGCACAGCAGGGTGTCGAGGGGCCTGCGGTACATCCACCGGATGATGGCGACCTCCAGCAGGAGGCCGAAGAGGCCGGCGACGACGAACGCGACCGGCAGCGCGACCGGGATCGACACGTCGCTGGAGTCGATGACCCGCTGGACGAGGTAGGCGGTGAAGGCGCCGATCATGAGGAACTCGCCGTGGGCCATGTTGATCACGCCCATCTGGCCGAAGGTGAGCGAGAGGCCCAGCGCGGCGAGCAGGAGCAGGGCACCTTGCGCGCTGCCGTTCAGCAGCTGCGGGATCAGTACGTCCACGTGCTTTCGCTCTCTGTCAGAGGGGGCTGCACGTCACAGGCGACGTGCAGCCCCGCGTCCGTATGGGGGGCGATCAGCCTGCTGCGCCGACGAGCTGCTTGCGGATGTCCGCCGGGAACCAGTCGTAGCCCTCGAGGTACGGGTCGGGCTTGATGAAGGCGTCGGACGCCCAGACGATGTCGAACTGGTTGTCGGCGTTGATCCGGCCGATGTGGCCCGGCTTGGAGATGTGGTGGTTCTTGCCGTCGAGCGTGACCTTGCCCTCCGGCGCGTCGAACGTGATGGTGTTCTTCTTCGCCGCGGCATTCACCGCGTCGACGTCGAAGGAGCCGGCCGCCTCCACGAGCGACTTGTACAGGTACAGCGAGATGTACGCGGCCTCCATCGGGTCGGAGGTGACGCCGCTGCTGTTCGGGTACGCCTTCCAGCTCTGGATGAACTTCGAGTTGGTGGGCGTCTTGAGTGACTGGAAGTAGTTCCAGGACGCGTAGTTGCCGGTGACCTCGTGACCCATCGCCGGCGCCTCCTCCTCGGCGATCGACACCGAGATGATCGGCGTCTTCGCGGGAGTGAGGCCGGCGTCGTAGTACGCCTTGATGAAGCCGACGTTCGACGAGCCGTTGATGGTGTTGAAGACGAAATCGGGCTTGGCCGCCACGATCTTCGCCACCTGGCTGGTCCAGTCGTCCTTGTCGAGGGGTACGTACTCCTCACCGACGATCTGGATGCCGAGCTTGGCCGCGTACAGCTTGATGATCGCGTTGGCGGTACGAGGGAAGACGTAGTCGCTGCCGGCGAGGAACAGCTTCTTCACCCCCTTGGAGGCGAGGAAGTCCATCGCCGGGATGATCTGCTGGTTGGTGGTCGCACCGGTGTAGTAGATGTTCGGCGACGACTCGAGGCCCTCGTACTGCACCGGGTAGAAGAAGAGCCCGTTGAGCTTCTCGACGACCGGCTTCACGGCCTTACGTGAGGACGAGGTCCAGCCGCCGAAGATCGCGGCGACGCAGTCCTGGGTGAGCAGCTTCTCGGTCTTCTCCGCGAAGGTGGGCCAGTCGGTGGCGCCGTCCTCCTGGACGTACTCGATCTTCTTGCCGAGGATGCCGCCGCCGGCGTTGATCTCGTCGGCGGCCATGTGCAGCACATTCGAGACGGTCTTCTCGGAGATCGCCATGCCGCCGGTGAGCGAGTTGAGGAAGCCGAGCTTGACGGTGGAGCCGGAGGTGTCGACGCAGCTGGCCGCCGCGGTCGGCCCGCCGCCGGACGTGTCGTCGCCGGCGCGGGCGCCGCAACCGGCGAGCGCGAGCGTAATGGTCGTCGCGATGGCGCCCGTGGCCACAAGCGCGCGGCGCCGCTTGCTGGTAGTGGACATAGGTGAGAACTCCGTTCCCGGGAAGGGGGGCGTGACGCCGGCCGTCCCGGGCCCTGGGCTCCGTGCCGTTGGCGACATGCAGGTGATGGCTGCTGCAGCTGAAAGCAGACTGACCGCCAGTCATTACTTTGACATTTCTTGAGTGTTCCAACTCTGTAGCCTTGGGTTGGGTCGGTGGCCAATATTCCTGGCCCGATGCGGGTTTGCGCGGCAAGCGGATGTCAAAGTTCTGCCACTGCCTGAAGCGCATGGCACACTTTTGACATTGGCTTGACGCTCGTCGCGGACGAAGCTCGGCCGGGCCCAGCGCTGTACCCGGGCCTCGCCTGCTGCCGACCGGCCGGCCATCTCGGCCGCCTGATCTAGGATCGGCGGCCATGCGCCTGCGTGCCTTTGTCATCCTCGTCCTCGCGCCCCTGCTGCTGATCGCGGCCGGCGTCGGAGTCTGGTACGTCGTGACGCAGAAGGAAGGTCGCTACGACATGGCCCCGCGCGCGTGCCAGAAGATCGAGCCGGTGGTCGACGAGCTGGGCGTGCCGTACGACCTGCGGCCGGCCGGTAAGCCGGCGATCTGCGACCTCCGGCTGCCGAAGGACCACCCGCAGTACACCGACGCGCCGAAGATCACCGTGAGCTTCACTGAACCCGTACGCGACATCGCCGGGGCGAAGCAGACGATGAGCGACCTCCGTTCGCAGCCGGGCGTGACCCCGTTGGCCGGCGTCGGCGACGACGCGTACGTCCGGGACCGTGACTTCTATGTTCGCGTCAGCAACCTGGTGGTCACCATCACGGTCCACCCCGACCAGATCAGCACCCCGGAGCAGGTCAAAGCCTTCATCGTCGCCGTGGCCGACCGTCTCTAGCCGGCACATGGTCCAAGCCTGCTGATGCGGTGCCGTCGCCCGATCTTCTGGCCGGTCTGACGGGAAGCGGCTCACTCCGATGGCTGGACATGGAGGCGGTGGAAACGACAGTGGTAGCGGTGATTCGACGCTGATCAACGTTCGGCGCGCGATCATTGATTGGCACCTTTCCTTGCGATCTTCACCCTATTCAGGTCGGATTCTGAGGTCGCTATGTGGGCAGCCGCCTTTGAGTCCTCGGTGGCACGGGTGGCAGGAATCGGGCGGATCGCGATGCGCCGTTCTGATTCACTGGTCCGCGTTCGGCGGGACGGGGTCTGCTAGCGTCCTCAAAGAACGGAGGTGCTCTATGGCCGACGGATTCAGTGTCGATCTTCCGGCGCTTGAGAGCGCGTCGGCAGGCATCAATATGACGCTCGAAGAGCTGAGCGTCGCCCGGATCGACAGGCTTGACGGCGAGCGTGACGCCTACGGCGATGACGATCTGGCCGATGCGGTCGTGGACTTCTGCGACCGCTGGGAGATCGGAGTGGAACACCTCGCCGTCGACGGTCAGGAGGTCGCTGACCGGCTCAACCAGTGCGTCAAGGCGTACCGGCAGGTCGACGCCGCTGCCCGTGATCGACTACACGGCGTCGTGCAGCGCAGCAGCGGGCCCGACCCGGCCGCCGACTAAGAAGCCCACCGCGTGGCCGAGCTGGGTGAGACCGAGGACCCGAAGGCGCTGGTCCCGGGCAATGCGGTGGCGGTCGGTGCCACTGCGCGATCGTTGCGTGCCCCCGATGCTTTCCGTGCCAAATTCCAGGGACAACCCGACAAGTGGCTGGAGGCGGGCAGTTGCTTCCAAGGTGCGGCCGGCGTCCTGGAGAACTACGTCTACACGCTTACCTGGGCTCAGGGCGAGGCAGGCGCTGCCATCAAGGACTGGATTGCGGCGAACGCCGCGACCAAGCAGGCGCAAGACGCGTACGCGAAATACGAGCAGTCCGGAGGCACTGACCCCTTCGTCGACCCGGGTGAGCCGGCTCGTGCCGCGGCGCGGCAGCGGCTGGAACGTGCCCGTACCCAGCTGAAGAGCGCTGCGCGGGATGCCGCCGGCAAGTTCAAGGCATTCCGTGACAAGGCACCGGAGAAGCCGGGCTTCTGGAGCAAGACAGGCGACTTCTTCTCCGAGGTGGGTGCAGGTCTGCAGAATGCGGGCGGCCATGTGATCAACGGCTTGGCCTCGCTAGGTAATGCGGCCGTACACCACCCGGGCGATGTGCTGGCCGCGACGGCAGGCGCCGGGTTGATGCTCCTCGGCGCCACAGGTGACGCAGGCGGCCTGGTGCTGGATGCCACTGGTGTGGGTGCGGTGGTCGGTGTCCCGGTCAACGTCGTGTCGACCGCGGCCATCCTGACCGGCGGTGCGATGGTCGCCGGCGGCATGGGTGACCTGGTGATGCATGCGACCAGCGACGATCAGACCTCGCCCGCCCGCACCGACCACACCGGCAGCACCGCGGCCCGCGATGTGCACGGCGTCGACCGCACCGGTATGCGCAACGTCGACGAGCAGCATGTCTGGGACAACGGCGACATGTACATCCAGGAGGACGGCTGCATCGTCAAGGTTCTGGATAACGGCAACGGCACCTACGATGTCGTGGTCCGTGACATGAGCAATCCCAGCGGGAAACCGGTGACCTCGATCAAGGACGCCACCGAGAAGTACGTCAACAATAAGATCGACAGCGGCAAGTGGGAGTGATGAGCTCAGAGCAGCGGGAGTGGACCGGCCCAGTGACAACGCGGATGAGGTGCTGCATTTGCGGTGACGACACCGAAGGTGCGGACGACTACATCGTCTTGGCGCTTTCCGCAGCTGCGAGCACCGCCATTCAGTACCTGGGGGCGCACGCGGCTCACTTCGACGGCGCGATGGCACCCGGCTTTCGTCTGGATGGCCGCGTATGAGCGGCGAGGATGCCGAGTGGACCGGCCCGGTGCCGCAGCGGATTCGATGTTGTATCTGCGGGGACGACACGGCTGGTGCGGACGACTACGTGGTGATCGGCGTGATCACTGAGGAGAGCAGCGGCGAGATCCAGTACCTGGGTGCGCACGCCGCGCATCTCGAGGGAGTGATGGCGCGCGGATTCACCGTCGAAGTCACGCTGATGTAGGCCGGCGCTATGCGGTGGAGAGGCCGTCGAGGAGGACATCGATCGCGCGGGTGAGCATGGGTGCTGGGACCGGTGTGGCCGCCGTTGTCTGGGCCAGACCTCGGATCAGCAGGTAGACCTCGTCGACGCCGACGTCGGGTCGTACGGCGCCGGTGGCTTGGGCGCGTCGGAGGGCGGTGCCGACTGCGGTCTTCAGTTCGCCTGCCGCTGCGACGACGGGTGGTGGGGCGTCGTCCAGCATGGATGACAGGGTGAGTTTGCTGGCGCCGCGTTCGATCATCTCGCGGATCAGCGCTCGGAACGCCTCTGTCGGGTCGGGCGCGGTGGCCGCTGCCCGGGTTTTGTCGAGCAGGCCGGTGAAGTGCCGGACCAGGGCGGCCTCGATGAGTGCTTCCTTGGTCGGGAAGTGGCGGAACACGGTCGCGATGCCGACGCCCGCCAGCCGGGCGACCTCCTCGGTGGAGCCGGATTCGCCCTTCGCGCCGAAGACCTGGTCGGCGGCGATCAGGATGCGCTCGCGATTCTCCCGGGCATCCTGGCGCATGCGGTCACTTTAACCGAAGCCCAGACTTCGCTACGGTAAGCGGAGTCTGGACTTCGGTAGGAGGAGCGCCATGCGTACGCCCGAGGAAACCGTTCGTGCCGTCGCCGTGGGTGTCTGCCGGCTGATACGCGGCGGGCTCAGCGAGGCCGAGGAAGCCGCGCAGATCGAGGAGCTGGCGGCCTGTTATGCCGAGCGCACCGATGTCCGGCATCCGTTCAACCCGGTCGGTGACCGCCCGCTGAGCAGCCGGGCCGCCCTACGGGAGCATTTCGGCGGGGGTGGTCGCCCGGCCGGCGTGGAACGCTACGACGTCGTCGACGCCCACGTTCACCAGACGGCCGACCCCGAGGTCGTCGTCTTCGAGTTCCGGTACGCCGGGGTGGTCGACGGTCATGCCTTCGCCGTCCCGTGCATCTTCGTGGTCCGGGTGCGGGACGGCGAGATCGTCGAGTCCCGCGACTACATCCACCACGTGGCCTCCGCGCGGGCGTTCGGTCGCCTGCCCGCTCTGGTCGCCGCCCTTACCGCGCCTCAGGCTCAGTCGCCGGGGCAGTGAGGCGGAAGATGGGCCAGCCGATCTCCGTGCGCTATCGGGAACTTCAGGAGGCGTAGTGACCGATGTTCCGCCGTACACCGCCACCGTCGTCGTCGACGACGGCACGACGATCGCCTGGCACCGTTGGGAACCGGACGCGGGCGTCGACGCCCATCCCGTTCCTGTCGTGCTGCAGCACGGTTTCGCCGCCGACACGATGGTGGACTGGCTGGTTCCCGGTACGGTCGCCGGGCTCACCGCCGCCGGCCGGTGGGTGGTCGGCATCGACGCGCGGGGGCACGGGCGGTCGGCGAAGTCGCCCGACACCACGCGCTACGGCGAGCGACGGATGGCCGAGGATCTTCTGGCTGTCGTGGCCCGGCTCGACGCGCCCGCAGTGGATCTCGTCGGCTATTCGATGGGCGCTGTCGTCGCCCTGCTCGCCGCGGCCCGTTGTACCGCTGTCCGCCGGCTCGTCGTCGGCGGGGTGGGCGCCGGCATCGTCGAGGTCGGCGGTGTGGACACCCGTACGCTGCCGGGCGACCGGCTGGCCCGGGCACTGCTGAGCGGAGAAGCCGAGGACGCCGACGTCGCGGGCATGGTCGCGTTCGCCTCGACGCGGGGAAACGATCTGCCGTCGCTGGCCGCGCAGGCCCGCGCCGTGCACCGCGACGGCATCGACCTCGCCGCCATCACCGCCGAGACGCTCGTCATCGCCGGGGACGCCGACCCTCTGGCGGTACGCCCGCAGGTTCTCGCCGATGCCATCACCGGAGCCCGTCTGCGCGTGGTCCGCGGCGGCCACGATGTCATCGGCAGCAACCCGGACTTCCGGTCGGCGATCCTCGAGTTCCTCCGCGGGTGAAACGGCGCCGCGGCGGTCATGCGTGGGCGGCGGAGTCCGAGCTGCGGGACTGCGGCTCCGTGCCCACCCGTCGGGCCATCGGCCACCAGATCACATGCTGCAGCAATCCCAGGACCAGCGTGAACGGCAGCAGCGTCCACATCCCCGCACTCTCGGCGATCGCGCCCGCAAGCCAGGGGAGCGCCGACCCTCCGACAACCGATCCGGCGTTCATGATGCCGATCGCGCTGGGCACCAGACGCGTGGTGGTCATCCGAGGCGCCAGGGCCATCGCCGTAGGGAAGATCGGCCCGAGGAAGAAACCGAGCAGCATCAATCCCGCCGTGGCCGCGGCTTTACCGGGCAGGATCCAGGTCAACGCGGTGACGACCGTGACGCCGGCGAGGCAGATGTGCATCAAGCCGACCGCGGTGAGCCCGAGCCGCGTGACGATCGGGCTCAGCAGAAACCGGCCCGCAGTCAATCCGAACCAGTAGCCGCTGACCGCGTACCCGGCGAAGATCTCGGTCTGGTGCCGCTCCTCGACGAGATAGCCGAACGACCAGTTCCCCATCCCCAGCTCGAGCCCCACGTAGACAGCCAGGAGCGCGGCGCCGAGCAGGACCGCCGGCTGACGAAGCGCGACGCGGGCAAGGCCGCCCGATGACGGCTTCACCATGGCCGGGCCTGATCCGGTGCGTGGATAGACGATCAGAAAACCGGCCGTGAGCGGGATGGCCACCGCACCCAGCACCAGCATGACCGCCGGCCAGGAGGCGTCGGCGATGATGCGGGTGGCGACCGGCGGTCCGAGCAGCGCCCCGATCCCGAAAAAACCATGCAGCCGGTTCAGCAGGGTGGTCGCGTTGGGCAGGTCCGACAGGTACGCGTTGAGCACCGACTCGAGGATCCCCACCGCGTAGCCGGAGGCGATCTGGAGCACCACGAACGCTATGAACGCCGGACGGGTGCCCGCGTACAGGGCGGTGAGCACGTACACGATGCCGCCGGTGGCCGCCGCGAGCCGGATGCCGAACCGGTGGACCAGCGCACCGGCGTTGAGACTGGCCAGGACGAACCCGGCCGAGCCGGCGAAGAACGTGAGGCCGAGCGTCGTACGCGAGACCGCGTAGTCGTCCATCTGCGCGGCCAGCAGCGCGCCGTTGACGCCGGCGTTCACGCCGACGAGCACGAAGGCCGCGTACGTCAAGGCGATCGGCGCCCGTCCCATCAAAGCCCCCGTCCTAGCTGCGCCGCGCAACGATTCGATCGACGAAAGTCGACCCGCACCCGGCAACATCATCGAATGGAGATCGCCGAGGCGTCAACGACGCTCTTCTGCGGCAGGGATGGTCAGCGCTGTTGGGGACGGCTCTCGCCGGTGGTGATGGAGCGGCTCGAATCGACAGCGGTGGCTGCTACGTTCGGTGGCTGTGGGACGCGCCGCTGAACGGATCGCACGGTGACTGGTCGGCCGCGTGCGCCCCGCGGGAGTGGGAGCGACGACAGTGGAGGGCTGCCCGGGCGGCATCGTCCGGCTTCACGGTCCAGTGCACGCAACGTCGCTGAGGCTCAGGCCGCCCTTGGTGATCTGGCGCGGGCGGGGCGGCCGGGATCGGACGCCGGGCCCGCACGCGCAGGCAGTGAGGCCGCTCAGGCCGCGCCGCATCCGGAGGACGCTGAGTTGGCCCGGATCATGGCGCTGTACGAGCGGCTCGGCGCCGAGCCGCCCGAGTTCAATGTCGCCAGGAACGATGTCGCGTACGGGGCCGAGGGTGCGCACACCATCGACCGGCACGGGCCCGAGATCCCGTTGCGGAGAGATCCGGCCATGAAGACTGTCGAGGGACGGATCTACGGCGACGTGGGATGGGCTCGGCCCGAGAACTGGTCACTGCGGTGGACGGACCACACCACCATGAATCGGGAGATCAACAATTACGTGCGGGAGAACTGGGAGGAGATCCGTACCAATCTCGCCGTCGAGGGCGTGCACAACGGTGCTTTCAATGCCGGACACCGCGTGGGGGAGGGCTTCTACAACTCGGGCATGTACGGCGTCGGACCGCGGGAGTCTCAGTACACCGCTGCGAGCGTCGTCCGAGTCTCGATAGACATCGTTCCCGGATCGGACCCGCCGCAGCCATTCATCGTGACCGCCTTCCCGGCCGGCATTGTGCCTTTCGGACTACTGTGATGCTCATGGCTGTGCCTGACCTGCCCGAGTCGATGCGTGTGCACCTCGCCGAACAGCAGGCGCAGCCCCCGCTGGAGACCGTGCGGGAATTCCTTCTCGGCCACGTCGCGGATGCCGAAAGCCTGGACGAAGTCCGTGCCCGGCTCCGGCGGATCGCCCAGCACAGCACTCGCATGCACCGACGCGTACTGGGTGCGTTCGAGTCCGTTCTCGGCACGTCCTGGCCGCCCGAGACCCTGGCTCGCTTGGTCGGTTGGGACGGCAACTGGGTACTCGACGAACCGTCGGACACGGGCGCGGCGCACTTCCTCCGTGACCTCGCCCAGATGCTCCGTGAGGTGATCTCCGAGGCGGAGTGATGCCGTTGGGCCGTGTCATGGGTGTCGATGGCGGCGGGATACCGTCGCGTGTCGCCGTCGTGTCGGAGGAGGGTCCATCACCATGATGACCACCGCCGGGGTGGCTGCTGGGGGGCGTACCCGGTCGTGGCGGGCCGCCAAGCTGGTCACCGACGTGTTGTCGCCGGGGGCGCTGCTGAGCGTGCTGCTCCTGGTCGTTCCTGTGCACGCCGCCGGGGTCCGGCCGGGCCTCGGGTGGGGCCTGGTGGCCGTCGTGTTCGTCAGCGTGATTCCTCTCGGCTACATCTTCGTCCGCGTGCGGCGGCGGACTCTCACCGACATGCACGTCGGTGTTCGGGAGCACCGGCTGCTGCCGTTCGTCGTCGGCGTGGTCAGCGTCGTGGCCGGGCTGGTCGTGCTGCTGGCCGGCGGGGCGCCGAGTGATCTCGTGGCGGTCGTCGCCGTGGTTCTGGTGGATGCCGCCGTACTCATTGTGGTCAGCAGCTTCTGGAAGATCTCGGTCCATGCGATGGTGGCCATGATGACGACCGGCATCCTGGCCGTCGTCCACGGTCCCGTGCTGTGGGCGTTGCTGCCGCTGGTCGCGCTGGTCGCCTGGTCCCGGGTACGCCTCACCGACCACTCGGTCGCCCAGGTCGTCGCCGGTGCCGTGGTGGGGCTGGCGATGGTGGCGGTGTTCCTCCCGTTCCGGTGACGGGCCGCCTGAGGGGTACGGCCGTTGCTGGGTGCGACGAGTCCCGCACTCGCCGCAAGTTTCGGCGCGGCTACGCTTCTTCCCATGCCGGCCCGTGCAGATCATGAGCACGGCTCGGCAGTGCGAAGGGATCCTCACCATGCCCCGTGTGGTACCGGCGGTCAGCCGTGCGCTCGACATTCTCGACCTGTTCCTCGAGCGGCCGCAGCTGTCGGCACGCGAGGTGATGGAGCGGCTCGATCTGCCCCGGACCACCGTCCATGAGCTGCTCGTCACGCTCGTGGAGCGGGCGTACCTGATCTCCGTGCCCGGCCAGCCGGTCCAGTACCGGCTCGGCATGCCGCTGTTCCAGCTCGGCGCGGCGTTCGCCGGGCGGCTGGATCTGGTGCGCGAGGCGCAGGGCGTCACGCGGGACCTGGCCGCCGCGTGCAACGAGGCCGTCCACGTCGCCGTGCTCGACGGCGCCGACGTCATCTACCTCGTCAAGGTCGACAGCACCCACCCCGTCCGGATGGTCTCGGCCGTCGGGCGGCGGCTGCCGGCGAACTGTACGGCGGTGGGCAAGGTGCTGCTGTCGGGTCTCGATCCGGCGGAGCTGGACGCCGTGCTGGCGAAGGGCGATCTGCCGGGGATGACGGCGGAGAGCATCACCGACCCCGACGTGCTGCGGGAGCATCTGGACCGCGTACGGGCCGACGGGCTGGCGGTCGACTGCGGCGAGTCCGACGGCGCCATGCGGTGTGTCGGTGCGGCGGTTCGGGACCATTCGGGCGCGATCATCGCCGCGATGAGCGTGTCGGCGCCGATCATCCGGTGGACGCCGCAGGCGCACGTGGAGTGGGCCGAGCTGGTTCGCGACGGCGCCGCCACGCTGTCCGCCCGCATGGGTTACTTGGGCCGCCTTCGTTAGGCGGCTTGCCGCTTCGGGCCAGAAACCGCATCGAAACATTGACACCCCTGGGGGTGTCCTCTAGCGTCGCGACCACTCCAAACGATATTTCGAACTGCGGTTCGAAATATCGAACGACTCGGACCGTCAGTGCCGCCTCCTCAGCCCGTCGCCGAACGCATCAGATGTGTCGAGCCGGCGGAGCCCGTGGCCGCTGCCGTCGAGACGCGGGGTAGTGCAGCGCTCAGGGGAGACGAGGGAGGCGAATGTCCATGGAGGACAGGCGGTTGTGGTCGCGGCGCAGCGTTCTGGGGATGGGGGCGGGAGTGCTCGGGGCGGCGGGCCTGGCCGCGTGCGGGGACAGCTCCGACTCGTCCGCGAGTGTGCAGCCGGACGTTCCGAAGGAACTGCTCGACCAGGCGGTGTCGCTCAAGGGTTCCTCGATGGGGGTGCTGTCGCAGAAGCTCTACTCGGCCACGGCGAACGATGCGCTCGACAAGTCGATCAGTAAGTTCGCCGACTCCACCGGTACGAAGATCGAGAACAGCCTGGTCCAGGCCGACGCCGGCGACGTCGTGGCCAAGATCGATGCTGAGGTGAAGGGCGGTGTCGCGCGCGACCTGGCGTTCATGACCGACTCCCGGTTCATCGCGCAGTTCCACGCCCTGGGCGACCTGGAGGACGTGACGGACGTCGTCAAGGCGCTGACCGCCAAGTACGGCGAACCCTGCGCGGAAGCCAAGAACTTCTGCGTCTTCGACGGCAAGTGGTTCGCGATCCCGTACCACTTCATCGGTATCGGGTCGTTCCTGCGCAAGGACTGGATGCAGGAGAAGGGCATCGCCCCCAAGGACGTCTACTCCTGGGAGGAACTGCGCGACCTGTGCCTGGCCATCTCGGATCCGGGCAAGCGCCGGTTCGGGTGGGGCCTCACGATGAACCGGTCCGGCGACGGCAACGGCGTGATCGAGGCGCTGATCAACGCGTACGGCGGGTCGATCGCCTCCAACGACGGCCGGAAGGTCACGTTCAACTCGCCCGAGACGGTGCAGGCCGTGACGTTCCTGGGCGACATCTACACCAACCCCAAGTACAAGCCGATGCTGCCGCCGGGCGTGGCCAGCTGGACCGACACCAGCAACAACGAGAACTGGCTCGCCGGGATCCTCGGCTACACCCGCAACAGCTTCAGCGTCTACGCGGACTCCAAGACCAAGAAGAATCCCGTGTACGAGAACACGCACGTCTTCTCCGACTGCACCGGGCCGGCGACCGACAAGTCCCTGCTGCTCGGCCAGTCCCAGGGGTTCGTCGTCTTCAAGGGAGCCAAGAACGCGGCGCTCGCCAAGCTCCTCGCGCAGTACCTGGTCAGCGGGCCCGCCCTGGTCGGGGTCGCGAAGGAGGCGCCCGGCCTGGTGATGCCCGCCTGGGACAAGGTCTGGGACGCCGACCCGTACTTCACCGGCGGCGACCCGTCGTTCCCGCTGCTGCGCACGATGTCCCAGCAGCCGCTGCCGCTGAAGACGAAGAACGGCCTCGCCTTCCCGCAGAAGGCCAGCGCCGGCCAGCAGGCCGTCGTCGCCGCTTACGTCCTGACCGACATGATGCAGCAGGTCGTTCAGGGAACCGCTCCCGCGCAGGCGGTGACCGCCGCTCACGCGAAAATGGTGCAGATCTTCAACCAGCAGGGTCTGCCCCAGTGAGCACCGTTCGTCAGGCCCCGGCCCCGGTGAAGCGGGCACCCTCGCCACCGGGGCCGGGCTCCCTCACGAAGACCCAGCGGTGGCTGGGTCGCGACTGGCGGCTGGCGGCCCTGTTCCTCGCGCCGACGGCCATCCTGGTCGGCGTGCTCGTGCTCCTGCCGATCGCCCGGTCGATGATCACCAGCACCACGGAACGCCACGGGCAGGACAGCGTCTTCGTCGGCCTGGACAACTACCTCGCCCTCGCCGGCGACGAGCAGTTCCGCACCGGCGTGGTGAACTCCTTCGTCTTCACCTCGTACGCCGAGATCTTCAAGGTTGTCCTGGGTCTTGCCGCGGCCCTGCTGTTGCATCACCGGCGTCGCGGCCGCGCCGTGCTCACCGGGCTGCTGCTGGTGCCGTGGGTGGTGCCGACGGTGGTGACGGCGTTCAGCTGGCGTACGTTGCTCGACCCGATCTTCGGCAGCGTCAACACCCTGCTCACCAGCTCGGGCATCGGTCCGCTGCTGGCCGACGCGCACCTGGTCGACAGCTGGCCCGCGGGCTGGCTGTCCGACCCGTCGCTGGCGATGCCGTCGGTGATCCTCGTCAACGTGTGGAAGGGCGTGCCGTTCTTCACGGTCTGCTTCCTCGCCGGGCTGAAGGCCATCCCGGCGGACCAGTACGAGGCGGCGACCATCGACGGCGCCTCGGCGTGGCAGCGCTTCGCCCACGTGACGCTGCCCGGACTGCGCCACGTCATGACCGTCACGGTGACCCTGTCGTCGATCTGGACGTTCAACAACTTCGACCTCATCTGGCTGCTCACCCAGGGCGGTCCGGGCGACGTGACCGCACCGTACGTGCTGGTGGCGTACTCGAAAGCGATCCTGCAGCTGCAGTACGGCGCGGGAGCGGCGGTCACGCTCGTCATGCTGCCGGTCATCGGCGGGCTCGTGTTCTTCCTGGTCCGGCTGCTGCGCCGCGATTCCGGCACGGGGCCGCTCCGCGGGCGCCGCAGCGACGGGCAGCCCGGGACGATGCGCAAGGCGCTGCCCTGGATTCTCACGGCTGTGTTCACCGGCCTGCTGGCGTGGGCGTCACCGGAGATTTTCTGGAAGGCCGTTGTCGTCCTCGGCGTGATCCTGCTGATCGCGGCGGTGGTGGGCCGGGTGGTGTCGACGCTCCAGGCCCGCGGCGGTCGCCGCACGTCGGCCGTGGTGTCGCGGACGGGATCCTGGGTGGCCATGGCGGGGCTGCTCGCCTTCGTGCTCGCCCCGCTGTACTGGATCGCCGTCACCGCCTTCAAGTCCGAGGGCCAGGTCGTCACGCGTACCCACGACCTGTGGCCGACGCCGTGGACCCTCGAGCAGTTCAGCGCGCTCTTCACCAACCAGCCGTTCGGCCGCTGGTACGCCAACACCCTGCTGGTGTCCGGCGCGTCGACGGTGGTGGCGCTCATCTGCGCCGTCCTGGGCGGCTACGCGCTGGCCCGGCTGCGCTTCCGCGGCGCGCAGGGCTTCACCGTCACGGTGCTGCTGACGTACGTGATGCCGGGCGCCCTGCTGTTCATCCCGCTGTACCAGCTGCTCATCGGCGTACGGCTCACCGACTCGCTGTGGTCGCTGGTGCTGACGTACCCGACCTTCACGCTCCCGTTCGCGACCTGGCTGCTGGCCGGATACTTCTCGTCCATCCCGGCCGAACTGGAGGAGGCCGCGCTCGTGGACGGCTGCTCGCGGGTTCAGGCGTTCGGGCGGGTGGTGCTGCCGCTGGCCAAGCCGGGAGTGCTGGCGGTCGCGCTGTTCACCCTCACCAACGCCTGGAACGAGTTCCTCTTCGCGTTCGTGTTCATCACCAAGGACGAGTACAAGACGCTCCCGGTCGGCATGCAGTCGATGATCGCCGGCGACGTGGTCCCGCAGGGACAGCTGGCGGCGGCGTCGCTGCTGGTGAGCATCCCGGTGGTGATCATGTACGCCTTCGGCCAGCGGTTCCTGACGGAAGGGCTGACGGCGGGGGCGGTGAAGGGCTGACCATGGCTTCTGCCGGGCTATCGTGGATCACATGGCCCGTTTCACCGTCACGCAGCAGGTGGCTGCGCCCGCCACCACGGTCTGGGCCACGATGGTCGACTGGCCCCGCCACGGCGACTGGGCGCCGCTGACCCGCGTACGGGTCACCTCCCCCCGGCCCGACGGCGCGGGCGCCGAATTCGTCGCCCGGACGGGGATCGGGCCGCTGGCATTCGACGACCCGATGACGGTCGAGCTGTGGCAGCCGCCGGGCGGGGACGGCCCGGACGACGACCCGGGCCGCTGCGAGGTGGTCAAGCGGGGGAGGGTGGTGCTGGGCCGGGCGGGATTCTCGGTGGTGCCGCTGGCGGGCGGCCGGAGCAGGGTGGACTGGGACGAGGACGTGACGGTGACTCCCCATCGGGTTACGCGGCTCGTGGGGCCGGTGTTGTCGCTTGCCGGTCGGGTCGGCTTCGGGGCGACCCTTCGCGCCATGGCGAAGGACGTGGAGCGGCAAGCCCGCTGAGACGGGTCACTCCGGGCAGGGATTTCAATCGAGCGATGAGCGCGCATCAGCGAGGGCAGCCGTGACCGCGCGACCGAGAAATCCGACCGGCAGCGGTGCCGGCGGACCGGAGCCGCCTCATCGCGGCGAGGGCGACGGGATCTCGCCACGATGCTCGGAGCGTGGCCGCCGCCCAGGACTCCGCCATGCGGATGGTCCAGCGGGGACGTGCAAGTCAGGACCGCGACACTGGTCCGGCTCGAGTCACCGAAGATCCATACTTGGCGCACGTCATGAACGTGTACGACCGGCTGGGGCCTGACCCGCCGAAAGTGGATGTCGCACTCAACGACGCTGCTCATCCCAGAGCGCATACGCTGGACCGGCATGGTCCCGGCGTCCCGCTGCGACATGAGCCCGGAGTTCAGACAATCGAGGGCCGGATCTACGGCGAGCACGGTTGGGCGCAACCCGAGAATCAGTCGTTCAAGTGGGACGACCCGTCGGTCATGACGCGCGAGATCAACGACTATGTACGGCGGAACTGGGAAACCATCCGCGGCGACCTGGCGATCGACGGCGTGCATGAGGGTCGCTTCGACGCCGGCCACCGTGTCGGCGAGGGTTTCCTCAACGGCGGGATGTACGGTTTCGGCCCCCGCCGTGCGGAGTACACACCGACCAGCTTGGTGCGGCTTCGTATCAGGATGGTGCCGGGCTCGGACCCTCCACAGCACTTCCTCGTCAGCGCCTTCCCAGCCGGGATACTGTGACGCGATGGACGCCTCGCAGATGCCCGCGTCATTGCGGGCTCGAATGGCGGAGAAGCAATCTCGGCCGCCACTGGAGAAGGTCCGTTCCCTGCTGCGTAGTCACGTCGCGGATACCGACGGGTGGGTTGAAGTCCGCGACGAACTTCGGATGACTCTTCAGCACAGCGCGTGGCCGCTGCGGGAGGGGCTCGAAGCCATAGATGCCGTGCTGGCCGCTGAGCTGCCGGCGGGCACGCTGCTGCGGATGGTGGCCGGCGACGCGGGCTGGCCGCTCGACGACGACCCGACGGATGCCGGCGCCGCTGAGTTTCTTCGGGAACTGTCGGAGCTGATTCGGTCTTTGCTCGCGGAAGAACCGTAGGACTGCCTTGACACGGCTCAGGTCGTGAAGATGACCACCCGAGCGTCGACGTTGACGACGTGCCCGGCGCCGAGGGGCGACAACGGCTCGTCCCAGTCGACATGTCCGCAGAGCGTCAGGGCCGTACGGCGCATGGCACGCTCGGGGTCGCCGATGATTCCGGAGACTCCAGCGAACGTCGTGCCGCCGAAGCCGCGACGGTCGCCGTCCAGCAGTGCTACGTGGGAACCCAGCTCCGCAACCTGCGCGGCGGTCACGTCGTCGTGGTTGCCGGCCACTCCGTACACCATCGGGCACCCCGCGGCGGCGAAGGCGAGCCACACGTCGAGGACCGCGCCGGACGCGCCGCGGCGGTCGGCTTCAGGTGCTGAGTACAGGTCGCCGGTTAGCAGGACGCCGACCCGGTCGGCCGGCGGCAGCAGTCCGCTCTCCGCCCACACGGCCAGATAGTCGGCGACCGCGATGCCGAGCAGCTGCGGCGCTCCGCCGAGCGGCGAGGGCGCGACTCCTTGCAGGTCCCCGGCGGCGAGCGTCGCGTCGCATCCGGCCGGGAGCTCGTCGACCTGCAACCGTTCGATGCTCAGCTGGACGTTCCGGGGCGCGCCACCGACGCCCGCCGCCCGGTAGGGAACCGTGGCCAGCCGATGCGTCCGTGGGTCCACCAGACGCATCTGCCGTACACCTCCATCGATGTCGGGTTCGACCCTACCGCCGCACCGCTCGGGTTTGAGTACGCTGTGGGGACCGTCGGCCGGGTTTGACCTGGGCATACGGTGACGGTCGACGACAGGAGGCCCGTCCTTGGTCAGGGGGGAGCGCGACGCCCGCCCGGCGCCGCCGCCGATCACCGGCCGGGCGGGGGAGTGTCGGGTTCTGCGGGATGCCGTGCGGCGGGCCGCTGCCGGCCGGGCCCAGGTCGTTGCCATCGGCGGGGAGCCCGGCATCGGGAAGACCCGGCTGGCGCGGGAGGGGTTGGCGATCGCCGAGGGCTCGGGGTTCACCGTGCTCGCCGGCGCCGCCGGGCCGTGGGATCGGGAGCTGTCACTGGCGCCCGTGGTCGAGGCGCTGCGGCCGCTTGTCGACGGCCGGGCCGCGCTGGGGCAGGGGTTCACCGACCTGGCCCGGCTCTTCGACGGGCTCGATGTTCCGGCGCCTGCCGATCTGGGAGATCCGGGGCTGGAGCGTACGCGGTTGTTCGAGGCGGTTCGGCGGCTTGTCGAGCGGTCCACCCGGCGGGCGCCGGTGGCGTGGTTGCTCGACGATGTGCACTGGGCGGACGCCGCCACCCTGGGCCTGGTCCAGTATCTGGTCCGTGGGCTGGCCGAGCGGCCGTTCCTGCTTCTTCTCACCCACCGCGCCGAGGTGCCGGAGGTGCTGGCCGCGCTGCGCCGGGCGGCCGAGTTCACCGCGCTGGATCTGCGCGGCCTCGGCGCCGGGGACGTCGCCGCCATCACGGAGGCGCTCGTGGGTGGGGCCGCCCCGCAGGCGCTGACCGAGCTGCTGGTCGAGCGGTCCGGCGGCGTGCCGCTGTTCGTCAGCGAGATCGTCGGCGCGCTGCTGGCTTCGGGGGCGCTGCGCCGCGTCGACGGGCACTGGGTGCTCGACCGTACGCCGGACGTACCGGTGCCGGCAGCCGTCGCCGAGCTCATGGGTGACCGGATCTCGGGGCTGGCGGAGACGGCGCAGGCCGTCCTGGATCTTCTCGCGGTGAGCCCGGGTGCGGTCCCGCACGCGCTGGTGGCCGCGGTCCTCGGCGAGCAGCGGGCGCTCGACGGGGTGACCGGGTTGCTCACCTCCGGCCTGATCGTCGAGGAGGAAGGGCCGGATGGCGTCGCCTACCGCCCCTCCCACCCGCTGCTCGCCGAGGTCGCGCACGAGCGGCTGCCGGCCGTCACGAGGCGCCGGTTGCATGCCGCTCTCGCACGTGCCACCCGGGCCTCGATGCCCGGGGACGCGTCCCGGACGGCCCGCCACGTCCGTGGTGCGGGTTCCGAGCTTCCGGCGGAGGAAGCCCTCGACGTGCTGGTCCCGGCCGCCGCGGAGGCCCTTCGCCGGCGGGCGGGGGAGGAGGCGGCAGCGGATGCGCAGGCCGCCCTGGACCGGCTCGCTGCGGACGACGACCGCCGGGCCGAACTGCTCGGCATCCTCGCCGTCGCCTCCGAGATCATCGGTGACTTCCCCGCCGCGACCACCGCTTGGTCGCGGGCCGCGTCTGCCGGCCCGCCCGGTCCGGAGCGCGCGGACCGCCTCCGGCGGGCGGCGCTCACCGACTGGAACGTCGGCCGCTTCGACGAGGCCTGGCAGCGGCTCGCCGATGCCGAGGACGAGCTGGCCACTGTCCCCGTGGGACCCGGCCACGTCGCCCTGCAGGAGACCCGGACGACGCTCGCCGGCCGCGTCGACGACGCGCGGCTCGCCGTCGAGCTCGACCGGCTCGGTGCTCTGGCGCGGGAGACCGGTTCCGGCAAGGCACGCCTGATGGAGCTGTACGCCCGCATCGCGCTGATGATCCGCCGAGGACAGCTCGAGGCGGCGGTGCCGTCGGTGCGCGAGCTGTACGCGCTGGCCGACGCGACCGGCGACGACGTGCTGCGCGAGCACGTCCGCCGCCCCGGGGGACAGCTCGCCTTCACCCGGGGTGATCTCGCCACGGCGGAGCACGACAGCCTCGACGGGCTCCGCTTCGCGGCACGGCTGGGGGTGCCGACGCTCGGCGGCGTGTACCTGCTCTATCTCAGCTTCATCGCCCAGGTACGCGGGGACGTGGCCGCGGAGGCGCGATGGCTGGCGAAGTTCAGCGACCTGGACCTCGGCGGCCGCTTCCAGCGAGGCGTGCTGATCCGGCAGGCCGTACGCGGGCAGGGGCTGGTCCGGCGCGGCCGGGCCGAGGAGGCACTCGCGCTCGTCGCGGCGGTCCGGTCGGAGCACGGTCACTGGGCACAGGGCGACCGGCACGCGTTCTCACCGATCGAGTACGTCGAATGCCTCGCGCTGCTGCAGTCCGGTGATGCGGCTCGTGCCCGCGCCCGCGCCGAGGAGACTCTTTCGGCGGGCAGTGCCCTGCTCGGCGGCTGCCTGCAGGTGCTCGCCGAGGCGTGCCTGCTCGACGGTGACGTGCCGGCCGCCCGGCAGGCGTTGAGCCGGCTGCGCGAGGTCGGGCCGGGCTCGCCGTGGCCCGCTGCCTCCGTACGCCGGATGGAAGGGCTGCTGCTGGCGGCCACCGGTGACCCGGGGGCGGCCGCGGCGGCACTGTCCAACTCCGCGGGCCGTTACGCGGCGCTCGGGTACCGGCTGGACGAGGTCTCGGCCCGGCTCGACGCCGCCACCGCCGTTCTCGACGCGGGCACGGCTGACGCGGCGACGGGGGAGGCCGTCCGCGCCGCGCTCAGCACCGCCGAGCGGATCGAGGCGGGTCACGAGGCGGATCGGGCCCGCGCCGTGCTGCGCCGGCTGGGCGTACGGACCGTGCGGGCCCGGCCCGCGACCGGACCGCTCGACCTCAGCCCGCGCGAGGAGGAGGTCGCGCGGCTGGTGGCGGAGGGGCTGTCGAACGCGGAGGTCTCGCGTCGGCTGTTCATCAGCCCGCGGACGGTGACGACGCACCTGCAGAACATCTACGTACGCCTCGGGGTCTCCTCCCGCACCGCGTTGACCCGCTACGTGCTCGACCGGACCGGAAATACGTAGGCCTGCGTATGCCGCGGGAACCAGGGATGGCGGAAACATCCTCCTCACAGCCGAGGAGGAGCCCGACCATGACCCCGTCAACCACCCTGAACCTCGCCGCGGTGCTCGAGCTCGACGCCGCGACGGACCCGTCGATCGCGGGCCGGAAAGCCGCGACGCTCGCCCGCCTGCTCGCCCTGGGCCTGCCCGTGCCCGACGGCGTCGTGCTGCGCGCCGACGCCACCTTCGACGAGCGCGTCGCGGATCTGCTGGCAGCGGCCGCCGCCCGGTGGGGTGACGTCCCGCTCGCCGTACGGTCGTCCGGACTCGACGAGGACCGCGCCGACGCCTCGTTCGCCGGGCTCTACGAGACCGTCCTCGACGTCCGCGGCCGCGACGCCCTGATCGCCGCCGTCGAGAGGTGCCGCGCCTCGGCCGGCGCCGATCGTGTCGCCCGGTATCACGGCAGCACCGGACGCGAGGCCGCCCCGATCGCTGTCCTCGTCCAGCCGCTGATCGAGGCAGTCGCCGCCGGCGTCGCTTTCACCGCCGACCCGGTGACCGGGGCGCGTGACGTCGTCACGATCGACGCCGTCCGCGGGCTCGGCGAGCGGCTGGTGAGCGGTGCCGCGACCCCCGAACACTGGCACGTCGGTCAGGTCGCGACCCGTACCGCGCAGTCACCGGAGGGTGCGGTCCTCACCGCGGCGCAGGCCGGAGCCGTGGCGGACGTCGCCCGCCGCGCGGAGGAGCTGCTGGACGGCCCGCAGGACGTCGAGTGGGCGCTCGACGCGGACGGCACGGTTCACCTGCTGCAGGCGCGCCCGGTGACGACCCTGCCGGAGTCCGCCCGGGTCGTCGTACCGGTCGAGGTGCCTGCCGACCCGCCGCCCGGCTTCTGGCAGCGGGAGGCCAGCCACGCGCCGCTGCCGTGGACCCCGCTGAACCGGTCCTGGCTGGACCGTCGCAGCCGGACGCTCGCCGAGGTCAGCAGGGACCTCGGGCTGCTCGTCGACGGTATCGAGTTCCTCGACATCGGCGGCTGGGAGTACCAGCGGATCGTCCCGCTGGGCGGCAAGGAGCCGCCGAAGGCGCCGGCCTGGGTGACCTGGCTCGCGGCTCGGCTGGCACCACCCATGCGCAGCCGCAACGCTGCGGCGCTCCAGGCCCAGGATCAGGACCTTCCCGGGCGATGGGTACGCCGTTGGCACGACCGGTGGCAGCCCGACCTGACGAGGCGTACCACCGAGCTGTTGGCCGTCGACCGGGCGGGGCTCAGCGACGACGCGCTCGCCGGGCACCTGCGGGACGCCGTCACGCTCGTCCGGGACGGCACGGACGTGCACTTCCGGTTGCACGGCGCTCTGTGCATGGAGTTGTCGCGATTCTTCTTCACCTGCCGGGACGTCCTCGGCCTCGACGTCGCGGAGACCTTCCGGCTCGTGTCCGGCACGTCGCACCGGTCGACGGCGCCGGCCCGTGCGCTCGCCGACGTGGCCGGGCTCGTCCGGCGCTCCCCGGCCGCGCTGGCCCGGCTGCGTGAGGGCGCGCCGCTGGCCGACGTGCAGGCCGCCGACCCGGCCGTCGCCGAGGCGCTGGACGCGTACCTGCGGGACTTCGGTTGCCGGGCGCTGCAGTACGACGCTGCCGAGCCGACCCTCGACGAGCGACCCGGTCTTGTCCTGGGTCTGCTGCGCGACCTGCTCGACGGCGACGCCGATCCCGCGGCCCAGGAGGCGGCCGTGGCGCGCAACCGTGAGGAGGCGCTCGCCGCCGCCCGCCGCTCCCTGGCCGGCCGCGCGGATGCCGACGCGGAACGTTTCGAGCGTGACCTCGCGGCCGCGACGCTGGCCTATCCGGTACGGGAGGACAACGAGTTCACGACGGTCAGCCGGCCACTGGCGGTGCTGCACCACGCCGCCCTCGCGATCGGCGTACGGCTGGCGGAACGCGGCCAGGTCGACCAGCCCGGGGACGCCTTCATGCTCGACGCCGACGAGCTCATCGCCGCGCTCGAGGACCGCTCCGATCAGCGCGAGGTCGTCCTTCGCCGGCTCGGCGAGCGCGCCTGGGTGCTCGCCCACCCGGGCCCCGACGTGTACGGGCCGGCCCCGGCCGACCCGCCGCCGCTGTCCCTGCTGCCCGGCCCGGCGCGGTTCGCGATGGAAGCGTTCCTCTGGACGACCAGTCAGATCTTCGCGCCGGTGCGCCCCGGCGACACCACCGGCCCGCTGCACGGCGTTGCCGGGTCCTCCGGCGTCTATACCGGTACGGTCCGCGTCGTCCGCGACGAGAGCGAGTTCTCCCGGCTGCGACCCGGCGACGTCCTCGTCTGCCCGTCGACGTCTCCGGTGTGGTCGGTGCTCTTCCCGTCGGTCGGCGCGCTCGTCACCGACTCCGGCGGCACGCTGTCCCACCCGGCGATCATCGCGCGCGAGTACGGCGTCCCGGCCGTCGTCGCGACCGCGTCGGCGACGTCCCGGCTCGCGGACGGCGACGTCGTCCGCGTTGACGGCACGAACGGCATCGTCACGATCGTTTCGGCGAGCGACCGATGACCACGTTCAACGCCGTGGCGGAAGCCATCCACATCGTGGCCGCGTTGCGCGCCGCGGAGCGGGCCGGCGTGCTGGCCGCGCTCGCCGTGGCTCCCGGCCCGGTCGAGGACGTCGCCGCGCGGGCCGGTACCGACCCCCGGAGCACGCGGCTGCTGCTCGAGGCGCTCGACGCGATCGGCGTAGTCGCGGCCGAGCCCGGCCGGTTCCGGCTCGCCGTTCCCGGCGCCGACCAGATCGGCGGGCTGCTGGCCACCGCGGACCGGCTCGACGAGACGGTCCGCACCGGCCTGCCGCCGGTCGACGTCCGTACCGCAGACGGGGCGGGCCGCCTCTATCCCGGTGCGGTCGCCGCGCTCTCGGCCGCGCAACGCGACATCGCGGACCGGGTCGCGGACGTCCTCGGCCCCGGCGTGCGGGACGTTCTCGACGTCGCCGCCGGGGGAGGGGTCTACGGCATCGCCGTCGCCCGCCGTACCCCGGAATCCCGGGTCACAGCCCTCGACCTGCCGGAGGTTCTGCCCACCACCCGGGCCGCGGTCGACGTCGCGGGCGTGGCCGGCCGGTTCTCGTTCTGGGGCACGGACGTGCTGACGGTCGGGGAGGCGCCGGCGCCGCGGTTCGACGTCGCCGTGGTGGCCAACCTCTGCCACCTCTTCGACCGGGTGACCTGCGCCGACCTGCTCCGCCGGGTCGCCTCCCTGCTGCGGCCGGGCGGGCGGGTCGCGGTGGTGGACGTCCTGCCCGCGGCCGCCGGGGACATCGCCGCCCGGCGGGCGGTCGCGCTCTACGCGCTCGGGCTTGCCGGGCGGACCTCGGCGGGCGGTGTGCACGAGCTCGGGGACTACCGCACCTGGCTCGCGGGCGCCGGCTTCGAGGAGCCGGACGTCGTACCGCTGGGCGGAAGCGTCCCGCTCTCCCTGGTGCTGGCCCGGGTGGCCGCGACCGACCGGACCCCGGCGGCGGTCTGACGGTCCGGCGGAAAACGCATACGCCGTCGCAACATGGTTCCGGCTTGGGTGGAGGTCCGACCAGCTGAAGGGACCGAAACCATGGCAGGGGATTCCGTACGGAGGATCGATCGGCGAAGGCTGCTCCGGTGGGGCGGGGCGGCCGTTGCGGGCGTACCGCTCGTGGGAGCCCGTCCCGCCGGGGCGCACGCCCCCACCCCGCCGGACACCCGGCCCGGCGGGGCGTACGACCGCTACGTGGCGGACCTGGCAGCCGACGGCAGGTTCTCCGGTGTCGTCCTGCTGTCCCACCGGGGCCGCACAGTCCTGTCGCGCAGCTACGGCATGGCCGACCGCGAGCGCGGGATCCGCAACCACGAGGGCACGGCGTTCAGCCTGAGCTCCGCCGGTAAGCCGTTCCACGCCGTGGCCATTCTGCAGCTCGCGCAGCGTGGCAAGCTGCAGTTGTCCGATCCGGTCGGCAAGTATCTGCGGGGGCTGGACAAGGAGATCGCCGAACGGGTGAGCATTCATCATCTGCTGTCCGGTGCCTCGGGGTTGGCCAGCCCGGACGAGGACGTGGAACGGGTCTTCCGGAGCAGGGCGGAGGTCCATGCTTACTACGTCCGCCGGGCCCGGGAGTCGCGGCTCGTGGGGGTTCCGGGGCTTCCCAGCACCACCCACGCCGAACCCGAGGTCCTGCTTCCGGCCCTCGTCGTGGAGGCCGTGACGGGTACGACGTACTGGGACTATGTCGAGGAGAACGTCTTCCGGCGGTGCGGGATGACCCGGTCGGGCTTCTTCACCCGGCCGCGGTGGCTCACCGACCGGCACGTCGCGCACCCGTACATGGACGTGGCCGGCGGGAGCGTGGTGGATGCCGTGCGCCACCTGGACGTGGGGAGCGCGTACCCGTACATGGCGGGCAAAAATCCGGGGCGGGCCTTCATCGATGCGCCCGGCGACGGGGGTTTCGCCACCGCGCCGGATCTTGCCCGGTTCGCGTACGCGTTGCGCGACGGCACCCTGCTGGACCGGCCGTGGGCCGATGTGCTGACCGGCGCCAAGCTTCCGCACGGTCCGGCGTCGTTCGGGGCGTACGGGGTCGCGCTCGACATCGTGGGCGGCCAGTGGGCGTTCCAGCGCGCCGGGGGGAATCCCGGGGTTGGTGCGAATTGGAGCATCTATCCGGATACCGGCTGGGTCGGTGTCATCCTCAGTAACTGTGACGGCGCGCCGCTGCAGGAGATGATCGCTCGGGAGACCGCGGCCGTCACGGGGGTCGTGTCCGAGGGCGGTGCCGGCGGGTGAGATGGGTGAGGGCGGTTCTCGCGGTGGTCTGCGTCGCGGGGATCGCGTACGTTCTGCGGCGGCCGCTGCTGATGGCCGCCCCGCAGTGCCTGGCGGGGCGGTGGCACGGCTGTTACGACACCGAGAATGGTGTGCTGCTCATGATGCTGCTCGGCCTGCCGGTGGCCGGTCTGGTGGTGTGGGCCCTGGCCACGGCCCGACGCCGGCGGGCGGGCGGTGCCGGGACGGCGTGGCGGCTGTCGCTGGCGGAGGTGGGCATGGTGTACGGGACGGTGCCGTTCGTGTGGATCACGATGATGCCGGGGCCGGGCGCGGGCGTGGTGCCGGGCCGGGTGAGCCTGGTGCCGTTGCGGGATCTCGCCACGATGGGCCCGCTCGGCATCGCCGGCAACCTGCTGATCTTCGCGGCGCTGGGCTTCTTCGCGCCGATGCGGTTCGCCCTGGTGGCGTCCGTGCCGCGGGTCCTGGCGCTCGGGGCAGGCTGCTCGGTCCTGGTCGAGGTCGCCCAGTACGTATTGCAGCTCGACCGGGTGTCCTCGGTGGATGATGTCCTCGTCAATGCCGCCGGCGCCGCGCTGGCCGGGCTGGCGTCGCGGAGATGGTGGCGGAGCGGCGAGGGGATCGAGCATCGCGCCGAGCAGGTGGCGGGCTGAGGTGCGGGTTCTCATCGTGGAGGACGAGCCGTACCTGGCCGAGGCGGTGCGGGCCGGGCTGCGGCTGGAGGCGATCGCGGCCGACATCGCCGGCGACGGCGCGACGGCGCTGGAGCTGCTGAGCGTCAATTCCTACGACCTCGCCGTCCTCGACCGGGACATCCCGGGTCCTTCCGGGGACGAGGTGGCCCGGCGCATCGTCGCGTCCGGCAGCGGCATCCCGATCCTGATGCTCACCGCGGCCGACCGCATCGACGACAAGGCCTCCGGGTTCGGGCTCGGCGCCGACGACTACCTCACCAAGCCGTTCGAGCTGCGCGAGCTCGTCCTGCGGCTGCGGGCGCTCGACCGCCGGCGCGCGTACGCCCGGCCCCCGGTCCGCGAGATCGCGGGCCTGCGGCTGGATCCCTTCCGCCGGCAGGTCTTCCGCGACGGAAGGTACGTCCCGCTGACCCGCAAGCAGTTCGCCGTGCTGGAGGTGCTCGTGGCGGCGGAGGGTGGTGTCGTGAGCGCCGAGGAGCTGCTCGAACGGGCCTGGGACGAGAACGCCAACCCGTTCACCAACGCGGTCCGGATCACCGTCTCCGCGCTGCGCAAGCGGCTCGGCGAACCGTGGATCATCGCCACGGTGCCGGGCGTCGGCTACCGCATCGAGGGAGCGGACGGTGACTAGAGCGCCGGGTCTCAGCGCCCGCCTCAAGCTGACTCTGAGCTACGCCGGGTTCGTCATGCTGGCCGGCGGCCTGATCCTGGCCACGGTGTGGGTGTTCCTGCTGCGGTACGTACCGGAGGTGGTCGACACCCCGCGGCCGCTCGGGCACGCCATGCCCCTGAGGTTCGTGCCGAACCGGTCGGATCTGCTGCGCGCCTTCGCCCCGAGGGCGGCCGTGGTGCTGGCCTTCCTTCTGCTGTTCGGCCTGGCCGGGGGATGGCTCCTGGCCGGGCGCATGCTCGCACCACTGAGTCACCTCACGCGTGCCACCCGGCTGGCCGCGGACGGCTCGCTGTCCCACCGGGTCCGGCTGGCGGGCCGCGGGGACGAGTTCCGTGAGCTCTCCGACGCGTTCGACTCGATGCTCGAACGGCTGGAGTCGCACGTCGCCGAGCAGCAGAGGTTCGCTGCTAACGCGTCGCACGAGCTGCGTACGCCGCTGGCCGTCTCGCGGACGCTTCTCGAGGTCGCCCGCAGGGATCCCGCGCTGGACCGCGACGAACTGATCGAGCGCCTGTACGCCGTGAACACCCGCGCGATCGAGCTCACCGAGGCGCTGCTCGTGCTCAGCCGCGGCGACCGGGGAGACTTCGCCCGCGAGCGCGTGGACCTCTCGCTGCTTGCCGAGGAAGCCGCCGAGACGCTGCTGCCCCTCGCCGAGCAGCGCGGCATCAGGCTGGAGGTGACCGGGGGCGCGGCCCCGGTGAGCGGCTCCGCCGAGCTGCTGCTGCGGATGGTGATGAACCTCGTGCAGAACGCCGTCGTCCACAACCTCCCGAGCGGCGGCAGCGTGCACGTGCACACCGGGGCGTACGGCGACACGAGCGTGCTGCGGGTGGAGAACACGGGCCGCCCGCTCGCCCCGGCCGTGGTGCCGACGTTCACCGAACCCTTTCAGCGGGGAGCGGAGCGCGTACGCACCGGCGAGCACGCGGGGGCCGGCCTCGGCCTGGCCATCGTGCGCAGCATCGTCCGCGCCCACCACGGAACGCTCGACCTGGCTCCGGGCACCCCCGGTGGCCTTGTGGTCACGGTGCGACTCCGAGGCGCTGCCCCGGAAGCCCATACGTGTCGCACTTCAGACAGTAATCGTTGAAAGCTGAACCGTTTCAGGGTGGCGCGAGTACATAATGCCGGATCACTTGGAGGGTCCGGAGGGGCTGACATCTCATGCGGAGCAAACCACGGTCCATTCGCTCGAAGATCATGCTGGCGCTGCTGCTGCCGGTGGTGGCGCTGATCGCGCTGTGGGCGCTGGACGTGCAGGACTCTTTCGATGCCGCGGCGGGGCTGCGGGACAGCCGCAACACCCGGGAGAACGTGAGCATCCCGTGCGACCAGCTGGTGGCGGCGCTGCAGGCCGAACGCAGCGCGTCCATCGAGGTGCTCGCGGCGCCGGGCGGGAGCGCCGCCGCCATCGGCTCCCAGCGCGCGGCGACCGACGCGTCCGTCTCCGCGTTCCGTGAGCACGCCGAGCTCTACCGGGGCAGGGGCATCTCCGCCGAGATCCTCCGCTCCCGGATCGCGGACATGGGCCCGGCGTTCGACTCGCTGGCGCTGCTCCGGACCCAGGTCGACGCCCGGACCGTCGCGCCGGCCGCCGTGCTGAGCGGGTACAGCAGCGTCATCAGCTACGCGTTCAGCGTCTCGACGGCCACCGCGGCCTCCAGCGATCCGCTGGTGGAACGGGTCATGCGGACGTCGGTCGGCCTGCGCCGGGCAGGCGAGCTGCTGCACCAGGAGGACGCGCTGCTGACCGGCGTGACGACGGCCGGGCGTTTCGGCGACGGGGAGTACCGGCAGCTGACCGAGATCGTCGGGGCGCTGCGGTTCCAGATCCCCACCGCCGGGTCCACGCTGCCGGCCCCGGACCAGGCGGCCTTCAAGAGCATGCTGAGCAGCCCGGCCTTCGCCGCGCTGCGGGCCGCCGAGGATCAGCTGCTCAACACCGGGGGAGCGGGGGACGCCGTACCGCTGACCCGCGAGGTCTGGAAGGCGACCTTCACCCCAGCCGTACGGCAGCTCTACGACTTCCTCGGTACGGGCTACGACAAGGCCGTCGGCTTCGCGAGCGCGGAACGCGACCGGGTCCTGTGGCGGTTCGGCATCTTCGGCGGGCTGGGCCTGATCGCGATCCTCATCTCGCTGTTCCTGTCGATCCGCATCGGCGGTTCCGTGGTGCGGCGGCTGTCGGTGCTGCGTACGGCGGCGAACGACCTCGCGCACCGGCGGCTGCCCGAGATGGTCGCGCGGCTGCGTGCCGGGGAGCAGATCGACGTGGAGAGCAACAGGCTGCGGCTCTCGCTCGGCGATGACGAGATCGCCGACGTGGGAGCGGCGCTGAGCGAGGTGCAGCGCAGCGCGGTCGACTCCGCCGCGGGCGAGGCCGCCATGCGGTACGACATGAACCGGGTCCTCGTGAACGTCGCACGGCGCAACCAGACCCTGATCGACCGTCAGCTCGAGGCCCTCGCCCAGATGCCGGGTACGGACGCCGCCGCGGGCCGGGCCGGGCAGCTGGCCGTGCAGATGCGCCGGCAGGCCGAGCACCTGGTGATTCTCTCGGGCTCGGCCCGGAGCCGGCGCGGGCTCGGCCCGGAGTCGCTGACCGCGATCGTCTCCCGGGCCGCCGGCCAGGTCGAGCACGCGGAGCGCATCCGGATCGGGGTGGTGCCGGACGCCGAGGTGCCGGAGCGGGCCGTCGCCGACATCGGGCACCTGCTCGCCGAACTGCTGGAGAACGCCACCACGTTCTCCCCGCCGGACACCACGGTGCGGGTCTCGGGGCACCGGGTCGCGGAGGGCGTCGTCGTCGAGATCGAGGACGACGGTCTGGGGATGTCGGCGTCCGCCCTGGAGGAGACCAACCGCAGGCTGGCCCAGCCGCAGGAGTTCGACCCGGCCACGAGCTCGCGGCTGGGGCTCGTCGTGGTGGCGCTGCTCGCCGCCCAGCGCGGCATCCGGGTCGTCCTCGCGCCGTCCGCCCAGCGGGGCACCACCGCGACGGTGACCGTGCCGGCGGAGCTGGCGGTGCCCGTGGCCGCCCCGGAGGCCAGGCCGGTCCCGCTGACCCGCCGGTCGAACGCGGCCAAGCTGGTGGGCATCGCGGGACAGCGGGGCCGGGCCACCGCCGACCGCGGTGCGGCACCCCGCCACGCCGCGGAGGACTGAGGCCGGCCGTCGGTGGCCGGCACCGCGACGGGGGACTTGCGGGCAAGATAGTAAGCGCGCATACTAAGTTCATGACGACGATCGCGACTGCCCGGCTCACCTCGGACGTACAGCCCCAGGCCTTCTTCGACCGCTGGGCGGACATGGCCACCTGGCCGGACTGGAACACCGACACCGAATGGGTACGCCTCGACGGCCCGTTCCGCACCGGCGCGACCGGGGCGCTGAAGCCCAAGGGCGGCCCGGTCACCCGGTTCGTGGTCAGCTCGCTGGTCCCGGGCCGCGAGTTCACCGACGTCTCCCTGCTGCTCGGGGCGCGGCTGACGTTCCAGCACCTCGTCGACGTGGACGCCGACGGGGCCACCACGGTCTCCGTACGGGTCACCCTCGCCGGCCCGCTCGCCTTCTTCTGGAAAGCCGTCCTGGGCAAGGGCATCGCGAAGGGCCTGGCCGGCGACCTCGCCCGGCTCGAGGCGGCTGCGCGTACGGCCGGGGTGACGGCATGAACCACTGGCTCGGCGTGGTGTGCCGCGACCACGTCCGGCGCGGCACCGAGCGGGGCATCGCCCAGCTCGGCCACGGCAAGCGCGACGGGCTCGCCCGGCTCGCGGCCGGCGACTGGCTCGTCTACTACTCGCCGCGGACCAGCCTGCGCGACGGCGATCCGCTGCAGGCGTTCACCGCGCTGGGCGTGGTCGCCGACGACGAGATCTGGCAGGCGCACGAGGGGAATTTCCACCCCTGGCGGCGCCGCGTCGACTACCTCGCGGACGTGACCGAGACGCCCATCCGGTCGCTGGGCCTCGAGCTCACCGCCCGGCCGGGCTGGGGCGCCCAGCTGCGCCGCGGCCTGGTCCCGCTCACCATGGACGACTTCGGCCGGATCCACGCGGCGATGGTGGCGCAGTGAGTCTCGCGACCCGCCACGAGAGCGCCGACGACAGCCCGGGGCTGCTCCTGTGGCAGGTCACGAACCGGTGGCAGGCGGCGCAGCGGGCGGCGCTCAAACCGTACGACATCACGCACGTGCAGTTCGTGCTGCTGGCGACGCTCACGTACCTGCAGGCGTCCGGGGCGGTCACCCAGAGGGCCCTCGCCGACATGGCCGCCACCGACCCGATGATGACCTCGCAGGTGCTCCGTACGCTGGAAAGCCGCGGCCTGGTGCACCGCCCGCCGCACCCGACCGACCGGCGCGCCCGAGCGGTGGCCGTCACCGAGGCGGGGCGGGACCTGGCCAACGAGGCCGTGGTCGCGGTGGAGGCCTGCGACACCGCCTTCTTCGCCGGCCTGGGCGGCGACCTGCCCGGGTTCACGAAGGCGCTGCGCGTGCTACGTCAGGGAGGGCAGTGACATGTCACGGGACCACGACCGGCCGGCCCGGGTCGAGGACGTCCATGAGCTGGCTTTGGCCATGCCGCATGTGACCGTCGACCACGCCGCCGGGGACAAGCCGGTCTACCAGGTGGGCGGGAAGTCCTTCATCTTCTTCCGCAACCCCCGGCCGGACGCCGTCGACCCCGCGACCGGCGAGCGCTATCCGGACGTCATCGTGTTCTGGGTCGAGTCGGAGACGGACAAGCAGGCGCTCGTCCAGGACGAGGCGTCGCCGTTCTTCACGACCTGGCACTTCGACGGCCACCCGTCGGTGCTGCTGCGGGCGTGCCGGATCGGGGAGCTGACGCGTACGGAGCTCGCCGAGCTCATTCAGGACGCGTGGCTGTCCCGGGCATCGGCGCGCCGGGCGTCCGCCTGGCTGAGCGCGCACCCGCCGCAGTGAACCGCCGGAGCAGCTCCGCGGGGGAGCGGCCGCCGGCGAAGCACCACAGGGCGATGACCGGGTCGCAGATCGCGCACCCGAACGACGAGTCGTGCACCGACGGGATCAGCGGGGTCCCGCGCCGGTGGTGCAGGACGTCCCAGACCGTGTGCAGCAGCCAGCCCACCCCGATGAAGGTCCACGAGCGCAGCCCGCGATAGGCCACCGCGGTCATCAGCGCGGTGAAGGCGAGCTCGCCGAGGCCGAAGCCGCCGCCGCTGATGTACGCGGCCCCGGCGCCCCCGACGACGACCGCGTTGATCTGCCGACGGCGTGGCTCCGGGATGAACGAGCAGGCCAGGGCCCAGATCAACCCGATGATCACGGGTGTGAGGTAACGAAGCATGCCGGAGAACCTAGGAGCACCCCGGCGCCGGGAACACGGGCCTGACTGCCAGGTTCCCCCGGATTGTCGCCACTCCTTTCTCTAGTTGACGCTTTATAAAGTATCTGCTTGAGTAACGGCATGACGACCACCACCGTCGACGAGCAGCGGCTCGATGCCGTGTTCACGGCGCTCAGCGACCGGACCAGGCGGGACATCGTCGCCCGGCTCAGCGCCGGCGAGGCGACCGTCACCGAGCTGGCCGACCGGTACGCGATGACCCTGCAGGCCGTGTCGCAGCACATCCGCGTGCTGGAACGCTCCGGCCTCGTCACCCGGGGACGGCACCGGCAGACCCGGCCGTGCCGGCTCGAACCGGCCGCGCTGCAGGCCGCGAACTCGTGGATCGAGGAGAGCCGGCGTACGTGGTCGGAACGGATGGACCGGCTGGAAACGCACCTGGCCCGGCTCCAAGGCGGGGAGCAGTGAGCGACGACGAGCTCGTCCACCGGCGGGTCCTGCGTGCGCCCCGCGAGCTGGTGTGGAAATGCCTCACCGAGCCCGCCGAGCTCGCGCACTTCTGGGGACCGCGCGGCATGGACACCCCGGTCGACGGCATCATCGTCGAGCTGCGCCCCGGGGGCCGCTTCGAGACCCTGATGGTCGGCGCGCACGGCAGCTACCGGATGGTCGCCACGTTCACCGAGGTCGTCGCGCCGGAACGGCTGTCCTGGGTGGAACCCGCCAGCGGGATGCACACCACCAGCACCCTCGAGGACCTCGGCGACGGCAGCACCGCGGTCGTCATCCACCAGCGGCACGTGCCGGAGGCGATGCGTACGCCCGAGGCCCGCGCCGGCTTCCTCACCTCCCTCGACAAGCTCGAGGCATACCTGGGAGAAAAGTCGTGAGCGAACTGCAGACCTGGGTGGGCCCCACGTACGACGGGCTCGCGGACCTGCTCGCCGGCGCGCCCGCCGAGACGTGGGACGCCCCGACCCTGTGCGAGAAATGGGCCGTACGCCACGTCGTCGCGCACGTCACGATGCCGGCCCGGCTGACACCGGAACAGTTCGGCGCGGAGATGGCGGCGGCACGCGGCGACTTCGGCGTCCTGTCCGACACCGTGGCCGCGCGGGACGCCGCCCTCCCCGCCGCCACCCTCCTCGACCAGCTCCGATCGCCGGTCCTGCACGCCTGGCAGCCCCCGGGCGGCGGCGACGCCGGCGCCCTGAGCCACGCCGTGATCCACTCCCTGGACGTGACGATCGCGCTCGGCCGGCCGCCCGTCGCGCCGCCGGACGCGGTGACCGCCATCCTGGACCGGATCGCCGCGGCGGACGGCGCGTGGTTCGGCATCGACCTGACCGGCGTACGGCTCGAGGCCACCGACACGGCCTGGAGCCGGGGGAGCGGCAGGCTCGTGCGTGCGGACACCGGATCGCTGGTGGCGCTGCTCAGCGGCCGTACGCTCCCCGACGGACAGAGCCTGCCGCGCAGCTGACTCTCAGGGCCGGCGCCGCCACCGCTCGAGCACGCGCTCGATGTCGTCCCGGATCTGCTGCCGCGCCTCGTCCCGCGGCACGCCCGCCATGAGCAGCTCGTCGTACGCGGTGTCCTCATGCCGCACCGAGGCCACGACGGCCCGCGTGACGGCGTCCGGCTCGAAGGCCTGCCCGGCGGCGCTGCGGCCCACGCGGCCGCTGCTGCGGGTCGCGGTGTGCCGGCCGATCGCCGCGGCCCGATCCGGTGGGCAGCCCGGGAACAACCGGCCGATCTGCCGAGCGAACTCCTCCTGCAACCGCTCGTCCGCCTCCGCACGCCGCAGCCGGTCGCGCTCGCGCCGGCGGGCCCGGGCCTCCTCGTCCGACAGGCACTGCTCCTCGGCCCGCTCGACCGCCGCCTCCTCGACCAGCAGACCCTGTCGCTGGTGACGGCGGCGGGACCGGTCGAGCCGCACGACGACCGCCGACAGCCGGCTGGCCTGCTTCGCCCGCCGGGTCAGCGCCGCGTCCCCGGCCGGCAGGAACACCAGATGATCGAGGTCCACGCAGGCGAGGCAGGACGGTCCGGCGTCCTCCATCATCACCATGCTTGAATCCGTACGCCCGCAGCCGACGCACGTGAACGCCTTCGCCGCCAGCACCACGACCAGATCCGGCGGCCTGCTCTGCCGCGCGGCCAACTGCTCGCGCCGCCGCTCCGGCATGTCGGCCGGCGTCCAATGAGTCCGGAACGACGCCTCGGCACCCGCATCGCCGGCGGCGGTGAAACGCAACGGCCGCCGGTCCCGAGTGGCGGCCACGTACTCGACCTGGGCGGGGCGGAGCTCCTGGCCCGCCGCCCAGCGCTCGAACACCTCCATCGCATCGACCAGGCGGTCGGCCGACACCGCCGCACAAGCCTCCAGATGCGGCCTCCGCCCCTGCCGCCACTCCGTCACCTGCCCGGGCGGCAGCCACCCCATCCCGGCCAGCACATCAAGCGGGCACACATGCCCCTGCCGCGCCAGCACCCGCTCGGCAGCGGCGACCACCCGGCGCTCCACCTTCGACACGGATCGCACAGACGGCAGGCTACCCTCGCCCCATGCGCGAGCACTCGCGGCCGACAGCGACCGACGCGCCCGCCGAACGAGTATGGCCGTGACAGGCCATCCACGAAGGAGAAGCGGTGAACCGCTCCCGGACGGTCGGTACGGCGACCGGATCGCGCCGTCTCGAGCGCACCCGGCAGCTCACGTGGCCCAAGCGCAGGACGTGATCGCCGGAGTCGCGCGCATCGGCCGGTCGAGCCCGGACCGCAGCTCGGGATCCGAAGTCGTCTTGCACTCGAGGTCAGGAGCGCTGTCGAACCGGGAAGTTCTCGACGGCGACATCGGCTTGCCGCGTACGGCAGAGACGGTCCGGCACTACGCCGAGCTGGCCGGCGTCGACTTCCGGGGAGCCCCCGTCGAGGTCGTGGAGGCCGCGGACGACGTCGGCTATCTCGATTTCCAGGGCGCCGTGGCGAGGACCGACTCGTTCGGTGTGCAGCTCGGGCCCGCGGCCTTTCAGGACGAGGAAACCCTGGTGCGCACTCTCGGACATGAAAGCGTGCACGTGCGACAGCATCAGGAGGGCCGGATCACCACGATGACCGGACCGTTGGAGGATGAGGCGTACGAGGCCGAGACGGGCTTCGTCGCGACGTGGAGGAGCAGAAGCGCATGACCCGGCTCGTCGTCGAGGCCATTCACCGCATGTCGAGTCGCCCTTGGGTCTTCGTGACCGGGCGGTTGGAGGGTGAGGCCCTACGTATCGGTGACGAGCTGACGGTGACCCACGACGGTCAGGCTGTCGGGGTCGTCACCGTAAGCTCCGTTGAGCTCCATGGCGCCCCCGGGAAGACGACCGTCGCGGTGGACGCGGGATCCGGGGAGTTGCTCCAGGAAGGGTCCGTTCTCAGCCTCTCCTGACCATCTGGGGCTGCCGGGTCGTGCGGGTACGGTCGCTGCCGTCGCCCGCACGAGCCGGACCGAATCTCGGGGATCGCCGCGCTACCAGGTCCATTTCTGGAGGGCGGCGCCGTTGCAGGTGGCCAGTTGGATGGCCGCTTTGCTGGCCGTCGATGCCGCCGCCAGGCACATGGCCGTGTTGCCGAGCGGCCGGACCGTGCCGTCCGTGCCGAAGCGCCACGTCTGGGCCACCGTGCTGTTGCAGGTGTACGTCCAGACCTTCTGGCCTGCCACGAACTGGCGGGACGGTACGTCGACGCAGTTGCCGAGGACCCGCAGCGAGGTGTCGTCGGGGAGCCGGGTCATCGCCTGCGCCTTGGTGTTGTTGCAGGTGTACGCCTGCAGGTACGTGCGGATCGCCGTGGCCGAGGAGGGGATGTCGACGCACTGGCCGGTGCTGTTCTTCAGCGGGCTCATCACCGGGTTGGGGCCCTTGGCGACCTGCACCATCGCGGCAGTCGAGGGCACGCCGTCCGCGTCGACGAGGAACAGCATGTAGTAGCCGGGAGGTGCGACGCCGCCGTTGGGTGGGCCGGTGACCGTCAGCGTCGTACCCGAAGCCGTGAACGTCAGCGGGATGTAGCGCTGGCCCTGGTCCACGCTGTGGGTGACGTCGCCGAGCCCGACCAGGGCGACCTTCCTGACGGTCGCCGCCTGCGGCGAGGTGACGGTGAACGCCGTGTTGATGCCGACGCCGGCCGGTGCGGTGGAGATGACCGGCCGCGGCGCGAGGTCGCCGCTGCCGTCCTTCTTGTAGAGGTACGGCGGGGTGAAGTATTCGAGGTTCTTCTCGAGGTAGCCGACGCTCATGCAGATGCCGCAGACCCCGCCGCCGCCCGTCATCACGCGCCCGTCGGGCAGCAGGACGGCCGTCGAATGGTATTGCCGTACGCGGCTGGCGCTCGCGAGCACCGTCCATTGACCCGTTGCGGGGTCCCAGCGTTCGGCTGCCGTCGCGGCATGGTCGAGGTCGACGAGGCCCGAGGTCGCCGCGCTGGTCATGCCGCCGGTCGCCAGCACCGAGCCGTCGGCGAGCAGCGTCGCGTTGAGCTGCCGCCGGCCGGTCGCCAGCGATCCGGTCGCCGCCACGGCCGGGACGAGCCCGGTACGGGTGGACAGGACGACGGCGGTCCGGGTGGGGACCTTCGCGGTGCCGCCCTCGGTGATGGAGCCGCCGCCCACTACCATGGTCTTGCCGATGTCGTACGTGGAGAAGCTGCCGTAGTCGCGGTAGATGCTGTCCCGCGTGCCGGTGCCGGTGATGACGCCGTTGCCCGCGGTGGTGAGCGTGTACCCGGTGGTGTACGGGCCGTACAGCCCGAGTTGGGCGTCCGGTCGTGAGCCCATGAACGGGTAGGTCCGCCCGCCGTACTGGGTGAAGCTGGTGAGCGCACGAATGGCGCCGTTCGCCTGGTAGACCTCGGCGGTCGCCGGGCCGCCACCGACGATCACTTCCTCGCCGTTCGCCGTCTGCGCCACGGACGGATACCAGCGTGCGGCGGCCATGTCGTTGCCGCGGCTCCACGTCTCGGTCCGCCAGTCGAAGATGTGCGTCTGGACCGTTCCGGCCAGGCTCGCGTTGGCGTTCCCGCCGGCGACCAGAATGTTGCCGTTGCCCAGGTGCGCGAAGCCCGCGCAGAAGATGTTCGATCCCTGCACGTCGACCCGCTTGTACGTGTCGTCGGCCGGATTCCAGACCATCGCGCGGGTGAAGCTGTGGTCCGGATAGGACTCGGCCGCGTTGTCGCCGACGGAGTCCCACATCAGCACCTTGCCGTTGGGCAGCACCGCCTGGAACACCGGGACGACCGGCGTGCCGACGACCGGGCTCCACGACCCGGACTGCCCGGGGTCGGCGACGACCGCCGCCCGGGTCCGCGCCGTGCCGGGCCGGCGCCCGGTCTCGCTCTGGACCCGCGCGGCCCGCTTGGCGGTCTTCTCCTCGATGACCCGCATCGGGGTGTCCGCCAGGTCTTCTTCCGCATGCTCATGGCCGGGGTCGTGCTCCCGGGCGTGCTGTACGGCTTCCGCCCCTTCCGTGCCGGCGGCCGCGGTGGCCGGGCCGGCCGGTGCCGCGCCGAGCAGGAACAGGGCGAACAGTGATCCGAAAGCGATGAGGCCGCGCCGCGTACGCATGAATAATGCCCTCCCCCGATGTCATGCAGAAGTACTCGACCCGGCCTCCATAGATCAATTCGCATTGCTCGCTGAATGCGCGCACGTCGATTTCCGCCGGGTCACTCATGATCGGCGGTTCGGCTGGTGACGAGGACGGTGCAGAATCGCACGTCTTATGTGGCCGGTGCGGTCACTTTAACGGCGACTCAGGACACTCTTCAATGGCTCGCATCGGCACACTATGGCCGTTCCCGCCGCCGTCAGGACGTGTGGATCTGACCGAACGGCGGGTGCGGCATCGGTGCAGCAGTTGCTTGTCGGAGAGCAAAGAGTGCATTGAGCCGGTGTGTCGCAATTTCACGGCCGGCGTATATCGTGAATGCGCCGAAGGACCAATTCGCACGCATCTGCGGCGAACTCCCCGGCGGCGGCCCCGCGCCCGGGGCCGGATCATGATTGGATGACGCGGTGAGCATCGCGGTGACTGACGCAACCGAACGGGAACGTTTCGAGGCGCGCGACGAGAACGACGTCCTCGCCGGCGTGCTGACCTACCAGCTGACCGGCACGATCATCGCCTACACCCACACCAGGGTCGAGCCGGCGTACGAGGGCCAGGGCGTGGGCACGGCACTGGCCCGCGCGGCGATGGACGACGCGCGCACCAGGGGCCGTACGGTCGTGCCGATCTGCCCGTTCCTCAGCGGCTGGCTCGACAAGCACCCGGAGTACGAGAAGATCGTCGTCCGCTCCACCCGCCGCATCAAATAGGAGGTGCTCGCCGTCGAGTGAGGCGGAAAGCGCCCGGGGGAACCGTATGGCGGATGGGAGCCGTCCCAGTGACCATGACGATCCGATGGTGGCTGCTCCTGGTGGTGACGACGATGGCGGTCGCAGGATGCGGTTCCGGGTCCGGGTCGGATGGAGCCGCGGCGCTGGACGGGCGGACGTTCGTCTCCGTGGGCGACGAGCAGGATTTTCCTCTGGTCGCCGGGACCCGGGTGCGGCTCACCTTCCGCGACGGTGAGGTGGCGGCCGAGGCGGGGTGCAACCATCTCGCCGGCTCGGTCGCGTTCGACGGGGACCGGCTGGTCGTCACCGAGGTGGGTGGCACGGCCATGGGATGCCCGCCGGGGCTGGCCGATCAGGACGACCGGCTGATCGGGTTTCTGCAGGGCCGGCCGCGGTGGGCGCTGGACGGCGACACCTTGCTGCTCAGCACGGAGACCGCCCGGCTGCGCCTGACGGACCTCCGCTCGGCCGAGCCGGATCGGCCCCTGACGGGCGTGCGGTGGTCGCTGGACACACTGCTGGAGAACGGTACGGCGGGTTCGGTGCCGGCCGGCGCGCGGGCGTACCTGATGATCGGGGCGGGGCGGGTGACCGGGTCGACCGGCTGCACCGTCTTCGAGGGGCCCGCGTCCGTGACCGCCGGTACCGTCACCTTTCCGGGCCTGAGCACCCGGAAGACGCCCTGTGCCAAAGGGCTGGAGGGCTGGGACGACGGTGTTCTCGCATTGTTGCGCGGCCCGTTGTCCGTACGCGTGACCGGGAATCGGCTTGCCCTGACCCGGGCGGACGGGCGCGGATTGCAGTTCACAGCGCCGCCCCGGTGAGAGCCGGGACGGCGCTGCTAAGGGGTGGATGTCACCAGAGGATGCCGGGCTGCGGGATCTCCGAGTTCACGGCGAAGAAGTTGTGCCACTTCCAGCCGGTGCCGTAGAAGGAACCGCCGGTCGAGCGGGCCACGTAGACGTCGGCCGCGGAGCCGCGGGTGAAGGTGGCGATGTCGGTACGGCCGTCGCCGGTGAAGTCGCCGGTGCCCGGGATCTCGGTGCCCACCGCGAAGTAGTTGTGCCACTTCCAGCCCGTACCGGAGAACGAGGAACCGGTGGAGAACGCGACGTAGACATCGGCCGCCGAGCCGCGGGTGAACGTCACGATGTCGTCCCGGCCGTCACCGTTGAAGTCGCCGACCGACGGCAGTTCCGTGCCCACGGCGAAGTAGTTGTGCCATTTCCAGCCGGTTCCGGAGAAGGAGGATCCGGTGGAGAGGGCGACGTAGACGTCGGCGGAGCTGCCGCGGGTGAAGGTGGCGATGTCGTCGCGGCCGTCGCCGTTGAAGTCGCCGACTGCCGGGATCTCCGTGCCGGCGGCGAAGTAGTTGTGCCATTTCCAGCCGGTTCCGGAGAAGGAGGATCCGGTGGAGAGGGCGACGTAGACGTCGGCGGAGCTGCCGCGGGTGAAGGTGGCGATGTCGTCGCGGCCGTCGCCGTTGAAGTCGCCCACCGCCGGGATCTCCGTGCCGGCGGCGAAGTAGTTGTGCCACTTGACGCCGGTGCCGACGAAGGAGTGGCCCGTCGACAGCGCTACGTACACGTCAGCGGCCGAGCCGCGGGTGAAGGTGGCGATGTCGTCGCGGCCGTCGCCGTTGAAGTCGCCGACGAGCGGTGTCTCCGTGCCGGCCGCGAAATAGTCGTGCCATTTGACGCCGGTGCCGGAGAACGACGATCCTGTCGACAACGCCACGTACACATCGGCGGCCGTGCCGCGCGTGAACGTGACGATGTCGTCGCGGCCGTCGCCGTTGAAATCGCCGGCGACGCCGCTGAATCCACCGCCGGCCGGTGGTGTCGCGGCCGCCGGTGTCCCCGGGATCTGCACGATCATCGAGACGGCTGCTGCTGCGGCGAGCGCGATGAGACGGTTGGTGCGGAACATGTTTTCCCCCGTGTGCCGAACTGGTGTGGACGAGCGCTCTCAAATTAGCGCTGACCAGGGGAAATGCCGCTACTCAGTCCGGTTGCCGTCGCCTGTGCGCAAAGGCCGCGGAAACGGTGCGCGGCGGGTATGCTTCGCGCTTACCGGTCTGACGATTCAGCGAATGAGCAGACCGCGCAGGGGCACCGAATAGACCTGCGCCGGGCGAATTCCGTGACGCCGCAGAATGGCATTCGCCGCGAGGGCGGCGGAGCCGGCCGACCGCTCCATCAGCGCCGCCGGGAATGGCATGCGGACCCAGTCGCCGGCGAGGTACAGACCCTCGGCATCCGTGTTCACCCCCGGCCGGGTGGCGTCGCTGCCCACGGGGAAGGCCGGTGCGTCGTCACCCCGCCGGGTGTCACTGTCCACAATGCTCATCCGCGCGGTCTCCGGCCACAGGGCGCCCAGCTGCTGCCACATCCGGTGCGCCGAGGTGGTCGCGTCGGTGTCCGGCGCTCCCGCGTACTCGTGCAGCTCGATGACCGCGCCGTGCGTGCGGTGCGCCCACCGTGCCGCCTCCGCCTCGGCGCGGTGGAAAAGGCTGACGGAGTCGAGCGTCGGCTCCCCGGACACGCTCGTGAACACGGCCCGTCCGGGTGCGGCGTCGCGATCTGTCCACACGCGGCTGACCACGTACGGTGCTGTGGTTCGTACCGTTGCCATCTGGGCGGCCAACCGCGGCGCGTGCCGGATCAATCCCGGCGAGGCGGCGACGATCTCGCGCGCGGAGCGCGGATCGGCCGCGAGCACGACGTGCTCGGCCCTCACCTGCTGTCCACCGGCGAGCGTGACGGTCCAGCCGGGCTCGATCCGATCGACGGCCGTGCCGGTACGGATCTCCGCGCCCAGCTTCTCCAGCCGCGCGGCGAGCGGCCGCCAGATAGCGGTCTCGTAGTCGTCCCCGGGGGCGTCGAAGCCCAGCCCCTCGGCGTTGCGCAGGAAGTAGAAGTGGAACTGCATGATCATCTCGGCGGCGGACATCTCGGCCGCGTGGTTGAAGAACGAGTGCGCGAAGACGTCGAACAGCATGGCCCGTGCCCGGTCGGGCATGCCGAGCCGGTCCAGGAACGCCGCGGCGGACATCGAGTCGAAGCTCCGGTACGTCTCCGCGCGCGAGTAGCGGAGCAGCGCCAACGAGGTGGGGCCGTCGACATTGCGCATCTCGCGCGTCCGCAGGCTCGGGGACCGCGCCATGAGCGCGAGCAGGCTCCACGGCGGGGTGCCCGGCAGGCCCCCGAAGTCCTCCTGCGGCCAGTCGCGGGAGATCACCGGATAGCCGCGTACGGGCCGCAGGAACGACAGCGACGGATCCACGCGCCGCAGCACGTTGCGCCAGTTGTAGTACTGCCGGAAGAACGCGTGGAAGCCGTGGCCGACCATCTGCCGCGAACCGTCGGCGAGCGTCTTCGGCCACGCCGCCAGCCGGCCGCCCAGCCGCTCACCGCGCTCCAGCAACGTCACCCGTACGCCCCGCTCGGCCAGCAGCAGAGCCGCCGACACGCCGGCGATCCCGCCACCCACCACGACGGTGTGGACGCCGTCCTCCGCGGCCGGCGGCAAGGATCGATCGACGGCGACGAGCCTGCGGGCGTGACGGCTGGTGAAGCGGGCCCTGCGGGTCGCTGTCATGCCTCCGTTGGTGCCCGGCGGGCCGGTCGGCTAACCACGTCCCGGACAAACGCGCGGACGAGCGGGCCGGCGTCGGCGGTACGCCAGGCGACGACCAGCCGGCTCGGCGCCATGTCGGCGAGCGGCACCACGGTGACACCCTCAGGCAGCGCGTGGTTGAGTGCCGTCACCCCGATGGTGCCGTTCCACATCACCGCCTGCAGACACTCCTGCACCGTGCGGACGACCGGGGCGTCACGCTGCGGCGGCATCGGATTCCAGTAGGCGCGCCAGACCGGGTCGGCGCCGTCGGGAAGGCGGAACCACTGCCGGTCGGCGAGGTCGCCCAGGGACAGGCGGTCGCGGCCGGCGAGCGGGTCATCCGTACGCAGCACGACGCCGACCGGATCCGACCGCAGGACCCGCACGCTGAGGCCGGTCTCGTCGAACGGTGCGCGGGTCAGCGCCACGTCGACCAGCCCCGAGCGCAGCCCCGCCGTCGGATCGGCGAAGTCACCCTCCCGCACCCGTACCGTCACGTCCGGATGGCGGTCCCGGAAGGCGGCGGCGGGCGTGACCCCGGCCCGCTCGGCGCTGTCGGCCAGCACCCCGACGGTCAAGGTGGCGGCGCCGGCTGCGGCCGATATGCGGGTACGCAGCTCGTCGGCGCGCTCCAGCATCGCGCGGGCCTCGTCGTACAGCACGGAACCGGCGGCGGTCAGGGATACTCCGGCGGGGGAGCGGTGCAGCAGCGCCGCGCCGAGCTCCGCCTCCAGCTGCCGGATGGCGCGGCTCAGCGGCGGCTGCGTCATGTGCAGGCGGGCGGCGGCGCGCCCGAAATGGAGCTCCTCGGCGACCGCGACGAAGTAGCGCAGCGAACGAAGCTCCATGACCTGCGACGATACTCGTACGGTATGGGCCGTGCGGAGCCGGACTTGGACGCCCGCCGGACCGCCGGGATGGACTTGCGGCATGCCCGACCTTGAGCTGCCCGAACCCGTCGTCCACCCGGCCCACGCGCGTGAGGTCGCCCGCGACGTCGTCGTCATCGAGAACCGCAACGTGCCGCTCGTCCCCAACATCGGCGTCATCGGCGGCACCCACTCGGTGCTGGTCGTCGACACAGGCATGGGCCCGCGCAACGCCGAGAAGGTCCTCGCCTTCGCCGCCGAGCACGCCCGCGCCCGCCGCATCTACCTCACCACGACCCACTTCCACCCCGAACACGCCTTCGGGGCCCGTACGTTCGCCGGCGAGGCCACGTACCTGATCAACCGCGCGCAGGCCGAGGACCTGACCGCCAAGGGCCCCGGCTACCTGCAGATGTTCCGCGGCCTCGCCGAGACCACCGCCCGCTACCTCGAGGACGTCGAGCTGCCCGCCCCGGACGTCACCTACGACGACGCGTACGACCTCGACCTCGGCGGCCGCGTGGTGCACCTGCGCGCGACCGGACCGGCGCACAGCCGGGGCGACCAGATCATCACGGTCCCGGACGCGGACGTCCTGTTCACCGGCGACCTCGTCGAGGCGGGCCAGTTCGCCATCTTCCCCTGGTTCCCGCCGCACGACACCGACGTCTCCGGCGTCCGCTGGATCGAGGTGATGCGGCGGCTCAGCGAGTCCGGCCCCCGCACGGTCGTACCCGGACACGGCGACGTCGGCGGCCCCTCGCTGCTGGCCGAGGTGCGCGCCTACCTCGAGGAACTCCGCGACGAGACGTGGAAGCGGCGCGACTCCGCTCTCGACGAGGAAACCATCGCGGCGGAGGTCGAGGCGGTGCTCATCGACCGGCACCCGGACTGGTCGGGCCGCGACTGGATCGCCAAGGGAGTCGGCTGCTTCTGCGCGGCCTGAACACATCCCGGCCCCCGTACGTGTCTGTGGATATCGGTGCACATGCGTACGCGTCGATCGATATGCTGTGGCGTCGCGGTGGACGGGGAGGTGCGGCATGCCGGACGGGGTGCAGATCCAGACCGATCAGGTCAACGAGGTCGCCCAGGGCTTGCGCGCGGACGCGGACAAAGGCTTCGCATCGGCCGCCAACCGCGGCGCCGCCCTCCACGCCCACGGCGTCGTCTTCGGGCGGTCCATTCCGGGCGACACGGTGCTCAACGCGAAGACCCGCTACGCCGAGGCGTTGGCGAACACAGAAGCCAACCTGCGGGAATACAGGCGGATGGCTGTCATCTTCGCCGAGGTGGCCGAGCAGATCGCGCGGGACTTCGCTCACGTGGACATGACATCGGAAGCTGCACAGCTGCGTGTGATGGCGCTCCTGGACGAAGCGATCGCCAGCGCCGATGCGGTGCAGAAGGAAGGGCAGGCGTGATGGGCGCTGACTGGGACGCGTACAACCTGCCCGCCATCTGGTCGATGCTGAAGGGCGAGAATGCCTGCACCGGTGCCGACCGGGTCCTGTCATGGGAAGGGCTGGCCCACGACGTTCGCGTGCAGCATCGCCGCTTGCTCGACGCCAAGGAGAGCCTTGCGGCAGTCTGGCCCCCCGACAAGAACGCCTCGGCGCGCGTCTTCCTCGACCGGATGGACCTACTCGCCGCCTCCATGAACGACACGCTGACCCGTGCCGAGGACACACGTGCCGGATTGCGCGGCATCCTCGAAGCGCTAGGCGCCGCCCAGGCGGAGGTCCAACCGTGGGTGGAAGTGCGCCAGAACGCCAGCGGCGACATCATTCCGCGCTTCGTCGATCACGCCGAGGACGAGTACGACGAGAAGGCTCGTAAGGCGATGCGACGGGCGGAAGCAGCGATCGCCGATCACAGCACGCAGATTCAGCCGCCTCAGCTTTACAAGGCCACCCCGTCTCGCGGTGAACCTCTGCAGGAATTCCCCGACGACGAACCGAACGACGGCGCGGGCGGTCCCGGCGCTGGAACCTCGGCCGGCCTGGGAAACTCCTCGGGCGCGAGGCCGGTACCGGTCGAGGTACCTCACCACCCGCCGGTGCCAGACCGCTTTCCGGACCATGGACCGACTGATGCGGCACCCCAGCCGGGCATCGTGCCGACCGGTGGCGGCCTCCCGGGCTCCTCCGGCGGCCCAGACCTGGCCGGTGTCCTGCCGACGCCGTCCACAGTCCCGGTGACAGGAGGCAGCGGCACGATCCCATCAGGTGCGGGGACACTGCCGGGTGGCGTCGGTGCGTCCGGAGGTCTGTTCGGCGGCGCCGGGCCGTTCGGCGTCCCGCCCGGCGCCTTTCCCGGTGGCGGTGGTGGGACAGCGCTACCGCTCGGTCGTGGTGCGGCGCAGCCAGGGCGACAGGCCGTTCCGGTCCGCAGCGCGATGCCGTCCGGAACGGTCATCGGTGGGCCGAGTACCGGAGGTAGACCCGGTGCCACGGGCCGGACCGCTTCTTCAGGGCGCGGACGAGCTGGACAGCAAATCGGCCAGCAGACTGCCGCCAACCGGGCGCGCAGGGGCGCTACCGCCGAGGAGTCGCACGACGGCGTGGCCGATCAGACCTGGGAAGTGCTGGATGGTGTGCCACCGGTCATCGCGCCGGACACCCGGCCAGCGCGTCACGATCCCGGACCCGGCGTCATCGGACTGTCTCGGTGACAGTTAAGGCATGCCGGGCATTGCTAGGTGGGTCAGCGGCGCTGGCCTTGCTGTTCGGTTCTGCCGACATCGCCAGGGCGGATTCGGTGCGCGACCGGGAGTGGCACCTGACAGCGCTCAAGATCGAGCAGGTGCACCGCGTGAGCCGCGGCGCGGGCGTAACGGTGGCGGTGATCGATACCGGTGTCGACGCCGGCCACCGGGATCTTGCCGGCGCCGTGCGGCCGGGCATAGACCTGCTGCCGGACCCGATCGGTGACGGCCGCGACGATCTGGACGGCCACGGGACCTCGATGGCGGGCTTGATTGCCGCCCGAGGCCACGGTAGCGGTGACGGCATCCTGGGCATCGCTCCGGCGGCGAAGGTCCTTCCCATCCGTGCCGGCATCGGCGGATACGCTACGAGCGCATACTTGACCAAGGCCATCGCCTTCGCGAAGAAGAACGGCGCACGCGTCGTCAACATGTCGTTCGGCACGGCCGACGACACCCCGCTCCGCGAAGCTGTCCGCGCTGCCCAGGCCGCAGACATGGTGCTGATCGCGTCGGCCGGCAACAAGGGCTCCGTCGGCGACAACTATCCCGGGATGTATCCCGAGGTTCTTGCGGTAGGAGCGACCGACGAACGCGGGAACATCGGACGGATCTCGGTCACTGGGCCGCATGTCGACCTCACCGCGCCCGGCGTAGACATCGCGACCATCGGTATCCACGGCTCCCGGTACGGCATATCGAGCGGAACCAGCGACGCGACGGCCATCGTCAGTGGGGCGGCTGCTCTGGTTCGGGCGAAGTATCCGGAGCTGTCCGCCGCCGAGGTTGTGCATCGGTTGACTGCCACCGCGACCGATGCCGGGGAGCCCGGCCGCGACGATACCTACGGTTACGGGCGACTCAACCTGCTCAAGGCGCTCACCGCCGACGTTCCCGCCGCCGCGCCGAGCGTGTCGGCCGGCGGGAGGGTTGATGCCGCCCCGAGGGCGCCTGACTCCGATGCCGAGACGCGGAGGGTGAGTCCTCTTCTGGTCGGTGGCTTGGCTGTTGCCGGGGTGCTGCTGCTCGGCGGGCTGGTGGTCGGGCTTTTGGTGCTGCTGCGGCGGCGGGATTAGTCGATCGCGATGTTGTCGAAGGCTGCTGCCGTGTTGAAGACGCGTACGCCGGTTGCTCCCGTGGTGAAGGTGCTGTCCGTCACCGTCAGTTTGAGGGTGCTGTCGGCGTACACCTTGATGGTGGTTCCTGTTGCTTCGATTCGCAGGTGGTAGCGGGTGCCGCGGGTGACCGGGAAGGCCGCCGCGGCGAGCTGGCGCCAGTTGTTGTCGGCTTTGCCGAGGATGACGCGGCCCGTGGTGGTCAGGCCGGCGTAGTAGCCGCGGTAGGCGTCCGTGCCCGTTGCCGGTTGGGTGGCTCGGAAGATGACGCCCGCGTCGCCCGTGCCCGCGGTGATGGTGACGTCCGCGTCGTACGTGAGGGTGGCGAAGTTGGTGTCCTGCAGGGACTTTCCGCCGGGTGAGGCGGTCGCCCGGTAGGTGCCGTCGGTCGCTGACCAGGTGGAACCGTACGCCTTCCAGCCGTACGCGTTGCCGTCCTCGAAGTTGTCCCTGACCTTCATCGTCACCGGGCGGATCGTGCCGTCGGCGTTGAAGAACATGCGGTCGTACGCGAGCTGGCGGTGGTTGGCGTCGGTCTCGCTGAGCGGGCGCCGGTGGTAGACGATGTACCAGATGTCCGTGCCGGGCACGTTGAGCACCGCGTTGTGGCCCGAGCCCTTCGCGACCTCCGAGTCCTGGGTGAGGATCTTGGCGATCTTCGTGAACGGGCCCGTGGGGGAGTCGGCCATCGCGTACGAGACCGAGTAGTCGGAGCCGCCCCAATAACCCTCGGACCACATCAGGTAGTACTTGCCGTTGCGCTTGAAGACCTGGGAGCCCTCGGTGTAGTTCGCCGGGGTGATCTCCTTGTACGTGCTGCCGTCGGCGAAGCGGCCCAGGCTGGTCATGTCGCTGTTGAGTTTCACGACGTTGGCGTGCTGCCAGCCGCCGTAATACAGGTACGCCTGCCCGTCGTCGTCGACGAACACGTCCTGGTCGATGGGCTGCGCCCCGTTCACGAACTGCCCGATCAGCGGCGCGCCGATCGCGTCCACGTACGGGCCCTCCGGGCGGTCCGCAACCGCCACGCCGATGCCGCCCAGCTCCGAGTTGCTCTGGATGTCGTTCGCGCCGAAATACAGGTAGTACTTGCCGTTGCGCTGCACCGGCGCGGGCGCCCACACCGCCCGGCGGGCCCAGGAGACGTTCGCGACGGTCAGGACGTTCGGGTGCTTCGTCCAGTGCACGAGGTCGGTGGAGGAGAAGGCGTCCAGGTAGGTCTGCTCGTTGTAGGGCCGGGACGAGGTGGGGAAGACCCAGTACCGGCCCTCGTAGACGGCGACGTCCGGGTCGGCGTACCAGCCGTCGACGAACGGGTTGCCGGCCTCGGCCGTCGAAAAATCAGGCACGGCGGCGGGCGCGGCGGGCGCGGCGGGCGCGGCGGGCGCGGCCAGCGCGCCTGCGGTCAGGACGGCGGCGACCATCGCGGAGACAACGCCCATCATCACTCCCGTACGCACGTGAGAGGACCAAGACGAACACATTCCCTCATTCACGTACGTCGATTGTCAAGGTTTCCTTCCTGAGGGCCTGCCGGATGTGAGGTGCTTTTCCGGTACGGATCGGGTAGGTGGAGATCACGTACGTTCCCCACCGAAGGGAGACCTGATGAGTGCCGCGGCAGAACCGGCGACCGTGGAGCAGTGCCTGCGGGCCGGAGCCGGCTTTTCGCTGGGTGACCGGAACTGGATCGCCGAGCAGTTCGCCACGCTCGACGCCCGGCTGGCGACCTTCCCCGCCGAGACCACCGAGCTGGAGGTTTCGGTGAAGGACCGGGAGGCGCGCGGGCAGAAGGTCACGCTCGAGTGCTGGATCGCGGGCCGGCAGAAGATCGTCACGACGTCCGCCGAGGAGGATCTGCACGCCGCCCTCAACGATGTCCGGGACGACCTGCGCCGGCGGCTCGACGACGCGAAGACCAAGCAGGAGCCGCGTCACAACCGCCACCTCCGGGCCGGGCTCGCGGACCTGCCGCACGAGGAAGAACCGGTGATCTGAGGCCCGCAGGGCTGAGAAATTCTTTTCTTCTTGCCACAGCGAGAAGATGTGGGGGGCGCCCCGCGGCGCACGTCTGGTGCCGCGCGGGCGCCCCTCCGCAGCATGGGCGCATGAGCCTGATCCTCGCCCCCGGTACCGCCTGGACAGACATCTTCGACCGCGTCCGTGCCGCCGTTCCCGAGGCCGTCGCCGGTGACCGGCTGCGCAACCTGTACGGCGGCAGCTGGCACGACGGCGGGACGCCCGCTGAGCTGCGTACCCCCGTCGACGGGTCCCTGATCGCCGAGGTCTCCCGGGTGGACGCGGGAACCGCGGCCGGGGCCGTGCGTGCCGCGGCGCGGGAGCATCGCGACTGGGCCGCGACGCCGCTCGGCGAACGCAAGGCGCGGGTGGCGGTGGCCGTCGAGGCCCTGACCGCGCACCGCGACCTGCTCGCCCTGGCGCTGGTGTGGGAGATCGGCAAGCCGTGGCGGCTCGCCTGTGCCGACGTCGACCGCGCGCTGGACGGTGTCCGCTGGTACCTGCAGCAGATCGACCGGCAGGCCGCCGGCCGCGAGCCGCTGCCCGGGCCGGTCAGCAACCTCGCCTCGTGGAACTACCCGATGAGCGTGCTGGTCCACGCCGAGCTGGTGCAGCTGCTCGCGGGCAACGCCGTGGTGGCGAAGACACCGTCGCAGGGCGGCGCGGTCTGCCTGACGCTCGCGCACGCCCTCATGACCCGCGCCGGGCTGCCCGTCACGCTGCTGTCCGGCAGCGGTGACGAGCTGTCCGAGGTGCTCGTGCGGGCGCCGGAGATCGGGGCGGTCGCATTCGTGGGCGGCCGGTCGAACGGCGGGAAGGTCGCGGCGGCCCTGCTCGACTCCGACAAGCGGCACTTCATCGAGCAGGAGGGGGTCAACGCGTGGGGGATCTGGGACTTCTCCCAGTGGGACCTGCTCGCCGGTCACCTGCGCAAAGGCTTCGAGTACGGCAAGCAGCGCTGCACCGCGTACCCGAGGTTCGTCGTGCAGCGCGACCTGGTCGGCTCGTTCCTCGACGTCTACCTGCCCGTGGTGAAGTCCGTGCGCTTCGGGCACCCGCTGGCCGTCACCGCTCCGGGTGAGCCGCTGCCCGAGCTGGACTTCGGGCCGCTGATCAGCGCCGCCAAGGCCGGCGAGCTGCGGCACAAGGTGGACGAGGCGGTCCGGGGCGGCGCGGTGCCGCTGCATCGGGGCGACGCGGCCGAGGGTCGCTACCTCGACGGTCAGGACATCGGGGCGTACGTGGCCCCGACCGCGCTGCTCGCCCCGCCGGGACGGTCCCGGCTCATGCACGCCGAGCCGTTCGGGCCGGTCGACACGATCATCGTGGTGGACACCGAGGAGGAGCTGCTGTCGGCGATGAACGCGAGCAACGGCGCCCTGGTGGCCAGCCTCGCGGTCGACGACGAGGAACTCGGCGCCAAACTCGCGCAGGACGTGCACGCGTACAAGGTAGGCATCAACAGGCCGCGCTCCCGGGGTGACCGGGAGGAGACGTTCGGCGGGCGCGGGGCCTCCTGGAAGGGTGCCTTCGTCGGCGGTGACCTGCTCGTGCAGGCGGTCACGCTGGGCGGCCCGGGGGAGCGGCTGTACGGCATCTTCCCCGATTACACGAGCTACCCGCCCACGCCGTAACGTCGGACGGCGTGCCCAGGACCCTGCGAATCACCACGCGCAACGCCACCTTCCAGCAGTGGCAGGCGCTGCTCGACAACCGGACGAAACGGCACCGCGCCGGGGAGTTCCTCGTGCAGGGCGTACGCCCGATCTCGCTGGCGGCCGAGCACGGCTGGGAGATCCGTACGCTGCTCACCGCGGACGGCCCCGCGCTGTCCCGGTGGGCGCGCGACCTCATCGACAGCACGGGTGCGCCCCGCGCGATGCTGTCGGCGGAGCTGATGCGCGAGCTGGGCGGCAAGGACGAGGAGTCGCCCGAGCTGCTGGCCGTCGTCGGGCTGCCCGCGGACGACCCGGCGCGGATCACCGTACGCCCGGATCTGCTGGTCGTGGTCTTCGACCGGCCGACGACCCCGGGCAACGTGGGCACGCTGGTGCGCTCGGCGGACGCGTTCGGGGCGGCCGGGGTGATCGTCACCGGGCACGCCGCCGACCCGTACGACCCCCGCGCGGTACGGGCCAGCACGGGCTCCCTCTTCGCCCTGCCCGTCGTGCGGGTGCCGAGCCACCGCGAGGTGCTGGACTGGGCGCGCGGGCTGGGCGTACCCGTGCAGATCGTCGGCACCGACGAGCGCGGGCCGGTCGACATCGCCGAGCACGACCTGACCGGCCCGACCGTGCTGGCGGTCGGCAACGAGACGCACGGCCTGAGCGCCGCCTGGCGCGACGCCTGCGACCGGATGGTGCGCATCCCGATCACCGGCGCGGCCAGCTCGCTGAACGCCGCGTCGGCGGCGACCGTGGCGCTGTACGAGGCGGCCCGGCAGCGGGGCGCCCGATAACGCTCAAACCCGGGCCCCGGCCGCCGAAGCTGAGGATGTGCGTGGAATCTCTCTCAGCGTCGGCAAACGGCTCGGCTTGTCCTATTTCCTGCTCACCGTCCTCATCGTGGTCGCCGCGGGCGCCGGCTGGTGGGGCCTGCGACAGCAGAGCGACACGCAGCGCCGCCTGGCCGTGCTCGAACAGGTGCGCGACGACATCCAGCTCGTCAAGTACTACGCCGCCGACGTCACCGGGTGGCAGGGGCTCGTGGTCGCCGACGCGGGAGCGTTCGGGTACGCGTACGCGACCGGCCCCGACGGCTACAACCGCCAGGGTGAGCTGAAGAGCAAGCAGGCGATCTACGACAGCATGGCCGCCGCGCACACCGCCGACATGACCGACGCCGAGCGGTCCACGTTCGAGCAGCTCAAGCCCGCCTGGGACGACTTCTTCCGGTGGGACGCGACCATCATGCAGTGGCTGGCGACCGACGACACCGCCGGCCGTGCCAAGGCCATGACCAGCATCAACGGCGGGGAGGCCGCCGACTCGTACGGCAAGGTCCTCGACATCACCGAGGCGCTGGACAAGTCCGTGAACGCCCGGGCCGCCCAGGTCCGGGCGGATGCGGCCCGGGTGCGCGACACCAGCCTGCAGGTGCTGGCCGCCGCCCTGCTGCTCGCGCTGGTGCTGGCCTTCGTCATGGGCACCTGGGTCACCCGGTCCGTGGTCCGGCCGCTGGCCGTGGTGGTCGCCGCGCTGGGCCGCCTGGCCCGGCGCGACCTCACCGCCCGCGCCGACCTGTCCCGCCGCGACGAGCTGGGGCGCCTCGGCGACGCGCTGAACGCCACCGCCGAATCGCTGCGGGAGACCGTCGCGGTGATCGCGACGCACGCGGGCACGATCTCCGCGGCCTCCGAGGACCTCTCCCACGTGTCCGCCCGGGTCGCCGACGCCAGCGGGCACATCGAGACGCAGGCGACCGCGGTCGCCCGGGCGGCCGAGGACGTCTCCGGCAACGTACGCACCCTCGAGGCGGGCAGCCACGAGATGGGTCAGGCGATCGACGAGATCAGCCGCAGCGCCGGGGAGGCCGCACGGGTCGCCGTCGAAGCGGTCGACGTGGTGGAGCAGACCAGCGTCAGCGTGGGCAAGCTGGGCGACTCGTCCGCCGAGATCGGCGCGGTGGTCCGGATGATCACCGCGATCGCGGAGCAGACCAACCTGCTCGCGCTCAACGCCACCATCGAGGCGGCCCGGGCCGGTGAGATGGGCAAGGGGTTCGCGGTCGTCGCCGGCGAGGTGAAGGACCTGGCCCAGGAGACCGCCAAGGCGACCGACGAGATCGCCCGGCTCGTGCAGGCCATCCAGGCCGACACGGGCGACGCGGTGACCGCCATCGCCCGGATCGGGCAGGTGGTGAGCCGCATCAGCGACTACCAGACGATGATCGCCGCGGCGGTCGAGGAGCAGACCGCGACCACCGGCGAGATGGCCCGCAACGTCACCGAGGCGGCCGGCAGCAGCCGGGACATCGCCGCGAACATCGGCGGCGTCTCCACCGCGGTCGGCGAGACCACGGCGATCGTCCGGCAGGCCCGCGAGTCGGCCGAGGATCTCGCCCGGACGAGCAGCGAGCTGCACCAGCTGGTGGCCGGCTTCGCCGTCTGACGCGATCCAGCTAACACTCGCTCAGCCGGGACGGCGATCCGGCCGAGGAGATTCCCGTGCGTTTCTCGAATCTCAGCGTCGGCAAGCGGCTCGGCGCGTCCTTCCTTGTCCTGGTCATCCTCATCGTGGTCGCGGCCGCCGCCGGCTGGTGGGGCATGCGGCAGCAGAGCGCGTCGCAGGGCCGCGTGGCGGTCCTCGAGAAGCTGCGCGGGCAGATCCAGGACGTCGAGTACTACGCGGCCGACGTCTCCGGGTGGCAGTCGCTGTGGGTCAACGACGTCGCCGCGTACGGCTTCGCGTACCTCGACGGGCCCGACGAGTTCAACCGCGAGGGGCTGCTCGACTCCAAGAAGTCGGTGTACGAGCTGCTCGCCAAGATCGACACCAGCCACCTGACCCCCGCCGAGCGGACGACGTTCGCCAAGCTCAAGCCCGCCTGGGACGACTTCTTCGCCTGGGACGACAAGATGCTGAGCTGGCTGCGGGCGGACGACAGCCGGGCCACGCTGCGCCGGGTCATGGACAGCATCAACGACGGCCCGGCGTCCGACTCGTGGGCCGCCGTGCTCGACGTCACCAGCGAGCTCTACAAGTCGGTGCAGGCGCGCGCCACGAAGCAGGCCGAAGCGGCGGCTGACGTCCGCCGGACCAGCGAGCAGGTGCTCGGCGGCACGCTGATGCTCGCCCTGATCCTGGCGATCGTGCTGGCGCTCTGGGCGACCAGGTCGGTCGTGCGCCCGCTGAACGTCGTGGTCGCCGCGCTGGGCCGCCTGGCGCGGCGGGACCTCACCGCGCGTACCGAACTGCACCGCGGCGACGAGCTGGGCCGGCTCGGCGACGCGCTGAACACCACCGCGGAGTCGCTGCGGGAGACGGTGGCGGCGATCGCGGGCCACGCCGGCACGATCGCCACCGCCTCCGGAGACCTCTCACGGATCTCCGCCCGCGTCGCGGAGTCGAGCGAGGACGTGGACTCGCAGGCGGTCGCGGTCGCCCAGGCCGCCGGCGACGTCTCCGGCAACGTCCGCACGCTGGAGGCGGGCAGCCGGGAGATGGGCTCGGCCATCGACGAGATCAGCCGCAGCGCCGGAGAGGCGGCCCGGGTCGCCGCCGAGGCGGTCACCGTCGTCGACCGGACGACCGTCAGCGTCGGCAAGCTGGGCGAGTCCTCCGCCGAGATCAGCGCCGTGGTCGGCCTCATCACGTCGATCGCCGAGCAGACCAACCTCCTCGCGCTGAACGCCACCATCGAGGCGGCGCGGGCCGGCGAGATGGGCAAGGGCTTCGCGGTCGTGGCGGGCGAGGTCAAGGACCTGGCCCAGGAGACGGCGAAGGCGACCGAGACGATCGGCCGCCTGGTGCAGACCATCCAGTCGGACACCGGTGACGCGGTCGGCGCGATCGCCGAGATCGGCAGCGTGGTCAGCCGGATCAGCGACATCCAGACGCTGATCGCCGCGGCGGTCGAGGAGCAGACCGCCACCACCGGCGAGATGGGCCGCAACGTGGCCGAGGCGGCACAGAGCAGCCGGGACATCGCGGCCAACATCGCCGGGGTCTCCACCGCGGTCGGCGAGACCACCACGGTCGTACGGGAGGCGCAGGCCTCGGCCGGCGAGCTCGCCCGTACGAGCAACGAACTCGAGAAGCTGGTCGCCGGATTCACCGTCTGACCCGTACGGTCGCAACCATGGTGCCGACGCTGCGGTCGATCGTGGACCCGTCCTGGCTGGCGTCGACGGTGGCGCGGGCGTACGGGCTGGAGGTCTCCGGCTGCGTGCTCCTGCGCTCGCTCATCAACGACGTCTACCGCGTCGACACCCCGGCGGGCCGGTTCGCGCTGAAGCTCTACCGGGCCGGCCACGACGCGGCGGACCGGGAGGTCGCGCTGGCCGCCCACGTCGGCGCCGGCGTCGCGCAGGGCATCCCCCTGGCCGACGGCAGCCTGGCGGGCACGATCGCGGCGGCCGAGGGCCCGCGGGCCTTCACCCTGTGGGAGTGGGCCCCCGGCGCCAAGCCGCGGAAGCCGCGCAGCGACGACCTCTACCGCCGCTTCGGCGTCGCCACCGCCGCGTTCCACGAGGCGGCGGCCGGATTCGCCGCCCCGGCCGCGGTGGACCCGGTGACGCTGCTCGACGGCGTCCTCGCCCGGCTGCCCGACCCGGAGGACCGCCACGTCACCGCCGCTCTCACCGCCGAGGCCGCGAGCCGGATCGCCGGCGCCGGGCTCGAGCGCGGCGTCTGCCACGGCGACGTCACCCTGGACAACGTGCACGCCGACGGCGACCGCCTGATCTTCTACGACCTCGACTGCGCCGCGGAGAACTGGCTGGCCACCGACCTCAGCCCGGTCGCGGCGACCCCGCAGTGGCCGGCGTTCCTGGCCGGATACCGTACGGTCCGGGAGCTGCCCGAGGAGGCGGTCGAGGCCCTGCCCTGGCTCGACGTCCTGCTGCGCGTCGGCTACCTGCACTTTCACCTGTACGCGAAGCCGGCCATGCGGGGCACCGAGTCGCTCACCGAGGGCTGGGTGGACGAGAACCTGGGCCAGCTGCGGGCCGCGGCCGCGTGGCTGCTCCCGGAGTGGGAGACGTGAGGGCCGCATGGGGCTGCTGGAACGCGACGGCGCACTGGCCGATCTGACCAGGCTGCAGGCGCAGAGCGCGGGCGGCGGCCGGATCGCGCTCGTCGCCGGTGAGGCGGGCGCCGGCAAGTCCAGCCTGGCCGCCGAGTTCACCCGGTCGGTGCGGCCGCGGGCCCGGGTGCTGTGGGGCGCCTGCGACCCGCTGCTCACCCCGCGTGCGCTCGGGCCGGTGCACGACATCGCGAAGCAGGCCGGCGGCGAGCTGCGGGAACGCCTCGGCGACGGCGACCGGGGGGCGATCTTCGACGCGGTGCTGGACGCCCTCGACGGTCCCCGGCAGGCCCGCCGCCCGGTGGTGGTCATGGAGGACCTGCACTGGGCGGACGAGGCCACCCTGGACCTCGTCGCGTTCCTCGGCCGCCGGTTGTCGCTGTGCCGGGCGCTGCTGCTGCTCACGTACCGCGACGACGAGCTGGGCCCGGACCACCCGCTGCGCGGTGTCCTCGCCGGACTGCCCCGCGGCCCGGTCCACCGGTTGACGCTGCCGCCGCTGTCGGCCGGTGCCGTCGCCGAGCTCGCGGGCCTGGCCGGCCGGGACGCCGCCCCGGTGTACGCGCAGACCGGCGGCAACCCGCTACTGGTCACCGAGGTGCTGGCGGCCGCCGGCTCCGGGGTGCCGGCAACCGTACGCGACCTCGTGCTGTCCCGCCTGCACGCGCTGTCACCCGCCGCCCGCGACGCCGCCGCGCTGGTGTCCGTGGTGCCCGCGCACGCCGAACCGGCCCTGCTCGCCGGTCACGCCGCGGGCGTCGACGAGTGCCTGGCCGGCGGGGTCCTCACCGCCACGGCGGACGGGGTGGCGTTCCGGCACGAGCTGCTGCGCCGCGCGGTCGAGGAGTCGCTGTCGCCCGTACGCCGCGCCGCCCTGCACGCCGGCATCCTCGCCCGGCTCGACGGCGACCCCGGCGTCGACCCGGCCCGGCTCGTGCACCACGCCCACCACGCCGGCCTCGCCGCCGCGGTGCTGCGGTGGGCCCCCGTCGCCGCCCGCCGCGCCGCCGCGCTGGGCGCCAACCGGCAGGCCGTCGCGCACTACGAGACCGCGCTGCGGCATGCGGCGGGCGTGCCGGACGAGCAGCGGGCCGGGCTGCTGGAGGCGTACGCGACGGTGGCGTACCTGGCCGGGCTGAACGAGGAGGCGCTGCGGGCCCGGCAGGAGGCGCTGACGGTCCGGGAGGCGGCCGGCGACACGGCACTGACCGGCGAGAACCTGCGCTGGGTGTCGCGGCTGTCGTGGTGGACGGGGCGTACGGAGCAGGCGCGGGCGGCCGGCGCACGGGCGGTCGACGTGCTCGAGCCGCTCGGCCCGGGACCCCAGCTGGCGATGGCGTACAGCAACCTGTCCCAGCTGCGGATGCTCGCCAACGACGACACCGCGGTCGCCTGGGGCGAACGGGCGATCGAGCTGGCCCGCCGCTCCGGTGACCTGGACACCGAGGTGCACGCCCTGGTCAACGTGGGCTCCGCCCGGCTCCAGCGTGGCGACCCGGCCGGCGGCGACGAGCTGGAACGCGCGCACCGGGTGGCGGCCGCCGCCGGGCTGGACGACCACGCCGTCCGGGCCCTGGTGAACCGGGCCGGCATCGCCGTCGAGTGGTACGAGCTCGACGTGGCGCAGGAGGTGCTGGACCGGGTGCTGGCCTACGCCGAGGCCCGCGAGCTCGGCGGGTACGCCCGGCACCTGCTCGGCTACCGCGCGACCGTCCGGCTGGCCCGCGGCGACTGGCCGGGCGCCGAGAACGACGCGTCCCAGGGGCTCGCGGGGCCACCGCAGCGCGGGCCGTTCCGCTGCCCGGCCCAGGTGACGCTCGGTCTGCTGTGGTCGCGTCGCGGCGCGCCGGACTCGACGGGCCTGCTGGAGGCGGCGGCGGGGTCCGCGTACGAGGCCGGCGAGCTGCAGTTCGTGGGCCCGGTGGCGGCCGCGCTCGCCGAGCACCACTGGATCGCCGGTGATCCGCGGCGGGCGCTGGACGAGGTGCGCCGGGGGCTGCCGCTGGCCGTACGGGTCGGGCACCCGTGGCTGGCCGGGCGGCTCGCGTACTGGCAGTGGCGGTGCGGTGGGCCGGCCGTCGTCGACGGGATCGCGGAGCCGTACCGGCTGCTGATCGAGGGGGACGTGGCCGGCGCCGCCGCGGAGTGGGAGCGCCGCGGGTGCGAGTACGCGGCGGCGGAGGCCCTGGCGTGCGGCGATGACGACGAAGCCGGCCGGGCGCTGCGGGTGTTCGACCGGCTCGGGGCGGCGGCCACTGCCCGGCGGGTGCGCGCGGAGCTGCGGCGGCGCGGCGCCCCGGTGCCCCGCGGACCTCGCCCGGCGACCGTCGCCGACCCGGCCGGGCTCACCGCCCGGCAGCGGGAGGTGCTGGGGCTGCTCGCCGACGGCCTCAGCGACGCCGAGATCGCGGTCCGGCTGTCGCTGTCGGCCAAGACCGTCGGGCATCACGTGTCGGCGGTGCTGGCGAAGCTGGGCGTACCGTCGCGGGGTCAGGCCGCCGCGATCGCCCGGCGCCGATCCCCGAAGATGGGGAATCCTCCCCACGCGTGAGCCCACCGGCGGTTCCTAGCGTCGTTCCCATGACGACTTCTCCCACGCTGGACGGCATCAAGGCACGCCAGCAGAAGACCTGGGCCAGCGGCGACTACGGCGCGGTGGCGGCCCTCATCCAGCCCATCTCCGAGCTGCTCGTGCAGTCCGCCGACCTCTCCGCCGGCTCGCGGGTCCTCGACGTCGCCACGGGTACGGGCAACGCCGCGATCGCCGCCGCCCGCTGCCTGTGCGAGGTGGTCGGCGTCGACTACGTACCCGGCCTGCTGGAGCGGGCCCGCGCCCGGGCCGCCGCCGAGCACCTGCCGGTCCGCTTCACCGAGGCCGACGCCGAGAACCTGCCCTGCGACGACGGCGAGTGGGACGCGGTGTTCTCGGTCGTCGGCGTGATGTTCGCGCCGGACCAGGAGCGGGCGGCCGCCGAGCTGACCCGGGTGTGCCGGCCCGGCGGGACGATCGCGCTGGCCAACTGGACGCCGGACGGGTTCATCGGCGACCTGTTCCGCACGGTGGGCCGGCGGGTGCCGCCACCGCCGGGCGTCCGCGCCCCCGTGGAGTGGGGCACCGAGCCGCGGCTGCGGGAGCTGCTCGGCGACCGGGTGAGCGAGCTGCGGCTGAACCGGCGCGACTTCGTGTTCCGGTTCGCCTCCGCGGAGGCCTTCACCGACTACTTCCGGTCCTGGTACGGGCCCACGCTCAAGGCCTTCGAGGCGCTCGGCGAGGACGACGGCAAGCTGCTGTACGCGGACCTCGTCGACCTCGTGCGGCGCTACGACGTCGCCGGGGACGGCACGGTGAAGATCCCGTCGGCGTACGTGGAGGTGCTGGCCACCCGGGCGTGACTCAGGCGGCCTGGGCCAGCCCGTTGAGGATCGCGGTCAGCCGGCCGGCGCTGCCGGTGCCCAGTTTCTCGAGCTCCAGGCGCAACACCGGCGCCGCGAGCTTCGCGAGCCCGTGCACCTCCAGGTCCACGCGGTACGTGACCTCGGCGCCGGCCGGGGCGGGCCGGACGGTGATCGTCTCGGTGGAGCCGGCGCCCTCGCTGTGCCCGGCGAAGACGAGGCGGTCACCGGCGGCCTCGACGAGCGTGTACGTCAGCTCGGCGCGGATGCCCAGGATCCGCGACTCGCCGTGCCAGCTGGCGCCGACGGCGACCGGTCCCGCGCCGACCCGGGTGGTGCGCCGGCCCGCCGGGTCCCACTCGGCGCTGTTGCCGAGGTCGCGCAGGTACGCCAGCACGGCCGGGACCGGCGCCGCGACGGTGAAGGTGCGCGAGATCGTGATCATCGTCATCCCTTCGGCGGCGGACCGCCTCCACGATAAGGCCCGGCCGGTCCACGGGATGTCGCCTTCCCGGCGAAAACGGCCGGAACCGGCGCGTTCGCGTGGTGCAATCGGGGGCATGCGGATGACCTCGGCCGACGAGCTGTAGCGGCCGCGATGGCCACGCCCGCCGCCCTGCGCCCGGTCCTGGCGGCCGCGGACCGGATGAAGACCAGCGTGCGGCTCGGGACGCTCGTGCTGGTCCTGATGGTCCCGGGCGTCGCCGCCACGTACGGCTATGTCCAGGAGGTCCGTACCAAAATCGCGTTCAGCGCCGCCGAGCACGACGGCGTGGACGTGGTGCGCCCGGCCCTGCTGGCGCTCGCCGACACGGTGGCCGGCGGGCTGCCCGATCTCGGCGCCGTCCGGGCCGCGGTGGGCCGGCACCCCGGGCTGGGCCTGAGCGCGGCGCTCGAGGCGGTTCCCGCCCAGCCGCCCGCCACGGCACCGCAACGGCTGGCGCTCGCCTCGGCGCTGGCCGCGCTCGTCACCGAGGCCGGGAACAGGTCCAACCTGATCCTCGACCCCGACCTCGACTCCTTCTACGTCATGGACGCCCAGATCGTGCAGCTGCCGAGGGCGCTCGTCGCGGCGGCGAAGGCGGCCGCCGCGGACACCGTGGACGGCAACGCGGCCGTGGCGAACCAGGCCGTCCGGGCCGGTGAGCTCTCCGCGGCGGCCGACAGCCTGGCGTACGACGTCGCCACGGCCGACGCGAGCACCCGCGCGGACGGGCTCGGCGGCCGGTTGAGCGCTGTCACGCAGGCGTCCACCGTGGTGAGCGCGCTCGCCACCACGCTCACCGGCTCGCTCGCCGACCCGGGGCCCGCCGATGTCCGCGCGGCGGCCACCGCCCTGCGCGGCGCCGTCGCGCCCCTCGCCGACGCGCTGGACGACCTGCTCGACACGCGGATCGACGGCTTCGGGCGGCAGCGGCTCGTCGTGCTCAGCATCACCGCCGCCGGTTTCGTGCTCGCGGCCTGGTTCGCCGCCGGCGTGCTGTGGCGTACGCGGCACGACGTCGCCCTCACCGTCCGGGGCGTCGGTGCGATCGCCGACGGTGATCTCGGCGACCGGGCGCTGCCGGCGGGCCGCGACGAGCTCGGCGACATCGGCCGGGCGGTCGCGGCGGCCCGGGGCCGCATGCTCGCCCAGGAGGAGGAGCTGCGGACGGCGCAGACGATCCGGGAGGAGCAGGTACGGGTCAGCTTCCAGCACCAGCGCCAGGCGGAGCTGCGGCTGCGCGACCGCGCTCAGGCCATCATCGACGAGTCCACGTCGGTGATCGCCGAGGAGCTGCGGCTGGTCACCGAGCAGGTCGGCGACGTCCGCGCGGCCTCGGCGACGATCGACCAGGGAATCTCCGCGACCGACGCGGCCACCACGGCGGCCGTGGCCCACGCCCGGCGCGCCGAGGACGTGATCACCTCCCTCGAGGAGAGCCTGCGCCGGGTGGCCGCCACCGCCTCGCTCGTGCAGGGCATCGCGGGGCAGACCCGCCTGCTGGCGCTCAACGCGACCATCGAGGCGGCCCGCGCCGGCGAGCTGGGGCAGGGGTTCACGGTCGTCGCGGACGAGGTCAAGGAGCTGGCCACGAGCACCTCCGACTCCACCGAGCAGATCACCCGCACGATCGGCGACCTCGAGCGGGACACCGCGGAGATGGCCGAGGCGATCGCCGCGATGGTCGCCGGCATCGCGAGCGTGGGCGGCGCCGCCACCTCGCTGCGGGAGGTCGCCGCGGACCAGGGCGCGGTCGTGGGGCGGCTGACCGACCGGATGGGCCGGACCATCGAGCGGGTCGAGGAGATGTCCGGGCTCGCCGCCCAGCTGGAGCGCCGGCGTACCGAGCGGGTCGTCGCGGCCGGCACCGTCCGGCTGCGCCGCCGCGGTCAGGACCCGGTCGAGGCCGAGCTGCGCAACATCAGCACGGGCGGCATCCGGGTGCGCCTCCCGGCCGGCGCGGGCCTGCGTACCGGGGAGCTGGTGGACGTCGACGGGCTGGGCGGCGCCGACGGTCCCGGCCCGATCCCCGGGCGGGTGGAGAACGTCGGCGAGGGGGACGAACCCCGCGAGGCGGGCCTGCAGCTCGTCCCCGGTGACCCCGCCACCGCCGAACGGCTGGACCGCTGGGTGGACGGGCTCACCCGGGGCGCGGGGCTCCCGGTGCCGTGAACGACCGTACGTAGCGACGCTGCCAGGGCGTCTCCACCGCGCGCCGGTCGTACCCCGCGCGGACGAAGTCGACCGCCTCGGCGGGCGGCACGCCGTCGAGCACGGCCAGGCAGGCCAGCGCCGTGCCCGTACGCCCCCGGCCGCCGTGGCACGCGATCTCGACGCGCTGCGTCGCGGCCCGCTCCCAGACCTCGCGCAGCAGCCTCGCAGCGAGTTCCCGGTCGGCCGGCAGTCGGAAGTCGGGCCAGCGCAGCCAGCGGTTCTCCCAGGCGGCCGGGGGCGGTGGCGAGCCCAGCAGGTACACGCCGAACTCGGGCACCGGGCCCTCGGGCACCGGTCTGCGCAGGCCCCGGCCGCGTATCAGGCGGCCGGACGGCAGCGCCAGAACGCCGGCCTCCCCGTGGTCCCATCCCATGCCGGCCATTGTGGCTCGCGCGTGCGCCGGGCCGTCCGCTAGGCTCGCGCCGTGTTCAGCATCAACCGCGAGCGACGCCGGATCACCACCCTCCGGTTGAGCTGACACGCGTCCTCCACCGGCGGGCCTCCGCCGGTGTCGCAGGAAGCTCGTGGCCCCGGACAGGCCCGCCCTGTCTCGTCGATGGGGTCCCGACCATGAATCTCGAAGCTCTGCTCTCCGCGCGGCTCGGCGCCGCGCTGGCCGAGGTCGCGCAGGCGACCGTCGATCCCGCCGTACGGCGCTCGCAGTTCGCCGACTTCCAGTCCGGGGCCGCGCTCCCGCTGGCCCGGAGCCTGGGCCGCCCGCCGCGGGACATCGCCGCGGACGTCGCCGGCCGCGCCGACCTGGCGGGCGTGGCCACGGCCGAGGTGTCCGGGCCCGGCTTCCTCAACCTGACCGTCGCCGACGAGGTGCTCGCCGAAGCCGCGGACCGGTTGGTGTCCGACGCGCGGCTCGGCGTGGCATCGGCCAGGGAGCCGCAGACCGTCGTCGTCGACTACTCCGGGCCCAACGTCGCCAAGGAACTCACGGTCGGGCACCTGCGCTCCACGGTGATCGGCGACGCGCTGGCCCGGACGCTCGAATGGCTCGGGCACCGGGTCGTCCGGGTCAACCACCTCGGCGACTGGGGCACGTCGTTCGGCATGCTCATCGAGCACCTGCGGGACGAGGGCGTCACCGAGGCGGGACAGGCCGGCGACCTCACGGCGTTCTACCAGGCGGCCCGGGTCAAGTTCGACACCGACGAGGACTTCCGGACCCGGTCGCGGCTGCGGGTCGTGACGTTGCAGGCCGGCGACGAGGAGACGCTGCGGCTGTGGCGCCGGCTCGTCGCCACCTCGCAGCGGTACCTGCTGGACACGTACGAGCGGCTCGGGGTGAGCCTCACCGAGGGCGACTTCTGCGGCGAGAGCTCCTATCAGGACCAGCTGTCGTCGGTCGTCGACGAGCTGCAGGCCAAGGGCCTGCTGGTGGAGAGCGACGGCGCGCTGTGCGCGTTCCCGGCGGGCTTCACCGGCCGCGACGGCGGCCCGCTCCCGCTGATCGTCCGCAAGAGCGACGGCGGTTTCGGGTACGCGGCCACCGACCTGGCCGCCCTGCGCCACCGGGTACGCGACCTCGGCGCGACCCGGCTGCTCTACGTCGTCGGCGCACCCCAGCGCACCCACTTCCGGATGGTGTACGCGGTCGCCGCGGCGGCCGGCTGGCTGGGCGACGGGGTGAGCGCGGAACACGTCGGCTTCGGCTCGGTGCTGGGCGCCGACGGCAAGATGTTCCGCAGCCGGGCGGGCGACTCGGTGAAGCTCACCGGCCTGCTGGACGAGGCGGTCGCGAGGGCCTCCGCGCTGGCCCCCACCCCCGAGGTCGCCGCCGCGGTGGGCATCGGCGCGATCAAGTACGCCGACCTGGCCAACGACCGCATGTCCGACTACGTCTTCGACTGGGACCGGATGCTCGCCCTCACCGGCAACACCGGCCCCTACCTGCAGTACGCGTACGCCCGGATCAGCTCGATCCTGGACCGGGCCGGTGACTTCGCGCCGGCCGTGACGATCGGGCACCGGCTGGAACGGGCGCTGGCCCTGGAGCTGCTCGCCTTCGAACCGGCCGTGCTGGCGGTGGGGGAGTCGCTCGAGCCGCACCGGCTGACCACGTACCTGTCCGGGCTGGCGGGTGTGTTCAGCGCGTTCTACGAGCAGTGCCCGGTGCTGACGGCTCCGGCCGGCGTACGCGAGAGCAGGTTGACGCTCTGTCTGCTGACCGGGCGGACCCTGCGGCGCGGGCTGGACCTGCTCGGGATCGCGACGCCCGCGCAGATGTAGCGGTCAGGAGGGGCGGCCCTCCTCCTTGACCACGCCGAGCAGCGGCGGGTTCGTGCCGGCCGGGTCCCACGTGGGCCCGGCCGCGCGGGTCCACTCCAGCCGGCCGAAGCCGGGCCAGATCCGCTGGGTGAGCGCCCGGCCGGCGTGCACCCGGTCGGCGGCGCGGCGGCGGCGCTCGGCCAGCACCGCGCTGAGGAACATCCACGGCGGCACGCCCGGCGGGACCGGCTGGGCGATCCGCTCACTCACCTCGCCGGCCAGGCTCTGCGCGAACCTCGCGTTCATCGGCTGCCGGATCTCCGCGGCCCGGGCCAGGTAGTGCCGCACCGCCAGGGCCAGGTCGTCGTCGAGGTTCGTCAGGTCCAGCGTCTGCGCCCAGCCGGCCAGCTGCGGCGGCATCGCGGGCACCCAGCCCCACGGTGCCGGGGACCGCTCGTGGATCACGAACGTGCCGGCCGCGAGGTCGCCGAGGCGCCGGCCCTGCGGCGAGAACAGCATCGTGGTCAGCGCGACCGCCCAGGTGAACGGCGGGAACAGCAGCCCGGGCCACTCCACGGCGAGCCCGATGAGGCTGCGCACCAGCGCGTGGCGTACCCGGATCGGGCCGCCGTCCTCGCGGACCACCCGCAGGCCCATCGCGCGCTTGCCGAGGCTGCGGCCGTTCGTGACGGTCTCCACGATCGTGGGGTAGCCGACGAAGACCAGCAGCACCGAGACCGTGCCGAGCGCGTCGATCAGCGCGTCGTCGGCGGCGGCACCGAGCAGCGCCGCGGACACCGCGCCGGTCAGCAGGAACAGGGCGATGCCCAGCAGCACCTGGACGACCATGTCGAGCAGCAACGCCAGCCCGCGCGAGCCCACCCGCGCATGCCGGACGTCGACCTCCACGGCCTCGCCGTTGACGAGCTGCTCGCCCCGCCCGCCGACGACCGGCGCCACCACAGTCATCGGGTTAGTTAACCCGATCGGCGCCCGCTACGCTGCGCCGGTGGACCTGGACGCGTACGTCAGCGAGCGCCGCGGGGAGTGGAACCGCCTCGACGCGCTGACCCGCCGCCGCAAGCTGACCGCGGCCGAGGCCGACGAGCTGGTCCTGCTCTACCAGCGGGCGGCCACCCACCTGTCGGTCGTCCGCAGCCACTCCCCGGACCCGATCCTGCTGGCGTCGCTGTCCCAGCTGGTGCTCGCGGGCCGCTCGGCGGTCACCGGCGGCCGCCGCTACTCGTGGCGCCCGGTCGTGCGGTTCTTCACCACGAGCCTGCCGGTGGAGCTGTACCGGGCCCGCCGCTGGTGGCTCACGGTGATGGTCGTCAACGTCGTGCTGGCCGGGGTGCTCATGGCGTACTTCGCGGCGAACCCGGACATCATCGAGATGTTCGCCCCGTCGTCGACCATCGAGCGGTACGCGAACGAGGACTTCGTCGACTACTACAGCGAGTTCCAGGCGCAGAACTTCGCCGCGAGCGTGTGGACGCACAACGCGATGCTGGCGGGCCAGTGCCTCGCCTCCGGCGTGCTCATCGTGCCCGCTCTCTACATCCTCGGCCAGAACACGTTCCAGCTCGGCCTCACCGGCGCCCTCATGACGTACGCCGGCCACGGCGACACGTTCTTCCGCTACATCCTGCCGCACGGCTTCCTGGAGCTGACCTCGATCTTCGTGGCGGCCGGCGTGGGGCTGCGGATCGGCTGGGCCTGGATCGCACCGGGCCCGCACCGCACCCGCGGCCGCGCCCTCGCCGAACGCGCCCGCGCCGGCATGCTGGTGGCGCTCGGCCTCGTCGCGATGCTGCTGGTGTCGGGCATCCTGGAGGCGTACGTGACGCCCTCGGGCTGGCCGGACCCGGTCCGCATCGGCATCGGCTTCGCGGTCTGGCTCGCCTTCATGGCGTACGCCCTGGGCGTCGGTGCGGCGGCCCACCACCGCGGCGAGACGGCCGACCTGGACCCCGACCACACCGACGCCGACGTCCCGATGGCCTGACCTGCGGCGGATCAGCCGGAGGCGCGGTGCCGCAGGGCGGTGAGCAGCGCCGCGGGCACCTCCGGCTCGTCGAGAGTCACCGCGAAACGGCGGCCGTCGCGCAGGCGGAGCACGAGGCCCGGACCGCTGCGCAGAACCAGCGCGCTGCGCCCCGGCGCGACCCGGTATCCCCACCCGCCCCACTCCATCGGCGCGATCCGGGCCGGCTCGGCGGAGTCGATGTCGGCCAGCGCGATCCGCTTCACCGGCACCCCGACCAGGCCCGCCACCAGGCGCAGGCCGCGCCGGTCCGCGGTGACCCGGACCCGGGCGAACAGCAGGGCGGCGGCCAGCGGCAGCGCCAGGACGGGCCACACGGCGGGTGCGGTGGTCGCCGCCGCCACGGCGACCACCGCCGCGGCGACGAGGGTGACGCCGAGCAGCAGCGGTGAGCGCAGGGTGCTGCTGTACGCGACGCGCTCGGTGGGCTTCAGCTCGAGCGGGTCGACGGCCGGCGCCCCGACAGGCGCCGTCACGGGGCGCGGGCCGGCCGCCGCCGCGACCACGACTCCCCAGACGAGCCCGGCGAACACCAGCAGGAACCGCCATCCCAGCCGCGCGTCGGCCGGATTCGCCAGCGTGGCGCCGGCGGTGGCCAGCCAGATGGCAGCGGCCGCGCCGGACACCGAGCCCGCGGTCGTCAGCAGGAAGCGGGCGCCGGGGGTGCGGGCCGCCACGACTCCCGCCACCCCGGCGGCCACCCCGATTGCCAGGAGCGTCCCCCAGAACCAGGATGCCGGGCCGAACCCGTCCGCCGCGCCCGTACCGTTCCAATGCGTGGCGATCCGGTCCGGAAGCCGCCCGTGCCACGCCGCCCACGTCAGCCCGAGGACGCCCACGGGCAGCCAGACCAGGGCCGCCGACACCAGAAGTCTTCTCACGGCTGGGCCTCCTTCACGATTGCAACCATCTCGGCCTCCCGCAGTCCCTGCCGGCGTGCCTCGTCAACGAACCGGCGGGCCAGCTCCACCAGCCGCAGCCGGGTGGCGTCCGCGTCGTCGCGCACCACCGCACCCCGGCCGCGACGCAACTCGATCAGGTTCTCGTCGCGCAGCTTCGCGTACGCCCGCAGAACGGTGTGCAGGTTGATGTCGAGCACGTCGGCGAGCTCCCGGGCGGGCGGCAGCCGCTCACCGGGAACGAGCTCGCCGCGCACGATTCCGCCACGCACCTGAGCGGCGATCTGATCCGCCAGGGGCTCGGCCGCCGCCACATCCACCCGGAACAACATGTTTGCATACTACTAGAACAAGTCAAGAATTAGAAAGCGGCGAGCGCGCTCATGGTCGCGGCGCAGCAGCTCGCCCGCGCCCAGGCCGAAGTCGGTCTCCAGGAGGACCGGCTCCAGCGAGGCCAGGGTGCCGATCGGATCGCACGCGCTCGGACTGCCGCGGCGAGACGGCCGACCTCGACCCCCGTCAGACCGACCCGGACGTCCTCACGGTCTAGCGGAACCAGCGGCGTTCGCGCTTGTCGATGGTGAAGTGGACCGGGCCCGTGGGGTCGGTGATGACGACGTCGTTGTCGTGGATGTGGTTCCTCGGCGTCGCGGGGTCAGGTTTCTCCGCCCCGTCCCGGGTCCGGAGGTGCAGGACGACGCTGACGCCGGCGACGGCGAGCGCCAGGAGGAAACCGCCGATGCTGGCGAACTTGTCCGAGCGGTCGAGGCCCTGCAGGGCGAAGAAGACGCCCGAGCCGGCCAGCAGGGCCACGGCCACCCCGGCCGCGATCCACTTCACAGGCCCATTCCTCTCCCGAAGAAGTCCCGCGTCGGGTCGTCGAGTTCAGCGTGCTCGTCCCGGACCGCCTCCTGCGCCTGGCGAGCCAGCTCGGCCGCGCGTTCCAGCTCGGCCAGGCGTTCCCGCTCGGCCAGGCGTTCCCGCTCGGCCAGGCGGCCCTGTTCGGCCAGGCGGGCCTGCTTGGCCGCCCGTTCCTGCTCGGCCAGGCGGTGCTGTTCCGCCGCCCGGGCCTGCCGCGTCCGGGCCAGCTCGGCCACGCGAGCCGCTGACGCGAGCCGGGCCTGCTCGGCCGCGCGCGCATGCTGGACCTGCTCGGCCCGCTCGGCGGCTCGGGCCGCGCGCGTGTCCTGCAGGCACCGGTGGAAACGGGCCAGGTCGCCGTCCCGGGTGTGGCCGCGGTCGACCTCGCTGACCCGGGTCAGGTGGTTCCCCGCACCGATCATCACCGCGGCGGCGAGATCGACCTCAGTGCCGCGGAAAACCTGTCGTACCGTTGTCGCCCCGTCGGTGCGGCCGGTGTGCCGGAGGAGGGTGTCGTCCCCGATCTCGCGCAGGGCCGCCAGAATCGGCCGCTGCACGGCCTCTCGGTCCTGCCGGTCGCTGTTCGCGGGATCCCGTCCGGCCAGCGCCCAGATGAGGTCCTCGCGCTCCAGCAGCAGCTCGGCCAGCGGCACGGTCACCTCCCGTACGTGATATCGGGTGGTGCCGTGCAGGTCCGCGCCGTCCCCGGCGATCACCACGTCCGACTCGGACACCTCGGTGCGGGTCCGCTCCGAGAGCTTCTGCCGATATCGCTGGTCGCCCGCTTCGGGCACGCTCGCCGTGATCCGCTCCAGGTGGTTCCGCAGGGCCCGGACGGTTTCCCTGGACGGGTTGTCCAGCACATCCGCCAGCGCCTCGAGGGCACCGCGGTCGTCGTAGATGCTCGACGCGTCCACCGACAGCCGGTCGACGCCATACCGGTCCGTCGCCTCGAACTCGCAGTGGTCGGCGATGACGACGGTCCCGGCCCGGCGGGCGTCGACGTACTCGGCGTTGAAGCGGCCCCACCGGCGCTCCGCGTCGACCGAGCCGTGCGCCGGGGACGCCACCTCCAGCCAGCGCGGGCCGCGGGCCCGCTCGGTCAGGTCCTCGACGTCGGTTCCCAGCAGCCCGGCGACGCCGTCGAGCTCGGCGAGCATCCGCTCGTCCTGCCCGTCGGGCAGCACCCCCAGAGATTCGAGAATGTCCAGCTCCCGGGCGAGGGCGCGGCCGGCGGTGAGCAGCCGGACCGCGTGCACCGGCCCGGGCGCACCACCACGGGCCGCCGTGCGGGACTCGCTCAGCTGATCTCTCAAGCGGGTCGCCGCTCCGTGCACCCGGTCGAGCCGGTCCTTCTCGGCAACCGCACAGATGCTGTCGGCCGAGCTGATCGCCTTTGTCCACATCGGTGCGTATCGTGCGCGGGTCTCCAGAGCTCTCCGCTCCGGCTCGGACACCCGCTCGCGAACCGGCGGCGGCGTGACATCCGCGGGCCTTACGAACTCCGCGGTCCTCGTCGCCTCCGGCGGCCTCGTGAACTCCGCGGGCCTCGTGAACTCCGCGGGGCGATCGACGGCCCGAGGGGCGCGGGGGTGTATCCGCTCGGGCGGTCGCGGGCGCTGCTCGTGAAAACCTGGCTTGAACACGGTCGACACCTCCGCCGGATCCCAGCTCTGCCCGAAGCATGACACGCTCGGGGGCTGACCGGGTACCACGACGGGCCGTTCACCCGGCTTTCGTCAGAGCCGGCCGGCGGCCTTCAGTACGAGGTAGACGTCGGAGACCTTGGAGGCGAACGTCTCCCGTGGCTCGTCGACCACGATCACGTTCTGCTGCTCCAGCAGCGCCTTCACCCGCTCCCGTTCCGCCAGCGCGAGCTGCGCGGCCGCCGCCAGGTGGACGTCCTCGGCGGTCGCGCCGGACTCCGGCAGGTGGGCGAGGCGGGCCGTCTCCGGGTCGCGGACGCTGGCCAGCACGACCCGGTGGCGGGTGGTCAGGCGGCGCAGGATCGGCAGGAGGCCCTCGATGATGGGGGCCGCGTCCAGGGCCGAGAAGATCACCACGAGCGCGCGTTTGTGGTCGCGGCGCAGCAGCTCGCCCGCGGCCAGGCCGAAGTCGGTCTCCACGAGGGCCGGCTCGAGGGAGGCCAGAGAGCTGATCAGCCGGGGGAGCTTCGTGCGGTGGCCGCCGCCCTCCACCTTGGCTCGGACGACCCGGTCCAGGGCGACCAGGTCGACGCGGTCGTCGGCCTTGGCGGCCAGCACGGCGAGCAGCAGCGCGGCGTCGATCGCGGCGTCCAGGCGGGGCTCGTCGCCGATGCGGGCGGCGGACGTACGGCCGGTGTCCAGGACGCACACCACGCGGCGGTCGCGTTCCGGGCGCCACGTGCGGACCATGACGTCGTGTGTCCGCGCCGAGGCCCGCCAGTCGATCGAGCGGACGTCGTCGCCGATCACGTACTCGCGCAGCACGTCGAACTCGGTGCCCTGGCCGCGCCCGCGGGTCACCACCGCCCCGTCGAAGACGCGCAGCTTCGCCAGCTTCTCCGGCAGCAGCCGCCGCGACGGGAAGCGCGGCAGCACGCGCAGCGTCCACGCCGGGGTCACCGCCTCGTTCCACTTCTGCGGCCGCTGCCGGTACGCGAGCCCGAGCGGCCCGTACGAGCGCAGCGTCACCCGGACCGCGGGCCGGTCGCCGTGCCGGGTGGGCGTGAGCGTGGTGGTGATCCGCTGCTCCTGCCCGGCGAGCAGGTTGATCCGGTGCTCGGTGCCGTCCGCGCCCGCCGACGGCACCCAGCGGTCCCGCAGGCGCAGCCACAGCGGCCGTCGCGAGGTGTTGGCGACGGTCAGTGCCGTGGTCGCCGTACCGCCGAGCCAGACCGTCTCGTCGCCCTCCCGGCGCAGCGTCACCGCCGTCAGCGGGGCCGCGACCAGGGCGTCGAGCAGCGCGGCGCCGCTGGCGATCGCCAGCACGATCGCCGTCAGCAGCCAGGGCGAGGGCAGCAGCGCCGGCAGCGGCACGCCCAGCGCCAGCAGCAGCGCGAAGCGCCTGGTGACCACGGCCGGCTCAGCGGGGCGCGGGTACGGCGCCGAGCACGGTCCGCAGCACCGAGTCCGTGGAGACGCCGTCCAGTTCCGCCTCGGCGCGCAGCCGTACCCGGTGGCGCAGCACGGGGATCGCGAAGGCCTTCACGTCGTCGGGCAGCACGTACTCCCGGCCGCTGAGCCACGCGCGGGCCTTCGCGACCGCCAGCAGCGCCGTCGAGCCGCGCGGCGAGGCGCCCAGCTCGAGCGCCGGGGACATCCGGGTGGCCCGGCACAGGTCCACGATGTACTCGAGCACCGGCTCGGCGACGGCCACGCCGCGCACCGCCGCGCGCCCGGCGGCGAGGTCGGCGGCGGAGGCCACCGGGCCCACCCCCGCGGCCTTGAGGTCGCGCGGGTCGAAGCCCTGGTGGTGGGCCCGGAGCACGCCCAGCTCCTCCTCGCGCTCCGGCAACGGCACGGCCAGCTTCAGCAGGAACCGGTCGAGCTGCGCCTCCGGCAGCGGGTACGTGCCCTCGTACTCGATCGGGTTCTGCGTGGCGACCACGATGAACGGCTCGGGCAGCCGGCGCGACTCGCCGTCCGTGCTGACCGTGCGCTCCTCCATCGCCTCCAGCAGCGCCGCCTGGGTCTTCGGCGGGGTGCGGTTGATCTCGTCGGCGAGCAGCAGGTTGGTGAAGATCGGCCCGGGCCGGAAGTTGAACGCGGCCGAGCGGGCGTCGTAGATCAGCGAACCGGTCACGTCGCCGGGCATCAGGTCCGGGGTGAACTGCACCCGCTTGGTGTCGACGTCCAGGGCGGTCGCCATGGCCCGGACCAGCAGCGTCTTGGCGACGCCGGGCACACCCTCCAGCAGCACGTGGCCACCGCACAGCAGCGCGATCACCACGCCGCCGACCACCGCGTCCTGGCCGATGACCGCCTTGGCGACCTCGGTCCGCAGCCGCTGCAGGGCGTCGCGGGCCGCGATGGCCTCCACGGATACCGAAGACGTCACGTCAGATTCCCCTCGTCCGGTGCCTGTCGCCAGTTCTGCTGCCCGGTCACGTACCGGACCAGGGTCTGCACGGCCGTCGCCGCGCGGACCAGTTCGCCGTCGCTGTCCTCGACGCTGCCGGCGAGGACGTGCCGCACATCGTCCACGGGCCGGCCGGTGTCCGCCGCGACCCGCTCGGCGAGGTCGTCCGCCGGCGTGTCCGCGGGCAGGTCGTAATGCTCGGCCAGGCGGGCCAGCGCCGCCGACCGTACGGTGGCCAGCGACGTGCTGCGCGCGCCGGCCCGCCGATAGAGGCCGCCCAGCCCGCGTACGGTCTCCGCGGCCCGGACCCGCACCGGAAGCGGCTCGGCGACCGGTGCGCCCAGGCGCCGGGCGGACGCCAGCGCCAGCGCGATCGCCGCCGCGACGAGCAGAGCCAGCGTGGCCCACACCGCGGGCGGGAACGCGCGGGCCAGGGGGCTGTCGCTGAGCGCGGTGCCGCCTCCGCTGGGCCGCCCCTCGCCGTCCCGCGGTTGCCCGGTCGACGGGTCCCGCGGCTCGCCGTCCTGGTCGCTGCCCGTGCCGTCACCGTCGGCGCCGCCGTCGGACCACTCCGGGTCGTCCCGCTCGTACGGGTCCTGCGTGGGTTGCGTGCGCGGCGGCCGCTCCCGCGCGTGCAGGTCCAGCCAGAGCACCCGGTCGTTGCGGCTCAGCAGGGCCGTCGCGAACGCGTGGTTGGCGTGCTCGTCGGCGCGGTCGTTGCGGAACGGGTCCACCGCCCCGACCAGCGTCACGTCGGCGAGGCCGCTCACCTGGAACTCGGCGACGCCGTCCTCGAAGCACTGCACCGCGTCGTACGCGCCCCCGTCGTAGCGCCACCGCAGCGCGGCCGCGGCGCCGGCCGAGGAGAACGAGGCCGAACAGCCCGGCTGCGGCGCGGCGGCGGTCCACCGCGGACCGGCGACCGGCACGTCGAGCCCGGCGGAGTCGAGCTGCCCCTTTCGCGGTGCGACCAGCACGACCCGCACCCCGGCCGGCAGCCGGACCAGCCGATCCAGGTACGCCGGGTGGACCAGCTCGGGGGCGGCCACGAAGACGGTCGCCGCGCCGTTCGCGGCCACCGCGGCCAGCACGTCCTCGGTGCTGGTCCGCACGTCGACGCGGATCCCGTTGCGGGTGAGCTCGTCGGCGAGCAGGCGGGCGCCCTCGCCGTCGTCGCTGGTGGGGGAGAGGAACGCGGCGTCGGTGGGATCGGGCTGCTGCACGGCGTGCGCGATCCCGGTCGTGGTGGCCAGCCCGGCCACCACCGCGAACGGCAGGGCGAAACGCAGCCAGCGGCGGTTCCTCACGGCGTACCGCTCCTCATCCGGGCGCGGACCTCACCGGTCAGGGCGCGCATGTGGTCGTCGAGGGCTCGGTGCGCGGGGCGGTCGCCGTACCAGATGTCGGAGAACAGTTCGGTCGCGCCGCCCAGCGGTGCCGCCACCGACGGGCGTTGCACGGCCGCCGTCGCCGCGACCTCCGCGGCGGTCGTGCCGGGCAGCGGCGAGACCACGCCGGCGGCGGTGAGGTCGCCGACGACGTCGCGCAGCCGCTGCCGGATCGCCTCGGCGTAGCGTCCCTCCGCGGCCAGCCGGTCGGCGAGCAGCGTGCCGTCGGCCAGCACGACGCTGGGCCGGAACTCCGGGTCGGCCGCCACCTTGGCCGGTCGCGCGGGCTTCGGCGCCTTCTTGCGCCGGCGCCACCGCGGCAGCCGCCAATTCGGCCGGCGCAGCCGCCAGCGCGGCATCCGCCGCGGCACCCAGGCCGGGTACCAGTACCACAGCGCGCCGGTGATCCCCGCGGCCACGAGCAGCAGGAACAGCAGCAGAGACGGCGAGATCACGTCGAAGACGGACGCGGCGAACTCGTCCCAGACCCGGGTCACGGCGCGTACACCAGGGGCGCGGCGTCGTCCTCGCCCCGGCTGCGGGCCCGGCTGATCGCGATGTCCAGGCCCTCGGTCCGGATCCGCGTCTCCAGCAGCAGCACGGCGTCGACGCAGCCCAGCGCGGCGTACGCGATCGTGTTGGCGAACGCCCACGCCAGCGGGGTCAGCCAGGTCAGCCAGCCGGGCCGGTCCCCGGAGACGATCGCGAACACGGCCACCCACCCGGCGCCCAGCACGATCCGCACGGCGAACCACGTCAGGTACGCCGCCAGCCGCGTCCACGCGCCCCGCATCCCGTTGCGCACCGCGAGCCGCGCCGCCCGCCCGAAACTGCCCGTCCGGTCGATCACCAGCACGGCCCCGACCAGGCCGAACATCCCGTACGCGAGCAGCCACCCGACGAACCCGGCGAACGCGGCCACCCCGCACAGCCCGGCGAACACGATGGCCGCGGGCAGGACCAGCACCGGCCGCGCCCGACCCCACAGGGCCCGGTTCGGCAGCGGCCGCCCCAGCAGCGCCGGCCCGGCGGCCGCGGCGGCCAGCGCCCCGAGCACACAGATGATGAACGCCTCGGCGGCGAACCCGGTGGCCACGACCAGCCACCACAGGCCGAAGCTGCCCTTCGCCGGCCCGTACACCGGCGGGCTGGCCGAGGCCAGCTCCCGCAGCGGCATCAGCGCGGCCTGCTCCAGCACGGCCAGGACGCCGGCGGTGACCAGCAGCGGCAGCGCCCGCGCGCGCAACAGCGTCATGGCGGCGTCCAGCAGCTCACCGAGCGTCATGGGACGCAGCGGCAGGTCCGGCTGCGCAGGCATGGCGGCGATCCTAGGCGATCCGGGCATCTTCAGGGGTCACGGCCTGCCCGGACGCATCGGCGGTTATCGTGCCCCGATGGGCCCCCACGAGGTGCCCTCCTTTTTGAAAGGTTCTCCCATGGCGAATCCTTCGGTCTCGCGGCGCAGCATCCTGGCAGCTGCCGCCGCCGGCGCCGCCGCTCCGGCCGTCCTCTCCGGGTCGGCCGAGGCGCACGGCGGGCACGGCGCCACGACCTACGACCTCACCGTGCTCGGTACCTCCGACACGCACGGCAACGTCTACAACTGGGACTACTACAAAGACCTCGAGTACGACGACAGCGCGCACAACGACGTCGGCGTGGCGAAGCTGGCCGCGCTGGTCAACCAGATCCGCGCCGAGCGCCGGGGCCGGGCCACGCTGGTGCTGGACGCCGGCGACACGATCCAGGGCACGCCGCTGGCCACGTACTACGCCAAGCAGGAGCCGATCACCGAGACCGGCGAGCGGCACCCGATGGCCCGGGCCATGAACGTGCTGCACTACGACGCGGTGACGCTGGGCAACCACGAGTTCAACTACGGGCTGCCGCTGCTCCACCTGTGGATCCGCCAGCTGGGCTTCCCGGCGCTGGCCGCCAACGCCGTGGACGCGAAGACCTTGCGGCCCGCCTTCACGCCGTACGTGATCAAGAAGGTCTCGCTGGGTCGCGGCGCGCCGACGCTGCGCGTCGGGATCCTGGGCCTCACCAACCCGGGCGTGGCGATCTGGGACCGGGCCAACGTCGAGGGCAAGCTGGCCTTCACCGACATGGTCGAGACCGCCGCGAAGTGGGTGCCGATCATGCGCGCCCGCGGCGCCGACCTCGTGCTGATCTCCGCGCACGGCGGCGACAGCGGTACGAGCAGCTACGGCCCCGAACTGCCCAACGAGAACCCGAGCGCGCTCATCGCCGAGAAGGTCCCCGGCATCGACGCGATCCTGTTCGGCCACGCGCACCGGGAGGTGCCGCAGCGCTTCGTCACCAACGCGCAGACGGGCGCCCAGGTGCTGCTCTCCGAGCCGTCGAAGTGGGGCCAGCGCCTCACCCGGATGGACTTCACCCTGGTCCGCGACCGGGGCCGGTGGACCATCACCGAGAAGAAGTCCGCGTTGCTGAACACCAACACGGTCACCGAGGACCCGAAGGTGCTCGCCGTGGTGCGCTCCCAGCACAACAAGACGGTGGCGTACGTCAACCAGGTCGTCGCCACGTCCACGGAGGAGCTGTCCGCGGCCGAGTCCCGGTACAAGGACACCGCGATCCTGGACTACATCAACAAGGTGCAGACCGACACGGTCACCGCGGCGCTGGCCGGTTCCGCGTACGCGTCCCTGCCCGTGCTGTCGATCGCCGCGCCGTTCAGCCGTACCGCGGTGTTCCCGCAGGGCGACGTGAAGATCAAGGACGTCGCGGGGCTCTACATCTACGACAACACGCTGGAGGCCGTGGTCCTCACGGGCGCGGAGGTCAGGGCCTACCTCGAGTACTCGGCGAAGTACTTCGTGACGCTGCCGGTGGGCGCCCAGCCCGACCCGGCGACGATCAGCGACCCGGCCGTGCCGGACTACAACTACGACGTGCTCTCCGGCGTCGACTACGACATCGACATCAGCAGGCCGGTCGGCTCCCGCATCACCCGCCTCGAGATCGCCGGCGCGCCGGTGGCCGCGGACGCCCAGTTCGTGGTCGCGGTGAACAACTACCGGCGCAGCGGCGGCGGCAACTTCCCCGGCATCGTCAAGCCGCAGGTGTACAACGCGCAGCAGGAGATCCGGCAGCTGCTGATCGACTGGGCGCAGGCCAAGGGCGAGATCAACCCGGCCGACTTCTTCGTGCCGAACTGGCGGCTCGTGCGCGAGGGCGTACCCGTCTTCTAGCAACGTGCTCGGGAGGGGCGCATCCCCCGATGCGTCCCTCCCGGGTCTTCTACCGGCCGGTCAGCGGCTTCCAGGCGCCGTGCTCGTCGGCCGTCACCATCACCTGACCGGTACGCCCGTCGCTGAGCGTCAACTGGCACAGGTAGTCCCGCGTACCGTCGGTCCGCCGGTCACCCGCGGCCCGGCAGTCGGCGTCCGTCGCGCTGACGTTCGCCTTAGCCAGCTGCCCGTCGCTGACGACGTTCTCCTCGAGCACCTTGACGACGGCTCCCTCCCGCACCTCCAGGTAGGCCGGCACGCCCACCGCGAAGACGGTCACGATCCAGAAGAACGAGCTGACCGCGAGCATCACGGCGAACGTCACCCAGTAGGGCGCCGCGCCGTTGCGTCCCCGCCGGGCCTGATCGGCCCGCCGCGCCGCGGAGATCGCCCCGAGAACCCCGAACAGGAACGTGAAGACGGCCACCGGCCAGAGCGCCGGCGCCTGCGCGCGGGGCGCATTCCGCATTTCCTCCGGGTACGGCACCAGCAGCCCACCGACCTGCGGCACGACCACGGGTACGACCGCCTCGGGCATCTCGGGCGCGGGGCTCTGCGGCGCCCACGGGGGCGCGGTCGGGTACGCGGCCGGCGGGGGATAGGTGGGCGCCTGAGTGCCGTACCCGGCCGGTGCCGCGTAGCCCGTCGGCGCTGGGTAACTCGGAGCCGGATAGCCGACCGGTTCCGCCGCGTGCCCCGTGGTCCCAGGGTAGCCCGCCACCTCCGTCGAGTAGGCGGACAGCGCGTCGTAGCCCGCCTGCTCCGGGTAGCCGGACGGTGCCTGGTCGACCGGCCCGCCCTGCGCCACGACCCCGTGCTGCGTGACCGCCGGGCGGTACGGTTCGAGGTGCTCGGCCGGCGGGTACTGCGCATGTCCCGCGGCGAACTGCGGGTACTCCGCGCCCACGGGGCCGTACGGGATCTGCGTGGTCATTCGGGGGGCCTTTCCGGTAGCGGCTCGGGTGCAGCGCCGTGCCAGGCCCCCTCCATCGGCCGCGGCCCCGCGGACCTGAGAAGAGTTCTACGCCCAGGTCCGCGGCCCCCGTCAGCCGTCGTTTCGTGCCGGGTCGTCCCCGGGGGTCACCTCGACCTGCATCTCGGTGATCCACAGCCGCTGGTCGTCCGGGCAGTCGAGGTAGACCTCCCGGGCGTACCCCTTCCCGACCGTGCGGTAGCCGCCCGCGTCGATCCAGTTCGCCAGCAGCTGGCCGGTCCGGAACGCCTCCGACATCGGCCCGTGGTGCACCAGCGTCGCGGCGTGCTCGACGGCCGGCAGCTCGACCACGTCGAAGCCCGGATCGGCCGGCACGTCCCCGCGGATCGGGAACGCCGCGTGCACGGTGATCGCCTCGTCCGTCGCCCCGTGCGGGTCGGGCAGGTAGTACGCGATCGGCGACCCGTCCATCGCGATGCCCTGGGATTCCAGGCGTTCCATCAGCTGCGGATACAGCGGGCTGAGCGCGACGGTGATGTCGGGCCCGTCATAGCTCGGGGCGGGCGCCGACAGCTCCGCCACGCGCAGCGGCGGGATGCTCTTGAGGATGACGTCTCCGGTGTCCATGTGTCCCTCGGTCTCGATCATGCGGAGACGAGCGTCGACCAGGGCGAGGCGCGCGCTGTTGGCGGCCATCTCCTCGGCCAGCTGGGCCCGCCGCAGCCGCAGCATCCCCCGGAGCTCGCCCACGTCGACCTTCTCGTCGAGCATGGTCTGCACCTGCTGCAACGAGAAGCCGAGATCCTTGAGGGCGAGCACCCGGTTGAGCACGGGCAACTGGTCCACGGCATAGAACCGGTACCCACTGGCCGCGTCGACCCGGGCAGGCCGAAGCAGGCCGATGGCGTCGTAGTGCCGCAACATGCGCACCGACACCCGGCCCAGGGCGGCGAAGTCTCCGATACTGAACATGGTCACCCCACGATCCGGCCTGACACGGTGTGAGGGTCAAGCCGCTGAAGACAAGCTAGCCGCGTCGCATTCGGGCCGCGTCGGTGTCAGGTGGTGCCGGTGCCGCCGCTGTCGCCGCCCCCGCTGTCGCCGCCGCCGTCCCCGCCCTCGGTCGGCTGCGTGGTCGGCGGCGTCTCCGGCGTCGTCGTCGGCACGGTGGTCGGCGTGGCCGGCCGCGTGGTCGTCGGTTTCGTCGTCGGGGTGGCCGGGGTCGATGTCGGCGCCGAGGGTGTCGGGGTGCGGGTCGGCTTCGTCGTCAGGGTCTGCTGCGGCGTGGCCCCGTTGGGTCGCTGCGGCACCCGGTCCGGGGTGGTCTCCGTGGGGACGACCGGTTGGTCGGGCTGGTCGGTGTCCTGCGAGTCGGTCGGCACGACGCCCGTCGTCGAACCGGGGTTGTCGTCGCTGCCGTTCCCGCTGGACAGCCAGATCGCCACGCCGAGGCCGCCGGCGAGCAGGAACAGCGCGATCACCGTGAACAGCACGGCGAGCTGGCCCCTGGACTGCTTGGGCCGGGCCGGGGCGAGCGGCGGGGCCGCCTCGAGCAGGTTGCGCTGCACCGGCATCGTGCGGCCGGGCGCGCCCGGGCTCATCGGCCGGGTGAGGGCGGTGCCGGTGAGCGACTGCGCGCGCATCCGGGCCCCGGTCGCGCCGGCCGCGCCGAGAGCCGCCGCGCCGCCGAGGGCCGCGCCGCCCAGCGTCGTGCCGGTCGTCGAGGGGCGTACCAGGCCGGTGCGGGTCATGGACGTGCCGGTCTGCGCACGCCAGTCCAGCGAGCCGGCCGCAGCGAGCGCGGCCTCGGCGAACTCGGCGGCGCTGGCGAACCGGTCCGCCGGGTTCTTCGCCATGGCCTGGCTGATCAGCTCGCGGACCTCCGGCGGCGCCAGGCTGTCGGGCAGCGGCTCGGGATCGTCCTCGAGGTGGCGCAGCGCCACCTGCAGGGCGTTGTCCCCGTCGAAGGGCGGAACCCCGGCGATGCAGTGGTACGCCACGGCGCCCAGCGCATAGATGTCCGTGGCGGGGGAGACGTTGCCCTTCGCCACCTGCTCGGGTGCCATGTACAGCGCGGTGCCGACGATGGCGTTCAGCCCCGTGACGCTGGTGACCTGGGCGGACCGCGCCACGCCGAAGTCGACGAGGATCACCGCGCCGTTCGGCTTGACGATGAGGTTGCCGGGCTTGACGTCGCGGTGGACGGTGCCGTTCTCGTGCGCGGCGTGCAGCGCGTCCGCGGCCTGCGCGACGATCGACATGGTCTCGCCGACGCTGAGGCGCCCCTGCTCCTTCAGACGGGCGGACAGCGGCTCGCCGTCGACGAAGGCCATGACCAGGTACGCGCACTGGTCCTCGTCCTCGGCGTTCCCGGCGCTGTAGTCGTACACCTCGACGACGCCGGGGTGCCGGAACGCGGCCATCATCCGCGCCTCGCCGTAGAACCTGGCCGCGAACTCCGGGTCGGCGAGCATGGCCGTCCGCAGCACCTTGACGGCGATCGTCCGGCCGAGCACCACATCGGTGCCCCGCCACACGTCACCCATGCCACCGGTGGCGATGCGCTCGTCCAACCGGTAGCGGTTGTCCAGGAGACTTCCCGAACTGAGCACCAGCGGACCTATCTACTCGGGTGTCGCCACGACCGGATCATGGGGGGCCCGGCCATGGGGCGAGCCGCGCACAACGATACAGATTCCCCGCGGCCCTGGGCGAGGTCGGTGGGTTGCGGATCGAGCACGCCGGAGGGCCCCCGGCAACCAGGCGAAACCCCTCGGAATCGTACGCCGGACACGGTCTCGGGCGCCCTGAGTCTCCGGGGCGATCCGGTGGGTGACCGCTCCGCCGCGCCGGCCGGGACGATCACCGGCGGGTGAGCGGCGGGACCGTCCGGCCCTCCGCGGAGTCCGCGATCAGTTGGGTGAACCGGCGCTCCCGCGTGTCGGCCCGCTTCGCGCTCACCACCCAGTGCGCCGCGGCGCGCCGGTAGGAGGCCGGCTGCTCGCTGAACCACTGCCATGCCTTCTCCTCCTTCCGGAACCGGGTGAGCTGCCCCTCGTCGAGGACGGCGTCCGCCGGCTGCTCGTACGAGTAGGTGGCGACCTTGTCGGTTTTCCGCTTCTCGAAGACGTCCAGCCCGGCCGGATGCATCAGTCCCGCCGCGGTCAGCTCGGCGATCTTGGCGACGTTGGTGGCACTCCAGACGCTGCCCGGGCGGCGTGGCGTGAAGCGGACCTGGTAGCGGTCCTCATCGATGCGCCGGGCGATGCTGTCGATCCACCCGAAGCAGAGCGCCTGGGTGATGGCCTCGGTGTGCTTCACGCCGGGCCGGCCCGTGTGCTTCTTGTAGTAGCCGACGAACAGCTCGGGCGCGTCGGCGTGGTGCTTCTCGAACCAGGTCCGCAGGTCAGCCTCGGATGCGAAGAACACGGCTTCCATACCGAGGACCCTAGGGCCAGGGTGCGACAGAATCGCCCGGGCGGCAAAGGGCTCCGCCCGGGCGAGATCTCAGCTGTCGTACGTCGGCGTGCTGACGATCGCCGTCTCCGCCAGCTGCAGTTCCTCGTTCTCGGCCCGGCGCTCGGCAGCGGCCCGGGCGGTGGAGGCCGCGGCCCAGCCCAGCGCGACACCGATGAGGCTCGCGCCGACGATGACCCCCCACGGCAGGCCCGGCTTGCGGCCGGCGAGGGCGTTGGCCGCCAGGTTGGCGCGGGCCCAGGCCTCGTCGGTCACGGCGTTGACCCGGGTGCCCGCCTTGCCGGCCAGCTTGTTGCCGCGGCGGGACGCCTTGCCCGCGAGCTTCTGGCTCTGCTGGGTCGCCTTGCCGGCCAGCTCGGCCACCTTGGCACCGGCGACGCCCGCGGTCGCCTTGCCGGCGTCCTTCGCGCTCTCGCCGGCCGATGCCATGGCCGACGACAGGTAGTCCCAGGCCTCTGCGGCGGTGCGCTCGGCCCTGTTCCTGCGAGAGAACATCGTCTCCTACCTCCTGCGATCGCCGGGTACGGCGCTCGGTCACTGATCCGCCAGGTGCCCAAGGGGCCGGAATCGCAAACGTGACCCGAACAGCTCCGGCCGGTGCGGTGAACCCGGGGCAACCTGCGCGCGAGGCCGCGTCGCAGGACCGTACAAAACTCGCTATTCGGACTCGATTCCCGGCCGAGTGTCGGATGTGGACAGCATCACGTCAGGTTAAACGGTGGACATCCCTAGGTAGGCTTGCTCCGGTTCTTACGTGGCACACAGCCACCTGCCAGGTTCGAGCACTACTGTCCGGTGCAGTTTCACCGGACCCGACGGGGGTAGTCACCGCCGCCCCCGGCGAGGGCCCGCACGGCAGTTCAGCGGCCCCTCGTTCCGAGGAGAGACGCCCGGGCGCACCCGGGCGGGTGGAGGTTAGGCGTGACGCTGTCGATAACGACGTCGACGAGGTCCACCGGTGTGGTGGAGGTCGCCCCGATGGGCGAGATCGACGTCGAGAACGCGTACGAGATCAAGGACGCCGTCGCGGAGCAACTCTCCGCCGCCGCGCCGCAGCGCATCGAGCTCGACATGCACGGCGTCACCTTCATCGACTCCGTGGGGATCTCCGCCCTGGTGGCCGCCTTCCAGCTCGCCAGCGTCAGCGGCGTCAAGCTCGTGGTCACCCGTCCGAGCCGGTTCGCGCACCGTCAGCTGTGGGTGACCGGCCTGCTCGGCCTCTTCGGCGCGCCGGAGCCGTGCACGGACTGCGGTGACCCGGCTCACCGCACGCTCGTCCCGGGAGCCTGAGGGCACCGCAAAACCGACATTCGACGGGTACGCGGTCCCGCGCCCGTATCCGCCGCCTGACCGCGAGTGATCGTCGGGTTAAGCCCGTCTGAGGCGACTTGTCCCCGGGCTGGCCGTTACGGAATAGTGCCTGACCGTGGCGCGACTTCCGATGGGTACGGCCATCCTGCGGCGCTACGTCCTGATCGGCGCGATCGGTCAGGGCGGGGTCTCCACCGTCTACCGGGCTGTCGACTCGGTTCGCGGCCGCCAGCTCGCCGTCAAGATCCTTGCTCCCACGCTCGCCGGCGACCCCGGCGCGCGGGACGACGTACGCCGCGAGGCCCTCATCACGGACCGGCTGCGGCACCCCAGCGTCCCCCGCGTCTTCGAGTACGGCGACGCGCCCCTCCCGGACGGCACGGTCGTCCCGTACGTGGCGCTGGAGCTGCTCGACGGCGTACCGCTGACCGAGCGCCTGGCCGATGGCCGCCTGGACTGGCCGGAGGCGGTCCGCATCGCCGCGACCGCCGCCGACGTCCTCGCCGTCGCCCACCGCCGGGGCGTCGTGCACCGGGACCTGTCCGCCCGCAACGTCATGATCGCGACGGACGGCGTGAAGATCATCGACTTCGGCCTGGCCACGGCCACCCGCCCCGGTGATGGGGCCACCGAGCCGGCATCGAGGGCCGCCGACCTACCATATTTCCGCACGGTCGCGCCGGGCCGAGACCGCACGGTCGCGCCGGAACGGGACAGCGCAGGGCCGGGCCGGGACCGCGGTGTGTCGGGCCGGGACCGCGGCGCTCCGCCCTCGCACCCGAAGACGGCCTTCGCCCGGCCCGCCGACGACGTCTACACCCTCGGCGTGCTGCTGTACGAGATGCTGACGGGCCGGTCGCCGTACCCGCCGGCGGTGGCCGCCACGATCGTCGCCGCGGGGCGCGCCGCGCACCTCGCGCCGACCCCCGTCCTGGCCATCCCGGGACTGCCGCCGCCGCTGCGGGACCTCGTCCGGGCCTGCATGGCCAAGCGGCCCGAGGACCGCCCGGCCAGCGTCGACGTCGCGCTGAACCTGTGGCGTCTGCTGGACGGGGCCCGGCCGCTCGAACCGTCCGTGAACTGAGCCCCGGAGACATTGCCGGCCCCCGGCAGTACGGCGGGAAGTCAGGTCTCCCGACCCTGCCGGACCCCTGGCGACGGCGAGCATCGTCAGGGTGTCGGCACCAGTGAATCCGACAGGATCTCTGCAGCCGATGTGTTGTCGCCCCAGACCCCGGCGACCGGATCGCCTGTCGACGTGACCGTCGAGGAGGGGTCATGGCTCTGTCCGAACACTCGATCTCCACCACGCGGCTCCTGGCTGATCGCCAAGCGTCCGGGCCGGGCGGCAGCCTCTACGGCCATCTGCTGAGGGAGGTCCGGCAGGCCGGCCTGCTCGAGCGCCGCGCCGGCCACTACGTCGGGCGCATCGTCGCCACGGCGGTGCTGCTGGCCGCCGGATGGATGGTCTTCGTGCTGCTCGGGGACTCCTGGTGGCAGATGGCGGTCGCCGTGTTCCTGGCGTTCGTCTTCACTCAGCTGGGCTTCATCGGCCATGAAGCCGGACATCAGCAGATCACCGCCGGGCGTCGCGCCAACGACGTCCTCGGCCTGCTGCACGCCGATCTGGCGATCGGGCTCAGCTACGGCTGGTGGGTCGACAAACACAACCGCCACCACGCCCACCCCAACCAGGAAGGCAAGGACCCCGACATCGAAAGCGGTGCACTGGCCTTCACCGCCACCGACGCGGACAGCTGGGGACCCGTGGCGCGGGCGCTGTACCGCTACCAGGCGTACTTCTTCTTCCCGCTGCTGTTGCTCGAGGCCCTGAACCTGCATCTCGCCAGCGTCCGCGCGGTGTTCACCGGCCGGATCGCCCGCTGCCGGCGCTGGGAGACGGCCCTGCTCGCCGCCCACTTCGCCGGCTACCTCGCGGTGGTCTTCCTCGTGCTGCCGCCGGTCAAGGCCGTCGCTTTCATCCTGGTGCAGCAGGGGCTGTTCGGGCTGTACCTGGGCTGCTCCTTCGCGCCCAACCACAAAGGCATGGCGATCCTGTCCGCCGACGACCACAGCGACTTCCTGCGCCGGCAGGTGCTGACCTCCCGCAACGTACGGGGCGGATGGCTGGTCGACTACCTGCTCGGCGGGCTGAACTACCAGATCGAGCACCACCTGTTCCCGAGCATGCCCCGGCCGAATCTCCGCCGCGCCCAGCCGATCGTCCGCGAGTTCTGCGCGGAGCACGGCCTGCCGTACTGCGAGACGGGACTGTTCGCGTCCTACGCCCAAGCGTTGCGTCACCTCGACGCGGTTGGGCGCGCGGGCCGGAGCACCCCGCCGACCTGAGGCCGAGCCGCGGCGGGCCGGACCTGCCCGGTCAGCGCCGCGGCGACCCGGCCACCGGCGCCAGCCGGCGAATCTCGGTGGTGAGCCGGGAGGACAACTCCCGCGCGGATTCGGCCGCTGCCGGCGGCGTGGGCTCGAAGAACGTCACCCGCAACCGCGGGCGCCGCGGGAACTGGGCGATGTCAGCAGTACCGGTGACCGCGGCGCAGACAATGCGTGCCTGCGGCGCGGACCGGGCCAACCGGCCGGCACCGCTGCGGGCACGCAGCTGCCGGCCCTGCGAGACGGCGCCTTCGGGGAAGATGCCGACACAGCCGCCGGCGGCCAGATACCGCGCTGCGGCCTTGATCGCGGCCGAGTCCGCACGGCCGCGCTCCACCGGTATCTGTCCCATTGCGTCCAGCACCCAGGCGATCAGCGGGTTCTTCCACAACGACGCCTTGGCCAGCGCATGGATCTGCCGGCGCCGGCGGACGGCGGCAGCGATCACCATGGGGTCCCAGCGGCTGTCGTGGTTGGCCAGCACGAGCGTCGCGCCGTACGCCGGCACGTGCTCCGCTCCGACCACCTCCAGGCGCCCCCACCACCGCACGACGGGCCATACCGCGGCGATGACCACCCGGTAGACCGGCGGGATCCGCGGACCGGCCCTTGGCGAGGCGTCGGCTGCCCGGCACTCCTGCATGACCCCACCGTCGCCGCCCACACCCGCGACGACCAGAGGCTTCCGGCCCGCGGGCGTACGCCGGGGCCCCCGAGCCGCACCGGCCGGCCCGGCAACTCGGGTGGAAAGACTCTGCCGAGGGCCACCGGCACCGGCGCACGCTGCAGGGACAGGGGCACGCTCACGTTTGGCAGGTCGGCCATGACCACTCCTCGACGTACGACGACTGTTCCCACCTCGCCACCCTCGACGCCCCGGCTGGCCCTTCCTCCGGTCCGGGCCGGGCAGGCGGTTCTGGACGGGGCGTGGTGGCCGCGTTCCTGGGATCCGGTCGCCGAACTGCCCGGCCTTCTCCTCGCCCTGTCCGACCGCTACGGGCCGGTCCGGCAGGTCATGCTGCACAGGGGCACCTGGATCGGCGACGTCCGCCGGCTGGCGGTGGGTACGCGGAGAGTCCAGATCGGCTGGTTCGGCTCGCTCGACCCTGCCCTGGCGATCGCCACCACCGACCGGGGCGACCAGATCGACCTGCTCGTCGTGCCGCCCCGGACGCCGGAGGCGCTGGCCCGCAGCGCGATGGCAATGGCGGCCGACCCGGCCAACACGATGCGGGCAGCCGCCCTGCTCGCCGCCGCGGCGGCTGCTCCGGCCCGCACGCCGCCCGGTGCCGCCGAGCCGACCTCGGCCTGGGACAACGAGGGCGGTCACCTCGCCGAGGTAGCCACATCCCGGCCCGCCACGCCTTCCCCGACATCACGCGCGATGGCGCGGCGGTGAAGGGCCGGGTCTTTCGCCTCTGTCCGCCGGCCGCCGGCCCGGCGCATGCTGACGGAGATCAGACCCTCGACGAGGGCCTCGCGTCAGGAGGGGGACGATCATGCTCGTCCTGGTCATCGTTCTACTCGTGGTCTGGCTCATCCTCGCCGTGGTCGGCTTCGCGATCAAAGGCCTGCTGTGGCTGGCCATCATCGGAATCATCCTGTTCCTGGGCACCGCAGCGGTCGGCGTGGTCCGGCGCAGGGCTCTGCGTCGTTAGGCCTCGCGACGATCGTGTGACGGCGGCACGCCTCAGATGGCCGGCGTCTGCACGACGATGTTCTCCAGGTTGATCTTCACGTCGGTGGCCTCGCCCGGCGCCCGGATCGGCGTGACCGACGCGTAGCCCTCCGCCAGGGCCGCCAGGTCCGTACCCGGCTCCAGCGGCTCGTCGGCCGCCTGCACCGCCGTACGGACGAAACCCTCGCCCGCCTCCGCGATGCTCATCTGCACCTGGCCGAACCGGGCGAGCCGGGCCCGCCGCAGCCCTCGGATCCCGTCGACGTGCATGTCGGGCACGTTGAGGTTGAGGACCGTGCCGGGCGGTGTGTGGGTCAGCGTGGGCAGAAGCTTCACCGCCAGGTCCGCCGCGCTGGTCCAGTGGCGCTGCTCGTCGTCCGTCTTGTCCAGGTCGGCGATCGCCTGGCCGCCGCTGCCGGCCGTGCCGTTCGCGGGGGACAGGACGTCCAGCGACACCGCCAAGCCGTGCAGGCCGGCGTGGGAGGCGGTCAGCGTGGCGCCGACCGTACCCGAGTGGATCACCGCGGCCCCGGCGTTGGCGCCGCGGTTGATCCCGGAGAGCACGAGCGTCGGCGTACGCCCGAAAGCCTCCCGCAGGGCGAGGATCACGATGAACGCGGGGGAGGCGGCGACGGCGTACGCGGGGATGGTCCTGGCCCCCGGCAGCTCGCGCGGCTGCACGTGGATCCGGCCGTTCTTCTCCACCGCGGTCATGGCCGCGCTGGTGCCGCTGGCCTCGGTCAGCGGCGCGGCCACGACGACGTCGAAGCCCTGCCGCGCGGTCGCCCGCGCCAGCCATCTGATCCCCGGCGCGTCGATCCCGTCGTCATTGGTGATCAGAATCCTGGGCCGATTCATGCTGTGCCTTCCTGGCATGCCCTCGTGGCCCTCACGGTCACGGCCGCGCGCCGCTTGCGCGGGTGCGGTTCGGTGCAGTCGGTCATGCTGTGCCTTCCTGGCATGCCCTCGTGGCCCTCACGGTCACGGCCGCGCGCCGCTTGCGCGGGTGCGGTTCGGTGCAGTCGGTCATGCTGTGCCTTCCTGGCATGCCCTCGTGGCCCTCACGGTCACGGCCGCGCGCCGCTTGCGCGGGTGCGGTTCGGTGCAGTCGGTCATGCTGTGCCTTCCTGGCATGCCCTCGTGGCCCTCACGGTCACGGCCGCGCGCCGCTCAAGCGGGCGCGGTTCGGTGCACTTGTTCACGCTGGGACCTTCGCGTTGGCGGGGGTCAGACGGACCCGCTCGGTCAGGACCTGGACCGCGTCGATGCGGCCCGTGCCGAGGCCGTGGCGGGTGACGTTGAGGGCGCCGGCGGCGGCCCCGGTACGCACAGCGTCACACAGGGTTCCGCCCTGGGCCAGCACCGCCGCGACCCCCGCGGTCATCGAGTCGCCGGCGCCGCGCGACTCGGCGGCGACCATGCGGGGCATGTCGACCTCGTACACCTTGTTGTCGATGAGGGCGAGCGCCCCGTCGCCGGCGCGGGAGACCAGCGCCGTCTCCGCGCCGTCGTCGTGCAGCTTGTAGAGGGCCTTGGTGAGCGACTTCGTGGAGCCGTCACGCACCATGCCGTCGCGGAGGAGTTCCTCGTGGCTCACCTTGACCACGTGCGGGCGGGCCTCGAGCGCGGCGGCCAGGTGGGCGGCTGAAAGGTCGACGATGACCTTGCAGCCGTTCGCCCCGAGGTCGGTGGCGAGGCGCCGGTAGACCGAGGGCGGCACCACGGACGGGTGGGCCGGGCCGCTGAGCACGGCGATGCCGGCGCGCAGCCCCTCGGCGAGGGCCAGGCTGTACAGCTCGTCCATCTCGTGGCGGGACAGCGGCTGGCCCGGGTCCTCGGCGAGCTCCTCGCGCTTGCCGCTGCGCCGGTCGTGCACGTACCAGCCCGTGCCCGTGTCGCGCTTTATGGTCTTGAGCGTGACGCCGTGGAACTTGAGCAGCGGCTCCAGCACGCGTCCGACCTCACCGCCGGCCGCCGCGCAGAGCGTCACCTGCGCGCCCAGCAGGGTGATCATCCGGGCCTGCCAGACGCCCTGGCCGCCCGGGTGCACGTGCAGCTCGGCCTTGTCGTGCTGCTGCTCGATGGTCACGGTGAGCTGGGGCGCAGGCACGAAGACCATGACCCCTTTGTTACCCATGGGGACAGTTTTACGCCTTTGGCCTGAGGTGCGGGACTGATCGGGAGATTTACGGCTTGCGGCCGAGGACGACGCCGTTGGCGCCGGGAGCGTCGAAGCGGACCGTACGGATGTCCGCGAAGCCCGCGCCGGCCAGCCACTCCGCGTACTCGGCGTCCGAATAGTTCCGCCCGCCCTCGGTCTCGACGAGCATGTTCATCCCCATCAGCGCGGCCGGCGCGGGTCCCGTGCGGTCGGCGTCGAGCAGCAACTCGGAGATGATCACGAGGCCGCCGGCGGGCAGAGCCGCGTACGCCTTGACCAGCAGCTTCCGGTTCGTCGCCGCGTCCCAGTCGTGCAGGATCATGCTCAGCAGCAGCACGTCGTGCCCGCCCGGCAGGGCGGTGTCGCGCAGGAAGTCGCCGGGCGCCGTGGTGATCCGGTCGGTCAGCCCGGCCGCGGCGATCTTTCCCGCGGCCAGCTCGCAGACGTGGGGCAGGTCCAGCACGGTCGCGGTCAGCGCGGGGAAACGGCCGCAGAGCTCGATCGGGTACGCCCCCGAGCCGCCGCCCACGTCCAGGAGCCGCCGGCACGCGCCCAGGTCCACGGCCTCGCCCAGCGCCCGGGCGGTGAAGATCGACGTGGAGTGCATCGCCTCCCAGAACGTCCCGAGCAGCTCCGGGTCCGCCGTGGTGAACATGGACTCCTGGCTCGCCGGATCCCAGGTCAGCGGCTTGTCCGCGCGCAGCGCCTCGCCGACGCGGTGCCACGGCAGGTAGGTGCGCTGGTCGCAGTAGCTCACCTGGCCGCCGAAGTAGTACGGCCGTCCGCGGACGAGGAACTCCTCGGCGAGCGGTGAGTTGCGGTAGCCCTCGCCGGCCCGTTCGAGCAGGCCCAGCGAGGCGCACGCGGTGAACAGCAGGTCGGCGGGCCGTTCGGGGAGGCCGAGTTCGCGTTCGGCGTCGGCCACGGTCAGCGTGCGCCCGCCGGCGAGCTTGCTGAACAGGTCGAGCTCCACCGCGGCGGCGAACGTCTTGAAGCTCCAGAAACCGGTCACCAGGTCCATGAGGGGCGTGGGGGTCACCATGGTGCAGATGATCCCAAATGGCACCCCGTCCTGGCGAGGGTCCGGCGCTACCGGGGCGCCGCCTCGGTGAGCTGCTGGACCACGGGAATGAGGTCCGGGCGGTTGCGCAGCAGGTCCTCGAGGCGTACGCGCCACCGGCTGGCCTCGATGTCCACGGCGAAGCGGTCGTTGTCGCTGCTCTCCACCGACGCCGCGAGCAGGCGCTGGCGGGTGTTGGACAGTTCGCCGTAGAGCTCGGTGCCGAGCCGGCTGAGGATGCGTCCGGCGAAGGCGTCGTAGCCCGGCCCGCCGGCGGCCCGGACGAACGCGCGGGCGCCGTCCCAGGCCACTCGGGGTTGATGGATGACCGACTGAGTCATGATGTCCCTCCGCTCTTGGTCAGTGACCAAGTGTAGGGATGTGAGGAGGTTTCGGGACCCGGTTCACCAGCCCGCGGGCGTACAGGATCGGTGGCCCGCGCTGACCGGCTCCGCCTGCAGCGTCGCGTGGTCGATGTGGAAGTCATCGTGCAGCGCCTCGCGGGCGGACGCAAGGACCGCTCCGAGGTCGGCGTCCGGGACGAGGCTCAGGTGCGCCGACGCCACGTCCATGCCGGAGGTGAGCGTCCAGACGTGCAGGTCGTGCACGTCGCAGACGCCCGGCACGGCGGCGAGCCGGTCGCGCACCCGGGTCATGTCGAGGTGCGCCGGGGCGGCCTGGACCAGGATGCGCACGGCGGAGCGGGCGAGCGCGAACGTCCGGGGCAGGATCATCAGCGCGACGACCACGGCCACGATCGGGTCCGCGTACGCCCAGCCGGTGGTCGCGATGACGATCGCCGCGAGAATGACGCCCGCCGAGCCCAGCAGGTCGCCGACGACCTCGAGGTACGCCCCGCGCACGTTGAGGCTCTCCTTGGCGCCGGAGCGCAGCAGCGCGAACGCGATCAGGTTGACCACCAGGCCGCCGACGGCCACGACGAGCATCGACCCGGCCGGCACCTCCGGCGGGTCGGAGAACCGCCGGACGGCCTCGACCAGCACGTAGACGGCGACGCCGGTGAGCAGCAGCGCGTTGCCCAGCGCGGCCAGCACCTCGAGCCGGTAGAGGCCGAAGGTGCGCTGGGAGTCGGTTCCGGCACGGCCGGCGGCGTGGATGGCCGCGAGGGCCATGGCGATGCCGAGGACGTCGGTGAACATGTGCCCGGCGTCGGAGAGTAGCGCGAGCGATCCGCTCAGCAGCGCGGCGGCCGCCTCGACCAGCATGAACGCGGCCAGCAGCCCGGCCGCCCACCACAGCCGCGAGCGGTGGCGCTCGCCCGCGCGCAGCGCCTGCCCGCCGTGGTCGTGCCCGGCTCCCATGCCCCCACCTTCCGTCCTCGCCCCGTGCCTCGGCAAACGTATGTTCGTATCGCTATGTATGCAAGTTGAACTCGATTGTCGATCCCGGGGTATCCACTCCACGACAAACCGCCTCGCCTGGAGGGAACCACCCCATGTCCAGACGCACCATCGCGATTGTTGCCCTGACCGCGCTCGCGGTCACCGGCGCCGCGCCGTCCGCCGCCGCCACTCCCACCCCCAGCGGCTCATGGCCGACGGTGATCCAGCTCCCGGACGGTTTCCAGCCGGAGGGCATCGCCGTCGGCGGGCTGCCGTACGCCTACTTCGGCTCCCGCGCCGACGGCGACATCTACCGCGTGAGCCTGCGCACCGGCCACGGTCAGGTGATCAGCCAGGGTCCCGGCACGCCGTCGCTCGGCATGAAGCTCGACCACCGCGGCCGGTTGTTCGTCGCCGGTGGCAGCGGGGGCGACGCCCGCGTGCTCGACGCCGCGTCCGGCAGGGTGCTGCGGTCGTACCGGCTGCAGACCGTGCCGTCGTTCATCAACGACGTCACGCTCACCGCCGGGGCGGCCTGGTTCACCGACTCGACCAACCCGGTGCTGTTCAGGCTGCCACTCGGCCGCCACGGCAGCTTGCCCGCCGAGGCGGTGCCGGTGTCGCTGACCGGCGACATCGTCTACGCCGACGGCATCAACGCCAACGGCATCACGGGCACCCCGGACGGGCGCGGCCTGATCGTCGTGCAGTCCGGCACGGGCAAGCTTTTCCGTACGTCGTACAGCGGCGTGACCAGGGAGATCGACCTCGGCGGCGAGTCGGTGCCCAACGGCGACGGCCTGTGGCTGCGGGGCACCACCCTGTACGTCGTGCAGAACCGGCTCAACGTCATCGCGAAGATCCAGCTGAACCGGCACGCCACGAAGGGCACCGTGGTCAGCCGCACCACCAGCCCCGGTTTCGACGTCCCCACCACGATCGCCGAGTACGGCAAGCGCCTCTACCTGCCGAACGCGCGCTTCACCACCACGCCCACGCCGACGACCCCGTACACCGCCGTCGGCGTGCCGCGACCCTGACGAACGCCCTCAAACGGCCTGAAGGCTCTGCCAGGGCCGGGTGCCGGCGGTGGTGAGCCGCTGCGTCGCGCGGGACAGCGCGACGTACAGCGTCCGCACGCCGCTGGCATCCGTGGCGATCTCCGCCGGCTCGACCAGCACCACCGCGTCGTACTCCATGCCCTTGGCCTCCAGCGCGGTCACGACCTGGACCCGCTCCGGCAGCCCGGCCACCCACGCGGCCATCTCGTCGCGCCGCGGCACCGGCGTGATCACACCGATCGTGCCGTCCACGTCGGCGAGGTGCTTCTCCGCCGCCTGCCGCGCCGCCTCGGGCAGCTCCCCGGCCGGCACGACCAGGTCGACCGGCTCCACGCCCGTGCTGCGCACCGCCCGGGGCAGCGGCAGGTCCGGCATGATCGTGCGGATCACCCGGGCCGCCACCGCGAAGATCTCCGAGGAGTTCCGGTAGTTGGTGGTCAGCGCGTACGTGTTGCGCTTACGCGAGCCCAGCGCCTTCTCGCGCGCCCGGTCCAGCTCGCCGACATCGCCCGACCAGGCCGTCTGCGCCGGGTCACCGACGATCGTCCACGACGCGTACGCGCCCCGCCGGCCGATCATGCGCCACTGCATGGGTGACACGTCCTGCGCCTCGTCCACCACCACGTGGGCGTAGTCGCGGTAGTCCTCCTCGCGCTGCACAGCCTGCGCGCGGGCGGCGGCCTGGCGGTCCGCGTACGTGCTGACCTCCTGCACGCCGTCGCGGACGTGGAACGGGTTCTTCGTCTTCTGCTGCGCCCTGCGCGGCCGGCCCATCAGCTCGTCGAGCTCGTCGAGCAGCGCCACGTCCGCGATCGTCGGGCCGTGCTCCGCCAGGCCGTCGAACGAGCCCTGCAGCAGCGCGATCTCGTCCTTCGACAACAGCCCGTTCGCGTACGCCCGCAGCCGGGCCGGCTCCGCCAGCCACCGCAGCACCCGCATCGGCGTGAACCGCGGCCACCAGGCGCGCAGGAAGTCCCGGAAGTCGGCGCGGTCGGCCAGCTCCGACTCGAACTCCGGCTTCTCCGGCAGGTTGCGGACCGCACCGCGCGCCTGCGCCCACAGCGCGTCGAAGATCCGGTCGAAACCGGTGCCCCGGACCTCGTTGCGGCGCGCGCCGCGCGGCAGCGCCTTCCGCCGTACGCGATCCAGCTCGGCGGCGTCCAGGCGCAGCAGCGTGCCCCGGTACAGCAGGCGCAGCTCGGTCGGCCCGCCCGGCACCGCGTCGTGCGAGGCGCGCTCGAGCACCCGGCGCATCCGCAGCGAGCCCTTGATGGCCGCCACCTCGGTGGGGTCGACCCGGGTGGCGTCGTACCCGGGGACCAGCGAGCCCAGCGACCGCAGCGTCGCGGTGTCCTCGCCCAGCGACGGCAGCACGGTCGCGATGTAGTCCACGAACACCCCGGACGGCCCGACCACCAGGATGCCGCCGCCGGCGAAGCGGCCCCGGTCCGAATACAGCAGGTACGCGGCCCGGTGCAGCGCGACGGCGGTCTTGCCCGTACCCGGCCCGCCGGTCACGATCGTCACGCCGGACGCGGGGGAGCGGATCGCCTCGTCCTGCTCGCGCTGGATCGTGGCGACGATGTCGCGCATGCCGCGCCCGGTCGCCTTGGAGAGGCTGGCCAGCAGGGCGCCGTCACCGACCACGCGCATGTCCGGCGGCGCCGCCTCCGGGTCCAGCAGGTCGTCCTCGATGTTCGTGACGTGCTCACGCGCCGACTGGATCATCCGGCGCCGGACCACCCCGAGCGGCTCGGCGGGCGTCGCCCGGTAGAACGCGGCAGCGGCCGGGGCCCGCCAGTCCACCACCAGCGACTGCGAGTCCTCGTCGCGGATGCCCATGCGGCCCACGTAGTGCACCGCGCCGGTCTTCAGGTCGAGGCGGCCGAAGACCAGCCCCTCGTACTCGGTGTCGAGCGCGTGCCGCCGCCGCGCCGCGTGGAACACCATCGCGTCGCGCTCCACGAGGGCGCCGAACGTGCCCACGCCGGCGAGCTTGTAGCCCTCCTTCTCGGCGCGGGACGCCTCCCGGCGAAGCTCGGCCAGGCGGGCGTACACCCGGTCGACGTGCTTCTGCTCGGCAGCGATCTCCTGCTGCAGGACATGGGCGTCGCTCAAGTCGGTCAGTGCTCCCCGCTTGTGGATCAGCTGGCTGCCGCCGCCGCGTACCGTGCGAAGGGGGCAATCGAACTTACTCCTATCGGGGTGGTCGAGTCGACGGCGGCACGCCTGACGACTGATTTGCGACCCTTTGCCTCCCGGTCAGGCCGCCTGGTCGTAGCCGTCGCGGCGGGCGCGGCTCAGCCGGCGGCGGCGCTGCGCGGCGGTGCTGTCCGCCGCCTTCGCGACGACCTCGCTCAGCGCCGTGGTGACCAGCTCCGGGCGCTCCATCATCAGCATGTGCCCGGCGCCCGCGCACACCGTCAGCTCCGTGCCGGGCAGGGCCTCCGCGATGGACTCCGCGCACGGCGGCGGGGTCAGCCGGTCCCGGTCGCCGACCAGCACCGCGGCGGGTACGTCACCCAGGGTCGCGAGCGTGTCGAGGCGGTGCTGGCTGCCCACCGAGTTCCGGAAGCCGCCGATCGAGCGCAGCGAGGCCCGGCCCACCCCGGACATGACCACCTGCAGGTCGTGATCGTCGTACTCGTCGCCGAAGAGCAGCCACCGCACCCCCGGCCGCAGCGCCGGCAGGACCGTGCGGTGCGGCCGCCGCGCGCCCAGCCGGGCCAGGACGCCGGCGCCGGTCTGCTCCGCGAGCCGCAGGATCGGCGTCAACGTGGTGGGCAGGCCGTAATGGGTGTGGGTCGCGCCCTCCGCCGTCGTGGAGACGAACACCAGGCCGGCGACCCGCTGCGCGAAGTGCTCCCGGTGCAAGTCGGCGTACTCCATGATCGTCATACCGCCCAGCGAATGCCCCGCCAGAACGACGGGGCCCGAAGGGGCGTACGCGTCCAGCACCTCCGCCAGATCGGCCCCGAGCTGTCCCACCGTCGCCGAGCGCAGCCGGGTGGCACCGGAAAGCCCGTGCCCCCGCGCGTCGTACGCGACCACCCGTACGTCCTCGCCCGCGAAAGCGCTCATCTGGTGGTGCCACGTACGGCGGTCCAGGCACCATCCGTGCAGCAGCACGACCGTGACCGGCGCGTCCACCGGACCGGACGTCTCGACCTGCAGTCGTACGCCGTCGGCGAGAGTGAGCTCCGAGCGTTCCGACATGGGCACCTCCGTGTATCGCACGGCCCCGTTGTACCCACGGGTAATCAGCATCACTCTCGATCGCCGGAAAAGCCACCGTCCGGTCGGATCTTCCACCGCGCCTTGAGGCTGCTCCGAGCACGCGTACGGCCTTCGGGACGTGATGTCGCTCGCACCGCCTGTGCTGCGGCCCCGGTTCGTAGAGAATCGGAGCCATGACGGGTCCGACACCTGCCTCGCTGCCCACGGCCTCCGCGCCTTCCGTACCCGACGCCGTACCGGTCTCCCCGGCACCGGCCGGGACCGCCGTCGTCCAGGAGCGGATCACGCGGCCCGCCGACGCCCTCGCCGAGCTGATGGCGGGCAACCGCCGCTTCGTCACCGGCGAGCCGATCCACGGCCACGACGTCTCCGCTGCGGCCGCCGCCTCCGGCGGTCAGCTGCCCCACGCGGTCGTCGTGGGCTGCATCGACTCCCGGGTGCCGCTCGAGGCGATCTTCGACCAGACCTTCGGCTCCATCTGCGTGGTCCGCTCCGGCGCCCACGTCGTGGATCGCGCGGTGCTGGGCTCGGTCGGCTTCGCGGTCTCCGCCCTCAACGTTCCCCTGATCATGATCCTGGGCCACGCACGCTGCGGCGCGGTCGACGCGACCGTGCAGGCGCTGCGCGCGGGCGACAACCCGGGCGGCGACCTGGGCTACCTGGTCGACGAGATCGCCCCGGCGGTCCACAGCGTGGGCCTCGACGACCCGGAGGTGGCGGCCAAGGCGATGCGCGCCCACGTCACCCGGACCGTACGCCGCATGCGCGACATCGCCGGCGTGCCGGAGGCGGTGGCAGCGGGGAAGGTGAGCATCGCGGGTGCGGTGTACGACCTCGACACCGGTGCGGTCGAGCTCCTGACCTGAGCCGCCGGCCCCGGTTCGCTCCTGGCTGTCGGCCGGCTTCGGTGTGGCTTTCGGCGCTCGTGTGGCCGGGCTTTCAACCCCGGGCCGCCCAGCCGTCAGCGAGCCCAGCCCAGCCCGGCTTTAGCCCGGCCCAATTTGCAGCGTGCCCGGCCCTGCCTTCAGCGCTTGCCTGCCCTGCCCGGCCCAGCCTTCGGCTGTGGCCGGGCTCTGGGGTCCGTGCCTGGCCTTGCGGTCGGTCCCCGGCCTGCCTGTCGACCTTGGCCTGGCTTTCCGTCCGCCTCGGCCCGGCTTTTCGCTCGGCCCGGCCCTGGCTGATCAACTTGTCGTGATCTTCGGTGGATGCGAAAAGGCGCTCCCGGGTACGAAACCCTGGGAGCGCCCTGGTGCGCTGCGGAGGCTCAGCCTTCGAAGACGCCCGCGTCGACGAGACGCTTCTCGGTGGTGCCCCAGCCGTGCTGCGGGAACGTCTGGTCGAGGCCCTGGATCTCGGCGCGGATCTTGGCGCCGTGACCCGCGGCGGCGAGGCTGCGGATCTCCTCGACGAAAGCGTCCGAGTCGGTCTTCAGGTGGTTGGTCTTGCCGTTGGTCAGGTTGCGCACGTACGCGAAACGGCCGTTCGCGAGCGGGATGAGGTACTTGAACTCACCGAGCACGCTGAGGGCGCCACCCTGGCCTGCCTGGCCGGCGCGGACGGATGCGCGGGCGGTCTTCGAGGTGTTGCTCGCCACGGCGGTACTCCTTGGAAAAGAACGGGTGTCGGCATAAAACGCCGGAGCAATCCTACACGAGGCCAGCAGGGCCGCACCGCGGGAGTGGGCTGGTCCGTTAGGTCAGGTGTGCCACTACGGCCATTCACATGTCGATATTGCGGTTTCTCTGGCGCACCATCCGTACCACCCGGCATCATGGAGCACGATCAACCGCGGTCGAGGTCGTAGGGGAAGACGCACCTCGGTCTCCGGGAGGTCACCGTGCCAACGTGTGGCGTCGTATACGTCCACTCGACCCCACTCGCCGTGTGCCAGCACGTCGAGTGGGCGATCGCGCGCGTCCTGACCGCGCCGGTCACCCTGCATTGGACTGCGCAGCCGGTCGATCCCGGCATGCGGCGGTCGGAGTGCAGCTGGACCGGAAGGCCGGGCACCGGCGCCGAGCTGGCTGCTGCCCTCAGGCAGTGGCCCATGATCCGTTTCGAGGTCACGGAGGAGCCGAGCCCCGGCGTGGACGGGGAACGCTTCATGCACGTCCCCGGCCGCGGCCTGTTCCGAGGAACGATGGGCGCCTCCGGCGACATCCAGCTCGGCGAGGACCGCCTCCGCTCGATCATGGCGGCCGCCCGCGCCCCGGAGGCGCTCTCGCACGCCCTGGAGAAGGCACTGGGCACGGCCTGGGACGCGGAACTGGAGCCGTACCGCTACGCCGGCGACGGCGCCCCGGTCACCCTCCTCACCCGCGTCGGCTGACCCGCCACCGATGCACCCGGTCCGGCCGGCCTCTCGCGCCGGCCGGCCTGTCGGCAGCGTGGCCCGCAACGCCCGGCGTGCCTGCTACGCCCGGCGTGGGCCGCCCCGCCCGGCATGGCCGGCGCGGCTGCCCCGGCGTGGCTGGCCTGGTGCGGCCCGAGTCACCCGGCCCACCCGGGCTGGCTCACCCCGCGGGGCTCACCCCCGCGCGGCTCACCCGGGCTGGCTCACCCCGTCCGGCCCACCCGGGCCAGCCCACCCGGGCCGGCTCACCCCCGCGCGGCTCACCCCGGCCGGCTCACTCCGCGCCGCCCACTCTGGCGCGTTCACCCCCGCCTCGCGTATGGCAGAAGTTATCCACAGGGCCGGTTTGTCGATGTTCGGGCGAAGCTGATCCAATGGCCCCCGTGAATAGGGCGCTCTCCGTTGCTGTGGCCGTACCCCTGGCTCTGATCCTGGCCGGGTGCGGCAGTGACGCGCCCACGCCACCGCCCGCCTCCGCTGTCGCCGCGCCGTCGCCGAGCCTGCCGGCGCCCAGCGCGGCCGGCGTCGCCCCGATACCCACCGGCGACCCCGCCACCCGGGCGCGCGAGACCGTGCGGACGTTGAGCGACGCCGGCCTCGCGGGGCAGGTGCTCATGCCTTATGCGTACGGTGACAACGCCGACCGGGTCGACGGCGCCGCCGCGGCCGGCAATCAGAAGCTGGCCGGGGTGAACACGCCCGCCGAGATGGTGGCGAAGTTCGGGCTCGGCGGGGTGATCCTCGTCGGGTTCACGGCCGGCGACCCGACCGGTGCGACGAATCCCGCCACGAACGTGGACAACCCGCAGCAGGTCCGCGCGCTGACCGACGGGCTGCAGGCGGCGGCGCGGCGGCTGCCCGGGGGTGCGCCGCTGCTGATCGGTACGGACCAGGAGTTCGGCGTGGTCACCCGGGTGCGGACCGGTGCGACGCAACTCCCGTCCGCGATGGCTTTCGGCGCCGCGGGCCGGCCCCCGCTCACCCAGGCCGCGTGGCACGCCGCCGGGCAGGAGCTGGCGGCGATGGGCATCAACCTGGACTTCGCGCCCGTCGCCGACACGCTCGGGGCGCAGGGCAGTTCTGTCATCGGCTCGCGTTCTTACGGCGCCGATCCGGCCGCGAACGCCGCTCAGGTGCGCGCCGCCGTACGCGGAATTCAGGGCGGCGGGGTTTCCGCGGCGCTGAAGCATTTTCCGGGGCACGGGCACACGACCGGTGACAGCCATGACGACCTGCCGATCGTGCGGCAGAGTCCGGCGCAGTGGGAGCGCGAGGACCGGCCGCCGTTCGCCGCGGGCATCGACGCGGGCGTGGCCGTGGTGATGTCCGGCCACCTCGACGTGGAGGCGCTGGACAAGGGCGTCGCCGCGACCTTCTCTCACAAGATCATGACTGATGTGCTGCGCGGGCGACTCAAGTTCACCGGCGTCGCCGTCACGGACGCCATGAACATGGCTCCGGCGATGAAGTGGCCGGCCGGGGAAGCGGCCGTGCGCGCCCTCAACGCGGGCAACGACATGCTCCTCATGCCGCCGGACATCACCGCGGCGCGCGACGGCATCCTCGCCGGGCTGCAGAACGGGAGCCTCAAGCGGGAGCGGCTGGTCGAGGCGGTCACCCGGATCCTGACCCTGAAGTTCCGCTCCGAGCGCCCCCAGCCGGACCTGTCCGTGCTGGAGTCGCCCGAGCACCGCAAGGCGGTCCTCGCCGCCGACGCCGCCGCGGTGACGGTCCTCAAGGGCCGCTGCTCCGGCCCGCTGGTCACCGGCCCGGTCACGGTCACCGCCTCGGGCGGCCGGGAGACCGCGCGCACCGGGCTGGTCGAGGCGTTGCAGCAGGCCGGCGTCCCGGTCCAGGCCGCGGGCGGCACGGTCGTGCACCTCATCGGGTACGGGGACCACACCACCGACCTGAGCCCCGACGCGGCGGTGACGGTGAGCATGGACACGCCGGCCCTGCTGGCGGCGGCGAAATCACCCACGCTCGTGGCCACGTACTCGTCAAGCCGGCTGTCGCTGGACGCGCTGGCGGCGGTCCTCGCCGGCAAAGCGAAGGCGCCGGGTCGTTCACCGGTGCAGGCAGGCAAGCTGCCCCGCAGCGCCTGCAGGAAATAGCACCCGCGGCGTCCCGGGCAAGGCGCTGCGCGTGCCGGGCAGCGCCTCGCCCGAACCGCGCTGCGCGTGCCGGGCAGCGCCTCGCCCGAACCGCGCTGCGCGTGCCGGGCAGCCGGAGCCGCACGGCCGCCGGTCCGGCGTCGTGCACAGGCAGATGGGCGGGCGTGCACAGGCAGATGGGCGGGCGTGCACACGCAGATGGGCAGGTGAGGGCGGCCCGGAGCGGCTGGGACGTGCCCGCGGGCCTGGGCGAAGAGCAGCCCGGCGCCTGGGCAAGAGCAGCCCGGCGTCCGGGCGATGCGCGACCGGCGACCCGTGGGCCGGGGTCAGAGCGGGATGTTGCCGTGGGTGCCGCGCGCGGCCGGGGCCGCTGCCAGGGCTTCCGCGATCCGGTGGCGGGTCTGCTCCGGCGTGATGACGTCGTCCACGACGCCGATCTCCAGCGCCCGGTGTACGCCGCCCGCCGTCCTCGTCTGCTCCTCCACCAGGGCCTCGCGCAACGCCTCCCGCTCGTCATGCGGGGCGGCCGCCAGCTTTCTGCGGTGCAGGATTGTCACGGCGGCGCTCGCGCCCATGACCGCGATCTCGGCTGTGGGCCAGGCGAAGACCGCCGTCGCGCCCAGGGCGCGGGAGTTCATGGCCACGTACGCGCCGCCGTACGCCTTGCGGGTCACGAGCGTCACCCGCGGCACCACCGACTCGGCGAAGGCGTGCAGGAGTTTGGCGCCTCGCCTGACCACGCCGTCCCACTCCTGGCCGAGGCCGGGCAGGTAGCCGGGCACGTCGACCAGCACGATCAGCGGTACGCCCAGCGAGTCGCACATCCGCACGAAGCGGGCCGCCTTCTCGGCGCTGGCCGCGTCCAGGCAGCCGCCGAGGCGCAGCGGGTTGTTCGCGACGACGCCGACCGTACGGCCCGCGAACCGGCCCAGGGTGGTGACGACGTTCGGGGCCCAGCGGCCGTGCAGTTCCACACCCGGCTCGTCGAGCAGCGCTGCGACCACGGGCTTCACGTCGTACGCGCGGGTGGGCCGGTCCGGCATCGTGGCGGCCAGGTCCCGGTCGTGGGTGACGTCGGCGGGGCTGAGGCGCCCCTGGTGGCCGAGCAGCACGGTCAGCTTCCGGGCCTGGCCGTACGCGTCGTCGTCGTCCTTGGTCGTGATGTGCACGACGCCGGACCGGCGGCCGTGCGGCTCCGGGCCGCCCAGCCGTTCCATGTCGACCTGTTCGCCGGTGACGCTGCGGACGACCTCGGGGCCGGTCACGAAGATGCGGCCGCCCTTGCTCATGATGACGATGTCGGTGAGCGCCGGACCGTACGCCGCACCGCCCGCGGCCGGGCCGAGCACCACGGAGATCTGCGGTACGCGCCCGGAGGCCCGGACCATCGCGGCGAAGACCTGGCCGACGCCGTCCAGCGCGACCACGCCCTCGGCGAGGCGGGCGCCGCCGGAGTGCCACAGGCCGAGAACGGGTACGCGTTCCCGGACGGCGGTGTCGATGGCGTCGACGATGTGCCGGCAGCCCTCGACGCCCATCGCGCCGCCCATGCGGGTGCCGTCGGAGGCGTACGCGATCGCGGGCGTGCCGTCGACGTCGCCCCGCGCGTACAGCACGCCGGAGTCGTCCTTCGGCGCGAGCAGGCGCAGCGTGCCACGGTCGAAGAGCGCCCGCAGGCGCGTCTCCGGGTCGCGGTGGTCGGCGACCTCGGGGCCGGCCGACGGGGAAGTCGTGGTCACGGCGCACTCCAAGCGGGGCGAAAGGTCACGCCCGAGAAGAACCGGCCGAGGCGTCGCGCCGGAGAGGAACCGGCCGAGGCGTCGCGCCGGAGAAGAACTGAGCGAGCGATCGCGCCGGAGAGAACCCGGGCGAGGTGTCGCGCCCGACAAGGACTGAGCCGCGCCGGCCGCGGACCCACCGCAGGGGTGGGGCCGCAGCCGGACCGGGCGTCAGACGCGGGTGAAGACCAGCGCCACGTTGTGGCCGCCGAAGCCGAACGAGTTGTTCATCGCCGCGGCGATCTCGAGCGGGCGGGCCTTGTGGGCGGCCACCTCGAGGTCGAGGCGGTCGTCCGGGTCGTCCAGGTTGATCGTCGGCGGCACCACGGAGTCGCGGATGGCCAGGATCGTGGCGATGGACTCGAGGGCGCCGGCCGCGCCCAGGAGGTGGCCCGACATCGACTTGGTCGAGGTGAGCAGCGGGTGGTCGCCGATGGCGGCCCGGATGCCCTTGATCTCGCCCATGTCACCGACCGGGGTCGACGTGGCGTGCGCGTTGACGTGGACGATGTCCGCGCCGGTCAGGCCGGCGTCGCGGATGGCCCGGCTCATCGCGCGGATGCCGCCACGGCACTCCGGGTCCGGCTGGACGATGTCGTAGCCGTCCGAGGTGATGCCGGCGCCGGCGAGGCGGGCGTACACGGTGGCGCCACGCGCGGCCGCGTGGTCGGCGCGCTCGAGCACCAGCGCGCCCGCGCCCTCGCCGAGGACGAAGCCGTCGCGGCCCTTGTCCCACGGGCGGGACGCCCTCTCCGGGTCGTCGTTGCGGGTCGACATGGCCCGCATCGAGGCGAAACCGGCGATCGGGAGCGGGTGCACGACCGCCTCCGTGCCGCCCGCGACGACCACGTCGGCGCGGCCGGAGCGGATGATGTCGAGGCCCAGGGAGAGCGCCTCCGCGCCGGTGGCGCAGGCGCTGGCCATGGAGTGCACGCCGGCCTGCGCGCCGAGGTCGATGCCGACCCAGGCGGCGGGGCCGTTGGGCATGAGCATCGGCACGGTGTGCGGGCTGACCCGGCGCGGCCCGGAGGCCTCCAGGATGTCGTCCTGGTTGAGCAGGGTCTGCGCACCCCCTATTCCGCTGCCGAAGCTGACGGCGAGCCGCTCGGGGTCGAGGCCCGAGTCGGCCAGGCCGGAGTCGGCCCACGCCTGCTTCGCGGCGATCAGCGCGATCGCCTCGGAGCGGTCGAGCTTGCGCAGGCGTACCCGCTCGAGGACCTCCGACGGGTCCACGGCGAGCTCCGCGGCGATGCGTACGGGCAGCTGCGCGGCCCACTCCTGGGTGAGGGGACCCACCCCGGAGCGGCCGGCGAGCATGGCGTCCCAGGTGGACGCGACGTCCCCGCCCAGCGGGGTCGTCGCGCCGAGCCCGGTGACGACGACGTCTGTGCTGCTCATGTCAGTGATTCGCCTCGATGAAGGACACGGCGTCGCCGACGGTCTTGAGGTTCTGGACCTCGTTGTCGGGGATCTTGACGCCGAACTTCTCCTCGGCGGCCACCACGACCTCGACCATCGACAGCGAGTCGACGTCCAGGTCGTCGGTGAAGGACTTCTCCTCGGCGACGTCGTCGGGGTTCACCCCGGCGACCTCCTCCAGGATCTCGGCGAGGCCGGAGGTGATCTCTGCGCGGGTAGCCATAGTTCGATGGTTCCTCTCGGTGGTGGGGACTGCTCGACGGGCGGACGGCTGCCTCAGGGGCAGCGGACGACCTGCCCGGCGTACGTGAGGCCGCCGCCGAAGCCGAAGAGCAGCACCGGGGCGCCCGAGGGCACCTCCCGCCGCTCGACCAGCTTGGACAGGGCCAGGGGGATGCTCGCCGCGGACGTGTTGCCGGATTCGACGAGGTCCTTGGCGATGACGACGTCCGGGCCGAGGCCGAGGCGCTTCACGATGCCGTCGATGATGCGGGTGTTGGCCTGGTGCGGGACGAAGGCGGCCAGCTCCTCGGGGCGTACCCCGGCGCGCTCGCACGCCTGCAGGGCCAGCGGGGCGAGCGCGGTGGTCGCCCAGCGGAAGACGATCTGGCCCTCCTGCTTGATGTACGGCTGCCACCCCTCGATGCGCAGCACGTCGCCCTTGTCCGGCACGGAGCCCCAGAGCACCGGGCCGACGCCGGGCTCCTGGCCCTCGGGCACGGCCGAGACGACCGCGGCACCGGCGCCGTCGCCGAAGAGCACGGCGGTGCTGCGGTCGGTCCAGTCGGTCAGGTCGGAGAGCTTCTCGACGCCGATCACGATCGCGTTCCGGGTCGCACCGGCGCGGATGGCGTGGTCGGCGGTGCCCAGCGCGTACGAGAAACCGGAGCAGGCCGTGTTGAGGTCGAAGGCGGCGGGCGCGGCCACGCCCAGCTTGGCGGCGACCCGGGTGGCCACGTTGGGGCACCGGTCCTCGGACGAGCAGGTGGCGACGACGACCATGTCGATGTCGGCGGCGGTCAGCCCGGAGCCGGCCAGGGCCTTCTCCGCGGCGAAGGTGGCCATGTCGGCGACCGTCTCGGCGTCGGCGATGCGGCGCTCGGCGATGCCGACCCGGTCGCGGATCCACGCGTCGTTGGTGTCGATGATCCGGGCGAGGTCGTCGTTGGTGACGACGCGCGAGGGCTGGTAGTGGCCCATCGCGACGATGCGGGAACCCGCGGTCATGGTTGCTCCTTCGGTCGCGAGCGGGGGTGTCACTCCTGGTGCCCGCCGATGCGAGCGACGGGCCGGCCCGGCGCCACCGGGTCGTCGTCGTGGGCGAGCCATTCGACGAGCACGCCGGCCGCGTGCGCGGCGATCTCGACGGGACCCTGCCGGGTCGCCACGTGCCCGATGACCTGGCCGGCGCGGACGTCGTCGCCCTCGGCCAGGCCCTCGGCGGGCCGGAACACGCCGGCGCCGGTGGCCACCGCGACCCGGAACAGCGGGGCCGGCTCGAGGCTGGGCGTCACGCCGTGCCGGGCGATCAGGTCGCGGGCCGCGGGCAGGTCGTCCGGGGTGTTGAGGGTGACGATCTCGGGGGCGTTGTCGCCCTTGAGCTCGCGCTTGACCAGCCCGGCGAGGGTGCCGGCGGGCGGGAGCTCGACGATGCCTGTGACGCCCAGGTCGCGCAGGGTGCGCATCACCAGGTCCCAGCGCACCGGGGCGGTGACCTGGCGGACGAGGCGCTGCAGCATCTCCCGGCCGTGCGCGACGGCGGCGCCGTCGCGGTTGGACAGCAGGATGCGGGCCGGGTCGGCGACGGTGACGCCGCCGGCGACCGCGCCCAGCGCCTGCTCGGCCGGTGCCATGTACGGCGTGTGGAAGGCGCCCGCGACGGCCAGCGGCCGCACCCGGGAACCGGCGGGCGGCTCCTCGCCGAACTTGGCGAGCGCGTCCACGGCGCCCGCGGCGACGATCTGCCCGGCGCCGTTGCGGTTGGCGGGGTAGAGCCCGTGCTGCTCGATGGCGGCCACCACCGTGTCGGCGTCGCCGCCGAGGACGGCGCTCATGCCGGTCGGCTCGAGGGCGCAGGCGGCGGCCATCTCGCGGCCGCGCACCCCGGCGAGGGTGATCGCGGCCTCGGCGGGCAGCACCCCGGCGAGCGCGGACGCGGCCAGCTCGCCGACGCTGTGCCCCGCGACCAGGCCGACGTCGTGCAGGGGCAGATGCTCACCGGCGAGGAGCGCGGCGGCGACCAGCAGTGGCTGGGTGCGCGCGGTGTCCTTGATCTCGTCGGCGTCGGCCTCGGTGCCCAGGTGGAGCAGGTCGACGCCGGCGAGGGCGGACCACCAGCGCAGGCGCGCCGCGGTGCCGGGCAGGGTCAGCCACGGTGAGAGGAAGCCGGGCTTCTGGGAACCCTGGCCGGGTGAGAGTACGGCGAGCACGTCCTCGACTCTTCCGGATGAGGCAGGGTTCCGCGGGTGCGGCGGGAGACCAAACCCTACGACCCGCGTTGTGGGGTTCCTACAAAGCACCCCAGGCTTTGTGGCTGTTCGTGGGTATTTGCGGGGGCTGCCGCCACGTATTCGCGGGCCGCTCGTTGGCGTGACTTAGCTCGCAGGGTCCAGCCGGCCGAGGATGAGGGCCATCCGCAGCGCGAACGCGTCCCGCCCGTCCAGAGGGGACATCCCGGTCACTTCGGCTACGCGCTTGAGACGGTACCGCACTGTGTTGGGGTGCACGAAGAGCTCACGGGCGGCGCTCTCCAACACCCCGTTCGCGGCGAAGAAGGCGTCCAGCGTCTCCAGCAGTCCGCCGCCGGCGCGTACCAGGGCGCCGTACGCATCGTGTTTGAGCGTGCGCCGCGCCTCGGCGTCGCCGGCCAGCGCTCGCTCGGGCAGCAGGGCGTCGGCCGCGACGGGGTTGGGCGCGCCGGGCCAGGCCTGGGCGGCGCGGAAGCCGGCGAGCGCCGCGCGGGCCGACTCGGTGGCGTTGTCGAGCGACGGTACGGCGGGCCCGACCACGACCGGTCCCTCGCCGAAGGCGGCGGCGAGCTGCCCGGCGATCGCGAGCGGGTCAGCGGCGCCACCCATCACCACCACCAGCCGGTCGCCGTGCACCCCGCCGACCACCTCGACCCGAGCCCGCCGGGCCGCCCGGTAGACGCTGTGCAGCACGGCGGTGTGGTCCCCGCCGGGGGAGCGGCCCACCACGACGGCCACCGGCGGGGCGTCCGCCCAGCCCAGCGCGGCGGCCCGGCTGGCCAGCACGTCGGAGGAGTCGCCGCGCAGCAGCGCGTCCACGAGCAGGGCCTGCAGGCGGGCGTCCCACGCGCCGCGGGACTCGGCGGCGCGGGCGTACACCCGGGCGGCGGAGAACGCGATCTCCCGGGAGAACTTGAGGATGGCCTCGGTGAGCGCACCCTCCTCGCCGGCCGCGGCCAGGTTGGCCACCTCGGACTCGGCGACGTCGATGGTGACCTTGATCAGCTGGACGGTCTGGGTCAGCGTGATCGACCGGGCCAGGGCGCGCGGCGCGGCGGCGAAGACCTCGTCGGAGATCTCCTGGGTGCCGGCCGCGGTGCCGCCCGAGCGCAGCCACTCGACCAGCGACCGGACGCCGGCCTGGGCCACGAGCATGATCGACGAACGCTGGTCGGCGGGCAGCGCCCGGAACCACGGCAGCGTCTCGTCCATCCGGGCCACGCTCGCCGAGGCCAGGGCGCCGGCGTTGCGTTCGACCCGGCGCAGGGTGGCGGCCAGGGGGCGTTTCGCCGTACCCGTGGAGTTGCCGTCCGCTGCCATCCGACCAGCATGTCAGGGACCGCCCGGGCCGGCGCCGCGGACCGCCGCCCTGAGTTGTTTGCGGAAATTTGTCCGTTATCGCGGTGTGCCCTCCCCGCGATTTCGGTCGGTGACCTGGCAGGGTGTCGTCCTAGCGCCGCGAGGACCGGCACCCGCGAGGGTCAAGCCGGGCGCCGCGGTGCCGATCAGGTGACCGGCAACGTCAGGAGGGGAGGCACGACATGAAGGACCACGAGGGGGTACGCCCCGACGCGGAGCACGACGCCGCGGAGGACGGCTCGGCGCCCACGTCCGACGCCGCCGTCCTCGCCGTGGCGTCCACCGGCGACGAGCCCGCCGACGAGGTCCCGCACCGGGTGGGCTGCCGCTCCGAGCTGCGCGGCTGGGCCGGCGCCCACCTGCACGGCGCGGTACGCCCCCGCCGTCGCGCCGCCGGCCGCGGACGTCCCCCCGGCCGCTGGTGCTGATGCCGACTTCTCACCCCAGGGGGTGACTGCCGGGCGCGTCCGCCACCACAGGCGCCCGGCGCCCGGACACCGTGGGGCCGTGGACGACAAGAGACGGCTCATCCTCGACCAGGCCCTCGCCCTCGTCGACGAGCAGGGCCTCGGTGCGATGTCCATGCGGGCGGTGGCGGAACGGGTCGGGCTCACCTCGATGGCGCTCTACCCGTACGTCGGCGGCAAGGACGCCCTGCTCGACGGCCTGGTCGACCTGCTGCACCTGGAGCTCGGCAGCGCGTACGGCGACGACCCGTCGGGCATCGACTGGCGGCAGCGGCTGCGCGCCCTGGGCCGGGCGGTACGCGGCCTGTCCCGGCGGCACCCGCGGGCGTACCCGCTGATCCTGAACCGTCCCTCACCCGGCGGCTCGTGGCTGACCGCGGCCCTGCACGCGACGCTGCACGACGCGGGCGTGCCCGCGGACAAGGTGCCCCGGCTGACCCGGATGATCTGCGCCTTCCTGCTCGGCTACACGACCGGCGAGGTCACCGGCGGGCTCCCGGCGGCCGCCGGCACGCAACCCGCGGACGACGCGGCCGGCGACGCGCAACCCGCGGACGACGCGGCCGGCGACGCGCAGCCGGCGGACGACGCGGCCGAGTTCGACGCGGACCTCGAGGACCTCATCCGGCTCGTGGAGGTCACCGTCCGGGTCGCGTGACCCCCGTTCCGCCGCGCGGTCCCGCCGTTGTGCCCTATAAAGGTGCAAATGACCGAGGAGTACGTGGCCCAGCGCTACGCCCACCTGCGCCGGGCGGCCTTCCTGATGTGCGGGGACTGGGCGCAGGCCGGTGAGCTGGCGCGCGCCACGCTCGCCCGGGCGCTGACCGCCCCCGACGTGGGGGATCCGGACCTGTGGGCGTACGGCGACCTGATGGCCGCGTTCAAGCCGTCGCACGGGCGCCGCGAGCACGTCTTCGTCGCGCCGAGCGAGGCGGGCGAGCGCGGTGCGGCCGACGCCGACGCCGGGATGGGTGACGTCTTCACGGTGCTGGTGCTCGACGCTCTGCGCCGGCTGTCGCCCAAGTGCCGCGCGGTCCTGGTGCTGCACCACTTCTGCCATCTCGCGGTGGTCGACACCGCGGAGGTGCTCGGCCTCGACGCCACGAAGGTGACCGAGTACGAGGCCGAGGGCCTGGCCGCGTTCGCCGACCTGCTGCGGATCACCCGGCCGGCGGTGACGGCGTGAGCGCGGCCATGACCAGCGTCCTCGAGCGCGCCTGCGCGGCCGAGCCGCCGATCGGCGATGCCGTCGACGACATCGTCCGCCGCGCCGACCGGCTGCGCCGCCGCCGCGTCCGGGTGGTGATCCTGGCCGGCCTGGCCGTCGTGCTGATCGTCGTGCTCCTCGGGTACGCCCTCACGACGGTCCTGCTGCCCGGGCCGAAGCCGCGTACGGCCGCCGCCGTGCCGGTCGCCCAGCCGCGCCCGTCGGCGGTGCTGGACCCGGTCCTGCGGGTGCTCAGCGGCCCGGTGGACGCCCGGGACCTGCGGATCGTGCCGCGGCAGCCGGCGTCCGGGCCGGGCTGGCGGCAGTACGCCGTCCTGACCGCGAACGGCGGGCCGCACGGCATGATCGAGGTGGCCGTCTACGACGCGCCCGCCGGGCTGTGCCTGCCGGTGCTGGCCGACCCGGACGCCTGCGCCCAGCCGGACCGGACCCGCGCCGGCGTCGAGTACGCCCGCTACTCCGCGCGCGAGGACAGGGACTGGCAGGTCAACGAGGTGATCGCCCGCCGGGTCGTGGACGGGCGCACGGTGGTGGTGCAGGCGACGGGCGAGCGCGGCACCGGCGACGCCGAACGTGGCAAGCCGCCGCTGACGGCGCGGGAGGTGGCGCAGGCCGCGACCGATCCGCGGCTGCCGGACGCCTTCGGCCTGGGGGAGCGGTGCAACGCCCCGGCGCTCGCCTGCCCGGTGCTGCGGGTGCCGGTGCGCCCGGCCGGCTGAGCCGGGGTCAGACCCGGCGGCGGATCAGGTATGCCACGCCACCCAGCCCGATCAGCACGACCAGCAGCACCGCGCCGTTGAGCAGGAACAGCTGGCGCATCTGGCTGAGCACGTCGCTGCCGACCGCGAGCGGGTCGAGCTCCTCGGAGTCGACCTCCTCGCCGACCCCGCCGCCGATGCCGCCGCTGACCACGTCCGGCTTCTCCTTGAGCGGGACGCCGGCGATGCGCAGCGACTCCGACATGGTGAGCCGGCCGTAGAACCAGCCCGCCGCCTTCTTGCCGGTCGGCTGCTTGGCCGGCCGGTACGCGCGCGGGCCGCCGGCGGCCATCGGGTAGAGGTCGTACTGCTGGGCGGCCTTGTCCTTGACCAGCACGACGATCGTGTACTTCGGCCCGAGCTTGTCGGCCTTGGGCTTGGTCGTGGTCGGCGTGGCCGAGGCCAGCCAGTTGACCTCGCTGAGCAGGCGCTGGAACAGGTCGCGCCGGTCGGCCTGCTGAACGACGATCTTGCCGCCGGGCACCTTGCCGGCGATCTGCACGGCCGTCGGCTTCGCACCCGCCTTGGGCGCCGCCGAGCTGGAGTCCTCCTGCAGGACCGAGGCGGTCACCGGCGCCGGTGCGGCGTGGGCGACACCTGGCGCGAGCCCGGCTCCGAACGCGAGCGCCGCGGCGAGCACGCCGGTCGCGGTCCAGCGCCGCGTGATCAAACCTCGAGCCACGTCCGGCCTCCCCCGCCTGCGTGATGGACATTGCCGCGCCGTGCGTGCGTTCTCACAGCTTCCTCGCAGATCCAGTCGCCCGCATCCCGGCGGGCGGCCTTTTCGAGCTATCGGAAATCGGCGGCGAGAGTGAACAGCGACTGCTGATCGGCGCGCGAATAGTACCCAGCGCCTGCAAGCGCCGCTGGCCAAGGTCACCCGTGCTGCTGACGGTCATACCGTCAAGACGCACGCCCGGGGCGAAAGAGTTGCCTGGTGAGGGACGCGCGCACCGGTTTCCCGGTGCGCGCATACCGAAATGGTCACGAAGGAATCAGCCGAGCTTCGCCCGGGCCGCGGCCAGCCGGGCGAGGGTGCGCTCGCGCCCGAGCATCTCGAGCGACTCGAACAGCGGCAGGCCGACCGTACGCCCGGTCGCGGCGACCCGGACCGGCGCCTGGGTCTTGCCCAGCTTGAGCCCGCGCTCCTCGCCGACACGCTCCAGGGCGGCCTTGAGCGGGTCGGCCGTCCACTCCTCGAGGGCGCCGAAGGCGGCGGCCGCGGCGTCGAGGATCTCGGCCGCGCCCTCCTTCATCGCCTTGTTCCAGGACTGCTCGTCGGAGACGGGCTCGTCGAGGAAGAGGAAGTCGACGTAGTCGACGATCTCGCTGAGCACGGCGATGCGGGTCTGCGCGAGCGGCGCGACGGCGGCGAACACCGTGGCGTCGAACTTCGCCGGGTCCCACGGCGGGGCGGCGATCGTGTCGGTGCCGCCCAGCCACGGCGCGCACACCGCCGCGAACTCCTCGGCGGACAGCGCGCGGATGTACTCGCCGTTGAACGCCCGCAGCTTCTTGACGTCGAAGAAGGCGGGGGAGTGGTTGACGTCCTCGAGCCGGTACTCGTCGAGGACGACCTGCCACGGCACGATCTCCCGGTCACCGCTGGGCGCCCAGCCGAGCAGCATCAGGTAGTTGCGCATGGCGGCGGCCAGGTAGCCCTCGTCGCGGTACGACTCCAGCGCCACCTTGTCGCGGCGCTTGGACAGCTTCTGGCGCTTCTCGTTGACGATGACGGGCACGTGTCCCCACACCGGCGGCTTGACGCCCAGCGCCTCCCAGAGCAGCTGCTGCTTGGGGGTGTTGGGCAGGTGCTCCTCGGCGCGGATGACGTGGGTGATGCCCATCGTCATGTCGTCGACCACGTTGGCGAGCAGGAAGACCGCCGAGCCGTCGCTGCGGGCGATGACGAAGTCCTCGATGAGCTTGTTGTCGAACGTGGGCTCGCCGCGGACCAGGTCGACCACCACGGTCTCGCCCTCGTCCGGCGTACGGAACCGCAGCGCGCGACCCTCGCCGGGCCCGAGCGCGCGCTCCCGGCAGAAGCCGTCGTAGCCGGTGTGGGTGTTGCCCGTACGCGCCACGACGTCGTCGCGGGTGCAGTCGCAGTAGTACGCGCGGCCCTCGCCGTACAGCCGGGTGGCCGCGGCGGTGTGGTCGCTCGCGTACGCCGACTGGAAGTAGGGACCCTCGTAGGCACCGCGTTCGATGCCGATCCAGTCGAGTGCGGAGATGATGCCCTCGGTCCACTCCGGCCGGTTGCGGGCCGCGTCGGTGTCCTCGATCCGCAGGACGAACGTGCCGCCCGTCTGCTGTGCGTAGATCCAGTTCTGCAGCGCCGAGCGGGCGCCGCCGACGTGAAACATTCCGGTCGGAGAAGGGGCGAAGCGTACTCGTACAGTCACGGCCCAAGCCTACGGCCCCCCGCGACGAGGTTTCCGGCGGCCTTTCTTCACGACTTATATTGACGACTGTTAGTAAGGCTTCTTAAGATTTCCCGGCCCGATGTCGTGCCCACGGCGCCCCCACGCCGGACAGGAAGGTCCCCACCCCATGGCAAAGAGAAGAAGAATCGCCTCGGCCGCGGCCGCCCTCGTGGTCGCCGCCGGCGGTCTCGTCACCGCGCTGGCCGTCCAGGGCACCTCCGAGGCGGCGGTGCTGCCGAACAACTTCCGGAGCGTCGGCTACATGCCGTCCTGGGCCGGCAGCGTCACGAGCATCCAGTACAGCAAGCTCACCCACATCAACTACGCCTTCGCGCTCCCCAACGCGAACGGCACCCTGCAGCCGATCGAGAACACGTCGAAGCTGTCGCAGCTCGTGTCGCTCGGCCACCAGAACAACGTCAAGGTCTCGCTGGCCATCGGCGGCTGGAACGACGGCAACGACTCCGGCTTCGAGGCGATGGCGGGCAGCGCGAGCACCCGCACGACCTTCGTCAACACCGTGATGGGCGTCGTCGGCCAGTACAACCTGGACGGCATCGACATCGACTGGGAATACCCCGACCCCGGCACCTCCGGGAACAACTACACCGCGCTCATGCAGCAGCTCGGCAACGCCCTGCACGCCCAAGGCAAGCTGCTCACCGCCGCGGTGGTCTCCGAGGGCGGCACGGCGAACGGGGTGCAGCCGGCCGTCTTCAACGCCGTCGACTGGCTGAACATTATGGCGTACGACGGCGGCAGCCCGCACGCCAACTACGACTGGTCGATCGCCAGCGTCAACTTCTGGAAGGGCCGCGGCCTGCCGGCCTCCAAGGCGGTGCTGGGCGTGCCGTTCTACAGCCGGCCCGGCTACAAGACGTACGCGGAGATCGTCGCGGTCAACCCGGCCTTCGCCAACCAGGACTGCGCGACCATCAACGGCGTCAACGAGTGCTACAACGGCCTGCCGACGATCCGGCGCAAGACCCAGTGGGCCATGGCGAACGCCGGCGGCATCATGAACTGGGAGCTGTCACAGGACGCCACCGGCGCGAACTCCCTGGTCAGCGCCATCTACGCGACCGCGACCGGCGGCACCAACCCGCCGACCAACCCGCCGTCGGGGCGCACCGGGCGGATCACCGGGATCGCCGGCAAGTGCGTCGACATCGCCGCGGCCTCGTCGGCCAACGGCACGGCGGTGCAGCTCTACGACTGCAACGGCACGGCCGCGCAGACCTGGACGGTCGGTGCCGACGGCACGCTGCGCGCGCTCGGCAAGTGCATGGACGTGGCCGCGGCCGGCACGGCCAACGGCTCGCTGGTGCAGATCTACGACTGCAACGGTACGGGCGCACAGACGTGGCAGGCGCAGGGCGACGGGACGCTGCGCAACCCGTCGAGCGGCCGGTGCCTCGACGCGTCGAACAACAGCTCGGCCAACGGCACCCGGCTGCAGATCTGGGACTGCTTCGCCGGCGCGAACCAGCGCTGGACGCTGCCGTAACGGGGGGGGGGGGCGCCGGGGCGCGAGCCGCCCCCCCCGGGGCACGCCCCCCCAAACCCCCCCCCCCCCCG
>NZ_JADMLH010000010.1:0-7582 GCF_016464385.1 Nucisporomicrobium flavum | reverse complement strand
CGCCCCCCCCGCGGGCCGCGCGCCGCCGGGCGGGGGGCCGCGGCCCCGCCCCCCCCCCCCCCCCCCCCCCCCCCCCCCACCACCATGACCGCCCCGAGCAGGGTGACCGCGGCGGTGACCGCGTACAGGGTGGGGTAGCCGCCCAGGTGCGTGACGATCGGCGCGGCCATCGCGGGGCCGAGAACCTGCGGGGCGGCCGTCGCGATGTTGATGACCCCGAGATCCTTCGCCCGGTCCACCGCGGCCGGCAGCACCTGGGTGATCAGCGCCGTGTCCACCGCGAGGTACACGCCGTACCCCGCGCCGAGCAGCACCGAGGCGACCAGCGCCACCGGCCACGTCGGCCACACCGCCAGCAGCAGCGCGGCGACCGCGATGACGATGCCGGACCAGACCACGAAGACCTTGCGGCGGCCCGAGGAGTCGGAGAGCCGCCCGCCGACCACCGCGGTGGCCACCATGCCGGCCGTGTACAGCAGGATCATGATGAGCAGCCCGGTGTCCGGGTCGGCCAGCCGCACCTTGTCGGTCAGGAAGTACAGCAGGTAGAGCGTGCCCAGCGCGTTGCCGAGCTGCACGAGGAAGCGGGTGCCCCAGGCCCACGCGAAGTCCGGGTGCTCGCGGAACACCCGCCAGATCGCCTTGCCCCGCGGCCGTGCCCGATCGCCGGCGGGCAGCGGGTCGTCCGGCGTCAGCAGCGCGAACGGTACGGCGAGCAGCACCAGCACGACCGCCATCACCACGTACCCGCTCGTGGTGCCGGTGACGACAGCGGTCACCAGGACGGCGCCCAGCACCAGGCCCAGCGCCTGCGGCATGCCGATCCAGCCCGAGACCCGGCCGCGCTGGCGTACGGGCACCCGGTCCGGCACGGCCGCGGTCAGCGTGGCGAGCATGACGTTGAGGCCGACCTGCGCGCCGGCCCAGCCCACGGCAACTCCCACGACGGAGTCCTGTACGCCGAGGAAGAGCAGGGACAGCAGGGTCACAGCCGCGCCCGACAGGGTCCAGACGTGCCGGCGCCCGTACGCTCTTCCGCCGACCCGCAGCCGCGTCCGGTCGGACAGCGCGCCGGCCGCGGGGTTCACGATGATCGCCACGAGCGCCCCGACGCCGGTGACCCACCCGAGCGCGGCCTCCTTGCTGCCCACGCCGATCTCGGCGATCTGCTCGGGCAGCAACACCTGCACCGGGGTGAAGAACACCATCCACAGGCCGAGGTTCGCCGCGAACAGCAGGCCGATCCAGGAGCGCCGGACCGGCACGACCGGCTCGGCCAGCGCGGCCGGCGCGCCCTGCGTGACGCTCATGGTGCCTCCGGGCAAACACGAAAGTTCCTCGGACCTTAGATGATCGCGGCCTCCCGAGGAAGGGCGCGGCGCACCGCGGCGGGCAGGGTGCGAAACGCGGTGACGGTGAGCGCCCCGTCCTTCTCCTCCCAGACGCCCTCGATGCGGCCGTTCACCACCAGCGTGGGGGAGATCCAGCCCTGCGGCCGGGAAACCGCGGACCTGGGCCCGCTGCTCATGACATCCAGGCGGCGCAGACTCCCCACCACGTACGGGTCGAAGGCGGGCAGCAGCAGCACCGACTCCCCGCCCGCCGGTCGCTCCGCCCCCGCCGGCAGGAACCCGTGACCGTCCACCGGCTCCAGGTCCAGCCGCGCGAACGCCTTGCGGGCCAGGGCCGGTTTCAGGTCGAACCAGCGCGCGAACTCCGCGGAGTCGGCCGGCCCGTACACGTCCAGGTAGGCCGTCGCCAGCCGGTCGATCGCGTCCTCCACCTCCACCGGCTCCCGGTCGCCGAACCAGGCGCGCGGCGCCACGAACGTCACGTTGCGCCCGCGCGGCGGCCCCGAGCAGAGCAGGCCGCGGAACGCCAGCGGCTTGAGGATCGCCCCGAACCCCTGGATGAGCGGCCCGCGCAGCTCCTCGTGCCCGGTCGCCGCGATCACCGCGCCGGCGAGCTCCTCCCGCGTCATCGGGTCGCCGCCGAGCACGTCCGGCACCGCCGCGATGATGTCCGCCATCTGTGCCTCGGTGACGCCGTGGTACCGCAGCCACGAGCCCGTGGTCTCCCGGGTGCGGGTGCTCATCGCCGCGACCCAGAAAGGCAGGTCGGCGGCGGGCAGCAGGTGCAGCGTGCCGCGGGCGGCCCAGGTGCGCACGAGCGTACGGTCGTTCCACAGGGCCTTCTCCAGGTCGGCCGGCTCACCCAGCCGCAGGTCCGCCGCGGCCTGGGCGGAGGAGGCGACCTGCGCGTGGATGCCGCCGATCCGCCCGGCCACCTGCACCACGCCGGCGCCCTTCTCGCTGCCGAGGAAGTGCCGCTCGATCCGCCGGCGCAGGACCTCGTCGAGATTCATGCGTCCGAACCCTAGGCGCGCTCCACCTTGACCGGCGCCTCGGACGCGAGTAGTTTACCGACTAGTTAATTAACCAGATGGTGAAGCAAGGGGAGTGGTGACCATGGGCAAGCTGGTGGCGGTGTCGTACGTGACCCTCGACGGCGTCTTCGAGGAGCCGGCGTGGAGCGGGCCGTACTTCAACGACGAACTCGGCAGCTGGCAGGACGCCAACCTGCGCGAGGCGGACGCCCTGCTGCTGGGACGCAAGACGTACGAGGGCTTCAAGGCCGCCTGGCCGCAGATGGAGGCGGCGACCGGCGACTTCGGCAAGCGGATGAACTCGATGCCCAAGCACGTCGCCACCACCACGCTCACCGAGCCGGAGTGGAACGCGACGTTCCTGCAGGGCGAGGTCGCCGAGGCGGTCGCGCGGGTCAAGGCCGGGCCGGAGAACCTGCTGCTCAACGGCAGCGCCGAGCTGCTCAACCACCTGACCCGGCACAACCTGGTCGACGAGTACCGGATCATGGTCTACCCCCTCGTGGTCGGCGAGGGCCGCAAGCTGTGGCACGAGGGCACCAAGGTCGCGCTCGCCCACACCGGCTCCTGGACCACGAAGACCGGGGTCGAGGTCATCACGTACGTCCCGGCCTGAGCCGATGGCGACCGACCAGCTCAGCGTCATCTTCGCCGCGCTCGCCGACCCGACCCGCCGGGCGATCCTGGCCCGCCTGGCCGAGGGCGAGGCGACCGTGAACGAGCTGGCCGCGCCGTTCGCCATGACCCTGCCCGCCATCTCCAAGCACCTCAAGGTGCTGGAACGCGCCGGCCTGATCTCGCGCGGCCGGGAAGCCCAGTGGCGGCCCTGCCGGCTCGAGGCCGAGCCGCTGCGGGAGGCCTCGGAGTACGTGCAGCGGTACCGGCGCTTCTGGGAGTCCAGCCTCGACAAGCTCGACGAGCACCTGAACCGCCTGATGAAGGGAACGAACCCGTGAGCGACGAGATGACGTACCGCGAGCTCGACATCGTGCGGGTGTTCGACGCGCCCGTGCAGCTGGTCTGGGACGCCTGGACCGACCCGGATCAGATCGCTGCCTGGTGGGGCCCGGCCGGGATGCACACGCCGCGCGAGAGCGTCGAGATGGACGTACGCCCGGGAGGCGTGTTCCGGCTGACCATGGTGACCGGCGCCGGGGCCGAGTTCCCCTCCGACATGCGCTTCACCGTGGTCGACCCGCCGCGGACGCTCGCGTACGAGTGGGACGGGCAGCGCGGCCTGGGCGGCGGCTCGGTCACCATCACGCTGCGCGATCTCGGCGACGGCCGTACTGAGCTCACGAACCACTTCGCCGGCCACCTCACCGACGCCGTCCAGAGCTTCATGCGGGAGGGCACCGGCCAGCAGCTCGACAAGCTGGCCGCGTACGTCAGACGGTGAACCGGTCGACCAGCTCGGTGAGCCGCCGGGCGGTCGCGTCGAGCTCGCCGGCCGCCTCGTGCGACACGGTCACCGCCGCGCGGGTGCTCTCCACGGCTCCGCTCACCGCGCCGATGTCGCCGGCGATCTCCCGGCTGCCTGTGGCCACCTCGACGATGTTGCGGGACATCTCGGCGGTCGTCGCGGCCTGCTCCTCCACGGCCGCGGCGATCGCGTTCTGGTAGTCGTTCACCCGGGCGATCGTCGCCGTGATCGCGGTGATCGCGTCCACCGCCCGCGCCGTGTCGCCCTCGATCGCCGACACCCGCGCGGTGACGTCCTCGGTCGCCTTGGCGGTCTCCTGGGCCAGGTCCTTGACCTCGCCGGCGACGACCGCGAACCCCTTGCCCATGTCGCCCGCCCGGGCGGCCTCGATCGTCGCGTTGAGGGCCAGCAGGTTGGTCTGCTCGGCGATGCTGGCGATCAGCCGCACCACGTCGGCGATCTGGCCGGTGGAGGCGCGCAGCTCGTCGATGACGCCGGAGGCGGTGGCGGTCAGGCCCACGCCGTCGCGCCCGGCCTGCGCCGCGTCCTGGGCGTTGCCGGAGATCTCGCCGATCGACGCGCCCATCTCCTCGGCGCCGGCCGCCACGGTCTGCACCACGGTCGAAATCTCGTCGGCGGCGCGGGTGGCGGAACCGGCCTGCTCAGCCGCGGCCGCGGCCGAGGCGGTCAGCTCCGCGCCGGTCGCCGCGACCTGGTCGGCCGAGCGGGACACCTCCCGCGAGGCGCCCGTGACCTCGACCATCACCTGGCGCAGCTCGGCCACGGCGGTGGTGAGCGCCGCGCCGGCCCGGCCGATCTCGTCGTGGCCGTCCGCCGGGACGGAGACGGTGAGGTCCCGCTTCGCCAGCCGCGACAGCCCGGCGGTGAGCGCCTTCAGCCGCCGTGAGATCTTCCGGGCCTGCCAGGCGGCGAACAGCCCGCCGGCCACGGCCAGCAGCAGGGCCGCCAGGAGGAACGCGATGAGCATGGCGCGGCGGCCGTCCTGGACCGCGTCGACCGCGCCGGCGGTGTCGCCGTCGTACCCGCCCACGGCGATCGCCCACGAGTACTGCGGGTACGACGCCACGGTCACGGTCGTGTCCCCGGCCGGCGCGCCCGCGGCCCCCGGCAGCCGGTACGCGGCCCGCCACGTCGCGCCACCGGTCAGCTTCGACGCCTGGCCGACGATCTGCTCGACGTACTTGGTGCCGTCCGCGTCGGTGGCGCCCAGGTCCGTACGCCCGGCCGCCCCGGGGATGCTGGAGGCGATGATCCGGCCCGCGTCGGCCTTGTTGGTGCTGTAGACGGTCACCCAGCCGTTGTCCCGGACCTTGCTGCCGGAGATCGCGTCGGTCAGCTCCTTGAGCGCCTCGGACTGCTGCACGCCGACGTACAGGGCCCCGACGACCCGTCCGGCCGAGTCCTTGATCGGGTCGTACGCCGTGATGTACCAGGAGCCCACGACCAGCGCGACGCCCCGGTACGGCTTGCCGGCCTTGATCGCGGTGGCCACGGCGTTCGGGGCGCCGTCGGCCCCCACCGCCGGGATGAACGTGCCGATGGCCCGCCGGTTGCCCGTGGTCTTGACGTTGGTGCCGACGCGCAGGAGGTCACCGGCGTCGTTCATCCGCTGGAAAACCGTCACTGTGCCGCCGAGCAGCGACACGACGTCGTCGACGAACGGCGTGGGCTTGCGCAGGTCGAGGTTCTGGCCCAGCCACTGCCCGGCCACGGTCATCCGGGGCAGCGTGACCGTCTGCTTGTCCTGGGTGAACTGGTTGGTGGCGGTCCACGCCGCCGTGCGGTCGGCGAACTCCACGCCGCCGCGCTGGGCCAGCAGCTGGTTCGCGGCCGTCATGTCGCCGTTCACACCGGACTGGATCTCGTCGCCCACCGAGCCCACCAGGCGGGTTACCTCGTCCGTGGTGCGGTTGAGGTCCTCGGTGGTCAGCTTCTCCACCTGCGCCTGGGTGCGGTCGGCGAACGCGTCGCTCTGCCACGCGCCGACCCCGGAGAGGACCGCGGCGGTGCTCAGGACGCCGCCCAGGCCCAGGGCGAGAAGCTTGTGACCGATCTGCAGACGCGCCATGAAGGCCTGTTCGGCCGTTTCGGGCAAAAAATGAGGGGGTGGCGAGCGCCACCCCCTCACAACACGTACGAGCTTCGTCAGCTGTCGCCGCCGGTCTCGCCGACCGGGGCGGCGTTCACGTCGTCGATCGCGTACTTCTTCGCGGCCTCGGCCGGGACGTGCGACGGCACCTTGCCGCGCAGCGCGAGCTGGCGCAGCGTCGCCACCGTCACCGACTCGGCGTCCACGTGGAAGTGCCGGCGCAGGGCGTGCCGGGTGTCGCTCATGCCGAACCCGTCGGTGCCCAGCGACGTGTAGTCGTTCGGCACCCAGCGGCTGATCAGGTCGGGCACCGCCCGCATCCAGTCGCTGACCGCGACGGCCGGGCCCTCGGTGCCCTCGAGCTTGGCCTGGATGTACGGCTTGCGCGGCTGGTCGCCCGGGTTCATGAGGTTGTGCTCCTCGGCCTCCACCGCGTCGCGGCGCAGCTCGGTCCAGGAGGTCACCGACCACACGTCCGCGGCGACGCCCCAGTCCTGGGCGAGCAGCTGCTGCGCCTTGAGCGCCCACTGCATGCCCGTGCCTGAGGCGAGCAGCTGCGCCTTCGGGCCCGTGGCCTGCGGAGCCGCCGCGTACCGGTAGATGCCCTTGAGCAGGCCCTCCACGTCGACGCCCGAGGGCTCCGCCGGCTGCACGATCGGCTCGTTGTAGACCGTGAGGTAGTAGTAGATGTTCTCCTGGTTCTCGCCGTACATGCGGTGCAGGCCGTTCTCGACGATGTGCGCGATCTCGAACGCGAACGCCGGGTCGTACGCCACCACGGCCGGGTTCGTCGCCGCGATCAGCAGCGAGTGCCCGTCCTCGTGCTGCAGGCCCTCGCCGTTGAGCGTGGTGCGCCCGGCGGTCGCGCCGAGCAGGAAGCCGCGGGTCATCTGGTCCGCGGCCGCCCACAGCTCGTCGGCGGTGCGCTGGAAGCCGAACATCGAGTAGAAGATGTACAGCGGGATCATCGGTTCGCCGTGCGTCGCGTACGACGTGCCGGCCGCGATGAAGCTGGCCGTGGAGCCGGCCTCGTTGATGCCCTCGTGCAGGATCTGCCCGTTGGTGGCTTCCTTGTACGACAGGAACAGCTCGCGGTCGACCGACGTGTACGTCTGGCCGTGCGGCGAGTAGATCTTCTTGGTCGGGAACAGGGAGTCCATGCCGAACGTGCGCGCCTCGTCCGGGATGATCGGCACCCAGCGGGCCCCGAACTCCTTGTCCTTCATGATGTCCTTGAGCAGCCGGACGAAGGCCATCGTGGTGGCGACCTTCTGCTTGCCCGAGCCGCGCTTGACGTCGCCGAACTTCGCCGAGTCCGGGATGTTCAGCGGGATCGACTTCGTCCGCCGCGACGGCAGGTAGCCGCCCAGCTCACGCCGTCGCTCCTGCAGGTACTTCATCTCGTCCGAGTCCTCGCCCGGGTGGAAGTACGGCGGGAGGTACGGGTTCTCCTCGAGCTGCTTGTCGGAGATGTCCAGGTAGAGGCGGTCGCGGAAGCCCTTGAGGTCGTCCAGGGTGAGCTTCTTCATCTGGTGCGTGGCGTTACGCGCCTCGAAGTGCGACCCCAGCGTCCAGCCCTTGATGGTCTTGGCGAGGATGACGGTGGGCTGGCCGGTGTGTTCCATCGCGGCCTTGTACGCGGCGTACAGCTTTTTGTAGTCGT
>NZ_JADMLH010000001.1:825139-872712 GCF_016464385.1 Nucisporomicrobium flavum | reverse complement strand
GGCCACGAGGTCTCCGGTATGAAGTTCTTGCTTGGTCGCAGAACCAGATACCGGAGACCTCTTCAGTTATCGACCACCGCCACGCCGCAACTTCAGATCTCGGCGGGGCTTATGAAACACGCCTTAGGGGATTCTCCCCCAGAGAACCGGCTGCGGGGCCGCCTCCCGCGAGCGCGCACGAGGTCGAGGAACCGGTCGCGCTCGGCGCCGCTGAGCAGCCGGTCGGGACGCCGAGGATCCGGCGCCAGCCGCAGAAGATGCCACGGAGCACGTTGCCCGGCGCTGCGCGCCGCTGCATGAAGAACGACACCGACGCTGGTTTCGATGACTTCACTGACCTCTACGTCGAGATGCGGCGGCAGCCTGCCGACGATCTCATCACACCATCACCCAACGATCGATCACGATGAGCATCAACCCGTCTTTCCAGGAACAGAACCAGAGTTCGGCATCACCCAGTTCAGCAGTGCGAGACCGCCGACCCAACCGGCGCCTACGCCGACGCGCAGCGCCGGACAGCGTGAGCATCAGGCCGGCGGCATGACGGTGCGGTCGCCCGTGGGAGAGTTGCTGTCGTGGCAGCCGCAGCAACTCCGGGCCGCGAAGTCGTACTCGAGACGAATCGCCTGCTACTCAGGCCTTGGCGGGCGGCGGAGGCTGTCGTCCAGCATGAACTGTGGATCGAACGTGATCCACGAGTACCGCCGCACCGCCGAATCGACGCGGATGGACACCCGACCGTCGCGGAGCTCGCAGATTCCATCCGTACCGACCAACCATCGCCGATCGGGTTGCTGGCGATAGAGCGGAAGGCCGCAGGTGACGTCATCGGCGCCTGCGGGCTGATCGACGGCGGCCGCGTACCGGACGGGGAACCGGAACTGGCGTTCGAGCTGCTACGCCGATTCTGGCATCACGGATACGCGACCGAAGCCTCACTCGCGATCCTCGACTGGGCGAAATCATCCGGGTACGAACGTTTATGGGCCACCGTCCGCGAATGGAACGTCGCCTCTCGCCGCGTACTGGCCAGGGTCGGCTTCACCGAGACAGACCGGAAGGAGACGGACGCGGTCTACGGAACCACCCTGTTCCTCACGACACCCCTCTGACACCTCGAGGGCCAACGAGAGCAGCAGCGGCAGGCATCGGCTGTCGTCGTCCACGCGGTAGGCGACCGCGTGGACGATCTTCGAGCGGTGCCGTTCGAGCCACGTCTCGACGCATACCGCGGAAGGACTGTGGCGATCACGCCGGCGATGCCGGCGGCGAGGAATGCGCCGGCACATCTTCCCGGACGAGGCAGATCACCGCCCACCCGGCCAGGGGCGCGGCGGCGAACAGGAACATCGGGCGTTGCAGGCTGGGGTGCGGCTGTGATCGGGCTGAGAAGGGGTCGGCCGGGTGGGCCGGGCATGCCAAGGTAGACACGTGCGGTTGCTGGTGGTGGAGGACGAGGTGCGGCTCGCGGCCGCGCTGCAGCGGGGCCTGCAGGCCGAGGGGTTCGCCGTGGACGTGGCCGGCGACGGGCAGGATGGGCTGGAGCTGGCCCGGCACGGCGAGTACGACGCGATGATCCTCGACGTCATGCTGCCGCGGCTGTCCGGGTACAGGGTGGTGCGGCAGCTGCGGGCCGAGCAGAAGTGGCTGCCGGTGCTCATGCTCTCGGCGAAGGACGGCGAGTACGACCAGGCCGACGGGCTGGACTGCGGCGCCGACGACTATCTCACCAAGCCGTTCTCGTACGTGGTGCTGCTCGCCCGGCTGCGCGCGCTGCTGCGCCGGGGCACCCCGGAACGCCCGGCCGTGCTGCGCCACGGCGACGTCGAGCTGGACCCGGCGCATCGGCGGGTCACGGTCGCCGGCGCCGAGGTGGTGCTGACCGCGCGGGAGTTCGCCCTGCTGGAGTATCTGATCCGCCGCCCCGGCGAGGTGGTCTCCAAGACCGAGCTGCTCGACCACGTGTGGGACGCGGCGGTGGAGACCGCGGCGAACGCCGTCGAGGTGTACGTCGGCTACCTGCGTCGCAAGATCGGCCGGGAGCGCCTCGAGACCGTGAGGGGCGCCGGCTACCGGCTGGCCGCGGTGGAGGCGGCCGGCGAGGCCGCGGGGGCCTAGCGTGGCGTGGCTGCGCCGGTTGGGCCTGCGGGCGCGGCTGCTGCTCGTGTCCGTGGTGGTGCTCGCGGTCGGGCTGGCCGCGGGCGGCGTGCTGCTGGTCGCCACGATGCGGTTCGCGCTGCTGCGCACCGCGAACACCGAGGCCCTGGAGACGGCCAGGGCGGTGGCCGGGCTCGTGAACAGCCGGTCGCTGCCGAATCCGGTGCCGGCCGGTCCGACCGTACGCGTGCAGGTGGTCGACGCCGCCGATCGGGTGCTGTCGGTGTCCTTCGGCGCCGACCGGCTCACGCCGATCCTCTATCCGCGCGAGCTGGCGGACCTGGCCGACGGCGAGGGGAGGTACATCTCCGGCGACCGGATCGGCCTCGAGGGGCGCGTACGCGTCGTCGTCCTCGCCGCCGGCCCGACGGAGGCACGGGTGAGGGTGCTGGTGGCGCGCCCGACCGGCGACCTGACGCAGAGCGTGGACCTGCTGCGTACCACTTTGCTGGTGACGTTCCCGCCGCTCGTGGCGTTGCTGGCGCTCGTGGCGTGGCGGGTGTCCGGCGCCGCTCTGCGCCCCGTGGAGGCGCTGCGGGCGGGCGCCGAGGAGATCACCGGGGGTGCGCGGCCGGGGCGGCTGCCCGTACCGGACTCGCGCGACGAGGTCCACCGCCTGGCCGTGACCCTCAACGGCATGCTGCACCGCCTGGACGCCGCGCGGGCGCGGCAGCGGGCCTTCGTCGCGGACGCCGCGCACGAGCTGCGCAGCCCGCTGACCAACATGCGGACCGAGCTGGAGGTCGCGCAGCGGCTCCCGGACACCACGGACTGGCCGGAGCTGGCCGGTGACCTGCTGACCGACGTGGAACGGCTGAGCCGCCTCGTCGACGATCTGTTGCTGCTGGCCCGCTCGGACGACGGTGGCACCCGCGCCGCCCCGCCGCCCTCCGGCGAGGTCGAGCTGGGGCAGCTGCTCGCGGAGGTGGCGGCCCGCTACCCGTCCGTCGAGTACGAGCGTCCCGCCGTCCCGCTGCGGGTGGCGGGGGACCGTGACGCGCTCGCCCGGGTGGTCGCCAACCTGCTCGACAACGCCGTACGCCATGCCGCGTCGGCGGTGCGGCTGGCGGTCGCGGCGGACGGCGCGTACCGGAGAATCACCGTGGCCGACGACGGCCCGGGCATTCCGGCGGCCGACCGGGAGCGGGTCTTCGACCGGTTCACCCGGCTGGACGACGCCCGGGCCCGGGACGCGGGCGGCTCGGGGCTGGGGCTGGCCATCGTGCGTGAGCTGGTCCGCCGGCACCACGGCACCGTCGTGCTGAAGGGGACGACCCCGCCGCCCGGCCTCAGCGCCGAGGTACGCCTGCCCACCGCCTGATCTTCGCGGGAACTTTTCCCCTCAGGGTCGCGACCAATGACCGTGCCCGGCGCCCCGGCCGGGTTGATCCGAGTCGGAAAGGCCTCCAGATGTCCCTGTTGAAGCGTTCGGCCGTGGTGGGCGCGATCGCCGCCGCGTCCGCCCTCGCCCTGGCGGCCCCCGCCGCCGCGCACGTGACCGTGAACCCGAACACCGCGGTCCAGGGCGGGTACGCCAAGGTGACCTTCCGGGTGCCGAACGAGACGGACACCGCGAACACCACCAAGGTCGAGGTGAACCTGCCCACCGGTACGCCGTTCGCCTCGGTGTCGCTCAAGCCCGTCGCGGGCTGGACCATGGTGGCGCAGAAGTCGAAGCTCGCGAAGCCGATCGAGGCGCACGGCGCCCAGCTCAGCGAGGCCGTCTCCAAGATCACCTGGACGGCGGTGGGGGACGCGGCGATCAAGCCGGGGCAGTTCCAGGAGTTCGACGTGTCGCTGGGGCCGCTGCCGGAGGTGGACCAGGTGGTGTTCAAGGCGCTGCAGACGTACTCGGACGGGACGATCGTCCGGTGGATCGACGAGCCGACGACCGACGGCACCGAGCCGGAGAAGCCCGCGCCGGTGCTGAAGCTGACGCCGGCGGGCGCGCCGGGTGCCGATGCGCCGGCCGCCGCCCCCGGGCCGTCCGTGGCGGCCGTCGCGGATGACGGCGACGACGACGAGGGCGGCAGCGGCGGGACGTGGACGGGCGTCGCCGGCATCGTGCTCGGGCTCGCCGGGCTGGTGCTGGGGCTGCTGGCGTACCGGCGGGCCCAGGCGGCGTCCGGTGCCGTTCCGGCGGCGGCCAAGCCCGCCACGGAGTGATCGACGACGAGGTGACCGGGTGGGCGCTCGCCGCCGGCCGCGGCGACGCGGACGCGGCGGCGGCGTTCGTCCGGGCCACCCAGCGCGAGGTGTGGCGGTTCCTGCACCACCTCGCCGGGCCGGCCGAGCTGGAGGACCTCGCCCAGGAGACGTACCTGCGGGCGCTGCGCAGCCTGCCCGGCTTCGCCGGCCGGTCCAGCGCCCGGACGTGGCTGTTCACGATCGCGCGGCGGGTCGCCGTCGACCACGTGCGCTCGGCGATGGCCCGGCCGCGGATCGCCGCCGTGGCGGACTGGCAGGCCGCCGCGGACGCGGCGACCGGGGCCGGGCGCCGCGGCTTCGAGGACGACGTCGCCGTCCGGGACCTGCTCGGCGGGCTGTCCCCGGAACGGCGGGAGGCGTTCGTGGCGACGCAGGTCCTGGGTCTGTCGTACGCGGAGGCGGCCGAGGTCTGCGACTGTCCGGTGGGGACGATCAGGTCCCGGGTGGCCCGCGCCCGCGAGGAGCTGGTGGCGCTGCTCGCGGACGACGGGGGCCGCCGGTTGTCGGGATAGCTCAGGAGCCGGTGTAGAACGCGTACGTGCGGTCCGCGCTGGCCCGAGCCTGTTCCGGGTCGTTCCCGGCGGCGATGGCGGCCTCGGCCCAGGAGTCGGCGCTGAGGCGGTTGAACTCCTTGCCCTCCGGCGACAGCGCCCACGCCATCGCCGCCTCCGGGTCGAGGGCCGCGGCCGGGTCGGTCAGGTAGTTGGCGAGGCCGAGGAACCCGCCGTCCCAGCCGACGCCGGTGGCCCCGGGGCCGTACTGGTCCCAGAACTCGTCGGCGACGTGCGCGACGTGCTCCAGCTCGAGGCGCGTACGCCCGTCGCCCTCGGACGTGAGTCGGACCTCGACCCAGCTCACCTGGCCGCCGAACTCCCATGTCGCGGAGAAACCGTTCGGCTTGTCGCAGCGCGAGACCGTGCCGCCCGCGTTGCCCTGGAACTGGTAGGTGCCGCCCTCGCGCAGCTCACCGCTGATCGGCAGGAACCACCGCTGGATGCGCTCGGCGGTGGTGACGGCCTCCCACAGATCGTCCTGGTCGGTGTCGTAGACCTGGCTGAGCGTCAGCACGCGGGCCTCGCCGGCCTCGAGCGTACGGTTGCCGACCCAGCGGCGGACGTCGCTGACCTGCTGCTTCACGTCGATCATGGGTGTTCTCCCGTGGTGTCGTCGTCGCGGGCGGTGAGGCGCCGCTGCCGTTTGCCGCGGGCCACCTCGGTGGCCAGCGCGTCGAGGTGCGGCGTCCAGAACCGCCGGAACCGGCTCAGCCAGGCTTCCGCCTCGCGCAGCGCGGTGTCGTCCACCGCGTACAGGCGCCGGGCGCCGTCGGGGCGCACGGTGGCGAAGCCGTTGTCGCGCAGCACCCGCAGGTGCTGGGAGACGGCCGGCTGGGAGATCCCGAACTCCGCCCGGACCACCTCGGTGACCGCGCCGGAGGACTGTTCGCCGTCGGCGAGCAGCTCCAGGATGCGGCGGCGGACCGGGTCCCCGAGCACGTCGAACGCGTGCACCGGCCGAAGTTATCAGGCACGGCTTATATAAGGCAAGACTGAAACTCGACTCCGCGTGGCGGGCCGGCTGACACACTCCTGAGGGTGCGACGGGCCGCCGTGGTGACGGCATTGCTGCTGCTGGCGGGGTGTGCGGAGGACGCCCGGCCGGCCCCGCTGCCGAGTTCTCCGCCGGCTTCCGCCGTGACGGCGAGACCGACGGTGGCGCCGTCGAGCAGCGCGCCCGTGCTGCGGCTGCCGGTCGTGACCGCGCCGGTGTTCAGCGGCGGCTGGGAGATCACCGTCTACTACACGGCGGTGGAGGATTACCACTCCGGCGACCCGGTCCCCGTCACCGGCTGCCGGGGCGTCGACTGCTCCCACGGCGACGACGACCTCGGCAGCTACCGGGAGGACTTCGTCGCGGCGGTCCAGGAGGAGGGGACCGGTCGTACGGCCGGCGGCACGTACCTGAACTGGTCCTACGACATCGGCTTCTGGCTCGACACCCGGCCACGGGACACCGGCGGGCGGGCGCTGCGCCCGTTCGTCTCGGCCGCGGCGGACCCCGGGGTGCTGGCGCGCGGCGTGCGGTTCCGGATCTCCGACTGCGGGCACGCCGACGACGGCTCCCGCCCGGCCGCCGCTGTGTGCGCGGCGCTGCGGGACGCGCGGTGGACGGTCACCGACGAGTTCACCCCCGGGCTGGGCGGGACCAAGCACATCGACGCGTACATCGGCGAGGAGACCGGGCCGGACTTCACGTCGTCGCCGTGGTACCTGACGCTGCGGGGCGTGACGATCCGGCGCGGATGAGCGTCAGGACGCGTACCGGATCCGGGCGCGTTCCTTGGCCTTCGCGGCCTCGGTCTCCCGGTCCTTCGGCGGCGCGGTCGTCACCAGCTCGCCGAGCAGCTCGGCGGTCGCGGCGGCGACGGCCTCGACCGCCCGGTCGAAGGCGGCCTGGTTGCGCTGCGACGGCTTGGTGGCGCCGGCCACCTTGCGGACGTACTGGAGGGCGGCGGCGTGCACCTCGTCGGAGGTGGCCGGCGGCTCGAAGTTGTGCAGCTGACGGATGTTTCGGCACATGCCACCGAGCCTAGCCGCGCGCGCGGTGCACCGGGTCCGGGCTTTCTAACGGTCGTCTCAGATTCGCTCGGTACGAAGTCTCCATCAGACAAGCGAGGTACCCCACGTCCAGGAGGTCATATGAAACCCATGGGACGCCGCGGCTTTTTGGCCGCCGCCACGGCACTCGGCATTGGCGCCGGCCTGTCCACCCATGCCATTGCGTCCGCAGCGGACGGGGATGGGAACGAGACCTCGGACAAGACTTCGGACATGTCGGAGCGGGACAAGGACCTGCCCTTCATCGGCACGGAGGAGACCTTCTCCACCCGTGAGCTGATGGTGCTGAACGACAGGCTCTTCCTCGAGGACACCGGTCTCGCCGAGCTCGGCCCGCGCCGCATCGGCGCCATGGACAAGGCGGGGCTCAACGTTCAGATCCTCTCCGCGCACACGCCAGGTGTGCAGAATGTCCCGGGCCGGAAGGGCATCGATTTCGCCTATCGTCTCAACAAGCTGCTCGTCGACGGGCCGATGGCCACGTATCCGGGGCGGTTCCAGGCATTCGCCACCTTGCCGCTGCAGAATCCTCAAGCCTCGGCGGACGAGCTGGAACGCGCGGTCCGCGACGACGGCTTCCTGGGATGCCTGACCAACGGGATCATCGGGAAGAAGTTCCTCGACCATCCCGACTTCGAGCCCCTGCTGACGCGCGCCGAAGCGCTCGGCAAGCCGATCTACATCCATCCGGGCCTGCCGCCGGACGAGGTCTTCCAGATCTACTACAGCAACATGCGGCCGGAATACCAGAAGGAGTTCCAGGACCAGGTTCTCAGCATCTCGGCCTATGGATGGCACCAGGAAGTCGTCACCCAGTGCGTCCGAATGATCACCTCAGGGGTGTTCGACAGGCATCCCAGGCTCCAGATCATCATCGGCCATATGGGAGAGGGGCTTCCGTTCTTCTACAAGCGCATCCTGGAGAAGATGAGCGAAGTGACCGAGAAGAGCCTGGACAAGCCGTTCGAGCAGTACTTCCACGACAATTTCTGGTTCACCACCAGCGCACTCCCCCAGACTGAACTGCTCGATCTCCTGCTGAAGTACATCAGTGTGGACCGGGTCATGTTCGCCACCGACTACCCGTTCGCGGACATGAAGGTGCAGACCGACTGGTTCCGGGGAGTCGATCTGCCACGTGAAGCCAAGGAGAAGATCGCGTACCGAAATGCGGAAAAGCTGTTCGGAATAAAGGTCTGAAACATCGCCGGTTCATCCCTTGCGGCCCTGCGTGGCGACGCCCTCGACGAAGTAGCGCTGGCAGAGGAAGAACGCGACGATCATGGGTACGGTCGTGATCACCGCGCCCGCCAGCACGACCTCCCAGCGGGCCTCGCCGGCCTGGCCGAACTGGTCGAGGATCGCCTTCATCCCGCGCGGCATCGTGTACAGCTGCGGGTCGCGCAGGTAGATCAGCGGGCGGAGCAGGTCCGACCAGCTCGCCCGCAGCTCGAAGACGAACGCCACGATCAGCGCGGGCTTGCACAGCGGCACGGCGATGCGCCAGAACAGCCGCCAGTAGCCCGCGCCGTCGACGCGGGCGGCCTCGAACAGCTCGCGGGGCACGCCGAGGAAGAACTGCCGGATGAGGAAGATGTAGAAGGCGCTGCCGAACAGGTTGGCCGCCCAGAGCGGCACCTGCGTGGCGGCCAGGCCCAGCTCGTTCCAGATCAGGTACGTCGGGATCATGGTCACCGCGCCGGGCAGCATCATCGTGCCCACCACCAGCGCGAAGAGCAGGTTGCGCCCGGGGAAGCGGAAGTACGCGAACCCGAACGCCACGATCGCGCTGGAGATCGTCACGGCCACCGCCGCGGCGAGCGCCACCACGACGCTGTTGAGCAGCCACGTCAGTACCGGCGCGGCCGACCAGATCGTCACATAGTTGCCCGGCGCCCAGTGCTCCGGGACCAGCCGGTTGTCGAACACCTCCGGCCGGGGTTTCAGCGACGCGCTGACCAGCCAGAGGAACGGGTACACGAAGACCACGGCCGCCGCGGCGAGCGCGGTCCACAGCACCCACGGGTGCCGGCGCCGCCCGGGGCGCCGGTCGGGCGTACCGGGCGGGGTGGTCACGGCCTGCGGCTCCTGCAGCGCGGTCATCGGGCGCCTCACTCGCTCTCGTAGTAGACGAACCGGCGGCTGAGGCGTACCTGCACCAGCGTGATGGCCACGATGATGAGGAACAGGAGCCAGGCCAGCGCGGACGCGTATCCCATGTGGAGGAACTGGAACGCCTGCTGGAACAGGTAGACGACGTAGAACAGCGCCGCGTCGTTGCCGTACGTCTGCTGGTTGGCGCTGCCGTAGAACGCGGTGTAGACCTCGTCGAAGGTCTGCAGGCTGCTGATCGTGTTAATGATCAGGGTGAAGAAGAGCGCCCCGCTGATCATGGGTACGGTCACCGCACGGAACCGGGCCCACGGCGAGGCGCCGTCCATCTCGGCCGCCTCGTGCAGGTCACGCGGCACGTTCTGCAGCGCGGCCAGGTAGATGATGACCGTGCTGCCCAGGCTCCAGGCGCTCATCAGCACGAGGCCCGGCTTGATCCACGGGCCGTCCACGGTCCAGTCGGGCCCGTCGATGCCGACCCGCGCGAGCGTCTCGTTGGTCAGCCCGACCTGACCGTTGAACAGCAGCAGGAACAGCACGCCGACGGCCACTTTCGGGGTGACCGTCGGCAGGTAGAAGATCGTCCGGAAGAAGCCGGCGGACCGGCGCCCGGCGCGGGCCAGCAGCATGGCCAGGCCCAGCGCGACCGCCATCGTCAGCGGTACGTGCAGCACGGTGTAGATCAGCGTGTTGGCCAGGCTGCGGCGCACCCGGTCGTCGGCGAACAGCTCCCGGTAGTTGTCCGCCCCGACGAACTCCGTGCTCGTCAGCACGTCGTAGTCGGTGAGCGACAGCACGAGGCTGGCCACCATCGGGCCGGCCATGAACACCAGGAAACCGATGATCCACGGCGACAGGAACCCGTACGCGGCGAGCGCCTCCCGCCGGCGCATCGTGGTCATCTCAGGAACCGCGGTTGGCTTCGTCCAGCGCCTTCTGGGCCTGTTGCTGGGCCTGGGCGAGCGCCTGGGCCGGCTGCTGCTTGCCGTCGAGCACCCGGTTGACCGCGTCCTGCCAGGCGGCCTTGAACTCCTCGCCGGCCGCGGTGAGCGGTTCGGCGACCCCCGCCTCCTGCGTCTGCAGGACCGTCCGCACCGCCGCGTCGAACGCCGGGTTGCCGCCGGCCCGCACGACGTCCTTGAAGATCACCTCGTCGGCCCTGCTGTTGCCGGTGAACACGCCGGCGAACGGCTTGCCCTCGGACTTGCGGGCGGCGGCGCGGGCCTTGGCCGCGGCGACCCACGTCCCGCTGTCGGTCATCGTCTTGATCCACTTGCAGGCGAGGTCGGGATGCGGGCTCTTCGCCGGGATCGCCCACGCGTTGCCCGTGATCCAGTCGACCGGCCGCCCGTCGACGCCGCGGAACGGCGCGACCGTGAGCTTCACCTTCGGCGAGTTCTCGGCGAGCACGTTGAGGTAGAAGTCCTCCATCGGGAAGGCGCCCAGCTGGTTGCTCGCGAACTGGTTCTTCGCGCCGAAGAAGTCGAACGAGTCGCGGAACGACTTGAACGAGGCCCAGCCGCCCTGCGCCTTGATCAGCCCGACGGTGAACTCCAGCGCCCGCACCACCCGCGGGTCGTTCAGCCGGGCGGTCCGGCCGTCGTCGCTGACCAGGGCGGCGCCGTTGGCCCGGGCCCACAGCGGCAGGAACTCGGGGAGCTTGGGGTCGAAGCCGATGCGCCGCAGCTTGCCGTCGCTGATCGAGGTCAGCCTGGTGGCGGCGGCGGACAGCCTGCCCCAGTCGCTGGTGGTGAACGTGGCCGGGTCCAGCCCCGTGTCGGCGAACGCGGCGTCGTTGATCATCAGGACCCGGTTGTTGTAGAACTCCGGGAGGCCGTACAGCTTGCCGTTGAGGGTGGCCTCGGCGACCGCGGCCGGCCGGAACTGCCCCATGTCGATCTTCTCGCGCCCGACGCAGTCGGCCAGCGGCCGGATCGCGTTCTTGGCCGCGTACGTGCCGAGCAGCCGCCGCTCCATGTAGACGAGGTCGGGCGGCGTGTTCGAGGCCACCGCGGAGAGGAACTGCTGGGCGTTGAAGCTGCCCTCCGACGCCTGCGCCCGGTTCGGCGTGATCGCCGCGTTGGCCGCGTCGAACCGGGTCTTGGCGATCTCGTCGCCGGTGCCGAACCCCATCATGGTCAGCGTCGCCTGCCCGGTGCCGCCGGACTTCGACCCGGACGAGCCCACGCCGCCGCAGCCCGCCGCCAGCACGACGACCAGGGTCGTACCCACCGCCGTGCGCATCGATCGGAGGAACATCGTCGTTCTCCCATCACGCTCAGTGACCGTTGCGCCGAATATAGATCCGGGTCGATCGGCCCGCAATTCGGCGGCGCCCGGGCCCGCGAGGAGCGAGGATCCACCCGATGCGCGACATTCCGGTGCTCTGGCTGACCGGCCCGCCCGGGGTCGGTAAGTCCGCCGTCGGCTGGGAGGTGTACACCCGGCTCCTGGCTGCCGGGGTGCACGCCGCGTACGCCGACATCGACTAGCTGGGCGTCTGCCACCCGGAGCCCGCCGGCGACCCGGGCCGGCACCGGATGCAGGCCCGGAACCTGGCCGCCGTGGTGGACGGCTACCGCGAGGCCGGTGCGACCTGCGTGGTCGTCTCCGGAGTGGTCGACGTCCGGCGTGGCGTGCCGCTCGAGGAGCTGCCCGGGATCGCCGTGACGGTCTGCCGCTTGCGGGCCGCCGACGAGGAGCTGAGCCGTCGGCTCACCGGCCGGCAGGGCAGCGCGGACGGGCTCGCGCACGTGCTCCGGGAAGCCGCCGGCCTCGACGCGATCGGTGGCCCGTGCGTGGACACCACCGGCCTGACCGTGGCGCAGGCGGCGCAACAGGTCCTCGAGCGGGCCGAGGGCTGGACCACGCCCCGGGACGCATCGCGGTCACCGGTCGCGGCCCGCCCGGAGGAGGAGCCGGACGGGCGGCCCGTGCTCTGGGTGTGCGGGCCCACCGGCGTCGGCAAGTCCACGGTCGCGTTCCGGGTGTACCTCGCGCTGCTGGCGGCGGGGCGACCGGCCGCGTACGCCGACCTCGACCAGCTCGGTTTCCTCCCCGGACCCGCCGACCACCGGCTCAAGGCCCGCAACCTGGCGGCCGTGTGGCGGACGTACCGGCGGGCGGGGGCGGAGACGCTGGTCATGGCCGGGCCCGTCGGCGACCGGGCGACCGCCGCGAGGTACGAGGCCGAGCTGTCAGGTTCGGCGCTGACCGTGTGCCGCCTGCACGCCGGCCGCCGGGACCTGACCGAGCGGATCATGCTGCGCGGCCGTGGACTGGGCAGCTGGCCCCAGCCCGGCGACCCGCTGATCGGCCGGCCCGTGTCCCACCTGCGCCGGATTGCCGGCGAGGCCGTGCTGGAGGCGCAGGCGCTGGAGCGGGCGGGCCCGGGGTTCCGCGTCGACACCGGCGGCCGCAGCGTGGACGAGGTGGTCGCTCTGGTGCTCCAGGGACTCCGCCGGACGGGCCGGGTACCTTTCCTCCGGTGACCGCTGCCGACCTCGACCAGCCCGCGACCGCGACGCCGGACCCCGGCCGCGACCGCCCCCGGCGGCGGTGGTGGCTGCCCGCCGTCGTGCTGCTGCTGCTCGGGCAGATGGCCGCCGCGATGGTCACGACCGCGGTGCAGCAGACCCCCACGATCGACGAGCCGGTGTACGTGGGCACCGCCGTCACGTACCTCGAGCAGCACAGCGTGCGCTTCAACCCCGAGCATCCGCCGCTGGGCAAGCTGCTCATGGCCGCCGGGCTCGCGTTCGCCCGGCCGCATCTCGACCCGGGGTTCCGCGGCAACCAGACGCAGCTGGGCCGGCACGTGCTGTACGAGGCGGGCAACGACCCGTACGAGCTGATGTTCCTGGCCCGGCTGCCGATGATCGTGCTCACGCTGCTCACCGGGCTGGTGGTGTTCGCGTTCGCCCGGGACCTGACGAACGCGGCCGGGGGAGTGCTGGCCCTCGCCCTGTACGCGTTCTCGCCCGACGTGATCACCCACGGCTCGCTGGCGACGCTCGACGTGCCGGCCGTCGCCTTCCTGCTGACCTCGGTCTGGCTGACGTGGCGGGCCCGGGGCCGGCCCCTGCTGTATCTGCCACTGGCCGGGGTGGCGCTCGGTGCCGCGCTCGCGACGCGGATGAGCGTGCTGCCCGCCGTACCCGTGATCATGGTTCTCGGCGCTCTTGCGGTGCTGACCCGGCGGCCGCGGGAGGTGTGGCGGCCGCTCGCCGCGGGGGCCGGGATCGCGGTGGCCGCGGTGGCGGTCGTGTGGCTGAGCTACCTGGCCGTCGATCCCTCGCTGCGCTGGGCGCCGCCGAGCGGCCTGCCCGCGGTCCACGGCGTCCGCGGCCTGCTGGTCGGCTGGCTGCCGGTGCCGCAGTCCTACCGCGACGGGATGCGCATCCAGTTCGCGTTCGAGAACGCCCCGTGGAGCGGCTTCCTGTTCGGGCGGCACTACCAGGGTTCGCTCTGGTACTACCTTCCCGCTGCGCTGCTGGTGAAGACCCCGCTGGGCATGCTGGTGCTCTGGGTGGCCGGGGCCGTGACGATGCTCGCGCTGCCCCGGCTGCGGGTCGCCGCCGCGTACGTGCTGGTCCCGCCCGTGGTGCTGCTGGCCGTCGCGATGACCGGCGCCCGCGACTTCGGCACCCGGTACGCCATCTTCATGCCGATGTTCCTCGCCGTGGCAGCCGCCGCCGTCGTGCTCCTGCGGTGGCGCTGGGCGAAGGTCACCGCGGCCGTGCTCGCGGTCTTCGTGGCGGTCAGCTCGCTGCGCACGTTCCCGTACTACCTGCCGTACTCGAACGAGGCCTTCGGCGGCCCCGAGAAGACGCACCTGCGGCTGCACGACTCGAACGTCGACTGGGGACAGGACCTCGGGCGCCTCGCCGACCGCCTCCGCGAGCGCTACCCAGGCGAGCCGGTGTGGCTGGTCTACAAGGGCGCGGGCGTGCCGGCGGCGTACGGCATCCAGGCCCGCAACCCGCTCGGGGCGCAGCCGGAGACCGTGCACGGCCTGGTCGTGATCTCGGACAGTTCGATCGCGAAGGCGACCGGTTCGCTGGCGGAGCTGATCCGCACCAGCGGCGAGCCGATCGACGAGGTCGGCCACTCCATCACGATCTACCGGCGCCCGTAGCGGTCGCCGCGAACGCCTTGCGCGCGATCGCCTCGGCCCGGTCGCACGCCGCCGGCAGCTCCGTCGCGGGCACCGGCCGGCTGAGCACGTACCCCTGGGCGTGGTCGCAGGCCATCTCCCGCAGCCGCAGCAGGGCCGCGACGTCCTCCACGCCCTCGGCGACCACGCTCAGCCCGAGGTTGTGGCCCAGGTCGATGGCGCTGCGCACCATCACCGCGTCCGGCGTACGGCCGGAGTCGTCGCTGCCCAGGTCCTTGATGAACATGCGGTCGACCTTGAGCTCGTCGGCGGCCACGTGGCGCAGCTGGGCGAGCGAGCTGAAGCCCGTACCGAAGTCGTCGACCGACACGGTGACGCCCTGCTCCCGGATCCGGCCCAGCGCGCGGACCGTGCTGGCCGGGTCGGCCATGATGCTGGTCTCGGTCAGTTCCAGGCGCAGCAGCGCGGGCGGCAGGCCCGCGCCGGCGACCGTGTCGAGGACCTGCGGTACGAAGCCCGGGTCGATCAGGCAGCCCGGGGAGACGTTCACCGCCACGATCAGCGGGCGGCCCGCGAGCCGCCAGGCCGCCGCCTGGTGCACCGCCAGGGCGAGCAGGTGGCCGGTGAGCCGGACCTCCAGCCCGCTGGTCTCGGCGATGGTGAGGAACGCCGCCGGGGGCAGCAGCCCGCGCACGGGGTGGTTCCAGCGCACCAGCGCCTCCACCGAGGTCACCGTGCCGTCGCTGAGGCGTACCTGGGGCTGGTAGTGAAGCTCCAGCTGACCTGCGGGATCGCCGTCCTCGAGCAGCGCGCGCAGCTCCGCGAGGAGCTGCATGCGGTCCGGCGTGCCGGTGTCCGCGGTGGCGTCGTAGAGCGCGACCCCGCCCCCGCCGGCCTTCGCCCGGTACATCGCGGCGTCGGCGTGCCGGAACAGGTCCTCGCCGGCGCCGTGCAGCGGGCCCAGCGCGACGCCGAGGCTGCCGCTGACCGCCGCCGGTCCCTCCTCGAGCATGAAGTTGCGGCCCAGCGCCTCGGCCAGGCTCTCCGCCAGGGCGGTCGCGGCGGCCGCGCCCGGCACCCGGGGCAGCAGCACCGCGAACTCGTCGCCGCCCAGCCGGGAGACGATCCCCGCGTCGCCGACGCCCACCCCGAGCCGCCGGCCGGCCTCCAGCAGCACCTGGTCGCCGGCGTGGTGCCCGAGGGTGTCGTTGACCGCCTTGAAGCCGTTGAGGTCGACCACCATCAGCGCCATCTGGTGGTCGCCGGCCTGGGCGTCGGCGAGCGCGTCGCGCAGCCGCTCGGCGAACAGGGTGCGGTTGGGCAGCCCGGTCAAGGGGTCGTGCAGGGCCAGGTGACGGCTCTCGTCGGCCTGCTCGACGAGCCGCCGCTGGTAGCCGATGACCAGGCGCATGATCATCGCGACCAGCGCCAGACCGGCGGCGAAGCCCACGGCGGTGCCGGCGAGCAGCCGTACCTGCGTCTGGCGCAGCGCTTCCACCTGCCGCTGGGCGGCCTCGTGGTAGGCGCGCGCGACCCGGTCGGCGTCGTCCTGCAACGTGTAGAAGGCGGGGGTGACCTCGAGCCGGTCGAGCTGCACGTGGCCCGGGTCGCCGTCGGAGACCAGGTCGATGAGGCGTACGGCCAGCGCCCGGTACGCCCGCTGCTCGTCGCGCAGGCGCAGCGCGTCGACCCGTACCCGGCTGTCCCCGTCGCTGCTGACCCGGGTGAGGGCGGCGTCGGCCACCTGGGCCACCTGGTCGAAGCGCTGCCGTACGGCCACCGACGGCTCCACCTGGTAGTGCCGCAGGTTCACCTCCTGCATGGCGATCGCCGTTCGGGCCTCGGAGAACAGCGCGTCGATCGCGAGGGCGTGCCGCTGCTCGTCGGTGGCCCGGCCGGTGTGCGCGGTGCCCTGCAGCACGTACGCGGCCAGCGCCAGCAGCACGGCCGCCAGCGCCGCGGTGGTGCCGCCGCCACGGCGCACGAAACCGGCGACTCGCGTCCGCAGAGATCCACCGATGTGCCCGACCACGCCGGGCTTGATCGGCAGTCCGGTGGCCGGGTGAAGGAAATGGTCTCCTCAGGTACGCCACGCCCGGACCGATGGGCCTGCCATGCGACTGCTCTGTGGTGCCGCGCTGGCCCTCCTGCTGGCGTCCGCGGCCGGCTGCGCCGGGGGACAGGACACGGCGGATGCCGCGGCGCCCGCGGCCGGGGTGATCCGGCTCGGCACGCTGGTGCCGCTGACCGGCCGCAGCAGCCCGTCCGGCGACGCCATGGTCAGCGCCGCGCGGATGGCGGTCGACGAGGCCAACGCGCGTGGGGGCGTGCTGGGCCGCCGCGTCGAGCTGGTGGTCGGCGACGACGCCTGCGACGCCGGTACGGCGGTCGCGGCCGCCCACGCCATGGTCGCGCAGGACGTCACGGTGTCCGTGGGCGGGTACTGCTCCAGCGCCACCGTGCCGACGCTGAAGATCTTCCGGGCCGCGGGCGTACCCATGGTCCTCGCGCAGTCCAACTCCACCGACCTGCTGACGCCCAAGTACGACAGCGTCTTCCTGGTCTGCGGCACCGTCACAGCGGAGGCCGACTTCGCCGCCGACTGGATGAAGCGGCTGGGCGCGCGCCGGCTCGCGGTGGTGCACGACGGCACCAGCTTCACGGTGACCCTCGCGGAGTCTGCGGTCGCGGCGGCCCGGCGGTCGGGCACGCTCGGTGTGGCGGGGGAGTGGCAGATCAGGCAGGGCGCACCCGGGTACGCCCGTACCGCGCAGTCGCTCGTCGCTTCCGGCGCCGACGTCGTCTACTACACCGGCTACTACGCCGAGGCCCGCCAGCTCGTCGTCGACCTGCGCGACCGCGGCTATCGCGGCATCGTCGTCGTGGGCGACGGCGCCACCGACGGACCGCTGCTCGACGGCCTCTCCGGACCCCAGATCGCCGATCTCTACGGCACCGCTCTGCTGGTGCCCGAGCTGATGCCGGAGCTCGCGTCCTGGTCGGAGCGCTACCGGGCGGCCGTCGGCTCGGCGCCGGGCCCGTCGACGGTCGAGGCCTACGACGCGGTGACCATCGCGCTGGACGCCATCCGCCGCGCGGGCACCGTCGACCGGGAAGCGGTGCGCAAGGCCATCGCCGCGACCGACCTGACGGCCCTCTCCGGTCCGGTCAGCTTCAACCCGGACGGTACGCGCACCACGCCGCGGTTCCTGCTGCTGCACGCCACAGGTACGGGTTTCCGCCTGATCCCCCAGCCCGCACAGGGCTGACCCCGCGATTGACCCAAGATCCAGCGGGTAATGACGGGGGAATGAGCAGTTCGCACCACGATCGCACCACCCGCGCCGCCGACCTGATGCACCTGAACGCGATGGCGCTGGAGGAGACCGAGCAGAGCCTGCACACCAGCGCGGACCAGCGGCCCGGCGCGGCCGGTGAGCGGTTGCACAGGCTCGCCGACACGATGACGGAGACGGCCGGCGACATCGCCGAGCGCGCCCGCGGCCTGTCGGACGAGGCGAAGAAGCGGGAACCACGCGGCTGACCCCGCTGCGGCCCGCCGGTCGCGTCGATGCGCAATCGTTGCTCTATGGCAAGGAATATCGCTCTACAGTGCTGAGCGATGCAGACGCCACCGCTCGTCATCGCGGACCAACCCGTCGACGACGGGATGGTGTGCCTGTCCGTCTCCGGCGAGCTCGACCTGGCCGCCGCCGACGACCTGGAGAAGGCCGTGGCCGCTGCGGCCGGGCGCCCGGGCGTGCGCGAAGTGCTCGTCGAGCTGTCCGGTCTCACGTTCCTCGACGCGTCCGGCATCGCGGCCCTGAGCCGCGCCCGCACCGCCGCGCGGACGGCGGGTGTCGTGGTACGCGCCGAGGGGGCGCGGGGCGTGGTGGCCCGGGTTCTGGCGGTAACCGGTGTCGGGGAGTGGCTCGGCAGCCGCTGAGCCCATGGCTGGTGAACAATTGAGGTGCCAGGCGCCGCCAGTCCCGTCCTATTGTGTGCCGTGAGAACGCAACCGGACCCAGCGAGACCTGCCGCTTCGTACTTCGTCTGCGCGACGCCCCGTACCGGTAGTTCGCTGCTGTTGGGCCTGCTGGAATCCACCGGAGTCGCGGGGCATCCGCAGGCGTACTTCCGCGCCCCTGACGAGCACCTCTGGGCCGAGCGGTGGCAGATCCCGCGCACGCCTGACGACGGCTTCGGCTACGGCGACTACGTTCGTGCGGCCCTGACTCACGGCCGGACCACGAACGGGGTCTTCGGCGCGAAGCTGATGTGGGGCACGCTCCAAGAAATGCTCGACAAGCTCCGAGCCCTGTCCGGCGACCCGCGGGGTGACGACGTCGGTCTGCTGACGCGCACCTTCGGCGCCTCCCGGTTCGTGTACGTCCGTCGCGATGACGTCGTGGCCCAGGCGGTGTCCTGGCTCCGCGCCGAACAGACCGGTGCGTGGTACCTCGGCGGCAACGGGGAGATCGGCGGCACTGTTCCCACCGGCAGGGCACCGGCTTACGACCGGGAACGAATCACTGACATTGTCCAGACCATCAACGAGCACAACGCTGGGTGGGAGGCATGGTTCGCCTCAGCCGGCATCACGCCATACCGAGTGCGCTACGAGCACCTTGCCGCTGATCCGGCTGCCACAACCCGCGACATTGTGGGCTTCGTCGGCCTGCGGCTACCCGACGGACACCGGATCGCGCCGCGTCACCGACGCCAAGCCGACGACCTCAACCAGCAATGGGCAGACCGCTACAGGGAGCACCCAGCCGGTCTACAGGACCACAGGCTCAAGAAGCGAACGGGCTTTCGCGGGACCAATCGCGCTTCGCCGGACCGGACCGGGCCGTGACCGACCTCGGGACGGCCGTGAAGGACATCCGGCCCGGTCGCATCTGCAACCGGGCCGGACCCGTCGCCCGGCCGGGAGGCCCATCGCCCGGCCGGGCACGGTTCGTGGGACAGCCGAGCCGAAATGCGCTCGGCGCGCAGCGCCCCGCCGGGTCAGCCGGCGGTGAGCTCCGTGCGCAGCTTGGCCAGCGACCGCGCGATCAGCCGGGAGATGTGCATCTGCGACACCCCGATCTTCTGCGCGATCTCCGACTGGGTCAGGTTGCCGAAGAAGCGCAGCGACAGGATCGTGCGCTCGCGTTCGTCGAGCGTCGCCATCGCCGGGCCCAGCGCGATGCGCAGCTCGGCCAGCTGCATGTCGTGGTCGTCCTCGCCGAGCGTGTCGCCCAGTGACGTGGCGCCGTCCTCGGTGACCGGGGTCGACAGGCTCGCCGCGCTGTACGCCCGGGCGCCCTCCAGGCCCTCGAGCACCTCCTCCTCGGTGGTGCCGAGGTGCGCCGCGATGTCGGCGACCGTGGGGGAGCGGCCCAGGGTCTGGGTGAGCGCGTTGCCGGCCTCGGTGATGGCCATGCGCAGCTCCTGCATGCGCCGGGGCACGCGGACCGACCAGGTGCGGTCGCGGAAGTGTCGCCGGATCTCGCCGAGGATGGTCGGGATCGCGAACCCGGCGAACTCGACGCCGCGGGTGGGGTCGAAGCGGTCGATCGCCTTGATCAGGCCCACCGTCGCGGTCTGCAGCAGGTCGTCGTCGGGCTCACCTCGGCCGCTGTAGCGGTGCGCCAGGTGCTGGGCCAGCGGTAGCCAGACCCGCACCGCCTCGTCGCGCAGCGCCGCCCGCCGGGGACCGGCCGCGGTGGCCGCCATCTCCCGCAGCAGGACGCTGCCGCTCTCGGGTACGCGCGTCTTGGTCATCGTCATGGTGATTCCTCTCGCCGAGCGCAGTCAGTACCCGCCTCGACCCACAATAAACGACGCAACAACCGACGCAACTGGTTGCCGGTTGAGATGTGGATAACCGGGTACGCGCCGACGATGACGGTGAACGCGAGCGTGACCTTCGTCGGCAATGCCACGACCGTGCTGCGGCTGGGCGACTTCACCCTGCTCACCGATCCCGCCTTCGGGCCCGCGGGCAGCCGGGTCTACCTGGGCAAGGGCGCCTGGACGAAACGGGTGAAGGCTCCCGCGCTGGACGTCCTCGACGTGCGGCTGCTCGACGCCGTCCTCCTGTCCCACCTGCACGGCGACCACTTCGACCGGGAGGCGCGCCGCGACCTTCCGCCGGAGCTGCCGATCGTGACCACCCCGCAGGCGCAGCGCCGGTTGCGTCGATCGCGGTTCGCCGAGGTCCGGGGCCTGCCGACCTGGGAGACCCACGAGTGGGCCCGCAACGGGCACCGGCTGCGGGTGACCGCCGTGCCGGGGCGGCACGGCCCGGGACCGGTCGACAGGCTGCTGCCCGACGTCATGGGCTCGGTGCTGGAGCTGGAGGCGGACAACCGCACCCGGCTGCGCCTGTACGTCACCGGCGACACCCTCTACGGCAGCCACCTGGCGGAGATCCCGCGTCGCTGCGGTGACATCGACGCGATGCTGATCCATCTCGGCGGCACCCGGCTGCTGGGCATGCTCCTGACCATGGACGACAAGCAGGGCGTGGCGACGGCGGGCCTGATTCGCCCAGGGCTGACGATCCCGATCCACAACGACGACTACAAGGTGCAGAAGACGCCGCTGGAGCACTTCCTGCGCCGGGCCCGGGCCGAGGGACTGGCCGGTGTCCAGCCGATCACCCGCGGCGCCACGCTGGAGCTGCCGGTCCGGGTCTGAGCGCGGGATATCGTGATCACGTGACCGCCGTCGACGCCGTGACCTCCGCCGGGATCGAGCACCGGGTGGTGCGGCACGGCCCGGTCAGCAGTGTGGCCGAGGCCGCCGCCGCCCAGGGCGTCGAGCTGCGCGATCTGGTCAAGACCCTGGTCGTACGCCGCTCCGACGACGACTACCTGTTCGTGCTGGTGCCCGGCGACCGGCAGATCTCCTGGCCGAAGCTGCGCACGCTGCTCGGCGTCAACCGCCTGTCGATGCCCGACGCGGCGACCGCCAAGGAGGTCACCGGCTACGAGCGGGGCACCATCACACCGTTCGGGTCCGCGCGCCCTTGGCCGGTGATCGCCGACGAGCGCGTCCGCGGCCGGACGATCAGCCTCGGCGCCGGCGAGCGCGGCGTGGCCCTGCACGTGCCGGCCGACGCGGCGGTGTCCGCGCTGCAGGGCACGTGGGCGGATGTGACCGACCCGTCCTGAGCCCTCAGGTAGGGGTGAGGCGGCCCTGGAAACGACCAACCGCAGCTTGGATCCGCTCGCCGGCCTCGGCCGCCCGATCCGGCGTCGAGTCGTCCCGTTGCGCCCGGTCGCACAGGAAGGGAAGCGACTCACCCTCGGCGAGGACGGCGAGCCCGTTCACGAGGAGCCGTCGGAGCAGTCGGTACGCGTCCTCCACGTTCAAGGTCCGCGGCTTGGCCGAGGTGTCGGTGCTTTCATCCCAGGTGAGCCGGTACGCCTCACCGCCGTGCCGGTGCCGGGACCCGGCGTCATAGATCGCGCCCACCAGCCCTCCGACGTCCGTGCCGGCACCGGCGAGCGCCTCGGCGCCGCGCCGGACCCGCTTGCCGATCTCGAGTTCCCGGCTCCCGGTCAGCAGGAGGAGCTCCAGTACGGTCGACATCTCCAGTGGCAGGCGAGCCTCGGGCGAAATGCCGCTGCAGAGCTCGCGGCTGAGGCGCAGAAACCTCCGGCATGCTTCGTGGAAGCGGCGTACCCGCTTGGTGTCCTCGGCGAATACTTGCTGAACCAGGTCGCCGATGACGGCGGCATCGCGGGCCCAGGAGGCCGATTCGGCCGAGGTGACGGTGTACGGGCCGCGCTGCGGGTGAACCTCGCCGTCCTCATCGACGACGTACTCCAGCTCGCGGCTGGGGAGCGTCATCTTCACCCCGTGCCCGGGCTGCGCGATCACATGGCTGAGTGCTGACACCGGCGCCGGCTTGGCGAGAGCGAGCGCCGTCAGTGGCACCTCGCCGACCGTCGTCGGATCGGACGTGGTCAGCGCCGTGCGCTTCAGCGGGGGCCGCCGGCCCGCCGGCCGGCGCAGCCACCACGTGTACGACGCCGCGACGGGATCCCAGGACAGCGCCGGGGTTGCGCGGATCCCGTACTCCGGTTCATATCGGTGAACGGCCTCCCCCGGGAAACGGATCAGTTCCCAGTCGCCGATGACCACGCCGTCGGGGATGGCTCCGCCGACGTCCAGGCCGACCAGGTCGTCGGTCTCCACCAATATCGGGCCGGGTGCGGTCATGGCGGCTGATCAGTCCTCGAGGCCCGCGACGATGACCTCGGTGCCGGTACGCCGGATCGCGTCGACGCCCGCCGCGTCCGCGCTCGTGTCCGTCACCAGGGTCGCCACGTCGGTGATGGCGCAGATGCCGGCCAGGCACACCTTGCCCACCTTGGAGCCGTCGGCCACGACGATGACCCGGTCGGCCCGGCGGATCATCGTGGCGTTGGTGTTGGCCTCGATCTCGTCGTGGGTGGTGAGGCCGCCGCGGGCGCTGATGCCGTCGACGCCGACGACCGCGACCTCCATGTTGAGGCCGGCGAGGGCCTGGTCGGCTATCGGCCCGACCAGCTCGTACGACTGGGTGCGGGACACGCCGCCGGTCATGATGAGCTTCAGCCGGGGCCGCAGCGCGAGCTCGGAGGCGATGTTCAGCGCGTTGGTCACCACGGTCAGGTCGACGCGTTCGGCGAGCAGGCGGGCCAGCAGGTGGGTGGTGGTGCCGCCGGTGAGGCCCAGCGTCAGCGGCCCCTTCGGCAGGATGTCGGCGACCTTGCGGGCCACGAGGGCCTTCTCCTCGCGGTGCTGGCCCACGCGGTAGCGCACCGGCAGCTCGTACGCGACGTCGACGGCGACAGCGCCGCCGTGGGTGCGTGACAGCAGCCGCTGGTCCTCGAGGGTCTGCAGGTCGCGGCGGATCGTGGCGGGGGAGACCCGGAACTCGCCGGCGAGGTGGCCGGCGTCGACGGAGCCGTGGCTGGCCACTCGCTCCAGGATGGCCGACACCCGGTCGGCGCGGCGCAGGGAACTGGGTGCCATCGCGCCCTTCTTCGAGGAGTATTGATCAAACGCGCAGTCACTGTAGTTCGTTTCCAAGCGAATGACCAGAATTCCTTGCGCGCTTGCGGTGCAACGCCAACAATCCCGCCATGACAGTGATCGCCTTCCTCGGCGCCGGCAGCGTCGTCTTCACCCGTGAGCTGCTGGCGGACATCCTCTCCTTCGACGAGCTGCGCGGCGTGACGCTGGCCCTGCACGACATCGACCCCGAGCGGCTGGAGACCGCCGAGGCGATCGCGCGGCGCACGGCCGAGCAGCTCGGCGCGCAGCCGCGGATCACGACCAGCCTCGATCGGCGTACGGTGCTCGACGGCGCCGACTTCGTCATCAACGCGATCCAGGTCGGCATGCACGCCGCGACCGTGCGCGACTTCGAGATCCCCGCGAAGTACGGCCTGCGCCAGACCATCGCGGACACCCTGGGCATCGGCGGCATCTTCCGCGCCCTGCGGACGTTCCCGGTGCTCGAGGCGATCGCGCGGGACATGCGCGAGCTGTGCCCGGAGGCCTGGTTCCTCAGCTACACGAACCCGATGGCCATGAACATCGGCTACCTGGCGGCGGTCGCGCCGGACCTGAAGGCGGTCGGGTTGTGCCACTCCGTCTTCTGGACCGTGCACGACCTCTGCAAGCTGATCGACGTACCCCTGGACGAGGTGGACTACAGCGCGGCGGGGGTGAACCACCAGGCCTGGCTTCTGCGGTGGGAGCACCGCGGCGAGAGCCTCTACCCGCGCCTCGACGAGCGGCTGGAGAAGGACCCCGACCTGCGGCGACGCGTACGCATGGACATGTACCGCCGGCTCGGCTACTTCCCGACCGAGACGAGCGAGCACTCCAGCGAGTACGTGCCCTGGTACCTGCGCCACGACGAGGAGATCGAGCGGCTGCGCATCCCCGTCGGCGACTACCTGCGGATCAGCGCGGACAACGTGGCGGAGTACCACGCCACCCGCGCGTCCGTGCTCGCCGGTGAGCCGCTCGACGTCAGCCGCGACGCCACCGAGTACGCCCCGCAGGTCATCCACAGCATCACCACCGGCACGATGCGGCGCGTGCACGCCAACGTCGCCAACCGCGGCCTGATCGCCAACCTGCCCGAGGGGTACGCCGTGGAGGTGCCGTGCGTGGTGGACGCCATGGGCCTACGCCCGGAGCGCGTCGGCGACCTGCCGTTGCAGTGCGCGGCGCTCAACCGTTCGTTCGTGAACGTCGGCCAGCTGACGGTGCAGGCGGCTGTCACGGGCGATCCCCGGATGGTCCGGCAGGCCGCCATGGTGGACCCGAACACCGCGGCGACCCTGCCCGTGGAGCGGATCTGGGAGCTGTGCGACGAGCTGACCGCGGCGCACGGGGACCTCATCCCGGCGGCACTGCGCGGTTGACGCGCACTCCGGAATGTTCGTTTGTACGCGTGCCCTTGTGAAACGAAAACAAACGAGCATAATCCTCGACCATGAACGACACGTCCGAGGAGATCGCCAGCCAGCCCGCCGTCTGGGACCGCGGCCTGCAGCTCACCGACCAGGCCCGGAACCTGCTGGCCGCCCCCGGCGAACGGGTGCTGCTGCTGGGCTGCGGCACGTCCTGGTTCGTCGCCCAGAGCATCGCCGAGCTGCGCGAGAGCGCCGGGCTCGGTGAGACCGACGCGGTGTGCGCCTCGGAGTACCGGCCGCGGCGCCGCTACGACCGGGTCGTCGCCGTCTCGCGCTCCGGCACCTCCACCGAGGTGCTGGACGCGCTGCGCCAGGTGCCCGCCGGCACCCACCGGGTCGCGGTCACCGCGGTCGACGGGATGCCGGTGGACGACCTGACGGAGTCGCGGCTGCTGCTGGACTTCGCCGACGAGCGCAGCGTGGTGCAGACCCGGTTCCCCACCACCGTGCTGGCCCTGGCCCGCGCCGCGTTCGGCGAGGACCTGGGCCACCTGGCCGACCACGGCCGCGCCGCGCTCGCCGCGCCGCTGCCCGCCGACCCGGCCGGCATCGAGCACCTGGTGTTCCTCGGGACCGGCTGGACCGTCGGGCTGGCCCACGAGGCGGCGCTGAAGGTCCGTGAGGCGGCCCAGGCGTACTCCGAGTCGTACCCGGCCATGGACTTCCGGCACGGGCCCGTCGCCGTCGCGGGCAGCCGGAGCCTGATCTTCTCCTTCGGCGGCGTGCCCACCGGGCTCGACGACGCCGGCCGCGCGGCCGGCGCCACCACCTACCGCGACGACCGTGACCCGCTCGCCCAGCTGGTGCTCGCTCAGCGCTTCGCGCTCGCCCTGGCCGCGCACCGCGGCCTCGACCCCGACCGCCCCCGTCTGCTGACCCGCTCGGTCGTGCTGGACGCGGCCTGACAACCCATCCCTTCCCCCAGGAGATCGAGGTTCCTCCAGTGATGATCACTTCCAGGCGCGGCCGGCGGGCCCGGCTGCTGGCCGTGACCGGCACGGCCCTGCTGCTCGCCGCCTGCACCGGCGGCACGAAGGACGACGGCAAGGACGCGGCGGCCGGCTACGACCCGGCCGCCGCCGTGACCCTCACGTGGTGGACCGGCCAGACCTCGGAGGCCGAACAGGTCGCCGAGCGGCTCGCCGCCGAATACCACGCCGCGCACCCGAACGTGACCATCAAGACCTCGGCGGGCGCCGGGACCACCGACGAGCTGCTCACCAAGCTCTCCGCCGGGTTCGCCGGCGGCAACTACCCGGACATCTCGTACGCCTTCGGCAACTGGGCGGGCGACCTCGGGGCGAGCGGGCGGACGCAGGACCTGACCTCGTACGTCAACGACCCGTCGTTCGGCTGGACCGAGATGCCCGAGGCGGCCCGCACGGTCGCCACCGCCGACGGCAAGGTGATCGGCGTACCGGCGCTCGTGGACAACCTCGCCCTGATCTACAACAAGAAGCTCTTCGACGCGAAGGGCGTGGACCATCCGACGGACACGTGGTCCTGGGAGGACTTCCGGGCGGCGGCGAAGAAGCTCACCGACCCGGCGACCAACACGTACGGGACGGCGTACTCGGTCTCCGGCAGCGAGGACACCACCTGGCACCTGTGGCCGCTGCTCTGGCAGAACGGCGGCAAGATCCTGGACGGCACCAAGCCGGCCTTCAACTCCGACGCCGGCGTCAAGGCCCTCGAGACGCTGCGGGTGATGGCGGTCGACGACAAGTCCATGTACCTCGACCAGACCGACGAGAAGTACGGCCCGCTGTTCAACAGCGGCCACGTCGCCATGATGATGTCCGGGCCGTGGTCGCTGCTGGACATCAAGACCGCCAAGCTCGACTACGGGGTCGCGTACCTGCCCGGCGTGAACGGCGACCACCAGACCGTCTCCGGCCCCGACCTGTGGGTGCTGTTCGACCACGACGACGCCAACCGGGCCGGCGCCGCCCGCGACTTCATCAAGTGGCTGACCAGCGCGCAGACCGACGCCAAGTGGAACCTCGCGGTCGGCAACCTGCCGCTGCGCTCCAGCGAGAAGGACACCCCCGAGTTCGCCGCGTACGTCGAGGAGTACCCGGGCGGGCGGAAGTTCTTCGACAACCTGGCCAACGCCAAGCAGGCCCGGCCCACGCTGCCCGGGTACGAGGCGATGAGCCGCAACGTCGGCGATGCCATCGCCAAGGTGCTGCAGGGCGCGGCGAGCCCGAAGGAGGCGCTCGACCAGGCCGCCCAGAAGTCCGCCGGCGCGCTGGAGGACTGATGGCGCTCACGTTCGCGGCGACACCGCGTACGCATCAGGACGTCGCGCCCCGGGCGCGGGGCCGGCGCGGCCGGGCGCTGCGCCGCAACCTCACCGGCTGGGGCTTCGCCGGACCGGCGACCCTGCTCGTGGTCGGGCTCTCGCTGTTCCCGGCCGTGTGGGCCTTCTTCATCTCGCGGACCAAGTGGAACGGCATAGCGCCGGCCACCGGGGTGGGGTGGCGCAACTACGAGCGGATCGTGCAGGACCCCGACGCGGCCGCGGCGGCGCAGCACACGCTGGTGCTGACCGTGCTGTTCGTCCCGGGCTCGATCCTGCTGGGCATGCTCATCGCGGTCGCGCTGAACCAGAAGATCCGGTTCATCGGCTTCTACCGGACGTGCATCTTCGTGCCGTACGTGGCCTCCGCCGCGGCGACCGGCATCCTCGCGAGCTTCGTGTTCAACCCGCAGTTCGGCGCGGCCAACGAGGCGTTGCGCCGGCTCGGGCTGCCCACCCAGCAGTTCCTGGAGAACCCGTCGCAGGCCCTGCTGGTCATCTGCCTCATCGCGCTGTGGGGCGAGGTCGGCTTCTGCGCCGTCGTCTACCTGGCCGCGTTGCAGGACATCCCGAAGGAGCTGGTCGAGGCCGCGGTGGTCGACGGCGCGAGCCGGTGGCGGGTGTTCCGGCACATCACGCTGCCGGAGCTGCGCCCGGTCACCGTGTTCGTGGCGATCTGGCAGACGATCACGGCGATGCAGCTGTTCGACCTGATCTACACCACCACCCGCGGCGGGCCGATGAACAGTACCCAGACCGTCGTCTACTACATCTACGAGCTGGCCTTCCAGACCCAGCGGCTCGGGTACGGCGCCGCCGTGGCGTACCTGCTGTTCGCGGTGACGATGCTGCTGACCCTCGTGGTCATCTGGTACAGCCGCCGTTCCGGATCGGAGGCGTTCTGATGCGCCGGCGCCTGCCCTTCAGCCCCTGGCACCTGCTGCTCATGCCGCTCGCGCTGATCTTCGTGCTGCCGCTCGTGCAGATGGTCCTGACGTCGTTCATGACCACCCAGGAGATCAACCAGTTCCCGCCGAGGTTCATCCCGACGAGCATCCACCTCGAGGGCTACCGCACGCTGCTGGCCGAGTCGCACATCGTGCGCTGGTTCGCCAACACCGTGCTGGTCTCGGCGATCGCGGTGGTCTCGCACCTGGTGCTCTGCTCGCTGGCCGGCTACGGCTTCGCCCGGCTCAGGTTCGCGGGCCGCGGCGTGGCGTTCCTGGCCATCGTGGCGACCGTGATGATCCCGATCCAGCTGCTGATGATTCCGACGTACCTGATGTTCGCGCGCGCCGGCATCGTCGACACTCTCGCGGCCGCGTTCGTGCCGTGGCTCGCCTCGGCGTTCGGCATCTTCCTCATGCGCCAGTTCTTCCTCGGCCTGCCCGTCGAGCTGGAGGAGGCCGCCCGTCTCGACGGGTGCGGTGCGCTGCGGACCTTCGTCAGCGTGGTGCTGCCGCTGGCCCGCCCGGCGCTGGCCACCCTTGCCGTCTTCACCCTGCTGTCCAGCTGGAACGACCTGTTGTGGCCGCTGGTCGCGATCTCCGACGACACGAAGTACACGCTGCAGGTGGGGCTCGCCAGCTTCCAGGGCACCCGGCGTACGGAATGGTCGCAGCTGATGGCGGGCAACGTCATCGCCACGATGCCGCTCATCATCGCGTTCCTCGTCGCCCAGCGGCGGTTCATCGCGACGATGACCTTCACCGGCCTGAAGGGCTGAGCTCCTCCCGGGTGGCCTGCGCCGCGGTGCCGCCGGCCGCCCGGGTGCTCAGCGACCCCGCCGCTGCGGCCCAGCCGATCGCCTCGGCCAGGGGCCGCCCGGCCAGGCGGGCGGCGAGGAAGCCGGCGTTGAAGCTGTCGCCCGCGCCGGTCGTGTCGACCACCTCGACGGTACGGCCGGGAGCCGAGCACGCGCCGCCGGGTCCCCAGGCACGCGCGCCCGCCGCCCCGTTCTTCATCACCACGGTCGTGCCGATGGCGGTGAGCGTGGCGGCGGCAGCGTCCAGATCGGACTCGCCGGTCACCGCGCGCAGCTCGTTGGCGTTCGGCAGGAACACGTCGGTGTACGCCAGGATGTCCGTGATCGACTCCCATTTCTCCGTGGGATCCCAGTTGGTGTCCAGCGACGTGCCGACGCCGGCGGCGCGGGCCCGGGCGAACACCCCGGCCAGCCCGGCGGCCAGCCCCGGCTGCAGGTAGAGCGACGCGACGTGCACGTGCCGGGCGGCCGCCAGATGCTCATCGGTCACATCTTCCGGGCGCAACGTGGGGATCGTGCCGGGCAGCGTCAGGATCGCCCGGTCCTCGTCCGCGGGGGACAGGATGACGCTCAGACCGGTCGGCGTGCCCTGCGCCGCCTCGGCCAGCAGCAGGCTGACGCCGCGCTCCTCGAGGGCGCTGCGCGTCACCGCACCGAAGACGTCGTCGCCCAGCGCGGTCAGCAGCGTGGTTCGCAGCCCGAGCCGCGCGCACCCGGCCGCCGTGATGGCCGCCGAACCGCCCAGGACGAGGTCGGCCCCGGTGAGCAGTTGCTCGGCCTGGCCGAAGCGGGGGCGTACGTCGCCGCGCAGCACGAGGTCCGGGTTGGCGTCGCCGACGACGAGCACGTCCATCGCTGTCTCCTGTCCATATGAACAATCTGGATTGCTCACTTGAGCTTTTCGAGCCCCTGTAAGGGGTCCAGAGCACCATACGCGCACAAACGGCTATTGACACTTGTTCGTTCGATCAGTTGAATCGGCGGCAGCGATCGAGCCCAGCCGGTACCCAGCCCGGCGATCGGGTCGCCAGGGCCGGTGGCCCGAGGCGGGGCAGATCGAACCGGGGGCGAGGGCTCCATGATCGTCACGGTGACGCTGAATCCGGCGCTCGACCTCACGTACACAGTGGACGCGCTCGTCCCGCACGCCACCCACCGGGTCGCGACGGTCGCCGAGCGGCCCGGCGGCAAGGGACTCAACGTCGCAGGGGTGCTGCACACGCTGGGCGAACCGGTGCTCGCGACCGGGCTGCTCGGCGGCGCGACCGGGCGGCGGGTCACCGAGCTGCTGGCCGCGGTGGGCGTACCGGCCTCGTTCGTGGCGATCGCGGGGGAGACCCGGCGCACCGTCGCGGTCGCCGACCGGCACGACGCCACCGGCTTCTGGGAGCCCGGACCGCGGGTCACCACGGCGGAATGGGACAGCCTCCTGGCCCACTTGCGCGACCTGCTCGCCGAGGCGGACGTCCTCACGCTGAGCGGTTCGCTGCCGCCCGGCGTCCCCGAGGACGGGTACGCGGTGCTGATCCGCCTCGCCAGGGACGCGGGGGTGCCCGTCGTGCTGGACGCCGGCGGCGAGGCCCTGCGGCAGGGGTTGGCCGCCGGGCCCGACCTCGCCAAACCCAACGCCGCCGAGCTGGCGTCCCTGGCGCCGGACGCGCGCCCGGCCGACGTGCTCGCCCACGGCGCCCGGTCCGTCGTGGTCTCACGTGGTCCCGAGGGCCTGCTCGCCCTCGCCGGCGACGACGCCTGGCAGGCGGTGCCGCCGGAAGCCGTCACCGGCAACCCGACCGGCGCGGGCGACGCGTGCGTGGCCGCGCTCGCCCGCGGCCTGCGGGACGGCACCGCCTGGCCCGGCCTGCTCGCCGACGCGGTGGCGCTGTCCGCGGCGGCCGTCAGCGCACCGGTGGCCGGGACCGTCGACGCGGACGCGTATCGCCGGTTCCGCCCCGCCGTCACCGTCACCGCCCTCCAGGGCTGATCCACCGTCGCCGCCCTCACGGGCTGATCCACCATCTGGAAGGAGTTCCCGTGTTCACACCGACCGGGGAGATCGTCGACGCGGCCCGCGCCGCCGGCGTCGCAGTGGGGGCGTTCAACGTCATCACCGTCGAGCACGCCGAGGCCATCGTCGCCGGCGCCGAGCGCGCCGGGCGGCCGGTCATCCTGCAGATCAGCGAGAACGCGGTGCGCTTCCACCACGGCCGGCTCACCCCGATCGCGGCCGCCACCCGGTGCATCGCCGACGCCTCGACCGTGAAGGTGGCGCTGCACCTCGACCACGTGGAGAGCGACGAGCTGTTCGACCAGGCGGCCGGCTGCGGGTTCGGCTCGGTCATGTACGACGCGTCGAAGCGCTCCTACGATGACAACGTGGCCCGTACCGCCGCGGCCGTGCGCCGCGGACACGCCCAGGGACTCTGGGTCGAGAGCGAGCTGGGCGAGATCGGCGGCAAGGACGGCGCCCACGCGCCCGGCGTGCGCACCGACCCCGGCGACGCGGCCGCGTACGTCGCCGCCACCGGGGTGGACGCCCTGGCGGTGGCCGTCGGGTCGTCGCACGCCATGCACACCCGGACCGCCCGGCTCGACCACGAGCTCATCGCGCGGCTGCGCGAGGCGGTGCCCGTACCGCTGGTGCTGCACGGCTCCTCCGGGGTGCCGGACGACGAGCTGGCCGCCGCGGTCCGCGGGGGCATGGTCAAGATCAATATCGGCACCGCGTTGAACAGCGCCTTCACCTCCGCCGTCCGGGAGAGCCTCGGGAGCAACGCCGCGCTGGTCGACCCGCGGCGCTACCTGGCGTCGGCCCGGGACGCGATGACCGACACCGTGGCCGCCGCGCTGCGCCTGCTCGGGGAGCCCGTGCCGTGCCCGTGACGCTCGCGCTGGTCGGCGCCGGGCTGCGCGGGCAGACGTACGCCCGCCACGCCGTCGCCACCGGCCGGGCCCGCGTCGTCGCCGTCGCCGAGCCGGACCCGCACCGGCGGGAGAGCGTCGCCGCGGAGTTCGGGATCGACCCGGCGAACGTCCACACCGACTGGACCGGGCTGGCCGCCGGACCGCGGCTCGCCGACGCGGCGATCGTCGCCACCCAGGACCGGTTGCACGCCGGGCCGGCGATCCGGCTCGCCGAGATCGGCTACCACATCCTCCTCGAGAAGCCGATGGCGCCGACCGACGAGGAGGCGAGCGCCATCGCGGAAGCGGCCGTCCGGCACGGCGTGATCCTGGCCGTGTGCCATGTGCTCCGCTACACGGCGTACACGAAGCTCGTGAAGGGTCTCGTCGACGACGGCCGCATCGGGCGGCTGGTCAGCTTCGACCACCTCGAACCCGTCGGCTGGTGGCACCAGGCCCACTCGTTCGTGCGGGGCCACTGGCGGCGCACCGGCACGTCCGGGCCGATGCTGCTCACCAAGAGCTGCCACGACCTCGACTGGCTCGTGCACGTGACCGGCCGCGTCCCGGCCCGGATCGCGTCCTTCGGCAGCCTCACCCACTTCACGGCCGCCGACCGCCCCGACGGCGCCGCCGACCGGTGCCTCGACTGCCCGGTCGAGCCGGACTGCCCGTACTCGGCGAAGCGGCTCTACTTCGCCGCGCTCGCCGACCCCGAACAGCACTTCTGGCCGCTGGGGGCGGTCACCGCGGAGGCGACCGCGCCGGCGCTGACCGAGGCGCTGCGCACCGGGCCGTACGGACGCTGCGTGTACGCGTGCGACAACGACGTGGTCGACCACCAGGTCGTCACGATGGAGTACGCCGACGGCGCCACCGGCACGTTCACCATGAGCGCGTTCACTCCGATGGAACACCGGCGTACCCGGCTGATGGGCACGCACGGCTACCTCGAGGGCGACGGCCGCACGGTCCGTCACGTCGACTTCCGCACCGGCCGCGAGGAGACCCTCGACTCGGCGGCGCTGGGCGGCCCGTCCGCGGCGGACGGGCACGGCGGCGGGGACGAGGGCCTCACCGAGGCGTTCCTCGCCGCGGTCGAGGCGGGCGACCCGTCGCTGATCACCTCGGACGCGGCACAGAGCCTGGCCAGCCATCGCGTCGTCTGGGCGGCCGAACGCGCGCGGCTCAGCGGCGGCATCGTCACCCTCACCGCACCCGGCCGATAGGGTCTTCCCATGAGAACGGCGACCCGCCGCTTCGCCCTGTGGCGGGCGGATCTCGAGGGGGATGTCTGCGCTGCCCCCGAGGAATGCGTCGAGGCCCTGAGGGACCGCGAGGTCGTGCCGGTCGTGCTGGACTACCGCGAGCACGGGCTCACGCCCGTTCGCAGGAACTTCGACACCACGCTGCGCCAGGACGTCGAATGGCAGTTCGCCGGCGTCGCCTGGCCGGCGGACCTGCGGCCCGGGGTGCTGGTCACCGTCACATGGCAGGCGGCCCGCGACGAGGTCGTCGTACGGGCGGCGGCGATGGACGAGCCGATGAGCGTCGACGGCGTCGCGTACTACCACGAGTACGACCCGAAGGTGGTCACCCGCGAGCTCGCCCCGGACACGTCCAACCGCGGCCGGGTGCTGCGGGCCGTACGCCGCCAGGGGCGGGTCTTCGACGACGGCAGCGCCGTGCTCCCGGAGTCCGAGCTGGCCGGGCACTGCGGGCTGGGCCGCGGCGCGCGGGGCGCGTTCCTGCTGCGCAACGCCGTCGACCAGTTGATCCGCGAGGGCTACCTCACCCGCGTCGAGGGCAGCGTCACCTCGGCCGGCTACCCCTCGTACCCGGCCGTCGACGGGCAGAAAGTCGCGGAGATGCTGTTCTACGCGCCGCTCGTGGAACCGGCCCCATGGCCGGGCGAGGACGAGGACGACGACGGCGCCGACCGGGCCGAGCACCTGGTCCACGGGTTCGTCCGCAAGCTGCCGCCGGGTGCGCGACCGTCGGAGAAGCAGGTCACGCTGCACGAGCGGGCGGTCGAGGAGGAGCAGATCGAACCGAGCCCGCTGGCCCCCGGCTACACGTACGTGAAGAAGCACCACCGCCACGGTTGAGGCCCCGATGTCACATCCGGGCCGCCGCCGGTGTCTGCATGCCGAAGCAGATCACCAGGAGGAGACATGAGCGGTACGCGGATCCCGAAGGCGGAGCTGACCGGCGTCTACGGGGCGCTGGTGAAGCGGATGTCGCGCCGGATGTTCGGGGCGGTCCCGGAGCCCGTCGGCGTCGTGTGGCACAACCGGAAGGTCCTGAACTTCAGCTTCTCTGTGGGCCGCTCGGTGCAGAAGTGGGACCGGTGCGACGCCACGCTGAAGTCGTACGCCCACATGGCCGTGGCGAGCCTCGTGGGCTGCAGCTTCTGCCTCGACCTCGGCTACTTCATGGCCCACAACGAGGGGCTGGACGTCGCGAAGGCCCGTGAGGTGCCGCGCTGGCGCGAGTCGGACGTCTTCACGCCGCTGGAACGCGACGTCATGGCGTACGCCGAGGCGATGACGCAGACACCGCCGGCTGTGACCGACGAGATGTCGGCGCGGCTGCTGGCGGCGCTCGGCCCGGCCGCGCTGGTCGAGCTCACCTCGTACGTCGCGGTCGCCAACTACATGACCCGGTCCAACACCGCGCTGGGCATGGAGTCGCAGGAGTTCTCGGCGTCGTGCGACCTGCCGCCGCTGGCCGTACCGTCGCACCCATGACCGGCGACCCGTTCGTCGTCCACCGCAGCCTGCTCTTCACGGTCGCGTACGAGATGCTCGGCTCCGCCGCGGACGCCGAGGACGTCGTGCAGGAGACGTGGCTGCGGTGGGCCGGCGTCGACCGGGCGGAGGTACGCGACGAGCGCGCGTACCTGGTGCGGATGGTGACCCGGCAGGCGCTGAACCGGCTCCGGACGGTGGCCCGCCGCCGCGAGGAGTACATCGGCGAGTGGCTGCCCGAGCCGCTCCTGACCACCCCCGATGTGGCCGACGACGTCGAACTGGCTGAGAACGTCTCCATCGCGATGCTGACCGTGCTGGAGACGCTGGGCCCCGCCGAGCGGGCGGTGTTCGTGCTGCGCGAGGTCTTCGAGACGCCGTTCGACGAGATCGCGGAGGCGGTCGGCAAGTCGCCCGCCGCCGTCCGGCAGATCGCGCACCGGGCCCGCGACCACGTGGCGGCGCGGCGGCCCCGGATGCGGGTGGACCGCGCCGAGCAGCAGGCGGTCGTCGAACGCTTCATGGCGGCCGTCGCCACGGGCGACGTGCGGGGGCTGATGGCCGTGCTCGCCCCGGACGTCGTGGTGACGACCGACGGCGGCGGCCTGGTCACGGCGGCGCGCCGGCCGATCGTCGGCGCCGGCAAGGCGGCGACGTTCCTGGCGTACGTCTCGCAGGTGCCCGGCTTCAGGCTGAGCGCCGTCTGGCTGAACGGGATGCCCGGCGTCCGGTTCGACGTGAACGGCGAGACGACCGCGGCGAGCGTCGTGGTCGCCGACGGCCGGATCACCCACGTGTACGCGATCCGCAATCCGCGCAAGCTCGGCCGCCTGGAGCGGGCATCCGAGCTGCGCCGGTGACGGCTACGGCCCGGCCGGGCCCCCTTAGGGGCCCGGGTCCGGTGGAGGCGGGGGTAATCCCTGATGGGCCGCCCGGCCGGAGCCGCGAGGCTCACGGCATGACGAGATTCTGCGCCGTCACGGCGCCCGCGCTCATGGTCGCGTACGGCATCCTGCGCTGGATCGACGGCCTGGACGGACACCGTAAGGGCGGTCCGGCGTGGAACGTCGGCCACGTCGCGTTCTTCCTCGCGATCGTGCTGTTCGCCGTGCTCGCCGGCAGCCTGCGCCGGTCGGTCGTCGCGGACGCCCCGGGCCGGCGGGTGCTCGCCGGGGTCGCCACCGGTGCCGTAATGGTGGGTGCGGCGTGCTTCCTGTGGGTGATCGCCGGGGATCTGTCCGCGGCGTTCCGGGACGCCGCGCCGCTGCCCGGGGTGCTGGAGGCCGCCGGGCCGGCGCTGTTCCAGGTGGGGCTGCTGTCCCTGTTGGTGCTGCTGGTCGTGGCGCGCCGGCTGCCGGTGTGGTCGCCGGTGCTGGTGCTGGCCGGGTTCGCGGGGATCGCGGTGAGCCTGGACCTGCTGCCGGTCGCGTCGCTCGTCGTCGCGGCCGGGCTTGCGCCGCTCGCGGCCCGTCCAGCGACTATTCCCGCCGCCGGATGATCGTGAGGACGGCCACAATACGATACGAGCCCGTTCCGTATCGGAGCTCGGCGGCCTAGGGTCGCTCTTGTATACGGAACTGTTCCGTATCGTATCTCCGATCGTCACACGGGAGAGCACCTCATGGACGTTCCGAACACCGGGCATCCACGGCGCTGGGCCATCCTCGGCGTCCTCGTCATCAGCCTGCTCGTCGTCGTCCTGGACAACACCGTCCTGAACGTCGCCCTGCGCACCATCGCGGACCCGGAGGCCGGCCTCGGCGCCAGCCAGGGTCAGCTCGAGTGGGCCATCAACTCGTACACCCTCGTCTTCGCCGGCCTGCTGTTCACCGCCGGCATCCTCGCCGACCGGCTCGGCCGCCGGATCACCCTGACCGTCGGGCTCGCGCTCTTCGGCCTGGCCTCGCTGCTGTCGGCGTACGCGGGGAGCGCCGACCAGCTGATCGCGGCCCGTGCCCTGATGGGTCTGGGCGCCGCCGCGGTCATGCCGGCCACGCTGTCCATCATCGCCAACGTCTTCGAGCCGCACGAGCGCGGCCGCGCCATCGGCGTCTGGGCCGGTGCCGTCGGCCTGGCCGTGGCCATCGGCCCGATCGTCGGCGGCCTGCTGCTCGAGCACTTCTGGTGGGGCTCGGTCTTCCTCATCAACGTGCCCGTCGTCATCGCCGGGATCGTGCTGGTCAGCGTGCTCGTCCCCGAGTCGCGCGACCCGAAGCCCGGCCGCATCGACATCGTCGGCGTGCTGCTGTCCATCCTCGGCCTGACGCTGCTGACGTACGGCGTCATCGAGGGCGGCGAGAACGGCTTCGGCCAGGTGGAGTCCTGGGGCTCGCTGGCCGGCGCGGCTGTCGTGCTCGCGGCCTTCATCGCGTACGAGCGCCGCATCCCGTTCCCGTCGCTGGACGTCCGGCTGTTCACGAACCGGCAGTTCTCCGCCTCCACCGGCATGATCGGCCTGGTCTTCTTCGCGGCCATGGGCATGATGTTCTTCAGCGCGTTCTACCTGCAGCTGGTCCGCGGGTACGGCCCGCTCGCCTCGGGCGCGCTGTTCGTGCCGTTCGCGGTGGCGCAGATGGTCTTCGCTCCCCGCAGCGCCGCGATGGTCAAGCGGTTCGGCCCGAAGGTGGTCGGCTCGGCCGGCCTGCTGCTGGTCGCCGCCTCGCTGGCCGGGTGGCTCGCGATCGGGGCGGACACGCCGATCTGGATCGTCGGCGCGCTGTTCTTCGTGATGGGCGTCGGCATGGCCAACGTCATGCCGCCGGCCACCGAGTCGATCATGGCCTCCCTGCCCCGCGAGAAGGCGGGCGTCGGGTCGGCCGTCAGCAACACCATCCGCCAGGTCGGTGGCGCGCTCGGCGTCGCCGCGCTCGGAGCCGTGCTGTCCTCGGTGTACCGCGACGGCATGACCGACGCGACGGCGAACCTCCCCGCCGCCGCCCGCGACGTGGCGAACGAGTCCATCTCCGGTGCGTACGGGGTGGCCGCCCAGGCCGGTCCCGGGGCGAACGGGCTGCTCCAGACCGCCAACGACTCGTTCATCTCCGCCATGCACTACGCCTCGCTGGGCACCACGCTGTTCGCCCTGCTCGGCGTGCTCGTCGCCGTGCTGTGGCTGCCCGGCAAGCGGCCCGCCCAGGCGCCGGCGCCCACCACGGCGGAGTCGCTCGCCGAGGAACAGGGCGTCGAACTGGTCGAGGCGTGACGGCCGTCGTGGCCGTACGGTGAAGGCTCAGTAACAATGGAGCGCATGACGACGGTCAGCGTTGACGCGGGAACCGGTCCGGGCCGCAAGGCACCGGGCCGGCCCCGCGATGCCCGAGCCGACGAGGCGATCCTCGAGGCGGTGACCGCCCTGCTCGCCGAGGGGCAGAGCGCCGACGCGATCTCCATCGAGGCGGTGGCGGCGAAGGCGGGCGTGGGCAAGGCGACGATCTACCGCCGCTGGGCCAACAAGGTCGCGCTGCTCACCGACGCGGTGGCGCGGATGAAGGGCCCGCTGCCGGTGCCGGAGGGCAAGTCGGTGCGCGACGACCTCGTCATGCTGGTCATGCAGGGACGCCAGAAGCGCATGGAGCAGTACAGCAAGGTCACCGCCTGCCTGCTGCCGGAGATGGTCCGCAGCGCCGAGATGCAGGCGGTCTACCAGGCGGCCACCGAGCCCCGCCGCGAGGTCATGCGCCAGGTGCTGCGCCGTGGTATCGAGACCGGCGAGCTGCGCGCCGACCTCGACATCGAGCTCACCCTGCTGATGATCTCGGGACCGAGCATCGCGCAGAACATGCTGCACTGGAATCCCAACGTGCCCGAGGAGGGCTACGCCGAGAAGCTGGTCGACGCCCTGCTGCGGGGGATGGCGGCCTGACCTGGGCGCGCCCGGGCGCCCGGGCGTCAGCGTCCGGCGAACGGGCCGCGCAGGGCTGCCCACTGCAGCAGCATCACCGTCTTGGCGTCGGCGATCCGGCCGTCGTGGATCATCTCCAGGGCCTCGGCGAACGGCAGCTCCACCACGCCGATGTCCTCACCCTCGGCGGCCACCCCGCCGCCCGGCGTGGTCCGGCTCTCCGGCGTGTACGGTGCGGCGTAGAAGTGCAGCCGCTCCGTGACCGAGCCCGGGCTCATGTAGACGTCGAAGACGTGCTCGAGCTCCCCGACCTCGACCCCGAGCTCCTCGCCCGCCTCCCGGCGGATCGCGGTCTCGGGGTCGTCGTCGTCCAGCAGGCCGGCCGCGGTCTCCAGCAACATGCCGTCGGGGTGCCCGTTGACGTACACCGGGTAGCGGAACTGGCGGGCCAGCAGCACGGTCCCGCGGTCCCGGTCGTACAGCAGGATCGTCGCGCCGTTGCCGCGGTCGTACGTCTCCCGGTTCTCGGTGGTCCAGGTGCCGTCGGCGTGGCGGTAGTCGTACGTGGTGCGGCGCAGCACGTGCCAGGCGCTGGCCAGCAGCTGCACGTCGCGCACCACGACGTCGGGGTTGCCGGTGAGGTCACGGCCCACCCGGTCGAGGCCGGTGCGGCCGCGGTGGTCGGGGACGTCGACGCCGGGAATCGGCAAGATCGTCGAATCCATGCGCCGACAATAACGTCCGGAACCGCCCGATGTTAACTGACTTCCGGTGTCCGATCGATCGCGGCATGAATTTTCTCCGCCGTATTCGTCGAACCAGGCAACGCGTATGGCCACGGCTCGCGTCATGGGTACAAAGCCGAGCTGAAACGAGGCATCGATGCAATCCACCGTGCACCAGGAAATGGTCGGCGGGTACGAGCCGCTGACGCCCGCGCAACGCGCCGAATTCCTCGAACGCGGCGTCGTCCTCGTCCGCGGCGCGCTGGACGAGGACCGCCGGCAGCGCCTCGAGGCCGCCGTCGACCGCGTGTACGCCGAGGAGCGCGCCGCCGGCCGGGTCAAGGACAACGGCGCGCTCCACCTGCTCGGCTTCCTGCCCCGCGACGAGGAGTTCGGCGAGCTGCTCACCGCGCCGGCGGTGTTCCCGTACATCTGGGGCGTCGCCGGATGGAACATCTACAGCCACCACAATCACCTGGACGTGACCCCGCCGGTACGGGCCGAAGAGCCGCCGTCGTGGGGCTGGCACCAGGACGGTTACCGGCAGAATTCCGACCCCGAGACGCTCGACCCTGCCCTGCCGCGGCCGATGTTCTCGCTCAAGGTCGGCTACGTGCTCTCCGACCTGTCGCGCACCGGCCGCGGCGCCACCAAGGTCATCCCGGGGAGCCACCTGCGCAACACCCTCGAACGGCCCGCCGACCCGGGCGCCGCCAACCCCGACCCGCTGGGCACCGTCGAGATCACCGCCGCGCCGGGCGACGCGTTCATCTTCGACCGCCGGCTGTGGCATTCCCGGTCGGCGAACACCAGCGCCGTGACCCGCAAGATACTTTTCGTCGGATATACGTACCGGTGGATCCGGCCGCTCGACGACATGCCGGTCGATCGCGGCAGCGCGTGGTGGCGAAATCGCACCCCGGTGCAACGACAATTGCTCGGCGAGGCCCCCGGCACCATCAATTACTGGGGTGTGAAATGGGACGGATACGTCGACGAGGACATTCCGCTGCGCCGCGAGTTGCGCGAACGGGGGCTGCTCGACCGCTCGGTTCCCTGGCTGCGCTGAGCGTGCCCGGCCCGCCGGACGCGGACCAGGCGCGCGGCGTCAGCGGGCCAGCAGGGCGCGCAGCGCCTTGACGACCTCGGCCGGTGCCTCCTCGGCCATGAAGTGCCCGCACGTCACGAGCCCGTGCCGCAGGTCCGGGGCCCAGGCGCGCCACACCGCGGCGGCGTCGTAGCCGAGGGCGGCGCCCCAGTCCTGCTGCAGCACCGACACCGGCATCGCGAACGTGCGCCCGGCGTCCCGGTCCGCCCGATCATGCTCGACGTCGATGCCCGCCGACGCCCGGTAGTCGGCGACGATCGACGGGATCGCCGCCCGCGAGGCCGCGAGGTAGGTCTCGCGTACGGCGGGCGGCAGCGCGGCCGGGTCCTTGGTCCACACGTCGAGGAAGTGGCCGAAGAACGCGTCGGCGGCGCCGGTGATCATGGCCTCGGGCAGGCCGGGCGGCTGCGCCATCAGGTACAGGTGGAACGCCACCGACGCGGACACGCCGTGCAGCACGTCCCACATGTCCAGGGTCGGGACGATGTCCAGCAGCGCCAGGTGGGACACCGCCTCCGGGTGGTCCAGGCCGGCGCGGAAGGCGACCAGGGCGCCCCGATCGTGCCCGGCGAGCGCGAACCGGTCGTGGCCCAGCGCGCGGGCCACGGCCACCACGTCCGCGGCCATCGTGCGCTTCGCGTACGCCGTACCGTCGGGGTCCCCGGGTTTGCTGCTCCTGCCGTAACCCCGCAGGTCCGGGCAGATGACGGTGTGGTCGGCGGCGAGGTCGGCCGCGACGTGCCGCCACATCAGGTGGGTCTGCGGGAAGCCGTGCAGGAGCACGATCGGCGTGCCGCTGCCCGCGACCGCGGTGTGCAGGGTGACGCCCTCGGCGGCCGGGACGTCCTGGTAGTCGAATCCGGTGATGCTGTCCATGCCGCCCAGCCTCACCCGCGCCGATGAGTGCCGGATGAGTGCCGGATGAGTGCGCTGCGCCGCCTACGATGGGTGGCCATGACCGGCCGGGTGACGACGTTCCGGGTGCTCGGGCCGATCGGCGCCGACGCCGGGGGAGAGCCGGTCGCGATCGGCGGGGCCCGGCAGCGGGCGGTGCTGGCCCGGCTGCTGGTGGCGCGCGGCCGGGTCGTGCCCGTGGACCGGCTCGTCGGGGACCTGTGGGAGGCGCCGCCGGACGCCGCCGTCGCCGCCATCCGGACGTTCGTCGCCGACCTGCGCCGGGTGCTCGAACCCGACCGGCTCCCGCGGCGGCCCGCCGAGCTGCTGGTCACCAGCCCGCCCGGGTACGCGCTGCCCGCCGCGCCGGACGCAGTGGACGCCTGGCGGTTCGAAGCCGCGGTGACCCGTACCGGCGACCCCGCTGCGGACGCCCTGACCCGGCTCGACGACGCCCTCGCGCTGTGGCGTGGACCCGCGTACGCCGAGCACGAGGCCGAGCCCTGGGCACGCGCGGAGATCGACCGCCTGAACGAGCTGCGGATGCTCGCCGTGGAACGACGCGCGGAGGCCCTGCTCGAACTGGGGCGAGCCGCCGAGGCGGTGTCCGACCTGCAGGCGCACACCACGCAGGCGCCGCTGCGGGAGGACGCGTGGCACCTGCTGGCCACCGCGCTGTACCGGGCGGGCCGGCAGGGTGAGGCGCTCGCCGCGCTGCGCCGGGCCCGGGACGTGCTGGTCGGTGAGCTCGGCGTCGATCCGGGGCCGCGGCTGCGCCGGCTGGAGACCGACATCCTGGCGCAGGCGCCGCACCTGGATCCGCCGCGGGCCCCGCAGGGGCGGTCCACTCCTCGTGCCCTGGTGGGACGGGCCGACGAACTCGCCGTTCTCGAGGCCGCCGCCGGCCGGGCCGCGGCCGGGAACGAGGCGGTGGTGGCGCTGATCTCCGGGGAGCCCGGCGCCGGCAAGACCGCCCTCGCCGAGACGGTCGCCGGGCGGCTCGCCGCACGCGGCTGGGTCGTGCTGTGGGGACGCGGGCCGGAGGACGACGGCGCCCCCGCCGCCTGGCCGTGGACGCCGGAGACCGTACCGGCACCCGGGGAGGATCCGGCCGCCGTGCGGTTCCGCCGCCGCCGGGAGGCCGCCGCCCGGGTCGCCGCCGCCGCGGGCGGATCGCCGGTGCTGCTGGTCGCCGACGATCTGCACCGGGCCGACGCGGACAGCCTGGACCTGCTCACCGCCCTGCACTCCGGGCCCGGGCGGGTACTGGTGCTGGGGACGTACCGGGCCACGGAGATCGGACCGGCGCTGACGGCGGCGCTGGCGCGGTGGGCGCGTACCGAGCCGGTGCGGGTGTACCTGGGCGGGCTGACCGAGCCTGAGGTCGGCCGGCTCGTGGCCGGGGTGCTCGGCGCGCCCGCCGGCGTGGGCGTGGCCCGGGCGGTGCACCGGCGCAGCGGCGGCAACCCGTTCTTCGCCCGCGAGCTCGCCCGGCTGCACGCCGACGGCGCCGCCCTGGACCACATTCCCGCGGGCGTCCGCGACGTCATCCGGCACCGCCTCGCCCGGCTGCCCGAGCGCACCCGCGACGTGCTGCGCCAGGCGTCGGTGCTGGGCCGCGACGTCGACCCCGAGGTGCTCGGCGCGCTGGCCGGCGACGTGGTGGACGCCCTGGACGACGCCCTCGCCGCCGGGTTCCTCACCGAGGACGGGCCGCGCCTGCGGTTCGCGCACATCCTGGTGCGGGACACCGTCTACGACGACCTGACCGCCGTACGCCGCTCGCACTGGCACGCGGCGGCCGGGGCGGCCATCGAACGCCTCTCGCCCGGCGACGCGGCCGTGCTCGCCCACCACTTCGGGCTCGCCGCCGGCCGGGCCACCGCGCCGAAGGCCGCCCGGTACGCCCGTACGGCCGCGGAGGAGGCGGAACGTCGCAGCAACCCGCACGAGGCCGCCCGGCTGTGGCAGCAGGTCCTGGCCGCCGGCAGCGGCGAGGTGGCCGTGCGGCTGACCGCGCTCGCCGGGCTGGGGCGCAACCTGGCCGTCACCGGTCACCTGGAGCAGACGCGGGCCCTGCGCGCCGAGGCGATCGCCGCGGTCACCGCCACAGGCGACCCCGAGCTGACCGCGGCCGTGCTCACCGGCTTCGACGTGCCGGCGATCTGGCCGCGCAACGACGACCAGGAGCTCGCCGGCCGCGTCGCCGCCGCCGTCGAGCGGGTGCTGCCCGGCGCGCTGCCGCCGCTGCGGAGCCGGCTGCTGTCGACGCTCGCCCTCGAGCTGCGCGGGGACACCGGCGACCGGGGCCGCCGGGCCGCCGCCGAGGCCGAGGCGATCGCCCGGGAGCTCGACGATCCCGGGCTGCTCGCGCTGGCGCTCAACGCGCGGTTCCTGCACGCCTTCGCCCGTACGGGGACCGCGGGGGAGCGGGACCGCCTCGGCGCGGAGCTCGTCGGCCTGGCAGCGAAGCACGACCTCGTGACCGTGGAGGTGCTCGGGCACCTGATCCGGCTGCAGGCGGCCTGCGCCCGCGGTGGGTTCGACGCGGCGGACGGGCACGCGGCCGCCGCCGACCGGCTCGCCGGCCGCTACGAGCTGCCCGTGGTCGGCGTGTTCACCGAGCTGTACGCCGCCCTCCGGCTCGCCGTGACCGGTTGTCCCGCCGAGGACGCGTACCGCACGGCGTGCGCGCGGCTCGCCGGCAGCGGCATGCCGGGGATGAGCGACGGCCTGCTCGGGCTGGCCCTGCTGTCGATCGGGCACGACGGCGGGGACACCGGCCCGTACGAGCCGTGGGTGCGTCCCGGGCGCCTGCTCGCCGACGGGCGGCGCGAGGAGGCCGCGCAGGCCGTACGGGACCTGCCGCGGTCCCCGCACGACCTGCTGTGGGAGGCCCGGCTCTGCCTCACCGCGCGGGCCGTGGCCGACCTGGGCGATCGCGAGGCGGCCGCGCGGCTGTACGAGGAGCTGCTGCCCGCCGCCGGGGAACTGGCCGGGGCGGGCAGCGGCGTCGTCTCGTTCGGCACGGTCGACGAGCACCTCGCGGCCCTGCGGGAACTGCTCTAGAGAACGGCGTCGTCCAGGTCCGCGAGGAGGGTGTCGCCGCCGGCGAGCAGATCCAGCCACGGGCCCGTACGCGGAAGCTCGTGGGTGAAGAAGTAGCGGGCCGCGAGGCGCTTGCCGTCGTAGAACGCGCCCTCCTTGCCGGCGGCGGCGATCGCCTGCTCCAGCCACATCCACGCGATGACGATGTGCCCGGCCGTGTCCAGGTACGCGGTCGCGTTGGCCAGCGCGGCGTCCGGGTCACCCGCGGCCCACAGCTTCCGCGTCACCTCGGTGAGCCGCGCGCACGCCGCGTCCAGGGCCGACGCCATCGCGGACAGCTCCTCCGGCGCCCGGGCGGTCGTCGCGCCGATGGTGCGCAGCAGCAGCGCCAGGCCCGCGCCGCCCTGCATGACGACCTTGCGGCCGAGCAGGTCCAGCGCCTGGATGCCGTCGGTGCCCTCGTGGATGGGGTTGAGCCGGTTGTCGCGGTAGAACTGCTCGACCGGGTACTCGCGGGTGTAGCCGTAGCCGCCGTGCACCTGGATCGCGTGGTCGTTCGCCTTGAGGCACCACTGCGACGGCCACGCCTTCACGATCGGCGTGAGCACGTCCAGCAGCAGCGGCGCGTCCGGGGAATCGTCGTCGACCAGCATCGCCGCGTACAGGACGAGGGCCAGGCCGCCTTCCACGTACGACTTCGAGGCGAGCAGCATCCGGCGGACGTCGGGGTGCCGCACGATGGGCACCGGCGGCGCGGCCGGGTCCTTGCCCGTCACCGGGCGGCCCTGCAACCGCTCCCGGGCGTACGCCAGCGCGTGCAGGTAGCCGGTGTAGCCGAGCGCGACCGCGCCGGCCCCGACCCCGATCCGCGCCTCGTTCATCATGTGGAACATGTACGCGAGCCCGCGCCCCTCCTCGCCGACCAGGTAGCCGACCGCGCCGGGCGCCCCCTGCGGCTCGTACGTCCCGTCGCCGAACGACAGCACGGCGTTCGTCGTCCCGCGGAAGCCCATCTTGTGGTTCAGCCCGGCCAGCACCACGTCGTTGCGTTCCGCGGGGGAGCCGTCCGGCCCGAGCAGGTGCTTCGGCACGATGAACAGCGACAGGCCCTTCACCCCGGCGGGCGCGCCCTGCACCCGGGCGAGCACGAGGTGCACGATCGTCTCGCTCAGCTCGTGGTCGCCCGCGGAGATCCACATCTTGCTGCCGTGCAGCCGGTACGCGCCGTCGCCGGCCGGCACCGCGCGGGTCGTCACGTCGCTCAGCGACGACCCCGCCTGCGGCTCCGACAGGCACATCGTGCCGGTGAACCGGCCCTCCAGCATCGGCCGGACGAAGGCGTCGACATGCTCCTGTTTCGCGTACGTGAGCAGCAGGTTGGCGTTGGCCATGGTGAGCATCGGGTACGCCGACGTGGCGATGTTCGCGGCCTGGAACCAGGCGAAGCACGCCCGCAGCACGGCGTGCGGCAGCTGCAGGCCGCCCAGCTCCTCGTCGAGCCCCCCGGCGAGCAGCCCGGAGTCGTTGAACGCCTTCAGCGCGGCCTTCACCTCGGGGATCACGGTCACCCGTTCACCGTCGAAGGTCGGCTCCTGCAGGTCGCCGGCCCGGTTGTGCGGGGCGAACTCGCGCTCGGCGATCTGCGCCGAGACCTCGAGCATCGCGTCGAAGGTCTCCCGCGAGTGCTCGGCGAACCGGGGCCGCGCGGTCAGGGCCGTGACGTCCAGCCACTCGTAGAGCAGGAACTCGAGGTCGCGCTGCGAAAGAATCCGAGACATCCCCCGATTCTGCCCGGCCCGGGCGCGGCGCCGGGGTGATCGGTCGGCGAACCTGCCGTGAGCTGCGGCTCCGCGCCCTACGGTGGGCTCGTGGGTGATCGTTTCGTGGACGTCTGGGACGGGCTCGGCGACCGCGAACGGTCGCTGCTGCTGGAGCAACGGCACACGGTGCCGGTGCCACCGGAGGTCGCCGCGGTGCTCGTGCGGGTCGGTCTTGCCCTCGAGGCGCAGCCCGGCCTGTTCCCGGCGCCCGCGCACTGGCCGGCGGGGTTCCGCGACTTCCTGGACGACGTGGCGGCCGTGCGCGACGACGACGAGGAATGTGAATAGCGGCGGTAGCGGGTTCGTAATAGAAAGTTTACTATCGATAACCATCGATCTGTCGGTCGTGTTCATCCATCAGGCGACATCCGTCACCGAGGGAGCTCTGATCGCATGACATCGTTGTCACACCCGCGTCGCTGGACCGTTGCGGCCGCCATGCTCACCCTGACCGTCACCGCCCTGCAGGCACCCGCCTCCGCCACCCCGGCTGTCGGCGCGACGACCGGGACCGCCGAGACCGCGGGGGCTGCCGGACCCGCCGGATCCGCGCCCGGCGCCGCGTCGGCCTCCGTCGCGGCGACGGTGGACGCGCTCAGCGTGCTGCCGGCCGCGGACCGGGCCCGCATGGAGCGGCAGCGGCCTCTGGTGGCGGCCGCGTCCGTGGTGCGCTGGGAGGTCGAGCGGCGGGGATACTCCGGCTACGCCGGCATCACGCTCGAGGATTCCGCGGTGGCGTTGTGGTGGAAGGGTGTCGTTCCTCCGTCGATGCGCCGGGCCGTGGCGAACGCTTCGCGCACTGCGCCCGTACTTGTGAGAAGCGCTGCGCACTCGCTGGGTGAGTTGCGGGCGGCCGCGGCCGCCGTCCGGGCCGGCAATCCCGGCCTGCCGATCCAGGCAGTCAAGCTGAAGGGCGACGGCAGCGGTCTCGTGGTCTCGGCGCCGCCGGGCGCGGCGGGCGTCCGCGCGGCCGCCGGCGTGCCCGTCAGCGTGGTGCACGAGCCCGCGTTGCGACCGACCAGCCGCGACGACGACTGGTCGCCGTGGAAGGGTGGCGCCACGATCGTCAACACCACCCGGTCGACCGCCTGCACGTCGGGCTTCGGCGTGCGCAACGGCTCGGCCGGCTACCTGCTGACCGCCGCGCATTGCGGGCAGGGCGGCGACCGCTTCCAGGACGCCCGGGGCGAGTTCATCGGCAACGTCGGGCCGCGGAACCAGGACCACGACGTCGAGCTGGTGCCCACCTCCGCCGTCGACGGGTACGTCTACATCGGCAACCCGGACGACAACCTCGTGGGCCTGGTGGAGGGCTGGGGCTGGACGTTCGTCGGCGAGTACCTGTGCCAGTCCGGCGTCTCCAGCTCGCGGGAGCTCGGCCGGCCGGTGTGCAACCTCAAGGTGCTGTTCTTCTACGCCGACCGGGAGGACCTCGTCGAGGCCGAGCAGACCGAGGGGCAGCCGGCGGCCCGCCCGGGTGACAGCGGCGGGCCGGTCTACTCGATCTCCGGCAGCGGCAAGATCGTCGCGAAGGGGACCGTGACGCGGACCGCGGGGGCCCGGCTGGGCTTCCAGGACTACGGCACGGCGTGGCGGGACTTCGGCATCACCCCGGCCACCCGCTGAGCCATCACCCCGGCCGCTCGCCGGCCGGCCGGCCGGGGGTCGCGGCGTGTGCCGCGGCCCCCCGGGGGGCGTGGGGGGGGGTAAATAAGCGTGAGGACGGGGGGGGGGACCAA
>NZ_JADMLH010000001.1:457430-825129 GCF_016464385.1 Nucisporomicrobium flavum | reverse complement strand
GGGCTACGCGGCCCCCCCCCCTCCCCCCGCCGGCCCCCCCCCCCCCGCCCCCCCCCGCCCCCCCGGCCGGGGGTCGCGGCGTGTGCCGCGGCCCCCGGGGTCTCTAGGGTGGGGATCATGACGAGTGAGCACGTGGTGGGGCACAACGGGATGTGGGCGCCGCAGGGCGAGGACCCGCGGGTGGCGGGCAAGCCGGTCGGTGAGCTGGCGACCATCCGGGAGTACCTGGCCCATTACCGGCTCACGCTGGAGCTGAAGTGCGGCGGCCTGTCGCCGGAGCAGCTCGCGGCCCGGTCGGTGCCGCCGTCCACGATGAGCCTGCTGGGGCTGGTCCGGCACATGGCCCGGGTGGAGCACATCTGGTTCGAGCAGTGCCTGAAGGGGCAGCGCGACGCTGCCCCTCCGTACTGGTCGGAGGGGCGCAAGGACGTCGACTTCGACGGTGCGGCCGGCGACGCCGCGGTGGCCGCGGACGCGTTCGCCACGTGGAAGGGCCGGATCGCCGCCGCCGACCGGTGGCTGGACGAGGCACCCGACCTCGGCGCCACGGTCCTGACCCGGCACGGCGAGGAGACCACCGTGCGCGATGTGCTGATCCACATGGTCGAGGAGTACGCGCGCCATTGCGGTCACGCCGATCTGCTGCGCGAGTGCATCGACGGGCGCACCGGCCAGTGATATTCACCACAGTGAATGAATGTCAGACAGATTGCGGAATGATCGATGTCTACTGATTAAATGATCACGTGATCGCGTCCTCAGTGGAGGGTCACGTGCCGGTCACGTCCCTCGTCAGCCATGTCCGCGACCAGCTGACCCGGCTCTGCCGGGTGACCGGGGCCGACCCGGTGATGTCGGCACAGCTGGTCGCCGACCTGCTCGGCCCGGCCGGCCCCCGCCCCCTCGACGCGGGCCCCGCCTGGCCCTCGGACATCGCCGACGACCACACCCCGATCGAGTTCTCCGTGGCGTTCCACCACCACGGCCGCCCTACGCTGCGCATCCTGGCCGAGGCCGCGGTGGCGGACCTGAGCCGCCCTGCCGAGCTGTCCTCCGCGCTCGCTTTCCTGCACCGGCAGACGCGCCGGCACCGGCTGACCACGACGCGGCTCGACCGGGTGCTCGACCTGTTCGACACCGACCGGCCGCAGGGCCTCTTCGGCATGTGGCACTCGCTGATCCTGCGCCGCGCCCCCGAGTTCAAGGTGTACCTGAACCCCGAGATCCGCGGGGTGGCGAACGCGGACGGGCTCGTCGCCGAGGCGCTCGGCCGGCTCGGGGCGGCCCCGGCGCACCGAGCGGTGCGGCTGCGCGGGCTGCGGCCGGGGGAGGTCGGCGCCGCCGACCGGCTCACCTTCTTCGCGCTGGACCTGCACGACGCGGACAGCGCCCGGATCAAGCTCTACGTCTCCCAGCACGACGCCGACCTGGCCGACGTGGCACGCGCCGCCGCGATGGTGCCCGGCGTCGACACGGACGCCGTCACCGGCTTCTGCCGGCAGGCCGCCGGGCCGGGCCCGTACGCCGGCCGGCCGATCATCAGCAGCTTCACGTACGCGGCGGGCGTGGACCGGCCCATCGGCTACAGCGTGTACGTGCCGATCCGCAGCTACGTCAGCGACGACGGGCAGGCCCACGACCGGGTCCGCGGGCTGATGGACCGGCACGGCTTCGACCCGGCGGAGCTGGACCGCGCGATCGCGGCCGTCACGTCCCGCCGGCTCGAGGAGGGCGTCGGCCTGCTCGCCCACGTGTCGCTGCGGCTCGGGGTCCCGCGCCCCGGCATGACCGTCTACCTGTCGTCCGAGGCGTATCAGGTGAGCGCCCCCAACCCGCAGCGGGTTCCGGCCCGGTAGGAGAGCGCCATGACCGACGAGATGTCCACCGTGCTGCCGCCGTACCGGATCAAGGTGGTCGAGCCGATCCCGTTCCTCACCGCGGACGAGCGCCGGGCCGCGTACGCCGCCGCCGGGCACAACCCGTTCAACCTGCGCGCCGACCAGATCACCGTGGACCTGCTCAGCGACTCCGGCACCGGCGCCACCTCCGCGGAGCAGGAGGCCGCGGCGGCCCGGGGCGACGAGTCGTACGCGGGCGCCCGATCCTGGTTCCGCTTCCGCGACGAGGTACGCGACCTCACCGGCTACCCGCACGTCCTGCCCGTGCACCAGGGCCGCGCCGCCGAACGGATCGTGTTCTCCGCGCTGCTGCGGCCGGGGCAGATCTGCGTCAGCAACACCCACTTCGACACCACCCACGCCAACGTGGAGCTGGCCGGCGCGCACACCCTCGACCTGCCCTGCCCGCAGGCGCGTGACCTGGACAGCGACGAGCCGTTCAAGGGCGACATCGATCTGGGCGCGCTGGCGGACGTCCTGGCCGGCCCGGACGGCGACCGGGTCGGCCTGGTCCTCATGACGATCACGAACAACGGGCTCGGCGCGCAGCCGGTGTCGATGGCCAACCTGGAAGCCGTCGCGGCGCTCTGCCGGCGGCACCGGGTGCCGTTCCTGCTGGACGCCGCGCGCTTCGCCGAGAACGCCTGGCTCGTGCGGGAACGCGAGGCCGGCTACAGCGACTGGACGCCCCGGCAGATCGCCACCCGCGCGTTCCAGCTCGCCGACGGCTGCCTGGTCAGCCTCAAGAAGGACGGCCTCGCCCCGGTGGGCGGGTTCATCGGCCTGCGCAACGCCGAGCTGTACGCCGTCTGCGAGGCGAACCTCATCGCCACCGAGGGCTTCTCCACCTACGGCGGGCTCGCCGGGCAGGACCTGGAACGCATCGCCCAGGGGCTGCGCGAGGTCGTCGACGTGCACTACCTGCGGTCACGGGCCGCCTCGACCGCGCGCCTGGCCACGCTGATCAACGAGGCCGGCGTGGACACCGTACGCCCGGCCGGTGTCCACGCCCTCTACCTCAACGCCGGCCGGCTCCTGCCGCACCTGGAGCCGGCCCAGTTCCCCGGCCACTCCCTGGCCAGCGAGCTCTATCTCCGGGGCGGCATCCGCTGCGCCGAGCTGGGCTCGCTCTACCTCGGCGCGGTGGACGACGAGCACCGGCTGCTGCAGCCGGCGCCGTTCGAGCTCGTACGCCTGGCCATCCCGCGGCGGGTGTACACCGACGCCCATCTGGACTACGTGGCCGAGACGCTGGGCCGGATCGCGAAGGACCCGGAACGGGTTCGGGGCTACCGCATCGTGTCGGCGCCGGCGCTGCTGCGGCACTTCAAGGTCCGGCTGGAGCCGATCGCTTAGCGCGACCGTGACTCGCCATTTACCCGCGTCGGCTGGGTACGGTCGGCTTGTGGTCGATGATGCCGAGCTGCCCGCTGCGATTGCGGCACGGCCTGATCGGCGAATGACGCCTTTCTTATGAAGGGCGCCTACGCGATCCGTGAGCGTGCACGCGCATCGATCATCCATGGTCTACGCCGCGCTGCACCTGCGCCGCGGTCGCCTGGGTCGAGAGTCGAACCGGCACCTGCCGGTGCCGGTCTGGATCAGCTCCTGTACGTTGCGTGATCACCATCGAATGCCAGTGCGCATCGACCGCCGCCACGCCAGGCTTCTTCACACCCTTTCCGTGAGAGCTCGCCGATGATGTACGGCGTGCCTGACGACTTCAGCAAATTGGGTGCGGACGGGTTCGAGTCGCTCAGCCAAGCACTCGCGCTGTGCGTATTGGGGCCGGGCCTCAAGGTGTTCGGTGACGGGCCGGACGGAGGCCGAGAAGCAACCTTCGACGGTCCCGTCCCGTTCCCTGACCCGCAGCACCCGTGGGACGGTCACGGGGTTTTGCAGGCCAAATACAAGGCCCGGCCTGGAACGACCCAGGCTGACAATCGATGGTTTCTCGGGCGCGTCAAAGCCGAACTTGAAGACTGGGCAAATCCCGCCAAACGTCGCGTCTCCTACGGCCAACGGCCGCAGTATCTTGTCTTCACGACGAACATCTCACTGTCGAGTACCCCTGGTACCGGCAGCAAAGACGCCTTCGACAGACTGATGGCCGAGTATCAGGACCGTATCGGTCTTCTCGGCTGGCGGGTCTGGGACGCTGAGCAGATCAGTCGGTTGCTGGACCGATACCCCGCCGTGCGCACGTCTTACGCTGGCCTCATCACGCCGAGCGAAGTCATCGCCGAGCTGTTGAAGCAGCTCACTAACCCAATTGCGGTCAATGTTGCCTCGCCGACAGTCACCGTGAACGTGGACGCACGAGAGAGAACCATCCGGCCAGGTGAGCCGGGCAATGAGGCCGCGTTCCAGACGACCGTCGATGCCGTGGGCGGAGCAGATCTGCTCGGCGATCCGCGGGCGCTCGTCGAGCAGATCGGCGATGGTTACGTGCAACCATTCGACGGCGGCCTTACCCGCGTCGAGCGAATCCTCTGCGCCCCCGCGGGGTACCCGGTCGTGGCGATGGATCGCATGGTGTGGGACCAGATCCAGGCAGTCGGCGGGCGTCGCGGCGGAGTGGAACACATCGGCTTTCCTCTCGCACCGGCCACCGGCCGACCTTACATCGGACCGGACTGGACTGAGATCCTCCTGGTCGGCGGCGACTGGGGACGCCCCTTCCGGGACGAGCGGCGCGGCCGCCTCGTCCGTCGCTGCGACGGGAGTGCCGTATGGCAGCCAGACATCGTCTTCGACGACGAAGCAAGCCGGACGCGGGGCTGGCGTGTCGACTCCCGCACAGACGCGATCATGGATCTGCGACTCGCGGTGAGCGGGCATGTCCTCATACGCGGCGACGACTTGCAGATCACGGACGATGGTCGCGAACGCATGCTCGACGCCGTCGCCAGATCCGGTCTGGACGACTTCCTGCTCGTTCTGAGGCAACGCTATGGCGGTCGGAGTCGCTCAGGTTGGAGCGAGGTTGACGAGGAGTTCCGCAATACCGGCCAGCAGGCAACATACGAATACCTGGTCGCAGGCCCGGATGGCCGCACTGCAATCCGGGCCGGTCTGCAGATCGCTCTGCCGACTAGCTACAGCGTCGACGCGGCGGTGATGGCCGAAGTCCGCATCGACTTCGACGCCATCCGACCTTCCACCACCACGGCGAACGGCTACACACCCGTCCCCGGCGACCTGGCAGTAACCTTCGACGAAATCCTCGCTTTCCTCGAGGCCGGTTGGTCCGTGTGCACCAGCGGGTTGTTGGTGACCGCATCGACGGATCCACTGTCACTTGTTCCCGCCGGGGCATCGCGCATCGAGTTCTACATCGAGAACGAACGCCCCGTGAACATGGGTGACCCTCGGCCCCGCCAACTGTTGGAAATGGTCGATCTCGCGCAGCTTGGCCGGGCGCGAGTCCGCACCGCGCGTGCCCTCGCCGTGGGTATCACGAGTCCCATCGGGCTGACTCGTCAGCAGATTGAACCCTTCGCCGCCGATGCCCTCGACCACCTCGGCCGCAGCTTCGGATTCGCGCGGGCCGGCAACCGGGGCCGGCGCTAGACCTGTCGGTGGTGGCGTTTTCGTGCACATTGCCGACAAGGCATCGAGCGCTAGGTAAGTATCGGCGGTTGGACCCTTGAGGAAGTCTGCCGGAGCGTCGGCGACGACGGCGTGGCGAGCGGGTTCTCGCACTGGCAGCCGTCCTTGCGGCCTGCCGCCCGACTTAGCCAGCCGCCCCGCATGGGCCCACCCCACTCGGCGGCCGGGCAGCGCCGGACGGGGCAGCGCCGCCGCTGCGCTGCCGCGCGTCCGGGTCCGGGTCCGGCTAAGCCGGTAGCTTGGCCAGCACGTACTGCAGGAGCAGGATCAGCACGTCCACCGCGGAGGCCCGCTGCCGCGCGTCGCAGCGCGTGAGCGGGACTTCCGGGTTGAGCTGCAACGCCCCCCGGATCTCGTCGTCGGTGTACGAGCACTCCCCGAAGAACGTGTTCACCGCGACGACAAACGGGATGCCACGGCGTTCGAAGTAGTCGACGGAGGCGAAGCTCGCCGGTAGCCGCCGCGTGTCGACCAGCACCACCGCGCCGACCGCGCCCTGGGCCAGCTCGTCCCACATGAACCAGAAGCGGTCCTGGCCCGGCGTGCCGAACAGGTAGAGCACCACCTCGCTGTTGATCGTGATCCGGCCGAAGTCCAGCGCGACCGTGGTCTGGTTCTTCTCCTCGAGGCCCGCCAGGTCGTCGACGCCGACGCTGGCCTCGGTCATCACCTCCTCGGTGGTCAGGGGCGGGATCTCGCTGACGGAACCGACCATGGTCGTCTTGCCGGCGCCGAAACCCCCGGCGATGACGACCTTGACGGATGTGCGTTCCATTGTGCTGTCGAGTCCTTGAGGTCAGAGCCGCTGGAGGCCGCAGAGCAGCGTCTCCAGCAGGGCACGGTCGTAGACGGTCTGCTGCGCGGCGGAGCCCAGGGCCAGGTAGTCCTGCTCGAGCAGGATGTCGACGAGCACCTTCACCACCGTCAGCGGCCGCCCCAGATAGGCGGAGATCTCCGCGATGGACATCCAGTCCCGGCACTGCCGCAGGATCTGCTGGTACTCCGGCTCCAGCACGGTCGTGTCGGCCGGCAACGCGACGACCTGGGTCGCCAGGTCCAGCGCCGCGTTGCGCGGCGTGGTCCGGCCGTTCACCAGCACGTACAGCGGCACCAGCCGTTCCGACTCGTCGCGGGCGTCACCGGCGTCCATCAGCGCGCGGCGTGTCCGTTGAGCGGCGCGCCGTCGCGCCGCTGCGCGCCCAGGTACTGCCCGATGCGGGTGACCAGGCGGCCCATCTCGTACGCGACCGTGCCCATGTCCACGTCCTCGCCGCCGAGCACGGCGAGCCGGGCGTTCTCCCCGGCCGAGGCGATGAACAGCGTCCGGTCCTGGAACTCCACGATGATCTGGTCCACCGGGCCGCTGGCGAACCGGCGCCCCACGCCCGCGCCGACGCTGTAGAGCGACGACGCGGCGGCGGCGAGGACCTCGGCGGCGTCCCGGTCCAGCGACGCGGACTTCTGCACGACCAGCCCGTCGGTCGACAGCACGAGCGCGTGCAGCACCTGGTCCACGGCGGTGAGCTCGTCGAGCATCCAGGTGAGGTCGTTGTGCGGGGTCGGTTCCATGGTTCTTCCTGTCCTCGTGGGTTGTGCTGCGGGGAGGGATGTCACTCTGCGGGCTTGGGGCCGGGCGGCTTGATCTCACCGGTACGGCCGGCCCGCCAGCCCTTCTGGTAGCTGGCCAGGCGGTTACGGGCGGCCTCGGGCGAGTACACGGGCGCGGCGGTTTGCGTGGGACCGCCCGTCTCGTCGCGCAGCTGCGGCGCCAGATGCTCCTGCGGGCGCCGGACAGGGAGCGGCGGCCGCCCGGTGCCGGGTCCGGCGCCGTTCGATGCGGGTGACCCGGCCGCCGTCGTCGTGTCAGCGATGCCTGCCGTGGGCACGGCGGTAGCGCCTGGCGTGGGCACGGCGGTAGCGCCTGCCGTGGGCATGGCGGTGGCGCCTGCCACCGGCACCGGAGCGGACCGGGTGCTCAGCGGGGTGGCCGGCTGCTCGACCGCCGGCATCGCGACGCGCGCCGGGATCGCCGCCGTCGGCTCCTCCTCGGGCGGCAGCTGCCCGTCCGGCTCGAACGGGCGCCGCAGGACGTCCGCGCCGGGCTCCGCCGGGTGCCGCGGGTCGTCCGGCTCGCCCAGCTGCCGCACGTCTTCCGCGGGGGCCAGGGCGGTCGCGGGCAGCAGCACGACCGCGAGCACCCCGCCGTACGCCGACGTCCGCAGCGTGACCTGCATCCCGCCGCGCTTCGCCAGCTCGGCGACCACCCAGAGGCCGATCTGCGCGCCGCCCTTCAGGCCCGTCAGGTCCGGGGTGGGCGCGGTGGCCAGCAGCGTGTTCGCCTGCTCCATCGCCTCGTGCGTCATGCCGACGCCGGCGTCCTCGATCTCGATCACCACGCCGTGGTGCGCCTGGGTGCAGCTGATCCACACCTCCGAGTCCGGCGGGGAGAACACGAGCGCGTTGTCGAGCAGCTCCGCCAGCAGGTGGGTGATGCCCGTGACGGCCGGGCCGCTGATCGCCACGTCCGGCGTACGGCGCAGCGTGACCCGCTGGTACTGCCGGGTCTCGGCGATCGCGCCGAGCAGCACCCGGCGCACCGGGACGGGCCGGGAGAACCGGCGCCCGGTCTGCCCGCCGGCCAGGATGATGAGGTTCTCCAGGAACCGGCGGGTCTGGGTGAGCTGATGGTTGATGTCGAACAGCTCCGCGAGGATCTGCTCGTCGCCGATCCGGTTCTGCAACTCCTCGATGACCTTGAGGCCGTGCTGCAGCGGCCGCTGCGGGCGCCGGGCGACGCCCATCAGCATCGCCATGCCGGCCGCGCGCGTGGTGGCTTCCTCGACGGCCGCGTCCACCGCCGCGTGCAGCGACTTGTTCAGCACCGTCGCCAGATGCCCGATCTCGTCGCGGCCGTAGTCCCGGTTGGGCAGCTCCAGCGCGACGTCCACCTTCTCCCGTCTCCGCAGCCGCGTGATGATCGCCGGGAGCCGCTCGTCGACGACCGCCACGGCGTCCTTGCCCAGCTGCGCGAGGCGTACGGACAGCGCCTGGTTGACCAGAATCTGCGACTGCCGGACCGCCGACACGATGGCGCCGACCGCGATGAGCAGCGCCACCGCACTGCCGATGGCGGCGGCCAGCAACTGGTTGTTGCCCGTCCGCAGCGCCTTGATGGACACCCGGTCGGCCTGCGTCACGGTGAGCGCCACCAGCTGGTCGGACACAGCCGCCGCGGCCGCGTCCCACTGCACGCCGCTCAGCTGCATCGCCCGCGGTACCTTGCCCTTCCACGGCCCGGCCGAGATCAGCACGTTCTCCGCGGCCGTCAGCGCCTTCCACTCGCTGGTGGCGGTCATGCGCTCGTACTGGGCGCGGGCCTCCGGCTCCAGCTGCGGCACCGCGGTCTCCAGCGTCGTGTGGTACGCGCCGACCATGGTCACGAAGCGGAGATGGTCCTGCTGGCTCAGGCTCTGCGCGCCCAGGGCCCCGGAGATCAGCGAACTCGACCGCGACATCAGGTCGCCGGCGCGGAACGTGTCGGTCGCGGTGATGCCGCCCTGCGTCGCCGTGGCATCCGGCACCACCCGGGCCTGCGTGTCGAACAGGTCGATGGCGGAGTCGACCAGGTCGTTGTAGAAGTCCGTGGTCTGCTGCCGCAGCGCCCGGCCCGAGTCGATGGTGCTGCGCACCCCGGGCAGCCGGTCCAGCCGGTCGGAGAAGGCCTGCCAGCGGACGTCGATCGAGCGCGGTGCCCGGCTCAGGACCGGGTCGGCGGCCGTCCGCAGCTTCGCCACCAGGTCGTCGGTCTCCTGCCGCTGCGCGATCAGCGACTGCAGGTCCCGCGCCGGGTGCGACAGGTAGTTGATGCTGTCCCGGCGTTCGCGCTGGATCGCGGCGAGGGTGCGGACCGCGGGGATAGACACCTGCCGCACCCCGTTGGCCACCTCGCGGTCGTAGTAGCCGTTGAACACGAGGTACGACGACGTGGCCAGCCAGAGGACGAGCGCCGCGATGCCCGGCACGAGGATGAGCCGGGCGATGCGCCGCTTGATGGGCTTCTCCGGGCCGCGGAGGGCCTCGTCGGTTTGGGGTTTCTTGGTCACTGTGCTCGCGATCTTCGGTCGTCGGGGAGGGGAAGGGTCGCGCGGCTCGGTCCGGGCCATTCGGTCTGGGCTGGTCGGGCGGGGCTGGTCGGGCCTGCTGGGTCGGGTGGGCTGGTCGGTCGGGGCTGGTCGGGTGAGCGGGTCAGGCGGGCGGAGGGTCGTCCGGTCGCGCGCAGGTGGCGCCGTCGATGCGGCAGTCCTGGGGTGCGGCGTCGAGCAGGGTCGCGCCCAGCACCGAGAACGACACCTGCACCGATCCGTCCGCCGGCACGGACCGCGTGGTGTCGTCCGGCTCGAACGTCCACGTCGAACCGTCCTGCCGGGCCGTCGCCCCGGACACCCGGGCGATCTGCAGCGTCGGCCGCGGCAGCGTGAGCGTCAGCACCCAGCCGCGCCGCCGCGCCGCGCCGGGATTGAAGATCGTGACCTCGGCGTCGTACCCGAGCAGGCCCGTCCCGCCGCCGGGAAAGCGGTACTGCGCCGCCAGCGGCGCCGACCCAGCCGCCGCGGACGAGGGGGTCGCGGCCCCGGGTGGCAAGGGCGGAACAGCAGATCCGGGTACGGGCACAGTCGACGCCGACGATGCCGAGGGCGACGTCACGCCCGTGGTGGCCGCGGACGTGGGCGCCGCGGTGGTCGATCCGGGGCGGGCGGTCGACGGCGCCGGCTCGGCCACCCGAGCCTTGTCCGGCGCGCGCGGCGGCAGCGAGGCAAGGTCGCCGGGCCCGCGCACCACCACCGCGACGACGACCGCCGTGCCGGCCACGGCGAGCAGAACCCCCGCCACCAGCCAGCCCACGGTGCCGCGGCGCCCGCGCCCGGCCGGCCGCAGCTTGGGCTGGGGTCCCGACTGGGCGGCGACGGCCAGGCGCATCAGGGCGTCCAGCAGCATGACGGAGGGGGAGCGGCGTTCCCGCCGGGTCGGGTCGGGCGCGGTCGGGTCGGGCGCGGTCGGGTCGGGCGCGGTCGGGTGGGGCGCGGTCGCGTCGGGCGTGATCCCGTGCGGCGTCGTGCCGTGCGGGGGCGGGGTTCTGTCCTCGGTCACAGCGCCAGCAACCCTTCGTGGAGCCGCTGCATGACGGCGAGGGACAGGTGGTCTTCCTCCGGCTGCTGCGGGATCCGGACGAGCCCGGCGTCGCGAAGGTCGCCGAGCAGCACGTGGACGGTCCCGAGCGGCAGCGTCAGGTACGCGGCGATCTCCGCGACCGACAACGCCCGCGCGCACAGCCGCAGGATCGCCGACTCCTCCGGGGACAGCGTGGAGACCGGCGCCCGCTCCTCGGTGCGCTGGACGAGCGTGCTGACCGTGAAGCCGTGGTCGCCCGGGTGCGCCCGGCCGCCGGTCATCGCGTACAGGCGCACGACCGGGCCGGCGTTGTCGTCGTACCAGGCGTCCTCGGGGCCGCCGCCGGGCAGCACCGGCGCCGCGCGGAGGCTATTCATCGGTGCCCACTGTGGTCACGCCCGTACCCGGCTTCTTCCGCGGCGTGGCTCCCGGCGCCAGTTTCTGCGGCGGCGCGGTCCCGGGACCCGGGCGTGCGGGGCGTGCCGGTGCGGGGGACGCGCCCGGTGGCAGCCGCTGCGCCGGGATCGTCCTGCGGCGTGGGGCCGGGGACGCCTCCGGGGCCGGGTCGGCCGGTGGCAGGCCGATGGTCGCCTCGGTGGCCCCGGCCGCCTCGTGCAGCAGGGCGGCCGGCAGGCGTACCTCGGCCAGGAGGCCACCGCCGTCGGCGTTGCGCAGGGCCACGGCGGCCCCGCAGCGGTCGGCCAGGCGGCCCGTGGCGTACAGGCCGTCCCACGCGCGGGTGGGCGGCGGCGTGGTGGCGGCGAGGACGTCGGCGGCTGCCCGCAGGTCGTCGTCGTCCATGCCGGGGCCGTGGTCGGCGACCGTGAGGACGTACCCGTCGGCGTCCCAGGCGCCGCTCACCCGGACGCGGGTGTCGGCCGACGAGAACGTGACGGCGTTCTCGACCAGCTCGGCGAGCAGGTGCATGACGTCGACGACGGCCGTGCCGGCCAGGGCGGCCGGTTCCACCTGCGCGGTGGAGACCCGTTCGAACCCCGGCACCTCGGCGGCGGCCGCGCGGACCACCTCGGTGAGCGGCACCGGTACGGTCCACCGGCGCCCGGGCGTGCCACCGGTCAGCGCGATGGTCTTCTCCACGTTGCGGCGTACCCGGCTGGCGAGGTGGTCGATGCGGAACAGCTCGCCCAGCGTGCCGTCGTCGCCGACGCGCCGCTGCAGGTTGTCGAGCATGCGCAGCTGGCGGTGCAGCAGGGCCTGGTTGCGTCGGTTCTGCTCGAGCACCAGCTCCAGCTCGTGCGCATCCGCCGGCGGGGAGGAGGCGGTCGCCGCCTTCCGGCTGCGCGACCCGGAGAAGCCGCGCCGCAGGCGTACCAGCACGGCGATGACCGCGACGAGCCCTACCCCGGCGAGCAGCCCCGCCCCGGCCACGGTGACCACCGCGGCCGGCACGGCGTCCTCGCGGGCCCGCCGCACCGCCGCGACCTCCAGGTCACGCAGCCCCGTGCGGTACGCGTCCAGCGCCGGAGGCGGCGCCGAGGCCTGCGTGGGAGGCGCGGCGGCGAGGCGGTCCTCCCACGCCGCCAACGTGGTGGTCCTCGGCTCCGCGGCCAGCGCGTCGTACTTCTCTCGGGCGCTCGCCGGCAGCCGGTCCGCGGCCTCGGCCAGCAGGACCCGCCGGGTCGTCGCCAACCGGACGACCCGGGCCCGCACCTCGGCCGACCGTGCGCCGCCGGGGTCGCCGATCACCGCCGCGTCCTCCTGCGACAGGGCCTCCCGGGCGCGGCCGAGCCCCAGCAGCGCCGAGCCGGTGCGGCTTTCTCCGTCAGGCCACAGCCACGGCGCGCCGGTGAAGGCGGTCGCCACGAGCGCGGTGTACCTGTCGACCACGGCGGTGACGCCGGGCTTGCCGCCGTCCACAGTGGCTCGCACGTTCTGCCGCTCGTCCAGGCGGCGCACCAGGTCGTCGGTGGCCCGTGCCGTACGGGCACCGGCGGCCGTCCGCCACAGCGAGCCCGACGCGGTGTCCCGGAGCCGGGTGCAGGCGTCGTCGGTGCGCCGGCGCTGCGCGGCCAGGGCGTCCCGGGTCACCACGTCGGCCAGGAACCCGGCGGACAGCCGCCGCTCCTCCTGCAGCTGCACGATCACCGCGTCGACCGGCTCGCCGAGCTGCCGGGTGGTGGCGTGCGCCCGGACCACCCCGGCGGCGTCGAGGGTCAGCGGCACGGCGGCCGCCGCCCACAGCACGACCAGCAGACCGCCGGCGGTCCACGCCCACAGCCGCGACCGGACACGCGTACTGGTCACGGCAGTCTCCCCTCGGGGCCGTACGGTGCTTCCTGGTCGGCCGGGACCCGGACGATCAGCCGCAGCTGGGCGAGCAGCTCGCCCCGGTCGGCGCTGCCCAGCCGTTGCCGGATCCGGGCCATGTGGTGCTCGACCGTCTTCGCCGAGATGTAGAGCCGGTCCGCCACCTGCTTGTACGTCAGCCCGGCCAGCACCAGGGCGGCCACCTCCTCCTCCCGGTCGCTGAGCACCGGGCGCGCCGCCTGCCCCGGCCGGCCGCGGCGTCCCGGGGTCGCGGGCCCGTCCGCCGGGGCCTGCCGCGCCTGCAGCGAGCGGGCGCAGTCGAGCAGGAGGGTCATGGCCTTGCGGTCGGTGGTGCGGATCGCCGCCTGGCCCGCGAGCCGTGCGCCGTCCCAGCTCAGGCCGAGTTCGGCGAGCCCCCGGGCGGCCGCCTCGACGGCATCCGGTTCGATGCGGTCGGAGAGCATGTCCAGCCAGCACTGCCCGGCGGCGGCCAGCGCGGCGGCGTACGCGCTGTCGTCCCGGCGCTCCCGCAGCGCGCCCACGTGCCGCTCGACCGCCGGCCGCTCGTCGGCCAGGATTGCGGCGTGCAGCCGCGACCAGTGCAGCGGCGCGCTCCACAGCACCGGCTCGCCGAGCCGGCCCAGCAGGTCGTCGGCGGCGAGCAGCGCCGGCCGCACCTGCCGGGTCTCACCCAGCCGCGCCGCGGCGACCGCGATCTCGCCGAGCGGCAGCAGAGTGTACAGGTCGACGGGCTGGCCGATGAGCGACTGACGCGCCTGCGGCCAGGACGCCTGCAGCCCGGCGATGTCGCTGGCGCGGCGGGCCAGGCCGGCGCGCAGGGCGGCGGCGAACACGAGGTCCCGGCCGGGCGCGCCGGCCGGGCCGGGTTCGGCGCCGGGGCCCGTGGGCACGCCGGCCAGGGCAGCCAGCTCCGCGGCGGCCGCGAGCCGACCTTGCGCCATCGCCGTCCACGCCAGCAGCAGGCGGTGCCGGCGGACGAACAGGGGGCCGCCGAGGTTCGTCTCCAGCGCGCGTTCGAGCACGGTCTGCGCCGACTGGAACTCGGCGCAGTGCAGGGCCACGAGGGCGGCCAGCGCGGCGGGACTGTCCGGCAGCAGTACCGCCGAGCCGGAGGGCTCGAGCAGCTGGGCGGCCTGCACCAGCGCGGACAGGGCCGCCATCGGGGAGCCCTGCACCGACTCGTACGCCCCGCGGGCCATCCCCGACGCGGCGGTGCTGAGCAGGGTGGGTGGCCCCGCCGACGGATCATCCGGGGTGGCGGACAGCAGCTTTCCGGCCGCCTCCGGGTGTCCGGTGCCGATGAGACCGACCGTACCGAAGCCGGCCGCGAGCCTGGGGGTCGCCCAGCGGTACAGCTCGACGGAGCGGGCCAGCTGGTTGCGGTGCGCCAGTGTCGCCGCGGCCACGCAGGCGGCGTCCGGACGCTGGCTCGCCGGCCCGGTGGCGAGCACCTGGTCGGCCAGCAACGAGGCGAGCTCGAGATCGCCGGCCAGCGCGCTGGCCAGGGCACGCCGGGCTCCGGCCGGGTGGCCGGCCCGCGATGCGGCGTCGAACAACTGCGCCGCCAGGGCCGGGTCGCCCTGCAGCGCTTCGTCGCCGGCGGCCAGGAACGCGTCGCCCAGCCCGGTGGCCTGCGCTCCGGGCGCGAGGGCCACCGACGGCTCGTCCTCCGGCGCCTCCGGACCGGCCTGCGGCAGGAGCGCCAGCAGCGAACGCATCAGGGGCAGCACCGAACCGCCGCGGGCCAGCTGCCATTCCGCCATGCGCCGGCGGATGTCGATGCGCTGGGCGACCGGTCCGTGCATCGCCAGGGCCTGCCGCGCGAGCGGCACCAGCGCGCCCGACGCGGCGAGCATGCCGGTCGCCTTCGCGGTCGCCAGCAACGCCGTCGCCTGCTCCGGATCGCGGTCGAGCAGGGCGGCGACCACGGTCAGCGACAGGCCGGCGCCCGCCTCGACGGCCAGCAGCACGGTGAGCGTGTCGGCGTCCACCTCGTCGAGGTCGGCCGCGAACGGCGCAAGGGCCGGTTCGGGCGCCCGCTCCAGGGGTGTGCCGGCCACGCCGCTCCCGGCGGCCAGGCCGGTGACCAGGCGGTCCAGGTACCGCGGGACGCCGCCGCTCTGCACGAGCAGGAAGCGGATCCATTCCGCGGGCACCGGGTGCTCCCAGAGCTCGGCGCAGCGGGCCCGCACCTGGTCCTCACCGAGCGGCGGCAGCGACACCGGGGTCTGCCGCCGCCGCAGCACCTCGGTCAACGCCGCGAGCCCCGCCGGGCGCGGCCACGGCCGGTACGCCACGATGACCCGGGCGCCCGGCCGGTCGGCGAGCCGGACGAGGTCACGCAGCCGCTCGTCGTCGACGAGGTGGGCGTCGTCCACGAGCAGGACGGAATCGTCGGGGTCGCCACCGGCCGGCTGCCAGAGGGTGCCGACGGGCACGCCGGCCGCCCGGTAGCCGGCCGCGATCTCGCGCAGCAGCGCCGACTTGCCGTATCCACCGGGCGCACAGACGGCCACGCTCAGCGGCGCCGACGGGTCGTCGTGCACCTGGGCGACCAGGGCCGCCGCAACCGGGCTCAGCAGCGCCGGGGAACCGGTCCGGACCATCGGGCTCATCGCCGCACCACCGGTGCCTCGATGACGCGTACGGGCGGGCGCGGCGGTGGCATGGCTCCGGCCGGGCCGGGCGGGAGCGGCTCCGTGGCGGTGATCAGCGGCGCCTCGGCCGTCGGATACTCCGGGAGGACCGGCCCGTCGGTGGGCTCCGGGCGGGATCGGGGTCGCAGGGCCAGCGCCGCGCCGCATGCCACGGTGAGCCGCGGGTCGCCCAGCTGCAGGACAGGTGCCGGGAATGCCTGTGCCAGCAGGTCGGTGAAGAGCGGGTGCCCAGCCGCGGAACCGGCGAGCAGCACGGCGGACACGTCCGCCGGCGCGAGGGCGCACGCAGCGACTGTGCGGGTGGCCAGGTCGACCGCGGCCCGCAGCACGGCCCGCTGACCGGCGGCATCCGCGGTGTCCAGGGCGGAGCCGGCCAGGTCGGCGCACCACGCCGAGGTGATGAACTCGTACTGCCCGGGGGCGTGCGGCTGGATCAGCGAGACCTCGAGGCCGGCGCCGCCGAGGCGCAGCACGAGCAGCACCGTGGCGCCCGCGGGCAGCCGTCCGGCCGCCTGGAAGCCGGTGACGACCGCGCCGGCGCGGGGCACGAGGGCGGGGTCGCCCAGCCCGATCTCGTCGAGGGCGGTGCGCACCAGCCCCAGCCGGTACGCCCCCCAGCCGGTCGGATGGGCCACGGCGATGCGGTCCGGCGCCTTGCCCTGCAGCTGCCACAGCCGGCCGGCCACCCAGCCCACCATGCCGGCCAGCAGCGTCTCGGGCCGCACCGCCTCGCCGGCGAGCCGCACCGCGACGTCGTCGCCGATCCGGTGCAGGAAGCCGGAGGCCCGCTGACCCGCAGGGTCGGAGGCCCGATGGCCCGCAGAGCCGGAGGTCCGCTGACCCGCGCCACCCGCCGTTCCGTCAGCGGCGACGAGATCGCCGCCCGGCGACAGCGCGAGCGAGGTCGCGACCACCGGCGCGGAGGCGCCCAGCGTCACGGGCTCGGCCGGGCCCCACGCCGTCTCACCGGCGGCCTGCGGCGCGCGCCCGCGGGGCGGACTGCTCCGCCGGCACAGGGCTGCGGCCACAGTGGTCTCCCCGATCTCGATCCCCAGCAGGTACGGCACGGATCTCGCTTTCCGCCTCCGGTGTCCGGCACCGATGGCGATCAATGGTGGGTGGGCAGAACCCTAACGTTCGTACCAGACCGGGCATCGAAGATCGTCCCCCAACTTCGCCCCTGTGGATTCCCCTAAGCCCCTAACGCTGCCCGGTGGGGAAACACCCTGTGGCGACCATCAGGAGGGGGTGTGCGCCCCGATGCCCCCGGAGCGCTCCGATCTCTACCGTGGGCCCACGCCGGGTGACGATCCGGCCTCCCGACGCGGCCCCGACCCCGCCGGCCGCGGACGGACACGACCCAGAGACCAGCACGACTCACAGACCACCACGTAGGAGCAGGCCACCATGGATTCTTCCCCGACGTTGCAGGACTTCGTCCTCAACCTGATCTACGACCCGGTCGCGCGCTCGGCCTTCGAGCACGACCCCGAGGGCGTGCTGCAGGACGCCGGGCTCGAGGACGTCACCGCTGCCGACGTGCAGGAGGTCATCCCGCTCGTCGTCGACTTCGCCCCGCTCGCCGACGTCGCCGCCGTCACCGCACCGCTCGGCGTCTCCGAGGTCACCAGCGGCGTGGCCGATGTGGACGTCACGGGCGCCGTGACCCACCTGCAGCTCATCACCGCCCAGCTGTCGGCCGCGCACCCCGCCACCGCCACCGAGCTGTCCGTGGCCGGTGCCGGCACGGTCGTGGTCGCCGGCGACGGCCTGCTGCCGCAGGTCGCCGCCGTGAACGTCGTCGGCGTCGAGCAGGTCGTCACGGTCCCCACGCCCAGCGTGCCGGCCGTGGACGACGCCCTGTCGGTCGTGCACGACCCGGGTCTCGGCCTCGACGCCGGCGTTTCGGCGTCGACCGGCGTAGCGGCGACCGTCGTCACGGACAGCGACCACCTGATCGCGTCGACCGGTGTCGACGCGGGCGCCACCCTGGACACCACCGTCCACAGCGTCACGGGCGTGACCTCGGCGATCGACGTCGCCCACGTCACGGACCTTGACGTGGCGCACCTCGACCCGGCAGTCTCTTCGGTCGTCGGCTCGGTGACCGGTTCCGACCCGCTCGGTGGTGTTTCGCACGATGCGGTGCACAGCGTCACCGGGATCGCCGACGGGGCCACCCACACGGTGGGCGGCCTGGTCGACGGGCTGGGACACCACACCGCGCCGGACGCCGGCCACGACGCGCACGGCGCCGTGACCGACCTGCTCTTCTGAGCACCGCGGGTCGGGCCTGACCGGCCGGCGCAGGCCAGGCCATGACTCGGATGCGAGGGACAGCAACGATGCAACGCTGGGAGATGGGGGCAACGGCGCCGGTCGCCCCCATCTCACCGGTGCAGGCCGACGGCCGCGGTGACCTCCGTCCCGCGGCGCAGACGGCGCTCTGGCTGGACGTGCTCGACGCGACCATCCAGATGAGCGCCGCGCACCACCGCGGCGATCTGCAGGAGTGGCTGTCGGGCCGGCGGGCCCAGCTGTTGCACCCGCAGCTGCGGGTGCTGGTCACGGGCGCGGCCGGCCAGGGCAAGAGCCACCTGGTCAACGCCCTCATCAACGCGCCGGTATGCCCGGTTGCCGGCGCCTCGCCCGCCGCGATCGCCACCGTCGTCCGGCACGGCGACACACCGACCGCCCAGCTCGTCACGCGGGCGGGTCCCACCGCGTCGTGGACGGAGCCACCCGGGCCGCACGGGCGGATCGACCTGCCGACGGAACGGCTGCCCGACGCCCTCGCCGAGGCTGTGCTCGCCCAGCCGCCGGCCGCCGCGCCGCTCCTGCACGCCGAGGTCGGGGTCCCGCGGGCGCTGCTCGCCTCCGGCCTCGTGCTCATCGACACCCCGGCCCTGCCCGGCCTGCCCGACGACGGCCGTGACGCCGTGGCCGACCTGCGGGGACTGGTCACCTACGCGTGCGCCGACCTGGTGCTCTTCACCTGCGAGGCGACCCGCGAGGTCACCACCGCGGAGGTCGACGTCCTGGCCGACCTCGCCCGGCTGTACCCGCACGTGCTCGTGGCGCTCACCAAGACCGACGTCGCCCCGCGCTGGCGCGACACCCTGGCGCACACCCGCGACCGGCTGACCGCCGCGGGCGTACCGGCCACCGTCATCGCCCTGTCCAGCACCCTGCGTGAGCACGCCGTCCGCTCCGGCAGCCATCCGCTCAACGACGAGTCCGGCTACCCGCACCTGATCAACCACCTCCAGCACTCGGTGAGCACCAAACAGGACGACTTCGCCCGCGCCACCGTCTCGCTGATCGCCCGCCTCGTCGCCGAGCGCATCGCCAAGCCGCTCCGCGCCGACCTGCGGCACAGCGCCGAGCCCTCCGACGCGGTGGCCCAGCTGCACGACGCCCAGCGGCGGCTCGAGGACCTGCGCCGCATCACCACCCGGTGGCAGAACTGCCTGGCCGACGAGACCGGCGACCTCATGTCCGACATCGAGCACGACCTGCGCGAGCGCACCCGCGCGGTGCTGGCCGAGGCCGAGAAGACGCTGGACACCGTGGACCCGGCGGACGGCTGGGACGAGTTCGAGCCGTGGCTGCGCCAGGCGGTGCAGGACGCGGCGGAGTCCAGCTTCGCCTGGCTGGCCGAGCGCGGTGAATGGCTGGCCCACCGCGTGGCCGAGCAGTTCCCCGAGTACGCCGACCAGATCGTGCCACCCTGGATCGCCGGCACTGTCGACGAGGTCCCGGACCGCTCGGGCAACCTCGACGCCCCGCCGGTCGAGCGCTTCACGACCACGCAGAAGCTGTTCACCGGGCTGCGCGGCTCGTACGGCGGCATCCTCATGGTCGGCCTCGCCACCAGCCTCGCCGGCATGTCGCTGATCAACCCTATCTCCATCGGCGGCGGCGCGATCTTCGGCGGCCGCACGATCCGCGAGGAGAGCAAGTCGCTGCTCAAACGCCGTCAGGCCACCGCGAAACTCGCGGTGCAGCGGCACGTCGACCAGATCTTCGTGGGCCTCGCCAAGGACGCCAAGGATTCGGTACGCCGCCTGCAGCGCACCCTGCGGGACCACTACAGCGGCGTCACCGAGGACATCCACGAGGCCATCATGGAGTCGCTGCGCAGCGCCAAGGCGGAGGCCGACCGTGAGCTGGCCGCCCGCGCCCAGCGCGCCCGGCGCATCGAGCACGAGCTCGACCGCCTCGCCGAGCTCTACACCCAGGCCGTCGCGCTCGCCCCGGCCCGCAACCCCGCAATCGCGCCCGGATCGGCACCCGCATGACCGGCCCCGCGCGGCCCGGCGCGAACAGAGGCACCGTCTGGCCCTGCGAGGCCCGAGCCCCTGCGCGGCCCGGTAGGGACAGAGCTGGCGTAGCGGGCCTCGCGCGGCGTGGCCGGGATGTGGCTGGCCTGACGGACCCGCCCCGGTGCGGCCGGGACGGGTGCGGCGTGAGGCACCCGGCTCGACGCGACAGGGCCAGGGCCGGCGTGACGGGCTCCGCGTGGCGTGGCGGGGGAGGGCCCGGGATGACGAGCCCCGCGGGGCGTGACGGGGGAGGGCCCGGGATGACGGGGCCCGCGGGTCGTGGCCGGGTCGTGGCCGGCGTGACGGGACCTGCGTGGCGTGGCGGGGACCCCGCCGTGACGCACCCCGCGTGGCGCGGCCGGGGCGGGGCCGGCGTGTCGGTGCCGGGAGGCGCGGATGTTGCCCGGGCGGCGTCGGCGTGACGGGGACGGGGGATCTGCCGGCCCGCGTTCATGACCTGCTCGCCGAGGCGATCCGGATCTACCATGGCAACCCGGCGGCGCAGGCGTGGCTGTACCGGCAGGCCGAGCGGTTCGCCGGCCCGTTGCGGCTCGCCGTCACCGGTACCCCGGGCGCGGGGAAGTCCACGCTGGTCAACGCGCTGGTCGGGCAGGGCGTCGCGCTGTCGACGGATGGGGACGGCGGCCACCGGACGTGGTATTCGGACGGGCCGCAGCCGCGGGCGCAGGTTCGTCCGCTGCGGGGTGCGCCGTACGAGGTGCCGTTGCACCGCGACGACCATGGGTTGCGGGTCGTCGGCGTACCCGGGGATGTGCTGGAGATTCTCGTCGAGTGGCCGAGCCGGTCGTTGCGGCACACGCACCTGCTGGACACGCCCGGCCTGAGCGCCTCCGATGCCGGATGGGCGGCTGCCGGCGAGCTGTGGCAGGAAGCCGATGCCGTGCTGTTCCTCAGCCGTACGCTCGCCGCCGCCGACCTCGGCCGGGTGCCGCCGGTGCGGGGTGGATGGGCGGCGGCGACCGCGGCGCTGCACGTGGTCGCCGTGCTGTCGCGGGCCGACGAGACCGCCGGGGGGCGGGTCGACGCGCTGCTGGCCGCGAAGCAGATCGCCCGCCGGCGGCGGCGGGAGCCGGACCTGACCGTGGTGTGCCAGGATGCGCTGGCGGTGTCGGGTCTCGTCGGGTACGCCGCCCGCACGCTGCGGCAGGACGAGTTCGACGCCGTGGCCGGGCTGAGCACCCTGCCGCGCGCGGAGCTCGAGCCGTACCTGCTGTCCGTGGACCGGTTCCGCGCGGCCGGCACCGCCGTCGCCCCGCCCGCGGATCGCCGGGAGCGGCTGCTCGACCGGCTCGGGCTGACCGGGATCCGGCTGGCCACGACGCTGGTACGGTCCGGGGCGCACGACACGGCGGCGCTTGCCGAGGCGTTGCTGCGGCACAGCGGGCTGGCCGAGCTGCAGACCGCCGTCGCGGACCTGTTCTCGGCGCGGCGGGACGTGCTGAAGTCGCGGGTCGCGCTGCTGGCCGTGGAGCATCTCGCGCACCGGGAGCCGGGGCCGCAATCGGCGTACCTGCTGGGCCAGGTGGAGCGGGTGGTCGCTGGGGCGCACGAGTTCGAGGAGTTGCGCCTGCTGGCGGCGCTGCGGACCCGCCGTGCGGGCCTGCCGGGCGACCTGGCGGTGGAGGCGCGGCGGCTCGCCGGCGGGGACGGGCCCACCGTGTTCGAGCGGCTCGGCGTGCCGGCGGAAACCCCGCCCGAGCACCTGTGGGCGCACGCCGAGGCGGCCGCGGAGCGGTGGCGGCACGAGGCGCAGGAGGCCGGTCCGGACAGCCGCCGGGCCGCGCAGGTGGTGGTGCAGAGCTGCGAGGGCATGCTGCAGCAGCTCACCGAGGGCATCCCCGCCGCATAAGGCGGGCGGAGGACGGCCCGGCGGTCAGGAAATCGCCGGGCGGGGGCGGCCCGGGTTACCGGGTGGGGGTGCCGGTCAGGGCGCGGGCCGTGATCTCGACGCCTGCTGCCCGGAGCCGGTTCACCAGCGCGTCCCCGAGGCCCGTCGCGGGCGTCAGCACCCCGCCCTCCGATTCGGGCAGCGCCTCCCGGTCGTGGATGAGCGCCAGCGCCGCCTCGCCGAGCATCAGGGCCGTGGCCGCGTACCCGGGATCGCCTTTGGCCCGGAAGCGGGCCGTGTAGCGCGCCCCCGTCGTGGTGCGGGTGAAGATGTCCACCGTGAAGTGTCCTTCCCGGCGGGTGCGTTCGCTCGGCCCCTCGCCGGGCTTGGGCAGCACCCGGTCCAGCACGAAGCGGGTGGGTGGCAGCCGCAGGCCCAGCACCAGCGCGCCCATTCCGGCTTTCATGCCGGCGGCCAGCACCGGTGACAGCGGTGACGTGCCGGTGCTCATCGCCTCGCGGTAGCGGAAGGTGCGGCCGTACGCGTACCCGCGCAAGGCGTTGCTGCGCCGCACGACGCGGGTGTTGTAGGACGCCATGATGAAGGGCGCCAGGTTGCCTCGCAGCGACGGGTCGACCTGGTCGCCGCGCAGCGTCACCAGGTCGTCCTGGCGGCCGAGGTCCGGTTCCGCGGTGCGGTCGGGGGTCAGCGAGTACGGGCTCGCCGCGATCCGCCGCAGCTCGCGGTCCTTGGCCACGGTGTCGAGCTGGTGCCGCATGGAGTCGATGGTGCCGCCGCTGAACCCGCCGCGCAGGGCGGTCACCACCAGCGTGGTGTCGGTCAGCTCGCCGGCGCCGTCGGCCGCCGCCTGGGCGTGCAGGACGTGGACGCCGATGTCGGACGGGATGGAGTCGAAGCCGCACGAGTGGATGATGCGGGCGCCGGTGCTGCGGGCCAGGTCGTGGTTGTCGTCGATGCTGCGGCGGACGAACAGGACCTCGCCGGTGAGGTCGACGTAGTCGGTGCCCGCGGCGGCGCAGGCGTGGACGAGGGCGCGGCCGTGTTTCGCGTACGGGCCGACGGTCGAGATCACGACCCGGGTGGCGGCGGCGAGGTCGGCGAGGGCGGCTTCGTCGGAGGCGTCGGCAACGATGACCGGCCACTGCACGCCCAGCCGGCGGCGTACGTGCTCGAGCCGCTCGGCGGACCGCCCGGCCAGCGCGATGCGGGTCTGCTCGGGTGCGTGCCCGGCCAGATACTCCGCGACCAGCGCGCCGACGAATCCCGTGGCGCCGTAGACGACGATGTCGTGTGCCCTCATGCGCATCGATTCTGCGGCATGGCACCGCGACGCGCGATCTCAGCGGAGCCCGACGCAGTCGTACTCCCAGAACGTGGCGGAATAGACCAGTGTGCCCGTCATCCACGGCTCGTACGCGGGCAGCCGCACGACCTGGAACGCCGCGTCCGGGATCCGCAGCGACGGTTTGCGGAACCCGTGCTCGCCGCCCGGTGTGAAGCCGAGCCGCGAGTAGTACGCCGGGTCGCCCTCGAGGAACAGCAGCGGCGCCCCGCCTGCCGCCACGGCCTCGATCGCGGCGCCGACCAGCGCGGAGCCGGTGCCCTGCCGCTGGTGCCCGGGCAGCACGGCGAGCGGGCTGAGCACCTGCACGTCCACCAGCCGCGGCGGCGCGTCGAGCAGGCTGCGGGTGCACATCACGTGCCCGGTCACCCGGTCGCCGTCCACCGCGACCAGCGACAGCGCCTCCGGGTCGTCGCGGCGCAGGCCGTCGACGAGGGCGGCCACCACCGCGCCCTGGTCGCCGAACGCGCGGCGGTTGACCTCCAGTACGGCCTCGTGGTCCCCGGGCTCTTCGCGGCGTATCTGCATGGCGCGGACCGTAGGCGGCCACGGGGGCGCGGGCCAGCGATTTACGGCGCCTCGCGTACGCTGCCGGTCGGATCGAGCCCGTCGCAGACCCGCGGAGAACCGTTGCGCATCGCCGTCGCCCAGCCCCCGGTCGTCGCGTACGACGTCGCGGCCAACGCCGCCACCCACGCGCGGGTGGTCCGTACGGCCGGGGCGCGGCTGGTGGTGTTCCCGGAGTTGTCGCTCACCGGCTACAACCTCGACGCGCCTCCCGTCGACCCGGGTGATTCCCGGCTCGCGCCGATCGTGGCGGCGTGCGCGGACGCCGGCGCGTACGCCCTCGCAGGTGCGCCGGTGCGGGAGGCCGAGGGCAGCGAGCACATCGCGTTGCTGCTCGTCGACGGTTCCGGGGTGACGGTGGCGTACCGGAAGATCCACCTGCATCCGCCGGAGGACGACCGGTTCGCGCCGGGCGGCGAGCACGTCGTGCTGCCCCTCGACGGCCTCCGGCTCGGCCTGGCGATCTGCCGGGACGCGTCGATCCCGGAGCACGCCGCCGCCACGGTCGCGGCGGGCGCCGAGGTGTACGTCGCCACCACGCTCAACTCGCCGGAGGATCCGCGCGACGAGCGGATGGTGGGCCGGGCGACGGCGAACGGCGTACCCGTGGTGCTGTCGTGCGGTGCCGGGCCCGACGGGCCGCTGGTGGGCGCGGGTGGTTCCGGGTTCTGGCGGCCGGACGGCTCGGTGATCGCCCAGGCCGGGCCCGGGCCGGGCGAGGTGGTCGTCGCCGAGCTGCCGGCGGGTCGTCAGGTGAGCTCGCGCGGCTTCTCCTCGGAGGGCTCGTCGCGCAGGTAGAGGTACCAGTACGACGTCGCGACGAAGACGACCGCGCCGACGAGGTTGCCGACGAACGCCAGCGCCCAGTTGCGCAGGGTGTCGTCCCAGCCGAGGCCGGGCACCCCGGCGAAGATCGCGGCCGGGAGGAAGAACATGTTGGCGACGACGTGGTCGAAGCCCATCGCGACGAACGCCATGATGGGGAAGAAGATGGCCAGGATCTTGCCCGACACGTTGTCCGCGGCGAGCGAGATCCAGACGGCGAGGCAGACCAGCCAGTTGCAGCCGACCGCGCGCAGGAAGATCTGCCAGTTGCTCTCGTGCACGCCCTTGGCCTGGGCGATCGCGGCGAGCCGGTCGTAGGTCATCGCCCCGGAGGTGCCCGCGTCGCTGCCGACGTGGCCGATGACGCCGGTCTGCACGGCGAGGAAGAACGCCACGAAGACGGCGCCGGCCACGTTGCCGATCAGCACGAGGGTGAAGTTCGTGGCGATGTCGCGCCAGGTGAGCCGGCCCTGCATGGCGCCGATCGGCACGAGCAGCATGTTGCCGGTCAGCAGGTGCGAGCCGGCGATGAGGACCAGCACCAGGCCCAGGGTGAACGCCGCCCCGGTGAAGAGCGTGGGCAGGCTGCCCCACGTCTTCGTGTCCAGACCGGACGACACGGAGATGGCCACGAGCCCACCGAAGGCGATGTACGCGCCGGCGAGGAACGACCCGACCAGGGTCTTGTCCCACCGCAGGTCGGCCTTCTTCACCCCGGTCGCCACCGCGGCGTGGGCGATCTCGGCGGGTTCCTTCGTCGCCATCGGGCCCTCCCTGACTACCGGACGCTGAGTAGGCATCCGGTTACCCCGCTGCGGATCGCCTAGTCATCGATGGCCGCGACGAGCTTCCAGGAGGTGCGGCGGGGTCGGCCGGGCAGGGCGATCCGGCCGGTGCACCACAGCAGCACGGGTGCGGGATCGCCGGCCGGGGCGTCGGGGAACAGCCGGTCCAGCACCCGGGCGGCGAGATCGTCCGGGGGGAGCCAGGCGATGCCGAGGCCCTGGCTGAGGTCGTACGTGTGCACCAGCGTCTCGTTCACGCCGAGCGCGGCGAATCCCGAGGCGTCGGTGGGTCCCCAGTGCCAGGCCCGGGCGTCCGGGGGTGCCGCGGACAAACCGGTGGCCAGCAGGTGCCCGGCGGCGCCGATGATGTCGAGGATGTCGTCCGGCGGGGTGCCCGGCCGGACCCGCAGGTCCAGCGGGAGGTAGCGGCGCGGCTCGCACGACGCGAGCTGCATCGCGTACGCCGTGAGATCGTGCGCGACGTGGGCGGCGGTGGTCCAGCAGGTCCAGGTCAGGGAGCCGGCCGGGACGTCCCAGTCGCCCGATGCGTACGGGGTCAGCACCCGCCGCAGTTCCTGCACGGCCTGCTCGACGTGCCGTCCGGTGATCGGGGTCATGGCGGCAGTGTGACAGGGGAGTGGGGGACGAGGAGGGCGCCTCGTCCCCCGGGGACGGTGTGGGTTAGGGAGCCGGATCGCGCGGTACGTGCGTGGTGGTCTCCTCGTATCTCGGACGGATGGTCATGGGAGCGCTCCCATCGACGAATGTAACAGTCTTCACACGGCTGTGACAGAGGTCAGGTGGTGGCGGTACAGGTGAGGGTGGGGGTGCCCGGGGTTCCCGAGCCGACGAAGCCGAAGGTCGTCTTCGCTCCCGCGCCCACCGACCCGTTGTACGACGCGTTGGACGCCGTCACGGTGGTCCCGGACGCGCTGACCGTGGCGTTCCACGAGTTCGCCACCGTCTGGGCGGAGCCGTACCCGAGGGTCACCCGCCACGACTTGATCGCCGTCGAGCCGGCCGTCACGGTGACGTCGGCCTGGTAGCCGCCCTGCCACTGCCCGGTCTGCGCGTAGGTCGCGGTGCACCCGGCCGACGAGCCCGGCGGCGTGGTGGGCGGGGTCGTCGGCGGGGTCGTGGGCGGCGTGGTCGGGGGCGTGGTCGGCGGGGTCGTGCCGGTGCCGCCGAACGACACGTCGCTGCAGAAGTAGTACGACTGGTCGAGGTGGCTGGCCTGCCAGATCGTGTACACCATGGCCCGTCCCGTACGCCCGGACAGCGCGACCGGGACGTCGATCGCCACGCCGCCGGTGGCCGGGGTCCAGCGCGACGCCGGGGTGTTGCCGATCTGGCTCACGAGGTCCAGGTCCGACCACTTCAGCGCCTGGGTCACGGGGTTGAAGCCGGGCTTGGTGACGTACACCCGGATGTAGTCGGCGCCGTGGCTGGCACCGTCGAAGAGGTGGACGTTGAAGCTGTTGCCGACCGTGGTGGGCGTCCAGTCGCCGACGGTGTCCATCGCGTTGTAGCGGCCGTTCTGCGTGTGCCCGGCGCTGCAGAGCTGGCCGTCGGGGATGGCGGCCTGATGGTTGCCGGCGACGCCCTCGCGGAACAGGCCGTTCCAGTTCCACATGGCGTTCGGGTCGGCCTGCCACGCCTGCCAGCACATCGGGTCCTGGGTGGCCATGGCCGGGTCCTGGAACTTGCTGCCCCACCGTTCGTAACAGCTGTAGTTGCGGGAGGCGGGTCCGGTGACGTTGCCGTGCGCGGCGGCGGGAGCCGACGGCATGACCACGGCGAGCGTCCCAGCGGCCAGCAGGCCGGCGAGGGCGCTGATGAGAAGTCGTGCGCGGAGGAATGAGGACATGCGGGCTCAGCACTCCTGAACTGGAGATGGGGGGTTCGGGGGAGGACGGGGACTGCCCTGGTCGCCCGTCGCCGCGCGGCTCCGGCGGCTGTGCCGCACCCAGCCTCGCCACCTGATCCACAAAAGTCAATGTCCGGAACTTCCGATCCCCCGTCCGGGCGGGGATGGGCGGGGCCCGGACGGGGTAAGCACCTCCCGGAGACACACCCTGCTCACCCTGGAGACGGACACCATGCTCTTCGCACTCGTACGCCGATACGTCCTGATGGCCATCGCCGTCCCGCTCGCCGCCGCGGGCGCCCGCAAGCTCAGCGACGTGGTGGAGGCCAAGCGCGGCCCGAACCGCGGCACCCGCCTGCTGCGCAAGGGCGCCGACACCCTGCAGGGCCAGTTCGGGCGCCAGAAGAAGCGCCGTCGCTTCGCCTTCGGCCGCTGACCGGACCGGTACGCACCCGGGACACGTGCCCGGGTGCGTACGCCGGCTCAACTCACGGTCACCAGCGGAGCCGCGGGACGCCGTACGGTCGTACGGTTCTGAGCCTGGTCGGTCAGGACGACCCGGGCGACCCGCCACGTGCCGGCCGGGACGACCACCGGGACGGAACAGTCGACGTGGTCGAAGACGTCCTCGATGAGGCTGTCGGTGCCGCAGGTCAGGTGCCGTCCGTCGAAGGCCACCGCGAACCCCGACTCCACCCGGTGCCCGCGCGGCCCGGCCAGGATCAGCCGCCCCTTCCAGAAGCCGGCCTGCAGGTCGCTGACCGTGACCCGGTACGTCACCGTTGCGCCGGAGCCGGGATCCACGACCTCCGGCGACTGACCCGGCCAGAGGCCCACCTCGTGGAACACCGGCCGGACCGAGTCGACCAGCTGCGTGACACCGACCTCCGCGCCCTCGAGTGCGGCGCCCTCCAGCGCGAGGTCGCCGGCGTAGCCGTCGCGGGCGGTGAGCTTCACCGGCCGCCAGACCGCGGTGCCGGTGGCGCCGTACTGCGGCACGGACAGCGGGACGCCGATCGTGACCGGGCCGCCGCCCGACACGCCCGCGTCGTACGGGACGAAGGTGTCCGGGCCGATCTGCCGGCCGCCGGCGAACTGGGCGTACCAGACGGCGCCGCTGATCTCCGACGCAGCCGGGTCCGCGCCGGTGACGGTGAAGCGCAGCTCGACCAGGGCCGGGGCCTGCCGCACGTCCACGTGCTCCGTGCTGAACGAGATGTCCGAGACGGTCAGGGCCGCCGCCGCGCCGGCCGGTGCCGGTATCGCCGCGACGACTGCCGCCGCGGTCATCCCCGCCACGCGCAGGCGGGTGAGTATGGCTCTCACAATGGTTCCTCCCCGTTGACGTTGCTGGACCTGCACCGGTCCACATGCGAGCGTAGGGACGGACGCCCGCCCGCGGTGTCCGCCAACCGACGGCACCAGGAGTCCCGCCTTGTCAACACCTGACGCGTACGTCAGCGTTCGTTACCTCGTCGACGACGTCCCGGCCGCCGTCGAGTTCTACACGTCCCTGCTCGGGTTCGAGATCCTCAGCAACCCCGCGCCGGCCGCCTTCGCCGACGTGACCCGCGGCCCGCTGCGCCTCCTGCTGTCCGGGGCGGCCAGCTCGGGCGCTCGCGCCACCCCGGACGACCTGTCGGCGCCCGGCCGCAATCGCATCCACCTCGTCGTCGACGACCTGGACGCCGAGATCGAGCGGCTGCGTGCCGCCGGCGTGACGTTTCGCAGCGACGAGGTCGCCGGGCCCGGCGGACGACAGATCCTGATCGCCGACCCCGCGGGGAACCTGGTCGAGCTGTTCCAGCCCCGGTGACGGCATCCGGTACGGCCCTGCTGGCGGCGACCGCGGTTCATCTCGGCTTCCAGGCCACCGTGACGGTGCTCGTCTATCCGGCGCTGGCCCGGGCCGGCGCCGACCGGTGGCCGGAGGCCCACCGCGCCCACACCCGCGCGATCACCCCGCTGGTCGCCCTGATCTACGGCGGGCTGGTCGCGGCCGGCTGCTGGGCGCTGCTCACCGGCCCCGGCCCGTGGACGTGGGTGGCGCTGGCCGCCACGGCCGCCGCAGCGCTGGTCACAGCCTTCGCCGCCGCTCCCGCGCACCAGCGTCTCGGCGCCGGTCACGACCCGCGGCGGATCGCGGGGCTGCTCCGCGCCGACCGGGCCCGGCTCGCGGCCGCGCTGGTCGCGGCGTCCGCCGCGGTGATCGCCACGGCATGACCCGCCCCGGACGTTACGGCGGTGTCCGGCAGGGGTACACCGGCCGCGCCGGAGGCGCCGCGGGACAAGGGAGACGACGTGTCGGTCATGCGTACCAAACCCATCGAGGACGTCCTCGCCCAGAGCGGTGACGAGCAGGACGGCGGCACCCGCCGGCTGCGGCGCCGCCTCGGCCCGGTCGACCTCATGGGATTCGGCATCGGCATCGTCATCGGTACGGGCATCTTCACGCTCACCGGCATCGAGGCCCGCGACCACGCCGGACCGGCCGTCATCGTCTCGTTCGTCCTCGCCGGGGTGGCCAGCCTGCTCGCCGCCCTGTGCTACGCCGAGCTGGCCTCCAGCGTGCCGACCGCCGGCAGCGCCTACACGTACGCGTACGCCACCATGGGCGAGATCATCGCGTGGATCATCGGCTGGGACCTGGTGCTCGAGTTCGCGCTGGGCGCGGCCGTGGTGGCCCGGGGCTGGTCGGGGTACCTCGCCGAGCTGCTGCACCTGCCCGCCGCGCTCTTCGGCGAGTCCAGCACCGTCAACGTGGGTGCCATCCTCATCACCGTGCTGCTCGGCGCCGTCGCGACCGTCGGCATCCGGCAGTCGTCGCGGGTCACCAACGTGCTCGTCGTGGTGAAGGTGTCCATCTGCGTCTTCGTGGTCATCGCCGGCGCGTTCTTCGTCAAGGCCGCCAACCTGACCCCGTTCGTACCGCCCGCCCGGCCGGTGGACGACGACACCTCCGGGCTGGCCCAGCCGCTGTCGCAGGCCCTGTTCGGCATCGAGCCGTCCATGTTCGGCATCGCCGGCGTGCTCACTGCGGCGGCCGTCGTGTTCTTCGCGTACACCGGGTTCGAGGCCGTCGCCAACCTCGGCGAGGAGACCCGCAAGCCCCGCCGCGACCTGCCGCTCGCGCTCTTCGGCACGCTCGGCGTCTCGGCGCTGCTGTACGTCCTCGTGTCGTTCGTGGTGGTCGGCATGGTCGACTACCGGCAGATCGACCCGGGCGCGCCCATCGCCTCCGCCTTCTCCGCCGTCGGCGCCGGCTGGGCCTCCTCGCTCGTGTCGATCGCCGCGGTGGCCGGGCTGACCAGCGTCATCCTCGTCGACATCGTCGCCATCGGCCGCATCGGCTTCGCCATGTCCCGCGACCGTCTCCTCCCGCCGGCCGCGGGCGCCGTGCACCCCCGCTGGGGCACCCCGTACCGGATCACCATCGTGGTCACCGCCGGCGTCGCGCTGCTCGCGGGCCTCGTCCCGCTGTCGTCGCTGGCGAACCTGGTCAGCATCGGCACCCTGTTCGCCTTCGTGATCGTCTCGGTGGCCGTACCGATCCTGCGGCGCACCCGCCCGGGCATGGACCGGCCGTTCCGGGTGCCGTTCTCGCCGGTGCTGCCGGCGGTATCGGCGCTCGCCTGCCTCTACCTGATGACCAACCTGTCGGTGGAGACCTGGCTGCGCTTCCTCGCCTGGCTGGTCATCGGCCTGGCCATCTACCTCGGGTACGGCCGCCGCCGCAGCCGCGTGGGCGAACGCGAGGTCACTTCCAGTACGCGTTGATCTCCTGGCGCTGCTTCTTGAGGCCTTCGAGCCGCGTCCGGGCCTCCTTGACGTCGCCGTCCGGGACGCTCGCCGGGTCCTTGAGGAAGCGGCCCTTGAGGTCGAGGAGGTCGCCGTACAGGTGGCCGTACTCGGAGGCGAGGCGCCGGGCGGTTCCCGCGTTCTCGTTCCACCGGTAGATGCCGGGCAGGAAGCCGAGAACGGCGCTCGTCAGCGCCGCGAGGGCCACCGCCGCCTGGGCCCACCACGCGGAGCTGCGCTGCAGCACGGTCCAGATCGCGAGGCCGGTCAGCGCCGCGAGCGTGTTCGACAGCGCCGTCAGCAGGTTGGCCTTGAACTGCAGGTGGTTCGCGTACAGCGGCAGTCCCCGGGCGTTGTCCCTGGCGTCCTCGGCCATGGCCTCCACCAGCGGTGGGACGAGCAGGGTGGCGGCACTGGCGGGTCCGCTCCCGGAGGGAAGCCGCCGCAAAAGGGCGGTGACAGTCGCTGCGATCCCGGACTTCATGTGACCTCCCGCTGGACGCCGCTGCCCTGACTCTCCCCCTGCCGTGGCCGGCCGCCACAGGGCATCTCGGCTCTGTCCGACGGGAAGATTCGCACGTTTACCGCCGTGCGCGGGGGTATGTCGGGGGTGACTCCCGCGGAAGGATGACCATGGCCGAGCGCACCGTGTCGGATCTGCTGGTGGAACGCCTGGCGCAGTGGGGCGTCGACCGGGTCTTCGGGTATTCCGGCGACGGGGTCGACCCCGTGATGGGTGCGCTGCGCCGGGCCGGGAAGCCCGAGTTCGTGCAGGCCCGGCACGAGGAGGCGGCGGCGTTCATGGCCGTCGGGCACGCCAAGTACGCCGGCGGCGTCGGGGTCTGCCTGTCGACCCAGGGGCCCGGGGCCGTCCACCTGCTCAACGGCCTCTACGACGCCAAGCTCGACAGCAAGCCCGTCGTCGCGATCGTCGGGCAGCAGGCGTCCACCGTGCTGGGCAGCGCGTACCAGCAGGAGATCGATCTTGTGCGGCTGTTCGGGGACGTGTGCGCGCAGTTCGTGCAGGCCGCGTACACGCCGGAGCAGGTGCCGATGCTGCTGGACCGGGCGTTCCGGGCCGCGCTGGCCACGCGCAGCCCGACCTGCGTGATCCTGCCGCACGACGTGCAGTCCGCGCCCGCGCCGGACCCGCACGCGCACGCGCACGGTGTGATGGTCACCAGCCCGGGGCTGCGGCCCGCCCATGTCGTACCGCGCGAGGAGGACCTTCGCGAGGCAGCTGAGGTGCTCACGGCCGGCGAGCGGGTCGCGATCATGGTGGGGCAGGGGGCGTACGGGGCGGCCGACGCGATCGTGGAGCTCGCCGACCGGCTGGGCGCGGGCGTGACCGCGTCGCTGCTCGGCAAGCCCGTGCTGGACGAGGCGCTGCCGTTCCACACCGGCGTCATGGGGCATCTGGGTACCACCGCCAGCGCCGAGCTGATGCGGGGCTGCGACACGTTGCTGCTCATCGGCACGAACGACCCGTGGACCGAGTTCTATCCGAAGCCGGGGCAGGCCAGAGCCGTCCAGATCGACATCGACGGGCGGCGGCTGGGCGTACGGTATCCGGTCGACGTGCCGTTGCTCGGCGACGCCGCGGAGACCGTGCGGGCGCTGCTCGACGTGGTGCCGCCCCAGGCCGGCCGGGCCTGGCGTGACCAGGTCGAGTCGTGGGTACGCCGCTGGCACGAGATCGCCGGGTCCCGGGCCGCCGCCCCGGCCGAGCCGCTCAACCCGCAGTACGCGGTCCGCGCGCTCTCCGGCCGCCTGCCCGCCGACGCGCAGGTCGCCGTCGATGTCGGCTCGGTCGTCTACTGGTATGCCCGGCACCTGCGGCTGCCGCGGGGTGTCCCGGCGCACCTGTCGAGCACGCTGGCCTCGATGGGGTGCGGGCTGCCGTACGGCCTCGCTGCCAAGCTCGCCGCCCCCGGCCGTCCGCAGGTGGTGCTGACGGGGGACGGCGCGATGCAGATGACCGGCCTGGCCGAGCTGGTGACGGTGGCCGCCCGGTGGCGTGACTGGGCCGACCCGCGGTTCGTGGTGTGCGTGCTGAACAACCAGGATCTCGCCGAGGTCAGCTGGGAGCAGCGCGAGATGGAGGGTGAGCCCCGGTTCGCCACCTCGCAGCGGCTGCCGGACGTCCCGTACGCCCGCTACGCCGAACTGCTCGGCCTCCGCGGCCTGCGGGTCACGTCACCGCAGGAGCTGGACGCCGCCTGGGACGAGGCGCTGGCCGCCGACCGGCCCGTGGTGATCGACGCCGTGGTGGACCCGGCGGTCCCGCTGCTCCCACCGGGGCAGCCGGCCGAGAAGGTGCGGGGCATGTACGCGGGCCTCGCCGCCGAGGACGGCCCGCTGGCCCGGCGTGCGGAAGCGCACCTGCGGCGTGAACGGGCGGACGAGGGCTACGACGACCCGGCGGGTTAAGCGACCCCGGGTGTCTCCGGCCGGGATCCGGCCGGCGCCGACAGGTCGATGCGCCAGCTGTTGCGGCCGTTGCTGTCGACCAGCTCCACGTGGCTGATCTCCACCGGCCGGCGCGGCCCCGGCACCTCCGGCCCGCCCGCGCGGACGCCGTCGTCGCGGGTCTCGATGACGAGCTCGTCGCCGGCCGGCGGGGCCAGGCCGGCGCCGGGCCGGGCCGGGACGTCCCATTCCGCCGGGAGCTGCGCCACGGCCGCGCGGAACGCCTCCCGCACCGTGCGGGCGTCGCGCGCGGACGGATCGAGCGGGCACAGGTACGCGGCGAGCGCCGCGCCGAGGCCGTCGTGGCCGCGTACGGCCTCCTGGCAGGCGGGCATCGTGGCGATGCGGTGCACGGTGCTGCTCTCGTGGCAGAAGTACACGAGCCGGCCCAGGAATCCCGGCCTGACCTGCGGACCGGCCAGGTGCAGCGGCTCGGCGGCCAGGGACCAGCCGTGCCGGCGGGCCTCGGCGACGACCGCCCGGCGCCGGGCGTCGTCCTGGGGCGCGGCCATCAGGGCGGCGATCGCGCGCCGGACCTCCTCGTCGAGGAGAACCCGGCCGAGCGGCGGCGCGGACGCCTCGCCGCGGGCGACGAAACGGTTGATCCACACCGTACGGTCGTCGTCGGCCCGGCCCGAACCGGAGAGCCGGATGCGGTCGTCGACGGCGGCCAGCAGGGCGCTCCGCCGCCCGGTGGCGTCCAGGTCGCCGAGGTCGCAGCCGTCGAGGTCCAGGTCGCGGTGGCCCGGGCCGATCGGGTCACCGGCCAGCGTGATCCGCGGCGCGGCCAGGACGCCACCGCCGGGGCCGGCGTCCACCTCGGCGTGGATGTCGGCGAGCGGGCGGATCACCGACCGGGCGATCTGTTCGCGCAGCGCCGGCAGCTCCCGGTCGGTGACGGCGGCCAGGAAGAACGGCCACAGCAGGAACGGGACGGGCTCGCCGGTGACGATGCGGTGCCACTCCGGCGTGGAGTCCTGGAACGCGTCGGCGGCGGCCGCCTCCGGGGAGATCTTCTCGGTACGCCAGAACTCGTCGGCCGTCTCGCCGGTGGCGCCGCGCCGCACGGTGCGGTGCAGCAGCAGCCAGCCGCCCGCGGGACCGTGCGGGACCCAGACGAACCGCGTGGTGACGGTCTTCGGCCCGCTGCCCGGGTTCATCCGGTCTCCTTCGCCGACGCTGTGACTCACCGGAGCAACTTAGCGCCGGGAAGCGGTCCCGTCACCGATCGGCCCATGTTGATCTCCACCAGCGGGTTTCCACCGATCTTCACCGGTACCGGTCGTCGCGGGAGAGCGTTCTCGCGTTCTAGGGTGAGGATGCCGGAACTTCCGCAGGACCCGGGAGGACAGATGCGCATCAACGACGTACTGCGCGACAAGGGCGACCGAGTCGTCACCGTGACCCCCGACCTCACCGTCCAGGGGCTGCTCGCCACGCTCGCCGAGCACGGCATCGGCGCCGCCGTGGTGACCGCCGACGGCACCACCGTCGACGGCATAGTCAGCGAGCGTGACATCGTCCGCGCCCTCGCCGAGCGCGGCGCCGCCGTGCTCACCGAGCCGGTCTCGGCGATCCAGACCACCCGGGTGCACACGGTCGAGCCCGACGCCGACATCGCCGAGGTGGAGCGGCTGATGACCGAGCGGCGGTTCCGCCACGTCCCGGTCGTCACGGGCGGCCGCCTGGCCGGCATCGTCAGCATCGGCGACGTGGTGAAGAAGCGCATCACCGAGCTCGAGGTGGAGACCAGCGCGCTCAGCGGCTACATCACCGGCGAGCGGGCCTGATGGTCGACGACACGGACCTGCGGCACCTGCGCCGCTGCGTCGAGCTGGCGGCGCAGGCCCTGCGGGGCGGCGACGAGCCGTTCGGGTCCGTCCTGGTGGGCGCGGACGGCGCCGTGCTGTTCGAGGACCACAACCGCGAATCCGCCGGCGACGAGACCCGGCACCCCGAGTTCGAGATCGCCCGCTGGGCGGCGAACCACCTGCCGCCGGAGCAACGCGCGGCGGCGACGGTCTACACCTCCGGGGAGCACTGCCCGATGTGCGCCGCGGCCCACGGATGGGTCGGCCTCGGCCGCATCGTGTACGCCTCGTCCACCGAGCAACTGGTCCGCTGGCGCGCCGAGCTGGGCCGCAAGCCCGGGCCGGTCCGGCCGCTGAGCATCCGCGAGGTGGTCCCGGGCGCGGTGGTCGACGGCCCGGTACCGGAGCTCGCCGAGGAGGTCCGCCGCCTGCACGCCGCGACCCCGGCTCCGGCGACGGGCGGGTGACGCTGAGCCTGCCACCGCGGGGAGTGCCAGGTTTGTCCCCCCGCCCGTGGGTAGCCGGGCGCCGTGACGACCGAGATCCACACCTTCCTGGCCGACCACCGCGGCGAGCTCGTACGGGAGCTGGCCGGCTGGCTGCGGCTGCGTTCCGTCGGCGGGATCCCCGAGCTGGTCCCCGAGTTGAACCGGTCGGCGCACTGGCTGGCGGCCACGCTGCGCGAGATCGGACGCCAAGGGCCAGGTCATCGCCCACCTGTGGGCATCCGCGCGCACCTGGCGGGGACCGGCCGCGACGCCCCGGCGGTGAACCTCAAGGTGCTCGTGGAGGGCGAGGAGGAGACGGGTTCCGCGCACCTGGCCGGCCTGCTCGACGAGCACCGCCCCGAGGCCGACCTCATCGTCTTCTCCGACCAACGCTCGCCCGGCGATCGAGGTGATCACCATGGTGGCCGGGGATCCCGCGGGTCCCTCGCGCGCCGCGATCCCGGCGGTCGCGTCCGCGTCGCTCAGCATCCGTACCGTGCCCGGCCAGACCTGCGCCGAGGTGGCCGAGCAGCTTCGCCGCTGGGTGAAGGAGACGGTCAGCGAGCGCGTCGCGCACAAGCTGAGCGTGTCGCCGGAGAGCGGTCAGGACGCGTACCGGACGCCGGACGATCTCCCGGCGGTCGCCCACCTGGCCGCGGCCATGGAGGAGGGCTTCGGCGCGCCCGTCTCCATCGATGTCCTCACGGCGGGTGCCGCGACGCTGGCGCTGTTCCGGGCCCGGCTCGCCGACGGCTAGGGCGTGTCCTGAGCTGGCCGAAGTCACAGGGTGGACCTTGGAAGGGCGCGGGTACTCGGCCGTACCGTGATGGACTTCAGGGACGTAGGTTCCCCCGCGGCCACCCGCGTCGTCTGCCCCGACAGCCTCGGCCTGGCCCTGCTGGCGGCCGCGGCCCGGGCGGTCCGCGGCCGGGACTGCCGCGGGCTGGACCGGGTCCCGACGCTCGGGCAGCGCCGGTCCGTCGACGACGGGCCGCGCCCGGAGACCCTGGGGTACGACGCCACCGGCGTGGCCCTGCCGGTCGCGCAGGTGGCCCGGCTGGACGCCGACGCGGTCGCCTCATGGATGGTGGAGCACTACCCGGCGGACACCTTTCCGGCCGTGGTGCTCGGCTCGGCGCACGGCGCGGCGGTCCACCTGGCGGCGGCGCTCGGGGCGCCCTGGCTGCCCAGCGGGTTCACCGTCACGGTGCCGTGGCCCGGCGGCAGCCCCGGCGACTGGGAAGGGGCGATGGACTGGGGCGGGGTGGTCGCCGACGCGATCGTCGCCGCCAACCCGGAGGTCACCGTCCGCCAGGTCCACGATCCGCTGCTGCGGGGACCGCTGTGCGCCACGACGATCAGCCTGCAGGTGCGGTGGCGGGCGCTGCCCCCGGCGTACCGGAGCTTCCTGGCGTCCCGGCTCGGGCCCGGCGGGACCGCGCTGATGGTCCGCGACATCCGCACCTGGCCGACGCTGGACCTCGCTCCCGGGCACAGCTTCCAGCTGGGAAGCCCGGTGAGCGGATGGTCGCCGGACGACTACACGATGGAGAATCCGCTGTTCCGCCGGGCGCTCGCGGGGCTGGACGAAGGCTCGTGGTCCACGCCGTACCTGGATGCCCCCCGGCGCTGCGCCGACCAGGGCGGGGAAGTGGGGTTCGAGCACGACCTGCGCCGGCACGCGGCCCCGGTGCACCGCGTGCTGTACGCGCGCTCCCAGGCGCTCAGCATCTTCGTGGCCGAGCTCTACCGGCGGTCGCTGGCGCAGCGGGGTGGCGGCGGGGACTGCGCCGTCACGTCCGGCACGCTGGTCGACCCGGGACGGGTGCTGGCGGCGGGGCTGGTGCCGTACTGGTGCGAGTCGGCGTCGCGGCAGGCGGCCGACGCCGCGGAATGGTGGCTGGCCGGCACGGCCGCGTTCGAGGGTGTGACGGTCGTGCCCCAGCCGCCCGGGCTGCGCTGTGAGGCGCACGCCGGCGCGCGGCAGTGGCGTTCGGTGGCGGCGTTCGCGGGGGAGCGGTCGGTGGTGGACCCGGTCGCGCTGGGCCGGTACCCGCTGTTCCCGCTGCCGACCTCGCATGCCACGTCGGCGCTCGCCGGGGAGACGACGGGCGCCGACGTGGCCGGGCCGCTGCGCCTGACCGCCGGCGAGGTGCTGGCGGCCCTGCGCGACACGGGCCCCGCGCTGGGGCTGCTGGTCAGCTGAGCGCGCTCAGAACTGCCCGGCGGTGTTGCACTTGGCCTTCTGCACGACGCAGTCCTTGACGCGCTGGCCCAGCGCGGTGTCGTCCCAGGCGAGGAAGACGTCGCCGTGCATCGACGACGCCATCTTCGAGGCCAGCTCGAAGCCGTCGGCGCTGCCGCTGGTCCGGTACGCGATCACGAACGAGATCGACGGGATCGCCACCGGGTGGTCACCGCCGCAGGTGCCGTCGTACGTGTAGCGCACGTGCGACTTGTGGTCCGGGCTGTCCAGGTGCACGCCGTCCCAGCAGTCCGGGAAGACCAGCTGGAACATCAGATCCGCGGTCGGCGCGCACACCGGCCAGTTGCCGTCGGCGCTGCGCCCGATCTCGCCGCCCGGCCCGGCGCAGTAGAACTGGTTGACCGTGCCGCGCGGGGTGGGCGCCTGCAGCCGCGCGTCCCCGGCGATCATCCGGAAGCCCTGCGGGAACGCTACGGTCCGCGCCGGGTCGCTGAGCCGGGAGCCGTAGTAGACGGTCACCCCGGACGGCTCGACCGCCTTGCCGTGTTCGAACAGCGTGGGGATCCAGTACGCCGACAGGTCCGTCGCGGGCGCGCAGCTGGAGCCGGCGTTGGCCAGCAGCGACTGCGTGGTGGTGTTCGCGTCGGTGCTGTGGTTGCCGAGGAACGTGTGCATGTGCGAGGCGCCGGCCATGCCCGGGAACACGATCGGGTCGTCCGGCCGCGAGTGGCTGTACTGGCATGCCGCGTTGAACTCCGACACGCGCACGGCGTTCGCGGGCGCGGGGTGCATCGGCAGCGCGTTGAAGGCGGCGAGCTGGGCGTTCCACTTCGCCGGGTCCATGGTGACCCAGCCGGCGCCACCGGACGCCGAGCCGGCGCCGAACGAGAACCAGTTGATGTTGACGAAGTCGCCGCCGGTGCTGTTCTGCATGACCGCGTACACGGTCTGGGCGCCGGTGGGATGGGCTGTCGCGGTGGCCGTACGGGTCACCCAGCTCTGCCACCCGCCGGTCGCCGCGACGGGGAAGCGGGCGAGCAGCGGGCCGGTCGCCGAGCCGGTGCGCAGCTCGACCGCGCCGGTGCCGCCGGTGGCGGACGCGATGCGCGCCGAGACGGTCAGGTCGCCGGCGGGACCGAGGTCGACGGCGTCGAACCGCAGCCAGTCGCCGGCGGCGAGGTAGGAGACGTTCTGGCCGCCGCCGGTGTCGGCGGTCGGCTCGGTCGCGGCCCCGGACTGGGCGGCGAACGACTCGGCCTGGACGACCACGGTCGCGGCGGACGCCGGAGCGGTGGCGGCGGCCACCGTGGCGGCCGCCACGAGCAGGACGCCCAGGGAGGCGGACAGCAGGGATCGGGGTGTGCGTGGGCTCATGACGATCCTTCGGGGTCAGGGGTCCCGCGCCCGCGATGGGGGATGGGCGAGGGCCCGGCCGTCATGCATCTGCCCCGAATTATCGAAAACGCTCGATACTTCCGCCAAGGCTTGAAACATGCCCGCCGAAGTATCGGCCGAACGTACCGTCCGGTTCCGGCATAGGTTGGGAGGCATGGAATATCGCCAGCTGGGCCGGTCCGGCCTTCGAGTCTCCGTCCTCACCATGGGCACCATGACCTTCGGCGGCAAGGGCAACTTCGCCGTCGTCGGCTCCACCGACGTCACCGCGGCCCGCCGCCAGGTGGACCGCTGCCTGGACGCCGGCGTCAACCTCATCGACACCGCCGACGTGTACTCGGAAGGGCTGTCCGAGGAGATCGTCGGCGAGGTGCTCGAGGGCCGCCGCGACGACGTGCTCGTGGCGACCAAGGTGCGCATGCCGATGGGGCCCGGGCCCAACGACGCCGGCCTGTCCCGGCACCACGTGATCGCCGGGTGCGAGGCGAGCCTGCGCCGGCTGCGGACCGATCACATCGACCTCTACCAGGTCCACGAGTGGGACGGGCAGACCCCGCTGGAGGAGACGCTCGAGGCCCTGGACCTGCTGGTGCAGCAGGGCAAGGTGCGCTACGTCGGCGTCTCCAACTACGCCGGCTGGCAGCTGATGAAGGCGCTCGGCACCGCGGAGCGCATCGGCGCGCCGCGCTTCGTCAGCCAGCAGATCTACTACTCGCTGCAGGCCCGCGACGCCGAGTACGAGCTGATCCCCGCGGCCGTCGACCAGGGCCTCGGCGTGCTGGTGTGGAGCCCGCTCGCCGGCGGCCTGCTCTCCGGCAAGTACCGGCGCGGCCAGCAGCCGCCGGAGGGCTCGCGCCAGCTCACCGACTGGAACGAGCCGCCCGTGTACGACCAGGAGCGGCTCTACGACACCGTGGAGGTGCTGGTCTCCATCGGCGAGGACCGTGGCGTGTCGGCGGCGCAGGTGGCACTGGCGTACCTGCTCGGCAAGCCGGCGGTCACCTCGCTGATCATCGGCGCGCGGACCGACGAGCAGCTCGCGGACAACCTGGCGGCCGCCGGCCTGACGCTCAGCGCCGAGGAGCGGGCACGGCTGGACGAGGCGAGCGCGCCGCCGCTGCTGTACCCGTACTGGCACCAGGCGAAGACCTCCAGCGACCGGCTGTCCCCGGCCGACCTGACGCTGCTGGGCCCGCACCTGTGAGCCTCAGGCCGGTCCCCGGTCGACGAAGGTGAACGAGGTCCGCGCGTCGTCGTCGTCCGGGCGTACGACGACGCGCGAGCCGTCCTGCGACCACTCGAGGGTGCCGTAGGTCGGGTTGGCGACGCGGTACGCCGGGCGGCCCGCCCCGTCCTTGCGCCCCGTGGGGGTGAAGGTGAAGACGGTGGCGTCGGTCTCCCGGCAGGGGGCCGTGACCAGCACGCCGTCGGCACCGGGAACGACGCGCACCCCCAGGCAGCGCACGCCGAATTCGCCGGTGAGCCACTTGATCCGGTAACCGGCGCCGGATGCCACCAGCGCGAAGTGGCTCTCGTCGTCCACGCCCCCGATCTCGGCGGTCCGGCTCACCTCGCCGCCGTTCGGGAAGATCCACACGTCGTCGTCGACCTCGACCAGGTGCAGCAGGCCGCGCCGGCCGCCCGCCAGGAGACCCGGCGCGGCCGTCGTCGCCGCCGAGGCGGTCGGGTCGGTGCGCCCCACCGCGGTCGTGTCGCGGCCGTCCCCGGTCAGGGCGTTGGCGGCGAGGCCCGCGCCGGCGAGCACGGCCAGGGTCAGCCCTGCCACGGCCGTGCGGCGCCGGGTGCGGGGCCCGCGGGCGGCCCGGTCCGCCGGCGGGGGCGCCGGTGCGGGGGCGGGGGAGGTGCCGCTCACCAGCGCGTCGAGCACCTCCCGGGCGGTCGGGCGCCCGGCCGGGTCCTTGGTCAGGGTCCGCTCGACCAGCGCCCGCAGCGGCTCGGGCACGCCGGTCAGATCCGGCGGCTGGGTCATGATCCGTACGGCGGTGCCGGTGGCGGAGTCCGCGGCGAACGGGGTACGCCCGGTCGCCGCGTACGTCACGACGGCCCCGAAGGCGAACACGTCGGCCGGGAAGCCGATGCGCCCGCCCGGGTCCGGCTCGAACCGCTCCGGCGCCATGTACGCCACCGTGCCGACCATCTGATGGGTGCCGGTGTGCCGGCTGGTCGCCTCGAGCGGGCGGGCGATGCCGAAGTCGATGACCTTGACGCCGCCCAGGCCGAGCAGGACGTTGGCGGGCTTGAGGTCGCGGTGCACCACCCCGGCGCCGTGGATCGCGGTCAGCGCGGTGGCCACGCCGATCGCCAGGCTCTGCAACGCCGTCCCGGTCAGCGGGCCGCTGTCGCGCACCACCGTGGCCAGGGTCGGGCCGTCCACGTACTCGACCACCAGGTACGGCGGGTCGTGGCCGGCGTCGGCGTCGAGGACCTCGGCGGTGCAGAACGGCGGTACCTCCCGCGCCCGGTTCACCTCACTGCGGAAGCGCGACCGGTATCCGGGGTCGGCGCCGAACTCGGCGCGCAGGGCCTTGACGGCGACGCGGCGGCCGTCCGGCGCGCGGCCCAGGAACACCGTCCCCATGCCGCCCTGCCCGAGCCGGCCGAGCAGCTCGTACGCCCCGAGGCGGCCCGGGTCGCCGGCGCGCAGCGGCATGGTCATCCGAGCCTCCCACCGGTGTCCGCGGCACGCCGACAGGCACCCTACCGCGTCCCCGCGACCGGCCGGCGGTGCTCACCGCTCCCGGTGCCGGTAGTGCTGGGCCACCAGGCCCGCCGCGCAGGCGAGCGTGACGACGCCGAACGCGGCGCCGATGAAGACGTTGGTGCTGGTGCTGGAGAGGATCGCGTTCGCGGCGGCGCTCAGCACGAGCACCACCCACAGCAGCGTACGGAGGAAGCCGGTGTTCTCGTGGTTCTCGCTGTTCTCGGTCATGTCCTCAACCTAGGGACGGGCCGCGCCGGTCACGATCCCGCCAGCGCGCCCTTCCGGGTACAGCTGGCTGTACTTCCGGACCGGCCGTGGGCGTGGGCGGCACGGCTGGCCTAGGGTTCTCGCCGTGAGATCGCCGCTGCAGGTCCGGGCCCGCGCCATGCGGGAGGCCCTGGAACACCTCGTCGGCGGGCTCGGCACGGCGGTGCTCGCCTTCGTGGCGGCGCTCTGGCTGATCCTCGTGGCCGCCGGCTGCCTGGTGGGCGTCGGGCTGCTGTTCGTACCGACCGCCCTTCGCCTGCAGCGCTTCGCCGCCGACCGCGAGCGGGCGCGGTTGTCGCGCTGGGGCAACGAGATCGTCGGGCCCGGCCCGGCGCCGGCCCGCTGGCGCGACGCGATCCGCGACCCGTCGGTGCGCCGCGAATGGCGGTGGCTGGCCTGGCACGCGACCTTCGGCTTCGCCGTGGGGATACTCGGCATCACGCTGCCGCTCAACGCCGTACGCGACGGCACGTTCCCCCTGTGGTGGAAGCTGCTGCCACCGGCGGACGCGACCTCGTCGCTGGGCTACCCGGTCATCACCGACTGGGTGGGCGCTTTCGGGGTGTGGGCCCTGGGCGTCGCCTGGATCGCGCTGGCGGTCGGCTTCGGCCCCGCGCTGGCCCGCTGGCAGGCCCGGCCGGGACGCCGGCTGCTCACCCTGCCCGCCGACGTCGACCTCTCGCTGCGCGTTGCGGAGCTGACCGCGACCCGCGCGGCCGCGCTGGATGCGCACGCCACGGAGCTGCGGCGCATCGAGCGTTCCCTGCACGACGGTACGCAGAACCGCCTGGTCGCGGTCACCGTGCTGCTGGGGGCCGCCCGCCGGGCGCTGACCCGCGATCCGGCCGGCGCCGAGCAGATCCTGGGCCGCGCGCAGGACGCGGCCGAGCAGGCGCTGGCGGAGCTGCGTACGGTGGCCCGCGGCATCCTGCCCCCGGTGCTGACGGACCGCGGCCTCGAGGGCGCCCTGGACGGCCTCGCCGCCGCCAGCGCCGTGCCGGTGCGCATCGACGTGGACGTGCCCGGCCGGTGCGCCGCGTCGGTGGAGGCCACGGCATACTTCGTCGTCGCGGAGGCCCTGACGAACGTCTCGAAGCACAGCGGTGCCGCCCACGCCACGGTGACCGTGCGCCGCCGCAACGACCGGCTGACCATCGTCATCGGCGACGACGGCCACGGCGGCGCGGACGAGGACGGTGGCTCCGGGCTGACCGGCATCCGCCGCCGCGTCGACGCGCTCGACGGCACCGTGACCCTGACCAGCCCGCCCGGCGGGCCGACCACCCTGACCGTGGAGCTGCCATGCGGATCGTGATCGCCGAGGACGACTCGTTGCTGCGGGAGGGACTCGCGCTGCTGTTGCGCGCGGAGTCGCTGGACGTGGTGGCCACCACGGACGGGCCCGAGGCGTTCCTGGCCGCGGTGGACGAGCACAAGCCCGACGTGGCGATCGTCGACGTGCGGATGCCGCCGACCCACACCGACGAGGGGATCACCGCTGCCGTGGAGGCGCGGCGCCGGCAGCCCGAGCTGGCGGTGCTGGTGCTCTCGGCGTACGTGGAGCAGGCTTTCGCCACCGAGCTGCTCAGCGGGGGCGCGGCGCGGCTGGGCTATCTGCTGAAGGAGCGGGTGGGGCGGGTGGAGGAGTTCCTCAGCGCCCTGCACCGGGTGGCCGACGGCGGGACGGCGATCGACCCCGAGGTGGTGGGGCAGCTGCTGACCCGTACGCGTCCGGACGCCGCGCTGAACCGGCTCAGTCCGCGCGAACGCGACGTGCTGGCGCTGATGGCGGAGGGTCTGGGCAACACCGCGATCGCCGAGCGGCTTTTCGTGACCGAGGGCGCGGTCCACAAGCACATCCGCAACATCTTCTCGAAGCTGGACCTGCCGCCGGACGACCGCGCCGATCGCCGGGTGACCGCGGTGCTGCGCTACCTGGAGGACACCCAGCGGCGGGCCTGATCGCATCGAACTGCATCATGCCGCCTCCATCGTCGTATGCCTCTTGTCCCTGGTCAGGGTGATGAGGCAGCCCGATAGTTGCCGCCGGGCAAAGAGCTGAGCAGACTCGCCTGGGTGGCTGCCGGGACGGCGGCGGCCCCGACGGAAGGTGCGCGATGGAGGTGATTCGTCCGTACCTGTTCGGGCACGACGATCCGGACCGTGCCGGGATGTCGGTCACGTGCGACCTCGACACCGGCATCCTGGATCTGGTCGTCCGCGGCCGCTTCGGCCGGCGCTCGGCCACCGACACCTTCACCGGGCTGCGCAAATGCCTGGCAGAGCATCCCGCGGCGATCGTGGTGGACCTGCTCGGGTTCGACGATCCGCTGGCGGCCAGCGCGTCGATGTGGGTGGCGATCAACCGCAAGGCGGCCGCGCTCGATCCGCCGGTCCGGCTGGCGCTGGCCGTCGCGCCCGGCACACCGCTGTGGGAACGGCTGGCGCGACTGGGCGTCGGACGCTTCTTCCCCGTGCAATCCACCCCGGCCGAGGCGCGCGCCGCCGTGTCCGGCACGCTGCCCTGGACCCAGCGGCTCCAGCTGATCCAACGGGCCCCGGACGAGCTGTCCACGTGCGCGGCCCGCAACCTGGCCGGTGCGGCCTGCGAGGCGTGGCGGATGCCCGACCTGCTGCACCCGGCCCGGATCATCGTCTCCGAGCTGGTGACCAACGCCGTCGAGCACGCGGGCACGGACGTCACCGTCACCGTGTGGCGCCGCGGCGCCGGTCTGCACCTGTCGGTCCGCGACGGCGATCCGCGGCTCCCGCGGCTGCTCGACGCGTCGTCGGGCGCGCCGGGCGAGCGCGGCGCCGGCCTGCGCATCGTCGGGGCCCGGGCCACCGCGTGGGGCGCCATGGCGACCCGCGACGGCAAGCTCGTCTGGGCCACCCTGCGCGGCGCCCGCCCACCCCGCCGCTCAGCCGGCGTCCGGCTGCCGCCGTACGAGCACGAGCAGCACGGCCAGCGCGAACAGCAGCAGGGTCAGCACCGCGCCGGTGCGGCCGAAGAAGAAGACCACCATCGGCAGCGTGACGTACAGCAGCATGCTGAGCAGCAGGATCGTGGGCAGCGGACGGTCACCGGGTGAGCCGCCCATCCGCGCGGCGAACCTGGGATCGTCGCCGGCCAGGCCGCGCTCGATGTCCCGCAGGGCGTGCCGGTCCCGATCGCTGAGCATGCGATCACCCCCTCGGCGGCGGTGTGCCACCGCCCATCCTCACAGGGTGCGGAGATCGACTCAATCGATCGGCAACGATGCAGCGACCGGCCAGGCGACCATCAGCGCGCCGGCCGGCACCGTCGCCCACCACGGCGTGCCCGATCGCCAGGCCAGGCCGCCGAGCAGCAGGTGCAGTGCGGCGAGCGCCGCCATCAGCGGCGCGACCAGCGCGAGGAAGCCGGGGGCCAGGCCGGCTGCCGCGGCCACCGGCAGCGGCGCCGAGACCAGAGCCAGGACCACGACACTGTACGGCGGGCCCGCGGCAGCGTGCGCCCCACCGAGCAGCAGCGCGACAGCCAGCGCCAGCAGCGCCACGAGCCAGGCGTGCGAACCGTACGGGACGACTGACGTCAGCCCCGCCTGAACGGGCACGACCACGGCCGCCGTGCCCGCCACCATGAACCCGGCACACGTGACGAGCGCGGCTGGGCGAGGCGGCGCGACGGAGATGCGACGGCACGCCACGGCGGCCAGGACGGCGCCCGCGCCGGCCGCGTACCCGACGAGATAGCCGGACACAGAGGACGGCAGCGTCCGCGAGGCCAGCGCGCCACCCGCCAGCCCCGCCACCGGAGCGGCGAGCACGGCACCGGCCAGCCACCACAGATCCGCGCCCCGAGGCAGTGCCGGCACGGTGGGCGGGCGAGTTCCACGCGGGCGCACCAGTACGCCGGCCACCACCAGGAGCAGCCCCGCCAGGAGCAGCCCCGCGGGCGCCACCCGATCCTTCGCCGCCAGGACGTGCCGCTCGGGACGGTGGCCCAGGACGTCCTCGAACCAGTGGGCGGCCTCCCGGTGCGTACGGTCGGCGAACAGCACCCCGGCGTGCTCGACGAGCGGCACCCGTACCATCCGCCGCCCGTCCGGATGCGCGGCCAGCGCCTTGCTCGTCGCGTCCCGGATGCCGACCGGTTCCAGACCGCCGACGATGAGCAGCAGATGCCGAGGACCGGGCCGTACCGGCGCGCCGTCGTCGCCGAGGGAGATCGCCACGGTCGCGGCGATCGACTGGTCGGCCGCGCCGGCCCGCACCACGGCCGCCGCACCCATCGAATGGCCGAGCAGCACCACCCTCGCCGGGTCGACGTCGGCCCGGCTGCGTACGTACCGGACGACGGCGGCCAGCTCGGCGTCGACCTCGCCGGGCCCGCTCAGCGGGCGGCCGTTGCGGGCATGGCCGGCGAGATCCGGCAGGGCGACGACGAACCCGCGCCGCGCGAGCGTGTCGGCGAACGGCCGCATGAGCCGGCCGGACCCGGCATACCCGTGCGCGACGACCACGGCGGGACGCCCCGGCGCGCCGCCCGCGGCCCGGACCACCTCCACGGGTACGCCGCCGGCGGACGTGTGCTCGGAGCGCAGGCCACGGCCCGCCTGACACAGCCCGAGGACGCCCGCCGCGGACAGGACGAGACCCAGCACCACGACCGCCCGCCACCTCGACACGGGCGCCACCGTAGTGGGTGCGGGCCAGACCTGGAGAATGATCCCTCGTGCAGGTACCCACGGACGACGAGATCCGCGCGCTCCACGAGCGCCTCGCCCCGACCCGGGAGGCCTTCGAGGCCGTTCACACCCACTGCGTGGTCGTGTGCCGCATCGCCGAACAGTTCCTGCCTCGCGCGGGCGTGGACGCCGCCCTCGTCCGGGCCGGATGCCTGCTGCACGACATCGGCGTGTACCGCCTCTACGACGAGACCGGGACGCTCGACCACGCGACCTACCTCCGGCACGGGGTGCTCGGCCACGAGCTGCTCGGTGAGCTGGGCTTCCCCGAGGTCCTGCGCCGGTTCTGCTCGCACCACACCGGCACGGGCCTCACCCGCGAGGACGTCGCCGCGCGGAGCCTGCCGATCCCGCCGGGCGACTACCTCGCGGACACCGCCGAGGAAGAGCTCGTCATGTACGCCGACAAGTTCCACAGCAAGAAGAGCCCACCGGTGTTCCTCACGGCCGAGACGTACCTGTCCTCGGTACGCCGCTTCGGCGAGGACAAGGCAGCCCGCTTCGCCGACATGGTGCGCCGCTACGGCGAACCGGATTTGAGCGCCCTCTCTGCCGCGTACGGCCACGCGATCGTGTAGCCATCCGGGGCCGCGCGGTCGTTCAGCCGCCGGTCTCGTTGAACCGGCGGGTCTCGTTCGGCTGGCGGTCTCGTCAGCTGGCGGTCTTACGAAGCCGTATCCCGGGTCCCTGTTCCTGCGCTGCCGCTGCGGCGTGTGGTCGGTGACGTACGGGCCGAAGGTGACCGGCTCGGACCCGTACCTGTCGGGGCTGGCCGCCATCCCGGGAACGGCGGGCTTCTGGGGCGTGGGGGCGAGCTCGGACGCGGCGGGCGAGATCAGGGCGGTCGTGGAACGCGCCGGCTGAGAGGCAGCCCGGTGGGTGCGACGTGACCTGCGACGACGAGCGGGTCACGCTACCCACCCGGAGCGGGCGCCTGTCGGCAGATCCGGGTGAGGTCCTCAGCGTGGTGGCGGGTTCTGCTGGTAGGTCCACATCTCCGCCATCAGGCCGTCCACGAGGCGGACCAGCCAGACGAGCGGGCCGGGCGCAGCCGCCGGTGGGCCGCCGTGCCCGGGCGCCGCGGCGCCGCTGGGGGAGCGGCCGACGGAGCCCACGACCGCGACCAGCTCCTCGTCGCCCAGGACGGTGTGGACGGTGAAGTGCAGGTCCGGGCGGGCGGCTCGGGTGGCCTCCACGGCCTGCTTCACCGCGGCGGGCCCGGTGACCTCGGGATGGGCGTGGTCGACCCAGTCCGGATGGAGGATCTCGTCGGCGATCGCGGTGTCGCCGGTGTTCCACATGTCGAAGTAGCGCCCCACGACGGCGGCGGCCGGTTCCTGAGTCATCGATGTGTCACCGTTTCCGATGGTGATGGCGTGTCTCCCTACGCCGGCGTGAGGTCTGTCGTCAAGAGGGCTGGCACGGCCTCGACGGCAGAGACAGCCCCGTGTCGCCGATCCCGCACCGGGACAACCCTGAGGAGATGATGTCACCACCGGCAACCCTGTCCCGCTCCCAGAACCGCGCGGCCCGGCTCGCCCGCGCGGCCGGTCGGAGCCTCGCGTACTGTGCCGTCCTGCTCCCGGTCTCCATCGCCACCGTCCTGCTGGCCTCGATCGGCCGGTCCGCTGTGGCCGTACGGTGGTGGTGTCGCCTGCGCGTGCGGGTGCTCGGCCGGTCCGCCGTGGACGTTCCCCGGCGGCCGGGGACCGTACGGGTGATCGGCCACGGGCTGGTCAGCGCCCTGCTCGGTATCGCCGCGCTCGTGCCGCTCGGGGTCGAAGCCCTGTTCGTGCTGCGCGGGATGTTCTACGGCTTCGTCGACCCGGGGCCGTACGACCACTCGTGGGGCGGCCCGAGCAAGGGCGGAGCGTGGGCGATGCACTTCCTCATCAGCCTGCTGCTGTCTCCCACCGGGTTCCTCATGCTGGCGGGGCTCGCGGCGGTGCAGGACAGGCTGACCCTGCGGCTGCTGGGCCACCGCGTCCCGCGCTGGGTGACGCCCGCCGCGACGGTGCTGACGCTCGGCGCCGGGGCGTTCGTCATCGCATGGTCGCGCCAGATCTGACGTCCGCGGCGGCCGTCGCTGAGCGGGACCAGCAACCGGTCCGGCCCGGCCGACGACCCGTCCCGGGCCGTTCCGTCTCGCGTGCGGTGCCGGCCGACCCGTCCCGGGCCGGTCCGTCTCGCGTGCGGTGCCGGCCGACCCGTCCCGGGCCGGTCCGTCTCGCGTGCGGTGCCGGACCGCCCACCCCCGGCCAGTCCGTCTCGCGCACGGTGGGGAGGAAGCGGCGCCGGCTGGTTCCGGATGTCAGCAACGATCGGGGCGCGGTCCCGGCCGGATACCGACCTGGATTCCGTAGGGCTTGATCGCGACGATGAGTCCCATGACGCCGGACACCGCCGTGCTGACCGAGGGGCTGACGAAGTTCTACGGTTCCCGCCGCGGCATCGAGGAGCTCGACCTGGCCGTCCACGCGGGGGAGGTGATGGGGTTCCTCGGGCCGAACGGGGCCGGGAAGACCACCACCATCCGCCTGCTGCTGGACTTCCTGCGCCCGACCCGGGGGCACGCCGTGGTCCTCGGGCTGGACCCGCGCCGGGACAAGGCCGCCCTGCACAGCCGCATCGGGTACCTGCCGGGGGAGCTGACGTTCCCCGGCCGGGAACGGGCCCGCGACCTGCTGCGATTCCTCGCCGACCTGCGCGGCGGGGTGCCCTGGTCGCGGATCGGGGACCTGGCGGACCGGCTGCAGGTCGACCTGGCGCATCCCGTCCGCACGATGAGCAAGGGCAACAAGCAGAAGGTCGGGCTGATCCAGGCCTTCATGCACGAGCCGGCGCTGCTCGTGCTGGACGAGCCCACCAGCGGACTGGATCCGCTGATGCAGCAGGAGTTCCTCGGCATGGTGCGTGACGCCCGGACCGCCGGGCAGACCGTGTTCATGTCCTCGCACGTGTTGGCCGAGGTGCAGGAGGTCGCCGACCGGGTCGCGATCGTGCGGGACGGGCGCCTGGCCGCCGTGGAGCGGGTGGAGTCGCTGGGCCGGCGCGCCGTCCGCAGCGTGGAGATCCATTTCGCGGATCCGGTGGCGGCGGACGAGTTCGCCGGGCTGCCGGGGGTGAGCGGGGTGTCCGTGACCGGACCGGTGCTGCGCTGCACGGTGGACGGCCGGCTCGATCCGCTCGTCAAGGCGGCGGCCCGGCACGAGGTCGTCGACCTGCTGTCCAGCGAGCCTGATCTGGAGGAGACGTTCCTGTCGTTCTACTACCACTCCGAAGGAGACCGTGATGGTGCCCGCGCTGATGCGTAAGACCTGGCGCGACGACCGCCGCGCGATCCTGGGCTGGGCGGCCGGCGTCGCTGCCTTCACCGCCGTGTACAGCGCTTTCTATCCTCAGTTCCAGGGCGCCGCCGAGCTCAAGCAGGACGCGTTGCCGAAGGGGGTGCTGGACTTCCTCGGCGTCGCGGACTTCCTGTCGCCGGCCGGCTACCTGCAGGCGAGCATCTTCGGCCTGCTCGGCCCGCTTCTCGTGCTGATGTGCACGGTCACGGTCGTCGCGCGGACCATCGCCGTGCCGGAGGAGGGCGGCGGCATGGAGTTGCTGCTGGCCAACCCCGTGTCGCGGACGGCGTTCGCGGGTCAGCGGCTCGCCGCCGCCGGGCTCGCGGTCACGGCGGTCGCCGCCATCCCGTGGCTGCTGCTGATGGTCATCGTCCCGGCCGTGGACATGGACATCCCGCTGTCGTCCGTGGCGGCCGCGGGGTTCGGCCTGGTCGCGCTCGCCTGGTGCTTCGGCGGACTGGCCTTCCTCGTCGGCGCCGCCACCGGCCGCCGGGCGAGCGTGCTGGCGGTCACCGGGATCGTCGCCGTGGCCACGTACATGGCGAACGCGGTCAGCGGCATGGCGCAGGGCTGGTCCTGGCTGCGCTGGTGGTCACCGTTCCACTACTTCCTCGGCACCGACCCGCTGCGCACCGGCTGGCATCCGGGGTCCCTGCTGGTTCTCGTGCTGGCCGGGGCCGTTGCCGTCGTCGCCGGGGTGATCCTGTTCGACCGTCGTGACGTCGGTGTCTGACCGGGCCGCGCCGGCGGACGGCTGGCTCGCCGCCGCCTGCGCCGGCCTGCTCGCCGGGCCCGGCGGGACGGTCCGGGCGCGCGCCGCCGCGGTGCTGGGCGCCCGGGCCGCCGACGCGGGGGTGCAGCTGCGGGAGCTGGTCGCCGCCGTGATGACGGCGACGGCCGGGCACTGGACGTCGAGCCGGCCGGCCGCCGGTGAGCCGCCCGGTGGGGTGCACGCGCGGGCGGCCACGCTGCTCGCCGCCGCCCAGGAGGCGCTGGCGGCGGCCGTCGACGGGTACAACCACCGGGCCCGCGCCGAGCTCGACCGGCACGACAGCGCCCGCGCCGAGTTCGTCACCGACCTGCTGACCGGTCGGGCCGATCCGGGCGATCTGGCCGAGCGCGCCCACCGCTACGGCATCCGGCTGTCGGCGGCGCACACCGTGCTGGTCGCCCGCGCCCCCGGCCTCACCCTGGAGGCGACGCACCGGATCGACGCCGCGCTGGCCGCCCGCTTCGGTGAGGGCAACACCCTGACCACGCTGCGCGGCGACGACCTCGTGTGCATCAGCGCCGGCGGGCTGCGCGGGATCGCCGGGGAGCTCGCCCGGCTGCTGCTCGCCGAGACGGGTACGGCCGGCTGGCAGCTCGCTGTGGGGCGTACCCATCGGGGTCTGCGGGGTCTGGCCACCTCCCTGGACGAGGCCCGCAGCACGCTCGACCACGCCGCCAAGCTGGGGTTCACCGCGCCCGTGCTGAACGCGGCCGACCTGCTCGTCTTCCCCGTGCTGCTGCGGGACCGGGAGGCGATCACGGACCTGGTCACCACCGTTCTCGGCCCGCTGACCACGGCGCGCGGCGGGGCGCAGCCCTACCTGGACACGCTGACGGCGTTCTTCGACAGCCAGGGCAATCACACGGCCACCGCCCGGCAGATGCACCTGTCGGTCCGCGCGGTGACGTACCGGCTGGACCGGATCCGGGACCTGACGGGCTACCACCCGGGCGAACCGACGCAGCGGTTCACGCTTCAGGCCGCGGTGCTGGGCGCCCGCCTGCTGAGCTGGCCGCCATGAGGCCTGCCGGGCCGGCGGGGGTCAGCTCAGCTGCTCGCGGACGCGGCGTGACGGGGTGACCTCGTACAGGTCGAGCACCGGTGGGAGGTCCGCCAGGCCGGGGCCGCCGGCGCGGATCCAGGCGGCGATGTCGGCGCCCGCGTCGTGGTCGTTGACCAGGCCCAGCCACACCGGCCTGCCGCCGGCGCGCCGGCCCGCCGCGGACGGCTGGACCACGATGACGTTGGCCTGGGCGCAGGCGTCGAGGCAGTCGCTGACGCGTACGGTGGCCTCGCCCGCGACCGCCGTCCGCAGTCGGTCGAGCTGGGCGGCGTGGTCGAAGCGGGGCACGGTCCGGGCGGTGCCGCAGCAGCAGCCGCGGCACACCGTCACGGTGCAGCCGCCCGTACCGGTGGCGGGGGAGGGGCGACGGGTCACGACCGCAGACGATAGCGCCGGCCTGTGGGGCCGGCGCGGTGGGCGGTGGTACGGGCCGCGCAGGTCACAGACGACCGGCGCGGCCCGTACGGTCATCCGGCGTTGCCGTAGACGCCGACCTCCACGGTGTCGACGTAGTAGCAGCCGCTGTAGAAGTCCGGGCAGGTGACGCCCTCCTCGGCGACCTGCGTGCCCAGCATGGTGTAGCGCACGTAGCGCACACCGGCCGTGCTGCCGGCCGCCGGCGTCAGCGGGTTCATCTTGTCCCGGTTCGCCTTGCCGAAGTGGCCCTGGGAGGCGACCGTCCAGGTGGTGCCGTCCGTGGACGTCTCGAGGCGGTAGTCGCCCGTCGACGAGGTCGGGTCGTCGCCGCAGGTGCCGGTCGGGTTGACGGCGATCGAGGTGACGTTCACCGCCGTGGGCAGCTTCACCACCATGGAGCGGGGGTCGATGCCGGTGCCGGACACGACCGCGTCGGTGCTCCAGCCGGTCTGCTGGGAGCCGTCGAGGGCCGCGTCGGGACCGCAGCCGATGACGCTGTAGTCGTCGCCGTTGAAGTCGGTCACCGAGCTGCCGCCGGACGTCATCGCCCAGTTGCGGCGAAGCGACCAGTCGGCCCGGTTGGGCCCGCGCCGCACCGGCAGGTCCCGCACCTGCGGGTCGTAGCCGGGCTTGCCGGCCGTGACCTCCGGGTACGTGCCCGGCAGGACGTTACGGATCGTGTAGTGGCCGGCGTCGTCGGCGACCGCCGTGTACGAGCCGCCGAACCCGGAGTCGTGGCCCGGGAACGAGACCGTGGCCCCGGCCAGCGGCGCGTGCGTGTCGGTGTCGACGACCGTGCCCTTGACCGAGGTCAGCGGCGCGGCCGGCGCGGGCGGCAGCGAGAAGTCCTCGACCTGGGTGTAGTCGTCCGCGCCGGCGGAGGCCGCGAAGAAGCCCATGCCGCGGCCGGCGAAGACCTTCCAGATCGTCCGCTGGTGGACGCCGCGGAAGACGACCTTGTCCGCCATCACGATCGAGTTGCGCATGTCGAGGAACGTCGGGTTGACCGGCGACAGCTCCATCGCCCGCGTCACCAGCGACTCGGCGACCTTCGAGCCGACCGCGGTACGCAGATCCCACAGCGTCTCGGCCCAGATCTCGCCGTCGGCGTGCGACTCCGGGAACCCGAGGATCTTGCCGTAGTCGCCGTACGTGTAGCCGCCGGGACCGGCGTCACCGGCGCCCGGGCACACCGCGGCGTCCGCGCCCACGGCGCAGTCGAGGGGCTGCGTACGGATGAGGTTCTGGTTGCGGCCCACGTAGCGGCCGACCAGGACCTCACCCGGCGCGCTGGTGTCCTTCTGCACGCCCTGCGCGGTCAGGTAGTCGAACGCGTACCAGTCGCTCCACGCCTCGCCCATGGCGTAGCCCTGCGCGCCGGTGAGCGCCGAGTTGCCGTCGGCGTCGACCACGAGCCGGTTGGACACGCCGTGGGTGTACTCGTGGTAGACGACGTCGGCCTCGTCGCCGGAGTTCGCCGGCAGGAACGGGTCGTCGGGCCAGCTCGGGTCGGAGAACAGGTACATCTGCATGCGGCCCGGTACGCCGTCCGGGGTGGGCAGCATGTTCGCGTTGTCGGTGTGGCCGCCGTCCGGGAAGCCGTCGGCGGTGTCGGCGCCGTCGAGCGCGTTCACCTCGATCGGGTCGCCGTCGGCCTGGTCGTAGTTGCCGGCCGCCCGGGTGAACCCGATCGGCGACTTCTCCAGGTGGTCGTGGAAGTTGTTGGTGAGCCAGAAGAGCTGGGCCGCGTTCTGCTTGGCGTTGTCCCGCCACGAGTACGCGACCTTCGGGTTCCACGAGCATTGCAGGCTGGGCGTGCAGGGCGCGCCGACCTCGGCGGTGAAGTCCTTGAACGGGAAGCGCCAGTTGCCGGGCGCGTTCGGGGCGACCTCCTCGCCGGCGTCCGCCTCGTCGTTGTCGTTGAGGTCGAGGAACACGTGCGAGGACTTCCCGGACAGCGTGGTGGCGTCCGGTGTGATCCACTTCGCGAGCGAGCGGACCTGCTGCCGGCCACCGGCCTCGGCGCCCGGGTAGTTGCTCCACGCCAGCGCGTTCGGCGCGTTGTCGGAGACGAGCAGGGACTGCCGGTAGAGCACCCGGCCCGTGGCGGCGTCGAGCACGTGCAGGTAGCCCTCGCGCATCGTCAGCGTCTGCCAGGCGAGGCGTACGCCGCCGGGCGTCGCGAAGGCCACCAGCTTGGCCCGGTCGCCGGAGGCGAAGGTGGTCGCCCGGTCGGCGCCGGCCCTGGCGGAGGCGACGGTGGTGCGGGACGTGCCGCCGGCGTCGCGCGCGGCGGCGTCCCGGGCCTGCGCGGCTGACAGCTTCGCGGCACCCAGGTCGCTCGGCGTGCTCGCCACCGGCGACCCGGTGACCTGGATGAGCCGGCCGTCCCGGGCGACGTCGGCCCGGACGCCGTTGCCGAAGACGACGACGCCGTCGGCGAGCTGCTGGAAGCTCACGTGGTGGGTGCCGGCGACGTCGACGTAGTCCTTGCGCAGCCGCAGCGCGGCCACCTCGGCGGCGCTGAGCCCGAAGATCTCGGGGTGGGCGGTGAGGTAGTCCCGCGCGATCGTGGCGGCGGGCTTCGGGCTGGGCCCGGTGAGGTACCCGTCGAGCCGGGCGATCCGGCGCGCGGTCCGGGTGACCGGGTCGATGTCCACGATGCCCTGGACGCCGAGCGACGCCTGCAGCTTGGTCACCGCGGCGGGCGTCGGCGTGGCCTGGCGGGCCGCTCGCCCGCTCGGGGCGGTGGCGTGGCGGGCGTCGAAGAACGGCTTGCGGGCCGGCTCGTGGCGTAACCGGGCCGGCGACGGGTCACCGGGCGGGGCGGCGGAGGCTGCGGTGACGGAGGCGGTGGGGGCGAGGGCGATGCTCAGCGCGGTGACGACGGCGCAGCTCAGTACGCGCCGAGCGGGAAGAATGGATTTCACGCGGCTCCCTGCGGTCAGTCCTAAGGAGAGGTACGGGATCCCGAGGAGCAGCATACTCAGCCGAGTCGATGGCACCAGAGATGCCGGTGAATACATAAACGTCGAAATACCGTTTACGGAAAGCCGCGAAAGACGCCGTCACGATCCACTTCCGCCGCGAATTCCGCCCAGTCCATGTTGGCCAGCGACAGGTTGTTCTGCACCGACCACATCTCGCTGGGCACCACCCGGAACGTGTCGCCGTCGAGCGAGCCTTGGCCCTCGTTCCCGAGCTTGACCACGAGAATCGGCTGGTCAGGGGTGGTGAGGGCGACCGTGTCGACGAGGAAGGCGAAGGAGTGACTCGCGTCGGCGGGCGCGATCTCGAGCAGCCGCGCCGCGGTGAACCCCTCGTACGCCCGGTCGTCGACGAAGCTGACGAGGGCGGTGAACCCGTCCTCGGTCTGCGGTTCCTCGATGGCCGACCGGATCCGCGCCCACTGCGGCTCGTGGTCGAAATCGGTGCGGATCACAAGGGACACGTCCGGGTTGCCGTGCCAGATCGGCGTTCTCATCCGCGCGAGAATAGACCCCTTTCGGTGACCCGTTCCGTCCGGTTCCACCCCGACCAGCCGCGCTTGCGCATCAGGTCACGCAACCGCTGCGCCCGCGGGTCGGCCTCGTCGGCCAGCGCGTCGAGGAGGTCGAACGGCAGCTCGTCGTCCTCGCCCTCGGGCGGCCCCTCGACCTCGCCGGCCGCCTCCGCCTCCTCGGCCAGGGCGACCATGATGTCGGCCGCCTCCTCCAGGAGCCGGTCGTCCACGCGGTCGCTGTCGAGGGCCTCGGACAGCACGCGGTAGAGGCGCACGATCCGTTCGTCGCGGAGCTGGGCCACTTTCACCGGTATCCAGGTGCGGATGTGGTCAGGCCAGCGGGCCGCGATCAGGATCCATCCGTCCCGCTCCGCCTGCACCATCCGTTCGGACGCCCCGATGTCGCGGAGCCGGCCGAGATAGGAGATCACCTCCGGCGGGAGGGAGGCGCTGTCGCCGGCGGCGAGCTGGGCGATCTGCTTGCGGCTGGCCTCCAGCCGCTGGATCTCCTCGGACAGGTGCCGGTCGATCCGGTCGATCGCCGCGGCGAAGGACGACGCGTCGGCCGCCAGCATCGTGCCGATCCGGGAGAGCGGCACCCCCGCCTCCGCCAGCGTACGGATCTTGATGAGCGACACCACGGCCGTGGCGCCGTACCGCCGGTAGCCCGAGGCGTCGCGCTCGGGCTCCGGCAGCAGGCCGATCTGGTGGTAGTGGCGCACCGCGCGCACCGTGACACCGGCGTACGACGCCAGTTGACCGATCGTCAGCATGCTCTGATCCTGCCCGTTCAGGCGGTCCGGCGGCGGTAGGTGCGGGCGGAGAACAGCAAAGCCAGGACGAGGATCCCGGCGCACCAGGCCAGCGCCGTCCAGATGCCGGTGCCCACCGGCTGCCCGGCGAACAGGTTGCGGATCGTGTTGACGATGGAGGTAACCGGCTGGTTGTCGGCGAAGGCCCGCACGGGGCCGGGCATCGACGCGGTGGGCACGAACGCCGAGCTGATGAACGGCAGGAAGATCAGCGGATACGCGAACGCGCTGGCGCCGTCCACCGACGTGGCGGTCAGGCCGGGGATCACCGCGAGCCAGGTCAGCGCCAGCGTGAACAGGACCAGGATGCCCGCCACCGCCAGCCAGTCCAGCACGCTCGCCCCCGTACGGAAGCCCATCGCGACACCGACCAGGACGACCACCGCGACCGAGATCAGGTTGGCGACCATGGAGGTCAGCACGTGCGCCCAGAGCACCGCCGCGCGGGCGATCGGCATGGACTGGAACCGTTCGAAGATGCCGCCCTGCAGATCCAGGAAGAGCCGGTACGCCGTGTACGAGATGCCCGAGGCGATCGTGATGATCAGGATGCCGGGCAGCAGGTAGTTCACGTACCTGCCGGAGCCGGTCTGGATGGCGCCGCCGAGCACGTACACGAACAGCAGCATCATTGCGATCGGGGTGACCGCGGTGGTGATGATGGTGTCCGGGCTGCGCGCGATGTGCCGCAGCGAACGGCCCAGCAGGACGGCGGTGTCGCCGAGGAAATGCCGGTTCATCGGTGTCCTCCTTCGGTACGGGCGCCGACCAGGGTCAGGAAGACGTCCTCCAGGCTCGGCTGCTTCTCGACGTACTCGACCTTCGCGGGTGGCAGCAGCTGCTTGAGCTCGCCGAGCGTGCCGTTCACGATGATCCGGCCCTCGTGCAGGATCGCGATCCGGTCGGCGAGCTGCTCCGCCTCGTCCAGGTACTGGGTGGTCAGCAGCACCGTGGTGCCGCCCGCGGCCAGCTCCCTGACGGCCTGCCACACCTCGAGGCGGGCCTCGGGGTCGAGCCCGGTCGTCGGCTCGTCGAGGAAGACGACCGGCGGGTTCCCGATCAGGCTCATCGCGATGTCCAGCCGGCGGCGCATGCCACCCGAGTACGTCCCCGCGCGCCGCCCGCCCGCCTCGGTCAGCGAGAAGCGTTCGAGCAGGTCGTCCGCGATCGTGCCGGCGTCCTTCAGGTGCCTCAGCCGGGCGACCAGGATCAGGTTCTCCCGCCCGGTGAGGACCTCGTCGACGGCGGCGAACTGCCCGGTGAGGCTGATGGACTGACGGACGTCGGCGCCCTGCGTCGCCACGTCGAAGCCGTTGACGTGGGCCGTGCCGCCGTCGGCGCGCAGCAGCGTGGACAGGATGCGCACCACGGTGGTCTTGCCGGCGCCGTTGGAGCCGAGGAGGGCGAAGATGCTGCCCCGCGACACCTCGAGGTCCACGCCCCGGAGGACCTTTGTGTCCTTGAACGATTTCTGGAGGCCTTGTATGCGGATCGCGGTACTCATGGCAGCGAGCATGGAGGGTTGACGCTGCGTCAGGGTCAAGCCCTGGCATCGTGGGGGCATGGCGAAGATTCTGATCACCGGCTCCAGCGACGGCATCGGGCGGCACACGGCGGCGACGCTGGCCGCTCAGGGACACGAGGTGGTGCTGCACGGCCGCAACGAGCGCCGGGCCGCGGACGCGCGCGACGGCGTACCCGCGGCGGCCGGGGTGGTCGTCGGCGACCTGGCATCGCTCGAGCAGACCCGGGATGTCGCCCGGCAGGCGAGCGAGCTCGGGCCTTTCGACGTGGTCGTGCACAACGCCGGCATCGGCGGGGGACAGGCCGCGCCGGTACGCACCGCGGACGGCCTCGAGCGGATCTTCCAGGTGAACACGCTGGCGCCGTACGTGTTGACGGCCCTGCTCCCGGCGCCCGCCCGGCTGATCTACCTGACCTCGGGCCTGGAGTCCGCCGGCCGCGTACGCCTGGGCGACCTGCAGTGGCAGGACCGCGACTGGGACGGCATGCAGGCGTACAGCGACTCCAAGCTGTACGACGTCATGCTCGCGTTCGCGGTGGCCCGGCGCCGGCCCGGCACGCTGAGCAACGCGGTCGACCCGGGCTGGATCCGCACCCGGATGGGCGGGCCCGGCGCCACCGACGACCTGCCCGAGGGCGCGGAGACGCAGGTGTGGCTGGCCACCTCGGACGAGCCCGCCGCCACGGTCACCGGCCGCTACTTCAAGCGCCGGCGCGAGCTGCGGGCCAATCCGCAGGCGTACGACGAGTCCCTGCAGGAGGAGCTGCTGGCCTCCTGCGCCGAACTCAGTGGCGTGAAGCTGACGAGCTGACCGGCAGGGTTCCGCGGCCGGCCGCCTCGTCGGGGCAGGACCCCGGCAGCAGGTTGCGGACCACGGCCACCGGCGACGGCGCGTGGTGCAGCAGGGTCTGCGTGACCGATCCGAGCAGCCCCCGGTACGGCTGCTGCCCGCGGGCGCCCACGACGACCAGGCCGGCGTCGCGGGACTCGGCGCGCAGCACGGTGGTCGGATCGCCGCGGACCATGCGGACGCGGACCCGGACGCCGTACCGGTGCGCCCGGGCGTCGACCGCCTTCATCAGGTCCGCCTCCTCCGCGGCCGGGCCGGCGCCGTCGTCGCCGTCCGGCGGTGTCCACGCGTGGACGACGACCAGGTCCGCGCCCCGGGAGGCGGCGGCGTCGAACGCGAAGTCCAGCGCCTGCCCGGAGCGGGCCGAGCCGTTGACGCCGGCCAGGACCGGGCCGGCCGGCGGCGGGGCCGGGCGGGTGACGACGACGGTGCACGGCGCCCGGGCCGCGAGCTGGACGGCCGGCGCCTCACGGGTCAGGCACACCCCGGAGCAGAGGCCGCCGTCGCCGATGACGAGCATGGCGGCCGTCCGCGCCTTGCGCAGCAGTGCCGTCACGGCCGACCCCTCGAGGAAGTGCGAGGTGATCGCCGAGGCGGGCACGAGCCGGGTGGCCTCGGCGACCGATCGGCGCATGAGGTCCCGGGGCGCCGGGCGGGGCTGATCGGCCGGCGGCCCGGTCAGCGTGGGCACCCAGTTGAAGCAGTGCACCAGGTGCAGGGGGCACCCGTGCATGGCCGCCTCCCACGCGGCGGCTCCGACGGCGTTGCGGCTGGCGGCCGAGCCGCTGATCCCGACGACGATCGGCAGGTCCGTCATGACCCTCACCTCCGGTGATCAGCTCACCTTCTCCCCGCGGCGCCGTCGCCGGGCCGTGGGTATCCACTCCAGCCTTCTCCGGCCGTCGCCGGGATGACAGGGCCTTAAGTCCCGCCGTTCCGCCGGGGGCCGGACGAAGGGCCCGGTGCCACGAGGACCTCGTTCCCTGGGACGCCGGCCGCCGCGTCAATACCCTAGGGGGTATCTGGAGGCAGGATGGAGGTGGCTGCGATGCGACGGCTGCTCGTACTCGGCGCCGGCACCGCGGGGACGATGGTGGTCAACAAGCTGCGTCGCCGGCTGGCCCGTACGGACTGGCGGATCACCGTGGTGGAGCCCAGCGACACGCACCACTACCAGCCCGGCTACCTGCTGCTCCCGTTCGGCGGGTACCGCCCGGAGCAGGTGGTCAGACCCACCGCGCCGCTGATCGCCGACGGCGTGGAGCTCGTACGCGGGGAGGTCGGCCGCGTGATGGCCGACGAGAACCGGGTGTCGTTGTCCGACGGCCGGAACCTGCCGTACGACTACCTGGTGATCGCCACCGGGGTGACCCCGCGGCCGGACCAGACCCCCGGAATGCTCGACGGCGGCCACTGGCGGAAGGAGATCTTCGACTTCTACACCTACGACGGCGCCCTCGCGCTCGCGAAGGCCCTCGACCGGTTCGAGGGTGGCCGGCTCGTCGTGCACATCACCGACCTGCCGATCAAGTGCCCGGTCGCGCCGCTCGAGTTCGCCTTCCTCGCCGACGCCCACCTCCGCCGGCGCGGCCTGCGGGACCGGACCGACCTCGTGTACGCCACCCCGCTGTCCGGGGCGTTCACCAAGCCGATCGCCTCCGCGCGGCTCGGCTCGATGCTGGACGACCGGAAGATCGTGGTCGAGCCGGACTTCCTGGTCGAGCGGGTCGACGGCACCAAGCTGGTCTCCTACGACGAGCGGGAGATCCCGTTCGACCTGCTGGTGACCGTACCGCTGAACATGGGCGCCGACTTCGTCGCCCGTTCCGGCCTGGGCGACGAGCTGAACCTGGTTCCGGTGGACCGGCACACGCTGCTCTCGCGGGCCCACGACAACGTTTTCGCCCTCGGCGACGCCAACGACATCCCGACCTCGAAGGCCGGTTCGGTCGCGCACTTCGCCGTCGACGTGTTCGCGGACAACTTCGTCGCGTACGCCGCCGGGCGGCCGATGACCGGCCGGTTCGACGGCCACGCCAACTGCTTCGTGGAGTCCGGCGACGGCAAGGCGCTTCTCATCGACTTCAACTACGACACCGAGCCGCTGCCGGGCCGCTATCCGCTGCCCGGCGTCGGCCCGTTCCGGCTGCTGACCGACGCCGCCGTGAACCACTGGGGCAAGCTCGCGTTCCGGTGGATGTACTGGAACGTGCTGCTGCCCGGCCGCCCCCTCCCGTTGCCGGCGCACATGTCCATGGCCGGCAAGCAGGCACCCACCGATGAGAAATGAGGCAGCCATGCCTGTCACCACCATCGCTGGCCGCACCGTGCACGTCGACGACGAGGGATTCCTGACCGTCTACGAGGAGTGGGACCCGGACCTCGCCGAGGAGCTCGCCGCCGCGATCGGCATCGGCCTCACCGACGCGCACCGCCGGGCGATCGACTTCCTGCGCGCGGACTACGCCGTGCAGGGCGAGACCGCCACGCTGCGCCGGGTCTCCACCGTCGGCGGCATCCCCACCAAGGAGCTGTTCGCCCTGTTCCCGAAGAAGCCGGCGAAGAAGCTGGCCTACATCGCCGGCCTGCCCAAGCCGCACGGCTGCGTCTGAAACGGAGCTCGCCATGACCACCGGAACCACGCCCGCCCTCGTACCGGACTTCGACGACGAGGCCGCCGGGCGCAAGCTCGCCATCATCTGCTCCAAGGGGAACCTCGACATGGCGTACCCGGCGCTGGTGCTCGCCAACGCCGCGCTCGGGGAGGGCGTGGAGACGCACCTGTTCTTCACCTTCTGGGGCTTCGACATGATCATCAAGGCCCGGATGGGCGACCTGAAGTTCACGATGCTGGGCAACACCGCGACGCACCTGCCCCAAGGGCTGGGCGGCCTGCCCGGCATGACGGCGATGGCCACGCACCGGATGAAGAAGCAGATCGCCGATCTCGGCGTGCCGGAGGTGCCCGAGTTCCTCGACCAGATCGTCGCCTCGGGCGGTCACCTGTGGGCGTGCCGGATGTCCGCGGACATGATGCACCTGACCCGCGAGGAGCTCTACGACGGCGTCGAGGACATCATCAACGCCGCCGACTTCATCGAGAAGACCACCGAAGCTCAGCTGCTCTTCATCTAGCTCAACGGCAGCCGGATGGTGACGGTGACCCCCTCGCCGGGCGGGGAGGCGATGTCGGTGCTGCCGCCGTGGGCGGCGACGAGCTCGCGGACGACGGTCAGCCCGATCCCGGTGCCGGGGATGGCCTGGGCGTCGCGGCCGCGCCACATGCGGTCGAACGCGTACGGCAACTCGTCGGGCGGGATGCCGGGGCCGGTGTCGGCGATCCGCAGCACCGCCTCGCCGTCCCGTACGGACGTGGCGAGGTGCACCCGGTCGCCGGGCCGGCCGTAGCGGGCGGCGTTGGCGAGCACGTTCGTCACGGCCTGGTGCAGCCGGTCGGGGTCGGCCCGCACCGGCGCCGGCACGTGCAGGTCGCTGGTGACCCGCAACCCGGCCGCCGTGAGCAGGGGCTCCTGCGCGGCCAGCGCGGCGCGGGCGAGGCCGGTCAGGTCCGTGCCGACCGGTTCCAGCGACACGGTGGCGGCTTCCGCGGCGGACAGGTCGGCGAGGTCCCGGACGATCCGGCCCAGCCGCAGGCTCTGGTCGTGCAGCGCCGCCAGCCGCTCCGGATCGGCCGGGCGCAGGCCGTCGCGCAGCTCCTCCAGCCCGGCCTGCAACCCGGCCAGGGGCGTCCGCAGCTCGTGCGCCACATCGGCGGCGAGCCGGCGGCGGATCGCGTCGGTACGGACCACCTCGTCCGCCATGGCGTCGAAGGCGTGCGCGACCTCGCCCAGCTCGCCCGGGGCGGTGAGCCGGGCCCGGGCCGTCCGGTCGCCGCCCGCGAAGCGCCGCGCGACGCCGGCCACGGTGATCAGCGGCCGGGTGAGCCGGCGGGCGACGTACCAGCTCACGGCCAGGGCGGCGAGCAGCGCGACCACTGCGGCGCCCGCCACCCACGACCATGCCACGCTGCGGCCCGAGCCGTCCGTGGCGGTGAACGTGAGCCGGACAGCGCCGACCCGGCGCCCCGCGTCGGCTACGGGCGACTCCAGCACCGTGCCGCCGCCGCGCGTGCCCATCATCCCGGGGCCCATGCCGTGCCCGGGCCGGACGGGGACGCCCGCCGCGTCCCGGACCGCCAGCTGCGCCCCGGCGGCGTCGGCCAGGCGGGAGGCCTCGGACAGGTCCGCGCCCGGCCACCCGCCGGCCCGGGCGTACGCCGCGCCGGCCGCCGCGGCCACCCGGTCCGCGACCTGCCGCCGCTGCTGCTGCTGGGCGCTGGCCAGGCCGCGGTCGGTGGCCACCAGCGCCGCGACGGTCAGCGCCGCCACCGACGACAGCGCGACGAGCAGGAACGCGGCGAGCAACCGCCGGCTCAGCGGGCTCGACAGGTACGGCCGGTCACCGGTCACGCGACCACCCCATCCGGTAGCCGACCCCGAGCACCGTCTCCACCAGCCCCGCCGCGTCCGGTCCGAGCTTGCGGCGCAGGTTCTTGACGTGCGAGTCGACGGTCCGCTCGTACCCGGGGAACTCGTACCCGCGGATCCGGTTGATCAGCTCGTAGCGGGAGAAGACCCGCCCGGGCGCGGCCGCCAGCGCGGTGAGCACGCCCCACTCGGTCGGCGTCAGCTCGAGCCGCGCGCCGTCCAGCTCGGCGGTGTGCCGGGGCTCGTCGAGGCGCAGCCGGCCGCCGCCGAAGGAGTCCGGCCCGGCCACCGCACCCTCGCCACGGGTACGGTGCAGCACCGCCTCCACCCGCAGCACCAGCTCGGTGGGGGAGAACGGCTTGGTCACGTAGTCGTCGGCGCCGCGGCGCAGCCCCTCGATGCGGTCCTCGACGGCGCTGCGCGCGGTCAGGACGACCACCGGCACCGTGCGGCTGTCCCGGGCGGCGGCCAGCACGTCCAGCCCGTCGACGTCCGGCAGGCCCAGGTCCAGCACCATGAGCTCCACCAGGTCCCGGGTGAGCAGGCCGATGGCCTCGGCGCCGGAACCGGTGGTGTGCACGGCGTACCCGGCGCGTTCGAGGTAGCGGCGCAGCAGGTCGCGCAGCTCGCGGTCGTCCTCGACGACCAGCACGGTGCCCGCCATGACCTCCAGGTTGCCCCCGTGCCCGGCGGACGGACAGGGCCGATGGTCGCGTCCGCGCGGAGACCGTCCCGCCGGCCCGGGGACGAGGACACCCGCGGCAGGAGGCGGCCGGCCCTGCCGGGCGTTAGCAGTCGCGGGCTAACGTGCTAATAGGACAAGGGGTCGAGGGGAGGTTGCCATGACCACCACCACCAACGCCAAGCCGGTCCGCGAGCCCGCGGCGGCCAAGCAGGTCGCCAGTCCGCCAGCAGGCCGGGAAAGCACCCGGCGCATCGGCCGCGAGGTCGGGACGCTCGCGGTCAACGCGTACGAGCGCGGCATCGCGGACATCGTCGCGTTCGAGAAGGACGCCGCGAAGATCACGCCCTACCCGTGGGCGAAGTCGATGCTCACGCTGAGCGCCGAGCTCATCGAGGACGTCGGTGCCGCGTACGTCAAGACGGCACGGCACGCGCTTCGGTGACCGATACGGCCGGCCCGGGGACCCTCAGCCCCCGGGCCGGTCCCCGTCCGCCCGCCGGTCGCCGCGACGCCGGCGGGCGATCGTCGTCTCGGTCAGCGCGGAGTAGACCTCCACCAGGGCCTGCCGCTGCCGTGCGGTCAGGTTCGGGTCCTCGGCGATCGCGGTGAGCACCGCCGGCGGTGCCTCCGGGGTGGCCTGCTCCACCAGCGCGTCCGCCGTGGTGCGCAACGCGTCCGCGATCGCGTGCAGCACCCGCTCCGACGGCGCGCGCAGGCCCCGCTCGATCTGGGACAGGTACGGCCCCGAGATGCCCACCATCTTCGCCAGCTGGCGCATCGGCAGCTCGGCCAGCTCCCGCCGGCGGCGGATGATCTCGCCGAGGTTCAGCGGCGGACGCCCGTTCCCCGTCACGGCCGCAGCCTAACTCCGCCCCGCCACGCCGTCGCGCCACCGGGCCGCCAGCGCCCCGATCTCACCCGCGATCGCCGGCTGCAGCGCCGCCGGCAGGTCGTGGCCCATGCCGGGATGCACGACCAGGCGGGCGTCGGGGATCGCGCGGGCCGTTTCCAGCCCGCCACGCAGGCGTACGAGCGGATCGGCGGTCCCGTGGACGACGAGGGCCGGGACGCGCAGGCCGCGCAACGCCGGGCGCCGGTCCGCCGCGGAGACGATCGCGGCGAGCTGGCGCCGTACGCCGGCCGGGTCGTGGGCCCTGTCGTAGCTCTGCCGCGCCACCTCGCGCAGCCAGTCCTCGTCGTGCGGGTACGCGGGCGAGCCGATGACCCGGAACACCTCCACGACCTGCTGCGCCGCGGCCTCCCGGTCGGCGGCCGGGCGCCGGAGCAGGGACACCATCGCCCGCGGACGGGGACGCCCGACGCGCGGCGACGGCGTGGAGGAGATCGAGGTGAGCGACCGTACCCGGCGGGGATGGGCGGTCGCCACGGTCTGCGCGATCATCCCGCCCAGCGACACCCCCACCACGTGGGCGCTCTCCCAGCCCAGGGCGTCCAGCACCGCCACGGCGTCCCCGGCCATGTCGGCGAGCGCGTACCCGGGCCCCCGGCGCACCGCCAGATCCAGTGGTGAGGGCGCACCCAGCGCACCGAGGTGAGTGGACAGCCCGACGTCCCGGTTGTCGAACCGGGCCACCCGGAAGCCCCGCCCGGTCAGCTCCGCCCGGAAGCCGTCCGGCCAGAACAGCATCTGCAGGCCGAGCCCCATGACGAGCAGCAGCGGCTCGCCGTCGGACGGGCCCTCCACCTCGTACGCGACCTCCACCGCACCGTGCCGGGCGATCCTCACCATGCCTCCAGCGTGCCCCGCCGGCCGCCGTGGCACGCAGGGCCGGACGCGTCCCGGGCGCGGGCCGTCCGACCCTGGCGAGCGAACGAGCTGTCATCGGATGGTGACCTGAGGCGACCACCGACCGCCGTCGACTCCAGGAGGAAGCCGTGGAATATCTGAGCCCGTTGGACGCGTCCTTCCTCGACGCCGAGGACGGGGATCCACACGCCTCCCTCGCGATCGCCTCGATCGCCGTCCTCGACGGCCCGGCTCCGAGCCAGGCCGAGTTCGCCGCGCTGATCCGCGGCCGGCTGCCGCTGGTACCCCGGTACCGGCAGAAGGTCCGCCGGGTCCCGTTCAACCTGGGCCGGCCGGTGTGGGTCGACGACCCGGCTTTCGACCTCGATTTCCACCTGCGGCGAACCGCGCTGGCCGAGCCCGGCGGCGACGCGGCGCTCGAACAGGTCGTGGCCCGGGTGATGAGCCAGCGCCTCGACCGGGAACGGCCGTTGTGGGAGGACTGGCTGATCGAGGGCCTGCCGGAGGGCCGCTGGGCGCTGCTGTCCAAAGTGCACCACTGCCTGATCGACGGCGTCTCGGGCAACCAGCTGTACAAGCTGATCTGTGACGGCGGATCCCGTACGCCGCGTCCGGTGGAGGACCACTGGGAGCCGCGGCGGGACGTGAGCACGCTCGACCTCACGCTGGACGCGCTGGGGCAGCTGGCCCGTACCCCGTTCGACCAGGCGCGCGTGGTGGCCGGCGCCATACGCTCGCCCGGCGACGTGGCCCGGTGGCTGCTCGACACCACGCGCGGGCTGGGCGCCCTCGCGGCGGGATTCGTGCCCACCGCGCCGACCTCGCTCGCCGGTCCGATCGGCAGGGCCCGACGGTACGCGGTCGCGCGTACCGCGCTGGCGGACATCGCCTCGGTCTCCGACGCCTGCTCGGTGACCATCAACGACGTGTACCTCGCCGCCGTGGCGGGCGCGTTCCGCCGGCTCATGCTGCAGCGGGGCGAGGAGCCCGCGGCCGACGCCGTACGCACCCTCGTGCCCGTCAACGTGCGCGCCCGCGACCAGGAAGGGCTGCTGGACAACCGGCTCTCCTCGATGCTGCTGCTCCTGCCCGTCGAGATCGACGAGCCGATGCAGCGGCTGCGCGCCGTGCACGAGCGCATCGCCGAGCTGCGCGCCAGCGGCGAGGTGGAGGCGGCCGCGGCCATGGTGGCCCTGGCGGGCAGCGAGCCGTTCCCGCCGGTATCCATGATCATCCGGACCGCCCTGCGGGTGCCGCAGTCGGCGATCACCACGGTCACCACCAACGTGCCGGGTCCCGGCCGGCCGCTGTCCGTGCTGGGCCGCCCGATCCGCGAGATCCTGCCGTACGTCCCGATCGCCGAGCGGCTGCGCATCGGGGTGGCCGTCTTCACGTACGGCGGCCAGGCGGCCTTCGGCATCACCACCGACTTCGCCTCGGTGCCGGAGGCGGACGAGTTCGCCGGGTTCGTGACCGACGAGGTCCGGATCCTGCGCGACGCCTGCCGCCCCGCCGGACCCCGGCCCGCCCGGCGGCGCGTCGCCGCACCCGCAGGCGCCCCAGCCTCCTGATCAACCCGAGCCGGAAGGAGCCGGCGATGCTGAACCTGGCTGTCATTCTGCGCGAGTCGGCGACGAGACGTCCCACGGCGCCCGCGCTGACGTACGAGGGTGCCACCGTCACCTACGCCGAGCTGGACCGCCGCTCCGACGCCGTGGCCGCGGCGCTGCGGGAGCGGGGGATCCGCCCCGGCGACCGGGTGGCGCTGCAACTCCCGAACATCCCGGAGTTCCCCGTCGCGTACTACGGCATCCTCAAGGCCGGTGCCGTGGTCGTACCCCTCAACGTGCTGCTCAAGGCGCGGGAGGTGGCGTACCAGATCGCCGACTCGGGGACCCGCCTGCTCATCACCTGGGCCGGCGCGGCGGAGGAGGCGGCCAAGGCGGCCGCCGACTGCGGCCTCACCGCGGTGCACGTCGCCGGCCTCGCCGGCGACCCGGCCCGCTCGTTCGCGGCGCTGCAGAAGCCGGTGAGCGCCCCGCTGCCGCTGCACGGGACCGAGCCGGGGGACACCGCCGCGATCGTCTACACCTCGGGGACCACCGGGCGGCCCAAGGGCGCCGAGCTGACCCACTTCCAGCTGTACATGAACGCCGACATCCCGGGCCGGCTGTTCCAGCTCAACCCCGACGACGTGATCCTCACCGTGCTGCCGCTGTTCCACGTGTACGGCATGTCCAGCGCCATGAACCTCGGCATCCGTTTCGGCGCCTGCCTGTCGCTGGTGCCCCGGTTCGAGGCGGGCCGCGTGCTCGCCGCGATCGAACGCGACGGCGCGACCATCTTCGACGGCGTACCCACGATGTTCGGTGCGCTGCTGGCGCACCCGGAGCTGGACCGCTACGACACGTCGACGCTGCGGGTGTGCGTCTCCGGCGGCGACTCGATCCCGGCCCGCGTGCTGGACGCCTTCGAGGCCCGCTTCGGCGTGCCGATCCTGGAGGGGTACGGCATGACCGAGACCGCCTCCACGATCACCTTCAACGAGGGCCCCGACGCCCGGCGCGTCTACAGCGTCGGCAAACCCGTCTGGGGTGTCGAGGTGCAGGTGTGGGACGAGGACGGTCAGGCCCTGCCGCGCGGGCGCGAGCACGTCGGCGAGCTCGTCACCCGTGGCTACCACACGATGCGCGGCTACCACGGCCACCCGGCGGCGACGGCCGAGGCGTTCCGGCACGGCTGGTTCCACACCGGCGACCTGGGCTACGCCGACGAGGACGGCTACCTGTTCATCGTGGACCGCAAGAAGGAACTGATCATCCGCGGTGGCTACAACGTGTACCCGCGCGAGATCGAGGAGGTCCTGTACGGCCACCCGGCGGTCGCGCAGGCCGCGGTGGTCGGTACGCCCGACGGGCGGCTCGGGCAGGAGGTCAAGGCCTTCGTCGTGCCGCACCCGGGCAGTCAGCCGGCGGCCGAGGAGATCATCGAGTACTGCCGCGAGCGGCTGGCCGCCTACAAGTACCCGCGCATCGTGGAGTTGCGGGACACGCTCCCGCTGACCGGCGCGGGCAAGGTCGCGAAGAAGGACCTCGCCTGAGCCCGCGTGCGGCCCACCGGGACCGGCGGCGAAGGGAGCGAGACATGTCAGCGCTGACGACGTCATCCTGGGCCGGGAGGCTGACCGCGGTGGTGGCCGCCGGATCGCTGGTGGTGGCCGCGCCGGCGGGACCGGCGGCGGCATGCCCGGTCCGGCAGTACCGGGTGATCGACCTGGGCTTCACGGGCGAGGTCCTCAGCCTCGCCGACGCCGGATACGCGGCCGGCCGCGGTGAGTTCACGCCCGGCCGCTCGCACCCGTTCCTGTGGCGGCGTGGCCAGGTGCGCGATCTCGGCGAGCTGACACCGACCTACGAGGGCAGCGGGGCCGCGACGGACGTGAACAACCGCGGCCAGGTCGTCGGCTACAGCACCATCGGCCAGAAGTCCCCGCCGGTGGACCGGCGTGCGTTCCTCTGGCAGAACGGCAGGATGACGGCCCTCGACCTGCCCGGGACCGACGCGCAGGCCGACGCCATCAACGACCGTGGGGAGATCGTGGGCACGTACACCGTGCAGGGTGTGGGCCACGCCTTCCTGTGGCGGCACGGCGTCGTCACCGACCTCGGCCGCGGCAACGCCACGGACATCAACAACCGGGGCCGGATCGTCGGCGCCCGGCCGGGCAGGCAGGGCAGGTACGTGCCGTGCGTCTGGTACCGGGGACGCGTCACCGACCTTCCGCTGGGACCCGCGACGGCGGGCGGCGCGGCCGCCGTGAACGACAGTGGCTGGATCGTGGGGCATGGGACGTCCGAGGCGGACAGCGAAGGGGTGGAGTCCGCGTACCTGTGGCGCGCCGGGACGGTCACCGACCTCGGCCGGATCGGCATCGGCGACTCGGCCGCCGCCGACGTCGACGACCGGGGACGCATCATCGGCGTCACCGGGCTGAACAACTTCTCCGACCCCATCGCCTTCCTCTGGCAGCGCGGGCGCATGACGGATCTCCGGACCCACGGCGTCCGGGGCGGGGTACGCGCCATCAGCCACGGGTGGCTGGGCGGCTCCATGCCCTTCGGCGACGGCGGGTACCACGCCGCCGTCTACCGGTGAACGGGACGAGGTGAACGACGATGATCCCGGCGATCACGGCGGCCGGTCTGACGAAGACCTTCGGGACCGTACGGGCGCTGGACGGGCTGGACCTGACCGTCGCCGCGGGGGTGCACGGCATCCTCGGACCCAACGGCGCGGGCAAGACCACCACACTGCGGATCCTGCTCGGGCTGCTGCGTCGTGACGGCGGCCGGATCAGCTGCCGGACGGACGGGACGTTAGGCTCTGCCTGCGGCGTCGGTGCGAGTCGCACGGTGGAGGTATGAACACACTCACCGTCACCCTGATCGTCATCGCAGCCGTCGTGCTGCTCGTGCTCCTGCTCGCCGTACGCATCGTCAAGCAGTACGAACGCGGCGTGCTGTTCCGGCTGGGCCGGGTCGTCGGCGTCCGCGACCCCGGCCTGCGACTGATCATCCCCATCATCGACGTGCTGCACCGGGTCTCGCTGCGGATCGTCACGATGCCGATCCAGTCGCAGGGCATCATCACCCGGGACAACGTCAGCGTCGACGTCTCCGCGGTCGCGTACTTCCGGGTGGTCGACGCCGTCAAGTCGGTCGTCGCGATCGAGAACGTCCACGCGGCCATCAACCAGATCGCCCAGACCACACTGCGCAAGGTGGTCGGCCGGCACACGCTGGACGAGACGCTGTCCGAGACGGACCGGATCAACGCCGACATCCGGGAGATCCTGGACGTCACCACCGTCGAGTGGGGCGTCGAGGTCACGCTGGTCGAGCTCAAGGACATCCAGCTGCCGGACGCCATGAAGCGGGCGATGGCCCGGCAGGCGGAGGCGGAGCGCGAGAAGCGGGCGAAGATCATCAACGCGGAGGGCGAGTCCCTCGCGGCGGCCGCGCTCGGCGACGCGTCCGACACGATGATGGCGCACCCCCTGGCCCTGCAGCTGCGCAACCTGCAGTCGCTGGTGGAGATCGCCGTCGACAAGAACTCCACTGTGGTGTTCCCGGCCCCGCTGATGAGCACCATCGGCGAACTGGGCACGTTCCTGGCCCGCGAGGCGCAGGCCGCCACCGCGCCGCCGCCGGCTCCGGCCCCCGTCCCGCTCGTCAACGGTTCCGCCCCGGTCGCCTCCTGACGAGCCGACCCCAGGTCCGATCCGGGCGCGCCCGGCACCGGGGCCGGCGGCGACGCTGCCGTCGACGGCCGTCCCGGACGAACCTGGGGCCGACCGGCCCTGGCCGGGACCGGGTGTGCCGCCTAGCCTCGGTCCCGAGGACTGCGGAGGTCCGTGATGAAGACGTGGACAGTCGACGACGTCATGACCGTGAAGGTGGTCTGCGCGCGGGCGGACACCCCGTACCGGGAAGCGGTCGACCTGGTCATGGGCCGTCACGTGGACGCGCTGCCGGTGGTCGACGAGCAGGACCACGTCCTCGGCGTCGTGTCCGAGGCCGACCTGCTGCACAAGATCGAGCGGTCCGGGGCGGCGGACCGGCCCCGGCTGTTCGAGAGCCGGTGGCACCGCGAGCAGCGTGCGAAGGCCGCCGCGCACACCGCCGGGAGCCTGATGACCAGCCCCGCGGTCACCGTGGCCGCGGGCACGCCGATCGCTGCGGCGGCCCGGCTGATGGTGGCCGAGGGTGTCGAGCACCTGCCGGTGATCGACGGGCAGGGCCGCCTGGCCGGGATCGTGTCGCGGGGCGACCTGCTCAAGGTTCACCTCCGGCCGGACGCCGACCTCGGCGCGGACGTGCGCGAGATGCTCCGGCGGGTCCCGGGGATGGACGAGAGCGCCGTGGACGTCACCGTCCGCGACGGTGTGGTGAAGCTCAGCGGCCGCCTCGAGCGCCGGTCCGCCACCGTGACCGCGGTGTCCCTGGTGGAGCGGATCCCGGGCGTCGCGGACGTCGCCGACGAGCTGGGGTACGAGTTCGACGACTCACCCGGCTGACCGGCGCGCCCCGGTGACCCGGCGATCCGGGTCGCAGGGCCGACAGGAGGGGCCGCTGGGCCCTTGCGGCGCCGGATCGTGAGCTACTCTCGGAAGATCCGGTACGCCAGAGCAGACTGCGCAAGCCGGCGCGCCGCGAAAGGCGGCAGCGTGATGACGACCTTTCCGCAGCACCGCCCCCGGCCCGCGGATCCGCCCAGCCTGGCGTGGACCCCCGCCGAGCCGCCCCGCCGGGTGTGGACCCCCGGTGCCGCCCCGCCCGAGCGCCCGCCGGAACCCCATGAGGCGCCGCCGCACTGGTTGCTGCTCAGCACCGACCCCGGCCGGGCGATCGGCGAGGCCGCCCTGAGCGCCGTGGGCCGGGCCATCCTGCGGGCCGCGCCGCGCGGGGACGGTCATCCGGTCGTGGTGCTGCCGGGCCTGGGCGGCGGGGACGCCTCGACGTTCGTGCTGCGGCGGACCCTGCGGCGGCTCGGGTACGCGGTCCACGGCTGGAACCTGGGGCGCAACAACGGGCCGACCGCGGACGTGATCAGGCATGTGCCGGGCCTGGTGGCGGAGCTGGCGAACCGGTACGGCCGGCGGGTCAGCATCGTCGGCTGGAGCCTCGGCGGCATCTACGCCCACGCCGCCGCCCGCGCCCATCCGGACCGGGTCCGTCAGGTGATCACGCTGGGCAGCCCCATCCGGATGACGCACCCGGCGCAGACGCACGCGATGGTCTACTACAAGCTGCACGCTCACCGGCACGTGCCGGAGCATCTCCTGCCTCCCTCGGAGGTGGTCCAGCCGCCCCTGACGATGCCGGCGACGTCGATCTTCTCCCGGTGGGACGGCATCGTCTCGTACCGGGCCTCGATGCACCCGCCGTACGAGCGGCACGAGAACATCGCCACCGTGAGCAGCCATTTCGGTCTGGGGCACCACCCGGCCGTGCTGTGGGCGGTGGCGGACCGGCTGGCCCAGCCGGAGAGCGGCTGGCGGCCGTTCGAGCCGCCCACCATGCTGATGCCGCTGTTCCCGGCCCCGCCCGGACCGGACGAGTGACCGGAACCGGCGAGGCCTCCGCCTCTACCGGCGTACGGCCGACCCGCGGGACCGTGGTCCACGGGAGGGTACGACCGTGGGCGCAGACGAGGAACCGGCGGAGGTCTTCGCGGACCTTGCCCGCGACCTCTGCACCCTCGGCGCCGACGGCGTCGCGCGGCGGGTGATGGCCGTAGCGCCAGGGCTCGTGCCGGGTTGCGAGGACGCGGCTATGTGCCTGCTCGACCGGCACGGCGGGGTCGTGCCGGCCGCCGCCACGAGCGAGCGGGCCGCGCTGGCCGACCGCCTCCAGCACGAGGCCGGCGAGGGGCTGTGCCTCACCGCGATCCGGGGCGTCGCGCGTACGGCCCCGGACCTGCTCGGGAACGACGGCGGGCCGATCGCGGAGGCCACCGGCATCCGGTGCATGCTGGGGGTGCCGCTCGTCGCCGGTACGGACCTGCTGGGCGCGCTCACGCTGTCGTGCGGGACGCCGTACGCCTTCGACGCGCGGGCCGTCACGACGGCCCGGATCCTCGCCTCGCACGCCGCCGTGGCACTGGCGGGTGCTGCCGCCCGCCGGCGCGGCGCCGAGCTGGCCGAGGCCCTGCAGTCGAGCCGGGTGATCGGCATGGCGCTGGGAGTCGTCATGGCGCAGCGCCGGCTGACGCCGGAGCAGGCGTTCGACCTGCTCCGCCGGGCCTCGCAGCGGCAGGGTCGCAAGGTGCGGGAGGTGGCCGCCGACGTCGTGGAGACGGGCCAGGTGCCGGTCGGCGCCCGGGTGCGGTGAGCCGGCCGCTCAGACCTGGCAGACCGCGTACGTGTCGCGCAGCTCCCCGGCGGTGACCGCCTTGCCGAAGTGCCATCCCTGACCGAGGTCCACGCCGGTGTCGCGCAGCGCGGCGGCGTCCTCGGCGGTCTCCACGCCCTCGGCCACCACCTTGGCGCCGGTGGCTCGGGCCAGGTCGACGAGCGCGCGGGTCACGACGGTGAGCACGGCGTCGGCGGCGATGCCGGTGACGATGCTCCGGTCGAGCTTGATGACGTCCGGCGCGGTGATGACGATGTGGCGCAGCGACGAGAAGCCGGCGCCGACGTCGTCGATGGCGAGCCGCATCCCGGCCCCGCGCAGGGGCTTGAGCGCCGCCTTCAGCTCGTCGTAGTCCTCCACCGGGTCGTGTTCCGAGAGCTCGAGGACGACGCGGTGCAGCGGCAGCCGGCCGAGCAGGTCCGCGCATTCGGCGGTGAGCAGCGTCGCCGGGGACACGTTCATGGCCACGTACCCGCTGACCCCGGCGATGTGGCCGGCGGCCCGGCGCAGCGCGAGCAGCTCGAGGCGGTGTCCCTCGCCGATGAGGTGCGCGTCGGCGAAGCAACGGTCCGGCGGCAGGCCCCACGCGGCGGGGAAGCGGCTGAGCGCCTCCGCGCCCACCCGGTCGCCGGTGGCCAGGTCGACGATCGGCTGGAGCAGCACGGCGGGGCCGCCCGCCTCGAACACCGGGGCGAGCCGGCCCGCGATCTCCTCGGCCCGGGCGCGGCGGCGCACGTCCGGCTCGATGAGCAGGGAGGCGGCGTGCGACAGGACGTCCATCAGCGCCTTGTCGCGCTTGGTGAGCTGCTTGTCGGCCAGGAAGCCGGCGGCGCAGAAGGTGCCGTACACGGTGCCGTCGCTGAGCACGACCGGCACGGAGACGAAGCTGCGGATCCGGGGCATCCGCGCCGAGGGGAGCTTCATGGCGGCCGGGAAGTCCTTGACGTTCGGCATCACCGGCGGCAGCTTCCCGTCCATGATCGCCTGGCAGAAGGTGGTGGCCTGCGGCTGCGTGTTCCCGTCGCGGAAGACCAGCGGTACGGCCGACTCGACCACCTCGAGGTGCTGCGTGGTGCCGTCCATGCGGGTCATGAACGCCAGGCTCAGGCCCAGCGACTGCCGCGCGGTCTGCAGCAGCTGAGCGATCTGCTCCGCCGTCTCGGTGCGGTTGCTGCGCACGGTGCCTCCTTCGCGGCCGGTCACCTCTCATCGACCGCGGCCCCGGGCATCTGAGTAGGGGATATCATATGGCGCGAAACGGTCTTTTGGGGCGGGGTGCGTCGCTACCGGCACTGCCGAGCCGGCCGGACGAGCGGAAGGGGCCGATCATGTCGTCGACCCGTGCCTGGCGCGGCTCCCGCTGGGTGACCGGGCTGCTCGGCACCCTGCTGGCCGTCCTCTCCGGCGCCGCCGTCTGGGCCAGCTGGCGGCAGACCGACACCGTCGCCGACGTGGTGGCCTCCAGCGCCGAGACGGACGCGTACCAGCAGGCGGCCTACCTCGCCGCCGCCGAGATGGCGCTGCTGCAGGCCTCCTTCTGGGACCCCGACGGCGCGGCCCGACGGCGGATACCGGAGGTCAACAAGCAGGTGGACGACGCGATGGCCCGGATGGTCGCGGTCGACGACAGCCCGGACCGGCAGCGGTCCCGCGTGCTCAAGCAGCAGCACCTCAACCTCGGCCCGGACATCGCGTACTACCTGCAGCAGATCGACCGGCACGACCAGGCGGGGGCGCGACGCACGCTGAAGACCGTCATCGAGCCGTCGTACTCGCGCATCACCGCCCGGCTCATCGAGGTGCAGACCGAGCGGCTCGCCGAGGCCACCCGCAACCAGGCCGCCGCCCGCGACTTCTCCCGGCGGCTGCTCTACGGCAGCATCGTCGTCTTCGCGCTCGGGCTGGCCGTGCTGAACCTGTTCGGATGGTCCGTACGCGCGCACCGCCGCCAGATGACCGCGCTCGCCGCCATCGACGCGCTGACCGGCCTGCCCAACCGGGTGGCGTTCCTCGCGGCGGCCGGGATGGCACTGACGGAGACGCCGCGCGGGGACGCCGACCGGGCCGACGCGGCGCCGCCGACGGTGCTGCTGGTCAACCTTGACGGCTTCCGGGCGGTCAACGACCAGCTCGGCCACGGCATCGGGGACCGGCTGCTGATCGAGTCCGGCCGCCGCCTGGCCGGCGTGGTGCGTGACGACGACCTGGTGGCCCGGCTCGGCGCCGACGAGTTCGCCGTCCTGCTGCGCGGCCGCTCGGACTCCGACGAGGCGCTGGCGGCCCGGCTCACGACCGCCTTCGACGAGCCGTTCGCGCTCGACGACTTCACCGTCGACCTGGAGATCAGCATCGGCGCGGCCACGGCGCAGCCCGGCGAACAGGTGACCACGCTGCTGCAGCACGCCGACATCGCGCTGCACACCGCCAAGCTCGACCACACCGGCTTCCACCGGTACACCTCGGCCGCGGACGACACCGCGGCGGCCCGCCTGAGCCTGCTCGGCGACCTGCGCCGCGCCCTCGACGACACCGGCCAGCTGATCCTGCACTACCAGCCCCAGATCGACCCCGCCGACGGTGCGATCACCGGCGTGGAGGCGCTGGCGCGCTGGCAGCACCCGGTCAAGGGCATGGTGAGCCCCGGCGACTTCATCCCGGTCGTGGAGAACACCAGCCTGATCCACCGCTTCACCGACCTCGTCCTGTCCCAGGCGCTCGCCCAGGCCCGGATCTGGCACGACAGCGGCTACCGGCTCACGGTCGCGGTCAACATCTCGGCGCACAGCCTGCTCGACGCGCGCTTCTGCGACCGCGTCGCCACGCTGCTGGAGGAGGCCGGCGTACCCGGGGAGATGCTGTGCATCGAGATCACCGAGAGCTCGGTGATGCGCGACCCGGCGGTCGCCATCGAGGCGCTGCGACGCATCCGCAACCTGGGCGTACGCGCCTCGATCGACGACTACGGCACCGGCTACTCCTCGATGAGCTACCTCAAGCTGCTCCCGGTGAACGAGCTGAAGATCGACCGCTCGTTCGTCTGCGACATGGCGACCGACGCGAGCAGCCACGCGCTGGTGTGCTCCGCCGTCGAGCTCGGTCACAACCTGGGTCTGACCGTGGTCGCCGAGGGCGTGGAGGACGCCGCCACCGCCGACGCCCTGCGCGAGGTGGGCTGTGATCTCGCGCAGGGTTACCACTTCGCCCGGCCGATGGACGCCGAGGCGCTGACCCGGCTGCTGCGTACCGAGGTGTCCCGGCAGCCGGCCTGAGGCGGGTCAGTCGACATCGTTGGTGAGCAGCTCGTACGCGGCCGGGTCCAGGTCCGTCGCGTCCGCGGGGACGGTGGGTGCGGCGGTCGTGCCGTACCCGGAGATCGCGATGACCAGCGGCGCGCCGGGGGCCTCCGTGGGGGCGTCCGACGGGATGGCCGACGGCGGCGCCGAGGCGGGCGCCTGCAGCATGCCGGGCACGTGCACGGTGATCTTCGTGAGCCGGCCCTGCGCGTCCAGGGTGGCCTCGAACGGCATCGCGCTCGCCCGCGGACCGTAGAAGTAGTACGGATCGTTGGCGAACAGGTTGAGCTCGGGGTCCACCTTGGTGCCGTCCAGCGTGCCGGTGACGGCGGTGCCGGTGCTCTCGGCGCGGACGACGGCACTGACCAGCGCGCCGGCCCCGGTGACGTCGGGCTGCCCGGCGGTGGGCACCGGCGGCAGGGACTCCATGCCGCTCTGGTCCTCCTCGGCGGCGGCCGCCCGGAGGCGCTTCTCGTCCGCGCGGACCCAGTGCTTGCCGTCGAGGATCGCCATGATCTTCTCGGCCTTGGCGATCTCGGCTGCCTCGGCGGGCGTCGCCTTGCGCTTGTACTTCTCGAAGAGCTTCTGATACTGCTCGTAGCCGTCGGCGTGGATGCGGTAGCGCATGTAGAACGCCTTGCCCGAGCGCAGCACCGTGGGGCCGTACGGCTGCTCCATCAGCGAGCCGTCCGGCAGGTGCACGGACCCGCTGACGGTGCCCTCCTGGGAGCGGGTGAACGTGTAGTTGCCGCCCTTGAGCCCCTGCAGGGACTGCTGCAGGACGGGCTTGCCGTCGGCCGTGGCGCCGGCCGGTGCGGGCGTGGTGCCGTTGGCGCAGGCGGCCAGCGCCAGGGCGGCGGTGACGGCGGCCGCCGCTGTCGGTGCGAGCTTCCGGAGGACCATGGCGGGCACTGTAGGGGTACGGATCAACGGGTCCTCACCGGACCTCGAGCTCGTACAGGGAGTACCCGTACGTGCTCACGCGGCGGGTGCCGTACACCCGGACGTGGCGGGCCGGTGCGCCGGGCCGGATCGTCACGGTCCCGCCCTCGCCGGTCGTGGTGCTGTACACCCGCTTCCACGTGGTGCCGTCCGCCGAGATCTCGATGCGGTAGCCGACGGCGTACGCGTGCTCCCACCGCACAGTGATCGACGAGATCTGCCACTGCTTGCCGAGGTCCACGGCGATCCATTGCGGGTCGCTGAACCCGCTGCTCCACCGGCTGTCCGGGTCGCCGTCGACGGCCCGCGAGGGCCCCCACGGCGGCCCTTCCATGCTGGAGGCGGTCGCGGGGCGGTGCAGCGCGAGATTGCGACCGGACGGGTTAGCAGCCGCGCGGGGGGTCTCCGGCGAGCGCTTCGTCCTCGACGTGGTAGCTCGTACCGGCGAGGTGGGCGGAAGTGTCGTCCGCCTGCTCGTGGCGGAGGGTGCGGGCCGCGGGACGGCGGCGACGCTGCCACTCGCGTTGGTGAGGGGCTGAGCCTGCTCCGGGGCGTCCCGCTGCGCCCGGACGACCAGGTCGGTGACGATCATCGCGGCGATCACGAGCAGGACGGCCGCCGGGAGGACCCGGCGCCGCACCCGCGGAGGTGGCGCCGGTGCTCGGTCGTCGAGGAGCAGGTCGAGCAGCTCGCGGGCGGTCGGCCGGTCCGCGGGGTCCTTCGCCAGCGCGCGTCCCACCACCTCGCACAACGGCTGGGGGAGCCCGTCCAGCCGCGGCGGCTGGGTGAGGATCCGCGCGGCCGTCGCGCCGGGGGAGTCGCCCTCGAACGGCGTACGGCCGGTGCCGGCGTACGCGATCACGCACCCCCACGCGAACACGTCCGCCGCCGGGGCCGCCCGCTCGCCGGGCTCGGACGAGAACCGCTCCGGCGCCATGTAGGCCACCGTCCCCACCATCTGGTCGGTGCGCGTGTAGCGGCTGTGCGACTCCAGTGCCCGGGCGATCCCGAAGTCGATGACCTTCGGGCTGCCCGGCGCCAGCAGCACGTTCTCCGGCTTGAGGTCGCGGTGCACGACGCCGGCGCCGTGGATGCCGCTCAGCGCGGTGGCCACCCCGGCGGCGAGCGAGTGCAGGGCCGCCGCCCGCAGCGGCCCGCGCTCCTCGACGACCTCGAGCAGGCTGGGCCCGTCGACGTACTCGACCACCAGGTACGGCGGCTCGTGGTCGAGGTCGGCGTCGAGCACCTCGGCGGTGCAGAACGACGGCACCTGACGGGCACGTTCCACCTCGCTGCGGAACCGGGCGCGGAACTCCGGGTCGCCGGCCAGCGCCGCGTGCACCAGCTTGACCGCCACGTACGTGCCGTCGGGGTCCTCGGCCAGGTACACCACGCCCATGCCGCCCGCGCCCAGCCGGCCGGTGAGCTCGTAGCGGCCCAGCCGTTCGGGGTCGTCGCGGCGCAGCGGACTCACGCGGTACGCGGTGTCCAGTTCAACTCCAGGAAGGCACGGCGGCGGGACGGGAACTGGTATACCAGGATTCCGGGAATTGATCCACTTCAGTCCCGCATCGGCCAGATCCGGCCCACCACGCGTGCCTCCACGGTGTCCTCGTCGACGGTGCCGTACTCGCGGGAGTCGATGGACACGATCCGGTGGTCGCCCAGCAGGTAGAGCTGGTGCTCCGGCACGGTGACGGGGGAGCAGTCGGTGCGGTCCTCCTCGGGCCCGAGCGTCAGGTACGGCTCGTCGAGCGGGCTGCCGTCGCGCCACACCCGGCCGTCACGGCACTCGATGGTGTCGCCGGGCAGGCCGATGATCCGCTTGAGCAGGGTGTGCGGGGCCGAACCCGGGTCGGCCGCCTTGGTGAACGTGACGAGGTCGCCGCGGCGCAGTCCGGTGGCCCGGTACGTGATCCGGTCGAGCAGGACCCGGTCGGAGATCTGCAGCGTCGGTTCCATCGAGCCGGTGGGGATGTAGCCGACGCTCATCACGTACCGGCTGACGACGAACCCGGCGAGCAGGCCGGCCACGAGCACCAGCGCCGTGCCGCGGGCGACCCGGAGCGGCCGGGGCAGTTGCCGGGCCCGGCTGCGGCGCTCACGCCACACCGTCCGCAGCCCGCCGGCGGCCCAGCGGACGGCTTCCCAGTCGCCGCGGGTCTCGCCGAACTCCGCGAGCACCGCCTCGCCCCACTCGCCGCCGCGCTCTTTGCGGCCCCGGACGGCCCGGGTCAGCACGGCGTGCGCGACCCGGCGCAGCACGGAGTCGCGGACCTGCGTGGGCGCGGTCATGCGGCACCCCCGGCGGTACGCGTCTGCGGCACCGGACCGGCGCGCCTCGGTGACTCCGCCGGTCGCTTGGCGGCCAGCCGCTGCTCGGCCAGCGTGACGCCGTCGGCGGTGAGCCGGTAGATGTGCCGCGGCGGGCGGCCGGGCTCCTCGGAGGGCTCCCAGCCGGTCTCCAGCAGCCGCTGCTCGCTCAGCCGCATGAGGATCGGGTACAGCGTGCCCGACGCGAGCGCGGTCTGCTTGCTCAGCTCGTACCCGTAGCGCCAGCGGGCGGGGTCGGCGAGCAGCGCCTCGAACAGGCGCAGCGTCTGGGGTGAGGCATGGGGCGGTCTCGGCATGGCCGAAACTCTACATAAGTCGACTTACCCCGTCCAGGGGGTCAGCAGGCCGTACCGCAGCAGCATGTCGTTGTCGTGGAAGCGGGTCATGCCGCGGATCCGGTCGCCGCGCAGGGTGAGCACCATCAGCCCGGCCGGCTCGCCCGCGATGAAGCAGGCGAAGGCCGGCTGGGTGTTCGCGCGCGTCGGCACGAGCTCCAGCCGGCGCCCGGCACGCCACCCGCCGCTGACCGCGAGGAAGCCCCGGATCGCCGCCCCGCCGTGGTACTCGTGCGGCGCCGGCGGCATGGCCAGCCACGCGTCGTCGGTCAGCAGCGCGATCAGGGCGTCGAGGTCGCGCCCCACGAAGGCGTCGGCGAACCGCCGGGTCACCGCCCGCTCGGCGGCCGAGCCGGGTGCCGGTGCCTCGCCGGCGGGCGCGGTCCGCGCCATCGTCGCGCGGGCCCGCTGCAGCGTGCCCTTGACCGCGGTGGCGGAGGTGTCCAGCATCGCGGCGGCCTCAGCGACCGGATAGGCCAGCACGTCGCACAGCACCAGCGCCGCCGCCTGCCGCGGCGGCAGCAGCTGCAGGCCCGCGACGAACGCCAGCTCCACCGCTTCCCGCTGGTGGTAGCGCGCGTCCGGGCCGGCGGCGGCGTCGGGGATCCGCTCCAGCAGCGATTCCGGGTACGGCGTCAGCCACGTCGCCTCGCCCCGGCGGGTGGGCTCCGGCGGCGTGAACGGCGGCATCGGCTCGGCCGGTACGTGCCGCCGGTGGTCGCGGATCGCGTTGAGGCACCGGTTCGTGGCGATCCGGTACAGCCAGGCCCGCAGCGAGGAGCGGCCCTCGTACCCGCCCAGCCCCCGCCACGCCGCCAGCAGGGTCTCCTGCAGCACGTCCTCGGCGTCGACGAGCGAGCCCATCAGCCGGTAACAGTGCAGGTGCAGCTCCCGCCGGTAAGGCGCGACAAGCTCACCGAACGCGTCGCCGTCCCCGGCGCGCGCCCGCTCCAGCACGTCCTGTGTCGTCACCGCCGAGGCCACCACCGTTCCGATCCGCGAGCCGATGGTGTCACAACAGGCAGAACCCGATCCGAGAAGGAGAACACGGTGACCGCACCACACAGCGAGGCCCTGCGGGTGGCGACCGCGTACCACCGCGCGTGGACCGCCGGCGACCTCGACACGGCCATGACCTACGTGTCCGGCGACATCGTCTGCGACGCCCCGGCGGGACGGCTGGAGGGTGCCGCGGCGTACCGGTCGTTCATGGCGCCGTTCGTGGCCATGCTCGTCGGCGCGCACGTCATCGCGGCCTTCGGCGACGACACCACCGCGCTGATCATGTACGACACCGAGACCACGCTGGTGAAGAGCGGCCCGGCGGCCGAGTGCGTGACCGTCCGCGGCGGCCGGATCGTGCACAGCTGGTTCATCTTCGACCGGCTGCCGTTCCAGCAGGCCCGCGCGGCGCAGGGCTGAGCGGGCCGGGCCGGCCGATCAGCACCGGAACGACGCGGCGATGCCGCTGAGGTCTTCGGCCATGGTGGCGAGGTCCGCGGAGGCGCGCTGCGTCGCCGCGGCCTCGGTGGTGGTGGCGGTGGCGTTGTCCGACACCGCCGAGAGGGTCTGCGCGATGCCCTGGGAAGCGCTCGCCAGCTCCGCGACGCTGCGGCTGATCTCGCTCGTGGTCACCGACTGCTCCTCGACGGCGGACGCGATGGTCGTCTGGGCCTCGGCGACCTGCCCATGACGAGCCACACTCCCGCGGACGAATTGATCAGACCTTTGCTGGTCGGCAGCCGGGCGGGCGGGGCGTAGCGGACATGGCGGGCGACACACCCGGGCCGGCGGGCGGCTCGGGCGGCGCCGGAGTCAGTCCCGGCCGGCTGCGGTCCGGGCAGGTCCGCCCGGCGCCGGGCGGAGCAGGGTCCGCGCGGCGAAGTTGCGCACGGCGATGCCGGCCCGGGTGCGCGGCACGATCAGCGCGGCTGCCGCGTGCATGGTGACCTGCTTGCGGCGGGTCAGCCGGCGGTGCTCGCGCTCGTAGCGGGCGAACGCGGCGGCCGGGTCACCGTGCGCGCCGGCGAGCGCGTCGGCCAGCGTGCGGGCGCCGGCGATGGCCAGGCTCGAGCCGTCGCCGAACAGCGAGACGCAGGACGCCGCGTCGCCCAGCAGCGCGATGCGGCCGCGCGACCAGGCCGGCATCGCGACCCGGCTGACACTGTCGAAGTACAGCTGCGTGGTGCGTCCGGCCCCGGCGAGCAGCTGCGGGACGATCCAACCGGCACCGGCGTACGCCTCCGACAGGATGCGCCGCTGCCGGTCGGTGTCGCGGTGGTCGAGCCCCGCGACCGCCGCGCGCCGGAAGATGAACGCGGCCATGGCCTCGCCGGCGCACGGGTGCACCGACACGAGCCGCCCCGGCAGGTTGTACATGACCACGTCGTGCGGGTGCTCGAGGGCGCCGCGCCACGGGATCGTGGCGACGTAGACACCCAGGTGGCGCACGTACGCCGATTCCGGCCCGAAGGCGAGCCGCCGCACGGTGGAGTGCAGGCCGTCGGCGCCGATCACCACGTCGAAGCGGCCCGGCCGGCCCCGCTCGAACGTCACATCGACCCCGCCGGCGTCCTGCCGCAGCGTGGTGATCGTGTCGTCGAAGCGGAACTCGGCGTGCGGGGCTGCGGCGTCGTGCAGGATCCCGGCGAGGTCGGCGCGGGGGAGCTCGATCTCCCGGGTGCCGGCGGCGCTGCGGGACGCGGGGGTGCCGACGCGGAGGCCGGGCCGGCCGTCCGGGTCCAGCACGAGCATCGACCGGGCGTGGGTGGCGGCCGCCCGCAGCCGGGGGACCAGGCCCATGTCCTCGACCACGGGCAGCGCCGGGCCGCGGACGTCGACCGGGTTCCCGCTGGACCGCAGGCCCTCGGCGCGTTCGATGACGGTGGGCGACCAGCCGTGCCGGGCCAGCCAGTACGCCAGGGCAGGACCGGCGACACCGGCCCCGGAGATCAGTGCGGTGGGTGAGGTCATGCCGACACGATATCCGCACTGAGTGCAGAATTGCAATGAGTGCAGATATGCAGTGGGTGCCGTACGATGCGGGTATGGCACCGGAGACCTCCCTTCGCGAGCGCAAGCGCGCCCGCACCCGCCAGGCCCTGGTGGAAGCGGCCACCGATCTGTTCGAGCGGCACGGGTACGAGCAGACAACCGTGGCCGACATCGCGGCCGCCGCGGAGATCGGCACGCGGACCTTCTTCAGCTACTTCGCCAGCAAGGAGGAGCTGCTGTTCCCGCACGGCGACGCCCGCATCCGGGCCGCTGTCGCCTCCATCGCCGAGCGGCGCCCCGGCGACGAGCCTGCCGACGTGCTGCTGCGCGCGCTGCACCTGGTCGGTGACGACAACGACGACCTGACCGGACGCCTCGCCGCGCTGCGCCTGCGGCTGATCCGGGACGTGCCCTCGGTGCGCGGCAAGGCCCTGCAGGTGCAGGCCGACGGTCAGCGCGAGATCGCCCGGCACCTCGCCGCCGCCTTCCCCGACCGGCTCGACGAGGTGCAGGCCGCCGCGCTCGTCGGGGCGTTCATCGGCGCGGTCACGGGAGCCCTGCAGGTGCTGCTGGAGGACGAGGACCTCCCGGAGGACCCGGCGACCGTCCAGGCTGCCGTGGAGCGCGCGACCGCGACGGCGCTGCAGCCGTGGATGGCGGCGCGGTAGGGCCCGGCGCTTTATGCCCGCCATACGCGCCACCCGGAAGGATCGGCCGCCGTTGTCCGTACGGACACGAGGAGGTGGCGATGCGAGAACAGCTCGACCTGGCGCTCGGCCGGCCGGGCGCCGTCCAGCTGCTGGTGTGCTGCGCCGTGGCGGCCGTGGTGTTGTTCCTGCCCCTGGCCCGGCTGCTCGGATGGCGTCCTGGCTGGACCCTGCTCGCGTTGCTGTCCCTGGCGCCGATCCTGGTCTTCACGGTGCCCGTGGAGGCGCCGGGATGGCAGGACGGGGCCGTGTACCGGGTCGGCGGGTACGTGCGCTCGTACCTGCACGCCGCGACGTTCCACGCCGAGCTGGACGCCCCGACCGCGCCCGACGAACGCACGGCGAACCTCCTGCTGTTCGTCCCACTCGGCTTCTTCGGCGCCCTCGCCACCCGGCGCGCGGTCTCCACCGCCGTGGCCGGCGCGGCTCTGTCGTTCGGCATCGAGGGCTGGCAGGCGGTCAGCGGCGTCCGCGACGCCACGGCCGCGGACTGGCTCTACAACAGCGGCGGGGCGCTGATCGGCGCGGCCGCCGGCCTTGTCGTGCTGGGCCTGATCCGGCTGACACCCACCGCCCCGCCCGCGACGTCGCCCGCCCCGCCGCTCGAGCCCGCTTCGCCGCCCGCCTGGGCTGCCCCGCCGCTCGAGCCGACGCTGGAGTTTCCCGCTCACGAGGACGAGACCACGGTGAATTTGAGTCCCGTACACAGCAGGAACGGCGGCACCCGGGTGGGGGTGCCGCCGTGGTGATCGAGCGGTAGGTGCTTACTTCAGCCAGGGCAGGCGCTGCACGATGCTGAGCTTGTTCCAGAGCTTGCCGAGGCCGAGGGTGTTGCCGGCCGCCGTGAGGGCCAGGACGATCAGCACGCCGGCGTAGACCAGGTGGTCGTCCATGAAGGGGTTGTTCTCCGGGGGGAGCACCGCGGTCCACATCATGACCAGGAGCAGGCTGCCCGCCACCGCGGCGACGCGCAGGCCGATGCCGAGGATGAGCGCGGTGCCGATCGCGGCGAGGCCGAGCATGAACATCCAGTCGGCCCAGGCCGCGCCGGCGATGTTGTGGTAGAAGCCCTCGAACGGGCCGCTGACGGCCTTGCCGAGGAAGCCCTTGGTGGGGCTGCCGCCGTCGATCCAGGCGCCCTTCGCGGGGGTGGCCATGCCGAGGCCGAAGAGCTTGTCGATGAAGGCCCAGAGGAAGATCCAGCCGAGCGCCAGCCGGAGTCCGGCGAGGACGTAGCGGGTCGCCTTCGCGGCCGTGGTCTCGCGCGCCGGGGTGACGGCCGGGTCGGTCGCGGGGGTGACGGTACGGGGGGTGGTGGGGTGGGTGGCGGCGGTCATGACGTCCACGTCCTTCCGGTTCTCTTTGACACTTCAATGAAACGCCCGGAGCGCCGCCGCCGTGAGGGCCGCCGTGCCGCAACCGGCGGGACCTTGGACCCGTCCGATCCGGGACCCCGGCGCGCCGACGGGCCCGGGCATGTCGCCCGGGCCCGCCGTCGTTACCGCTGCTCAGCGCGTGTCGGAGCCGCCCGCGGTGGACACGGCGGCCCGGCCGGCCTCCAGGCGCGCCACCGGCACCCGGAACGGCGAGCAGGACACGTAGTCCAGCCCGGCGTCGTGGAAGAACCGCACCGACGCGGGGTCACCGCCGTGCTCGCCGCAGACGCCCACGGTCAGCTCGGGACGCGCGGCCCGGCCGCGTTCCACGGCGATGCGCACCAGCTCGCCGACGCCGCTCGTGTCGAGGGTCTCGAACGGTGACGATGCGAAGATGCCCAGCTCCAGGTAGCGGCCGAAGAACGCGGCCTCCACGTCGTCGCGGCTGAAGCCCCACGTCATCTGGGTGAGGTCGTTGGTGCCGAACGAGAAGAACTCGGCGGCGTGCGCGATCTCCCCGGCGGTCAGCGCCGCCCGGGGCACCTCGATCATCGTGCCGATCCGGATCGGCGGGGCGCCCTCGACGCCGGCGAGGATCGACTCGGCTTCGTGGCGTACCGTCTCGAGCTCCTGGATCGCGCCGACCAGCGGAACCATGATCTCCGGGTGGGGATCGCCGCCCGCGGCGACGCGCAGCGCGGCCGCCTGCGCGATCGCGCGTACCTGCATGGCGAACAGGCCGGGCACGACGAGGCCGAGGCGGACGCCGCGCAGGCCCAGCATCGGGTTCTGCTCGTGCATGCGGCGTACGGCGGTCAGCAGGGTGGCGTCGCGCCCCGGGTCCTCACCGAGCGCCTCGGCGCGGGCGACCCGGGCGGTGAGCTCCTCCAGCGCGGGCAGGAACTCGTGCAGCGGCGGGTCGATCAGCCGTACCGTCACCGGCAGGCCGTCCATCTCGGCGAACAGCTCGACGAAGTCGTCGCGCTGCAGCGGCAGCAGCGCCGCGAGCGCCGCCTCCCGCTCCTCGTCGGTCTCGGCCAGGATCAGCCGCTCCACCAGTTCCCGGCGCTCGCCGAGGAACATGTGCTCGGTACGGCACAGGCCCACCCCGGTCGCGCCGAAGCGACGGGCGCGCGCGGCGTCCGGGCCGGTGTCGGCGTTGGCGTGCACACCCAGCCGGCGTACCTGATCGGCGTGGGCCATGAGCCGCTCGACGGCGCTCAGCAGCGGGTCGCCGGCGGACGTCAGCTCGCCCTCGAAGAACTGGACGACGGGGGAGGGGTGCACCGGCACCGCGCCGGCGTACACGCGCCCGCTGGTGCCGTCCACCGAGATGGTGTCGCCGGCGCGCAGGACGGTCCCGTTCACGGTCACCGTCTCGGCCTTGGTGTCGATGAGCAGTTCCTCGGCGCCGCAAACGCAGGTCTTGCCCATGCCGCGAGCGACCACGGCCGCGTGCGACGTCTTGCCGCCGCGGCTGGTCAGGATGCCCTGGGCGGCGATCATGCCGGGCAGGTCGTCGGGGTTGGTCTCGCGGCGCACGAGGATCACCGGCCGGCCGGCCGCCGCCGCGTGCGCGGAGTCGAAGACGATCTCGCCGACCGCCGCGCCGGGGGAGGCCGCGACGCCCGTGGTCAGCGCGGCGGGGGCCGCCGCGGTGTCGAAGCTCGGGAACATCAGCTGGGCCAGTTGCTCCCCGCTGACCCGGCGCAGCGCCTCGTCGAGCGTGATGAGCTCCTCGTCGACCAGCTGCGCGGCGATGACGAACGCCGCCGCGGCCGTACGCTTGCCGACCCGGGTCTGCAGCATCCACAGCTTGCCGCGCTCGATGGTGAACTCGATGTCGCACAGGTCCGAGTACCGGTGCTCGAGCTTGTCCATGATGGACAGAAGCTGCCGGTAGCTCAGCGGGTCCAGCGTCTCCAGTTCCTGCAGGCCCACAGTGTTGCGGATGCCGGCCACCACGTCCTCGCCCTGGGCGTTGGACAGGTAGTCGCCGTAGACGCCGCGCTTGCCGGTCGCGGGGTCGCGGGTGAAGGCCACGCCGGTGCCCGAGTCCGAGCCGCGGTTGCCGAACACCATCGCCATCACGTTCACGGCCGTGCCCAGGTCCTGCGGGATGCGCTCCTGACGGCGGTACAGCACGGCCCGCTCGGCGTTCCACGACTGGAACACCGACGCGATCGCCAGGTGCAGCTGCTCGTGCGGCGCCTGCGGGAAGTCGCGGCCGGTGTGCTCGGCGAAGACCTTCTTGTACGCCTGCACCAGCTCCTGCAGCGCGGTCACGCCCAGCTCGGCGTCGGACCGCACACCGGCCTCGGCCCGCGCCGCGCTGAGCTCCGCCTCGAACTTGTCACCGGGAACGCCGACGACGGTTTTGCCGAACATCTGGATCAGCCGCCGGTACGAGTCCCAGGCGAACCGTTCGTCGCCGCTCTGCGCCGCCAGCCCCAGCACGCTGGAGTCGTTCAGCCCGATGTCCAGGATCGTCTCCATCATGCCGGGCATGGAGAAGCGGCCGCCGGAGCGCACGGACAGCAGCAGGGGGTCGCGCGCGTCGTCCAGGTTCTTGCCCATCCGCTGCTGCACCAGCCGCAGGTGGTCCTCCACCTCGGCGAGCAGGCCGGCCGGCAGGGCGCCGGTGCGCAGGTACTCGCGGCACGCCTCGGTCGTGATGGTGAAGCCGGGCGGCACGGGCAGGCCCATCCGGGTCATCTCGGCCAGGTTGGCACCCTTGCCGCCCAGCAGATCCTTGAGGTCCTTGTTGCCCTCGGCGAAGTCGTACACGTACCTGGTCATCCGGCTCACCCTCACTCGTTCGGTCGGCTGGTCCGACTCGGTCGTACCGCGGTGCGGGTCCCGGCCAGTAGGGCCGCCCGGCCCGTAGCGCCCGGACAGGGGCCGCCCGGCCCGGTCCGCCCGCCTGACGGCCCGGCCCGCACGCCCGGCGCACACGGGCATTTCGGCCCTGCCCGGCGGCCGGGTGGCGGGGCAGGCTCGGAGCCGAGGAGGGATCATGGACAGGCACGGTCTGACGACGGGCAGGCACCTCGGGAGCGCGGCGCTGGTCGCCGCGTCGACGGCGATGCTGTACTCGCCGCCGGTACGCCGGTGGAGCCTCACGTACGGGGCCACGGCGGAGGAGGCGCTGCTCCCGCTGCCCGGCGACGAGCTGCTCGAGGACCCGGACGTCGTCTCGACCCGGGCGATCACCATCACGGCCGGGCCGGCGGCGGTGTGGCCGTGGCTCGTGCAGATGGGCAGCGGCCGCGGGGGCGCGTACACGTACGACTGGATCGAGAACCTCTTCGGGCTCGACATGCACAGCGCCGGCCGGATCCTGCCGGAGTTCCAGCACCTGAGCGTCGGCGACGTGCTGCCGCTGGGCCCGGACGGGCCGGGCATGCGCGTCGAGATCTGCGACGTGGACCGCACCCTGGCCTTCCGCTCCGAGGACGGCGCCTGGGTGTGGATCTTCGACCTGCGCGAGTACTGGCTCGGCACCCGGCTGATCAGCCGCAACCGGATCAGCCTGCGCGCGATGTCGCGGCCCGGGCGGCTCGTCAGCCGGCTGGTGGTGGAGCCGGGCAGCCTCATCATGGAGCGCCGGATGCTGCGCGGCATCAAGGAGCGCGCCGAGGCGTACGCCCCGGCGCGCCCGGTCCTACCGGTCTGAATGTCTCAGGTGGAGGCCGCCACCGGGGTACGCGGCGCCGGCTGCGGCGGAGTGCCCGCCGGCGGTGGGGGCGGTGGCGGTCCGGCGTGGCGGCGGCCCAGCCCGGTGCCGCCGACGACGATCAGCAGGACCGCGAGGATGCCGGCGACGATCCCGCCGATCAGCAGCCCCGCGCCGAGGCCGGTGAGGTCCGGGACCTGCACGGCACCGCGGACGTCGGCGGAGACACCCGGGGAGCCGTCGGCGTTGGCGAGCACCACGGTGAAGTCGCCGTCGGTGACACGCCAGGCCATCTGTGCCCCGGTGGCCCCGTTGGCGGAGCCCAGCCAGAAGTCCTGTGCGGACGGTGCCGGCACGGACCGCACCGCGCCGCCGGCCCGCTCGTACCGGACGGTCGCGCCGGTCACGTCGGTGATCCGGTCGCGGGCCGAGCCGGCCAGCCAGCGGTCCACGTCGGCGCGACGGCCGATACCGACGAACACCGGCCGGCCGGTGGCGCTGTCGGCGGTGATCCGGATGCCACCCACGTCGGCGAGCAGACGGGTCCACTCGTCGGCGTTCTCGACGGTGATGTCCTCCGTGGTCACCGCGGCGGTCGCGGTGCTGACCTGCAGGGCCGGTCCGGTCACGTACCCGGAGCTGTCGCGGGCGCTCTCGAACGCCAGCAGGCCACCGCCCGCCACGCCGGCGCCCATGGCCGGCACCAGCAGGACCACGCCGGCCAGCAGCGCGATCACCGGGCCCGCGACCGAGCCGTCCTGCGCCGCCCGGTGCACCGGCGGGCCGTCCGGCGGGTCGTCCGGGCCGTCGCCCGGCTCCCGCTCGCCCTGGTCCAGCCGGAACGGCGGGTACGGCGTCAGCAACGCGAGATACGCGATGACCCGCAGGTTCCAGCGCGCGATGCCGACGAGCAGGTCGTACAGGCCCCGGGGGTAGCGGCCGGTGAAGAGCAGCGCGAAGCCGGCGACGAGCACGGCGGCGGCGACCACGCTGATCGGCGCGTTCGCGGTGGTGTCGCCCCGGCCGACCGTCCAGGTGGCGGCGCCGGTGAGCGCCCCGAGGATCACGAGGTGCGGGATGGCGAACAGCCACGCGACCAGCGGCAGCCATCGCCGCGGCCGGGCGGGCTCGTCGAGGTGGAGCCGGGCCGGATGGTCCGGCACGTCCGCCAGTGTGAACGGCGGGTACCGGTCGGTGCCCAGCGCCTGGTAGCCGTAGTAGTTGACGCGCCACGACCAGCGCAGCACGCCGACGTTGTACGCCTGGATCGCGTGCGGATACCTGCCGGTGATCAGGACCGCGAGGTACGCGACGACTGTGAGCACGAGGAAGCCCACCCAGAGCACGACGAGGATCAGGATGTGCGGGATCAGCAGCAGCCACTTGACGAGCCACAGCCACCGGCTCAACGGCTCGTCCCGGCGTGCCTCGACCCGCAACGGATAGCGGTTCATGACACCTCCTGCAACGGTCGCCCTCAGCAGACCGCCGCCGCCGGTGTCTCCGGCAGAGCCGCATGTCCCGTCTCCGCCGGACCCCCGGCCGGGACGCCTGCCGTCACCGTCGCGCGGCTCGCAGAGCGTGCAAGCGCTGCTCGTACTCGGTGGTGTCGATGTCGCCGCGGGCCAGCCGGTCGGCCAGCACCCGCTCGGCGTCCGCCGCCGGGTCGCGGGGCGCCGGCAGCGTGGTGTCGTGCCCGGTGAGCGGGCGCACGATGACGACGACCACGAGCGTCGCGAGCAGCGCCACCGTGAGCAGCATCAGGATCCAGCCTCCGGCGCCCATGCCGTGTCCGTAGAACATCATGGTTCCGGTCCTTTCTGTGCGGCTGCGTCCATGCTGATCCGCGTACCCCGCGGCGGCACGGGCCGAACGACCCGATCCTGCGGGGACGCTAGCGCTCACCCACGATCAGGTCGTCCAGGTCGCGGCGCGGAGTGGGGCGGCCGGGGTCGCCGTACCCGATGCGCAGCGCCATCTGCGGCGTGCCGGAGCGGCGCAGCGACTGACGCAGGTGCTCGCGGGCCGTCGGCACCTCGATGGGCTGCGAGATCATCGAGCAGGCCAGCCCCGCGTCCGTGACGGTCAGCAGCACCCGCTGCAGCATCTGCCCGGCGGCGATCTGGTCGACCGGCCGGTTCCCGTTCGTGCCGAGGATCGCGATCAGCGGCTCCGCCTCGAAGTCGTGGCCGGGCGCGCGGCGGCGCTCGGTGAACGGCCGCTTGGGCAGCAGGTCCTGCGGCTCGGTGACGGGCGCGCCGGCGGTCGCCGGCACCCCGTCGCGGGCGGCGTCGGCGTGCGTCCAGGTCGCCATCTCCGACCGGTACGCGGGGTCGCGCCGCAGCACCCGGTCGGCGCTGCGGGCGATCTGCGCGAAGCCGCTGAGCGCGGTCATCCCGACGAGCAGGTCCAGCCAGCCGCCCTCGGCGTGCGCGGCGTCGATGATCCGGATTCGGGCCTCCGACGGCACCGGGTCCGGCCAGAACGGGCGCCGGTTGCTGCAGCGGCGCGGGATCGCGGCGAACAGTTCCTGCTCGGCGTACGTCGCCGGGCGCGGCGCGGCCGGGATCAGGCGCGCGACCACGTCCGGCTCCGACGGGTACGGGCGCAGCTCCCCCTGCGCCGGCGTGCCGTTGACCGCCAGCGCGAGCTGGGCGTTGTACGCGGCCGCCCCGCAGGCGATCCGTACCGCCCAGCCGGTGCTGTCGGCGATCGCCAGCTGCCGTGCCGGGTCGCTGAGCACCTCGATGCCGCCGTCGCGCAGCCGGAACAGCCAGGGCTGGCTGTTGTGCAGCGACGGCGCCCGGACGGCAGCCGCGGCGGCGATCCGCAGGGTTGCTGCGTCGTACGATGCGGTGGTCATGGCTGGACCTCGATGACGTCCTCGGCCCGCCGGCGCGGCGCCGGCGGCAGGGGTTCGGTGGTGTCGCCGTAGCCCAGGCGCACGACGACGTAGGGGACGCCGACGCCCGCGAGCAGGTCGGTCAGCAGCCGGCGCGGCCACTCCACCTCGATGGTGTCGCTCAGCGGCGCGGTCGCCAGCCCTTCCGCGGTGGCGCCCAGCAGCAGCGCGGACAGAGCCTCACCGCCGCGCAGCAGGTCCTCGGGCCCCTCGGTGAGCCCGAACAGCACGACGTAGGCGGCGCCCAGGTCGAAGCCGTCGCCGACCGGCAGCCCGGGGGTCTCGCCGGGCGCGTAGTCGCGCACCGGCACCCGGCGGGGTCCCTGCCGGACCGCGGTCGCGGCGGGAACGCCGTCGCCGCTGCCCTGCGGCCGGTGCGTCCACTGCTGCAGCTCCTCCCGGTACGCGGAGTCCTGCAGCTCGGCGTTCGCGGCGTGCGCGGTCGAGGTGGCCAGCATCGGCATCTGGTCGCGTCGCACGACGTGCAGGTACGCCCCCTCGCCCTCGACCGTGCGGCGCAGCTCGTTCAGGGTCTGCTCGGGCACGCCCCGCTCGGAGTAGGCGCGCCGGTCGGTGCGCCGCCGGGGCACCGCCTCGACCAGACGCCCGGCCTCGGGGTCGGGCGCCTGCCGGCCGGTGACCGTGACCAGCGCGAGCAGGTCCGGCTCGCCGCCCTCGGGCCGCCGTACGACGTGCGCGGTCCAGCCGGCGGCGGCCAGGGCCACCCGGGCGTGGTGCAGCGCGGCGCCGCAGCTGAGCAGCAGCAGCCGCCCGTCGGGGTCGGTGGCGCGCAGCGCGCGGGAGGAGTCGGCGTACAGCGCGAGGGTGTCGCCGGTGAGGCGCCAGCGCCACGGCTGGGTGTTGAAGACGGACGGCGCATGCAGGGACACGCGGGCCGCGGCCTCGAGCGCCTCGGCGGCGTCCGAACGGGCCGGCCGGTCGTTTCGTGTGGTCATGGTGGGAACCTCCTGCCTTCTTCTCACACCGTGCCGGGGCGGTCACCCGCAGGTCAGGGCCGAAAGTCCCGGGATGACGGGCCCATGCCGCGGGTACGGACCACCAGCACCGGGCAGTCCGCGTGGTGGAGCAGGGACAGGCTGGTCGAGCCGAGCAGCGTGCCCGCGACCGTGCCGTGCCCGTGGCTGCCCACGACCAGCAGGCGCGCCTGCCGGGAGGCCGCGGCGAGGGCGCCCGCGGCGGGCTGGTGCGACATGGTGAGGGTGGTGCTGACCTGCGGGAACTTGTCCTGCCACGGGCCCACCACGGTGTGCAGGCGCTCCCGTTCCCCGTCGTCGTCGAAGTACGCCGGGGCCGCCGCCGGCACGGTGCCCACCCACGGTGTGACGGCCGGGGTGCAGCTGTGCACCACGCGCAGCTCGGAGCCGAGCGCCTCGGCGGTCTCGTACGCCTGCTGCAGCACCAGCTCCCCGCGCGCCGAGAGGTCGACGCCGGCGGCGACCGGCCCGTCGCCGAGGTCTTCCCGGCCCCGCACGACGACGACCGGGCAGGAGGCGTGCACGGCGACGCGCCGGCTCACCGATCCCAGCAGCAGCCCGGCGAGCCCGCCGCGGCTGCGGCTGCCGACGACCACGAGCGCGACGGTGTCGGAGACCTCGACGAGGTGCGACGCCGCGTCGCCGATCAGCGCGTCCGCCTCCAGCCAGATACCCGGCGCGACGGCCCGGGCCTGGTGCAGGGCGGCGGAGGTGACCGCGTCGGCGAGCTGCCGGGCGGCGTCGGCCGACCCGCTGCTGCAGCCCTGCCGCGACGAGTCGTAGTCCCAGTCGAAGCAGTGCACGATGCGCAGCAGGACGTTGCGCCGCGCGGCCTCCGCGGCCGCCCACCGCACCGCCGCCGCCCCGGCCATCGTGCCGTCGGTGCCCACGACGATGTCGTTCCGTGCCATGGCGTGCTCCTTTGCGCCGGCTCCCCTCATCGTCGGCCGCCCCGCCGCCGCGGGACAGGGGCAGCCGGTCCCGCCCCGGCGGGCCTGTCGGCCCTGACGTCCGACACCTGGTCGCCGTAGCGTCGGAGGTGGAACAGAAGGAGGAACGCCATGAGACTGTGGCGGGTGGACGACGTGATGACCAGAGACGTCGTCGCGGTCCAGACCGGCACGCCGTACCGGGCTGTGGTGGATCTGCTGATCAGCCGGCGGGTGAGTGCCGTGCCGGTGGTCACCCGGTTCCAGCGGGTGGTCGGGATCGTGTCGGAGGCCGACCTGATGCACAAGGTCGAGGCGGCCGGAGGGGAACCACGGCTCGTCCTGGGCCGCCGGCGCCGCGCCGAGCAGGCCAAGGCCGGGGCGCGGACGGCCGGGGACGTGATGACCTCCCCGGTGGTGACGGTCCTGCCGTCGCTGTCCGTCGCGGCTGCCGCCCGCCGGATGCACCAGGCCCAGGTCAAGCGCCTGCCGGTCGAGGACGAGCTGGGCCGGTTGATCGGCATCGTCTCCCGCGGCGACCTGCTCAAGGTGCACCTGCGCATCGACGAGGACATCCGCCGCGACGTGGTGGACGAGATCCTGCCGCACGCGCTCGGCGCCCCGGACGCCACGGTCCGCGTGGAGACCCGGGACGGCGTGGTGACGCTGCGCGGACGGGTGCACTTCCGGTCGGCCGCCGAGCGGATCGCCTCGCTGGCCCGCCAGGTGCCGGGCGTCGTGGGCGTCGCCGACGGGCTCACGTACGACGTGGACGACAGCATGATGGTCGGCTCGGATCTGGGTACGCCGTTCGGCGTCGCCTGACCCCGTACGCGACGAGGAGGCCGGCAGCTCTGCCGGCCTCTTTCAGATCAGTCCACCCAGCGATGGGCGCGCAACTCATGGCGCGCCTGGTGGCGGCTGCGGCGGCGCTCCGTGCGCTTGATGTGGCTCCACTCGCGGTATCCGTCGTTGTCGTAGCGACGAAACCAGTTCCACGCGGTGGCACCCCAGCGGCAGCGGCCGTCACGCGCCATGCCGTCCGGGGTGACCCGCTCCGGCAGCGTGCACGGGCCGAACCGATGGTCATGACGGGGAACGCACGTCACCATCGGGACGTCGGCCAGCTGCACCCACCGGGGGCGGGTCTTGTCGGTCCTGCTCATACGGGCACCTTCCGGCTCCGTGACGCCCCGGGCCGGGGCGGTCACTAGATCGGGTGCACCGTCATCACCTCACTCGTCCATAACCTCACTCGTCGCATGGACCGCCTTCGAACGGTACCGCGCCCGATCACCGGATCGGCAGCTGCGGGACCGACGAGATCACCTCGGCTGCCGGCCGGCGCGGCACCGGCGGCAGCTCGGAGTCGGCAGCGCGGTGGCCGAGCCGGATGACGAGGAAGGGCTCGCCCGGCCCGCCGAGCATCGCGCGCAGCAGGTTGCGGGGCCAGCTGACCTCGACCGCGTCGCTCAGCGGTGCGGTGGCCAGGCCGCACGCGGTGGCCTCCAGCAGCAACGCCGACAACGCCTCGCCGCCGCGCAGCAGGTCCAGGGGGCGGTGCGCCAGGCCGAACAGGACCGCGTACGCGGCCCCGCGGTCGGTGCCCGGTCCCGGGTCGAGGTCCGCGCCGCCGTCGGGGTCGAAGTCGCGTACGGGCACCGGGCGGCGGGTCGGGTGCACGGAGGTCTCCGCGGGGATCCCGTCGCCGCTGCCCGCCGGCCGGTGCGTCCACGCGTCGAGCTCCGCGCGGTAGTCGCGGTCCGAGGTCTCCGCGTCGGCGGCCAGCTCCTCCGAGGCGGCCAGCAGCGGCACCTGGTCCGGGCGTACGAGGTGCAGGTACGCGCCCTCCAGCCAGACCAGCCGGCGCAGCGTCGTCAGGGTCTGCCGCGGCACCGGCACGTCGTCGAAGGGCCGCCGGTCCGTACGGCGCCGCGGCATCGCCTCGGTGAGCGTCCGGGCGTGCGGGTCCGGTGCGCCGCGCTCGCCGATCTGCACCACGGCCAGCAGGTCGGGGTCGGCCGCATCGGGCAGCCGCCGCACGACGGGCGTCCAGCCCTCGGCGGCCAGCGCGGTCCGCGCGTGGTGCAGCGCGGCGCCGCAGCTGAGCAGCAGCAGCCGGCCGTCCGGGTCGGTGTCGGGCAGCTGCCGGCTGTGATCGGCGCGCAGCGTGAGGGTGTCGCCGGAGAGCAGCCACTGCCACGGCTGGGTGTTGAAGACCGACGGCGCGAGCAGCGCGGCGCGGGCCGCCCTGCTCAGAGCGGTACGGACAGCGGTAGCGGACGTGGCCATCATCGCCGCCTCCTCGTTTTCGGTGTTCGGGTGTTTCGCGACGTTCTGCCGCCAGCGTCGCCGCCGCGCCGTCCCGGAGATCAGAGTCGTCCGGCCCCTTCCCGCGGGACCTGCGGCGAGCGTGCCGTGACCGGGCTGCGGGAACCGGCCGGCATGGACTTTCGGCCCTGGGCCCGCCCGCGCCGCGCGAGCGACGCTGGAACCATGACCGGACACGCAGCTCGACTGATCCTCGGCTTCGACGGCTCCCCGGCGGCCACGGCCGCCATCGACGTGGGAGCGGTGCTGTTCCCGGCCGCGCACGCGGGCATCGTCCACCTGTGGACGCCCCCGTTCGCCAGCGACACGCTGCGGCGGCGGCTGTGGACCGGTACCGCCGGGGTGGACCGGTTCGTCGAGGCGGTCGAGCGCGAGGGAGTCCGGGAGGCCGAGCGCATCGCGCGCACCGGCGTCGTGCTCGCCGGCGCCGCCGGCTGGGAGGCCGAGGCGGTCGTCGAGCGCACGTACGGCGGCGACGGCGTGCAGTTCGCGGAGCTGGCCGACAAGCTCGACGCCGACCTGCTCGTGGTGGGCTCGCGCGGGCTGGGCGGCACCAAGGCGCTGCTCGGCAGCGTGTCCGACATGGTCGTGCACTACGCCCGGCGGCCGGTGCTGGTGGTGCCGCACCCGCTGCTGGCGGCCGAGTCCGCCGCGCTGGCCGCCGGCCCGGTCGTCATCGGGTGGGACGGGTCGGCCGGCGCGCACGCCGCGCTGGTCGCCGCGGGTCACCTGTTCGCGGGCCGCGAGATCATCCCGGTCACCGTGGAGGACGGCGCGGGGCACGGCCCCGAGGTCAGCGGGCGCGCGGTCACCGTGCTGCACCGCGACGGCCTCCTGCCCGCCACCGGCCGGTCGACGGCGGGGGCGCTGTCCTCGTACGCCCGCTCACGCGACGCCGCGGTCCTCGTGGTGGGCTCGCGTGGGCGCTCGGCGGTGGAGGAGATCGTGCTCGGTTCCGTCGCGATGGCTACGCTGCACCACGCGTACCGGCCGGTTCTCGTCGTGCCCCGTAGCACGCCGCGCGGACGGTAACAAAGGTTTCACCGCAAAGCGGTGTGTCGGTGGCCGGGACCATCGATACTCGAGACGGTCGCCGGCGTGGCGACGTTCCGAACGGGGAGAAGATCGTCTGTGACCGACGTACGGCCGGCAGAGGTAGCTCAGTGCGACTGCAAGACGCCCGGCGAGTTCCAGCGGGAGCTGCTGCGTAACCTGTACTACCAGCGCGGCACGACCATCCAGTCGGCGAGCGCCCAGGACGTCTACCAGGCACTCTCGATGACGGTCCGTGACCGCCTCGTGGAGCGGTACCTGCGCACCACCGCGGCCTACTACGAGACCAACCCCCGGTTCGTCTACTACTTCTCCGCCGAGTACATGTTCGGCCGCCAGCTGCGGCAGAACCTGCTGTATTCGGGCACGCTCGACAGTGCCCGGGCGGCGCTGGACTCCCTGGACCGCGACGCCGACGAGGTCGGCGGCCTGGACGTGGAGCCGGGGCTCGGCAACGGCGGCCTCGGCCGGCTGGCCGCCTGCCTGATGGACTCGCTCGCCACCGGCGACATCCCCGCGGTCGGGTACGGCATCCGCTACGACTTCGGCATCTTCAAGCAGGAGTTCGCCGGCGGCGCGCAGGTGGAACGGCCGGACGACTGGACGTACTACGGCAACCCGTGGGAGTTCCACGCCCCGGACGACCAGCAGCCGGTCGGTTTCTACGGCCACACCGAGGCAGCCGGGGGGCAGCGCGCGCGGTGGGTGCCCGGCGAGGTCGTGCTCGGCGAGCCGAGCCACATGCTGGTGCCCGGGTACGGCACCGGCACGGTCAACATCGTGCGGCTGTGGAAGGCGCGGGCCGGGCGCGAGGCGTTCGGCCTGTCCCTGTTCGGCGCGGGCCGCTACGGCGAGGCCGTCGAGCAGATGGTCCGCTCCGAGAACATCAGCAAGGTGCTCTACCCGGACGACAGCACCGAGCTGGGTCGCGAGCTGCGGCTCAAGCAGCAGTACTTCCTCGTCTCGTGCTCGCTGCGCGACATCGTGCGCCGGTTCCGGCTGCGCAACGAGGGCTGGGACGCGTTCAACGACAAGGTCGTCATCCAGCTCAACGACACCCACCCGGTGATCGCCATCCCCGAGCTGATGCGGGTCCTCGTCGACGAGGAGGGGCTGGACTGGGACCGGGCCTGGGAGATCACCCGGCGCACGTTCGCGTACACCTGCCACACCCTGCTGCCCGAGGCGCTGGAGACCTGGCCGGTGCCGCTGCTGCAGCGGCTCCTGCCACGGCACATGGAGATCATCTTCCTGATCAACCACTTGTTCCTGCAGGACGTGGCGGCCCGCTTCCCCGGCGACGTCGACCGGCTGCGGGCTCTGTCGATCATCCAGGAGGGCGGCGAGCAACGCGTACGCATGGCGCACCTCGCGGTGATCGGCAGCTTCGCGGTCAACGGCGTGGCGGAGCTGCACTCACGCCTGCTCGCCGAGACCACCCTGCACGCGTTCGCCGAGCTGTGGCCGGACCGCTTCCACAACGTCACCAACGGCGTCTCGCCCCGGCGCTTCATGCTGATCGCCAACCCCGGGCTGACCGGCCTGATCAGCTCCCGGCTGGGGGACCGGTCCTGGCTGCGCGACCTGGACCGGCTCGCCGGGCTCGAGGACGCCGCGGACGACGCCGGCTTCCGGGACAGCTGGCGCGCGGTCAAGCGCCGCAACCGGGAGACCCTCGCCGCGCACACGCTGGCCACGACCGGGGTGAGCCTCGACCCGGACGCGCTCTGCGACGTGCTCATCAAGCGCTTCCACGAGTACAAGCGCCAGCTCCTGCGGGTGCTGCACGTGATCACCCTCCACCAGCGCATCAAGGCGGGGGACCTGAGCTCGGTCGTACCCCGGACGGTGATCTTCAGCGGGAAGGCGGCGCCCGGCTACCAGGCCGCCAAACAGATCATGCACCTGGCCAACACGGTCGCGGCCGTCGTCAACGCCGACCCGGACGTCTCGCCGTACCTCAGGATGGCGTTCCTGCCGGACTACAACGTGAGCCGCGCCGAGCTCATCATCCCGGCCGCCGACCTGTCCGAGCAGATCTCGCTGGCCGGCAAGGAGGCCTCCGGCACCGGCAACATGAAGCTCGCCCTCAACGGCGCGCTGACCATCGGCACGCTCGACGGCGCCAACGTGGAGATCCGCGACCGGGTCGGCGCGGAGAACTTCTTCCTCTTCGGCATGGACGCCGCGCAGGCCGCCGAGCTGCGCGCCGGCCCGTACGACCCGCGCGCCTACTACGAGGCCGACCCGGAGCTGCGGGCCGCCGTCGACGCGATCGCCTCGGGCCCGTTCGCCGGCCCCGGCAGCGGCGCGGTGGTCGCCGACCTGCTGGGCCGCGACGAATACCTGACGATGGCCGACTACCGCTCGTACGTCGACTGCCAGGACGAGGTCGCGAAGGCCTGGCGCGACGAGGACGGCTGGACCCGGGCATCCATCCGCAACGCGGCGCGCAGCGGCTTCTTCTCCTCGGACCGCACGATCCGCGACTACTGCCGCGACATCTGGCAGGTCAAGCCGCTCCCGGTCCCGGAGCAGGGCTGACGGTCGCAGCGCCGGCCGGCCGCGTGCCGGCCGGCCGCGTGCCGGCCGGCCGTCGCGGCCGGCCTCACTCGCCGCCGAGCGGGCTGAACTGGATGCCGGCCAGCCGCCAGCCCTCGGGAAGCTCGACCCAGGTCTGGCTGACCCGCACGGCCAGCGCCATCTCCTGCCCGCGCCAGACCGACCGGCTGCGCTGGACGCATCGGACGATGGCGGCGTGCCCGTAGAAGGACACCTCGACATCGCTGCTCTCCAGGCTCGCATAGGCGAACTCGGCGAACTTGCCGACCCACCGGGCCTTGTCGAGGACGTACCCCTGCTCGCCGATGGACCGGAAGTCATCGGCCAGCAACGCGTTCAGCGCGTCGGCGTCCGCGCGGAGCTCGGCCTCGTCGAAGGCGCGCTGGAGTTCCTGGATGGGTGCTGAGGTCACGAGCGGATCCTGCCCGCTGCCCACGCCGGTTGTCACCCGGCGACAGGACGTCCGGCCCTGATCGGCCGCCCCGGCCCGGCTCACACTGCAGGTGAGAGCCGGTACGGAGGTGAGCGGCATGACCAGGGAGTTCGAACCCGGCACGCGGCACGACATCGTGGTCGGCGTGGACGGGTCGCCGGCGTCGGTGACCGCGTTGCGGTGGGCGCTGACGCAGGCACGGCTGACCGGTACGGGGATCCACGCCGTGACCGCCTGGGAGTTCCCGCCCGTGTGGGGCTGGGGGCCGCCGGCGGTGCCGTACACGGACATCGAGGTGACGGCCAAGGAGATCCTGGAGACGGCGCTCGAGGCGGCGTACGGCGACGACCCCGGCGTTCCGCTGCACCGCAGCGTGGTGGCCGGCCATCCGGCGCAGGTCCTGCTCGACGCGGCCCGCGAGGCGCCGCTGCTGGTGGTGGGCAGCCGCGGCCACGGCGGCTTCGCCGGGACGCTGCTCGGCTCGGTGAGCCAGCGCTGCGCGCAGCACGCCCGCTGCCCCGTCGTCATCGTGCGCTGACCGCACTGCACCGAAGGACCGGACGAGCGGACGCCGTCCGGTCCTTCCTCGTGTCCGGGGCGGGATCGGGCGTGGTGCCGAGGTCCCGCGGGTTTGGGACTGTCGGCCCTGACCGGCCTGCCGCCGGGCTCCTAGCGTCGGAGGTGACGCGACAAGGAGGTCTCCTGATGAAGAACTGGCATGTGGACGACGTGATGACCACGTCGGTTGTCACAGTTCCCGAGGAAGCGCCGTACCGGGCGGTGGTCGATCTGCTCATCCGGCACCGGCTCAGTGCCGTACCGGTGGTGGACGACTTCCAGCGGGTGACCGGCGTGGTGTCGGAGGCCGACCTGCTGCGCAAGATCGAATACGCCGGCGACGAGAAGCCGCGGTTGTTCGAGGGGCGGCGCCGGCGCGGGGAGCGGGTCAAGGCCGATGCCCGTACCGCGGCCGACCTGATGAGCGTCCCGCCGGTGACCGTGCTGAAGGGTACGCCGATCCCCGCCGCCGCGCGGCTGATGGAGCGCGAGGGCGTCAAGCGGCTGCCGGTCATCGACGACCTGGGCCGGCTCGTCGGCATCGTGTCCCGCGGCGACCTGCTCAAGGTGCACCTGCGCCCGGACGACGACATCCGCCGGGACGTCGAGGAGGGCATCCTGCGCATCTACCTCGCCGAGAACGTGCTGACCGTCAAGGCGACCGTGGCCGACGGTCTCGTCACGCTCAAGGGTCACGTGGACCGCTGGTCCACGGCGGACATCGCGAAGCGGCTCACCCGTCAGATCGCCGGGGTGGTGGACGTGGTCGACGAGCTCGAGTACGACTACGACGACAGCAACGTGCTGGGCACCGGCATCGCGTACGGCATCGCCTGACGGCCGGAGAGGGGCGCGGTGCCGGTCACGGCGCCGCGCGGACCACGGCGACGGGGCAGGCCGCGTGGTGGATGAGGTGCTGGCCCACCGAGCCGAGCAGGAGCCCCGGGAAGCCGCCGTGGCCGCGGCTGCCGACGACGATCAGGCGTGCCCGCCGGGACCAGCCCAGCAGGGCCCGCGCCGGGGCTCCCCGGTGCAGGTCGCGCTGGATCCGGACGTCCGGCCAGAGCTGAGCCGTGCCGGCCAGGGACTCGGCGAGGATCCGCTCCTCCTCGTCCCGGGCCGCCGCCAGCTCGTACGCCAGCGGCACGAGCTCGCCGGCCCCGAGCGTGGGCGGCAGTCCCCAGGCGTGCACCGCGACGAGGTCGACGCCCTGCAGGGAGGCCTCGCGCGCGGCGAACTCCAGCGCGCGCTGCGATGCCGCGGAACCGTCGATGCCGACGATGACCGGGCCGGCCGCGTCGCGGCGGCGCCGGGCGATCAGCACCGGGCAGGAGGCGTGCGTGGCGGTCTGTACCGCCACCGAGCCCACGACCAGGCCGCGGAAGCCGCCGGAGCCGCGGTCGCCCACGACCAGCAGGTCGGCGTGCCGGCTCTCGGCCAGCAGCGCCGGCACCGGCAGGTCGGTGATGATCTCGGTGGTGATCCGGGTGCCGGGCGCCGTCTTGGCGGCGAGCCGTTCGGCGTCGGTGAGCAGGCTGCGGGCCTCGTCGCGGAAGGCGTCCAGGGCCGGGTACGGCGACGCCGGCGGCACAGCGAGGCGGGCCAGGGGCCACAGGAACGCGTGCACGATCCGCAACGGCCGGTGCCGCAGGGCCGCCTCGGCCGCCGCCAGTTCCACGGCGTCGTTGCTGCGCGGGGAGGTGTCCACCCCGACGACCACGGGAGCGCCGGTGACGCTCTCCATCGCGTTCACCTTCTCTCCGTCCGGTATGGACGAACGCCCGGTGTGGACGAGACGCCGCCGGGGCCCGCGTGGCGCAGCGGCCGGGCCAGGTCCCGTCCTGACGACGGTGGGTCTGGTGGCGCTCCGGCCATCGCATCTGTCTCCTCGGCCCGGTCGCTACGTCCGGGCTCCGGTGGCGTCAGGGCCAGCATCGCCCCGCCGGGTCGCCGGCGACAGGGCCGTTCGACCCCTCCGCCGAGCCCCGGCCGGCGGGCCGCCGCGGCGGACGGAAGTCCCGGCGGTCCCGGACTCCCGACTCTGTCCCGGGGGCCGGGCACCGGACACCATCAAGGCACGGGGACGCCGTCGTCCCCGTGCCGAGGGAGTTGAGTGCGATGTCGCTGCTCGTCGTCGTCATCCTGGCCGTCCTGGCCCTGCTCATCGTGGCCGGGCCGGTGCTGGAGGACCTCATCGACCGCCTGACGCCGCCGCATCGGCGCACGGCCCGCCATGGCCGGCGCTGAGCCGACCCCCCTCGAAAGGAGGACGTCATGACCACCACCTTCCACCCCACCGGGATCACCCCGGAGGACGACACGGCCGAGCTGCGCGAACTCGCCGTGACCCGGTTGCGCAAGAGGCGCGAACTGCAGGCGCACGTGCTCGCGTACGTGCTGGTGAACCTCTTCCTGAACGGCATCTGGCTGGTCACCACGCCGGGTGGCTTCTACTGGCCGATGTTCCCGCTGTTCGGCTGGGGGATCGGGGTCGCGTTCCACATCTGGGACGTGCTCGCCCCCGAGAACCCGCCGGAGGACCGCATCCGGCGCGAGATGGACCGCCTCAGCCGTCGCTGAGCCCGACCCACCGGAGGATCCGATGCCGACCGCCGCCCCGAGCGAGGCCTGGCGCGACCGCGCCGGCTTCTGCGCCCCGGACCGGGCCGTTCTGCCGAGCGGCCCGGTGCCGCCCGCGCAGGTGGCGCTGCTGATCGAGCTGGCCCAGCGCACGAAGCTCGGCCACGATCTGCTCGCCGTCTTCGCCGACCGGTACGCCGCCTTCCCCCACTCGGCGCCGTCGCAGACCCGTGAGCTGACCGCGCTGCGGCAGCTGCTCGAGCGGCACGGGCTCGCCGACCCGTCGGCGGGGCTGGGCGCCGGGCTGTTCGCCGATCCGGGCGTGCAGGCCCGCTACGACCGGTACCTGGCGGAGGGCCGCACCGGCCGCGCCGCGGCGCTGGACGTGGTGCGCCGTACCGCCGCCGAGGTCGTCCGCATGCTCGACGATGCCCGGCCCGGGCTCGCCGCCCCCGACGTGCGGCAGGTGTGCCTGCACATCCTGCTGGCCGCACACCGGCAGATCCGGGTCGCTCAGGCCTGGAGCTCGCATTAGCGCATCGGAGGACACCATGCCGCCCCTGACCGTCTTCGACCGTCTCGCCCTGCACCCGTTCGTCGGCGACCTGCCCACCAACTGGCTGCAGAAGCTCGCCTCGTTCGGCCGCCCCACGCTGCGTCATCCCGGCCACCGTCTCTTCCACGAGGGGGCGCCGGCGAACACCTTCTGGCTGCTCACCTCGGGAGCGATCGCCCTGGACTTCCAGGTGCCCGGCCGCGGCAGCATCGTCATCGAGCGCCTCGAGTCGGGTGCGCCGGTGGGCTGGTCGTGGCTGCTGCCGCCGTACCGGTGGTCGGTGGGTGCGGTCGTGGCCGACGAGTGCCACGCCATCGAGTTCGACGCCCCACAGGTGCGCCGGCTCATGGCCGAGGACGCCGACCTGGGGCGCGAGCTGGCGATGCGGTTCGTCGGGGTGCTCGCCGACCGGCTCACCGCCTCGCGGGTGCGGCTGGTCGAGCTGTACGCGTACCCGGCGGGCCCGGAGCAGGCAGAACGGCCCGTGACCTGAGGCCCTGCGCCCCTGAAAGGCGCGGCCCGTGGCGGCGTTGGATGGAAGCGGACAGAGGAGGACGTCATGACGAAGCGCCGGATGATCGCTCTGGGCGGTTCCACCCTGCTGCCGCTGACCGGGCTCGTCCTGGCCGTGGTCGGCTCGGTCCTCACCGCGGCGGTGGAGTCGGTGGCTCACCACCCGGTAGGCGCCCCGGCCCGCCGCCACTGAGCCGCGGCGGGTGACGGCATGACCACATCGACGGCGGTGCCGGTGCTGAACCGGGCCGCGCTGTACCGCGTCTGGGTCCGTACGGTCACGGTGGCGGAGTTCCTCGGCTTCGTGGTGCCGGCCTGTGCCGGCGCCCTGCTGGCCGACGCGGACGCCGCCGTGGCGCTGCCCGTCATCCTCGCCGCGGGCGCCGTCGAGGGCGCGGTGCTGGGCGCCGGCCAGGCGGCCGTGCTGCGCTGGGCGCTGCCGCGGTTCCCGTGGCGCCGCTGGGTCGCCGTGACGGCGGGCGCCGCCGTGGTCGCGTACCTGATCGGCATGTCGCCGTCGACCTTCGCCGGTGTCTGGCAGAGCTGGCCCGTGGCGGTGACCGCACCCCTGGCCCTGATCCTCGGCGTGGCCCTGCTGTGCTCGATCGGGTTCGCGCAGTGGACGGTGCTGCGCCGCCTCACCGCCCACGCCGGCTGGTGGATCACCGTCAGCGCCGTTGCCTGGCTCGCCGGGCTGGCGGTGTTCCTGCTCGTCACCATGCCGCTCTGGCACCCAGCCGCCTCACCGCCCACGCCGGCTGGTGGATCACCGTCAGCGCCGTTGCCTGGCTCGCCGGGCTGGCGGTGTTCCTGCTCGTCACCATGCCGCTCTGGCACCCAGGACAGGCGCTGATCCTGATCATCGCCATCGGGACAGCCGGTGGCCTGGCCATGGCCGCGACGATGGCGGCGGTCACCGGGGTGGCGGTGCGGCGCCTGCTGCCGTAGGACCACCGGGTGCGGGCCGCCCGGCCCTGTCCGTCCCGCGCCCGCGGTGGAAAGCCTGGAGTCATGACGCAGACGACGACGGCACCCGGCCCGGTCGACGAACGGCGTCCCCCCGTCGAACTCTTCCGGGACCTGCGTACCGGTCCCGCCGGGCTCGGCGCGAGGGAGGCCGCCCGGCGGCTCACCGTGTACGGCCCCAACGAACTGTCCCGCCGGGAGCGCCGGCGCTGGCCGCGCGAGCTTCTCGCCCAGTTCACCCAGCCCCTGGCCGTGCTGCTCATGGTGGCCGCGGTGCTGGCCTGGCTCGGCGGCACCCCGGCGCTGGCACTCGCCGTGGTGGCGGTGATCCTGCTCAACGCCGCGTTCGCGTTCGCGCAGGAGATGCAGGCGGAACGGGCCGTGGAGGCGCTGGCGGCGTACCTGCCGGTCTCGGCGCGGGTGCTGCGCGACGGGGTGCTGTGCGACGTACCGGCGGGGAGCTGGTGCCCGGCGACGTCCTGGTGGTCGAGGAGGGTGACCGGATCTGCGCCGACGGCCGGCTGGTGGACGGGGCGCTGTCGGTGGACCTGTCGGCGCTCAACGGCGAGTCGGTCCCGGCGTCGCGGTCGGCGGACGCGGAGGTCGTGGCCGGGCCGCTGCTCGAGGCGCGCGAGATGGTGTTCAGCGGGACGGTGTGCACCGCGGGGGAGGGCCGGGCGGTGGTCACCCGGACCGGTATGCACACCGAGATCGGCCGGATCGCCGCGCTCTCGCAGCGGGGCCGCGGGGAGCCCAGCCCGCTCGAGCGCCAGGTGCGCCGGGCCACCTGGGTCATCGCGGCCGTGGCGGTCGCCGCCGGGGCCGCGTTCCTGCCCATCGGCGTGGTCGCCGGGCTGGGCTGGGCCGCGGCCATCAGCTTCGCCATCGGCCTGATCGTGGCGAACGTGCCCGAGGGCCTGCTGCCGACCATCACCCTGGCTCTCGCCGTCGGCGTCCGGGAACTGGCCCGCGTCGGCGCGGTCGTCAAGCGGCTGTCCGCGGTGGAGACCCTCGGATCCACGGCGGTCATCTGTACGGACAAGACGGGCACCCTGACCGAGAACCGCATGCGGGTGTCCCGGATCTGGCTGTACGGCTCCGAGCTGGACGCGGCGGCCGCACGCGGCGACGGGCGGGCACGGGAGCTGGCCACCGCGGCGGCCCGGTGCACCACGGCACGGGTGGCGGGGGACGGCGCGCCGCACGACACCGGCGACCCGATGGAGCTGGCCCTGCTGCGCTTCGCGGACCAGCTGGCGGTCCCGGTGCACGCCGCCGAGCGCGACGCCGAGCGGACCTTCCTGTACGCCTTCGACAGCCGCCTCAAGCGCATGTCCACCGTGGACGGCGCCCGGGTGCACACCAAGGGCGCGGTGGAGTCCGTCCTGCCGCTGTGCGACCGGGTCGTGGGCCCCGGCGGGCACAGCGTGGCGCTCTCCGCCGAGGTGCGCGCGCAGCTGCAGGCCGCCGTCGACCGGTACGCCGCCGCCGGCCTGCGGGTGCTGTCGGTCGCGTACGGCTTCGTCGGCGCCGGTCGCACGCCGGAACGCGACCACGCCGAGGCCGGCCTCACGCTGCTCGGGCTGCTGGCCCTGGCCGACCCGCTGCGCGACGGCGTCGCCGAGGCGGTGGGCGGAGCGCACCGGGCCGGCATCCGCATCCACGTCATCAGCGGCGACTACGGGCCCACGGCGGCCGAGATCGCCCGCCAGGCGGGGATCGGCGGCGGGCGCGTCGTCACCGGCACGGAGCTGGAGGCGATGAGCGAGACCGAGCTCGACCGGCTGCTCGCCGGGGACGAGGAGATCGTCTTCGCCCGCTCCACGCCGGAGGGCAAGCTGCGCATCTGCGAGGCGCTGCGCGCGGCCGGCAAGGTCGTGGCCATGACCGGGGACGGGGTCAACGACGCTCCCGCCCTGCGGCACGCCGACATCGGCGTCGCCATGGGCCGCTCCGGCACGGACGTCGCCCGGGAGGCCGCCACGATGGTGCTCACCGACGACAACTTCGCCACCATCGTCAAGGCGGTGCACGCCGGGCGGCGGGTGTACGACAACGTCCGCAAGTTCGTGCTGTACATCTTCGCGCACGCCGTACCCGAGGTGGTGCCGTTCCTGATCTTCGCGCTCTCCGGCGGGGCCATTCCGCTGCCGCTGACCGTGCTGCAGATCCTCGCCATCGACCTGGGTACGGAGACCTTGCCCGCCCTGGCGCTGGGGCGCGAACCGGCGGAGCCGGGGCTGATGCGCCGCCCGCCGCGCTCACCGCGCAGCGGGGTCATCGACCGGCGCCTGCTGCTGCGCGCCTGGGGTCTGCTGGGCGTGACGTCGGCGGCGCTGGTCATGGCGGGGTTCTTCTGGTCGCTGTGGCGGGCCGGCTGGCAGCCCGGCGCGGCGACGGGTCCGGGCTCCGCGCTGCACGGCGCGTACCGCGAGGCCACCACGATGACGTTCGCCGGCATCGTCGCCTGTCAGCTCGGCACCGCGTTCGCCGCCCGCACCGACCGGGCCTCGCTGCGCTCGATCGGGGTGTTCACCAACCGGCTGCTGCTCGGCGGGATCGCGTTCGAGCTGGTCTTCGCCGCGGCCGTGATCTATCTGCCGCCGCTGCAGGCCCTGTTCGGCACCGCGGCGCTGGGCCCGGCGCACCTGGCGTTCCTGGCCCCGTTCCCGCTGCTGGTGTGGGGAGTGGACGAGCTGTACCGGCGCCGGGCACGACAGCGGACGTCATGACGGCCGGTGGGGCGGCGGCTGCAGGTAGCCGGCGTGGTCGAGCAGCTGGGTGCCCCACGTCAGCAGCACCAGCGTGATGAACGCGCCGAGCAGCAGCTGCCCGAGGGGCGTGTCGCCGAGGAGCACCGTGACCACGCCGAGCGCCAGGGCGGCGACGGCGAAGCCGACCTCCACCCGGCCGATCAGCGTACGGACGGTGATCCCGCCGGCGACCACGAACACGCCGCCGGCCACGACCAGGGACAGCGCCGCCATGGTCGCCACGTTGCCGACGTACGGCTCGCGCCCGCGGACGAGCAGTGTCGCGTACGGCGTCAGGATCACTCCCATCATCAGCGCGGCGACGGCGTCGCGCAGGCTGAGCCTCATGGTCGCCACCCCCTTCCGGCCTCCCTGTCCAGCCTGCTCCCGCCGCGCCCCGCGGGTAAGGGCCGGAGGTCACGGCCGACCGTGTGCGGCCGACCATCGGCGTCTCGATCGGCTGGAGCCTGCACTCCACGCGCGCCGTGCGTCGCCCTGACCGCCCGGCGGTGGCGGGGGACTCGTAGGATCAGAGCCCGTGCCGGACTGGACTTTTCTCACCAACCACGCCCACGTGCTGATCTGCGTGGCCCGCGACCCCGGCCTCCGGCACCGGGACCTGGCCGCCCAGGTCGGCATCACGGAGCGGGCGGCGCAGCGCATCGTCGCCGACCTCGTCGAGGCGGGCTATCTGACCAGCACCCGCGACGGCCGGCGCAACCGCTACCAGCTGCACCGTGAGCTGCCGCTGCGGCACCCCCTGGAGCGCGAGCACCAGATCGGCGAGATCCTGGCCGTGCTGGAGGGCAAGTCCCCGCCGCCGCCGGCGGCGTAGACAGCGCGACGCCGGGCCCGCACCGCGGGCCCGGCGTCGCTGCCGGGCTCAGCTTCCGGCAACCTCGCGGACGATGGCCACCGTGCAGGCCGAGTGCCGCAGCAGGTGCTGGCTCACCGAGCCGAGCAGCATCCCGCGGAACGCGCCGCGTCCCCGGGTGCCGACCACCAGCAGCCGCGCGGTGGTGCTCGCGGCCGCCAGGGCGTGGGCCGGGTGGTCCACGACGGCCTCCGCGGTGATCGTCACCTGCGGGTACTTCTGCTGCCACGCCGCCACGAGCTCGTCGAAGGGGCGGCGCTCCTGGTCGGTGACCTCCCGGGTGACCAGCGGGCTGTCCTCCCAGATGCCGGAGACCGGACGCCACGCGTGGATGATGCGTACCGGCGCGCCGCGCTCGGCCGCCTGCTCGAGGGCGAAGGCCAGGGCGAGCTGCGCGCAGGGCGAGTCGTCGACGCCGACCACCACGGGACCGGCGTGCCCGTTGTCGCCCCGGACCACGATGACCGGGCAGTGGGCGTGGGCGCTGACCGCGACGCTGACCGAGCCGAGCATGCCGGTCACCGCGCTGTGGCCCTGGCTGCCGAGCACGATGAGGCTGGCCTCGGCGGAGCGGTCGATGAGCGTCAGGGCGGCGCTGGCGTTCACGATGGACACCTCGGTGCGCACCTGCGGGTGGGTCTGCCGGGCCTCGGTCACGGCCTCCTGCAGCGCGCCCTTGATGGCGCGGTCGGTCTCGCCGTCCGGCCAGACCGCGGGGGAGGGCACGGTGGACGCCGCCGGCGCCCAGGTCGGCCACTCGTACGCGTAGAAGAACTCCACCAGCGCGCCGGTGCGGGCCGCCTCGTCCAGAGCCCACGCCGCAGCGGCACGGGCCTCCGGGGAACGGTCGTAACCGACGATGATTTTCTTGGCGGTCATGGGACTCTCCCTTCTCCTCCCATCCTCACGCGCTTCGATGCGGAGGCGGCAGGGCGGCAGGTCCCGGACCGGTGGGCCGTGCGGCCCACCGGTCCGTACCGCTCATCGGACGCTGACGGTCACCGCCCGGTGGACCGGCTGCGTGCCGGCGTGCACCGTGAGGGTGCGGGTCTGCGCCGTGTACGACCACGCCGTACGGGGCAGGGTCCGCCCGTCGACCCGTACGGTCTGCGGAGCGTCGGCCCCGGTGAAGCGGACCGTCCAGTCCCGCTTGCCCACCTGACCGGGGTAGCCGCCGCGGACCGGGCTGATCAGCAGCGTCTTCGACCGGTTCCCCTCCTCGTACGCGAAACGCGTCGTGGCGCTGCGGGCGTGGTTCGTGCCGTCGTCCTCGTACAGGTTGCCGCGCCCGTCGTCGCCGGTCGCGACCGTGACGGTGGCCGCGTCCAGCGGCTTGCCCTCGTCGGTGGCGACGTCGTTCGTCCGGGTCACCACGACCCCGCCGGAGCGGACGAACACCGGCATGGTGTCCAGCGTCGTGGTGATGTCGTGGCTGGTGCCGCCCTGGTACGTGACGCCGGTGAACCAGTCGGTCCACGTGCTGCCCGGCGGGAACCACACCCGGGTGGTCGCGCTGGACCCCGGGTCGGTCGCCGGCGCCACCAGCATGTCCGGGCCGTACAGGTACTCGGCGCCGGCGGTGGCGTACGCCTCCTGCTCGCCCGGGTACGCCAGGTACAGCGGCCGCGCCATCGGCAGCCCGTCCCGGTTGGCCTGGGCGGCGGCGGTGTACGTGTACGGCATCAGCCGCTCCCGCAACCGCAGGAACTCGGCGGCGGAGGCGTTGGCGGCCGGCCCGTACTGCCACGGCAGCCGGTCGCTGTGGTTGGAGTGCAGCCGGTCGATGGGCTGGAACGTGCCCAGCTGCACCCAGCGGGCGTACAGGTCGTCGGGCAGCTTGGTGCTGCCCGGCTCGGCGCCCGGCTCCTGCAGGCCGCGGGTGTGCCCGCCGATGTCGTGGCTGATGGCGGCCAGCCCGGTCGCGGCGGACTCGCCCGGCGCGTAGCCGACCTCGTAGCGCAGCGTCTCCCAGTTGGACACCGTGTCACCGGTGAAGTGCAGGGTGGTCCGCTTGTCGGCCCACGGCCCGGTGGCCACGGACGTCGGGTTGGCGTAGCCGCCGGCCTGCAGCGAACCGTACGCCCGGGAGAAGGCGAAACCGTTCTCGGCCGCGTAGTTCAGGTTGATCCACGCGTCCGGCGTCACGCCGGCCAGGGTGGACTTGGAGTCCTCGCAGCACCAGTCCAGCCACCAGAAGTCGATGCCCAGGTCCTGCAGGTCCTTGTGCAGGCCGAAGTACGCGGCCAGCTGGTCCGGGTCGCCCCAGTCGAACGTGTAGCAGTCGGCGCCGCTGTTGCAGCCGGTGCGCTGCAGCTTGCCCTTGGCGGTCTCCTGCGCCGCGGCGAACTTCGGGTCGTTGCCGAGGATGCTCGGGTGCACGTTCCAGGTGGTTCGCAGGCCCTCCTTGTGGAGCCAGCCGAGGAACGCCTTCGGGTCCGGGAAGCGGGTGGGATCGATCTCCCAGCCGTTCCACTTGTTGGCGGCCTTGAAGTCGGTGTCCACGACCAACACGTCCAGCGGCACGTTCTCGCTGCGGAACCGCTCGACGATGCCCTGGAAGTCGGCCGCGGTCCGGTCGTAGTACTCGGAGTACCAGACGCCGTACGTCCACCGGGGCAGCAGCGCCGTCGGTCCGGTCAGCACGGCGAGTTCCCGCAGCGCGCGGGCGTAGTCCTGGCCGTACGCGAAGACGTAGCCGTCCTGGTAGCCGCCGGTGTGGGCCGGCTTCGGGGTGACCTTGCGGGTCGCCGGGTCGAATAGGGCGGACGCGGTGTCGTCCAGCAGCGACCAGCCGTCGGTGTAGAGCAGGCCGGGCGCGGTGAGGGCGCCACCGTCCACGTTGTCCAGCGAGCGGCGGTAGCCGCCCAGGGGGGCGTGCGGCGCGAGCAGCGGGGCGTCCGCGGTGGTCAGCGCGACCGTGTCGACGTTGACGTTGCAGCTGTCGTCGGTGGGGCAGCCCAGCGTGACGGTGTTGGTCCCGGCCGCGAGCGTGACGGGGGTGCTGACCGTACGCCAGAAGTCCCAGCCGCTGGTGGTCGGCAGCTCCACCGTGCTCGCCGCCCCGGACCCGGCCTGCACGGACATCGTGCGGGTACGGGCCGGCTGCGCGCCCGGACGCGAGTTCGCGTAGCGCAGCTGCAGCTTGTACTGGCCCGCCGCCGGCACGCCGGTGACGGTCAGCGCGTCGCTCGCGCCCGTACGCTCGAGCCCGGCGACGAAGCCCTCGCCGGAGTAGCCGTTGTGGTCGCGGGCGAGGCGCGCGCCGCCGGACAGCGCGCCGCCGTCGGCCTCGCAGACCGTGCCGAACGCGCACTCCCGGGGTGCCGGCGGAACCGGCTGCGGGTACGCGTCACCCGGCCGGACCAGCGCGAAGCTGTCGATGTTGACGTGACCGGAGTCGGCCGGGTCGCGCCGCAACGCGAGCTCGTGGCGTCCCGCGGTCAGCGTCACGGCGGTGCCGGCCTGCTTCCACGTGTCCCACGAGCCGGTGCTGGGCAGGGACAGCTGGGCCGCCGACGTGCCGTCGACCGCGACGGTGAGCGTCCGCGTGACGTCCTTGCCGTCGCCGCCCGTGCTGTTGGCGTAGCGCGCGTCGAACTCGTAGGTCCCGGCCGCCGCGACGGTCACCGAGACCGTCAGCGAGTCGTCGGCGCCCTCGAACCCGGCGGCGAAGCCCTGGCCGGTGTACCCACCGTGGTCGGTGGCCACTCCCAGCCCTCGCAGGGCCGCGGTCTCCGCCTCGCACAGGGCGCCGATCGCGCAGTTCGGGGGAGTGTGACCGGCCCACGGGGCGGCCTGCACGGTCTGCCGGCCGGACGTCAGCCGTACCGTGAGATTGTCGTCGGTGAACGACCCGGACCCGACGCGGTACCGCATGGTGACGGCGCCGGTGTCGATGGTCAGCCAGCCGTCGCGGGTGCGGCTCGTGAAGCGGGGCGCGGTGAAGCCGGTGCGGTGCACCGCGTTGAAGGTGCCGGCGTCGACGAAGTGGGAGTCGCCGGCGTACTCGGTGCGGATCAGCGTCGGCGACAGCACCTGGAAGCGGGCCTTGCCGGAGACGACTGTGGAGCGGTCGGCGCCGGGACGGGTGGCCTGCACCGGCGATGACGGGACGAGAAGGGTGGCCGGTCCGGCTAGCAGGACCGCCGCCGCGGCGAGGAACCGCCGGGTGGGGGCGCCATGGCGCATTGTGTTTCCTTCCGTGCGATATCCGTCGATGCATTAACGGATGTGATCACTCTTGTTGCTGGAAGGTTTCTTGACAATGCCCTCAGGGGCAGATTCGCCGAGTATTTCCGGCCTCCTGATCCGGCACGCCGCGGGGGACCTTCGGCTCTACTGACCATCGTCGCCGCCGCTCGACCCTGTGCCGATACGGCCGAACACGGGAGGTGGCGTCATGGTTACCTGTCCGCACCGCAGCGGGCGACCGGGAAGTCGGAGAATGCTGCTGGCGGTGGTGGCGATGGCAGCCGCGGTGGCGATGGTGGCCGCCGCCCAGCCGGCCGCCGCCGCGACGCGGACCGTTGTCCCGGCCGCGGCCATGCTGCAGCCGGCGGACCTCGGCGTGCCCGTCACCACGGCCGCGGCCGATCTGCGCCCGTGGCTGCGGCCGCCGCAGCCGTGCGGGCCGTTCCGCAGCAGCGCGCGGCGCACCGCCGACAATGCCGTCCAGGCGCTCTACCCGGTGAGCGAGATCCGGCCGACCGTCCTGCTCGAGTACGTGGCGGTCTACCGGGGCGGCGGCGCGGCGCAGTACCTGCGGGAGCTGCGGCGTGCGGTCACGCGGTGCCACGGCTGCACGGACCCGGCGGGCCGCACCTGGCGGCTGCTCGACACCCGGGTCGCCGGACGGGACTCGCTGCTGATCGGCGTCGCCGAGACCTTCGACTACGGCGACAGCGTCCGCGTCAAGACGACGTACGTCGCGGTCGCGCGGGTCGGGCACGCCGTCGTGGTCCTGGCCGACATCGGCTGGGAGGCGGGCGACGGCCACGAGAACCTCGTCCGCGAGTTCGTGCCGATCGCCGTGGATCGTGCATCAATCCTGCGCTGAGCGCCCTCCACCAACAACGAGCGGAAGGACAAGACCATGGCAGGAACGCTGAGCCCCTGGCCGTTGACGAGGCAGGGCGACAAGGAACATCCCGTACCCACACTGCAGTACCTGCTGCGTGCGCGCGGCCACAGCGTGGTGGTGGACGGCATCTTCGGGCCGAAGACCGACGCCGCGGTCCGGTCGTTCCAGCGCGACGAGGGTCTCGCGGTGGACGGCATCGTCGGCCCGCACACCTGGAGCGCCCTGATCATCCAGGTACGCCGCGGCTCCGAGGGTGACGCCGTCCGCGGCGTCCAGGAGGAGTTCCAGTACCGCAACCTGTCCGGCGATCCGTCGAAAGGGCTCGCGGTCGACGGCATCTTCGGACCGAAGACCGAGCAGGCGGTCCGCGGCTTCCAGAGCGCGCTGCACGCCGACATCCCGTCCATGGCCGTCGACGGCATCGTCGGCCCGATGACGTGGCAGGCCCTCGTCAGCGGCATGCTCTCTTTCTGAGGACGGGCATGAGAAGAAGATTGCCGCTGGTCGCCGCCACTGCCGCTGTCCTGCTCACGAGCCTTTTGCCGGGACCGGCGCCGGCGCTCGCCGCCGAGCCGTCCGAGCCCGGCCTCGTCACCACCGTCGTACGGGACGCCCGGACCGGCGCCCCGGTGCCCGGCGTGACCGTGCACGCCATCGCCGCCGAGGATCGCTTCGCCGACCTGTGGGGCGCCCGGGCCGGCTCCGACGCCGCCGGGGTCGCCACCTTCGACGGGCTCGAACCGGGCCGCTACTCGTTCTTCGTCCAGCCCGGCGACACCGCGTACGGCATGCAGTGGCTCGGCGCGTACGGGGGCACCGGCGACCGGGACGCCGCGCTCGAGGTGACCGCGCCGGCCACCGGGGTGCTCACCCTGCCCGACGTACGGCTCGACGCGGCCGGAACCGTCACCGGCACGCTGACCGAGGCGGCCACCGGAACGCCGGTCGCGGCCCAGGTGTCCGTGGCGTCCATGGACCCGCTGTGGCAGGACACCACCCCGAACGTCTACGGCACGGGCCGCTACACGTTCACGGGGCTGGGGCCGTACGGATGGAAGCTGTTCTTCATGCCCGACGGCACGGCGGGCCCGACCGCCCGCGTGGCCGCGCAATGGTCCGGCGGCGCCACCGACCGCCGCCGCGCCCACCCGATCCGCGTGGTCGCGGGGCAGACCACCACGGCCGATCAGCGGCTGCGCGCGGGCACGGTCGTCTCCGGCAGCGCCGTCGGCGGCACGCCCGGCCAGCCGGTCCTCGGGCCGGTGTACGCGTTCCACGCCGGCACCCACGAGATCATGGCGGTCAGCGACACCCCGGACAGCCTCCGGTACGCCGTACGCCTGCTCCCGGGCCAGCGGGTGAAGCTCTGCCTCGGCCGCACCTGGTGCTATCCGGGCGGCGCCGACCTCGACCACGCGGCGGCCATCCCGATCGGCCGGCGTCCGATGGTCGTCGACTTCTAGGGTTGCGCGGCGGGCTGAAGGCCGGCGAGAACCGCGTCGGTGGTGAGCACCTCTCCGAACCGCGGCAGCACGACGGTGAGGGCGTGATCATGTTCAGCCGTGGTCACGCCGCTCATCGCGTCCGCGGCGAAGACCACGTCGAACCCGTGATCGGCGGCCGCGCGGGCGGTGGACTCGACACCCATGGTGGTGGCCAGCCCGGCGAGGACGACGGTGTCGATGCCCCGGTCGCGGAGCCGGTCGGCCAGGCCGGTCCCGTAGAAGGCGCCGATCGTCCGCTTGACGATGACGACGTCATCGGGCCGGGGCTCCAGCTCGCGAACGAAACCGCTGCCCGGCGGCTGCTCGGCGACATTGGGGCGCTCGACCCGTACCAGCACGACCGTGCCGCCGGCCCGCCGGAACGCGTCCGCCAGCCGGACGGCCCGGGCCACGACGTCGGCGCCGCGATGCGGCCCCATGTCCTGCTCGACGATGCGAGGCATGAGATCCACGACGACGAGGGTGGTCCGTGCGGGGGAAAGCGTCATGCCGGCGATCGTACGAACACCGCTCATCCACCCACGAGCAGGGAGACTCCCGCGGCGATCAGGGACAGCAGGGTGGTCGTGGTCAGGAGCCAGCCGACGTTGATCAGCCGGTGTTTGCGCAGCACCGCCTTCGCGAGGCCGTGGATGTTGTAGGTGAGCACCTTCACCTCCAGGTCGTCGTCCGCGTCCCTGAGAACCTGCTGGACGCCCTGCCATTGCAGCTGGGCGATATGGCCGAAGTACCACATGCTCTCGGGCCGGTAGGTGCTCCGGTCCTGGGGATCGATGGCGAGCTGCGCGAAGTCCTCCCGGATGTGCCGGCGATGCTGGGAGAGCAGCGTTGCGGCGGCCACCGCGATGGACCCGGACAGCGAAGCCACCGCCAGCGTCAGGAAAAGCCAGGTGAACGCGCCCGCGGCATCGAGAGAGATCCGCAATTCCTCGATGCTCCCGGACAGCAGTCCGAAAGCGACCGTGACGAAGGCGCCGTTGACGGTCAGGAGGAGCTGCGCCTTCGTCTCGGCGACCTTGTACCAGTCGATCGCGCGGTCATACATGCGCCGCGCGTACTCCACGTTCGCCGGGCTCGCCGAGATCCGCACTCTCCGTACATCGCTCATAAACTCAAGGTAGGTGCGGCCGTCTACGCCGCGACCGGTGCCTGCCCGGAGCGAGGGACGGGTTGGGTCAGCGCCAATTGTCCGGCGGCACCTCGACCGGGGCTGCCAACTCCTCAGCGGTGAAGGCCTTGGTGATGACGGAAGGGTAGTCGCAGTCATTGCACCGGGTGCCGATAGTGAACCGGTACGGACCGCCTCCGGCCAGTTTCACCGTCACCTCGAACGGCATCGCGCAGTCGTTCCCATCGGCTGACAGGACACCGCGCCCCAGTTTTCCGCTACCCGCCTTCCTGCCCTTGCCGTTCTTGACGATCACGGGTGCGCCTGTCTGCAGACTCATCATGCGCAGGTCGTCGCGAAACCCGACGTAGCCCTCCCCGCCCCCCTGGCATGCGGATCCGCCGTAGATCTCGTCGAACTCCGAGTACATGATCGGCACCGATCCCCGGACCGTCACCGTCGAGGGCCGCGTGCTGCGGGTGACGACCGTCGGTGCGGCCGACAGTGCGGCGGCCGACGGTGCGGCGGCGGACGGGGAAAGGCTCGGTGATGCAGCGGTGCTGGTGACGACAATCGGTTCGGCGCGCCGAGGGGGCATGGCCGGGCGGAGTGACGCGGCCGGCGACGCTGCCGTGCCGGCCTCACTCGCGTCGGCAGTTCTCACCGTCACGACCGCTGCGCCTGCCACGACCACCGCCGCTGCCAGGACACCGACGGCAAGCGAAGGCTTCAGGGCCGATGGGGCGGCGTGGCGTCCGCCGGTCCGGCTCGTCGGTGCACCCGGGTCACGGGGTGGGAGGTTGTTCACTCGGTACCTCACAATTCGTCGCCGTCACGTGCGCTATGGGTATCGGGCCTGCGACGAGCGGCCTGAGGGTCGCCGGCGGTCGACCCGCCCGGCTACGGCGTTCAGGGAAGCCGTCGTATGCGGCGTCGACGTCAGGCCAGCCGGATCATGCCGTCGAAACCGGCGTCGGGATGGAACGTCCAGGAGGCGTTGAACGAGCCCCAGGAGTCCTCCTGCCTGCCGTCCAGCGCTCGGGTCTGGCCGATGTGGGCTTTGACCGCTTCTGTCATCCCGACCGCGTCGAACACGCATTGCAGGTCCGTTTCGGCGAGGCCGTTGTAGTCCTCCTCACCGGTTCCGTCGATGGTGAGGGTGGTGCCGTTGTCGGCGAGCGTGGTGCCCCGGTGCATGCTGTCGCAGGAGCCCTGCGCCGACTGCAGCTGGGCGGCCGCGGCAGCCTGCGGTGCGTCCCCAGCGGCCGGCCCGCTGGTGGCGGACCGCGCGCGGGCCGAGCCGGCACCGCCCAGCCAGCCGGAGCCGAACAACGCCACGGCGGCAACGACCCCGGCGATGATCTGCCACGGGGGCGGTGACGTGCGAGCTGCGCGGCGGCTGCCGGCCATCGGCTCTGCCGATTCGTTCCACCGGGGCACACCATCGCGGTGACCGGTGCCGGCGGCCGCGGGCGGAAGCGCGGGCGACGGCCACGCGGGCGTCTCCGGCTGCCACGCCGGCAAAGGCTGCACCGAGCCCGGAGCCGCAGCGCCGAACGGCGCCGATGGGTGATGGTGCGGGGCGGTCCAGTGATCGGTCACGGCTACTCCGTTGATCGGGAAGGTGACCAGAACATCGGCACTCCGACGCGCTCGCCGAGCATCGGACGGTTGCGGGATCGGTACACCTGGGGATCTGAGCGAGCAAGGATTCACCCTGGTGAGAAGATTGCCGGTATGACCGAGCCGGACCCGGCCGCCACCCTGCGGCGCTTCGCGGAGGAATGTGTCGCCCTCGTCGGACAGCAGTACGGCCGCCGGCTGGACTGGTCGCCGGAGAGCCTCGATGAGCTCGACGAGGTCTGCGAGCTCCTGCTGGCCGACGGCCCGCTCCCCGACGAACGCCTGGACCTGTGGTGGAAGCTCGTCGGCGCCTACGCCGGGGAGGTGCTCATCCGGGCACACGGCGGGTCCTGGACCATGCACGACGCTGCGCAGGGGGCGTACGCCGTATCCGTGCAGGGGATGACCGCGCTGCCGTTCTCGACCGCGCAGCGGGTGCTCTCCCGCGAGCCGTACAAGAGCCTCGGTTCGTTCGTCCGCGCGTTCCCCGCGATCCTGGAACGGGGACGCGGCGCCGGGAAGGAGTCCTGACCGCGCCACCCCTCTGCCGACATGGCGCCGTCGATGGGCGAGTGGCGCGGATCACCTTGAGCGGGAAATTGACGGGGCTGGCGTTGAGCGTGGTTCTCAGCTTGCCGTCGACGATGATGTTCTTCCCGGCGCCGGCGCACGCGGAAGGGCCGGCAAGCGGGACGACGGAGTTCACCGAAGAAGAGAAGCAGCAGGTCACGACCGACGATCCGGCGGTCTCGGTTGCCTTCGGAGCCGACGCGGTAGATACCGACAACTTCACCTTCGCCACGCCGAAGCCGACGAATTCGCCGGCCTGACGCAGTTCGCGGTGGGGAAGCGGCGGGCAAGCTGTGGTGCCTCTGGACTCATGCAGAGGCGCCACGGCGCAGTCCTGACTGTCAGGACGCCTCGACGTGGCGGGCGAGGTTGGCGAGCGAGGACGTCATGCCGGCGGCGTGGTCCTCGGCGGAGATGCCGGCCGGGACGTCGTCGGCCCGGAACTCCACGAGCGTGCCACCCTCTGCCGGCATGACCTCCCACGTCATCGTCATGGTGCCGGCCTGGGCGGGGTCGTCGGAGACGAAGGTGACGGCCTGCACCACCCGTACGCCGGGGACCAGGTCGACGAACCGGGCCTCCACGACGTCCGTGCCGGCGGTGGTCTTGCCCGGTGCGGCCGTGGCGTCCGCATAGGTCAGCACCAGCCGGTAGGACCCGCCCGGCCGCGCGTCGAACCGTTCGAACCGGCCGGTCATGCTGTCGGGCGGCAACCAGGCCGTCAGCGCCGCGGGGTCGACGAGGGCCGCGTAGACGCGGTCGGGCGCAGCCGCGATGAGCCGCGAAGCCGTGTCTGTCCGGGTCATGACCCCATCCTATGAGGGCAGGAACGCGGCGGCCGTCATCTCTCGTCGTCCCAGGCGGCGGCGCTGATGCGCCAGCCGGCGGGCGTCCGGACGAACTGCAGCGTCTTCATCCCTCGCCCGGTGAAGGGGTTCCCGTCCTGCACTCCCGCCTTGGCGTAGCTGCAGAAGTGGTGAGCGATGTCGCCGAACACCTCCGTGCGCCCCGCGACCTCCCACTCCCGGAAATCCGTGAGGGTGCCCCCGGCGAGCAGTTCCTGCCGCGGCGCGATGAAGTCGTCGACCCCGTGGACGACGGGTGGGCCGCCGCAGGTGCGGACGATCACCGCCTCCGGCAGGAAGAGCCGGCGGAGCGCGTCGAGGCGGGCGGTGACGTCCGGGCCGGACGTGAAAGCGGCGAAGAACGTCCGTACGGCGGCCGCAATCGCGGCGCGGTCGTCGGGTCGGTCATCGCTGCGCACGTCGCCACCGTAGCGGAGCGCCGTCAGTAGACGGTGAGCCCGCGCTCGCGGAACTGGGTGCGGACGCGCTCGATCAGGGCCTCGTCCGGCGGCTCGGTGTCGGCGAGCGGGAACGGGACGCCGAGCTGGGCGTACTTGCTCTGGCCGAGCCGGTGGAAGGGCAGCACCTCGACCCGTTCGATGGTCGGCACGCCGGCCGCGATGTCGGCGACCGCGGCCACGTTGGCCGGGTCGTCGGTGAGGCCCGGTACCAGCACGAACCGCAGCCAGATGGGCTTGCCGAGGTCGCCGAGGCGGTGGGCGAAGCGGATGGTGGGTTCGAGCCGGCCGGTCTTGGTCACCGTGCGGTAGGTGCGGGGGTCGCCCGACTTGATGTCGAGCAGCACCAGGTCCGTGACGGCCAGCAGGGCGTCGTCGGCGCGGTCGCCGAGGAAGCCGCTGGTGTCCAGGGCCGTGTGCAGGCCCATCTCCTTGCAGGCGGTGAAGACCTCGCGGACGAAGGCCGGCTGCTGCAGCGGCTCGCCGCCGCTGATGGTGACGCCGCCGCCGGCGACCTTGATGAAGCGTTCGTACCGGCGGATCTCCGTGACCAGGTCGTCCACCGTCGTCGGGGTGCCGCTGCGCCGGTACCAGGTGTCCGGGCTGTGGCAGTACTGGCACCGCAGCGGGCACCCGGCCAGGAAGGCCACGAACCGGGTGCCCGGGCCGTCCACCCCCGTCGAGATGTCGAAGGAGTGGACGGCCGCGGTCACCGGCGGGGCGACGGTCATGGTCACAGTGCACCGTGGAACGTACGGGCGATGACGTCGTGCTGCTGCTCCTTGGTGAGCCGGACGAAGTTCACGGCGTACCCGGAGACCCGGATGGTGAGCTGCGGGTACTTCTCCGGGTGGGCCATCGCGTCCTCCAGGGTCGCCCGGTCCAGCACGTTGACGTTGAGGTGGAAGCCCCCGCCGTCGGTGAAGCCGTCGAGCACGCCGACCAGGTTGCCGATCCGCTCGTCGCGGGTGCGGCCGAGACCCGCGGGGGTCACCGTGGTCGTCATCGAGATGCCGTCGCGGGCGCAGCGGTACGGCAGCTTCGCCACCGACAGCGCCGCGGCGACCAGCCCGTGCTTGTCCCGCCCGTTCATCGGGTTGGCTCCGGGTGCGAAGGGCTCGCCGGCGCGGCGCCCGTCCGGGGTGTTGCCGGTGTGCTTGCCGTACACCACGTTCGAGGTGATGGTCAGCACCGACAGCGACGGCTCGGCGTCGCGGTAGGCGGGCTGCCGGCGGATCTTCGCCATGAACCGCTCGACCAGTTCCACCGCGATCGCGTCGGCCCGGTCGTCGTTGTTGCCGAACGCCGGGAACTCGCCGTCGATCACGTAGTCGACCGCCAGCCCGGTGGTGTCGCGCAGCACCTTGACCTGGGCGTGCTTGATCGCCGAGAGGCTGTCGGCGGCCACCGACAGGCCCGCGATGCCGGTCGCGAGGAAGCGGTGCACCGGGTGGTCGTGCAGCGCCATCTCGAGCCGCTCGTACGCGTACTTGTCGTGCATGTAGTGGATGACGTTCAGCGCCTCGACGTAGGTCTCGGCCAGCCAGTCCAGCATCCGGTCGTACGCGTCGAGCACCTGCTCGTACTCCAGCACGTCCGCGGTGACCGGGGCGTACGCCGGGGCCACCTGCTCGCCGCTGACCTCGTCGCGGCCGCCGTTGATCGCGTACAGCAGGGCCTTGGCGAGGTTGGCGCGGGCGCCGAAGAACTGCATGTCCTTGCCGACCCGCATCGCCGAGACGCAGCAGGCGATCGCCGTGTCGTCGCTGTACGCCGGCCGGATCAGGTCGTCGTTCTCGTACTGGATGGCGCTGGTGTCCATGGAGACCTGCGCGCAGAACCGCTTGAAGCCCTCGGGCAGCCGCGGCGACCACAGCACGGTCAGGTTCGGCTCGGGGGCCGCACCCAGGTTGTACAGGGTCTGCAGGTAGCGGAAGCTCGTCCGGGTCACCAGCGGGCGCCCGTCGGCGCCGACGCCGCCGATCGCCTCGGTCACCCAGGTCGGGTCGCCGGAGAACAGCGAGTCGTATTCGGGGGTACGCAGGAAGCGGATGATCCGCAGCTTCATGACGAAGTCGTCGACGAGTTCCTGCGCCTGCTCCTCGCTCAGCGTGCCCTCGGCCTGGTCGCGCTGCACGTACACGTCGACGAACGACGAGGTGCGGCCCAGCGACATGGCCGCGCCGTTCTGCTCCTTGGTGGCGCCCAGGTACGCGAAGTACAGCCACTGGATGGCCTCGCGGGCGGTGGTCGCCGGCCCGGAGATGTCGTAGCCGTAGCCGGCCGCCATCTCCTTCAGCTCGCCCAGGGCCCGGATCTGCTCGGCCAGCTCCTCGCGGTCGCGGATGACCGCGTCCGAGGACCGCTTGCCGTCCAGGGCGGCCTTCAGCTCCTTGCGCTCGGCGATGAGCCGGTCGACGCCGTACAGGGCGACGCGGCGGTAGTCGCCGATGATGCGGCCGCGGCCGTACGCGTCCGGCAGGCCGGTGATGATGTGCGAGCGCCGGGCCGCCTTGACGTCGGCCGGGTACGCGTCGAACACACCGTCGTTGTGGGTCTTGCGGTACCGGGAGAAGATCGCCTTGACGGTGGGGTCGAGGGTGTAGCCGTACGCCTTCAGCCCGTTCTCCACCATGCGCAGGCCGCCGGTGGGCATGATGGCCCGGCGCAGCGGAGCGCTGGTCTGCAGGCCGACGATCAGCTCGTGGGAGCGGTCGATGAAGCCCGGCTCGTGCGAGGTGATGGTCGACGGGGTGTGCGTGTCGACGTCGTAGACGCCGCGCTTGCGCTCCTCGACGAACATGCGCTGCAGTTCGCGCCAGAGCCGCTCGGTGCGGTGGGTCGGCCCGGCCAGGAACTGCGCGTCACCCTCGTACGGTGTCACGTTGTCGTGGATGAAGCCGGCGACGTCGATCGCGTCGCGCCAACCCGTCCCCGTGAAGCCGCGCCAGGCGTCCGTGCGTGTCTGCATGATTCCTCCTTGTTCTGCTTCCAGCTTCTCCCGGCCGTGATCGTTCCGATCAGGGCCGTAGGTCCCGGACGGCGGGGCCGTCCGGGACCTACGGGTGTGGGCGCGCCGGGGGCGTCGGCCCGGGGCCGATCGTCAGGGCATGAGCACCAGCCGGGCGGGAACCCGGCCGGCCAGCACGTCGGCGATCGCCTGGTTGATGTCCTCCAGCGCGCGCGGCTCGAACAGCACGCGGGTACGCCCGGCCGCGTGCAGCCGGAACACCTCGGCCAGGTCGGCGCGGGTGCCGACGATCGAGCCGATGATCCGGATGCCCTTGAGCACGGTCTGGAAGACGGGCAGCGAGATGGCGTTGTCCTTGGGCAGCGACACCAGGATCAGCCGGCCGCCCCGGCGCAGGCAGGCGTGGGCCTGCTCGATGACGCGCGGGTCGGCCGCGAGCACCACGGCCACGTCGGCGCCGCCGAGCGCCTCGATCGCCGCGACCGGGTCCTGCCGGGCCGCATTGATCACGTGGGCCGCGCCGAGCTGCTTGGCCAGGGAGAGCTTCTCCTCGGTGACGTCCACCGCGATCGTCTCGCCGCCGAAGATCTGCGCGTACTGCTGGGCGAGGTGGCCCAGCCCGCCGATGCCGAAGATCGCGACCCGGTCGCCCGGGGTGACCCCGCCGACCTTGACCGCCTTGTACGTGGTGACACCCGCACAGGTCAGCGGCGCGGCCTCGGCCGGGTCGATGCCCTCGGGGACGCGGACCACGTACCGGGCGTCGGCCACGGCGAACTCGGCGTGCCCGCCGTCGATGGAGTATCCGGTGTTCTGCTGCGACTCGCACAGCGTCTCCCAGCCGGTGACGCAGTACTCACAGGTGCCGCAGGCGTGCCCCAGCCAGGGGATCGCGACGCGGTCGCCGAGGCCGTGCCCGGTCACGCCCGTGCCGAGCTCCTCGACGATGCCGACGCCCTCGTGGCCGGGCACGAACGGCGGGGCCGGCTTGACGGGCCAGTCGCCCTGGGCGGCGTGGATGTCGGTGTGGCACAGCCCGCTGGCCTCGATCCGGACGAGGACCTGCCCGGCCGCGGGCGCGGGCTTCGGGACCTCCCTGATCTCGAGGGGCTTGTCGAAGCCGGTGACGACCGCTGCTCGCATGGCTACCTCCGTCTCTGCGCTCCTGCACCCAGCCTGACCCGGCGGGGGCGGGGGCGGTCAGAGTCGGCGGTCCTGATCATCCGGGACCTCCGGCGTCCCGGCCTGCAACAACGCGGCCACGTGCGCCCGGGCGTCGCGGTCGATCGCGCGCAGCGTGCCGTCGTCGAGCTGGTGATCGAGGCGCATCCGGGCGGCGAGCAGCTCGACCGGGTCGTCGCCGGCCGCCGCGGCCCGCAGCGTGAACCGGCAGGCGGGCGCGCCGCCGCGCACGGCGGCGAGGCCCGTCCAGGCCGTCCGCGCGATCGCCTCCACGTCGACGCTGTCGATGACGCTCGGGGCCGGCGGGGGTGGCGTCGGCGGCACCTGCCGGGCCCGGCAGAACAGCACCCCCGGCCCGCCGCCGGCGTCCACGAGCTCGACGGCGAGGACGCCGGTGGTGATCGGCGCCGTCGTGATCCGGCCGCCGAAGAGCAGCGCGAGCGGCCACCCGGTCCGCGGGCACACCAGCGTGTCGCCGGCGCCCAGCGCGCTGACCACCCCGGCCGTCAGGGCCTCGTCGTGGGCGGGCTGGTCGAGGCTCGCCTCGAGGTGGCGTACCAGCAGCATGCGGTGCAGCAGCGCGGTGCGCCGGGCGGCCGGCGACTGGACCATCGGGCGCCTCCTCATGCCGCGTACTCGCGCACCCCGGCGAGCAGCTGGGCGAGGCCCTTCTTCGCGTCGGCGAAGAGCATCGCGGTGCCCGGGCGGGTGTACAGCTCATTGTCGATGCCGGCGTACCCGTGGCCCAGCGATCGTTTGATGACGATCACCGTGCGGGCCCGGTCCACGTCGAGGATCGGCATGCCGGAGACCGGGTTGCCGGGCCGCCGCGCCGCCGGGTTGGTGACGTCGTTGGCGCCCACCACCAGCGCCACGTCGGTGCCGGGGAACTCCGGGTTGATCTCGTCGAGGTCCTTGAGCTGCTCGTACGGCGCGTCCGCCTCCGCCAGCAGCACGTTCATGTGCCCGGGCATGCGCCCGGCGACCGGGTGGATGCCATAGCTGACCTGCACGCCCCGCTCGGTCAGCGCGCGGGCGAGGGCGACCGTCTCGTGCTGCGCCTGCGCCGCGGCGAGCCCGTAGCCGGGGACGATGACGACCTTGTGGGCGTACGCCAGTTGCAGCGCCGCGTCCTCGGCCGTGATCGCCCGTACGGGCGCACCCGCGCCCACCGCCGCGGCCGGCCCGGCGCTGTCACCGGTGCCGTACCCGCCCGCGATGATCGCGCCGATCGAGCGGTTCATCGCGTCGGCCATGAGCTTGGTGAGGATCGCGCCGGCCGCCCCGACGAGGGCGCCCGCGATGATCAGCGGGCTGCTGTCCAGCACGAACCCGGCCATGGCGACCGCGGTGCCCGTGCAGGCGTTGAGCAGCGAGATGACGACCGGCATGTCGGCGCCGCCGATCGGCAGGGTGAGCAGGATGCCCGCGGCCAGCGCGGCGACGCCGATGCCGGACAGGCCGAGCGCCCCGGTGCGCCCGGTCAGGTAGAGCCCGGCGAGCCCGGCGGTGGCGAGCGCGAGGAGGACGGTGGCCCACCTTCCGCCGGGCACGGTGACCGGCCGGCCGGGTACCAGGCCGGCGAGCTTTCCGGAGGCGACGAGCGACCCGCTCAGCGTCACGCCGCCGATGAGGACGTCGAGCACGGTGGTGATCGTGGTCTGCAGGCCCGGCGTACCGGCCTCCTGGCTGCGCTGGACCGCGTCGCCCAGCGCGATCAGCGCGGCCGCGCCGCCGCCGACGGCGTTGAAGAGGCTGACCAGCTGGGGCATCGCCGTCATCGGCACGCGCCGCGCCGTGATCAGACCGGCGACGGCGCCGGCCGCGGCCCCCGCGGTGAGGGCCGTGACGGCCCAGACGGTGATGCCGTGGTCGCGTACCAGCACCGCGCCGGTCGCGAGCACCGCTGCGGCCATGCCCGCCGCCGACAGCCGGTTGCCGCGCAGGGCCGTACCGGGGGAGTTCATCAGGTGCAGGCCCAGCACGAAGCAGGTCGCGGCGGCCAGGTAGACCAGGTGGATGGCGGTGTCGAAGGTCGTCACGGCTTCTCCTCCCGCCGTGGGCGGAACATCGCCAGCATGCGTTCGGTGACCACGTAGCCGCCGGTGACGTTCATGGCGGCGAACGCGGCCCCGATCAGCACCAGCACGTAGCCGGTGACCGTGGTGGCCGTCGCGGCGAGCAGCATCACGCCGACGATCACGACGCCGTGGATCGCGTTCGCGCCGGACATCAGCGGGGTGTGCAGGGTGGCCGGCACCTTGCTGATCACCTCGAACCCCACGAGCAGGCTCAGCAGGAACACGGTGATGTCCGCCATCAGCAGCGGGCTCATGAGGGAACCTCCTCGCTCGTGGCGGCGCGGACCGCCGGGTGCACGACCTCGCCGTCGCGGGCCACGACCACGGCCGCGTGGATCTCGTCGTCCGGGTCGACGGCCACCGCCCCGTCGCGGATCAGGCCGGCCAGCAGCGCGCACAGGTTGCGGGAGTACGCGGTCGACGCCGCCTTCGGTACCCGGGCGGGCAGGTCCGCGGCGCCGACGACGGTGACGCCGCGGGCGCTCACCACGGTCCGGCCCGGCTCGGAGCCCGCCACGTTGCCGCCGAGCGGCCCGGAAGCCGCGTCCACGACCACCGAGCCGGGCCGCATCGCCTCGAGCGCGGCGGCCGTGACCAGTAATGGCGGGCGGCCGTCCGGGACCTGGGCGGTGGTGATGACGATGTCGAACCCGGCGACGGCGGTGTCCAGCGCCTCCTGCTGCGCCCGGGCCTCGTCCTCCGACAGCCGGCGGGCGTACCCGCCCTCACCGGTCGCGGCGGGCACGTCAAGGGTCAGCACGGCGGCGCCGGTCGAGGCGATGTCCTCCCGGGCCGCCTCCCGCACGTCGTAGCCGGTGACGGCCGCACCGAGGCGGCGCGCGGTGGCGAGCGCCTGCAGGCCGGCGACCCCGGCGCCGAGGACCAGCACCCGCGCCGGGCGGGCCGTGCCGGCGGCGGTCATGAGCATCGGCAGGTACGCGCCGTACGCGTCCGCGGCGACCAGCGCAGCCTTGTAACCGGCGACGTTGGCCTGCGAGGTGAGGGCGTCCATGGCCTGGGCGCGGCTCAGGGTGCGGGGGAGCAGGTCGAGGCTGATTGCGGTGACGCCGGTCGCGGCCAGCTGCCGGAACCGCACCGGGTCGCGACGGGGGGCGAGGAGCCCGACGAGGACCTGGCCCGCGTGCAGTGCGTCGGCGTCCTCGGGTGGGGTCACGCACAGCAGGACGTCGCTGTCGGCGTAGACCTGGACCCGGCTGGTGACCGTCGCGCCGGCGTCGGCGTAGTCGGTGTCGGCGTACCAGGCGCCGCTCCCGGCGCCGGCCTCGACGACGACCTGCAGGCCGTCCCGCCGCAGCCGGCCGACGTCCTCCGGGACCAGGGCCACCCGCCGTTCCCCGGCAGCCGTCTCACGGACCACACCGATGGTCGTCATGCGCGCTCTCCGTCCCCTCGCTCGGTCACGTCACGTCGCGGGTGAAAGCCGCCCGGCCGGGTCGACCGCCGTGAGGCCCCGGCCGGACGGCTGCTCGTACCGTCCGATCTCGCGTCCGGCGCCGTGGCCGGCGCCGGCCGGCGTCAGATCAGCCAACGGTTGCGCTGCACGAAGGGCAGCTGTGCCCACCAGCGGCCCAGGCCCCAGGTGTGTCCGGCGTACGTCAGCGCGGCGACGATCGCGCCGAGGGCGTACATGAAGTGGTAGTCGGTGATGGGGTTGTTCGAGCCGCTGGGCTCACCGGTGCTGGTGTGCTGCGCGAGCGGGAACTCGGCGAACCACATGAACGCCATCATCAGCGTGGCAGCCGCGGCGGCGATGCGCATCCCGATGCCGAGGATGAGGGCGACGCCGATGCCGAGCAGGCCGAGCATGAACAGCCAGTCCACCACGACGTTGCCGGCCATCGAGTTGAACGTGCCCTGGAACGGGCCGAGGTCGACGTGGGAGAGGAATCCCTTGGTCGGGGAGCCGCCGTTGATCCAGGCCCGCGCGGACGGGGTGGCGTAGTTCCATCCGAAGGTCTTGTCGAGGAACGCCCACAGGAAGACGAACCCGAGGGAAATGCGGAATACGGCCAGCGCCCGGGCGGCCGTCTTGGTAAGCATGTGACCGGGTGCCTCGACGTGCTCGAGGTGGTGAGCCGCAGCTCCGCGGCCGATGGTCGTCATGGTGTCCTCCTCATTCGGTGTCCTGTTCCGACCATGCACCGCTTCCGGCGCGGGCGCCCGGGCCTGACCGCCCGACCCTGGCGGGACTTAGGTCCCGATCGATCGGGCTGATTCCGGGCACGGGACGTTCGCCCCGTGTGCGACCCGGAACCGCGGTCCGACGATGGGCTCAGGGAGACGAGTGGGAGGAGACGGCGATGCGCGCGCTCAGACTGCTGGACTGGAAGAAGCCCGCCGAGCTGGTGGAGGTGCCGCAGCCCGTACCGGGACCCGGCCAGGTCGTGATCAAGGTGGGTGGTGCCGGGGCGTGCCACTCCGACCTGCACCTCATGCACGACTTCACGGCGGGGCAGCTGCCGTGGGGGCCGCCGTTCACCCTCGGGCACGAGACCGCCGGCTGGGTGCACCGGCTCGGCCCCGGCGTCACCGGCCTCGCGGAGGGTACGCCGGTGGCGGTGTACGGCGCGTGGGGCTGCGGCTCCTGCGACCGCTGCCGGCTCGGCGCCGAGTCGTACTGCGACCATCCGGCGGAGGCGCCCGTACCCTCCGGGGGCGGCGGGCTCGGCCTGGACGGCGGCATGGCCGAGTACCTGCTGGTGCCCGACGCCCGCCACCTCGTCCCGCTGCCGCCCGGGCTGGACCCGCTGCACGCCGCGCCGCTGACCGACGCAGGGCTCACGCCGTACCACGCGATCCGCCGCTCGTGGCCGAAGCTGACCCCGCGCAGCACCGCGCTGGTCATCGGCGTCGGCGGCCTCGGGCACCTGGCGGTGCAGATCCTCAAGGCGACCACGGCCGCCCGGGTCATCGCCGTCGACCTCCGCAAGGACGCGCTGGACCTGGCCCGGCAGTTCGGCGCGGACCTGGTGCTGTCCGCGGAGGACAACCCCGCCGAGGCGATCCGTGACGCGACCGGCGGTCACGGCGCCGACGTGGTGCTCGACTTCGTCGGCAGCGACGACACGCTCGCGCTGGCCGCCGGCACCGTCCGCAGCCTGGGCGACCTCACGCTCGTCGGGATCGGCGGCGGCACGCTGCCGCTGTCGTTCTTCTCGACGCCGTACGAGGTCAGCATCCAGACCACGTACTGGGGCACCCGGCCGGAGCTCGTCGAGGTGCTCGACCTGGCGGCCCGCGGGATGCTGACCCCGCAGATCTGCCGGTTCGCGCTGTCCGAGGCGGTCACCGCGTACGACGAGATGCGGGCCGGTGAGCTGCAGGGACGCGCGGTCGTCGTGCCCTGAGGAGCCGCGGCAGGGGCCCCGCGCGGGGCCCCTGCCGGTCAGCCCGCCGCGGCCGGGAAGCGCTCCGGTCCCCGGGCGGCCATCTCCTCGTAGACCTGCCAGTGCCGGTCCACCTCCTCCTGGGCGAGCACGGCCAGCCGCTCGGCCTCGGCGGGATCGGTCCGGCCGAGCTGCCGGAACCGCAGCTCCCGCTCCGTGTACGCGCTCAGCGGCAGCCGGGGGCGCGGGGAGTCCAGCAGGAACGGGTTCTCCCCGGCCGCCCGCAGCACCGGGTCGTAGCGCATGAGCGGCCAGTACCCCGACGCCACGGCACGGTGCTGCTGGTCCATGCCCTTGCGCATGTCGATGCCGTGGGCGATGCAGTGCGAGTACGCGATCACCAGCGACGGCCCGGGATAGGCCTCCGCCTCGCGCAACGCCCGCAGGGTCTGCTGCGGGTCGGCACCCATCGCCACGCGCGCGACGTACACGTTGCCGTACGCGATGGCCTGCAGCGCCAGGTCCTTCTTCGGGGTGCGCTTGCCGCCGGCGGCGAACTTGGCGACCGCCGACAGCGGGGTCGCCTTGGACATCTGCCCGCCGGTGTTGGAGTACACCTCGGTGTCCATCACCAGCACGTTGACGTCGCGGCCGGTGGCCAGCACGTGGTCGAGGCCGCCGGAGCCGATGTCGTACGCCCAGCCGTCCCCGCCGACGATCCACACGCTGCGCCGTACCAGATGGTCGAGGACGCTGCGCAGGTCGGCGACGGCCGGGTCGGCCGGGTCCAGCCCGGCCAGGCGCTCCTGCACCTGCGCCAGCCGGGCCCGCTGCGCGGCGAACTCGGACTCGCGCCGCTGCGGCGCGTTCAGCACCGCGTCGACCAGTTCGGGGCCGAGCCTGTCGCGCAGCTCGGTGAGCCGGGCCGCGGCCAGGCCCTGGTGCAGGTCGGCGGCCAGGCGGAAGCCCAGCCCGAACTCCGCGTTGTCCTCGAACAGCGAGTTGGACCAGGCCGGGCCGCGCCCCTCGCGGTTGCGCGTCCACGGCGTCGTCGGCAGGTTGCCGCCGTAGATGGACGAGCAGCCGGTGGCGTTGGCGATCTGCAGCCGGTCGCCGAAGAGCTGGGACAGCAGCTTCAGGTACGGCGTCTCGCCGCACCCGGCGCAGGCCAGGGAGAACTCGAACAGCGGCTGCAGGAACTGGGTGCCCCGGACGCTCTCGAAGTCCACCCGCGAGCGGTCGGCCTGCGGCAGCGTCTCGAAGAACGCGATGTTCTCGCGGCCGCGCCGCAGTTCCGGCTCCCGCGGCCGCAGGTTGATCGCCTTTTGCTCCGGGTCGTCCGCGGCGGCCACCGGGCACGCCTCGACGCACAGCCCGCAGCCCGTGCAGTCCTCCAGGTAGACCTGGAGGGTGAACTGGGCATCCGGCACCCCGCGCGCGTTGAGCGGCGCGGAAGCGAAGCCGTCGGGCGCACCGGCCAGCTCCTTGAGGTCGTAGAAGGTCGACCGGATCACGCTGTGCGGGCAGACGAAGCTGCAGGTGCCGCACTGGATGCACAGGTCGGGGTCCCAGACGGCCACGAGATCGGAGACGTTGCGTTTCTCGTACGCGGTCGTCCCGCCCGGGTACGTGCCGTCCGCGGGCAGCGCGCTCACCGGCAGCCGGTCGCCGTGCCCGGCCATCATCGCCGCGGTGACCGTGCGGACGAACGCCGGCGCGGTGTCCGGCACGACGGGCGGCCGGTCGTGGGTGGCGGTGACCGAGCCGGGTACGGGCACCTCCTGCAGGGCCGCCAGCGCGCGGTCCACGGCGGCGTGGTTGCGGGCCACCACCTCGGCGCCGCGCCGCTCGTACGTCTTCGCGATGCTCTGTTTGATCCGGTCGATCGCCGTGTCCCGCGGCAGCACGCCCGAGATGGCGAAGAAGCAGGTCTGCAGGACGGTGTTGGTGCGCCCGGGCAGGCCCGCCTCGGTGGCGACGCGGTCGGCGTCGACGGCGTACACGCGCAGCCCCTTGGCGATGATCTGCTCCTGCACCGGCCGCGACAGCGAGTCCCACACCTCCTGGGCGGTCCCGGCGGTGTTGAGCAGCAGCGTCGCGCCCTCCGCCGCCGGGGCGAGCACGTCGGCGCGGTCGAGCAGGCTCAGGTGGTGGCAGCCGACGAACCCGGCGCGGGTCACCAGGTACGGCGCGTGGATCGGCGCCGGCCCGAACCGCAGGTGCGACACGGTCATCGAGCCGGACTTCTTCGAGTCGTACACGAAGTAGCCCTGGGCGTGGGTGTGCGGATCGGCGCCGAGGATCTTGATGGTGTTCTTGTTGGCGCCCACCGTGCCGTCCGAGCCGAGCCCGAAGAACACCGCCGACACCGTGCCGGGCGGCTCGATGTCGAGCGGCCCGTACGGCAGGCTGGTCCCGCCGACGTCGTCGACGATGCCGACCGTGAAGCGCCGCCGCGGCTCCTCGCGGGCCAGCTCGGCGAAGATGCCGGCCACCATGCCCGGGGTGAACTCCTTGGAGCCGAGGCCGTAGCGGCCGCCGATCACCGTCGGCAGCGGTCCGGTGCCGTGCTCGGCGAGCGCGGCGATCACGTCGAGGAACAGCGGCTCGCCCTGCGACCCGGGCTCCTTCGTCCGGTCGAGCACCGCGATCCGGCGTGCCGTCGGGGGCACCGCCGCGGCCACCTCGGCGGCCGGGAAGGGCCGGAACAGCCGCAGCTGCACCACGCCGACGCGCTCCCCGCCGGCGATGAGGTGCAGTGCCGTCTCCGCCGCGGTCTGCGCGCCCGAACCCATGATCACCAGGACCCGCTCGGCGCGCGGGTCGCCGTGGTAGTCGACGATGCCGTACCGGCGCCCGGTGCGCCCGGCCAGCGCGTCCATCGCCTCCTGGACCGCGTCCGGCACCCGCGCGTAGTACGGGTTCACCGTCTCGCGGCCCTGGAAGTAGACGTCCGGGTTCTGGGCGGTGCCGCGGATGAACGGGCGCTCCGGTGACAGCGAGCGGCCGCGGTGCGCGCGGACGAGCCCGGCCGGGACCAGCGCGCGCAGGTCGTCGTCGGTGAGCAGCTCGACGGTGTTCAGCTCGTGCGAGGTGCGGAAGCCGTCGAAGAAGTGCACGAACGGTACCCGGGTCCGCAGCGTGGCGGCCTGCGCGACCAGCGCCAGGTCGTGGGCCTCCTGGACCGACGCGGACGCCAGCAGCGCGAAGCCCGTGGCGCGGACCGCCATGACGTCGGAGTGGTCGCCGAAGATGGACAGTCCCTGCGCGGCGAGGGAGCGGGCCGCCACGTGCAGCACCGCAGGGCTCAGCTCGCCGGCGATCTTGTACATGTTCGGGATCATCAGGAGCAGGCCCTGCGAGGCGGTGAACGTCGTGGTGAGCGCGCCGCTCTGCAACGCGCCGTGCAGGGCACCGGCCGCGCCGCCCTCGCTCTGCATCTCCACCACGGTCGGTACGGAGCCCCAGATGTTCGGCCGGCGCGCGGTCGACCACTCGTCGGCGAGCTCGGCCATCGGCGACGACGGCGTGATCGGGTAGATGCAGCACACCTCGTTCAGCCGGTACGCGACCGACACCGCGGCCTCGTTGCCGTCGATCGTCGTGCGCGTCATGGGAACACCTCCGGGATCATCTCGATGGCGTGCACCGGGCACTGCTCGAAGCAGGTGGCGCAGCCGGTGCACAGGCTCTCGTCGATGCGGTAGCCCAGGTCGGGGCCCAGCTTCACGATCGCGTGCTCCGGGCAGGCGCCCAGGCAGCCGTCGCACTCGAAGCAGTTCCCGCAGGACAGGCACCGGCCGGCCTCGTACCGGGCGGCCGTGGCGTCCAGCCCGCCGACGACCTCGCTGAAGTCGGTGATGCGCGCGGCGACGTCGCGTTCCGGCTGGGCGCGGCGCCCGGTGTCGCCGAAGTACCAGGGGTGCAGCAGGTCGAACGAGGCCACGACCGGTCCCGCCGGCTCGTCGCGCAGGGCGCCGCGCAGGTATGCGTCGATGTGCCGGGCCGCCTGCCTGCCATGGCCGACACCGACGGTGACCGTACGCTCGGCCGGCACCATGTCGCCGCCCGCGAAGACGCCGGGGCAGCCGGTCATCAGCGACCGCGTCACCACCACGGTGCCGTCGGCGGCGAACTCGACGCCGGGCACGTCCCGCAGGAACGCGGTGTCGCAGCTCTGGCCGAGCGCCAGGATGACCGTGTCGGCCGCCAGGGTCTCGGTGCGGCCCGTCGGCACCGGCCGCCCCTGGTCGTCGAGCTCCATCACCTCGACGGTGAGCTCGCCGGCGTCGAACGCCTGGATCGTACGCAGCCAGTTGATCGTGATGCCCTCGCGCTCGGCCTCGGCCGCCTCCTCGGCGTGCGCGGGCATCTGGCCGCGCGTCCGCCGGTAGACCACGAGGGCCTCGTCGGCGCCGAGCCGCTTGGCCACGCGCGCGGCGTCCATGGCGGTGTTGCCGCCGCCGTACACGGCCACCCGGCGCCCGATGACGGGTCGCTCGCCCGAGGCCACGCTGCGCAGGAAACCGACCGCGTCGACGATGCGCCCGGCCTCGCGCGCCGGGATGTCGACGCGCTTGGACAGGTGGGCGCCGACCGCCACGAACACCGCGTCGAAGCGGCCCTCGGCCCGTTCGGCGGCCAGGTCGTGCACCGGGCGTCCACTGAGGATGCGCACCCCCAGCGCCTCGATCCGGGCGATCTCCGCGGCGAGGACCTCGCGCGGCAGCCGGTACGCGGGAATGCCGTACCGCATCATGCCGCCCGGCTCCGGCCCGGCGTCGTGGATCTCCACCTCGTGGCCCAGCCGGGCCAGGTGGTACGCGGCCGACAACCCGCTGGGGCCCGCGCCGATGACCAGCACGCGCCGGCCGGTGGGCGGCGCGGGCGGGTCGAAGGCCCAGCCGTTGGCGAGGGCGAGGTCGCCGAGGAAGCGTTCCACGCCGTGGATCGACACCGCACTGTCCAGCTCGGCGCGGTTGCAGACGTTCTCACACGGGTGATAACACACCCGGCCGTGCACCGCGGGCAGCGGATTGGCCGCCACCAGCGTGCGCCAGGCGCGTTCGGGGTCCCCGGCCCGCATCGCGGCCAGCCATCCCTGGATGTTCTCCCCGGCGGGGCAGCCGGCGTCGCACGGCGCCGTCAGGTTGCGGTAGACCGGCTTGCGCTCACGGACCGGGCCGCTGCGGGCGCGATCGTGCGCGAGGTCGGGAAGTGGTGTCAGGTCGCGCGGTTCCGGAGTCATACCGGCCTCCTCCCGGGCGGATACCGCGAGCGTGCGCGGCCGGGACGGCAAAGCTAAGGGTCGATGGTCCCGACTCGGCCGGGCAGGCGGCGCCGCGGGCCCCAGCGCCCGGGGCCGCGGGTCGTTCGGCCCTGCCCGGCCCGCGGGCCGCGGACGAGGCTGGAGGCGTCACCAAGGCAGGAGGCTGACCATGACCTACCGCATCGCGATCAACGGCTTCGGCCGCATCGGCCGTAACTATCTGCGCGCCCTGACGGACAAGAAGCTCGCCAACGCGGGCCTCCAGGTCGTCGCCATCAATGACCTGTACGACCCCGCCATGCTGGCCCACCTGCTCGAGTACGACTCCACGTTCGGCCGGCTCGACGCGCAGGTGAGCTACGACGACGAGGCGATCACGGTCGGCTGGCACCGGATCCCCACATTCTCCGAGCGGACCCCGGACGCGCTGCCCTGGGGCGACCTGGGCGTGGACCTGGTGATCGAGTCGACCGGCAAACTGCGCCAGCGCGAGGACGCGGCGCTGCACCTCAAGGCGGGGGCCGGCCGGGTGCTGATCTCCGCGCCGGGCAAGAACGCCGACGCGACCCTGGTGCCGGGCGTCAACGCGGACTCGTACGACCCCGACCTGCACCTGGTCGTCTCCGCCGCGTCGTGCACCACGAACTGCGTGGCGCCGCTGCTGAAGGTGCTGCACGAGGCGTTCACCGTCGAGGCGGGCTACCTCACCACGGTGCACGCGTACACGAACGACCAGAACGTGCTCGACGCCCCGCACAAGGACCCGCGCCGGGCCCGGGCCGCGGGCGTGAACATCATCCCGACCAGCACCGGTGCGGCCAAGGCGGTCGGCCTGGTGCTGCCCGAGCTCGCGGGCCGGCTCGACGGCGTCGCCCTGCGCGTGCCGGTCGTCGACGGCTCCGTCAGCGACCTCACGCTGCAGTTCGGCACCGAGGTCAGCGCCGAGCAGATCAACGCCGCCGTCGCGGAGGCCGCCGCCCCCGGCCGGCCGATGGACGGGATCATCCGCTACACCGAGGCGCCGATCGTCTCCAGCGACATCGTGGGCGACAAGGCCTCGTGCGTCTTCGACGCGAAGCTGACCCAGGCGGGCGGCCGCCTCGCCAAGGTGTTCGGCTGGTACGACAACGAGTGGGGCTACACCAACCGGCTCGTCGATCTCACCCAGCAGATGGCCACCCGGAGGTGACGTGATGCGTGCCAAGGACATCATGAGCAGCCCGGTCCACGTGATCTGGCAGAACGCGCCGGTGGAGAGCGCCGCGGAGCTGATGGCCGCCAAGGCCGTGACGGCCCTGCCGGTGGTCGACGCCGACGGCCTGCTCGTCGGCATGGTCAGCGAGAGCGACCTGCTGTGGCACCGGGTCCCGTCCGACCCGACCGCGCACCTGCGCCGGCACCCGGACACCGACCCGTCCCGCCGCCCCGGCATGGTCGTCGAGGTCATGTCCCCGTTCCCGCTCACCACGACGCCGGACGCCGACGTCGCGGAGGTCGCCGACACGATGCTGCAGCACGACGTGCGCAGCATGCCGGTCCTCGACGGCCGCGAGGTGATCGGCGTCATCAGCCGCCGCGACATCCTGCGCGCCATGGTGCGCAGCGACGAGGCCCTCGTGAAGGAGGTGCAGCACCGCCTCGACGAGTACGCCGACGGCGAGCACCGGTGGACCGTGACCGTCGACGGCGGCGTGGCCACGGTGGAGGGTGCGTTCGCCAACGACACCGAGCGCGCGGTCGTCGAGGTGCTGGCGCGGACCGTGCCCGGCGTGGCGGCCGCGAACGTCAAGGTGGTGAACCCGGCCTGAAGGTGCGGAAGGGCTGCCCCGGTCCGGCCGGGGCAGCCCTTCGTCACGTGCCGTCGCGGGCGCGCAGGCTGCGCAGCGTCGCGTCGGGCTCGGCGCCGACCGGGGCGAGCCGCAGCTTCACATCCACCGCCAGCACCCCGTCCGGCCCGGCGAAGACCGGGTTGAGGTCCAGCTCGGCCACCTCGGGATGGTTCTCCGCGAGCCGGCCCAGCCGCAGCACCAGATCCTCGACCGCGGCGGTGTCCACCGGTGGCGCGCCGCGGTAACCGGTCAGCAGGGGAGCGGCGCGCAGGTCCCGCCACATCCGGCCGGCGTCCAGATCGGTGATCGGGACCAGCCGCAGCGACCGGTCGCCGAGCAGGTCGGTCTGCACCCCGCCGAGGCCCAGCAGCACCACCGAGCCGAACAGCGGATCGTGCGCGATGCCCGCGACCAGCTCCACCGGGGCGCGGACCTGGCGTTGCACCACGGCGCCGGTGCCCGGCGCCCCGGCGGCCGTGACCGCGTCGAACGCCGCCCGCACCGCGGCCGCCCCGGTGAGGTTCAGCCGTACGGCGCCGGTGTCGCTCTTGTGGACCAGGGCGGGATCGGCGGACTTGACCACCACCGGGAAGCCGAGGCGCTCGGCGGCGGCCACCGCATCCGGCCCGCTCGTCACCAGCTCGGCGGGCAGCACCGGGATCCCGTACCGCTGCAGCAGCGCGGTGGCCCGGTGGTACGTGAGCCAGCCGCCGCCGTCCGCCGGCAGGTGCCGGATCAGGGTGCGGGCGCCCTCGGTGTCCAGCCCCGGAAGCACGGGACGCGTGCCCAGCGGCCGGCGTCGCCAGGCGGCGTACGAGGCGGCGTGGCCGAGCGCGGTGACCGCCCGCTCCGGCAGGTCGAAGACGGGCGCGCCACGTTCGCCGAAGGCCGGCCCCGCGGTGCCCCGGCCGACCAGCACGGCGGCGACGGGCAGCTCGGGACGGGCGTCGACCACCGTGCCCAGGGCGGACAGGATGGCGGCCGGGGCGTTGGCCCGCGTACCCACGATCACCAGCAGCAGCGCGTCCACCTCGCCGCTGTCCGCCAGCACGGCCGCGGCCTCGGCGAACGTGCCCGGTGAGACGCCGGCGCCCAGATCCACCGGGTTGTCGGCGCCTGCGCACGCCGTCGACACCGAGGCGATCTCGCGACGCAACCGGTGGCTCAGCGGGCGTACCTGCAGGCTCCCGCCCTCGGCGGCGTCGGCGGCCAGCACGTTGAGCCCGCCCGCGTTGCCGAGGATCGCCAGGCGGTGCCCGCGGGGCAGGGGCTGGCCGCTGAGCATGCGCGCGGCGTCGAGCAGCTCGCCGAGCGTGCCGGTGCGGATCACCCCGGCCTGCTCGAAGAGGGCGTCGACCGTCGCCGCCGGTGCCGCCGCCGCGGCCGTGTGCGAGAGCCGGGCCCGCGCGCCCGCGTCGGAGCGGCCGCTCCGGACGGCGAGCACGGGTTTGCGCCGCGACAGGGCGCGCACCGTACGGGCGAACTTCCGCGGGTTGCCGAACGACTCCAGGTACAGCACCACCGCCCGGGTCGCCGGGTCGTCGTACCAGTACGCGATCAGGTCGTTGCCGCTGACGTCCGCCTTGTTGCCCAGCGACACGAACGAGGAGACGCCGCACCCCGTACGGATCGCGTTGTCCAGCACCGCGACCCCGACGGCGCCGGACTGCGCGGCGATGGCCAGGCCGCCGGCCGGCGGGGGAGCGGGCGCGAAGCTGGCGTTGAGGCGGACGGCCGGGTCGGTGTTGACGATGCCGAGGCAGTTCGGGCCGACCAGCCGCATGCCGTGCGCGCGGGCGGTCTCCACGATCTCCTGCTGGCGCCGGCGCCCGGCCGGCCCCTGCTCGCCGAATCCGGCGCTGAGCACGACCACGCCGCGCGCTCCGGCCGCCGCGGCGTCGCGCACCACGGCCGGCACACCCTCGGCCGGTACGGCGACCACCACCAGGTCGACCGGCCGGGGCAGGTCCCGCAGCGACCGGCAGCCCGGGACGCCGTCCACGGCCGCGCCGGTGCGGTTGACCGCGTACACGCGTCCGGGGAAGCCGTACTCCCGCAGCGCGCGCAGCGTCTCGTGGCCGACGCCGCCGCGGGTGTGCCCGGCGCCCACGACGGCGACGGAGCGGGGGCTGAGCAGCGCGCGCAGCGAGGCCCGCTCGGCCGTCCGGTCCCGGGCGTCGATGATCGGCTCGGCGGCCTCGTCGCCGCAGGTGTCCACGCCGATGTCGACGATCCCGCCGCTGAAGCGCGTCCAGGTGTGCGCGCTGAGGTCCCGCGCGACCCGCAGCATGCCGATGTTGCCGGGCAGCACCTCGCCGGTGAGCTCGATGACGCCGAGCGGCCGGGCCCGGGCGGCCAGGTGCTCGAGCAGCAGCGTCCCGATGCCCCGGCCGTGCTGGGCGTCGGCGACGAACAGCGCGAACTCGGCACGTGGCGAAGCGGCGCCGGGGCGCTCGCAGGACGCGACGCCGACGATCCGTCCCGCCTCGGTGGCGACGACGGCGAGGTGCCGTTCGTCGCCCGGGCGGCACAGCCGGTCGATCTCGGCGCTGATCGTCGCGGCACTCGGCAGGCAGAAGAAACGCAGCCGCAGGTTGTCCTCCGAGGACTCGCCGAACAGCCGGGACAGCTCCGGCCGGTCGCCGTCGGCGACCGGCCGGATGGTCACGATCCCGCCGTCCGAAGTGAGCGCGTCGGCTTCGGGAGCGGCGGGACCGCCGATGGTCATGGCGTCCGCTTCCCCGGGCTGCGCGCGATGAGAACCGGGCAGTCGGCGTGGTGCAGCAGCTGCATGGTCGTCGAGCCGAGGAAGGTACCGGCGACGACGCCGTGGCCGTGCGTGCCGGTGACGATCAGCTGGGCGCCGTGCGAGACACCCACGAGGACCGCGGCGGCGCTGTCGTGCGAGAGCATCGTCTCGACCGCGACGCCGGGGTACTTCGCCTGCCACGGCGCGACGAGCTCGGCCAGGCGGGCCCGCTCGGCGGCGTCGGCCTCGGGCGTCGAGACCTCGGCCGCCGGCACGGTGCCGGCCAGCCACAGCGGCACGGGAGGCAGGTACGACCGGACGACGGCGAGCGCGCTGCCCCGGCTCGCGGCCGCCTCGAAGGCCACGCCCAGGACGTGCTCGGCGGCGGGGGAGTCGTCGACGCCGACCGCGACGGGCCCGTCGGTGACGTCACCGCGGCCGCGGACGACCACCACGGGGCAGAGCGCATGCGTGGCCACCCGCTGGCTCACCGAGCCGAGCAGCAGGCTGGCGAACCCGCCCCGCCCGCGGCTGCCCAGCACCATGAGCTCGGCGCTCTCGGCCGCGGCGAGCAGGCGGGCGGACGCGTGCCCGATGAGGGTGTCGGTCTCGATGCGTACGGAGGGAGCCACCGCACGCGCCTGGCCGCAGGCTTTCGTGGTGATCGCCTCCGCCGTGTGCCGCGCGGCGTCCGCGTACTCGTTGCTGTAGTCGAAACGCGCTTCGCGCCACTCCCAGTCGTACACGTACGTGATCCGCAGCAGCGACCCGCGGCGCTCGGCCTCGCGTGCCGCCCACTGCACGGCGGCTTCGCCGTACGCCGTCCCGTCCGTCGCCACGATGATCGCCCTGGTCGTCATGGTTCCTCCCCTCGTCCTCCCCCGATCATCGGCCGGTGCCGATGGGTCCGGGCAGGGCAGAAGGTCCTGAACCCGCGGGCCGGGCCCGGGCGGCCGGCGGCAGTACGGGACCAACAGCCCTGGAGCCCGGACCCGGGCCGGAGCATCCTGGTAGGGAACCCACCGGTACCGGGGTGAAAGCCTCGGGTGGCGCAGGTGGTGACGGGACCACGGTGGCGAGTCCGCCGATGGCAGTCGCCTTTCCCGCCGCAGGGCTCGAGGAGCGCCCGCCGGTGGGTCCGCCTTGTCCCGGGCACTCACCGCCACGGAGCGTCGGCCGGCCCGGCGGCCACCAGGAAGCCCACGCTGCCCACGACCGCGGCGTCGGAGTTGTCCCACGGCACGGCCTCGCTCAGGTAGGACCCGTCGCGATCGCTGCCGGCCGCCTCGACGTGGATCGTCCCGGTGCTCACGGCCGCCGGCGCGCGGAACGCGAACCGGTAGGTACGGCTGTCCTGCCCCGGAGGCGGCTGCAGCGTCACATGGAACCTGGTCGGCTCCACGGTGACCGGTGGCCAGCTGGTTCCCGCCCGCTCGAGTCCGGCGGACGAACTGAACCACATGGTCAGGTGCGCCGGCCGGAAGCCCCAGCCGTGCGTGACCGTGACGGCGAGGGTGCCGTACCGGTAACCGGAGACGGCCGGTCCGAGCGTCAGATCACCGGCGTGGACCGTGGTCTGCGTGACCGACGGGTTGGGCGTCATGACGGTCGGCCCGCTGACCTGGCGGAAGGTGCCGTGCCGGAGGGCGTACCCGCGGACCTGCCACTTCTGCGGTGTCTGGTCGTCGCAGCATCGCTGGAAGTCGCCGACGCGCGCGCGGACCACGCTGTTCACGACGGTGACGCCCTCGTCGCTGATGTCGCGGAGTTCGCCGGTGGTCGCCACCACGCGCCCCAGCGTCACGATGTGGCCGGCAGTGTCACGGTCGAACGCGACGAGCTGCTTGCTGCCGCCCTCGATGAAGCATCCGATGCCGGCGACGGTCTCGTCGGCGCCGTCACGGTCGACGTCGCCGTACGCCACGCCGAGGATCGCGAGCTCCCTGCCGTAGGGCGGCTTGTTGTAGGCGCCGATCCGCTCGGGCAGGGTGACCGTGCCGTCGTGGAAATGCTGTCTGCCGGAGGGGCCCCGGACGTTGTCCACGGGCCACGGCGGGATGTCAAGGATGCTGTTGCCCAGCGTCCGCGCGCTGATCCGCCCGTCCGGCGCCGTCGGCGGCGTGCCGGTGGCCGGGCCGGAGGACGACGGCGAGGCGCTGGTCTGCGGGGCGTCCGAGGTGGTGGCCGGCGCGGGTGTGCCCGGCTGCGCGGACGGCCCGGTGTCGTGGCGTAGCAGCAGGTAGAGCCCGATCGGCAGGACCAGGACGAGGGTGGCGACCGCCGCGATGAGGGCTACCTGCCAGGGCCGGCGGCGCCGCGGCCCGGGCTCCGCCGCCGAGGGGAACTGCACCGTCGGTTGCTCGGACATCGTCCACCTCCAGCATCAGGGCGGCCGATGACCTCACTCCGACTGTGCGCGCGCTCCTTGTCCGCTGCCAGGGCCGATGGTCGCCCCGGGCGGCCCGGGCGGCCCCGCGCCGCCGAGCAGCGCCAGCTCCTCCGCTAGGTACGCGCCCAGCACCGGCAGGTCCGGGCAGGCCCGCGGGTCCGCCACCGCGGTGACGGCGAGCGTGCCGGCGTACGAGATGGCCTGGAACGTCACCGTCAGGTTCGTCTCGCCGCCGACGACCAGCGGGATGAGCCGGCGGACCGTGGCGCCGCCGAACCGCAGCGGCCGGTCGGGCCCTCGGATGAAGCTCACCAGCGTGTGCAGCCGTCGTTGCCGGCGCATGTACCAGCCGTAGCCGCCGAGCCGGGCGAACAGCCGGAACGACCGGCCGAGCAGCGCGACGGGTGCGGGACCGGCCGCGAGCGCGCGCCGCCGGCGTACGTCCTCCGCCACCGCCCGCAGCCGCTCCGCGGCGGACCCGCCCGCCGCGGCCGTCACCAGCATCGGGCTCGCCACGGTTCCGGGTGATCCGGGGCCGCCGTGGTCGCCCGCCACCGGGACCGCGATCACCACGGATCCGACGCTCTCGCCGCGCCCGGCGAGGACCCGGTGCAGCGTGTTCGCCACCGCAACCAGGAGCGCGGCGTGCACCGTGGCGCCGTGGCGGTGCGCGGTTGCCCGCAGGCCGGGCACGGCGGCGCTCACCACGGCGGCCTGACGGTCCGGGCCCGTACGGCCGGTCAGCGAACAGGGCTCGGCGCGGTCCGGTGCCAGCCCGCCGGCGGCCACCATGGCGGGGACGAGCCGCCGCAGACGCGCGGTACGGCGAACGGGCGCCGCCGGCGATCCGGGTTCCGGCGCCGGGCCCGGATCCGGGCCGTCGGCGAGCTCGGCGAGGAGGGCCAGCCCGTTGATGCCGTCCGCGACGACGTGGTGGACCACCAGGATCAGCGCGCTGCCCCCGCCCGCCAGGCCGTCGACGAGCGCAGCCCGCCACAGCGGACGGTCGCGCGGCAGCCGGCGCATGACGAGCTCCATGGCCACCGAGGTCAGCGCCGGCCCGTCTCCGGGCGGCGGGCAGGAGCGCACCTCCAGGTGCCGGGCGACGGTGAACGACCCGTCGTCCTGCCACACCGGACCCCGCACCGGGCCCCGGGCGGCGATGCGCTGCGTCAGCCGCCGGGTGCGTGGGACGCGCTCGGCGAGCAACCGCGTGACCAGGGCCGGGTCGAGGCGCCGGTCCAGCTCCAGCACGGCGGCGAACTGCACGGGCACCGAACCGGTGTCCATGGCCAGGAAGGCCCGGTCGGCGTCGGTCACGGGCTCGGCGTACGCGGCCATGGCGCCAGTCTCGCGGGGCCGGCGCGCCGCCGGCAGAGCCACCGGACCGGGTGGGCATGCCGGGCAGCAGGGCACAGAGGCGGCGTGACCCTGCCGAAAGACCCGTATCCCACGGTCCACCGGCCGTGCCGCCGTGTCGCCGTACGCGCCTACGGTCCGGATATGCACAGCGTCGTGTCGTCGAAGCGAGACCTGCCCGTGGTGGTCGGCATCGACGGATCGCGCTCCCATCCGGAGACCGTGGATCTGGCCGCCGACCAGGCCGCCCGCCTGCGCGCACCGCTGCTCATCGTGCACGTGTGGCCCGGCCACTACTCCGGCGCGTTCCGGATCCGGGGCGCGTTCCCCACCCAGGACGACGGGGTCCACCTGCTGGACCTCGCCGAGCGCCGGGCCCGGCTGCGGATCCCGGACCTCGACGTGAGCACCGAGCTGGCCGGCGGCAGCGCCGCCCAGGTGCTGGTCGAGCGGTCCGAGCACGCCCGGCTGCTCGTGGTCGGGCACCGCGACGTGATCCTGACCCGGCCGAGCTGGGGGTCCACCACCGCGTACCTGGCCCACCACGGGTCCTGCCCGCTGCTGGTGCACCGTGGCGTCGTTCCCGGGCGCGGCCCGGTGGTGCTGGCCGTCTCCACGCGCGACGGCGCGGCCGCCACCACGAGGTACGCGTTCGAGGAGGCCGCCGCCACGGGCAGCCGGCTGGTGGCGTTGCACGTGTGGACGTACACCGGCGCGGGACCGGCCGTGGCCTCGCCGTCGAGCGGGTTCGCCGTGGCCCGGCGCGCGGCCGACGCCCGGCTCGCCGGTGCGCTGGAGGGCTGGGACGCGCGGTTCCCCGGCGTCGAGGTGGAACGGCTGCTCGTGCACGACGTGGACATCGGCTACACCCTGGAACGGGCGTCGCGGCGCGGGCGGCTGCTGGTCGCCGGCATGGGGCGCAGCGGACGGTTCGTGGAGCTGCTGTACGGCTCCCTCGGCGGGACGCTGCTGCGCCAGACGGCCTGCCCGGTCCTGCTCGTCCCGCCCGGCTGGACCGTACCCAAGCCGGCCCGTGCCGGCCGTGGCGCCCGGCGGCCCGCGGCGGCGCGCCGGCACTGACCACCGGCGGACATGCGAAGGCGGCGGCGCGGATGCGCCGCCGCCCCCTCTTGCGTCAGACCTTGTGGCGTTGCTCCGCGGCGGCGGCCGCCAGCGCTGCGCCCCACTTCCGGGCCCGTTCGCGCTCGCCCTCCACCAGCGGGCCGGTCGTGTCGGTGACCAGGAAGTTCTCGGCCGGCAGCACGATGCTGCAGCCGAGCCGGCGCAGTTCCTTCTGCGCCCGGCGGGCCGCCGAGCCCGGGACCAGCGGTTTGTTGATCTTCGTGTCGAAGGCAGCCGCGGCGATGCCGTGCAGCACCGGCGACGAGTCGAAGTAGTCGCGCAGGCCGGGCCCGGTCGAGCCCTGGCGTACCGTGCCCTTGCGGGCCGCGTCCTCGCGCGTGGACGCCCGGCTCATGCTGAACGCGTGCGTGGGGCCGCCGACGACCAGCAGGTCGATGCCGTGTGCCCGGGGCCTGCCGGACACGTCGGCGACGTTGACCTCGTACGTGTCCTGCAGCCCCTCGGCGATGGCGCAGGCGATGGACTGGGTGTTGCCGAACATGGACTCGAAGATGATCAGCGCTTTCATGCCCGCCTCCTACGGCGTGGGGTACTTGGCGAGGATCTCCCGCAGCCGGTCGACGAAACGCAGGGACTCGTCGTGCTCGCGCTGCCAGACGTTGCGGCCGAAGATCAGCCCGGTGGCGCCGGCCGACATCGACTCCTGTGCCTTCTCGAGCATCACGTCGTCGCCGGCCCGGGACCCGCCGGAGACCAGCACCATGGTCCGGTTGGCGGCCCGCACGACGGCGTCGATCGCCTCCTGGCTGCTGTAGTCCGCGGCGTACACCGGCGGCACGTCGGCCTTCTTCTCCGGGTGCGGGAAGTTGACCTTGACGACGTCGGCGCCCAGTTCGCTGGCGGTACGGGCGGCGTAGTGCACGGCGTAGAAGGAGTCCTTGCCGCCCTTGTGCTCGATCGCCTCGCCGCGCGGGTACGCCCACACGATCAGCGGCATGCCCAGCCGCTGGGCCTCCTGCCGGACGGTGCGGTACTGGGCGAAGTCGGCGTCCTGGGCGGGGCTGCCGACGTAGAGCGTGTAGCCGACGGCGTCCGCACCGAGGCGCACGGCGTCCTCCACGGAGGCGTGCAGCGGCGACAGGGCCCGCTCGTCGGAGGGGATGTCGGTCTTGCCGTTCAGCTTGAGGATCAGCGGGACCTCGCCGGCGAAGTCCCAGAAGAACTTCTCCGCGAGCCCCACCTGCATCGCGATGCCGTTGAACCCGCCCTCCACGGCCAGCTTGACGATGTACCGGGGGTCGGCGGCGATCGGGTCGGCGAAGAAGTCCCGGGGTCCGTGCTCGAGGCCCTGGTCGTACGGCAGGAACAGCGCCGTGCCGTTGCCCAGTCCGTGCTTGTAGAGGATCCGGTGCAGGCGGGCCTTCTTGCCCGCGCTGAGCCCGCATCCGGCCAGCCGCAGCCGCGTTGTCATGGCGGCCTCCTTTCCTTGCGCCCACCCTCGCCCCGGACGGCCCGGCCGGCCCAGAGTCCAACGGCCCCGCGGCGGCGGGCGCCGCCGGGGAGGAACGGGCGGCGCGACGGGGACCAATGGCCCTGGGGCGGGGCAGCTCCGCGCGCTGGGATGGGGGAAACGCTCCACGACCGACGGAGGTGCCGTCATGACACACGTACGGACCTGGACAGTCGAGATCAACATCAGTGAGCACGAGGACGAGCGCCGTACCCACGCCGACGCGATCCTGCGTGGTTCCCGTACGGTGTGCGGCCGCGGTGAGGCGAGGCGCCGGCCGTCCGACCGCGAGGTGCCGGAGATCGGGGACGAGCTGGCCAGCGCGCGCGCCCTCGCGGACCTCGCTTACCAGCTGCTCGACGTGGCCGCGGGCGACATCGAGCAGTTCACCCACAAGCCCGTGCACCTGAGCTCCTGATGGGCCGGCCGTGTCCTCGCTGACCGTCTTCGACCTGCTCGTGCTGCATCCCTTCCTGGCCGGCATGCCCGGCGCGCGGCTGCACCAGGTCGCCGCGTACGGCCGTCCGGTGGTGTGGCCGCCGGGCTACCGGGTGTTCCACGAGGACGCGCCGGCGGTGAACCTGTGGCTGCTGACCGCGGGGGAGGTGGACCTCGACTTCTGCGTACCCGGGCGCGGCGAGGTGGTCATCGGCCACGTCGGCGGCGGCGAGCTGCTGGGTCTGTCCTGGCTCCAGCCGCCGCGCCGGTGGTCGGTCGGGGCGGTGGCGACCGCGCCGTGCCACGCCGTCGAGCTGGAGGCGCGCGGCCTGCGTGCCCTGATGGCCGAGGACTGCGCCGCCGGCACCGACCTGGCCGAGCGCTTCCTGCGGGTGCTGGGCCGGCGGCTGAGCGAGGCGCGCCGCGGCCTCATCCCCGTCGGCGCGGTTCCCGACGGCGTCGCCGGGACCCTCAGCCGTGCCCCCGGGGACGAATGACCCTGGAGCGCGGGCCGCGAAGGAGGTGTGGTTGAGGTAGGCGAACGCAGCCCCGGGAGGTCGCCATGAGTCACCTCGAGGACAGAAGAACGGAAGCCCACGCCCGGCACGGTACGGCCACCACGGCGCCCACCCGCTACGGCGAGGTCATCAACCGGTACCTCAGCGTGACCGGGTACCGGGAACCCGCTGCCGCGCCGTCGCGGATGGCCCTCGCCACCGGAACGGTGCTCGTCGGCGTCGACGAGACGCCCACCAGCTACACGGCGGTCGACCATGCCGCGGCCGAGGCCGAGCTCCGCGGCTGGGGCCTGCGCATGATGCACGTGCAGCACTCGTACGAGCTCAGCGAGGCCTCCCGGGGAGCTGCCGCCCGCCTGCTGGAGCACATGACCGACCGGGTGCACGCGTACATGCCCGACGTGCCCGTGACCAGCCGCATCGCCATCGGTGCGGCCGCGCCGCTGCTGCTGTCCGACGCCCACAACGCGAACCTGGTCGTCGTCGGTCACCGGCACCGCGCCACGGGCACCGCGTTCGGGCTGAGCGTGGCCGAGCGGGTGGCCGCCCACCACACCGGGCCGGCGATGGTCGTCCGCGTGCCGGGCTGGCCGCCGGGACCCGGCTTCGGCGCCCGGCCGCTGGTCGTCGGCGTGGACGCCAGGACCCCGCCCGAGGTCGTCCGGTTCGCCGTCGAGGAGGCGCGGGCCCGCGGCTGCGAGCTCGTCGTCCTGCACGCCGGCACGGGCGCCGTCCCGGCCGGACACCTGCCGGACTCCGGCGGTGTCGTCGTGCACGAGCGACTGGTCTCCGGCGACCCCGTGGCCGCGTTGCTGGACACATCGGAACGCGCGGCCGCCGTCGTGGTCGGCCGGCGCGGCCCGGGCGGTTTCGCGGGCGCGCTGCTGGGTTCGGTCAGCCGCGCCATGGTGCAGCGGGCCCAGTGCCCGGTGTTCCTGGTCGGCTGAGCGCCGGCCGTCGGCAATGTGACGAGGAGAAGGAGAGGTACGGCGATGACCGGCACCGTCACCGCAGGCAACCGGAGTTTCGTGGCAGCCGGGACGCTGCCGCGGACGGTCCTGTCCGAGTGCGTCCGCACGGCCACCGCCGCGCCCTCGCTGCACAACAGCCAGCCGTGGCGCTTCCGGGTCGGTGACGACCACGTCGACGTGTACGCCGACCGCGGCCGTCAGCTGACCGTTCTCGACCCCACCGGCCGTGAGCTCCTGATCAGCGTCGGCGCCGCGGTGTTCACGCTGCGCCTGGCGATCCGCGACGCCGGCTGCCTGCCGGTGCTGACGCTGTTCCCGGACCCGCAGCGGCCGGACCTCGTGGCCCGGGTCTCGGTGGGGCGCCCGGCGGCCTCGACGCCCGGCGTCGCCTCGCTGGCGCTGGCGGTCGGCCGCCGGCACACGAACCGCTACCCGTTCGCGGACACCGCGCTGCCCGCCGACGCCGTCGAACGGCTCGTCACGGCCGCCCACCTCGAGGGTGCGGCGCTGGCCGTGGCGAGCCCGGTCGGCCGCGACGCCATCCTGGGCATGTCCCGGGCCGCCGACCGGCGCCTGCGCGAGCGCGACGGCTACGACGCCGAGCTGGCCCGGTGGACGAAGCCCGGCCGGGGCCGCCAGGACGGCGTGCCGGTGACCGCGATCGGCCCGTGGGACGCCCTGGAGGTCCTGCCGGTACGCGACTTCGCGCTGCCGCGCCGCGACCGTGACCCGTTGACCGCCGAGTTCGAGCCGCACCCGACGATCGTCGTGCTGGCGACCCGCGGTGACGGGCCGGAGGATTGGCTCAGGGCCGGGCAGGCACTGCAGCGGGTGCTGCTGACCGCGACCGGGCTGGGGCTGGCGACCACGCCGATCAGCCAGCCGGTGGAGCTGCCGGCGGTCCGGGCGCTGCTCACCGACACCGGTACGGGCGCCTGGGCGCAGATGGTGCTCCGGGTGGGCTACGGCCGCCCGGTGCCCGCCACGCCACGCCGGCCGCTGAAGGACGTTCTGCTGGGGTGATGGCCGTGAACACGCTCGTCGTCGTGGTGTGGGTGCTGATCGCGATGCACCTGGTGGCCCTGGCGTTCGCGCCGATCCTGAGCCCGCGGGAAACCGACCGGCCCGGGGACGAGGGGACGCGTGTCGACCCCTGCCTCGGACCGGTGCTGAGCCTGCCGCCGCGCCGCGAGCCCGTCCCGGCTGCCCCGGCCGAGGCCTCGCCGGATGCGGTTCTCCAGGAGCTGTTGTTCTCCGGCGCGATCAGTCGTACGGATTACCGGGCGGCCATGGCGCGGCTCGCGGCGCAGGACGAGCGCGAGCACCCGGCCCCGTTCGCCTGAGACGCGGGCAGTTAGTGGCCCACCGGCAGATCCGGCGGCGGATTTTCGTGCGACCGATGATGACCAGTCAGCGTGTCGCTCCGCCGCCCGAGGTTCCCATCCCAGTGCCGGTGGGCTCCCGCTCAATGTCGCTCCGCCGGGGGTCCGGGGGACAGGGCCGAAGGTCCCGCAACAGCGCCCGGCGCCGCCGAGCGGGGACAATATTCCAGCCGTTCGGCTCACCGGCTCCCGGTCATGATCCGCTACTGTGTGTGATGACCGATTGGCCTAGACTGCAGGAGTTCGCTGGTGGTGGACGTGACGAGCGCACAGGCGCCCGCCCGAGATCGCTATTTCGACACTCTCCGTGCATTGGCTATCGTTCGGGTCGTGGCGTACCACGCCTTCCATTACGCCGTTCTCGCCCTGCTCTTTCCCTCGATGGGCGTGATGTTCGCCCTCGGCGGCTCGCTGATGGCGAAGTCCCTCGACCGCTCGCCCGGCCCGAAGGTCATCCGCAGCCGCGTCCGCCGGCTGCTGCCCGCGCTGTGGGTCATGGGGCTCGTCCTGGTACCGCTGATGCTCGCCGGCGGCTGGGCGCACCACCCGGCGTGGCCCGACTTCCTGCTCTGGGTCGTGCCGCTGGCCACCCCGCCGGCCAGCCACGGGATCGGTGACGTCGGCGCCGAGGGGGCCGGCGTGCTCTGGTACCTGGCCACCTACCTGTGGCTCGTGTTGCTGTCCCCGGTGCTGCTGCGCCTGTACCGGCGCCGGCGGGTGCTCACGATCGCCGTACCGCTGCTGATCCTGGCCGCCCTGCACAGCCAGCCGATCGTCACCGGCAACAACGCCGTGCAGACCGCCGGCTACGTGCTGACGTTCCTGCCGTGCTGGCTGCTCGGCTTCGCCCACCGCGACGGCGACCTGCGCCGGCTCCGGCCCGCCCTGGTCGCCGGCATCGCCGCCGTGCTGACCGTGGTCAGCCTCGGCTGGGTCGTCGAGCACCCGGGCCCCGGAGGCCTCGACCTCGTGCCGTTCCCGCTGGCCCACGCCCTGTACTCGATGGGCTTCGTGCTGGCCCTGCTGCGCCTCGACCCGGACATGGCCTGGCTCGGACGGCTGCCGCTGCTGCAGCGCCTGGTGGCCGCGCTCAACAACCGCGCCGTCACGATCTACCTGTGGCACAACGTGGTCATCACCGCGGCCATCATCGTGGGCGACCAGCTCAAGCTCTGGGACTGGCACCAGGGCCTGCTCATCTACCTGGCCTTCTCCGGCATCGCGCTGTCCATGCTGCTGTTCGCCGTGCTCGCGGTGGGCTGGGTGGAGGACCTGGCGGCCCGGCGCACACCGCGGCTGCGCCCCTGGCCGGTCCCGTCACCCCGGCACGCCGCCGGCCGGGGCGCGCCACGCGTGGAACGCCGGGCCCGGGTCGGCGCCACCGTCTGACCGGCGGCGCGGGCGGGATCAGTCCGGCGGTGGCAGGGACAGCGTGAAGACTGAACCGACCGAGATCCGGGACTGGAGCGTGACGTCGCCGCCCATGGCACGGGCGAGGCGGCGGGCGATGAACAGGCCGAGGCCCGTACCGCTGGTGCTCATGGTCATCGGGTCCTCGACGCGGTGGAACTTCTCGAAGACCTTCTCGAGCGAGTCGGCGGGGATGCCGCGCCCGTGATCGCTGACGTCGACGTGCAGCATGCCCGCGGCGCGGCGCAGCGAGACCTCGACCGTACGGTCCTCGGCGGAGTACTTGAGCCCGTTGCCGATCAGGTTCGTGAGCACCTGCACCGTACGGCCGGGGTCACAGCGCGCCGGCCACTCCTCGTCGCACCCGGTCAGCACCACCCGGCCGGAGCTGAGGTCGCCGACGGCCTGCCGCACGATCGCGGCGAGGTCGTGCGTCGCCACGGCGACCTGCAGCCCCGCCTCGTCGGGACGGTCGCCGACCCGGGACGCCAGCAGCAGGTCCTCGACCAGCCGGGACAGGTGCGCCGCCCGGTCACCGATCAGGGCCAGCGCATCGGCGCGCTTCTGCGGTGTCATCCGCTCGCCCCGGGTACGCAGCAGGTCGACGTACCCGAGGATCGGCGTGAGCGGCGTCCGCAGCTCGTGCGACACCATCGCGATGAAGTCCGACTTCAGCCGCTCGGTGCGGTACTCGCGGGTCAGGTCGCTGATCACGACGACGTCGCGGACGAGCTCGCCGGCCGCGAAGATGGCCGAGTGGGCGAGCCGCAGGCGCCGCTCCTCACCGTCCGGGCGCCGTATGGTCAGCTCGGTGGCGACCCGTGGCGTCTCCTCGTCCACCGGCAGCAGCCCCGCGCGCTCCTCGTCGGCCGGCACCTCCAGCAGCGCGCTCAGCGGCCGGCCGGTCGCCTCCGCGGCGGGGATGCCGGCCATCTCGCCCAGCGCCTGGTTCCAGACCTGGACCAGGCCGGCGCCGTCGACGACCATGATGCCCTCGGCCGACTGCTCGACGACGGCCTGCAGCTTGCTGCGCTCCTCGGTGAGCCGCTCGAGGTGCTCGGCGCCCCGGATGGCCACCGCGAGCGCGTTGCCCAGCGAGGCGAGCAGCGTGACGTCTCCGGTGGACATCCGCCGCCGGCCGCGGCTGGCGAACGCCGCGGCGCCGAACCGGCCGCCGCCGCCCTCCACCGGGATGACGACCGCGTGCCGCAGGCCCGCCGGCAGGTTCTCGGTGAGCTGCACGGGAGCGTCCGCCTCCACCAGCCCGGCGAGGTACGCGGGCGGCGGGCCGGTGCGCACCGCGGAGGGCTCATCCGCCTCGACCGACAGCGCCACGTCGGAGCCGGACAGCACGATCACCCCCACCTCCGCGTCGAACGCCTCGCGGACCAGCACCAGGAACCGGCGGATGACGTCCTCGCGCCCCGCGAGTGCCTCGGAGAGCCGCAGCAGTGCCGAGGACCGCGCCCGCTCATCGGCCTCGCGCGCGGCGGCCCGGTACGCGTATGTGACCGCGATCGCGGGCATGGCCATGAACGGCAGCAGCACCGGCGCGTGCAGGGCGACGGCGGTCGTGGTGAGCCCGGTCGCGACCGTACCGAGCGCCATGGACACCGACAGCCGGGCCTCGTCGCGGACGATCGACCACGCCGGCACGCCGTTGATGACGGCGAGGATCTGGGCCAGGCAGCACAGGTTCACCATCGTGAAGGCGAGCGTGCCGATCAGGACGCCGGCCAGCACCCGCACCGTCAGGGCGCCTCCCGCGCCGCCGACCAGCTGGGCCAGCAGAATCAGCACGGACACGGCGGCGGTGTACGTACCGAGGTTGAACAGAGCCTTCACCGCCGGGCGGCGCTGCACCACGCTCGCCAGCACCAGCCCGGCGACGGCGGCCAGCAGCGCGTCCCGGGGCGGTAGCAGCAGCACGTCGATGATCAGCGCGGCCTCGTAGAGGCTCAGCTCCTCGACCGCCTCGCCGTGGCGCAGCCGCACCACCGTGATCTCGGCCAGGCAGGTCAGCACGACGAGGCCGGGTACCAGCCACGCCGCCGGTACGCCCACCCCGGCCAGCACGCTCGCCCGGCCGGGCAGAACGACGACCACGACGGCACCGAGGGCGGCGCCCAGCGTCACGACCGCGGCCACCCGGCGGGTGATCGGATCCGCGGCGTACCCGCGCACGGCACCGGCCGCCCGCTGCGGGAGCGGGCGGCCGGCCTCGTGCGACGGGCTGGTCATTGCTGAGGCAACCAGGCCCAGGACGTGGCGCTCCACCGGTCGGCGGCCCAGGCCCGCGCGGCCCAGTCCTCGCCGGCCCACGCGCGGGCGGTCCAGTCCTCGCCGGCCCAGGCGCGGGCCGCCCAGTCCGTGGACGCCCACGCCCGCGCCGCCCATGCCCGGGCCGCCCAGGCGCGTGCCGCCCAGCCGTCGTCCGCGCCGGCCCAGGCCCGCGCGGCCCACGCCCGCGCCGCCCATGCCCGGGCGGCCGGGTCGAGCTGCGCCCACGCGCGCGCCGCCCAGTCCTGCGACGCCGGGCTCAGCCGCGCCCAGGCCCGCTCCGCGGCCGCGCCGTCGCCGGCCACCACGGCCTCGGTGAAGGCGGACCAGCGCTTGGCGTCGCGGCGTACCGTCTCGGTGTCCTGCTCGTAGCGGTTCTGCGCGCCGCTGGTACGCCACTTCGGTGCGGCGGCGAGCACGGCGGCGACGTCCAGGCCACCGGCGCCCGCGCCCGCCTCGGAGGTCAGGCCCGCGCTGCGGTAGGCGGTGCCGACCAGCAGGTTCTTGATCGCGTCGGGGCCGAGCTTCGGCTGCACCTCCAGCGTCGCGGCGATGGCGCCGGAGGTGACCGCGGCGGCCATCGAGGTACCCGACCCGCGGAAGTACGTCTCGTCGACGCGGGCCTGCGGGTTGCCCCGGTCGACCGCACTGCCCGGCGAGCGCAGGCTGACCACGTGACCGCCGGCGGCGACCAGGTCCGGCTTGGCGTCGCCCTGCGAGGTGGGGCCGCGCCCGGACCAGATACCGACCACGTCGTCGCCGCGCCCGGCGGTGCCCGCCGCGTCCAGCCCGCCGGTGGTGAGCAGGACGGGGTCGTTGCCCGGAGCGGTGATCGAGCCAGCGTCCGGGCCCTCGTTGCCCGACGGCACCACGACCGTGACGCCCTGGCGCCACAGCGACTCGAGGGCCTGGTTCAGCGGGTCGACCTGGTACGGCAGCGGGCTGGCCGAGGACAGCGAGAGGTTGAGGACCTGGACGTCCCTGCGGTGGTCGCTGACCCACTGCAGGCCGCGCAGCACGGTGATCAGGTCGGTACGCCCGTCCGCGTCGGCCACCTTCACGTCGACCAGGTCCGCGCCCGGGGCGACACCGCGGTAGGCGCCGCCGGAGGCCGCACCCGACGCCGCGATGAGCCCGGCCATGAAGGTGCCGTGGCCGTACCCGTCGCCGGCGCCCGTACCGGTCAGGTCCACCCGGGCCGCCACGCGCCCGCTGAGGTCGGCGACGTCGGCGATGCCGGTGTCCACCACGGCGACAGTCACGCCCGCGCCCTCGTTGCCGTCGGCCGGCATGCCGAGCATCCGGCGTACGGTCGTGGCGCTGCCGTCGCTGTCGGACGTGGCGCCGGCGACGCTGAGCTCGCGTTGCGGCGCCACGGTCCATCCCGGTCCGAGCGCGGCGCCCCGCGGCAGCACGGCCGCGACGCCACGGGTCACCGGCAGGTACGCCACGACCCGGCCGCCGGCGGTCTCGACGGCGCTCGCCGCGGCTTCCGCGCCGGAGCCGGTCACCACGACCTCACGCCAGGAGACCGCGACCGGCTGCGCGACCGCGGGTACGGGCACGGCGGCCACCGTGACCGCGGCGGCCGCGGCCAGCCCGATCCGGCGGCGACGGTTGTTCCTCATGACCTGTGCACCTCGCTTATCGGCGGGACGTCTTCGTCTTGCTCGCCCGCACCCGGAATCTCGCCAGGGCCGGCGTGTTGAAGAGCATCGGCGCGCCTGCGGAGGACTTGAGCTGAAATTGAGGTAGGTCCGGCGGGTTCACCGTTCGCTCACCGGGACCTGCTGGCTGAGCACGCCGTCGATCAGGTCCAGGACGGCGTCCGCGGAGAACGGCTTGGCCAGGTAGTAGTCGACCCCGCCGGCCCACGCCCGGGAGCCGGTGCCCGGCTCGGCGGCCGCGGTCAGCATCAGCACCGGGATCGGTTCGCCGGGCAGGTCACGGATCGCGGCGAGCACCGCGAAGCCGTCCAGCCCCGGCATCATCACGTCGAGGACGACGAAGTCCGGTGACACGGTCTGCACCGCCTGCACCGCGGCCACGCCGTCCACGGCCACGCTGACCTCGTAGTCCTCGAGCTCCAGCACGTCGGTCAGCAGGCTGCGGATGCCCGGGTCGTCGTCGACCACCAGGATGCGTGCCATCGGTGCCCTCCTCTCGGCGCCCGCCGGCGGCGGACGCGGTCATGACGCGGCGCCGCAAGCCGTGGGCTCGGCCTGCGCCGCCGCCTCCTCGGCCGCCCGGTGCCAGTCGACCGGCTGTGCCTGCAACTGCGGATGAGCCAGCAGGAGCGCGAGCTCCTCCTGCTGCGGGCCGGTCAGGGAGCCCGACTCGGCCCGGGTGACGAGCAGGTGCGCGGCCCGTACGGCGCCGGCCACGCCCAGCCCGGCCGGGTCCGGCCGGTGCGGGGTGTCGCGCTGGGCGACGGCGACGGCGATGGGAGCCGGTACGCCCCACAGGTGCAGCATCTCGACCGCCACGTCCCGGAACGGCACGCCGTCGCGCGTGCCGGCCGCGAGGTCGACAGGTCCCGCCGCCCCGGCGAGGCAGATCAGGTGCCCGACGTCCTGCAGGAGTGCCGCCGCCTCGGCGTGCGGCCGGTTCGCGGGGGAGGCCACCTGCTCCACCAGCCGCGCAGTCGCCCGGGCGTGCCGCCACACCGCCTCCAGCAGGGGTTCGCTGCCCGGGTACCAGCCGGCCGGGGACCAGGACCGGTGCCCGGCCTCGGCGACGGCCTGGACCATCGGCACGCCCATCGCCCGCACGATCGACCCGATCGAGTAGTTGCGCGGGCGGCCGCCGAAGAACCGCGAGGTGGACAGCTGGAGCAGCTTGGCGGCGAGCCCGATGTCCTCGACCGCGGCGTGCGCCGCGGTCTCCACGGTCGCGTCGGGCGCCCGCAGCGCGGCGACAGCGCCGGCGTGGCCGGGCAGGTCCGGGATGGACCGTACGGCGCCCGCGAGCCGGCGGGCGTGGGCCGGATCGGGGCTGGAGGTGCGCAGCAGGAGCTGATCGACGACGGCGGTCAGGCTGTCGGCGTCCGACGGCTTGGTGAGGAAGCGGTGGCCCGCCATCGCCACCTGGACGATCGCCTCGGGCTCGATGTGGCCGGAGAGCACCACCCGGGCCAGCCCGGGGTACGCCCGCCCGGCCTCGGTGAGCAGCTCGGCGCCGTCCATGCCGGGCATCCGCATGTCGGAGACGATCACGTCGTACGCCGCGGCGGCGAGCATCTCCAGCGCCTGCGCGCCGGAGGTGGCGAACTCCATGTCCCAGTCGTGCCGGCGTGCGCGCAGCGACCGGCGCAGCCCGTCGAGGATGCGCGGCTCGTCGTCGACGAAGAGGACCCGGGGCCGGCTCATGCGTCCGGGCGCCCGTTCACCGGCAGCCGCAGCGTGAAGGTGCTGCCCCGGCCCGGTTCGGACTGCACGTCGATCGACCCGCCGTGCCGGTCGAGGACCGCCCGGGCCAGGGCGAGACCCTGACCGGAGCCCTTGCCCACGCCCTTGGTGGTGAAGAACGGATCGAAGATGGACTGGCGGATGTGCTCGGGGATCCCGCAGCCGTCGTCGGTGAAGCGGATGACCACCTCCGGCCCCTCCGACCGCGTGCTGATCTCGATCCGGCCGCGCTGCTCCCGGCCCTCCATCGCGTCGGCCGCGTTGACGAGCAGGTTCAGGAACACCTGGTTGAGGTCGCCGCGGTGGCACAGCACCTCGGGCAGGTCGCCGAGGTCCAGCTCCACGTCGGCGACGTACTTGACCTCGTTGCGGGCCACCGTGAGGGTCGTGCGGATGGCCTCGTTGAGGTCGGCGTACGACTGCTCCGCGGTGTCCTTGTAGCTGAACGACTTCATCGCCCGGACCAGCGACGCCACCCGCTCGACGCCATCGAGGGTCTGCCGTACCGCCGCCGGGATCTCCGCGACCAGGTACTCGACGTCCGCCTTCTCCTCGGCCTCGCGGGCCCGGGCGGTGCGCTCGTCCCAGGCCATCTCGCCGAGCTCCGGCGCCAGGCAGCCGCGGTAGACCATCAGCAGCTGCCACATGTCCTCGTACGCGTCGGCCAGGAACCGGGTGTTGTCGCCGACGAACTGGATCGGCGTGTTGATCTCGTGGGCCAGCCCGGCGGACAGCCGCCCCAGGGACTCCAGCTTCTGGTCGTGGTGCGCCTCGAGGTCGGCCCGCCGTGCCTCGGTGACGTCGCGGAAGGTCACCACCGCCCCGGGTACGCCTGAGCCCTCGTGGAGCGGGGCGACCGAGCACACGACCTGGAACGGGGTCCCGTCCCTGCGGACGAAGACCTCCTCGGTCATCGCCGCGGGCCGGCGCAGGGCGCACTGGTCGACGCCCGCCGGGCTGCCGTCCGCGGCGGGCCGGTGCACGGTGTCGTGCATGCTGCGGCCCAGCAGCTCGCTCTCGGCCCACCCGAGCATCTCCGACGCGGCCCGGTTGAGCGAGGTCAGCCGGCCCGCGTCGTCGACGGTGTAGAGGCCCTCGGGCATGTCCCGCATGAAGGCGTTGCGCAGCGCCGCGGCCGTCTCCTCCTCGGTGACGTCCGACAGCAGGAGGCAGACGCCGTCCGGCGTGGGCCGGCAGTCGATCCGCCACCTGCGCCGCCGCCCGGCGACCGGGGCCGCGTCGATCCGGAGATCGCTGACCGGGGCCCCGCCGCCGCGGACCTCCCGCAGCACGTCCAGAAGCCGGCCCGGTGCGGCGGTCAGCGCGCCGGACGCCGGCCGTCCGATCAGCGCGGCCGCGGGCTCGCCGACGACCGCCTCGAACGCCGGGCTGACCCGGACGAACCGCAGATCCCCGTCGAGGAAGGCGATCCCGCCGGGCACCGCGGCCTCCGCCGCCTCCAGAAAGGCCGAGACCTCGGCCGTCCGGTCAATTGTCACGCCTCACCCCTTCGCGTGCCCGGCGCGGCATGCTCCCTTGCTCCCCATCGGCACCGCGACGGCACATCTGAGGCAACCCGCGACCGTACGGCCGGATCGCAGGCCGGAGCATTTGCGGGAAATCTGCACCGTGGGCGCCAAACGCCGATAGGGAGGAGGTAGCGCAGGCGCCAACCGGCGGGGAGTCATGAGATGGACGGTTTTCCGGCACCGGTACGACGGTGGTTCCGCGGCACGGACACCATGCTCGGCCAGGTCCGTACGCTCTTCCTGCTGTTCGTGCTGATCTGGCCGTGCTTCGGCCTGTGGGGGGTGCGGGTCGCGCCGGCACCCCTGGAGACCGCCGCCGTGGCCGCGACGCTGCTCCTCACGGGCTGGCTCCTGCTGGGGTACCGGTGGCAGCGGTTCCCGGCCTGGAGCTGGCTGCCCGAGGGCGCCTGTGTCGTGCTCATCGCGGGCGCCTCCGGGTACGGCACGACCGTCGGCGTGTGCTTCATGTGGGTCAACTTCCGGGCCCTCTACGGCGGCCTGCGGGAGAAGGCGGTCGCCGTCGTCACGCTGACCGCCATCATGGCCCTGGGCCTCGGCGTCTTCGACGCCTCGGGCGATTCCGTCGTGTCGCTGCTCATCACCGCCTTCATCGCGCTCGTGGTGAACCACGTCCTTGCCCGGGCCGCCGCCGCGCGGGACCGCGCCGCCGCCCGGGAACGCGCCGCCGCGTCGGCCGGCGCGGGCCTGGTCGCCTCGACCACCCGCCAGGAGGCCATGGACGTCACCCTGGGCGCCGCGCTGAGCATGGACGCGCAGGTGAGCGCCGCGCTGGTGGTCACCATCGCCGGTCCGGCCCTGCACGTCGTCGCGGCGGCGGGCGAGGTGGGTACGGAGGCCGCCGGCTGGGTCGCCGAACGCGAGGCGCTGCCCGAGCCGGCCCGGGCGGCGCTGGTGCCGGGCGGCTTCGTGCAGCTCACCGACGGCGACGCGGAGGAGGCCAGCGCGGTGTTCCGGCTGCGGGAGTACCCGGTCATCGTGCTCGCCCCGCTGGCTGTCCACGGCGCCTGCTTCGGCCTGCTGGTGCTCGCCCTGAACCGGCGTTCCCAGGACGACCTCTCGTCGTCGGTCACCACGCTCGCGGACGAGGCGGCCCTGACCCTGGACCAGCTGCTCAACCGCTCCCGGCTCAGCGCCGTGGTGGACCACTCCCCGGACGCTCTGGTGCTGGCCAGCGAGGCGGGGATCATCCGCTTCGCCAATCCGGGTACGGAGAAGCTCCTCGGCGTGCCCGCGTCCTCGCTGTCCGGCCGGGTGCTCTGGTCGCTGCTGCACCCGGAGGACCTGGACGGGATCGTCGCCGCGGCGGCCGGCTCCAGCCCGCCGGTGGCCCGGCCGTGCCGGATGCGTACCGACGACCGGGCGCAGTGGACGAGCGTCGAGGCGGTCCTCGACTACGTCAACGAGCACGACGGTTCCCGCAGCATCGTGTTCAACGCGCGGGACGTCTCCGAACGCCAGCGGCTGGAGCTGGAGCTGCGGCACGCGCAGAAGCTCGAGTCGGTGGGACGGCTGGCGGCGGGCATCGCGCACGAGATCAACACGCCGATCCAGTTCGTCGGCGACAACGCCCGGTTCCTGGAGACCGCGTTCGCCGACCTCAACCGGCTGCACGAGGCGTACCGGGAGCTGGCCTCCCCGGCGGCCGACGAAGCCGGCCACGCCGCGCTGGCGGCGACGGTCGAGCGGATCGCCGACGAGATCGACATCGACTTCCTCCTCGAGGAGGTGCCGATGGCGCTGCAGCAGAGCCTGGAGGGGATCAACCGGGTCGCCGGGATCGTGCGGGCCATGAAGGCCTTCGGCCACCCGGGCAGCGAGGAGAAGACCCAGGCCGACCTCGGCGAGGCGATCGCCAACACGCTGATCGTGGCCAACAACGAGATCAAGTACGTGGCCGACGTGGTGACCGACTTCGCGGAGCTGCCGCTGGTGCACTGCCACCTCGGCGACATCAACCAGGTGGTGCTGAACCTCGTGGTCAACGCCGCGCACGCCATCAGTGCCGCCGACCGGGGCCGGGGCACGATCACCGTGCGCACCCGCCTCGAGGACTCCCAGGTGGTGATCGAGGTGGCGGACACGGGCACGGGCGTACCGCCGGAGATCGCCGACAAGCTCTTCGACCCGTTCTTCACCACCAAGGAGGTCGGCACCGGCACCGGTCAGGGCCTGGCGCTGGTCCGCACCCTCGTGGTCGACCGGCACGGCGGCGAGGTGGACTTCACCAGCGAGCCGGGCGTCGGCACGGTGTTCACCGTACGGCTCCCCGCCGACCTGGCGCAGGGCAGCGACATGGCGGAGGTGGGCGCATGACCCGGCGGCCGCACATCGTGTTCGTCGACGACGAGCCGCGCATCCTCAGCGGGCTGCGGCGCATGCTGCGGACCCACCGCGACCAGTGGGACATGTCGTTCGTGGAGGGCGGCCAGGCGGCGCTGGAGACGTTGCACAGCCGGCATTGCGACGTGATCGTCACCGACTACCGCATGCCCGGCATGGACGGCGCGCAGCTGCTGGAACGCGTCCGTACGGAATTCCCGGCGATGGCCCGGGTGATCCTCTCCGGGCAGGCCAACGAGGACAACCTGATGCGGATCATGGTGCTGGCCCACGAGTTCCTGCACAAGCCCAGCACCCCCGACCAGATCGTCCGGGCCGTGCAGCGGCTCATCCCGGACAACCCGTCGGCGGCCGACGACGCGGTGCAGGGCGACATCGCCGTGATCGAGTCGCTCCCGAGCGCGCCGCAGGCGCTGGTGCAGCTGACCACCGCCCTCGCGGCGGAGGACGCCACGGCGCAGTCGGTCGGGCACGTGCTCGAGGGCGACCCGGCGGTGGCCGCCAAGGTGCTGCACCTGGTCAACTCCTCGGCGTACGCGATGGGGCACAAGGTCAACGGCGTGGTGCAGGCCACCGCGCTGCTGGGCGTGCCGACCGTACGGGGCCTGGTGCTCATGCACGACCTGGTGCAGACCTTCGATCCGGCCGGCGCGCTCCCCGTGGCCTGGATCGAGGCGCTGACGGCCCACGCGGTGCAGACGTCGCGGCTCGCGGGCCGGCTCGCGGCGGGCCGGGAGTGGGAGGGCCACGCCTTCACCGCCGGGCTGCTGCACGAGGTGGGCCAACTGGTGCTGGCGTCGTCGCGGCCCGCCGAGTTCGCCGGGCTGCTCGAGCGGTGGCGGGAGGACCCCGGGGCGCCGCTCTGCCAGATCGAGTCCGCCACGTTCGGCATCGACCACCGTCAGATCGGGGCACGCCTGCTACGCCTGTGGTCCCTGCCGGAACCGGTGATCGAGGCGGCGGCCGCCCACCAGGAGCCGGTGGCATCGGGCGACGTCACCGACGCAGCGGCCGCGGTCGCGCTCGCCCATCACCTCGTCGAGGCGGAGCTGGGCTTCGTCTGCGGGTCGCCCGAGACGGCACCGGTCGCCGACGACCAGCTCAGCGGGTCCGCCCGCGAGGCGGTCACCCGGTGGCGGCGCGGACTGGCGGCCCCTCCGACCTGACCGCGGCGGTCCCGGTCATGACACGCTGGGCTCGTTCGCGAGGGCCGCGGCGGTCTCTGTCACGACGACCGGCTCGGCGACGCCGTCCTCCAGCGCCGCGAAGTTGTGCAGCCGGGTGAGCAGGCCGACCGTCACCTCCTGCCCGGCGCTGACCAGTCGCACGTGCGACCTGCTGGTCACCGGCGCGGCCAGCACCATGCCGGGCCGCAGATCCTGCAGGGAGACCGCGCGTACGGTCTCCCCGCCGGTCGCGGCCGCGGCCGTCCGGAGCACGGCGGAGAGCGTGGGATCGTAGGTCCCGCTCCGTGAATCGACCGTGGCCGCGGCGACGGCCGGGGTCACACCCTCGATGAGCAGCCGGTCGTAGTCCTCGACGATGCGGATCAGCCGCGCCCCCAGCGGGATCGCCGCTCCCGCGACGCCGTCCTCGGGCTGCCCGGAGCCGTCGAAGTTCTTCCGTGAGTACCGGATCGCCTCGGCGACCGGTGCCAGGCGCGGGATGGCCGAGACGAGCTGCCCGGCGACCGTGGGCAGCGCGTCCACCATGGCCTGCTCGGCCGGGGTCAGCTCGCAGCCGACGGCCAGCTTCTCGGCCACCGCGGGCGGCAGCGACACGATCCCGATCTGGGACATCATGACCGCCAGCTCGACGGCCCACCGGTCCGGGATCTCCTCCTCCAGCGCGTCCAGGATCCGGGCCGCCAGCCGGGACATCCGGTTGGCCCGCCCGAACGCGTCCGGGCTGGCCAGGGCCAGCACGTCGGTCAGCGCCTTGACGCTGCCGTTGAGGGTCTGCTCCAGCAGCTCCCGTTCGGCGACCAGGAGCCGGTGCTGGGCCACGCAGTCGCGCAGGGCGGCGCTCATGGTCTCGGTGTCGACCGGCTTGAGCAGCATCCGGAACACCTGCCCCCGGTTGACCGTCGCCGCCGCGTCCTCCAGGTCGGTGTGCCCGGTCAGCAGCATCCGGGTGGTGTCCGGGGCGACCTTGCGGGCGGCGGCCAGGAACTCGGCCCCGTTGATGCCCGGCATCAGGAAGTCGGAGACGATCACCTCGAACGGCTCGGGCTGGCGCAGCGCGAAGAGCCCTTTCGCCGCGCCGACGGCGGTCTCCACGTCGAACTCGCGGCGCAGCTGCCGGCGCATGCCGTCGAGCAGGTTGGCTTCGTCGTCCACGAGCAGCACCCGTGGACGGTTTCCGGAAACCGTCATCGTCGTCCCCTCATCCCGCGGCCAGACCGAATTATCCCTTTCTGGGCCGGGCCGGCGGGCGATACGCCCGATCCTGCAAACAACCTGCAAGCGGTTTTGTCTTCACATCGACATCCGTCTGTGTTGTTCTGGTACCAGGAAAGCGCTTGCTTCAGGGCAAAGCGGGCGCGGGAGCCAGACATCCACCGCACGCGAGAACACCGCCGGCCGGCCGCCGCGGGGTTCCCGTGCCGATCCGGCGTACTCCCGTTTCCGATCCGCCGCCAGGCGTCACCGGTACGGCGCGAGCCGGCCGCAGCGACGCCGCCTCGCGGCGACCCGGGCAGGCCACCGCGGTGCACCGCGTACTGCCCACCGGCGGGCCGTCACCCGCCGCACACCTCATGACCCCGTCGCCGCGATCCATCGCGCGGCGGCACCCGACCCCTGGAAAGGGAGAGAAGACCATGCGCACAAAACTGCTCGGCGCCTCCGCCGGCGCGGCCACGCTCGTTCTGGTGGGCGCCGGACTCGCCGGAGCCGGCTCCGCCTTCGCCGCCGACCGGCCCGCGGCTGCACCGGCCGCGGCGCCTCGGGCGGCGGCCGTCACCGACCTCGTCGGGTGGGCGACCCAGAACGGCGGGACGACCGGCGGCGGCAGCGCCTCGGCCACCACGGTGAGCAGCGCCTCCGCGCTGACCTCGGCGGTCGGTTCGAGCTCGGCGGCGGTCATCCGGGTCTCCGGCACGATCAGCTGCTCCGGCATGCTGCGGGTCCGCTCCAACAAGACCATCATCGGCAACGCGGGCGCGACGATCGTGGGCTGCGGCCTGAACGTCAACGGCGACCGCAACGTCATCATCCGCAACCTGACGTTCCGCGACTGGAACGACGACGCGGTCAACGTGCAGTCCTCGGCCACGAACATCTGGATCGACCACAACACGTTCAGCCACGGCTACGACGGAGCGGTCGACATCAAGCGCGGGTCGGACTTCGTCACCGTGTCGTGGAACCGGGTGTTCAACCACGACAAGTCCATGTTGCTGGGCCACAGCGACGACAACGCCAGCCAGGACACCGGGCACCTGCGCGTGACGTACCACCACAACTGGTTCGACGCGTCGACGCAGCGCCACCCGCGGGTGCGCTTCGGCAACCCGGTGCACGTCTACAACAACTACTACTACAAGAACAGCGGGTACGGGGTGGCCTCGACCGAGGGCGCCGGCGTGCTCGTGGAGAACAACTCGTTCGAGAGCGTGCCGGACCCGTACCACCTCGGTGAGGGCGACTCGGGCCCGGGCTCGCTGGTCGCGCGGGGCAACCTGCTCGTCGGCTCCGGCGGCGGGCAGACCGGCGGCAGCGTGAAGAGCATCCCGTACGCGTACACCGCCGACCCGGCGAGCAACGTGAAGTCCATCGTCACGGCGAACGCCGGCGCGGGGCGCATCTCGCTCTGAACCTCGCACCCGGGATCCCCGTCGCCCCGCAGCGGCGGGGATCCCATTCAATTGATGAACATCTATTGCGGAGGCAATTGTGAACGGTCACAGTTCGGGAATGACACCTCGGAGAGCTCTTAGCGTCCTCGCCGCCGCCGTCACCATCACGCTGACCGCCGCCGCACTGCCCGCGGTGCAGTCCCGCGCCGCCGCGTCCGCAGTCCGGGCCGGCGCCGCCGCACCGCCCGCGGGCCGGGCGGGTGTAGCCGCACCGCCCGCGGGCCGGGCGGGTGTAGCCGCGCCGCCCGCGGGCCGGGCGGGCGTGGCCGCGCCGCCCGCGGTCCGGGCCGGCGCCGCCGCGCCGCCCCTCGTGGCCGCCACGCCGACCGTGCCGCCGGCCGCCTACCCGAACCCCGGCCGGGTCACCGGGGACACCGGCATCCACGACCCGTCGATGGTGAAGACCCCGGCCGGGACGTACCTCGCCGCGTACACCGGCGACAACATCCAGCTCAAGACGTCGCAGGACCGCACCGCCTTCCGTAACGCCGGCGCGGTGTTCCCGAACGGCGCGCCCTGGACCACCGCGTACACCGGCGGCAGCCGCAACCTCTGGGCCCCGGACATCTCGTACCGCAACGGCCGCTACCACCTCTACTACTCGGCCTCCACGTTCGGCTCGAACCGCTCGGCGATCTTCCTGGCCACCAGCACCACGGGCGCGTCCGGGTCGTGGAGCAACGACGGCCTGGTCATCGAGTCGTCGAGCGGCAACGACTACAACGCCATCGACCCCAACCTGTACGTCGATCCGCAGGGCCGCTGGTGGCTGACGTTCGGCTCGTTCTGGTCGGGCATCAAGATGGTCGCGCTGAACCCGGCGACCGGGAAGCGCTCGGACAGCACGATCCGCTCGGTGGCCGGGCGTGGCGGCGGGGCGATCGAGGCGCCGTACCTGACCCGGCACGGCTCGTACTACTACCTGTGGGTGTCGTTCGACCTGTGCTGCCGGGGCGCGTCCAGCACGTACCGGGTCATGGTGGGCCGGTCGAGCAGCGTGACCGGCCCGTTCGTGGATCGCAACGGCACGGCGATGACCTCGGGCGGCGGGACGCAGGTGCTGGCCGGGCACGGCTCGATCCACGGGCCCGGGCACCAGGCGGTCCTGACCGACAGCGACGCCGATGTGCTGGTGTACCACTACTACGCCGACAGTGGCGCGTCCTACCTCGGCATCAACCTCATCGGCTACGACTCCGCGGGATGGCCCTTTGTCTACTGAGGATGAACGGCTGCTCGCCGGCGGTGCCGAGGTGGCAACCTACGTGCCGCACCCGGACCTCGACATCCGGCTCGGTCCGCGGCCGTACCTGCACCCCGTCCGCACGCTGGGCGGGGTGCGGGTCTCGGACGCGCTCTGCTTCGACCATCCGTGGCACCTCGGCGTGTCCGTGGCGATGCAGGACGTCGACGGCGTGAACTTCTGGGGCGGGCGCACGTACCGGCGTGGCGAGGGCTATGTCTGGCTCGACGACCACGGCCGGGTCGCGCCCGCCGGCCGGCTGCCCGCCGGCGACGGCATCGGGCACCGGCTGCGCTGGCAGGACCGGACCGGCCGGGTTCTGCTCACCGAGCGGAGACGCATCGCGGCCCGGCTCGCGCCCGGGGGATGGGAGCTGACCTTCTCGTACGCCCTGAGCGCCCCCGCCGGCCGTGACGTGACCCTGGGCAGCCCGGCCACCAACGGGCGCACCGGCGGCGCGGGGTACGGAGGCTTCTTCTGGCGCGCCCCGGACGGCGATGCGGTGGCGTACACGTCTTCGGCCGAAGGGGAGACCGCGGTCAACGGCAGCGCGGAACCGTGGCTGGCGGTCACCGGCGGGGACGCCTACACGCTGGTCTTCCGGGGTCTACGCGACGACGACCGCTGGTTCGTGCGCACGGGCGACTACGTCGGGGTGTGCGCCGCGCTGGCCTTCGAGCGGCCACTGGTGATCGCCGCCGGCACCACCCTGGAACGCGATCTCACCGTGCTGGTGGCCGACGGTACGGCGGTGCCGCCCAGATGACCCCCAGCTCGGAGGGGAGCGCCATCTCCTCCGCGCAGCGCCGCAGAACGGCGTTGATGCCGGGGATGACCCGGACGCCGGCGTGGTCCTCGACGTGCCGCGGATCGAGCAGCACGGGCGGCGGCGCGTCCGGCGCGGTCAGCCACTCCACGACGGCGGTGAACGGCTCGGTACGCGACAGCGGCGCCAGCAACGGCACCGACGGGTCGGCCCGGTGCGCGATGAGGTTCTCCAGCAGCCCGGTCCGCCCGGCGACCTCGCGCAGGTGCGGTTCGCCCGGCAGCGCGAGGCGGTTCGTGGGGTACTCGAGGACCGCGCGGCCCGCCGTACCGTCGACGATGATCTCGCCGGCGATGAAGTCCTCGCCCGCCAGCGTCGCCGCGGCCAGGATCCGCAGGCCGCTCTCCAGCGTGAGGCGGGCGACCGCGGTGTCGTCGGCTTCGATCAGCCGCGTGCGGTAGCGCTCGGCCTCGCACCCGACCGGCGGGCCCGCCCCCGCGGACGCCGCCGTGGCGAGGGCCTGCATGACCGCGTGGGCGAGCGGGTTGACCAGCACGCCGTCGATCACGGGCCGGCCGTCGACGCTGCGCCGCCCGGCCCACGGCGCCCGCGCGTAGTAGGCGTCGTCGCGCTGCCAGGAGGCGACCGCGGCGATGCCCGTCACGCTCTCCCGCGCGACCGCGTCCCAGAACCTGGCGGCCGCGTGCGAGCCGAGGGCCTGGAACCCCACCTGGCACGCCCGCCCGGTCTCCTCGAGCACCGCGGCCAGCTCCCGATGCTCGGCGAGCGTCTGCACCGGCGGCTTCTCCAGCAGCACGTCGCAACCCGCGCGCAGGGCGTCGGCGGCGATCGGCAGGTGGGTGTGCGGCGGCGTGCAGATCACCACCACGTCGGGCTCGATCTTCGCGAGCAGCTCACGGTGGTCGGTGAACACTTCCGTGCCGTCGGGTACGGGCGGGTCGGGCTCGATCGGGCGCGGGTCGGCCAGCGCCACGAGGCGTACGCCGTCGAGCGTGGCGAGCTGCCGCCGGTGGTGCCGCCCGTGCCCGTTGGCGCCGATCAGCGCGACGGTCGTCGTCATGCTGTGTCGTCCTGGCATGCCCTCCTGGCCCTCACGGTCGCGGCCGTGTGCGGCGAGCGGCAGGCGCGGTTCGGTGCAGTCGCTCATGCCGTACCGGCCAGGGTGGCCTCGACGCCGTGCTTGCTCAACGCCGTCAGCCAGTCGACCAGCAGCGCCCGCACCACGTCGTCCTCCGCCAGGTCCGCGGGGAAGATCGCGCGGAGCCCGAGCAACGCGTCCACCACGCCCTCCGGGGTTCCCGGCGCGGCGGCGAGCCGGTCGCGGATCTCGGCGGCCATCGGGTCGTCGAGCGGCAGCTCCCGGCCGTCGTCGGCGCGCCCCTGCACGAAGCGCATCCACGCGGCGACCACGAGGACGGCCCAGCGCGGGATCGACCCGGCCGCCCGGCGGTCCTGGATCGTGTGCAGCACCCGCTGCGGCAGCTTCTGCGACCCGTCCATCGCCACCTGGACCGTCCGGTGACCCAGCGCGGGATCGGCGAAGCGGGTCAGGACGGACTCGCCGTACCCGGCCACGGTGATGCCGTCGGGCGGCCGCAGGCTGGGCGCGATGTCCTCGGTGATGAGCCGGGTCAGCAGCGCCCGCAGCCCGGGCAGGGTCAGCGCCTGCGCGATCGTCTCGCACCCCGCGAGCGCGCCGAGGTACGCGATCGCGGAGTGCACCCCGTTGAGCGAGCGCAGCTTCAACCGCTCCCACGGCTGGGCGTCGACGGTCAGCACCGCCCCGGCGCGTTCCCACGCCGGGCGTCCGCCGGGGAAGTCGTCCTCGATCACCCACTGCCGGTACGGCTCCCCGCTCACCGCCGCGCGGTCCTCCACGCCGAGCGCGCCCGCGGCCCGGGCGAGGCTGCCGGCGGTGGCGGCCGGCACGATCCGGTCGACCATCGTGCCGGGGAACGTGACCTGGTCCGACAACCACTCCCGGGCGTCGTCCCCGGCCGCGCGGTGCACGAGGCCGCGCAGGTGCCGGCCGTTCGCGGGCACGTTGTCGCAACTCAGGACGGCCACCGGACCGGAGTCGGCGTGCCGCCGGGCGAGCAGCCCGCGCACCAGCAGGCCCAGCGCCGCGGAGCCGGGGGCGTACCCCTTCTCCGTGATCGTCAGCGTCACCACCCGGACCGCCGGGTCGGCGATCAGCCGGACCACCGCCTCCGGGTCCGAGGCCGCGTGCACGAGAGCGGAGAAGGCGCCCACCACGTGGGTGGCGCTCCCCCGCGCGGACACGCTGGTGACGCTGAACAGGCGGTCCTGCTCGCGGAGTGCGTCGAGCACCGTCACCGAGCGCGGGGCGACCCCGGCGATGCCCCAGTCGCCGCCCGCGGCCGCGACCGCCTCCTCGGTGTAGACGGCCTGGTGGGCGCGGTGGAACGCGCCGAGGCCCAGGTGGACGATGCCGGTCGGCACGGCGCCCGGCGCGATGAGGGGCCGGCATTCCTGCGGGAGGTGCGCGAGTGCCGGTACGCCCAGCCTCATCGCCACACCGGCCCGTCGGGGAACCGGAACTCGGCGACGGACTCCGGTCTCATGGTGGCGCTGTAGCCGGGCCGGTCGGGCAGCACGTACCGGCCGCCGCGGGTGCGTACCGGGTCGGTGAAGTGCTCGTGCAGGTGGTCGACGTACTCGACCATGCGGCCCTCGAGGCTGGTGCCGACGCGCAGGTAGTCGAAGGCGAACAGGTGCTGCACCAGCTCGCACAGGCCGACCCCGCCGGCGTGCGGGCACACCGGGACGCCGAACTTCGCCGCGAGCAGCAGCTCGGCGAGCACCTCGGGGACGCCGCCCACCCGGCACGCGTCGATCTGCACCACCCGGACCGCGTCCGCCTGCAGGAGCTGCTTGAAGATCACGCGGTTGGCCGCCACCTCGCCGGTGGCGACGCGGATCGGGTGGACGGCCCGCTGGATCCGCGCGTGGCCCAGCACGTCGTCGGGGTGCGTCGGCTCCTCGATCCAGTACGGGTCCGCCGCGGCGAGCGTGGCCATCCGGGCGATCGCCTCGTCGACGTCCCACACCTGGTTGGCGTCCATCATGAGCAGCGCGTCCGGCCCGATCTCGGCACGGATGATCCGGGCCCGCCGCTCGTCGTCCGCCGGGTCCCCGCCGACCTTCATCTTCATCGCGCGCCAGCCGTCGGCGTACGCGGCCCGCGCCAGCTCGCGCACCTTGTCGTCGGGGTAGCCGAGCCACCCGACGCTGGTGGTGTACGACGGCAGCCCGTCGCGCTCCAGCTCGGCGCGGCGATCGTCGAGCCCGGTCAGCCCCTTGTCCAGGATGGCCGCCGCGTCCTGCGGGGTGAGCGCGTCGGTGATGTGGTGGAAGTCCACGCAAGCGATCAGCTTCTCGGTGGGCAGCTCGGCGAGGAACCGCCACAGCGGCTTCCCGGCGGTCTTCGCGTGCAGGTCCCACACGGCGTTGACGATCGCACCGGTCGCCATGTGGATGACGCCCTTCTCCGGGCCCAGCCAGCGCAGCTGCACGTCGGCGCTGAGCGAGCGCGCGAAGCCCACCGGGTCGGCCCACAGGTCGTCCAGCAGCCGGCCCTCGACGTGGTGCGCGAGGGCGCGTACGGCGGCACAGGTCAGCTCGTTGCCGCGGCCGTTCGTGAAGGTGAAGCCCGCGCCGGTGTGCGGCCCGTCGGTGCGCAGCTCGACGTACGTGGCCGAGTAGTCGCCCCGGTTGATCGCGTCCGAGCCGTCGCCGGCCGCCGCGGTCGGGAACCGCACGTCGTGCACGTCCACGCCGGTGATCCGGGTCATCGGGCCCCCTCGAGTCGGAAGATGCGTTTCGGCAGGTGGTACGCCAGGTCCGCGATGGTCTCGGCGGCCTCGTCGACCGGCAGCCGGTCCTGCACCACGAGCGAGGCCAGGTACGCGGCGTCGGCCCGCCGGGCGATGTCGTGGCGGACCGGGATGGAGCAGAACGCGCGCGTGTCGTCGACGAAGCCCGCGGTGTTGTAGAAGCCGGCCGTCTCGGTCACCGCCTCGCGGAAGCGGCGCAGCCCGTCGGGGGAGTCGAGGAACCACCAGGGCGCGCCCAGGTACAGGGCCGCGTACCCGCCCGCGAGCGGGGCCAGCTCCCGGCTGAACGCGTCCTCGTCGAGCGTGTAGAGGACGATCCGCAGGCGCGGGTCGTTGCCGTACCGGTCCAGCAGCGGGCGCAGCGCGTGCACGTAGTCGGTGGCCTGCGGGATGTCGCCGCCGACGTCGCGCCCGTGCGCGTCGTGCAGCCACGTGTTGTGATTGCGCACCGCGCCGGGGTGCAGCTGCAGCACCAGGCCGTCGTCCAGCGACATCCGGGCGAACTCCATCAGCATGTGGCCGCGGAACGTCTCGGCGTCGGCCGCCGACGCCTCACCGCGCAACGCGCGGGTGAACAGCGCGGCGGCCTCGGCCGGGCTCAGGTCTTCGGTACGGGCGGTCAGGTGCCCGTGGTCGGACGAGGTGGCCCCGGCGGCGATGAAGGCCTCCCGGCGTGAGCGCAGCGCGGCCAGGTAGCCGTCGTACGTCTCCGTGTCCTCGCCGGTGAGCTCGCCGAGGCGCGCCACGGACCGCGCCCAGCCGGGGAACTCCATGTCTGCCACGTCGTCGGGGCGGAACGTGGTGATGACCCGGCCGCCCGGGCCGCCCCAGCCGTCCGCGGCCAGCTTGGCGTGCCGGGACAGGTCGTCCAGGGGCGACTCGGTGGTCGCGAGGACCTCGATGCCGAAGCGCTCGAACAGCGCCCGGGGGCGGAACGCCGGCTCGGCCAGCCTTGCGGTGATGGCGTCGTACACCTCGTCGGCCGTCTCCGCGCGCAGCGGGGTGCCGACGCCGAACACGGTCTCGAAGGTGCGCTCCAGCCACAGGCGGGACGGCGTACCCCGGAACAGGTGCCAGTGGGCGGCCAGCAGCCGCCAGATCGCCCGCCCGTCGGTCTCGACCGGCTCGCCGGTGCGCGACGGCACGCCCAGCCGGGCCGGCGGGATGCCCTGGCTGAACAGCATGCGGGTGACGTAGTGGTCGGGTACGACCAGCAGCCGGGCGGGGTCGGGGAACGGCTGGTCCTCGGCGAGCAGCCCGGGATCGACGTGCCCGTGCGGGCAGATCAGCGGCAGGTCGCGGACCAGGGCGTGCAGCTCCCGGGCGAGGTCGCGCTGCCGGGGGTCGGTGGCGAAGACGGGGTCGGGCACGGTCACCTCGGGTTCAGGTCGAGCAGATCGGCGACCCGCACGGGTGCGCCGGTCTGCAGGCAGCGGTTCGCGGCGAGGCCGGTGAGCAGCGCGAGCGCGCCGTCGCGGGCCGTGGCGGAGCGGTTCATCGGGTCGGTCTGCGTGCCGAGCAGGACGGCGGTCATCCGGGCGTCGGCGCCACCGTGCCCGCCGCGGGGGCGCTCGGGCAGCGGTACCTCGCGCGGGGGCTCCCAGAACGGGTGCAGTGTGAGGCGGGGGTGGCCGCGTTCCGGGTTCCCGGTGACCCCGTGCACGGCGGCGCCCTTGAGTTCCCCGGCGGCGGCCGGGCTGACGTGGTCGCTCTCCACGACCTCCAGCTCGAGGCGGCCCCGGCTGCCGTTGACCATCAGCCGGTAGCCCTCCCACGGCGCGTACGCGGTGAGGTGGTACGTCATCGTGGCGCCGGTGTCGTAGCGCACCAGCACCGCCAGGTCGTCCTCGATGCTGACGCCGGGCGCGAACACGTTGCGGTCGCGCACGTAGCCGTCGTCCGCCTCGGCGTCCAGGTACAGGGCGTGCAGGCGGGGGTTGCCGGCGAGGTGCAGGGCGAACGGGTCGTCCTCGGCGGCGGGGGAGTCGTGCACCCGGTCGTACTCGCGGGCGTACCCGTGGCGGCGGCCGTTCTCGCCGTAGAAGAACAGGCGGCCGTGGGCGTACACCTCGGCGGGCGCGGCCGCGAGCCACCAGTTGACCAGGTCGAAGTGGTGGCCGGCCTTGTGCACCAGCAGCCCGCCGGAGTGCGCCTTGTCGCGGTGCCAGCGACGGAAGTAGTCGGCGCCGTGGCGTACGTCGAGCAGCCACTCGAAGTGCACGGATCCGATCTCGCCGACCGCGCCCTCGGCCAGCAGGCGGCGTACCTGCTCGTGCACGGGGTTGAAGCGGTAGTTGAAGGCGACGGACACCCGTTTCCCGGTGCGTGCCTGCGCGTCGAGGATGCGCCGGCACCCCTCGGCGTCGACGGTCATCGGCTTCTCGGTGATCACGTCGCAGCCCGCCTCGAGCGCGGTCACGATGTGCCCGGCGTGGGTGTCGTCCACGCTGGTCACGATCAGCTCGTCGACCCGCTCACGGGCCAGCAGCGCGGCCAGGCCGGCGGCCGGGTACTCCGGGACGGGGGAGTGGCCGGCCGCGCGCAGCCACTCGTTGTGCACCCACATCCGGTGCCGGTTGGTGTCGGCGAACGCGACCAGCTCGGCCGTGCCGGGATGGTCGTGGATCGCCCGGACGAACATCTCGGCGCGGGCCCCCGTGCCGACCAGGGCGAAGCGTCGGGTCATGCGGACCTCCGCACTACAAACGTTTGCACCATAGTTAGACATGTCGATGTCCGGGCGTCAACAAAACCGAGCGATGCATTGGGTTTGAGGCATTGACAGTGCTGCAACCGCTTGCATTAATAGTCGCACGCAGTGACCGTCGTCACTGTCTTGGCGAGGCGGAGAGGAGGCGGACGTGCCGGCCACGATCCGCGACGTCGCCCGGGCCTCCGGGGTGCACATCTCCACGGTGTCCCGGACCTTCTCCGCCCCGCACCTGGTCAACGTGGAGACCCGGACCCGCGTGCTGGCCTGCGCGGAACAGCTCGGCTACCGGCCCAACCGGGCGGCCCGGGCGCTGATCACCGGCCGGACGTTCAACATCGGCCTGATCGTCGCCGACATCGCCAACCCGTTCTTCCCGCCGCTGATCAAGGCCGCCGAGAGCCAGGCCCGCCGCCACGACCACCACGTGTTCGTCGCCGACACCAACGAGGACGCGGCCGCCGAGGAGGAGCTCGTCCGGGCGCTGGCCAAACAGGTCGACGGCATCCTGCTGTGCAGCCCCCGCATGAGCAACAGCCTCATCGAACAGCTCAGCCGCGAGGTGCCGCTGGTCGTCGTCAACCGCCAGATCGCCGGCCTGCCCGCCGTCGTGATGGACGTCGCCCGGGGCGCCCGCCTCGCCATCGAGCACCTCACCGGCCTCGGGCACCGCACGCTCGCCCTCGCGGCCGGCCCCCGCGGTTCGTGGACCAGCAAGGAGATCCGCCGCTCGGCCACCGCCGCCGCCCGCGCCGCCGGGGCGGAGCTGACCGTGCTCGGCCCCAACCCGCCCACCGAGGACGGCGGGCTCGCCGTCGCCGACCACGTCCGGCCCGGTGTCACCGCGGTGCTGGCGTACAACGATCTGATGGCCCTCGGGCTCATCGAGGGACTGCAGCAGCGCGGCCTGCGGGTCCCCGGGGATGTCAGCGTCGTCGGGATCGACGACATCATGCTGAGCCGCCTCACCCGCCCCAAGCTGACCACGGTGGCGACCCCCACCGCCGCCGCCGGTCGGGCGGCCGTCGACATGCTGCTCGCGCACGGCGACGACCGCCGCACCACCGCTCTGGTGAACCTGCAGACCGAACTGGTCATCCGTGACTCGACGGGCCCGGGCCCGGGCCCGCACTGCCCTGCGGACCCGGGCGACGTGGTCGCCGCCCCGGCACCCGGAGTCGCCTCCCACTGACGAGGAGAAGTGCCATGTCTCGCACCACGACCCCGCGGGGGGACGCGCGGCCCACGCGCGCTCACCGTACCCCGCCGACCGGGCACACCTCGCGGCGGCGCCTGCTCGCCGCGGCGCTGACCCTGCCCCTGCTGATCGGCGCCGCGGCCTGCGGCGACGACTCCTCCGGCAGCGGCAAGACCGAGCTGTCGGTGTTCTGGTGGGGCGCCGAGGCCCGCGCCGCCCTCACCGAACAGGCCCTCGACCTCTACACCCGCAGGCACCCCGAGGTGACGTTCAAGAAGACGTGGCAGGCCAACCAGGGCTACTTCGACAAGCTCGCCACGCTGACCGCGGGCGGCAACGCCCCCGACCTGTTCCAGCTCGACGACAACTACATCGCCGAGTACGCCACCCGCAACGTCACGCTGGACCTCACGCCGTACAAGAACGACGGGCGTCTCGACCTGTCCAAGTTCCCGGAGAGCCTGTGGCAGTACGGCGTCGTCGACGGCAAGCTGGCCGGTGTCGCGTCCGGCGAGAACACCCAGGGGCTGGTCTACGACAAGACGCTGCTCGACCGGTTCAAGCTGCCCGCACCCACGACCGGCATGAGCTGGGAGGCGTTCATCGCCTGGGCCGAGAACGTCTCGAAGACCGCGAAGGTGCCCGGCACGCAGGACCCCAGCGCCGACTACAAGGCGTTCTGGGTGTGGCTGCGCCAGCAGGGCAAGGACCTCTACAAGGGCAAGGACCTGGGCTTCACCGAGCAGGACGCCACGGCGTGGTTCGACCTGTGGAAGGGCGCCCGCGACCGGGGCGCCACGCCGACCGCCGACGTGATCCACGAGGGCAACGTCACCGACGTCAGCAAGCAGCTCGTGGTCACCGGCAAGGCCGCCACCAGCTGGGTGTGGGCCAACCAGATGCCCGAGCTCAAGAAGAACACCAAGAACGAGCTCGGCGTGGTCGCGTACCCGGGCGATCCGAGCGCCCAGTGGGCCCGCGCCTCCATGTACTTCTCGGTGTTCCGCGGCAGCCCGCACAAGGACGTCGCCGTCGACGTCATGAACTTCCTCGCCAACGACCCGGAGGCCGGCAAGATCCTCGGCACCGACCGCGGGCTGCCGTCCAACCTGGACGTGCGCAAGCAGGTGGCCGACTCCGTCGACGACCCCGCGATGAAGCAGTCCATCGCCGTCGAGGCCGAGCTCGCGAAGACGTTCGGCCCGCCGCCGGCCGTGCCGCTGCCCGGGCACAGCAAGATCAAGACCGAGCTGACCAAGTCGGCCGAGGAGGTCCAGTACGGGCGCCAGACCCCGGCCGCGGCCGGCGCCGCATTCCACGCCGCCGCCAAGGCCGCGATCGGTCAGGGCTGAGCCTTGACCGCGGTGCACACCCCCGCGCGCACCGAACCGCCCGCACCCCGGGGTCCCGCCGCCGGCCGGCGGGGCTCCGTGCGGGCCCGGCGGCGCGAGAACCTGCCCGGGTACCTGTTCCTCGGCCCGTGGCTGCTCGGGCTCATGGCGATCACCGCGATCCCCATGCTGCTCTCGCTCTACCTCAGCTTCACCGACTACGACGTGCTCACGCCGCTGTCCGACGCGCAGTGGGTGGGCTGGGACAACTACGAGCGGATGTTCACCTCGGACCCGGCGTACTGGCACGCGGTCCGCGTCACCGTGACGTTCGCGCTGATCGCCGTACCGGTGAAACTCGCCGCCGCGCTCGGCGTGGCCCTGCTGCTCAACCGGGCGTTCCGCGGGGTGGGCCTGTTCCGCGGCCTGTTCTACCTGCCGTCGCTGCTCGGCGGCAGCGTCGCCCTGGCCATCGTCTGGGTCAGCATGTTCAACCGCGACGGCGCGTTCAACTCGCTGCTCGCCCTCGTCGGCGTCAACGGCGCGCCCTGGGTCAACGATCCGACATGGGCCCTCGAGACCCTCATGCTGCTGGCGGTCTGGCAGTTCGGCGCGCCGATGGTCATCTTCCTGGCCGGGCTCAAACAGGTGCCCGCCGAGCTGTACGAGGCCGCCGCGGTCGACGGGGCCGGCGCGTGGCGGCAGTTCGCGCACATCACGCTGCCGATGCTGTCCCCGGTGATCTTCTTCAACCTGGTGCTGGAGACGATCCACGGTTTCCAGGGCTTCACGTCGGCGTTCGTGCTCAGCAACGGCACCGGCGGCCCGGTCGACTCCACCCTGATGTACACGCTGAACCTGTACATCAACGGATTCGTCCGGCTGGAGATGGGCTACGCCTCGGCGATGGCCTGGGTGTTCCTGCTGGCGATCGGCCTCATCACGGCGGTGCTGTTCCGCACCGGCCGCTTCTGGGTCCACTACTCCGACAGCGAGGGACAGTGATGCGCCGCCCGCTGCGCTACGCCGCGCTGATCCTCATCGTCGCCGTCGTGCTCTACCCGCTGGTGTGGATGGTCGGCACGTCGTTCAAGTCGCCCGAGGAGATCGTCAACAACATCGGGCTCGTGCCGGAGCACCTGACGCCCGGCAACTTCGCCGAGGGCTGGCACAAGTTCGACGTCGGCTTCGGCCGGTTCTTCGTCAACAGCGCCATGGTGTCGCTGCTGACCGTGGCCGGCAATGTGGTGTCGTGCCTGCTGGCCGCGTACGCCCTGGGCCGCCTGCGGTTCCGGCTGCGCGGCATGTGGTTCGCGGTGATGATCGGGACCCTGCTGCTGCCCGGGCACGTACTGATCATCCCGCAGTACATCCTGTTCCGGAACCTCGGCTGGGTCGGCGGGGACTGGCCGTACCTGCCGCTGCTCGTCCCGCACTTCCTGGCCACCGAGGCGTTCTTCGTCTTCCTCATGGTCCAGTTCATGCGGGGGATCCCGCGCGAGCTCGACGAGGCCGCCATCATCGACGGCGCCTCGCCGTACCGGGTGTTCCGGCACGTCATCCTGCCGCTGAGCCGCCCGGCGCTGGTCACCACGGCGATCTTCTCGTTCATCTGGACCTGGAACGACTTCTTCCGCCAGCTGGTGTACCTGTCCGACCTCAAGGACTACACCGTCCCCGTGGCGCTCACCCTGTTCATCGACTCCACCAGCGAGAGCGCGGTCGGGCCCATGTTCGCCATGTCGCTGCTGTCGCTCGTACCCGTGTTCCTGTTCTTCGTGGCTTTCCAGCGCCTGCTCGTCGAGGGCATCAACACCAGCGGGCTGAAGGGGTGACCGGCGTGCGGCACGGCTGGCGCGACACCGTCCGCGCGGCGGCGGACATGGCCCTGCTGGGCTTCCTCGTCACGGGGGCGGCGCTTCCGGTGGTGACAGCGGGCGCCGCGGTCGCCACCGGCAGCGCCGCGATCCGCCACCACCTCGACCACGACACCTGGCCGGCGCCCCGGGCATGCTTGCGGACCTTCCGCCGGGCACTGCTGCCGGGCCTGGCAGCGTCGGCCGCCGCGGTCCTGCTCGTCGCCCTGGTGATCGTGGACGTCCTGGCGTTGCTCTCGGGCGCGGTGCCGGGCGCGCCGGTCCTGATCGTCCCGCTGCTGGCGGTCGCGGCGGCGGGCCTGGGGTTCGCCGGCCTGCTCGCCGTCGCCGCATCCGGGCCCGCCCCGCTCGCGACGGCCCGGACCATGGCCCGGCCCGCCCCGCTCGCCGCGGCGACCGCGGTGGTGATGCTCACCCTGCTGCTGGCCGCGCTGGTGCACCCGGTCCTCATCCCGCCGCTCATCGGGTACGGCCTGTTCGCCCTGCACGTCCTCGCCCGGCGGACCGGCGCTACCGTGCCGGGATGCGAACAGCCGGCGTCGACCTCGCCGCGGAGCCGGACGGCACCGCGGTCGCGATCCTGACCTGGGCGGCGGACGGCGCCGAGGTCACCGGCCTGGTGTGCCCGGCCGGCGACGACGCCGTGCTGGCGGCGGTGCGGGGCGCGGCGAAGACCGGGATCGACTGCCCGCTCGGCTGGCCGGAGGCGTTCGTGTCGTTCGTCGGCGCGCACCGGGCGGGACCCGTCCCCGTCCCGGCCGGGCCGGCGGACCGGGCCTGGCGGCGCGGCCTCGCCTGGCGGCACACCGACGAGGTGGTGCGCGCCGCGACCGGCCTCGTGCCGCTGAGCGTGTCGGCCGACCGGATCGGCCACACGGCGATGCGCTGCGCCGCCCTGCAGGCGGCGCTGGCCGCGGACGGCGTCGACGTGGACCGTACCGGCGCGGGGGCGATCGCCGAGGTCTACCCGGCGGCGTCCCTCAAGCTGTGGGGGCTGCCGTGGCGCGGCTACAAGACCGCCCGGAACCGGCAGGCCCTCCGCGCGGTCGTCGACGGCCTCCTCGCCGCGGCACCGTGGCTGCGGCTGGGGGAGCACGAGGCGGTGTGCCGCCGCAGCGACCACGCGCTCGACGCGGTGGTGGCGGCCCTGGCGGCCCGCGCGGTCGCCCTCGGGCGCGCCACGACGGCGGACCGCGGCGTGGCCCGGACGGAGGGCTGATCGCGCTGCCGTCCGGGCCGCTCGAGTTGCTGCTCGGCTGAGGAGCCGGCCGTCCGACGGCCCGCCGATATCTCGCTGGGCAGGGCACCGGCCGATGGGCGGGGACGAGACGGTCGGATGACGGGGCGCTGCGGATCAGGGATTCGACAAACCGGTGAACAGCTGGAGCAGGTCACCGATACTACGGTCCGCTTCGGCCGGGTGCCGGAACCGACCGGCCGGGTTGAGGGTGTACTGGTTGCGGCGCCCGACGCGTTCACGGGTGAGGTAATCGGCCGCTTCGAGGTCGGCGACAATGGCCTGCGCGGCGCGTTCGGTGATGCCTACTGCCTCTGCGACATCCCGCAGCCGCGCCGTCGGCTCCCGGGCGATGGCCAGCAGGACGTGGGCGTGGTTCGTCAGAAACGTCCACTCCTTCACCCCGCGCGTCGTGCGGGCCTGCGCTGTCAGAGGCACCTGATCACCATCCGTACGGGTCGGGGCAGCGGTGTGCGCCCTCAATGTACGCAACCGGACACACGAAAGCAGCATCGCCCTTTTACGTCGAAGCCCTTGACGTGCGAAGCATATTTCATGAATACTAGTACGTAGTTCGAGGGGGAGTACCCAGACGCTCGACGCGCCGTCGTCAGTACGGGCCCGGCTATCCAGGCCCCGGCGGCGCAGCCACCGGTTGCGGTGGCCCGGGGAGACCTTCGTCCAGCAGCGCCGGCCCACCCCTGGGTTCGGCTGGACGAAAGGTCTCCCCGTTGTCTGTCTCCTGGTGGATCTGGGCCGTAGTGATGCTGGCGGTCGCCGCGATGCTCGCGGTGGACCTGTTCCTGCACCGCGACAACCACGTCATCGGCTTCCGCGAAGCCGCCATCTGGTCCGGTATCTGGATCGCCGCCGGCCTGCTGTTCGGTGTCGTCCTCTGGGCCTGGCAGGGCGGTGATGTCGCCGGCACCTATTACGCCGGCTACCTCATCGAGAAAGCCCTGTCGATCGACAACGTGTTCGTTTTCGCGCTGATCTTCACCTACTTCGCCGTACCGCCCGCGTTCCAGCACAAGGTGCTGTTCTGGGGTGTCATCGGCGCCCTGATCTTCCGGCTCGTGTTCATCTTCGTCGGCGCGGAACTGCTCGAGACGTTCTTCTGGACCGCCTACCTGTTCGGCGCGTTCCTGATCTACACCGGCTACAAAATGGCGTTCCGCCACGGCGCCCAGACTCCCCCGGACCGCAATCCCGTCGTCCGCCTCGTCCGCAAGATCATCCCCACCGACGCGGACTACCACGGCGACAAGTTCTTCACGAAGGCCAACGGCAAACGCGTCGCGACGCTGCTGTTCGTCGTCCTGATCGCGGTCGAGGCCACCGACCTGATCTTCGCCATCGACAGTGTGGCGGCGATCCTGGCCATCACCACCAGCACCTTCATCGTCTGGACCGCCAATGCGTTCGCCATCCTCGGCTTGCGCAGCCTGTACTTCTGCCTCGCCGGACTGCTGCGCCGCTTCGTGCACCTGCACTACGGGCTCGCCGTCCTGCTGGCCTTCGCCGGCGTCAAACTCATCCTGTCCGAAACCCCGATCGGCAAACTCCCCATCCCGGTCACCCTCGGCGTCATCGTCGTGACGATCGCGACCTCGATCGTGTGGAGCCTGCGCGCCACCCGCGCCACCACCCCGCTCGGCGACCCGGCCGCCCCGTCCGGCGCACCGTCGTCCCGCAGCTGACCCAGCCATACCGAGCTCGCATCCGATGGGAGTCCACCGATGACCGCGACTGTGCTGCCGCTGCTCACCGACCCGCGCACCACCGCAGCCACCAGCGTCGGTGGGCTCCCCACCATCATCGGCGCCGATCTGCGCCTGGTCGAAATCGTCACCGGCCGGCTCACCGTCGCCCGAGCCGCCCCGCTGCTGCACCTCAGCACCCCCGCCACCCTGACTGCCGCCGCAGCGCTCATCGGCGACGCGCCGGCTCCGCCCGCCCCGTCGAGATGGAGGAACCCGTGACACCGCCCGCCACCGCGCCGTCGGCGCCTACCGCCACCGTCCCCACGGCCGCGCAGATCACCGCCCTGCAGCAGGTACGCGAATACCCCGCCGTCAGCGTCCTGCTGTCCACCACACCCGCGGCGCAATTGACCCGCGCCGACGCGCTGCGCCTCGACTCCCTGACCACCCAAGCCGTCGACCGGGTCCGCGCCGAACTTCAACCCCAAGCCGCCGCCCCCGCCGTGCGCCGCCTGCACGACCTCGTTGCCCAGGCCCGCCGCGGCCCCACCACCTACGCGCTGGCCCTGTACGCCTCCGCGAGCACCGGCGCGCTCATCCGCCTGCCCATCGCCGTGCGCGAGCGCGCCGTCATCGATCCGACTTTCGCCACCCGCGACCTCGTGCGCGCCCTGCACCGCACACCGCGCCACCTGGTCCTGGCACTCAACTCCGGCAACGCCCGCCTTTTCGACGCCGTCGGCGAAACTCTGGTCCCCGCGCTGGGCGCCACCTTCCCGCTGACCGCCATCCCACGACCCGAGGGTCGCAGCCGCGGGCGCGGCGACCGGCCCGCGCGTGGCAGCGACCACGACGACCTCGAGTTCTACCGGCACGTGGACGCCGCCCTGGGCACCTACCTGCGCCTGCACCCCGCACCGCTGGTACTGGTCGGCAGCGACCGCGCCATCGCGACGTTTCGCCGCATCTCCACCAACTGCGCCCGCCTCGCCGGCACCGTCACCGCGAACCTCACCCACGCCCACCGCGGCCTGCTCAGCACCCGCATCCGCTCCGTGCTGGAGGACTACCTGCACCGCCGCCAGCAGGAAGCACTTGCTCTCATCGACCAGCGCACCTCGGCCGGCCGAGTGGCATCCGGCATGCCCGCCGCCTGGCTCACCGCCCGTACCCACCATCCGGAAATGCTCGCCGTCGACGAAACTTTGTTCTACCCGGCCCGTCTGTCCGACGACGGCGACACCCTCACCTCCGCCGACGACCCTGAATCCCCAGACGTCATCGACGACGCCGTCGACGAACTCATCGAACTCGTCCTGACCCGCGGCGGCTGGATCGCCTTCACCGACCCGGGCAGCCTCGACCACCACGACGGCGTCGCCCTGACCACCCGCCGTGAACTTGCAGCCGGGATCACAACAGGGTGGGTGTCTCGGCCCGCCTGAAAGCGGGCAGACATCGGGTACGGCTGATGATCGCCCAGCACGGCCGCGCCTGATGTGCGGCGCCGTCGGTGACCAGGACGGGTGACACCGAGATGTCCTGGTCGCCGTGGCGTCGGCAAAGCCCGGCCTGTCATCAGCGCGGTGCGGCCAGCGGCAGGGTCACCGTGAAGGTGGCGCCCCGGCCAGGCCCGTCGCTGTGGGCGGAGACCCCGCCCCCGTGCGCTGACACGATCGCCCGCACGATCGCCAGGCCGATGCCCGAGCCGCCCCGCGCGCGGTCCCGGGCGGAGTCCGCGCGGTAGAAGCGTTCGAACACGTGCGGCAGGTGCTCGGCGGGGATGCCCTCGCCGGTGTCCGCCACCCGCAGGCGCAGCCGGTCGCCGGCCAGGTCCGCGGTGACCGTGACGCTCCCACCGGCCGGGGTGTGGCGCAGGGCGTTGTCCAGCAGGTTGCCCAGCACCTGGCCGAGCCGTTGCGGATCCGCGTCGACACTCGGCAGCCCGGCCGCGGCGCCGGCGTCGAGGGCCACGCCGGCCGCGGCGTAGCGGGGAGCCGCGGCGGCCACCGCGGCCCCGACGAGCTCGGCCGGTGCGACCGGTTCCGTGTGCAGGTCGACGCGGCGCTCCTCGGCGAGGGAGACGGCGGCGAGGTCCTCGGCGAGGCGCCGTAGCCGGCCGGTCTGGGTGCGCAGCACGGTCAGCGTGTCCTCGTCGTCCACGCCGATGCCGTCCTCGGCGGCGTCCAGGTACGCCTCGATCGTGGCCAGCGGCGTACGCATCTCGTGCCCGAGGTCGCCGAGCAGCCGGCGCCGGGTCGTCTCGATGTCCTGCAGCCGGCCGGCCATCGTGTTGAACGCCTCGGCGACGGTGTCGAACTCCGCGCCGATCCCGGGCGCCGGCGCGCGGACCTCGTACCGGCCGTCGGTGATCTCCCCGGCGATGTGGGCGAGCTGGCCGATCGGATGCGCGACCCGGCGGGCGACGAAGGCGCTGACCGCCAGGCCGGCGACGAGCGCACACAGCAGCGCCACGCCGAGCGCCACCGCGTTCGCCGAGCCGTACGCCTCCTCGACGTGCCGTCCGGTCTCCGCGCTGATCTCACCGGCGTGGTGCAGGTGCCCGCGGAAGATGGCCGGGCCGACCACGGCGGCGACGAGGCTGGCGGTGACCACGCCGACCAGCACGACGAGGGTCTGTGCGGCGAACAGGCGGGCGGCCAGCCCGATCCTCCGGCGCCTCATCCCTCACCCATCCGGTACCCGACCCCGCGCACGGTACGGATGAAGCGCGGCGCTGCCGGGTCGTCGCCGAGCTTGCGCCGCAGATGCCCGACGTGCACGTCGACGAGGTGCTCGTCGCCGACCCAGCCCTCACCCCACACCGCCTCGATCAGCTGCCGGCGCGAGAACGCCATCCGCGGGCGCCCGGACAGCGCGGCGAGCAGGTCGAACTCGGTACGGGTCAGCTCGACCGGCGTACCGTCCACCCGCACCTCCCGGGCGAGCGGGTCGAGCCGCAACGCCCCGAAGACCCGGGTGGGGTCGGGCTCGCCGCCGGTGCCGGCCGCGCCGGGACCGCGGGGGCGGCGCAGCATGGCGCGTACCCGTGCGACCAGCTCGCGGGGGCTGGCCGGCTTGGTCAGGTAGTCGTCGGCGCCCACCCCGAGGCCGACGAGCTTGTCCACCTCGTCGGCGCGCGCGGTGAGCATGACGACGTAGCAGTCGCTGAACGTGCGGACCTGCCGGCACACCTCGACGCCGTCCAGGCCGGGCAGGCCCAGGTCGAGCACGATCACGTCCGGCGGCCGTTCCCGCGCCGTGGCGACCGCCGCCGGGCCGTCGAAGACGCAGTCCACCTCGTGCCCGTCGCTGCGCAGATAGCTGGCCACGACCCGGGCGAGGCTGCGCTCGTCCTCCACCACCAGGACCCGTGCGTTCATGCCCTCATCCTTCCCAATGCGCGGGGCGGCTTCAGTGAATCTTCATGGAGCGCCCGGGTAGATCTTGACGCCCGGAGCCGACCGTGGGGATGGCGGACCTGACGGAACGGTCCGGGGCTGGAGAGTTGTGATGCCGACCACTCGCACCCGAGAGAGTCACCGGACCACAGGCGGTGGCGCACGGCCGCCGGCGCGGGGCAGGCCGGCGCCGGCCGCCGTGGACACGCGGAACGGATGGGGGTGGTGGGCCGCGGTGTCCGGCGCCGCCCTGCTGCTCGGCGTGATCATCGGTGCGGTCGTGGTCTTCAGCGGCCGCGGCGGGACACCGGCGAGCCACGACATGCCCGCCGCGCCGCGGACCGACTCGCAGGGCCGTACCTCCGCACCGCCGTGGCCGGCCCCTACGGACGTCGCCGCCGCGGTCAAGGCCGCCGGCCTGCCGATGCTCGGCGAGGAGGGGACGGTCGCGCACTTCCACGCCCACCTCGATGTCATCGTCGACGGGCGGGCGGTGCCCGTACCCGCGGGGATCGGGGTGGACGACGTCAACCAGCGGATCAGCCCGCTGCACACCCACGGCGACGACGCGATCATCCACGTCGAGTCGCCCGTGCAGGCCACGTTCACCCTCGGCCAGTTCCTCACCGAGTGGCAGGTGTCGGCCGGCGCCGACCACCTCGGCGGGCTGCGGGCCGGCGGCGACCGGCAGTTCCGGGCGTACGTCGACGGCACGCCGGTCGAGGGCGACCCGTCGGCGATCGTGCTGGCCGAGCACCAGGAGATCGCGCTGATCTTTGGCACGGCGGCGCAGCACGCCGGCCCGCCGGCGTCGTACGCGTTCCCGGCCGGCGAGTGACGGCCGCCCGATGAGACGCAACCTCGTGATGTGCGCGGTGGTCCCCCTCATGGTGGCCTTCGGCGTGGCGGTCGGGTACACCGTCGCAGGGTTCGCCGGCGGCGGGACGGCGACCCCGGCCGCACACACGCACGCCGCGGCCCCGGGCAGCCAGCACGACCACGCCACGCCGGGCCACCAGCACGAGACGAGCCCCGCCCCGGCGACCTCGGCGGGGCACACCCACGACATGCCCGGCATGAGCGATGCCGACATGGCCGCCCCGGCACCCGCGGCGACCCATCAGCACGCCGCCGCCGCGGTGTCGCATCAGGACGGCGGGGATGGGCCGGGTACGCCGGCCGCCACCCGTACCGCCGTCGTCGCCGGGTTCGCCGCGGTCAACGTCGCGATCCTGGGCGCCGCCGCGCTCGTCCGCCGCCGCACCCGCCGCGGCCGTCCTGTCCGCCGCCCGGCCGTACCGGCCCTCTGAGGGGACGACCTCATGAGCCTGCCCACCGCCCCGCCCCGCGACCGCTCGCAGGCACCGGCCCCGCGGCCGCGCAACCTGCTCGACGTGCCGCTCGTGTCCCGCGCGGTCCGCAGCCGCTGGTATCCCGGCCTGTTCCAGTGGATCGCGGTCGCCGTGTTCGCCCTCGTGGTCTGGCAGCTGCTGGCCGGCCCGCAGACCGCCCACGACAACCTCGGCACCGCGCTGGTGTGGGTGCTGTGGTGGCCGCTGATCCCGATCGTGTTCGTCGCGGTGGGCCGGTTCTGGTGCGCGGTCTGCCCGTTCGGCAAGCTGTCCGACCTGGTTCAGGGCCTGGTCGGGGCGCAGCGGCCGGTGCCGCGGTTCCTCCGCCGGTACGGCATCTGGATCATCGACGCGCAGTTCATCCTGATCACCTGGTCCGACCACGTGTGGGGGATCGTCGAGTCGCCGTGGGGCACCGGCGTGCTGCTCCTGCTGCTCATCACCGCGGTCGTGGCGTCCGGCGCGTTCTTCACCCGGCGCACGTTCTGCCGGTACCTGTGCTTCCTCGGCGGCCTGTCCGGCAACTATGCCCGCGTCGGGGGTCTCGAGCTGCGCGCGGACGCGTCCGTCTGTGCCACCTGTACGTCCCGGGCGGTCTGCTTCAACGGCGGTGAGAAGGCGCCGGCCTGCCCGCTCTTCGAGTTCCCGCGCACGATGGACTCGTCGGCGAACTGCAACCTGTGCGCCAACTGCATCGTCAACTGCCCGAACGACGCGATCCGGCTGACCCCGCGGCTGCCCAGCAGGGAGCTGTGGTTCATCCGCGACCCGAAGATCGAACAGTCGTTCCTGGCCATGGCCATCATGGGCATCGTGCTCATCCAGAACCTCACCATGCTGCGGGTCTGGCAGGACGTGCTGGCCTGGATCGAGCGCACCACCGGCATCGGCAGCTACCCGGTGATCTTCACGATCGCGTTCGTGGTCGCCGTGGGCGCGCCGGTCACCCTGCTGTGGCTGGGCTCCACCGTGGCCGCGCGCCGCAACGACGAGTCGGTGGCCCGCAACTTCGCGCGGTTCGGGTACGCCCTGATCCCGCTGGACGTCGCCGGGCACATCGCGCACAACCTGTTCCACCTGCTGGCCGAGGGCAAGTCCGTCTACTACACGGCGGTCGCGGCGCTGGGCGGGGCGCACGGCGACGGCTCCCCGGCGCTCGTCGGCACCGGCACGATCCAGGTGCTCCAGTACGCGATCCTCGCCCTCGGCATCGCCGGGTCGGCCTATGCGGTGTACCGGATCGCCCGGGGCCGGTGGGGCGGCGACGGCGCCACCATGACCGCGACGCTCACGCCGTACCTGGGGATCGTGATCGTCCTGGCCGCCGCCAACCTGGCGTTGTTCGCGCTGCCCATGGCCATGCGGATGTAGCGTTCAGCGCCGGTGCCAGAGGTCGCGGGCGTACAGCAGCAGGTGCTGCTCGATCCACGGCGTGGCGAGGACGGCCAGTGGCTCGGGCACGCCGTGCGGGCCGGTGCGTACCAGGATGTCCGCGTCGTAGTCGCCGACCTTCGCCCGTACGATCCGATCCTGACCGGGCGGCACCACCAGCCCGGCGGGCAGCAGGATCTCCTGCGCGATCTCCTCGGTGCTCGCCAGCAGCGCGAGGATCGTCGCCCGGCCCTGCGGGGTCACGGCCGCGACGACGGCGACCTCGGCATCGCCGAGGACGCCACGCTGCAGGGACATGAGCTGCCCGGGCACGCGCAGGCGCTCCCGCAGGTACGGCCACAGCAGCCGTTCCCGGTCGTGGAGGCCGATCGCGGACACCGAACCGCACATAAGGTCATCATGCGCGCACCCAGCGGTGAAGTGGCGGCCATCGCCCGGATGTCACCGCCGTGGCGGACGGCGCGGGGGGCGTCCGGGGTGGAGCATGGCCGCATGAGTCTGCGGTTCGAGGAGTTGGCCTGGCGGGAGACCCCGATGGGCGAGATCAGCCTGCGCCGGCGGCGGGATCCGATGCTCGGCGCCGAGGTGTACGAGGTGAAGCTCGGCGACGAGTTCCTCATGTCGAGCCTGTTCACGGTCGCCGAGATCGAGCTCGCCCGCCTGGGCCTGGCCGAGGTGGCGGAGCGGGACGGGCTGGACGTGGTCGTCGGCGGGCTCGGGCTGGGGTACACGGCCCGTACCGTCCTCGAGGATCCACGGGTGCGCTCGCTGGTGGTGGTGGACGCCATCGAGGAGGTGATCTCGTGGCACCGGCGCGGGCTGCTCCCGTTCGCCGACGCGGTGGCCAAGGATCCGCGGTGCCGCCTGGTGCACGCCGACTTCTTCGCCGTGACCGCCGACCCGGCCGGGTACGACCCCGCGGCCCCCGGCCGGCGGGTGCACGCGGTGCTGCTCGACATCGACCACAGCCCGAGCCACCTGCTGCATCCCGGGCACGCCGCGTTCTACACCGCGGACGGCCTGCGCCGGCTCGCCGCGCACCTGCATCCCGGCGGCGTCTTCGGGCTCTGGTCGAACGATCCGCCCGACGACGCCTTCACCGCCCTGCTGGGGGAGGTGTTCGCGACGGCCCGTGCCGAGGTGGTGGAGTTCCCGAACCCGCTGCAGGGGCGCACCTCGACCAACACGGTGTACGTCGGGACAGCGGCCGCCGTCGATCGTTGATAGCGTCCCGCGTCGAGCGGCCGCCGGGGCCGCGTGAACCACGGGGGATCGCCATGCACCGTACCCATGTCCTGTCCGTCGCCGCCGCGGCGGCCGTAGCGATCGGTGTCGCCGCCACCGCCTGGCCGGCGTTCGCCGACACCACGCCGCCCGGCCGCCCGCCGGTGGTGCAGAGCAGCGACGACGTGCCGCTGCCGCCGGGGCATCCCATCCCGTCGGGGCCGGTCACCGGGACGCCGCCGACCGCCGATCCGTCGGTCACGCCGCCGCCGTGGCCGTCGTTCCCGCCGGACGACCCCGAGGACTCCTGAGTCCCCGTCCCGCGGCCGGCGGGTCCATGCCCGGCCGCGGGACGGCAGCTCAGGCGCTGACCAGGGGCTTCAGGGCCTCGCCCACCCGCGTGACCATGCCGGGACGGTGGCCGTTGCGGATGAGGTTGATGGTGAGGCCCTCGATGCCGGCGCCCAGCACCCGCTCCCGCAGCTGCTCGGCGACCTGCTCGGCGGTGCCGAGGAAGGCGCGGTTCCGGCGGTCCTCCGGGATGCTCTCGCCGAGCTCCTTCGCCTCCTGCTCGGTCTCGCCCACCATGCCCATGGCCAGGTAGCTGGTCTTCAGCGTGGCGGGGTCGCGGCCGATCTCCTCGCACCGCTCGCGCAGCACGGCCACCTTGCGCGCCAGGTCCGCGACGTCGCAGATGATGTTCATGTGGTCGGCGAAGCGGGCGGCCAGGCGGAAGGTCTTCTGCTCCCCGCTGCCGCCCAGCATGATCGGGATGGAAGGGCGCAGCCGCGGGTTGTTCATGGCGCCCCGGGCCGTGTACCACTTCCCGTCGAGGCTCGCCGCCTCACCCCGCAGCATCGGGGCGATGATCGTCAGCGCCTCCTCGAGCCGTTCGAAACGCTGCCCGAACGTGCCGAACTCGAAGCCGTAGTCGTGGTGCTCGCGCTCGAACCAGCCCGCGCCGATGCCCAGGATCGCCCGGCCCTTGGAGACCACGTCCAGGGTGGTCACGGTCTTCGCCAGCAGCGCGGGATTGCGGTACGTGTTGCCGGTGACCAGGGCGGACAGCTGGATCGTCGAGGTGGCCGACGCCAGCGCGCCGAGCGTCGTGTACGCCTCGAGCATCGCGTTCTCCGGCGCGCCGATGCCCGGCAGTTGGTAGAAGTGGTCCATCACCAGGACGGTGTCGAATCCCGCCGCCTCGGCCTCGCGGGCCTGCGCGACGACGGTGTCGAAGAGGTTCTCGACCGGGACGCCGGGGTAGGTGTAGTTCGGGATCTGGTACCCGAGCCGGATGCTCACAGTGCCTCCGCCAATGTAAGAGGGCTATCACCTGCTAATGTAAGACTCCACTTACATCCGGGCAAGCGAGAGGGCGGACGTGTCGGCGCAACGGGGCTACCACCACGGGTCGCTGCGTGCGGCGCTCGTACGGGCCAGCTTCGAGCTGCTCGCCGAGGGAGGCCTGCGCGGCTTCTCCGTCGCCGCCGTCGCGCGCCGGCTCGGGGTGAGCTCCGCCGCTCCGTACCGGCACTTCCCCGACCGCGCGCACCTGCTCGGCGCCGTCTCGGCGGAGGCTGCCCGCGACCTGCGGGAGGCGATCACCGCCGCGGCCGAGGCGGTGGGCCCGGACCCGGACGCGCGCCTGGCCTCGGTCGCCGGCGCCTACGTCCGGTACGTGGTCCGCACCGGCGCGGGCTTCCAGATCATCTACGCCGCCGAGCTGTACGGCCTGCCCGGCGACGCCCGCCGCGAGCACACCCGGGCGCTCATGACCACCCTGCTCGACCTGGCCACGGCGACCGGCTCGGCGTCCTATCAGGAGGCCGTGCTGCTGGTCGAGGAGACGATCGCGGTGGCGCACGGGTACACGTCGCTGGTGCAGGACGGCTTCTTCTCGCGGACGTCCACCACCGTCGACGCGATCGCCGCGCGGGCCACCGCGGCGGCCCGGGCGCTCGTCACGGCCGCCGGCCGGCAGCGGCCGCCCACCCCTCCCGGGTGATCTCGTACTCGACCTCGCCCTCCTCGGAGCCGGGCAGCGGGTCGTCCCAGACGGGGAAGAACGTGCGCACGTAGCGCATGCCGACGGCCTTCATGACACCCTGCGAACCCCGGTTCACCGCCATGGTCTGCGCGATCGCCCGGTCCTGGCCGGCCGTCTCGAAGGCGTGCCGCAGCAGCTCCCGGGACGCCTCGGTGGCCAGGCCCCGCCGCCAGAACCGGCGGGCCAGGCGGTACCCCAGCTCGCACACCCCGGGCTCGTCGGGCTGGTCGGGACCGTGGGCGGGCGGCAGCATCATCAGCCCGACGAAGTCGGCGCCGTCCTCGCTCTCCGGGGCCGCGGAACCCGGCCGGGCACCGTCGGAGCCGAACGCCATCCAGAACCCGAGACCGTCCACGTTGCGGCCCAGCGCCATCCGCCCGGCGTGCGAGGTGACCACCTGCTCCCGGGTACGAGGCCCGGGGAAGAGATACCGCAGCACCTCGGGATCGGAGTCCAGCTCCACCTCCAGCTCGAGGTGACGGTCCGCCAGCGGGGTCAGCAGCAGCCGCGTCGTCCGCAGCACAGGTTGAGGCATCCGGCCACCCTCACACGACGATGACCACCGGGGCGACGCCTTTACCGCGGCGTCAGCACCACCACCGCGGTCTCCGACGGGCGCAGGGCCGCGTACGCGTCCAGCTTGGTGTCGACCTCCCGCCAGCGCGCCCACAGCCGCTCCCGCTCCTCGCCGGTCGCGGCGTGCCCGCGTACGGGCCGGCGCAGGCCCACCATCTCCACGGTGGCGTCCGGGTTGGCCTGCAGGTTCAGCCACCACGCCGGCTCGGCGGGCCCCCAGCCGTTCATCGCCAGCGTGACCAGATCGGAGCCGTCCTCGAGGTAGCCGAGGATCACGCTGCGCGGCTCGCCGGTGCGGCGCCCGACCGTGGTCAGCCGCAGCGCGCCCCAGCCCTTCCGGGGCTGCCAGAGCCCGAGCCGGCCGCCGGTGACGCGGTACAGGAACCGGTGCACCACCCAGGCGGACCGGACGAACCAGCGGGGCGGAACCTGGGCCGTGGACATCTTGGCCTCCCGTAGGGACGGTGGTCTGCGGGGACGACAGGGACGTTAGCCACACCGGGAGCGCGGGGCCAGAGGCCGAACGGCCCACGGGTGGCGCGGCGGGACGGTGATCCGGCAGAGTCGGCGGCGTGGAACTCGCGACGCACCGGCTGCACCGGCTGACCTCGTACGAGCCCTCCCGGTCCTGGACCGACCCGGCCGACGACCCGGCGGTGGTGCAGGACCTCGAGGTCAACGATTTGAGCCGGCTGCCGTGGTTCGTCAAGCGGTATCCGGACGATCTGCCCCGGGTCGAGCTGCCCCGCGACTTGCCCGCCACCACCGCCCCAGCCGTCGGCGTGCTCGCCGGCACCGCCGTGGTCGAGCCGGCCGAGCTGAGCCTCGGCCACCTCGCGCGGATCCTGTTCCTGTCCGCGGGCGTCGTGCGCACCGCTGAGCGGGCGTACGGCACCCACCCGTTCCGGGCCGCAGGGTCCGCGGGCGGACGGTTCCCCCTGGAGCTGTACGTAGCGGTACCAGATGGGAAAGCGTTGCCGGCCGGTGTGCACTGGTACGACCCCGCGGGCCATGCACTGGTCCAGGTAGGACCGCCGCCGCGGAATGGGGACGTCACGGTGGTCGTCACCGGTGTCCCGTGGCGCACCGGCTGGCGCTACCGCGAGCGGGGCTACCGGCACGTCTACTGGGACCTGGGCACGATGCTGTCGCAGCTGACCGGGGCCGCCGCCTCGGCCGGTATTCCCGCGGCGCTGTACAGCCGGTTCCCCGACGCCGTCGTGACGGAGCTGGTGGGTGCTGACGGCGTACACGAATTCCCGGTCGCGGTCGTCTCCCTCGGCGGGCGAGCGCCCGTGCTGCGGCCGGCCGGAGTCGCCGTCGCGGGCGCGGTTGACGCTGCGCCACTGGAGTTTCCGCTGGTCACAGCGGCGCAGCGGGCGGGTGCCGGGGATACGCTGGGGGAGCCGTGGGAGCCCGGCGCGGCCGTACGCGTGCCCGCCGAGCCGGCCGATCCGTTCGAGGCCGTCGTGCTGACCCGCGGGTCGCAGCGCTTGATGGACCCGGGGCGCGGGCTTCCGGAGCAGGCCCTGCGTGACAGCATGGCCGTGGCGGTACGCGGCGTCGACCTGCCGCACTTCGTGGTGGTGCACGACGTCGGCGGGATCGAGCCGGGCCTCTACCGGTGGCCGGCGCTGGACAAGCCGGTGCGGGCCGGCAACCTGCGCGACGAGCTGTACCGGGTCTGCCTGGACCAGGCCCTCGCCCGGGACGCCGCCTTCGTCGTCATCACCGCCGCCGACGTGGCCGCGCTGGACGACAGCGGTTACCGCGCGGCGCAACTGGCGTCGGGGCTGGTCGAGGGGCGGCTGCACCTGCTCGCGTACGCCCTGGGCGCCGGCGCGAGCGGGATGACGTTCCTCGACAGTGACATCCCGGCGTTGCTGGGGGAGCCGCTGGAGGCGATGCTGTTCACCTGCGTGGGGGTGCCGGCGTACCGGTCGGCCAGGGGCGGCCCGCCGGGACGGCCCACCGCCGTCAGGCCGGTGGCTCCCCGCTGACCGCGGAGCCGGGCGAGTTCGGGCTGGTCAGGGGCATTGTCCCCGCCGGGGTGATCACGCTCACGCCGGCGGCTCGCGGGCGTTGCATAGGATCGACCCTCACGACCGAGTCCCACCCTGTGAATCGAGGAACGCAATGCCGCTCACACCGGCGGACATCCACAACATCGCCTTCAAGAAGCCCCCGATCGGCAAGCGGGGCTACGACGGGGACGAGGTCGATGCCTTCCTCGACGAGGTGGAGCAGGAGCTGATCCGGCTGCTGGAGGAGAACGGCGCGCTGCACCAGCAGGTCCAGCGGGGCGGTCCGGGCGGCCCGCCGTCCGCCGCGTCCACCATGGTGCTGGACTCCGAGTTCGCCGACGTCGCCGCGCGGCTGGAGCGCCTGCAGGAGGCGCGGGCCCGCGCCGAGCAGAACGCCCGCAACCTGCAGGCCGAGCTGGAGCGCGCCCGCAGCAGCGCCCGGTCCGCGCCGCCGGCCGCCGCGCCGGCCGACGACGAGCGCACCGCCCGGGTACTGATGATGGCCCAGCGCACCGCCGACGACCACATGCGCGACGCCCAGCTGGAGTCCGAGTCGCTGCTGAGCGAGGCCCGCGACAAGGCCGGCCAGATCACCGGGGAGGCGCAGCTCAAAGCGGGCACGATCGAGGGCGACGCGCGCCGCAACCACACGGACGCGATGAACAGCCTGGGCGCCAAGCGGGCCGCGCTGCTCGACGAGATCGACCGGCTGGGCCAGCTCGCGCAGAGCTATCAGGCCGCCCTGCACAGCCACGTCACGCACCAGCTGCAGGACCTCGACAGCGACCCGCAGCCCGCCGACTAGCGCGAGCATGACGGGCGCCGGCCGCACACGCGGCCGGCGTCGCGTCAGGAGAACTGCGGGATGACCTCCTGCGCGAAGCGCAGCATCGGCTCGTGGTCGTACGCGACCCGCGGAATGTAGAGGATGACGTAGTCGGCGCCCGCCTCGACGGCCCGCTCGACCCGCCCGGCCGTCTCGGACATCGGCGCCGCCGGGTTCAGCTCCAGCGTGGTCGACTTGATGATCGTGTCGTAGTCGCGGCCCAGCTTGTCGCAGTGCGCGCGCAGCACGCCCAGCTTGTGGCGGATCAGGTCGGGGTCGCCGGCGCCCACGTTGCAGGCGTCGGCGTACTGGGCGACGAGCTTGAGCGTCACCTTCTCGCCGCCGCCGCCCAGCCAGAACGACGGGTGCGGCTTGCGGACGCCCTTGGGCTCGTTGATCGGCCCGTCGATGGAGTAGTGCCTGCCCTGGAACACCGGCCGCTCCTCGGTCCACATGCGGTGGACGATCTCCACGGCCTCGCGGAACTCGCCCATGCGCTGCGGGACCTCCTTCCACTCGTAGCCGTACGCCTTCCACTCGTGCTCGTACCAGCCGGCGCCGAGCCCCGCGTAGAGGCGCCCGTTGCTGGCCACGTCGACGGTGGACGCGATCTTGGCGTAGAGGGACGGCTGGCGGTAGCCGTTGCACCCGACCATCTGGCCGATGTTGACCCGGCTGGTGTCGCGGGCCAGCGTCGAGGTGACGGTCCAGCACTCGAACGTGGTGTTGACGGTCGGCTCGGGAACGGTGTGGAAGTGGTCGTACACCCACACCGAGTCCCACGGCCCGGCGTCGGCGGCCCTGGCGACCGCCGTCATCGCCTCGTACTGCTCGACCGGGTCGGCGATCTCGACCAGGTCCATCTTCCAGCCCTGCGGCACGAACACCCCGAAGCGCACACTCATGTCCGCAACGTACCGGATCTTGTGCGCGCCGTGCGCCCCGCGCGGTGGCGGGCTCAGGCCTGCGTACCGACGATGTCGCGGGTCACGGCCGCCTGCTCGGTGAGCACGCTGCTGATCATCGTCTGGGTCTCGTTGATCTCGCCCACGATCTCGCCGATGGCGCCCAGCGAGTGCACGACGTTCCCGGCGTCGTGCTGGATCGCCGCGATCAGCGTCGCCACGTCCTGGGTGGCCCGGGCGGTGCTCTGCGCCAGCTCCTTGACCTCGGTGGCCACCACGGCGAAGCCCTTGCCGGACTCGCCCGCGCGGGCCGCCTCGATGGTCGCGTTCAGCGCCAGCAGGTTGGTCTGCCCGGCGATCGAGGTGATCACCTTGACCACGTCGCCGATCTTGCTGCTGGACTCCGACAGCCGCCCCACGACGGTGTTCGCCTCGCCGGTGACCTCGGTGGCGCGGCCGGCCACCAGGGTGGCCTGCAGGACGTTGCGCTCGGCCTCCTCGATCGAGGTGACGAGCTCGGCCCCGGCCGCGCTGAGCCGCCGGCTCTCCCGGATCCGCTGCACCGCCTGGGCGATGAGGAACGCGGTGTTGCGCAGCGCGCTGGACCGGCTCTCGGACAGCGACAGCCGCTGGGTGGCGAAGAAGTCGAGCGTGCCGATCACCGTGCCGTGCACGACGAGCGGCAGGCACACGCCGGAGACGACACCGGCGCGCTGGGCGGCGGGCGCGCGGACGCAGTCGGTCACCGTACCGAGGTCCTCGACGAAGATCATGTCCTGCGCCTGCCAGGTCCGGCCGGCCAGGCCGACGCCGCGGGCGAAGGTCGCCGAGCGGGTCACCTGGCGGAACTCCGTACCGGCGTCGCCCGACTCCACACCGAACGTGAGCACGCCGCGGGACTCGTCGACGCTCCAGAAGGACCCGTACGCCCAGCCGAACCCGGTGCGGACCGTCTCCAGCGCCTCCCGGATCGCGTCGGACTCCACGGTGGCCTGCGACAGGTGGCGCAGCATCGTGTTGACCGCGGCGACGTCGGCGGCCGCGTCCGCCTGCCGCTCGGCGGCGCTGACCCGTTCGAGGGCCTGGGACACGAGCAGCCCGATGCTGCGCAGCGTCTCCAGGCGCTGTTCGGAGGGCTCGAGCGTGGTGGTGGCGAAGAAGTCCATCGTGCCGACCACCCGGCCGTCCTCGGTCAGCGGGAAACAGATGCCGCTCCGCACGCCGACCTTCTGCGCCACGGGCGCCCGGACGCAGTCGTGCATCTCGCCCAGGTCGGCGACGAAGATCAGGTCCTGGGCGCGCCAGGCCCGGCCCGACAGGCCCACGCCCTCGGCGAAGGACGCGGCGAGAGTGACCTTGCGGAACTCCGGGCCGGCGTCGCCCGACTCCACCGCGAAGCGCAGGACGTTCGCCGCGGGGTCGACACGCCAGTAGGAGCCGTACACCCAGCCGAAGCACTCCCGTACGGCGTCGAGCGCCGCGCGGGCCGCCTCGGCGGGGGTCGTGGCCCCCTGCAGGGCGCGCACCACGGTACTGACGGCGGTGGCGTTCTGCCGTGCCTCAGCCACGGCGTCCCCGCCCTCGCCGCCTGTCGTCTGCCGGCCGAACAACCCCTTGATCTGCGCTCCTTGTGTCGGACTTTTTCGATCTCTTCCCCTGTCGGAGGGGCTTCATCGGTCGCGTGGGCGCGGGCTTGACGGATCGCCGCCGGAAGCTCCGCAGCCTCAACCGCCCGCGTTGCCGACGGGTTGCCGTATATGCCGATGATCGGTATATGCTGCCGCGCATGACCGAAGCACCGATGCGGGAGCCGACCTTCCTCGTGCTCACCGCGCTGGCCGCCACCCCGCAGCACGGGTACGCCGTGATCGAGGACGTGGCCCGCATGACGGACGGCCGTGTGCGGTTGCGCGCCGGCACGCTGTACGCCGCCCTCGACCGGCTGCGCTCCGACGGCCTCATCGAGGTCGACCGCGAGGAGGTCGTGCAGTCCCGGCTGCGCCGCTACTACCGGCTCACGGGGGTCGGCGAGCAGCGGCTGGCCGCCGAGACCGCCCGGTTGCACCGGCAGGCCACGCTCGCCGAGAGCCGGCTGCGGACGCGCCGTACCCCGGGGGAGGCCTTCTCATGAACCTGGAGACGCGGTACCGCCGGCTGCTCGCGGTGTACCCGGCGCGGCACCGGTCGGCGTACGCCGACGAGATGGTGGCCGTACTCATGGACGGTGCCCGGCCCGGCCAGCGGCTTCCGTCCCTGCGCGAGGCCGCGGACCTGCTGTGGTGCGGTTTCGCCGCCCGCGCCCGCGCCCGCCGCGCCGTCCGGTCGCCGGATCCGGCCCGGCGAGAGGCGGCCGCGATCGCCGGGCTGATCGGCGCCGTCATGCTCGCCGCCGTCGCCGTTCGCCGGCTCTACCTGGCATCCTCGATGGGCTTCGCCGAGGGCGCCCCGGTCCGCGACGTGGCGGTCCGCGCGCTCGTGTGGACGGTCGTGGCGGTCCTCGTGCTCGTGGGGCTGCGGCGCTCCGCGGCGGCGCTGGCCGTGCTGGGGGTGCTGGTGGAGGCGGCGGCGATCGTCGTGTGGCTGCCCGTCGAGGCGTTCCGCCCGATCCGCATGTCGTGGGCGCTGGCGCTGTCCCTGCTGACGGCCGCGTTCCTGGTCGTCGCCCGGCGGGCACGGCGGCCGGTGCTGGGCTCCGTGCCGGCCACGCTGGGCTTGCGCCGGGCGCCGGCCGGTGCGCGGGGCCGGGTCGCCGTGCTGCTCGCACCGCTCGTGACCGTACCCGTGGCGCAGCCGGTCCTGGAAACGGTCATCGGCATCCACACGGCGCCGGCGGTCACGGCCGGGATCGTCCTGGCCGACGTGGCCGTCATGGTGGGCCTGCCGCTGCTGGCGCTCGGCCTGGCCGTCGCCGCCCGGCGGGCGATGGCCGACCTGCGGCTCACCCGGACGGGCGTCGCCGGTCACGCTCCGGCCGAGCAAGGCAGGGGTTCCCAGCACAGCCGGTAACCGGATCGGCGTGACGGACCTGTCCCTGCGGGTTGCCCGCCGGCCGGTCGTGGCGCACGCCGGCCCGGTGCACGGCGTCGCCGTCGTCTGCGTGCCGGCGCTGGGGGCGGTGGGCGTCCGGCGGCGGGCGGTGGAGACGGTGGTGGACCTGATCGACGGGCTCACCGGCGAGGCCCGACGAGCAGGAACAGGAACCGGTGGGGCGACGCGGTGTAGCCGGCGGTCTGGGGGGTATCGAACTGGTTCATGGACGACGGCTCGTTCCGGCACGCCGCGGTGGTCGCCGGCTCGGACGACGAGCTGGTGGCCGCGCTGGTGCCGGAGCTGCGGCGCTCGGCCGGGAGGTACGACGAGGTGCTGATGGTCGTGAGCGACCACAGCCGGGCCGTGCTCACCGCGGCGGCCGGGACCCTGGCCGACGGGTTGACCTGGGGCGATCCCGGCGCGTTCTACCAGCGGCTCGGCTTCGCGTACGAGAGCTTCCGGCGCTACCTGGCCGGGCAGCACGAGGCCGGGCGGCGCGTGCACGTGGTCGCCGAGCCCGATCTCACCGTGGACGTCGTGCCCGGCCGCTCGGCGGCGTACCTGGCGTACGAGGCGGTGTGCAACGACGTGTACGCGCCGTACGCCTGCCCGGTCACCTGCATCTGGGACAGCCGGAACCACCCGCAGGCCGTCATCGACGGGGCACGGGCGGCGCACGGCCACGTCGTGACCGCAGACGGGGTGCGGCCGTCCGCGCAGTACCTGGCCCCCGAGCGCTACCTCTCCGCGCGGCGCGATCCGCCTCTGCCCGCCCCGCCCGCACCGGTGGACCACGACCTGCTCCTGGACGGAGTTGCCGCCCTCGGCCCGCTCCGATCGCTGCTGGGCAAGTGGGCGGCCGGGCACGGGTTCGGCGCCGCGGCCGCGGAGGACGTCGTGGTGGCGGTGGTCGAGATCGCCACCAACGGGCTGCGCCACGGCCTGCCGCCGGTACGCGTCCGCGCCTGGTACGAAGCCGGCATGCTGACCGTGCAGTGCGACGACGCCGGTGGCCGCCGGATCCCGCCGGACGCCGGGTATCACCGCCCGCGCCTGGACGGCCTCACGCCGGGCGGCCGGGGGCTGTGGCTGGCCCGCCAGCTCGCCGATGTCGTGGTGATCGAGTCGGCGCCCGGGCGGACCACCGTACGGCTGTCGTTCCCGTACGAGCCCATGCACCGAACCCTGAACTGACGTCCCGGGCGGGCACCCGCGCCGCCGTGCATACTTACGGGCCGGATCAGTGGATCTCGGCTGGTGGCGGGACGCTTCAGGAGGATCGCGGTGGGCGAGGACGTGGCGGTGGCACGGCATGCGGGCGGTGCCGGTGGGGGCACGGCCGTGGCCGACCCTGATCTGCGGCAACTGCTGGCCGGGCTGACGGCCGTGCGCGACGGCGACTTCCGCACCCGGCTTCCGGAGGACGGCGACGGGCTGCTCGGCGAGATCGCCACGGTCTTCAACGGCATGGTGGACCAGCTGTCGTTGTTCACCTCCGAGGTGACCCGGGTGGCCCGCGAGGTGGGCACCGACGGGCGGCTGGGTGGCCAGGCGGACGTACCCGGGGTGTCGGGCACGTGGAAGGACCTGACCGATTCCGTCAACGCGATGGCGGGCAACCTGACCGACCAGGTCCGCGACATCGCCCAGGTCGCCACGGCGGTCGCGCGGGGTGACCTGTCGCAGAAGATCACCGTGGACGTGCGCGGCGAGATCCTCGAGCTCAAGGACACCATCAACACGATGGTCGACGAGCTGTCGTCGTTCGCCGACGAGGTGACCCGGGTGGCGCGCGAGGTGGGCAGCGAGGGCCGGCTCGGCGGCCAGGCCGAGGTACCTGGCGTCGCGGGCACGTGGCGCGACCTGACCGACTCGGTGAACTTCATGGCGGGCAACCTGACCAACCAGGTCCGCAACATCGCGCAGGTGACGACGGCGGTCGCGCGCGGCGACCTGTCGCAGAAGATCACCGTCGACGCGCGCGGCGAGATCCTCGAGCTCAAGAGCACGATCAACACGATGGTCGACCAGCTCTCCTCGTTCGCCGACGAGGTCACCCGGGTGGCGCGCGAGGTCGGCACGGACGGCCGGCTCGGCGGCCAGGCGCAGGTCAGCGGCGTCGCGGGCACCTGGCGCGATCTCACCGACTCGGTGAACTCGATGGCGGGCAACCTGACCAACCAGGTCCGCAGCATCGCGCAGGTCGCCACGGCGGTCGCGCGCGGCGACCTGTCGCAGAAGATCACCGTGGCGGCCCGCGGCGAGATCCTCGAGCTGAAGAACACCATCAACACGATGGTCGAGCAGCTGTCGTCGTTCGCCGACGAGGTGACCCGGGTGGCGCGAGAGGTGGGTACGGAGGGCAGGCTCGGCGGCCAGGCCGACGTCAAGGGCGTCTCCGGCACCTGGAAGGACCTCACCCAGTCGGTGAACGTCATGGGTGACAACCTCACCGCCCAGGTGCGCAACATCGCCGAGGTGACCACCGCCGTGGCCCGCGGCGACCTGACCCAGAAGATCCGCGTCGACGCGCGCGGCGAGATCCTCGAGCTCAAGGAGACCATCAACACGATGGTCGACCAGCTGTCCGCGTTCGCCGACGAGGTGACCCGGGTGGCCCGCGAGGTGGGTACGGAGGGCCGCCTCGGCGGTCAGGCGCGGGTCCTCAACGTCGGCGGCACGTGGAAGGACCTGACCGACAACGTCAACGTCATGGCGTCCAACCTGACCAACCAGGTGCGCTCGATCGCGCTGGTGGCCACGGCGGTGGCGCAGGGCGACCTGAGCCGGAAGATCACCGTCGAGGCCAAGGGCGAGGTCGCCGTCCTGGCGCAGACCATCAACACGATGGTCGACACCCTCGGCGCGTTCGCCGACGAGGTCACCCGGGTGGCCCGCGAGGTGGGTACGGAGGGCCGCCTCGGCGGTCAGGCGCGGGTGCCCAACGTGGCCGGCACCTGGAAGGACCTGACCGACAACGTCAACTCGATGGCGAACAACCTGACCGGCCAGGTCCGCAACATCGCGCAGGTCACGACGGCGGTGGCCCAGGGCGACCTGACCAAGAAGATCGACGTGGACGCCCGCGGCGAGATCCTCGAGCTGAAGACGACGATCAACACGATGGTCGACCAGCTGTCCAGCTTCGCCGCGGAGGTCACCCGGGTGGCGCGGGAGGTGGGCAGCGAGGGCCGGCTGGGCGGCCAGGCCGAGGTCGAGGGCGTCTCCGGTACGTGGAAGCGGCTGACCGAGAACGTCAACGAGCTGGCCGGCAACCTCACCCGCCAGGTCCGCGCGATCGCCGAGGTGACCAGCGCGGTCGCGACCGGCGACCTGACCCGCTCCATCACGGTCGACGCGTCCGGCGAGGTCGCCGAGCTCAAGGACAACATCAACTTCATGGTGGAGTCGCTGCGCGAGACCACCCGGGCCAACCAGGAGCAGGACTGGCTCAAGACCAACCTGGCACGCATCTCCGGGCTCATGCAGGGCCACCGGGACCTGGAGGTGGTGGCCGCCCAGGTGATGGACGAGCTGGCGCCGCTGGTCAACGCGCAGCTGGGCACGTTCCTGCTGGTGGACGACACGACCGCCGGGGAGCAGCTGCGGGTGGTGGGCAGCTACGGGCACCGGGGCGCGGGCCGTCGCTTCGAGCTGGGCGACTCGCTGGTCGGGCAGGCGGCGGTGTCCAAGCGCCGCATCGTCGTCGACGAGCTGCCCGCGCACTACTTCACCGTCTCCTCCAGCCTCGGCGAGAGCGCGCCGCTGCAGCTGGTCGTGCTGCCCATCGTGGTCGAGGACCAGGTGCTGGGCGTCATCGAGCTGGCCAGCATGGCGCCGTTCACCGACGTGCACCGCGACTTCCTGGACCAGCTGATGGAGACCATCGGCGTCAACCTCAACACCATCGTCGCGAACGCGCGGACCGACGTGCTGCTCACCGAGTCGCAGCGGCTCGCCGCCGAGCTGCAGGCGCGCTCGGAGGAACTGCAGGCCCGGTCCGAGGAGCTGCAGCGCTCCAACGCCGAGCTCGAGGACAAGGCGAGCCTGCTGGCCCGGCAGAACCACGACATCGAGACGAAGAACTCCGAGATCGAGCAGGCCCGCCAGGAGCTGGAGGCGCGCGCCCAGCAGCTCGCGCTGGCCTCGAAGTACAAGTCGGAGTTCCTCGCCAACATGAGCCACGAGCTGCGGACGCCGCTGAACTCGCTGCTCATCCTCGCCCAGCTGCTGGCGCAGAACCCCAACCGCAACCTCACCGCCAAGCAGGTCGAGTACGCCACCGTCATCCACTCGGCCGGCACGGACCTGCTGCAGCTGATCAACGACATCCTGGACCTGTCCAAGGTCGAGGCCGGCAAGATGGACATCACGCCGGAGGCCTTCGAGCTGAAGGTGCTGCTGGACTACGTGGAGCAGACGTTCCGGCCGCTGACCAGCTCGCGAGGGCTCGCGTTCGACGTGTCGACTGCCCCGGACGTGCCCGCCGGGCTGTTCACCGACGAGCAGCGCCTGCGGCAGATCCTGCGCAACCTGCTCTCCAACGCCGTGAAGTTCACCGAGCACGGCGGCGTGCAGCTGCGCATCGAACGGGCCCGCCCCGACGAGCTGTCCGCGGCGCTGGCCGGGCACGACGCCGTCGTCGCCTTCCGCGTGGTCGACACCGGGATCGGCATCGCGGAGCAGCAGCTGTCCGCCATCTTCGACGCTTTCCAGCAGGCCGACGGGACCACCAGCCGGCGCTACGGCGGCACCGGCCTCGGCCTGTCGATCAGCCGGGAGATCGCCCACCTGCTCGGCGGCGAGATCCGGGCCCAGAGCGTGCTGGGGCAGGGCAGCACCTTCACGCTGTACATGCCGGCCCAGCCCGCGGCCGGCACCGTGCCCGCGGTCGCGGAGCCGGTGGCCGTGCCCGACACGCTGCCCGTCCTCGCGGGCGACACCCGGCGGGTGCTCGTCGTCGAGGCCGACCCGTCCGGGCTGCTCACGCTGATCGCCCGGGGTGCGGCGGCCGCCGTCGCCGGAGCCCACGCCGACGTGCAGGTGAGCACGGCGGTGGACCACGAGGCCGCCATGGCGGAGCTGCGCGCCCAGCGGTTCCACGCCGTCGTGCTCGACGTGGCGCTGCCCGACGACAGCGGCCCGACGTTCCTCAAGGCCCTGCACGACCGCAGCGACCTGCGGGACCTTCCGGTGCTGGCGTACCAGGGGCGGCCGCTGTCGGCCAACCAGGAGACGCTGCTACTGGCGCTGGCGCACACCCGGCCGCTGGAGGTGCTGCCCAGCCTCGACGAGCTGCGCGAGCGCATCACTCTGCACCTGTCCGTCGACACCGGCGAGACGGTCATCCCGCGGCTGCCGGCGACGGAACCCGCAGGCGGGGGACAGCCCGGCATCGGCGCGCTGGCCGGCACCAAGGTGCTGGTGGTCGACGACGACGCCCGCAACGTCTTCGCCCTGACCAACATCCTGGAGCTGCACGGCATCGACGTGGTGTACGCCGAGAACGGCCGCAAGGGCATCGAGGTGCTGACCCAGAACGACGACGTCGACCTGATCCTGATGGACGTCATGATGCCGGAGATGGACGGGTACGCCGCCACCGCCGCGATCCGGGCGATGCCGAAGTACGCCCGCCTGCCGATCATCGCCGTCACCGCGAAGGCGATGCACGGCGACCGGGAGAAGAGCATCGACTCCGGTGCCAGCGACTACGTCACGAAACCGGTCGACGCGGAGGACCTGCTGACGTGCATCGAGCGGTGGCTGCGGCAGAAGGGTGCGTCCTGAGGGATCTCCGCCGTTCGGCAGTCAAGTCCTTTTAGTCCGTTTTATCCTGGGGGCATGGCGTCGGTGCTGGTGGTCGAGGACAACCCGGACCATCAGCGTGCCATCGCCGAGGTGGTCCGCCGGCTCGGCCACGACGTGCTGATGGCCGACGACGGGCGCGCCGGGCTCGCGGCGGTGGCCGAGCACCACCCGGACCTGATCGTGGCCGACGTCGACATGCCGTACCTCAACGGGCTGCAGATGTGCCGGATGCTGCGCGAGGCGCCGGAGTTCGCCGAGATCCCGGTCGTGCTGGTCACCGCGTACCTGCCGCCCAGCGACCCGCGGCTGGGCTCGGCCGGCGCCGCGGCGGTCGTGCCCAAGCCGTTCACCGTGCAGCAGTTGTCCGGGACGCTGGGGCCGTACCTGTCGGGCGCCGCGCCGGCGTCCGACCCACCGCCCGAGGGCACCCCGGCCGGTTTCGCGGACGCTCTGCTGCACAGCCTGGACGTCGGCGTGGCGGCCTGCGATGCCTCCGGCCGGCTGATCGTGCTCAACCAGGTGATGCACGAGCTCTTCGGCGACGACAGCGGCGAGATTCCGCTCGCCGAGTGGCCGCGGCACTTCGTGCTGCGCCACCACGACGGCACCCCGCTCACCGCCGAGCAGCTGCCGCTGGTGCGGGCGCTGGGCGGCGAGGACGTCCGGCACGCCGACGCGCTCATCCACGACCGGATGGGTCGGCCCCGCTGGCTGGACATCAACGCCCGGCCGGTCCGTGACGCCGCCGGCGCGGTGCTCGGCGCGGTCGCCGCCGTGCACGACGTCACCGGCGAGCACCGGTCCCGCCAGTACGAGCTGTGCAAGACGAGGGTGCTCGAGGTGCTGGCGGCCGGCTCCGACACGGCCACCGCCGCCGAGGCCGTGGTGCGGGCCGTCGGCGAGAGCCTCGACTGGCCGTACGTGCGGCTGTGGCTGCTCGACCAGATGACCGCGCGGCTGCGGCCGGCCGCCACGTACCACGGCCCGGGCGAACGGCCGCTGCCCCTGCCGGCGAGTTTCGAGCGCGGGCAGGGGCTCGCGGGCCAGAGCTGGGACCGGGGCGAGCTGATGTGGGTACCCGACATCCACGCGCCCGATTCGCCGGTGCTGCCCGATGTGCGGGCGAGCAGCGACTACCGGGCCGCCGGCGCCGTACCGGTGCGCAGCGGCGACCGGGTCACCGGCGTGCTGACGTTCTTCACGTACTGTCCACAGGAGCCGGAGTCCGCCCTGACCGTCCTGCTCAGCGGCATCACCGGCAACATCGGCGCGTACCTGGAGCAGCGCCGGGCCGAGGACCTCAGCGTGCATCTGGCGGCCGCGACGGACGAATACATCGCCCTGGTCGGGCACGAGCTGCGGACCCCGCTGACCTCCATCGGCGCGTACACCGAGCTCATCGCGGAGTCGGACGATGCCACCCCGGTCGGCGACATCCGCCCGCTGCTGGACGTGGTCGAACGCAACAACGTACGGCTGCGCCACATCGTCGAGCAGCTGCTCGACCTCGCCGCGCTGGAGTCCGGCGACGCGAGCCTGACCGTCGCGGACACCGACCTCACAGCCGTGGTCGCCGCGGCCGTGGAGACCGCCACGCCCGCTGCCGGCGAGCACCGGATCGCGATCGAGGTCGACGCGCCGGACAGTGTCCCGTTCACAGGCGACCGGCGGCGGCTGGAACAGGTGGTGGAGAACCTGCTCGACAACGCCGTCAAGTTCAGCCCGGACGACTCGGCGGTGCGGGTACGCCTGACCGCCGAGGACGACGCGGCAGTGGTGGCGGTGTCGGACGCGGGCATCGGGGTCCCGGCCGAGGACCAGTCGCGGGTGTTCCGGCGCCTCTACCGGGCCGGCAACGCCCGGCACTCCGGCATCTCCGGGGCGGGCCTCGGGCTCGCGCTCAGCCGGGCGGTGGTGGAGCGTCACCACGGCACGATCGTGCTCACCTCCCGGCCGGCGGAGGGCACGACCGTCACCGTCCGGCTGCCTTACCGTCCGTGATGAGCGGTTGCTCCCCGCCGTCCGGTTTCTCGCCTAAACCCGCTGGTCAGCACCCAAAATAGTGATCTTTGAACCGCATGGAGCCGTGCGCGGTGGGTAGCTGAGGGTCACACCAGCGAGAGGGGAGAACCATGATCGCGCAGGAACAGATCCATTCTCTGTACGGCCGCGAGGTCTACGACCGCGACGGTGACAAGATCGGCAGCATCGGTCAGGTGTGGGGCGACGGCGTGGGCCGGCCCGCGTGGGCGAGCGTCAAGACGGGGCTGTTCGGGCTCAACGAGTCGATGATCCCGCTGCAGGACGCCGACCTGCAGGGCGACCGGCTGATCGTGCCGTTCGAGAAGGCCGTGGTGAAGGACGCCCCGAACGTGGACGCCGCGGACGACGAGCCGCTGGCCGAGGACGAAGTGACCCGGCTGTACGACTACTACAACCTCAGCTGGGACGACAGCTACCACGCGTACCAGGCCGGCGCCGCGGCCGGGAACGCCTCTTACGCCGGCACGCAGGACCGGGAGACCGTGGGCTATGACACCTCCGGTCCCACGACCGACGACGCCATGACCCGCTCCGAGGAGCGGCTGAACGTCGGCACCGAGCGCGAGCAGGTCGGCCGGGCGCGGCTGCGCAAGTACGTCGTGACCGAGCAGCAGCAGGTCACCGTGCCGGTCTCGCACGAGGAGGTCCGCATCGAGCGCGAGCCCATCACCGAGGCCAACGCGGACCGGGCGTTCAGCGGTCCGGACATCAGCGAGGAAGAGCACGAGGTGACGCTGCACGCCGAGCGCCCGGTCGTGGACACCGAGGCCGTGCCGGTCGAGCGCGTACGCCTGAACAAGGAGACGGTCACCGAGCAGCAGACCGTCGGCGGCGAGGTGCGCAAGGAGCACATCGAGGCCGACGTCCCCGGCGAGCAGGGCCGCCGCACCCTCGGCTGACACCCGTGATTTCGCAACGGCGCCCCCGCCTCGCCCGCTGACGGAGCGACGGGGGCGCCGCTGTGCTCACCGGGTGAGGCGTACCGGTGGCTCCTCGCCCGTTCCGCCGTTCTGGAGGCGGTCGGCGAGCGCGGCCGCCCAGGCCGACACGCCCGCCGCGTCGATGTCGTGCGGGGCGGTGCCGGCGTACGCGGCGATCCGGTCGGCCGCCCGCTGCAGCAGCCGGGCCGCGCCCGTGTCGTTGCCCCGCGCTCGGTGCGTCACGCCGACCGCGAGCTGGGCCAGGCCGCGCCACAGTTCCCGTTCCGGCTCGGGCGCCTGCTTCCACGCGCCCTCCAGCACCTCGTGGGCGTGGAACGGGCGGCCGTCGTCGAGCAGGCGCTGGGCTTCCTCGAGCGCCTCGGCCGGGCTCAGCACCACGTCCTCCGGCGTGGTGGGCACGCCGGGCAGCCCGTACGGCAACGGCCGGCCCAGCGCGTCGCGCGGGCGGGAGTTCCTGGCCCGCCCCGCGCCGTCGCGGTCCCGGGTGAAACCGGTGGCGTCCATGGTTCTCCTTTCCCGCGCTCCGCGCGAGACGCTAGGGTCCGGCCCGGCGGCGGGCAGGCGCACGACGCAGCCCTCGGGACCGGCGAACGGTTCCAGCACGGCGGTGTCGTCGTCGGCGCCCGTGCGGTGCAGCGCCCCGCGGATGACACCGGCGTGGATGCGGCACATGGCGTCGGGATTGTCCCGCACGAGAGCCAGGTACGGGCAGGTGCGCAGCCACACCTCCGTGGTGTCGCCGGCGGCGGCGACGCGGGGGGTGAAGCCCAGCGCGTCGAGGACCGCGACGAGGGCGTCGACGGGGTCCCGGCCGTCGTCGCACGCGTCGGCGAGCAGGCCACCCCAGCGCCGCCCCACCCGGTCGGCCACCGCCCGGTCCGCGGCCTCGTCGCCGAGGTGTTCCAGCACCGCGGTGAGCAATCGCCCGTACGCTGACGAGGTGGGGTCGTCCGTCACGGCGCGGTACCGCCACGCCGGCCGGTACGGCAGGCCGGCGCTCGCCCGCGCCTTCGCGAGCAACCCGGCCGCCACCAGCGCGTCGAGGTGGTCACGGGCCGTGGAGACGGGCAGCCCGGCCCGGTCCGCCACCTCCGCCGCGCTCACGCCGCCGGCCACCCGCACCACATCGAGGAGCGCGGCCCGGTCGGCCGCAGCGGGTGAGGCTGCCATGACCCCGACGGTATATCGGCCGCCATCCCACCCCTGCAGGAGGGACATAGGGACTTTAGTCCCGGGTTTTGCCCGTTGTACGGGGCCAAACTTTGATCGAATCGGATCTGCAGGCACGGAAACGGCGAAGTGGGGTTGTCCGGATGGCAGACGCGGCCGGCGCGGCGGGACGGGCCCTGCTGGGCTTCGGAGGACTGGTACGGCGGGCCGAGGTGTCACCGGACGGCCGGGCCCTGTACCAGATCGGCGGTCGAGAGGCGGACGCCTTCTACCGTGACCGCTGGTCCTACGACAAGGTGGTGCGCTCCACCCACGGCGTGAACTGCACGGGCTCCTGCTCGTGGAAGGTGTACGTCAAGGACGGCATCATCACGTGGGAGCAGCAGCAGGTCGACTATCCCAGCGTCGGCCCCGACCGCCCCGAGTACGAGCCGCGTGGCTGCCCGCGTGGCGCCGCGTTCTCCTGGTACACGTATTCGCCGACGCGCGTGCGGTACCCGTACGCGCGTGGCGTGCTGCTGGAGATGTACCGCGAGGCCAAGCAGCGCCTCGGCGACCCCGTCGCGGCCTGGGCGGACATCCAGGACGACCCGGAGCGGCGCCGGCGCTACCAGAAGGCCCGCGGCAAGGGCGGCCTCGTGCGCGTCACCTGGGACGAGGCGCAGGAGATCGCCGCCGCCGCGCACGTGCACACGATCCAGCGGTACGGTCCCGACCGGGTCGCGGGCTTCTCGCCGATCCCGGCGATGTCGATGGTCTCGCACGCGGTCGGCGCCCGGTTCATGTCGCTGATCGGCGGCTCGATGCTGTCCTTCTACGACTGGTACGCCGACCTGCCCGTCGCGTCCCCGCAGGTGTTCGGCGACCAGACCGACGTGCCCGAGTCCGGTGACTGGTGGGACGCCTCGTACCTGATGATGTGGGGCTCGAACGTCCCGGTGACGCGCACGCCGGACGCGCACTGGATGGCCGAGGCCCGCTACCGGGGGCAGAAGGTCATCGTGGTCAGCCCCGACTTCGCCGACAACGTCAAGTTCGCCGACGAGTGGATGCCCGCGCAGCCCGGCACCGACGGTGCCCTCGCCATGGCCATGGGCCACGTGATCCTGAAGGAGTTCTTCGTCGCGCGCCGCACGCCGCGCTTCGTGGACTACGTCCGCAAGTTCACCGACCTGCCGTTCCTCATCACGCTGGAGCCGGGCGCGGACGGCACCCACCGGCCGGGGAAGTTCCTCACCGCCGAGGACCTGGGGGAGAGCGACAAGGAGGCCGCGTTCCGCACCGTGCTGTGGGACTCCGCCACGGACGCGCCCGCGGTGCCGCGCGGTTCGCTGGGGCACCGCTGGGGCGAGAAGGCGGGCCAGTGGAACCTGGACCTGGGCGACCTCGAGCCCGCGCTGACCTGCCTCGGCGAGGGCGACGCGGTCGAGGTGGCCCTGCCCCGGTTCGACACCGACACCCCGGGCGTGCTGCGCCGCGGCGTGCCCACCCGTACGGTCGGCGGCAAGCTGGTCACCACCGTGTTCGACCTGATGCTGGCCCAGTACGGCGTGGCCCGCGACGGCCTGCCCGGGCAGTGGCCGTCCGGGTATGACGACCCGGAGGTGCCGTACACGCCGGCGTGGCAGGAGCCGATCACGGGCGTGGCGGCGGCGCAGGTGGCCCGGGTGGCGCGCGAGTTCGCCGACAACGCGGAGAAGTCCGGCGGCCGCTCGATGATCCTGCTCGGGGCCGGCACCAACCACTGGTTCCATTCCGACACGACGTACCGGGCGATCCTCGCGCTGGTCACGCTGACCGGCTGCCAGGGCGTCAACGGCGGCGGCTGGGCGCACTACGTGGGGCAGGAGAAGTGCCGGCCGGTGACCGGCTGGGCGCAGCTGGCGTTCGGCCTGGACTGGGTACGCCCCCCGCGCCAGATGATCGGCACCGCGTTCTGGTACACCCACACCGATCAGTGGCGCTACGACACGTACTCGGCGGACGTGGTGTCCTCGCCGACCGGGACGGGCACGTTCCGGGGCAAGCACACGATGGACCTGCTGGCGCAGTCGGCTCGGCTCGGCTGGATGCCGTCGATGCCCACGTTCGACCGCAGCCCGCTGGACCTGGCCGACGAGGCGGTGGCCTCGGGCGACCCGGCGAGCTATGTGGCCGGTGAGCTGCACGCCGGCCGGCTGCAGTTCGCCTGCACCGATCCGGACGACCCGCAGAACTGGCCGCGGGTGCTGACGGTGTGGCGGGCCAACCTGCTCGGCTCGTCGGCGAAGGGCAACGAGTACTTCCTGCGGCACCTGCTCGGCACCGACTCCAACCTGCGCGCCGAGGAGGCGGAACCGCAGCTGCGTCCCAAGGACGTGGTGTGGCCCGACCAGGCCCCGGAGGGCAAGCTCGACCTGCTGCTGAGCCTGGACTTCCGGATGACGTCGACGACGCTGTTCTCGGACATCGTGCTGCCGGCGGCGACCTGGTACGAGAAGCACGACCTCAACAGCACCGACATGCACCCGTTCGTGCACGCGTTCACCCCGGCCATCAACCCGCCGTGGCAGACGCGTACGGACTTCGACGCGTTCCACGGCATCGCGAAGGCGTTCTCCACGCTCGCCAAGGACCACTTGGGCGTCCGCAAGGATCTGGTCGCCGCGCCGCTGCTGCACGACACCCCGGACGCCATGGCCACCCCGCACGGCGTGGTGCGCGACTGGGCCGAGACCGGCGAGATGCCCGTACCCGGCCGGACCATGCCGAAGATCGTCGTGGTGGAGCGCGACTACGGCGTCATCGACCAGAAGCTCGCCGCGCTGGGGCCGCTGCTGGACACGCTGGGCACGAGCGGCAAGGGCGTCGCCGTCGACGTCACCCCGGAGATCGAATACCTGCGGCGCAAGAACGGCCCGGTGCGCGGCGGGGTCGCCGACGGCCGGCCCTCACTGGCCAAGGACGTGCAGGCGTGCGAGGCGATTCTGGCGCTCTCCGGCACGACGAACGGCCGGGTGGCCACCGCCGGCTTCGAGGACGTGGAGAAGCGTACGGGCGTGCGACTGGCCGACCTGGCCCGCGAGCACGAGGGCAAGCAGATCACCTTCGCCGACACCCAGGCGCGGCCCGTACCGGTCATCACCAGCCCGGAATGGTCCGGCAGCGAGCACGGTGGCCGGCGGTACTCGCCGTTCACCATCAACACCGAGCGGCTCAAGCCGTGGCACACGCTCACCGGCCGGCAGCAGTTCTTCCTCGACCACGACTGGATGCACGAGGCGGGCGAGGCGTTGCCGATCTTCCGGCCACCTCTGGACATGCACAAACTCTTCGGCGAGCCCCGGCTCGGCAAGCACGGCGAGCTCGAGATCACCCTGCGCTACCTGACGCCGCACTCGAAGTGGTCGATCCACTCCGAGTACCAGGACAACCTGATCATGCTGACGCTGTCGCGCGGCGGCCCGACGATGTGGATGAGCGAGACGGATGCGGCCAAGATCGGCGTACGCGACAACGACTGGATCGAGGCGGTCAACCGCAACGGCGTCGTGGTGTGCCGCGCCGTGGTGACCCACAAGATGCCCGAGGGCACGGTGTACATGTACCACGCGCAGGAACGCGTCATCGACGTGCCGAAGGCCGAGCGGACCGGGCGCCGAGGCGGCATCCACAACTCCCTGACCCGCCTGCTGGTGAAACCGACCCACCTCATCGGCGGGTACGCCCAGCTGTCGTTCGCCTTCAACTATCTCGGTCCCACCGGCAACCAGCGCGACGAGGTCACGGTCATCCGCCGCCGCTCGCAGGAGGTGCAGTACTGATGCGCGTGATGGCCCAGATGGCGATGGTCATGAACCTCGACAAGTGCATCGGCTGCCACACCTGCTCGGTGACGTGCAAACAGGCGTGGACCAACCGCTCCGGTGTGGAGTACGTCTGGTTCAACAACGTGGAGTCCCGCCCCGGGCAGGGGTATCCGCGCACGTACCAGGACCAGGAGAAGTGGCAGGGCGGCTGGGTGCGTACCCGCGCCGGCCGGCTCAAGCCGCGCGCGGGTGGCCGGGTGAAGAAGCTGTTCAGCATCTTCGCGAACCCCAAGCTGCCGGCGATGCAGGACTACTACGAGCCCTGGACGTACGACTACGAGCACCTGCTCACCGCCCCGGCCGGCGACGACACCCCGGTGGCCCGGCCGAAGTCGCTGCTCACCGGCCAGGACACCAAGGTCACGTGGTCGGCGAACTGGGACGACTCGCTCGCCGGCGGCAACGAGATCGCGGCCGGTGACCCGGTGCTGCAGCAGGTGTCGGACCGGGTGAAGCAGGAGTACGAGAAGTCGTTCCTGTTCTTCCTGCCGCGCATCTGCGAGCACTGCCTCAACCCGTCCTGCGCGGCGTCCTGCCCGTCCGGCGCGATCTACAAGCGCGCCGAGGACGGCATCGTGCTCGTCGACCAGGACCGGTGCCGCGGCTGGCGGATGTGCGTGACCGGGTGCCCGTACAAGAAGGTGTACTTCAACCACCGCACCGGCAAGGCGGAGAAGTGCACGTTCTGCTTCCCGCGCATCGAGATCGGCCAGCCCACCATCTGCTCGGAGACGTGCGTGGGCCGGCTGCGCTACCTCGGCCTGATGCTGTACGACGCCGACGCGGTGCAGAAGGCGGCGTCGGTCAAGGACGACAAGGACCTGTACGCCGCCCAGCGCTCGGTGTTCCTCGACCCGCACGACCCGCAGGTGGCGGCCGCCGCGAGCCGGGCCGGCATCCCCGACGACTGGATCGAGGCGGCCCGCCGGTCCCCGATCTGGGACCTCATCATGAAGTACGAGGTCGCACTGCCGCTGCACCCGGAGTACCGCACCATGCCGATGGTCTGGTACATCCCGCCGCTGTCGCCGGTCGTCGACGTGCTGCGCGACACCGGCCACGACGGCGAGGACGCGCACAACCTCTTCGGCGCCGTCGACGCGCTGCGTATCCCGATGGAGTACCTCGCCGGCCTGTTCACCGCCGGTGACACCGAGCCGGTGCGCGGCGTGCTCAACCGGCTCGCGGCGATGCGCTCGTACCAGCGCCGGATCAACCTCGGCGAGGAGCGCGACGAGACGATCGCCGCCGCCGTGGGGCTCACCGGGCAGCAGATGGACGACATGTACCGGCTGCTGGCCATCGCCAAGTACGACGAGCGGTACGTCATCCCCGCCGCGCACGCCGAGGACGCCCACAAGCTGGAGCAGATGGGCACCGAGTGCAGCCTCGACTTCGAGGGCGGCCCCGGCATGTACCAGACCGGCCCGTTCGGCGAGGCCTCCGGCACGGCCGCGCCGGTGCAGGTGGAGACGTTCCACATGCTGCGCGATCGGCAGACCGCCGACGGTTTCACCGATCCCGGCGACGAGCCGCGCCGCGTCAACCTGCTCAACTGGGACGGCAAGGGCAAGCCCGCCGGGCTCTTCCCGCCACGCAAGGACGGATCCGCCGATGAGTGAGCCGACCTGGCGGGCGGTCGCCGCGCGCGCCGCCTCGCTGCTGCTGCGCTACCCCGACGAGGCCGCCCTCGCGGCGCTGCCCACGCTGACCGCGGCACTGGACGAGCTCCCCGGGGGCATCGCCGGGCACCTGCGCCCGGTCGCCGAGTACCGCCGCGACACCGACCCCGGCCGGCTCGCCGCCGAGTACGTCGAGGTGTTCGACTTCCGCCGGCGGTGCGCGCTGCACCTGACGTACTACAGCTGCGGCGACACCCGGAAGCGCGGGGAGGCGCTCGTGGTGTTCGCCGCCGCGTACAAGCACGCCGGGCTCGAGGTGGTCGACGGCGAGCTGCCGGACCACCTGCCCGCGGTGCTCGACCTGGCCGCCTTCCACGACGGCGGATGGCGGCTGCTGCGCGACAACCGCGTCGGCCTCGACCTGCTGGGCGAGTCGCTGGCCCGGGAGAAGTCGGTCTACCGGCACGCGGTGGCCGCCGTCCGGGAGATGCTCCCGCCGCCCGGGCCGGAGGAGCTGCGGGCCGTGGCCGCGCTCGCCCGCACCGGGCCGCCCACCGAGCTGGTCGGGCTGGAACCGTACGGGCTCGTCGACACCACCGGAGGCCGCCGATGAACGTCCTGCTATGGGTCGTCTACCCGTACCTCGCCATCGCCGTGCTCGTGGGCGGGCTGATCTGGCGGTACCGCTACGACAAGTTCGGCTGGACCACCCGCTCCTCCCAGCTGTACGAGAGCGCCGTGCTGCGCTGGGGCAGCCCGCTGTTCCACTTCGGCGTGCTCATGGTGCTGGTCGGGCACATCGGCGGCCTGCTCATCCCGAAGTCCTGGACCGAGGCCGTGGGCGTCACCGAGCACATGTACCACCTGACCGCGGTGTTCGTCGGCACGGTCGCGGGCCTGTGCACGCTGATCGGCATGGCGATCCTCATCGCCCGCCGCCGGCTCACCGGGCCCGTCTTCGCCGCGACCACCAAGAACGACAAGGCGATGTATGTGGTCCTCGCGGCCGTCATCGTCTGCGGGCTCTGGGCCACGCTCAAGGCCAACGTCGCCGGGGACGGCTACGACTACCGCGAGACCGTCTCGCCGTGGTTCCGCTCGCTGTTCTACCTGCAGCCCGACCCGGACCTGATGGCCGGCGTGCCCACCACGTTCCAGACGCACGTGATCGTGGCGTTCGCGCTGTTCGCGTTCTGGCCGTTCACCCGGCTCGTGCACGCGTTCAGCGCGCCGGTCGGCTACCTGACCCGCCCGTACGTGGTCTACCGCTCCCGCGACACCCGGCCCGGCCTGCGCCCGAGCCGGCCCGGCTGGGAGGGCCCGCCCACCGCACCCAAGACCCGGGCGACCCGGAGGTAGGGGACATGGCTGCCACCGACGCCACGACCCGGCCGGGCCCGCCCGCGGCGGCGGCCCCCGCCGGAGCCGGGCGCAACCTCGCGCTCGCGACGATCGGCTTCACGGTCAACTTCTGGGCCTGGGCGCTGCTCGGGCCGCTGGGTCCCGGCGTCAAGGAACGCCTCGGGCTGAGCTTCGCCGCCCAGTCGCTGCTGGTCGCCGTGCCGGTCGTGGTGGGCTCGCTCGGGCGCATCCCGGTCGGCGCGCTCACCGACCGGTACGGCGCCCGGATCATGTTCCCGCTGGTCAGCCTGGTGACGATCATCCCGGTGCTGACGCTGACGGCGGTGTCGTCGTACGGGGCCCTGATCGTGACCGGCTTCTTCCTCGGCATCGGCGGCACCGCGTTCGCCGTGGGCGTGCCGCTGGTCTCCGGCTGGTACCCGCCGGCCCGCAAGGGCTTCGCGATCGGCGTGTTCGGCGTCGGCATGGGTGGCACCGCCGTCGCCAACTTCAGCACCGTACGGCTGGCCGACGCGTACGGGAAGAACACGCCGTTCCTGCTGGTCGCCGCCCTGCTCGCGGTCTACGCCGTGGTCGCGTTCCTGCTGCTCCGCGATGCACCGGGACGGCAACGCCCGGCCGGGTCGGCGTGGTCGCGCACCCTCGACGTCAGCCGCCTGACCATCACCTGGCAGCTGTGCTTCCTGTACGCCATCGGCTTCGGCGGCTTCGTGGCGTTCAGCGTCTACCTGCCCGCGTACCTGCGCACCGCGTACGGCCTCACCCCCGACGACGCCGCGCTGCGTACCGCCGGTTTCGTGGTGCTGGCCGTCATCGCCCGGCCCACCGGCGGATGGCTCTCCGACCGGCTGCACCCCGTACCCGTGCTCGTGTGGTGTTTCGCCGGCACGGCGGTGTTCGCCGTGGCGCAGGCCTTCCAGCCCGCCCTCGTGCCCGGCGCGACGATCTGCTTCCTCGGTATGGCCGCGCTGCTCGGCGCCGCCAGCGGCGCGGTGTTCGCGCTGGTCGGCAAGGTGGCGCCGGCCGACAAGGTCGGTACGGTCACCGGCGTCGTGGGCGCCGCCGGCGGCCTCGGCGGTTTCGTCCCACCGCTGATCATGGGCTGGGTGTACGGCGTCGAGCACTCCTACGCCATCGGCCTGATGCTGTTGTCCGACATGGCCCTGGCCGCGGCCGTCTTCACCGCGGTGAAGATGAGCGGCCTCGCCACCCGCCGCACCGCCTGACGGAGGCCACCGTGGACGCCCTCTCGCTCCCCGCCCTGCTCGACCACCACTTCGCCGTCGCCCGCGAGCAGGCGTCCGGGCGCAGCGCCCAGACCCTGGTCGGCGGCCGCGACCGGGTGCTGCGGCAGACCGTGCTGGTGCTGCTGGCCGGCCGGCAGCTGGACGAGCACGACAGCCCCGGCGAGGCGACCCTGCAGGTGCTCCAGGGCCGGGTACGGCTCGCCGGCGGCGGGCACTCCGCGGACGGCGGCCCCGGCGATCTGCTCGTCGTGCCGGACTCCCGGCACACCCTCGAGGCCCTCGAGGACGCCGCGGTGCTGCTGACCGTCGCCAAGCCCGCCTGAGCGGTCAGCCCGGGGGCGTACGGCCCTGCCGGGCGCGCAGCCACGGACCCAGGCCGTACCCGTCCTCCGTGGCGATGAACGCGGCCCGCGCGTGCATCAGCGCCTCCTCCGAGTGCGCCAGGCAGCCCCACACCGTGTCGCCCCACGGGTCGGCGAGCTTCACCTCGGCCGCCTCCGGGCACGGGCTGCCATCGATCGACCCGATCTGGCAGGCCGCGGGCGCATTGCCGCGGCGGCGTACGGCCGCGGCGGCCTGTTGGATCAGCGAGAACTCGGCGGCCGACCCGGTCGGCTCGGCCCGGTCGCCGGGTGCCACGGCGACCCGCTGGCCGGCGAGGACCACGTTGCCGTCCGGGTCGGTGGTGCGCGCCTCGCCTCCGGGGGCGTGATCGGGATAGCCCACGAGCTCCCACGGCAGGCCGGCGGCCCGCACACGCTCGCCGACGGCGGCCAGGTCCTCCACGTACAGGTAGATCAGCAGCGGCAGCTCGACCTGGATCAGCGGCGGCTGCACGCAGGCCAGCAGGAGGGTCTGGTCGCCGCTCTGGACGTACGACCACCGGCCGTCCCCGTCACCGCCGTGTCGCACCTCGGCGTAGCCGAAATGAGCGTAGAAGTCCCGGCTGAGTTCCAGGTTCTTCACGTAACACACCGGTACGGCGCCGGAGACCCTCGGTTGCATCCCGGGAACCTACAACATCGCCCGGCGGGCGGCGGCCGTACGCCGGACCGTGGGCGTGGCTCACCGCTTGACGGCGACGTCCCCGCTCATCTGCACGTCCGCGTCCGGGACGGCGGACGCCTCGGCGTCCGGGTGCCAGCACGCGGCACTCCGATCAACTACGCAGAGTGGTGCCTGTCGGCCGGACCGGTGTCCGGATCTGGCGATGTGAGTTCACTTGATCTTGAAAGACATTTGGCAAGGGTCTCATGTCGCCGCCAAGACGGCACGGCAGATAACCAAATTTCGGAGACACGGTGTTTGGCGCGGGACGGGCACCCGGACCGAACGAGCTACCGGCTGCGTTCGCGGCTGTCCGGCGTGCCTGCCCGCGTCCTTTTTCAATCAGCAGCTATATCGGTGGTGGTGGCGGCGCCCATACCTGACGTGGAATCTTGCACGGACAGGGTGTTCAGAGTACCGGCGTCGCGGGCAACTGCGGCGCACCCACAAACGCACGACGGGTGACGGTTCCGCAAGCCGTACAGAAGGCGTGTGATCTGCTGTTCAAAGCGCAGTAGCGCGATTACGAGACGCACAGCGATCGTGGCATACACCAGGTACCTAATAACCGATGGCTGCGACATCAACGCGACGATCACGTCGCCGTAAACTTGCTGCAGAATGAGCACTATCTGTTCGAGTTCGCCTGGGTAGCGCATGCCTCACTCCTCCTCGATCCGGGTAGGAGCTCAAGCAGGCCTGTCCGATCACGCCAGACAGGGTTGAAACGGCGGACGTCGAGCCACATTGGCCGGGCGCCGGACACCAGCTGTCTGGCCGTCCGAGCTACTCCGTGGTGTGTCCGGACCGTCCGGCGAGTGTCCGAACGTCCGGCGCAAGTCCGAGGCTCCCGAGGAACGTCCGGCGCATGGTGGCGGGCGGCTCTGCGCTGGCTACGTTGAGCGCCATGACTGACGAACGTAGAGCAACAAACGTGAAGATCACGGCTCCGGACGCCGAGCAACTCGCCACCGTCACGACCCCCGCCGAACTGGCCCGATGCATGAAGCAGCTGAACCAGGCCGGCGAATCTCTCTCGGTGCGGGACCTGGAGACCTGGGGCATGAACCGCGGCCTGCCGATGCGCAGAGCGACGGTGGGCGACGCCCTGTCAGGCAAACGACCGCCAAGCGCCCAGCTGCTGCGCGGCTTCCTGGCCGCGATGAGAGTTCAGGACGAGATGTTAGTGAGCGCGTGGCTCGACGCGCTCGAACGCGTCATGGCCGCCCAGCCGGGTACTAGGCAACGCGGCTACGCCGATCGGGCCACCGGTCCGGTCCCTGCGCACAGCTTTTTCGTCGAAACCGACGACGTCGACGAGATTTATCGCAGCGTCGCCAACGCTCGGGAGCAGGTCTGGCTGTTAGGCACGACCCTGTCCCGACACATCCCCTACCTCCAGGAATCCTTGCGACGTGCCGTCACGAACAAGTGCGCCGTGCGAATCCTCCTGATTAAGCCCGGCAGCGCCGCGATGGACATGTCGGTTCTGCGTGCCGGGCCGCTGGGCCTGGGCCTACGGCAGCAGGAGGAGCAGCTCACGAACAACCTGAGGATCCTGCGGGAAGTCGCCGAATCGGGCAATGGTCTTGAGGTCCGATTGATTGATTACCTGGCTCCCTACACGCTGTATGCCTACGACCCGGGCCTCGATACAGGTCGGATGGAGATGCGGCTCGGGTCGTTTCACGGTGAGCACCACCTGCGGCCCACCTTCCGGGTGGAGCGTTCTCGCGACGAGGTGTGGTTCGACTACTTCTATGAGCAATTCGTCTCGATGTGGGATGCAGCGGACCGCTACGACCTTGACAACAAGTCCGTCTGCTGAAAACGACGACGCAGCCCGCAGAAGCGTCCTCTTCTGCCGCCAACCGCGCTCAGCGGCCGGCGACGAGCCGTCACGCGGAGCGGCGGGGCGCGCCCGACGCACGCTCGTGCCGAGAATAGTGCGGTACTCCTATGCCTGGCGCCAAGATCAGAGGGGACGGTAGTCCGAGTTGAAAGTGCTACCTCCGAGGAAGTGCCTGATCCGCATATGCGCATCGGAGTCCGGATTCCGCACCGTCAAAGTAACCAGTTGGCGCCCGCGCACAATACCTGCTCGGGCTAAGGTCCGAACCTCCATGTCGTCGGCCGGCACACCGAAGCAGCCCTCGGATAGCGGCCTACGGCCAGCCAAAGCCCCACCAGGGCTACGCCCGGCGTTGCCGCCTGCCCACTCACTGCCTATTTTCGAGTCACCCACGATTCGAGTGGTCGAAACTCGAATCTCTTGAGTGCCGTCGCTCCCGTGGTCGGCTCTTCAGTACTCACTCACGCTGGTCTCGGAGGAGTGCATCAAGATCCTTCTGCACGGCTTTCGTGTCTGGGTGGTCGTCGCCGAGGACCCGGCGCCGGTCGGTGAGTGTCTGTTCGTACAGGGGGATCGCCCGGATCAGGTCACCGGCCGTCTGGTAAGCGTGGGCGAGGTTGTTCATCGAGTTCAGCGTTTGTGGGTGGTCGTCGCCGAGGACCCGGCGCCGGTCGGTGAGGGTTTGCTCGTACAGGGGGATCGCCCGGTTCACGTCACCGGCCGTCTGGTAAGCGTGGGCGAGGTTGTTCATCGAGTTCAGGGTGTCCGGGTGGTCGTCGCCGAGGACCCGGTGGCGCGCGGTGAGGGCCTGTTCTTGCAGCGGGATCGCTCGGCCGTGGTCTCCTGCGGCCTCGTACGCCCGGGCGAGGTTGCTCACCGAGGTCAGCGTCTGCGGGTGGTCGTCGCCGAGGACCCGGCGCCGGTCGGTGAGTGTCTGTTCGTACAGCGGGATCGCCCGGTTCAGGTCGCCGCGTGCCTGGTAGGCGTAAGCGAGGTTGTTCATGGAGGTGAGGGAGCCCGGGTGGTCCTCGCCCAGCAGCCGGCGGCGATCGTCGAGGACCTGCTCGTACAGCAGGATCGCCCGGGCCTGTTCCCCGCCCGCTCGGTAGGCGTAGGCGAGGTTGTTCGCCGAGGTCAGCGTATGCCGGTGATCATCGCCCAGGACCCGGCGCCGGTCGGTGAGTGTCTGTTCGTACAGTGGGATCGCCCGGTCCAGGTCCCCAGCCGAATTGTAGGCGCGGGCAAGGTTGTTCATCGCGGTCAACGTGTCGGGGTGCTCATCGCCTAGAAACCTGCGCCGGTCGGTTAGGGCCCGCTCGAACAAAGGGATCGCCGAGTGCAAGTCGCCGGCCGCTTGGTAGACGCCGGCGAGGTGGCTCATCGAGGTGACGGTGTCCGGGTGCTCTTCGCCGAGAAGGCGGTGGTTGCTGGTATGAGCGCGGTACAGGTATTCGGTGGCGCGAGCAAGATTGCCCTGAGTCTGGAGGAACAGTCCGGCCCGGATTAGCAGGCACGCCGTGCCGACGTTGTCGGCGTTGGGGTGGGTGCAGGCGACGAGGGCGTCGAGGTGCGGCAGGAGGGTCCGGTACTCGGGCCAGTTCGCCGGATGGGCATGGTCCTGCGGCAGAGCCTCTGTCAAGGTGGCGGTGGCGATGGCGTGCGCGGCGTTGATGTCGGCGGACAGCCGGTGTGGATCGTGCTCGTCGGAGGTGCGGGCCAGGGCCTGCACTAGACGGTGCACAGTGAGGGTGCCAGCAGCGGAGTCAACGGTGATCATGTTGTACGCGGCTAGCCTGCCGATAGCGCGGGCAACCGCCGGCGCCTCACCCAGCGGGAGAAGCAAGCGGCGGGGGATCACCTCTGGAGCAAAGAACGCGAGCACTCGCAGTGCCTGCCCGACCAGCGGGTCATCCGTAAGCCGGTCGAGGGTGACACGCCACAGCCGTGCGATGGTCTGCCAACCGGCACGGCCCTCGTCGCCCTCGCCGTACATGACGGCCGGGTAGCGGGCCAGCAGGTCGAGATAGTCGCGTGCGGTGATGCCGGTCTGCGAGAGGTAGGCGCCGGCCTGTTGCACCGCCAGCGGGAGGCAACCGAGCTGGGTGCACACCGCGACCAGATCCTCACGGGCGGCGCTGATCTGCGCGCGGGCCAAGGTTGCCGTCAACAGATCGACGGCCTCGTCCTCATCGAGGACGGTCAGGCACATAGCGCTCACCTGGTCGGGCCATCCGTTGGCTCGGCGGCTGGTGATGACGATGCGTCCTCGGGGCAGTCGTCCGACGAGGTCAGTGATGTGGTCGGGGTCGTTGACATTGTCCAGGATCAGTAGCCACCCGTCGTGGCTGGCCAGCCACTGCACAGCCCGCTCTCGCAATACCTCCGAGGCCAGCACCCCAGCCAATGCTGGCTGCAAGGCGGCGGCGAGCGCTACCAGGCCAGCGTCCAATGCGGCCACCGAGTCGGCCGTGATCCACCAGATCGGGTAATAGGTGCCGGCCTGCCGGTCGGCCCAGCGGGCCGCCAACGTGCTCTTGCCAATACCGCCCAGGCCATGCACCACCTGCACAGCCATCAGACCCGTATGCGCGGACGCGGAGTCCAGCGCGCCCAGGGCATCGCAGCGTCCGACGAACACCTGCGGGCGGGCCGGCAGGTTCATCACTCCGACCGGAACCTTTACCTGGGCGGGCGCAACCAGCGCCTCCGGCGGTAGCACCGTCGCATGCTCGGCGTTGAGCTGCATGTTTGTCGCGTTCGGACCGGTCGACGCGATACCGGAGACATCCCGTCCAGCGGTGATCGAACCAGGCCCACCCTCTGCAGCTGGCACGTTCGCCGTCGGCACGTTCTCGGATGCCGGTACACCCGGCGGACCCACCGGCGCCGAGTTGGACGCGCCGCGGCGACCCCAGAGATTCACTGCCGCTGAATATTGATCGTGTCATCACCCGTTGAGGCGATGCCGCTGACGTCTCCACCGGTGGCCACCGAGCCTTCTCCCGATGCTGTGACGGACCCTCTCGGCGCTGGTGCCGCAGGTTCTTCCGGCTGCACAGACGGCGGGGCCAGCAGCATCGCAGCGATCGCGACAACAAGACTTGCCACCCCGGCCAGCCAACTCGCCGCTTCCACCCCTCGCAGGCCAAAAAGCAGCGCGGCCACCGCCAGAGCCGCTGTGACCGTCAACCCCATCCCAATGATCACCCTTCGTCGTCGCTTCATCACACCATCATTGCCCTACGACGCCACAGCACCATCAGCCATCCGTGCAGGCACGCGACACTCCACATTGAAGATCAGCTGTTCATGGTCCGTGAGGAGCGCCGACGAGAGCACACTGTTTGCTACGAGCGGGCTCGGCAGCAGGCCCGACCCAGTGCAAGGTCGAGGTGAGGGACGCTGTCGTTGAGCCACGCCTTGAGCTCAGCGACGGTTTCGGACCGAGTCGGTGAAGCGGCCGTCGGTGTTCTCGGTGATGATCCAGGGCTCGGTCACCAACGCGGCGCCGCCGTCCGGCCGCACAGAAGGAGCCACGCGACCTTGAGGAAGCTGATCTGCATCGAGGGGAAGCACGTTGGTGCCCCTGTCTAGGCATTCAGCGGCGATCCGTACCGGCCCCGTAGGTCCCCGTCGTGCGCCGGCCCACAATGGTCACAATCCCCGCGCGGTCAGGACCCGTGCGGTCAGGACTCGCGCGCCAGCGCGTACACCGGCTATTGGATCGCACCTGAGTACCGGCGCCGCGGATACGTTGGCACTGCGCTGCGGATTCTGAGGGCCGGGTACCAGCGGGAAGGGATATTAAGCAGCTAGCAGCAGGTAGGAAACGAGCGGGAGGACATGTACGTCTACAGATTCATCCTTCGCCGCTGGTGATCAACTCTCCTGCCGCCGGTCGTGCGCGGTGCCCAACATGGTCGGCTCATCGGGAACTCAGCCTGGCGCTCACGGCGACGGTCTCCTCCGTCTCGGCACGGCGGCGGTGTTCGTAAGCGGCGAAGGCGGTCGTCGGGTCGTCGTGGTCGTGTAGTGCCGCGGCCAGGGCCACGGCGTCCTCGATGGCCATCGAGGCGCCTTGGGCGGCGGCCGGGACCGCGGCATGGGCGGCGTCGCCGGTCAGGACCATGCGGGCGTTGTGCCAGTGCGGGGTCGTCGGGATGTCGTAGGAGTCGCTGCCCACGAGGTCCGGGCCGGAGGCAGCGATGAGCGCATGAACGGGAGTGGCGTCTTCGCGGCACATCAGCAGGGCCAGGTCGCGCCATTGATCCGGGCTGAGCCCCGCTGCCGGCTTATCGCCGTGGACGCGGGCGAACCACCAGGTCCGGCCGTCGCCGCCGGGCACGGTGAGGCCGAAGAACGCTCGGCTGCCGCGAACCATGTAGTACTCGTCCGGGTCGAGGCCAGCCGGGTTGCCGGGCGCGTAGCCGTACACCACATGCTGCCCCGAGTAGCGAGGCTCGGGCGCATGGGAATCGATGAGCCGACGGGCCCGGGAATGGACGCCGTCCGCCCCGACCAGTACGTCACCGTTGACTCGGCTGCCATCGGCGAAACTGACCTCGACCCCATCGGGCCTGCTCGAGGCCCCGGTCATCCGCTTGCCGTGATGCACTGGGATGCCTCGCATGGTCGCAAGCTCTTGCAGCGCCCGATAGAGCGCGGCGCGCGTGAGAGATCGGGCAGGGCCCTCGATCGGCCGGTGTCCGAGCCGCCGGCCCTGAGCGTCGAGCAACGCCACCGCCCGCGCCGGAAACGAAACCGCGTCCACCGCCTCGGCTGCGCCGATTTCGGCCAGCGCGGCCATGCCGTTGCGCATCACGGTAAGGAACGCGCCGGCATCCGCGCCGCCGGACGCATGCGCCTCGTACACCTCGGCCTCGATGCCGGCTTTGAGTAAGGCGAGCGCGGTCGCGGTCCCCGCGACACCACCACCGGCAATGATCACTTTGCGTACGGCCATGCCTGCCATACTGCCGCACCATCCACTGCACACACCGGCCTCAACCGCGCCGCCAGCGCCATCGGGCGACCGAGTAGCCGGGCGGGCCGCAGGCACCCTTGTCGACCGAGAATGCCCACTGGATGCGCACTTCTGCCGATGAGCGGATACTGTGATATCCGTCCGGATCTATCAGTTCGGACCGCAACCTGCTTTGATGGACACATCTTACGCGAACGTGCGCGCTATCGACCGGCAAGGCTGACGAAGCCTACAAGTGACCTCACGAGACGTCGAATCTTGGCCGGAACGAACTGGTGGAGGAGGCACCATGCATGGCGCGGAAATAGATCCTGCCGTCAGCCCGGAAGTTCTTAGTCGGCGACACGAAACATATCTGACAGAACATTATCTTGCGTCCCACATCACCGCTGTGAATGTTGCCCTGGGCACAGCCGGGCTCAGCGCCGCCAGTCTACTCGCCACCACAGGTGCATCTTCCGGAGATACTGCGGTTCTCTGCGTCCTTTGGCTTGCCAGCATACTCTCGGTGGCAACCGCATACGCAGGCACCATGATCGGATCGATCGTGCTGCCAGCGCACGTGCCTGGAGTCCGTGACCTCTTGTTGCCACTACTCCTCAGCTTATCCGAGTTCTTACTCTTCGCCGTCCTCGCATATAAGATCACCGGCTTAGCGAGAGGACACGTTCCCCTGGCGTGGTGGTCCTCGTTCATGATCTTCGGCGTCGCGGTCTTCGCTTCGGTTCGGCGTGCCAGGCGGCTTGTCGCGGCTGGAATATACAGTGGTCAAGCGCGGTTGGTGCAACGTGAATACGTCAAGCGCATGGTTGTCGACTTGCGCGGAACCACGGTGATTCTTGTTATAGGAGTCTCTGGGTTCACATTTCAGCTCTGCTATGGCCGGCTCCACACCGGATGGATCGCAGCCTTCACCTCGAACCAGGTGAATCTTGTCCTCGCCGTTCCAGTCCTAGGCGTGCTAGCCGCGGGGCTGCGGAACCACCGCACGACGGCCGCCTTGCTGCGCGCCAACATGACAAGGATCTTGACCCGCAAGCAACAGGCGAATCTCACCCGACCTTCGTCTCGGTTCGGTCGCACCCAAGGTTCGCCTCCCTCAGACTCATCGCCCGTCGTGGGCATTTCGGATGCAATCTTGCCGGGTCGCGAATTTACTGGGACTTCGTCGGTCGGTGGGCTCCGCATATCGGCCATTGCGATAGCCGCTCTGACCGGCGCGGCGGTGGCAGCAGTGTTTGCCATTGCTTCGAAGATCTGCGTGTCGGGTTCCGAAGAAATTGACTAACAGACGTTCTCAAATGCCGCCGATAGCGCGCGTAGATGCCATGGTTCGACAGTCCCCGGCTGATCAGGGTCATCGCGTCAGCCGCGGCGTCTGTTTGACCATGCGGGGTAGGTGAGCTCCAACGTGGTCGGCTCCTGGAGCCCTGGATACGTCGGATCCTGCGCGTTTCGTGCCCGGTCCACGGCCCGACACCGCGGGTGCGTGAGCCCTCGTGTGACGCCGGAATCCGGACCGGCCAGCTGTTGGTGCGCGAGACGACTCGGACGTCGCCGTGGCCCAGGTCGATGGCCAGGGTGATGTCGGAGACGGGTCACGATCAGCGTGCGGTGCTTGTGGAGCCGACCCAGGGCGGCCTTCTGGCCGGTGAAAATGACAACGCCGGTGTCCGGCGACGCGCCACCGGCCGCCAACCCATACACCTAAGGCTTCGCAACAGACACCGCGGTCGGGCACGGAAGCCACATCGCACGCGCCGAGCGCGCCAGTGCACGCTCATGCCGATGTGCGGTAGTTGACCGTGGAGGCTTCGGTGCGCTTGCACGTAGGCTCCCCGTCGTGATCATGCCGCCCTCTGACTTCGCCGCCGTTGAGCCTGCCCTGATGAAAGCGGCTCGTGCTGCTCTGCGCGCAGGGGGCGACGGCAACATCCACACCGTCGCGGCCGCCGTCCTGGACGAGAACGACCGTGTCCACGTCGGCCTGAACCTGTACCACTTCACCGGTGGACCCTGCGCCGAGTTGGTGGCTCTCGCGGTGGCCCGCGCCGGAGGTGCCCGAGCACCTCGGCTGATCGTTGCGGTCGGCGATGCCGGCCGGGGTGTTCTGGCCCCGTGCGGACGCGACCGGCAGGTGCTCGCGGACTACTACCCGGGTATCCACGTCATCGTCCCCACCAGCGAGGGAATCCGGATCGAGCCGATCGTCGACCTGCTGCCGCACACATTCCAATGGGAGGATCAGCAGGTACAGCGTCTGCGGTTTCGGGCCACTCACCTTCCCGCCGTCCGCGACGGAAGCAAACGGGTGACGATGCGCTTCAAAGATCCCGTGCAGGTTGGACCGGTGCTCCTGGTGTTTCAATCCGACGAGGAGGAGTGCCTGTCCGGACGCGTCACCTCTACCGTCGCCAAGCCCATCGACAGCATCACTGACGGCGAGGCTGGAGAAGACGGTTTCGCCAGCGCCGCCGACATCCTGCCCGGCTTGCGTGACTACTACCCGGACCTGCAAGCGGGCGACGAGGTCGTGATCGTTCGCTTCGAACTGGACGAGTGAACGGGTCTCGAAAGACATCCGGAGGTGCCGCCGTACGCGCCCGCTGGCCGGTGGGGATCGGTTCAGGCAGTGGGTGGCCTGCGGAGGTAGCCAAGGGCATCGTCGTCGCCGTGAGGCGGCATTACTTCCGTTCCGGTGTCCGTCGCGGAAATCGGCGATCAGGCGGGCCACTAAAGGATGCAACGCGGTTGACCTCGCGTGCCGCCAGGAGGCGATTCTGGGGTTGGAGGTGTCTGGGACGTGGCGGCGCGGATGCACCACATTCCGGCTAGCCCCACGACGAAGCGCGGCGCTTCGGGTGGCAGCGTCCGCAACAGCCTCGATCGAAGCGTCTGTCCAGGACGGCGCGGTCGCACCGGCGGCCCAGGTTAGTGGCCAGGGCGGCCCGCGGCCCGCATTCGACGGTGGTGAGGCGCCGGGGCGCCGGCACCGACCTCGGCAGGGCATCCAGAATCGCGGCTTCCTGCAGGATCATCGTGTGGTTGTGCGCCCGGACCTCCGCCGAGACCGCCTTGACGAAAACGTGTCGTCCGTCGGCCGGCCACCGGCCGTCAGGCCGGTTCGGCCTGTTCCCAGGACATGAACTCCTCGTCGATCTCCGCCACCCAGCCGCCCCGGTCGGCCAGGGCGGGAATTCCGTCGGTCAGTGCCCGGGCGGTGTCGGCCAGCATCGCGGTCACGGACGGCCACAGCGGGCCGCCGCGGACGGCCATCTCGTCGTCCCACCGCATCACGCAGCCGTACTGCGGACCGGGTCGAAGATCGACGAACAGATGGGTGTGGCCGTGATCCCATGCCACCGGCAGGAACCGGCTGCCGAACACCTTCGCGTCGCCGCCCGCGGGCCCCGTCGCGTCCGCGTCCGGGCTGACCTCGTAGTACATGAGCTCACGGCACCTCGCCCGAACTTTGATCGCGTCCGCCGGCCCGAGGGGCAACTGGCCGGGCGGTAGGAGGTAAACGGTGCTCTCCGGGTTAAGGCTGCCGCCGGCCAGGCGCCACCAGGCAACCAGGTCGTCAGGTAGCGGCTCTCCGATCTCAGCGGCCACGGCATCGATGTCAGCCCCGGTGCTCGGCGTCGTGAACCATTCCATTTCGATCAGCTCGGGATCCCGGTACTCGGCGAGCCAGCGCACGATCAGGTCCCAGGACACGTCGACGGTGGGGTGCATGACCGGCATTCTGGCACGCCGGGCCGAATGCCCTGCGCAGCTGGCGCAGGGCGCCCTTGACGTCGCTACGATCAGGCAGAAGGGCCGTCGTAAGTCCGGAGCGATACATCTGATGCATCCAATTCGGCCCGTAAAGGGGCGTGGCTCACCGCTTGACGGCGACGCCCCCGCTCATCTGCACGTCCGCGTCCGGGACGGCGGACGCCTCGGCGTCCGGGTGCCAGCGGTGCACCGGCGTCACCCCCGGCTCGACCAGCTCCAGGCCGCGGAACAACGCCTCGACCTCCTCGTCCGTGCGCGGCTTGGCGGGGATGCCACGGGCCGTGTACTGCTGCGCGGCGGCGACGGCCTGCGGGTTGTGCGCGGTGACCGTGGAGATGGCCAGCGCGCTGCCCGACGGCAGGGGCTCGAGCAGCGTGTCGATGATCTTGGCCGCCTCGGCCTCGTCCGGGATGAACTGCAGCACCGCGATGAGGCTCAGCGCCACCGGCCGGCTCAGGTCGAGCGTGCCCGTCACCTCGTCCGAGGCGAGGATCGCGGCCGGCTCGCGCAGGTCGCCGTCGAGGTAGGCGGTGGCGCCCTCGGGTGTCGAGGTGAGCAGCGCGCGGGCGTGCACCAGCACGAGCGGGTCGTTGTCCACGTAGACGACGCGGGCCGACGGGTGTACCTGCTGGACGACGTCGTGCAGGTTCGGGCTGGTCGGCAGGCCGGTGCCGATGTCGAGGAACTGGTCGATGCCGCGCTCGGCGAGGTAGCGGGCCGCGCGCGCCATGAACCGGCGGTTGGCGCGCATCGAGACGGGCAGGCCCGGCGAGGCCTTCAGGATCTGCGTGGCGGCCTCACGGTCGGCGGCGAAGTTGTCCTTGCCGCCAAGGAGGTAGTCGTACACGCGCGCGGAGTGGGGGACGGTCTCGTCGAGCTCGGGAGGCACGGCGCCACGCTAGCCCACCGTCCACACCGCACACCATCATCCGGTCGGACGCAGCCCCGGGAACGTCCCGTACGGGCCGAGCTCCCCGAACGCGAGGGTCACGTCCAGCTCGCCGACCGGCACGTCGGCCGGCTCGGGCAGCACCGGCCGGCCGGAGCTCACGCCGAGTGTGACGTGCGGACGGTAGTCGGCCCCGACGGCGCCGAGCGTGCTCCCGCCGGCCTCGCCGATCCAGCCGAGCACCTCGGTGTGCAGCGCGTCGAGGGCGGGCCGCCGGACGACCTCGATGCCGAAGTAGACCCCGCCCCGCGGCACGTAGTAGTCGCCGGGCGGCAGGACCGCGTACAGCAGACCGATGATCTTCACGCTCGTGGCGGGTGCCGGGTGTGCCGCCACGCGCGCCGCGATCCCGGCGGCCCTCTCCGGGTCTGCCTCGAAGTGCGCCACTGACACGTGCGCGGGGGCGTGGTCGCCGAGCGTGTTCTGCGGCGCCGGGCCGGCTATCACGGCAGCCAGCCGCGCGAGCCGGTCGTGGGTCCGGCGATCGGGGAGGAGCACCACTCCGTACGGCATGCCGACATGCTCGCACGCGAGCCCGCGCCGGACCGTCCACCTTGACAGCCGTCGAAGCGGATCGTTGGATGTTACCGGGAGGTAACGCCATGGCCGTGACCCGGAAACACCTGGCAGTCTTCCTGGCCGCCGTGCTGGCGTGCGGGACGGTGGCGGCCGCGGAGGCGGTGCCGGCCTCGGCCGCGCCGCCGGTGTGCGACGCGCCGGTGCCGAGCACGACCCAGCCCGGCTACCTGGTGGCCGACCCCGACTGCGACCCGGGCGGCTCGCCGTTCGTGGCGCTCACCGACGCCTCGGGCAGCCCGCTGTCGCGCGTGTACACCGGCATCCGCGAGGGCGCGGCCTACCGGGTCGAGGTGCCGCTGCGGTGGAACGGCGAGCTGGTCGTCTACGCGCACGGCTACCGCGGCACCGGCACCACCGTGTACGTGGACAACCCCGCGCTGCGTGCCCACTACCTCGCCCGGGGCTTCGCCTGGGCCGCGTCCAGCTACAGCACCAACGGGTACGACGTCGGCCAGGGCGTCCGCGACTCGTACCCGCTGATCGAGCAGTTCCGGCGGGTCACCGGCCGGGCCGCCCGCGCGGTGTACATGACCGGCGCGTCCATGGGCGGTCACGTCACCGCGGTGGCGATCGAGAAGCACCCGCGCGCGTTCGTGGGGGCGATGCCGTACTGCGGGGTCCTCGGCGACACCGAGCTGTACGACTACTTCCTCGACGCCGACGTCACCGCGGCGGCGCTGGCCGGGGTGCCGATCGACTTCCCGTTGCAGCCGCCCGCCGACTACCCCGACCGGTGGCGGGCCCGCGTGGCGCAGATCCTGCCCGCCCTCGGGGTCACCGCGGGCGCCCCGCCGGCCCTGACCGCCGCGGGCCGTACGTGGTCCGACGTGGTCGAGCGGCGCAGCGGCGGGGAGCGACCGGGATTCGACGGTTCGTTCGCGTACTGGAACGCGGCCCGCTCCCTCGCCCCGCTCAACGACCTGCCGTTCCTGTTCGGCCTCTATCCCGGCCTCTCCGGCGGCACGGGCGGTATCGCGGACGGCAACGTCACCGACAACCGGTTCACGGTCTACCGCAGCACCGACCGCTGGTGGCCCACCCCCGCCGAGTGGCGCCTCAACGCCCGGGTGCTGCGCGTACGGCACACCGCCGAGGCGGACCGCGGCCTCGGCGGCATCCCCCGCGTCAACGGCCGACCGAGCGTGCCCGTGCTCTCCCTGCACGACATCGGCGACCTGTTCGTGCCGTTCTCCATGGAGCAGGTCTACGCGAAACGCGCCGCGGCGAACGGCCGGTCCCGGCTGTTCGTCTCCCGGGCCGTGCGCGGCGTCGGCCACTGCGACTTCACCGCCCCGGAGCTGCAGCAGGGCTTCGACGACCTGGTGACCTGGGTACGCGACGGCCGCCGCCCCGGAGGCGACGCGATCCTGGACCGGCGCGCGGTCGCCGACCCGGCGTTCGGCTGCCGCTGGACGGTCGGCGTCCGCTCCGCCTTCACCGCCCCGGCGTGCCCGGCCACTCCCGCAGCGGCCCGTACGCTGCCCGGTAGCTCGCCTTCCCGGCCAGCGGGGCGGTGACCGCGCGCAGCCAGCCCGGCAGCGCCGCTGTCCGGGAGAACCGGTCCGTCTGCGTCTGCACGTGCGTGACCCGGAGGCGGCGTACCCGCTCGAACTCGGCGGCGGCCGCCACGGGACCGGCGCCCGCGGCGAGCAGGCCGGCCAGCACCTCGGCGTCCTCGAGGGCCAGTGCCGCGCCCTGGGCCCAGATGGGCGCGGTGGCGTGCGCGGCGTCGCCGATCAGCACGGCCCGGCCCTGCGCCCAGCGGGTGACCCGGACCTCCTCGATGGGGGAGTGGTACAGCGCGGCCGGGTCGGCGGTCACCGCCTTGACGGTCTGCCGTACCGGCTCAGGGAACCCGGCGAACGTCTCCGCCAGCCAGGCCGGGTCCGGAGCCGTGGGGCCGCCGCGGGCGGCGGTGGCGAAGCCGTACACCTCGTCGTCGGAGACCGGGATGAGCAGGACGTTGCCGTGCGTGCCGGCCCAGGCGGCCCAGCAGTCCACGCCCGGGTTGGGTGCCATGAACCGGAAGCTCGCGGCCGAGAGGAGGGCGGCGCGGATCCCGTCGTCGCCGAACGCGGCCCGGCGCACGGTGGAGCGGACCCCGTCGGCGCCCACCACCAGGCTGCCCCGGACGGTCGAACCGTCGTCGAGGTCGATCTCGGCGCCACCGGCATCCTGCCGGACCGCGGTCACGCCCGCGCCCTCGTGGACGGTGCCCTCGGGCAGGCCGGCGCGAAGCATGCGGTGCAGGTCGGCGCGGCGGGCGCAGCGCGGCTGGGCGTCCGCGCCCCAGAACGCCCGCTCGTCCACCTGGAACAGCAGCCGGCCCGTCGCGGTGCGGTACTCGCGCCGCAGCACCGGGTAGGCCGCGGCGGCGATCTCCTCGCCCAGCCCCGTCCGGTGCAGCGCGGTGATCGCATTGCCCGGCAGATTGACCGCCAGGCCCGCATCCGCCGCGTGCTCCCGGCGTTCATGGAGTGTGAACGCGATGTCGTGCCGGTGCAGGGCGCGGGCGAGGGCGAGGCCGGCGATGCCGCCGCCGATGATCAGAACGGGATCGGTCATGCCGCCGATCGTGGCGGGCCGGGCGGGTTCGCGCCAGCACCACGCGACGGATGACCGTCGATCAGGGACGAACGTTGCGCCGCAGGGCCGACAGGCTGCGCGCCCGTACCAGCGCCTGGCGCCGGCCGATCTCGCGGCCGTCGGCGGTGACCTCCACGCCGTCGACCTCGTACCAGTTGTCGTCGTCGTAGCGCACCGGGCGGTTCCAGTCGATCCGCTCGACGCGCATGCGCAGGGGGCCGGCGCCGAACCGGTAGTCGGACTCGGGGAAGAGGCTCACCGGCCCCACCGGACCGCGGTTCCTGTCCATCCGCCAACTCCTTCGCCATCGCCGCCACAGATCTGGGAGGAAAACGTCCGTACGCGACGGGACGGAAAGCCGCGCACGTGCCCCAGCATGGCCATATGCCAGGACCGATGCAAGGACTCCTGCACGTGCATATGCACAACGGAACGGACAAAGGAAAGATCGGATGTGTGCGGGGGGCCGTTCGGCCGAGGTGGAACGGCCGATCAGCCCGCGGAGCCGTCGAGCTCGTCGAGGATCTTCTCCAGGATGGCCGTCGTCCGGTCCGGTGGCTCGGCCTCCAGGCAGGCGAGGTCCATCGTGGCGGCGTAGTGGTCCACGTCCGTGGGCTTGTCCAGGTAGAGCGCGCTGGTGAGCTGCTCGACGTAGACCACGTCGGACAGTTCCTCCTCCGCGAAGCGCAGGATGGCGAACGGCAGGCCGGCGGCCGCCCGGGGGCTGCCGCGGAACGGCACGATCTGGATCCGTACGTTCGGGTGCTGCGCGGCCGCGATCAGGGCTTCGAGCTGCCCGCGCATCACGGACCGGCCGCCGAACGGCCGGTGCAGCACGCCCTCGTCCAGCACCGCCCACACGTGCGGCGGGTCGGTGCGCTGCAGCACCCGGCGACGGCCCCGGCGCAGCGCGATCCGCCGGTCGATGTCCTCGGGCGGCGCACCCTCGTGCCCGTGGGCGATCACCGCCCGGGCGTAGTCGTCGGTCTGCAGCAGGCCGGGCACGAAGTGCACCTCGTACGACCGGATCAGCGAGGCCGCCTCCTCCAGCCCGAGGTAGCCGAGGAACCACGGCGGCACGATGTCGGCGTACTCCTGCCACCAGCCCGGCGCGTTGGCCCGGCGGGCGAGACCCAGCAGCTCGCGGCGCTCCTCCTCGCCGACACCGTAGAAGGACAGCAGGTCCGCGACGTCGCGTTCCTTGAACGGCACGCGGCCCAGCTCCATGCGGCTGATCTTCGACTCGGAGGCGCGGATCTCCCAGCCGGCCGCCTCCCGGGTCACTCCGCGGTCCTTGCGCAACCGGCGCAGCTGGGAGCCCAGCTGGATGCGCAACGCGGCGGGGCCCGCGCCGCCGTCCCTGCCGGAGGTCATCCGTTCTCCCCGATCAGCCGTCGATCCTCATCGGGACCTGTTATCCCGATGCACGTGCATCCAAACGTGCACCTTCACCGCCCGATGCGCGTCCACGTGCACGATCTTAGAGCCGCCGGCCGCCGGATCCAGCGGCGTCACCCGCCCGTTACGGCTCAGAAGCCCCGCCCGGTGGCCGATCTTGAGGTTGTGATCCGTGACCGACTGCTGCCCGTGGTGGCCGCCACCGCCGTCGCCACCGCCGTCGCCGCCTCCGGCGTCCTGCTCACCGCGCAGCCCGCCGCCGCGGTAGCGCCCCTGTGCTCCACGCAGGGGCTGACCGTCTCCGCTCTGCACGGCCCCAACTTCTACATCGACACGTCGTCGACGCCGGTGCTGCGCGGGGCGTACGCCGGATACCAGGTCAGGGACACCTCCGGCGCGGCCCGCAACGACCTCTGGGTGTCGCTGACCGGGTTCACGGGCGGATCCGTGGCGCTCGGCAGCGGGCAGCCGTCCGCGCAGCAGATCGCCACGCTGGGCGGCGGCGCGTCGGCCTCCCGGTTCTTCTACCTCACCGCGCAGGCGCAGACCGCGACCGCGCAGCAGCACACCGTCGGCATCTGGCAGGGCCGCCCGGACCTGCCCGGCTCGGCGCAGCTCTGCGCGGACCCCGGCGGCTTCGCCGGCGTCGAGGAGACGATCAAGGCGGCGGCGAACAAGCTCACCGCGGTCACCGTCCCCGGCGGGACGCCACGCATCGGCGGCACCTTCACCGTCACGGTCACGGGCGACACCGGCACCATCGGCTCCGGCTCCGCGAACGATCCCCAGTCGTTCTGGATGAGCCCGGCCGCCTCCGGCACGTGGCCCGCGGGGGCGTACCGGCTGGTGGGCACGAGCCTGACGCTGAGCGGGCTGCCGACGTACACCGACACGCTGCGGGTCAGCAACCTGAGCTCGGCGTCGAAGTCGTACACCGCGGTCTACACCTTCCGGGCCGTCGGGTTCACCACCTCGGCCACCGGCGTGCTGCCGGTCCAGCAGATCGCGTCCGGCACCCAGATCAAACACACCGACCTGGGCAGCGTCGCCTCGCTGCCGGCGATCAGCCCGTCCACCAACGACCTCACCGTCGGCCTCACCGCCACGCCGCCCAAGCTGCCCGACACCGGGGGTACGGCCACCTACCGCGCGGCGGTCACCGGGTCGGCCGGCGCGGTCCTCGACTCCTTCACCGCCACCGTTCCCGCGGGCGCGACGGTCGTACCGGGCTCGGTCGCCTGGAACGGCGTGACCGTCGCCGACGGGGTGACCACCGGCGGCTCGGTCGTGTTCCCGGGCCCGTTCGCGCTCGGCGCGGGCAGCAACGGCCTCACGTACGACCTGGCGCTGCCCGCGGTCTCCGGCAACCGGGTCACCTCGATCGTGGCCACCGTCGGATCCGCCACGATCGACACCACCCTCAGCCTGACCGACAACGCGCCGGCCACCAGCACGGTGAACGTCAACACGTTCCCGGTCGCGGCCGCCGACACCCTGTCCGTGGGGGACAACCGCACCTCGACCGTCGCGGTCCTCGGCAACGACACCGACGCCGACGGTGACCCGCTGGCCGTCACCGCCGTGACCAGCGCGGCGAACGGCACCGTGACGCTGTCCGGCGGCGTGGTGAGCTACACCCCGGCCGGCGCGTACACCGGGCCGGACGCGCTCACGTACGACGTCTCGGACGGGCGCGGCGGCACCGCCACCGGCTCGGTCGCCCTCACCGTCGCCGCACCCTCCGGCATCCCGCCGCAGGCCGTCGACGACACCGCCGCGGCGACCGCCGGCACCGCCGAGCCGATCGACGTGCTCGTCAACGACACCGGACAGCAGCTCGCCGTGACGGCCGTGACGAACCCGGGCCACGGTGCCGCCGCGATCACCGGTGGCGGGACCGGGGTCCGGTACACCGCCACGGCCGGGTACTCGGGCAGCGACTCCTTCACGTACACCGTCACGGACCTCGGCGGGGTCACCTCCACCGGCACGGTCACGGTCACGGTGACCGCGCCCGTCGTCATCCCCGCGACACCGCTCGCGGCCGTCGCCGACCAGGCCACGACCGCCGCCGGCGTCGCCCAGGTGATCAGCCCGCTGGGCAACGACACCGGCGACGGCCCGCTCACCCTGCAGACCGCCGGTACGCCCGCCCACGGCACCGCCGACGTCTCGGGCAGCACCGTCACGTACACGCCGGACTCCGACTTCTGGGGCACCGACTCGTTCACCTACACCGTCGCCGACGCGCACGGCGCCGTGGACACCGGGACGGTGACGGTCACCGTGACCGCCGGCCCGGCGCCCGCCGACGACACCGCGACCGTCCCGTACGGCACCACGACCGGCATCAACGTGCTCGCCAACGACCCCGCCGGCGCAAGCCTCGCCGAGGTCACCGGCGCGCCCGCCCACGGCAGCGCGGGCATCGTCGGCGGCACCCTGCGTTACACGCCCACCTCCGGCTACTCCGGGACGGACACCCTCACGTACCGGCTGACCGGCGGCCCGGCGACCGCAGCGGTCACCATCACCGTCGCCACGGCGCCGTCACCGGTGCTGCCCGGACCGGCGCCCGCCGACGACACCGTCACCGCCACCGCCGGCGGCCCCACCCGCATCGACGTGCTGAGCAACGACAACGGGAGCGGCCTGACCGTGGCGTACGCAGGTACGCCGGGACACGGCACAGCCGAGGTACGCGGCAACGCCGTCTGGTACACGCCCGCGGCGGCGTACAAGGGCCAGGACTCGTTCTCGTACACCGTGCGCGACGGCAACGGCCGCAGCGCGGGTGCCACCGTCCGCGTCACCGTGCCGAACGCCGCACCCCGCATCGCCGCGGCGGCAGCCCGTACGGTGACCGCCGGCGAGAGCGTGACCATCCCGTTCACCGTCACCGATGCGAACGACGACGCGCTGGCCCTCACCGCGGGCACCCCGGACGGCCCGGTGGGCGCCGCCGACCGCGTGCGCGCCACCGTCACCGGCACCCGGCTCGCCGTCCGCACCGACGTCCGGTTCAGCGGCACCGTCACCGTCCCGGTCCGGGTCAGCGACGGCGCCGCCACCGCCACCACGGAGCTGACCGTCACCGTCCTGCCGGTCCGGCCTCCCGCCGCCACCGCGGGGATCGGCGCCGACCCGCAGGCCCGACGCCTGCTCGCCGCACCCACGTACGCCGACGGCCGACCGGTCTCGCGCAGCCTCTCCGGCCGCGTCGACTCCGAGATCACCTGGCGGGTGTCGCCGGCCACCAACGCCCTCGGCTACCGCGTCACCGTCAACGGCCGCCGGGTGTGCACCGTGCCCACCATGGGCGGCACCAGCCAGATGTGCCGCGTACCCGGAACGGCCCTGGACCGGACCGACACGGTCCTGGTGACCACCGTCGGCGCCGGCGGCACGCTGTCCGAACCGACAACCGCGGCGGTCACCCCGGCGGGCGACACCAACCGGCTCCTGGCCGTCGTCTACTTCCCGGTCGGCGACTTCGCGCTCGACGCCACGGCCCGGCGGGTCCTGGCCACCGTCGCCGGCCAGGCGCGCACGTACGGCTTCGGCACCGCCCTGATGATCGGGCACACCGACTCCGACGGCACGGCACCGTCCAACACCGAGCTGTCCCGGCAGCGGGCCATGCAGGTCGCCGCGTACTTCCGGGCCGCCTACCCAGGGCTGCGCGCTCAGCACGACGGCCGGGGCGAGGCCGACCCGGCGCGGCCGAACACCACCAGCCGCAACAAGGCCGCGAACCGGAGGGTGGAGATCTACATCGGCTGATCCGCGCCGGCCGGAGGGCCGCCGCCCACCTCGGACAGAGCTATGAAAGCCGGCTCGCCGGCGTGGAAGGTGCGGGCGACGCGGCGGACCTCCTCCGGCGACATGCCGGTGGCCCGCAGCAGGGCGGCCTGGGCGGCCGGGTTCGGTGTCTCCATCGGGCCGAAACAGCCGTAGCACCCGCGCCGGTACGCCGGGCAGATCGCCCCGCAACCGGCGCGGGTGACCGGGCCCAGGCACGGCGTGCCGTGCGCGACGGTGACGCACACATTGCCGCGTTGCTTGCACTGGAAGCAGACGCTGTGCGCCGGCACGTCGGGGCGGCGCCCCACCAGCAGCGCCGTGATGACCTCGAGGAGCTGGCCGCGGTCGATGGGGCAGCCGTGCAGCTCGTAGTCGACGTCGACGTGCGCGGCGATCGGGGTGGAGGTGGCCAGCGTCGAGACGTACTCGGGGCGGGCGTACACCACCGAGCGGAACTCCTCGACGTCGGCGAAGTTGCGCAGGGCCTGCACGCCGCCGGCGGTGGCACACGCGCCGATGGTCACCAGCGTACGGCTCAGCTCGCGGACCCGGCGGATGCGCTGCGCGTCCCCGGCCGTGGTGATCGAACCCTCCACCAGCGACACGTCGTACGGGCCGGGCTCGACGTGCCGGGTCGCCTCGAGGAAATGGGCGATGCGCACCCGGCCGGCGACGGCGAGCAGCTCGTCCTCGCAGTCGAGCAGGCTCAGCTGGCAGCCGTCGCAGGAGGCGAACTTCCACACCGCCAGGGTGGGTGCCGAGGTCATCACAGCTCCCGGACGGTGAGCAGGGAGGCGGCCCGCTCGTACGGGACCACCGGCCCGTCGCGGCAGACCAGCAGCGGACCGAGCTGGCAGTGCCCGCACCAGCCGCAGCCGCAGCGCATGGTGCGCTCGAGCGAGATCTGCACCCGGGCCGCGGAGACGCCCCGGGCGGTCAGCGCCTCGGCGGTGTACCGCATCATGATCTCCGGGCCGCACACGTACGCCACGGCGCGGCCGGCGTCGAAGCGGGCCTGCGGGATCAGGGCGGGCACCACCCCGACGTGCCCGGTCCAGCCGCCGGACGGCCGGTCCACGGTCACACCCACGTGGGCGCCCTCACGTGCCCAGCCGTCCAGCTCGGCGGGGTAGAGCAGGTCGGCGGGGGTGCGCGCGCCGACCAGCACCACCAGGGTGCCGTACCGGGACGGGTCGTCCAGGACGGCGTGCACGAGGGGGCGTACCGGCGCGAGGCCGATCCCGCCGGCCACGATGACGACGTCCCGGCCGGTCGCGGCGGACAGATCCCACGGGGTGCCGAACGGGCCGCGAACCCCGACGACCGCGCCGGGTGCGGCGTCGTGCAGGGCGCGGGTCACCGAGCCGACCGACCGTACGGTGTGCGTCAGCCGCCGGGTGCGGCCCGCGGCGGTGGTCTCGATCGCGCTCAGCGAGATGGGCACTTCCCCGATCCCGTACGCGGTGAGCATGGCGAACTGCCCGGGCGCGAACCCCGCCAGCGGCGCCGAGTCGTTCGCCAGCTCGATCGTGACCGTGTCGGCGGTCTCCGCGCGGCTGGACACGACCCGGTACGGCTGCGGGAGCACCGGTGCGGCGGGCGGCGCGGCCGCCGGGGCATGGCTGATCATCGGCCCGTCCCGTCGTCCGGGGCATCACCGGCCCGCTGCAGCGCCGACAGGGCCGCGACCTCCCGGGTGATGTCGATCCCGGCCGGGCACCAGGCGATGCAGCGACCGCAGCCGACGCACCCGGAGGACCCGAACTGGTCGTGCCAGGTGCCGAGCTTGTGGGTGATCCACTGGCGGTAGCGGGCCTGCCCGCTGGCCCGGACGCTCCCGCCGTGCAGGTGGGTGAAGTCGAGGTCGAAGCAGGAGTCCCAGCGGCGCCAGCGCTCGGCGTGGTCGCCGGTGAGGTCGGTGACGTCCTCGGTGGTGGTGCAGAAGCAGGTCGGGCACACCATCGTGCAGTTCCCGCACGTCAGGCACCGCGACGCGACGTCGTCCCAGTGCGCGGACTCACGTGAGGCGGCGAGCAGCTCCGGAAGTTCGTTCGCCGGCAGGGAACGGGTCATCCGCGTCGCCGCGTCGGCGACCGCGCGAGCCGCACCGGCGATGTCGGCGTCCCCCGCCGCCCGGACCGGCAGCTCCGCCAGGATCTCCGAGCCGGCCGGAGTGCCCGCGCGGATCAGGAACCGGTGTCCCTGATCGTCGGCCGTCTCGGTCATCGCCAGGTCGAAGCGGGCGTCGGCGTGCGGGCCGGTGCCCATCGACGCGCAGAAGCACACCGCGCCGGGTTCGGTGCACTCCACCGCGATGACCAGGTTGCCGTCGCGGCGTCCGGCGTAGACCGGGTCGGCGTAGCGGCCGCCGGTCAGGACCCGGTCGAGGACGGCGATCGCGGCCAGGTCGCAGGGGCGGACGCCGAGCAGCGCGTACCGGCGGGCGTGCTCGGGTTCGCCGCCGGCCATCGAGCCGTCCGGTGTGCGGTCGGCCGACCAGAGCATCGCCCGCGGGGGGGTGCAGCACGGTCTTCCACGACTGAGGGCCGGCGGAGTGGCCGAACGCGGCCCCGTCCTCCCGGCGGCGCAGCCGGTACCGCCCGGCCTCGGTCTCGACGCCCCACCCGTACGGCAGGTCCGCGGCCGAGGCCAGCTCCGCGATGACGATCGCGCCGTCGCGGACGGTGGGACCCATGACGGTGTACCCGCGCGCCTCGAGCGCGCCGAACAGAGCGGGCAGGGCGGCCGCGTCGAGCAGCGCCGGCGCCGGGTTCTGCGGTCGGGTATCGGACGCCATCGCGGCCTCCTCGGGTCAGCCGGTGGTGACGGGAGAGCGTCCCCTGACGACGGTCGTGGGGCAGTCGGCGTGGAACATCAGGTGCTGGCTGACCGAGCCGAGCATGAGCCCCGTCACGGCCCCGTGCCCGTGGTCGCCCACGACGACGAGCTGCGCGCAGCGCGACCACTGGCTGAGCAGCACACCGGGATCGCCCCGGACGACCTGACGGCGTACGGGCACGTCCGGATAGCGTTCCCCGGCGCCGGCCAGCGCCTCGGCCAGCACCCGCTCCTCCTGCGCGTCGCCGGACCAGAATTCGTACGTCATCGGCAGCTTGCTGTTCAGCTCGGTCCAGTCGTTGCCGTTCCAGGCGTGCAGGGCCACGAGGGTGGTGGCGCGCAGGGAAGCCTCCTCGAGCGCGACCGCCAGCGCCGGTACGGAGTTCGGGGACCCGTCGATGCCGACCACCACGGGGCCGGTGCCGCGGGGTTCGCCGCGGACGACGAGCACGGGGCACGCGGCGTGCGACGCCAGGTGCAGCGCCACCGATCCCACGAGCATCCCGCCCGCCCCGCGTTCGCCGACGACGACGAGGTCGGCGTGCCGGCTCTCGTCGGTCAGGACGGCCGCGGGGCGCCCGGCCGCGAGCTCGGTGGTGACCGGCACGTCCGGCGCCACCTTCGCGGCGATCGCGGCGGCCTCGGCCAGCCACGCCCGGGCCTGCTCCCGGGCCGTCCCGGGCACGGTCTGGGTCACCCCGGGCGGCATCGGCACGGGCAGCTGGGGCCAGTGCAGGGCGTGCACGACACGCAGCGGGCGGTGGCGGCGGGCGGCCTCGGCGGCGGCGATCTCGACCGTGCCGCGGCTGTGCGCGGGCGCGTCCACACCGACGACCACGGCGGCTCCGGCGACAGTGGTCATGACGCACCTCCTGCTGGGTGGACCTCCCCGACCAGCATCCGTCGCCATGGATGTCCCCGGCAGGGCCGATGGTCCCGCGTTGTGCCGGCGTACGGCGTACGGCCCGGCGCAAGGGTCCTTCGGGCATCGATCGGGGTGCGATCGGCCTCACTGTGGATCAGCCGGCGCTCGTAGAGTGGGTTGATCGGCGGCCTCTGGGAGGCAGCATGTCGACTCACCAGCGGGCCGGGGGCATCACGCCCACGGACCTCACCGCCCGGATCCCGGCCCAGCCGTTCCTCGCCGCGCTCGTCCCTCACCACCTGGCGGCGCTGCAGGAGACCTGTGTCCCGGTGTCGTACCCGCAGGGCGCGCGCCTGTTCACCGAGGGCGCCGCGGCGGATCACTTCTGGCTGCTCGACCACGGCGACGTGGCTCTGGACCTGCAGGTGCCCGGGCACGGCGCGCTGGTGCTCGAGACCCTGTCCGCGGGGACGCTGCTGGGCTGGTCGTGGCTGTACCCGCCGTACCGGTGGCATTTCGGGGCAGTGGCCCGCACCCCCGTCGAGGCCCTGCGGTTCGACGCCGGCCTGGTCCTGCGCCGCTGCGAGGCCGACCCCTCGTTCGGCTACGCGGTGATGCGGCTGGTCACCCCGGCCGTCATCGACCGGCTGCAGGCCACCCGGCTGCGCCTGCTCGACCTGTACGGGCCGCCCGGCGAGAGGCGGCGGCGATGACGCACCGCTCCGACCGGATCCTGGACGTCCGCGCGCTGGCCCGGGTCGAGGGCGAGGGCGCGATGCACGTCCGGGTCCGGGACGGCACGGTGGAGGACGTCCGGTTGGAGATCTACGAGCCGCCCCGGTTCTTCGAGGCGTTCCTGCGCGGCCGCGCCCACACCGAGCCGCCCGACATCACCGCGCGGATCTGCGGGATCTGCCCGGTCGCGTACCAGATGAGCGCGTGCGCCGCGATCGAGGACGCCTGCGGGGTCACCGTGGACGACGACATCGCCGCGCTGCGCCGCCTGCTGTACTGCGGCGAGTGGATCGAGAGCCACACCCTGCACATCTACCTGCTGCACGCCCCCGACTTCCTCGGCTACGCCGGCGCGCTCGACATGGCCGCCGACCACCGCGACCTCGTGGAGCGCGGGCTGGCCCTGAAGAAGGCCGGCAACGCCATCGTCGAGCTGCTCGGCGGGCGCCCCATCCACCCCGTCAACGTGCGGGTCGGTGGCTTCTACCGGGCACCGCATCCGCGGGAGCTGCGCGGGCTGCGCGAGTCCCTGCGGCGGGCGCTGGACCTGGCCTGCGACACGGTGGACTGGGTGGCTGGTTTCGAGTTCCCGGACTTCACCCACGACCACGAGATGCTCGCCCTGGTCAGCCCCGGCCGGTACGCCATCGAGTCCGGAACGGTGACCACGACCGGCGGACTGACGTTCCCGCCGCGGGAGTTCGAGCGGTACGTCGTCGAGGAGCAGGTGGAGCACTCCACAGCCCTGCACGCGAGCCTGGCCGGCCGGGGCACGTACGTCGTCGGCCCGGCGGCCAGGTACGCGCTCAACCGGCAGTGGCTGCCGCCGGTGGCCCGGGAGGCGGCCGAGGCGGCGGGGCTCGGTGCGGACTGCCGCAACCCGTACCGCAGCATCGTCGTGCGGGCCGTCGAGAACGTCGTCGCGGTGGAGGAGGCGCTGGCGATCATCGACACGTACGAGCCACCGCCGCGGCCCTTCGTGGACGTGCCGCCCCGCGCCGGCGTCGGTTACGGTGCCACCGAGGCCCCCCGCGGCATCCTCTTCCACCGGTACGGTCTGGACGACCACGGCCTGATCACCGCCGCGCGGATCGTCCCGCCGACGTCGCAGAACCAGGCGGCGATCGAGGACGACCTGCGCCGCTTCGTCGCCGCCCGCCTCGGCCACGACGAGGAGCGGCTGACCCGCGAGTGCGAGCAGGCCATCCGCAACTACGACCCGTGCATCTCCTGCGCGACCCACTTCCTCGATCTCGTCGTCGACCGGGGGTGAAGCGTGGGCGGCCCGCACCGGCGCCTCATCGTCGGCATCGGCAACGAGTACCGCTGCGACGACGCGGTGGGCCCGCTGGTGATCGCCGAGCTGCTCGCCCGGCAGCCGGACGACCCGGTGCTGTCCGGGGTGGAGCTGCGGGTCAGCGACGGCGAGCCGGCCGGCCTGCTGACCCTGTGGGCCGGCGCCGAGGTCGCCGTCGTCGTCGATGCGGTCCGCATGGACGGCGCGCCGCCCGGTCACCTCCACGAGCTGGTCGCCGACGACCTCGCGGCGCAGGACGACGAGCCGGTCGCCACCTCGCACGCCATCGCCCTCGGTGAGACCGTCGCCCTGGGCCGCGTGCTCGGACGCCTCCCGCGCCGCCTCGTGGTGCTCGCCGTGTGCGGCAAGGAGTTCGGCTTCGGGACGGGCCGGACCCCCGAGGTGGCAGCGGCCGTGCGGCCGATCGCCCTGCGGGCCCGCGACCTGGCGAGGACGCCGTGACGGCGCCGGCCGGCTGGCTGGTCCAGGTCCGCGGCACCGTGCAGGGCGTGGGCTTCCGCCCGTACGTCCACCGGATCGCGACCGGGCTCCGGCTCGACGGCGTGGTGCGCAACGTCGGCGGTGACGTGTGCATCGAGGTCACGGCGCCCCCGGCAGCCGTGGCGGCGCTGGCCCGCGCGATCCGTGAGAACCCGCCACCGCACGCGACCGTCAACGAGGTCAGCGTCCGGCGGGTCGGATCGCTACCGGTCCGCAGCGGCTTCGCCGTGGAGCTCAGCGCGGGCGAGGCCCCGGTGACCGGCAACGGCTTCGCCGGTCTGCCTCCGGACCTCGCCACCTGCGACGACTGCCTGCGGGAGCTGTTCGACCCGGCGGACCGCCGCTACCGCTATCCGTTCCTCAACTGCACCGCCTGCGGGCCGCGGGCCACGATCATCGACGAGCTTCCGTACGACCGGGAGCGCACGGCGATGGCCCGGTTCGCGCTGTGCCCGGATTGCACCCGCGAGTACCACGATCCCGCCGACCGCCGGTTCCACGCCGAACCGATCGCCTGCCCCGCCTGTGGACCTCGTCTGCTGTGGACCTGTGGTCCGGAGGATGCGTACGCCGAGGATGCGCTGACCGCGGCGGTCACAGCCTTGTCGCGGGGCGGCATCGTGGCCCTCAAGGGTCTCGGCGGCTATCAGCTCGTCTGCGACGCGACGGATGCGACGGCCGTGGCCACCCTGCGCACGCGGAAACGCCGTCCCCGTAAGCCCTTCGCCGTCATGGTGGCCGATGCCGCCGCCGCGGGCGGGCACGCCCGGCTCACCGACGTGGACCTTGCCCTGCTGTCGTCCCCGGCCCGGCCCATCGTGCTGGCGCCCGCGCTTCCGGGGAACGACCTGGCGGTCGGCGTGCACCCCGGCACCCGCCTGGCCGGGCTGTTCCTGCCCGCGACACCGCTGCATCACCTGCTGCTGCGAGCCATGGCCCGGCCGCTCGTGGTCACCAGCGGCAACGTGTCGGACGAGCCGATCGCCATCGACGACCGGCAGGCCCGGCGCTCGCTGGCCGCCGTCGCCGACGCGTTCCTGCACCACGACCGGCCGATCCGGGCCCGCTACGACGACTCGGTGGTGCGCGCGAGCGGCGGCCGGGGCCGGGTGGTGCGCCGGGCCCGCGGCTACGCGCCCCGGCCGGTGCCGCTGCCGGTCACCGCGCGGCGTCCGGTTCTGGCCGTGGGAGCGCAGCTCAAGCACACGTTCACGCTGGCGCGCGGCGGCCTGGCGCTGATCGGGCCGCACGGCGGGAGCCTCGACGATGCGGACGCCCTCGCCGCGTTCGCGGCCACCCGGGAACAGCTGTGCCGGCTGCACCGGTTCGTGCCCGAGATCGTGGCTCACGACCGGCACCCCGGCTACCTGTCCACCGCGTACGCCCTCGAGGCCGCTCCCGCCGTGCGGCGGATCGCGGTCCAGCACCACCACGCCCACGTCGCCGCCTGCGCCGCGGAGAACGGGGTGGAGGCGCCATTCCTCGGGGTGGCGTACGACGGGCTGGGGTGGGGTGACGACGGCACCTTCTGGGGCGGGGAACTGCTGCTGGCTTCGTACACGGGCTTCCGTAGGGTCGGCCGCTTCTCTCGCGCGCCGATGCCCGGGGGTGAAGCCGCCGTGCGCCGGCCGGCCCGGATGGCGCTGGGATACCTGTACGGCGGGGAGTTCACCACCGGGGACGCCGGGGTCCTCGACCGCCTCGACGCTCGCGAACGTCAGGTCGTCCGGCGCATGGTGGAACGCCGCGTGAACTGCCCGCAGGCCGGCAGCGCGGGACGGCTCTTCGATGCCGTGGCCGCCCTGCTCGGGGTCTGCGACGACGCGAGCTACGAGGGCGAGGCCGCCGTCATGCTGGAGTCCGTGGCGGCGGCGGCGCCGTCGTCGACCGCCCCGCTGCCGTGGAAGCTGCGCACGGCCGGCGGCCTGTGGGTGTACGACAGCGGCGTGACGCTCGCGGCGCTGGGCGAGGCGATGCGGGCCGGCGAGCCCGTGGCGGCGCTGGCGGCGGGCTTCCACCGTACGGTCGTCGCGGTGACCGCCGAGATGTGCGCGCGGGCGGCGGAGCGCACAGGCGTGACCGTCGTGTGCCTGTCCGGCGGCTGCCTGCAGAACGGCCTCCTCGCCGCGGAGCTGCCACCCGCGCTGGCCGCGGCCGGGCTCGACGCCCGGCTCAGCAGCGAGGTGCCGGCGGGCGACGGCGGCATCAGCTACGGCCAGGCGGTCGTCGCCGCCGCCCTGACCGCCGCGGAAGGATGATCGAGATGTGCCTGGGCATCCCTGGAAAGGTCACCACCACCGACCGTGACGACGGCCTGCTGATGGGCACGGTCGACTTCGGCGGGGTACGCAAGCTGGTCTGCCTCGAGTACGTGCCGGGCGTGCGCACCGGGGACTACGTCATCGTCCACGTCGGATTCGCGATCACCCTCGTCGACGCCGTGGAGGCCGAGCGCACCCTGCAGGTCCTGCGCGCGATGGGTGACGCGGTCGCTGCCGAGCTCGGGGAGCCCCTGCCGTGAGATACCTCGACGAGTACCGCGACCCCCGGCTCGCCCGGATGCTGCTGGACCGCCTGCGCCGGGTCGCCACCCGCCCGTGGCGGCTGATGGAGGTGTGCGGCGGGCAGACCCACACGATCGTGCGGCAGGGCATCGACGAGCTGCTGCCGGCCGGGATCCGCATGATCCACGGTCCCGGCTGCCCGGTGTGCGTGACCCCGCTGGAGACGCTGGACCGGGCCATGGCGATCGCCGCCCGGCCGGGCACGATCCTCACCAGCTTCGGTGACATGCTGCGGGTACCCGGCTCGCACACCGACCTGCTGGCGTTGCGGGCCCGCGGCTGCGACGTCCGGGTCGTCTACTCGCCCATGGACGCGGTTGCGCTCGCCCAACGGCACCCGGACCGGCAGGTGGTGTTCCTCGCCGTGGGCTTCGAGACGACCGCGCCGGCGAACGCCATGGCCGTGCTGCACGCCGCCGACCTGGGCCTGGCCAACTTCAGTCTGCTGGTCAGCCACGTCCTCGTCCCGCCCGCGATGACGGCGCTGCTCGACTCACCGGACTGCCAGGTGCAGGCTTTCCTGGCGGCCGGGCACGTCTGCGCGGTGATGGGCTGGACGCAGTACGAGCCGCTCGCCGCCCGCCACCGGGTGCCGATCGTCGTCACCGGATTCGAACCGCTGGACCTGCTGGAGGGGATCCTGATGGCCGTGACGCAGCTCGAGCAGGGCCGGTACGAGGTGGAGAACCAGTACGCCCGGGCCGTACGCCGCGACGGCAACACCGCCGCGCAGGACGCCATCCGCAGGGTGTTCCGGATCGCCGACCGGGCGTGGCGCGGGGTGGGCACGATCCCGGCCGGCGGGCTCGTGCTGGCCGCGGAGTACGCCGCCTTCGACGCCGAACGCCGCTTCGACGTCGGAGACCTGACGGCCCGCGAGCACTCCGAGTGCATCGCGGGGGCCGTCCTCACCGGGACGCGGGAGCCCACCGACTGCACCGCCTACGGCACGATATGCACGCCACGGAACCCGCTGGGCGCCCCCATGGTGTCCAGCGAGGGCACCTGTGCCGCCTACTTCGCCGCCGGCCGGACCAGGGCGGCGGCCGTACCGGGGATCGTGCAGTGAGCACCGCCGACCTGCTCTCCGGCGCCTGCCCGGCCCCGCGGCGGGAGAGCGAACGGGTGCTGCTGGGCCACGGCTCCGGCGGCCGGCTGTCCGCCGAGCTGATCGCCGACGTCCTGGTCCCCGCGCTGGGCGAGGCCGCGGTCCCGGGCCCGCTGGAGGACGCCGCGCTGGTCACGGCGGCCGGAGCCGACCTGGCGCTCAGCACCGACGCGTACGTGGTGACCCCGCTGTTCTTCCCCGGCGGCGACATCGGCCGGCTGGCCGTCCACGGCACCGTCAACGACCTCGCCATGCGTGCCGCGATGCCGCTCGCGCTGTGTGTCGCGTACGTCATCGAAGAGGGTTTCCCGCTCGAGGACCTGCGCCGCGTGGCCGCCTCCGTCGGTGAGGCCGCCCGCGACGCCGGCGTCCGCGTGGTCACCGGGGACACCAAAGTGGTGAACCGTGGCGCCGCCGACGGCCTGTTCGTCGTGTCCACCGGGCTCGGCCGGCGGCTGCCCGGTACGGCGCCCTCGGCGGCGGGAGCGGTGCCCGGCGACGTCGTGCTGCTGTCCGGCCCGATCGGCAGCCACGGCGTGACCGTGCTGAGCACACGCGAGGGCCTGGGCTTCGAGGCGGACGTACGCTCCGACACCCGGCCCCTGCACCGGCTCGTGGAGGCGATGGTGGGGGTGGGCGGCGAGGCGTTGCACGCGCTGCGTGACCCGACCCGCGGCGGCCTCGCCTCGGCGGTCAACGAGATCGCGCAGGCCTCCGCGGTGGGCGTGGAGATCGACGAGCAGGCGCTGCCCGTACCCGGCGCGGTGCGGGCCGCCTGCGAGATGCTCGGTCTGGACGTCGCCCATGTGGCCAACGAGGGCTGCCTGGTCGCCTTCGTGGCCCCGGACCGGGCGGCGCAGGTGCTGGCGGCCATGCGCGTATGCCCCGAGGGCCGCGACGCGGTGCGCATCGGCAGCGTGCTGGCCGAGGAGCCCGGGCGCGTCCGGATGCGTACCGGTGTGGGCTCGCGGCGGGTGCTGGACATGCTGCTCGGGGAGCAGCTGCCGCGCATCTGCTGACGACCGGCCGCCCCGGGCGCGCGGGCCGTTCGCCGCTACCCGGCCGGCTGTCCGGATGCCTAGCGTGGGAGGTGCCTCGAGGAGGTCTGCCATGTCCGCCGACGTCAGCAAGCGTCGTCCGGCGCCGGCCGCGCGCCGCTTCGGCTACACCGTGGCCGCCGCCGTCAACGTCGTGCTGCTCTATCTGATCAACGTACGCCCGGGCTGGGACGCTGTCGCGTTCCTCACCCCGGACACCACCCTCGTCCTGGGGCTCGTCAACGCCTCGCTGATCGTCGGGCTCGTCGTCGACGCCCTGCAGTTCGTCCACGACCCGCCGTGGATGGTGGCGCTGGGCTCGCTCACCACCACCGCCGTCGGAATCGCTGTCATGGTCCGGCTGTGGCAGGTGTTCCCGTTCGACTTCGCCGACGCGGCGGTCGCCTGGGGAACAGTCGTGCGGGTCGTGCTCGCCGTTGGCATCGCCGGCAGCATCATCGCGCTGGTGGTGCAAGTCGTCGCTCTGTTCCGGGCGATGACACACCTGCCGCCCGCCGGCTGCGACCCCGCGCCGCACGCGGGCCCGTAGCTTCGGGACTGTCGGACCGGGTCCAACGACCCTGTGCGGTGCCCTTCGCGCGACGGACGATCTTCATAGGTCCCTTGCACGAGGGCAAGGCAGGATCCGGGAGGCAAGCCATGGCGCGCATCAGCCCGACCATCACCGCCCCGAACGTCCGCACCCACGGTCCCGTTGACGAGGCCGCGCGGACGTACGCCGTAGAGAAGCTCGAAGCCGCTCTGCACCACGCCCCGGCGCCGGTGCTGCGGTCGTGGCTCACTCTCGACTCGGCGGCGTACGGCGACCGGGTCGACGCCCACGTCGACGTCAACGGCGTACCGGTCCACGTGCACGCCGTGGGCAGCGGACTGCAGGAGGCGACCGATCTGATGCAGCAGAAGCTGCGCTCGTGCCTGCGCCGGATCCGCCGGCGCCCGGACCAGGGACCGGCCGCTCCGCCGCTGGAGGAGCCGGCGTTCCCGTAGCCGCAGCGAAGATCGAGGGCCTGCCGTGCCGGCGGGCCCTCGTCGCGTCCGCGGTCCTGGCAGGCTGGCCGGATGATCGTTCACCAGCTGCCGACGCTCGCGCTCGCGTCGCTGGCGGCGTTCGCGCTGGCGCTGCTGTCCGCGGTGGCCGGCTTCGGGGGCGGGGTGCTGCTGTTGCCCGTGTTCACCGCGCTGTTCGGGCTGCCGGTGGCCGTACCGATGCTGACCCTGACGCAGGTGTCGAGCAACGGGTTCCGGGTGTGGCTCAACCGCGCGGAGCTGCACTGGCGGCTGATCGGCTGGTTCGCGGCAGGCGCGGTGCCGCTCGCCGTGGCCGGTGGGCTGCTGCTGGCCCACGCGCCGCTGGGAGCGCTGCACCGCCTGCTCGGCGTCTTCCTGATCGGGGTGGTGATCTGGCGGCGGCTCAACCCCCGTCCGCGCAGGCCGGGCGATCGCACCTTCGCCGCGGTGGGCGCCGCCTCCGGGCTCGGCTCGTCGCTGCTGGGCTCGGTCGGGCCGCTGACCGCGCCCTTCTTCCTGGCGTACGGGCTGACCCGGGCGGCGTTCATCGGCACCGAGGCCGCCGCCGCGCTGACGATGCACCTGGCGAAGATCGCCGCCTACGGCGCGGGGAACCTGCTGACCGGCCGGGTGCTGCTGCTCGGGGCGGCGCTGACGCCGGCCACCCTGGCCGGTGCCTGGGCCGGGCGCAGGATCGTCGGCCGCATCGGCGACCGCGCGTTCGTGACCCTCGTGGAGGCCGGCCTGATCATCTCGGGAGTCATCTTCCTGATCGCCGGGTGAACGATCGCCGGTGCTGCTGCGTCAGGGAGGGGATCCGCCACGCCGGAGTGAGGGCGGCGGTCCCGGCCGGGTGGGCTGGGCGGCACTTCCGCGGCGCGGCGCCGGTCGCGTCTGCTGGAACGGGGAGGCCGCTTCCGCGGCGAACCCCGGCGGAGGTGTGCCATGACCATGACTGCAGCGGGTCCGCTGTTCCCGAGCAGGTCGGAGGCGGGCCGTCAGATGGCCGGCGTGCTGTCGTACCTGCGCGGCCCCGACGTCGTTGTGCTCGGGCTGCCCCGCGGCGGCGTACCGGTGGCGGCGGAGGTCGCCCGCCTGCTGGGCGCGCCGCTCGACGTCGTGGTGGTCCGGCGGGTCACCGTGCCCGGACGGCCCGGCCTGGTCGCCGGCGCGGTGAGCGAGGACGACATCACGGCGCTGGACACCGAGACGATCAAAACGCACCTCGTGACCTGGCAGGAGCTGCACCGGGCAGAGCGGGCCGCGCGGGTGGCGGTGCAGCACAGCGCCGCCGTGCTCCGCGAGAGCCGCTGGTGCGAGCCGCTGGTCGGGCGTACGGCCGTCGTCGTCGACGACGGCATGGCGACCGGCGCCACGGCGCGGGTGGCCTGCATGACGGCCCGGGAACGCGGCGCGGAGCGGATCGTGGTGGCGGTGCCGGTGGCCCGCCCGGGCGCCGCGGCCCTGCTGGCCGGTGTGGCGGACGGCGTGGTGTGCCTGTACCGCCTGCACGGGCTGGTGAGCGTCGGGCAGGCGTACCGGGATCTGCCGCCGGTCTCCGACGAAGAACTCGTTGCGGTACTCGCCCGCGCCGCGGCCCGTCCCAGCGCGGTCCGGGGCTGACCGCGGGCCGTTCGGCCCTGACCGCCGCCCACGCCGGCGAGGTCCGATGGAGACAACGGACAGAGAAGGGAAGGAGGCCGGACATGGCTGCGCTGCTGCCACGTCTGTTCGGTGACATGACCGACTGGTTCGAGATGGATTTCCCGCGTCCCGTGCCCCCGATCCGGTTCGAGGACAAGGTCAGCGACAAGGAGTACGTGCTGCGCGCCGAGCTGCCGGGACTGGAGCCCGACAAGGACGTGCAGATCACGGCCCACACGGGCTGCTCACCATCAAGGCGGAACGCCGCGAGGAGGAGAAAGGCCTCAACCGCTCCGAGTTCCGGTACGGCATGCTGCACCGTTCCGTGCGGTTGCCGGCGAACGCGGACGAGGCGGGGATCAAGGCCACGTACCGCAAGGGAATCCTCGAGGTGATCGTGCCGTTGACCGCGCCCGCGTCGTCGGGGCGCCGGATCGAGGTCACGGCCGGCGAGTGACGCCGGAATCGAGGGCGGCGGGCCGGTACCCGCCGCCCTTGCCGTTTCCGTGAAGGAGGTACGGATATGCGATGGCGGATGCTCGCCGCCGTGGCGGCCGGAATCATCGGCGTGTCGCCCGGGGTGGCGGTCGCCCGGGAAGCCGGTCCTGTTCCGGAACTGCAGCTGGAGCTGTACTCGCGGGGGATGCCGGCCGGTGCTTCCGCGGGCAAGGTGCTCGCCGCGAGGTACGGAGTCCGGACGGGTACCCCGCCACCGCGGGCGACCTTCCGGCTGGACGCCACCGCGGCCGCGCCCTGGCTGCGGATCACCACCGCCGAGCCGACGCCCGGCTGCACGCAGGACGAGGCGGTGCTCACCTGCACGCTGGACATCGCCAGCCCGGATTGGACCCGCAACGTCCTGCTGCTGCGGTACACCCCCGCGCCCGGCGCCGAGCCCGGCACGGAGGTGACGTTCGACGTCGATCTCACCGCTGACGGCGCCGTTCCCGTCGGGTACCGGCAGGGGTTCACGCTGACCGGTCCGCGGCCTGACATGTCCGCCGCTTTCGAGCACCTCGAGGGCGTCCGGCCGGGCAGCCGCGTGCCGCTGTACCCGCGCTTCGCCAACGTCGGCGATGATGCGGCGTCCGGGGTGCTGCTCCAGGCCACCCTGCCGTCGAAGCAACCGGCGCGCGACCGGTACCGCAACTGCTACTACAGCGGCGACCAGGTGCAGTGCCCGTTCCCGGAGTTCCGGCTGGCGCCCGGTGAACGCGCGGCGGTGAGCCGCTCGACCCCGCTGACGGCGTCCGTGCCGTCCTGGGTGCCGGGGTTGAGTCGGCAGGAGGTCGCCTGGACGGTCGACCCGATGCCGGCCGGTGTGCCGTTCGATCCGGGCGATGCCCGGCCCGGGAGCGGGCCGGAGCTGAGGCTCGACCGGCAGGCGACCACATTCGCCGACAGCCCGGACGCCGACTACCTCGACAACGGGGGCGTCTTCTATCTGCACACGACGTCGAACCCGGCCGACCTGAGCGCCGGGGCGGGGCGCGTCCGCGGCCGTACCGGCGACACCGTCACGATGAGCCTGCGGTTCACCAACCACGGGCCCGCCCAGGTGTCCGGCCCCGCGGGCGACGAGGTGCGCTGGAACGATCCGGCGTGGGCGAGCCTGACCGTCGACGTCCCGTCCGGCGTGGACGTGGTGTCGTCGGGCTGCTACGGCTACGTCGGGGACGTCCTCGGGCGCATTGAGCCGGGGCTGCCGCGGTACCGCTGCTTCATCGAGGACCCGAACGATCCGGGGACGATGGTCACGGTCGATCCGGGGACCACGGTCACGGTCGGGCTGCGCGTACGGCTGCGCTCCGACACGACGAGCGTCGGGCTGGTCACCGCCGCCGGGGGCGTCGACGACCCGCGGCCGGGCAACGACGCCGCCAGGATCGAGGTGTGGCCGGTACGGCCCGCGCCGGGTGACGACTCCGGGCAGGGTGGCGGCCTGCCGATCACGGGTACGCCGGCCGGCGTCCGAGCCGCTCTCGGTGGGGTGCTGGTGCTGGTGGGAGCTCTGCTGATCATCGGCGCGGCGCGCGTACGGAGCCGCCGCTGAGTCCGGGTCCGGGCACGCGACCCACGGCCGCGTGCCCGGGCGGCGTCACGACGACCGGTGCTCGACGTGCGCCTCCGGCCCGGGGAACACCAGCGCCTCGTGATCGCTGTCCAGCCAGCGCACCTGGTACGGCGGGCTGCCGTCCGGGTGCGGCACGCCGATGATGAGCCCGACGCGCTGCGGGTCGCCGACGTGGATGCCCTTCATGACCAGCCGGTCTCCGGTGTGGGCGTTCATGGTTCCTCCGGTCTCTTCGCTCTGTGCGACAGGGGACGGTTCCGGGCTCACCGGCGCACGGCCGGCTCGGACGACGGCGCCGGCTGGTCCACCGGCACGGGCAGCACCACGACCGGGCAGACGGCTTTGCGGATGCACTCCTCGCTGACCGAGCCCAGGACGGTGTGCCGGACGCGGCTGTGCCCGTGGCTGCCCAGCACCAGCAGGTTCGCCGTACGGGCGGCGGCGGTCAGCACGTCGGCCGGCCGGCCCTCGATGATCTCGCCGGCGACCGGCACGTGTGAGCCGTGCCGCGCGACCAGCGCCTTGACCTCGCGGTCGAGCAGGGCGGCGGCCTGATCGGCGGCCTCCCGCGGGCTGGTGGCGGCGATGGGGCCGTACTCCATGCCGTCCCAGGACCAGGCGACGACGGCCTGCACGGCACCGCCGCGCCCGGACGCCTCGGTGACCGCCCAGTCGAGGGCGCGACGGCCTCCCTCGGAGCCGTCGACCCCGGCGACGATGAGATGGGTGGCGCTCATGGCTGCTCCCTCCGGTGGGTCCATTGCGGCACTCTCATTCAGGCCCCGGGCGCCCGCCGGCGGGTAGGGCAGGCGGGCCCGCGGGCCCGGGACCTTTGTCCGTTGTGGTGGGCGGCGGGAACGAGGCCACCGTGGACCGGGACTTTGGACCCTGCCCGCCTCCGGCGCGCCCGCAGAGCATGGAGGGGGAGGAGGTGGCCGCCATGCTCCTGATCCTGGCGTTGACCGCGGCGCTGGTGGGCGCCTGCGCGTACACGGTGTGGCCACGGGACGACGCCGCCGAGGAGGCGGGAACCGCGGGCGCCACACCCGCACGCGAGCCGGTGACCCTCGAAGGGGCGCTGGTCACGCAGCTCGTGGCCGGGGAGATCAGCCGGCCGCAGTACGTGCGCGCCATGGAGAAGCTTGCCGCCCGCGACGACGCGCGCCATCCGCTGGCCGTACCGCCCGACAACGGCCCGGCCGCCGCCGGCGCCTGACCGCTGCCGGGCGCTGAGAGGAGACGGCGATGGTGGTGATCCTGGTTCTGGCGCTGATGGCGGCGCTGGTCGTCGGTTCCTCGTGGGCGGCCATCCTGGACTGGAAGCGCTCGACCGATGCGGACGAGGCGCGCGATCGGGCGGCGGTGATCGAGCCGCCGGCGCCGGCGGAGTCGCTGGAGGGCGTCCTCGTCCGGCAGGTGATCGCCCATGAGATCACGCCGCGGCAGTACCGCAACGCCATGCGCCGGCTCGCCGAGCGCGACACCGACCGGCATCCGCTTCCCGGCCTGCCGGGTGACGCACCGCCGGGCTGAGCGGCGTACCGGTCAGCCCGGCTCGTCCCCGTCCTTGGCCCACGGGACCAGCAGCACCGGGCAGCTCGCGTGGACGGCCACGTCCTGGCACACCGTGCCGAGCAGGAACGGGCTGCGCGCCGGTCCGCTACGGGTGCCGAGCACGAGCAGGCAGGCCCGGCGGGACATCGCGAGCAGCACGGTCGCCGGGTCGCCGACGGTCGTCCGTAGATCGACGTTCGCCAGGTCGACGTCCGTCAGGCCGGTGACGAAGGTCTGCAGACGCTCGCGCAGTTCCGCCCGGGCGTCGTCGAGCTTGCGGCGGCGCTCGTGGCTGCGGCGCAGGGCGACGGTGGGCAGCGTGGCCGGCCGGAGCGGCTCGCCCGCCACGTCCAGCACGTGCACGACCTGCAGGCCGGTGCCCAGCCGATCGGCGTGGGCCCCGGCCGTCGTGACGACCCGGGCGTCGTGGTCGTGACCGTCCACGCCGACCAGGACCGGGCCCGTCGCCCCGCGCCGGACAGATGTGAGATCCATGTCACCAGCGTGGGCGGCACCCGTCGGCCGGGACAGGTGCAAAGGTCCTTTGTCGCCGCCGGACTACCCGCGCTCCAGCGACAGCACGGTGTCGCGGATGTCGCGGATGATCGCGTCGACCTCGTCGATCTGGTCCTGGAGGCGCTGCCGCGGCTCGCCGGTGCCGACGCGGGCCGCCGCGCACTGCAGGGCGAGACCGTGGCGGAACAGCCGCTGGATGACCCGGTCCCGCAGGTCGGCGGCGAGGTGCTCGCGGTCCTCCAGCATCCGGAGGCGTTCGCTGTCGTGCCGCGCCTCGGCGAGCCGCAGGGCGAGCCCGGCCTGCCCGGCGGCGCCGGCGAGGATGTCGTGGTCCAGCTCGTCGAACGCGCCGTCGTCCGGGCTGCGCGACACCAGCAGCACGCCGACGAGCCGGCGGTCGGCGAGCATGGGCGCGGCCAGGCAGGCGCCGATCGCGGTGTCCCGGCGGGCCGGCCAGCCCTGCGGAAGGCGCGACCGGTCCCCGGCCACGGGCGCCGTCAGCTGCACGGCGTCGCCCACGATCGAGTCCTCGAGCCGGATGACCGTACCGGTGTAGCGGCCGTACATGCCGACACCCACCGCCACCCGCAGGGTCGTGTCGTCGTCGGCGGGTACGGCGGCGGCCGCCCCCGTCCCGCCCAGCGTCTCCTGGGCGCTGGTCACGAACTGCAGCAGCGCCACGTCCGGGTCGGCGTCCGCGAGCAGCGCGTTCGTGGCCTCCACCATGGCCGACTGCCAGGCCTGCCGGCGCCGCCCCTGTGCGAGCAGCGTGGCGTTCTCGATGGACACGCCGGCCGCGGCGGCGAGCGCCAGGACCAGCTCCTCGTCGTCGGCGGTGAAGGCCGCCCCGCCCTGCTTGTCGGTGAGGTACAGGTTGCCGAAGACGCGGTCGCCCACCCGGACCGGCACGCCGAGGAAGGAGGTCATCCGGGGGTGCCCGGCGGGGAACCCGACCGAGGCGGGGTGGCCGCAGATGTCGCGCAGGCGCACCGGCCGCGGGTCGTCGACCAGCAGGCCCAGCATGCCCTTGCCCTGCGGCAGGTGACCGATGCGCCGGGCGGTGTCCTCGTCGATCCCGGAGTGGATGAACCGGACCAGGCCGCCGTGCGACACCACGCCGAGGGCGGCGTACCGGGCCCGGACCAGGACCTTGGCGGCGTCCACGACGTGCCGCAGCACGTCGTCGAGATCGTCGGCGCGGGCGATCGCGAGGTACGCCCGGAGCAGCCCGCGCAGCCGTCCCTGGGTCGCCTGGACCTCGCGGGCGCTGGCGACGAGCCGTTCGAGGATCTCGTCGAACTCCAGCCGGGCCGCGTGGGGGAAGGACAGGTCGTCTGTGTCGCTCATCGGGCACGCTCCCCGCCTTGCCGCTGCGAGCTGCTGACCCCGCCCAGTCTCGCACCCATGGCCAGCGGGGTGAACTGCCGCAAATGGCGACATGGGTGAACCCGGTCAGCGCCGGGCGGCGATCACCACAGGGGACTGAGCAGGCCGAGGTGGCCGTCGAACCGCCGGTAGAGCACCGCGGCCCGGCCCGAGCCGACGCCGGTGAAGGCCAGGAACGCGGCCGCCGAGGCGTCCAGCGCAAGGGCCGCCTCCGGCAGGGTGAGGCCGGGCAGGCGGGAGGGTGCGTCCGCGACGGGTACGCCGTCGGGCGCGCTGCCCAGCAGGTCGGGCCGGTCGGCGGCCACCCTGTACCCGGCGGCGCCGGCCCGCGTGACGACGGCGTCCTGACCGCTGGCCTCGTCGGCGAACAGGTGGAAGTCATAGTCGCGCAGGTCCATGGTCAGCGCCGCGGCGCCGAGGGTCTGCGCCGCCGGGGGACAGGCCTTGTGCCGGGCGACGCGGCGCGCCTTCCCGCCGATCCGGACGACCGCCGGCAGTGCTCGTGCCGTCCGCAGGTCCCAGGCTTCGCCGGTGAAGGACGGCGGCCCCGCCTCGGCGGGCGTCAGGCGCTGCGCCAGCCGGTCGATGCGCGGGACGAGCGCCGCCACGGCTCCGTCGATCGCCGCCTCCACCGTGCCCGCGGACGCCTGACCGCGCACCATCCGGCCGGCGAGCTCCACGGTGAGCTGCGCCACTCCGACGGTCCCGCGGTCACCGCCGCGGTACTCCGCCAGCTTGAAGCGCAGGTGGCCGGCCCCGGTGCCCGCCAGCCCCGCCCCGGCGACGGCGTGACCCACGTACGCGATGTCCTGGGTGGTCACCGGCCCGCGGACCAGGATGTCCACGTCCTCGTCGGGCACGACGGCGGTTCTGAAGCCTGGCATCGGCAGCCCCCTTCGGGGGTCCACTCTGGGTGACCGATTGATCACCTACAAGGGGCCGAAAGTCCCGAACGCGCGGGGTCACCAACCGGGCGGGGCGCCGGGCGCGGCCGGAGCGGCGGGCGTCAGCACCACGAGCGGGCAGTACGTACGGCCGATCAGGCCGCGCACCGTGGAACCGATCGCTGCGGCGCCGCCGGAGCCGCGCGCCGCCAGCACGAGCAGCGAGGACGTGCGGCTGAGGTCGATCAGGGCGCGGACGGGTTCGTCGTCGTACAGGATCTCCCGCTCCGCGGCGTCCGCCCGGTCGGCCGGCAGGTGGTCGTAGAGCACCTGGGAGAGCAGATGATCGGCATCGGTCATCATCCGGTCGTGGCCGAGGCGGCGGGCACGCTCGGACGGCCGGCCGAGCCGCGTGCAGACGTGCACGGCCCGCAGCGGTACGCCGCGGCGGACCGCCTCGACGGCGGCGAACCCCAGGACCCGGCCCGGGTTGGCGTCGTCGTCGAGGGCCGCGACGACGGAGATCGCCGCCGAGCGGGGGGAGCGGCCGGGCACCAGGACGGCGTCGCCCGCGATCACCGGCCCGCCACAGTCCGGCCGGCGCGTGCGCAGCAGGTCGCGGACCGCGGCGGCGAGCTCGCCGGCGCGGACCGGCGGGGAGGCAGGAGACGTGTCCATCGCTCACCGTCCTTGTCCGCCGGCGGCCGTGTAGCAAGCATGGTCCGCCGCGGGGCCGGCACCCAGGGGCGATGGTCCGCGACCGGCCGCCGCCGCTGGACCCGCGGCGAAGGGCCGGGTGCCTCTGGGCGCGCCCGGGCCGGGACGCCCACGCTGGGCCTGGGGGAGGGGCGACGGCGATGCCCCTCCCGCGAGAAGGGCACTGCGATGAGAAGAACGTCCGGACGGGCAGTGGCCGCCCTCGCGGCGGCGGCCGTCCTGCTGAGCGGGTGCGGAGGCGGCGGCTCGCCGCGGTCGCCGGGGCCCGCGCCCGAGCCCACGATCACCACGCCGACCACCGCGACCGTCCCGCCCGCGACCGGCCGGGGTGGCACCTCCACCACGGCGCCGGCCCCGGCCCACTGGACGTCCGGGCCGGTCACCGTCCGGCACGATCCCGCCGTTCCGCCGGTCCCGGTCCTCACCGGTATCCGGTACGCGGCGCACTCCCAGGAGGGGTTCGACCGGATCGTCTTCGACATCGGCAACGCGCTGCCCGGCTACTCGGTGCGCTACGTGTCCGAGGTCCGCGCCGACCCCTCCGACCAGCCGGTACGCGTACCCGGCCGGCGCTTCCTGCTCGTCGTGCTCAACCCGGCGCAGGCGCACCGGGACGACGGCAGCGCCACGGTCTCCGGCACCCACACCACCGGCCTGCCGATGCTGAAGGGCTACGCCGTCGCCGGTGACTTCGAGGGCCACGTCTCCGTCGCCATCGGGCTCGACGACGTCGTCGGGTACCGCGTCGGCGAGCTGCCCGGCCGCATCTACCTCGACGTCGCCGCGTGACCCGCGCCGGCGCTCACCGACAAGGAGACCCGCGATGACCACACTGCGGACCGGCGGCGCCGGAACGCCGCGGACGCTGCCGCCGGACGCGCTGAGCGGGTGCGTCCGCTCGGCGACCCGCGCGCCGTCGCTGCACAACAGCCAGCCCTGGCTGTTCCGGATCACCGGGGACGCCGTGGAGGTGCACGCCGATCCCCGCCGGCGGCTGGACGCGCTCGACCCGGCCGGCCGGGAGCTGTTCATCAGCGTCGGCGCCGCGCTCTTCACGCTGCGCCTGGCGATCCGGCGGGAGGGTTTCCTGACGCACTGCACCCTGTTCCCCGACCCGGACGACGAGAACTTCGTGGCCCGCATCGCGATCGGCCGCCCGGCCGAGCCGAGCCCGGCGGTGGTGGCGCTCGCCGATGCCATCGCTCATCGGCACAGCAACCGCGGGCCGTTCACGGAGGTTCCCGTACCGGCGGTGGCGCTGGAGCTGCTGCGCGACGCCGCGGGACGCGAGGACGCGGTGCTCTCCGTCGCCGACGCCGCGACCCGGGACGCGATCGTCGCGTTGTCCCGGGCGGCTGACCGCAGCCTGCGCGCCCGGGGCGGCTACCGCGCCGCGACGATCCGCTCCGCCCGGCACGCCCGGCGCGACGGGACGCCGCACCTGCCCGTCGGGCCGTGGGACGCCCTGGAGTCCGTACCCACCCGCGACTTCGGGCTGCTCCCGGAGCAGCCGCCGGTGACCGGGGCGTTCGAGCCGTACCCGATGATCCTGGTGCTGGCGACGGCGGGCGACGACCGGCAGCACTGGGTGACCGCCGGGCAGGCGCTGCAACGGGTGCTGCTCGCCGCGACGTGGCAGAACCTGGCCACCACGCCGGTCAGCCAGCCGGTCGAGGTGCCGGCCGTGCGGCGGCGGCTCACCGCCGGCGCCGAGGGCCTGTGGGCCCAGATGGTCGTCCGGATCGGGTACGGCCGCCCGGCACCCGCCAGTCCCCGCCGCGACCTGTCCGAGGTGCTGATGCCGGACTGACCGGGCCGCGGTCAGCGGTGGACGGCGACGCCGATGCGCAGCGGGCGCGTCGGCGTCGCGGCGTGCTCGGCGCCGGCGAAGGCACCGCGCCGCCGGGCCGTCACGACGGCACCCGCCGCGGCCCAGACGGCCACCACGGCCAGGTGGGACCAGGCGATACCGGACCCGTCGCCGTCCGGGCGCGTCGCGGTCAGCAGCGACTGCATCAGATGCCGCAGCGGGAAGACGTCGCCGATGGTCCGCAGCCAGCCGGGCAGGGGCGCCTCACCGACGACGAAGATCTCCGAGACGAAGCACAGCGGCAGCAGCGTGCCCAGCGTGATCGCGGTGAGCGAGCGCAGCCGGGGGAGCGCGGCGGCCAGGGCCAGGCCGAGCGCGCAGAAGCAGGCCCCGCCGAGGACCACGGCGAGCAGGACGGCGGGCAGGCGTACGGGATCCAGCCGCACACCCTGCGCGACGACCGCCACCACGCTCAGCACGACGGCGCCCAGTACCCCGATGAGCAGGGCGCACAGTACCCGGCCGCCGAGGTACCAGCGCACGGGCAGCGGGGTGCCGCCGAGCCGTTTGAGCACGCCGTCGGCACGGGCCGCCGCCACGGACTCCGGGAGGTTCACGTAGCCGGCGAGGGCGGCCGCGTACGCGATCATGCCGGGCAGGAGGTACTGCGCCATGGTCAGCCCGTGCACCCGGGCGCTGCCGAACACGACCGGGAACAGCACGAGGATCAGCGCCGGGAACACCAGCGTGAAGAAGGTGGCCAGGGCGTCGCGGCGCATGCCGAGCAGCGCGAAGCGGGTCTGCCCCAGCAGCAGCGTCACGGCGGTGGGCCGAGCCGTCGTGGCGGCCGCGGACGGTTGCCGGAGGACCTCCGCGGGAGCAGGAGCGGCCGGCGGCGGACCTTTCCGGCCGTCTCCCGAGCCGCGGGGACTCCACCCGAAGCGCCACACCGCCACGGCCGCGCCCACGACCGTCCACAGCGCGAGGACGGCGAGATGGCCGGGGGAGAAGGCGTACCCGGAGCCGGGCTCGAAGGTGGCCGCGGCGGCGTCGGCGAAGTGCTTGAGCGGCAGGGCGGTGCCGATCGCGGACAGCCAGCCGGGCAGGTCGGCGCCGACGATGAACACGTCGGAGACGAAGGCCAGCGGGATGAGCAGGCCCTGCGCGGCCGTCTGGGCGGCGAGCACGGTCCGGGTGACCGACGTCAGCGCCATGCCGAGCGCGGCCAGGCACGCCGTACCGGCCAGCAGGGTCACCACCAGCGCCGGCAGCGTGCGCCACTGCAGCGTCACGCCGAAGGCCAGCACCCCGACCGCGCCGACGAGCAGGAACGACGCGAACGACGCGACCACCGAGGCCACCACCCGCGACACCAGCACCGACCACCGTGGCACCGGCGCCCCGCGCAGGCGCAGCAGCACGCCACTCTCGCGCAGGATCGCCGTGTCGATGGCCAGCACGCTGAACGACGCCTGGGCCACGCCGAACACCGCGAACGGGGCGACGAGGAACTGCACCACCCGTACGCCCTCCGGGGTGCGCTCGTCGCCCACCAGCGAGCCGATGATCACCAGGAACACCAGCGGGAAGGCCAGCGTGAAGAACGCCGCCATGGGGTTGCGGAAGAACGCCCGTACGGCGTGCCGGGACAGCGTCAGCGTGGGCCGCGGGCGGGCCGGCCGGTCATCGTCCATCGTGGGCCTCGCCGGTCAGCGCGAGGTAGGCGTCCTCCAGCGTCGGCGGCTCGACGGCCAGGCCGGGCAGGTCGAGGCCTGCGCCGACGGCCCACGTGGTGAGCCGCCACGTGTCGACCAGCGGGGAATGCGTTCGCACCCGGACCGTCGCGCCGTCGGCCTCGGCCGTGCCGGTCAGCCCCGGCAGCGCGGCGAGGTCCGTGCCGGCCGGCAGCTCGAACGTGATCACCGTCGGCAGCCGGCCCCGGGTCCGCAGGCCCTCCGGCGAGCTCAGCGCCACCAGCCGGCCGGCGACGATCACGGCGACCCGGTCGGCGAGGCGTTGCGCCTCCTCCAGGTAGTGCGTGGTGAGCAGGATCGTGGTGCCCAGCCCGCGCAGCCGCTCGATGAGCTCCCAGGCCCGGTGCCGCGCCGCGGGGTCGAAGCCGGTCGTCGGCTCGTCCAGGAAGAGCAGGTCCGGCGCGCCGGCCAGGCCCAGCGCCAGGTCGAGGCGGCGACGCTGGCCGCCGGAGAGCGCCTTGACGCGGACGTGGCGCTTGTCGGTGAGCTCGACCAGGTCGATGAGCTCGTCCGGGTCGTGCCGCCGCGGGTACAGCGAGGTCTGCAGGCGGACCAGCTCGCGGACGGTGAACTCCTCCTCGAAACCGGCCGCCTGCAGCACGATGCCGATCCGCTCCCGGTACGCCGTACCGCCGGTGGCCGGGTCGAAGCCGAGCACCGAGACGTCGCCGCCGTCGCGGTCCCGGTAGCCCTCGAGGATCTCCACGGTGGTGGTCTTCCCGGCGCCGTTGGGGCCGAGCAGCGCGAAGATCTCGCCCCGGCCGACCGTGAAGCTCAGCCCGTCGACGGCGCGGACGGGCCCGTACGCGCGGACCAGGCCCCGGACGGTGATCGCCGGCGCGTTCACCGTGGCTCCCCCTCCAGCTGGTGCAGCGGGACGACGGCGACCGGGCAGTGCGCCCCGGCCGCGACGACTCCCGGGACGTCGCCGGTGCGGACCCGCCCCACCACGCCGCGGCGTTTGTCGCCCACGACGAGGAGCCGGGCGCCCGAACCGGCCCGGATCAATGCGTCGGCCACGGTGCCGTGCAGGACGGCTCGCCGTACCGGCACCGCGGGATGGTCCGCGGCGAGCGGTTCCGTCTCGGTGGCCAGCAGGTCCAGCGCGGCCGGCTCGACGGCGAAGTGGGTGGACAGCGTCACGTCGTCGTAGAAGTAGTCGTCGTGGCTTGCCTCGGACACGTGCACGGCGGCCAGCGGGACGTGGTGCTCGTCGGCCTGAGCGAACCCGAACTCCAGGGCGGTGCGGCCGGCGGGGGAGCCGTCGACCCCGACGACGACGTGCCCGGCGAGCGGCGCCCGCGGGTCCGGCGGCGCCTGCGGGCGGATCACGACGACGGGGCAGTGGGCGTGCCGCAGCACCCGGCGGGCCGTCCGGCCGGTCCCGCCCGCGCCGATCGCGAGCAGCCGGGCGTCCGCCGACGCGCCGACCAGCGCCGTCGCCGGGTCGCCGCGGTGGAGGTGCAGGGCGGTCCGGTGCCCGCCGAGGCGGGTCTGGATGCCGGCGTACGCGTGGGCCAGGGCCGGGTCCGCCAGCTCCACCTCGGCCGCCGACGGCTCGGTCCCGGCCCGGCCCAGCGGCGAGTCCGGCGGGCACACGTGCACCAGCACGAGCCGGGCGCCGGTCCGTTCCGCCTCCTCGGCGGCCCAGGCCAGCGCCTGCCATCCACCGGCACCGCCGACGCCGGCGGCGATCGAGCCGATCATGGCCGTCCCCTGCGGGTGCCGTGCCGCGTGCGCGGCCCGATCGAGGGGTGTCACGGCGACCTCCGTCCGTCGGTCCTGCCCTCACCGTGCCGCTCGCCCCGGCGGCCGGGTCAGGGGCGAAGGTCCCGTCCCGCCGGGGTGGGGTGTCAGCCGCCGAGCAGGGCGAGATGCTGCTCGGACGCCGAGAGCAGCATCGTGTACAGCTGCTGGACGTCCGGCGCGGTCAGTCCCGCCGAGGCGGCCTTCAGCGCGGCGATGTCGTCGCGTTCGACCTGCCGTCCGGCCGTCCGGGCCGCCTCCGGGCTCGCGCCGCCCTGCGCCAGCAGCCGGTCGTACGCGGCCTGGACGGCGGGATCGGTGAACCTGCCGGCGGGCCGGCCCGCGGTCGGGTCCGTGAGGGCGTACCGCTGCAGCAGGGTGCGGACCGCGGTCAGGTGGTGGTTCTCGGACATGGCGAGGTGGGCGAAGGGTGCCGTCCCCTGGCGGCCGGCGAAGGTCGCGTACAGGTCATGCGCGAGCTTCTCCTCCTGCGCCATCGACTGCAGCGTCGTCTGCTGAGCCGCGGTGAGCGTGCCCTTCGCAGCCTGGACGCCGAACCCGGGGCAGGTGGCGGTGCCGCGACCCATTCCGTACCCGGATCCCATGCCCCTGCCCGAACCCATGCCCATGCCGGATCCCATGTGACCGGGGCCGGGGGCGGTGCTCGCCGGGCCCGGGGTGGCGAACGGGCCGGCGCCGGCCAGCGCCGGGGCCGCGGCCGCGAGCGCGCCCACGCCGAGCACGCCGGCCGCCACGACGGTGGCCGCGCGGTGGCTGATTCCCTTCATGGCTCCTCCTTGCTCGTACCGGACACCCTCACGGTCGCTCGCGGGCGTGGCCGCGGTGTGCAGCCGATGGGGAGACGGTGTGGAGGCCGGGACGGCTCAGCGCACCGTGTACGCGGTCCGCTCGCTCTCGTGGCACCGCCGGCACGTGTGGATCTGCGGCGTGGTGATCTCGTTCTCGTAGTAGAACCAGGGCCCCCACTCGTGCACCGTTCTCGCCTCGGTGGCGGCGCACCGCTCGCACCGCCGGCTCTGCTCGCACCGTGCGGGGGCGACGTAGGCGAACGGCGCCCACGTGTGCCGCGTCCGTTCCTCGCGCCGGCCGCACTCGTCGCAGACCCGTTCGGCCTCGCACCGCGGGCCGGGGTTCGACCACTGCCCGGTGTGCCGGCCCATCGCGCACAACGCGCTGCGCAGGATGCTCATCTCGGCTCCTTCCGCCGGTCCGCACCCGACGCTAGGCGGGTCGCCGGGCGGTCAGCAGGGCCGGAAGGTCCAAAGGCACGATCGGACCGGCCCGTCGCCGCTGGTGGCCGGGGTGCGCGCGGCGATGTACTGGAGGTGGTCGCCGGGCGGCCCGCCGGCGGCCGGTGGTGAGGGGAGGCGGCCATGGCGGTCGTACGGTTGGAGCATCTGACGAAGGTCTTTCCCGGCGGCACCACGGCTGTCGACGACCTGAGCCTCACGATCGCCGACGGCGAGTTCCTCGTGCTGGTCGGCCCGTCCGGATGCGGCAAGTCCACGGTGCTGCGGATGATCGCGGGGCTGGAGGACGTCAGCGCCGGCGAGGTGTTCATCGACGGGGACGCCGTGACCGGCTGGCCGCCGAAGCTGCGCGACATCGCGATGGTCTTCCAGAACTACGCGCTGTACCCGCACATGACGGTCCAGCAGAACATGGGCTTCGCGCTGAAACTGCGGCACGTCGACAAGGCCGAGGCGCAGCGGAAGGTGAACGACACGGCGGCCCTGCTCGGCCTGTCGGCGCTGCTCGAACGCAAGCCGGTGGCCCTGTCCGGCGGCCAGCGCCAGCGGGTGGCCATGGGCCGGGCGATGGTCCGCCAGCCGCGCGTCTTCCTGCTGGACGAGCCGCTGTCCAACCTGGACGCCAAGCTGCGCGTGTCGATGCGCGCCGAGCTGGCCCGGCTGCACCAGCGCTACCGCATCACCACGGTGTACGTCACCCACGACCAGGTCGAGGCGATGACGCTGGGCGACCGGATCGCGGTGCTCGACCGGGGCCGGCTGCAGCAGATCGGTACGCCCGACGAGCTCTACCGCGCGCCGGGGAACCGCTTCGTGGCCGGGTTCATGGGCTCACCGAGCATGAACTTCGCGACCGTGGCGGTGGGCGGCACCGGCGACCGGGTCACCGTGACCCTCGCCGGCCGGGAACTCGCCGTACCGGGAGTCCTGCTCCGCCGCCCCGGCCTGGCCCGGTACCGCGGCGCCACCGTGGTGATGGGGCTGCGCCCCGCGGCGTTCGCGGTCTGCGGGGCCGGCGACGAGGCGGCGCTCCCGGTCGTGCCGCTGGGCGTCGAGTCGCTCGGCGACGAGAAGCACGTGCTGTTCGAGGCGCCGGCGTGCTCCGGCTCCTCCGGCTCGTCCCGCGCGGACGACGTACCCGTCACCGTCGACGACGCGGCCGCCACCGAGCTCTGGACAGCCAAGGTCACCCAGCACGTCGACCTGGCCATCGGCCGGCCACTGACGCTGGCGCCCGACCTGACGGAGGCGTACTTCTTCGACCCGCTCAGCGGGCTGGCCGTCCCGGAAACGCCCGCCGAGGAGGCCGAGCCGCACCGGGCGGAGTCGGCCGCCGTGGGTTGAGACCGGATCACAGGAAGGACAGGGGCGATGAGACGGAGCGACGCCGGCGCGTTGATCGAGCACTGGACGCGCGCCGGGCTGATGAGCCCGGAACAGGCGCGGCGGCTGCGAGCCGACCTGCCCGCTCCGCCGCGGCGTGCCGGGCTGGTCGCCGAAGGCCTGGGTTACCTCGGCGGCGCGCTGGTGGCGGTCGCCGCGGGACTGGTCGCCGGGGAGTTCTGGGCCGAGCTGGGCCGGGTGGGCCGGCCCGTCGTCGTCGGGGCGATCGCCCTGCTGCTGGCCGGCGCCGGGGTGATGGTGCCGTCCTCGACGGGATCGGCGGCGCGGCTGCGGGCGGTGCTGTGGTCGGGCGCCTGTGGTGCGGTCCTCGGCACCGTCCTGCTGGCCGATGAGCTGGCCGGGTGGGGCGCGGAGACGGCTCTCGTGGTCGCCGCGGCCGGCGCGCTGCTGTGCGCGGCGGTGTTCTGGGCACTCTCGCGGCACCCGCTGCAGCACGCGACGGCGTTCGCAGCGGGTCTGCTCCTGGCCGCCGCGGTGGTGGGCCTGCTGCCGCATCCGGGCGTCCTGCCCGGTCTCGCGGTGTGGGCCGTCGGCGTGGCGTGGGGGCTCGCGGCCTGGGCCGGTGTGGTCCGTCCGCCCCTGCTGGGCCGGTGGTTCGGCGCACTCGCCGCGACCGGCGGAGCCGTCGCGATCGCCGGCGTGGGCTGGGGGTCCGCGCTCGCGGTGGCTACGGTGCTCGCGCTGGTCGCGGCGGCGGTCACGATCCGGGACACGGTCCTGCTCATCGTGGCCGCGGCGGGAGTGCTGCTCATCCTGCCGGCCGTCGTCGGGCTGTGGTTCCCCGGGATGGTGAGCGCGGCCATGGCGGTGCTGACGACCGGCCTGGTCCTCGTGGTGGCGGCGGTCCTGCAGGCCCGGCGCCAGAGCCGGGGCCCAGGCGGAGGTCGTTCGGCTCTACGGGTGGTCTCCCGCACGGCCCTAGCGTCGGGTGAGGATTCACGCCGAGCGGAAGGGAAGCGTTCATGAGACCGCGTGGGAAAGGCATGCTGGCGGTTCTGGTGTCGTGCGGGCTGGTCGCCGTCCCGGCGGCTCCCGCGGCGGCGGCGGTCGGGACGTACCGGACCGTCGACCTCGGCATCTCCGGGGCGGCGCAGGCGATCAACGACCGGGGGCAGGTCGTCGGGTACGGCGTGTTCACGCCCGGCAGCTTCCACCCGTTCCTGCGCGACCACGGCCGGACGATCGACCTCGGGGTGCTCGACCGGGGCGAGTTCGAGCACGGCAGCGCCACGGACATCAACAACCGGGGGCAGGTCGTCGGGAACAGCGTGGTCAACGCCGATGACGAGGAGCACCCCGCCCAGCACGCCTTCCTGTGGCAGCGGGGCCGCCTGACCGACCTGGGCACGCTCGGCGGGCGCTCGAGCCGCGCCACCGCCATCAACGACCGCGGGCAGGTCGTCGGCTACAGCGACACCGGCACGGCGGCGGGCGTCCACGGGTTCCTGTGGCAGCGCGGCCGGATGCGGGACCTGGGCATGCGGATGGCGTTCGACATCAACAACCGGGGAGAGGTGGTGGGCACGAGCATGTTCGGCACCTCCGCCGATCACGCCGCCCTGTGGCGCAGGGGGAAGCTCGTCAACCTCGACACCGGACCGGTCGAGTGGACCATGGCGGTCGCCATCAACGATCGCGGATGGATCGCCGGGCACAACGAGTCGCTGATCCCGGCCCATGCCTTCCTGTGGCGCGCCGGCGTGATCACCGATCTGGGCAACCTGGGCGCCGACAACACCGGGGTCGTCGACCTCAACAACCGCGGGCAGGTGCTCGGATACAGCGAGCTGCCCCGGCCGGGCGCGGCCCACGCGTTCATCTGGGAGCGCGGGCGGATGAAAGACCTGGCCCCGTACGGCCTCCCGGAGTATCCGATGATCAACGGCTTCAACGACCGGGCGCAGATCGCCGGCTACGAGTACGCGGACGTCGGGACCTCGGCGGTCGTCTACCGGCCGATCCGGACCGGTTCGCGGGCGCCGACCGGGTCGAGGTAGCGCCCGCCCGGCTCGGCGACCGGGCAGCCGAGCCGGTCCAGCCGGTAGCGCATCGGCACGGCCGTCGGGATGTCGAGCCGCTCGACCTCGGCGGGCGCCATGCCCTCCAGGTGCATCACGAACGCCCGCAGGCTGTTGCCATGCCCCACGACCAGCGGTGTCCCGCCGGCCAGCACTTCGGGGTACAGCACGTCGGACCAGTACGGCAGCTGCCGCGCCCGGACGTCGGCGAGGCTCTCCGTACGGGGCCGGGCCTGCGCGGGGAGGGCGGCGTAGCGGGCGTCGGCGTACATCGCGGCGGCGTCGTCCTCGCTCATCGGCGGCGGCGCGACGGCGTACGAGCGGTGCCATGCGCGGAACTCAGCGGCGCCGGCCTCCGCGGCGACGGCGCGTTTGTCGCGGCCGGTGAGCGCGCCGTAGTGCCGCTCGTTGAGCCGCCACGACCGGTGCACCGGCACCCACCCGCGGCCCAGTTCGTGCATCACGAGCTCCGCGGTCGCGATCGAGCGCCGCAGCAGGGAGGTGTGCACGCTGGTCGGGCGTACGCCCAGGGCACGCAGCGCCGCCGCGGCGCCACGGGCCTGGTCGGCTCCGAGGTCGCTGAGCGGCGCGTCGGACCACCCGGTGAAGACGTCGGCCGCGTTGCTCACGCTCTGCCCGTGCCGGAGCAGCAGCAGGGCGCCGGCACCCCCGGTCCGCGTCATCCGCCCACCTCCCGTCAGTACGGTAGGTGACGGCCTCAGCCCGCGCGCCGGGACCCCGCGCCGGCACCTTCCCGGGGCGGGCCGGCGAAGAAGGCGACCAGCTCGCGCGGGGTGCCGGCGTCGAAGATGAGCTCGAGGCCATGGGCGGTCGCCTCCGCGGCGGCGTGTGCGCGGGCGAACATCGCGGTCTCGTACTGCGCCAGCGCGGCCTCGGTGTCGCCGCCGTGCCTGATCAACGCGAGCGCCAGCTCGGCACCGTCCAGCATCGCGAGGTTCGCGCCCTCGCCGGCGTACGGCGGCATCACGTGCGCGGCGTCCCCGGCGAGCGTCACCCCGGGCACCCGTTCCCAGCGGTGGCCGGGCGGCAGGCCGAAGATCCTGCGCGGAGTGATGGTGTCGTCGCAATGGCGGATGAGGTCCGTCAGGTCGCCGGACCAGTCGGCGAACGGTGCCAGCAGGGCGGCGCGGGCCGCGGCCGGGTCGGACCAGTCGACGCCGCCGGTCTCCACCCAGTCCTGTGGTACGCGCAGCGAGACGCCGAGCTCGATGCGGCTGCCGCCGTGCCCGAGCAGCGCCTTGTGATCGGAGAGCGCGAAGATCATGCCAGGACCCACGATCCCGGCGAGCCGGGGGTGGGCCGCGGGGTCGGCGATCGTGATCTCGACGTGCGTGATCCCGCTGTACCGCGGGGTGGCCGGTGACACCAGCCGGCGCACCTTCGACCACGTGCCGTCGGCCCCGACGAGCAGGTCCGCGGTGGCCCGGCCGCCGTCGGCGAAGGTGAGCTCGCTCCGGCCGCCGGGTGCCGCGGCGACGGCGGTGACCTTGTGGCCCCACCGGATGCTGCCGGGTGCGAGCGAGTCGATGAGCAGGTCGCGCAGCACCGTACGGTCGATCTCCGGGCGCCCGTTGTCACCGCCGGCGTCGAGGTGGACGTGCGCGGCCTTGTCGAGGACGCGGACGTGCTCACCCCGCGGGTGCGTGTGGCGGCGGAATTCCTCGTACAGGCCGGCCTCCCGCAGGGCGACCTGCCCGGACTCCTCGTGGATGTCGAGGGATCCGCCCTGCCGGCGGGCGTTCCGCCCGGCGTCCGACTCGTGGACGGTCGACGCGATGCCGTGGGCCTGCAGGATGCGGGCCAGGACCAGGCCGGACAGGCCGGCGCCCACGATGGCGATGTGCTGCGGCTGCGTCATGCCCCGACGCTAGCACGAACATGTTCGTTACGTACATGTTCGTGTGACGTCATGGCGCGCCGGCCCGGGACGCGTCGCGGAAACGGCCGGGCGGCAGGCCGAACTCGCGACGGAAGGCCGCGGCGAACGCGAACCCGGTGGCATACCCGACCCGGCGGGCGACCGTCGCCAGCGGCGCGTCGGTCTCCCGCAGCAGCCGCGCTGACCCTGGGCCGGGCGCGCCGGAGCACGCTGGTGGTCGACGGGGGACGCCCGGCCAACCGGGTGGCGGCGGGCATCGGCGGTCTGCTCGGCCACGATCGGCGGTCCCCGGCGGAATACTACGAGGCGGCGTCGGCGGAACTGGCGGCGTACCCGTCGGTCACGGTCCGAAGGGGAGAGATCGTGGACGGTACGCGGGATCCGGGCGGCCGCTTCGGCGTGACGACGGGCGACGGGCGCCGCGAGCGGGCACGCACGGTGCTCACCAACGGCGGCGGGCACCTGAGCGATGCGCAGCGCGACCAGCTGGCCGCCGGGGGCGTGGCGCTGGACGAGCGGCCGGTCGCCGCCCTCGACGGCCCGGGTACGCGGCTGCGGTCCGTACGCTTCGCCGACGGCGGCACGCTGCCGATCGAGGCGCTGCTGGTGAAGACGTACCTGTCCAGCGCTCGTCGCTGGCCCGGAACCTCGGCGCCACGGTGACGGAACCCGACGAGATGCTCGGCGTCGAGGCCATCCGGGTGGACCCGGCGCAGCGGACCGGCGTCCCGGGCCTCTACGCGGCCGGGGACGCGGCGGCCACGGTACCGCCGTCGACGGCCGCCGCCGTGGCCTCCGGCTACCTGGCCGGCGCGAGTGCGGCGGTGGGGCTGGCCGCAGGCTACTGACGCGTCACCGCAGCAGGTCGGGGCGGTGCACGGGGCTGCGGCCGGGCGGCTGGGCCGGCGGCGCACCCGCGTCCGGTGCGGCCGGGATGGGGCGGGACACGGGGGCCCGCGTCGTGACGGTCAGCGGCTCGCCGTGGTGGCGCAGCTCGAGGCGGGCGTCGTCGTGGCGGTTGCGCAGCGAGTAGACGGCCTCGTGCGGGCGTACGGTCACGTGCAGCCGCAGCCCGCGCCACAGCAGGGAGAACGCGAGCCGGTCGATCCGCGACGGGAGGCGCGGCGCGAAGGACAGCTCCCCGTGGTGGTCGCGCATGCCGCCCAGGCCGGCGACGAGCGCGAGCCACGCGCCGGCCAGGGAGGCGATGTGCAGGCCGTCGCGGGTGTTGTGGTGCAGGTCCGCCAGGTCCATCAGCGCGGCCTCGCCGAGGTAGTCGTGCGCCAGCTCCAGATGGCCGACCTCGGCGGCCAGGATCGCCTGGCTGCAGGCCGACAGCGAGGAATCGCGGACCGTACGGGGCTCGTAGTACGCGAAGTTGCGCGTCTTCTCCCCGGCGCTGAACGCGTCGCCGCACCAGTGCATCGCGAGCACCAGGTCCGCCTGTTTGACCACCTGGCTGCGGTACAGGTCGAGGTACGGGAAGTGCAGCAGCAACGGGTACAGGTCCGGGGTGGTGCCGGCGAAGTCCCACTCCCTGCGCAGCGTGAAGCCGCGCACCTGGGCGTGGACGCCGAGCTGCTCGTCGTACGGGATGCTCATGGCCGCGGCGGCGGCGCGCCAGGTGGCCACCTCGTCGGTGGTCACGCCGAGCATCCGCGACCGATCGGGATGACGTGCCACCACGTCGGCGGCCGCCGTCAGGTTCCGCCGCGCCATGAGGTTCGTGTAGATGTTGTCGTCCGCGACGGCGGTGTACTCGTCCGGGCCGGTGACCCCGTCGAGGTGGAACGCGCCGTGCCGGTCGTGGTGGCCGAACGACGCCCACAGCCGCGCGGTCTCCACGAGCAGGTCGACGCCGACGTCGCGTTCGAACGCCTCGTCGCCGGTCGCGTTCACGTAGCGCACCACGGCGTCGGCGATGTCCGCGCCGAGGTGCACGGCCGCCGTGCCGGCCGGCCAGTAGCCGGAGCACTCGTGTCCGCGGATCGTGCGCCACGGGAACGCCGCGCCGGCCCAGCCGAGCGTCTCGGCCCGCTCCCGCGCCAGGTCCAGCGTGGCGTGCCGCCAGCGCAGCGCCTCGGCGACCGCGCCCGGCTGCAGGTACGTCAGCACCGGCAGCACGAAGCGTTCGGTGTCCCAGAACACGTGCCCGTCGTACCCGGGACCGGTCAGCCCCTTGGCCGCGATCGGGCGCCGCTGGGCCCGCGCCCCGGCCTGCAGCACCTGGAACATGGCGAACCGGACCGCCTGCTGCACCTCGGCGTCGCCGTCCAGCTCGATGTCCGCCGCGTCCCAGAAGGTGTCCAGGTACGCCCGCTGTGCGGCGACCAGCCCGTCCCAACCGTCGATGAGCGCGCCCTCGAGCGCGGCGGCCACCTGGTCGCGCAGTGCCGCCACCGAGCGCCGGCTCGACGCGCCGTACGCCACCAGCTTCACGACGGTCAGCCGCTGCCCGGGCTCCAGCCGGCAGACCGTCGTCGTACGGGCCAGGTCGGGGTACGCCTCGCTGCTGCACCGTACGCCGGGCGGCCCGGTCACGACGTGCTCCATGGCGGCGGCCAGGCGCAGCCCGCTCTCGCGCGTCACGTGCACGAGCACCGCGCCGGTGTCGGTGGCGTGCCCCGCCTCGGCCACGAGCGGCGCCTCGAGCACGGCCGCCACCCGCGGGTCCTTCGCCGGTCCGGGCATCGTCTCGTTGGCGACCAGCTCCGACTGGACGATCACCCGGATCGGCGCGTCCACGGGCTGCACCTCGTACCGGATGGCGGCGACCGACCGCTGGGCGAACGACACCAGGCGGGTGGAGCCCACCCGGACGGCACGGCCGGCACCGGACTCCCATTCGACCTCGCGGTGCAGCAGCCCAGCGCGCAGGTCGAGCACCCGCTCGTGCCGGTGCAGCCGCCCGTCCCTGACGTCGAACGGCTCGTCGTCGACGAGCAGCCGGATCACCTTGCCGTCGGTCACGTTGACGATCGTCTGACCGGACTCGGGATAGCTGTAGCCGGCCTCGGCGTACGGCAGCGGCCGCAGTTCGTAGAACGAGTTGAGGTAGGAGCCGGGCAGCGCGTGCGGGTCGCCCTCGTCGAGGTTGGCCCGCAGCCCGATGTGCCCGTTCGACAGGGCGAAGATCGACTCGGACCGCGCCAGCGCCTGCTTGTCGAGGTACGTCTCCCGGACGTGCCACGGCTCGACCGGGTATGCCGGATGCCGGATCACCTGAGAGCCTCCCCTCGCGATGAGGTTACGACGTCCGGCACGTGAATGGGCCGCCTGCCGCCGACGGAGGCAGGCGACCCGGGTCGTGCGGTCTCAGCGGGCCGCGGCGGGCAGCGGCAGGAGCGTCTCGTCCACCGTGGTCACCGTGCCCAGCGACAGGGTGAAGTGGTCGGCGAGATCCCCGTCCGTCTTGCCGTACGCCCACTGCTCAGGGTGGCCGGCGGCGGTGAAGCCGATCACCACGTCGCCGGGCGGCATGGCGTCGAGCAGGTACCGGCCGTCCGCGCCGGTGGTGGTCCGCACCCCGCTGGCGGTGGCCGAGATGCTCACGTAGACGCCGGCGCCGGCGATCGGCGTACCGGAGGTGTCCACGAATCGGCCGGTCAGCACGGCCGGGGCCAGCAGCGTCTCGTCGACGCGCGTGGTGGCGCCGGAGGCGACCGTGTAGTGCTGGGCCTGCGACCATTCCAGGGTGTGCGGCGAGTACTCCCTCAGCTCGCCGTTGGTGAAGACGACGATGTAGCTCGAGCCGGGCGGGAGGGTCACCGAGTAGGTGCCGTCCGTGGCTGTGGTGGTGTCCCACGACGACGCGGTGGAGATGTCCTCGACGGTCACGGTGATCCCCGCGCCCGGTCCGCCCGCGGCGGTGGTGACCGTGCCGGCGATCGCTCCGTCGGGGATGGCCGGGAGCAGCGTGTCGTCGACCGTGGTCACCGCGCCCAGGCGCAGGGTGAACCGGTCGGCGTCGCTCATCGACCTCTTCTGGTACGCCCACTGCCTACGCCCGTCAGGGGCGGTGAACCCGACCACGACCTCGCCGGGCGGCATGGTGTCGAACCGGTACCGGCCGTTCGCCCCGGTGGTGGTCCACACGGTGCCCGCCGTGGCGAGCATGTCGACCTCGACGCCGGCACCGGCGATCGGTGACCCGGCCTCGTCGACCAGCCGTCCGGTGAGGATCGCCGGCGGCAGCAGCCGCTCGTTGACACGCGTGGTCCGGCCAGGCAGGACCGTGTACCTCTGGGCCTTGGCCCAGTCCAGGGTGCGCGGCGAGTACTGCGTCAGCCTGCCGTTGGTGAAGCTGACGGTGTAGCCGCGGCCCGGCGGCAGGCTCACGGAGTAGGTGCCGTCGGCCGCCGTGGCGGCGTACCACGAGGACGCGGTGCCGTTGTCCTCGACGGTCACCGTGATGCCGGCGGCCGGTCCGCCCCTGGGCGCGGTGACGCGCCCGGCGATGGACCCGGGCACCGTGGCGCCGGTCTGCGCGGCGGCGGGCGGCGCCCCGGCGATCGCGGCGGCGCCCGCCAGGACGACGGCCGCGATGGCGGTGATGAATGATCGGGGTCGCTTCATGGCGATCTCCCTTCGCGAGGTGTGTCCCGCGGAGAAGTGGCGACGCGAAGGGGCCGATCGACGGTGCTGGTCGCCGTCCGCGAGACGTCCCCATGCTGCGCGGTGCGCGGGGGAGCCCGCCAGAGGCGGTGTGCTCGCATCGGCCTGCCGGAATCCCCGTCCGGCCCACCAGGAGAAGGGCTCAGCGGGCCGGGGCCGGGAGCGGGAGAAGGGTGTCGTCGACCGTGGTCACCGTGCCCAGCGACAGGGTGAAGTGGTCGGCGAGAGCGCCGTCCGTCTTGCCGTACGCCCACTGTTCGGGGTGGCCGGGGGCGGTGAAGCCGATCACGACGTCGCCGGGCGGCATGGCGGCGAACAGGTACCGGCCGTCCGTGCCGGTGGTGGCCTGCACGCTGCCGGCCGTGGCGGACATGCTCACGTAAACGCCCGCGCCGGCGATCGGCGTGCCGGAGGCGTCCACGAAGCGGCCGGTCAGCACGGCCGGGGCCAGCAGCGTCTCGTCGACGCGCGTGGTGACGCCGGACATGACCGTGTAGCGCTGGGCCTGCGACCAGTCCAGGGTGCGCGGCGAGTACTGCGTCAGCTTGCCGTTGGTGAAGCTGACCGTGTAGCCGCTGCCGGGCGGCAGGCTCACCGAATAGGTGCCGTCGGCGGCCGTCGTGGTGTCCCACGAGGACAGGGTCGGTTCGTCGATGGTGACGGTGATGCCCGCGGCCGGGCCGCCGGTGGCCGTCGTGACCAGACCGGCGATCGCTCCGTCGGGGATGGCCGGGAGCAGCGTGTCGTCGACCGTGGTCACCGTGCCCAGGTGGAGGGTGAACAGGTCGGCGTCGCTCATCGACCTCTTCTGGTACGCCCACTGCGACCGGCCGCCGGAGGCGGTGAAGCCGACGACGACCTCGCCGGGCGGCAGGGCCTCGAACAGGTACCGGCCGTCCGCTCCGGTGGTGGTCCGCGCGGTGCTCGCCGTGGCCACCATGGTCACCTCGACGCCGGCGTCGGCGACCGGCGTCCCGGACTCGTCGGTGAGCCGTCCGGTCAGGACCGCCGGCGGCAGCAGCCGCTCGTCGACGCGCGTGGTGCGGCCGGACGTGACCGTGTAGTGCTCGGCCTGCGCCCACTCCAGCGTGCGCCGCGAATACTGCGTCAGCTGGCCGTTGGTGAAGCTGACGACGTAGCCGGTGCCCGGCGGCAGGCTGAAGGCGTACGTGCCGTCGCGGGCCGTGGTGGTGTCCCAGGAGGACAGGGTCGGGTCACCGACGTTGACGGCGATGCCCGCGGCCGGTCCCCCTCGGGAGGTGGTGACGCGCCCGGCGATGAACCCGGGCGCCGTGACGACGCTGTTCGCCATCGTGGTGTGTCCCGTGACGACCCGGTACGACGCCGCGCGGGCCGGATCGGTGATCCGGCCGGGGGCCCATTCGGACCAGCCGTCCCGGTCGATGACAATCTTGTACGTGCCCGCTTGCAGGTCCGGCACGCGGAACCGGCCCGTGCTGCCGGTGGTACCCCGCCCGGCCTCGGAGCCGGACAGGTCGGCCGGGTAGACGATGATCGTCGCACCGCTGACGGCCGCGCCGCGGGTGTCGCGGACGACGCCGGCGAGGCCCGTGGAGCCGGGCTGCGCCGCGGCGGGTCCCCCTGCGGTGGTCGCGGCCGCGGTGCCCGCCAGCAGGACGGCTGCGATAGCGCTGATCAGTGATCGGGGTCGCTTCATGGCGATCTCCCTTCGCGAGATGTCCCGCGGACGAGCGGCGACGCGAAGGCTCGGCGGCACAGGTCGCCGTTCGCCCGGTACACCCATCGTTCCGGGCGGTGGCCGGGCCGCGGCAGAGGCGGTGTGCTCGCGTCGGCCTGCCGGAATCCCCCTCAGGACAGGTGCGCCGCGTCGAGCGCGGACTGCAGCGACTCCACGTAGCCGTCGCTGGTGACGGTCGCGCCGGACACCGCGTCGATGTCCGCGCTCTGCGCCGCCAGGGTCTCCTGCTTCAGCACCGGCAGGGCGTACGCGTTGATCTCCCGGTCCTTGCCGTTCTCGGAGGGGTGGACCGGCACCGTCACCTCGGTGATCGTGCCGTCGGCGACCGTGATGGCGACCTGGACGTCACCCCAGCGCGTCGAGGCCACCGAGCCGGTGTACGTCTTGCCGCCGGACGTCGAGCCGGAGCCGCCCGCGGTGGAGGCGGCGGCGGTGGCAGGGGCCTCGGTGGTGGCGTTCGTGCTGGTGCGGTAGCTGAAGAGCAGCACCACGGCCACCACCGTGGAGAACAGCCACATGCTGATGCGTCGCATCGTCGCGGGTCCTTTCCGGATCACCAGGAGAAGAGTTCGGTGTGCAGCCGCCCGGGGGCGACGCCGGCCTCGGTCGCGGCGGCGCGGGCGGCCCGCGTCCACGCCTCGGGACCGCACACGTAGACGTGTGAGCCGGCGATCGACGGGGCGATCTGCCGCAGCGCGTCCGCGTCGCCGTGGTCCGCGAACGGGGCGGGCAGCCAGGACGGCCGGGCGGCGCGCGGGCCGAGCAGGTGCACGACCCGGACCCCGCGGTGCGCGGCGAACCAGTCCAGTTCGGACCGGAACGCGATCTCCGCCTCGGTACGGGCCCGGTAGACCAGCGTCGCCTCGCCGGGGGCGTACGGCAGCTCGCCGAGCAGGGACAGCAGGGGAGTGACCCCGATGCCGCACGCCAGCAGCACGACCGGCCCGCCGGTGTACGTCTCGCCGGTCAGCCGGCCGTACGGCCCCTCGATGAGCGCCCGGGTGCCGGGCCGCAGCGAGGCCACCCGGGCGCTGCCGTCGCCGAGGTCCTTGACGGTGATGCGCACCATCCGGCCGTTGGGGGTGGCCGACAGCGAGTACGGGTGCGCCCGGCTCCACCCGGGACCGTCGAGGAAGCGCCACTGGAAGAACTGCCCGGCGCGCGCCGGGAGGGCGTGCAGGTCGCGGCCGGTGAGGTAGACGGAGGTCAGCCCGGGGCCGTCCGGCTTGACGTGCGAGACGACGAGGCGGTGTCGCCGGCTGCGCCACACCGGCACGCCCACCCGGTAGACGAGGACCGCGCCCGCGGATACCGCGTACAGCGTCCACCAGTACGCCGTCGAGGCGGCTGAGCCGAGGAAGTCGGTGCCGGTCCAGAGCTGGTGCGGCAGGGCCAGGCCCACCCCGAGGTACGCGTACAGGTGCAGCAGGTGCCAGGACTCGTAGCGCAGCTTGCGCCGGGCGGCGCGGATCGAGGTGACGACCACCATGAGGAGGGCGACCGTGCCGGCGGTGGCCAGCAGCATGCCGGGGTACGTCCAGATCATGTCCCACAGCTCGGCGAGCGCGTTGGCGTGGGCCGCCCCGGCGTAGCCCAGCGTGATGAGCACGATGTGCCCGATCATCATCCAGAACGAGGTGAAGCCGGTCCAGCGGTGCCATCGGGCCAGCCGGTCCTGGCCGAAGGCGCGCTCGACCAGCGGGATCCGGGCCATCAGCAGCACCTGCAGGAGCAGCAGGTCGGAGGCCCACAGGCCGGTCAGCCGGCCGATCGCCGACACCGCGTCCGGGCCGCCGCCGGACAGCTGCCGCACGCCGCCGTTGCCCACCCACAGGGCGGTGACGATCAGCAGGCTCACGCCGGCGCCGAGGCCGCCCGCGTCCGCCCACCAGCGGGGCGTGGTCCGGCGTGGCGGGGCGGGAGCGGCCGCGGGCGGCGCGGTCCTGGGCATGGCTGGAGCGGTCATGACCTAACGATCGGCGCCGGAGCTGAGGAAACGGGGCCCGGAGCTATGGGCCACCTATGAAGTCGCTATGAACGGCGAGCCGGGACTTCGGGCCTTGCGGCCCTGCCGGTGCCCCGCGGGCCCGTCGATCATGAGGTGCACCGGTGGGCGCGTGACCCGCCGGCGGCCGGTGGGGGGATGCGATGCGACGGCGGGAACAGCTCCTGTTCGCGGCCACGACGCTGCTGGTGCTGGCGGGACTGCTGGTCGCCGCGGCGGGTGCCCGGGACGCCGCGGAGGCGATGTGGATCGCGGCGACCGTGCTGGGCCTGGCGTACTCGACGGCGTCGCTGGTCGTGGCGGCCCGGCGGCGGGAACCGAGCGTCGACGTGATCGCGTGGCTGGCGCTGGTCGGCGCGCTGGGGGTCGGCGAGGCGTTCGCGGGCGCCGTGATCGCGGTCATGCTGGCCAGCGGCGTGCTGCTGGAGGCCAGGGCCGCCGCTCGGGCGCACCGCGAGCTCAGCGCGCTGGTGGCCCGGGCGCCGCGGACCGCGCGGCGGGACACCGCGTCCGGTCCGGTCGAGATCCCGGTCGCCGAGGTCGGCATCGGGGACCGGCTCGTGGTCGGCTCCGGCGAGATCGTGCCGGTCGACGGCCGGCTGCTCGGCCCGGCGGTGCTCGACGAGTCGGCGCTCACCGGCGAGCCGCTGCCGGTGGAGCGGCGTACCGGTGAGGACGTCCGCAGCGGTGTGGTCAACGCCGGCTCGCCGATGCGGCTGACGGCCACCGCGAGCGCGGAGGCGTCGACGTACGCGGGGGTCGTCCGGCTGGTGGAACAGGCGCAGGCGGGGAGTGCGCCGTTCGTCCGGATCGCGGACCGGTTCGCGGTGGCGTTCGTCCCGGTGACCCTGGCGCTGGCGGGGATCGCGTGGGCGGTCGCGGGCGACCCGGTACGCGCCGTGGCGGTGCTGGTCGTGGCCACACCGTGCCCCCTGCTGCTCGCCGCGCCCATCGCGATCATGTCGGGGTTGTCCCGGGCCGCGCGCTCCGGCGTCGTGGTCAAGGGCGGGGGCGCCCTGGAACGGCTTGCGGCGGGCCGGGTCCTGCTGTTCGACAAGACCGGGACGCTGACCGCCGGCCGGCCCGTGCTCACCGACGTGGTGACGCCCGCCGGGGAACGGCTGCCCGCCGGGGAGGTGCTGCGGCTCGCGGCGAGCCTGGACCAGAGCTCCGCGCACGTGCTGGCCGGCGCGATCGTCACGGCCGCCCACGACCGCGGGCTGCGCCTGTCACCCGCGGACGACGTGCACGAACGGCACGGGTACGGCGTGGAAGGCGTCGTGGGCGGGCGCCGCGTACGACTCGGCAAGGCGGCGTGGGTGGTGCCCGGCGAGCCCCCGGCCTGGGTACGCCACGCGCGCCGCAGGGCCACCCTCGACGGCTCGCTGACGGTGTTCGCGGCGGTCGACGGCGAGCCGGCCGGGGTGCTGCTGCTGGAGGACCCCGTACGCCCGCAGGCCCCCCGGATGGTCCGGGCGTTGCGCGACGCCGGGATCGGCCGGGTCGTGCTGGTGACCGGCGACCGCGCGGACACCGCCGAGGCTGTGGGGCGCATCGTCGGCGTCGACGCCGTGCACGCCGACTGCGACCCCGGCGACAAGCTGGCCCTGGTGGGAGCCGAGCAGGAGCACGCCCCGACGATCATGGTGGGCGACGGCATCAACGACGCGCCGGCGCTGGCCGCCGCGGGTGTGGGCGTCGCCCTGGCGGCCCGGGGAGCCACCGCGTCCGCGGAAGCGGCCGACGTGGTGCTCACGGTCGACCGCATCGACGCGCTCGCCGACGCCATCCTCATCGCCCGGCGCTGCCGCCGGATCGCGCTGTGGGCGGTCGCCGTCGGCATGGGCCTGTCGGCGGCCGCGATGCTGGTGGCGGCGGCCGGGTACCTGCCGCCCGCCGCCGGCGCGGTGCTGCAGGAGGTCATCGACGTCGCCGCCATCGCCATCGCGCTCGCCGCGCTGCTGCCCGGCCGGTCGCACACCGTCACCATGAACCCGGCCGACGTCGCCACCGCCCAGCGGCTGTACGCCGAGCACCGCGAGGTGCGCCCGGTGGTCGAGCAGGTCCGTACGGTCGCCGACGCGCTGAACAGCCCGCCGTACGACCTGGGCCCGGTGCGCGAGCTCCTCGAGGACCTGGAGGTGCGGCTGCTCGCCCACGAGCACGCCGAGGAGGCCGAGCTGCTGCCGATCATGGCGCGGGCGCTCGGCGGCACCGAGGTGACCAGCGGGCTCAGCCGTACCCACGCCGAGATCGACCACCAGGTGGGGCGCCTGCGCCGGACCGTCGAGGACCTCGTCGGGGAGGCCGAGCCGGAGGACGTCACCGACGTACGGCGGCTGCTCTACGGCCTGTACGCGATCCTGCGGCTGCACAACGCCCAGGAGGAGGAGGGCGCGTTCAGCCTCGTGCCCGACGTCCGGACACCGTGACCGTGGCCCGCAACCCCGGGTGCTGCCTGCTCGTACAGGTGTAGCGGCCCGGCTCGTCGATGGCGAGCAGCTGCGTCTCGCCCGGGTCGACCCGGGAGTTGTCGCCGTCGCCGCCCGAGCAGGTCACGGTCTGCGGGCCGGCGGACTCGTTGACCACGGCGAAGTTCTGGGTCGCCGCCACCGACAGGCGCGCCGGCTCGACCGTGTCGCCGCCGGTGATCGTCAGGGTGGGCTCCGGCGCCGCGCAGCCGCTCTCGCCGGCGACCCTCAGGCGCAGCACGGCGCGATGCTCGGTCGCGCTGCGCACGGTGAAGCTGCCCGCCTCGGGGAACTGGATCACCTGCCGCTCGGCGAGGTCGAGCACGCTCGTGACCATCCCGGCGTCCGGCTCGGCGATCAGTTCGTGCACCTCGGCGGACCGGTTCGTGACAGCGAGGAACGCCCCGCGCTCGATGGTCAGCGTGCCCGGGCTGAACGCGTACCGGTGACCGCCGTCGCCCGTGGCCCGGTCCACGATCGCGACCTTGGTGGCCCGGGTGCAGGCGGCGCTGGTGGGACCGGAGGTGCCGGGACCGGCACGGCGATCGCCGGCCGCCGCTGTCCGCCGCGGCGCGGGCGTGCCCGCCGACGGTGCGCACGCCGCGAGAGCCAGCACCGCCACGACCGCGTACCCGCCCAGCCACACAGGACGTATCACCGGCTCCACCTTCCTGTCGCTCATCGCTTCCTGCGGCAGGTACGGCGCTCGCCCGCCGCCGGTTCAGCGCAGTGATACGCGGATCACCCGAAATGCGCCGCGTCCAGGGCGGCCTGCAGCGACTCGGCGTAGCCGCCGCTGGTCACCGTCGCACCGCTCACGGCGTCGATGTGCGCGCTCTGGGCCTGCAGGACCTCGGCGCGCAGCCGCGGCAGGGCGTACCCGTTGATCTCGTCGTCCCGGTCGTTGCCCGTCGGATGCCGCAGCGCGCGCACCTCGGTGATCCGGCCGCCGGTGATGGTGACCTGGACCTGGACCGGCCCCCAGCGGGTCCGGGCGACGGTGCCGTTGGCCGTGACGGTCCTCGCCCGGCGGGCCGGCGGCGCGGAACCCCCGGACGGGGCCGGAGCGGGCACGATGCCGGGTGCGGCGGCGCCGGCCGCCGCGGAGGGCGCCGGTCCGCCCAGGCTGGTGCGGTAGCTCAGCAGCAGGACGACGGCGGCGACCGTGGACACGATCCAGAGCGTCAAGCGGCGCATACGGGCCTCACCATGCGAACTCCTCGGCGTGGATCAGATCATCGGGTACGCCCGCCGCGCGCAGGCTCGTGCGCACGGCGGCCATCCAGGGCGGCGGCCCGCACAGGTACGCCTCCCGCTCGGCGACGTCGGGAACGAGCCACCGCAGTGCGGCCGTGTCGTCGCCGCGGCTGTACCGGGCCGGGAGCCAGGACCCGTGCCGCGGCCGGCTGCCCTCCAGGTAGACCACGCGGACGCCGTAGCGGCGGGCGAGGTCGTCGAGCTCGGCGCGGAAGACCGTCTCGGCGTGGGTCCGGATCCGGTAGAGAAGGGTGGCGCCGGTCCCGGCCGGTCCCAGGTCGTCGAGCAGGGCGCGCATCGTCGTGATGCCCACCCCCGCGGCGATCAGCAGCGGTCGGCGGGCGGTCGAGCGGTCCGCGGTGAGCGCCCCGTACGGCCCCTCGATCAGGACGCGGGTGCCGGGCCGCAGGTGCCGGACCCGGGCACTGCCGTCGCCGAGCTCCTTGACGGTGATCCGCAGCAGGTCCCGGCCCGGGGCCGCCGACAGCGTGTACGGGTGCGCCCGCGACCACCCCGGCCCGTCGAGGAAGCGCCACAGGAAGAACTGGCCCGCGCGTACGGGCAACCGGTCCAGCCGATGGCCGCGCAGGTACACCGACACCACCCCGGGCGCCTCGGCGACCACCGTGCCGACCCGCAGCCGGTGGTAGGCCGAGCGCCACAGCGGCAGCGCGACCCGGAAGGCGAGCACGGAGGCCAGGGTCGCGCCGTACAACCCCCACCAGTACAGGCGGGCCATGGGGGAGGCGGTGAAGTCGGCACCGGTCCACAGCTGGTGCGGCAGGGCCAGGCCGACCCCGAGGTACGCGTACAGGTGCAGCAGGTGCCAGGTCTCGTACCGTTGCCGGCGCCGCGCGGCCCGCACCGAGAGGACCACCACCAGGATCAGCAGCAGCGTCCCGGCCGCCGCGAGCAGCATCCCCGGGTACGTGACCACGAGGCTCCAGCCCTCACCGAGCACGCTCGCCGGCTCGGACTGCGCGTAGCCGACCGTGATCAGCACGACGTGCGCGAGCATCAGCCAGAACGACAGGAACCCGATCACCCGGTGCCGCCGGGCCAGCAGGTCCTGCCCGTATGCCCGCTCCACCGCCGGTATCCGGGCCATCAGCAGCACCTGGAGCAGCAGGAGGTCGGAGCCGGCCAGTCCGGTCAGCCGGCCCAGGGTCGTCGCCGGCTCACCCACGCCCCGCAGATCGGTTACCCCGCCGCCGGCCAGCCACAACGCCACCACGGCGACCACGCTCAGGATCGCGGCCGATCCCGCGAGGTCCCGCCACCACCGCCGCGGCGGTGACGGCGGGGCGATCCGGTCCTGCGGCCGTGCCAGCCGTACGCGGCCCGTCGTCGTCACACTCACGCGGCGAGCGTGCCGCGCCCAGGTGGGAGAACTCGAAGATTACGCCACGGCGATGAGGACCTTGCCGACCACGCCCCGCTCGACGGCGTCGTGGGCCTCGGCGGTCCGCTCCAGCGGGAAGTGGTGCAGCGGCAGGCCGTGCTCCTCGCCGACCGGCAGCGCGCCGTCGCGCAGCGCCACGCCGACGTCCTCGGCCGCGGCCTGCAGCAGCGGCTCGCCGAGGGTGTACAGGATGAGGAACTGCACCCGGGCGTTGAGCATCATGTGCGGCCGGATGTCGAACGAGACCGTGTCGCCGCCGTTGTTCGCGTAGATCGCGATGCTGGCGTGGTTGGCCGCGACCGCTTGGTTGAGCGCCGCGTTGGCGGCGGGGGAGACCTCCACGATGAGGTCGACGCCCTCCGGGGCGACCGCCCGGATCTGCTCGGCGGCGTCGTCGCGCCGGTAGTTCACGACGTGGTGGGCGCCGGCGGCGGTGGCCAGCGCCGCCTTCTCGGCGCTGCTGACCGTGGTGACGACGGTCGCGCCGGCCCAGCGGGCCAGCTGGATCGCGGCGTGCCCGACGGCGCCCGCACCACCGGCGACCAGCACGGTGCGCCCGATGAGCGCGCCGGGGCCGAGCCGGGCGGGTCCGGCCTCCGCGACCGTGAGGGCCCGGTGCGCGGTGATCGCCGGCACACCCAAGGCCGCCCCCACGTCGTACGAGACGCCGTCGGGCAGCGGGAAGGCGTGCTCGGCGGCGACGATCGCGTAGTCGGCGGCGGTGCCGTACGGGCTGCCGTGCGCGGCGAGCATGACCCACACGCGGTCGCCGACGTGGTGCGACAGCACGCCGGGGCCGACCGCGTCCACGAGCCCAGCCCCGTCCATGTTGGGTGTTGCCTCGGCGAAGCCGGCGTCACCGGCGGACCGGCGTTTCCAGTCGGTCGGGTTGACGCCCGAGCGCATCACCCGGACCCGGATCTGGCCGTCACCCGGCTCCGGGACGTCCCGCTCGGCGAGGCTCAGGACGGAGCTGTCACCGGTGTTGCTGAACACGATCGCCCTCATGGGATGCGACTCTACGGCCGCGCCCGGTGCCGGGCTAACGGACCGGCGCCGACAGGCCGGTGCCGGACGTGGCGGCCCAGGAGGCGAGCAGCGCCAGCGCCTGCGCGGAGGGTGAGGCGGGCTCGGCGGCGAAGATCTTGAGGGTCACGTCCGGCTCCGCGCGCAGGTCCATGCTCTCGTACGCCAGCTCCAGGTCGCCGACGACGTGATGGTGGACCGTCTTGACGCCGGTGCCGTGGATGCGGACGTTGTGCGAGCCCCAGCGGCGCCGGAACTCGTCGCTGCGGGTGGACAGCTCGCCGACCAGGTCGTGCAGCCCCTTGTCGTGCGGGTCCTTGCCGGCGGCCGTTCGCAGGTTCGCGACCGTCATCTCCGCCGCCTGGTCCCAGTCCGGGTAGAACCGGCGCGCGGCGCTGTCGAGGAAGGTGAACCGGCCGAAGTTCGGCACGGCACCCGGGTCGCTGTACATCTCGCTGTACATCGCCCGGCCCAGCAGGTTGGCGGCCAGCACGTCCTGCCGGTTGTTGACCAGGATGGCCGGGCTGGTGATCGCGTCCAGGGACCATTGCAGGCTGGGGCGGATGGTCCACTGCTTCGTGCGCCGGGGCCGCAGCAGCGCGTTGCTGCCGTTGGCCTCCTGCGCGAGCCGGGTCAGGTGCAGCCGTTCGGCCTCGTCGAGCTGCAGGGCGCGGGCGATCGCGTTCAGCACGCCGGCGGAGACCCCGGCCAGCGACCCGCGCTCCAGCTTGGCGTAGTACTCGACGCTCACGCCGGCCAGCGCGGCGACCTCGCTGCGCCGCAGCCCGGGGACCCGCCGCTGCCCGCCGGCCGGCAACCCGGCCCGCTCCGGCGTGATCTTCGCTCGGCGGGTGGTGAGGAACTCGCGCACCTCGGCTCGGTTGTTCACCCCTGCGACGGTACGGCCGCCCGGGCCCGTCAGGGGTGCACCACCGGTACACCCCTCATCAGGACCTTTCCGGCAGGGACTTCATCGGCTTTTCTGGGTACGAAGAGCGTAGGAACCACACGACCTTGGAGGGTCACCATTCTCACCGTCAACGCCCTTGCGGCTCCCTCGGCCACCGACGCGCTCGTCCGCACCACCGTGCAGCGCCGGGACCTGGGACCGCGCGACATCCTGATCGAGATCGCGTACGCCGGCATCTGCCACTCCGACATCCACACCGTGCGCGGCGACTGGGGGCCCGTGCCGTACCCGCTGACCGTCGGCCACGAGATCGTCGGCCGGGTCGCCGAGGCCGGTACCGAGGTCACCCGGCACGCCGTCGGGGACCGGGTCGGGGTCGGCTGCATGGTCAACTCGTGCCGCGAGTGCGACAACTGCAAGGCCGGCTACGAGCAGTACTGCACCAACGGCAACACCGGGACGTACGCGAGCGTCGACCGGGACGGCACGGTCACCCAGGGTGGCTACTCGACGCACATCGTGGTCGACGAGGACTTCGTGCTGCGGGTGCCGGAGAGCATCCCGTACGAGGCGGCCGCCCCGCTGCTGTGTGCGGGCATCACCACGTACTCGCCGCTGGCGCACTGGAAGGCCGGACCGGGCAGGAAGGTCGCCGTGGTCGGCATGGGCGGGCTCGGGCACATGGGCGTGAAGATCGCCGCCGCGATGGGCGCCGAGGTGACCGTGCTCTCGCAGACGCTGGGCAAGAAGGACGACGGCCTGCGCTTCGGCGCCCAGCACTACTACGCCACGGGCGACCCGGCGACGTTCGAGGCGCTGGCGAACACCTTCGACCTCATCGTCAACACGGTCAGCGCGCCGGTCGACATGGCCGCGTACCTGGGCCTGCTGCGCCTGGACGGCACCCTGGTCAGCGTGGGCGCGCCGCCGGAGCCGCTGCCGGTGCAGGTCTTCTCGCTGTTCGGCAACCGGCGCTCGTTCGCCGGCTCCAGCATCGGCGGCATCGCCGAGACCCAGGAGATGCTGGACTTCTGCGCCGAGAAGGGCATCGCCCCGGAGGTCGAGGTCATCGAAGCGGACGCAGTGAACGAGGCGTACGAGCGGGTGCTGAAGTCGGACGTGCGCTACCGGTTCGTGATCGACATCGCGTCGCTGCGCTGAGCACGACGGCCCCCACCTCCCGCTCGCCGGAGGTGGGGGACCGGCCCGTACGTCAGTTGACGAAGTCCTGGGTGAACCAGACCTTGCCGCCGCTGTCGCGCGTGACGGCCAGGCCGACCCGGGTGAAGCCGGCGTTGAGCAGGTTCCGGCGGTGCCCGTCGTTCGGCGGCGTCTCGGCCAGCATGAGGTCGGTGAGCCCGTTGGCCGCGGCGATGATCTCGGTGGCGTTGTCGCGCGCGTTGCCCTGACCGATGTTCTCGCCGGCCGAGCGCCACGAGACGCCGGCGGCGGTGAACCGGTCGCCGAGGCCCGCCTCGCCGGGGCACTGGTGCGACAGGCCGCAGCCGCCGGCCATCAGGGCGTTGTGCGCCTGCGAGGCCCTGGTCAGCTCCGCGCTGAGCGTCAGCGGCTGCAGGCCGTTCGCCGTCCGCGCCGCGTTGATGTGCTGCAGGGCGGCCGTGATGACCGCGTCGGCGGCCGGCGGTTCCGTGGTCGGCGGCGGGGTCGTGGCGGGCGCCGTGGTCGCCGGGGGCCGCGTCGCCGGCGGGTTCGTCGGCGGCGTGGCCGGGCGGCTCGTCGGCGATGTCGTGGGGACCGCGGTGGTGGGGGCCACGGTGGTGGGCACCGCGGTCGGGCGGGTGCTCGCCGAGGTCGTGGGACGCGGCCAGTGCCGGCCGCGGCCGTGGTGGCCGGCCGCCGTGGTGGCCGGGCCGAGCAGGGGACTCGCGTGGCGGACGGCGTGCGGGCGGTGGACGGTCTGCGCGGAGGCGACGCCGGCGACGCCGGCACCGAGCACGCCCAGCGCGCAGGTGCTGAGCACGATCAGACGGGTCCGCTTGCGGTGGGGGGTGGGCACGGTGGTCCTCGTCGGTCGGCGGGCGGGGGCCCGCGCGGCCGTTCCGGGCAAGGGGAACGGGCGCCGGTGGGGCGCGGGTCGACACTGCTCCACCCTGGACGCTCGTGGCGAATCTTTGAGGAACCTTTAAAGGTCGGCTCAGCGGAACCTTAATCAGAGCGCCGCGCCGAGCGCGAGGCCGAGCAGCGCCGCTGCCACGATGAGGACGGTGAGCGCCGCCGCGTCCCGCAGCCGGCGGCGCCGCGCCATCCGGCGGGCGCGGACCAGGATGGCCTGGACGTGGTCCCGGCCCGGCTCGACGCCGGCGTCCAGCAGGTGCCACCGCAGGAAAGCGGGGGCGCCCCCGTCCGGGTCGTCCGCGACGGCGAGGGCCGGCGGCCGCGGGCAGACGAACCAGCGGCCCGGCCGATGCGCCGGTCCGGGCCGGCTGCACCGGCGGCAGTGCTTGTTCATACCTCCATGACGCTGCGGCGGGCGAGAACGTTGCTCCGCACGGTCACTCCGTCGCAGGAAGCGAGCTCGCGGTCACTCTGCCGCGGGGGGCGGGTCGCGGTCGACGAACCGGGCGAGCGTGTCGCGCAGAGCGATCAGCTCGTCCGTGCTCAGCGAGCCGAACATCGAGGCCGCCGCCGACCGGGCGATCTCCTCGGCCTCGCCCAGGCACTGCCGGCCCCGGTCGGTGAGCGCGATGATCCGTGCCCGCCGGTCGCCCGGCACCGGCTGCCGTTCGACGAAGCCGCGCTGTTCGAGGTCGTCGACCGTCCGCAGCATCGCGGACTTGTCGGTGTCCAGCGCGGTGACGAGCTGCGCCTGGGTCGCCGGGCCGAGCCGGGCGATCGCGGAGAGCACCCCGAACAGGCGCCCGTCGATCTCCAGCGGAGCCAGCGCCTCGGCGAAGGTCCGGGCGGCCCGCTGGTGTGCCAGCCGCAGCAGCTGACCGATCTGGGGCCCGAGGGTCGCCACGTCACTCACGGGATCAGCTTACCGATCACGAGAAGGTGACACCTAAGAATTTCTCATCTGAGAACTTCTTGCTAGGGTCCATCCATGACCCCCTCCCGGGCCCATTGGCCGTTCCGTCTCAGCACCGGCGTCGCCGCCCTCCTGCTGCTCGACCAGGCCGTGTTCGCCGGCCAGTTCCTCGCCGGCTCCTTCACGGCCCTGCACACCCATCGCGAGAACGCCACGTACTCGGGGATCGCGGTGCTCGTCGCCGCCGCGTGCGCCGTCCCGCTGCGGTGCTCCGGTGCCGGCCGGGCCCGCGGGCCGCTGTGGCCGCTGGGCGCGTGCCTCGGCCTGTTCGGGCTGATCGCGGTGCAGATCGTCGCCGGGTTCGGGCGTGCCCTCGCGGTGCACGTTCCGCTCGGCGTCGTGATCATCTCGTTGGCGGTGTGGCTGGCGGCCTGGTCCTGGCGGTACCGGCCGGCTGAGGAGACCGAGGCTGAGGCTGAGACGGGGACCGAGACCGAGACCGCGGCCGGGGCGGCGCGATGAGGGTCAGCCGCCGTACGCTGCTGACGCTGCTCGGTGGCGCCGGAGCCTCCGCGGCGGTCGGCGTCCCGCTGCTCTCCGGCCTGTCCGGCAGCACCTCGACCGGCGCGCTGCTGCCCAGCCTCATGCCGCTGCCGCGGCCGTTCACCCTGCCGTTCCGGGTGCCGCCGGTGCTGGCACCCACCCGGCGCGACGCGGCCGGCGACCACTACGAGATCGTCCAACGGGCCGCGACGGCGGAGATCCTTCCCGGGGTGCGTACGCCGATCTGGGGCTACAACGGCATCTTCCCCGGCCCGACGATCGTGTCCACCCGCGGCCGGCCGACCACCGTGACGCACCGCAACGAGCTGCCCGTACCGGTCGTGGTGCACCTGCACGGCGGCCACACACCGGCGGACCACGACGGCTTCCCGACCGACCTGCTCCACCCGGCCGGCGCGCCCGCGCGGCCGCACGACCACCAGCACGCGGGCACGCCGGCCTACGGCACCCGGACCTACCGATATCCGGTACGCCAGCCCGCGGCGACGCTCTGGTACCACGACCACCGGATGGACTTCACCGGGCCGGCCGTGTGGCGCGGGCTCGCCGGCTTCCACCTCGTCCATGACCCCGCGGAGGACCGGCTCGGCCTGCCCGCCGGCGACCGCGACCTGCCGGTGATGATCGCGGACCGGGCGTTCGCCGCGGACGGGAGCCTGCGCTATCCGAGCCTGGACCCGGAGCTGCTGCACACCCCGGGCGTCGCCGCGCCGTACGGTGCCGGGGTCCTCGGCGATGTGCTGCTCGTCAACGGCGTACCGTGGCCGCTCGCCGAGGTGCCGGCTGTCCGCCACCGGCTCCGGCTGCTCAACGCCTCGAACGCCCGGCGCTACCGTCTTTCACTGGACCCCGCGCCGCGCGGCGGCCCCGCGCTGATCCAGGTCGGCACCGACGGCGGCCTGCTCCCCGAGCCGATCGGGCACGACGCGGTCGAGCTCGCGCCCGGGCAGCGCTGCGACGTCGTCGTCGACTTCGCCCGGTACGGCCCCGGCCGCGAGGTCACGCTGCGCAACCAGTTCGGCGACCGGACGACCGGCGTGGTGATGCGGTTCCGGGTGAGCGGCGCGGCGCCGGATCCCAGCCGCATTCCCGACCGGCTGTCCGGGGACCCCGTCGCAGCGCCCGGTGCGGCGGCGGTGGTGCGCACGCTGCGCTTCCGGCACGACACCGTACGGGGAATGCCGGGCTGGACGGTCAACGGCACCCCGTTCGACCCCGCGCACAGCATTGCCGACCCGCTGCTGGGCGACACCGAGGTCTGGCGGCTCGTCTCGGACTTCCATCACCCGGTGCACCTGCACCTCGGCCACTTCCGGGTGCTGTCCCGGGGCATCGGCGGGCCGGGGCCGTACGACCACGGCCCCCGCGACACCATCGACCTGCGCCCGGCCGAGCAGGCGACCATCGCGGTGTCGTTCGCCGACTACCCGGGCCGGTACGTGCTGCACTGCCACAACCTCGAACACGAGGACATGGCGATGATGAGCGTCTTCACCACCCGGGCCGCGAGCGGCTGACCGGACCGGCGCCCGAAACCGTCAGCTCGCCTCGGCGAGCACGACGTCCTCCGCGGGCGCCGTGGTGGCCGGCGGATCCGTGGGGTCCGGGGTCGGCGGCGTCTCCGTGGACTCCGGCGGGGGCGTGGTGTGCGGCGGCGTCTGCGACGGCTCCGGGTCGGGCTGCGACGAGGTCGGCGGCGGATTGCTCGGGGTGTGCGGCGGCGTCGTCGGCGGTCTGGTCGGCGTGGCCGGGGCGCTGGTCGGCGGTGCCGGGGGAGTGGTCCGGACGGGCCGGTGCGGCCGGGTGTCGTCGCGCACCTGGGTGCCGGTGGCGGTGTCGGTGGTCGCGCGGACCGGCTGGTCGCGCTCGAGGGGCGCCACCAGCACCGGCGCGGCCGAGGTGACCCGCGGCGTGGTCATCGGCTGCGGCGTGCGCGCCGGGATGCCGGCGCCGGGCGCGCGCTCGACGGCGGCCTCGGCCTGACGGCCGCGCAGCGTCGAATAGCCGTTGGCCACCTGCAGCCCGAGGATGCTGATGACCGCGGCGGCGACGGCGGCCGAGGCGGTGACGGCGGCGCGACGGCGGGACCGGGTGCGCTGGGCGGCCGGGACGGTGCGGGTGAGCGCCGGGACGCTGCGGGTGAGCAGGGCCGCGGGCCGGACGGCCGGTGCCGTGCCGGAGGCCCGCCGCAGGCCCTCGGCGACCTGCGCGGCCGTCGGGCGCCGGGCCGGGTCGTCGGCGATGCAGGCCTCGTACAGCCGGGTGATCTCGCGGGGGAGCCCGGCGACGTGCGGCAGGCGCGGGGTGCGGCGCTCGTGGCGGGCGGCGAGGACCTCGCCGACGCTGGTGCCCGGCCAGGCGCGGGCGCCGGTGAGGCACTCGAACAGCACCAGGGCGAGCGCGTACACGTCCGCGGCGGGGAACGTGGGCTCGCCGCGGAGCTGCTCGGGCGCGAGGTTCGCCGGGGTGCCCCAGAGCCGCCCGTGGGTGTCGAAGCTGTTCTGCCCGGAGACGGCGGCGATCCCGAAGTCGAGGACCTTCACCCCGCCCGGGGTGAGCATGACGTTGCGCGGCTTCACGTCGCGGTGCACGAGGTTGCGCTCGTGGGCGGCGGCCAGCGCGGCGGCGGTGTCCGCGCAGATCGCCGCCGCCTCGCGCCAGTCGAGCGCGCCGGTCGTGGCCAGCCGGTCGGCGAGGGTGTCGCCCTCGAGGAACTCCATCACCAGGTAGGGCACCCGCTGACTGCCCTCGGTCGCCTCGCCGTAGTCGTACACCCGGGCCACGTTCGGGTGGTTGAGCGCCGCCGCGGTCTGTGCCTCGCGCAGCACGTCGATCGAGGGCGCGGTGCTGTCCGGCCGGTACGCCGAGAACAGCTTGATGGCGACGCGCCGCTTGAGCGTGCGGTCCCAGCCGCTGTGCACGACAGCGCTGCCGCCGCGCCCGACCGCCTCCTCGACCCGGTACCGACCGGCGAGTGATCGCATCGAGACCCCTCCCCGCCGTCGTTCGCACCGGCCTGTGATCAAGCTGTGAGTGCCGCAGATCCTACCCGACCAGGGCCTGGGGGAAACACCCGAGAGTCGCCGCCGCCACAAGGGCCGACCGGCCCCATCTGCGCAGGTGGCGGGAATGTCGCGTAGGGGCGGTTCGGCTCCACGCGGCGCGGTCGGCTCCTCACGGGCCGCGACGTCAGGAGGCGACGGTCCAGTCCGGAGGATCGGCCGGATGCAGCGCCGGGTCGTCGGTGGCGAAGGTGCGTACCGGCCCGGGGGGCGTACCCGGTCCCTCGAACCGGACGCTGACCCGGCCGAGGCCGCTGCCCCAGACCCAGCCGGGCCCGTACGCGTCGTGCCGCACGTCCTGACCGGGCCGCCACGTGGTGACCGGGGTTGCCGGCGGCGGATCCGCGGCGGCGTCCGGCCGCTCCGGTGACCGCGGGTCCGCGTCGTCCGGGGTCGCCGTGGTGAACAGGTCGTCCTGCACGAAATCGGCCAGCGTGGTGACCCCGACACCGAGCAGGCGTACGCCGGCCGACGTGTCCACCTCGGCGAGCAGCCGGTGCGCGAGCTGGGCGACGAGCCGCGGGTCGTCGGTGGGCTGGGTGCGGGTGAGCGACCGGGTGATCGTGGTGAAGTCGTAGTGGCGGATCTTCACGGTGACCGTCCGGGCGGACAGGCCCGCGGCGCGCAGCCGGGCGCCGACCCGGCCGGCGAGCTGATCGATCTCGGTCCCGAGGCGGCCGCGGTCGGTGAGGTCGACGTCGAAGGTCTCCTCGGCCGACAGTGACTTCGCCTCGTGCTCGCTGATGACCGGGCGCTCGTCGTCGGCGCGGGCCAGCCGGTACAGGCCGGCGCCGTGGGCCTGGCCGAACCAGTCCAGCAGGTCCGGCAGCGGCACACGCGCGAGGTCGCCGATCGTCCGTACGCCCGACCGGCGCAGCCGCTCGTCGGTGGCCGGGCCGACGCCGGGCAGCCGGGTCACCGGCAGCGGGTGCAGCACCGCCTGCTCGTCGCCGGGGGCGACCACCGTCAGCCCGTCGGGTTTGCGCAGGTCCGAGCCGATCTTGGCGACCAGCTTGGACGTGCCGACCCCGATCGAGGCGGTCACCCCGCCGGTGGCCGCCGCGATCGTGGCCTTCAGCCGGTCCGCCAGCGCGGTGACGCCGGGCACGGAAAGGTCGTGGCCGCCGGCGCCGAGATCCAGGTACGCCTCGTCGATCGAGACCTGTTCCACCAGCGGTGACACGTCGTCCAGCAGGGCCATGACGACCTCGCTGGTCCGGCGGTACGCGGCGAAGCGCGGTGCGAGGAACGCCGTGCCGGGCGGGCACCGGCGCCGGGCCTCAGCGGTCGGCATCGCGGAACGGGCGCCGTACCGGCGGGCCTCGTAGGACGCGGTGGCGACGACGCCGCGGCCGGCCGTGCCGCCGACGATCACCGGCCGGCCGCGCAGCGACACCTTGTCCCGCTGCTCGACCGCGGCGAACATCGCGTCCAGGTCGACATGGGCGATGACCGGCTCGCGCCTCACCGCCGCCCCCGTCCCATCCCCCCAGTGTCCAGCCCGCACGGGGCGCCGCCCGCCCCAGGTCCGGTCATTCGCCGGCGGGACCGCCCGTGGCGTGCTTGGCGGCGAAGTCCCAGAAGGCGGTCAGCGTCTGCTCCGGGGTCTCGATCTGCGGCAGGTGCCCGGTGTTCTCCAGCGGCTGGTAGGTGGCGGTGGGGATGGCCGCCGCGTACGCGCGCCCGTACGCCGGGTCGACGATGCGGTCGCTCTGCCCCCACAGCACGAGCACGGGCACGGTGACCTCGGCGAGCCGGCCGGCCAGGGTCGGGTCGGTCATGGTGCTGCCCGCGTACTGGGCGATGGCCGGCCGGTTGCCCGCCATGAGCGCCTTCTGGGCCTCGGAGAGGCTCGCCGGGTCCGTCCGGAACTTGTCCGGCTCGTGGTACGACAGGTCGGCCAGCTGGTCCATGGACAGCGAGAAGAAGTCGGCCACCGGGTGTCCGGGCACCTCGAGGCCCACCCCGTTGACGATGATGACGCTGCTGACCCGCGGGCTCGCCAGCACGGCCATCTCGGCGGCGATCCAGCCGCCGATCGAGTTGCCCACGACCGTGACGTCGGTGAGGCCGCGCTCCTCGAGCAGGCCGGCGTAGAGCCGGGCCAGGCCGGGGACGTCGGTCAGGTCGTCGGGGCGCGGCGTGCCGTTGAAGCCGGGGTGGGTGGGCACCAGAACGCGGGCGGGCCGGGCGGCGGCGAGGCGGTCGGCGAAGCCGGCGACCGACATCGGGCCGGCGCCGCCGTGCAGCAGCAGGAACGGGTGGCCGGAGCCGGACTCGTGCAGGGTGACGGACATCTTTGCTCCTTGCGGAAGGGGTGAATTCCGGTGCGCGGCAGCGCGCCGGCAGGTCAGCGGCGGCCGGCGAGCAGCGCGGCCGTGGCGAGCGTGACGAGGACGAGCAGGGCGGCGACCGCGATGGCGGCCGCGGGCATCCCGGCGGCGGCCGGGCCGCCGCCGGCCCGGGCGGCGATGACCGCGCCGATGACCGCCGGGCCGAGCGCGGCGCCGGTCTGGCGCAGGGCGTTGTTGGCCGCGCCGGCGATCGCCGCCTGCGGCGCGGGCACGGCCTGGACGGCCACCGCGGAGCTCGTGGCCATGGCGACACCGCTGCCGGCGCCCAGCAGGAGCAGCCGCCAGGTCAGCTGACCGAGGCCGGTGGCGGCGCCCAGGGTGGCGAGGCTCGCCGCGCCGGCTGCGAGGACGACCAGGCCGCCGACCAGGACCGAGCCGGCCCCGAAACGGTGCTGCAGCCGGGCGGCGGCCAGGCTGCCCGCGACGTTGGCGGCGAACATGACACCCAGCCGTAGCGCGATGCCGAGCGTGCCGACGTGCGCCGCGGACAGCGCCAGGCTCAGCGCGAAGACCAGGCCGACCAGGGCGAACAGGACGGTCATCGCGGCCAGGCCGGCGCCCACGAAGCCACCCGAGCGGAACAGCCGCGGGTCCAGCAGCGGCGCCTCGGCGTGCCGCTCGACGACGGCGAAGGCGGCGGCTCCGGCGGCCGCTGCGGCGGCGCCGATCAGGCAGGCCGGGCTGGTCCAGCCGGCCGAGCCGCCCTCGATGACCGCGGCGATCAGCCCGACGACGGCGACGGTGGCGCAGACCTGCCCGGCCACGTCCGCCCGGGCGGTGGCCGCACCTGGCACCGTGGCGGCGAGCCGCAGGGTGGCCGTCGCCCCGGCGGCGAGGACGGCGACCACGCCGAGGAACCACGCCGAGGCGGTGGCGTCAGTGATCGGCCCGGCCAGGAACGGCCCGGCGCCGAGGCCGGTGACCAGCGCGCCGGACCACCAGCTGATCCGGCGGGCCCGGGCGTAGCCGTCGGCGGCGGTCGCGGAGATGAGGGCCAGCGTCGACGACATCACCACGCCGGCGCCCACGCCGCACACCGCCTGGGTGAGCCACAGCAGCCGGACGCCGGTCAGCGTGCCGGGCAGGCTGACCGCCCAGCCCGCGGCGGCGCCCGCTGCGGTCAGCGCGATCCCGGCGCGGGCGAGCCGCCGCGGACCGTACCGGCCGGCGAGGACGCCCGCGGGCAGGACGGAGGCGGCCAGCGCGACCGTGAAGGCGGAGGTGAGCCACTGCAGGTCGCTGGTCGCGGCGCCGGTCTGCGCGGCGATGCGTCCGAGGATCCCGTTGAGCCCGGAGAAGGGCAGGTAGGAGACGAGCATGGCCACGCAGGCGACGCTCAGGGTGCGGAGGTCGCCCGCAACCGGACGGGTTCCGGCGCGGGGCGTCGCTGCGGTCGCTGTCATGCCGGCGACGCTATATCAGCATCCTGATATAAGCAACCTGAAATAAGGAACCTGGTTTAAGGTGATCGCATGGCAACCACCGCCGAAGAGGTCGGCATCCTGGTCAAGCGCGTGCAGCACCGGCACCACCGAGCCCTCACCGCGGCGCTCGCGGATCTCGGGGTCTCCCTCGTGCAGTGGGACACGCTGCGGCATCTGCACCGGCAGCCGGACGCGTCACTGCACGACCTGGCGCAGCTCACGTATCAGACGGACCAGTCCTTCGGCACGCTGGCGGCCCGCATGGTCGACCGGGGGCTGATCGAGCGGATGCCCGGTCCGGGCCGGGCGGTGCGGCACCGCCTCACTCCCCGGGGCGAGCAGCTGCGGGCGGCGGGGGAGGAGCGGGTGCTGGCGGTGGTGACGCAGTCGTTCGCCGGGCTGGGCGAGGACGACCTCGACCGGCTCGCGGGCCTGCTGCGCCAGGTCCTGGAGCAGCCGCTGTCCCTGGCGGGCGCGCCGGCTTCCTGACGGGACGTCCTGCCTCAGGAGCCGGGCCGGAGCAGGGCGTACCGGTAGACGTCCGCGCGCCCGCCGGTGCGGCGCTCCTGTCCTTCCCGGACGAAGCCCGACCGTTCCAGCACGCGCTGCGCGGCGAGGTCGGGCGTGGGCACGCCGGCCACGAGCCGTTCGAGCACCGTACGCGTGAACGCCCACCCGCAGAGCAGCTTCACCGCGCGGGACGCGTACCCGTGTCCTCGCCTGTCCGGGGTCAGGTGGTAGTCGATCTCCGCCTGTGCCGTGTCCGGATGCTGGACCGTCAGCCCGGCCTTGCCGGCGAAGGCGCCGGTGGCCGCGTCCCGGATCGTCAGCCGGATCTCCCGGTCCGCGAGCCACTCGGCGTCCGCGTGGGCGCAGTAGCGTGTGAGCTCCGCCGGGGCCGGTGGCGCGGAGGTCAGCAGCCCGACCTCCGGGGCGTCGGCGGCACGCATCGGCATCAGGCGCACCACCCCGTCGGTCAGCTCACCACCGGGCAGGTCAGGCAGGCGCCGTGGCGTGGGGCCGGGCGGATCGCCGGCCACCCGCGCCCACACGATCAGGTCGTGGCGCCCGCCCGGACCGGCGCCCGCGGCGCGCCCGACGCCCTCCCACGTGTACCCGGCCCCGAGCGCCACCCGCTGGCTGGCCGCGTTCTCAAGCTCGGTACGCAGCTCGATGCGGGCGTACCCGGCGGTGAAGGCGAACTCGGTGAGCGCCCGGGTCGCCGCCGTCGCGACGCCGCGGCCGCGGGCCTGCGGCGCGATCCAGTAGCCGATGCTGCCCACGTTCTCCTGGGCGTACAGCAGGCCGATGCTCCCGATGAGCTCGTCCGTCACCGGGTCCGCGAGGGCATAGTTCCCGCCGCTGGGGGACGCCGCCGCGGCGCCCTCGGTGACCCACCAGTGCGCGTCGGCCTCGGTGTACGGCCGCGGCAGCGCGGGCAGGAACCGCTGGGTCAGCGGGTCGTTGCAGGCGGCCAGGACGGCGCCCGCGTCCGCGGGCCGGTACCGCCGCAGCCGTACGCCGATGCCCTCGATGGAGTCGGCGCGCAGCTCCGGCGTGGCATCCATGTCACGATCCTGCCGGACCGGCCCGCCGCCCTACAGCGGGGGGCGGACGACGTACGCGGTGGCGTCGGCCGGCCGCCGGGTCGTGAGCACGAGCGCCGACCGCTGCTCGTTCACGAACCGGTCCGGGTAGTTCCAGGACCGCAGGGAGATGCTGCTCCCGCCGGACCGGGGAACCGCGCAGAACGTCGCGTCGGCGGCGTACAGGGGATCGTTCTGCCGGACGTCGAGGTGGATGACGAAATCGCGGTGGCGCAGGAAACGCCCGGGGAAGTTGACCGACTCGAGGGAGACGCAGCCGCGGCCGGCCAGCCCCGCGCGGACGGTGAACGTCGCGTCCCGCCGGGCCGTCGCCCCGCTCGCCGCCGTGATCGGGTCGACGCGGCCGAGGAAGTCGCGGTGCCGCACGCGCAGCCCGGCGCGGCCGGCGAGCTCCAGGCCGACCGTGCGGCCCACGGCCAGGTCGGCGGCCGGAGCCGGGGTGGCCGGCGGGGTGGTGGCGCGCTCGGCGACCGGCGACCAGCTGCGCCCGGCGGGAGCGGTCCGGGTGGGTGGCCCCGGGGTGCGGTCCGGGCCGGGCGGAGCCGACTGCAGCTCGATCGCGGACGGCAGCGGCTCGAAGGAGAAGGCGATCGGCGGCTGCGGGGTCATCGGCGGCGTGCCGCCGTCGCCGAGCACCGCCCGGGCGGCCAGAACGAGCAGCGCTCCGGCCACGATCATGGCGCCCAGCAGCAGCGCCCGGCCGCGGACGTCGCCGGAACGGGAGTCGGCAGGGGCCGGCGAGACAGGCATGGTGGTCGATGTCTCCCACGGTTCGTCGGCGGCGCCGGACGCCCGGCCCCGTCATCCTCGGGGCCGGGCCGCGGGAAAGCAAGGGGTCGTTGTCTGCTACCGATCAGATCGATGAACGGTGACCGCGCCGAGCCCGTGCACCGCGTCCACATCGATGCCGGAGCCGCCGCTGCGCCAGCGCGGCGACTGGAACGAGGTGTTGCGGGCCACTCCGGCCACGGTCCGGCCGTCCAGAGTGGCCTGACCGGCGCCGCGGCGGGCCCGGATCCGCACCGGCGCCGCCCCGGGTACGGTGATCTTCAGCCGGTTGATGCCGCCGGAGACCCGTACGGGCAGCGTGCCGGCCGGCTGCGGCAGAGCGAGCCGGATGTCCGCGGCGTCACCGGCGAGCACGACCCGGGTCAGCTCCCCGCCGGAGACGTCGATGTCGCCCAGCCGCAGGTCACTGCTGATGTCGAGGAACCACCGCACCCCCACCGCCAGCGTCACCGTGACGGTGGACTCGCCGCGCCGGCCACTGTCGCGCAGCGTGGCGCGTACGGTGCCCGCGCCGAACGTGGCCGAGGGCAGCACGGCGCTGTCCGGGGCGGCGCTGATCCGGTACAGGGTGTCGTCGAGATCGGCCGTCCGCACGATGACCGTGGCCGCGTCGCCGCTGAGGTGGAAGCTCGCCTTCCGGACATTGTCGTTGGGTCCGGTGAGGACGACGGGCTCGGCGAAGCGCGGGGCCTGGTCCGCCGGGTCCGCCTGTTCCGCCTGGTCCGCGCGGTCCGCCGGGGCCGCCTCGGGTGCCGGCGCCCGCCCGGTGACCTGGCCGGTCGTCTGCCGGTGCCACCACGAGCCGGCATAGACCGCCCCACCCACGACCAGGACCAGGACCAGGAGCGCGGGGATCGCCCGCCGCCGGGCGCGTCGTGGCGCCGGTGCGGCGGCTGTCCGGGGAGCAGCCGGGATCTCGGCCGTGTCGGCCCCGGCCCTGGCCCCGGGCGCGGTCGAGGTCACAGCGGCGTCGCCGCTGTGGAAGTCGGCGGCCGGGGCGATGCGGTGCGGCAGGTCGGGCCAGTAGTCGGACACCCTGGGCCAGGCGGCCGGGGCCGGTGCCGGGGGGTGATCACCGTACGGATCGAGGTCGGGCATCGGCTGGTCCTCCTGGCGTGGCGGCGGCATGAGGCGCTGGGCCCCGGCGCGGACGTCCGGGGCCTGCGAGCGTGCTCGACTGTCCATACGTGACCGCGGGGACCGGCGGATCAACGCACGCCCGGGTTCCATCGCCGGTGGAGGGCCGCTTCCGGTTGAGTTCGGGACGGATCGGGCCCTACGATGTGATCGTTCTCATCGCCGCCGGCGTGCGCGCCGGTGTCCGCGAACGATCGGCCCGACCCCCGTGCCGATCGGCCGGACGGGTTCCCGCCCCCGAGCCCGTCCGGCTACCCGGACCCCCATCCCACCGGACGACGCGGCACCGCATCCCGCTGGGCGACCCGGCCCCGCATCCCGCTGGGCGAGCCGGCCCCGCATCCCGCGGCGCGACGCGGGCCCGCGAAGTGCTCAGCGGCGCGGGCCGGCTCCCACCGGTGCCGTCACCGGAGGCAGCTGCTTGCCCGCCTCCGCGGCGGAAGCCTGCCGCGAGAACATCATCCCCGGGCTCCCGGTGAACGGCTGCAGCGGCGAGCGGCACACGGTCCCCGCGCGGGGCAGCGCGACGCGCAGCAGGTACGCGTCCACCGCCCGGGTCACGCAGGTGGAGGTGCCGTACGCGGTGTGTCCCCAGTTGTCGCTGGTCAGCAGCCGGCTCCCGGGCAGCAGCTTCGACGCTGAGACGGCTTCGCGGTAGTTGGTGGCCGGGTCCCAGTAGTTGCCGACGAGCAGCACGGGCGCGCTGGTACGCCGGTTGAACGGGCCCACGTAGGCGTCCTCGTCCTGAGCGGTCCACGTGTCGCCGGCGCAGGGGGCGCTGCCCCAGCCCCAGGCCCGGCCGAAGTACGGCGCGCGCCGGTCCGCCGCCGCCGTCAGCGCGGGCCACGCCGCGGCGTCGGCGGGGTGGCGGCCGTCGGTGCACATCACCCCGGCGAACGCCTCGAGCGAGTTGTCGTACGGGAAGTCGCGCGCCGGCGTCCGCAGCTGCGTGACCCGGTCGAGCAGCGCCGCACGGGCGGCGGCGCGCAGCCGTGCCTTCCCGGCCGAGCCGGCCTGCATGGTCTCCACCTCGGCGGTCATCTGGGTGACGAGGTCGCCGGCCACGGGGGTGTAGAGCGCGCTGAGCGTCAGGCCGATGAACAGCGCGTACGTCAGGCGTACGGTCCCGGCGACCGGGTCCTTGCCCAGCACCAGCGGCTCGGCCCTCAGCTTGCGGGCCACGGCGGCGAAGCGCTTGGCGGGGTCGCCCTTGGCCAGCTCGCACCGCTTGGTCCCGACCCGGTCGCAGCGTTCCAGCAGTTTCGTCAGGGCCCGGTACGCCCCGTCCGCGGAGCGCAGCCGGTCGTCCTGCAGCCGCCCGCCCGTCGCCTCGGTGCCCACCCACGAGACGGGGTTGATCACGCCGTCGAGGGCGAGCGCGCGGACCCGGTCGGGGAACATGTTGGCGTAGTACTGGCCGAGGGCGGTGCCGTAGCTGAACCCCAGGTACGTGAGCTTCGCGTCGCCCAGGGCGCGCCGGAGCACGTCCATGTCCCGGGCGGCCTCGGCGGTGGACATGGCCGACGCGAGCTCACCACCGGTGTCCGAGCAGGCCCGGCCGAGCGCCTGGGCACCTCGGATGTAGCCGCTCTCCTCCTTGGCCCCGTACGGGAAGAACATGGCCATGCGGGCCAGGGCGACGCTCTGGTCCCGGGTGGAGGGGAAGCACTTGAGGGCGTCGCTGGATCCGACGCCGCGGGGGTCGAAGCCGACGACGTCGAAGCGGTCCAGCACCGAGTCGCTGAGGAAGCCGGACGCGGCCAGGGCCATCTCGGTGCCGGAGCCGCCCGGGCCGCCCGGGTTGACGAAGAGGCTGCCGATGCGGCTCGCCGGTTTGCGGGCCTTCACCCGTACGACCGCGATCCGCACGGACGCGCCCTGCGGGTCGTCGTAGTCCAGCGGCAGCTGTGCGGTGGCGCACTGCGCGATGCCGTAGCAGGTGAACCAGGCGAGCTCCGGCGCCGGGACGCTGTCGACGCGCTGGGCCTCCAGCTCGCCGGTGGGGTCCGCGGCGTGTCCCGCGGTGGGCATGACGAGGGATGCCGCGACCATCAGTGCCGCGGTCACCGCCCCGGTCACACGAGAGCTCAGCGACACCGAATCCTCCAGGCTTTGACGTAGAAGCCTGAAAACTATTCATATGTGTGTCGGGTGCATATCACCCTAGCGGTCAGCATTTGCCCGCTTCCGGCCCGCCGGGCGGCCGGCCGGGCCTACGGTGCCGCCATGATCAACCCCGGTACGGCCCCGGTCGAGGGCGCCGACGAGCAGGCGGCCGCCGCGAACCTGGCGGTGTTCCTCGACGCGGTACGGGCGCGCGTCGCCGGCATGGGCGGGCCTCCGGCCGTACGCGTCAGCGATCTGACCGGCGAGCCGGTGCGCGACCCGGCGGCGGACCGCGACGGCCGCTTCGGGTGGGACCTGCCGTTCTCCGACGGCACCCTGCTGCGGCTGCTCATGCCGGGTGCCGACGTGTCCCGCCTGCGCGACGACCTCACCGCCGAGGCGCCGTGCCTGTACGTCAACGGGAACGCGTACTGGTGGGACGCCGCCGTGGCCCGCGTCGCCGCCGAGGGGCTGGTCGTCAGCGGCCTGCGCTGAGCGTCGCGACGCCCGGCCGTAGGCTTCGGCCAATCGCGTTTGTAGGAAACCTACAACGGGGCGACCCGGGGCATGGTGGCGCCGGACATCGGTGTCATGGGGTCTCATCCAGCAAGGTAGAGGGTGGAGACAGGCGACGTCCGAGATCCGGGCGTCGCCTCCTGTTGACATGTCCTGGGAGGCTCGGCCGGTGTTCAATCGCGTGGCGATCGTCAACCGTGGAGAGGCCGCGATGCGGCTCATCCACGCAGTCCGGGACCTTTCGGCGGAAACGGGCGAGCGGATCGAGACGGTCGCCCTCTACACCGACGCCGACCGTACGGCCACCTTCGTGCGCGAGGCGGACATCGCGTACCCGCTGGGTCCCGCCTCGGCCCGGCCGTACCTCGACCTGGCCGTGCTGGAGCGCGCGCTGGTGGAGTCCGGCGCCGACGCCGCCTGGGTCGGGTGGGGCTTCGTCGCCGAGGACCCGGCCTTCGCCGAACTGTGCGAGAAGATCGGCGTCACCTTCGTCGGGCCGAGCCCCGAGGCCATGCGCCGGCTCGGCGACAAGATCGGCGCGAAGCTGATCGCCGAGGAGGTCGGCGTGCCGGTCGCGCCGTGGAGCCGCGGTGAGGTCGCCACGCTCGAGGCGGCGCTGAAGGCCGGCGACGAGATCGGCTACCCGCTGATGCTCAAGGCCACCGCGGGTGGCGGCGGCCGGGGCATCCGCATGGTGGCCTCCGGCGCGGACCTCGCCGACGCGTACGAACGCACCAGCCAGGAGGCCCTGCGCGCCTTCGGCTCCGGCGTGGTCTTCCTGGAGCGCCTGGTCACCGGCGCCCGGCACGTCGAGGTCCAGGTGATCGCCGACGGGCAGGGCACCGCGTGGGCGCTGGGCGTACGCGACTGCTCGGTGCAGCGGCGCAACCAGAAGATCATCGAGGAGTCGGCGTCGCCGGTCCTCGCTCCCGGCCAGGTCGCGGAGCTCAAGGCGTCCGCCGAGCGGCTCGCCGTGGCCGTCGGCTACCGCGGCGCGTGCACCGTCGAGTTCCTGTACCACCCGGGCGACAAGCTGTTCGCCTTCCTCGAGGTCAACACGCGCCTGCAGGTCGAGCACCCGATCACCGAGATCACCACCGGCACCGACCTGGTCCGGCTGCAGCTGCACGTCGCCGGCGGCGGCCGGCTCGAGGGCGCCCCGCCGGCCGAGAGCGGCCACGCCGTCGAGGCCCGCCTCAACGCCGAGGACCCGGACCGCGACTTCGCCCCGGCGCCCGGCCGGATCAGCCGGCTCGTGCTGCCCGCCGGCCCCGGCATCCGGGTTGACACCGGCGTCAGCGAGGGCGACACCATCCCCGCCGACTTCGACTCCATGATCGCCAAGATCATCGCGTACGGGCGTGACCGCGAGCAGGCGCTCGGCCGGCTGCGCCGCGCGATGGCCGAGACCACGGTGCTCATCGACGGCGGCACCACCAACAAGAGCTTCGTGCTGGACCTGCTCGACCAGCCGGAGGTGATCGACGGCAGCGCCGACACCGGCTGGATCGACCGGGTCCGCGCCGAGGGCCGCCTCGTCGGGCACCGGCACTCCGCGGTCGCCCTGGCGGCGGCCGCCATCGAGGCGTACGAGGACGACGAGGAGATCAGCCAGGGGCAGCTGCTGTCCACCGCGCACGGCGGGCGCCCGCACGCACGGCACGACACCGGCCGGCCGCTCGACCTCAAGCTCCGCGGCATCGGCTACCGGGTGCGCGCGGCCCGGGTCGGTCCCTCCCGGTTCCGGGTCAGTGTGACGTCCGGCGCGGACACGCGTACGGCCGACGTCGAGCTCGAGCGGTTCGACTCGCGCAGCGGCCGCATCGTGGTCAACGGCCACCGCTTCCGGCTGGTGACCGCGTCCTACGGCCCGATCCACCTCGTCGAGGTCGACGGGGTGGCGCACCGGATCAGCCGCGACGAGGGCGGCGTGGTGCGCTCCCCGGCCCCCGCGCTCGTGGTCGCCACGCCCGTGGCCGTCGGTGCCGAGGTCGAGTCGGGTGCGCCGATCCTGGTGCTGGAGAGCATGAAGATGGAGACGGTGCTGCGCGCGCCGTTCCGCGCCCGGGTCCGCGAGTGCCCGGTGTCGGTGGGCAGCCAGGTCGAGACGGGCGCGGCCCTGCTGCGCCTCGAGCCGCTCGCCGACGGGGCCGAGCAGGAGGCGCCCGAGGACGCCCGTACCGTCGAGATCGATCTTCCGGCGGAGCCGGCCGGCGTCTCCGCAGCGGCCCGGGTGGAGCGCGGCCTGCAGGACCTGCGCGCGCTGCTGCTGGGCTTCGACGGCGACCCCGAGGACCCGCGCCGGGTGCTGACCGGCTACCTGGCCGCCCGCGCTCAGGACGGCGACCGCCCCCAGCCGGGCGAGCTGGACCTGCTGACGGTCTTCGCCGACCTGTGCGAGCTGAGCCGCAACAAGCCGGGCAACGAGCTCGACGTCGAGCCGGGCAGCCCGGTGCACAGCCCCCGCGAGTACTTCCACAGCTACCTGCAGAGCCTGGACGTCGAGCGGGCCGGCGTCACCGCGGACTTCCAGGCCAAGCTGCGCCGGGTGCTCGGCCACTACGGTGTGTCCGATCTGGACCGTACGCCGCAGCTCGAGTCCGCCGTCTTCCGCGTCTTCCTCGCCCAGCAGCGCATCTCGACGGACGTCGCGGTCGTCTCCGAGGTGCTGCGGCAGTGGCTGGCCGGGTCGGCGCCGGTGGGTGAGCTGCGGGAACGGGCCGGCCGCGTGCTCGAGCACCTCATCGAGGCCACGCAGGTGCGCTTCCCGGCGGTTTCCGACCTGGCCCGCGGCCTGGTCTTCCGCTGGTTCGCGCAGCCGCTGCTGCGCCGCAACCGGGCCGAGGTCTACGCCGACGTCCGCAGTCACCTCAGCTACCTCGACCAGAACCCGGACGCCCCGGACCGGGCGCAGCGCATCCGGGCGATGGTGGCCAGCGCCGAGCCGCTGGTCCGGCTGATCGGCCAGCGCATCGGCCGGCCCGGCCGGGATCACGCGCCGCTGCTGGAGGTGGTGACCCGCCGCTACTACGGCAACCGCCGGCTGTCGGACATCACCGTGCGGGAGGCGGGCGGCTGCCGCTTCGTCACCGCCGAGCTCGCGGGCACGGCGGGCACCACCCGCGTGCTGGCCACGGCGGCCGACATCACCGCGCTGTCCGGCGCGATCGCCGCGCTGGCCACGCTCGCCGAGGGCGTACCCGAGAACGGCCTGGTCGCCGACCTGTACGTCACCTGGGCCGGCCAGCCGGACGCCGGCGAGATGGCCGCCGAGCTCGGCCGGCTGCTCGCCGAGCGCCCGCTGCCCGTGGCCGTGCGCCGGATCACCACCACCGTGGCCGGCACCAGCGGCGCGGTCATGCACCACCACTTCACGTTCCGGCGAGACGGCGGCACCGTCGTCGAGGACCGGCTGATCCGGGGCCTGCACCCGCAGATCGCCCAGCGCCTGCAGCTGCACCGGCTGCGCGACTTCGAGCTGACCCGGCTGCCCTCGGCCGACGAGGAGATCTACCTGTTCAAGGCGGTCGCCCGGGACAACCCGGCCGACGAGCGGCTCGTCGCGATGGGCCAGGTCCGGGACCTGACCCCGCTGCGCGAGGCCGATGGGCGGCTGGTCGCGCTGCCCGCGGTCGAGGACGCGATCACCGCCGGGCTCGACGCGATCCGCAACATCCAGGCCCAGCGGCCGCAGAACAAGCGGTTCGACACCAACCGCATCCTCATGTACGTGTGGCCGGCCACCGAGCTCAGCACCGACGAGCTCACCACCGTGGTGGACCGGATCCTGCCCACCACCGCCGGCGCCGGGCTGGAGGAGGTCCAGTTCGTGGCCCGCCAGCGCACCAGCGGCGGGGAGCTCACCGAGGTCGCCGTCCGGATCACGCTGGACCCGGGGCACGGCGCGCGGCTGCACATCGGCGAGCCGTCCACCGAGCCGATCCAGCCGCTCGACGACTACCGGCAGAAGGTGCTGCGCGCCGCCCGCCGGGGCAACGTCTACCCGTACGAGCTGACCGACATCCTCGCCGGGCCCGGCGGCCGGTTCGCCGAGCACGACCTCGACGACAGCGGCGCGCTCGTGCCGGTGGACCGCCCGAAGGGCCGCAACACCGCGGCGATCGTCGCCGGGGTCGTCACCACCCCGACCGAACGGCACCCCGAGGGCGTCACGCGGGTCGTGCTGCTCGGCGATCCCACCAAGGCGCTGGGCGCGCTGTCGGAGCCGGAATGCTCCCGGGTGATCGCCGCGCTGGACCTGGCCGAGCGGATGCGGGTGCCGCTGGAGTGGTTCGCGCTGTCCGCGGGCGCGCGCATCTCGATGTCCTCGGGCACCGAGAACATGGACTGGGTGGCGGCCGCGTTGAAGCGCATCGTCACGTTCACCCAGGCCGGCGGCGAGATCAACATCGTGGTCGCGGGAATCACCGTCGGCGCCCAGCCGTACTGGAACGCCGAGGCGACGATGCTCATGCACACCAAGGGCATCCTCGTGATGACGCCCGACTCGGCGATGGTGCTCACCGGCAAGCAGTCACTGGACTTCTCCGGCGGCGTGTCGGCCGAGGACAACTTCGGCATCGGCGGCTACGACCGGGTGATGGGCCCCAACGGTCAGGCGCAGTACTGGGCGCCGGACCTGCCGGGCGCCCGCGACGTGCTGATGGCGCACTACGACCACACGTACGTCGTCCCGGGTGAGACGGCGCCGCGCAAGGCCGCCACGAGCGACCCGGCGGACCGGGACGTGTCGGACTACCCGCACACCGTGGCCGGCAGCGACTTCGCCACGGTCGGTCAGATCTTCTCGGCCGAGCACAACCCGGACCGCAAGAAGCCGTTCGACATCCGTACGGTGATGCGCGCCCTGTCCGACCAGGACCACGCGGTCCTCGAGCGCTGGGCCGGCATGGCCGAGGCGGACACCTCCGTGGTGCAGGACGTGCACATCGGCGGCCGGCCGGTCTGCCTCATCGGCATCGAGTCCAAGCCCGTTCCCCGGCGCGGCTTCCCGCCCACCGACGGCCCGGACACGTACACCGCGGGCACGCTGTTCCCGCGCTCGTCGAAGAAGACCGCGCGGGCCATCAACGCGGCGTCCGGCAACCGCCCGCTGGTCGTGCTGGCGAACCTGTCCGGGTTCGACGGCTCGCCCGAGTCGATGCGCAAGCTGCAGCTGGAGTACGGCGCCGAGATCGGCCGCGCGATCGTCAACTTCCGCGGCCCGATCGTGTTCTGCGTGATCTCCCGCTACCACGGCGGCGCGTTCGTGGTGTTCTCCAAGGCGCTCAACCCGGCCATGACCGTCCTGGCGCTGGAGGGCTCGTTCGCCTCCGTGCTCGGCGGCGCCCCGGCCGCGGCGGTGGTGTTCTCCGGCGAGGTGAACAACCGCACCGCCACCGACCCGCGGGTCACCGACCTGCTGGCGCAGATCGCGGGGGCCAGCGGCGCGGAACGCTCGGCGCTCAACGCCCGGCTCGCCGAGGTCCAGTCGCAGGTGCGCGCCGAGAAGGTCGGTGAGGTGGCGGCGGAGTTCGACAGGGTGCACAGCATCGAACGGGCGGTCGAGGTCGGCTCGGTCGACGCGATCATCAGCACCGCCGAGCTGCGTCCCCGCATCATCGAGGCGATCGAACGGGGCCTGCTGAAGTGAGCGAGGGGGCTGTGCCCGGGGGAGACCCGCCGGGCACAGCCCCCGCCGCGCTCACTCGGTGGCGGAGTCCACGTCGGCGCCGCCGCTGTCGCCCACCCACACCGTCTTCAGGTTGCAGAATTCCCGGATGCCCGCGGCGGACAGCTCGCGGCCGTACCCGGAGTTCTTCACCCCGCCGAACGGCAGCTGCGGGTACGAGGTCGTCATCCCGTTGACGAACACCGCGCCGGAGTCCAGGCCGGCGATCACCCGTTCCTGCTCCTGCGGGTCCCGGGTCCACGCGTTGGCGCCCAGCCCGTACGAGCTCGCGTTGGCCAGCTCGAGGGCCTCGTCCAGCGACGCCGCCCGGTAGACGCCGGCGACCGGGCCGAAGACCTCCTCGGCGTACATCCGCATGTCCGGGGTGAGGTCGGTGACCACCGTCGGCGGGTACCACCAGCCGTCGCCGTCGCCGCGGGTGCCGCCGCAGCGGACGGTCGCGCCCTTGGCCCGGGCGTCGGCCACCTGCTCCTCGATGTCCGTACGGCCCTGCTCGGTGGCCAGCGGCCCGACGTCGGTGCCGTCGGCCATCGGGTCGCCGACGGTCAGGGCGGACATCCGCGCGACGAACTTGCCGACGAACTCGTCGTAGACGTCGGCGTGCACGATGAACCGCTTCGCGGCGATGCAGGACTGGCCGTTGTTCTGGCAGCGTGAGGTGGTGGCGACCTCGGCCGCGCGGTCCAGGTCGGCCGACGGCAGCACCAGGAACGGGTCGCTGCCGCCCAGCTCGAGGACGGTCTTCTTGAGCTCCCGGCCGGCGATCGCGGCGATGGACCGGCCGGCGTTCTCGCTGCCGGTCAGGGTGGCGGCGCGGACCCGGTCATCGCTGAGGATCGCCTCGACCGCGTCGGAGCCGACCAGCAGGGTCTGGAACGCCCCCGCCGGGAACCCGGCCCGGGCGAACAGCTCGCCGAGGTACAGCGCGGTCTGCGGCACGTTCGAGGCGTGCTTGAGCAGCCCGGTGTTGCCGGCCATGAGCGCCGGGGCGGCGAACCGCATGGCCTGCCACAGCGGGAAGTTCCACGGCATCACCGCCAGCACCGGGCCGAGCGGCTGATAGCGGGCGTACGCGCGGGAAGCACCGACCGCCTCCGCATCGGCCGGCTCGTCGGCCAGGAACCTCTCGGCGTTGTCGGCGTAGAACCGGCACGCCTTGGCGCACTTGACCACCTCGGCCTTCGCCGCGGCGTACGTCTTGCCCATCTCCAGGGTCATCAGCGCCCCGACCTCGTCCTGCTCGGCCTCCAGCAGGTCCGCGGCGGCCCGCATCCAGCCCGCCCGCTCGGCGAACGTCGTGTCCCGCAGCGCGCGGAAGCCGGCCAGCGAGCGGCCGATCGCCGCGTCGATCTGCTCCGGCGGCAGCGCGTCGAACGTCTTGACCACCGCACCGGTGGCCGGGTTCGTCGTCGCGATCGGCATGGTCCCACCTCGATTTCGTCGTGCCCTACCGTGCTCAGCTACCCGCGGCGCGGGCAGCTATGCGAAGACCCGGGTCGATGTCCCCGGTCCGGACGGCCCCTTGGCCCTTAAACACCGGGCCGCTGGTCGCGTTGTCTGAGGGTGCCATCCCCACCCTCCAGGAGGAAGCCGTGTTCGTCACCGCCGACATGCTCGCCGACCAGCCCTTCCTCGCCGGGCTGACCGAGCACCAGCTGACCCGCCTGACCCCGCTGACCAGCCGGACCATGTTCCACGCCGGCAACCGCATCTTCCGCCAGGGCACCCCCGCCGACCAGTTCTGGCTGATCACCGACGGCTCGGTGTACCTCGACCACGAGGTCCCCGGCTACGACAACTTCGTTTTGGAGTCGCTGCGCTCCGGCTCGGTGCTCGGCTGGTCGTGGCTGTTCCCGCCGTACCGCTGGCATTTCGGCGCGGTCGCGGTGACCACCACCCATGCGATCACGTTCAACGGCGCGCTGGTGCGCGCCCTCTGCCAGCAGGACCCCGCCCTCGGGTACGAGCTGACGAGCCGGTTCCTGGAGGTCATGGGGGAGCGTCTGCAGGCCGCCCGGAGCCGGCTGGAGGACTGCCAGCGCCGGCTCGGCCACCACCACGACGACCTCTGACCGGGTCATCCCACTCCCGCAGCACCGCCGCCAGGTCGCCGGCGTCGCGGGCGGGCACGGGATTGGCGGCGGGAGTCCGGCTGAACCGCGGCGCCGGCGCCGGCTGGACCTGTCCGCCGACCGTGACGAACGTGCCCCGCGCCCGGTTGTGCGGATGCCCGGGCGCCTCGGCCGGGGCCAGCACCGGCGCGACGCAGGCGTCCGTCCCGGCGAAGACCGCGGTCCACTCGTCGCGGGTACGCTGCGCGAACCGCTCGGCGAACCGCCGCCGCAGCGTGTCCCAGGCGGCCGGGTCGTCCCGGCCGGGCAGCTCCGGGTCGCCGTCCAGCCCCAGCCCGGCCAGCAGCTCGCCGTAGAAGCGCGGCTCCAGAGCGCCCACCGCCATGTACCCGCCGTCCGAGGTGGCGTACGTGTCGTAGAACGGCGCGCCGCCGTCCAGCAGGTTCGTCCCGCGCGCGCCCGGCCAGCGTCCCTCGGCGGCCATACCGTGCAGGAACGCGGTGAGCAGCGCCGACCCGTCCACCATCGCGGCGTCGATCACCTGCCCCGCGCCCGAGCTCGCCCGCTCGAGCAGCGCGGCCAGCACCCCGACGGCCAGCAGCATGCCGCCACCGGCGAAGTCGCCGAGCAGGTTCAGCGGGGCGTGCGGCGGCTGGCCGGCCCGGCCCAGCGGTTCCAGGGCTCCCGCGACCGCGATGTAGTCGATGTCGTGCCCGGCCCGGGGCGCGAGCGGGCCCTGCTGCCCCCAGCCGGTGAGGCGCGCGTACACCAGGCGGGGGTTGCGGGCCCGGCACACGTCCGGGCCGAAGCCGAGCCGCTCGGCCACGCCCGGCCGGAACCCTTCGACGAGCACGTCCGCGCGCTCGGCCAGGCCGAGCAGCTGCTCCACCCCGCCGGCCTCGCGCAGGTCGAGCGTGACGACCCGCCGGCCGCGCCGCACCGAGGCCGCCACGACCTGCTCGTCCGGGCGCTGCACGCAGACCACGTCGGCGCCGAGGTCGGCGAGCACCATGCAGCCGAACGGGCCGGGCGCGAGACCGGCCAGCTCGACCACCCGGACCCCGGCCAGCGGACCATGCTCAGGCATACCGCCAGCACACACCCCGGTGCGAGCCCGCCGCAAACTACGCGTCCAGGACCCCGGCCAGCGCGGTCACCTCGGCGAGCTCCTCACGCAGTTGCTTCTTGAAGTGCGGGTTGTCGGCCCGGCGCAGCGACTGGCTCAGCGTGGCCAGCCGGCGGGCGACCGCACCGCGTACGGCGGGCAGCGCATGGTCCGGCACCTCGCCGCCGTGGACGGCCAGCAGGCCGGCCTTCTCCGCGCGCAGGTGGACCTTGAGGGGGGAGAAGGCCTGGGTGCGGCGGATCTCGGTACCGAGGGCGGCGATCCGGCTGCGCAGGACGGTGCCGAGAAGCTCGGCGTTGTGAACCCGGGTGCTCATGGCGAGACTCCTTGGGCTTGAGTGACACCCCGTCGTTGGGGTGTCCACCCGCCCTATCGGCGCAGTCCGTCCGATGAGGAGCGGAACCGCCTGTGAAGTCGATCTCCTGCACCGTCCCCTTCGGACTCTCCAACGCGCCGAGGGCCGCCCCAGGCGGGGCGGCCCTCGGTGCCTCGAGGTGAGATCAGCCGACGGGCAGGTGTCCGCTGACCAGCGCCTCGGGAGAGGCGGGCACCACGACCTTGCGGGTGCGCATGCTGAAGGCGGTCACACCGAACACCGCGCCGAGCGCGACGAACAGCGCGCCGAGGCCGATGACCAGCCACGTGACCTGCTCGGCCTGGTAGGCGCTCATCAGCGAACCGCGCAGCGTCTCGCCCATGAAGGCGGTCTGGCGGGTCTGCCCGAGCTGCTCGTCCTTGCGGCCGCCGGCGATCCATTCCTCGGACACCTCGGAGTACGTCTTCCCGCCGGTGGCCTTCGCGATGTGGGTGGCGATCAGATCGGCGTACGCCTTCGCGTCGCTACCGGTGGTGACGTGCTGGCCGGCGTAGCCCTTGAGGTCGTCCGGGAGCGCCGCCTTGTCGGCCGGGAACTCGATCTTCTGAGCGGTCAGCTCGTCCTTGATCATGCTCTGCCCGTGCACGCCCTCGTACACCATGACCGGACCCGCGGCGACCATCCCGGCGCCCACGAGTGCCATCAGTACGCTGGCGATCCTCCGCGACTTCAGCATTGTCCTGCCCCTTTCCTGTGGCGGTGTGCTACCTGGTTGGTGCGCTACCGCCCCGTGCACCAGGACAGATCGGCGGGCACGACGCCGACTCGAGATGCACAACGACCCCTTTGCCGCGGGCCGAAGGTCCCGTCCCGCCCGGGCACCGCGGCCCGCTCCCGGCCGCGTTCAGGCCACTGCAAGATCCCCGTCGCCTGCCGTTCACCTTCACCGGCGACGATCCAGCCATGAGCGTACGGACCAGGGCCTTCGTGACCGCGGCACGAGAGATCGCCCTCGACCTCCTCGCACCGCTGCCCGACCGCCGGCGGCACACCGAGGGCGTCGCGACCCGAGCCGCCGAGCTGGCGTCCGCGCTCGACCTCGACCCGGACATCCTCGTCGCGGCAGCCTGGCTCCACGACATCGGCTACGCCGGACCGACGGTGGTCACCGGCTTCCACCCTCTCGACGGAGCAGACCACCTCGCGGCGCACGGCTGGCCGCTGACGGTGGCCGCGCAGGTCGCCCACCACTCGGGCGCCCGGTTCGTCGCTGCGGCGCGCGGGCTGGGGGAGCGGCTGGCTGCGTACCCGTTCGCGGAGGACCTGCTGTCGGACGCGCTGACGTACGCCGACCAGACGGTCGGGCCGTGCGGGGACCGGGTCACCCCGACGGCCCGGCACGACGAGATGCTGCGGCGGCACGGGCCGGAGTCGTGGAACGTCAAGGTGGACCACGTGCGGTACCCGTACCTGTCGGCGGTCGCGTTTCGCATGGAGAGCCGCCTGGCGCTCGCCGCTTGAGCCTTACGACCTTTCATTGCGGTTTCGCCGTAGGTCATTCCGAGGCCGAGTCGTACCGGGATGCCTGCGGTGGCGTGGATCGCCCGCTCGCATCGGCGGGCTTCTCGGCCCAGGTGAACCATGCCGCGCGCACGGCCGCCGCGTGAACGGTCGGCAGGACCCGCCGCCTTGCCTTGGTGGTGAACGCAAGCTCGTGGGCGTTGGTGGCGCGGCCGAACTGTTCCTTGAGCGCGTAGAACTCACGGCTCGCGTTGTTGGGGCCGAGCACCAGACAGGTGTACCAGCGGGCGCGCGGCGGTGCGGCCATCGCGTTCGCCACGGTCAGGCTGTTGGACACCACGACCCAGGTGCCGTGGTGGTTGGCGAGATCGGCGGCTGCATTGTGCTCCCACCGGTACCGCCGGATGGGTTTGGAGAACACCGGCACGAACAGGTGTGACAAGCCGATCGAGGCGCCCTCGCGCTCCCAGCCGCTGACGGCGGTCAGGTCCTGGCAGATGAGGATCGCAAGGCGCCCGAGGCTGGACTCCAGCACAGAGAGCTTGGACCCGCACGAGATGTCCTCCAGAAGCGGAAGCGCGGCCGGAGGTGGGGGCAGCTTCCAGGTCCGCACCTGTTCCTGGTCGAGCGTGAAGCGCTCAAGTTTGTCGTGGATCAGCAACGTGTCGCCCAGCCGCCGGTCGATGAGGACGGCGCGGTTGTGCGGAGGGTCGCCGCCGTCGACCGGGCCGCTTCCGAGAATCAGCCAGCGCAGCGGTGTGACCGACGAATCCTTCGACGCCGTGCCCGTCGCCACGTCCCGCCACGTCTCGAGCATGTCCTTCGACAGGCAGCCCTCCGGCAGGACACCGATCTGGGCGCCTGCCCGGTCCATCTTGCGCAGGACGCAGGCCATACGTTCCCGGATGCCTCTGCCGTTGATCTCTGCAGCATCCATGGGGGCCAGCCGGTATTTGGCCACACCGTTGTTGTGACCGTACGTTATCCGCAGTTCCGCGAAGTCGCGGAGGAACGGCGCGCAAGCGATCTTCACTTCTTGCTCGGGCAGGAAACACGGATCATTCTCGTTCCCCACCCGGGCATAGTTGAGCTTGGCCCGCAGATACTCCGGTGGCACCCGGTGGACGGCGAAATGATCGGCTTTGTGCCCCCGGCCGCGCGGCTCGCCGGGGAAAGCGCACCGCGGCAGGAGAGCGCCAGGAATCTGCTGATCGTCGTTCAGCCGTCCCGTGGTGAGGTATCTGGTCGACAGCCAATCCAGCCCGCCACGATCAATGATCGGGTTGAATGGATTCACATACCACAGCGCGTCGTCCAGTCCGCGCAGGAGGACGAAGATTCCGCGGGCCCCGAGCCAGCCGTGGTTCTCCGCCGCGATCCCGGCCAGCAGCTGGTGATCCGCCAGGCCGTGCGCCAGGACCTCGTCCCCGATCCTCGCCGCACGGCGGCGTGCGTCCGGATCGGCAAGCCACTCCATCGCATCGCCGTGAAGAAACACGTCCTCCGGAAGGAGATCGTAGAGCTGCATGAAGAGGTGAGCTGGATCGGTCGACAGCTCGCGCAGATCATCAGTCGAGAAGTTCCGGTGAGAAATCATGACATCACGCTGACCAAGAATGAGGATCGGGGTATGCGATGCTAACGCGACGCGCCTTCTCCTCGCGCCGGAGTCTGCGTGCAATAATCCGGTTTCCGGCATGTTGCTATCGGTTCAGGGATGTGGCGGGTAAGGTGCCACACCGGATATGTGTCGGTGTGGCCGCGTGCGGAGCATCAATGATCGGCAGCCGCCTGAACTGCCGTTACTCCATCGTCCGGATCGGCCGCCACGATGATCGGCCTGAAATCTGTGTAAGAAGGCTGTCACTTCATGCACGCGCGCATCGCTTGACAGTCACTTGACACGACCGGCATCGTCTAAGTCATGCCCTGCCGCTCGACCTAGGGAGCGCCGAGATGGAGAGATCCAGCGCGCGTAGCCGTGTGACCGAGATCCGCCGGGTGACCGACGAGATGGACACCGTGGATCAGCCGACTCAAGGTCATTACAACGCACTGGGGATGCTGGTGAACGACGCGTCCCTGGCCGCCGACGGACCCGCCCTGCAGGCGGCGCAAGACGGTCTCCAATGGCTCTGCCGCCGGTTTCCCGCGATGGACGGCGACCGCGCCGTTGCTGCGGAGCACCGGGGACGCATCCTCGGTCTCATCGACGTGACCCATTGGGCCCTCCGGCGTCTGCCGTCCAACCTTCAGCTGAGCCTGACTCCCGACAGCCACGCCGCGCGATTCCTGGTGGCCGTCGCCGGACGGCCAGGCCTGTCCAACCGTGATCTCGCCTCGGAGCTGCACGTCGACGAGACCGAGATCAGCCGGATCGGTCGCAGGCTGGTGGCTGCCGGCGTCGTCTGGCGGCGTAGGGAGTGGCGGACGAACGTGTGGGACGTGACTCCACGCGGACGCCAGTACCTCAAGACAGCGAATCTTCCGGCACCGACGCAGGCGCCACGGACAGAGCCGCCGGTCGCGTCGGCCGCGTCCATCAGACTGCACTTCGCGCTGGGCATCACCATCCAGCCGGAACGACTGGTGGGCATCGTCATCGACCGGGACCTGAAGATCCTCGCGAGTCGCCAGCGGCGGCTGTCGCGCCCCTTGGCCGGACCGGAGGCCCGCGCTGAGCTCGTCGACTTCGTCGGCGAACTGGTCAGCAGTACACCCGAGATCGACGGGGGCCTCGACGGGGTGGGTCTCGGCGTGACGATCGGCGGGCACGTATCCGCGGAGGGCGAAGTGGTCTCCGCGCCCAATCACCAGCAGGCACAGTGGATCGATGCCCTCGGTCGCCGACTTGCCGACGAGGCCCGCCTGCCTGCGGTCGTCGAGAACGATGCCAACGCGCTGGCCGAGTACGAGCACGCGTTCGGCTCGCACAGCGGCCTGAGCTGCACTGCAACGGTCCTCCTCGACGAAGGCGTCGGCTGTGGGATTGTGGTCGACAACCACCTTGTCCGTGGATCTGCTGGTTCAGCCGGGGAGATCGGGCACCTGACCGTCCAGTCGGAGGGCGGCGACCCGTGCCACTGCGGCCGCGAGGACTGCCTGGAGACGGTGACGGGAGCCGGCCGGATCAGCGAACGGATGCGCGACCCGGATGCCAAAAGCCTGGCGAGCGCCTCCGAGCTGGCCGAGAAAGGCAAACGCAACGCGGTTGACGGCTTCACCCGCGCCGGACGGGCTCTCGGCCAGGGTCTGCTGGCCGTGCTCAACCTCGTCAACCCCGAGCAGATTGTCATCTACGGTCCCGGCGAGATGATTGCCGAATCCCGCTTCGCGTCGGCGAGATACTTCATGTCGGCGCTGCGTGAAGCCAGCACGGGGCACGCCTTCTCCAACGCGGGAAGCAAGTGCACTCTGGTGACCAAAGTGTCCTCTGACGAGGCGGGCGCGCGGGCAGCCGCGGCTATCGCACTGTTGCGGCTCGGCCGGGACGAACGGTAGGGGCCGTGGCCCGCTCCCAGGACGATTCCGGCGATGACGACCTGATCGGCCGCATGGGCGTCATGGTTCTGGGGGTGGCCCTGGCCGCGGGCGGCGCCGCGCTGATGTTCCTGCTCATGCGCCTCTGGCCGGTCCTCGAGCAGACCCAGCAGCGAGGAGCCGTCCCGCAGCGGGTGTCACTGCTCGGCTCCGCACTGACCGTGACGTTCACAGCGGACAGCGCCCTGCTGGCGCTCGTGATGATCGCCAGTGCCCTGGGCAGTTTCGTCCACGCCGCGACGTCGTTCGCCACCTATGTCGGCAATCGGCGCCTGCACCGTAGCTGGATCTGGTGGTACCTGCTGCGGCTGTTCATCGGGGCGGCGCTGGCGATCTCGTTCTACTTCGCAGTGCGCGGCGGTCTGCTGTCGGCGCAGGTGTCCAGCGACAGCATCAACCCGTACGGCATCGCCGCGCTCGCCGCTCTCGTCGGGCTGTTCTCCAAACAGGCCACGGACAAGCTACGCGAAATCTTCGAGACCATGTTCCGTACGGCCGAGGGATACGGCGATGACGAGCGGAGGGACAAGGCCGCAAATCCTCAGCCGATCATCGTCGGGGTGGAGCCGAACCGGGTGCCGGTCGGCTCCCACCACATGAACGTCGTCCTGCAGGGGCAAGGATTCCTGCCCAGTTCCGTCACTCAGGTCCGAGTGCCCGGCCGGCCCGGCGAGGCGGTCGCACGTACGATGACCTATGTCGGTCCTACAGAGATCAGCATCGCCCTGGACACCGGTGACCTGGCCCAGACCGGGGCCCTCGAAGTGATGGTGATGAACCCGGAACCGGGCGGCGGACCGTCGAACCGGGTGCTCCTCGATGTCCACGACACCCCCAGTTGACCGTCGATGCGCTGGTGTGCCGGCGTTGCCGGCTCTCCGCTGCCGCTGAGCCCTCGGCCGACTCTGCCGATTCTCCCGATGGTGGCACCCGCCGCGCGGTGATGTCCTCAGTGCCTCACCCGCCGAACGCGCCCGGAAGTCCGGAGTCAGTCAGTTGATCAGTTCCCAGCCGGCATGGTGGCACCGTGGCCCATTGGTGCTTTCACTCGCACTCCTCACCATATCGGCGTGCGGCAAACCGACGGGGAGCGCCGGCAACGATGCGAAGGCGTGGGTGGGTAAGACCTCCACCTCGGCGTTCATGATCCAGATGACGAGAGCGGATCACGCCCTGACGGGCACGCTCGACGAGGCCTCCATCGGCGGCGCAGGCGAAACCGACGTGAAGCCGGAACACCTCGCGTTCACCGGCACCGTGCAGGAACACGCGATGACGCTGTCCTTTCCCCTCGGCTTCGGTGCTGTCACCACGATCGCCGGCACGCTCACCGAGTCCGCCATGACCCTGCAGATCCCGCAGGACGACGGCACAGTCGCGGCGGTGGAACTGCGCCCCGGAACGGTCGGCGACTACAACAGCGATGTTGCGGCCCTGCATGCCGGCGCCGATGCGAACGCCACCCGGCAAGCACAGGTCGCTGCCGACGAGCAGGAAGCCGATCGCCTCCGCAGCCAGCAGGCTGAGATAACTTCTGCGGCCGATACCGTCGCGACCGACCGTTCCACCCTTGAGGAGGCGCTGACGAAGCCACCGTCTTTCGAGAACTTCGAGACGCACCTCAGGGAGGCCGAGGACCACCTCGCCGAGACCAAGAAGTACGCCGCCGCGGCCGGGCGGCAGAGTGACCCGTACGACGCCTGCAACACGGCCTACGACGCACAGAATTCGGCCTATGACGTGGCCAACAGCGGCTATGACATCGCCACCGATGTCAGCGACCTCTCCACCGCCATCGGTGATGTGGACGGTGCCGCCGACAAGCTCGAAGCTGACCTGTCCGCATACAAGGATGCGGCGTCCGGGCTTCCGGGATTCGCCCCTGCGAACGCTCCCGATGCGGGCCAGGTGGCAGATACCCTGCAGGCGGCAGCGCGCAAGATCGCGGGATGGCGTGCATCCGGGAAGTCGTACGAGCGCCAGGCGGCCGCCTTGACCAAGAAGGCAAACGACATCGCCGAAGCGGCGAACAAGAAATACTGCGAGTGACCAAGAGGGTTACTCGCGCAGCTTCAATTCCTCGGCCTTTGCGAGGAGTTCGTCGCGCGAATGAACCTCGAACTTGCGGTAGATCCGCCCCACGCACGTCTCGGTCGTCCTGATTCCCATCATCAGTTGCGTGGCGATCTGCTGGGTCGATGCGCCGAGCATCAACAGCTCCAGGATCTGCCTCTCCCGGAAGGTGAGAAGATCGGCGGGGCGCTTCTGATCGATCTCCTGCTCGACGTTCTTCGCCGCCTGCCAAAGACGATCGAACTTGTCCAGGACACGATCCGGATCCGACCGCGGATCTCGCGCCGCCAGGGTCGCCACCACCGACAGGAGCACCGGCAGGCTCGGCCTTTCCGTTCTGCAGGTCGTGAAGAGTTCGTGCACCACGTGGTACGAGAACGGCTGGCCCTTGGCCATGTCCCGCACGCTCGGCCAGCCGGCGCGCGCGTGCAGGCTGTGCAGCTCGGCTATCAGATCGCGAAGATTGCCGTCGGGAATGTCAGGCATCGGCAGTTCGGCCATGCTGGACCCCACGGTTCGCGATGTCATCGGCTGTCACGAGTTGTCAGATCGCATCCTACAGTGACATCTTCCGTGACCCCGGGTCCAGCATCGTCAGGCCGGCCCGGATGGCACTCCAGACTGGATCCGTCGGGTGCCGCACGGGAGGGAATGACATCGAATGCGGATGGTCAGGGTGATAGTGGAAGCCCGTCTCAGCATTGACAAGGAATCGTCGGATCGGGACAGCGCCGATGAGTCTCATGGGCCGATCCAGAACGGCGAAGGTCAGCCGGCGCCGGCCTCGCGCAGAATGCGAGGGAGAATTCTTAGTTGGCTCGTCGGCGTTTCGCCCGTTCTGGTCGGAGCGATCGCGAACTGGGTCGTGGGCGTCATGAGTGGCGGCAGCTGAAGGGCGGGCGATGGCGCCGGGCGGGGCCGTGCGGGCCCGCCCGGCGGACACTCATCGGTGGGACGGTGCGGCCGAGAAGAACGTGATGCCGGTGAGCGCCGCCTCGAGGGAGAACTGCTCGTAGAACTCCACGACGGCCTCGCCGAGCAGGTCGATGTCGTCGGTGACGTGGTCGTCGATCGTCTCCGCCCACCCCGTGCCTGCGGCTGTACGTCTGGACGTCGCGCAGGATCGTGGGGGAGGCGTACGCGTCGGTGATCGCTACCGTGACGCCGCGGCCGTCCAGTCCCGCCGGAGCTACCGGGTCACCCCGTACGCCGATTGGTACTGCCTGGGTTCGTAGCCGCAGACGACGTACGGCATCTTCCTGCCGTCGGGTGCCGGCACGGTCCCGCATGGCGAGCAGCAGGCCGAAGTGGATGGTGCTCGCGGCGGCCGGAGCGCCTGCCGGGCCTGGCCGATCCACCGCGGCTTGCTGCCGCTGATGGTGTGCCGGCCGGGGCGCGCGGACGCCGGTGGCGTCGCGCCGAGGACCCAGACGACGGCCGCGCCGAGCGCGACGGCGGCCGTCAGCCGAGACCTCCTGGTCGAGGGGATCAACCCGAGATGTCTCCCGTTCTGGGACACGTCCCGCTGGACCCGGCCACCTGGCCGGTAGGGTTCAGCCGGTCCCGAGGGCGAGTTCGGCATCCATGCGCAGCGGTGGGTACCGCTTCACGCCAGCATCGAGGGCCGACATACCGAACCCGAGCCGGAGCGCCAACGGTCACCGAAGCTGTCGTGGACGTTCTTGTCGGATGGTCATGCCACAATCCCGCCCATGATTCAGATCGTCACGGAGGCGTTGGTTCGCGAGGGTCAGGTCTTGCTCGTGCACCGAAGTCCGGACCGCCATGTCTATCCGGACATGTGGGGCCTGGGCGGTGGGCACATGGAGCCGGGTGAGAGCGAACTGGATGCGCTCGCCAGGGAGCTCCACGAGGAGCTGGGCGTGCAGATCGAGCGGGGCTCGGCGACCCACCTGTGCCGGCTGCAGGTAGGCCGCGGAGAGGAAGCCGTGCACTTCAGCGCCTGGATCGTCAAGCAGTGGGAGGGAACACCGGCAAACGCCGCCCCCGAGGAACACGACGAGATCCGCTGGTTCCGGCCCGAGGAGTTACCTCCGCTCACCCACGAACCCGTACGCACGGCGGTGATGGAAGCGATGCGAGGCACCCACGCCTGAACCACACGAAGCTCTTTCGACCTGATCTTGCAGGTGTGCACGCACGTCAGTCGGGGGAACCGGCCCGGCATCAGTCGGTGGTGACCGCGCCGGGCCGTGGCGCCGTGCTCAGGGCGGCGGCCATGGCGGCCGATGCCGCCGGCTGGCCGAGGTAGGCGGTCAGCAGCACCATCAACTCGGCCAGGCCCTCTTCCGTGACACCGGCGGCGCGTGCGGCGTTCAGATAGGGGGTCAGCCGGGCATCGACGACGTGATGGCCGACGAGGGCGGCGATGACGGCGATGCTGCGGTCGCGGTCGGTCAGGTCCGTTCCGGACCAGCCGGGTCCGCCGGCCGCGAGGAAGGCCTCCCGGGCGTATTGTGCGCCGGCTCGCGCCTGAAGCATGCGCTGGGCTTCGTCCTCCGGGACGCCGAGGTTGCGGGCGTACACGGCGCGGCCGGCGGCGATGCGGCCGGCCATGGTGTCGGAAGCGTTCATATGCACGATCCCGGGTCTTCGGCCGAGCCGATGATGAGATAGAGGGCCCGTCGCAGCTGTGCGACCTCGGCCGCCGGGATGGGCCGGACCGCGTCGGCCTCACGAGCTTCGGTGCCGGCCGCGATCGCCGCCCGCGTCGCGTCGCCCTTCGGGGTGATGGCGATGATGCGGGCCCGCCGGTCTCGCGGGTTGACGCGCCGTGAGACGAGTTCCCTGCGCTCGAGCCGGTCGATCTCCGCGGTGAGAGTCGTCTTGTCCATGCCGAGGGCTTGCCCGAGTTCGACCTGGGTGAGATCGGCGGTCTTGTGCAGAGCACTGAGGACGATGTGGTCGCGCAGTGTCAGGCCATGGCGTTCCGCTTCCGCGCCGACGAGTGCGTGCATCCGCTGGGCCGCCCGGTGGAGCAGCCACGTCAGCTCGGAGTCGGGCCCCGGTCCCAGCGTGGGGTGCTGCGGTGCCTCGTCGTCGGTCGTCGGATCGGGGCGGCTCGAGGCGGGTGAGGCAGGCATGGTCACAGTGTCACGCTCGGGAACCGGGACGGTAGGAGCGGGATGCTGTCGTAGGCGGCGACATCGTGGGCCGGAACGACCTGCAACACACGGCTGAGGGCGATGCTGCGCTGCAGGCCGGCCCGGACGGTCTTGGCGTCGACATCGGCGACCCGGCGCATCAACCACGGGCGTTGCGCGCCACGGGAGATGCCATCCATCTGCCAGGTGAGGTCGCCGATGAACGCATACCGCTTTCCGGTGGGCAGCGTGACGAACACGACGACGGAACCCGAAGTGTGCCCCGCGGCGAGGGCCACGATCACTGAGCCGTCTCCGTAGAAGTCGAAGCTCGCCGGAAAGCCCAGATACTCCGGGCCGTCGAAGGTGTACTCCCGGAGCTCCAGGCCTTGCGACACCGCGCGGAACACCGTGCCGTGCGAGTCGTCGGCGCCGTAGCGGAGCTCGGCTTCGTTGATCCACACCGGCACCCGTGGCAGGGAGTCCAGGCCGCTGACGTGATCCCAGTGAACGTGCGTGACGAGCACGCCCAACAGCCGGGACCGGTCATAGCCGGCCGCATCGAGTTGCTGCGCGGCGGTGCGGCCGAGCTGGTAGGGAGCACGCTCCATGCGCGCCAGCATCTTGATGTGCTCCGCCACGTGAGCGCCGAACCCGGCGTCGATGAGCAGGTCGCCCTTCGGGTGGGAGATCAGCACGGCGGTGGCCGCGAAATCCCGCTTGTCCCGTACGGACCCTCCGGTCACGGCGAACACCGCTCGCGTCGTGTATGTGCCGGTGGGCAGACGGTACATCGCCATGTCCGCCGGCGGAGTCGCCTCGGGCAGCGGGCCTGTCCAGTACGAGGAAGGTGAGATGACCATGCCGAAACCGTACGACCCAAGACCATCCGAGTCAAGAACATCTGAGCCAAGAGCACTTGGCTGGCGCTCACACGCTGCCGGGATCGCTGTAGAGGCCGGCCAACTCCTGTCGATGTCGCGGTCAAGATCGGCAGACTCCTGGGTTGGCGACCGGCGGGTTGTCGTTGAGCGCGGATCGCCGACCGCCTACGGTGGCCCGATGATCCTCTCCGACTTCGCCGGGTCCTGGACGGGCACCAACGGCTTCCGCCTGATGCCGGGTGACCCGCTCGCCGAGGCGCCCGCGACGGTGATCGTGACGACGGCCGCCGGCGGGCACCTGACCCTCGTCGCGTACACCTGGGTGCACCCCGCCGACGGGCCGCAGGACGGCCTGATCGTCGTCGCGTCGGCCGGCGAGGACGGCTCGCTCGTGGCCGTCTGGGGTGACTCGTGGCACCAGAAGCCCGTCACGATGTCGCTGCCCGGCGGGCCGGCCGGGGACGCGACGTTCGAGTTCACCGGCGACTACGGCGGCGGCTGGGGGTGGCGGATCCGCCTCGACGGCACCGACGCCGACAACCTGCGGGTGGGGATGGACAACATCATCCCCGCCGAGTACGCCACCGCCGAGAAGGCCGCCGGGCCGTACCCGGTCATGGTCATGGTCGTACGCCGCGCCTGACGGTCACGGTTTGCGGCCCACGCCGGCGTACTCGGAGACCTGGTCGGTGATGCCGGGGTGCCGGGGGTCGGGCCGCCACGCCGTACACGTGACGATCCCGGGCTCGAGCAGCTCCAGGCCGTCGAAGAAGGCGGCGATCTGCTTCGGGCTCCGGGCCGCGATCGGCGCGGCGCCGCTCGCGTTCCACTGGCGCATCGACTCGCGGACCGCGGGGCCGTTGACCTCCTCGGTCGGGTGCGACATCACCAGGTAGCTGCCCGGCGGGACCGCCGCCAGCAGCCGCCGCACCACCGCGTGCGCCTGCTCGTCGTCGACGAGGAAGTTCACGATCCCGAGCAGCATGATCGCGACAGGCTCGGTGAAGTCCAGCGTCGCCGCGGCCTGATCGAGGATCCGCTCCACGTCACGCGCGTCGGCGTCCACGTAGTCGGTCGCGCCCTCGGGGGTGCTGGTCAGCAACGCCCGGGCGTGCACCAGGACCATGGGGTCGTTGTCGACGTACACGATCCGGCTGTCCGGGGCGGTGCCCTGCGCCACCTCGTGCGTGTTGTTCGCGGTCGGCAGGCCCGTACCGATGTCGAGGAACTGCCGGATGCCGGCCTCGCCGGCCAGGTGCCGCACGGCCCGGCCGAGGAATTCCCGGTTGGCCCGCGCCGACTGCACGAGCTCGGGCATGAGCGCGAGCGCGTACTCGGCGGCCTCCCGGTCGGCGGCGAAGTTGTCCTTGCCGCCCAGCAGGTAGTTCCACAGCCGCGCGGAGTGCGCGACCTCGGTGTTCAGCGTGGCCGGCAGTTCGGAACCCGTCACGATCCTCACCCCTGTGAATCGATGTGGACGGAGTCTAGTCCTCCCTGGACGGGCCGGTCGCGGCCCGGTCGCTGGTCATGCGGCGATGGGCGTACGTGGCCGCCCAGAGCGCGACGCCGACCACCAGCAGCACGCCCGCCACCCGGTAGTCGCCCGCCGCCCGCCCCGACAACGGGCTCGCCAGGTACGCGCACAGCGCCGCCCCCAGCACCGGGATCACCGTCGGCGCGTGGAAGTGGGCGTGCTCGACCCGGTCCCGGCGCAGCACGAGGACCGCGACGTTGACCACGGTGAACACGCAGAGCAGCAGCAGCGACGTCGTCCCGCCCAGCGCGGCGAGGTCGGCGAACCAGATCAGCCCGAACGCCACGAGCGTCGTGAAGACGATCCCGACCCAGGGAGTACGCCGGGTGCGGTGCACGAGCCCGAGCACCCGGGGCAGCACGCGCTCGTTGGCCATCCCGTACAGCAGACGGCTGGCCATCAGCATGTTGATCAGCGCGGAGTTGGCCACCGCGAACATCGTGATGAACGCGAACACCGTCAGCGGGAACGCCGGCGCGCCCGCCGCGACGACCTTGAGCAGCGGCGCCTCGCCCTCGCTCAGGTCGTCGGGTGACACCAGCGCGATGGCCGAGACGGCGACCAGCACGTAGATCAGCCCGGTGACGCACAGGCCGGTGAGCATGACCTTCGGAAAGATGCGGACCGGGTCGCGGGTCTCCTCGGCCATGTTGACCGAGTCCTCGAAGCCGACCATCGCGAAGAACGCCAGGGCGGTCGCCGCTGTCACCGAGAGCACCGCGTTCTCACCCGGCGGCGACCGGAACTCGACCAGCCGGGACAGGTCGCCCTCGCCGCCGCCCAGCGCCCACGCGCCGATCCCGATGACGATCAGCAGGCCGCCCAGCTCCACGCAGGTCAGCAACACGTTGACCTTGACGCTCTCGCCGACGCCGCGAAAGTTGACCAGGGCGATCAGCGTCATGAACCCGACCGCCACCGCGGTCAGCCCGGCGCCCTCGCCGAGCGACAGGTCGAACGCCTCGGCGAAGTTGCCGGCGAACGCCTTCGACGCGCTGGACGCGGAGGTCAGCCCCGAGCACATCACCGCGAAGGTCACCATGAAGGTGAGGAAATGGATGCCGAACGCCTTGTGCGTGTAGAGCGCCGCGCCCGCCGCCCGCGGGTACTTGGTGACGAGCTCCAGGTAGCTGAACGCCGTCAGCAGCGCGACGATGAACGCGAGCAGGAACGGCAGCCACACCGCGCCGCCCACCTCGGCCGCCACCTTGCCGGTCAGCGCGTACACGCCGGTGCCGAGGATGTCGCCGACCACGAAGAGCAGCAGCAGGCCGGGCCCGATCACCCGGTTGAGCGCCGGCTGCCCGCCGGTCCGTACCGCGTCGTCCGTGCCTGCCTCTGCCATGGCGGTCCACCTCCGGCGTCGGGTCCGGTCTGAGCGTCGTACAGAAAGGCCGCCCTGTCGAGCCACCTTGTCCCGCGGCGCGGCGTGCACCAGGATCACTGCATGCGCATCGTGCTCGCCGCGAACCCGGAGGCCGACCAGCCGTGGGTCGCCGACGCGGCCGCGGACCTCGCCCGGCAGACCGGCGCCACCGTCGCGGTGGTCGCCGTCGACGAGGTGGAGGTCGAGCGGCTGGCCGCGGTCCCGCGCTCGGTCTTCACCGAGCGGGCCGAGCGGGCCGTCGCGGCCGCCGCCGATCGGCTCGCCGCGGCCGGCGTGGAGGTGACCAGGACCGTGCTGCCGGGACGCCCGCTGCACCGGATCCTGCAGTTCGCCGACGAGGTGCAGGCCGACCTGATCGTGGTCGGCTCCAGCACCCGGCCGGCCGTGGCCCAGCGGCTGCTGGGCAGCGTGCCGCTCGACCTGATCAGGCGGTCGGCGCGCCCGGTCGTCGTGATCACCCACCCGCACCGCGCCTGACCGCGATCGGGCCGGACGTTCACTCGCCCGGGGGAAGCCCGAAGACGTCGGCGAGGCCGGTCACCTGGATCGCCTTGCGCACCGGCGGCGACGGGTTCGTCAGGGTCAGCGTCACCCCGGCGGCCGCGGCGCTGTTGCGCGCGCTGACCAGGGCGCCCATCGCGTACGAGTCGATGAACGTGAGCCCGCCGACGTCGACGTGCAGGTAGCGGCATCCGGTGCCGACGGCCGCCGAGGCGAGGCTGTCGCGCACCTCGTCGGCGCTGTCGAGGTCGAGCTCTCCGTCGAGCGCCGCGACGAGCAGCCCGTCCGTGGTGACCGGCTCGTACGCGACCAAGGTGTTCCTGGACATCTGCCCGAGGATAGCCGCCACCGGGGCACCCGGCATCCGCACGGACCCCGGGGCCGCCTTCACCAGGTGGCGAAGATCCGTGCCTGCCCGCCGGAGCCCTGCTCGAACGGGATCAGCCCCACCACCACGGTCGCCCCCCGCGGCGGGATCGCTGCCAGGTTCGCCAGGTTCTCCAGGCCGTACCGGTCGGCCCCGGTCAGCGTCACGTGCACCGGGAAGTCCTCGGAGACGCCCGGGTCGATGCTCAGCGTGTCCACGCCGAGGCTCCGGACGGACCGCCGCTCCAGCAGCCACTCACAGGCGTCCGCGCTGAACCCGGGGAAGTGCAGCACCCCGTCCGCGTCGGTGCCCCGGTACGCCTGGACCGACCCCACCTTGGCACCCCACCCGGAATGCATCAGCACCGCCGCACCCCGCGGGATACGACCGTGCCGGCGCTCGAAGTCCCGCAGGTCGGCGACGGTCACGACGGCGTCCGGATCGGCGGCCGCCCGCGCGGCGATGTCCACCACGACCGCGGGCACGATGAGCTCGTCGAGGGTCAGATCGGTCGACAACCGGCCGCCGGCGGTGAAGTGGCCGGGCGCGTCGACATGGGTGCCGGTGTGCTCGACGATCCGCCATTCCTGCATGTAGTACCCGTCGTCCTCGATGGTGACGTACGTGCGGCGGCGCGCCTCCTCACCGTCGGCGAACGACGGGAACGAGGGCGACAGCGGATAGGTGAGGTCCTGCAGGCCCCGGTGCTCCCGGGTCAGCGGGGCCGCGGCGGGGGACGCCTGCGCCGCGCCGGGGACGGCCAGGACGCCGGCAGCGGCCGCGCCGGCCAGCGCCGCGCGGCGGGTCACCCCCGTGCCGTCGATGGCCTGGGGCAGACACTTCTCGGTGCACATCGCAGGACTCCCCTCGAAGGTGACCCTCCGAGGCGATCACAGCCGGGCGGACCGTGGCAAGACCCGGACGCGGCGCGTCAGCGTGGACCGCGGTCGACGAAGCTGAAGGTCAGGTCCACCTCGGCGTCGCCGACCTCCTGGACGTAGACCGTCCGGCGGCTGTCGTCCCACTGCACCAGGCCGTACGTGTCGTTGCCGATGACGTACGTGGGCCGGCCCTTGTCGTCCTTGCCGCCGGCCGCGCCGATCTCGAAGATCGTGGCCTTGCTGGTCGTGCACTCCACGGCCACCAGCGAGGCCGGCCCGTTCTCGTCGGGGCGGACGGCGAGGCAGCGCTCGCGGCCCTGGGCGTCCGGGCGGACCGATTTGATGAGGTAGTCGACGCCGTATGGCTCGAGGACGAACTGGGCGTCCTCGCCGGTGCCGTCGGAGGCGCGCGCCGCTCCGGTGGCCGGCAGGGCCAGGTCACGGTCGATCTCGGCCATGTGCAGCAGGGTGCGGCGGGTGCCGGCGAGGACGGCCTCGGGGTCCGTGCGTGCCGCGGCGGGGACCGGCGAGCCGGACGGGCGGGTGCCGCCGGACGGCCCGGTGGAGGCGGGTGGCGCGGTGGCGCCGGGGTCGTCGCTGCCCGCGTTGGCCACGAGCAGGCCGCCGCCGACGCCGAGGGCTCCGAGCAGCACGAGCGCGCCGAGGAAGGACGCCGCCCGGCCGCGGCGGCGCGGTGGCGTGACGGGTGGGGGCTGCCAGGGCTGCGGTGGGCCGCTCACCGGCAGCCTGGGTACGGGTGGTTCCTGCGCCGGTGGCTGGGAGGCGAGGAGCCGGTCGAGCAGCTCGCGGGCGGTGGGCCGGTCGGCGGGGTCCTTCTCGAGGCTCTGCCGGACCAGGCCGGCCAGGGGCGCCGGGACGCCGGTGAGGTCGGGCGGCTGGGTGAGGATCCGCATGGCGGTGGCCGGGGCGGAGTCGCCGGCGAACGGGGTACGGCCGGTCGCGGCGTACGTGACGACGGCGCCCCAGGAGAAGATGTCGGCGGCGAACCCGGTGGTCCGGGCGCTGTCGGCGTCGAAGCGTTCGGGCGCCATGTACGCGACCGTGCCCATCATCTGGCCGGTGACGGTGTGGTGGCTGGTGGCCTCGAAGGCGCGGGCGATGCCGAAGTCGATGACCTTGAGGCCGCCGAGGGCGAGCAGCACGTTGCCGGGCTTGAGGTCGCGGTGGATCACGCCGGCGCCGTGGATGGCGGTGAGGGCGGTGGCGATGCCGACCGCGACGCCGTGCAGCGCCGAGCCGGTCAGCGGGCCGCGGTCGCGGACGACGGCGGCCAGCGAGGGCCCGTCGACGTACTCGACGACCAGGTACGGCGGTTCGTGGTCCGGGTCGGCGTCGAGGACCTCGGCGGTGGAGAACGGCGGCACCTGCCGGGCGCGGTTGACCTCACTGCGGAACCGGCCGCGGAACTCGGGGTCGTGGGCGTACTCGAGGCGGACCACCTTGACGGCGACCGGGCGGCCGTCCGGGGCGCGGCCGAGGTACACCGCGCCCATGCCGCCCTGCCCGAGCCGGGCCTCGAGGGCGTACCCGCCGAGGTGCCGGGGATCGCCGGGCAGCAACGGGCTGCTCATCGGTCCCTCACCTCATCGCGCCGGCGCACACCGGTGGACCTTACCGTCCGTGCGCGAGCGCGGTGATCACCCGGGGACCCGTGCGGGCCCCCGGGGCGGTGCGTCAGATCGTGGACGGGGTGGCGTAGCCGGAACGCTCGGCCGGCATCAGCACCCACAGCAGCGGGTAGACGAGGAGCTGGCTGCCCGGAATGGCGAGCAGGACCAGCACGAACAGCAGCCGGGTGAGCCACGGGTCGAGACCGAAACGCCGCGCGAGGCCGGCGCACACGCCGCCGAGGATGCGACCCTCGCGCGGCCGGGTCAGGCCCTGGCGGGTCATGGAGTCGGAGAACGAGGTCATGGTCTGCGCCTTCCGTACGCGGAACTTGTTACCTCAAGACTCCGCTGAGCGACGCTCCCGCGGCATCGGGAAAGCCCCGGACCCACCCCTGATCTCCGGCCCCGGGGTCACCCCTCGGTCAGCTCGGCGAGCGCGGCCACGACGCGGTCGACATCCTCGTCCGGGGTGCCCAGCCCGAAGCTGACGCGCAGCAGGCTGGCGGGCCCGGCGCCGCAGCCGGAGATGACGGTGGAGCCGGTGAGGTGGCGGGTGAGCGGGTGCGCGCAGAACTGGCCGGCGCGCACGCCGATGCCGTACCGGTCGGCGAGCCGGGCCGCGACGACGGCCGGGTCGTGATCGGGCAGCGCGAGCGAGACGATGCCGACGCGCGGGTGGTCCGGGCCGAAACAGCTGACCTCGATCACGCCCGGGACCGCGGCGAGCCCGTGGCGCAGCCGCCTGAGCAGGGTCTGCTCGCGCTCGTGCAGCTCCTCGCGGTCGGCACGCCGCAGCGCCGCGCACACGGCGGCGAGGCTCACCGCGCCGAGCAGGTTGGGGGTGCCGCCCTCGTGCCGTGCCGGGCCGGTGGCCCACCGGACGTCGCCGGCGCCGGTGCCGACCGCGGCGCTGGCCCCGCCGCCGCTCAGGTACGGCGGGGCGGCGTCCAGCCAGTCGGCGCGCCCGGCGAGGACCCCGGCGCCGAAGGGGGCGTACAGCTTGTGGCCGCTGAACGCGAGGTAGTCGGCGCCCAGGGCGGCCAGGTCCACGGGGGAGTGCGGGGCGAGCTGGGCGGCGTCGACGACGATGCGGGCGCCGTGCGCGTGGGCGACGTCGGCGAGGCGGCGCACCGGCCACACCTCGCCGGTGACGTTGCTCGCACCGGTGACGGCGAGCACGGCGGGCCCGCGTACGGTGCGCAGCGCCTCGGCGGCCGCGGCGACGGCGGCCTCGGGGCTGCGCGGGGTGGCGAGCCGGAGCTGCCGGGGCCAGGGCAGCAGGTTGGCGTGGTGCTCGCCGTCGAAGACGATCGTCGTGGTGCCCGGCGGGAGGGCCCGGGCGAGCAGGTTCAGGGCGTCCGTGGTGTTGCGGGTGAAGACGACCGTGTCCCCGGCGCGCGCCCCGACGAACTCGGCAACCTCCTGACGGGCGTGCTCGTACGCGGCGGTGGAGGCCTGTGACCGGATGCCGGTGCCGCGGTGCACGCTGCCGTAGCGGGGGAGTAGGTCCGCGACAGCGTCGGCGGCGGCGCGCACGCAGGGGGCCGAGGCCGCGTAGTCGAGGTGCGCGAAGCGCAGGCCGTTCGGGGCGCTCAGATCGTCACCCACCACGTCGAGGGGGTGCTGGAGAGTCGTCAGAGTCATGGAAGCCTCCCGGCGGTCGGGGACCCGCCCAGGGGTCCGCGCTTGCCCGCGTCGGGATCGACGCCGGCCCGGTCCTCACCCGGGGCACCCCATCGCGAACGCAAGGGTTGCCGGCCAGCAAGCCGGGGCTACGCGCTGGCACTCATGACCACCGCCGACCGTAGCAGACCCGCCCCGTTCAGCACGAGCGCCACAGCCGGTCCAGCACCCGGGTGCCGAACTCGAGCGCCGCCACCGGCACGCGTTCGTCCACGCCGTGGAACAGCGCGGTGAAGTCGAGGTCGGCGGGCAGGCGCAGCGGTGCGAAGCCGAAATGCCGGATGCCGAGGCGCGCGAACGCTTTGGCGTCGGTCCCGGCCGGCATCATGTACGGCAGCAGCCGGGCACCCGGGTCCTCGGCCCGGATCGCGGCGCCCATCGCGGCCACGAGCGGCCCGTCGAAGGTGGTCTGTACCGCGGGCAGGCTGCTCCACTCGACCTCGACGCGCGGCCCGAGCACGCGGCCCAGCTCGGCTCGGAACGCCTCGTCGCGTCCGGGCAGCATCCGGCCGTCGACCTCGGCGCGCGCGACGGCGGGCACCACATTGGACTTGTAACCGGCGTTCACGATGGTCACCGTCGCGGTGTCGCGCAGGGTCGGCGCGATGAGCCGGGAGAGGTGTCCGAGCCGTGCGACGGCGGCCTCGGGGTCGGCCGGGTCGAACGGCACGCCGGTCAGCTCGGCGGCACCGGTGAGGAACTCGCGCACCGGATCGGTCAGCACGACCGGGAAGCGGTGGGCGTCCAGACGGGCCAGGGCGGCGGCGAGCGTCGCGATCGGGTTGTCGGTGTGCAGCAGCGACCCGTGCCCGGCGGTGCCGCGCGCCGCGAGCCGCAGCCACATCGACCCCTTCTCGGCCGTCTCCACGAGGTACGCCCGCGGCCCGCCGCCGAGCGTCACGGAGAACCCGCCGACCTCGCTGATCGCCTCGGTGGCGCCGGCGAACAGGTCGGGCCGGTGCTCGACGAGCCACTGCGCGCCCACGACGCCGCCGGCCTCCTCGTCCGCCAGGAACGCGAAGATCAGGTCGCGGGCCGGTACGACCCCGGTGCGCTTGAAGTGCCGCGCCACCGCCAGGGTCATCGCCAGCATGCCCTTCATGTCGACCGCCCCGCGCCCCCACAGGTAGCCGTCGCGCACCTCGCCGGAGAACGGGTGGACCGTCCAGTCCGCCGCCTCGGCCGGTACGACGTCGAGGTGCCCGTGCACGAGCAGCGCGCCGCGCGACGGGTCGGCGCCGGGCAGCCGGGCCACCACGTTGCCGCGGCCGGGCGCGCCGGACTCGACGTACTCGCAGGCGTAGCCGGCCTCGGACAGGCGGGCGGCGACGTACTCGGCGGCGGGGCGTTCGGTGCCGGGGCCGCCGTACGTGCCGGGGTTGGTGGTGTCGATGGCGATGAGCTCGCTCGCGAGCGTCACCACCTCGTCGGCCGGAGAGGTCATGCCGGCCATTCAACCGCCGAAGGGTGGGAAAGTCGGCGGGAAGTGTCGTACCCGGGCGGCAGAGTGTCAGGGGTGCAGACCGAAACCGCCCCTGACACCCCCGGCGCGCGCGCCTGGCTGCCCGGCTTCCTCGCCCTGGCCGCCATCTGGGGGACCAGCTTCCTGTTCATCAAGGTCGGCGTGCGCGAGCTGCCGCCGCTGTGGCTGACCTTCGGCCGGGTCGCGGCCGGCGCGCTCACCCTGCTGGTGATCCTCGCGCTGACGCGCGACCGGCTGCCGCGCGACGGCCGGCTGTGGGCCCATCTGATCGTCGTGGCCGCGCTGGGCGTGACCCTGCCCTTCACCTTCTTCGGGTACGGCGAGCAGCGCGTCTCCTCGGTGCTCGCGGGCATCTGGAACGCCGCCACGCCCTTGGTCGCGCTGCCGCTGGCGGCGCTGGTGTTCCGCACCGAGCTGTTCACCCGTCGCCGGGCGGCCGGCATCGCCATCGGGTTCGCCGGCGTGCTCGTGGTGCTGGGCGTCTGGCGGGGCGTCGGCGGCACCGAGCTCACCGGTCAGCTGCTGTGCTTCGCCGCCGCGATGTGTTACGCCGTCGCGATCCCGTACCAGAAGAAGTTCGTCGCCGGGCGGGCCGGCTCGGGTGTCGCCATCGCGGCCGCGCAGCTGCTGGTGGCGCTGGCGCAGCTCGCCGTCGCGGCGCCGCTGATCGCCGGTGCGCCGCCGCGGCCCGCCGGGCTGTCGGCCGACGTCGTGCTGAGCGTGCTGGCGCTGGGCGCGCTCGGCACCGGGCTGGCGTTCGTGCTGAACTTCCGGGTCATCCGGCTGGCCGGGGCGAGCACGTCCGCGTCGGTGACGTACCTCATGCCGTTGGTGGCCACGGTGGTCGGCGTGACCGTCCTGGGTGAGCACCTGCGGTGGTACCAGCCGGTCGGCGCGCTGATCGTGCTCGCGGGCGTGGCCACCTCGCAGGGGGTGTTCTCGCGCCGCAGAGCCGCCGTTCCGGCCGATTCGGCCACCGCCCGGGATCTGACAACTACGCTCAAATCTGGCTGATCCATCACAGCCGGCCCCTCTCAGGTCCTCCCCCCGGGCGCCGAATGGGGAACCCGGGCGGCACCACGGCCGCACCGGTACGTCCCGAAGGGATCCCCACGTGCGGCGGTTCACGATCGGCACCCGGCTCGTCGGTGCCTTCGCCGCGGTCCTCGTGCTGCTGCTGGGCGTCGCCGCGATGGCCTTCGCGACCATCGTCGAGCAGCGGTCCTCGGCCAACGAGGTCCGCCGGCTCGAGGTGCTCACCCGGCAGGCCGAGGAGATCAAGACCCACGCCGCCACGCTGAGCGGGTGGCAGGCGGGCTACATCAACGACGTTTACCGCCTCGGCGCCGCGCGGGCGCTGGGTGGCGACTCGGTCGCGTACAAGGCCTGGCAGCAGGAGCGGGACACGTTCCAGCAGTTCCTGCGGCAGGTCGACGCGGGCGCCTTCACCGCCGCCGAGCGTGCCCTGTTCCAGCAGCTGGGCGCGGAGCTGGGCACGTACGTCAAAGTCAACGACAAGCTCGTGGCCGCGTACAAGCCGGGCACGCCGCAGGCGCTGTGGAACGCCGACCAGATCGCCATGTACGACAGCTGGAACAGCTACTACCGCATCATGGTGGCCGCCCAGAAGCTGGCCGGTTCGGTGGACGCGCGCAGCGTGCAGGCCGTACGCGCCTCCGCCGACGACGCCACCCGCGCGCAGTGGGCCATCGGAATCGCCACCGCGCTGGCCCTGCTGCTCGGCGCCGCGTCCGCGGTGGTGGTCACGCGCAGCATCGTGCGTCCCGTGCACGCCGCCCGCGACGCACTGCGCCGGGTCGCGGACGGCGACCTGACCGTCGTCCCGGCGACCGGGGGCCGCGACGAGGTGGCCCAGATGTCGGCCGCGCTCGGACAGGCCGTCTCGTCGGTACGCGCCATCGTCTCCGACGTCGCCGAGCAGGCCGACGGGCTGGCCCGCACCTCCGCCGAGCTCGACGCCGTCTCCGCCGCGTTCACCCAGGCGGTCACCGACACCTCGCTGCAGGCCGACCTGGTGGCCGGCGCGGCGGAGGACGTCAACCACAACGTCGACACGATGGCCGCGGGCTCGGAGGAGATGGGTATCTCCATCCAGGAGATCGCCCGGGCCGCCGTCGCCGCCGCGGAGGTCGCCGCCCAGGCGGTCACCGGCGCCGAGACCGCGAACGGCACCGTGGCGAACCTGGGCGCCTCGTCGTCGGCCATCGGCGACGCCGTACGCCTGATCACGAGCATCGCCGCGCAGACCAACCTGCTGGCGCTCAACGCCACCATCGAGGCGGCCCGGGCCGGTGAGATGGGTAAGGGCTTCGCGGTCGTCGCCGGCGAGGTCAAGGACCTGGCCCAGGAGAGCGCCCGGGCGGCCGAGGAGATCGACGGGCTGGTCCGGGCCATCCAGAGCGACACCGAGGCGGCGGTCACGGCGATCGCGCAGATCGGCGGGACCATCCGGCGCATCAGCGACTACCAGACCAGCATCGCCGGCGCGGTGGAGGAGCAGACCGCCACCACCGGCGAGATGAACCGCGGTGCGGTCGCCGCCTCCAGCGGTACGGCCAGCATCGCCGAGAACATCCGTGCGGTGGCGGCGGCGACGTCGGCGACCTCCGCCGAGGTGACCCGCGCCCGCGAGGCCGCCGCCGAGCTGACCCGCATGTCCACCACCCTGCGCGACGCCGTCGGGCAGTTCCGGTACTGAGGATGCAGATGCGTACGAGGATCACCGCGGCGCTGCTCGCCGCCACGGTCGGCACCCTGTCGGCGTGCGCCGCGGCGCCGGTCACCGTCTCGACCGACGCCATGACCGGGCTGGGCCGCGAGAGCGTGCACGTCGGCATCGCGTACGACAGCGCGGGTCGCGGCGACAAGAGCTTCAACGACGCCGCGGGCGCGGGCCTGGACCGGGCGAAGAAGGAACTGCTCGTCGAGGCGACCGAGGCCACCACCAAGGCGGAGACCGACGAGGGGCGCGCGGCCGTACTCCGCGAGCTCGCCAAGGGCGGCAGCAACCCGGTCATCGCGGTCGGGTTCCTGTACGCCGGCGCCGTCGGCACGGTCGCCAAGGAGTTCCCCGGCACGCTGTTCGCCATCATCGACGACGACTCGGTGCAGGCGAAGAACGTGGTGTCGCTGCTGTTCTCCGAGGAGCAGGGCTCGTACCTGGTCGGGGTGGCCGCGGGCCTGGCGTCGAAGAGCGGGCGGGTCGGCTTCATCGGCGGTGTCGACGTACCGCTGATCCACAAGTTCGAGGCGGGGTACACCGCCGGCGTGCACAGTGTCGACCCCGGCATCCGCGTCGAGGCGCGCTACCTCAGCAAGCCGCCGGACTTCAGCGGCTTCGGCTCGCCGGAGAAGGGCAAGGCGGCGGCGCAGGCGCTGCTCGGCGGGGGTGCCGACGTCGTGTACTCGGCCGCCGGGGGCTCCGGCGGGGGCGCGCTCGAGGCGGTCGCCGCGGCCGGCGACGCCTGGGCCGTGGGCGTGGACTCCGACCAGTACGCGAGCGCCGGCGCCGACGTGAAGGGCCGCATCCTCACGTCCATGCTCAAGCGCGTGGACAACGGCGTCTTCCAGGAGATCCAGGCGTTCATCAAGGGGGACCGCACCGGCGGCGCCAAGCGGTACGACCTCAAGGTCGACGGCGTGGGGTACGCGATCTCCAACCCGGCGATCGGGCCGTACCGGGCGGGGCTGGAGAAGGCCCGCTACCGCATCCTCAGCGGCGCGGTGAAGGTGCCCACCAGCTAGGGAGCGCCCGCCCCGCGGGACGGGTATTGCTATAAAGCCTAGCGATCCTGTAGGCAATGGGGGTGACGCTCACCGCCCCGGCCCCGCCGGCCACCGCTCCCACGCCCGGCGCCGCCCGGCCCGCCCGTGACTCCGGTGCCGCGCGCCGGCGCCGCATCCTGCTGCGCGTTGTCTCCCTGCTCGTGCTCTACGCCCTCTGGGAGCTCACCGCCCGGCTGATGCGCAACCCGGCCTTCATCCCGGCCCCGGCGGCCGTCTGGCACCAGCTGATCGTCACCTCGAGCACCCACGACGGCGTCCGCGGCTACAGCGGCCACCTGCTCGTCGAGCACCTGGGCGTCAGCCTGCGCCGGATCCTCGTCGGCTCGGTGATCGGCGTCGCCGCCGGCCTGGTGCTCGGCGTGGTCATGGGCACCGTGAGCTGGATCCGCATCGTCACCGAGCCGGTGGTCACGTTCATCCGCGCGCTGCCGCCCCTGGCGTACTTCAGCCTCTTCATCATCTGGTTCGGCATCGACGAGACGCCGAAGCTGTGGCTGCTGTCGATCGCCGCCCTGCCGCCGGTCGCCGTCGCGACCGCCTCCGCCGTGCTGTCCGCGCCCACCGGCCTCGTCGAGGCGGCCCGCGCGCTCGGCGCCTCCCGGGCGCAGACCGTCCGTGACGTCGTCCTGCCGCACGCGCTGCCGGAGATCTTCACCGGCATCCGGATCGCCGTCGGCGTCGCGTACTCCTCGGTGGTCGCCGCCGAGACCATCAACGGCGTGCCCGGCATCGGCGGCATGATCCGCGACGCCCAGCGCTACTCGCAGACCGACGTGGTCGTGCTCGGCCTCTTCGCCATCGGCCTCTCCGGCCTGCTCATCGACGCCCTGCTGCGGACCGCCGAGAACCGGCTGATCCCGTGGCGCGGCCGTAGTTAAGGAACCCCATGAAGAAACTGCTCACCGCCCTCGCCGCCGCGCTCCTGCTCGCGACGACCGCCTGCGGCAACGGTGCCGCGAGCGGCGGCGCCGGCGCGCAGGACAAGACTATCCGCATCGCGTACCAGGCGTTCCCCAGCGGCGACCTGATCGTCAAGAACCAGGGGCTGCTCGAGAAGGCGCTGCCGGATTACAAGATCACTTGGACGAAGTTCGACTCCGGCGCGAGCATCAACACCGCGTTCGTGGCCAAGAGCCTGGACATCGCGGCGATCGGCTCCAGCCCGGTGGCCCGCGGGCTCTCGGCGCCGCTGACCATCCCGTACCAGGTGGCGTTCGTGCTCGACGTCGCCGGGGACAACGAGGCGCTCGTCGCCCGCAACGGCAGCGGCGTCAGTGACGTGCCCGGGCTGCGCGGCAAGAAGGTCGGCGTGCCGTTCGCGTCGACGGCGCACTACAGCCTGCTCGCCGCCCTCGACAAGGCCGGCGTCAAGGAGTCCGAGGTGACCATCGTCGACCTCGAGCCGCAGGACATCCTCGCCGCGTGGACCCGCGGCGACCTCGACGCCGCGTACTCCTGGCTGCCGTCGCTCGACGAGCTGAAGAAGACCGGCAAGGTCCTCATCACCAGCCGCCAGCTCGCCACCGCCGGCAAGCCCACCCTGGACCTCGGCGTGGTCTCCACCGCGTTCGCCCAGGCCCACCCGGACGCCGTGGACGCGTGGCGCAAGGCCGAGTCGCAGGCGCTCAACCTCATCGCGAGCGACCCCGCCGCCGCGTCCAAGGCCATCGGGCAGGAGCTCAACCTCAGCCCCGAGGACACGCAGAAGCAGCTCAGCCAGGGCGTCTACCTCAAGCCCGCCGACCTCGCCACCGACGAGTGGCTCGGCACCGAGGCGAAGGTGGGCAAGCTCGCCGACAACCTGCTCAGCGCCGCCGAGTTCCTCAAGGGACAGCAGAAGATCGACGCCGTACCCGACCGGGCCGCCGTCGAGAAGGCCATCTACGTCAAGGGCCTTCCCGATGTCCTCGGCTGAGCCCGGACCCGCGGTCCTCCTCGACGGCGTCCGGCACGCGTACGGCGACGTCACCGCGGTCGGCCCGGTCGACCTGACCGTGCCGGCGGGGGAGTTCCTCGTGCTGGTCGGCGCCTCCGGTTGCGGCAAGAGCACGCTGCTACGGCTCATCGCAGGCTTCGAGGAGCCCACCGAGGGCACCGTGCTCGCCGGCGGGCGGCCGCCCGTACCGGGGCGCGGCGCGGGACTGGTGTTCCAGCAGCCCCGGCTGTTCCCGTGGAAGACCGTCGGCGGCAACGTCGCGCTCGCCCTGCGCTACGCCGGGCTGCCCACCGACCGGGTCGACGAGCTGCTCGCCCGGGTCGGCCTGCACGACGTGGCGCACCGGCGCACCTGGCAGATCTCCGGCGGCCAGCAGCAGCGCGTCGCGATCGCCCGGGCCCTGGCCGTGGACAACCCGCTGCTGCTGCTCGACGAGCCGTTCGCCGCGCTGGACGCGCTCACCCGCGAGCGCCTGCAGGAGGACCTGCGGCGGGTCAGCGCCGAGACCGGGCGCACCTGTGTCTTCGTCACCCACAGCGTCGACGAGGCGGTGTTCCTCGGCAGCCGCGTCGTCGTGCTCACCGCCCGGCCCGGCCGCGTCGCGCTCGACCTGAGCGTCGGTCTGCCCCGCACCGGCCTCGCGCCCGACGAACTGCGCGGGCTGCCCGAGTACGCCGCCCTGCGCAGCCAGATCGGCCACGCCGTCCGCGAGGCCGCCACCGCGCGTGAAGAAGGAGTAGCCGCATGACAGCCACGCTGACCGAGCTGCAGCTCGAACCCCTCGGCCCGCACTTCGGCGCCGTGGTGCACGGCCTCGACCTGGCGAGCGCCACCGACGAGGAGGTCCTCGCGGTACGGGCCGCGCTCGTCGACCGCAAGGTGCTGTTCTTCCGCGACCAGCGCCTCGACGACGACGGCCAGGTCGACCTGGGCCGGCGCATCGGCGAGCTCACCGCCAGCCACCCCGTCGTCGGTGGCGTGGACGCCGACCACCCCGAGGTGTACGCCCTCGACAGCGCCGACAACGGCTTCGCCGACGTGTGGCACACCGACGTGACGTTCATGAAACGCCCGCCGCTGGGCTCGATCCTGCGCGCGGTGACGCTGCCGCCGTCCGGGGGCGACACGAACTGGGCCGACGCTCAGCTGGCGTACGAGTCGCTCACCCCGGCGGTGCAGCGGCTCGTGGACGGGCTGACCGCGGTGCACGACGGCAACCGGGAGTTCGGCTACTACCTGGCCCAGCGCCGCGGCGGGCAGGGCAACGAGTGGGACGGCGAGCTCGTCACCCGCCTCGACCCGGTCGAGCATCCGGTGATCCGGGTCCACCCGGAGACCGGCCGCAAAGGCATCTTCGTCAACCCCGGTTTCACCTCGCACATCACCGGGGTGTCCGAGTTCGAGAGCCGCGCGATCCTCGACCTGCTGTACGCCCACCTCACCAAGCCCGAGCACATCGTGCGGCACCGGTGGCGTACGGGCGACGTGGCCATGTGGGACAACCGCAGCACCGCCCACTACGCCAACCGCGACTACGGCACGCAGCGGCGCGTCATGCACCGCATCACGCTGCGCGGCGACATCCCCATAGGCCCGCCCCGCTAGGAGGAAACCCGCAGCGACGCCGTGACGGCCTCGCGGGCCTCGTCCAGGTCGAACAGCGAGCCACCCGCCCGCAACGGCCGCAGCGCGGCCCGCAAGGCCACCTCGGCATCGCGGTCCAGCACGCCGCGCAACGCCGCCGTGAGCAGACCCAGCCCTTCGTCGCCGGCCTCGAGCCAGGCCCGGACGTGGTGGCCCAGCTCGGAGTCCACCGGCACCGGGCGGCCCGCCCCGCGCGCGGCGTCGTCGAGGGCCGCCGCCAGCCCGGGGGTGTCCGCGACGCCGAGCAGGCCGGCCAGGCGGCGTACCTCCGCGACGGCGACCGCCCGCTTGCCCTCGTCCGGCGCGGCCTGGGCGGCGGCGAACAGGTCGGCGAACCGGGGACCGGGCCGCAGCAGGTCGGCCGGGCGCGCCGGGCCCACGAACCAGGGCTCGATCCGCGCCGACAGTCGCGGCCGCTCCAGGGCACCCTCCGGCACCCGTACGCCGGTGATCCGCTGCGCCAGCACCAGCGACCTCGCCTCGGCGTCGCGCCACGTCTCCTCGTCCTCGCCGGCCGGCTCGCGCAGCCCGACCGCCTGCATGAGGTGCTGCAGCAGGCCCGGATCGGTGCCCCACGTCACCTCGGGAGAGGGGAACGACGGGTCGAACGCGACGGTGGTCGTGCCCTTGACCGCGTACGTGAACCGCGGCGTGGCCGTATCGTCGCGCAGCACCGACACCGCCTCCGTGCCGCGCGAGACCGCCTCCAGCAGCACGTGATCGGACCCGGCCGTGCCACCGGGCTCGATCACCAGCGTCCAGCGGTCCGCGGTGAGCGCGGCCGCGTGACCCGTCAGCTCGGCCCCGGCACGCTCGGCGACGGTGTCCGGGTACGCACCCATCCGTGCCAGCGCCTCGCGCTCGTCCACGCCCTTGACGAAGGTCACGCAGAACCGCCCGCCCAGCTCGTCGGCGCGGCTGCGGGCGTACCCAAGGTCATCCACGCCGGGAAGCGTAGCGCCGAGGGGCTCAGCCGATCACGGCCAGCGCGGTGCGGCACTGCTCCTCGCAGATGCGGCACATCTGCGCGCACGTAGCGCAGTGGCGGTAGTTGTCGGCTTGCCGCCGGCACTCGTCGGCGCAGGCGGCGCTGGCCACAACGCAGGCCGCCAGCAGCGCCCGGACGATTCCCGCGTCCCGGCCGTCGGGCCGGGCGAGAACCCGGGCGGTGGTCGCGCACACGTCGGCGCAGGCGAGGCCGAGCCCGATGCACTCGGTGAGGCCCGCGGCGAAGCCGGAGCCCAGGCAGGCGTCCGCGCAGGCCGCGCAGGTCTGCCCGCAGGCGATGACGGTCTCGGACAGCATGGCGAGCCGGTCGGCGTCGAGGTCGCCGGCCGGCGCGGAGCCGAGGATGGTCCGGATGGTGGTCGTCATGCGGACCCGGCTACCCCGGTTCGACGCCGTGCTCACCTGTCGATACGTGCCCCGTAAAGGTCGGACCGACAAACGGTTCGGGAAGCCACCGGCCGGGGTATATCGGCCCGCATGACTGCCGGATCCGTCGCCGTTGCCGGGAGGTACCTCCTCGGCGAGACGCTGGGCGTCGGCGGCATGGGTCAGGTGTGGGTCGCCCGCGACGAGGTCCTGCACCGCGAGGTGGCGGTCAAGGAGATCCTGCTGCCCGCCGACCTGGTCGCCGCCGAGCGCGACGCCGTGCACCGGCGCATGCTGCAGGAGGCCCGGGCCGCGGCGCGGATCAGCCATCCCAACGTGGCCCAGGTGTACGACGTCTTCGAGGACGACGGCCGCGCGTGGATCGTCATGGAGTACGTGCCGTCCCGGTCGCTGCAGGAGGTCCTGCGCGAGGACGGCCCGCTGGAGCCGCGCCGGGTGGCCCGGATCGGCCTCGAGGTGCTGGCGGCGCTCGAGGCGGCCGACCGCAAGGGCGTACGGCACCGCGACGTGAAGCCCGCCAACGTCCTGCTCGGACAGGACGGCCGGGTGGTGCTGACCGACTTCGGCATCGCCTCCATCGACGGCGACAGCATCGTCACGACCAGCTCGGAGATCGTGCTCGGCTCGCCGGAGTACATGGCGCCGGAACGCGCCCGCGACGGCACCACCGAGCCCGCCTCGGACCTGTGGTCGCTGGGCGCCACGCTGTACGCCGCCGTGGAGGGACGCTCGCCGTTCCACCGTCCGTCGGCTCTGGGGACGCTCACCGCCCTCGCCGCCGACGAGCCCGACCCGCCGCAGCGCGCCGGGCCGCTGCAACCGGTGCTGGAGGGGCTGCTCCGCAAGGACGCGGCCGAACGCATCGGCATGGCGGAGACCCGCCGCCGCCTCGAGGAGGCCGCGGCCGAGCCGGCGGCGGTGGCCACCGTGCCGTCCGTGCCCGTCGCCGCGCCGGTTTCTCCCGCTGCTCCCGTTTCTCCCGCTGCCCCGGCCCCGGCCGCGCCGCCGCGGGCCGGCCGTTCCCGCCGCGGGCTGCTCGTCGCGGCGGCGCTGGTGGTTGTGCTCCTGCTCGCGGGTACGGTCGGCTGGCTGGCCACGCGCGACGACGGGCGCACCGGGGCCCAGCAGCCGCCCGCCGCCTCGGCCCCGGCGCCACCGGCCGCCACCACCGCGGGCACTCCCGCACCGAGCCCGTCGGCCGGTGAACCCTCGGCGACGCCCTCGGTGACCGCAGCGTCGTCACCCGCGGCCCGGACGACCGTGGCCGGCCGGCAGCTCCCGCGGCGGCCCGCGGGCTGGCGCGACTACCGCGACCGGACCGGCTTCGCCCTGTACGTGCCGGAGGGCTGGACCCGGTCGCGCAAGGGCTCCATGGTGTACTTCCGCGACCACAGCACCGGCCGCGTGCTCGGCATCGACCAGACCGACGAGCCGCAGTGGGACCCGGTCGGGGACTGGCGGGGCAAGGCGGACTACCGGGTGGCGCGCGGCGACTTCCCCGGATACCGCGAGATCCACATTCGGGAGGTGCGCTACTTCCGTAAGGCCGCCGACTGGGAGTTCACCTTCGACGGCGGCTCCCGCCAGCACGTCAACAACCGGGGGGTCGTGACGTCGGCGCATCAGGCGTACGGGATCTACTGGCAGACCCGCGACGCCGACTGGGCCGAGAACCGCGACGACCTGCAATTGATCTTCGACAGCTTCCGCCCGGCCCGGGACTAGTCAGCCGACCTGCATGCGCTCGCACAGGCCGCGCAGCTGCGAGCCGGCGGCCGTACGGCGGGACCGCTCCAGCAGCGCCCGCGTCGTCTCCTGCGCCACCGCCGAGGTGTGCATGTGCTGCGGCGCCAGCCGTTCCGCCGTCAGCAGGTAGCGGACCGCCTCCCGCTCCCGCCCGCGGATCCGGGCCAGCGCGCGGGCCGTGTCGGCGTAGTAGAACACCTGCCGGAAGCCGGCCGTGATGCCCGCCGGGTTCGTGGCGCGCGCGATCTGCGCCGCGAGCCCGGGGTCGCCGCCGTCCGCCTCGATGCCGATGCGCCAGATGCCGACGTTGGTGGGACCGAAGTACATCCCCAGCGCGGTCGTCTCGCCGGTACGCCGGGCCAGCTCCTCCGCCTCCGCCGACCAGGCGCGGCTGTCGTCCGGCCTGCGGTCGCCGCGGCCGGCGTACGCGCAGACCAGCATCAGCGAGCCGAGCACCTCCGAGCCGCCGGGGCGTCCGGCGTGCGGCCGCAGCTCGTCGACGGCTCGCCCAGCCACTGCGAGGGCACGGTCGTACGACCCGCAGGCGGCCGCCGCGCTGGCCCGGGCGTACGCGGCGTACCCGCGCAGCACCGGATCGTCGGCGGCCTCCGCAGCGTCACGGCAGCGCTCCGCCCCCAGCCACGCGTCCGCCGGATGCCCGAGGTTGCGCAGCACGGACGAGGCGATGAACGTGGCGTCGCAGAGCAGCCGCAGCGCCGCCGCCCGGTCCGGCCCGGCGGCCGCGGCGTGCAACGCGGCCAGCAGCTCCGGGAGCAGCCGGGCCGCGCCGGCGTAGTCGCACCCCTGCCGCAGGGTGTCGGCGAGGGCGAGCGTGCGGGCCGATCCGGCGACCGGCGGCGCTGCGCCCGCGGCGGGCTCGGTGAGGTCGGCGTCGACCAGGGCCCGGCGGATGCCGTGCACCGCCGTCTGCGCCGCCGCGGCGGCCCGGTCGGCGGCGGGCACCGGGGCGCCGGCCAGCTCGGCCGGGGAGCACTCCAGCGCCCCGGCGATCTCCGCGAGCGTGAACCGGTTGTCGGCCGCCTGACGCCCCCGTTCGATGCGGCTCCAGGTGGCATGCGAGACGCCGGCGCGGCTGGCGGCGTACCGGATGCTCCAGCCGCGGCGCAGGCGGCGCGCCCGGATCCGGTCGCCGATGGTGGGGTCGGCCGTGGGTCGTGGGGTCATGGACCGACCGTACGGCCGCAGCCCCCGCCCGCCGGGTCATGGCTGTACCGGTGGCCACCGCCTCAGGAGGTGGCGCGGGCGCGGTCCAGGACGTCGTCGGCGGGGCAGCGGCCGCGGAGAACGTACCGTTCCGTGAACGCCGCCACCGAGTCGCGGACGCCGCGGGAGACGCCCTGGCGGGTGAGCGACTCGTACGCCGCCACGAAGCAGGCCCGGGCGGCCGTGGCCAGCGCGGGATCGGTCAGCGCGTCGCGGGTGGCGCGTGCCCACAGGCCCGGCGTCGTGCGCAGGGGTTCCGTGGCGGTCAGCGCCTGGACTGCCGCGCGCGGTTCGTCGAGCAGCGCGGCGGTGACCGCGACGACGACCTGCCAGCCAGAGCCGGGCTGGCGGTCCGCTACGTCGATCTCCAGGTGCCGGCGCGCCGCGATCGGGGGCCGGACCGTCTCGAGGTGGCGGGTCAGGTCGGGGACGGACGGGCGGGCGCCGGGGCCGGCGCCGGTCCATTCGCGGAAGGTGCGGGACGTGCCGGCGACCCGCGCGCCGAGCACCTGGTTGCTCCAGTCGGCGCGGGGGTCGGCGGTGCAGCGCGGCAGCGTGCGCAGCGCCTGCCTGTTGCTGCGCCAGCCGGTCGGGCGCCCGTTGCGCAGCGGGGAGTTGGCGAACGCCGCCGCCAGCACCGGCGCGAGGGCGTGCGCCAGGGTCCAGCGGCGGCGCAGCCCGAGCATGCCGTCCTCGTCCAGGCCGGCCTCCAGGCCCACGCGGACCCCGGCGGTGGCCGCCGTGAACGGCACCCCGGTCCGCGCCGGGTCGGCGTCGTCGGACGCCTCCTCCAGGACGGCCACGCGGTGCCCGGCGATCAGCGGCAGGGCCCGGGGCAGGTCGTCGGCCAGCCGGGTGATGGCCGCGTCGATGCCGGGCGAGGGCGGCCCGCTGACCACCACCACCCGTGGCGAGCGCGCGGTGAGGAAGCCGTGCCGCAGTCGCGGCCGCTCGGCGGCCAGCGAGGCGGACAGCGAGACGGGCAGCCCGGGCTCGGAGATCAGCAGGTCGACGGCCGCGCCGACGAAGCCGGGGCGGGCGGGTGCGAGCGCGGTGTCGGCGACGAGCAGCCGGGCGGCCCGTTCGGTCAGCGTGAACATGGCGTGCTCCCTCTGAGGCGGGCCGTCATACTACCTCACCGATAGGAATTGTGGGATCAGTGGCCGGTGGGGCCGGGCCGGCGGAAGATCGGGGGATGCGGCTGCGCGTGCTGACCCTCAACGTCCAGAACGAGGCCGGGGACCCGCGCCGGACGCCCCTGCTGCGCCGGGAGATCGCCCGGTTGCGCCCGGACCTCGTGGCGCTTCAGGAGGTACGCCGTACCGGCCAGCTCGAGCGCCTGCTCGCCGGCACCGGCCTGCACGCGACCCATCAGGACGATCTCATCGGGCCGCCGCCGCCCGGCCTCGACCGGTTCGGCGGCACGGTCGTCGCCACCCGCCGGGCCCACCGCGTCACGGAGATCCGCGAGCACCGTGAGCCCGGGGAGGCGCACTGGTGGACCGTCGCGGTGGCCGTCGATCCCGGCGTGCTGTTCGTCGTGCCCACCACGCCCTGGCAGCCCGCGGAGCCGGCCGCCCGCGCCGTCCAGGCCGCTGCGGTGTGCGACCTGCTGGACCGGCACCGCGGCCGCATCGCGGTCGTCGCCGGTGACCTCAACGCCGGGCCGGGCGAGCCGGGCGTCGGCCTGCTGACCGGGTACGGCCTCGTCGACGCCTGGACCGCCTCGGGCGCCGGGCCGGGGCACACGTGGACGGCCGGCAACCCGCTCGCCGCGGCCGAGATGGCCCGCCTGCCGGTGGCTCCGGGCGCGTACCGCATCGATTACGTGCTGGCGGGACCGCCCGATCGCGTCGCCGTCACGGCCGCCCGGCTGGTCGGCGACCGTCCCGTGGACGGCGTGTGGCTCAGCGACCACGCCGGCGTCCTGGCCGACCTGCTCGTCGAGCCGGGCCCGCCGTGACCCGCCGTAGACTGGCATCCATGGCGAGCTGGTACGAGTCGCACATCGACCGCAAGATCCGCGAGGCGCAGGAGCAGGGCCAGTTCGACGACCTGCCGGGCTCGGGCAAGCCGCTGAGCGACCACGGCCGCGAGTACGACGAGGACTGGTGGGTCAAGGACTGGCTGCGCCGCGAGGGAGCGACCGCGGGGGCGCTGCCGCCCACCCTGGCTGTGCGCCGCGAGGCCGAGGACCTGCGCGAGACGGTGGACGCCCGCCGCTCCGAGGCGGAGGTGCGGGCGTACGTGGCGGCGCTCAACGAGCAGCTGCGCCAGGCCCGCGCCGGGCTGCTGGACGGGCCGCCCGTGCTGCTGCCCCCGCTGGACGCCGACGAGGTCGTCCGCGGCTGGCGGGAGCGTCGGGCGGCGCGGCTCGGCTAGCTCTTCTCGCTGACGTCCAGCGGCTTGGCGGTCAGCGTGTCGCAGCGGACGAAGGCCAGGTTGATCGTCACGTCGGTGAACCACAGCACCGGCAGCGTCAGCGGCGGCGGCGACTCCGGGGTGAAGGTCACCGGGATGACGCCGAAGAGCTTGCCCTTGAAGCTGGGGGTGTAGAAGCGCACGTTGCCGTCGGTGGTCAGTTCCCTGCTCTCGATCAGGGTGGTGGCGCCGCCCTGCTCCGGGATCGTCAGCTTGAACGGCTTGTTGACCGCCTTGTCCATGCTGAACTTGAGCGCCTTGACGGTGCCCTCGGCGGTGCTCAGGTCGATCACGCCGTCGTACGTCGAGTTGTACATCGTGAGGCGGTCGGTCTCCAGGGTGCCGCCCTTGATCGACACCTGCGGCACGTCGTCCGGCCCGGCCTCCTTGAACACCCGGGGGCCCAGGCACGGGATGTCGGACGAGCTCGGCGACGGGGACGGGGACGCCGAGCCCGCCGACGACCCGGAGGGGTCCGCCGAGGGCTTGCCGCTGGGCTGCGGCACGGGGGCGGACGGCCCCTCGGTGACCGGCGCGGAGGTGGCCGGCGTGGACGGTTCCGCCGCCGGCGCGCTGGGGGAAGCGCTCGCCGACGGGTCCGCGGTCTCGTCGTCGCCGATGCCGAGCAGGTCACCGACGCCGTCGACCAGCCCGTTCCAGCCGTCGACGATGGGGTTGCCGGTACCGCTCGGGTCGTCCTCCTCGGGCTCGTCGGCCTTCGCCGGTGAGCTCTTGGCCGGTGTCGCGGGCGCGGCGCTCTTGCGGACCGCCTTGGCCGGCGCGTGGGTCTTGGCCCGCGCCTTCGCGCCGGCGGGGGTCTGCTTGACGCTCTCCTTGCCGGTGGCCGCGACGGAGCGCGACGGCAGGCCCTCAGGGCACTCGTCGTCCGCGCGCGCCGGGGTGCGCCCGCCCGCGGCGAGGACGGCGGCGGTGACCACGAGCGGTACGAGCGTGATGGCGAACGCCTTGCGGTACCCGCCGGAGGATCGGGGCGGCTGCTCGGGGTCGTCGGGCGCGGGGGTCATCCCGTCGCTGGAGAATCCGGGCACGAGGCCGGAGCTGTTCGCCGGGCGCAGCACCGCGGTGTCGTCGGGACGCGCCTCGTCGGGTGCCGCCGGGTACGGGCGCAGATCCTCCTCCGCCGGGGCGCCGTACGGCAGCTCCGCCGCGGGGGTGGTGGTGTCGGCGTCGGCGCCGTCCAGGGGTGCGGTCTCGTCGGGATCGCCGGTGTGGGCGCCGCCGGCCGGGGTCTGTGCCTCCGGCTGCGGGCGGGCCGGCGACCAGGACAGCACCAGCGCGCCGCCGAAGATGCCGAGCAGCATGCCGAACCCGAAGCCGCCGAAGTTCAGGCCGATCAGCGAGTACACCGCGGTCAGCAGGCCGAGGATGCCGTAGAAGAGCCGCTGGCCCGGGCTCACCCAGGTCAGCACGCCGCAGAGCAGCAGCATCAGCGGCAGCAGGTACGAGAGGAAGCCCTGGGGCCCGAAGTGCACCTGCAGGTCGCCCAGCGTCAGGTTGGCGCTGAGGAACAGCTCCAGCCCGGCGAGCACGAGCAGGAGCCCGCCCCAGAACGGCCGGCTGCGCCGCCAGTGACGGAAGCCGCCGGGCGGCGTGCTTGGTGGTGCCACGTACGTCCTCCTCGTCGAACGGTGCCGGGATGCTACCGGCATGGGTGAGGCCCGCGGACGGTGCGATCCGCGGGCCTCGGGTGGTGCGTCAGAAGCACTCCGCCGGCTTGCCGTCGGCGCCGGGGCCGTTCACCTTGAGGTTCAGGCCCTTGAGCTTGAACGTGCCCGCCGAGGTGGACGTCGAGATCTGCCGGAGGTCGGTGATCGTGACGCTCTTGGCCTCCTGGCCGAACGTCCCGGTCTTGCCCTTCGCGTTCTCGCCACCCAGGCCGAGGGTGCCGGCGTCCTGACCGATGTTGATGCTCTTGAACTCGGCGTCGCCGCTGAGCTCGCTCATGCCGATCATCAGGTCGGTGGCCTCGGCCGGCTTGCCGGCCTCGCGCCCCGCCCGGATGGTGAGGCTGACGGGCAGCCCGGGCATCTTCACCGACTGGCACAGGTTGTAGAGCTTCGCGGAGGAGATACCGGACATGGCCACCGGGATCTGGGTGCCGTCCGCCGTCGTGTCCTTGTCGCCGTACTGGGCGAAACCGGTGCCCTCGAGCTTGTCGGCCGAAATCTTGAACGACTGACCGGAGACGGTGAACGAGGCGGCGAACGCCCCGTTGGCCATCCCGACGACCAAGGCACCGGCTGCCGCGACGGGTACCACCGCCGCTACGGCAAAACGGCGCCAGTTGGTGCGACCGTATGCCGGACCGCCTTGCGCATCCTTCACGGATCCTCCTCGTACGTACTGATGGGGTAACGGCTCGGCCGCACCGCCATACGGCTCGCACCGCGGTCGACTCCAGGTCGTGCAAGCGAGACCCGTCGATGCGGCCGGTCTTGACGTGCGAGGAATGTTGCCTGTCCCGCCGGGTGGGAACAAGAGGCCTGGCTACCGGCCGGTAACGTTCCTGAAACAAGATCGCTTACGCAGCGTGATGAATGACGAGAATGTGACCCGCAAGATGCGTCGGTAAAGGACACATCGGTCCGCCGGTCGCGGTGTGACCGTCACCACACGTACGCATGCTCGCAAGGTTACGGATCGGTAACAACTTTCAGGAAGCTCACAGGACTGTGCACTGAGCGTGCTGATCCCGTTCTTCAGATCGGGGGAATTCCGGCCGAATTACCTCACGACGGCACCATCACGGGAGGGTGGACCGCACGGTGAGCGCAGACGAGCGGCGACGGCTGGCGGCGCTGCACGAGTACCGCCTGCTCGACGAGCCCGCGGACGACGAGCTGGAGGCCGTCGTCCGGGTCGCGGCGATGGTCGCCGGCGTGCCCACCGCCACGCTCAACCTCATCGACGAGAACCGGCAGTGCCAGCTGACCACCACCGGATTCGAGGGCGGCGACTCACCGCGCTCGGAATCCATGTGCGCGGTCCGCTTCGAGGCCGGCGAGGTCGTCCACCTGCCCGACGCCCGCGCCGACCCCGCGTACGCCCGCAACCCCTGGGTCACCGGGGTGCACGCCGACGTGCGCTTCTACGCCTCGGCGCCGCTGGTCACGCCGCAGGGGCACGCCCTCGGCACCCTCTGCGTCTTCGACTCGGAGCGCCACGAGCTCACCGCCGAGCAGATCGACCGGCTCAAGGACCTGGCGCAGGTGATCCTCGCCCTGTTCGAGCGCCGCCGCCAGGCCCGCCTCAACGCCCGGCTCGCCGCCGAGGCGGAGGCCCGCCAGCAGTTCACCGACGCGGTCCTGGAGACCATCGACGTCGCCGTGGCGGCCGCCGACCCGGACGGGCACCTCACGCTGTTCAACCGCGCGGCGCGCGACTGGCACGGGCTGGACGCCGACCCCTCGGTTGACCCCGGCGACTTCAGCGACCGGTACCGGCTGTTCCGGACCGACGGCGTCACCCCGCTGCCGGTCGACGAGATCCCGCTGATGCAGGCGTTGCGCGGCGGTGCCGTGCGAGGTGCCGAGATGCTCATCCAGCCCGCCGGCCGGGCGCCGCGGCACGTCGTCGCCGGGGGCCGCCGGCTCACCACCGCCGACGGCACGCCGCTGGGCGCCGTGGTCGCGATGACCGACGTGACCGCGGACCGTGACCAGCGCGGCGCGCTCGAACGGGCGCACGCCGAGCTCGCCGACACCATCGCCGAGCTGCGCCGCTCCAACACCGAGCTCGAGCAGTTCGCCGGGGTGGTCAGCCACGACCTCGCCGCCCCGCTCGCCGTCGTCAACGGCTACCTCGAGCTGCTCGAGGACGCGTACGAGGAGGTGCTGGACGAGCGGGGGCGGCAGTGGATCGCGGCCGGCACCCGTGCGGTCGCCCGCATGCAGGCCCTCATCGAAGCGCTGCTGACGTACGCCCGGGCCGGCAGCGAGCCCTGCCGGCGCGACAAGGCCGACGTCCGCGAGGTCGCCGGGCTCGCCATCACCGACCTGCGCGACAGCATCACCGCCGCGGGCGCCACGGTCACCGTCGGCCCCGGCCTGCCGGTGCTCGCGGTCGACCCCACGCTGCTACGGCAACTGCTGCAGAATCTCATCGGCAACGCGATCAAGTACCGCCGCCCGGGCCTGCCCGCCACCGTCACCGTCGACGCCGAGTGCCTTGAGGGCGAATGGCGGATCCGGGTCACGGACAACGGCATCGGTATCCCCGAGGCCGACCGGCACCGGGTCTTCGAGATGTTCGCCCAGGTAAGCGCCGAGAACCCCGGGCACGGGGTGGGGCTGGCCACCTGCCAGCGCATCGTGCAGCGCCACGGCGGCCGGATCTGGGCCGGCGCGGCGCCCGGCGGCGGCACCACGATCACCTTCACCCTGCCGGGGGCCTGACGTGGACTCCATGCGGCGCCGCGCCGTCGCCGGCCTGGTCACCCTCATCCTGCTGTTCCTCGCCGTCGTCATCGTGCAGCTCGTCGCCGGTGACCGGCTGCAGGCGCGGCACGCCGAGCGCGCCGAGCGGCTGGAACGGGCCCGCGACGCCAACACCGCCGCCCTGCAGCACATGACCGACGCGGAGACCGGCATACGCGGCTTCCAGCTCACCGGCCGCCCGCTGTTCCTGGAGCCGTACGACCAGGGCCGGGTGGGCGCCTTCACGGCCTTCGACGAGATCACCGGGAACACGTCGGACCCGGACGTGCTGCGGCTCGTGGCGCAGGAGCGCGCGGCGGCCTCGCAGTGGCTGTACGCGTACGCCACCCCGATCGTCAACGCGGGGGAGGCCGACCCGGACTTCCCCCAGACCCAACGGGGCAAGGAGCTCTTCGACGAGCTGCGCGCCGCGAACGCCGCGGTGGACCGGGCCGTACGCGCCGAGCAGGCCGGCGCCGCGGCCGGTGCGCGTACCGAGTCCCGCCTCGCCCAGCTGGTGTTCGCGGGCCTGGGCGCGGTGTTCCTCGCCGTCACGCTGGCGCTCGCCGGATGGGCCCGGCGGTCGCTGCTCGCCCCGCTGGACCAGGTCCGCTCCACGCTGCACCGGCTCACCGTGGGCGACCTCGGCGCCCGAGCCGTGCCCGCCGGCGACCCCGAGATGCAGGCGGTGGCCGTGTCGGTCAACCGGCTCGCCGACGAGGTGGAACGGCTGCTCGCCGCCGACGCCGCCCGCCTGGTCCGCGCCGACCTGCGCCAGGCCGTCGCCGCGGCGGTCCGGGACAGCACCGACGTCACCGCCGGCGCCGTCCGGGTGGCGCGGCTGATCGGCGAGGCCCTCGGCGCCGACGCCGTGCACGGGCGCATCTCGCTGGACTCCGCGCACGGCATCAGCGCCTGCTGGCCGCCGGACGCGCCGTCGCTGTCGCCGCGTACCGTCCGCGACGTGCTCGCAGGCGTTCCCGGGGACGTCATGGCCGTGCCGCACGTGGAGGGGGCGCTGGCGGTGCCGCTCGGCGGCGATGCCGACTGCCCGCCGGGCCTGGTCTGCGTGGTGCGCCGCGAGCCGGGGGAGTGGACCGCCCACGAGCGCCGGCTGCTCGCCGGCGCCGCCCGAGAGATCGAGCACGCGGTACGCCAGCAGCGCCTGCAGCACCGCCAGGCCCGGCTGATCACCGAGCTGCGGGTCCTCGACGAGCGCAAGGACGCGTTCGTCGCGACCGTGACCCACGAGCTGCGGACGCCGCTGACCAGCATCCTCGGTTACGCCGAGACGCTCGCCGACGACGACGGGGAGCTTCCGCCGCTGCACAAGCGCTGCGTCGCCGCGATCCTGCGCAACGCCCACCGGCTGCACGACACCGTGTCCGACCTGCTGCTGCTCGACCGCAGCGGGGCGTCGCCCGGGGCCGGGTCCGTACCCGTGGACCTGGCCGCCGTGGCCGCGACGGTGCACGCCGAGCTGGAGCCGGTCGCCCGGTCCCGCGGGATCGGGCTGACCGGTGACACCGCCGCGCTGTGGGTCAACGGTGACGCCCGGCGCCTCGAGCACCTCCTGCGCAACCTGCTCGGCAACGCCGTGAAGTTCACGGGTACGGGCGGCCACGTCGGCTACAGGGTGCACGCCGACCGGGACACCGCGGTGGTGGAGGTGAGCGACACCGGCATCGGCATCCCGGAGGCCGACCTGCCCGGCCTGTTCACGCCGTTCCACCGGGCGGCGAACGCGATGGACCAGGCGGTGCAGGGCTCCGGGCTGGGCCTGGCCATCGTGCGCACGATCGTCACCGAGCACGGCGGCACGGTCGAGGTGGACTCGAAGGTGGGCGAGGGCACCACCTTCACCGTCCGGCTGTCGCGTGCCGCCGTACCCGGGTCGTCCTGAGGCTCAGCCCCTCGCGACCGGTTCCGGATCGCGGGCCACCGACGTGTCCGCCGGCGGCGGCTCGTCCGGGTCCCCGGCGCGGGTCGCGTCGGCCCGCGCGTCGTCGGCCTCGGCCTCGTCGTCGTCGGTGGACTCCGTGCCCGGCGGTTCCCGGTCGGGTGTCGGCTCGCCGGCCGGATGCCGGACGAGGTAGCGGATGGCGGTGTTGAGCACCGCGAGCAGCGGCACGGCGATGAGACCACCGACGATGCCCGCCACCACGATGCCGGTCGCGATGGCGAGGATGACCGCGAGCGGGTGCAGCGCCACCGCCCGGCCCATGATCAGCGGCTGCAGGACATGCCCCTCGAGCTGCTGCACCGCGATCACGATGCCCAGCACGATGAGCGCGGTGACCGGCCCGTTCGCTACCAGCGCGACCAGCACCGCCACCGCGCCGGTGATCGTGGCGCCGACCACCGGGATGAACGCACCCAGGAACACCAGCGCGGCCAGCGGCAGCCACAGCGGCACCCGCAGGACGAACAGGCCGATGCCGATGCCGACCGCGTCCACGAGCGCCACCAGCACGGTGGCGTGCACGTACGACACCAGCGTGTGCCACGAGTAGTGACCGGCCCGCGCGGTGGGCACCCGAGCCTCCCGAGGCAGCAGGCGGCACAGGAACGACCAGATCTGGCCCCCGTCGCGCAGGAAGAAGAAGAGCGTGAACAGCGTCAGGAAGAACCCGGTGACCACCTCACCGACCGTGGCCGCGGTGCTGAGCGCACCGGACGTCAGGGCGCCCTGATGGTCGGTGAGCGCCTGCTGTGCGCGGTCGACGTACTGGCTGAGCTGGGCGTCGGTGAGGTGCAGCGGCCCCTGCGAGAGCCACCTCTGCACCTCGTCGACGCCGTCGGTCACCTGCTTCGACAGGCTGTCGATCTGCGACACGATCGTCTGGATGATCAGCGTGATGCCGCCGAAGACGATCACCAGGCCGGAGATCAGCACGATGGCCGCCGACAGCGACCGCTTGACGCCGCGCCGGGTCAGCGCCGCCGCGGCGGGCTGCAGCAGGGCGGCCAGCAGCACCGCGACGATCACCGGGATCACCACGACGCGCAGCAGGCTGACGACCCGCAGGAACAGGTACGCCGCCGCGACCAGCAGGATGAACCGCCACGCCCACGCGCCGGCCGTCCGGATGCCCCGCGGCAGCAGGTCGTCCGGGCCGGTCGGCTGCACCACCATCACCGGCGGCGCCGTGTCCTGGAGTTCCGGTCCCGCGGTGAACGGCGGCGGGGCGCTCCGGCTCGCCGCGGCGGCGAGCCGGGTCCGGGCCCGTTCACGGACCGTCTGTGCCCATGTCATCGGGCCCTCCCAGGAAATAGTGCGAACACCGGCGCCTCCGGCCGGTGCTACCCGGATGCCCGGAATCCGCCCTGTTCATACGTCGAGACGCCCTCGGCTCGCGACCGTCCTCAGTTCTTAGGAAACGCTTAGCCGACGGACATCGGCCTCACAGCCGGAAGCCGGATGGTGGAGCCCATGAGACGGATCACCCTGTGGCTGTTCTCCACGGTCGCGGCGCTGGTGCTGCTGGTCAGTTACCGCACCAGCACGAACGGCGCGGCCGCGGCGACCCCGGTGGCCGAGGCCCCGCTGACCACCGCGACCGAGCCGCCCGTGGCCTCGCCGGCGCCGTCGGCTGCCCCGCCGTCCGCTGCCCCGTCATCGGCCGCCAGGACCTACACCGGGTCGGTCGCGCAGACCCGCTGGGGTCCGGTCCAGGTGACCATCACCGTCTCCGGCGGCCGGATCACCGAGGTCGCCGTGCCGGTGTACCCGAACGGCAACCACCGGGACCAGGAGATCAACGCGTACGCCCTGCCGGTGCTGCGCCAGGAGACCCTCGCCGCGCAGGGCGCCGCCATCGACACCGTCTCGGGCGCCACCGTCACCAGCGACGGCTACGTCGAGTCGCTGCAGGCGGCGCTCGACGCCGCGCACCTGTGACACCCCGGCGGGAGGGGGAGATGCGGATCCTGGTGGTGGACGACGACGCGGCCGTCCGCGACTCGCTCGCCCGTACGCTGCGGTTCGAGGGCTACCGGATCGGCACCGCCCGCGACGGCCGCGAGGCGCTCGACGAGGTACGGGCGCACGAGCCCGACGCGGTGGTCCTGGACGTCAGCATGCCGGTGCTGGACGGGCTGGAGACGTGCCGGCGGCTGCGCTCCGGCGGGGTGCTCGTACCCGTGCTCATGCTCACCGCCCGCGACAGCGTGGGCGACCGGGTGGCCGGCCTCGACGCCGGCGCGGACGACTACCTGGTCAAGCCCTTCGCCCTGCAGGAGCTGCTGGCCCGGTTGCGGGCCCTGCTGCGGCGCTCGGCGCTGGGCGGGCCGGGGGCCGCCGCACCCGGCGGGCGGCCGGGACGGTGGCTGGCCTTCGCCGACGTGCGCCTCGACCCGGGTACCCGCGAGGTGTGGCGCGGCGAGCGGCCCCTGCGGCTGACCCGGACGGAATTCGCCATCCTGGAGGCGTTCCTGCGGCACCCGCGGCAGGTGCTGACCCGCTCGGCGCTGTTCGAGCAGGTGTGGGGCTACGACTTCGGGGAGACGTCGAACAGCATCCACGTCTACCTCGGGTACCTGCGGCGCAAGCTCGAGGCGGAGGGGGAGACGCGGCTGCTGCACACTGTCCGCGGTGTCGGGTTCGCGCTGCGCGAGGAGCCGCTGTGAGGGCCGGGGCGGCGCTGCGCTGGTGGGGCCGCCGTACGCTGCACACCCGGCTGTCGCTGCTGGTCACCGGCGCCGTCGCGGTGGCCGTTCTCCTCTTCGCCGGCATGGCCTGGGTGGCCGTCGCCGGGATCCAGCGGCACCGCATCGAGTCGCAGCTGCGCGCCGACGCGCAGGCCATCGCCGCGCAGCCGGACCAGTGGCGGGCGGGACGGCCCGGCCCCGGACCCCGGCCCGGCCCCGGCCGGCACCCGCGCCAGCTGGGACCCGGCTGGCAGATCCTCGACGCCGGCGCCACCGTGGTCGCCGACCCGGGCACGCCGCTGCCCGTGACCGCGGCGGCCCGGCAGGTCGCGGCGGGCAGGCAGCAGCAGGTCCAGGAGCGGGTGACGATCGGCGGCGACACGTACCTGATGCTCACCGTGCCGGTCCGCGGCGGCGGCGCGGTGCAGGTGGCCGTCAGCCAGGACCCCTCCCGCGACACCCTGACCGCCTTCGGCCTGCTGCTCGCGGTGGGCTGCGTGGCCGGCGTCGGTGCCGCGGCGCTGCTCGGGCGTACGGTGGCCCGCGCCGGGCTGCGCCCGGTGGAACGGCTCACCGAGGCGGTCGAGGGCGTCGCCGTCACCATGGACCTCGGCCGGCCCATCGCGGTCAGCGGGGCCGACGAGATCGCCCGGCTCGGCCGCTCGGTGAACACGATGCTGGCCGCCATCGACACCGCCCGCCGCGCGCAGCGCACCCTCGTCGAGGACGCCGGTCACGAGTTGCGGACCCCGCTGACCAGCATCCGTACCAATGTGGAGCTGCTGCTGGCCGTCGAACGGCAGCCCGAGCTGGCGCACCGGCTGCCGCCGGAGGACCGCGCCCAGCTGGTCGCCGACCTCGAGGCGCAGGTGGGCGAGCTCGCCACGCTCACCACCGAGCTGGTGGAGCTCGCTCGCGAGGAGACCACCCGGGAGGCCGCCGAACCGGTCGCGCTGGCCGACGTGGTCACCGCCGCGGTCAACCGGGTCCGCATCCGGGCGCCCGGCCTCACCTTCACCACCGACCTCGCGCCGGTCACCGTGACCGGCCGCCCCGGCGAGCTGGAACGCATGGTGGTCAACGTGCTCGACAACGCCGCCAAGTGGAGCCCGCCCGGCGCGACCGTGCACACGGGACTGAGCCGCGAGGGTGATCGCGGATGCCGCCTGACCGTGGCGGACGACGGTCCGGGCATCGCCGGGGCGGACCTGCCGTACGTCTTCGACCGCTTCTACCGCTCGGCGGCGGCCCGCGCGATGCCGGGATCGGGGCTGGGCCTCGCGATCGTCGCGCAGACGGCGGCCCAGCACGGCGGCACGGCCACGGCCGCCAACCGCGACCCGCACGGCACACTCGTCACCGTCCACCTGCCCCGCGAGGCGCCGCTCGGCTAGGGTCTCGGCAGCTCGTCGGGGGAGGGAGGCCCATGCCGGCCATCGCCGTGTCCGAGCCGGTCGCGCTGTCCCTGCGGGCGCTGGGGGAGACCGGCGGCCGGTGGCTGGCCGAGCTTCCCGAGCTGCTCGCGAGCCTGGCGGCGGACTGGTCGCTCACTGTCGGCGCCCGGCTGGACGGCGGCCGGGCCGCGTACGTCGCCGAGGCCGTGACGCACGACGGCGCCCGGGTCGTGCTCAAGGTGCCGATCCCGCCGGGCATCGACGAGGTCACGCCTGCCGAGCGGGAGCTGACGGCGCTGCGGCTGGCCGGCGGTGACCCGTACGCCCGGCTGATCCGTCACGACGGGCTGCGCCGGGCCCTGTTGCTGGAGCGGCTCGGGCGGCCGATGGCCGGCCTGGGCTGGCCGGCCGGCCGGCAGCTGGACGCGCTGACCGCGACCGCCGCACGAGGATGGCGGAAGGTGGCAGAGGGCGGCGTGCTTCCCACCGGAGCCGAGGCGGCGCGGTGGCATGCCGGCTACATCCCCTCGGCCTGGGAGGAGCTGGGCCGGCCCTGCCCGGAGGCGACCGTGGAGCTGGCGCTGAGCTGCGCCGCCGAGCGGGAGGCCGCGGCCGACCCGTCCCGCGCGGTGCTGGTGCACGGGGACGTGCACGCCCTCAACGCCCTGGAGGCGCCCGGCGGGGCGGGCTTCCGGCTGGTCGACCCGGAGGGGCTGATCTCCGAGCCCGCGCACGACCTGGGCGTCGTGCAGGCGCGGGGCGTGCAGGGCCGGATCGCCGAGCTGGCGGCCGGTGACCCGGGGCGCGTGCGGGAGCGGATGGAGCGCGGCTGCCGGCGTGCCGGGCGGCTGACCGGGAGCGACCCGGACGCCGTCCGGCAGTGGGCGGTGATGGAGCTGGTCTCCACCGGCCTGTTCCTCCTCCGGGTCGGCCGCCGGGAGGACGCCGAGGCGTTCCTCGCCGTGGCCACGGGCCTGACCCGATGAACGGGCCGGCCGGTCACCGCCCGCGGGTCACAGAGCGGCGCTGACCGGCGTCCACTGCGGGAACTTCGCGGTGCGGTGGTCGCCGGAGGAGCGGCCGCGTACCCGCCGGCTGATCCACGGCAGCACGTGCTCGCGGTAGTAGCGCACCTCGGCGGCCAGGCGACGGCCGTTGGCGGGTCCCGGGTCAACGACGTGGGCGGCCGTGGGGTGGCCCATCGCGTTCAGCACCACGCCGGCGGCGCGCTGGTGGCCCGCCGCGTTGAGGTGCAGGCGGTCCGGCGACCAGTACGGCGCCTTCCGGATCTCGGTGTCGTGGAAGACGTCGGCGAGGACGAGCCCGTGCCGGGCGGCCAGCTCGGCGACGGCGGTGGTGAGCACCTCGGCTCGTCGGCGCATCATCGCGCCGAGGGGCAGGTGCTGCGACGGGTCGGCGCCGCTGAGCAGCACCAGCTGAACGCCCACCTCCGCGCACCGCCGCACGGCCCGCTCGGTCAGCTGGACGAGCCGGTCGAGGTCCACGCCGGGGCGCATCATGTCGTTGCCGCCGCCGTTGAGGGTGATCAGGGTGGGCGCCGGGGTCAGGGCCAGCGCGGCCTCCAGCTGTTCGGTGACGATCGGCTCGAGCAGCCGCCCGCGGATGGCGAGGTTGGCGTACTCGACGGGCTCGTCGCCGGCCGCGGCCAGCCCGGCGGCGACCCGGTCGGCCCAGCCGCGCGGCGTGCCGTCCGGCAGCTCGTCACCGAGCCCCTCGGTGAAGCTGTCCCCGATCGCCACGTAGCGCATCGACCTCGTCCTCTCGTCCGGCGGTGTCCCCCCGCAAGCCTGCCACCCGGCGGTGATCGGGAGCGGTCAGGGGGCGCAACCGGGAAACACGGCGCCGGCAACCGTACGGCAACCGTCCCGCCGAAGTATCGAGATGTTCCCCCGGACCAAGGAGTTCATCGGATGCGTATCCGTCGTACCGCCGTCGCCGCCCTGCTGGCCGCCGGCATCGTCGTTCCCGCGGTCTCGGCCGCCGCCATGGCCGCCCAGCCCGCCGCGAAGGCCCCCGGCTCCGCGAGTGCGTTCAAGGCCACCCCGAAGCCCGCCAAGACCTCCAAGGCCCACAAGCCCGTCCGTTTCACCGCCTCGGGCACGGTCACCGCCGTCGACGCCCAGGCCGGCACGGTCACGCTGCTGGCCAAGGGCGGCACCAAGGACGTGCGCAAGCGTACGGTCACCGTCGTCGTGCCGGCCAAGGCCTCGCTGCGGGTCAACGGCAAGAAGGTGACCCTCTCCGGGGTCGCCGCCGGCCAGCGCATCGAGGTCGTCGGGCGGCGCACCGGCGACGTCTACACCGCCGATGTCGTCCGCGTCTCGGGCAAGGGCGTGAAGCCGGCGCCCAGCCCGTCGGTCACGCCCACGCCGACCACCGAGCCGACCACCGAGCCGACCGACGACCCGTCGGACGACCCGACCGACGCTCCGTCCGAGGACCCGACCGTGGAGCCGAGCGCCGAGCCGACCGTCTGACAGGCACCGCACGAGCGAGAAGGGGGACGCCGACCGGCGTCCCCCTTCTGCCGTGTCAGCGCTGCACCACCAGGCGGTTCGCCTTGAGGATCCGGGCCCACCACGGGCGGGGCGCGGCCGGTCGCAGCGGCGGGACGCCCGTGCCGCGCAGGCTCACCCAGCCGCCCGGGCCCATGCTCACCGAGCCGATCGCGGGGCGCCGCCGCAGGGCCACGCCGGCACCGAGCGCGGCGGCCGTCAGCGCGATGGTCGCCAGTGCGGCGACACCGAGCGCGGTCACGTCGACGACGGGCCGGTAGCGCACCCCGTCCGGCCCGGTGACGTACGCGCCGACCGTCCGGTCGCCGCACCGGACCAGCACCACCTCGGTACGGGGCAGCCGGTCCGCCTCCGGGGCGCCGGCCGGCGCGATGCTCACCATGGGGGCCTCCTGACGTCCCCACCGTCGTAGCACCGCCGCCGGCCCGCCTCGTAGGGCCGGACGGCCCGGACACGGCTCGGGCCCGCGACCGCCGCCGCAAGGGGCAGCGGGCACGGGCCCGTACGGCGGGTCGTCAGCCCTTGACGCTGCCCGCGAGCAGGCCACGGACGAAGTAGCGCTGCGCCAGCACGAACACCGTCACGGGGACGATGATCGAGACGAAGGCGCCCGCCGACAGCAGGTGCCAGGCGGTGCCCCGGGTGCCGCTCAGGTTGGCCAGGGCGACGGTGATCGGGGCGACCTTGTTGCCCCCGCCGGCGAAGGTGAGCGCGACGAGCAGGTCGTTCCACACCCAGAGGAACTGGAAGATGCCGAACGCGGCCAGGGCCGGGCGCATCAGCGGCAGCAGCACCCGGAAGAAGATCGCCACGTGCCCGGCGCCGTCCACCCGGGCCGCCTCGAGCAGGCCGGCCGGGATCTCCCGCATGAAGTTGTGCAGCAGGTAGATGGCGAGCGGCAGGCCGAAGATCGAGTGCGACAGCCAGATCGTCCAGAACGTGTTCGCCAGGCCGGCGTCGACGTACAGGGTGAGCAGCGGGATCAGCGTGACCTGCAGCGGCACGATCTGCAGGGCGAAGATCGCCAGGAACAGGATGTTGCGGCCGGGGAACTTGATCCACGCGAACGCGTACGCCGCGATCGTCGCCAGGCACAGCGGGATGAGCACCGAGGGGATGGTGATCACCAGCGAGTTGACGAAGTACGAGCCCAGCCCGGCCCCGCTCTCCGCGTCCAGCACCTGACGGTAGTTCTCCATCGTCAGCTGCGGGTCGGAGAAGAACGTCCACCAGCCCGTCGTCTTGATCTGCCGCTGCGGGCGGAACGACGAGATGAGCAGCCCGAAGGTCGGCAGCGTCCACAGGACCGCGATGACGATCGCGGCCAGCGAGGCCCACGGCGAGGTGAGCTTGCGCTTGGCGATCGCGGCCGCCGTCGGCTTCCCGGCCTCCAGCACCGGCGCGGTGGCCGGCGGAGTCGTGGTGGTCATAGCGCCTCCGAACGGCGGATCTGCCGGATGTTGTAGACGACGATCGGGATGACCAGCAGGAACAGCAGGACCGCCAGCGCGGAGCCGAGGCCCTGGTTGTCGCTGCGGAAGCTCTGGCTGTAGAACTCGTTGGCGATGACGCTGGTGTCGAACTGGCCGCCGGTCATCGTGCGCACGATGTCGAAGACCTTCAGCGTGCCGATGCCGATGGTGGTCAGCACCACGACCACGGCCGGGCGGATCGCCGGCAGCGTGACGAAGCGGAACATGCCCCAGGGGCCGACGCCGTCGAGGCGGGCCGCCTCGATGATGTCCTCCGGGATCGCCTTGATGGCGGCCGAGAGCACGGTCATCGCGAAGCCGGCCTGGATCCAGATCATGACCACGATCAGCAGGAACGTGTTCAGCGGCGAGGTGACCAGCCACTGCTGAGGGGTGCCGCCGAGCCAGACCAGCACCTGGTTGAGCAGGCCGATCTGCTTCACGTTGGCCTGGTCGGGGCGGTACTCGTAGACGAACTTCCAGATGATCGACGCGCCGACGAACGAGATCGCCATGGGCAGGAAGATCAGCGCCTTGGCGAACGACTCGAGCCGCGCCTTGTCGACGAGGATCGCGTAGAGCAGGCCGACGCCGGTGGCGACGAACGGGGTGACGACGACCCAGAACACCGTGTTGCGCAGCACGGTCAGCTGGTCGCCGTCGGTGAAGATCGTCTTGTAGTTGTCGAGGCCGATGAACGCGTTGCCGGCCGCGTTGAAGAACGACTCGTAGATGGTGCGTACGCCGGGGTAGACCAGGCCGACGAGCAGCATGATGAGCGTCGGCGCGAGGTAGGCGTAGGCGGTCAGGCGGTCCGCCCTGCGCCCGCGGAAGAAGGTGGCGGCGAAGAGGATCGCGCCCACCACCGCGGCGAACAGCAGGATCGCCGCCACCATGAGCACGATCTTGCCGACGTTGGTGTCCGGGGTCGACACGTGACCCGTACCTCCTTGAAGAGAGGGGTGGGGCCGGTCACCTGCGGTGACCGGCCCCGGTTGGTCCTAGCTCACTTGGCGGGCCACGCCTTTTCGATGTTGTCGACGGTGGTCTTGGTGTCCTGACCGGTCACCCAGCTCGTCGCCTGCTTCCAGAACGCGTTCGAACCGACGGCGGCCGGCATCTGGTCCGAGCCGTCGAACCGGAACACCGTGTTGGGGTCCTTGAGGATCGTGGCGGCCAGCCGGTCGATCGGGTTGCTCAGGTTGTTCGGGTCGATGCCCTTGTTGGCGCTGACCCAGCCCTGCGACGCCTTGGCCTTGATGTTGGCCCAGGTGTCGGTCGACAGGTACGTCTGGAAGGCCTTGACCTCGGGCCGGTCCGCGAACGCGACGTTGAACTCGCCACCGCCGAGCACCGGCTTGCTGCTGGTGTCCTTGCCCGGCATGTAGAACGCGAAGACGTCGCCGTCCTCGGCCACCTTGGTGGACGGGTCGAAGTTCGCCGCGTAGAAGCTCGCCTGGTGGTGCAGGGAGCAGGTGCCCTCGGTGATGGGCAGGCCGGCGTCCTGGAACGTGGTGGTGGCGATGCTCTTGACGTCGCCGAGGCCACCGTTGACGTACTTGTCGTTCTTCAGGTACCCGCCGACCGCGTCCAGGGCCGCCGTGGACTCGGGGCCGTTGAACGGGATCTCGTGGTTCACCCACTTGTCGTAGGTCTCCGGCCCGTAGAGCCGGAGCATGAAGTCCTCCATCCAGTCGGTGATCGGCCAGCCGGTGGCCTCACCGCTGCTGATGCCCGCGCACCACGGCTTCTTGCCGTCCGCGACCATCTTGTCCGTCAGCTCCTTGAGCTGGTCCAGGGTGGTCGGGACCTGGTAGCCCTTTTCCTTGAACTCGGCGGGCGAGTACCAGACCAGCGACTTCACGCTGGCGCCGGACGGCGCGCCGTAGAACTTGCCGTTGACGGTGGCGTAGCCCTTCCAGTCCTTGCCCCAGAACTTGTCGACGTTCGCGGCCACCTCGGCCGGCGCCTCGACGGCCTTGCCGGTGGCGACCAGCTGCTTGAGCAGGCCGGGCTGCGGCACGATCGCGAGGTCCGGCGGGTTGCCGGCCTTCGCGCGCACCAGGATCTGGGTCTCGAAGGACTTGTCGCCCTCATAGTTGATCTTGACGCCGGTGCAGTCCTCGAAAGGCTTGTACGAGTCCTTGTACGCCTTGTCCTCCGGCGTGACGATGCCGGTGTACACCGAGACCGTCTTGCCCTTCAGGTCGCCGTACGAGCTGAACTGCGCGCAGTCGATGGACTGCGTGGCCGTCTTGGAATCGTCGTTCGAGTCGTCACTTCCGCCACCGCAGGCGGCGATCCCGAACACCAGGCCCACGCCCAGCGTGCCGGCGAGCGCACCGCGCAGGCGCTGACTCCTGGAATGACCGAACATACCTCTCCCTATGTCACATCACGCCGGGGCGTGACAACATCGTCACCGTCTCCGGTTCCCCCGGCTGTCAGTCAAGAGCGGGTGGCCGGGTTTCGCAATGTTTCCGGATGATCAACCAAGTAACGATTCGGCACCGGACCAGCGGCATCCTTAAACGGTTAAGAAAGCTTAAAGTGTTCTTGCGCTGACCGCAGGCACATATCCAGCGGCAGCCGTCGATGCATGGCCGTTTCGGGTTCCGCAAGATTTTTCACTCCCGCTGGGCCGCCGCGCGGCGTACCGCGATGGCATCCGGGCCGCACCGAAGCGGCAACCCGCCCGGGGTTCAGTAGAGGCGCGGGACCATCGGCCGTCCCGCGCCGTGCCCCGAGGAGGTCCCGTGCAGCGTGCGTACGGCCGCCGTCGCGACGACCCGAGCCCCTCGAGGCTCGCCCGCGACGTCCTGCTGGACCCGCTGATCCTCGCGGTGGCGGGCGTCGCCGTCGCGGTGATCGGCTGGCTGCTCCACGGTTCCGGCAGCCTGCGTACGGACCTGCTGGTCCGGGCCGGCGCCGGCGTGCTGGCGACAGCCGTGCTGGGCGCGGTCACCCTGCGCATCGCCCGGACGCCCGGCCTGTCCGTCGTGGCGCGCCGCTTCTGGTACGCCGCGAGCCTGATGGGCGCGCTGCTCCTGGTGGGAAACCTCGCCCGCGGGATCACCGCGATCACGGGCTCCGATGAGCCCACGGTGGCCGACGGCGCCGTCCAGCGCGCCTGCATCGCCGCCGGCATCGTGGTCCTGCTCGTGCTCGCCGTGACGTACCGCCGGCCCGCCGGCCGCCCGGCCGAGCTGCGCTTCGTGCTCGACGGCGCGGCCGTGGTCGTCGCCGCCGTCGTCGTCATCTGGTTCACGGCGGACCGCGCGCTGGCCCACGGCGTGCCCCGGGCCGCCGCCCTGACCACGGGCGCGATGGCGCTGGTCGTCGCCGCCGCGGTCGCCCGCCTGGTCGCCTGCGGCTCGAGCCCGATGCGGCCCGGCGCGGCGGTGCCCGTCCTCGCCTCGATGGCGCTGCAGTGCTTCGGCGGCGGGCTGCTGCCCACGGGCGCCGGCTCCCGGGTCCAGCTCGCCGTGCAGGTGGCCTCCGTCGCCCTGGCCGCCGTGGCGCCGCGGGTCCACGAGATCCTCGACCGGTACGCCACGGCCGGCCCGTGCCGCCGGCAGCGCTCGCACGGGCTGCTGCCGTACGCGATGCTCGCGGTGGTCTTCCTGATCCTGCCCGCCGCCCTGCCGCACGGCCTGGGCGCGACGGCCGTGCTGAGCCTCGCCGGGCTGTTCGTGAGCATGGCCCTCGTGGTCGCCCGCCAGCTGCTGGCCTCGGGCGAGAACGACACGCTGGTGAGCCGCCTCGACGCCAGCCTGCTGACCGTCTCGCGGCAGGAGGAGCGGGTCCGCCTGCTGCTGGAGTACTCGACCGACATCACGTCGCTGATCGACGCGGGCGGCGCGATGACGTACGTGACCCCGGCGACCCGCGCGCTCGGCTACGAGCCGGAGCAGCTGCTGGGCGTCCGCGTGGTCTCGCTCATCCACGACGACGACCTGCCCGCGCTCTGGCCCGAGCTGCGGCAGCTGATGGCCACGCCCGGCGCCACCTACACGTACCAGGCGCGCTACCGGCACGCCGACAGCTCCTGGCGCTGGCTGGAGGTGATGAGCCGCAACCTGACCCACGAACCGAGCGTCGGCGCCGTGGTCAGCAACGCCCGGGACGTCACCGAGGCGCGTGAGCTGCAGGACCGGCTGCGCCACGAGGCCACCCACGACCCGCTCACCGGCCTGGCCAACCGCAAGCTCTTCGGCGACCGGCTCGCCGAGGAGGCCGGCCGCGGCGTCGCGTTGCTGCACGCCGACCTGGACGGCTTCAAGCCGGTCAACGACACGTACGGCCACCACGTCGGCGACGCGGTGCTCGTGGAGGTCGCCCGGCGGCTGCGCGCGGCCCTGCCGCCGGACGCCGTGCCGGCCCGCCTCGGCGGTGACGAGTTCGCGGCACTGCTCCCGGGCACCGGGGCGCCGGCCGCCGAGCAGGCCGCCCAGCGCTTCCGCGCCGCCCTGGAACTGCCGGTGCACGTCCACGGGCACACGCTGAGCCTGGGAGCCAGCGTCGGCGTGGTGGCCGGTGCGGCGGTCGAGCCGGAGTCGCTGCTGCGCGCCGCGGACGAGGCGATGTACCGGGTCAAGCACGGCGCCCGCCGCTGACCTCAGCGCAGGGCGGCGCGCAGGGCGTATCCGAACCCGCGGTGAGCCACCAGCAGCGGCGGCCCGAGCCGCTCCAGCTTGCGGCGCAGGATCCCCACGTACGTATCGACGACATGGACCCGGGTCGCGGTGCCGGGCCCCCACACCGCCTCGTGGATCTGCCCGCGCGGCAGCACCGTGCCGGGATGGCGCAGGAAGTAGCGCAACAGGTCGAGCTCGGTGGGGGACAGCGGCACCCGGTCGCCGGCCCGGCGCGCCACCCGGGAATCGAGGTCCAGCTCCACGTCGGCGTAGCGCAGCACCCGCGCCCCGGACCGGTCCGCGCGGCCCAGGAGCGCCCGCACCCGCGCGAGGAGCACCTCGACGTCGAACGGCTTGGTGATCCAGTCGTCGCCGCCGTACGCCAGCCCGGCGATCAGCTCGGCCCGCGCGTCCCGGGCGGTCAGGAACACCACGTCGGCGCCGGAACCTTCCTCGCGCAGCCGCCGGCACACGTCCATGCCGTTGCCGTCGGGCAGCGTCACGTCCAGCAGCACCACGTCCGGCCGGCGCTCGGCGGCCTTCGCCACGGCCTGCGCGGCGGTGCCGGCGGTGTCCACCGCGAAGCCGTGGAAGGTCAGCACCGTGGCCAGCATGTCCACGATGTACGGCTGGTCGTCGACGACGAGGATGCGCGCGCCGGTCATCTCAGGCCCATCAGACCACAGGGGCCGCGAAACCCGGCCGGTGTTCCCGAAGGGTGGTGCGAGGACATCGACCGATGGTGATATGAGGGATGCGTCTGCGTGGTCTGTCCGTCCTCGTCCTGATCGTCGCGATCGCCGTCGTCGTCCCGGGCCGCCCGGCCGCCGCCGGTGCCGCGGGCGACTACCCCGAATATCCGTACGCGCCGACCGCGTACGCCGAGCCGAACCGCGGCCAGTTCCACTTCAGCGCGGCGAACGGCTGGATGAACGACGTGAACGCCCCGCTCCACGCCGACGGCGTCTACCACCTGTTCTTCCAGCACAACCCGCACGGCCTGCAGTGGGACACCATGCACTGGGGACACGCGACCAGCCCCGACCTGGTGCACTGGACGCAGCGGCCCATCGCCCTCGAGCCCGGTGTGCACCCCGGCAACCTCTTCTCCGGCGGGGGAGTGGTGGACTCGGCGAACACCTCGGGGCTGCGGACCGGCGACCGGGCCCCCATCGTGGTGTTCACCGGCACCGACGGGGTCAGCGTCGCGTTCAGCAACGACGGCGGGGAGACATTCCAGCCGTACGACCACGGGCGCAAGGTCATCACCATGCCGGCCGAGAGCCGCGACCCCAAGGTGTTCTGGCACGAGCCGACCCGCCGCTGGGTGATGGTGGTGTGGTCCGGCGCGGGCGGCAATGCGGCGCACCTCTACACCTCACCCGACCTTCTCACGTGGACGTTCCGCAGCCGGTACGCCGCCGACTGGCTCTTCGAATGTCCCGACATGTTCCCGCTGCGCGCGGACGGCGACGGCGTGACGAAGTGGATCCTCAACGACGCGAGCGGCGAGTACGTCGTCGGCTCCTTCGACGGCACGACGTTCGCGGCCGACTCGCCCACGCCGAAGCGCATGGACGAGGGCGACACCCGCTTCGACGGCAGCTGGTACGCCGGGCTGACGTTCAGCAACCTGCCGGACGGCCGGACCGTGCAGATGGCGTGGATGCCGGGCAACCACGGCAGCGTCTGGACCGGCAGCGCCACGTTCCCGGTGGAGCTGGGGCTGCGCACGTACCCGGACGGGCTCCGGGTGACCCGTACGCCGATCAGCGAGCTCGACAGCCTGCGCTTGTCTTCCACACAGTGGACTGATCGCACCCTGAACGGTGACCCGGCGGCCGATCCGCTGCGCGAGGCCGCGGCCGACGCGTACGAGCTCACCGCCGAGTTCGACGCGGGCACCGCCACGGCCGCCCGGTTCGGGTTCCGGCTCGGCGTACGCCCCGACGGCACCGCTGCCCGCGAGGTCGCGTACGACCGGGCCGCCGGCACGCTCGACGGCGCGGCGCTGCCCCCGGACCACGGGCGGGTCCGGGTGCGCATGCTCGTCGACCGCGGCCAGGTGGAGACCTTCGGCGATGAGGGGCGCGTGTCGGTCACCCGTACGGTCGCCTTCGACGCCTCCGGGGTGCGCACCTTCGCCGACGGCGGCTCGGTCCGCCTGCTGTCGCTGCGGCTCACGCCGCTGCGCCCGGCATGGGGCGCCGGGGAACCGACGTTGCGCACCGACGTGGCCGGCCCGTGGCACGCCGACGGAGGGACGTGGACCGACACCGCCGACGGCAAGCGCGGCGAGGCGTCCGGCGACGGCTTCTATCTGGGTGCGGGTGGTGGCACCGATTTCACGTACGACGCCGACGTGCGGCTCGACACCGCCACGGCGGCCGGGGTCATGTTCCGCGGCGCGTACACGCTCAATGTGGATGCCGGGGCGGGGGTGATGAAGCTGTGGCGGCCCGGACGTGACATCGCCGCCGCGGCCGCACCCGTGGCCCGTGGCCGGTTCCACCACCTGCGCGTCGTGGCCGAGGGCAACCGATTCCGCGCGTACCTGGACCACAACGGCACGGCGCTGATCGACGCCACCGACGACGCGTACGCGTCGGGCGCCTTCGGGCTCAACGTGTTCCAGGGCGCGGCCGTGGTGCAGAACGCCCGGATCGGCGCGGCGCCCTGGCGTCAGGACGTCGGCGGCACGTGGAGCCCGGCGTCGGGCACCTGGACGACGCCGTCGGCCTCGCTGGCGGGGCGGAGCGCCGGGGACGGGTTCTACCTGTCCGGCCGCACCGGACGCGACTTCACCTACGAGGCCGACCTGCGGGTCGTCGCCGGCCGGGCGGCGGGGCTGACCTTCCGCGCCACACCCGGCGCGAGCGGCCACTACACCGCGAACATCGACACCGACGGGTACGTCAAGCTGTGGCGCCCGGGGCGCGACATCGCCGTGCAGGCCGCGACCGTCGTGCCCGGGCGGACGTACCACCTGCGGGTCGTGGCGGCCGGCCCGCAGCTCGAGGTGTCGCTCGACGGCACGGTGGTCATCCGGGCCACCGACGACGCGTACGCCGAGGGCCGGTTCGGGGTCAACGTGTTCGACGGCAGCTGCCTGATCGAACGGGTGAGCGTGCGCTGACGGCCGGGCGTCATTCGCGCACGTCGGCCGGTCCGGGTTGCCGACCGCCACCGGCCCGGCGTCATGGCCGCACGGCGGCCCGGCCGGGGGCCGGCCGCCACCCCCCCCCCGGCCCC
>NZ_JADMLH010000001.1:0-457420 GCF_016464385.1 Nucisporomicrobium flavum | reverse complement strand
TCGGCGGGGGGGGTCCCCCCCCCCCCCCCGCCGGGGCTTCGGGCGGGGGGGGGGGGGGGGGGGTGGGGGGGCCCCACCCCCGCCGCGAGCCACGCCTCGACGCCGCCCGCCAGGTCGGTGGCCCGGTGCAGGCCGATCGCCCGCAGGCTCGCCGCCGCCAGGCTCGAGCTGTAGCCCTGCCGGCACACCACCACGATCAGCAGATCGGGGCCGGTCGCCTCCGGGATCCGGCTCGCCGACCCGGGATCGAGGCGCCACTCGAGCACCGTACGGTCGATGACGATCGCCCCCGGGAGCTCACCCTGCCGGGCCCGCTGCCGGTCGGTGCGGGTGTCGACGAGCAGCGCCCCGCCCGTCACCGCCGCCCACGTCTCGTACGGGTCGAGCCGCCGCATCCCGGCCCGCGCCCGCTGCAGAACCTCGTCCACCCCGCCGACCGTCGTCCTCATCGCATGATCATGACCCGGTCGCCCGGCGGCCGCCCGCCGCGGCGGGGCCGGCGCTAGAGTGGCGCGATGCCCGGCGAGATCGTCACCGCTGTCACATCCCTCGGTGGCGTCGCCCTCGGCGGCGGCCTGTCCTATCTGGTGCAGACGAACACCCAGCGCATGACCGCCCGCACCGAACAGCGCAAACAGGACGCCGCCCGGGCCGAGAGCAGACGCGCCGAGCGGCTCACCCACCTCGAACGGTTCATCGCCCTGGCCGCCGACGCGGAGCGCATCGCCTTCGAACGCCCCGACGACTGGGTCCCCGGCGACGCCTGGTCCGACGCGACGCAGGCGGTGATGAACCGCCTCTGGGTCGCCGAAAGTATGGTGCAGGTGCTGTTCCAGGCCGACGTGCACGCCGCCGCACGGACGTACTACTTCCGCATCAACCGGGCCGTGTGGGACGGCGTACCGGACGTCGAGGCGCTCTACCCGGAGCTCGACGGCCTGCGCGACGCGTTCCTCGCCGCGGCGCGGGAGGGCCTGGGCTGACCGCCGGCCACCCGTCGTCGCGCCGGAACCCGTACGCCCTTCCGCGGGTGGTGGCCGGCGACCACCGCACCGAGGACGCCCGCCTCCGCGACTGCCGACTCCAGGTTGCTCCGCTCCGCGACTGCCGACGCCAGGTCGCTTCTCTCCGCGACTGCCGACGTCAGGTTGCCCCGCCTGAACGTCGATGAGCCTCATCGGGCGCTGCACACCCGCACCGGGCGGCCAGACCGGTAGCCGGCCTGCCGTGCCTGCCGGGCCAGGGGCCGTGCTTGCCGGGCCAGGGGCCGTGCTTGCCGGGCCAGGGGCCGTGCCTGCCGGGCCAGGGGCCGCGCCTGCCCGACGAACGGCTCGTTCGGTCCATGGGCATCCGAGCGCACGCGACGAAGAGATCCTTCCCGGTCGACTGCGCAGCCCGTCATTCCGGCCGGTGGGCGCGCAGTCGGCCGGGCCGGTGCGTTCCGCGGTGGGTGCGCGGTTGGTCGGGCCGGTGCGTTCCGCGGTGGGTGCGCTCGGTCGTGCCGGTGAGTGTTCCTTGGTGACGGGGCTCAGCCCTGCCCGCGAGTTCCACCCCGCTCTCATCGACCCGGCAGGCGAGGGATGGCCCCCGCAGGTCGACGTGTGCGGCCCTGTAGAGGTGCGCGACGGGGAGTGGCGGGGGAGCGCGCTCCTTGGCGGGCCGGTGGTGACTCTCGTCGGCTGGCAGGGGGACGCCTTCGTCGCCGAGGCGGGCGCAGCGGATGGCCGAGCGGCGGCTGTGACGGTTGCGCCAGGATCGCGGACGCCGTCGGGTACCGGCCGGTCAACGGCCGCGTCGTCCGCAATTTCCGAACCGTCCGCAGATCCCGGCGCATGCTCAGCGTCGAGCGCCTGTACGAGCTGGGGGGAGCGCCCCTCCGCCCGCTCTGACACGGGTGCTCCCGCCGGACCGGACGCGTGGCAATCACCGTGCAGACGACGCAGCTTCGTGGCGTGCCTTTGGGCCAACCCCCACACCCGATGACGGGCGTGCTCCCGACGGAACTCCTCCCGAACCGGAGAATACGTTCGGGACGCGGTCCGGTCACGCATGGAGGCCAATTCCGCCGTCGAGAACAATTGAAGCTGCCGCACACATGAATTGTCCCGGCTTCCTCCGCCCGGTACCACTTAACGATCACGCCAAGAAAGCGACGATCGTCATACCGAAACGGCTGGCCACCGTCGGTACTGTCAGAGTGCATCCGGGCGCCGGGCGTGCTCGATGCGCAGTTGCCGACCGTTCCGACGAGCGTCTGGAGGCGAGGGGGTGGTGTGGAAATAGCGTCGTAACCGACCGGCGATTTGTTGTCACGGCGAGTTTGTCGTCGTGCGGAGTTCTGGCGCTGAATTGCGGGCGGCCTAGTATTGCTGGGGCGCCAGGAGGGCGTTGACCATTTCCGACAATGGCTCATGCAGGTCCTCTTCGGTTGCCGCTGCGAGCGGCTCGACGCTTACCGTGGAGCGCAGCAGCGTCATGCCGAGCGCGGCGGCCAGCAGAATCTGGGCTCGCAGGACCCGGGCCGGGTCGCCGGTGGTTACTCCGGGTGCTGCGGTTAGGGGCGCGGTGGCTTCGGTGGCTGCGGGTGCTGCGGTTAGGGGCGCGGTGGCTTCGGTGGCTGCGGGTGCTGCGGTTCCGGGCGCGGCGGCTTTGGGTCCGGTGGCCGGGGGTGCTGCGGTTCCGGGCGTGGGCGCTTCCGGTGGGGTGGCATATCCTGATTTGGGTGCTGCTCCCGGTGCGGTGGCCGCCATGCGACGTGACCCGCAGGCTGAGCGTGGGCCTCGGCTTCGGGCACGGCGCGTACGGCTGCGTGGGCCGGCAGATCGCCCGGACGGAACTGACGACCGCGCTGCGGGCGCCGGCCCGACGGGTGCCGGCCCGGCGGGTGCCGGCCCTGCGGATCGCGGTGCCGCTCGAGGAGATCGTCCGCAAGAAGGACTCCGTGGTACGCGGCCTGGTCGCCTGGTCCTGAATTCTCAGGCGGCTCGCCGGCGGATCACCCACACCAGCGCGCCTACCGCGAACACCGCCAGGCCGGCCACCACGGACGGCCACGGCAGCGTCGCGGCCAGGACGAGGCAGCCCACCAGCCCGATCATCGGTACGGGGCGGGCCGGCGCCCCCTCGTCGCGGCGCAGGGTCATGGCCGAGGCGTTGGCGACTGCGTAGTAGACCAGGACCCCGAACGACGAGAAGCCGATGGCCCCGCGCAGGTCGACCAGCAGCACGAGCGCGATCACCGCGGCGCCGACCGCCACTTCCGCCCGGTGCGGTACGCCGTGCCGCGCGCTGACCGCGTCCAGCACGCCGGGCAGGTGCCGGTCGCGGGCCATGGCGAACGTCGTCCTCGACACGCCCAGGATCAGCGCGAGCAGCGAGCCCAGCGCGGCCACGGCGGCGGCCGGGCGGACCACGCCGGTGAGCCACGACGCGCCCGCGGCGGTGACCGTGTCGGCCAGGGGAGCGGTGGAGGCGGCGAGGCGGGCCGGGCCCAGGGCGCCCAGGACGGCGAGGGCGACCGCCGCGTACAGGATCAGCGTGATGCCGAGGGCGATCGGCACCGCGCGGGGGATGGTGCGGGCCGGGTCGCGGACCTCCTCGCCCAGCGTGGCGATACGGGCGTAGCCGGCGAAGGCGAAGAACAGCAGGCCGGCGCCCTGCAGCACGTCCACGGCGCCGACCGCCGGGCCGCCTCCGCCGGGCCAGGTGGCGCCCCCGAGCCCCGCGACGACGACCGTCAGCAGGACGGCGATCACCACGGCGACGATGATCCGGGCGGCGATCATCGACTTCTGGACGCCGAGCAGGTTGAGCACGGTGAGCGCGGCCACCGCGAGCACCGCCACGGTCCGGGCGTGCTGCGGCCAGACGTAGCTGCCGACCGTCAGCGCCATCGCCGCGCAGGACGCCGTCTTGCCGACGACGAACCCCCAGCCCGCGAGGTAGCCCCAGAGGTCGCCCAGGCGCTTGCGGCCGTACACGTAGGTGCCGCCGGAGGCGGGGTAGAGCGCCGCGAGCCGGGCCGAGGAGACCGCGTTGCAGTACGCGACCACGCCGGCGATCGCCAGCGCGAGGGGCAGCCAGCCGCCGGCCGCGGCCGCCGCGGGGGCGAAGGCCGCGAAGACGCCCGCGCCGATCATCGCGCCGAGTCCCACCACGACCGCGTCGGTCGTGCCCAGCCGCCGGATCAGTACCACAGCAGATTCCTTCCGAACGGGACCTTGGGTCGGGACCTTCGGCCCTGATCGGCCTCCGGCGAGATCACAAAGACTTCCTGTCAGCCGTGGAAAGGAAACACCCCGTGGACGCCTTGGATCTTGCCCGATGGCAGTTCGGCATCACCACCGTGTACCACTTCATCTTCGTGCCGATCACGATCGGCCTGTCCGCGCTGGTCGCCGGCCTGCAGACCGCCTGGTACCGCACCGGCAAGGAGCACTACCTGCGTGCCACGAAGTTCTGGGGGAAGCTTTTCCTGATCAACTTCGCGATGGGCGTGGTCACCGGCATCGTGCAGGAGTTCCAGTTCGGGATGAACTGGAGCGACTACTCGCGGTTCGTCGGTGACATCTTCGGCGCCCCGCTGGCCATCGAGGGGCTGCTGGCGTTCTTCCTCGAGTCCACCTTCCTCGGCCTGTGGATCTTCGGCTGGGACCGGCTGCCGAAGCGGCTGCACCTCGCCACGATCTGGCTCGCCTCGATCGGGACGCTGCTGTCGGCATACTTCATCCTGGCCGCGAACTCGTGGATGCAGCACCCGGTCGGCTACGAGGTGAACGCCGAGACCGGCCGCGCCGAGCTGCACAGCATCGGCGCCGTGCTGACGAACTCGACCACGCTCGTGACGTTCCCGCACACCGTCACCGCCTGTTTCCTGACCGCCGGGGCGCTGCTGCTCGCGGTCAGCGCGTGGCACCTGCGCAAGGGCAACCAGGACCAGGTTTTCCGGCCCTCGCTCAAGCTGGGCGCCTGGGTGGTGCTGATCGCCGGCGTCGGCGTGCTCATCACCGGCGACCTGCAGGCCCGCATCATGACCGAGCAGCAGCCGATGAAGATGGCCGCCGCCGAGGCGCTCTACGACACCTCGAAGCCCGCCAGCTTCTCGCTGTTCACGATCGGCTCGCTCGACGGGCGCGAGGAGGTCGCCAGCGTGCGCATCCCCTCGCTGCTGTCGTTCATGGCCACCGGCAGCCCGTCCGGCGAGGTCGAGGGCATCAACAACATTCAGCAGCAGTACGCCGAGAAGTACGGCCCCGGCGACTACGCGCCCTACGTGCCGGTCACGTACTGGTCGTTCCGCCTGATGATCGGCTTCGGCGCGCTGGCGATGGCGATCGCGCTGGCGGCGCTCTGGCTGACCCGGCGCGGGCGTACCCCGGCGAACCGCTGGCTGTGGCCCGCGGCGATCGCCACGGTCGCGATGCCGCTGCTGGCCAACTCGTTCGGCTGGATCTTCACCGAGATGGGCCGCCAGCCGTGGACGGTCTTCGGCGTGTTCCGGACGGCGGAGAGCGGCTCCCCGGCGGTGAGCACCGGGGAGGCCGCCACCTCGCTCATCGTGCTGACCCTGCTGTACGGCGTGCTCGCCGTCGTCGAGGTCGGGCTCTTCCTCAAGTACGCCAAGGCCGGGGCGCCCGAGATCGAGCCCCCGGCGGACGACACCGACGACGCCGACCGCCCGCTCGCGTTCGCCTACTGAGACCCGGAGCTGATCGTCATGGAACTCACGACTGTCTGGTTCGGCCTGATCGCCGTGCTCTGGGCCGGGTACTTCCTGCTCGAGGGCTTCGACTTCGGCGTCGGCATCCTGCTGCCGGTGCTCGGCCGCGACGACCGCGAGCGGCGCCTGCTCATCAACACCATCGGCCCGGTCTGGGACGGCAACGAGGTGTGGCTGCTCGTGGCCGGCGGCGCGACCTTCGCCGCGTTCCCCGAGTGGTACGCGACCCTGTTCTCCGGCTTCTTCCTGCCGCTGCTGATCATCCTGGTGGCGCTCATCGTGCGCGGCGTCGCGTTCGAGTACCGCGGCAAGCGCGACGAGGCCGAGTGGAAGCGCCGGTGGGACCTCTGCATCATCGTCGGCAGCCTCGTCCCGGCGCTGCTGTGGGGCGTGGCGTTCGGCAACATCGTGCGCGGCGTGCGCCTCGACGCCGACCATGAGTACGTGGGCGGGTTCTTCAATCTGCTGAACCCGTACGCGCTGCTCGGCGGGCTGACCACGCTGGTGCTGTTCACGCTGCACGGCGCCGTGTTCCTCGCGCTGAAGACCGGCGGGGAGATGCGCGAGCGCGCCGGCGCCCTGGCGGCCCGGCTCGCCGTACCGGCCATCGCCGTCGCGGGCGCGTTCCTGCTGTGGACCGCGCTGGCGCACCACGACGCGGCCGGCTGGGCGCTCTCGGCCGTCGCGGCGCTCAGCCTGGTGGGGGCCGCGCTCGCCACCCGGGTACGCCGCGAGGGCTGGGCGTTCCTGGCCACCGCCGCCACCATCGTGCTGGCCGTGTTCGCGCTGTTCGTCACGCTGTTCCCGAACGTGATGCCGTCCACCATCGCCGACGCGAACAGCCTCACCACCACCAACGCCGCGTCGACGCCGTACACGCTGAAGGTCATGACCTGGGTGGCGGTCGTGTTCACGCCGGTCGTGCTGGCGTACCAGGGCTGGACGTACTGGGTGTTCCGCAAGCGGCTCACCGTCGAGCACATCCCGGCGAGCCCGATCCCGGTCAGCCCCGCACCCGCCGGCGCCGCGACGGAAGCCCGGTGAAACCGCTCGACCCGCGCCTGCTCAGGTACGCCCGTTCGACCCGGGCGTACCTGGCGGTCACCGTGGCGCTGGGGGTGGCCCTGGCCGCGCTGATCGTGGCGCAGGCGACCCTCCTCGCCGACGGCATCACCGCGGTCTTCCTGCACGGCGCGACGGCGGCGGACCTGCTGCCCACGCTGGGCTGGCTGGCCGTGGTGGTGGCCGGGCGCGGGTTCGTGGCGTGGGCGCAGGAGGTCATGGCCGCCCGCTCCGCCGCCGGGGTCAAGTCGGAGCTGCGCCGCAAGGTGCTTGCCCGCCTGGCCGAGCTCGGGCCCCGCGACCGGCAGCCCACCGGAGCCGTGCTCACGCTGGTCACCCGGGGGCTCGACGCGCTCGACGCGTACTTCGCCCGGTACCTGCCGCAGCTGGTGCTGGCTGCGCTCGTACCCGCGATCGTGCTGGCCCGGCTGCTGCCGGCCGACCTGGTCGCGACCGGGACCATCGCGCTCACGCTGCCGCTGATCCCGGTCTTCATGGCGCTGGTCGGCCTGCACACCGAGGCCGCCAACCGGCGCCAGTTCCGGCTGATGTCCCGGCTCTCGCACCACTTCCTCGACGTCGTCGCCGGGCTTCCCACGCTCAAGCTCTTCGGCCGGGCCCGGGCCCAGGCCGGCACGATCCGCCGGATCAGCGCCGAGCAGCGCCGGCTCACCATGCGGACGCTGCGCACGGCGTTCCTGTCCTCGCTGGTGCTGGAGCTGCTGGCCACCCTCTCGGTCGCGCTGGTCGCCGTCGGCATCGGCCTGCGCCTGGTCTCCGGGCACCTCGACCTGGCCACCGCGCTGCTGGTGCTGATCCTGGCGCCGGAGGCGTACCTGCCGCTGCGGCAGATCGGCGCCAACTACCACGCCAGCGCCGAGGGCCTGGCCGCCGCGGAGGATGCCTTCGCGATCCTCGAACGCCCGGTGCCGGCCGCCGGAAGCGATCCGGCGCCGGCCGGCACGATCGCGTTCGAGGACGTCGTGGTGCGCTACCGCGACGCCGACGCGCTGCGGCTGTCCGCGCTCATCCAGCCCGGCGAGGTGGTGGCGCTGACCGGGCCCAGCGGGTGCGGCAAATCCACCGCGCTGGACGTGCTGCTCGGCTTCGCCACCCCGTCCTCCGGGCGGGTCACCGTCGGGGGAGTCCCGCTGTCCGGTGTGGACCCCGAGCGGTGGCGGCAGCGGCTCGCCTGGGTGCCGCAGCGGCCGTACCTGTTCGCCGGCACGGTCGCGGACAACGTCGCGCTGGGTGCCCCCGGGGACGTGACCGCCGCCCTGCGCGACGCGGGCGCCGACACGTTCGTCACCGGCCCCGGCATGACGCTCGGCGACGACGGCAGCGGCCTGTCCGCCGGCCAGCGGCAGCGCATCGCGCTCGCCCGGGCGTTCCACCGCGACGCGCCCGTCGTGCTGCTCGACGAGCCCACCGCGAATCTCGACGCGGACACCGCCGACGGGGTCATGGCCGCGATCCGGCGGCTCGCTGCCGGCCGTACGGTCGTCATCGCCGCGCACCGCCCCGAGCTGATCGCCCTCGCCGACCGCGAGATCTCCCTGGCCCCGGTGGCGGCATGACCGACTGCACCGAGCCGCTGCTGCCGGGAGAGGCGGACGGCCGTGACAGCGAGGGCCAGGAGGGCATGCCCAGCAGGCACAGGATGAACGTCGTCGCGCTGCTGCGGCCGGCCGCCGGGCGGTTGCTCATCGCCGTGCTCGCGGGCGTCGGCGCGGCCGGGGCCGCCATCGGGCTCATGGCGACCTCCGCCTGGCTGATCTCGCGCGCCGCCCTGCACCCGCCGGTGCTGCACCTCATGGTCGCCATCGTCACCGTGCGCGCGTTCGGCATCGGCCGGGGCGCGCTGCGCTACGTCGAGCGCCTCGCCGGGCACGACGCGGCCTTCCGGATCCTCGGCGCGCTGCGCGTACGCCTCTACAGCCGCCTCGAGAAGCTGGCCCCGGCCGGGCTCGCCGACTTCCGCCGCGCCGACCTCGTGCAGCGGCTCGTCACCGACGTCGATGCCGTGCTGGACCTCATCACCCGGGTGCTGCTGCCGTACGCGGTAGCGGCGGTCGCGGGCGCCGGCGCGGTGCTGCTGGTCGGCTCGTTCCTGCCGGTCGCCGGGCTGACCCTCGCGGCCGCGCTGGTCGTGGTGGCCGTCGTCGTCCCGCTGCTGCAGGCCCGGGCCGCGCGGCGGGCGGACGGCCGGCTGGCCCCGCTGCGCGGCGAACTCGCCACGGCCGCCGTGGACCTGGCGCACGGGCTGCGCGACCTGACCGCGTACGGCGCCGTCGACCGGCAGCTGGCCCGGCTGGCAGAGGCCGACGCGCGGTTGCGCCGGGCGGGGGAGCGCTCGGCGTTCGCCACCGGAGTCTCCGCGGCCGTCACCGCGCTGAGCACCGGGCTCTGCCTGATCGTCGGCCTGGCCGCCGGGGCTGTGGCCGTCCGCGCCGGAACCCTCTCCGGCGAGCTGCTCGCGGTCGTGGTCCTCACCCCGCTCGCGGTGTTCGAGATCGCCGGGACGCTGCCGGGCGCCGCCCAGCACTTCGCGTCCGCACGCGCCGCGCTGCGCCGGCTCGCCGAGGTCATGGCCGCGTCCGTACCCGTCATGGAGGTCACCGACCCGGAGCCGTTGCCCGCCGGGCCCGGCGTCGTGCGCGTCGAGGGCGTCACGGCCGGATGGACCGCGGGACAGACCGCCGTCCGGGACGTGTCCTTCACGCTGGATCCGGGCAGCCGTACGGCGCTCATCGGCCCGAGCGGCTCCGGCAAGTCCACGATCGCCGCGCTGCTGGTGCGCTTCCTCGACCCGCGCGCGGGCCGCATCACCCTCGACGGCGCCGACCTGCGCACCCTCGACCCGGCCGACGTACGGCGCGTCATCACGTACCTGCCGGAGGACGCGTACCTGTTCGACACGACGATCGCCGAGAACCTGCGGATCGCGCGCCGCGACGCGTCCGACGCCGAGCTGCGCGACGTGCTCGGCCGCGCCCGGCTGCTGGACTGGGTGGACGGGCTGCCGCGCGGGCTGGACACGCTGGTCGGCGAGCACGGCATGCAGCTGTCCGGTGGCCAGCGCCGCCGCCTGGTGCTGGCCCGCGCGCTGCTGACGGACGCGCGGGTGCTGATCCTCGACGAGCCGACCGAACACCTCGACGACGAGACCGCGCACGCGCTCACCGCGGACCTGCTGGCCGCCGCGCACGACCGTACGGTCCTGCTCATCACCCACCGCACCGACGACCTGGGCGGCGTCGACCAGGTCGTGACCTGCGGGGATAATTCGGTCGCGGTCGCCGTACCGGCCGTCGTAGGGTGCGGCTGACCGCCGATCCTGGAGGAAGCATGCGAGAGCTCGGAACGCCCCGGACCATCCATCCGTTCCGGCCATTCGAGGATCTCCTTGCCCTCCACACCGCTCAATCTCGGCATTCTGGCGCACGTCGACGCCGGTAAGACCAGCCTCACCGAACGCCTGCTCTACGAGCACGGTGTCATCGCGGCGCTCGGCAGCGTCGACGCCGGCAGCACCCAGACCGACAGCGGCGAGCTCGAACGCGAGCGCGGCATCACGATCCGCTCCGCGGTCGCCTCGTTCCGCGCCGGCGACCGGCGGGTCAACCTCATCGACACGCCCGGGCACCCCGACTTCATCGCTGAGGTGGAACGGGCGCTCGCCGTGCTCGACGCCGCCGTCCTCGTCGTCTCCGCCGTCGAGGGCGTGCAGGCACAGACCCGCGTGTTGTGGCGCTCACTGCGCCGGCTCGGCCTGCCCGTGCTGTTCTTCGTCAACAAGATCGACCGTACGGGTGCCCGGACCGCCGGACTGGTTCACGAGCTGCGATCCAAGCTGGACGCCGATGTCATAGCCGTCAGCGCCGTGCGTGACCCGGGCACCCCGGCCGCCACCGCCCGGCCCGACCGGTCGCTCGACGAGCTGCACCCGCTGATCGCCGAGGAGACCGCCGCCGGCCGGCTGCACCCGGTGTTCTTCGGCTCGGCGCTGACCGGCGAGGGCGTCCGGGAGCTGACCGCCGGGCTCACGACGCTGCTGCGCCCGCCACCGCCCGGCCGCACGACCAGCGGGCTCGTGTTCGCGGTGGAGCGCGCGCCCGGCGGCGAGAAGATCGCGTATCTGCGCCTGTTCGGCGGCGAGGTCAGGGAACGTCAGCGCCTGCGGCTGACCCGCCCCGGCGGCGCCGTCACCGGCCGCGTCACCGGGCTGAGCGTCCCCGGCACCGGCGAGCGGGTGCTCCGGGCCGGCGGCATCGCCCGGGTCCGCGGGCTGACCGGCGCCCGCGTCGGCGACCGGCTGGGCGACCCGCCGCGCGAGGCCGCCCGGCAGTTCTCGCCGCCCGGCCTGGAGGCGCTGGTCGAGCCCCGGCACCCCGGCCAGGAGGCCGAGCTGCACGCCGCGCTGACCGGCCTGGCCGACGAGGACCCGCTCATCCGCACGCGCGCGGCGGGCGCTGGCAGGACGTCGGTCCTGCTGTACGGGGCCGTGCAACGCGAGGTCATCGCGGACCGGCTCGCGCGCGACTTCGGCGTCGAGGCGGTCTTCGGCGACGTGCAGCCCGTGTACGCGGAGCGGCTGATCGGCACCGGTCACGCGGAGCGGGCCTTCGACAAGCACCGCGGCAACGACTTCTGGGCCACGATCGGGCTGCGCGTCGAGCCCGGCCCGCGCGGCTCCGGCCTGCGGTACCGCCACGGGGCCGAGTGGGGGGCGGTGCCCCGGGCGTTCCACGTGGCGACCGAGGAGGCTGTACGCCGCACCCTGCAGCAGGGCCTGTCCGGATGGGAGGTGCTCGACTGCACGGTCACGGTGACCCGCATCGGCTGGAAGTCGCCGACCTCCACCGCCGCCGACTTCCGCGGCCTCGCACCCGTCGTGCTGCTCCGGGCACTGCAGCGGGCCGGTACGCGCGTGCACGAGCCGTGTCACACGGTCGAGGTCGAGGTCCCCGCCGACGCGTTGAGCACCGTTCTCGGCGCGATGTCGGCGCTGGGTGCGGAGCTGTCCGGGTCGGTACCGCGCGCCGACGGGTGGGTGATCACCGGTGTGCTGCCGTCCCGGCTGGTGCAGGACCTGGCCCGGGCGCTGCCGGGGCTGACGCACGGCGAGGGGGCGCTGTGGAGCCGCCCCGGCCCCGACCGGCCGGTACGGGGGACCCCGCCGGTCCGTGCGCGACTGGACGGCGACCCGCTGGACCGCGAGGCGTACCTGCGGTTCCTGGCCGCGCCGTCACTGACGCGATGACCGGTCCCGGTACGTCCACGACGCCCCGCCGAGGGCCGAGCCGCGCTGCTGCGGGACGTGCGGGCCCGCCGGGGCCGCAGCCGGCGCCGGGCGCGGGGTGCCCGGGCGTGCCGCCGCGTCACCCTGTTCCAGGCGGGCCGCCAGGTACGCCGCAGCCGCCCGGTCCTCGTCGGTCGGGGCCGCCATCAGCGCGTACACCAGCCCCAGCGCGGCGAAGACGACGGCGAGGCCGATCGGGATGAGCAGCGTGGTGGCCGTCGCGCCGGACGGGGTGCCGGCCGCGTCCCCGGCGCGCACGGTCATCGCCGACATGCCGGTGAAGTGCATGCCGTTGACCGCCACGCCCATGATCAGGGCCGCGCCGAGGATGGCGAGCGGCTTCTGCACCGTCACGGTCAGCCAGAGCGCGACGGTGGCGGCCACGACCGCGATCGCGACCGAGGCGGCCACGCGCGGGGTGCCGTACGAGATGTGGCCGTTGAGGTGCATGGCGTACATGCCCATGTAGTGCATGGCCGCGACGCCGAGGCCGGCGAGCAGGCCGCCGGCGACGATGCGGGCGGCGCGGGCCCGTTCGCCGCCGAAGACGATCATCATGCCGGCGCCGACCGCGGCGATCGCCAGGACCGCGCTGGCCGCGGTGAGCGCGACGTCGTAGCGGATCGGCGTACCCACCACGCCGAAGCCGAGCATCGCCACGAAGTGCATCGTCCAGATGCCGGTGCCGCCGATGGCGATCGCGGACAGCGCCAGCCACCAGGCCCGCCCGCCGCCGCTTCGCGCGGAGCGCAGCCGTACGGCGCAGACGAGGCCGAGCAGCGAGCCGAGCACGGACAGTGTGTAGCTCACCGCCGGGGTGACCCATCCGTGCTCGAAGTGGTGGATCTCCATGTCGATGTCCCCCCAGGTCACAGTTCCGGATGCATCCTGACGCGGGTTCGCGCGGGGTGCAGGCGGCCGAAGGGGGACCGACGCGGGAACGGCCCGTACGGGCGACCCGGCCCGGCCCGGTCAGCCGAGCGTGACCGTGGCCAGGCGGTCACCCGGCGCAGCTTTCGGCCCGCGGTGGCCGCCGGACGTGCCGGTGGCGGCGACGACCCGCCCGCAGCAGCCCAACCCTCGGGACGCGACCCGCCCTCGAGCCCGGTACGACCGTCTTCGGGTACTGTTGTGCGCCAGGCCGAGGGGCGCTGCAACGGGGGTTCACCCCGCCACGCTCGGACCGGAACCACACCGACCAAGGGCGCCTCCGAGATGTCTGCGGAGGTGGTCGCTGTGTCAGTAGTAACCCACGGTAGCGATGTGGCCGGGGAGCTGCGCAAGCTCCTGGCCGAGCGCGTGCTCGTGCTCGACGGGGCCTGGGGCACGATGCTCCAGGGCGCCCAGCTCACCCCGGCCGACTACCGAGGCGACCTGATCCCCGCGGACCACCCGCAGGACGTCACCGGCGACCCGGACCTGCTCAACATCACCCGGCCGGACGTCATCCTCGACGTGCACCGGCAGTACCTGGCCGCGGGCGCCGACATCACCACCACCAACACGTTCACCGCGACCAGCATCGCGCAGGCCGACTACGGGCTGCAGCACCTGGTGCGCGACATGAACGTCCGGGGCGCGCAGCTCGCCCGCCAGGCCGCCGACGAGGCCGGGGGGCGGTTCGTCGCCGGGTCGGTGGGGCCGCTGAACGTCACCCTCTCGCTGTCGCCGCGCGTCGAGGACCCCGCCTACCGGGCCGTCTCCTTCGACACCGTCAAGGCGGCGTACGCGGAGCAGATCTCCGCCCTCGCCGAAGGCGGCGTCGACCTGCTGCTGATCGAGACGATCTTCGACACGCTCAACGCCAAGGCCGCCGTCGCCGCCGCCCGCGAGGTCGCCCCGCAGCTGCCGCTGTGGATCTCGGTCACCATCGTCGACCTGTCCGGGCGGACCCTGTCCGGGCAGACCGTGGAGGCGTTCTGGCGCTCCATCGAGCGCGCGCACCCCCTGGTCGTCGGCGTCAACTGCGCCCTGGGCGCGGCCGAGGCACGTCCGCACGTGGCCGACCTCGCCCGCCTGGCGAACGTCTACGTCGCCGCGCATCCGAACGCCGGCCTGCCGAACGCCTTCGGCGGCTACGACGAGACGCCCGAGCAGACCGGGCAGCTGCTCTCCGAGTTCGCCGCGGACGGCCTGGTGAACATCGTCGGCGGCTGCTGCGGCACCACCCCGCCGCACATCGCCGCCATCGCCGAGGCGGTCCGCGACGCCCGGCCCCGGCAGCTCCCCGCGCCCGCGCCCGCCACCCGGTTCAGCGGGTTGGAGCCGTTCGAGATCGGCCCCGACACCGGTTTCGTCATGATCGGCGAGCGCACCAACGTCACCGGCTCGGCCAAGTTCCGCCGGCTCATCGAGGCCGACAACTACCAGGCCGCGGTCGACGTCGCCCTCGAGCAGGTGCGCGGCGGCGCCAACCTGCTCGACGTCAACATGGACGCCGACCTGCTCGACAGCGAGCGGGCGATGACCACGTTCCTCAACCTCATCGCCACCGAGCCGGAGGTCGCCCGGATCCCGGTGATGATCGACAGCTCGAAGTGGAGCGTGCTCGAGGCCGGCCTCAAGTGCGTGCAGGGCAAGGGCGTGGTCAACTCGATCAGCCTCAAGGAGGGTGAGGAGCCGTTCCTGGAGCAGGCCCGGCGGATCCTCGCGTACGGCGCCGGCGTGGTCGTCATGGCGTTCGACGAGAAGGGCCAGGCCGACACCGCCGAGCGCAAGGTCGAGATCTGCGGCCGCGCGTACGACCTGCTCGTGCAGAAGGCCGGCTTCGCGCCCGAGGACATCATCTTCGACCCCAACGTGCTCGCCGTGGCCACCGGCATCGCGGAGCACAACGGCTACGCCAGGGCGTTCATCGACGCCCTGCCGCTGATCAAGCAGCGCTGCCCGGGTGCCCGTACCAGCGGTGGCATCTCGAACCTGTCCTTCGCCTTCCGCGGCAACGACGTGGTGCGCGAGGCCATGCACTCGGCGTTCCTGCTCCACGCCGTACGCGCCGGCCTCGACATGGGCATCGTCAACGCCGGCCAGCTCGCCGTCTACCAGGACATCCCGGCGGAGCTGCTCGAACTGGTCGAGGACGTGCTGTTCGACCGCCGCGAGGACGCCACCGACCGGCTCGTCACCTTCGCCTCCACGGTCACCGGCTCCGGCACCAAGCGGGTCGTGGACCTGTCCTGGCGCGAGGCACCGGTCGCGGAGCGGCTGCAGCACGCCCTCGTGCACGGCATCGTCGACTTCGTCGAGGAGGACACCGAGGAGGCCCGGCAGCTGCTGCCCCGTCCGCTGGACGTGATCGAGGGCCCGCTGATGGACGGCATGAAGGTCGTCGGCGACCTCTTCGGCGCCGGCAAGATGTTCCTGCCCCAGGTCGTCAAGAGCGCCCGGGTGATGAAGCGCTCGGTGGCGTACCTCGAGCCCTTCATGGAGAAGGAGAAGGCGTCCGGGCGCGGCCAGGGCAAGGTCGTGCTCGCCACGGTCAAGGGCGACGTGCACGACATCGGCAAGAACATCGTCGGCGTCGTGCTGGGCTGCAACAACTACGAGGTCATCGACCTCGGCGTGATGGTGCCGGCGGCGAAGATCCTCGACACCGCGATCGCCGAGGGCGCCGACGCGGTCGGCCTCTCCGGCCTGATCACCCCGTCGCTGGACGAGATGGTCAGCGTCGCCGCCGAGATGAAGCGCCGCGGGATGACGATGCCGCTGCTCATCGGCGGGGCCACCACCTCGCGCCAGCACACGGCGGTGCGCATCGCGCCGGCGTACGACGCGGTGACCGTGCACGTCCTGGACGCCTCCCGGGTCGTCGGGGTGGTCTCCGACCTGCTCGACCCCGGTCGCGCCAAGACCCTCGACACGGCCAACCGCGCCGAGCAGGAACGCCTGCGCGAGCAGCACGCCAACCGGCACTCCCAGCCGATGCTCACCCTCGCCGAGGCGCGCGCCAACCGGGAGACCGTCGACTTCACCGACCTGCCCACGCCGGCCTTCACCGGGGTGCGCACCGTCGAGCCGGACATCGCCACGCTGCGCGAGCTGATCGACTGGCAGTTCCTGTTCCTCGCCTGGGAGCTCAAGGGCAAGTACCCGGCGATCCTGGACCAGCCGGTCGCCCGCGAGCTCTTCGACGACGCCAACGCCATGCTCGACAAGATCATCGCGGACGGTTCGTTCCAGGCGCGCGGCGCGTACGCCTTCTGGCCGGCCCACGCCGAGGGCGACGACATCGTCCTCGCCGACGGCGTCCGCTTCCCGATGCTGCGCCAGCAGACCCGCAAGCCGGACGGGCGCGCGAACCGCAGCCTCGCCGACTACATCGCCCCTCCGTCGGCCGGCCAGGACCACCTCGGCGGGTTCGCGGTGGCCATCCACGGCGCCGGCGAGCTGGCCGCCCGCTTCGAGGCCGAGCAGGACGACTACCGCGCCATCATGGTCAAGGCCCTCGCCGACCGCCTCGCCGAGGCCTTCGCCGAGTACCTGCACCTGCAGGCCCGCCGCGACTGGTTCGAGCCGGACGCCGACCCGGCCCTCGAGGACCTGCACGCGGAACGGTTCCGCGGCATCCGCCCGGCGCTCGGCTACCCGGCGAGCCCCGACCACAGCGAGAAGAAGGACCTCTTCGACCTGCTCGGCTCGGACAAGCTCGGCATCGGCCTCACGGAGTCGTACGCGATGACCCCGGCGGCGGCGGTCAGCGGCCTGATCTTCGCCCACCCGCAGTCCCGCTACTTCACGGTGGGCCGGCTCGCCAAGGACCAGATCGAGGACTACGCGGCGCGGCGGGGGATGAGCGTGGACGAGGTGGAGCGCTGGCTGCGGCCGAACCTCGCGTACGAGATCCCGGTGGCCTGAGACAGGGGAGCGGCCCGGTCGGATCACTCTGACGGGGCCGCTCTGCCCGGCCCACTCTGCCCGGCCCGCCCCGGCTTGCCTACCCCCGGCTCGCCTGGGCCGGCTTTGCTCGACGCGGCTTGCCCGGGCCGGCTCGGCGCGGGTTACCCAGCTCCCCGCGCCCCGCCGCGCCCCGCCGCGCCCCGCCGCGCCCCGCCGCGCCCCGCCGCGCCCCGCCCCGCCCCGGCCCCGCCGCGCCCCGCCGCGCCCCGCCGCGCCCCGGCCCCCTGCTGCCTGCCCGGCCCGGCTCGGTCGCTGCTTGCCCGGGCCGCTCGGCCTGGCTGGGCGGCGGGGTCGCGCCTATGACTTTCGACCGAGTCGCGGGGCCGGCGAATCCGGCTCCGCACCGATGCGGCGGCGGCGCGATCGGCGGGATAGTCGTGCTCGTCAACGCAGGAACGCTGTCGTGGGGAGCCGAACATGAGTGTCGAAGCGAGCGTGCTGGACCGGCCGGGGCAGCCCGGGCAGGCGGCCGCGCCGGTGCGGATCACGCAGGTGCTGGCCGACCCGGCGATCCTGCGGATCGGCTCGCTCGCGGCGGTCCTCGCGCTGCTCGCCACGGTGGTCGCCGCGCTGCTCTGAGCCGGTCGGCTCGGCGCGCATCGCCCTGTCGGTCGGCCGGGGACGCGCGGCCCGACAACTCGGGTGCCGGGCCGGCTGCGGGCGGCTCAGGCCGCCGCCGCGCTCACCCAGGCGAGCACTGTCAGGACGGCTACCAGGACGAGCCCGGCGATGAGGCAGCCCAGCGCCCACACCACCTTGCGGTGCTTGGCGGCGGCCGTCGCCCAGTTGGCCCGTACGTCCCGTTCGAGCTGCTCCGCGGCGGCGGTCACCCAGTGGGCGAGGTCGTGGTCGGTGAGGTCCTCGCGCAGGGGCCTCCGTTCGAGGTGGACGCGCAGCGACATGATCGCCGCGAGCACGAACAGCGTGACGCTGAGCACCAGTACGAGGCCGAACCACCATCGCACCCAGGACGGCCGGTCGAGCGCGTTCTCGTCGAGGATCAGCGTGGCGCCGGTCAGCGACAGGCTCGCCGCGAGGGAGGCGACCGCCGCGATGAGGCCGGCGTGCTGGTCCGCCGTCCGCGATTCCTGGGCCGCCGGTTGGTTGACGGCGTGGGCGCGCTGAAGCCGGGCCCATCCTTCGTCGGTCACCGGGTGGACGGACGTGCCGGATGCTGCGGGTTGTGTCATGGCCGGGTCCTTCGCAGTCCGCGGTCGCCATGGGTCACCTCGCAGCTTCCCACCGGGAGCGGCCGGCGCACTGTCGGCTGACCGACCGTCAGGCCGAGGGGCCGGCCCGGTCCTGCAGCCGGGCCCAGACGCGGTCGCGGGTGAAGGGGAGCTCGGTGAACCGTACGCCCGTCGCGTCGCGCAGCGCGTTCGCCAGGGCGGGCGCCACCGGGTTGTACGGGCTCTCGCTCATGGACTTCGCGCCCAGCGGGCCGATCGAGTCCTCCGTGTCGGCGAGGACGATCTCCGTCTCCGGCACGTCCGCGTACGCCGGCAGGTGGTACTGCCGGAAGCCGGTGGTGGTGACCCGCCCGGCCTCGTCGACGACCATGCGTTCCGTGAGCGCCGAGCCCAGCGCCTGCGCCACGCCGCCCTCGATCTGGCCCCGGCACTGCAGCGGGTTCATCACCCGGCCCGCGTCGGCGCTGTGCACGCTGCGCAGGATGCGGAGCTCGCCGGTGTCCGGGTCGACCGCGATGCGGAACCAGTGGGCGTTGAAGGCGACCGAGCGGGGCGTGCCCGCCCAGCGGCCCTCGGCCTGCACCGGGCCCACCCGGGTGAGGGGCAGCGAGGTGCCGTCCGGCAGGTGGACGGCCCCGGCGGACAGGGTGGACCCGCCGGCCGACTCCAGGATCCGCGTCCGCAGCGCGCGGGCGGCCAGCAGCACCGCGTGGCCGGCGACCACGACGCCCGTGGAGCCGAACGCGCCGGTGTCGTGCCCCACCAGGTCGGTGTCGGACTGCCGGATGACGATCCGGTCCGGCGTGGTTCCCAGGGTGTCGGCGACGATCTGGGCGTGGACCGTGGTGCTGCCGTTGCCGAACTCCGCGGTGCCGACGGCGAGCTCGTAGCGGCCATCCGGCAGCAGGGTGACCGCGGCGTCGGCGACGTGGCCGCCCGGCGGTCCGGCGGCGATCATCGCCATCGCCATGCCGTCGCCGACCAGCCAGCCCGGCGGCGCCTGCGTACCGGTGGACGCGGCGGCCGAGCGGATCGCGGCCAGGCACTGGTCCAGGCCGTAGCTGCCGATCAGCAAATCGTCGGCGTGCTCGCCCGGCGCGGTCAGCGGCTCGCCGGGCCGGACCACGTTGCGTTCCCGGAACAGCACCGGGTCCATGCCGAGGCGCCGGGCCAGCTCGTCCAGGACCGACTCCACCGCGAACGACACCTGGCCCAGGCCGTAGCCGCGGAACGCTCCTGCCGGGACGGTGGTCGTGTAGACCGCGTACGCGTCGACCTTCTTGTTCGGGCAGCGGTAGACCGCGATCGACTCGTGGCAGCCGTGGTACATGACCGCGGGGCCGTGGTTGCCGTACGCGCCGGTGTCGGTGACGACGTGCAGCTGCAGCGCGGTCAGGGAGCCGTCGCGGCGGGCGCCGGCTTTCATCCGTACGGTGAAAGCGTGCCGGGTCGTGGCCGAGGTGAACTGCTCGGCGCGGGTGTATTCGTGCTTGACGGGCCGTCCCGTCGTGCGGACGGCGAGCGCGACGAGGTCCTCGGTGAGCATCTCCTGCTTGCCGCCGAAGCCGCCGCCGACCCGGCCGGTGAGCACGCGCACCCGCTCGGGCGGCAGGTCGTACAGGTCGGCGAGGGCCAGCCGGGTGAGGAACGGCGTCTGGGTGCTGGAACGCAGCGTCAGCCGGCCCTCATTGTCCAGCCAGCCGATCGCGCCGTGGGTCTCGAGGCTGGCGTGCTGCACGCGCGGGGTGCGGAACGTCTCCTCGTACACGACGTCGGCCTCGGCGAATCCGTCAGCGACCGAGCCGAGCTCGGCGTGCAGCTCGCCGGCGAGGTTGCGGTCCGGCCGGGCGATGCGGTTCGCGACCGGGTCCTTGTCGCCGTGCACGAGCGGCGCGCCCGGGCGCATCGCCGCCTCCGGGCCGAGGACCGGGGGCAGGACCTCGTACGCGACGCGCAGCCGCCGGCACCCCTCCTCGGCGGCGGCCTCGGTGTCGGCGACCACGGCGGCGACGCGCTGGCCGGCGAAGCGGACCACGTCGTCGAGGACGCGGGTGTCGGCCGGGTCCTCGGTGGGATGCTCGTGCCGGGCCGTGGAGAAGTGGCGGCCGGGGGCGTCCTCGTGGGTCAGCACCGCCCGGACCCCCGGCACGGCCAGCGCCGGGGCGGTGTCGATGCCGGCGATGCGGGCGTGCGCGTACGGCGAGCGGAGCACCTTGAGGTGCAGCAGCCCGGGAACGTCCACATCGAACGTGTACTGAGCCGCTCCCGTGACGACCTGAGCTCCCGCCGGGGCGCCGACGCTCGCGCCCACCGCGGGTCCGCCGTCCGCATCGTCCACGGTACGCACGCCGCGGATCGCGTCACCGATCGCGCGGTATCCGGTGCACCGGCACAGGTTTCCCTTCAACGCCCGCGGCAGGTCGGCCAGCCGCGCCTCGTCGAGCGCGGCCGTGGTCATGATCAGGCCAGCGGTGCAGAAGCCACACTGGAAGCCCTGCGCGTCCAGGAACCGCTGCTGCACCGGATGCAGCCCGTCCGGCGGCGCGAGCCCCTCGATCGTCGTGACCCGCCGGCCCCGCGCCCGGAACGCCGGGTAGACGCAGCTGTGCACGGGCACGCCGTCGACGTGGACGGTGCACGCACCGCAGTCGCCGGTGTCGCAGCCCTTCTTGACCCCGGTGCAGCCCTCCTCCCGCAGGTAGGTGCGCAGGCACTGCCCGGGCCGCGGCGGCCGGTCGTGGTCCGCGCCGTTGATGGATACAGTCATGGGGCTGTGTCTCCGGGGCATGCCCTCCTGGCCCTCGCCGTCGGGGCCGTTGCCGGGTGCCGGCGGGCGTGGCTCGGTGCAGTCGCTCATGCCGTGAGCTCCCGGCGGATCTCCTCGGCGTAGCGGAAGGTGAGGTGCCGCCGCCACGCGGGGGAGCCGTGCACGTCGTCCGCCCACGCGTCGTCCGGCACGGCGTCCGCCAGCGCCGCCTGGAGCGCGGCGGCGCCCGGCACCCCGTCGAAGGTCAGCTGGTAGGGGCGGACGGTCGCGGCGGTCACGGTCAGGACGAGGCCGCCGGGCGCGAGCCGTCCGGCCAGCAGCACGGCCGAACGGCCGTGGGTGAACAGCGAGCCGCGGCGGTACGCCGTACGCCCGGTCGCCGCGGCCGTGGGCAGGGTGACCGAGCGCAGCAGCTCGCCGGGGCTCAGCGCGGTCGTGCCGTCGCCGGTCACGAAGCGTGTCACCGGCACCCGCCGCTCCCCGCCGGGGCCGAGGATCAGGCATTCCCCGCCCAGCGCCGCGGTCAGCGCGATCATCGGGCCGGCCGGGAGCGCGGCGCAGAGGTTGCCGCCGACGGTGGCCACGTTCCAGATCTTGAAGGAGGCCAGGAACGCGTGGCAGCAAGCGGTGGCGAGCCCGTGGAACGCGGTCAGGTGCGGCGCGCGGGCGTACGCGGCGAGCTCCGCGACCGTGCACGTGGCCGCGATCTCCAGCCCGTCGTCACGGACAGTGATCGGCGTCCAGCCGGCGGCGGCCAGGTCCAGCAGCCGGGTCACCCCCGGGCGCGGCTCGGCGAAGAGCGCGGTGCCGCCGGCGAGCCAGGCGTCCCCGGGCCGCCACTGGCCCGCGCCGGCCGGGCTGACGACCTCGGCGACCGTGTGCAGATCCACGCCGGCCCCCTCGCACGACGAACCTCTGACCAGGACCAACGGTACGGTACGCGGGATGTGTTTCCGGCGCGGGACGAACACGGCACGCGCGAGCACCTAGGGTGGAGTGACCGGTGGATGCTTGCCGAAGCGCCCCCCGGGTAGGGGACCTAAGTCCCTGACCAGCGTTCACGAGCGACCATAGGATCTGGATCATGACGACGGTTTCGCAGGACCTGACCAGCCTCGGCCGACTGGACGACACGGAGGTGGCAAGTCTCGACGCGTGGTGGCGCGCCAACAACTATCTGACCATCGGGCAGATCTACCTGCAGGCGAACCCGCTGCTGCGGCGCCCGCTCTCGCCCGAGGACATCAAGCCGCGGCTGCTGGGCCACTGGGGTACGAGCCCCGGCCTCTCGCTGATCTACGCGCACGTCTCGCGGCTCATCAAGCACACCGGACAGCAGGCGATCTACCTCGCCGGCCCCGGCCACGGCGGCCCGGCGCTCGTCGCCGCCGGCTACCTCGAGGGCACCTACACCGAGGTGTACCCCACCGTGACGCAGGACGAGAACGGCATGCTCCGCCTGTTCCGCCAGTTCTCCGCGCCCGGCGGCATCCCCAGCCACGTGTCGGTGACGACGCCCGGCTCCATCCACGAGGGTGGCGAGCTGGGGTACGTGCTCGTGCACGCGTTCGGGTCCGTGATGGACAACCCGGACCTGCTGACGATCGCCGTGGTCGGCGACGGCGAGGCCGAGACCGGCCCGCTCGAGGGCTCCTGGAAGGGCGTCTCGTTCATCAACCCGGCCCGTGACGGCGCCGTGCTGCCGATCCTGCACCTCAACGGTGCCAAGATCGCCGGGCCGACCGTGCTGGCCCGCAAGGACCGCGGCGAGGTGCGCTCGCTGCTGGAGGGCCACGGGTACGAGGTCATCGAGGTCGAGGGCGACGACCTGCCCGGCATGCACCACCGGTTCGCCGCGGCGCTCGCCGACTCGTACGCCAAGATCCGCGGGATCCAGCAGTCCGCCCGCGACGGCGACTGGGACGGCACCCGCCCGCGCTGGCCGCTGATCATCCTCCGCTCGCCCAAGGGCTGGACCGGTCCGGACGCGGTGGACGGTGTCACGGTGACCGGCACGTGGCGCTCGCACCAGGTGCCGCTGTCGGGCGTCAAGGACAACCCGGAGCACCTGGCGATCCTGGAGACCTGGCTGCGGTCGTACCGTCCGGAGGAGCTTTTCGACGCGCAGGGCGCGCCGACCGCGATCGTGCGGGAGCTGGCGCCCGAAGGGGCGCTGCGGATGAGCGCGAGCCCGCACGCCAACGGCGGCGTGATCTGCCGCGACCTGGACCTGCCGGACTTCCGCGACTACGCGGTCGACGTGCCCGAGCCGGCCGCCGAGCGCGCCGAGTCGACCCGCAAGCTCGGCGAGTTCATGCGCGACATCTACTCGCGCAACCCCGACCGCTTCCGGCTGTTCTGCCCGGACGAGACCAACAGCAACCGGCTCGGCGCCGTGTTCGAGGTCTCCGACCGCGGGTTCATGGAGAGCGTCACCGCCGACGACGTCAAGATCTCGCGCGACGGCCGGGTCATGGAGGTGCTCTCCGAGCACAACTGCCACGGCTGGCTCGAGGGCTACAACCTGACCGGCCGGCACGGCATGTTCGCCACGTACGAGGCGTTCGCCATGGTCAGCGCCTCGCAGACCGTGCAGCACGGCAAGTGGCTGCAGGAGGCCAAGCACCTGCCGTGGCGGGCGAAGGTGCCCAGCCTCAACGTGCTGCTCACCTCCACCGCGTGGCGCAACGACCACAACGGCTTCTCGCACCAGGGCCCGGGTCTCATCCAGGTGGTGCTGACCCAGCGTGGCGACGTGTCGCGCATCTACCTGCCGCCGGACGCCAACACGCTGCTCTCGGTCGCCGACCACTGCTTCCGGTCCCGCTCGTACGTCAACCTCATCGTCATCGACAAGCAGCCGCAGCTGCAGTGGCTGACGATGGACGAGGCCGTCGAGCACGCCGCCCGCGGCGCGGGCATCTGGGACTGGGCCGGCACCGACGACGGCGGCAGCGACCCGGACATCGTGCTGGCCTGCGCCGGTGACGTGGTCACCATGGAGACCGTCGCGGCCGCCCAGATCCTCAAGGAGCGGCTGCCCGGGTTCAAGGTGCGGGTGGTCAACGTCGTCGACCTGATGACGCTGCCCCGGCCCAAGGACCACCCGCACGGCATGAGCGAGACGATGTTCACCGAGCTCTTCACCGACACGGTGGACGTGGTGTTCTCGTTCCACGGCTACCCGGGCGCCATCCACCAGCTGGTGCACGGCCGCCCCGACGCCGACCGGTTCCGGGTCCGCGGCTTCATCGAGCAGGGCACGACCACGACCCCGTTCGACATGACGGTGCGCAACAAGGCGTCGCGCTACCACCTGGTCATGGACGCGATCAACAACGCCAAGCGGCTGCCGCGCGGCGCGTCCGACCTCAAGGCGTGGTGCGAGAGCCAGCTGGAGCGCCACGACCGGTACGTGGTGGAGCACCTCGAGGACATGCCGGAGGTGCGTGACTGGTCGCTCGGCGACTGGGCCACGCGCGGCTGATCTGCGAACGCACCCCGCCGGGCACTGAACCGGCGGGGTGCGTTGTTCCGTACCAAGGTCCATGAGCGTGCAGCTGGTGACGGGCGGTCCGGTACCCGGGTACGGCCCGATGACGATCGACCCGCGGGACCGGCAGGTGCGGGTGCACGGCATCCCGGTCCCGCTCAGCCCCAAGGAGCTCGGCCTGCTCCTGCTCCTCGCCGAGCAACCCGGCGCGGTGGTGACCCGGCGCCGCATCCTCGACGAGGTGTGGGGCCCGGGCTTCGAGGGGCCGAGCAAGACCCTGGACTTCCACGTGGCGAGCCTGCGCCGCAAGCTGGGCGACCCGGCGTGGATCGAGAACCGCCGCGGCGTGGGTTTCCGCCTCGCCGTCCCGGCCTAGGGGCCTCTACCAGGGGAGGATGTCGGCCGGCTCGCCGGGCGTCCAGTCCTCCTCCAGCACGGCCAGCGCGTCGGCCAGGCCCGCGCCGGACAGGCTCGCGGGCCGCGCCCCCGGTACGACCACCGCCCGGTCGCCGTCGAGCGTCACGGGCACCAGGCGGGTGATGCCCGGCGCGGGCCGGACCTCGCCGTGGACGGGGAGCCGCCACGGCCGGGCCGGGGCGAGGCCGGTGAGCCCTCGCAGCAGCGGCCGCAGCAGCGTCATGCCGGCGACCAGGCCGGCGAACGGGTTGCCCGGCAGCCCGACCAGCCAGCGCCCGCCCGGCAGCGCCGCCAGCAGCTGCGGGTGCCCCGGGCGGCAGGCGACCTGGTCCACGAGCGGCCGCCCGCCGATCTTGTCGAGGACCGTACGCAGGTGGTCGGCGCGCCCCGCCGACGAGGACCCGCTGACCGCGACCACCTCGGCGTCCGGTGCCAGCAGGCCGTCGGCGAGCGCCCCCGGGTCGTCGCGCAGCAGCCGCCGGTCGTGCAGGACGCCGCCCGCGGCCGTGATCACGGCGGGCGCCATCGGGCCGAACACGTCGCGGACCTGCCCGGACGCCGGCACGCCCGCGGCGATCACCTCGTCGCCGGTGACCAGCAGGCGGACGCGGGGGCGGGCCCGTACCCGGACGACGTCGGCGCCGGCCTGGGCGAGCAGCCCCGCGACCGCGGCGGTCACCAGGCGGCCGGCGGGCAGCATCTCGTCCCCGGCCCGGGCGTCCTCCCCGGCGCGGCGGATGTGGGCCCGCTGACCGATCGGCCCGGACACCGCGCCCTCGGGCGTGACGGTGGTGTGTTCGTACGGCACCACGGCGACCGCTCCGACCGGCACCGGGGCGCCGGTCATGATCTCGACCGCCTGTCCCGGGCCGAGCCGGCCGGGCCACGGCGCGCCCCCGGCGAGCACCCGGGCGGTCACCGTCCACGGGCCCGGGCCGGCGACCGCGTACCCGTCCATGGCTGCGGTGTCGGTGCCGGGCAGGTCGCTGCGGGCCGCGACCGGTACGGCCAGGACGCGTCCCGGCGCCTCGGCGAGCGGCACGTCCTCGGCGGGCAGCGGTGTGGCCGCGCGGGCGGCGACGGCGACCGCCTCGCGCCAGGGCAGGGCCGTGTGGTGTCCGGGCATCCCGGTGAGTGTCACATCCCCGCCCGCCGCGCGCCGCGCGGGCCCGCGCGTGTCACGCGTTGCGGCGTCAGGCAACGGGGAGGCGACGCTCCGCGGAACAGTCGGCGCAGCGGTGGCGGGCGGGTTCGGGGCCGGGTGAGAATCCCCCGGTGCACCGGGCCAACGACTACTACGGCCACTCCCACGTCCTGGCTCGCTACTGCGGCGTCGACGGCGATCCGCCCCCGCGCATGTACGGCTACCTGCAGCACGGGTGGAACATCGGCGACGGGATGGCCGGCGATCATGAGTACGTCCCCGGCGTGCCGCTGTTCCTCTGGTCCGAGCGCACCCGGCGCCGCGCCTGGTCGCTGGGGCGGCGCGGCACGTACGTCGTCGGGGCGCCGTGGGCGTACCTGCTGCGGCTGCGCCCGGAGCCCCCGGAGGCGGCCGCGGCGCGCGAGGGCACGATCTGGTACCCGTTCCACGGCTGGGAGGGCCAGCACGTGACCGGCGACCACGGCCGGCTCATCGCGCGGATCCGTGCCACCGAGCCCGGCCCGGTCACCGTGTGTCTCTACTGGCAGGAATTCCGGATGCCCGCCGTACGCCGCCGTTACGAGCGCGCGGGCTTCCGCGTGGTGTGCCACGGGTACCGCGGCGACGCCCTCCGAGCCGGCGATCCCGGGTTCCTCGACCGGCAGCTGACCGAGCTGCGCCGGCACCGCAGGGTCGCCGCCAACCGGCTCAGCAGCGCCGTCTGGTACGGCATCCTGGCCGGCTGCGAGCCCGCGGTGTACGGCGACCCGATGACGCTGAGCAACGAGGATCCGCGGCACGGCGGGCAGGCCCGGATCCGCCGCCAGTGGGCCGAGCTGCACGGCGAGCAGGTGGACACCGGGGTCGCGTACGCGGCCGCCGTCGAGGAACTGGGCGCGGACCGGCTCGCGCCGGCGGCCGAGCTGCGCCATGTGCTGCGCTGGAACCGGAGGCAACGGTGACGTACCGGCTGATCGGCGGGGAGATGCTCGTCTGGTCGGATCTCGACGGCACCCACGGGCCCGGGCCGGTGCGCGGCGAGGCCCTCGCGCCGTTCCTGGCCGCCGCCCGCGGCCGTACGCTCGTCGCCGGCCCGCACGACCCCGCCCTGCTGGCCGGGCTGACCGGCGCCACGGTGCTGGTGCGCGGCGTCCCCGACGCGGAACGGCTCGCCGGCCTGCCCGGCCTCGAGGTGCTCTGCGGCAGCGTCGCCAAGCTCGCGGCCGAGGAGCCGTTCGACACCGTCATCGCGCTCGACGGCCTGGAACGCCTCGGTACGGCCGAGCACGACGAGCTGAGCTGGGCGCAGACGCTCGACGTGCTGCGCGGCGTGCTGAAGCCGGACGGGCTGCTGATGCTGGCGCTGGAGAACCCGCTGGGCGTACACCGGCTCGTCGCGCCCCCGCGGCCGCCGTCCGACTCGGACTGGACCCCGGCCTGGGACGACACCCGGCCGGCCGGGCCGGGACCGCTCACCGGGTCCGGGGCGTCGCGGGTGTACGCCCTCTACCCCGACCCCGTGCGGCCGCGGGTCGTGCTGGAGACCACGCGCGACGACGCCGCCGCGGAAGCTGTGGTGGCGGGCGCGTTCGACGACGACGCCGAGGTGCTCACCGATCCGGTGCCGCCGGCGCTGGCGAGCCTCCGGCAGGGCCACGTGCTCGCGCCCGCGTGGGTCGTGGTCGCCGCCCGCACCAGGGACGCCCTGAGGACTCCGGCCACGGCACCGGGGGCCGCCCCGGGCACCCGTACCCTGCTCAGTCGCATAGCCGGCGCCGCCGCCCGGCGTGACCTGCCCGCCGTGCGTGAGCTGCTCGGGTCGTGGCTCGACGGCCCGGCGGCCGGGGTCCCGGCCGGTCAGGTGCTCAGCGGCCCGGACGGCACCCTGACCCCCTTGGCGCCGGCGGGCGACGTCGCCGCGACCCTGCGCGACCTGGCCGACCGGCTGCAGCGCGGCGGCCATCCGTGGCCCGGCAGCACCGACCTCGCCGCGACCCTGGCCGCCATGGCCGGCCGCGAGCTGGCGATCGGCGAGGAAACGGAGCGGCGCGCGCTGCCCTTCGCCGAGCTGCGCGCCGAGCGTGACCGGCTCACCCGCGAGCTGGCCGAGGCCCGGGCGCAGGCCGCGTTCCTGGCGGAGGAGCTGACCGCCCGTGAGGCCGACCTGCGCCTGGCCCGGCGGACGGTCGAGCTGCTCAGCGGTACCGGTCCGGCCCGGGCGGGGCGGGCGTTCGTGGGCGGGGTACGCGCGGCCCGCCGCCTGCTGCGCCGCCCCTGATGACGGCGTCGTAGAGGTCCTCGAGGCGCCGGGTCTGCACGGCAAGGTCGAACCGGTCCCGGACATGCTCGCGGGCCCGGCGCCCCAGCCGCTCGCGCAGCTCGCCGTCGGTCAGCAGCAGCCGCAGGTGCGCCGCCAGCGCCGCCCGGTCGCCCTCCGCGCCGAGCAGCCCGGTCTCGCCGTGCACCACGGCTTCGGGAATGCCGCTGTGCCGGGTCGACACCACGGGTACACCCCGCGCCGCGGCCTCGAGGATCGTGGTGGGCAGGCCCTCGCTGTCGCCGTCGGGCGCGGTCCGTGACGGCGACGCGAACACCTTGGCCGCCGCCATGGCCCGTTCCGCGGCGGCGTGGCCGAGCGCGCCGGGGAACGTGACGTCGAGGCCCAGCGCGGCCGCACGGGAGCGGATCTCCGGCAGCAGGGGGCCCTCACCCGCCAGCAGGACGCGTGGCGCCAGGTCGGACAGCGTGCCGAGCGCCGCCACCAGATCGTCGAGGCCCTTCTTGGCCACGAACCGGCCGACGAAGACGACGTCCCACTCCTTCGGCCCGGCGGGCGGCGCCGGGGGGACCGGGACGCCGGTGTGGTGCAGGCGCACCTTCGCGGGGTCGGCGCCCCGGGCGATCGCGGCGTCCCGGATGGGCCCGGAGACGGCGAGGACCAGCGCCGCGCGGCGGAACACCGTGCGCAGGTTCCGGCGGTAGCGCATGCCCTTGAGGCCACGGGCGAGCGGCTGGCGGGTCACGTCGTGGCCGTGCACGGTGACGACCAGCGGTACGCCCAGCTCCGCCGCCGCCGCGCTGACCAGCCAGCCGTCCCCGCCGAAGTGGGCGTGCACCAGGTCGGGCCCCAGCCCGGCCAGGATCCGGCGCAGCCGCGGGGACCGCCCGGTCAGCCGCAGCCGCAGGAATCCCGGGGGGAAGGTGATGACGTCGGTCTCCTCGGCGAGCGGCGATTCGGCCTTCACGGCGCCGAGGAACCGGGCGTCCCAGCGGGTCAGCGCGCGGGCCTGGGCGCGGACGAACGTCTCCGAGCCGGACAGCAGTGCGCTGCGCCAGACGACGACGCGGCTCACCGGCGCCCCAGCACCCGGTCGCGCAGCACGTGGCGCAGGTGCGGCGGGATCGCCCAGATCTGCAGATGCGTCAGGTAGTCGATGGGCGCCGGGCGGCCGTGCGTACGGGCCTCGCGCAGCAGCTCGCGGAAGACCGTGGCGCTGCGCGTCGGAGCGGCCATCGAGCTGAGCACGCTCATCGTGAAGGCCGCGTACGCCCGCGGGGTGAACAGCTCCCGGCTGCGCCGCAGCCATGCCAGCTGGGACTCCCAGGGCATGCCGTGGCTGATCCGTTCCCGGTCCTCGTCCTGGTGCCACACCACGAGCGGCTCGGCGGCCACGATGAGCCGGGTGCCCTCGGCGCGGATCGCGCGCAGCGTCCAGTCCAGTTCCTGCTGCCGGCGCAGGCCCACGGTGAACGGCACGGCGCGCAGCAGCTCGGTCGGCGCCAGGATCGTCGACGTCTGGATGAAGCCCTCGCCGTGGAACAGCCCGCGCCGCACGGTGAAGTACTCACTCAGGTGCTCATCCTCGGCGGGCAGCCGCCGCGGCATCACGTACTCCGCGCGGGGCGTACGGTTCAGCAGCCGGCTGGCGACCACGGGGCGCGCGCAGTCCGCCGAGCGGGCGAGCTCCAGTTGCACGGCCAGCTTCGGCGGCAGCCACTCGTCGTCGTCATCGAGCAGCGCGGTCCACGGCGCGCGGGCCTCGCGGATGCCGGTGTTGCGGGCGTTCGGCGCGCCGCCCCGGACCGGCAGGGCGATCAGGCGCACCCGGGGGTCGCCGATCTCGGCCAGGGCCTTCGGGGTGGCCTCGTCGGGTCCGTCGGCCACGACGACGACCTCGAGCGCGGCGACGGTCTGTGCGAGCACGCTGCGGACCGCGCGGGCCAGGAGCTCGGGACGGTTACGGGTCGGGATGACCACGCTGACCTCGGGGGTGGTGTCCATGACGCCCGAAGGCTAGGAGCTCTCCGCGTCCACCCCCTGAACGCCGGATGACCTCGCGCCGACGGCTGGAGATCGACGGCGGTAAGGTCCCGTTCCATGCGTGCGCGAATCGTTCTCATGGCGCTGCTCGCCGCCCTCGCGGGCGCGGCGCCGTACGCACCGGGCCGGGTGGACGCGGCGCCGGTGGCCGCGTACGCCGTCCTCGCCGAGCCCACGGACCCGGTGAAGTGGTACAGGGTCAGGCCCAGCTTCAACGGCCAGGACGAGTTCCTGTACGAGATCGCCGAGCGCTTTCTCGGCGACGGCGACCGCAACAGTGAGATCTTCACGCTGAACAAGGGCCGGCTGCAGCCCGACGGCAAGCGGCTCACCGTGCCCGACGAGATCGAGCCGGGCTGGATCCTGCAGCTGCCGCCCGACGCGCAGGGCCCCGGCGTGGAGTTCTCCCCGCTGCCGGTGGCGGCCCCTTCCGCCGCGGCGCCCTCCGCCTCGAGCGCCGGCTCTCCGCCGGCCGCCCCGGCGGACGACGGCTTCCCGTGGCTGCCCGTGGCGCTGATCCTCGGGGTCCTGCTCGTGATCACCGGCGCGGTGCTGCTCGTGCTGCTCGTGCGCCGGCGCCGCGGCGCCCCGGCCGCGGCGGCCGCGCTCGGCATCCCGAGGCAGCGCACCGGGCCGCCCGCCCACCTGTTCGACACCGCCGCCTCCTGGACCGTCGACCGCGCCCTGCGGGTGCTCACGACCGCGGCGGGCGCGGGCGTCCCGGCGATCTACGGCGTCTCGGTCGACGAGGCGTGGCTCAAGCTGCGCCTGGTCGTGCCGCACGAGCCGGCGCCGGCGCCGTGGCTCGCGCAGGACGGTGGCCGGCTGTGGATGGCCGCGCTGCGGGACCTGCAGGTGTTGCCGGTCGATCCGGCCGCTGCCGTGCTGTGCCCGCGACTGGTCACGCTCGGATCCCTGTACGGCACCCGGGAGCTGCTCGACCTGGGCCAGGCACCCGGGGTCATCGCGTTGCAGGGCGACCCCGCCGCCACCGCCGCGCTCGCCGCCGCGTGGGCGACCGAGCTGACCACCAGCCCCTGGTCCACCGGGGTCCGGGTGGTCGCGGGTGGCCTGGCCCAGCACATCGCCCCCGGGGTCCAGGTGGCCTCGGCGCAGACCGTCGAGGAGGCGATCGCCGCCGCGGAGGCCCAACCGCCGGGTGCCGGGGTGCTGCTGCTCGGCTCCGCCCCGCCGGCCCCCGACCTGCCCCGCATCCGCGAGCTGGCGGCCCGCGGCGACGCCGCCTGGGCGGTGGTCGTGCTCGGCGCGACCAGCGAGGACCGCTGGCGCTTCCGGCTGCAGGCCGACGGCCGGCTGGACACCGGTTCGCTGGGCGTCATGGTGTACGCCCCCGGCGCCGTAGCCCCCGCCTGAGCCCGGCCTGTTCTTCGCCGAATCACGCGCGGTGGGCCGCCGTCTGTGCTGATGATGGCAACAGGACCCGGCGCCGCCGGGGCGTCGACCCGGGGGATGCGATGACGGCAGGCAAGCGGCGGTCGCTGGACGACCTCAGCGTCAACGTGAAGGTGCTCAGCGCCGTGGCGGCCGCCGCGCTCGTCGCGGTGATCGTGGGCGTCACCGGCCTGATCGGCCTGCAGAAGACCAGCGACGCGGCGAACCTCATCGCGCGCAGCAACGTGGCGAGCATCAAGGCCGTCGGGCATCTGGAGTCCGCCGTGACGCAGAGCCGGCTGGACACTGCGCTGCAGGCGCTGTCACCGGATGACGCCATGGCGAAGAGCTTCGCCGACCGGTTCGCAGCCGACGTGACCTCGTTCGGCGATGCCATGACGGCGTACCGGCGCAGCAACCCGGCCGGCTCGCCACAGACCATCAGCGAGCTGGAGACGACATTTCAGTCCTACGCTGAGCTCGCTCGCACGAAGTTGCTCCCGCTCGGCGCCGCCAACGAACTCGATCAGTGGTCGGCCGTCCGGGCCAAGGAGGCCGTGCCGGTGCTCGACAAGATCGGAACGGATCTGGCGGAGCTGGACGCTGCGGAGACGGCCGACGCGGTGAAGAACTCCGACGCGGCGAAGGACACGTACGGCTTCAGCCGGATGCTGTCGTTGACCCTGCTCGTCGTGGGCCTGATCCTCGCCCTGCTGCTCGGATTACTGGTGGCCCGCCGCATCGTCAAGTCGCTCGGCCGGGTCAAGGCGGTCTGCGACGCACTGGCCACCAACGACCTCACCCGCTCCAGCGGCCTGACGTCGCGCGACGAGACCGGGCAGATGGGCCAGGCGCTCGACGCAGCGGTCGCCTCGCTGCGCCGGACCGTGGGCACGATCGACGAGTCGGCGTCCTCGCTGGCCAGCGCATCCGAGGAGATGAGCGCGACGGCGGCGCAGATCGCGGAATCGGCGCAGAGCGCCTCCACGGAGTCGCAGACCGTCTCCGCCGCGGCCGAGCAGATCTCCCGCAGCGTCGACACCGTGTCGGCCGGCGCGGAGGAGATGGGCGCCTCGATCCGGGAGATCTCCCAGAACGCCACCGAGGCGGCCCACGTCGCGGCGGAGGCGGTGATGCTGGCGTCGACCACCTCGGCGACGATGAACAAGCTGGGGGAGTCCTCCGCCGAGATCGGCAACGTCATCAAGGTGATCACCTCGATCGCCGAGCAGACCAACCTGCTCGCGCTGAACGCCACCATCGAGGCGGCCCGCGCCGGGGAGATGGGCAAGGGCTTCGCCGTGGTCGCCAGCGAGGTCAAGGACCTGGCGCAGGAGACGGCGAAGGCGACCGAGGACATCTCCCGGCGGATCGAGGCGATCCAGGCCGACACCACCGGCGCGGTCACCGCCATCGACGAGATCTCGAAGGTCATCGCGCGGATCAACGACTACCAGACCACCATCGCCTCCGCGGTGGAGGAGCAGACCGCGACGACCGCCGAGATGAACCGCAGCGTCTCCGAGGCGGCCACCGGCACCGGCGACATCGCCAGGAGCATCACCGGCGTCGCCGACGCGGCGGGGCGGACCAGCCGGGGGGTCGAGGAGACCCAGCAGGCCACGACCGAGCTGGCCCGGATGTCGACGCAGCTCACCGGCCTGGTCTCGGCCTTCCGGCGGTGAGCGGCTACGCGGCCAGCGCCTCGTCGACGCTCGGGTGGATGCTCAGGTAGCGGCCCAGGTTGGTGGCCTCCAGCACGTACTGGACCGCCCGGCCGGGCGCCGCCAGCCGGAACGAGCCGTGGCGGGCCTGCGCGCGCCGGTGCGCCTCCACGAAGAAGCTCAGTCCGGCCGAGTCGCAGAAAGTGACCAGTGCCAGGTCCACCACCACGTGGACGCACCCGTCGGTCCAGGCCGCCTCGACGGCGTCGCGCAGCACCAGGACGCTGTCGTGGTCCAGGTCGCCGGTCGCCGCCACGACCCGGGCGCCGCCGGCCGTGTCGCGGGCGGTGACGCTGAGAATGTCGGTACTCATCCCGCCTCGGCGTTCTCTCGTGAGCTCGGTGGCAGGGTCCGCAGCGCGGCGCCCGCCGACCATTCCACCAGCAGCAGCGTGAGGTCGTCGGACGGGGGCCCGTCCTGGTGGGCGAGGACCGCGTGGGCCAGCCGGCGCAGGCCCTCGGACAGCGGCAGGTCGTCCGTGGAGTGCCGCTCGGCCAGCTCGGCGAGGCGCCGGGTGCCGAACTGCTCGCCGGCGGCGTTGCGGGCCTCCGACACGCCGTCGGTGTAGAGCACCAGCCGGTCGCCCGGGTGCAGCGTCACCTCGCCGTACGTGGCCTGCGGGTCCGGGATGCCCAGCGGCATGCGGCGGCCCGCGGTCAGGGTCTCCACGATCTTGCCGTCGCGCATCACCAGCGGCGGCGGGTGCCCGGCGTTGACGTAGCGCAGCACGCCCGTGCCGAGGTCCAGCTCGGCCAGCACCGCCGTGGCGAAGCGTGCGTCGGAGAACTGCGCCAGCAGCTCGGCGTCGGCGGCGCGGGCCTGCTCGAGCAGGTCACCGCCGGCACGGCGGCTGGCCCGGATGCTCGACAGGACCACCGCCGCGGCCAGGCCCGCCCGCAGCCGGCGGCCGGCGGCGTCCAGCACGACGAACTGCGGCCGGCGGTCGTCGACGACGTAGTCGTACGCGTCCCCGCCCACGTCGTACGACGGTTCCAGGACGGCGGACACGGCGAAGTCCCGGACGCTCACGGTCAGCGGTGGCAGCAGCTGCCAGAGCAGCTCGGCGCCCGGCGTCATCGGTTGTGAGCGCTGGGCCAGGCGGAGCCCGTCGCCGCGGGGCCGGGTCGTGGTGATCAGGTGCCCGACGAGCCCGGCCACGAGCTCGCACTGCCGGATGAACTCATGATCGGCGCCGGCGGGCAGGGTGTAATCGATGACGCCGAGGCGGTCGGTGCCGTTCACCATCGGCGACCACACCCGGTCACCGGCCGGGATCGACTCCACCCGGGTGAACGCCTCCCCGCCGGTCGTGCCGTCCGCGGCCAGCGGCTCCGGCAGCTTCCGGCCGGGAACATCGAGCGGGCGCAGGAACCGCTGCTCGTGGTCGATCAGGTAGATCGTCGCCGTCAGCCCCAGCCGGGCCGCTGCGCCGTCCACCACCCCCGCGAGGTCCTCGGGGCGCCACAGGTGCGATTGATCCAGGATCTCGTGGATCACCCCGTGCCACGCGGCGTCCTCGGATGTCATGAACCCACCCTACGGGGCCCGCGGCCCCGCGACGATCAGGGCTGGAAACAGGGTGAGCTGCTGCGGAGGAAGACGTCCTCGGTCCCGTTGGCGCGGCGGCTGATCACGTAGCCGATGCGGAACCCGTCGTCCTCCTTCTCGACCACGAGCTCCGGGTGGGCGGTGTCGTCGCGGTCGTCGCGTACGGCCTTGTAGCCGTGGCTGTCCCAGTACGCGCTGATCGTCGCCATGGTCTGGTCCACCGGCCAGCCCTGCGGGTAGATCACCTGGTACGTGGTCTCCACGAAGATCGCGCCGTCGCGGTCCTGGTCGTTGCAGGCCAGGTCGGGCGTGTGCAGGGTCTGCTTGAGCGTCGCACCGGGCGGCAGTTGCTGCAGCGCCTCCTGGGCGCGCGCGGCGACCCGCTGGACGGCTTCCTCTTTGGTCACGGTGGACTCCTGGGTGCTGTCGCAGCCGGCGAGCAGGGCGCCGGCGGCGAGAAGGGCGAGGACGGTACGCCGCAAGGACGACATCAGCTGACCTTGTCTCCCTGGCCGGTCACGACCAGCGCGATGTTCTTCCGGGACGGGTTTCCCTGGTCCCAGTATTGCGAATGGGTGTCGATGGGATGCCAGAAGGACCCGTCGGCGCTGGTGAACTGCCGGCCGCCGAAGCCTGGGTTGTCGGGGTTCTCCCCGTGCACCATGGTGTCGTCGAGCCCGGCCCCCGAGATGATGTCGTTCTTCGCGGTGCTGGCGTAGACGTCCTGGGCGCCGCCGTCGAAGTGCAGCTCCGTGGCCGAGTCCACGCCCACCCCGGGGCTGCCGACGAAGATGAGGTCGTCGGCGGCGAGGTGGCCGTCCTTGGCCGCGTACCCGACCGTGGTGCTGCCGTAGCTGTGGCCGATGACGGTGTTGTGCGACGGGTCGCCGTCGTGGGTCGCGCGCAGCCCTTCCTGGAATTGCCTCAGGGCCGGGGCGCCGTCCTCGGCGTAGTGCGCCTTGGTCGCGTTCGGGATCGCGTCCGGCGCGTCGTAGCCGAGCCACACGATCGACGCGGTGCTACCGCCGGTGCCGTAGATGTCCGCGTCGGCGCGCATCACGTCGGCCCGGTTCAGGTCGGTGCCGAAGCCCGGCAGGTCGGACGTGGTGCCGGGCACGTACGTCACCACGTTGTCGGCGGTGTCGGGGTCGCCGATCGACACGATGGCCTTGCCGTCGCCGGCCGGGTCGAAGCCCATCAGCAGCGCCGGCGGCTTGTTCGGGTCGCCGAGCCGGTTGTGGATGGTGGTGGGTCCCTTGAGCCGGTTGTCGAGGTCCTCGCGCTGCTTCTCGAGCTGGTCCATCTCGGCCAGGTAGCTGCCGACCGGGTTCATGGACTCCGGGTAGACCTCGCCGAGCCGGCCCTGCTCCGCCATCGCCTTGAGGTAGTCCTCGCGGGACATCACCGAGGTGCGCTGCGAGTTCAGGTCGGCGAGGTTGCGGTCGAGCGTGATGCGGTTGGCCACGTCGCGGTCGGAGGCCGGTACACCGTCGAGCCACCCGACCAGCTCGGGATAGTCCTGGATGGCCTGTTCCTGCTGCTCCGGGGTGAGCGAGTCCCACCAGGCGCGGACGTCCTTCGGCGGGCGGCCCTTCTGCGACTCGAGGTCCTGCTTGCTCACCGGGCGCAGGCTCAGCGACCCGAAGCCGCTGCGCGGGTCGGGCAGGTTCACGGTGATGACGCCGGCGCAGCGATCGTCGGACTCCGCGGCCCGGTCGAGCACGCCCTGCAGCTGCCCGACGTACGCGCTGACCTGCTGCGCGACGGTGTGCGGGGCGGTGGTCTCGTCGTACATGCGCTGCGGGGCGGTCACCGTGCCGGAGGCGATGTCCACGTCGAAACCCGCCTTCGACGCCGAGGTGGTGATGTCGCGCAGCTGCTCCTGCAGGGACCGCACGGTGTCGGCGTGCTCGCGCAGCGCCTGCCCGATCCGCTTGCACGGGTTGTACGCGTTGCTCACCTCGGCCCGCAGCTCGGCGGCGCGTTTCCAGGCGGCCTCGGCGGCGGCCCCGGACGGCCACACGTCCTCGACGTCGCGGCTGCCGCGGATGACCTCCTCGGCGGCGTCGTCGATGTCCTTCGCCATGTCGGTCCACGCCGCGGCCCGCGTGGCGATCGCCTCGGGGCTGGTGTCCCAGAGGACCTTGAGGGTGAGGCTCATCGCGGACCGCCACCCGCCCCGTGCACCCCGGCGGCCGCCGCGTCGTCCGCCGCCTGGTAGTCCTTGGCCGACTGGGTGAGGCCGGCGGCGTACACGTGCAGCTCCTCCTTGAGCCGCGTCATGAACCCCGCCCAGCCGTCGTTCGCCGCGGCGAGCGCGGCCCCGGAGGACCAGCCGGTCAGCGCGTCGCCCGGCGGCAGCTGCGCGGCGTGGGCGCTGTGGGCCTTGCCCCAGGTCACCGAGGCGGCCTCGACGGCACTCCCCACCCGGGTCAGGCCGGGTATGTCGACTTCCGGCACCGGCTCGTACATCCGTTCCCCCGTGAACGCAACGTCTGGCGTGTGAGCGGCACGGTACCGCATGTCGTCACGCTTCGATGTCCCGCCCGAGGGGTTTCGATCACGGTGCGATGGGCAAGGGGGCGGCCGTGGATGTTCGTTACCAGTTGCTCGACCGGATCGGCGTGGGCGGCATGTCGGTCGTCTGGCGTGCCCATGACGAGGTGCTCGGCCGCGACGTCGCCATCAAGGTGCTGTCGGCGGCCGCCGCGCCGGATCCGGCCCAGCTCGGCCGGATCCGCCTGGAGGCGCGCGCCGCGGCCGGGCTGCGGCACCCCAACATCGTCGGCGTCTACGACTACGGAGAGTCGTCGGGTGAGCCGTACATCGTGATGGAACTGGTCGAGGGTGAGACCCTGTCGTCCGTGCTGGCGCGGCAGGCCCTGCCGTGGCGGACGGCGGTGCTGATCTGCTCCCAGGTCGCGGCCGCGCTCGCCGCCGCCCATGCGCGGGGCGTGGTGCACCGGGACGTCAAGCCCGGCAACGTGATGGTGACCTCCGACGGGGTGAAGCTGCTGGACTTCGGCATCTCGGCCGCCGCCGGCGCGGTCGACGAGATGGACGGTGAGGTGCTGGGTACGCCCGCGTACCTCGCCCCGGAGCGGCTCGACGGCGGCCCGGTGCGGCCCGCGAGCGACGTGTACGGCCTCGGCCTCCTGCTGCACCGGTCCCTGGCCGGGCGGATGCCGTGGCACGCGGCCACGGTGACGGAGATGGTGCGCGCCCACGTGTACACCGAGCCGGGCCCGCTGCCGCGGATTCCCGGGCTGCCCCCGGAGGTCGCCGATCTGAGCCGGCGCTGCCTGGCCAAGCGGCCGGAGGACCGCCCGGACGCCGCGGAGGCGGCCCGCGTGCTGACCGAGGCCGCGGGGCTGGCGCCACTGACGCTCGTGCCGGGCCGGGGCGACGAGGAGGACCCGGCCACGGTGGCGATGCGCCCGCCGCTGACCCGCCGCCGCCGGGCCGCCCTGCTGGCCGCTGCCGTCGTGGTGCCCGCGGTGGCCGCCGCGTCGGCGATGTGGCCGTCGGGCGGCCCCGCGCCTGCGCCCGCCGAGGCCGCGCCCGCGACCTCCGCCGCCGGCCCCGCGCCGCGGCATTGCGCCGTCCGCAACGCCTGCGAGCCGAAGGGCGACACGGCGCCGGTGTCGAAGCAGACCCGGCGGGACGTCCGTACGTCCACTCCGATCATCAGGACCGCGGCGGTGGTGAAGCCCGCGAAGCCCACCCGCGTCCACGAGCCGGCCGAGAAGCCGAAGAAGCCCCAGGCGCCGAAGAAACCGAAGGCGCCGAAGCCGGTCGGCAAGAAGAAGGGCTGAGCCGGACTTTCGTACGCGGCGGGGAAAGTTTCTTCGCCGGATGGAGAAGTTTCTCAATATCGAGGGTTTCCTTTGTCCCGGGCGCTGGGTTAGCGTCGCTTCACGTAACACGGGCGACACGTCGTGTTATCGCTGAGCGCGCCTCTGTCCGCATACGGGAGGGATGCTGCATGCGTACCGGAATCTGGTTGATGGGCGCACGCGGCTCCGTGGCCGTGACCGCTCTGGCCGGCGCGAGCGCCCTGCGGGCCCGGCTCGTCGAGGCCACCGGCTGCGTCACCGAACTCCCCGAGCTGCGCAGCCCCGCGCTGCCCGCCTGGTCCGATCTGGTCCTCGGCGGGCACGACGTGGTCACCCTGCCGGTGCTGAAGAAGGCGGAGGCGCTCGCCGCCGCCGGGGTGCTGCCCGGCCGGCTCGTGACGGCGCTCGCCGACGAGCTGGTCCGCGCCGAGCACGACCTGCGTCCCCTGCCCGCGGCCGCCACCCAGGCGGAGACGGCCGAGCGGATCCGCGCCGACCTGCGTGACTTCCGCGACCGCCACGACCTGGAACGGGTGGTCGTCGTCAACGTCGCCACCACCGAGCCGGTCACCGCGCCGCACCCGGCCCACGAGTCGCTCGCCGCGCTGGAGGACGCGCTGCGGCAGGAGGGGACTGTGCTGCCGGCCAGTGCGCTCGCCGCGTACGCCGCCTTCCGCGCCGGATGCTCCTTCGTGGACTTCACCCCCTCGACCGGCGCCCGCCTGCCCGCCCTCGCCGAGCTGGCCGCCCGCGAGGGGCTGCCGTACGCCGGCAACGACGGCAAGACCGGCGAGACGCTGGTGAAGTCCGTGCTGGCGCCGATGTTCGCGCTGCGCCACCTGCGGGTCACCAGCTGGTCCGGGCTGAACCTGCTCGGCGGCGGCGACGGGGCGAACCTCGCCGACCCGGGCGCGAACGCCGCCAAGGTCGCCAGCAAGCAGCGGGTCCTGGGCGACGCGCTGGGCTACGTGCCGGAGGGCACCAGCCGCATCGACTACGTCGCGGAGATCGGCGACTTCAAGACCGCGTGGGACCTGATCACGTTCTCCGGATTCCTCGGCACCGGCATGCGCATGGAGTTCACCTGGCACGGCTGCGACTCGGCGCTCGCCGCGCCGCTCGTGCTCGACCTCGCCCGGCTCACCGCCGCCGCGCACCACGCCGGGCACGCCGGGCCGCTGCCGCAGCTGGGCTTCTTCTTCAAGGATCCGCTCGGCGACGGCCCGTCCGCGCTCGCCGAGCAGTGGGCCACCCTCGCCGGCTTCGTCGCCGGGCTGACCCGATGAAGGCGCCGCTGCGGACCCTCGCCGAGCTGGTCCGCGCGCCGGCCGCGCTGTCGGTGCCCGGTGACGTCGTGGCCGGTGCCGCCGCGGCGGGCACGCTCGGCGCCCGCAGCGCCGGACTCGCGGGCGCCTCGGTGTGCCTGTACTGGGCCGGGATGGCCGCCAACGACTGGGCCGACCGGGACCTCGATGCGGTGGAGCGCCCCGAGCGGCCCATCCCGTCCGGCCGGATCTCCGCCCCCGCCGCGCTCGGCGTCGCCGCCGGGCTCACCGCCGCGGGCCTCGCGCTCGCCGCCCGGGCCGGGGGAGCGCGGGCGATGGCCGTGGCCGTACCGCTCGCCGCCGCCGTGTGGGCCTACGACCTGAGACTCAAGAACACCGCCGCCGGGCCCGCCGGGATGGCCGCCTGCCGCGCCCTCGACGTCCTGCTCGGCGCGAGCGCCGGCAACCCCGTGCGCGCGGTCCCCGCCGCGACGGCGATCGCCGCACATACGTGGACCGTGACCGCCCTGTCCCGGCACGAGGTCGCGGGCAGCCCCGGCCGGCACCTGCCCGCGGCGACGCTGGCCGCCACCGCCGCCGTGACCGCCGCGACAGCCGCCGGGGGAGCGGTTCCGGCCGTCCTCGCCGGTCAGTACGCCGCCGGCTGCGGCCGGGCGCAGGCGAAGCTGCTCATCGACCCGGCCGCGCCCCGGGTACGGGCCGCCGTCGGCGCGGGCATCACGGCCCTGCCGGCGCTGCAGGGGGCGCTGACCGCCCGCGCGGGACGCCACCTCACCGGCCTCGCCGTCGCGGCCGCGGCCCCGCTCGCCCGGCTGCTCGCGCGGAAGATCTCCCCGACATGAGCACCCTGCGGTACGGCTACGGCACGAACGGCTTCGCCAACCACCGCCTCGCCGAGGCCATCGCCGTGATCGCCGACCTCGGCTACTGCGGGGTCGCGCTCACCCTCGACCACGACCACCTCGACCCGTACGCCTCCGGCCTGGCCGGGCGGGTCACCGCGGTCGCCGACCAGCTGCGCGACCGGCACCTCGGCGTGGTGATCGAGACCGGCGCCCGCTACCTGCTCGACCCGTGGCGCAAGCACGCGCCGACGCTGCTGCACGACGACCGCAAGGTCCGGCTCGACTTCCTGCGCCGGGCCGTGGCGATCGGCGCCGACCTGGGCGCCGAGGCTGTGTCGTTCTGGGCCGGCGTACGCCCGCCCGAGGTGGCCGAGCGCACCGCCTGGTCCCGCCTCGTCGACGGCTGCGCCGAGCTCACCGCGGCCGCCGCCGGCGCGAAGATCCCGCTCGGCTTCGAGCCCGAGCCCGGGATGCTCGTCGAGGACCTCGCCGGCTGGCACCGGCTGCGCGCGGAGCTGGGCGCGCCCGCCGCATTCGGCCTGACCCTCGACATCGGGCACGTGCGCTGTCTCGAGCCCGGCCCGGTGCCGCAGGTCGTCGCCGAGGCCGTGCCGTACCTGGTCAACGTGCAGATCGACGACATGCGGCGGGGCGTGCACGAGCATCTCGAGTTCGGCCAGGGGGAGATCGACTTCCCGCCCGTGCTGCGCGCCCTCGTCGACGGCGGCTACCGCGGGCTGGTCGCCGTCGAGCTGCCCCGGCACTCGCACGCGGCGCCCACGGTGGCCCGGGAATCCCTCGCGTTCCTGCGGGCGGCCGAGGCTTCCGGGGAGGGGGCGGAATGACGCCCGACGAGCTGCGCGCCGTGGTGGCGGCCGTACCGGGCCGCGCCTGGCTGGACGAGGCCGAGGCGCAGCTCCGGGCCAACCCCGACGACGCCGGGCCGTTGTTCGCCCGCGCCGGACGCAAGCTGGGCCGTCAACCGTTGCCCGACCGTCCCGGGTGGACACCCGCGCTGGCCGGGCGGATCCTGCTCCTGCTCGCGCTGAGCGACGCCGAGCGCACCGCGCAGCTGTACTGGCAGGGCGACGCCGCCGAACGCCTCGCGGTCCTGCACGCCCTGCCCCTGCTCCCGATCGGGAACGGCGGGGTGCCGCTGGCCGAGGACGCCCTGCGCACCAACGACACCCGGCTCGTCGCCGCCGCGCTGGGGCCGTACGCCGCGCACCTCGACGCCGCCACCTGGCGTCAGGGCGTCGTCAAATGCGTGTTCATGGGCATCCCGCTGAGCGTGGTCGACCGCCTCGACGACCGCGCCGACGCCGGGCTGACCGCCATGCTGGCCGCCCTCGCCCGCGAGCGCGCCGCCGCCGGGCGCCGTATGCCGGCCGACGCCCTCGCGCTGCTCAACCGGCACCTGCTGCGCAAGGAGGACTGATGCGCGTCTTCGACCCCCACATCCACATGACCTCGCGCACCACCGACGACTACCGGGCGATGGCGGCCCACGGCGTGCAGGCGGTGGTGGAGCCGGCGTTCTGGCTCGGCCAGCCCCGTACCAACCCGGGCTCGTTCGCCGACTACTTCGACTCGCTGCTGGGCTGGGAGCCGTACCGGGCGTCGCAGTTCGGCATCCGGCACCACGCGACGCTGGCGCTCAACCCCAAGGAGGCCAACGATCCGCGCTGCAGGGGCGTGCTCGACCTGCTGCCGCGCTACCTCGACAAGGACGGCGTGGTCGCGGTCGGCGAGATCGGGTACGACTCCATGACCCCGGCCGAGGACGAGGCGTTCGCCGCCCAGCTCGAGCTGGCCGTCGAGTACGAGCTGCCCGCCCTCGTGCACACCCCGCACCGCGACAAGGCCACCGGCACCAAGCGGACCCTGGACGTCGTCGCCGCGTCCGGAATCGAGCCCGGGCGGGTGGCGGTGGACCACCTCAACGAGGTCACCGTCGGCCTGGTGCGCGAATCCGGCTGCTGGATGGGCTTCAGCATCTACCCCGAGACGAAGATGTCGCCGCCGCGGATGGTCGAGATCCTCAAGGAGTACGGCACCGAACGGATGCTGGTGAACTCGGCCGCCGACTGGGGCCACTCGGATCCGCTGCTCACCGTGGAGACCGGGCGGGCCATGCTCGCGGCCGGGTTCACCGCCGACGACGTCGACCTCGTGCTGTGGCGCAACCCGGTCGCGTTCTACGCCCAGTCCGGGCGCCTCGACCTCTCCGACCTCGACAAGCCCGACACCACGTACGCCGGCAGCTCCATCGCGCGGGGAGGCAGCTGATGCGGCTGAGCCACCCCGGCGGGCAGACCGTGCACCTGTCGTACTGCACCAACGTGCACGAGGCCGAGAACCTCGAGGGGATCCTCGAGCAGCTCGACACGTACGCCGTGCCCATCCGGGAGCGGCTCGGCGCCGACGTGCTGGGGCTCGGGCTGTGGCTCGCCGCGCCGGTCGCCGCCGGGCTCGCCTCCGACGTCGCCGACCGGCAGCGGCTGCGCAAGGCCCTGGACGCGCGCGGGCTCGAGGTGGTGACGCTCAACGGGTTCCCGTACCAGGCCTTCCAGGCGCCCGTGGTCAAGCACGCCGTCTACCAGCCGGACTGGACCACGCGGCACCGGCTCGCGTACACGATGGACCTGGCCCGGGTCCTGTGCGACCTGCTGCCCGCCGACGCGGCCCGTGGCTCGATCTCCACGCTGCCGCTGGCCTGGCGCGAGCCCTGGGACGCGGCCCGCGCGAGCGCCTGCCGCCGCGCCCTCGACGAGCTGGCCCGCGGGCTGCACGGGATGCCCCGGCCGATCCGGGTCGCGTTCGAGCCCGAGCCCGGGTGCATCATCGAGAACACCGCGGAGGCCGTGGCGCTGCTCGGCGAGGCCGACACCTCCGTGCTCGGCGTCTGCCTCGACCTGGCCCACCTCGCCTGCGCGTGGGAGGAACCCGCGCTGGCCCTCGGGCGGCTGCGGGAGGCCGGGCTCCCCGTGGTCAAGACGCAGATCTCGGCCGCGCTGGCCAGCACCGACCCCCGCCGCGACGCCGCGGTGCTCGGCGAGTACGTCGAACCCCGCTTCCTGCACCAGACCCGGGGCCCGTTCGGGCTGTCCGCCGACGACCTCGACGAGGCCCTGGCCACCCCGGGCGCCGACGAGCAGCCGTGGCGGATCCACTACCACGTGCCGCTGCACGCGCCGCCCGTACCGCCGCTGCAGACCACCGTCGGGGTGCTGGTCAGCGCCCTGCGCGAATTGCTGTCCGGCGACAGCCCGGAGTGCGACCACTTCGACGTCGAGACGTACACGTGGCATGTGCTGCCGCCGGCCTCGCGCCCGTCCGGACCGGCGGAGCTGGCCTCCGGGATCGCCTCGGAACTGTTCTTCGCCCGCGGCCAGCTGACCGCCCTGGGCCTGTCGTCCTCGCAGGAGGTGTCGCCGTGACCCCCGTGGTCGTCCTCGACGTCGTCGGCCTCACGCCCCGGCTGCTGCAGCACATGCCGCGGCTGGCGCGGCTGGCCGAGACCGGTTTCCGCGCGCCGCTGGGCACCGTGCTGCCCGCGGTCACCTGCTCGGCGCAGTCCACGTTCCTCACCGGCGAGCTGCCGTCCGGGCACGGCATCGTCGGCAACGGCTGGTACTTCCGCGACCTCGGCGAGGTGTTCCTCTGGCGCCAGCACAACGGGCTCGTCGGCGGGGAGAAGGTGTGGGACGCGGCCCGTGCCGCCGTCCCCGGCTACACGGTGGCCAACGTCTGCTGGTGGTACGCCATGGGCGCCGACGTCGACTGGACCGTGACTCCGCGGCCGGTCTACCACGCCGACGGGCGCAAGGACCCCGACTGCTACACGTACCCGCCGCAGCTGCACGACGAGCTGACCGCGAAGCTCGGCACGTTCCCGCTGTTCAGCTACTGGGGCGCGAACGCGGGCATCGCCTCCTCCGCCTGGATCTGCCGGGCCGCCGAGCAGATCATGGCCGCGCACGACCCCGACCTCACGCTCGTCTACGTCCCGCACCTCGACTACGACCTGCAGCGGTACGGCCCCTCCTCGGCGCGGGCCGCCGCGGCGGCGGCCGAGCTCGACGTCACCCTCGGGCCGCTGCTCGCCGCGGCGGCCGCCCGCGGCGCGACGGTCGTCGCCCTGTCCGAGTACGGCATCACCGACGTCTCCCGCCCGGTGCACGTCAACCGCCTGCTGCGCAGCGAGGGGCTGCTCAACGTCTACACCCAGGCCGGGATGGAGTACCTCGACCCGTGGACGTCGCGCGCCTTCGCCGTCGCGGACCATCAGGTCGCCCACGTGTACGTCCGCGACCCCGCCGACGTCCCGCTGGTCGCCAAGCTGTGCGCCGGGCTGGGCGGCGTCGAGCAGGTGCTGGGCCGCGCCGAGCAGGCCGCGCACGGCCTCGACCACGACCGGGCCGGTGAGCTGGTCCTCGTCGCCGAGCCGGACGCCTGGTTCACCTACTACTACTGGACCGACGACGCGGCCGCCCCCGACTTCGCCCGCCTCGTCGAGATCCACCGCAAACCCGGGTACGACCCCGCCGAGCTCTTCTTCGACCCGGCGGGCCCGGCCGCGGCGAAGGGCCGGGCGGCGCTGGCGCTGCTGCGCAAGAAGATCGGCATGCGCTACACGATGAGCGTGGTCGGCCTCGACGCCGGCGCCCGCGCGGTCCGCGGCTCGCACGGGCGGCTGCCCACCGACCCCGGCGACGCACCCGTGCTGCTCTGCTCCGACCCCGCCGCGGCGAGCGACCGGATCGCCGCCACCGAGGTGAAGGGTCTGCTGCTGCGCCTCGCCGGGCTCTCCTCATGACCGTCGAGGCGGCCACCGGCACCGACGCGGCGGGGCTCGCGCGGCGCTGCGAGTCGGCGCTCATCGCGTACCTGGACCGGCAGCGGCCGCACTGGCCGGACGGCACGCCGCGCGGGGTGCTCGACGCCGTACGCCGCTTCGTGCTCGCCGACGGCAAACGCCTGCGCCCGATGTTCTGCTACTGGGGCTGGCGCGGGGCGGGACAGCCGGACGGCCAGCCGATCGTGGTGGCCGCGGCGGCGCTCGAGCTGTTCCACGCGTTCGCGCTCATCCACGACGACATCATGGACGGCAGCAACCTGCGCCGCGGCCAGCCGACCGTGCACCGGCACTTCGCCGACGTGCACGTCCGCCACTCCTGGCGCGGCGAGGCCGCCCGGTACGGCCAGAGCGCCGCCCTGCTCTGCGGCGACCTCTGCGCCGCCTGGGCCGACCACATGTTCCACGAGTCGGGGCTGCCGGTCGACTGGATCCACCGCGGCTACCGGCTCTTCACGGTGATGCGCACCGAGGTCATCGCCGGGCAGTACCTCGACCTGGTCTCCGGCGTGGGCGACGGCTCCGTCGCGGGCGCCCTCACGGTGATCCGGATGAAGGCGGCGCGGTACACGGTGACCCGTCCGCTGCAGATCGGTGCGGCCCTCGCCGGGGCGCCACCCCGGGTGCAGGCGGCGTTGCAGGCCTTCGGCGACCCCCTCGGCGACGCGTTCCAGCTGCGCGACGACGTCCTCGGCGTGTTCGGCGACCCGGTCGTCACGGGCAAGCCGGTCATCGACGACCTGCGCGAGGGCAAGCCCACGGTGATGATCGCCATGGCCCGCGACCGCGCCGACCGGGGCCAGGCCGCGCGCATCCGCGACCTCTTCGGCAACCCGGATCTCGACGACGCCGGCGCGGAGGAGCTGCGCTCGGTGATCGTCGGCACGGGCGCGCTCGAGGGCGTCGAGGACCTCATCAGCCGGCGGGCCGCGGCGGCGACCGCGGCGCTGGACAACGCCCCGCTGACGGCCGAGGCCCGCGAGGCGCTGACCGCGCTGGCGTCGTCGGTCATCGCGCGCCGCCGCTGACGTCCTTGTGCCCGCGCACCGGGCGTTCCAGAATCGGCTGTGCGTGCGGCCCGCCTGATCAACCTCGTCCTGCTGCTGCAGGCCCGCGGCACCCTCACCGCGGCCGAGCTGGCCGCCGAGCTCGAGGTGTCGGAGCGTACGGTCTACCGCGACGTCCTCGAACTGTCCGCGGCCGGCGTGCCGGTCTACGCCGAACAGGGCCGCGCCGGCGGGTACCGGCTCGTCGGCGGCTACCACACCCGGCTGACCGGGCTCAGCCGCGCCGAGGCGGAGGCGCTGTTCCTCGCCGGTCTGCCCGGCCCCGCCGGCGACATGGGCCTCGGCGAACCGGTCCGCGCGGTGCGGCGCAAGGTCCTCGCCGCGCTGCCGCCGGGCCTGCGGGAGGCGTCGGAACGGGCCGGGCAGCGCTTCCACCTCGACGCCCCAGGCTGGTTCACCGACGCCTCGCCGCCGCCGCTGCTGGCCGCGCTCACCCGGGCGGCCTGGCAGGACGAGGTCCTCACCCTGCGATACCGGCGCGACGAGGAGGTCACCCGCACGGTCGAGCCGTACGGACTCGTGCTCAAGAACGGCGTCTGGTACCTGGTCGGCAAGGTGGGCGCGGACCTGCGCTCGTACCGGGTGGACCGGGTCACCGCCGCCGAGCCGACGGGGGAGACGTTCGAGCGTGATCCCGCCTTCGACCTGCCGTCGTTCTGGGCCGCTCGGGCCGCCGAGTTCGTCCGGCGGATGCTGCGGGACACCATCACGGTCCGGCTCAGCCCGTACGGCCTGCGCGCGCTGCGCCACGTCGCGGAGCCCGTCGCCGTGCAGGAGGCCACCGCGGCGGCCGGCGAACCGGGCCCGGACGGGTGGGTCCGGACCCGGCTGCCGGTCGAGTCGCTCGACGTCGCGTACTCGTACCTGCTGCGCCTCGGCCCGGACGCCGAGGTGGTCGAGCCGCCCGAGCTACGCGCCCGGCTCGCCGAGGCCGCGGCCCGGACGGCGGCGCTCTACCGGTAACCGGTCACGTCGGCCGGCTTGCCCGGGTCCTGCACCTCGACCAGGTACCGCCACGCGTCCGGCCGGCTGCCGTCGAGGTCGGTGAAGCCGTACACCTGGGCGAGCTCGCCGCTGGACACCGACCGTCCGTTCCACCGGGCCCGGTCCGGGTCGGCGGCCAGCGCGGCGACCGCCCGGCCCACGTACGCGGGAGTCTCCGAGATCGCGAAGTGCGGTTCCTTGCGGGTGGCGTCCCGCCAGTTCGCCTCGGTGACGCCGTAGTTGTCGAGCATCATCTCCGAGCGCAGCCAGCCGGGGGTCAGCGCCACCGCGGTAGCCCCGTGCTCGGCCAGCTCCTTCGACCACGCGAACGCGAGCCGGTTCACCGACCACTTCGCCAGGTCGTAGAAGACCGACAGCCGGTAGTTGACCTCGTTGTACGCCGTGGTGCCGTCCCCGATCTCCACCACCAGCCCGCCCGGCTCGCGGATCAGCAGCGGCAGGGCGTACCGGCTGGTGATGATGTGCGTGTCGACGGCGAGCCGGAGCAGGCGCAGCCCGGGCTCGAGCGGCTGCTCCCAGACCGGCTTGTGCCACGTGGTGAGCGGGTCACCGCCCCACACGTCGTTGACGAGGACGTCCAGCCGGCCCTGCTCGGTGTCGATCCGGCGGACCAGGTCCTCCACCTGCTCCGGCACCAGGTGGTCGACGGCCACCGCGATGCCGGTGCCGCCGGCCGCGGTCACCAGCTCGGCGGTCTCCTCGATCGTCTCGGGCCGGTCCATCTCGGAGCGCTGCGCCCGGGTGCTGCGGCCGGTGGCGTACACGGTGGCCCCGGCCGCGCCGAGCTGGACGGCGATCTGCCGGCCGGCGCCGCGGGTCGCCCCGGCGACCAGGGCGACCCTGCCGGTGAGTGGTTGCTGTGTCATACGGCCGATGCTTGCCGCAAAACCTGACAACCCGTGTCTGCTTTCCCGGACGTGTTGTCAGCGGCCGCGCCGGCCGAGGTGCCGCCGCGCCCGCGCCTGACCCCGCGAGAACCGCCACGACAGCGGCGATCGCCCCGGGAAGCCCCGCCGCCGGGCCGGTCGCGGCTGCGGATAGCCGCCCCGGCTGACGCTGCGGCGCGGCGCCAGGCCGTGCCACGGCCGGACCGTGACCTGCAGGACGCCGGCGTGCGGTGCCGGGAAGGGACGCCCGTGCCGGTACGGGCACCGCAGCGCTGCGAGGGAGGCGGATGGAGTGCTGACCACTGATGAACCTCATTCTGCTGGGACATACACGTGCGGAGACGACGCTCCGCGGTGGGGCCGCGGAGGCGGGATGCCTGTGCTCGGGAGTCTCAGCTGAGGTACATGCCGGCGACGCTAGCAGCGTGCCGCCGTACGGCTCCACCCATTACCCGCCGGCCGGCAGCGGTGACAGACTCGGCCCGTGGAGATCGAGGATGCGCAGCAGCTCTGGAGCCCGGAGCCCGGGTGGCTCAACACGGCCAGCTACGGCCTGCCGCCGCAGCCCGCGTGGGACGCGTTGCAGGCCGCCCTCGCCGACTGGCGCGTGGGCGCCGTCAGCTGGGAGGGCTGGGGCGAGGCGACGACCGCGGCGCGGGCGGCGTTCGCACGGCTGACCGGGGTGACGCCCGCCGACGTCGCGGTCGGTGCGCAGGTGTCCCAGCTGATCGCGCCGGTCGCGGCGGCCGTCGCGGACGGGTCCCGGGTGGTCGTACCGGACATCGAGTTCACGTCGAACGTCTTCCCCTGGATCGCGCAGGGTGACCGGCTGCGGGTGACGCCCGTACCCACCGGCCGGCTGGCGGAGACCGTCGCCGACGGCTGCGACGTCGTCGCGTTCTCGCTGGTCCAGTCGGCGACGGGCGAGGTGGCGGACTACGCGGGCATCGTCGGGGCGGCCCGGGCCGCGGGCGCCATGGTGGTCGTGGACGCCACGCAGGCGTGCGGGTGGCTGCCGTTCGACGCGGGCCTCGCGGACGTGGTCGTGGTGGGCGGATACAAGTGGCTGATGGGCCCCCGCGGCACGGCGTACGCCTACCTCAGCCCCCGCGTCCGCGACGGCATCCGCCCGATCGCCGCGGGCTGGTACGCCGCGGAGGACGTCCACGGCTCCTACTACGGCGGCCCGATGCGGCTGGCCCCCGACGCCCGGCGCTTCGACATCTCCCCGGCATGGTTCAGCTGGGTGGGCAGCGCGGCCGCGCTCGACGTGATCGAGCGGATCGGCGTCCCAGCCATCCACGACCACGACGTCGCCCTGGCCAACCGCTTCCTCGAGGGCCTCGGCCGGCCGCCCGCCGACAGCGCGATCGTCACGGTCGACGTCCCGGACGCCCAGGCGAAACTGGCGGCGGCGGGCGTACGCGCGGCCGTACGGGCCGGCCGTGTCCGCGCGTCGTTCCACGTCTACTCCACCGAGGTTGACGTCGACCTGGCCCTGAAAGCCCTGACCGTCTGATCGAGGCCGCCCGCCGGGGCATCATGGGTACGTGTCGCCGCGCCGTCGATTGCTGCTGGTCGTGGCCGCCGCGGTCGTCGTGGCGGTGCTCGCCGTGGCCGGCGTGCGGCTGTTCGGCGGCGACGACGACAGCGGCGTACGGCCCGACCAGGCCACGCCGGGCGCCGTGCTGCTGGTCCCCGGGTACGGCGGCAGCCGCACCGCGCTGTCCCGGCTGGCGGACCGGCTCGCCGCGGAGGGGCGTACCGCGCAGGTCGTCACGCTGCCCGACGGGGGCACCGGCGACCTGGTGAAGCAGGCGCAGACGCTCGACGACGCCGTCCGGGCCGCGCTGGCCGCCGGGGCGCCCTCCGTCGACGTGGTGGGGTATTCCGCCGGTGGGGTGGTGACCCGGCTGTGGGTGGACCGGCACCGCGGCGCGGAGGTGGCGCGGCGGGTGGTGACGCTGGGGTCGCCGCTGCACGGGGCGCGGATCGCCGGGGCGGGTGCCGCGCTGGCGCCGGATGCGTGCCCGCCGGCGTGCCGGCAGCTGGCGCCGGGCAGCGCGCTGCTCGACGAGCTGGGCGACGAGGATCTGCCGCGGGGGCTGCCGTGGCTGTCGATCTGGACGCTGAACGACGAGACCGTGCAGCCGCCGGAGTCCGCTCGGCTGGACGGCGCGATGAACGTACCCCTGCAGAGCGTCTGCCCGCAGCGGCAGGTCTCGCACAGCGGCCTGCCCACCGACCCGGCCGTGACCGCCCTGGTGCTCGCCGCGCTCGGCACCGCGCCGCTCGCGGTCCCGGGGGCGTGCCCGGTCAGTTGACGACGTCGCGGGTGAGGAAGTTCGCCCACGCCATGCCGAGCAGCACGACGAGGTAGACGAGCTGGATGCCGGCGCCGCGTTCGATGTCGCGCCAGAGCACCGGGTCGCGGAAGAAGTCGATCCAGGCCAGCCAGTAGCGGGTCGGCAGGTACGGGCGCACCGCCGCGGCCGCGTCCAGCGTGACCAGGACCTGGCTGGTGACCAGCACCGCGAGCGCACCCATGGCCGCGCCCAGCGCCGAGTCGGTGACCGTGGACAGGAACAGCGCGATCGCCGCGACGCTGAGCATGCTGATCACGATGTACGCGACCGTGCCGAGCATCCGCAGCGCCAGCCCGGCCGGGGTGATCGTGACCCCGGACAGCGAGGTGACGTCCGCGGGCAGCGCCACCCCGGCCGACGGTTGCGACCCGAACAGCGCCAGGCCCGTCACGTACGAGGTGAGCAGCACCGCCACGATCGCGAACAGCACGAACACGACGAGCGCGATCAGCTTGGCGGCCAGCAACCGGGTGCGGCCGACCGGGCGGATCAGCAGGTAGCGCAGCGTGCCCGTGGTCGCCTCGCCGGCCACCGCGTCGCCGGCCAGCACCGCCACCGACACCGGCAGGAACACCGGCATGACCAGCGCCATCGCCGCGGCCGGGTACAGCGCACCGTTGCTCAGCACGGCGGACAGGAACGCGCCGCCCTGCCCGGGCGGCGGCGGCACCCGCGTGGTCGCGAGGAAGATCGCGACGATCAGGGGCAGGGCACAGAGCAGACCCGTGATCACGTACGTCCTGGGCCGGCGGAACAGCTTGGCGAGCTCGACCGCGATCACGCCGCCTCCACCCGGTCGGCGCTGGTCGTGGTCAGGTCGAGGACCACCTGTTCCAGCGATCGGCGCTCCGGCCCCAGCTCGGTGACCCGGATGCCGGCCGCGACCAGGTCCGCGTTGAGCGCGGCGGGGTCGGCGTGCCGGATGGTCAGCGTCGTCCCGTCGCGGCCCTCGACCCGGCCGTCGAGCAGTGCCACCACACGCTCGGGTTCCGGGGTGGCCACGACCACCCGCCCGGTCGGCTCGCGCAGCGCGGCCAGCTCGTCCTGGAGCACGAGCCGGCCGCGGTCCATCACCCCGACGCGGGTGCAGAAGGCGTCGATCTCGGCGAGCAGGTGGCTGGAGAGCAGCACCGTGGTGCCCTGCGCGTTCAGCTCGGTGAGCAGGTCGCGGACCTCGCGGATGCCGCGCGGGTCGAGACCGTTGGTGGGCTCGTCCAGCACGAGCAGCCGGGGCCGGCGCAGCAGCGCGGAGGCCAGCCCGAGCCGCTGGCGCATGCCCAGCGAGTACGCCCGCACCGGCCGCCGGTCCACCCCGGCCAGCCCCACCCGCTCGAGAGCCTCGTCGACGCGGCGGCGCCGGTCCCGGCGGCTCCCGCCCGGCCCGGCCGCGTCGAACAGCCGCAGGTTGGCCCGCCCGGACAGGTGCGGATAGGCCCCCGGCCCCTCGACCAGGGCGCCGATGTCGGGCAGCACCTCGCCGACGCGGCGCGGCACCGGGCGGCCCAGCACCTCGATCTCCCCACGGGTCGCGAACACCAGCCCGAGCAGCATCCGTACGAGCGTGGTCTTGCCGGAGCCGTTCGGGCCGAGCAGCCCGTACCGGTCACCCTCGCGCACGTCGAGGTGCACGCCGTCGACCGCGGTGAGGCGCCCGTACCGCTTGGTCAGGTCGCGGGTGACGATCATGCGGCCCCTCCGGCGAGCTCGGCGGCGACGCGCCGCAGCAGCGCGGGCTGGACGAGGCCGGCGACCAGGTACGTCCGGTCGGCGCGGACCGCCAGCACGGTGAGCAGGCCGGTGGACAGGATCGCGGCCTCACCCTGCGGCACGGTCACGGCCTGGCCGAACGCGCGCAGCCGCCCGTACGTCCGGTAGCCGAGCCGGCCGGGCAGCGCCACCACCACGAACCGGGCCAGCCCGGCGCCGTACGCCCCGGCGGCCCCGACGGCCGTGGCCTCGCGCGGCGACCCGGCCAGCCGTTCGGGCAGCCCGCCGACGCCCAGCCGGTCGATCGCGCCGAGGATGTCCGAGGTGTCGGTCACGGTGAAGCCCATGCCCGCCACGGGGGCCGGCGGCGTCAGCACCGACGCGTCCGGCGTGCGCAGGTGCACCTCCAGGAACCGGGTGACGAACACCGGCCGGCTGCCGCCCCGGGCCGTGACCTCCACCTGCAGCGGCAGCCCGGTGCCCGGGTCCGCCCACAGGTCCACGTGGGCCACCGTGGTGTCCGCGCTCGCCGGCACGATCCGCAGCCCGGCGGCGGCGAGCCCGGCCACGCGCTTGCCGGGGAGCGGCGTGAACCGGTCCGCGGCGGCCAGCCCGAGCAGCCGGGTGCCCAGGGCCGGCGGGGTCACGTCGGCGCCGCGCGGCAGGCGGACCGGCTGGGCGCCGGCGATCCGGGTGAGCTGGTTCTGCCCGTAGTCCCAGGCGTACTGGGCGTCCGGGGTCTGGTACAGGTCCCGTTCCGCGGCCTCGTCGACCACGTCGACCCGCCAGCGGTCCGGGGCGGCGTACCAGGTGCGCAGCTCGGTCGTGCCGGTGACCAGGGCCGTCACCTGCTCCAGGTCGGGCAGGGCGGGCAGGGGAAGCAGGCCGCTGCTGAGCGCGTACCCCTCATGGGCCTGACGCCCGGACGCGGCGATGCGCTCGCGCAGCGTCGCGAGGCCGACCTCGGCGGCCCGGACCGGCCGCAGCCCGGCCAGCACGGGCAGGCTGCCCAGCACGGCGACAACGGCCAGCACGACGACCCACCGCCGGCGAGCCTGCGCGGAGACGACGGTACGGTGCGCGCCCATGGTCCCGCCAACGTACCCGGCGAACCGCCCGCCATGCCCTTACGGCGAAAGCCGCTGCGCCCAGTACACCTGCCCGTCCGGCCCCACCCCGATCAGCACCAGCAGCACATCGTCGAGGGTGACCGGCGCGGACATGACCGCCTCCTGCGGCCGCGCCCGCGGGTCCGCCGGGTGCAGCACCGCCGCGAACGTCACCGGCGAGGCGTCCGCATCCGCCGTGATGAAGTCGCCCGGGCTCCGGAACGATCCGTCGATCTCCCGGGTCCCCGCCCGGGCCAGCCAGTCGTAGCGGCCGGCCGCGGCGTCGAGCGTGTCGTCCGAACCGGAGCCCACGCTCTCCGGCCGGGGCGAGGTCACCGAGAGGAAGCCCGGCAGGGCCATCGTCCGCCGGTCCAGCAGCACCAGGCGGAACGACCCGCCCGCGGGCGCCGACGCCGGGACGGTCCAGCTCACCGTGCCGAGCAGGATCTGATCGCCCTTGCCGGAAACCTCCACATTGACCGGCCGCAGAGCGGCCGCGGCGGTGGCCTGGTCGACCAGCTCCAGGGTGGTGCGGGTGCCGAGGGCCTCCGGAGGGTACGGCGCCCGGCCGTGCCACCACCGCCACCCGGCGATCGCGGCGACCCCGGCGAGGAGCACGACGACACTGACGATCAGACCCCTACGCCCCCGCATGCCGGGCAGTGAATCACACGGCCGCCCGGTTGGGTGACGTTCCGCTGCGGTCAGTGGCGAACGCTGTCTGGGCGCCGAAGTCCGGCGCGCAAACTCGCGCACACTGCCTTGAGGCGTTGCGGCCCGCCGCGCAAACTTGACCACGACGCACCCGCGATCGTCCAGGGAGGCTCACGATGTCGCTTCGGTTCATCGGCAAAGACCCAGGAAGCCCGGACGGCGGGTCGCCGACGATTTGGGTCGACGATGAGGACGGCAGCATCGTCGTCCAGGGCTGGAAGATCGAAGACGCGAGCACGCTGGCGGCCATCCAGTCGGCCCGCCCGGTCCCGGAGCATGAGACGGTGCTTCGGCTGCCGGGCCGAATGATTCCCTTCCTCCAGGAGGTCTGCAATGCCAGGGTCGACAATCGCCGACCTCTTGAAAGCGTCGGCCCGTTCGGCAATTCATCTTGAGCTTCGTGACTGGTACACGTTGGACGATCCGGACTGGCGAACATGGCGTGCCGGGCAGCAACCCGACGTTCCCGTGACGCGCGCAGGGTGGTCCGGCATGGTCCGGGAGATCACCGGGCGAGGTGTCTCCGTCCGACGGCTTCGCGTCGTCTCGGAGCCGATTTCTGCCTACGTCCAATACGAATACGACATCACTCAGGCGCACAACGTTGCGGCCGGCGAGGACGTTCGCTGGCTTCCGCGTCGTACCGCATCGGAGTTGTTCCTCCCGCCAACTGATTTTTGGGTCGTTGATGAGGTGACGACCTTCAACCATTTCGACGGTGACGGGAATTGGGTTGAAGAGGACCTGAGAAATGATGACGCGCTGGCCAAGCGCCTCACCGAAGTCTTCGACACGGCTTGGGCGCTGGGCGTGCCGCATGCCGACTATCGACCTGTCACGAGTTAGCAGAGTTGCCCGCATCGTCATCGTCAGCCGCTCAGGAGGCACGGGAAGCCCTCGGTCGACGGCTGCGAGATGTTCGCCAGGAAGCCGGCCTGACGGCACGCGATCTCGCGCGTCTCATGGGTCGCCACGGATCGAAGGTGTCGCGGATAGAGCATGGATCGGCGGCACCGTCCGAGGACGACATTCGCGCATGGTGTCGGCACTGTCATGCCGAGGACCGGACAGCAGATATCATCGCGTCGCTCCGCGCCGTGGAGGGTATGTGGGTCGAGTGGCGACGTATGGAACGGAATGGCCTTCGACGTGCTCAAGTGGCGCGCCTTCCGCTGTATCAGCGAACGCGGCAGTTCCGCATCTACACGCCGAACATCCTTCCTGGAATGCTCCAGACGAGGGCGTACACGGCCGCGATTCTCGCGGCCATCGCTCGGCGGCGCGGCGTACCCGATGACCTCGATGACGCGGTTGCCGCGCGCATGGAGCGGCAGCAGGTTCTGTTCGACTCGCGTCGTCGCTTCGCCTGCCTGGTCGAAGAATCCGCCCTCTTGGCCGGCATCGGCGGAACTGACGTCATGGTCGGCCAGCTCGGACATCTGATCTCAGTCTCGGCGCTGCCTAACGTCAGCCTGGGCGTCCTACCCTGGCGACCTGATCGTGATGCCGCTTGGCCCGTTGAGGCTTTCTACATGTTCGATGACGAACAGGTCGCCGTCGAGTTGGTCTCAGGACACCTCACGGTCACGCAGCCCCGCGAAATAGCCATGTATGCACAAGTATTCACCGAACTTGCCGACGCTGCGGTCTACGGTGCCGCCGCTCGGTCGCGGATTATGGCTGCTATCAGCGTGATCAGCGAGTAGGGAATCGCCCCGCAATTTCGCGCACACTCGTTGAGTGGTAATCGCCTCAATCCTAACTTCGTCTGTGTGACCCAGGTGAGGAAGGACGGTGATCCGCATGGCACGACCCATCCTGGTCGGGCCGGTGCATCGTCGGGATTGGCGCGGGACGTTCGGCCGGCGGTGTCGGTGTGGTCTGCGTTGGCGGTGTCCGGACGCCGGCACATTGCCGCCCGAGGCCGAACCGGCGTCCGCTCGCGCGGTGGGCGTGTGCGCCGTCCAGCGGCCGGCCAGGGCCTCGGACGACCTGGGGGAGCGGTCAGCGGGTGCCAACGCCGGGCGCGCCGGCCGGCTCACGCTGGCAGGCGCGTGGCGTGCGGGCAACGGCCGGCGGTGGGCGCGATGACGACGGAAGATCTCCCGATCGTGGTTCCAGTGGGCGTGGACACGATGCGGTGGCCGCTGCGGGCGAGCCTGATTCGCTGCGCTGAGTGCTACCTGGAGTTGTACGCGGGCGGGATAACCGAGCTCACCGAGCTTGCCGAGGTAGTGGCGGAGCATGTGCAGAAGTGCCGGGGACGGGCGTCCTGAAACGACGAGTCCCCCCGGCACTTGCTCACCGGCCGCCTCGTTGCGCTGACGGGATCAGGCCACCGTCTCCATGGTGGGCGAGTCGACGCGTTGCGGCTGTTCGCGGCGGGAGATGCGCAGCCACACCACGAAGCCCCACACCACGAACCCGGCGTAGACCGCGTACAGGATCGCCGAGGGGTAGTAGCGGAAGTGCAGGAGCTCCGGCACCCCGATCAGGTCCACCGCGAGCCAGCAGAGCCAGAAGTCGACCCAGCCGCGGGCCATCGCGTACGTGGCCAGGATCGAGCCGACGAAGATCCAGGAGTCCGCGAGGTAGTACCACCACGGGACCGGGAAGCCCGCACCGACCGCGCGGAACACGTAGAAGCACAGGATCACCGCGGCCAGCGCGAGCGGGATGAAGACGGCGCGCTGCGCCCTGGTCGCCCAGCGGGGCGTGACCGCGGCGCCGCCCGGTGCGTGCCGGTTCTGCCGCCAGCGCCACCAGCCGTAGACGCTCGTGGCGATGAAGAAGACCTGGCGGGATGCCTGGCCGTAGAGCGGGGTGCCCTGGTCGTTGCCGAGCGCCTGGCCGAGGAAGACAGTGAACAGCAGCACGTTGCCGACGATGCCGACGGGCCACGCCCAGGCGTTGCGCCGCAGGCCGAACAGCGCCGAGCCGAGGCCGAACGCGTTGCCCACGATCTCGCGGTAGTAGATCGCCTGGTTGTCCGTGACCTGCCATTTGGCGTCGTAGAACGACGTGAGCAGGGTGTCGAGCCAGTGCATCGGGGTCCACCTCCACAGGTCAGCGAAGGTGCACGCCGGGGAGCGACCGCGCACGCGGATGTTCGGGCGTCCGCGTGCTGCCTCCCTTCCGGACTTTCACCGTCGGTCCCGGAATTCCACCGGGTCAACCGGCCGCCGGCTGCGGTCGGGTCGCGGACTGTCACCGCCGGTTCGGACTTTCACCGACCCCGGAGCACGCTGAACGTTGGTGCTGATTCGGATCGTAGTACCGCCCGCCGCCGGCGCGGCGGCAAGCGATGAACGCCACAGTCGCCCCCGGGAGGGCAGACCTGCCCAACGAGGCGGCGGGCCCACGGTGACGGCCCGGGCGGGATGCTGACGCTTCCTGACAGATCGGGCGTACGCCCATTGCCGGGCACCCGCATCGACGGCCACCATCGGCCGCGCCCTGACGAGGAGAAGCGGGAAGGACACACCGGCGGATTGAACGGCGACCTGGCAACGATGGACCTCAGCGGGCGGTGCGTGGGCAGCTCGTACGTGCTCATCTGCCCGGTCGGGCAGGGCGCCACCGGCGTCGTGTGGCGCGGCCTGGAGAGCACCTCCGGCGATCAGGTGGCCGTGAAGCTGCTGCACGAGGGGCTGCTGCGCCAGCCGAAGCTGGTCACCCGGTTCGTGCAGGAGCGCTCGATCCTGAAGATGCTGCGCCACGAGCACATCGTGGGCGTCCGGGACCTGTTCAGCGTGGGGGAGTCGCTGGGACTGGCGATGGACTTCGTCGGCGGCGGCAGCCTGCGGCAGCGGCTGCGGGGCGCCGCCACGCTGGCGCCCGCCGAGGCGGCCCGGCTGCTCGCGCAGGTGTGCGCCGCGCTGGGGCAGGCGCACTCGCTGGGCGTGGTGCACCGCGACGTCAAGCCGGACAACATCCTGCTGCACGGCGACGACGAGCGGCCGGACGTGAAGCTGACCGATTTCGGCATCGCCCGGGTCCTGGACACGCCGGGCGTGACGACGCCCCATGCGGTCATCGGTACGCCGTACTACATGGCGCCCGAGGTGATCAGCGGCGGCGACGCGACCCCGGCGGCGGACGTGTACGGCCTCGGCATCGTCCTGTACGAGCTGGTGACCGGGCGGACGCCGTACACCGGTGAGCCGTTCGCCGTGCTGCGCGGGCATCTGGACGAGGTGCCGGAGCGCCCGGCCGGCATGCCCGAGCCGGTGTGGACGGTGATCTCGTCCTGCCTGGACAAGGACCCGGCGCGGCGCCCGGCCGCGGGCGAGCTGGAGCGGATGCTGCACGAGCTCCGCCGCGACGTCGCCGACGCGCCCGCGATGCCCGCCCGGCCCTCCGCCCCCGAGCCGTTCCCCGCGGACGAGCCGGTGTCGCGGGTGCATGCGACGCCCGCCGCGGCGCCGCGTCCCTCCCGGCCGAAGCGGCGGCCGCCGAACCGGCCGGCCAGCTGGGCCTGGGGCCGCCGGGCGGCGCTCGTGGCGCTCATCGGCGGCGCGCTGACCGCGTCCGGCGTCAGCGGCTACCGGGCGTGGCAGAGCAGCCAGGACGCGGCCGCCGCCACCACGGCGGTGGCGCCTCGGGAACCGGTGATCGGCGCGGGAAGCGCCCCGGCGCCCAGGTCCCGGGCGGCGCTCGGGGTGCCCCGGCCGGGCTCGCCGACCGGAGGCGCCACCGCCGCCGCACCGTCGCCGTCGCAGCGGGAGTCCGGCAGCACGGCGGCGGCGCGGGTGTCGGCGGGCGTCCGGCTGCCGGGCGGTACGGGCTCCGCCGGCGTCGAGGCCGGGTTCGGGCCGTACGAGTGCGGCGAGGCCTTCACCTGGGACGTCGGGCACCCCGTGCTCGCCCAGCCCTGTCACGCCCTGGGCGGCAGGGTCCGGGTGAAGGGCCGCATCGAGGCGACGCCGGGGGTGCAGGCCGACGTCACGCTGACCGTCCAGGATGCCCGGACGGGAGAGGTGGTCGCCGGGCCGCACACCTGCGAGGGGCTGATGTTCACCGACTCGGCGGTGCAGCACACCTGCGGGCCGGTGGATCTCGCGGCGCCGCGCGGCGGCCGGTACGTCGTGGTGGAGAGCTGGCGCTACACCGGGCGGTCGCTGCTGCCCGGCGGCACGACGCGCGGCGCCGAGTTCGACTGGTGAGCCGCGGGCCGTTGCCTTCGCATCGTGCGACATCTATGGTTGGCAACCATCCACCGTATTTCCCCGACGTTACCGACTGACCCATCGTCGAAGCGCTTCGACCGATTCTTCCCCGCTGCTGAGCAGCGGCTTCATCAGGACGCATCCTTTCCGGTAGAACCCGCCGGAAAGGCGATTCCGCGTGTTCTCCGCAAAGGATCGTGACCATGCGAAAGGCTTTCCTGCGCCGCGGTGCCGCCGCGCTCGCGCTCGCGGTGCTCGCCGCGCCCGCCCTGCCCGGCGCCGCGCTCGCCGCCCCCGAGTACCCGTTCCAGAACCCGCGGCTGAGCCTCGACCGGCGGGTCGACGACCTTGTCGGCCGGCTCACGCTCGACGAGAAGATCTCGCTGCTGCACCAGTACCAGCCGGCGATCCCGCGGCTCGGCATCAAGCTGTTCAAGGCCGGCACCGAGGCGCTGCACGGCGTCGCGTGGTCCAACGACGCCGACAACGACGGCGCGGTGGTCACGGCGAGCGGCACGTCGTTCCCGCAGCCCGTCGGGCTCGCCAGCACCTGGGACCCCGCGCTGCTGCGGCGCGTCGGCTCGGTCGTCGGGGACGAGGCGCGCGGCTACCACGCGCAGAACGACCGGGTGTGGGGGCTGAACCTGTGGGCGCCCGTGGTCAACCCGCTGCGTGACCCCCGGTGGGGACGCAACGAGGAGGGCTACTCGGAGGATCCGCTGCTCACCGGCGCGATCTCCACCGCGTACGGCAGGGGCCTGACCGGCGACGACCCGCGGTACCTGAAGACCGCGCCGACGCTGAAGCACTACCTCGCGTACAACAACGAGGCAGGGCGCGACGTCACCTCCTCGAACGTGCCGCAGCGGGTGCTCAACGAGTACGACCGCGCCGCGTTCAAGCCGGCCCTGCGGGCGGGCGCCGCGACCGGCGTGATGAGCTCGTACAACCTGGTCAACGGCCGTCCCGCCACCGTGGACCCGGACCTGGGCGGGCTGCTGCGGCGGTGGAGCGACAAGCCGCTGTTCAACGTCAGCGACGCGTACGCCCCGTACAACCTGACCGGCTCCCAGCAGTACTACGCCACCCAGCCCGAGGCGAACGCGGCCGTCATCAAGGCCGGGAACGACAGCTTCACGGTGGACAACGCCAACGGGCAGCCGACGGTCGACGCGATCAAGTCCGCGCTGGCCCAGGGCCTGCTCACCGAGCGCGACATCGACGAGGCGGCCGGGCACGCGCTGAGCATCCGCTTCCGCCTCGGCGAGTTCGACCCGGACGGCGGCCCGTACGCGAAGATCGGCGCGGATGTCATCAACGCGCCCGCGCACCAGCGGCTGGCCCGGGAGACCGCGGCGAAGGCGATGGTGCTGCTCAAGAACGACCGGCAGGCGCTGCCGCTGCCGACCGGCAAGAAGGTCGCGGTCGTCGGGCCGCTCGCCGACACCCTCTACAGCGACTGGTACGGCGCCAACCTGCCGTACCGGGTCACCGCCGCCGACGGCATCCGCGAGCGCTCCGCCGCCGTCACCACCAGCGAGGCGGCCGACCGCATCGGGCTCAAGGACGTCGCCACCGGTCGCTACGTGACGTCGAACGGCACCACCGACACCACGCCGGTCACCGCCACCGGGGCGAGTGCGGGCGAGAACGCGCAGTTCGACGCGGTCGACTGGGGTCAGGGCGTCCAGACGTTGCGCAACGTCGGCACGGGCAAGTACCTCGGCTACAACTGGGGCCCGTTCGTCACCCGCGACGACCAGCCCAGCGGCTGGTACGTCCAGCAGCAGTTCAAGCTCGAGCAGCAGGCGGACGGCACGTACGTGCTGCACTACGCCGGCTACGAGACGCAGGAGAGCTGGTTCGGCGCCAACACGTACGTGACCGTCGGCGCGGACGGCAAGCTCGCGCTCGGCTCGGCCACCGCCGCGGGCGCCGCGCACTTCACCAAGGAGGTGCTCAGCAGCGGTGTCGACCAGGCCGTCGCCGCGGTCAAGGGCAAGGACGCCGCGGTGGTCGTGGTCGGCAGCATGCCGTTCATCAACGGCCGTGAGGCCCACGACCGCACCACGATGGCGCTCGCCGAGGGCCAGCACGAGCTCGTCCGGGCGGTGCTCAAGGCCAATCCGCGCACGGTCGTCGTCCTGCAGACCAGTTACCCGGACACGATCACCTGGGAGCAGGAGCACGTCCCGGCGATCGTCTGGACCACCCACGCCGGCGCCGAGACCGGTCACGCGGTCGCGGACGTGCTGTTCGGCTCCGCGAACCCCGCCGGGCGCCTGACCCAGACCTGGTACCGCTCCGACGACCAGCTGCCGGCGGACCTCAACCAGTACGACATCATCTCGACGGACCAGACCTACCTGTACACCCGGGAGAAGCCGCTGTACGCGTTCGGACACGGCCTGTCGTACACGTCTTTCCGGTACGCCAACCTGCGCGTGCACGGCTCGACGGTCACCGTGGACGTCACCAACACGGGCCGCCGCGCCGGTGACGAGGTCGTGCAGCTGTACACCCATCAGCGCACCTCGCGCGACAAGACGCCGGTCAAGCAGCTGCGCGCGTTCCAGCGGGTCAGCCTCGCGCCGGCTCAGACCCGTACGGTGACCCTTGCCTTCCCCACGTCCGACCTGGCGCACTGGGACGTGACCCGGGGCCGGTGGGTCGTGGAGAGCGCGATCCACGATGTGCTCGTGGGCTCGTCCTCGGCCGACATCCGGCTGCGCGGCGCCCTGCGCGTGCACGGCGAGACGATCCCCGCGCGGGACCTGACCCGCACCACCCGGGCGGAGGCGTTCGACGGCTACGCCGGGGTCCGCCTGGTCGACGAGTCGAAGGCTCGTGGCACGGCGGTCGGCGCGACCGCGGCCGGCCAATGGACCTCCTACGAGGACGCGCGCATCGGCCGCACCTTCACCGCGCGGGTCGCCAAGGAGTCCGCGGGTGCCGCGACGATCGAGGTCCGGCAGGGCTCGCCCACCGGGCGGCTGCTCGGCACCGCGCAGGTCCCGAGCACCGGCAGCCGCTACAGCTACACGAGCACAACGGCGGCGCTGCCACGGATCGCCGGGAGGACCGACGTCTACCTCGTCGTCGGCGAGGGCGTGCGGATCTCCGAGTTCCGGATCCGCTGACATGCGACGACTGCTCGCGGCGCTGCTGCTGGCGGCGCTCGCGGTGACCGGGCTCAGCGTGCCCGCTCAGGCCGCTGAGCCCCGAGCCTTCAGTCCGTTCGTGGGTGGCGGTGGGGTGGTTGGACCGGGGGTCACCTACGACAAGTACTCGATCATGGTCGACGGGGAGCGGGTGCTGCTGCGCGGTGCGGAGTTCCACTACTTCCGGCTGCCCAGCCCGGACCTGTGGCGGGACGTCCTGGAGAAGTACAAGGCGGCCGGCTTCAACGCGGTCTCGCTCTACTTCAATTGGGCGTACCACTCGCCGAAGCAAGGCGTGTACGACTTCACCGGCGTCCGCGACGTGGACCGCCTCCTGCGCCTCACCGAGGAGCTCGGCCTGTACGTGGTGGCCCGGCCGGGGCCGTACATCAACGCGGAGACCACCGGCGGCGGCTTCCCGGCCTGGCTCAAGCGGGTGCCGGGCCGGGCGCGCAGCAGCGACGCCGGGTACACCGACGCGTACCGGGAGTGGCTCGACCGGATCAACCCGATCATCGCGCGGCACCAGGTGACCCGGGGTGGGCGGGTGCTGCTCTACAACGTGGAGAACGAGTACCAGGCGAACACCGACGCGCAGTACATGCAGGACCTGCAGGACCGGGCCCGCGCCGACGGCATCACCGTGCCGATCACCACGAACGTGTGCTGCGACGCGGCCTCCTGGGCCTCCACCTGGGGTTCCGGCCCCGGCGCGGTGCAGATTCCGGGCGTCGACGACTACCCGCAGTCGTTCGAGTGCCAGAACGCGGACTCGGTCTGGGGGCCGTGGGGCGAGGGTGTCACCGAACGGATCCGGGCCGACGCGCCCGGCTTCGCCGCCGAGTACCAGGCCGGCGCGATCGACGTGAACAACGCCGGCTACGACAGGTGCCGTGAGCTGACCGGGCCCGCGTACATGAAGTTCTTCCAGAAGAACAACCTGATCGCGAGCGGGGCGACGGCGTTCAGCTACTACATGGGCTTCGGCGGCACGAACTGGGGCTGGCTCGGTCAGCCCAACGACGTCTACACCTCGTACGACTACGGCGCGGCGATCACCGAGGCGCGGCAGCTGACCGCCAAGTACGACGAGTTCAAGCGGCAGAACTACTTCCTCCGGGCTGTGCAGCCGCTGACCCGGACGGACGCGGCGCCCGGCCCGGCGCCGAGCAATCCGGTGCTCACGACCGCGGCCCGGGTCAACCCCGATACGGGTACGCAGATCGTCCTGCTGCGCCACACCGGCCGCGCGGCCACCACGGACGACTCGGCCACGCTGGACTGGTCCACGCCGGACGGCCGGTACGCGGTGCCCGTACGCCTCATCGGCCGCGACGCGAAGCTCCTGGTCGCCGGCTACGACCTGGGCGGGCAGCGGCTGGCGTGGTCCACCTCGGAGATCCTGACGCACGAGGCGATCGGCGGCCGGGACGTGGCGGTCCTCTACGGCACCGCCGGCACGCGCGGCGCGACCGTGCTGCGCTACCCGTCCCGCCCGCGGGTCACCGTCCTGGACGGAAGGGTGTCCGCCTCGTACGACCGCGGCGACCTGCGGCTCGACTACTCCCACGACGGTCTCGCCCGGGTGCTGGTCACCGGGGGCGGGCGAAGGCCGCTGCTGCTCCTGCTCGGTACGGACGCCACCGCGGCGACCTTCTGGCGCGCGGACACCCCGGCCGGACCGGTGCTGGTCCGCGGCACCGGCCTGGTCCGGTCCGCCGAGGTCCGGGGCGGCACGCTCGACCTGCGCGCCGACACCGCACGGCGCGGCGACATCGAGGTGTTCGGCCCCGCCCGGCCGCTCACGGTCAACGGGCTGCCGGTCGCGGTGCGGGCCACGGCGAGCGGGTCGTGGCGCGGCACGCTGCCGGGCCCGGCGAAGGTCACGCTGCCCGCGTTCACCGGATGGCGCAGCCACGCGGAGGCACCCGAGACCCGGCCGGGCTTCGACGACTCCGGCTGGCGGGTGGCGGACGCCGGACTGGCCTCCGACGACTACGGCTTCCACAGCGGCAGCGTCTGGTACCGCGGCCGGTTCACCGCGACCGGCACGGAGACGTCGATCGACCTCAACGCGATCACCGGCCGGCGCGGGAACTACCTGGTCTGGCTGAACGGGCGCTATCTCGGCTCGGCGGCCGGCGGCACCCAGGCGGACTCCGACGCGCCGCAGAACCCCGACCCCGGTCCCGGCCACTTCGCCGTGCCGCCCGGCGTGCTGAAACCGGGGCAGCCGGCGGTCGTGTCGGTGGTGGTGCAGAACATGGGCAACAACGACGACTGGACCGCCGACGACAACCGCTTCCGGCAGCCGCGGGGGCTGGTCCGCGCCGCGCTGGGCGGCAGCGACGCGCCGATCACCTGGCGCATCCAGGGCGCGCTCGGCGGCGAGGACCTGCCCGATCCGGTACGCGGCCCGCTCAACACCGGCGGACTGTACGGCGAACGCCACGGCTGGACGCTGCCCGCGTACCCGGACCGGTCCTGGTCCCGGGCCGGCTCGCCGGTGCCGGTGGGCGTGACGTGGCTGCGGACGTCGTTCCGGCTGGACCTGCCGCGGGCCCAGGACACCTCGATCGCCCTGCGCTTCGCCGCCCCGCCCCCGGCCGGGCAGCGGGTCACGCTGTTCCTCAACGGCTGGAACCTGGGGCAGTACGGCGCCGCCATCGGCCTGCAGACCGAGTTCGTGCTGCCCGCCGGGCTGCTGCGCGAGCACGGCGGCAACACGCTGGCGCTGAGCGTGATCGCCGACCGCGCGGGACCGGTCGTGCCCGCCCGGCTGGTGATCACGGGCACTCACCGTGGTGGAGTGGAGGTCCGGCCGGTCCCGGGTCGTTAGGATGCGGCAGACGAGCAGCGGGGGAGGGGCGATGCCGACCATCAGCGATGTCGCCCGCGCGGCCGGCGTGTCGATGAGCACGGTGTCGTACGTGCTCAGCGGCCGCCGCCCGATCTCGGCCGAGACCAGCGCGCGGGTCAAGGCGGCGATCGCCGAGCTGGGCTACCACCCGCACGCCGGCGCGCGCGCCCTGGCCAGCAGCCGCACCAACGTGCTCGCGCTGGTCGTGCCGCTGCGGGTGGACGTCAACGTGCCGGTCATCATGCAGTTCGTGACCGCGGTGGTGACGGCGGCGCGCACGTACAACCACGACGTGCTGCTGCTGACCAAGGACGAGGGCACAGCCGGGCTCGAGCGGGTGGCCGGGGCGACGATGGTGGACGCGCTGATCGTCATGGACGTCGAGCGCGACGACGTCCGGATCCCCGCGCTGGGCCGGCTCAAGCAACCCTCGGTGCTGATCGGCCTGCCCGACGACGCGGCCGGCATCGCCTGCGTCGACCTCGACTTCGCCGCCACCGCGCACGAGTGCCTGGCCCATCTCGCCGGGCACGGGCACCGCCGGATCGCGCTGGTCGGCCCCTCCCCGGCGGTGTACGAGCGCGGCACCACGTACGCCGGGCGCTTCCTGGACGGCTTCACCGCGGCCTCGGACGAGCTAGGCCTGGAGACGGTCGCGCACTCCTGCGAGCCGGGCGCGGCGGGAGTCCGGGCGGCCCTGACCGAGATCGAGGACGAACTGCCCGGTGCCACCGCGCTGGTGGTGCACAACGAGGAGGCGCTCGTCCCGCTCTTCGAGGAGCTGCGGTCCCGTGGGCGGCGGGTGCCTGACGACCTGTCGATCGTGGCGGTCTGCCCGCGCGACGTCGCGACATCGATGCCGGTACATCTGACGTCGGCGGACATCCCGGCGCACGACGTCGGCACGCTGGCCGTCGAGATCGCCATGGACCTGCTCGACGGTCGCCGTACCGAGGGGGTCCGGCTGCTGCCGCCGACGATCGTCGAACGGGACAGCTGCGCCGCGCCCCGGGGCTGAGAAATGTTCTCGTCACACCGTTGACATCCAGGGTTGCGAAAACCTAGCGTCCCTCCCAAGCCCTTCGTCGAAGCGCGTCGACGGGCCCCGTGGTGAAGGGGGGAGGAGGGGGCGCCCGCCCCCCCCCCTTGGTCGCTGCGCTCCGCCGGCCGGTTTGCCGACGCGCTTCGACGGAGCCTCCGGACGCCACCCCCTGGGAGGGAACGGCACATGACACGACCACGACTCGGCCTCGCCGCCGGTGCACTGCTGCTGCTCGCATCGCTCGGCCTCACCGCCTGCAGCGACTCCGGCTCCGGCGACGAGGGCGCCGACGCCAAGACCCTGACCCTCTGGCACTACGAGGGCCCGACCAGCGCGATGGGCGTGGCCTGGACCAAGGCCATCGAGCTGTTCAAGGCCGCCCACCCCGGCGTGGAGGTGAAGTTCGAGCAGAAGGGCTTCGAACAGATCCAGCAGAACGCCGGGATGATCCTCAACTCCGACAGCGCCCCCGACATCCTCGAGTACAACAAGGGCAACGCCACCGCCGGCCTGCTGTCCAAGCAGGGCCTGCTCACCGACCTCACCGAGCAGGTCACCAAGCACGGCTGGGACAAGCAGCTCAGCCCCAGCCTGCAGACCACCGCCCGCTACGACGCCCAGGGCATCATGGGCAGCGGCAACTGGTACGGCGTGCCGAACTACGGCGAGTACGTGATGGTCTACTACAACAAGGACCTGTTCAAGAAGCACAACCTCGCCGTACCGACCACGCTCGACCAGTTCACCGCGGCGATGGACACGTTCGTCAAGGCCGGCGTCACCCCGCTGTCCGTCGGCGGCGCCGAGTACCCCGCGCAGCAGATCTTCTACGAGCTCGCGCTCTCCAAGGCGAACCGCGGCTTCGTGGACAACTACCAGCTCTACAAGAGCAAGGTCGACTTCCACGGGCCCGAGCTGACGTACGGCGCGCAGACCTTCGCCGACTGGGTGTCCAAGGGCTACATCGCCAAGAACTCCGCCGGCATCAAGGCCGAGGACATGGGCGTCGCGTTCGAGCAGGGCAAGTTCCCGATGCTGATCTCCGGCAGCTGGTGGTACGGCCGCTTCGCCGAGGAGATCAAGAACTACCAGTGGGGCACGTTCCTGTTCCCCGGCAACAACCTGCACCCCGGCTCCAGCGGCAACCTCTGGGTCGTGCCGGCCAAGAGCAAGGCCAAGTCCCTCGCGTACGACTTCATCGACATCACCATGAAGCCCGAGGTGCAGAACCTGCTCGGCAACAACGGCGGCGTCCCGGTCGCGGCGGACCCCGCGCAGATCACCGACGCCAAGAACAAGGAGCTGATCGCCGGGTTCGACGCCGTGTCGAAGGCCGACGGGCTGGCGTTCTACCCCGACTGGCCGGCACCCGGGTACTACGACGTGCTCGTCGGCGGGGTCCAGGGCCTGATCAACGGCTCGAAGACACCGCAGCAGATGCTCGACGAGATCGCGAAGCCGTACAACGACAACCTCGCCGATCTGGGCAAATGAGCGGGCGCGGGGGAGGCCGGGGATCCGGCTACGGGCTGTTCCTGATCCCGGGGGTGCTCGCCTCCCTCGCGGTCATCGTCGTGCCGCTGGTCATGACCGTCGGCATCAGCTTCACCCGGTGGACCGGCATCGGCACGCCGCAGTGGACCGGACTGGACAACTACACGAGGCTGCTCCACGACGCGAACTTCTGGGCGTCGTTCGGCCACATCCTGCTGCTGATCGTGGCGATGGCGGTGATCCCGACGCTGGTCGGGCTGCTGCTGGCGGCGGTGCTGTTCGACTACGTCGCCAAGGTCTTCGGCAACCGCTGGGCGAGCGTGTTCCGCTCCGGCTTCTACCTGCCGCAGGTGCTGCCGGTCGCGGTGACGGGCATCGTCTGGGGCTGGATCCTGCACCCCAGCTACGGCGCGCTCAACCGCATCCTCGACTCGGCCGGGCTCGGGTCGCTGGCCCGCAACTGGCTGGGCGACCCGAAGTACGCGCTGCTCAGCGTCATGGCGGTGATGGTCTGGTTCCAGCTGGGCTACCCGGTCGTGATGTTCATGTCCGGCCTGCAGCGCATCGACCCCGAGCTGTACGAGGCCGCCGACCTCGACGGCGCCACGTGGTGGCAGCGCTTCCGCCGGATCACCGTTTACCTGATCCGGCCGGAGTTCTACGTCGTGCTGGTCACCACCACGATCGCCGCGCTCAAGATCTTCGGGCAGATCTTCGTGCTGACCCGGGGCGGGCCCAGCAACGCCACGCTGGTGCCGTCGTACTTCGCGTACAAGAGCTTCTTCCAGACCGCCCAGGTCGGGTACGGCTCGGCCATCTCGACCGTGCTCACCGTGATCATCATCGTGCTCGCGTTCGTCTTCCTGCGCCTGCAGAACCGCGCCGAGCGGGGAGGCACCCGATGACCGTCCTCAGCGCACCCGCCCGGCAGGACCGTACCGAAGGGGCCGAGCCGCTGCGCCCGGTGAAACGGCGGCGCCCGGCGCGCTGGGTCGTGCTGGCCGTCCTGCTGGTGCTGGTCCTGCTCGTGGTCGCACCCATGCTGGTCGTCGCGATCAACGCGGTGAAGACCCCGGCGGACTACGCGAGCAACGGCCCGCTGTCGATCCCCGAACGCCTGTCGTTCCAGGGCATCGCCGACTTCTGGGAGCGCGTCGACTTCACCCGCAAGCTGCTCAACAGCTTCGTGACCAGCCTCGCCGTCGCCGTGCTCGCGGTGCTGCTGTCGGTGCTCAACGCGTACGCATTGGGCATCGGCCGGGTGAAGGGCCGGATCTGGTTCCTGGTCTTCTTCCTCGTCGCGAACGTGCTGCCGCAGGAGGTGCTGGCGTACCCGCTGTACTACCTGTCCAAGGACCTGCACCTCTACGACAGCCTGACCTCGATCGTCATCATCTTCACGGTCATCCAGAGCGCGTTCGGCACCTACCTGCTGTCCTCGGTGTACGCGGAATTTCCCACCGAGCTGCTCGACGCCGCCGCGGTCGACGGTGCGGGCAAGTGGCGCACCCTGTGGCGCGTCGTCGTCCCGGTCAGCCGCCCCACCCTCGCCGTGCTGTTCACGTTCTTCTTCATCTGGACGTGGAACGAGTTCTTCCTGCCGCTGATCTTCCTGGTCTCCAACGAGAACCAGACCGTCCCGGTGGCCCTGGGCGTGCTGCAGGGCGACCGGCTGATGGACGCCACCACCACCAGCGCCTCGGCCCTGGTCGGCATCCTGCCCGCGATGCTCTTCTTCCTGATCTTCCAGCGCACCCTGACCCGCGGCATCACCGCCGGCGCCATCAAGTAAAGGACGCCCATGAAGTTCACCGACGGCTACTGGCGCAAGCGCGACGGCCTCACCGTCCTGCACCCCGTCCAGCTGCAGGACACCGCGCCCGCCGCGACGTCGCTGACCGCGTACGCCACCGCGAAGCGGGTCCAGGGCCGCGGCGACACCCTCGACGCGCCCATCATCACCGTCACCTGCACCGCCCCGGCACCCGATGTCATCCGCGTGACGCTGAGCCACTTCCTCGGCGAGCGCCCGCGCCTGCCGCGGTTCGAGATCGCCGCGGACCCCTCGTACGTGCCGGTGGTCGCCGACACCTCGATCACGGCCGGCGCGCTGACCGCCCGCTTCCGTGACGGGGACTCCTGGGGACTCGACTTCCTCGCCGAGGGGCGGCGGCTCACCGGCTCCGGCTGGAAGGGCATGGGCGTCGTCGACACCGCCGACGGCGGGCACTACGTGCACGAACAGCTCGACCTCGGCGTCGGCGAGGCCGTGTACGGGCTCGGCGAACGCTTCGGCCCGCTGGTCAAGAACGGCCAGGTCGTCGACATCTGGAACGAGGACGGCGGCACCAGCAGCGAGCAGGCGTACAAGAACGTCCCGTTCTACCTCACGAACCGCGGGTACGGCGTGCTCGTCGACCACCCCGGCCGGGTCTCCTTCGAGGTCGGCTCGGAGGTGGTGTCGCGCAGCCAGTTCAGCGTCGCCGGCCAGTCGCTGTCGTACCTGGTCATCTACGGGCCCACCCCGGCCGACGTGCTGCGCAAGTACACCGCGCTCACCGGGCGGCCCGCGCTGCCGCCGGCGTGGTCCTTCGGGCTGTGGCTGACCACCTCGTTCACCACCAGCTACGACGAGGAGACGGTGACGAGCTTCGTCGACGGGATGGCAGAACGGGACCTGCCGCTGAGCGTGTTCCACTTCGACACGTTCTGGATGCGCGAGTTCAGCTGGTGCGACTTCGAGTGGGACGCGCGGATCTTCCCCGACCCGCCGGGCATGCTCAAGCGCCTCTCCGACCGCGGGCTGCGGACCTGCGTGTGGATCAACCCGTACATCGCGCAGCGCTCGTCGCTGTTCGCCGAGGGCATGGCCAAGGGCTACCTCGTCCGCAAGCCGGACGGCGACGTGTGGCAGTGGGACCGCTGGCAGGCCGGCATGGCCCTGGTCGACTTCACCAACCCCGAGGCCGCCGCCTGGTACGCCGCCAAGCTCAAGGCGCTGCTCGAGATGGGCGTCGACGCGTTCAAGTCGGACTTCGGCGAGCGCATCCCCACCGACGTCGTCTGGCACGACGGCTCCGACCCCGAACGCATGCACAACTACTACACGCAGCTCTACAACAAGACCGTCTTCGACGTGCTGCGCGAGCACCGCGGCGAGGGCGAGGCCGTCGTGTACGCCCGCTCCGCCACGGTCGGCGGCCAGCAGTTCCCGGTGCACTGGGGCGGCGACAACTCGTCCACGTTCGAGTCGATGGCGGAGAGCCTGCGCGGCGGGCTGTCGCTGTCGGCGTCCGGGTTCGGCTTCTGGAGCCACGACATCGGCGGGTTCGAGGGGCTGCCCGACCCGGCCGTGTTCAAGCGCTGGATCCCGTTCGGGCTGCTCTCCTCGCACAGCCGGCTGCACGGCAACCAGACGTACCGGGTGCCGTGGCTCTTCGACGACGAGGCCGTCGACGTGCTGCGGGACTTCACGCGGCTCAAGCACCGGCTGATGCCGTACCTGTTCGGCGCGGCCGTCCGGGCGCACGAGGAGGGCCTGCCGGTGATGCGGCCGATGGTGCTCGGTTTCCCGGACGACCCGGCGGCGACCCACCTCGACCGGCAGTACCTGCTCGGCGACGACCTGCTCGTCGCCCCGGTGTTCAGCGCCGAGGGCGACACCACCTACTACGTGCCCGCCGGGCGCTGGACGAACTACCTGACCGGCGAGACCGTCGAGGGCCCCGGCTGGGTCCGCGAGACCCACGGCTTCGCGAGCGTGCCGCTGCTGGTGCGCCCCGGTGCGGTCATCGCCGTGGGCGCCCGCGAGGACCGGCCCGACTACGACTTCCGCGACGGCGTGACGCTGCGGGTGTTCGAGCCGCGCGACGGCGTCCGTATGGTCACCGTGCCCGGCCCGGCGCCGACCACCTTCACCGTCACCGTCTCCGGCGGGACGGTCCGCGCCGAGCGGGACGGCGACGCGCTGCCCTGGCGGCTGCAGGTCGGCACGGCACCCGCGATCGAGGCGGCCGCCGGCGACACCGGCCTAGTGTGGGAGGCATGACGGAGCCGCTCTGGCGCGGGCCCGCGGTCGCGCTGATCACCCTGTTCCACGCCGACGGGAGCATCGACCCCGCCGCGACCGCCGCGCACGCCGCACGGCTCGTCGCGGCCGGGATCCGCGGCGTGCTGGTCAACGGCAGCACCGCCGAGGCCGCCGCGCTCACCGACGACGAACGCGTGGAGCTGGTCGCCGCGGTCCGTGACGCCTGCCCGGGCGTGCCGCTGATCGCGGGCGCGTCGGGGGAGTGGCACGGACAGGCGGCGGCGCGCACCAGGGCGGCCGTGAAGGCGGGCGCGGATGCGCTGCTCGTCGCGCCGCCACGGCTCGGCGGCGACCTCGCCGGGTACTACGCGCGGGTCGCCGAGGCCGCCGGGGACGTGCCGGTGCTGGCGTACCACTACCCGGGCAAGGCGGGCGGGGCGGTGCCGGTCGACGCGCTCCCCGGCCTGCCGGTCGCCGGGATCAAGGACTCCAGCGGCGACCCCGCCCGGCTCGGTCACCAGCTCGCGCTGGGCTGGGACGGCTCGGTCCACGTCGGAGCGTCCGCGCTGCTCGGGTACGCGAGCTGGCTCGGGGCCTCCGGGGCCATCGTCGCGGCGGCCAATCTCGTGCCCGAGGACTGCCTGGCGGCCTGGGACCGCGACGCCGCCGCGCAGCACCGGGTGATGCGCGCCGAGCGGGAGGCGAAGGCCGGCCCTGGTGGCCTCAAAGCGGCCGTGGCGGCCCGCTTCGGTACGTCGCCCATCCGACGGATCGGCTGAGGCGGCGCCACCGTCCCCTATGGTCGGCGGTGGTGCCCGCAACCCGATCCGGAGGTCCGGCCGTGCGACGCTTCCTCGCCCTCCTGCTCGTCCCGGTGGCCGCCGCCGTCGTCTCGCTGACCGCGGCCGGCCCGGCGCACGCCATCGCCAACGGCGAGGAGGTCCCCGACGGCACGTACAGGTTCTCCGTCAAGCTGACGATGACCGGCATCCCGACGGCGAGCGGCGGCAAACGCAACAGCGCCTGCTCCGGCGCGCTCATCGCGCCCCGCTGGGTGATCACCGCCGGGCACTGCTTCCGCGACGCGAACAACGTCCGCGTCGAATACCCGGTCGCCGACCTCACCACGGCCACCGTCGGGCGCACCGACCTGACCGGTCCGGGCGGCCACGAGCTGACGGTCGTCGCGGTCCGCCAGTCGCCCACGGCCGACGTGTCCCTCGCGGAGCTCGAAGCCGCGGTGTACGACGTCCGCCCGCTGCGGGTGGCCACCCGCGCCCCCGAGATCGGCGACATCGTCCGGGTCACCGGCTACGGCTCCACCACCAGCACGAATCCGGCCCCGGTGACGCACCTGCGCACCGGGCAGATGACGGTCGTCTCGCTCACCGGATCGGTCACGGGCCTCACCGGATACGCGCCCGAGGCGTCGACGACGCCGTGCCCGTACGACTCGGGCGGCCCGTTCTTCCTGGAGGACCGCCGCGGCGGTCCGGCGCTGGTGTCGGTGGTCAGCAACGGGCCCAGTTGCCCCCACACGCAGGTGGAGAGCAGCGCGCGCGTCGACAACATCGCCGACTGGGTCTACCGCACGGTCCTCGAGAACCGCGGCTGACTGCTAGCTTGCTGGGATGTCCGACGACGACCGGCTCCTGGCCCGGTACGAGAGGATGCGAGCCGAGATCGCGCTGCGGGCCGTCGCCCGCGACTGCGCCACCTCGGAGGCCCTGGCCGACCAGCGCGCCGCGCACCGGGCGGAGACACAAGCCTGGCTGCACCTGTCGGAGCTGCGCGAGGCGCGCCGCGCGGCACCCGGGGACCTGAGCCTCGTGGCCGCGGCCGACCAGGCGGAGGCCGCGTGGCAGACCGCCCGGGACGCCGCAGAGGAGATCAACCGGAAGGCGTCCGAGGTCGCGCGGCGGGCCCTCGAGGAGTCGGAGGCCGACAGCCGGCTGCTGCGCGAGATGGGGTCGCGCGTCCGCGCCGCCCGGTTCGCGTCCCGGCGGCCCGCTTCCTGAAGCCGGCCCGGGGCCCGCGTTCCGATTCGCCGCGTCCCGCATGATCCGCCGGAAGCGACCGTCGACATCGATCGTTGTCACTGCCGTGGTGGCATAGGCTCGGTGCCGTCCGCTGTCGCACCCGAGCCGAGGTGGTCGCCGTGTCCCGGATCCGATCGTTCGTCGCCGGCGCGGCCGTCGCGGTGCTCGCCGCCCTCGCCCCGGCAGTGCCGCAGTCCGCCGCCGCCTCCGGACGCCCGGCGGCCGCGGGAGCCGTGGCGCTCTGGGAGTCCTCGCTGCAAGGGGTGCACGGCGTCGCCCCCGACGCCACCGTGCGGCAGATCGCCCGCGTCTCCACCGGCGGCTGGGGGATCCGGGTACGCCTCGGCAACCCGTTCGGCGCGGCGCCGGTCGTGGTCCGCAACGCCTGGCTGGGGCGTACGGTCGCGCCCGGCGTGGCGACGCTGGTGCCCGGCTCCAACCACCGGCTCCGCTTCCACGGCGCGGTGACCGTCTCCATCCCGCCCGGCGGCGAGGTGGTCAGCGACGCCGTGCCGATCGGCGTGGAGGCCGGTCAGGACGTCGCCGTCAGCCTGTACGCCCCCGGCAGCCCGATCGACGACCACACGTTCCCGCCGTTCGCGTACGACCCGCCGGCCTCGTACATCGGCACCGGCGGGGACACGGCCGCCGACGAGTCGAACGCCTCGTTCCCGTCCGCGCCGGTCATCCCGGGCAGCACCGCGAGCAGCGCCACCGGATACCACCCGGGCCAGATCTGGTGGCTGGACCTGGTCACCGGCGACCGGCCGGCGGCGCGCGGCTCGGTGGTGGCGCTCGGCGACTCCATCACGGACGGCTACCAGGCGGTCGGTCCGCCCGGGCAGCGCTGGACCGATGTGCTCGCCGACCGGATGCTGGCCGTACCGCCCGCGCAGCGCCTCGCCGTCGCCAACGCCGGGATCTCCGGCAACACGGTGAGCGTGCAGCCCAACCCGTACGACCCCACCGGCCAGTGCTGCGGCCCGCCGGCCCCGCAACGGCTCGAGCGCGACGTGCTGTCCGTACCCGGGGTCCGCACGGTCTTCCTGCTCGAGGGCACCAACGACCTCGGCGGCGGCCAGAACGCCCCGCCCGCCCCGGCCCAGCAGGTCATCGACGCCATGCGCGGCATCGCGGACCGGGTGCACGCCCGCGGTCTGCGCCTCGTCGGGGCGACGGTCCTGCCCATGTGCCTGGCCGCCGGGAGCGCCGGCGAGCAGAACCGGCTCACGGTCAACGCCTGGATCCGTTCGGGCGCGGCCTTCGACGCGGTGGTCGACTTCGACGCGGTGCTGCGCGACCCGGCGAACCCGACGCAGATGATCCCCGACCTGCGCGCCGACTGCTACCACCCGAACGCGGCCGGCGACGCCCTGCTCGGCGCGTCTATCCCCCTGGCGGCGCTGGGCGTGCCGGCGGGCCGGTGACCCGGGTGGGGTGACCATGCCGTTCTGGGGGGGGACGACTACAGCTGGATCGAGTTCATCGGGTCCGCGGTCGCGGCCTTCCTCGGCGCCGGCGTCGCGATCGGTGGCGTGTTCTGGCAGGTGCGCCGGCAGGAGAGCCAGTCGGCCCGGGCCACCCGGGAAAGGACCTACCTGGAGGCGGCCGACGACCTCGCGCCGATCAGGGCGACGTCGCCCGGCGTCTCAGTGAGGAGACGTTCGCCTGGCTCCGCGACAAAGGGGCATCGGCGGACGACGCCTGGCTCGTGCCACCGACGGCTCCGGACGAGCCGTTCCCTCGGCGGCCGGGGCGGTGAGCGCGACCCCGGTCAGGCGGCTCCCGCGAACCGGGCGGGGTCGAAGAGGCCGATCGGGTGCCGCGTCGTGCCGTCCATGGCGAGGTCCGCGAGGATCTCACCCACGACGGGGACGAACTTGAAGCCGTGCCCCGAGAAGCCGCACGCCACCGTCACCGCCGCGCAGCCCGGGTGCGCGGCGATGACGAAGTGCTCGTCCGGGGTGGTGCTGTAGAGGCACGTTGTGGCGCTCACCAGCGAGCCCGGCAGGTCCGGCAGGTGGAGGCGGGCCCGGGCGGCCATCGTGGCGATCTCGTCGGGGTGGACGTCGCGGTCGACCGTCTCCGGGGTGGTGGGGACGCCACGCCGGAAGAAGGCGATCTTCGCGCCGCCGGCCGGGCCGTCGATGGCGGGGAAGCCGTACACCTGGCTGCCGTGCCGGTCCTCCCAGATGTAGACGCCGAAGCGGTCCGGCAGGAACGGTTCCACGCCGCCCGCGGGCTGGAACCAGTAGAGGACCTGACGTTCGATGACGATGGGCAGCCCGAGGCCGGCGAGCAGCTGCGGCGCCCACGGGCCGGGGGTCACGACGAGCCGGCCCGCGGTGTACGTGCCCGCCTCGGTGTCGACCCGCACGCCGCCGTCCGCGGTCGGTTCCCAGCGGGTCACGGGCTCATGGAAGTGCAGCTCGGCGCCGTGCCGGGCGGCCAGGTCGAGGTGCGCGGCGACGGTCAGCTCGGGGCGGACGAAGCCGGCGCGGGACTCGTACAGCGCCACCTCGTCGTCGCGGGGGTTCATCGCCGGGAACCGCCGGCGCAGCTCGGCCGCGTCGAGCATCTCGTGCTCGAGGCCCCACTGCTCGGCGCTGCGGCGGCTGCCGGCCACCGTACGGCTGTCCGGGCGGCCCACCATGACGCCGCCGGTCAGCCGGATCACGTCGCGGCCGGAGTCGCGGGCCAGGGCCTCCCACAGCTCGTACGCCCGCAGCAGCAGCGGCACGTACTCGGGGCTCTCGAAGTACGACTGCCGGGTCAGGCGGGAGCCGCCGTGGCTGGCGCCCCGGTCGTGGGCGACGCCGAAGCGTTCCAGGCCCAGCACCCGCTGCCCCCGGGCGGCCAGGTGGTACGCCGCCGCGCTGCCCATCCCGCCGAGCCCCGCGACGATCACGTCGTAGCCCGCCACGAGGGTCCTCCCTGCTGCCGGAGATGACCAGCATTCCGGCTCCATCGGAGTCGGTCAATGCGTTGGCGCGGATTTCTCCGGTTGCGCGGTCAGCCCGGCGCCGGACGGCTCGGCCGGCGCCGGCTCCCCGGGCAGCGTGAACCAGAACCGGCTGCCACCGCCGTCGTTGCCGTCGACGCCGACCCGGCCGCCGTGGCGCTCGACGATGCGGTGCACGATGGCCAGGCCCAGGCCCGTGCCCGGGTAGCCCTCGCTGCCGCCGGCGCGGGTGAATGCGGTGAAGACGGTCTCGCGCTGCTCCGGCGGGATCCCGATGCCGTGGTCGGCGACCTCGATGCGCCAGCCGGTGCCGTCCGGCCGGCAGGTGACCTCCACCGACGGGTCGTGACCGTACGGGGTGTACTTGAGCGCGTTGCCGATGAGGTTGTCCAGCACCTGGCGCAGCAGGACCGGGTCGCCGGCGACGGTCGGCAGCGGCTCCACCGTGACCGCGGCGGGCCGGTCACCGAGCCCGGTGACGCGTTCCCGCACGATGTCGTCGACCAGGCGGCCGAGGTCCACCTGCGCGCTGGTGAGGAGCCGGTTGTCGGCCATCGCGTAGTCGAGCAGGTCGTCGATGAGCGACTGCATGCGCTGGGCGCCGGCGTACAGGCGCTCGAGGAAGTCGCGGTGCACCGGGTCCAGGCGCCCGGCGGCCTCCTCGCGCAGGAAGTCCGCGTACCCGGTGATGCGCGACAGCGGGCTGCGCAGGTCGTGCGCGACCACCCCGGCGAAGCCGACCAGCTCGCTCTCCCGGCGGCGCAGCTGCTGCTCGACGGCCTCCCGCCGGGCGATGTCGTCGCGCAGCGCGGCGGTGGCCTCGTCGACGCGGCGCAGCGCCCGGTTGCGGGCGGTGATCACCGTGCCGGTCAGCGCGGCGAGCAGCCCGGTGATGACCAGGCCGACGATCCACGCGATCAGGTCGCGGTGCAGGTCGGTGTCCGGCAGCAGCCGGCGGGTCGGGGTGACCGTCAGTGCCCAGGTACGTTGCGGCACCGCGACCGTGACGGCGCGGGGCGGCAGGTCTCGGTCGACGGCCGCGGCGGGTGTCCAGCTCGCTACCGGTTTCAGCACCCCGTCGCCGGCGTCGGAGAGCGTGACGGCGACCGTGTCGCGGACGGTGCCGCTGATCGCCTGATGGAGGAAGTCCTTGGCGCGCAGCGCCATGAGCAGCCAGCCGCGGAAGCGGCCGAGGTCGCGGGCCGCCGGTGAGGTCGAGTACACCGGCGCGGCCAGCGTGAAGGACAGCTGCTGCAGGTTGGCGGGCACATCCTCGTCGCGCAGCAGCCGGTACGTGCGGCTGGTCGCGATGCGGTGGCTGTCCCGCGAGCGGCGGAGCACCTCGAGCGCCTCGGGGGAGCCGGCGGCGTCGCGGCCGATCGCGGGGCCGGTCGTCGGCTCGGTGGCGCGGTCGAGGACGACGAAGAAGTGTTCGGCCGCGTCCGGGTCGGTGGGCTGCAGCACCAGGTCCGTCGTGCCGCGGTCGCGCCAGTACCGCTGCACCTGCGGGATCTGCGCGGTCGTGGCGGGGACGACGTACACGACGCCGGTGACGCCGGGCAGCCGCTGCCGGTCGACCGGGGCGGTGATCGCGGTGAACTCGGCCGCCTCGAGCTGGGACTGGGCGCCGATGGCGGCCGAGAGGTCGGTGAGCGAGGTGCTGTAGCGGCGCATCTCGGCCTGCACGGCCTGCGTGACGATGAAGGTCTGCTGGCTCAGCGCCCGCTCGCGCCGGTCGTCGTCGGCGCGGCGCAGCGCGACGGCGGCCATGGCCGTACCGGCCACGCCCAGCACGACGACCAGGGCCAGGATCCGTCCGGACCACCGGCCGGGACGCCTCATCCACGACCGCCGGTTCATCGCCACGACCCTACCGGTACCAACCGGCATCTTGCGGACGAATCCAGGTGTTCCCGGCTCTCGTAGGATGCTCGCATGCTGGCTGTGTTCTGGCGCGACATCGTCCTGGCGGTGCTGCCCACGGCGGAGGTCGCCGAGGGCGCGGGGGAGTGGGCGATCGCGGCCGCGCAGGAGCGGCTCGGCCAGACCTTTCCCGAGGACCTCGCCGGGCTGCTGCGCGAGACGGACGGGGTACGCGGCGAGAGCGGTCTCGACGTCGTGTGGCCGGTCGAGCGCATCGTCCGGGACAACCTCGAGTTCCGCACGTTCCCGGACTTCAAGGACCTGTACGCGCCCTTCGACGACCTCCTGTTCTTCGGTGACAACGGCGGCGGCGACCAGTTCGCGTACCGGGCCGGGGATCCCGCGGGCGCGGTGCTGGTCTGGGAGCACGAGACCGACGAGCGCCGCCCGGTGGCCACGAACCTCGCCGACTACCTCACCCGCATCCTGATCGCCGAGGGCGACACCTGGTACGACGGCTCCCGCTGAGCGGCGTCACCGCGCTCGCAGGCCGCGCCGCCATTGCAGGGCCCTGCTCTCCAGCGCGCGCAGGAGCAGGTCGGACAGCAGTCCCAGGGCCGCGTACACGAACAGGCCCAGCACCACGACGTCGGTCTGGCTGAACTCGCGGGCCTCCATCATGAGGAAGCCGATGCCGTTCTGGGTGTTGGTCTGCTCGCCGACCACGAGGCTCAGCCAGGCCGCGCCGATCGCCAGCCGCAGGCCCAGGAAGAGCGAGGGCAGGGCGCCGGGCAGAACCACGTGCCGCAGCCGGGCCCAGGGGCCCAGCCCGTAGGTGCGGGCCGCCTCCACCAGCCGCTCGTCGATGTCGCGGATGCCGGCGTACACGTTGAAGTAGAGCGGGAAGAACACGCCCAGCGCGACCAGGCTGATCTTCATGGACTCGCCGATGCCGACCCAGATGATCAGCAGCGGCACCAGTGCCAGGTGCGGCAGCATGCGGGCCATCTGCACCGGCGGGTCGATGACGTCGTCGCCGAGGCGCAGCAGCCCGGCGGCCGTGCCGAGCGCGAGCGCGAGCACGCCGCCGATGAGCAGCCCGGCCGCGGCCCGGGTGAGCGAGTCCGCGAGGTGGGCCCCGAGCGTGCCGTCGGCGGTGAGCCGCCAGCCGGTGCGCAACACGGTGCTCGGCGCCGGCAGCTTGTCCGGCGAGAGGACGCCGCCGCGCGACAGCGCCTCCCAGGCGAGCAGGATGACGACCGGGCTGACGGCCCGTTGCCAGCGCAGCCGCGGCCGGCGGCGGGTGGTGGCGGGCGCGGGAGCGGCGGTGACCGCCGGCGGCGTGGCGAGCGCGGTCACTGCAGGTCCGCAGAGAAGCGGCTGTCGATGCGGGCCTTCATGTCGACGCTGCCGGGGATGAGCCCGAGCTTGGTGAAGCCGTCGGCGATCGCCTGCAGCTCGTCGCCGACAGCCGGGGTGAGGGCCGCGAGCGGCTGCGCGCTGCGGGCGAGGGCCCGGGCCGTCACCGGCTCGTCGATCTTCAGCTCGGGCGCCAGGATGCGGGCCCGTTCGGCCGCGTTGGCGATGCCCCAGTCCGTGGTGGTGCGGTACGCCTGCAGGAACGCCTTCACCTGCTCAGTCTTCTTCCCGGCGGCGTCGGGGGAGACGAGGATGTACTCGCGGTTGTTGGCGAGCCCGGTCGCGTCGGCGAGCACCTGGACGCCGGGCTGCTCGGCGAGAGCGAAGTACGGGTCCCAAATGATCCACGCGTCGACCTGGTCGTTGTCGAACGCGGGCCGCCCCTCGGCGGGCTTCAGGTACTTCACGGTGAGGTCCGACAGCGTCATCCCGTTGGCCTCGAGCAGCCGGACCAGCAGCCAGTGCACGTTGGAGCCCTTGTTGAGCGCGACCGTGCGCCCGCGCAGGTCGGCGAAGGTCTTGAAGCCGCGGGCCTTCTTCACGAGCACGGCCTCGCCCCTGGGCACGGGCGCGCTGGTGCCCGCGATGACGAAGGGGATCTTCGCGGCCGCGGCGAAGATGGGTGGCGCCTCGCCGGTCTGGCCGAGGTCGATGGCGCCGGCCTTGAGCGCCTCGGTGAGGGCCGGCCCGCTCTCGAACAGCGACCAGGTCGCGCCGGCGTACGCGGAGCGGGCCTTGACCAGGCTGAGCCCGCCGAAGCGCTGGTAGCCGATGCGCAACCCGGAGTCGCCGGAACCGCCGGAGCCGGCGGCCGAGTCGTCGCCGCAGCCGGCCAGGACCGCGGACGCGGCCACCGCGAGCCCGCCGAAGATCACGTCACGTCGATGCATGGCCGCACTCTATCTAACCGATAGGATATATGGGTAGGGTGCGGTCATGGCTTCCCTGGACTTCCACTGGTTCCTGCCGACCAACGGCGACAGCCGCGACATCGTCGGTGGCGGTCACGGCGTGCCCGTCGGCGCCGCCGGCGGCGTGCGCCCGCTGACCATCGCCTACCTCGGGCAGATCGCCCGCAGCGCCGAGCAGCTCGGCTTCGCCGGCGCGCTCACCCCCACCGGCGCGTGGTGCGAGGACGCCTGGCTCAGCACGGCGATGCTCACCGAGGTCACCGAGCGGCTCAAGTTCCTCGTCGCGTTCCGGCCCGGGCTGGTGTCGCCCACGCTCGCCGCGCAGATGGCGTCGACCTTCCAGCGGCTCTCCGGCAACCGGCTGCTGCTCAACGTGGTCACCGGCGGGGAGTCGGGCGAGCAGCGGGCGTACGGCGACTTCCTCGGCAAGGACGCCCGGTACGCGCGGACGGACGAGTTCCTGAGCATCGTGCGGGCCCTGTGGCGCGGGGAGACCGTCGACCACCACGGCGAGCACCTGCGCGTGGAGGGCGCCCGGCTCAGTCGCGTACCGGACCCGGCGCCGGAGATCTACTTCGGCGGCTCCTCGGCGGCCGCCGGCCCGGTCGCCGCCGCGCACAGCGACGTCTACCTGACCTGGGGCGAACCCCCGGCGCAGGTCGCGCGGAAGCTCGACTGGATCCGGGGGCTCAACCCCGGGCTGCGCTTCGGCATCCGGCTGCACGTCATCGCCCGGGACACCGCCGAGGCGGCCTGGGCCGAGGCGGAACGGCTGCTGCGCCACGTGTCACCCGCCGACATCGAGGCCGTGCAGGCCGGGCTGCGCCGCAGCGAGTCCGAGGGGCAGCGCCGCATGCTCGACCTGCACGGTGGCTCCCGCGACGGGCTCGTCGTGGCGCCGAACCTGTGGGCCGGCATCGGCCTCGTCCGCGGCGGCGCGGGCACCGCCCTGGTCGGCAGCCACACCGAGATCGCCGACCGCATCGAGGAGTACGCCGCCCTCGGCATCACCGAGTTCATCCTCTCCGGCTACCCGCACCTGGAGGAGGCGTACTGGTTCGGCGAGGGGGTGCTGCCCGAGCTCGCCCGGCGGGGGCTCTGGCGGCACCCGGCCGGCGGCAGCGCCCAGCAGGCGAGCATCCCGTTCGCCGGGGTGCCGATCGAGCGACCGGCACCCGCGGCCGCGCCTAGCTGAGGCGTGTGCCGGGCCAGACCATGTCGAGCTGGCGCTCGATCACCTCGTACCCGGCCCGGGCGAACGCCCGGGCCATCGGGACGTTGCCGAGGTCGGTGGCGGCCCGGATCCGGGGTACGCCCTCGGCGGCCAGCACCCGGGTGCCCTCCGCGAGGATCTCGTCGATGTACCCGTTCCCGCGCTGCCCCGGCACCACCCCGATGTACGCGATGATCGGGTTGTACCCGTTGTGCGCGGGGATGACGAACCCGGCGGGCCGCCCGTCCGGCAGGCAGCCGATCCGCCACCACTCCCGCGGAGTGGAGTAGCGGGACAGCTCCTCGTCGTACTGCTTGCGTGCGGCCTCGGCGGCGGTCATCCGGGTCAGGTCGGCCCGGCTGTGGGCGTCGAGGGTGCCGTCCAGGACCTCGGTCATCAGCGCGATCAGCTCGTCCGGGCCGGTGACCGGGCGGAAGGCCAGCCGCCCGGACGGCGCCGGAACCGGCGTCCCGGGCTGCCACTGCAGGCGCAGACGCTCGACGAACAGCTTCGCGCCGGTGCGTTCCAGCGCGGCGATCCGGTCCTCGACCTCGCGCCGCGTGTCCGGGTCGTCGCGCCACCCGGGCGGCACGAACCGGGTGTACTCCTCCGGGCGCGGCACGTGGGCGAGGGCCTCGGTGAGCAGGCGGACGCCGTCGTCGAGGTGGCCGGGTGCCACGTCGAAGACGTCCAGGAACATGGGTACGGCCTGGCCCGGCGGTGCCCAGAACCCGGCGCGGGCCACGAGCCGCCCCGAGTCCAGAGCGATCCAGAGCCACGGCAGGTGGCGGAGGCCGTCATCGAGATCCTTGGCGATCTCGCGGTTGAGCACGTACGGCAGCCGGTTGAACAGATCGATCTCGGCGCGCCCGGTCAGCGGGCGCAGGTGAAGCGGCACGGTGTTCTCTCTTCCGAAAAGGCGTTGAACATGCGGGACATGGCTCAGCCCTCCTTTCCGTGTCGAGTCGCCCGCATGTCTATCCGCAGGCCGTGCGCCGGGCAACCGGATTACCGCTGCCGGTAGCGTCGGACCGCATGGAGGACCTGCTGGACGCCGCCGTACGCCTCGTCGCGATCCCGTCCACCGCCGACCGTCCCGAGCGCCTCCGCGAAGCCCTCGACCTCGTCGTCGATCGCGTCGGTCCCGGCTTCACGGTCGAGCGGTTCAGCTCCGGGGGCAAACCGAGCGCGCTGCTGTACGCCGCGGGCACCCGCCCCGCGTTCCGGGTGATGCTCAACGCGCACCTCGACGTCGTCCCCGCGCCCGAGGAGCAGTTCCGGCCGGTGGTACGCGACGGGCGGCTGTACGGCCGCGGCGCCCAGGACATGAAGGTCGCGGCGCTCGTGATGGCCGACGTGTTCCGCACGCTCGCGCGCGAGGTGCCGTACCCCCTGGGCCTGCAGTTGGTGACCGACGAGGAGGTCGGCGGGTACGACGGCACCGGCCACCAGCTCGACCAGGGCGTCACGGCCGGTTTCGTGGTGATCGGCGAGCAGAGCCGGCTGCGCGTCGTCACCGAGTCCAAGGGCATCCTCCAGGTACGCCTGCACGCCACCGGGACGGCCGCGCACGCCGCGTACCCGTGGCTCGGCGACAACGCCGTGCTGCGCCTGACCGCCGCCCTCGGCCGCGTGCTGGACCGCTATCCCGTGCCCGCCGCCGAGGCGTGGGCGACCACGGTCACCGTGGCCCGGGTCGAGACCGGCAACCGGGCCGTCAACCAGGTCCCGGCCGACGCCACGGCCTGGCTGGACATCCGCTTCCCGCCGGGCGACGCGAGCCTCGCCGGCCGGGACGTCGCGGACATCGCGGCCCACTTGCGCGAGCTCGCCGGCGTCGAGGTGAGCGTCGACAGCCTGGGCGCCCCGCACCACGCGGAACCCGGCAGCTCCGAGGTGCTGGCGCTGCAGGCCGCGGCGCGCGACGCGGGCTATCCGGGCGACCTGCTGCGCAAGCACGGTGCCGCGGACGGGCGCTTCTACTCCGCGCGCGGCATCGACGCCGTCATCTTCGGACCGGGTGGCGACGGCCAGCACGGCCCCGACGAGTACGCCGACCTGGCCACGGTGGAGCCGTACCGGGCGGCGCTCAACGCGTTCCTTCGAGCCGTGCGGTGATCGTCGCGACGTCCAGCAGCACGACGCCCAGCCCGGCCACCTCGCGGAAGCCCTGCTCCGAGGCCTGCGAGATGGCGTCGGTGGCCAGCACCACCCGGTAGTCGCGCTCGCTGGCCTGGACGATGCTCGCCCGCGGGCAGTTGGGCAGGTTGCAGCCGGCGAACACGACGGTGTCGACGCCCCACCCGCGCAGCAGATCGTCCAGCGGGGTCCGGTAGAAGGCGCCCCAGCGCGGCTTGAAGAGTGCGTACTCGTGCGGGCCGAGCGGTTGCGGCGCCCCGCCGAGGAGCAGGTCGTCGTCGAGGCCGGGGCCGTCGCCGATCAGCAGGCCCGGCGCGAGCAGCCGCCCCTTGCTGCCGGGACGGACCATGTCCGCGCCGCCGCCGATCAGCGAGCGCCGGACCAGGTCCACGTCCTCGCCGGCGTAGAGCCGCACGATGTGCACCACCGGGCGGCGGGCGGCCCGGAACGCGTCGACGAGCTCGCGCAGGGCCGGGACGATCTCGGTGGTGCCGGCGAGGCCGTACGGGCTCTCGGACAGGAAGTCCCGCTGCATGTCGATGGTCACGAGGGCGCTGCCGGCCCAGTGCGGCGCGAGGTGCGGATCGACGGACATGACCCGATCCTGCGCCATCCACGGGCCGCCGGGCCAGCATGAGCGGCTCGCCGATCGGGTACGGCACCCGCATGGCCGCCCGCGCCCGTGCCGTCGTCGCCGTCGCCTGCTTCGTCCAGTTCGTGGACGTCGTGGGCGTCACGCTGCTGATCGTGGCCCTGGCCGCCATCCAGCGCGATCTGGGCCTCGGTGCGCCGGCGCTGTCCTGGGCCGCCGCGGTCTACGCGCTGGTCTTCGGCTCGCTGCTCGTGCTCGGCGGGCGCGCCGCGGACCTCGCCGGGCGGCGGGTCATCGCCGTGCCCGACGGCCCGGGCCGCGGCCGGGCGCTCGGCTGGTGGACCCTCGCGGGGGCGGGGGTGGCGGTCGCGTCCGTGCTGACCGCCACCACGGGCGGGGCCGCCGTGGTGGGCACCCTGTTCCTCCAGGAGGCCCTCGGCGTCACCGCGGGCGGCAGCGGCGCCGTCTTCCTGGTCTTCAGCATCGCGGTCGCCGCGGTGTCCACGGTGGCGCCCGCCGTGCTGCGCCGGGCCGGCCCGTCCGCGGCGATGGCGCTCGGGCTGGCGGTCGTCGCCCTCGCGCTCGCCGGGGAGACCTTCGCGGCGGCCGCCTCCACGATCCGCCGCCGCGGCCGGGGTGCCGACCGGTTCAGCCGGCCGGGCTCGGTGCGGCCTCCATCCGGCGGGTGAGCTCGGCGGCGCGCGCCCGCTGCACGGACCGTGCCTGACCGACCACGAAGGACCGCAGGATCCACGGGTACGTGACGGAGACCGACTCGGTCACCCGCGTACCGTCGCCCTCGGCGGTGAGGTCCACAGTGGCGATCAGCCGGACCCAGCCCGGGCTGCGGACGTCGCTGACCAGCCGGCGCCCCGGCTCCGGGAAGGTCATCCGCACCCGGATCGGGTTGTCCCAGTGCAGCGGGCCGAGCTTGAACCGCTCCACCGCCACGTACGACACCGCGTCGCCCTCGCGCCGGACGTCGCGGACGGCCACCACCAGCGGGGACAGCCCCACGTAGCTCTCCGGGGCGCTCAGGTGCGCGTAGATCCTGTCGGCGGGGGCGGCCACGGTGAACGCGTGGCTGAACTGGTCGGTCGGCACCGATGCATCGTCGCACGCGCGCGGCGAAGGGCCCGCGACGGGACGAACCGAACCTGTGCGGAACCTTTCCTGGAAAAAAGCTTTGAACCGCCACGGAGATCGCTTCGTACTGATGGCTGTCCGGGAACCGAGAACGATTCGCGCGCCTCCGGGCGCATGACGAAAGGCCGAGCATGAGTCGTGTCCACTACGGCACGCGGGCGGTTTCCCGCCTGTCGCGCCGCCGGGTTCTCGCGATCGCCGCCACCGCGGGCGTCGGCGCCTCCGTGGCCGGCGTGGCGGGGCTGAGCCTCGCCGGTGAGAAGGGCTCCGGAGCCGGCGACTCGGAGCCGCTGGTGCTGTCGCTGCGCGACGCGAAGAAGGGCACCTTCGACCTCTTCACCGGTGGCAGGAAGGTCACGATCACCGACGCCGACCTGGCGAAGAAGCTGCTCAAAGCCGTCAAGCGCTGACCGGAAAGGCAAACCATGTCCTCGCACCGCGAAGCCCCGGAGATCAGCAAGGACCCGGTGGCAGACAGTTCCGACCTGTACGCCTTCGTCAGCCCGGACCACCCGGACACGGTCACGCTGATCGCGAACTACGTGCCGCTGCAGCTGCCGGCGAGCGGCCCCAACTTCTTCGAGTTCGGCGACGACGTGCTGTACGAGATCCACGTCGACAAGAACGGTGACGGCCGGCCGGATCTGACGTACCAGTTCCGTTTCCGTACCGAACTGCGCAACGACAAGACGTTCCTGTACAACACCGGTCCCATCGAATCGCTGGACAGCGAGAACTGGAACCGGCGGCAGTTCTATTCGGTGACCCGGGTGGACGCCAGCGGCAAGCACACCGTGCTCGCCGAGAAGCTGCCCTGCCCGCCGTGCAACGTCGGGCCGCTGTCGATCCCCGACTACGACAAGCTCGCCGAGGACGCGGTGCACAAGCTCAAGACCGGCGAGAAGGTCTTCGCCGGGCAGCGGGCCGACCCGTTCTTCGTCGACCTCGGCGCGATCTTCGACCTAGGCACGCTGCGCCCGTTCCAGGACAAGCACCTCGTCGGGCAGAAGCTGTTCAACTACGCCGGCAAGGCGGTCAACGCCACCGACAAGACGAACGTGCACTCCATCGCCGTCCAGCTGCCGCTGCACATGGTGCGCAAGGACGGCAAGAAGAAGGTACGCGGCCGCGACCCGGGCGCCGTCGTCGGCGTGTGGACGTCGGCGAGCCGCCGCCAGGTGCAGGTCCGGCACGGCGCCAAGAACAACGACGACGTGTACGTCGGCCCGCAGGTTCAGGTCTCGCGGCTCGGTAACCCGCTGTTCAACGAGGTCATCGTGCCGATGGCGCAGAAGGACCTGTGGAACAGCCTGCCGCCCAGCGAGGACAAGCGGTTCGCCGAGTTCGTCGAGAAGCCCGAGCTGGGCCAGCTGCTCCCGGTGCTCTACCCGGGGGTGTTCGACAACCTGGCGGAGCTCAACAAGGCGGGCACCGCGCGCGCGGACCTGGTGGCGATCCTGCTCACCGGCATCCCCGACGGGCTCATCGACGAGTTCCAGAACAACACCGGCGACACCCAGGCCGACATGCTGCGGCTGAACACCGCGGTGCCGCCGGCCAAGGACGAGAACGCGTTCGGGCTCCTCGGCGGCGACCTGGCCGGCTTCCCGAACGGGCGGCGTCCCGCCGACGACGTCGTGTCCATCTCGCTGCGGGCCATCGCCGGCGTCACGGTGCCGCTGGTCGACGAGAAGTTCAAGCCCGACGCCGCCGCGGCGCAGGTCGAGCAGGGCCTGAGCGCCAAGGACGTCAGCTCGAAGCTGCTCAAGAAGTTCCCGTACCTCGGCGTGCCGTTCGACGGCTTCAACACCCCCTCGGGCAAGGACTGATCTCGTGAGTGTCGGCGTGCATCACCACCACACCCTCGCCCCGTCCGGGCAGGGCACCGTGGTGCTCAACATCGGGGCCGGGATCGGCGCCCTCGTCATCCACACCCCGGGCAGCCTGCACGGGCACGAGATCGAGGTGAGCCCGGTCGACGACCCGTCGCACCGGACCCACGCCGCGGTCCGGGCCCGCTACGTCCGCGACGGCGTGCTGTTCAGCGTCGTCATCGACGGCCTGCCCGGCGGCCGGTACGTCGTCTGGCGCGACCCGGTCACCCCGCTCGCCGAGGTGGACGTCTCCGGCGGCGCCGTCACGGAGTACACCTGGCCGCCGGACGTCAATCTGTAACAGGCGGTGACGCCCCTGTCGGTCTAGGGTGAGCGGATGGACACGGCAGGGGCGGCCGGGGCGGACCCCGGCGCGGCGCCGGACGCTGATGTGCCGGCCCGGTACGCGTTGCGCACGACCGACGTCGAGGAGGCCGGCGCGTTCTGCCGCCGGGTGTTCTACGGCCCGCTCGAGGTGAAACCCGCGGGCGGCATCGACGGCTTCGCGTTCGCCGGCGAGGTGGTGCACACCGGACCGCTGACGATCGGCGACATCAGCTACGGCGTCGAGCTGTGCGTCGGGATCGGTGACCTGCGGACCGCGTACCACGTGCTGGCGCCGCTGACCGGCACGGTGCAGGTGATGCATCGCGGGGCCGCCACCACGGCGGACCCGGGCCGGGCCGCGGTGTTCCAGCCCACCGGCGCCATCGACCTGCGCTGGTCGCCGGACTGCCGGCTGTTCAGCGTCAAGGTGGAGCGGCTGGCGTTCGAGCGCGAGCTGGAGGCCGTGCTGGAGCTGCGGGACGGGCCGCCGCAGCCGCTGCTCGCGACGTTCGGGCTGGCCGCGGGCCCCGGACGCAGCTGGATGGCGCTGATCCGGCTGCTGCACGCGGAGCTGCGCGAGCCCGACGGCCTGTCCACCGTGCCGTGGCTCGTCCACAAGTGGCGTGACCTGGCCATCAGCGGGCTGGCGTGCGCCGTGGAGCAGCCGGACGGCACCGGGGTGCCCGGGCAGCCGACCGCCCGCCGGCCCCGTACGGTCAAACGCACCCTGGACGCGATGCACGCCGAGCCGGGCCGCCAGTTCACCGCCGCCGACCTGGCCGGCATCGCCGGGGTCGGCATCCGCGTGCTGCAGGAGTCGTTCCGCCAGCACGTGGGGGTGCCGCCGCTGACGTACCTGCGCCGGCTGCGCCTGGAAGGGGTGCACGCCGAGCTGACCCGGGCCGACAAGGGCAAGGTCAGCGTCAGCGAGGTGGCGCACCGGTGGGGCTTCACCCACCTGGGACGTTTCGCGGGCGCCTACCGGGCCCGGTACGGCATCAGCCCCTCGGAGACGCTGCGCGACCGGGGGTGAGCCCGGCCGCGCCGAGGCCGTCCTACAGCTCCACCTTCTGGCCCTTGCCGATCACCACGATGCCGCCGTCGCTGACCGTGTACAGCTTGCGGTCGCGTTCCAGGTCGACGCCGATCTGCGCGCCCTCCGGCACCACCACGTTCTTGTCGATGATGGCGTTGCGGATGATCGACCGCCGGCCCACCTGCACGCCCTCCATGAGCACCGAGTTCTCCACGTGCGCCCAGGAGTTCACCCGCACGTTGGGGGAGATCACCGAGTTCTCGACGAGCGAGCCGGACACCACCACGCCGGGGGAGATCATCGACTCGACGGCGCGGCCCTGCCGGTCGTCGTAGTCGTGCACGAACTTCGCCGGCGGCCACGAGCCGTGGTTGGTGAAGATCGGCCAGTCCATGTTGTAGAGGTTGAACACCGGCAGCGTGGCGATGAGGTCCATGTGGGCCTCGTAGAACGAGTCCAGGGTTCCCACGTCGCGCCAGTAGCCGCGGTCGCGGTCGGTGCTGCCCGGCACCTCGTTGTCGCGGAAGTCGTAGACGTTCGCCTCGCCCCGCTCGACCAGCATCGGGATGATGTTGCCGCCCATGTCGTGCTTGCTGTCGGGGTTCTGCGCGTCCGCCGACACCGCCTCGCACAGCGCGCGGGTGGTGAACACGTAGTTGCCCATCGACGCGTAGATCTCGTCGGGGGAGTCGGGCAGCCCGTCGACGTCCGTGGGCTTCTCCCGGAACGCCCGGATGCGCTTGCCGTCCTCGGCCACGTCGATGACGCCGAACTGGTCGGACATCGACTTGGGCTGGCGGATGCCGGCGACGGTCACGGCCGCGCCCGAGGCGATGTGGTCGTTGACCATCTGCTTCGGGTCCATGCGGTAGATGTGGTCCGCGCCGAAGACGATGACGTAGTCGGGGTTCTCGTCGTTGATGAGGTTGAGGCTCTGGTAGATCGCGTCCGCCGAGCCGGCGAACCAGCGCGGGCCGAGCCGCTGCTGCGCCGGCACCGGGGTCACGTAGTTGCCCAGCAGCGTCGACATCCGCCACGTCTTGGTGATGTGCCGGTCGAGCGAGTGCGACTTGTACTGGGTCAGCACGACGATCTTCAGGAAGCCGCCGTTGGCGAGATTCGACAGCACGAAGTCGATCATGCGATAGACGCCGCCGAACGGGACGCCGGGCTTGGCCCGGTCCGCGGTGAGGGGCATCAGGCGCTTGCCTTCGCCACCTGCCAGAACGATCGCGAGCACCTTGACAGCCATGACCGAGACGCTAACTTTCCTGCCGCGCTCACGCCAGTCGAAAGGCTTATTCTGCGTCACGTGACCGACTCGCGTACGAAACCCGCCAGCGACAGCCTCCGCGTCGACCTGTTCACCCGGGAGTACCCGCCGGAGGTGTACGGCGGCGCCGGCGTGCACGTCGAGTACCTCGCCCGGGACCTGCGCGACCTCGCCGACGTGCGGGTGCACTGCTTCGGCGGCAAGCGCGACGAGCCGGGCGTCACCGCGTACCCGGACCCCGCCGGGCTCGCCGGAGCCAACGCGGCGCTGCGCACGATGGGCGTCGACCTGGAGATGGCCGCGGGCGCCGACGGTACGCACATAGTGCACAGCCACACCTGGTACGCGAACTTCGCCGGCCACACCGCCAAGCTGCTGTACGGCGTCCCGCACGTGGTCACCACGCACAGCCTGGAGCCGCTGCGCCCGTGGAAGGCCGAGCAGCTCGGCGGCGGGTACGCGCTCTCCTCGTTCTGCGAGCGCACCGCCATCGAGGCCGCGGACGCCGTCATCGCGGTCTCCGGCGGGATGAAGCGGGACGTGCTGACGGCGTACCCGGGTGTCGACCCGGACCGCATCCGCGTGGTCTACAACGGCATCGACACCGAGCAGTACGCGCCGGACCGCGGCACCGACGTCGTCGAGCGCCTCGGCATCGACCTGAACCGCCCGAGCGTCGTCTTCGTCGGGCGCATCACCCGGCAGAAGGGCCTGCCGTACCTGATGCGGGCGTGCCGGGACCTGCCGGCCGAGACGCAGATCGTGCTGCTGGCCGGCGCGCCGGACACCCCGGAGATCGCCGCCGAGGTGGAGGGCCTGGCCCGGGAGCTGCGCGCCGCCCGCGACGAGCACGGCGTGATCTGGGTGCAGGAGATGCTGCCCAAGCAGGAGGTCGTGCAGGTCCTCACCCACGCGACGGTGTTCGTCTGCCCGTCGATCTACGAGCCCATGGGCATCGTCAACCTGGAGGCCATGGCCTGCGAGACCGCCGTCGTGGCCACGGCCACCGGCGGCATCCCCGAGGTGGTCGCCGACGGTGAGACGGGCCTGCTCGTGCCGATCGAGCAGCTGTCCGACGGCACCGGCACCCCGGTCGACCCGGAGCGGTTCGTCGCGGACCTGACCGCGGCGATGCGCAAGCTCATCGAGGACCCGGCGCGCGCCGAGCAGATGGGCCTGGCCGGGCGCCGCCGTGCGGTGGAGAAGTTCTCCTGGTCGACGATCGCGCAGGACACCCTCGAGGTCTACCGCTCGCTGCTCTGAAGCAGCGCCCGCGCCACCGCGCGTCCGGACAGCCACGCCGTCTGGACGCGCGGTTTGCCGAACGCGTCACCCGCGAGCCACACCCGGCCGTCGGTCGCGTACGGGCCGCCGCCCGGGGCCGGCTGGGCGTAGGTCCAGCGGTGGACGTGCACCTCGGGTTGCGCGGGGATGCCGAGCAGCTCCCCGGTGGCCGCCGCCAGCAGGGGGCCGGCGGCCGTGGGGTCGCTCAGGTGCTCGCGGGCCACGGCGGACGTCGAGTGGGCGACCAGGACGGGGGCACGGTCGCCGCGCCGGTCGCCGTCGTCGCAGACCGTGGCCAGCACCGGGTGGTCGTTGACGAACGCGCCGTGGAAATCGGCCCAGGACCGCTCCGGGTACGCCAGCACCGCCGTGATCACGGGCTGCCACACCTGCCGCCGGGCGGCGTCGGCGACCGCGGCGGGCGGGTCCAGGCGCAACGCCTGCGGCCCCGGCATCGCCAGGACCACCGCGTCGGCGTCGTCCGGGACCGCGGTCACCTCGCTGTCCAGGCGTACGTCCAGGCCCTCGGCCAGGTCGGCGGCGAGTGAGCGCAGACCGCCGGGCGCGGCCCACCGCATCGGCCCGGTCGACGGGTCGCCGGGGAAGACGGCGAGGGTGTCGGTCCACGGCCGCGCCAGCCCGCGGGCCCGCCACGCCTCGGCGAGCGCGGCGAAGTCCGGGTCGTCCGCGACAAGGTACGCGGCGCCGATGTCGGCGTACCGGTCGCCGTAGCGCTTGCTGGCCAGCCGCCCCCCGACCACCCGGCCGCGTTCCAGAACCCGTGCTTGCACGCCGTGTTGTGCCAGCTCACGGGCGCACGACAGCCCGGCGATCCCCGCCCCGACAACGACCACATTCATGACCCGACCCTAGAGCGGGCACACTGGGTGGGTGCCCCGTCCCCCCGCCCGGCTCATCCTGATCCTCGCCGCCGTCCTGCTCGGCGTCGCCGTGCTCGGCCTCGGGCTGCTGCGCGCCGCCACCTACGAGGAGCCCGATCCCGCGCCGATCGCCGGTCAGGAGGCCGTGCCCGCCGCGGGCGCGCCGGGCCGCTGCGGGACCGTGCCGGTGCGGGCGACCCGCGAGCTGCGGGGGATGTGGCTGACCACGGTCATGAACATCGACTGGCCGAGCCGGCCGGGGCTGCCGAAGGAGCAGGTGCAGGCCGAGTACCTGCGCTGGCTCGACCTGGCGGTCGCCCAGCACCACAACGCGATCTTCGTGCATGTGCGGCCGTCCGGGGACGCGTTCTGGCCCTCGGCGTACGCGCCCTGGTCGGAGTGGCTCACCGGGAAACGCGACGGCCGCTCGCCGGGCTGGGACCCGATGGAGTTCATGGTCGCCGAGGCGCACGCGCGCAACCTGGAGTTCCACGCCTGGTTCAACCCGTACCGGGGGAGCCAGCCCGCCCCGGCCGGGCCCGGCGCCGACTTCGCCAAGCTCGCGCCCAACCATCCGCTGCTCAAGCACCGGGACTGGGCCATCTCCTACCCGGACGGCAAGACCGCCCGGCTGTACTTCGACCCGGGCAACCCGGCCGCGCGCCGGTTCGTCGAGGACGCCATGCTCGAGGCGGTCGGGAAGTACGACGTGGACGGCGTGCACTTCGACGACTTCTTCTACCCGTACCCGGAGGGCGGCGGGAACGAGTTCCGTGACGGCGCCAGCTTCGCGAAGCGGGCCGACAAGTCGCTGAGCCGGGCGGACTGGCGGCGGCAGAACGTCGACACGCTGGTGCGGGAGATGAGCGAGCGGATCCGCGAGCTCAAGCCGTGGGTGAAGTTCGGCATCAGCCCGTTCGGCATCTGGCGCAACAAGGCGACCGATCCGGCCGGCTCGGACTCCAACGGCCTGGAGAGCTACGACGCGATCTACGCCGACACCCGCAGATGGGTACGCGAACGCTGGCTGGACTACATCGTCCCGCAGCTGTACTGGGCGATCGGCTTCGACAAGGCCGACTACGCCAAGGTCCTGCCGTGGTGGTCGGCGCTGGTCAAGGGCACCGGCGTGCAGCTCTACATCGGCCAGGGCGACTACCGCGTCGGCGAGAAGGGCCCGTGGAAGCAGCCCGACCAGATCGAGCGCCAGCTCGCCCTCAACGACCGGTACGGCGTGCAGGGCAGCGTGCACTTCAGCGCCAAGCAGATCCGTGAGGACCGCCTGGGCGCGGTGACCCGGTACCGGACGAAGCACTACGCGACGCCTGCGCTGGTGCCCACGATGCGCCGGCTGCCGCTGCGACCGCCCGAGGCGCCCCGGGCGACCGCTGCCCGCCGTACCGATGGGAAGGTCGCCGTGGAATGGCAGGCCCGCGGCGGCACCGAGCCGGTGTCGTGGGCGCTCTACCGGGTCGACGGCGCGGCGGCGAACCTGGTGGCCACGGGCCGGGCCGGCAAGCAGGACGCGGTCGACCCGGCGCCCCCGGCGGGCGCCGCCACCTACTGCCTCAGCGGCCTGGACCGCTCCGGCAACGAGAGCGCGATCAGCGACCCGGTGTCGGTCAGCCCCTGACCGTGCCGTCGACCACCTCGAGGTGGCGGCCGGTGTGCACGGCGTCGAGCATCCGCCGGTCGTGGGTGACCAGCAGCAGCGTGCCCGGGTACGTCGACAGCGCCGCCTCCAGCTGCTCGATGGCGGCCAGGTCGAGGTGGTTCGTCGGCTCGTCGAGGACCAGCAGGTTCACCCCGCGCGCCTGCAGCAGAGCCAGCGCCGCCCGGGTGCGCTCGCCAGGGGACAGCGTCGCCGCGGGCCGCAGCACGTGCTGGGCCTTGAGCCCGAACTTCGCCAGCAGCGTGCGCACGTCGGCCTCGGCGAACTCGGGCACCGCCGTGCCGAACGCCCGCAGCAGCGGCTCGCCGCCGAGGAACAGCCCCCGGGCCTGGTCCACCTCGCCCACGACCACGCCCGGGCCCAGGTGGGCGTGCCCCTCGTCCAGCGGCAGCCGCCCGAGCAGGGCCGCGAGCAGGGTCGACTTGCCGGCGCCGTTCGCGCCGGTGATCGCGACCCGGTCCGCCCAGTCGATCTGCAGGGTCACCGGGCCCAGCGTGAACGCGCCGCGGCGCACCACCGCGTCGCGCAGCGTGGCCACCACCGCACCCGCCCGGGGCGCGGCGGCGATCTCCATCCGCAGCTCCCACTCTTTGCGGGGCTCCTCGACGACCTCCAGCCGCTCGATCAGCCGCTGCGTCTGGCGGGCCTTGGCGGCCTGCTTCTCGGTCGACTCGGCGCGCACGTTCCGGCCGATCTTGTCGTTGTCCTTGGACTTGCGGCGCGCGTTGCGCACGCCGTGCTCCATCCAGCCGCGCTGGGTCCGCGCGCGCTCCTCGAGGCCCGCCTTCTTGTCGGCGTACTCCTCGAAGTCCTCGCGCGCGTGCCGCCGGGCCCGGTCGCGCTCCTCGAGATAAGCGCCGTAGCCGCCGCCGTAGAGGTTCACCTGCTGCTGGGCGAGGTCGAGCTCCAGCACCGCGGTGACCGTACGGGTCAGGAACTCCCGGTCGTGGCTGACCACGACCGTCCCGGCGCGCAGCCCGGTGACGAACTCCTCCAGCCGGGCCAGCCCGTCCAGGTCCAGGTCGTTGGTCGGCTCGTCGAGCAGGAACACGTCGTAGCGGCTGAGCAGCAGCGACGCCATCTGCGCGCGGGCGGCCTGCCCGCCGGAGAGTGCGGTCATCGGCCGGTCCAGGGCCACGCCCAGGCCCAGGTCGGCGGTGACCTGGGCGGCCCGCTCGTCCAGGTCGGCCCCGCCCAGGTCCAGCCAGCGCTCCAGCGCGGCCGCGTACGTGTCGTCGGCGCCGGCCGTCCCCGCGGCGAGCGACTCCGCGGCCGCGTCCATCGCGGCCTGCGCCGGCCCTACGCCTGTGCGCCGGGCCAGGAAGTCACGGACGGTCTCGTCGGCGCGGCGCTCCCGCTCCTGCGGCAGGTAGCCGACGGTCGCGGTGGGCGGGCTGACGGTGACGCTGCCGGCCTCGACCGGGAGCAGCCCGGCGAGGGTGCGCAGCAGCGTCGTCTTGCCCGCCCCGTTGACGCCGACCAGGCCGATCACGTCTCCCGGCGCGACCACCAGGTCGAGTCCGCTGAACAGGGTGCGGTCGCCGTGCCCCGCGGCGAGGTCCCGGGCGATCATCGTGGCGCTCATCGGGGCCTGACTCTATCGGCGTGCTCAACCGGTTATCGGCACCGCCGTGCCGGAGACGCGGACGCCGGCCTCACCGGGCGTCAGCGCGACCGTCAGATGCCCCGGGCGGCCCATGTCGGCGCCCTGCGACACCTCCACCACCGCGTCGCCGGGCACGAGCCACAGATCGCGCAGGTAACCACCCAGGGCGGCGGCCGCCGCACCGGTGGCCGGGTCCTCGTACACGCCGCCGACCGGGAACGGGTTGCGCACGTCGAAGCGCGTCTCGGACTCGCGCCACACCAGCTGCACGGTGGTCCAGCCCCGGTCGGTCATCAGGGCCTTCAGGGCGGGCACGTCGTAGTCCAGCGCCGCGAGCCGCTCACGCGTCGCCGCGGCCACGATCGGGTGGTACGCCCCCGCGTACGCGACCCGCGGCGGCAGCGCGGCGTCCAGGTCCTCCGGCGCCCAGCGCAGCGCGCCCAGCAACGCCGCCAGGTCGTCGCCGGGCAGGTCCGCCACGCGGGCGCCGACGCTGGTCAGGGTGGCGCGGCGGTGCTCGTCCACGCCCACGGGTACCTCGCCGGCGTTCGTGACGAAGACGTACGTGCCCGGCCCGTGCCGGTCGGCCAGCGCGACGGCGGCGCCGATGGTGGCGTGCCCGCAGAACGGCACCTCGGCCAGGGGACTGAAGTAGCGCACCCGGTGCACGCCGTCGCCCCGGTCCTCGGTGCGGAACGCCGTCTCCGAGTAGCCGACGTCCGCGGCGATGCCGAGCATCTCGTCGTCGGACAACCCGGCCGCCGCCAGGACCACCCCGGCCGGGTTGCCACCCGACTCGTGCTCGCTGAAGGCCGCGTACCGCAGGATCTCGACGTCTGTCATGCCCCCGAGCGTGCCGCCGGCGCGCGGGAAGGACCAGGGCCAATCGCCGGGGTCTGGTCTTGGTCGACAACCGGGCGGCGGGGGTAGCGTTCTCGAAGTGACAGAGGCTTCCACACCGCTTGTCCCCACCCCACCTACCGATCTTCCGCGCACCCTCGGCGAGCTGCGCGCCGCCGGGCACGAGTTCCGCACCGTCAAGGAGGAGCTGCGCGACAACCTGCTCGACCGGCTGCGCCGCGGCGCGCCGCGCTTCCCCGGCATCGTCGGCTACGACGACACCGTGCTGCCCGAGGTCGAGCGGGCCCTGCTCGCCGGCCACGACATGGTGCTGCTGGGCGAGCGCGGCCAGGGCAAGACCCGGCTCATCCGGGGCCTGGTCGACCTGCTCGACGAGTGGACGCCGTACATCGCCGGCTCGGAGCTGCGGGAGCACCCGTACCAGCCGCTCACCCCGGCCACCCGCCGGCTCGCCGCCGAGGCCGGGGACCTGCTGCCGATCTCCTGGCTGCACCGCTCCGAGCGGTACGGCGAGAAGCTCGCCACCCCGGACACCAGCGTGGGCGACCTCATCGGGGACGTCGACCCGATCAAGGTGGCCGAGGGGCGCGCGCTCGGCGACCCCGACACGATCCACTTCGGGCTCGTGCCGCGGACCAACCGGGGCATCTTCGCCGTGAACGAGCTGCCCGACCTGGCCGAGCGCATCCAGGTGTCGCTGCTCAACGTCCTCGAGGAGCGCGACATCCAGGTCCGCGGCTACCAGCTGCGGCTCCCGCTCGACCTGCTGCTGGTGGCCTCGGCGAACCCCGAGGACTACACCAACCGCGGCCGCATCATCACCCCGCTCAAGGACCGCTTCGGCGCGGAGATCCGCACGCACTACCCGCTCGAGGTGGAGCTGGAGACGGACCTCATCCGCCAGGAGGCGGCGCTGGCCGCGGCGGTGCCCGACCACCTGATCGAGGTGCTGGCCCGCTACACCCGCGCGGTCCGCGAGTCCCCGGCGGTCGACGCCCGCTCCGGCGTGTCCGCCCGCTTCGCCATCGCCGCCGCCGAGACCGTCGCCGCGTCCGCGCTGCGCCGCGCCGGGCTGCGCAACGAGCGCGAAGCCGTGGCCCGCATCTGCGACGCCGCGTCGGTGACCAGCACGCTGCGCGGCAAGGTCGAGTTCGACAGCGGCGAGGAGGGGCGCGAGACGGAGATCCTCGCCCACCTGCTGCGGGTCGCCACCGCCGAGACGTTCCGGGCGCGGCTGGCCGGGCTTGACCTGTCGGGCTTCACCGACCTGGTCGCCGAGGGCTCGATCATCGAGACCGGTGACCTGGTGCCGGCCGAGGAGCTGCTCGCGCAGATCGGCACGGTCCCGGGCCTGGCCAAGGTCCTCGACCGGCTCGGCCTCGGCGACGCGCCCAGCCCCGGGCAGGCCGCCGCGGGCGTCGAGTTCGTCCTGGAGGGGCTGCACCTCACCCGCCGGCTGGCCAAGGAGCTGACCGACGACGGCCGCACCCTGTACGGGAGCTGACCGATGAGCGGCAACCGCTTCCGGTACGGGGCGTGGCGCGACGGGCCGGACCCGCTCGCGCCGCCGTACGACGTCCGGGCCGCGGTGGACGAGGTCGGCGAGCGCGTCCTCGGCGGCGACAGCCTCCGCGACGCGCTGCGCGACCTGCTGCGCCGCGGTCCTCGTGACGGGCGGGGCCTGGACGACCTGCAGGCCCGGGCCCGGCGGCTGCGGCGCGAGGCGCTGCGCCGCGGCAACCTCGACGGCGCGGTCACCCGGGCGCAGCAGCTGCTCGACCAGGCCGTCGCCGCCGAACGCGACGAGCTGCGCGGCCGCGACGACCTGGACTCCCGCTTCAACGAGGCCGTCCTGGACAACCTGCCGCGCTCGACGTCGCGCGCGGTCGAGGAGCTGTCCGAATACCAGTGGGCCAGCGCCGAGGCCCGCGACCTGTACCAGCAGATCCTCGACGGGCTGCGGCGTGAGGTCGTCGAGCAGCGCTTCGCCGGCATGCGCGACGCGCTGCAGGGCCGCGACCCGGCCACCGACGCCCGGGTCGCCGAGATGGTGTCCGACCTCAACGACCTGCTCGGCAGGCACGCCCGTGGCGAGGACACCGACGACGCGTTCCAGCAGTTCATGGCCAAGCACGGCGACTTCTTCCCGGAGAAGCCGGAGAACGTCGAGGAGCTCATCGACTCGCTGGCCCGGCGCGCGGCGGCGGCCGAGCGGCTGATGCGCTCGCTCAGCCCGCAGCAGCGCGAGGAGCTGCAACGGCTGATGGACCAGGCGCTCGGCGACGGGCCGCTGCGCGACCAGCTCGCCGAGCTCACCGATAATCTCCAGGCGCTGCGGCCCAACCTCAACTGGGGACGCGGCGAGCGGATGCGGGGCGAGCAGGACCTGGGCTACGGCGACGCGGCCGCGGCCCTGGGCGAGATCGGCGACCTCGACGACCTGCTCGACCAGCTCGGCCAGGAACACCCCGGCGCCACCCTCGACGACATCGACGTGGAGGCGGTGGAACGCCAGCTCGGCCGGGGCGCCGCCGACGACGTCCGGCGCCTGCGCGAGCTGGAACGCGAACTGCGCCGGCAGGGCTGGGTCACCCGCGACGACGACGGGCTCACGCTGTCACCCAAGGCGCTGCGGCGGCTCGGGCGTACGGCCCTGGCCCAGGTCTTCAAAGACCTGTCCGGCAAGAAGCGCGGCGAGCACGACCTGCGCGACGCGGGCGCGGCCGGCGACCTCATCGGCTCGTCCCGGCGCTGGCAGTTCGGCGACGAGCAGCCGCTCGACGTGGTGCGCACGATCGGCAACGCGGTCCGCCGCCGCGCCGGCGGGGGAGTGGGAACTGTCCCCGTACGCCTCGAGCCGGAGGACTTCGAGGTCGCCGAAACCGAACGCCGGGCCTCGGCCGTGGTGGCGCTCTGCGTCGACCTGTCGTACTCGATGTTCGCCGACGGCCGCTGGGGCCCGATGAAGCAGACCGCGCTCGCGCTGTCCCACCTCGTCGCGACCCAGTTCCCGCAGGACTCGCTGCAGATCGTCGGCTTCGGCCGGTACGCGATGTCGCTGTCGCAGGGCGAGCTCGCGGCCATCGAACCCGACATGGTCCAGGGCACCAACCTGCAGCACGCGCTGAAGCTGGCGGGCCGCCACCTGCGCCGCCACCCCGGTTCCGAGCCGGTGGTGCTCGTCGTCACCGACGGCGAGCCGACCGCCCACCTGGAGGACGACGGCGAGGCGTTCTTCACCTGGCCGACGACCCCGGAGACGGTCCGGCTGACGGTCCAGGAGGTCGACCAGCTCACCCGGTACGGCGCCACGCTGAACCTCTTCATGCTCGGCGAGGACCCGGGCCTGCGCCGCTTCGTCGACGCCGTGGCGCAGCGCAGCGGGGGCCGGGTGTTCAGCCCGGACGTGGCGGAGCTGGGGCGGTACGTGGTGGACGACTACGTGCGCAGCCGGCGCGGCAAACGCTGAACGGGGCTGACGCTTCCCCGGCCGGGGAAGCGTCAGCCCTTCGCCGGGCGCTGGTTCCCGACGATCGCCAGCAGGGCGGCGTGCGTCGGCTCGTCGGCGGCCACCACGAGGCCGCCGGCCCCCGTGTGGATCGGCCCTCCGTCGATCCCGGTCACGACACACCCGGCCGCCCGGCACAGGGCGATCCCGGCCGCGAAGTGCACGCTGTCGCGCAGGTCGCCGTCGGTGACGTAGGCGGCGCGGCGGCCGGCGGCGACCCAGGCCACGGCGAGGGTGGTGGAGACGACGCGGGGGCGGAACCGCGCGATGAAGTCCTCGTCGGCGAGCATCCGGGCGGCCGAGAAGACGTCGCTGTTCGGGAACGGCGGGTCGAGATTGACGTCGACCAGCCCCGACCCGGCCGAGGGCACGAGCCGTTGATCCTCGCCGCCGCGGCGGACGTGGGCGGCGGCACCGCCGGTCCAGAACACCTCGTCCGTGAACGGGTCCGCGCAGGCGGCCACCGTGACGTGGCCGGCGGCCCGCAGCGCCACGTTCACCGAGGCGAGCGTGGTCCGTACGGCGAAGTTGAGGGTGCCGCACAGCGGGTCGACCAGCCACAGCCGGTCGCCCGGGCCGGTGCCCGTACGCCCGCTCTCCTCGCCCAGCACGGGATCGTCCGGCCGCGCCGTCCGCAGGGCGGTGATGACGGCCCGCTCGGCGTCGAGGTCGGCGGTCGTGGCGAAGTCGCCCCCGGACTTCTCGAAGCGGGTCAGGGACGAACCGAAATGGGCGCGGACGACGGCGGCTCCGGCTCGCGCCGCTTCGATGGCCAGGTCCCGGTCGGAGATCGACATGCCGCGACCCTAGACAGTCGGCGCCCGTCGTATCAGCTTCAGCCTATCTTCCTAGGACGCGCGGCAGGCTGTGCCGGGGGTGACGGGTGCCGAACCGTGCGGCACGGGTGATCGGGCGCTCGGGCGGGGCTGGTTATAGTGGCTCGGCGAGCGCGCGGACCGGCGTGCCCAGCGGCCTTCCGGGGGGACGGCCGCGAGGCCTGTTCCGCCGCTGGTGACGTCCGCGGGTGGGGGCCCGGGGCCGGATTCGCAGGGGAGAGGGGGCGCGATGTCGCAGCAGGCTGCGCCCGTGACGGCCTCCAACCGCATCTGGACGCTCCCCAACGTGATCAGCTTCGTACGGCTCCTCGGCGTGCCGCTGTTCCTCTATCTGCTGCTCGGGCCGCACCACGATGTCGCTGCCGTCGTGGTGCTCGCGCTCGGCGGCACCACCGACTGGGTCGACGGGTACGTCGCCCGCCGGATGAACTCGGTGAGCCGGCTGGGGGAGCTGCTCGACCCGTTCGCCGACCGGCTGTACATCCTGGCCACGCTCGTCGGCTTCACCGTTCGCGAGGTGATCCCCTGGTGGCTGACCGCGGCGCTGCTGCTGCGGGAGGCCGTGCTCGGGGTGGCGCTGATGGTGCTGCGCCGGCACGGGTACGGCCCGCCGCCCGTGCACTACGTCGGCAAGACCGGCACGTTCGTGCTGCTCGGGGCGTTCCCGGTGCTGCTGCTGGCCGAGGCGGTGCCCGCCGCGGAGAGCGTCGCCGGTCCGATCGGCTGGGGCCTGGCCTGGTGGGCGCTCGGCCTGTACTGGGCCGCCGCGGTGCTGTACCTGGCGCAGACCCGGGCGCTGCTGCGCGCCGACCGTGCCGCGTCCGCACGCGAAGCTGTCGCCGGATGACCACGCCCGACGGCGGCGCCGACGCCCGGCAGCCGCGGTTCACCCCTGACTTCCTGACCGAGTTGTTCCGCAACCCCCTGGACCCCGGGTACGCCGACGCGGCCGCCCGGCGGCAGCGCGGGGAAGGACCGACCGGCGTACGCCGCCAGGTGACCAAGGGCGTGAGCAGTCTCACGCTCGTCGCGCTCGGGTTCCTGCTCGTGGTGGCGTACCAGCAGACGATGGCCGACGAACCGGCCCGCACCCAGGCCCGGGACACGCTCGTCGACCAGGTGCAGAGCCGCCGCGAGGAGACCGCGCAGCTGCAGGCGCGGGCCGAACGGCTGCGTGCCGAGGTCGCCGGCCTGCGCGAGCAGCAGCTCGGCGGCGCGGCCGTGGCGAAGTTGCGCGGGCTCGAGGCGCAGACCGGGTTCGCGCCGGTCAAAGGCTCCGGCGCGCGGATCACCGTCGGCGACGGCCCCACCCCGATCGACCCGGTGACCGGCGAGCGCAAGAACGAGGCCCGGGTCCGCGACACCGACCTGCAGCTGGCCGTGAACGCGTTGTGGGCGGCCGGCGCGGAGGCCGTCGCGATCAACGGGCAGCGGCTCACCGCGACGTCGGCGATCCGGCAGGCCGGCGAGGCGATCCTCGTCGACCTGCGGCCGGTCACCACCCCGTACCAGGTGGTCGCGGTCGGGCCGGGCTCGCTCGCCGACGACTTCCGCGACGGCGCGGCGGGCAAGTTCTTCCGCGCCCTCAACAGCAAGTACGGCATGTCGTACGACGTCACTGACGTGCACGGCGTCACGCTCGACGCGGCGACCCAGCCGAATCTGCGCCAGGCCACCCCGTCCGCGTCCGCGCCCTCCGCGGCCGGCTCCCCGTCGAAAGGCGGCCGATGATCGCCGTACTCGCCCTGATCGCCGGTGTCGTGCTCGGCATCGTGTTCCATCCCACCGTGCCGCCGGCGTTGCAGCCGTACCTGCCGATCGCGGTGGTGGCCGCGCTCGACGCGGTGTTCGGCGGCGTCCGGGCGAAGCTGGACGGCATCTTCGACGACAAGCAGTTCGTGGTGTCGTTCATCGCGAACGTCGTGGTCGCGGCGCTGATCGTGTACCTGGGTGACCAGCTCGGCGTGGGCGGGCAGCTGTCCACGGGTGTCGTGGTGGTGCTGGGGGTGCGTATCTTCGGCAACGTGGCGGCGATCCGCCGGCACCTGTTCCGGGCGTAGGGCGGCGCGATGACGGACGACGACAAGACCGCCTCCATCCAGCCGCCCGGCGAGCCCTCGGCGCAGCCCGGTGACACCGCTCATGACGTGCCCGCTGCGCCGGTCGCCGCCGAGCCGCCTGAGGTCGCGCACGAGGAGCACGACGTGCCGATTGCCGCGGACGGGCCGACGGTGCGCCTGACTGCCCCACCACCCCCACCGTCACCCGCCGCGGCCGAGCCGGTCCTGGAGCCGTCGACCTCCGCGCCTGCTGTGGCCGTACCGGAAGAAGCGTCCGGTCCGCACGTGCCGGACCCCGACGGGCCGGCCTTGCCGACGGTGCCGGCGGCGTCATCGGAATCGGTGGGCGAGGCGCCGGCGGTCGCGCCGTGGCGGCGGTTGTCGTCGGCCGGTGCGCTGATCTGGGTGCTGCTGGCGCTGTTCGGTTTCACCCTGGTCGTGCAGCTGCGCAGCAACGACGCCGATTCCGGGCTCGCGTCGGCGCGTCAGGAGGACCTGGTCCGGATCCTGTCCGACCTGGAGGCGCGCGACCAGCGGCTGCAGCAGGAGATCAGCGGCCTGGAGGAGAGCCAGCGGCAGCTCACGTCCGGCGTGGCCGGGCGGCAGGCGGCGCTGGCCGAGGCGGAGAAGCGGGCCGGCGAGCTCGGCCTGTTGTCCGGCACGCTGCCGGCCCGCGGCCCGGGTCTGAAGATCGTCATCGATCCGAAGGGCCAGCCGATCAAGGCGTCCGCGATCCTGAACGCCGTGCAGGAGCTGCGCGGCGCCCAGGGCGAGGTGATGGAGCTGGTCGGCGGCAACGGCGTCACCGTACGGATCGTGGCGTCGTCGTATTTCGTCGACGCGGCCGGCGGGGAGATCATCGTCGACGGCAAGCAGCTCAGCGGTCCGTACACGCTCTGGGTGATCGGCGTGCCGTCGACCATGCAGACGGCGCTGCAGATCCCCGGTGGGGTGGTCGAATCGGTGCACCAGGGCGGCGGTAACGTGACCATGGAGCAACGCGCCGCGGTCGACGTGACCGCGGTGCGACAGCCAGCCAGCCTGCAGTACGCGCGCCCGGTGTCCTGAGCGGGTGCGCTTCTCAACGGAGGAATGTGTGATTCCCGAGGATCTGCGGTACACGGCCGAGCACGAGTGGGTGTCCGGCGACGGCACCGGTCCCGTGCGCGTGGGCATCACCCACTTCGCGCAGGACGCGCTCGGCGACATCGTCTATGTCCAGCTGCCCGACGAGGGCACGGTGGTGCAGGCGGGCGACCAGCTGGGCGAGATCGAGTCGACCAAGAGCGTCTCCGAGCTGTACGCGCCGGTGGCGGGCACGGTGGTCGCCCGCAACGCCACGCTGGCCGACGAGCCCGAACTGATCAACGCCGAGCCGTACGCGGCCGGCTGGCTGGTCGAGATCGCGCCGGACGACCCGGCCGCGCTCGGCGGCCTGCTGGACGCCGAGGCGTACCGGGCGCTGACCGACAGCTGATCGTGAACGTCCGCGCGTCTGGTTGCCCGGTATATCCACGCTGACTAGGCTCGCGGAGCACCTGTAGAACCGTTATTACTTCGAAACCGATAGTCGTGCGTCCGGGCCTCCGGGCAGCGGCGGCGGGGGGCGCTGCGCTCCGGACCCCACGTCCGGCCTGCTCACCCTTGGTCGTCGGGCGGCGACCGAAACAGATCCGTGAGGTGGTCCATGACGCGCCCAGACGACGAGTTCCCCCCACTCGACGTCACGTCCACGCTGAACCTCGGTGCGCTCGACGAGGTGCTCGAGGGGCCTGAGACCGACGTGGTGCCGAGCCGGATGTCCGGTTCGCTGCCACCCGGGATGGCGCTGCTCGTGGTGCGCCGCGGCCCGAACGCGGGTGCGCGGTTCCTGCTGGACCACGACGTGACGACCAGCGGCCGGCACCCCGACAGCGACATCTTCCTGGACGACGTGACGGTCTCGCGCCGGCACGCCGAGTTCCACCGCGACGGGGGCACCTTCACGGTCCGCGACGTCGGCTCGCTCAACGGCACGTACGTGAACCGGGAGCGCGTGGAGTCCGCGACGCTGAGCAACGGTGACGAGGTCCAGATCGGCAAGTTCCGGCTGGTCTTCATCGCCGGTCCGCGGCCGGAGGGCGAGGGCGGCGGGGCGTGAACCCGTCGGGGGCGGCCGCGCACGACCCGGGCGCACGCCCGGGTCGTGACGCTGCGCTGATGAGCATCGGGGAGGTGCTGGCCCAGCTGCGGACGGAGTTCCCCGATACGACGATCTCGAAGCTCCGGTTCCTGGAGGCGGAAGGGCTGGTCGACCCCCAGCGCACCGCCTCCGGCTACCGCAAGTACTCGTGGAACGACGTGGCGCGGCTGCGCTTCGTGCTGACCGCGCAGCGCGACCAGTACCTTCCGCTCCGGGTGATCCGGGAACAGCTGGAGGCGCTGGAGCGCGGGGACGACCCGCTGAGCCGGCAGCGGCCCACCCTGGTGGCCGTCGGCTCCGAGGCGGAGGCCGCGGCCGAGGCGGCGGACACCCGGGTGTCGCGGGCGGACCTGGTCGAGCGCACCGGCATCGGCGAGCAGCTGCTCACCGAGCTGGAGCGGATCGGCCTGGTCGTCTCGCGCCCCCCGGGCTGGTACGACGGCGACGCGGTGGTGATCGTCGAGGCGGTGGTCGGGCTGACCCGCCACGGCCTCGAGGCGCGGCACCTGCGGGCGTTCCGCGCCGGCGCCGACCGCGAGGTGGGGCTGTTCACGCAGCTGCTGGCGCCGCTGGTGCGCCAGCAGGACCCGGCGGCGCGGGCCCGGGCGGCCGAGACGGCGCGGGAGCTGCAGGCGCTGTCGCAGCGGCTGCACGCGGCGCTGGTCCGGGCCGGCCTGCGCGACACCCTCGGGCGCTGAGGTTACGCCCAGCGCTGAACATCGTCACGGCGCCGCGACACGCGCTGCCGTGGACACCCCTTCGGTGACCAGCGGCCCGGCGAGGTTCGCCACGCGTAGCGGCGGGTATGCGAGTGGGATCGGACACGGACCTCGTGTGGCGCTGGTCCCAGGGCGTCCGTGTACGGTGCAGGATAGGGCGGGAAGAAGCCTGAGGTCGCCGTTTTCACGGTGATCGACGGGGCGGCGACGACGTGCGACACGGAGGCGGGCGGTGCGCGAGCTGAGCGTGGTCGGAGTTCGGGTGGAGCTGCCCAGCAACCAGCCGATCGTCCTGCTCAGGGAGGTCGACGGCGATCGGTACCTGCCGATCTGGATCGGCGCGGTGGAGGCGACCGCCATCGCGTACGAGCAGCAGGGCGTGAAGCCGGCCCGGCCCCTGACCCATGACCTGCTCCGGGACATCCTCGCGGCGCTCGAGGCGCCGCTGAAGGCGGTCGAGATCACGGAGCTCAAGGAGAACGTCTTCTACGCCGACCTGCTGATCGGCGACGACCTGCGGGTCTCGGCCCGGCCGAGCGACTCGATCGCGCTGGCGCTGCGGGTGGGCGCGCCGATCCGGTGCGCCGACCAGGTCCTCACCGAGGCCGGCATCGTCATCCCGGACGAGCAGGAGGACGAGGTCGAGAAGTTCCGCGAGTTCCTCGACCAGGTCCGCCCGGAGGACTTCGCCGGCTGACGAAGCCGGTCCCGGACGACGCGAACGGCTCCCGCCGCTGGTGGGAGCCGTTTCTGCGTCCCGCCGCATCGATGGTGACCATATGTCCGGCTCCTCCGTACGCGGCGTGTCGCGGCATTACCTCCCTGTTTCCGGGCACGCTGAGTTATAGGCTCGTGAAGTCCAGGTGAAGCGGCACCGCGCAGCGGGGAGGTAGTCGCGTGCACGGCTCAGATCCTCAGGAGGGCCCACTCGTCGGCGCGGACGGCGAAGTCGGGTATCGCGGGGTGACCGCGTGCCAGGCGGTCGGCATCAGCTACCGCCAGCTCGACTACTGGGCCCGTACCACGCTGGTCGTGCCGAGCATCCGCGACGCGTCGGGCTCCGGCACGCAGCGGCTGTACTCGTTCCGGGACCTGGTCGTGCTCAAGGTCGTCAAGCGGTTGCTCGACGCCGGGGTCTCGCTGCAGAACATCCGCAAGGCGATCGAGACGCTGCGCTCGCGCGGGGTCGAGGACCTCGCCGGCATCACGCTGATCTCCGACGGCACCACCGTGTACGAGTGCCGCTCGCCGGAGGAGGTCGTCGATCTGCTGCAGGGCGGCCAGGGCGTCTTCGGCATCGCGATCGGCGGGGCGTTCAAGGAGATCCAGGGCTCGCTGTCGCACCTGCCCGCCGAACCGGCCACCCAGGCGCAGCCGGTGGGTGTGCCGGCCGAGCCGGCCGCGGGCGACGAGCTGGCGGCGCGCCGCGCCCGGCGCCGCGCGGGCTGACCCTCCTCTTTGCCGGTCCGGCAACGGCATTTGCCGCTGCAACCGTCGCGGTCCAGGCTCGGGTCATGAGCGATGCGACGACGTGGGACGAGCGGTACGCGGCCGCCGACCGGATCTTCAGCGGCAACCCCAATGCCGCCCTGGTGCACGAGGTGGCCGGCCTGACCCCCGGCACCGCCCTGGACCTGGGGTGCGGCGAGGGCGGCGACGCCGTCTGGCTGGCGCGGCAGGGCTGGACCGTCACCGCCGTGGACGTCTCCGAGGTGGCGTTGCGCCGGGTAGCGGCGTCCGCAGCCGAGGCCGGGGTGACCGTCGAGGTGCAGCAGCACGACCTCCAGCGCACCTTCCCCGAGGGCACTTTCGACCTGGTGTCCTCGCAGTTCCTGTACTCGTACGGCGACTTCCCGCGGGAGCGGATCCTGCGGCGGGCCGCGGAGGCGGTCGCCCCGGGCGGGATCCTGCTCATCGAGAGCCACCAGGGCCACGGGCCGGGCGAGGAGCACCCACCGATCCACTTCCCGTCGCCGGCGGAGCTGCTGGCCGCGCTGGAGCCGGCGCCGGGGGAGTGGGAGGTGCTGCGGTGCGCCGAACACCCGAGGGCGGGTGAGGACCGTACGGACAGCACCGTGAAGCTGCGGCGGGTGGCCCGCTAGATTCGGCAGGTGACCGATCTCTTCGCCGCCGCCGGGACGCTGCAGGAGGCGCACGAGCGCGTCGACCGGGCCACGACGCCGCTGGGACCGGGTGCCCAGCAGCGCCTCGCTGCGGGTGTCGAGCAGGCGCACCGTGCCGTCCGGCAGCAGCAGGACCGCCCGGCGCGACGGAGGACGACGTGGTGCTGACCGTGCTGCACGCGCGCCCGCAGCGGTGAGGACCCCGGCCGTGGGCGGCGGGGCCCGTACCGGCGCGGCGATGGCCGTGGCCTCGATGCTGCTCGTGCAGCTGGGCCTGGCCGTCTCCGTGGGCTTCATCGACCGGCTCGGCGCGGAGGGCACCGCGTGGCTGCGGCTGGCCTGGGCCGGGCTGATCCTGGCCGTGCTGGTCCGGCCCCGGGTGTGGCGCTTCGACCGGCGCGCGCTGCTGGCCTGCGTCGCGCTCGGCGTCGCCACCGGCGGTGTCACGCTGCTGTTCATGGCGGCGATCGCCAGGCTGCCGCTGGGTACGGCCAGCGCCCTGGAGTTCCTCGGCCCGCTGGGCGTGGCGGTGGTCCGGGGCCGGCGTGGCACCACGCTGTGGCCGGCGCTGGCCGCGGTGGGGGTGCTGCTGCTGACCCAGCCCTGGCACGGCGGCGCGGACCCGGTGGGCGTGCTGTTCGCGCTGGCGGCGGCGCTGTGCTGGGCGGCGTACATCCTGCTCACGCAGCGGGTGGGCGACGAGGTCACCGGGCTGCGCGGTCTCGGGGTGTCCATGCCGGTCGCCGCGCTGACCGCGACGCTGGTCGCCGGGCCGTCGGTGTTCCCACGGCTGACGTGGGAGCTGCTGCTGGCCGGGCTCGGGCTGGCGGTGCTGCTCCCGGTGGTGCCGTTCGCGCTGGAGTTCCTCGCGCTGCGCCGGCTCACCACCGCCGCCTTCGGCACGCTGATGAGCCTGGAGCCGGCGTTCGCCCTGATCATCGGGTTCCTGGTGCTGGGGCAGCGGCCGGGCTGGGTGCCGGTGGCGGGCATCGGCTTCGTGGTGGCGGCCGGGATCGGCGCCGAGCGCACCGGGGCGCGCCACCAGCTCACCGCCTAGGACGGGCGTACCCCGGGAAAGGTTGACGGCCGGCGGCGTCAACTTTCCGGGGCGCTCACGGGTCTCCTCCTTCGCACTGATCTTGATCGGCGAAGGAGAAGCCCGTGCGTGTCCGCCGCCTCGCGTCCCTGACGGTCATGGCCCTGCTCGCCGGTTGCGCGCCTGCTCCGCACGCACCGGCGTTCGTACCGGCAGAATCGTCACCGGTCCCGAGCGCGAAGGTGTCGTCCATGCCGATCACGTATCCCGGGGCGGGCAGCGGCTCCTTCACCGCGGCGCCGGCCGAGTCCGGATTCCGCTCGCGGGGACGTGTGCTGCGGTACCGCGTGCTGGTGGAGCGGGACATCGCCGGGATCAGCGCGAGCGGTTTCGCCCGGACCGTACGGGCCACGCTGGGTGACCCGCGGGGGTGGTCGGCGGGCGGGGAGCGCTCGTTCCGCCGGGTGGGCGCCCGCGAGCCGCGCGACTTCACGATCTACCTGGTCACCCCGGGCACCCGCGACGAGCTGTGCCAGGACGTCCCGGACGGGTACACGTCGTGCCGCAACGGCGACAAGGTGGTGCTGAACGTGGCCCGGTGGGTCAAGGGCGTGCCCGGGTACGGCGCCCCGCTGTCGGTGTACCGGCAGTACATGGTCAACCACGAGGTGGGGCACCGGCTCGGCAACGGCCACGAGCGTTGCCCGGGCGAGGGGGAGCCGGCGCCGGTGATGCAGCAGCAGACGCTGGGCCTGCACGGCTGTACGCCGAACCCGTGGCCGTACCGCGACGGCGAGCGGTACGCGGGGGTCCCGGGCGTCTACGACGATCCGATGCCGCCGCGCGACCGCGGGAAGCGGCGCTGACCGGTCAGCCGTCGGCGAGCCCCGCGCGGACCGCGTAGAGGGCGGCCTGCGTGCGGTCCTGCAGGCCGAGCTTGGTGAGGATCGCGCTGACGTGGGTCTTGACGGTCTTCTCCGCCAGGCCCAGCTGCCGTGCGATCTCCCGGTTGGCGCGGCCCCGCGCGATCGCCGCGAGGACTTCCCGCTCGCGGGGCGTCAGCTGCGGGTCGCCCGCTCCGGCGCGGCCCTCGGTGAGCAGCCGTGCCACGTCCGGGTGCAGCAGCACGTGACCGGCGTGCACCGAGCGGATCGCCGAAGCCAGCGCCGGCGGGTCGATGTCCTTGTAGACGTACCCGGCGGCGCCGGCGTGCACGGCCGGCAGGACCGCGGCCGGCTCGGTGAAGCTCGTGACCACCAGGACCCGCGCGGCGTTGCCCGCCTCGCGCAGGCCGCGCAGCGCGGCGATGCCGTCGGCGCCGGGCATCCGCAGGTCCAGCAGCACCACGTCGGGGCGCAGCTCGCCGGCCGCGGTCACCGCCTCGGCGCCGTCGGCGGCCTCGCCGACCACGGTCAGGTCGTCCTGCAGGTCCAGGAACGTGCGCAACCCCTGCCGCACGACCGGATGGTCGTCCACCACCAGCACGCGGATCGGCTCAGGCATCGGCGGGCACCTCCAGCCGTACGGTGGTGCCGGCGCCGGGCGCGGACCGTACCCGCAGCCGGCCGCCCGCCGCCCGGGCCCGTTCGCGCATGGACGCGAGGCCGTACTGGCGCGACGGGGTGCCCGGGTCGAACCCGCGCCCGTCGTCGGTCACCTCGAGGACCACCGACGTCCCGCCGGGGCGTACGGCGACCGTCACGGTGCTCGCCTCGGCGTGGCGCAGCGCGTTGTGCAGCGCCTCCTGGCCGATGCGGTAGACCGCTTCCTCCCGCTCGGGCGTCAGCCGCGGCACCGGCTCCCCGGCGAACCGCACCGCCTCCCGGTGCGCCCGGTCCAGCACCTCCACGTGTTTGCGCAGCGCCGCGCCCACCCCGTCGCCGGCGAGGTCGGCCGGGCGCAGTCCCTCCACGATGGCGCGCAGCTCCTCGGCGGCCTCGGCGGCGAGCCGGCGTACGGTGTCCAGCTCCGCCCGCGCCCGCCCGGCGTCCCGGCCGACCAGCGCCGCGGCGGCGTCGGCGGTCAGCCGCAGGCTGAACAGCTTCTGCGCCACCGCGTCGTGCAGCTCCCGGGCGATCCGGTGGCGTTCGGCCACCACCGACAGCTCGCGGTTGCGCTCGTACAACCGGGCGTTGGTCAGGGCGATCGCGGCGTGCCCGGCCAGCAGCCGCAGGAGCTCCTCGTCGGCGGCGGTGAACCCGCCCGGTACCTCCTTGTTGGCCAGGAACAGGGTGCCGAGGATCTCGCCGTCGTGCACGATCGGCATGCCCAGGAAGTCGGCGAGCTCGGGGTGCGCCGCGGGCCACCAGCCGAACTCCGGGTGCGACCGGACGTCGGCGAGGCGGACCGGTGCCGGGTCGAGAAGCATCGCGCCGAGCAGGCCGTGCCGGTGCGGCATCGGACCGATCGCCTTCCACTGCTCGTCGCTGATGCCGTCGGTGAGGAACTCCGCGAACGTGTCGCCGGGGCCGGGCACACCCAGCGCGGCGTACCGGGCGTCGAGCAGCCGGCGCGCCGCCGCGACGATCGTCTGCAGCACGTCGCGCACCGACAGCCGGGCGGTGACGGCGAGCACCGCCTGGCTGACCTGACGCAGTTCCTCGCGGTCGCAGCCGGACACCCCTGCACCGTACCGGCGGGCGGCGGCCGGCGGATCGGGCCCGAGGCGTAGGTCCAAGGTCCGGTGCCGGCTGCGGCCGCGGCCCGATGGCGGGCCGCCCGGGCCGCCCTAGCGTCGGTGGCGTCGAAGGGAGATCCACGATGGTCGTCGCCATCATCACCGGCGCGTCCCGGGGACTCGGGTACGCGTTGTCCGCCGGCCTCGCCGGTGCGGGCTGGGACCTGGTCACCGACGCCCGCACCGCCGCCGAGCTCGACGCCGCCACGCAGCGGCTGAGATCCGGCGGCGCGCGGGTGGTCGCCGTGCCGGGGGACGTCACCGACCCCGTCCACCGCCGTGAGCTGGTCGCGGCGGCTGGGCGGCTCGGCGGGCCGGACCTGCTGGTCAACAACGCGGGCATCCTCGGGCCCAGCCCGCAGCCGGCGCTCGCCGCCTACCCGCTGGACGTGCTGCGCGAGGTGTACGAGGTGAACACCGTCGCCCCGCTCGCGTTGATCCAGCTGGCGTTGCCGGCCCTGCGTGAGCGCCGCGGGGCGATCGTCACGGTCACCTCCGACGCGGCCGTGGAGCCGTACCCGGGCTGGGGCGGGTACGGCTCCGCGAAGGCCGCCGCCGAGCAGGCGAGCCGCGTGCTGGCCGCGGAGGAGCCGGACGTCCGGGTGTGGGCGGTGGACCCGGGCGACCTGCGGACCCGGATGCACCAGGAGGCGTTCCCGGGCGAGGACATCGGCGACCGGCCGCCGCCGGAGTCGGTGGTGCCGGCCTTCCTGCGGCTGCTCGCCGACGCCCCGCCCTCGGGCCGCATCCGGCTGACCGACCTGGCCGCCGCCCGATGACCGCCACTCTGCCGGCCTTCCAGCTGCCCGCCCGCCTGGAGGCGCACCGGCCACCCGAGCCCCGCGACGGCGTCCGCCTGCTGACCGGGCGGCGCGGCACCGGCGAGGTGAGCCACCACCGGTTCACCGACCTGCCCGCGCTGCTGCGCTCCGGCGACGTCCTGGTGGTGAACACCTCCGGGACGCTGCCGGCCGCCGTGCCGGTCGCCGGGAGCCCGCTGACCGTGCATTTCTCCACGGCCACCGCGGACGGCTCGTGGCTGGTCGAGCTGCGCGAAGCGGACGGCCCGTACGCCGCAGGCGCCTCCGGCGACACGTACGCGCTTGCCGGCGGCGGGACGGTCACGCTGCGGGAGGCCTACTCGAGGGGCCGGCTGTGGGTCGCCGACATCGATACCGGTACGGCCGCCACGGTCACCGATCTGCTGTACGCCCACGGCAGCCCGATCCGCTACTCGTACGTGACCCGGCCGTGGCCGCTGAGCGCGTACCAGACGGTGTTCGGGGTGCACCCGGGCAGCGCCGAGATGCCCAGCGCCGGGCGGCCGTTCACGCACGAGCTCGTGACCCGGCTGGTGACCGCGGGTGTGCTGCTCGTACCCGTGCTCCTGCACACCGGGGTGGCCTCGCCGGAGGCGCACGAACGCCCGTACCCGGAGAAGTTCGCGGTCCCGGCGACCACCCTGCGCACGATCGCCCGGGCCCGGGCCGACGGCGGCCGCGTGATCGCCGTCGGCACCACCGCGGTCCGCGCCCTGGAGACGGCCTGGAACGGCCCGCACAGCGGCTGGACCGACCTGGTCATCACGCCGGAGCGCGGCGTCCGGGCCGTGGACGGGCTGCTCACGGGCTTCCACGAGCCGCGCGCGTCACACCTCGACATGCTCGCCGCGATCGCCGGGACGCCGCTGCTGCAGCGGTGTTACGACGCGGCACTGGAGGGCGGCTACCGGTGGCACGAGTTCGGGGACCTCAACCTCCTGCTGCCCTGACCGGGCGTGCGTCCCGGACGGCCTCGTATCGCGCGACCATGGTGCGCAGCTGTCGCACCTGCCGCCGGAGATCAGCGCGACTGAGGTCCGCTCCACCCGTCGGGGTACACGACCTCTGCCACACCCGCAGCCGGCAGCTCGACCGGGCCTCGTCGAGCCGGGCCATGAGCCGGGACCATCCGGCGGCGAGGTCCATCGCCGGCGGCGGCCGCCCGGCGGGATGCCGCAGCAGGTGCTGCAGCTCCTCGTGGCTCGGGACGCCCCCGGCGAGGGCCAGGCCGGCGTGGGGGAGTCGACCCAGGCGAAGTGCGGCCTGCCGCGGCCGTGCCGGCGGTAGAGGCGGGTCAGGAGGTGTTCGGCGGCGTCTCGGTCGGCGGGGGCGGTGGACAGCCCCGTGGCGAGCCATTCGCGGCGGACCCTGTCGGCCCGGTGCCAGTGATCCAGGAGGGCGACGAGCGGCCGCGCCGGGGCGGTCATCGACCGGGGACGCGCACGCCCTTTCGCATCTCAGTGATCATGGCGGTCATGATGGCGGACGGTTTCTGCGTGCGCTACCTGGTTCAGCGGCCGCGGTCCGGGGCGGGCATCGGGTCGGCGTAGGCACCCGCCCGGCCCTGGTAGCGCCCGCCGTCGACGTACGGCCACGGGTTCGGCGTGCAGCCGTGCAGGCCCAGCGTCTGCTGCTGCATCACCGGGGCCGGCTCCCCGCGGCCGGGGCAGCGCTCGTGGCCGTTGCCGAGCCGGTGCCCCACCTCGTGGTTGACCATGTACTGCCGGTACACCGACAGCGGGGCGCCGTACCCGGGCACGCCCTTGACCCACCGGGCGACGTTCAGCACCACCTTGTCGCCGTTGCGGCACGACGTGTACGCGTCCACCGCGCTGCGGCACAGCCGGTCGCGGGTCCGTGGCGTCGCCAGGTACACCGTGAAGTCGTACGCCTGCCCGGGTCCCACCCGTCGCAGCCGCAGCGTGCCCCCGGCGGTCCACCCGCGCGGATCGGCCAGCGTGGCGGCCACCGCCCCGGCGAACGAGGCGGGGGAGAGGCCCGTGATGTCGCGTTCGACGAGCACCCGGTAGCGCAGCAGCGACCCCCCGCGGCCCGCCGTGCGCGCCGCGGCCGGGGCGGTGCGCCAGCGCCCGTGCCCGCGTGCCGGGTAGGCGATCACCGGTGCCGGCTTCGCGCGGACCGGAGCGGCCACCGGGCGCCGCTCGGCCGGGCTCTCGGCCGCCCGGGGCGGATCGCCGCACGCGGCGACGCCGGCCAGCGTCAGCACGGCCACGGCGATCCGGATCAGCCTCACCCCTGACCCTTCGGCCGGGCGGTGCGGCCGCTGAGCGCGGTCATCCGGCGCTGACCACCGGGTACGCCACCCGCGCGGGCGCCGGGTCGATCGCCTTCTCCACGGTGATCGCGTGCCACAGGCAGAACATCGCCACCGTCCAGACCTTGCGGGAATGGTCGGCCACGCCCGCGCGGTGCTCGGCGAGCAGGCGTTGGGCGTACCCGAGGTCCACCAGGTGCCCGGCCTGCGAGGCGGCGAGGATCGCGGAGACCCAGTCGCCGATCTCGCCCTTGAGCCACAGCCGGGTGGGGGTGGGGAAGCCCAGCTTGCGGCGTTCGCGGACCGACTCGGGGACGATGCCGCGCATGGCCTCGCGCAGGGCGTGCTTGGTGGTGCGCGAGCCGTGCGGCAGCTTCAGCTCGGTCGGCAGGCCGGCGGCGGCCGCGTACACCGCCTGGTCGAGGAAGGGCACGCGCAGCTCCAGCGAGTGCGCCATCGACATCCGGTCCGCCTTGGTGAGGATGTCGCCGGGCAGCCACGTGTGCAGGTCGACGTACTGCATGGAGGCCACGTCGTCGACGTCGGCGGTCTCCGCGTACAGGTGGGAGGTGACCGCCGTGTGGGGTTCGGCCGTGAACCGCAGCAGCTCGGCCTTCTCGGCGGGGGAGAAGATCCGCGCGTTGCCGTAGTAGCGCTCCTCGATCGGCGTGGTGCCGCGCTCGAGGAAGCTGCGCCCGCGCACGCCCTCGGGGATGACGTGCGACAGCCCGCGCAGGCCGCGCCTCATCCCGGCGGGCAGCCGCCCGATGCCGGCCAGCGACGACGGCTCCCGGTAGATCGTGTAGCCGCCGAACAGCTCGTCGGAGCCCTCGCCGGACAGCACCACGGTCACGTACCGCGAGGCGGTCTGCGCCAGGAAGTACAGCGGGATCAGCGACGGGTCGGCGACCGGGTCGTCGAGCAGCTGGACGATGCGCGGCAGCTCCCGGATCACGTCGTCCTCGGTGACCACGGTCGGGGTGAGCCGGACGCCGAGCTGCGCCGCCGTGTCCTGGGCGACCTCGATCTCGGAGTAGCCCTCGTGCGCGAAGCCGGCGGTGAACGCGTGCAGGTCCGGCCGTTCCTCGCGGGCCAGCGCCACGATCGCCGACGAGTCGACGCCGCTGGACAGGAACGCGCCGACCGGGACCTCGGCGTGCAGGTGCCGGCGGACGCTGTCGCGCAGCGCGTCGCGGATCGCGTGGTACGCCGCCTCCGGCTGGACGTGCAGCGGCCGCAGCGACGGCCGGAAGTAGCGCTCCTGGCGCAGCCCGCCGCCGGGCGTCCAGGTCAGCCGGTGCCCGGGCGGCAGCCGCCGGACGTGCCGGTGCAGGGTGAGCGGGTCGGGCACGTACTGCAGGGTCATGTAGTGCGCGAGGGCGTCGGTGTCCAGCGCCGCCCCCGAGTCGCCGCTGAACGGCAGCAGCGCCTTGCGCTCGCTCGCCAGGAACACCCCGTCGGCGGTCTCCAGCAGGTACAGGGGTTTGACGCCGAACGGGTCGCGGGCGGCGTGCAGCGTGCCGGTCCAGTGGTCGTACGCCGCGAACGCGAACATTCCGCGCAGCCGGGGCAGGGCGGCGGCGCCCCAGTAGTGGAACGCGGCGGCCAGCACCTCGGTGTCGCCGTGGGTGGCGAACGTGGCCCCGTGCTCGCGGACGAGGTCGGCGCGCAGCTCACGGTAGTTGTAGATCTCACCGTTGAAGACCACGGTCCAGCGCCCGGCCTGCGGCCCGTCGACGGGGTAGTGCGCGGGCTGGGCGCTCTCCGCCCGGTCGATGATCGCCAGGCGTTTGAAGCCGAACGCCAGCCCGTCGCCGAACTCGACGCGGGTGTCGTCCGGGCCGCGGTGATGCATCGTCTCCAGCGCGTCGGCGAACGCGGCGGCCGACTCGGGGTCGGGCACGCCGGCGTTCGGGCGGCTGCTCACGAAGACGCTGAGACCACACATCGGGGCGCTCCTGTCGTTGACGGCGGTTCGCGTGCCGAACCGTAGGAGCGCTCCTGTGCAGAACTTGTGAGGAACCTTCGCGGATCCGTACGGCCGCCGGAACCGGCCTGGATCTTCACAGGAACCGCACATTCCTTGGCCGCGTTTGCCCTGCTGGGCCAGAATCCGACGAGTGACAGCACGGATCCTGGTGGCCGACGACGACCCGAAGCACGCCCAGCTCATCCGCCTGTACCTCGAGCGCGAGGGCCACCAGGTGCTGACCGTGGGTGACGGCCGGGCGGCGCTGGAGATGGCCCGGTCCCGCCGGCCCGACCTGGTCGTGCTGGACGTGATGATGCCGCTGGTCGACGGGCTGGACGTGTGCCGGATCCTGCGCGCCGAGTCGAACATCGCGATCCTGCTGGTCACCGCGCGGTCCTCGGAGAACGACATGCTGCTGGGGCTGGACATCGGCGCGGACGACTACCTCGCCAAGCCGGTGAGCCCGCGGGAGCTGACCGCCCGGGTGCGTGCGCTGCTGCGGCGTACGGGCGCCTCCGACGGCCCGGCGTCGATCCTGCGCGTCGGCGACCTGGAGGTCGACCCCGGCCGCTTCGAGGTGCGCGTCGCCGGCGCGCCGGTGAACCTGACCGCCAAGGAGTTCGGCATCGTCGAGCTGCTCGCCCGCGAGCCGGGCCGGGTCTTCACCCGCGGGCAGATCATCGACAAGACGTTCGGCTTCGAGCACGACGTGTCCGAGCGGACGGTCGACGCCCACGTGGTGAACCTGCGCCGCAAGATCGAGGCGAACCCGGCCGAGCCCCGGTACGTGCAGACCGTCTACGGCCGCGGCTACCGGATGGCCGAGCGGTGAGCTTCCGCAGCTTCCGGCTGCGCGTGTTCCTGCTCGTCATGGTCGTGGCGGTGACGGCGATCGGCGCCACCGCCTGGCTGACGCTGAGCCTCACCTCCCGCGAGGTGCGGCTGTCGCAGCGGGCCGCGGTGGAGCACCAGACGGCGATCGTGGAGGCGGTGCAGCGCTTCGGGCTGCTGCGCGGGCGCTGGCCGGGCCTGGACCGGCTCGTCGCCCAGCTGTCCCGCGACACCGGCCTGCACATCCAGCTGCGCACCCAGGACGGCACGGTCCTCGTCGACTCCGACACCCTCGACGGGCGCACGTCCGGGCCGGTGCAGGGCACCGCGCTGGGCATCGACCCGCGCCCGGCGCTGTCCACCGCGATCACCCGTACCTTCGAGGATCCCGCCGGAGCCGCCCCGCCCGCGGCGGCCCTCCTGGCGAAGGGGTTTCTCTCGTTCGACCTGCCACCCGACCTGTTCGCCCCGGAACCCGCCGACCCGGTCTCCGCCTCGGCGCCGATGCTGATGCTGCGGCAGGTGGCGCAGTACCGGGCGGCGCTGATCGCGGTGCGGTGCATCGACGGCGACGGGGCCGCGCTCAGCACCGACCGGGTGCCGTACCTGACCGCCGCGCAGGTGTCGGGGCACCCGGACTGCGTGCAGCAAGCCAGCCGCAAGGTCGTCGGCGACACCGGCTGGCTGCGGGAGATCCAGAACGTGTGGTGGCGCTGCACCCGGAAGGCCGCGGACAGCCCGGGCTGCGTCCGCGCGGCCTTCACGACCGGCGTCAGCGGTCCCGCGGCCGTACCGCTGCAGCTGTACCTCGGCGCGCGCCCCGACACCGGCTTCGGCGACCTGAGGCAGCCCGCCCTGCTCGGCACCGCCGGCCTCATCGTCGTCGCGCTGGCCGGCACCGCGCTGATCGCCCGCCGGGTCAGCCTGCCGGTGCGCCGGCTCACCGAGGCGTCCCGGCTGCTCGCCGACGGCCGGCTCGACGTACGCGTCCCGGCGGCCGGCAGCAGCGAGCTGGCCCGGCTGTCCGAGTCGTTCAACGCGATGGCCGAGGCCGTGCAGCGCAGCGAGGAGCGCCAGCGCCGGCTCATCGCCGACGTCGCGCACGAGATGCGTACGCCGCTGTCCAACCTGCGCGGTTACCTGGAGGGGCTGTCGGACGGGGTGGTCGAGCCGAGCCGGGAGCTGTTCGCGTCGCTGCACGAGGAGACCCTGCTGCAACGCCGCATCCTCGACGATCTGCAGGTCCTCGCCCTGGCGGAGGCGGGCGACCTGGGTTACACGTTCGCGCCCCTCGACCTCGCCGAGGCGGTCTCGGGCGGCGCGACCGCGCACCGGGCGGTGGCCGCCGAGGCGGGGGTGGCGATGACCGTGGACGCCCCCGCGCCGGTGTGGATCGAGGGCGACCCGGACCGGCTGCGCCAGGTGCTGGGCAACCTGCTCACCAACGCGATCCGGTACACCGACGCGGGCGGGCACGTGCTGCTGCGGGTCCGCGAGGAGGCGGGCGAGGCCGTCCTGACCGTGCAGGACACCGGCGTGGGCATCGCGGCGGCGGACCTGGAACGCGTCTTCGACCGGTTCTGGCGCGCCGACCCCGCCCGCCAGCGTGCCACCGGCGGCACCGGCCTGGGCCTGACCATCGCGCACCGCATCGTCACCGACCACGGCGGCCGCATCGAGGTGACCAGCAGCCCGGGCGTGGGCACCACGTTCCAGGTGATTTTCTGTCGGAGGTGACCGGTACGGTCTGCGGCGTGACAGCGCACATCGACGACTTCTACCGCGACGTCGCCACGATCGCCCTGAAGGTGGGGGAGCGGCACGGGTTCGTGCTCGGCGGTGGCGTGGCGTGGCTGGTCAACGGGCTGGTGCGCCGGCCCACCGAGGACATCGACCTGTTCACCGACACCGCCGGGGCGGTGGAGGCGGCCGCCGCCGACGTCACCGGGGCGCTGACCGACGCCGGCTACCAGGTGTTCCGCGAGGTGGGCGACGAGATGTTCGCGGGCATGGACGAGGACCTGCGCGAATACCACGTCGCCGACGGCCGCCGGGCGCTGCGGCTGACGCTGACCCGCCTCGACCGGCGGCGCGCGCCCGTGGTGATGGACGTCGGCCCGGTCATGCACCTCGACGACCTCGTCGCCTCGAAGGTGGCGGCGCTGGTGAACAGGCGCGAGGTGCGCGACTACATCGACGTGGCCGCGGCGCTGGAGCGCTATCCCCTCGAGCGGGTGCTGGAGCTGGCGCGCGCGCTCGACGAGAGCCTCGACGACGAGGAGGTGGCCGACGCGGGCCGCTACCTGGACCGCCTCGACGACGCCCGCTTCGCCCGGTACGGCCTCAGCGAGGCGGATGTCGCCCGGCTGCGCGAGCGGCTGGCCGGGTGGCCGCGCTAGGCAACCGTTTCGCAACCTGGCAAGTACCGGCCTGCAACGGCCGGCCGCGAATCTCTATCTCAGCGAGGCCAGTTCAGCACCGGAAAGGCTCCCGAGATGCGCCTGAGAATCGGATCCACCATCGCCGTCGTCGCGGCCGTCATCGGCCTCGCGGGCAGCGTCGCCGGCCCGATCTACGCGGCGTTCGGCGCGTAGGTCACCCGCACAACTCCACAGCAAGGTCCCTTCCGTGGCCGGGCGCGCGCAGCGCCCGGCCACGGTGCTGTGCGCCGGGCAGGGCCCATAGACTGGACGAATCATGAATCTGACCGATCGCCTGCCCGGCACCGCCGAACCCGACGCCGTCTTCGAGGCCTTCCAGTCCTGGGTCGCCGAGCAGGGCCTGACGCTCTACCCGCACCAGGAGGAGGCGCTCATCGAGATCGCCACCGGGGCGAACGTCATCCTCAACACCCCGACCGGCTCCGGCAAGAGCCTGGTGGCGACGGGCGCGCACTTCGCCGCCCTGGCCGAGAAGCGCACCACCTTCTACACCGCGCCGATCAAGGCGCTGGTGTCGGAGAAGTTCTTCGCCCTCTGCGCCGTCTTCGGCGCGCACAACGTCGGCATGCTCACCGGCGACGCCAGCGTCAACGCGGACGCGCCGATCATCTGCTGCACCGCGGAGATCCTCGCCAACCTGGCGCTGCGCGAGGGCGCCGACGCCGACGTCGGCCAGGTCGTCATGGACGAGTTCCACTTCTACGCCGAGCCGGACCGCGGCTGGGCCTGGCAGGTGCCGCTGATCGAGCTGCCGCAGGCCCAGTTCCTGCTGATGTCCGCCACGCTCGGCGACACCACGCGCTTCGTCGACGACCTGTCGCGGCGCACCGGCCGGCTCACGGCGGTGGTCGCGAACGCCGAGCGGCCGGTCCCGCTGCTGTTCTCGTACGCGATGACGCCGCTGCACGAGACCATCGAGGAGCTGCTCACCACCCGCCAGGCGCCGGTGTACATCGTGCACTTCACCCAGGCGGCCGCCCTCGAGCGCGCCCAGTCGCTGATGAGCATCAACATGTGCACCCGCGCCGAGAAGGACGCGATCGCCGCGGCGCTGGGCAACTTCCGGTTCACCGCGGGCTTCGGGCGTACGCTGTCGCGCCTGGTCCGGCACGGGATCGGCGTGCACCACGCCGGCATGCTGCCCAAGTACCGCCGGCTCGTGGAGACCCTCGCCCAGGCCGGCCTGCTGAAGGTCATCTGCGGCACGGACACCCTCGGCGTCGGCATCAACGTGCCCATCCGTACGGTGCTGTTCACCGGCCTGAGCAAGTACGACGGCGTGAAGACCCGGCTGCTCAAGGCCCGCGAGTTCCACCAGATCGCCGGCCGGGCCGGCCGAGCCGGTTACGACACGCTGGGCACGGTCATCGTGCAGGCGCCCGAGCACGTCATCGACAACGAGCGCGCGCTCGCCAAGGCCGGCGACGACCCGAAGAAGCGCCGCAAGGTCGTGCGCAAGAAGCCGCCGGAGGGCACGATCGGCTGGGGCCAGCCCACGTTCGAGCGGCTCGTCGCGGCCGACCCCGAGCCGCTGACCTCGTCGTTCCAGGTGTCGCACGCGATGTTGCTCAACGTGATCGCCCGCGGCGGCGACCCGTTCGCGGCCATGCGGCACCTGCTCACCGACAACCACGAGGAGCCCGCGGCGCAGCGCCGGCACATCCGCCGGGCCATCGCCATCGCGCGGGCCCTGCTCGCCGGCGGGGTCATCGAGAAGGTCGACGGCGCGTACCGGCTCGTCGACGACCTGCAGCTCGACTTCGCGCTCAACCAGGCGCTGTCGCCGTTCGCGCTGGCCTGCCTGGAGCTGCTCGACCGCGAGTCGCCGGACTATCCGCTCGACGTCGTGTCGGTGATCGAGGCGACGCTCGAGGACCCGCGGCAGGTGCTCTCGGCGCAGCAGTTCAAGGCCAAGGGCGAGGCGGTCAACGCCATGAAGGCCGAGGGCATCGAGTACGACCAGCGCATGGAGCTGCTCGACGAGGTCACGTACCCGAAGCCCCTGGCCGAGCTGCTCTACGCCGCGTACGAGACGTACCGGCGCGGGCACCCGTGGGTGGCCGACTACGAGCTCAAGCCCAAGGCCGTCGTCCGCGACATGTACGAGCGCGCGATGACGTTCACCGAGTACGTGTCCTTCTACGGCCTGTCCCGCTCCGAGGGGCTGGTGCTGCGCTACCTCGCGGACGCGTTCCGGGCGCTGCGGCAGACCGTGCCGGAGGACGCGCGTACGGAAGAACTGACCGACCTGATCGAATGGCTCGGCGAGCTCGTCCGCCAGGTCGACTCCAGCCTGCTCGACGAGTGGGAGCGGCTGCGCAACCCGGGCGCGGAGGTCGCCGAACCGTCCCCGCTCGACGACAAGCCGCCGGCGGTCACCCGCAACCTGCGCGCGTTCCGGGTACTGGTGCGCAACGCCCTGTTCCGTCGCGTCGAACTGTTCGCCCTGCGCCGCGCCGAGGAGCTGGGTGAGCTCGACGCCGAGAGCGGCTGGACGACGGAGCGCTGGATCGAAGCCCTCGAGGACTACTACGACGAGTACCCGACGGTCGGCACGGGACCGTCCGCGCGCGGCCCGGCGTTCCTGCACATCGAGCAGGGCCCGGCGGTGTGGAAGGTGCGGCAGGTCTTCGAGGACCCGGAGGGCGACCACGACTGGGGCATCGAGGCGGAGGTCGACCTCGCGGCCAGCGACGAGGCCGGCGCCGCGGCGGTCCGCGTCGTCGCCGTAGGCCCGCATTGATCGACTCATCGGGCTCGGCACGGTCTGGATCCTCGACGGTCTCGCCGTCACGATCGTCGGCGCCATCGACGGCCGGCTGTCCGAGCCGGGCAGCGGCCTCGAGCTGAGCGCGACCCAGGTCGGCTCGGCCGGCTCGGCGTACATCGTCGGCGCCTGCGTCGGCGCCCTCTACTTCGGGCGGCTGGCCGACCGGCTGGGCCGCAAGAAGCTGTTCATGATCACTCTCGCGGTGTTCCTGGCCGGCAGCATCCTCACCGCGTTCTCCATGAACTTCATCTGGTTCCTGGTCTGCCGGGTCATCACCGGCGCGGGCGTCGGCGGCGAGTACTCGGCCATCCACTCCGCGGTCGACGAGCTCATCCCCGCCCGCGTGCGCGGCGCCGTCGACCTGGTCATCGGCGGCTCCTACTGGATCGGCACGATCTTCGGCTCGCTGGCCTCGGTCGCGCTGCTCAGGCCCGAATGGTTCCCGATCGACATCGGCTGGCGGCTCGCCTTCGGCCTCGCCGCGATCATGGGCTTCGCGATCCTGCTGGTCCGCCGGCACGTCCCGGAAAGTCCACGATGGCTCTTCCTGCACGGGTACGAGGAGGAAGCGGAACGCGTCACCCGGCAGAATCGAGCACGAGGTGGTCCGCGAGACCGGGCAGGAACTGATCGAGCCCCGGCGCACCATCCGGATCAAGCAGCGCCCGCCGATGGGCATCGCCGAGATCGCCGGCGTGGTGTTCCGCATGTACCCCAAGCGCACCTTCGTCGGCCTGTCGCTCTTCACCGGGCAGGCGTTCCTCTACAAACGCCGTCGGCTGGTACCTGATCCCGTTCGCGGTCGGCAACTTCCTCGGCCCGCTGCTGCTCGGCCGGCTGTTCGACACGGTCGGGCGCAAGCCGATGATCTCCGGCACGTACATTCTCTCCGGCATCCTGCTGGTCATCACCGGCGTGCTGTTCCGCAACGGCGCGCTGAACGCCACGACGCAGACCGTGGCCTGGTGCATCATCTTCTTCTTCGCCTCGGCAGGGGCCAGCGCGGCGTACCTGACGGTCAGCGAGATCTTCCCGATGGAGACGCGAGCCATGGCGATCGCGTTCTTCTACGCCACCGGCACGATCGTCGGCGGCTTCGGCGGCCCGCTGCTGTTCGGTGCGCTCATCCAGAGCGGCGAACCCAAGCAGATCTTCATCGGGTACGTCGTCGGCGCCGTGGTCATGATCCTCGGTGGCATCGTGCAGGCCACGATGGGTGTCGAGGCGGCGCAGCGGGACCTGGAGGACATCGCCCCGCCGCTGTCGGCGCAGGCCGCCGAGCTCGACGAGCCCGGCGAGGAGGCCGACCCGTACACCCTCGGCCGCGGTCAGGGCCGCGGCACCGGCCACGCCCCGTCCTGATCCGGCAAAGGAGGCCGTCATGGGATACACCCCGTTCCCGTCCACCTCGAGCGTGGACGCCGACGAGAACGAATGGTGGACGCGGCGCGAGATCTCGCTGATCCAGAGCCTGCTCAAGGAGGAGGGCGAGGCGTCCCGCGACCACATCGGTGAGGCGCTGGGCTGCAAGTACTGGGGCCCGACCCGTTTCCGTAACGCGCTCAAGGAAGGCGTGAAGCGCGGCGCCTTCCGCAAGACCGGCCGCGGGAAGTACGCCCCGGCCTGACGGCGGTGTCTCTCCCGATGTCGAGAAAGCGAGGCCGGCTCCGTCCCCGGCGCAGCGATCACCTCGACATCGGGAGAGACACCGTGGAACCGACCCAGATCGTCCTCGACCGGCCGGGCAGCCGGGACCTGCTCGCCCGCGACATCACCCGCCTCGCGTACGTCGCCGAGGACGGCACTCCCCGCTGCGTGCCGATGGCGTTCACCTGGACTGGCGCGCAGATCGTCATGTGCACGGCGAAGAACGCCCCCAAGCTGGCGTCGCTGCGCCGCCACCCGGCGGTGGCCCTGACCATCGACACCGAGGTCCACCCACCGACGATCCTGCTCCTGCGCGGCCGCGCGGAACTGGACGTCGTCGACGGCATCCCGGACGAGTTCCTGCAGATGAACGGCAGCTACGCGATGACGCCGGACCAGCGGGTGGCCTGGGAGGCGGAGGTGCGGTCGCTCTACGACGGCATGGTCCGCATCGTCGTCACGCCCACCTGGGCCAAGCTGATCGACTTCGAGACGACGCTGCCGACCGCGGTCGAGCAGCTCATCCGGCAACGCGCCGAACGGCAGGCCTGACCGCTCCGGTCAGCCCGCCGGTGTGCGGCCGTCGCCGATCACCCTCCCACCGAGCCCGGACCGGGACGTGGGCCGGCCGACCAGCTCGACCAGGACGTCGTCCCGGCAATTCTCCCCGAACACGGCGGCGACGGCGTCGGTGAACGCGGCGACGAGCCGGGCCACCACCGTGGCGGCGTCGTCCCTGGCGAACACTTCCTCCCGCATGCCGAACGTGACGCTCGGGGCGGCGGTCGCGACTGCCGTTCCGCCGCGACCCCACCGTCCGGCCGGGACGCCGATGAGCCGGACGTCCACGGAGGGCCGGGCCCACTCGCCGTACACGGACACGACGGCGCCGGTGAGGTGCTCGATGAGGAGGGCTTCCCTCCCGGCGAGCTCCTCCTCGAGCGCGTGAAGCGTCACGTGCGGCATCGGCAGCTCCTCGACGTCAGGTCGTCCGGGGTGAAGCAGCATAGAGCGACGGCTCCGCCGGCCGGAAACGATTTCTGTCCGCCGCCTCCGGGATGGCGGGCTGCCCGCTCCGCCGCGGCCGCGCCGACCGTGTGGGTCGTGCCCGTTCCGCTGAGCGCGCCGGTCAGGCTGAGGGTGTCGGCTGCGTGGGGTGCGCTCAGCCCGCCCTCCCGTCTCAGCCGCCCCGACCGCGTTGGCAGCGCGGCTTGCGCCCAGGCTGCGCGGCTTGCGCTCGTGCTGGGCGCGCTCGGGGTCAGGCGGCGCGGGCGGCGTGGCGCAGCGCCGGGTGGCGGGCCTCCCAGGCGGCGCGCACCCCGCGGGGGAGGTTCAGCTCCGGCCAGAGGCGCACCAGTGTCGGGCCGTGCAGGTGGTCGCGCAGCTCGTCGATGCGAACGGCCTCGCGCAGGACGTTCTCGTACATCCAGAGCAGCATCGTGTGCTCGCCGAGGTTGAAGGCGCGGTGCGGGTTCCACCAGAGGCGCAGCGGGAGCTCGACCTGGCCCTGGGTGGGACCGGTCAGCTCGGCGAGCGTCCCGGCCACCAGCACGGGCCGGTGCGGCCGGGCGAGGTGGGCGACGGGAGCGTCGAGTGCGCGGGCGGGCATGCGTCCAGCCTAGACCGGGACCCGCCCGGACGAATAACCCCTAGGTTCCTAGGATGCTCTAGGCGCGGAGCGCCGGACCACAGAACAATGCCGACGGCTTCGCCGGCTGACCACAAAACACCTGATCAGGAGACGGTCGGTCAGAGCGGGTGGCAGTCGTCGTTCTCGCCGGGGCGTACGTCGTAGCAGCCGTACTGCAGCCCGTCGGCGGACTGGTCGGGCCCCGGGTCGGTGAAGTACACCAGCGACACCCAGCCCCACTGCCCGTTGTCCGCCCGCGTGTACGCCCACCAGTAGTTGTGGGTCGAGTGGTCCACGTACGGCTCACCCGGCTGCTGACCCAGGAACCAGGTGGCGCCGCCGTGCGAGAGGGTTCCCACGCGCGGGGAGTGGGGATCCGGCCGGCTCATGACGGGCACATTCCCGGTGCTGAGCGTGCAGTACTGCCCCTGCAGCCGCGCGCCGGCGATCCAGGTGGGGAGGGCGCAGTGGCCGCCGCCCCCGCCGGTGGCGTTGTCGGTGAGCCAGCCGCCGAGCTGGGGCAGGTGCTTGCTGCTGAGGTAGTCGACGCCGGCGTACAGCGCGTCGGTCCACGCGTCGTCGTGGTCGGGGCAGTTCGCCGGGTCGGACGCCCGGACGTGGTGCCCGGTGCTCTGGGCTTTGATGATGTTGTCCCAGTGCAGGGTCTGGATGGGGTCTCGTCCGGCGGTCATGCACGCGCCCGTCGTGGCCGGGTTCGCGAAGCTGATCACCGGGACGAGGTCGGCGTTGTACTGGTCCCGATCGACGGCGAAGCTTCCGTCCAGGAACGCGTACCTGTCGGGCTGCTGGGCGAGGAGTCCGCGTACGGAGGTGGAGCCGTGGGCGCCGGCCGGGAGCTGGTCCTCGTTGTGGTCGCCGGTGAGGACGACCTGGACCGGTCCCCAGCGCCGTGCCGCCGGGTCGGCGTGGAAGAGCATGCCGCGGTACGGGACGAGCGCACTCATGATTCTGCCGGCGACCACCAGCGGGTTGTTCTCGTCCGTGGCCGCGGCGTCCGGGTCCGCGGGCAGCCGGCAGCCGTACGCGTCCTCCACGCACTTGATCTCGACGAACAGCAGGACCGGTTGCTGGTATCCCGGGTACACCCGCCCGCTGTGGCGTCTCACCCTCGCGCTGAGCCCCTGGAGGTACGTCGCCTCGAAGGGCCGCGCGGTGGTCCGGGCGCCGCGGTCGTCCCGGCAGAGGTCGCCCTCGAACCGGTGGCAGAGCACCAGGGTGCCGTCCCGCAGGTAGACGTCGGCCTCGATGCTGGTGAATCCGTGGTCGAGCGCGTCCTGCAGCGGCCGGCTGTTGAGGTAGTCGTTGGGCGCGTGCCCGTGCTCGAGCGGCGTCACCGCGGCCACCGCGGCTGCGGGAGGCGCCGGAGGTGCCGGCGGGTGCGGTTCCTGGCGGTGCAGAGCGAGGAGGGTGATGCCTGCCAGCACCAGGGCGCTGATGGCACCGGCGATCAGCGGCCGGCGCCGGGTGGGCCGGCGCGTGGTGAAGTACGCGTCGATGACCTCGGGCTGCGCGCCCGAGGTGGCGGTGCGAGGGGCGGTGACAGCGGGCGGGCCGGGGGCGACCCGCGGACCGGGGGCGGGGCGCGGGGCGGGTACGGCCCGCGGCGCCCGGTCGTCGGCCTCGCGGGCGGCGTCGAGCAACGCCGAGACGTGGCTGCTGGCCACCACGAGCCGGTCCGCGTCGATGGCGGCGAACGGCTCGCCGGAGATGAGCCGGCTGGCCCGGGCGACCGCGACGACGAGGGCCGGGTCGGCGAGGTGGCGCGGATCGCCGGAGAGGACGGCCGCGACGTCGTCCTTGTCGGCGGAGACGCCGGGCGCCAGGCGGTGGGAGCGGATCACCTCGGCGAGGTGGCGCAGGGAGCCGGGTTGCCGTCGTCGCCGTGGTGGTGGGGAGCCGGGCGGCGGAGTGTACGTGCCGGCCCGGGCGGCGTGGGCGACGGCGGCGTTGAGCTCGGAGGCCAGCAGCTGCGCGGCCTCATGCACCCTGGCCCACCACGGCGGGAGCGGCGCTGATCGGGGTTCATCCATCGATGGCGATTATGCCCGCCGGGGGCGCTATCTGTCTGTGGGGGACAGATAGGCGCAGGTCAGGGACAGTTCGGCGTTGATCGGCGTACGCCGGTCCGGCCAATCTCGGTGTGGCCCGCTCCCGACGGGGGTGAGCAGCCCGGGGCGGCACACCGCGCCGGACCTGACGAGAAGGAGGAACACGTGCGGAAGACAATCGCGAAGCTGACGGCCGCCGCGGCGCTGGGGGTCGTGGCGGCCGGCGCGCTGGCGGTGCCGGCCCTGGCGGAGGGCCCGGACTGGGCGGACGACCTGCTGGTGAGCGTGGAGAACTCGAGCGGGCGGGTCGTCGGCCAGGTGCATCTGCACCTGGTGGATGCGCCGGACCACTACGACATCGCGGTCGCGGACAAGGTCTCGGACGGGAAGATCCCGTGCGTGCAGATCTTCGCCACCAACGGCAACAAGCCGACGTACTGCGATGACAACGGCACGTCGGCGGCCAAGCACTACCAGATCTACTACGACTGGTACGACGCCGCCGTTCTTCTTCGCTGATCCGGTGCCGTCCGGCCCGCGCCGGGACCGGGGCGGGCCCGACGGCCGGTGGTAGCTTAGCGGGCCAGGAGGCGCGGCCGTTTCGGGGGCCTCGGGGCCCCGCCCGCCCCCGGCGGGCCGGGGGGGGGCCGGCACGGCCGTTGGTAGCTTCGCGGCCATGGAGTCGCGGACTTTACGGGTGGACGGTGCGGCGTTGCACGTCGGTGTCACGGGCGATGGCCCCGACGTCGTCGTGCTGAGCGGCGGGCCCGGTTGTGTGCAGTACCTGGAGCGGGACGACCTCGCCCCCAGGGAGCACCGCGCCTGGTTTCCCGAGCCGCGCGGTGTCGGCCGGTCGGGCGGGGGACCGCACACGATGGAGGAAGCGGTTGCCGACCTCGAAGGGATCCGCGCGGCGGCCGGCGTCGACAGGTGGATCGTCCTGGGCCATTCGTGGGGCGCTGATCTGGCCGTGCGATATGCGGTCGAGCATCCGGGCTCGGTGACCGCGGTGGTGGGCGTCGCCGGGCGGGGTCCGCAGCTCGACCGTACGTGGTCCGAGGCGTACGAGGCCGGCAAGCCGTCCGAACCTGCGGTCGAGATCGACTGGGTGCCCGCCGTCCATGCGGCTCTGAGCACGTCGTTCACCAAGTGGGCCCATCGCCCGGATCTGTGGCGCGGCCTGGCGGACTGCGCCGTGCCGATGCACTTCGTCGCGGCGGGCGATGACATCCGCCCGTCCTGGCCCCTGGCGCAGCTCGCCGCCCTTGTGCCGCGGGGCCGGTTCACCACGGTGCCGGGTGTGCCGCATGACTTCTGGTTCACCCACCCAGGCGTGTGGACCGAGGTCGTCACGGACGCATGTCTGGCCGCCGCGGGCCACGGCCGGTGATTCCTGCTGGTGAGGGGACCACCCGCGGCCGCGGCCTGCACGAGATCGCCACCTCGCTGATCGGCTGGGCCGCCGACCACCACGACGAGATCCGCGCCCATCGCGAGCGCGCCGCAACGACCGGAGCCTGACCGCCACGCGAGCGGTCGCGGACGCGATGCGTTTCACAGGTGTTCGGAACCGGCCCAGCTCACCGAGATCCTCGACCGGCCGGGCAGCCGGGAACTGCTCGCCCGCGACATCGCGCGCCTCGCGTATGTCGCCGGGGACGGCTCTCCGCGCGTGGTGCCGATCGCCAGCGCCGTGCCCCGGGGGTGAGCCGCCCGGGCGCCGGGGGTGAGCCGCCCGGGCGCCGGGGCAGGTTCACGCCGCGGTCGGGCGGTGACCGCGGCGTCAGGCGGGGAGGCCGGTCAGCCGGGCGTCGACGACGAGCCGGTGCAGGGCCTCCACGGCGTCCGGGTCGGCGTGTTCCGGCAGGCTGGACGCGTCCCGTGCCGCCTCGAGCTCGGTGCGCAGCCGGGCGGCGTCGTGCTCGACGCGCTCGCGCAGCGCCGGGGGGAAGGTGGCGTGTTCGGCCGTACGCTTCATCGCGATCAGCTCGGGCACGTACGGCAGCGAGCTGAGCGCGCCCAGGTCCGCGACCACGGAGCCCGTACGCATGAGGTGGATGCCGGTGTGCAGCACCCGCAGCGTGTAGAGCGCGGGCTTGAGCTCGCCGGTCTTGGCGAACAACCGTTCCTGGGTGGCGGCGAAGCCGAGGTAGTGGTGGGCGTGGTGACGGGTGATCAGGCCCGGGGCCAGATCGATGAGCTGCTTGTGCAGCGGTGAGGTGGCCACGACCAGCGGTGAGAGGAGCTGTTCGAGCACGTAGCCGTTGCGGGTGGTGAGCATGCGGGCGAACTTGAGCAGGTCGTGGCTGACCACGTCGAGTTCCACGCCGTCGCGCAGGCAGCCTTCAGGCCGTTTGTGGGTGGCGGCGGGGTGGTTGGACGGGGTGTCGGTGGAGATGGTCTCCGGGCCGGTGCGCAGGCCGACGACCTCGTGCGCGGGCAGGAGGTGGCTGGCGCGCAGGTCGAGGTCGCTGTCGACGGAGGCGAAGCCGTAGAGGTGGGCGCCGCTGACGGTCACGAAGACGGCCGGGTAGGGCAGCGCCGCGGCCTCGGCGGCCCAGGCCGGCACGTCCGTGGTCATCCCAGGTTCCTTTCGCGTACGGCGGTGAGCAGGGCGTCGACGCGGCTCCGGTCGGGTTCGGCGGGCAGCGTGGTGGCCGCCTGCGCGTCGGCGAGGCCGGCGAGCAGGTCCTCGGCCCACGAGACCACGGATTCCCAGGGCACTCCACCGGTTTTGATCTCCAGGAGCCGCTCGCGCAGGTGGCTGACGTCGACGAGGACTTGGCCGGTGCGCAGGACGTGGGCGCCGGCGTACAGCAGGCGGATCATGTGCATGGCCTGCTTGTGGTTGGTCTCGCCGGTGGCGTCGCGCCGGGCTGCGACGCGTTTGAGCTGGTCGCGGGCGTACGCGCCGTAGGTGTCGGCGACGCGCCGGGAGAGGAACGCGTCGCGGGCGGCGAGCAGGGCCCGGCCGTCGCCGGTGAGGTGCTCGACGAGCGGTGACCAGAGGACTTCGAGGACGGTCGGGTTGGCCTGCAGGGCGAGGGTGCAGAAGCGTTCGATCTCCCAGGAGAACTGTTCGTCGCGGGGTCCGTCGAGGTGGGTCGGCGGCTTGTCGAGGCGCCAGAACGCGCGGGTGGGTGCGGCGTACACGCCCCGGCGGGGGGGGGGGGGGGCCCGGGCGGCGCGGGCGGGGCCGCCGGGGCCGCCCCCCACCCCCCGGGACGGGGCGGGCGGGCGGGCCCCCCCCGCGGGGGGGGGTGGGCGCGCCCGCCGCGCCCCCCCCCCCCCCCCCCCCCCCCCCCCCCCCCCCCACCGCGAGGATCGTGCCGGGCGGGTACAGAGCGGTCACAGGTCGAGGACGGTCCCGTCGATCTCGTCGAGTTCCTCGGCGGCGAGGGTGGGGTTGTCCAGCGCGGCGATGTTGGTCTCGAGCTGCTCGACGCTGCTGGCGCCGATGATGAGGCTGGTGATGCGCTCGTCGCGCAGGGCCCAGGCGAGGGCCATCTGGGCGAGGCTCTGGCCGCGGCGCCGCGCGATGTCGTCGAGGGTGCGGATGCGCCCCATGGTGGCCGGGTCCAGGTCCTTCTCGTTGAGGAAGACGCTGGTGCGCACGCGCGAGTCGTCCGGGATGCCGCCGAGGTACCGGTCGGTGAGCAGGCCCTGCTGCAGGGGGCTGAAGGCGATGCAGCCGGCGCCCACGCGTTCAAGGGTGTCGAGCAGGTGGTCCTTCTCGATCCAGCGGTTGAGGATCGAGTATGACGGCTGGTGGATGAGCAGCGGGGTGCCGAGTTCCTGGAGGATGGCGGCGGCCTGGGCGGTCTGCTCGGAGGTGTAGTTGCTGATGCCGACGTAGAGGGCCTTGCCGGCGCGCACGACGGCGTCGAGGGCGCCCATGGTTTCCTCGAGCGGGGTGTCCGGGTCGGGGCGGTGGTGGTAGAAGATGTCGACGTAGTCGAGGCCGAGGCGCTTCAGGGACTGGTCGAGCGAGGAGACCAGGTATTTGCGGGAGCCCCACTCGCCGTACGGGCCGTTCCACATGTGGTAGCCGGCCTTGGTGGAGACGACGATCTCGTCGCGGTGGGCGGCGAGGTCGGTGCGCAGGATGCGGCCGAAGTTGCTCTCGGCGCTGCCGGGCGGCGGGCCGTAGTTGTTGGCCAGGTCGAAGTGGGTGACACCGAGGTCGAAGGCGCGCCGGACGATGGCCTGCTGGCGCTCGAGCGGGCGGGCGTCGCCGAAGTTGTGCCAGAGGCCGAGGCTGATGGCGGGGAGCCGGAGTCCGCTGCGCCCGGCGCGGCGGTAGGTCATGGTGTCGTAGCGGTCGTCCGCGGGGGAGTAGGTCACACACCACAGCCTAGGGACACATGATCGAAACATCTCCGCTGGTAGGTTGATGGGGCCGGTACCACCCACGCGGGAGAGACCGTCGGTCCGCCGACGGCGCCGAAGGGGCAAATCCTCCCCGGAACCTCTCAGGCAAAAGGACCGCGGGGGCAGGCGACTCTGAAGTGCCCGGTGGGTGTGACCGCCCGGTGGGTACGACAGAGGGGGAGGTTGCCCGTCGACCTTCTGCCCCCGCTGGAGCCGCCATGACGTTCGCATTTCGCCACATCGGTCCGGATCCGGACGCGCAGACCCAGATGCTGAAGGCCATCGGGTACGCGTCGCTGGACGCGCTGATGGATGCCGCGATCCCCGAGGTGATCCGCTGGCACGGAACCCTGGACCTGCCGGCCGCGGCCTCCGAGGAGGAGGCGATCGCCGAGCTGCGCGAGCTGGCCGGGCGCAACACGGTGACCACGTCGATGATCGGGCTGGGCTACTACGGCACGGTGACGCCGGCGGTGATCCGGCGCAACGTGCTGGAGAACCCGGCGTGGTACACGGCGTACACGCCGTACCAGCCGGAGATCAGTCAGGGCCGGCTCGAGGCGCTGCTGAACTTCCAGACGATGGTGACGGACCTGACCGGGCTGACCACGGCGAACGCGTCGATGCTCGACGAGGGCACGGCGGTCGCGGAGGCGATGACGCTGGCCCGCCGGTCGTCGAAGAGCAAGAGCAGCGTGTACGTGGTGGACGCGGACACGCTGCCGCAGACCCTGGCGATCCTGCGGACGCGGGCGGAACCGCTCGGCATCGACGTGCGGCTCGTGGACCTGGACGCCGGCGAGGAGCTGCCGGAGGAGTTCTTCGGCCTGCACCTGCAGTATCCGGGCGCGTCGGGAGCCGTGCGGGACCACGCGGCGCTGGTCGAGGCGGCCCACGCGGTGGGTGCGCTGGTGACCGTGGCGGCGGATCTGCTGGCGTTGACGCTGCTGCGCCCGCCGGGGGAGATCGGCGCGGACATCGCGGCCGGGACGACGCAGCGCTTCGGCGTACCCCTGGGCTTCGGTGGTCCGCACGCCGGTTACCTGGCGGTGCGCGCCGGGCTGGAGCGGTCGCTGCCCGGGCGTCTGGTGGGGGTGTCGCGGGACGCGGACGGCGCGCCGGCCTACCGGCTGGCGTTGCAGACGCGCGAGCAGCACATCCGCCGGGAGCGGGCGACGAGCAACATCTGCACGGCGCAGGTCCTGCTCGCGGTGATGGCGAGCATGTACGCGGTGTACCACGGTCCGCATGGCCTGCGGGCGATCGCGAAGCGGGTGCACGACCACGCGCTGTCGCTGGCCGGTGGCCTCGCCGCGGCCGGCGTCGAGGTGGCGCACGACGCGTTCTTCGACACGGTCACCGCGGTGGTGCCGGGCCGGGCCGCCGACGTGGTCGCCGCGGCCGCCGGCGAGGGCATCGACCTGCGGCTGGTCGACGCCGATCGGGTGTCGGTGTCGGTGGATGAGACGACGACGTCCGCGCAGGTGGAGGCGGTGCTGGCGGCGTTCGGCGCGAAGCCGGCGGCGTCCGCGGAGTGCGGTGCCCGGCCGCTGGGGCGTACGTCGGACTTCCTGACCCACCCGGTGTTCTCGTCGTACCACTCGGAGACGGCGATGCTGCGGTACCTGCGGCGGCTGTCGGACCGCGACTACGCGCTGGACCGGGGCATGATCCCGCTGGGGTCGTGCACGATGAAGCTGAACGCGACCACCGAGATGGAACCGGTGTCGTGGCCGGAGTTCGCGAACATCCACCCGTTCGCACCGGCGTCGCGGACCGCGGGGTACGAGGCCCTCGTCGCGCAGCTGGAGGGCTGGCTGGCGGAGCTGACCGGGTACGACGCGGTCAGCGTGCAGCCGAACGCGGGGTCGCAGGGTGAGCTGGCGGGCCTGCTGGCGATCCGCGGGTATCACCGGTCGCGCGGCGACGAGCACCGCGACGTGTGCCTGATCCCGTCGAGTGCGCACGGCACGAACGCGGCCAGCGCGGTGATGGCGGGCATGCGGGTCGTCGTGGTGGCCTGCGACGACAACGGCAACGTGGACCTGGCCGACCTGGACGCGAAGATCGAGAAGCACCGGGACGCGCTCGCGGCGATCATGGTGACGTACCCGTCGACGCACGGCGTGTACGAGAAGGGCATCGCCGAGCTGTGCGGCAAGGTGCACGACGCGGGCGGCCAGGTGTACGTGGACGGCGCCAACCTGAACGCGCTGGTCGGCTTCGCCCGGCCGGGCAAGTTCGGCGCGGACGTGTCGCACCTGAACCTGCACAAGACGTTCTGCATCCCGCACGGCGGCGGTGGTCCCGGTGTCGGGCCGGTCGCGGTGCGCGCGCACCTGTCGGAGTTCCTGCCGGGTGACCCGCTCGAGCCGGGTGAGCACCACGCGGTGTCGGCGGCGGCGCACGGCTCGGCGGGAATCCTGCCGATCTCGTGGGCGTACCTGCGGATGATGGGGCCGGACGGGCTGGCGGCGGCGACGTCGGTGGCGGTGCTGGCGGCCAACTACGTGGCGGCGCGGCTGCGCGAGCACTACCCGGTGCTGTACGCCGGCAACGAGGGCCTGGTCGCGCACGAGTGCATCCTGGACCTGCGGCCGATCACGAAGGCGACCGGGGTGTCGGTGGACGACGTGGCGAAGCGGCTGATCGACTACGGCTTCCACGCGCCGACGATGTCGTTCCCGGTCGCGGGCACGCTGATGGTGGAGCCGACGGAGAGCGAGGACCTGGCGGAGCTGGACCGGTTCTGCGACGCGATGATCGCGATCAAGGGCGAGATCGACCGGGTGGCGGCCGGCGAGTGGCCGCGGGACGACAATCCGCTGCACAACGCCCCGCACACGGCGGCGGCGGTGTCGGCGGAAGAGTGGGAGCACGCGTACCCGCGGTCGCTGGCCGGTTTCCCGGCGGGCGTGGACCGGACGGCGAAGTACTGGCCGCCGGTGCGGCGCATCGACGGGGCCTACGGCGACCGGAATCTGGTCTGCTCGTGCCCGGCGCCGGAGGCGTTCGAGGAGTGAGGTCCGCCCGGGGCGGGTCGGCCGGTGGCCGGCTCGCCCGGGTGGGTCGCGCCCGGGAAGCGAGCTGCGGGGTGCGGCGGGTGCGGGGTGCGGGGTGCGTGGCGGCTGCGTCGCGGGGGTCGTCACCGCGACGGCCGTGCCGTCGTTACGCTGCGCGGGTCAGGCGGCGAGCGCGTGCCGGGCGGGTCCCCGGTGCGGTGCGATCGTGCGGCCGTCGGGCAGCAGCTCACCGGTGTCCTCGAAGACGATGACGCCGTTGCAGAGCAGGCTCCAGCCCTGCTCGGGGAACGTCGCCACGATCCGGGCCGCCTCGCGGTCCATCGCTTCGGATGAGGGACAGGGTGTCTGGTGCTGGCACATCGGAGGTCTCCGGTCAGGGGTGTGTTGTGTCGTGCTTCACATCAACGGGGCCGAACACTACTCCCATCCGAACGAGTCCGGTTGGATCGGGTGACGGGGCCCCATTGAGCGAGTCCACTATTCAGATGGTCCACGCAGCGGGCCGATACGGCCACTTTGCGACAGTCGCGCAAGCCCGTCCACCGGGTTCTCCGGCCTCCTGCCTGCACCGTCACCGTCCGTCATCGGTGTTCGAGTGGTTCCAGGGCGACGGCGGTGACCCCGCAGAGCTTGTGACAGCGTGGCTCGCCGACAACGGACTGCCGGTGCGAAACCTCGTCCGAACGGCCAATCAGATTCACCCGTTCGGCGTCGGCACCCCCTGCGGAGCGTCACTGTACGTGTCTGCCGCGGCCGGATCGGTGATGACCGGCGGCGCCCCCGGACGACCCTCACCGGTTCCGGAGATCCCTGATGTGGCAGCGGTTCTGTACGTCCACACCGCGGAAGTTCCGAACCGGGAGAGCGGTCTCTCGCCGCGCGCGGCTGATCACGGTGCGTCAACAACTCCGGCGTGGTCGCTGGGCCCATGGGAGGACAGCTGGACCGCTGCGGACCACGGCGCCGCGGTGTCGGAGGTCCGCGCCGCGATCGCCCGGGGGGACGTGTATCAGGTCAACGTCGTGGGGCACGCCAGCGCGCCGTACGCGGGCGATCCCGGCCCGGCCCTACAGCGAGTGACCGAACTGGCCGGTGCCCGGTACGGCGGCCTCCTGGCGGGCGACGGCTGGGCGATCGCCACGGCGTCGCCGGAGACCCTCGTCGAGGTCCGCGCCGGCCGGGTGATCACCCGGCCGATCAAGGGCACCCGCCCGGCCACCGCGCGGGGCCGCCGGGAGCTGCTCGGCTCGGCCAAGGAGCGCGCCGAGCACGTCATGATCGTCGACCTGGAACGCAACGACCTGGCCCGGCTGCCCGGCGTGGGCCCGGTGCGCGTGGACGAGCTGTTCGCCGTACGCCGGTGGTCGGGGTTGTGGCAGGCCGAGTCGCAGGTGTCGGCGCCGATCGAGGGCCCGCTCGGCCTGGCCGAGCTGCTGCGGGCGGTGTGCCCGGGCGGCTCGGTGACCGGCGCGCCCAAGCTGGCCGCGCTGCGCGAGATCGAGCGCGTGGAGCCGGTCGGGCGCGGCGTGAGCATGGGCGGGCTGGGCTGGGTCGGCACCGACCACATCGACCTGGGCCTGACGATCCGGACCGTGGCGGCGACCGCGGGCCGTGTCCACCTGTGGGCCGGCGGCGGCATCACCTGGGACAGCGACCCGGGGGCGGAGGTGGCCGAGGCCGCCGCGAAGGCCGCCCCGATCCGGGCCGCGCTGGCAGGTTCCTAGAAAACTTCGCGCGCCGCTGTCACCGGCCGAGGGTCCCGGCCCGTCGGTACGGGTGAGGGCACATGCGAGAGGGGACCGGCCGTGACCGAGGAACTGCGGAGCCTGCTCCGCGACGAGCTGAGCGCCGAGCGGCCGCCGCCGTTGGGTGACCTGGTGGGGTCGGCGGTGCGCGACGGCCGCCGGATCCGCAGGCGGCGGCGGTTCGCGGCGGCCGGCGGTGGTACCGCGGTGGCGGGCGTGCTGGCCGTGGCGGTGGCGCTCGCCGGGCCGTACGGCACCGCCCCGGTTCCGGACGCCGGCGTCGTGGTCGCGGCGTCGCCGTCGCAGACGCTCGACAGCCGGATCCCGGCCACCCCGGAGGCGATGCTGGTGCTGCTGCGCAACCTGCTCCCGCCGGGGCGTACAAGCGACGCCGCCAAGGCCGCCCACTCCGACCTGCAGGTGCAGATGTCACTCGATCGGGGACAGGGGCCGGCGATCATCCGCGTCTCCGTTGCCGGATATCCGTCACTGCCGCGGGCCGGGAAGCCGACGGTCACCGTGGAGACGCTGCCCGACAATTGCACCCAGGCGAAGGTCGTGCGCGCCGACTGGCCCGGCGGGATGACGGTGCAGGCGGACCTGGCGACGTGCCGGATGACCGCCGGCGGCAGCACGCCGACGCCGCTCGCCCTGACCGACGAGGAGGCGAAGGCGGTGGTCTCGGACCCGCGGTGGGGCGACGGCATGGATCCCGCGCTCGTACGCGCCGGCGAGCAGGACTTCCCGCACCTGGCGACGTTCGGCTAGGGCGGCGCGGTGAATCACGACGAGGACTTCACGGAGTTCGCGGGCGCCTGCGCCGAGCGGCTGCGCACCACCGCGTTCATGCTGTGCCGCGACTGGCACCTGGCCCAGGACCTGACCCAGAGCACCCTGACGAAGCTGTACCTCGGCTGGCGGCGGGTGCGCCAGGCCGACAACCTCCCGGCGTACGCGCAGAAGGTCCTGGTCCGCGTCTACCTGGACCACCGGCGGCGGCGCAGCTCCACCGAGGCCGTCGTCGGCGCGTTGCACGAGCAGGGGTACCGGCACCACCCGGACCTGCGGCTGACCATGCTGGACGCGCTGGCGCAGCTGCCGCCGCGGGACCGCGCGATCGTCATCCTGCGCTACTTCGAGGACCTGAGCGTCGAGCAGGTCGCCGACGCGCTGGAGGTGCCGGCCAGCGTCGTCAAGACCCAGACGAGGCGGTCCCTGGAGCGGCTGCGCGGGCTGCTCGCCGCCGACCAGCTGGCCCTGTTCGCGTAACGAGCGGTGCTCGTGGCCGCCCGATACCCGCGATAGGGTCTCGGCCATGACTGTGCGAGCGATCCGGCTGTTCGGCGACCCCGTGCTGCGGACACCGGCCGAGCCGGTGACCGTCTTCGACGACGAGCTGCGGCGCCTGGTCGCCGACCTGGAGGACACCGTGCGCGAGCCGGGCCGCGCCGGGGTCGCCGCACCCCAGATCGGGGTGAGCCTGCGGGCGTTCTCCTACAACGTGGGCGGCGAGGTGGGACACCTGGTCAACCCGGTGCTGTCCGGCTTCGACGGCGAGCAGGACGACGAGGAGGGCTGCCTGTCGCTGCCCGGCATGGGCTTTGCGACGCCGCGGGCCTGGACGGTCACCGCGACCGGCTTCGATCAGTACGGCGCCCCGCGCACGATCACCGGCACCGGCTTCCTGGCCCGCGCCCTGCAGCACGAGACCGACCACCTCGACGGCCGCCTGTACATCGACACGCTCACCGGCGACACCCGCCGTCAGGCGTTGCGTACGCTGCGCAGCGGCCGCACGGCATGACGGACTGCACCGGAGCGCAGCGGAGGGCCGGGACGGCATGCCCATCAAACTCAGCCCGGGCGTGAGCGAGCGGGAGCCGGACACCCGGCGGCTCGCGGCCGAGTCGCTGGCCGAGGGCGACGCGACCGGCTGGTTCGAGAAGCTGTACGCCGAGGCCGCCGCCGGCACCGCCGAGGTGCCCTGGGACGTGCCCGCCCCGAGCCGCCACCTCGCCGCCTGGGCGCAGCACCGCGACCTCGACGGGCACGGCCGCCGTGCGCTCGTGGTCGGCTGCGGGCTGGGCCGCGACGCCGAGTTCCTCGCCGGGCTCGGCTTCGCGGTGACCGCTTTCGACATCTCGGCCACGGCGGTGCGCACGGCCCGGCAGCGGCACCCCGGCTCCGCGGTGTCGTACGTCGTCGCGGACCTGCTCGACCCGCCCGCGGCGTGGCGGGGCGGCTACGACCTGGTCCTGGAGAGCAACAACGTGCAGGCGCTGCCGGCGGACGTCCGGGCCCGGGCCATCGCGAACGTGGGGCCGCTGGTGGCGCCGGGCGGCACGCTGCTGGTCCTGGCCGCCGCCGCGACCGGCAGCCCCGACGGGCCGCCCTGGCCGCTGAGCCGGGCCGAGATCGACGCGTTCGGTCGTGGGACGCCGGGCGGCGCGGCGCTGCAGACGGTGTCCGTGGAGCACATCGCCGACGGCGGCGAGACGCTGGTCGCCCGCTGGCGAGCCGAGTTCAGAGCCGCCGGGTGACGCCGCGCCGTCACGCCCGGAACGTGCGACGGTAAGTGTCCGGCGGTACGCCGACCGTACGGTGGAAGTGCCGGCGCAGCGTCGTCGCGGTGCCCATGCCGACGGCCGAGGCGATGCTCTCGACGCTGTCGCCGGTGGTCTCCAGCAGCTCCTGCGCCCGGCGGATCCGTTGGGTGAGCAGCCACTGCAGCGGGGTGGTGCCGGTGACCGACCGGAACTGCCGGGTCAGGTGGCGCGAGCTCAGGTGGCACTGACGGGCCAGGTCCTCGACGGTGAGCGGCTGGTCCAGCCGCCGCATCACCCAGGGCAGCAACTCGGCCAGCGGGTGGTCGTCGCGGGCCTGTACGGGCGTCGTGACGAACTGCGCCTGCCCGCCGGCCCGGTGCGGGGGCACGACCAGTCGGCGGGCGGCGAGGTTGGCGACCGCCGAGCCGCGGTCGCGGCGGATCAGGTGCAGGCACAGGTCCATGGCCGCGGCCTTGCCCGCCGAGGTGAGGACCGTGCCGTTGTCGACGTAGAGCGCATCCGGGTCGACCGTCACCCGGGGGTAGCGGCCGGCGAGGGTGCCGGTGTGCGCCCAGTGGGTGGTCGCGCGCAGCCCGTCGAGCAGGCCGGCGGCGGCGAGCACGAACGCTCCCGTGCACAGCGAGACCATCCGAGCGCCGGCCCGGTGGGCCGCGCGTACCGCGTCGATCAGCTCGGCGGGCGGGTCGCGGTCGACGTCGGCCAGCCCGGGAACGATCACGGTGCCGGCGCTCGCCAGCGCGTCCAGGCCGCTGTCCGGCTCCAGCACGAACCGGCCGAGGCGTACCGCGCCCGGGCCGCACACGCGGACGTCGTACCAGGGGCCCGGTACGGCGTCGGGGCGGGTGCCGAAGACCTCGTGGCACAGCGCCAGCTCGAAGTGCAGCATCGCGTCGGTCGCGGCGATGGCGACGGAACCCGGGACGGAGGCCATGGCCGAAAGTGTACGGGCGCGGTCGTTTCCGACACTGTCCCGCCGCCGGGGACCACGACAAGATCGAGAACATGGAAACAGGGCAGACCATCGCGGTCTACGGCGCGTACGGACACACCGGCCGGTTCGTGGCTGCCGAGCTGCGCGAGCGTGGACACCGTCCGTTGCTGCTCGGCCGGGACGGGGACCGGCTGGAGGCCATGGCGGCGGATTTTCCGGGCGCACCGCGGCGCCACGCCCCGGTCGACGACCCGATCCGGCTCGACCGGGCGCTGCACGGCGCCGACGCGGTGATCAACACGGCCGGGCCGTTCGCCGCCACCGCCGGCCCGGTGATCGACGCGGCGCTGCGGGCCGGCATCCCGTACGTCGACGTGGCGGCCGAGATCGAGGCGAACGCCGACACGTTCACGCGGTTCGCGCGGCCCGCCCGTGCCGCGGGCACCGTGGTCGTGCCGGCGATGGCCTTCTTCGGCGGCCTGGGCGACCTGCTGGTCACCGCCGCCATGGGCGACGCGACGTCGGCGGACGAGGTCCACGTGGCGTACGGCCTGAGCAGCTGGCACCCCACCGGTGGCACGCTCGCCGCTGGCCGGGTGTCCTCAGGGCGGCGCGGTGGGCGGCGCATCCGCTACGCCGGCGGGCGGCTGCAGCTGCACGACGACCCGGTGTCGACGGTGGACTGGGAATTCCCGGCCCCGTTCGGGGTCCGGGAGGTGATCAGCGAGTTCACCATGGCCGACGTCGTCACCGTCCCCAGCCACCTGGCCGTCCCGGAGGTGCGCACCTACCTGACGACCGGGGCGGCCTCGGACCTGGCCTCCCCGGACTCGCCGCCCCCGGCCGCCGTCGACGACCGCGGCCGCTCCGCGCAGAGCTTCGTCGTCGACGTCCTCGTCCGCAGCGGCGGTACGCAGCGCCGCCTGGCCGCCACCGGTCAGGACATCTACGCCGTCAGCGCGCCGCTCGCGGTGGAGGCCGTCGACCGCATCCTCACCGGCCGGACCCGGACGACCGGCGTCGCCTCGGCCGGCGCGATCTTCGACGCCCCCGATGTCCTCGCCGCCCTGTCCGCCCACCTCACCGTCCGGGCGCCGGCCGTGACCCTCCGGGCGCCGGCCGTGCCGGGCGGGCTCACATCCGCCGGATGATCTCGGCGAGGTCCGGCGGATCCAGCCCGGGCAGGCCGGGCAGCTCGTCCAGGCTCCACCAGCCGTGCCCGGCCAGCGCCTCCTGCTCGTCGGGCAGCAGCCCGTCACGCCGCAGCGCCGGCCGGGACCCGGCGAACCGGGCCAGGTAGAAGTGCTCGGGCCCGCCGAAGCGGCGTCCCCTCCAGACGAAGTCGCGCTCGACCTCGATGCTGCGGTCCAGCACCGCGGCCGGGTCGAGGCCGGTCTCCTCGGCCAGCTCCCGGCGGGCCGCCTCCAGGTGGGTCTCGCCGGGGTCGAGGCCACCCCCGGGCGGCTCCCACACGAGGTGCCCGTCGACCGGGTCGATCCAGTGCATCAGCAACACGCGGTCGTTGGCGTCGAGGCAGATGACCCGCGCGGCCGGGCGGTGGGTGAGATCCATCAGACCACGATGAACGATGGCGGCGGGTGGCGCAGGAAGTCGTGGTGCGAGATGTCCCACGCGTACGCGCCGGTGCGGGCGAACAGCAGCACGTCGCCGATGCGCAGCCGCCCGGCCCGATGGTCACGCGACAGCACGTCACGCGGGGTGCACAGCTCCCCGACGGCGTCCACGACCTCGTCGGTGATCCCGGGGCGGGGCCACTCGTACGGCCAGCGCTCCCGCTCGAGCACCGTGAACGGGTGGCTGTAGCCCCAGGCGGCGGGGAGCCGGAAGTGGTGGGTGCCGCCGCGCAGCACCGCGAACCAGCGGCCGTGGGTGCGTTTGAGGTCCAGCACCTCGGCGGCGTACCAGCCGGCGTCGGCGGCGAGCAGGCGACCCGGCTCGACGATCAGCTCCACCCCGGCGGGAACGTCCACGGTGGAGAGGGCGGACAGGTCGATGGTGGCGTCGGAGAGGTAGTCCACGCCGAACCCGCCGCCGGCGTTGACGGTGCGCAGGGTCAGGCCGTGGCGCCGGGCCGTGGCGGCCGACCAGTCGAGGCATCCGGCCAGGAAACGGGCGTGCGCGGCGCCGTCGAGGTTGTTCGACACGGCGTGCAGGTGGAAGCCGGTGATCTCCACGTTGCCGGTGCGCTCGGCGAGGATCCGGGGCAGGTGCTGCTCGTCGATGCCGAACGGGGTGGGCGTACCGGTCATGGTGTGGCTGCCCGTGAGGCCGCCGGCCGCGCGGTTGACCCGTACGCAAGCCTGCACGACGACCCCCGCGGCCCGGGCGAGGCGATCAAGCCGGAGCAGCTCCTGGCCGCTCTCGATGTTGATCTGCGCGCCCGCGGCGACCGCCGCGGCCAGCTCGGCGTCGGTCTTGGCAGGACCGCCGAAGACGATGCGCCGCGCCCCCGCGGCCACGGCCAGCTCCAGTTCGCCGCCGGAGGCCACCTCCAGGCCGTCGCACTCCTCGGCGAGGGTCCGCACGACCTCCGGATGTCCGTTGGCCTTGACCGCGTACAGCAGGGTCGTGCCGGCCGGCAGGGCGGCACGCACGTCCGCGGCCCGCTCCCGCAAAGACCGCCGGTCGTAGACGTACGCGCAGACCGGCGACTCGAGCCCGGCCAGGGCGGCGAGGACCCGCTCAGGCGCGCGCATGCAGCGGATTCTCCACGGGCAGGTACGCGTCGCCGCCCCCGGCCAGCCGCATCCGCACCAGCGCCTTGTGCGGCACGGTCGCCGCGGTGAACGCCGCGTGGTCGTCGCGCCCGGCGCCGCCCAGCGCGTCGTACGTCTCGTCGACGACGGCCCGGACCAGCCGCCACGCCCGGTCCTCGGCGAGGCCGTGCGACTCGCCCAGGCGCAGCACCAGCTCGCCGAGGTGGGCCTGGAACGCCGTGTACCCGAGCTTGGCGCGCAGCACGGCGACGTCCCCGGTGGCCACCACGGACGCGGGCCACAGCGCCACCTCGTGTCCCGCGCGGGCCAGCCGGCCCGGGTGCAGCCGCAGCCCCGCGAAGTCGCGGACGGCCAGCCGGTGCGGCACCCCGCCGGTGAAGGTCGGCAAGCAGTTCTGCAGGTGCGCCTCCAGCGCCACCCCGCGTACGGTCAGGCGCAACAGCGGTGGCAGCAGGAGCCGGGCGTACGCGTCAAGGAAAGCGGCGGCCGCGCTCGTGTCGTCGCGGCGCCCGGTGGTGGCGGCGAACTCCCCGACGAGCCCGGCGGCCAGCAGCGGCAACGCCCCGCCCGGCACGGCCCGCTCGCCGGGGTGCAACCGCCCGGTGAGCCCGTCGCGCAGGATCGCCGACATGTCCCGCCCCGACCCGGCCGGTACGGCGGCTCCGGCGGTCTCGGCCATGAGCAGCAGCCGGTCGGCGTCCGGGTCGTCGGCGACCAGCTGGTGCAGCACCCGCGACACAGCGGGACCGTTGCGGGTGCTGGCGATCGAGATGCTGCGCCGGGTGGAGGTCACCTGGATGTCCAGGGACACCTTCACGTAGCGGCGGCCGCCGTCCGCTGCGACGGGCAGCAGCAGCGTGCGCAGCGCGGCCGTGGGCACCGCGCCGAGCTCGGCGTCGAGGATGCGGACCAGCCCGCCGGCGAACAGGTCCCCGTACCGCCCGGGCAGGACCGTGTCCCGCTGCCACGGATGCACCGGTTGCAGCCGGTATCCGAGTGGCAGTTCCGGCAGCTCGGGGTACGCCGCCCGCAGCGCCGCGCCGACGTCGTCGCCCAGGTGCACGTCGTCGCGGACGGCGAGGAACCCCACGCGGGTGTGCCCGGCTTCCAGGTCGTGCTCGAGCACGTCGGTGGTGTCCCAGCCCAGCCGCGTACGCCCGCACGGGTGCAGGTTGTGCCCGGCCACCGCGAGCCGTTCCGCGGCGACGGCGGCCTCGTCGGGGTCGCCGCCGTCGCGGGGCCCGGGGCGGGCCATGGCGATGGCGAGGTTCACCACGGCGTTGCGCAGCTCGGCGGCGAAGCCGGCCGCGTTGCCGGGCAGGTCGGCCGGGAGCAGATCCGCGGGGTCGTCGGCGCCGGCGTGGGCGTACTCGACGCGGTGGAACGCGTGGAAGCGGTCGCCCGGCGCGGCCGGCAGCAGCCCCTCCCGCACGAGCGCGCCGCGCAGCCGCCGCCCCACGATGTCCGCCGCCTCGGGCAGCGTGGCCATGAACGGGTCGTGCAGGTCCGGGGCGTGCACCGCCAGGGACGCGCCGGCGTGGGCGGCGTGCAGGGCGAGCCGGCGGGCGGTCAGGCTGCGAGTCATGCGGCGAGGGGGTTGTCGTGGTACGCCCACACGTCGGCCAGCGGGTCGTCGGCCAGCCGCATCGCCGTCGTGGCCTTACGCGGCAGCGGCTCGGTGAGCAGGGCGCGGGCGTCCGGGGTGGCGACCGTGGCGATCGCCTCCGCGGCGGTGGCCCACAGCTTCGCGGGGTCGGCGCCGGCGGCGGTCAGCACGGCGATGAGCTGCGGCGCGACGGTGCCCAGCACGGCGGCGGCGAGCTTGGTGCGCAGCTCGTGCGGGTCGTCCGTGGGCAGGTCCCCGTGCAGCGGCGGGGCGTCGTGCCCGGCGGCGCGCAGCCGGGCGGGGCTGACGCGCACCCCGCCGAAGTCGCGGTAGATGATCCGGGTGGGCCGGCCCCGGTCGAGCACGACGAGCGTGTTCTGCCCGTGCGCCTCCAGCGCGACGCCGCGGTGCAGCAGGGCCAGGAGCGGCGGGAACAGCAGGTGACAGAGGTCGCGCCACCACGCGTACGGGTCGGCCGCGGCGTGCAGCAGCAGGGGGCGGCCGTCGTACGGGTCGGCAGCGGCCAGCGCCCCCAACGGGACCACCGTCTCGCCGGGCCCGAGCCGTGGCGCCTGCCGGTGCAGGTGAGCCAGGTGGCGGCTGGGTTCGCCGTCGACCAGGACGGCACCGGCCCCGGACTCGGCGAGCACGGTGAGCGGCAGGCCGGCGGTGAGCGCCCCGAGCAGCGCGGACAGGACCGGGCCGTTGTGCAGGGCGGCGGGGGAGACCGTACGGACGGCGGAGGTCATCTGCACGTCGACCGTGGTCTTGACGTGGCCGGCTCCGGTGTCGACGGTGCGCAGGGACATCAGCGGGCGTACGGGCCCGGTCTCGCCGTCGGGCCGCAGCCACGGGTACGCCTCCCGCAGATGCCGGGCTTGCCACGGGTGGGCGAGCAGGACCGGTTCCCCGGTGCCGTACCAGCGTCCGGTGGGGACGCGCAGGCGGGTCAGCCGCAGGGTGGGGCGGTGCTCCGGGGCGTACGCGAGCACGTCGGCGACGCTCATCCCGGTGCGCGTACGGCAGCAGGGGTGCAGCGGGTGCCCGTCGGCCACGAGCTGCTCCACGGTGGCCAGGTCCGGGGCCAGGTCCAGCAGCGGGCGAGGGGTGGGCGGGGGCGGGTCCGCGTACGCGAGGGCGAGGTTGACCACACTGTTGCCGATCTCGCCGGCGAACGTCTCCGGCCAGCCGAGCCGGCGCACGAGCACGACCGGGTCGGTGATGGTCTCGCGGCCGAGCCGGCAGGCGAGCCCCGCGGCGACCGGCTGGAAGGGCGTGACGGCCGGCATGACCCGTCCCGGGCGGGGAAGCGGCTCAGCTGCCGCCGCGCCCGCTGCCGGCCCTGGCAGGGGCTGGTTCGCCGGGGCGCCCGCTGCCGGCCCGCGCCCCAGCGGCGGCTCGGTTGCCGGAGCGACCGTTGCCGTCCTGGTGCCGGGGAGGGGCTCGTGTGCCAGGGCGATGAGCAGCCGGGCGAGGATCTCGGCGCGGGCGCGCGGCAGGGCCCGGTCGTAGGCGTCCACCAGCCCGGGTCGCAGGGCCTGCAGCTCGGCGCGGGTCACGGCGCCCATTCTGCACCTGTAACATCCTAGGACGCTCTACAGGGTGTGCGCGGAGTCGCCCCCGTCACCAAAGATCAAGAACAAAAAGGAATTCAACGACCCGCCACAAATCAAGGTCTTCCTGGCCTGGCGGCGGTTGTCGTACCCGGGGTGGAAGATGCTCTCGCTGTCGGCTGAACGAGGGGGCGGGTCGTGGGATTGCGGGTGGATCTGACGTTCGACTGCGTGGCGGCGGGACCGTTGGCGCAGTTCTGGAAGGTGGTGCTGGGCTACGAGGACGAGCCGCCGCCGGCGCCGTTCGCGACGCGTGAGGAGTGGGTGGCGTCGTTCGGGGAGCCGGAGGAGGGCGAGGGCGGCGGGGCGTGGCTGCGGGATCCGGCGGGGGTGGGTCCGCGGCTGGTGTTCCTGGAGGTGCCGGAGCCGAAGGTGGCGAAGAACCGGCTGCACCTGGATGTGCGGGTGGGGCGGGGGCCGGATGCGTGGGCGCGGGTCGAGGCGAAGGCGGCGTCGCTGGTGGCGGTGGGTGGCCGGGTGCTGGCGACGGTCGCGGGGCATCACGTGGTGATGGCCGATCCGGAGGGCAACGAGTTCTGCGTGGCGGCGTGAGGTGCACCGGGGCCCGGTGCGGCCGTCCCGGTCGGCGCGGCTGCGTCCCGCGCCGTGACCGGGCGGGTGTGCGGTCGTGCCGGACCGCACCGGGTGGTCGGTGGTGCTGTCCGGTCCAGTGTGGAGGTGGTGGGTGGTTGTGGGCAGCGGCCGATCGTCCGATGGACCCCTGACGGATGTCATGGGCCGGTCGTGACGGGTGTGCTGCGTGGGCGGGGGTTCGTGGGGTGAGGGTGGTGGCATGACAGTCGCTGCGGTGAGTGAGGGTGTGGCTCGCGGGTCGGGGGTTCCGGCGGTGGAGCTGGACGGTGTGGTGAAGCGGTTCGGGGATGTCGCCGCGGTGGACGGGGTGAGTCTGCGGATCGGTGCGGGTGAGGTGGTGGCCCTGCTGGGTCCGAACGGGGCGGGCAAGACCAGCACGGTGGATCTGCTGCTGGGGTTGTCGGCACCGACGCGGGGGTCGGTGCGGGTGTACGGGCGGGCGCCGCGGGAGGCGGTGGCGCTGGGGCTGGTGTCGGCGGTGATGCAGACCGGCGGGTTGCTGAAGGACTACACGGTCGAGGAGACGGTGCGGTTGACGGCGGTGTTGTTCGGGCGGCCGCGGTCGCAGGTGGGCGAGGTGCTGGAGCGGGCGGGGATCGCGGACATCGGGGGGCGGCTGGTCGGTAAGTGTTCGGGTGGCCAGCAGCAGCGGTTGCGGTTCGCGATGGCGTTGTTGCCGGATCCGGAGTTGCTGATCCTGGACGAGCCGACGACGGGGATGGATGTGGGTGGCCGGCACGAGTTCTGGTCGGCGATCCGGGAGGACGCGCGGTCGGGGCGCACGGTGGTGTTCGCGACGCATTACCTGGAGGAGGCGGATGCGTACGCGGACCGGGTGGTGTTCGTGCGGCGGGGCCGGGTGGTGGCGGACGGGACGGCGGCGCAGGTGAAGGCGATGGCGTCGGGTCGTACGGTGCGGGCGACGTGGCCGGGTGCGGACGAGGCGGCGCTGATGGGGTTGCCGGGGGTGGATTCGGTGGAGGTGCGCGGGGATTCGGTGTACGTGCAGGGCCGGGATTCGGATGCGGTGGCGCGGTTCCTGTTGTCGCGGACGCCGGCGCGGGATCTGGAGATCACGTCGCGGAATCTGGAGCAGGCGTTCCTGGCGTTGACGTCGGACGATGCGGCGGGTGCGGGCGGGACGATGACGGCGGTTGAGGGTGCGGGGGGTGTGCGGTGATGACGGCTGCTGTGGTGCGGGAGCGGAGTCTGCCCCGGCTGGGTGGGTTCTCGTGGGGGATGATCCGGCTGGAGTTGCGCCGGTTGGTGCGTAACAGGCGGACGGTGATCTTCACGTTCGTGATGCCGGCGCTGTTCTTCCTGCTGTTCGGTACGAGCGAGTCGTATCGCACCGAGCGGGTGGGCGGCGGCAACGTGACGGGTTTCGTGCTGGTGAGCATGGCGGTGTACGGGGCGATGCTGGCGACCACGAGCGGTGGGGCGATGGTGTCGGTGGAGCGGGCGGCGGGGTGGAGCCGGCAGTTGCGGTTGACGCCGTTGCATCCGGTGGCGTACGTGGCGGTGAAGCTGGTCCTGGCGATGATCATCGGGGCGGTGTCGGTGGCCGTGGCGTTCGTGGTGGGTGCGTTCGCGGGGGCGGAGCTGCCGGCGGCGGCGTGGGTGGAGTGCGGGGTGCTGGCGTGGGTGTGTGCGCTGGTGTTCGCGGCGTTCGGGCTGTTCATGGGTTATCTGTTGCCGAGTGAGAACGTGATGCAGATTCTGGGTCCGATGCTGGCGGTGCTGGCGTTCGCGGGCGGGTTGTTCGTGCCGGTGGATCTGATGGGTTCGACGTTCGCGACGCTGGCGAAGTTCACCCCGGTGTACGGCGTGGGTGAGCTCGCGCGGTATCCGCTGGTGCGGGAGGGGAATCTGTGGCTGGCGGGATTGAACGTGCTGGCGTGGACGTCGGTGTTCACGGCGGGCGCGGTGTGGCGGTTCCGGCGGGACACGGCCCGGGTGTGAGCGGCCGCGACGCCGACGAGCCTGCCGTCGCCGGGACCGCCGGCGGCGGCCCCGGCCGCCCCGGCGACGGCCGCCCGGCCCCCGGTGACGGCCGCCCGGCCCCCGGTAACGGCGACGGCGCGCGCGGCCCCGGGGTCGTCGACCGCGGCTCCGGCCCGGGCGGCGACGACCCCCGCGGCGACCCAGACCCGGGCGACGACCCCCGCGGCGACCCCGGCCCTCGCGGCGCCGACCTCGGCCCCGGCCGGCCCGGCGACGGCGCGGGTGGGGCCGGCGGTTCGGGGGTCACGGTCGCGTTGGGGGGTCCGCGGGCGCGTTTCGGGTGGTTGTTCGCCGCGGTGTGGCTGTTCTACCTCAGCGAGAACCTGTCGGCGCTGACGGCGCGGGGCAACGACTGGCAGCGTGATCTGGGGCTGGCCGCGCTGGCCGGGTTCGGGGCGCTGTACCTGGCGATGGTGAGCTGGTTCAGCCGGGCGGGGTCGCGGCAGGCGCGGCTGCGGGGTTCGCCGCGGGTGTGGGCGGGCCTGGCGGCGATGCTGGCGTTGACGGTGGCGCAGGTGCCGGGGGCGGGGTTCCATGCGCTGACCTGCCTGGTCTATGTGGCGTCGACGGCGATGGCGTCGTTGCCGCTGGTGCAGGCGGCGCCGTTCGCGGCGTCGCTGGCGGTGGCCGCGGAGGTGCTGGCGTGGCGGATGCCGGGGTGGGAGGACAACGGGTACGGGCTGGGGGTGTTGCTGGGGTCGGCGGCGGTGTGGGGGTTGCGGCTGGCGGGGGAGCGGCAGGCGCGGTTGGCGGTGGCGCAGGAGGAGCTGGCGGTGATGGCGGTGCAGCAGGAGCGGGCGCGGATCGCGGCGGATCTGCACGACATCCTGGGGCATTCGCTGACGGTGGTGACGGTGAAGGCGGAGTTGGCGCAGCGGTTGCTGGATGTGGATGTGGAGCGGGCGCGGCGGGAGTTGCGGGATCTGGAGGTGCTGGCGCGCGACGCGTTGTCGGATGTGCGGGCGACGGCGATGGGGGTGCGGGGGATCTCGTTGCCGGGGGAGATCGCGGCGGCGCGGGCGGCGCTGGCGGCGGCGCATGTGGTGGCGGAGTTGCCGGGGGCGGCCGATGAGGTGCCGACGCGGGTGCGGGAGTTGTTCGCGTGGACGATCCGGGAGGCGGTGACGAACGTCGTGCGGCACAGCGGGGCGAGCCGGTGTGTGGTGCGGTTGTCGCCGGGCAGCGTGGAGATCGTGGATGACGGTCCGGGTGACGGGCCGCCGGCGCCGGACGGTCAGGGTCTGGCGGGATTGCGGCGCCGGGCGGAGGCTGCGGGGGCGCGCTTGGTGGTGGGGCGGCGGGCGGACGGGCCGGGTTTCCGCGTACGGGTGGAGGTGCCGGAGTGAACGTTTTTCAACCTGACATCGAGCCTGAGGGCGCCGGCCCGTCGACCGGCGACGGGCCGGCGCGGCCCCGCCACGGTGAAAAACGTTCAGTGATCCGGGTGTTGCTGGCTGATGATCAGGCGCTGGTGCGGGGTGCGATGGCGGCGTTGCTGGATCTGGAGCCGGACCTGTGTGTGGTGGCGGAGGTGGGTCGCGGCGACGAGGTCGTGGCGGCGGTCCGGGCGCATGCGGTGGATGTGGCGTTGCTGGATGTGGAGATGCCGGGGATGGACGGGGTGGCGGCGGCGCGGGAGGTGCATCGGGCGGTGCCGGGGTGCCGGGTGTTGATGGTGACGACGTTCGGGCGGGCCGGTTATCTGCGGCAGGCGATGGCCGCGGGGGCGAGCGGGTTCGTCGTGAAGGACACCCCGGCGCGGCAGTTGGCGGATGCGGTGCGCCGGGTGCATGAGGGGTTGCGGGTGGTGGATCCGGGGTTGGCGGCGCAGTCGCTGGCGCAGGGGGATTCGCCGTTGACGGAGCGGGAGACGCAGGTGCTGCGGTCGGCGCGGGACGGCGGCACGGTCGCGGACATTGCCCGTGAGCTGCATCTTTCGGAGGGGACGGTGCGTAATCACCTGTCGTCGGCGATCGGGAAGACCGGTGCGCGGACGCGGGCCGAGGCGGTGCGCCTGGCGCGGGACAACGGGTGGCTGCTGACACTTTAGGCTTTTTCCGGCTACAACCGATCAGCAACCGTGGGTGACCGCTGGTTGCACCCTGAGACACGAAAAGTTCCCCCTGTCAGCCGGTGAGCCGTCACCGGGAGACGGGATACGAGGGGGAACACACGATGTCCGCAGCGACCGCGCCGAAGACTGTCAGCCGTGAGCTGGAGGGCCTGATCCGCGAGAACATGCCGCTGGTGGGGCACCTGGTCCGGGAGATGCTGTTCAAGGTTCCCGCGCATGTGCACCGTGACGATCTGGCCTCGGCCGGGTACGCGGCGCTGGTGACGGCGGCGAAGGCGTTCGACGCGAAGCGTGGCATCCCGTTCGGCCGGTTCGCGGCGGTCCGGGTGCGGGGTGCGCTGCTGGACGAGCTGCGCGGCATGGACTGGGCGAGCCGGTCGGTGCGGGCCCGGGCGCGGCGCGCCGATGTGGCACGGCAGGAGCTGACCGCTCAGCTGGGGCGTACGCCGACCCCGACGGAGCTGGCGGAGCTGCTGGGTGTGGGTGTCTCGGAGCTGGCGGCGGTGGATGACGACGTGCAGCGCGCGGCGGTGCTGTCGCTGCAGGGTTTCTCGGCGGGCACGGCTGAGGACATGGTGACGGAGGCGTCGCTGAACCCGGAGGAGATGCTGCTGCACCGTGAGCGCATCGGGTACCTGCACGACGCGGTGGCGGTGCTGCCGGAGCGGCTGCGGTTCGTGGTGGAGGCGTCGTTCCTGCAGGAGCGGCCGCTGTCGGAGGTGGCGGCGGAGCTCGGGGTGACCGAGTCGCGGGTGTCGCAGCTGCGGACCGAGGCGCTGGCGTTGCTGCGTGACGGGCTGGGCCGGCACATGGAGCAGCAGGACACGGCGGCGGCGAAGGGTGACGGGTGTGTGGCGCGGCGCCGGGCGGCGTACGCGGCGCAGATCGCGAGCCGGTCGACGATGGCGTCGCGGCTGGCCGTGACGGACGCGCAGGGCACGAACAAGGCGATGGCGTACGCCGCCTGAGTCGTACGAGCCTGACGACGGGCCGCCGCCGGGTCACGGTGGCGGCCCGTCGTCAGGCGTGCTCGATTCCGAGTTCCCGGAGCAGGATCGACAGGGCCGCCGGATCGGCGAAGATGAGCCCGAACCCTTCGCCGTTGTGCGCAATGTCGACGAAAACCCGCGGATCCGTGCTGTCGCGCGGCGTCAGTCGGTCGGCGATCTCGGCGATCATCAGCGTGTCGATGTACCGGTCGGATCGATGCTCCAGATGCCAGACGAGTTCGTCGTCGTTGACCAGCATCCGGATGCGCTCATCGCCGGCTTCTTCGAAGAGTTCCACGTCGGTGATGGTCACCGCGCCTCCGCTGCTGGCGGTCAACCGGTCGAACAGCTCTCGATAGCCCGTCAGGAGGGTGTCCACTTTCGGGTGTACCCGCACGCCGGGGCCCCATTCCTCCATCATGCTGAGGAGCGCTCCGGCGAGGTCCTCGCCGTAGCAGGACACCGGCTGATCGCGCAGGTCGTCCTCGTCCTGCCCGGCCACTACGGCGATGCCGAGCTCCGACGCCCGGTCCGCCACCTGTCCCACTGTCGTCAGCACCGCCATACCCATCCTCCGGTGTCCGCTGTATCCCGGGGGATGGTAGTGGGCGGCCGCAGCTCATCGGAAAAGCGGTTGCGGGCCGGTACGGAGCCGGGCAGGGTGGCCGATGAGCATCGCCGAACCCCGTAGGAGCCGACGCTTCCATGTGATACCGACCCGACCCGCCACGCGCCGCTGACTGTCCGCGCGCGTGCTGGTCGCCGTACCCGTGTCGGTGTCTGCATTTCCGCGGAGGTCTGCGTGCTCAAAGCCGTTTCGCTCAGCTGTTCCCACGACGGTGATCCGCTGTTCACCGGGTTCGGCCTGGTGCTCGGCGCCGGTGACCGGGTGGGGGTGGTGGGCCCCAACGGGGCCGGCAAGACCACCCTGCTGCGTGCGCTGGCCGGGGAGCTGCCCCCGGCGTCCGGGACGGTGGTGCGCGGCCCCGGCACCCGCGTGGGGTACGTGCCGCAGCAGGTGGTCGCCGGGCACGCCACGGTGGGTGGGTTCCTGACCGCGGGGCTGGGTGAGCTGGCCGAGGTGACCGCGCGGATGCGCCGCCTGGAACGGGAGCTCGCGCAGGGCCGTGACGTGCTGACCGCGTACGGCGAGACCCAGGACCGGTGGAGCACCCTGCGCGGCTGGACCGCCGAGTCCCGGCTGGCCGAGGTGCGGTTGCGCCTGGACATCGCCCACCTGGACGACGACCGGCCGCTGGACGAGGTCAGCGGCGGCGAGCAGGCGCGGCTGCTGCTGGCCCGGGCGCTGCTGGACGAACCGGACGTGCTGCTGCTCGACGAGCCCACCAACCACCTCGACGCTGAGGGCGCCGCGTGGCTCGCGCAGTGGCTGGCCGGGTACGCCGGCGCGGTCCTCGCGGTCAGCCACGACCGGGCGTTCCTGGACACCGCCGTGACCCACGTCATCGAGCTCGACGGCATCCACGACGAGCCGCAGGACTACCCCGGCGGCGGCTACGCGGCGTACCGGCGGGAGAAGACGCGCCGCTGGCAGAAGCTGCTGCTGGACTACGAGGCGCAGGAGAAGGACCGCCGCCGCTGGGAGGACGACATCGAGCGTACGAAGGCGCAGTCGGTGTTCGTGGAGACCACGGTGCGGTCCGGGGTGGAGGCGCCGCACCTGCGCCGGATCGCCCGCAAGGTGGCCCGCAAGGCGAAGGTGCGCGAGCGGCGGCTGCGCCGGCAGATGGAGTCGGTGCGCTGGATCAGCGAGCCGCGGACCCGCCCGCCGCTGACCCTGGCGTTCCCCGGTGACGACGCGCAGCCCGGCGAGCCGCTGATCGCCGTCCGCGACCTCACCGTCAAGTGGGGCGAACGGGTGGTCCTCGACGGCGTCGACCTGGACGTGCGCCGCGGCGACCGGATCCTGGTCACCGGGCGCAACGGCTCCGGCAAGACGACACTGCTGCGCGAGCTGCAGGCGCAGGCGGGAGTGCCGGTGGCGGTGCTGCCGCAGACCGACGCGGGCCTGCGTACGGACGCCACGGTGGTGGAGTTCTTCCGCTCGCGGGTGCCGGTGTACGCCGACGAGGCCGAGGCGCTGCTCGCCGGGCACCAGTTCGGCCCCGACCAGTGGACCGCCGGGGTGCGCAGCCTGTCCGCGGGGGAGCTGCGGCGGCTGCTGCTGGCCGTCATGGTCAACAGCCCGGCGCGGGTGCTGCTGCTCGACGAGCCGACGAACTACCTGGACTTCGACGCGCTCGACGTGGTGGAGGAGGCGCTGCGGGCGTACCGGGGGACGCTGGTGACGGTCACCCACGACCGGTGGTTCGCCGATGCGATCGGGCACACCCGCACCTGGCATGTCGAGCACGCTCGGGTGCACGCCGGCTGAGATCATGGCGGGCATGTCCCTGGTACCCCGGCAGAGCGGCGGCGCGGTCGCGGTCGGCGGCAGCGCCGAGCAGGTCACCGAGGCGTGGCTGCAGAACCGGCGGCTGTCCGTGCACACCCGCGACGCGTACCGGCGGGATGTGGCGGCGTGGCTGGCGTGGTGCGCCGCCCGGGAGGTGGACCCGCTGCGGGCGTCCTTCCTGGACGTCAACGCGTACGCGCGCGGCCTGGAGGCGGCCGAGCTGGCCCCGGCGACGGTGGCGCGCAAGCTGTCCGGGCTGTCCAGCTGGTACGACTTCCTCGTCAAACTGCGGGCGGTCGACGCGAACCCGGTGGCCGGCGCGGACAGGCCGTTCGTGTCCCGCGACCACTCGGCCACCGTCGGGCTGAGCCCGGAGGAGGTCGACGCGGTGCTGGCCGCCGCGCAGGCCGGCACGGGAGCGGCGGCGGCCCGTAACCACGCGGCGATCGCGTTGCTGGCCGACCTGGGGCTGCGTGTCGGTGAGCTGGTGGGCCTCGACGTCGCCGACGTGGGGGTCGAGCGCGGGCACCGCAGCGTGCGGTTCGTCGGCAAGGGCGGCAAGCCGCGGCGGCGGGCGCTGACCCCGTACGCCGCGGTCACCTTGGACGCGTACCTGGCGCAGCGCGCGGCCGCGCAGGGCACCACCGCGGACCGGCTCGACGGGCCGCTGCTGGTCACCGCCTCGGGGGCCCGCCTGGACCGGCACGCGGTGTTCCGGCTGGTCCGGCGGCTCGCGCGGGAGGCCGGCGTACCGGGCTGGGAGCGGTTGTCGCCGCACTCACTGCGGCACGCGTTCGCCACGACGGCCCGCGCCGAGGGGGTGCCCCTCGAAGACGTGCAGGACGCGATGGGTCACGCCGATCCGCGCACCACCCGCCGCTACGACCGGGACCGGCACAACCTCGACCGTGACCCGGCGTACACGATCGCGGCGGCGCGGGTCCGTCGCAGCGGCGCCTGAGCGACCCCCTATCCTCGACCGCGGTCGGGCTGTCGATCTCGGGACGGGGTTGGGTTGAACATCATCGAAGCGGTGCTGCTGGGCGCGGTGGAGGGCTTCACCGAGTTCCTGCCCATCTCCAGCACGGGCCACCTGACCATCCTGGAGAAGCTGCTCGGCTACCGGATCGACGCGCCCGACATCACGGCGTTCACGGCGATCATCCAGTCCGGCGCGGTGCTGGCCACGGTGATCTTCCTGCGCCACGACCTGATCCGGATCATCACGGCGTGGCTGCGCGGGGTGTTCAGCAGCGAGCAGCGCGGCAACGCCGACTACCGGTTCGGCTGGGCGGTCATCCTCGGCTCGATCCCGATCGGCATCATCGGGCTGCTGTTCCAGGACACCATCGAGACCACGCTGCGCAGCCTGTGGTTCGTCGCGGGCGCGCTGATCCTCTACAGCGGTGTGATGTGGTTCGCCGACCACGCCGCCACCCAGGTGCGCCACCAGGAGGACGTCACCTGGAAGGACACCCTGATCATCGGTACGGTGCAGTGCCTGGCGCTGATCCCCGGCGTGTCCCGCTCGGGCGCGACGATGACCGCGGGCCTGCTGCGCGACCTCGATCGGGTGACCGTGACGAAACTGTCGTTCTTCCTGAGCATCCCGGCGCTGCTGGGCGCGACCGTGCTGCAGACCGCCCAGGAGTACGACGGCATCTCCACCGCCAACGGCGGCGTCGGCTGGCCGGCCACGATCACCGCCACGGTGGTCAGCTTCATCGTCGGCTGGTTCGCGGTGTCGTGGCTGCTCAAGTTCATCGCCCGGCACTCGTACTCGATCTTCATCGGCTACCGGCTGGTGCTGGGCGCGCTGCTGATGGTGCTGCTGGCGACCGGCGCCATCGACCCGAAGTGACCCCGGGGGCGGCGCGGGCGGTCGCGCACGTGCGCGCGCTCGGCGCCGCCGGCCGGCTGCCCGTGCCGGCGGCCCGGATCACGATCAACTTCCACCCGGACCGGCTGCTGGGCGACGGGCGTACGGTCGCCGAGCACCTGGCCGCCGAGGGTGTGTACCGCAGCCAGTTCGAGACGCGGATCTCCAACGGCGGGCTCACCGCGTACCCCGGCGGCGACCGGGACCGGTGGGAGCAGCGCATGTTCGCCGGGGCGTACCCGAGCGAGGTCAGCGCCGGGCGGCCCGTGTACGGCGCGCTCAACCTGGCCGGGCACCCGGACGGGGCGGCGCCACGGTTCGGCAGCTGCCACCTGCGGCTGCGGGCGGCGGCCGCCGAGCGGGCCACGTACAGCCACGGCGACAGCGTCACCGAACCGGAGATCGTGGGCACCGCCGACGCGTTCGGCGGCATCTGGGCGGCCCTGCTCGAGCAGGTGGAGCGCACCGGGCAGGCGCTGGGCGTGAACGCCGCCGCGGCACCGCAGTGGATCGCCGCGCTCACCGCGCCGCGTCGCGAGCCGGGCCGCACCCTCGACGACTACGTCGAGGCGCAGGTGCACGGCGGCGTCGACCTGGCCACCGACGTCGAGGCGATCGTCTGCGACCCCGCATTCGCCGGTACGCCCACCGCCGGGCACCTGGCCACGATCGCCCCACTGGAGTGGCATCCGGGTTTCGTGCTGGACGCCGCCGGGTTCGGCGCGCAGCTGCGCGGACCCGACGCCGAGCGGCTGGCCCGCGCCCTGGGCCCCGGCCCGATCGACGCGGCCGTGATCGGCGCGGCCAGCCACCGTACGGGCGACTTCGCCGGGTTCGGCGACCACGCCACGGTGCTGCAGCTGCTGAAGTACCTGTGGCACATCCTCGTGATCCGGGGCCACGCGCGACGCGGATGACCGGGCGAGGAGATTCATCGACATTCGTTGTCCTATGCCCGATCCGGCGTTAACGTAGCGCTTGCGAACCAGTACTCCCCGCAACGTCAGGAGCGCCGCCGTGGCCGACGTGCTGACCGACCGCCTCCCGCTGTTCCCGTTCCGCAGCCCCGACGAGGACCCGTTCACCCCGGTGACCCCGGCCGACCGGCGCCGCCTCGACGGGCCCGTCACCCGGGTACGGCTACCCACCGGCGGCTGGACGTGGCTGATCACCCGGCACGCCGACGTCAAGCAGATGCTGCGCTCCGACGCGTTCAGCGCCGACATGACCCGGCCCGGGTTCCCGCTGCTGCGCACCCCGCCGCCGGCCACCCCGCAGAACCGCCGCGGCGGGTTCATCCGCATGGACGGCGAGGAACACCTGCGGCTGCGGCGCATGCTCACCCCCGAGTTCATGATCAAGAACGTCCGGCGGATCGAGCCGCTCATCGGTGACGTGGTCGACGGCGCCCTGGACGCCCTCGAAGCCGCCGGACCGCCGGCCGACCTCGTCGCCACGTTCGCGCTGCCCGTACCGTCGCTGGTCATCTGCCACCTGCTCGGCGTGCCGTACGCCGACCACGCGTTCTTCCAGCAGCGCAGCGCCGTCATGCTCGACCAGGGCGCCGACCCGCTCGCCGTACGCGACGCCGCCACGAGCCTGCGCGCGTACCTGGGCGGGCTCATCGAGACCAAGCGCACCAGCGGCCGCCCCGGCGACGACCTGCTCGGCCGGCTCGTCAGCGACCGGGTCCGCACCGGCGAGCTCGAGATCGGCGAGCTCATCGGCATGGCGCTGCTGCTGCTCATCGCCGGGCACGAGACCACCGCGAACATGATCGGGCTCAGCGTGCTCCTGCTGCTGCAACGCCCCGCCGTGTGGCAGCGGCTGCGCGACGGCACCGACGCGGACGCCGACACCCTCGTCGAGGAGCTGCTGCGCTACCTCACGATCATCCGGACCGGGCTGCCCCGCCAGGCGATCCGCGACGTGCAGATCGGCGGCCGGCTCATCCGCGCCGGCGAACCCGCCACCGCCCTGCTGTCGCTGGCCAACCGCGACGCCGAGGTGTTCGACGACGCCGACGAGTTCGACCCGTACCGGCAGGCGCACCAGCACGTCGCGTTCGGCTTCGGCGTGCACCAGTGCATCGGGCAGCCCCTGGCCCGCGCCGAGCTGCGCATCGCCCTGACCCGCCTGGCCCGGCGCTTCCCGGGCCTGGCCCTGGCCGCCGACCCGGCCGCGCTGCCCAAACGGGAGATGTCCATCGTGTACGGCCTCGCGGAAATGCCGGTGACGTGGTGAGCGCCCGCGTGAGCGCCGACCGTGACGTCTGCATCGGCGCCGGCAACTGCGTCATGACCCTGGGCAGCGTCTTCGACCAGGACGACGACGGCGTGGTCGTCGTGCTGCAGCCACAGCCCGACGGCGTGGACCCCGAGCTCCTGCAACGCGCCGTCGTCATGTGCCCCGCCGGCGCGATCACCGTCACCACCACCTGAGCCGTGCACGTTGCCTCTACAGTGGCCGCGGTTGATGTCGCGCGCCGCCGATGGGGGAGACATGCAGACCGACCGCCAGGAGGCGACGCTGAGCGTGGCCGAGGCCCGCCACCGCGCCGCCGCGCTGACCGTCCACCGCTACGACGTCGACCTGGACCTCACCGGCCTGCTCGACGGCCCGGTGCTGCACAGCCGCAGCACAGTGTCGTTCACCGCGCGGCACCCCGGCGAGGCGACCTTCATCGACGTCATCGCCGACACGGCCGACGCGTGGCTGGACGGCGTCGCGCTGGCACCCGGGGCGTTCGACGGCGAACGGCTGCACCTGCCCCCGCTCGACGGCGAGCACCGGCTCGAGGTCGCGGCCACCATGACCCGCACCGGGCAGCGCGCCGGCATCCACCGCACGGTCGACTCCGGCGACGGCGAAGGCGACGTCTACGTGTGGACGAGCTTCGAACCCGACGACGCCCGGCGCGTGTTCGCCTGCTTCGACCAGCCCGACCTCAAGGCCGTCTTCGCGTTCACCGTGCACGCCCCGCACGCGTGGTCGGTGGTGTCCAACTCCGCCGCGGCCTCGTGCACCGACGCCGGGACGACCCGCACCTGGGTCTTCGAGGACACGCCGCGGCTGTCGCCGTACGTCACCGCGGTGTGCGCCGGGCCGTTCCACGAGGTGCGGCGCAGCGTGGACGGCTACGAGCTGCGCCTGCTGAGCCGCCGCAGCCTCGCCTCCCACCTCGACGAGCAGGCCGGCGAGCTGTTCGACCTGACCGGGCGCGGGCTGCGGTTCTTCAACGACCGGTTCGCGTCACCGTTCCCGCAGCGCACGTACACCCAGGTCTTCTGCCCGGACTTCCCCGGCGCGGCGATGGAGAACTGGGGCTGCGTGGCCTGGAGCGACCGCTACCTGCACCGCACGGTCCCCACAGCCGCCGAGCGCTACGACCGGGCCGTGGTGCTGCTGCACGAGATGGCCCACCAGTGGTTCGGCGACCTGGTCACCCTGCGCTGGTGGGACGACCTGTGGCTCAACGAGTCGTTCGCGGACTGGGCAGCGCTGTGGGCCGCCGAGCAGGCGACGGCGTACACCGGGGCGTGGCGCTGGTTCCTCGGCTCCCGCAAGGAGGACGGGTACACCGAGGACGCCGGCCCCGGCACCCACCCGATCCACCAGGACATCGCGACGGCCGCCGACGCCAAGGCCGCATTCGACATGATCACGTACGGCAAGGGTGCCAGCCTGCTGCGCCAGCTCGCCGAGTACGTCGGTGAGGCGGCCTTCGTCGCCGGGCTGGCCCGCTACTTCGCCGACCACGCGTACGGCAACGCCACGCTGACCGATCTGCTCGCCGCGGTCGGTGGCGCCGCCGGCCGGGACCTGTCCGGCTGGGCCGACGGGTGGCTGCGCACCGCCGGCACCGACGTGCTGACCGTCGCCTGCGAGACCGGCCCGGACGGCCGCTACCGCGAGGTCGCCGTCACCACCACACCACCGCCCGACCGGCCGGCACGGCGGGTCCACCGCCTGACCGCCGGAGTCTACGACCTGCGCGACGACCGGCCCGTACGGCGCCACCGCCTCCCCGTCGAGACCACCGCCGCGACCCAGCCCATCGCCGGGCTCGCCGGGCAACCGGCCGCCGACCTGATCCTGATCAACGACGACGACCTCACCTTCGCCCGGGTACGCCCCGACGCCGCCTCCCTGAAGCTCCTGCTCGGCCACGGCCGCCACCTGCCCGGCGCGGACAGCCGGGCGCTGACCCGGATCATTCTGTGGCACCTGCTCGAGGACGGGCTGCTCGCCCCCGCCGACCTCATCGGGTACGCCGCCGGTGCCCTCCCGCTCGAGACCGACCCCATCGTCCGAGACGACCTGCTGCGGACCTCCGTCGCGGTCGCGGTGGACTGGGCCGGTCCCGCCGTCGAGGCCAGGGAACACCTCGGCGCCGCCTGCCTCGCCCTGGCCGGACGCGCCGGCGACGCCGCCGCCCGCACCGCGGGCCTGCAGGCCGCCATCGCCCTGGCCACCACCGCCGACCGGCTCGCCGAGCTCGACGGCCCCGTCGGCGACTCGATCGACCTGCGGTGGCGCTGGCTCACCCGGCTGGCGGCCGTCGGCCGGCACGACCCCGCGGCGGTCGAGCGGCAGCTGCGCCGCGACCCGGACCCCGACGCGATCCACTCGGCGCTGACCGTGCGGGCCGCCTCACCCGAGCCGGCCGCCAAGGAGGAGGTGTGGCGGGCCGTGTTCGGCGAGCGGCGGGTGCCGCCCAGCGCGTTGCGCCCGATCGGGCGGGCCTTCTGGGATCCGGCCCACGCCGACGTGCTGCGGCCGTACCCGGACCGGTTCCTGGGCGAGCTGGCCTCCCTCGGGGCGAGCCACCTGTCGGTCACCCTCGCCGTCGTGCGCCACCTGTTCCCCCGCCACGGCGTGGACGCCGGCTTCCCGGCCCGGGCGGCGGCCGCCGCCGGGCGGCCCGGCATGCCGCCGATGGCGGCGAAGAACCTGCAGGCCCGCGCCGCCGTCCTGGTCCGGATGCTGCGGGCCCGGGCGCAGGCCTGACCACGACGTTCAGCCCGGACGGCGGAGAACGGCCTCGACCAGCGCCAAGGCCGCCTGCGGTGTCAGTCCGAGGGATTTTGTCTCGTCCGCGTACCGTTGGGCCGCCTTCCGGGCCGCGACCGGCGTCCCGGCCGCCGCCGCGGTGATCAGCGTGCCCGCCCGGCCGTGGGTCTCCACCAGCCCGGCCTGCTCCAGCTCCCGGTAGGCGCGGGCCACCGTGTTGACCGCCAGGCCCAGCTGCGCGGCCAGCGTGCGCACCGGCGGCAACCGGGTGCCCGCCGCCAGCGTCCCGTCGGCGGCCAGCGCCGCGATCCGCAACCGGACCTGCTCGTACGGCGGCACCGGCGAACCCGCGTCGATCGTGATGTCCATGCCCGGCGGTCCTTCCGCGCTCACAGCAGCCGCGGCGGGGTGTTGCCCGCCGCCTCGATGGCGCGGCGCATCGGCACCGCCGCCAGCAGGATGCCACCGGCCACGAAGAACACCACCAGCGACACGATGCCGATGCGGTAACTGTCGGTCAGCTGGTACACCAGCCCGAACGCCAGCGGACCCAGCCAGCTCGTGCCCTTGTCGCTGATCTCGTAGAAGCCGTAGTACTCGCCCTCGCGGCCTTCTGGGATCAGCTGGCTGAACAGCGACCGGCTCAGCGCCTGGCTGCCGCCCATCACCAGGCCGATGCCGACGCCGAGCAACATGAACGGGACCGGCTCACCCTCCGGCAGCCAGAACGCGGCCAGGATCACCACCAGCCACAGCGCCAGCGCGAACAGCACCGTGCGGCGCGCGCCGATCCGCGCGGCCAGCGCCCCCAGCAGCAGCGCCCCGCCGAACGCCAGGAACTGCACGATGAGGATGGTGACGATCAGCGTGCTCTGCCCCAGCTTCAGCTCCTCGGTGCCGAACTGGCTGGCCAGCGCGATCACCGTCTGGATGCCGTCGTTGTAGACCAGGAAGGCGACCAGGAAGAACAACGTCAACGGGTACGCCCGCAGGCTGCGCACCGTGTGCCCGAGCTGCCGGAACCCGTCGGTGAGCACGTTGCCGCGCGCGCCGCCCGCGGCCGTGCCCGGGTGCTCGCGCAGCCACCGCAGCGGCAGCAGCGTGAACACCGCCCACCACACGCCGGCCGACACGATGCACCAGCGCGCCAGGTCCAGGGTGCGCCGGTCGTCGCCCTCGACGCTGAGCACGGTCACCACCACCAGGTTCAGCAGCAGCAACACCCCGCCGCCCAGGTAGCCCAGCGCCCAGCCCCGGCTGGACACCTTGTCGCGCTCGTCGGGCCCGGCCAGCCGCGGCAGGAACGAGTTGTACACCACCACGGACGCGCCGAACGACACGTTGGCGACGATGAACAGCACCCCGCCCAGCAGGTACCGCTCGCCGGTCACGAACGCCATCGCCACGGTCGCGCCGGCCCCGATGAACGCGGACGCGGCCAGCAGCGGCTTCTTGCGTTCCGCCCGGTCGGCGATCGCACCCATCACGGGCAGCACGAACACCGTCAGCAGCACCGACAGCGACACCAGGTACGGAAAGTACGACCCGGCGGCGACGCTGATGCCCAGCGGATGCACCCGCCCGTCGCACTCGTCGGCGCCCAGCGCGCACCCGGCGGCCTGCTCGGCGACCGAGGTCAAAAACGGCCCCAGGAACACCGTGATGACGGTCGTGGAGAACGCCGAGTTCGCCCAGTCGTAGAAATACCAGCCGGTGCGCTCGCGCCGCGCCGGGGTGGGCGCGACGGTTCCGGCCGGCGTATCTGCGGGTGCGCCCATTGCTGTGAAACCTTCCCAGGACCAGGCGATTTCCCGCCGCTCGGCAGGCAGCTTAGAGCATCCGCGGGCCCTTGCGGCGGACCGCTCAGCCGTTGTCGCGCCACCAGCGGGCCAGGGCGCTCGTCGCCGGGTCCTCGGACTGCGCGAGGTGCGCCCACGGGTCCTCGGCCGGCGGGAGGTCCTCGGCCGCGTACCCGGCAAGGTCCGCCGCGGTGACCGGGTCGGCGGGCATCGCGTGCGGGTCGACGGCGCCGAGGCTGCCCGTGTCGATCCACGGGAACCCGTCGACGGGCTCGGGCAGCGGACCCACGTCCAGCGCCGGCGGGAACACCCCGGCCGGGTCGCCGACGTCGCCGTGGTCCGCCGCGGCGTCCGGGTCCGCGCCGACCGGGCCCAACTCGTGCCCGTGGGTGACGTCGACGACGCCGTGCGCGTCCGCGTCGGCGTGCACGTCGTGGACCTCGTGCACGTCGTGCGTGGAGGGCAGCTCCGGCTCGGCGTGGTCCGGCTGCTCCCAGCCGTGATCCATCGCGTCGAGGTCGTCGTGGTCCGCGCCGGCCACGTCGTCCTGCCACCCGTCGACCTGGTCGTGGGCGGCGTGCGCGCCGTCGTCGTCGTCGAAGCCGTGGTGGCCCGGGTCGTCGTGGTGACCGGCGTCGTGGAACTCCGGCCAGCCGTGCTCGTCGCTCATGATTCCTCCGGACCGGTGGGAGTGGGCGCCAGGGCACGGGCCCGGGCGAGAACGTCGTCGGCCTGCTTGACGCGGGCACGGACCTGCTGCAGCTCGGCGGCGGCCGCCGCCCGGCGCCGGGACCGGCCCGCGGCGTCCTCCGCGGCCGCCGCGTCGATCTCGGCGATGCGGGCGTCCAGGTCGCGCAGGCGCCGCTCCACGGCGTCGTCGACGGCCACGCCCAGGGCGTACTGCAGGTCGGTGAAGCGGTACGAGATCTCGTCCTGCAACGCCGCGCGGGCCTCGCCGAGCACCTCACGCAGCCACGCGCGGGCCTGCTGGCGGTCCGACTGCACCCGCCGCCGGTACAGCACGTACCCGCCGGCGGCCACGCCCAGGCCCAGCCCCGCGACCGGCACCAGCAGGCCACCGGCGACCACGCCGCCCACGCCGAGCAGCGACGCGCCGAACACCGCGCCGCGGCCGGCCATGACGGCGATCCCGCCCGCGGACAACGCGATCAGCATGTTGTCGGGTGAGTGCTCGCGCGGCGGCCCGGCGCTCAGCGCGTGCCGCAGGGTGGCGTTGAGCCGGTCCAGCACCGCGGCCAGCTCCTCGTCGTCGAACACCTGCGCCAGCACCCGCTCGCCGACCTGCCGGAACGTGGCCTCCAGGTCCTGCGACAGCCGTACGGCCACCGCCTGCAGCTCGGCGTCCACCTGGTCGGGCAGCGCGGCCAGCCCGTCGCCGCGCAGCGTGTCGATGCGCGCCCCGACCTGCTGCTGCAGCTCGCCGATGCGGGTACGCAGCATCCCCACCACCTCGACGCGGGCCCGCTGCGTCTCGGCGCTGAGCAGCAGCGCCCACTGCCGCGACTCGGTGCGTTTGCGCGCGGCCAGGGCGCTGCGCTGCTGCCGTACCCGGGCGGTGGCACCCGGGTCGGCCTCGGCGGCGGCGACCCGGTCCTGCGCGGCCTGTTCGAGGCGGCCCAGCTCGGCGCGGGCGGCGCGCAGCACGTTGGCCAGCTGCAGCTGGTGCCCGCGCCCGGCCAGCTCCACCAGGGCGTGCTGCAGCTCGGCGATGCGTGACGCGTCGACCAGCGCGGCCTGCTCCCCGGCGGGTACCGCCAGCGCCATCTCGGCGAGCCGCGCCGACACCGGGAACCACGGCGCGTCCGCGAACCGGGGCGCGCGGGCCCGCAGCAGCGCCCGGTTGTCCTCGGCGATGCGCCGCCAGCCTCCGAACGCGTCCACCTTGGTCAGGGCGAACACCACCGCGTCGACGCGTTCGCTCGCAGCGACCAGGAACTCCAGCTCCGGCTGCGACAGCGGCGCCGACGCGTCGGCCACGAACAGCAGCGCGGTCGCCCGTTCCACGGCGTCCAGCGCGACGGCGGTGTGCGCGGGGTCGAGACCGCCGACGCCGGGGGTGTCCAGCAGGCTCACGTACTGCAGCAGCGGCGCGGGATGGGTGACGTCGATGCGCCGGGGTGCCCGTACGCCGCCGCGCCCGGTCGCCCACTCGGCCAGCTGCTCCACGCTCAACTCGACCGGTTCCCCCGAGCCCGGCACGTACGCCGTCGCGGTCACCGTGCTGCCGGGGGAGAAGTGCAGGTACGCGGCGGTGGCGACGGCCGCGTCCACCGGCGACAGCCCGGGCACCCCGAGCAGCGCGTTGATCAGCGAGCTCTTGCCGCGTTTCGTCTCACCGACCAGCACGATGGACGGCCGGGTCAGCCGGCGGCGGCGCAGCTCGGCCAGCTCCGCACCGGCGTCGGGGTCGGCGGCCTGCACGACGGCCAGCGCGTCGTCGACGGCGGCGGTGAGCACGCCGGCCAGCTCGCGGGTCGCGGTCATCGTCCGGCCTCCGTCTGCACCCGGGTCTCGTCGTCGCTGCCGGGCTGCGCCGCTTGCGTCCGGGCCCGGGTCTCGGCCGCGGCTTCTCCTCCTGCGGCCCGGGCGCGGGTCTCGGGCGCGGCTTCTCCTCCTGCGGCCTGGGCGCGGATCGCCTGGGCGAGCAGGTGGAAGCCGCGGTGGGCGACCTGCGCGACCCGCGACTGGGCCGGGGCCGCGCCGGCGACCGCGTACACCCGCCAGCGGCCCGCCGCCTCCACCGCGGCCGCGGCCAGCTCGTCCGGCCCGGCGTGCGGCAGCCGCAGGATCCACCGGGCGTCGTCGGAGGTCGCCAGCCGGGTCAGCTCCCGCTCCCACGCCACCGGCAGCGGCACGGCACCGGTGGCGACGCGCTGCGCGACCTCCAGCAGCCGCAGCCGGTGGTACGCGGGCTCGCGCAGCAGCCGCTCGGTGGCCGCCCGCAGCGTCTCGCGGTCGCGCAGGTCACCGGTGTGCCCGGCGATGCGTTCCAGCCGGGCGAGCGCCCATCCCGCCTTGATCGCGTCGGCGCGCCACCGCAGGGTCTGCTCGAGCGTGCGCTGCAACCGGGGGAATCCGGAGGCCTGCACCAGCCGGCGCACCAGCTCGCCGCTGCCCAGCGACGGGTCGGCGGCCAGCTGCGCCAGGCAGAAGCCGATGCCGTACAGGTCGAGCAGCTCCAGCAGCCGTTCACGCCGGGCGGGCTCCACCGGGGCGGGCCGGGTGCGGAACAGGTCGACGGAGGCCAGCAGCACCCGCAGCTGGTCGACCGGGATGGTGGTCAGCTGCCGCAGGGCGGCGCAGTCGGCGGCCGTGAGCCGCCCCGCCTCACCGGTCTCGGCGAGCAGGCCCACCACCGGGATGACCTCGGACACCGTACGGGCCAGCAGCGCCGCCTGTTGCTCGGCCAGAGGACCGGCGACCGGCCACGGGTCCGCGGCCCCGCCGACGAGCGTGTCGACCTTGCCGAACACGCCCAGCGCGTTGATCGGGCTCGAGGCCAGCCGCGCCGACGCCGACCGGAACGCCTCCAGCGCCTGGACGTCGTCGGCGCGGACGGCCTGGGTGAACACGTACGCGACGGCCTCCGCGGCGGCGACCTCGGAGGCGGAGTCGGCGTCGATCGCGGCGTCGAACGGTGCGGTCGTGTCCGGCCGGTGCCCCGCCTCACTGAGTTCGGCGGCGGCCCGGGCGGACAGGCCGGTGTCGGTGGAGGCGAGGCCCGGGGTGTCCACCACGGTCAGCCCGCGCAGCTTCTCACTGGTCAGCGACACGTCCAGGTACGCCACCCGGCCTGCGGGCACCCCCAGGCGCTGCGGAAGCATGCCGTCGTCGCCCAGCGGCAGGCTGCGGCGCTCACCGTCGCGGCACACCACGTCGACCCGGTCGGCGGTGCCGTAGCGGAACCGGGTGACCACCCGGGTGCACTCCCCGGCGGCCGTGGGCGCGACCCGGCGGCCGATCAGCGCGTTGACGAGTGTCGACTTTCCGGCTTTCAACCGTCCCGCGATCGCGATGCGTAACGGCTCCGCGAGCCGCTCCCGGACGTGTTCCACCTGGCCGGCGACCTCCGGGCCGACCCGGGCGACGATTTCGTCACACAGCGTTGCCATGCGTGCGGACAGCGGGCCGACGGTCATGACTCGTCAGCCGAGCACACAGTCAGGGAGAATGTGCTGACCGCGGCCGTCATCGCAGACAAAGGTGGTTGCCCTTCCCGTACCCGGGCAGGGCGGGATCGCCTGCCGCAGCACAGACTACGAGGGGACGGGCACGGGCGGATCCCGTGTTCGTGCCAAGGCAACGCTGCAGGGGGCGCAGCGGGATGGGGGCGCGCGTGGCATCGCACGACCTGGCCGGGCTCGCGGCCGCGCATCTGCGCCGCCCCGGCCTCGTCGTGCTCACCGGCGCCCCCGGCTCGGGCCGCACCACGCTGCTGCGCCGCGTCGCCGCCGCCGCGGGTGGCACCGCGTACGCCGGCGGTGGCCTGGCCATGCTCGCCGCCGTGCCCGCCCTCGCCCTGTCGCGGGCGGTGCGGGCTCGCCTGCCCGTGCACGACGTCCCGCTGCTGGCCGAGGCGGTGCGCTCCCGGGTACGCGGCGGGCTGCTCGTCCTCGACGACCTGCAGTACGCCGACCCCGCCACCCTGGCCGCTCTGCCGCACCTGGCCGCCCACGTACGCGTCGTCGTGGCGTTGCGTACCCCGCACCGGCTGAGCGCCGACACGGTCGCCGCCCTGCGCGCCGCCGCCACCGCCTGGCTCGACGTGCCGCCGCTGAGCCCGGCCGACGCGGCGGCGCTGGCCCGGCGCACCGCACCGCACCTCGGCGACGACGCGCTCGCGGCGGTACTGGCCCGCGCCGGCGGCAACCCCCTGGCGGTCACCGCGCTGGCCCGGCACGCCGCCGGGGGGCGCGGCGCCGCCGACACCGGCATCGACCAGGTGGCGTACGCGATCGCCACCGCCCTGGCCGACCTGCCCCGCCCCGCCCGCACCGCGCTCGCCGCGCTGGGCCTGCTCGGGCGCCCCGCCCTCGCGGCGATGCTGGGCCCGGGCGCGGCCGTGCTGCACGAGGCCGGGCTCGTCGAGCAGGCCGGCGACGGCATCGTGCCCGTGTCGGCGTACCTGGCCGAGACCGCGGCCGGGCTGCTCGACGGCGACGCCCGCACCGAGCTGCACCAGGCGCTCGCCGCGCTGACTCCCGACGCGGAGGCCGCCCGGCACCTCGCCGCCGCCGGGGACCATCCGGGCGCGTACCGCAGGGCCCTCGCCGCGGCCGACCGGGCCGGCGGCGGCGACCGTGCCGACCTGCTGCTGTTCGCCTGCGAGCTGCCCGGCGTCACGGTCGACCCGCGGGTACGCCTCGCCGCCGCCGACGCGCTGCTGTCCGCCGGGCGCCCGCACGCCGCTGCCCGGGTGCTCACCACCGCCCGGCCGCTCGGCGTCGAGGCCGACGTGCTGCGCGGGGAGGCCCTGCTGCAGGGCGGCGACCCGGTGGCGGCCCGCGACTGCGTCCGCCCGGTGCCCGACGCCGCCTCGGCGACCGTGGTGGCCGCCCGCGACCGCATCCTGCTGCTGGCCGACCTCGCCACCGACCCCACCGGCGCCCTCGACACCGCCGACAAGATCGCTGCGCGGCATCCCGTACCGGCCCCCGGGGTCGCGGCCGCCCTCGCCGCCGTGCGCGCCGCGCACCGTACGCCCGGCTGGGAGCAGGCCCTCGCGGCCGCCGCCGGCACCGCCGACCCGCTCACCGGCCGGTGGAGCGCCTGGCTGCTCGTCGAGCACCTCGCCGCCGACGGGCGCCTCGACGACGCCGCCACCACCGCCCGCCACGCCGCCGACGCCTGCGCGGGCGACCTCGCGTACAGCTGGCAGACCCGCTTCCTCGCCGCCGCCGACTGGGCCGACGTGCTGCGCGGCGCCACCCCCGCCGTCGACGACGTGGTACGCCGCAGCGCCGACCTCACCGACCGCGCCCTGCCCGCCGACGCGCGCGGCTACGCGCTGGCCGCCACCGCCCTGGTCGAGGCCGACACCGGCCTGCTCGCCGCCGCCCGCGCCCGCCTCGGCGCCGACGCCGCGCACCCGGCGACCGCGTGGGTGGCCCGCGAGGCGGCCTGGCTCGACGGGCAGCCCGACCGCGCCGCCCGCGCCCCGGACACCGAGGCGCCCGGGCTGCTCACCGGCCTGCACCACATCACCGCCCGCTGGGCCGCGTACGACGCCGGCGCCCCCGCGCCCGGACCCGCCGTTCCCGCCGCGCTGCCCACCGCGGCCCGCCGCACCCTGACCGCCTGGGCCACCGGCACCGGCTTCACCGCCGCCGCCGAGGCGTGGGCCGGCACCGCCCTGCGCGAACAGATCCGCTGCCTGCTCGCCGCCGGCCTGCAGGACCGCGACCCGCACCGCGCGGTCGACGCGCTCCTGCAGGCCGAACAGCTCGCCGACACCGCCGGACTGGTCGTCCTCGCCGGCCGCGCCCGCCGGGGCCTGCGCCGGCACCACGTGCACCGCGACACCCGCAGCCCCCGCTCCGGCACCCAGCTCACCCGCCGGGAGGCCGAAGTGCTGCGCCTGGTCGCCGCGGGGGAGCCCACCCGCCGCATCGCCGGGCAGCTCGGCATCTCCGCGGAGACCGTGGACACCCACATCCGGGCGGGCATGCGCAAGCTCGGCGCCCGCACCCGTACGGAAGCCGCGGCGCTCGCCATGACCCAGTTGGAGGACGCCCCGGCCCCCGACCGCGCTCCCGTTCCCTCCGCTTTCCCCGACCGTGAGGATGGCCGGTGACCCGACAACCCGACGCCCCCCGCCACGTCGTCGCCTCCACCACCGACGCCGACACCGTGGTGCGCCGCCTCACCCGCGACGGCTGGACCGTCCGGGAAGGGTTCGCGCTGCCCAGCGCGACCTGGGACGTCAGCACCGACCGGCTCGTCCTGCACGGGCGCGTCACCGACCAGGACGCCCTGCACCTCGCGGTCCTCGCCGCCGCCCGGGGAGCCGGCATCGTGGCCGTGTGCGACGCCGACAGCCCGACCGGCCGCGCGCTGGTCGACGACCTGAGCCGGCTCGGCGCCGTCCACCTCGGGCCCGGCGGCTCACCCGCCCCGGCCACGGCCGACAGCACGGACGCGGTCGCTGAGCTCGTACCCGAACAGCGCGCCCTGCTGGACCGCCTGGCCGCCGGCGACACGATCGCGGCGGCCGCCGCGGCCGAATTTCTGTCCCTGCGCACGGCCAACCGCCGCATCGCCGAGGCCCGCGCCCTGTTCGGCGTCCGGACGACCCGCGAAGCCGTCCTGGCCTACCTGAGGCAACGCCGCACCACCGAATAGCTCAGCGCAGGGCCTGGTGCACGGCGGTGCACAACTCGTCGCGGGTGAACGGCTTCTCCAGCAGGGTGACGGCCGGGTCGAGCGTCCCCCGCGCGGCGAGCACCGGGGTGGCGTAGCCGGACATGAACAGCACCCGGGTCCCGGGGTGCAGCGCGGTGACCTGCTCGGCCAGCGTGGTGCCGAGCAGGTGCGGCATGATCACATCGGTGAGCAGCAGGTCGATCCCACCGGCAAGCTGCCCGAGGCTCTCGATGCGCTGCGCGTGCTGCAACTGGTTCTGCAACTTCGCCCGCTCCGCCTCCTCCCGCAGCCGGGCCCGCTCCGCCTCGGCGTGCAGCCGGTCGGTGATGTCGCGGACGGCCGCGGACACGATCAGCCCGGTGCCGGCCTGCAACCCGGACAGGCTGATCTCGGCCGGGAACACACTGCCGTCCTTGCGCCGGGCATGCAGGGGGTTGCCGCTGCCTATGGCCCGGTGCGTCGCGGCGGCGGAGTACTTCTTGCGCAGGCCACGGTGAGCGCGGGTCATGTCATCCGGCACAAGGATCTCGATCGGCTCACCCAGCAGCTCGTCACGCCGGTACCCGAAGAGGCGGAGGGCTTGAGCGTTGACGAACACGATGGAACCGGCCCGGTCCACCCCGACGGTGGCGTCCGGCGCCGCGTCGAGCAGCTGTTCGAACAACGAATCGCTGTGCGGTCCGCCCGGTGCGTCATCCGTGTCCATCCCCTCTGCTTAGCCCAGAGCGCCCGTTCGGTCAGCCGAACCGGCCGATCGCCGGGTCCGGCTTCCTTCCGCCGCCGCCGCCGCCGGGGCGGCTCGCGTATCCTGCTCGTCGATGAAGGTGCTGATCTCCGCCGACATGGAAGGCATCTCCGGCATCGTCCACCCGGACGAGACCAACCCCGGAGGCCACAACTACGAACGTGGCCGCGCCCTGATGACCGCCGAGGTCAACGCGGCCATCGCCGGGGTGCTGGAGGCCGTACCCTCCGCCACGGTCCTCGTCGCCGACGCGCACGGGCCGTACCGCAACCTGCTGCCCGAGGACCTCGACCGCCGCGCCCGCCTGGTCCGCGGCAAACCCCGCCCGCACGGCATGCTGGGCGGCCTGGACACCGACACCGCAGCGGTCCTGCTCATCGGCTACCACGCCCGCGCCGGCACAGGACCGGCCGTGCTCGCCCACACCGTCAGCGACGCCATCCTCGACGTACGCCTCGACGGCCGCTCCCTGGGCGAAATCGGCCTGACCACGGCCCTCGCCGGCCACCACGGAGTGCCCGTCGTCCTGCTCACCGGCGACGACGCGGCCTGCGCAGAGCTGCGGGACCTCGTACCGGCCGCGGCGACGGTCGCCGTGAAGCAGTCCCTCGGCCAGGGCGCCGCCATCGCGCTGCACCCCGACGAAGCCCGGGACCAGATCCACCGCGCCGCCGCCAAGGCCGTACGCCGCGCCGACCAGATCCCGGTCCAGCACCTGCCCGGGCCCCTGGAGCTGCAGGTCGACCTGGTCAACCCGGCAACGGCCGACCTGGCCACGCTGATCCCCGGCGTCAGCCGCACGGCGGGCGCACGGACGGTGTCCTTCACCGCGGACGACCTGGAGCAGGCGTACGGGCTGGTCCAGGTCCTCAGCCACCTCGCCAAGACCCTGTGACGCCGCTCCCCACGTTCTCCTCCCCGCCCCGCCGGCTCATCACCGGCCGCTGCTCCCACCGCTGTCGCGCGTCGCCCAACCGGCCGCCAAGGGCAGCTCCCCACGGGCGAACCGCGAGCGAGCATCGACCACCCACTCCCGGACGTCGGCGGCCGACTCCCGGACGTCGCGGCCCGTCGTGTCGATCACCCGTACGGACCAGCGCGGATCGGTGTGCGTCCAGTCGCTCCAGCGATCCCACCTCATCCGCCGCCACCCGGGCCGGATCGCCTCCGGCAGGTGCCGCGGATCACCGGCATGGCCCCGATTCCACCGCGCCCACCCGATGAACCGCCGCTGAGCGTCGCGGTCCCACTTACCGGGGTCCCGCTCGTCGAGCCGGCGCAGGCGTACCTCGTCATCGACATCGACCAGACACGCCGCGATCCCGTCGAGCGCGGTGGCCGACGGGCTGGCCAGCACCTCACCCAGCGGCGACTGTCCGGTCAGCACCACGTCGACGCCATCGGTCTGGTACCGCAGCACCCGCTCGATCCACACCTCCGTGCTCCGCTGCCGCCAGTCCCCGTCCGGGCTGCGGGGAACCCCGATCTCGTCGAAGTCGTGAACGACCAGCCGCGGCATGGACCCACACGCGCGCGCCGCTGTCGTTTTCCCGGAGCAGCTGGAACCGGCGATCGTCAGCAACATGCGCGCAGTCTGCCCACAGACGAGGTCCGGCAGCGACCGTATTCCCCGCGACGTCCCAGCGCCGAACCCCCGGTTGTGCGACCTGGAGCGAGACCGCGATGGCTGCCGCTCTCAATGGTCCCGGCCGACGGAGGCCGGGCAGCTCAGGGAACGCGGGGCCGGCGCCGGACCCTCGACATGTCCACCGGCCGCGTACGGTCCACGAACCGCGGCATCTCCGGCTCGTCCTCGCGCAGCGGCGCCAGCGTGTCGGTGATCGCCTGCACGATCCGGTCGGTGGCCCGCATCGCCTGCGCCCCGGCCGTACCGGACAGCTCGGCCAGGTCCACCGGCTCACCGAAGCGCACCTGCACCACCGGCCGGTGCACCATCGCCCTCAGCACGGCCCGCACCACGTCCTTCGGCGACGTGTACGGCAGCACCGCATGCGACCCCCACTGCGCCACCGGGATCACCGGCGCACCGGACAACGCCGCCATCCGCGCCACCCCGGTCTTGCCCCGCTCCGGCCACATCCACGGGTCCAGCCCGATGCGCCCCTCCGGGTACACGAGGATGACCGAACCCGCCCGCAACGCCGCCGCCGCGTTCGGCAACGCCTCGGCCACCTGCGCGGTGTGCCGATCCACCCGCAGATGCCCGGACGCCCGCATGGCCGCCCCCGCGATCGGCGCGTCGAACAACCCGCCGGTCGCCATGAACCGCGGAGCCACCCCCGCGATGCTGCACGCCGCGGTCATGATGACCGGGTCCACAGGGCTGACATGATTGGCCGCCAGGATCAGCGGACCATGCCGCAGCTCCACCGGCACCCGGCCACTCACCCGCAGCCGGCAGATCAAGGGAACCAGCAGCCGCGACAGGCGCAGAAGCACCCGCCACACCACCGGCACACGCCACGTCGCTTCTTCCATCAGGGCGCCATGATCGCACGTCACCGCCGCCGGTAGGGGGCAGGCCACCGGCCCGGCAGACGCCCGCAAGCCCCGCCCGCAAGGTCCCCCGCAGCCCTCGCCCGCAAGTCCCGCCCGCGCGAAGCGAGCCAGCAGGAATCAGCCCAGCACGGAGCAGCCCAGCAGGGAGCAGCGCGGCGGGGAGAGACCGCGGGAAGGGACCGAAACGGAGGGAAACTATCGGGGCCAGGGGACACGCAGCAGAAGCCGCCGCTAGGTGAGCAAGCCGGCAAAGCGCGGACCGCCCACCGACCGCCCACCGGCCGCCCTCCGAGCTCAGCCCGCGTCCCGAAGCTCCTGCAACCGCGCCTCGATCTCGGCCAGCTCCGCGCGTAACCGCTCCGCCTGCTGCTCAGCCTCCGCCCGCTCCGCCGCCAGGATCTGCTCGACCGCCTCCTGCACCCCGGGCACGTCCACCAGCGACACCATCCGCATCGCCTCGGCCGGACGGATCACATACGGCTTCGCCAACGCCTTCGTGCCCTGATTCGCCGCCACCGTCCACTCGCCGTCCGTGTACGCCAGCGTCACCGTCAACCCCGGCGGCGGCTTCGGCTTGGCCACCCGACCCGGCGCCTTCCGCGGAGCCGGAGCCGGAGCCGAAGCAGCGGCCGGCGCATTGGCAGAAGCAGTCGTGGGTGCCCCAGCGGCACCCGACGCGGCCCCGCCCGACCGGCCCCCCGCCCCGGAAACACCCGCCCCGGAGCCACCCGAAGCCCCGGCGCTGGAAGCCCCGGAAGCACGCGAACCCGCAGCACCCGACGGCACCGGCACCGGCTTGTCGATGACAAACTCCGGCTCCACGCGCACCGGAGGAGCCGGGGGAGGGGGAGCAGCCTTGCGCGCCGCCGCCCCCTTCGGCGCCACCTGCAGATCACCCGGCGCGAACGGCAACTCGTCACGGCCGAACCGCACCACCACCCACTCGTCGGACTCCGCCGGATCGGCCAGCGTCACCACCTGACCCACCTGACCCGCGATCTGACCCGCCGACTCCGTGAACATCACCCGCGGTTTACGCCCGGCCGCCAGCCCGTCCCGGATCATCTGCAGGTCGTCACCGCTCAGCCCTCGCACACCGGTCCGCGCCGCCGCCATCGAATCGCCCCTTTGTCGTACGTGTGTTCCAACGTCGTCTGTTCTACCAGCACCCACCGACAAGAACCCGTCAACCCAGCCGGCCCGTCGCCGGATCCCGGTCCGTCACGCAGTAGAACCGCCCCACCGGATCCCGCAGCGTCGTCCACGCAGCCTCCGCCCGCACCACCGACGCGCCGAGATTGACATGCCGCGCCACCAGGGCTTCCCGGTCCTCACAAGCAAGATCGAAGTGCATGCCGGGAACGGGAGAACCGACTCGTTGCAGCAGCAGACGCAACGGCATGCCGTCCGGGCGTACCAGAAAATCGAACTCCGGGCGCGACCCCCGCCGCCGAGCCCAGCCCGTCACCGAAGCCCAGAAATCCGCCTCGGCGTCGAACGACGCAGCCGGAACATCCACACACAGCTGATCCACCAGACTGCGCGCCCCCGCGACCCCCACCGGCGCCGGCCGCACCCGCTCGCCCTGCCAGCGCACCAGACAGAACGCCAGACCGGCAGGGGAGCGCAGCACCACCAGATCACCCTCATCCAGCACCACAGCCGCGCCCAGCCCCACCACCCGGCGCGCCTGCGCCGGCACATCCTCGACATGCAGATCCAAGTGGGCCCGCGCCGGGCCGTCCCCGACGACCTGCACCCTCAGGTACGCGTCACCGCCGGCGGGCACCAACGTGGCGAACGCCTCACCCGGCCCCCGCCGCGCCGACGCCGTCGAACCCGTCACGGCCTGCCAGAACTCCTCCGCCGCACGAGACGGAGAATCCAGAAACCCGGTGATCCACCGTACGAAAGTGTCGGACCCAGCCTCTACGGTCTCCGCCATGACCGAGATCCTGCCCTGCCGTCCACCGAAGCCGCTCAGCGGGCGGCGTCCCGCACCATCGCCCCCAGCCCCGACAGCTGCGCCAGCTCGGCAGGGGAGAGCACCACCCTCACGCCTATCGGCGTCGACTCGATCAACGATGGACGGCGATCGTCCGGGGTTCGGTGTGCACACGCAACACCCCCGGCGCTCCACCCGGTCCACCGTGACCTGGGCCTGCGCGGCGAGCTCGAGCACACGCCAGGGGAGGGCCTCGCCATCTTTACGGATGACCGTTCACGTCACGACGGAAGGTCGAGCACTCCGACTGTCTGCCCACCGCTGCGTTCACCCGTCGTCCGGAAACCCAGCTTCAGATAGAAGCCCTCCGGTCCGCCCTCACGGGGTTCCCAGGTGACATACGCCCGGTCGCCGCCACGAGCGCGGATCTCCTGGCAGACCGCCTCGACGGCGAACTTGCCGTAGCCGCGGCCCTGAGCGTCGGCCGCGATGGCGAGGCGCCACAGGCCGGATCGCCGGTCGGACGGGTCGCGGTCGGGATTCCACGGGATGTCGAGGAACGCCATCACGAAGCCGACCAGCCGCTCGCCGTCGTAGATGAGCCGCGGCCAGGCGTACGCGGAGAACACGAACGCCTCGGCGAGGGACTTGACCACCGGCGCGACCAGGTCCTCTTGGTCGGGGCGCACCGACAGGTCGAGAGCCGCCTCGTAGTTCTTCGGAGTGATCTCTTCGAGCCGCATGGGGCGGACCCTAGCGAGCACCGTGCCGCCTCAGCGATCGATTTGCCGAGGCGCTCGAACGTCAGCGTCCCTGGGCGCCCGGGAGGCGCTGATCCCGCGATAACCAAGTGGTCGATAATCTACATTATGTCAATCTGAGCGTGGAGGAGGCTCAAAACGCGGGAGTGCGACGAGACGCGACAGCTGGACTGCCCCCTGGACGGCGTTGATGCCGCGCGCCCGCCGACGTCTGAGGGGTGCGCCTCGGCCAGGGATGAAACCTGAGGAGGATGCTTCTGACAGAACCGGCCCGGGACACGGGAGCTGCGTCCCGGGAATCGGCCACCGGACCTGCTCGACAAACGACCCGCCGGTCGCGGCGCGGCCAGCGCAATGCAGTGCACCTGACTGCCGCACGCCCCCGCCCAGGCGGCTCACTGCCCGCGCATCAGTGAAAGCCGACGCGCCCACCCGCGAGATGCGGAGAACACACGGCGCAAAGCGCCAACGGGCGGCAGTCCACGGAGAAACCCGCTGCCCCCAGCGCCCCGCACGGACGCGACTTTCCTGCATAATATTCCTTATGCAGGATGAACAAGACATTTCGGTCGAGTCGCTGGTCGAGGAGTTTCTCGGTGCTCGTGCCGTACAGAAGCCGTCTCAGCACACCCTTCTCGCCTACCGCCGCGACCTGACCGCCGTCCTGCGCATCGTTGCCGGAGCGCTCGACGTCCCCACCGAGGATGTCACTCTCGGTCACCTCTCCCCTCGCTCGCTGCGGTCGGCGTTCGCGGCGTTCGCGGCTGGGCGGGCGCCAGCCTCGGTGTATCGGGCGTGGTCGACGTGGAACTCCTTCTACGGGTTCCTGGTGGTCGACGGCGTGGTCGCCGGGAATCCGATGCCGGCCGTCGGGAAGCCGCGGGTGTCGGTCCCCTCCCCTAAGCCGCTGCGGGGTGAGGACACGCCGGAGCAGTTGCTGGAGGCGGTGAGCCGGGCCGATGAGCGGCAGCGGGATCCGTGGCCGGAGCGGGATGTGGTGGTGCTGGCTCTGGCGTTGTGTGCCGGGTTGCGGTTGTCCGAGCTGTTGGCGTTGCGGACCGGGTCGGTGGTGGGGCGGCCCGGTGAGCGGCGGGTGGAGGTGGCGGGCAAGGGTGGGCGGCCGCGGTCCGTGCCGATCGAGCCGGAGTTGGATGCGGTGGTGGCGCGGTACGTGGAGAGCCGGCGGGTGCGGTTCGGGCGGGTGCGGCCGGATGATGCGTTGCTGGTGGATGGGCGTGGTGAGCCGTTGCGGCGCGGTGGGCTGCAGTATCTGGTGCAGTCGTGTTTCCGGCGGGCGGGGGTGTCGGATCGGGTGCCGCGGGGGGCGCAGTTGCACGCGTTGCGGCATACGTTCGCGACGCGGCTGGCCGAGGACGGGGCGAATGCTTCGGAGATCATGCGGTTGCTGGGGCATGCGTCGTTGACGACGTCGCAGGGGTACATCGAGGTGACGGCGGCGCAGCAGCGGGCGGCGGTGCGGGCGAACCGTACGAATCGGGCGCTGGGCCGTTTGTCCTGAGGCGGGACCGTAGCGGGTGGGGAAAGCCGGGCGGGGGGGGGGCCGCGGGGGGGGGGGGGCGCCCCAAAGTGGGGGGGCGGGGGCGGGTGGGGGGGGGCCCCCGGGGGGGGGGGGGGGGGGGGGGGGGCCCCCCCCCCGCGAAACGGTGGGTCCGGAAGACCGGGACAACCGCAAAGGCGAGCTGTCAGCTGTTGAGGAAGCTCAGCAGTGCCTCGTTGAACTCGGTCGGGTGTGAGGCGTTGATGCCGTGCGGCCCGTCCTGGATGACCACGAGCTTCGCCCCGGGGATGCTCTCCGCCGTGCGCTTGCCGCTGTGCTCGATGGGGACGATCGCGTCGCTGTCGCCGTGGATGACCAGCGTGGGGATGGTGATTTTCGCCAGGTCGCCGCGGAAGTCGGTGAGGCCGAAGGCGGCGATGCAGTCGAGGGTGCCCTTGGCGCTGGCGACGTGGGCGAGTTCCTGGGCGTAGCGGACCTGGTTGTCGCTGACCTTGAGGGTGCCGCCGGCCTTGAAGAAGTTCTCGGCGAAGCCGTCGACGAAGGCGATGCGGTCGGTGGTGACGCCGTCCTGGAACTGTTTGATGGTGGCGTCGTCGAGGGCGCCGTCGGGGTTGTCGTCGCTCTTGTAGAGGTACGGCGGGACGGCGCCGGCGAAGACGGCCTTGCTGACCCGGTCGGTGCCGTACGTGCCGAGGTAGCGGGCTACCTCTCCCCCGCCCATGGAGAAGCCGACGAGGGTGACGCCGGTGAGGTCGAGGTGTTCGAGCAGGGCGCGCAGGTCGGCGGCGAAGGTGTCGTAGTCGTAGCCGGTCCAGGGCTGGCTGCTCTTGCCGAAGCCGCGGCGGTCGTAGGTGATGACGCGTTTGCCGTCGGCGACGAGCGCGGGGATCTGGGCTTCCCAGCTGCGGCCGGACAGGGGCCAGCCGTGGATGAGCACGACGGGGTCGCCGCTGCCGAAGTCCTCGTAGTAGAGGTCGGCGCCGTCGGAGGTTGCGTAAGGCACTAGGAGTCCTCTCAGGCCAGGGTCAGGGTGACGTCGACGTTGCCGCGGGTGGCCTTGCTGTACGGGCAGACCTGGTGGGCGGCGTCGAGGAGTTGGCGGGCGGTGGCCTCGTCGACGCTGGGCAGTTCGGCTTCGATCGTGGCGGTGAGGCCGAAGGCGCCGCTGCCGTCGGGGCCGATGCCGACGTCGACGGTGATGGCGGTGTCGGTGAGCTGGATCTTCTGCTTGCTGGCGACGATCTTGAGGGCGCTGTGGAAGCAGGCGGCCCAGCCGGCGGCGAAGAGCTGTTCGGGGTTGGTGAGGTGGCCGCCGGGGCCGCCCATCTCCTTGGGGACGGCGAGGTCGAGGTCGAGGACGCCGTCGCTGGAGCGGGTGTGTCCGCTGCGGCCGTCTCCGGTGGCGGTGGCGGAGGCGGTGTAGACAGCCGGCATGGTGGTCTCCTTCTAGCGCAGGGTTGCCGCGCCGCGGATGCGGGTCAGCAGGGTGTGCAGGGTGGTGAATTCTTCGACGCTCAGGTCGAGGGCGCAGGCCAGGCGCTGGGGCAGGTCCGCTACTCGATGCTGCAGGTCGGAGCCTTTGTCGGTGGGCGTTATCCAGACGATGCGTTCGTCGTCGGTGCCGCGGGTGCGGTGGATGAGGCCCTGGTGTTCGAGGCGTTTGAGCAGGGGTGAGAGCGTGCCGCTGTCGAGGTGGAGGGCGGCGCCGAGGTCCCGGACGGTGATGCGGCCGCGGTGCCAGATGACGCGGAGCGCCGCGTACTGCGGGTAGGTGAGGCCTACGGCGTCGAGGGCGGGCCGGTAGAGGCTGGTCATGGCCCGGGAGGCGGCGTAGAGCTCGAAGCAGATCATCTGTTCGAGGCCCGTGCTCTCTTGCATGCCCCGAACGGTAGTCCACAACTCAGTTGTGCACAACGAATCTCGGTGTGAGCCACACCTCTAGGATCGGCGGATGATCACTTTCGTGCCGTTGCCGCTGCCCGCTCTGCGCGCGCTCGTCGCCGGGGACCTCGCCACGGCGAGCGCGGTGGCGGGTCATCCGCTGAGCGAATGGATCCTGGGTGAGCGGTGGCTATGGGAGATCCGGGTACGCGACATCGAGGCGAATCCGGCGGCCGAGGAGTGGATCGCCCGGGCGGCCGTGGTGGACGGTCAGGTCGTCGGGGCGGGCGGCTTCCACGGGCCGCCGGACGACGAGGGTCGCGTGGAGGTCGGTTACGGGGTGGATCCCGCGTACCGCAGGAAGGGTTTCGCGAAGGCGATGCTCGCGGAGCTGATCCGGCGCGCGGAGGGTGACCCGCGGGTGCGCCTGGTGCGGGCGAGCATCCGGCCGGACAACGTGGCGTCGCTGGCCACGATCGCGCCGTTCGGCTTCGAGAAGGTCGGCGAGCAGTGGGACGAGGTGGACGGCCTGGAGATCGTCTACGAGCGGGCGGTGTGATCCGGGTCCAGGTGCACGACGAGTGGCCGGTGGTCGGACACGGCGACGGCCGGGGTGCGGATCTGCACGACCGGGCCGAGCGGGGCGGCGCCGCGGGGGTCGGCGAGGATGTGGTCGAGCTGGGCGCGCGGCGCGGGGCTGGGGTAGGTGGGCCGGCGCGCGAGGCTGCGCCAGCCGGTGAAGGCGCGTACGGGCCCGGCGGGCATGTTGAGGTCGCCGAGCAGGATGCGCGGGGCGGGCAGGGCTCGCAGGGCGCGTACGGCGGCGCGCAGCTGGCGCACGTTCCAGCCGGGGACGAAGGACAGGTGGGTGGTGGCGACGGTCATCGGCCCGGTAGGGGCGTCGACGACGGCGGCGATCATGACGCGGGGTTCGTCCTTGAGCAGGATGAGGCCGCCGCCGGGGCCGGGCGCCCAGACCGGTGAGCGTACGGGCGCGGCCGGCAGCTGGGTGATCTGCCAGCGCAGCACCGGGTAGCGGCTGACCAGGGCGATGCCGTACAGGGGGTGGATGTTGTCGTCCTCGGACTGCCAGGGGTGCCAGGTCTCCCCCGGTGTGCCGGCGACCGCCGCGGCGAAGCGGTGCGCGGGGGCGCCGAGGGCGTCGGCGGCGATGGCGGTGAGGTCGAGGTGGCCGCTGCGGGGCTGGGCGCGGTCGACCTCCTGCAGGCCGAGCACGTCGGCGTCGAGGTCGGCGACGGCGTCCGCTATCCGGCCGGCGTGTACGGTGCCGTCGGACAGGGAGCGGCCGTGCAGCAGGTTGAAGGTGGCCAGGCGCACGGGTGTAGAGCCTATCCCCGGTACCGGAGGTGTGCGGTGTTGATCAAGGCGTTCTGCTGCGCGATGTCGGTGTTCCTGCTCATCGGGACGGCGGGGATCTGGTTGCGGCGGCGCCGGGGGTGACCGGCATGCTTGTCAGCTGTGGATGGTCTTTCGGTCGTTACCTTGCTGACGGCGGCGACGGCGGCGGGCTGGGTTGACGCGGTCGTCGGCGGCGGCGGGCTGCTGTTGCTGCCGGCGTTGCTGATCGCGGCGCCGGGGTTGCCGCTGGCCACGGCGCTGGGCACGAACAAGCTGGCGGCGGTGGCGGGCACGAGCACGGCCGCGGTGACGTACGCGCGGCGCACGAAGCTGGACTGGCGGGTGGCGGGACCGGCGGCCGGCATGGCGGTGGTGGTCTCCGGGCTGGGGGCGCTGCTGGCGGGGCGGGTGCCGGCGGCCGCGTACCGGCCGGTGGTGCTGGGTGTGCTGGTGGCGGTGGCGCTGTTCGTGACGCTGCGCCCGGCGATGGGGCTGGTCGCCGATCCGCTCAAGCGCACCCCGGCGCGGACGGTGGCGGTGGTGGCGCTGGCCGGCGGGGTGATCGCCGCGTACGACGGCCTGATCGGCCCGGGCACCGGCACGTTCCTGGTGCTGGCGTTCACCACGGTGGTGGGCGCGGACTTCGTGCACGGCTCGGCGATGGCGAAGATCGTGAACACGGGTACGAACCTGGGCGCGCTGGCGGTGTTCGGGGCCACCGGGCACGTGCTGTGGCTGCTGGGCGCGGGCATGGCGGTGTGCAACATCGCCGGGGCGGTGCTCGGCGCGCGGATGGCGTTGCGCCGCGGCTCGGGCTTCGTGCGGGTGGTGCTGCTGGTCGTGGTGCTGGCCCTGATCGTGAAGTTGGGCGTCGACCAGTACCGGGCCTGAGCCGGTGCGCGAGGATGGGCGCATGACCGACGACGATCTCATCGCCCGGCTCGAGGAGCAGGAGCGGCGGCTGACCTTCACCCGGTTCACCAACGCGGACGCGTGGCAGCTCGGCTGCCTGCTGGTGGACCTGGCCACCGGCAGGGAGCTGCCGGTGGCCGTCGACATCCGCCGGGGCGCGCAGCAGCTGTTCCACGCCGCGCTGCCGGGCAGCACGGCCGACAACGACCATTGGATCGCCCGCAAGGTACGGGTGGTGGAACGCTTCGCGGCCTCGTCGTACCTGGTGGGGCGCCGGCTCGCGGCGAGGGGTGACGCGCTGGACGCCAAGTACGGGGTGGACCCGGCCGACTATGCGGCTCACGGCGGTGCTTTCCCCGTACGCGTGGAGGGTGTGGGGGTGGTCGGCGCGGTGACCGTGTCGGGCCTGCCGCAGGCCGAGGACCACGCGCTGGTGGTCGAGGCGATCGAGACCTACCTGGCGGACTGAGCGGCGCTCTCCACGGCGGCCTTGTCGATGCCGAGGCCGGCCAGCACACCGCCGGGCGGCTCCTCCTCGATGAGCGCGAGCAGGATGTGCGCGGTGCCCACGGTGTCGTCGCCCAGGCGCAGCGCCTCCCGGAAGGTCAGCTCCAGGACCTTGCGGGAGCGGGCGTCGAACGGGATCAGCTCGGGCATGTCGGCGCCCGGCGACTCCGGCAGCGAGGCCATGGCGGCCTCGCGCACCCGCGCGAAGTCGCCGAGCGCGGCGTGCGCCGTGGCGTCCGGTACGTCGAGCAGCCCCAGCAGCAGGTGCTCGGGGCGGATCTCGGGGTGCCGGGTGGCGCGTGCCGCGGTCATCGAGCCGGTGACGGTGGTGCGCGCGTTCGGGCTGAAGCGGCTGAAACCCTGCGACGGGTCGAGGTCGGCCTTGGGCACGAAGCGTTTCTGGGCCGCCTGCTTGCTGACGCCCATGCTGCGGCCGATGTCGGTCCAGGACGCGCCGGAGCGGCGGGCCTGGTCGACGAAGTGGCCGATGAGGTGGTCGGCGAGGTCGCCGAGGTGGTCGGCGAGCAGTACGGCGTCCGAGAGCCGCTCCAGCGGGGCGTCGGGCCGGTTGGTGGTGATGCTGTGGATGAGGTCGTCGAGCCGCACGGGCGGCGAGGTCTGCGTCATGCCGTCAACTCTAGGTTGACGCGACGGCTGCGTCAACCACCGGTTGACGCGTAGGGTGATCCACCATGTCCCTCAATCCGGTCCGTCACATCACAGTGGACGCTCACGACCCCTGGCAGCTCGCCCAGTTCTGGTCCCTGGTCACCGGCTACCCGGTCAGCGACGAGGACTCCCCGGGCGACGACGAGGTGCTGCTCGAAGCGCCGGAACCGGGCTGGCCCGGCCTGCTGTTCATCCGCGTACCCGAGGCCAAGGCCGGCAAGAACCGCGTCCACCTCGACGTCCAGCCACCCGCCGGCACCCGCGACGAGGCCGTGCAGCGCTTCCTCGCCGCCGGAGCCACCCTGTACGACGATCACCGCAGCCCCGACGGGCTGGGCTGGGCCACCCTGCGTGACCCCGAGGGCAACGAGTTCTGCGTCGAGCGCAGCGCCCTCGAGCGCGGCCTGATCCAGCCGTGAGCGGCACCGCGAAGCTCGGTGACCGTACGGTGCACCGCCTCGGATTCGGCTCCATGCGCCTCACCGCGAACCCCGACCGCGACCTCGCCATCCGGGTGCTGCGCCGCGCGGTGGAACTGGGCGTCGACCACATCGACACGGCCGCGTTCTACGTGTCCCCCGGCGGCACGCTCGGCGTCGGTACGGGCGAGAAGCGCTACGCCACCGAGCTGATCCGCGCCGCGCTCAACCCGTACCCGCAGAACCTGGTCATCGCCACCAAGGTCGGCGCCGCCGCCGGCGACCGGCCGGCCACCGCGGCCGAGCTGCGCGCCCGGGTCGAGGACAACCTGCGCCGCCTCGGCGTCGACGCCCTCGACGTGGTCAACCTGCGGCTGCGCGATCGCGGCGCCTCGCTCGGCGAGCAGTTCGCCGTGCTGGCGGAGCTGCGCCGCGAGGGCCTCATCCGGCACCTGGGCATCTCCAACGTGCGGCCGGGCCACCTCGACGAGGCGCAGGCGATCGCCCCGGTCGCGTGCGTGCAGAACGAGTACGGCCTCGACCTGCGCGACCCGGACGGCACGGCGCTGCTGAGCGAGTGCGCCCGGCGCGGCATCGCGTTCGTGCCGTACTTCTCGGTCGCCGGCCCGGGTCGCGAGCAGGGGGCGGCCGGGGCGACGAGCGACGCGGCGCTGCGGGCCGTCGCGGCCGCCCACGGCGTCACCGAGCACCAGGTGCGGCTGGCGTGGATCCTGCACCAGGGCCCGCACGTGCTCGCGATCCCCGGCACGGGCAGCGTCGAGCACCTGGAGCAGAACATGGCGGCCGGCGCCCTCCGCCTGAGCGAAGCGGACCTGGCCGCGCTCTAGCCGTTGCGGGCGGCCTCGCGGCGGCCACGGCTGCCCAGCGGCGTCTGCGACAGGTCCACCGCCTGCGCGCTGAGGTTCTTGAAGCCGTAACCGCGCGCGGAGCACCACCGCTCGGCGGCCGCCTGCGCCCGGGCCGTGACCGCGGGGATGTCGCGCTCCTCGTCCACCGTCTCGGCGTAGCGGAACGTGAAGAACGGGCGGGCGGCGATGTCGTAGGTCATCGACCCGTCGGCGGTGAACGCGGCGAACGCCACGTCGTGCTCGGCGGCGGCGGCCAGCAGCTCGGCGCGCTGGGCGTCGGTGAGGGCGTCGAAGGCGCCGCGGACGGTGACCCGGATGGTGCGAGACGTCATGGCGCAGACCGTAGCCGCCGCACCCGGCGGCGACACCCCAATTACCGGGGCGGCGACAGCGGCCGGGTGTCCGTGGGTGCGGCGAACGTGGTGAGGAACCGGTCGCGGAACTGGTCCATGCGCCACACCGGGGCCTGCGGGTCCGGGCGCAGCCCGTCGGTCCAGCCCCAGGACGCCACCCGGTCCAGCACCGCCGGGTCGTGCGCCACGATCGTCACCGGCACGTCGCGGCTCGCCCGGTCACCGACCACGACCGGGGCCGGCTGGTGGTCGCCGAGGAACACCAGCACCAGGTCGTCCGTGCCGTACGTCCGCACCCACGACACCAGGCTGCCGATCGAGTACGTGATCGACTGGGCGTACGCGGCCCGTACCCGCACCGGGTCCTGCCACACCTGCGCGGCGCTCTGCCCCTGGGCGTGCTGCGCGGCGTACATCGAGCCGTCGCCGAGCTGGTCCCAGCCGACCATCGACGGCAGCGGCGCCCACGGCGTGTGGCTGGAGACGAAGGTCAGCTCCGCCATCATCGGCGCGCGGCCCGGGCGGGCGTACTCGGCGTCGGTGAACGCCTTGAGCGTGAACTGGTCCGGGACCGGCCCCCAGCCGAACACCGGCCCGTGATAGCCCAGCGTGTGCGAGTCGTACAGCCGGTCGTAGCCGTAGAACTGCGCCTCGGGCCACGCGTACGTGACACCCGGCTCGACCGCGACGGTCTGCCACGCGCCGGCCTTCTTGAACGCGCCGGTCAGGGTGAGCCGGTCGCCGGAGACCAGGCTGCGGTAGCGCTGCTCGTTGTCGATCCACACCCCCGACTGGAACGTGGAGTGCGCCAGCCAGCTGCCACCGCCGGCGGTCGGCGAGGTGAGGAACCCGCTGCGAGCGGCGTACCCGGCGTCGCGCAGCTGCGCCGTGCCAGCCGTCAGCGCCGCGCGCACGCTCGTGTCCAACGCGGGATCCTCGATGGCCGACCGGCCGTAGCTCTCGATGAACGCGAACATCACGTCCTTGCCGCGCAGCCCGCCGAGCAGCTGCTCCGGCGCGGTGCCCCGGAACGCGTCAGCGGCCACCTCGGCGGTGAAGGCCCGCTTGTCGCGGATCGCCGCGGGCACGGTCAGCACGCTGTCGCGGGCCAGCACCACCGCGCTGTCGGAGGCGACGTAGACCCCCGGCACCAGCGACGCGCCCAGCACGGCAAGCGCCAGCCACGCCACGGCGGCGACACCGACGGACACGCGAGCCGGGTGCCGGTGCCGGGCCGCGACGGCGGCCAGACGCCGCACCGCGAACACCATCAAGACAGGTACGGCCACAGCAAGGGCGATCGCCCCCACGAGCGCCGCCACCGCCGCCCCGCCGCCCGCCGAGCCCTGGACGAACCGGTAGCCGTCGGCGAACAGCGGCCAGTCCAGCACCGGGTCGAACGGGCGCGACAGCACGGCGAAGAATCCCAGGTCGATGACCTTGACGACGGTCAGCACGCCCAGCAGCGCCCCGAGCACCCCGGCGGTGACCGCCCGCGCCCGCGCCGGCAGCACCAGCAGCACGGCGGCCACGGCCAGCGCCTCCAGCGGTACGCGCAGCAGCGTCGCCCACGGCGACGCCCCGGGCGGCAGCCGGGTGATCTGGTCGGGCACGACCAGCGCCAGGAAGACCACGGAAGCGGCGAGACCGGTGGCGATCCACCCGGCGACGCGGCGCGGACGAGACACCCTGAACGATCCTTTGCCTGGAGGTGACGGAAGGCAGCAGCCTACCCCTGTCTCCTGCACACGCCCCGGGCCCGGAATCGGTTCACCTCAGAGTTCGCAGCCGGAGGACGCGCGCATCCGGTCGGGGTCGTCGGCCGCGGCGATGATGGCGTCGAGCCGGTCGCGGGTGTGCGTCAGGTCCCGGATCTGGGTGTCGATGCGTTCCCGCTCGGCGGCGAGCTGGGCGCGCATCGCGTCCGTGGCGACGCCGGTGTGCACGCAACCGACCAGCCCGGTGATCGACTTGCTGCTGAGCCCGGCGGCGTACAGCGCCTGGATCCACCGCACGCGCTGCACCGCGTCCTGACCGTAGTGCCGCTGCCCGCTGGCATGCCGCTGCGAGGTCAGCAGCCCCTGCTCCTCGTAGTAGCGCAGCGCGCGGGGGCTCACTCCGGCCGCCGCGGCCACCTCTCCGATCCGCACGTCACGCCCTCCGGTAGATCCCCGTCACATCTGACTTGCCCTTGACGCCAACGTCAGGTTTTAGCGTAGCGCTGGCCCACCACAAGCAAGGGAGATCCCCATGGACATCACCGGTTCGGTCGCGCTCGTCACCGGCGCCAACCGCGGCATCGGCCGCCAGTTCGCCCTCGATCTGCTCGAGCGCGGCGCCGCGAAGGTGTACGCCACCGCCCGCAACCCCCACAGCATCGACATCCCCGGCGTACGGACGCTGGCGCTCGACGTCACGGACCCGGCCTCGATCGCCGCCGCGGCGGCCGCCGCCCCCGACGTCAACCTGCTGATCAACAACGCCGGGGTGTCGGCGCACCAGAACCTCGTCACCGGCGACCTGGTCAAGATGCACGCCGAGGTCGACACCATGGTGTGGGGACCGCTGAGCGTCATCCGCGCCTTCGCGCCCGCGCTGGAACGCAACGGCGGCGGCGCGATCCTCAACGTGCTGTCGGCCATGTCGTGGTTCTCCTACGACGGCGCCAACTCCTACGCCGTGGCCAAGGCCGCCGAGTGGGCGGTGACCAACGGCGTACGGCTCGAGCTCGCCAAGCACGGCACCCTCGTCACCGCCCTGCACATGGGCGCCGTCGACACCGACATGATGGCCGGCTTCGACATCGACAAGCTCCCGCCGTCCGAGGTGGTCCGGGCCGCCCTCGACGGCGTGCAGGCCGGCCGGCTCGAAGTGCTCGCCGACGACTGGAGCCGCCACGTCAAGGCCGCGCTCGCCGGCGACCCCAGCGCCTTCTACCCGCAGACCGTCCCCGCCTGAGCGGCCGTACGCGGCGACCCTACGGCCGGGGGTCGCCGCGCAGCCGGCTGTAGACCACCATGTCGTGCCACGTGCCCCTGCGGAACTGCGCGTGCCGGGCGACACCCTCACGCTGGACGCCCGCCTTCTCCAGCACCCGCTGCGCCGCGAGGTTCGTCACGTCGGTCTCCGCCTGCAGCCGCTCGACGGTCGTGGTGTCGAACAGGTACTGCGACAGCCGCCCGCGGCGTCCTCGATCACCAGGGTGCCCCGGTCGTACCCGAGCAGCCCGTCCGGGAAAAATCTTGCGCCGCGATGTCGAGAACGGACCGGCGGCTGCGTCCCCGGTACGAACACGGCAAGAATGGCCGTACCGCACCGAGGAGTTCACCATGGCGAAGTACCTGCTGCTCAAGCACTACCGCGGCGCGCCGGCGCCGGTCAACGACGTCCCGATGGACAAGTGGAGCCCCGAGGAGGTCACCGCCCACATCCAGTACATGCAGGACTTCGCGGCCCGGCTGGAGACCACCGGCGAGTACGTCGACGGCCAGGCGCTGTCGCCGGAGGGCACGTTCGTGCGCTACGACGGCGAGGGGCGCCCGCCGGTCACCGACGGCCCGTTCGCCGAGACCAAGGACCTCATCGCCGGCTGGATGATCATCGACGTCGACACGTACGAGCGCGCCGTCGACCTGGCCGGGGAGCTGTCCGCCGCCCCGGGTGCGGACGGCAAGCCGATCCACGAATGGATCGAGGTGCGCCCGTTCCTGGCCTACCCCGACACGATCACGGAGTGACGCGCAGGTGGACGAGGCACTGCTGCGCATCCTGACCCCCGCCGTCATCGGCGTGCTCGTCCGCCGCGGGGCCGACTTCGCGGCGGCCGAGGACGCCGTGCAGGAGGCCCTGCTGGAGGCCGTACGGGCGTGGCCGCACGAGCCGCCCCGCGACCCCAAGGGCTGGCTGGTCACGGTCGCCTGGCGCAAGTTCCTCGACGCCACCCGCGCCGACACCGCACGCCGGCTGCGTGAGGTGCGCGTCGACGCCGAACCGCCCCCCGGGCCCGGCGAGGCGGTCGACGACACCCTGCAGCTGTACTTCCTGTGCGCCCACCCGTCGCTGTCCCCGTCGTCGGCCGTCGCGCTCACCCTGCGCGCGGTCGGCGGCCTCACCACCCGGCAGATCGCGCAGGCGTACCTCGTACCCGAGGCGACCATGGCGCAGCGCATCAGCCGCGCCAAGCGGACCGTGGCCGACGTCCGGTTCACCCGCCCCGGCGACGTCGCCACGGTCCTGCGGGTGCTCTACCTGGTGTTCAACGAGGGCTACTCCGGCGACGTCGACCTCGCCGAGGAGGCGATCCGGCTGACCCGCGAGCTCGCGGCGCACATCGACCACGAGGAGGTCGCGGGGCTGCTCGCGCTCATGCTGCTGCACCACGCGCGGCGGGCGGCCCGTACCGGACCGGGCGGGCGGCTCATCCCCCTGGCCGAGCAGGACCGCAGCCGGTGGGACACCCGCCTGATCGCCGAGGGCGTCGAAGTGCTGCAGGCCGCCCTGGCCCGCGACCGGCTCGGCGAATTCCAGGCCCAGGCGGCCATCGCGGCGCTGCACGCCGATGCCCGCACGGCCGGGGAGACCGACTGGGTGCAGATCGTCGAGTGGTACGACGAGCTTGTCCGTCTCACCGCCAGCCCGGTGGCGCGCCTCAACCGGGCCGTGGCCGTCGGTGAGGCCGACGGTGCCCGGGCAGGACTGGCCGCGCTGGCCGAGCTCGACCCGGCCCTGCCCCGGTATGCGGCGGTGGCCGCGTACCTGCACGAACGCGACGACGACCCGGCCGGGGCGGCGCGGCTCTACGCGGAGGCGGCCCGGGCGGCGCACAGCATCCCCGAGCGAGACCACCTCACCCGGCAGGCCGCGCGGCTCAACGCGACGATCACGGACGCAGCGGCGCACGCCGCGGAATGACCTTGCGATCGTCGGTCCGCGCTCCCGGCCGTTGATACCCTGCGGCAGTGCCGGTCATCATCCACCTCGCCGCCGCGTCCGGCACGCCGTGACGCCGAACCTGCGCCGCTCGGTCCGCGCGATCATCGTCGACGAGCAGGAGCGGGTCCTGCTCTGCCGGTTCGTCTTCCCGCACCCGGTGGTGCCGCGGCAGGTGACGGCCGTCTGGGCGGCACCGGGCGGCGGTGTCGAACCCGGCGAGGATCGGCTGACGGCGCTGCGCCGGGAGCTGCGTGAGGAGACCGGTCTGGCGATCACCGCCGACCCACCGCACGTCTGGCACCAGGAAGTCGTCGCCGCCGGCCACGCGCCGGGCTACGACGGCATCATGAACGACTACTTCGTCGTCCGCACGAACCACTTCGAGCCGCGCGGCGAGCTGACGGACGACGAACTCGCCGCGGAACACCTCGCGGCGTTCCGCTGGTGGCGGCTCTCCGAGATCACGGAACACCGGGGACCGGAGCTGTTCTCGCCCCGTGACCTGGCCACTCCCCTGACGGCGCTGCTCACGGCGGGAGCGCCGGACCAACCGGTCCGCCTCGGCCTCTAGCCGGGCTGCGCCGGGGCACGTCACAGCCGGATCAGGTCGGCGATCTGCTCCGGCAGGCCGGGTGAGGTCAGGGCGTGACCCATCCCGGGTACGACCTCGAGCACCGCACCCGGGATCGCCGCGGCCAGCGCCTCGCCGTGCGCGAGCGGATAGACCGGGTCCTGGTCGCCGTGCACGATCGTGGTCGGCGCGGTGATCGACGACAGCGGGGCCAGCAGGCCGGGGTCGGGCAGCCAGACCGCCCGGTGATGGTTCGCGGCGGCGCCCGGGTCGGTGGCCCGCGACAGGGCGAGCTCCAGCATCGCCCGGGCGGCCGGCTCGTCGAACGGCCGCACCGGCCCGTTGAAGATCCGGAACAGGGCCATGTCGGACTCCACCCCCGGTGCCAGCCCGTCCGCCGGATGCGCGAGGAACGCCGGCGAGGGCGGCGGCAGGTCGTGCGGGTCGGCCGGCTCCCCGGCCCGGGCCCGCGCCCACACCGGACGCGGGTCGTGGCCCATCGGGGAGCTCGACATCACCGTCAACGACCGGACCCGGTCCGGCGCGTGCACCGCCAGCCACTGCGCGAGCATGCCACCCAGGGAGGCGCCGGCGACATGAGCGGACCGGAGTTCGTAGCCGTCCAGCACCGCCACGCAGTCACGAGCCAGGTCCCCGATCGTGTACGGGTGAGCGTCGAAGTCCACGACGCTGGACCGGCCGGTGTCGCGATGATCGAACCGGATCACCTGAACGCCGCGCTCGACGAGCCGCCCGACCAGCGCGTCGGGGCAACTGATCGCCTGCGCGGCCGACCCCATGATCATCAGGACAGCGGGCCGCCCGGGATCGCCGAACCGCTCGGTCCAGATGCGCAGCGGTCCGGAGGCAACGAAGCGCTCTTCTCCGTCCACCATGGCGGGCACAGTAGCGGCTCCCCACCGACGACCGTCGGCAATTACCACCGGCGTCCTCACTCGCCTCCCGCGTGCGGTTGCGGATCGCTCGGCGTCGTGTGTCGTTCGAGGTAGGTCCGTACCGCGTCCAGCAAGGAAGGGTTCTCCTCCACCGCCCAGGTGACCAGGTTGCACCGTTGGCACAGCAGCTGCCGCACCCTGCCGCTCCGGTGGTCGTAGTCGACCGCAAGTCGCCTCGGGGCGCCGCCGCGGCCACGCGCGGTCTCGGCTTTGCGGCAGATCGCGCACACACCCTGTTGGTCGGTGAGCATCCGCTCGTACTCCGCGGGAGTCAGGTTGTACTTCTCCCGGAGAACCTGCGCATGCGAGACCTTGTCACCGTCTTTCGCGGCGTACCGCTGCCGCTTGTCGCTGCTGATACACGCCTTGCAGGGCCGGCGCGGCAGCGTGGTGTGCAACTGGTTGTAGAACGCGTCGCGGGGCTTCGTCTCGCCGCACTTGGCACAGAACACCTGCTCATCAGACACCACGACACCATACAGCTTGTATGTTGTGACCGCATAACTGTCATTATGATGTGTGCACGTTATGTCCGTTTTTCGTATTAACGGATTACCGGTATTAGCAATCCAGTAATTAAGGCGCATGACGTCCGCGATGCCGCGCGTAACCCACTTGCTAGAGTTTGCTTTCTAAAGCACTCTCTACAGTCATGCCCACCGACGACCGCAAGACGATCCAGCTCGGCGACCCGAGGGCGCTGCGGGCGTACGCGCACCCGCTGCGGCTCAGCCTCATCGGGCTGCTCCGGCGCAACGGGCCCATGACCGCCACCCAGTGCGCCGCCGCCCTGGACGAGAACGTGCCGAACTGCTCGTTCCACCTGCGCCAGCTCGCCAAGTACGGCCTCGTCGAACGCGCCCCCGCGGCCGACGGACGGGAACGGCCCTGGCAGGCGACCGCGGGCAGCACCTCGTGGACCGACGACTCGGACGACCCGGAGGCGAAGGCCGCAGCCGACCAGCTGAACGCGGCGATCCTGCGGCAGTACATGCGGCGCGCCGAGGCGTACCTCGCGGTGCGCGGGGACGAGACGGCCGAGTGGCGTGCGGCGGCCGGCTTCGGCGACGACATGATCTACGTGACCGCCCGGCAGCTGACCGCGCTCACCGAGCAGGTCGAGGCCCTGCTGGCGCCGTACCGGGACAGGGCCGCGCGGGCCGAGGGCTCCCGGCCGGTCTCCATCGTCCAGATGGCGATCCCGGCGCCGGAGGACGGAGCCGCATGACCACCGCCGTCCGGCGCGGACCCGGGCTGCTGCGCGACCGGGTGTTCCGGCATTACTGGTCCGCGCACGTCGTGTCCCTCGTCGGCGACCAGGTCACGCTCATCGCGATCCCGCTGCTCGCCGTACTCACCCTCGGTGCCGGGCCGGCCGAGATGGGCTACCTGACCGCCGCCGTCCTGGTACCGAACCTCTTCCTGTCGCTGCTGGCCGGCGCCTGGGTGGACCGGCGGGCGGACAAGCGCAGAGTCATGATCGTCGCGGACCTGGGCCGGGCGGCGCTGCTCGCGGTCGTGCCGGTCCTCGCGTACGCCGGGGTGCTGAACCTGTGGCACCTCTGCGCGCTGTCGTTCGCCATCGGTACGCTCACCGTCTTCTACGAGGTCGCGGACGGCAGCCTGTTCGCGTCCGTGGTGCGCCGGCCCGACTACATCGCCGCCAGCTCGCTGACCAACGGCGCCCGCGCCCTGTCGTACGTGGCCGGCCCGGGCCTGGGCGGCGTCCTCGTGCAGGTGCTGACCGCGCCGTTCGCGCTGGTCGCCGACGTGCTCTCGTACCTGGGATCGGCTCTGCTGCTGGCCCGGATCGCCCCGCCGGAGACGGCGGTGACCGCCGGCGACGACGGCGGCCTGAGGATCGGATCCGGGCTGGCGTTCATCGCCCGGTCCGCGGTCCTGCGACAGCTGCTGCTCGGCGTCACCGCGATGAACCTCTTCAACTACGTCTTCCACGCCCTGCAGATCCTGTACGTGACCACGACACTGGGCATCTCCCCCGGGCTCCTCGGCGCGCTGGTCGGCATCGGCTCCGTGGGCGGGCTCGCCGGTGCGGCGCTCACCGGCCGGCTCATCCGCCGGTTCGGCATCGGCCCGGTCACGGTCCTCGGGTACGTCGCGTTCCCGCTCCCGCTCGTGCTGGTCCCGCTCGCCGGCGGCCCCCGCCCGACGGTGATCGGCATGCTGCTCGCCGCGGAGTTCCTCTCCGCGATCGGCGTGATGATCCTCGACATCGCGGTCGGCTCGCTGCAGACGGCGGCCACCCCGGCGTCCCGCCTGTCCCTGGTCAAGGGCGCACAACGCACGGTCAATTACGGGGTACGCCCGATCGGCGCGCTGCTGGGCGGGGTGCTCGGCGAGCTCATCGGCGTGCACGCGGCACTGTGGATCGGCGCCGTGGGGGCGGTGGCGGGCGTCTTCTTCGTCCTGTTCTCCCCGGTCCCGCGGATGCGCGACCTGCCGGACCCCTAGAGCGCAGCGATGTCATCCATGAGACGCGGCGAGGCAATTCCCCGCCAGGAGGTGAAGACCGTACGGAAATACGCGCCGTACCGCTCGGCGATGCGCGGGTCCTGCTCGGCCACGTCCAGCTCGTTCACGATGCTCAGATCCGCGAACGCCGTCGCGTCCGCGTCGCCGAGCACGACCGGCTGCCCGATCCAGCGGTCCACGACTCGGCGCGTACGGCCGAACCCGTCCCAGGTACGCGAGCGGTCGCAGCCGCCGTACGTGTGGATCAGCGCCTCCGCCCGTTCCCCGGCCAGCGCCCGCAACGGCTCCCGGTCGGCCGGATCGCACAGCGTCACGTCGAAGCCATCGGTGCCGTACGCCGCGTGCGCCAGGCCCGCGAGGCACACGTCCCGGTCGTGCCCGAGCGCGGCCAGCCGGTCATGGATGCGGCCGAGGTGCGCGTACAGGGTGCCGCCCGGATGCTCGATCGTCTCGGCGCCACGCTCGCGCAGCCAGGCCCTCACGTCATCGGGGTTCATGGCTCCAGGCGTACCAGGCAACCCCCGGTACGGTCGAGGGGTGAGCATCGCATCCCTCTCGACCGTCGTCCTCGGCAACCGTTTCGCGCACGAGCTGCCCGAGATGGCCGTGGCCTGGCAGGCCGCCGAGCCGCCGGAGCCGCACCTGCTGGCGCTCAACGACCAGCTCGCCGCCGAGCTGGGCCTTGACGCGCAGTGGTTGCGGACGCCGCAGGGTGTGGGCCTGCTCACCGGAACCGCCGTGCCGGCCGGGGCGACGCCGGTGGCGCAGGCGTACGCCGGGCACCAGTTCGGCGGTTTCGCCCCGCGCCTCGGTGACGGGCGCGCCCTGCTGCTGGGCGAGCTGCCCGACGGCCGCGATCTCCACCTCAAGGGCTCGGGCAGGACACCGTTCGCCCGAGGCGGCGACGGGCTCGCCGCGGTCGGGCCCATGCTGCGCGAGTACGTGATCAGCGAGGCCATGCACGCCCTCGGCATCCCCACGACCCGGTCCCTGGCGGTGGTGGCCACGGGCCGCACCGTGCACCGCGAGACCCCGCTGCCGGGCGCGGTCCTGGCCCGGGTCGCGGCCAGCCACCTGCGCGTCGGCAGCTTCCAGTACGCCCGGGCCACCGGCGACACCGGCCTGCTGCGCCGCCTCGCCGACCACGCGATCAGCCGCCACCACCCGTCCGCGGCGCAGGCGGACCGGCCGTACCTCGCACTGTTCGAAGCGGTGGTCGCCGCGCAGGCCGCCCTGGTGGCGCGCTGGATGCTCACCGGCTTCGTGCACGGCGTCATGAACACCGACAACATGACGATCTCCGGCGAGACCATCGACTACGGTCCGTGCGCGTTCATGGAGGCCTTCGACCCGGCGACGGTGTACAGCTCCATCGACCACGGCGGACGATACGCGTACGGGAACCAGCCGGTGGTCGCCGAATGGAACCTGGCCCGACTCGCCGAGGCGCTGCTGCCGTTGCTGCACGACGAGCAGGAGCAGGCGGTCGAGCTCGCCACGCAGGCGCTGGGCAGATACCGCCCGCAGTACGCGCGGGCCTGGTCGCAGGGCCTGCTCGCCAAGCTCGGCTTGCTCGCCGAGCCCGGCCTGCTCGCCGAGCCCGGTCTGCTCGCCGAGCCCGGTCTGCTCGCCGAGCCCGGCCTGCCGCCGGAGACCGGGAAACAGCCGGCGTCCGCCCTGGTCGACGACCTTCTGCCCGCCCTGCAGGAGAGCCGCATCGACTTCACCACGTTCTTCCGAGCCCTCGCCGAGGCGGCCCGAGGAGACATCGGCCCGGTCCGGGCACTGTCGGTCGACCCGGCGGCCATGGAGGACTGGGTGTCCCGCTGGCTGTCCCTCACCCCGGACGCCGACGCGATGGACCGGATCAACCCGCTGTACATCCCCCGCAATCACCTGGTCGAAGAAGCACTGGACGCGGCGACCGCGGGTGACCTCGGGCCGTTCTCCCGGCTGGTGGAGGTGGTGCGCGAGCCGTTCACCCGCCGGGACGGGCTGGAACGGTACGCGGCCGCGGCACCGCCGGACTTCGGCGCGTACCGGACGTTCTGCGGCACCTGAGCGACGCGGGGTGATGCCTCGCTGACGGCCCTGCTAGGCGGTCGTGGTCAGATGCGGGACGGCGTCGATGAACGCCTGCCGGTAGCCCGTCCTTTGCCGTTCGGCGCGAGCCAACCGTGGGCGGTCCGCTTCGACCTGGTCGCGGTCGCCCCGACCTGGTCGCGGTCGCCCCGACCTGGTCGCGGTCGCTCCGACCGGAGCCCGCCCAAGCCCGGCGCCGCGCAGCCCCCGAAAGGCCCCGGCCTGAAGCCCGCGATTCCCCTTGGTGTGGCGTGGCAAGCTCATCCCGGTGATCGATGATGTGGCGAAGGAGTACCTGAACCGTCAGCTCACCTGGACCCGTCAGGCGCTGGTGTGGAAACTCGACGGACTGTCCGAGTACGACATCCGGCGTCCGCTGACCGCGACGGGCACGAACCTGCTGGGGCTGGTCAAACACGTGGCTACCTGCGAGGCCTGGTACTTCGGCGAGGTCTTCGCCCGCCCCTTCCCGGAGCCGCTGCCGCACTGGCGGGAAGCGGACGGCAGCGACATGTGGGCAACCGGCGACGAGACCCGCGAAGACATCATCGGCTTCTACCAGCGCACCTGGGCCCACGCCGACAAGACAATCGCGACGCTGCCGATCGACGCGCCCGGCCACGTCCCGTGGTGGCCGACGCCCGAGGTGAAGCTGTTCACCATCATGGTCCACGTGCTGCAGGACACCACCCGGCACGCCGGCCAGGCGGACATCCTGCGGGAGCACCTCGACGGCCGCACCGGCGTCTCAGCCGAGTACGAGGAACAGCCGGACGAGACGGCCCGCGCCACCGTCAGGGCAAAGATCGAGGCGGCCGCCCAGGCAGCGGCGGGCGGACAGACAAGGGCGGGCGTACAGGGAGCGGCGGGCGCTGCGGGGCAGGCCGGCAACGCGGACGAGGGCGTCGTGGAGGCCGGGCTCTGAGCAGCCGACCTCCCGGGCATCATGGTCCTGTCGAAGAGACGGCAACAGCCTGACCTCGCCCGGGAACGAGGATCTGCGGGGTAGGCGGTGCTCAGATGAGCAGACTCTTGATCGTGTCGCGCACAGAACGGTCCGTTTCTACCTCTAGGTGGGCGTCGAGGATCCGGCGTAGGTGGGGCGCCAGTCGCCTACCCTGCCGTGTGCTCGTGGTCATGAGAATCGCTGCGAGGGAACGGACGCTGGGTGCCCGGTCCGGGAGGGCCGTGGGTAGTAGATCGCGACCGGAGTCGCCCTGGGCGGACAAGGCGCGCAAGATCGCCTCTTTGACGGTCACCTGCGGCTCCGCCAGCAGCGCTTGTGCCAGCACCTCGGGAAGTGACGCACTCGGCGTCGGGTAAGTGATGAACGTGCAAGCTGCGGCCCGCCGATGGGCCGTCACTGGGCTGTTGACCAGCGTGGCCACGAGCTCAGCTTCGTCGCCCGCCATCTGGTCCGCGAACCAAGTCAGACCACGGTGCCCGGCGAGGACGAAGTCCAGCCAACGCTCGTACCAGGCGAGGAAATCGGAGTCGGAGGAGAAACGCGGCGGGAAGAATCCCTCCGCGTTGACCTCGACGAGTCGGCCGCGGCCAGGGCCGGTGACCACGAGCAGGGTGAAGTCGCTACACCCCCGGTGGACGACCGTGATCGAACCAGGAAAGACGCCCTCGGCGGCGTCGATCCCGCTGGCAGCCGGTGCCGACACCTCGGCGTCGGGAACGAAGGGAAAGGGACTTGCCAGCCCTTTGCTGCCGCCGATGGGCATGCCAAGCCATTTGTCGATGGGCAGCAGACCGTACGTCGGGCCGTATCCGGCGTGGCCGATATGAAGGATGAACTGGCGGAACGCCTCGGGCAACCGAATGCTGTGCGAGTCCTCGAAGCCCGACACCCGCTGCTCGGTCAACGGAGGGTCGAGGGTGACCTGCTCTGTCGGAGGCAGAGCAGCGAGCTTGCTCTTGATCTGGGCGAGCCTGCGGTCCAATAGTTGCTTCTTCACACGCGAGGTTCGTGGTCGGGCACGAAGATACGCCCCTCGGGCCGTCGGGGAACCGATGGCCGACGCTACATATCGCAACGCGCCGTTCGAACCTCGTGCGGTCCAGCTTGACCCACCGGTCAGCCGTCGGCCGTGTCGGCGGGGGCCGGCGGCCGCCAGCCACGGCGTCGGCCGTGGCGTACCGCTGCGGCCAGCAGCAGGACCAGCATCACCACGCCCGCGCCCACCGCTGCGACGATCAGTGACATGTCCTGTGCGTCGGCCCGCCGCGCCGCGAGGGCCACGGCCGCGGGGTCCTCGGTGTGCATGACCACCGGTGGCGGCGCCGCTGGGCTGTCCGGGCCGAGCGTCTCGGTCAGTGCGCGGTACGGGTTGACGATGCCGTACCCGTATTGCTCGCTGTGGGCGCCACCCGGGGCCGGGTCCGTGGTCGCGAGGATGCGCCGGGCCACCTGCGCCGGGGTGAGCGACGGGAAGCGCTGTTTCACCAGGGCGGCCGTGGCGGACACGTACGGCGTGGCGTAGCTGGTGCCGCTGCCGCTGGTGTGTCCGGCGCGGCGCGCGGCGACCGTGACGTCGACGCCCGGTGCCATCACGTCCACGTATGTCCCGTGCTGGCTGAAGTCGCCGCGCATGCCGTTGACGTCCGTGGCCCCGACCCCGATCACGCCCTGGAACGCCGCCGGGTACGGGGGCAGGTTGCGGCCCTTCTCGTCGCCGTCGTTGCCGACCGCGGCGACGATCACCACTCCCCGGCCGAGGGCGCGGTCGACGGCGGCGCGCACCTGGTCGTTCTTCTGCGTCATCACCAGGGACATGTTGATGACGTCGGCGTTGCCCCCGGTCGGGCTGGCCGCCCAGTCGATGGCCTGGGCGAACGTGGTGGGGCTGGTCTGCGGGCCGCTGGGCGCTCCGTCGGCGGTGGGGATCTGCTCGCTGACGCGCACCGGGACGATCGTGGCGTCGGGTGCGAGCCCCTGCAGACCCGAGCCTTGCAGGTGGCGGGCGGCGATGATGCTGGCCACCGCGGTGCCGTGCCCGATGCAGTCCTGCTGGCCGTCGGTGTTGCCGTGCAGGTAGTCCTTGCCGCGCGCGACCTGCCCGCGCAGCTGCGGGTGGGTGTCGTCCACACCGGAGTCGAGCACGGCCACGCGCACACCCGCGCCGGTGGCGAAGGGTGCCAGCCGCTCGGGCGCGAACATCTGCGTCTCGTACGGCGTGGCCGCGCTCACCTTGCCCGTGCCGGGCTGCTGGGGGCACACGTACGCCTTGGCCTGCGCCGGAGCGCCCGGCAGCAGCGCCGTGACCGCCACGGCGACGACGATCGACGCCTTGCTGATTCTCATCCTGACCCCCGTACAACGACCGGGTTGGATGCTACCGAGCCGGTGCCCGGGCGGTGACCCCGAGCCATGATCGCCATGACCTTGTCAGATTCGGTGTGAGCTGGGCCGCGATTGACCGGCTCACCGGCACGCCGCTAGGTTGTGGGGACCATCTGCGGCGTCGTGAGGGAAACCGGTGAAAGTCCGGTGCGGTCGCGCCACTGTGAACGGATCCGTCCAGGGTTCGTGAGTCAGGACGCTCACGCGTCGCAGGCCTGTCGATTCGGGACGCGTCATCCCGCAAGGAGGTCTGATCCGTTATGCCCAAGGTCCAGGCAGTTCGCCCGGTCAACCCGCCCGCCGTGTCCGCCCGTGTGCTGTGGACGGCGGCCGCCGTGGTGGTGGGGCTGTTGCTCCTCGCCTACCTGGTGGCCTTCGACCAGGGCGCGGTGTCGCGCAGCGGCATGTACCTGCACGAGCTGATGCACGACGGCCGCCACCTGCTCGGCGTGCCGTGTCACTGACGGCACAGCGCACCACGCCGACGTACGGCGCGATCCTGCTGCGGGGCCTGCTCGCGGGCCTCATCGCCGGGCTGCTCGCCGGCGGGTTCGCGTTCGCGTTCGGTGAGCGGAACGTGGACGCGGCCATCGCCATCGAGGAAGCTGCTGCTCACGCGGACGGTGCCACGGCCGGCGACGACCACCACGGTGAGGACGCGCTGGTCTCCCGTGAGGGCCAGAAGGGCGGCCTGATCCTGGCCACGGCCCTGTACGGCGTGGCCATGGGCGGGCTGCTCGCCACCGCGTACGCGTTGCTTCGCCGGCGTCTGCGCACGAGCGACGCCCGGGCGTCGCTCGGCCTGGCCGGCGCGGCGCTGCTGGGCCTGGTGCTCGTTCCGTTCGTGAAGTACCCGCCGAACCCACCGGCGGTCGGCGACCCGGCGACGATCAATCAGCGGACGATCAGCTACGTGTCGATCGTGGTGATCGGTCTCGTCGCGGTCTGGGCCGCGGTGGTCGCGGCCCGGTCGCTGAACGCGGACGCGCAGGAGTGGCTGCGCGCCACCGCGGCCGTGGGAGCGTTTCTGCTGGTCGTGACGGTCGGATACGTGCTGCTCCCGTCGATCGACGAGGTGCCGGACACGTTCCCGCCGAGCCTGCTGTGGGACTTCCGGATCAGCTCGCTGGGCACGCAGGTCACGCTGTGGACCGGGCTGGGACTGGCGTTCACGGGGCTGTTGTCCCGGCTGACCGCGCGTTCGGCCGCGGCGCGTGGGAAGACGGAATCAGTGCCGGTGTGAGCGGTCTGCGGCTGCTCGCCTGCGCCCCGACAGCGGCCCTGCGGGGTGCACGGTTCGGCGGTGACGACGACATCGACGAGGGCGGCCTGCGGGCCGCCCTCGCGCTGTCCCCGTTCGCCCGCGGCGATCGCTGGGTGTGCGCACCCTCACGCGCGGCCCGCGAGACCGCGCAGGCGCTGGGACACTCCGCGGCGGTGGAGCAGCAGCTGGCCGATCCGGACGCCGGCCGCTGGGACGGGCTGAGCCTGCAGGAGGCGGCCGCCGCCGACCCGGACGGCCTGCACCAGTGGCTCACCGACCCGCGGGCGGCCCCGCACGGCGGTGAGTCCCTGGCCCGGGTCCGCGAACGCGTCGGCGAATGGCTGGACCTGGTGGCCCGCCAGCGCCTCGTCGCGGTCGCCCACCCGATCGTCGTACGCGCGGCACTCGTGCACGCCCTGAGCCTGCCGGACGAAGCGGTGTGGAACCTGGAGGTCGCGCCGCTGTCGCTGACCCGGCTCACCTACCGCTCGGGACGCTGGCACCTGCACTTCCCCGCCGCGACCTGACCCGGCTGCTGCCACCTCCGCGCTGCGACCTGACCCGGCTGCTGCCACCTCCGCGCTGCGACCTGACCCGGCTGCTGTCACTTCCGCCGCGACCTGACGGGGCTGCGGCCGCTCCGGCCCGCGGAACCGGCCAGGTCGCCCCGGGCCCGCGGGCCGGTCACGCCGTTGCGCCCCGCCGCTCCAAGGGCTGACCGGCTCATGCGATGCCCGCCCCCGCTGCCCGCGCTCGACGCGACGCTGGCTTCTATAAGGCAGGTGGTGTCTCATGGAGCGCCACCCACCCCAGCGGGAGATCTCCGCCACCGGCGCGGTTGCCGGAAAGTGTCGGTGGGTGCCGTTAGGGTCGGGTCGCGATGGCACACGACGATGCTTCTACGACGACGCGGCCGGTCCAGCCGCGTTCCGTTCTGACGGTCACCGTCCCCGACCAGCTGGACCACTCGGATCGGCCCGGCGACCGCGCGGCGACCTACGACGACGGCGGCGCCTACACCGAGCCGGCGCCGGAGACGCGGCCGTGCGCGCACTGCGGGCGTCCCGTTCCGCAGCGGGCTTCCGCCGGGCGCCCGTTCCGGTACTGCCGGGACAACGACGGCGAGTGCCAGCGCGCGTCGCGCAACGTGCGGATGCGGCACCGGTCGTCGCCGGGGCTGGCCGGGCAGGTCGCGCGGACGTGGGAGGTCGTGGATCGCCTCGATCAGCTGGTCGGGACGCTGAGCGAGGCGTTGCACGCGGAGATGTCCCCGGCGGGCGTGGAACGTCAGGTCGCGGAGGTGCGTGCCGAGACGTCGCGGCTGGTCGCGGCCGCGCACACGGAGCGGGACGAGGCGCGCCGGGACGCCGATCGGGCCGCGGAGGCGGCCGGGGCCGCCGTGCAGGAGGCGGTGGTTGCGCGCGCCGAGCGGGATGACGCTCTGCAGGCCGCGGACACGGCGCGGCGCCTGGCGGAGACGGCGGCCGCGGATGCCCGGCGGGCGGTCGCGGCCCGCGACGAGGCTCAGGCCACGGCGAGCGCGGCGGCTGCCCTGCGGGTGCAGGCCGAAGCGGATCGCGACGCTGCGCGGCGGGAGGCCGACGAGCTGCGGCGCGAGCTGGATGCGGCCCGGCGCGAGACCGATTCCGTACGCCGGGAGCTGGGCGACACCCGGCACGAGGCGGACACGCGCGCCCGTGAGCTCGAGCAGGCGCTGTCGGAGCTGCGTACGGCCCGGGCTGAGCGGGACACCGCCCTCGCGGAGCGCGACACGGTGTCCGGCGAGCTCGCGACAGCGCAGGCCGGCTGGGACGCGGCGCGCACCGACGTGCAGCGTGCGGCGGAGGAGATGGCTGCGGTACGCGCGAAGCTGGGCCGCGAGAAGGCGGATACGGAAGCTTTGCGGCGTACGGTGGACGAGGTCCGGGCCGGCGCCGAGCGTGACCGCGCCGACGTGGCGCGGGCCACCGACGAGGTGGCGGCCGTGCGTGAGGCTGCCGAGCGTGACGCCGAGGAGCTGCGCCGGCGGGTCGAGACGGCCCGCGCGGACGCCGACGCCGCGCACGTCCGGGTGGCGCAGTTGTCGGCGCAGGTCAGCGATCTGGCGTCGGCGCTCGCGGCGCTGGGATCCGGCGGCGGGAAGCGTTGACCGCTCACCGGCAGAGCCCCGCTGCCGGGGTGGGTGACGGTGGGATGTGGTTGATGGTGGGTGCGGTTGGCTCAGAAGCGGCCGGTGGGGGACGATAGGTGGGGGAAGTTTCGGCCGTTGGGTAGCTTTACGGTCGAGTGACCGGGATCGCACCATCCGTAGGTCTCTCAATATCCCGTAAAGTGGACCAAGGTCCACTTCAGGACGGGGCTGAGGCGGCCGATGGGCGGCCGTGCCGGTTACGCTCGAAGCGTTAACACCGTCGACACACGGCGGTCGCCAGGAATCTCGCGGCCGTCCCTTTCGTTACACCAACGGAAGCAGCACCACGAGCGAGGGGAAAGCCGATCATGGGCGAACGCATGCTGCGCGGCAGCCGTCTTGGCGCAGTCAGCTACGAGTCCGACCGCAACACGGAGCTGGCGCCCCGGCAGACCCGCGAGTACCTGTGCGTGAAGGGTCACCAGTTCGAGGTGCCGTTCGCCGTCGATGCCGAGGTGCCGATCACCTGGGAATGCAAGTTCGACGGCAGCGTCGCGCGACTGGTCGACGGCAACGAGCCGGAGCAGAAGAAGGCCAAGCCGCCGCGTACCCACTGGGACATGCTGCTGGAGCGCCGGTCGATCTCGGAGCTGGAGGACATCCTCAACGAGCGGCTCCAGGAGGTTCGCACCCGCCGGGGGCGCTGACCCGCGGCACACCTGATCGCCGTTCCACCGACTCGGTGGGGCGGCGATTTGCTGTGCCCGGACCCCGGCCCCGGTGAGCAGCGGCTGGTCCCAGGAGCGGCGCGGCAGGTAAGTACGGCTCGCCGCGGCGGCGGGCAAGCACCAGCCCGGGTGGGCAAGCAACGGCCTGGGCGAGCAACAGTCCAGGTGGGCAAGCAATGGCTCGCCTGGGCGGCGGGTCGGGGTGACGGGGTGAAGTCGCGCTGACCGTCAATCGCGCGGTCTCTGGGTGCCGGGCCGGCCGGGACGCGCGCTGAGCGGACGCTGTTGTCGCGCGCTGAGCGGCGCGGATGGGGCGCGGTGTGCCGGGTCGGCCGGGACGCATGCTGAGCGGCCGCTGTTGTCGCGCGCTGAGCGGCGCGGATGGGGCGCGGTGTGCCGGGTCGGCCGGGACGCATGCTGAGCGGCGGCCGGGGCGCGCTCACCGGCACGGGCTCAGCGGACGATGTCGCCTTCGACGACCTCGCCGGAGATGATTTCGCCGGTGGGGGTGCGGGGTGCCGGGGCCGGGTCGTCGACCGGGTCGGACTGGTGGACGCGGACGTGGCGGGGGCCGAACAGGTCACCGGCGACCGCTGCCGACAGGCGCCGTTCCGCGGCGCGTTCCACACCGCGGCGGGCCAGGGAGCGGCCTGGCGGGATGATCAGGACGAGGCCGGTGACCGCGGTGAGGAAACCGGGCACGGCCAGCAGCAGCGCGCCGAGCAGGCCGACCAGGGAGTTGCTGACCTGCGCGCCGGGTGGGCGGCCGGCTTCGGCGGCGGCGCGGAACGATCGCCAGCCGCGGATGCCTTCGCGGCGCAGCAGGGCGAGGCCGGCGACGCTGGACGCGGCCAGCAGCAGCACCGCCCAGCCGGCGCCGAGGGCGTGGGCGACCGCGGCGAACAGCGCGATCTCGGCCGCCGCGAGCAGCAGCAGCCCCACGGGGAGCAGGGCCAGGACCCGACGCATTCTCATCACCCTCCCGGGTGTCACACCGACCCTCCCAGCATGACACGCACCGGCTGAGCGAAAGCTGTGCGCCATCCCGGGACGGCTGAGCCGTCGCCGACCAGCCGCCGCAGCGGCAGCTACGGCCCGGGCGGCGACGAGGGGACGCGACCGGGGCCCGGTCACGCACGGAGCCGGGCGGCGGTCTACTAACAGGTGTGGGCTACCGGCAGGGGCGGCCGACACGGCGGCGACTGACAAGCGCCCACCGACGGCACGCCGGCGGGAAGCCCGGTCAGCTCAGGGCCAGGTCGACGGCTGCTTCGGCTTGCGGCCGAGCTTGTTCATCAGCGCATCCCGGCGGGCCGAGGCGCCCCACACGGTCACGCGCAGGAGTTGCTCCTTGAAGATGTTGCCGCTCATCTTGCTGACGCCGTGCTCGCGTTCGGTGAACGTGATCGGGACCTCGGCCATGCGGAAGCCGTGCCGGTACGTGCGCCACGCCAGCTCGACCTGGAACGAGTAGCCCTGCGACGCCACCGTCGACACGTCGATCGCGTCGAGCACGGGCATGCGGTAAGCGCGGTAGCCGCCCGTGGCGTCCTTGAACGGCATGCCCAGCGCCATGCGGATGTAGATGTTGCCGCCGCGCGAGAGCAGCAGGCGGTGCAGGGGCCAGTTGTGCACGCTGCCGCCGGGGATGTAGCGGGTGCCGAGCACGGCGTCGGTGTCGCGCAGCGCGTCGAGCAGCTTCGGCAGTTCCTCCGGGGCGTGCGAGCCGTCGGCGTCCATCTCCACGACGGCGTCGTAGCCCTTGTCCTTGGCCCAGGCGAAGCCGGCGACGTACGCGGCGCCGAGGCCTTCCTTGCCGGCGCGGTGCAGCACGAACACGTGGTCGTCGGCGGCGGAGATCTCGTCGGCGATGGCGCCGGTGCCGTCGGGCGAGTTGTCGTCGGCGACGAGGATGTCGACCTGCGGCACGGCCTTGCGTACGCGGTCGGTGATGAGCCGGACGTTCTCGGCCTCGTTGTAGGTGGGGATGACCACGAGCACGCGGCCGACCCCCGGGTATCCCTCCGAGCCCGTCGTCGTCGGATCTGCGTCGCTCACCGTTCCTCCGTCGTTCCCTCTGTGGCGGCCGTGCCGCTCCTGCGCCGCCGCCGCAGCGGGGCCGCCGCGGCCAGGGCGAGCACAGTCAGCGCGACCGCTGCGATCTCCGGCCAATGTCCCAGACGAGTGGCCAGCGTACGCGGTCCGCCCACGCGCATGTCATGCAGGACCACGGCGTCCACATTGAAGCCGGTCGCGCCGTGCACGGTGCCGTCGGCGGCGGCGAACGCGGACACCCCGACGGTGGAGACCATCAGGGCTTCTCGGCCGTGCTCCACCGCGCGCAGCTGCACCATGGCGAGCTGCTGGCGGGCTTCGGCCTCGTTGAACGTGGCGTTGTTGGTCTGCACGGCGAGGATCTGCGCCCCGCCGGTGACGGTGTCGCGCACGACGTCGTCGTACGCGACCTCGAAGCAGATCACGTCGCCGAGGGTGACCGCGGGGGTGCGCACGACGCCCGGATGGTCCCCGGCGACCATGTTCTGCACGAGGTCCACTTTGTCGGACACGTACCGTGCGATGGGGCGCAGCGGCATGTACTCCGCGAACGGCACGGGGTGGCGTTTGACGTACACCTGGTCCAGGTCCGGGCCGGTGACCGGCATCCACAGGATGCCGGCGTTGCGGATCTCGCCGGGCACGTCGCCGCGCAGCACGGCACCCACGAGGATGGGTACGCCGATCGCGTTCGCGGCGGCGGCGATCTGCTGGGCGGCGTCCTGGTTGCGCAGCGGGTCGATGTCGCTGGAATTCTCCGGCCAGATCACCAGCTCGGGTTTCGGCCGGCTGCCCTGGCGCACCTGCTCGGCGAGTGCCTCGGTGGCGCGCACGTGGTTGAGCAGCACCGCGGCGCGCTGGGCGTTGAAGTCCAGGCCGAGGCGGGGCACGTTGCCCTGCACGATCGCGACCGTGCGGGTCTGCTGCGCGGGGTGCGCCGTGGGCACGAACGCCGGCCCGATGATGATCACGGCCGCGGTCAGCGCGAACCCGGTGGCAGGCAACCAGGTGCGGGGCCGCCACGTGCGCCAGGCCAGCGCGATCAGGGCGCCTCCGGCTGCGGCGGCGGCGAACGTCACCAGCGGCGCCCCGCCGAGCACGGCCAGCCGCAGCGCCGGGGCGTCACCCTGGCTGAACGCCAGCCGGCCCCACGGGAACCCGCCGAACGGCGCCCGGTCGCGCAGCGCCTCCTGCGTCACCCACAGCAGGCCGGTCAGCAGCGGCCACAGCGCGCGGGCCCGGTCGGCCAGCGGCGACAGCCACGCCGAGGCCAGGCCGAGCAGCCCGAGGTATGCGGCCTGCGCGAACGACAGCAGCATCCACGGCAGCCACCCGGCCGCGATGTGGGTCCAGTCGAGCAGGGGCACGAACAGCACCAGCCCGGCCAGCATCCCGACGCCGAACCCGCCGCGCAGCCGCCGCCGGTGCGTCGCGGCCGCGAGCAGCGCCACGGACACCGGGGCCAGCCACCACAGCCCGTACGGCGGGAACGCCAGCAGCAGCCCGCCGCCCGCGGCCAGGCCCAGCAGTACGGACGCCCACAGCGGCAGGGGCCGCGGCGCGGGCGGTGCCGCCCCGCCGGCGTCGGAGGGCGCCGGGCTCGGCTGAAGCGTCAACAGATCCACCCGCGGAAGGCTACCTGCCACGGGTCACGAAGCCGTCGCGCCCACCCGCGGCCTGTGGATAACCCGGCCAGCAGCGCAAACAGCCGGGCCGACGGCAGGAAGACGCAGGGAAGGATGCAAGGGCGCGGAAAGGCAGGGAAGGTGAGGCTGGGGATGGAATCGGGGGGGGGGCGGCCGGGCCCCCCCCCCCCGCGCGAACACCAAACCAACCCGGGCCCGGGGCCCCCGGCATCGGCGGGCAGGGTGGGGGGGGGGTGGTTCGGGGGCGGGGCCCCCCCCCCCCCCCCCCGATCGCACTTCCACGATCCATCCCGGGCCAGTGCGCCAGGCGTGTGTCGCGGGACCTTCGGACCGACCCGCCGCGCGCTGGCTGCTCGCGTCGTGCCGTTGTCTACTGGCCTCGTTCCACCGCTGGCCCCACCGGGAGTGCGACCGGTCCGCGCCGCTCCGCCGACCCCCACCCCCTGGACCTGGCGTACGCGCGCGCGGTCGGGTTCTGCCGCGCGTGGCCAGTGGGCGAAGGAACGAAGCGAACAACAGTCACTTCCCGAAACAGGACCCGTCGACGGTACGCCGCACCCCCGGCGGCCTGTCAACCGGCGTCCCCGTACCTGGGCGTGTCGCGTTCCTCGGCGTGTCTCGCACTCGACCCCCGGGGGTCACAGACCGTTCACCAACGCCGCCGCCGCGCGGGGATGATCTTCGGCGAGCAGGCCCGCCGCGGCCAGCACGTATTCGCTGTCGATCACCCGGCGCGGGGCCCGCGGGAGGACCCAGCCGCCCGCCGTGTCGCCCAGCACCGCGTCCAGCACGGCGTCGCCGCCGCCGTGGCGCAGTACCCCGCCCGAGCCGACCAGGAGCCGCACGTCGCGCAGGTCGCGGCCGCCGGTGCGGGGCTGTCCCGGCCCGGGTGAGTGCCCGCGGGCGTGGCGGCGTACCGCTGTCATCGCCGCGGCCGCCGCCAGGGCCCGGTCCGTGGCGGCATCGAACGGCCGCCCGGCCGAAATGTCCGGTGGGGGGAGTTTCTCCGCCGAGGCGGCCGCGACCACGCCGGGAGCGCCGACCCCCACGCCGAGGTCTCCCTCCACCGTGCGTGAGCGCCACAATGTGCCCGCCACGTCGGCCTGCGGCCCGTGCGTCAGTTCCGCGTCCGGCAGCAACGCCGAGTACACGTCGGTCGTCGCGCCGCCGACGTCGACCACCAGCACCCCGGCCGCGGTGACGTCGGCCAGCAGCGACACCCCGGCCAGTACCGCGTCGGGAGTCGCGCAGCGCACCAGCGACGCGAACCGCGTACCCTTCGACAGCTTCTTGCCGCCGATGACGTGGCGCAGGAACACGTCGCGGATCGCCGCGCGTGCCGGCCCCGGGTCCAGGACCCCGATGCGCGGCAGCACGTTGCCGGTCACCGTCACCGGCACACCCCGCCCGGCCAGCACCTGCCCGGCGTCCGGGGCGGCCGCCGCGTTGCCCGCCACCACCACCGGCACCCGCATCCGCGAGGCCGCCAGCCGGGCCGCGTTGTGCCGCAGCGTCTCCTCGTCACCGCCGTCGGTGCCGCCGACCAGCAGGATCACATCCGGTCGCGCCGCGCGCAGCGCCGCCACCGCACGCCCGTTCAGCGGACCCGCGGCCACGTGCACCACCCGCGCACCGGCCGACAGGCCGACCCGGTGGCCCGCCTCGGCCGTGACCAGCGCCTCGTACCCGACCACCGCCAGGCGCAGCCCGCCGCCGGCCGACGAGCACACGTACAGCTCATCCGCGCCGCCGACGGCCGCGACCGCCTCGTCCAGGCCGTGCAGGACGTCGGAACCGGACGTCGTCGGCACCTCGGCCCGCGCCAGCAACCGGCCCGAGGCCAGATCAACCCCGCAGGCCTTCGTGTACGTGGACCCGACGTCGACGCAGACGGCCCGGCTCAAGGCTTCGGGGGCACGACCACCGTGCCCGTGGCGGTCACCGCGACGATCGGCTCGTCGAGCACCCGCGCCGCCGAACCGCCCGTGCCCCGGCACACCACCGTCGAGGTGAAAGCGATCCTGCGCGAGCGCGTACCCATCGTGACGACCGTGGCCGTCACCTCGAGCACGTCGCCCGCCTGCACGGGCGCCTTGAACTGCACGTCGTCGTAGGAAGCGAACAGCCCCTCGTCGCCGTCGAGCTGGATGCACACGTCCGTCGCCACATCGCCGAACAGGCCCAGCGAGTACGCCCCGTCCACCAGGTTCCCGGCGTAGTGCGCATGCGAGTACGGCACATAGCGGCGGTGGGTCACTGTGATCACTTCGGAGCTCCGATCAGGGCGTGGACAAGGTAGGAGGCGACTTCCCGGGGGGTGGTGCCGCGGCCGAAGATGCGGTCGACGCCCAGCTCGGCGGCCATCAGCTCGTCGAACCGCGGCCCGCCGACGATCAGCAGCGGCCGCTTACCCGCCGGCATCGCCTCCCGGAACGCCGCCGACATCGCCCGCGTGTTGTGCAGGTGCGCGTCGCGCTGCGTCACCACCTGCGACACCAGCACCGCGTCGGCCTTCTGCGCCCGCGCCGTCTCCACCAGATCCGGCACCGACACCTGCGCACCCATGTTCGTCACCGAGAGCTCCCGGTAGTACTCCAGGCCCTTCTCCCCCGCGATGCCCTTGACGTTGAGGATCGCGTCGATGCCCACGGTGTGCGCGTCCGTACCGATGCACGCCCCGACCACGCTCAGCCGCCGCCGCAGCCGCCGCTTGATCACCGCGTTGATCTCCTTGGCGCTCAGCAGCGGGAAGTCACGCTCCACCACCTGCACCTTCTCGGTGTCCACCAGGTGGTTCACCCGGCCGTACACGACGAAGAAGGTGAACCCCTCACCCATCGGCTTGGCGTGCACCAGCATCGCCGGGTCCAGACCCATCTTGTTCGCCAGCTGCACCGCCGCGCCCTCGGCGCGCTTGTCGTGCACCAGCGGCAACGTGAAAGACACCTGCACCATGCCGTCACCCGTGGTGTCCCCATAAGGCCGCACGATCGTCACGCTGAGCCCACCTTCGGCATGCCCTCCTGGCCCTCTCTTCGTTCGGTGCAGTCGGTCATGCCAGGACCTCCGTCACCGGGTTGAAATAGTCCTCAGCGTGCTTCGCGACCCCGTCGAGGCCCTTGCCCCGGTCCGCCGGCCGCTTCATGATCCCGAACGTGCCGTCCGCGATGGCCTCCAGCAACGTGTCGTCCACGATGCGTTCCAGCAGCTCCACCGCCTCGCCGAGCACCTCGTGCGCCCGCGACTGGATGAACCCGCCCGGCGCCGGCACGAAGTCCTCGTGCAGGTTCCCCGCCCCGTTGAGCACGTACCGCACGTTCTGCAACGCGATGTCACGGTCCGACAGCCACGGCGTCACCACCGCCTCGGTCATCATCCCCACCAGCAGGATCCCCTGCCCGGTCAGCGCACCCACCAGGTTGAAGAAACCGTCCAGCAGGTTCCCGCGGAACACGTCCCCGGTCATGTGCTTCGTCGGCGGCATCCACTTCAGCGGCGCGTCCGGGAACAACTCCCGCGCCAGCAACGCGTGCGCCAGCTCCAGCCGGAACGACTCCGGCAACTCAGGATTGATCTCGAACGCGTGCCCCAGCCCCAGCTGCCAGTCCGCCAGCCCCGCCTCATGCGCGAAGAACTCGTTCAGCAGCTGCGACACCGTCACCGTGTGCGCCGCCTCCACCGCGTCCGCCGTGGTCAGGTAGTTGTCCTCACCGGTGTTGATGATGATCCCCGCCCGGGCGTGCACCTGCCGCGAGAACCGCTGATCCACGAACGTACGGATCGGATTGATGTCGCGGAACAGAATCCCGTACATCGAGTCGTTGAGCATCATGTCCAGGCGTTCCAGCCCGGCCAGCACCGCCATCTCCGGCATGCACAACCCCGACGCGTAGTTCGTCAGCCGCACGTACCGGCCCAGCTCCCGCGACGTCTCGTCCAGCGCCGCCCGCATCAGCCGGAAGTTCTCCTGCGTCGCATACGTGCCCGCGAACCCCTCCCGCGTCGCACCCTCCGGCACATAGTCCAGCAGCGACTGCCCCGTCGACCGGATCACCGCGATCACATCCGCGCCCGCCCGCGCCGCCGCCTGCGCCTGCGGGATGTCCTCGAAGATGTCCCCGGTCGCCACGATCAGATAGATCCACGGCCGCCGCGGCGCATCCCCGTACCGCTTGATCAGCCGCTCCCGCTCCACCCGGCGCCGGTCCACGACCTTCAGCCCCGCCGTGGCCGCCCTGCCCGCCGCCCGCCGGGCCGCCGTCAGCTCACCCTTCTTCTCCGGTACGCCGAACCGCACCGCACCCGCCGCCGCCTTCTGCGCCAGCACCGTCACATCGTCCAGGCCCTCACGCCGCAACGCGTCGAACACCGGCACCGCCACCCCGTGCGACAACCCCACATCGGCGACCACCGCGTCCACCAGCCGATTCACCCACGGAATACCGTCGGAGTCCGCCCCGCGCACCCCCGCCAGGCGCAGCACCGCCCGCTCCACCGACACGGTCGTGTGCGACCGCGCCAGATCCACGACCGGCTGCCCCGCCCGCGCGGCGAGCTCCCTCGCCCGCCGCACGACCGTCGGGTCCAGACCCAGCTTCTGCACGTCACTCCTCGTAGATCGGCACACCGGACAACACCGTCCGGCGGCACACCGGCCGCGCCGGCACCTCACCGTCGACACCCGCCAGCAACGCCGGCAGGCCACCCTCCAGACCACCCGGGGTGTCCCACACCGCGAACGTCGCCTGCGCACCCGGCGCCAGCACCCCCGCGTCGTCCACCCCCGCCGCCCGCCAGCCACCCCGCGTCGACGCCCCGAACGCCGCCCGCACACTCATCCGGAACACCGGATTGCGCGGCGCCGCCGCAGCCACCACCGCCGCCCACGGATCCAGCGGCGTCACCGGCGAATCCGAACCGAACGCCAACGGCACCCCCGTCGCGTACATCGCACCGATCGGGTTCGACGCCAGCGCCCGCTCCACCCCCAGACGCTGCGCATACATCCGGTCATGGCCACCCCAGAGTGCGTCGAACACCGGCTGCACGCTGGCCACCACCCCGAACTCCACCATCCGGGCGATCATCGCCTTGTCCGCCAGCTCCACATGCTCGATGCGGTGCCGGCCCGCCCGCAGCCGATCCACCCCCACCGCCCTCGCCGCGATGGCGAACCCCTCCAGCACCGCCTCGATCGCCGCGTCCCCGATCGCGTGGAACCCGCCCTGCACCCCCAGCTCGATGCACTCCAGCAGATGCGCGCCCGCCTCCTCGGCCGACACGAACGCCTCACCACACCCCGGCCCGTCCACGTACGCACTGCGCACCGACGCCGTCCGCGACCCCAGCGCCCCATCCGCGTACAGGTCACCGGCCGCACCGACCGCACCCAGATCCTTCGCCCGCTGCGCCCCGCCCAGCTCACCCCAGTAGCCGAAAACCCGCGGCAGACCGTCACCCGACAACGCCAGCACCGACGCGAAATCCGCCTCGCTCGACGTACCCGGACCCGCGCACTCGTGCACCGCAGCCACCCCGCGCGACGCCGCCAGCCGCAACGCCGACCGCTGCGCCTGCGTACGCTGCTGCGCCGTCAACGACCCCAGCGCCACCGCCCGCACCGCATGATGCGCCTGCTCCCGCACCCAGCCCGACCCGTCGTACCCCGCAACACCCTCGATACCGGGACACGCCGCCAGCAACGACCGCGACGCCAGCGCCGAATGCACCGACGCCTGCGACAGATACACCCGCCGGCCCCGCGCCGCCCGCTCCAGCACCTCGGCGTCCGGCGGCGTCTGCTCCACCCACGTCGACTCGTCCCACCCGTGCCCGTGCACCACCGCACCCGCCGCCCGCGTCACCGCGAACGCCGCCACCGCCTCCACCAGCTCACCCGCCGACCGCACCCCCGACAGATCCAGCCCGTCCGCCGCCAGCCCCGTGTCCGTGGCATGCAGATGCGCATCCACGAACGCCGGCGCCACCAGCGCACCCTCCAGATCCACCACGGCATCCGCCGCCGGCGCGTCCTCCGCCGCCCCCAGCCAACCGATGCGATCCCCGCGCACCAGCATCGCCGTGGCCCGCGGCTCCGCCGCCGAATAGAACCGACCGTGGGTGTACAGCACCGTGTGGGAAGTCATGACCGTCAGTCTGCCGAAACCCGCGCCTCGAACAACGCCCGCACAGCAGGAGTGCGCCGCACCACATCCAGCGCGAACTCCGCATGCCCCGGCACATACCCGTTGCCCACCAGCATCGTCACGTCCGCCGCCAGGCCCTCCGCCCCCAGAGCGGCCGCCGAGAAACTCGTCGCCATCGAGAAGAAGATCACCGTGCCGCCGTCAGCCGTCGACAGGATCGCGCCGTGCTCACAACCCGGCACATCCACACACACCACCGTCACCGTCGCCGGCGCACCCAGCGCCGCCGACACAGCCGACGACACCGCCACCGGATCCCGCGCATCAGAAACCGCGACGTGATCCGCCAGCCCCGCCGACACCAGCGCGTCGCGCTCCGCGTCCGACACCACCACCGCAGCCGTACGCGCACCCGCCAGCCGCGCCGCCGTCAACGCCAGCGACCCGCTCTTACCCGCACCGCCCAGCACCGCCACCGACACCGGCGAGCCCGCGTCCGCATACTCGCGCACCACCCGGTCCGTCAGGGCCGGCGCCCCGCACACGTCGAACACCGCCAACGCCAGCTCCGGAGCCAGATCATCCGGCAGCACCGCCACCACCGACCGGCCGAACAGGATCGCATGCCCCGACGCCGGCACCTGCTCACCCCGGCCGTCCCAGCCCACCAACCCGTCGTCGATCACCAGCGGCGTCAACGTCAGCGACACCAGCGTCGCCACCCGGTCACCCACCTTCACCGGCAACGGCGACTCCGGCCCGACCTCCTCGACCACCCCGATCAGCATCCCGCCCGACCCGGTGACCGGATTGTGCATCTTCCCCCGCGTACGGACGATCTCCAGCACCTCGGCCCGCACCGCCGCACCGTCACCACCGTGCTTGCCCGCCAGCTGCCGGAAACTCGCCGCATCCAGGTTCAGCCGCTCCACCCGCACCCGCACCTCGTCGGGACCCACCTCCGGACGCGCATCCAGCCGCCACGCCGCCTGCGGCAACACCCCCACCGGCTCCAGCACCCGAGACAGCCCCACCGACGCCACACCCACCATCCTCACGAGAAACAGACTGTCCGACCGCCGACGGACCGTAAATCCTCCGGACCGACGGTTTCTGCACCGCAGATTCTCCAGTATCGTCGGAAACGATCAACCCTCAACCCCAGGAGGCACCGTTGACTCCCAGCGACGCCGGCACCCCGACCACCGCCGGACAGCCGTACGAGTACCAGCGCCGCCCCCTGACCGAACCCGACTGGACCCGCTTCCCCGGCTGGCGCGACGTCACCACCCAGCAGTGGGAATCCGCCCAATGGCAGCGCGTCAACTGCATCAAGAACATCAAGCAGCTCCGCGCCGTCATGGGCGACCTGCTCGACGAACGCTTCTACGACGACCTCGCCACCGACCAGCAACGCCTGGCCACCATGTCGATGCTCATCCCGCCGCAGATGCTCAACACGATGGTCCCGGCCGAAACGCCCACCACCGAGAGCTTCTACGCCGACCCCATCCGCAACTACATGCTGCCCGTGGCCACCGACCGCCACCTCGACTGGCCGTCACACCCCCACGCCACCCGCGACAGCCTCCACGAACACGACATGTGGGTCGCCGAAGGCCTCACCCACCGCTACCCCACCAAGGTCCTCGCCGAGCTGCTCAGCACCTGCCCCCAGTACTGCGGCCACTGCACCCGCATGGACCTCGTCGGCAACAGCACCCCCACCGTCGACAAACTCAAACTCACCCTCAAACCCGTCGACCGCTACGACGCCCACCTCGCCTACCTCAAGGCCCACCCCGGCGTCCGCGACGTGGTCGTCTCCGGCGGCGACGTCGCCAACGTCCCCTGGAAACAACTCGAGACCTACCTCATGGGGCTGCTGTCCGTCCCCACCGTGCGCGACATCCGCCTCGCCACCAAAGCCCTCATGGGCCTCCCCCAGCACTGGCTCCAGCCCGACGTCGTCGAAGGCCTCAACCGCGTCGCCATCACCGCCGAACGCCGCGGCGTCAACCTCGCCGTGCACACCCACGTCAACCACGTGAACTCGCTGACCCCGCTCGTCGCCAAGGCCGCCCACACGCTGCTCCAGGTCGGCGTCCGCGACGTCCGCAACCAGGGCGTGCTCATGCGCGGCGTCAACGCCACCGCCAAGGACCTGCTCGACCTCTGCTTCGGGCTCCAGGGCGAAGCCGGCATCCTGCCGTACTACTTCTACATGTGCGACATGATCCCCAACGCCGAACACTGGCGCGTCCCCGTCTGGTACGCCCAGCAGCTGCAGCACGACATGATGGGCTACCTGCCCGGATACGCCACCCCGCGGATCGTGTGCGACGTCCCGTTCGTCGGCAAGCGCTGGGTCCACATGGTCGCCGAGTACGACCGCGAGCACGGCATCTCCTACTGGACCAAGAACTACCGCACCTCGATCGAACGCGAGGACGCCGAAGCCCTCAGCAAGCTGTACGCGTACTACGACCCGATCGACACGCTCCCCGAGTCCGGCCAGGACTGGTGGCGTAAACAGGCCACCGAATAACGCACACGAAAAGCCCCGGGCGCCGGCCCGGGGCTTTTCTGTATGGGGGAAATCAGCTCAGCGCATCGCGCACATCGCGGCCCGCGTCCTTCACGTGCTCGCCGGCCTGCTTCGTCTTCGCCGCGGTCTCCTGCGCCTGACCCTCGGCCATGAGCCGCTCGTTGTCCGTGGCGTCGCCGATGCCCTGCTTCGCCTTGCCGGTCATTTCCTCGGCCTTGTTCTTGACCTTGTCAGTGAAGCTCATCGTCAACTCCTCGATGACTCGAACCTGTCTTTGTTCTTGTCGATGAGATCAGTGCCCGAAGGGCTCGTTGTTGAAACCGCGTGCCGCGGCGCACCACCTGTAGAGCATCCTAGGATCCTGAGATATAGGGTGGAACCCATGAGCGATGAGGCGACGTCCTTCGGTTCCGCGTCCGCCGTCTACGAGCGGGGCCGGCCTCCGTACCCCGAGGAGGCGCTGGACTGGCTGCTACCCGCCGGCCGGCCGCGCGTGCTGGACCTCGGCGCGGGCACCGGCAAACTCACCCGACAGATCGCTGCCCGCGGGCTGAGCGTCACCGCCGTCGACCCCTCCGACGGCATGCTCGCCGAGCTCCGGCGCGTGCTGCCCGGCGTACCGGCCCACGAGGGCACCGCCGAACACATCCCGCTGGCCGACGGCAGCGTCGACGCCGTCGTCTGCGCCCAGGCGTGGCACTGGGTCGACCTGGTCCGCGCCGTACCCGAGACCGCCCGGGTCCTCTCCCCCGGCGGCACCCTCGGCCTGATCTGGAACCTGCGCGACGAGACCACCGACTGGGTCCACCGGCTCGGCGATATCCTCCGCTCCCCCGAGCAGCCCCGCCGCACCGACCTGGGCGCGCCCTACGGACCGGTCGAGCACCACACGGTGCGCTGGACCCACCGGCTCGGCCTCGACGAGCTGCTCGACCTCGTCGCCTCGCGCAGTTACGTGATCCTGCTCAGCGACGGCGACCGCGCCGGCCTGCTCGACCGGGTCCGGCACCTGGCCGCCACGCACCCTGACCTGGCCGGCCGGGACGTCTTCGACCTGCCGTACGTCACCCAGTGCGCCCGGGCCACGCTGATGACCTGAACGAGCTCAGCCGGTCCAGCCGTGGCGGATGTTCCACTGATCGTCGTCGCCGTCGGTCGGGTCGAACACGGGGTGCACCACCGGCTTGACCGGCACGATCTGCTCCGGGGTCACCCGCGGCGGCAGGTGACGGTAATCCTCGCGGCTCTTCACTGCCCGTTCCCGTTCCTGATCCCGCATGAGCTCACCGTACGCCCGCCAGACCCGTCACGCGCTGGACCGGCGCGGTGACGAGGTGTATACCGAGAGACGGTCCTGCCCCTTAGCGGAGGAGGCACGGTGACTCCCGCACGCACCCGCCTCGGCCACACGCTCGCGGCCGCCCTGCTCGCCGCCGTCACCCTCGCGCAACCCGCCGGAGCCGTCCCGGCGACCACTCCCGCCGGAGCCGTCACAGCGCCGGCTCCCGGCGCGCCCGGCACCGACGAGCAATACCTGCCCGCCGACAAGTCCGGATTCGGCACGTCCACCACCGCCGCCAGCCCGGTCTGGTTCACCGTGCAGAAGGAGGGCGGCCTCGGCGAGATCTACTACCCCACGATCGGCTCCCCCAGCGCCCGCGCCCTCGACTTCGTCATCGCCGACCGGCACGGTCACGCTGTCCGCGCCGGCGCGGCCGCGGCCGTACGCACCGACCTCACCGACCCGCGCAGCCTCAGCTACCAGCAGACCTTCACCGAACGCTCCGGCCGCTGGCGCCTGACCGCCACCTACGCCACCGACCCGGCCCGCGCCGCCGTCCTCGCCGGCCTGACCTTCACCGCCGCCCACGGCCACACCTACGACCTGTACGCCGTCTACGACCCCGCCCTGGCCAACACCCGCGGCAACGACTCCGGACATACCCGCGGCGACACCCTCCTCGCCACCGACGGCACCGTCGCCAGCGCCCTCACCGCCACACCCGCCTTCGCGGCCACCTCCAACGGCTTCCGCGGCACCAGCGACGGCTGGACCGACCTGCTCGCCGACGGCCGCCTCGACTGGCGCTACCCGACCGCGGACGCCGGCAACCTCGTGCAGACCGCCGCCCTGCGACTCACCGGACCGGCCGGGCACCGGCACGCCACCCTCGCCCTCGGCTTCGGCACACCCGACACCGCCGCGGCCACCGCCCGTGCGTCACTGCGCCACGGATTCGACCGGGTCGCGCGCTCCTACGCGTACGGATGGCACCACTACCTCGACGGCCTCAAGCGCCCCCCGGCCTCCCTGACCACCGCCCAGCAGCGGCAGCTGTACCGGGTGTCCGTCATGGTCCTCGCGGCCAGTGAGGACAAGACCCACCGCGGCGCGTACGTCGCCGCACCCGCCATGCCCTGGGCGTTCGGCCGCGACGACCCCTCCGGGCCCTACCACCTCGTCTGGTCCCGCGACCTCTACCAGATCGCCACCGCCCTGATCAACGCCGGCGACACCCGCGGCGCCGGCCGAGCCCTCGACTTCCTCCTCCGCACCCAGCAGAAACCCGACGGCTCGTTCCCGCAGAACTCCCAGGTCGACGGCACCCCCGTCTGGGGCGGCCTGCAACTCGACGAAGTCGCCCTGCCCATCGTGCTCGCCCACCAGCTCGGCCGCACCGACCCCGCCACCTGGGACCACGTCCGGCGCGCCGCCGACTTCCTCACCGGCTTCACCCAGGACGGCAACCCGGCACCCTGGAGCCCGCAGGACCGCTGGGAGAACCAGTCCGGCTACTCCCCCGCCACCATCGCCGCCGAGATCGCCGGCCTGGTCTGCGCCGCCGCCATCGCCCGCGCCAACGGGGACACCGCCGCCGCCCGCCGCTACCTCACCACCGCCGACGCCTGGCAGGCCCGGGTCAAGGACTGGACGGTCACCAGCACCGGACCGTACTCGCCGAAGCCGTACTTCCTGCGCCTCACCAAGGACGGGAACCCGGACGCCGGCACCACGTACGACATCGGCGACAGCGGCCCCACCGACGTGGACCAGCGCCGCGTCGTCGACCCGGGCTACCTCGAGCTCGTCCGCCTCGGCGTGCTGCCCGCCGGCGACCCCGCCGTCGTCAACACCCTGCGCGTCGTCGACACCCACCTCGGCGTGGCGACCCCCCGCGGCTTCTTTTGGCACCGCGCGTCCTTCGACGGGTACGGCGAGAAGGTCGACGGCACCCAGTGGGACTACGGCCTGCCCGGCGACTCCCGCATCACCCGCGGCCGCGCCTGGCCCCTGCTCAACGGCGAACGCGGCGAATACGCCCTCGCCGCCGGCCGGCCGGGCGCCGCCCGCACCCAGCTCGCCACGATGGCCCGTGCCACCGGCCCCGGCTCCATGCTCCCCGAGCAGGTCTGGGACCGGCAGCCGCCCGGCACCTTCACACCGGGGACACCGACGTTCTCCGCCACGCCACTGGCGTGGACCCACGCCCAGTTCATCCGGCTGGCCTGGAACGTGCACGCCGGGCGAGTGGTCGAGCAACCCGCCATCGTGGCCCGACGGTACGGGTGACAGCTCAGCCGGCCGGAGCCATCCGGGGCGGACGGTTCTCGTACGGCGTGCTCAGCACCACCGTCGTCCGCGTGGTCACGTTCGCCGCCGTACGGATCTCCTGCAGCAACCGCTCCAGATCCGCCGGGCTCGCCACCCGCACCAGCAACATGTAGAAGTCCTCCCCCGCCACCGAATAGCAGGAGTCGATCTCGGACAGATGCGCCAGCCGCTCCGGCGCGTCGTCGGGCTGCGACGGGTCGAACGGGCGGATCGCGACGAACGCCGTCAACGGCAGCTCGAGGGCCTCATACGACACCTTCGCCGTGTACCCGTTGATGACCCCACGCTGCTCGAGGCGGCGTACCCGCTGGTGCACGGCGGACACGCTCAGCCCGACCCGCTCGGCGAGATCGGTGTAGGACAGCCGGCCGTCCGCGGTGAGGGCGCCCACGATCGCCCGGTCGATCTCTTCCACGGCAAGGAACATACCGCCTCCGCTCTCCTGGCCGCCCTCCCGGCTTCGAAAGGTCGGCACTCGCCTCCCGGCCGGCCGGAATCGGCGGATGACCAGGCATGGGAGACCAGCGGCCCGGCGTCGCGTGCCGGACCGCCGGCCGGGCGGCTCCCCTAACGAGGGACCCGGAACTTCGCCCGGGCGGGATTGCACGTGAGAATGGCCGGGAACCTCAGCGGCTCAGGCCCATCGGAAGGACGGCGACCACGTGGAGATCAGCGCCAGCCGCGACGCGGACATCCTGCGGCTGGAACTCCACGGCGCCCTCGACCTGGTCACCGCCGACATCGTCGCCCAGCGCGTCGAACAGGGCCTCGCGGAGAAGCCCGCGGAGCTGATCCTCGACCTGCGCAACGTGAAGTTCTGCGACTCGGCCGGCATCCACATCATGCTGCGCGCCCGCAACGCCGCCCACCGCCAGGGGTCCCGCTTCCGCATCGACAACGTGCACGGGATCATCCGGCGGTCGCTGGAGATCACCGGTGTGCTCGCCGTGCTGACCGCCGGCACCGACGCCTGACCCGCTCCCCGCTCGATCCTCGTCCGCGGCTCGGCTCGGACTCCGACAACGAGGGCGGCTAGCGGAGAAGCCCACGCTCATCGATATGACGCGTCGGGTCGCCCGTGAAGACATCCGCTGCGGTCGGGCCATATGCCAGATTCAGCGTGTCCAGGCGATAGGTCCACTCCCTGAGCCGCGAAGAGAAGCGGTAGTTGACCTGCCAACGCACCCACTCACCCGGCCTCAGCCATACCGCCGGGGGCCGCCGCCACCGCCGGGGCATGCCCCAGGGCGGCACCATCAACTCCACCCGTAGTCGACCGTCGCTCTCCTTCAACCGCACGTCGGCCCGGTCCGGCTGCCCGTCTCGGACCGACTCGCGCGGCTCGAACTCGTACGCCTCGTCCATCACCACCTCGTGGACGACAGGGCACCGAGGCACCGGCAAGGTGAAACCCACCGGAGCGGCGTTCCGAACGGCCGCCGCCGGGCCGCCGCGCGAGCGCTTCGTCCACGACGTCCGCACCCACTGCGTCACGACATCCACGAAGCGATCATGGAAGCCGCTACCCCGCCGAGCAAACGAGTTCGTAGCAGCTCACTCGAAGGCGCTTCGCTGCTCAGAAACGGTTCAACCCTGTGAGCGGCCGCACGCCGCGTAAGGCATCCTAGGATTCTAGGTTGTAGGGGTGGGGCCATCCGGGCCGGTCGACGGGTGGTCAGTCGCGGGTCAGGGAACGGGCGATCACCAGCCGCTGGATCTGGTTGGTGCCCTCCACGATCTGCAGCACCTTCGCTTCCCGGAAGTAGCGCTCCACCGGGAAGTCGCTGACATACCCGGCCCCGCCCAGCACCTGCACGGCGTCGGTGGTCACCTTCATCGCCGTGTCCGTCGCGAACAGCTTCGCCTTCGCCGCCTCCGCCGCGTACGGGCGGCCTGCGTCCTTGAGCCGCGCCGCCGCCAGCATCAGCGCCCGCGCCGCCGCGACCTGCGTCGCCATGTCCGCCAGCAGGAAGCCCACACCCTGGAAGGCCGCGATCGGCTTGCCGAACTGGGTGCGTTCCTTCGCGTACGCGCTCGCCTGGTCGAGCGCCGCCTGGGCCAGCCCCACCGCGCACGCCGCGATGCCGAGCCGGCCCGCGTCCAGGGCCTGCATGGCGATCCGGAACCCGGCGCCCTCCTCCCCCACGAGGCGGTCCACGGGAATCCGCGCGCCGTCGAAGACGATCTGCGCCGGTGCCGACGAGCGCAGGCCCATCGTCCGTTCGGGTTGCTGCGGCAGGAGGCCGGGCGTGGCCGCGTCGGCGAGCAGGCACGAGATGCCCGCGGCGCCGGGACCGCCGGTGCGGCAGAAGACGTTGTAGAAGTCGGCGTGCCCGCCGTGGGTGATCCACGCTTTGGTGCCGGTCACGACGTACTCGTCGGTGTCCCGCACGGCCCGCGTGGCCAGCGACGCGGCGTCACTGCCGCCCTGCGGCTCGGAGAGACAGTACGCGCCCAGCAGGTCGCCGCCGAGCATCTCGGGGAGGTCCTTGCGCTGGCGTTCCGTCCCGAAGGCGGCCACCGGGAAGCAGGACAGCGTGTGCACGCTGACCGCCTCGGCGATCGCGACCCACGAGGTGGCCAGGGTCTCGAGGACCTGGAGATACACCTCGTACGGCTGGCCACCGCCGCCGTCCGCCTCCGGGTACGGCAGCCCGAGCAGCCCGGCCCGCCCGATCGTGCGCAGCACGTCCCGGGGGAACTCGCCCCGTTCCTCGTAGCGCGCCGCCCGCGGGACCAGCTCGCCCTGGGCGATCTCCCGGGTCAGCCCCAGCACCTCGTACGCTTCGTCCGTTGGCAGGATCCGCTCGACCGTCACAAGACCGAGCTTAACGGCCGTTAGGTTTTCCTGTCAGCCCGGCCTCGGTCGCAATTCTCACGCATCGTGCACGATCCCTTACATGCCGTGCTCAGGCGGCGGCGAGCGCGTCGACGAGCCGCCGGGCCGAGCCCGCCAGATTCCACCGCGCCGCCAGGGCCAGCAGCGCCTCGTCGTCCTTCGGCGCCCGGGGCAGGGCCGGGTCGAACGCCGGCAGCGGCACGTCGAGCGCCACCTTGCACACCGGCAGGGCAGCCGCCAGGTAGTCCTTCGCCGCGAGGAGCTTCGTGCGCAGCCCGGGCGCGAAGCCGGACGCCGGGTCGTCGAGGGCGGCGAGGATCTCGTCGATGCCGCCGTAGCGGGCGATCAGGCGGGCAGCCGTCTTCTCCCCCACGCCGGGCACGCCGGGCAGGCCGTCGCTCGGGTCGCCGCGCATGGCGGCGAAGTCGGCATACCAGCGGGCGGGGACGCCGTACTTCGCCTGGACCGCCGCGTCGTCGCTGTCCTCGAGCTTGGCGACGCCGCGGCCGCAGTAGAGCAGCCGGGTGCCCCGGGCGTCGTCGACGAGCTGGTAGAGGTCACGGTCGCCGGAGACCACCTCGACCGGGGCGGGCTGGGTCGCCGCGAGCGTGCCGAGCACGTCGTCGGCCTCGTAACCGTCGACACCGAACGCCGGGATGCCGACGGCCTCGAGCACCTGCAGCAGGACCGGGATCTGCTTCTCCAGCGCGGCCGGGACCTCCTCGACGTCGCCGTGGGCCACGCGGTGCTTCTTGTACGACGGCACCAGCGCCACCCGCCACGCCGGGCGCCACGACGCGTCGAGCGCGCACACCACCCGGCCGGGGCGGCGGGTGCGGATCAGCTGCGCCAGCATGTCGACGAAGCCCCGGACGGCGTTGACGGGCTCCCCCGCCTCCGTCCTAGCGGCGGACTCGGGGATGCCGTGGAACGCGCGGAAATACAGGCTGGGGGCGTCGACGGCCAGCAGAGGTCGCTCGGTCACGGCACCGACCTTAGTCCCGGGGTACGACAACGCGCCGGATCCGGCCGGACCCCTGCGAGCCGCACGGGCCGGTTCTGGCACCCTGTTCATCCATGTTCGTCAACAAGTACGGCAAGGCGATCATCGGTTTCCTGTACGCCGTCGCGTACGTGATCATCCCCCTGCTCTCCGGCGACGGCCGGATCGGCCGCCCGGAGTGGGTGACCGTCGCGATCGCGGTGGTGACGGCGGCGGGGGTCTACCTCGTGCCGCTGGCTCCCGACCGGCCGTGGACGAAGAGCGTCGTCGCGATGCTGCTCGCCGGCCTCAACGTCGCCGCGGTGGTGATCCTCGACGAGCGCATCGACGCCCAGGAGTGGGTCATGATCGTGACGGCGGCGCTGGGCGCGATCGGCATCACCGCCGCACCGGCCCGGACGGAGCCACCCAAGGACAAGGCGACGGTCGGCACTACGGTGGCAGTGGGCTGGGGCTTCGACCGGCACAGCGAGCAGACGACAGATCAGACGAAGGTGGTCAAGGGTGCGTAACGGGTTCCGGTGGTCCGCGGTCGGTGCTCTCGCGGGGCTGGGGGTGCTGGCGCTCGCCGGTCCCGCCGCCGCGCACGTCGAGGTGAGCGCGGACAAGGACCGGGCCGGGGCGTCCGACGTGACGCTGACCTTCCACGGCGAGGCGGAGAGCACGTCCGCGGGCATCAAGAGCGAGCGGGTCGTGCTGCCCGAGGGGATCTACCCGGCCACGGTGACGCTGGTGAAGGCGCCGGCCGGGTGGACGTTCACGCGCGGCGCGGACGGGTTCACCGTCGGCGGCAAGGCGCTCAAGGTCGGCGCCGACGCGGAGTGGAAGGTCAAGATCGCCAAGCTGCCCGACGGCGAGACGCGGCTGTCGTTCAAGACCCTGGAGACGTACGGGGACGGCAAGGTCTCGCGCTGGATCGAGATCCAGAAGGCGGGGGCGGACGAGCCGGACAACCCGGCGCCCCTGGTGACCCTGAAGCCCGGCCCGAAGGCGCCGGTCACCTCGGCCACGCCGTCGGAGACCACGTCGGCTCCCGCCGCCTCCGGGCCGGCTCCGGCCGGCGTCGCGCCGACCACGCCGGCGCCCGCCCAGGCGGCCGTCGAGGACGACGGTGGCACGTCACTGTGGTGGGTCTGGGTGACCGTGGGCGCGCTGGTCGTGGCCGGCGGTGCCGTCCTCCTCCTGCGGCGGCGGCGCCCGGACCGGTCCTGACGACCGGCGCGCCGCAGCTCAGCCGGCGGCCGCCTCCTGCTGGATCCGGTCGAACTGGGCGGCCATCGCGGCGGCCAGCGCCTGGGCGGCGGACAGCGGCCGCACCATCACCGTGAACTCGTCGATCAGGCCGTTCTCGTCGAGGTGCAGGAAGTCGCAGCCTTCGACCGCGACGTCACCGATCCGCGCCTCGAACACCAGCGCATGGTCGCGGCCGCCGTCGCCGCTCAGCTCGCGGACGTACCGGAAATCCTCGAAGACCCGCAGCACGCCGCGCAGGATCGCCGCGGTGATGGCCTTGCCCGGGTAGGGCTTGAACGCCACCGGGCTGCGGAAAACCACGGTGCCGGCCAGGGTCGCCGTGATGGCGTCGGGGTCACGTGCTTCCACCGCACTGCGAAAGTCGGTCACCGCACGAGCGTACGGGCCGGCGGAAATGTCACAGGTGGCCGGTACGGTCGGGCCCATGTCGGCACCTGGGGACGTTCCGTCCGCGATCCTGGAGCGGCTGCGATCGATCTGCCGGTCGCTGCCGGAGACGCACGAGGAACCGGCCTGGATCGGCGTGCGCTGGCGGATCCGGCAGCGCACGATCGCCCACGTGTATGAGGCCGGGCCCGGCCGCGCCCCGGTGCGCCCCGGCCGGCCGTTCACGGAGGCGATCCTGCTGACGTTCCGCGTACCGGCGGACGACCTGCTCGGCCTGACCGCCGACGGTTTCCCGTATTTCCGCGCCGACTGGGGACACAACGTCGCCGCCGCCGTCCTCGGCGACCACACCGACTGGACGGAGATCGCCGAGCTTCTCACGGACAGCTACTGCGAGATGGCCCCGAAGTTCCTCATCGCCCGGCTCCCCGGGCTGATGGTCACCGACCGGCAGCCACAGCCTGCCCGCGGGCGAAGACAGCCCGGACGCGGCGCAGCGCCACGGGATCGGTGAGGGGGTTGCCGTCCACCGCCAGAACGTCCGCGTCGAAGCCGGCCGCCAGCCGGCCCTTGCTCCCGGCGAGTCCGCACGCCGCGGCGGCGACCGACGTGGCCGAGCGCAACGCGCCCACTGGGCCGAGCACCACGTCACTCGCCTGAGCGATCGCGTACGGCAGCACGTCGTGCGGCTTGCTCACCTCGATGCCCGCGTCCGTACCGACGAGCAGCCGCGCACCCGCCTCGTGCAGGCCCCGGAAGTTCGCGATGATCCGCGGCGTCCGCTCCCGCACCGCCGGGGAGGTCACCGCGCCGGGCACGGGGGCGTTGCCGGCGACGATCCCGACGGGGACCCGGCTGCGTCCGATGCGGCCGATCAGGTCACCCGGCTCGTCGACGCCGTCGGCGCTCCAGAACGTGACGTGCTCGAGCCCGTCGACGCCGGCGTCCAGCGACTCGCGGATCGACGCGGTGCCGTGGGCGTGCGCGACGACCGGCAGGCCGCGCCGGTGGGCCTCGTCCACCAGAGCACGCAGCACCGCGGGCGGGAACTGGGACTGTTCCATCCGGGTGCCGGGGGTCATCCGGCCGCCGCTGGCCATGACCTTGACGACGTCGGCGCCGCGCCCGGCGCGGTCGGCCACGGCCGCACGCACCGCGTTCCCGGACGCCTCCACCGCGCCGCCGAGGAAGTGGCAGTGCCCGCCGGGCGTGGTGATCGGCGGCCCGGCCGCGACGATCGTGGGGAGATCCTCGCGGCCGCGCAGCCGCAGCGAGAGGTAGTGCAGGTCGCCGAGGTCGCGCACCGTGGTGACGCCGCCGAGCAGGGCCGTACGGGCGGCAGCAGCCATGGCCGCGAGCACCTGCTCCTCGTCACGCGCGGCGAGGGCGGAGACCGGGTCCGCGCCGGCGTCGAACGCGAGGTGGGCGTGGGTGTCGATGAGCCCGGGCAGCAGGGTCGCCCCGGGAAGGTCGACGACCCGGGCGTGCGGCGGCACCGGCGTCCCACTGCCGACGGAGACGATGGTCCCGCCGTCCACGATGACCACGGGGTCGGGCAGGAGGGACCCGGACACACTGTCGAAGAGGGCGCCGGAGCGGATCGCGAGCAGCGCGGACCTCACGCCGGATCCCGCCGGCCGCCGTGGGAGCCGATCAGCGCGCCGGCCACCGTGGCGGCATCGGCGTCGGCGACGTCGGCCGGGTACTCGGGCAGGAGGTCGTCCCAAACCACCAGCCAGGATCCGTACAGCTGGGCTTGCCCCTCGGGCCGGGCGAAGAACCAGACGTGCAGATGCGCGGCGCCGTCGCCGATCCGGTAGACGTGCGCCCGCGAGACGTGCGGAAGGGCCTGCATGTGCCGCACGATGCGCGTGGTCAGCAGCCCCAGCTCGGCGGCCAGCTCGTCGGGGAGGTCGGCCATGTCGTGGTGGTCGCGCGGGTACAGCATGAGCACCAGCGGCACGCCCACCCCCGGGACCCGGGCCAGCCGCCAGCGATCGTTGAACCAGATCCCCTCGTCCCGGTCGCGGCAGTTCCGGCAGTCCGCCGGGTCCTCGCCGTGCCGGGCGGTCTCGGGAAGCACCGGCGGGCGCAGCGGCGAGACTCGCAGTCCGTCCTGTTCGAACGGGCTGATGTCCCAGCTCGTCATGCGCGCCAGTGGAAGCCGCCGCTCACCGTCCGCGGCGGCGAGGGCATGGTCGTAGAACTCCTCAGGGGACAGTGCCATGCGCGCACGGTAGTACGGCAGCGCTCGGGGCTCAGCCCACGCGGGCCGCCTCCCGATGAGGGCTCTTTGTGGCCTCGGCGGCGTCGGCGCGGTGGGCGGCGCGGACGTCCGCGAGCGCCGCGGCGAGCGCCACCACGACGAAGGCGATCGTGACCAGCAGGGCCGTACGGAAGGCCAGGGACCAGCTGCCGCCGTTCGTGGCGAGGCGGTTGAAGAAGACCGCGCCGACCATGGCGATGCCCAGCGCCGTGCCGATGCGCTGGCCGGTCTGCAGCACCGCGCCCGCGCTGCCGGCCCGGCGGACCGGGACCTCGGAGAGCGTCAGGGTCTGGTTGGGGCTGATCACGAGGCCGCTGCCGATGCCGGCCACGAGCAGCGGCAGCGCGGCCGCCCAGCCGGCGTTGTGGCCCGGCACGAAGTGCAGCGCCACCACGGTCGCGGCGAGGCCGGCGGCGACCAGGGCCAGGCCGGTGGCCACCAGGGGGCGGCCGAAGCGGTTGACCACGCGGCCGCCGAGCCCGGCCGCCACGGCCGAGCCGATGGCGAACGGTGTGATGGCCACGCCCGCGGCCAGGGCGCTGTAGCGCAGCCCGCTCTGCAGGTAGAGCGTGTAGATGAAGAAGATGGTCGTGAAGCCGGCGAAGTAGAAGAAGCCGATCAGCGCGCCAAGGCTGTACGACCGCATCCCGAACAGCCCGAGCTCGATCACCGGCGTGCCGCCGCGGCGGGCGAAGCGGCGTTCCCAGGCGAGGAACCCGCCGAGCACCGCGAGACCGGCTACGAGCAGCAGCCACTTGGCCGGCCCCTGCCATTCGCGCTCCTGGACCAGCGGCAGGAGGACCAGGAAGACGCCGACGCCGAGCAGGGTCACGCCGGCCGGGTCGAGGCTTTCGCGTTCCTGTTCCTCGGGGCTGCGGGCGGGGATCCACAGGCGGCCGAGCACGATGGCGGCGATGCCGATGGGCACGTTGATGAAGAAGATCCAGCGCCAGCCCTGCTCGGCGCCGAGCAGCTGGATGAGCAGCCCGCCGAGCAGCGGGCCGACCGCGGTGGAGATGCCGATCGTGGCGCCGAGCAGGCCGAACGGGCGGCCCCGCTCGCGCGGCTCGAACAGCTGCTGGACCAGGCCGGACACCTGCGGGTTGACCACGCCGGCCGCGGCGCCCTGCACCAGCCGGGCGATGATCAGCCACAGCGCGCTGGTGGCGAGGCCGGCCGCGGCGCTGGCGAGGGTGAAGACCGCCAGGCCGGCGATGAACACGTCGCGGCGGCCGCGGGCGTCGCCGAACCGGCCGGCGGGCACGAGCAGCAGCCCGAACGTGAGCGCGTACCCGGACAGCACCCACTGCAGGCCGCCGGGGCTCAGGTCCAGGTCGGCGCGGATCGACGGCAGGGCGACGTTGACGATGCTGACGTCGAGCAGGGTCATGAACCCCGCCACGAGCGCCACCGTCATGGCTTTCCAACGGCTGGTCACCGGCCCGTGGTTCCCGCACGGGCCGGTGGGAAACCGTGACTACCGGTACAGCCGCAGGTCCGCGATGCTCCACCAGTTCCCGCTGGTACCGGTGTTGGTGACGCGCAGGTACCGGGCCCGGGTGAGCGGCACACCGACCGTGGTGAGCTGTCCGGTGCCGGTGCCCTCGGCCAGGGTGCGCCAGTGGGTGCCGTCGGTGCTGGCGCTCAGCGTCCAGGCCCGGGCGTAGTCGCCGAGGTTGTCGCCGCTGTCGATCGCGACCTTGCGGAACCACTGCGGCGTACCGAGGTCGGCCTGCAGGTACTGGCCGGGCTGCTGCGCGGCGCCGCTGGACCAGCGGGTCGAGGCGTCGCCGTCGACGGCCGCGGCCGGGTTCTCACCGGCCGGCGAGGCGGTGGCGGTGGCGTCGTCGACCGTGATCAGCCGTTCCGCACCGGAGCCGAAGGAACCGCGCGGCCACACGAACGTGGCGAGGGCCCCGCCCGGCAGCTCGTACTCGAAGGTGTGGTCGCCGACGGCCACGGCGAACGAGCGCGGGTTGTCGTTCTCGTTGTGCACGACGAGCGCGGTGGAGCCGTCGGGGTTGCGGAACGCCACGTCCATGATCTGGCCGTTCCAGCCGACCGTGCCGAACGAGGTGCTGGCGATGCGGACCGCGCCGGGGCGGACGAACTTCGCCAGGTGCCCGATGGTGAAGTACTCGGCGTCGCGGGTGACGCTGCCGTCGGCCTGCAGGGTGAGCAGCCCGGTGCAGGTGCCGCAGCCGCCGAGGTGCGGGCCGCCCGTGCTGTCGAGCGCGATGTTCCAGTTGATGACCGACTTCGCCCAGTTGCGGGTGGTGCCGACGGCGAGCGTACGGGCGTGCCAGGTCAGCGTGCCGCGGAAGATCTGCTCCGGGGTGTCGTTCTCCCCGTGCGAGCCGGAGCACTCGGTGAACCAGATGCCCTTGCCCGGGTACGCCTCGTGCAGCTTGCTCATGTCGCCGGGGTCGCCGGAGTAGCAGTGGTACGCGGTCCCGGCCAGCCACTTACCGGCGGGTGAGGCGAGCAGCCGGTACGGGTAGTCGGTCTCCGGGTCCTCACCGGGCGGCGTGGTCGCGACGTCCCCGGGATGCGTGGTCCAGTTGTGGTCGTACCCGAGGATCTTCGTCCGGGGGCTGGCCCGGCGCAGCAGCGGCCCGAGCGCCTCGATGACCTTCGCCTCCTGCGGGACCGGCATGGCCGTGCCGGGGTACCCGCCGTCGTGACGGTTCTGCGGCTCGTTCTGCACGGTCAGGTAGTCGATCGGCACGCCGGCCCGCGCGTACGCCTGGACGTACTTGACCAGGTAGCGGGCGTACGCGTCGTAGATCGCCGGGTCGTCCTTGAGGTGGCCGCCCATGAGCGAGTCGCTCGTCTTCATCCACGCCGGCGGGCTCCACGGCGTACCCATGATCGTGAGCTGGGGGTTGAGCTGCCGGGCCCGGCGCAGCAGGGGCAGGATCTGCGCCTCGTCGTGGGCGATGCTGAAGTGCCGCAGGGCGAAGTCGGTCCGCCCGGCGGGCACGTCGTCGTACGTGTAGTGCTGCGGCGCGGCGGTGAAGTCGGACGAGCCGACCGGCTGGCGCAGGAAGCTGACGCCGATGCCCTGCCGCGGGTCGAACAGCGAGCGCATCGCGGCGTCGCGGGCGGCCGGGTCCAGCCGGTACAGCACGCTCGCCGCGGAATCGGTCAGCGAGGCGCCGAAGCCGTCCATGCGCTGGTAGCGGGTGCCGGGGTCGACCGTGATCGTCGTCAGGTCGCTGCCGCCGCGGGTGAAGGAGACCGGCGCCCGCTCGTGCAGCTGCTCGGCCCGGTCGGGGGTGGTGACCCAGACCCTCGCCTGGGGTACGCGCTCCCGGTGGGCCGGCGCGGGCCCGGCCGAGAGCAGCAGGACCGCGGCGGTGACCGCCGCGCCGAACGCTCGCCGCCTCATGGCACTCCTCTGTAACACTATGAAACAACAGGTATCGATGGCACGGTCAGGAAACAAGCGCGAAACGGTCCTGTCAAGACCTGCTGGGCGGCAGTACGCTGCCACCCATGAAACAAGGCGATGTAACAAGTCGGGGCGGGGGCACCGTCCGGGAGGTCGCCGCCGCCACCGGCGTGTCGATCGCCACCGTGTCGCGGGTGCTCAACGGCCGCGGCAACGTCGCACCTGAGACCCGGGAGCTGGTCGAGCAGGCCCTCGAGCGGCTCGGCGCCGCGGGACCACGGCCGCGCGCCGCCGCCCGGGCCGCCACCGGGCCCGTGTTCGTGCGGTGCCCGTACCTGCTGACCGATTACTTCGGCGTCATCGTCTCCTCGGTCGCCGAGACGCTCGAGCTGCACGGGCGTACGGTTCTGCTCAACGCCGGCGAGGCCGCCCAGGAGGCGCACGTGCTGACCCGGCTGCCGAACCGGCCCGGCATCGCCGGGGCCGTGCTGATCCTCCCGCCCGAGCCCGCCGAGGACCTGGCCGCCCTGCGCGCGCGGCAGTTCCCGTTCGTCGTGGTGGACCCGCGGGTGCCGCCGCCACGCGACACGCTCGCCGTCTCCGCCGCCCACGCGGCCGGGGCCCGCGCGCTCACCGCCCACCTGACCTCGCTGGGCCACCGCCGCATCGGCGTGATCGCCGGGCCGGACGAGTGGCTCGCCAGCGACGCGCGCCTCGCCGGGCACGCGGCCGCCCTCGCCGACGCCGGCGTGCTGGCCGCTCCGGGGCTGGTCCGGCACGTGGAGCCGACCGTCGCGTGGGGCCGGCGTGCCGCCGGCGAGCTGCTCGACCTCACCGAGCCGCCGACCGCGATCATCGGCTTCAACGACAAGACCGCGATCGGGGCGCTGCAGGCCGCGGCCGAGCGCGGGCTGCGGGTCCCGGACGACCTGTCCATCGCCGGGTACGACGACATCGACCTCAGCCGCGCCACCAGCCCCCAGCTGACCACCGTGCGCCAGCCGCTCGCCGAGCTCGGCCGGATGGCGGTCTCGCTGCTCGTGCGCGTCCTCGACCGGCACCGGGTGCAGGCGTTGCACGTCGAGCTGGCCACCGAGCTGGTCGTGCGGGACTCCACCGGGGCCGTACCCACCCGGTAGGGTGCGGCCGTGACCTCCTTCGCAACGGTGGGCGCCGGATGGCGCGCGGAGATGTTCTGGCGTGTCGCGGAAGGGCTCGACACGGTCGACTGCGTCGGCACGGTCGTCCGGAGCCCCCGGTCGCTGGCGGTGCCCACGTACGGGTCGCTGGCCGAGTGCGTCGAGCAGGCCCGGCCGGACTTCATCGTCACGGCCGTGTCCTGGGACGCCAACCCCGGCGTGATCACCGAGGCGGTCGAGCGCGGCCTGCCGGTGCTCGCCGAGACCCCGCCCGCGTCCGACGCCGACGGGCTGCGCCGGTTGTGGGCCGACGTCGGCGAGTCCGGGCTCGTGCAGGTCGCCGAGCAGTACCTCCTGGTGCCCTCGCACGCCGCCCGGGCCGAGGCGGTGCGCCGCGGCCTCATCGGCACGCCCAGCCAGGTGCAGGTGTCCTCGACGCACATGTACCACGCGGTCTCGCTCATGCGCGGCCTGCTCGGCGCCGGGCGCGGGCCGGTGACCGTCCGCGCCACCCGCACCACCGCGCCCCTGGTCGACCCGCTCACCCGCGACGGCTGGACCGACGACACCGACCCGAAGCCGGCGTCCACGATCATCGCGACCATGGACTTCGGCGACGGGATGTCCGGGCTCTACGACTTCACCGACAACCAGTGGCACAACCAGCTGCGGTTCCGCCGGCTCGTGGTGCGCGGCAGCCACGGGGAGCTGCGCGACGACGAGGTGGTCCGGCTCACCGGCCCGCGCACGATCGTGCGGACACCGCTGGTACGCCGGCAGACCGGTTACGACCTCGACCTCGACGGCTTCGACACCGACACGATCACGTTCGGCGGCGAGGTGCTCTACCGCAACCCGTACCCGGGCCGGCGCTGGATGGACGAGGAGATCGCCATCGGTACCCTGCTCGACGCCACCGCCGTCTGGGTCCGCGGCGACGGGCCGGCGCCGTACCCGCTCGCCGACGGCGCCCAGGACCACCTGGTCGCGCTCGCCGCCGAGGAGGCCGCCGCCACCGACCGTACGGTGACCACGCAGGTGGAAGCCTGGGCGTAAACCGGTTGCCGTCCGGCGTCCCGGTTCAGAAGCACCGCCCGCATGCCGATCCCGGAGAGGACAGCGCCCCACCGTCCGGACGGAGCCCGCATGACGACGCGATACGCTCGCGCGTGCTTCGCCGCGTGGATGGCCGCGCTCACCGCGACCTACTACGCCTGGCCCGCCTCGCACGTGTTCTCCTGGGCCGCTATCGGGCTCTCCGGTGCCGCCGCCGTGGCCGTCGGCGTCCGCGCCCACCGGCCCGCCCAGCGCCTGCCGTGGTACCTCATCGCCGTCGCGCTGGTCTTCTTCGTCGCCGGCGACACGATCTACTACGCGCAGACCGCGCTGAACCTGCCCGCGCCCTTCCCCGGCCCCTCCGACGTGCTCTACCTGCTCGTCTACCCGCTGCTCGCGGGCGGCCTCGCGCTCTTCATCCGGGCCCGCTCCGGCGAGGCGAACCGCGCCGCGCTGCTCGACGCCCTCGTGCCCACGGTCAGCCTCGGTCTGCTGTCGTGGGTGTACCTCATCGCCCCGTACACCCGGGCCACCGACCTCACGCTGGCCGAGAAGGCGGTGTCGGTCGCGTACCCGCTCGGCGACGTGCTCGCGCTGGCGATCCTGCTGCGGCTGCTCACCGCACCCGGGCGCAAGCCCGCCGCGCTGGGCCTGCTCTCGCTGAGCATCGTCGGCGTGCTCTTCTCCGACGTCGTCTACGGCCTGGCCCGCCTCGACAGCAACTGGGCCGTCGGCGGACCGGTCGACCTCGGCTGGATCATCTTCTACGCCGCCGCCGGCTGGGCCGCGCTGCACCCGTCCATGACCCGGCTCACCGGCGACGGCACGCCCGCGACGGCGCCGGTACCCGCCGGCGGCCGGCACCTCGCGCTGCTCACGGTCGCTGCCCTCATCGCCCCGGCCGTGCTGCTCGCCCAGTACCTGCAGGGCGGCGTCACCGACGCGCCGGTCATCGCCGCCGGATCCGCGCTGATGTTCGTGCTGGTCATGGCCCGGGTCGCCGGGCTCATCACCGAGCAGCGCCAGGGCCAGGAGCGCGAGCACGCCCTGCGCCGGGCGACCTCGGCGCTCGCCGCGGCCGCCACCGGTGACGACGTGCTCGCGGCCGTCCGCGACGCCATCGCCATGATCATGCCCGCGGAGCGGCCGTACGCGCTGAGCACCGGCGAGCCCGAGCCGCTGCCCGACGCCACCACCGTCGAGCTGGGCGTCACCATCGCGCCCGGCGGCGACACCCCGTACGCGCTGCACACCGCCATCGTGCTGCCGGGCAACCCGCCCCGGCGCCGCACCGTGCGGCTCGAGGCCCCGCTCGCCACGCTGCGCGCCGTACGCCCGGCCGTGCAGGCCCTGGTCGGGCAGGTCGCGATGGTCGTCGAGCGCATCGAGCTGGCCACCGAGATCAGCCGCCGCGACGGCGAGGCGTACTTCCGGACCCTCATCCAGAGCGCGGCCGACGTCATCCTCATCGTCGGCGACGACGAGCGCATCCGGTACGCCAGCCCGTCCGCGGCCGCCCTCTTCGGCTGGACCGACCTCACCGGCGCCCCGCTGACCCGGCTCGTCGCCGACACCCACCACGACCGCCTCGCCGCCGCCCTCGAGCGGGCCCGCAGCGGGCTCGGCGACGGCGTCGACCTCACCGCGGTGTGCGCCGACCGGCGGCTGCTGCAGGTCGAGTGCACCGGGCGCGACCTGCGCGACGACCCGACCGTCCGCGGCATCGTGCTGACCGTCCGCGACGTGACCGAGCGCCGCCGGCTGGAGAACGACCTGGCCCACCAGGCGTACCACGACGGCCTCACCGGGCTGGCGAACCGCGCGCTGTTCCGCAACCGGCTGGACGAGGCGTTCACCCGGTCCTGCCGCGACGGCGCCGAGCTCGGCGTGCTCTTCGTCGACCTGGACGACTTCAAGGAGGTCAACGACTCGCTCGGGCACGCCGTCGGTGACCAGCTGCTGGTGGCGGTCGGGCAACGCATCGCCGCTGCCGTCGCGACCGGCGACACGGCCGCCCGGATGGGCGGCGACGAGTTCGCCATCCTGATCGCCCAGTCCGGCGACGCCACGGCGGCCGAGCGGACCGCCGAACGGATCGTCGCCGTGCTCGCCGAACCGTTCGAGATCAGCGACGGCCTCGGCGGCACCCACGTGGTCGGCGGCGCGGCCAGCGTCGGCGTCGCCACGAGCGCCGACGCGGGCAGCCCCACCGAGCTGCTGCGCCACGCCGACCTCGCGCTCTACCTCGCCAAGGGCGCCGGCAAGGGCACCTGGCAGCGTTACCGCAGCGACCTGCACACCGCCATGGTGGAACGGCTGGCGCTGCGCACCTCACTGCTCGAGGCGATCGACGCCCGCCAGTTCGTGCTGCAGTACCAGCCCATCGTGGACGTGCACACCCGCGACGTCGTCGGCGTCGAGTCGCTCGTACGATGGCAGCACCCGGAGCGGGGTCTGCTGAGCCCGTACCATTTCATCGATCTCGCGGAGGAGAGCGGCGCGATCGTCGGCCTGGGCGAATGGGTGCTGCGCGAATCGCTGCGCCAGATCGCCGAGTGGCGCGCCACCGCACCGGAATCGTCCCCGCGCTACGTCAGCGTCAACGTCTCGGCGCGGCAGTTCCGCCAGCCCGGCTTCGTCGACCGGGTCCGCGCGGCCCTCGCCGAGACCGGCACCGAACCGGAGTGGCTGCTGCTCGAGATCACCGAGAGCCTGGTGCTGCGCGACGCCGAGCAGGTCTGCGCCGACCTGGAGACGCTGCGGGCGCTGGGCGTACGCATCGCGATCGACGACTTCGGCACCGGATACTCGTCGCTGAGCTACCTGCGGCAGATCCCCGTCGACGTCCTGAAGATCGACAAGTCGTTCATCGACGACATCCTCGGCAGCGGCCGCCAGCGCGCCCTGGTCGACGCGATCGTCACGCTGGCCCGCCACCTCGACCTCACGGTGGTCGCCGAGGGCATCGAGGACCCGGCCCAGCGCGCCATGCTCGCCGGCATGGGCTGCCCCTACGGCCAGGGATACCTGTTCTCCAAGCCGGTCTGGCCGGCCGAGGTGCCCGCGCTGGCCGAGTCCGCCCTCGCCGCATAATCGGCGCGTGAGTGTTCTCGACAACCCGGTGTGGGCCGCGCTGAGCGGCCCGCACGCCGGCCACGCCGACCGGTACGGCCGCAGCGCCCGCTACGACCCGGAGGTCAGCCCGTTCGCGGCCGTCGACGACCCGACCGACGAGAGCGCCTGGGACGACCTGCGTACCCTGATCGGCCCCGGCAACCGGGCACTGCTCGCCGGTCCGGGCCTGACCCCGCCACCGGGCTGGGTGTCCGACGGCGGCGTACCGGGAGTCCAGCTCGTCGGCACCGATGACGCCGGCGCCGTGGACCCGTCCGCTGAGCCGCTGGGCGAGACGGACCTGCCGGAGATCCTGGACCTGGTGGCGCGGACCCGGCCGGGACCGTTCCGCAAACGCACCATCGAGCTCGGCGTCTACGCCGGCATCCGCCGCGACGGCGTGCTCGTGGCGATGGCCGGTGAACGCATGCGGGTGCCGGGGTACACGGAGATCAGCGCGGTGTGCACGGATCCGGCGTACCGGGGTGCGGGGCTGGCCGGCCGGCTCGTGGCGCACGTCGCGGCGGGGATCCGCGGCCGGGGCGAGGTGCCGTTCCTGCACGCGGCGGCGGACAACGTGGGGGCTGTGCGGTTGTACCGGAGGCTCGGGTTCAGCCCGCGTACGGAGGTCCGGTTCATGTCCGCGACGGCCGCCTGATCGCGTTCCACGTCGGCGGCAGCGTGCGTCTTACGCCGGCGGCGGCGTGCTGAGTGCTCGCCGTACCGTTCGCCGGGCGTCTCGCCAGGCGACGAGTGCGGTGCCCAACCGTGGCGAGGCGACGGCCTGTCCGCGGCGCCGGGCCCGGACCTGCGTCACCAGCCACGCCGGCGCGTCGATCCGCTCGACGGCCGCGCTCTTCGTCAGCAGGTCGCCGTGCTGCAGCGCGTACCGGCCGCGCGCCATCGACGTCAGGCCGAGGTCGGCGAGTCCCGGGCCCAGCCACAACCACGGCCGGCGCGCCGCCCACGCCCAATAGCCGGTCAGCTCGGCGCGGGCGGCCTCGCGGACGTCGTCGTCGCTCATCGGCGGCAGCACCTCGCCGGGCGCGCGGCCGAACACGGCGTACCCGTGGCGCACCAGCTCCGCACGGGTGACCCCGGACATGATGCGCTGCACGAACAGCCCGTGGGTCCACGTCGGGTGCGGCAGCGTGGGATCAGTTCGGCGGGCGCTGTCGACGTACACGCAGCCCAGCCGCAGGCCCGCCGCGGGACCGTCGTCGAACCGGCGGTGCAGGGCGACCAACTCCCGCTGCCGCGCCGAGGCCACCGGCCCTTCCGTCAGCGCGACGAGGTCCAGGTCGCTCACGCCGGGCACGTGGTCGCCGGTCGCCAGCGAGCCGGCGACCAGCAGATCGGTCACCCAGCCGAATGCCGCGAGCTGCTCACCGAACTCCGCGACAGCGCGCACGCCGACCGTCATGCGGCGCAGTCTATTGGTGACAGATGTCAGCGGCGTCCCGCGGCGCCGCGCACTACCGTCGGTGGCAACGACGACCATCGGGGGACGCGATGACTGAGCAGGCCGGACGGGCAGGGGCACTTCAGGGGCGTGGACCGCGATGACCGGGACGCTGCAATCCAGCCGGACGGCGGTCATGGTCTGCCAGGGCCGGGCGGCCGCCGACGGCCTGTTGGCGCCGGACCGCTTCGCCGACCCCGTCGCCATGACACTGCTGCGGGCCGCGGAACGCGAACCCGTCCAATGGGTACGCGACGACGCGCGACCCCGGCCGTGGCCGCAACGGCTCGACTTCGAGACGGTACGCGCCCACGCCGAGATGATCGTCCCGCGTACGGTGGCCATCGATGACGCCGTCCGCGCGGCCGCCCACCCGCAGCTGGTGATCCTCGGCGCCGGGCTCGACGGCCGCGCCTGGCGGATGCCGGAGTTCACCGTCTTCGAGGTCGACCATCCGGCCTCTCAGCAGGACAAACGCGACCGCGCCACGGACCTGCCCGGCCGGCCGCCGAGCTACGTGGCGGTCAACCTGGGACACGACCCGTTGGGCACGGCGCTGGCGGCGGCAGGGCATCGCAGGGACCTGCCGACGACCTGGGTCTGGGAGGGCGTGGTGCCGTACCTGACACCGGAACAGGTCGCGGCGACGGTCGCGCAGGTCGCGGAATGCTCAGCATCGGCCGGCCGCCTCATCGTGAACTACCAGAGACCCATGCCGTCGGCGGCCCTGGGCCGGCTCGTCTCCCGGGCGCTCACCGCCTCGGCCGGCCGGCGCAGCGTCTGGTCCCGCGAACCGTGGCGCTCCACATGGACGCCCGAAGCGATGGCCGAGCTACTGGGACGACACGGCTTCCACGTCGCCGCGGACGTGCACCTGATGGAGGTCGCGGAACAGGTCGGTTCGCCGACCGGGCACCGGCGGTCGCTGCAGCACGGCCGGATAGCGGTCGCCGACCGGTCCTGACGACCGCCCGCCGCGACCCGCTGCTGCCCGCTGCCCGCTGCGCGCCACCCACTGCCACCTGCTGCCACCTGCTGCCGCCCGCTGCCCGCTCGCTGCCCGCTCGCTGTTGTCCCAGCTCGCCTTCGGCCGCCGCTGGTCGTCGCCGCGGCCTCGCCATCCGTCAGCCGGCGCCCGCCGCTGGTCGTCGCCGCTGCCTCGCCATCCGTCAGCCGGCGCCCGCCGCTGGTCGTCGCCGCTGCCTCGCCATCCGTCAGCCGGCGCCCGCCGCTGGTCGTCGCGCGCAGCCCCGCCGCCCGCCGCTGCCCGCCGCGCGCAGCCCCGCCGCCTGCTGGCCGCCGCGCGCAGCCCCGCCGCCTGCTGGCCGCCGCCTGCTGGCCGGCGCGCGCCGTCGTTCCAACCCGCCGGCCGACGTCGCCGCCCGCTGCGCGCCGCCGGGTCAACCGGCGAGGACCCGGTTGGTGAAGGCGGCCAGGTTGGTCATCGCCCGGTCGATGCGCTCGGCCAGCGACAGCGTCTCCTCGCGCCGCACCAGTCGCATTCTGGGCTGCCGCCGGCCGCGCAGGTACAGCGAGCAGGCCAGGTCCGCGCACAGGTACTCGCCGACCGAGTTGCCGCGGCGGCCGGCCGGGCCGGCGAGCGGGGCCACGAACAGCGCCACGCCCGAGGCCGCGTGGTCGGTCAGGCAGATGCGGCACATGCTCGAGCGCATCGCGCTGGAGCGCACCGCCCCGGGCCGCCGCAGCACCAGACCCGTCGGGTCCGGCTCGCCCGGCACGACGAGCAGCGCCCGCTGCGGCGCGCCCGGGTCCGTCCAGCCGAGGAAGTCGAGGTCGTCCCACGGCACGGCACCGTCGGCGAAGCCCGCGGGCATGCGGATCCGGGACGCGTCCCCCTTGCTGCAGTTGACGAAGGAGGCGCGGATCGCGCGTTCATCGAGGGGTTCCACCCGGCGAGGGTAGGCGAGCCGCCCGGCGGCGGTCAGCCGATTTTGGGCCGGCCGCGGCGCGTGCCCGGGACGCGTGCCGTGAAAGTGGAAGGCCCCGTGGAAGACCGACCCGGCGAACCGTCCGGCGCTGTCCGACCGGGCCGGCCACATGCAGGTCGGCCACATGCAGGCCCGCCCCCGTCCAGACCGGCCCCGTCCAGACCCGCCGCATGCAGGCCCGGCCCCGTCCAGACCGGCACGTCTAAACCCGCCGCATGCAGGCCCGGCCCCGTCCAGACCGGCACGTCCAGACCCGCCGCATGCAGGCCCGGCCCCGTCCTGGCCGGCCACGAACGGCTGACCACGAACAGCCCGCCATGAACAGCCCGCCATGAACAGGCCGCCATGAACGGGCCGCCATGAACAGGCCGCCATGAACGGGCCGCCATGAACGGCCGACCCTGAACGGGCCGCCACAAACGGCCCGCCACGAACGGCCCGCCACGAACGGTCGGTTACGCCGGGACGGGCCGGGTCGCGGTGCGGCGGGTCCAGCTCGGGCGCCGGGACAGGCCGACGGTCAGCAGCACGATCGACAGCAGCGGCAGCGGGTGGCCGACGACGAAGGCGATGGCGAGGTCGGTGAGGCCGCCCGCCACCGTCATCACGAAGACCCAGCGCGGCGCGGTGCCCAGCGGGGTGAGTGGGCGGTCCCGTACCCGGCCCCACGGTTTCGCCACCGACAGCCAGCCCTGGAAGGCGATCGCGGACGCCATCAGGGCGGTGGCTGCGATCTGGGCCGGCGCCGGGCCCGCCGTGGCCGAGTGCTCGAGTGTCGGGGACAGCAGGAAGATGCCGAGGAACAGCTGGACGACGGTGATCGTGAACTTGATCAGGACCCAGCGGTGCCGGAAGAAGCCCCACGGGGTTGCCGCCGCCAGCATGATGCCGGTGAACGCCGAGGCGTCGGCCATCGGGCCGACGAGCCGGCCGTCGACCTTGAGCGCCATGGCCGTGGCGGCGTCGCGGACGGACGGCTCACCGGCCGCCAGACCGGCCGCCAGCAGCAGGCACAGGGTCATGGCCTGCGCCATCCAGCCTACGGAGGTGAGGATGTGCAGCCACACGGTGAGCTGGCGCCACGTCTTCGTCATGGCGTCCATGCTCTCGGCGGCCTCGCCGTGCGACATCCGAGACAACCCGGACGACGTGTCAGGGAGAACCCGTATTCACTCCCTGAAAGCGACCTCCTTCGCCTCCACCGTCCCCGCCGTGCGCCCCGGCGCCCGGTGGTTGGACCAGTACAGGTTGGTGTGCGCGACCACCTTGTCCGGCGTCGGCGCGCCCCACGGGCTCTGGTCCTCCGTGGTGTGCGCGTCGCTGACCAGGATCGCGTCGTAGCCGCGGGCGATCGCGCCGTGCAGCGTCGAGCGGATGCACTCGTCGGTCTGGGCGCCGCAGAGGAACAGGCGCCCGACGCCCAGACCTCTCAAGGTCTCCTCGAGGGTGGTCTCCTCGAAGGAGTCGGCGTACGTCTTCTCGACCAGGGGCTCGGCCGGTGCCTGGCCCAGCTCCGGGACGATCTGCCAGCCGTCGCTGCCGCGGGGCATGTACTCGCTGTTGTGCTGGACCCAGACCACCGGGACGTTCTCCGCCCGGGCCTTGTCGACGAGGTCCGCGACGGCGGCCACCACGGCGTCGCGTTCATAAGCTCCCTCGACCACCGCGTTCTGCACGTCGACCACGAGCAGCGCGGTGGCGGGCCGGTTCTCCAGTGTGCTCATGGGCGAACCGTAGACCCACCCACCGACAAAACTCAGAGCTGCCCGTGATTGGGCGGCGGTACGTCGGCCAGCTCGTACGCGCCCAGGTGGTGGTACTTCCAGTCGAGCGGGTCGTGCACGCTGTGGGTACGGGCGTTGCGCCAGTGCCGGTCCAGGTCGTACTTGGCCGCCGCCGAGCTGGTGCCGCACATCTGGAACAGCTCGGACGCCGCCTCGAGCGCCACCTCGCTGCCGAACGCCTTGGCCGCCGCGACCGCGAGCGATCCCCGGGCGGCCTCCTGCGCCGACGCCGGGATCAGGCCCACCTCTTCCAGGGTGCGCGCCGCGTCAGCGAGCAGCGCCTCGGCGGCCCGGACGCGCGTGGCGATCCGGCCGTAACGGTGCAGCACGTGGGGGTCGTCCGCTGCGGTGGCGGCTCCCGCGCGGACGGCCTCGGTGGACGGCCGCGCCTTCTCGCGCAGGTACGCCCGGGCGTCGCGCAGCGCTCCCCCGGCGATGCCCACCTCGATCGCGGCGTGCACGAGCTGGGCGCGGGCGCCGAGCTGCTGGGGGACCTCGTACGCGCCCGCGTAGTCGAGCACGTGCGGGACCGCGACGTCGTCGAAGGTGGCGGTGCCGCTGATGGTGGCGCGCTGGCCGATGACGTCCCAGTCGGTGTCGACGGTGACGCCCGGCGCGTCGCGGGGCACGAAGGCCAGCACGAGCCGCCCGGTGTCGTCGAGGGCGCTGACCGCGATCCACGCCGAGGTCAGGGCGCCGGTCGTGTAGTACTTGCGGCCGGTCAGCCGGCCCGCCGACAGCCGGGTTCTCAGGTCCTGGGCGTGGGTGCCGCCACGCTCGGCGAGGGCGTTGCCGATGCGCCGGCCGGCTCGCACCTCGCCGTACAGGACGGACCGGGTCTTGTCGTCACCGTGCACGGCAAGGACGTCGACGAGCAGGTAGTGCGCCTGCGGCACCTGGGCGATGGCCGGGTCGACCGCGGCGATCGTCCGGGTGACCTCGGCGAGGGCTGCCGGTCCGAGACCCGGACCGCCGTCGGCGGCCGGGACGGTGACGGCGAGCAGGCCCGAGCCGTCGAGGGCCGCCAGCGCCTCGACGGGTACGCGCGCAGCACCGTCCCGGTCGCGCTGGACGACGCCCGGCGTGAGCACCTCGGCGAGCTCCCGGGCGGCGGACACGGCGGCGGCGTGCGAGTCGATGGTCACGGGCCGATCTTAGGGAAGGGTCCCGCTCCCCGGGCGCACCGCAGCCGCACCCGTACGGCACCCGGAGGCGGGTTCCCTGAGACGGCCGACCATCGTCAGGATTCGAGGACCCATGCACGCACGCAGCTGGAAAGCCTTCGCGATCGCGATGGCCGTGGTCATCGCCGGGTACCAGCTGATACCCGACGACGCCGTGTGGGTGACGTGCTGGCAGGTGGGCGTGGGCTGGGCGGGCACGGCCGCGATCGTCGTCGGCGCCCGGCGGCTGCCGCGCCACGACCGGCTGCCCTGGTGGTGCTTCGGCGCCGGGATCTTCGCGAACTCCACCGGTATCGCCGTCGCGGTGTACGCGGAGAACGTCCTCGGCTGGGTGGACCTGCCGACGCCGGCCGACCCGTTCTTCCTGCTGCTCTACCCCGCGTGTGCGGCCGGGCTGGCGGTGCTGATCCGGCGCCGGGAGCCGGGGCGTAACTGGACCGCGATGGTCGACGCCACCACGATCACCACCGGTCTGGGCCTGCTCGCCTGGGTGTACGTCATCGAGCCGGCCGCGAGCCAGGCCGACATGTCGCTGTTCGGCCGCAGCGTGCAGGTGGCGTACCCGGTCGGGGATCTGCTGCTGCTCGCGATGCTGACCCGGCTGCTGCGGTCCGGCGGGGTCCGGGGCGCGTCGTTCTGGTGGATCGCCGGCGCGCTGGGCGGGTTCCTCGCCGGCGACACCACCTGGGTGGTCCTCGGCAACCTCGGCGACGCCGGGTGGGCCCTCGAGGAGATCCAGTGGTTCCGCCGGAGCATCGACATGATGTTCCTGAGCGCGTTCGCGCTGGCCGGGGTGGCGGCGTTGCACGCCGACGCCCGGGACATGGGCCGGCCGGTGACCCCGCGCCCGCCGCGGCTGAGCCGCATGCAGCTGCTGGCGCTCACCGGCGCCACGCTGATCGCCCCGGCCATCCTGGCCGGTCAACTGGCCTCGGGCCAGGTCAAGGACGGCCCGGCGATCGTGGTCGGCTCGACGGCGCTGTTCCTGCTGGTCGTCACCCGGATGGCCCAGTTGGTACGGCAGGTCGAGCAGCAGTCCCGCCAGGTACGGGAGCTGTCGCGCACCGACGAGCTGACCGGCCTGCCCAACCGGCGCGCCTGGAACGACGAGCTGCCCCGCGCGCTGGAACATTCCCGGCGCGACGGCGCGCCGGTGTGCGTGGCCGTCCTGGACCTCGACTGGTTCAAGCAGTTCAACGACAGCTACGGGCACCCGGCCGGCGACCGGTTGCTGAAGGAGGCCAGCGCGGCCTGGCACGGGGCGCTGCGGACGGTCGACACGATCGCGCGGTTCGGCGGCGAGGAGTTCACCGTGCTGCTGCCGGGCACGGACGCGACCGCGGCGCTGGCGGTGCTGGAACGCGCCCTGGCCGCCACGCCGCTGGGGCAGACGTTCTCGGCCGGCGTCGCGGCCTGGGACGGCATCGAGACGTCCGACCAGCTCATCGAGCGCGCCGACGCCGCCCTGTACGAGGCCAAGGACGGTGGCCGGAATCGCATCGTCCCCGCCAAGCCCCGGACGTACGCGCATATGCGCAGCTCAGCATAGGTCCGCGGTGCCGCGCCGCAGGCGGCGTCGGGCCCGCGGGACCGGGTAGGGTGGGGCCCGCCCGAACCCCGACCGTGCCCGGAGTGTCCCCTTGCGAGCAACCGACGAGATCGAGCGGTCACCTGCCGCCGGCGGGCCCGCCGAGCACGACGCCGGCGGCGGACATCGGTTCGGCTCCGTCGAGGTGCTCGCCGTCCTGCTCGTGCTGCTGGTGGTCTTCCGCAACCCGCTCGCGTCGCTGATCTCGGACGCCCGGCTGCAGACCTGGACCACCGTCTTCGTGTCGGTGCTCGTGCAGGCGGTCCCGTTCCTGGTGTTCGGGGTGGTGCTGTCCGCGGTGATCGCCGTGTTCGTGCCCCGCTCGTTCTGGGCGCGGGCGCTGCCACGGCATCCCGCTCTGGCCGTGCCGGCGGCCGGGCTGGCCGGCGTGGTGCTGCCCGGCTGCGAGTGCGGCAGCGTACCCATCGCCGGGTCGTTGATCCGCCGCGGCGTGACGCCGGCGGCGGCACTCGCGTTCCTGCTGGCCGCGCCCGCGATCAACCCGATCGTGCTGACCGCGACCGTGGTGGCGTTCCCCGGGCAGCCGATGATGGCGGTGGCGCGCGGCGTGGCCAGCCTGGTGGTGGCGGTCGCGATGGGCTGGCTCTGGCTGCGCCTGGGCCGCACCGAGTGGATCAAGCTGCCGCACCGCCCGGACCTCGAGGGCCTGAGCCGCGGCAACGCGTTCTGGGCGGCCGTCCGGCACGACCTCATGCACGCCGGCGGCTTCCTCGTGGTCGGGGCGGCGGCCGCCGCGACCATCAACGTCGTGGTGCCCGAGCGCTGGCTGAGCAGCCTCGCGGGCAACGCGGCGCTGTCGGTGCTGGCGCTGGCGATCCTGGCCGTCCTGCTGTCCATCTGCAGTGAGGCCGACGCGTTCGTCGCGGCCTCGCTGTCGCAGTTCTCGCTGACGTCCCGGCTGGTGTTCCTGGTGGTGGGCCCGATGGTGGACCTCAAACTGATCAGCATGCAGGCCGGCGTGTTCGGTCGCCGCTTCGCGGTCCGCTTCGCCCCGGCCACGCTGGTCGCGGCGATCGTGGTCGGCACCGGCGTCGGGGCGGTGCTGCTGTGAACCGGCAGGCCCAGGCGGTGGTCATGCTGCTGCTCGGCGGGGCGGTGCTCAAGGCCAGCCTCGGCGACCTCTACCTGCGCTACGTGAAGGAGGGGCTGCAGCCCTTCCTGATCGGCGCCGGCGCGCTGCTGGTCGCGGCCGCGGTCATGACCCTCTGGTACGACCTGCGCCCCCGCCGGACCGCCGCAGCCAGCAACGACGACGGGGACGGGGACGGGCACCACCACGAGCCGCGGATCGGCTGGCTGCTCATCCTGCCCGTGCTCGGCCTGCTGCTCGTCGCCCCGCCGGCGCTCGGCTCGTACGCGGCGGGCCAGGCCGGCAGCGTGCTCACCGCGCAGAATTCCGCCTCCGACTATCCCCCGCTGCCCGTCGGCGACCCGGTCGACGTGGGGCTGCTCGACTACGCGTCCCGGGCGGTCTTCGACCAGGGACGCAGCCTCACCGGCCGCACGCTGCGGCTCACCGGCTTCGTCACGCCGGGGCCCGGAGGGGAGCCGATGCTGGCCCGCATGGTGCTGTCCTGCTGCGCCGCCGACGGCCGCCCGATCAAGGTGGGGCTGACCGGTGCCGGCCCGTCCGCCGTCGCCCCGGACACGTGGGTGCAGGTCGTGGGGGCGTACACGAACCGGGTCGGCAAGGACCCGGTGAACGACGCCGACGTGCCGTACCTGCAGGTGACCGGCTGGCAGGAGGTCACCCCGCCGAAGCAGCAGTACGAATGACCGGCCGTGGACGGCTGCTGGGCGGCGCTGGGCTGCTCGTGGCCCTGGTGGCGGGTGGCGTGCTCCTCGCGTACCCGATGAAGGACGACAAGCCCGCGCCCCCGGCCCGGGTGGGCCTCGCCACGGCCTGGCCGGACGCGCAGCGTGCCGAGCTGCCCGGCAACGTGCCGGACGGGCCGATCTACCACCCGCTCGCCTTCCTCGACGCGCGCACCAGCATCGGCACGGCGGCCAGCCCGGAGGGCACCCACGAACGGCTCGTGCTGCGCGCCGCCGACGGCTCGATCCGCGAGCTGCGCCGCCGCCCGCTGTCGGCCCGCCCGGAGTTCGCCACGATGGCGGTGTCCGGCGACGACCTGGTGTGGACCGAATCGGTGGACGGTGGCCGGGCCGAGGTGTGGACCGCCAGAACCGGCGGCGAGGGCGTACGGCGCCTCACCCGCGACACCGGCGACCCGGTCTTCTACGGCTCCCAGTGGGACCTGGTGGTCGCCGATGGGCGCGCGTGGTGGGTCGCCGCGGCCAAGGACCGGAAGGTCACGGAGATCAGGTCGGTCGCGCTCTCCGGCGGGGCCGTGACGGTACGCCGTGAGCCCGGCACCTGGGCGTTGTCGGCCTGGCCGTGGCTGACCGACGGACCCGGCGACCAGACCGGCACGAGGGCGCTCCGGTCGCTCACGGACAACCGCGAGCTGCGCATCGAGACCACCGGCACGGAGCTGAGCACCTGCGTCCCGTCCTGGTGCCGCGTCCTGGTGATGACGACGGGCGGCCTGGCCCGCATCGACGCCATGCACCCGGACGGCACCGCCCGCCGCCGCATCGCCGGCAGCACGGCCGGTGCGGCCATCACCGACGTGGCCATCCTCGACCGGTTCGAGATCCTGTCGGAGGCGACGCCGGCCTCGGACCTGACGGGCACGGAAGGCCTGCTCGTGCACGACCTGCGAACCGGCCGCACGGTGGACGTGACCCCGGCGTCGGCGGGAGCGTTCGCGCGGAACGGCATCCTGTGGTGGGCGACGGGCGACCAGGACTCGCTGGTGTGGCACACCTTGGACCTGCGGACGGTCTAGTGCGTTGACCACGAACGTTCACCGGGTCGGCGACACACCGGTGCACGTCCGCCGGTAGTTGTTGCCGAAGGCTCACTCTCAACGGCGGTGATATCGGTCGTTGAGAGTGAGGTGGCGGGTTGGCCGAGCCGGTCAGGGCACGGCGGTTGACGCAAGAAGAAGGCCGCAAGCTGCAACAACTTGTCCGTAGAGGCAAGCACGATTCGGTCCGGGTGCGCCGGGCGTTGATCATCATGGCGTCCGCGTCCGGGACACCGGTCCCAGCGATTGCGAACCTGATCGCCGGGCACGAGGACACCGTCCGTGACGTGATCCACTCGTTCAACGAGATCGGTCTTCGCGCGCTGGACCCTCAGTGGGCGGGAGGCCGTCCCCGCCTGATCAGTGAGGATGACATCGCGTTCACCGTCGCGACGGCCACGGCCCGCCCGAGCACGCTCGGGCGGCCCTTCACCTGCTGGAGCCTGCGCAAACTCGCCGACTACCTGGCCACCGACGCCGCCCGGCCGGTCGTGGTCGGCCGGGAACGGCTGCGACAGATCCTGCGCCGCAACGAGGTCAGCTGGCAGCGGACCCGGACCTGGAAGGAATCGAAGGACCCCGACTTCGGCGCCAAGCTCGATCGGATCGAGGAAGTCACCACCCGGTTCCCGAACCGGTGTTTCGCGTTCGACCAGTTCGGCCCTTTGTCGATCCGCCCGCACCACGGCCGTGGCTGGGCACCACGCTCGCATCCGGACCGGCTGCCCGCGACCTATCACCGCACGCACGGCATCCGTTACTTCCACGGCTGTTACAGCCTCGGCGACGATCAGCTCTGGGGCGTGAACCGGCGCCGTAAAGGCGCAGATCACACCCTGTCCGCGCTGAAATCGATCCGCCGGGCGCGGCCGGACGGCGCCCCGATCTACGTCATCCTGGACAACCTGTCGGCGAACAAGACCCCGATGATCCGGGCCCGGGCCGCCCGGAACAAGGTCGAGCTGTGCCTGACGCCGACCAGCGCGTCCTGGGCGAACCCGATCGAGGCGCAGTTCGGGCCGCTACGCATGTTCACGATGGCCAACTCGAACCACCCGAACCACACCGTTCTGGCCCGCGAGCTGCAGAAATACTTGCGATGGCGTAACGCCAACGCCCGCCACCCCGACGTCCTCGCAGCGCAACGCCGCGAACGAGCCCGGGTCCGCAGCGAACGACAACAACGCTGGGGCCGGCCCCGGGCCAAGGCCGCCTGACCGATCAGACCCGGTGAACGTTCATGGTCAACGCACTAGCTCCGGTCCCCGGATCATGTCCGTTGCGCCCGCTCCTGGCGTGTCGATGTCGGCGGCATCAGCGTTCTTGACAACGGCGGCAGCATTCTCGCCGCCTGTGACAGCTGACCGATCTGACACGCCGACGAAAGACATAGGCCATGAAGAAGACCATCAGTTGGGGCGCGGTGGCGCTCGCCGGCGCCTTCATCACCGGCTGCGCCAACTCGGGCGCGTCCGGCGCCCGGGCCGAGCCGGCCGCCCTGGAGCGGGGCCGCGCCCTGTACCACCAGGTCAGCAACAGCCTCTACGGCACTTCCGCGGACCGCCTGGCAGCCGAGAAGGCCACCGCCGCCCGCTTCCAGGGCGCCCTGGCCGCTTGCATGAAAGACAAGGGCTTCACCTACCGGCAGGCTCCGTCCGAGCAGCAGAACGGCGGACCGATCGGCCCCGATGACCTGTCCAGCCTCACCGAGATCAGCGACGACTTCGGCATCGCCACCGCCAAGCGCCACCAGGCCGAGGTCGCCGACATGCTGCGCACGGCTGACGAGGCCAACAAGATGACCGCAGCGGAGGAGGCGCGGTACGGCAAGGCCGTCGGCAGCTGCACCGGCGTCGCGGCAAAAGCCGAACAACAGGTCTCCCCCGCCGTCCCGGCCGACATGGGCAAGGAGCTGGCCGAAATCTTCCGTGAGGTGGAGAAGTCGCCGGCAGTCGCTGACGCCCTCGCCGCGTACGGCCCCTGCATGAGCGCGGCCGGGATCGCGGCGAAGGACCGTTCCCACGCCTACGAATTGGCCTTGGCCGAGTTCCCGCCCGCCGACCGTGGCGTGGCCGCCATGGAAGCCGATCCGGGCTGGGCCGAGGCAGTGGCCTTCGAGAAGGAGGCCGCCGCCGCGGATGCCGCATGCCGCCGGCCGGCTCAGGACCAGGCGTTCGCAGCTGCCGCACCGCGCCTCCAGGCGTTCGTCGCGAAGTACCAAGCGCAACTCGACGCCGCACACGCCGACTGGGCCGAAGTCCGCGCTCACGTCTGACGGCCCCTTCGGGCGTCTACAGTGGCAAGCTGCTTCTCCGGGTCGCTGAGCGGAAGGGTTGTGTGGGCCGTACCGTGGTCGTCTGGGTTCTTCTCGGTGCTCTTGCCACGGCGGTGGTCGCCACCGTCGTCGGCTGGGGAATCAACCAACTGCCCGCCCTGGACGCGCGAGTGTCCGCCAGGAAACGGATCTGGCTCGCCGTGGCCCTGACGGTGGTCGCCGCCCTGACGGCGGCGGGGGTCTCCCTCGCCAGTTCCGACGGGAGCGCCACAAGCGCCGGCACGCCCCGCACGGCGGCGGCCTCTGGGTCGGGCACGCCGAGCACTTCGGCCCCCGCACCGTCGCCGGCCCCCAGCGACCCGGCCACCGCCACCACGACGTCGAGCGCGACCGGTGACGGGACCGCGGCTGTCACGTACCTCTACCGTTTGCCGGGCAACTCGGCCGGCCAGCCGGGCCCGCAGCGGGGCCCGGCGGACGTGCGGCTCGGCGGTCAGCGCTATGCGCGGTCGACCGGCATGTGGACGCAGTGCGGCGGGGAGGCCGTACCCAAGGTGTCGTTCTTCACCGGGCACAAGTATCAGCGCCTGGTGGGCACGCTCGGCATCGCCGATTCGGCGCCGGCCGGGTTGTCGGTGCAGGTCCAGGTCTACGGGGACGACGGTGTCTGGCAGTGGTTCACCGTCAGGCACGGCGAATCGCTTCCCGTCGACCTGGAGATCGGCCGTTTCGGCACGGTGGCCCTCACCGCGACGTCGGCCGGTGACTGCCCCGACACGAGCAAGCCGTTCGTGTACATCGGCGACGGTGGCGTCGTGTGACGCGGGCGGCGGGCCGGTCAGGAGACCGCCGCGCGGATGAGCTCGATGACCTTCTTCTCCACCTCGTCGTTCCAGGTGCGCAGGGCGTACGCCACCGGCCACAGGTCGCCGTCGTCGAGGTTGGCAGCGTCCTGGAAGCCGAGGGTCGCGTACCGGTACTTGAACTTGGCGGCGTCCTGGAAGAAGACCACGATCTTGCCGTCCGCGTTCGTGTAGGCGGGCATGCCGTACCACGTCTTGGGCGTCAGGTCGGGGGCGGCCTTCGTCACCGCCAGGTGGACGCGCTCGGCGAGCGCGCGGTCCTCCGGCGGCAGCTGGGCGATCCGGTCCAGCACCTGCTGGAGGCCGTCGGCCTTCTTCGCGCCCTTCTTGCCCTCGGCGCGCAGCTCCGCGGCGCGCTCCTTCATCGCCGCGCGTTCCTCGGCGCTGAAGCCGTCGGTGCGCTCCTCGTTCTCGGGCATGGTCCCGTCCCCCTCGCTGTCGGCGGCCCGGCAGGTCACCGGCCTTGAGGGGAAGACTAGGAGCGGCACCGACGGCGGTGCTTCTTGAAAACGATCAGACTGCCGGTACGGGTGAGCTCAGCTGCCGACCGGTCCGCCGTCGAGGCGCCACGTCACGACCACCGCGGGCTTGGCGAAGTCACCGTCCGGCCAGGTCGACGCGGGTTTCTCCAGTGACGCCCCGGTGATCTCGCCCGGGTGCTGCACCGCCGTGAACACGGAGCGGTCGTCGGCGGTGATGAAGGGCCCGCACGTCTCCGCGCCCAGCGGCACGGTGAGGAACTGCTTGAGGTGGCCGCGTTCGGGGCCCTCGATCGCCGTGGCGAACAGGCCGTCGTTGCTGCCCAACGCGTTGCCGTCGGTGGAGATCCACAGGTTGCCGGCGCTGTCGAAGGCGACGTTGTCGGGGCATGAGATCGGGGACACGGCGGTCTTGTCGTACCCGGCGAAGTAGGTCGACGGGTCCGCCGGGTCGCCGCAGACGATCGGCAGCGTCCAGGTGAAGGTCTCCGCGGTGTGGTCGCCGCGGTCCTCGGTGATCTCGAAGATCTGGCCGTTCTTGTTGGCGACCCGCGGGTTCGCCTCGTCGACGCCCGGGTTGCTGCCGACGCCCCGGTTGCTGTTGTTGGTCAGCGCGGCGTAGATCTTGCCGGTGACCGGGCTGGGCTGGACGTCCTCGGGGCGGTCCATCTTGGTGGCGCCGACCGCGTCCCCGGCCAGGCGGGTGAAGGTGAGCACGTCGGCCGCGCTCATGCCGGGCACGTACGACCGGGTGCCGGAGACCAGCTTGATCCACGTGCCGGTGCCGCCGAACGCGCCGTCGGAGGGCAGCTTGCCGGAGCCGTCGATCTCCGCGGCGGGGCTGTCGCCGGCGAGCCGGGCAACGCAAAGCGTGCCGGACTCCAGCAGCGTGAGGTTGTGCCGGCGGTTGCCCGGGATGAACTTCTTCGCCGAGACGAACTTGTACAGGTAGTCGAAGCGCTCGTCGTCACCCATGTACGCGACGACGTGCCCGCTCCTGGCGACGATGACGTTGGCGCCCTCGTGCTTGAGCCGGCCCAGCGCGGTGTGCTTGCGCGGACGGCCCTGCGGGTCGAGCGGGTCCACCTCGACGACCCAGCCGAAGCGGTGCGCCTCGTTCGGGTGCCTGGCCAGGTCGAAGCGCTCCTGCGCGCGTTCCCAGCGCCGGGAGCCGCTCGGGTAGCGGGCGGTGGTGCTGATGCCGTACCGGGCGAGCTTCGGCTTGAGCTCGTCGGGGGCCTGGTCGCCGCCGACGAAGTACTGGTTGAAGTTCTCCTCGCCGGACAGCACCGTGCCCCACGGGGTGACGCCGCCGGAGCAGTTGTTCAGCGTGCCGATCGCGCTGGTGCCCTTCGGGTCCGCGGCCGTCTTCAGCCACGCCGAGCCCGCCGCCGGGCCGGTGAACGCGAACGGGGTGGCCAGCGCGGTGATCCGCCGGTTGTACGGCAGGTGCCGGCCGCGGGCGGGGCGCCACTGGCCCGTCCCCCCGACCCGCTCGATCTCGACCACGGACAGGCCGTGCGCGGCCATGGCGACCTTGAGCTGGTCGACCGTCATGGCCTCGAGGGTGGTGAAGCCGGGGAACATCAGCTCCTCGTTGGTGTACTCGTGGTTGACCACGAGCAGCGCCCGCCGCCCGTCGCGGCTCAGCGGCACGACGCCGACGAAGTCGTTGTTGTAGCCGAACTGGGCGGACTGCCGCTCGGCGCTCTGGTGGTGCACGTCGAGCGCGGGCGCGCCGGGCAGCACGGGGTCACCCCAGCGCAGCACGACGGCGGTGTCGTAGCCGTTGGGCACGACCAGGTTGTCGAGCTTGTTCGGCGGGATCGGCTTGAACGTGAGCGCCCCGGCCTTGCCCTTCGTGAGCGTCTCCGGCAGCACCTCGGGCACCGCGGCGGGCGCGGCGGCGGCCGCGGGTGCGCCCGCCGTCGCGGCGATGCCCAGGACCAGGGCGCCGACGGCGCCGGCGCGGACGACGCCGCGGCGGGTCATGCCGTCGGAGATCACGTCACCGACGTAGGGGTTTCCCGACCGGTTCGGTACGGGGTGGTCGCACGCGTTGCCGCAGCGGTAGAGGCACGTCATGGCGTCGCGCCCGCTGTGGCCGGCCGGGCCGAGCAGCGGTAGCGGGCGGGGTCGTTCGGTCATCGCGGTGTGGCTCCTCGCAGGCTGGGTCAGCACCCGTCACGGACGCTGGCTCGGACGCTAGGAGCCCGGGATGAGTCGCAGCCCGACACAAGGTGAACGCCGCATGAACGAGTCAGGCGCCGGCCAGCCCGGCGACCTCGTCCGCGCAGCCCCAGGACAGCGTCATGCCGGCGCCGCCGTGGCCGTACGCGTGCACCACCGTCCCCTCCGGACGCCGCTCCGCCTCGACCCGCGGGCCGCCGTGGCGTGCCGGGCGCAGCCCCGCCTTCTCCCCCAGCACCGGCGCGCCGGCGAGCTCCGGTACCAGGGCCACGCACCGCGCGATGATGGCCTCGCGGGTCGCCGGGTCCGGTGTGGTCGACCACTCGCCTGCGTCGTAGGTGCCGCCGAGCACGACGTCGCGGGTGCGCGGGTGCACGTACGTGCCGGGTTCGCCCTGGTCGCGGACGGACACCGTGATGCCGGGGTTGGCGACGAGGACGATCTGCCCACGAACCGGGTGGACGGCGGGGTCGCCGCAGAGCGCCCCGGCGGCCAGCCCGGTGGCGTTGACCACGATCGGGGCCTCGGCGAGCGCCTCCTCCAGCCGCTGCGCGCCGCGCTCCACCACCCGCCCGCCGGCACGCTCGAAGCGGTCGCGCAGCCAGGGCAGGTAGACGTCCATCTCGACCAGGGGCGCCTCGAAGCGCACCTCGCGCGTCCACGGCGCGGTGGCAGCCCGGTACGCCACCTTCCCGGCGGCCGCGGCCCACCACGGCTCGCCGGTCGAGCCGTCGCGTTCGAGGTTGCGGGTCTGCCGCATCAGCACCCCGGGCACGCCGTCGCGGGCCTCGCGCCGGAAGTGCTCGTACGTCGCCCCGGCCCACCGCAGCACCCGCGGGTCGAAGTCCGTGCGGGTCGGGTACCAGACCGCCGCGGCGACGGCCGACACGGTGTCCAGGGGCCCGGCGGGGCTCCACAGCGTCACGCCGGCGCCGCGTCGGCGCAGCCGCATCGCCGCCGTCAGCCCGATGATCCCGCCGCCCAGCACGACGACGTCCGTCATCCCGTCATCCTCCCGCAACCCGATCCTGAGTACCGGAGCTCAGTAGTCCCGGCCCCGCGCGCGGAAAGCTCCCGGTCATGGAAACCACGCCGCAGCCGTACCGGGTGGCCGGCTAGATCCGCTCCAGCGTGGCGGGGTCGGGCTCGCCGTCGTAGAAGCGGTCGAGCACCTGCCGGAAGGGGCCGCCCCGCTCCTCCCCCGCGGCCTCGGCGAACAGCGTCATCGAGGAACGCAGCTTCAGGTCGTCGGGGTAGCCGAGGATCTGCTCGGCGGTGCGCCCCTCGACGGCCAGCAGCGCCTCGGCGCACTCGGTCAGCCGCCGGCCCAGCACGGGGTGGGCCAGGTAGGCGCGGGCCTCGGCGAGGTCACGGATCGCGTACCGCTGGGCCGTGGGGCTGGAGCCCAGCCCGGCGATCTGCGGGAACACGAACCACATCCAGTGGCTGCGTTTCGAGCCGGCACGCAGCTCGGCGAGCGCCCGGTCGTAGGTCGTGTCCTGCGCCTGCACGAACCGCTCCAGCTCCGACATGCCGATCATCGTGCCACGCCCGGATCGGCGGGCAGGCCGAGCACCGCCGCGGCCCGCCGGCAGCGCTCGGGGTCGGTCAGGACCTCGGTCGAGTCCACGGCCTGGTCGATGGTGCCGGGCAGGGTGCCGATCGGTCCGCCGCGGCGCCCGCCCAGCCGGCCGAGCAGCGCCCGCACCTCGGCGTCCTCGACCGCCGAGGTCAGCGCGGTGACGAACCGGTCGCCGCCGAGCACCCGGATGTCGCGGGTGAAGTACGGGCGGGGTGCCGGGTCCACGCCCGGGGCGAGGCCGAGGTCGTTGGTCGCGGCGGCGAGCACGCTAGCGGCCCGGACCAGGGCGTCCTCACGGTCGCGCCAGCCGGTCGCGGCCAGGGCCTCGGCAAGCGGGGGTCCGGCCTGCGCGGCGAGGTCCAGGCGGGTGAAGGCGGTGCCGAGCCATTTCGCGTACGGGGCCCAGCGCCGCTCGATCAGGAACGCGAGGCGCATCAGCTCGCGCACGAGGCGGGCCGTGACGACACGCGAGCCCAGGTCGTCCCCGGCCGCCCCGGCGCGCGACGGGAACGCCTCCTCCTGCGCCACCCGGAGCCAGCCCGCGGCCAGCGCGTACCGCCAGATGTCGCGTGGATACCAGGACAGCGCGGCGCGGCGGCGGGCCAGCTCGCCGTCCGGGTCGTGGAAGACCGCCCCGGCGGTGAGCGTGGCCAGGACCTGCGTCGGGCTCACCAACCAGTCCGTCAGGGTCATGCCTGCGGCGGGGTCCGCGCCGAGCCGGGCTCTGAAGTACGCGGCGGCCGTGGTCACCTCGACCTGGCCGGGCAATCCGCTCAGGTCGGGCGGGGCCGTGCCCGGCGGCAGGAACAGCTGCACGCGCGGGCCGAAGTCGTGGTCGGGTGACACGTCGTCGTCGAATCCGAGCACCTCCGACCCCGGTCCGAGCAGGGCCGCGGCGTGCGGGGTGCCGTCGAGCAGCGGCCGGACCGCCCGCTCGTAGAAGCGCTGGGCGAGATCGAGTCCGGACACGACCGTCACCCTGACGGCCGGTCGCGCCCGGACGCAACCGATTTCAGTAGCGGCAGCGCAGCACGACCATGGTGTGCCCGCCGACCTCCAGCTGCCCGGACGCCTTGACGGTCTTCTTGCGGTGCGCCAGCAGCGGGTCGGCCGTGTCGATGACCGGTTCCCAGGTGCGGCCGTACTCGATCGGCGGCACCGTGAACTCCACCGGGTCCGGCAGCGGGTTGAACAGCACGAGGAACGACGAGTCCGTGATGGTCTCGCCGAGGGCGTCCTGCTCCGGGATGCCGTGGCCGTTGAGGTACACGGTCATCGTCATGCCGGACTGCTGCGTCCAGTCCTGCGGGGTCATCGGCTCGCCGTCGCGGCGCAGCCACGCGATGTCCGGCACCTTCGAGTCGCCGGCCGGCTGACCGGTGAAGAAGCGGCGCCGCCGGAAGATCGGGTGCTCGGCGCGCAGCTGCGTGAGCTTCTGGGTGAACAGCGTCAGCACGTCGTGGTGCCGGGCGTCCTCCCAGTCGATCCAGCTCAGCTCGCTGTCCTGGGCGTACACGTTGTTGTTGCCGTGCTGGGTGCGGCCCAGCTCGTCGCCGTGGGCGATCATCGGTACGCCCTGCGACAGCAGCAGCGTGGCGAGGAAGTTGCGTTTCTGCCGCTCGCGCAGCGCCGTGACCTCGGGGTCGTCGGTGGGTCCCTCGACGCCGCAGTTCCACGAACGGTTGTGGCTCTCGCCGTCGCGGTTCTCCTCGCCGTTGGCGTCGTTGTGCTTCTCGTTGTACGACACCAGGTCGGTCAGCGTGAACCCGTCGTGGGCGATGACGAAGTTGATGGACGCGATCGGCCGGCGCCCGTCGATCTCGTACAGGTCGGAGGAGCCGGTGAAGCGGGAGGCGAACTCGCCGAGGCTGGACGGCTCACCGCGCCAGAAGTCGCGGACGCTGTCGCGGTACTTGCCGTTCCACTCGGTCCACAGGGGCGGGAAGCCGCCGACCTGGTAGCCGCCGTCGCCGACGTCCCACGGCTCGGCGATGAGCTTGACCTGGCTCACCACCGGGTCCTGGTTGACCAGGTCGAAGAACGCGGCGAGCCGGTTGACCTCGTGGAACTCGCGGGCCAGCGCGGCGGCGAGGTCGAAGCGGAACCCGTCGACGTGCATCTCGGTGACCCAGTAGCGCAGCGAGTCCATGATCAGCCGCAGCGACTCGTGGTGGCGCACGTTGAGGCTGTTCCCGGTGCCGGTGGTGTCGTAGTAGTACTGCTTGTCCTCGTCGACGAGCCGGTAGTACGCCGGGTTGTCGATGCCCCGGAACGACAGCGTGGGCCCGAGGTGGTTGCCCTCGGCGGTGTGGTTGTAGACGACGTCCAGGATCACCTCGATGCCGGCCGCGTGCAGCGCCTTGACCATCGACTTGAACTCCTGGACCTGGTTGCCCCGGCCGCCGAAGGACGCGTAGTCGTTGTGCGGCGCGAAGAACCCGATCGTGTTGTAGCCCCAGTAGTTGCGCAGGCCGCGCTCGATGAGGCCGCTGTCGTGCACGAACTGGTGCACCGGCATGAGCTCGACCGCGGTGACGCCGAGCTCCTTGAAGTGCTTGATCATCGCGGGGTGGGCCAGGCCGGAGTAGGTGCCGCGGACGTCCTCGGGGATCTTCGGGTTGTTCGCAGTCATGCCCTTGACGTGCGCCTCGTAGATCACCGTCTGGTGCCACGGGATCCGCAGCGGCCGGTCGTTGGCCCAGTCGAAGTACGGGTTCACCACGACCGAACGCATCGCGTACGGGGCGGAGTCGGTCTCGTTGAGCCGCCCCGGATCGCCGAAGTGGTACGAGAACAGCGCGTTGTCCCACTCGTTGTGCCCGTCGATCGCCTTCGCGTACGGATCGAGCAGCAGCTTCGCGGGATTGCAGCGCAGCCCCCGCGACGGGTCGTACGGGCCGTGCACGCGGTAGCCGTACCGCTGGCCGGGCACGACGCGAGGCAGGTAGCCGTGCCACACCAGCGCCTCGCGCTCGGGCAGGTCGATCCGCGTCTCCTTGCCGTCGTCGTCGAACAGGCACAGCTCGACCCGCTCGGCGACCTCGGAGAACAGGGCGAAGTTGGTGCCGCCGCCGTCGTAGGTGGCGCCGAGCGGATACGGGTTGCCCGGCCAGATCTTCATGCGGTCGCTCCTCGGGGGTCGGCTTGCCGCTCGACTTCCCCGCGCGCCCGCCGCTCAACCCTCCGTGCCGGGTGAGCAGAAACGCAGCGGCGGGGCCGGGGGGGGGGGGCCCGGGCGCCCGGCCGGCGTGGGGGCCCCCCCCGGGCCCCCGCCGGCGGGGGCGGCGCCCCCCCCCCCCCCCCCGGCCGGATGTGGGACCCTCAGCGGCGCTCGGACCGCGGGTCGTCGACGTCGATCTGCTCCTTGCGGACCTCGCCGCTGACGGTCTCCTCGTCGCGGACGGTCTCCTTGCCGAGGCGTACGCGCTCCACGGGCACGGCCTCGGTCTGGACCACGGGCCGCTCGGCGTGCAACGTGACCTCGTGCTCGCTCTCCGTGATGTCGGGGCCGGAGAACGCCTCGCCGCGGTTCGCTTCGGTGACGGGCTCGCGCTCGAGGCGGACCTCCTCGCGGCTCACCGGCACGGTCACCTGCTCCTGCTCGGTGACGACGTACTTGCGCAGCCGGGCCCTGCCGACCTGCTCGCGCTGGGTGTCGGTGACCAGCCGCTCCTCCGAGCGCGTCATGGCATCCGTGGAGGTGTCCCCGCTGCGCGTCGTGGTCGCGTCCTCGTCCCGGTCGTAGCGGGCGGTGCCGCCGGCGAATCCCGGACGGTCCTCGTCGACGGTGCCCCCGGGGGAATCGAGGGTGCCGTCGGTGGACGAGAAACCGTAGTGGCGGTACAGCTCGTCCTCCTCCTGCGGGGTGAGCCGCCCGTCCGGGTCGATCCGCGGCGCGTCCTTGACCTGGTCCTTGGCGAACGGCACGGTGATGCGGTCGTCGCCGACCTCGGCGCGCTGCAGCGGAACGAACGACTGCTTCATGCCGAACAGGCCGGTCTTGACGGCAAGCCACTCGGGCTCGCCGCTCTGCTCGTCGAGGTAGATCTCGGCCGTCGAGCCGATCTTGCCGCCGTCGGTCTCGTACACGTCCATGCCGTAGAGCCGGGGGATGTCGTTGCGCGTGATCATGGGATCCGTCCTTCCGGGGGCTGGGGTACACCCCTTCAGTCCCCGGCCGTTTACGCGATAAACAAACCGATCACGACCGGGCTTCCGCCGCATCGTCGGCCGTCAATGGCGTGGCGAGCTGCTCCAGGCTCTGCCGCTCCGCCTTCACGCCCAGGACCGCCTCGACCAGCCCGGCGGCGATCATCAGCACGGCGCCGATGACGAACGCGAGCACGGTGTCGCCGACCTTGCCGGTGCCGACCAGCTCGGCGAAGAGCAGCGGGCCGCTGACGCCGCCGACCGCGGTGCCCACGGCGTAGAAGAACGCGATCGCCAGCGCGCGGGTCTCCATCGGGAAGATCTCGCTGACCGTCAGGTACGCCGAGCTGGCTCCCGCCGAGGCGAAGAACAGCACCACGCACCAGCAGGCGGTCATCGTGACGGCGCTGAGCCCGCCCGTGGAGAACAGCCAGGCGGTCACGAGCAGCAGCACGCCGGAGATCACGTACGTGCCGGTGATCATGATCTTGCGGCCGACCGAGTCGAAGAGCGGGGCCAGCACCAGCGGGCCGAGCAGGTTGCCCACGGCGATCACCGCGAAGTAGTAGCCCGTGCTGCCCGACGGCACGTCGAAGAAGGTCTGCAGGATCTGCGCGTACCCGAAGGTGACGGCGTTGTAGAGGAACGCCTGGCCGACGAAGAGGGCGAGGCCCAGCGCGGCCCGCTTCGGGTACCGCCGCACGAGCGTCCTCGCGATCTCCCCGAAGCCGATCGACCGCCGCTGGCGGATGGTGATGTACTGCCCGGCCGGCTCGAGGGTGACGCCGTCCTCGCGTTCGACGGTCTGCTCGACGTCGCGCACCAGCGTCTCGGCCTCGTCGCCGCGGCCGTGGATGAAGAGCCAGCGCGGGCTCTCCGGGACGTGCCGGCGCACCAGCAGGATCACCAGGCCGAGCACCACCCCGAGCCCGAACGCCGCCCGCCAGCCCCAGGACACCGGCAGCTGGGTCAGGATCGGCACCGTCACCAGCGCGCCCACCGCCGCGCCGGCCCAGAACGTGCCGTTGATGACGATGTCGATGCGGCCGCGGTGCCGGGCAGGGATCAGCTCGTCGATCGCGGAGTTGATCGCCGCGTACTCGCCGCCGATGCCGGCGCCGGTGATGAAGCGGAAGACGAAGAACCACCAGGGGTCGAAGCTCAGCGCGGTCATCGCCGTACCGAACAGGTAGACGCCGAGCGTCAGCATGAACAGCTTCCGGCGGCCGAACCGGTCGGTGAGCCAGCCGAAGAACAGCGCGCCGAAGCAGGCGCCGAGCACGTACGTCGCCGCGCCGAAACCGGTGACCTGGCTCTGCGTGATGTCGAGGCCGCTGCCGGGCTCCGCCAGCCGGCCGGACAGGTTGCCGACGATGGTGACCTCGAGCCCGTCCAGGATCCAGACGGTGCCGAGGCCGATGACGATCATCCAGTGCCAGCGGGCCCAGGGCAGCCGGTCGAGGCGGGCGGGCACGTTGGTGCGCACCGTACCGGCATCGTTCGTGGTCATGTGACGCAGCTACCCCGCCGATAACTGCATCATGCACGTCTCTCGGCGGTACAAATGAACCGATGCCCGAGCCCACCCCCCGCCGCCGCCTGCTCATCCTCGCGATCTGCTGTCTGAGCCTGTTCATCGTGGGCCTGGACGCCACCATCGTGAACATCGCGCTGCCCTCGCTGCGCGCCGACCTCGGCGCCTCGGTGTCCGGGCTGCAGTGGGTCATCGACGCGTACACGCTGGTGCTGGCCAGCCTGCTGGTGCTGGCCGGGTCCACCGCCGACCGGGTGGGCCGGCGACGTACCTTCCAGACCGGGCTGGCCCTGTTCACCGCCGGGTCGCTGCTGTGCAGCATCGCCCCGGACCTCGGCTGGCTCATCGCGTTCCGCACGGTGCAGGCGGTCGGCGGCTCGATGCTCAACCCGGTCGCGATGTCGATCATCACGAACACCTTCACCGAGCCGCGCGAGCGGGCCCGGGCGATCGGTGTGTGGGGCGGCGTGGTGGGGCTGAGCATGGCGCTCGGGCCGGTGCTGGGCGGCGCCCTGGTGGCCGGGCTGGGCTGGCGGTCGATCTTCTGGATCAACGTGCCGGTCGGGGTCGCCGCGTTCGTGCTGGCCGCGGTGTTCGTACCCGAGTCCCGCGCGGCCCGCCCGCGCCGCCTCGACCCGGTCGGCCAGCTCCTGGTCCTGCTCGTCCTGGCCACCGTCACCTTCGCGATCATCGAGGGCCCGGCGGCGGGGTGGGCCTCGCCGGGCATCGTCGGCTGCTTCGTCGCGGGAGCGGCCGCCCTGGCCGCGCTGATCCGGTACGAGAACCGGCGGCGCGATCCGCTGCTGGACCTGCGCGTGTTCCGTAGCGTCCCGTTCTCCGGCGCCACGCTGATCGCCGTCTGCGCGTTCGGCACGCTGGGCGGCTTCCTGTTCCTCAACTCGCTGTACCTGCAGGAGGTCCGCGGCCTGTCGGCGCTGCACGCGGGCCTCTACACGCTGCCGATGGCGCTGATGACCGCGGTCGTGGCGCCGCTGTCCGGGCGCATCGTCGGCGCCCGGGGCCCACGGCTGCCGCTGGTCCTGGCCGGCGCGGCGATCGCCGTGGCGATGCTGCCGCTGACCCTGCTCGCCCCGGACACGCCGGTCCGGCTGCTCTTCGCGAGCTACGCGGTGTTCGGGTTCGGCTTCGGCATGGTGAACGCGCCCATCACCAACACCGCCGTCTCCGGCCTCCCCCGCGCCCAGGCAGGGGTCGCGGCCGCGATCGCCTCGACCAGCCGGCAGGTCGGCTCGGCGCTCGGCGTGGCGGTCATCGGCGCCGTGGTCGTCTCCGGCCTCGGCGGGGCGGCCGCCGAGCGGCTGGCCGCGGCCTCGAGGTCGGGGTGGTGGATCATGGTGGGCTGCGGGCTCGTCATCCTGGTCCTCGGCGTCCTGACCACGGGCCGCCGGGCGCGCGCCACCGCCGAGCGTGCCGGTGCCGAGCTGCGCGAGGTTGTACCGGCATGAGCGACCTTCTCGACATCCGGCGCATCTACGTCGAGCCCGCGGCCGCCGAGCTTCCGCGCGGGCGGGAGATCCTGGCCCGCTTCCCGGACGCCGAGCGCGTCGAGGTGGAGAGCCACAGCCGCATCCCCGAGCTGTACGGCGACGAGACCAACGTCAACCGCTGGGTCCGGATCAAGCGCGAGGCCCTGGTGCTCGGCGTGAAGAAGTCGCTGACCGCCCGCCCCAACGGCCGCTCGGCGGACTTCATCGCGCCGTCCACGGCCAACGGATGCGCGATGGCCTGCGCGTACTGCTACGTGCCCCGGCGCAAGGGCTACTCGAACCCGATCACCGTGTTCGCCAACATCGACAAGATCCTCGGGTACGTGCAGCGCCACGCCGGCCGCCAGGGCGTGAAGCCGGAGCCGAACGAGTGCGACCCGAAGGCCTGGGTCTACGACATCGGCGAGAATTCCGACTGCTCGCTCGACGCCCGGATCAGCGACAACGTGCGTGACCTCGTCGAGCTGTTCCGCTGGCTCCCGAACGCCAAGGCCAGCTTCGCCACCAAACACGTGAACCGCGACCTGCTGGAGTGGGACCCCCAGGGGCGTACCAGGATCCGCTTCTCGCTGATGCCGCACCGCGACGCGAAGCTGCTCGACATCCGCACCAGCCCGATCGCCGAACGGATCGCCGCCATCGACGACTTCGTCGCGGCCGGGTACGAGGTGCACGTCAACTTCAGCCCGGTCGTGGTGCGCGACGGCTGGCTCGAGGACTGGGCCGCGATGCTGTCCGAGCTGGACGCCGGTATCGGCCCGGCGGCGAAGGCCCAGCTGGCGGCGGAGGTCATCTTCCTCACCCACAACCGCGACCTGCACGAGGTCAACCTGGGCTGGCACCCGAAGGCGGAGGAGCTGCTGTGGCGCCCCGACCTGCAACAGGTCAAGCGCTCGCAGAACGGCGCGCTGAACGTGCGGTACCGGACCGGCGAGAAGGGCCGGAATGTGGCGGCGCTCACCGAGGTGATCAACCGGGTGACGCCGTATTGTCGGATCCGCTATGCCTTCTGAGCTGATTCGCGCCTTCGACGAGGCGGCGGCCACGTACGACGCCGTCGACGTCGAGTTCTTCACGCCCATGGGCGCCGAGCTGGTCCGGCGCGCCGGCATCCGGCCCGGCGACCACGTCCTCGACGTGGGCTGCGGGCGTGGCGCGGTGCTCGTGCCGGCCGCGGCGGCCGCGGGGCCGGACGGGCGGGTCACCGGCATCGACCTCGCCCCGGCCATGGTGGAGCTGACCGCGCGGGAGCTGTCCGGGCTGACCACGGTCTCGCTCACCGTCGGCGACGCCCAGCGGCCCGAGTTCGCGCCGGGCTCCTTCGACGTGGTGACGGCCGGGCAGGTGCTGTTCTTCCTGCCCGATCCGCCGGCCGCGCTGCGGGCGTACCGGGAGCTGTTGCGGCCCGGCGGACGACTGGCCTTCAGCTCCTTCGCCGCGCACGACCCGCTGTACACCCGGGCCGTCAAGGCCGTGTCGCAGTTCGCGACCGGGCTGGTGAACCGGCAGCCGCCGGGCCTGTCCACGTTCCAGGACGAGAGGAGCATCCGGGCGGCGCTGGCCGAGGCCGGCTACGGGCCGGTCACCGTCACCGAGGGCGTCGTGGTGAGCCGGTTCCGCGACATCGGCCACTGGATGCGATGGGTCGCCTCGCACGCCGGCCGGCAGGTGCTCAACCACATTCCCCAGGAGGTGCTGCCGCGGGCCACCGCCGCCGCCGAAGCGGAGCTGGAGGGCTCCCGCGCCGACGACGGCGGCCTGCGCCTGACGACGACCGTGCGCTACACCGTGGCCGCCCGGGACGCATGACGCTGGTCGTCGTCAGCGGCGCCCCCGGCACGGGCAAGTCGACGCTGGCCCACGCGCTGGCCGCCACGATCGGCTGCCCGGCGGTCTGCCGCGACGAGATCCGCGTCGGGGTGGTGCACGCCGGGACGCCGGACGAGGATTACCTGCACACGCTCGGGACCTTCTTCGACGTGCTCGAGGTGCTGGCCCGCGGCGGGGTCACCGCCGTCGTGGAGGCGGCGTTCCAGGACCGGCTGTGGCGGCCCCGGCTCGAGCCGCTCGCGGCGCTGACGCCCCTGCGGGTCATCCGTTGCGCGCCGCCGCCCGAGGTGACCCGCGCAAGGATCGCCGCCCGGATGGCCGCCGACGCGGCCCACGACGACGCCGCCCTGCTCGCCCGGCCGCCGGCCTGGGAACCGATCACCCTGGACGTCCCCACGCTCGTCGTCGACACGACGGACGGCTACCGCCCGTCGCTCGCGGCGATCGCCGAGTTCGCCTTCGCGTAGGCCGCGAACGCCGCCTTCGGCTCCCACGTGCCGTCGTCGTCCACCCGCACCAGCCCGTACGACGCGGCGTCGAAGCGGCCCGGCAGGTTGTACGACGCGAACGTGCACCAGAAGGCGGTGTCCACGCCGTTGTCCTCGTACACGTCGAGCAGCTCGCGCAGGTAGCGGGCCTGTTCCTGCTCGTCGCGGACGACGTCGCCCTTCAGCGCCCGCGGTGTGGCGCCGTCCCAGTCCACGATGAACATGCCGCGCGCGCCGAGGTCCGCCGCGCCGCGGAAGGTGGTGCAGCCGAACTCGGTGATCGCCACCGGTTTGCCGTGCGTCCCGAGCGCCTGCACGGCGTACGGGTACACCTCGGCAACCTCCCGCGACCGGTACAGGTCCACGCCGACGAGGTCGAACGGCGCCCAGTCGACCTGCTCCGACGGCAGGGCCGCGTACGTGACCCGTCCCGCGAACCGCGCCCGGACGACCGCGGCCGCCTCGGCGAGGAACGCGTTGAGCCGTGGCCGGACGTCCTCCGTCCGCAGGCCGCCGCGCGCGAGCAGGGCCAGCCGTTCCTCCAGCGTCTCCCCCGGCAGGAAGCCCTTGGTGAACAGGGTCAGCTCGGCCCCGGTCACCATGACGACCTCGGCTCCCCCGGCGCGCAGCCGCTCGGCCCGCTCGGCGCAGTCACCCAGGAAGTCCAGCAGCTCGGCGGTGGTCAGGTCGCTGGTGAACGGCGAGAACCACACCTCCAGCCCGGCGTCGGCGGCGGCCCGGGCGGCGAACTCCAGGCGGTCGGGGTCGCCGCCGGTCACGCGTACGGCCGTGCAGCGCAGGTCCTCGCGGATCACCCGCAGGTCCCGGCGTACCGCCTCGTGGTCGTACGGCTCATGGGTGCTGGGCCCGGCGCCGTGCCGGAACCCGGTGTCGTAGGTGATGCCTCGTCGCGTCATGCGGTTAGGGTACTGCAAGTACCTTATCTATGATGGGCGGGTGCGACGACGACGAGGGGCGGTGCTCGAGGAGGCGATCCTCCGAGCCGCCGCGCAGGAGCTCACCGAGACCGGCTACCCGGGCTTCACGATGGACGCGGTGGCCAGGCGTGCGGGCACCAACAAGAACGCCATCTACCGCCGCTGGCCGAACCGAGCGGCGTTGGGGGTGGCGGCATACCGGCACCTCGCCGAGAGCGCGACGGTCGTACCGGACACCGGGTCGCTGCGCGAGGACGCCCTGGCCCTGCTGCGCGGCGCCAACCGGCACATGTCGTCGCCGCTGGGCGCGGTGATGCGCAGCCTGCTCGCCGGAACGGCCGACGACCCGGAACTGCTCGCGGCGATCCACGAACGGTCGGCCGACGCCGGCTCGCAGCTGTGGCTGTCCGTCGTGGAGCGAGCCGTCGCGCGCGGGGAGGCCCCGGCCGGGGCCCTGCACCCCCGCGTCGCGACGGCCGCGATCGTGCTGCTGCGCAACGAGTTCGTGACGCGGGGCGTGCCGACCGCCCCGGACGAGGTCCTCGTCGAGATCGTCGACGAGGTCTACCTCCCCCTCGTGCGCGGCCGCGGGCCTACCTCAGGTGCCGGCTGAAGAACCGGTTCCCGGAGTCGGCCTCCCAGGGCGGGACACCGGTGTGCCCGCCCAGGTTGGCGTGCAGCGTCTTCTCCTTCGAGCCGAAGGCGTCGTACAGGTCGAGGGCCATCTGCCGGTCGTTCCCCTCGTCGTCCCACTGCAAAAGAACCAGCAGCGGAATGGTGACCTGCCGGGCCTCCTCGACGATCGCGCGGGGGACGTAGCTCCCGGCGAACAGGACGGCGGCCGCGATGCGCGGCTCGGCCACCGCCAGCCGGACACCGATGGAGATGATCCCGCCGGAGTATCCGGCCGGGCTGCCGATCCCGGGCAGCGCGAGGACCGCGTCGAGCACGGCCCGCCATTCCGGGACCGCCCGCTCGACCAGCGGGAGCACGAGCCGGTCGACGACGTCGTCGCTGACCGGCTCGCCGGCCTGGACCGCCGCGCGCAGGTCGGCGCGGGCCTGTTCGGCGGCGGCGGACGGGGGCCGCTCGCCGCTGCCGGGCAGCTCGATGGTGACCGAGGCGAAGCCCTCCGCCGCGGAATGCCGGGCCCGGGCGGCCACCCGGGGGTACATCCGGTCCAGCCCGCCGGGGTGGCCGAGCAGGATCAGCGGGGCGGGTGCGGCGGCGGAGGCGGATCCGGGCGTCCACAGGATGCCGGGGATCTCGCCGAGGGTGAAGCGGCGCTCGAGGACACCGTCGTCGAGGCGTTGGTCAGCGGTGAATTCCATGGTCGTGCCTTTCGGGAGCGCTGGCGGAACGGCGCTCCCGGACGACGACCTATCGCCCGACCGTGACCCCTGAGGGGAGCACCCATGTCGAAACGTTCACGGGTACCACCTCCTCGGTCTCTCGCACGGCTGGCGAGAAGATATCACGGACGGCCGGTCAGGATCCGCGGCCCGGCGGCCGTCACGGCGACCGTGTGCTCCGAGTGCGCGGTACGGGACCCGTCGGCCGAGCGGATCGTCCAGCCGTCCTCGTCGTACCGGATCTTGTCGGTGGAGCGGCAGAGCCACGGCTCGATGGCGACCGTGAGACCGGGGTGCAGCGTCATGCCACGCCCGGGCCGCCCGCTGTTGGCGATGTGCGGGGCCTCGTGCATGGTGCGCCCGATGCCGTGACCACCGAACTCGGAGTTGACGCCGTACCCGTAGGACTGGGCGACGTCGCCGATCGCGGCGGAGATGTCGCCGAGCCGGCCGCCCGGCTGAGCGGCGGCGACGCCGGCGGCAAGGGCGACCTCGGTGGCCTCGATGAGCTTGAGGTCCTCCGGGTCGGGCGTACCGACGACGAAGGAGAGTGCGGAGTCCGCGTTCCAGCCGTCGATGCCCAGCGCCATGTCGATGCTGAGCAGGTCGCCGTCGCGCAGCACGTAGTCGTGGGGCAGGCCGTGCAGCACCGCGTCGTTGACCGACAGGCACAGCACGTTGCGGAACGGGCCGCGGCCGAACGAGGGGGCGTAGTCCCAGTAGCAGGACTCGGCGCCGCGCTCCTTGATCCGGCGGCGGGCGTGGTGCTCGATGTCGAGCAGGTTGACGCCGACCGCGGCGACCCCGCGCAGCTCGGCGAGCAGCTCGCCGACGAACTGGCCGGCCACCGCCATCCGGCCGATCTCCTCGCTGGACTTCAGCTCGATCACGACACTCGCTCCCTCGCCCCGTCCAACCACCCCGCCGCCACCCACAAACGGACTGAAGGCTCGACGGCTGGTATTTCTATACCGGTATTTTTATACCACGCCCTGCGGAGGGCTATTCTGCTGGCATGGTTCGCCAACCGCTCACCGCCGACCAGATCGCCGCGGGCCAGCGCCTCGGGGCCGCCCTCCGGGCCGCGCGCGGCGACCGGGGCCTCGTCGAGGTGGCGCTGGCGGCCGGCATCTCCCCCGAGACACTCCGCAAGATCGAGGCGGGCCGGCTGCCCGCCCCGGCGTTCGGCACCGTGGTCGGGCTCAGCCGGGCCCTCGGCGTGCCGCTGAGCGACCTGGCCGACGTGTGGGTGGCCGACACGCCCGTGCATCAAGCGTCCTAAGCGGGCGTGATCACGGTGCGGCGGTCGTCGGGCAGCCGGCGGGTGGCTCCCGTACGGTCGAGCAGCCCGAGCAGCGGCACCACGACCCGCCGGCTCGTATCCAGGGCCTGGCGCGCCTCGCTCAGCGTGAACGGCTGGGGCAGCCCCGCCAGCACCCGCACGGCCTGTTCCGGCGCTCCCGCGTGCAGCACGACGTTGTTCGCGAGCTGCACCACGAGGCCGGCCCGCACCGCCGCGCCGAGCTGCCGCGGCCCGAGGCCCAGCTCGGCCAGCCGGTAGGCCTCGGGCGCGGCGAACGGCCGGTCCGCGAGGTCGCCGAATGCCTTGTCCACGGCGGCGACCAGCTCGGCCGGCACGCTCGGACCACCGGCCGACACCCGCCCCGACCGGACCACCAGCGGCGGCGTCACCAGGGCCTCCACCAGGGACCGGTCGGGCAGGCCGAGCCGGTGCCGCAGGGCCTCGACGGGCATGCCGGGCTCGAGCGGGCGCTCCCGGGCGTGCCGGTCGACCTCCTCCGCGAGCCGGCCCCGCAGCTGCGCCCAGTGGTCCGGGTCCGCCAGCCACTCCCCCGCCACCGGATCACCGCCGGCCGGCACACCCATGCGTTCCAGCTCCGAGCGCCGGGCCAGCCGGCGTCGGCGCAGCTCACCGGCCAGGTCCGCGACGCCGTCCATCCCGGCCAGGGTGGCGGCGCGGGCGGCCGCCGCGCCCCGCCGGTTCAGGCCCGGGGGTACGACGTCCAGCACGGTCACCCCGCCCGCGACGTGATGCCGGCCGGGGTCGCGCAGCAGCGCCCGGTCCCCGATGCGCAGCGGCAGCGCCCGGCCGAGCCGCAGCCGCGCGGTGTCCGCCCCGAGGGGCCGTACCCGGACCGGCACCGCCGCCGAACCGGTGTGCAGGGTCAGAGTGGCGGGCAGGTCGGCGGCAGCGTCCCCGTGCACGCGGACGTCCACCAGCTCCGTGAAGTGGTACGCCCCCGGCGTGAGCAGCGCGGCCCCGCGGGTGACGGCGTCGCGTTCGACCCCGCGCAGGTTCACCGCCACCCGGGCCGGTCCCTCGGCCTCGGCGACCGCCTCCCCCAGGCTCTGCAGGCCGCGTACGCGCACCGTCCGCGCCGCACCGGTCAGCTCCAGCTCGTCGCCGGTCCGCAGCCGGCCGGCGCCGAGGGTGCCGGTGACGACCGTACCGGCGCCCTTGATGGTGAAGGCCCGGTCGATCCACAGCCGTACCGGTCCCTTGCCGGGCGCGGGCAGCCCCGCGACGAGCCGCCCGAGCGCGGCCCGCAGGTCGCCCATCCCGGCCCCGGTGACCGCGCTGACCGCCACGGTCTCCACCGCTCCCAGCGAGGTCGCGGCGATCTCCTCCTGGGCCAGCTCGGCCGCGGCGGCCGGGTCGGCGAGGTCGGCGCGGGTGACCACGAGCAGACCGTGCCGCACGCCCAGGGCGTCGAGCGCGGCCAGGTGCTCGGCGGACTGCGGCATCCAGCCCTCGTCCGCGGCGACGACGATCATGGCCGCGGGTACGGGCCCGACGCCGGCGAGCATGTTCGGCACGAACCGCTCGTGGCCGGGCACGTCGACGAACGCGACCGTGCCACCCGGGACGAGCGTGGTCCACGCGAACCCCAAGTCGATGGTCATGCCGCGGCGGCGCTCCTCGGCCCACCGGTCGGGTTCCATCCCGGTGAGGGCGCGGACCAGCGTGGACTTGCCGTGGTCGACGTGACCGGCGGTGGCGATGACGTGCACGCTCAGCGCATACCCACGGCGGCCACCGCTGCAACGACGTCCGCGTCACGTTCCGGGGCGATGCAGCGCAGATCCAGCAGGAGCCGGCCCCGGACGACCCTCCCGACGACGGGCGGGTCGCCCAGGCGCAGCGGTTCCGCCCACGCCTCCGGCAGCGCGACAGCCCACGACGGCAGTTCCAGTTCCGGCGCGCCACCCCCGCCGACCACCGCGACCGACGTCACGACCTCGGCCCCCGGCAGCCGCGCCGCGACGTCCTCGGTGCGCGACCGCAGGGCGCCGGGGTCGGCGCGCAACGCCTGCCAGGTGGGCGTCTCCGGGCCGGCGACGGTGGCCTGCAGGGCGGCGAGGGTCAGCTTGTCGACCCGCAGCGCCCGGGCGAGGGGATGCCGCCGGAGCCGCTCCACCAGCTCCGCGGTGCCGAGCAGCAGCCCGGCCTGCGGCCCGCCCAGCAGCTTGTCCCCGCTGGCGATGACCAGATCGGCGCCGGCCCGCAGCGTCGTGGCCGCGTCCGGCTCGTCCGGCAGCAGCGGGTCGGGCGCGAGCAGCCCCGACCCGATGTCCGCGACCACGGGTACGCCGAGCCCGCCCAGCCCGGCCACCTCGACGGCCCGGGTGAAGCCGCGCACGACGAAGTTCGACGGGTGCACCTTGAGGACGAAGCCGGTGTCGGGGCCCACCGCCTCGGCATAGTCGGCGTACGACGTGCGGTTGGTGGTGCCCACCTCGCGCAGCCGCGCCCCGGTCGACTCCAGCAGGTCGGGCAGGCGGAACCCGTCACCGATCTCGACCAGCTCCCCGCGGCTCACCACGATCTCCCGGCCGGCGGCGAGCGCGGTGGCGGCCAGCACGAGCGCGGCCGCCCCGTTGTTGACCACGTGGACGCCACCCGCGTCCGGCACGGCCGCAGCCAGCGCCGCGAGCGCGCCCCGGCCCCGCCGGGCCCGCCGGCCGGTCGCCAGGTCCAGCTCGACATCGGTGTGCCCGCTCGCCGCCGCCACCGCCGCCACCGCGGCCGCCGACAGCGCGGCCCGGCCCAGGTTGGTGTGCAGCACGACGCCGGTCGCGTTGAGGACCGGCCGCAGGCCGCCCGGGCTGCTCGGCAGAGCCTCCAGGGCGGCCGCGGCCACGTCGTCGGGGGCGATCTCCCCGGCGCGGGCGCGCTGCTGGGCGGCGACGACCGCGGCCTTGACCGGCCCGCGCCCGAGACGCGGGATGGCGGCGGCTATCCGGGGGTCGGCGAGCACGGCATCGGTACGCGGGATCCGGCGCCGCGGATCCACCGTGGTGTCACCCAACCCGCGCCTCCTCGCCGTGTCGCCGGTTTCACCGTACCCGGCGGCGGGTCAGCACTCGTTGTAGACGTACGTCCCCGAGCCGGGCGCGGTGACCAGCTGGTCGCGGCGGGCCACCGAGATCGTGCTCTTGACGCTGCGGCACGCCTTCGTGAACCCGGACGACGAATACTCGACGTCGACCCAGTTGCCGCCGTAGGCGCCGGCGTAGTCCGCGCACTCCCCGGTGCTCCCGCACTCCTCGACCACGGCGAAGTCGAAGCCGGCGGCCTTGCCGTCGCCCTCCAGCTCCGCGGTGTTCTTCTGCGCGATCGCGAGACCGGCCGCGTGGGCGCGATCGATGAGGAGCTTCGCGTACGCCAGCGCCTGCCCTGAGGTCATCAGCTTCGGTGCGTCCGTACCGTCGAAGTCGGGGTCGTTCTTGGCCTTCTTGCGGTCCTCGACGTTCGCGTACGCCCGGGTGAAGGTGTCCAGGTTGTCCACCTCGACGGCGTCGAAGCCCTTGCTGGCACAGGTCGTGACCTGCCGCCCGATGATCTGCGCGAGCGCGTCCCGGTTCGCCGGCGTCCGCACGTCGAACATGATCTCGTCCGGCCAGCCGGGGTCGACGTAGAAGTCCCGCGAGTACTTCCCGCCGTCGTCGGCGGTCGGCACGCTCGGCGTCGGGTTGGGCAGCAGCAGCTTGCGCCGCGCGGAGTCGGCGGCGAACCACTGGCTGGTGCCCTCGCTGCCCGCGCCGTCGTCGGGCTGCGTCTGGAAACCGTTGATGTAGCAGACGTTGTACAGCCCAGCGGCGGGCGTCGCGCCGACGTCACGGCTGACGACCTTCACCCCGGACGGCGGCGTGTACGCGGAGCCGATCTGGTAGTCGAACTTCGCGTTCGCCGGGAACGCCTTGACGCTCCTCGCCTGCTGGCTGCTCTGCTGCTGGCCGGCCTGCTGCCGGCTGCTCTTCTGCGGCGAGGTCTCGCCGGCCATGGCGTACGAGGCGCCGGCCGCCATGATCAGGGCGGCGCCTCCGACCACGGCGATGCGGATCGAACGGGAGGGGGTAGGCACGGATGTCTCCTGCACGGTCGAGGATCTGCCCCGCCTCGGGCTCACGGCCCTGGCGACCGGTTGGGCTCGATCCCTGCCGCCCCATCCTGGGCGACGCGCGCCACCCGGGGGAACGGCAGGCACCCGGCTCTGCCCTTTCCTACAGAAACGGTTCAGGATCGAACGTGTCGATCGGCAGGATCCGGACCCGCGGCAGCACGCTGGTGAAACATCCCGCGTCCAGCTCCAGGTCGAACCGCTCCAGCCCGTCACCGACCAGGTGGTCGAACCCGGCATTGAAGAACTCCGGGAAGCCGACGACCCCGACCCGCCGGTCGTCGTCGCGCAGCAGCCGCCCGATGTGCGGCAGGAAATCCCCGTCGTGGCTGGCCAGCAGCACGTCCCCGCGACGCTTGCCGATGGCGTCCAGGGTGCGCTGGATGCCGATGTCCACCACCTTCTGCCCCGGCCCGCCGGACAGCGGGATCGGCCGGTAGTCCATCGACTGCAGCGCCCGGATGAACGGGGTCGGCAACGCCCCGGACGACGCGTTCAGGAAGAACAGGGCCGTCACGGCCTGCCCCCAGGTCTCCTCGGCGAACTGCCGCAGCCGCTCCCACCGGGGCCGCTCGTCCGGGTTGGGACGATGATCGAGGATCTGCTGCCCGAGGGTCGAGTCGATGTTCTCCCCGTCGATCAGGAGGTAGGTGACGGCGGTGCCGGGGTTGCTCATCCTGGTACCTCACAGGTCCGCGGCGTCCGGCGCAAGCCAGGCACGCTGTCACTGGTACCCGACGTGGACGACGAGGCGGTCACCGCGCGGCTCGGACCCCACATAGACGTACCCGGGGTCGAACAGCTCCGGCCGCAGGCTGCGCTCCTCGGTCAGCCCCATCTGCCCGGCCAGCTCGGCCGGCGACTGCCCGGCGGCGGGCGCCAGGACGAGCTGCCACCAGCACCCGCCGGAGCCGCACTGCTCGCTCTCCTCGACGAGGCTCGCGCCGGCCGGCACGCCGGGGATCCGCGACTTCGGCGGCAGGGCGCCCTCGCTGCCGAAGGCCATGAGCGCGAAGAACCACAGCACCCACAGGCAGGCGAGCACGACGAGGCCGCCGACCACGATCTTCGCTGCCGCCGTACGGGTGATCATCGCGCCAGGGTAGCGGGCGGCGTCACCCGCGCCGGAGCCGTCGGACCTCCCGCAACCGGGCATCGACACACGGCCACAGCAGGCCACACACGCAGCGCCTGCGCCCCAGGAACCACCACCGTCGGCGCCCGCGCGCCGCATGCCATTCGTCCACCATTGCTGACCTCCCCGGATCACGACGGGATTCGGCGGCGGGAGGTTGGCCGGACGGGCGCGATCAGCGGACCGCCCCCGGAGAGAGAGGCGGCCCGCACGACGCGACCTGTCCTTGGCATGCGATCTGCCACCCGTTCCAGCCGGCCGTCTGGGTGACACTCTTGCGCACCCATCGACACCTTCGGAAGTCTCAGGACCGCCACAACCGCGTTGTAAGACTTCGCCGGGCCCCGAGTGCAGGAGCGTGCAGGTGACGCAACTCCAGGTCTTGGAACTGTTCGCAGGCGAACTGCGCCGCCTCCGCTGCGGGGCCGGCCTGTCGCAGGAGGCCCTCGCCGAGAAGATCAGCTATTCGGCGTCGCTGGTGGCGGCCGTCGAGCAGTGCCGCCGACCGCCACGGATGGACTTCGCCCAGAAGTGTGACGAGGCGCTGGGCGGTGGAGGGCTCCTCCTGCGTATTCGCGAGGCGACGGTCCGGGAATCCCTGCTTCCGTGGTTCCGGGAATGGGCGGCGATCGAACGCGACGCCCGGGCCTTGCGCTCATTCCAGCCCTTGGTCCTGCCCGGCCTGTTCCAGACCCCGGAATACGCGCACGCCCTCTGCGCCACCGGCAGTCCGCTCCAGGCCGACCAGGTCGAACAGATCGTCGCCAGCCGGATCGAACGACAACAGGTGTTGGACCGCACCCCGCCGCCGCTGATCGTCGCGGTCCTCGACCAGACGGTTCTCGAACGGCCGATCGGCGGCCCCTCCACGATGCGGGCCCAGCTGCTCCGCCTGATCGAGCTGGCCGGCCGACCCACCATCCACATCCACGTCGTGCCGAGAACCGTCGGCGGCTACACCGGGCTGAGCGGCCCGTTCGTCCTCGCTTCGCCGTTCGAGGGCAGGGACACCGCCTACCTCGACAACCAGATCAAAGGCACCGTCGTCGACGCCGCCGAGGAGGTAGCAGTCCTCCAGGAGGCATGGGAGGCTGTGCGTGCCGAGGCGCTGCCACGGCAACAGACACTCGCCTTGATCTCGGAGGTGGCGGACCGGTGGACCTGACCGAGGCCAGGTGGCGCAAAAGCTCGCGCAGCAGCGGCAACGGCGGTGACTGCGTCGAGGTCGCCGACAATCTGCCGGGCGTTGTTGCGGTGCGTGACTCGAAGGCTCCCGGAGGACCCACCCTGATCTTCGCGCCGGGACAGTGGGGGGCGTTCGTGGCCGGTGTGAAGGCCGGCGAGTTCGACATCTAGCCCGATCGGCTCACGGCTGCCGGCCCGCGACCTCGGCCTCGCTGCGCAGGATGCAGAACTCGTTGCCCTCCGGATCGGCAAGCACGACCCAGCCCGTACCGTCCGCGTTGCGGCGATCGGCCACGACGGCCGCGCCGTGCCCGACCAGCCGGGCCAGTTCCGCGTCGCGGGTGCCGTCGGCGGGCCGCAGGTCGAGGTGGATGCGGTTCTTGACCTGCTTCGGCTCCGGCACCTCGATGAAGAGCAGCCGGTGCCGCCCGTCGGCAGAGGAGATCATGCACTCCTCGTGGCCGGGCTCGTTCGGGTCGTCGGGGTCCTCGCGGTAGTCCAGGACGGCCTCCCACCACCGCGACAGGGCGTAGGCATCGGCGCAGTCCACGGTGGTGTGGGATACATACGAGCTCATCGCCTCATGATCCCAAACGCGGATGAGCCGCCGGAATCAGCTTTCCAGGTGCTGGAGCACCTCGGCGAGCACCCGCGCCGCGGTGGTGTCCAGTGCGGCCAGCCGGCGGCCGGACGGCTCACCGATGTAGGGCAGGATGGCGCCGACGCTCACCACGTGGTGGCCCACGACCACGATGACCGCGTGCACGGTGGTGACCGCGGACAGGTCAGCCGGTCCTTTGTCGGTACGGACGAGGCCGTAGCCGAACGAGGGATGTCCGATCGCACCCGGCTCCCGGACGGACAGCCGCATGTGACTGCGGCCGTCGGATGCCTCCGGGTTGGGCTCGCTGTACGAGCCGCACGCGTCGATCTCCTGTCGCAGCGGGGCGAACACGGCCTCCGGCCTGGGTGCCTGCTGGTACGACTCCACCGTCACGACGATGTGCGCGCCGCTCGGTGGCTGGCTCTCCGGCGTCGCGGAGAAGCCCTTGGCGGCTTCCACGTCCGGCTCAGCGATCGGTGGTGTGACCAGTGTGGCAGCGCACGCCGACTTGTCGTCTCCGCCGGCCAGGGCGGGATTCGTCGCCCAACCGGGCAGCACGGCATCGGCCGCGTCGACCGCGCGCCGGGCCTGCTCCGGCGTCAGCAAACCACTCGTCGCCGTCGATGTCGGCGTGACGGCGATCGATGTGGTGGACGGCGGTGAGGGCTGCGCCTTCGCCGCGAGGCTGCGCGCGTCCGCCGTGCCACCGGTGAGGATCTCCCCTGCGCCGAACATCACGGCGGCGCACACCAGGGCGGTGACGGCTGCGGCGAGGGGCGTGCCCAGCCGTCCCGGTGTACGCCGGACCGGCCGGGTCACCAGCAGCGCGACCGGCGCCACCACCGCACTGATCAACAGCAGCAGGCGCAACGGCACGGTCACGTACTGGCCGAGCAGCCACGGGTGATAGTCGTTGTCCCAGCCGGTGGCGACGGCACGGGCGGTGAACTGTGCGACCGCCGCGGCGAGGGTGACCACGGCGGCCGCGGTCATTGCCCCGGCCAGTCGCAGGGTGGTGGTGCGGCCGGCCGGCGAGCGGGTCAGCAACACGATCAGCGCGACGGCCCCCGCCAGCGCCGACACCCACCACCGGTGCCATAGCAACGGCAGATCCGCGACCCTGTCACCGTCCGGTGACTGGCGCACCAGGGTCATCACCACGCCGGCTGTGGCAGCGGCGACCGCCACGGCGACGAGCAGGCCCAGCACGGGCCGCGGCGCCGGCCGGGGGCGCGGCGCGGACCGGGCGGCGACCACCGCGAGGGCCGCGAGGGCCACGAACGCGACCGCCGGCTCCGCCCGCGACCATGCGGCGCCGTAGAACATCGCCAGCCGCATGAAAGTGGGGTGCAGCATGCCGCCGGACTCGATGACCGCCTGCACCGCCGCGGGCACCGTCACCGCGGTGACGCCCGCGCCGGCCACCGTCGCCGCGAGCAGCTGCCCGCGCCGGTCCGGGTCCACGCCGCGCGCCAGGGCGACGAGCAGGACGGCTGTCCCGCCGAAGGCCAGCACCAGAAGCGGTCCGGTGATCCAGTTGGCGCTCAGTGCCCGGCTGCCGGGGCTGACCGGCAGCCCCGGACCCGGCAGGAGGAATCCGGCCGCCCCACCCAGGGCGACGCCGAGCACCGGCGGCCACCACGGCGCCTTCGGGTCGGCGGCGTACCGGCGGGCCCAGACGGGGATCAGCAGCACGGCGACGAGCCCGCCCGCGACGGCGAACAGGGGTCGCGAGGACGGCCCGGCCCAGCCCACCCAGTGCAGGAAGACCTGGTAGACCGGCTGGACGGCGATGAGCGACACCAAAGCGGTGACCGCCGAAGGGAGGAAGCCGCCATCGGTACCGGCGGTCCCGGTGCTCAGCGCCCGGATCCTTGCCGGGGTGTCCGGGTGCACGGCGAGCAGCGAGCGCAGGCGGCCGGCGGGCCGGTCCGCGGTACGCAGCAGATGAGCGAACGCATCGGGTCGCGCCGGGTGCACGACAGCGGCCCGGTCCGCGACGAGTTCGCGCCGACGCAGCACGTGCGCCCGCAGCGCCAGCAACAGTCCGCCCAGAACTACGGCGACGAGGAGCCCGGCACCGTACCCGGGAGCGCCGGCCCGGCGTGGGTCGAGAAGGGGCGCCGCGCACACCGCGGGCAGCAGGACGCCGGTCCACCCGGACCACCACGCTCCGGCGGCGAGGAACACGTCCCGGGACCGGACGTGTGCCAGTTCGTGCCGGACCACCGCGTCCAGCACGTCCGGAGCCGCGCAGGCGACCGCCGCCGGTATCACCACCACCGGGCGGCCCATGCCTGCGGTGGTGAAAGGCTCGCTGAAGCGCGCACCGGGTCGCAGGACGTGCAGCCGCGGCCGGCGGGAGATGACGCCCTGTTCCCGGCACAACTCGGCGAACCGTGCGGTGGCCGTGTCCACCGCCGGTCCGCCCGCGCGGCCCTCAGCGCGAAGCCGGCGGCGTACCCCGACGGCGCCCGCCCCGGCCAGCAGGGCGGTGAGCACGAAGGCGGTGAGCGCACCGGCCAGCATGATCAGCGCCCAGGGTTGCGTGACCGGTCGCAGGCAGGCCCCGAGCTCCTGACGCGTCGCCTCGGCCTCGGCGAGGTCGGAAGCCGGCCACAGGGTCCCGGCATTGGCCATGCACGCGTCGAACCGGGTGTGCGCTCCGATGGCGTACGACATCGTGGCGATCCATCCGGCGTTCAGCCCGATCGCACCGAGGAGGAGGAACAGCAGGGCGTACATCCGGCCGAGGTCCCCCGTGGACCGCCTCACCGGTGTGCCGGGCCCTCGATGGCGCCGTGCACGGCATCGGCCAGCAGATCGGCCTGCTCGGCGGAGAGCCCCAGGGTCTGGCCGTGCCGGCGGCAGGCTTCGCGCAACCGGTCGGCCTGGCCGGCGGTCAGGGCAAGCCGCTGATGTGCCGCCGGGACCCCGCCTCCGCGGGTCCTCCGCCGCCAGCGGGGGCGCCGCTGCCAGGCGTCGGTGGCGACCGTGCCGAGCACCTCGGTGGCCGCGCCGGTGAGCACCGCGAGCACCGTCTCGGTGACGAGTGCGATATCGACTCCCAGGCCGACGGTACCGGCCGCCGCGCTACGGTCACGCCGGCGAGGCAGGTCCTGTCGCTCCCAGGCGGACAGCGCATCATCGAGGAACTCGAGCTCCTGCGGCGCCAGGCGTTCCACAGCGGATCGGGTGGCAACGGCAAGCGAGAACGTCGACAAGGGAGCCGACACACTCTCCGAGTTGTTCATACCGCAGAGTGTGACGGGTACGCGCTCGCCGTGCGGACCCGCGCGCCTCCGATCGAGGTCGTGCGAACGGTCAAAACCGCATGCGTCACGGGGTGACGCGACCCGCAGCCGCACCAGCGAATCGACATCGGCCGGAGCCGCCGGCCGCACCACGGGTCCGCTCACCCGGTCGGCGGGCCCTTTCACACTCCGCCCGCCCGCTCCGGCTCGTCTCCCACCCAGACCGGCTGTTGCTCCTGTTCCGAGATCTGGCGCATCGCCTCGGCGCGGTCGGTGTCGGTCAGGTCGTAGTCCTTCGCCGTCTGGACCAGCGCCTCCCCCGCGACGGTCGCCCGGTCGCACGTGTTGTGGAAGACGTCGACGAGCCGGTCCACGCCGCGGTCGAAGGCCGCGGCGGACTGGACCATGAACGTGACAACGCCCGACGGCGGCATGCAGCCGCCGATGATGCTTGCCGCGGCGGCGTACTGGTCGGCGATGATCGGGAGGTTGGTGCTTCCGGCGCGGTGCAGCCGGACGATCGAGGTGACCATCCGCTGGCTGCTCATGTCGAGCCGGCCCATACCGCCGGACGATTCCGCCGGTGGCAGCCGGATGCTCGGGTGCTCGAAGCCCTCGGCGCCGGTCAGGTCCTCCTGGAGCGCTTTGGCCAGGTCCCCGTCGAACTCCGCGAGCTGCCGATCCACTTCCTTGAGCACCTCGGTCGTGGACACCACCGCCTGCAGCGGCGTGTTTCCCTCGATGTAGAAGTCGAATTTCTTCTCGAACTGTTTGTTCAGGGCGTCCATGTACGTCCAGACGGCCGTGGAGAGCGAGACGACACCGGCCGGGAGGGCTACCGGCGGCACGAACGACAGACCGCCCGCGACCAGCGACGTGATCGACAGTACGTGCACAGCCACATTGCTGAGGCCGGACGGATGACCCATCCGATAGATGCAGGCGTCGGCTATCTCCCGGAGATTCTTCTCGGCCGCCTCGGTCGCTTTGTTCCATCCGTACGCGGTGAGGCCCAGCTCCCGGACGCACGCCTTCTGGATCTCGCTCATGCGGCTGAACGGTGTCAGGAAACCGCTCTGGAACGCGCCGGCGGCCGGACCGGACCAGTCATCGGAGTCGACGAGCTTCATCACCTCGAGGAGCCACGGATCGAATGCCAGCGACAGGCGGTCGTGCACCGACGAATTGGTGCCGTTGCCCACATCGGACACCGAGCCGCCGATCCGTTCCTGGAGCTCGTTCACCGAGTGCGGCTCCAGGGCGTAGTAACCGCGGAACTTGAGCAGCAGCTCCTGCAGTTGCTCGTTGAAGAGCCGGAAGTTCTCCTGCATCGGCCGGGTCTGCTCCTCCACGCTGAGAGGCTGGTTGACCCCCTGCGCCGGCGGTTGCGGCCGTTGCGGATCGAGCATCACCGAGCCGTGCCCGTCCCAGGTGAAACCGAACTGCCGCATCCATTGCTCGTACCATTCCAGCGCGAGCCGCTCGATCGTGCCGACCTTCACCTCGAGTTCGTCCGCGAACGCCATGCGAGCCAGGGTAGGCGCGTCGCGTCCGCCTCGTTGCCCCGTCTTTCCCACCGGACTGTCAGGTTGCGGCAGTCGCTAAGCGGGCCCTCCGCCGTACCCGATCTCGTTACCGTCCGGGTCGCGGAATGTCGCCTTGCGGACCCCGTTCTCATACGTCTCACTTTTCGCCGGCCTCAGCCCCCGCGCGGCGATCTCGCTGATCCGGCTGTCGAAATCGCTGACGAACAACGTGTGGATGGCGTGTCCCGCATTCTCCGGGCGTACCTCGATGAAGACGTACCGGTGCTCGGCGATCTCCCACACGGCTTCGGTGTCATTCGGCAGGAAGGACGGTCCGGCGCCGAGGAGCCGCTCATACCAGGCGACCGCCGTGGCGTAGTCGCGGACCGCAATTCCTGCGAACAGGTCCACACTCATCCCGGAAGACTACTGAGAATCCTTGCCTGCCCGCACGGCCGTATGCTGCCCTGATGGATCCATCTGTCGAGGTGGCGCTGGCCGGGATGCTGGCGGCCGCGGAGGACGCGACGCCTGTCAACGCGGTCGAGGCCGTCACCGGCGAACTCGGTGCCGCACTGCACGCCAGCAGCGTCTCCTTTCTCATCGCCGACCTCAGCGGCCGGGCACTGGTCCGGCTGGCGCATGTCCCGTTCGAACCGGCCGCGGAGGGCCGCCGCGACGGCGACGAGCTGGCGACGGTGCTGCCCTTCGACGGCGGTCCGCAGGAAGAGGCGTTGCGGACCCAGGTCGTGCAGGTGCTGAAGGACGACGCCGGGTGGACGATCCTGGCGCCGGTCACCGAGCGTGGCGAGGTGATCGGCCTGCTGGAGATCCTCCTGAGCGCCGAGCCGGCGCCGGCGGCACTCGGCGAGATCGCGCGTGCCGCGCATGCGCTGGCGTTCGTCGTGATCGCCAACCGGCGCCACACCGACCTGTTCGAGTGGGGACAGCGCACCACCGCGTTCAACCTGTCCGCCGAGATCCAACGCCGGCTCCTGCCCAGCGCTTTCACCTGCGAGGGCGGCTCGTTCACCCTGTCGGGCTGGCTCGAGCCGGCGGCGAGCATCGGCGGGGACACCTTCGACTACAGCGTCGCCCGTGACGCCCTGCACTTCAGTGTCACCGACGCCATGGGGCACGGCGTGACCAGCGCGCTGATCGCCACCCTCGGCGTGGCGAGCCTTCGCAACTCCCGCCGCGCGGGGCACAGCCTCACCGAACAGGCCGACCATGCCAGCGCCGCCGTGTCCGGGCACACCCCGGCCAAGGGCGCCTTCCTCACCGCCGTTCTCGGCCGCCTGGACCTGCAGACGGGCACCTGCGCGCTGGTCAACGCCGGCCACGTGCCGCCGATCCTGATCCGGGACGGGGAACCGGGCGAGCTCACCCTGCCGCGGAACTTCGCCCTCGGCATGTTCCCCGGCACGCGGACCCGGGCCGGCTCGGTGACGCTGCAGCCCGGCGACCGCCTGGTCATCGTCACCGACGGCATGCGGGAACGCGAAGCCGCGGCCCTCGACCTCACGGCCGAGCTGCGATCACTCACCGCCCTGCATCCCCGCGAGGCCGCTCGCAGCCTCGCCGACGGGGTCCTCGCCGTCGCCGGCCCCGCCCTCCAGGACGATGCCACCCTCTTGATCATCGACTGGCACGGACGCCACGACCTGTCCCGCCACGCCAGCGCGGGCGCCGACGTCTCCGCGGCCACCTCCGCCGACCGCCGCTGACCACCCCGCGGTGGTCAGCGCACCACCGGCGGCATGTCCGCTTCGGCCGCCTCGGCCGAGTCGTACACGTCCAGCACCTGGTCCACAGCTGTCACCCGCAGCACGTAGGCGACCGGCTCCTGCAGCCCGGCGACGCACAACCGGCCGCCCGCACCCTGCAACTCCTTGAACCAGACCAGCAACACCCCGATGCCGCTGGAGTCCAGGAAGGACACGCCGGCCAGGTCCAGCACCACGGGCCGGTCACGTCTGTCGGTGGTGACCTGCCCGAGGAAGTCGTTGAGCTCGGGCCCGGTGGCCATGTCGACCTGCCCACCGACCTCCACCACGGTGCAGGCTCTGCCGTCCCGCGCCGCCAACTGCAGACTCACGACCACCTCCGGAGAACCGACCCTGCCACCCTTGATAACCCGTGGGAGCGGCCGCGAATCATCATGCCTTCGACCACCTGTCACAGTCTGGCGTCCGCGCGATGTCCTCGCAGCCGGAACCGCCGCACAGAAGCCGGCACGGTGGGTCACCGGCGGGACACGGCGACGGAGATGAGCGGAGGCGGACGGGAATCGAACTCGCCTGGCCCGGATACCGGGCCACACCGGTTTTGAAGACCGGGAGGGGCACCAGCCACCTGAACGCCTCCGCCGATCACCCTAGCCGCCGCCCACCCCACCCGCCGAGCGCCCTCCCCCGCACCGTGCAACAGTTCGAGGGTGACGATGACGCAACCTCAACGCCTCACCCAGTACGCCCACGGCGGCGGATGCGCGTGCAAGATCCCGCCCGGCGAGCTCGAAGCCGTCGTGTCCGGCCTCATCGGCGAGGCCGCCCCGCGCGGGCCCGGCGAGCTGCTCGTCGGGCTGGACGACGGTGACGACGCCGCCGTGGTCAAGCTGGCCGCGGGCATGGCCGTCGTCGCCACCGCCGACTTCTTCACGCCCGTGGTGGACGACGCGTACGACTGGGGGCGGATCGCGGCGGCGAACGCGCTCTCCGACGTGTACGCGATGGGCGGCAGCCCGGTCGTCGCCGTCAACCTGCTCGCCTGGCCGCGTGACCTGCTGCCCATGGAACTGGCCGGCGAGGTCCTGCGCGGCGGCCTGGAGATCGCCCGGGAGGCCGGTTGTCACGTCGCCGGCGGGCACAGCGTCGACGACCCGGAGCCCAAGTACGGGATGGCCGTCACCGGCGTCGCCGACCCCGCCCACCTCATGCGCAACGACGCGGGCGTCGCCGGTACGCCGCTCACGCTCACCAAGCCGCTCGGCATCGGCGTGCTGAACAGCCGCCACAAGTCGACCGGCGAGGTGTTCGCGCAGGCCGTCGCCGCGATGACCCAGCTCAACCGCGCCGCGGCCGAGGCCGCCGTGGCGGCCGGGGCGGTCTGCGCCACCGACGTCACCGGCTTCGGGCTCCTCGGTCACCTGCACAAACTCGCCCGGGCGAGCGGGGTCACCGCGCGGATCGACGCGAGCGCGGTCCCCTACCTGGACGGCGCGCGCGAGGCGCTCCGGGACGGGTACATCAGCGGCGGCACCCGGCGCAACCTGGACTGGGTGATGCCGCACGCCGACACCGGCAGCGTCGACGCCGACGAGCTGCTGCTGCTCGCCGACGCGCAGACCTCCGGCGGGCTGCTGGTCGCCGGCGAGGTGCCCGGACACCCCGTGATCGGCGAGCTGCTTCCGGCACGCCCCGACGGCAAGACCCTCGAGCTCCGGTGACGGCGCTGCTGCTCGTACCGTCGGATCCGCTGCGGCCGCGACGCCCGGACGAGCATTTCGCCGCGGAGGCGGCTGCGGCCCGCGAGGCGGGCATCGCGGTCGCGCTGATCGACCACGACGCTGCCGCGCGTGACGGTGGTGCCGAGACGGCCGTTTCGAAGGTACGGGTCAGTGGCCCCGCCAGATATCGGGGCTGGATGCTGCACGCGGACCACTACGCCGCCCTGGAACGATCCTTGGCCGGCCGTGGTGTCGTCCTCAGGACCACCGCTGAGCAGTACCGGCAGGCGCACGAGCTGCCCGGCTGGTACGACTCCCTCGCCGCGGTCACGCCGGAGACGGTCTGGACCGTGGGCGACGACCGGGGCGGCTTCGACAAGGCGCGCGCCCAGCTGGGCGAGGGGCCGGCCGTCCTCCGCGACTACACGAAGTCGATGAAGCACTACTGGCACGAGGCCGCGTACCTCCCGGACGTCGCGGACGGTGACGCGGCGTGGCGGGTCGCGAGCCGCTTCCGGGAGCTGCGCGGCGACGACTTCACGGGCGGTTTCGTGCTCCGCCGCTTCGAGTCGTTCACCGGCGCCGAGGTGCGGACGTGGTGGGTCGACGGCACCTGCCGGTTGGTCACCGCGCACCCCGACTCCCCCGACGCCCTCCCGCCCGCCGAGGTGGACCTGTCCGGGATCGGCAGCCTGGGCCTGCCGTTCGTCACCGTCGACCTGGCGTTGCGCGACGACGGGCGGTGGCGGGTCATCGAGCTCGGCGACGGCCAGGTCAGCGACCGCCCCGCGAGCACCCCGCCCGAGGTCTTCCTCGCGGCACTGGTACCCGACGCCAGATAAGCACATATTGCTGTTCATCGATGAGTGAGCGATGCTGGTGACCATGCCGGCCACAGCCACGCACCCCGTCCATGACGACGTGTCACGGATTGCCGGGCGGCGTTCGTCCCCCCGCCGCCGGACGCGGCTGCTGGCGTCGATCGCCGCGACCGCGCTGGCCGCCGTAGCCACCGTCGTCACGGCTCAGCCCGCTCAGGCCGCTGCGGTCACCATCGACAACAGCGTGCAGCCGCGTGACACGGCCGGCTCCATCGTGCACGCCCACGGCGGCGGCATCCTCGCCTCCGGCGGCTACTTCTACTGGTTCGGCGAGAGCCGCAACGCCGACTTGACCTTCCGGGCGGTCGCGCTCTACCGCTCCACGGACCTGAAGACGTGGGAATTCCGCAGGAACGTCCTCACCCAGGCCTCCGCGCCGGAACTCCAGGTCGCGAACATCGAACGCCCGAAGGTCATCTACAACCGCTCCACCGGGCAGTACGTCATGTGGATGCACAAGGAGAACGGGCGCGACTACAGCGAAGCCCGGGCCGCCGTGGCCACCTCGCCCACCATCGACGGCGACTACGCGTACCGCGGCAGCCTCCGTCCCTTCAACCAGCACATGTCCCGCGACATCACCGCGTTCGTCGACGACGACGGGGCCGGCTACATGGTCTCCGCCGCCCGCGACAACTACGACCTCCACGTGTACCGCCTGACCTCGGACTACACCAACGTCGCCGCGCTGGTGCGGGCGTGGACGGGCGACCACCGCGAGGCTCCGGCCCTGTTCAAGCGCGACGGGATCTACTTCATGCTCACCTCCGGCGCCACGGGATGGGCACCGAACCAGCAGAGGTACGCCACCGCCACCAGCCTGAGCGGACCATGGAGCGGCTGGGCCGACGTCGGGAACGCCACCGCCTACGGCAGCCAGACCGCGTTCGTGCTGCCCGTGCAGGGCTCGCAGACGACGACGTACCTGTATCTCGGCGACTGGTGGGGCCCAGGCTACGGCGCGACGTACGCGGACTCCCGCTACGTCTGGCTGCCCCTGCGCTTCCCGAGCAGAACGAGCATGGCCATGGACTGGTACCCCCAGGTCACCGTCGACACCGCGACCGGCGTGGCGAGCGGCGTCACCCCGCCGTACGTCAACCTCGTCGCCCGCCATTCCGGCAAGTGCGCCGACGTCGTCAACGCCTCCTCCGCCGCCGGAGCGGAAGTCATCCAGTACGCCTGCGGGTCCGGCGCCAATCAACAGTGGGAAGCCAGAAGCACCGGCGACGGCTACGTCCGCCTGGTGGCCCGGCACAGCGGCATGTGCCTCGACGTGGCCGACGCCGCCACGACGGACCGGGCCAGAGTCATCCAGTACACCTGCGGCGCCGGCGCGAACCAGCAATGGCAGCTCCAGGACGCCGGCGGCGGCTACGCCCGGCTCGTCGCCCGGCACAGCGGCAAGTGCCTCGACGTCAGCGACGCGTCCACCGCCGACTCCACCCGCCTCATCCAGTACGCCTGCTCCGGCGGCGCCAACCAGCAATGGCAACAGCGCCGGGTGTGAACGGCGGCTAGCGACTCTCGACGAAGGGCGTGAGGCCGTCGAGGAGGCGGGCCAGGCCGAACTCGAAGAGCCGTTCCAGGCTGAAATCGAAGCCGTCGGCGGTCAAGCGCCGGAAGCGGCTCATCGAGTGGGCGGCCAGCAGCGTCGCGAACTGCTGCTCCTGCGTACTGAGCCACTGCTCGTCGGTGAGGCCGGTCTCGCGGACGGCCTCGGCTTCCGGTTCGAGCGCGCTCGCCACGCCCCGGACGAACGTGAAGAGCGTGAGCTGGACGTACATCCGCTCGTCGAGACCGAGCCCGGTGCCGTCGAACGCCGCGAGCACCCACTCGCTGAGCCGTACGCCGTTCGGCGCCATCTGCGGCCGGGTGAGCGACAGTGACGGCGCCAGCCACGGGTGCCGCTGGAAAACCGCCCATTCCTGCCGCGCCGCCAGTTCCAAGGCGGCCCGCCAGCCGCCGGGGTGCCGACGCGGCAGCCGGATCGTGCCGATCGCCGCGTCGATCATCGCCAGGATCAGGTCGTCGCGCCCCGGTACGTGCCGGTAGAGCGACATCGTCGCCACGCCGAGGTCGGCCGCGAGCCGGCGCATCGTCAGCTCGGCCATGCCGTGCCGGTCGGCGATCGCGATGGCGGCCGCGACCACCCGGTCGTGACTCAGGACCCCGTCATGCCGGGGCGCCGGACCGGCCACCACGGTGCCCACGCCCGGCCGGGAGACGGTGAGCCCTTCCTCGCGCAGCGCGGCGTGCGCCTTGGTCGCGGTGGCGATCGCAACGCCCCACTCACGGGTGATCGCGCGCGCGGACGGCACCCGGTCGCCGGGCCGGAGCTCACCGGCCTCGATGCGCCGGCGGACCTCGGCCACGATCTGCCGGTACGGCGCCTCGCCCATCTCGCCTCCTGTCCTAGTACACCGGGTCCACCCGGCCGGTCCCGTACTAGTGCAGATTGCCCCTGGAGGGAGTCGTTAATACGCTGCCTAGTACACGTCCGTACATAGTACGCAGGGAGCGTCCGACATGCGTGTACTGATTTCCGGGGCCGGGATCGCGGGGCCCGCGTTGGCGTTCTGGCTGCACCGCGCCGGGGCGGAGGTGACCGTCGTGGAGCAGGCGCCGCAGCCCCGGCCCGGCGGCCAGGCGGTCGACATCCGGGGCGCCGCCCGTACCGTCGTGGAGCGGATGGGCCTCATGCCCGCGGTCCGGGCGCACCGCGTCGACGAACGCGGCGTCGCGCTGGTGGACGCCCGCGGCCGCCGGCTCGCCGCGATGCCGGCGGACGCCTTCGGCGGGGAGGGCATCGTCGCGGAGATCGAGATCGCGCGGGGCGACCTGAGCCGCATCCTGCTGGAGACCACCGCGGCGACGGCCGGCTACCGCTTCGGCGACCGCATCTCGGCGCTGCACCCGGACGGCCGGGTCACCTTCGCCGGCGGCGGCACCGAGCGGTTCGACGTGGTCGTCGGCGCCGACGGCGTCCACTCCGGCGTACGCGCCCTGGCGTTCGGTCCCGAGCAGGAGTTCGTCCGGCCGGTGGGCGGGTACGGGGCCCTGTTCACCGTGCCGGACCCGGGCGACCTGGGCGGCTGGTTCGAGATGTACAACGCGCCCGGCGGCCGGGTCGCCGGGATCCGCCCGGAGCGGGTCGGCACGGCGAAGGCGATGCTGACCTTCCGCTCCCGCACCCGGTACGACCGGCTCGGCCGGGCCGACGTGCAGCGCCTGGTAACCGAGCGGCTGACCGGCGCGGGATGGCGGGTGCCCGCCCTGCTCGCCGCCATGCCGGCCGCCGACGACTTCCACTTCGACTCGATCGACCGGGTGCACGTCGGGCGGTGGGCCAGAGGCCGGGTGGTGCTGCTCGGCGACGCGGGCTACTGCGGTTCCCCGCTGGCCGGGCTCGGCACCAGCATGAGCCTGGTCGGTGCGTACGTCCTGGCGGGCGAGCTGGCCACGGCGGCCGACCCGGAGACCGCCTTCACCGCATACCAGGCGGAGATGGCCGCCTACGTGGCCGAGGGCACCCGGCTGCCCCCGGGCGGGATGGCCGCGTTCGCGCCGAGGTCGCAGGCCGCGATCCGGCTGCGGGCGCTGTCGATGCGGTCGATGTCACGCTGGCCCATGCGGCAGCTGCTGGCCCGGCAGTTCGGCAAGGCGGAGGCGATCACGCTCCCGACGTACCCGGCGCTCGCCGCCGGACGGCCGGGCTGAGGCTCAGACGCCGATCCCGCCCGAGCCGCTTCCCTCCGGAACATCGGTGGTCTTCGCGTCCGAGGCGGCGACTTCGGCAGCGCGCGCCGCCAGGCGTTCCCGTTGCGGGACGACCGTGTACTTCGGATCCTTCGCCGACGCCACGCCGCCCTCGAAGATGCCGAACCGGGTAGCCAGCGAAGCGGTCAGCAGCGACAGCCCGGACAGCGCCGACACGACGCGGCTGCGCCGGCCGAGCACCGCGCCCGCCACGCCGGCCGCGGTCAGCAGGCGACCGGCGCGCAGGAGTCTGCCGGGCCGGCCGTCGCGGTACGGTTCGCTGAGGATGCCTTTGGTGGTCTCGACGCGGTGGGCGCCGTACAGCTCGAGGGCCGCGCCGCAGACCGCCATGCGGCGGGCCGGGCCTGCCTGGTCGCAGGGTGCGGCCAGCAGGCCGACGCCCGCGCCGCTGGCCAGCGCGCTGCCCGCGAAGACATAGGGCAGTTCCGGGTACGCCGCGTGCCAGCTGGGCGTGGCCGTGTCCGCGAGCAGGACCGCCGTGTACGTGGCCAGCGCGGGCGCGACGGCAGCGGCGGCGTACTGGCCGGCTGTCCCCACCGGTGGGAGCAGGCGCCGGGCCAGGCCGAGCACGCCGCGTTCCGGCAGGATCGGGGCGGCCTCGGCGACCGCGGCAGCGCCCGCCGCGGCTCCGAACGCGCTGAGGATCCACGTACCCATGGACATCGGGGAGGTGGGCTTCGCGACCCGCAGCATGTTGACGAAGCGCTCGGGGCGGCCCAGGTCGTTGATCAGGAAGTACGTGCTGGCGGTCAGCGCGCCCAGCGCGGTGATCCGCCCGGCGCGGCGCAGCGCGGGGCGGCCGGTGGCGTCACCGCCCGCCGCGAGCAGCGAGGAGCCCGCCGCGAGGCCGCCGGTGAACAGGTACGCCGCGATGTCGTAGTGCCAGACCGGCGGTTTGACGATGGGGCGCCCGTAGTAGGAGCGGAAGTCGGCCGGGGGCACCATCGAGCGGTCACCGCGGCCGCGCCCCTTGCCACCGCGGCGCGCCGAGCGGGAGGCACCGCCCGCGTCGCGGCTCAGGCCGCTGCCCTCGTGGCCGGCCGGGGGCGGGCTGAGGCGCTCGTCGCGGGGCCGCTCCCGCTCCTCCCGGGGCCTCATCGCCGCCGTCCCGCGAACGACACGACGATGGTCGCCGCCATGGCCAGCGCCGCGACGCCGGCCCGCTTCCACATGTCCGGCAGGTCGCGGGTGGTCACCACCGGGTCCGGGGGCAGGCCGTACACCTCGGGTTCGTCGAGGAGCAGGAAGAACGCGCCGTCGCCGCCGACGCCGTCGTTCGGGTCGTGGCCGTAGAGGCGGGCCTCGGCCACGCCCTGCTCGTGCAGCTTCTCCAGGCGGTGCGCGGCCCGGGAGCGCAGCTCGTCGAGCTCGCCGTACTGGATGGACTCGGTGGGGCAGGCCTTCGCGCAGGCCGGGGTGAGGCCGTCGCCGATCCGGTCGTAGCAGAGCGTGCACTTCCACGCGCGGCCGTCGTCCTTGCGCTGGTCGATGACACCGTACGGGCATGCCGGGATGCAGTACCCGCAGCCGTTGCAGATGTCCTCCTGCACGACGACCGTGCCGAACTCGGTGCGGAACAGGGCACCGGTCGGGCACACGTCCAGGCAGCCCGCGTGGGTGCAGTGCTTGCACACGTTGGACATCATCAGCCAGCGGAAGTCGGAGCGCGGCGCGTCCATGGTCCGCCCGGGCAGATCAGCCCCGGGCATCCCCAGGAACTGAGTGCCGGGGGCGGTGATCGTGGCCGCGGCGGCGAGCGCGTCGGGCGCCGCGGGCACACCGGGATCCGTACCCGTGTCCTGGCTGGTCCCGGCCGCGACGACGGCCGTGTGCGCGCTCGCGGACGGCCCGGTCGGCATCCCGGCGAACGCGCCCGGCGTGTCGGTGCCGTGGCCGCTGCCCGCGGCCGGCTGCTCGATGAACGCGACGTGGCGCCACGAGTTCGCGGTCAGCCCGCCGGTGTTGTCGTACGAGGTCCCGAGCAGGTTGAAGCCGTCGTCCGGGACGAGGTTCCACTCCTTGCAGGCCACCTCGCACGCCTTGCACCCGATGCACACGCTGGTGTCGGTGAAGAAGCCCATCCGCGGCGGCGCGTCCACGTACCCGGCGTCGGGCGCCGGGTCCAGCGGCCCGTAGAAGCTGTTGGGTCCCGCCACGTCAGCTGTCCTCCGGCTCGTCGACCTCGGTGGTGAGGATGGGCGTGCGGTGACCCGGCGTCAGGCCGGCCCGATCCCGGTAACCCTGCACGTACGCCAGCAGCTCCGGCCCGGTGGGGCGGCGGCCCGGCCGGATGTCGCAGGTGCCCACCTTGCTCTCCTGGATCAGCACGTTCGGGTCGAGCGTGATGCCGATCAGGTCGTTCGCGGAGTCGCCGGTCACCAGGCCCTCGCCGCCCCAGTGGTACGGCATCCAGATCTGGTGCACCGTACGGTCCTCGATGCGCAGCGGCGTGAGCCGGTCGGTGACCAGCACCCGCGCCTCGATCGCCGCCCGGGCGGTGACGATGTGCGCCCAGCCCAGGTGTTCCAGCCCGCGTTCGGCCGCGAGCTCCGGCGACACCTCGACGAACATCTCCGGCTGCAGCTCCGACAGGTACGCGAGCTGCCGGCTCATGCCGCCGGCGGTGTGGTGCTCGGTGAGCCGGCTCGTGCTGAACACGTACGGGTAGACCTCGCTGTGCCGCTCCGGCGGGCTCGGGTTGGTCAGGTTGTCCGAGCGCTCGTACACCTTGCGGGTGGGGTTGGCCTGCTGGCCGTAGAGCGGGTTGCGGATCATCGACTCGGCCGGCTCGTAGTGCGTCGGCATCGGGCCGTCGATGAGCCCGCTGGGCGCGTAGAGCCAGCCCTTCCCGTCGCCCTGCATGATGAACGGGTCGTCGCCGCTGATCGCCTCGACGCCGGTCGCGCCCTCCGGCGGCCGGTACGACGGCGGCTTGGTCTTCTCGAAGTCCGGCACGTCGTAGCCGGTCCACTCCCCCGCGTCCTCGTCCCACCAGACGTACTTCTTCCGCTCGGACCAGGGACGGCCCTCGGGGTCGGCGGAGGCGCGGTTGTAGAGCGTGCGACGGTCGGCCGGCCAGGCCCAGCCCCATTCGCGGGCCACCCAGTCCTGCTCGGTACGCGGCTTGCGCCGGGCGGCCTGGTTGACGCCGTCCTTGTAGACGCCGGTGTAGATCCAGCAGCCGCCCGCGGTGGAGCCGTCCGGCTTCATCTCGGTGAACGCGGACAGCGGCCGGCCGGTGGCGATCTCGTAGCCGTTGATCTCCTTGAGCACGGCCTCGGCGCTGGGCTCGTCGCCCCGCTCGCCGTGCAGCGGGTAGTCCCAGGCGAGGTTGAGCAGCCCCTGGTCGCGCTTGTCGATGGAGCCGGCCCGGCGTTCCCGCATGATCCGGCCGAGGTGGTAGAAGAACCACAGCTCCGAGCGGCAGTCGCCCGGCGGCTCGACCGCCTTCTCACGCCACTGCAGCATCCGCTGCGTCTGGGTGAACGTGCCCTCCTTCTCGGCGTGCGAGGCGGCGGGCAGGAAGAACACCTCTGTCTTGCACTCCTCCGGCACGATCTCGCCGGTGGCGACCTCCGGGCCGTCCTTCCAGAACGTGGCGCTCTCGATCATGAACAGGTCGCGGACCACGAGCCAGTCCAGGTTGGCCATGCCCAGGCGCTGGGCGCGGCCGTGCGCCGAGCCCACCGCCGGGTTCTGCCCGAGCAGGAAGTACCCCTTGATCTTGCCGTCGATCATGTCGAGGACCTGCTGGTACGTGCCGTGGTCGCCGGTCAGCCGGGGCAGCCAGCCGTACCCGAAATCGTTGTCCTTCGTCGCGTTCTCGCCGTAGTAGGCCTTGAGCAGGTTGACCGCGTACGACTCGGCGTTCGCCCAGAAGCCCTGCTGCTCGGGGTGCCGGATGGCGTCGATCCACTGCCGGTACGTCTCGTGCTGGCTGTGGTGCGGCATCGGCAGGTAGCCGGGGAGCAGGTTGAACAGCGTCGGGATGTCGGTGGAGCCCTGGATGCTGGCGTGCCCGCGCAGCGCCATCACGCCGCCGCCCGGCCGGCCCATGTTGCCCAGCAGCAGCTGGATGATCGCCCCGGCGCGAATGTACTGCACGCCGACGCTGTGCTGGGTCCAGCCCACGGAGTAGACGAGCGCGGTGGTGCGCTCGCGGCCGGAGTTGGCCGTCCACGCCTCGCAGACCTCGAGGAACTTGTCCTGCGGCACGCCGCAGACCCGCTCGACGACCTCCGGCGTGTACCGGGCGTAGTGCCGCTTGAGGACCTGGTAGACGCAGCGCGGATCCTGCAACGTCGGGTCGCGGGGCACGTCGGCGGGGACCGGCGGGCCGTGCGACTCCTGCTCCAGCCCGGAGGCGGTCTCCCGGTCGGCGTGCGCCTCCCCCTCCTCCTGGCCCTCGTCCTGCTGGCCGAGGTACTGCCAGCTGCTCTGGTCGTACGTGTTGAGCTCGGGGTCGTAGCCGGAGAACAGCCCGTCGAGCTCCTCGGTGTCCTTGAAATCCTCATTGACGAGCATGGACGCGTTGGTGTACGAGAGCACGTACTCCCGGAAGTCCTTCTCGTTGCCGAGGATGTAGTTGATCACTCCACCCAGGAACGCGATGTCCGCACCGGCCCGCACGGGCACGTACGAGTGCGCGAGCGCGCTGGTCCGGGTGAACCGCGGGTCGATGTGGATGACCTTGGCGCCGCGGTTCTTCGCCTCCACCACGTACTGGAAGCCCACCGGGTGGGCCTCCGCCATGTTGGAACCCTGGATGATGATGCAGTCCGCGTTCGCCAGATCCTGGAGGAATCCGGTGGCCCCGCCACGGCCGAAGCTGGTCCCCAGACCGGGGACGGTGGCGGAGTGTCAAATACGGGCCTGGTTCTCGATCTGGATGGCGCCCACGGCGGTGAAGAGCTTCTTGATCAGATAGTTCTCTTCGTTGTCCAGCGTGGCGCCGCCGAGGCTGGAGATGCCGAGCGTGCGGTTGAGCGGCCGCCCGTCCTCGTCGGCGTCCTCCCAGGTCTCGTCGCGCGCGGCGAGCACCCGGTCGGCGATCATGCTCATCGCCGTGTCGAGGTCCAGCTCCTCCCACCGCGTGCCGTACGGCCGGCGGTAGAGGACCTTCTGCTGGCGCCGATCGCTGGTGACCAGGCTCTTGCTGGCCGAGCCCTTGGGGCACAGCCGGCCCTTGGAGATCGGGCTGTCCGGGTCGCCCTCGATCTGGACGACCTTGCCGTCCTTGACGAAGATCCGCTGGCCGCAGCCGACCGCGCAGTACGGGCAGACCGACCGGGCCATCGAGTCGGCGGTCTCGGTGCGTGCCGTGAGGGAGCGCGAGCGCTCCGACTTCGCCGCCTCGCCGCGCCCCAGCGGGTCGGTTCCGGTCAGCTGCCGGTACACCGGCCAGTGGTCGAGCCACGTACGGACGCCCATGGGAAACGACCCTAGACCACCTCCCGAGGTGCCGCACGGCGTGCGGCACCTCGGGCTCGCGTGTCACCCGCGGGCCTTCTCCAGGTACGCGTCGAGCGCGGCGTAACTCTGCTCGGCGCCCGTCTCCATGCCCGACTTCACCATGGCCTGCAGGTCCTCGGGCGAGGCGAACGTGCTGGTGCCCGTCACCGTCGTGCGGCCGTCCCGCTCGGTGAACTCGTACCGCTCGACGATGACCCGGCCGGCCCAGGGCTCGTACTCGAAGGTCCAGGTGAAGCTGTCCGGGGCCTGGATCTCGCGGAACTCGCCACGGAAGGCGTGCTCCTGCCCATCCGCCGTCTCGACGAAGCGCCACGTGCCGCCGACGCGGAAGTCGATGGTCACGTCCAGTGGGTTGCCCCGGCCCCACCAGTGCCGCAGGTGCTCGGCCTGGGTGTGGGCGGCGAAGACCAGCTCCTGGGGCGCGTCGAAGGTGCGGCTCATGACGAGCTCGGTGTCGGACGGGGTGCTCATGGTGATGGTGTTGCTCATGGCTCCTCCTTCTGAAGGGTGTCCAGGTAGGTGCCGAGCGAGTCGTAGCGCTCCTCCCACAGCCGCTGGTACTGGGCGACCCAGCCGGCGAGGTCACGCAGCGGGCCGGGCTCGATCCGGACCCGCCGCCGCTGCGCCTCGCGCGTCCGCACGATCAGGCCGGCGCGTTCCAGCACGTTGAGGTGCTTGGAGACCGCCTGCGCGCTGATCGGGAACGGCGCGGCGAGCTCGGCGACCGTCGCCTCCCCCAGGGCCAGCCGGGCCAGGATCGCCCGGCGCGTCGGGTCGGAGAGCGCGGCGAAGACGCCGTCGATGGGATGCACTGTCGTCATTCTCAACCACCTGGCTTATCAACCGATGGGTTGAGGATAGCCGCCGGTGAGCGCCGGGTAAAGGTCTGCGGGCGTGATCATCTCGGTCCATACTCGGGACCATGAAACTTGCCGAGGCTCTGGCCTTGCGCGCCGACGCGTCACGGCGCGCCGAACAGCTCCGCTCCCGGATCACCGGCAGCGCCCGGTACCAGGAGGGCGAGACCCCCGCCGAGGACGCTGCCGCCCTGCTCGACGAGACGGACGCCGTCCTCGACGAACTGGAGACCCTCATCCGGCGGATCAACCGCACCAACGCCACCACCGTCGTCGACGGCGGCGGCACGCTCACCGACGCCCTCGCCCGCCGCGACGTGCTCCGGCTGCGGCACAGCGTCGTCACGTCGGCCGCGGACGCCGCGACCGGCGAGGGGCAGCGCGGGTTCCGGCAGCTGCGCTCCGAGCTGAAGATGCTGCCCGCCCTGCCGGTGGCCGAGCTACGCCGCCGCGCCGACGACCTCGCCCGGCGGATCCGCGAGGTCGACACGCTCATCCAGCGGATGAACTGGGAGACCGATCTGATCGACTGAGGGATGCGGAGCAGGTAGCCGACGTGGAGGCGTGCACAAACCCGAAAGCCGGCGGGCAATCCGGCCCTTCGATGGTGCGCCGGGGGCAGGCGCGGGGGTTCGACTCCCCGAAGACAACGCATGCCCAGCACAGCACACAGGTGACGGCGCACAGCGCACAGCACACCACCGGGTGCAGATCCACGACGGTGGGGGCGGGAACGGGGACCTCCGCACCCCGCAGGGACGGTCAGCCGCCGCCGGGTCCGGCCCACGGGTCGATCGGCGGCAGGCTGCCCGTGTGCGGCGGCAGGTCACGCTGCACGGGAACCCCGGGCGGCGGCGGAGTCGTCACGATGAGCACGTACCGGTTGCGGTGGCAGGTCTCGAAGTAGTGGCTGGACGACGGCACCGCGAGCAGCACCAGCACCGCCAGGATGGCCAGGGCCGTCAACACATCCAGGGCGCCCGCGCTGAGGCCGTACACGGCGGGCATGACGTGGTCGGCCGCGCCGGAGCCGGCCGGGTGGGACGGGCCGTGGAACGGGTCCGACAGCGCGCCCAGGCCACCGCACAGCAGCGAGATCCCGCCGAGCACGTACGTCGTGATCCGGGCGTTCCTGCGGCCCTGACCGTTGAGCACGGCCAGCACGGCCGCGCCACCGGCGAAGAAGATGTCGAGCGTCGCGATGACCAGGCTGCCGAACCCCGACCCCGGGTCACCGGTGTACGCGTCGCGGTAGACGCTCAGGTCCGTGTTGACGAACACCAGCTCGAGGACCGCGGAGAGCAGGCAGAGCCCCGCGACGCCGTACAGCAGCGCGCACGCGAAACGCACGCCGGTCGGCGACCTCGGCGGCACGGGCGGCGCCAGATGCATGCGAGACAAGGTAGACCCTCGGGGCTCGCGCGCCTCAGTGCGGGAAGACGCGCGGGATGCGCGGTGAGACCTCGGCCCGGAAGGCTTCGATCCGCGTCGTCACCTGGCGTCTGCCGAGCGTGTTCTCGATGCGGTCCAGGTACAGACACCGGGCGGCGAGCATGTCCAGGTCGACCGTGAAGTAGATCGCCATCAACGGGTTGACGAACAGCGGGCTGCCCGCCGTACGCCTCGTGAACTGGACATCGCCGAACGCGCCGCTCGTGGCCGCGGCGATCTGCCCGTGGACGATGCTGGGCCGCGCCGGGGTCGCGGCCTGGGCGTTCGCGACCGCGTCGCGGTAGAGCACGGCCTCCCGGCTGGCATTCGGTACGGACAGAGCGCCGAGATAGCCACCCTCGCGATCGAGCGCGGCGAGATTCTCCAGCACCTCGACGTGGTTCACGCCGTCGTACGCGTCGATCCCGAACCCGAGCGAGCTGACGAGCTTCACCGGCAGGTCGAGGCCGGCCACCGCGGCGAGGCTGGTGATGTCCTCGACGGGCGTACCGAGGTTGCTCTCGTCGCCGCGCAGCAGAATGTCGGTGCCGCCGTCGACCAGCACGACCGCGTCGATCTCCAGGCGCTCGACGAGATACCGGTACGCGTCCCGCAGCAGTTGCACGCCGAGCGGCGGGAAGGCGTACACCGTCGACGGCAGGTCGTTGGCGGCCAGCCACCGGGCGAGCGCGCCCTCCGGGAAGTACCAGTCCGAGCTGCCCGTCTCCGGTGTCACCTCCACGACGTGCTCGTCTGCCCACGACTCGCGGCCGATCTCGACGAGCTCGGAGAACGACAGGTTCGCCAGATGGACCCGTACGCCGGCATCCCACAGCGCGACGGCCAGCGGCAGGCCGGCGTACACGTCGAACCCGCCACCGGCGCCGGCGATCAGCACGTTGCGGGCGGGTGCGAGCGCGGCGAACAGCGGTGGGGTGACCAACGAGAACGTCCCGGAATCCACGGAGACCATGATCAGCCATGCCCGCCGGCGCCGCTGACCCGTCACCACACGAACGGGACGAGCCGGGCCCGGCCTGCGGCGAACCGCTGGTAGCGGTCACCCAGGGCGGCGACGAGGGCCCGCTCCTCGATGCGGATCCGGACGACGAGCGCCACCAGCACCAGGCCGAACGCCCCGGCGGCGCTCACCGCGTTTCCCACCATCAGCCCCACGCCGGCGCAGGTCAGCAGCAGCCCGGTGTAGCCCGGATGCCGCAGAACCCGGTACGGCCCGCGGTCCACGACCGGCTGGGCAGCGCTGGTCCGGACCACGACGGTGAAGTACTCCCCCAGGCTGGCGAACGACCACCAGCGCAGCAGCATCCCCGCCCACGCCGGCACCGCCCCCAGCCAGGCGCCCCCGCCGATGACAGCGCCGGGCACGAGGGCCCGGCCGAGCGGCAGCATCAGGACGGCCGCGAAGAACACCAACCGGAACGCGACCTCCGACCGCAGATCGACCGGAGCGGCGCCGCGACGCCGGCGGAAGGCCTGGACGAGCTCACCCGACGAGAACGCAGCGACGCTGACGACCAGGACGCCAGGGCCCATGCGGTCAGTATCCATCCCGATGGCGGCCGCGTGGATATGCTGCGGGAATGGTCCGGGATGAGCTGTTGCGGCTGCGGGCCGGCGCGGAAGCCGAGGCGGCGACGCTGGCCCGGGATCTCGAGGCGCTGTTCGCGGCCTCCCGGGATTCGAATGCCGACGACGAGCACGACCCGGAGGGCGCCACCATCGGCTTCGAACGCGCCCAGCTGACTGCGCTGCTGGCCGCCGCGCGGAAGCGGGTCGCCGAGGTCGACGACGCTCTGGGACGGGTGGACGCGGCCACGTACGGCGTCTGCGAGCGGTGCGGGCAGCCGATCGCCGAGGAACGGCTGGCAGCGCGGCCGTTCGCCCGTTTCTGCATCACCTGCGCGTAGCAGGCTCACCGTCGGGCGCGGTGCCGTCAACCGTGCTCGATCGGCCGGTTCAGCGCTCCAGCAGTTCGATGCCGGCCTGTTCAGCCCACGGGCGCAGGTAACCCTGGTAGGTGCTGTTCCAGTGGTGGAGCCGCAGGGCCCCCTCCGAGGTCAGCTGCTCTGCCTCAGGATGGCCGAACTCTTGGAAGAGGCCGCCGGCCAGCCGATAGGTCGCCGCGAGCAGGGCCTGACCGTCGTCGGCGGTCTCCTCGAGGTCGGCGACCGTGTCGGCCACCGGGGGTTCCACCACATCCTGCCTCTTGAGCCGCGTCGCTCCGCCGTCGGTGAACCGCACCAACTCCAACGGATGCTCCCGGCCGGCCGGCCAGATCGTCGCGCGAAGCGTCGCGAGACCGGAGGTCAGGGCCCTGTCCCGCGCATGGCGGCTCAGGAAACGGATGGCACTCGCGATGGTATGGACGATGGCCTGGTCGCCGACCCAGGTCGCCGTGGGGGCCAGCTCATCGGACGGTGTCTCGATGATCGCCGCGAACACACCACTGCCGTTCTCATGGAGCTCGCATCCCGCCCACGAGACGCGCTCGCTCGCCTTCATCGCGCCCGTCGCCACGAAGCGCTTCCGGCGTACCGACGCCAAGTTGAAGGTGCCGCTGCCTCCGGCGGGAAGGTAGGGACTCGTCGTCAGGATCTGCCGCTCGAATTCCCGGAAGGTCGTCATGGTGACCACCGCATCGCCGGGTAGGTCAGGCACAAGCGTCGTGACGACGAACGTCTGCTTCGGATCGAGCCGCTGAATGTACTCGTGTTCGATACGGCGGGCCTCGTCGAGACGGTCTCCCAGGTAAGCGAACCGCGCGCGGTATCTCTCGGCGACCTGTGGTTCGGACAGCCAGTATCGGGTGGCTCCGTTTCGCCGCGGGTACCGGAATCCATCGTTGATCGCGACGCCGTGTGGCCCCATGACGCTGCGGGGCACCTCGATCAGCATGAAACCGCGCCCCGGGTTTGCCGGGTTCTCCACGTTGCGCACGTCGAAGGACGGGAGGGGATGGACTCCTGACGCTACGGTGCTTCGGATCCGGTTCCGCTCCTGATCGGTGAGCTCGACGTCGGTGGCACCGGAGGCCCTGCCCTGGGCGTCCTCCGCCATGCCGACGACGATCAGGCCCCCGGCGGTGTTGGCCATTGCGGCCACGTCCTGGCAGATCTCCTTCTTGGCATCGGCGTTCGACCCGTAGTGGGCCGCCTTGAAGTCGAGGTCCTCGTCTTCCGCCACCTCGGGGCACAACGCTTCGAGCTGCTCGTAGGTCGCTTCTCCGACAGTGGCGCCGAGGATCTGCTCGAGTCGGCGGGAGCGCATGCTGGCCACTATCGGACCTTATCCGAAGTCCGCGCCAGAGTTTCGCCTCGTTTGTGTAGATTTCCACGCTATGTCGGGTACACGACGGCGCGGAGCCGGGCCGCCGTGCATGCTGTCGGCGTGGACCATCGGCGGGCCCCTCGATGACGATCGGACGGATCCTCGCGCGAGGTGACTTCAGGGGCAGCGGTTTCGTGGTCGCCGTGGGGCCGGGCCGCTCGAGCCGGGTCGCGATGACCGCCGAGCATGTGATCCGCGGTTGCGAGGAGGCGTCGCTCCAGTTCGTCACCGACTCGGGCCGCGCCGTCGGCGTCGAGCGGGCCGAGACCGACGCCGACCTCGACGTCGCAGTGCTGTACCTGGCTGAGAGCGTCGACGGATTCGCCGCGGCCCGCGCGCGTGATCGCCTCGACTGGCTGGTGGACTCGCGACCGCGCCCCAACGACTCGCGGCTGACCGGCATCATCACCGACGCCCGGCGCCCGTTCAGCAAGAATCACGGGCCGGAGTTCCCCGTCCTGCAGCTGCTCGTCAACGAGGAGCTGGGCGGGTACAAGGGTTACTCGGGCAGCCCCGTTCTGCTGGCGACGTCGGACGCCCGGCCCGTGCTCGGTGTCCTCTTCGAACAGTTGCTGCAGCGTCCCGGGGCCGGGCCGGCCATGAAGGGCCAGGCGACCAACGTTCTGTACGCCGTACCGATCGCCGACGCGCTGACCCGGTTCGGCCTCGACGCCGTCTGGGTGCCGACCGGCGATGAGCCGTCCGACGCGGACCTCGCCGCGCGCTACCGGCAGGCGCTCACCGCTCAGTTCGACGAGCGCCACGGCCGCAGACCGCACGTCTCTCTCGGGCTCGAACGGGGTGACCGGACGCCGGTCGCCGTCCCGGCCGCGCTGCGCCGCGAGCAGGACGAGATGGTCGCCCTCCTGGGCCCTCGCTACGCTCCCGTTCCACCCGGCGAGACCGCGGCGCCCGACGCGGGCCGACCTGTCGACGACCTCGGCGACTTCCTGGCGCGCCACCGGCGGGTCGTCCTGCTCGGGCGCCCCGGCGCCGGCAAGTCCAGCACGCTGCGGGGCCTCTTCACCGGCCTGGCGGGCGACGACGCGCGACTGACGATCTTCGCCGACCTCAGCGAGTGGGGCGACCCCGCGGCCGGCCTGCTCGACTTCCTGCAGGCGCAGCTCCGGTCGTTGCATCAGCTCACCCTGGCCGAACGGCTGCCCGGGCTGATGAGCGCGGGCCGCGTCGTCCTGCTGCTCGACGGGCTCAACGAGATGCCCCGGCTGTCCCGCGACCCCGCCACGGGACGCCTGTCCGACCCCCGCGTCGAGGCCATCACAGCGCTGGCGGCGCGCCCGGAGTGGGAGGAGAACGGCTGCGTCCTGACCTGCCGGCCGCGAGACTTCGACGGCGGCCCCGCGTGGCACGACGTGCATCTGCTGGACCTCGACGAGGACCAGACACAGGCCCTCGCGGAGGCGTACTTCCGCGAGGCGCCCGGTTCCGCGGCGGCGTTCCTGACGGCCCTCGGGCGCGCCCGGCGGCTGGACCAGCTGGCCGCCCTCCCCTTCTTCCTCGTGAAGCTGATGGGGTACTTCTGGGTCCGGCGCACGCTCTCCGACAACCTCGACGAGATCCTGACGGTCACCCTGGTCGGCGCGCTGGTCCGGGAAGGGGGCGACGCCGAGGAGGTACGGCGGCAGCTCGGCTGCCTGGCATTCCGCATGACCGCGGCCGGACTGTTCGGCTCCGTCGATCGGCAGCGGGCCGCCGAATGGCTCGAGTCGGACGACGCCACGTTCTGGCGGATCGCCGAGGGTGCCGACCTCGTCGTCACGTCGCCGGGCGAGGTCCGCTTCACCCACCAGCTGATCCAGGAGTACTTCACGGCCGACCATCTGCGTGGCCGTCCGGCGACCGCCGCCCTCGTCGAGACCGTGGCCCAGCCGCAGTTCAACGAGGTCTGGCCGGTCTGGGCGACGGGCGATCCGACGCTGGTCGACCGGTTGACCCCGCTGCTCGGTGACGCCGCGGCCGGGGTACGCCGCGCCACGGCCACGATCCTGGGAGCGCTCCGCGACGGACGCGCCGCCGGACCGCTGGCCGGCATGCTGACCGACTCCGACCCGGCGGTGCGGTGGACCTGCGCACTCGGGCTGGCCGCGCTGCGCGACTCCCGCGCCACCCCCGTGCTGATCGAGCGCCTCCGGGAAGCCGGGAACACGGCGGTGCAGGTCTCCGCCGTGACCGCGCTCGGTGAGACGGGCGACGAGCGTGCCCTGCGCCCGTTGGTCGAGACCCTCGCGTCGGCGTCCTCCGGCGAGTTGTCCCGGGCGACCGGTCGCGCGCTCGGCCGCCTCGGCGATCCCCGCGCCGTGCCCGATCTCATCGCGGCTCTCGGCGAGAGGGAGGCCCGGGACGGGGCGGTCGGCGCGCTGCTCGCGATGGGCGAGGCGGCCCTCGATCCGCTGATCGAGGCGCTGCGCCACGACCGGAACGGACGGCGGAGAGCGAACGCCGCCTTCGTGCTCGGACTCTCCCACCGTCCGAGGGCGATTCCCCCGCTGATCGCCGCGCTGGCCGACGACGAGCGGACGGTCCAGGACTACAGTGCGAGCGCGCTCGGTTACTTCGGCGAACCCGCGCTCGGTCCGCTCATCGACGCGCTGAGCGACGGCGACGAGGACGTCCGCACGTGGGCGCTCCGCGCGCTCGCCTACATGCGTGACCCCCGGGCCGTGCCGCATCTCCTCCACGCCATGGTGAGCGATTCCGCGGACGTGGCCGAGCAGGCCGCTCGCTGCCTACGGATCTGCGGCGAGGGGGCGGTCGAGCCGCTCGCCGACCTCCTGTTCCACCACGCCGATCCGGACATGCGCTGGAACGCCGCGACGGCCCTGTCCGGCCTCGGCGAGCCGGGAATCACGGCGCTCGTCGCGGCCGCGGACAGCGACGATCCCGCGACTCGCGTGTGCGCCATCGCCGGTCTCGGCGAAGCCGCCACCTCGTTGTCCGTCCTCGAGCCCCCTGATCCGCGGCTGGCCGTGTCCCTCAACGACGCGCTGTACGACATCGACCCGGCGGTGCGCGACATCGCGGCGATCGGGTTGGGCCGGTCAGGGGACGCCCGCGCCGTGAACACCCTCGCCGCGATGGTGCGATCCGGGGAGCCCGAGGCCCGCGCCCTGGCTGTCGAACAGCTCGGTCACATCGAGGATCCCGCCGCGGTCGACGCGCTCGTCACCGCCCTCCGGGTCGCCGACGCCGAGGTACGCCGAGCAGCCTGCGAAGCGCTGGGGCGCCTGCTTCACGAGCCGCGGTCCGTCCAGGAGGCAGCCGAAGCCGCCATCGCGGGCATGCCATCTCCACCAGGCACCGCGCTCATCGAGGTCCTGACGGCATGGCGCGATCCGTCGGCAGCACCGCCACTCGTCGCCGGCCTCCGCAGGGCGGCGCTGCCGCTGATCGAGGCGCTCGGTGACCCCGACAGCGAGGTCGCCGACGCCGCGGCCCCGGCGGTGGCGAGGGCAGCCCAGCCGTTGGTCACCCTCGCCTCGATCCTTCCCGGCGACGGGCCGGCAGGGACGGACGACGAAGCGTGCCGGTTGCACTCGCTTGTCCGCGAGGTCCTGGTGCCGCTGTCCGGACCGGATACCGTGTCGGCGCTTCTCGCCGCGCTCGGCCCACTCGACGATGCGTCGGACGACCGCTGGGAGCCGCTGCGCGCCGTGATCGCGTCGGTGCTGGGCTCCCTCGCCGACAAACGGGCCGTCCCCGCGCTGATCGAGCTGCTCGGCAGCTCGAACCGCGACGTCGTCGTCAGCGCCTCCGCGGCGCTCACGGAGCTGGGCGGACCGGAGGCCCTCCCTGCGATCCTCGACCGGATCACGGGCGTCACCCGGACCCGCCCCGACCAGTTGTCACCGCTGATGCGCGACATCCTGACGCTGGCCGACGACCGGACACCGGCCCTCCTCCTGGAGACCATGCGCGGCGCGGACGGGTACGTCGCCGACGACCTCGCGAACCTGCTCAACGCCCTCGGCGAGCGGGCTCTCGTCCCCCTCGTGACCGCGCTGCCCGAAGCCGGCCCCGGCATGGCCCGCCACATCGCCGCCGCCCTGGACCCGAGGTCGCTCGGCTCCGTCATTGTCGACGACGTCCCCTGGCGATCGATGATCGACGCACTCGACCTGCTGAGCGACCGTGACGTCGACATCCTGGTGACGGCGGCCGGGCACGCCGACGAGGATGTGGCCCGGGTCGCGGTCGCGTTGCTGGAGAGGCTGGGACGGACCGGCGACCGGTCTGTGGCCGACCGGCAGGTCCCGCTTCTCGACGATCCGGTTCCGCCGGTCGTTCACCGCGCCGCCGGGGCGTCGGCCGTGCTGGGCGGAGCCGACTCCCTGCGCGCTCTCCTCGGCGCCCTCGGCGAAGACGCGACACGCGCGAACGCGGCCGAGTCCATCGGCGAATTCAACGACGACACGTACCGGGACGTGGGTCTGGACACGCTGGCCGAGACCCTGCTCGCCGCGGTGCGTCACGAGCGCCGGTTCGAGAAGGACCATGGCGCCCGTACGGTCTACACCGCCGCACGGAAAGTTCTCACCAAGCTCGGTACGCCCGCGCGGACCCTGCTCCTGGAAGCTCTCGACGACGATCACGACGCCGTACGCCATCTCGCCGCGCGGGTGCTCGGCGAGGGCGCGGACCTCCGGGCGCTGCCGGTGCTCGAGTGGATGGCGGAGCACGACCCCGGCGAGTACGTCAGCGGCGGCGGCAAACCCCAGCACGCCGCGGGGACCGCCCGGGACCTCATCCAGGACGCGTACCGGGCGAGGGAGCCGCTCATCGAGTGCTTGACGTCCGGCGACCGGCTCCTCCGATTCGGCGCCGCCTTCCGGCTGTCCTCTCTGGAATGGCGGGGCGCCACGCCCGCCCTGATCGAGGCGCTGCGGGACGACGACCCCCGGATCCGGTGGGGTGCCGCCCGGCGGCTGGGCTCGTCGCGGGACGAACGGGCGGTCGCGCCGTTGGTGGCGTCGCTCGGCGATCCCGACCACCTGGCCCGGGACGCGGTCGCCGAGGCGGTGATCGCGTTCGGACCGGCGGCAATGCCCGTCGTCCTCCCCGTGCTCGATGATCCGGCCCCCGGGGCGCGGGCCCAGGCCGCGAGGATCGTCGGCCACAGCGGCGGGTCCGGCGACGTCGCCCGGCTGGCCGCCGCCCTCGACGACGCGTCCGTCGGCGTCATCATGGCCGCCGCGGGGGCCCTGACCCGGCTCGCCGACCGCGAGGTGACCGGCGACGCCGACGGCGCCGGGATCGGTGCCGCCCTGAATCGCGCGTTCCGGACCGTGGAGGAGAAGGGCCGCGGCGGCTTCGACCAATGGTCGATCATCGACGCGCTGGAAAGGTTCGACCCGGCCGGGGCGGCCGACGTGCTGATCGAGGCGACCCGCAGCAGCCGGCGCGACTCGCGCCTGGTCGCGGTCAAACGCCTGGGCGAGCTCGGCGACCGCCGCGCGATCGACGCCCTCCACCAGGCCCTTTCCGACGAGGAATGGACCGTACGGGAGGACGCGGCCGACAGCCTCAGATCCTTCGCCGACCCCAGCTCCGTCGGCCCCCTGCTCGGCCTGCTGTCCCGCGACACGGGGTTCACGTGTCTGGCCGCGATCGAGACGCTCGCCGAGATCGCCGATCCGCGGGCGGCCGCGCCCATGGTCGCCCAGCTGCGCAGTCAGCACGACCGGATACGGGCCGAGGCCGAGGACACCATCGTCGCGCTGGCCGACGACGCCGCGATCGCCGCACTCGTCACGCTGCTCGGCGAGGAGCTGCCCGACTGGTTCGCCTACGACGCGGACGCGGTGGACCCGCCCGGCATGAACGCCCTCGTCCGCCTCGGGCCACGTGCGGCCGGGCCCCTGGTCGAGGCCCTCGGCGACCCGGTCCGGGGTGAGCGTGCGGCGGAGACCCTGCGCCGGATGGGCGCCGTGGCCGTACCGGCGCTCGTCGACGGCCTGCGGGCTCCCGTGGACGACGGTCCGGCCGAAACCTGCGCCACCGTCCTCGCCGGACTCGGCGAGCCCGGCTGGTCGGCGCTCGCGGCGGCGCTCACGGACGGACGACCGGGCGTCCGCGTCGGCGCCGCCTACGGCCTGTGGTGCGCCGAGGGGAAGGCCACCGTTCCGGCGCTGGTCACGGCCCTGAGCGACGCCGTGGCGGAGGTGCGGTGCTATGCGACGCTGGCGCTCGGCGGCCTCGGGGAGCTGTCGGTGACCGCACCGGTGGCCGCACTGGCCGACGACCCCGACCCGGAGGTACGCGTCTGCGCCGCGGCCACCCTCGCCCGGCTCGGCGACGATCGGGCCGTACCCCTGTTCCGGGCGGCGCTCGCCACCGACGGCGAACCGGCTCGCCTCGCCACCTGGCTGATCGGCCTGTACGACATCGATGCGGGCGTCGAACCGGAAATCCTTCACCACGACGATGAGGACATGCCATGAGTGAGAACACGCCGCCGCCCGTCTACGTGCCGGTCGTCGAGATGACCGACGGGGGCCGGGAGATCGGCTGGAACTCGAACGTCAGCGAGATGCTGACGGCCCGCCTCGACGACATCCGCGACGCCATCCGGGCCGGCGCCGTCTCCATCTCGACCGGCCTCGCCGACCTGCCGGTCCACGCCGGCTGGCAGGTCAACGAGGTCGAAGCGTCGTTCGGCATCACCCTCGCCGCCGAGGCGGGCGTCATCCTGTCGAAGGGCTCGGCCGAGGCGACGTTCGAGGTCAACATCACCTTCGCGCGGAGCGAGCCCGCGCGAGAGCGCTGACGCCTGGGGACTCCGCCCTCAGCGGCCGGCCCGGCGGAGCATCTCCTCCAGCTCGGGATCGGGCATGAGCTCCCGGACCTCCTGAGCGCACCGGCACGCGGCCGCGATCTTCCCGGCCCAGCTCAGCGCCTCCTCCCGGGACGGCACGTCGACGATCGTGAGGCCGCCGATGACCTCCTTGGTCTCCGGGTACGGCCCGTCGCTGACCACCCCGTCGGCGGCGACGACCCCGGCCCGCTGGCGCTCGAGCCCGCCGCCGAACACGAACACGCCGGCATCCACGGCCTCCTGGAGCACGGCGTGCGCCGCCTTGGCCACCTCCGGTATCTCCCCGGCCGGGATGTGGTCCATCGCGCCGTCGTCGAACGAGATCAGGTACCGCGGCATCCCATGACTCCCTTGTCCCGGCGGCCCGGTCCGGCCGCCCCTCGCCTGCTCCACGAACGGCCCGCCCCGGATCCGACACCGAGCCGGAGAAATTCTTCCGCGATCCGACCGCGCCTCAGCTGGTCACGCTCTCAGCCCGGCCCGGCGTGAAGACCCCCGCGGGGTCGTGGAAGGACCGCAGCCGGCGGAGCCGGCCGGTGTTCCCCAGGTAGTAGGCCTCGTCCGGCAGGCCGGGTTCGGGAAAGTTCGGGTACGCGCCGCCCGTGCCGAAGGGGTGCGCGAGCGCGTACGACTCGTCGAGCCACGCGCCCGGCCGGCGGCCCGGCGGCACCATGGCCGTCTGCTTGAGCAGGAACAGGGCCTCGCGGTGCGGGAACGCGGTGGCGGCCGCCGGCACCCGGTTGTACCCGCCGCCCCAGGGCGAGAAGTCGAGCTCGCGCTCCTCGCCCGGCCGCCGGTCGTCGAGCAGGCGGGCGATCAGGCCGGTCGCCGGTACGCGTGAGCGGAAGAACTCTGAGTGCAGGTACGCGTACCGGACGTCGGGGAGGTCTTCTCCGGCCAGCCAGCGCTTGGTCGAACGGTGGGTGCCGTCGTGCCGGGCGTCCGACACCGGTGTCACGCCGAGGCGCCGGATCAGGTCGTCCACGGCGGCGCTCGTGGGAGCGGCCCCCGAGACGGTCACCTGGAGCGGTGCCGCGGGGTCCGGGGGGACGGTGACGTGCAGGCTCGGCGCCAGCGGGTCGTCGAGGGACGGGAGGGTGTCCTGCCACGCGTCGACGAGGCCGGTGGCCGCGGCCGCCGGGAAGGAGAGCCGGAACGCGGTCGAGTCCGGCGCGGGCACCGTCCGGAACGTCAGCGAGCAGACCACGCCGGGGGCGCCACCGCCGCGCAGCATCCACAGTAGATCGTCGTCGGCGTCGACCGGCTGCCCGTCGGCGAGGACGAGGCGGGCCGCGAGGAGGCTGTCGCACGTGAGCCCGTACCGGCGGCCGAGGATGCCGAGTCCCCCGCCCAGGGTCAGGCCGGCGACGCCGACGGTCGGCCCGCATCCTGCCGGGATGGTGCGCCCGTGCGCGGCGAGGACGTCGTACACCTCGGCGAGCCGGGTGCCCGCGGCGATGACGGCCCGGTCGCCATCCACGTCGACGCCGGTCATCGGGCTGGTGTCGATCACCACGCCGGTGCCGCTCGACCGGCCGGCGAAACAGTGGCCGCCGCCGCGTACCGCCACCGGATGCCCACCTCCGGCGGCCTGGCGCAGGGCCGCTGCCACGTCGGTGGGGGTCGCGCAGGGTACGACGGCGGCGGCCCGGACGTCGGCGAAGCGCGGGAGAACCACCGGCCCACCCTAAGCCGCCCGTGCCATCTGGCAAGGTGGGCGCGTGACCCTCTACGACGCCGTGGGCGGGGCGCCGGCTCTCCTCGCGCTCGCCGCGGACTTCCACGCGCGGTGCCTGGCCGATCCCGTCCTCGAGCACCCGTTCTCGCACACCACCAACCCGGAGCACGTGCAACGCCTCGCCGACTACTGGGGTGAGGTGTTCGGCGGGCCGCCGGTCTACTCCACGGCGTACGGCGGCCACTCCGCGATGCTCGGTCTGCACGCCAGCCAGGGAGCCGAGGACGACCTCGGGGACCGGTTCGTGGCCTGCTTCGCCGCCGCGGTCGACGGCGTACGCCTCACGTCCGATCCGGCGGTGCGGGCGGCGCTGGTCGCGTACATGCGGTGGGCGACCGACGAGGTGATGACGTACTCGCCGATGGGCTCGCGGGTTCCCGCCGGGCTGCCGGTGCCCCGCTGGGACCTGGACGGCCTGCACCGCTGAGGCGATATCGTGCCGCCCATGCGCGATCCCGACTGGCTGCACGACACCCGGGCGTCGTACGACACAGTGGCGACCAGCTACGCCGACATGCTGCGCGACGCTCTCGACGGCGAGCCGTTCCAGCGGGGCATCCTGGCCCTGTTCGCCGAGCTGGTACGCGCCCAGGGCGGCGGCCCGGTCGCGGACGTCGGCTGCGGCCCGGGGCGGATCACCGGCCACCTGCACCGTCCCGGACGACGAGATGCCCGCGGTCCTCGCCGGGTTCTTCCGGGTGCTGCGGCCCGGCGGGCCGCTTCTCCTGGGTTTCCACTCCGGTACGGGCAGCAGACTCAAGACCGAGGGGTACGGCGGACACCCGATGCGCGTCCAGGTGCACAGCCGCCCGACGGCCCGGGTCGCGGGCTGGCTCGTCGCGGCCGGGTTCACCGTCGAGGCCGAGATGGTGCACCGCCCGGCGCCGGGCGTGGAGGGCGGCTTCGTCTTCGCCCACCGCTGAGCCGTGGCTCCCGTCGGGCAACCGGGATACACCCGGGCCGTGAACCGTCCGGGGTTGTCATGAGGGCGTGACATCGTTGACCGGGCGGGCGTGGATGCTGTGGTCGGCCGGCGCCCTGGTGCCTCTTGCCGGCTACTTCGTGCTGCCGGCCGCCTTCGGGTGGGACGTCCAGACCTTCCTCTACTGCCTGATCAGCGGCTCGACGGCCGGCGCGCTCGCCGTGGGCATCCGCCGGCACCGGCCGCGGCCGGCGTCGGTGTGGTGGCTGTTCGCTGCCGGGCAGGTGATGTACACCGGTGGCGACCTCATGTACTACTTCGCCTCGCAGGACGACGCCAGTTATCCGCCGCTGGCGAACGTGCTCTACCTCGCCCAGTACGTCCTGGTCGCCGCGGCGCTCGTGCGGCTCACCCGGCGGCGGACCCCGCAGCGCAACACCGCCGCGCTGGTCGACACCGCGATCCTCGCGGTGGGCGCCGGCGTCCTGTGGTGGGTCTTCCTGATCCTGCCGACGGTCAGCGCGCCCGGCGTCGACACGCTGGACCGTGTGGCGGCCACCGCGTACCCGGTGATGGACCTGTGCGTGCTGACCGTCGCCGTCCGCCTGATGCTCAACGGCGGCGCCCGGCAGCCGGCCTACCAGCTGCTGCTGGCGTTCCTCGGCCTCACCCTGCTCGGGGACACGACGTACGGCCTGCTCACCCTCAGCGGCTCCTTCGCCGACGGCGGCTGGGCCGACGGGATCTGGCTGCTCAGCTACGTCGCACTCGGGGCTGCCGGACTGCACCCGTCCATGCGGCACATCGCCGATCCGGCCGAACCCCGCTCCGGCTCCACGCCGTACCGGCTTTTGCTCCTCGGTACCGCCACCGCGATGGCCCCGGCCGTGCTGGTGGTGCAGACCCTGCGCGGCGAGGGGCAGTCCGACCTCGTCGTGGTCGGCGCGTCGGCCGTGCTGTTCCTGCTCGTCCTGGTGCGCATGGCCGGGCTCATCGCGGCGCAGCGGCGGCTCGCCATCACCGACGCGCTCACGGGTCTGCACACCCGCCGGTTCCTCACCGAGCAGCTGCGGCTCGAGAGCGAACGCGCGGCCCGGCACGGCGAATCGTTCGCGCTCCTGCTCATCGACGTCGACCATTTCAAAGGCGTCAACGACACGTACGGCCACCCGGCCGGCGACCAGGTGCTCGTGGAGGTGGCCCGCCGGCTGCGCAGCGCCTGCCGCGGCGGCGACGTGGTGGCCCGCTTCGGCGGCGAGGAGTTCGCTGTCCTCGCCGGCGCGACCGGGCCGGACGACCTGGCCGGGCTGGCCGAGCGCATCCGCACCGGGATGAGCCGGGAGCCCGTGCTGGTGGACGGCCGGACCCCGGTGACGGTCACCATCTCGATCGGCGGCACCGCCGCGGTCCCGCCGCACCGCGTCACCGCGGACACGCTGGTCACGGTCGCCGATGCCGCGCTCTACACGGCCAAACGGGCCGGCCGCGACCGGGTCGTCATCACCGATCCGGCGGAGCGTCCCGAGCCGGCGGTGGCCGCGTCCACGCCGGACGACGTGGCGTGGCTCGACCAGCAGATCGGCGCGTGGGCCGCGGTTCTGGGCGACGCCGCCCGCCGGCGTCCCGATGCCGTACCGGTTCCGGCCGGCGCGGTGGCCGGGGTCTGCGCGGCGTGGGCGTTCATGCGCGCGGACGGGGACGACGGGCTGAACCTGCCCGCCGACCGCGCTCGCGCGGAGCTGCGCCGCTGCCGAGGCGTGCAGTTCCCCGCCCACCTCGTCGACGAGTTCCTGACGCTGCAGGCCGCCGGTGTGATCGGCGCGGCCGGGCCGGGCCCGCTCGCCCTCACCGGCGATCGGTGGCTACCGGCCGCCCACGGCTGAGGAGGCGTACAGCTCGAGGGTGGCCGGCAGCTGCGAGTGCAGCGGGGACGGCAGCGCGTCCACTGTGAACCACTCCAGCTCGTCGAACTTGTGCGGCTCGCCGATCCGCGCGACGGCCGGATCCACGCGTACGGCGAAAACCAGCGCGACCCAGTGCGAGCCCGGCCGGACGACGTTGCGCACCCCCAGCATCGTGATGTCCTGCGGGGTGGCGGTGTACTCCTCGCGGACCTCGCGGGTGACCGCGTCGTCGAAGGTCTCGCCGAACTCCAGCGCGCCCGCGCCGGTGTCCCAGGTGCCCGGCTCGTCGCGGGCGGCGGCCGAGCGTTTCGCCAGCAGGATCCTGCCGTTGCCGTCGTGGCAGACGAACACGCAGGACACCCGGACTTGCTCGCTCATGGGCGCCATCATGCCAAGCGTGTCAGGGTGGGGCGTGATCAGGCGGATCAAGGTGTGTCTCAACGGCGGGCGGCGGCCCGGTGACCATCCGGGCGTGCCGGTCACGCCGGCGCAGCTTGCCGAAGCGGCGACGGGTGCCGTCGCGGCCGGGGCCGAAGCCGTCCACCTGCACCCGCGGGACGCGACCGGCGCCGAGACGCTCGACGTGGGGGCCGCGGTCGCCGCGGTCCGCGCGTCCTGCCCGGGAACGCCTGTCGGCGTCTCGACCGGGCTGTGGATCACCGGCGGCGATGCCCGGCTGCGGCTGGAGCGGATCCACGCGTGGGCCGGCCTGCCGCCGGAGCAGCGGCCCGACATGGCGTCGGTGAACGTGCACGAGGAACGGTTCGCCGACACCGCCGCCGCGGTCCGGGAAGCGGGGGTGGCCGTCGAGGCGGGCGTGTGGACGGCCGGCGCCGCGAGCGTGCTCGGCGGCGTACCGGTGGATCGGATCTTGATCGAGGTCGTGGACCCGGCGGTGGCGGACGCCGAGCGGGCCGCGGATCAGATCCTGGACCGGCTGGACCGGCTGGGCGTCGCCGGGCCTCGGCTGCTGCACGGCGAGGAGGAGGCGTGCTGGCCGTTGGTGCGGCATGCCGGGCGCCTCGGGCTGCCGACCCGGATCGGGCTGGAGGACACCCTGGTGGACGAGACGGGCGCCCCGGCGGTGGACAACGCCGACCTGGTCCGCCGGGCGCTCCGGGTGTGGAGCAACGCGGGTCAGGTCCAGTAGAGGATGCGGCAGGCCGGCAGGCGCTCGGCGATCTCCCGTTCGAACCAGGAGCGCAGGTCCGTCATGGTGGTACGCGGGTAGACGTACTTGACCGCGCCGAACTTGCCGTGCTTGCGGTCGCGGGCCTCCTCGTCCATCTCCAGGCGGGTCGCCGGGTACCAGCCGAGCAGCACGTCCTTGCTGCCCGGGGTGAAGCGGTGCGTGATGAGCTCGGCGGTCAGGTCGAGGCCTGGCACGCCGTGCACCGCGCGGGCCACCTCGTCGAGCAGGTGGCCGTAGTGCTCCGGCCAGTCCGGCACCGGCATGATCGGCGCGATCGTGAGGCCGACCGGGTAGCCGTCGAGGGCGAGGCGGCGCAGGGCGGCGAGGCGGTCCTCGAGCCTGGCCGTGCCGCCCTCGAAGCGGGTGGTGACCGGCAGGCAGTTGACGCTGAGGCGGACCCGGGTGCGCCCGTGGTGCGGCAGACCGACGAAGGTGCCCACGTCGGCGAACTTCGTCGTCCAGCGCAGTTGCACCGCGTCGTCCCAGGCGCCGAAGTGCTCCACCGCGCGGCGCCAGCTGCCGGTCAGGTGTTCCAGCGCGAGCGGGTCGGTGTAGCAGGACGCCTCGAAGGTGGTGCCCTCCTCGGGGCGGCGCTTCGCGGTTCCGGCGTACGGCGCCAGCCCGGCGAGGATGTCGTCGAGGTCGGCGTAGACGCGGGTCACCGGCGGCCCGGTCAGCGAGCCGGCGAGGTAGCAGTACTGGCAGTGCGCCGGGCAGCCCTCGGCCAGGTCGAAGCGCCAGTCCGCGCTGGGGGCGATCGGCTGCAGCTTGCGGCGCGACGGCGGGCTGACCACGATCGCCAGGGTCGCCTTGGCGCGGGCGTACGTCTCCCGCTCGGTGGCGCCGCGCAGCCCGGTCAGCCGGTTGCCGGGCAGCCGTTCCACCTCGATGCCCAGCTCCCCGAGCCGGTCCATGATGCGGTGGCCGTGCGGATGGTCGTACGCCGCCGGCGTGGCCACCACCCGGCGTGGCGTCCACCGCCGGGCCGGGCGCGCGGGCGGCGCGAGACCGCTCAGGTCGTGCAGGCGGGTGCGCTCACCGCTGGCGCTGTGCGGTGCCGCGGGCACGTCCGGGGCCAGGGGCCGGGTGAGGTCCACGACCCCAGGGGTACCCGCGCGGGCGCGAATCTCACCGACGGCCCAGGTATCGGCGCAGGTCGTGGGTCTCCCCGGTCATCGGGCGTACGGCGAGGATGCACGTGTCGTCGTCCGGGTTCGCCTGGCGCAGCCGGGCCAGCAGCTCGCCGAGGGGCTGCCGGGGCGAGGCGCGGACCGACTCGTCGACCGCGCGGATGACCGCGTCGAGACCGTCGTCCAGGCCACGGGAGCGGTGTTCGACCAGCCCGTCGGTGTAGCACAGCAGCAGGTCGCCGATCTCGAGGTCGAGCACGGCGCACTCGTACCGGGCGTCCTCGACGACGCCCAGCATCGGCCCCGACGGGCGGGGCAGCGGCGCCGTCCGGCCGCCCCGCGACAGCAGCGGCGGCGGGTGCCCGGCCTGGGCCCAGGTGAGGCGGCGCCGGGCCGGGTCGAAGCGGGCCACGATCGCGGTCGCGGCGATCTCCGGGCACTCCGCGTCCAGGTCGCAGGTCAGGCGGTTGAGGTGGCCGAGCAGCTCGGCCGGGTCGGAGGTGGTCACGGCCAGCGCCCGCAGCGAATGACGCAGCTGCGCCATCGTGGTGGCCGCCTGGGTGCCGTGCCCGGCCACGTCGCCGACGGCGAGCAGCACCGAGCCGTCGCCGAGCGTCGTCGCGTGGTACCAGTCGCCGCCGACCATGCCCTCCTGCCCGGCCGGCAGGTAGCGGACGGCGACCTTGAGGCCGGGCAGCGCCACCGGCCCGTCCGGGATCGGCAGGATGGCCCGCTGCAGCTGGGCGGCGAGCGCGTGATCGGCGGCCGCGGACCGGCGCTGCTCGGCGAGCTGGTGCTCGACCTCGGCCAGGCGCCGGGCGCCGGCCTCGCGGGCGGTGACGTCCTGCACGATGCCGTAGATCCGCAGCGGCGACCCGGCCGCGTCCCGGACGGCGTCCGCGACCGTCCGCAGGTACTTGATCCGGCCGTGCACCCGGGCCCGGAGGGTCACGTCGACCTGCTCGCCGCGCTGGAACGCCTCGACGGCGGCCAGCCGCAGCGGCACATCCTCGGGCAGGGTCAGCGCTTCGGTCTCCTCGCGCGACATGGGTCCCAGCGCGGGATCCCGCTCGTAGATCCGGAAGACCTGCGCGGACCAGCGCACCTCCCCGCTGACCAGGTCCCATTCGCCCCAGCCGAGGTTGCCCAGGCGCTCGGTGCCGGCGATGCGTTCGCTCTCCCCCGGGCCGCGCCCGTGCCGCTCCCAGCTCATCAGCAGCCCGGAGCCGATCCGGTGGGCACGGACGGTGTACCGCTCGCCGCCCATCAGGAACGGTCCGAGCTCGGCCGGCTCGCCGCTGTCCAGCACCCGCTCGTAGCACCTCCACCGGTCGCTGAGCAGACTCTCCGGGAAGTGGTCGCCCAGTCGCACGCCGATCAGGGCCCGGCCGTGCAGCCCGTCGCCGAGCTCGGCCTCCGGAGTCACCGCGGCGAACTCCAGGTCGACGAGGCACCCGGCGTCGCGGACGGGCAGCAGCAGCGCGGCCTGGCCGGGCATGCCGTCGAGGACCGCCTGCGCCGTCGCCAGCCACGGGTCCGGGCGCCGGACCGGGGCGACGCCGACCGCGGGCAGGCGCGGGTACGGCGCGGTGGCGCGGGCGGACGGCTCGGTGACGTCGAACAGGGTGATCACGCCGCCGGCCACGTCGGCGAGGTCACGGCCCTGGTCGGCGGCCATCTGCAGCAGGTGCCGATGCGCGTCCGACAGCCGGCAGCGGGTGCGGCCGGCAAGCAGCCCGACGGCCCGGTCGACCAGCGCGCGGCCGGCGTCGTCCGTGGGGTGGGAAGGGCGCATCTCCACCGCCTCCACGTACGCCTGACGGCCGCCCATCCAGGTCACTGTCCCTTCCACGTGCGTCGTTCGATGTCCTCCTGAATACGCCAGCCCGGCCGAGATCGTCATCCCCCGAACACCCCCACCCCCATCCCACCTGCGGCGCGAGGCGGCCCGGGTCACCCGGACGGGCTACCGCGATCGTGCGGTCGGGAGGTCAGAGCTCGAAGAGGCCGCGCATCGCCTCGGTGACCCGGGCCATGCTCGCGCCGGTGGCCATGCCGATGCGCTCCGCACCGACCGAGGCGGGCAGGCGGCGCATCCGGTTGATCACCACGACGCCGGTGATCGGGTCCTGCTCGGTGAGGGCCACCGCGTACGGCGGCAGCTCGGTCACGCCACGCTGGCGCACGATCGGCGCGCAGAACGGGGACGCGTTCGACCGCTCGTTGTAGCTGTCGGCCGAGAGCACGAGGACCCGGTAGCGCAGGTCGGTGCGGCTGCCGATGGTCCAGATCTCGCCGCGCTTCACGCGCCGAGCGTACCGTCGGCCCGATCTTTGCGGACGCGCGCGTCCGGGACGTGGCGTCCCGCAGGGTGAACCTGGTTCACGACCGGTCGAACCCCCGGCGTTGCCGATCCGTAACAATGGCCGTGACGGCTTGGCGACGGACGGGATACACCCCGCCCCGCTCGCGTGGAGGAAGGACGTTCATGACGCAGAAGGCTCAGATCGGCGTGACCGGCCTGGCGGTGATGGGGCGCAACCTGGCCCGCAACTTCGCCCGCCACGGCCACACGGTCGCGGTGCACAACCGCAGTTACGGCCGGACGAAGGAGCTCGTCGAGGAGTTCGGCCACGAGGGCACGTTCATCCCGTCCGAGAGCGCCGAGGACTTCGTGGCGAGCCTGGAACGGCCCCGCCGCGTGGTGATCATGGTCAAGGCCGGCAAGGCCACCGACGCGGTCATCGACGAGTTCGCCCCGCTGCTCGAGCCGGGTGACATGCTCATCGACGCCGGCAACGCGCACTTCGCGGACACCCGGCGGCGCGAGGCGGCCCTCAAGGAGCGTGGCCTGCACTTCGTCGGCACCGGCGTGTCCGGCGGCGAGGAGGGCGCCCTGCACGGCCCGAGCATCATGCCCGGCGGCTCGCCGGAGTCGTACGAGTCGCTCGGCCCGCTGCTGGAGGACATCTCGGCCAAGGTCGACGGGGAGCCGTGCTGCGTGCACGTCGGCCCGGACGGCGCCGGCCACTTCGTGAAGATGGTGCACAACGGCATCGAGTACGCCGACATGCAGCTCATCGCCGAGGCGTACGACCTGCTCCGGCAGGCCGGGGGCCACTCGCCGGCGGAGATCGCGGAGATCTTCAAGGGCTGGAACGAGGGGCGGCTCGGCTCGTACCTGATCGAGATCACCGCCGAGGTGCTCAAGCAGGTCGACGCCGAGAGCGGCAAGCCGTTCGTCGACATCGTGGTGGACCGCGCGGAGCAGAAGGGCACCGGCCGCTGGACCGTGCAGTCGGCGCTGGACCTGGGCGTGCCGGTGAGCGGCATCGCCGAGGCGGTGTTCGCCCGGGCGCTGTCCGGCGGCGCGGACGTGCGCGCGGCCGCCGCGGGCAAGCTGCCCGGCCCGTCGGCCACCGCCGGCGCGGGCGGCGCGGACCTGCAGGCCGACGTCGAGCAGGCGCTGTTCGCCTCCAAGATCGTCGCGTACGCGCAGGGCTTCCAGCAGATCCAGGCGGCCAGCGCCGAGTACGGCTGGCAGATCGACCCGGGCGCGATGGCCAAGATCTGGCGGGCCGGCTGCATCATCCGGGCGAAGTTCCTCGACTACATCAAGCAGGCGTACGACAAGGACGCGAACCTGCAGACCCTGCTCGTCGACGACTACTTCCTCGAGGCGGTCAGCGGCGCGCAGGACGCGTGGCGGCGGGTCGTGGCGCTCGCGGCCGCGCAGGGCATCCCGGCGCCGGGCTTCGCGTCCGCGCTGGCGTACTACGACGGGCTGCGCGCCGAGCGCCTGCCGGCCGCGCTGATCCAGGGCCAGCGCGACTTCTTCGGCGCGCACACGTACCAGCGGGTCGACAAGGACGGCTCGTTCCACACGATGTGGGGCGCCGAGCGCAACGAGGTGTCCGCCTAGACCGGGACGGCGGTGGCGGTCCGCACCATCAGGGCCGCCATCTCCGCCGGTGGGAGCGGCTTGGCCATGTAGTAGCCCTGGCCGAGCCGGTAGCCCATCTGCCGCAGCCGTTCCAGCTGCGCGGCGGTCTCGATGCCCTCGGCGACCGCGTAGAGGTCGAGGTATTCGGCGAGCTGGGCCACGGCCGCGGCCACCGCCAGCCGGCCGCGGTCCTCGCCGTCGCAGATCCCGTCGACGAAGGACTTGTCCAGCTTCAGCACGTCCACCGGGAACGCCCGCAGCAGGCTGAGGCTGGACTGGCCGGTGCCGAAATCGTCGAGGGCCAGGCGTACGCCCAGCTCGTGCAGCGCCTCCAGGGTCTCGCGCACCTGCCGGCCGTCGACCACCGACGACTCGGTCACCTCGAGCACCAGGTTCGCCGGTACGAGGCCGGTATCGCTGAGCACGGCCGCGACCTCGTCGACGAAGCCGGACTCGCGCAGCTGCCGGGCGGCCACGTTGACGTTGATCGAGCGGATGGCGGCTGGGCCGTACTCGGCGTGCCAGCGGGCGAGCTGTTCGCACGCCTCGCGCAGCACCCAGGAGCCGAGCGGCACGATCAGCCCGGAGCGCTCGGCCACCGGGATGAAGTCGCCCGGCGACACGTTGCCGCGGGTCGGGTGCCGCCAGCGCACCAGCGCCTCCGCGCCGGACATACGGCCGGTGGTGATGTCGAAGACCGGCTGGTACATCAGGTACAGCTCGTGCCGGATGATCGCGTTGTGCAGCTCGCTGCCGAGCCGGGCGTGGTTGACGACCTCGTTGCGCATCCGCGGCTCGAACCGGGCGTAGGACGCCTTGCCGGAGGCCTTCGCCGCGTACATCGCGATGTCGGCGTTGCGCAGCATCTCGTCGGCGCTGTCGCCGGGGCCGGCCAGGGCGACGCCGATGCTGGCGTGGGCGAGCAACTGGTGCTCGCCGACGCGGAACGGCACCGCCAGCGCGGCCAGGATGCGCGCGGCCGCGGCCTCGGCCTGCACCGGCTCGTCGGTGTCGAGCAGCACGGCGAACTCGTCGCCGCCCAGGCGCGACGGCAGGTGGGTGACCGCGCTGTGGTGCCGCAGCCGCTGCGCCACCTCGTAGAGCAGCTGGTCGCCGACGGCGTGGCCCATGGTGTCGTTGACCATCTTGAAGTCGTCGATGTCGACCAGCAGCACGCTGGCCGGCAGGTGTGCGTCCAGCCGCTCGCCGAGGACCGTGCCGAAGCGGGCCCGGTTCGCCAGCCCGGTCAGCGGGTCGTGCATCGCCAGACGTTCCAGCTCGGCCTGCTGGCGGCGGATCCCGCCGAGCATCCGCTCGTTGGCGCGCAGGCCCAGCAGCTGCCGGGCGACCACGAACGCCGCGATCAGCACCGCGCCGACGATGACGACGCGCTGGTGCGAGTCGAGCTGGCGCGCCGAGACGGTGATGACCAGCGCCGCGGTCGCGATCACCGAGACCAGCGGCAGGGCGTTGTAAACGCTGCGGCGCGCGGGCGCCGAGGGCGCCATGCCGGGACGGCTCAGCACAAGCTGCTGACGGTACGCGGCAAGGCACATGGCCAGCCCGACCAGCGGGATGGCCAGCGCCGACAGCCACAGCCGCGCGGTGGGGCTGCCGGCGATCAGCAGCACCGAGGCGACCACCCCGGTCAGCGGCGCGACGGCGAGCATCCGCAGCGACAACGGGTCCACGGCGCTGGTGGGGCTCATCGCCGCGCGCCCGATCACCACGAGCGCGATGAGCCCGCCGACGCCCACGACCGCCGCGCCCTGCAGGGTGGCCGGCGGCGTGGCGGGATCGGCGAGCTGGAAGACGACGTACCAGAAGATCAGCGCGCCGGAGACGGCCACGGTCGCCCCGTCGAGCACGAGTTGCGCCCACCTCAGCGCGGACCGGCGCTCCCGCGGGAGCTGCACGAAGGCCACCATCGCCATGGCCACGCCGAGCATGATCGGCGCGGCGACGTATGGCGAGAGACCCGGACGGTTGTTGGCCAGCGCGAAGCTGATCGCGGCCCCGGCTCCCAGACAGATGGCCGCGTTGGCGAACCACCGCCAGAAGGATCGCACCGGCCGTGCCACCACGATCATGGCACCGATCCGGCGGCAGGCCAGGAAGGCGCCGAGCATCGCGAACGGGCCGCCGGCGTACCCGGGACGGGTCGTGCCGCCGTCCTGCACCAGCAGCCACCCCAGTACCGCCAGCAGCGCGAGCACCGCCACGGCGAGCGGAAGCGGGCCCGGGCGGGCCTGCTTCTGCGCGCGCCGGCGGCCGACCCGCGTGGCTGGTGCGGTCATGGTGGCGTGGGGTCCCGTCTGTGCTGGTCATCGCGAGATACCTGTACGGTCCTGGTGGAATTCCAGTCGGCTCGGGCGGGTCGAAGCTGAGAATTACCAGGACCGCCTGCGCGGGGGCTCCAACCTGCGATAGAGACCCCGCCCGGCCCGCGGACGGATGTGCGGGGATGCGCGCGCCCCCTAGGGTCTGTGGCGTCATGGAACGCACACCGGTCTGGCTGCTGCCCGCCGCGCTCGCCGTCCTGCAGCTGGCGGCGTGGCCGGGGCTGGCGTACGCCACCGGGGAGCACGTGACGGCGACCTCGGCGGCCACCGCGGTGGCGCTGACCGTGACCGTCGCGGCGGCTCTGCTGTGGCGGCGTACCGCCCCGATCGCGACAACCGGGGTGGTGGTCGCCGCGATGACCGTCGCCGACCTGGGCCTGCCGCCGGACTCGCTGACCGTGATCACGGTCGCCGACCTCGTCATGCTGTACGGGATCGCCGTACGCCGCCCCCAGCGCACGGCCCTGGCCACGGCCGCGGCGCTGGTCGTCTGGCAGGCCGCGCTGGTGGCCGGCGACGACGAGCTCGGCGGCGACTTCCCGGCCGCGCTCGCGGTGCTGGTGGTGGTCTACACCGGCGTGGCGGCGCTGGGCCGCGCCCGGCACCGCTGGTACGCCGACCGCGCCGACGCCGCCACCCGGCTGGCCGAGGCCGAGGAGCGGCGGTCCCGGGCTGCGGACACCGAACGGCACCGGCTCGCCCGGGAGCTGCACGACGTCACCGCGCACCACCTGACGTCGATCGTCGTGATCGCCTCGGCCGCGCAGCGGGTCGGAGCCACCCGCCCGGAGCTGGTCGCCGAGGCGAGGGACTTCGCGGCGCGTACCGGGCGGGAGACGCTGACCGCCCTGCAGCGGCTGGTGGCGCTGCTGCAGGAGCCCGGCGTCCCGGCACCCGGCGGGGGTCTGACCGAGCTCGCGGACGGCTTCCGGCGCCTCGGGCAGCGTGTCACCGTCGAGGGCACGCACCCGATGGGCCCGGCCGTGGCGGAGGCGGCGTACGGGATCGCCCGCGAGGCCCTCACCAACACGCTGCGGTACGCCCCGGGCGCGTCGGTCACCGTCGGCCTCACCGGCACCCCGGACGGCGTACGCCTGACCGTCGCCGACGACGGCCCGGCCGGCGCCACCCCGGACGGATCCGCCGCGCGCCTCGGCTCCGGCCGCGGGATCGCCGGGATGCGCGAGCGGGCGGCGGCCCTCGGCGGCACGCTCGAGGCCGGTCCGCGGCCCGGCGGCGGCTGGCAGGTGGACGCGCTGCTGCCCGCCGACGCGGCCCCGGTCCCCGGTGGCGTGCGACGGCCGGGCCCGGACTCGGTCATCGACGTGGCCGTCCTGCTGCTCGCCCTCGGCGCCCCCGCCGCCGGGCTGCTCGTCGCGCTGGAGGGTGATCTGCCGGCCGGCGCCGCCTCGCTGGCCGCCCTGGCGCTGATCGGGCACGCCCTGCCGCTGGCGTGGCGGCGGAGCCGGCCCTGGACCGTGCTGGCGGCCGTGCTCGTCACCGGCTGGGTGTGGCCGCTGCTGCTCGCCGCGCGGCTGCTCACCATCACCCACGGCTGGATCGCCGTGACGGGGGCCGGGGCGGAGGTCCTGGCGGTGCACGCGGTGGCCCGCTACGGCCGCCGCCCGGGCCTGACCTGGCTGGCGATGCCCGCGGTGCTGGGCTGTGTGGTGTCCGCGGTCAGCCTGATGCTGGTGCTCGACCCGCCCGAGGACACCGCGGCCCCCGCACCGGCCACGTTCCTGATCATGGCGATCGCCGGCGGCATCCCGCTGTCGTTCCCGGTGTTCGGGGCGTGGCTGGCGGGCTTCCTGACGCGGCGCCGGCGCGAGCGCGTACGGGCCCGCGAGGACCACGCGGTCGCGGCCGCCACGGCGTGGGCCCTCGCGGAGGCGGGCGCGGAACGGGCCCGGGTGGCGGCCGGCCTGCGCGAGGCGGTGCTGCGCGACACCGCGCGGGTGCCCGAGGCGGCCGACCGGGGAGACTTGGACGCGGTCGTGGGCGCCGCCCGGACCGCGCTGGACGGGATGCGCGGCCTGCTCAACGACCTGCGCGACGCCCCGGCCGGCGGGGACCAGGCCCGTGCGCCGCAGCCGACGCTCGCCGCGCTGCCGGCGCTCGTGGACCGGTGGCGTGCGGGGGGCCGTACGGTCGGCCTGGAGATCACCGGCACCGGCCGGCGGCTGAGCACGGACCTGGACGTCTCGGCGTACCGGGTGGTGGAGCTGCTGCTGGCCGGCGACACGGGCCCGGTGCGGGTACGGGTGGACCTCACCGGCGACCCGCTGCGCCTCGCGGTGATCCCGATGCCGGAGGATGCCGGTGGCGAGGTGGCCGCGGGGTTGCGGGCCCGGCTGGCCGCGGTCGGCGGAAGCCTCGCGGCCGACGGGGACGGGAACACCGAGATCCGGATCCCCGCGCCCCAGGACGGTCCGGTGCCGCCGCAGCGGGCCGGGGAGGACGAGGAGGTGGCGACATCGCCACGCGTGTGATGGTCGTCGACGACCAGCTGATGGTCCGGGCCGGCATCGCGGCGATCGTCGACGCGGAGCCCGACCTGAGCGTCGTCGGCGAGGCCGCGGACGGCGCCGCGGCGCTGGAGGTCGCCGGCCGCGTCCGGCCCGACGTCGTGCTGATGGACATCCGCATGCCGGGCATGGACGGGCTGACCGCCACCGCGCGGCTGACCGCCCGGCCGCAGCCGCCGCGGGTGCTCGTGCTGACCACGTTCCACCAGGACGCCTACGTGTTCGAGGCGATGCGCGCGGGCGCGTCCGGCTTCGTGCTCAAGGACACCGAGCCGGCCGACCTGCTCGCCGCGATCCGCGTGGTGGCCGGCGGCGAGGCCATGCTCAGCCCCGCCGTCACCCGGCGGCTCATCGACGCGTTCGCCGGCGGCGGGATCACCGCCACCGTGCCCGACGACGCCCGCCTGGCCGGCCTCACCCCGCGCGAGCGGGAGGTGCTGGTCAGCATCGCGCGGGGCCTGTCCAACGCCGAGATCGGCGCGGCGCTGGGCATCACGACCGGCACGGTGAAGGCGCACGTCAACGCGCTGCTGGCCACGCTGGGCGTCCGGGACCGGGTGCAGGCGACGATCGCCGCCTACGACCTCGGTCTCGTGCGTCCCGGCGCTACCCCTTGAGGGCGGCCGACACCACCGCGCGGGCCTCCTCCTGGATCCGGGCGAGCGCCTCCGGGCCCTTGAACGACTCGGCGTAGATCTTGTAGACGTCCTCGGTGCCGGAGGGCCGGGCGGCGAACCAGCCGGACTCGGTGGCCACCTTGAGCCCGCCGATCGGCGCGTCGTTGCCCGGCGCCGTGGTCAGCACCGCGGTGATCGGCTCGCCGTCCAGCTCCTTGGCGCTGACCTGCGAGGGCGACAGCTTGGCGAGGATCGCCTTCTCGTCGCGGGTCGCCGGGGCGTCGATGCGGGCGTACGCGGGCGAGCCGAACTTCGCCGTCAGGTCCCCGTAGTGCTCGCTGGGGGTCCGTCCGGTGGTGGCCAGGATCTCGGAGGCGAGCAGGTCGAGCAGGATGCCGTCCTTGTCGGTGCTCCACGGGCTGCCGTCGCGGCGCAGGAACGACGCGCCGGCGCTCTCCTCGCCGCCGAAGCCGACCGTGCCGTCGAGCAGCCCCGGCACGAACCACTTGAAGCCCACCGGCACCTCGACGAGCGTGCGGCCCAGGTCCGCGGCGACCCGGTCGATCATCGACGAGGACACCAGCGTCTTGCCGATGGCCGCCGCGCCGGGCCAGTCCACGCGCACCCGGAACAGGTACGAGATCGCGACCGTCAGGTAGTGGTTGGGGTTCATCAGGCCGGCGTCGGGCGTGACGATGCCGTGCCGGTCGGCGTCCGCGTCGTTGCCGGTGGCCAGCTGGAAGCGGTCCTTCTGCTGGATCAGCGACGCCATCGCGTACGGCGACGAGCAGTCCATCCGGATCTTGCCGTCCCAGTCCAGCGTCATGAACCCGAACGTCGGGTCCACGTCCGGGTTCACCACGGTCAGGTCCAGCCCGTACCGCTCGCCGATCTCGCCCCAGTACGCCACCGACGCGCCGCCCAGCGGGTCCGCGCCGATCCGTACGCCGGCCGAGCGGATCGCCTCCATGTCGATGACCGAGGACAGGTCGTCCACGTACGCCGACAGGTAGTCGTACCCGGAGACCAGCTCGGACACGCGGGCGCGGGCGGCGCCGACACGGCGGACGTCCTTGAGCCCGGCCGCGATGAGCTCGTTGGCCCGGTCCTGGATCCACTTGGTGGCGTCGGTGTCGGCCGGGCCGCCGTTCGGCGGGTTGTACTTGAACCCGCCGTCGTCCGGAGGGTTGTGCGACGGCGTGACGACGACCCCGTCGGCGAGCCCGCCCGAGCGCCCCCGGTTGTACGTGAGGATGGCGTGCGACAGCGCGGGCGTCGGCGTGTAGCCGTCGCGGCTGTCGATCAACACCTTGACGTCGTTGGCGGCGAACACCTCCAGCGCGGACACCATGGCCGGCTCGGAGAGCGCGTGCGTGTCGCGGCCCAGGAAGAGCGGCCCGTCGGTGCCCTGCGCCTTGCGGTACTCGACGATGGCCTGGCTGGTGGCCACGATGTGGTCCTCGTTGAACGCGGTCCTCAGGCTGGAGCCGCGGTGGCCGGAGGTGCCGAACGCGACCCGCTGCTCGGCCACCTCCGGGTCGGGGTGGCCGGTGTAGTAGCTCAGGACCACCCGGGGCACGTCGATGGTGTCGCGGGAATCGGCGGGGGTGCCGGCGCGGGGATGCACGGACATCGAGGGGCCTCCTTGAGGGCGTGGACCTGCCCGGGATCGTATCGTCGTGCCGTACCCGCGAGGGGTGGTCGGTAAGCCGCCACGCGGGGATTGAACCTTTCCCGCGAAACATCCGAACTACCTGTCGTGACTCGAGTCTGTGCGGTCGGGGGGCCGCGGGTGGTCCGTGTCCTGGTCATGCTCGTGATCGGGCTCGCCGCTCTGCTCCTGCCGGCCTCCCCCGCGGCGGCGCACGCGGCGCTGCAGACGGCCAGCCCGGAGCCGGGCAGCGTGGTCGGGGCGGCCCCCGAGGAGATCGTGATCCGGTTCAGCGAGCCGGTCACGCCGGTCGAGGGCCGGACCCAGGTGCTCGCCCCGGACGGCAAGCGGATCACCGGCGCGGTCACCGCGGACGGGCCGGTGCTGCGCATCCAGGTGCGCCGGGCGGGTCAGCCGCTGGGGACGTACCTGGTCAGCTACCGGATCATCTCCGCCGACAGCCACCCCGTCGGTGGCGCCATGACGTTCTCGGTCGGCGCGCCGTCCGCGCGGCCCGCCGAGGGCGACCCCACCGGCGTGCACCCGTCGGTCGCGGCCGTGCGCCCCGCGCTCACCTTCCTCGGGTACGCCGGCCTGACGCTGATCGCCGGCCCGGCGCTGCTGCTCGGGTTGCTGTGGCCCCGGCGGCTCTCCCGGCGCGGGCCGATCCTGCTGGTCCGTACGGGCCTGATCGCCACGGCCGCCGCGACGCTCGGCGCCCTGTGGACCCGCGCGCCGGACGCCAGCGGGGCACCGGTCTGGGACGTGTCCGTCACCGAGCTGGCCGACGTGCTCGCCGGCCCGTACGGCCTGACCCTGCTGACCCGCCTGGCCGTGCTCGCCGCCGTCGCGGTGCTGCTTCCCCCGGTGCTGCACGGCCGGTCCGCGCCGTGGCGTACGGCCACCCTGCTCGCGCTGGCCGCGGCGGGGCTGACGACCTGGCCGCTGACCGGGCACGCCGTCGAGTCGCCGCTGAGTCCGGCGATCATCGCGGCGGACGTGGTGCACCTCGCCGCCATGGCGGTGTGGCTCGGCGGGCTCGTCGCCCTGGGCTTGTTCCTGCTGCGCCGGGCCCACCCGCGGGTGCTCGGCCGGATCCTGCCGGCGTGGTCACGATGGGCGACGCTGGCGGTGGTCTGGCTGGCCGGCGCGGGCGTGGTGCAGGCCGTGGTGCACGTCGGCACACCGGCGGCACTGTGGGCCACCGGGTACGGCCGGATCGTACTGGCCAAGGTCGCCGTGCTGGCGGCGGTGCTCGGTGCGGCCGCCCTCGCCCGGCGGTTCGTGCAGCGCTCGGCGGTGGTGACCGCCGGCCCCGGCCGGCTGCGCCGCATGGTGGGCATCGAGGTCGCGGCGACCGTCGCGGTGCTCGGGCTCAGCGCCGTCCTCGTGCAGACGACGCCCGGGCGCAGCGTCACCGCCGAGCGGACCGCGCCCGCCGAGAAGGGCGTGTCCCAGACGCTGACGGCCGACCTCTTCACGCTGCAGTACTACGTGTATCCCGTCGAGCTGGGCGAGAACAACACCGTGCACGGGTTCACGTACACGCCGGAGGGCAAGCCGCTGCCCGCGCCGGAGTGGACGGTCACCACCCGGCTGCAGGGACAGGACCTGGAACCGGTCTCCGCGCCGATGCTGCCGCTGCCGCCGCGCAACGACGCCGTGGGTGCGCTCACCTTCCCGGTGCCGGGCACGTACGAGCTGACTTTCACCGTACGCACCACCGAGATCGACCAGGCGACCGTGCGGACGACGATCACCGTTCCGCAGGTTCCGGAGCGGCCCTGACGGGGCAGAGAGAAGGCTCCGTCGATGGCAGGAGGCTTCCCGTGCACGTGTCCGTCATCGGCAACCTGGACGACTCGGTGGTCGTGACCGTCCGCGGAAACCTCGACATGGACGCCACCCCGGTCCTCGGCACCACCCTCGACCAGGTGCTCGACCGCCCCAGCCCGCGGATCGTGGTCGACCTCTCCGGGGTGGAGTTCTGCGACTCGACCGGGCTCAGCGCGTTCGTGACCGGGCACCGCCGGGCCGCGGCGGCCGGTGGCTGGGTCCGGCTGGCGGCGCCCAGCGCCTGGCTGCACGGGCTGCTGGAGACCGTCGGGCTCACCCCGGCCCTCGGCGTGTACCCGAGCGTCGCCGACGCCCTGTCCGACCCCGGCTTGTAACCTCGCGGCGTGATCGTTCTCCTGCCGCCGTCCGAGGGCAAGACCGCACCGGCCGCCGGCGACCCGGTCGACCCGGCCACGCTCTGGCTCCCGAAGCTCGCCCCGGCCCGCCGGCGGGTCCTCGGGCGGCTGTCCGCGCTGAGCCGGCGCACGAGCGCCCGGGCGGTCGCCGACTCCCTGGCCACGCTGGGCCTGAGCGAGGGGCAGCGCGGCGAGCTCGAGCGCAACGCCGTCCTGGCCACCGCCCCCGCGGCGCCGGCCGCCGAGGTGTACACCGGAGTGCTCTACGAGGCCCTCGACGCCGCCACGCTCGCCCCGCAGGCGCGGGCGTGGGTGGACGAGCGGGCGGTCGTGTTCTCCGGGCTGTGGGGCGTCGTGCGGCTCACCGACCGCATCCCCGCGTACCGGTGCTCGGCCGGGGTCACGCTGCCCGGGATCGGCGGGCTGACGCCGTACTGGAAGACCGCCCTGACCCGGCACCTGCCGGACGACGGACCGGTGCTGGACCTGCGCTCGGGCGCCTACGCGGCGATGTGGGCGCCGGGGCCGCAGGCCGTGGCGCTGCGGGTGCTGCACGAGCGGATCGTGGACGGCGAGCCGCGCCGCTCGGTGGTGAGCCACTTCAACAAGGCCACCAAGGGGCGCCTCGTGCGGGCGCTGGCCACCGCGGGCGTGACGCCGGCGTCGGTGGACGAGCTGCTCACCGCGCTGCGCGACCTCAAGTACGCCGTGGAGGAGCGGCCTGCCGCGGCGGGCCGCTCCCGTCAGGCGGACGTCGTGGTCCGCGAGCTGTAGCCGTTACTGCGCGGCCAGCACGTCGACGACGAAGCGCAGGTCGCCGGCGGGACGGCCGCCGGTCGCGTTCTCGCCGTACGCCTGGGCGGCCGGGATGTCGAGCTGCACCCGGCTGCCGACCGGCACGCCGACCAGGCCCTTGTCCCAGCCCTCGATGAGCTGGCCCACGCCGACCGGGAACTCCGCGGGCTGGCCGCGGTCCCACGACGAGTCGAACTGCTTGCCGTCCTTGTACGTCACGCCGACGTAGTTGGCCTGGATCGTCTGGCCGGCGGTCAGCTTCGGGCCCTTGCCCGCGATGAGCTCCTTGACGACCAGCTTGGTGACCTTGCCCTTGCCGGCCTTGACCACCGGCTTCTCCTTGAGCGCCGGGTCGAGCGGGGTCTGGGCGGCGGGCGCGCTGGGCTCGGCGGCCGGGGCGCTCGGCTGCGCCTGGGCGGGCTCCGACGTGGCGGCGGCCGGCGCGGAGGTGGCCGCGGGCTTGTCGTCGTCGTCCGACACCTGGATGCCGATGAAGACCGCGACGAGCACGGCGATCACCGCGACACCCGCGAGCGCGCCCGTGAGCGCCTGGCCGCGACGCTTGCCGGCGGTCTTGTCCTGGACACTCATCTGCTCTGACTTCTCCTACTCGCGGGACACGGGGGAAACTTCGGACACGGTACTCGCCGGCACCCGCGGGCCCGGCGCGAACCTCCACCGAACCGCCGACCCGCGTGATCAACAAAACGGGTGGTTACTCAATTCGCTCTTCTCCGTCACTCACGGAAGGTGAGAACGTGGACCCCCCAACAGCACCACGACCAGGGACAACCCGCCCGGCCGCCACCGGCGGTGCGGCGCGCGCCCGCGAACGACCGGGGAGGGTCGGTTGCCGGACGACGACCGTACGACAGGTCGCCCGCCACAGCCCGGAGGTCGCCCCTCCGACCGGGCCCCGCGCCGGCCGGACCCGGCCGCCGGCCTGCGCCCCGGGTACGGCTACCGCACAGCCGGCCGCCGCGGCGCAGCCGTGCCGCCGGAGCTGCTGGAGGGCCGCAGCCGCCGGCTCAGCGAGTTCCTCATGCCGGCCGCGGTGATCCTCGCCGGGGTGCTCGTGGTGATCGCCTTCGGGTTCATCGTCAGCCGGGCCGTCCGCGGCGACGACAAGGCGGCCATCCCGCCGGTCCAGCCGCCCGCCCTCGGCGACGTGCCGCTCAACCCGCCGGACCAGCAGTTCCCGATCCCGCTGCCCAGCGCCTCCGACAGCCCCTCACCGACGGGCTCGCCGTCACCGACGCCCGCGAAGAGCAGCTCCGCGCCGCCGCGCAAGTCGAGCCCTCCGCCGTTCCGCGGCTCGGTGAGCATCGCCCGCACCGGCGTACCCGGGCTCGTCGACCTCAGCGCCGAGGGCACCCGCGACTGGGTGCACTGGGGCGAGCAGAGCACGTTCTCCCTGGAACGCGACGACGACGGCGGCTTCGCCATCCTCGAGGGCCCGCCGACCGCGCCCCGGTTCCGGCACGGGTTCAGCCCGCAGCGTTTCGCGTGGCGGGGCGGCTCGCCCGTCGACCACTCCGACGGCACCCCGACCGGCATCCGCACCTGCGGCAAGGGCAACGGTTTCACGATCTCCGCCCCGGCGGGCACGTCGGCGCGCACGCTGAAGCTGTACGTCGGCGCCCTCGCGGGCCGCGGCCGGCTGACCGCGAAGCTCTCCACGGGCGGTCCGGCGGCCACGAGCACCTTCGAGGAACGCGGCACCAACCTGGACACCGTGGCGTTCGTGGTGACGTACCGGGCACCGAAGAACGGCAAGATCAATCTGAGCTGGGTCACCGAGGACTCGTTCAACTCCGACTGCGGCGGCGTGGCCCTGCAGGCGGCGACCCTGCGCTGAGGAGGGGCATCGTTGTTCGCCGCGTGGGGTGCGTGGGTGGCCCGGTTCCGCTGGGCCGTGCTCACGGCCGCGGTCGTCGCGGTCACGGCGGCCGGGGTGTGGGGCGCCGGGGTGTTCGGCCAGCTGTCCGAGGGCGGCTACACCGACCCCGGCAGCGAGTCCACCCGGGCCGCCGACGTCGTCCAGCGGGAGTTGGGCGCGCGCGGCGGTGACGTCGTCGCGATCTACCGCCCGGCACAGAGCACCGTCGACGACCCGGCCCTCGGCCGGCGCATCGAGGCACGGCTCGAGGCGCTGCCGAAGTCCGCGGTCACCGCGGTCACCGGCTACTGGCCGGACAAGGCGGACCAGTACGCCGCCGGCGACGGCAAGAGCGCGGTCGCGGTGCTCACCCTCGCCGGGCAGGACGACGGCGAGAAGCTGGAGGCGTACAGGCAGATCGACGGCAAGCTGGCGGTCGCGGGCGCCACCGTGCACCTCGCCGGGGCCGCGCCGCTGGGCGATGCCTCCGCCAGCCGCTCGACCGACGACCTGGCCTTCGCCGAGGCGATCTCCCTGCCGATCGTGCTGGTCCTGCTGCTGTTCATCTTCGGTTCGCTGGTCGCGGCGTCGCTGCCGGTGCTCGTCGGCGGCTGCGCGGTGCTCGGCTCGCTGGGCGTGCTGCACGCCGTCGCGTACGGCCACGACGTCAACTCGTTCGCCGTCAACGTGGCCAGCCTGCTCGGCCTGGGCATGGCCATCGACTACGGGCTGTTCATGGTGGGGCGGTTCCGGGAGGAGCAGGCCGGTGGGCGTACGCCCGCCGAAGCCGTCACCCGGACCGTGGCGACCGCCGGGCGCACCGTGGTGTTCTCCGCGACGCTGCTGATGACCGCGCTGGCCGGCCTCCTGCTGTTCCCGCAGGGGTTCCTCAAGTCGCTGGCCTACGGTGGGCTCGCCGCGGTCGGCCTGGCGGCGCTGCTGTCGCTCACCCTGCTGCCCGCGCTGCTGGCCGTCCTGGGTCACCGGGTCGACAAGCTTCCCGTACGCCTGCCGCAGCGCGCCAACCCCCGCCCGGCCGGAGCGGGCTGGGCCGCGCTCGCCGACGTGGTGCTGCGCCGCCCGCTGCTCGTCGTGCTCCCGATCCTCGCCGGGCTGCTCGTGCTTGCCGCGCCGATCCGCGGGGTGCACTTCGGGGAGAACGACGAACGGGTGCTGCCCGCCGGCGACCCGGCCCGCCAGGCGGTCGAGATGCTCAAGGCGGACTTCCCCGCGTTCAGCAGCGCCGGCATCCAGGTCGTGCTGCGCGGCACCGGGGGTGGGCCGCCCGCCGGCACCGAACAGTTCGCCGCGGCGGTCGCCAAGGTGCCGGGCGTCGCGGCGGTCACCCCGGCGGGCTCGGGGGGCGCCGTCGTCACGTACACCGCGACCCTGGCCGGCAAGGACCCGTTCAGCGCGCAGGCCCGTACGGCCGTCGACGACATCCGCGCACTGCCGCCACCGAAGGACACGGAAGTGCTCGTCGGCGGCGCCACGGCCCGCAACGTGGACAGCCTGGCGGCCACCGCGGATCGGCTGCCGCTGATGATCGGCCTGCTCGTCGGCGCCACCCTGCTGCTGATGTTCCTGGCGTTCGGCTCGGTGCTGCTGCCGGTCAAGGCGGTCGTGATGAGCGCGCTGAGCCTGAGCGCCACCTTCGGCATCCTCGTCTGGATCTTCCAGGACGGACACGGCGCGGGCCTGCTGCACGTCACCCCGGCACCCCTCGAGGCGGGCATCGTCGTCCTCATGGCGGCGGTCGTGTTCGGCCTCTCCACCGACTACGAGGTCTTCCTGCTCTCGCGCATGGTGGAGGCGCGCACCCGCGGCGCGTCCACGGCCGAGGCGGTCACCACCGGCCTGGCCCGTACCGGCCGGGTGATCAGCGCGGCGGCCATCCTGCTCATCGTGGTCACGGGCGCCTTCGCCCTGTCCTCGGTGACCACGATGCGCTTCGTCGGCGTCGGCATGATCATCGCGCTGGTCCTCGACGCCACGGTGGTGCGCATGCTGCTGGTCCCGGCGGTCCTGCGCCTGATGGGCCCGGCGGCCTGGTGGGCGCCCGGCCCGCTGCGCCGCCTGCAGGAACGGGCCGGCCTCGCCGAGTACGAGGACGAGGAGCTGTTCCCCACCGTCTCGGTCGGCCGCCACGCCGCCCCCGAGGGGCCTGACCCGCGCCCCCGGCCTTCCTCTCCCCCCGCGCCCTCTTCTCCCCCACCGGCCCCTTCTCCCCCTGCGGCCTCTTCTCCCCCGCCGGTCTCTTCTGACCCGCCGGCTTCCGGTTGGGCTCCCGGGGCCGGGATTCCCGTGGCCGGTTCCAGTCCCGGCGCCGCGCCGGCGCGGATCACGCTGGACACCGTCCCGGCCGCCCCCGCGGCGTCACCGTGGCGGCCCGCCGACGACCGGCCCGCACCGCCCGACCGCCCCGCCGGACGGCCCCGCGACCTGGGCGACCTCGGCCGTACGGTGGACCTCGCCCAGCGCGCGACCCCGCCCGCCGACGCCGACACGACCGCCGTCATCGAGACCGACCGGCCCGCCGAAGGCTGAGCCCGGCCCGGTGGCCGAACTGGGCTCCGGCCCGCGCGGAAAGTACAGTGCCCCGGAGTGACGACCTACCGGGACGGAAGAGGATGACCGCGACAGCCGACGAGACCGCCACCTCCGGCGGCCACGCCCGCCGTGCGCCGCACGCACCGGGGATCGACCCCGACCGGCTCGCCCTGTGCCTCGAGGTGATCGCCCAGGCGGAGGCTCTGGACCCGGAACACCCCGACGCGGTCGCCGTACGCCGGGCCACCGCGGGTCTGTTCAAGACGGTGAAGCTGCGCCGCCGCCGGGACCGCCGCGACGCGATCCTCGAACACGACCGCGCGGTCACCGAGGCGACCGCGACGGGCGCGCCGAGCCGCATCGACGACGAGACCGCCGGCATCCCGCTGAGCACGTCCACGAGCACGCGGACGGCCGGGACCCTCAAGCAGCCGCGCGGCTGCTACATCTGCAAGCAGCGGTACGTGCAGGTCGACGCGTTCTACCACCAGCTCTGCCCGGCGTGCGCGGCGCTGAACCACGCCCGCCGCGACGCCCGCACCGACCTCACCGGGCGCCGGGCGCTGCTCACCGGCGGCCGGGCGAAGATCGGCATGTACATCGCGCTGCGGCTGCTGCGCGACGGCGCCGACACCACGATCACCACCCGCTTCCCGCACGACGCGGTGCGCCGCTTCGCCGCCATGCCGGACAGCGCCGACTGGCTGCACCGGCTCCGCGTCGTCGGCATCGACCTGCGGGACCCGGCCCAGGTGGTCGCCCTCGCCGACTCGGTCGCCGCCCGCGGGCCCCTGGACATCCTGATCAACAACGCGGCCCAGACCGTACGCCGCTCGCCGGGCTCGTACGCCTCCCTGGTCGCGGCGGAGTCCGCGCCGCTGCCCGGCGGCCCCCTCCCGGAGCTGGAGTACGTCGGCGGCCGGGCCACCGCCCACCCGGCCGCCCTCACCGGCCCGGACGCGGGCGCGACGTTCAGCCCGCACGCGCTGACGGCGCTGGCGCTCACCGCGGGCTCGGCGAGCCCGGAACGCATCGCGGCGGCCACCGCGGTCGACGCCGGCGGCCTGGTGCCGGACCTGGCACCCACCAACAGCTGGAGCGACCGCGTCCACGAGGTCGGCGCCCTCGAACTCCTCGAGGTCCAGCTCTGCAACGTCACCGCGCCGTTCATCCTCGTCAGCCGCCTCCGCCCGGCGATGACGCGGTCCCCCTTCCCCCGCCGCTACGTCGTCAACGTGTCGGCGATGGAAGGCATCTTCAGCCGCGGCTACAAGGGAGCGGGCCACCCGCACACCAACATGGCCAAGGCCTCACTCAACATGCTGACGCGCACCAGCGCGGACGACATGTTCGCCGACGGCATCCTGATGACCAGTGTGGACACCGGCTGGATCACCGACGAACGCCCCCACCCGACCAAGATGCGCCTCGCGGACGAGGGCTTCCACGCCCCCCTCGACCTGGTCGACGGCGCGGCCCGCGTCTACGACCCGATCGTCCGCGGCGAGCAGGGCGAAGACGTGTACGGCTGCTTCCTGAAGGACTACGCCCCCGTAGCCTGGTGATCTCAGGCTACGGGCCGCCGCAGGACTGCCTTCGCCGGCGGCGCCGCCGCCTTCCGTCCCGGGGCGGGCGGGCAACCCGTCCGCCCGGGCGGTCAGACCTGGCCGGACGGGCCTCGTTCGCGCGCGTCCGGCTGGCGGCCGTCCGTCATGATCTAGCCATGACCTACGCAGCGACGAAGCCGGACGTCCGCGTGACCGGCCGGCGGATCGTGGCCACCTTCATCGACGGCATCGTGTTCGGCCTCGTCAACGGCGCCCTCGCGTGGTTCCTCGACAGCGGCAAGGCATGGTGGGACTTCGACCTGACCGAGATCTCCACCCGCCAGAACCGGTGGCTCTTCGTCATCGCCGCGCTCTACTACATCGTGCTGGAAGGCCTCACCGGCCGTACGGTCGGCAAGCTCATCACCGGCATCCGAGTGGTGGACGCCGAGACGGGCGGCCGCCCGGGTCTGCTGTCCGGCTTCGTCCGCACGCTGGCGCGGCTGATCGACGGCATCGCCGGCTACCTCGTCGCGCTGATCATCGTGGTGAACTCGAAGAACCGCCGCCGCCTGGGCGACATGGCCGCCAAGACCCTGGTCATCCGGCCCTGACCCCCACGCCGCAGCTCCACATCCAGCTCGCGGCTCGCGGCTCCGGCTCCCGGCGCCGGCTCCCTGCTGGAACGATCCTGGTCTATCGTCAGCCCGTGCTCATCGTGCGCCCGGCGACGGCCGCCGACGTCGACACGCTGCGACGACTGACGGCGGCGGCGTTCGAGAAGTACGTGCCCCGCCTCGGCTGCGACCCGGCGCCGATGCACAACGACTACCCGGAGGCGGTCAGCGCCGGCCAGGTGTGGGTCGCGGTCGAGGCCGGGGAGATCGTCGGCCTGGCCCTCCTGGTGCAGCACGACGATCACCTGCTGCTGGACACCGTCGCCGTGTCACCGGACGTGCAGGGGCGGGGCGTCGGCGGCCGGTTGCTGGAATTCGCGGAGGAGCAGGCACGGCAGGGCGGCCGGCCGGAGGTGCGCCTCTGCACGAACGAGCTGATGACGGAGAACCTCGCCTACTACCCCCGGCGCGGGTACGTGGAGACGCACCGCGTCGCGGAGAACGGCTTCCGGCGGGTCTACTTCAGCAAGCCGGTCGAACCACCGCGCTGACACCGTTCGCCGCCGGCGGCCATCCACCCAGCAACGACCAGCCGGCCCGACCGACCGACCGAAGTCGCACAGCATGCTGGCAGCCGACGGGCCGGGCAGCCGTGGCAGTAGGCAGCCCGCACAGCCCAGCCCGCACAGCCCAGCCCAGCCCAGCCCACACAGCGAAGCCAACCCGCCAGCCCGCCAGCCCAGCCCAGCCCAAGCCAGCCCGCCCAGCCCAGCCCAGCCCAGCCCAGCCCAGCCCACACAGCGAAGCCCGCCCAGCCCAGCCCACACAGCCCGGCTCACACGGCGAAAAGCCGGCCCGGCCCACACAGCGGCCCGCCGCCGCGCGGGAGGCGCGATGGCGGGCCGGGTGGTGGTTCTAGCGGCGGGTCGCGGCCAGCTCGCCCCGGTCGGCGGGCACCGGCTCGGCCGCACCGCGACGCCGGGCGATGAGCGCGTCGAGGGACCACGGGCCGGCGCCCAGGACGGCGATCATGAGGAAGGACCAGGCGTACAGCGCCGGGGTGACGCCGCCGTTCTGGATCGGCATGAGGGCCTCGGGCTGGTGGACCGTGAAGTACGCGTACGCCATGGAGCCGGACGCCAGGATCGCGGCGGGCCGGGTGCCGAGCCCGGCGAGCACGAGGGCGCCGCAGACGAGCTGGATCACGCCGGCGTACCAGCCGGGCCAGGTGCCGGCCTCGAGCGCCTGGCCGGTGCCGCGGTTGCCGCCGAGGACCCCGAAGACGGTGGCGAGGCCGTGGCACATGAAGAGGAAGCCGACGACGATGCGGAACAGTGACCACATCGGTGCGGCGTAGCGGTGGGGGAACATGGCTCTCCTTCGGGGGACGGAGCGATGGGAATGCCCGCAGGGTAGAGAGCCGGAGCGCCGGAAAACAACGATAAGCTTCAACTTCGTGGCCACTACATGGGAGCGCTCCCACCCAGCGGGACAGCGGTCACGCCGGGCCACCTGCCGACTCGGGCGCCCGCGGCACGAGAGCCGCTCCACAAGAGACCGCCGCCCTCAAAGCACCGCCCCCAGATCAGCTCGCCCCGAACGCAACGCCCCGGGACCGCTCGCCCCGAAGCACCACCCCGGACAGCGAGGCCTCACCGCCGATCCCGGAACGTGAACATGCGCACCCCGGGCGCCAGTCGCGCCGCCGGCAGCACCCGCCGGTGCACCCCCGCCCCGAACCCGTCCCCCGCGACGGCCACCCGCTCGAACCCGCGGGTCTCGAACCATTCGCAGATCACGGGCACGAGGTCCGGCGTTCGCCGGTGCCGGGTCCACACCACCGTGCCGTTCTCGCGGCAGAGGGCGGCACACGCGGAGATCGTCGCCGAGACGTCCGCGTCGGAGATGTTGCCGAAGACGCCGCACACCAGCACGAGGTGCGCCGGCGCCACCCCGGCGTACCGGTCGGTGCGGCCGGCGTCGTCCTCGACCACCTCGACGCCTGCCAGCCCGACCGCCTCCGCGGCGGTTCTCGCGTACGCGGCGTTGCGCGGGTCCATCTCGACGAGGAGGGCGCGGACATCGGCGGCCCGGGGGTGCCCGGCGAGCGCGCCGATCAGGTCGCGGGCCTGTCCGGCGCACAGGCTGATGGCCGTCAGCGGTCCGGGCGGCGCCGCGTCCAGCCAGGTCCGGATCGCCGCGCGCACCCACTCCAGCCTGCGGGCGAGCGCGCTCGCGGGGTCGTCGTAGTCGTCGTGCCAGGCCGCCCAATCCATGGCGGGCACTATGGCAGCCCGGTACGACACTTCCCGAAAGCCATTGTGGTGGCGCCACAGTGGTGCCATAGTGGTGCCATGGACCTGACAACGTACGTCTCCCGGCTCCGGGAGGAGCTGGCATCGGCGGCCGAGCTCGGTGGTTCCGAGGCCCGGGCGCTGGCCGAACGCCTCACCGCACCGATGGAGTCGGCTTTCCGGCTGGCGCTGCTCGACGCGCTCTCCGCCGCGGCAGACGAGATCACCAGCGACCTGGCGCCCGGATCGGTCGAGGTGCGCCTGCGTGCCGGCGACCCCGCCTTCGTCGTCACCCTCCCCCCGGTGGAGGCTCCGGCACCAGAGGTGATGCCATATGGCGCCATGCCGGCGTCACCGCCGCCGCCCGACGGCGAGGAGGGTGGCGTCTCCCGGATCAACTTCCGCCTCTCGGAGCAGCTCAAGTCCCGTATCGAGCAGGCCGCGGCCCGTGACGGGCTCTCCGTGAACGCCTGGCTGGTGCGCGCCGCGAGTGCGGCGGCCCAGCAGCCGGCGGCCGCTCCCACGGTCACCTCGAGCCACGCCTTCGGGGGCCAGCGCTACACCGGCTGGGCCCGCTGACTCCTCACCCCTGGACGACCATCTCGACTCCCCCGGAAGGGACCACCATGCCCACGTTCGACACCCCCCAGCCCATCACCGCCACGCTCGAGCTGGTCGTCGCGGACGTCCGCGTCGCGGCGAGCGACCGCCCGGACACCGTCGTCGAGGTCCGGCCCAGCAACCCCGCCTCCGACCACGACGTCCGGGCCGCCGAGCAGACCCGCATCGAGTACGCCGACGGCGAGCTGCTGGTGAAGACGCCGAAGCAGCGCAGCCTCGGGCTGTTCGGGAAGACCGGCTCGATCGACCTGCGGATCGGCCTCCCGACCGGCTCCCGGCTGCACGCGGGCGCCGCCATCGGCACGTTCCACGGCACCGGGACGCTGGGCGAGACGCGGATCAAGACCGCGACCGGTGACGTACGGCTCGAGCACACCGGCGCGCTGCAACTCAACACGTCCGCCGGCACGGTCGAGGTGCGGACCGCCGAGGGTGACACCCACGCGAGCACCGCCTCGGGCAGCCTGCACGTCGGCGCGATCCGGGGTTCCGCCGTGGTCCGCAACTCCAACGGCGACACCCGCGTCGACTGGGTGGCCGGCGACATCAACGTCAAGGCGGCGAACGGCGACATCGTCGTGGGCCACGCCGAGGGCGACATCACCGCGTCGACGGCCAACGGCAGTGTCCGCGTGGCCGAGGTCGTGCGGGGCACCGTCTCGGTGCAGACCGCCGTCGGCGAGCTTCAGGTCGGCATCGCCGAGGGCACCGCGGCGTACCTGGATCTGCACACCTCCTTCGGCAAGGTGCAGAACCAGCTTGCCGCCGGCGGTGCCGCGGAGCCCGGCGAGAACAAGGTGGAGGTCCGGGCCCGCACGTCGTTCGGCAACATCTCGATCGTCCGCCCGTCCCGGCAGCAAGCCGCATGATCACGGCGACGGGGCTGCGTAAGGCGTACGGGAACCACACGGTCCTCGACGGCATCGGCCTGGACGTCCCGGCGGGCTCGATCTTCGCCCTGCTCGGGCCCAACGGGTCCGGCAAGACCACCACGGTCAGCCTCCTCACCACCCTGCTGCGCCCGGACGGCGGTGAGATCCGGGTGGCCGGCGCCGACCCGCGGACCGACCCGGACGCCGTACGCGCCGCGATCGGTGTCACCGGGCAGTTCGCCGCCGTGGACGGTTTCCTGACCGGCGAGGAGAACCTGCTGCTCATGGCCGACCTGCACCACCTGGACCGGCGGACGGGCCGGGAGCGGGCGGCGGCGCTGCTGGAGCGGTTCGACCTGGTGGACGCGGCGCACAGGGTCGCGTCGGCGTACTCGGGCGGGATGCGGCGGCGCCTCGACATCGCCATGGGGCTGATGGGCAGCCCGCGGGTGCTGTTCCTGGACGAACCCACGACCGGGCTGGATCCGCGCAGCCGCCGCGCGGTCTGGGACACGATCCGCGGCCTGGTCGCCGGTGGGGTGACGGTCTTCCTGACGACGCAGTACCTGGAGGAGGCCGACGAGCTCGCCGACCGGATCGCGGTGCTGCACGGCGGCCGGATCGTGGCCGAGGGCACCGCCGCGGAGCTGAAGCGCCTGGTGCCGGGCGGCCACGTCAGCCTCACCTTCGCCGGCGCGGACGGCTTGCGGGGGGCCGCCCGACTGCTCGATCTTCCCGTGCCGCCGGACGGCCTGACGCTCGACGTGCCCGGCGACGGCGGCGTGGCGTCGCTGCGGGCGCTGCTGACCACTTTGGACGAAGCCGGCATCGAGCTCGACGCGCTGGCCCTGCACACGCCGGACCTCGACGACGTGTTCCTCGCGCTGACCGCCTCGACGACACCGAAGGAGCCCGCCCGATGAGCAGCCTCGCCCTCGCGGTCCGCGACTCGAGCACGATGCTGCGCCGCAACCTGCGGCACATGCGGCGGTACCCGGCGATGACGGTCATGCTCGCCGGGATGCCGGTGATCTTCCTGCTTCTGTTCGTCTTCGTCTTCGGCGGGACGCTCGGCGCCGGGCTGGGCGGTGGCCGCGCCGAATACCTGACGTACGTGCTGCCGGGCATCCTGCTGATGACCATCGGCGGCGCGGCCACCGGGACGTCGGTGTCGGTGGCCATGGACATGACCGAGGGCATCGTGGCCCGCTTCCGCACGATGGCGATCGCCCGCGTCTCCGTGCTCACCGGGCACGTGCTGGGCAGCATCATCCAGACGCTGATCGGCCTGGTGATCGTGGTCGGCATCGCGGTCGCCGTGGGCTTCCGCAGCGACGCGGGGCCGGGCGCCTGGCTGGGCGTGCTGGCGGTGCTGACGATGGTGAGCTTCGCGTTCACCTGGCTGGGGGTGGCGCTCGGCATGGCGGCGAAGACCGTCGAGGAGGCGAGCAACACTCCCCTCCCGCTGACCTTGCTCCCGTTCCTGGGCAGCGGTTTCGTCCCGACCGACACCATGCCCGCCGGGCTGCGGCAGTTCGCCGAGTACCAGCCGTACACGCCGATCATGGAGACGGTCCGGGGCCTGCTCGCCGGCACGCCGGTCGGCGCGGACCTGGCCGCGTCGGCGGCCTGGTGCGCCGCCATCGCGCTCGCCGGGTACGTGTGGGCGAAGTGGAACTACAACAAGCAGCGCTGAGACGGGGGCGGCCCGCCCGGGACCTCCCGGGCGGGCCGCGGCGTGCCGTCCGGTCAGGGCCCGCTGACCAGGTTCTCGACCTGGTGGCCGCTGGTGACCGCGGCGCCCTTGGTGTTGATGACGTGCGAGATCGTGCCGGTGCCGCCGAGCGACACGGTCACCATGTTCGTGAACTTGATGCCCGGCTTGGCCGGCACCTCGAAGGCGCGGGCGTTGGCCACCGACGGGTTGACGTTGAAGTAGCAGTAGCTGCCCAGCCCCCACGCCTGGTGGTTGGTGACCGAGTCGGCCACCTTGTACGCCGCCCAGCCCTGCGTCGAGCCGTTCATGTACGCAGCCTGGTTCGGCGGGTCGTACGGCATCTCGTTCTGGTAGAAGTACGTGCGCCCGTTCTCGCCGTTCCAGATCGTCTGGTACTGCTGGTAGTGCTCGACGAAGAGGCCGTAGAACGTGACGTCGTCGCCGTTGACCACGAGCCCGTTGGCCGCCGTGTTGATCGTCCAGCCGACCGTGCCGCCGTTGCCGTGGTCGGCGCGCCAGATCCACGCGTGGTCGCCGATGACGTCGTCGCTGTTGATCCGCAGGGACACCGAGGCCTTGCCGGCGATCTGCCCGCCGATGCGGAAGAACACGTCGGAGAGGACGGTCGGGTTGGCCGAGTGGTCGGCGGCCGCCCCGTTCGGGCCGACCTCCATGAGCACCGGCGAGTTGGTGGTGCCGGCGTCGAGGAGCAGGCCGGCCACCCGGACGCCGTCGACGTCGGCGACGGTCATGGCGGTGACGCCGTTGTCGGGTACGAACGTGGCGAGGCCCAGCCCCAGCACGACGGTGCCGGGCCGGGTCACGGTGATCGGCGCGTTCAGGTGGTACGTGGCCGGCGTGACGAGCAGGTTCTTGCCGGACGCGAGGGCCGCGTTGATGCTCGCCGCGGTGTCACCGGGCTTGACCACGTAGAAGCTGCTGATCGGCAGCGAGGTGCCCGCCGGGGTGCCGTTCGCCCACGTGGTGCCGGACGAGTTGCTGCGCACCGAGGGGACGAACACCTGGTAGTTCCCGCTCGCGTCGACGTACAGGTACGGCTTCTCGGCGACCTTCGGGGTCTGCGCCACGGTCGTGTACGGCGGCGACGGGAAGCTGTTCGCCGGCGCGCCCTGGGCACCGACGAAGACCTGGTTCCAGTTGGAGCCGGACCAGCTGCCCATCTGCGAGTTGCGGGTCAGCCACTGCTGCTGCGAGCCCGACTGGATCTGCCCGTCGATCTTCGTGTCGGACATGAACCCGCCGGACGACCAGCCGCCGTCGGACAGCGCGAGGTTGCCGCGCACGTGCATCCGCCGGTACGGCGCCGCCTGCGAGACCGCCCACCGGTCGAGGCCGCCGGTCGGGTTGACCGACAGGCCCTCGGCGGAGCGCCAGAAGTTCTGGGTGGCGTTCTGCGAGCCGTCCGGCCACCAGTCGGCCTCGGTGTGCACCCGGCCGTTGATGGTGACCTGGTCGGGGCTGAGGCCGAGACCGGCGACCTGGGTGAAGAAGCCGACGTTGGCGTCGACGTTGTAGCTGCCCGGCTTGAACAGCAGGGCGTACCGCTGGGTGCCGAACTGGTTGCTGACCTGCTGGTTGAAGACCGAGGTGAGCTTGTTCTGGATCGTCGACGCGGACATGGACGGGTCGAAGATCGTGACGTTCGGGCCGAGGTCCGGGTTGCCGGTGCCGGGCGGGACCGTCGGGGGCGTGGTGGTCGGGGGCGTGGTGGCGCCGTTGACCGTCCACTTCTGGTTGGCCCCGCCGGAGCAGCTCCAGATCTGCAGCTTCGCGCCGTCGGCGAGGTTGTTGTCCTTGATGTCGAGGCACTTGCCGGACTTGACGTTCACCAGGTCCCGGCCCGCAGTGTACGTCCACTGCTGGCTGGTGAGCCCGGCGTAGCAGTCCCACAGGTGCACGGCAGCGCCGTCGGTCGTGGCACCGTTGGCCACGTCGAGGCACTTGCCGAGGCCCTTGAGCGACTGGTCGTCGCCGTACGTCCAGGTCTGGTTGGGTCCGCTCGCGCAGGACCACATCTGGGGCAGGGTGCCGTTGGCGGTGGAGCCGTCGGTCACGTCGAGGCACTTGCCGTTGGCGGAGCTGACGACCGTGCCGGTGGTGGCGGCCAGGGCGGTGGTGACGCCGGCGACGCCGAGGCCGCCGACGACCGCTGTCGAGGCGAGGACGGCGATCAGACGCCGTTTTCCACGGGGATTCATGCGGGGAACCTTTGCGGGAGAGGGGGTCAGGCGGGGTTGTTCGCGTGGGTGAGCGTCTCCCACGCGACGAACAGGTTGTTGCTGCCCTGCGGGCGCTTGGCCACCGTGTACGTCTCGGTGTTGCTCATCGCGATGCCCATCCGGTTGTGCAGGGCGTTGTACGCGACCTCGGTGACCGGTCCGAGGCCCTTCGTCACGGTGCCGCCGCAGATGGTCGAGGGCACCGACGTACCGTTCTCGAATTTCGTGTGGAATCCGAGCGTGTGCCGCAGCCGGTCCTGCAGATCGGGGTAGAGGTCGCCGCCCTGGATGCGGGTGGTCTCGGCGACGTGCGCGATGGCGGAGATGCCGTACCCCGTGTGGGTGAAGTCGCGGCAGGTCTCCTGCGCGAGCCCGTCGACGAACGTGCTCTGCCCCTGCCAGTAGCTGACGAGCTCGGCCCGGGTGTCGATGCCGCCGGCCGGCGGGTACTTCGGCTGGGAGCCGTCGGCGGCGATGTAGATGTACGAGGCCGCACGCAGCCTGAACCGCGAGATGGCCCGGTCGTAGCTGGAGCGGTCGTCGAGGAAGACGGAGATGCCGACCGCCGCCTCCATCATGGACAGTTCCCAGTTGCCGTTGCTGTGGATGCCGGGGATCACCACGGGCAGGTAGACGTCGCGCAGCATGGCGGCGAAGCGGGCCTGGTTCGGCCACGTCCCGTACGCGTGCTTGATGATCTCGGCGGCGCGCGGCCACACCGAGCCGGCCCACGCGGTCTGCAGGGGTGCGTTGCTGTTGGTGTGGTTCCGGATGGTCGCCGACCACGCGTCCATCAGTTCGATCGACTTCCTGGCGTACGCCGCATCGCCGGTGATGTACCAGGTCAGCGCGTCGGTGTACGCGGCGATGGCGTCCTCACGCTCGTCGGTGCAGCCGTTGTTCGGGTTGGAGTACGACCCGCACTCGACGGTCGCGCGGGGCTTCGGCGTGCGCGTCAGCGAGGCGTACCGGCTGGACTTCATCTGGTCGTACGCGGCGAGCCAGGGCTGCGCCTTGGCCGCGACCCGGCCCTTGACGAAGTCGAGCTGCGCCCGGCTGACCAGCACTCCGGGATGTGAGAAGGCGGCTGTGGAGGCGGCGTCGGCGGTGAAGCGGACGCCGACCGTGGCGAGCACGGCCACGACGAGCGTGCCGGCGGCCAGGGCGGTGCGACGGGGGAATCTACGCACGGGGAACTCCCGGTGGGGGCGGGGAACCGGAAAGGCACTTAACAGTCGGGTACTCAATCGCGGCGAACCGGACGCGGTCAAGCGCGCATCGACGGACTTAAGGATGGCGAAAGGTTCGCCGTCGAGAGAGCGCTTTCTCGTGTACCGCAGCCGGATTCCCGGCCCGGAACCGGTTGCGCGTGGGAAGCGCTTCCCGGCACCACCGGCGCGCGACAATGGGGCGTGCACATCACAGCGTTGCGGGACACCGAACCGGGCTCGTCGTCGTACCGGCTGGCGTGGGTGGCCACCGGGGAGGACGGGCGGCCGCTGGGGATCGCGTACCTGCGGGTACCGACCGCGCCCGGGGCCGACCACCGCGCCGAGCTCGACGTGTCGGTCCACCCGGCGGAACGCCGGCACGGCGTCGGCACCGCCCTGTTCGAGGCGGCGACAGCCGCCGCGCGCAAGCTCGGACGGCGGTCGGTCACCGCAGGCCCGGTCACGGGCGGATCGCCGTTCCTCGCCACCCGCGGGATGCGGCCGGTGCTGAACCTGACCTTCGCGCGACTCGCCGTCGCCGACGCCGACCTCGCCCGGCTCGCCGCCCTCGCGCGCGAGCCGCACCCGGGATATCGCCTGCACAGCTGGGAGGGCACGGTCGCGGGCGACCTCGCGCCCTCGTTCGCCGCCTCCCGGCGGGCGATGGACGACATGCCGATGGACGAGACCGACGTCGCCGCCGAGGAGTGGGACGTCGACCGGGTACGCGCCATCGCCGCGGCGATCGACCGGCGCGGCGACGTCCTGTGCACCGTGGCGGCGATCCGTGAGGACGACGGGAGCGTCGCGGGCTTCACCGAGCTCGTCGTGCCGGGCACGGGCACCGGGGACGCCCAGCACTACGGCACCGGCGTGCTGGCCGAGCACCGCGGGCGGGGTCTCGCACGCTGGATGAAGGCGGCCGCGATCCTGCACGTCCGCGAGGCGCACTCGGGCGTCGCGGGGCTGCTCACCGACACCGCGGACAGCAACGTCGCGATGCGCCGGGTGAACGACACCCTGGGGTACGCGCCCACCCACTGGTCGGTGCTCTACCAGCTCGACCTCTGACCCCGCCCGTCCCCCGGCGGCTCAGCCCGTCAGCGCAACGCGGGCAGCACCTTGGCGCCGAACGTCGTCACGAAGTCGCTCAGGTCCTGGCCGACGTGGTGCAGGTAGATGCGGTCGAAGCCGAGGCCGGCGTACCCGCGCAGCCACTCGGTGTGCCGGTCCGGATCCGCGGAGACGTTGACGACCGAACGGACCTGCTCGACCGTCACGTTCTGCGACACGACGTCGAAGTGCTCGGCGGTCTCCAGGTCCCAGCAGACCGGCGGCGGGAAGATGTTGCTGCGCCACTGGTCGTACGCGATCTCCTCGGCCTCGGACTCGGTCGCCGCCCAGCTCAGGTGCACCTGCAGGCAGACCGGTCCACGGCCGCCGGCGTCCCGGTACGCGGAGATCATCGCGCGCAGCTTCTCCTCCGGCGCGTTGACCGTGACCAGCCCGTCGGCCCACTGCGCGCACCATGCGGCGGTCTCGGTGCTGACCGCGGCCCCGATCAGCGGCGGCGGCTCCGGCGGCCGGGTCCACAGCCGGGCCCGGTCCACGGTGACAAGCCCGTCCCGGGTGACCTCCTCGCCGGCGAGCAGGTCCCGGATCACGTCGACGCACTCGCGCAGCCGGGCGTTGCGGACCTCCTTGCGGGGCCACGGCCCGCCGGTGATGTGCTCGTTGCTGTACTCGCCGGTGCCCAGCGCCGCCCAGAAGCGGCCCGGGTACATCGCGCCGAGCGTCCCGATGGCCTGCGCGATGATCGCCGGGTGGTACCGCTGTCCCGGCGCGTTGACCACGCCGAACGACAGGTTCGTGGCCTGCAGCGCGGCACCCAGCCACGACCAGGCGAAGGCGGACTGTCCCTGCCGCGCGCTCCACGGCGAGAAGTGGTCCGAGCACATGGCGGCGTCGAACCCCGCCCGTTCGGCGGCTATCACGGCTGCGAGAAGATCGGCGGGCGGGATCTGCTCGTGCGAACAATGGATTCCGTACTCCGTCATGGGCCGCGTACCTACCCGCAGCCGTCCCCGCCCAACCCGAGGGAGCCCGTGTGAGCGACCCGATCTACCTGGACTGCGACACCGGCGTGGACGACGCGCTCGCCATCGCGCTGCTGCTCGGCACCCCGCACGCCGAGCTGCTCGGCGTCGGGACGGTCACCGGCAACACCGGCGCGGCGCAGGCGGCCCGCAACACGCTCGACCTGCTGGCGCTGGGCGGGCGCGGTGGTGTGCCCGTGGCGGTCGGCGCCCGGCACGCCCTCGACGGCTCGAGCACCCACGACGCCACGGTGGTGCACGGCGGCAACGGGATCGGCGGCGTGGAGCTGCCCCGGGCCGCGGCCGGGCCCGTACCCGTGACCGCCGTCGATCTGCTCCTCGCGCTGGCCCGCGCCCGGCCGGGCGAGCTGCGGATCCTCGCGACCGGTCCGCTGACGAACCTGGCGATGGCCCTGCGCCGCGAACCGCGCCTGCCCGAGCTGATCCGCGACGTGACCGTCATGGGCGGCGCGGTGCGGGTGCCGGGCAACGTCACCGGGCACAGCGAGGCGAACATCGCCGTCGACCCGGAGGCGGCCGCGGAGGTGCTGGCGGCGGCCTGGCCCGTGACGCTGGTCCCGCTGGACGTGACGATGCGGCACCGGTTCGGCCCCGGCGACCAGGAGGCGCTGCGCGCGCACGGTACGCCGCTGAGCACGGCGCTGGCCGCGATGCTGACCGGCTACTTCGACTACTACGAGCCGGTGCTCGGGGAACGGCGGGTGCCGCTGCACGACCCGCTCGCCGCCGCGGTCCTCACGGGAGCCGCCGGCCTCTCGGACGCCCCGATGCTCGGGCTGCGCGTGGAGGTCGACGGCCGCCGTGGCGCGGTCGTGGAAGACGCGTCCGCCGGGCGGCAGACGCGTGTGGTGCTCGACGTCGCGGACGACACCGTGCCGCGGATCCGTGAGCTGGTGCTGGCCGCCGGCTGACAGCGGCGCCGTGGTCAGTGCGGGTGCTCGCCCAGCAGCCGGGTCGCCAGCACGGCGGCCTGGGTGCGCCGCTCCAGGCCCAGCTTCGCGAGCAGGCTGGAGACGTAGTTCTTCACCGTCTTCTCGGCGAGGAACATCTTCCCGGCGATCTCGCGGTTGGTCAGCCCCTCCGCGACGTACTCGAGGATGCGGCGCTCCTGGTCGGTCAGCGAGGCCAGCTCGCGGGGCTGCTCCACGCCGTGCCGGATCCGCTCGAGCACCCGCTGGGTCACCGCCGGGTCCAGCAGGGACTGCCCGGACGCCACCCGGCGCACCGCGTCCACCAGGTCCGTGCCGCGGATCTGCTTGAGCACGTAGCCCGACGCGCCCGCCATGATCGCCGCGAACAGCGCCTCGTCGTCCTCGTACGACGTGAGGATCAGGCCCTTGATCGACGAGTCGACGGCCCGCACGTCGCGGCACACGTCGATGCCGTTGCCGTCCGGCAGGCGCGCGTCCAGCACGGCCACGTCGGGACGCAGCGCCGGGATGCGCCGCGCCGCCTCCTGCGCGGAGCCCGACTCCCCCACCACCTCGATGTCCCCGGCGGCGTGCAGCAGGTCGGCGAGCCCACGACGGACCACCTCGTGGTCGTCGAGCAGAAAGACACGGATCATGTGTACTTCCTACCTGGGCCGGGGCCCGGACACCAAGAGTCTAACGTCCTGTGTCGCCGACAACGCACAAAAGTCGTCGATGGGCCGAACGGCCCGGCCGCCGGTGACCGCCGTCCCTGCCGCGCGGGCCGGGCACCGGCGTTCGATGAACCCATGGAACAGACCGCCATCACGACCGCCCGCCCGATCGTCGCCGGCACCGACGGCACCGCGCCCGGCGAGGCCGCCGTCCGGTGGGCCGCCCGCGAGGCGGCCCGGCGCGACGTGCCGCTGCGCATCGTGTCCGCGTACGAGCCGCAGCCCGGCGCGCAGGACGAACGGCACCTCACCGAGGCCGTGCTCGACGCCGCGGTGGTGCAGGCCCGCGCCGCGGCCGCGTTCCACATCCGCATCGAGGCGCACGCCGTGCCCGGCGACCCGGTCACCGCGCTGCTCGGGCAGGCGGACGCCGCGCTGCTCGTCGTCGGCAACCGTGGCCGCGGCGGGTTCGCCAGCCTGCTGCTCGGCTCGGTCAGCCAGCGCGTCGCCACGCACGCCCAAGTCCCCGTGGCGGTGGTGCGCGGGCGTACGGAGATCGCCTCCGGGCCCGTCGTCGCCGGCGTGGACGACTCCCCCGCCGCGTCCGGGGTGCTCGGCGCCGCCTTCGAGGCCGCCTCCCACCGGGACGCGCCGCTCGCGATCGTGCGGTCGTACACGTCGCCGGTGCCGCTGTGGGTCGGCGACATCCCGGCCGTCGACAACGCGGTGCCCCGGGTGCACGCCGAGGAGCTGGAACGCCTCGAGCAGGAGGTGGCGCCGTGGCGGGAGAAGTACCCGGAGGTCGACGTCGAGGCCGTCGTCTCGCCCGACGGTGCCGCCGCCGTGCTCGTCGCCGTGTCGCACAGCGCGCGCCTGGTCGTGGTCGGCAGCCGTGGCCACGGCACGGTCGTCAACACCCTGCTCGGCTCCACCGGCCTGCAACTGCTGCACCACGCGGGCTGCCCCGTGCTCGTGGTCCGCGGATCGATCTAGATAGCATCAGGGCATGAACGAGGCGCCCTCGCTGGGGCTCACCCCGCTGTCGCGGGTCCGGCTGGACGAACTGCTCCAGGAGATGCTCGACCGCGTCGGTGAGGTGGTGACCAGCCGGGAACGGCTGCGGGCCCTGCTCGACGCCGTCGTCGGCATCAGCCGGGACCTCGACCTGCGCAGCACGCTGGAGCGCATCGTCGTGTCCGCCTGCTCGCTCGCCGGGGCGAAATACGGCGCGCTGGGCGTGCTCGGCCCCGACCGGCAGGACCTGTCCGACTTCATCACCCACGGGATCGACCCCGCCGAGCACGCGAAGATCGGTGACCTGCCGCACGGGCGCGGCGTGCTCGGCCTGCTCATCACCCACCCCGAGCCGGTCCGGCTGCGCGACATCACCCAGCACCCCCGCTCGTACGGCTTCCCGCCGAACCACCCGCCGATGCACAGTTTCCTGGGCGTGCCCGTCCGCACACGGGACCAGATCTTCGGCAACCTGTACCTGGCCGAGAAGAACGGCGGCGGCGAGTTCACCGAGGACGACGAGGAGATCGTGGTGGCGCTGGCCGCCGCGGCCGGCGTCGCGATCGACAACGCCCGGCTGTTCGCCCTGGCCCGGCGGCGCGAACGGTGGCTCGCGGCGGCCGGGGAGATCACCTCGGTGCTGCTCGGCACCGTCAACCGTCAGGAGGCGCTGCGGCTGATCGCCCGGCGCGCCCGCGAGATCTCCGAGGCCGAGCTGGTGCTCGTGCTGCTCGCCGACGAGACCGGCGCCCGGTACACGATCGAGGTGGCCGACGGCGCCGACGCGATGGTGGGGCGGGTGCTCTCGGTCGACGTGGACGCGCTGAGCGCCGAGGGCATCGACCTGCGTGACGTCGCGGACTGGCCGGGGCCCGTACCCGCCGGCCCGGCGCTGTCCGCCCCGCTCGCCGGCGCGGACATGCCGCAGGGTGTGCTGATCGTGGCCGGGGCCGCCGTGGGCGACGAGGACGACTCGACGCTGCTGTCGAGCTTCGCCGGGCAGGCGACGCTGGCCCTGGAACGGGCCCGGGCGCAGGAGGAACGCGAGCAGCTCGTGGTGCTCGAGGACCGCGAGCGGATCGCCCGCGACCTGCACGACGTGGTGATCCAGCGGTTGTTCGCGACCGGCATGCAGCTGCAGGGGGCGGCGCCGCACGCGCTGCGGCCCGAGGCGGTCAAACGGATCAACGCAGCGGTCGACGACCTCGACGCGACGATCCGCGACATCCGCCGGTCGATCTTCGAGCTGACCGCGCCGGCCGGGTCGTCGCTGCGCCGCGAGCTGGGCCAGGTGGTCGACGCCGCCACCGGGACGCTGGGCTTCCGCCCGGTCCTCGACGTCACCGGCCCGGTCGACAGCGCGGTGCCCGACGACGTGGTGCCCGAGCTGCTCGCGGTGGTGCGTGAGGCGCTGTCCAACGCGGCCCGGCACGCCGAGGCGCAGAACGTCCGGGTCTCGGTACGCGCGGACGGCGAGGAGGTGGTGATCCGGGTCGAGGACGACGGCGTCGGCACCGACCCCGCCGCGGCCCGGGGCGGCCTGGTCAACATGGGTGAGCGCGCCCGCGACCTCGGCGGCGTCTTCGAGGTGACCCCCGCGACCGGCGGCGGGACGGTCGTCACCTGGCGGGCGCCGCTGGGCGGCTGATTTCGGGACCTTCGGCCCTGATCGCCGGGCCTGCGGGACGGCACCTTTGAGAGGTGACCGACCCGGAGGTTCCCCCCATGACCAGCACGACCGAGATCCTGGCCGCAGCGGCCCGTACGTCGCTGCACGCCCCCTCGGTGTTCAACACCCAGCCGTGGCGCTGGCGGATCGCCGGCGACACGATGAGCCTGTACGCCGACCGGTCCCGCGCACTGACCGCCACCGACCCCGAGGGCCGCCTCCTGCTGCTCAGCTGCGGCGGGGCCCTGCACCACGCGCGCGTGGCGCTGGCGGCCGCGGGGGCGCACGCCGCCGTGGAACGCTTCCCGGAGCCCGGCGAGCCCGACCTGCTCGCCCGCGTCACGTTCACCGGCCAGCGGCCGGCCGACCCCGAGGCGAAGCGGATGGCCGCGGCTGCCGGGCGGCGGCGCACCGACCGGCGCGCGTACGGCGAACGCCCGGTCACCGATCTCCAGCTCAGCGGCCTGCGCCGGGCCGTCGAGGCCCAGGGCGCCTACCTGCACGTCGTACGCCCCGACGAGGTGTACCTGTTCGCGGCGGCCACCGACGTCGCCGGCGAGACCCAGCGCACCGACCCGGCGTACCGGGAGGAGCTGCGGCAGTGGACCAACCGCCCGGCCGGCTCCGGTGACGGGGTGCCGGCGGCCACCGCCGTCGAGCCGGCGCTGCGCCGCGTGCCGGTGCGCGACTTCGCGCCGGAGGGCGAGGCGGGCCTGTCGGCGGGGCCGGGGCACGACGCCGGCGCCGCGTACGTGATCATCTTCGGTCTCAGCGACCGGCCGGCGGACGTGCTGCGCGGCGGCGAGGCCCTGTCGGCGCTGCTGCTCGCGGCGACCGCCGAGGGCCTGGCGACCGCACCGCTCAGCGACAGCATCGAGGTCGACTGGCCCCGCCACCTGCTGCGCCGCCTGCTCTCCGACGTGGGCGAGCCGTACGTGGCGGTCCGGCTCGGGTACGCCGACGACACCACCGAGCTGCCGGCCGCCCCGCGGCGGGACGCGGCGGACGTCATCGAGGTCGAGGGCTGACATGGGCTACACCGAGAACGATCTGTACGCCGCGGCCGCGGCGGGCATCCGCGCGCCGTCGCTGCACAACTCACAGCCGTGGCGCTTCCGGCTGCGCGACGGCGCTATCGAGGTCCTCGCCGACCGCTCCCGGCAGCTGGAGATCGCCGACTCGGCCGGCTGGGCGGTGCGGATCGCGTGCGGCGCGGCCACGTTCAACGCCCGGCTGGCGCTGGCGGCGCTGGGCCGGCCGGCCGAGGTGGACCTGCGCCCGTACGGCGACCTCGTCGCGCGGCTCACGCCGGGCCCGGAGCGGCCGCCGACGTACGCCGAGGCGGACCTCGCCGCCGCGATCCCCCACCGGTTCAGCAACCGGAAGCCGTTCTGGCCCGACCCGGTGCCGTCGGAGGCCCGCATCCGCCTGATCGAGGCGGCCCAGATCGAGGGCGGCTGGCTCGACCTGCTGGTGGGCATGACCGCGCTGTCCGGTTTCGCCGAGATCGCCCGCAGCGCCGACCGGGTGCTGCGCCGCGACCCGGCCTACCAGGCGGAGATGATCGGCTGGACGCACGCGGACGCCGCGCCCGACGGCGTACCGGTGACCGCCGGCGCGCCCGCCGGCGAGCCGCAGGACCTGCTCCCCCAGCGTTCCTTCGCGGACCGCCCCCGGGGCTCGGGCCGCGACTTCGAACCGGAGCCGCTCGTGGCGGTTCTGGGCACGCCGGCGGACCGGCCGGTGGACCAGCTCGCGGCCGGGCAGGCGTTGCAGCGGGTGCTGCTGACCGCGACCGACGCCGGGCTGGCCAGCTCGATGATGTCCCAGCCGATCGAGGTGCCGGCCGCCCGCGAGCACCTGCGCCGCTCGTTGCGCCGCTCGGGGGTGCCGCAGATCGCGCTGCGCCTCGGCTTCGGCCAGCCGGGCCGCCCGACCCCCCGCCGCGCGGTGGAGGACGTCCTGGACTGATCCGCGGCCCTCGCCCCGCCGCCGGACCCTCACCCCACCACCGGACCGCGCCGCCCGCCGGCTGCGGCTTCAGCCTGCGGATCGCACGTCGCGGTGGTGGTCCGAGAGCGCCTGCGTCATCCCGGCCAGGAAGCGGTGCACCGTGGCCAGCTCCGCGTCGTCGAAGTCCGCCATGACCTCGTCCGTACGCTCGCCGAGCGGCCGGAAGAACTGCATCGCCAGCACCATCCCCGGCTCGCCGTAGCGCAGATGCACGACCCGGCGGTCGGCGCTCTCCCGGGTCCGCCGCAGGTGCCCGGAGCGTTCCAGGCGGTCGATCGCCGCCGTGGTGGCGCCCGACGACAGCCCCAGCGCCTCGCCCAGCCGGCCCGGCGTGAGCGGGTCGCCGCGCCCCTCGGCGTGCATCACCGCGATGAGCGCCTGCAGGTCGGTCGGGTGCAGGCCGTGCCGCTGGGCGAAGGCCTGGCCGACGTGCTGCGCCTCGACGCTGTACGACCGCATCAGGTTGACGATCTCCTCACGGAGCCGATCCCGCTCCGACTCCCGCGCCCGGTACACGCGCTCAGTGTTGCAGACGGCGGCGCCCTGGGTAACAATCTCGATGGTCGAGATACTTCATGGCGGAGGAATGATGCGGACGCTCACCGGACGGCTCTCTGCCTGGCTCGTACTCCTGGTGGCCCTCTTGGCCGCCGGCGCGGTCATCGGCACCTCAGGGGCCGCACGCACGTCGAACGACCCGACCGCGACGCTGCCCGACGGCGCCGAATCCACCCGGGTGGCCGCCGTGCAGCGGCAACTTCCCTCCGGGCAGGAGAACCCGGCGCTCATCGTCTACAGCCGGGACGGCCGGCCGCTGACCCCCGCGGACACGACGAAGATCACAGCGGACGCGAAGCAGCTCCGCGCCGCGGGACCGCCCGTGTTCTCCGACCGGCGCGACGCCGCGACCATCGTGGTGCCGCTCAGCGCCGGCCTGCCCGCCGACGAGCTCATCTCGCGGGTGAAGCAGCTGCGCGAGCAGGCCCGCGCCGGGCTCCCGGACGGCCTCACCGCCCAGGTCACCGGCGGCGCCGGGTTCTCCGCGGACATCGCCGACAGCTTCACCGGCGCCAACACCAACCTGCTGATCGTGACCGTCGTCGTCGTGGCGCTGCTGCTGCTGATCACGTACCGCAGCCCGCTGCTGTGGCTCGTACCCCTCGCTGTCGTCGGTCTGGCCGACCGGGTCGCGAGCGGGCTGGTCGCCGTGCTGTCGCGGCACACCGACCTCACCATCGGCGACTCCACCGTCGGCATCGTCACCGTGCTCGTGTTCGGCGCCGGCACCGACTACGCGCTGCTGCTGATCTCCCGCTACCGGGAGGAGCTGCACCGGCACGAGGACCGCCGGGAGGCGATGCGCCGGGCGCTGCGCGGCGCCGGACCGGCCGTGATCGCCAGCGCCGCCACGGTGGTGCTCAGCCTGCTCACGCTCCTGCTCGCCAGCCTCGGCGACACCGTCGCGCTCGGCGTGACCGCCGCGCTCGGCATCGGCGTGGCCGCACTCTTCGCGCTCGTCGTGCTGCCGCCGGCGCTCGTGGTCTGCGGCCGCGGCCTGTTCTGGCCGTTCATCCCGCGGGTCGGCGACGAGCTGTCGCACCGGCTGTGGTCCCGCGTCGGCACCGGTGTGGCACGCCGGCCGGGCCTGGTCACGGCGCTGTCCATCGTGGTGCTCGCGGTCTGCGCGGCCGGCATCCCCGGCACCCGGCTCGGCCTGTCGCAGACCGAGCAGTTCCGCGTCCAGGCGGAGTCCGTCGACGGCCTCGAGACGCTGAGCAGGTCGTTCCCGGCCGGCGCGGCGGACCCCGCGGTCGTGATCGCCGCCCCGGCCAAGGCGCAGGAAGTGCTCGCCGCGGTCTCCGCCACCCCGGGCGTCGCCCAAGCCCGCATCGCCGAGCAGACCCCCACGGTGGTCCGGATCGACGCGGTGCTCACGACCGCGCCGGACACCCCGGAGAGCTATCAGGCCATCCGTACGCTGCGCAGCACCGTCCACGCCGTACCGGGCGGCGACGCGCTCGTCGGTGGCAGCGTGGCCACCGCCCTCGACAACCGGGACGCGTCCCGCGACGACCTCAGGGTGATCGTCCCGGTCATCCTGCTCGTGGTGCTGCTCGTGCTCGGCGTGCTGCTGCGCGCGGTGGTCGCGGCGCTGCTGCTGATCGCGACGGTCATCGCCAGCTTCGCGGCCGCCCTCGGCGCCGGATCCTGGCTGTTCCGGCAGGTCCTCGACTATCCGGGCCTGGACAACCAGGTGCCGCTCTTCTCGTTCCTGTTCCTCGTCGCGCTCGGCGTCGACTACAACATCTTCCTGGTCACCCGGGCCCGGGAGGAGGCGGCGCACCGGGGCACCCGGGACGGCATGATCCAGGCCCTGGCCGCGACCGGCGCGGTGATCACCAGCGCCGGCATCCTGCTGGCGGCGGTGTTCGCGGTGCTGGGCGTGCTGCCGATCATCACGCTGACCCAGATCGGCGTGATCGTGGGCCTCGGGGTGCTGCTGGACACACTGCTGGTGCGTACGGTCCTCGTCCCCGCCCTGGCCACCCTCCTGGGCGACCGCTTCTGGTGGCCGGTGCGCCCGCGCCGGCGCGAAGCCGCGGCCGAGCCGGACCGGGTTACGGCGGTGACCGGATGAGCGGTGCCGGGACGGGCCCGGCCGCGGTGGAGCGCATGCTGGCCCAGGCGTTCGACGGCCTCCCCGCCTCGCTGGCCGGGCCGTGCCGGCGGCTGGCGCTGGCCGGCGGGAAACGGCTGCGGGCCTCGCTGGTGCTCACCGTTGCCGGCGATGCGGCCGCCGCGGTCCCGGCCGCCGCCGCGGTCGAGCTGCTGCACCTGGCCACGCTCGTGCACGACGACCTGCTCGACGACGCCCCGGAACGGCGCGGGGTGCCCACCGTGCACGCCGCCGAGGGCGCCGGCACCGCCGTGCTGGCCGGTGACGTCCTCATCGGACTCGCCGGCCGGTACGCCGCCCGGGCCGGCGTGCACGCCGCCGCGCTGGCGAGCGACGCGCTGGTGGACCTGTGCGCCGGTCAGGCCCTCGAGGCCGCCCACCGCCACGATCCCGGCGTCACCGCCACCACCGCGCTGCGCATCGCCGAGCTGAAGACCGGCACGCTCATCGCCACCGCGTGCGAATTGGGCGCCGCCGCCGCCGGCCGGAACAGTGACGGGCTGCGCGCGTACGGATTGGCGTTCGGCATCGTCCTGCAATTGCTGGACGACCTGCTGGATCTGCTCTCCGACGACGAGACGTACGGCAAACCCACGGCCGCCGATTTCGCCGCCGGAACGGTGACCCTGCCGGCCGTCCACACGCTCGCCGCCGAGCCGCGCCTGCGTGACCTGCTGCGTCCCGGCCTCACCGCCGCCGAGCGCGACACCGCCACCCGCCTGCTCCGGCGCGGACCGGGCATCGCCGAGACGCTGCGCACGATCGACGAGCTCGTCGACCAGGCCACCCGCTTCCGGCCGGACCTCGCCGACCTGCCCCGCGCGTACGCCGAACGCCAGCTACGGTTGATCTCCCCGCGCCATCGCGGCCTGATTCCGGAGAAAAATCCGGCCCGGCGGTGAACCCCCGGCATCGTCCGTTCGGATGATGTCCGCGGTTCTCGGCGGATCACATATTTCTTCTTTAATTCGCGCCTAAGAATGCCTCAAGAATCTGGCGTCACATGGCTTTCCCCGTTCCTGGCTCTTACCGTCTGGGAGCCAGCTCAGAAGGGGGCCGGAAACGGCGTCCGCAGACCTGCGAATGGTTGCGGACGATGAGCGAGAGACTACAGAAGAGGTATCACCCATGCGAAGGTCGTCTTACCGCCGGGCCGCTACCCGCCGGGGTCCCGACCGTCGTGTCATCGCCGCCGTCGCGGCCCTCGTCGTGGGCGGCGGGGTCGTCGGCATCACCCAGATCTCCAACGCCGACGAGACGAAGGTGGCGGCGTGCGCTCCCGCGGCCGCGACCCCGTCGCCGGCGAACGCGAAGGCGGCCACCGACCCGCGGGTCGGCACGTACACCGACAAGGACGGCGACGTCCAGCACAAGGGTGACGGCCAGCTCGCGAAGGGCGAGCAGAAGCCGGCGCCCGAGCCGGCCGGTGAGTGCAAGGACGGCGCCACGATCAAGAAGACCGTCAACGGCCTGGAGATCACCACCGACACGTGCGAGGACAGCCGGCTCACCCCGCACGACGGCTTCCAGAACGGCAACCGCTGCGTCTCGACCGAGTTCGGCGAGGTGGGCGAGGCGGCGAAGAACCCGACGCTGCTGATCACGGACTCCCCGCGCGAGGTCGAGGTCGGCCAGCCGTTCACGCTGAAGGTCAGTACGCGCAACCTGGTCCGCGACCGCTTCCTCGCGGCCGGGCAGGGCGGCTACTACGTGGAGAGCTCGGTGCTGACCGCCGAGGGCCTCGTCCGCGGTCACTTCCACACCGCCTGCCGGATGCTGCAGAGCACCAACGAGGCGGTCGACCCGGCCCCGGTACCGGCGTTCTTCGTGGCCACCGAGGACAAGAAGGGCGGCGCCCAGCCCGACACGGTGACGATCCAGGTGCCGGGCCTGCCGCAGGCGGGCATCGCCCAGTGCGCCTCGTGGGCCGGCGACGGCTCGCACCGCGTCCCGATGATGCAGCGCGCCAACCAGACCCCCGCGATCGACGCCGTCCGCGTCACGGTCCGCGGTGGCGGCGACAACGGTGACAACGGCGGCGGTGGCGACAACGGCGGTGACCAGGGCGGCGACCAGGGTGACAACGGCGGGAACCAGGGCGGCGGGCAGGACCAGCCGACCACTCCCCCGGCCGACAACGGCGGCAACCAGGGCGGCGACGGCAACCAGGGCGGCGACAACACCGGTGGCGACAACGGTGGCGACGGCAACCAGGGCGGCAACGGCGGCAACGGCGGTGACCAGGGCGGGAACAACGGCGGTGACCAGGGCGGCGACAACGGCGACGGCCAGGGTGACGGTGGCACGAAGCCCGGCGCGACCGCGACGCCCAAGACCGAGACCGGCACCACCCCGCCGAAGTCCCCGACCGTGAGCCTGCCGCCCCGTAACGGCGGCGGCAGCGACAGCGACAAGGACGACGAGGACACCCCCGCGACCGCGAAGCCGGTACGGACCACGACCGCCCCCGCCGAGGAGGACGAGGACGAGTCGCCGGCGCAGAACGTGACCGGGCGTACCGCCAAGCCGAAGCCGACCAGCTCGACGAAGGCGGCGGTGGCGGCCGGCACGGACGACGGCGCGCCCGACGAGCCGGCCGCGGCGCAGGACACCGAGGTGGCCGACGTCCAGGCCACCGGCAGCAACCGCCTCGCGCTGACCGGCGCGAACGTCATGACGATCAGCCTCGGCGGCGCGGTGCTGATCCTCGCCGGCCTGCTGGTCCTCAGCGCCACCCGGCGCCGGCGGGCGGAGGCCGACCGCGACTGAGGCGTACGCGCAGCACGACGGCCCGGGTCGGCATCGACCCGGGCCGTCGTCCGTCCCCGGCCTCAGTCCTCGCCGTCGACGGTCACGCCCTTGCCCGTGGTGCTGCCACCCTCGTCACCGCCGGCGTCCAGCGTCGGGCCCTTGCCGGTGCCCTCGTTGCCGGGGTCGTCCCCCTCGGCGCCGGGATCGGTTGCCGTCGGCCCCGCCCAGCCGGCCACCGCGGCGTCCTCGTCCGGTACGGCCTTCGCGTCTTCTGTCGACATGGCTCCCCCGTTCTCGTCGGTCCTGCCTGGTGGATGTCGCGGCGGGCCGCCGTGATACCGCAACCGGCCGTACGGGCGTCCGATGAGGACATTGAGCCCATGGCCGGGGCGTCCCGCCGCCCGGTAGGTTGCGCCGCATGGAGGCATTCGATCAGCTCGCGGAGCTCTACCAGGGCGAGCACAGCCACAACCCGCACCAGGCCGCGCTCATCGCGAGGATCGACGCGCTCGCGCCGGCCGGAGCGCCGGTGCTGGACCTCGGGTGCGGGACGGGCGTGCCGACCGCCCAGGTGTTCAGCGGTTCGGGGCGCCGGGTGGTCGGGGTGGACGTCTCGGAGGGCATGCTGCGGCTGGCCCGCGAGCAGGTTCCGGCGGCCGAGTTCCTGCGCGCCGACATCCGCGAGCTCCCGGACGACCTGGGCACGTTCGGGGCGGTGACCGCCTTCTTCTCGCTGCTCATGCTCAGCCGCGCCGACATCGAGAAGACGCTCGGCCGGATCCCGGGCTGGCTGCAGCCGGGCGGCCGGCTGGGGATCGGCATGGTGAACCTGGACGCCGACAGCCTGCCCGTGGAGTTCCTCGGCGTGCCGGTCACGGTCTCCGGCTACCCGCAGGACCTGCTGGCCGAGAAGCTGACCGCCGCCGGCTTCGAGGTGGAGAGCATCGAGACGGTCGACTTCGTCCCGGCGGGCGGCCCGCCCGAGAGCCAGATCTTCGCCCTGGCCAAGCTCCGGGACTGAGCCGCAGCCGCCGGGCACCCGCCCGGCAGCCCGCCGGCGGCGGTCAGCGTACGGCGTCGGCGACGGCCTGGCGGGCCAGCATCTCGGTGACGGCGTCCGGGGCTCCGGGGCGGCCGAAGAGGTAGCCCTGGCCCTGGTCGCAGCCGATCTGCCGGAGCCGCAGCCACTGCTCGTCGGTCTCGATGCCCTCCGCGACCGTCTGCAGCCGCAGCGCCTGCCCGAGGCCCACCACCGCGTTCACCAGCGCCACGTCGTCCGCGTCGGTGTCGACCTGCTCCACGAACGTACGGTCGATCTTGATGATGTCGACGGGCAGCTGCTTGAGGTAGTTGAGCGAGCTGTAGCCCGTACCGAAGTCGTCGATGGCGAGGCGGACGCCGAGGCCGCGCAGCGCGCCGAGGGTGTCGATCGCGGCCGCGACGTCCTCCATCAGCATCGATTCGGTGATCTCCAGGGTGAGCAGGCCGGCCGGGATGCCGGCGTCGGCGATCGCCGCGGCCACGTCCGCGACCAGGCTGTCGTCCTGGAACTGCCGGGCCGACAGGTTGACGTTCATCCGCAGGTTCGCCGCCTCCGGCGTCTCGCGGCGCCAGGCGGCCAGCTGCCGGCAGGCCTGCCGCAGGACCCACCGGCCCAGCGGCACGATCAGGCCGTTGGCCTCGGCGCTCGCGATGAAACGGTACGGGCCGAGCAGCCCCTCCCGCGGGTGCTGCCAGCGGACGAGCGCCTCGACGCCGGTCAGGCGCTGGGTGTTCATGTCCACGACGGGCTGGTAGTGCACGACGAACTGCTCCTCGGCGAGACCGCGTTCCATGTCGACGCGCTGCTGCGCCTCCTCCAGCACCGACCGGGACATGGACGGGTCGAAGACCGCGTACGCGTTGCGCCCGGCCCGCTTGGCGGCGTACATGGCGAGGTCGGCGTCGCGCAGCAGGTGCTCGGCGGGGCGGGTGCCGCCGGCGATGCCGATGCTCAGCGAGCAGGTGAGCTCGCGGCTGGCGAGGCGGATCGGTTCGCGCGCGGCGCGCAGGAGCCGCTCGGCCAGCGCCACCGCGGACGGCTCGTCGATGTCCTCGACCAGGACGGCGAACTCGTCGCCGCCGAGGCGGGCGAGGGTGTCGCCGGGGCGCATCTCGCGGCGCAGCCGGTCGGCGACGGTGGCGAGCAGCTCGTCGCCCAGGCTGTGCCCGAGGTCGTCGTTGACCAGCTTGAAGTCGTCGAGGTCGATGAGCAGCACCGCGACCTCGGTGTCGAGCAGCCCGGCGACGGCCTTCTCCAGCCGGTCGCGGAAGAGCGTGCGGTTGGGCAGGCCGGTGAGCCGGTCCGTGAAGGCCTGGTGGCGCAGCTGCTCCTCGAGGGCCCGCCGCGTACCCATGTCGCGCAGGCTGATGACCGCCGAGCGCAGGTCCGGGTCGTCGACCCGGTTGGTGCCGATGACGTCGAGGTGGACCCAGCTGCCGTCGGCGGCGAGCATGCGGACCTCGGTGCGCGAGGTGTGCCCGGCCGGGGCGGCCCACAGGGCGTGCAGCCAGTCGCGGGCGGCCGCCATCTCGTCGGGGTGGATGATCTGCCCGAGCAGCTGCCCGGTGAGCTCGGCGGGGCGGCGGCCGAGGATGGTCCGCAGGGAGCTGCTCGCGTACCGGACCTTGTTGTGCACGTCGATGGCGAAGACCGCGTCGGAGGACGCCTCGAGCAGCAGTTCCGTCCGGCGGTCCGTGGAGCGCCGCCGCTCGTCGAGGGTGCGCCGGCTCTGGGCGTTGATCGCGCACACCACCACGACGCTCGCCATGATCGCGGTGAGCGTGACGATCGACAGCGGATCGGCGGTGGTCTGCGCGGGCAGCAGCACCGCGTACCCGGCCATCGCGGCGATGCCGATGCCGAGCACGACGGCCGGGCCGTAGAGGGCCGCGGCGAGCACCAGCAGCAGCGCCACGCACGGGATGTAGGCCATGTGCCCGTCGACGTCGGTGACGCCGAAGAACCACACCGCCGGCAGCTCGGCGACCCACCACAGCACCAGCCAGCGCCGGGTCCGTTCGCTGCGCACGAGCCGGTTCCACGGCAGCCGGAACGCGACCAGCTGCAGGACGGCGGCGACCAGCATCGGCAGCACCCACCACCGCAGGTCGCTGGGCCAGTCGACCGCCACGCGGAACGAGCCCAGCATCGTCACACCTGCGGCGATGGCGGCGCCGATACGGAGCTGGCGCGCCCAGTATTCCGCGGTGTGGTCGTCGATCTCGGCGGGTTGCACGGGGTGTCCATCGGCGGGTGCACCCCGGTTGTGAGACTTTCGGCACCCCGTGGGCCGGGCGGGCCGGTGCCGCGGCCCGCCCGGCGTCCGGCTACCCCACGCGGTCCGCGACGAAGCCGGTGGCGTCGGCGCGGAACCTGGCGTAGTCGAGGTGCGCCGCGAGGCTGGTGCCGCCCTGGCAGAAGCGGTCGTTGCGGTTGCAGAACGACTGCGTACGCGCCGCGAAGGCGTCGAGCCGCCCGGCGCCGCGGCTGAGGATGCCGTTGCGGGTGCCGTCGGTGACGTTGAAGTCCTCCCCGGCGGTGAAGGTCGGGTCGCCGAAGAGCAGCACCGCCGCCACCCGGCCCGCGAGGTTCGCCGGGATGGCCGGCTGCCCCGCCGCCCGGCCGCGCACCGAGCGCCCGGCGAGGGCGTCGCCGACCACGTTCGCGCCCTGCGAATAGCCCATCAGGACGAACTGCGTGTCTTTGCACGCCGCCGCCGTACGCCGGACGCCGGCCGCGAGCGCGGTGACGCCCTGCTGGACGCTCGCGGTGTAGTTGAAGTTCGCGGGGTAGTCCAGCGCTGTGGTGCGTACGGTCTGCGGCACGGCGCGGGTGATCTGCTGGGCGAGCGGCGTCAGCACCACGCCCAGCCCGGGCCGCTCGGTGGTGCCCCGGGCCCCGATGATCTCGACGTCGGGGCAGGCGTTGCCGGGGGCCTGCGCGGCGAACGTCAGGGGCGCCACCACGAGACCGGCGACGCCGACCGCCCCCGCTGCGACGATTGTGAGTACTGTGCGTAACCGCATTCCGCCATCCCTTCGAAGCCGACACTTCCTGCACCCGGTACGCAGAAAAGGCCTCGGACGACGGCGGACGTTGGTTTTTTCACATCACGTGCACAATTGAACCGGGTGGCGAACCGTCACGCATCGAAGTCGATGACGACCTTCGGCGCCGACGGGGTGGACTGGCAGGTGAGCACGTACCCGGCGGCGACCTCGGCCGGTTCCAGCGCGAAGTTGCGGCGCATCGTCACCTCGCCCTCCACCACCCTGGCCCGGCACGTGCCGCACACCCCGCCCTTGCAGGCGAACGGCAGGTCGGGGCGGCTGAGCTGGGCACCCTCGAGGATCGTCTGGCCGGCCAGGACCGGCAGCGTCGTCGACCGGCCGTCGAGCACCACGGTCACCTCGCTGCCCGGCCCGGACGGCTGCCGGTCGGGGCGTACCGGCTCCGGCGGCGCCTCGTCCACCCAGAACAGCTCGCGGTGCAGGCGGTCGGCCGGCACGCCGAAGCCGCCGAGCACGTCGGTGGCGTCGCTGACCATCCCGTACGGCCCGCAGAGCCACCAGTGGTCCACGGCCGGCACGTCGATCAGCGCGGGCAGCAGCGCCCGCAGCTTGGCGGCGTCGAGCCGGCCGTTGAACAGCTCGACCTCCCGCGCCTCGCGGGACAGCAGGTGCACGAGCTCCAGCCGGGACGGATGGGCGTCCTTGAGGTCGGCGAGCTCCTCGGCGAACATGACCGTGTCGGCGCGGCGGTTGCCGTACAGGATGCTGACGGTCGCCTTCGGGCCCTGCAGCAGCGACGCGGCGATCGACAGCACCGGGGTGATCCCCGAACCGGCGGCGATGAGCACGTGCCGGCCGCCCGACTGCAGGTCCGGGGTGAACGAGCCGGTGGGCGGGGCGACGTCGATCTCGTCGCCCGGCCGCACGTCGTGCACCAGCCACGACGACACCACGCCGCCGGGCACCTCGCGGACGCCGATGCGCGGGGCGGTCCCGGCCGGCGAGCAGATCGAGTACGTGCGGCGCTCGTCCGAGCCGCCAGCCGTACGGCGGACCGTCAGCGCCTGGCCGGGACGGAACGCGTACCGGCCGGCCAGCTCGCCGGGAACGTCGAAGGTCACCGCGACGGCGTCGGCGCAGAGCCGTTCGACGGCGGCGACCCGCAGCGGGTGAAACTCGCGGACCACCACGTCAGATCTCCTTCACGTGCTCGAACGGCTCCCGGCAGGCCGGGCAGCGGCGCAGCGATCGGCACGCCGTCGCGCTGAACGCGGCGATCTCGTCCGTCGCCGCGTTCCCGCAGTGCGGGCAGGGGATGTCGCGCCGCGGCGCCCCGAGGGTGAGCGGCACCGGGCCGGACGGGCGGCGCGGGGCGGGACCGGGCGGCGAGATGCCCGCGGCGGCGAGCTTGGCCCGGCCCGCCTCGGTGATCCAGTCGGTGGTCCAGGCCGGGCTCAGCGCGGTGCGCACCTCGACGCGCGGATAGCCGGCCTCGCCCAGGGCGCGGACCAGGTCGTCGCGGATGGTCTGCATGGCCGGGCAGCCCGAGTACGTCGGCGTCACGGTCACGACGACCCCGTCGGGGAGCTCCTCCACCTCGCGCAGGATGCCCAGGTCGGCAAGGGTCAGCAGGGGCAGCTCCGGGTCGGTGACCCGCGCGGCGACCGCGGCGGCCGTCACCACACGCCGCCCGGCGTCGACCGCGCCACCGCCTGCAGCTCGGCGAGGATCTCCGCCAGCGCCTCCGTGTGCCCGGCCTCCCGGCCCGGCGCGCTCGCGGGGACGGTGGCCGGACGCAGGGTGGCGGCCTGCAGCACCTGCCCCCACACCGCGTCGACCTCGTCGCGCAGGGTGGACGGTTCCACCGCCACACCGGCACCGGCCAGGCTGCGCTCGACGCCGGACACCGCGAACAGCTCGGCGGTCAGGGGCAGCACCGCGTCCACCGCGGCCTGCATGCGCTCGTGGGACACCGGGGTGCCGTCGCCGAGGCGTACGACCCACTGGGCCGCGTAGTCCCGGTGGTACGTCACCTCCTTGACGCCCTTGGCCGCCACGGCCGCCAGCACCGGGTCCGCCGAGGCGGTCAGCCGGTCCAGCAGCGCGAGCCGCCAGGCCGAGAAGGCGAGCAGCCGGGCGACCAGGTGCGCGAAGTCGGCGTCGGCGAGCTCGGCCAAGCGGACGTTGCGGAACTCGGTCTCGCCGCGCAGATAGGCGAGCGCGTCCTCGTCCCGCCCGGCGCCCTCCACCTCGGCGGCGCGGCTGAGCAGGAGCCGGGCCTGCCCGAGCAGGTCCAGGGCGATGTTCGCGATGGCGAGCTCGTCCTCGAGCTCGGGGGCGCGGGTCACCCACTGCTGCAGCCGGTGCGACATGATCAGCGCGTCGTCGCCCAGCATCAGGCAGTACGCGGCCAGCTCCGCGCCCGGCACGCCCGGCGGCACCGCGGTGTCCACCCCGGCGAGCGGGTCGGTGAAGCCGGTGCCGTACGCCCACCGGGTGTCGTCGTCGTGGTCGGTCAGTGCCTCGTACGCCGCGTCGAAGGACATGGTGGCCGCCTCAGATGTGCGGTACGGAGTCGGGGATGGAGTAGTACGTCGGGTGCCGGTACGCCTTGTCGCCGCTCGGCGCGAAGAACGCCTCCTTCTCGTCCGGACTGGACGCGGCCACGTCGTCGGAGCGCACCACCCAGATGCTGACGCCCTCGTTGCGCCGCGTGTAGAGATCACGCGCGTGCAGCAGGGCCATCCGGTGGTCCGCGGCGCGCAGCGAGCCGACGTGCACGTGGTTGAGGCCCCGCTTGGCGCGGACGAACACCTCGAACAGCGGCCACTCGTGCCGGATGTCCTGCTCGCTCATGCTGCGTCCCATTGGCATGCCCTCCTGGCCCTCACCGTCACGGCCGTCGCCGACCGCCGGCACGAGAGGTTCGGTGCGGTCGGTCATGCCGGGATCCCCATCTGCTTCTTCGCGTGCGCGGCGGCTGCCTCGCGGACCCAGGCGCCGTCCTCGTCGGCCCGGCGGCGGCGCTCGATGCGCTGGGCGTTGCACGGGCCGTCGCCCGAGATCACGCGGGACAGCTCGGCCCAGTCGGGCGTACCGAAGTCATAGCTCCCGCGCTCGGCGTTCCAGCGCAGCTCCGGGTCGGGCAGGGTCACGCCGAGCGCCTCGGCCTGCGGGACGGTCATGTCGACGAAGCGCCGGCGCAGCTCGTCGTTGCTGTGCCGCTTGATCTTCCAGGCCATCGACTGCGCCGAGTTCGGCGAGCGGTCGTCGGGCGGGCCGAACATCATCAGCGACGGCCACCACCACCGGTTCACCGCGTCCTGCACCATGTCCCGCTGGGCCTGAGTGCCGCCCATCATGGTCAGCAGCAGCTCGTAGCCCTGCCGCTGGTGGAACGACTCCTCCTTGCAGATGCGGATCATGGCTCGCGCGTACGGGCCGTACGAGCTGCGGCACAGCGGCACCTGGTTGCAGATCGCGGCGCCGTCGACGAGCCAGCCGATGACGCCCACGTCGGCGAAGGACAGCGTCGGATAGTTGAAGATCGACGAGTACTTCTGGCGCCCCTCGATGAGCCGGCGGGTCAGGTCCCCGCGGTCCGCGCCGAGCGTCTCGGCGGCCGAGTACAGGTAGAGCCCGTGGCCGGCCTCGTCCTGCACCTTGGCGAGCAGGATCGCCTTGCGCCGCAGCGACGGCGCCCGGGTGATCCACTCCCCCTCCGGCTGCATGCCGATGATCTCGGAGTGCGCGTGCTGGGCGATCTGCCGGATCATCGTCTTGCGGTAGCCGTCCGGCATCCAGTCCCGCGGCTCGACCCGCTGATCCCTCGCGATGGTCTCGGTGAAGACCTCTTCGCCGGTCATGACGCCTCCCAGGAGTAGAAGCCCTGCCCGCTCTTGCGGCCGAGCTCGCCGCGCGCCACCTTGTCCCGCAGCAGCCGCGGCGGCGCGAACCGGTCGCCGAGCTCGCGGTGCAGGTGTTCGGCGATGGCCAGCCGTACGTCGAGGCCGACCAGGTCGGTGGAGCGCAGCGGGCCCATCGGGTGCCGGTAGCCCAGCTCCATCGCGCGGTCGATGGACGCGGCGTCCGCCACGCCCTCCTCGAGCATGCGGATCGCCTCCAGCCCGAGCAGCACGCCCAGGCGGCTGGTGGCGAAACCGGGCGAGTCCCGTACGACGATCGCGGTCTTGCCCAGCGCGCCCGCCCACCCGGCCGCGGCCTCCCCGACGGCCTGGGCGGTCCGCGGACCGACGACGATCTCGACGAGCTCGCTGGCGGGCACCGGGTTGAAGAAGTGCATCCCGACGAACCGCCCGGGCCGCAGCAGCCCTTCGGCCAGCCCGGCGATCGACAGCGAGCTGGTGTTGGTGCTCAGCACGGCGTCGTCGCCCACGACCTTCTCGGCCGCCGCGAGGACCTGCGTCTTCAGCGACGCATCCTCCGGAACGGCCTCGATCACCAGCTCCGCGTCGGCCGGCAGGTCGCGGGTCAGCTCGACGCGGCCGAGGACGGTGGCGGCGTCCTCGGTCAGCTTTCCGCGCTCGGCGGCCCGGTCGAGCCCGGCCCGGATCCGGGCGCGCGCCGCGTCGGCGTCCGGCTCGACGACCGTCACGACCGCTCCCGCGACCGCGAAGACCTGAGCGATGCCCGCGCCCATCCGGCCGCCGCCGATCACCCCGACGCGCTTCGGTACGCCGCTCATCGCCGCTCACCCGCCAGGAACGCGTCCATCCGCGACCGCTTGTCCTCGGACTCGAACAGGATCGCCTGCGCGAGGTCGTCGGTGACCGGATGACCGCCGGGCGCGTCGGCGACCAGCTTGGTCAGCCGCAACGCCAGCGGACCCGAACGGGCCATCCGGTCGAGCAGCGCGTGCGCCCGCTTGAGCAGCTCACCCGCCGGCACGACCTCGGCGACCAGCCCGAACCGGTACGCGTCGTCCGCGTCGAGCCGGCGCCCGGCCAGCAGCACCTGCTTGGCCACCGAGGCGCCCACGAGCTCCCGCAGCCGCCAGCACGCGCCGGCCGCCGCGAGGATGCCCAGCCCCGGCTCCGGGTTGCCGAACACCGCCGCGGGCGAGGCCAGCCGCACGTCGCAGGCGTACGCGAGCTCCGCGCCACCGCCGAGCGCGTACCCGTCGACCGCGGCGACCGTGGGCAGCGGCAGCCGGGCGATCCGGTCGAACAGCCGGCTGTTGATGCCCTGCAGCGCCTGGTCGCGCCCGCGTTCGCGCAGCTCGCCGATGTCCGCGCCGGCGGCGAAGGTGCCCTCGGCGCCGGTGATCAGCAGCAGCCGGGGCCGTTCCTCGAGGTCCGCGCAGACGTCGTGCAGCTCGCGGATCATGGCCGCGTTGATGGCGTTGCGGGCCTCGGGGCGCCGCAGCGTGACGACCACCCGGCCGGCGTGCTCCTCGACCGCGAGAGTGGCTCCCATCAGACGCGCTCCACCAGCATGGACACGCCCTGCCCCACGCCGACGCACAGGGTCGCCAGGCCGCGGCGGGCGTTCTCGCGCTCCATGCGGCCGAGCAGCGTCACGGTGAGCCGGGCGCCGGAGCAGCCCAGCGGGTGCCCGAGGGCGATCGCGCCGCCGTCGGCGTTGACCCGCTCCTCGTCGAGCTTGAGCCGGCGGATCACCGCGAGCGACTGCGCGGCGAAGGCCTCGTTGAGCTCCACCGCGTCGAGGTCGCCGGCCTGCCAGCCGGCCCGGGCCAGGGCCTTCTCGGTCGCCGGTACCGGGCCGAGGCCCATGACGTGCGGCTCGACGCCGGCGCTCGCGCCCACGACGATGCGGGCGCGGGGCGTCAGGCCGTACCGTTCGACGGCCTCGCCGCTGGCGACCACGACCGCGGCCGCGCCGTCCGACAGCGGCGACGACGACCCGGCGGTGACGATCCCGCCGTCGCGGAAGACGGTCCTGAGCTTCGCCATCTTCTCCAGGCTGCCGCCGCGGCGCGGTCCCTCGTCGCGGGTGACCTCGCCGTCCTTGACGGGGACCGGCACGATCTCGGCGTCGAAGCGGCCCGCGTCGATCGCCGCGACGGCCCGCTCGTGGCTGCGCAGGGCGAACGCGTCGCTGTCCCCGCGGGTGATGCCGTCGAGCGCCGCGACCTCCTCGGCCGTCTCCCCCATCGACAGCGTCTGGCCGGCGCTGAACCTGGGGTTGGTGAAGCGCCAGCCCAGCGAGCTGTCCACGACCTCGCCGGGACGGGCCCACGGGGTGCCGGGCTTGGCCATCACCCAGGGCGCCCGGGTCATCGACTCGACGCCGCCGGCCACCACGACGTCGGCCTCGCCGGAGCGGATCGCCCGGGACGCGGAGATGATCGCGGTCAGGCCGCTGGCGCACAGCCGGTTGACCGTGTAGCCGGGCACAGTGTGGGGCAGGCCGGACAGCAGCGCGGCCATCCGCGCGACGTTGCGGTTGTCCTCGCCGGCCTGGTTGGCGGCGCCGAGCACGACCTCGTCGATCGACTCCCCGGGCACGCCGGCCCGGCGGACGGCCTCGCCCACCACGAGCGCGGCGAGGTCGTCGGGACGGACGCCGGCCAGCGCGCCGCCGTACTTGCCCTGCGGGGTACGGACGCCGCCGACCAGGTACGCCTCAGGCATTGCTCTCCTCGCCGATGTGGTGCCGCGACTGCAGGGTGAAGAACCGCCCGGTGATGTACGCCGGGTCCGTCAGCGAGGCCGTCGCGGCCGGGTTGGCGCCGGTGCCGTGCAGGTCGCTGAACGCGGCGGTCTGGTTGACGAAGACGCCGCCCGTCAGGTTCTGCGAGAGGTGCACGCCGGCGTCCAGTGCGGCCTCCCGCGCCGCGGCGAGGACGTCCTCCGAGGTCGAGTACACCGACGCGGTCAGCGCGCCGTGATGGCGCACGGTCTCGGTGAACAGCCGCAGGCTGTGCTCGGTGGACTCGGTGGTGATGACGAACGACACCGGACCGAACCACTCCCGCGTGTACGTCTTCTCGTCCGAGGCGTCGAGGCGCACGATGACCGGCGTACGGATCGTGGCGCCGGGGAACTGCTCGTCGGCGACCTCGGCGGACGGGTGCAGCACGCCGGGCAGCGAACCGGCCTCGGTGACCCGGGCCAGCACGCCGTCGTTGACGATCGCGCCCAGCGTGCCGGCGGCGCGCTTCGGGTCGCCGAGCAGCTTGCCGACCGCCGCGGCGAGGTCGGCACCGAAATCGGCGGGGCTCTTGCGACCGGCGTCGGTGTCGATGCCGCCGGCGGGCACGAGCAGGTTCTGCGGGGTCGTACACATCTGCCCGCTGTAGAGCGACAGCGAGAACGCGAGGTTGCGCAGCATCCCGCGGTAGTCGTCGGTGGAGTCGACGACGACGGTGTTCAGGCCGGCCTTCTCGGTGTAGACGACGGCCTGCCGCGCGTTGGCCTCCAGCCAGTTGCCGAACTCGCTCGAGCCGGTGAAGTCGACGATGCGCACGTCCGGGTGGGTGGCGAGGGTGGCGGCGATGCCGTCGCCGCGCTCCTCGACCGCGAGCGTCACGAGGTTCGGGTCCTGCCCGGCCTCGGTGAGCACCTCGCGGGCGACCTGCACGGTGATGGCCAGCGGCAGGACCGCGCCGGGGTGCGGCTTGACGATCACCGGGTTGCCGGTGACCAGGCTGGCGAACAGGCCCGGGTAGCTGTTCCAGGTCGGGAAGGTGTTGCAGCCGATCACCAGCGCCACGCCGCGGCCGACGGGCGTGCTGGTCTTGCTCAGCCGCAGCGGGTCGCCGCCGCGCTGCGGCTTGGCCCAGGTGGCGGTGGCGGGCATGCGGGTCTGCTCGGCCAGCGCGACCGCGACGGCCTCCAGCCCGCGGTCCTGCGCGTGCGCGCCGCCGGCCTGGAACGCCATGACGAACGCCTGCCCGCTGGTGTGCTGCACGGCGTGCGCCATCTCGAAGATGCGCGCGTTGACCCGCCGCAGGATCTCGGCGGCCACGCCCGCGCGGGCGTGCGGCCCCACGGCCCGCCAGGCCGGCGTCGCGGCACGGGCGGCGGCGATCAGGTCGCCCGGCTCACCCTTCGGATAGCGGATGCCCAGCTCGATCCCGTACGGCGAGCGCTCGGTCGACACGCTCGTGGTCGCGCCGGGCACCTCGATCGGGAAATCCTTGCCGAGCAGCGCCTGGAACGCCTGCTCACCGGCGGGCGCGGCCTGCTCGCCGTAGACGGACTTGCTCGGCGACTCCGGGTACGCCGACCAGTGGTCCCGCGTCGCGGCGGCCTCGATCGCCTTGTCCAGCAACTCGCGGTGCGTCTCGTAGAACTCGGCGGGGCTTGTCACCGGCGCTCCTTTGCGATTGGGTGTCACTATTATTTACCGTCCGTTCGGTCGGTTATCAAGACCCGGGGTTACTCATGGCACACACCGCGGCACACGACATGTTCGCGCGCGACACGGCGTCCCAGCGGCTCGGGATCGAGCTGATCTCCGCAGGTCAGGGCGCCGCGGTCGTCCGCATGACAGTCACCGCGGAGATGGTGAACGGCCACGGCATGACCCACGGCGGGTACGTGTTCCTCCTCGCCGACACGGCGTTCGCGTGCGCCTGCAACACCCACGGCCCGGTCACCGTGGCGGCCGGCGCGGACGTGACGTTCCTGCGCCCGACAGCCGAGGGCGATGTGCTGGAGGCCCGCGCCACCGAACGCTCGACCAGCGGGCGCAGCGGCATCTACGACGTCACCGTCACCCGCGACGGCGATGTGGTGGCCGAGTTCCGCGGCCGCAGCCGCATGATCAGCCCCGGACGGCCCGCGTGAGCGACGCGGCGACCCGGGGCCGCCGCGGGCGCCCGGGGCACGACCTGGACGCCGTGCTCACCGCCGCGGTCCGTCTGTTCAACGAACGGGGCTACGACGCCACGAGCATGGACGACCTCGCCCGGGCGCTGCGGATCACCAAGTCGAGCATCTACCACCACGTCCGCGGCAAGGAGGAGCTGCTGCGGCTCGCCGTCGGGCACGCCCTCGACGGCCTCGACGAGGCGATGACCCGGGTCCGCGACCTGACCCCCGCCAGCGCCCTCGAGCGGCTCGAGTCGCTCATCCGGCTCAGCGTGCTCGTGCTGGCCGAACGGCTCCCGTACGTGACGCTGCTGCTGCGCGTACGCGGCAACACCGAGGCCGAGCTCGAGGCGCTGGAACGCCGCCGCCTCTTCGACCAGGAGGTCACCACGCTCGTCAAGCAGGCCCAGGCGGAGGGCTCGATCCGCGCCGACGTGGACCCCGCCACCGCCGCCCGCCTGCTTTTCGGCATGGTGAACTCACTCATCGAGTGGTACAGCCCCTCCCGCGGCGGCGCCGCCGAGCTGGCCGCCACGGTGGCCGCGATCGCCTTCGACGGCCTGCGTACGCGGCCCGCCTGAGAGGAGAACGACGATGCAGGATCGCACCCCTCGGCCCGAGGACCTCGAGCCCGTCGAACGCGCCTCGGTCGACGAGCTCCGCGAGCTGCAACTCGAGCGGCTGAAGTGGTCGCTGCGGCACGCGTACGAGAACGTGGCGCCGTACCGGGCGATGTTCGAGGAACGCCAGGTCCACCCCGACGACCTGCGCGAGCTCGGCGACCTGGCGAAGTTCCCGTTCACCGACAAGGCCGTGCTGCGGGCCAACTACCCGTACGGCATGTTCGCCGTGCCCCGCGACCGGATCGCCCGCCTGCACGCGTCGTCCGGCACGACCGGCCGCCCGACGGTCGTCGGCTACACGCTCGAGGACGTCCGCGTCTGGGCCCGCCTCATGGCCCGCTCCATCCGCGCGGCCGGCGGCCGGCCCGGCGACCGGGTCCACGTCGCGTACGGGTACGGCCTGTTCACCGGCGGCCTGGGAGCCCACTACGGCGCGGAGGAGCTCGGCTGCACCGTGATCCCGGTGTCCGGCGGCATGACGGAACGCCAGGTCATGCTGATCAAGGACTTCGAGCCGGACATCATCATGGTGACCCCCAGCTACATGCTCGCGATCGTCGACGAGATGCGCCGCCAGGGCGTGGACCCCCGCGCCACGTCGCTCGCGGTCGGCATCTTCGGCGCCGAACCGTGGACGCAGGAGCTGCGCGCGGAGATCGAGCAGGAGGTGGACCTGCACGCGGTCGACATCTACGGGCTGTCCGAGGTGATGGGTCCCGGCGTGGCGATGGAATGCGTGGAGACCAAGGACGGCCTGCACGTCTGGGAGGACCACTTCCTCCCCGAGATCATCGACCCGCTCACCGGCGAGGTCCTCCCGGACGGCGAACTCGGCGAGCTCGTCTTCACGTCCCTGACCAAGGAGGCGATGCCGGTCGTCCGCTACCGCACCCGGGACCTGACCCGCCTCCTGCCCGGCACGGCCCGCCCCATGCGCCGCATCGAGAAGATCACCGGCCGTACGGACGACATGATCATCCTGCGCGGGGTGAACCTGTTCCCGACCCAGATCGAGGAGCTCATCGTCCGTACGCCCGCGCTGTCCCCGCACTTCCAGTGTGTGCTGAGCCGATCGGGACGCCTGGACGAGCTGACGGTGAAGGTGGAACGGCGGCACGGGGTCACGCCCTCGGCGGCGGAGGAGGCGGGGCGGCAGCTGGCCGCGCTGGTGAAGAACACGGTCGGGGTGAGCGTGACGGTCGAGGTGATCGAACCGGACGGGGTGGAACGCTCGATGGGCAAGATGCGCCGGATCGTGGACCAGCGGCCGAAGCCCTGACCTCGGCTCCTGCTGCGGCTTCCGGTAGCGGCGTACCGTCGCCGCATGCAGAAGCCCGACCTCAGCGAGGAGCAACGTGCGGCCGCAGCTCGGGTCGCCGCCATGGTCGACCGCGTCTCCGCCGGCGGCCCGGCGTCCGATCCCGCCTCGGCGCTGCCCGCGCTGCGGGCCATCAGCCGGGACCCCGTCGTGCTCGGTGACGCCCTGGGTGACTACCTGCACCGGGTCGTCGCCGGCCCGCAGTCCGACACGATCCGATACTGGCCGGCGCTGGAACTGCTCCGAGCCGCCGGCGCCGACGAGGAGCGGGCCGCGGCCAAGGCGGCGTGGCTGCGCAGCCGGACGACGACGTAGGCCCTGCGCCCGGTCAGCCGGCCGCGACCACGGGCTGCCGGAGGATCGTCCGGAGCTTGCCGGGCGCGACCCTTCGGGCGTCGCTCAGGTAGATCTCGTGGTGGCGACCGGTCATCCGGAACCCGTTGCCCGGGATGTACTCGTGGTGCATCCGCGCCAGCACCTCGGCGTCCTCGTCGTACGGGCCGATGTGGAGGGTCTGCACGCAGCGGCCCTCGGACAGCGCTTGCAGGCGAACATCCCCCAGACGCCCGGGCCGGTTCCCGGCCCCGAGCCGCTCGACGTCGGCCGACATCATGGCCTGCTCGATCCAGTCCGGCACCATGATCATGAGCGTCCAGTGCCATCGCGACTTGTCCCGGACCGTCGTGAACGAATCCATGTCATCGGCCCACCACAGGCCCTCCAGGGGCATCACGACATAGTCGCGCCCGAGGGTCCGCTTGCTCGCGAACTTCAGCCCGTACGCCAGCGGATAGAGCGCCTCCGCCGCGTCGGCGAACGCCCGGCCGTGGTTGGGGTCGCCGTGTCCATCGACCATGAGGTACTGCAGGTCGGGCACGTCCACGACCGCGAACGAGCCCTGCCGCGCCCGGTACGCCGCGATGTCCTTCTTGAAGTCGACCTTTTCCGTCATCGCCCACCTCGACCACGTCGTGTCGTCAAAGGTAACGCCGGTCACCGCCACGGGTGCCGTCTCGTCGCGGTGTCGGCGAAGTCGCCCGCGTCACAGTGGGCGGCCCGCCCGGGCGCTGCGGGTGTTCGCCGCTGGCGTCGGAGGCGCACAATGCAGCCGTGGCGAGTCAGACCGTGGTCGGCAAAGTCGGGACCGTGTGCAGCGGGATCCGCGGTGGCGATCTTCCCGGTGAGGTCCGGGTGGTGGTGGACGGGATCGCGCACTACTACCTCGGGTACGCCCCGACGGCCCTGGCAGCCGGCACGGAGGTCCTCGTCGTCAACAACCGTGGCGCGCGTCAGGTCGACGTCGAGTCATGGCCGCTTGTGCCGCGGGCGGCTCCGCCCGGGGCATCCTAGAAGGGCTCTGACGTGTTCGGTTACCGGGTGCCCGCTCCCAACGAGGCGCTTCTGATCAGTGGTCGGAAGCAGCGTGGGACGGACGCGTTGCCGTTCAAGATTGTCACCGGGCACGGGGTCTTCGTCCCGCCCGTCATCTCCAAGGCCACCCGCCTCACCCTGGCCATGCAGGAGGCCGAGGTGATCGAGGACTGCTACACCAAGCAGGGCCTGACCCTCGCCGTGCAGGCCGTCATCGCGTTCAAGGTCGGCGACGACCACGAGTCCATCGCCGCCGCGGCCCGCCGCTTCCAGGGCGACCAGACGCAGATGCCCACGCTGGTCGGCCGGATCTTCAGCGGCCACCTGCGCAGCATCATCGGCAGCATGACGGTCGAGGCGATCATCCGCGAGCAGCAGACCCTCGCCGACGCGATCGTCGACGCCAGCAAGACCGAGATGGCACGGATCGGCCTGGCCGTCGACTCCCTGCAGATCAGCAGCATCGACGACAAGGGCGCCGGCTACATCAGCGCACTCGCCGCGCCGCACCAGGCGAAGGTGAACCAGGACGCCGCGATCGCCCAGGCCGCGGCCGACCAGGCGAGCGCGATGGCTCAGCAGGAGAGCGCCCGTTTCCAGGCCGAGTACGCGAGGCAGACGGCCATCGCCCGGGCCCAGTACCAGGCGGAGATCGACCAGGCCCAGCAGACCGCCGCGCAGGCCGGTCCGCTGGCCGCCGCCCGGGCCCAGCAGGACGTGCTGGTGGAACGGTCGCTCGTGGCGCAGAAGAATGCCGAGCTGCGCCAGGCCGAGCTCATCGCCGAGGTCGTCCGCCCCGCCGAGGCCGAGGCGGAGCGGATCCGGACGCTGGCCCGGGCGCAGGCCGACGCCACCAAGCTGTCCGCGGAGGCGGCCGCAGCGCAGGACCGGATCGCCCTGGACCAGATGGTCATTCAGCAGCTGCCCGAGCTCCTCAAAGCCGCGGCGCAGGGCCTGCAGGGAGCCAACGTCACCGTGCTCGACGGCGCCGAAGGGCTCAACAGCGTCGTGGCTTCGCTGGCGGCCCAGGGCACCGCGATGCTCGAGACGATCCGCGCGGGTCTGCGAACCGCCCCGGCCGGCACGGACGTCGCGGCGCTCAACGGCAACCGGGCCGAGACCCACCCGGTCGCCTGAGACCGTCCCGTCGACCGACAGGCCCGCCGCACCGCCGACCGGTGTGGCGGGCCGCCCCTCGGAAACACGACCGGAACGGGGCAGCGGAAGCTTCGATCACTGTCTAGGATCGGCCGCTCCCGCACCTTCCAAGGAGGACATCCGTGACCGTCGACTCCCGGTCCAGCGTGGGACCGCTGGGCTACTGGGCAGGCTGCTACCGCAAGTACGCCACCTTCAGCGGCCGGGCGCGCCGCGCCGAGTACTGGTGGTACACCCTCTTCAACGCCGTCATCTACCTCGCGCTCATCGCGATCGGCTTCCTGCTCGGGAATTCCGACGGCGGCAACGTCGCCCTCGGCATCCTGGTCGCGGTGTTCATCCTCGTCGTGTTCCTGCCCACCCTGGCGGTCACCAGCCGGCGGCTGCACGACGCCGGGCTGAGCGGCTGGTGGCAGCTCCTCGGCATCATCCCGCTCGGCGGCTTCGCCGTGCTCATCATGACGCTGCTGGACAGCAACGACGGCCCCAACAAGTACGGCCCCGAACCGCTCTGAGCCGTCCGGCGGTCATGCCGCCGATTGCCTAGGCTGCGGGTGCGGGCGACGACGAGGAGGTTCGGCATGCGGCGACTCCTGGCGGTCGCGGTCGCCGGCACCCTGGCCCTCGCGGCCGGCTGCGACAGCGAATCGCCGGACCGCCCCGCCCCACGACCGACGGCAACCTCGGCCGGCCAGGGCCCGGGCGGGTCGGCGACCGCGGCCGGCGGGTTCGAGCTCAGCCGGACCGTCGACGCCGCCGGGGACAGACTGGCGCTGACGGTCGGGCCGTTGGTGCGGTCGGGCGACGTCGTCGTGCTGAGTGTGCGTACGCGGGTGGAGCAGATCGCGCGGGGCCGAGGGTCCACCGTGGTGAGCCGGCATTTCTCCGGTGACCAGTCGCTGTCGTTCGCCGGTGGGCGGCTGGTGGACGAGCGGGCGCGGCGGGTTCACCTCGTTGCCGAGTCGGCGGGCGGGGACTGTGTTTGCAGCGGGTCGGTGCGGGCCGGCGCCGGGGACACCACGACGTTGCAGGCGGCCTTCGGCGGGGTTACCGCCCCCGTGGACCGGTTGTCGGTGATGCTTCCGTACGCGGGGGTGTTCGCCGACGTGCCGGTGGTCGACGGTCCCGTGCCTCCGCCCGCGGAGGGCGAGGACGCGCTGGACCTGACGGGTGCCACGTCGCGGGTCGCGGGGCTGAGCGCGTACACCGATCGGCTGGATGTCGGGCTGCGCACCCGGCGTACCCCCGATCGGGTTGATCTTGATCTGGACACCGATGTGCTGTTCCGGGTCGACAGTGCCCGCCTCACGCCCGCCGCGGCGACGACGGTGGCCGCGGCCGTCGCCGACATCGCGGCCGCGGGTGGCGGGCCGTTGACGATCACCGGGCACACCGACGACACCGGCGGCACCGCCCACAATCAGCGCCTGTCGCGGCAGCGGGCCGAGGCGGTCGCGGCGGCGTTGCGCGGGCGGCTTCCGGATCGGCAGTGGCCGAAAAAGGTCGCCGCGAAGGGTGAGACCCAGCCGGTCGCGCCGAACGACTCCGCCGCCGGCCGCGCCCGGAACCGCCGCGTGACCGTGAGCTTCCGCGCGACCGACAAAGCCGGCGAAAAGCCCACCGACAAAGCCGGGCAGGAGCCCGCCGGGAAAGCGAAGCAGGTCCCGCTCCCCCGGACGAAGGGCGCCCAGGGCACCGCCCGCGACGGCGTCCAGGTCACCCTCCCGCTGCACCGCGGCACGGTCCGTTTCACGCCGGGATCAGCGACGGTACGCGGCAGTTTCCTGCAGCTCGATCTCGTGGCCCGCAACACCGGCACCGACGACGCGACGATCCTCGACTACCTGGGCCAGGGCGTGTTCACCGCCCGCGACGAGTTCGACCCGTACGCCCCGTACGGCGCCTCGGGGGTGCGGATGATCTCGGAGGACACGATGGCGTACCCGGTGGACTACGAGCTAGCGGCGGGCGACCATCGGTGTCTGTGCGACCGGCTGCTGAACCAGGCCATCCCGCCGGGCAGCTCCCGGCTGCTGGCGCTGTGGTTCCCCGCGCCGGCGCCCGGTACGACGAGCGTGACGGTCGACGTGCCGGACAGGTTCCGGATCACGGGTGTTCCCGTGCAGTCGTGACTCAGCGTCCTCGAGGGGCCGCGCCGACCCGGCCGGCATCAGCGCAGCGAGCCAGCCGCCGCCGGCCGTACGGGCCGCGCAGAGCGACCTCCCAAACGCTCAGCGGGAGTACTTGTCCACGTACTCCGTGACGCGGGCCAGGTTGAAGCGCGCGCTGTCCTGTGCCCGCTCCTCCCACGCGAAAACGCAGACGGTCGCTATTCCATCGAAACCGATCTCTGCGAGCGTCCGGAAGAGCAGGTCCCAGTCGACCTCGCCCTGTCCGATGTCGAGGTGCTGGTGGATGCGGGCGGCCGAGCCGGGCGGGTTGACGATGTAGCGCAGGCCCGACGAGCCGCGGTGGTCGAACGAGTCGGCGATGTGCACCTGGGTGAGCAGCGGGCCGGCGTGGCGCATGATGCCGGCCAGGTCGCCGCCCTGGTGGAACGTGTGCGGCGCGCAGTACAGGAACGACACCCGGTCGGAGTTGATGCCGCGGACCAGGTCGACGCCCGCGATCCCCTCCTCGACGAAGTCGTCCGGGTGCGGTTCGAGGACCAGGCGTACGCCCTCGCGCTCGAAGATCGGCAGCAGTTCCTCCATCGAGCGCCAGAACTGGGCCTCGCTGGCGGCCGCCACCTCGGGCCGCCCGTTGAATTCGGAGTTCATCACGTCGACGCCGAGGTCCACGGTGATCTGGATCGCGCGTTTCCAATAGCGGACCGCGGCCTGCCGTTCGTCCTCGTCCGGGCCGGACCACCTGTAGAGCGGCAGCACCGACGCGACCTCGACACCGGCGGCGGCCAGCTCGCGCTTGAACGCGGCGACCGTACCGTCGTCCACGCGCGGGTGCAGGAAGAACGGCAGGAAGTCGTCGCGCGGCGAGAGCTCGAGGTACCGGTAGCCGAGGTCGGCGACCAGACCGGGCAGCTCGAGCAGCGGGACCTTGCGCAGCATGTACGGATCGAGCGCGATCTTCACGCCGCCACCCCCGTGTACAGCTCGGGGCGCGGCATGAGCACGACGTCGACGCGCTCGCCGCCGCGCAGCGCCACCACGCCCGCGTCGGAGACCACCGCGGCCGCGTATCCGTCCCAGGCGCTGGGCCCGGCCGGGTGGCCGCCGCCGGCGATCGAGTCGACCCATTCCTGCAGCTCCACGTCGTACGCGCGGAGGAACCGCTCGCGCCAGTCCGCCGGGACCGGGCTGACGAGCTGCTGGGAGGCGCGCAACGTCACCGGGCTCAGCTCACCCAGCGCCGCCGTGCCGTCCTCGCCGACCACCTCGCCGCGGATGTCGTACCCGTAGCGGATGTTGACCGAGATCTCCACGTCGACGATCGCGCCGCTCGCCATCTCCAGGACGAGGATGAGCGGGTCCTGCAGCTCTCCCCCGTTGCGGCTGCGGCGCGGGACGAGCACCCGGGTCGCCGCGATCTCCTCGCCGAACATCCAGCGCACCATGTCGATCTCGTGCACCGCGGTGTCGGTGATCGCCATCTCCTTCTCGTAGTGCGACGGGACCGAGGCGTTGCGGTGGGCGCAGTGCATCATCAGCGGGGCGCCGATCCGGCCGCTGTCCACCACCGCCTTCAGCGCGCGGTACGCCTCGTCGTACCGTCGCATGTAACCGACCTGGACCAGCCGGCTGCCGTGCGCGACCTCGGCCTCGACGATGCGCCGGCAGGCCTCCTCCGTGGTGGCCAGGGGCTTCTCGCAGAAGACGGGCTTGCCCGCGGCGATCGAGGCGAGCACGTACTGCTCGTGGGTGGGTCCCCAGGAGCAGACCACGACCGCGTCGACGCCCGGGTCGGCGATGAGTTCCTCGCCGGTGCCGTGCACGACCGCGCCGGGCAGCCCGTCCGCGACCTGCTTGGCGGCCTCGGCGTCCACGTCGGTGACCGCGGTGACCTCGACGCCGGCCAGCACCGTGGTCATCCGCCGGATGTGGTCGCGACCGATCATGCCGGTGCCGATCACTCCGACCCTGAGCATCATCGCCCCAATTCGTGGGAGAGCTCGGCCAGCTCGTCCCCGCCGGCCATCTGCCCGGTCAGCTCGTCGAGCGTGACGTCCTTGCGGTTCTTGTCCAGCACGGTGCCGCCGAGCTTCAGGATGACGAAGTGGTCGCCGACCAGGTACGCGTGGTGCGGGTTGTGGGTGATGAAGACGACGCCCAGCCCGGCGTCGCGGGCTGCGGCGACGTACTTGAGCACCACGCCGGACTGCTTGACGCCCAGCGCGGCGGTCGGCTCGTCGAGGATGAGCACGCGGGCGCCGAAGTAGACGGCGCGGGCGATCGCGACGCACTGCCGCTGGCCGCCGGAGAGGGTGCCGATGGGCTGGTTGATGTCCTTGACGACGATGCCCATCTTGCGCAGCTCCTCGTCGGCGATGCGCTTCATGTCCCGGACCTTGAGCGGGGCGAGCGGGAACCGGCCGCCGCTGAGCTCGGAGCCGAGGAAGAAGTTGCGCCACACCTCCATGAGCGGCACGACGGCGAGGTCCTGGTAGACGGTCGCGATGCCGTGGTCGAGCGCCTCCCGGGGCGACGAGAACGTGACTTTGGTGCCGTCGACGGTCAGCGTGCCCTCGTTGTGCGGGTGCAGGCCACTCATGATCTTGATGAGCGTGGACTTGCCGGCGCCGTTGTCGCCCAGGACGCAGGTGACCTCGCCGGCGTTGACGCGCAGGTTGACGTCGCGCAGCGCGCGGATGGCGCCGTACGACTTGCCCACCCCGGCCATCTCGATGAGCGGCTCGCCCCGGTGCAGCCCGCTGTCGGCGTGGTCCGCGAGGGTGTCGGTCATGGCTCAGCCCACCTTCCGGGCGGTCGACATCCGCTTGATGTAGAGGTTCACCAGGACCGCGAGCAGCAGCATGATGCCGAGGAACGCCTTGAACCAGTTGGGGTCCCAGCCGGCGTAGACGATGCCGAGGCTGGTCATGCCGAAGATGAACGCGCCGATCGCGACGCCGATCGCGTTGCCGAAGCCGCCGGTGAGCAGCGTGCCGCCGACGACCGCGGCGATGATGTAGAGGAACTCGTTGCCGACGCCGTTGCCGGCCTGCAGCGTGTTGAACCGGTACAGGGTGTGCATGCCGATGAACCAGCCGAGGAACGACACGGTCATGAACAGCCCGATCTTCGTCCGCACGACCGGCACGCCGACCGCGCGGGCGCTGTCGGGGGCGCCGCCGACGGCGAAGAACCAGTTCCCGATGCGGGTCCGCTGCAGGATCCAGGCGGCCAGCGCGACGAAGAGGACCCACCAGAGCACCGTGATCCACACGGTGACGGAGCCGATCTTGAAGCTGGACGCGAAGATCTTGTTCAGCGACCCGAACCCGTCGATCCGGCTGATGTCGGTGCTGGACACCGAGCCGGTGACCAGCTTGGTGACGCCCAGGTTCGCGCCCTGCAGCACGAAGAACGTCCCGAGGGTGATCAGGAAGCTCGGGATCCCGGTCTTCATCACCAGGTAGCCGTTGACGAAGCCGACGAACAGGCAGAACGCCAGCGACAGCAGCGCGCCGACCCAGAGGTTGACGCCGAAGTACCAGCAGAACATCGAGTTGACCAGGCCGGCGCTGGTGGTGATGACGCCCGCCGACAGGTCGAACTCACCGCCGATCATCAGCATGCCGACGCCGACGGCGACGATGCCGATGGTGGACGACTGGTAGAGCACGGTGAAGAACGACTCGGCGGAGCGGAACGCCGGCGCGGCCGCCATGAAGAAGACGAAGATGAGGATCGCTGCGACCAGCGCGCCCACCTCGGGGCGGGCCAGCAGCCGGTTGGACAGGCCGAGGGTGACCCGGTTGGACGAATCCGACGGCGCCGGTCTCGGCGGCGCCGCCTGCACGCTGTGGCTCATGACTGCACTCCGATCGATGGGGGAGCGAGCGGGAGGCCGCCGGTGGTCCGCGGCCTCCCGGGCGCCGGTCAGCGGGTGTTGTTCTTGGTGAAGGGCAGGATCTTGTCGATGTTGCTCTTGTCCACGAACGACGGGCCGGTGAGCACGGCCTTGCCGCCGCCGATGTCGTTGCCGTTCTTCAGGTACAGGTAGAGCGAGGTGACGGCCATGTAGCCCTGGACGTACGGCTGCTGGTCGATGGAGAACTCGATCTTGCCGTCCTGGATGTCCTGGGCGGCCTCCTGGTTGAGGTCGAAGGTGATCAGCTTGGCCTTGCTGCCGGCCGCGCCGATCGCCTTGATCGCGTCGATGGCCTGCGGCGCTCCGAGCGTGACGATGTAGTCGATCGACTTGTCCTGCGAGAGCTTCGCCTGCAGCGTGGACGTGACCGAGGCGTCGTCGGAGCCGTTCACCTGGATGTTCTCCGTACCGGCGACCGCGCTCTTGACGCCGGCGCAACGGGCCTCCAGCGCGACCGAGCCGGCCTGCTGGATGACGCACAGGGGGTGCTTGCCGCCGGCCTGCGCGATGCGCTGGCCCGCCGTCTGCCCGGCGAGGGTCTCGTCGGAGCCGAAGTACATCAGGGCGCCGAGCTGCTTGTACTGGTCGATGCCGGAGTTGAGGCCGACCACGGGGATCTTCGCGTCGGTGGCCGCCTTGACCGAGCCTGCGAGCGCGTTCGGGGTGACCAGCGTGGTGGCGATGCCGCTGACCTTCGAGTCGACCGCGTTCTGGATCAGCACGGCCTGCTTCGAGGCGTCCGGGTCGTTGGAGTACTTGAGCGTGACACCGGTGTCCTTGGCCGCCTGCTGCGCGCCGGCCTTGATCTTGTCCCAGAACGTGTCGCCGGGGGTCTCGTGGGTGATGAAGGCGACCGTGTACCCGGAGCTGCCGGCCGCGTTGCCGCCGCCGCTGCTGGTGTCGTCGGTCTTCTCCTTGCCGCCGCCGCTGCACGCGGTGACCCCCAGGGCCACCACCGCCGCCAGCGCGACCAGGCGTACGCCCCGCGATCGACTCGTCGTCATGAGGTTTCTCCTCCAGGGTTGCTGAGAACGGATTGCAGATAGGCCCGCGTACGCGTCGCGATGGGCAGCGGCTTGTCGAAGTCGACCGGGTACATGTCCTGCTCGACCACGACGAACAGCTCGGCGTCGAGCTCGCCGAGCGCCTCGACGACCGACGGGACGTCCGGCAGGCCGGCGGGCGGTTCCACGCTGGCGCCCTGGGCCACGGCCCGCCCGAACGGCAGGTCCTCGGCCACCGCCTTCGCCGCGATGACCGGGTCCATCTGCTTGATGTGGACGTACCCGATGCGGTCGGGGAAATGGCGGATGATCGCCGGGACGTCGGCGCCGCGGTACGCCAGGTGCCCGGTGTCGAGGCAGAGCGAGACGTACCGCGGGTCGGTGTCGGTCAGGAAGCGCTCGGTCTGCTCCTGCGTCTCCACCTGGTAATCGGCGTGCGGGTGGAAGCGCATCCTGAGGCCGTACTCCTCGGCGAGGATGCGGCCGAGGGTGTTGCTGTTGTCCACCAGCGCCCGCCAGCCGTCGGCGTCGAGCTGGGCCGGCTCGCGGTAGGCGCCGGTCTCGTCGTCGCGGTAGCCGGGCACCGGGACGAAGATGAGGCTCTCCGCGCCGAGCGCCTGGGTGAGCTCCGCGACCTTGCGGGTCTCGGCGACCACGGTGTCGAAGTTCCGGTGCGGGCCGCCGACGCCGGCGACGGTGCCGCCGGCACAGGTCAGGTCGCGCCGGTCGAGCTCGTCGCGCAGCCGCGCGGGGTCGGTCGGCAGATATCCGTACGGTCCCAGCTCGAGCCACCGGTAGCCGGCCGCGGCGAGCTCGTCGAGGAACCGGTCCCACGGCGTCTGCCTCGGGTCGTCGGCGAACCAGACGCCCCACGAGTCGGGACAGCTGCCCAGCTGCAGGTGGCGGATCCGGGAGGTCATGCGCGCTCCTCAGCTCGCGGTCGGGAAGTGCAGGGAGGCGCCGTGGGCCGCCTCGACGTGCGGCCACCGGGCGGTGACGACCTTGCCGCGGGTGTAGAACGAGACGCCCTCGGGGCCGTGGACGTGCTTGTCGCCGAAGAGCGAGTCCTTCCAGCCGCCGAAGGAGTAGTACGCCATCGGCACCGGGATGGGCACGTTGATCCCGATCATCCCGACGTTCACCCCCCGCTGGAACCGGCGGGCCGCCTCACCGCTGCTGGTGAAGATGGCCGTGCCGTTGCCGTACGGGTTGGCGTTGATCAGCTCGATCGCGGCGTCGACGCTGTCGGAGCGCACCACGGACAGCACCGGGCCGAAGATCTCCTCGGTGTACACGTCCATGTCCGTGCCGACCTGGTCGATGACGGTCGGGCCGACGAAGAATCCGTCCTCGTGCCCGGGCACCTTCAGGCCACGGCCGTCGACCAGCACCTTCGCGCCCTGCTGCTCGCCCGTACCGATCAGGCCCTCGATGCGTTCCTTGGCCGCGGCCGTGACCACCGGCCCCATCTCGCTCCTCGGATCGCGGCCGGGGCCGACGACCACGTCGGCGGCCTTGCGGGCCAGGATGTCCATCAGCGGGTCGCCGGCGCCGCCGACCGCCACGGCGGCCGAGATCGCCATGCACCGCTCCCCCGCCGACCCGAATGCCGCCGCGCTCAGGTGGTCGGCGGCGAACTCCAGGTCGGCGTCGGGCAGGATGATCGCGTGGTTCTTCGCGCCGCCGAGCGCCTGCACCCGCTTGCCGGTGGCGGTGGCCCTGCCGTGGATGTACCGGGCGATCGGCGTCGACCCGACGAAGGAGACGGCGGCGATGTCGGGGTGGTCGAGGATCGCGTCGACCGCCACCTTGTCGCCGTGCACCACATTGAACACGCCGTCCGGCAGCCCGGCCCGGCGCCACAGGTCGGCGACGAAGTTCGACGCGGACGGATCGCGCTCGCTGGGCTTGAGGACGAACGTGTTGCCGCAGGCGATGGCGACCGGGTGCATCCACATCGGCACCATCACCGGGAAGTTGAACGGGGTGATGCCGGCGACCACGCCCAGCGGCTCGCGGAAGCTGAACACGTCCACGCCGGTCGACGCCTGGTCGGAATACTCGCCCTTGAGCAGCTGCGGGATGCCGCAGGCGAACTCGACGACCTCGAGCCCGCGCTGCACCTCGCCGGCCGCGTCCGACAGCACCTTGCCGTGCTCGTCGGAGACGATCTCGGCGAGCTCCTTGACGTGCGCGTTCACCAGCTCGCGAAAGTTGAACATGATCTTCGTACGCTTGCTGAGCGACGCCTGGCTCCACTCGGCGAAGGCGGTCTTCGCGGCGGCCACGGCGGCATCCACGTCGGCCTTCTCGGCGAGCACCACCTCGTGCTGCTGCCGGCCGGTCGCGGGGTTGTAGACCGGCGCGCGGCGGGTTCCGGTCCCGCCGGTGGTGGTGCCGCCGATCCAGTGTTCGATGGTTGTCACGTCAGGCCTCTCTACAGGTGGTCACGCTGGGCGCGCTTCGCGGCTTCGTAGGCGGTCCGCGCCGCCCGGGTGCTCTCCAGCTCCGACACCTCGGAGACCGGCACGTCCCACCAGGACTCCGAGGACGGGACCGGCGAGAGCGGGTCGGTCTCGATGTGCACGACGGTGAGCCGGTCGGCGTCACGGGCCTGCTTGAGGCCCTCGGTCAGGTCGGCGATCGTGCGGCAGCGGATGACGGCCGCGCCGAGGCTCTCGGCGTTCGCGGCCAGGTCGACGGGGAGGTAGCCGCCGTCGTAGTCGTCGTCCCCGCCGCGGTAGCGGTAGCTGGTGCCGAACCGCTGGGAGCCGAGCGACTCCGACAGCGCGCCGATCGACGCGAAGCCGTGGTTCTGCACCAGGACGATGACCAGCTTCAGGCCGTCGGCCACGGCGGTGACGATCTCCTGCGCCATCATCAGGTACGAGCCGTCGCCGACGAGCGCGTACACCTCGCGGCTGGGATCGGCCATCTTGATGCCGAGCGCGCCGGCGATCTCGAAGCCCATGCAGGAGTAGCCGTACTCGACGTGGTACTGCTTCGGGTCCCGGGCGCGCCACAGCAGTTGCAGGTCGCCGGGCATGCTGCCGGCCGCCTGCACCACCACGTCGCGCTCGCCGCAAGCGTCGTTGACGGCGCCGATGACCTCGCTCTGCGCGGGCAGCGGCCCGTGCCCCAGGTGGTACGCCTCCTCCACGCGCCCCTGCCACGCGGCCACGTCGCCGGCGTAGTCGAGGTCGAAACGCACGCCGTCCAGCGCCCCGGTCAGCGCGGCGAGCCCGGCGCGCGCGTCGGCCACGAGCGCGGTCGCGGCCTTCTTGTACGCGTCGAACGCGGCCACGTTGAGGTTGACGAACCGTACGTCCGGGTTAGCGAAGGCGGTGTGCGACGCGGTGGTGAAGTCGCTGTAGCGGGTGCCGACGCCGATGATCACGTCGGCCTCGCGGGCGAGCCGGTTCGCGACCGGGGTGCCGGTGGAGCCGACGCCGCCCACGGAGTTCGGGTGGTCCCAGCCGACCGCGCCCTTCCCGGCGTGCGTGTCGGCCACCGGGATGCCGGTGGCCCGGGCGAACGCGTCGAGCTCGGCCGAGGCCTCCGAGTAGATCGCCCCGCCGCCCGCTACGATCAGCGGCCGCCGCGCGGTGCGGATCACCTCGGCCGCGCGGGCCACAGCGGCCGGCTCCGGCGCCGGACGGGCCACGTGCCAGACCCGCCGCTCGAACAGCTCGTCCGGGAAGTCGTACGCCTCGGCCTGCACGTCCTGCGGCAGGCACAGCGTGACCGCGCCGGTCTCGGCCGGGTCGAACAGCACCCGCATCGCCGCCAGCAGCGCCGGCGGGAGCTGCTCGGGACGCCAGATGCGGTCGAAGAAGCGCGACAGGGGGCGGAAGGCGTCGTTGACGCTGACGTCGTACGAGCGCGGGTCCTCGAGCTCCTGCAGCACCGGCGGCGCGACCCGGGTGGCGAAGACGTCGCTGGGCAGCAGCAGCACGGGCAGGCGGTTGACGGTGGCCAGCGCGGCGCCGGTGAGCATGTTCGTCGAGCCGGGGCCGATCGAGGCGGTGCACGCCATCGCGGACAGCCGGTTCTTCATCTTGGCGTAGCCGGCCGCCGCGTGCACCATGGCCTGCTCGTTACGGGCCAGGTGGTACGGCATGTCCGCCTCGCCGGTGCGCTGGGCCTGCAGCAGCGCCTGCCCGATCCCGGCGACGTTGCCGTGCCCGAAGATGCCGAACGTCCCCGCGATCGCCCGCTGCTCGACGCCGTCGCGCTCGGTCCACTGGCTGGCCAGGAACCGGACGACGGCCTGGGCGACGGTGAGCCTCACGATCGTCTCCTCTCGGTGGTGGAGGTCAGGGGCAGCCTGGGGTCCATCGCCTGGCCGTCCCACGAGCCGCGCACCCAGGCGTGCACCGGGTCGTCGGAGAAGAGCCACTTGCGCGGCCCCGCCCCGGCCATGACGTTGAGGTAGTACAGGTCGTAGCCCGGTGCGGCCATCGACGGGCCGTGCCAGCCGTACGGGATGAGCACCACGTCGCCGCTGCGCACCTCGGCGCACACGTCGATGTCACGGCCTGGGTGGCCGTACACCCGCTGGTACGCCGAACCGGCCGTCCCCGACGGTGAACCGGCGACCTCGAAGTAGTAGATCTCCTCGAGCGCGGTCTCTGCCTCGCCCGCCTCGTCGTGCTTGTGCGGCGGGTACGACGACCAGTTGCCGCCCGGCGTCAGCACCTCCACGGCGATCAGCCGGTCCGCCTCGAACGACTCCGGGGTGCAGAAGTTGTTGACCTGACGGCTGGCCTGCCCCGCGCCCCGCAGCTCGACGGGCACCGCGTCGGCCGGCCCGTACCGGAACGGCAGCCGCTTCGTCGTGCGCGCCGACGGCAGCGCGAACCGGCCGCCGTTGCCCGCGCGGATCGTCACGGCCGAACCGGCCGGCAGGTACGCGAAGTCGGTGACCCGGGAGAACACCGATCGCCGCCCGGTCAGCGTGACCCGCTCGTCGTCGCAGGTCACGTCGCACCCGCCGGACAGCGGCAGGACGATCATCTCCTCGTCGCCGGTGACGAAGCTGACCCGGGAGCCGATCGTCATGTCGAGCACGCGCAGCCCGCTGAACCCCCAGCCCGCGCGCTCGGGAGTGACAACCAGGTCGAACGGCTTCTCCGCGGCCTCACCGCGGCGCAGCAGGTGGCTCACAGCAGGCTCACCGCCCGGTCCACCGCGCCGGCCACGTCCCCGCTGGGCGGGTAGAGCAGGCTGCGACCGATCACCAGGCCCTGCACGGTGGGCAGGGCCAGGGCCTTGCCCCAGCGGGCGTACGCGGCGTCGGCGTCGGTGGACACCTCGCCGCCGAGGATCAGCGCGGGCAGCGTGGTCGCTGCCATGACCCGCTCCATGTCGTCGACGACGGGCACCTTCAGCCACGTGTACGCCGACGTCGGGCCCAGCCCGGCGGCCACGGTCATCGCCCGTACCATCGCCTCGGCGCTGAGCTCGTTGCGGACCCGACCGTCGACGCGGTGCGAGATGAACGGCTCGACCATCGCGATCAGCCGCCGCTGCGCCAGCTCCCCGACGGCGTGCGCGCAGCCCTGCAGGGTGTTCGCGGTGCCCGGGTCGGCCGGGTCGATGCGCAGCAGCATCTTGCCGCCCTCGAACCCGCTCGTGGCGATCCCGGCGGCGTCGTACGCGGTGAACCGGTCGTCGATCTCGAAGCTGGTGCCGGCGAGCCCGCCGCGGTTCATCGACCCGATGACCACCTTGTCGTCGAGCACGCCGAGCAGCAGCAGGTCCTCGAGGATGTCCGGGGTGCCGAGCACGCCGTTGACGCCCGGCCGGGCCAGCGCGGTGCAGATCCGCTCCAGCAGGTCGGCCCGGTGGCCCATGGCGAGCGGGTCGGCGCCGGCGCGCAGGGCGCCGCGGGCCGGGTGGTCGGCCGCGATCATCATGAGCCGGCCGTGCTCGCCGCGCCAGGACGGCGGCCGGCGGCGCCGTTTCGCGGCCGAGGCGATCGCGTACGGCCGGTCGACGCGCGCGGCGACGATCCCGTGGACGTCACGCACGGCTGCCTCCGGCGACGAGCAGCTCGCCCACCTCGGCCGCGGTCGGCATGGCGTCGGCGCAGGCCAGCCGCGACGCCACGATCGCGCCCGCGGCGTTGCAGAAGCGCATGACGGTCTCCAGGTCCCAGCCGGCGAGCAGGCCGTGGCACAGCGCGCCGCCGAAGGCGTCCCCGGCGCCCAGGCCGTTGACCACGTCGACGGGTATCGGCGGCGCCTGCACCTCCTCGCCGGCCCGCGACGCGAGCACCCCCTCCGGCCCCTGTTTGATGACGGCCAGCTCGATGCCGAGGTCGTGCAGGGCGTTCGCGGCGGCGCGCGGCTCGCGGACCCCGACGGCCGTGAAGCACTCGTCGAGGTTGCCCACCGCGACCGTCGCGTACGGCAGCGCCTCCTGCACCCACCGCCGCGCCTCCTCGCGCGACTCCCAGAACATCGGCCGGTAGTCGAGGTCGAGCACGGTGATGCCGGAGCGGCCGCGGGCGCGCAGCGCCGCCAGGGTCGCCGAGCGGGACGGCTCCTGGCACAGGCCCGTGCCGGTCGCCCAGAAGACGTCGGCGGCGCGGACCGCGTCCAGGTCCACCTCGGACTCGTGGATCTCGAGGTCGGGCGCCTTCGGGAAGCGGTAGAAGTACAGCGGGAAGTCGTCGGGCGGGAAGATCTCGCAGAACGTGACGGGCGTGGGCAGCGCGGGCACGGCCGTGACATACCGGTCGTCGACCCCGAAGGCGCGCAGCGCGTCGTGGATGTACGCCCCGAACGGGTCGTCGCCGGTGCGGGTGATGACCGCGCTGCGCCGGCCGTACCGCGCGGCAGCGACGGCGACGTTGGTGGGGCTGCCCCCGAGGAACTTCTCGAAGGTGCGGACCTCGCGCAGCGACACGCCGATCTGTTGTGGATACAGGTCGACGCCGATACGTCCCATGGTCAGTACCTCGTCTGCGGGCATGCTTCCCCCTTGCGGGAACGGATGGAGCGCGCGGCGGGCGACGGGAGGAACAGGGGCGTACGACGACGCCCGATGCCGTGCTGGTTACGGCGCGGTGGGAGACGGTGGGGCCGGAGGGCTCTCAGGCCCGGCGGGGGGTGTCTCGGCTGGTTTCGATGTAATAACGTGAGTGCTTCCACGTCAATACTTTGTCCTGACAAACTAAAAAACCGGAGGGGGTCCTGTGGCATCCGATCTCTCGCCGCCGCGCAGCCCGGTCCGCCCCGTCGAGGTCGACCGCAGCAGCCCGGTGCCGCTGTACTTCCAGGTCGCGAGCCGCCTGCAGGAGCTCATCGAGGCCGGTGAGATCGGCGTCGGCGCCCGCATCGAGAACGAGGTGGACCTCGCGGAGCGCCTCGGCGTCTCCCGCCCCACGACCCGCCGCGCGATCCAGTACCTGGTCGAGCGCGGCATGCTGGTGCGCAAGCGCGGCGTCGGCACCCAGGTCGTGCACCCCAAGGTCCGCCGCCCGGTCGAGCTGTCCAGCCTGTACGACGACCTCGTCACCGCCGACCGCAAGCCACGCACCGAGGTCCTGCAGCTCAAGGTGATCCCGGCGCCGGCGGAGGTCGCCGAGGCCCTCGAGCTCTCCCCCGGCACCGAGGTCACCTGGATCGAACGCCTGCGCTACGCCGGCGGCGAACCCCTCGCGCTGATGCACAACGCGATCCCGCTCGGCCTCATCCACCTGGAGGCGGACGACCTGGCCCGGCACGGCCTCTACGAGCTGCTGCGCCGCGCCGGCTACCAGCCCCGCATAGCGACCCAGGTGATCGGCGCCCGCTCGGCGAACGCGGCCGAGGCCCGCACCCTGCAGGAGAAGCGCGGCGCGTCGCTGCTGACGATGACGCGTACGGCCTGGGACGTCAGCGGGCGGGCGCTCGAATACGGCTCGCACGTGTACCGCGCGAGCCGCTACAGCTTCGAGCTCAACCTCTCGGCGGGCTGACCTTCCCTCACCGGGCCGCCCTGAACCTCAGGTGCAGCACCCCGTCGCCCTGGACCATCACGTGCGGCCCGTCGAGCCGGTGCTGCCCCTCGATGCTGCCGAAGTAGCGCTTGCCCGAGCCGAACACCACGGGCGCCACGTCGACCGCCACCTCGTCGACGAGGCCGGCCGCGAGGATCTGGCCGCCCACCTCGCCCGCGTTCACGGCGACGACCCGGTCCCCGGCCAGCTCCTGAGCCTTCCCGATCGCCGCGCGCACATCGCCGGCGAAGTGGCCTCTCCGCGGACGCCTCGCGCCCGGTGGAATGGTCACGACTCGCCCACGCGGCGGGCTACTTCGACCAGGCCCACTTCAGCCGGGAGTTCAAGGACGATCGGCACCCACCGTGGAACTGCTCCAACCCCCGCGCGGTGTGCCGGACCAGATCGAGCCCGCGCGGCAACGCCTCGACGAGGCATCCCCGCAGCTCGTCCTCCACCATCCGCAGCGCGTCGGCGGCCAACGTCTCACCGGCACGTTGCCGTATCCGGTCCGGGAACCGCTGCCCGACGGCGTCGGCCGGGACCCAACGGTCACGCAGCTCGCTCGCGGGCACGCCGACGAACGGCGCCATGCCCCACGGCTTGAAGTGGACGCCGACCAGCCGTACGGGCGTCGGGTACTCGAAGAGGAAGCGCCGCGTCCACACGCCCATGAACCAGGCACCGGTGAGCACCGCCGGTGGCACCGAAGGATCCGAGTCCCACAGCCGTACGGGGCCGCCCAGGTTCACGAACAGGTGCGCCGACGGCATCGGCGGGACGTTCATCCGGCGATGCCGCGGCGTCCCGTACAGGCAGTAGACGTCGTCGATGAACCGGTCGAGCGGCGGGGCGGGCAGGTGGGAGACGTATCGCATGGACGGTCCTAGCGCATGAAGCGCTCCCGGCGTACCGTCGGGCGCCGGCCGCGGATGGTGCTGCGCTGCATCGCCGCGATGACCATGTCGGCGGCCGGCTCGGGCACCTCCACCAGCGAGAACCGGTCGGTGATCTGGATCGCGCCGATGTCGCGGGCGCTCAGGCCCGACTCACCGGCGATCGCCCCCACCAGGTCCTGCGGTCGCAGCCCGGCCCGCCGGCCGATGCCGAAGAACAGCCGGGCCACCCCCGCGTCCGAGCCCCGGGCGCCCGGGCGCCGCTCGCGTCCGCCGCCGGGCCGGGCGTCACGGCTCTGCGCGTTGCGTGCCGACGGGGCCGCGGGCGTGGGGATGTCGTCCTCGTCGACGTCGCCGCCGGCCGCCTCGTGCAGCAGCTTCACGGCGGCCAGCGCGATGTTCTCCACGTCGAACTCGTCGGCGAGCGAGTCCAGGACCACCCGGAACCGCTCCAGGTCGTCGGTCTCCAGGCTCGCCTGCAGCGCCGTACGCGTCTTCTCCAGCCGCCGGGCCCGCAGGTCCGTGACCGTGGGCAGCTTCTCGAGGGTGATGCGCTGCCCGGTGAGCCGCTCGATGGCCTTGAGCATCCGCTGCTCGCGCGGCTCGGCGAGAGTGATCGCGGAGCCCTCCCGCCCGGCGCGGCCCACCCGGCCGATCCGGTGCACGTACGCCTCCGGCGCGGCCGGCACGTTGAAGTTGATCACGTGGGTCAGCTGCTCCACGTCGAGCCCGCGGGCGGCCACGTCGGTCGCCACCAGCAGCTCGGTGCTGCCGCCGCGCAGCCGGCCCATGACCCGGTCCCGCTGGTCCTGGCTCATGCCGCCGTGCAGCGCCTCCGCCCGGTACCCGCGCCCGTTCAGCGCCTCGGTGACCTGGTCGACCTCCTCGCGCGTCCGGCAGAAGACGATCGCCGCCGTCGGCATCTCGACGTCGAGGATCCGCCCCAGCGCGGCGGACCGGTGCGCCTTGGCGACCATGTACGCGCTCTGCCGGACCAGCGGCATCTCCCCCGCCGCCGGGGCCTCCCGCCCCATCGTGATCCGGACCGGCTCCCGCAGGTGACGCCGCGCGATACCGTCGATCCGGGGCGGCATCGTGGCGGAGAACAGCACGGTCTGCCGGCTCTGCGGCGTCTCGGCGAGGATCGCCTCGATGTCCTCGGCGAACCCCATGTCGAGCATCTCGTCGGCCTCGTCGAGCACGACCGTACGCACATCGCCCAGCCGCAGCGTCTCCCGCTCGATGTGGTCGAGCACCCGCCCCGGCGTCCCCACGACCACGTCCACGCCCCGCTGCAACGCCTGCAGCTGGCGTCCGATGGGCTGGCCGCCGTACACGGGCAGCACCCGGACGCCCAGCTCCCGGCCGTACCGGTGGACCGCCTGGGAAACCTGCTCGGCCAGCTCCCGGGTCGGCACCAGGACCAGCGCGGCCGGCCCGCCGTCGCGGCCCTCGGTGGTCAGCGCCTGCAGCAGCGGCAGCGCGAAGGCGGCGGTCTTGCCGGTGCCGGTCGCGGCCTGCCCCACGAGGTCGTTGCCGGCGACCAGCGGAGGGATCGCCTCCTGCTGGATCGGGGTCGGCTCTTCGTAGCCGAGGGCGGTCAACGCACGGAGCAGCTCCGCCCGCAACCCCAGCCCGGCGAAACCCGCCTCGGCCTCGAACGGATCGTCTTCCATACCGACAACCTTAAAAGAGCCGCCGGACCCGCCGACCGCAGGGCAGGCAGCGGGCCCGCCGTACACCGCGCCGCCGGTGCGGCGGGATCGGACGTCATCGGGGGCGTGGTTGATCGTTTGGTCCTCCATGAGGAAGAAATGGGCCCTGATGGCGATCGCCTCGCTGTTCGTCTCGCCGGCGCCCGGTCTTGCCGCTCCCGAGCGCGTCGACACAGCGGACACGGCGGCGCGCCTGGACCGGCTGGAGCTGCGGATCACCGGTGACCGCGCCGAGCTGCGGGCCTCCGAGCTGCTCAGCTACCACCGGGTCGCGGGCGGTGTGGTGGCGTGCATGCGGGCCGCCGGCAAGCCGATCCGTACGCCGCCGTTCGTGAGCCGTTACGACGGGTTCACCGACGCCGATCTGGGCTTCGGGGCGGGCCGCGGGTCCGTCTTCGACTCGATCACCGACCGCGGCCGGCGCGCGATCCTCAACGAGCTCGCCGCCGCCCGGGCCGCCCGCGCCGGGACTCTGCAGGAGCCGTGGGGACCGGTCCGGCCGGCCGACGTGGCGGCCCTCAACCGGTGCACGGCGCCGTACCAGCACCGGACCTACCCCGATTTCGAGCCGCCGGACGGCGTGTACCGGCTGTCCGGGCTGCCCGGGCTGCTCGGCCCGATCGAACGCGATCCCGCGGTGGTCGCCGCGATGAAGCCGTACCGGGCCTGCATGAAGGTCCGCTTCGGCTACGACGTCACCGAGCGCACCGACTTCCTCTACACGCCGCGCATCTCGTACCGCGACGCTCCCGTCGACGGGCGTCCGCCGAACGCGGCGTGGACGCGGGGCATCAGGCAGATCCACGCCGCCTTCGACGCCGACGCGAGCTGCCGGCTGCCCGCGTACCGGCTCGCCATGCGCATGCTGGCTCCCCGGATCGGCCCGTGGAAACGGCAACACCGCGAGGAGCTCGACACCGTACGCGCCGCCTGGAAGCAGCGGGTCGCGGAGGCACATGATCTGCCGCAATCGATTCCCTGACACGCGAACGTTCGGCCGGCGGCACCGACCGCACGGCTCTGGCGACGGAACGGCGAGAAGACGAGGCTGACGGGCATGGAGATGGCAGAGCGTACGGCCAGGAGCGCACGGGTCGCCGCGGTGTTCGACGGGGTCGCGGACGTCTACGACCAGGTGGGGGTGCCGTGGTTCACGCCCATCGCACAGCAGCTCGTCCGCCTCGCCGCACCCGCGCCGGGTGAGCGGGTCCTCGACGTCGGATGCGGGCGGGGCGCCGCCACCATCCCGCTGGCGGAGGCGGTCGGCGCGGACGGGCACGTCACCGGCATCGACCTGTCCGCCGGGATGGTCGCGGCGTGCCGCGCCGACCTCGCCCGGCTCGGCCTGCGGAACGTCGACCTCCAGGTCATGGACGCCTCGGCGCCGTCGCTGCCGGGCGGCTACGACCTGGTGGTGTCGTCGCTGGTCGTGTTCTTCCTGCCCGATCCGCCGGCCGCCCTGGCCGCCTGGCGGGACCTGCTCGTCGCGCCGGGCGGCCGGCTCGCGATCTCGACGTTCGGGTCCCGGGATCCGGTGTGGGACGCGGTCGACGCGACGTTCCGGCCGTACCTGCCGGCCGGGATGCTCGACGCCCGCACGACCGGCGCCGCCGGGCCGTTCAGCAGCGACGCGGGCGTCGAGGAGCTGGTGCGCGCCGCGGGCTACGACAACGTGCGCACGGTCCTGTCGGACATCGAGGTGACCTTCGCCGACGGCGCCGAGTGGCACGCGTTCAGCCGCTCGCACGGCCAGCGGGCGATGTGGGACGCCATCCCGGAGGCCGACCACGACGCCGTCCGGGCCGCCGCGGAGACCCACCTCGACCGCGCCCGCGGCGCCGACGGCCGGATCCACCTGCGGCAGCAGGTGCGCTGCACCCTGGCTATGGCGGCCTGACCTCGCGCGTCGTCACCGCAGGTAGGAGACGAGCCGCTCGGCCAGCTCGCCCGGATGGCTCAGGGCGACCGCGTGACCGCCGTCGATCTCGTCCGGGACGACGCCGAGCCGCTCGGCGGCGACCCGGCGCAGGAACTCCGACGGGAAGAACCGGTCGTCGCGGCCGATGAGCACCCGCGTCGGCACGTCCGGCCAGGCGTCCAGCGGCCACGGCTCGTCACCCTCGGCGCTGACCTGCTCCCGGGTGTGCGCCCCCGCCTCCGCGACGATCGTGGCCGGCACCCCGTTGAAGAACTGCTCCTCCTCGCTGAGCCCTTCCGCAACGGGGTAGCCGGTCTCGCGCCACCAGTCGCCGGGCTTCTCCCCCGGCCTCGGAATCATCGGAGCGAGCAGGACGAGCAGCCGCACCGGCAGCGCCGCCGCCACCAGCGGCGCGGTGAACCCACCGTAGGAGTGCCCGACGACGACGAGGTCCCGCCGGTCGCCGACCGCGCCGACCGCGCCGACCGCGCCGACCACCGTGTCCCGGAACGCGGCCAGCCCCGCGGCCGGGTCCCCGATCGGCAGCTCGGGCACTACCGCGTCGTGGCCGCGGGCGGTCAGCTCGGGCACCAGCAGATGCCAGTCCCACGCGCTGCCCCCGCCGCCGTGGATGAGCACGAAAGTCGCCATGCCCGTAGCGTCACACAGGGGTACGACGAAACGGCGGCCGGTTTGCTGTCCCAGCAACGCCCGCACGCGTCGCGGGGAACGCCCGGGTCTCCCGCGCCTGCGTGTCAGTGACCTCCGCGCGGCAGGGGACGCGACAGGCGCAGCGTGACCAATGTGGTCGGGATGCCGCTGTCCACGAGCCGGCCGTCGGCGTCGAATGCCTCCGGACCGTCGGTCATGCCGAAGTCGTTGTCGTTGATGAGCACGACCGTACGCGGATCCGGCAGCGCGACGCCTTCGATCTTCTTCGGGGCGCCCTCGACGGTGGTGAGGTCGAGGAGCAGCTGCTTCGGGACGGCCCGGACGCCGGCCGTGGCCGGGTCGGCGAGCTGCTCCAGCGACGGGCTCGTGACCGCGCTGTCGTAGCTGCCGCCCAGGAGGTCGGTGGCGCGGCGCAGGTCGGCGACGTACAGGCGGGCGGCCCGGTCGGTGCGCTCCTCGACGAGGACGGTGTGCGGGCCCAGCCCGACGACCGAGGAGATTTTGAGCTCGCTCGGGTCGTCCTCGCCCGGGTCCACCACGGACACCGGGTCGAAACGGTACGCGTACTCGCCGACGACCCGTGCCGTGCGCGGCGAGAACCGGAGCAGCCGGCTGGTGAGCGACGCCTCGCCGGAGGCCTTGTCGGGCAGCGACAGTGGGCTCTGCAGCGCGATCACGAGGTCGCCGCCGGGCAGCAGGCCGAGGCCCTCGAAACCACGGTTGACCTTGCGCTCGGCGTAGACGGCGGGGAGCGCCTCGATGACGGGGTAGCCGGTGCCGGTCAGGTTCAGCCCGTGCGGCACGTACCGGGCCAGGACCCGGCCGGCCGCGGAGACGTGCAGCAGCGACGGGCCGTACTCGTCGGCCAGCCAGAACGTGCCGTCGTGCGCGCGTACGAGGCCCTCGGTGTCCACACCGTCCGGGTTCAGCGGCAGCGGGGCGGACGCGTCGAAGGTGTACGGCTGCTCGTCGTGCGGCAGCTGGTTGGGCAGCCCGGTCACCGGGGCGCCGGACCGGGTGGTGATCGGGATGCTCGCCAGGACCCGCAGCTCGCCGTGCTCCGCGCGTACCTTGACGATCATCGGGTCGAACCCGGGCGTGGGGAACGTCCGGCGCTTGTCCTTCCCGACCTTGATCTGGCCGTTCGGGCCGCGGTCGGTGACCGTCCAGTACTCGCCGGGCCGCCCGGCGGGGAAGATGTCGCTGCCGATCCCGCCGAGGTCGATCCCGCGGTCGCCGGCCACGCCGAAGGCGGCGAGCGGGATCGCCGGCAGGGTGGCCGTGCTGGTCACGGCGGCGGAGAACGCCACGTCATGAGCGGTCGCGGGCGCCGCGACGGCCGCGGTGAGGGCGAACGCCGGGGCGCAGGCGGCGACGGCGCGCGCCAGGGAGATGCGGATTGCCATGCTCCGGGACGCTGCACGGCAGCGGTGAACACCGCCGCTCCGCCAGGTGAACCCCCGGCGGTCCGTACCCGAAAGATCGTCGCCGCGGCAGCGTTCCCCTTCCGGTGGACCCGTCGCGGCGTTCATCCATCCGTGTCATGGCGCGGCGTTCCGGTACGCCGTTATGGTCGGGCGCTGTTTCCCGACGCCCCACCGAAGGACGAATGCGCGTGACTTTGAGGATCCCGTTCCACCGCACCGCCACAGTGGCCGTCGCCGCGCTCATCGGTCTGGCCGGAGCCGTCGCCTCGGCCTCCCCCGCGAGTGCGCACACCGGGGAACTCACCGCGACCTCGGAATGCACCGCCACCGAGTGGAAGGCCTCGTGGACGCTGACCACGGCCGCGACCGGCGGCCACGACGGCGTGCTCAGCAACGTCGTGGTCGAGGTCGATTACCCGGTACCCCCACCCGGCCGCAACTACTCCCCGAGGCTGAGCCGGCTCACCGACGGTGCGACGGTCACCGGCGACACCACGGTCGGCGACGAGCTGACGCTGTCCTCAGCGGCTGCCGGGGCCACGCTCTCTCTCACCGTGACGTGGACGGTCGGCGACGACACCCACACCACGACGTTGCACGCCCGGGCCGACGCCCCGACCACCTGTACATGGCCCCCGACGCCCGAACCGTCGAGGTACTCCGCCTCCTCGACCTGTACCACCATGACCTTCAGCCTGGTCAACCCGGCCTCGAACAACCAGGTGGTGGCCCTGCGGCTGACGCCGAGCGAGGGCGCGGAGCGGGTCGTGGTCGCCGAGCCCGGCGAGACCAGGAACGAGACGTTCCCGGCGAAGGCGGGCTTCACGATCGATGTCACGTCCGCCGGCGGTCCGCAGCCTCCCGGTGGTGCGAGGCCGCAAAGGCTTGCGTACGAACAGCCGGAGAACTGCTCCACCGGCGACGGCGGTGCGGCCGGCGGCTCGACGGGTGGCGGCGCGGGCACGGGTGGCGGCGCCGCGACGGGCGGCGCCGACGAGGGTGGCTTGCCGGTGACCGGCGCGGCCGCGGGGACCGTCGCAGGCATCGCGGCCGCACTGCTCCTGATCGGTGGGCTGCTGTTCGCCGTGGCCCGCCGGCGCCGGACGAAGTTCACCGCGTAGCCGGAGAAAGCGGAGCGCGGGGTACGGGCGTACCCCGCGCTGGGCCTCGGTCAAGGACGCCACATGCGGAAGAACGGGGTGTCGTCCGGGAGCCGGATGTCGAACGGTGACATCCGGGTGTAGCCGTGCCGCTCGTACAGGCGGATGTTGTCCTCGTTGGTCGCCTCGAGGTACGCCGGTACGTCCAGCTGCTCGTGGGTGTGTTGCATCAGCGCGCTGCCCAGCCCCGCGCTCTGGTGGTCCGGGTGCACCGCCAGGAACGCGAGGTGCCAGTGCGGCTCCTCCGGGTGGTGCTTCTCGAAGACCTCGTCGAGGGCCTGGAAGTTGGGCAGCCAGCGGCCGGTGAGGGCGCTGAGGCGCTGCTCGTACGCGTCGATCTCGGGCATCTCGCGGGTGCGGTCGAACCAGACCGCCGCGGCCGCGAGGCCGCCGGCCGCGTCCTCGATGACGTCGACGCGGCCCGAGGTGGGTGCGGACTCCGACAGGAATGTGAAGAAGTCCGTCATCACGGGGAGGCGGTCGTTCTCGTCGGGCACGAGCGAGTGGTTCTGCGGGAGGTGGTCGAAGGACAGGGCGATGAGGCGCCCGACTGCGGGGATCTCGTCGGGGGTGGCGCTGCGGATGGGGGTCACTTGACTGCCTCCGAGAACGAGTAGCCGGTGGTGGCGCTGCGGGCGCCGAGGCCGATGCCCTCGTACACGGCTCGGCGGGTGCGGCGCAGGACGAGGGCCCAGCCGACGCCGGCGAGGGTGACGACGGCGTACGCGAGCGGCACCACCCAGGTCGGTTCGGAGCCCGGTTCCACGCCGAAGAGGGTCGCGATGTTGGTGAGCGCCAGGTACGTCACGACGAACAGCAGGACCGTGCCGATGACCGGCGCGCCGATGCGGTGCCAGGCGTCCTCGCCGGAGGGGTGGCGGAGGAAGTAGCCGATGACCGCCAGCGACGTGACGGTGATGAGCAGCAGCACGCCGATGCCGCCGGTGGTGCCGCCCCAGAAGAAGAGCTGCACCAGTGGGTCCCAGCCCATGACGGCGTACAGCAGGATCACGGCGAGGCCGATCCCGGACTGCAGCAGCGAGCCGTTCTTGGGCGCACCCGTACCGGGAACCGTACGGCCGAACGCCCGCGGCAGCACGCCTTCGCGGCCGAGCGAGAACGTGTAGCGGGCGATGATGTTGTGGAAGGAGATCATCGCGGCGATCAGCGACGTGAGGAACAGCGCGTGGCCGAGGTGCAGGGCGGTGCTGCCGAGGCGGTCGGAGGCGAGGTTGAAGAACAGCTCGGGGCCCTCCGTACCGGCGCGCTCGACGGCCTGCCCGCCGGTCGCGGAGATCATGGCCCAGGCGGAGAAGGCGTACAGCACGGCGATCAGCGCGACCGCGATGTAGGTGGCGCGGGGCACCGTACGCCGCGGGTCGCGCGACTCCTCGCTGAACACCACGGACTGCTCGAAGCCGACGAAGCCGGTGACCGCCATGACCAGCAGCGCGCCCGCACCGGCGCCGACGAGGCTGCCCGGGTTCAGCGGGGCCGAGGACGCGGCGAAGTCCGGTGCGAACAGGTCCGCGACGCTGAACACGGCGACGAGGATGATCTCGGCGACGAGCAGGGTGGCGAGGACCTTGCCGTTGACGGCGACGTCGCGGACGCCCAGGACCGCTACGAGCGCCCAGGCGACCAGCGCGATGACCCACCACTGCACGTCGACGCCGAACCAGTCGGCGAACAGCGGCGACGCGATCGCGCCGAAGCCGCCGTACGAGGCGACCTGGAAGCTGTTGTACGCCAGCAGCGCCACCCACGACGCGCCCACCCCGAACGGGCGGCCGATGCCCTGCGCGACGTACGCGTAGAAGGCCCCGGCGTTGGCGATGTGCCGGGCCATGGCGACATAGCCGACGGCGAAGATCGCGAGCACCACCGCGACGGCGAGGAACGCGATCGAGATGGCGGTGAGCCCGGTGACGGCGAGGCCGGTGGGGACGACGCCGGCGACGACGGTGAGCGGGGCGGCGGCGGACATGACGAAGAAGACGACGGCCGCCACGCCGAGGCGGTCGCGGGCGAGGGCGGTCGAGAGCTGGCTGGGTCTGGCGGGGGTGGTGGTGGCGGACACGCTGGTCTCCAAGGCGGGGAGGAGGGAGGGAGGAGGGGTCAGGCCCGGCGGGCCATGACGGCGTCGCCCACGGCGGCCTCTGCGTGGCCGACGAGGTGTTGCAGCATCGCCGGCAGGCGCCGGCGGAGCTGGCCGAACAACTGGTCACGCTCGTGCGCCTCGAGCGTCACGAGCACGTGCTGGTCGAGGCCGGTGGCGAGCACCAGCCCGGTCAGCACCAGATCGGAGGTGTCGAGCATCTCGCCGCGGCCGGCGGCGATGCGGATGCGGGTGCCGGGCCAGCCGGCGACGGAGGTGTCGACGGGTACGAACCGCACCTTGGTGCCGAGCAGGCCCCGTTTCTCCTGGCGCTGCACCACGCCGGCGCGGGCGAGCCGGCGTTCGACCAGATCGGTGGCGACGCCGGTGGCGAGGAACGAGATCCAGTCACGGATGCGGCGGTGGTGGCTCTCGCGCAGCAGCTGGCCGAGGACGGCGGCGGTGGCCGGGTCCGGGGTCGGCTGGTCGTCGATGACGACGATGTGGTTGTCGCGCACGTCGAGCCGGCGCCAGAGCACCAGTTCGGCGAGCAGGGCGGCGGCGAGCCCGAGCCCGAGCGTGGCGGGGGTGAGCAGGCACCGGCTGCGGGCGGAGTCGTGGGCGGCGAGGTACAGGTCGTCGGCCAGCGGCAGCTGCGATGACGACACGACGATCCCCTCGGGACATGACGGAATGACCACCGGTCGGGGTGACCGGCAGTCGCGACAGAGTGGACAGGGGTGTGGCGGGCGGCTGCGGACCATTACGGTGAGCGGCCGCCGGAACAACACCGCGTAGCTTGCCAGCGCGCGACTACCCCGCGCAATGTCCGAAGTGGTCAAAGCTTCGATGCATCGTGCAGTACGGTCCTGAGCTGCACTGATGCGAGAAAGGAAATCCACGGAGTTAACACGATCGTCATGTGGGTCCTCCGTACGCGTACCGAACGCCGCCCTTACGAACCGCTTACACCCCGCGCCTAGCGTCGGCGCCATGACGGACCGCGACACGGTTGCCCATCTGCTCCGCCGCCTCACCTTCGGCCCCACGGCCGCGGAGGTCGACGCGGCGCTGGAAACAGGCGTGGACGCCACCCTCGACGCGGTGCTGGCGCCTGTCGGCCGGACCGTGGCCCTCCCGGACGTGGGCCCCTTCGACAGGAAGGACGCCCGCCGGCAGAGCCGCGACGCCGTCCGGTGGTGGTTGCGCCGGATGGTGAACGAGCCGGGAGGGGCCGAGAAGCTCACGTTCTTCTGGCACGGCCACTGGGCCACCTCGGTCCAGAAGGTCCGCTCGGCGCCGCTCATGCTGGCCCAGCAGCAGACGCTACGGCGCTACGGCGGCGGCGACACCGGGCCGCTGGTCCGCGCGATGCTGCGCGATCCGGCGCTGATCCTGTGGCTCGACGGGCAGCGCAACACCCGTACGGCCCCGAACGAGAACCTCGCCCGCGAGCTGATGGAGCTGTTCACGCTGGGCGTGGGGGCGTACACCGAGGACGACGTGAAGGCGGGCGCGCGGGCGCTCACCGGATGGCGGGCCTCGCGGGCGGGCGGTACGGCGACGTTCGTACCGGGGCGCCACGATCCCGGGCCGGTCACCCTGCTCGGGCGTACCGGCACGGTCGACGCCGACACGTACGCGGACCTGCTCGTCCGCCATCCCGCCCACCTGCCGCACCTGGTCACCCGGCTCTGGGTGCGCTACGGCTCCGGCACGGCACCGGACGCCGCCACGATCGCCCGGGTGACCGCCGCCGGCGGGCGCAGCACCACCGGCCTGCTCCGGGCGATCGCCACCGATCCCGCGTTCGCAGCCACCGCCGGGCAGCTCGTCAAGCAGCCCGTGGAGTGGCTGATCGGCGCGGCCCGCCAGCTCGGGATCGACGCCGGCGCGCTGCCGGACCGGGCGTTGCGGGCCCTGGGCCAGGTGCCGTTCCGCCCGCCGAGCGTGGGCGGCTGGCCGGTCGGCACCGCCTGGCTGACCACCTCGTCGACCCGCGCCCGGCTGGAACACGCGCAGAAGCTGACCGCCCTCGCCCCGGACACCGTGGCGGAGCTGGGCCGTACCGCGCCGGCCGGACGGCTGGACGCGCTCGCCCGGCTGCTCGCCGTCGACGGCTGGAGCGAGCGCACGCGCGCGGTGCTCGCGGACTCCGCCGCGGACCCGCGCAGGCTGCTCGCCCTCGGCCTGGCCAGCCCCGAATACGCCGTCCACTGAGGAGAGTCACCATGGACACCATCACCCGGCGCCGGTTCCTGACCGCCAGCGGGGTCGTCGCGGCCGGCGCATTGGCCGCCGGCGGGACCGCGTACGGCCTGCGCGACATCCTGGACTTCCGCTCCGAGGAGCCGCTGGGCCGCACGCTCGTGCTGGTCACGCTCTACGGCGGCAACGACGGGCTCAACACCGTCATCCCGTACGCGGACCCCGCCTACGCCGCGAACCGCCCGTCGATGGCGTACGACGAGGGCGAGGTGCTGCGCCTCGACGACGAGTTCGGCCTGAACCCGGGCCTCGCCGGCCTGCACCGCCTGTACGGGCAGGACCGCCTCGCGATCGTCCACGGCGTGGGTTACCCGAAGCCCGACCGCAGCCACTTCCGCTCGATGGACATCTGGCAGACCGCCCAGCCCGAGCGCCCCGGCACCACCGGGTGGCTGGGCCGCTGGCTGGACACCGCGGGCGGCGACCCGCGGCTGGCCGTGTCGTTCGAGCCCGTGCTGCCGCCGCTGCTGGCCGGCGCCACGAGCGCGGGCGCGACGGTACCCGGCGGCGCGCTGACCCTGCCGAAGGGCGTCACCCCGGACGTCCTGACCGGATTCGGTACGCCCGCAGCCGGCGACTCACCGGCCCGCGCCCGCGCGGCGGCCTGCTTCGCCGACCTGATCAAGGTCCGCGATCTCGTCGACGGCGCGATCCCCGACGACGACGGGGACGCCGAGGCGCCGGCCACGGCCACCGGCGGCCAGGCTCCCCCGCTGGAGCGTCAGCTCGCCCTGGTGGCTCGCTGCATCGAGGCCGGCTCGGCCACCCGGGTCTACTCGGTGTCGCTGGGCGGCTTCGACTTCCACGCCGACGAGAAGGGTGCCCAGGAGTCGATCCTGGGCACGCTGGACAAGCCGCTCGCGGCGTTCGTGGAGCGAATGGCGGACCGCGATGTGGTGGTGGCGGTGTACTCGGAGTTCGGCCGCCGCGTCCGCGCCAACGCCTCCGAGGGCACCGACCACGGCACGGCGTCCACGGTCCTGCTCGCCGGCGCCGGCATACCTGGCGGCCGGTACGGCGAGCCGCCCAGCCTCACCGACCTCGACGACGGCGACCTGCGGCACACCACCGACTTCCGCGACGTGTACGCGACGCTGCTCGCCGACGTGCTGGGCGCCGATCCGGAGCGCGTGCTCGGCGGCTGGACGGGCCGGCTCCGATTTAGTTGACGCATCAAGTAAATCGGCGTACCGTTGGCGACAGAAGGTTGAAGCGTCAACGGAGGTAACCATGAGCGCCATGCCCGCGCTGTTCCTGAGCCACGGTGCTCCCCCGCTGGTCGACGACCCCACCTGGGTCGCCCAGCTGCAGGAGCTGGCGGCGTCCCTGCCCCGCCCGAAGGCCGTCCTCATGGCCTCCGCGCACTGGGAGTCCGCGCCGCTCATGCTGGGCGCCACCGAGACGGTTCCGCTGGTGTACGACTTCGGCGGCTTCGCCCGTCGCTACTACGAGGCGCGGTACGAGGCACCCGGCGCGCCCGAGCTCGCCGCCCGCGTCGAGAAGCTGATGCCCGACACCGAGCACGTCGCCCGGACCGACCGCGGCCTGGATCACGGCGCGTACGTGCCGCTGAGCGTGATGTACCCCGGCGCGGACATTCCCGTGCTGCAGATGTCGCTGCCGACCCTCGAGCCGGACCGCCTGCTCGAGCTCGGCCGCCGGCTCGCCCCGCTGCGCGAGGAGGGCGTGCTGATCATCGGCTCCGGCTTCACCACGCACGGGCTGCCGTTCCTGCGCGAGTGGCGCACCGACGCGCCGGCGCCGGGCTGGTCCCGCGAGTTCGACGCCTGGGCCGCCGAGGCGCTGACCCGTGGCGCCGTCGACGAACTGGCCGACTTCCGCAGCCGCGCGCCCGGCATGCCGTACGCGCACCCCACGATCGAGCACTTCGCCCCGATGTTCCTGACGCTCGGCGCATCCGGCAGCCCGGAGCAGAGCGCCGAGCAGCCGATCGACGGCTTCTGGATGGGGCTGGCGAAGCGCTCCTTCCAGGTGGCCTGACCGGCGGATTGCCAGGATCTTTCCAGCGTCACCGAGGATGCTTGTGGGTACATCACGTCAACCCCCTTGCACGTAGCCCGGAGGTTCCGCCCTGATGCTGGAGGTCACCGCGCTCGGCTGGACGCTGACCATCGCGGTCATCGTCGCCCTGCTCGCCCTCGACCTGACCCTCGGCGTGCTGCGCCCGCACGCCGTGGGTTTCCGTGAGGCCGCCGCCTGGTCGGTCTTCTACATCGCCATCGCCCTCGCCTTCGGCGTCGTCTTCGCCCAGATCGCGGGCTGGGACTACGGCACGCAGTACTTCGCGGGTTACGTCGTCGAGAAGAGCCTGTCGGTCGACAACCTCTTCGTCTTCGTGATCATCATGAGCACCTTCGCGGTGCCGGAGAAGTACCAGCAGGAGGTGCTGACCTTCGGCATCATCATCGCGCTGGTGCTGCGGGTCATCTTCATCGCGCTGGGCGCCACGCTGCTGTCGCTGTTCTCGTTCATGTTCCTGATCTTCGGGCTGCTGCTGATCTACACCGCGGTGCAGCTCTTCCGGCACCGCGACGAGGACCCCAGCGTCGACGACAACGCCATCGTCAGGGCCAGCAGGCGCCTGTTCCCGGTGACCGACGAGTACGACGGCGGCAAGCTGTTCACCCGGATCGGCGGGCGCCGGATGGCGACGCCCCTGTTCATCACGCTCGTCGCGATCGGCAGCACCGACCTGCTGTTCGCGCTCGACTCGATCCCGGCGGTCTTCGGCGTGACCGAGGAGGCGTACATCGTCTTCGTCGCCAACGCCTTCGCCCTGCTCGGGCTGCGCGCCCTCTTCTTCCTGGTGAAGGGGCTGCTGGACCGGCTGGTCTACCTGTCGACCGGCCTGTCGCTGATCCTCGCCTTCATCGGCGCCAAGCTCGTGCTGCACTGGCTGCACGAGGACGTCTGGCACGGCGCGCCGCAGATCAGCACGCCGGTCTCGCTGATCGTCATCCTGGTCATCCTCGTGATCACGACGGTGGCGAGCCTGGCGAAGACCCGCCGGGACCCGACCGCCAAGGCCCACGCCGGCAGCCTGCGAGCCCACCCGCCGCGCGAGGACCGCGCCGACAGCTGACCGGCACACACCAAGGAAGCCCCGGCGCCGAGCGCCGGGGCTTCGTGCTGGGGGTGGCACGGTCAGCCGCGATAACCGCCGACGGCGATGCGCGTACGCATCCGCTCGTAGTCCTGCTGGTTGAGGATGTCGCGGATCTGGGCCGTCTCCGCCTCGTTGTGGCGGCCCAGGATGAGGTCGAGCTCGGCACGCTCGGCCGGGGTCTGGAAGGCGGCCAGCTCCGCGCTCAGCTGCCGGCGCGCCCGTCGCTGGGTGCGGCGGTTCGCCAGGCTGGTACGGACGTCGGTGATCCGGTTCTTCAGCGGCATCGTGCGTCTCCTTACGGAAAGTGATGACGAGGGCGGTGGTGCCTTCGTGATCCAGCTTCCGCGCCCCGGACTACGTCACCAAATCAAGCAGGTAAAACGTTCGATGCAGACGTGACGCGGGCCACCGAAATGCTGTAGCCCGCGTCACTCTGCGTTGCCTTTGTGCTGGTCATCCGCCTGCCGTGTTTTACGCCACAGCAGAGTAAAAACCTAGAGGGTCAGCGACCAGGTGTTCAGGTAGCCGGTGTCCTGGGCGTACACGTCGCGTACCTGCAGCTTCCATGCACCGTCGGCCGCCTCGGACGACAGGTTCACCGTGTAGGTCGCGTTGACGTTGTCGGCACTGTCCGAGGAGCTGCTGTTCTTCAGCCGGTACGACGACCCGTCCGGCGCGACCAGGTCCACCACCAGGTCGCCACGGTACGAGTGGACGATCGTGACCGCCACGGCCGAGGTGGACGAGGCGCTGCGGGCACACCCGCTGATGGTGATCGTGCTGGTCACGGCCGACCCGGCGTCCGGGATGGACACGTCGGAGCCGTTGGTGCCGGCGCAGCTCCCGCCGCTGCCGCCGGTGACGGTCAGCGCGTACGTGGCGGTGTGCGTCGCCGAACCCGTGCCGGTGACGGTGACGGAGTAGGTGCCCGCCGGCGTGGACGCGCTGGTCGAGATCGTCAGCGTGGACGACGAGCCGGAGGTCACCGTGGCCGGGCTGAACGCCGCGGTCGCGCCGCTGGGCAGGCCCGAGGCGCTCAGCGCGACGGACTGCGCCGAACCGGAGGTGGTGGCGGTGGCGATCGTGGTGGTTGCCGACGAGCCCGCCGCGACGCTGCCCGAGGCCGGCGACGCCGACAGCGAGAAGTCGTTCGCAGGCGTACCGCCGGTGCAGGTGGCCTCACCGGACTGCGCGGGGACGCTGATCGCGTTCCACGCCGCCTTGACCGAGTTGAACTCGGTGCAGCTGTTCGGGTAGAGGTTCTTCGCCGCGTTCAGCGTGGCCGTACGGATGTTGGCGTACTTCCAGGTCGAGGTCTTCGCCTGCATGGCGTTGTAGTAGATCTCGCCGGCCTTGCGGATCGAGATGCCGGCGACCGACGACGAGTTGCAGGTCGGGCTCGACGGCTGGCCGTTGCTCGGCGCGGAACCCTCGGCGACCAGGTAGAACCAGTGGTTGAGCGGGCCGGCCGCCGAGTGCACCTCGGTCGACGGGATCGAGCTCGACCAGCAGTTCGGGTCCCCGGCGAGCGACGGGTTGTACATGTAGCGGATCGGGCCGTCGCCGACCAGGTCCACCTCCTCGCCGACGGTGTAGTCCGGCGGGTCCAGCGGGCTGTTGGCGTACGCCTCGGTCAGCGCGCCGAAGATGTCGCCGGTGGACTCGTTGATGCCACCGTTCTCGTTGCCGCTGCCCGCGCCGCCCGGGGTGTTCTGGAAGACCGCGTGACCCAGCTCGTGGCCCACCACGTCGATCGGGGTGGCCTGGCGGGTGTTCGCCTGGTTGTGGCCGAAGTTGACGTACGAGCCGTTCCAGTACGCGTTCACGTCGGCCAGCCCCACCCGGATCGGCGGGTTGGAGCCGTTGCCGAGGATGCCGTTGCGGTTGAACCAGGCCGAGAACATGTCGACCTCACGCTGCGCGCCCCAGAGCGCGTCGACGCAGGCGGTCTCCAGGTTGGTGCCCGAGCCGTTGCCCCACGCGTCATCGGTGCCGGTGTACGCGCTGCCGCCCTGCCCGCCGCACTTGAGGCCGGGACGGGTCGTGTCGGTCATCGAGTACGAGGAACCCGAGCCCGAGGTGTTGATCGTGACGTTGCCGTAGTAGTAGCCGTTGCCCGTACCCTCGCGGACGTCGTCGATCTGGTCGAGGACCCGGCCGGTGCGCGCGTCGACGAACACGTGCAGGCGGCTCGGGCGCTGCTGGGTGGTGCGTCCCTCGACGACCACCTCGTACGCGAGCTTGGGCGTACCCCAGGCAAGGACCTTGAGCGCCGGGGCGGCGGCGCTGTCCACCGTGGCCAGCCGGGCGCGCGCGGCCGCGGTGGCCTTCGCGGCGCTGACCGTGGCCGTCGTGGCGACGTCGATCGTGCCGGTCTGCGCGACCGCGGTGTCCCTGACCGTGCCGGCGGCGTCCGTGGTGACCACGACGTCGCCGCCGACCACGGGCAGCCCCTTGAAGGTGCGGGCGTACGTCACGTACTGCAGGCCGCGCGTGCCCTGCACGACGCCGGTGCGCTTGAGCGCGTCACCGTCGGCGCGGCGCAGCAGCGACGCGGTGCCGGCGCTGCCGACGAGCCGGTCGGCGGAGGCGGCGGCCAGGGCGGCCGGTGCGGGTGCGGGGCTGGGCGACTGCTGCGGCTGGGCGGAGGCCGGCGAGGCCGCCAGCGTCAGCGCGGCCCCGGCGGCGAGCGCCGCCGCGGCCGGGATGAGTTTCTTACGTCCCACGCTCGTACTCCTTCTCTCGACCCGGTCAGGGCGAGGCCTGGGCGCGAGGTCCCGGGGTCGGGCGGCACCAGGCTGACTGGCAGTGACGCTAGGGATCGATGGCCGTCACCGAATCAGGGAAAACCCTTGTCGGTGCGGGCGCGGCCGCGGGCAGCCGCTGGGAGAGCTGGGTGCGCGACCGTACGCCGAGCTTGCGGTACACGCGGGTCAGGGTCGCCTCGACCGTCTTGACGCTCAGGAACAGCTGGGTGGCGATCTCCCGGTTGCTCGCCCCCTCGCGTACCAGCCCGGCGATGCGGGCCTCGGTGGCGGTCAGCCCGAAGTCGGCGGGCGGGGCGGCGGTTCCTTCCGTACGGGCCAGCGCGCGCTGCGTCTGCTCGGTCCACGGCTTCGCCTCCGCGGCGAGGAACAGCGCCAGCGCCGCCCCGATGGCCACCCGGGCGGCCGCGTACCGGCGGCGCCGTCGTTCCGCACCGCCCTGCACGAGCAGCGCGTGGGCCTGCTCGACGGGCTGCTGCAGGCCGGCGAACCGCTGCGCCGCGGCGGCTGAGAGGCGTACGGCGGAGTCGGCCTGCCCGCTCTCCGAGAGGACCACGGCGGTGGCCCGGTCGAGGTAGCCGTTCAACCCGGGCGAGGCGCCGAGCCGCTCCGCGGTGGCGCGGGCCTCGGCCAGCGTACGGGCTGCCTCCTCGTGCTCGCCCAGCGCCGCCAGGCCGCCCGCGAGGTCGCCCTGCCAGCGCACGATCATCGGGTCCGCCGCGCCGCCCTCCAGCTCGCGCAGCCGGCGCAGCGCCGCCACGCCGGCCCGGGTGTCGCCCGAGCGCAGGCGCGCCTGGCCCAGGGCGTGCAGGTTGCGGCGCAGGTAGATGCTGTCGCCCTCCTGTTCGGACGCGCGGGCGCCGCGATGGGCGTACCCGGCGGCGGCCTCGAGGCTCCCGCCGGCCAGCTCGGCGACGGCCGCCGTGTACCACGTCGGGCCGGGACTGAGCCCGGCCCGCTGGGCGGCGGCCACGGCCCGGTGGGCGTAGCGCAGGGCGTCCCGGCAGCGCCCGGCCCGGGTGGCCACCTCGGACAGGCTGCGCAGCACCTCGACCAGCGCCTCGCCCGTACGGTCGTGCTCCGCGACCGCGAGCAGCGTGAGCAGTTCCGCGCGGGCCTCGTCGAGCCGGTCGTCCATCATGGCGAACCGCGCGGCCAGGTAGCGCGGGCTCAGGTGCAGCCAGCCCGGCTCCGGCGGCGCGGGCAGCGCCAGCGCGCGCTCCAGCGTGCCCGTCCACTCCGCCTCGCCGCGCAGCCGCTGCACCTGCGCGAGCGCGCTCAGCGCCATCGCCTCCGTGGCCGGATCGCCGGCCTCCCGCGCGTCGGCAGCCGACTCGGCGGCGCACGCGGCCGCGGTGTCCGGCGCCCCGCCCAGCATCGCCGCCCAGGTCAGCCGCAGCCGGACCGCCGCGAGCAGCGTCACGTCCCCGCCGGCCTCGTTGAGCGCCGCCGCGAACATCTCCCCCATCTCGGCGAGCGCCTGCCCTGCCAGGTCCAGCAGCACCAGCCGGGCCCTCACCCGGTGCGCGGCGGGCGCGTCGGCCGCGGCGAGCACCGCCTCGGCGGCCCGGCCGGCCAGCTCGGGCGCCCCGGCGGTCGCGGCCGTCCGCGCCGCCGCCACCAGCCAGTCGAAGCGGTCGCCGGCCAGGCTCCGCGGGCACCGGTCGGCGGCCAGCACGTGCAGCTCCGCCGCGGTACGCCCGTCGCCCCTGGCCGCGGCCCGGGTGGCGGCTCGGACCAGCTCACGGGCGACGTCGGCGTCCGGCCGCCCGCTGCGCAGGGCCCGGTGCCGGACGGCCACCGTCTCGTCCAGCGCCGCGTCGGCCAGCGCGTCGTGCACCCCGGCGCGGCGGGCGGCACCGGCGTCCTCGGCCAGCACCCCGGCCAGCGCGGGCGGCGTGAACCGGATCGTCTCCCCGTCCAGGCGGACCACCCCGGCGGCCACCGCGGCGCGGACGTCACGGGCGGCGTCGTCGTACCCGCAGCGCAGCAGGGTCGCGACCGTGGCCTCGGTGGCCAGCGCGGCGACCAGCAGCGTCGACGTGACCTGCGGCGGCAGCGCGGACAGGCGGCGGCGCAGCACGGCCCGGGCGGCCTCGGGCAGCGGCGCCGGGCGCCACGCCGGACCGGCGACGACCACACCGCCCAGGGCCAGGGCGAGCAGCGGGTTGCCCCCGCTGGCCTCGTGCAGCCCGGCCGCCGTCCGGCACGGCAGGCCACGCTCCTCCAGCAGCGCGGTCAGGTCGTCCGGGTCGAGCGGCGGCACCAGCAGGTCGGCCACGGGCGCGGGACAGAGCCGGGCCGCACGGTGCCGGCCGGCCTCGTCCGGGAAGCGTTGCGCGGCCACCACCCGTACCCGCGGACCCGGGCGGCGGCGCATGGCGAAACCGATCAGCTCGGCCGACTCGGCGTCGAGCCACTGCACGTCGTCGACCACGAGCAGGACCGGGCCGCCGCGGGCGCAATGGGCCAGCAGGCTGGGCAGGACCAGGCGGCGGGCCAGGGCCGGGGCGCCCGTCCGGGGGGCGCTGCCGCGGCGCAGCACCGCCAGGGCCGCGCGGTGCGCCGGGGGCAGGGCGGCGACGGCGGCCTGCGGCAGCTGCGCCACGAGGTCGGCGATGCCCGCGTACGGCAGCAGCCGCTCGGCAGGCGCGGGCCGCAGCTGCACGACCAGCTCGCCCCGCGCGGCGGCCGCGGCGGCGACCGTGTCCAGCAGGGCCGTCTTGCCGATCCCCTCCGGCCCGTGCAGCGCCACCCCGCCGCCCACGGCCAGCCGGGCCTCCACCGCGGCCAGCAGCGACTCCCTGCCGACGAGGGCAGCGGAGGCGGGCCGCGCGCGGGTGTCCAGGGCGTCTCCCCAGGTGGATGCCGGTCGATCGATTGCAGCCTAAGGACCCTCCCCGGAAGGCATCAATGGGTGGCCGCTCTACGCTCGGACCGTGACGAGCTACTTTGCGCGCGTGGGCGCCGGCCGATTCGTGGCGGGCGAGCTCACCGGCGGCGCCTGGGCCACCGACGAGCAGCACATCGCCCCGATGACCGGCCTGATCGCCCACGAGACCGAGCGGCACGCCGCCCGGCGCGGACCCGACGGCATGGTGATCACGCGGATCAGCATGGACATCCTGGGCGTCCTCAAGCTCGCCGAGTTAGAGGTGGACGTCACCGTCATCCGGCCGGGGCGCACGATCGAGCTCCTCGAGGCGGTGGTGACGGCGCGGGGGCGGGCCGCCGTACGCGCCCGCATCTGGCGCATGGCCGAGCAGGACACCACAGCCGTGGCGGGCGGCGACGACGAGGCCCTGCCGCATCCGGACGGGCTGGCACCGTACCCGCTCTCCGACGTGTGGCCCGGCGGCTTCATCAGCTCGGTGGACGTCCGCCCGGTCGGCGAGCCCCGCCCCGGCCGCGCCCAGGTCTGGATCACCTCCGACACGCCCCTGGTCGCCGGTGAGCAGGCGAGCCCGCTGGCCGACTACGTGAAGCTGATCGACACGGCCAACGGCATCGCCGTCCGCGAGTCGCCCAAGCAGTGGATGTTCCCCAACCTCGACCTGACGATCCACCTGCACCGGCAGCCGGCGGGGCGCTGGGTCGGCCTCGACACGGCGGTCACCTTCGGGGCGACCGGAGTGGGCCTGACCAGCACCGTCCTGCACGACGAAGCGGGACCGGTGGGCCGCGCCGAGCAGATCCTCACCGTCCGCCCCATCTGACCGTTCGTTGGCGCGGGTGGCGCTCGGGTAGCACATTGAAGGAGGTAAACGTCTCAGCCTGACGGCGAAGGGGTGTGGATGGCCGGCCACGACGCGACGGACTTCCGGTTCCTGCTCGCGGAGGACTGGCGCATCGCCCGCGAGGCCCGCCTCGCCGCGCTGCGCGACTCGCCGGAGTGGTTCCTGCCGAGCGAGCCGCACGAGTCGTCCTGGAGCGACGAGCGCTGGCGCAGCTCCTGCACGACCGGCGTGTGGGCGGTGGCCGAAGCCGGCGGGGTGATCGTCGGGCTGGCCCGGCTCACGGACGCGCCCGACGGCCCGCACGTCGGGTCGGTGTGGAGCCACCCCCGCCACCGGCGCCGGAAGATCGCCTCCACGCTGGTGCAGCTGCTGGTGGACGAGGTCCCCGGGAGCGACGTCTTCGTGTGGGTGATCCAGCCCAACCCGGCGGCCCAGGAGCTCTACGAGTCGCTCGGCTTCAAGCGGACCGACGAGACTCAGCAGATCGACGGGGTCGGCACCGAGGTGCGGTTCCGGCTCGAGCGGCGGGCCGGGCCGTAGTTGACGGTCATCCGCTCCACCCCGAACCGGGCCTCCTGCCAGCGTTGCAGGCCGAGTGCGTCGAAGGCGGCCCGGTAGTCGTAGCCGCGCCCGTGTGCCGCCCGGCTCCAGCGCTCGAACCGGGCGCGGTCCTCCTGCCACACGCCGAGGAAGCGTACGCAGTCCTCGGGCGTGATGTGATCGAGCTGGTGCGACGCCTCCTGCAGCGACTTCGCCGCCTGGACCGCCTGGTGCGTCTCCCTGCCCTTGAGCTGCCGGCGGATCTGCGCGATCAGGGTCCGCCGCTCGTCGATGCAGCGCTCCCAGTACCGCGCCGTGGCCCGTGGCAGCCCGCCGCCATCGGTGAAGAGCGCGTACAGGCCCTCGGCCACCAGATCGCCGAACTCCTCGACCTTCGCCCGCAGCGGATCGTCGAACGGGTTGAACTCCAGCTGCCGGATGTTGCCGACGTGGGCGACCCCGGTCCGGCGGGCCTCGTCGGCGAAGGCGAACCAGTCCTCGTTGTACACGTCGGGGAACACCTCGAGCGGCCGGTCGCCCGCGGTGTTCACGCCCAGCGCGGCGCCGCTGACGAAGATGCCCTGCGGCCGGCCGGCGAGCCGGCTGGCGTGACAGACCACCGAGTTGTCGGGGTAGTCCAGCGTCTTGAAGCCGGCGAACCGGTTCGTCTCCAGGTGGTGGGCGACGCGGGCGACCTGGTCCCGGGTGATGCCGACGATGTCGTCGTCGACGAACATGATCTTCTGCCAGCCGCGGTACCGGGCCAGCAGCAGGCCGACGTTGCGCTTCAGGCTCAGGTTGCTCGACCGGTCACCGCTGAGAGCGCGGACACCTTCCGCCGAGGTGGCCAGCCGGAGCGGGTCGTGGCCCGCCTCGAGGGGCACCTCGGCCAGCACGACGCGCGCGTTCGACGGCCGGCTCGCCACCAGCGCCGCGACGTCCTCGATGACGCAGTCGTGCGAGGCCAGGACGACGAGCGTCGTTCCACAGTCGGAGGCGAGATCGACGAGCGGGCCCAGCCGCTGCGCGCGGCGCGACGCGGGGACGATGATCGCGTCGAGGGCCCGGCCCGGCGCCCGGCCGACCGGGCCCCAGTCGAGCCGGCGCAGCAACCGGTCGTGGTCGGCGCGATGGTGCGCCGGCCGCGGCGCCGCCCTGCCGTTCATGGGCGCTCCCGTCGCGGTTTGGCAGCCGTTCCCTGAGGCCAGGCGTAGAGGATGTTGCGGGGGTCCTGCAGGTCCGGCGAGAGCGCCTCGCCGTGGAACACCGGCACCCGCAGGAGCAGGCCGTACTCCCCGCGCGGGAAGTGCTCGGCGAGGTAGGCCTCGTTCGCCTCCCGGATCCGCGCGTCGGTCAGGGCCCGGACGGAACCGAGCACCCCGCGGCTGTGGATGCCGTTGCACAGGGTCAGGGTCTTGCTGGAGTTGAACGGATTGGGCACCCGCGCCAGGAGCGCCACGTCCTCCTCGAGCTCGGGCGACCCGCCGTCGAGCCGGGACCAGACGGGGAGGAACCGGCGCTCGTCGTCGCCGTGGCCCACCGCGAAGATCTCACCGGTGGCCAGCTCCGGGATCTCCATCTGGCGGATCGGAAGACGTTCGAGCAGGCGCAACAGCCGCCGGGTGACCGGGTTCCACCCGATGCCGCCGAGCAGCACGATGTGACCGGAGAGGTCGTCGGCGTCGACCTTGGACGCCCGCTTGAAGAAGACCGGCAGCGAGGGGTCGTTCTCGGCGCGGATGTGCCCGTGCAGCTCGATCAGGGCGTCCTGGTCGGCGAACCAGTGCATGGCCGTGTAGTTGGGGTCGGTCTCGTCGGCGAGCGGCCCCCGCGCCTCCTTCGGGGCGTCGGGAGCGATGATCACGACGGGGCCGTCGTCGGCGAAGAACCACGACCGGTACGTCGGCACGCGGGCCGCCTCGGCCGCCGCCGAACCGCCCCGGGTCTGCTCGTGGAGCCCGGTCAGGTCGCGCAGCAGTTCCTCGCGGACGGCGGCCTGCTGGGGGGTCAGCTGATCCTCGGCCGGCAGGCTCAGCGGATCCCGGACCAACGCCTTGAGCCGCGAATACGGCTCGATGCGGTAGTCCGGCACCAGAACCGGGTTCCGCACCCGTTCCCAGGACGAGATCGCTGCGGCGCCGATCTGCCTGCCGTCGCGCGTGAAGACCTCGGCCAGCTCGCTCTGGGTGAGCCCTGCCTCGTCCCGCAGACTTCGGAGCCGATGCGCCAACTGCTCCGCCGCCGGAGTAGCCACGACGGCCACCTCCCACCCTCTGGCCTCAGTGACCGCTTGTTTACCTTGAGTAAACAGGAGTAGCGTTAACCAAACCGTAGCACAGTTTATCAGCGTAGAGTCGCGAAGACTCTTCTTGATTCAACTCGACTAAAGTTGAGAACTGTCGCTCTCACGCTAGCACCGAAATCGCTGGGGACGGCCTCGTATGGACAGGAAAGCGGCGCGGCCAGAGACAACGAAAGAGCAGCTGATCCGCGACGGCGAAGGCCGCCTCGGAGCCAGGTACCGCTGTGACTTCGCCGCGCGGCTCCTCTCCGGCCGTATCGACCTTCCCCAGCAGTGGCTCAACGAGAACCACCGTGCCTTCATCGAGATGGAACGCGACTCCTTCGTGGACCGGGCGCACCTGGCGGCCGCGCGCGACCTCACCGGCCGGGTCGTCAGGCTCTGCACGCTGGTCTACCGGGTGATCGACGACTTCCTGGCGCGGGACGAGACGCTCGATCAGAAGGACCGGGCGGCGCTGCGCCAGGGCCGCGGACCGGCCGCCGTGTGCGAGGTGCTTTTCCGGGAGTGTGCCGAGTGGCCTGCCGCCGATCCGCGACGGCTCCGCACACCCGTACGGGTCGCCGTCGACGAGGCCCTCCGGGCGGTGGTGCACCAGCGACGCGCGGGACAGCGCACGCCTCCTCCCGGCGCGCCGGCGGCAACCTCCGCCGCCCAGCCGGTCACGCCCGGGCGGCCGCTCGACGACCGGCACCTCGCCGTCTGGCACAAGAGTCTGGCCACCATGGACGCCGGCAGCCTCCGGCGGCACCTCATCTACGACTCCGCCGAGGACATCCACCTGCTCGTCAAGATGGCCGGGGGCCTCGCGGTGATGGTGTCGCTCGCGGCGGCGTACGTCGCGCTGTTCCTCGCCCTCCGGTACTTCGCGCCGGCCCTCTCGACGCGCCAGGACATGCTCGTCACCACGGCCGCCCTCTCGACGGCCGTAGGCCCGGCAGGCCTCACGATGGCCGCCGGGATGCTCAGCGCCCGCCGCGGTCGCCGACGGGCGACGGGCGACCGGTCCGGCGCTGAATAGCAGCCACCGCCACGCCTCCGGCCAGGCCGAAAGCCGTCGTCGCGCCCAGGACGAGCGGGAACGCGTCCTGGGGCTGCGCCAGCCGGACGGCGAGGACGCCGAGGCCCACGGCGAGCGGCGCCACGATCCACACGGCGGCAAGGACCACCAGGAGGGACGCGCGGGCATGTCGGGCCACAGCGAAACCGTACGCCGCGACGCCTGCTCCGGCGACGTCCGCCACTGTCCGCCTTCTGCTCCGTCTACCTTCTGCTCCGCGTGACGGTGGTGGCGGTGACCGTGCCGTCGGCGGTCGCGGCGCCCTGCACACTGACCGTGTCGCCGGCCTTGACGTCCTTGAGTTTGCCGGCGGTGGCCGTCCGCACCGCGGTGTCCCCGCTGGTCCGTACGGTGACCACCGTGCCGTCCGGGGTCTGGACGTAGAGCGTGGTGCCGTCGACCAGCTTGACCTTGCCCGTCGTCGGTGCGGACGCGGCGGACGCCGTGGGAGCGGCCGCCTGCGGGAAGGAGCCGAACGTCCCCCGTCCGCCCTGGGCGCCGCCGGGCCGGGCGATCGCCGGGGTGGCGCTCGTCCCCCAGTGCTTCTGCGCCTGCAGCCCGCCGAGGAAGCCCGCCAGCAGCAGCGCGGCGACGCCGAGTCCGAGGGTGCCGCGGTTCCACCAGCGCCGGGGTGCCGCGCGGGCGATCTCGGCGGCCAGGCCGTCGTCGTCAGGTTCCTGGACGGGGGTCAGCACGGCGGTGTCGTCGATGGGGGTCACGGGGGTCCTCACTCGTAGCGCAGCGCGTCGATGGGGCGCAGGCGGGCGGCGCGGCCGGCGGGCAGGCTGCCGAAGAACAGTCCGATGGCGATGGACACGCCGAGGGCGAGCCCGACGGAGCTGGGCACGATGACCGGCTTCACGCCGACGATCTCGAAGCTGCTGCCGACCAGGGCGGCGGCCACGCCCAGCGCCCCGCCGAGGACGCTGAGCAGCGTCGCCTCGATGAGGAACTGGGTGAGGATCACCCGGCGCGGCGCGCCGAGGGCCTTGCGGATGCCGATCTCGCGGGTCCGCTCGGTCACCGTGACCAGCATGATGTTGGTGATGCCGATCCCGCCGACCAGCAGGCTGATCGCGGCGACCGCGCCGAGCAGGGTGGTGAAGGTATCGGCGGTCTCGGTCTGCGTCTGCAGCAGCTGGGCCGCGTTCTGGATCCGGTACGCCGCGGAGCCGCTGGAGGAGACGCCCAGGCGCTGGTCGAGGATCGTGGCGACCTCGGACTGCACGGCGTCCACCCGGCCCGGGCTCGTGGCCTCCACCAGGATCGAGGTCAGCGCGCCGTACCCGGTGAGCACCTGCCGTACGGCCGTGAGCGGCGCGACCGCGGTGTCGTTGGCGTCCTGGAAGCCGGTGGAGGTCTTCTCCGCCAGGACACCGATCACGGTGAAGAGAGCCCCGCCGACCGTGACCTGCTCGCCGACGGGGTCGACGCCCGGGAACAGCTCCTCGGCGACCGTACGGCCGATCACCACGACCCGCCGTCCCTGCGCCTCGTCGTCCGCGGTGAACGCCGAGCCGGAGCCGACCGGGGTGTTGGACGCGGCGAACCAGCCGGGCGTGGTGCCGACGAAGCTGGTCACCTCATGCTCCGCGCCCTCGTACGTGAGCGACGCCGACGCGCTGACCACCGGCGACACGGACGCGACGTCGGGCGCGAGCACGGGATCGGTGAGGGCGCCGGCGATCCCGGTCGTCAGCGCGGTACTCTCGGCCCCGCCGCGGCCGGCGCTCATCACGGTGACCGTGTTGGTGCCCAGCGCCTCGATCCGCTCGCTGATCGCCCGGGCGGAGCCGTTGCCGACGGCGACGAGCAGGATCACCGCGGCGACGCCGATCAGGATGCCGAGCATGGTCAGCGCCGAGCGCAGCTTGTTCGCCGACAGCCCGCGCAGCGCGAACCGGACCACTTCGAGGAAGCTCATGCGCTGTGCCGTCCCGCCGGTACCGGCGCCGGCCGCTGCCGGCGGTCGGTCACGATGCGCCCGTCCATGAGCCGGATCAGGCGGTGCGCCCGATCGCCGACCTCGGGCTCGTGAGTGATCAGCACGATCGTCCGCCCGGCGGCACTGAGCTGGTCGAAGACCTCGAGCACGTCCTCGGTGGAGCGGCTGTCGAGGTTGCCGGTCGGCTCGTCGGCGAGCAGCAGCGCGGGCTCGGTGACCAGTGCCCGGGCCACGGCGACGCGCTGCTGCTGGCCGCCGGAGAGCTGGTTGGGCTCGTGCCGGGCCCGGTCGGCGAGCCCGACGAGCTCCAGCGCCGCCATCGCCCGGCGGCGGCGTTCCCGCGGGCGGACCCCGGCGTACGCGAGCGGCAGCTCCACATTGGCCACCGCGGTGGTGCGCGGGATGAGGTTGAACGCCTGGAAGATGAAGCCGATGAGCCGGTTGCGGGCCAGCGCGAGCTGCCGGTCGGCGAGCCGGCTGACATCCACGCCGTCCAGCAGGTACGTCCCCGAGGTGGGCACGTCCAGCGCGCCGAGGATGTTCATCAGCGTGGACTTGCCGGAACCGGACGAGCCCATGATCGCCACGTAGTCGCCGCGGCCGACGGCCAGCGAGACGCCGCGCAGGGCGTGCACGGTGGCCTCGCCCGTACCGTAGACCTTGGTCAGCTCGCGCACGTCGAGCACGGGCCGAGTCATCGGCCGGCCCGGCCGGTGCCGCCGCCGGGGAAACCCCCACCGGCCGGGGCGCCGCCGCCGGTGAGGCCGCCGAAGCCGCCGCCGGGGAGTCTGCCCTGGGTGCCGCCGGTGGTCGTGGTGGTCGTCCGGATCACCACCTGCTCGCCGGCGGTGAGCCCCGAGATGATCTGGGTGACCTGGTCGCCCTCCAGGCCGATCTCGACCTGCCGGGTCTCCTGGACGCCGTTCGCCACGACGGTCACGGTGTGCCGGTTGCCGACCGTGGTCACCGCCGCGGAGGTGACGGAGAGGGCGCCGGCGACCTCTCCGGTGACCACGGACACCGAGACCGTCTGGCCCGGTTTCGCGCCGGCCGGGACCTTGTCGAGGCTGAGCGTCACGCCGTACGTGACGACGGTGCCGTCGGTGGTGGCCTGCGGGTCGACGGCGACGACCTTCGCGCTCTGCCGGGTGCCGCTGAGCGCGTTCCAGGTGACGGTGGCGGCCTGTTTCTCCTTGAGCTTCGTGGCGTCGGCCTCGGCGAAGGCCGCGGTGACCTGCAGCTTGCCGAGGTCGGCGAGGTCGATGAAACCCGAGGCCTCATCGGCGGAGCCCTGCTGGGCGGAGGGTTGGGACGAGCTGCCGAGCGTGCCGTTGACGGCGACGACCGTACCGGCCATCGGCGCCTCGAGGACCGTGCCGTCCACCCCGGCCTGCGCCTCGTCGACGCCGAGCTGCGCCCTGGTGACCTCGTTCTGCGCGCTCGAGGTGTCCGACCCGGCGTCCTCGGCGCGGGCCAGGGCGTCGCGGGCGGCGGCGAGGTCGGCCTCGGCGGCGGAGAGGGTCCGCTGCGCCGGTGCCGGATCGACCTTCGCGAGCACCTGCCCCTTCTTCACCCTGTCGCCGACGTGCACCGCGATGCTGGTGACGGTTCCGCCGGTCACGAAGCTCGCGCTCGCGGTGCTCGCGCTCTCCACGGAGCCGTCTGCGGTCACGGTTGCGGTCACGGTGCCCTGCTGGACGGGTACGGAGCGCACCGACGCGTCCGCCGCGGTGCCCGTGGCGGGACCGGACAGCGTCTCGTACGCCCAGAAGGCGCCGCCGGCGAGCAGCAGCGCCAGGACGGCGTTGACCGCGACCGCGGGACGGCGCAGGGAACCCAGGGCAGCTGGCATGCCGGACACTCTGGCCAGGTCCCCTCGGAGGATCTTCGGCGTCACCTCGGAGCCACCTCGGAACCGCTACCCCGCGTCGGCCCTGGGCAGCAGCACGCGGAACGTGGCGCCGCGCCCGCCCGCCGGGTCCAGCTCGACCCGGCCGCCGTGGCCGTGCACGATCGCCGCCACGATCGACAGGCCCAGCCCCGAACCGCCGCCGCGCCCGCGGGTGCGGCTGGAATCGGCCCGGTAGAGGCGTTCGAACACCCGCGGCGCGTGCTCCGCGGGCACGCCCGGGCCGTCGTCGCAGACCTCCAGCACGGCCAGCGGTACGCCGGGAGCAACGGTCCCGGAGCTCACGGCGCCCGGCGCGGGCACGTAACCGTCGACGCGTCCCACCCGTACGGTGACCCGCGCCGGCCGGCTGGTGTGCTGCAGCGCGTTGGCGACGAGGTTCGTGGCGACCTGCCGCAGCCCGTGCTCGTCGCCGAGCACCGTGGGCGGCTCGAACGTGTCGCTGTCGCCGAGCGCGGCCAGGCGTACGGGCCGGTCCGGCACCCTGGCGTGCGCGTCGCGGATCGTGTCGGCCGCGATCTCGAGCAGGTCCACCGGGCGCCGTACGGGCGGCCGCTGCCGGTCGAGCCGCGCCAGCAGCAGCAGGTCCTCGACGAGCACACCCATCCGCCCGGCCTCCCCCTCGATACGGCTCATCGTCTCGTCGAGCTGCGGGCCGGGCGGGGCGCCGCCGCGGCGGTACAGCTCGGCGAAGCCCCGGATCGAGGTGAGCGGCGTGCGCAGCTCGTGCGACGCGTCCGCCACGAACTGACGCAGCCGCCGCTCGGAGGCCGTACGCGCGGACACCTCCGCCTCGATGCGTTCCAGCATCAGGTTGAGCGCGCCGCCGAGCCGGCCGGGTTCGGTGTGCGGGTCGGTGCCGGCGACCCGGCCGGACAGGTTGCCCGCGGAGATGGCGGCGGCGAGCCGTTCCATCCCGGTGAGCGGCCGCAGGCCGAGGCGGACCACGAAGGCCGACCCGGCGCCGAGCAGCCCGAGCACCGACAGGGTGACCGCGGCGTCGATGAGCAGCAGCCGGTCGCCGGTCTCCTCCACCTCGGACAGGGAGGCGCCGATGACGGCCGCGCCCCCGGCGCCGGTCGTCGGTACGGCCAGCAGCCGCCAGCCGCTGCTCCCGTCGGCCGCCGTCACCGTGTACGGCCTGCCCTCGGCGGCGCGGGCGAGCACCTCCGTGACGGGCGGCACCGGCGGGCGGGCCGGGTCCGCGGCGGACGAGCGGGCGGGGTCGAGCACGCCGTCCGCGGTGTAGACGTACACGACCTGGTCGGGGCCGAACCGCGCCCGCCGAGCCGGGGAGGTCGCGGGGGCATCGGCGCGCAGCGCACCGGCGAACGGCCGGGCCATGCCGGTCAGCTGGTCGTCGATGCGGTCGCGCAGATAGCCGCGGATCAGCACTAGGCCCGCGGCGTCGGCCGCCAGCAGCGCAACTGCGGCGAGGGCGCCGACGACCAGCACGAGCCGGGCCCGCAGACTCCAGTGGGCCCACCGCCGGGGCCGCCAGCGGGACCCTCGGCTCACTCGTCCCCGCCGCGCGGCAGGCGCAGGGCGTAGCCGACCCCCCGGACGGTGTGGATCAGCGGCGGGCCGGTCGTGTCGATCTTGCGGCGCAGGTAGTAGACGTACGACTCGACGATGCGCCCGTCGCCGCCGAAGTCGTACTTCCACACCCGGTCCAGGATCTGCGCCTTGCTGACCACCCTCCCCGCGTTGATCAGCAGGTAGCGCAGCAGGTTGAACTCGGTCGGCGACAGGTCGACGAGGCGGCCGGCCCGGCGTACCTCGTGGGCGTCCTCGTCGAGCTCCAGGTCGGCGTAGCGCAGCACCCCGGGGTCCGCCGGCGCGTCCGGGCCCGGCCGGCTGCGGCGCAGGATGGCCCGGATGCGCAGCACCACCTCCTCGAGGCTGAACGGCTTCGTGACGTAGTCGTCCGCGCCCGCGGTCAGCCCCGCCACCCGGTCCTCGACGGCGTCACGCGCGGTCAGGAACAGCACCGGCGTGCCGCGGCCGGACGCGCGCAGGCGCCGGGCCACGTCGAAGCCGTCCAGGTCGGGCAGCATCACGTCCAGCACGACCAGGTCCGGGTCGAACTCCTCGACCGCGACCAGCGCGCCGTGGCCGGACCCGGCCACCCGCACGTCGAAGGCGACCAGCCGCAGCGTGGCCGAGAGCAGGGCGGAGATGTTGGGCTCGTCGTCGACCACCAGGACCCTGGGCCGGGCCGCCGGGGGCTCACCGAGGGCGACGGAACCTCTCGTAGCGGAATGCACGCCGAAGAACTATCAGCGCTTCCTTTGAATCGGCCATGAAGAACGTGGGAGCGAGCTGAGGTCACCACGAGCGGGCCACGGTGTCCCCCGGCGCCAGACCGGACGTGATCTCGGTGTACGCGTCGCCGCGCAGCCCGACACCGACGCGGACCCGGGCGCCGGCGCGCAGCACCGTACCGGCCGGACCGGCGACGTCGTGGACGGCGGTGCTCGGGACCCGCAGCACGTCCCGCTTCGCGCCGGTGGTGACCCGTACGGCCGCGCTCTGCCCCACGAGCAGGTCCTCCGGGGCGTCGTCGAAGGACAGCACCACGCCGAAGCGGACCAGCGTGCCGTCGCTGGTGCCGACCGGGTCGACCTGCACGACCGTGGCCGCGAACGTCTCGCCGGCCCGGTCCGCCAGGGTGACCGCCGCCTTCTGCCGTACGGCCAGCCGGTCCGCGTCGGCCTCCGGGAAGTCCGCGGCGATCTGCATGCCGGAGACGTCGGCCAGGGTCAGGAACGCCGCCCCGGCGCCCACCCGGCTGCCGACCTTGCCGGAGACCGACAGGACCCGGCCGGCGAGGGGCGCGGTGATCGTGGTGCCCTCGAGGTCGTCCTCCGCCTTCGCCACCGCCGCTCCGGCCTGGTTCACCCGCTGCTCGGCGCTCAGCACAGCGTCGCCTCCGCCGCCCTGGCGTCCACCCTGCTGGTCCGCGCCCCCGCACGCCGTGGTGGTGGGAGCGCCACCGCGCGCGGGCGGCGAGGTCCGGGCCGGCGCGCTGGTGCGGGTGGGTGCCGGCGTCCGGGTGGGCCGCGGCGTCGCGGCGGGCGCGGTGGTGCGGGTGGGCGCCGGGGTCGCGCCCGTGGGTGTGGGCGGGGGCGCCGAGGCGTAAGCGGCCGGCACCACGCCGCATCCCGAGCCGGTCGGGGCAGCCTGATCGCGGGCCTCCTGCAGAGCGTCCTCGGCGTCGGCGAGGGCCTTGCGAGCGGAGTCCACGGCCCCGGCGGCGTCGGAGTCGTCGATGCGGGCCAGCTCCTGACCGGCCGTGACGACCGTGCCGGGGCGTACCTTCACGGCCTCGACCGTGCCCGCGACCGCGAAGGAGAGGCTGCGCGTCTGCGCGGGCTGCACGTTCCCCGTCGTGGCGACCTCGCTGGTGACCGCGCCCCGGTCGGCGGCCACGGTGGCGGCCGCGGCGGGCCCGGCGCCGGCGCCGGCGGTCAGCGCGCGGGCGAGACCGGCGGCGAGCAGCACGACCACCACGACACCGGCCGCGAGCCACACCCACCGCCGACGTCCCCCGCGCCAGGCGGTCCGGCCGATACCCATGGCGGAAAGTCTCGGCGTCCGGCCTCCCGGCGGGCTCGGTCCCGGCTCGGAGTTTCCTCGGAGCCGGGACCGGACGCTCCCAGCCGATTCCGAGCGTCGTCCGACGTGGCGGCGAGGTGCGAGGCCTTTCGTGGGACGGTCCTGTCCGCGTACGTGAGGAGAGACCGTGCCGCAGAACAGAAGATCGCCCCGGGTCCGGGCCGCCGGCCTGGCCATCGTGGCGGCGGGGCTGCTCGTGTCCGCCGCCGCCTGCGGAGGCGGCGGTGACCCGGAAGTGCCGGACGGCGGCGGTGGCGCCTTCACCGCGTACACGGAATGCCTGCGGACGAACGGCGTCACCGTGACCATGCCGTCGGGCGGGCCCGCGGGGCGACCGGAGGGCGGCTTCCCGTCCGGCATGCCGCGGCCCTCCGGCAGCGGCGGGCCCGGCGGCTTCCGCGGCGGCCTCCGGAAGCCGGCCGGGGTGGACGACGCCACCTGGCAGAAGGCGCAGACCGCGTGCGCCTCGGTGCGCCCGAGCGGCCGCCCGGACGGCGGCGGGCGCGGCAACGGGATGAACGCCGCCTACCGCACCTGCCTGCAGGACCACGGGGTCACGCTCGGCAGCAGCGCACCGGCGACCGGCGATCCCGAGGTGCAGCAGGCGATCGAGGCCTGCAAGGTGCTCGCCCCGGACCCCTCGTCCCGGCCGTCGCGCTCGTCGTGACGCTGGTGCGGTGCCCGGGTGTCACGCGGGAGGCAGCGCCGCCTCCAGGTTGATCCACCGCTCGGCCGTCTGCCGGCGACGGCAGGCGACCAGGTGGCTCGCCAGGATCACCGGCTGGCCGCCGCGGACGCAGACGTCCGCGCCGTCGCTCAGCACCCCGGCGACCAGCTCGGCCGGCGCGTCGTCGTCGACCAGGGCCACGATCCGGGTACGCGCGGGCACCGCCGCCCGGGCCCGCACCACGTCCTGCTGCCTGGCGCCGCTGAGCAGCACGATCTCCCCGGCCCGCAGGTCGTCGAGCCCCGCGGCGAAGCGCACGGTCCACCCGCCGGGCAGGTGCGCCCCGAGCGCCGCCACCCGGCCCGGCTGACCGAGCACGGCCACCACCGGGTCGGCCCGCTGCCGGTCCAGATCCGGCGCGGGCAGCGCGGTCGAGTTCGGCGCGAACGCCCTGTTCTGATCGGTACGGTTCAGCTGCACGAGCATCTCGGACTCCCCCTGGCCGTCGTCATCTGCACCGACCACTCTCGCGGCCCAGCCTGAGCCCACCGTGTGCCGTACCTGTACGTCTGTTGTCAATGCCGTGACGGATCAGTCCCAGAAGCACTCGAGAGCGGATCTGCTCAGCGGCTGCGCCACCGGTGTTCGTCCACGGCGATCGCCGTGCCGACCCCGGCCACCACCACGCAGGTCAGGACGATGCCCACCGCTCCCCAGGCGACCATCGCCACCGACAGCAGCCCCCAGACCAGCCCGCCCAGCACCGCGAGGACGGCCACGAGCCGCCGCGACCGGCGTGGCCGGCCGGCCAGCGACGGATAGTCCGCAGTCAGGCGGGCGACGATCTGGTCGAACTGTCGTTCCCGGTCGTTGGTTCCCATCGGACCGACCTCCCGGCCAGATTCCGGCGTGCGCCGCTTGTCCGAAGACCTAGGCTAGGCCCCCCCGCACGCCGCCGCCATGGATTCCGTCCGGCGATCCGTGCGCCGACCGCTCGAAACGCGTCTCAGCCGGGACGCTTCGGGCTCAGCAACCTGCGCCACCAGGGGCGGTCGTCCACGGGCTGCTCGACGAACGGGTCATGGCCGAGGGCCCGGAGGAAGTGCGCGCTCACGTCGACCGTCTCACCCGGCGGCGGGTGCGGCAGACCGGCCATGACCTGCTCGACGGCCGGCATGTCCGACACCGGCACGGACGCGACGAAACGCCGGCCGCGGACGGTCAGGGCCAGCTCGACCTCGTCCCGGCCCGGGGTGATGCTCCACGTGGCGCCGTCGGCGCCGTCGACGACGATACCCACGGGCGGACTATAGCCAGGCCGCCGCCGGACGGCCGGGCGGTTATGGTCGGCGCCATGGCGACGATCGTGGTGTGCGGGCTCGGCGGGACGATCGCGATGACGGCGGTGGACGGCGGCGCTGTCGCCCCGGCACTGACCGCCGCGAGCCTGGTGCGGGCGGTTCCCGGCCTGGCCGGGCTCGGTGCCGGCCTCGAGGTCGTCGACGTGGCGAACGTGCCGAGCTCGTCGCTGCGGCTCGCCGACCTCGCCGGGCTGTCCGCCACGATCGCCGGACGGCTGGCCGCGGGCGCGGACGGGGTCGTCGTCACCACGGGTACGGACACCCTGGAGGAGTGCGCGTACCTGCTGGACCTGCTGCACGACGGCCCGCAGCCGGTGGTGGTGACCGGCGCGATGCGCAGTCCCGCCCTGGCCGGCGCCGACGGGCCGGCCAACCTGCTCGCGGCCGTCAGCGTGGCCACCTCCCCGGGGTCCCGCGGGCGGGGTGTGCTGGTCGCCTTCGCCGACGAGGTGCACGCGGCCGTACGGGTCCGCAAGGGACACTCGACCCGGGTGACGGCGTTCGAGTCGCCGGTGGGCGGGCCGGTCGGGTACGTGGTCGAGGGAGTGCCGCACTTCGTCGCCGCGCCGGCCGCACGGTTCGTCGTGCCACGAGGCGGGGAACTGCCGCGCGTACCCGTGGTCGTCGCCGCCCTGGGCGAGGATGCGCCGGACGTTCCCGCGGACGCCGCCGGTCTGGTGGTAGCGGCGTTCGGCGTGGGGCATCTGCCGCAGTGGTGGGCGCCGCCGCTGGCCGAGGCCGCCCGGCGCGTCCCGGTGGTGCTGGCCACGCGCACGCTCGCCGGCCCGGTGCTGTCCGGCCCGTACGGCTACCCCGGCTCGGAACGCGACCTGCTGGAGCGCGGGCTGATCCCGGCCGGGCTGCTCGGCCCGTGGAAGGCACGGATCCTGCTCATGGCCGCGCTGGCGGCGGGCGCCGGGCGGGAGCAGGTGGCGGCGGCGTTCGCGGCGGCCGGCGGGCTGGGCGACGCCGCCCGCTGGCCCTGGCCGGTCAGGGGCGGTGCACGGACCTGACCGTGTACAGCCGCGGGTCCGCGGTGTGCGCGATCGACATGACCTCGAGCAGGTGCTCGCGGACCTCCGGGCGCCGCAACATCTCCTCGTACGCCTCCAGGCTCGTCCACTGCGCGTAGTTCACCACCCGGGTGCGGTCCAGGCTGGCGTGCACGTTGGCGGAGATGAAGCCGGGCACGTGCGCGAAGATGTCGCCGGTCGCCTTGTCCAGGGCGGTGACCAGGGCGTTCTGCCGGGTCTCCGCGACGGTGTAGATGTTGATGGAGGTGATTCCCGGCTTGCCGGCAGCGATGGTGGTCTCGGGCATCTCCCCACCGTAGGGGCTGTCTCAGGTGGACGCTCGCCGGACGACGCGGACCACCCCCGCGGCGTCGAGGGCGGGCCGCTCACCGCCGTGGACGGCGGCGGCGACCGTGGCGGCGAGGTGGGCGGCCACGGCCCGCTGGTCGGTGGTCACGGTGCTCAGCGGCGGCGCGGCGAGGCGCGCCGCCGGGAGGTCGTCGACGCCGATCAGCGCGAGCCCTGCGGGGGCGGCCAGGCCGGTGCCGCGCATCCCGGCCAGCACGGCCAGGGCCACGTCGTCGTTGTACGCGCACACCGCGGTCACGCCGGCCGAGCGCCACGCGCGTACCGCCGCCTCGGCGGACTCGGTCTCGAGCGCGACGGAGTACACCTCGGGCTCGGGCAGGGCCCGTTCGGCGCACGCGGCGCGGACCCCCTCGAGGCGGGGCTCGGCGAAGATGCGCACCCGGGCGTCGTCGGGGTACGCGTACCCGAGCCGGACGTGCCCCGCGTCCGCGAGGTGCGCGGCCTGCAGGCGCCCGATCCGCTCCTGCGGCACCTGCAGCTCGCGTGCGGGTCGGGGTCCGGGGCCGAGCAGGGCCACGACCAGCGCCACCCCGGCGGCGCCCATCGCGGCGATCTCGGCGTCGGAGAAGCCGGTGAAGGCGAGCACGGCCGCCGGGGTGATCGCCTTCCACAGCTCGGTGCCCGGCGGTTGCCCGCCGGTGCCGGGGTGCACGACGAACGTCAGCCCGGCGCGGGCGAGCTCGGTGGACAGGTGGGTGAGCAGGTTGCCGACCTCCTGCCCGATCGGCCAGTCGGGCAGCAGGCACAGCACCACGTCGGAGCGGCCGGTACGCAGCGCGCGGGCGGCCGCCGAGGGCGCGTACCCCAGCAGGGCGGCGGCGTCGCGGACCCGCGCCCGGGTGGCGCCGGAGATCGTCTGGCCCGGGGTGTCGTTGAGGACGTAGCTGACCGTCGCCCGCGACACCCCCGCGACGCGTGCCACGTCGGCGCTGGTCACGCGGCGGCCCGGAGCGTCCGTCATGGCGACAGGTTATACGTGTCAGTTCCGCCGCGCGGCGGCGCCGGGAACCCCGGATTATTCGGTGTATTGCTGGGCATGCACGGGCACATGATCACGACGCCGACCGCCGTGACCGCCCTGCAGGAGCTGGGCGTCGCGCTCAAGGACCTCGGGTACGCCTTCACCACCGTCACCCCGGCCACCCACGCCCGGGTCAACCGCCGCCCGCGCAACGCGCTCGCCCGCGACCTGCGTGACGTGCTCGGGTGGAGCCGCCCCTTCGACCCCGCGATGCTGCCCGCCGGCATCGTCGGCCTGATGGACGCCGCCGGTGTTCTCGACCGTTCCGGCGAGCACTGGCGCAGCCGCGTACGGTTCTCCAGCTACGACGGCGAGCTGTTCGTCCACTCCGCGTTCCCCACCGACGCGCCGGACTCGGTGTTCTTCGGCCCGGACACCTACCGGATGGCCGACGCCGCCGCCGCGCACGTCGAGCGGCGCGAGCGACCGGTGCGGCGGGCGGTCGACATCGGCTGTGGCACCGGCGCCGGGGCGATCACGGTCGCCAAGCGGGCGCCCGGCGCCGACGTGCTGGGTGTCGACATCAACGCCGCCGCGCTGCGCTTCACCGAGGTCAACACGGCGCTGGCCGGGGTGGCGAACGTCAAGCCGTGCCACAGCGACCTGCTGTCGGGCGTGGACGGCGACTTCGACCTGATCATCTCCAATCCACCGTTCATGATCGACCCGGCCGGGCGGGCGTACCGCGACGGCGGCGGCCCCGAGGGGCACGGCCTGTCGCTGAAGATCCTCGACGCGGCGAAGGAACGGCTCGCCCCGGGCGGTTCGCTCGTGCTGTTCAGCGGTACGGGCATCGTCGACGGGCACGACCCGCTGCGGGCGGCCGCGACGGAACGCCTCGCGGGCGGTGACCTCCAGTGGGACTATCGCGAGGTGGATCCCGACGTGTACGGCGAGGAGCTCGACGGCGAGGCGTACGCGCACGCCGAACGCATCGCGGTGGTCGTGCTGATCGCGACCCGCCGGTGACCTCCGGGCTGACGCTGGGGGTCGAGGAGGAGTTCCTCCTGCTCGACCCCGTCACCGGCCACAACGCGCCGGTGGTGCCGAAGGTGATCGCCGCGCTGAGCGACGCGGCCCGCGGGCAGAGCCGGCTGGAGTTCCGCCTCAGCATGCTGGAGATGGTCACGCCGGTGTGCACCGATCTGGCCGGCCTCGGCAGCGAGCTGACCGGGCTGCGCCGGGCCGCGGCGGACGCGGCGGCGGAGGCGGGCGCGCTGCTGGTGCCGGTCGGGGCCACGCCGGTCGCCGAACCGGTCCGGGAGCCGGCCGACGATCCGCGGTTCCGCGCCATCGCCCGGCACTACGGCCCGATCGCGTACGACGCCGCCGTCTGCGGCTGCCACGTCCACGTGGGAGTGCCCGACCGCGAGACCGCCGTGCGCGTCTGCACCGAGCTGCGGCCGTGGCTGCCCGTACTGCAGGCGCTCACGGCCAACTCGCCGTTCTACGCCGGCGCCGACACCGGCCACGCGAGCTGGCGGTCGTTGCAGCTCAAGCGCTGGCCCGCGCTCGGGCCCACCCCCGCGTTCACGTCCGGCGCCGACTACGACCGTACGGTCGCGTCGCTGGTGGTCTCGGGCGCGATGCTCGACCAGAGCATGGTCCTCTGGTACGCGCGTCCGTCGGCCACGTACCCCACGGTCGAGGTGCGGGTCGCCGACGTCTGCCCCGCGCCCGCCGACACTGTGCTGCTCGCCGCCCTGATCCGCGGCCTGGTCGCCACGTTCCTCGGTGGGGGCCGGCCGCCGGCGCCGATCGCGGACCACCTCCTCGAGGCCGCGCACTGGAACGCCGCGCACTCGGGCATGGACGGCACGCTGCTCGACCCGCGTACGGGCGACGCCCGCCCGGCCTGGGACCTGGTCGCCGACCTGCTGGCGCTGGTGAGCCCGGCGCTGCGGCGGCTGGGCGACGAGGCGGCCGTCGTGGCGGGCCTGGACCACGTCCGCGCCGAGGGCACCGGGGCCGGCCGGCAGCGCCGCCTGCTCGCCCGCGAGGGCGACCTCCCCGCGGTCCTGCGCGCGATCGCCGTCTCGCCGTAGCGGCCCCCGCCTCGCGCGATCGCCGCACCGCCGTCGCGGCGTAGTGGCGCGGCTCTGTGCGATCGCCGGGGCGATCCGGACGCGTGGCGGTTCCGCCGTAGCCGATCACCGGTTACATTGCCATCAGGAATCATTGACGATCCTGGATGGCAGCCATGTCGGATCAGTTCACGATCGTGACCGACCCCGTCGCCGGCTCCGTGGCGCTCTCGGCCATCTTCGCGGTCCTGCCCCTGCTCACCCTGTTCGTGCTGCTCGGCGCGGTCCGCATGCGCGCCTGGCTGGCCGGGCTGATCTCGCTGGTGGTCGCGCTCGTCGTCGCCGTGGCCATCTACTCCATGCCGGTCGGGCAGGCGCTGCTGTCGGCGAGCGAGGGCGCCGCGTTCGGCTTCTTCCCGATCCTGTGGATCGTGCTCAACGCCATCTGGGTCTACAACCTGACCGTCGTCAGCGGCCACTTCGACGTGCTGCGCCGCTCGATGGAACGGGTCAGCCCGGACATGCGCATCCAGGCCATCATCGTCGCGTTCTGCTTCGGGGCCCTGCTCGAGGCGCTCGCCGGCTTCGGCACCCCGGTCGCGGTCACCGTGGTCATGCTGATGGCCCTGGGCTTCCCGCCGCTGCGCGCGGCCTCGGTCGCGCTCATCGCCAACACCGCCCCCGTCGCGTTCGGCGCCCTGGCGACCCCGATCGTCACGCTCGGCACGGTGACGTCGGGCGCCAGCGACGACCCGAGGCTCACCACGGAGACGCTCGGCGCGATGGTCGGCCGGCAGACGCCGCTGCTCGCGGTGGTCGTACCCCTGGTCCTCGTCGCGGTCATCGACGGCCGCCGCGGCGTCCGGCAGACCTGGCCGGCGGCGGCGGTGGCCGGCGTGGTGTTTGCCGCGGGCCAGTTCCTGGCCTCCAACTACGTGTCGGTGCCGCTGACGGACATCATCGCGGCGCTGCTCGCGGCCGCGGCCGTCGTGCTGCTGCTGCGGTTCTGGCGGCCCGCGGAGACCCCGGACCTGCGCGAACCCGCGCGCGGCGCCCCCGCCGCCCAGGCGACCGGCCCGGCCTCCGGGCGCCCCGCCGACGCGCCCGCGGCCTCGGACAGCCGTCCGGACGCCCGGCCCTCCCCCGCCCGGCCCTCCCCCGGCCGGCCCGCACCCGCCGGGCCCGTCGTCGCCACGGCCGAGCGCCGCGACTCCGGCGCCGAGGTGGCCCGCGCCTACGCCCCGTACCTGATCATCATCGTGATCTTCTCGATCGCGAACATCGGCGCGATCAAGTCGGCGCTCGCCAAGGAGCCGTGGACGCAGGCGTTCGCCTGGCCCGGCCTGCACGTGTACGGCGCGAGCGGCAAGCCGCTGTCATCGACCACGTTCACCCTGGGCTGGCTGCCCGCGGCCGGCACGCTGATGATCCTGGCGGGCCTGCTCACCGCGGTCGTGTTGCGCATCCGTCCGGGCCGGGCCCTCAGGGCGTACGCCGACACGTACGTCGAGCTGCGCCACGCCATCGTGACCGTGATGGCGGTGCTGGCCCTCGCGTACGTGCTGAACCAGAGCGGCCAGACCAACACGCTCGGCGAGTTCCTGGCCGCCGCGGGCGGGCTGTTCGTCTTCCTCTCCTCGATGCTCGGCTGGATCGGCGTGGCCGTCACCGGGTCGGACACCTCGGCCAACGCGCTCTTCGGGGCGCTGCAGGTGCAGACCGCCGACCGCGCGGGCCTTGACCCGCTGCTGCTCGCCGCGGCGAACTCCTCGGGCGGCGTGCTCGGCAAGATGATCAGCCCGCAGAACCTGGCGATCGCGGCGTCGGCGGTCGGCATGGCGGGCCGCGAGGGCGACATCTTCCGCCGGGTGGTGGGCTGGAGCCTGCTGCTGCTCCTGGTGATGTGCATCCTGGTGACGCTGCAGGGCACGCCGGTGCTCGGCTGGATGGTGCCCTGACCGTGAGGACCTGTTCTACGACGCCCGCATCAGTGTCGCGGCCGGCAACCGGATCGCCTGCCGCATCCTCTTCGAGTGCACCCCGCAGGGCGAGTTCCTGAGCTTCTCGCCGAACGGGCAGCGGCTGACCTTCGCGGAACACGTCTTCTACGAGTTCCGCGACGGCCGGATCGCCGCGGTGGCCTCCCTGATCGACCGCTTCGCCGTCCAGCAGCAGCTCCGGGAGGCCGGTCCGGTCAGCTGAGGCCGAGCCCTCGCCGGCCTGTCTCGTTCAGGTCCGCCTCCGTGAACCGGTTGGGCCACGTGCTCTCGTAGTGCTCCTCCGGGAAGTCGCTCGGGCTGTTCCCCGCCTCGAACGCCGCGCGCACGCTCGCCGCGTACTTCTCGTTGCGGGGGCACCACGGCGCGGCGGGGATGTACATGACGTTGCCCCAGCCTCGCTGGTTCTCGACCGGTGCCACGCTGTGGATCATGTCGCAGTGCCACCAGACCGAGTCGCCGGCGCGGACGTCGGGGATGCCGCTCACGGCCTCCATCAGCAGCGGGTGCCACTTCTCGCTCGCCGGGAAGACCTGGTTGACGGTGACGCCGCACATGTCGTCGTCGGGCACGTCGGCCAGCAGCGGGCGCAGCATCAGGTAGGCCATCGCGCCCGGGATCGGGACGGTGTGCAGCACGCCCTGGTCGTGGTCCATGTCGGAGAGTGCGGTCCAGCCCTGGAAGGTGCGGAACGCCGAGCACATGGTGCTGCCCGGGTACTGCGGGCCGTCCGTACGGTAAGCGGCGTCCCACGGGTCGTACTGCTCGACCGTGCCGTCGAACAGGTGCCGGAACGCCTTCTGGTACGCCGAGGTCATCCACAGGTCGAGCGTGCCCGGGTCGAGGTGCGTACCGAGGCCCTTCGACGACGCGCCCTCCGGGCGGCGGCGGATCCGGTCGGGGTAGAGCGAGTCGCGCTCCGGATCGAACCACTGCACACCCTCGGAGGTGTGCTTCCACTGGCCGTTGAGGAACGCCTGCACGCGCGCCATCCGGTCGCTCTGCCGCGCCTGCATCTGCGCCGGCGACCAGTAGATCGGGTAGATCTCCGGCTTCGAGCCGACGCTGCCGAAGAAGTCGTCACCGGGGCCGCGGTAGTTCTCGAAGAACCGGTTGCCCTCGACGTATTCGAGGATGTCGCGGTCCCACCCGAGCGCCTGCTCGCGGTCGAAGTGCCCGCGGATCACGGCGCAGCCGCGCCGCTTCAGCTTCGCGACGGTCTCGGCCGGCACGGTGCCGGCGGCGATGTCGGCGTACTCGATGACCGGCCAGACGGTCTCGCCTCGCTCGCGCGCGGCCTTGATCTCCTCCACCTCCGCCTTGACCTGCTGCTCGACGACGGCGAAGACCTCGTCGACGGTACGGCCGGAAGCGGCGATCCGGGCCCGCAGGGCGGTCTTGATCTCCCGGATCGCCACCTTGAGGTCCTCGGGGGTCTGCTCCCAGTGCGGGAGGGCGGGCAGGCCGGTGGCGCTGGGGAGGGTCGGGGCGGACACGGGCGGCTCCTTCTAGTCAGCTCTCCTTACTTGAACGACTGTACGGCGCGCCGCGCTTTCCAGGCAAGAGCCCTGACTAGAATCGGCACGTGGACCTCGTACGCGCGACGACCGACGAACGCGTCCTGCGCACGCTCATGGAGCACCGCCGCCTGACCCGCGCCGAGCTGGCCGTGCTGATCGGCATCTCCAAGCCCACGGCGGGCGAGAGCGTGCGCCGCCTCACCGACGCCGGCTTGATCGCGGACACCGGGGAACGCACCGCCGGTGGGCGCGGGCGCGGGCGGGTCGGGTCCTATTACGCGCTCCGGCAGGACGTCGGCACGGCGCTCGCGGTCGGCATCGGCCCGGAAGGCGTCATCGCCGAGGCCGTCGACGCGTACGGCGAGGTGGCCGCCCGCGCCGAGCAGGAGATCAGCAGGCCCGCCCGCCCCGCCCAGGTCGCCGCCGCGGTGCGCACCGTCGCCGCGGACGCCGCCACCCGGGCCCCGGCACCGCCGCGGCTGGCGGTGGTCAGCGCCGCCGACCCCGTCGACCGGGCCACCGGGCGGCTCGTCCAGCTGCCGGACGCGCCGTTCCTCGTGGGCGAGCTCGATCCCGTCACGGTGCTCGCGCCGTACGTGACCGGCCCGGTCGCGGTCGACAACGACGTCAACTGGGCCGCGCAGGCCGAACGCGCCGCGGCGAATCCACCGCTCGCCGACTTCGCCTACCTCTACCTGGGCGAGGGCCTGGGCTGCGCGCTGGTCAGCGACGGCGAGGTGCGCCGCGGCGCCACGGGTCTGGCCGGCGAGATCGCGCACCTGGTCACCACCGGCCCGCAGGGCCGCGCCATGCCGCTGACCGGCGTGTTCGCCGAGCTCGGACTGCACCGGCCCGGCTCGGCCGCCATCGACGTCGACCGCCTGCTGTCCGCCGCCACGGCGTCGCCACCGCTGCGGGAGGCCCTCGGCCGGGCGCTCGGCGGGGTCATCGCTGCCCTGGTCGCGCTGGCCGATCCGGCCGCGGTCGTCGTCGGCGGGCCGTGGGGCGGCAACGAGGCGATCCTCGACGCGGTCCGCGCCGGCTTCGCAGGCGGCCCCCGGAAGGTGGCGATCCGGGCCGCGGCGACGACGGCACTGCCGGCGCTGACGGGCGCGCGCCTGGACGCCGCGAGCCGGCTGCGGGCGGCCATCGTCGCCGCGGCGGGCGCCGCGCATGCCATTCCGTCGTAGCCGCGCGGGTCCTTGACCAGGGCGGCGCACAGGGCTACGGTTCGTTTAAACCAATCAGTTGAAACGAGCACGTCAGATGCCGCTCGACACCCTGTCCAAGGTCTTCTCCGCGCTGGCCGACCCGACCCGCCGCGACATGGTCGCGCGGCTCTCGGTCGCCGACGCCACCGTCAACCAGCTCGCCGAGCCGTACCGGATGAGCCTGCAGGCGGTGTACAAGCATCTCCGGGTGCTCGAGGACGCCGGCGTGGTGCGCCGGCCGCCGGGGCCGCAACCACGCCCGGTGCATCTGGAGACCGCGGCGCTGGACCTGCTCGACGAGTGGATTGAGCGGTACCGCCGCCGGGCCGAGGAGCGGTACCAGCGCCTCGACACGGTCCTGGCGGCGATGACCGAGGACGAGGAGGACCAGCCATGACGAGCATCGAGGCGGACCCCACGCTTCCGGTCATCCGCATCACCCGCGACTTCACGGCCACCCCGGCGCAGTTGCTGCGCGCGCACACCGACCCGGAGCTGTTCGTGCGCTGGGTCGGCCCGGACAGCCTGCGCACGCGCGTCGACCACTGGGACGCCCGTCCCGGCGGCAGCTTCCGCTACGTCTCCGAGCGAGGCGACGAGCAATACGCGTTCCGCGGCTGCTTCCACGACATCCGCGCCGACCGGATCGTGCAGACGTTCACCTACGAGGCCGAGCCCGACGGGGTGGCGCTCGAGACGCTGTGGTTCGAGGACCTGGGCACCGGCCGTACGCGGCTGCGCACCCAATCCCTGCTGGACACCTTCGAGGGCCGCGACGCCTGGCTGAGGAGCGGCATGGAGACCGGGCTCAACGACGGATACACCAAACTCGAAAGGTTGCTCACCCATGGCGCTCTCTGACCTCGGTCCCGCGGACCGGCACCGCCAGATCACCGGTACGTTCACCGACCGGGTCCGGGCCGCGAAGAACTGGGACGCGGACGCACCGGTCGCCGGCTGGAAGGCGCGTGACGTCGTCCGCCACCTCGTCGAGTGGCTGCCCGCGCTGCTCGCCGGCGGCTCCGACGTGCGCCTGCCCGCCGTCCCGGACGTGGACGCCGGCCCGGCCGCCGCCTGGCAGGCGCACTGCGACGTGGTACAGGCCGTGCTGGACGACCCGGCGACCCCGGCCCGCACGCTGTCCAACCCGCACATCGGCGAGCTCCCGCTGGACCAGGCGATCGACCGGTTCTACACCACCGACGTGTTCCTGCACACCTGGGACCTGGCCCGCGCGACCGGCCAGGACGACCGCCTCGACCCCGAGTTCTGCGCGATGCTGCTGGCCGGGATGGAGCCGCTGGACGAGATGTTGCGCGCCTCCGGCCAGTACGGGCCCCGCGTACCCGTCCCGGCGGACGCGGACGCGCAGACCCGGCTGATCGGCTTCATCGGCCGCGACCCGTTCTGGACGGCCGCCTGAGCTCAGCCGGCGTCGTAGACCAGCAAACCCTCGCAGGCCGTCCGCGCTCCCGCCGCCACGCGGTGGGCGCTGAGCGCGCCACGGTGGTCGAGGTGGTCGACGGCCAGCCCGCGGATCAGCACCAGGTGGTCCGACAGCATGCGCCGGTGACAGCGCCACCACAGCGTCTCGCTGCACATCACCGCGGTGCGGACGGTCTCGGCCTCGGCCACCAGCGCGTCGGCCCCCGCCAGGAACTCCGGCGTCCGCATGTACGCCGCGTACCCGCGGAACGCCGGGACCTGCCACCACACGTCCGGCGAGTCAGCCGGTGCGGAACGCCGGCCACCGAGCCGCGGTTCCCAGCGGTAGGAGATCCCGGCCTCGGGCAGCCACCGCTCCAGGGCGTCCCGGCCGACGTGCGGATGCGCCCGGCTGCCGGGAAAGCGGCGGACGTCGACGAGCAGGTGCACGTCCGCGCCGCGCAGCAGCGACGTGAGCTCCTGCTGCCCGGCGGTGCCGTGCCCCACGGTGATCAGACCCGTTCCCACAGGCCCGCATTACCCGGCCGGGCGGAAAAGCCACCCCTGTCAGGTGGCCGGGGCGTTCCAGGTGTCGATGGCCGGAGTGCCGTGGTCGAAGCCGAGCGTGCACAGCGTCGCCGTGTCCAGCTTCAGCAGGCCGCCGCCGCTGGGCGGCAGCCCGATCCACCGGGCGCCCGCGACGCGCAGGCTGTGTCCGTGGGCGATCAGCGCGACGTCGCCGCCGTCCAGCAGCTCGCGGGCCCGGGCGAGCACCCGGTCGAGCCGCTCCCCCACCTGCTCCGGGGACTCGCCGCCGGGGCAGCCGTCGGTCCAGAGCGACCAGCCGGGGCGGGTCTCGCGGATCTCCGGGGTGGTGATGCCCTCGTACTCGCCGTAGTTCCACTCGGCGAGGTCCTCGGTGGTCTCGGTGACCGTCAGCCCGGCGAGCTCGGCGGTGCGCAGGGCCCGCCGGCACGGGCTCGAGATCACGGCGGCGAACGTGCGGCCCTGCAGCCGCTTGCCGGCCTCGCGGGCCTGCTGCCTCCCGGTCGCGGTCAAGTCCAGATCCGTGTACGAGGTGTGCTTGCCGGCCGCACTCCACTCGGTCTGCCCGTGCCGGACCAGCACGATCTCCGCCATGTCTCCCCCTGTCGGTCCCGGTACCAGTACCCCGAAAACGCTCAGTTTCCCGCGAGCAGCTCCTCGAACGACGTCGTCAGCGCGAACGGGTCGGTGACCCGGGCGGGCTCGCGGCGGCCGATCTCGCGGGCGAGTTCCCCGGCGGCGCGGTCGATGCGCGTACGCAGCTCGTCCTCGCCACCCCAGTCCTCGGATGCCGCGAACACCGGCGTCGCGACGGTGGCCGCCCGCAGGTACGCGAACATCGGCCGCATCGCGTGCTCCAGGGCGAGCGAGTGCCGCGCCGTGCCACCGGTCGCGGCGAGCAGCACCGGCTTGTCCCGCAGCGCGTCCTTCTCGACCACGTCGAAGAACGACTTGAACAGCCCGCTGTACGAGGCGTTGAAGATCGGGGACACGGCGATCAGGCCGTCCGCCGCCGCGACCGCGTCCAGCGCCTCGCGGAGCTGCGCCGGCGGGAAGCCGGTGAGCAGGTGGTCCATCAGGTCGTGGGCGACGTCGCGGAGCTCGACGACGCGGACGGCGAGGTCGACGCCGAGCGTGGCGGCCTGCTCCACCGCCGCCGCGGACAGCCGGTCCGCGAGCAGGCGGGTGGAGGAGGGCTGGCTGAGCCCCGCGGTGACGACGACGAGGGTGCGCTCGGTCATGCGACCGGAACCTCCTGCTGGTCGGACGCGGCCGCACGGGCGGCGAGCAGCGAAGCGTGGGTGGGGGCGTCGGGGACGTGTGCCGGCTTGAGCGCCGCGAACTCCTTGCGGAGCACCGGTACGACCTCCTCGCCGAGCAGGTCGAGCTGCTCGAGGACGGTCTTGAGCGGCAGCCCGGCGTGGTCCATCAGGAACAGCTGGCGCTGGTAGTCGCCGACGTACTCGCGGAAGCCGAGCGTACGGTCGATGACCTGCTGCGGGCTGCCGACGGTGAGCGGCGTCTCGCGGGTGAAGTCCTCGAGCGACGGGCCGTGGCCGTAGACCGGCGCGTTGTCGAAGTACGGCCGGAATTCCTTGACCGCGTCCTGGCTGTTGGGGCGGATGAAGACCTGACCGCCGAGGCCGACGATCGCCTGGTCGGCGCCGCCGTGGCCGTAGTGGGCCCAGCGCTCGCGGTAGAGCGCGATCATCCGCTGGGTGTGCGAGGCCGGCCAGAAGATGTGGTTGGCGAAGAAGCCGTCGCCGTAGTACGCGGCCTGCTCGGCGATCTCGGGGCTGCGGATCGAGCCGTGCCAGACGAACGGCGGGATCCCGTCGAGCGGGCGCGGCGTCGAGGTGAACGACTGCAGCGGCGTACGGTACTTGCCCTTCCAGTCGACCACGTGCTCGCGCCACAGCTTGTGCAGCAGCGCGTAGTTCTCGATGGCCAGGGGGATCCCGGCGCGGATGTCCTTGCCGAACCACGGGTACACGGGCCCGGTGTTGCCGCGGCCCATCATGAGGTCGACGCGGCCGTCGGCGAGGTGCTGCAGCATCGCGTAGTCCTCGGCGATCTTCACCGGGTCGTTCGTGGTGATCAGCGTGGTCGAGGTGCTCAGCAGCAGCGTGGACGTCTGCGCGGCGATGTAACCGAGCATCGTCGTGGGCGAGGACGGCACGAACGGCTCGTTGTGGTGCTCGCCGGTGGCGAACACGTCCAGCCCGACCTCCTCGGCCTTCTTGGCGATCGTCACCATCGCCTTGATCCGCTCGTGCTCGGTCGGCGCCCGCCCGGTCGTCGGGTCGGGCGTGACGTCGCCGACGGTGAAGATCCCGAACTGCATGACGTCCTCCAGCTTCCGGTCGGGACCACCGGTCCCGGACTTGCCCCGCACAACCTCTTTGACACCGCAATTATTTCACAGTCAAAGAACGGCTCCCCGGGTGGTCACCCGGGGAGCCGTTTCAGCGGTACGGAGGTCAGCGGCCCTGCAGAGCCTTCACGTTGTCGCCGAAGGTCCAGCCCTTCGAGCCGTCCCAGTTCGCCGACCAGGTCATCAGCCCTTTGAGGTTGCCGCCCAGCCCGTTCCACGCCTGGCTCACCAGCGCCGGGCTCATGTAGCCCCCGCCCGCGCCCTGCTGCGCCGGGAGGCCGGGGACCTGCTTGTCGTACGGCACCCGGATCGTCGTGCCCTGGATGACCAGGCCGTTGTTCAGGCACTGGGTCTGCGTCACGAAGCCCTGGACCGTGCCGGCCGCGTACGAGTCGCCGGCGCAGCCGTACATGCTGCCGTTGTAGTACTGCATGTTCAGCCACCAGAGCCGGCCGTTGTCCGCGTACTTCTTGATGATCGGCAGGTACGCGCCCCAGATCGAGCCGTACGTGACGCTGCCGCCGGTGACGTACGCGGTCTCCGGCGCCATGGTGAGGCCGAAGTTCGAGGGCATCTGCGCGAGCACGCCGTCGATGATGCGGATCAGGTTGGCCTGCGACGCCGACAGCGTGCCGATGCTGCCACTGCCGGAGAGCCCGGTCTCGATGTCGATGTCGATGCCGTCGAAGTTGTACTGCTTCAGGATCGGCACGATGGTCGCCACGAAATGGTCCGCGACGACGCTGGAGCTGAGATCGATGCCGGCCGCCGCGCCGCCGATGGACATGAGCAGCGTCGCGCCGTTCGCCTTGGCCGTACACATCTCGGCGGGCGTGGCGACCTTCACGCCGGCGTCCATGCCGTTCTCCCAGAGCACCGTGCCGTCGGAGCGGATCACCGGGAAGGCGAGGTTGAGCACGTTGTAGCCGTGCTGCTTGAGCCGGGAGTCGGTGACCGGCACCCAGCCGAGGCCGGGGTGCACGCCGTTGCTCGCGCCGTCCCAGTTCTCCCAGTAGCCGACGAGAACCTTGCCCGCCGGCTTCGACTTGACCGCGCAGGTGGTGCTGCCCGGCGGCGGCGTGGTGGGCGGGGTCGTCGGGGGTGTGGTGGGAGGCGTCGTCGGCGGGGTGGTCGGGGGCGTCGTCGGCGGGGTGGTGCCGCCGGTGCAGGCGCCCAGGTCACGCCACAGCGACGGGGTGGCGGCCGGGTTCCAGTCGGCGCCCACGTAGGCGGTGTGGGTGACCAGCGCCGAGTAGAGGTGGCCGCCGTAGGTCACCTGCGTACCCACGGTGTAGGTGTTGCCCTCGGCCCACACCGGCGCGGAGCAGGCGACGGCGGCCGCCCGCATCGGCGCGGCGGACACGGCGGCCAGGCCGTCGGGGGCGGCGATCACCGCCGTCGCCAGGGTCATCGCGGCGCCGGTGACCAGCGCGAGAACGGTCCGTCGTTTGCTCATGGCGACTCCCTGACGCATCGATGACCAGGCAGGTCCCCCACATCTTGACGTTCGTGAACTTGAATATCAAGGGTTGTTAACAGATGGCGCTCAGCGCACCACGACCGCCACGCCGAGACCCAGCGCGACCAGCGCGATCACGGCCAGCACGGCGGCGCTCCACCACCTGGTCGCCGGTACGAGGAACCGCCACGCCACGGCCGGGGCCATCAGCGCCACCACGGTGAGCAGCAGATAGACGACGACCAGCTCGCGCCGCTCGGCCTCGCCCGCCCAGGGATGAATCTGGAGAATCGCGGCGAGGAAGGCGTTGGCCGCACCGAACCAGCAGGCCAGCGTGACGGCCACGGCGGCGGTCACCCGCAGGACGGCACTGAGCCAGTCCCGCCCGCGCATGCTGATCCGGTCGCTCATGGTGACGTCGATTCTCGCCGACGATGACTCGCCTATCGGTCGACTTCGCCGACGAAGGCCAGGACCGCCTCGGCGAGCGCCTCGGGTGCCTCCATCGCGGCATAGTGGCCGACGCCGTCGAGCTGGACCGTACGGACGTCCCCGGAAGCGGCCTGGGTCATGGTCGCAGCCGTGAACGGGCCACCGCCCGCGCCGACCGCCAGGACCGGTACACGTAGCCCGGGGCTCTCGGCGAGCGCTCGGATCTCGGCGCCCTCTCGCAGCATGGAGCGGTACAGGCCGCTCGCGCCCCGCCAGCCGTCCGGGCGGGCGTAGGTGCGGGCGAACTCCTCGAGGTCCGCCTCGGTGATCGCGCCCGGGGTCGCGGTCATGGCGGGGAACGCGTACCGGCCGAGGAATTCGCGTTCGCGGCCGGTCAGGAGCAGCTCGGGAATGCCGGGCGCAGCCAGCACGCCGATGTGCCAGGCGCCGCCGTGGGTGACGTCGGCCAGCGCCTCCAGGCCGAAGCCCGGCAGGCCCATCTCGACGGCGGTGAGGCTCCGGACGTCCTCGGGGTGCGCCGTGGCCAGCCGGAACACCGTGGCCCCGGCGATGTCCTGCCCGGTGAGGTGGACCGGGCCGACACCCAGCAGCCCGATCAGCTGGTGCAGGTCCTCGGCGGCGGTGGCGCTGTCGTGCCCGTCCGTCGCCGCCTGCGAGTCTCCGAAGCCGCGAAGGTCGACGGCGAAGACGCGGTGGCTCTCCGCGAGCAGCGGGATGAGCTTGTGGAACGCCCACCAGGTCTCCGGGAAGCCGTGGATCAGCAGGATCGGCGAGCCGCTATCCCCTGCGGCCACGTAGTGCAGAACCGTGCCGTTCACCTCGGCGGTGTGGTGCGTGATCATGGCACTCTCCAAATAGTCAGCCAGGGTGTCGAATACTAGTCACCCTGGCTGTCGATCGTCCAGCGCGGTGCCGTAGCCTGCCGGTTATGTCCCGCTCCGGAGCCGACCTCGCCCTGCTGCTGCTCGGCGGCTTCCGCACGCTCGTCGACGCCGCGATCGCCGAGCTCGCCCGGCGCGGCTACGAGGACGTCCGGCCGGTCCACGACTTCGCGATGCGGGCCGTCGCCGCCGGCGCCGACAGCGCCTCCGAGCTGGCCCGCCGCCTGTCCATCACCAAGCAGTCCGCGGCGAAGACCATCGCGGTGCTCCAGGACCGCGGGTACGTGTCCCGCGACACCGACCCGGACGACGGCCGCCGCAAACGCCTGCGGGTCACGCCGCTGGGCTTCGAGGTCATGCGGCACGGCGAGGAGATCTTCGACGACCTGCGCCGGCGGTGGGAACGGCAGATCGGCGCGGCCGAGCTCGAGGCGTTCGAACGGCACCTGACGGCGCTGGTGGGGCCGCAGCCGGTCCGCTTCGACACGGCCGGCTACCTCGCCCGGGACCTCGGCGGATCCTCCTGATCCACCGGCCGCGGATCAGGTCGTCGGCACCCGGAACCTCAGCTTGCCGTCCAGCTCGTCCTGCAGCACCCCGCCGTTGTGCTCGATGACCCTGCGGGACGCCACGTTCGCGACGTCGCACGTCACCACGGCCACATCGATCCCGAGGTTGCGCGCGACCGGCAGCGCGGCCGCCAGCATGCGGGTGGCGAGCCCCTTCCGGCGCGCCGACGGCCGTACGTCGTAGCTGATGTGCCCGCCCGCCCGGCGCAGCGCACCGGTGAGGCGGTGCCGGATCGCGAGGCGGCCGGCGTACCCGTCGCCGTCGAGCATCCACAGGTTCGTCACCGGGACGTAGCCCTCGGGCCGGGGCGCGTCCTCGAGCGCCTGGTCGAGCAGCCACCGCACGTACGCGGCGAAGCCCTCCGGCGACTCCCACGAGCCGCGGAACGCCCGGATCTCGCGGCCCAGCTCGGTGCGGTCGGTCGCGCTCCCCCGCCCCTCGGCCGCGAACTCGGCCATCCCGGCCAGGAACGAGACCCGGTGCCGGACGTCGGGGACGGCGAGCTCACCCATGGCGCTCACGCGAGGACGATCGGGTTGGTCAGCGCCGCCATGTGCCCGTCGGCGTGGCGCACCTCGACGCGGACGTACGCGGACTCCTCCGCCGTGGTCTCCCAGCTCACCACGCCCGGCAGCTCGGCCTGATGGACCCGCCCCCGGTCGGTGAGGAGGCGGACAGTGCCGGCGGGCACACCGTCCACCTCGACCCGAGCGACCGCCGTGCGGCCGTCCGTCTTCACCGTCGCTCCGATGTCGCCGGTGCGATCGCCCGCGGTGACCGTGAAGGACAGCTCGATCCCGGGCGACCCGGCGACCCAGCTGCGGCCGGCCCGGATCGCGCCGAGCACCGCCTCCGCGCTCAGCTCTTCGGCCAGCACCACGGTGTGCGGGACGGCGACCTGGCCGCGCAGGTGCGTGTCGCTGTTGCCCATGGCCGGCCGCCAGCCGCCGGTGTGGATGCCGGCTGCGAGGCTGCGGCCCCACTCGGCCACGGCGGCCTCGTTGTCGGCGTTCCACGGCAGGTCCGAGATCCACAGGCCGTTCCAGACCTCGATCACGTCGAAGCCGTCGAGCGGGAACATGAAGGTCCCCGACGGGTACGGGGCGTGCGGATGCGCCACCACGCACACGCCCCCGTGCCGATGGACGGCGCGAACCTGCTCGTCGATGCGGTTGTCGCGGACGCCGTACCGCCAGTCGACGACGTGACCGGGTGGCAGGCCCAGCGCGAGCCAATGACCGGTCGTGGTCGTCGCCTCCTGGCCCGCGATGACCAGCAGGTCGTCACCGGCGAGGGCGGACCAGGCGGCGTACGTGTCCGTGGTGTTGTGCTCAGTCACGGCGACGAAGTCGAGCCCCGCCTCCCGGGCCGCCGCTATCACCTCGGCCGGGGTGAGCTCCCCGCCGTATGACCGCTGCGAGTGGAGGTGACAGTCACCGCGATACCAGCGCATGGGCACGACCGCGATCGTAGCCGTCAGGCGTCCGGGGTGCGGTCCCCCGCCGGTCCGCCCAGATCCGGCCGCCGCGCCCGCGCTGGCCCCGGCCCAGCCCGGGGGCCCACCCCCGGCACGGGCCCGCACCTGGCCCCGCCCTACCCGCTGGATTCAGACGGTCCTCGCAACTCTGCTCGTGAAGGACTACGACGCCGAGCCTGGCGAGTACGGAAGCAGCGCCATCAGCGACGGCCCGCCACAGCTCGCCGGGCGCGCGGATCGCGGCAAATGAGGACGCCGCGGCAGTCCTGGCGGCCAGGGGCGAGATATCGTTTGGTCCCGTGCGCGACGATGTTGCCGAGGACGACGTAGCTTTGCCGCAGGTCTGGGTATTCCATGGCGAGGACGCACGGTTTGCGTCCGGCGTGTTCGAAGACTGCGACACCGCCCTGCAATGGGTCGACCGGCACCGACTGACCGGAATCGTGACCGAATACCCCCTTGGCGTCGGCTGCTACGACCTTGCCCTCGCGCAAGGTGGGTTCCGTCCGACCAAGCCGCACCACGGCACGCCGGTGCACATAGCCGGATTCTCTCCACGCGGCCGGCACATTCATGTGCGAGACGGGCATCCAGTGTGATCCGGCCGTGTCGTTGTTACCGCCCTACCTGCGGCAGATGAGGATGTAGTTGCCTAATGTGCGGTCTGCTGCCGGGCGTGATGAAGGCTCTGCTGGGAAGTTGCCCGATTGGCCCTCGAAAGAGTCGATGAGCACGTCTCATGGAACCTATGGGTTCCGATCCAGATGTTCACCCTCAGAGCACCGCGGCGAACGCCAGCGGTCCCGAACTCGTGTTCGCCTTGACGCGACCGACCGGGACACCCAACGACTCGCTGCTGGAGGCTCTTGACGGAATTCTGTTGTCGTACGGCTACAAGTCGTGGCGCGTCGATCTAAGTGAAATTCTTGCCGATACGCTAGACAGCCAGCAGCGAACGAAAATCAATAGATCGACACAAGAGCGATTAACTGCTCTAATGAACGCCGGGAACCAACTGTGCGCACAACACGGCACTGCCGCCGCGGTCGGGCTCTATGGAATCACGGAGATGCACAAGATTCGCCGTCTGCACAACGGAAATAGGGAAGGCTCGGAGATCTGCGAGATGCCGCGGAATGCTTTCGTTTTTGACTCACTCAAGCGGCCGGCTGAGGTTGAGCAGCTTCGGAAAATATATGGCGACCGATTCATCTTGATCGGCCTACAAGCTTCACGAGAGACGCGAATTGTTAATCTAGCTGACAAAATCGCACCAGAATCACCATCTCTCGATTCCGCGGAGGTAAGAGAAATCGCCGAACAGCTGCTTCGGCGAGATCTCAAAGAATCTGACGACTACGGGCAAAACATCCTCAAGGCGTTTCCCATGTCAGATATCGTAATTGACATCGACAGGGATGTTCATCATCAAACCAAGCGCTTCCTAGACCTTCTGTTCGGACGCCCGGATCCTCCTGCACCTGAAGCTGATGAGTTCGGCATGCAGCTCGCGTCAAGCGCCAGCCTCCGTTCTCCAGAACTTGGACTTCGAGTAGGTGCCGCGCTGCTAAATCGGCAACGAACGATCATCAGCCTTGGCGTCAATGCCCACCCGATGGCGGCAACCACGCCGGCATACGACGCAAGCCTGATAGCAATCAAGAAGCTGATCCTGGCCGTTCTGCGCGATCTTGGCGCTGAGATTCTCAAAAAGAAGATCATGCAGCGACTGCGGACTGATCCGGATCGGCTGGTGAACGATCTCCTCGATGGGACATTGGCCTCGTCGCAGATCAGGGAAATCACGGAGTTTCAGCTTCCCGTACACGCCGAGATGTCTGCGCTACTGGATGCCCTGCGAACAGGCGGCACGATCGAAGGAGCCAAGCTATATGTGACCGCCTATCCATGCCACGGATGCGCCAAGCACCTTTTAGCCCTCGGCATCGATGTTTGTTACCTCGAGCCGTACTCGAAGAGCCGAACAGCCGCCATGTACGGAGTTGCGGGAACTGCCGCATTCTCCCCTTTTACAGGCATTGCACCACGACGGTTCGAGTCTTTGTTCAATGGATCTAAGGACCGAAAAGATGAGTCGGGCATCCGGATCACCTGGGATGCACGTACGCGAAAGATGGCACAACCTCGCGTCAACATGCAATTGACGCAGGATGGGATCGCGCAACGCGAACTCGGCGCCCTCAGTAGAATCGCCACTGACTCAGCGTGAGGGCTCGGACCAGGTTCGTGAGATACGTGCAACATCCGTAGACGTGGAGGCAGGCATGATGCAAGATCGTCCGGTGCGAGTCGCGAACGATGAGGGATACGACATGACGCTTGGTGGAAGCGCGGACTTGGCTACTGCCCGCGCTGACGATCGCAGACGCGCCATCGCCTCCGCCCGGAAGCGTTTCGAGAGGCTTCCGAAGGCTGATCAGGCTTCAGTAATCCAGGGTTTCAACGATGCTGAAGAAGCGGCTCGCGTGATTGTTCGCGGAAACAATTATAACGCAGGAAAGCTTCCTTCCAAATGCTAGTATATTAGGTCGGCCTCGGTTCGGACGCTGCCCAGGAAATATTTCCGTGAGTCGGGGAGATTTTCTCATCGACTGCTTCGTGCAACGCACTGTTTTCGGCAGATCAGGGGTACCGGCTTTCGGAGCCGTTTCGTCATCGCTCGCACAGAGACTGAACAAGCTCTTTTGGATGCGGTTCTGGTGCCCGGTGGGGAAGTCAACAGTGGGCAGCGGGATGCCCACCTTCATCGTCGAGCCTTGCGCGGACAGCGTCTTCTGCGGAAGGCCTGGCATCCTGCACGGCCCCCCAAGAAACATGGTGCGGCGGAACGATCCATCCCAGTTCAATCATTGCCGACGCAGCATCCTCGAACGATCTAGCGATCGCGACCCCGGCCGAGTCGAAAACGCCCTCACCATCGGTTAGCCATTTGCATTGCTTGGATACAATGCGCGCCAACTCGGCTGGATCGCGCTTGAATCGGACAGTGGTATATCCGCACTGAACTTCAGCGAGAGGGCCGAGCTTGGGGATATTCACGGATTGGTCCCTTTCTCCAGGCTGCTCCTTCGGGATCGAATGTAGGCGACCTCTCATCGGCAGAAGCGGATACCTGATCAAGCAGCGTCGCTGGGCAATAGGGGGAACCGCTGCAACGGTCTCCCAGCCGCGGACGTTGCGAGGACGGTTGTTGAGTTCGGCGGCCACGGCGGTCAAGTCTTCGTCGGTATGCACGCTGAGGTTGCTGCCTTTGGGGAAGTACCAGCGCGGATGGCTGTTCGTGTTCTCATTGGAACCTAGCCCGGGGTCACGCCTGGCCTCGAACTCGGCGCGGCCGCGAGGGCGGCTTTCATGGCGGGCGAGGGGTAGACGCTGGACTCCCGGAAACCGCCGAGCCAGGCCGTCAACCGTTCCGCCTCCGCCTCGAGCAGGCGCCTCCTCGCGGCCGGCACGTCCTCTGGCAGCCGGACCCGCACGACCCCGGCCGTGTCCTACACCCACAACCCCACCACGCGCCCGTCGGCCCAGGCCGTTGTGCCGGCGTTGCCGCGGCGATCGAAGATGTGGTCGCGGTGCGCGCCGAGGTTGAAGCCGCGGAGGTCGTCACCTTCACGTCGATCATCGGCACGGCCCGGCGGACATTCTGCGCCGGGCGGCCCTCCGGCGCGTCCGCAAGCGCCGCCAGGACCTCGGCGCGGGCCCGGTCGAGCCGGTTCTGACCGTCCGCGGCGAGGCCTGACGCGATCACGTCCCGGGTCGTGCGGGTACGCTCGGTGGCCGCGACCCGGGCCGAGGCGCTGGGCCACACCGCCGGCAGCAGATCCGTCGGGAAGACGAGCAGCGTACGAGCTGTTTGACGAGGCTGCGGTCGTCGTACAGGGCGCGGTCGACGTCGGCGGGAGTGATCGCCTCGCCGCGCGCCCAGCAGGACAGATAGACGGTCGCCGGCTCGGTGGCGTGGAGGACGGTCATCGCGCGCGTGGAGGCCTCCGCCGATCCGACGCGGAACGCGGGAGCCAGGACGTGCCGGGCGGCGGGGCGCTCGTCGTCGGACACGTGACGCTTCGGCACCGGGGTCACCGCCAGCGGACCTGGAGCGGGAGGCCCACGAACGCCGCATACGGCTGGAGGGCCTCCTCCGCGCGCCCGCGAGCCGGCTTTTCCAGCGTCACCAGCGGGAAGACCTCCACGGTCACCGCCTTGGCGGTCAGCGTGCGCTTCCACGTCGCCACCGTGCGCCCGTTGTGGACGACGGTCGCCTGGAAGACGCCGTTGCCGCCCGGGACGACCGCGCTGAAGTGCTCGGGGTCGAGCAGGAGGCCGCGGTCCTTGTAGCCCAGCATGTACTCGTCGAAGCCGGGCAGCGCCCACCACGCGTCGAGGGTGGTGGCGGTGTCGAGGGCCGCGGCACCGGCGATCATCTCGGTGCCGTCCACGCGGACGGTGGTGAGCGCGTCGCCCGCGCCGGCGATGCCCGCCTTCGTGTCGGTCAAAGTCAGGCCGGTCCAGCGGGCGAAGTCCTGCTTCGTGGCGGGGCCGTGGCTGCGGAAGTAGCGCAGCGCGATGGTGGCCAGGGCCTCCTCGCGCGACGGCCGGCGCGGCTCGGGCACCCACTCGTCGAGCAGCACGAACGTCTGCTCCTTGCCGACGTGCGGGGCGATGCAGGTGACGCCGCGCTGGCTCGCGTACCAGAGGAGGTGGTAGCCCATCTGCCCGCTCAGCTCGACGCCGCCCTCGGCGAGCGCGGCCAGGCACTCGGCGCGGGTGAGCCGGCGCCCGCCGGCGAGGGCCCCGGCGAGGACCTCGACGCCGCGGTCGGCGGTCTTCTCGGCCAGGCCGATGGTCTCCCGCCGCTTCGCCGCGCCGGCCAGGGCGCGCACGCCCATGAGGTCGAGCATCCAGTGCGTGTCGGCGGGCGGGACGAGGTGCACGGTACCGCGCATCGGCCAGGTGCGGATCGCCTCGCGGCGCTCCAGGGCCTCGGTGACGGCGGCCGCGGTCGAGCCGGGCAGCCGCACGCCGAGCGACCACAGGCCGCTGGCCATGTCCTGCGCCTGCATCGCGCCGAACCACTCCACGATGCCGGCCACCGTGCCGGGTCGCTCGCCGGCGGACAGCAGGAGGCTGCGCATCCGCAGCGCCCGGGCTTGCTCAGTCGTCAGGTCCACGGCCTGAGCGTAGGGCGACCCCCTGACAAAAAGGGCCGCCCCACGCTCACTGTCAGCGGCCGCGCTGGTGGCGGTACCGCGCGATCAACGCGTCGGTGGACGAGTCGTTCGACGCCTCCGGCGTCGACGCGCCGGTGAGCAGCGGCGCCAGCTGGTTGGCCATGACCTTGCCGAGCTCCACGCCCCACTGGTCGAACGAGTTGATCTCCCAGATCGTGCCCTGGGTGAACGTGATGTGCTCGTACAGGGCGATGAGCTGGCCCAGCACCGACGGGGTGAGCTTCTCGGCCAGGATGGTCGTCGTCGGGTGGTTGCCCGGCATGACCTTGTGCGGCACGATCTCCGCCGCGACGCCCTCGGCCTCGATCTGCTCGGCCGTGCGCCCGAACGCCAGAGCGCCGGTCTGCGCGAAGAAGTTCGACATGAACAGGTCGTGCATCTCGCCGGTGTCGTGGTTCGGCACGCTGAAGCCGATGAAGTCCGCCGGGATCAGCTTCGTGCCCTGGTGGATCAGCTGGTAGAAGGCGTGCTGGCCGTTGGTGCCCGGCTCGCCCCAGAAGACCTCGCCGGTCTGGTACTCCACCGAGCTGCCGTCGAGGCGGACGTGCTTGCCGTTGCTCTCCATCGTGAGCTGCTGCAGGTACGCCGCGAAGCGGTGCAGATACTGCGAGTACGGCAGCACCGCGTGCGACTGCGCGCCGAGGAACGTGTCGTACCAGACGTTGAGCAGGCCCATCAGCGCCGGCACGTTGCGCTCCAGCGGCGTGGTGCGGAAGTGCTCGTCCACGGCGTGGTAGCCGGCGAGCATCTCGGCGAACTGCTCCTTGCCGATGGCGATCATCACCGAGAGGCCGACCGCGGAGGGCAGCGAGTAGCGCCCGCCGACCCAGTCCCAGAAGCCGAACATGTTCTCGGTGTCGATGCCGAAGTCCGCCACCCGCTGGGCGTTGGTGCTGACGGCGACGAAGTGCTTGGCGACCGCCGAGGCGTCCCCGCCGAGGCCGGCGAGCAGCCAGTTGCGCGCCTCCGTGGCGTTGGTCAGCGTCTCCTGGGTGCCGAAGGTCTTCGACACCACCACGAACAGCGTGCTGGCCGGGTCGAGGTCGCGGGTCTTCTCGTGCAGGTCCGTCGGGTCGATGTTGGAGACGAAGCGGCACTCGAGGCCGGGGTCGGCGTACGCCTTGAGGGCCTCGTACGCCATGACCGGCCCGAGGTCCGACCCGCCGATGCCGATGTTGACGACGGTCCTGATCCGCTCGCCCGTGGCGCCCTTCCACTCGCCGGAGCGCACCCGGTCGGTGAAGGCGCCCATCCGGTCGAGGACCTCGTGGACGTCGTGCACGACGTCCTGGCCGTCGACGACGAGCGAGGCGTCGAGCGGCAGCCGCAGCGCGGTGTGCAGCACCGCGCGGTCCTCGGTGAGGTTGATGTGCTCGCCGGAGAACATCGCCGTGATGCGCCCGCGCAGGTCCGCCCGCTCGGCGAGGGCCACGAGCGCGCCGATCACCTCGTCGGTGACCAGGTTCTTGCTGTAGTCGACGTACAGGTCGGCGACCTGGGCGGTGAGCCGCTCGCCGCGCCGCGGGTCGCTGTCGAACAGCTCGCGCAGGTGCACGCTGGAGAACTTCTCGGCGTGGCCCTGCAACGCCTGCCATTCGGCGCTGTCGGAAACGTGTTCGCTCATTGCTGTTGACTCCCGCCTGAACCGAACTATCGGTGCCATCGTGGCACGGATCCCCTCGCCTCGGCGCGGATCCCCGCGCCGCGATTCAGTGCCCGTGTTTGATAGAGCTATGCGTGCCTTCGTCATCACGGCTCCGGGTACCGCCGCGGTTGAGGACGTCCCCGAACCGGCGGCCGGGCCGGGTGAGGTCGTGGTCACGGTCGAGCGGGCCGGCGTGTGCGGGACGGACGCCGAGTTCTTCTCCGGTCACATGACGTACCTGCACAGCGGGCAGGCGGCGTACCCGGTGCGGATCGGGCACGAGTGGTGCGGCAGGGTGACCGCCGTGGGCCGCGGCGTGGATCCGGGCTGGGCGGGGCGGCGGGTGACCGGGGACACCATGCTGGGCTGCGGGCGATGCGAGCGGTGCCTCGGCGGCCGGCAGCACCTGTGCGCCGACCGGTACGAGATCGGGATCCGCAACGGCTGGCCGGGGGCGCTCGCGGAGCGGCTGCCCGTACCCGTCAAGGCCCTCGTGCCGTTGCCCGACGCGGTCGACGCGACGCTGGGTGCGCTGGTGGAGCCGGGAGCCAACGCGCTGCGGGCGGTCCGGGCGGCGGCGGTCGAGCCCGGGCGGCGCGTGCTGGTCATCGGGCCGGGCACGATCGGGCTGCTCGCCGCGGCCATCGCCGGCGCGGCGGACGCGGAGGTGCACGTGCTGGGCGAGACCCGCGGGCCGGGGGTGTGGACCGAGCACGATCTGCCGGACCTGCGCTGGGACGCCGTCATCGACGCGTCCACGGGCACCGGCGTGCCGGCCCGCGCGGTCGAGCTGGTCGAGCCCGGCGGCCGGGTGGTCTTCATCGGGCTCGCGGCCCGGCCCAGCGAGGTCGACACCCGGCGGCTGGTGCTCAAGGACGTGACGGCCACGGGCGTGCTCAGCGGCTCAGGCGGCCTCGCGGGCACCGTGGAGCTGTACGCCTCCGGCCGGGTCGACCCCCGGCCGCTGGTGGCCGCGACGGTCGGCCTCGACGAGGCGGCCGCGGTCCTGGCCGGGGAGCGCCGCCCGGGCTGGGGCACCGGCCCCAAAATCCACATCGATCCCGGGGTCAGGAGCCGTCACGCAGGTCGCTGAGGCGGACGCGGTCGAAGCGGACGCCGGTGAACGTCACCGTGCAGCCGTCGCCGGTCGGTGACTGCGCCTCGAACCCGATCCGGTGTCCGCTCACCGCCTCGCCCAGGGTGAAGACGCGCACCAGTGTCCACGCCGAGCCGTCCACCGAGGCGTGGTAGGCGTACGCGTGGCCGATCCGGCTGACCCGCAGCCACACCGAACGCTCCGGGACCACGAAGGCGTTCGCGTCGTCGGACGTCCCGCGGGTCACGACGGAGACGACCATGGGCTCGCCCGCCGGGGAGAACTCGAAGCAGAACTTGCCCCAATGCTGGTCGTCCTCCCACAGCAGCAGCACCCCGGCGTCGTACTGCGACCGGAAGTCCACGCTCACCCGGGCGCTGAGGCGGAAGTCGCCGGCCGGCGGGACGCCGAGCAGGGTCGCGGCGTTGAGCAGCGATTCCGCGTCCGCGGCGCCCGCACCACCGGGGTTGATGTACAGGTCCGTGCGCGCGGGAGCGTCGGCCACCAGCCCTTCACCCCGCGCGTCGCGCCGCCACACCCCCGGCTGGGACGCGGTGAGCCCGAACGGGATCCCGGGTACCTCGAGAACCTCAGCCGCCATGTCGCATCCTTTCCGCGATCTCCCGGACCCGGGCCGGGGTGATACCCGTACGCTGCTCCACGGCCAGCGGGTGATCGGTGGGTTCCAGCTCCACCCACGGCCGCTCCCCGACCGGGCGGGTGTGCAGCCGCGTCTTGAGGTTCAGCGTCGGCGGGTCGTACGGCAGCTGGGTGGACAGCCAGCCGAACGACGGCGCACGGCTCTCCCGGCCGGGCCGGTCCCACGCCGCCACGATGTCCCGGAAGCTCTCCTCGCTCTGCGACACCCACACCGACCAGGCGAACGTGTCGTCCGCGCCGGTCACCGGGATCTCGATCAGCCCGCGGACGAAGAAGCCCTGGCCCCGGATCACGCAGATCTCGCCCTCGAGCACGTTGTCCGGGTCCGCCGCGAGCTCCGCCGACCAGTACGCGGGCGCGGGCGGCCCGTACGACATCGGCGGCCCCGGGTGGAGTTCGGCACATCGTCCACAGGTGAAGCTGCCCTCGTCCGCCATCCTGCCCTCGTTCGACATCCGCGGGAGCCTAGCTCACCGGCCGGCCGTGAGGGCGGCGCGCAGGGGCGCGGGGAGCCCGTCGGCCAGCACGCGGCCCGCGTCCGCCGGTGGCAGCGGGCGGGACAGCCGGTAGCCCTGGGCGAAGTCGCAGCCCAGGTCCTGCAGGGTGGCCAGCTGCACGTCGTCCTCGATGCCCTCGGCGACCGTGGCCATGCCCAGGTCCCGGCCCAGGCGCACGATCGCCGCGGCGAGGGCCTCGTCCTCGCGCTCGCCGCCGAGGCGGTCCACGAAGGACCGGTCGATCTTCAGGATGTCCAGCGGGTACCGGCGCAGGTACGCCAGCGACGAGTAGCCCGTACCGAAGTCGTCCATGGCGAGGCTGACCCCGAGCGCCTTGAGCCGGTGCAGGTGGGTGAGGTTCTCGTCGGTGTCGGTGAGCAGCACGCTCTCGGTCATCTCCAGGCACAGGCTGCCGGCGGGCAGGCCGGTCTCCGCCAGCACCTGCGCCACGGTCGCGGCGAGGTCGGTGTCGAACTGCCGTACGGAGACGTTGACGGCCATCTTGAGCGCCCGGGTGCGGCCCGCGCCCCAGGCGACCGCCTGCCGGCACGCCTCGGCGAGCACCCAGCGGCCGAGCGGGGCGATGAGCCCGGTGGCCTCGGCGATCCCGATGAAGTCGAGCGGCGGCACCGTCCCGCGCTCCGGGTGCTGCCAGCGGACGAGCGCCTCGAAGCCGGTGATCACGCCGGTGCGCAGGTCGACCGTCGGCTGGTAGTGCAGCGTCAGCTCGTCGCGGTCGAGGGCCCGGCGCAGGTCGGCCTCGAGGTGGAGGCGCTCGACCAGGCCGGACAGCATCGCCGGGTCGTAGCGGGTCACCCGGTCGCCGCCCGCCGACTTCGCCCGGTACATGGCCAGGTCCGCGTTGCGCAGGAGCTGGTCGGCGTCGTCGGCGTCGACGGCCGCGGCGAGCCCGATGCTGGCCGCGACGGTGCGTTCGTGCTCGCCCAGCACGAACGGCGGGGTGAGCGCGACGGCGATCCGGCGCGCGACCGTCTCGGCGTCGGCGCGGGCGGTGGGCGAGGTCACGAGCACGCTGAACTCGTCACCGCCGAGCCGGGCGACCAGGTCCTCCTCCCGGACGGCGGCGCGCAGCCGCTCGGCGACCTGCCGGAGCAGGAGGTCGCCGGCGGCGTGGCCGAGGCTGTCGTTGACGCCTTTGAAGCCGTCGAGGTCCAGCAGCAGGACGGCGGCGTGGTCGGCGCCACGCCCCCGGTCGAGGGCCTCGGCGGCGCGCTCGCGGAACAGGGCGCGGGCGGGCAGCCCGGTGAGCCGGTCGTGGTACGCCTCGTGCACGATCCGGTCCTGCAGTTCCCGGGCGTCGTGGACGTCACGGGTGTTGAGCACGAAGCCACGGACGGCCGGGTCGTCCCGCAGGTTCGTCACGGTCATCTCGGCCAGCCGGACCCGGCCGTCGCGGTGGCGCACCGGCACCTCGATCACCGTGGCGGTACGCGGCTCCGCGCCGGACTGTTCGATCGCGGCGGCGATGCACGGGCCCGCCTCCGCCCCGGAGATGTGGACGAGGCGGTGACCGAGCAGCGCGTGGGCGGGCCAGCCGAAGACCCGTTCGACGGAATCGCTCTGGTAGCGGATCGTGGAGTCCGGCTCGATGACGGCGACCGAGTCGGAGCTGTGCCGCACGAGCGCCCGGAACCGCTGCTCGCTGGCCCGCAGCTCGGCGGTCCGGGCGCCGACACGCGACTCGAGGCGCCGGGAGAGGTGCCGGTTCTCCCGCAGCGTGAGCAGCTGGCGGACTACGGCCAGCACGATGAGCGCCGACCGGCAGCCGCCGATGAAGGGGTCCACCTGCCCGCTGACGGCGAAGTCGGCGACGCTGCCGGCGAGGGCGGCGAGCACGGCCGCGTACGGCAGGAGCGTCAGTGGCCGTTCGCCGATCCGGCCCGCCGGGGTGCGGCCCCTGCGCCGGGTGCCGTCCGGCCGGACCGCGGCCAGCAGGATCAGGCCGAAGCCGAGGAACCATCCGGTGTCGAGCACGCCGCCGGAGGCGTACGTCCCGCGCAGCGACACGTAGGCGTACACGCTGTCGGTGAGGCCGATGAGGACGGCGGCCGCGCCGATGAGCCGCAGGGTCCGGACGTGCGGGCTCCCGCGGGTCAGCCCGGCGCGCAGGGACAGCACGACGGTGACGAGCACGACATCGCCGAGCGGGTACGCCAGCAGCACGCCGAAGCCGCCCGTGCCGTGCCCCGCGCTCTCCGCGGCCGGCCGGAGCACCAGCATCCAGCTGATCAGCAGCAGCGAGCAGCCGATCAGCAGCCCGTCGACCACCCCGCGGGCCCGATACGCGGCACTGCGGCGGCCGCCCGGGATCAGCAGCAGGCCACCGGCCATCAGCGGCACCATCGCGAGGTATCCGGCGTCGGGCAGGCCGGGGAACGGGACGGGCTCGGCGCGTACGGTCTGGATCCAGGTCCAGACCCACTCGCCGGACGCGTACGCCAGCGATCCGAGGCCGACCCCCGCCCAGGCCGCGCCCGCGCGCCCCCGCACCCGGACGCCCCGGACGAGACACGCGACGCCGGCCGCGGTCGCCGCGACGGCGGTGGCCACGTTCGAGACGGCCTGGGTCAGCCCGGAGCCGCCCGGCCCCGCCGCGGTGCAGGCGGCGAAGGCGGCGGCGAGCAGAGCGACGAGCACGGTCGCGGCGTCGGGTCGGCGGGCGCCGGCCATCGCACCCCCCTCCCGCTCGTCGGTCCTCGGTCAGGGACATCGGGCGGGCGGGCGGCGACCTGAGAGGTTCAGCGGCCGAGTGTCGCTGCTGAGATCTCCCAGAGCCGCTGCGCGGCCTGCTCGTCGAGGGCGTACGCGGCCACGCCGGTCGACGTCCCGCTGCGGTGCGGCCCGGCCTCGTTGCAGTCCTCGAAGTACCGTCCCCCGACGCCCTCGAGCAGCGGCGAGGTGGCGAGCAGCACGGACGTGGCCGCGCCCTGCTGCACGGTCTTCCAGGGAGCCACGCCCGGGGTCGCGCGGCGCAGCGCCTCGATCTCGGCCTGGTCCACGTGGCGCTGCAGGTTGGTACGGATGCTGCCGGGGTGCAGCGCGTTGGCGTACACGCCGTCGCCGGCCCAGCGGCGGGTCGCCTCCACGGCGAACAGCACGTTGGCGGTCTTGCTCTGCCCGTACGCGGCCCACGGCTCGTACGACCGCCGGTGGAAGTGGATGTCGTCGAAGTCGATGCCGGAACGCCGGTGGGCGCCGGAGCTGACCGACACGATGCGGGCGCCACCGGCGGCGCGCAGCGCGGGCAGCAGCCGGTTCGCCAGGTGGAAGTGCCCGAGGTGGTTGGTGGCGAACTGCAGTTCCCAGCCCTGCGGGGTACGGGTCAGCGGGGTGGCCATCACCCCGGCGTTGCCGACGAGCAGGTGCAGCGGCCCGGTCCAGGCGTCGGCGAAGGCCGCGACGGAGGCGGGGTCGGCGAGCTCGAGCGGCGCGACCAGAACCTGCTTGGTGCCGGTGCTGCCGGTGATGTCCTCGGCGGCGCGTTCCCCGGCCGCGGTGTCCCGGACGGCGAGGGTCACCTCGGCGCCGGCCCCGGCCAGGGCGCGGGCGGTCTCGACGCCGATGCCGGAGGCACCGCCGGTGACGACCGCCCGGCGGCCGGTGAGGTCGATGCCGGCGACGACCTCGGCGGCGGTGGTGGTGGCGCCGAACGACGTGGTGATGCGCGGTGCGGTCATGGGGGTCCGATCTGGGTAACGTGGTAACGGAGGTCCCTCCGGTACGCCTCGAGCGTAAGCGGAGGTACCTCCGAATAGCAATGTGCGACGCTGTCGCCCGCGACACGGCACCGCCACGACGGCGAAGGAGACCCGAGCCCATGAGCACCCGCCCGCTGCGCGCCGACGCCCGGCGCAACCGCGACCGGCTGCTCGAGGTGGCTGTGCGCGCCCTCGCCGCCGACGGGCCCGGCGTGGCCCTGGAGACCATCGCCCGCCAGGCCGGCGTCGGCATCGGCACCCTGTACCGGCACTTCCCCACCCGGGAGGCGCTCGTGGAGGCCGCGTACCGCAGCGAGCTGGACCGGCTGTGCGCCTCCGCGCCGGAACTCCTGCGCACCCACGAGCCCGACGTGGCCCTGCGCGCGTGGATGGACCACTTCGTCGACTACATGACCGCCAAGCGCGGCATGTCCGAGGCGCTGCGGATGGTCATCGCCTCCGGCGGCGACCCGTACGCCCACAGCCGCGAGCGCCTCTTCGAGGCCGTGACGACGCTGACGGCTGCGGGCGCCAGGGCCGGCACCCTCCGTGACGACGTGCCCGCCATCGACGTGCTGACCGGGCTGAGCGGGGTGACGCTCGCGGCGGGCACCCCGGAACGGCGTGACCAAGCGGGACGGCTTCTCGACCTGCTCCTGGAGGGTCTGCGTACCCGGCGGTGACGCCCGCACCAGGTGACCCGCCGGTAACTCGCTCGGTCATCGATCGCTGCCCCTACGGGCACGCTCGGTGCCGCTGTCGATCGGCCCGCCGCCAGGGCGCGTATCCGAGGTCGTTGCCACTCAGACCTCAGGGGGAAGACCATGCGCACGCTCAAGAGGAAGATCGTCGTCGCCGCGGCCGCCGCCGTGGTGACCGCGGGCATCTCCGCCGTCACGTACAACGCGTCCGCGGCCGAGGCGCCGTCGATCCAGCCGCCGGCCGGGTTGTCGCTGCTCGGCATGTTCGTCGTCGGTGACGGGACGCAGACGTACACCTGCGCGGGCGGCAAGTTCGCCGACCCGTCGGTGCCGGAGGCCCGGCTGTACGACGGCGCCAACCGCAAGATCCACCACTTCGGCGGGCCCAGCTGGCAGTCCGAGGCCGACGGCTCGCTGGTCACCGCCGCGAAGGTGTACGCCTCGCCGGTGCCGGGTGCGATCCCCGAGCTGCTGCTCGAGGTGAAGAGCCACTCCGGTCAGGGCATGCTCAGCACGGTCACGCACATCCAGCGGATGAACACGTGGGGCGGCGTGGCCCCGGCGACGGCGTGCACCGACGGGGAGAAGGTCAGCGTGCCCTACAAGGCCAACTACCTCTTCTGGGGCAACTGAGCACCTCGCGGGCGACGGCGGCGGCCAGCCGGTCGCCGTCGGCCACCGCCTTGCGGTAGTGCCCCCCGGATGCGTGCCTCCTGCAGCTCCGCCGGGTCCGGACACGGCACGAGCCGCCCGGCAGGCCCGCCGGGCGGCTCGTGAGTCCACTGTGACCTCAGCGCAGGGTCACGTCGAAGATCTTGTCAGCAGCGAGCGAACGGAACGCCGCGAGGTTGGCCTTCGTGCTGTCGATGCTGATGTCGCGGTCGCCCTGGTCGTCGTGCGAGGTGTCGAAGTACACGATCGCCTTGATGTTCGGACGCTTGGCCAGCTCCGGCAGCACGCTCTTGAACCCGGCAGTCTTGTCCGTCACCTTGCCGACCCGGTGGTACACGCCCCACTCAGCAACCATCAACGGCTTGGCCGGGTGCTTGGTCGTCGCCCAGTCATAGAAGTTCATCCCGTTGGCCGGCTTGCGGTCGAGCAGGTCAGCGAACATCCCGTAGTGGTAATAGCCCTTCT